>NZ_JAIQZJ010000013.1 GCF_020073815.1 Nocardioides mangrovi
CGAGGGCTTGTCACACAAACCCTCAACCAAAACCACAAAGCCATCGACTACGCGTAAAGACGAACAACATGTTCGCGTCCACTACACAAGAACCACCACACCATCCAGCACACCATCCAGCACACAACTGGATCAACAACAGAACAACGAAGCTTGGCCCACCACCGTGAACACCCCGGTGAGTGGACGCCACATAGAGTTACGGCGGCCATAGCGAAAGGGAAACACCCGGTCCCATCCCGAACCCGGAAGTTAAGCCTTTCAGCGCCGATGGTACTGCAACCGAGAGGCTGTGGGAGAGTAGGACGCCGCCGGACATACACTCAGTAGAGGCCACCAAGGTATTGGTGGCCTCTACTACATTTCAGGCCCGATCGACGGGCCAGAGCAGGAGCAGAAGAGCCGTGGCCGATCAGCGTCGCAACCAGCGTCCGTCCGGGGACGGCCCCCGTCGCAGCAGCAGTGGTGGCCGACCGGCCGCCGGCCGCTCCGGGAAGCCGACCGGCTCCAGCAGCAGGTCGTCGAGCTCGTCGAGCGCCGGTCGGTCCGGCAAGCCGGACTCGCGGGCCGGCGGGAAGCCGCCGGCTCGTTCCGGTGGCAAGCCGGCTGCTCGCTCGGGTGGGAAGCCGCCGGCGCGGGGCGGTCGCCCCGCCGGGCGTCGCGAGGAGAAGCCGACCCGCACCGAGGAGCAGGCTCGCTACGACGGTCCCGAGCTGCCCGAGGAGATCACCGGGCGCGAGCTCGACCGCTCGGTGGCGGCCCAGCTGAAGGGGCTGCCCGAGAAGCTGGCCGCGCGCGTGGCGCGGCACCTGGCCGCGGCCGGGATCTTCATCGACGAGAACCCCGAGCTGGCCTACCAGCACGCCATGGCCGCCCGCGCCCGCGCCTCGCGGATCGCGGTCGTGCGAGAGGCTGCCGGCGAGGCGGCGTACGCCGCCGGCCACTACGCCGAGGCGCTCGCGGAGCTGCGCGCCGCGAAGCGGATGAACGGGGCGACGGCCTACCTGCCGATCATGGCGGACTGCCACCGGGCGCTCGGCAAGCCGCAGGAGGCGCTGAAGCTCGCCAAGAGCCCGTCCGTGCCCAACTTCGCCCCCGAGGCGAAGGCCGAGATGACCATCGTCGAGGCCGGCGCCCGTCGCGACCTCGGCCAGCTCGACGCGGCGCTGCGGACCCTCGAGCTCGCCCCGCTGATGTCGAAGAGCCGCGCGTCCTGGGTGGTCCGCCTGCGCTACGCGTACGCCGACACGCTCGAGGCGGCCGGCCGCGACCAGGACGCGCTGACCTGGTTCCACCGGGTCGACGCGATCGACAGCGAGGAGCTGACCGACGCGGCCGACCGCGCGGAGGCCCTGGAGAAGCGCCTCGGCTGACTGAACTGGCCGAGCGTGTCGCAACGGAGCTCCGCTCCGTGCCGCTCCGCGGCGGCGCCACGCTGCCGGCCACGGAGAGGTTTCCCCCTGGGGGCCCGGGGGAGGATCCGACAGACTGTCCGCGAGGAGGACTGGATGCTGCGATTCTCGGGTGCCGGCGTCAGCGACGTCGGACGAGTGAGGCCCCACAACGAGGACTCCGCCTTCCAGGGGCCCTACGTGGCGGTGGTGGCTGACGGCGTCGGAGGCGCGGCCGCAGGTGAGGTCGCTTCGGCCACGACGGCGTACGTCGTGGCCGCGACCGCCCTGGCGCACTTCGGTGCCCACCCCGAGAGCGTCCTCACGCGCGCCGTCGCCACGAGCCGTCGCAACCTGCGCACGGGGGTCGTCGAGGACCCCGAGCGTGCCGGGATGGCGACCACGCTGACCGCGGTGCTCTGCGACGGCGAGCGCATCGTCCTGGCGCACGTGGGGGACAGCCGCGCCTACCTGGTCCGCGACGGCGAGCTCCGTCAGGTCTCGCAGGACCACACCTACGTGCAGCACCTGGTCGACACCGGCCAGCTCGACCCCGCCGACCGTGCTCGCCACCCGTGGCGCAACGTCGTGCTGCGCTCCCTCGACGGCGCGATCGACTCGGGCAGCGAGGGCCCGGACCTCCTGGACCTGGACGCGCGCGTGGGTGACCGGATCCTGCTCTGCTCCGACGGCCTGACCGACATGGTCGCCGACGACCGCATCGCCGAGGTCCTGACCCTGGCGGACCCGCACTCGGCCGCGGCCGTGCTCACCCAGTCGGCGCTGCTCGCCGGCGGCGTCGACAACATCACGTGCGTGGTGCTCGACGTGGTCGACGGCCCGGCGGTCGTCGGCGACGGGATGCTCCTCGGCGCACTGCGCGAGCCACGCAACATCGTCGACCCCGCCTCGGTGCGCAGGGGACAATACTCGGCATGAAGGACGTGAAGCGGCCGGCCCTCGAGGGGTCCGTCGCGGTCCGCGACGGCCGGCGCCTCAGCTTCGCGGAGTACGGCTCGCGCACGGGGCCTGCGATCGTGTGGATGCACGGCACGCCCGGAGCCCGGCGGCAGGTGCCGCTCGAGGCGCGGGCGTACGCCGAGCGCGAGGGCGTCCGGATCATCGCGCTCGACCGGCCCGGGATCGGCTCGTCGACGCCCCACCTCTACCCGGACATCCGGGACTGGACCCACGACCTCGAGCTGGTGCTCGAGACCCTGGCGATCGACACGGTGCGGCTGATCGGCCTCTCCGGTGGCGGCCCCTACGCGCTCGCTGCCGGGGCCGCGCTGCCTGACCGGGTGCACGGCGTCGCGGTCCTCGGCGGCGTGGCCCCGACCCGCGGCGCGGATGCCGTGGCAGGCGGACCGATCCAGCTGGCGGTCTCGCTGGCGCCGGTGCTCTCGGTCGCCCGGGTGCCGCTGGGCGTCGCCCTGACCCAGACGATCCGGCTGGTTCGGCCGTTGGCCGGCAGCGCCCTCGACCTCTATGCCGCGGTCCAGCCGGCGGGGGACAAGAGCCTGCTGTCGCGGCCGGAGTTCAAGGCGATGTTCCTCGACGACCTGCTCAACGGGAGCCGCTTCCAGACCTCCGCACCGCTCAACGACCTGGTGCTCTTCACCCGGCCGTGGGGCTTCGATGCCGCGGACGTCGTCGTGCCCGTGCGGTGGTGGCACGGCGACGAGGACCACATCGTGCCGTTGCGGCACGGCGAGCACGTCGTCGGCCGACTCCCCGACGCCACGCTCTCGGTGATCGAGGGGGAGAGCCACCTGGGTGGTCTCGGCATCGCCGAGCAGGTCATCGCCGACCTGCTCAGCCTGGGTCCGCGGCGCGCCGCGGCGGTCCCCGGCTGATTCACTGGCTGATCACTGGTTTTCACGCGCCACATGGGCCACAATGGCCCTGACAACTACATCGGTGTCACTTCGACCGTTCATCTTCGACGAGATCGCTGGGGAAGGCGTACCTCACGCCGAAGATGAAGGAGGTCACGGTGACCGCACGCACTGCCACCCGCACCGCGACGAGGGGCGTCCTCTACGTCCACTCAGCGCCTTCCGCGCTGTGCCCACACATCGAGTGGGCCGTCAGCGGTGTCCTCGGCATGCCCGTGAACCTGGACTGGACGCCGCAGCCGGCCCAGTCCGGGTCCTACCGCGCGGAGCTCTCCTGGTCCGGTGAGGCCGGCTCCGCCGCGGCGATCGCCTCCGCCCTCCGCGGCTGGAACCATCTCCGCTTCGAGATCACCGAGGAGCCGACCTCGACCTCCGAGGGCGTGCGCTTCTCCTTCACCCCCGCGCTCGGCGTCTTCCACGCCGTCACCGGGCTGCACGGCGACATCATGATCCCCGAGGACCGGCTGAAGGCCGCGGTGGTCAAGGCCGCGCTCGGCGACACGACGCTGCTCATCGAGATCGACAAGCTGCTCGGCAAGCCGTGGGACGACGAGCTCGAGTCCTTCCGGTACGCCGGCGACGGCGCGCCGGTCCGCTGGCTGCACCAGGTGGTCTGAGCCCCGGATCAGCGGCGGCTGAGCCGGAAGTGCGACGGTTCTAGCCACACGTCGTGGTCCTCGCCCGACCCGTTGTACCAGTGCAGGTGTGCCTTGATGGTGAACCGGCCCGGCTTCGTGGAGTAGCGGCAGAACCGGAAGTGCGCCGGTCCTGACGTGGGGTCGCTGTCCGTGGCGAACACCCCGGAGGCGAGCCCGTCGTGCCGCGGGTCGCGCAGGAAGGTCTCCAGCGTCCAGTCGTGCGTGGGGGAGTTGACGCGGTAGTGGTAGCGGTAGTTGTGGCAGCCCGGCCGCAGCGTGCCGTCGGGGGCACGGGTGTGCCCGTACGACGACCGCGGCCGCTGCGCCCCGTCCGACGGTGCGTCGGACGTCCCCGGCACCGGCAGCCACCCGATGAGCGACACGGCCGCCGCCACGAAGGCGCAGCCGAGCCGGGTGGAGGCCTGCTGTGTGACCGAGGTCATGAAAGGTCCAACGCAGGCCCCGCGGGCGCGTTACGGGCAGGTGACAGCCCGATCCGCCGCCTGATCCGTCGGCCGGGTCAGCGCACGGTCAGAGCGGGATGTTGCCGTGGGCGCCGCGGCGTACGCCGACGGTCTGCACGGCGTCCTCGATCGCCCGGGCGATCGTCGAGCGGGTCGCCGTGGGCGTGACGACCTCGTCGACGACGCCGATCTCCACCGCCTTGTCGACCCCGCCGGCGATCCGCTCGTGCTCGGCGGCCAGCTCGGCCTCGACCTGCGGGCGGATGTCCGGGGCGACCTCGGCGAGGCGCCGGCGGTGCAGGATCCGGATCGCGGCGACCGCGCCCATCACGGCCACCTCGGCGCCCGGCCAGGCGAAGACCTTCGTCGCACCCAGCGAGCGGGCGTTCATCGCGATGTAGGCGCCGCCGTAGGTCTTGCGGGTGACCAGGGTGACCCGGGGGACCACGCACTCGCCGAAGGCGTGCAGGAGCTTGGCGCCGCGGCGGACCACGCCGTCCCACTCCTGCCCGACGCCGGGCAGGTAGCCCGGCACGTCCACCACGACGACCAGCGGCACGCCGAACGCGTCGCACATCCGCACGAAGCGGGAGGCCTTCTCCGCCGAGAGCGAGTCGAGGCAGCCGCCGAGGCGGAGCGGGTTGTTGGCGACGACGCCGACGGTGCGGCCGCCGAGGCGGCCGAGGGCGGTGACGATGTTGGGCGCCCAGCGGGCGTGGAGCTCCTGGGCGGTGCCCTCGTCGAGGATCGACTCGACGAGCGGGTGCACGTCGTACGCGCGCTTCTTGGACTCGGGGAGCAGCGCCTCGAGGTCACGGTCCTCGACCTCGTCGACCTTCATGCTGCCCTGCGCGCCCAGCAGCGACGCGACCCCGCGGGCCCGGTCGAGCGCCTCGCGCTCGGACTCGGCGAGGATGTGCACGACGCCGGAGCGGCGGCCGTGGGGCTCGGGTCCGCCGAGGCGGAGCATGTCGACGTCCTCGCCGGTGACCGAGCGGACCACGTCCGGGCCGGTCACGAAGATCCGGCCCTCGGGGCCGAGGATGACGACGTCGGTGAGGGCGGGGCCGTACGCCGCGCCGCCGGCCGCCGGGCCGAGCACGACCGAGATCTGCGGGATCTTGCCCGAGGCCTGGGTCATCGCCTGGAAGATCCGGCCGACCGCGTGCAGGGAGAGCACGCCCTCGGCGAGGCGGGCACCGCCGGAGTGCCAGAGCCCGATGATCGGGACGCCGTCGGTCATCGCCCGGTGGTAGGCGTCGACGACGACCCGGCAGCCCAGGTCGCCCATCGCGCCGCCCATGACGGTCGCGTCGGAGCAGAAGGCCACCACGCGGGTGCCGTCGACGTTGCCGATCGCGGCGAGCATGCCGGAGTCGTCGTCGGGGGTGATCAGCTCGAGGCTGCCCTCGTCGAGGAGCGCGGTGAGCCGGTGCACCGGGTTGCGCGGGTCCTCCTCGCGGGGGAGCTTCGCCGGCTTGGTCGCGGTGGCCGTCATCTCAGATGCTCCCGAAGGCGACGGCCACGTTGGCACCGCCGAAGCCGAAGGAGTTGTTGAGGGCGGCGATGTCGCCGAGCGGCAGGTCGCGCGCCTTGGTGGCGATGTCGAGCTCGACGGCCGGGTCCGGGTTGTCCAGGTTGATCGTCGGTGGCGAGATGCGGTGGTGGAGCGCGAGGACCGTCGCGACCGCCTCCAGTGCGCCGGCGCCGCCGAGCAGGTGGCCGGTCATCGACTTGGTGCTGGTGACCACGACCTCGGTCGCGTGGGCGCCGAGGGTGGCGTGCAGCATGAGGCCCTCGGCGATGTCGCCCTGCGGCGTCGACGTCGCGTGGGCGTTCACGTGGGCGATGTCGGCGGGGCTGATCTCGGCCTCGGCGAGCGCCTGGAGGATCGCGCGGGAGCCGCCGCGGCCCTCGGGGTCGGGCTGCGCGATGTCGTGGGAGTCGGCGGTGATGCCGGCGCCGAGGACGGTCGCGTAGATCCGGGCGCCGCGCGCCAGCGCGTGCTCCTCGGACTCCAGCACCAGGACGCCGGCGCCCTCGCCGAGCACGAAGCCGTCGCGGGCGAGGTCCCAGGGCCGCGAGACCGTGGTGGGGTCGCCGCCCTCCTCGCCGCTGGCGGTCTTGGAGAGCGCCATCATGTTGGCGAAGGCCGCCATCGGCAGCGGGTGGACCGCCGCCTCCGTGCCGCCGGCGACGACCACGTCGGCCCGGCCGAGCCGGATCTGGTCGATCGCGTGGGCGATCGCCTCGTTGCCGGACGCGCACGCCGACACCGGCGTCATGACCGCCGCGCGCGCCCCGACGTACAGGCTGATCTGCGCCGCGGGGGCGTTGGGCATCAGCATCGGCACCGCGAGGGGGGAGACCCGGCGGGGTCCCTTCTCCTTCAGGATGTCGTAGTTGTCGAGGAGCGTCGTCACCCCGCCGATGCCGGAGGCCATGGCGACGCCGAGCCGGTGGTTGTCCAGCTCGGCGCCCTCCAGGCCGGCGTCGGCCCAGGCCTCCATGGCGGCGACCATGGCGAACTGCGAGCTGCGGTCGAGACGCCGGGCCTTGACCCGCTCGAGGACCTCGGTCGGCTCGACCGCGATCCGGCCGGCGATCTTGACCGGCATCTCGGCGGCCCAGTCGTCGGTCAGGTAGCGGACGCCCGAGCGTCCGTTGACCAGGGCGTCCCAGGTGCTGGGCACGTCACCGCCGACGGGACTGGTGGTCCCGAGGCCGGTGACGACGACTCGCTTCGACATGGTGCTCCTTGCTGAGGTGACGTGCCGGTGGCCGGTCAGGCCTGGGCGCGCTCGATGAAGGCGACGGCGTCGCCCACGGTCTTGAGGTTCTTGACCTCGTCGTCGGGGATCGAGACGCCGAACTTCTCCTCGGCCGCCACGACCACCTCGACCATGGACAGCGAGTCCACGTCCAGGTCGTCGACGAACGACTTGTCGAGCTGCACGTCGTCGGCGTCGATGCCGGCGACCTCGTTGACGATGTCAGCGAGATCGGCGCGGATCTCCTCGGTGGTTGCCATCAGGCGTTCCCTTTCGTGTGGGACTTGGTGGTTGGGTGGTGCGAACTACGGGACGATGACGACCTGCGCGGCGTACGCGAGGCCGGCACCGAAGGCGATCAGGAGGGCCTTGTCGCCGCTGCGCGCGTCCCCCTCCTCGATCATCCGGTCGAGGGCGAGGGGGATCGATGCGGCCGAGGTGTTGCCCTGCTCGGCGATGTCGCGGGCGATCTTGACCCGCTCCGGCATCTTCATCGCCCGGGCCATCGCGTCGGTGATGCGCATGTTGGCCTGGTGGGGGACGAAGACGTCGAGGTCGTCGATGGTGATGCCGGCGCGGTCGAGCGCCTGCTGGCCGGTCTTCGCCATCTGGTACGACGCCCAGCGGAAGACGGCGTTGCCCTGCATCACCAGGTGCGGCATCACCGGCTGCTCGCTGGCGATCACGTCGCGCCAGTCCTCGCGCTGCCGGATCAGGTCGAACTGCTCGCCGTCGGAGCCCCAGACGACCGGGCCGATGCCGGGGGTGTCGCTCGGTCCGACGACCGCGGCGCCCGCGCCGTCGGCGAAGATGAAGGCGGTACCGCGGTCACCGACGTCGGTGAGGTCGGAGAGCCGCTCGACACCGATCACCAGGGCGTGGCCGGCGCTGCCGCCGCGCACCAGGTCGGCGGCCATGGCGATGCCGTGGCAGAAGCCGGCGCAGGCCGCGGAGATGTCGAAGGCGGCCGCCTGGTCGGTGCCGAGCTCGTGGGCGATCGCGGTCGCGATCGCGGGGGTCTGGTACATGTGCGTGACGGTCGCGACGATCACGCACTCGATCTGCTTGGGGTCGATGCCGGCCCGCTCGATGGCCGTGCGGGAGGCCGCGACGGCCATCATCTGCACGGTCTCCTCGGGGGTCGCCCAGCGACGCTGGCGGATGCCGGAGCGCTGCTGGATCCACTCGTCGCTGGAGTCGATCGCGTCGACGACCTCGGCGTTCGGGATCACCCGGCTCGGCCGGTAGGAGCCGATGCCGAGGATCGCGGCGTGCCGGGCGCCGTCGACCTGGGCGAGGCCCTGGCCCGTCATCACTGACCTCCCTCGGGGTGCAGCCGGAGGAGTGGCTGGCCCGGGGAGACCAGGTCGCCGTCCTCGACGAGCCACTCGACGACCTGGCCGCCGTGCGGGGCGGAGACCGCCGTACGGTCGCGCAGGCTGGCGACCTCGCCGATCGTGGTGCCGGGCGGGAGGACCTCGGAGTCGGCGGCCTCGGCGGCGATGTGGAAGGTGCCCTTGGCGGGGGAGACGACCATTCGCCAGGTGGGGGTGGTCGCGAGGCCCGAGGACTCACCGTGCTTCTCGCAGAACGCCCGCGCGTCGTCGAGCTGGTCGGGCGTCTTGAGGGCGAAGGTCTCGACTCCCTTGAGCGCGCGCTTGGCGATGCCCGTGAGGGTGCCGGCGGGCGGCATCTCCAGGATGCCGGTGACGCCGAGGTCCTCCATCGCATCGAGGCAGAGGTCCCAGCGGACCGGGCTGGCGATCTGGCCGACGATCCGGGCCAGCACGTCGCGGCCGTCGTGGACGACCTTGCCGTCGCGGTTGGAGATGACCCGCGTGCGGGGGTCGTGGACGGACACCGACCGCGCCAGCGAGGCGAGGTGGCCGACGGCCGGCTCCATGTGGCGGGTGTGGAAGGCGCCGGCGACGCTCAGCGGCATCAGCCGGGCCTTGGCCGGGGGCTCCTCGGCGAAGGCCGCGAGCTGCTCCATCGTGCCGGCCGCGACGATCTGGCCCGGGCCGTTGTCGTTGGCGGCGGTCAGGCCGTGCTTGTCGATCGCCGCGAGGACCTCCTCGCGGTCGCCGCCGAGGACGGCGGTCATGCCGGTGGGGGTCACGGCGGCCGCGTCGGCCATCGCCCGGCCGCGCTCGCGGACCAGGACCATCGCCTGCTCGGCGGTGATCACCCGGGCACCGGCCGCAGCGGCGATCTCACCCACGCTGTGGCCGGCGACGGCGCCGATCTGGTCGAAGGCGTCGGCCGGATGGGGGAAGAGCTCCAGGGCCGCGACCAGGCCGGTCGCGACCAGCAGCGGCTGGGCGATCCGGGTGTCGCGGATGGCCTCCGCGTCGGCCTCGGTGCCGTAGTGGGCCAGGTCGATCCCGGCGACGGTCGAGAGCCAGTCGAACCGGGCCGCGAAGGTCGGGTCCGCCAGCCAGGGCGAGAGGAATCCGGGAGTCTGGGCACCTTGGCCCGGGGCCACGATCACGAGCACGACATCCACTCTGCCGCGTCGTACGCCCGATCCTCGCGTCCGGCCCGCACGAAAACCTGCGGCGCGTCCTTGTAGGGTTCCTACAAAAGTCGCTCAGGCTCTCCTCAGGCTGAGCGGCCGGACTGGCGGCCCAGGACCAGGGCGATCTCGAGGGTGAGCGCGTCGCGCGGGTCGGTCGCCGAGAGTCCGGTCAGGTCGGCCACCTGGCGCAGCCGGTAGCGGACGGTGTTGGGGTGCACGAAGAGGGCGCGCGCGGCGCCCTCGATCGACGAGCCGTGCTGGAAGTACGCCGAGAGCGTCTCGATGAGCGTCCCCCGAGCGCGGACCAGGGCGAGGTAGACCTCGTCGACGAGATGGCGGCGGGCGTGGCCGTCGCCGGCGAGCACCCGCTCGGGGAGGAGGTCGGCGCTGCGGACCGGCCGCGGCGCCTCCGGCCACCCGGCCGCGGCACGCTGCGCGGCGAGTGCGGCCCGGGCCGACACGTGGGCCTGGGCGAGCCCGTCCGCGACCGGACCCACGACCACGGGGCCGGGGCCGAACTCGTCCGCGATCGCGGACGCGGCGGCGTGGGTGTCCTCGACGCCGCCGAGCACCACCACCAGCCGGTCGCCCTGCACGGCGCAGAGTGCGTCCATGCCGGCGTCGCGCGCGGCGCGGCGTACCTCGTCGAAGGTGTCGGTCTCCGAGCGGTCGGCGGGGATGGTGCCGAGCACGACGGTCACCTCGTCGCGGCCGGCCCAGCCGAGGGCGCTGGCCCGGGAGAGCAGGGCCTCGTCGGGGTCGGAGCGGAGCACGGCGTCCACGACCAGGGCCTCGAGCCGGGCGTCCCAGGCGCCGCGCACCTCGGCGGCGCGGGCGTAGACCTCGGCGGTGGCGAAGGCGACCTCGCGGGCGTAGCGGAGGACCGCGGCGCGCACCTCCGCGGCGTCCTGCGGGTCGAGCAGTTCCTCGACGTTGGTCTCCACGACCTCGATCGAGAGCCGGACCAGGTCGACGGTCTGCTGGAGGTTGATCACGCCGGCCAGGGCGCGCGGCGCCACGCCGAAGACCGAGGCGACCATCTCGCCGCCCGCGGGCGCCGGCTGGTCGCCGGCGCGGCGGTACCAGTCGACGAAGCCCCGGATGCCGGCCTGGACGATCGTGGAGACCCACGAGCGCTCCTCGGCGCTCAGCTCGCGGAACCAGGCCATGTCCTGGTCCATCCGGGCCGTGGCGGCGGTGCTCAGCGCCCCGGTCGCGCGCTGGAGCGCGTCCGCGGCGCGCTGGTGCGAGGCCGCGCCGTCTCGGCTCCCTGGTCGCGTGGCCACCCGGCGAGGCTATCGCCCGCCGCGACGCACTACCGACGTAAAACCCCGGTAAATCAAGGGGATCTGCGTCCGTGGCCCGCATCGGTCATGTTTCAATCACTGTCTACGCCTGTCGAGGCGAGCCGACCCGGGAGGTCTGTGTGACCCAGGAGTACGACGTCCAGTTCGTGACGATCCACGGGCACCGCCGGGCCTACGTGAAGACCGGGTCCGGGCCGGTGGTGCTGCTCCTGCACGGCCTCGGCTGCGACCACACGACCTGGGAGCCGGTCATCGAGTCGCTGAGCCGTCGCTACACGGTCATCGCGCCCGACCTGCTCGGACACGGTCAGTCCGACAAGCCGCGGGCCGACTACAGCGTCGGCGGCTACGCCAACGGCATGCGCGACCTGATCACGGTGCTCGGCATCGACAAGGTCACCGTCATCGGGCACAGCTTCGGGGGCGGTGTGGCGATGCAGTTCGCCTACCAGTTCCCCGAGCGCACCGAGCGGCTGATGCTCGTGTCCTCCGGCGGCCTCGGCCCCGAGGTCACCCCCGCGATCCGGGCGATCACCACGCCCGGCTTCCACGAGGTGATGGGCGTCCTCACGCTCCCCGGCCTGCGCCACCTCGGCGTGGCCGGCCTGCGGGCCCTCTCCGAGCTGCCGCTGAAGGCCACCCACGACTTCGACGAGGTCGCCGCCGTCTTCGACTCCTTCAAGGACCCGCGGTCGCGGCACGCGATCCGGCACGTCGTCCGCGCGGTCGTCGACTGGCGCGGCCAGATCGTGACCATGTCCGACCGGGCCTATCTCACCGAGGAGATGCCGATGTGGGTGGTGTGGGGCCGCGACGACCGGGTGATCCCGGTGCGGCACGCCTCCAACGCGGCGATGATGGCGCCCAAGGCCCGGGTCGAGGTGATCCCCGACGCCGGCCACTTCCCGCACAAGGACCACCCCTACCGCTTCAGCCGGATCGTCCACGACTTCATCCGGACGACCGAGCCCGCGACGTACTCCCGCGCCCGCTTCCGCTCGCTGCTGAAGAGCGGCGCCCAGGAGCGCACGCTGCACGCCGTCGACGCGGTCTGAAATGACGCCGACCCGGCAGAGACTCTCTGCCGGGTCAGCGATCAGTTCGTGCCGGGTCGGCTAGGCGTCGCCGCCCTCCTGCTTCACGCCGGCGGTGGCGGTCGGGTCGTCGATCCGGTAGCGCGCGAACGCCTCCTCGACCTTGTCACGGCTGATCTGGCCGGCGTCGGCCAGGGCCTGCAGGGTCTGCACGACGACCGACTGGGCGTCGATGTGGAAGAAGCGGCGGGCGGCCGGTCGGGTGTCGGCGAAGCCGAACCCGTCGGCGCCCAGGACGCGGTAGTCGCCGGGGACCCAGCGCGCGATCTGCAGGGGCACGGCGCGCATGTAGTCGGACACCGCGACGACCGGGCCGGTGACGGCCTGCAGCTTGTCGGCGACGTACGGCGTGCGCGGCGACTCGCCCGGGTGGAGGAGGTTCCACTCCTCGGCGGCGGCGCCGTCGCGGGCGAGCTCGTTCCACGACGTCACCGACCACGTGTCGGCCCGGACGCCCCAGTCCTCGGCGAGGATCCGCTGGGCCTCCTGGATCCACGGGAAGCCGACACCGGAGGCGAGCAGCTGGGCCCGCGGGCCCTCACCCTCGGCGGACTGCACGTGGTGGATGCCCTTGAGGATGCCCTCGACGTCGACGTCGTCCGGCTCCTTCGGCTGCGAGACCGGCTCGTTGTAGACGGTGAGGTAGAAGATGACGTTCTCGGCGTCCTCGCCGTACATCCGCTCGAGACCGGACTTCATGATGTGGCTGATCTCGTAGGCGAACGCGGGGTCGTAGTGGACGACCGCCGGGTTGGTCGACGCGAGCAGCGGCGAGTGGCCGTCGGCGTGCTGGAGACCCTCACCGGTCAGCGTGGTCCGGCCCGCGGTGGCGCCGACGAGGAAGCCGCGCGAGAGCTGGTCGGCCATCGCCCAGATCGAGTCGCCCGTGCGCTGGAACCCGAACATCGAGTAGAAGATGTAGAACGGGATCATGTGCTCGCCGTGGGTGGCGTACGCCGAGCCCGCGGCGGTCGCCGAGGCCATCGCACCGGCCTCGGAGATGCCCTCGTGGAGCATCTGGCCCTGCGCCGACTCCTTGTAGGAGAGCAACAACTTGCGGTCGACGGACTCGTACTTCTGCCCGGCCGGGTTGTAGACCTTCGCGCTCGGGAACATCGCGTCCATGCCGAAGGTGCGGTACTCGTCCGGCGCGATCGGCACGATCCGCTGGCCGATCTCCGGGTCCTTCATCCAGTCCTTCAGCAGGCGGACGACGGCCATGGTCGTGGCGATCGAGTGCTTGCCCGAGCCCTGCTTGAGCTCGGCGTACACGTCGTCGCCCGGCAGGGTGAGGGACTTGGCCCGGGTGACCCGCTTGGGCAGCGAGCCGCCGAGCTGCTTGCGACGGTCGAGCATGTACTGGATCTCGTGCGAGTCGGCGCCCGGGTGGAAGAAGGGGGCCGCGCCGGTCTCCTCGTAGGAGCGCTCGAGGTCGCGGTCGGAGATCGGCAGGTAGAGGCGGTCCCGGAACTTCTTGATGTCGTCCTGGGTCAGCTTCTTCATCTGGTGGGTGGCGTTCTTGCCCTCGAGGGCGTCGATCGTCCAGCCCTTGATGGTCTTGGCCAGGATCACCGTCGGCTGGCCGACGTGCTTGGTCGCCGAGTCGAAGGCCGCGTAGACCTTGCGGTAGTCGTGACCGCCGCGGGGCAGCTTGCGGATCTGGTCGTCGGTCATGTGCTCGACCATCTTCGTCAGCCGCGGGTCGGAGCCGAAGAAGCTGTCGCGGATGTAGGCGCCGCTCTCGACCGAGTAGGTCTGGAAGGCGCCGTCGGGGGTGGAGTTCATCCGGTTGACCAGGACGCCGTCCACGTCGCGGGCGAGCAGGTCGTCCCACTCGCGGCCCCACACGACCTTGATGACGTTCCACCCGGCGCCGCGGAAGTTGGCCTCGAGCTCCTGGATGATCTTGCCGTTGCCGGTGACCGGGCCGTCGAGCTGCTGGAGGTTGCAGTTGATCACCCAGGTGAGGTTGTCGAGCTCCTCGCGGGCGGCGATGCGGATTGCGCCGAGGGACTCCGGCTCGGCCATCTCCCCGTCGCCGAGGAAGGCCCACACGCGCTGCTCGCCGGTGTCCTTGATGCCGCGGTTGGCGAGGTAGCGGTTGAACCGAGCCTGGTAGATCGAGTTGATGCCGGTCAGGCCCATCGAGACCGTCGGGAACTCCCAGAACTCCGGCATCAGGCGCGGGTGGGGGTACGACGACAGCCCGGCGTGCGGGCCGTGCTGGACCTCCTGGCGGAAGTGGTAGAGCTGCTCCTCGGTGAGCCGGCCCTCGAGGAACGCGCGGGCGTAGATGCCGGGGGAGGCGTGACCCTGGATGTAGATCTGGTCGCCGCCGCCGGGGTGGTCCTTGCCGCGGAAGAAGTGGTTGAAGCCGACCTCGTACAGGCTCGCCGACGACTGGTACGTCGCGATGTGGCCGCCGACCTCCAGGCCCTTGCGGTTGGCGCTGGAGACCATGACCGCGGCGTTCCACCGGATGAACGCGCGGATCCGGCGCTCCGCCTCCTCGTCGCCGGGGAACCACGGCTCGCGCTCGGGCGGGATCGTGTTGATGTAGTCGGTGCTGCGCAGGGCGGGCACGCCGACGCTCATCTCACGCGCGCGCTCGAGGAGGCGCAGCATGACGTAGCGGGCGCGCTCGCGGCCGCGCTCGTCGATGAGGGCGTCGAAGGAGTCGAGCCAGTCGTGGGTCTCGTCCGGGTCGATGTCGGGCAGCTGGGTGGGCAGGCCTTCGTGGATGACGGTCGGGGTCCTGCCGCTCCGCGTGGTGTCCGTGCCGGAAGTGGGGGTTGATTCTTCGGTCACGGTACTCATCGTTGCACGCACGATCGAGGCGGGGAATTTACCCGTGGGTAGGCGAGATCGGGTACCCGCCAGGCTGGACACGGGTTGCGCCCCTGCGGGAACTCCGCTGGACTACTCCCCACCCTCGGACCACGAGGGTGCGTCCTACGCACGTGATCACACAGAACTGACTTGGAGGTGCCCGTTGAGCGCGACCTCGGGTGGTGAGTCCACCCAGACCGGAGCCACCGGCCCGGCCGAACGGCTCGGGTTCAGGCTGGGCATGGTCGTCCAGGAGCTCGGGTGGGACTCCGACACCGACGACGCGCTCCGGGTCGCCGTCGAGGACTGCATCGACGCCGACCTGGTCGACGGCGACTACGGCAACGTGGTCGATGCGGTGCTCCTCTGGTTCCGCGACGAGGACGGCGACCTCGTCGACAGCCTCGTCGACGCGCTCACCGACCTCGTCGGCGGCGGAGCGATCTGGCTGCTGACCCCGAAGGTGGGGCGCGCCAACGCGGTCGACCCGGCGGACATCGCGGAGGCCGCGCCGATCGCCGGCCTCTCGCAGACCACGACCGCCGCGGTGAGCCGCGACTGGTCGGCGACCCGTCTGGTCGCGCCCAAGTCGCTGGCGTAGCTCCCGGGGGCGTAGCGTCCGTCACGGTGTCGGGACGTTTTCCGGACGGGATCGTTGGGCAGGCCTGACGCAGTCCCCGCCAGGAAGAGGTCACGTGCCCCTGCTGCAGAAGGTCCGCACCGGCGTCGGCGCCGGTGGGACGTCCCTGAAGGTCCTCGGTCGTGCCGGCGTGATCCGGCTGCACCCTCCGGTCGCGCTCGCGAAGGCCGGCAAGGCGCTCCAGCAGTGGGGGGTCGGCCCCGCGGGCGGCTTCGCCGCCGCGGCGCTGCTCGCTCCCCGCCGGGTCGCCGTCATCGACGAGCTCGGCTCGCTGACGTACGACGAGCTGCACCGCCGCTCCAACGCGCTGGCCCGCGCGTTCACCGACCTCGGCGTCTCATCCGGGGACGGCGTCGCGGTGATGTGCCGCAACCACCGCGGCTTCATCGACGCCAGCCTGGCCACCGCCAAGGTCGGCGCCGACATCCTCTACCTCAACACCGCCTTCGCCGGGCCGCAGCTGGTCGAGGTGCTCGGACGGGAGAAGCCCAAGGTCGTCGTGTTCGACCAGGAGTTCGCGTCGCTTCTCGCGGGCGCCGACGTACCGGAGCGGGTGCTCGGGTGGGTCGACGAGGAGTCCGACCTCGAGACCGGCGCCGCCACGGTCGAGTCGCTGATCGCCGGGCAGCCCGACGACGACCTCCAGCCCGCCGACCGGCACGGCCGCATCGTCATCCTCACCTCCGGCACCACCGGAACGCCGAAGGGTGCGCCGCGCAGCGAGGCCGGGATCGAGGCGGCGGTCTCGCTGCTGTCTCGGATGCCGCTCCGGTGGGGGTGGCGCACCCACATCGCCGCCCCGCTCTTCCACACCTGGGGCTTCGCGCACCTCGCGCTGGCGATGCTGCTCAACTCCACGATGGTGCTGCGCCGCCGCTTCGACCCCGAGGCGTGCCTGCAGGTCATCGAGTCCGAGCGGTGCGACTCGGTCGCGGTCATCCCGGTGATGCTCCAGCGGATCCTGACGCTGCCCGAGGAGACGCTCGCGCGCTACGACCTCTCGCGGGTCAAGGTCGTCGCGTCGTCGGGCTCGGCGCTGCCCGGCGACCTCGCGATCGACTGGATGGACCACTTCGGCGACCACCTCTACAACATCTACGGCTCGACCGAGGTCGCCTACGCCTCGATCGCGACGCCCGAGGACCTGCGGGCCGACCCGGCCGCGGCCGGCAAGCCGCCGTACGCCACCGTCGTGAAGATCCTCGACCCCGACGGCACGGAGGTCCCGGCGGGGGAGACCGGCCGGATCTTCGTCGGCAACGGGCTGCTCTTCGAGGGCTACACCGGTGGCGGCAGCAAGGAGGTCGTCGACGGGCTGATGTCGACCGGCGACGTCGGCCGCTTCGACGCCGACGGCCGCCTGCACGTCGAGGGCCGCGACGACGAGATGATCGTCTCGGGCGGGGAGAACGTCTTCCCCAAGGAGGTCGAGGACAGCCTGATGCGCCACGAGGCGGTCGTCGAGGTCGCCGCCGTCGGCGTGGACGACCCCGACTTCGGCAAGCGGCTGCGGGCGTACGTCGTGGTCCGCGACGGCGTCGAGACCGGCACGCTGGAGGACGAGCTGCGCGCCCACGTCAAGGACAACCTGGCCCGCTACAAGGTGCCGCGCGACATCGTCTTCCTCCCGGAGCTGCCCCGCAACGCCACCGGCAAGGTGCTCAAGCGGGAGCTCTCCACCGATTGAGGTCCCGTCGGTGGCAGGTGACAGGATCGGGGGCATGACCGGACTCGAGCTGGGTGGACCCGCGCCCGACTTCACCCTGCGCGACCAGTTCGGCCAGGACGTCTCCCTCTCGTCGTACCGCGACAAGAAGGCCGTGGCGATCCTCTTCTACCCCTACGCGTTCTCCGGGGTGTGCACCGGCGAGATGGCGGGCATCCGCGACCGCCTCGACGAGTTCCTCACCTTCGAGACCGAGGTGCTCGCGATCTCGTGCGACCCGGTCTACTCGCTGCGGGTCTTCGCCGACCAGGACGGCCTCAACTTCCCGTTGCTGTCGGACTTCTGGCCGCACGGCGAGGTGACCCGCGCCTACGAGGTCTTCGACGACGTCCGCGGCTGCCCGCGGCGCTCGTCGTACGTCGTGGACAAGCAGGGCCGGCTGCGGTGGTCGGTGCACAACGCCAACCCCGACGGCCGCGACCTCGAGGAGCACCTGCGGCAGCTGGCGGCCGCGGTCTAGACCGGACCGGGTCCTTCCGCGGTTTTGCTCAGGATCTCGGGACAGCGGCCGATCGGCAGACCTACTCTTCTGGTCGTTGGACCGCAGGTGACCCGAGACGCCTGCGGTCCAACTTCATTTCCGCGGCCTCCTCTGCGTAGTCTTTGCCGCGCTCCGGGGCGTATAGCTCAGCGGTAGAGCCCCTCGCTTACAACGAGGTGGTCGGGGGTTCGATCCCCTCTGCGCCCACTGCAAGCGTCCGCCGAGCGAGGCTCGCGTCGGGTCAGCGCCGACGGTCGCTGGCGCTCCTCGCACCTCGACCAGCGGACGATTCGTCCCTCCGCTCGCGGTTCCGATATGGTTGAAAGCGAAAGGGAGTAGTCCCCAACAGCTGCGTCGACATACTGATCCGCTCTCGAGCCGGGTCCGGTGCAGCCGGCCACCGTCACGGTGGCGGACGAGACTTTCGACCAGCACCACGACCCTGTTGAACGAACAGACGTGCCTGGTCGAAGGCACGTCCGTTCCTCCTGGGACACGAGGGCGTCTCTCCGGCCGGGCCGGAGAGAGGAATCCCGTGTACGCCTTCCTGCTCAGCACCGCCGTGATCTTCGTGGCCGAGCTCGGGGACAAGTCCCAGCTGATGGCGATGACCTTCGCCGCTCGCTACCGGGCACGCGACGTGCTCATCGGCATCACCGCGGCCACCGCGATCGTCCACCTCGCATCGGTGGGCATCGGCTACGCCATCGGCGACGCGTTCGCCGACTACCAGGGGGCGATCTCGATCGTCGCCGGCATCGCCTTCCTCGGGTTCGGCGCCTGGACGCTGCGCGGCGACGAGCTCACCGACGAGGAGGCCGACAAGGCCCGCACCAGCCAGGGTGCCGCGATCTTCGCCGTCGGTGTCGCGTTCTTCCTGGCCGAGCTGGGCGACAAGACGATGCTCGCGACGATCACGCTGGCCACCCAGGAGGGCTGGCTCGGCACCTGGATCGGCAGCACCGTCGGCATGGTGGCCGCGGACGCGCTCGCGATCGTCGTCGGCGCCGTCCTCGGCCGGAAGCTCCCCGAGAAGGTCATCAAGTACGGCGCGGCCGCGCTGTTCGTGCTCTTCGGCGTCCTCCTGGTCGTCGACGGCCTGCTGGCGTAGGTCTCGTCACCGGCACGGTCACCCGGCTTTCCTACAGTGGCCGGGTGACCGATCTCGCCGCTGCGATCCGCGACGTCCTCGCGGCCGGCGGCGACCCCGAGCGGGCGGTCCAGCAGCAGGCGTACATGAAGTCCGCGATGCCCTACCGGGGCTTCACCAAGCCGGAGCTCACGCGTCTGCTGCGCCCGCTCCTCACGCTGCACCCGCCGGCCGACCGGGAGTCGTGGGAGGCGACCGTCCGCGACCTCTGGGACGGCGCCACCCACCGGGAGGAGCGGTACGCCGCGCTCGCCGTCGTCCGGGACCGCCGGGCGACGCAGTGGCTCGACCCGGACTCGGTGCCGCTCGCCCGGCACCTGCTGGTCACCGGCGCCTGGTGGGACCTCGTCGACGAGACCGCGCAGCACCTCGTCGGTCCCGCGCTGCTGGCCCACCGGCCCGAGCTGACCGTCGTCGTCCGCGGGTGGGCCACCGACGACGACCTGTGGGTACGACGGGCCGCCGTGATCTGCCAGGTCGGGCACCGCGCGGAGACCGACCGCGACCTCCTCCGCGACGCCGTCGAGGCCAACCTGGACGACCCGTCGTTCTGGCTGCGCAAGGGCATCGGCTGGGCGCTGCGCGACTTCGCCCGCACCGATCCGGACTGGGTGCGGGCCGAGGTCGCGCGCCATGACGGTCGTCTCTCCGGCCTCTCACGTCGCGAGGCCCTCAAGCACCTCGGTGCCCAGCGGTAGTAGGTTCACGACATGATCCGGATGTTGATCAACGTGGGTCTGACCCTGCTGGCCAACGCTCTCGGCCTGATCGTCGCGGCGTGGGCCCTAGACGACATGACGCTGACCTTCGGCGCCCTCATCATCGCCGTGGTGATCTTCACCGTGGTCTACGCCCTCGCCCAGCCCTTCCTGACGCAGATGGCGATCAGCAGGGCGCCCCGGCTGCGTGGCGGGGTGGCCCTGGTGGCGACGCTGGTGGCGCTGATCATCACCAGCCTGCTGACCGACAACCTCTCGATCTCGGGCGGCCTCACCTGGGTGGAGGCGTCCGTCATCGTCTGGCTGGTCTCGCTGATCGGTGCGTGGTTGCTCCCGATCCTGATCGTCAAGGAGAAGGTCCAGGAGAAGCGCGGCTGATGCCCGGCACCCAGGGCACGATCTCCGAACGGCTCGACGGCCAGCACGTCCTCCTCACCGGCGTGACCGGGTTCGTGGGGGAGGCGCTGCTGCAGCTGCTGCTGCGCGAGGCCCCCGGCGCCCGGGTCACGGTGCTCGTGCGCCCGAAGGGCTCGACGACCGCGGAGGCGCGGACGGCGGCGCTGCTGCGCAAGCCGGTCTTCGACGACGTCCAGGAGGCGGCGGCCCGGGTCGAGGTCCTGGCCGGCGACCTCACCGACGTCCCCGCCCTGCCGACCGACCTCGACGCGGTCGTGCACTGCGCCGGCGACGTGTCCTTCGACCCGCCGGTCGACGAGGGCTTCCGCACCAACGTGCTCGGCACCCGTGAGCTCCTCGACCGGGTCCGCGAGGCCGGGCCGGGCCTCCACTACGTGCACATCTCCACGGCGTACGTCGCGGGCCGGCGACGCGGCTCCATCCCGGAGGGCCCGGTCGACCACGCGGTCGACCTCGAGGCCGAGCTCGCCTGGGGCCTGTCCCAGCGCCGGTCGGTGGAGCACCAGAGCCGCAGCGCCGGCGTCCTCGAGCGCGAGCGCAAGAAGGCGGAGCGCACCCACAGCCGGGCCGGCCTGCTGACCGCGGCCGCGGCCACCGAGGAGGCGCGCAAGGAGTGGGTGAAGAAGGAGCTGGTGCGGATCGGCTCCGAGCGCGCCCGCAGCCTCGGGTGGACCGACTGCTACACCTTCACCAAGGCGCTCGGCGAGCGCGTGGTCGAGCAGCACGCCCGCGATCACCGGGTCTCGATCGTCCGGCCGAGCATCATCGAGTCCGCGCTCGAGCGGCCCTACCCGGGCTGGATCGAGGGCTTCAAGATGGCCGAGCCGCTGATCCTGGCCTACGGCCGGGGTGAGCTGCCGGAGTTCCCGGCGGCCGCCGACACGATCGTCGACATCGTCCCGGTCGACCACGTCGTCGCCGCGATCGTCGCCGTCCTGGCGCACCCGCCCGAGGTCGGGGCGCCGGCGTACTTCCACGTCTCCTCGGGCGACCGCAACCCGCTCACCTTCGGCACGCTCTACGACAACGTGCGCGCCTACTTCGACGAGCACCCCTTCGCCGCCGGCGACCGCGGTGCCGCCCGGCTGCCCGAGTGGCGGCTGCCCGGCGCCCATGCCGTCGAGCGGCTGCTCGTCACCAGCGAGCGCGCCTTCAAGGCCGCCGACTACGTCCTCGGGCACGCGCCGCGCAGCGACCGGGCCCGCGACCTGACCCGCAAGCTCGACCAGCAGGGCCGGCGGCTGGAGTTCCTGCGCCGCTACCTCGACATCTACCGCGAGTACGCCCAGGCCGAGCTGCGCTTCTCCGACAGCCGCACGCTCGCGCTCTACCGCTCGCTGACACCGGAGGACCAGGAGGCGTTCGCCTTCGACACGGCGGTCGTCGACTGGCCCCACTACCTGCGCGACGTGCACTGCCCGGCGGTGACCGCGCCCGTACGCCGGATGGACGAGGCCCGGCGCAAGCGCCGTGCCGCAGCGGACCCGACGCTCAAGCCCGTCGCCGAGGCCGAGGGCATCGGCGCCTTCTTCGACATGGACGGCACCCTGCTGTCCTCCAACGTCATCGAGACCTACCTGTGGCTCCGGCTGCGCGAGCAGAGCGGCACCGAGCGGCTCGGCGAGCTGGGCCGGATGGTCGGCCGGCTGCCCAGCCTGGTGCGCGCCGAGCGCCGCGAGCGCAGCGCCTTCCTGCGCTCCGTCTACCGCGAGTACGACGGGGCCCGGCTCGCCGACCTCGAGGCGATCGCCGACGAGCACCTCACCAGCCACGTGCTGGCCCGGCTCTCGCCCGACGCCGTACGCCGGATCCGCGAGCACCGCGCCGCCGGCCACCGCACCGTGCTCATCACCGGCGCGATCCGGCCGCTGACCCGGCCGCTGGAGCCGCTCTTCGACCACATCGAGGCGGCCGAGCTGGCCACCGACGACCGGGGCGTCTGCACCGGCTACCTCGCCACCTCACCGCTGGTGGGGGAGTCGCGCGCCGCGTGGATCCGGCAGTACGCCGCCGAGCACGGCCTCGACCTCGCCAAGTCCTACGGCTACGCCGACTCCCACTCCGACCTGCCGCTGCTGGAGGCGGTCGGCCGGCCGGTGGCCGTGAAGCCCGACGTCCCGCTCTTCCGGCACGCCCGTCGCCACCGCTGGACCATCGTCGACTGGGCCAGCTCCGACTCCAACACGCGCAGTCTCAACCCCGCGGGAGGCCTCGGATGATGCTCGCGCTCGAGATGTTCCGGTCGGTGTCGAGGACCGTGGCCGGCAAGGCGATCGGCGGCCGGATGCCCGGGGTGCTCTCCGGCTTCGCCGCGCCGCTGCGCCTGGTCACCATCGACGAGCCTCGTGTCGACCGGCCCGGCTGGGCGCGGCTGCGCACGCGGCTCTCCGGCATCTGCGGCTCCGACCTCGGCGCGCTGTCGGGGAAGACCAGCCTCTACTTCTCCGCGGTCGTGTCGCTGCCCTTCGTGCCCGGCCACGAGGTCGTGGCCGAGCTGCTCGAGGACTGCGAGGACCTGCCCAAGGGCACCCGCGTCGTCATCGACCCGGTGCTCACCTGCGCGGCCCGCGGGGTCGAGCCGTGCTCGGCCTGCGCCTCCGGCCGCACCAACCTCTGCGAGCGGATCACCGTCGGCCACCTCTCGCCGGGCCTGCAGACCGGCTTCTGCAAGGACACCGGCGGCGGCTGGGGCCAGCAGCTCGCGGCCCACCGCAGCCAGATGCACGTGGTGCCCGAGGGCTTCTCCGACGAGCAGGCGATCCTCATCGAGCCGGTCGCCTGTGCCGTCCACACCGCCCTGCGCGCCGGGATCGCCAACGGCGACCGGGTGCTCGTCAGCGGCGCCGGGTCGGTCGGCCTCTTCGCGACGCTCGCGCTGCGCGAGCTCACCGGCGCCGGCGAGATCATCGTCGTCGCCAAGCACGGCCACCAGCGCGAGCTGGCGCGCGACTTCGGCGCCACCGAGGTGGTCGCGCCGGGCGAGGTGCTGCGGCGGGTACGCCGCGCGACCGGCGCCTTCCAGCTCGAGCCGCAGTTCTCCTCGCCGTACCTCCTCGGCGGCGTCGACGTCGCCGTCGACGCGGTCGGGAGCAAGCAGTCGCTGGAGACCGCGCTCCAGGCGACCCGCGCCGGCGGCCGGGTCGTGCTCTCCGGCATGCCGGCCTCCGCCGACCTCTCCGCCGCCTGGTTCCGCGAGCTCGAGGTGGTCGGCACCTACGCGTCGGCACGCTCCGACGAGGCCTTCGCGAAGGCCACCGAGCTGGTCGCGTCCGACGCCGTCCAGCAGCTCGCCAAGTCCGTCGCCAGCTACCCGTTGCACCGCTGGCGGGAAGCGCTCGACCACGCCCACTCCGCCGGCCGTCTCGGGACGGTCAAGGTGGCCTTCGACCCGAGGAGCTCCCAATGAGGTGCCCAGCATGAGTCGCCCCGGTTTCGTCCTCGAGGTGGACGACCGCACCCCGCCGCTCGTCGTCCACGAGGGCCTCGGCTTCCGGCTGGAGGACGGCTTCCCTCTCGGCACGCGCGTCGTCTACCCGCCTGAGTCGATCCCCGCCGTACCGGACGTCGACGAGGCGATCCGCGAGGCGCTGCTGCACCCGCACGACATGGACCCGCTGCCGGAGCTGCTCTTCTCCGGGATGAAGCTGACCATCGCGTTCGACGACCTCTCGCTCCCGCTGCCGACGATGAAGGCGCCGGACATCCGCGGCCGGATCATCGAGCACGTCCTCACCATGGCCGCCGAGGCGGGCGTCGACGACGTGAAGCTGATCGCCGCCAACGCGCTGCACCGGCGGATGACCGCGGCCGAGCTCAGGCACATCGTGGGGGAGCGGGTCTTCCGCTCGTTCTACCCCCAGGGCGACCTCTACAACTTCGACGCCGAGGACCGCGACGACCTCACCCACCTCGGCACCACCGACAAGGGCGAGGACATCGAGATCAGCAAGCGGGCCGCCGAGTCCGACCTGCTCGTCTACGTCAACGTCAACCTCGTCGCCATGGACGGCGGGCACAAGTCGGTCGGCATCGGGCTCGCGTCGTACAAGTCGCTGCGCCACCACCACAACGCCAAGACGATGGTCCACTCGCGCTCCTTCATGGACCACAAGCACTCCGCGATGCACCACTCCGCCTGGCGGATGGGTCGGATCATCAAGGATTCGGTCAAGGTCTTCCAGATCGAGACGACGCTCAACAACGACGTCTTCCCCAAGCCCTTCGACTTCCTCCAGAAGCGCGAGTGGGAGTGGTCGGTGCGCGACCAGGCCACGATGCTCGGCGTACGCCGGGGCCTGGCGGTCGCGCCGCAGAAGATGCGGCACAAGATGTTCCACGACATGCGGTCGGTCTACGGCCTGACCGGCGTCAACGCCGGCGAGGTCGAGGCGGTCCACGAGCGGACGCTGCAGAAGGTGCACCAGCAGCACCTCGTCGAGGTCCAGGGGCAGTCGGACGTCCTCGTGATGGGGGTGCCCTACCTCGGCCCCTACAACGTCAACAGCTCGATGAACCCGATCCTGGCGACCTGCATGGGCCTGGGCTACTACTTCAACTCCTACCGGGGTCAGCCGGTCGTCCGGAAGGGCGGCGCGGTGATCCTCTACCACCCGCTCAACGAGGGCTTCAACCAGCTGCACCACCCGTCGTACGTCGACTTCTACGAGGAGGTGCTGGCCGAGTCGACCGACCCGGCGGTCGTGGGGGAGAAGTACGAGCAGCAGTTCGCGACCGACCCCTGGTACATCCACCTCTACCGCACCTCGCACGCCTACCACGGCGTCCACCCGTTCTACATGTGGTACTGGGCGGCGCACGCGATGGACCACGTCGACTCGGTGATCTGGGTCGGCGCGGACCGGCGGGCCGCGGCCCGGCTGGGCTTCCGTGCTGCCACCACGCTGGCCGACGCGCTCGAGATCGCCTCCGACACCCTCGGCACCTCGCCGTCGATCACCTACCTCCACAACCCGCCCCACCTCCTCGCGGACGTCCGATGAATCACCCCACTCGGCTCTCGAGCTCCCCCGCTTCGCTCCTCCGCCCGACAATCGATCGGGGACCCCGATGAGCTTCCTCAAGGAGTCCGTCGACGACGTGCGCCAGGTGGCGCGCGGCTGGCGGTGGGGCCGGCGCGCGCAGGTGCCGAAGTCGGCCGAGCCGTGGGTGCTGCCGTCGCGGTCGACGGTCTTCCGGACCGAGTGGTCGCGTCGCAAGCCGGCGATGGCCGCCCGCGAGGTCGCCCAGAAGGCCGGCCTCGAGCCGCTCTTCCGCTCCCAGGTCCGCACCCGCGTCGAGGGGCTCGACGTCCTGGCGCGGATCGACGGGCCGGTGATCTTCGTGGCCAACCACGCCTCCCACCTCGACACCCCGCTGATCCTGCTGTCGCTGCCCGACGAGTGGCGCCGGCGTACGGCGGTGGCGGCCGCGGCCGACTACTTCTTCGACACCTGGTGGCGCGCGGTCGGCTCCTCGCTGCTCTTCAACACCTTCCCGATCGACCGGCGCGGCGGCACCATGGCCGCGACCCCGGGCGAGGTGCTGGCCGACGGCTGGAGCCTGGTGATCTACCCCGAGGGCACCCGGTCGACCGACGGCTGGATGGGCAAGTTCCGGATGGGTGCGGCCTACCTCGCCAAGGAGTACGGCGTCCCCGTCGTCCCGGTCGCCCACCGCGGCACCTTCGCCGCGATGCCGCGCGGCCAGGGCTGGCCGTCGCCGGGTCGCCGGCAGCTGACGATCCGCTTCGGCGAGCCGCTGGTCGCGGGGCCGGAGGAGTCGGTGCGCGACTTCGCGCCGCGGATCAAGAGCGCCGTGGCCGCGCTGCTCGACGAGGACCGCTCGACCTGGTGGGAGGCGCGGCGCCGGGTCGCCGCCGGCTCGACACCGGACCCGACCGGCCCCGAGGTCGCGCCGTGGCGGCGCGTCTGGGAGCAGAGCGAGTCGCCGGTCGCCGACGCACCGGCCCGCAAGCTCCTGGCCTGGCGGCGCTCGGCGTCGTAAGAGCGGTCTCATCCCGGCCTCACGGTCACCTCACCGCGGCCCGGTGGAGTCGTCCTCAGTCACACCGACACTGAGGAGACGACCATGAGCAACAAGCTGATCACCACCGGAACGCTCGGCCTGGCCGCGCTCGTGACCACGGGGCTGGTCGCGTGGCAGGCGCCGACCGCGTTCGCCGACCACGGGTCCGACGACCGCGGCCGCGACGACCGCGGTCACCACCACGGCAAGGCCTTCAAGCGCGACGACGACAGCCAGGTCGTCGTCACCACCGTCGACGACGACGATGACGACGACACCGGGCTCAACCACCAGAGCCGGACCCGCACCCGCGCCGGACACCACTCCCGCCACCACACCAGCACCAACGGCGGGACCGACACCAACACCCAGACCCGGACCCGGACCGGTCACTCCGGCCGAGGCTGACCATGCCGACGTCCTGGGACTTCCCCGAGGGCGCGCCGATCACCGCCGAGCTGACGGCCGTCCGTCGGCTCGGCGGCGGGTCGGCGTACGAGGCGTGGCTGGCCTTCGACGAGGTCACCTACGCCCCGGTCGTCGTCAAGGCGGTCCGGCCCGGCCGCATCCACGACGAGCGCACCCTGCTCGACCTCGCCCGCGAGGCCGAGGCGCTCGCCGCCGTCAACCACCCGGTCGTCGCCCGCGGCCTGCGGCACGTGCCCGGCGGCGACCTCCCGCACCTGGTGCTCGAGCAGGTCGACGGCCCCCGGCTCTCGAGCCTGGTCCGCCGCTACGGGCCGCTGGAGGAGCACCAGTACGTCCCGCTGGCCATCGAGGTCGCCAGCGCGCTGCACTACCTGCGGCGGATCGGCTGGGTCCACCTCGACGTCAAGCCGAGCAACGTGATCATGGGCGCGCCGGCCCGGCTGATCGACCTCTCCGTGGCCCGCCGGGCCGACGACGCCGCCCGGACCCGCGGGATCGGCACGGACGCCTACATGTCGCCCGAGCAGTGGGACCCGGACCGCTACGGCGCGCCGTCGGCCGCGAGCGACGTGTGGGGCCTCGGCGCGACCCTCTTCGAGGCCGTCGCCGGCTATCGCGCCGTCGACCTGCCGACCGACGAGCCGGCGGCGCTCCCGGACGGCGTGCCGCCGGAGGTGGCCGCGACGCTCGAGGCGTGCCTCGCCGTACGCCCGGAGGACCGGCCCGCGCCCCGCGAGGTGGCCGAGGCACTCGAACCGGTGCTCGACCGGCAGCCGCCGGTACGGCTGGGCGGGGGCCTCAGGACCCGCTGAGCCGGGCCGATCCCACCACTGGGAGATCACCGGCCGGTGTGTCCTCGGGAAACGACCCCCATTTGTCTAGTCACGAGGTACGGTTTCAAAAGTTGGGGGTGGAGATGTATCTCGGGGTCGTCGTCCGTTCTCCCTGTGGTTACCTTTGATCCACAACGACACCTGAGAGTCTCCGTCCGTGCCCAAGTCCTCCAGTCCGCTCCGTGTGGGCGCCACCACCGTGGCCGTCCTGATCCCGTTGGCCGTCGCCACGGGCTCCGGAGCGCCCCGCGACGCGGTGACCCCGCAGGCAGCCCCCGAGCCCGTCGCCGCCGTCACCGGCGTCCTCCCGGCTCCGGCCACGGTCCCCGTCACCGGCCCGGACGTGACCTCGGTGCGGCCGAGCGCCCCCCGCCCGGTGCTGGCCGAGAAGTCCGCCGGCAAGGGTGCGATCGACGACAGCGACATCCCGGCGGTCGCGCTCGCGGCGTACCAACGCGCCGTCACGGTGATCAGCCAGGTCCACGAGGGCTGCGGGCTGCGGTGGGAGCTGCTGGCCGCGATCGGGCGGATCGAGTCCGACCACGGGCGCTTCGGCGGCGCGACGCTCGCCGCCGACGGCACCTCGAGCCCCGCCATCCGCGGGCCGGTCCTTGACGGCGCCGGGCCGTTCGCGGCGATCGCCGACACCGACGCCGGCCAGACCGACGGCAACGCGCGGTGGGACCGGGCCGTCGGCCCGATGCAGTTCCTCCCGGGCACCTGGGCCGTCGTCGGCGTCGACGCCGACGGTGACGGCGTCCGCTCCGCCGACGACATCGACGACGCCGCGCTCGGCGCCGCGGTCTTCCTCTGCGCCGCCTCCGACGACCTCGGCACCACCGCGGGGGTCCGGACGGCGCTGATGCGCTACAACCCCTCCGAGCGGTACGTCGACGACGTGCTCGCGGTCGAGAAGGCCTACGAGAAGGGTGACTTCGGGGCGGTCCCGACGGGCTCGATCACCACCGTCGCCATCCGGGTGCAGGAGAACGCGGACACGACGCCGGACACGACGCCGGTGCACCACGCGCACCACTCCGGGCAGGGCCAGCACGGTGAGCAGGGTCAGCACGGCCAGCAGGGCCTCGGCGAGGCGCACGGCCACGACGGCCACGGTGGCGACCACCTGACCCCGAGCGACCCGGGCACCGACCCCACGGATCCCACGGACCCGACCGACCCGACGGACCCCACGGACCCCACGGATCCGACAGGCCCCACGGACCCGACCGACCCCACGGACCCGACCGACCCGACCGACCCCACGGACCCGGCGACCACCACGCTCACCGGCGTGCTCGCGCCGTGCGCCGGCGACGCGACGACCTGGTGCCTCGACGACACGCTGCTCGACGTCGGCGACGACACCTACCTCGACACCACCGCGCTCGCGGACTTCGACGGCGACGGCACGACGGGCACCAACCGCGAGGAGCTCACCGCGCTCGAGGGCACGACCGTCACCCTGGAGGTCCAGGAGGGCACCGACGGCGCGCCGACCGTGGTCACGATCAACGGCCTCGACTACGTCGCTCCGGACGACCCCGGCACCACCGAGGGCACGGCTCAGCGCGCGAAGCGGTAGCCCATCCCGCGGACCGTCTCGATCGACTCCGCCCCGAGCTTGCGGCGCAGGTAGCCGACGTACACGTCGACGACGTTGGAGCCCGGGTCGAAGTCGAGACCCCAGACGTGGTCGAGCAGCTGCTCGCGCGAGAGCACCTGGCCGGCGTTGCGCATGAACATCTCCGCGAGCGCGAACTCGCGGGCCGACAGGTCGACGGCGCGGTTGCCGACGTCGGCGCGCCGGGTGCGGACGTCCAGGCGGACGCCGCCGCGGTCCAGCGACTCCTGCGGGCGGGCCGTGGCGTCCTGCGCGTGGCGCAGCCGGAGCCGGACCCGCGCCATCAGCTCGGCGAAGCGGAACGGCTTGGGCATGTAGTCGTCCGCGCCGCCCTCGAGCGCGGAGACGGTGTCGCCGACCGAGTCGCGGGCGGTCAGCACGATCACCGGCACCGTCGAGCCCTGGGCGCGCAGCTGCTCGAGCACCGCGAAGCCGTCCATCGTCGGCAGCCCGATGTCGAGGACCACGAGGTCGTAGTCGCCGCTCAGCGCGTGGTCGAGGCCGTCGCGGCCGTCGGCGACCGCGGTCGTCCGGTGGCCCTCGGCCTCCAGCCCCTTCGCCACGAACGACGCGATCCGGCGCTCGTCCTCCACGATCAGGATGCGGGCCATGAGTCCTCCTCCAGGTGCTCCGCGGGCACGGTGACCACGAACCGGGCCCCGGGTTGCTCGGGGTCCTCGACCGTCACGTCACCACCGTGCGCTCGCGCGATGGCCCCGACGATCGAGAGCCCCAGGCCGAAGCCCTCGTCACCAGGGGGTACGTCGGAGCGGCCGAATCGTTCAAAGATCCGCTCCCGGTCCTCGACGGGCACTCCCGGGCCGGTGTCGCGGACCCACAGCCGCAGGAGGTGACCGTCGTACGACGACCCGATCGCGACCGTGTCGTCGGGAGAGGTGTGCTTGACGGCGTTGTCGGCGAGCTGGAGCACCGCCTGGGTGAGGCGCTGCTCGTCCGCGACGACCTTGACGTCGGCCACCGCGTCGACGGCCCAGGCGCGCTCGCCGAGCCCGCGGGCCTTGGCCGCCAGGTCGGAGGTCAGCGCGGCGACGTCGAACGGGCCGGGCCGCAGGAAGTCGGGCCGGTCGCTCTTGGCGAGCAGGATCAGGTCGTTGACGAGGCGGGCCATCCGGTCGGTCTCGTCGAGGAGCAGCGCGCGGGTGTCGGCGACGTCGCGCTCGCTGGTGGTGTCGAGCAGCTCGAGGTGGCCGCTGAGGACCGTGAGCGGGGTGCGCAGCTCGTGGCCGGCGTCGTCGAGGAACTGCCGCTGGCCGACGAACGCCGCCTCGAGCCGGTCGAGCATCCGGTTGAAGGTCCGGGTCAGGGCGGTCAGGTCGTCGTTGCCGGTCACCGGCAGCCGCCGGGACAGGTCGGTCGCGGAGATGTCATCGGCGGTCTCGCGCAGCGTGCGCAGCGGTGACAGCAGCCGCCCGGAGACCCAGGCCGCGGCTGCGGTGACCAGCAGCAGGGTGAGCGCGGCGACGATGACGTAGGTGCGCATCGTCTCCAGGAGACCGGCGCGGGCCCGCTCGAGAAAGGTGACCACGACCAACGCGCCGGTCCGGTCGCCGTCGCGCACGGTCTGGACGTCGACCTGGAGCTCGCCGAACTCGGAGTCGACGCGGGTGGTGCCGTTGTCGTCGAGCAGCGGGCGGATCGTGTCGGCGATCCAGGTGCTCCCGCTGACCGCGTTCCACGCGGGCGACTGGGCGCCGACGTGGTCGTCGTACCAGGCGATGAGGAGCTCGTCGTCGTCCGGGAGGTTGGTCTTCAGGAAGCCTCGGACCAGCGCCTTCGGTGACGCAGCGCCGCCGGCGTCCTGGAGGGTCTCGAGCTCGGCGAACTCCTGGGCGGCCCGGGCGTCGACCTGCTGGTCGAGGCGCCGCGACTCGATCGTGTAGACCACGGCGCCCGCGACGATGAGGCCCGCGAGCACGAGCAGCGCGACGGTGGCCGTGATCCGGACCCGGACGGAGGGGCTAGTCCTCGCCACCGCCCCGCCCGCTGTGGTCGTCGCTGCCGTGGCCGCTGTCGTCGCTGGAGCCGCCGTGGTCGTCGCCGTGGTCGTCGCCGTGGTCGTCGCCGTGGTCATCGTCGAGGTCGTCGTACTCCGGGGTGATCACCTCGACGTCGTCATCGTCGGCGTCGTCATCGTCGCCTTCGCCGTCGTCGGTCGGGGTGCCCGTGGGGCCGGCCGACCGGGTCGGCTGCGTCGGGGCCGTGGTCGGCTGGCTCTCCCGGATCACGATGTCGTGGCGCTGCGGCGGGTCGTCGGCCGACGCCGCGGCGAGCGAGCCCGCGACGTACGCCCCGAGCGGGACGACGAGCGCGAGGCAGAGCAGGACCTTCCACAGCGTCTTCATGACCCCACCATCATCACCGACCGTGGGGCCAGCATGAGAGGTCGATGAGAGCACTCTCATCGACCTGGGCGGGGATCGGAGCAACCCCGGGGCAACGTGGCCGTCACTACAGTGGCGACATGATCGTGCCCTTCAGCGTCTCGGACTTCCTCAACCGTGCCGTGCAGGTCTACGGCGATCGCGTCGGCGTCATCGACGAGCCCGATCAGCCGGCGTTGAGCCTGGGCGAGCTGACGTACGCCGAGATGGGTGCGCTCGCCCGTCGCCAGGCGGCGAAGCTCGACGAGCTCGGCCTCGCCGTGGGCGATCGGGTCGCGGTGGTCAGCCACAACAGCGCGCGGCTGCTCACGTCCTTCTTCGGCGTCAGCGGCTGGGGGCGGGTGCTGGTGCCCGTGAACTTCCGGCTGCGGCCCGACGAGATCAGCTACATCGTCGAGCACTCCGGCGCACGGGTGCTGCTCATCGACCCGGAGCTGGAGGCGTCGCTCAAGCAGGTCGACGCGGAGTTCAAGTTCGTCCTCGGCAACGACGACGACCTGTACGCCGCGCCGGGGGTGGAGCCGAAGGCCTGGGAGCCCGACGAGAACGCCACCGCCTGCATCAACTACACCTCCGGCACGACCGCCCGGCCCAAGGGCGTGCAGATCACCCATCGCAACATCTGGACCAACGCGGTCACCTTCGGCCTGCACGCCCAGGCGGGGGACCGCGACGTCTACCTGCACACGCTGCCGATGTTCCACGCCAACGGCTGGGGCTGGCCCTACCTCGCGACCGGCGTCGGCGCGCAGCACATCGTGCTCCGCAAGGTCGACGGCGCCGAGATCCTCCGGCGGGTCCGCGACCACGGCGTGACGGTCATGTGTGCCGCGCCGGCGGTGGCGGCCGCTGTACTGGAGGCGGCGCAGACGTGGGAGGGCGAGATCCCCGGGCGCGACCGGGTGCGGATCATCATGGCCGGCGCGCCGCCGCCGACGAAGACGGTGATCCGGGTGCAGGAGGAGCTGGGCTGGGAGTTCATCCAGATCTACGGCCTCACCGAGACCTCGCCGCTGCTGACCTTCAACCGGGTGCGGGCGGAGTGGGACGACCTGCCGGCCGAGGAGCAGGCCTCGCTGCTGACCCGTGCCGGTGCGCCGGCGATCGGCGTGACGCTGCAGATCTCCACTGACGAGGCCCAGCAGGATTCTGGGGCGGCCGGCGAGGTGCTCGCGCGCTCCAACGTGGTGCTCGAGGGCTACTGGAACCAGCCCGAGGAGACCGAGCGGGCGCTCGGCGACGGCTGGTTCCACACCGGCGACGGCGGTGTGCTCGGCGACGACGGCTACCTGACGATCTCCGACCGCAAGAAGGACGTCATCATCACCGGCGGCGAGAACGTCTCCTCGATCGAGGTCGAGGACGTCCTCTTCTCCCACCCGGCCGTCGCCGAGGTCGCCGTCATCGGCGTCCCGAGCGAGAAGTGGGGCGAGACCATCAAGGCCCTCGTCGTCCTCGCCGAGGGCGAGTCGGCCACCGAGGCCGAGCTGATCGCCTGGTGCAAGGACAAGGCCGCCGGCTACAAGGCCCCCACCACGGTGGAGTTCCGGGACGAGCTCGCCCGGACCGCGACCGGCAAGCTGCAGAAGTTCAAGCTCCGCGCGCCGTACTGGGAGGGCTACGAGCGTCAGGTCAACTGACCCCTGCCGCTGAGCTCGCATGGCTGTGGGTTCACCAAGGGATCACGGCGAACCGACACGGGGGCTTCGCCTTCATCCCTTGGGGAACCGACGCTTTCCTCGACGAATTCACCACGGGAAGCGCGGGTTCGACCTGATCCCTTGGTGAACCTGGGTCAGTCGATCAAGGTGACCGGGTCGCCAAGGCGGATCGTGCCGGAGGAGAGGGCGCGGAAGGCGGTGCCGCCGCGGCGCCGGAGGGCCACCCGGCCGCCGGGGCCGATGCTGTCCTCCATGATCTTGCAGGGCGCGGCGATCCGGACCACCTCGAGCAGCACCTCGCCGACCTGCAGGCGCACGCCGGGCTCGTCGACGGTGACGGTACGACGCGTCATCGCCGGCTCGACCGGCGCGCCGAGGTCGGCGGCGGCCGCGTCGAGGTCGCCGGCGTACTGCACGGTGACGTGGCGGTGGCGGGTGCCGAAGTAGCGGTCGCCGACCACACCCCGGCCGGCCTCCACGGAGATCGAGGACCGCGGCTCCATGGGCGCGTGGTGCTCGGGGGCGACGTACAGCGCGACGACGGTGCCTGACACGCGCACCATGGTCCCCGATCCGAGCCGATAGCCTCCCGGCATGCCCTCCCTGAAGGACGTCGTCGGTCTGCTGCACGCGTGGTACCCGCCCGAGACCGCCGACTCCTGGGACGCCGTCGGGCTGGTCTACGGGCACCCGGGCGTCGGGGTGCGCAAGGTGATGTTCGCGGTCGACCCGACGCTCGAGGTCGCCCGCGAGGCCGCCGACTGGGGCGCGGACCTGCTCGTCGTGCACCACCCGCTCTTCCTCAAGCCCGTCCACGGCTTCCCGGCCACCACCCCGAAGGGCCGGACGCTGGCCACCCTCGCCGGCGTCGACTGCGCCCTGCTGACCGCGCACACCAATGCCGACCAGGCCGTCACCGGCGTCTCCGAGTCGCTGGCGCTGGCGCTCGGGCTCACCGACCTCGCGCCGATCGTCCCGGCCCCCGCGACGCCGATCGACAAGCTCGTCGTCTTCGCCCCGCGCGACGACGCCGAGCGGCTCCGCGCCGTGCTCGCCCAGGCGGGCGCCGGCGAGATCGGCGCCTACGACCACGCCTCCTTCTCGACGCCGGGCGTCGGCCGCTTCCGCCCGCTCGACGGCGCGTCGCCCGCGATCGGCGCGGTCGGGCGGGTCGAGATCGTCGACGAGGAGCGGGTCGAGGTGGTGCTGCCCCGGTCGCGGCGGGCCGCCGTCCTCGCGGCGATGCTCGCCGCACACCCCTACGAGGAGCCGGCGTACGACGTCGTCGAGCTCGCCGACCCCGGCCTCACCGCGACCGGCACCGGGCGGATCGGGACGGTGCCGGAGACGACGCTGGGGAAGTTCGCCGCCGCGGTGTCGGCCGCCCTGCCCGCGACCGCCGTCGGAGCCCGCGTGGCGGGCGATCCCGACCGCGTCGTACGCCGGGTCGCCGTCTGTGGCGGGGCGGGCGACTTCCTCCTCGACACGGTCGCCGGCACCGACGCCGACGTCTACGTCACCAGCGACCTGCGGCACCACCCGGCGAGCGAGTTCGCCGAGCGGCAGGGGCCGGCGCTGGTCGACGTCCCGCACTGGGCGGCCGAGTGGACCTGGCTGCCCCGGGTGGAGGCGCGGCTGCGCGAGGCCGTGGGAGATACTTTGGAGACCCGGGTGAGCACCATCCGGACCGACCCCTGGCAGTTCCGCGTCTAGAGGAGACCGTCCTGAAAGCCGACCCCGCCGCCCAGCTCAAGCTGCTCGACCTCCAGGCGCTCGACTCCCGTGCCGACCAGCTGCGCCACCAGCGGGCGTCGCTGCCGGAGATCGCCGAGATCGCGGAGCTCGAGGCCAAGCGCGGCGACGTGGACAACCTGGTCCGCGACGCCCGGATCGCCGTCGACGACCTGACCCTGGAGCAGCAGAAGGTCGACCAGGACGTCGAGGCGGTCAAGACCCGGCGCACGCGCGACCGCGACCGCATGGACCAGGGATTGGTCACCAACCCCAAGGACCTCGAGCGGATGCAGCAGGAGCTGGTCTCCCTCGACCGCCGCATCTCGACCCTCGAGGACGACGAGCTCGAGGTGATGCAGCGGCTCGAGGACGCCCAGGGCGAGCTCACCAAGCTCGAGGGCATGGTCGCCGAGACCGACGAGAAGCTCGGCGAGCTGCGCGTCGCCCGCGACGAGAAGGTCGCCGACCTCGACGCCCGCCTCGCCGACGTGAGCACCGACCGCGGTCCGGCCGCCGAGGGCCTGCCCGACGACCTGGTGGCGCTCTACGCGCGGCTGCGCGAGCAGAAGGGCGGCATCGGCGCGGCCGAGCTGCGCGCCCGCGCGTGCGGCGGCTGCCGGCTCACCCTCGACGCCGGTGAGATCAACCGGATCCGCGGCCTCGCGATCGACGAGGTGGTCCGCTGCGAGGAGTGCCAGCGGATCCTGGTCCGCACGCCCGAGTCGGGGCTGTGACCCGCAGGGTCCTGATCGAGGCCGACGGCGGCTCGCGGGGCAACCCCGGGCCCGCGGCGTACGGCGCGGTCCTCAAGGACGCCGACACCGGCGCGGTGATCGCCGAGGACGGCACCACGCTGGGCGTCGCGACCAACAACGTCGCGGAGTACTCCGGCCTCATCGCCGGCCTGCGGATGGCCGCCGACCTCGCGCCCGACGCCGAGGTCGAGGTCCGGATGGACTCCAAGCTCGTCGTCGAGCAGATGTCCGGCCGCTGGCAGGTCAAGCACCCCGACATGAAGCCGCTGCACGCCGAGGCGTCCCGCCTCGCGCCGGCCGGTACGACGTACACCTGGGTGCCGCGGGCGCAGAACTCCCACGCCGACCGGCTCGCCAACGAGGCGCTCGACGGCAAGCGCTCCGGCGTCACGGTCGCGGGGGAGGAGCCGCCGGCCGCCGAGAAGGCCGAGCCGGCCCAGGGCTGGTCGCCGCCCGGCACCCCGACGACGGTGATCCTGGTCCGCCACGGCGCCACGCCGCACACGACCGAGAAGCGCTTCTCCGGCGGCCTCGCGTCCGCCAACCCCGGCCTCAGCGACGAGGGCCGCGACCAGGTCCGCGCCGCCGCCGAGTGGCTCGCGCCCCTCGCCGACCGGGTCGACGCGGTCGTCGCCTCGCCGGTCCGCCGTACCCGCGAGTCCGCCGAGATCATCGCCGAGCGGCTCGGCCGGACGATCGAGGAGGAGCCGGGCTTCGCGGAGATGGAGTTCGGCACCTGGGACGGCCTCACCTTCGGCGAGGTGTCGCAGCGCCACCCCGACGAGATGAAGACCTGGCTCGGCTCGCTCGACCACGCGCCCGGCGGCGGCGAGTCCTTCCGCAGCGTCGAGGAGCGGGTGCTGGCCGCGCTCGGCCGGCTGCTCGAGACCCACGCTGGCCGCACCGTGGTCGTGGTCAGCCACGTCACGCCGATCAAGATCCTGGTCGCCCAGGCGGTCGGCGCGCCGTTGGAGGCGGTCTTCCGGATGGAGCTGTCGGCCGCGTCGGTGAGCGTGCTGAGCTGGTACGACGAGCGCCCGACGATGCGCCTCTTCAACGCGCTGCCGCCCGGCAGCAGCGTCCTATAGGTCGCTGACGACCACGTCGAGGCGCGCGCCGTCGACCTCGACCACCCAGCCGAGGTCGCGCAGCGCCTCGGCCAGCCGCTCCGGCGTCCGCGGTGTCGCGCCGTCCTCGAGCAGCGCCCGCACGATCCGGCCCTTGGTGGCCTTGTTGAAGTGGCTGACCACCCTGCGGACGCCCTGGTGCTCGTGCAGCACGCGCACGGTCGCGGAGCGGACGCCGACGGGCTTCCAGAAGTTGACGTAGGTGCCGCTGCGCAGGTCGACGAGCAGGCCGTTGCCGACCGCCTCGGTGACGACCGGACCGAGCTGCTCGCGCCAGACCGCGGCCACCGGGCCGAGGCCGGGGAGCGTGGTGTCGCCGGAGAGCCGGTAGGCCGGGATCCGGTCGCCAGGCCGGACCAGCCCGAAGAGGCTGGAGGTGATCGCCACCCGCGACGAGGACCGGCGGCGCGCGGCCGTCGAGAGCGTGGCGACGTCGAGGGCGTCGTAGAGGACCCCGGTGTAGACGTGGTCGGCCCGCTGCGTGGGTGCTTCGCGGAGCCGGGCGTTGAGGGCGACCAGGTCGAGCTGGGTGCCGCCGATCCCGAGGGTCTTCGCGGCGACGTCGGGATCGCCCTCGCAGAGCTCGACCAGGGCGTCCAGGACCCGCTCGCGGGCGGGGGTCAGGGCGGGCAGGTCGAGGGCGGCGAGGTCGAGCGACTTGCCGCGGCGCGCGGCGGTCTTGCCCTCGCTGGGGGGCAACAGAATCAGCACGCAGTTATGGTGCCGGTATGCCGAGCAACCGCGTCGTCCGGGTCCGCTCCGTCGACGACGGGGTCGCGGCCGAGAGCCTGCGCGCCGGGATCGCGAAGATCCAGGCCGACCTCGAGGTCACCCCGGACTTCCCGCCCGAGGTCGAGTCGGCAGCGGAGGCGGCCGCCGCGTCGCCGCGCCTGCCGGAGCTCGACCGCACCGACCTGCCGTTGGTGACCGTCGACCCGCCGGGCGCCCGCGACCTCGACCAGGCCCTCCACATCGCGCGCGACGGCGACGGCTACGTCGTCTCCTACGCGATCGCCGACGTCGCCGCCTTCGTCGCACCTGACGATCCGGTGGACCGGGAGGCGCACCGCCGCGGCGAGACCCTGTACGGCGCGGACTCCAAGGTCCCGCTGCACCCGAAGGTGCTCTCCGAGGGCGCCGCGTCGCTGCTGCCCGGCGAGGTCCGCCCCGCGCTGCTGTGGACGATCCGCCTCGACAGCGAGGGGGCGCGCCACGACGTCCACGTCGAGCGGGCGCGGGTGCGCTCCACCCAGCAGCTGACGTACGACGAGGTGCAGGCCGCCCTCGACGACGGCAGCGCCGAGGAGTCGCTGGTGCTGCTCCGCGAGGTCGGCACGCTCCGCGAGGCGCGCGAGGCCGTCCGCGGCGGCGTCTCGCTGCCGCTGCCCGAGCAGGACGTCGTGGTCGAGGGCGACCGCTGGCGGCTCGACTTCCGCGAGCAGCTGCCCGTCGAGCGCTGGAACGCCCAGATCTCCCTGCTCACCGGCTTCGCCGCCGCGGCGCTGATGGTCTACGCCCGGGTCGGCCTGCTGCGGGTGCTCCCGCCGCCCAACCCGCACGACGTCCAGCGGCTCCACCGCACCGCCCGCGCGCTCGGCATCGAGTGGCCGGCCGAGCAGCTCTATCCCGATTTCATCCGCTCGCTCGACCCGTCCGTGCCCGCCCAGGCCGCGATGGTCAACGCCTGCGCCCGCCTGCTCCGCGGCAGCGGGTACGTCGCGTTCGACGGCGAGACCCCCGCGGACCCGCAGCACGCCGCGCTCGCGTCGGAGTACGCCCACGTCACCGCGCCGCTGCGCCGCCTCGGCGACCGCTACGCCGGCGAGGTGTGCCTGGCGATCTGCGCCGACACCGACGTCCCCGCCTGGGTGCACGTCGCGCTGCACGACCTGCCCAAGACGCTCCAGGCGTCCGCGGCCAAGGCCCACTCCTACGAGCGTGCCGTGCTCGACCTGGTCGAGGCCCGCGTGCTGGCCGACCGGGTGGGGGAGGAGTTCGACGCCGTGGTGATCGACGTCGACGAGAAGGACCTCCACCGGGGCGTCGTCCTCGTGCACGAGCCCGACGTCGAGGCCCGGGTCGTCTCCACCGACCGCGACCTGCCGCTCGGCACCGACGTACGCGTGCGCCTCACGGTCGCCGACGTCGACACCCGGACGGTCGAGTTCACCCTGGCGTAGGCCCCTCCCGCAGCGAGCGGACCATGCTCGTCAGCATCCGGAAGGCCTCCTGCTGGTCGCCGGCGCTGAGGCCCTCGAGCATCCGCGACTCGACGGAGCGGACCGCGGCCGTCGCCTTCTCCAGGCTCCGCCGGCCGCGTGCGGTGAGCCGGGTGGGCAGCGCCTTGCCGACCGGCGGGGCCGCGGGGCGGGTCACGTAGCCGTCGCGCTCGAGCGCCTGGAGCAGCACGTTCATCGACTGCCGGGTCACGAAGGCGCCGCGCGCCAGCTCGGAGTTGGAGAGCCCGGGGCGCTGGGCCAGCAGCTCCAGGCAGGAGTAGTGGGTGATGGTCATCCCCAGCGGCCGGAGCACCTCCTCCATCGCGAGGCGCAGCGCGCTGGAGGCCTCCTTGAGCAGGTAGCCCAGCGACGTCTCGAGATCGATCCCGTCTTGACCCATGTCAGTATTCTGACATACCTTTGATGTCAGATAACTGACACGCACGAAGGAGCTCCCATGCCCGCCACCGGTCCCGACTTCATCTCCCTGCAGGTCCGCGACCTGGACGCCTCGCAGGCGTTCTACGAGCGCTACCTCGGCCTGGTCCGCTCGCCGGCCGGTCCGCCGCACGCCGTCGTCTTCGCGACCACGCCGATCGCCTTCGCCGTCCGTGACCTGCTGCCCGGCACCGACCTCGGCGCCGCCCAGCCGGGCCTCGGCGTCGCCCTGTGGCTGCACGCCACCGACGTCCAGGAGATCCACGACGCGCTCGTGGCCGATGGTCACCCGATCGTCGCCGAGCCGATCGACGGGCCGTTCGGGCGCACGTTCACCTTTGCCGACCCCGACGGCTACCACGTCACGCTCCACGACCGCGCCTGAGCGTGCCTGAGCGCGAACGGCTCCGCGTCAGTCGCCGGCCTCGGCCGTGACCAGCCAGATCGCGCCCGGGAAGCGGACCACGCCGTCCACCTTCGCCGCCGCCACCTCCCGGCGGGCCTCGTCGAGCAACGCCGCCCACCCGGCAGGCCCGAGCACCGGCTCGAGCTCGGCACGCGCCGCCTGCCCGGTCGTGGTCGCGAGCATCGTGGCCATCCGCTCCTCGACGCCGTCGCTGCCGTCGACGCCGTAGTCGCACGTGAAGTCGACGGGCGTCATCGTGACCGAGGTCCAGCCGGCGCCCTCGAGCACCGCGTGGAGCCGGTCCGGCTCGGCGAAGGCCGTCGGCCCGGGCGCGTACGGCGGCTGTTCGGGCCGCGGCGCCATCCGGGCGACGAGGACGTCGGTGCCCAGGGAGAACATCGGGTTCTCCGCCCGGGTCCGCCAGCAGGCGAACGCCAGCCGGGCGTCGGGTGTGGCGGCCGACCAGATCCGCGTGAAGGCCACGACGGGGTCGGCGAAGAACATCACCCCGAACCGCGAGACCACCCGGTCGAACGCCGCGCCGGGCGCCGCGTCGAGCAGTCCGGCCGTCTGGGCGTCGGCGAGCACCACGGTCGCCTCCGGGACCCGGTGGCGGGCCGCCTCGACCATGGTCGGCGAGATGTCGATGCCGACCATCGAGGCGCCACGGTCGGCGCCGGCCGCGAGGAGCGTGCCCGACCCGCAGCCGACGTCCAGCACCCGCTGGCGCGGGCCCAGGTCGGCCGCGTCGAGCAGCGCCGCGGTGACCGGGGCGAAGACGGAGTCGAAGATGCGCTGGTGCTCCACCCACCCGACTCCCGCGCTGGTCCAGGTCGCGCGCATCTCGTCGTTCGTCACGGGGTGTCCCGATCGAGCTCGGCCAGCCGCTCCTCGCACCAGCGTGCCCAGTAGGCGATCTCCTTGGCGCGGAAGAGGTCCCGCGCCTCGCTGAGCAGACGCCGCTCCTCGGCTCGGTCGCCGGTGGTCCGCGCGAGCGCGCTCACGTGCAGGCGTACCTCCGCCTGGTGCCAGATGTTCTCGGTCGTGTCGACCACGCGGAGCGCCAGCGCCGCCTGCTCGCGGGCCTCGCCCAGGTCGCCGGCATGGACGGCGACCGCGCAGGCAACGACGGCGTTGAGGGAGACCGAGGCACCGTCGTACGGCGAGGTGTGGCGGTGCGCGACGACCTGCTCCTGCGCGATCTCGTCGACGTCGTCGCCCCGGAGCAGGCGGACCATCGACCGCTCGCCGATGTAGGTCGAGGCGATCGCGCCCTCGCCGTCGGCGAAGAGCTTCTCGACCGCGCGTCCGTAGTGGTCGATTGCACCGTCGAGGTCGCCGACGAGGTGGCGGGCGTAGGAGGTGCCGACCAGGAAGGTGGCCAGCTCGCCGGCCTCCTCGGACCGGAGGGTGGCCACGGCGATCGCGGGGCCGGCCTCCTCGGGAAGGGGGCCGGCCATCCCGATGGCCTCGATCATCGCGCTCCAGTAGCGCCCGGTGGGGGAGTCGGTCCGTACGGGGTAGTAGTCCCGCAGCCGGGAGAGCGGGGTGGAGCCGTGCAGGGCCGCACCGCCGCGCTGGAGGTGTCCCAGGCGGACGCTGGCCGGCGACCCGGACGCGAGCAGCCGCTCGGCCACCGTCATCGCCGGGGACCACAGCGCGGCCATGCTGTAGGCGGTGCTGAGCGTGATCAGCCCGACGAGGGCGCGTCGATCGTCGCCGGCGTCGCGCGCCATGCCCTCGAGCCGCTCACCGACCTCGATCGCGCGCACGGGGTCGATCTCGTCGCTGACGCTGAGGTCGATGATGAGCGCGCACGCATCGCGCGTGGCCAGGTCGAGCGGAGCGACGCCCTCGGTCTCCCGATCGAGCTCGGCGAGCGTCTCGCTGGCCTCGCGCGCCCGCGACACGGCCAGCTGCACCGTGATCAGGTCGAGCAGGAGATCACGGCGTACGGCGGGGTCCGGGTGCCGGACCGCGGCCGCCTGGTGGAGCAGGGCCGTGGCCGCGTCCGGGTCGTCGCGGTCCTGGGCGTCGAGGCCGGCCCGGCCGAGCGCCACGGCCGTCCGGGCGCGCAGCGGCGCCAGCGCGGCGTCGTGGGCGGCGAGCTCGGTGCGCAGCCGGAGCGCCTCGGCGAGGTGGTGGGCCACGAAGGCCGACCGCTCGGCACCGGTCTCGCCCGCGGCAGCGGCGCTCGCGACGGCGTCGGCGAAGCGCTCGTGCAGCTCGGCGCGCAGCGCCTTCGGGAGCGCGTCGTAGGCCGTGTCGCGGATCGTGATGTGGCGGAAGGCCCACGCGTCGCCGGCGCCGTCGCGGACCCGGCGGAGCAGGTCGCGGCGGGCGAGCTGGGTCAGCAGCGCCGCGGTGGCGGGCCGCTGGTCGGGGTCGAGCAGCTCGACGGCCTCGGCAGCGATGAAGGACTGGCCGATCACCGAGACCCGGCCGAGGAGGTCGCGCTCGTCGGAGGGGAGGCGGTCGAGCCGCGCCGCGAGCAGCGCCGACACGGTCGGCGGCACCCGCACCCGGCCGATGTCGCCGGTGGTCTCCCAGCGATCGGTGAAGCGCAGGTGACCCTCCTCGACCAGGTGGGCCACGATCTCCTCGACGAAGAGCGGGTTGCCGCCCGACCACTCGGTCACGGTGGCGACCAGCTCGTCGGGCGCCGGGCCCGCGAGGATCGTCTCGACCCGGTCGCGCACCTCGGCGGCGCCGAACGGGTCGAGCCCGAAGGTCAGCGAGTCGAGGGAGCCGTGGCCCCACTCGGGGTGCTCCTCGAGCAGTTCGGGCCGGGCGCCGCAGATGAGCAGCAGCGGCAGGTCCGCGACCTCCTCGCGCACCTGCTCCAGGAGCTCCAGCAGGGTCGGCTCGGCCCAGTGCAGGTCGTCGACGGTGACCACGAGCGGGCGGCGCTGGGCGAGCTGCTCGAGGAGGCGGCGTACCGCCCAGAAGGTGTCGTCGTGGCCGCGCGGCTCCCCGCCGCCGCCGAGCAGGGGGAGCAGGGTGTCGGCGACCCCGTCGGCGTCGGTGGCCTCGGCCATCGCCCGGGTGAGCGCGTGCCGGACGACCTCGTCGGACTCGGTGCCGCCGAGCCGCAGCGCGGAGCGGATTACGCCGACGATCGGGTAGTAGGTGATGCCCTGGCCGTAGGACAGGCACCGGCCGCTCACGACGTCGGCGCGGTCGCCGACCCGGGCGACGAACTCGCCCACCAGCCGCGTCTTCCCGATCCCCGGCGCCCCGACCACCGTGACCAGGTGGCTGCGGCCGCTGGCGAGCGTGCGCTCGAGCGCGTCGTCGAGTGCGCGGGTCTCCCGGTCGCGGCCGACCAGCGGGTCGTCCAGGCGTCTGCTCCGGCCGGCGTCCGCGTCGCGGATGGTGAGCAGGCGGTACGCCGGCACCGGCTCGCTCTTGCCCTTCGCCTCGACCGGGGCGACCGGCTCCGCGTCGACCGCGTCGCGCACCAGCTGCCAGGTCTGCTCGCCCAGCAGCACCTCGCCCGCCCCCGCCGCCTGCTCCAGCCGGGCAGCCGTGTTGACCGCGTCGCCGGTCGCGAACGACCCGCCCGCCCTCGCCGTACCCGCCACGACGGAGCCGGTGTTGACGCCCGTCCGGATCGTCAGCGCCACCCCGTGGCTGGCCTGGAGCTCGGTGGACAGCTCGGCGACCGCGGCGTTGAGCTCGTGGGCCGCGCGGACAGCGCGCAGCGCGTCGTCCTCCCGCACCTCCGGCACCCCGAACACCGCCAGCACGGCGTCGCCGACGAACTTCTCGACCGTCCCGCCGTGCCGCTCCACCGCCTCTCGGGCCACGTCGAAGTAGCGGCCCATCACGCCCCGGTAGGCCTCGGGGTCCAGGCTTTCGCCCATCGCCGTCGAGCCGGTGACGTCGGTGAAGAGCAGGGTCACGGTCTTGCGGACCTCACGGCCGCTGTCCGCCGCGACCGGCGTCCCGCACTCGAGGCAGAACTTGGCATTGGCCGGCAGCGCCTCTCCACAGGACGCGCAGACCATGGTCGGACCCTACTTCTCGGCGGGCCCCGCGAGCGACGTTTCGGTCAGCGGTTCAGCCACCAGATCGACGCGTTCAGCGCCGTGGCGAACCCGACCCACGCGGCGTAGGGGAGGAGCAGGTACGCCGCCGCCCGCTGCCGCCGCCAGAACATCCCGATCGTCACCACCACGGCCGCCACCAGCACGACGATCTCCACGAGAGCCGCGCCGTACCAGTCCCCGGCGAAGAAGAGCGGCGTCCAGCACGCATTGAGCACGAGCTGCACGGCGTACGCCGCCATCGCCCGGTCGACGCCGACCTGCCGCCAGACCAGCCAGCCGGCGACCGCGATCAGCACGTAGAGCACCGTCCACACCGGCCCGAACAGCCAGCTGGGCGGCGCGAACGCCGGCAGCTCGAGCCGGTCGTAGGTGTCCGATGCGTTCGCCGCCGCGAGACCGCCGACGCCGGCCACCGCCGCGACCGCCAGCAGGAAGACGACCAGCGCCAGACCGGACGGGAGGCCGCGTCGTGCGGGCAGCGCGTGGGTGCTCATGACTGTTCGATACCCGATCACGGAGGCGTCAGTCGTCGTCGAGAAGCTCCATCATCAGCTCCGTCTCGGCGTCCATCAGGACCTGGTTGCCGTAGAACGCCATGAGATTGGCCTCGACCTCCGGCGGCAGCGGCGCATCCGGGTCGGGCAACGGCGGGTGCGGATCGGTGCCCTTCTTCTCGGCCCAGTAGTCGAACATCTCGCCGAAGATCGCCAACCATTCGGCCACCAGCCGCCCATCCGCCTCCGCCCGGACGATGCGGGCTGCACCGACCTTGTACGTCAGATCCGGCCCACGCACCCAGCGCCGTGGCTTCTCGCGATCATCGATGGCGAGGTAGGTGAGTCCGTCCGGGGACTCGAGCCCGACCTCCTCGAACCAGCTGCGCCAAGCCGCGGTGAGGTCCACGAGCATCGCCGCACGGTTGGCCGCAACGATGTGCTCGCGAGTCAGGTCGTCGGAGTAGAAGCCGATGCTCGCTACCATGGCTTTCTCTCTGCCCGCCCTGGCCGTGCACGAACCCTCGCAGCGGATGGGCTGGCCTGTAGGCCGGGTTCTGTACGCCGAAGCGTGGCGACCATCCATCTACGGCGGCCGTTGCCGGCCGCCTCCAGCGGTCTACCCGCGCACTCGGGCGGGCCGCCCTCAGTCATGCGCGCGTCCGGTGCAAGCACCGGACTTCTTGACCTTGCTCCAGGTGGGGTTTACCGAGCCGGCCGGGTCACCCCGGTCGCTGGTGGTCTCTTACACCACCGTTTCACCCTTACCCCTGTTGCCAGGGGCGGTCTGTTCTCTGTGGCACTGTCCCGCGGGTTGCCCCGGGTGGGTGTTACCCACCACCTTGCCCTGTGGAGCCCGGACCTTCCTCGGGGAGTTGCCTCCACGCGGTCGCCCGGCCAGCCCATCCGCAGGAGAAGGATAGCGGCGTAGTGGTCCAGCCGGGTCTTCGTCGGCGACAGCTTCTTCTGCGGGGATGCTCCGCCGGGGCTCGCCCGGGTCCATACTCGAACCGATGACTACCACGCCGCACTCCCGAGTCCGCCAGCCCGCGAGCAGCCCCTTCAAGCAGGAGGTGGAGGCGGAGATCGAGCAGTACGACTGCGGCGACCGCGTCTCCCACGACCTCCACGGCCTCGGCTCGGTCGTCGCGCTCGACCCGGCCGGCGTGACCGTGAACTTCGGCTCCAAGACCGTGCGGGTGGCGAGCCCGTTCCGGAAGATGGAGAAGATCTAGCTCGACGCCGTACGTCGGGTTCCGGGGTTTCGAGGCTCAGGCGCCAGAGCGCCTTCGCACCTCAACCACCGGTACGGCTCGTCGCTGGCGCTCCTCGCACCTCAACCAGCGTGGCCCCGGTCCGCCGGATAGCCTCGGATCGTGCTGGCTGAGGGATATGAGCTGCGACCGTTGGCGATCGAGGATGCGGGGGAGCGGGCGGCGGCGTACGGGCGCAACCGCGAGCACTTGGCGCCGTGGGACCCGGTGCGGCCGGAGTCGTTCTTCACCGTCGAGGGGCAGGCCGCGGACATCACGCGGCAGATCGGGGAGCAGGCGTCGGGGAAGCGGCACGTCTTCTGCCTGTGGCACGACGGGCGCATCGTGGGGCAGGTGGCGCTCGACAACGTCGTGCGGGGCGTCCTGCAGAGCGGGACGGTCGGCTACTGGCTCGACCACGAGCACCTCGGGCGCGGGCTGGCGACGGGGATGGTGAGGCACGTGGAGCAGTACGCGCGGGGGATCGGGATGCACCGGCTCGAGGCCGGGACGATGCTGCACAACACCGCGAGCCAGGCCGTGCTGCGGCGCGCCGGCTTCCAGCAGTACGGCGTGGCCGAGCGCTTCCTCTTCATCGGGGGACGCTGGGTCGATCACGTCCTCTTCCAGCTGATCCTGCACGACGACCCGCCGACCTACTAGCGGGAATCGGACACGCCCTGCGAGCGTTAGGAGCGACATGAACGACGAGATGCTGCCCGTGCCGCGCATCGTCTTCCCGGAGATGGCGGCAGCCCCCGAATCGGCCTACCGCACCGCCTTCGACCTGCTTGCCAACCGCGCCCCCAAGGAGGCGCTCGAGCTGGTCGAGCCGGCGCTGGAGCAGGAGCCCGACAACACCGGCCTGCTCACGCTGCGCGCGTGGGCCTACCTGATGCGCGCGCAGCTGCAGCGCGCCGAGTCCGACCTCGAGAGGCTCGTGGCCGACAACCCGACCGACGACTGGTCCCAGCACGCGCTGGGCCGGTGCCTCGAGCGGCAGAGCCGGTACGCCGAGGCGCTTCCTCACCTGCGGCTGGCCGCTGCGATGAGCGGCGACCCCGACCACGGCCTCGCCGTCCTCCGGGTCGAGCAGCGACTCAACCCCGAGGGCTGAAGCCCGCGCCGATATGTAACGCGGAGTTATGGGACCTTCCGCCCCGTTGCAACGCCTCGGGAGACCCCATAACTCCGCGTTACATGCGCGCCCGGGTCGCCGAGGAGCTGCCGCTCACCCCAGACGAGTGACCGTCACCTCGACGTCCATCGCCGAGGTCGCGGCCCCGGAGTAGATGCCGCTGAGCGGCTTCACGTCGTCGTAGTCGCGCCCGGTGGCGACCACGACGTACCGGTCGCCCGGCTCGGTGTCGTTGGTCGGGTCGAAGGCGTGCCAGCCGTGGTCCCACCACTCCACCCACGCGTGCGACTCGCCGGGGACCGTCTCGCCGATCTCGGGGCGGGCGCGGGGGTGGAAGTAGCCGGAGACGTAGCGGGCCGGGATGCCGAGCTGGCGCATGCCGCCGATGGCGAGGTGCGCCATGTCCTGGCAGACGCCGGCGCGCTGCTCCCACACGTCCGCGGCGCGCGAGTGCACGTCGGTGGCGCCGACGCGGTACTCCACCTCGCGCTGGACGAGCTCGCAGATCGCGCGGGCCGCGTCGCCCGGGAGGGAGGCGTCGGCGCCGATCTGCTTGACCCGCGCGGCGAAGTCCTCGCCGGGCTCGGTCATCGGTGCGAGGGCGAGGTACTCCGTCCACCGGTCCATCACGTCCGGGTCGGCGAGCTCCTCCCAGCTGATCGTCGGCATCCCCGCCGGCGGGCGGTTGGTGTGCACGGTCGCGGTCGCGGTGACCGTCATCGAGTCGTGCGGCTCGAGCACCTCGAAGGCCGTCACGGCGGTGCCGAAGTAGTCGCGGTACTCGTAGATCCACGGCGCCGGCGACACCTCCACCCGGCTGTGCGACACGATCTGCTCGGGCGTGGTCTGCGGCGTCAGGCGCGCCTGGTTGTACGACGCGACCGCCTTGCCGTCGTACTCGAACGTCGTCCGGTGGACGACGCGCAGCTGCATGCTCACTCAGAGCACCCCCTGCCAGGCCAGCGCCTCGGCGCCGGCGAAGTAGCGGCGGGTGACCGCCTCGGTGGCGAGCGCGCAGGTGCGCTGCAGGCGCTCCATCTCGTTGGGCAGGTCGGCGAGGACGTCGGAGAGCGAGCGGTACTCCAGCTCGGCTCGGGTGCGGCCGAGCAGCCGCTGTCCCTCGTTCTGGAAGCCCGCCCGCTGGCCGGACGACTCCAGGTTGTCCACGCACTGCTCGGCGCGGTTGAGCGAGAAGACCACCGACCGCGGGAAGAGCCGGTCGAGCAGCAGGAACTCCGCCGCGCCCCGGTCGGTCTCCATGCCGCGGTAGGTGCGCAGGAACGCCTCGTAGGCGCCGCAGGCGCGGAGCGTGCTGGTCCACGGCGAGCCCGTGCTCGCGGCGACCGCGGCGGTCGCGACCAGCCGTGAGGTCATGTCGGCGCGCTCGATGCAGCGCCCGAGCATGAGGAAGTGCCAGCCCTCGTCGCGGGTCATCGTCGCGTCGGCGGTGCCGTTGATGAAGGCCGCCCGCTCGCGCACCCACTGGAAGACCATCGGCGGCCGCATCGAGGTGAAGTGGCCCGAGGGGATCGCGCGGTACGTCGTGTTGATCGACTCCCACATCGGCACCGAGAGCGTCTCGCGGGCCCGGCGCGCGGACTCGCGGGCCGCGCCCAGCGCGGAGGCGATCGAGCTCGGGTGGTGCGGGTCGTAGGCGAGCAGCCGCAGCACCGTGGTCAGGTCGACCCGGGTGTCGTCGTCGACCTCGACGCCCATGATCGAGAGCAGCGTCCGGCAGGTCGTCTGCTCGTCGATGCCCGCCTCCTCGAGGAGGAGCTGGGTCTGCACGTCGAGGATCCGGGCGGTGTCCTCCGCCCGCTCGACGTACCGACCGATCCAGAACATCGACTCGGCGATCCGGCTCAGCACGGCGGGACCTCCTGGGTGGTCGAGCCTGTCGAGACCCCCTGTTGCTGCTGTTGTTGCTGCTCGTGGTCGGCCAGGTCGGAGAGCGCCGGCCCGGTGGTCTGCGGCGGCGGGCTGACCGGCACCGTCGTGGTCTCGGCGTGGCGGGGGAGCGGCCCCGGGCCGGCGAGCACCCAGGTGTCCTTGGAGCCACCGCCACGGGAGGAGTTGACGATCAGCTCGCCCTCGGCGAGCGCGACCCGGGTCAGGCCGCCGGGGAGCACCCACACGCGGTTGCCGTCGTTGACCGCGAAGGGCCGCAGGTCGACGTGCCGGGGACCGAACTTGCCGTCCACGAAGGTCGGTACCGTCGAGAGCTGGACGACGGGCTGCGCGATCCAGGAGCGCGGGTCCTCCAGGACCTTGACCCGCAGCTCGTCGAGCTCGGCGCGGGTGGCCCGCGGGCCGATCACGATGCCCTTGCCGCCGGAGCCGTCGACCGGCTTGAGCACCAGCTCGTCGATCCGGTCGAGCACCTCCTCGCGGGCCTCGGGGTCGCCCATCCGCCAGGTGTCGACGTTCTTGAGGACCGGCTCCTCGTCGAGGTAGTAGCGGATCAGGTCCGGCAGGTAGGTGTAGACGAGCTTGTCGTCGGCGACGCCGTTGCCGACCGCGTTGGCGAGCGTGACGTTGCCGGCGCGCGAGGCGTCGATCAGGCCGGGGCAGCCGAGCATCGAGTCGGCGCGGAAGTGCACCGGGTCGAGGAACTCGTCGTCCACGCGCCGGTAGATCACGTGCACCTGCTCGAGACCCTTGGTGGTCCGCATCATCACCCGGCCACGACGGCAGACGAGGTCGCGGCCCTCGACCAGCTCGACGCCCATGGTGCGCGCGAGCAGCGCGTGCTCGAAGTAGGCGCCGTTGTAGACGCCCGGCGTCAGCACCACGACGGTCGGGTCGGTGACGCCCGCGGGGGCGGCGGCGCGCAGCGCGGCGAGCAGCCGCTGGGGGTAGCCCGCCACCGGCCGGATCCGGTGCTCGGCGAAGGGCTCGGGCAGCGCGGAGGAGATCGCGCGCCGGTTGGTCATGACGTAGGACACCCCGGACGGCACCCGCACGTTGTCCTCGAGCACCCGGAACTCGCCGGCGTTGTCGCGGATCAGGTCGATGCCGGAGACGTGCACGCGCACCCCGTTGGGCGGGCGTACGCCGGCCGCCTCCCGGTGGTAGTGCGACGAGGTCGCGATCACCCGGCGCGGGATCACGCCGTCGGCGAAGACCTGGCCCGCGTCGTACACGTCGGCCAGGAACGCCTCCAGCGTCTTCACCCGCTGCTGCACGCCGCGCTCGATGGTCGACCAGGTGTCCATCTCGATGACCCGCGGCAGGATGTCGAGCGGGAAGGCCCGCTCCTCGCCGCCGATGTCGAAGGTGACGCCCTGGTCGAGGTAGCTCGCCTGCAGCGCCTCCACCCGGGCCGCGAGCTCGGGGATGGTGAGGTCGGTCAGCGAGGACCGGAGTCGCTCGTACGGCGCCCGCAGCTGCTCGGCCGCGAACATCTCGTCGTACGCCGGCCCGCGCGCGCCGGGATAGTCCTCGAACAGCCCGGTGATGCTCATGGGCCGGAACATACCCAGTTGCGTGTTTCGGGAACGTTGCGTCTGTCAGCGGGTCTAGTACGTTCCCGATATGGCCGACTTCTGGTTCTGCGTGAAGCACCACCGCGTCGAGCAGGGCGAGGACATGTGCCCGCCCATCGACCGGCTCGGTCCCTTCGGCACCCGCGAGGAGGCCGAGGGCGCGCTCGACAAGGCCGAGCAGCGCAACCAGGAGTGGGACAACGACCCGAAGTGGAACGACTCGGAGTGAGCCGAGGGTGAACGAACCCATCTCGCCCTGGCCGTTCGTCGGCATGGCCGGGCTGGCGTGCACGTTCTTCCTGTACGCCGCGAGCGCGGTCTTCGCGCCCTGGTGGGTGGTCGTCCTGCTGCTCGTGGCGTGGGTGCTCCTGCTGCTGGTCGCCTGCGCCTGGTGGACGCCGCACCCGCGCCGGCTGCCGTACGTCGCGGTGCTCTCCGTGCTGGTCTGGGTCGGCGCGGTCGCGCTGCTGAGCGTGTAGCGGCGCCGATCTCGACATGGTCGGGCTCCCGTCGGCGCAGGTGGTCGGCTACGACTTCTGCGCCGGACCTAGGCTGGAGGCATGGCGAGGAAGCGGTGGGACGAGCTCAGCCCGAGGGTGCGCCGGGCGATCGTCGTCGGTGCGACCGTCGACGGACTGCTGAAGACCGCGGCGCTGGTCGACCTGGCCCGCCGTCCCGCGGCAGAGGTTCGGGGCTCGAAGCGGGTCTGGGGCGTTGCCCTCGTGGTGGTCAACTCGGCCGGGATGCTCCCGGTCGCCTACTTCCTGCGCGGTCGCGTCACCCCTCGGTAGCCGGCAGCACCGTGATCCGGGTGATCCGGTGCCGGTCGACCGCGCTCACCGTCAGCAGCCGGCCGTCGACCTCCACGGCGTCGCCGACCTGGGCGATCCGCCCGAGGCGGTGCAGCAGGTAGCCGGCGGCGGTCTCGTAGGGGCCGTCCTCGAGGGGGACGCCGGTGCGGGCCGAGAAGTCCTCGATCGTCAGCCCGGCCTCGACGTCCGTGGCGCTCTCGACGGGCGCGGCCTCGTCGTACTCGTCGCGGATGTCGCCGACCAGCTCCTCGACCAGGTCCTCGAGGGTGACGATGCCGTCGGTGCCGCCGTACTCGTCGACGACGACGGCGATGTGCACGCTCTCCGCGCGCATGCGGGAGAGCGTCGGGAGCACGCGGTTGGTGGCGGGCAGGTGCACCAGCGAGCGGACGAGGTGCTTGACCTTGCGCTGCGGGTCGGCGCCGAGCAGGTCGCGGACGTGGAGGAAGCCGCGGACGTCGTCGAGGTCCTCGCCGATCACCGGGAAGCGGGAGTAGGGGTGGGCGCGGGCGGCTGCGACCGCCTCGGCGACGGTGGCGTCGAGCGGCAGGAACGTGACGTCCGCGCGCGGGCGCATCACCTCCGAGAGCGACCGGTCGCCGGCGTCGAAGACGTCGGTGAGGATCCGGCGCTCGTCGTCGGCGAGGCCCTCGTGCTGGTCGACGAGGAAGCGCAGCTCCTCCTCGGAGAGCTCCTCCGAGGTGGCGCTCGGGTCGCCGCCGAAGAGGCGGACGACGGCGTTGGTGGACACCGACAGCAGCCACACGACCGGGCGCATGAGGATCGCGAAGCGGTCCAGCGGGCCGCCGACCAGGTAGGCGACGCCCTGCGAGCGCTGCAGCGCGAGCCGCTTCGGCACCAGCTCGCCGAGCACCAGGGAGAGGTAGGCGATGAAGAGCGTCAGCAGGATCAGCGACGCGGTGTCCGCGGCGCTCTCGCCGAGCCCGGCGTGCTCCAGGACCGGGGCGAAGTCGGGGGCGAGCGTCGAGGCGCCGTACGCCGCGGAGAAGAAGCCCGCCACGGTGACGCCGATCTGCACCGCGGCGAGGAAGCGGTTGGGGTCGCGGGCAACCGACGCGACGCGGGCACCGCGCGCGCCGCGCTGCTCCATGGCGTTGATCTGGCCCTCGCGCAGCGAGACCAGCGCGATCTCGGTGCCCGCGAAGACACCGCCCACGAGGATGAAGGCCACGACGAGCAGGAGGTTCGCGATGGTCTGGGTGTCCACACAGGCAGGATGGCGGATCGCTCCAAGCGGGGCTCCTGCTCGGGCTCAGCTCTTCGGGCGCACCGCCAGGATCACGTCGTCGCCGTTGCCGTTGTCGGTGGTGACGTAGAAGACCGAGCCGGGGCCGTCGACGACGGTGCGGATCCGGCCGTACTGACGGAGCTTCTTCGGCGTCCGGACGTCCTGCAGCCGGCCGGCCCTCGAGAAGGTCAGGAAGAGGACGCGCTCGGCCTTGAGGGCCGCGACGGCGAGGGTGCCGTCGAGCGCGCCCCAGGCGCTGCCCGCGATGAAGCCACCGCCGGAGGTGGCCAGCGTCGGGTCGCCCGAGCGCCACTTCGCGGCGATCTGCTTGCCGGGCAGCGACTGGTCGGTCATCGGGACGTTCTCGTTGTAGCCGGGGACAGGGTTGTAGCCGTAGTCGCCGCCGTTGCGGAGCTTGTTGACCTCGTCGTCGCGGTAGGTGCCCTGCTCGATCGACCACAGGCTGCCGTCGGCGCGCTGGGCGAGGCCCTGGACGTTGCGGTGGCCGTAGGTGTGGACGTAGCGCTTGTTGCGGTTGCCGCTGTGGACGAAGGGGTTGCTCGCGCACGGGCGGCCGCTGAGGCGCAGGCAGAGCGTCTTGCCACCGAGGGACTTCTTGTTCTCCGGGTTGGTGCCGGTGGCCGCGTCGCCGGTCCCGACGTACAGCTTCGAGCCGACCTGGAGCAGGCGGCAGCCGCCGTGCCGGCCGCTGGTGGTGGGGAAGCCGCCGAGCAGCTCGCGGTGCGAGGTGACCCGGCGCAGCCGCTTGTCGAGGGTCCACGTCATCACGCGGACGTCGTGGCCACCCCCGCTGGTGTTGCCGCCCTGGCAGGTCCAGAAGCGGCGGCTGCTGCCGAAGTCGTTCGCGACCTCGAGGCCCATCAGCCCGGTCTCGCCGGAGACCCAGACCTGTCCGGACGGGAAGTTCTTGATCACCCGCTTGCGCCCGTGGGCCCAGATCGACACCGTCGCCCGCTCGCGCTGGGTGTAGATCAGCCGCCCCTTGCCGATCGGCTTCACGTCCCACGGGTGGTCGAGGCCGGTGACCAGCCGCTTGACGTGCAGCCCGGGCGCGGCGGCCTTCTTGTCGGCCTTGTCGGCCTTGTCGGCCTTATCGGCCTTGCCGGCGTGGACCGCTTGGGGTGCGTGCGCCTGCGCCGCGGGGGCGGACAGCGTGGCGCCGAGGGCCAGGACGGTTCCGAGAACGAGGGAGCGCATGCCCTGCACGGTAACCGCGCCGGGGCGGTCCTGAACCTCGCGCTCGATGAGAGTTCTGGGCGTCAGCCCGAGGGGTAGGCCATCACGGTGTCGTCGGCCCCCGTCGTACGCACGCAGCGGAGCAGCGCGTCGGCGTCGATCGAGGTGAGCCGGCTCAGGGTGCCGGCCGAGAAGAAGCCGCCACCGCCGGTGAACATCGCCCCGACCGTCACCGCCGTCGAGTCGTCGAAGTCGCCGCCGAACTCGACCGCCTGCTCGTCGGCGTCCCACGAGGCGCCGTGCGGCCAGAACACCACCGATCGTCCGAGGAGCAGGCAGCCGTCGACCAGGGTCAGCCGCCCCGTCACCTCGGCAGCCGGGTAGCCGTCCCAGTCGCCCGCGAGCGTGATGACGGGACCGTCGGTCGTGCCGCTGTTGTCCGAACCGCCGAGCCCCACGACGAGCGCGGCGACGAGCACCGCCGCCACCCCGACGGCGGCCGCGCCCACGCCCACTGCCCGCCGCATCCGGCCTCCTCGTGTCGCGCGCTTGGACGCACGCTAGCGCCGGCGGGTTCAGGAGGGAGTCAGTCGCCGATGTTGGTGACGTCGCGCTCGAGCCGCCAGCGGCGTCGACTCATTCTGCAGGCTGGTCCGATGTCGAGACTCTGGGCCGGCGGAGCGATCGGCGCTGCTGCCGTCGTGGCCGCGGTCGTCGGCGCGGGGCTCGGGATCGGCGACGACGTCGACGACGCGGAGGCGCTCGAGGGCGCCCAGCCGATCCCGTTCGACGTGTACGTCGAGCCTGGCGGCCTCCGACTGGGCATCGACCCGGTCCTGGCCGAGACGAGTCTGCTGACCGGCGGATCCGTCGCCCTCGGCGACGAGGTCGAGCGCGGACTGCACTTCGCGTCGAGCACGTACGAGGAGCCCGGGCCGGACCCGTTCCCGGTCGCCGCGCACACGCGGGTATCCGCCGAGGGCTGGATCCACCCGAGGTGCGAGGTACGCGACCTGGTCCCCGTGCTGACGGTCGAGTCACGAGGCGCTGGCCGAGACGCGGTGAGCGCCACCTACCGGCCGTCGAACCTCGACGACTACCGGCGGGCCGTCGACGCCTTCTGCGGCCAGGGGCCCGAGGTCGCGGTGGTCGGGTCCCGGCAGGACGTCGACGGGTCGTTCACGGTGACGCTCCGGGTCGTCAATCCCACCGACCGTGCGGTCTGGGTCGTGTCGGAGGCGTTCCGCGAGGGCGGCACGAGGTGGGACGTCGCGTCGGCGACCGTGCAGGCCGGCGGGGCGACCGAGCTGGTCGTCTCCGGCCGGGGTGAGGGGTGCTCGGCGGTGACGCCGTGGTCGACGGGCCGGCTCACGGTGGACGGCGTCGCGCTCGTGCTGGAGCCCTCGGACGCGGAGCAGTGTTGAGTCCGGGGTTCCCGGCGGGCGCTACCGACTATGGCGTATGTAGGCCGGATCCACGGGTCGCCAGCGTGACGGGCTGGTGGACTGCGAGCTTGGACACGACTCGGGGTGTCGAGGTACGTCATGGCAGCATCCGCAGCGCTCAAGCACAGTGATCTCCAGCTGCTCCTGCAGTGGCGCGGCGACGGCGCCTTCGACCTCTCGATCCTCTTCAACGCGCCGGGGGACACCGAGGACTACCAGTACTTCGCACCGGACCCGGTCACCTTCGACCTGACGGCTCTGGCGGAGCACGCCGGCGACGCGACGGCCTACGGCGCCGAGCTGGGGCGGATGCTCTACGGACAGGGTGCGGGCACCTACCTGGACCGGGCCGTGCGGCTGGCTCGGGAGATGCCCGTCTACGTACGACTCGCGATCGACGACAACGCACCTCCCGGCTACCAGGCGATCCGGTGGGAGGCGCTGCGCGACCCGACCACGGGCGACCGCCTGTGCACGGTGGAGAACATCCGGTTCTCCCGCTACGTCAGCAACCCGGACGGGACCCCACCGACGCCCCTGAAGCTCCGGGACCAGCTCTCGGCTCTGGTGGTGGTGGCCAACCCGGCCGGGATCGAGGGACACCACGACGGTCTGGCGCAGCTCACCCCGCTCGACGTCGACGACGAGGTGAAGCGGGCGAAGGATGCTCTGGCGAACATGGCGGTCCGTGTCCTGGTGGGCGAGGACACGGCGGAGGGCGAGGAGCCACGCCGGGCGACGGCCAACCGCATCCTCGAGGCGATGCGGGAGCAGGAGACCAACGCGCTCTACCTCGTCTGCCACGGCATGCTCGACGACGGCGGGCCGGTGATCTTCCTCGAGAACGACCGGGGCAACGTCGAGAGGGTCGACGGCGCCGCGTTCGCGGAGCGGGTGCGCGACCTCGGTCAACGCGTTCCCACCCTGGCCGCGCTGGTCTCGTGCCAGTCGGCAGGCCAGGATCCTGCGGCGGGCACGGCGCCCGAGGGGCTCGTGGAGTCCCGTACGGCGCTGACGGCGTTCGGGCCACTGCTCTCGCGGGCCGGCTGCTCGGTGGTCGTCGCGATGCAGGGGAACGTCGCCGTGGACACCGCGGCCAGCTTCCTCCCGCGCTTCTTCAAGGAGCTCGACAAGGACGGGATCGCCGCGCGCGCGATGTCGGTGGCGCGCGCGGTGATCAGCGAGGTGCCCGACTGGTACGCGCCGGTCCTCTACTCCCGCCTCAAGCGTGGGAGCGCCTGGTACCTGCCGCGCTTCGGCACCGAGACGGAGGGCCGCTTCAGGGCGCTGCACTCGCGGATCGCGGAGAAGGGGTGCACCCCGATCGTCGGCTCGGGGCTGGCGGCGGAGGACGGGATCCTCCCGACGCGTGAGGGGCTGGCCGAGGGCTGGGCGGAGCGCCGGCAGGTGCCGGTGGTCGGTGACGCCCGAGCCGACCTCGCCTCGGTCGCCCGCTACGTCGCCGTCGACTCCCGCGAGCGCGGCGTCGCCCGCGCCGAGATGAGCCAGTTCCTCCGGCACTGGATGAAGACCCGGCACGCGGCACAGCACCCAGGAGTGGACTGGCAGACCCCCGACCTGCACGACCTGATCCGCACGGTCGGACGCGAGGTGCGCCAGCAGGCGAACGGCGAGGACTGCTACTCCCGCCTGGCCCGGCTCCAGCTGCCCGTGTTCGTCACCTCGAGCTGGACGAGCCTGCTCGAGGACGCGCTGGTCGACGCCGGGAAGAAGCCAGTGTCGACCCACTTCGAGTGGTACCGGAGCCTGCCGTCGGAGCCTCCGGAGAACGTCGGCTTCGAGCCGCAGCGTCCGCTCGTGTACCACCTGTTCGGGAGCCTCGAGAAGTCGATCTCGCTGGTCCTCACCGAGGACGACTACTTCACCTGGCTCCGCGCCTGGGTCAAGCAGGTGGACAAGGGGTCCGCGATCCCGGGCTACGTCAAGCCGCCGCTGACCGAGAACTCGCTGCTCTTCGTGGGCTTCACCTTCGACGACTGGGAGTTCCGGATGATCTTCCAGGCGATCAAGAGCTTCGAGGGGCGGCTCCACGGGGAGAGCCGGCACATCGGCGTTCAGTTCGAGCCCGGCACCCTCCGGGTCGAGCCCGAGGCCGCCCAGGACTACCTCGAGAGCTACCTCGACGCCGACGAGCTCGACCCCTACTGGGGGCGGTCCGCCGAGTTCCTCCGCGAGCTGGACGAGACGAGGCCGCCCGATGACTGAGCCAGCACTGCTCCTCGGCCACGAGGAGATCACGGACGCCCGCAACCCGTACGTCGGTCCCCGGCCCTTCCGCTCGAACGAGGAGCACCTCTTCTTCGGTCGCGAGCGGGACGCCGCTGCGGTCGTCGACAGCCTGATCTCCAGCCGGGTGATGCTCCTGCACTCGCCCTCGGGGGCCGGCAAGACCTCGATCATCCAGATCGCCGTCGTGCCGGCGTTCCGACGTCGCAAGTTCCACATCGCCGCCCGCTTCGACCCGGGATTCTCCGCGCTGCGCGTCAACCTGCCGCCTCCGCGACGGCTGACGGGCGTGAACCGCTACGTCTTCAGCCTGACGAACGCACTCGTCGGCGACTTCACCGCGGAGGCCCGCACGGCCCAGCTGAGCATCCGCGAGGCCCTCGACGCCCACGCCGCCCACCACGGCGCCGCCGACCGGCCCCAGCTGCTCGTCATCGACCAGATGGAGGAGGTACTCACCCTCGAGCGGGGGGACGCCGAGGGGCAGGAGGAGTTCTTCCGCCAGCTCGGCGAGGCCCTGGACAACCCGCGGCGCTGGGCCCTGCTGGCGATCCGGGAGGACTACATCGGCGCGCTCGACCGTTTCCGGCCGTCCCTGCCGGGGCAGCTGCGCTCGACCTTCCGGCTCGATCTGCTCGACGCGCGGTCCGCCGTACCGGCCGTGGCGAAGCCGGCGCAGACGAAGGGCATCGACTTCGACGAACGCGCGGTCGAGCTCCTGGTCAACGAGCTCCGGCTCGTGCACTCGGGCCAGGCCGGCGAGAAGCGGCCGACGGTCAAGCACCCCTACGTCGAGCCGGTGCTGCTCCAGGTCGTCTGCTACAGCCTCTTCAAGCAGCTGGAGAAGGACCGCGGCGACCGGTTCCGGAAGATCACGCCGGGCGACGTGAAGAAGTTCAAGCCCTTCGACAAGGCGCTCGCCGCCTACTACCGGGACGTCGTGAAGGACGCCGGCGGCGGTGACCCGGACGTGGAGCACCTGATCCGGCACTGGGTCGAGCACGACCTGGTCAGCGAGCGCCGGCTCCGCGCGCAGAGCCGGGCGAAGCCCCCGGTGGACGACCCCGATGACGTGCTCGCCAGCCTGCAGACCTCCTACCTGGTGCGGGAGGATCCACGGCCCGGCGGGACGGAGCTGTGGGAGCTGTCGCACGACCTCCTCGTCGCACCCGTCCTGGACGACAACCGGTCGTGGCGGAAGAAGGCGCTGCCCCGCTGGCGGGTCCAGGCAGAGGAGTGGTGGGCATCGGGGCAGAGCTCCCTCTACCTCCTGGACGCCGCGGCCTACCACGATGCCCGGGTCGCCTCCCGCAGCCTGCGGCTGACCGAGACCGAGAAGAGCTTCCTCAAGGCCTCCAAGCAGGCGGTCAAGACGACCGAGGCGGCCCGGGTCACCGCCGAGAGGGCCCGGCAACGGGTGCGACGTCTCGGTACGGCGTTCGGCGTCGTCGGTGCGCTGCTGCTCCTCTCACTGATGCTCAACGTCGCGCTCCTGACGGCGAGGTGGACATGAGCAGCCCGATGACCGCTGGAGAGAGCTGAGGAGAGGAGCCACGATGGGCTTCCGCGCGTGTGCCCGCAAGGACGATCCGTTCACCACCAAGGTGCGCGACACCTACGGTGCCAACGTGGTCGCGGCGCCGCGGGCCGGCATCGAGCCGCTCGAGACGCTGGCGGTCCAGGACGACCGCACCGAGCCCCGTGGTCACCTGCGACACCTGCTGGACGGCGAGGGCGACCTGCCGGCGATCACGTCGGCGGCCGCGGTCGGGCTCGCCGGCACCCGGTCGGCCGAGGTCGGCGCGAAGCTCGGTGCCGAGCTGTCCGCGAAGTTCCTGACCGCGCTCGGCGTCCCCGTGCCCGGTGCGTCCGTCGAGGCGACGCTGTGGCACGGCGCGTCGGGGTTCACCTTCGAGGTGCGGGACGTGGTGGAGCACCAGGTGGACCTGGCCGCGCTCGGGCAGGCGATCAACGGGCGCACGCTGGCGCGGACCCCGGCCACGGAGATCTTCCTGGAGGACCGCACCCAGGAGCTCGTCCTCATCACCCGGACCCTCGCGAGCTCGTCGTTCGCCGTCCGCGCCACCGGCCAGGGAGGACAGGGGGTGTCGGTCGCCGTCGACGGACTGGCCGACCTGGTCGGCGCGGCGGACGCGTCGCTGACCTGGGAGCGCCAGCACGACGACTGGGTGAGCTTCACCGGGCCCGAGCCGGTGACCTTCGCGTTCGCCGTGGTGCCGTGCCTGATCCAGGCCGACCTGCGGCTCGCCTTCGGGCTCACCAGGAAGAACCTGACGATGGCCCCGGCGGCCGTCGGGGCGGCCCCGACGCCGCGTCCGGCCATCGACCGGGCCGGGCTGCTGACCTTCGACTGACCGGCGCCTCAGAGCCAGCCGTTGCCGTCGGCGGCGATGACCGCCTCGGCGCGGTTGGTGGCGCCGGTCTTGCCGATGGCCGAGGACAGGTGGTTGCGGACGGTGCCCTCGGAGAGGAAGAGGCGGGCGGCGATGGTGGCGACCGAGGAGCCGTCGCGGGCGGCGCGGAGCACGTCGGTTTCGCGCGCGGTCAGCGGGGACTCGCCGGCGACCAGGCTGTCGGTGGCCAGCGCCGGGTCGACGACGCGGAGGCCGGCGTGGACGCGGCGTACGGCGTCGGCGAGCTGGGCGGCGGGAGTGTCCTTGACGACGAAGCCGGAGGCGCCGGCCTGGAGCGCGCGGCGCAGGTAGCCGGGCCGGCCGAAGGTGGTCACGATCAGCACGCGGGTGTCGGGTGCCGCAGCCCGGAGCGCGGCGGTGGCGGCGATCCCGTCCATGCCGGGCATCTCGACGTCGAGGAGCGCCACGTCGGGGTGGTGCTCGAGCGCCGCAGGGACGACCTCGTCGCCGGCGCCGACCTCGACGACGACCTCGAGATCCGGCTCCAGGCTGAGCAGCGCGGAGAGCGCGCCGCGGACCAGCGCCTGGTCGTCGGCGAGCAGCAGCCGGATGGTGCTCACGCGCGCACCACCTGCAGCGAGAAGCCCGGCTCGAGGGCGTGGGTGACGACGGTGGCGCCGACCGCGCCGGCCCGCTCGCGCAGGCCGTTGAGACCGGACCCGGAGCCGGACGACGACGGGCCGCGGCCGTCGTCGCGGACCTCGGCGGTGGTGGGGGAGAGGGTGACCTCGCAGACCCGGGCGCCGGAGTGGCGGATGACGTTGGTGACGCCCTCGCGCACGGTCCAGGCGAAGAGCTCGCGCAGCTCGGAGGGCACCTCGTCGGTGGAGTTGGGCAGCCGCGCGTCGATCTCCGCGGCCGCGAGCGCGACGCGGGCGCGGGCCAGCTCGCCGGGGAGGGTCAGCTCGCGGTAGCCCTCGACGGCGCGGCGTACGTCGGCCAGCGCGTCGCGGCTGAGCCGCTCGAGGTCGGCGAGCTCGGCGCGGGCCCGCTCGAGGTCGACGTCGAGTAGCCGCTGGGCGAGCTCGGCCTTGACCGTGATGACGGTGAGCGAGTGGCCGAGGATGTCGTGCAGGTCGCGGGCGAAGCGGGTGCGCTCGTTCTCGACGGCGAGGCTGGCGTTCTCCTGCTCGGCCTGCAGCAGCGCGATGTTGCGCCGCATCACCGCGCGCATCCCGAAGACCGCCACCGACGCCGCCATCACGCCGAACGCCAGGCTGACCTGGCTGCCCCAGTCCTCGACGGCGCCCAGCGCCAGCGACCCGACCACCAGCAGCACCACCACCGGCGCGGCGACCCGGAAGGGAGCGACCATCACGACCGAGACCGCGACGTAGACGATCGCGGCGGTGCCGGACTCGCCGAGCGACGCCACCATCACCGCGCCGAGGAGCACCAAGACCACGAGGTAGGGGACGCTGAAGCGCAGCGGCGGGCTCTCGATCAGCCGGAGCCGGTCGGCGCGGGCTCGGAGCCACAGGCTCATGTACGCCGCCGCGAAGGCCAGCGTCGCGACGATGCCGACGACCCCGGACGCCTCGTCGCGGTGCGACCAGCCCTCGAGGAGCGGGTTGAGCAGGAAGAAGAGCCAGATGCCGGCGAACAGCGGACCGAGACGCCCGGGGTTGGGCACGGTCCGCTGCTCGCTCATGGTCGGGAGGGTAGTCACACCCGACCTCACACCCGGGCCGTGTCCTTGCTCATCCGCCACGCGGCGCCGGCCACGAAGAGGGCGAACCAGCCGACGGCGTTGATCACGGCGTACCACGGCAGCTCGTGGGTGAGCGGCGATCGGGCGACCTCGGCGACGCCGTACATCGGGGTCCAGTAGGCGATCTCGCGCACCCAGTCGGCGTACTGGTCGAGCGGGATGAAGAGGCCGCCGAGGAAGGACAGCAGGGCCAGGCCGGGGCCGAGGATCTGCATGGCGTTCTCGCCGGGGACGACGTACCCGACGAAGACGCCGAGCGCGGCGAAGGTGAGCGTGCAGAGGAGCGCGACGACGGCGCTGGCGACCCAGACGTCGACGGGCATGTCGGCCTTGCCGACGAAGGCGCCGACGAGGTTGACCACGAGGATCGCGATGCCGCCCATGACGAGCGCGACCAGCGTCTTCATGACGATGTAGACGACCGGGTTGAGCGGGGTGAGTCGGAGCTGGCGCGACCAGCCGAGGGCCCGCTCCATCGCGACGGCGGAGCCGGTCGCGGCCGAGGTGAGGGCGGCGCCGTACATCGCCATCGAGATGAGGATGTACGCCGCGACGTTGCCCGAGCCGGCCGGGTCGTCCCAGCCGTCCTGGCCGCCGAAGGTCAGCAGCAGCGCGGCAGGGAGGACGAGCGTGAAGATGACCGTACGGCGGTTGCGCAGCATCCGCTTGAGCTCGAGGCCGAGCACGGTGAGGTTGAAGCCGCCCAGCGGCGGGACCCGGCGGGTGTTCGGGTCGATCGTGACGGTGCTCATCGGGCGTCTCCTGTCAGGGCGATGAAGGCGTCCTCGAGTCCCTTGGCGGTGATCTCGAGGTCGCGGGCGTCGGTGCTGGTGAGCAGGTGCCGGGCGACGGCGTCGCTGTCCTTGGTGTGCAGGATGACGGTCTCGCCGCGGACCTCGACGCCGTCGACGCCGGGGATCCGGGCGAAGGCGTCGGCGTCCGGCGTGGGCACCGTGAAGCGGAGCGTGCGACCGCTGGCGAGGGACTTGATCTCGGCGCCGGTGCCGTCGGCGACGACCTTGCCGTGGCTGATCAGGACGATCCGGTCGGCGTACTGGTCGGCCTCCTCGAGGTAGTGCGTCGCGAAGAGGACGGTGCGGCCGGTCTCGGCGTCGCGCCGGATCGAGGACCAGAAGGCGCGGCGGCCCTCGACGTCCATGCCGGTGGTCGGCTCGTCGAGCAGCAGCAGCGCCGGGTCGGAGAGCAGCGCCATCGCGAAGCGGAGCCGCTGCTGCTCACCGCCCGAGCACTTGGCGACCTTGCGGTCGGCGATCTCGGTGATGCCCGCGTCGCCGAGGACCTCGTCGACCGGGCGGGTGTCGGCGAAGAGGGCCGCCGTGTACTCGACGGTCTCGCGGACGGTGAGGTCCTTGAGCAGCCCGCCGGTCTGCATGACCGCCGAGACGAGACCGCGGGCGATCGCGTCACGGGGCGCCATGCCGAGCACCTCCGCGGTGCCGGTGGTCGGCCGGGACAGGCCGAGGATCATGTCGATGGTCGTGGTCTTGCCGGCGCCGTTGGGCCCGAGGAACGCGACGATCTCGCCCGGCTGGATCTCGAGGTCGAGGCCGCGGACGGCTTCCACGCTCTCTCGTCCCATGGCAAAGCTCTTCGTCACGCCCGACAGCCGGACCGCGGCCGTGCGGGTCGCCGACCCGTCGGGGAGGGTGCTGGTGGAGGTCATGGGTCCACCCTCGTGCCCGGCAGGGCTCGGCTCTTCCGTCGCTCGTCATGACCTCCCCATGACAAGTGTCAGGGCGCGGTAGTCCCGCACGTTTTCGCGGTCAGATCACGCCTGGACCGCGAAAACGTGCGGGACTACGCGGCTCCGGCCTAGAAGGGGTGCTCGTCCGCCGGGAAGGCGCCGGACCTCACGTCAGCGGCGTACTCCTGGGCGGCCTGGAGCAGGACGCCGTGGAGGTCGGCGTACTGCTTGACGAAGCGGGGCATCCGGCCGGTGCGGAGGCCGAAGGCGTCCTGCCAGACGAGGACCTGGCCGTCGCAGCGGTTGCCGGCGCCGATGCCGATGGTGGGGATGCCGACGTTGGCGGTGACCTCGGCCGCGACCTCGCCGGGGACCATCTCCATGACGACGGCGAAGGCGCCGGCCTCCTCCATCGCCTGGGCCTCCTCGACGACGAGCTTGGCGGCGTCGCCGCGGCCCTGGACGCGGTAGCCGCCGAGGTTGTGCTCGGACTGCGGGGTGAAGCCGATGTGCGCCATCACCGGGATGCCGCCCTCGGTGAGCTTGCGGACCTGCGGAACCATCGGCAGGCCGCCCTCGAGCTTCACGGCGTGGGCGTTGGCCTCCTTCATGAAGCGCACGGAGGTCAGGTAGGCCTGCTCGGGCGAGGCCTGGTAGGAGCCGAACGGCAGGTCGGCGACGACGAGCGCGCGGTGCGCCGAGCGGGTGACGGCGCGGACGAGCGGGATCAGCTCGTCGACGGTCACCGGCAGCGAGGTCTCGTTGCCGTAGACGTTGTTGGACGCGCTGTCGCCGACCAGCAGGACCTCGATGCCGGCCTCGTCGAAGGTCTGCGCGGCGTACTGCTCGTAGGCAGTGAGCATCGCGAACCGCTCGCCGCGCTGCTTCATCTCCCGCAGGTGGTGGGTGCGGATCCGCTTGATCTGCTGGCCCTTCGACTGCTCGGCCGCCTTGGCTGGACCGGTGCCGTACGGCGCGGTCTCCTCGCTCATGGGTACTCCCTGGATCGTCATCTCGCAGCTCCCTGATGGAGTCCACGGACCGTCGTTCAGGCTAGCTCCGTACTCGCCGGTTCGGTCCTGTGTGACTGGTCACTGCGGCCCGCGGCGGAGACCACCGCGAGACTGCCCAGCGCGACCGCGACGGCGACGAGGAGGGCACCGTCCGGGCCGATCCCGAGCCCGCCGACGGCGCCGAGGAGGTAGGGCGCGAAGAAGCCGAGGTAGGTCAGCCCGTAGAAGGCCGCGACCACCGCGCCGCGCTCCTCGGGCGGCGCGAGCCGCTCCGCCTCGCGCAGGCCGGAGACCAGCCCGCAGCCGTACGCCGCGCCGAAGACCGGGCCGGCGACGAGCAGCAGCCAGCGGCTGTCGGCCTCGAGTGCGCCGAGGCCGATGAGCAGCGCGGCGACGGCGCTGAGCAGGCCGACCCGGCCGGCGAGGAGCGGTCGACGGTCGTCGAGGCGGCGGGCGAGCGGCTGGACGAGGACGCCGGTGCCGAGCGTGACCCCGGTCAGGACGCCGGCGAACGCGAGCTCGCCGTGGGTCGGGGCGTCGACGGCGCTCGGCAGGAACGCGATCGAGATCGACGCGCAGCCGAAGACCCACGGCGCCGCGGGTGCGACCGCGAGCAGGAACCGGCGTCCGCGGGTGACGGCCGGAAGGCTGACCAGGGGGCGGATCGCCGGGTCGTCCGGTCGCGGACCCGGGACGGGCAGCAGGAGCACCGCCGCCACGACGCCGAGCACCACGTGGGGGAGGTAGGGGACGGTGAGCGGGTACGTCGCGACCTCGGCGACCAGGCCGGTGACCAGCGGGCCGAGCCCGAAGCCGGCCGACAGGGCGAGCGCGGCGCGGCGGGCGCCGGCGCCCGCGGGGTCGTCGACGGACAGGTCGGACACCCACGCGCTGGCGGCGCCGAAGACCACGCCGGAGCTCACGCCCGCGAGGAGGCGGGCGATCGCCAGCCCGGGCACCCAGTGGGCCGACGCGATCAGCAGCACGGTCGCCACCGGGGAGATCGCGACGAACGGGACGACGACCGCGCGGCGGCCCCACCGGTCCGAGGCGGCCCCGCCGACGAGCAGCGCCGGGATGAGGCCGACGGCGTACAGGGCGAAGAGCAGGGCGCGGGTCTGGGTCGAGATCCCGAGCTCGGCGCGGTAGGCGAGCAGCATCGGAGAGAACTGGTTGGCTCCCCAGCCGACGGCGAACATGGCCAGGGCGACGCGCTGCCAGGATCGGTTCATCACCCCTCGACCGTAAGCGCTCGACGTTTCAATCCGGGTTGAAGGATCCCGGGGCTACCGTCGAGGCATGAACGGCGACACGGACCTCGCGGCGATCGGCGCCCTGGTCGGCGACCGGGTGCGCGCGGCGATCCTGCTCGCGCTGCAGTCGGGCGGTGCGACCAGTGCGTCGGACCTCGCGCGGGCGGCCGACGCCTCGCCGTCGCTGACCAGCGCCCACCTCAAGCGGCTGCGCGAGGGCGGGCTGGTCGAGGTGGCGTCGTCGGGTCGCCAGCGCCTCTACCGGATCGCGTCCGTGGAGGTCGCCGAGATGCTCGAGGCGATGCAGCTGGTCGCGCCGGCCGCGCCGGTCACCTCGCTGCGCGGGGCCAACAGCAGGCGTCGGCTGCGCCGGGCCAGGCTCTGCTACGACCACCTCGCCGGTGTGTTCGGCATCGCGGTCACCGACGGGCTCGTCGCCCGCGGTGCCCTGCGGCCCGAGACCCTCGAGCTCGGCGACGACGCCGCCGCGGTGCTCGACCCGCTCGGCGTCTCGGTCACGTCGCTGCAGCTCGCGTCGCGGCCCGTCGTACGCGCCTGCCAGGACTGGACCGAGCGCCGCCCGCACGTGTCCGGTGGGCTCGGCGCGGCGGTGGCGGAGGCATTCCTGGAGCGGCAGTGGGTGGTACGCCGCCCCGTCTCCCGCGGGCTGGACGTCACCGTCGACGGCGCCGCAGGGCTGGAGGACTGGCTCGGCGTCCGGCTCGTCGACAGCGCGGCCTGGCGCGAGTCCGCCTAGCTCACGGCTGCGTCGGCGGCGGCCTCCATGTCGGCGATGACGATCTTCTGCATCTGCATCATCGCCTCGCCGGCGGCCTGGGACCGGGCCGGGTCCGGGTCGGAGAGCAGCTCGTAGAGGCGGACCGGGACGATCTGCCAGGACAGGCCGAAGCGGTCCTGGAGCCACGCGCACGCGTCGGGCCGGCCGCCGTCGACGAGGGTGTCCCAGTAGTAGTCGACCTCGGACTGGTCGGCGCAGCTCACGCTGAGCGAGATGGTCTCGGTGAAGCCCGCGTGCACCGGGCCGCCGTTGATCCCGCGGAACGACCGGCCGTCGAGCGTCCACTCGGCCGCGAGCACGCGCCCGTCGTCGTAGTGGGACACCTTCCGGATCGCGGAGTTGGGGAAGACGTTGGTGTAGAACTCCACGGCCTCCATGAGGTTGTCGTCGAACCACAGGCAGGTGCTGATCTCGGGCATGCCGTGCTGACCGGCGTCGTACGGCGAACTCATCGGGCGGCCCCGGGGATGGGGGAGCCCTAGACTCGCAACGTGGACTTCTACTCCGTCTACGACCAGGGCTTCGCGCGGGTCGCGGCGTGCACCCTCCCGGTCGCCATCGCGGACCCGGCGGCCAACGCGCGCGCCGTCCTCGAGCAGGCGCGGGCGTGCCACGACGACGGGGTCGCGGTGGCGGTCTTCCCGGAGCTGTCGCTGACCGGCTACTCGATCGACGACCTCTTCCTCCAGGACGCCCTGCTCGACGCGGTGCACGCGGCGATCGCAGACCTGGTGACCGGCTCGACCGACCTGCGCACGGTGCTCGTCGTCGGGGCGCCGCTCGTGCACGGCACGCGGGTGGTCAACTGCGCGGTCGTGATCCATGCCGGGCGGGTGCTCGGCGTGGCGCCGAAGTCCTACCTGCCGACCTACCGGGAGTTCTACGAGCGCCGGTGGTTCGCGCCCGGCGACGACCGCCGGGGCGGGACGATCCGGCTGCTCGGCGCCGACGTGCCCTTCGGGCCCGACCTCGTCTTCGAGGCCAGCGACGTGCGCGGGCTGCTGCTGCACGCCGAGGTCTGCGAGGACATGTGGGTGCCGGTCCCGCCGAGCGCCGAGGCCGCGCTGGCCGGCGCGACCGTGCTCGCCAACCTGTCCGGCAGCCCGATCACCGTCGCCCGCGCCGAGGACCGGCGGCTGCTGGTCCGCAGCGCGAGCGCGCGGTGCTCCGCGGCGTACCTCTACGCCGCCGCCGGCCAGGGCGAGTCGACCACGGACCTGTCCTGGGACGGCCAGACGATGGTCTACGAGTGCGGCGACCTGCTGGGGGAGAGCGAGCGCTTCCCGGACGGCCCGCGCCGGACCGTCGTCGACGTCGACCTCGACCGGATCCGCCAGGAGCGGCTGCGCCAGGGCACCTTCGACGACAACCGCCGCACCCACGACGAGCGGGTCCGCGGCTTCCGCACGGTCCGCTTCGAGCTGCGCCCGCCGGCCGGTGACATCGGGCTGCGGCGCAAGGTCGACCGCTACCCCTTTGTGCCGGACGAGGCCGAGCGGCTCGCGCTGGACTGCTACGAGGCCTACAACATCCAGGTCTCCGGGCTCGAGCACCGCCTCGCCGCGATCGGGCAGCCGAAGGTCGTCATCGGCGTCAGCGGCGGCCTCGACTCCACCCACGCGCTGATCGTCGCCGCCAACGCGATGGACCGGCTCGGCCGGCCGCGCTCGGACATCCACGCGTTCACGCTGCCCGGCTTCGCGACCGGCGAGACCACGAAGTCCTACGCCACGCGGCTGTCCAAGGCGCTCGGTGTCACCTTCGAGGAGATCGACATCACCGCGGCCGCGCGGCGGATGCTGGCGGACATCGACCACCCGTACGCCGAGGGTGCCGAGGTCTACGACATCACCTTCGAGAACGTCCAGGCCGGTCTGCGCACCGACTACCTCTTCCGGCTCGCCAACCACCGCGGCGGCATCGTCCTCGGCACCGGCGACCTGTCCGAGCTCGCGCTGGGGTGGTGCACGTACGGCGTGGGCGACCAGATGTCCCACTACAACGTCAACGCCGGCGTACCGAAGACGCTGATCCAGCACCTCATCCGCTGGGTCGCCTCGAGCGGCCAGGTCGACGAGGACGCGGCCGGGCTGCTGCTCGAGATCGTCGAGCAGGAGATCACGCCCGAGCTGGTGCCGGGCAGTGTGCAGTCGACCGAGGCGTCGGTCGGCCCCTACGCCCTGCAGGACTTCACGCTCTTCCACGTGCTGCGCCGGGGCGCCCGGCCGAGCCGGATCGCCTTCCTGGCCTGGCACGCCTGGCGCGACGCGTCGGTCGGGGACTGGCCGCCGAACTTCCCCGAGGAGCGGCGTACGGCGTACTCCCTGGGCGACGTGCGGCACTGGCTCGAGGTCTTCACGAAGCGCTTCTTCGCCAGCCAGTTCAAGCGATCGGCGCTGCCCAACGGACCGAAGGTGAGCGCCGGCGGCACGATGTCGCCGCGCGGCGACTGGCGGATGCCGTCGGACGCCGGCCCGGAGGCGTGGCTGGCCGAGCTCGACGCCAACGTCCCGGTGTCCTGACGCGATCGAGCGGGCGGCGCCTCATCCGCCCCACCTGCCACACCCGTCACACCGCTCAGGCGACCCCGTCACTTCTCAGGCGTTGCATCGGCCGAGAAGTGCAGCAGTCACCGGTGCACCGGTGAATGCTGCAGCACGCCTGGCCGCCAGAATGACCGGATGCCAGCACTGACCGACGGCGACGACGTCCGGATCCTCGACGGGGGCCTGTCGAACGCCCTGGAGGACCGCGGCCACGACCTCACCTCCGACCTGTGGACCGCCGAGCTGCTGCTGGAGCAGCCGGGCGAGATCGCGGCCGTGCACGAGGCCTACTACCGGGCCGGGGCGGACGTCGCGACGACGGCGAGCTACCAGGCCTCGGTGCCGGGGCTGGTCGCGGCCGGGCTCGAGCGGGCGAGCGCCGAGGCGGTGATCCGCAGCAGCGTCGCCATCGCCATCGACACCCGCGACCGGCTGGCCGAGGAGCTCGGCAGGCCGCTGTGGGTGGCCGCCTCCGTCGGGCCGTACGGCGCCTACCTGGCCGATGGGTCCGAGTACCGCGGCCGCTACGGCGTCCCGCAGAGCACCCTGCGGGACTTCCACGCGCCCCGGCTGGAGCTCCTCGCCGAGCAGCAGCCCGACCTGTTCGCGGTCGAGACGGTCCCGGACGCCGACGAGGCCGAGGTCCTCGTCGGTCTCCTCCAGGAGCTCGGGATCCCGGCCTGGTTCTCCTACGCCGTCGACGGCGACCGCACCCGCGCCGGCCAGCCGCTCGCCGACGCGTACGCCGTCCTCAGGGACTGCCCCCCGATCATCGCGACGGGCGTCAACTGCTCCGCCCCCGAGGACGTCGCCGGCGCGCTGGCCGCGGCGCACGCCCAGACCGGACGCCCCGGCGTCGCCTACCCCAACCTCGGCGAGGCCTGGGACGCGGACGCCCACGCCTGGGCCGGCACCCCGGCGTACGACCCCGCCCTGGCGCCCGGCTGGGTCGGCGAGGGTGCCCGCCTGGTCGGCGGCTGCTGCCGGGTCGGACCCGCCCTCATCTCGGACCTGCGAGCCACGCTGCTGCCGTGAGACCGCTACCCCTAGGCTGACGCCATGGGCAAGCAGGAAGACTTCGTTCTCCGCGCTCTGGAGGAGCGTGACGTCCGCTTCGTGCGGCTGTGGTTCACCGACGTGCTCGGGTTCCTCAAGTCCGTGGCGGTCGCACCGGCCGAGCTGGAGCAGGCCTTCTCCGAGGGCATCGGCTTCGACGGCTCGTCGATCGAGGGCTTCGCCCGCGTCTACGAGTCCGACATGCTCGCCAAGCCCGACCCGTCGACCTTCCAGATCCTCCCGTGGCGCAGCGGCGAGGGCCCGTCGACGGCCCGGATGTTCTGCGACATCTCGATGCCCGACGGCTCCCCGTCGTACGCCGACCCGCGCCACGTGCTCAAGCGGACGCTGAGCAAGGCCGCCGACCAGGGGTTCACCTTCTACACGCACCCCGAGATCGAGTTCTACCTCTTCAAGGACGTCCCGGAGGACGGCGCCCCGCCGGTCCCGGCCGACCGCAGCGGCTTCTTCGACCACACCGCGCAGTCGATGGGCGCCGACTTCCGCCGCGAGGCGATCGGAATGCTCGAGCAGATGGGCATCTCGGTGGAGTTCAGCCACCACGAGGGCGGCCCCGGCCAGCAGGAGATCGACCTCCGCTACGCCGACGCCCTGTCGACCGCCGACAACATCATGACCTTCCGCACCGTCGTCCGTGAGGTCGCGCTGACCCAGGGCATGTGGGCCTCGTTCATGCCCAAGCCCTACACCGAGCACCCCGGCTCCGGCATGCACACCCACGTCTCCCTCTTCGAGGGCGACAACAACGCGTTCTTCGAGGCCGGCGCCGAGTACCAGCTCTCGAAGACCGGCCGCAGCTTCATCGCCGGCATCCTCAAGCACGCCCCGGAGATCAGCTGCATCACCAACCAGTGGGTCAACAGCTACAAGCGGATGCTGTGGGGCGCCGAGGCGCCGTCGTACATCTGCTGGGGCCACAACAACCGCTCCGCGATGATCCGGGTCCCGATGTACAAGCCGCTCAAGGGCCAGTCGACCCGCATCGAGCTGCGTTCCCTCGACGCCGCCTGCAACCCCTACCTCGCCTACGCCGTGGTGCTCGCGGCCGGCATGAAGGGGATCGAGGAGGGCTACGAGCTGCCGCGGGAGGCCGAGGACGATGTCTGGTCGCTCTCCGAGCGCGAGCGCAAGAACCTCGGCATCGACCCGCTGCCCAAGAGCCTCTACGACGCGATCAACATCGCGGAGGGGTCCGAGCTGCTGGCCGACACCCTGGGCGAGCAGGTCTTCAGCTTCTTCCTGCGCAACAAGCGCGCCGAGTGGGACGACTACCGCGGTCAGGTCTCCGCCTACGAGCGCGACCGCATGCTCCCGGTCATCTGATGGCCGACGAGACCGGCCCCGCGAGCCTCAGCGACGACCGGGTGCGGGTGCTCAACCGCCTCCTGTACGCCGCGCTCGGGCTCGCCGGCCTCCTCGTGCTGGTCGGCCTGCTCTTCGTGTGGGGTGACGACGACCGGGGCGGCACCATCACGACCGTCTGCGGCCTCGTGATCGCCCTGCTCGGCCTGGCCACGCTGCGGGCGCTCCGGGCCCGCTCCGAGTCGGCCCGCCGGCTCGTGATCACCACCGCGGTGCTGCTGATCGTGCTGTCGATCTTCCTCGTCGCGATCCTGGTCGGCCTGCTCACGGTCATCGTCGGCGTCGGCCTCCTGGTCGTGCTGCTCGCCCCCGAGCGCGAGGACGCATGAGCGCGCCCCGCGTGCTCGTCGTCGAGCACGACCACGAGTGCCCGCCGGCCTGGCTCGGCAGCTGGCTGGCCGAGGCCGGGTGCGAGATCGAGGTCTGCCGGCCCTACGACGGCGACGAGCTGCCCGGGCTGGCGGCGTACGACGCGCTCCTGATCCTCGGCGGCCCGATGGGCGCCAACGACGACGAGAAGCACGCCTGGATCGGCCCGGTGAAGGACCTGGTCCGCGAGGCGCGGGTCACCGGCGTGCCCACCCTCGGCGTGTGCCTCGGCCACCAGCTCGTCGCGGCCGCACTCGGCGGGACCGTCGAGGTCAACCCGCTCGGCCAGCAGGTCGGCCTGCTCGGCGTCGGCTGGACCGCGGCCGCCGCCGGTGACCGGCTGCTCGGGCCGCTCGCGACGCCGCGCCGCGGCGTCCAGTGGAACGACGACGTCGTCACCGCCCTGCCCGCCGACGCCGTCCTGCTCGCCGAGACGGACCGTGGGGAGGTGCAGGCCGCCCGCTACGGCGAGCTCATGTGGGGCGTCCAGCTCCACCCGGAGGTCGACGACGTCGTGCTGCGCCCGTGGGCCGAGGAGGACCGCGGCTCGCACGAGACCCGCGGCATCGACACCGACGGGCTGCTGCGCGACGTCGCGAGCGCCCGTACCGAGCTCGACGACGCGTGGCGCCCGCTGGCGGCGTCCTTCGCGGCCCTGGCCCGGGAGCACGCCGCGCGATGATCCGCCCGGCGACCAGCAAGGGCAACCTGCTGCGCCTGGGTTTCCTCGACCCGGACGCGGCGACCGCCGCGCTGGGCCTGCTCGGCGACGCCGCGGAGCCGCTGCTCGCGCTGCTGGGCCGGACCGCCGACCCCGACGCGGCGATCGCGGGCCTGGTCCGGCTCGCCGAGGCGGCGCCCGAGCCCGCCGAGCTGCTCCAGGCGCTCGTCGACGACGAGGGCACCGCCATGCGGGTCCTCTCCCTGCTCGGCGCCAGCGAGGCGCTCGCCGACCACCTCGTCCGGCACCCCGAGCAGTGGCGCGAGCTGACCGACTCCCGCCTCGGCGCCACCCGGCCCGCGGCCTGGGCGATGCGCGAGGCCCTGCTCGACGCGGTCGCCGGCAAGCCGGACGCCGAGGCGGTCGACGCGCTGCGGGTGGAGTACCGCCGCCAGCTCCTGCGTACGGCGGCCCGCGACCTCACCCACCACCTCGCCGTCGACGACGCCGCGGCCGAGCTCTCCGACCTCGCCGCGGGCACCCTCGAGGCCGCGCTCGAGGTCGCCCGGCAGCGGGTCGGCCCCGACGCCGACCAGGCGCGGCTCGCGGTCATCGCGATGGGCAAGTGCGGCGGCCACGAGCTCAACTACGTCTCCGACGTCGACGTGATCTTCGTGCACGCCGCCGCGGAGGGCGCCTCCGAGGACGCCGCGCTGCGGATCGCCACCCAGCTGGCCAGCCACCTGATCCGGATCTGCTCCGACCACACGGCCGAGGGCACGATCTGGCCGGTCGACGCCAACCTGCGCCCCGAGGGCAAGGCCGGACCGCTGGTGCGCACGATCGCCAGCCACCGCGGCTACTACGAACGGTGGGCCAGCACCTGGGAGTTCCAGGCGCTGCTCAAGGCGCGCGCCGTGGCGGGCGACCTGGAGCTCGGCGAGGAGTTCGTCGAGATGACCCGGCCGATGGTGTGGTCGGCGGCCGAGCGCGACGGGTTCGTCGAGGACACCCAGGCCATGCGCCGCCGGGTCGTCGACCACATCCCGGCTCGCGAGGCCGAGCGCCAGCTCAAGCTCGGGGTCGGCGGGCTGCGCGACGTGGAGTTCGCCGTCCAGCTGCTCCAGCTCGTCCACGGTCGCGCCGACGAGCGGATCCGCCCGCCGACGACGCTCAGCGCGCTCGCCGAGCTCACCCGCGGCGGGTACGTCGGCCGCGAGGACGGCGAGGCGCTGCACGAGGCCTACGCCTTCCTCCGCACGCTCGAGCACCGGCTGCAGCTGCACCGGCTGCGCCGTACCCACGTGGTGCCGGAGGACGAGGCGTCGCTGCGCCGGATCGGCCGCAGCATGAACTACCTCAAGGACCCCGTCGGGATCCTCGACAAGACCTGGCAGCACCACCGCCGGGAGGTACGCCGGCTCCACGAGAAGCTCTTCTACCGTCCGCTGCTCACCGCCGTCGCGCGCATCCCCGGCGGCGAGGCCCGGCTCTCGCCGGAGGCCGCGGAGAAGCGGCTGGCCGCGCTGGGCTTCGTCGACTCCCGCTCGGCGCTGCGGCACCTCGAGGCGCTCACCGCGGGCCTCAGCCGGACCGCGCAGATCCAGCGGACGCTGCTGCCGGTGCTGCTCGGCTGGTTCGCCGACGCGCCCGACCCGGACGCGGGCCTCTTCGGCTTCCGCCGGATCAGCGAGTCCCTCGGCGAGACGCCGTGGTACCTCTCCACCCTGCGCGACGAGGGCCAGGTCGCCGAGCGGCTGGCCCGGCTGCTCGCGACCTCGCGCTACGCCACCGACCTGCTCGAGCGCGAGCCGCAGGGCGTCCGGATGCTCGGCGGCGACCTCCGGCCGCTCTCGGCCGAGGCGCTGACCGAGGAGATGCTCGCCAGCTCGCGGCGCCAGCAGGAGCCCGAGCCGGCCAGCCGCGCGATCCGCGCCGTACGCCGGCGTGAGCTGCTGCGCATCGCCGCCGGCGACCTGCTCGGGCTGATCGACGTCGCCGACGTCGGGGCCGGGCTGTCCCGGCTGACCGACGCGACGCTCGAGGCCACGCTCGAGGTGGCCGGCCGCAGCGTGCGCGCCCAGCGCGGCCTCGAGGCGGCGCCGACCCGGATGGCGATCGTCGCGATGGGCCGCTACGGCGGCTTCGAGCTGTCCTACGGCAGCGACGCCGACGTGATGTTCGTGCACGACCCCGAGCCGGGGGCCGACCCGCAGGCGGCGTCGTCGTACGCCCAGGGCGTGGCCAACGAGGTGCGCCGCCTCCTCGCGCTCCCCGGCCCCGACCCGTCGCTCGAGGTCGACGCCGACCTGCGTCCCGAGGGCCGGCAGGGCGCGCTGGTGCGCACACTGGACTCCTACGCCGCCTACTACGCGAAGTGGTCGAAGGTCTGGGAGTTCCAGGCGCTGCTGCGCGCCGACGCGGTGGTCGGTGACCTCGGGGTGCGGGAGCGCTTCGAGGCGATGATCGACCCGCTGCGCTACCCGGCCGACGGCATCACCGAAGACGACGTCTTCGAGGTCCGCCGGATCAAGGCGCGCGTCGACAGCGAGCGGCTGCCGCGCGGCGCCGACCCGCACACCCACCTCAAGCTCGGGCGCGGGGGACTGGCCGACATCGAGTGGACGGTGCAGCTGCTGCAGATGCGGTACGCCGGGTCGGTGCCCGGCCTGCGCACCTCCCGCACCCTCGAGGCGCTGGCCGCCGCCCGAGCCGCCGGGCTGCTCGACGAGGACGACGCGGCGATGCTCCAGCAGAGCTGGCGCCGGGTCAGCCGGGTCCGCAACGCGGTCACCCTGGTGCGCGGCAAGCCCAGCGACGAGCTGCCCCGCGACGCCCGTGAGCGGGCCGCGGTCGCGGCGATCCTCGGCTACCCGGCGGACTCCTCCGACGCGATGCTCAACGACCAGCTGCGCTACACGCGGCTGGCCCGCGGGGTCGTCGACCGGGTCTTCTGGGGCGACTGAGCGCCAGCGGCGTGAGGTGGCGCGTCCCCAACCGCGCAATTGCGCCGTTCGGACGGGACGTCGGGCCTCAGCCCCGGCGGAGGAGCCGGCGCAGCAGCCCGCGCCTCGGTGCGGCCCCGCCGCCCTCGGTCGCCTGCCGGGCCTCCGCAGCGGCGACGGCGTCCGCCCCGATGACGATGCCGTCCTCGCCGTTGACGCGGACGGGCGCCTCGATGCCGCCGTCCTCGCCGAGCCGGACCTGCTGGAGGTTCTTCCACAGTCCCGACCCGAAGCCGTTGTCCGACATGGCGCCCCTCTCGTCAGTCGGCAGCGTAACCCTGCGCGTCGCCCCGGGCCGCGGCCCGGACAGGGGGTTGGTGACCAAACCCGAGGCGGCCGCTGGCACCTCATCCGCCCCACCCGTCACACTGCTCAGGGAAGTCCTGCACTTCTCGGCCGATGCAACGCCTGAGAAGTGCGGGAGTCACCGGTGCACCGGTGACTCCCGCATGCGATCGGCCTCAGGCGTCGAGGTCCATCCGGTAGCCGACGCCCCGGACGGTGCGGATGTAGCCCGCGGGGCGGAGCTTGCGGCGCAGGTTGCCGACGTGGACCTCGACCAGGTGGGTGTCGCCGGTCCAGTCCGTGCCCCAGACCGACTGCATGAGTTCCTCGCGGGTGGCGACCCGCTCGGGGTCGCGCATCAGCTCGACGAGCAGCTCGTACTCGATCCGGGTGAGCACCAGCTCCTGGTCGTCGCGGTAGACGCGGCGGCTGCTCATGTCGATGTGGAGGACGCCGTACCGGAGGTCGTCGGCCGGGCCGGTCGCGGTCTGCCGCGGGCGCCGGAACATCGCGTTGACGCGCGCCTGGAGCTCGCGGAGGCTGAACGGCTTGGGCATGAAGTCGTCGGCGCCGGTCTCGAGGCCCTGGAGCCGGTCGATCTCGTTGATCCGGGCGGTGATCATGATGATGTAGGCGTCGGTCATCTCCCGGATCTGGCGGCACACCTCGATGCCGTCCAGGCCGGGCAGGCTGAGGTCGAGGGTGATCAGGTCGGGGGACTCGTCCTTGACCGCGATGACGGCGTCCTGGCCGTTGTCGACGCGCGACACGGCGAACCCGAGGTCCTCGAGGGCAGCCTCGATGAGCGCGCCGATGTCGGGGTCGTCCTCGACCACGAGCGCGCGGCGTCCCCGTCCGGGCGCAGCTTTCATGGCGCAGATGATTCCATGACGAGGCGACCTCAAACGGACAGGCGCGTCCGGTTGATCAGATCGACGGCCGTCGCGGCGTCGGTCGTGGCTCCACGCACCAGACCGAGGCCGGTGCAGTCCCCGGCGGTCTGGACCAGTATGTCGGGCAGCGCCGCCGACAGCGCGTCCTGGAGCCGCGTGTCGGGCTCGACGCTGCCGGCGAGCACCACGTCGTCGGTCGGCAGCCGGCGCTCGGAGCCGCCCTGCGGGGTGAACACCACGGCGCCGGGCTCGACCGCGCCGACCGGAGCGGCCACGTGGACGGTGACCCCGAGCCGGTCGAGCTCGTCCATGTGCTCGGTGAGCCGCTTGAGGCCGGTCTCCGGCGCGAGGGCCGGGCCCGGCTCGAGGACGGCGACCCGGTGACCGCGCTCCGCGAGCGTGCCGGCGAGCTCGAGGGCGGCCTGGCTGCCGCCCACGACGGTCACCCGGTGGCCGAGCCCGACCTGCTCACCGGCCGTGATGCGGTCGCAGACCTCGCGGATCGGGTGGCCGGCCAGGGTCGGGTTGGTGACCAATCCTCCCGTGGCCACCACGACGGCGTACGGCGCGAGGGCGGCCACGGTCTCGACCGTCGCCTCGGTGCCCAGCCGGACGTCGATCCCGGCGCGCGCGACCTCGGCCAGCAGCCAGCGGAGGTACGACGCGTTCGCGGGGTGGACGGCCGCGGCGCGGACCAGGTCGCCGCCGAGCCGGTCGCCGCGCTCCAGCAGCGTGACCCGGTCGCCCTGGGCCGCCGCCAGCCGCGCCGCCTCGAGACCCGCCGGCCCGCCGCCGGCGACCACGACGTGGACCGGCGCCGGTGGGGCCGTCAGCAGCAGGTCGTGCTCGCGGCCGGTCAGCGGGTTGACGGCGCAGTCGGTCGAGAAGCGCTGCTCGAGCGAGTCGATGCAGTTCTCGCAGGAGATGCACCGCCGGACCCGCCCGGCCTCGCCCGCGACGAGCTTGCGCGGCAGGTCCGGATCGGCGAGCAGCGGCCGGCCGAGTGCCACGAAGTCCGCACGCCCCTCGGCCAGCACCCGCTCGGCGAGCACCGGGTCGTGCAGCCGGCCGACGGCGATCACCGGGACGTCGACGACCTCCTTGACCGCCGCCGCGGCGCCCACGTTGGGGCCGTCGCCGTGGACGGCCCCGGTCACCATCTGCGTCACCAGCCGGTCGATCACGCCGCCGCTGACGTGGAAGGCGTCGACGCCGGCCTCGACGAGCAGCGGCGCGACCAGCGCCGTCTCGTACGACGGCCGCCCGGCCGCGACCCGCTCGTAGCCGGAGATCCGCAGCGTGATCGGGAAGTCCGGGCCGACCTCCGTCCGGATCGCGGCCAGCGCCTCGAGCACGACCCGGATCCGGCCCTCGACCGAGCTGCCGCGGTAGCGATCGGTGCGCCGGTTGCGCTGTGGCGCCAGGAACGAGCCGAGGAACATGTAGCCGTGCGCGGCGTGCAGCTCGATGCCGTCGTACCCCGCATCGCGGACGCGCCCGACCGCGGCCCGGTAGAGGTCGAGGATCTCGGCGATCTGCTCCTTCGTCACCTCGGTCGAGGGACGGCCGGTGAGGTACGACGGGATGACCGACGGCCCGAGCGAGACCACGCCGTGCATCTCGGGGCCGAGCCCGTCCGGGCCGGCGTGCACGATCTGGGGCTGGATCCGCGCGCCGTGCTCGTGGACGGCGTCGACGAGCCGGCGGTGCGCGGCCACGGACTCGTCGGTGCCGATCTGCAGGCCACCCGGGGTCTCCGGGTGGAGCGGGTCGATGCCGGTCGCGCCGACGGTGACCAGCCCGACGCCGCCACGCGCGCGGGCGGCGAAGTAGGCGACCGTGCGGTCCGACGGCAGCCCCTCGGGCGTGCCGTACATCGTCTCCATCGGCGACATGACGATCCGGTTGCGCAGCTCCATGCCGCCGACGGGCCCACCGATCCGGCCGGGGGAGAGGAGGTGCTCGAAGTCGGTCAAGAGACGTGCACCAGCACGTCGTCGCGGAAGCGCTGCATGCCCTCGAGCTTCTGGTCGAGGGTGGCGCGGCGGCCGAAGTAGTACCTCCACGGTGCGGTCATCACCTCGGTGACGCCGCCGTCGCGGGCGCGGACGAAGTCCTCGGGCAGGACCGCGTCGGAGAGCGCGGGGATCACCTCGAACGGCCCGTCCGCCCCGCTCTCGGCGCGCAGCTCGCGGAGCCGGGCGGCGGTCGCGACCGCCTCGTCGACGGTGCAGACGTCACCGACCCAGCCGTCGTGCCGGGCGGCCCGCCGCAGCGCGACCTCGGAGAGCCCGCCGACCAGGACCGGCACCTCCGGCCCGTCCTGCCAGAGCTCGGTCATCCGGACGAGGTCGTCGTCGGTACGCCGCCCCCGCCCCGCGAACGCCTGCCCGAGCAGCTCGAACTCCTCCCGGCACCAGCCGACCCCCACGCCCAGGGAGACCCGGCCGCCGGACAGCAGCGCCGCCGTACCGATCGCGTTGGCGACGACGTACGGGCTGCGCAGCGCGGCGACGTAGATCGAGGTGAAGAAGCGCAGTCGGGTCGTCACCGCCGCGAGTGCCGCGACCAGCACCCACGGGTCCGGCCACTCGCAGGTCTCGTCCCAGCGGCGGCGCCCGCTGGCCTCGTAGGGGTACGGCGTCGCCAGCTCGGCCAGGTCGACGACGTGGTCGGCGATGGTGAGACTGTGGTAGCCGAGCTCGTCGGCGGCCCTGGCGATCGCGGGGATCTCCTCGGTCGGGAGGAACGCGGACACCACGGCGAAGCGCATGGGAGTAAGGTTGGACACATGTCCAGTCAACCGTCAAGCGAAGGGATCCGGGGATGAAGACGCGGCTCACCTGCCCGTGCGGCGAGACCATGGTCGGCACCGACGAGGACGACCTCGTCGCGAAGGCGCAGGCCCACCTCGCCGAGCAGCACGAGGGTCGTGAGTACGACCGCGACATGATCCTCTTCATGGCCACCTGAGACGGCACCTGCTGTCCGGCGGCACGATTCCGCCGGGTGCCGAGCGGGCACACGACCGGCGTGGAGACGAACCCGACGTACGAGCAGGACGGACCGCCGCCGGTGCGGGTGGCGCTGTCGAACGACTACGAGATCGTGCTGCTGGGCGTGGCCGAGATGCTGGCCCGCTACCCGCGGCAGGTGCGGATCGTCGACATCACCACCTCGACGCGGGTACCGCACGCGGCCGACGTGGTCCTCTACGACACCTTCGGCCGGGTCCCGGACGTGGACGTGAAGCTCAAGGAGATCCTCGCGGAGAACCCCGCGGCGAAGGTGGTCGTCTACAGCTGGGACGACTATCCCGAGGACGCCGCGCTCCGGGCCGGCGCCGCGGGCTTCCTGCGCAAGGGGCTGACGGCGGCCGAGCTGGTCGCCGCGCTCGTGGCGATCCACGACGGCGGCCAGCCGCCGCCGGAGCCGCGCGCCGACGGCGAGGCGGTGCAGACCTGGCCGGGCCAGGTCCACGGGCTCAGCCAGCGGGAGGCCGAGATGCTGTCGCTGGTGGTCCGCGGCCTCACCAACGACGAGATCGCGGCGCGGGCCTACCTGACCGTCAACACCGTCAAGACCTACCTGGGCACGGCCTACCGGAAGATCGGCGTCGGCAGCCGCTCGCAGGCGGTCGCGTGGGGGATCCGGCACGGCTTCGAGTCGACCGACGACACCGGGCTCTGAGACCCGCGACGCGGCTCACTCCTCGACCAGGAGGCCCAGGTGGTCGGCGAGCAGGGGCGCGAGCAACGTCAGCTGCTCCGGGCTGACGGTGGCGCCGCGCAGGTCGCCGAGGCCGTCCACGACCTCGAGCGTGGCCCCGCGCAGGTCGACGTCCGTCAGGCGGGCCCCATGGGTCTCGAGGCGGCGGACCGTGGTGTCGACGAAGCGGAGCCGGGTGATCTCGGCGCCCTGCAGGTCGAGCTCCTCGACGACGCAGTCGGTGAAGGCGACGTCGACGAGCTGGGCGGCGCGCAGGTTGAGGAAGCTGATCTTCGCGCCGACGAGGTGGACCCCGCGCCACCGCGCCTCGTAGGCCTCGACCGACCCGAGTCGTCCGGAGACCTCGACGTCGCGCCACTCGGTGCCGGCGGCGCGCACGACGGGCAGACCGACCCCGTCGAGGCGGACCTCGGTGAGCCGGGCGCCGCGCAGGTCGGTCTCGTCGGCCACCAGGTCGGCGAGCTCCACGCCGTCGAGGCGGGCGCCGCCGAGGTCGAGGGACGCGCGGCGTACGCCGGAGAAGCGGGTCGCCTCCAGGTCGGCCCGTGCGGTGAGCTCCGCCGGGTCGCCGGCGGCCAGGTCGTCGAGGCGGACCGGGTCGATCCGAGGGTGCTGGGTGCGGCCGCCGCTCATGGCGCCACCGTAGCCGCGGGGTCCGACCGTCCCGATTCCGCTCAGGAGACCGGGGGGCCGACCGATGGGACAGGTGGCCCCGGGCGTGGGCCCGAGCCCACGTCCGGGGTCCTGCCACACCTTCCCACCTGTTCGCGACCCAGGAGTCCCACCGATGTCCCGTCGTACCGCCGCCTTCGGGCTGCGCACCCAGATCCTCGCCGTCGGCCTCGCCGGCATCCTCGGCGCCCTCGTCGTCGGTGGCATCGGGATCAAGAACGCCGCCGACGCGGGCAGCGCGGCTGAGGACCTGCGCGCGCTCGACGCCCTTTCGATGGACGTCAAGGACGTCGCCTTCTACAACGCCGACATCAGCGGCTGGCAGGTCGCCTACGCCCTCGACGCCCGTCGTCTCTCGCCGGCCAAGGCCGTGGACCCGAACGAGGTCAACCGCGGCGGCTTCCTCGCCGACGCCGAGAAGCTGAAGAGCCTCCTCGCCTCGTTCCCCGTCAACGCGATGACCGCGGGTGAGCGCACGATGTTCGCCCAGATCGCCGACCAGTGGGACCAGTTCTTCGCCATGGACGACAAGATCCAGGCTGCCTACCAGCTCGGTACGGGCGCAGGCATCCTCAAGGCGGAGAACCTGATCAACAACGACAGCTACGCCGTCTACTACAAGATCGTCGAGGACACCGACACGCTCGTGAAGACGATCACCGACCGCACGGCCGCCGAGGCGGATGCCGCGGTCGGCGACTCGCACTCCGCGCGCACCCTCATGATCATCGCGCTGCTGCTGGCGATCGCGACCGTGGCCGCGATCGCGCTGCTGCTCGCGGGGCGGATCCTGCGCGGCATCGAGGCGATCCGCCGCGCGCTGCAGGCCTTCGCGCACGGCGACCTCACCGTGGAGGCGGGCGTCACCAGCCGCGACGAGCTCGGCCGGATGGCCGAGGACTACGAGCTCGCCCGATCCTCGGTGGCCGGGATCGTGGGCACCGTCGCGGAGTCGGCCGACGCCGTCGCCGCGGCCTCGGAGGAGCTCTCCGCGTCCTCGCACCAGATCGCCGCCGGTGCCGAGGAGACCTCGGTCCAGGCCGGTGTCGTCTCCGGTGCGGCCGACGAAGTCTCCCGCAACGTGCAGACGGTCGCGGCCGGCTCGGAGGAGATGAGCGCCTCGATCCGCGAGATCGCCCAGTCCGCCAACGACGCCGCCCGCGTCGCCTCCGAGGCCGTCTCCATGGTGGAGACCACGAACGAGCAGGTCGGCAAGCTCGGCACCTCCTCGGAGGAGATCGGCGCGGTCGTCAAGACCATCACCTCGATCGCCGAGCAGACCAACCTCCTGGCCCTCAACGCGACCATCGAGGCCGCGCGGGCCGGCGAGGCCGGCAAGGGCTTCGCGGTCGTCGCCAACGAGGTCAAGGAGCTCGCGGGGGAGACCGCCCGCGCGACCGAGGACATCGCCCGCCGCGTCGAGGCGATCCAGAACGACACCACCGGCGCGGTCGCCGCCATCGGCCAGATCGCCACGATCATCACCTCGATCAACGACTACCAGCTGACCATCGCCTCAGCGGTGGAGGAGCAGACCGCGACCACCAACGAGATGTCGCGCAACGTCGCCGACGCCTCGACCGGCTCGGGCGAGATCGCCACCAACATCACCTCGGTGGCGACGGCGGCGGACTCCACCACGCAGGCGGTCAACCAGACCCGGTCCGCGATCGACGAGCTGGCCCGCATGTCGCAGCAGCTGCGCGCCGAGGTCGGGAAGTTCGTCACGGCCTGACCCCTCCTCGGTCCGGTACAGACCGGACGGCGTACGACACCGGCCCGAAACAGCCCGGACACGAACGCTCCCTACGGTGCGGGGCACCGGCCGTGGGGAGCGGCTGTCCGTGTGCCAGAGGGAGCCGATGAGATGAGCGCGAACAAGGTCCGACTGCAGGCGATGAGCGACGTCGAGGCCTACACGCCTCCGGCGGTCACGTTCGACCCGGGCGAGGAGCCGGGGGAGATCTTCGGCGACAACGTCTTCAGCCTCACCGTCATGCAGAAGCGGCTGCCCAAGTCGGTCTACAAGTCGGTGGTCGCGACGATCGAGAAGTCCGCGCCCCTGGACCCGCTGGTCGCCGACGCCGTCGCCTCGGCGATGAAGGACTGGGCGATGGAGAAGGGCGCGACCCACTACGCGCACGTCTTCTACCCGCTCACCGGCCTCACCGCTGAGAAGCACGACAGCTTCCTCGACCCGGTCGGCGACGGTACGGCGATCGCGGAGTTCGCCGGCAAGACCCTGATCCAGGGCGAGCCCGACGCCTCGAGCTTCCCCAACGGCGGCCTGCGCGCGACGTTCGAGGCGCGCGGCTACACCGGCTGGGACATCCAGAGCCCGGCGTACGTGCTCGAGAACCCCAACGGCAACACGCTCTGCATCCCCACGATCTTCATCTCGATGACCGGTGAGGCGCTCGACCACAAGACGCCGCTGCTGCGCTCGCAGCAGGCGATGTCGGTGCACGCCGAGCGCGTCCTGACGCTCTTCGGCCACACGCCGGAGAAGGTCGTGTCCTACTGCGGCCCCGAGCAGGAGTACTTCCTGGTCGACCGGCACTTCTTCGTCGCCCGCCCGGACCTGCTCAACGCCGGCCGGACCCTCTTCGGCGCGAAGCCGCCGAAGGGCCAGGAGTTCGACGACCACTACTTCGGCGCCATCCCCGAGCGGGTGCTCGGCTTCATGATGGACACCGAGCGGGAGCTCTTCAAGCTCGGCATCCCGGCCAAGACCCGGCACAACGAGGTTGCGCCCGGGCAGTTCGAGGTGGCGCCGATGTTCGAGCGCTCCAACCTCGCCTCGGACCACCAGCAGCTGCTGATGACGACCTTCCGCTCGATCGCCAAGAAGCACGGGATGGAGTGCCTCTTCCACGAGAAGCCCTTCGCCGGCGTCAACGGCTCCGGCAAGCACGTCAACTTCTCGATCGGCAACGGCCCGCAGGGCAACCTGCTGCTGCCCGGCGACACCCCGCACGAGAACGCCCAGTTCCTCGTCTTCTGCGCCGCCGTCATCCGCGCGGTCCACAAGTACGGCGGCCTGCTGCGCGCGTCCGTCGCGTCGGCGTCCAACGACCACCGGCTCGGCGCCAACGAGGCCCCGCCGGCGATCATCTCGATCTTCCTCGGCGACCAGCTCGCCGACGTCTTCGACCAGGTCGCCAAGGGTGGCGCCACCCGGTCGAAGGAGAAGGGCACGCTGATCATCGGGGTCGACACGCTCCCGGACCTCAGCAAGGACCCGGGCGACCGCAACCGGACCAGCCCCTTCGCCTTCACCGGCAACCGCTTCGAGTTCCGGGCGCCGGGCTCGCTGCAGACCGTCGCCGCCCCGATGGTCGTGATCAACACGATCATGGCCGAGGCGCTGGACTTCTGCGCGACCACGCTGGAGGAGGCGGTCGCCGCCGGCACCGACTTCGACGAGGCCGTCCAGTCGCTGCTCACCACGATCATCGCGGACCACGGCGCGGTGATCTTCAACGGCAACGGCTACTCCGACGAGTGGCAGGTCGAGGCCGAGCAGCGCGGCCTGAAGAACCTCCGCACCACCGTCGACGCGCTCCCGGAGCTGATCTCCGAGGAGGCGATCGAGCTCTTCTCGACGTACGCCGTCTTCAACGAGCGGGAGATGCACAGCCGCTACGAGGTCGGGCTGGAGCAGTACATCCTCACGGTCGGCGTCGAGGCCAACCTGACCCTCGAGATGGGCACCACGATCATCCTGCCCGCCGCGATGCGCTACCAGACCGAGCTCGCCGCCAACGTCGCCGCACTCACCGCCGCCGGCGTCGAGGCCGACACCTCGCTGCTGACGACGGTGTCCGCGCCGATCGCCGACCTGCGCGCGGCGCTGGCCGAGCTGGGCGAGGCGATCGCCAAGGAGCACGAGGACGAGTCGCTCGCCACGGCCACCTTCAGCCGCGACGTCGTGCTCCCCGCGATGGCGGCGGTCCGCGAGGCCGCCGACACGCTCGAGGGCCTCGTCGCCGACGACCTGTGGTCGCTGCCGACCTACCAGGAGATGCTCTACGTCCTCTGACGGAGGGAGGGTCTAGCCTGCGCGTGTGACGTCGATCATGCAGCAGGCGGGCCCGTCCGCCACCGCCATCCTGGGCCTGGGGGTCTACCGACCCGAGCGGGTCGTGACCAACGACGAGATCTGCGAGGTGCTGGACTCCAGCGACGAGTGGATCCAGACCCGGTCCGGCATCCGGTCGCGCCGGTACGCCGCCGACGGTGAGTCGCTCCTCGACATGGCGGCGGTCGCGGCGCAGCGGGCGCTCGCGGTCGCCGGTGTCGACGCGGCCGACCTCGGGACGGTCATCGTGGCGACCTCGACGCACGTGCAGCACACGCCGGCGGCGGCGCCGGTCCTCGCCGATCGGCTGGGCTCGCGGGCGGCGGCGTTCGACGTCTCGGCCGGGTGCGCCGGTTTCTGCCACGCGCTGTCGGTGGCCTCCGACCTGGTGCGTGGCGGCAACGCCCGCTACGTCCTGGTCGTCGGTGTGGAGCGGCTCAGCACGTTCATGGACCCGACCGACCGCGGCACGGCCTTCATCTTCGCCGACGGGGCCGGCGCGGTCGTCGTGGGCGGCGCCGACGAGCCCGGGATCGGCCCGGTCGCGTGGGGCTCCGACGGCTCGCAGTCGCACGTCATCACCCAGTCGATGCGGTGCGACGAGCTGGACGCGGAGCACCCGCTCGTCGTCCAGATGGAGGGCACGCAGGTCTTCCGGTGGGCGCCGTTCGCGATGGCGGACGTGGCCCGCGACGCGGTCGCCCGCGCCGGGCTGACCCTCGACGACCTGGACGTCTTCGTGCCGCACCAGGCCAACCTGCGGATCACCGAGACCCTGGCCCGCAACCTCAAGCTGCCCGAGTCGGTCGCGATCGCGCGCGACGTCCAGGAGTCCGGCAACACCTCGGCGGCCTCCGTGCCGCTGGCGATCGAGGCGATGGTCCGCTCCGGCGAGGCCAAGGAGGGTGACACCGCCCTGCTCATCGCCTTCGGCGCCGGGCTGAGCTACGCCGGCCAGGTGGTGGCGATCCCGCCGGTCGCGGGGGTCTGAAACCCGGGGGAGTGGCGCTGAAACCGGTGTGAAGCCGGGGTGAAAGCGGCGGCTCCTACGGTCGTGCCGCGCCTCGGACCGGGGCGCCGTACGTCAGGAGGTCACCATGAGCACCACCACCGCTCCCACACCCACCCGCACCTACCCGTCGCTGCGCGCGGCGTGGATCCCGATGGCCGCGCTCTGCCTGGCCTTCTTCGTCGAGATGGTCGACAACACCCTGCTGTCGATCGCGCTGCCGACCATCGGCCGCGACCTCGGGAGCAGTACGACTGCCCTGCAGTGGGTCACCAGCGCCTACGCGCTGACCTTCGGCGGCCTCCTGCTCACCGCCGGCTCGATCGCCGACCGCTTCGGCCGGCGCCGGGTGCTCCTGACCGGCCTCGCGATCTTCGGCCTGACCAGCCTCCTGGTCATCTTCGTGACGACCTCGAGCGAGCTGATCGCGCTGCGCGCCGCGCTCGGCATCGCCGCCGCCGCGATGGCCCCGATCACCAACTCGCTGGTCTTCCGGCTCTTCGACGACAAGGCGCTCCGGATGCGCGCCATCACCGTGATGATGATCGTCGGCATGTCCGGCTTCATCCTCGGCCCGCTGCTCGGCGGCACCGCCCTGGCGCACGTGCGCTGGGAGTGGCTGCTGGTCGTCAACGCCCCGATCGCGCTGATCGCCTGGGTCGGCGTCCGCCTCGGCGTGCCGGCCGACCACCCCGACGACCTGACCGACGACGCGATGGACCTGCCGGGCGCCGCGCTCAGCATCGCCGCCATCGGCCTGGCCTGCTACTCGCTCACCAGCGGCGTCGACCACGGCTGGCTCTCGGCCCCGACGATCCTCTCGATCGTCGGCGCCGTGCTCGCCGCGATCGGCTTCGTGTGGCGCGAGCGCAGCGCCGCCGAGCCGATGCTCGACCTGAAGCTCTTCTCCAACGGCACCGTCCGCGGCGCGACGATCGCGCAGATGGGCACCGCGATCGCGATGGCCAGCGTCATGTTCGGCCTGGTCCTGCACTTCCAGTACGCCTACGGCTGGAGCCCGGTGCGCGCCGGCCTCGCCAACCTGCCGATGATCGCCACGATGATCCTCGCGACCCCGATCTCCGAGGGCCTGGTGCACCGATTCGGCCACCGGATTGCCTGCCTGGTCGGCGCCGCCTTCCTCGCCGGCGCGCTCGGCGGGCTGGCCTGGGGCGTCCACCACGGCTACCTGGCGATCGCGATCTGCATGGTCCTGCTGACCATCGGCATCCGCACCCTGATGACGATCTGCGCCGTCGCGCTGGTCGACGCGATGCCCGCCAACCGCACCTCCATCGGCACCGCCCTCAACGACACCGCCCAGGAGGTCGGCACCAGCGTCGGCACCGCCGTCGTCGGCACCCTGATCGCGGCCCTGGTCACCACCCAGCTCCCCGCCGGCGCCTGGAGCAACGACCTCGTCCAGTCCTTCTTCCACGGCGAGACGGTGACCTACGGGATCCTCGCGGTCGTGGTCGGCCTGGTCGCCGGCTTCGGCGCCTTCACCCTGACCGACTCCCGCTCGACCGAGGAGCACCCGGCCGAGGAGCTGGTCGACGCCTGACCGACGCCGGACGACGACGTTCGGGCGACGGCCCCGACCTGCTGGTCGGGGCCGTCGTGGCGTCGTGGCCGGGGCCGGCCGCATCCGGTCAGTCGAGGGAGAGCGTGCTCTTCGCGTGCTCGCCGTACCCGGCCACGGCGCGCACCTTGATCTCGGCGTCGTCGTCGGCGCGGATCGTGGTCTTGTAGACGAAGTTGCCGTGCCGGTCGGTGGTCTCGGTCGCGCTCGTCACCGCCTCCCCGTCCTTGAGCACGGTGACCTTCCAGACCCGGCCCTTGCCCTTGCTGCTGTTGATCGTGAAGCGGACCGTCTGGTTGCGGAGCTCGCTGCCGGAGTCGCTGAGCCGGTAGGTGTACTGCGAGGTGCCGCTCGCCGTGCCGCTCGTGTACGCCGTGTCGGCGTCGGCCGCGTGGGCGGCGGTGGTGCTGGTCGCGAGGAGGGCTCCCGTGCTGGCGACGGCGACGGCTCCGGTGGTCAGTGCGTGCTTGAGGTTCATGTCGGTTCCTTCGTTGTCGGTTCGATGACAACGGGAAGGCTGGCTCCGGAAGATGACGCCTCCATGATCCGGCGTTGTCGATTCTCGATGCGTCGGATCTCCCACCTCGCGCACAGACTCCTGCCAGCACCGGCCGAACCCGGGCGACGACGGTGAGCACGTGCTCGACTCGTCCCCGACTGGCCTGCTCGTCATGGTCGCCGACGCCCGGCTGCGCGACCCGATCGTCGCCGGACTGACCTTCGTTGGTCACGAGGTGGCGACCGCCACCACCGGTGAGGAGGGACTGGCCGCGCTCCGCGCGCGGTGGCACGACCTGGTGGTCGTCGACGCGGTGCTGCCGGACCTCGACGGCCTGACCGTCCCCGAGCGGCTGCGCGACGACGGGCTCGCGACCGCGACGATCCTGCTCGCCGGCAGCTCGGCGCAGGAGCGGATGGCCGGCCTGGCCGCAGGCGCGGACGACTGCCTCAGCACGCCGTTCAGCCTCGACGAGCTGCTGCTGCGCGTCGAGGCCGTGCTGCGTCGCCGCGGACACCGGACCAGCAGGGTGGACCGCCGGATCGCGTACGCCGACCTCGTCCTCGACGTGGACGGGCACCAGGTGTGGCGGGCGGGCCGGCCGATCGAGCTGTCGGCGACGGAGTTCTCGTTGCTGCGCTTCCTGGTCCTGAACGCCGAGCGGGTCCTCACCCGCACCCAGATCCTCGACCACGTCTGGGACGGCGCCACGGGTCGCTCGAACATCGTGGACAGCGGCATCCGCAACCTGCGCCGGAAGATCGAGGCCGCCAGCCCGCCGATCATCCGCACCGTCCGTGGGGTCGGGTACGCCCTCCGCGCGCCCACGCCCGCCGGCGTACGTCGCTGACCCCCGCCTAGACTCGGGGCGATGACCGCGAGGCAGCGCACCGCTCCCGGACGACGTACGTCGTCGGCGGTGCTGCGCCTCGCCGCGCTGCTGCTCGCCGCGGCCGGCCTCTTCGCGATGCACGGGCTCTCGGACCACGGGGCCGCCGGGCACGCCGTGCAGGCCTCGATGTCCTCGATGACCTCGATGACCGACGCACACGCGGACGGTCACGCCGGCCGGTCGGGACCGTCGAAGCAGCCGAGCGGGGACATGGACGGCATGGCCGGGCTGTGCCTCGCCGTGCTCGCCGGTGCCCTGCTCGCCGCGGCCGCGCTGCTCGGCGGTCCACGCCGGACGCTGCTCGACCGGCTCCGGCTCCCGCGCGAGGCCGTCCGTCAGTTCGCCTGCTGGGCGCGTGCCCGCGGACCGGCGCCGCCGGACCTGTTCCAGCTCTCCATCCAGCGGTGCTGAGGGGCCCGCGACCCGGCCGCGCGCACGCTGCGCGCTGGTCCGGTCGCTGCTGCCCGCCCACCACCGCTGACCGAGGAGAAGCACACCCATGCACACGCACACCCACCGGACGACCCGTCGCGCGGCGGCGCTCGTCCTCGCCCTGACGACCGGGCTCACCCTTGCCGCCTGCGGCTCCGACGACTCGGACGCCGACGCGTCCCCGTCCGCCACCCACACCGACGCCGACGGCCAGGTCCACAACGACGCCGACGTCGCCTTCGCGACCGAGATGATCCCGCACCACGCTCAGGCGGTGCAGATGGTCGCGATGACCCGTGGCCGACCGCTGGACCCCGCCGTACGCCGGCTCGCCGAGGACATCCGCGCCGCCCAGACCCCGGAGATCGAGACGATGGTCGACTGGCTCACCGCCTGGGGAGAGGACGTCCCGGCCACCTCGATGGACCATGCCCATGCCGGCCACGGCTCGGACGGGATGGACGGCATGGACATGTCCGGCACGGACGGGATGGACGACATGCCGGGGATGATGTCGACGGAGGAGATGCAGGATCTCTCCGACGCCTCCGACGACGCCTTCCAGGACATGTGGCTGCGGATGATGATCGAGCACCACGAGGGCGCCATTGAGATGGCCGGGACCGAGAGCGAGGACGGCGTGTACGACGACGCCCTCGCGCTCGCCGACTCGATCGCGACCTCCCAGCAGCGGGAGATCGACACCATGCAGGGGCTGCTCGACTGAACCCCGCCGTGGCGACGGCGACCCCGGCCGGGACCGGGGTCGCCGTTCGCCTGAGCCGCGACGTCGCGTGCACTGATCGTGCACTCGTCGTGCACCGGGTGCGGCTTGACTGCCGGCACGTGTCGATGTCCTTCGGCCGTGGATCGGACAGGGGAGGGTGCTGTGCCCTACATCAAGGTCGGCCAGGAGAACTCCGGCGACATCGAGCTCTACTACGAGGACCACGGCAGCGGTACGCCGATCGTCCTCATCCACGGCTACCCGCTCAGCGGCACCGCGTGGGAGAAGCAGCTCCCGGTGCTCCTGGAGCTGGGCCACCGGGTCATCACCTACGACCGCCGCGGGTTCGGCAGGTCGAGCCGGCCCGCCGACGGCTACGACTACGACACCTTCGCGGCCGACCTGCGGACGCTGATGGAGACGCTGGACCTCCGCGGGGCCACCCTCGTCGGGCACTCGATGGGGACGGGGGAGGTGGTGCGCTACCTCGGCGTGAACGGCTCCGACCGCGTCGACAAGGCCGTGCTGATCTCGCCGATCCCGCCGTACCTCCTGGTTCGCGACGACGGCGAGGAGGGTGCCCCTGCGTCGCTCTTCGCCGGCTTCGTCGAGCAGGCGACCGGCGACCGGCTCGCCTACCTCCGCGGCTTCCTGGAGAACTTCTACAACTACGACGTCAACCGCGGGACGCTCGTCAGCGAGGCGGTGTTCGACGCCAGCTTCGCCGTCGCCGCCGACAGCTCCTCGATCGCCGGGGTCGCCTGCATCACCGCCTGGACCACCGACTTCCGGGACGACGTCGCCCGGGTGGACGTGCCGGTGCTGGTGATCCACGGCAACCAGGACCGGGTGCTCCCCATCGAGCTGACCGCGGCCCGGCTGCCGGGCCTGATGAAGGACGCGGAGCTGGTCGTGGTCGACGGAGGCCCGCACGCCATCGCGTGGACCCATGCCGACCAGGTCACCACGGCGCTCACCACCTTCCTCGGCTGACCCGGTCCCACGGCGAGCAGCGATGGCCGGACGGGTGCCCCTCAACGCGTTCGGCATCGCCTTCGGCACAGCCGGGCTGGCCGGCACGTGGGGCGCGGCCGCCGACGCGGGCCTCGTCCCACGGGTGGTGTCCGACATCGTCTGGGTCGCCGCCGCCGCCGCGCTCGGGCTGGTCGCCGTGCGCTACGTCCAGGGTGTCGGCGACGTGCGCACCGCGGTCGACGACCTCCGCCACCCGGTGCTCGGCCCGTTCGCCGCGCTGGTGCCCGCCACCGGGATGCTGCTCGGCGCCCGGCTGCTCCGGGTCGACCGGACCGCCGGCGAGGTCGTCGTCCTCACCGGGGCCGTCGTCGCCGCGGTGTTCGGCTGCTGGTTCCTCACCGGCCTGCTGGCCGGCGACCGGCCACTGGTGACGGTGCACCCGGGCTACCTGCTGCCGACGACGGCCGCCCCGCTGATCGGCGCCAGGCGTACGCCGTCGCAGGCTGGCGGGAGGCCGCGATGGCCGCGCTCGGGCTCGGCCTGCTCAGCTGGTGCCTGATCGGCGCAGTGCTTCTCGGACGCCTCGCCCTCGGCCCGCCGCTGCCATCCGCCCTCGTGCCCACCCTGGCGATCCTCTCGGCGCCGCCGGCGGTCCTCGGCAACGCACTGCACGCGCTGGGCGACGCCACCGGCCCCGTCCAGCAGCTCATCCTCGGCACCTTCGTGCTCCTCGTCGGCGTGCAGCTGGTGCTCGTTCCGCGGTACGCCGCCCTGCCCTTCGGCCTCGGCTGGTGGGCCTACACCTTCACGGTCGCGGCCAGTGCGACGTACGCGATCCGGTGGCTGTCGGCCACCGACGACCCGCTCGGGCGGGCGCTGTCGTGGCTGGTCGTCGTCCTCGCCACGACGGTGATCGGGTCGATCGCGGCGGCCAGCCTGACCCTGCCGCGCCGGACCTCACGGCGCGACCTCTCGAAGGAGCACGCATGACCATCGACGACGCGCCGCCGACACCGCGGCTGAGCGAGGAGCAGTTCGAGCGGCTGTCGCGCTACGGCGAGCGGCAGCTCGTCGAGGAGGGGAAGGTCCTCTACAAGTCCGGCGACCGCCGCTACGACCTCTTCCTGGTCGAGACGGCGCTGATCGACGTGGTCCGGGACGCGACGGCCGTCGAGCCCGAGCACGTCGTCTACACGCGCCGGACCGGCGAGTTCACCGGCGAGCTGAGCCTGCTCACCGGCCAGACGGTCTTCCTGACCGCGCGCGTCCGGCGGGCGGGCACCGTGGTCCGCATCGACGCGGAGAGGTTCCGCGACGTCCTCGGCGAGCAGGTGGACATCGCCGACGTGGTGATCGAGGCGTTCCGGGTCCGCCGCCGGATCATCATGGACTCGGCCGCCAGCGTCCTGGAGATCGTGGGACCGGCCGGGTCCGCCGCGACCCGGGCGCTGCGCACCTACGCCGCGCGGCTCCAGCTGCCGCACGTCTCCATCGACACCGACTCCATCGAGGGGCAGTCGGTGCTCGCGACCCACGGGCTCGCGGCCGGGGACCTGCCGGCCGCCGTCGTCTCGGACCGGCTGCTCGTGCGTGCCACCCCACGCGACCTCGCGGCCGCGATCGGCTTCTCCTACGCCGACCACGGGGTCGACGTGGACCTCGTGGTGGTGGGCGCCGGCCCCGCCGGTCTCGCGGCCGCCGTGTACGGCGCCTCCGAGGGTCTGGTGACGGTGCTCCTCGACTCCGCCGGACCCGGTGGCCAGGCGGCCACCAGCTCCCGGATCGAGAACTACCTCGGCTTCCCCCGCGGGGTCAGCGGCGAGGAGCTGACCCGGCTCGCGCTGGTCCAGGCGCTCCGGTTCGGCGCTCCGCTCTACACGCCGTGCGAGGTCGTCGCCCTCGACGTGTCCGACCCCGGCCGGCCCTGCGTCGCCCTGGGCGACGGCACCCGACTGCGGTCCCGCGCGGTGATCGTGGCCACCGGCGCCCGCTACCGGCGGCTCGGGATCCCGGGCTGGGAGGACTACGAGGGACGCGGCGAGATCAGGTACTCGGCCACCGAGCTGGACGCCCGCGACTGCCAGTCCCGGCCGGTCACCGTCGTCGGCGGCGCCAACTCCGCGGGGCAGGCGGCGCTCTTCCTGGCCTCGCGCGGCTCGCGGGTCGACGTCGTGGTCCGCCGCGACGGGGTCGACGCGACCATGTCGGCCTACCTGGCGAGGCGGTTGGAGGCCCACCCGATGGTGCGGCTGTGGACCGGCGCCCAGGTCGTCGGGCTGCGCGGCGAGGACGCCCTGGCCGGCGTCGTCGTACGCCGCGAGGGCGTGCCGGACGAGGAGCTCGAGAGCCGCACCGTCTTCTGCTTCATCGGCGCCGAACCCGACACCGGGTGGCTCGCCCCGATTGCCCGTGACGCGGACGGCTTCGTGCTCACCGCCACCCGCCTCGGCGCGGACGAGGTGCCGGCCGGCCAGGACGTCGCGCTGCCGTTCCAGACGAGCGTGCGCCACCTCTTCTGCGTGGGCGACGTGCGCGCCGGCTCGATGAAACGGGTCGCCTCGGCCGTCGGCGAGGGTGCCAGCGCGGTCGCGTCGGTGCACCGGGTCCTGGCCGAGGACGACCACCCCCCGTGGTCGTACTCGGCCAAGCCCAGAGCCGCGCCGAGCCGACTCAGGGGGCCGTCGTGTCCGTCGCGTGGGCCTCCGCCCACTCCAGGGCGAAGTCGGCGATCTCCTCCCAGCCCGCCTGGCTGACCAGCCGGTGCGTGCGGCCGGCGTACTCGCGGTACTCGACGAGGGCCGGCCCGCCGGCGCGCTCGTACGTCGCCACCGTCGCCCGGCCGAGCTCCGGGGGAGTGACGTGGTCGATGCCCCCGCAGATCACCAGCAGCGGCGCCCGGTCCGGGCGGGTGTAGTCGACGCGGGTGACGCCCTTCTCCACGTCCTTCGCGGAGGCGACCTCCTCGAACATGACCCGGTTGTAGGAGTTCACGGCGTACTCCTCCCAGAGGCGGTCGGACTCCCTGCGCGAGAGGTCGTTGCCGAACGTGTAGTGGAAGTGGCGTTTCGAGATCGGCTTGGCGCCGTTCTTGCCCAGCGGGTTGGCCAGGATCGGGAGGGCGGACCGCAGGGTGCTGAACGGGGTCTTGTTCACGCCGGCCGTGGCCGCGGGAGCGAGCGCCACGCAGGCCCGGCCGAGGCCACGGTCGGCGAGCAGCGCGGTGAACAGGCCGCCGAAGGAGTGGCCCATGATCAGGGGCGGGCTCGGCAGCGCGCTGATGATCCGGTCGTAGTGGTCGGCGATCTGGGTGATGCCGATGCCCTTGAGCGGCGTGGGGTCCCGTCGTACCTCCTCGACCGTCCGGGCGTCGATCCCGGGCCAGCCGGGGACGATCACCTCGTGGCCGGCGGCGCGGAAGCGCCCCGCCCAGGTGTCCCAGCTCTTCGGGGTCATCCAGAGGCCGTGGATGAGGACGATCGGGGCCTTGTCGTCGGACGTCATGGTCTTCTCCTTCGGGGTGTCGCCAGGTCATGGATCTCGCGGAGGAACTCCCCGACGTAGGTGTCCGGGTCGAGGGCACGGCGGACGGCGGGGTAGGGGAGGACGAACTCCTCCAGCACGTCGTCGAAGTAGGCCGCCGAGCGCGGCACGTGGTCGCGGAAGCCCGGCGGCTCCGGGACGGCATGCGCGTGGAAGACGCCGTCGTCGCCGCCCGTCGACCGGAAGCCGCAGGTGGTGACCTCGCCGGCGACGGCGAGGTCGAGGGTCCCCCACACGAGACGCACCGGGCCGGTGGTCGGGCCGGCATCGGTCCGTGCCCGGGTCAGCACCCGGTGCGCGGACACCAGCGTCGCGTAGAAGAGTCGGGCGGCTTGGGCGTCGTACGGCGCGTCCGCCCGGCCCGGTGGGAGCGCGACGTCGACCTCGACGTCGAGCTCGGCCAGCGCGGCCACGTACTCGGCGTACAGCCCGGCCACGTCGCGGGGGCCGAGCTGCAGGCGCCGCTGCCGGCCGTCGGTGAGGCGCATCTCCAGCCGGTGGTCGACGAGGTTGGCGACCAGCTCCAGCCCACCGCGGACGCCGAGCGGCAGCAGCGAGGTCGTGACGCCCACCGAGTTCACGTAGAGCGGGAGGTCGGGCCGGTTGCGGTCTCCGGGGGTGAGGGAGGTCCGGGTCCGGCCCAGCAGCTGGCACCACAGGTGCACCGTGTCGCGGGTGCCGTGCCGCCACCGGCTGGGCAGCGCCGGCCACGCATCTGACATCGCTGCTCCTCGACAGGACCCGACGGCCCGCCGGGCGGCGACACAGCCGGCGGTGGCAGGAACCTACGCGGGCGCAGTGGACGAGCAGTTGACGCGCAGTTGACGAGGGCCGGGTCAGTCCTCGCGCAGCTCGCTGACCACGTCGCGGAGCTGGTTGCGCGAGGTGACGCCGAGCTTCGGGAACGCGTGGTAGAGGTGCCCGCCGACCGTACGTGGGGAGAGGAACAGCGCCTGGCCGATCTCCTTGTTGCTCAGGCCGGTGGCGGCGAGCAGCACGATCTCCCGCTCCTGGGAGGTCAGGTCGGGCCAACGGGCGGGCTCGCGGCCGAGATCGTCCGAGCGGACCCCGGCCGCGCGCAGCTCGGCCTCGGCCGCCGCCGCCCACGCGCTCGCCCCGATCCGGGTGAAGACCTGCTGGGCGGTCCGGAGGAGGCCGCGGGCGTCGGCGGCACGGCGCTGCCGGCGCAGCCACACGCCGTGCTCGAGCTGGGCGCTCGCCCACTCGAACGGGAAGTCGGCAGCTCCCGGCTCGCGCACGGCGCGATCGAAGAGCCGGTCGGCGTCTGCGGGGTCGGCGGACAGCTGGGCCCGGGCGCGGGCGAGCAGGCGGCGGATCCGTGGCCCCGGCTCGGTGCCGACCCGGCCCTGCGCCCGCCGGACCACCTCGACGACCTCGTCGGCCCTCCCGACCCGCACGGCCGCGGAGACGAGGTCGGCGAGCGCGAGGAAGGAGACGTGCGGGTGGAGCGGGTCGCCGTCGGCGCCGAAGAGACTCCGCAGGTCCTGGTAGGCGCCCTCGTGATCGCCCATGCCCGCCAGGGCGTAGGCACGCCCGGTCATCAGGACCGCCTCGAGGGAGGCCGACTGCCCGGACTCGGTCTCGGCGAGCAGCGCGTCGATCGTCCGCAGCGCCTCGCGGTGATCCCCGCGTACGGCGGTCACGCGGGCGCGCAGCTCCCGACCCACCACGCGGTAGTACCAGAGGCCTTCGGCCTCGCTGATGTCGACCAGCATCCGGCCGGTGCGGTCGGCGTCGTCGTACCGCCCGAGGTCGAACTGCACCTGGCCGAGCGCCATGAGCGGCTGGGCGAGATGGCGCGATCCGTCCGCGCGCTGCATCAGCTCGACGGCCCGGGTGAGGCGGCGCACGGCGACCGCGTGCTCGTCGAGCAGCCAGCCGGTCGCGCCGAGCAGGACGTCGTACACGACGATGTCGCTGACCGGGAGGGTGCCCGTGGGGTGGTCGGGGGCGGCGCGGAACAGCTCGAGCAGCTCGCTCGGTGGGTCGAGGGGGTCCAGCGCCGCGCGGATCCACGCCCAGGCCGCCGCCTGGAGCGGATGGCCCTCGGGGTCGTGGAGGGTGGTCTCCTCGTAGCGCTGCAACCAGCGGGCGAGGACGCCCGTGCCCTGGCCGGTCCGGTAGGTCAGCGTGGCCAGGCTCGTGAGCGACGCCCAGCCCGCCAGGTCGTCGAGGCCGATCATCTCCTCCAGCGACCGCTGCAGCATGTCCCGCGCCGCCGCCTGCTGCATCGTCTGGGTCAGCGCGTAGGCCTGCACCTGGGCCGATCGGGCACGGACGGCGGGGTGGGTGGAGTGCCGGCGGAAGCGGTCGGCGACGGAGGCCATCTTGTGCACGTGCCCGATGGCGGGCGACATGTCGACGCCGATCAGGATCCGCTCGTCGCGCAGGTCCGGGTCGACGGTGAGCTCCGCAGCGCGGACCACCGCATCGGCCGCCTCCTGCTGAGCGCCGCGCATCCACATCCGGTCGGCGCTGGCCATCAGCTCCGCCGCGACGTCCTCGTCCGGGGCCACGGCAGCGGCGGCGCGGTGCCAGATCCTCCGATCGCCGTCCGCGGCGTACGCGTCCGCCAGGGTGCCGTGCGCCGCGCGGCGCTCGGCCGCGCTGGCCAGGCCGTAGACGGTCGACTCCACGAGCGGGTGGCGGAAGACGACGCGGGTGCCGTGCACCCGCACCAGGCCGGCGTGCTCCGCCGGCTCGAGCTGGTGGGGGACCGAGCCCGCGGAGGTGGCCCGGGACAGCACGGCGAGGTCGTCGGCGCCCGCGGCGACCAGCAGCAGGAGTCGCCGGGTCTCCGCCGGAAGGGCGGGCAGGTCGGCCGCGAACGCCGCCTCGACGGTCGCCGGCAGGGCGTCGTGGGCGCCGACGCGGCCCAGCTCGAGCAGCGCCAGCGGGTTGCCGGCAGCGCGCTCGAGGATCGACACCCGGGTCACCGGATCCAGGCCCGGACACGTCGCGTCGAGGAGCTCGAGAGACTCGGCCCCGGTCAGCGGCGGCAGGTGCAGGACGGGATGGTCCTCGAGGCCCGCCGGGGCCGCGTCGGCGCGGGACGCGAGGAGGAAGGACACCTCCGACTGGGCGAGCCGGTTGGCGACGAAGGCGAGCACCTGCCACGAGGCGGGGTCCAGCCAGTGCACGTCGTCGAGGAGGACGAGGAGATCGCGGTCGGCGGCGAGCGTGACCAGCCACTGGTGGACGTCGCGGCGCAGACGGAGGGCATCCGTGGGTCCGGTCCCCTCGCTGCCGAGGACACGACGGCGGATCGACGCGACCAGGTCGACGGTCCCGTGGTCCTCGGCCCCGGGCGCGTCGAGGAGGTCGAGGAGGGCGGAGAAGCCCAGCATCGCCTCCGTGGTGCGTCCGTGGGCGTGCAGGACGAGCCAGCCATCGGCCCGCGCCGCGTCGGCCGCCGCCGTGACCACCGCGGTCTTGCCCGCGCCGGGACCACCGAGCACCGTGATGACGCGGCTGCCCTCGACGAGCCGGTGCCGGACCTCCTGGAGCACCTCGCCGCGGCCGAGGAGACCGCAGGCCGCGGCGCTCCACGGCGCCGAGGAGCCACCGCTCCGGTCCTGTCGTGCCATCGTCCCTCCGGCCGCATCCGAGTCACGCGACTGATGCGTTCCTCCAGCTCCCGCTCCTAGTGTCGCGGGTGCTCGGCCCCGCCGTACCTCGTCCTGAGGAGTAGTCACCCATGCCGACCCGCTCCGACCCGTCCCTGCGGCTGCAGATCCTCGGCCCGCTGCGGGTGTGGCGGGGCCACGACGAGATCGGTGCCGGGCCGCGCCAGCAGGCCCACCTGCTCACCCTCCTGGCGGCGCGGCAGGGACAGCCGACCGGGGTCGACGAGCTGGTCGACCTGCTCTGGGGGGAGCACGCACCCGCGAGCGCCCGCAACGTGCTGCACAAGTACGTCGGGTCGCTGCGGCGGCTGCTCGAGCCCTCGCTGCCGCCTCGCCGTACCGGCTCCTACCTCTGCCCGTGCGGCAACGGCTACCTGTTCCGCGCCGGTGGTGCGGTCCTCGACGTCGCCCGGTTCGACGAGCTGACGCGGGACGCCGCCGCGGCCCTCGCCCGGGACGAGCCGCGGGCCGCCCTGGACCGCCAGGTCGAGGCGCTCGGGCTCTGGGCCGGCCCCGCGGGTGCGGGTCTGTCCCAGGAGCCGGCGATGGCGCCGGTCTTCGCACGCCTCAACGACTCCTTCCTCGACACCTGCGTCTCCGCCGCCGATCTCGCGGTCGCGCACGGGATGGCGGCGCGCGTCCTGCCGCCCCTGCACCTGGCCACGTCGATGGCGCCCTTCCACGAGCCCGTGCACGCGAGCCTGATGGTGGCCCTGGCCGCCGCCGGCCGGCACGCGGACGCGCTCGCCGTCTACACCCGGGTCCGCGACCGGCTCGACGGCGACCTCGGGATCGACCCCGGCCCGGCGCTCCGCGCGGCGCAGCGCCGCGTGCTCGAGCAGACCGTCGGCAGGCCCGTGCGTCCGGCGGCCTGCCGAGGCGAGCGGTACGTCGGGCGCACCCATCGCACGATCGCCAGGAGGCACCATGGATGACCAGGACCTGCTGCACAGCATCTCGGAGATGGTCGACCGCGAGCACCGGTTGCGGCAGTCGCACGAGGACGGACCGCCGGGGCAACCAGCGCGACCGGGGGAGCGTCAGGAGCTCGCCGCGCTCGAGGTGCAGCTGGACCAGTGCTGGGACCTGCTCCGACAGCGCCGGGCCAGGCGGGCAGCGGGGGAGGACCCGGACGGCGCCACGACCCGGACCGGATCGGTGGTCGAGAACTACTGGCAGTGATCTCGGTGCTTGCCGAGCGCGTGCCTGCTGCCCTACCTTCCGGCTGAGAGCACCTCCACCTCCAGAAGGCGGTCGCGATGCGGGGAGTCGTGGCAGTCGTCGGCCTGTTGGCGGGCGTCAGCGCGGCGGGCGTCCTGGGCGCGGCTCCGGCCGACGCGCAGGTGACCGACACCGTCGTCTTCGCGTTCACCGATCCCGACGTCGTCGAGTCGAGCGCGCTCGTCGTCCGCGAAGGGCTCTTCCTCACCCTCAACGACGCGGGCAACCCGGGTCGGGTCTTCGTCGTCGACCCGGCCACCGGCGACACGGTCGGTACGACGGACTGGAGCACCACCCCCGTCGACCCGGAGGCGCTCGCACCCGCCGGCGACGGCTCCGTCTGGGTCGGGGACATCGGGGGGAACCTCCGGGCCCGCTCGACGGTGCAGGTGATCGACGTGCCGGTGGGGCGCACGGAGCAGACGGTGTCGGCCGCGTCGTACGACCTCGCCTACCCCGACGGGGCCCACGACGCGGAGACCCTGATGGTCAACCCGCGCACGGGCCGCCTCTTCGTGGCGACCAAGGAGCGCACGGAGAACGGTTCCCTCTACCGCGCGCCCAAGACGCTGTCGGCCTCGTCGCCGAATCCGCTGAAGCGGGTGGCGGCGGTGATTCCGGTCGCCACGGACGGCTCGTTCTTCCCGGACGGGCACTTCCTGATCATCCGCGACTACCGCCGGGCGGCGGTCTACCGCTTCCCGAGCATGGAGCTGCTCGGCACCTTCCGGCTGCCCCGCCAGACCCAGGGAGAGGGCCTGGCCATCGACGAGAGGGGGCGCGTCTACCTCAGCTCGGAGGGGCAGTACTCCCAGGTCCTCCAGGTGTCGATGCCGCGGCGGATCAAGAAGCAGGTGAAGTAGGGCTCAGCGGTTGCGGTAGGGCACGTAGTCGCGGCAGGGCTCGTTGCGCAGGCTCGGGCAGGCGGGCGCGTCCGAGTCGATGCTCAGGCCGGGCACGACGGGGAGCACCAGGCGCGACGGGTGCTGCCGGGACGAGGCGACGTGGATCGTCGAGGTCCCCTGCACGGGCTTGGCGTGCGCGAACGCCCAGATCGGCTGCTCGCCGCCCGGGGCCGAGATCGTCACCCGGATCCGAGAGCCCGCTCGGTAGGCGTGGCCCTGGAAGTAGAGCGGGATGACGACCTTCGTGTAGCGGCCGCTCGGCATCGGGCGCGCGTCGTCGGCGCGCAGGGTCGGGATCGGCTCGAGCAGGGTCGACGGCTGCTTCATGATGTTGTCGCTCGAGGTCGCCAGCCTCCGCTCGCTGCCGCGCATCCAGCCGCTCTGGACGAAGGTCTCCGTGCCGTCGCGGACCTCACTGACCGTGGCCTGGAGGTCGACGTCCCGGGCCGAGGAGCGCACCCACACCTGCACGGCACCGGCGCCCACGGTGGTCGTGTCCTTCGTCAGCGGCGCCGAGACGTAGGAGACCGCGCTCCCGGCCTTCCTTGCTTCCAGTCCCAGCTCCACTGGGAGGCGTTGCCCCACAGGCCGCCGGTCGCGGTGCCGGTCCCGGTGTCCTCGGTGTAGTCGGTGCCGGACATCAGGCTGGGGTCGGAGACGTAGCGGTCGACGTTCTCCTTCCGCGGCGCCTTCGCGTGCAGCGCGCTGCCGGCGCCGAGGTACCACGACTCGGCCCTGGTGCCCGGCGCGGGCAGCGTGTCGAAGGAGTGCTCGTAGCCCGGGTAGGGGTCGCCGGCCTGGTTGGTGCCGAGGGGGCCGCTCCCGGCGCCGTTGTCGAAGAGCACCCGGACCGGCTTCTCGGCCTCGAACGCGGCCAGCGCACCGTCGTACGTCGGCTCCAGCTGCACCGGGTCGTTCGGCAGGGTGAGGGGGTCCTGGGCCGGGGTGCCCATCGCCTCCTGGTAGATGAGCGGCGCCGCGGCCCGGACGACGGCCGCGTTGAGCGCCGGCGGCTGGTCGGCGACGTAGAGCGAGAGGAAGTCGTACCAGCGGTTGAGGGTCTCGGGGTCGAGCGAGTCGATGTGGGCGCCGTTGGTGAAGGTGAACCACTTCTTCGTCGTGCCGGTGAAGTGGCGCACCAGCGCCGGGCAGTGGCCACCGGTCTGCTCGTCCTCGAACTGGCAGGCCAGGAACGTCGGCACGTCGATCTTGTGCACGAAGGACACCGGGTCGAGCGGGTCGGCGACCTTCGGGTTGTAGTGGGCGTTGTCGCGGATCTTGTCCATCAGCGACGCGGCCTCCCCGTGCAGCGCCTGGTTGGCGGCGCAGGTCTCGTCGCCGTCGGCGACCCGCTGCTCGGCGTACGGCTGGGTGCCGGTGGCTCCGGTGCCGGCCGGCTGGGCCTCCTGCTGGCGCTCCTTGGCCCACTCGACCGCGAAGCCGGTGTTGAGGGTGCCGCCGGGGTAGAGGGTCGTCGCGGTCGCGTCGATGGTCGACAGCGGCGAGATCGCGGCGAGGTGCGGCGGCCGGGTCTGGGCCGTGAAGAGCTGGCTGATGCCGCCGTACGAGATGCCCATCATCCCGACCTTGCCGCCCTTGACCCAGGACTGCCGGGCGACGGTCTCGACGATGTCGTAGCCGTCGAGCGACTGCAGCGGCTCGAAGAAGTCGAACGCGCCGCCCGAGCAGCCGGTGCCGCGCATCTGGATGTCGACGACCGCGAAGCCCATGATGTTCGCGATCGCCGCGATGCCGTTGGTCGGCCCGTCCGGATCGGCGTAGCCGTAGCCGGAGTACTCGATGAGCGTCGGGTACGGCGGCGTGTAGCTGACCCCCGCGGGGATCGGGATCGCCGCGCCGCCGATGCCGGCCGGGTTGGTCGGCGCGTGCACGGTGTAGGCGAGCTGGGTGCCGTCGCGCGTGGTGAGGTAGCCGTAGCCGTCCTCGGGCATCGTCTGGTCGTAGATGTCCGTGTTCCACTGCTTCGGGTTGCCGCCGTGGACCGTCACTGGCCCCTCGGTGTCACCGCCCGACCGCACCCGGTAGCCGCCGCCGGGCTTCACGTCCCGGAAGAGCACGCCGCCGAGCGACGTTGCCTTCTCCCGTGCGACGGTGTCGCCCCGGGCGTCGACCAGCGTGGCCGTCGCGCCCGCGGGAAGTCCGACGGCGTACACCTGCTTGGCGCTGCCGTGCGCGGTGAACCCGTCGTCGGCCGCCACCGCCGACGGCGGACCGGCCACGACCGCGAGGCCGAGCAGCACGAGCGAGAGCACCGCGACGAGGGCGGCAGGGACACGGGACCGTTGAGCCAGCACGTGGATAGAACGAGTTCCACCCCTCGGAGGTCACGTGCCCGCGAGTCCGATTGTCGAGATGTCGGGGGCCTTTGCGATGCTTGCCCACCGGCAGGTGGCGGGGACGCGGACGAGGGGATGTCAGTGAGTGGGATCGGGGGCGAGCTCGCCCGGGTCAAGGGTGCCTTCGGCCAGCCCACGCTGACCCTGCTCCACCAGCGCCAGGCGCCGGTCGTCATCACGATCTTCCGTGCCGCGTTCGGTCGCAACAACAAGCCGATCCCGACGGCCCGCCTGCACACCCAGGTCGAGGAGCACCTCGCGGAGATCCGGCGCGCCGGGGAGACCGACCTCCCGGCCGGCAGCGGCCGGGAGATCTGTCAGCGCTGGATGCGCGGGCAGTGGCTGGTGCGCTCGCTCGACGAGGGCGGACACGAGGTCTACGCGCTCACCTCGCACGCCCAGCAGGCGCTGGAGCTGGTCAAGAACCTCGCTCGCGACCGGGCGGCCCTGAGCGAGCACCGCATCGCGACCATCCTCGGCACGGTCCGCCGCTTCAACTCCGAGGCCAACCCGGACCGGTCGACGCGAGTGACGCTCCTCAACGAGGAGATCGCCCGGCTCGAGGTCGAGCGCGATCGGCTGGTCGACGGCGCCGACATGGTGAGCGCGACCGAGGACTACATGCTCGAGGGCTTCACCGAGCTGCTCTCGCTGATCTCGGCCCTGCCGAGCGACTTCGCCCGGGTGGAGGAGCGCTTCGCCACGATCCGCACCGAGATCCTGGCGGCCTTCCGCGCGGAGGACCGGCCGGCCGGCGAGGTCATCGACGACTACCTCGCCCGTGCGGACGCGCTGATGACCGCGACCCACGAGGGCCGTGCCTTCGAGGGCGCCTTCGCGCTGCTGCGCGACGACGCCCTGGTCACCCAGCTGCGTGACGACCTGACGGCGCTGCTCGAGCACCCCCTCTCCGACGGCATCCTCAGCGATGCCGACCGCGGCGAGCTGCGGGGCACGGTGTCGCTCGTGCGCGACGGCCTCGAACGCGTCCTGGTGCAGCGGTCGCGGGTGACTGCGACGCTCAAGGAGTACATCGTCTCCCACGACGCCGCGCGTGACCGCGAGCTGGAGCAGACCCTGCGGCAGGTCGAGTCCGAGCTGATGACCTGGATGGCGACCACCGGCCCTCGAGCCACCCACGACGTGCCGCTGCTGCCGGCGCGGGCGAGCGTCGACCACCTGCGGGAGCGCTTCTACGACCCCGCGGACGACGTGCTGCCCGAGCGCATCAGCACCGCCGACCCGAGCGAGGCGCCGCCCGTCTCGCTCGCCGACCTCGTCGCGCAGGGCGGACCCAAGCTGGCCTCGCTGCGCCAGCGCATCGACGCCGCCCTCGCCTCGACCAACCCGGCCGGTTCGCTCGGGGCGCTCTTCGACGAGCTCGAGCCGTCCCTGCGCCGCCCGGTCGAGATCTTCGGCCTCCTGCACCTCGCCGCCGACCGCGACTGGCGGTCGGAGGACGAGGTCGAGTCCTACGCCGCCGTACGCCCCGACGGCAGCCGGCGCACCTTCGCGGTGCCCCGCACCCCGTTGCCCGATCCCGACCTGAGCCCCAGGGAGACCCGCGCATGACCGTCGAGACCGAGCCCGGCACCACCGACGTCGACGAGGTCGAGGTCGGGGTCGACGAGGAGTCCGTCTCGCTCTTCGAGGGCGACGAGGGCGGCCTGGCGTTCGCCCAGCGGCACGCCCTCGTCACCCTGCTCAAGCAGCGCTTCATCAGCGCCCGCACCCACCCGCGCGACTGGCGGGTGCTGGTCGAGCACGAGCGGGTGCTGCGGTCCCGGCTCAACGACCTCTTCCTCGACCTCCAGGTCGACCGCGTGCGTGAGGTCGCGTGGAAGCGCCAGGCGAGCTCCGAGACCGGCGGCCGCTTCCCGACGATCCTCTACGACGCCGCGTGGTCGCGCGAGGAGACGCTGGTGCTCGTGCACCTGCGCGACCGGCTCCGCGCCGGCCTCGCCGGCGGCGACGCGCGGGTCTTCATCGACCGTGAGGACCTGGTCGCCTACGTCGCCAGCTTCCGCCCGCTGCACGCCACCGACGTGGCCGGCGACGAGAAGCGCGCCCGAAACGCCGTCGCGAGCGTCGCCAAGGCCGGGCTGCTCATCGACGTCGGCTCCGACGAGCGCTTCGAGATCAGCGATGCCGTCGAGCCGCTGATCCCGCTCGAGCTGCTCCAGGAGCTCCTCGCGGCGCTGCAGGCAGCCACCAGCAGCGACGTACCGGTCCCGGACGACGCGGCCGACCTCTTCGACGAGGACCAGCCGGCGAGCGACGACGCAGCAGGGGAGCAGTGAGCATGTCGATCGACGAGATCGAGCAGGTGGACTCCGAGCCCGGCGACGGGCTCTTCGAGCGCAAGGACGTCGCGACGCCGACCGACGACACGGTCCAGTGGCGCGCCGCGCTGCTGCAGCTGGTCAACTGGGGCGGCTTCGGTGGCCTCACCACCGTGCCGCTGCGGGGCGACGCGACGATGATCTCGGGCGCCTCCGGCGTCGGCAAGAGCACCATCCTCGACGCCTACACCGCGCTGATGATGCCGTCGGACACCAAGTTCAACGGCGCCTCCAACGACGCGGTCGCCGGCCGGGCCCGCGGGGCCGGCCAGCGCAACCTGCTCTCCTACCTTCGCGGTGCGGTCGACGTGGTCGACGACCCGCGCACCGGCCGGCCGGTCGAGAAGCTGCTGCGCGGCAAGGGCTCCGACACCTGGGGCGCGATCGCGATGACCTTCGTCAACGACCAGGGCGGCCGGTTCACCGCCCTCCGCACCTACTACGTGCCGCGTCGCGCCGCCCGCTCGGGCGACGTCCAGATGCAGCTGGCCACCCACGAGGGCGCGCTCGCCCTCGACGCGCTCGAGGTGGCGGTGCCCGAGCGGTTCCACGCCACCACGCTGAAGAAGCTCTTCCCGGGGATCCGGGTCCACCGCACGTACGCCGAGTTCACCGCCGTCCTGCACGCCCGCCTCGGCATCGGCGCCAACGGCGACGGGGCCAAGGCGCTGCGGCTGCTGGCCCGGATCCAGGCCGGCAACCAGGTCCGCAGCGTCGACGAGCTCTACAAGGACATGGTCCTGGAGCGGCCGGCGACGTACGCCGCGGCCGATCGCGCGATCGAGCACTTCGACGACCTCGACACCGCCCACTCGGCGATGCGCACCGAGGAGCAGAAGCTCGAGCTGCTCGAGCCGATCGGCGGGCTCCACGACCGCCGCGAGTCGGCCTCCCGGCGGCTCGCCGAGCTCGACTCCTACGGCGTCACGCTCGGTGGCGACACCCCGATCCGGCTGTGGCTGCTGCGCACCCACCTGCGCCTGATCGAGGCCGCGGTCGCGACCAACCGCCACGACCGGGCGGCGACCGCCGACGAGCTCACCGCGACGGCCGGTGAGGAGCGCGCGCTCCTCACCGACCTCGAGGCGGCCAAGGAGTCCCACCGCGCCGCCGGCGGCTCCACGCTGCAGACCCTCGCGCTCTCGCTCGAGCAGGAGCAGGTCGTCCGCGAGGACCGGCTCGGACGGCGGTCGGTCCTCGAGGAGCGGATGCTGCCGCTGATCGAGGCGACGGACGCCCAGGCGCCCGACGTCGAGGCCGCCCTGCTCTCGGCCGAGTCCTTCGCGGTGCTCCAGCTGCACGCGCGCCACTGGCTCGCCGGCTGGCAGCGCGACCAGGAGCGGATCCGGGCCGACCGCGACGCGACGCTGCGCCGCCAGTTCCCGCTCAGCGAGCGCCAGGCCGAGCTGCGTCGCGAGCGCGCGTCCCTGGAGCAGCACGCCGGCCGCGTCCCGGCCCGCATGCACGACCTGCGGGCCGAGGTCGCCGCCGCCAGCGGACTCGGTGTCGACGAGCTGCCCTTCGTGGCCGAGCTGATCGACGTGGCGCCCGACGAGGCGCCGTGGCGGACCGCGATCGAGACGGTCCTCGGCGCCAGCGCCCGGCTGATGCTGGTGCCGCTCGACCGGCTCGAGGACTTCTCCGCGGCGATCGACGGGCTGCGCCTGCGCGGCCGCCTCACCTTCGAGGGTGTCGAGCTCGGCCTGCCCGACCTCGCCCCCGGTGACCCCGAGCGGGTCGCCGGCAAGCTGGTCTTCCAGGACTCGCCCTTCGCCGGCTGGGTCCAGGCCCACGTCGACGAGCCGACCCGCAACGCGCTCTGCGTCGGCTCCGCGGACGACCTGGCCGGCCCGGGCCTCCGGGTCACCATGGCCGGCCAGACCCGCAACGGCCGTCGCGGCGCCCACGGCCGCAACGAGGCGCGCAGCATCATCGGCTTCTCCAACGCCGACGCGATCGCCGAGATCGACGCCGAGCTCGCCCGACTCGAGGAGCAGCTCGAGGCTGTCGCCGCCGAGGTGACCGAGGCCGACCGGCGCTCCCGCGTGCTCGAGCGGCAGAAGGCGTCATACGACGCGGTCGCGACGGCGCGTTTCGACGACCTCGACGTCGATGGCAGCGACCGACGCATCGCCGATCTCGAGCGTCGCCGCTCCGAGATCCTCGGCTCCGACGACCAGCTCCAGGCGCTCGAGGCGCAGATCGAGGACCTGACGGCGCGGCTCGAGGAGTCCCGCCGGGCGCGCTACGGCACCGAGCAGCGCCAGCGCGACCTCAACGCGGCGCACGCCGAGCTGGTCGACTCCGAGGACCTCGTCAACGACCGGCTCCAGGAGATGGAGACCAGCGGCCGGGTGACGCTGACCGACGAGCAGGACGCCGCCCTCGCGGCCGACTTCGCCGCGGCCGCCGCCCCGGCCGACCCCGACGACCTCGACCGCTTCACCGAGTCATCGCAGCGGCTCTCGGAGCGGCTGCGGGTCGCGGTCGCCGACGCCGAGGCCGAGATCAAGCGGGTCGACGAGGATCTCGTCCAGGTCTTCCGGGTCTACAAGTTCCACTGGGACTCGCCCAACCTCGGCCTCACGCCCGACTCCTACCCCGACTACGCCCGGATCCTCGACGACATCCGCGGCAAGGGCCTCGCCGACCGACGGGCGGAGTGGCGGCGCCGGCTGACCGAGTGGAGCGGCCAGGACCTGGTGCCGCTCGTCGGCGCAATGGCCGCCTCGATCGAGGAGATCGAGGACCGCCTCGAGCCGATCAACGCGATCCTGCGGCGCCTGGAGTTCGGCGCCTCGGGTGACCGGCTCCGGATCCGGCTGCGCCGGCCCTCGCCGGCGCACGTGCAGACCTTCATGAAGGACCTGCGCGCCCTCTCTGCTGGCTCGTCCACCGACCTGGGGGAGGAGGCGCTGGAGAAGCGGTTCGCCGAGCTGAGCCGCTTCATGCAGCAGCTCCGCAAGCCGAGCCAGGTGGGCGACGCCGCCGTCGCCCTCACCGATCGCGACCGCCTGCTCGACGTACGCCGCCACGTGGAGATCAGCGCCGAGCGCTACGACCACCTCACCGGCGAGCTGCGCGCGACGTACCGGACCCTGGGGGAGAAGAGCGGCGGTGAGAGCCAGGAGCTGGTCGCCTTCATCGTCGGTTCCGCGCTCCGCTTCCGCCTCGGCGACGAGATGCGGTCCCGGCCCCGCTTCGCCCCGGTCTTCCTCGACGAGGGCTTCGTGAAGGCCGACTCGGAGTTCGCCGGCCGCGCCGTCCAGGCGTGGCGCGGCCTGGGCTTCCAGCTCATCGTCGGCGTCCCGCTCGACAAGGTGACCGGACTCGAGCCGCACATGGACGAGCTGCTCGCGATCACCAAGAGCAGCACCACCCATCAGTCCTGGATCACCTCCATCAGCGACGCCGCGCGTTGAGTCGGGAGTTCTGACCGTCGAGTCGGGAGTTCCGTGCATCCAGGCCGACCAGAAGTCCGGACTCGAGCGACGAAACTCCCGAATCGACGGCGAAGGCCCCCGGATCGCTCCGGGGGCCTTCGTGGGTACGACGTGAGCGGGTGGCTCAGATGTCGTAGTAGAGCGTCGGCTCGAGTCGCTCCTGGCGTTGACCTGCGGAAACGCAGCTCCCGCATGGATGCGGGCGCACCGGGGGCGCACACGAGCCGTTCTCTGCGTGTCTGGGAAGGCTCCGCGATGGGGTTCGAGTCAGGTGTTTGGTCATGCGAGGTCTGCGGGAAATCCGTCAGCCGACTACTGGGGATGGCTGGTCTTGTTGAACTCCCCAGCGGGGCTACTCAGCTTCGGCCCGTTGTCCGTGGTTACTGCGTCGAGCATCGCGAGGCCGTCCGGCGGGACTTCGAGGACGAGCTCGAGGCGGCCGGACAGTTGCTTTGGATCGGGGAGCCAGACGTAGAACTAAGGCCCCGCAACGCTCTCGAGTGGCTTCACCACGTCGATCAAGAGCTCAGCGACGAGATGACCGGCGGCAGGGGGCTGGTCCGTCAACAGACGGACGCTGCCCTCACTGCGCGGCCGACGTCTCTTGGGGGTCAGGACCCCACGTCGCCGACGCCGCGGCGCGCCCGGGCGGCATCGCCTGGCAGTGTGTCGGCTGCGGCGCGGCCGGCGTGGCCCACCTGCTGCCGTAAGCAGGGCGGGTGGGGTTCTCGGGTGCGCAGAGGCTCCGCGCGACGCGGAGCGGCGTGTGGAGGGGCGCTCTCCCCACCCGCCCTAACTCGTGAGCTCGCGGATAACGCGAACGAGCTCTTGGAGCTGGACCTCAAATCGCGTCTTCAGGCGGGAGTGAGACCCTCGAAGGTAGCCACCCGGCTTCAATTCGCCAGTTCGGAGCGACTTGCCGTCTGTGAACTCTTCCTTGAACCTGCGTTGAGAGTGATCACTCTGATGCGCTAGCGCGTTTCGAAGCACGGACGCTCGCTCAAGCGCGGCTCGATCCGGCTTGCCAAGACCTAGGAAGGGCTGGCCTTCGAGCAAGAAGGCCGTCGCCCGCTTGCGTGTGTGTTGGTCGTAAGGCAACCAGTCGACGTAGCTCCGGCCACCGGTGATCAGGGACTTAGCAGCCTTGGCGTTCGGCATCGCAACGACGGGCTTTACCCCCGTGTTCGGGTGTACGTATTTATGCGTGAGCAGGCCGATAAAGAGGTCTTCCAGTTGCTGCTCGAAGAAGGCGAGGTAGGCGACGTAGGCGCCAGCGTAGACCTGGTTCCTGTCGGCGTCGGAGTTACATCGACCCGACATCCTCGTCGTGTAGTGAACCAGGTAGTTCGCGCGTCGGGCGCAGGCGTCCGCTACGGCGCTAGCTGGCTTGGATGGCATTGCGCAGGTACTCGTAGCGGGTCCGCCTGCGGCCGAGGTCTGCCGACGCGCGCTGCATCGCATCGAGCACTTCCTTCGGCACGTTCTCGGACTTCAGTGCCTCGCTCGCTTCATGGACCCGAGTCGTTGCTCCAGTTGGCAACTTTCGCGCCTTGCCGGCTGATCCAGGTGAGCCCAGACCCCACTCGAGGTCGTAGATCACAGCAAATAGGGTGAAGAAGTTGACCTCGCTGCGCCACGCGCTCGTCTTGAAGGTCGAGCCAGCCAGCTTGTCGATCGTGTCCAGGGTGTGTCGGAAGCGGTTCGCGTACTGCTCGCCGCCCGGCCACTCCAGATCGTTCTCCTCGTAGTACGAATCGATCTTGGGTTGAGACTTTCCGGTCAAGCCAAGGGCCATGTTGATGAGGAGATCGCTAACAAGGTCGACCTCGCGCATGCGGGCGATCTGGTCCTCCGAGAAGAGGTTCCAGTCTCGCCAACGGTCGAGTTGTTCGGTCGCGAGTTCGTAGGCGTACGTCTTGAAGGCGCCGGCAAATGCCGCGTTCCGGAGCTCCTGAGGATTGAGCTTGAGACCGGTCGAGTTCATGCGCGCAAAGACCTGAAGGACGTCTCTGTCCTCAAATGTCAGGGGAAGGACGTGAGTGCTGATCTCGTATCCGAGGATCGTGGTTTGCACGTCTTTCGATAGCCGTCCGAACGGCCTGCCAGCGATCTCCGAGTTATGGATGCTCCGCACAGTGAACTCGTCGCGCTCGGGATCGAAGTCCGGAAGCGCATCCGGATCGATGAACGAGATAAGGGTCCGCAGTCGCTGCTGTCCGTCGACCATTTCGCGCACGCTGGAACGCGTGTCGAGGTCGATGGAGTCGCGGATGAACACGATCGGCACGGGGAGTCCGCGCACGACCGTGTCGAGCAGGTACGACTTTTGGCTCGCGTTCCAGACTGACCGGCGCTGGAAGGCGGGGCTCAGGAGTAGCTGACCACTGCGCTGCCAAGACAGAAAGTCAGCAACGCGGAACGTGGTCCTTGTGATGTGCGCTAGCGGCATGAACCTCTCCTTGTGATCGCGGCGATGCTATCGGCTGCCGCGGGTGGGTGCGTGCTCTGTAACACAGCACCCTCAAACTGCATCGGGCGCGGTGACCAGAGGTGTCGACGCCAGTCGCTAGCGTGTCGCTCGTGAGTGACTACCGGTCGGAGCGGATGCCCAGCGTCGAGGGTCGCGGGCGTGCGCGCGCCGCATGGGACGCCTACAAGGCGGCGACGCGCAAGTATGTGGACCCGGTCGTCGATAAGACCCCGTTGGGTGACGCCATCCGCAGCTACTCGGCGAACCGGGTGGGGGATGCGCTTGGCTTCTGGGTGATGTGGAAGCTCTACGGAGGCTTCGAGGGCCTGCAGAGCATCGGCATGACTCGCTCGTCGATCTTTCGGAAGGTCGGGCTCTTCCGACAGTTCTTCGGTGTCCATCCTGACGAGTTCGAACTTGAAGGGGTCTCCGTCGACATCCAGCGCGTGTGGACCGAGCAGCGGACAGCTCAGGAGAGCGATGACGAATAGTTGGATATGTTGGACAACATCGAAGATTTGTGGTGAAGTCTGACATGTGCAACTACGAACGAGCGGTGACCTGGTGGAGCTGGCCTCCGGTGTCGACTCGTTCTACCTGTCCGGCCGGGGCCGGCTGAACGAGGCGCTGCTCGCTGACCTCGATCGTTCGCGCGACGCCGCCCGGGAGACGCGCACGCCGCAGGACTTCGACGCCGGAGGGGAGACCTTCCAGGTCGCTGCTCGATCCCTGAATCGATACCCATACCGGCTGGATCATGAGAACGGCGTCGTCGGTCTGACGGCTAGTGCCCACCTGCCGACGGTGAACGTGCAGCCGTCGGCCGCGTTCATTCACGCCGCTGGCGTCGAATCAGCGCTCAACTGGTTCATGGGCACGCTCGAGATGCTCTTGGGTCAGGTTGTGTGGAGCTCGTCGCGGGTCGACGTCTTCACGGACGTGCAGGGCTGGCCGCTTACGAGCGAGGACCGTGGCCGGTTCGTGTGCCGTGCTCGCCAGCTCACGATGTGGGAGTCCGACTCGACGTTCCAGACGATGCGGTTCGGCACCGGCAAGTCGGGCGTCATGGCTCGCATCTATGACAAGTCGGAAGAGTCCCGGGTCAAGGGAACCGACTGGTGGCCCGACGTCTGGGGCGATCCGTATCGCGCTGGGGAGCGAGTCTTGCGAGTCGAGTTCCAGGTCACTCGCGAGGTCTTGGCGCAGACCGCCATCGACGATCCGGTCGAGGCGCTCGAGCGGCTGCCGCGGCTCTGGGCCTACCTGACCGACGAATGGCTGTCACTGCGCACGCCGACCGCAGACCAAACACGCTCGCGCTGGCCGATCGCTCCCGAGTGGCAAGACATCCAAGAGGCGTCGCTCCGCAACGGCGCGATCGGGCTCGAGCGCATGCGCGCGGGCCACCGCGCGGGCAGCATTCGCCGACTCCTTCCCGCTACTCGGGGATATTTAGCTGCAGTCGGTGCCCTCGGTGGTGCTCAGTCTCTCGCTGAGGCTCTGAGAGTTGTCGGGCGGGAGATCACGCTGCAAGACGAAGCTGGGCGCCACTCGTTCGATGTGCAGCTGGCTTCGAAGCGATTGGCGTTCGGCCTGTGAGCGTGCGTAGGGCGTCGACGATGCCCGATCGGCTGTGGACGCTCGAGGAGACCGCGGAGTTCCTTGCCATCCCGGTTTCCACTCTCTACAAGCTCAACCACAAGCGGACGGGTCCGCGATTCTTCCGGGTTGGCCGGCACTGCCGGTATGACCCGCGTGACGTGCTCGCATGGTTACAAGGCCCGTCGTGCCAACCGAACTGACATCCGGGGGAGTGAATGGCATCGATCGCCGATAGGTGGCACACGACCGAGCGGGGTAGCGGTCGGCGCGTTCGCTCGTCGCGCTACGGATCCGGCAAGCGCTGGCAGGTCCGTTACCGAGATCCCGAGGGCCAATCCCGCAATCGCTCCTTCGATCGCAAGGTCGACGCCGAGCGGTTCCTCGCGGATCTCCAACACCAGCTCAACCGCGGTGCCTACGTGGATGAGCGGGCCGGCCGTGTCGCTGTCGCCGACTTCGCTGCGGAGTGGCTTGACCGGCAGGTCATGCAGCCGACGACGCTCGCCGCGCTCGAGCTGCGCCTCCGCGTCCACATCCTCCCTGAGTGGGGAAGCTGGCCACTGGTGAAGATCACCCCGGCTGCTGTGCAGCGTTGGATCCGGCGGTTGTCGGACGAGCTCTCATCTAGCTATGTCCGACTCCTTCTGACGAACTTCGGTGCCTTGCTCAATGCAGCGGTCGACGATGGTCTGATCACCCGGAATCCTGCCCGTGCAGCCGGGGTGAAGGCGCCTACCCAACCGACGCGAAGGATCCGTCCGTGGCTGGTCGATCGGGTTCTCGATGTAGTCGACGAGGTGCCGGAGCAGTATCGCGCGCTCGTCGTGGTGGCGGCAGGTTGTGGGCTTCGGCAGGGCGAGGCGTTCGGGCTTCGAGTGCAGGACATCGACTTCCTGCGGCAGGAGCTCCACGTCAGGCAGCAGATCCGCCTAGAGGCCGGTCGGCCGGTCCCTGCGCTGCCAAAGTACGGGCGGGTTCGTTCGGTGCCCATGCCGGAGTGGGTGGGCCTCGAGCTCGCGCGGCACCTGGAACGCGTGTCGCCCCTCGCGGGAGACCGCATCGAGTCCCCTTCTTTCGCGGGGCTGATCTTCTACAGCCGGGAGCGCAAGCCACTCAACCGGAACTACTTCAATCAGACCGTCTGGCGGCCTTGCTTGCGCGCTGCCGGCGTTCCGAACGAGCGCGACAACGGCATGCACGCGCTGCGGCATGCCTGCGCTTCCCTGTGGCTCGAGCACGGAGTCAGCATCAAGGCAGTCTCGGAGTACCTCGGGCATGCCGATGCGGGCTTCACGCTCAGGGTGTACGCACACGTGATGCCGACGTCGGGTGACAAGGCGCGCAAAGCACTCGACGAGGCGGTCGGGGAAGGCCGGAGGCCGTCGACCGCCACGTCGAGCGCTGGCGCACCGCTGGCGCACGACACGGTGACCGAGAGTGGACAATGATGGAAAACAACGAACGGCGTTTCCGCAGGTCAGATGGCCTACGGAAACGCCGTCGCTGGTCAGCGAACCGCGCTGATCAGATGTCGTAGTAGAGCTCGAACTCGTGCGGGTGCGGGCGCAGCTGCACGGGGGCGATCTCGTTGGTGCGCTTGTACTCGATCCAGGTCTCGATCAGGTCGGGGGTGAAGACGTTGCCGACCGTGAGGAACTCGTGGTCGGCCTCGAGGGCGTCGAGGACGGCGCCGAGCGAGGTCGGGACCTGGTCGATCTCGGCCATCTCGTCCGGCGGGAGCTCGTAGATGTCCTTGTCGATCGGGGCGGCCGGCTCGATCTTGTTCTTGATGCCGTCGACACCGGCGAGCATGAGGGCCGAGAACGCGAGGTAGGGGTTCGCCGACGGGTCGGGGAACCGGGTCTCGATGCGCTTGGCCTTCGGGTTCGACCCGGTGATCGGGATGCGGACCGACGCCGACCGGTTGCGCGAGGAGTAGACGAGCGAGATCGGCGCCTCGAAGCCCGGCACCAGGCGGTGGTAGGAGTTGACCGTCGGGTTGGTGAAGGCGAGCAGCGACGGGGCGTGCTTGAGGATGCCGCCGATGTACCAGCGGGCGAGGTCGGAGAGGCCGCCGTACCCGGTCTCGTCGTAGAAGAGCGGCTCGCCGTCCTTCCAGAGCGACTGGTGGACGTGCATGCCCGAGCCGTTGTCGCCGAAGATCGGCTTCGGCATGAAGGTGACCGACTTGCCGGCCTCCCACGCGGTGTTCTTGATGAGGTACTTGAACTTCATCACGTCGTCCGCGGCCTTGAGCAGCGTGTCGAACTTGTAGTTGATCTCGGCCTGGCCGGCGGTGCCGACCTCGTGGTGGGCCCGCTCGACGTGGAGGCCGCAGGCCTCGAGGTTCTTGACCATGTCGTCGCGCAGGTCGCCGTAGTGGTCGTACGGCGCGACGGGGAAGTAGCCGCCCTTGAAGCGGGTCTTGTAGCCGCGGTTGTCGCCCTCGGCGCCGGAGTTCCACCAGCCCTCGACGGAGTCGATGTGGTAGTAGCCCTCGTTGGCGTCGGTGGAGTAGCGCACCGAGTCGAAGATGTAGAACTCCGCCTCGGGGGCGAAGAAGGCGGTGTCCGCGATGCCCGTGGTGTTGAGGTAGGCCAGCGCCTTGCGCGCGATGTTGCGCGGGTCGCGGGAGTAGGCCTCGCCCGTGATCGGGTCGTGGATGAAGAAGCTCAGGTTGAGGGTCTTCGAGGTGCGGAAGGGGTCGACGAACGCGGTCGTCGGGTCCGGGAACAGCGCCATGTCCGACTCGTTGATGGCCTGGAAGCCACGGATCGAGGAGCCGTCGAAGGCCAGACCGTCGTCGAAGACCGACTGGTCGAACGACGAGACGGGGACGGTGAAGTGCTGCTCGATACCGGGCAGGTCGACGAAGCGCACGTCGACCATCTCGACGCCCTCGTCCTTGATGAACTTGAGCAGCTCATCGCTGTTCTGGAACATTCGTCCTCCTTGGCTGCACTCGGGCGGCAGCCGACGTCAGTGCGGAGCAGGAACCGGGGCGACGCTGCTCCGGGCGGTGCTCGCAACGTATGCACGGGCAGTTTCTCGACCGTATCGGCTTTGTTTCGTGGATGTAACAGGTCACCGGTGGGTGGACGCTCCAAGCGACCGTCTAGCCTGACCGCGTGCCCGCGCCCGCCACTCTGCCGTACGACACCGCGTCCTGGGGTCGCCGGGTCCTCGCCCTGCTCGTGGACTGGGTCGCCTCGACGCTCGTCGTGGTGGTCTTCGTCGGCTGGGACAGCTACTCCGCGCCCGGCAGCTCCGACCAGTGGCTCACGCTGCTGGTCTTCGTGATCGAGTCGGCGCTCTTCACCACGACCGTCGGCGGCTCCTTCGGGAAGATGGCCTGCCGGCTCCGCGTCGTCCGCGTCGACGGCGGGGGACGCCTCGACCCGCTCCGCTCGCTGGCCCGCGCCATCCTGGTCGCCGTGGTCATCCCGCCGCTCGTCTTCCGGCCCGACCGCCGCGGCCTGCACGACCTCGCGGCCGGTACGGCGACCGTGACGCTGCAGGTCGCCCACAGCCAGCACGCGGCGTAGCCCGCCTGGGCCAGGGATCGGTCCCCACCCGCCGGTTAGCCTCGAACCACTCGGGGAAAGGACCGATCATGCGACTCGACCTGCGCCGCGCCGCGGCCGCCACCGCCACCGTCCTGCTGCTCGGCGGGATCACCGCCTGCGGCGACTCGTCCGACGACTCCGCCGCCAAGGACGACTCCCAGCAGGCGGCCCTGCTGAGCAACCTGTCCGAGGGCGACACGGTCGACCCGGCCGACTTCGTCAAGACCGTCACCGACGGTCTCGAGAACAGCACCACCGCCCACATGACGATGACGATGGACCTCGGGTCCACCGGCGCGATGACCGCCGAGGGCGACGTCGACTACACGACGGACACCCCGAGCGTCGCGATGAAGATGGAGCTGCCGGGTGCGCCGTCGAGCGCCGGCGAGATGGACGTCCGGATGGTCGACGGGGTCATGTACCTCTCGATGGGCGAGCTGACCCAGGGCAAGTTCTGGAAGATCGACCCCTCCGACCCCGACGGCCCCTTCGCCTCGCTCGGCATGGACAAGCTCTTCGACCAGATGGACCCGGCGAAGTCGCTGGAGTCCATGGAGACCGGCATCTCGAAGGTGACGTACGTCGGCGACGAGGACGGGCTCGACCACTACGAGCTGACCATGAACGTGAAGAAGCTGATGGACTCGCTGGGCAGCGACATGGGGGACATGGGCGGCATGGGCGCGCAGATGCCCGACTCGCTCACCTACGACCTGTGGCTCGACGACCAGGGCCGCTTCGCCAAGATGTCGATGGACGACCTCGCGATGGGTGCCGCCGGCAGCGGGTCCGTCGAGATGACGGTCTCCGACTGGGGCGAGGACGTCTCGATCGAGGCGCCCCCGGCCGACCAGGTCACCGACATGCCCGACCTGGGCTCGATGATGGGCGACCTCGGCGGCGCCACCGCGTCCAGCTGACCTGGGTGGTGACAGGGCGGGTTTCCCCGGTTGCCCGGGGAAACCCGACCAGCCGCCTCAGCGACCGCGCATCTGGCCGCGCATGCCCTTCATGCTGGTGGGGACCGGGCCCTTGGGCAGCGGGACCGCCGAGCGGGTCGAGTCGAGTGCCTTGAGGCGGTTGAGGATGTCGGTCATCTCGGCCGGCTTCACCGAGCGGCCGAGCTTCTGCACGTGGCGGACCAGCTTGGCCAGCGGGACCTCGCCCGGACCGTTGCCGCACACGACCTCGTGGATCGGGACGTCGGCGGCGACGCGCTCGTGCTTGCGGCGCTCGGTGGCCATGAGGGACTTCAGGCGGTTGGGGTTGCCCTCGCCGATGAGCACGATGCCCGGAGGGCCGACCAGGCGGTGCACGACGTCCTGCTGCTTGGTGAACGCGATCGCCGGGGTCGACTTCCACGACCGGCCGCGGAGCATCCGCAGCGCGGCGGCCGCCGCGCCGGGCTGACCGTCCATTTGGCTGTACGCCGCGTTCTGGGCACGGCGGCCGAAGACGATCATCGCCAGCAGCGCGCCGAGCAGCAGGCCGCCGACGACGGAGATGATGACGCCGAGCGTGGTGCCGCCGGCGATCAGGAAGAAGACGCCGAAGCCGACCGCGAGTCCGAGCACGAAGGAGCCGCCGACCCACAGCCCGAGGCGCGGGTCGGACTTGCGGGCCATCCGGTAGGTCTCGACGAACTGCGCGCGCCGGCTCATCTTCTCCGGGTCGACGGGCTTCGGGTCCTTCGCCATGTTCTGGTGTGCCTTCTTCTTCGTCTGATCAAGCGGTCTGGGCGCCCGCGCGGGCGTCCATCGCCTGACGGTACAGCCGACCGGCCCGGTACGACGAACGAACGAGCGGCCCGGACAGAGCGCCGGCGAACCCGATCTCCATCGCCTCGTCCTGGAGCTCGACGAACTCCTCGGGCTTCACCCAGCGCTCGACCGGGTGGTGCCGCAGCGAGGGACGGAGGTACTGGGTGATCGTGACCAGGTCGCAGCCCGCCTCGTGCAGGTCGCGCAGCGCCTGCGAGACCTCCTCGCGGGTCTCGCCCATCCCGAGGATGAGGTTGGACTTGGTGACCAGCCCGAACGCGCGGGCCTGGGTCAGCACGTCGAGGGAGCGCTCGTAGCGGAAGGCCGGGCGGATCCGCTTGAAGATCCGCGGCACGGTCTCGACGTTGTGGGCCAGCACCTCGGGCCGCGACTCGAACACCTCGGCGAGCAGGTCGGGCTTGCCGTTGAAGTCGGGGATGAGGTTCTCGACGCCGGTGTCGGGGTTGAGCTCGTGGATGGCGCGCACGGTCTCGGCGTACAGCCAGGCGCCGCCGTCCTCGAGGTCGTCGCGGGCGACGCCGGTGATGGTCGCGTAGCGCAGGCCCATGGTCTGCACGGACTCGGCCACGCGGCGCGGCTCGTCCCGGTCGAGGGGCTCCGGCCTGCCGGTGTCGATCTGGCAGAAGTCGCAGCGCCGCGTGCACTGGTCGCCGCCGATGAGGAACGTCGCCTCGCGGTCCTCCCAGCACTCGAAGATGTTGGGGCAGCCGGCCTCCTGGCACACGGTGTGGAGGCCCTCGGACTTCACGAGGTTCTGGAGGTGCTTGTACTCCGGACCCATCTTCGCGCGGGTCTTGATCCACTCGGGCTTGCGCTCGATCGGGGTCTCCGAGTTGCGCACCTCGAGCCGGAGCAGCTTGCGCCCCTCGGGTTGCGGGGAGGTTGCTGACGTCACGAGGCCCCACTGTACGCCGGGCGTCGAACCCGACTCACGGCACGTCGCGCCGCCGGAACGACAGGACCGACCCGGCGCCCACGATCAGCAGGGGTACTCCGTAGTAGGCCGCCCCGCGCCACAGTGGCAGCTCCTTCAGGCCGTTGCAGTCGACGTCCGGTGCGACCTGCGGCCCGCCGCACGCCTCGGGGAGGTCGACGTAGTACATCGTGCCGTTCTTCACGATCGCGGAGACGTTCTTCTGCGGCTGCCACTGCTCGCCGAGGGACAGCGCGGCGATCACGATGCCGCCGGCGACCACGACCCCGAAGAGCACGCCGATGGTCGCGACCGTGCTGCGGAAGAGCATGGTCAGCGCGTAGCCGCCGAGGGTCGCCGCGGTCGCGTAGCCGGCCCCGCGCAGCCCGTAGGCGAGCGAGTCGCCGAGGGCGCCCGGCGCCGTCGGCAGGTCGCGCACCGAGATGGTCGCCCAGATGCCGAGCCAGTACGCCGTGCTCACGATCACCGCGAGCACGCCCGCGACCAGGGTGACCGCGATCGCCTTGGCCGCCCAGATCCGGCCGCGGCGTGGCTCGAAGAGGAGCTGGTTGCTCATCGAGCCGCTGTTCCAGTCGTGCCCGACGAACGTCGTCGCGGCGAGCAGCAGGAGCGCGGTCAGCACGGCGACGACGCCCATCCCGGAACCGCCGAGGCGCTCGCTGAGGAAGCTCATCCGCTCGCGGCCGGTGTACCAGCCGACGATCGTGTCGGTGCAGCGCTGCTCGGCCATGGCGTCGGGCCCGCGGACGCCGTACCGGTTCGGGTGCTTGACGCACTGAGCGATCTGGCCGGCGTTCTGCCGGGCGACCGTGTCGAGCTCGTCCTGGGAGACCGGCCGGGTGGCCCAGATCCGGGAGGCGGCGATGAGCGCGGGGACGACGATCGCGAGGACTAGCAGCGCCACGACGGCGCGCCGCCAGCGCAGGCGGGTCAGCTCGACCCCGAGGAGGCGGATCACTCGCTCGCTCCCATCTCCGTGCCGGAGGTGAGCTCGAGGAAGACCGACTCGAGGTCGCGGCGTACGGGCGTGAGCTCGGTGAGCCAGATGCCGGCGCCGCCGAGGGCGCGGGTGACCGCGGCGGGGTCGGACGTCTCGACGAGGAGTCCGTCGCGGACCGTGAAGCCGGCCTCGGTGAGCACCCGGGAGGCGGCGTCGGGGTCGGGCGCGGCGACGCGGTAGGCCGTGCTGGTGCCGACGAGCTCGTCGACCGGGCCCGAGGCGAGCATCCGGCCGCGGCCGATGATCGTGGCGGAGGTGCAGACCTGCTGGACCTCGGCCAGGATGTGCGAGCTGAGCAGCACGGTCACGCCGGACTCCCCGAGGCCGCGGATCGTCTCGCGGATCTCGCGGATGCCGGCCGGGTCGAGCCCGTTGGTCGGCTCGTCGAGGATCAGCAGCTGCGGCTCCTTGAGCAGGGTCGCCGCGATCGCGAGCCGCTGCTTCATGCCGAGGGAGTAGGACTTGAAGCGGTCCTTGTCGCGGCCGGTCAGGCCGACGGTGTCGACCGCCGCGTCGACGGCGGTGGTGGGGGCGCCGATCGAGCGGGCGAGCAGGGTGAGGTTCTGCCGGCCACTGAAGTGGGGCGAGAACTTCGGGCTCTCCACGACCGCGCCGATCCGGCCGATGACGCTCGGCAGGCGGTGCGGCACCGGCTCGCCGAAGAGCCGCATCTCGCCGGCGGTCGCGCGGGCCAGCCCGAGCAGCATCCGGATCGTGGTGGTCTTGCCCGAGCCGTTCGGCCCGAGGAAGCCGTGCACGCCGCCGGCCGGCACCGCCAGGTCGAGCTGGTCGACGGCGATGCGCCGTCCCCGGCGGGTGCTGAACTCCTTGCGGAGCCCCGTGGTCTCGATGACCAGCTCTGGCATGGGCGTCCTCCCGATCGGTACGTCAGACGACCCAAGCAGGAGAAAGGTTGAGGGCGGCGCAGAACGCGCCGCCCCTCAGGGTGGAATCAGGGTCGGGCCGGGGTCAGCAGCTCGATCCGGGGCTGCTTGGCCGGGTCGGGCCGGGCGTCGTAGTCGGGCGTGGCGTCGTACGGCGCCCAGGCGAGGTAGTCGCGCAGGTGGCGCTCGACGTACGGCGTGACCTCGGCGACCGTGACGTCGCGGCCGAGCTCGCGGCTCAGCGAGGTGACGCCCGCGTCGGCGATGCCGCAGGGGACGAACCGGTCGTACCAGCTCATGTCGACGTCGCAGTTGATCGCGAAGCCGTGCATGGTGACCCCGCGGCTGACCCGGATGCCGATCGCGGCGATCTTCCGCTCGGGACCGCGCTCGTCGGCCCGCAGCCAGACACCGCTGCGGCCGGGGACGCGGGCGGTGGTGACGCCCAGGTCGGTGCAGACGTGGATGAGCGCCTCCTCGACCCGGCGCACGTAGTCGACGACCTTGACGTGGTCGGGCAGCGTGACGATCGGGTAGCCGACCAGCTGGCCGGGGCCGTGGAAGGTGATCTTGCCGCCGCGGTCGACGTCGATGACCGGCGCGCCGCCGGGGTCGGCCGGGCGCTCGAAGGGCTCGGTGCGCTTGCCGGCGGTGAAGACCGGTGGGTGCTCCAGCAGCAGCACGGTGTCCTGCTGCGCGCCGTCGGCCACGCGCTCGTGGACCTCGCGCTGGAGGTCCCACGCGGCCAGGTAGTCGACGAGGCCGGCGTCCTGGAAGATCACGCCTGCGAGCCTACGCCGCGGCCGAGGAAGTCGAGCTCGGCGGGCAGCATGCGGCGCCAGTAGCCGGCGTCGTGGGCGCCCGGCTCGAAGGTGCTGGTGACGTCGGCGCCCGCCGGGAAGGCCTCCACGTAGTCCTGCACGTCGCGGTAGAACGGGTCGCCGGTCCCGACGTCGACGCGGACGGCGATGCCGTCGAGGTCGTCCTGGTGGCCGACCACGGTGTAGTGCTCGTACTCCTCCGCGCTGGCGAAGCCGGACGAGGACGCGTCGGCGGGGTCGGTCCAGATCGCCGGGCTGGCGGCGACCACGGCGGCGACTCGGTCGGGTCCGAGGACGCCGCCCAGGCGGAGCGCGCCGTACCCACCCATCGACCAGCCCATCAGGCCGACCCGCGACACGTCGAGGCCACGGCGGGCGAGCTCGGGGAGCAGGTCGTCGGTGACCATGTCGCCGGTGTCGCCCTCGCCGTGCGGGTGCCAGTAGGAGGTGCCGCCCTCCGGGACCGCGATCGCGAACGGCCGGACCCCGTCCTGGATCGCCTGGGCGAGGTAGGCGCCGAGACCGAGCTCCCCGACCACGGTGTCGTGGTGCTGGCCGAGGCCGTGCAGGGCGACGACGACCGGCAGCGGTCGCCGGCTGAAGGGCTGGAGCAGCGTGTAGGGGACCCGGGCGCCGGCCATCGCCTCGGACCGGAAGCTCCTCGTGAGCCCGAGCACCGGCTCGACGTCCGCGGGGATCACGCCGTCGTCGCCGTTGAGGCCGAGGTGGGCCTGCGCCCAGGGTCGGCCCGGCAGCCAGCCCTGCTCGACGCCGGTGGCCGCTCCGACGGCACCGGCCACGACCACGCCGGCGCCGCCGAGGAGGAGGGCGCGGCGGCTCGGCACCGGGCCAGTGTGGCAGCGCCTGTGGACAGCCGAGCGGTGCCGCTCCGGGGCGGGTAGGACCAGGTCATGCACCTGCTGCTCGCCCTCGCGCTGCTCCTCGACCCGACCCCGGCGACCCGGCCGGAGGTGGCCGCCGCGGACGTGCTGCACGCGTGGGACGTACGCCGGTCGGCGGCCTGGTCGGCGGGCGACGTGGCCGGTCTCCGGGCGCTCTACCTGCCCGGGTCGGCGGCCGGGCGGGCGGATGTGGCGATGCTGCGGGCCTGGCGGGCGCGAGGGCTGCGGGTCGAGGGGATGCAGACGCAGCTGCTGTCGGTGTCGGTGCGCTCGCGGACGCGCGAGCGCTTCGTGGTCGACGTCGTGGACCGAGTGGTGGTCGGGTCCGTCGTACCCAGTGGGGACGCGCTGCCTGCCGACCGGCCGACCGCGCACACGCTGGTGCTGCGGCGGGTGTCGGGGGAGTGGCTGGTCGCCTCCGTCGCCAGCGCCGTCAGCTGAGAGCCGCCCGCACGACCTCGTGGACGGTGCGGTCGTGGAAGGCGTAGTCCGCGCCCTCGAGCACGGTAGGCCGCAGATCGACCGAGCCGAGGACCTCGCCCGCGATCTTGCCGGCGCCGAGACGGATCGCGAAGGCCGGCGCGACCAGGAACGCCTTGCGGTCCAGCGCCCGGGCGAGCGCGTCGGTGAACTCGGCGTTGGTGGGCGTCTGCGGGCTGCAGAGGTTGACCGGCCCGCTGACGTCGTCGTGCTCGACGAGGTGGACGACCCCGCCGACCCAGTCGCGGAGGCTGACCATCGCCATCCGCTGCCGGCCGTCGCCGAGGCGGGCGCCGAGGCCGAGCCGGGTGAGCAGGCGCAGCTGCTTGAGGGGGGAGCTGTCGCGATCCATGACCACGGAGGTCCGCAGGAAGCAGACCCGGGCGTCGGCGTCGACCGCCGGCTGCGCGGCGTCCTGCCACTCGCGGCAGACGCCGGTCATGAAGCTGTCGCCGCGGCTCTCCGACTCCTCGGTGACCGGGTCGTCACCGTGGTCGCCGTACCAGGCGAGGGCGTTGCCCGCGAGGAACGCGGGCCGGCGCTCGCTGTCCGCGACCGCCTGCGCGAGCACCCCGGTGGTGGTCACCCGGCTCTCGCGCAGCTCGCGCGCCCATCTCGGCGAGTGGGGGTTGCCGACGGTCGGTGCGCCGGCGAGGTTGACGACGACGTCGGCGCCCTCGATCACGTCGCGGTCGTAGACCCCGGCGTACGGGTCCCAGGTCGACTCGTCCGGCGACGACGTGGGCCGCCGGGTCAGCGCCACCACGCTGTGGCCGCGCCCGATCAGCTCCTGCGCCAGGTGGCGCCCCAGGAACCCCGACGCCCCGCCGATCACGACCGTCTTCGCGCTCATGGGCCCACCCTGTCACGGGCGTGGGTGGGCCGGCCGGGTGCCGGTTGCATGGATACCCGGTGGACCGGGGATTCCGGCACCTCGGGGGTGTTGCAACGCCCCCGAGGTGCCAGGAGTGCCCCCGAGGTCCGGGCGAGGCCCGCCCGAAATGCAGGACCGGCGCCGACCCACCCGTGGGCGAGTCGGCGCCGGTTCGGCGTACGGCGGGGATCAGACCTCGAACTGACCGGCCTCCAGGCGCTGCTTGACCTCACGCAGGAAGCGGCCGGCGTCGGCGCCGTCGACCAGCTGGTGGTCGTAGGTGAGGGCCAGGTAGACCATGTAGCGCACGGCGATGGTCTCGCCGAGGTTCGGGTCGTCGATGACCACGGGACGCTTCACCACGGCACCGGGGCCGAGGATCGCGACCTGGGGCTTGTTGATGATCGGGGTGTCGAAGAGCGCCCCGAAGCTGCCCAGGTTGGTGATCGTGAAGGTGCCGCCCGAGAGCTCGTCCGGGCCGATCTTGTTGGTGCGGGTGCGCTCGGCGACGTCGGCGATCTTCTTCGCGAGCCCGGCCACCGACAGATCGCCGGCGTCCTTGACCACCGGGGTGAGCAGGCCCTTCTCGGTGTCGACGGCGAAGGCGACGTGCTCGCGGTCGAAGTAGGTGACCTCGCCGGCCTCCATGTCGATCGTGGCGTTGAGCGCGGGGTGCTGCTTGAGCGCGTCGATCGCGGCCTTGGCGAAGAACGGCAGGTAGGTCAGCTTCGCGCCCTCGCGGGCGAAGAAGTCGTCCTTCACCGACTCGCGGAGGCGGGCGATCTTGGTGACGTCCACCTCGACGACCTGGGTGAGCTGCGCGCTGGTCTGCAGCGACTCGCGCATCCGCTCGGCGATGATCTTGCGCAGCCGCGAGATCTTCTCGGTCTTGCCGCGCAGCGGCGACGGGGTCACCGGCGCCGGGGCGGTGGAGGTCGCCGCGGCCGGGGCCGCCGGGGCGGCAGCAGCGGCCGGGGCCGCCTGCTGCGAGCGCGCCGCGTCGAGGACGTCCTGCTTGCGGATCCGGCCACCGACACCGCTGCCGGTCACCGACGCCAGGTCCACGCCGTGCTGGGTCGCCAGCTTGCGGACCAGCGGGGTCACGTAGCCGGGACCCTCGTCGCCGGAGGCCGCAGCGGGGGCGGCGGGCGCAGCCGCGGGTGCGGCCGGCGCGGGCGTCGGCTCGGGCTTCTTCTCCTCGGCCGGCGGAGCGGGCTCCGGCTCGGGCTCCGGCTCGGGCTCGGGCTCGGGCTCGGGCTCCGGCTCGGGCTCGGGCTCCGGCTCGGGGGCCTTCTCCTGCGGCGCAGCGGGGGCCGGCGCGGCGCCCTGGTCGCCGATGACGGCGAGCTCGGCACCGACCTCGACGGTCTCGTCCTCCTCGACCTTGATCTCGAGGAGGGTGCCCGCCACGGGGGAGGGGATCTCGGTGTCGACCTTGTCGGTGGAGACCTCGAGCAGCGGCTCGTCGACCGCGACGTCGTCGCCGACCGACTTCAGCCAGCGGGTGACGGTGCCCTCGGTCACCGACTCGCCCAGCGCGGGCAGGGTGACCGGCGTACCGGACCCGCCGGACGGCTTCGCCTCGGCGGCCGGCTTCTCGGCCTCCTCGGCCGCGGGGGCAGGCTCCTCGGCGGCCGCGGGCTCCTCGGCCTTCTCCTCCTCCGGCTCGGGCTCCGGCTCGGGCTCGGGCTCGGCGGCAGCCTCGCCACCGCCGCTCGACTCGCCCTCGTCACCGATCACGGCCAGGACCGCGCCCACCTCGACGGTGTCGTCCTCGTTGGCCTTGATCTCCAGGAGGGTGCCCGCCACGGGGGAGGGGATCTCGGTGTCGACCTTGTCGGTGGAGACCTCCAGGAGCGGCTCGTCGACCGCCACCGTGTCGCCGACCTGCTTGAGCCAGCGGGTGACGGTGCCTTCGGTGACGGACTCGCCGAGTGCCGGGAGGTTGACTTCGGTGGCCATGGACTTCCTTCGCTTCGGGTGCGGTCTGGTTCAGGTGTATCAGGAGTGGGCGTGCAGCGGCTTGCCGGCGAGCGCGAGGTGCGCCTCGCCGAGAGCCTCGTTCTGGGTGGGGTGGGCGTGCACGAGCGGGGCGACGTCCTCGGCGTACGCCTCCCACCCGTAGATGAGCTGCGCCTCGCCGATCAGCTCGCCGACCCGGTCGCCGACCAGGTGGACCCCGACGACGGGACCGTCGGTACGCCGGACGAGCTTCACGAAGCCCTGGGTCTTGAGGATCTGGCTCTTGCCGTTGCCGCCCAGGTCGTAGGTGATGCACTCGATCCCGTCGGCGCCGTACGTCGACGCCGCGGCCGCCTCGGTCAGGCCGACGGAGGCGACCTCGGGGTGGGAGTAGGTGACCCGCGGGATGCCGGCCTCGTCGATCGGCTGCGGCGCGAGCCCGGCGATGTCCTCGGCGACGAAGATGCCCTGCTGGAAGCCGCGGTGGGCCAGCTGCAGCCCGGGGACGATGTCGCCGACGGCGTAGACGCCGTCGAGGTTGGTGCGGCACCGCTCGTCGGTGGTGACGAAGCCGCGGTCCATCGCGACGCCCTGCTCGTCGTACCCGAGCCCCTCGGTGACCGGGCCGCGGCCGACGGCGACGAGCAGCAGCTCGGCCTCGATCACGTCGCCACCCTCGACGGTCACGGCCACACCGGTGTCGGTGGCCTTCACGCTCTGGAAGGGCGTGGCGGTGCGGAAGACGATGCCGCGCTTGCGGAAGGCCCGCTCGAGCGCCTTCGAGGACGCCTCGTCCTCGGCCGGGACGAGCCGGGGCAGCGCCTCGACGATGGTGACGTCGGCGCCGAAGCTGCGCCACACGCTGGCGAACTCGCAGCCGATCACGCCGCCGCCGAGCACCACCACCGACGCGGGCACCCGGTCGAGCCGGAGCGCGTGCTCGGAGGTGATGACGCGCTCGCCGTCGATCTCGAGGCCGGGCAGCGAGCGGGAGTAGGAACCGGAGGCGAGCACGACGTGCCTGCCGGTGTAGGCGGTGCCGTCGACGGTCACCTCACGCGGTCCGGTGAGCCGGCCGGCGCCCTCGATGACCGTGATGCCGCGGCCCTTGATCAGGCCGGCGAGGCCCTTGAAGAGCCGCGAGACGACGCCGTCCTTGTAGGCGTTGACGGCCGGGACGTCGATGCCCTCGAGCGTCGCCTGGACGCCGAACGAGGGGGCCTCGCGGGTCTGGTCGGCGACCTCCGCGGCGTGCAGCAGCGCCTTGGTCGGGATGCAGCCCACGTGCAGGCAGGTGCCGCCGAGCTTGCCTTTCTCCACCAGCCCGACCTTGAGGCCGAGCTGGGCGGCCCGGAGGGCACAGGCGTAGCCGCCGGAGCCGGCACCGAGGATGAGCACGTCGAAGTCGGGATCGGCCACGGCCCCATCCTTCCACTTCGGCGCAACGTGTCCACACCGGCCTCCTACGGGTCAGTAGCCCAACCTCCGGCGGGGTCGTGGGTGGGCACGGCACACTTGTCCCCATGGCATGGATGGACCGGTTCCGGCGTGGGCCGAAGACGAGCGCGCCCGCGCGGAACGCCGCCCGCACCGGCTCGACCCGGGTGCGCGCCGCCGACTCGCTCGACCTCGACCACCTCTTCGCCTGGGTCGCCGAGCGGCGCGGCGTCGAGGGGTTCGTCGAGCCGCGCACCGCGGTCAGCGACGTGACGCTGCTGCTGGTCGCGCACGACGGCGAGTGGACCCGGCGCCGGGTGCCGTCGGCCAAGTGGGCGCACGAGTTCTGCAACAAGCAGCAGATCCCGTCGTACGACGCCGCGGTGGTCGGCGTCCCGCAGCGGATGCGCGACTACAACCGCCGCAAGAAGCTCGAGGGCGGCCTGTAGGTCAGGCTCAGGCCAGCGATCGCACGTAGTCGACCAACGTCGACACGGCGACGCCGGTGCCGCCGGGGGTCACATGGCCCCACGGGCCGCCGGAGTTGAAGGACGGCCCGGCGATGTCGAGGTGCGCCCACGGCAGCCCGCCGGTGAACTCGCGCAGGAACGCGCCGGCGTAGAGCCCGCCGCCCCAGCGGATCCAGTCGTGCTGGGCGAGGTCGGCGATCTTGCTGCTGTGCACGCGCTCGACCATCGACTCGGGGATCGGCATCGGCCACATCTCCTCGCCGGCCGCGTCGGCGGTGGCGACGACCGCGTCGACGATGTCGGTCGACCCCATCACGCCGCTGACCCGGTCACCGAGCGCGACGACCATGTGGCCGGTCAGGGTGGCGACGTCGATGATCACGTCGGGCTTCTTCTCGGTCGCCCGGACCAGCGCGTCGCCGAGGATCAGCCGGCCCTCGGCGTCGGTGTTGAGCACCTCGACCGTGGTGCCGCCGTACATGGTGAGGATGTCGCCGGGGCGCATGGCAGTGCCGGACACCATGTTCTCGGCCATCGGGACGAAGGTGCTGACCTTGACCGGCAGCCCGAGCTCGGCGATCGCGAGCGTGGCCTGGACGACCGCTGCGGCGCCGGCCATGTCGGACTTCATCTCGTGCATGCTCTGGGCCGGCTTGATGGACAGGCCGCCGGAGTCGAAGGTGATGCCCTTGCCGACCAGGGCGACGTGCTTGGTGGCGCCCTTCGGCGCGTAGGTGAGCTCGACGAGTCGCGGGGGCGCGTCCGAGCCGAGGCCGACGCCGAGGATGCCGCCGCAGCCGAGCTCGGCGAGCTGCTTCTCGTCGTGGACGGTGATGCCGATCTTCGGCGCGCCGCGGCCCTTGGTGACCTCCTTGGTCGCGGCCACGACGGCATCGGCGAAGGCCGGCGGCCGCAGGTCGCCGGGAGGCGTGTTGACCCAGTCGCGGGTGGTGGCGACGGCGCGGGCCACGACCTGGGCGGCCTCGAAGGCGGCGATCGTGTCCTTGCGGCGGGCGGTGCCGCTGAGCACGACCACCTCGCCGGGCGCCTTCTTGTCCGCGTCCTTCTTGGCCGCGCCGGACTTGTACGTCGTGAAGGTGTAGCCGCCGAGCAGGAAGCCCTCGGTCGCGGCGCGGACCTGGTCGGGTCCGTCGGCGGGCAGCGCGATCGCCACCGACGCGGCGTTGGCGACGGTCCGGGCGGCCACGCCCGCGGCGCGGCGTACGGCGGACGGGGTGACCTGCCTGCCGAGGCCGACCAGCACGAGCAGCGGCGAGGAGAGGGTGCCGGTCGTGGGGACCTTCACCACGTCGCCGGACTTGCCGGTCACGCCGAGGGTCGAGAGCAGCGGGCGCAGCTTGCGGCCGTAGGCCTTCGCGACGTCCTCGCCTCCCGGTGCGAGCTCCGGACCGTCGGAGGTCTGCAGCACCCCCACGACCACGGCGTCGCATCGGGTCTTGGCGGGACTGGCGCTGCGCAGGGTGTACGAGGTCACCGGGGCAGGATAGTCGGGCTGGGATAGGTTCCCGCTATGGCCGAGCTCCTCCAGTCACCCCTCGCCGACCGGCACCACGCACTCGGCGCGAAGCTCGCCGAGTTCGGCGGCTGGGAGATGCCGCTGGAGTACCCCTCCGGCGTGGTCAAGGAGCACACCGCGGTCCGCGAGTCGGTCGGCGTCTTCGACGTCAGCCACCTCGGCAAGGCCGTGGTCGAGGGACCCGGCGCCGCGGCGTACGTCAACCGCACGCTCACCAACGACCTCGGCCGGATCGGGCCGGGTCAGGCGCAGTACACGCTGTGCTGCGACGAGGCGACCGGCGGCGTCGTCGACGACCTGATCGCCTACCTGTACGACGAGGACCGGGTCTTCCTGATCCCCAACGCCGCCAACACCGCCGAGGTCGTCCGCCGGCTCGCGGCCGGCGCCCCCGACGGGGTGACGGTCACCGACCGGCACCGCGACTTCGCGGTGCTCGCCGTGCAGGGCACGAGGTCCGACGAGGTCCTCGACGCGCTCGGCCTGCCGACCGGTCACGACTACATGTCGTTCGCGGAAGCGCCGTACGACGGGGAGACGGTCGTCGTCTGCCGCACCGGCTACACCGGTGAGCGCGGCTACGAGCTGGTCGCTCCGGTCGCGGTCGCCGGCGCGCTGTGGGACGCGATCCTGGCGGCGGGGGAGCAGTACGGCATCCTCCCGTGCGGCCTCGGCGCCCGCGACACGCTGCGCACCGAGATGGGCTACCCTCTGCACGGCCAGGACATCTCGCTCGACGTCACGCCGGTCCAGGCGCGGCTCGGCTGGGCCGTCGGCTGGGGCAAGGACGCCTTCTGGGGCCGCGACGTCCTCGTCGCCGAGCGCGAGGAGGGTCCCGCCCGGGTGCTGCGCGGCCTGGTCGCGACGGGACGCGGCATCCCGCGCCCGCACATGAGCGTCAGCCTGACCCCCGACGTCCTGCTCGGCGAGGTCACCTCGGGCACGTTCTCGCCGACGCTGCGCAAGGGCATCGGGCTCGCGCTCGTGCCGTCCTTCGTGGCGGCCGACGCCGAGGTCGGCGTCGACATCCGGGGTCGACGCGAGATCTTCCAGCTCACGAAGCCACCGTTCGTGGACCCGTCCGTGCGAGAGTCCTAGGAAGGCAGTCGGAGCGCCCATGGCCTGCTGCGCGCCGCTCCGGCACGCACCTGGACGTCGTCGTCGTCAGTCGCCGGGACTCCGTCCCGCCTCCCTCCTCCGCCTTGCCAGGCACGCACCGGAGGCGACGCTCGCGACGGCCGAGGCACTCCGACTACCTTCTAGACCGTGAACCTCCCCGAGCAACCTCCCACCTTCCGCCCGCCGACCCCGGCCGAGCGGCCGTGGTCGTGGCGACTGGAGAACTCCGCCGGGGTCGAGGTCGACGTGGTCGGGGAGCTGGCCGGGCAGCGCTTCGCCAGCCAGGCCGACGCGGAGTCGTGGGTCGGGGAAACCTGGTCCGACCTGGCCGCCGAGGGGGTCGACGCGGTCACGTTGTTCGAGCACGACCGGCTCGTCTACGGGCCGATGTCGCTGCACCCCTAGAGCGGCCGCCGGCCGTGACCAGGGACGACACCGACTTCGCGGCCTACCTCGCCGCTCGCTGGCCGGTGCTGGTGCGGACCCTGGTGCTGCTGGGACAGCCGCAGCCGGTCGCGGAGGACCGGGTCCGGGGCGGGTTCGTGCGGTGCTACGCGGCGTGGCGACGGCTGTGCAGCGAGGACGACCTGGACACCCAGGTCTTCACCGAGGTCCAGCACGGCCTCGGCCACCCGGACGCGGCCGCGCGCCCGGTGTCGTCCGGCGACCCGGGCAGCGTGCTCGCCGCCCTCACGACCGAGCTCGTCCGGATCGGTCCCGAGGCCCGCGAGGTGCTGGTGCTGGCCCGGGTCACCGGCTTCGACGAGGTCCAGGTCGCCGAGCTGCTGGGGATCAGCGTGGCCGAGGTCGCCGGCCGCGGCATCCGGGCCCGCGCCCAGCTCGACCTGACCGGCGTCGCCGAGGCCGCGGGGCTGGAGAGCCGCAGCCTCACCTCCGACGACGCCTTCCGGCTCGCGGGCGAGGAGATCGAGGTGCCGGCCGCGCCGTACGACGCGATCGTCGCCGGCGCAGGCGAGGCCCGGCGTCGCCGGGTACGCCTGGTCGTCGGCGTCATCGCCGCGGCGGCCGTGGGGATCGGGCTGATCACCTGGCTGGACACCAGGCCGAGGCACGAGGACACCGACGGCGGCGGGCTCGCGGCGGTGCCGGTCACCCGGACCCCCAACCCGGTCGACCTCGCGTGGTTCGCCGACGGCGTCCTCCACCTCCAGGCGGCCAGCCTCGAGCTGCCGCACCTGACCGACCTCGTCGACGTGGCGGGCGGCGCGGTCTACGCCGACACCGGCGGCGTGGTGGCCTTCGTCGACGCGGACGGCCACCGGCGGCTGCTCGGACACCTGGACCCCGGCGGCTCGCTGGTCGGGTCGCGGGCGAGCGGGCTGGTCGCGTGGGTGGACAGCGACGCCGGACTGGTCGCCGCCGACGTCTCCTCGGACACGATCGCCTCGCCTCCCGGAGCGCCGCCCCGCGGAGCGCTTCCCATCGCGATCGACCAGGACACCGTCTACTACCGGCTGGACGGCCGGACCTTCGGCTGGAAGCCGTCCGACCAGTCGATCGTCAGCCAGCCGCCGCTCCAGCTCCTCGACATCGCCGCGGCCACCCGGGCCTACCAGGTCGGCACGCGGATCGACCTGGTGCAGCCCTTCTTCAGCGTCGAGTACCGGCGGCCGGGACTCGGGGCGGAGCTCTCCAACGGGGGCGTCTACGTGGTCACCCGGCAGCCGGGGGGCGACTTCCCGCTCGGGGCGTTCCGGCCGCTGCTCTACAACGTCCGGTCCGGGAGCCGGGTGCCGACCGGGCTCGGACCGAACGAGGTGGCGCTCGACGCGGCCTTCGGCAACGGCAGCTCGGTCGTGTACCTCGTCGCCGAGGTCGACGACCTGGAGACGGCTGCCGGCGACGGCACCTACGAGCCCCGCGGGCTGCTGCGTACCTGTTCCATCAACGGCCGGTGCACCGACGCCGCCGTCGTCCAGCTGGGTGGCGGGGAGCCGCTCCTGGCGCACTGAGCCGGCGGTGTCGCTAGCGTGCGACCCATGCGCTTCAGCCAGGTCGACGTCTTCTCCAGCGAGCCGCTGCGCGGCAACCCGGTCGCCGTGGTGCACGACGCCGACGGCGTCACCGACGAGGAGATGGCGGCCTTCGCGCGCTGGACGAACCTGTCGGAGACGACGTTCCTGCTCACCCCGACCGACCCGGCCGCCGACTACCGGCTGCGGATCTTCACCCCTGGCGACGAGCTGCCCTTCGCCGGGCACCCGACCCTCGGCAGCGCGCACGCGTGGCTCGAGGCGGGCGGCCACCCGCGCGGCACGGACGTGGTCCAGGAGTGCGGCGCGGGGTTGGTGACCATTCGTCGCGCCTCGGACGGGCAGGGCGGCCTCTCCTTCCAGGCGCCGCCGCTGATGCGGTCGGGCGCGGTGTCCGAGGAGGACCTCGCCGCCATCGCCGCGGCCCTCGGCGTCGCCCGCGGCGACCTCCTCGACAGCGCCTGGATCGACAACGGCCCGGGCTGGGTCGGCGTGCTGCTTCGCGACGCCGAGACGGTCCTCGGGCTGCGCCCCGACTGGTCGCTCTTCGGCGACCTCAAGATCGGCGTCGTCGGCGCGCACCCCGCAGGCGGGCCCGCCGACGTCGAGGTCCGGGCGTTCTGCCCGCAGTTCGGCATCCCGGAGGACCCGGTCACCGGCTCCCTCAACGCCGGTCTGGGGCAGTGGCTGGCCGGCACCACCCTGCCCGCGTCGTACGTCGCCGCCCAGGGCACGGTCCTCCAGCGGGCCGGCCGGGTGCAGGTCGCGCTCGTCGACGGCGAGGTCTGGGTCGGTGGTGAGACGCGCACGACGATTGCCGGGACCGTCGCCCTCTGAGGTCTAGGCTCGGGGCGTGCAGCAGTACCTCGACCTCCTCCAGCGGATCCTCGACGAGGGTGTCGAGAAGGGCGACCGCACCGGCACCGGCACCCGCTCGGTCTTCGGCCACCAGATGCGCTTCGACCTGTCGGCCGGCTTCCCGCTGGTGACCACGAAGAAGATCCACACCCGCTCGGTCTTCGGCGAGCTGCTGTGGTTCCTGCGCGGTGACACCAACGTGAAGTGGCTGCAGGACCGCGGCATCACCATCTGGGACGAGTGGGCGGACGACAACGGCGACCTCGGCCCGGTCTACGGCTACCAGTGGCGCTCCTGGCCGACCCCGGACGGGCGGCACATCGACCAGATCAAGCAGGTCGTCGCCGACATCCGCGCCAATCCCGACTCCCGCCGGCTCATCGTCTCGGCCTGGAACGTCGCCGACATCCCCGACATGGCGCTCGCGCCGTGCCACGCGTTCTTCCAGTTCTACGTCGCCGACGGCCGGCTGAGCTGCCAGCTCTACCAGCGCTCGGCCGACGTGTTCCTCGGCGTGCCGTTCAACATCGCGTCCTACGCCCTGCTCACCCACATGGTCGCCCAGGTGACCGGCCTCGAGGTCGGCGACTTCGTGCACACGCTCGGGGACGCGCACCTCTACCTCAACCACCTCGACCAGGCGCAGCTCCAGCTCACCCGCGAGCCGCGCCCGCTGCCGACGCTGGTGCTCGACCCGTCGGTGACCGAGCTCGACGCCTTCGACCTCGAGCACATCGCCGTCGAGGGCTACGACCCGCACCCGGGCATCAAGGCGCCGATCGCGGTATGAAGCGGGTCGTCCTGGTGGCGGCCGTCGCCCGCAACGGCGTCATCGGTGACGGCCCCGACATCCCCTGGAAGGTCCCGGGCGAGCAGGCACTCTTCAAGGAGCTCACGCTCGGCCACACCCTGCTGATGGGGCGCACGACCTACGAGTCGATCGGTCGCCCGCTGCCCGGCCGCACCACGATCGTGCTGACCCGCGACCCGGCCTGGTCCGCCGACGGGGTGCTGGTCGCCCACTCGGTCGAGGAGGCGCTGACGCTCGCCGCGGAGCTCCCCGGCCAGCTGATGGTCGCCGGCGGGGGAGAGGTGTACGCCGCCCTGCTCCCGCGGGCCGACGAGATGGTCCTCTCCCGGGTCGACCTCGAGCCGTCCGGTGACGCGTTCTTCCCGGCGTACGCCGCCGCGGACTGGCTGGAGACGGCACGCGAGCAGCACGAGGGGTACGAGCGGGTCTTCCTGGTCCGCGCCGCCGAGCGCCTGTGAGGCGACTCACACTTCGGACGGATCAGGTCCGATACCCGTAGGCCGACCCGTACCCGGAAATGGGTAAGGACACCCGCCACCCGGCCGATGTAAACGGACGTGATCGGTCGGCAATCTGGGTCCCATCGCGACCCGTGCCCTGTGGCCGGGTCGCGCGTCCGTACCCCCGACGGCAGGATCACCAGACTCCTCATGACCCGCATCAACGCACGCCGCGCGGCCCTCCTCACGGCCAGCCTCGCGACCACCGCCGCCCTCGCGGGCGGCGTCCTCCCGACCCTCGCTGACGCCGCGACCGCCCCCGCCTCGAGCACGGCCGCCGCGAAGCACAAGAAGAAGAAGCGGAACGCGGCGCCGAAGGCCACGTTCACCACGACCCGCGACGACCTCACCGCCGCCGTGGACGCCTCCGCCTCGAAGGACGCCGACGGCACCATCGCGTCGTACGCCTGGACCTTCGGCGACGGCACCAAGGCGAAGGGCCGCAAGGCCGAGCACACCTACGACGAGGCCGGCACCTTCTCGGTGCGCCTCAAGGTCACCGACAACAAGGGTGCGACCACCTCGGTCAAGAAGTCGGTCACGGTCGACACGTCCGCGACGACGCCGACCGACCCGACCACCCCGACCGACCCGACCGACCCGACCACCCCCACGACGCCCACGACGCCGAGCACCCCGTCCACCCCGGTCCAGCAGACCGGCGCGGCGCTGGGCATGTACCGCGGCAACCCCAGCGAGGCCCCGGACGCCAGCTACCAGAGCACGTACGGCGAGGCGCCGGCGGTGACCAGCTCGTACTACACGACGCAGGCCCCGAACGAGTCCTACGAGACCGCCCGGGTGCAGCGCGGCACCGACGTCTTCCTCGACTTCGACACCAAGTCGACGCCGGGCCAGATCGGCCTGATCGCCAACCGGGACGCCAGCACGATCACCAACTGGGTCGACCGCGACCTGAAGTCCGCGCAGAAGATCGCCGCGGCCGGCAAGGCCAGCGGCGCGACCGTCTACGTGTCCTTCACCCACGAGTGGGAGGTCAAGCGCGCGCAGAACGTGCTGACCAACTCCAGCGACCGGGACCCGGCGACCTACGCGAAGGCGTGGAACGTCTTCGCCGCGCGCGCCGCCGCCGTGGCGCCCGACGTGAAGCTCGTCTACTGGGTCGGCGGCTTCTCGAGCAACTTCTCCGTGATCGACCAGGTCATGGCGGGCTTCGACTTCGCACCCGACGTGGTCGCGTGGGACCCCTACGTGACCACCAACGGCAGCGCGACCACGACCGCCACGAAGCTCTTCAGCAGCTTCTCCGACCACCTCGACGCCAACGCGACGTACCTCGGCTGGGGCAGCCCGACCAAGGCGCTCGGTGAGTTCGGCTTCTCGCTCGAGCACGGCGACGCGGCGGCCGCGACGTTCTACAACGGCGTCCGGGCCGGCATGAGCGCCAACGACATCTCGCTGGCGATCCAGTTCAACCGCGACAAGCAGGACCCGACCGCGTACGTCCACTACAAGATCGACGGTGGCTCGTACCCGCAGGCCGAGAAGGCGTACGCCGCGGCCGCGGACGACGTCAACGGGAGCTGACCGCAGCCTCCGGGACCACGCCCGGGGTCACGTCCGAGGATCCACCTGACGTCGTTCGGCCACCCAGGCCGCGATCAGGGAGCGTGAGCTGAAGCCCAGCTTGCGCAGGATGTTCTCGACGTGGCCCTGGGCGGTCCGCACCGAGATGACCAGCCGGTCCGCGATCTGCGGGTTGGAGAGTCCCTCGGCCACGAGGTCGGCGACCTCGAGCTCGCGCTTGGTCAGCGGGTGCGTCTCTGCCTCCCCGGGCGCCGCCTCGGCCGGCAGGTCGTCGCGGTCGGGGTCGAGGGCGAAGTCCACCGCCTGGTCGAGCGTGATCAGCGACCCCCGCCGGAACTGGTCGCGGAAGTCCCGCTTCCCCAGCAGCGCCCGCGCCGGCTCGATGCCCGGCTCCCGCGCTCGGGTGTGGGTCAGGATGTTGCCCGTCTGGGTCATCCCGACCGTGTCCCAGATCCCCTCGGCGGCGCCGAGCAGGAGGGCCGCGCGACGGCCCCGCCCCTCGCTGGCCGCGAGCCGGCCGAGCGAGTCGAGGGCGACGGCCATGCCCATCCGGTCCCCGAGCCCGTGCTTGATGCGCAGGGCCTGCCGGTAGAGCTCCGCGGCCCGCTTCCGCTCGCGGCGGGTCGAGGCGACGTCGCCGAGCCCGTTGAGCGCGAACGCGCGGAGGAAGCCGTCCCCGCAGATCGCGGCGACGGAGATGCAGGCCTCGAAGCTGGCGGCCGCGGCGCGCGGGTCGCCGGTGGCGTAGCGGACCACCCCGCTCATCAGGTAGGCGAGCATCAGGCCGCTCAGGTCGTCGGTGCCGTCGAGCGCCGCGACGGCCCGGTCGGCGTTCGTCCGGGCCGTGGTCGCGTCGCCGTCCCACACGGCCAGCACGGCGGCCGGGATGAGACCGCGTCCGCGGGTCGCCGGGTCGTCGACCGCGAGCCCGGCGGCGAGCGAGAGCCGGTCCCGGGCCGCCGGCCCGTCGCCGACCAGGACGGCGAAGCGGGCGGCGCCGACGGCGGCACGGGCCCGGGCGAGGTCGGAGCCCTCGCCGGTGTCCAGCAGCACGCCGAACCAGGTGAGCGCCTCGCCCAGCCGACCCGACCCGGACCAGAACATGTCGAGGTCGGCGGCGATCAGCAGCGCCGCCTCAACCAGCCCCGAGGTCGTCGAGCCGTGGTGCAGCGCCGCCCGGATGTTGGCCCGCTCCGTCTCGATCCGGGCCAGCCAGAGGGCCTGGTCGGGGCCGGCCCAGGTGGCCCGGAACCGCGCGGCCAGGTCTCCGCACCACCGCACGTGCCGCTCGCGCAGGCCCGCCTCCGTCCCGGACGAGCGGGCCACGCCGCGGCCGTACTCGCGGATGTCGGCCAGCATCCGGTAGCGCGAGCCGCCCGACGCGTCGGCCTCGGCGACCAGCACCGACTGGTCGACCAGCGACCCGATGAGGTCCACCAGGGGCCCCTCCTCGTCGGGCGCCGGCCCGATCGCCGTGCACACGCTCTCCGCGTCGAGCAGGGAGAAGCCGCCCTTGAAGACCCAGACCTGCGCCCAGAGCAGCTGCTCGGCCGGGGAGCAGAGGCTGTGCGACCACTCCACGCACGCGAGCAGCGAGCGGTGCCGGTCCGGCACGTCCTGGAAGCCGGCGTTGAGCACCCCGAACCGGTCGGTGAGCCGCTCGAGGATCTCCTGCGGCGTGAAGACGCGGATCCGGCTGGCCGCGAGCTCGAGGGCCAGCGGATTGCCGTCGAGCTCGGTGCACAGCCGTGCCACCGCGCCGGCGTTGGCCTCGGTGAGCGTGAAGGGGGAGTACGCCGCCCGGGCGCGACGTACGAAGAGCTGGACGGCCTCGTAGTGGCCCAGCGCCTCCGGGTCGTCGACGTCCCGCGACCGTCGCCCCGGCGTGGTCATCGACGCGACGGTGACCACGTCCTCGCCGCTGATCAGCAGCGGGCGGCGGCTGGTGACGAGGACCGACAGGTGGGGGCACGCCGCGCGCATCCGCTGGACCAGGTCGCCGACCTCCCGGTAGAGGTGCTCGCAGTTGTCGAGGAGCAGCAGCGCCCGCCGGTCCGCGACGAAGTCGGTCAGCGTGGTCACGGCGTGCGGGGCGTCGGGGATCTGGAGGCCGACCGCGTCCCCGACCGCCGAGACCAGGAGCCCGCCGGTGGTCAGGTCCTCGAGCGCGACCACCCAGGTGCCGTCGGGGTAGGCCCGGGCCTGCCGGAAGAGCTCGACGACCCGGATCGCCACCCGGGTCTTGCCGATGCCGCCCGGCCCGATCAGCGTCACGGTCCGGTTCCTGCTCAGGTGCTCGCGCACGTCGGTCAGCAGCTCCCTGCGGCCGACGAACGAGGTGAAGAACTCGGAAGTGGCTATCTGCGTGACGATAGGCACCCCCACGGGCGGTGACGGACCAGCGGGCCACCCACCCGCAAAATTGGGTAGGTCGACCTGACAGGCTGGGGTCATGGAGCTGCGCGTCTTCACCGAACCCCAGCAGGGAGCGGCGTACGACGACCTGGTCGCGGTCGCCCAGGAGGCCGAGCGTCTCGGCTTCGGGGCGTTCTTCCGGTCCGACCACTACCTCGGCATGGGCACCGAGGGCCTGCCGGGGCCCAGCGACGCCTGGATCACGCTGGCCGGCATCGCTCGCGAGACGAGCACCATCCGGCTCGGCACGATGATGACCAGCGCCACCTTCCGGCTGCCCGGCCCGCTCGCGATCTCGGTCGCGAACGTCGACCAGATGAGCGGCGGCCGCGTCGAGCTCGGCATCGGGGCCGGGTGGTTCGAGCAGGAGCACACGAAGTACGGCATCCCGTTCCCGGGCACGGGGGAGCGGTTCGACCGTCTCGAGGAGCAGCTCGCGATCATCACCGGCCTCTGGGCGACCGAGGGCGGCTTCTCCTTCGACGGCGAGCACTACCAGGTGGCCGACAGCCCCGGGCTGCCGAAGCCCACGCAGGCCAAGCCGCCGGTCCTCATCGGCGGGCTCGGCAAGAAGCGCACGCCGGCGCTGGCCGCGACGTACGCCGACGAGTTCAACCTGCCGTTCGTCGACGTCGCGACGACGACCGCCCAGTTCGCCCGCGTCCGCGAGGCCTGCGAGCGGCAGGAGCGCGACCCGGCCACGATGCGCTGGTCCAACGCGTTGGTCGTCTGCGTCGGCGCCGACGAGGCCGAGGTCGAGCGCCGAGCCGCCGCCATCGGGCGCGAGGCGGACGAGCTGCGGGCCAACGGCGTCGCGGGCACCCCGGAGGAGGCGATCGAGACGCTGGCGGCGTACGCCGAGGCCGGGGCCGAGCGGGTCTACCTGCAGTTCCTCGACCTCGCCGACCTCGACCACCTGCGACTCGTCGCGACCGAGGTCATGCCGCACGTCGGGTGAGCGATAACCTGACCCCTATGACGTCTGCCCCCGCTGCGCCCTTCGGCCGCATGCTCACCGCGATGGCGACCCCGTTCGCCGCCGACGGGAGCCTCGACCTGGACGGGGTGCAGAAGGTGGCCAAGCACCTGGTCGCCCACGGCCACGACGGCCTCGTCGTCTCCGGCACCACCGGCGAGTCGCCGACCACCACCAAGGAGGAGGACGGCGAGACCCTCGCGGCGGTCCGCGACGCCGTCGGCCCAGACGTCAAGCTCGTCGCGGGCGTCGGCACCAACGACACCGCCACCTCGACCTACCTCGCGCGGCAGGCCCGCGAGCGCGGCGCCGACGGCATCCTGCTCGTCACGCCCTACTACAACAAGCCCGGGCAGAAGGGCATCCTCCACCACTTCCGCCAGGTCGTGGACGTCGCCGAGCTGCCCGTCATGCTCTACGACGTGCCGGGCCGCACCGGCAGCCAGATCGCGCTGGAGTCCTACGCCGAGATGATCGGCTGGGAGCCGGTGGTCGCGGTCAAGGACGCCGTCGGCGACATGCCGCGGGCGGCCAAGCTCGCCGGCATGGGCTACGCCGTCTACTCCGGCGACGACATCAACACGCTCGGCTTCCTGGCCCACGGCGCCTGCGGCCTCGTCTCCGTCGTCGGCCACGCGGCCGGCAAGGAGCTGGCATCGATGATCGAGACCTTCCTGGCCGGTGACCCGGCCGGCGCGCTCGCGACGTACCAGCGGCTGCTGCCGGCGATGGAGGCCGTGATGGGCGTGCCCAACTACGGCGCCACGACGGCGAAGGCGTCGCTCGAGCTGCTCGGCGTGCTCGACAACCGCAACGTCCGATCGCCACTGGTGCCGCTCGACGACGACGAGGTGACCGCGCTGCGCGCCGGCCTCGCCGAGGCGGGTCTCCTGTGAGTCACCCGCACCCCGAGCTGTCCGCACCCGCCGCGCTCGTCGAGGGAGGCCTGCGCGTCACGCCGCTCGGCGGCCTCGGCGAAGTCGGCCGCAACATGACCGCCTTCGAGCACGCCGGTCGGCTGCTGCTCGTCGACTGCGGCGTCCTCTTCCCCGAGGACCACCAGCCCGGCGTCGACCTGATCCTCCCGGACTGGTCGTCGATCCGGGACCGGCTCGACACCGTCGAGGCGCTGGTGCTCACCCACGGTCACGAGGACCACATCGGGGCGACGCCGTACCTCCTCCGCGAGCGGCAGGACATCCCGCTCGTCGGCTCGGAGCTCACCCTGGCGCTGCTCGACAGCAAGCTGCGCGAGCACCGCCTCCGCGAGACCGTCCACCACGTCGTGAAGGAGGGCGACCGGCTGCGGTTCGGGCCCTTCGAGCTGGAGTTCGTGGCGGTCAACCACTCGATCCCCGACGCGCTCGCGGTCGCGATCCGCACCGAGGCCGGGATGGTGCTCCACACCGGCGACTTCAAGATGGACCAGCTGCCCCTCGACGGCCGGATCACCGACCTGCGCGCCTTCGCGCGGCTGGGGGAGGAGGGCGTCGACCTCTTCCTCACCGACTCCACCAACGCCGAGACCCCGGGCTTCACCCCGACCGAGAAGAGCATCACGCCGGTCATCGACCAGGTCTTCCGGGAGTCCTCGCAGCGGATCATCGTCGCCTGCTTCGCCTCCCACGTGCACCGCGTGCAGCAGGTCATCGACGCCGCCGTCGCCCACGACCGCAAGATCGCCTACGTCGGCCGCTCGATGGTCCGCAACATGGCGATCGCCCGCGACCTCGGCTACCTCCGGGTGCCGCCCGGGGTGCTGGTCGAGGCCAAGGAGCTCGCCGACCTGCCGCCCGAGCGCCAGGTACTGATCTCCACCGGGTCCCAGGGCGAGCCGATGAGCGCGCTGTCCCGGATCGCGCAGCGCAACCACAACTTCGTGCACATCGAGGAGGGCGACACCGTCCTGCTCGCCTCGAGCCTGATCCCGGGCAACGAGAACGCCGTCTACCGCGTCATCAACGGCCTGGCCCGCTGGGGCGCCCGCGTGGTCCACAAGGGCAACGCGCTCGTGCACGTCTCCGGCCATGCCAGCGCCGGCGAGCTGCTCTACTGCTACAACATCGTCAAGCCGCGCAACGTGCTGCCGGTGCACGGCGAGATCCGGCACATGCTCGCCAACGGCGAGCTGGCCCGCGCGACCGGCGTCGAGAACGTCGTCATCGCCGAGGACGGCGTGGTCGTCGACCTGGTCGACGGGGTGGCGGAGGTCGCCGGCAAGGTCGAGTGCGGCTACGTCTTCGTCGACGGCTCCTCGGTCGGCGACGTCACCGAGTCCGACCTCAAGGACCGCCGGATCCTCGGCGAGGAGGGCTTCATCTCGATCATCGTGGTGGTCGACTCCGTCAGCGGCAAGGTCGCGGCCGGCCCGGAGATCCACGCACGCGGCAACGCCCTCGACGTCGCCGACTTCGAGGAGATCAAGCAGCCGATCATCGACGCGCTCAACCGCACGATCGCCGAGGGCAACACCGACACCTACCAGCTCCAGCAGACCGTGCGTCGCACCATCGGCCGGTGGGTCAGCAGCGCCCACCGCCGCCGTCCGATGATCGTCCCGGTGGTCATCGAGGCCTGACGGCTCTTGCGGGAGTTTCATCGGCCGGCCGATGAAACTCTCGCCGGGACGATGAAGCTTCGTCGTCCCGGCGCCAGGGTTGTGCGCCGGCCGGTGTAACACCCGCGGCCGAGACACGCACTCCTGTGATACGTGTGACTGGAGTGACCCCTGCGTAGGGTGGTGACCATGGCGACCCGTACGTCTTCCCCGCCGGGGTCGCGGAGCAAGAGCACGTCCTCGTCCAGTGCCAAGTCGAGCACCACCACGACCCGCAGCACCGGCCGGAGCACCTCGACCTCCCGATCCCGGAGTACCAGCCCCCGGCGCAAGCCTGCCTCGAGCTCCTCGCGCGGCACGACCGCCGCGAAGAAGTCGAGCGCTGCCAAGCGCAAGCCGGCGAGCCGTCAGTCGGCCAGCCGCCGGCCCGCGCCGCGCGCGGTCCGCAACGGACCGGGGCCGGTCTCCCGGTTCTTCACGCTGGTCTTCCGGGGCCTCGCCGCGGTCTGGCTCGCCATCGCCCACGGCGTCGGCGCGATCGCCCGCAGCATCGGCCACACCGCGCGCGACCTCGAGCCCGAGCACCGCCGCGACGGCATCGGCCTGTCGCTCTTCGGCCTGGCCGTGATCGTCGCCGCCGCCGTCTGGTGGCAGCTGCCGGGCTCCTTCATGGACACCTTCCGCACCATCGTGCAGGGCTCGGTCGGCAAGGTCGGCTTCGTCGTCCCGCTCGCGCTCCTCTACGTCGGCTGGCGCACGATGCGCCACCCCGACGCCAACGGCCCCGTCGGCCGCCAGGTCGTCGGCTGGGCCGCGCTGTCCTTCGGCGTCCTGGGCATCGTCCAGATCGCCGACGGCAACCCGCAGCCGGTCATGGGCGACACCACCGACCTGCGCGCCGCCGGCGGCGCCGTCGGGTACGTCGTCGCCAGCCTGCTGCTCGACCTGCTCCGCTCGGCGTACGTCGTCGTGCCGCTGCTCGCGCTGGTCGGCTTCTTCGGCGTCCTGATCATCACCGCCACCCCGCTCTACCTGGTCCCGGAGCGCCTCGCGGCGCTGCGCGACCACCTGCTCGGTGTCGAGCCCGAGCCGGAGGAGGAGCCCGCGCCGTCGCGGAGCCGTCGCAAGAAGGCCGCCGACGACGAGATCGACCCCGAGATGGGCGACCCGGCCTACGACAGCCCGGTCCTCGCGGACCGCGAGATGCGCAAGCGCAAGAAGCGTCTGGAGACCACCGACGACGGTCTCGACATCTTCGCCGACGCCCCGACCGAGGTCGCCGAGCCGGTCTTCGACGTCGAGGCGGACGCGGCCGCGGAGAAGGGCGACCTGGAGCCGCCCCCGCACAGCCCGCTCCCGGCCCGCGTCGAGCAGCTCGCGCTGTCCGGCGACATCGTCTACTCGCTCCCGACCAGCGACGCCCTCAAGCCGGGCTCGCCCCACAAGGCGCGCTCCAAGGCCAGCGACGAGGTCGTCGACCGGCTGACCCAGGTGCTCGAGGAGTTCTCGATCGACGCCCAGGTCACCGGCTACACCCGCGGCCCGACGGTCACCCGCTACGAGGTCGAGCTCGGCCCGGGCGTCAAGGTCGAGAAGATCACCAACATCCAGAAGAACATCGCGTACGCCGTCGCCTCGGCGGACGTGCGGATCCTCAGCCCGATCCCCGGCAAGTCGGCGGTCGGCGTCGAGATCCCCAACCTGGACAAGGAGATCGTCTCCCTCGGCGACGTGCTCCGCTCCAACACGGCCCGCAACGACCCCCACCCGATGATCGCCGGGCTCGGCAAGGACGTGGAGGGCGGCTTCGTGGTCGCCAACCTGGCGAAGATGCCGCACCTCCTGGTCGCCGGCGCCACCGGCTCCGGCAAGTCGAGCTTCATCAACTCGATGATCACGTCGGTGTTGATGAGGGCCACGCCCGACGAGGTCCGGATGATCATGGTCGACCCCAAGCGGGTCGAGCTGAACGCCTACGAGGGCGTCCCGCACCTGATCACCCCGATCATCACCAACCCCAAGAAGGCCGCCGAGGCGCTGGCCTGGGTCGTCCGCGAGATGGACATGCGGTACGACGACCTCGCCAACTTCGGCTTCCGCCACATCGACGACTTCAACAAGGCCGTCCGGGCGGGCAAGGTCGAGGTGCCGCTGGGCAGCGAGCGCAAGCTCGAGCCCTACCCCTACCTCCTCGTCATCGTCGACGAGCTGGCCGACCTGATGATGGTCGCCCCGCGCGACGTCGAGGACGCGGTCGTCCGGATCACCCAGCTGGCGCGCGCGGCGGGCATCCACCTGGTGCTGGCCACCCAGCGCCCGTCGGTCGACGTGGTCACCGGCCTGATCAAGGCCAACGTGCCCTCGCGCCTGGCGTTCGCGACCTCCAGCCTGGCCGACAGCCGGGTCATCCTCGACCAGCCGGGCGCGGAGAAGCTGGTCGGCCAGGGCGACGGGCTCTTCCTGCCGATGGGTGCCTCCAAGCCGGTGCGCGTCCAGGGCTCCTGGGTCACCGAGGCCGAGATCGCCCAGGTGGTCAAGCACTGCAAGGGCCAGCTCGAGCCGTCGTACCGCGAGGACGTCACGGCCCCGGCCAAGAGCGACCGGGTGCTCGACGACGACATCGGCGACGACATGGACCTGGTCATCCAGGCCGTCGAGCTGGTGGTCTCCACGCAGTTCGGGTCGACCTCGATGCTGCAGCGCAAACTCCGCGTCGGCTTCGCCAAGGCCGGACGCCTGATGGACATCATGGAGAGCCGCGGCGTGGTCGGGCCCAGCGAGGGGTCCAAGGCACGCGACGTCCTCCTCAAGCCCGACGAGCTCGACTCCGTGATCGCGACCCTCCAGGGGGAGATGTGAGCAGCCTCAGCGCACCCGAGATCCACGAGACCGACGACGACCGCGACGGGTTCGCGCCGGAGGGCGCCGTCGAGGTGCACCGCAACGCGGCCCTCGCGGCGGGCGTCGGCATCGTCGCCGCCGGCGTCGGCATCGCCTACCTGGGTCGCGCCCTGGGCGGCGGCTCCTGGCTCGACGCCGCCGTCGCGCTGGCCATGGGCCTGCTCGCCGCGGCGTACCTCACCGCCCTCGTCGACGCGCGTACGCCGCTCCTGGTGGCCGACGCCCACGGCGTCCGGCTGCGCCTGGGGCGCACCTGGCGCGGCGTGCCGTGGCACGACATCGACTGCGTCGAGATCGAGCCGCGCCGCGGTCTCCTCCGCGACGGCCGCCTGACCCTGGTCGCCGACGACCCCGACACGCTGCTCGCCGACCTCGACGGCGCCGGCCGGCGTCAGGTCGCGCTCGCCCGACGGCTGCACGGCTCGCCGTTCGCGATCGTGCTCGGCCTCTCGACCAAGGTCACCGGCGCCGGCGACGACCTCGGCGCCGCGCTGGTCGGGCTGGCCGGCGACCCGGAGCGGGTGGCCGAGATCGTGCCGGACGACCAGTTCGAGGACGACGCCTTCGAGGACGACGCCTTCGAGGGTGACCTCTCGGACGACGTCGAGCAGTACGACGAGGTCCAGGAGCACGAGCAGCACGAGGAGCACCCGGTCCTGCCGGACCCGCGACCGACGCTGGCCCGCGGCATCGACCGGCTCGCCGGCCTGCTCCGCCGCCCGGCTCCGGAGCAGGCCGAGGACGAGCCGGTCGCCGACGAGGTCGTCGAGCCCGAGCCGACCCCGGACCTCACTCCCGAGCCCGAGCACACCCAGCCGATCGTCGCGAGCGCGACCCCGCTCCCGCTGCGCGACCCGGTCGCCGGCACCCGCGCCGAGGTCCGCTTCGAGGGCGCCGCGGCCTTGCGCCTGGACCCGACCGACGAGGGCGAGCACACCCGCCCGCTGCTCCCGGAGGCCGCCGAGCTGCGCCCGGCGTTCGACGCCGAGGCCGAGCTGGACGAGACCTCGACCTGGCAGCCGGACTGGATCGACGAGCCGGCGGAGCCGGTCGCCGACCCGGTCGTGGGGCCGGAGCTCGCGGCCGCTCGGACCCGCCTGCACCTCACCGTGGACCAGCTCGCCGAGCGGACCCGGATCCGACCGCACGTGATCGAGTCGATCGAGGTCGACGACTTCGTGCCGTGCGGCGGCGACTTCTACGCCCGCGGGCACCTGCGCACCCTCGCGCGGGTCCTCGGCGTCGACGCGGCACCCCTGCTCGCGGTGTACGACGAGCGGTACGCCGACGCTCCCATCGACGCGCGCCGGGTCTTCGAGGCCGAGCTCGCGACCGGCCCGGACGGACCGATCCGCGGCACCCGCGGCGGCCCGAACTGGTCGATCCTGGTCGCCGCCGTGATGGCGCTCGTGCTGGCCTGGTCGATCGCCCGCCTGATCATGGACAGCCCGGTCTCGCTGGACAGCAAGCCGGTGCTCAACGGCTCCCCGTCGCAGAAGGCCGACCTCGGCCCGGCCGTCCCGCTGCTGCTCGACGCGGCCGACGGCGGCGCTCACGTGGTGGTCCGCGACGGGGCCGGCGAGGTGGTCTTCACCGGAGACCTCGCCTACGGCCAGAAGAAGTCGCTCAAGGCCACCCCTCCGGTCCAGGTGCAGTCCTCCGACGGCGGCCTCCAGATCACCGTCGACGGGAGCAAGCGCGGCCCGATCGGCGCCCAGGGCCAGCCCGCCCAGAACACCTACGCCGCCAGCTCCTGACCGCCTGGTCGCCGACTCGGCGTTTGTGGGGGTCGGTTGCGATACTCGGGGGATCATGACGACCGACACCGGCAGCCCTGCAGCACCGATCTCCGGACTCTCCGTCGCGATGGTCACCCTCGGGTGCGCGCGCAACGAGGTCGACTCCGAGGAGCTGGCGGGCCGGCTCGAGGCGGGCGGCTTCCGGCTGGTGACCGACCCGGCCGACGCCGACACCGTCGTCGTCAACACCTGCGGCTTCGTCGAGCAGGCCAAGAAGGACTCCGTCGACACCCTCCTCGAGGCCGCCGACCTCAAGTCGAGCGGCCGCACCCAGGCCGTCGTCGCCGTCGGCTGCATGGCCGAGCGCTACGGCAAGGAGCTGGCCGACTCGCTGCCCGAGGCCGACGCGGTGCTCGGCTTCGACGACTACCCCGACATCGCCGACCGGCTGCGGTCGATCGTGGCGGGGGAGCAGCACCACGCCCACACCCCGCAGGACCGTCGGCTGCTGCTGCCCATCACCCCGGTCGAGCGGTCGCTCTCGACCACGCCGGTGCCCGGCCACGCGTCCGGGCCTGCCAGCCTGCGCCGGCGGCTCGACGCGGGCCCGACCGCCTCGCTCAAGCTCGCGAGCGGCTGCGACCGGCGCTGCACCTTCTGCGCGATCCCGTCCTTCCGGGGCTCCTTCGTCAGCCGCCGGCCGAGCGACGTCCTCCAGGAGGCCCGCTGGCTGGCCGAGCAGGGCGCCCGCGAGCTCTTCCTGGTCAGCGAGAACTCCACATCCTACGGCAAGGACCTCGGCGACCTGCGGCTGCTCGAGACCCTGCTGCCCGAGCTGGCCGCCGTCGACGGGATCGCCCGCGTCCGGGTCTCCTACCTGCAGCCGGCGGAGACCCGTCCCGGCCTGGTCGAGGCCATCGCCCGTACGCCGGGCGTCGCGCCGTACTTCGACCTGTCCTTCCAGCACGCCTCCGCCACGGTGCTCCGGCGGATGCGCCGCTTCGGCGACCCGGAGACCTTCCTCGAGCTGCTCGAGCGGGCCCGCGCCCTGGCGCCGACCGCCGGCGCCCGCAGCAACGTCATCGTCGGCTTCCCCGGCGAGACCGAGGAGGAGCTCGAGACCCTCTGCGACTTCCTGGTCGCCGCCCGCCTCGACGTCACGGGCGTCTTCGGCTACTCCGACGAGGACGGCACCGAGGCCGCGACGTACGACGGCAAGCTCGACGAGGACGAGATCCGCGCTCGTGTCGACCACGTGACGGGGCTGGTCGAGGAGCTGACCGCGCAGCGGGCCGCCGACCGGATCGGCGAGGAGGTCGAGGTGCTGGTCGAGAGCACGGACGACGGCGTCGAAGGTCGGTCCGCGCACCAGGGCCCGGAGGTCGACGGCTCGACGTACCTCGTCGACGGCGACGCGCAGGTCGGCGACCTCGTCCGTGCGGTGGTCGTCGATTCCGAGGGCGCCGACCTCTACGCTCGGGCCCTGTGATGGCAGAGGTCGAGGCAAAGACGAGCAACTGGAACGTCCCCAACGCGCTCACCACGCTGCGGATCGTCCTGGTGCCCTTCTTCGGCTGGGCGCTGCTGGTCGACGGCGGCGAGTCGATCGCGTGGCGGTGCGTCGCGTGGCTGATCTTCGGGGTCGCGATGATCACCGACAAGATCGACGGCGACCTGGCCCGCAAGCACAACCTGATCACCGACTTCGGCAAGATCGCCGACCCGATCGCCGACAAGGCGATGACCGGCATGGCCTTCATCGGCCTCTCGATCGTGGGCGACATCTGGTGGTGGGTCACCATCGTGGTGCTGCTGCGCGAGTGGAGCGTGACGCTGCTGCGGCTCTCGGTCCTCCGGAAGGTCGTCATCGCGGCCGCCGACATCGGGAAGCTCAAGACCACGTTCCAGGCGGTCGCGCTCGGCGCCCTGTGCCTCCCGCTGCGCGACGACGACCTGCCCGACTGGCTCGACGTGCCGGGCGAGGTCTTCTTCTACGTCGCGCAGGTCTGCCTCGCGATCGCCGTCGCCCTGACCCTCTGGTCGGGCTACGAGTTCTTCCGCGATGTGTGGAAGCAGCGGGCAACCCTGCGCAAGGCCTAACCGCTCGCTTTGGCGAGTGTTGCCCTTGCGCCGAGGGCGGCCGACAGGCGTCCGTCCGCCGATCACGGCATCGTGCCGGAATCGTTGCTTTCCGTTCACCGTGAGGCTGGATTTCCTGCGAAGCCCTGGGGTTAGGTAGCGACCTAGTCCACTCGGTGAAAGGGATGTTCGTGCTCCACAGTTCTCGGGCAGCCAGGAGCGCGCGCGCTCTCGCTGCCGTCTCCGGGGTCGCGCTCGTCGCCACCTCGCTCTCACTCATCAGCTCGCCGGCCCACGCCGCCGACCCCGTCGACATCAACGTGCTCGGCATCAACGACTTCCACGGCCGGATCAAGTCCAACGGCGTCGAGGCGGGTGCCGCCGTGCTCGCCGGTGCCGTCGACCAGATCCGGGGGGAGCACCCCAACACGGTCTTCGCCGCCGCGGGCGACCTCATCGGCGCCTCGACCTTCGAGTCGTTCATCGCCCACGACAAGCCGACGATCGACGCCCTCAACGAGGCCGGTCTGGAGGTCTCGGCGGTCGGCAACCACGAGTTCGACCAGGGCTACGACGACCTCGTCAACCGCGTGATGGCGCCCGAGTCCGCCGACAACCCCGACGGCGGCGCCGCGTGGAAGTACATCGGCGCCAACGTCGTCATGAAGGACTCCGGCGACCCGGCACTCGACCCGACCTTCGTCAAGACGATGGACGGCGTCCAGGTCGGCTTCATCGGCGCCGTCACCGAGCACCTGCCCGAGCTCGTGTCGCCGGGCGGCATCGCGGACATCCAGGTCACGGACATCGTGGATGCCGTCAACACCGAGGCCGACGCGCTCAAGGCCGACGGTGTGGACGTCATCGTGATGCTGGTCCACGAGGGTGCTCCGAGCACCGACTGCGCGGCGATGGACGACGACCCGACCTCCGACTTCGGCAGCATCGTCACCGGTGTCGACGACAACGTCGACGCGATCATCTCCGGCCACACCCACCTGGCCTACAACTGCTCGTTCCCGGTGGCGGGCTGGGCGGGCCGGCCGGTCACCGAGCGCCCCGTCGTCTCGGCCGGCCAGTACGGCTACAACCTCAACCAGCTCGACCTGTCCGTCGACCCCGAGAGCGGCCAGATCCAGAGCGTCGACCAGCAGATCCTGCCGCTGACCACCAAGAACGCCGACGGCACCTACACCGCCAACTACCCGGTCGACGCCGACACCAAGGCGATCGTGGACGCCGCGGTGACCGAGGCCGACGTCAAGGGCGCCCAGCCGCTCGGCCAGATCGCCGGTGCGTTCAACCGGGCGACCCGTCCGACCGCGGACGGCACCGGCACCGAGGAGAACCGCGGTGGCGAGTCCACCCTCGGCAACCTCGTCGCCGAGGCGCAGCGGTGGGCCACCCGCAAGGAGTCCACCGGTGCGGCCCAGATCGCCTTCATGAACCCCGGCGGCCTCCGCGCCGACATGGTGGGCAACAACTCGGGCGGCTACCCGGCCGAGCTCACCTACAAGCAGGCGGCCAGCGTGCAGCCCTTCGCCAACACCCTGGTCAACATGACCATGTCGGGCGCGCAGATCCGGACGGTGCTCGGGCAGCAGTGGCAGCCCGACGGCGCCTCGCGTCCGTTCCTGCGGCTCGGCACCTCACGCGGCTTCAAGTACACCTACGACCCGACCAGCCACGAGATCACCGACATGTGGCTCAAGGGCGTGCCGCTGACCGACGACGGCCAGTACTCCGTGACGGTCAACTCCTTCCTGTCGACCGGTGGTGACAACTTCGCGGAGTTCGCCAACGGCACCCACAAGCAGGACACCGGGCAGACCGACCTGCAGGGGATGGTGGACTACATGGCCGCCCTCGCGTCCGACGACGCCCTCCCGGTCGACGCCCAGCAGCGTGCCGTGGGCGTGACCGGCGCGGCCGCGACGTACCGCCTCGGCAAGAAGGTGACCTTCGACGTCTCGTCCCTCGCCTTCACCGGTGCCGGGGACCCGCAGGACAAGAAGGTGGCGATCCAGCTCGGCCAGAAGAAGCTCGGCAAGGTCGCCGTCGACAACACCGTCGCCCCGGGGGCGACGGACGACGAGGCCGGCACCGCCCACGTGGCGGTGAAGCTGCCGAAGAAGGCGGCGACCGGCTCGCGCACCATCAAGATCGTCGGCCTCCAGACGGGGACCGTGGTCAAGGTCCCGGTCCGGATCACCAAGTAGCACCCCTCGGGGCCCACCGCGACGCGGTGGGCCCCGAGTCACTCTCTCGGAATCTCGGTTTCTCGGAAGGAACACCCATGTCCAGCACGTCTCGGGCGCCACGACGAGGTCTGGCGGCCGCCGCCGGTCTCGCGGTGGTCGTCACCGGCCTCGCCCTCGCACCGGCCGCACCCGCGGGCGCGGTCAGCACCGGCCTCGTCATCAGCGAGGTGTACGGCGGCGGCGGCAACTCCGGCGCCACCTACACCAACGACTTCATCGAGCTCTACAACCCGACCGGCGCCGCGATCAGCGTCGACGGCATGTCCGTGCAGTACCGCTCCTCCTCGGGCACGGGCGCCGCCTCCGGTGTCACCGCCCTCTCCGGCTCGGTCCCGGCGGGTGGTCACTACCTCGTCCAGGAGGCCGCCGGCGCCGCCGGTACGACCGCGCTGCCCACGCCGGACGCCACCGGCACCGTCGCGATGAGCGGGACGGCGTTCACCGTCTGGCTGGCGCAGGGCACGACCGCGCTGACGCCGACCGCCGACGGCACCGCCGTCCGCACCGGGATCGTCGACCTCGTCGGCGTCAACAGCAACACCTTCGAGACCGCCAAGACGGCCGGCACGGCCAACGCCACCTCGGCGAGCCGCACCGGGTCCGACACCGACAACAACGCCACCGACTTCGTCGTCGGCGCGCCGAGCCCCGAGAGCGCCGGCTCCACCCCGACCGACCCGGGCGACGACGAGCCGACCGAGGCCACGATCGCGGAGGTCCAGGGCACCGGTGACACCTCGCCGCTGGTCGGCAAGGAGGTCGACACCGAGGGCGTCGTGACCGCGGCGTACCCCACTGGTGGCTACAACGGCTTCTACCTGCAGACCCCCGGCACGCCCGACACCCCGGGCGCCTCCGACGCGGTCTTCGTCTACGGCTCCGCGGCGACCGCGAAGGTCGCGATCGGCGACAGCGTCGAGGTGATCGGCGACGTCAGCGAGTACAACGGCACCACCGAGATCACCCCCGACGCCGCCGACGTCACCGTGCTCGACACGTCGCTCGGCGACGTCACGCCGCTGAGCGTGCCGTGGAGCGACCTGGACACCGCGGCCGAGAAGGAGGCCCACGAGGGCGAGCTGGTCGCGCCGCAGGGTGACTTCACCGTCAGCGACAACTACGACACCAACTACTACGCGTCGTTCACGCTCGCCTCGGGCGACCACCCGCTGGTGCAGCCGACCGACGTCGCCGACGCGCAGGACACCGCGGCGATCGCGGCGGTCAACGCCGACAACGCCGCCCGGGCGATCACCCTCGACGACGGCGCGAGCATCAACTTCAACAGCGCCGCCAACAAGTCGATCCCGCTGCCGTGGCTGAGCAACGACAACCCGGTCCGGGTCGGCTCCGCGGTCACCTTCCACGAGCCGCTGGTCCTGGAGTACCGCAACTCGATGTGGAACCTGCAGCCGACCAGCCAGGTCACCGACGACGGTGCCGACGTCGCGACGTTCACCAACACCCGGACGCCCGCGCCCGAGGACGTCGGCGGCGACATCCGGCTCGCGACGTTCAACGTGCTGAACTACTTCCCGACCACGGGCGCCGACTACGAGGCCAGCGGCCTGGGGACGTGCAGCTACTACACCGACCGCGCCGGCAACAAGATCACCGTCAACACCTGCGGCACCGACGCGAGCCCCGGCCCGCGCGGCGCCGCGGACGACGCCAGCCTCGAGCGGCAGCAGGCCAAGATCGTGTCCGCGATCAACAAGCTCGGCGCCAGCATCGTGTCGCTGGAGGAGATCGAGAACTCCGTGAAGTTCGGCAAGGACCGCGACTACGGCGTCTCGACGCTCGTCGACGCGCTCAACGCCGCGGCGGGCTCCGACGTGTGGGCCTACGCGCCCTCGCCGGACGCCGCCGACCTGCCGTCGGTGGAGGAGCAGGACGTCATCCGCACGGCGTTCATCTACAAGCCGGCCGCCGTCTCGCTCGTCGGCCCGTCGAAGGTGCTCACCGACGCCCCCGCGTTCAACGACGCCCGGGAGCCGCTGGCCCAGGGCTTCAAGGCCGCCGGCGCGCCCGACTCCGACGCGTTCGCGGTCATCGTCAACCACTTCAAGTCCAAGGGATCGGGCGTCGACGACGGCACCGGCCAGGGCAACGCCAACCCCGACCGGGTGGCGCAGGCCGAGGCGCTGAGCGACTTCGCGTCGTCCTTCTCCTCCGACCTCGGCACCGACAAGGTGTTCCTGAGCGGCGACTTCAACTCCTACACCCAGGAGGACCCGCTGCAGGTGCTGTACGGCGACGGCTACACCAACCTGTCGTCGACCACCGACCCGCAGGAGACGACGTACAGCTTCGACGGTCTCGCCGGGTCGCTCGACCACGTGCTCGCCAGCCCGGCCGCGAAGGCCATGGTGACCGGGGTCGACATCTGGAACATCAACGCCGACGAGTCGATCGCGTTCGAGTACAGCCGCTACAACTACAACGCGACCGACTTCTACGAGGCCGGTCCCTACCGGGCCTCCGACCACGACCCGGAGGTCGTCGGCCTCGACCTGCCGGCGATCAAGACCGCAACGACGACGACGGTGTCGGCGGTGCCGCCGCTGGCGATCGCCAAGCTGACGCCCGTCGGCATCGTGGTCCGGGTCACCGCCGACGGCGCCACGCCGACGGGCACGGTCACCGTCAGCTGGGAGGGCAAGTCCAAGGAGGTGCGGCTCGTGCGCGGGTACGCCGCCACCACGGTCGGCCCGTTCACCCAGCCCGGCACCCAGAAGGTGACGGTCACCTACGCCGGCAACGACACGCTCGCCCCGTCGAGCCAGTCGGTCGACGTACGGGTGATCAAGCTCTTCTAGCCGACCCGGCAGAAACCGAGCGCTGACCCGGCAGAGATTTTCTGCCGGGTCAGCGTGCTCTTGCGTCGGCCAGGTCGAAGGCCGCGTGCACCAGGGCCAGGTGGCTGAAGGCCTGCGGGAAGTTGCCGATCATCCGGCCGCCCGCGACGTCGTACTCCTCGGGCAGCAGCCCGACGTCGTTGGCCAGGTCGCACAGCCGGGCCAGCAGGGCCTCGGCGTCGTCGATCCGCCCGGCGCCGGCGTACGCCGAGACCAGCCAGAAGGAGCACGCCAGGAAGGGGTGCTCGTCGCCCGTCAGGCCGTCGACGCCGGTCTGGGTGCGGTAGCGGAGCAGCAGGCCGTCGCGCATGAGGTCGCGCTCGACGGCCTCGATGGTGCCGAGGACCCGAGGGTCGTCGCCGGCGACGATGCCGATCTGGGGGAGCACCAGCAGCGAGGCGTCGACCTCGCTGGCGCCGTAGTACTGGACGAAGGTGTTGCGGCCGGCGTCGAAGCCGTGCTCGAGCACCTCCTCCCGCACCTGGTCGCGCAGCTCGCGCCACTTCTCGACCGGACCGGCCAGGCCGAAGTCCTCGACGGCCCGCACCGCCCGGTCGAACGCCGCCCACACCATCGCCTGCGAGTGGGTGAAGCGGCGCTCGGGTCCGCGGATCTCCCACAGCCCGTGGTCCTTCGCGCGCCAGCCCTCGGCGAGGTCCTCGACCAGGTTGCGCTGCAGGTTCCACGCGTCGGTCTCGGCCGTGCCGGTCGCCTGCCGGATGTCCTCGAGGGCCATCATCACCTCGCCGACCACGTCGAGCTGTCGCTGCAGCGAGGCGCCGTTGCCGATCCGGACCGGCTGGGAGTCGTCGTAGCCCGGCAGGTGGTCGAGGGTGAGCTCGGTGAGCCGGCGGGCGCCGTCGACGGCGTACATGATCTGCAGGTCCTGCGGGTCGCCGGCGACCGCGCGCAGCAGCCAGCCGCGCCAGAGCTTGGCCTCCTCGGTGTAGCCGGCACGCACCAGGGCGCTGATCGTGAGGGCCGCGTCGCGCAGCCAGCAGTAGCGGTAGTCCCAGTTGCGCTCGCCGCCCGGATCCTCGGGCAACGAGGTGGTCGGGGCGGCGACGATGCCGCCGGTCTGCTCGTGGGTGAGCAGGCGGAGCGTGAGGAGGGAGCGGCGTACGGCGGCGAGCTGGGGCGCGTGCTCGTGGCACTGGCCCGACCAGCGCTCGCCCTCGTCGACGGCGCCGTCGATGTCGAACTCGGGCGGGCCGATCGCGTCGAGGGGCGCGGCGCTCGGGACCCAGGTGGTGGAGAAGGTGAGGACCGCGCCCTCCTCGACGTCGAACTCGTCGACGTGCCGGTGGTCGCTCGGGCGCGGCAGCCGCGGCCCCCGCAGCACGAGCCGGTCCGGGCCGCCGATCGCGGTGATCACGGCCTCGCCGTGCAGGGTCTGCCGGCGCACCCACGGGACGATCGCGCCGTAGTCGAGCCGGACCACCCACTCGTGTCGCATCCGGACGGTGCCGCGCACCCCGGTGACCCGGCGGACCACGTCGGCCCGGTCGTCGCCGCGCGGCATCAGGTCGGTGAGCGTCACCTCGCCGGTGGCGGTGGTGAAGGTGGTCTCGAGGACCGCGGAGCTGCCGACGTAGCGACGGCTGACGTCGAAGTCGCCCACCGGGCAGAGCTGCCAGCGGCCGTGCTCCTCGGTGCCGAGGAGGCCGGCGAAGCAGGCGGGGGAGTCGAAGCGCGGGAGGCAGAGCCAGTCGATGGAGCCGTCACTGCCGACCAGGGCACCGCTGCTCCGGTCGCCGATCAGGGCGTACTCGGCGATGGGGAGGGCCATGACTGGACACTACTGTTGCCCGGGTGGCCGACCTCCCCGCTCGCGTGCACGAGCTGCTCCGCGCCGCCGGCGCCACGGTCGCGTCGGCGGAGTCCCTCACCGCGGGCCGGCTCGCGGCGGCGCTGACCGAGACGCCCGGCGCGTCCGCGACGTACGTCGGGGGCGTGGTGACCTACGCGACCGAGCTCAAGGCCACGCTGCTCGGCGTGGACGAGGCGCTGATCGAGCGGTACGGCGTGGTCTCGCCCGAGTGCGCCCGGGCGATGGCGGCCGGCGTGCGGGCGATCACGGGGGCGACGTACGGGCTGGCCACGACGGGGGTCGCCGGGCCGTCCGAGCAGGAGGGCAAGCCGGTCGGCACGGTCTTCGTGGGACTCGCCGGCCCGGGTCTCGACGAGGCGGTCGCGCTCGAGCTGGGCGGCAAGCGGGCCCGGATCCAGGAGCGGACCTGCCGCGAGGCGCTGGTGGCTTTCGAGACGGTACTCCGACGGGAAGAAACACCTGTCGGGTAGCGTTGACCCCGACACCACCGGAGAGGAGACGCGCATGGTGATGTTCCGCCGCATGCTGGGCGACGTCCTGCGGGACCTCCGGCTGCAGCGCGGGATGACCTTGCGCGAGGTCTCCGCCGAGGCCCGGGTGAGCCTGGGCTACATCTCCGAGATCGAGCGGGGGCAGAAGGAGGCGTCCTCCGAGCTGCTCGCCTCGCTCTGCGCGGCGCTCGACGCCCCGCTGTCCGACGTCCTCCGTGACGTCGCCGACCTGGTCGCCCTCGAGGAGGCCGCCGCCGGTCTCACCCGGCTCCCGGTCGCCGCTCCCGCGGGCACCGTCGTCACCTCGGCCGCCTGACCGATCATCTGGCCGGTTGGCAGGACGGGCACCAGTACGCCACCCGCTCCACGCCCGGCTCGCCGAGCTCACCGCGCTGGATGGGCGTGCCGCAGCGCCGGCACCGCTCCTGTCCGCGCCCGTAGATCCACAGGCTGCGGCCACGCCGCTTGTCACCGGTGGTGCAGATCTGCGGGATGGTGCGGTTCTGCTCGAGCATGGTGTGGGCGAGCCGGACCATCCGGAGGGGATCCTGGACGACGCCGACCGGGTCGCGCGGGTCGTAGCCGGTGAGGAAGCAGAGCTCGGTGCGGTAGATCGTGCCGATCCCGGCGAGGTTGCGCTGGTCGAGCAGCGCCTCGCCGAGGGGACGGGACGGGTCGGCGGTCAGCCGGCGCACCGCTTCGTGCTCGTCCCAGTCGGGGCCGAGCAGGTCCGGGCCGAGGTGCCCGACCACGTCGTCCTCGCGGTCCGTGGGCAGCAGCTCCACGATGCCGAGCTGGAAGCCGACCGCGGTCACGTCGCCCGCCTCGAGCACGACCCGGGCGAGGTGACCGGGCTTCGACCAGCGCTCGCCGGGAGCATAGGCGCGCCAGCTGCCCTCCATCTTCAGATGGGTGTGCAGGGTGAGCCGACCCTCGGCGCCGTCGACCCGGGTGAGCAGGTGCTTGCCGCGGGAGACGGTCTCGGTGACCGTCGCGCCCGCGAGGTCGGCGGTCGCGTGCTGCGGCACGCGGAAGTCGGTGCGGGTCAGCTCGCGGCCGTCGAGCGCCTTCGCCAGCCGTCGCGCCGTGCGCCAGACGGCGTCGCCCTCAGGCACCGGACGGGGTCCTCAGTCGCAGACCCCTCGGCGTCGCGACGAAGCCCGCCGCCTGCAGCGCCTCGCGCAGCGGGGTCGAGCCGGCGCCGAGCAGCTGCTCGCCGTCGGCCTTCTCGACGGTGATCCGGCCCAGCGACCCGCGGCGGGCCGCCTCGGCCAGCGACGCGGTCGCCGGCCCGAGCAGGTCGGCGTCGTCGGTCCAGGTGAGCAGGGTGCGGCCGCCCCGCTCGACGTAGAGGGCGAGGGAGCCGTCGACGAGCACCACGATCGCGCCCGCCTTGCGCCCCGGTCGGTGGCCGCTGGCGCCCTCCCGGGTCGCGTCCGGCCAGGGCAGCGCCGCGCCGTAGGGGTTGGCGGGGTCGGTCGCCGCGAGGGCGAGCGCGGTGGGCTTGGCGTCGGCCGGCAGCTCGCTGAAGGTGCGCAGCCGGTCGACCGAGCCGGCGGTGCCGAACTGGGCCGCGCCGAGCCCGGCCACGAAGTAGCCGCGCCGGCAGCGGCCGGACTCCTCGAACGCGGAGAGCACCTTGTAGACCGCCGCGAAGCCGCCCGCGATGCGCTCGCTGGTGACCGCCCCCCGGGTCACCACGCCGTGGCGGTCGAGCAGCCGCTCGGCGGCCGCGTGGGCGCGCCGGGTCGGGTCCGGGTCGAGATCGGGCAGCAGCGCCCAGCGGCCGGCGGTCTCCGGTGGCCCGGTGCGGACCGGACCGCCGCCGGGGCGCCGGCTCGCGGTGCCGAGGCGCGGGGGCGGACGTCGGGTGCGGTGGGCGGAGGTGCCGCCGCGCACCAGGGCGCGGAGCGGGACGAGGGTGTCGTTGCTGATCCGGCCGGCCCAGACGAGGTCCCACAGGGCGGCCGAGAGCGCCCGGTCGTCGGTCGAGCCGACGGTCGTGGACAGCTGGCGGAAGAACCACGCCCCGCCCGGCGCGAGCGCGTCGAGGACGGCCTGGTGCAGCTCTGAGTGCTCGAAGGGGGCGTGCTCCGGGAGCGTCAGCGGCGCCTGGTCGGCGAGGTGCAGCGACACCCAGCCGTCAGTGCCGGGCAGCGCGGCGTGGCCGGCCCACACCACCTCGCCGGAGGCGGTCAGCTCGTCGAGGTAGGCCGGCTCGTAGTCGCGCACCCGGGCGGCGAGGACGAGCGGCTCGAGCGCGGAGGCCGGGACGGCGCACCCGGCCAGCTGGTCGACGGCGGTGAGGACACCGTCGACGCCGCGGAGCCCGCCGCGGACCGTCGACACGTGCTGCCAGGCCGGCAGGAAGCGGCCCAGCGTCTCGGGCTCGACCGGCTCGATCTCCTGGCGCAGTCGGGCCAGCGACCGGCGCCGGAGCCGCCGCAGCACCTCGGCGTCGCACCACTCCGTGCCGGAGCCGGCCGGGCGGAACTCGCCGTCGAGCACGCGGCCCTGCGCCGCGAGCCGCTGGAGCGTGTGGCGGACGACTGCGGCGCCCAGCCCGAGCCGCCTGGCGGCCTCGTCGGTGGTGAACGGCCCGTGGGTGCGGGCATGTCGCGCGACGAGGTCGGCCAGCGGGTCGTCGACCGGGTCGGTGAACGCGTCCGGGGTGCCGGGCGGCACCGGGACGCCGAGGCCGTCGCGGAGCCGGCCGACGTCCTCGATCGCGGCCCAGCGCTCCTCGCCGGCCATCCGGACCTCGACGACGCGGCGACTGTCGGCCAGCGACGTCAGCCAGGAGTCGGTGTCGGCGCCCGCGACGCTGCGCGCGACGACCTCGGCGGTCGTCAGCGGCCCGAGCAGCCGGAGCAGGTCCGCGACCCCCTCCGCGTCGCGGGCCCGGCGGTCGTCGGCGGTGCGCTGGAGCTCGGCCTCGACCTCGGCGAGCACCTCGGGGTCGAGGAGCTCCCGCAGCTCCGCCCTGCCGAGCAGCTCGGCGAGGAGCCCCTGGTCGAGGGAGAGCGCGGCGGCGCGACGCTCGGCGATGGGGGAGTCGCCTTCGTACATGAACTGCGCGACGTAGCCGAAGAGCAGGCTTCGTGCGAAGGGCGACGGCTGGTGGGTGGCGACGTCGACGACCCGGACCTCCCGGCGGTCGACGCCGCGCATCAGGGCGACCAGCGCGGGCAGGTCGTAGACGTCCTGGAGGCATTCGCGCACGGCCTCGAGCACGATCGGGAAGGACGGGTAGCGTGCCGCCACCTCGAGCAGCGCGGCCGAGCGCTGGCGCTGCTGCCACAAGGGCGAGCGGCGGCCGGGGTCGCGACGGGGGAGCAGCAGGGCGCGGGCGGCGCACTCGCGGAAGCGGGAGGCGAAGAGCGCCGAGCCGCCGACCTCCTGGGTGACCAGGGCCTCGATCTCGTCGGGCTCGAAGACGACGACGTCGCCGCTCGGCGGCTCGGCGTCGGTGTCGGGGATCCGCACGACGATGCCGTCGTCGGAGGCGACCGCCTGGCCGTCGATGCCGTGGCGCTCGCGGAGCCGGGCGTTGATGGCGAGCGCCCAGGGGGCGTGCACGGGGACGCCGTACGGCGAGTGCACGACCAGGCGCCAGTCGCCGAGCTCGTCGCGGAACCGCTCGACCAGGACGGTCTGGTCGCTCGGGAGGAGGTTGGTGGCCTCGAGCTGCTCGTGGAGGTAGCCGACGAGGTTGGCGGCGGCGTAGTCGTCGAGGCCGTCGGCCCGGGCGCGCTCCTCGGCCCGGTCGCGGGGGAGGGCGGCGAGCTCGCGGGAGAACGCGCCGATCGCGGCGCCCAGCTCGGCGGGTCGGCCGAGGGCGTCGCCCTTCCAGAAGGGCAGCCGGCCGGGGACGCCGGGCGCGGGCGTGACCAGGACCCGGTCGTGGGTGATGTCCTCGATCCGCCAGCTGGTCGCGCCGAGCGCGAAGACGTCGCCGACGCGGGACTCGTAGACCATCTCCTCGTCGAGCTCGCCGACCCGGCGGCCGGTGCCCTCGCCGACGAGGTAGACGCCGAAGAGGCCGCGGTCGGGGATGGTGCCGCCGCTGGTCACCGCGAGCCGCTGCGCGCCCGGGCGGCCGGTGAGGGTGCCGCTGACCCGGTCCCACACCACCCGGGGCCGGAGCTCGGCGAACTCGTCGGACGGGTAGCGGCCACTGAGCAGGTCGAGGGTGGCGTCGTAGGCGCTGCGGGGGAGCTGGGTGAAGGCGGCGCTGCGCCGGACCAGGTCGTAGAGGTCGTCGACGCCCCACGCGTCGAGGGCGGTGGCGGCGACGACCTGCTGGGCGAGGACGTCGAGCGGGTTGGCCGGGACGCGCAGCGACTCGATGGCGCCGGTGCGCATCCGGTCGACGGCGACGGCGGTCTGGGCGAGGTCGCCGCGGTGCTTGGGGAAGAGGACGCCGCGCGAGACCTCGCCGACCTGGTGGCCGGCGCGGCCGACGCGCTGGAGGGCGCTGGCGACGCTCGGCGGGCTCTCGATCTGGACGACGAGGTCGACGGCGCCCATGTCGATGCCGAGCTCGAGGCTGCTGGTGGCGACCACGCAGGGCAGCCGGCCGCGCTTGAGGTCGTCCTCGATGAGGGCGCGCTGCTCCTTGGAGACCGAGCCGTGGTGGGCCTTGGCGATGAGCGGCGGCGCGCCGTCGCTCTGGCCGGACTGCGCCATCACCTGGGCCGGGCTCTGGCCCGGTGGCAGCTCCTCGCCGGTCGAGCGCTCGTAGGCGATCTCGTTGAAGCGGGCGGTCAGCCGCTCGGCGAGGCGGCGGGAGTTGGCGAAGACGATGGTCGAGCGGTGCTGCTCGATGAGGTCGACCACGCGCTCCTCGACGTGCGGCCAGAGGCTCTGGGAGCGGTCGGGGTCCTCGGCGTCCTCGTCGTACTCACCGGGAGCCGTCATGTCCTCGACCGGGACGACGACCTGGAGGTCCCACCGCTTCTCGCTGGGCGGAGCCACGATCTCCACCGGGGCGGTGCCGCCCAGGAAGCGGGCGACCTCCTCGAGCGGGCGGACGGTCGCGGAGAGGCCGATGCGCTGGGCCGGGCGGTCGAGCAGCGCGTCGAGGCGCTCCAGGCTGACCGCGAGGTGGGCGCCGCGCTTGGTGCCGGCGACCGCGTGGACCTCGTCGAGGATCACCGTCTCCACGCCGCGCAGCGACTCGCGGGCCTGGCTGGTCACCATCAGGAACAGCGACTCGGGGGTGGTGATGAGGACGTCGGGCGGCGCGGTGGTGAGCTTGCGTCGGTCGGCGGCCGGGGTGTCGCCCGAGCGGACGCCGACCCGGACCTCCGGGAGGGGGGTGCCGAGCCGGTCGGCGGTGTGGCGGATGCCGGTGAGCGGGGCTCGGAGGTTGCGCTCGACGTCGACGCCGAGCGCCTTGAGCGGGGAGATGTAGAGGACCCGGCACCGCTTCGCCTTGTCCTCGGGCGGCTCGTCGGTGAGCAGGCGGTCGAGGCTCCAGAGGAAGGCGCTCAGCGTCTTGCCCGACCCGGTGGGTGCGACGACGAGCGCGTGCCGGCCGGCGCCGATCGCCTCCCAGGCGCCCTCCTGCGCCGGGGTCGGCGCGGCGAAGGCCGCACCGAACCAGGTGCGGGTGGCTTCGCTGAACCGCTCGAGGGCCTCGGACACCCGACCATCCTTGCTCACGGCACCGACAGCCGCTCCGGCATCGACCTGGACAGGCAAGTGGCTGCTTGCCTATAGTCGCCGCGTGGACGGCGGCGACGTGTTCAAGGCGCTCGCCGACCCGACCCGCCGGATCCTGCTCGACGAGCTCACGGAGCGTGACGGACAGACGCTCTTCGAGCTCTGCGGGCGACTGGCGACCAAGCACGGCAGCAGCTCGTCGCGGCAGGCGATCTCCCAGCACCTCGACGTGCTGGAGGCCGCCGGGCTGGTCGTGACGCGGCGCGACGGTCGCTACAAGTTCCACCACATCGACACCGACCCGCTCCGGCCGATCGTGGCCCGGTGGTTGGGCGACGAGCCGGGAGGCTGACATGAGGATCACCCTGACGAGCGTGCCGGTCGACGACCAGGCACGGGCCGAGCGCTTCTACACCGAGGTCCTCGGCTTCCAGGTCAAGCACGACGTGCCGCTCGGCGAGCACCGCTGGCTGACCGTCGTGTCGCCCGAGGACCCGTCCGGGCCGGAGCTGCTGCTCGAACCGGCCGGCCACCCGGCGCTCGCGCCGTACCGGGACGCGCTGCTGGCCGACGGCATCCCCTACGCGCAGCTGACGGTCGACGACGTCCGGGCCGAGCACGCCCGGCTCGTCGGCCTCGGCGTGCGGTTCACGCAGGAGCCGGCCGACATGGGTCCCGTCACGACGGCGGTCCTCGACGACACCTGCGGCAACCTCATCCAGATCGTCACCCCGGTCTCGTGACGTCGGAGCCGCCGGCCGGCGTGCTGAGGACGCCCGACGAGTGCTTCGCCGGGCTGCCGGCGTACGCGTTCGACCCGCACTACGTGTCGGTGACGGCGCCGGGCCTCGACCCCGTGCGGATGCACTACCTCGACGAGGGTCCGGCCGACGGTCCGGTGGCGCTGCTCCTGCACGGCCAGCCGACCTGGTCCTACCTCTACCGGTCGGTCGTGCCGGTGCTGGCCGCCGCGGGGATCCGGGTGATCGCGCCGGACCACATCGGCTACGGCCGCTCGGACAAGCCGGCGGTGGCGACCGATTACACCTTCGCGCGGCACATCGCGTGGCTGCAGGGCCTGGTCGTCTCGCTCGACCTGCGCGACGTCACGCTCGTCGCGCAGGACTGGGGCGGGCCGATCGGCTTCAGCGTGCTGGCCGCCGAGCCGTCGCGGTTCGCGCGGGTGGTCGCGGCCAACACGATCCTGCACACGGCCTCGCCCGACCTCGCGGACCGGCTGACCTGGGCCGTGCACGGGCTGGGGGAGTCGCGGGTGGTGCTGGAGGAGGGCCTGGTCGACTACCTGCTCCACACCCAGCGCGCCCCGGAGCTGCGGCCCTCGGACTTCCTCGCGGCGGCCACCGCGTCGACGCTGCCGCCCGAGGTGCTCGCGGCGTACGACGCGCCGTACCCGAGCCCGGCGTACACCGCGGGGCTGCGGCAGATGATCGCCCTGCTGCCGCTGACCCGCAACGACGTCGGTGCGCGGATCGGGCGGCGGACGATGCGGGCACTGGAGGAGTGGGACCGGCCGTTCGTGACCGCCTACTCCGACGGCGACCCCGCCACGCGCGGCTGGGAGTCGGTCTTCCAGGAGCGGGTGCCGGGGGCTCGTGGGCAGGAGCACGTCACCATCGCCGGCGCCGGCCACTTCCTCCAGGAGGACGCCGGGCCCGAGCTCGCCCGGGTCGTGGCTCGGGTGATGACGACGACCTAGCCGGCGGCATGGATACCCGGTGGACCGGGGATTCCTGCACCTCGGGGGTGTTGCCCCGAGGTGACCGACGTGGCCGATCGCTGGGGCCGGTGGGACAGGGGTTGCAGGCGGGGCGGACTGGATCCAGCGGCCGGTCAGGCGTCGGGGACGACCGCGTCGAGCTCCATCTCGACCTTCCAGCGCGGGTCGAGCAGCTCCTTGACGACGACCATCGTGCTCGCCGGCATCGTGTCGCGGAAGAACTCCCCGTGCACCGCGCCGACCGCGTCGGCGTCCGCCGGGTCGACGACGTACTGCCGGGTCCGGACGACGTGCTCCGGTCCACCCCCGAGCTCGGCCAGGGCGGTCAGCATGATCTCCCAGCAGCGTCGCGCCTGGACCGCCGGATCGGGGTCGACCGTGCCGTCGGGCCACACCGGCGCGGTCCCGCTGACCGCCACCACCGACCCCACGCGGACCGCCCGGCTGAAGCCGATCGTCTCCTCGTACGGCGAGCCCGACCGGGCGTGCTGTCGCTCCATGCGCGGGACTGTAGCGGTCGGTTGATTTACGGACGCCGGCCCTGACCGCCACGGGGCCAGGATTGGTCACCAACCCCCTCTCCACGGGCCGAAGTCCGGGGGATTGGTCCCCAACCCCTACCGGGAGGCAACGGGAGTGACAGGAGAGGCGTCCGAAAATCGACAGGAATCCAGGAGCGCGGTGTCGGTACGACGATCTAGGGTCGACGCCGTGACGGACTCGATGATCCATGCGGCGGGGCTGCGCAAGTCGTTCGGGGACTTCGAGGCGGTGCGGGGGATCGACGTCGACGTCCGGCGCGGCGAGGCGTTCGGGTTCCTCGGGCCCAACGGCGCCGGCAAGTCGAGCACGATGCGGATGATCGCCGCCGTCTCGCCCGTCAGCGACGGGCAGCTGCGGATCCTCGACCGCGACCCCGCGACCGACGGGCCCGAGATCCGCGCCCGGATCGGCGTGTGCCCGCAGGAGGACACCCTCGACACCGAGCTCAACGTCCGCGACAACCTCATCGTCTACGGCCGCTACTTCGGGCTGCCGCGCGCCGAGGTGCGCGAGCGGGCGGACGAGCTGCTCGAGTTCGTGCAGCTGACCGAGAAGGCCAAGGCCAAGGTCGACGACCTCTCGGGCGGCATGAAGCGCCGCCTCACGATCGCGCGGAGCCTGATCAACCGGCCCGAGCTGCTGCTCCTCGACGAGCCCACGACCGGCCTCGACCCGCAGGCCCGCCACGTCGTGTGGGACCGGCTCTTCCGGCTCAAGCAGCAGGGCGTGACGCTCGTGCTGACCACCCACTACATGGACGAGGCCGAGCAGCTCACCGACCGCCTCGTCGTCATGGACAAGGGCCTCATCGTCGCCGAGGGCTCCCCGCTCGAGCTGATCGCGACCCACTCCACCCGCGAGGTCGCCGAGCTGCGCTTCGGTGTCGCGAGCGAGGGTGACACCCACGAGGCGCTGGTGGGCAAGGTCGAGGACCTCGCCGACCGGGTCGAGGTGCTGCCCGACCGGCTGCTGCTCTACACGACCGACGGGGAGGAGACCGTCGCCAAGGTGCACGAGCGCGGCCTCGAGCCGGTCGCGACGCTCGTACGCCGGAGCACGCTCGAGGACGTGTTCCTCCGCCTCACCGGCCGGACCCTGGTCGACTGATGGCGACGACCCCGACACCCTCCAGCGCGCCCGCGACGCCGTTCGCCGGAGCGCTGCGCCAGGTCGACTACTGGTGGACGCTCTACCTCCGCACCTGGAAGGGCAGCGTCGTCAACTCCTTCGCCTCGCCGCTGCTCTACGTGTTGGCGATGGGCGTCCTGCTCGGCGGGTTCATCGAGGTCGCGCCGAGCGAGCTCGAGGGCGCGACGTCCTACCTCGACTTCGTCGCCCCCGGCCTGCTCGCCTCGCAGGCGATGACGATCGCCTTCGGCGAGACCACCTATCCGGTCATGGGGATGATCAAGTGGCAGCGCATCTACTTCTCGATGATCGCGAGCCCCCTGACGGTCAGTGAGGTCCTGCTCGCCCAGTTCGGGTTCGTCGCGGCCCGCACGCTGCTGGCCTGCGTCGTCTTCGTCGCGGTGATGGCGCCGTTCGGCGTCTTCGCCAGCGTCGGCGGGGCGCTGGGTGCGCTGCTCGTCCAGGTCCTCGTCGGCCTGGCGTTCGCGACGCCGGTCCTGGCCTACTCCGCCGCGCTGAAGGACGAGAGTGGGTTCGCCGTCGTCTACCGCCTCGGCCTGATCCCGCTCTTCCTCTTCTCGGGCGCGTTCTTCCCGGTCGCCAACCTCGGCGCCGGCCTCGAGGCGCTCGCGAAGGTCACGCCGCTGTGGCACGGAGTCGACCTGACCCGGATGCTCACCCTCGGCCAGGTCGACTGGTCGATGGCCGCCGTCCACGTCGCCTACCTCGTCGTCCTCGCGGCCCTCGGCTGGTGGCTCGCCGTCCGCCAGCTCACGAGGAGGCTGGTGTCCTGATGTCCGTGCTCACCAACGCCGCCGTCCGCGCCGCCGCGCGCCCGCTCGGCGCCCGCGAGGCCGCCGGTCTGCTGCTCTACCGCAACTACCTCGCCTACCGCCGCGGCTGGTACTTCTTCGTCACCGGCTTCCTCGAGCCGGTCTTCTACCTCTTCTCGATCGGCGTCGGCGTGGGCGGCCTGGTTACCGGCTTCGAGCTCAACGGCCACGCGATCCCGTACGCCGACTTCGTCGCCCCCGGCATGCTCGCGGCGTCGGCGATGAACGGCGCGGTCATGGACTCGACGTTCAACTTCTTCTTCAAGCTGAAGTACAACAAGCTCTTCGACCAGATGCTCGCGACGCCGCTGACCACCATGGACGTCGCCCGCGGCGAGCTCAGCTGGTCCCTGGTCCGCGGCGGGATCTACTCCGCGGCGTTCCTGGTCGTGATGCTCGCGATGGGCCTTGTCTCGTCGTGGTGGGCCGTGCTCGCGGTTCCGGCGGCGCTGCTGATCGCGCTCGCCTTCGGCGGCATCTGCATGGCGCTGACCACCTGGATGCGCAGCTGGCAGGACTTCGAGTACGTCACCCTCGCGACGCTGCCGATGTTCCTGCTCTCCGCGACGTTCTTCCCGGTCACCGCCTTCCCGGCCGGCGTCCGCTGGCTGGTCGAGATCACGCCGCTCTACCGCGGCGTCGTGCTGTGCCGCGAGCTCACCACCGGCGTCCTGTCCTGGGGGAGCGCCTTCTCGGTGGTCTACCTGGTCGCCATGGGCCTGGTCGGCCTGGCCGTCGTACGCCGACGCCTCGACAAGCTGCTCCTGACGTGACGGCCGTCGGCCTCGACGGCGTCGGGTCGCTCCGCACCGACCTCCGCTCGACATGGCTCCATCTCGACGGAGCCTGGCCGGAAGTCGCAGGCATGAGGACAGCGCCCGCTGGGAGGATGGCGCCATGACCGCCGAGTCCGAGATCGAGCCCGACACCAAGGACTGGACCTGGGTCCTCGACCGCCCGTGCCCGGAGTGCGGGTTCGACGCGACCGCGGTCACCGTGGACCGGATCCCGGAGGTCGTCCGCGACAACGCCACCACCTGGGAGGCCGTGCTCACGCTCCCCGACGTCGCCGTCCGCCCCGACCCGACGACGTGGTCGCCGCTGGAGTACTCCTGCCACGTGCGCGACGTCCACCGCGTCTTCGACCTCCGCGTCGGGCTGATGCTCGACGAGGACGAGCCGACCTTCGCCAACTGGGACCAGGACGAGACCGCGGTCGCGGAGCGGTACGCCGAGCAGGACCCGGCCACGGTGTCCGAGGACCTGCTGGCCGCCGCGGAGCAGGTCGCCGAGCGCTACGATTCGGTGCCGCCCGGCGCCTGGGGCCGTCGCGGCCTCCGCAGCAACGGCAGCGAGTTCACCGTCGAGAGCATCGGGCTCTACCACCTCCACGACATCGTCCACCACGCCTGGGACGTCCGGTCCGCGGTCGTCCGCGCCACCGTCGAGGCGTACGACGCGTCCGCGGCCGGCTACCGCGACGCCGCCGCGATCGCCCCGGAGGCGATCCGCCGGCGGGTCTCGGCGTTCGCCGCCGCGGTCGGCCCCGGCGGCCGGGTCCTCGAGGTCGGCAGCGCCGGTGGCCGCGACGTGGTGCTGCTCGAGGAGGCCGGGCTCGACGTCCGGTGCACCGACATCACCCCGGCGTTCGTCGAGATGCTGCGCGCCGCCGGGCGCGACGCCGACCGGCTCGACCCCCTGCACGACGACCTCGACGACCCCCAGCGCCCTGGCACGCCGTACGACGGCGTCTGGGCCAACGCCTGCCTCCTCCACGTCGCGCGCACCGACCTGCCGGTCGTGCTCGGGCGGCTGGCCGCGGCGACCCGGCCCGGTGGCGTCCTGGGCCTCTCCCTCAAGCAGGGCGACGGGGACTCCTGGTCGACCCACGGTCGCGTCGACGGCCGCCGCTTCTTCACCTACTGGCAGCCGGAGCCGCTGCGCGCGGTGCTCGAGGCGTCGGGGTGGCAGGTGGACTCCCTCACCTCCGAGCGCGGCTCGGAGACCGAGCAGCTCTGGCTGATCGGTCAGGCCAGCCGTCTACGCTGAGAGGCGATGAGACACACCGAGTTCTGGGCGCGCATGGACGACGCTCTCGGCAGCAGCTACTCCCGCACCTGGGCGGACACCTTCGTGATCGGCGAGCTCGACGGGCAGACCGCGAGCGGCGCCCTCGCGGCAGGTGTCCCGGCCAAGCAGGTCTGGGAGGCCGTCTGGCGGAGCCTGGAGCTCCCGGCCGTCAAGAAGTGACAGGGTGGCCGCATGACGATCGCTGACGTCGCCGTGATCGGCGGCACCGGCTTCTACTCCTTCCTCGACGACCCCCAGGAGGTCGCCGTCGAGACGCCGTACGGCGACCCGTCGGCGCCGGTCGCGGTCGGCACCGTCGCGGGCCGGCGGGTTGCGTTCCTGCCGCGCCACGGCCCGCACCACGAGTTCCCGCCGCACGCGATCCCCTTCCGCGCCAACCTCTGGGCGCTGCGCTCGCTCGGCGTGCGTCAGGTGCTCGCGCCGTGCGCGGTCGGGGGTCTGAGTGACGCGGTCGCACCCGGCGACCTGGTCGTGCCCGACCAGCTCGTCGACCGGACCTTCCGCCGGGTCCCGTCGTACGTCGAGACCGGCGCCGTGCACCTGCCGTTCGCCGATCCCTACTGCCCGGGCGTCTCCGCCGCGCTCGCGTCCGCGGCGCCGGACGTGAAGGCCGGGGGAGCGATGGTGGTGATCGAGGGGCCGCGCTTCTCGACCCGCGCCGAGTCGCGGCACTACGCCGCCGAGGGGTGGACCCTGATCAACATGACCGGAGCGCCCGAGGCGGCGCTCGCCCGGGAGCAGCGGCTCTGCTACGCCGCGCTCGCGCTGGTCACCGACATGGATGCCGGCGCCGAGAGCGGCGAGGGCGTCGGCCAGGAGGAGGTCTTCGCGCTCTTCCGCGCCAACCTCGACCGCCTCCGCGGCCTGCTCACGACCGCCATCGAGAACCTCCCCGACCCGGCCGGCTGCACCTGCTCGACCTGGGCCGACGGCATCGAGCTGAGCTACGACGTCCCGGGCGAGCCCTCCTGATGCGGGTGCTGCTCACCGGCTCGGCCGGCTTCATCGGCGGCGCCATCGCCACCGCACTCGCCGGGGCCGGGCACGAGGTCGTCGGCGCCGACCTGATGCTGCCCCAGGCCCATGGCTCCTCCGACGTCCCGGCCGGCACCCACCGCCTCGACGTCCGCGACCCCGCCGGCTGGGCGCCGCTGCTGGCCGGCGTCGACGCCGTCTGCCACCAGGCCGCCATGGTGGGTGCGGGCGCGCGGGTCGCGGACCTGCCCGACTACGCCGGCCACAACGACCTCGGCACCGCCGTCCTGCTCGCGGCCATGCACGAGGCCGGCGTCGACCGCCTCGTGCTCGCCTCCTCGATGGTCGTCTACGGCGAGGGCCGCTACACCTGCCCGAGCCACGGCGACCAGGTCCCGCCGCCGCGCAGCGTCGCCGCGCTCGAGGCCGGCGACGTCGAGAACCACTGCCCCCACTGCGGATCCGCGCTCGGGTGGGCCCTCGTCGACGAGTCGGCGCGGCTCGACCCGCGTTCGTCGTACGCCGCCAGCAAGGTCGCCCAGGAGCACTACGCCTCGGCCTGGGTGCGGCAGGCCGACGCGGCGGCGATCGCGCTGCGCTACCACAACGTCTACGGGCCGGGGATGCCGCGGGACACGCCCTACTCCGGCGTCGCGGCGATGTTCCGCTCCTCCCTCGAGCGCGGCGAGCGGCCGCAGGTCTTCGAGGACGGCGGCCAGATGCGCGACTTCGTGCACGTCGCCGACGTCGCCCGCGCCAACGTCCTCGCGCTCGAGTCCGTCGTCGCCTCCGGCGCCGGCCGGTACGACGCCTACAACGTCTCCTCCGGCGAGCCGATCCCGATCCTAGACGTCGCGCGGATGGTCGGCGCCGACAGCGGGATCGAGCCGGAGGTCACGGGCGGCTACCGGCTCGGCGACGTCCGCCACATCGTCGCGTCGCCCGAGCGCGCCCGCGCCGAGCTCGGCTTCGGGGCCGAGGTCCGGCCGGCCGACGGCCTCCGCGAGTTCGCGACGGCGCCGCTGCGGGCCTGACCCTCACCAGCTCGTGTAGAGCAGGTGCTGGACGCCGATCGCCCAGACCACCTGCAGCGCCAGCGCCCATCGTCGCCAGGGCGGCGGCAGCAGCGCGAGCGAGATCGTCAGCCACGGCACGAACGGCAGCCAGATCCGCTCCACCTCGGCCTTGCTCATCCGGGACAGGTCGGCCAGCAGGACGCACGCCAGCGCCGCCGCGACGAGCATGACCGGGACGCGGGGGAGCCGTCGCCACCCCGCCGCGACCGTCCCGAGCCCGGCGCCGAGCGCCGGGCCGGCACAGACCAGGAGCGCGGCCAGGTCTCCCCACAGCCAGTACGCCGCCGGCCGGTCCGCGGCTATGCCGTCCCAGTAGCGGTCGTGGAGCACGGGATAGGCGTCCCACCAGGCGAAGCCGAACGGCACGAACGCCAGCACCACCGCCAGCGCGACCACCGCCGCGACCGGCAGCGGCCACCACGACCGGGCGAGCCAGAGGATCGCCAGGGCGACCAGCCCCAGCAGCGGGAGGCCGTAGGACATCATCACGACCGCACCGAGCAGCAGTCCCGCCAGGACCGACCACGCCACCATCCGCGACCGCGCGGGAGCACGAGCGCCGAGGGCCAGGCAGGCCAGGCCCCAGGCCGACACGGCGGCGTACAGCGCGTCGGCCGAGACCGCCATGAAGACCGCCGCCGGTGTCAGCACCAGGTAGGGCGCGGCCCGTCGGGCCAGGTCCTCCACGCCCAGCGCTCGCATCGTCACGAGCACGGCGAGCGCGGTCGTGGCCGCGATCGCCGTGACCACGAGCCCGGCCGCCACCGACGAGCCGAGGCCGACGCGGTCCAGCCCGACGAAGAAGAGCAGCGCCAGCGGGGGATGCCCGGCGGGATCGGTCGGCCAGGCGGCCGGGGCGTCGATCGGGATCCGGTCGACGTAGGTCGAGAGCAGGGCGTGGACCGAGGTCACCTCCCGCGCGGACGGCAGGAAGCCGTAGCGCCCGCCGAGCACCCGCGAGATCCCGTCCGTGCCGTCGACCAGGGCGAGCGACAGCAGCCAGCCCAGGCCCACGGCGTACGACGTCAGCAGCAGCCGTCGCCACGGCAGCCAGCTCGCCAGCGTCGGGCCCCAGACCACCGACAGCCCCGCGATGAGCACCGCCGGCAGGGTTCCCGGACCGAACCAGTGCGGTGCCCACCAGCCGTGCAGCGGCGGCGTCTCGTCCGGCACCACGCTGCGCGGCGCCCGCGACCACACCTCCCAGCCGAACGCGTGCGGCACCACGAACGCCGCCGCCACCAGCACCAGCGCGACGACGAGGCCCACCAGGGGCGCTCGTCCGCGAGCGGTCGGCGTCGTCGTCGGCATGGTCCCGACAGTAGGTGCCCGAACGGCCCGGACCGCGGCTCGCGCGGCACCGTCACCGACTCGTAAGACTTCGACCGCCCGCGAGGGCCCGGCGCCGGACAGGCTGGGATCCATGGAACCCGTCTGCGACCTCGTCCTGCCGTGTCGCGACGAGGCCCGCGCCCTCGAGCTCCTGCTCCCGCGGGTGCCGGACGACCTCGCGGTGATCGTCGCCGACAACGGCTCCACCGACGCCACCGCCGATGTGGCCCGGCGCCACGGCGCGGTCGTCGTCACCGAGCTCCGCCCCGGGTACGGCGCCGCCGTCCATGCCGGCCTCGAGGCCGCGACCCGCGAGTACGTCGCGTTCATGGACGGTGACGACTCGCTCGACCCGGCCGAGGTCCTGCCGCTGCTCGCCGACGTCGTCGCGGGTCGTGCCGACCTGGCCGTCGGACGTCGTCGCCCGGTCGCCCGCGGCGTCTGGCCGTGGCACGCCCGCTGGGGCAACGCGCTGGTGCTCTGGTGGCTGCGCCGCCGGATCGGCGCGTCGATCCACGACATCGCGCCCGTCCGGGTCTGCCGGCGCGACGCCCTCCTCGACCTCGGCGTGCGCGACCGGCGGTTCGGCTATCCCGTGGAGCTCCTCGACCGGGCGACCCGGGCCGGCTGGCGGATCGTCGAGCACGACGTGGCCTACCGTCCGCGCGCCGCCGGCACCCGCTCCAAGGTGTCCGGCTCGGTGCGCGGCACGCTCCGCACCGCGCACGACTTCTGGAAGGTCCTGCCATGAGCCCACGTGCCCTCGTCGTCGCGAAGGCCCCCGTCGCCGGCCGGGTGAAGACCCGCCTCGGCAAGGACGTCGGCGACGCGACCGCCGCCGACCTCGCCGCCGCTGCCCTGCTCGACACGGTGGCCGCCTGCCGCGACGCGTTCGGGCCCGACGGCTGCCTGCTCGCGCTCTCCGGCGACCTCGACGACGCCGTCCGCGGTGACGAGCTCCGGCACGCCGTCGCCGGCTGGCGCGTCGCCGCGCAGCGGGGGGCGACCTTCGCCGAGCGCCTCGGCAACGCCCACACCGACGTGCCACCGGGCGGCCCGGTGGTCCAGGTCGGGATGGACACGCCGCACGTGACGCCCGAGCAGCTGCGCCGGGTCGCGGCGGCCCTCGACGACCACGACGCCGTGCTCGGTCCGGCCGAGGACGGCGGCTGGTGGGTGCTCGGCCTCCGGACCCCTGCGGCCGCCCACGTGCTCCACGACGTGCCGATGTCCACGCCCACGACGTACGACGCCACCCGGGCCGCCCTGGTCGGGGCGGGCCTCGACGTCGGGACGACCGAGGTGATGCGCGACGTCGACACCGTGCCCGACGCCGAGGCGGTGGCCGCGGCCGCGCCGGACGGGGAGTTCGCCCGGACCTGGCGGGAGCGACCGTGACCGAGACGACGACCCTGCTGCGCCTGGACGACTGGGACCGGCCGCCGGACGCCGACGACCACGCCCTCCTCGACCTGTGCCTGGGTGCCACGCTCGACGTCGGCTGCGGGCCGGGCCGCCTCGCCACCGCCCTGGCCGAGCGCGGCCACGTCGTGCTCGGCATCGACGTGGTCACCGATGCCGTCGGTCGCACGCTGCGTCGCGGCGCCTCGGCGCTGCGTCGCGACGTCTTCTCCGTCCTGCCCGGCGAGGGCCGCTGGTGCACGGCGCTGCTGGCCGACGGCAACATCGGCATCGGCGGCGATCCGGTCGCCCTGCTCCACCGGCTCCGCGAGCTCCTCGACCCGCGCGGCCGGGTGGTGGCCGAGCTCGCCCCGCCGGGCGCGCCCAGCCTGTCGGGGTGGGCCACGCTGCGCTGGGGCGCCGACGAGAGCGAGCCGATCCCGTGGTCGGTGCTCGGGGTCGACGACGTCGACGCCGTCGCCGCCGAGGCCAACCTCGACGTCCGCGGCGTCCACCGCCTGGGGGACCGCTGGTGCGCAGTGCTCGAGGAGCGGCCATGAGGATCCCCGACGAGTCGGACTTCCCGTCCCGCCTCCGCAGCGCCGCGGTCACCGCTCGCGTCGGGCTCTGGCTCGGTTTCTGCTTCGCGATCTGCTTCGTCACCGGGCTGATCAGCCACTACGCCCAGAACGCCGACCACCCGGTGCCGTTCCCGACCAGCCCCGCCTGGGGATACCGGGTCACCCAGGGACTCCACGTCATCACCGGCACCGCCGCGGTGCCGCTCCTGCTCGTGAAGCTCTGGACCGTCTACCCGCGGCTCTTCCGCCGGCCCGAGCGCGACGTACGGCGCCTGCTGCTCGACGTCGCCGAGCGCGGCTCGATCGCGGTGCTCGTCGCGAGCGCCGTCTTCCAGCTCGCGACCGGGCTGGCCAACGCGGCGCAGTGGTACCCCTGGGCGTTCTCCTTCCGGTCGGCGCACTACGCGACGGCGTGGGTCGCGATCGGCGCGCTGGTCGTGCACGTGGCGGTGAAGCTGCCGATCATCCGCGGCGCCCTGGGTGCCGACGTCGACGACACGACCTACGACCGTCCGGCGGCCGACCGGCCCGGGGTCCTCGGCCGCCGCGGCCTGCTGCGCGCGACCTGGCTCTCCGCCGGCGTCGCCGTCCTCGCCACCGCCGGGAGCACGGTGCCGTGGCTGCGGCAGGTGTCCGTGCTCGGCGTCCGCTCGGGCGACGGCCCGGCGGGCATCCCGATCAACAAGTCCGCGGTCGCCGCCGGGGTCACCGCGTCCGCGACCAGCGCGGACTACCGGTTGCTGCTCGTCCACGGAGACCGGCAGGTCGCGCTGAGCCGCGCCGACCTGCTCGCGATGCCGCAGTCGACCCAGACCCTGCCGATCGCCTGCGTCGAGGGCTGGAGCGCGAGCGGCACCTGGTCCGGCGTCCGGGTGCGCGACCTGCTCGACCTCGTCGACGGCCCACGCGGCACCGACGTGCTGGTGACCTCGCTCCAGCAGTCCGGTCCCTACACGACCACCGTGCTGCACGGGAACTTCGCCGACGACGACCGCACGCTCCTCGCCCTCGCGCTCGAGGGCGAGCCGCTCGCGCTCGACCACGGCTTCCCGGCCCGGGTGATCGCGCCGGACCGGCCCGGCGTGCTGCAGACCAAGTGGGTCGGCCGGATCGAGGTGCCGACGTGACCCGCATCGTGATCGGGGCGGTCGGCGTCGCGCTCGCGGCGTACGGCGGCTGGCTGCTGCTGACCCGCGGGCACGACCTGCTCGGCCTCGATGGCGTCGTCGCCTGGCTGGCCGCGGGCGTGGTGCTGCACGACGGCGTGCTGGCGGTCCTCACGATCGTCCTGGCGGGGGTCGCGCTGCGCCTGGCGCCGACGGCCGCCCGGGCGCCCCTGGCCGTCGGGTTCGTCGTCCTCGGACCGCTCACGTTGCTGGCGGTGCCGGTGCTCGGCCGCTTCGGCGCCCGCGCCGACAACCCGACGTTGCTCGACCGCGACTACACCGCCGGCTGGCTGGCGCTCGCCGGCCTCACCGCCCTGGCCGTGGTGGTGGCCTCGCTCGTACGCTCGCGGCGAAGGGGGAGGTGACATGGCGAAGGTCCTCGTCGTCGACGACGACCACACGGTGCGCGAAGTGGTCGTGTCCTACCTGCGCGCCCACGAGCACGACGTGGTCGAGGCGGCCGACGGCGAGGCCGCGCTGCGCTCCATGCGCGACGCCCCCGCCGACCTCGTCGTGCTCGACCTGATGCTGCCCGGGATCGACGGCATCGAGGTGTGCCGGCGGCTGCGCGAGTCCGGCCAGGTCCCCGTCGTGATGCTCACGGCGCTGGGGGAGGAGACCGACCGGGTGATGGGCCTCGAGGTCGGCGCCGACGACTACGTCACCAAGCCGTTCAGCCCGCGTGAGCTCGCGCTGCGCGTCGACTCGGTGCTGCGGCGGACCGGCGTCCAGACCCCGCCGCAGCGCCTCGTCGACGGCGACCTGGTCGTCGACGAGGCCGCGCACGCGGCCTTCCGCGACGGCGTGGCGCTCGCCCTGACCGGCCGGGAGTTCGACCTCCTGCGTTTCCTGATCGCTCACCCGGGTACGGCGTACTCCCGGGACGACCTGCTCCGCCAGGTCTGGGGCTGGTCCATCGGCGACCACTCGACGGTGACCGTGCACGTCCGGCGGCTCCGGGAGAAGGTCGAGCAGGACCCGACCCGGCCGCAGCGGCTCTGCACCGTGTGGGGCGTCGGCTACCGATGGGAGACCGCCGATGAGCAGTGACCACATCCAGATCGTGTTGGTGGCGGCGCTCAGCGCCGCGGTCGTCGGGGTGATCGGACTGGCGGCGGCCTGGCTGCTGCGCCACCTGTCGATCCGCTGGCAGCTCGGTCTGATCGTGCTGGTCTCGATCGGTGCCGTGCTCGCGGGGGTCGTGGCCGTCTCCCACATGATGTTCATCTCCCACCACGACTGGGAGGTGGTGAGCCTCGTCGCCAGCGTGGCCGGGGTGGTGGCGCTGCTGGTCGCGCTCGCCGTCGGGGCCGCGATCTCGCAGTGGTCGGCCGCGCTGCGGCGCGACGCGCGCAGGCTCGGTGCCCACGGCACGTACGTCATCGAGCCGCGGGGACCGAGCGAGCTCCAGGCCGTCTCGGAGGAGCTCGCCCGGACCAGCGAGCGGCTCGAGGAGTCCCGCAGGCGCGAGGCGCGCCTGGAGGAGTCGCGGCGCGAGCTCGTCTCCTGGGTCTCCCACGACCTCCGCACGCCGCTGGCGGGGATGCGGGCGATGACCGAGGCCCTCGAGGACGGCATGGCGGCCGACCCGCAGCGCTACCACCGGCAGATCCGGGCCGAGGTCGACCGGATGGTGCGGATGGTCGACGACCTCTTCGAGCTGTCCCGGATCCACGCGGGGGTGCTGCGGCTGACCCCGGAGCCGGTCATGCTCGGCGATCTCGTGAGCGAGGCGATCGCCGGCGCCGACCCGGTGGCCCGGGCGCGCAGCGTGCGCCTCGGGGGGCGGGTCGAGGAGGGGGTCGAGGTGACCGCGGACGCGGCCGGGCTGTCCCGGGTGATGACCAACCTGATCATGAACGCCATCCGCCACACGCCCGCGGACGGCTCGGTCGAGATCCACGGCCGCGCCGTCCCCGACGGCATCGAGCTGAGCGTCAGCGACGAGTGCGGGGGGCTGTCCGAGGACCAGATGCAGCGCGTCTTCGACCTCGCCTGGCGCGGCGAGGGGGCGCGGACGCCGAAGCCGGACACGCCCCCGGAGACCCAGGGGGCCGGGCTGGGGCTGGCGATCGTCAAGGGCATCGTCGAGGCCCACCGCGGCGTCGTGCACGTCGAGAACGTCGGCGCCCCGTCGCCCGCCGGCTGCCGTTTCCTGGTCCGGCTGCCCGGCTGAGCCCCAGCCCGGATCCGGCCGCGACACGCCCAGACAACTCCCGAACGTCTGTTCGATCGTGGGCTAGTTTCTGTCCACAGGTACGACGCGGACCGGGGTTCTCCACAGTCTCGGCGGCGCTGATCAGGCGCTGTCGGTGGCCCGCTCTAGCGTTGCCGATGTGCCTGGAACCCGACGAGAGACAAGGAAGAACACCATGGCTGGTGGAGACCGCGAGAAGGCCCTGGACGCCGCCCTTCTCAACATCGAGAAGCAGTTCGGCAAGGGCTCGGTCATGCGCCTCGGCGACGAGACCCGCGCCCCCCTCGAGATCATCCCGACCGGATCGATCGCCCTCGACGTCGCGCTCGGCCTCGGTGGTCTGCCGCGCGGTCGCGTGGTGGAGATCTACGGTCCCGAGTCGTCGGGTAAGACCACGGTCGCGCTGCACGCGGTCGCCAACGCCCAGGCGCAGGGCGGCATCGTCGCCTTCATCGACGCCGAGCACGCGCTCGACCCGGAGTACGCGAAGGCGCTCGGCGTCGACACCGACGCCCTGCTCGTCTCCCAGCCCGACTCCGGCGAGCAGGCGCTCGAGATCGCGGACATGCTGGTCCGCTCCGGCGCGCTCTCGCTGATCGTCATCGACTCGGTGGCCGCGCTCGTGCCGCGGGCCGAGATCGAGGGCGAGATGGGAGACAGCCACGTGGGTCTCCAGGCCCGCCTGATGAGCCAGGCGCTGCGCAAGATGACCGGTGCCCTCAACAACTCCGGCACCACCGCGATCTTCATCAACCAGCTGCGCGAGAAGATCGGCGTCATGTTCGGCTCGCCCGAGACCACGACCGGTGGCCGGGCGCTGAAGTTCTACTCCTCGGTGCGCCTCGACGTGCGCCGCATCGAGACGCTCAAGGACGGCACCGACATGGTCGGCAACCGGACCCGCGTCAAGGTCGTGAAGAACAAGGTGGCCCCGCCGTTCAAGCAGGCCGAGTTCGACATCATGTACGGCAAGGGCATCAGCCGAGAGGGCGGCCTGATCGACGTCGGCGTCGAGGCGGGCCTGATCCGCAAGGCCGGCGCCTGGTACACCTACGAGGGCGACCAGCTCGGCCAGGGCAAGGAGAACTCCCGCAAGTTCCTCAAGGACAACCCCGACCTCGCCAACGAGATCGAGAAGAAGATCCTCGAGAAGCTCGGCGTCGGCCCGCAGGTCGACCAGGAGGCCCCGCTCTCCGACGAGCCGATCGGCATCGACTCCTTCTAGTGGTGGTCTCGAGACAGGCGCAGAGCGCCTTCCTCCACCACCGCCGACGGTGGTTGAGGTGCGAGGCGCGCTAGCGCCGAGCCTCGAAACCCGGTGAGCCGAGAAGCAGCCTGGTGCGAAGGAGGACGTCGAGATGACCTTCGACGAGCAACGCCCACCCCCCGAGTGGCTGGGCGACGTCTCGGCCGGGGTGGACGCCTGGACCCGGCGGGGGTCGGATCCAGGTGCGTCCACCCCCGCCGGACGGCCCGCCCCACCGCCCGAGGACACCGCGGTCCAGGTGCCCGAGGCCGACGCGGAGTCGGTGGCCCGCACGATCCTGCTCGACCAGCTCACCGGGCAGGCGCGCAGCCGCAGGGAGCTGGCCGACAAACTGGCGAAGAAGAACGTCCCGGACGAGATCGCGGTCCGGCTGCTCGACCGGTTCGAGGAGGTCGGGCTGGTCGACGACGAGGCGTTCGCCCGCTCCTGGATCGCCTCCCGGCAGCCGGGCAAGGGCCTGGCCCGCCGGGCGCTCGCGCAGGAGCTGCGCCGCAAGGGTGTCGACGACGAGGTCGCCCGCGACGCGCTCGACGAGATCGACCCCGCCGACGAGGAGGCCGCCGCCCGGGCGCTCGTTCGCAAGAAGCTCCGCTCGCTGAGCCGGGTCGACGACGCCACCGCCACCCGGCGGCTGGTCGGCATGCTCGCCCGCAAGGGCTACGGCTCGGGGATGTCCTTCGCGGTCGTCAAGGACGAGCTGGCCGCGTCGGGCCGCGAGGAGCCGGAGCCGGACCTCTAGGCCGGACTTCTAGGCCGGATCGGCAGCTCATGGTGCGCGGGGTCGGCGTAGGCGAGCCGGGCGCGACGGCCCCTGACACCACAGGTGCCGCAGGTTCATCAAGGGATGAGGTCGAACCCGCACCTCCCCAGACGAGCTCACCCCGGGAAGTGTCGCTGCGCCTTCATCCCTTGATGAGACCGCGCCGGACGCCACCAGGCGACACCCCGGAACCACGCCAGCACCACCGGGGTCTGGACGAGGGACGGGTCGGACCCGACAGAATGCATCCGTGGCAGACGAGCGGGAGACCCTGACCTACGAGCTGTTCGGCACCTCCGTGCGGGACCTCGCCCAGCAGGTGGTCGACAGCGGCTACGAGCCCGACGTGATCCTCTCGATCGCGCGCGGCGGCCTCGGCCTCGGGATGGGGCTGGGCTACGCCCTCGACGTGAAGAACCTGTCGGCGGTCAACGTCGAGTTCTACACCGGCGTCGACGAGCGGCTCGACGTGCCGATCATGCTGCCGCCGACCCCGGACGTCGTCGACCTGACCGGGCTCAAGGTGCTGATCGCCGACGACGTCGCCGACACCGGCAAGACCCTCGAGGTGGTCCGCGACTTCTGCGCCGACCACGTCCTCGAGGCGCGGACCGCGGTGATCTACGAGAAGCCCTGGACGGTGATCCACCCGGAGTACGTCTGGCGGCGTACCGACCGCTGGATCGACTTCCCGTGGTCGGTGCAGCCGCCCCTCGTACGCCGGAGCCGGCCGGAGCAGTGACCCGCACGCGGGTCGTCGTGCACGACCGGGGCCGGGACCTCGTCGGGGTCACCTTCCCCGACGAGTCGTGGTGGGCGGCCGCTCGCCGTACCGCCGCGAGCATGCACGGGGACCCGGTGCCCGTCGACCTGTCGGGGGAGGTCAAGCAGTTCCTCATCGACCACGACAGCGTCGTCACGCTCCGCGCGATGACCCGCGGCGACCTGCCCGACCTGCTCCGCTGGCGACGCAGCGAGCACATCCGCCGCTGGTGGGCGGGCGAGGGTGAGCCGACCGAGGAGGCGGTCACCGAGCGCTACGGGCCGCGCATCGACGGCGTCTCGCCGACCCGGATGTGGGTGGCCGAGGTCAACGGTCGCTCGGTCGGCTTCGTGCAGGACTACCGGATCGGCGACTATCCCGACTACGCCGTGCTCGGGCCCGACCCGGACGCGATCGGCGTCGACTACGCGCTCGCCGAGGAGTGGTGTGGCCGTGGCTTCGGCGCGCGGGTGCTGTGGACCTGGATGACCCGCACCCACCACCGCCGGCCGGGAGCGGCCTCCTACTTCGCGGCCCCCGACCACCGCAACGCCGCGTCGCGGCGGATGCTCGCCAAGGCCGGCTTCGACGAGGGCCTGTGGTTCGACGAGCCGCAGGAGGACGGATCGGTGCAGACCGTCGTGGGCTGCACCCTCGACGTGGGCCGGGTCCTGGGCTGACCCGGCCGACGCCGGTGTCCCCTCAGTAGGAGTAGGTGTAGAACTTCCCGCTCTGCGTCGTGGCGAACGTCTTGCTGCTCTTGATCTCCATCTTCCAGAAGAACTTGCCACGGCGAGGCGCGGGCAGCGGGGTCTTGAAGCCGCCCTTCTTGTTGGTCCTCACCGTCTTGTACTTCTTGAACTTCTTGCCCTGCTTCTTGAAGACGGTGACCTTGCCCTTGTACTTCGGTGAGACCTTGCCCTTGAGGACCACCCGGCGGTCGCCGACGTTCTGGTACGTGAGCTTGCGCTGCACCTTGCCGCTGACGCCCGCGGCCGAGGGGGAGTAGTCGGAGGTGCCGCTGTAGAGCACGCGGTACTTGGCGTTGCCGACCGCCTTGGTGCTGCCGTAGTAGTACGCCGAGTCGCTGGTCTTGATGGTCTTCCAGGCCTGGCCCGGCAACTGGCGCTGCACGGTGAGCGTGCCGTCGTAGACCTGGTTGCCGCTGGAGTCCTCGACGTTGATCGACAACGAGAGCGTGGTGCCGTAGACGATGGCGCCCGGTTGCTTGGAGTTGCTGCTGTAGCCCGGGTAGATCCACTTCTTGCCGTCGGTGCCGCTGACGATCTTGGTGGCGGTGGCTGCCGAGGCCGGTGACGCGGTGCCGACCAGCGTCATGGTGCCGACGGTGAGAACGGACGCGATCATCGTGCCGAGCAGTCGGCGTGTGCGCATAGGGCTTCCTCCCGAAGTCATCGAAGCATCCCCTCCGGATGCACCGGTCGACTACCCCATGGGGGTACAGCCCCAAACCCCTGAGTCCCGCGGCACTAGGGTGACGCACGTGATCCCCACGGTCTCGGTGACCCGCTACGTCACGCCGCTGCGCGAGGGCGGCAGCCTGCCCGGCATCGTCGAGGGCGACGACCTGGGGACCTACGTCTGCAAGTTCCGTGGCGCCGGCCAGGGGGCGAAGGTGCTGGTCGCCGAGGTCATCGTCGGTGAGCTCGCGCGCCGGATCGGGCTGCGCACGCCGACGCTGGTCGCGCTCGAGCTCGACCCGGAGATCGCCCGCTACGAGGCCGACGAGGAGGTCCAGGACCTGCTCAACCGGAGCCCGGGGCTCAACCTCGGCGTCGACTTCCTGCCCGGCGCGTTCGGCTTCGACGCCACCATGCCCCTGGACCCGGCCACCCCCGGCGACGGCGTGGCCGGCAAGGTGCTCTGGCTCGACGCCTTCACCGCCAACGTCGACCGGTCGTGGCGCAACCCCAACCTGCTCGTCTGGCACGGCGACCTGTGGGTCATCGACCACGGAGCGTCGCTCTACTTCCACCACGCCTGGGCCGGGGGCGTGACCGATCCGGCGCGGTTCGCGGCCCAGCCGTGGAGCATGGACGACCACGTCCTGCGCGCGTACGCCGCCGAGCTGCCGGGTGCCGACGCCGAGCTCGGTGCGCTGCTCGGCGAGGACGTCTTCGCCGAGGTGCTCGCCGAGGTGCCGGACGTCTGGCTGGAGCCGGTCCCTGGTGCCGAGACGCCCGACGAGCTGCGCGCGGCGTACGTCCGGTTCCTGACCGCCCGCCTCGCGACCCGGCAGTGGTTGCCCCAGACGCCGGGGGAGGTGGCGGCGCGATGACCCGCCTCTCCTACCAGTACGTCGTGATCCGGTGCGTGCCGCGCGTGGACCGCGAGGAGTTCCTCAACGTGGGGGTCGTCCTCTACTGCCAGGCCACCGACTACCTCGCCGTCGCGTGGCGGGTCGACCGCGACCGCCTCTCCGCGACCTTCCCGGCGCTCGACATGGACGCCGTCTGCGCGGCGCTCGACTTCGTCGAGGGCGTCTGCGTCGGCGACGAGCGCGGGGGCGAGGCGGCGAGCGCCCCGATCAGCCAGCGCTTCGGCTTCCTCAAGGCGCCGCGCAGCACCGTCCTCCAGCCCGGCCCCGTCCACGGCGGCGTGACCACCGACCCCGCCCGCCAGCTCGAGCACCTGCTGGAGAAGCTGGTCGGCTGAGGGATCAGCTGAGCCCGTGCTCGTGGGCGAAGACCACGATCTGCACCCGGTCGCGCAGCGCGAGCTTGCGCAGGATCGCGCCGACGTGGGTCTTCACCGTCGACTCGCTGAGGAAGACCTGACCCGCGATCTCGGTGTTGGAGAGCCCTTTCGCCACCGCGGCGAAGACCTCGCGCTCCTTCTCGGTCAGCGAGAGGTACGACGCGGGCGGAGCGGTCGGCGCACGGAACTGGGTGTCGAGCAGCGTCGACAGGTCGGCCGGCGCGAGGACCGCGTTGCCGGCGTGGACGGTGCGGATCGCGTCCCGGAGCATCACCGGCGTGGTGCCCTTGAGCAGGAAGCCGCTGGCGCCGTACCGGATCGCGGTCGCAGCCCGGTCGTCGAGGTTGAAGGTCGTCAGCACCACGACCCGCACGGGCCGCTCGCGCTTCGCGGCCCGCTCCGGGAGGAAGATCTGCCGCGTCGCCTCGACACCGTCCATCTCGGGCATCCGGATGTCCATGAGGACCACGTCGGGGGAGAGGTCGTCGACCATGCGGACCGCCTCGAGCCCGTCGGCCGCGCCACCGACGACCTCCATGCCCTCCTGGGCGTCGACGATCACCCGCACGCCCTCGCGGAAGAGCTCCTGGTCGTCGACGAGCAGGACCCGGATCGGCTCGGTGGGCTCGGCGATCACCGGCCCGATCACCGGCCCCGTCACCGGGCCCTCACCGGCACCCACGCCGTCGCGGTGAAGGTCGGCGGGTCCTCGCGCCGGCGTACGTCGAGCCGGCCGCCGACCGCCTCGAGCCGGCGTCGCATCCCGTCGACGCCCTGACCGCCCTCGCCCCCGGGCACCTCTGCCGCCGGGGCCGCCGGGGCCACGGCGTTGCGCACCTCGATCCGCAGGTCACCCTCCCAGTGTCGCTCCACCGCGATCGGCTGGTCGCGGGGGCCGTGCTTGATGGCGTTGGTGAGCATCTCCTGGAGCACCCGGAAGGCCACCACCTCGAGCTCGGGCGGCAGCGGCTGGGGGGTGCCGACCTCGGTCGAGTCGACCCGGTGCCCGCTGGCTCGCACGCCCTCGACCAGGCTGTCGAGGTCGGCGCGCCGGGCCTGGGTCGTCGTACCGCCGGCGGTGGAGGCGAGCACCTGTCGCACGTCCTCGAGCGAGGAGCGGGCGGAGGTGGCGATGTTGTCCATCGTGCGCCGCAGCGCCGCCGTGTCGTCGTCGGGCAGGAACTGCGCGGCCTCGGCCTGCGCCAGGATCACCGCGAGGGAGTGACCGACGACGTCGTGGACGTCGCGGGCCAGCTGCGCCTGCTGCTCCTGCAGCCGGGCGATCTCCTCGGCCTGGTCGCGCTCGGCCTCGGCGGCCTCCTGGCCCGCCCGCGACTGGTTGGCCCGTGCGGAGAAGCGCAGCGCCAGGCCGGCCAGCCAGGGCACGCCGAGGACCGCCATCCCCGCGATCGCCGCGGAGACCTGCCAGCGGTCGTCGAGGCGCGAGGTCCGGTCGGCGATCGCGCGGAAGCCCGCGGTGTCGAGGGCGGCGTAGAACACGCTCGGGTCGATCCACAGCACGGCGATCGCGGCCGCCACTGGGATGGACAGCACGCTGGCCACCACCGTGGGCACGCTGCCCCAGCGGGCGGCGCCGAAGGCGACGATCCCGATCGCCAGCTCGACCATGAGCAGCTGGACGCCACCGATCACCTGGAGCGTGCCGACCACCCACACGAGCGCGAGCGCGATCGCCGGCATCCGGCGCGCCAGGCCGGCCGCTGCGGCGACGCCGAGGACGACCAGGATGAGCCCGGGCCGGGGGTTGGTCTCGTAGTAGAAGGTGTCGATGTTGAGGATCTCGAGGACACCGAGAGCCAGCACCACGAGGCCGACGGCGAGGTCGGGCGCCCAGGTGCGCCAGTCGGTCATGGGGCCTCGCGTCCGGTCAGTGGTCGGTCTCGATGTCGGTGTCGCCCCCAGCGAACCACACTCACCGGTGCGCGCCGCGGACCAGCTCGTCGAGCAGCGCGGGGTAGGTGAGACCGGCGGCCGCGAACATCCGCGGCACCTGGGAGTGCTCGGTCATCCCGGGCATCGTGTTGACCTCGTTGAGCACCGGCCCCTCGGCGGTGAGGAAGAAGTCGACGCGCGCCACGCCCGCGCAGCCGAGGGCGTCGTACGTCGCGAGCGCGGCCTGCTCGAGCGCCTTCGCGTCGACGTCGTCGAGCCGGGCGGGGAGCCGGAAGTCGGCGTGCCCGCCGTACTTCGCGTCGTAGTCGAAGAGACCGTCGGCGACGATCTCGAGCGCCGGCGCGACCACGAGGGTGCCGTCGGCGGAGCGCAGCACGGCGACGTCGATCTCGCGGCCGGCGACCACGTCCTCGACCAGCGCCCGGTCGTCGAGTGCGAGCGCGGCGTCGAGGGCGGGTCGCAGCGCGTCGCCCGAGCGGACCAGGCTGACCCCCTTGCTGGAGCCGGCGGCGACCGGCTTGACCACCACGGGGTGCGTCCAGCGCTCGTGCTCGGCCGTGGCCGCCGTGACCAGGTGACCCGGGGCGACCGCGAGGCCGAGGTCCTGCGCGACCAGCTTGGTGGCCCACTTGTCCATGGCGAGGGCGCCGGTGCGGATCCCGGAGCCGACGTAGGGGAGCCCGGCGAGCTCGCACAGCGCGGCCAGCGCGCCGTCCTCGCCCCGGGGTCCGTGGACGACGGGGAAGACCACGTCGCAGCCGTGCAGCACGTGGGCGGCGCCGCTGAGGCCGATCGGACGCAGCCCGCGGTCGCGCCAGGTGCCGTCGCGGCCGATGGTCAGCGGCACGACCTCGTACGTCGCCGGGTCGAGCGCGGCCGCGACCGCGGCGGCCGAGGCGAGGGAGACCTCGTGCTCGCAGTTCTGCCCGCCGCCGACGACCGCGACCCGGGTCCTCACGCGAGGCTCCGCTCGACCCGGGCTCCGATGCCGGTCACGACCTCGTGCTCGATGGTGTCGGCCCAGGCTGCCCACTCCGCGACGGTCGGCTCGCCGTGCGTGCCCGGCCCGAAGACGGTGGCGCTCTCCCCGAGGTCGACGCCGCGCTCGCCGAGGTCGACGACCACCTGGTCCATCGAGATCCGACCGACCACGGGGCGTCGGACCCCGCGGACGAGCACCTCGGCGCGGCCGGAGGCGGCCCGGGGCAGCCCGTCTGCGTACCCGACCGGCAGCAGCCCGAGGTGGGTCGCCTCGTGGGTGCGGTGGCTGTGGCCGTAGCCGACCGGCGTGCCGGCCCGGACGCGGCGCACCTGGACCACCGGTGCGGTCAGGGTCATCGCGGGGTGCAGGGCGGTCGTGCGCGACGGGTCGATGCCGACCAGGCCGGCGCCGACGCGGCTCAGGGTGTGGTGGGTGCGGGGGTCGGTCAGCGTCGCCGCAGTCGCGGCGAGGTGGCGGTCGCGGGGCCGCAGGCCGGCCGCCCGGGCGACCTCGAGCGCCCACGCGAAGCGGGTCCGGGCGAGCGCGTTGCAGTCGTCGGTGGGGTCGTCGGCGCAGCCGAGGTGGCCCATGACGCCCACGACCGTCAGCTGACCACGCTGCTCGGCCCGGCGCGCCGACCGGCACAGCAGGGTCCAGCTCGCCGGGTCAGCGCCGTCGCGCGCCATGCCGGCGTCGACGTGGAGGTGCACCCGGGCGCGGCCCGGCGCGGCGGCGACCGCTGCCAGGTGGGTGAGGCTCGGGACGGCCACGTCGACGTCGTGCGCGGCGGCGCGACCCCAGTCGGCGTCGGCCGGGTTGAGCCAGCTGAGCAGCGGTACGCCGAGGCCCGCCTCGCGCAGCGGCCACGCCTCGTCCAGGCTGGTCACGCCGAGCCGGGTCGCGCCGTGGGCGAGCGCGGTGCGGGCCACATCGAGGGCGCCGTGGCCGAAGCCGTCGGCCTTCACGACCGCCATCAGCTCGCCGCTCGCGCGGCCGGCGAGCAGCCGGGTGTTCCGCGCGACGGCGTCGAGGTCGACGCTGAGCCGCGGACGTGAGGCGGCGACGACCTCGGTCACCAGCGCGAGCGTCATGCCGCCACCGCCGCGGCCGAGAGCGGGCCGTAGAGCGAGTGCTGAGCGCCGGTGACCAGCGCCCAGTAGCGGTCGCCGAAGCTCCAGTGCCACCACTCGGTCGGGTAGTTGACCAGACCCTGGAGGCCGAGCACCTCGGCCAGCAGGGCCCGGTGGGCGCGGGCGTCCGCGCCGATCCCGGCGGCCGCGAACCAGCAGCGCCCGTCGCTCTCCTCGGGCGTCGCGTCGATCGCGGTCCCGAGGTCGAGCTCCTCGCCGCACGCGTCGACCAGCGTCAGGTCGACCGCGGCGCCCGCGACGTGGGGAGCGACGTCGACCGGCGAGACGAAGCGACTGGTCAGCCGCTCCAGCTCGTCGGCACCGATGCCGGGGTGCAGCGCACGGAGCTCGGCGGCGTACGCCGCGACGATCGCGCGCTGCTGCTCGACCGGCCGGAAGCCCTCGACCACCCGCAGCCGCACCCCGAGCGGGAGCAGGGCGTCGGCGGCGACCAGCCGCTCGGCCAGCCCGGCGCGCACCGGAGCGCCGGTGGGGGACAGGTCGTGCGGGAGCCGCACCAGCGGCTCGCCGCACTCGACCACGGGCACGGCCCGGACCCGCGGGTCCGAGAGCAGGATCGTCATGACCCTCACGCTAGGAACGCGCGGGGGCATCCACCTCCACCTCAGGTGCCGCCGGGCCTACCTCAAGTGCCGGATCAGACCGGGACCAGCTCGACCGCACCGACGGCGTAGCGCGCCAGGATCGCCCGGGCCAGCTCGGGGTGGGCGCCCAGGGGCGCGGACACCGCGATCGCGCCGGCCTCGACCGCGAGCTCCGCGGCCCGGTCCGGCAGGAAGCCCGGCGCCAGGAACAGCGAGGCGACGGCGATGTGCCGACGGCCCTCGGCGCGGAACGCCCGGACGGCCTCACCGGTGGCTGGCGGCGCGCTCGAGGCGAACGCCGCGGTCACCGGCAGCTTGTGCCGGGCACCCCACACGCGGGCCAGCCGCGCGACGGCCTGGTTGGCCAGCGGGTCGCTGGAGCCGGCGGCGGCGAGCACGAGCGCGTCGAGCTCGCGCACCCGGCTGTCGCGCAGCACCTCGCGCATCCGGACGTCGAGGACCTCGAGGAACTGCGGTTCGAGGCCGAGGATCGACGTGGCGCGGATCTGCACGCCCTCGTGGCGCGCGCTCGCCTCGGCGACGGCGCTCGGGACGTCGACCTTGGCGTGGTAGGCCTCGGTCAGCAGCAGCGGGACGACGACGATCTCGTCGTGGCCGGCCCTCACCAGGCGGTCGACGACCGTCTGGAAGGACGGCTTCGAGAGCTCGAGGAAGGCGGCCTCGACCTTGAGGTCGGGGCGCATCGTCTTGACCTCGTCGACGAGGGCCTTGATGGTGGCGGCGGACCGCGGGTCACGGCTTCCGTGAGCCAGGGCCACCAGAGCAGGAGCAGCCATCACACTGCCTCCTTGTCCGTGCGTGTTCCTGTGGGGGAAGCGGCACCGGCCACGCTGCCGGTCCGCAGGGTGCGGATCACGAGTGGATCCCGCACTCGGTCTTGTTGGTGCCGGCCCAGCGGCCGCTGCGCGGGTCCTCGCCCGGCGCGACGCGACGCGTGCACGGCCAGCAGCCGATCGAGGGGTAGCCGTCGTAGACGAGCGGGTTGACCAGCACGCCGTTCTCGGCGATGTAGCGCTCGACCTGCTCGTCGGACCACCGGGCGATCGGGGAGACCTTGACCTTCTGCTTCTTCGCGTCCCAGCCGATCACCGGCGCGATCACCCGGTTGTGGGTCTCGGCGCGGCGCAGGCCAGTCGCCCAGGCGTCGTACGACGCGAGCGAGTCGGCCAGCGGCTGGACCTTGCGCAGCTTGCAGCACAGGTCGGGGTCGGTCTTGTAGAGGTCCTTGCCGTACGTCGCGTCCTGCTCCTCGACGCTCTGCACGGGCGTGATGGTGAGCAGGTTGACCGGCATCGTCGCCTCGACGGCGTCACGGGTGCCGATGGTCTCGACGAAGTGGTAGCCGGTGTCGAGGAAGACGACGTCCAGGCCGGGCGCGACCTTCGAGGCGAGGTCGGCCAGGACCGCGTCGCCCATCGACGAGGTCACGCAGAAGCGCTCGCCGAAGGTCGCGACGGCCCACTCGATGATGGTCTCCGCGGGGGCGAGCTCGAGCTCGGCGCCCCAGTGGGACACCAGCTCGCGCAGCTCCTCGGGGGAGCGGCCCGCGGTGTCGGTCCCGCGGTTGTTGCGGGCGGTGATGGTGGTGGCTGCGGTCATGAGGTCGTACCTCCCGGTCGGAGGAGTCCGATGAGCTTCAGGCTGAAGGCGCGCAGGCAGGCCCGGCATTCCCACGAGCCGTGCGCGGCCTCGTGCGGGCGCAGGTCCTCCTCGCCGCAGTAGGGGCAGTGGAAGGGGACGGCGCGCTCACTCATGACGTCGCTCCCTCCAGCGCCTTCTCGCCGCGGAGCAGCTCCTCGTCGGCGCGCGCGACCCAGGTCGTGAAGGACTCGCCGTCCTCACGGTCGGCCAGGTAGTGGGTGACCACGACGGTGACGTAGTCGTCCAGCCCGGCGCTGGTCACCTTGTGGGCGCGCAGCTTGCGGCCGAAGTTGGCCTGCAGACCGGTGGCGCCGCCCAGGTGGACCTGGAAGCCCTCGACCTGCTCGCCCTCGTGCATGACCAGCTGGCCCTTGAGGCCGATGTCGGCGACCTGGGTGCGCGCGCAGGCGTTGGGGCAGCCGTTGACGTTGACCGTGATCGGGGTGTCGAGGTCGGGGAAGCGCTTCTCCAGCTCGGCGACCAGGTCGCGGGCGCGGTTCTTGGTGTCGACGATCGCCAGCTTGCAGAACTCGATGCCGGTGCAGGCCATGGTGTTCTGCCGCCAGTTCGAAGGGCGGGCGCTGAGGCCGATCTCGTCGAGGCGGTCCAGCAGCTCGTCGACGACCTCGGGCTCGACGCCGATGAGCACGATCTTCTGGTACGGCGTCAGGCGGGCGCCGGCGACGCCGTACTGCTCGATGAGGTCGGCGAGCTGGACCAGGACGGTGCCGGAGACCCGGCCCGCGATCGGCGCGACGCCGACGTAGCGCTTGCCGTCCTGCTGCTCGTGGACGCCGACGTGGTCGCGGTGGCCGACCGGCGAGGCGGGCGACTCGAGGGTGACCAGCTCGGTGCCGAGGTACTCGTTCTCCAGGACCTCGCGGAACTTCGCGATGCCCCAGTCGGCGACCAGGAACTTCAGCCGGGCGCGCGAGCGCAGCCGGCGGTAGCCGTAGTCGCGGAAGATCGAGGCCACGCCCTCCCAGACGTCCGGGACCTGCTCGAGCGGGATCCAGACGCCCATCTTCTGGGCGAGCATCGGGTTGGTGGAGAGGCCGCCGCCGACCCACACGTCGAAGCCGGGGCCGTGCTCGGGGTGCACGGTGCCGACGAAGGCGATGTCGTTGGTCTCCGGCGACACGTCGTGCGACGGGTGGCCGGTCAGCGCGGTCTTGAACTTGCGCGGGAAGTTCGCGAAGTCGGGGTTGCCGATGTAGCGGCGCTCGATCTCGGCGAGGGCCGAGGTGCCGTCGATGATCTCGTCCTTGGCCACGCCGGCGACCGGCGAGCCGAGGAAGGGCCGGGGCGAGTCGCCGCACGCCTCGAGGCTGTGCAGGCCGGCCTCGTCGAGGCGCTCCCAGATCGCGGGCACGTCCTCGATGCGGATCCAGTGGTACTGGATGTTCTCGCGGTCGGTGACGTCCGCGGTGTCACGGGCGAAGTCGACGCCGATCGTGCCGAGGGCCCGGACGGCGGCCGCGGGGAGCAGCTTGCCGTCGGAGCGGACCCGGAGCATGAAGTAGCGGTCGTCGAGCTCCTCCTCCTCGAGGATGGCCGTCTTGCCGCCGTCGATCCCGGGCTTGCGCTGGGTGTAGAGGCCCATCCAGCGGAAGCGGCCGCGCAGGTCGGCGGGGTCGATCGAGTCGAAGCCGCGCTTGGAGTAGGTGTGGAGGATCCGGTCGCGGACGTTGAGCGGGCTGTCGTCCTTCTTGGACTGCTCGTTCTTGTTCAACGGCTCGGTGTAGCCCAGCGCCCACTGACCCTCGCCACGCTTGGGGCGGGGGATCTCGGTGCGCTCGGCACGCTTGGCGGTGAAGCGGGGGTCGGACATGGCTGTCGGTTCCTTGACGAGTCTGGGCCGGCGACCTGCGACCGGCGACGTTGCCGGGAGATCAGCGGGCGAGAGTGCTGGCGACGGTGGGTCAGGCTCTGCGCGTCAGGAGGGCCAACACATCATGCTGCGCGTGCGGCCAAAGTCCACGTGGCGTCGAACCACGAGGTAGGCGTGCGTCGCAGCGGAGATCATGTCAAGGAGTCTCAGGGAGCGGACGCCGCTCCCACAAGGCGAAATCTCATGGAGTGAGATGGCGATCCGCGATGTGAGACACAGGCGTCGTTGGTCTGGTCAGCAGTCCGAACACCTGCGGTGCAGGTCACATTCCCGCCTGTCGCGATCGTGGGGTTTCTGCTTCGCCCACCGACACCCCGCGGCCCTAGGCTGGCGCGCATGAGCGACGCGCAGATCGATGCCCTGACCAGCAGCGCCTACCAGCAGGCCCTCGAGGTGATCGGCTCGGTCGAGCCGCGCATCGCGGCGGCCACCCGTCAGGAGCTCGTCGACCAGCGAGGTTCGCTCAAGCTGATCGCGAGCGAGAACTACGCCTCGCCCGCCGTGCTGCTCACCATGGGCACCTGGTTCAGCGACAAGTACGCCGAGGGCACCGTCGGCCACCGCTTCTACGCCGGCTGCCAGAACGTCGACACCGTGGAGACCGTCGCCGCCGAGCACGCCCGCGAGCTGTTCGGCGCGCCGTACGCCTACGTGCAGCCGCACTCCGGCATCGACGCCAACCTCGTCGCCTTCTGGTCGATCCTCGCCCACCGGGTCGAGACCCCCGCGCTGGAGAAGCTCGGCGCCAAGAACGTCAACGAGCTCACCGAGGAGGACTGGGAGACGCTGCGGCACGAGCTCGGCAACCAGCGCCTGCTCGGCATGTCGCTGGACGCCGGCGGCCACCTCACCCACGGCTTCCGCCCCAACATCAGCGGCAAGATGTTCCACCAGCAGCAGTACGGCACCGACCCTGAGACCGGGCTGCTCGACTACGACGCGGTCGCGGCCAAGGCTCGCGAGTTCAAGCCGCTCGTGCTGGTGGCGGGCTACTCGGCGTACCCGCGCCGCGTGAACTTCGCCAAGATGCGCGAGATCGCCGACGAGGTCGGCGCCACCCTCATGGTCGACATGGCCCACTTCGCGGGTCTGGTGGCCGGCAAGGTCTTCACCGGCGACGAGGACCCGGTGCCGCACGCCCACGTCGTCACGACCACGACCCACAAGTCGCTGCGCGGCCCGCGCGGCGGCATGGTGCTGGCCCAGGAGGAGTTCGCCGCCGACGTCGACCGCGGCTGCCCGATGGTCCTCGGCGGCCCGCTGTCGCACATCATGGCCGCCAAGGCCGTCGCGCTGGCCGAGGCCCGGCGGCCGGAGTTCCGCACCTATGCCCAGCAGGTCGCCGACAACGCCCAGTCGCTCGCGTCCGGCTTCCTCTCCCGCGGCGCGAAGCTCGTCACTGGTGGCACCGACAACCACCTCGTGCTCCTCGACGTCTCCGGGTTCGGCCTCACCGGCCGCCAGGCGGAGTCCGCGCTGCTCGACGCCGGCGTGGTCACCAACCGCAACTCCGTGCCGCAGGACCCCAACGGCGCCTGGTACACCTCCGGCATCCGCCTCGGCACCCCGGCGCTCACCACCCGCGGCTTCGGCCACGACGAGTTCGACCGGGTCGCCGAGCTGATCGTCGACGTCCTGCAGAACACGCAGCCGGGCACCACCAAGGACGGCAGGCCGTCGAAGGCGTCGTACGCCCTGGGCGACGGCGTCGCCGACCGCACCAAGGCGGCGTCGGGCGAGATGCTCGACAAGCACCCGCTCTACCCCGGTCTCGACCTGGCGTAGCTCCGCGAGCGGTCAGCCCGGCTCGGTGGCCTCCAGCAGGTCGAGGCTGTAGGTCGTCAGGGCGGCGCGGTCGCCGGCGAGCGTCAGCAGCTCGTCGGTGACCGGGGCGCCGAGGTGCTCCCACGGGAACGCCGACATGCCGGTGAAGACGAAGAGCTGCAGCGCGTGCGCGCGGCGGACCAGGTCGGCCGGCAGGTCGACCCCCTCGTCGCGCAGTCCGTCGACGTACGCCGCGACGAGGTGGTCGTCGAGCGCCGCCAGGCCACCCAGCTCCGGCGCACGACGTCGGCCGATCTGCACGTCGCCGACGAGCAGCTGCCCGAGGTCGAAGCCCACGGGCAGCGGGTTCCAGAAGCCGAAGTCGATGAGCACGATGTCGTCGCGTCCGACCACGGCCAGGAGGTTGTTCGGGCAGGCGTCCCCGTGCCCGGTCAGCGTCGGGAGGGCGCACAGCTCGGCGCCGAGCTCGTCGAGGCGGTCGACGGCGGCGAGCAGCCGCTCCTGCAGGTCCACCGGGAAGGCGGCGGCGATCAGCGGGTGCCGCCAGGTCGCCGGGTCGCGGACCATCGGGACCACCTGCATCCGCACCCGTCCCTGCAGGTAGGTGGCGACCGTCCAGTCCAGGCCCCCGAGGCCGGCGAGGGGTGCGACGTCCCTGCTGGCGGCCAGCCGACCGAGCAGGTGGGCGGCGGTGCGGTAGCGCGGGACGTCCCAGCGCACCGGAAGCGTCGCGAGGTCCTCGAGCCAGACCACCGCGGAGGTGTCGTCGAGGTCGGCGACGTGGAAGGCGCGCGGCATCCCGAGGCCGGCGGGCAGCCGGGTGGCGAGGTCGGAGCGGTAGGCGAGCGGCTCGGTGCGCCAGGGCACCGAGCGGGCCGCCCACTCGCGGGCCTCCTCGGGCACCGCCGCGAAGTGCGGCGAGCGGGACCACTCGTGCACGACCTTGACGAAGAAGGAGAACGCGCGGGTGCCGTCGTCGTGCTCGGCCTCGCCGCGCACGCGGTAGCGCCCACCCGTCGTGATCGCGTCGAGGTCGTAGTCGACCTCCCGGGCGTCGACGTCGACCAGCGCACGTGGACGCCGGCCGTGCTGGGCGGCGACCAGGTCGAGGAGGACCTCGTCGCCGACGTCGGCCGGGCCGAGGATGCTGCGGTCGGGCATGTTCCGACAGTGGGTCGCCTCCGCGAGCCGGTCAAGCGGATATCCGTCCGTGACCGCTCAGCGCCAGAGGTACTCGAGCTCCGGCCGGCCGCCGCGGCCGTAGCGCGGCCGGCGATCGGCGAGGCCGGTGTCGGCGAGGTGCTCGAGGTAGCGCCGGGCCGTGACCCGGGAGGCGCCGACCAGGTCGGCGACCTCGCTCGCCGAGAGCGGAACGGCCGCGTCCCGCAGCGCTGCCGTCACGTCGCGCAGGGTCTCGGCGCTCATGCCCTTGGGCAGGGGCGCCGCGCCTTGGGTGCGCAGCGACCCGAACAGGCGGTCGACCTCGTCCTGCACCACCTCGGTCGGGCTCGCGGCGATCGCGGCGCGGTAGCCGGCGTACTGCTCGAGCTTGGCGCGGAAGGAGGCGAACGTGAACGGCTTGATCAGGTAGAGCACGACGCCCTGGGCCACGGAGCGGCGGACGACGTCGGTGTCGCGGGCCGCGGTGACGGCGATGACGTCGCAGAGGTGACCCGCGGCGCGGGCCTGCTGCAGCCAGCCCAGGCCGTGGCCGTCGGGTAGGTTCATGTCGAGCAGCACCAGGTCGACCGGCTGCTGCGCCGCCCGGGCGGCGTCGAGCGCGCGCATCGCCTCGCCCGCCGACCGCGCGGTGCCGGCGAGCTCGTAGCCGTCGACCCGGCCGACGTACGCCGCGTGCGCCTCGGCGGCCCGTGCCTCGTCCTCGACGACGAGCACCCGGACGCTCATCCCACCCGCTCCGGGCGCAGGGCGACGTGGAACTCCGCGCCACCGAGGGGCGATGTCCCGATGGTGACCTCGCCGTGCCGGCGGCGGGCGACCTGCCCGACGAGGGCGAGGCCGACGCCGCGACCGCCGGGCATGCCGTCGGTGGTCGCCTTCGTCGTCCAGCCGCGCTCGAGGACGTGGGCCGCTTCCTCGGGGGAGAGGCCGGGCCCGCTGTCGCCGACGACCACCTCCAGGTGCTCCTCGTCGCCGCCCAGCCGCACCTCCACGCGCCGCGTCTCGGCGGTGGTGACCGCGTCGAAGGCGTTGTCGAGGAGGTTGCCGAGCACGGTCACCAGGTCGCGTCCCGAGGACTCCGCCCCGGGCGGGAGCACCCCGGCGACCGAGAGCTCGATGCCGCGCTCGGCGGCCTCCGCGGTCTTGCCGAGGAGCAGCGCCGCGACCACGGGGTCCCCGACCTGGCCGACGACCTGGTCGGTGAGCAGCTGCGCGACCTGGAGCTCCTCGGTCGCGAAGTCGACCGCCTCGTCGGGGCGGCCCATCTCGATGAGGGAGACCACCGTGTGGAGCCGGTTGGCGGCCTCGTGGTTCTGGGCGCGCAGCGAGTCCGTGAGCCCGCGGACCACGTCGAGCTCGCCGGTGACCGCGCGGAGCTCGGTGTGGTCGCGCAGGGTGACGACCGCGCCGACCTCCTTGCCCTGCCAGCGGGCCGGGGCCGAGCTGACGACCAGGAGGTGCTCGCCCGCGACGTACACGTCGTCGCTCTCCGCGGTGCGCCCCAGGGCGGCGGCGACCAGACCCGGAGGAAGCCCGAGGTCGTGCACCGAGCGACCGACCACCGCGTCCGGGGACTCTCCGAGGTCGAGCAGGCGCACGGCCTCGTCGTTGACGAGCTGCACCCGGCCCCGGTCGTCGATGAGGAGCAGCCCCTCGCGGACGGCGTGGAGCACGGCCGAGTAGTACTCGTACATCCGGGTGATCTCGCGCTCGCCCAGGCCGTGGGTGAGGCGGCGGAGCCGACGCGCGACCAGCCACGTTCCGAGCAGCCCGACGACCAGCACCACGGCGGCTGCGCCACCGACGACCGCGAGGTCCGAGCGCAGGGTCTGGTCGATGTGGGTGATGGTGATGCCGACCGACACCATCGCGACGACGGTCCCGTCGGTGTCCCGCACCGGGACCACCGCGCGCATCGAGGGACCGAGCCGGCCGGCGTACTCCTGGGTGAAGACGCGGCCCTGCGGGGCGTCGCCGACGTCGCCGATGAAGTGGCGGCCGATCTCGTCGGGGTCGGGGTGGCTGTAGCGGATCTCGTCCATGCTCATCACGGTCACGAAGTCGACGTCCGCGTCGTGCCGCACCTGCTCGGCCATCGGCTGGATGGCCACGCTCGGGTCCGGGTCGTCGAGCGCCGCCAGGAGGGCGGGGGAGTCGGCCAGCGTGGTCGCGACGGCCACCGCGCGCTCGGTCGCGGAGGCGCGCACGTCGCCGCGCGCGTCGTACGTCGCGAGCCCGATCGCGCCCACCACCAGCACCAGGACGACGAGCACCTGGAGCACCAGGATCTGGCGCGCGACCGACGGCTCCCGCCGTTCCGGTCGTCCACGCACGGTCGCATTGTGCCCCACGGTCCGGGTCCGGCCGGGGCCGTGAACTCAACGACCAGAACGGTGACGCCGGTCACATCGCGGGCGAGGGTCGTCCATGGTCCCGGTGTGTGCCGGGCCGAGAACTGGAGGAACGATGAGCAGCACCACCGCGCCCGCCTCACCGCCGCGCAGCAGGACCCACTACCTCTACCTCGCCGTGATCGCGGCCGTCGCGCTCGGCGTCGTGGTCGGGCTCGTCTTCCCCGACTTCGCGGTCGAGCTCAAGCCCCTCGGACAGGGCTTCGTCTCGCTGATCACGATGATGATCCAGCCGGTCATCTTCTGCACGATCATCCTCGGCGTCGGATCGGTCGCCAGCGCGGCCAAGGTCGGCAAGGTCGGGGTCGGCGCGATCCTCTACTTCCTGGTGATGTCGACCTTCGCCCTCACCATCGGACTCGTGGTCGGCAACCTGCTGCACCCGGGCGACGGGCTGCACCTCGACGACGCGGCCGTGGCCGCCGGGGCGGAGCAGGCGGCGGCCGGGCACGGGAGCACCGTGGACTTCCTGCTCGGCATCGTCCCCGATTCGCTCTTCTCGTCCCTGACCTCCGGCGAGGTGCTGCAGACCCTGCTGGTCGCACTGCTCATCGGCTTCGCCCTCCAGCAGATGGGCCCGGCCGGCAAGCCGATCCTGACCGTCGTCGAGTACGCCCAGAAGCTCGTCTTCCGGGTGCTCGCGATGATCATGTGGGCCGCGCCGATCGGCGCCTTCGGTGCGATCTCGGCCGTCGTCGGGGCGACCGGTGTCGACGCGCTCAAGAGCCTCGCGGTGCTGATGCTCGGCTTCTACGTCACCTGCGCGCTCTTCGTCTTCCTGGTCCTCGGCACCGTGCTCAAGGTCTTCACCGGCGTCAACATCTTCTCGCTGTTCCGCTACCTGGCCCGCGAGTTCCTGCTGATCCTGGCGACCTCGTCCTCGGAGTCGGCGCTGCCGCGGCTGATCGCCAAGATGGAGCACGCCGGCGTCGACAAGACGACCGTCGGCATCGTCGTCCCGACCGGCTACTCGTTCAACCTCGACGGCACTGCGATCTACCTGACCATGGCGACGCTCTTCATCGCCGAGGCGCTCGACAACCCGCTCAGCCTGGGCGAGCAGATCTCGCTGCTGGTCTTCATGGTCATCGCCTCGAAGGGCGCCGCCGGCGTCACCGGCGCCGGCCTCGCCACCCTGGCCGGCGGGCTCCAGTCGCACCGGCCCGAGCTGGTCGACGGCGTCGGCCTCATCGTCGGCATCGACCGCTTCATGTCCGAGGCCCGCGCGCTCACCAACTTCGCCGGCAACTCCGTCGCCACGGTCCTCATCGGCACCTGGACCGACGGCGTCGACCGCGACCGCCTCGACAAGGTCCTCGCCGGTGAGCTGCCCTTCGACGAGCGCACGATGATCGACGACGCCCCGGCCCCGGCTCGCGAACCCGAACCCGTCACTGCCTGACCTGCGCCAGCGCGTAGCCGTCGTACCTGACGTATGGGTCGTGGTTCCGGTGGCGAGGTCAACTGGTCTTAGCAACCACGGTCATGCTGCTGCCGGGTTGGTCAGCAGCTCGTCCAGCGCTTGGGCTGGGGTCTTCATGTCCAGGGTAGGGCGGGGTCGGGCGTTGAGGCTGGCGGCGATCCGGCGGAGGTCAGCGGCGCTGAACCGGGACAGGTCGGTGCCCTTGGTCAGCCAGTGCCGGAGCAGCCGGTTGGT
>NZ_JAIQZJ010000014.1 GCF_020073815.1 Nocardioides mangrovi
GCCAAGGGCGCGTTAGCGTGAGTCACGAGGACCTCCAGTAGGTGGGTAGGTGTGGTAACCCCCTCCGTACTGGAGGTCCTCGCTATTCGTCTACGCCTCGCCGTTCACAACCTGATGAGGAACTACACCTAGGCGTCGGTGTCGTAGCCCTTCGTGGCCTGACGTGCGGCCGCGGCCGGGTCGTAGCTCCGTACGTCGTGCGTTCGCACCACGTGGACCACGGCGATGAGTGCGGCCGCGCCGGCCAGGACCCACATCAGCTCGCCGACCGCGTCCCGGGCGGGCGTGCTGGTGGTGCGCTGGTGGAAGAACACACCGACGAGCACGAAGTAGATCGCGACGGTCCCGGCCAGCACGGCCGGGTAGTACGACGGTCGCTGCGGCATGGCGTGAGCATGCCACCTCCCGCCCGGGTTCAACCGGCGACGACGAGCCCGACGGCCACCAGAGCCGCCCACAGCAGCTCGGCGAGGCCCGTCTGCTGGAGCACCGGGATCAGGCCGGGCCCGACCGCTGCGCCCAGCACGGTGCGGGTGGCCGGGGCGGCGAGCACCAGGAAGCCGAGCCCGAGGACGGCCCACCACGAGGTGACGACGGCGACGCCGAGGACGGCGAGCGCAGCGACGACCACCAGCGCGGCGTACAGGCGGCGGGTGCCGCGGTCGCCGAGCAGCACCGCGAGGGTGCGCTTGCCGGCGAGCGTGTCGGTCGGGATGTCCCGCAGGTTGTTGGCGACGAGGATCGCGCAGGCCAACGCACCGACGCCGACGGCGGCCCAGAGCGCGGCCCACTCCCAGGTCTCCGTCTGCACGTACGTCGTGCCGATCACGGCGACCAGGCCGAAGAAGACGAAGACCATCACTTCGCCGAGGCCGAGGTAGCCGTAGGGCTTCGAGCCGCCGGTGTAGTACCAGGCCGCGACGACGCAGACGAGCCCGACCGCGACCAGCCACCAGGCCGTGGTCGCCGCGAGTACCAGGCCGGCGACCCCGGCCACCCCGAAGGCGAGGAACGCCGCGCGCTTCACCGCACCAGGCGCGGCCGCGCCGGAGCCGACCAGCCGCATCGGCCCGACCCGGTCGGCGTCGGTGCCGCGGATCCCGTCGGAGTAGTCGTTGGCGTAGTTGACCGCGACCTGGAGGGCCAGCGACACCACGAGGGCGAGCAGCGCCTTCCACCAGACCGCGCCGTCGGCGTACGCCGCGACGCCGGTGCCGGCCAGGACCGGGGACACGGCAGCGGGCAGGGTGCGCGGCCGGGCGCCGGCGAGCCACTGAGCAGGAGTTGCCACGACGGATGATTCAAGCAGCAGCGTCGGCGTGGACGCGCGCGAGGTAGCGCTCGGCGGCGCGCGAGGACGGCCCCATGCCGAGGACGCCGACCACGATGATCGCCGCGATCAGCAGCCAGCCGGTCGTGCCCCACTCCATCGCCAGGTAGGTGAACAGGGCCGGTGCCCACACGTTGCCGAGGATGCTCCCGAGCTGGGCTGCGCCCTGGTACTCGCCGCGTCGGTCGGGATCGGACAGCTCGGAGAGGAAGCCCCAGTGCCCGGCCGACTGGAAGAGCTCGGCACCGGTCACCGTCACGTGGCCCAGCCAGACGAGCAGGATCGTGGTCCAGCCGAGGGTGTCGTGGGTGACCAGCACGATCAGGCAGGACAGCACGAAGAAGGCGCCGCTGATCCGGGCGGCGCGCAGCGAGGAGGAGACCGAGTCGACGCCCCGCGCGGCTGGGACCTGCAGCAGCACGGCGAGCACCGTGTTGGTGCCGAAGAGCCACGCCAGCAGCACGTGGGGGGCGTCGGTCTCCTGCACCAGCCAGAGCGGGATCACGATGTTGAGCAGCACCTGGTTGGTGCCGAGGATCCCGTCGCAGACGTTGAGCAGCACGAAGCCGCGGTTGCGCAGCGCGCTGCCCTGGACCGCCTTCTCCACCGGCACGACGTCCTCGGCCGTCGGCTTGTCGTGCGGGGCGTCCGGCAGTCGCGTGATCATCACGCCGTTCGCGAGCAGCACGCAGGCCGTCAGCCACGGGACGGCCCGGATCACGGTGTCGCTGTCCGAGGCGAGCGCGAGGCCGCCGATGAGGGCACCGATCGTGAAGCCGATGTTGAGCGCGGCCCGGACGAACGCCGAGGTCCGCACCCGCTCCTCGCGCGGGAAGATGTCGATCGTGTAGGCGCCCCGGCCGGACCAGCCGGCGTTCTGCACGACCTCGAGAAGCACGACGAGGACCAGGAACGTCGCGAAGCCGCCGATGAACGGCCAGACCAGGTAGAGCGCCGCCATCGTGAAGGCGCTCAACCCCCAGAGGCGCTTGGGCCCGAGCCGGTCGGCCAGCTTGCCGGCCGGGATCGAGCAGCAGAAGCTGGCCAGCCCGCCGACGGTCAGGCCGAGACCGACCTGGGCGGCGCTCAGGCCGACGATCTGGGTGAAGAAGACCGCGCTGCCGGTGAGGAACGCGCCCTCGCCCGTCGCGAAGAGCACCGACTGTGCCGAGAGCCTCCGCGCGAGTGGCGTCGGCGGCAGGAATCGATCCAGACGGGTCGGCACCAGGGCATCCCATCACGCGGGTCTAGTGCCGCGGGTGGAAAGTATCTGGATGGTGGGTGTCGTCAGGGTGCGTGCCTGGCAAGGCGGCGTCGCGCCGGGCTACCGGGCGTAGCTCCAGCGATGCCAACGCAGCCAGGTGCGTGCCATGGCGGCTCGAACCGTCCAACGACTTTTCGCCCGTGGCACTAGTCTCGGCCAGGTGATTTCGGAGGTCCGCGGGCTCGGCGCCTGGCTCGCCGCCGACGACCCGGGTCCGTGGATCGTCGAGACCTCCGGCTCGACCGGTGCGCCCAAGCGCGTGGTCCTCTCGCGGGCCGCTGTGCTCGCCTCCGTCGAGGCCTCCGCGCGCCGGCTCGGCGGCTCCGGCCGCTGGCTGCTGGCGCTGCCGTCGGCGTACGTCGCCGGCCTGCAGGTGATCTGCCGGTCCCTGGTGGCGGGCTACGAGCCGGTGGTGCTCGACGAGCACGCGACCTTCGCCGACGCGGCCCACGACTGCGACTTCGTCTCGCTGGTGCCGACGCAGCTGCACCGGCTCCTCGACTCGGACGCCGACGTGCTCCGCGCCTTCCGCACCGTGCTCCTCGGTGGGGGTCCGATCGACCCCGGTCTCCGGCGCCGGGCCGAGGACGCAGGGGTCCGCGTGGTGGCGACGTACGGCTCGGCCGAGACCGCCGGCGGGTGCGTCTACGACGGGCTGCCGCTCGACGGCGTCGGTGTCGCCATCGACCGCGACGGCCGGATCCGGCTGGGCGGGCCGACCCTCTTCGACCGGTACGACGGTGATCCCGAGCTCACCGCCCAGGTCCTGGTCGACGGCTGGTTCCTGACCTCCGATGCCGGTCGGCTCGACGACGACGGCCGGCTCCGGGTCCTCGGGCGGCTCGACGACGTGGTGGTCAGCGGCGGTGTGAACGTGCCCGCGCCCGCGGTCGCCGCTCGGGTGCGGGACCACCCGGACGTGGTGGCGGCCGAGGTGCTCGGCGTACCGGACGAGGAGTGGGGCAACCGTCTGGTTGCGTTCGTCGTCGGCCCGCTCTCCCTGGACGCGGTCCGGGAGTGGGTGGCCGACGCCCACCCGCGGTCCTGGGCGCCGCGCCAGCTGGTGGCGCTCGACGAGATCCCGCTGCTGCCCAACGGCAAGCCGGACCGGCTCACGCTCCGGAGCCTGGTGTGATCGTCTACAGCGTGCCGATGCGCACCCGCTTCCGCGGCATCACCGTGCGCGAGGGCGTGCTGGTCGAGGGTCCCGCGGGCTGGGGCGAGTGGAGCCCCTTCCTGGAGTACGACGCGGCGGTCGCCGAGCCGTGGCTGCGCTGCGCCGAGGAGGCGGCCGCGGGCGACTGGCCGGCGCCGGTGCGCGACTCCGTGCCCGTCAACGTCACCGTGCCGGCGGTCGGTCCCGAGCAGGCCCACGAGATCGTGCGCCGCGGCGGCTGCCGCACCGCGAAGGTGAAGGTCGCCGAGCCCGGGCAGACCCGCGCCGACGAGCAGGCCCGACTCGAGGCGGTGCGCGACGCGCTCGGCCCGGACGGCCGGGTCCGGATCGACGTCAACGGCCTGTGGGACGTCGACACCGCCGTCGCCGCCATCGGCGTCCTGGACCGCGCGGCCGGCGGGCTGGAGTACGTCGAGCAGCCGGTCGCGACCGTCGAGGACCTCGCCGTCGTCCGCCGCCGCGTGGACGTGCCGGTCGCGGCCGACGAGTCGATCCGGCGGGCCGAGGACCCCTACCGGGTGCGCGACCTGGCCGCCGCCGACGTGGCGGTGCTCAAGGTCCAGCCGCTCGGGGGGGTGCGGGCCTGCCTGCGGATCGCCGAGGAGATCGGGCTGCCGGTCGTCGTGTCGTCCGCTCTCGAGACCAGCGTCGGGATCGCCGCCGGGATCGCGCTCGCCGCCGCCTTGCCGGAGCTGCCCTACGCGTGCGGCCTCGCGACGGTCCAGCTGCTGACCGGCGACGTCGTCACCGAGTCGCTGCTGCCCGTCGACGGCGCGCTCCCGGTGCGGGTGCCGTCGGTCGACCCGGCGCTGCTCGCGACGCACGCCGCCGCTCCGGACCGGGTCGCCCACTGGGAGGCCCGGCTCGCCGACGTACGCGCCCTGCGAGAGGATCGGGTGTGACCTCCACCGACCTCGCGCGCCGGGTGCTGACCGCGCTGATCGAGGCCGGCGTCACCGAGGTCGTGGTCTGCCCCGGCTCCCGCAACGCGCCGCTCTCCTTCGCGGCGTACGACGCCGCGGCGGCGGGACTGGTCCGGCTGCACACCCGCATCGACGAGCGGGCGGCCGGCTTCCTGGCCCTCGGGCTGACCAAGAACCACCGCCGCGCGGCCGTGATCTGCACCTCCGGCACCGGCGTCGCCAACCTGCACCCGGCCGTCCTCGAGGCCGCGCACGCGGGGGTCGACCTCGTCGTCGTCACCGCCGACCGGCCGGCCCGGCTGCGGGGCACCTCGGCCAACCAGACCACCGACCAGGTCGGCATCTTCGGGCCGCTGGTCGCGACCCAGGACGCGACCGGGGGGATCGACCTGATCACCGGCTCGCCGGTGCACCTCAACGTGCCCCTCGACGAGCCGCTCCTGCCCGACGACCGGTGGGCTCCGGACGTCGTGCCGGGGGAGCCGGTCCACCGCGCCGTCGCCGCGTCGCTGACCACGCTCCCGGTCGGTCCGCGCACCGTCGTGGTCGCGGGCGACGACGCCGGTCCTCGTGCCCGGGTGCTCGCCGAGCAGGCCGGGTGGCCGCTGCTCGCCGAGCCGTCCAGCGGCTCGCGCACCGGCGACAGCGCCATCCGCACCTACCGGCTCCTGCTCGGCTCCGACCTCGGCGAGCGCGTCGAGCGGGTCGTGGTGTGCGGCCATCCGACCCTGTCGCGTCCGGTCAGCCGGCTGCTCGGCCGCGAGGACGTGGAGGTCGTCGACATCGGGGGCAGCTGGGGTGCCTGGTCGGAGCGACCCTTCCCCGTCGACGGCCGGGTCATCGGTGGCGTCGGGGTGGACGAGCCCGACGACCCCACCTGGCTCGAGGACTGGCGCGAGGCGGACCGCTCGGTCAGCCGTCAGCTGGACGCGCTCCTCGCGGCCGAGCGCGACCTCACGCCGCACGAGGTCGCCGGGACCGTCGCCCGTGCGCTGCCGGCCGGCGGCCTGCTCGTCGTCGGTGCCTCGAGCCCGATCCGCGACCTCGACCTGATGGTGCCCCGCTACGACGTCGGCGCGCGCCGCAAGGTGATCGCCAACCGCGGCCTGGCCGGCATCGACGGCACCGTCTCGACCGCGATCGGCGCCGCTCTCGCCCGGTCGAGCACCCGGTCGTTCGCGCTCATGGGGGACGTGACCTTCCTGCACGACGCCAACGGTCTGGTCATCGGCCCCGGCGAGCCCGTCCCCGACCTCACCATCGTGGTCGTCAACGACGACGGTGGCTCGATCTTCACCATGCTCGAGCAGGGGGCGCCGCCGTACGCCGAGCAGTACGAGCGCCTCTTCGGCACCCCGCACCACGTCGACCTCGCCGCCCTCTGCGCCGCCACCCGCACCCCGCACTGGCGGGTCGGGTCGCTGCCCGAGCTCGAGCAGGCGCTCGCCTCGCCCAACGGCGGCATCGAGGTGGTCGAGGTCGTGGTCCGCCGCGACAACCGGCGCGACCTCGACGAGCGGATCCGCGCGCTGCGGCCGTCGCCGGGCGCCGGCTAAGAGAAATCGCGGTCGCTCCCGCCCTCGACTTACCCGATCTGCGGGCTGCGGCGGAGCGGGGTCCGGGTGTGCGCTCGGACCATGTGGTTCTCGACTCGGCGGAGACGGCGGATCCAGGTCGGCGCGGCAGCGGGTGCGCTGCTGGCTGGGCTGCTGAGTGGGCTCGTGGTCGCGGCGCCGCCACCGTCGGCGGCGGGTCCGGTCATCCCGTCGCTGCCCCGGGCGGACGCCGACGACCGGACGCCGCGCGTGGTCGACGACGCCGCGGTGCCGGAGGCGGGGGTCTACGAGCTGCACCAGGTCGGGGGGACGATGTACGCCGGCGGCGACTTCCGCACCGTCCTGAGCGCCGACCGGCGGACGACGTACGCGCGCCGCAACTTCCTCGCCTTCGACGCCACCACCGGCGCCGTCTCGTCGTTCGCCCCACGCTTCGGCGGGCAGGTGTGGGCGATGGAGTCGAGCCCCGACGGCCGCTACCTCTACATCGGCGGCACGTTCGGCTCGGTCGACGGCGTGGCCGCGAACCGCCTGGTGAAGTGGGACCTGCAGCTCAACCGGGTGGACCCGACCTTCCGCTTCACGGTGCCGGTCCAGCGGGTCAGCGACCTGCAGCTGGTCGGCAACCGGCTCTTCGTCGCCGGCACCTGGGAGGGCGGGCTCGTCGCGGTCGACCCGACGACGGGTGCGGCCTCGGGCTACTTCGACGGCACCCAGGTCCGCGGCGGCAACACGCAGTGGTCGACGCGCGCCTACCGGTTCGCGGTCAACCCGGCCGCGACCCGGATGGTGGTCATCGGGTCGTTCACCTCGGTCGGCGGCCAGCGCCGTGCCGAGGTGGCGATGCTCAACCTCGGCACGACGGCCGCGACCGTGTCGGCCTGGCACTCAACCCGGTGGGACCAGATCTGCAACGGCAGCCGCTGGTACACCCGCGACGTCGACTGGCTGCCCGACGGGAGCGCGTTCGCCGTCGTGACCTCGGGTGGGGACGAGCCGACGGGGTCGACGCTGCTCTGCGACGCCGCGTCCCTCTGGCGGCCGGTCGACGCGGACGGTCAGCAGCCGGTGTGGGTCAACTACACCGGCGGCGACACCTTCCACTCCGTCGCCGCCACCAACCGGGCGATCTTCGTCGGCGGCCACCAGCGCTGGCTCGACAACCCCCTCGGGAACAACGCCGCCGGCCCGGGCTCGGTGCCGCGACTGGGTCTGGGCGCGATCGACCCGGCGACCGGCCGGGCGCTGTCGTGGAACCCGTGGAAGAGCACCGAGGGCGGCCTGGGCGCCTACGACCTCTACTTCACCTCCCGGGGTCTCTGGGTCGGTCACTTCGAGCGCGGGCTCGGCACCGGCCCCAACGGGCACGAGACCCACGAGGGTCTCGGCCTGCTGCCCTACTGAGGGCTGCTCGTCAGCCCAGCAGACGTCCGGTCAGGTCGGTGATCGCGGCGGCCACCTCCGCGGGGGCGACCAGCTGGTGCAGGTGCCGGCCGGGCAGGCCGAGGACCGGCCAGCCCCGGTCGTGGGCGAGGCGGATCTCCTCGGCGTACGTGCCGCCGAAGGCGAGGTACGCCGACGGTCGGTCGGCCCAGCCGTCCGGCACTGGCACCCGCGTCTCGAAGGAGGAGACCGGCAGCCGCGGCTGCTCCGCCTCGACCGCGGCCCGGGTCGCGGCGTCGGGGAAGAGCGGGTCGACATCCGCGTCGTCCCACCAGTGCGACCAGGGCGGCAGGAGGCCGGCGTCGTCGGCGAGCCTCGAGAGGAAGTCGAGGAAGCGGGGTGGGGCCAGCGCCGTGTCGGACGCACCCCCGGCCGGCAGCGCGGCGTCGACGTAGACGGTCGCGCGGGCGCCGAGCCTCTCGGCGAGCCGCGGGGCGTGCAGGCCGGCGTTGCTGTGCGGCACGAGCACGACTCCCTCGGCCTGGGTCCGGTCCAGCTCGTCGACCGTCGCGACCCTGGCGCCGAGCAGGTCGGCCACCGGCGCCCACGACGCGGGTCCGAGCAGCGGGCTCGGGACCAGGATCAGCTCGACCACGCGAGCAGGCTACGCAAGCACGATCAAGCGCGACCTCCGCCCGGCGCAGCATGATCGGGGGCATGCCCGCAGCCGACACGTTCGCCCAGTTCGTCGACCACCTCGCCGAGGCGCTCGACGACCACGGGCTGAGCGCCGACGACCGGGCCGCGCGGCTGCACTTCTCCCGCTACCACCTCGACCGGATGGTCCGGGCGGTCGCGGGCGAGCCGCCGCAGGCGCTGCGCCGCCGGGTGCTGCTCGAGCGCGCGGCGTACCGCATGATCACGACCACGGCCCCGCTCATCGACGTCGCCGTCGAGGCGGGCTACGGGTCCCACGAGGCGTTCACCCGCGCCTTCGCCCGGGCGTACGGCGTCGCTCCCGCGACGTGGCGGCGCAAGCCGGGACACCTCCAGATCGACGCGCCCAACGGCGTGCACTTCCACCCACCCGGCAGCCTCCGGCTGCCGGCGAGAGACCAGGTGACCCAGATGGACCTGATGATGAAGATGGTCGAGCACCACGTGTGGCTGACCGGCGAGATGATCCGCGTCGCGGGCGAGCTCACCGACGAGCAGCTCGACCAGCCGATCGAGCTCGACGTCGACGACGACCGCCAGACGATCCGGACGCTGCTGTCCCGGCTGGTCGGCCAGATGGGCATGTGGAACGCCGCCCTCGCGACCCGCGACTACGACTGGACCGTCGAGGAGCACGAGCCCCTCGACGCGATGCGGGAGCGGCTCGCGGTCGAGGGGTCGACGTACGTCGGGCACGTCCGCGACGTCATCGACCAGCAGCGCCTCGACGACACCTTCGTCGACGCGCTCTGCGAGCCGGCCGAGGTGTTCACCTACGGCGGGATGATCGCGCACGTGCTGACCTTCGCGGCCCACCGCCGCACCCTGGTGGCCCTGGCGCTGACCCGCCACGGGGTCGGCGACCTCGGCTGGGGCGACCCGATGCTCTGGGTCGCGCAACCCGCCTGACCCCCGCGCGTCACGGGTATCCGGGAAGATGGCTGCGTGCATGTCGCCCTCCTCCTGCTCGCGCTCGCTGCCGGCGTGCTGGCCTGCGTCGTCATCGCCGCCCGGGTCGGCGTGCCCGCGCCGCTCCTGCTGGTGGTCGCGGGCGTCGGCGCGTCCTTCCTGCCGTGGGTGCCGCAGATCCACCTCGAGCCCGAGGTGGTGCTGCTCGGACTGCTGCCGCCGCTGCTCTACTCGGCCTCGATCTCGTCGTCGCTGATCGACTTCAACGCCCACCGGCGCGTGATCCTGGCGCTCTCGATCGGCGCGGTCCTCTTCACCACGGCCGGGGTCGGGCTCGTCGTCCACCTGCTGCTCCCGGGTGTGTCCTGGCCGATCGCGTTCGCGCTGGGCGCGGTCGTGGCGCCGCCCGACGCGGTGGCCGCGACCGCGATCGGCCGCCACATCGGCCTGCCGCGCCGGGTCGTCACCATCCTCGAGGGCGAGTCGCTCTTCAACGACGCGACCGCCCTGGTGTCCCTGCGCACGGCGCTCGCCGCGACCGGCATCTCCTGGTACGTCGGCCTCGACTTCCTCCTCGCGGCCGGGGGCGGCGTGCTGATCGGCGTGGTCGGCTTCCTGGTCATCGGCTGGCTGCGCAAGCGGATCACCGACCCGGTGCTCGACGTCGGCCTGTCCTTCGTGATCCCCTTCGCCTGCTTCATCGCCGCCGAGGAGATCCACGCCTCCGGCGTCGTCGCGGTCGTCGTCGCCGGCCTCCTGCTCGGCCACAAGGCGCCGATCCTCCAGACGGCGCAGTCGCGGATCGCCGAGCAGACCAACTGGCGCACGATCGCCTTCCTGCTCGAGAACACCGTCTTCGCGCTCATCGGCCTCCAGGCCCAGTGGCTCTTCCAGGACCTCGCCGACAGCGACCTGTCAGGCGTCCGGGTGACCGCGATCTGCGCGTCGACGCTGCTGGCCTGCATCGTGCTGCGGATCATCTGGGTCTTCATCTCGCGCTGGATGCTGGTCCGTCCGGGTCCGGACCCCTCGACCGGGCGACGTCCCCCGGCCGCGCAGACCTTCCTCATCGGCTGGGCCGGCATGCGCGGCGTGGTGACCCTGGCCGCGGCGTTCCTGATCCCCGAGGACACGCCGCACCGCGAGGTGCTGCTGATGGCGGCGTTCACGGTCGTGGCCGGCACGCTGCTCATCCAGGGCCTGTCGCTCCCGATGCTCGCCCGCCGTCTGCGCGTGCCGCAGCCGGACCCGCTCGACGACGCGCTGGCCCGGGCCACGCTCCTCCAGCAGGCGTCCAAGGCCGCACTCGACGAGCTCGACGACCTCGACTACGACGACCGCGCCGGCGTCGTCGACCTGATCCGGCAGCGCCTCGACCAGCGCAACTTCGCGGCCTGGGAGCGGCTCAGCACCACCGCCGACCAGGAGTCGCCGGCCGCGCTCTACTACCGGATCCGCACCGAGATGCTCGACGCCGAGCGCCGCCGCATCCTCGAGATCCGCAGGTCCGGCACCGTCGACTCCGAGGTGATCGCGGACGTCCTCGCGACCCTCGACATCGAGGAGTCGATGCTCGACAGCGCCGAGGCCGAGCGCGACGAGTCGGCGGCGTACGCCGCGCGCCGCTGGACCACCGGCGACCTCTGCCCCGACCTGGAGCAGCACGGCGCGGTCGACGAGCCGCCGGCGACCTACTGCCAGGCCTGCCTCGACGAGGGCACCCAGTGGGTCGCGCTGCGGCGCTGCCTGGAGTGCGGCAACATCGCCTGCTGCGACTCCTCACCCAAGCAGCACGCGACCCGGCACTTCCACGACGAGCAGCACCCCGTCATGCAGTCGGCGGAGCCGGGCGAGGACTGGCGCTGGTGCTATGTGCACCACCTGACCGCATGAGCCCTGCCCGGCCGCACCGGTGGCACATCGACGAGGCGGAGTACGCCCGCCACGAGAGCCGCCGGGGACGGCGGCACGCGTTCGACCGGATCGAGCCGACCCGGACGGCGCTGGTCGTGATCGACCTGGTGCCGTTCTTCGTGGAGGAGAACGACTACTGCCGGGGCATCGTGCCGAACGTCCAGCGGCTCGCGACCGCCCTCCGCGACGCAGGCGGCACCGTGGCCTGGGTGCTGCCGCACGGCGGCCTCCCGGCGACGCTCGCCGAGGAGCTCCTCGGCCCCGAGGTCGCCGCGCGGTACGCCGCATCGGGCGGCGCCGGTCCGCTGCGCGAGCGCCTCTGGCACGAGCTCGACGTACGAGACGAGGATCTGCTGGTCGAGAAGTCGGCGCAGAGCGCGTTCTTCCCGGGGCGCTCGCCCCTGCCGGAGCTCCTGGCGGAGCGCGGCATCGACACCGTCGTCGTCACCGGCACCGTGACCAACGTCTGCTGCGAGTCGTCGGTCCGGGACGCCAGCACCCTCGGCTACCGCGTCGTGATGGTCGCGGACGCCAACGCCGCCCCGAGCGACGAGGTCCACAACGCCACCCTCCGCACGGTCTACCGGTCGTTCGGCGACGTACGCACCACCGACGAGGTGCTGGCGCTAGTGGCCCGCGGTGAAGCGGATCGGGAAGCGCAGCGCCCCGGTGTTGCCGGAGACCGGTAGCCACTCACCCGGCCCGTCGGGGACGGCGTCCGGCATCCGGCGGGCGAGGAGTGGGAGCGCGACGGCCATGTCGGTGCGGGCCACGAAGTGACCCAGGCAGTGGTGCACGCCGGCGCCGAAGCCGTGGTGCGGCGGCCGCTGCTGGGTGATGTCGAAGGCCGGGTCCGGCATCGCCGCCGGGTCGGTCCCGGCGCTGTGCGAGAGCATCTGCACGATGCCGCCCTGCGGGATGTGGAGACCCTGGAAGTCGACGTCCTCGAGGGCCTCGCGGGTCACCCAAGTGACGGTCGGGTTGACCCGCATGACCTCCTCGACGGCGTTCTCGCCCAGCTCGGGGTGCTCGCCGAGCTGCCGCCACTGGTCCGGGTGGGCGAGCAGCGTCTGGAGGGCGAGGCCGAGCTGGTTGCGGGTGGTCTCCATCCCGGCGAACGCCAGGAAGACCAGGGCCACGCCGAGCTCGTGCGGGCTCAGCCGGTCGCCGTCCTCGGTCGCCTGGACGAGCGTCGTCACCAGGTCGTCGCGCGGGTGGGCGCGGCGGTCGGCGACGACCTCCTCGACGTACCCGTAGAGGCCGTCGAGGGCGGCCTCGATCTTCGGCACCTGGTTGCCGACGTCGATGGAGAACGACGCGCCCAGGTCGTCGGCCCACTGGGCGACCTGGTGCCAGTGGTCCTCCGGCAGTCCCAGCAGCACGCAGATGATCCGGGCGGCGTACGGCTCGGCGAACTCGCTGACGAACTCCACCGAGCCGCGGTCGGCGAAGCCGTCGATCAGCTCGTTGGCGAGCGCCTGGAAGCGGGGCCGCATCGCGGCGATCGTCCTGTTGCGGAAGGCCGGCATCAGCAGCCGCCGGATCCGCGCGTGGTCGTCGCCCTCCAGCGACAGCAGGGTCTCCTGCCACCAGTCGGAGAAGAGGCCGGAGTGGATGCCGTTCTGGGCCGGCCAGCGGGCGTTGCCCTGGCGGAACCGGCGGTCGCGCAGGAGCGCGCTCACCTCGGCGTACCGGAGCACGGCCCAGCCCCAGTTGGTCTCGACGTACCAGCTCTCGTCGCGGGCCGCGTGCACGGCGGGCGATGTGACGTCGAAGGTCGGGTCGGAGAGGTCGAAGCGGGTCACGGGCGCACCATCCGGATCTCGTCAGCGCCGAGGTCGGCGTAGTGCTCGCGAGCGCCGTCGGCGGCGAACCCGTTGCGGCGGTAGAACCCCTGCGCCCGCTCGTTGGCCGCGAGCACCCAGAGCGAGCACGGCCCGTCGGGCCGCACCTCCTCCCAGAGGCGCTGCCCGAGGCCGGTGCCCCAGAAGGCCGCGCGGGTGTAGATCGCGTAGAGCTCGTACGGCGTGGCGCCGTCCTCGTCGCGGCTCGGCCCGGCCACGGCGAAGCCGACCAGCGCGCCGTCGGACTCCGCGACCGTGCGTGGCGGCCCGGACGCGAGCTGCCGGGTCCACGCGGCCACCCACGGCGCCGGGTCGGCCAGGCGCTCCTCGAGGAGCGCCGCGTCGACGTACGGGCCGTAGGCCTCGCGCCAGCACGCCCGCTGGAGGGCGGCGCCGGCCTCGATGTCGGCCGTGGTCGCCGGACGGAGCAGGGGAGTCACGCGAGCATCGTATGGAGCGCCAGCAGCGCGATGACGGCGGCCGACACCAGACCGGTCACGAGGTGCGCCCGGTGACCGGTCGCGACCCGGCCGAGCGCCGCGCCGCCGCCCGCGAGCACCAGCTGCCAGGACGCGCTCGCCACGAAGGCGGCGACCACGAACACCGTGCCCTCGGCCGCGCCCGACACCAGGTGCTGGTTGCCGAGCACGACGGCCGCGAAGTAGACGACCGTCGTCGGGTTGACGGCGGTGATGCCCAGGAACAGCGCGTACGCCGCACCCGGCCGCATCGGCCGCGCCTCGCGGACCCGGCCGGCGGTGCCGATCGCGTGCGCCGCCGTCAGCCCGGCGATGACGAGCAGCACGATCCCGGACGCGATCGTCAGCGCGTGGCTGACCGGCTCGAGCACAGCGGCGATCGCCGCACCGGCGATCACGGCGAGGGCGGCGTACGTCCCGTCGACGGTCGCGATGCCGAGCGCGCCGGCGGCCCCGACCCGGAACGACGTCCGCGACGCGAGCGCGACCAGGAACGCCCCGACGGCGCCGATCGGGATCGCGATCGCCCAGCCGGTGACGAGACCTGAGAGGACGACCTCGGACACGTGCCGCATCGTGGCAGCGGACTAGTGTCGAGGGCATGCGGATTACCAAGTTCGGCCACGCCTGCGTCCGGATCGAGCACGACGGCACGACGCTCGTGCTGGACCCCGGGATGTTCACCGACGCCGAGGCGGCCGACGGCGCCGACGCCGTGCTGATCACCCACGAGCACCCCGACCACTACGTGCCCGACCACCTGCGCGCGACCGACGCCGCGATCTTCACGATCGAGGACGTCGCGGCCAAGATCCGCGCGGACGCTCCGGAGGTCGCCGAGCGGATCACGGTGGTGGCGCCGGGGGAGAGCTTCGAGGTCGGCGGCCTCCCGGTCCGCGCGGTCGGCGAGCTGCACGCCGTCATCCACCCGGAGTTCCCGCGCCTGCACAACAGCGGGTACGTCGTGACCGCTGGCGACGCGAAGATCTACCACCCCGGCGACTCGCTCACCGAGCCGGGCGAGGCGGTCGACGTACTCCTCGTGCCGTCGTCGGCGCCGTGGCTGAAGGCGATGGAGGCGATCGAGTTCGCCCGCGCCGTCAAGGCCCCGCGCAACCTGGCGATCCACGACCGGATCTACACCGAGGCCGCCCACGGCATCCTCGAGATGCAGATGAACTCGTTCCTCCCGGCCGCCGGCCAGGAGTACCTCCGCCGCGGGGACGGCGAGGACTTGTAGGGCACTCCTGGTGGTTGACAGCCGTTGCAACCCCCGACAAGCGACGGGATACCCGGTCGACCGGGGATCCCCGCCGGCGGCGGTCAGCCCGCGGTGAGCGCGTCCCGCACGGGGACGAACTTCGCCTGCGCCTCGGCCAGCTCCGCCTCGGGGTCGGAGTCGGCGACGATGCCGCAGCCGGCGTAGAGGCGGACGGTCGAGCCGGAGAGCCAGGCGGAGCGCAGCGCGATGCCCCACTCGCCGTCGCCGCTGGCGTCCATCCAGCCGACCGGACCGGCGTAGCGGCCGCGATCCATGCCCTCGATCTCGGAGATCAGGTCGACGGCGACCGGGGTCGGGGTGCCGCCGACGGCGGCCGACGGGTGCAGCGCCTCGGCCAGCTGCAGCGAGGACACCGTCGCGGCGTCGTGGACCACGCCGGCGACGTCGGTCGCGAGGTGCATGACGTTGGGCAGGTGCAGGACGAACGGCGCCTCGGGCACGTTCATCGACGAGCAGTGCGGCTCCAGCGCGTCGGCGACGGAGCGGACGGCGTACTCGTGCTCCTCGAGGTCCTTCGACGACCGGGCGAGGGTGGCGGCGAGGGCGAGGTCGCGCTCGTCGTCGCCGGTCCTCCGGATCGTGCCGGCCAGCACCCGCGAGGTGACCAGCCCGCGCTCGCGGCGGACGAGCATCTCCGGCGTCGCGCCGAACATGCCGTCGACGTGGAAGGTCCAGCACATCGGGTAGCCCTCGGCCAGCCGACCCAGCGGCCAGCGCACGTCGATCGTCTCGTCGGCGGTGGCGACCAGGTCGCGCGCCAGCACGACCTTCTCCAGGTCGCCGCGGCTGATCCGCGCGACCGCGTCGGCCACGACCGACATCCACTGCTCGCCGTTGAGGGCGCCGTCGGCGAAGCTCACGCCGGACGGCGGGTCCGGGATCTCGGCCGGCTCGAGCGAGGGCGTGGGTACGTCGCCGACGGTCGTCAGCCAGGCCACGTCGCCGCGCCGGCCGACCACCACGCGGGGGAGCACCAGGACCGACTCGCCCGGGTCGTCGGCGAAGCCGAACGTGCCGAAGGCGACCGGGCCGGTGCCCGGCTCGTTGACCTCGTCGTGGACGACCGCGTTGGCGGTGGTCTCGCGCCACCACTTGTCGGCGTCCGCGAAGCGGGTCACGCCGCCGGTGCGCACCTCCGCCGCGCAGCCCCAGCCGACCAGCCCGTCGCCGCGGCGCAGCCACGTCACGGGCCGGTCCGCCGGGACCAGGTCGAGGAGGCGCGTGGCCGCATCGAGGTCGAGGCGGACGGTGCGGACGGTGAGCGGCACGAGCCGAGACTACTCACGGACCCGAGCGTGAACGGCGTCGCCCGGCCCGGTACCGTCGGCGGACGTGAGCACCCCCACTTCCGGCCAGTCCGCCAGCCGTACGTCGAGCTGGGTCGGGATCGCCCTCGGCATCGTCCTCCTCGGGCTGGTGGCGGCGTTCGCGATCGGGCTGCCCAAGGCGGTCGGCGACACGGCCGACGCCGAGCCGGCTCCGGTGACCCTGCCCGACGAGCTGCCGGGCGGCTACCCCGCGGCCGACGACCCGGCGGCGTTCAAGGACAGCGACTACGCCGACCAGGCCGAGGACATCGCCAAGCAGCAGAAGGCGGCCACCGACTACGGCAACGACGTGCTGCCCGACGCCCTCGGCCACCCGGCCGCTACGCGGACCTACGTCGCCGACGGCACCACGCCGGTCTTCGTGCAGGTGTTCCGCGCCGACGGCGGTGCCTTCGCCCCGGAGACGATGGTCGACCCGACCACCTCGCAGGGCCAGGGCGGCACCACCATGGAGGCCGTCGGCGACGGCGCCTGCATCCTCACCTACGGGCAGTCGCAGACCGACGGCACCGACGTGGGCGACCCGAGCACGATCCAGTGCCAGATCAGCCGGGACGGCCTCACCGTCCAGATCGAGGCCTCGGGGATGAAGGCCGACGACATCGTCGACACCGGCGACGCCCTCCTCGACGAGCTGGTCAAGCAGGACCAGGAGTAGCCGTCTACGACCAGTAGACGACGACCGTGTCCCCGACGTGGACGCGGTCGTAGAGGGCCGCGACGCCGTCGTAGTCCCGGACGTTGACGCAGCCGTGCGACGCGCCGGCGTACCCCACCGTCGCGAAGTCCGAGGAGTAGTGCACGGCCTGGCCACGGTCGAAGAACATCGCGTACGGCATCGACGAGCCGTAGAGGTGCGACACGTGGTCGGCGTCCTTGACGTAGACGTGGAAGACGCCCTCACGGGTCGGCGTGGTGGAGGCGCCGAAGCGGACGTCGAGGGTCTGCTGCACCTCTCCGTCGACCACGAAGCGCAGGGTGCTCGACGTCTTGTCCACGCACAGCACCCGGCCGGTGGTGCACCGCGGGTCGAGCGCGCCGGGCCGGTTGACGTTGACGCTGTTGGTGAGCTCGCCCTGCGTCGGCTCGGTGGTCATCGCGGCGAGCCGGTCGAGGGTGCGCTGGTCGACGTACCCGGTCACCGGGATCCCGCGCTTGCCCTGGAAGCCGCGCACGGCTTCGACCGTGCGGGGGTCGTAGGAGCCGCTGACGTCGCCGGCGTACCAGGCGATCTGCTTGAGCCGCGCCTGGAGGTCGCGGACGTCGGCGCCGCGGTCGCCGCTGCCGAGCAACCGGGCTCCGGGGTCGACGACCGGGTCGTGGGGCCGGACCGGGCGCGACGCGCGGTGCGGGGGCTCCTCGGTGGGGCCGGCGGACTCGGTGGGAGCCGGCCGGCCGGTGCCGGACGCGGACGGGCTGCCGTCGTCGTCGCTGACCGCGACCCCGGCCGCGAAGGCGCCGGTGGACAGCACGGCGGCGACGACCGCGAGCAGGAGGAGGCGACGGACGAGACGCATGGTGAGCTCCCCAGGGGAAGGTGGTGAGTCGGACACGAGGGTGACGCTCGAACGGGCCGTCCGGTTGCACGTCGTCCGGCGTGCCCCGGCACCGTGACCAACCTGTGACCGCCAGTAGTCTCTGCGGGTGGTCCGCGCAGAGCTCGACAAGCAGCCGTCCGACGTACGTCGCATGTTCGACGCCGTGGCGCGCCGCTACGACGTCACCAACGACGTGCTCTCGCTCGGCCAGGACCGCCAGTGGCGCAAGGCCGTGATCGCGGCCGTCGACCCGCAGCCGGGGGAGCGGGTGCTCGACCTCGCCGCGGGCACCGGTACGTCGAGCCAGCCCTTCGCCGACCGCGGCGCGCGGGTCGTCCCGTGCGACTTCTCCCTCGGCATGCTGCAGGTCGGCAAGCAGGCGAAGCCGCACCTGCCGTTCACCGCGGGCGACGGCACCCAGCTGCCGTTCGCCGACGAGACCTTCGACGCCGTGACGATCTCCTTCGGGCTGCGCAACATCGTCGACCCGCTCGCGGGCCTGCGCGAGCTGCGTCGGGTCACCCGCCCCGGCGGCCGGATCGTGGTCTGCGAGTTCAGCCACCCGACGTGGGCGCCGTTCCGCACGCTCTACCTCGAGTACCTCATGAGGGCCCTGCCGCCGATCGCCCGTGCGATCTCGTCCTCCCCGGACGCCTACGTCTACCTCGCCGAGTCGATCCGCGCCTGGCCCGACCAGCGCGGCCTTGCTGCCCTGCTCGCCGAGGCCGGCTGGCAGGCGCCCGCCTGGCGCGACCTCTCGGGCGGCATCGTCGCCCTGCACCGCGCCACCCGCTGACTCGCTCGCGGGTGACGGCTGCCAGCAGCCCTTCCCCGCCCGGCCCTCCCGCCGGTCGAATTAGGACACGTTCTCGTGCACTAAATGCCCAGGTCAGGCGTGGGATCGGGGACCTTCGACCCCAATTCACCCGCGAAGGTCCACCCGGCGTGCAGGGGCCAATCCGGAGTGGTTAACTGTGTTCCGCGCCACTTCGTGATCTGGTTCACAAAGTCACATTCGCGGTTCGCGGTGCGCGCAGCGGCACTGAGCAGCAGCACGAAGCAGCACTGGGAAGTGAGGCGAGGCATGGAGCTCTACACACCGGTCTTGTGGCTGGCCGCGATCGCGGCGGGCTTCGCGGGATTCTCGGTGATCATGAGCGTCGCGGTCGGCCCGAAGCGCTACAACCGGGCCAAGCTCGACTCCTACGAGTGCGGCATCGAGCCGACGCCGCAGCCGCTCGGCGGCGGCCGCTTCCCGGTGAAGTACTTCATCACCGCGATGCTCTTCATCGTCTTCGACATCGAGATCATCTTCCTCTACCCCTGGGCCGTGAACTTCGACGCGCTCAAGCTCTTCGGGCTGGTCGAGATGGTCCTGTTCATCGTCACCGTCTTCGTCGCCTACGCCTACGTGTGGCGCCGTGGCGGCCTCGACTGGGATTGAGCGCCGAGATGCACGCACATTGCCTTCGTTGTCGTCGGTCGACGGCCGCTCCGCTGCGCTCCGCTGAAGGCCGCCTTCCCTCCTCCGCCTTGGCACTGCACGCGCCTCTCGACGCTCAACCGGCACGAAAGGTAGGCCTTCACTGATGGGTATCGAGGAGAAGCTCCCCAGCGGCGTCCTGCTGACGACCGTCGAGGGCGTCGCCGGCTACATGCGCAAGGCGTCGTTCTGGCCCGCGACCTTCGGTCTGGCGTGCTGCGCGATCGAGATGATGACCAGCGGCGGCCCGAAGTACGACCTGGCCCGGTTCGGCATGGAGGTCTTCCGCGCCAGCCCGCGGCAGGCCGACCTGATGATCGTGGCCGGCCGCGTGAGCCAGAAGATGGCGCCGGTCCTGCGCCAGATCTACGACCAGATGCCCGACCCCAAGTGGGTGCTCGCGATGGGTGTCTGCGCCAGCAGCGGCGGCATGTTCAACAACTACGCGATCGTCCAGGGTGTCGACCACGTCGTCCCCGTCGACATGTACCTCCCGGGCTGCCCGCCGCGCCCGGAGATGCTCATCGACGCGATCCTCAAGCTCCACGACCAGGTGCAGCACACCAAGCTCGGCAGCAACCGCACCCGCGAGATCGAGGAGCAGGAGACCGCCGCCCTCCGCGCGCTGCCCACCTCCGAGATGAAGGGCCTGCTGCGATGAGCACCCCACGGAATCCTTCGTCTCCCCCGCTTCGCTCCTCCGCCGAACGATTCCGAGGGGACCCCGCATGACGGACAACGACGCCACGGACCAGATGCCGGAGAACGTCCCGGCGCCCACCGGCGAGGTCCACGAGGTCGGTGTCCGGCACGGCATGTTCGGCGTCCACGGCACCGGCGACACCAGCGGGTACGGCGGCCTGGTCCGTCCGACCGTCTATCCCGGCGACGCGCAGCGCCCCTACGGCGGTTGGTACGACGAGGTCGCCGACGCGCTCGAGGTCGCCACCCCGCGCGTGGTCATCGACCGCGGCGAGATCACCTTCCACGTGCGCCGCGAGGACCTGCCGACCGTCGCCAAGCTGCTGCGCGACGAGCTCAAGTTCGAGCTCCTCAGCGGCGTCAGCGGCGTGCACTACCCCGACGACCACGGCGCCGAGCTGCACGCGGTCTACCACCTGCTCTCGATGACCTACAACCGCCGGATCCGGGTCGAGGTGACTGCTCCCGACGCCGACCCGCACGTTCCGTCGCTGGTCCCGCTCTACCCGACCGCCGACTGGCACGAGCGGGAGACCTTCGACATGTTCGGCATCGTCTTCGACGGCCATCCCGCACTCACCCGCATCCTCATGCCCGACGACTGGCCGGGCCACCCCCAGCGCAAGGACTACCCGCTGGGCGGCATCCCCGTGGAGTACAAGGGCGGCTCGGTGCCGCCTCCCGACCAGCGGAGGTCGTACAACTGATGAGCACCGACTACTACGCCAGCGGCGCCGACACCACCGACGGCAAGGTCTTCACCGTCACCGGTCAGGACTGGGACTCCATCGCGCAGGGTCTCTCCGACGAGGAGATGGCCGAGCGGGTCGTGGTCAACATGGGCCCGCAGCACCCGTCGACCCACGGCGTGCTCCGGCTGATCCTCGAGCTCGAGGGCGAGACCGTCACCGAGGCGCGGTGCGGCATCGGCTACCTCCACACCGGCATCGAGAAGAACATGGAGTTCCGCTCCTGGACGCAGGGCGTCACGTTCTGCACCCGGATGGACTACCTCTCGCCGTTCTTCAACGAGATGACCTACGTGCTCGGCGTCGAGCGACTCCTCGGCATCGAGGACGACGTGCCGGAGAAGGCCCAGGTCATGCGGGTCCTGCTCATGGAGCTCAACCGCATCTCCTCCCACCTCGTCTGCATCGCGACCGGTGGCATGGAGATCGGCGCGCTGACGGTCATGACGATCGGCTTCCGCGAGCGCGAGCTGGTCCTCGACCTCTTCGAGCTGATCACCGGCCTGCGCATGAACCACGCGTTCATCCGCCCCGGCGGCGTCGCCCAGGACCTCCCGCACGGCGCGCTCGACGAGATCCGCAGCTTCATCGCGCTGATGCGCAAGCGCCTCCCCGAGTACGCCGACCTCTGCAACGCCAACCCGATCTTCAAGGGCCGGCTCGAGGGCGTCGGCCACCTCGACCTCGAGGGCTGCCTCGCGCTGGGCATGACCGGTCCGGTGCTGCGCAGCACGGGCTACCCGTGGGACCTGCGCAAGACCCAGCCCTACTGCGGCTACGAGACCTACGACTTCGAGGTGCAGACCTGGGACACCAGCGACGCCTACGGCCGCTTCCGCGTCCGCCTCAACGAGATGTGGGAGTCGCTCAAGATCGTCGAGCAGGCCGCGGACCGGCTGGCCAAGCTCGACGGTGCCCCCGTCATGGTCGCCGACAAGAAGGTCGCGTGGCCGAGCCAGCTCGCGATCGGCAGCGACGGCATGGGCAACAGCCTCGACCACATCCGGCACATCATGGGTGAGTCGATGGAGGCCCTGATCCACCACTTCAAGCTGGTGACCGAGGGCTTCCGGGTCCCGCCCGGCCAGGTGTACGTGCCCGTCGAGTCGCCGCGCGGCGAGCTCGGGGCACACGTCGTCTCCGACGGCGGCACCCGCCCCTTCCGGGCGCACTTCCGCGACCCGTCGTTCACCAACCTGCAGGCGACGAGCGTGATGTCCGAGGGCGGCATGGTCGCCGACGTGATCGTCGCGATCGCCTCCATCGACCCGGTCATGGGAGGTGTCGACCGATGACGCTGACTCAGGAGCACCTCGGCGAGCTGCGCGAGATCGCGGCCCGCTACCCCCAGGCGCGCTCCGGCCTGCTGCCGATGCTGCACCTCGTGCAGTCGATCGAGGGCCGGGTCACCGCCGAGGGGATCGAGGCCTGCGCCGACATCCTCGGGATCACCGCCGCCGACGTCAGCGGCGTCGCGACCTTCTTCACGATGTACAAGCGGCGTCCGGTCGGCGACTACCACGTCGGCGTCTGCACCAACACGCTCTGCGCGGTGATGGGTGGCGACGCGATCTTCCAGCGGCTCAAGGACCACCTCGACGTCGGCAACGACGAGACCACCGAGGACGGCAAGGTGACCCTCGAGCACGTCGAGTGCAACGCGGCCTGCGACTACGCGCCGGTGATGATGGTCAACTGGGAGTTCATGGACAACCAGACCCCGGAGTCCGCGGTCCAGGTCGTCGACGACCTCCGCTCCGGCGCCGAGGTCCACTCCACCCGCGGCCCGCGCATCGTCACCTGGCGCGAGGCCGAGCGGGTGCTCGCCGGCTTCCCCGACGGCCTCGCCGACGAGGGACCGGCCGCCGGCCCGGCCTCGCTGGTCGGCCTCGGCATCGCCCGCGAGCGCGGCTGGACGGCTCCGTCGTCCGACGCCGGTGCCGGCAGCGGCAAGACCGCTGAGACGAAGGAAGAGGCCGTCGAGCAGGCCGACACGAGCCGCGCCGAGACCGAGACCAAGCAGGAGGAGCGCAGCGATGACTGACGTGCTCACGCCGGTCCTCACCGACAACTGGGGCGACGACCGGGCCTGGACGATCGCGGCGTACACCGACCGCGGCGGCTACGCCGCGCTCGACAAGGCCTTCGCGATGGAGCCGGACGCCGTCATCGAGGCGGTCAAGGAGTCCGGCCTGCGCGGTCGCGGCGGCGCCGGCTTCCCGACCGGCATGAAGTGGGGCTTCATCCCGCAGGACAACCCGAAGCCGAAGTACCTCGTCGTCAACGCCGACGAGTCCGAGCCGGGCACCTGCAAGGACATCCCGCTGATGATGGCCAGCCCGCACACGCTGGTCGAGGGCGTCATCATCAGCAGCTACGCCATCCGGGCCCACCAGGCCTTCATCTACATCCGCGGCGAGGTCCTCCACGTCATCCGGCGCGTCCAGCGGGCGGTCGAGGAGGCGTACGCCGCCGGCCACCTCGGCAAGAACATCCACGGCTCGGGCTTCGACCTCGACGTCGTGGTCCACGCCGGCGCGGGTGCCTACATCTGCGGTGAGGAGACCGCCCTGCTCGAGGGCCTCGAGGGTCGTCGCGGCCAGCCGCGGCTGCGCCCGCCCTTCCCGGCCGTCGCCGGCCTCTACGCGAGCCCGACGGTGATCAACAACGTCGAGTCGATCTCGTCGGTGCCGAGCATCATCGAGCACGGCCACCAGTGGTTCGCCTCGATGGGCACCGAGAAGTCCAAGGGCTACGGCATCTTCTCCCTCTCGGGACACGTCCAGAGGCCCGGCCAGTACGAAGCCCCGCTCGGCATCACGCTCCGCGAGCTGATCGACCTCGCGGGCGGCGTCCGCGAGGGCCACGAGCTCAAGTTCTGGACCCCCGGCGGCTCCAGCACCCCGCTGCTGACGACCGAGCACCTCGACGTCCCGCTCGACTTCGAGGGTGTCGGCGCCGCCGGCTCGATGCTCGGCACCCGCGCGCTGCAGATCTTCGACGACACCGTCTGCGTGGTCCGGGCGACGCTGCGCTGGACCGAGTTCTACAAGCACGAGTCCTGCGGCAAGTGCACGCCGTGCCGCGAGGGCACCTGGTGGCTCGTGCAGGTGCTCTCCGCGCTGGAGAAGGGCCAGGGGAGCGAGGCCGACCTCGACCTCCTGCTCGACCAGTGCGACAACATCCTCGGCCGCTCGTTCTGCGCGCTCGCCGACGGCGCGGTGAGCCCGATCGCCAGCTCGATCAAGTACTTCCGCGACGAGTACGTCGCGCACCTCACCGAGGGCGGGTGTCCCTTCGACCCGGCCCGGTCCACCGCATGGGCAGCAGAGGAGGTGACGGTGTGACGACCGCCCCGGAGCAGACCGACCTCGTCACGCTGACGATCGACGGCATCCAGGTCAGCGTCCCCAAGGACACGCTGGTGATCCGCGCCGCCGAGCAGGTCGGCGTCCAGGTCCCGCGCTTCTGCGACCACCCGCTGCTCGCGCCGGTCGGCGCCTGCCGGCAGTGCCTGGTCGACATCCCCGACGCCGGCAACGGTCGCGGCTTCCCCAAGCCGCAGGCCTCCTGCACCCTGCCGGTCGCCGAGGGCATGGTCGTCAACACCCAGGCCACCAGCGAGGTCGCCGACAAGGCGCAGCAGGGGATCATGGAGTTCCTGCTGATCAACCACCCGCTCGACTGCCCGGTCTGCGACAAGGGCGGCGAGTGCCCGCTGCAGAACCAGGCGATGTCCAACGGCCGCGGCGAGTCGCGCTTCGCGGCGAGCGGCGGCGTCAAGCGCACCTTCCCCAAGCCGATCAGCATCTCGCCGCAGATCCTGCTCGACCGGGAGCGCTGTATCGTCTGCCAGCGCTGCACCCGCTTCGCCGCGGAGATCCCCGGTGACCCGTTCATCGCGCTGATCGAGCGCGGCGCGCAGCAGCAGATCGGCATCGCCGAGGACGCGCCGTTCCTCTCCTACTTCTCGGGCAACATCATCCAGATCTGCCCGGTCGGCGCGCTCACCAGCGCCGAGTACCGCTTCCGCTCCCGCCCCTTCGACCTCGTCTCGGCGCCCAGCGTCGCCGAGCACGACGCCTGCGGCGCGGCGATCCGGGTCGACCACCGGCGCGGCAAGGTGATGCGCCGCCTGTCCGGCAACGACCCCGAGGTCAACGAGGAGTGGATCACCGACAAGGACCGCTTCGCGTTCCACTACGCCAGCCAGCCCGACCGGCTGACCTACCCGCAGGTGCGCGACGAGGACGGCAGCCTCCGGCCGGCGTCCTGGCCCGAGGCCTTCGCGGTCGCGGCCCGCGGCCTCGCCTCGGCGGGCGCGACCGGCGTGCTCACCGGTGGCCGCGTCACGGCCGAGGACGCCTACGCCTACAGCAAGTTCGCCCGGGTCGCGCTCGGCACCAACGACATCGACTTCCGGGCCCGCCCGCACTCCGCCGAGGAGGCCTCCTTCCTCGCCAGCGAGGTCGTCCTCCGCATGCCGGTGACGTACGCCGACCTCGAGACCGCCCGCACCGTCGTCCTCGCCGGGCTCGAGCCCGAGGACGAGGCCGGCACGATCTTCCTTCGGCTGCGCAAGGCGGTCCAGGGCGGCACCCGCGTCGTCGCGCTCGCGCCGTACGCCACCCGCGGCCTGCGCAAGCTCGGCGGCCACCTCGAGGTGACCACCCCGGGCGAGGAGGGCATCGTCCTCGGCGGGCTCACCGAGCACGCCGAGCACGGCATCGACAGCACCGCGGTGATCCTCGTCGGCGAGCGCCTGGCCACCGTGCCGGGGGCGCTGACCGCGGCCGCCCAGCTCGCCGCCCGCACCGGCGCCAAGCTCGCCTGGGTGCCGCGCCGCGCCGGCGACCGCGGCGCGGTCGAGACGGGCTGCCTGCCCAACCTGCTGCCGGGCGGACGTCCGGTCGCCGACGCGCAGGCGCGGGTCGACGCGGCCGCCGCGTGGGGCGTCGACCACCTCCCCGACGCACCGGGCCGCGACGGCGACGCGATCGTCGCCGCCCTCGGTTCCGGCGCCCTCGGCGGCCTCGTGGTCGGCGGCGTCGATCCCGACGACACGGCCGACCCGGCCGCCTTCCGGGCCGCGCTCGACAAGGCCGCCTTCGTGGTGGCGCTCGAGATCCGCGAGACCGACGTGACCCAGGCCGCCGACGTGGTCTTCCCGGTCGCGCCGGTCACCGACAAGCCCGGCATGTTCGTGACCTGGGAGGGCCGGCCGCGTCCGTTCGACGCGGTCTTCGTCAGCCCGACCTCGCTGCCCGACCTGCGCGTCCTCGCCGGCATCGCCGAGGAGCTCGACCGCCCGCTCGGCTTCCGCACCGTGCCCGAGGCGCGGGCGCAGATGGAGGAGATGGGGCCCTGGGACGGGGAGCGCGCGGCCCACGGCGGATCCGCGACCGGCGCCAGCGCGCCGTCCTCGACCGGCGACGGCCTCGCGCTCTCGACCTGGAAGCTGCTGGTCGACAACGGCTCGATGCAGGACGGCGACAAGGCCTACCACGCGACGGCCCGGCAGGCCGTGGTCCGGCTCAGCCCGGCGACGTACGACGCCCACGGCCCGGTGGTCACCCTCACCGGCGACCGCGGCTCGGTGACGCTGCCGGCCGAGGCGGCCGACCTGCCCGACGGCGTCGTGTGGGTGCCGAGCAACTCCTTCGGCAACGGCGTGCTGGCCGACCTGGCCTCACCCGGCAGCCGGGTGACGATCGCGAAGGGAGCTGACCAGTGATCGTTCCGATGGAGGCCGACGACCTCTCGGCCTTCGGCCACGACGTCTGGTGGATCATCCTCATCAAGTCGGTGCTGATCTTCCTGATCCTGGTGCTGCTGACGCTCTTCAACATCTGGTGGGAGCGCCGCGTCGTGGCCCGGATGCAGCACCGCATCGGCCCCAACGTGCACGGCCCCTTCGGCCTGCTCCAGTCGCTCGCCGACGGCGTGAAGCTGGCGCTGAAGGAGGACATCACCCCGACGGCGGCCGACAAGATCGTCTTCATCAGCGCGCCGATCATCTCGGCGACGACCGCCTTCATCACCTTCGCGGTGATCCCCTTCGGTCCGACGGTCAGCATGTTCGGCGAGCGCACACCCCTGCAGCTGACCGACATGCCCGTCGCCGTGCTCTTCGTGATGGCGATCGCCTCGATCGGCATCTACGGCATCGTGCTCGGCGGCTGGTCCAGCGGCTCGACGTACTCCCTGCTCGGCGGCCTGCGCTCCAGCGCCCAGATGATCTCCTACGAGGTCGCGATGGGCCTCGCACTCGTCGCGGTCTTCCTGTACGCCGGCTCCCTGTCGACCTCGGAGATCGTCGCGGCCCAGGGCGACCTGTGGTTCGGCCTGATCCTGATCCCGTCGTTCGTGATCTACGTGATCGCGATGGTCGGCGAGACCAACCGCGCGCCCTTCGACCTCCCCGAGGCCGAGGGCGAGCTGGTCGGCGGCTTCCACACCGAGTACAGCTCGCTGAAGTTCGCGCTGTTCTTCCTCGCCGAGTACATCAACATGGCGACCGTCTCCGCGCTGGCGACCACGCTCTTCCTCGGCGGCTGGCACGTGCCCTTCTGGATCGACCACGTGTGGGCCGGCGCCAACGAGGGCTACTGGCCGGTGCTGTGGTTCATGGGCAAGGTCCTCTTCTTCGTCTTCTTCTTCATCTGGCTCCGCGGCACGCTGCCCCGCCTGCGCTACGACCAGTTCATGCACTTCGGCTGGAAGCGCCTGATCCCGATCTCGCTGGTCTGGATCGTCGCGGTCGCCACCATCCGCGCGGTCTCGCTCGACGGCGGTGTCGACCGGAAGTACCTCTACATCGGCGCCGGTGTCCTCGCGGCGATCTTCCTGGTGCTCTTCTTCGTCGGCGAGAGGTCCGAGGAGGAGACCGAGGAGGTCTCGGGGGCGACCGCCTCCGGCGGCTTCCCGACCCCGCCGATGCCGGCGGGCGGCGCCGTACGCGGTGCGGCGCAGCCGCTCACCTTCGCCCGCTCGAGCTCCACCCCAGTCACAGGAGGCGACGCCTGATGGACGAGGAGTCCAAGAGTCTCAAGGAGCAGTTCTGGGACCCGATCGCCGGCTTCGGCGTGACGTTCCGGACCATGTTCAAGAAGGTCGTCACCGAGCAGTACCCCTTCGAGAAGATGCCGACCGCGCCCCGCTTCCACGGGCGGCACCAGCTCAACCGCTGGCCGGACGGCCTCGAGAAGTGCGTGGGCTGCGAGCTGTGCGCGTGGGCCTGCCCGGCCGACGCGATCTACGTCGAGGGCGCGTCCAACAGCGACGACCCCGACGGCGACGGCCGCTTCAGCCCCGGCGAGCGCTACGGCCGCGTCTACCAGATCAACTACCTGCGCTGCATCCTCTGCGGCCTGTGCATCGAGGCGTGCCCGACCCGGGCGCTCACGATGACCAACGAGTACGAGCTGGCCGACAACAACCGCGCCGACCTCATCTACGAGAAGTCCGACCTGCTCGCCCCGCTGCTCCCGGGCATGGAGCAGCCGCCGCACCCGATGCGGCTCGGCGACGACGAGGGCGCCTACTACCGCGGTGAGTACGCCGCTCCCGCGCCGACCGTGCGGGGAGGGGACGTCTGATGGTGGGCTTCTGGATCCTGGCGCCGATCATGGTGCTCTGCGCCCTCGGCATCCTCTTCGTCCGCAAGGCCGTCCACGCCGCGCTGCTCCTGGCGGTCGTGATGATCTGCCTGGCGTTCCTCTACGCCGGCCTCGACGCGCCGTTCCTCTTCGCGGTGCAGATCATCGTCTACACCGGCGCGATCCTGATGCTCTTCCTCTTCGTGCTGATGCTGGTCGGCGTCGACGCGTCCGACTCGCTCGTGGAGACGATCCGCGGGCAGCGGGTGGTCGCCACCATCGGCGGCGTCGGCCTGGGCATGGTGCTCGTGATCGGCCTCGGCCAGATCTCGCTCGGCACCGCCGTGGGCCTCGACGACGCCAACAGCGGCGGCAACATGCAGGCGATCGCCAACATCCTCTTCTCCCGCTACGTCTTCGGCTTCGAGGTCACCAGCGCCCTGCTGATCACCGCCGCCGTCGGCGCCATGGTCCTCGCCCACCGCGAGCGGCTGACGCCGAAGGACACCCAGCGGTCGCTGGCCGCCCAGCGGGTGCAGGACTTCAGCGAGAAGGGCACCCACCTCGGCCCGCTGCCGCCCCCGGGCGTCTACGCCCGCCACAACGCGGTCGACACCCCGGCGCTGCTGCCCGACGGGACCGCGGCCGAGTCCTCGGTGTCCCGGGTGCTCGCCGCCCGCGGCACGGTCCGCTCCGCGCCGGCCACCGCCGACGCCGTCGCCGAGATCGAGACCCAGCTGGGCTGGGCGCCGCACGCCGGCCGCGACGCCGCGCCGCCCGCGACGACGACCGAGGAAGCCCCCGCGACGGGTGGCCAGGAGACGGGAGGGCACGCATGAACATCACGGCGTACGTCGTCCTCTCCGCGATCCTCTTCACCATCGGCTGCGTCGGGGTGCTCACCCGCCGCAACGCGATCGTGGTCTTCATGTGCGTCGAGCTGATGCTCAACGCCTCCAACCTCGCGCTGGTCGCCTTCGCGAAGCAGCACGGCAACCTCGACGGTCAGGTCGCCGCGTTCTTCGTCATGGTGGTGGCCGCGGCCGAGGTCGTGGTCGGACTCGCGATCATCATGACCATCTTCCGGACCCGTCGCTCGGCCTCGGTCGACGACGCCAGCCTCCTCAAGTACTAGGAGCTGCGTAGATGTTTGCGTTCCACGAAGGCGGCGCCGTCCCGGTCGTCGACCCGACGTCCGCCGACGGGGTCTTCTCCCTGCTCTGGCTGGTGATCGCGCTGCCGCTCGCCGGCGCCGCGATCCTGCTGATCGGCGGGCGGCTGACCGACAAGTGGGGTCACCTGCTCGCGACGCTGCTGCCGATCGGCTCGTTCGGCATCGCGCTCGCGATGTTCGTCGGCGTCCTCGGCCGCGACGACAGCGACCGCCAGGTCAGCCAGCACCTCTACACCTGGTTCGAGACCGGCCACCTGAACGTCGGGATGGACCTGCTCTACGACCCGCTGTCGGCGCTCTTCCTGCTGCTGATCACCGGCGTCGGATCGCTGATCCACGTCTACTCGATCGGCTACATGGCGCACGACCCGCGCCGGCGCCGGTTCTTCGCCTACCTCAACCTGTTCCTCGCGGCGATGCTGATGCTGGTGCTGTCCGAGAACTACCTCGGGCTCTTCCTCGGCTGGGAGGGCGTCGGCCTCGCGTCCTACCTCCTGATCGGCTTCTGGCAGCACAAGCCGTCCGCGGCCGCCGCGGCCAAGAAGGCCTTCGTCATCAACCGGGTCGGTGACATGGGGCTCTCCCTGGCGATCATGCTCTTCTTCATCACCTTCGGCTCGACCAGCTTCACGGTGATCAGCGCCGGGGCGGGCGACGCCTCCGACACGACCGTCACGATCCTCGGCCTGCTGCTCCTCCTCGGTGCGTGCGGCAAGTCCGCCCAGTTCCCGCTCCAGGCCTGGCTCCTGGACGCGATGGAGGGCCCGACCCCGGTCTCCGCGCTCATCCACGCGGCGACGATGGTGACCGCCGGCGTCTACCTGATCGTCCGGTCCAACTTCATCTTCGAGCTCGCGCCGCACGCCCAGACCGTGGTCGTGGTGGTCGCGGTGATCTCGATCCTCTGGGGTGCCTGGATCGGCTGCGCGAAGGACGACATCAAGAAGGCCCTGGCCGGCTCCACGATGAGCCAGATCGGCTACATGATGCTCGGCGCCGGCCTCGGGGTCGCGGGCTACGCCTTCGCGATCTTCCACCTGCTGACGCACGGCTTCTTCAAGGCCAACATGTTCCTCGGCGCCGGCTCGGTCATGCACGGCATGGACGACGATGTCGACATGCGCCACTACGGCGCGGTCCGCAAGGCCATGCCGGTCACCTACCTGACCTTCGCGATGGGCTACCTCGCGATCATCGGCTTCCCGGGCTTCTCCGGCTTCTGGTCGAAGGACAAGATCATCGAGACCGCGCTCGCGGACAACTGGATCGTCGGCCTCTGCGCGCTGCTCGGCGCGGGCGTCACCGGCTTCTACATGACCCGCCTGATGCTGCTGACCTTCTTCACCGAGAAGCGCTGGGAGAAGGACGTGCACCCGCACGAGTCGCCCTCGGTCATGACCGTCCCGCTCATCGTGCTGGCGGCCCTGTCCGTGCTCGGCGGCGTGATGCTGGCGGGCGACTGGATCGTCGACTTCCTCTCCCCGGTCACCGGCGTCGCCCCGCACGAGGATCCTCCGATCCCGGCCCTCGCGGTGACGGTGATCGCCGTGGCCGTCGTCGCCGTCGGGGTCGCGCTCGCGTGGTTCCTCGTCGGCAAGCGCGACGTACCGCGCGAGGCTCCGCAGGACGTCTCGTGGGTCACCAAGGCCGGCCGCAACGAGGTCTACGGCAACCTGATCAACGACACGCTCGTGGTCAACCCGGGTCGGCACCTCACGACCGCCCTCATGGCCACCGACAAGTACGCCGTCGACGGCACGCTCACCGGCGGGCCGGTCGCGATCGGCGCGGTGGCGAGCGTCGCCCGGAGGCTGCAGAACGGCTACGTCCGCTCCTACGCCTTCTCCGTGCTCGCGGGCGGTCTCATCGTCCTCCTGGCCCTCCTGGTGGTGAACGCGGCATGAACGACTTCCCCTGGCTGACCGTGCTGATCGCGGTGCCGCTCGCCGGCGCCGTGCTCACCGCGCTCACGCCCCGCTTCGGCGCCGCCACCCTGTCCAAGCAGGTCGCGCTGCTGGTCTCCCTGGTCACCCTGGTCATCGGCATCCTGATCGCCACGCAGTACGACGCGGGCGACGGCATGCAGCTGACCGAGACCCACACCTGGATCAAGCCGCTGGGCGTCCACTACGCCCTCGGCGTCGACGGCCTCGGCCTGCTGATGATCCTGCTGACCGTCGCGCTGGTGCCGATCGTCTTCGTCGCCTCGTGGCACGAGGCCGACGACCGATCGCCGGCTGCGTTCTTCGCCTGGGCGCTCGCCCTCGAGGCGTTCGCGCTGTGCGTCTTCGCGGCGACCGACGTGTTCCTCTTCTACGTCGTCTTCGAGGCCACCCTGATCCCGGCCTACTTCCTCATCGGCGGCTTCGGTCGCGAGGGCCGGGCCTTCGCGGCGCTGAAGTTCCTCATGTACCAGCTCGGCGGCGGCCTCGTGCTGCTGGCCGCGGTCATCGGGCTCTACGTCGTCTCCTCCGACGCCGGCACCCCGTCGTACCTGCTCTCCGACCTGCAGCAGCTCGACATGAGCACCACCGCCGAGCGGTGGCTCTTCGTCGGCTTCATGGTCGCGTTCATCGTCAAGGCGCCGCTCTTCCCGCTGCACACCTGGCTGGCCGACACCACCGAGAAGGCCACGCCCGGCACGAGCGTGCTGCTGGTCTGCGTGCTGGACAAGATCGGCACCTTCGGGATGCTGCGCTTCTGCCTCGGCATGTTCCCCAACGCCTCGCAGTGGGCCACCCCCGTCGTGATCGTGCTCGCGCTGATCTCGATCGTGTACGGCGCGTTCCTCGCCATCGGCCAGGACGACATCCTGCGGCTGATCGGCCTGACGTCGCTGAGTCACTTCGGCTTCATCACGCTGGGCATCTTCGCGCTGACCACCCAGGGCGGGTCCGGCTCGATCCTCTACATGGTCAACCACGGCGTCGGCACCGCTGCGCTGTTCCTGCTCGCGGGCTACCTGATCCGGCGCAAGGGCACCTCGCTGATCAGCGAGATCACCGGTGTGGAGAGCCGGGCGCCCGTCCTCGCCGGCCTGTTCCTCGTGGCCGGTCTGGCCACGCTCGGCCTGCCCGGGCTGAGCCAGTTCGTCTCCGAGATCCTGGTGATGATCGCGGCCTTCGACTACCACTGGTGGGTCGGCGCGGTGGCGGTCACCGGCATCGTGCTGGCCGCGATCTACGTGCTCTGGCTCTACCAGCGCACCATGACCGGACCGTCCGTCCCGGGCGACGAGGGCATCCGCGACCTCGACCGGCGCGAGCTGGCCGCGGTCGTGCCGCTGGTGGCCGCGCTCGTGTTCTTCGGCTTCGTGCCGATGCCGATGCTGCACGCGGTCAACCCGACGGTCGAGTCGCTGCTCCAGCACGTCGGCGTGACCGACGACCCGCCGACCGTGCCTGCTGCCGAGACCGAGGAAGGTCACTGAGTCGATGGACTTCACCAAGCCCACCATCGAGTACGCCGACCTCTGGCCGATGCTCGTCGTCTACGGCGTCGCCTGCCTCGGCGTGCTGGTCGAGGCGTTCCTCCCGCGGGAGCGCCGCTTCGGCGTCCAGTCGCTGCTCGCCGGCGCCGGCCTCGTGGCCGCGCTGGTCGGCACCATCCTGGTCGGCCGCGACCTCGACGTCCTCGGCGACGGCGCGGCCCGCGGCACCATCGACGTCGAGGGCACCATCGCCATCGACGGCCCGGCGCTCTTCCTCTGGGGCATCATCCTGGTCTTCGCGATCGGCGGCGTGCTGCTCTTCGCGGAGCGTCGGCTCGAGGGCGGCGTCTCGTCGTTCGCCGGCCAGGCCGCCGCGCTGCCCGGCACCGAGGCCGAGCGCCAGGCCTCGACCCGCGGCCTCGAGCACACCGAGGTCTACCCGCTGCTGATGTTCGCGGTCGGCGGGATGATGCTCTTCCCGGCGGCGAACGACCTGCTCACCATGTTCGTGGCCCTCGAGGTCCTCTCGCTGCCGCTCTACCTGCTCTGCGGCCTCGCCCGCCGGCGTCGCCTGCTGAGCCAGGAGGCGGCGATGAAGTACTTCATGCTCGGCGCCTTCTCCTCCGGCTTCTTCATCTACGGCATCGCGCTGGTCTACGGCTTCGCGGGCTCGATGCAGTTCGCCGACATCAACGAGGCGGTCCGCAACGACCTCGGCAACGACGCGCTGCTGCTCATCGGCCTCGGCATGATGTCGGTCGGCCTGCTCTTCAAGGTCGGCGCGGCGCCGTTCCACCAGTGGACCCCGGACGTCTACCAGGGCGCCCCGACCGCGGTGACGGCGTTCATGGCCGCCGGCACCAAGATCGCGGCGTTCGGCGCCCTGCTGCGCCTCTTCTACGTCGCCTTCGGGTCGGACCGCTGGACCTGGCAGCCGATGCTCTGGGTGATCGCGATCCTCACCATGGTCGTCGGCGCCGTGCTCGCGGTCGTCCAGACCGACATGAAGCGGATGCTAGCCTACTCCTCGGTCGCCCACACCGGCTTCCTGCTCACCGGCGTCCTCGGCGTCCAGCAGGCCACCGAGCTCTCCGACGGTGAGATCACCTCGCTCCAGGCGGTGCTCTTCTACCTCACGACGTACGGCTTCGCGATGATCGGCGCGTTCGCCGTGGTGACGCTGGTCCGCGACTCGGGAGGCGAGGCGACCACGTTCGCGCGCTGGCAGGGTCTCGGCCGGCGCTCGCCGCTGGTGGCCGGCCTGTTCGCGTTCTTCCTGCTCTCCATGGCCGGCATCCCCCTCACCGCGGGCTTCGTGGGCAAGTGGGCGGTCTTCACGGTCGCCCTCTCGGCGGGCGCCTGGCCGGTGGTGATCGCGGCGATCCTGTGCAGCATCGTGGCGGTGTTCTTCTACGTCCGGGTGATCGTCCTGATGTTCTTCGTCGACGGTGACCCCGCCCCCGGTGGCGAGCTCGCGGTCGTGACCCGGCCCTCCGTGCTCACCTCGGCGACCATCGTCGTCGGGGTCGCGGCGACCCTCGTGCTCGGCGTCGTGCCCGGCCCGGTTCTCGACCTGGCGGGTCATGCTGGACAATTCCTCAGGTGACCACCGCAACTCCTGCCCTGGCGCTCCCCGTCACCGACGAGGCACTGGCCGCGCGACTGCGTGACCGCCTGGTCGTCGTCGAGGAGGCACTGGCCGGTCACGTGCGCACCGGCGCGCCCTTCGTGAACGAGACGGCCAGCCACCTGATGGAGGCCGGCGGCAAGCGCTTCCGGCCGCTGCTGGTGCTGCTGGCGGCCGAGGCGGGCGACCAGCCCGAGGCCGCGGAGGTCGTCACGGCGGCCTGCGTCGTCGAGCTGACCCACCTCGCCTCGCTCTACCACGACGACGTCATGGACGAGGCCGACCTGCGCCGTGGGGCGGTCACCGCCCACTCGCGCTGGGGCAACCACGTCGCGATCCTCACCGGCGACTTCCTCTTCTCGAAGTCCTCCGAGCTGACTGCCGAGCTCGGCCCCGATGCCGTGCGGATCCAGGCGCAGACCTTCACCCGCCTGGTCCAGGGCCAGATCCTCGAGACCGTCGCGCCGGGTCCGGGTGAGGACCCGCTCGCCCACTACCTCGAGGTCGTGGCCGGCAAGACCGGATCGCTGATCGCCACCTCCGCGCAGTACGGCGCCCGCTTCGGCGGCGCCAGCCGCGAGGTCGAGCAGGCGCTCACGGCGTACGGCGAGATCGTCGGCGCGGCCTTCCAGCTCTCCGACGACATCCTCGACATCGCCTCCGACTCCGGCGAGTCCGGCAAGACCCCCGGCACCGACCTGCGCGAGGGCGTGCCCACGCTCCCGGTCCTCATGGCCCGCGCCTCGACCGACCCGGCCGACGCCCGCCTCCACGAGCTCCTCGACGGCGACCTCACCGACGACGACCGCCACGCCGAGGCCCTCGACCTGCTGCGCAAGCACCCCGCCCTGGACGAGGCCCGCGCCTACGTCGTCGGTCAGGCCCAGGAGGCCAAGCAGCAGCTCGCCCCGGTCCCGGCCGGCCCGGTCCGCGACGCCCTCGAGGCCTTCGCCGACATCGTCGCCGTCCGCTCCGCCTAGCCAGTCGAGTCGTAGGTTCCGGACATGTGAGTCGTAGGTCCAGGACACGCGTCGCGTCAGGGACCTACGAATGAAGCGTCCCCAACCTCCGACTCGACCTAGATGGCGGTGGTGGCCTCGACGGTCAGCCGGAGCTGCCGGCGCCGGTGGGTGACCGCCTCGAAGGTGAAGAGGACCAGCGCGATCCAGACGAGCACGAAGCCGGCCCAGCGGCCGGCGGGCATGTCCTCGTGGTACCAGAGCACGCCGAGGGCGAACTGCAGGATCGGCGCGAGGTACTGCAGCAGGCCGAGGGTCACCATCGAGACCCGCGTCGCGGCGGCGCCGAAGCAGATGAGCGGTACGGCGGTGATCAGGCCGGTCGACATCATCAGCAGCACGTGCCCGACGCCTTCGCTGCCGAAGGTCGACCGCCCGGCCGCGGTGAGCCACACCAGGTAGCCGAGCGCGAACGGCGCGATGACGGCGGTCTCGAAGGCGAGGCTCTCGGTGGCGCCGACCGACGCGGTCTTCTTGCACAGCCCGTAGCTGCCGAACGACACGGCGAGCACGAGCGCGACGTACGGCAGCCGGCCGTAGTCGACGGTGATCACCACGACCGCGAGGGTCGCGATCCCCATCGCCAGCCACTGCAGCGGGCGCAGCCGCTCGCGCAGGATCAGCACGCCCATGAGGACCGTGACGAGCGGGTTGATGAAGTAGCCGAGCGAGGTCTCGACGACCCGGTCGTTGTTGACGCCCCAGATGTACGTCGCCCAGTTGACGCTGATCACCGCCGCCGCGACGGTCAGCAGCGTGCGGACCCGGCGGTCGGCGATGATCGCGCGCAGCTGCGGCCCGCGGCCGAGCGCCCAGACGATCACGATCATCGTCAGGAACGACCACACGACCCGGTGGGCCAGGATCTCCAGCGCGCCGGCGGGCTCGAGGAGCGGCCAGTAGAGCGGGAAAAGCCCCCACATGAAGTACGCCGCGGCGCCCAGCAGGAAACCGCGACGAGCATCTGGCACGGGTGCAGCCTAGGGGAGGCCGGTCCAGCCCGATGGCCTAGACCGGTGTTAGCGAACGGGGTGTATGGGTATGCAGCGGTCAGCCCGGAGGAATGGCCCCGTGCTCGGGCGGGGGCGCACCTCCGGGCCTACGTCTGTCCCGAGGTCAGACGATCGTCCAGGTGTCGCCGCCGCCGATGAGGGCGGCCAGGCGGTCCTGGCGCTCGCCGGGAGCCGCCTGCTGGGCCGAGGAGATCTGGCCGCGGGCGCCGTCGTCGTACGTCGGCCGCTCGACCTGGCGGAAGATGCCGATCGGCGACTGGTTGAGGTAGCCGGAGTCGGTCAGCCGGGAGATCGCGAACGCCGTGGTCGGGTCGGTGCGGTGCGCGTCGTGCACGAGGATCGCGTCCTCGCCCACGTCGGCGACCAGCGCGACCTTGACCCCGCCGGTCTCGCTGTCGCGGATCAGGCCCTTGGAGCCGTTGCCGAAGACGATGGGCTCGCCGTGGACCAGCGGGATGATCGCGTCGGCCTTGGTGTCGGGGTTCTTGATCGCGTCGAAGGCGCCGTCGTTGAAGATCGGGCAGTTCTGGTAGATCTCCACGAACGACGTGCCGCGGTGGGCGGCGGCCGCCGAGAGCACCGACGTGAGGTGCTTGCGGTCGGAGTCGATGGTCCGGGCGACGAACGACGCCTCGGCGCCCAGCGCCAGCGACACCGGGTTGAAGGGGTGGTCGAGTGAGCCCATCGGGGTCGACTTGGTGATCTTGCCGGCCTCGGAGGTGGGGGAGTACTGACCCTTGGTCAGGCCGTAGATCCGGTTGTTGAAGAGCAGGATCGTCATGTTCACGTTGCGGCGCAGCGCGTGGATCAGGTGGTTGCCACCGATCGAGAGCGCGTCGCCGTCGCCGGTGACGACCCAGACGGAGAGGTCCTCGCGGGCCGTGGCGATGCCGGTCGCGATCGACGGCGCGCGGCCGTGGATCGAGTGCATGCCGTAGGTGTCGAGGTAGTAGGGGAACCGCGACGAGCAGCCGATGCCGGAGACGAAGACGATGTTCTCCCGGCGCAGCCCGAGCTCGGGCAGGAAGCCCTGGACGGCCTTGAGCACGGCGTAGTCGCCGCAGCCGGGGCACCAGCGCACCTCCTGGTCGGAGGTGTACTCCTTGCCGGTCTGCGGCTGGTCGTTGGTCGGGACGAGCTCGACGCCGGAGCGGAGCCCGGGGAAGGGCAGTTCGGTGCTGGTGCTCACTGGGATGCCTCCTGGGCGGTGGCGGTCAGGTCGATCTCGACGCCCTCGGCCTCGCCGACGAGGCCGGCGATGGCCTCCGCGAGGGCGGCGGCCTTGATCGGCATGCCGTTGACCTGGTTGTAGCCGATCGCGTCGACGAGGTACTTGCCGCGCAGCAGCAGGCTGAGCTGGCCGAGGTTCATCTCGGGGCACAGCACCTTGTCGTAGCGCCGCAGGATCTCGCCGAGATCCTTCGGGAAGGGGTTGAGGTGGCGCAGGTGGACCGACGCCACGTTGAAGCCGGCCTTGCGGACGCGGCGTACGCCGGCGCCGATCGGGCCGTACGTCGAGCCCCAGCCGATGACGAGCACCTTCGCCTCGCCACTGGGGTCGTCGACCTCGAGCGGCGGCAGGGAGTCGGCGATCCGGTCGACCTTGGCCTGGCGGGTCCGGACCATGAAGTCGTGGTTGGCCGGGTCGTAGGAGATGTTGCCGGTGATGTCGGCCTTCTCGATGCCGCCGATGCGGTGCTCGAGGCCGGCGACGCCGGGTGGCGCCCACGGCCGCGCGAGGGTCTCGGGGTCCCGCGCGTAGGGCTGGAACACCTTCTTCTCCGGGTCCTTCGGGTCCTCGACCAGGTCCTCGGCGGTCGCGAAGCCGGGCTCGATGGCCGGCAGGTCGACGAGCTCGGGGATCCGCCAGGGCTCGGAGCCGTTGGCGAGGTAGCCGTCGGAGAGCAGCATCACCGGCGTGCGGTAGGTGATCGCGATCCGGCATGCCTCGAGCGCGGCGTCGAAGCAGTCGCCGGGCGACTGCGGCGCGACGATCGGCACCGGCGCCTCGCCGTTGCGGCCGTACATCGCCTGCAGCAGGTCGGCCTGCTCGGTCTTGGTCGGGAGGCCGGTCGAGGGGCCACCGCGCTGCACGTCGACGACGACGAGCGGCAGTTCGGTCATCACGGCCAGGCCGATCGCCTCGGACTTCAGCGCGATGCCCGGCCCGGAGGTCGTCGTGACGCCGAGCGAGCCGGCGAAGGAGGCGCCGATCGCGGCGCCGATGCCCGCGATCTCGTCCTCGGCCTGCAGCGTGGTGACGCCGAACGCCTTGTGCTTGCTGAGCTCGTGGAGGATGTCGGAGGCCGGGGTGATCGGGTAGGAGCCCAGGAAGACCGGGAGGCCCGACTGCACGCCGCCGGCGACCAGGCCGTAGGCCAGCGCCAGGTTGCCGGTGATGTTGCGGTAGGTGCCGGGCGCCATCGGGGCCGGCTTGATCTCGTACTGGACCACGAACGCCTCGGTGGTCTCGCCGAAGTTCCAGCCCGCCTTGAAGGCGGTGATGTTGGCGTCGCGGATGTCGGCGACCTTGGCGAAGCGCTTCTGCAGGAAGCTGATCGTCGGGTCGGTGGGCCGGCCGTACATCCAGGACAGCAGGCCCAGCGCGAACATGTTCTTCGCGCGGGCGGCGTCCTTGCGGGAGAGGCCGAACTCCTTGACCGCCTCGACGGTCATGCCGGTCAGGTCGACCGGCGTGACCTGGAACTCGCCCAGCGGGTCGTTGGCGTCGCCGAGCAGGTCGAGCGGGTTGACGTCGTAGCCGGCCTTGTCGAGGTTGCGCTTGGTGAAGTCGTGGGTGTCCACGATGATCGCCGCGCCCTTGGGCAGGTCGCCGAGGTTGGCCTTGAGCGCCGCCGGGTTCATCGCGACCAGCACGTCCGGGGCGTCGCCCGCGGTGAGGATGTCGTGGTCGGCGAAGTGGACCTGGAACGACGAGACGCCCGGCAGGGTGCCCTGGGGCGCCCGGATCTCGGCGGGGAAGTTCGGCAGCGTCATCAGGTCGTTGCCGAACACCGCTGACTCCGACGTGAACCGGTCGCCGGTGAGCTGCATGCCGTCACCGGAGTCACCCGCGAACCGGATGATCACCCGGTCGAGCTGCTTGACCTGCTTACCTGACACGGCGCGTGCCCACTTCCCTCGTGCGTGCGGATCGTACCCACGGTACGCGAAGATCTAGAACACGTTCCAGTTTCCCGCTCAGATCGTGCTCCGACTGACCACGATAGACCGCCGTACGCCGCTCCCAAGGGGATCTCTCCCAGTGGTCGGAACGAGGCGCGTGAGCCACAACACACCGAATCGAGTGTGTCCATAATGCGCATCAACTGGGTTAAGTCCAGTAGTCTCCTCGTCATTCACGAGAAACGCCTCGGTTGGGGGCGGGGAAGAGACGACGATGAACAAGACGATCAAGGTTGCGGTGGCGCTCTCGGCCGCCGGGGTGCTGGCCTTGACCGGGTGCGGCAGTGACTCTGGCTCCGGTAGCGACAGCGACTCGATCAACGTGGTGGGCTACTCCGTCCTGGAGCAGGCCAACACCGAGGTCATCAAGGCCTTCAACGACACCGACGCCGGCGACGGCGTCGACATCAAGGGCTCGTACGGCGCCTCCGGCGACCAGAGCCGTGCGGTCGAGGCCGGCCAGGACGCCGACGAGGTCCACCTCTCCCTCGAGCCCGACGTGACCCGACTCGTCGACGACGGCCTCGTGGACAAGGACTGGAAGGACAACGACACCGACGGCATCTGCACGCAGTCGATCGTCGTCATGGTCGTCCAGAAGGGGAACCCGAAGGGCATCGACAGCTGGGACGACCTCGCGAAGCCCGGCGTCGGCATCGTCACCCCGAACCCCGCCTCGTCGGGCTCGGCCAAGTGGAACCTCCTCGCGGCGTACGGCTCCGTGCTGGCCGACGGCGGCAGCGCCTCGGACGCGGAGGCCTACATGAAGTCCTTCTTCTCCAACGTCGTGGCGCTGCCGGACTCCGGTCGTGACGCCACCACCGCCTTCACCAGCGGCACCGGCGACGTGCTCCTCTCCTACGAGAACGAGGCGATCCTGGCCCGCCAGAGCGGCACCGACTTCGACTACGTCATCCCGGACTCGTCGATCCTGATCCAGAACCCCTGCGCGCTGACCAAGGACGCCCCGAAGGCGGCCGAGGACTTCATGGCCTTCCAGAAGTCCGAGGCGGGTCAGAAGCTGTACGCCGAGACCGGCTACCGCCCGCTCGTGGACGTGGGCGACGTCGAGGTGGACGGCGCGAACGACCCGTCGAACCCCTTCCCGGACCCGAAGAAGCTGCTCACCATCGACCAGGACTTCGGCGGCTGGAGCGAGGCCAACGACAAGTACTTCGGTGACGGCGAGGACGGCAACACCCTCGGCATCCTGACGAAGATCCAGGCGGAATCGGGCGCCTGATGGCCACCGCAACCCTTGCGGTCGACAGCCGATCGGCGCGGAGGCGCCGGTCGGCTTCGGCCGGTTCGTTGACAGCGGCGTCGAGCCTCGGGCTCGGCGTGGCCATGATCTGGTTCAGCCTGCTGGTCCTGATCCCGCTCGCCGCCATCGTCGTCAAGGCCACCGGTGGTGGCTGGTCGACGTTCGAGTCGGTGCTCACCAACGAGAACACCCGGGCAGCGCTGACGCTGACCGTGGTGTCGTCGCTGATCATCACCGCGATCAACATGGTGATGGGCACGATCATCGCGTGGGTGCTCGTCCGTGACCGGTTCTGGGGCAAGGCGCTCCTCGACCTGATCATCGACGTGCCGTTCGCGATGCCGACGATCGTCGCGGGCCTCACCCTGCTCTCGCTCTACGGTCCGCAGAGTCCGATCGGGGTCGAGATCAACGGCACCCGCTGGTCGGTGCTGCTGGCGATCGCGTTCGTCACGCTGCCCTTCGTCGTGCGCACGGTGCAGCCGGTGCTCGAGGAGCTCGAGACCGACGTCGAGGACGCCGCGGCGTCCCTCGGAGCGACCCGCTTCACGACGTTCCGCCGGGTGGTCCTGCCGGCGCTGGTCCCGGCGATCTTCGCCGGCGCCGCGCTGTCCTTCGCCCGCGGCATCAGCGAGTACGGCGCGCTCGTGCTGATCAGCGGCAACCTGCCGCGACGGACCGAGGTGGTCTCCGTGCGGCTGTTCTCGTTCCTCGAGGGCGGCAACACCCAGTCGGCGGCCGCGGTCGCCACGATCATGCTGCTCGTCGCGCTCCTCGCGATCGTGAGCCTCGACATCATCCAGCGACGGGTGGCCCGCCGTGGCTAGCCGGAGCGCGGCCGTCGGGAACAGCTCCCCGGTCGTGAAGTGGGTGCTGCGGCTGCTGGTCGTCGGCTACCTCCTGATGCTGGTCGCCTGGCCCACGGCGTACGTCGTCAAGCACACGTTCGCCGACGGCTTCACCGGGATCCAGGACGCCCTCGCCGACCCCGACGTGGTGCACGCGCTCAAGCTCACCGCGCAGATCGCGGTGATCTCGGTCGTCATCAACACGATCTTCGGCGTCGGCATGTCGCTGCTGCTCGTGCGGACGAGCTTCCTCGGCAAGCGGGCGCTCTCGGTGCTCATCGACCTGCCGCTGTCGGTCTCGCCGGTGGTCGTCGGTCTCGCGCTGGTGCTCGTCTACAACGGCCGGTTCGGCTGGTTCGGGCCGTGGCTCGAGGACCACGGGCTCCAGATCATCTTCGCCCGGCCCGGCATGATCATGGCGACCTGCTTCGTGATCCTGCCGCTGGTGATCCGCGAGGTCGTGCCGGTGCTCGAGGAGCTCGGCGACGACCAGGAGCAGGCGGCGCGCAGCCTCGGCGCCAACGCCCGCCAGACCTTCCTGCGGATCACCCTGCCCGGCATCAAGTGGGCGGTCGTGTACGGCGTCGTGCTGAGCCTGGCGCGCGCCCTCGGTGAGTTCGGCGCGGTCAAGGTGGTGGCCGGCAACGTCGGCGGCCAGACCCAGGTCGCGACCGTCCTCGTCCAGCAGAAGTACCAGAACTTCCAGCAGGAGACGGCGTACTCCGTGGCCTTCATGCTCGTCTTCGCGGCGGTGCTGTGCCTGATCGTCGTCGCCCTGCTGCGTCCCAAGGAGCACCAGTCATGAGTATCGAGATCAAGGGCGTCAACAAGTCGTTCGGCGACTTCGTGGCGCTGGACGACGTGAACGTCTCGCTGCCCACCGGGCAGCTCACCGCGCTGCTGGGTCCCTCCGGCGGCGGCAAGTCGACGCTGCTGCGGATCATCGCCGGGCTCGACTCGGCCGACAGCGGCACCGTCACCATCGAGGGCACCGAGGCGACCCACCTGCCCCCGCAGAAGCGCAACGTGGGCTTCGTCTTCCAGCACTACGCGGTCTTCAAGCACATGACCGTGGCGAAGAACGTCGCGTTCGGGCTGGAGATCCGCAAGCGGCCCAAGGCCGAGGTCGCGGAGAAGGTCGACGAGCTGCTCCGCCTCGTGCACCTCCAGCAGTTCGCTCACCGGCTGCCCTCGCAGCTCTCGGGTGGCCAGCGGCAGCGCATGGCGCTGGCGCGGGCGCTGGCGGTGGAGCCGACGGTGCTGCTGCTCGACGAGCCGTTCGGCGCGCTCGACGCGAAGGTCCGCAAGGAGCTGCGCGACTGGCTGCGCCGGCTGCACGACGAGGTGCACGTGACCACCGTGTTCGTGACCCACGACCAGGAGGAGGCCATGGAGGTCGCCGACGAGATCGTGGTCATCAACAACGGCCGGGTCGAGCAGGTCGGCACCCCCGACCAGCTCTACGACGAGCCGGCGAACGACTTCGTGATGGGCTTCCTGGGCGAGACCACCAAGCTCGGGGGGACCGTCCTGCGCCCGCACGACGTCCACCTGTCGCTGAGGCCGCAGGTCCCCGGCGCGCACGAGGGCACCGTCGCCCGCGTGCTCCGGGTCGGCTTCGAGGTCCGCGTCTTCGTCCTCACCGACGACGGCGACGAGGTCACCGTGACGCTCACCCGTACCCAGGCGCGCCAGCTGGGCCTCGAGCAGGACACCCGGGTCTGGGTCAGCGCCGTCGCCGGCGCGACCACGGTCGACCCGGTGGCCGCGGTCGTCTGACCGTCGTCTGACCGTCGGCTGACCCTCAGTCGGCCGGCAGGAGGCGGACGGAGTCGACGAACCGTCGTACGACGTCCGCCTCCCGCCGCCACTGGCCGGGCGTGGCGCTCCAGGTGACCTGGACGCCGCGCCCCGCCACGGTGACCGCCCGCCAGGTGCCCGCGGGCTCACCGAGCTCACCCGCCTCGTCGCGGGTCCACCGCCAGGTGAGGCGATCGCCGGCGAGGTGCACGCCGCTGACGTGCCCGCGACCCCGCAGCGAGGCCGCGATCTCGGGGAGGGTCCGCGCGGGCGCCGGCACGACCTGGGCGTACCGCTGCAGCGACGCGCGGCCCGGCTGCAGGTAGAGGTGGCAGCCCGGCCCGCTGGAGTCGATCGACTCGGTCCGCGGGATCGGCGGTCGGAAGGTCGCGGTGCGACCGTGCGCCGTGCAGGTGCTGGTGTCGCTGCGGACCAGCGCCAGGCCGGCGCGGACCGCGTCGAGCTCGGCGAGGCGCGGGTCCTTGCGGTGCGGGGTCGTCCAGTGGACGCGTACGCCGCGGGCCTGCAGCACCCGCTCGTCGAGGTCCTGGCCGTCGCAGTAGCAGTACCACTCGAGCCGCTCGCCGTGGTGCGACCCGAAGACCGGGACGTCCTCGTCGTACGCGATGTCGCTGACGGAGTCGTCGCCGCCGACGTCCTCGTCGGGGTCGAGGTCGCGCTCCTTGACGCTCGCGAGCGACTCCATCGGCCCGAACGACACCGTCAGCTCACGGCCGAAGCCGTCCCCGCTGAAGTCGCAGGTGCCGCCGTCGCGGGTGCCGGGCCCGAACTCCGCCGGCAGCGCGAAGCGGACCGCCATCCCGGTGCCGTGCTGCGAGCGCAGGTCGGAGCACTGGACGACGGTGGCGCCGTCCGGCGTCGTCGGATCGGCGGCCCGGAAGGGCTGCGGCTGCTGCTCGACTCCGGGCCCGGTGCCGGCCTCGCTCCCGCCGTCGCCGGTGCACGCCGCCGTCAGCAGCACGGCGGCGAGGAGAAGTGCCCGAGCATCCACCGGGCCAGCATGACCGACGATCAGGCGCGCGGCCGGTACACCCGCACCGTGGTCGACACGTGCTCGAGGCGCACCGTGTGCGACCCGTCCTGCTGGAGGTAGGCGCGCACCTTCGGCGGGTCGAGGAAGGTCGCCTTCAGATGGTCGCCGACGACGCGCGCGAGCCACCGCTGCTGCTCACCCGGGCGCGGACGTCGATCGCGGGCGCAGCCCGGCTCCGACGCCGTGGCGTCGTCGTGGTGCAGCGCGACCACGGTCCGGTTGAACCAGTTGTGGTTGGCACGCCGCGCTGTCAGCAGCACCATGGGCGTGGTGCGCTGGTCCGCGCGGGACCGCTCGACGTACGTCGCCCCGGTGTCGCCGGTGTCGCCGTCGCAGGTGCCGACGGTGACGGTCGTCGGGATGTCGGGCAGGTGCCAGCCGCCGTCGTACGGCGCGGCGAGGAAGAGCGACCGGACCTCGGGGTGGCTCTTGGCCCAGCGCACGCTGTTGAAGCCACCACGCGAGTGACCGACGAGCGCGATGCGCTGGGTGTCGACCTTGCCGGTGAGGTCGACTCCGAACTGGTCGGCCGGCGCGGTCCCGTCGGAGCTGGCCTGGAGCTCCTGCAGGATCGTCGAGACGATGTCGGAGTAGCGCCGCCGCTCGTTGAGCTCCCCCCACCCGAACGTGTACGCCGCGTTGACGTCGGGTGCGACGGCGACGACGCCGAGCTGCGCGAGCCGACGGCCGAGGTAACCCAGCCCGAGGTCGTTGCGCTGCTCGCGCTGCCAGCACGGCCACTCGGTCGCGAGGTCGATCTCCCGGCAGCCGTCACCGTGTGCGCCGTGGCTGATGACCACGACCGGGTAGGGGCCCGGTCCCGTCGGCACCGAGATGGATCCCCAGAGCCGGATCGGCACCTTCGCGAACGCGCCCTCGCCGGCCTGGTCGAAGTGGCGGACGCCCAGGTCGTAGTCGGCCGTGGTCACCGCGACCGTGGCCCATCGAGCCGCGGTGGTCGGCCGCGGCGCCGCCGCGCTCGGTGCGAGGGCCGGGCCGAGCGTGACGACGGCGACGAGGCTTGCGACGAGGGTCGCGACGGCGTGGGCTCGGGCGCGCATGCGTCCAGCATCGCCCGGGGCGACCGCTCGGATGGTCGTACTTCTCGGGTGAACCGGGGGCCCGGGAAGGGACCTAGCCTCGGGAGCACTCGTCCCCGATCCGTGGAGGATCCGATGCCGTCAGCGTCCGCCCCGCCCGTCTCGACGGCAGCCCGAGCCGTCGACGCACGCAAGACGTACGGCGCGGGGGAGGCGGCCGTCCACGCGCTCGCGGGCGTCACGGTGTCGTTCCCCGAGCGTGAGTTCACCGCGATCATGGGGCCGTCGGGCTCGGGGAAGAGCACGCTGATGCAGTGCGTCGCCGGGCTGGACCGACTGACCTCGGGGTCGGCCTACATCGGCGACACCGACATCTCGCAGCTGAACAAGACGCAACTCACGCTGCTGCGGCGGGACCGGCTCGGCTTCATCTTCCAGCAGTACAACCTGATCCCGTCGCTGACGGCGCGGGAGAACATCCTGCTGCCGATGACGCTGGCGGGGACCAGGCCGGATCCCGAGTGGTTCGACACCATCGTGCGCACGGTCGGCATGGGGGATCGTCTGGGCAACCTGCCCAGCGAGCTGTCCGGCGGCCAGCAGCAGCGGGTGGCGGTCGCGCGGGCGCTGGTGCCCAGGCCCGACATCGTCTTCGCCGACGAGCCGACCGGTGCCCTCGACTCCCGCACCGGCATCGAGATCCTCAGCTTCATGCGCCGGGCCGTCGACGAGACCGGCCAGACGATCGTGATGGTGACCCACGACCCGCACGCCGCGTCGTACGCCAACACGGTCCTGTTCCTGGAGGACGGGCAGATCGTCGACTCGATGGAGGCCCCGACCGCCGACCGGGTGCTGGACCGGATGAAGCGGTTCGAGGGCTGAGGCCCCGATGCTGAGGCTCGTCCTGAGCAGCGTCCGGCACAACGCCGGGCGCTACCTGGCGACGCTGGTCGCGATCGTCACCGGCGTCGGCTTCTACACCGCCGTCGGGTTCATCTCCGACCGCGTCATCGACTCCCTCGAGGGCAACGTCGACGCGCAGTACGGCAACGTCGACGTCGCCGTCATCCCCGAGGACCCGACCACCGCCGAGGGTGCCGCCCACGACCCCGCCGAGCTGCGGATCTCGCAGGACTCCGTCGACCGGCTGCTGGCGCTCCCCGGCATCGAGGGGGGCGCCGGCATCCTCACCGGGTCGGTCGCCTTCCTCGGCGACGACGGTCGGGCCTTCGCGACGGGTGCGACGGGTCGGCTGTGGGTGACCGACCCGGACCTCGACCCCCTGCAGGTCGACTCGGGTGAGGCGCCGACCCGCTCGGGGCAGATCGCGGTTGATCGCGGCCTCGCCGACGACGAGGGACTCGAGGTCGGCGACGACGTCACGCTGCTCACCCTGGCCGGCAAGGAGCCGGCGACGATCGTGGGCATCACGTCCTTCGGCGACAGCGACGCCCTCGACGACGGCGGCACGGTGTCGATCTCCGAGGCCGACGCGTTCGACTGGCTCAACTCCGGCCAGCACGAGTACGAGACCTACTACCTCCGCGGCTCCGGTGACCAGCAGGACCTCGTCGACGAGGCTGACGCCGTCGTGCCCTCGGGCTTCCGGGCTCAGACCGGCGACGACTTCCGTGACGACCAGCGCGAGACGGCCGGTACCTTCGGCAACACCCTGAAGAAGGGGCTCCAGGCCTTCGCGATCCTCGCGCTCCTGGTCGGTGGCTTCGTCATCTACAACACATTCAGCGTCATCGTCGCCCAGCGGCTCCGCGAGCTCGCGGTGCTGGCCGCCATCGGGGCGACGCCCCGACAGCTCAAGCGGTCGTTGCGCCTCGAGGGTCTGGCGATCGGGGTCGTCGGCTCGGTGCTCGGGGTCGTGGCCGGCTTCGTGCTCACCCTGCTGCTCGACCTGGTGCTCCGCGTCACCGGCAACTCGCTGCCCGGGAGCGGCACCACGATCGGCGTCGCCAACGTGGTCGGCGGGCTGGTGCTCGGCACCGTCATCACCGTGCTCTCGGTGATGATCCCTGCCCGCCGGGCGGCCCGGACCGAGCCCATCGAGGCGATGCGGGACGCCGCGGTCGAGTCGAACCGGCTGGGCCGCACCCGCGGCCTGATCTGCCTGGCGCTCGTGGTGCTCGGGCTCGCCGCGACCCTGGTCGGCACGGGGATCGCGACCATCGGCCTCGGCCTGCTCGCCTTCATGGCCGGCGTGTTCGTCGGGGCGCCGTACATCGCGAAGGGCGGAGCCCGACTGTCCCGCCCCCTGCTCGAGCGTGTCGGGATGGAGGGCCGGCTGGCCGTCGACAACTCGATCCGCAACCCCAAGCGCACCGCGACGACCGCCAACGCCCTGCTCATCGGCGTCTTCCTCGTGACCCTGGTCGCGGTGGCCGGCAACAGCATGAAGGACTTCGCCGTCGGCGAGGTCAACAAGCTGCAGTCCGCCGACTACCTGGTCACCAGCACCGGTGGCACCATCGACCCGACCTTCGTCTCGAAGCTGGAGCAGGTGCCCGACGTCAGCCGGGTGGCGCCCTTCCGGCGGGAGCCCGTCACCATCGACGGCGAGGCGACCGTCGTGTCCAGCGGCGACCTCGGCGACCTGACCGCGGTCGCCAACGTGCGAGCGTCAGCCGGCAGCCTGGACGACCTCGGACCGGGGAAGATCGCCGTCCTCGACACCCGTCCCGAGGCGCAGGGCAGTGCCGTCGAGCTCAGTACCGGGTCGGTGCAGGACCAGCACGTCGACGTCGGCTCCACGGTGGCGCTCGAGGACAACCGGGGTCACCAGCAGGACTTCACCGTCGTCGCCCTCATCGAGCCCAGCCTCGACTCGGTCCAGGTCGGCTCGCTCCTCGACCCCGACACCTTCGACTCGCTCTTCGGTCAGGTCGCACCGACGGTCGCCTTCCTCGACGTCGACTCCGGGGCTCAGTCGGAGACCAAGGACGCGATCAACGACCTCGCCGACCTCCGCCCCGACATCACGGTCCAGGAGGGCAACGCGATCGGGCAGCTGATCGGGACGATCTTCGACTTCCTCATCAAGGCCGTCACCGGCCTGCTGCTCATGAGCGTCGTGATCGCCCTGATCGGCATCATCAACACCATGTCGCTCTCGATCCTGGAGCGGCGTCGCGAGCTGGGGCTGCTGCGGATCATCGGGATGACCGACAACCGGGTACGCCGCATGGTCACGCTGGAGTCGGCCCTCATCGCGTTCCTCGGGACGCTGAGCGGCCTGATCTCCGGCCTCGTCGTCGCGCTCGCGCTCGTGCTGTCGATCAACCGCCTGAGCGAGGCGACGATCTCGCCCAGCGTCCCCTACCTCGAGCTGGTCGGCATCCTGGTGCTGGGCGTGGCGCTCGGTGTCCTGGCCGCGCTCGTCCCGGCCCGCCGCTCGACCAGGCTCCCCGTGCTCGACGCGATCGCCGCCGGCTAGAGGTCGGCGGTCGTCAGCGGTAGTTGGTGAACTGCACCGCGAAGTCGTAGTCCTGCGCCTTCACCAGCGCCTGGACGGCCTGGAGGTCGTCGCGCTTCTTGGACGACACGCGCAGCTCGTCGCCCTGGATCTGCGCCTTGACGCCCTTGGGGCCCTCGTCGCGGATCAGCTTGGAGATCTTCTTGGCGTTCTCCGAGGAGATGCCCTCCTTGAGCGCGATGGCGATCTTCGACTGCTGGCCCGACTGGCGGGGCTCGGAGGCGTCGAGGATCTTCAGGCTCTGCTGCCGCTTGACCAGCTTGTCCTTGAAGACGTCGAGGACGGCGCTGGCGCGGTCGTCGGCGGAGGCGGAGATCTCGATCGCCTGCTCGCCCTGCCACTCGATGGTGGCGCCGGTGCCCTTGAAGTCGAACCGCGTCGCGATCTCGCGGGCGGCCTGGCCGAGCGCGTTGTCGACCTCCTGGCGGTCGATCTTGCTGACGATGTCGAACGACGAGTCGGCCATGCGAACTCCCTCTCCGTGCCGGGTCCCAGGAGGGGCCCCGGCGTTTTCACCTGCGGTTGTGCCTGCGCTATTCTTTCGTCTCGTTGCCGCCGGGCCAAACAGCCGGGCGGAGACACCCGAGGCAGGTTGCCCGAGCGGCCAATGGGAGCGGACTGTAAATCCGTCGGCTTTGCCTTCGAAGGTTCGAATCCTTCACCTGCCACACCGGGACGAGGGCCCCGCACAGTCAGCTGTGCGGGGCCTTCTGCATGCCGGGCGCCGTCGACCTCCGCGCCGTCCCGCCCGAGGACGGAGGCAGCGGGTCGCGGCGCAGGACGAGCTTTGTGGTCCGGGCGAGGTAGGCCTCGGGCGCGTCCTCCCAGTCGGCGAGGGTGGTCGTGACCTTCTCGGCCGGGAAGCCGGTGCGCGCGACGAAGTCGAGGACGTCGGGCAGGATCGGGCGCACGTGGGAGACGCCGACGGTGAGGGTGGCGCAGGTGGCGTACATGTCCATGACCGGCAGGGCCGTGTTGGTGCCCAGGTAGTAGCCGGTGCCGGTGCAGACCCCGCCCGGGGCGAGTGCGCGCAGCGCGGCCCGCAGGCCCGGGCCCTTGGAGGAGGCCTCGACCACGATGTCGTAGCGTCCGGCGCCGACCCGCGAGCCAGGAGCCGCGCCGTCGGGTGTCGAGCCGGTCGGCGGTCGCGCCGAGTGACTGGGCGATCTCCAGGCGCTCGTCACGGGTGTCGACGTAGTCCACGACGGCAGCGCCGTGGGCGACGGCGAGGCCGGCGGCGTACAGGCCGATGCTCTGCCCACCGCCACCGATGACCAGCACCCGCGCCTCGGGGTGGGACGACAGGTGGGGGACGACGGACCGCCACGCGTCGGAGAGGTTGTCGCTGGCCGCGGCGACGCGGAGCGGGTCGAGCCCGTCGGGCACTCGCACCAGCATGTGGTCGGCGTAGGGGACCCGCAGCGAGTCCGCGACCATCCCGCCCCACGGCCCTGAGGCGGGGCCGAAGCCGAATGCAGCCAGCGTCCCGCCCGGCGAGGTGGTGACGGTGGTGGTGCACTTCGCGGTCAGACCGCGCCGGCAGTGGTCGCACCCACCGCACGAGACCGCCCACGGGACGACCACGACGTCGCCGACCGTCCATGCGGTCACCTCGGATCCGACCGCCGTGACCTGGGCGATCGCCTCGTGGCCGATCGCGAACGGCGCTCGGAAGGGGACGTCTCCGACGATCGAGGCGACCACGGGGTCGATCAGGCCGACCTTGAGGCCCGCCTGGAGGGGGCGGGAGACGTTGCGGTGCAACGGGAGGGTGTCGCCGTCGCAGCGGCTGGCCACGAACGGCCGCACCAGCGCATCGGTCGGCGCGACGAGCTCGGGCTCGGGTCGGTCGCGCCACTCGAGCGCGCCGCCACCGACGTAGGTCAGCTCACGCACAGGACCTCCTCCGATGGATATGCTATGCAGCAGAACATAGCAGGACACGAGGAGGGGACGACGCCATGGGGAGTCGCACCGACACCCGCAGCCGGATGATCGCCAGCGCCGCGCTGCTACTGCGCGAGCACGGCGTGGCCGGCACCACCGTGGCGCGCGTGCTCGACCACTGCCGTGGACCCCGGGGCTCGGTCGGCTTCCACTTCCCCGGCGGTCGCAGCCAGCTGCTCACCGAGGCGCTGGGCTGGGTCGGCGCCCTGGTCAGCGGTCAGCTCCGGCAGGGCGTCGACGTCGGGGTCGCCCCCGACGTGCTCTTCCGTGGCATCTGCGAGCACTACCGCACCCAGCTCGAGGAGTCCGGCTACACCGCGGCCTGCCCCGTCTGGGCCGTCGCGCAGGAGGCGTACGACGATCCCGACCTCGGCCCCGTCGTGGCCCAGGTCCTCGACGACTGGATCACCCTGCTCGCCCGCGCGCTCGGCGACGCCGGCCATGACAACGCGAGCGCGACCGACACGGCGACGTTGTGCATCGCCACCCTCGAGGGCGCGATCACCATGGCGCGGATCAGGCGCACCACCAGGCCCATCACCCTCGCCTACGAGGCCATGGCACCCCGGCTCGCACGGCCCCGGGCGTGACCGGCGAGCCCGGGGGGTCAACCCGCCGTGGAGGTGTCGTCCGCCCCGGTCGAGCCGGTGCCTCCCGGTGCCCCGGACGGCGGCGTCCCGTTGCTCGACGGCGGGAAGCCGCTCGTCGACGACTCGTCGCCCGCGAGGGCCGAGCTCACGGCGTACCCGCCGAAGACGCCGACGACGTGTCCCGCCACCAGGGCACCGACGACGGCGCGGATCCTGAAGGCGCGGTCCCGCCAGGTCGGGCGGCTCGGGGGAGCGGCGGGGTCCGGGTGGTCGCTGGCCGTGCTGTCGGAGGTGGTCATGTCACCGACGGTGCCGGGTGGGGCTGTGCGTCCGTTGTGCGGCGACCTAGACCTCGACGTGCGAGCCGACCAGCACCACGCGGTCGCGGGGGAGGCCGAAGTGCTCGGCGGCGTCGGCGGTGATGTGCGAGGTCGCGATGAACAGCCGCTTGCGCCACCGCGCCATCACCGGCTCGGGTCCGGGGAGCAGCTCGATCTTGGAGAGGAAGTACGTCGCGTTGTCGAGGTCGAGCTCGCCCTCGGTCTGCTCGGGGGTGAGCCGAGCGAGAGCGGCGGGCACGTCGGCGGTCTCGGTGTAGCCGAACCGGGCGGTGACGTGGGTGATGCCGTCGGCGTCGAGCCCGAGCGGGTCGACCTCGAGGCGCTCGCTCTCGGGGACGCGGGGGATCGTGTCGATGTCGATCGTCACGATCACGACGTGCTCGTGACGCACGTGGTTGTGCTCGACGTTGGCCCGCAGGGCCAGCGGAGCGGTCTCCTTGCCGCGGTTGAGGAAGATCGCGGTGCCGCGGACCACGCCGACCTCCCCGGTCGCGCCGGCCTCGTCGATCTCGCGGACGAAGTCGCGCAGCGAGCCCTCGATCTCGGAGCGCTCGGCGGTGACCGCCTCGCGTCCGCGCTGCCAGGTCGTCATCACCGTGAACGCCGTCAGCGCGATCGCGAGCGGGAGCCAGGCGCCGTGCACGATCTTGGTGGCGTTGGCGGCCAGGAAGAGCAGGTCGACCGCCAGCAGCGGCACGGCCGCCAGGCCGAGCACCCACCACGACGTGCGCCAGCGCCGGTGCGCGACGTAGAAGAAGAGGATGGTCATGATCGTGATCGTGCCGGTGACGGCCATCCCGTAGGCGTAGGCGAGAGCCGCGGAGCTGCGGAAGGCGAGGACGAGCGTCAGCACCGAGACCAGCAGCAGCCAGTTCATCCACGGCACGTAGATCTGGCCGTACGTCGAGTGCGACGTGTGCAGCACGCGCAGCCGGGGCAGGTAGCCCACCTGCGCGGCCTGCGACGCCACCGAGAACGCGCCGGTGATCACCGCCTGCGCCGCGATCACGGTCGCCATGGTCGCGAGCAGCACCATCGGCACCCGTGCCCAGTCGGGGACGAGCAGGAAGAACGGCGCGCGCAGGTTGTCGTGGTCGGCGAGCACCAGCGCGCCCTGGCCGAGGTAGCTCAGCGTGCTGGCCGGCAGCACGACGAAGAGCCAGCCCACGGCGATCGGCCGGTGCCCGAAGTGCCCCATGTCGGCGTAGAGCGCCTCCGCGCCGGTGACGGCGAGGACGACCGCGGCGAGCGCGAAGAACGCGATGTGGAAGTGGCCGAGCAGGAAGCCCGCGGCGTACGTCGGGGAGATCGCCCTGAGGATCTCCGGCTCCCGCGCGATGCCGCCGATCCCGCAGGCGGCGATGGTGGTGAACCAGGCGATCATCACCGGACCGAAGAGCCGGCCGACGACCGAGGTGCCGAAGCGCTGGGCGGCGAAGAGGCAGACCAGGATCACGGCGGTGACGGGGACGACCCACTCCGCGAAGCCGGGGTCGATCACCTCGATGCCCTCGACGGCCGAGAGCACCGAGATGGCCGGGGTGATCATCGAGTCGCCGAGGAAGAGCGCGGCGCCGAAGATGCCGAGCGCGGCCAGCACCGACGCGACCCGGACCCGGGTGTCGCCGGCCCACCGCCGCAGCAGCGTGATGAGGGCCATGATGCCGCCCTCGCCGTCGTTGGAGATCCGCATCGCGAGCGAGACGTAGGTGATCGTCACGATCAGCATCGCCGACCAGAAGATCAGTGACACCACGCCGTACACGTTGGCGTCGGAGACCGGCACCGGGTGCGGGTCCTCGGGGTTGAACACCGTCTGGATCGTGTAGATCGGGCTGGTGCCGATGTCGCCGAACACGACCCCGAGGGCGCCGACGACGACCGCCAGACGGAGCGGGCTGACAGGGCCGGCCGCTCGGTCGTGGGTCACGACGGAGGAGGCTACGCCGTCAGGGGGCGCGGGCGAGTCGTGGGACGGCCGGTCCGGACCTCGGGGGCACTCCTGGCACCTCGGGGGCGTGGCAACGGCCCCGAGGTGCGGGATTCCCCGGTGGACCGGGTACTCATGCGCCGGCTCAGCTGCGCAGCAGCTCCGCGAGCACCCGCCGGTGGAGCCGACGCCACTCGGAGAGCGCGACGGCCAGGGCGCTGAGCACCACGACACCCGCGACGAGCACGGTCCACCAGGGCAGCACGACGTCGGGCGTCCTGGTCTCGCCGGTGATCCGCTCCAGCGACAGGGACCCGAACGTCGCGGCCACGGCGCCGAGACCCAGCGCGAGACCGACCAGGGTGGCGACGACGACCGTGGTCAGCACCTCGCCGGCGAGCACCCGCCGCAGGTCGCGGTCGGCCAGGCCGAGGGAGCGCAGCCGGCCGAGTGACTGGCCGCGGGCGGGTGCCTCGGCGGCCGCGGCGAGCACCACGCCGAGGACCGCGAAGAGCAGCAGCGGCACCGACGACGCCGCGGCGAGCCGCACCAGCGCCGAGGCGAGCGGGGCGTCGCGTCGGGCGTCGAGCTCGGCGGCGTACGTCGTGACCGAGCCGACGTCACCGCCGGCCCGCGTCAGCGCGTCCGCGGCTCCCGGCCCGACGGTCCACACGGTGTCGGGTGTCGCCGTCACCCCGGCGCGGCCGAGCGCCCCGACGTCGACCACCACGACCGGTCCGATCGCGGCGTCCACGCGAGGCGCGGCCCCGACCACGTCGAGCGGGACGACGGCGTCCTGCCAGTGCAGGACCGGGCTGCCCTGCAGGTCCGGCGTGCCGCCGAGCAGCAGGGCGGGCACCCGGTCGTCCCCGGTGTCGAGACCCGCCAGCGCCGGTACGTCGGGCAGCGGGCTGGCCGCGAGCAGCCGCGCGTACGAAGCGGCGTCAACGACCACCAGCCGGACGGAGGCGGCGCTGCGCGCCGAGACGAGCTGGACGTCGTCGGCGACCCGGCCCGCGACCGCGGCGCGCACACCCGGCTCCTCGGCGACCTGGCGGGCGACCGTCTCGAGGTCGGGGTCCGGGGCAGCGGTCAGGCGCGCGTCGCCCCCGACGGCGAGCAGCGCCCCCGTCTCCTGGCCCCGGTGCTCGGTCGCGGCCAGGGAGATGCCGAACGTGAGCTGGGCGACCGCCACCGAGACCGCGAGCGCCGGAAGCACACGGGTCGCCGTCCGGCTGAGCCGTGCCGTGACGAGGAGCCCGACGGCATGCGTCGAGCGGTGGGCCGCCCGCTGGGCCACCCGGAGCACGGGCGCCACCAGCCGGACCGCGACCACCGTGCCGGCGACCGCGCACATCGTGGCAGCGGCCGCGGCCGTCACGCCGTCCCACCCGCCCTCCTGGGCCGTGCCGCGCTGGTGGAGGGCCACGAGGGACAGGGCTGCCACGACGAGCACCGTCGCCTCGACGACCAGCCGGCGGGCGCTCCGGGCGCGATCCAGCGCACGCCGTGCGGACCGGTTGGCCGGGACCCGGCGCACGCTCGTCGAGCGTGCCGCCAGCGCCGCGCCGAGGACCGGAGCCGCCAGGGCCGCGACGATGACGACGGGGAGGGACCAGGCCCAGCCGATCCCGCCCGCGAGCACCTGCGCCGCCGCGAGCCCGAGCGCGGCACCGGTCGCCGCGACGAGGACCGACTCGACGAGGAGCTCGCCGGCGATGTCGAGCAGCGTCGCACCGCGTTCGCGGGCGACCGTCACCGGCCCTGCGCGGCGGCCGACCAGCAGCTGCGCCGCGAGGGCGAGGACCAGCAGGGCGCAGACGACCAGCCCGACGACGACCACCTCCGCCTGGCCTCGGGCCGCGGTGACCTGGGCCCGGCCGTCGGTCAGCACGCTCCCGAGCAGGCTGCTCCAGGTGAAGCCACGGGCCGCGGGGTCCGCGGACGCCTGGAGGTGCGCGACGTCCTGGGTGAGTGCGCCGGACCCCGCCCAGCCGACCGCCTCCGGTCGGGGCAGGAAGGTGATGTGCTGCGCCAGCTCCTTGGCCGGTACGGCGAGCTGCAGGTCGGGGAGCGTCGCCGCCGAGACGAGTGCGGCACCGGTGGTCTGCTCGACACCCTGGGAGACGCCGACGGCGGGGTCGAGCAGGTCCGGCGAGAGCTGCCAGGTCGCGTCGCCCGGGTCGTCCGCGACGTACACGCCGCTGATCCGGATCCGGATCGGCTGGTGCTGGTCGTCCTCGGCCGGGAGCCGGTCACCCGGGCCGATGCCGAGCGCCCGGGCCACCGGCTTCGAGACGGCGACCTGGACGGGCCACGGCGGGGCGCCGGGGGTGGTCGAGGCCTCGGTCCGGCGCTGGGGCCGAGGCGCTCCCCCGGCGACGTAGTGCACGGCCGGCGCCTCGGCGTAGGTGAGGTGCAGGTAGCGGCCGGGGCCGGCGTCCAGCAGGTGCAGCGCCGGCGTCGTGACCGTCGAGACGGGGGCTCGCAGGACGGCCGCGAGCCGGGGCGGCAGCGCGAGCCGGGCCCGGTCGGCGTCCCTGCGCAGCTGCTCCGCCGCGCGGGGGTCGCGGGTGAACCCGACCGATCCGTAGGGGTCGCGCGGCAGCGTGGCGACGACGGCGCCGTCCAGCCCGGCGTCGCGCACCGCCGCGACGATCGCGCGGTCCGCCGCGCCGTCGCTGACGGGCCCGACCGCCGCGGTCAGCAGGGTCGTCACCGCCACCACCAGGCCCATCAGGACGAGGAGGGGCGCGTCGCTGCGCAGTCGGCCGGCGATGGTCGGGCCGTGCCAGTGCGGTCGCCGGCTCATTCCGCGTCTCCCGCGTGCAGGCGGGCGGGGTCGGCCCGGCGTACGTGCGCCACCGTGAGCACCACGGCGATGCCGAGTGCGCCGACGAGCGCCGAGCAGACGAGCAGCGCCTCGGCTCCCCACGGCCAGGCGCCCACGGCGGCCGGGACCGGCGCGGCCCCGACGTCGGAGCGGATCAGCAGCGGGCTCAGGACCGCCGACGTCGTCAGGCCCACGAGCGCGCCGACGACCACCAGGGGGAGGAGGAACGCGGCGTTCTCAGCGAGGAGCACCCGCCGGGCGTCCCGCGACGACAGGCCGAGCGCGCGCAGGCGGGACACCTCGGTGGAGCGTCGCTGCCGGTCGCTGGCCAGGAGCAGGCCCACGCTGAGCAGCAGCATCAGCGTCGCGGCGGCGACCAGGGTCAGCAGCGCGGTCGGTACGGCGACCCGCAGTGGCCCGGTCGAGAGCCGGGCGGCCGCCTCGGTCCGGCTGGTGACCTCGCCGACCCCGAGCCGCTCCGCCACGCGCACGGTCGCGGGCGTCGGGTCGCCGATCCACCAGGCGTCGTAGCCCGGGTCGAGGTCGCCGGCGTCGACCAGGGCTCGGGTGAGCAGGTCACCGTCGGCGAGCACCGCCGGCCGGCCCGGGGCCGACGGGACGTCGGGCACGATCGCGGCCACTCGCAGCGGCACCGAGGTGCCGTCCAGGCTGGCGGTCAGCCGAGTGCCGATCGGGGCGTCGAGGTCGTCGACCAGGTCCTGCGACACGGCCACGGGTACGTCGGGCTCGACCGGGATGCCGGTCGCCAGCAGGGTGTTGCTCGCCCAGCTGAAGTAGGTGAGGTCCGCGTCGGCGGTCGTGGTGACCACGGTGTCGTCGCCGTCGGGTGCGACGGCCACATCGGCCAGGCTGAGCACGCTGTTCTCGCCGGTGGGCAGCGCGCCCCACGAGGTGCCGGCCGGCGCCGCCTCCGGGCCGGGGATCCGGAGGGAGACCGACAGGTCCGCCGTCATCGGGGCGCCCGGCCCGTCGAGGTCGAGCCGGACGCCGACGAGCTCCTGCCTCGGGCTGATCGGGCCGAGCCACGACACGGGGTGCACCCGCCCGTCCATGGGCACGGGCACGGCGTCGACCGAGCTGCGGATGCCCGCCGGGTCCTGGAGGACGGCCGTCACCCTCACCTGCAGGGCCGCGCGGGCCGGGGCCTGTCCGTCGACCTCGATGCCGGCGCCGTCCGCGGGCAGGTGGATGCCCTGCACCGGCTCCGTCGGAGCCAGACCGGCCCCGACCTGCGCCCAGGACCGTCCGCCCTCGAGGCGGCCGCGCAGCAGCGTCCCGGCCTGCGTCGTGTCGACGGCGACCAGGACCGGGGGCTCGCCCTTCTGCCCGACGTAGCTGCCGAGGGTCAGCGGCCGGTCGATGACGGGCGAGACCGCGGGGCCGAGCGCGCCGCGCTCCGCCGCGGACTCCACGGCCGTGGTCGCCCGCCGCCCGGCCGTCGCCGCGGGGTCGAGCGACAGGTCGGTCCCGAGGAGCAGCGCCGCCTGGTCGTCCTGCGACCGCTCCCAGGTCGCGTGCAGCCCGAGCCCGAAGGTGGCGGCGGCGACGGCGGCGGCGATCGCCACCATGGCGGTGCCCGAGTGGGGTCGACGCGCGGCCTGCTGGGCCGCGAGCGGCAGCACCAGGCCCCGCGAGCGCGTGCCGGCCCGGGCGGCGACGCCGAGCGCGAGCGGGACCAGGCGGACCACCAGCACGGTCACCGCCGCCAGGCAGAGCACGGGTGCGACGGTCACCACGACGTCCCCGTCGGAGCTCGCCGACGGGGTGGAGCGCAGCTGCAGCCAGCAGACGACCACCACGGCGGCGAGCAGGAGGTCGAGGCCCCCGCGGAGGACCGCGCGGTGCCGGGCGCTCCGGTCGGTCGCGGTGCCCGTGTCCAGCGCGGTCGGGACCAGGCTGAGGGCCAGTGCGAGGCTGCCGGCCAGCACGCACGCCACCAGCGGCCACGTGATCGTCGGCCCCTGGGTGAGCCCGGCGGCCTCGAGACCCGAGAGGCGGGTGAGCCCGGCGTGGACGAGCGAGGCGGCGGGCACGGCGATCACCGCGGCCGCGGCCGCGAGGAGCCCCGCCTCCGCCAGGGCGGCCCCGACCTGCTGGCGCCGACTCAGTCCCAGCGCGACGAGCAGGGCGCGCTCGTCGTCGCGGCGCGAGGCGACGAGCCAGCCCGCCAGGATCGCGGCCGCCACGGACAGTGCCACCCCGAGCAGCACGACCACCAGCACGGTCGACCGGGTGGTGGCCTGCTGGGCGTCGATCCGGTCGAGGGTGCCGGGCAGGTTCGACGCCACCCGGGTGATCTGCACGTCGTCGCCGACGCCCGCGGTCAGCTCGGCCGACGCGCGACCGAGGCCTCGGACCGCGTCGTCCAGGGTGGAGCGCTCGGCCAGCGTGAGCGTCGGGTGGGCGGTGACGCGCAGCCCGGTCACGTAGGAGCCCGAGGCGCGGAACGCCGCGTCCTCGACGAGGACCGGCCCGTACGCCGCGGGCGACGCCGATCCGTGCGTCCAGGTCCCGATCCCCTGTCCCGACAGGGGATCGGTCTCCCATCCGCGGCCGGGTCGGGCCTCGAACGTGCCGACGACCTCGACGGTGAGGGTCTCCGCGGCGCTCGTCACGCCGGTCAGGCCGAGCTCGTGACCCATCGTCACCGTGTCGCCGAGGTGCAGCCCGAGCAGGCGGGCGGCCGCGGCCGGGACGACGGCCTCGGGTCGCGGCGTACGCGTGTCGCGCGGCCAGTGCCCGCTGGTCAGGACGGCGCGGCTGCGGGTGTCGCTGTCGGTCCCGAGGTAGGCGACGCGGTCGCCGTCGAGCTGTCGCATCGGCCCCACCGCGCTGGCCGTGACCGTCGGGCGCATCGGAGCCAGGACGTCGGTGACGACGCCCTGCGCCTGGGACCGGGCGTCCGCGAGGGCGCTGCCGGGGAGGTCGACCAGGTAGGCCGTCACGTCGACGTCGTCGGGCTGCGCGCGCTCCACCTCGGCGTGGAAGGCACGCGCCTGCGTCGCGGTCAGCAGCAGGGTGCAGACACCCACGAGGCAGGCCGCTGCCGCGATCAGCCCGACGACGGCGGCGAGCATCCCGCGCTGCACCCGGGCGCGCCGGAGAGCCAGGGTCAGCACGGGTCGGTCATCGGGCGCGGCACCCTAGACGCGCCCGTCCGCGATGGTCAGGACCCGGTCGGCGAGCGCCATCATCGTCGGGTCGTGGGTCGCCACGACGGCGGTGACGCCCTCGGAGTCGACGATCGCCCGCAGCAGCGCCATCACGGCCAGGCCGGTGTCGGCGTCGAGCTGGCCGGTGGGCTCGTCCGCCAGGAGGAGGCGCGGCGAGCCGGCGAGCGCCCGCGCGATCGCCACCCGTTGCTGCTGGCCGCCGGACAGCTCCCCGGGGCGCTGCGCCGCATGGTCGCGCAGCCCGACCAGGTCGAGGAGCAGGGCGACCCGCTCCTCGCGCTCGGCGACCGGCATCCGCCGCATCCGCAGCGGCACCCCGACGTTCTCGCTCGCGGTCAGCGCCGGGATCAGCCCGAAGGTCTGGAAGACGTAGGAGATGGTCTCGCGGCGCAGGCGGCTGAGCCCCTGGTCGTCGAGCGCGGTGACGTCCGTGCCGGCCACGTGCAGCGTGCCGGAGTCCGGCTTGTCGAGGCCGCCGAGCAGGTTGAGGAGGGTGGTCTTGCCCGATCCCGAGCGACCGGCCACGGCCACCATCTCCCCGGGCCGGACGTCGAAGGAGACCTCGCGCAGGGCGTGCGTCGTCGTGGGTCCCGACCCGTAGGTACGGCGCAGCTCCCGCGCGGCGATGATCGGCTCGGTCACGGCTGCTCGCCGCGGACGTCGGAGCGGTCGTCGGAGCGGATCTCCACGTGGTCGGCGGTCAGGGCGAGCCGGACCCGACGCGTGAGGGCGAGCGCCTCGCGGAACTCCCGGGGCACCTGCACCCGGCCCGCGCGGTCCATGACGGCGTACTCCTCGGCGACGCCCGGGACGTCGCCGGTCGCCTCGCCGCGGAGGATCTCGCTGCTGGTCCGCCCGTCGCGGATCGCGACGCTGCGGGCGACCTGCCCGCTCACCGCGGCGTCGTGGGTGACGACCACGACGGTCGCCCCCAGCTCGCGGTTGGCGGTCCGCAGCGCGGCGAACACCTCGGCGGCGGTCTCGCTGTCCAGCTCGCCGGTCGGCTCGTCGGCGAGCAGCACGCGGGGCTGGTTGGCGAGGGCGACCGCGATCGCCACGCGCTGCTGCTGACCACCCGACATCTGGTGGGGCCGGCGGTCGGCGCAGTCCGCGACCCCCAGGGTCTCCAGCACGCTGTCGGTGCGGGCCCGCCGCTCCTGGCGGCGTACGCCGGCGATGGTCAGGGGGAGGTCGACCACCTGCCGGGCCGTCAGGTAGGGCACCAGGTTGCGCGCCGACTGCTGCCGCACGAACCCGACGACGTGCCGGCGGTAGTGGACCCGTTCGGGGCGGCCCATGTCGACGAGGTCGTGCCCGGCCACCCGTGCGCGGCCCGCCGTCGGTGCGTCGACGCCCGCGAGGACCTGAAGCAGCGTCGACTTCCCGGACCCGGAGGCCCCGACCAGCGCGATCATCTCGCCCTCGTGCACCAGCAGGTCGAGACCCTGGAGCGCCTGCACCTCGACGCTCGCGGTCTGGTAGATCCGCACGAGGTTGTCGCACACGATGAGCGCGTCGTGCCCGAACTCCGCCTCCCGTGGGGCAGCCGCCGGCAGCGCGAGCTCTCGTGCCATGCGTTCCTCCCGTCGACGACCCGCGTGATCGTAACCACACGCCGGTCGCGACGTACCCCGATCGGACGGGGCCGACGCCATGGGGGTCCGTCAGTCGGTGGAGCCGAAGCCGTGGCGGATCGCCCAGCCGACGGCGGCGCCCCGGCTCTGGACGCCGATCTTGCGGTAGGCGGTGCGGATGTAGGACTTCACCGAGTTGATGCTGACGAAGAGCTCGGCGGCGATCTGCTGGTTGGACCGGCCGCGCGCGATCAGCGCGATCACCTGGACCTCGCGCTCGCTGAGCCCGAGGTCGCCACCGAGCTGGTTGGCCCGGGCCGCCGAGGCGGAGGAGCCGACGGTGGGGTTCTCGCCGGGGTCGCCGGCCCGCCAGCCCGTCGCGGCGGACTCGACGGCGGCCAGCAGCTCCTTCTCGTCGGCGCCGATCGAGAAGAAGCCGTCGACGCCGGTGGTCAGGGCCGTGCCGACCAGGTCGGGACGCAGGTCGTGGCCGACCGCGAGGACCTTCGACGCGGTCATGTCGACGAGGTAGCCCAGCGGGCCGGTGTCGCCGTCGAGCAGGGCCATCACGTCGTAGAGCACGACGTCGGGGTCCGGGTCGCCGGGGTGGGTCGGTGTCGGGACCACCGCGACCTTGTCGGGATGCCGGGAGAGGAGGGACATGATGCCCTCGCGGACGATCTCCTGATGGCTGTAGACACCAACACTGACGGGCTGGCTGGTCATCGGTTGCTTCCTCTTCCTGCTCTCACCGTCCAGTCGAAACACTGTTCAGGTACCCGTGGCCGGGCGCGCGGCAAACGTGGCGCGGGCCATGCCCGGCCGTGGTGGGAGAGGGAACGTGTTCGAGACGCGGCCGCGTCGACGGCGCGGCCTCAGGCCCAGCCGAGCTCGCGCAGCCGGGCCTCGCCCAGCCCCATGGCGTGCCCGACCTCGTGCACCAGCACGGTGCGCACCTTGGTCGGCACGTCCTCGGCCCGGGCGCACACCTCGACGATCGGGACCCGGTAGAGGGTGATCGTGTCCGGCAGGGTGCCGGGTGCGCGGCCGTAGTGGCTGGTGCGGGGGACGCCGCGGTAGAGGCCGAGGAGGAGGGTGCCGGGCTTGCGCTCGGCGGCCGGCTGCTCGTCCTCGACGAGCACGGCGATCTCCGCCACGACCGGCTGCACCCACGCGGGGAGCGAGTCGAGCGCGTCGACGACCATCGCCTCGAAGGCGTCGAGCGGGACGGCGGCGGGATCCATGACCTGAGTATGTCGAGCGGATCCTAGACAAGAACGTGTTCTAGTTCTCCGCTACCGTCTGCCCATGAGCAAGAGCGCCTCGCTGGTGCGCGTGGGCATCGCCTACCTGGTCGCGGTCGCGGTCGGTGCGGCCTGGCTGTGGTGGGGCCCGGACACGTCGCACCTCTGGCTGGACGGGCTGATCGCCGACTCCCTCGCGACGCTGGTGATCTTCGGCTTCAGCCGGGCCCACCACAACTCCAGCTTCTACGACGCCTGGTGGAGCGTGCTCCCGCCGCTGCTCGCGGCGTACTGGTGGTGGGCCGGCCCGCTCCCGCTCGACGACACCCGCTCCTGGCTGGTGCTCGTCGTCATCCTGGTCTGGGCGGTCCGGCTCACCGGCAACTGGGTCTACGCGTTCCCCGGCTTCCCGCACGAGGACTGGCGCTACCCGCTGCTGCGCGACGGCAAGGGCGCGATGGAGCCGCTGGTCGACCTCTTCGGCATCCACCTCGTGCCGACCTGGCAGGTCTTCCTCGGCATGACGCCCGTGTACGTCGCCGTCACCCACGGCGGCCGCGACGTGGGGTGGCTCGACGCGGTCGCGGTCGTCATCGGCATCGGGGCGGCGCTCCTGGAACTGGTCGCCGACGGGCAGATGTACCGCTTCGCGCGCACCAAGCAGCCCGGCCAGTGCCTGGACCAGGGTCTGTGGGGCTGGTCGCGGCACCCCAACTACTTCGGCGAGATCAGCTTCTGGTTCGCGCTCGGACTCTTCGGCCTGGCCGCCTCGCCCGCCGACTGGTGGTGGGTCTTCCTCGGCGCCATCGCGATGGTCGCGCTCTTCCTCGGCGCCAGCATCCCGATGATGGAGCAGCGCTCGCTCGAGCGCCGCCCGCAGTACCAGGACGTCATCGACCGCGTGTCCAAGCTCGTGCCCCGACCCCCGCGAGTGCGCACGTGACCCGGCCCCGGGTCGTGGTCGCCGGCCTCGGCGACAGCGGCCTGCTCACCGCCCGCCACCTCTCCCGGTACGTCGACGTCGTCGGCATCTCCAGCAAGCCCGCGCTGGTCAGCGGGCAGGAGCTCGGGATGCGGCTCGCGACCCCGGAGGCCTGGGCACGGGAGTACCTCGTCGGCTTCGAGCGCTACCGGAAGCTCGACGCCGTACGCCGGGTGCACGGCACCGTCACCGGCCTCTCGACCGCCGACCGGCAGGTGACGGTCGCGCTCGCGGACGGGTCGACGCAGGTCGAGCCGTACGACGTCCTGGTCATCTCGACCGGGGTCACGAACGGCTTCTGGCGCCGGCCCGACCTCCAGTCCGCGGAGCAGGTCGACGACGCGATCACCGGGGCGCACCGGCAGCTCGCCGACGCCGATGCGATCAACGTCATCGGTGGCGGGGCAGCCGCCGTCAGCGCCGCTGCCCACCTCGCGCTCGCCTGGCCGGACAAGCCGATCGCCCTCTACTTCCCCGGTGAGCGCGCCCTGCCCCAGCACCACGGGCGGGCGTGGTCGACGGTCGCGCACCTCCTCGAGGACCGCGGCGTGGCGCTGCACCCCGGCCACCGGGCGGTGGTGCCCGACGGCTTCGACCTCGACCGGATCACCACCGAGCCGGTCGCCTTCAGCACGGGCCAACCGGACGCCCCGGCCGGTGCGACCGTGTGGGCGATCGGGCGGGTCGCGCCGAACACGTCCTGGCTGCCGCCGGACCTGCTCGACCAGCAGGGCTTCGTCCGGGTCGCGCCCGACCTCTCCGTGATCGGCGCCCCCGACGTCTTCGCGATCGGCGACGTCGCCGCGACCGACCCGCTGCGCGGATCGGCCCGCAACCGGGCCGACCGGCTGCTCGCCCGCAACGTCCGCCGGCACCTGGCCGGGCGGCCGCTCGACACCTACCGCCCCGCGCGCCGCCGCTGGGGATCGGTGCTCGGCTTCCAACCCGACGGGCTGCGGGTCTTCACCCCGACCGGGCGGTCGTTCCGCTTCCCGGCGTGGTCGATCCAGACCGTGCTCCAGCCCTGGATCGTGCGGCGCGGGATCTACGGCGGCGTACGGCGGCGCTGACCTGCCGGGCCGGTGCCCGCGTCAGAGCAGGCCGGCGGCGCGGATCGTGGCGTCGAGGTCCTGGGGGCCGAGCGCGCCGGCGCGGACGATGTAGCCCTGGCAGACCAGGAGCATGGCGCGTGCGGTGTCCGTCGCGGTGCCGCGGTCGCCGCCGGTCGCCTCGAGCCAGCGGTCGGCGGCCACCTCGAAGGCCGCCTCGATCGCCGCGACGCGCCGCTGGACGACCTCCCGGATGCCCGGGTCGGAGGCCGCCTCGCCCCAGATCTGCAGCACGGCGCCGAAGGGCATCGCGTCCTCCTCGAGCCCCGCTAGCCACCAGCGCACGACCTCGAGCGGCGGGCGGGGGGCCTGGTCGTCGGCGAGCAGGCGGTCGGCCCGCTGGCCGATGACGTGCTCGGCCACCCGCTCCACGAGCTCGTCCTTGGTCGCGAAGTGCGAGTAGACCGATCCGGCGGAGAGCCCGGACTCCCCGATGATCTCGGCCATGGTCAGTCCGCGCAGCCCGCTCCGGGCGATCACCCGGAGCGTCGCCGCGGTGATCTGGTCGCGGCGGGCCTGACGGTAGGCGTCGCTCACTCTGGGCACGCCGCGAGGTTAGCGTGTACGGTGCCCTAAACAAAACGTTCATTCTGTTTGGAGATGTCATGTCGTCGCACCCGGAGACGGCCGCACCGCGGTCCCGCCCCGCCGCCGCCCTCGTCATCGGCGTCCTCGCCGGCGCGATCGTGGCGGTGGTCGCGCTCGCGTTCCTGTGGCCGGTCGCCACCTCGGAGACCGGCGGACTGCCGGTCGGCGTGGTCGGCGGGTCCCTCCCGACGGGCGCCGACCTGCCGGTCGACGCGACGTCGTACGACACCCGTGACGACGCCGTCGCCGCGATCCGTGAGCGGGAGGTGTACGGCGCCTACGTCCTCGGCGGCGCCACCCCGGAGGTGCTGGTCGCCAGCGCGAACGGGTCCGCGACCGTCTCCGTCGTGGAGGGCGTCGGCCGGCAGCTGGCGGCGGCGACCGGCGGTCAGCCGACCGTCACCGACGTCGTCCCGCTCTCCGACGACGACCCGACCGGCGCCGGCCTGAGCGCGATGGGCTTCCCGCTGGTCCTCGGTGGGATCGTCGGCGGCGTCGTGGTCTCCCTCCTCGTCGCCGGCGTCACGCGGCGCCTGCTCGCCCTGGTCGTGTACGCCGTCGCCGGCGGCCTGCTGGTCGCGGTGGTCACCGGCCCCCTGCTCGGCATCCTCGGCGGCCACTTCTGGCTGGAGGCGCTGGCCATCGGTGCCGGCATGCTCGGCACCGCCTCGACGGTCGTCGGCCTCAATGCCCTGCTCGGTGCGCCCGGGATCGGCGTCGGCGCCGTCCTGACGATGCTCGTCGGCAACCCGATCTCCGGCGCCTCGATGCCCTACCAGTTCATCACCGGGCCCTGGGGCTCGATCGGGCAGTACTTCGTCCCCGGGGCCGCAGCCAGCCTGGTCCGCGAGGTCAACTACTTCCCGGACGCCTCCAGCCTCCACGAGTGGGTGGTCCTGCTCGCGTGGATCGGCGCGGGCGTCCTGCTCTCGGTGCTCGGTCACTTCCGCAGCTCCACCCCGGTGCACCTCCCCGAGGGCGAGCTCGAGCATCCGCACGGAGCGCACGCAGCGGTCAGGTGACGCGGACGAGCACCTCGCGCGTGAGCTCGGTGATGCTGGCGTAGCCGTTGAGACCCATCGTGAGGTCGGCCTCGGCCAGCAGGCAGGACAGCACGAACTCGATGCCGGCCTGGCCGCCGAGCACCGCGCCGTACCCGTAGGGGCGGCCGATGCCGACCGCGGTCGCGCCGAGGGCGAGCGCCTTGACGACGTCGGCACCGGAGCGGACGCCGGAGTCGAAGAGGACGGGCATGTCGTCGGCCGCGTCGACCACCGCCGGCAGCAGGTCGAGGGCCGGGGCGCTCGCGGCCTGGCGACCGCCGTGGTTGGAGCAGTAGATGCCGTCGACGCCCGCGTCCTTGGCGCGGCGTACGTCGTCGGGGTGGCAGATGCCCTTGAGCAGCAGCGGCAGGTCGGTCAGCCCCCGCAGCCAGGCGAGGTCGTTCCAGGTCAGCGTCGGGTTGCCGAACATCAACGCCCACGCGATCGCCGCCGCGCCGGGGTCCTCCTCGGGCGTGGCCTGGAGGCGGGACCGGAAGACCGGGTCGGAGAAGTAGTTGGCCAGGCAGTAGCCGCGCAGCTGCGGGAAGGTCGCGTGCTGCAGGTCGCGCGGCCGGAAGCCGAGGGTCCAGGTGTCGAGGGTGACCACGATGCCCTGGAAGCCGGCCGCCTCCGCGCGGTGGACGAAGCTCTCCGCGACCTCGCGGTCGTGGGGCGTGTAGAGCTGGAAGAAGCCCGGGGTGTCGCCGAGCGCCGCGCCGACGTCCTCCATCGGGTCCTGCATCAGCGTCGAGGCGACCATCGGGATCCCCGAGCTGGCGGACGCCGCGGCCGCGGCGAGGTCGCCGTGCTCGTCGTCGGTCATCACGCCCAGGACGCCGATCGGCGCCATGAAGACGGGTGCGGGGTAGCGATGGCCGAAGAGCTCGACCGACAGGTCGCGCTCGGCCGCACCCGACAGCATCCGGGGGAGCACGCCCCACCGGTGGAAGGCGTCGATGTTGGACTGCTGGGTGTGGCCGTCGCCGGCGCCGCCCGCGACGTAGTCCCAGAGCCGGTGCTCCATCTTCTCCTGCGCGGCCGCCTCCAGACCCGCGAAGGTGAGCGGGTACGGCGGCAGCTGGCCGCCGAGGCCGGCGAAGTAGAGCCCGATCTGGAAGTCGGCGAAGTTGGCCATGCCGGGTATCCAACCACCGGCCGCCGGCTACTCGCAGCCGGTGGCGAGCTCCACGTAGCAGGCGTCGGTGCCGGCGCCGCCGCGGCCGCGGTCGGTGCCCGGGCCGCCGTCGAGGTAGTCGGGGCCGGCGGCACCGAAGAGCCGGTCGTCGCCGGCCGCGCCGTCCAGGTGGTCGGTGCCCTCGCCTCCCCGGAGGACGTCGTCGGCGTCGCCGCCGTCGAGGAGGTCCGAGCCGGGGCCGCCCACGAGCCGGTCCTCGCCGCCGTGCCCGCGGAGCCGGTCGTCGCCGGCGCCCCCGCAGAGCAGATCGTGGCCGCGGAGGCCGAGGAGCCGGTCGTCGCCGCCGAGGCCGACGATGACGTCGTCCCCGCGGGTGCCCGTCAGCTCGTCGTCGCCGTTGGTGCCCACGATGGTCGCCACCTGCCCGCCGCAGGTGGGTCGGGCCGCGTGCCCGGCCTCCGGCAGCAGCACCACGAGGGCGGCGACCAGGGCGAGCACGCTCCCGCGCGCGACGGTCCGAGATGACAGGTGCCGAGATGACATGTGGAGCCCCCGTTCGGTCAGGGCGTCAGGCTACGTGCCTCCAGCAGCGACGGGCCGTACCACGTGATCAGCCGCCCGCTCACGAGCCGCGTCGGCGTCCGCTCGAACGCCTCGGGTCCGTCTGCGGGGGTGAAGACGTAGGGCTCGTCGGGGAGCAGCACGACGTCGGCGCCGACGACGTCCAGGTCGGCGACCTCGACCTTCGGGTAGCGGTCCTGGTGCGTCGCGTAGACGTTCTCCCAGCCGAGCCGGCGCAGCAGGTCGCCGGTGAAGGTCCGGCTGCCGACCACCATCCAGGGGTCCCGCCAGATCGGCACCGCGACCCGGGCGGTGACCGGCGGCATCGGGCGCGTCCAGAAGTCGCGCGCCTCCTCGAGCCAGGCCGGCCGCGGCCAGCCGAGCACGTCGTCGAAGAGCTCGTCGTACGCCGCGAACGCCGCCGGCACGGTCTCGATCTCGGTCACGTGGACGGCGATGCCCGCGTCCCGGAGGCGGCGTACGTCGAGCTCGCGGTTCTCCTCCTTGTTGGCGACCACCACGTCGGGCTCGAGCGCCCGGATCGCCGCGAGGTCGGGGTTCTTGGTGCCCCGCACGCGGACCACGTCGAGGTCGCCCGGCTGGGTGCACCACTCGGTCGCCCCCACCACCGCCTCCGGCCGTGCGTCGGCGAGTGCCTCCGTGATGGAGGGGACCAGGGAGACGACGCGTTCGGCGCTCACACGTTCCGACGATAGGCCCCGCCGACCTCGAAGAACGCCTCGGTCACCTGGCCGAGCGAGCAGACCCGGGCGGCGTCCATGAGGACGGCGAAGACGTTCTCGCCGGAGGTCGCGGCCTCCTTGAGGCGGGCGATCGCTGCGGTCGCCTCGTCGCGGTGGGCGTCCTGGAAGTCGTGCACGCGGCGCAGCTGCGACTCCTTCTCCGACGAGGTCGCGCGGGCCAGCTCGACGTGGTCGGGGGTGCCGTCGTCGCCGCCGGGCTTGCGGAAGGTGTTGACGCCGATGATCGGCAGCGAGCCGTCGTGCTTGCGGTGCTCGTAGAGCATCGACTCGTCCTGGATCCGGCCGCGCTGGTAGCCGGTCTCCATCGCACCGAGCACGCCGCCGCGCTCGTTGATGGCGTCGAACTCCTTGAGCACGGCCTCCTCGACGAGGTCGGTGAGCTGGTCGATGATGAAGGAGCCCTGGAGCGGGTTCTCGTTCATCGCGAGGCCCCACTCGCGGTTGATGATCAGCTGGATCGCCAGCGCGCGGCGCACCGACTCGGCGCTCGGGGTGGTCACGGCCTCGTCGTACGCGTTGGTGTGCAGGCTGTTGGCGTTGTCGTAGATCGCGATCAGCGCCTGCAGCGTGGTGCGGATGTCGTTGAAGTCCATCTCCTGCGCGTGCAGCGACCGGCCGCTCGTCTGGACGTGGTACTTCAGCTTCTGCGAGCGCTCGTTGGCGCCGTACCTCTCCTTCATCGCGACCGCCCAGATGCGGCGCGCGACGCGGCCGATCACGGAGTACTCCGGGTCCATGCCGTTGGAGAAGAAGAAGGAGAGGTTGGGTGCGAAGTCGTCGATGTCCATGCCGCGAGCGAGGTACGACTCGACGTAGGTGAAGCCGTTGGCGAGCGTGAACGCCAGCTGGCTGATGGGGTTCGCCCCGGCCTCGGCGATGTGGTAGCCGGAGATGCTGACCGAGTAGAAGTTCCGCACGCCCTGCTCGATGAACCACTCCTGGATGTCGGCCATGCAGCGCAGGCTGAACTCCGTCGAGAAGAGGCAGGTGTTCTGGCCCTGGTCCTCCTTGAGGATGTCGGCCTGCACCGTGCCGCGCACCGTCTTGAGCGCCTCCACCGGGTCGATGCCGCGCTCGCGGGCCTGGTCCATCGCGGTGTTGAGGAAGAACGCGAGCACCGTCGGCGCCGGGCCGTTGATCGTCATCGACACCGACGTGGTCGGCGACAGCAGGTCGAAGCCGTCGTATAGCTCCTTCATGTCGTCGAGCGTCGCGACGCTGACGCCGGAGGTGCCGACCTTGCCGTAGATGTCGGGGCGCTCGTCGGGGTCGCGGCCGTAGAGCGTCACCGAGTCGAACGCCGTCGACAGCCGGGTCGCCGGCTGGCCCTCGGAGAGCAGCTTGAAGCGCCGGTTGGTGCGCGCCGGGTCACCCTCGCCGGCGAACATCCGGGCCGGGTCCTCGCCCTCGCGCTTGAGCGGGAAGACGCCGGCGGTGAAGGGGTAGCGGCCGGGGAGGTTCTCGCGCCGCCAGAAGCGCACCAGCTCGCCGTGGTCGGCGTACGACGGGAGCGCGACGCGGGGCACGAGGTTGCCGGAGAGCGACTCGCGCCCGGGGATCGCGGCGTACTCCTCGACGACGGCGGGCCAGCCCGCGACCTGCTCGGCGACCTCGTCGGGCAGGGCGCTCCGGGTCTTGTCGAGCAGGGCGGTGACGTCGCCGTTGTCGGGCAGCTCGGCGGCGACCGCCTCGACCTGCTGGGCCTTGCGCGCGAGGAGCGCGAGCTCGTCGGTGCGGTCGTGGTAGTCACGCACGGTCGCGGAGATCTCGGAGAGGTAGCGGACCCGCTCACCCGGGATGACCTGCCGGATCCGGGTCGAGTGCCGCACGTCGACGCGGTCGAGGGTGCCGTCCTCGAGCGGCAGGCCCTGCTCGGCCAGCAGGCCGCGGAGGTGCTGGTAGAGCGCGGTGACGCCGTCGTCGTTGAAGGTCGCGGCGGACGTGCCGAAGACGGGCATCTCGGTCGGCTGCTTGCCGAAGGCCTCGCGGTTGCGGACGAGCTGGCGGCCCACGTCGCGCATCGCGTCCTCGGCGCCGCGGCGCTCGAACTTGTTGATCGCGACCACGTCGGCGAAGTCGAGCATGTCGATCTTCTCCAGCTGGGACGCGGCGCCGAACTCCGGCGTCATCACGTACATCGACACGTCCACGAACGGCACGATCGCCGCGTCGCCCTGGCCGATGCCGGGGGTCTCGACGACGACGAGGTCGAAGCCGGCGGCCTTGAGCACGTCGACCACGTCGGGGAGGTGGTCGGGCAGCTCGTGGGCCCCGCGGGTGGCCAGCGAGCGGAAGAAGACGCGGTCGCCGTCGACGGAGTTCATCCGGATCCGGTCGCCGAGCAGCGCGCCGCCGCCCTTGCGCCGGGTCGGGTCGACGGCCAGCACGGCCACGCGGACCTTGTCCTGCTGGTCGACGCGGAGCCGGCGGACGAGCTCGTCGGTCAGCGAGGACTTGCCGGAGCCGCCGGTGCCGGTGATGCCGAGCACCGGGACCGTACGGCGCGCCGCGGCGTCGCGGACCGCGCCCAGGAGGTCGTCGGGCAGCCGGCCCTCCTCGGCACCGGTGATCGCCCGGGCGACGGCGAAGCGGTCCCCGCTGAGCACCTGGTCGGCGTCGACCTGGCGCTGTGCCCACAGGTCGGTGTCGCAGTCGGCGACGACGGAGTTGATCATCCCGGTGAGGCCCATCCGCTGGCCGTCCTCCGGGGAGAAGATGGTGACACCCGACGCGCGCAGCCGGGTGATCTCGTCGTGCACGATCACGCCGCCGCCGCCTCCGACGACCTTGACGTGGCCGGCGCCCTGGGCGCGCAGGAGCTCGACGAGGTACTCGAAGTACTCCACGTGTCCGCCCTGGTAGGACGACACCGCGACGCCCTGGACGTCCTCCTCGATCGCTGCGTCCACGACCTCCTGGACCGAGCGGTTGTGGCCCAGGTGGATCACCTCGCAGCCCTGCGACTGGAAGATCCGCCGCATGATGTTGATCGACGCGTCGTGGCCGTCGAACAGGCTCGAGGCCGTCACGAGGCGGACCGGGTTCTGCGGCACGTGGAGGTCGGTCATACGGAGATAGTAGGACGTCCTAGTATTTTTCGGAAACGAGACCCCGGTCACCCGCTCGGGGTCCCGCAGGCTCAGGCGTTCGCGACGCCCGGGATCCGGTAGCCGTTGATCGAGTCCGACCACCCGGCGTACTGGAGCCCCCACTCGCGGGTCAGCCGCTCGAGCTGGATGGTGCCGACGACGCCGTAGCCACCGGCATCGGAGGAGCGGACCCGGCCGTCGCCGAGCGAGATCGCGACGTGCCCGTGCCCGCTGCTGCCGCCGAGCCAGTAGACGGCCGCGCCCTTCGGTGGGCTCGTGTCGCCGGGGTGGCGGTCGGAGGCGTGCTCCCACGCCGTGGCGGCGTCGTCGTAGCGCGAGGGGATGTCGGCCTGCTCGCGGGTCCAGCCGAGGCACTGCCCGGGCACGTTGTACGACGAGGCCTCGGCCGCCGCGACGGTCTCGGCGGCGTCGCTGGTCGCGACCGGGATCGAGGGCTCGACCGGCTTGCGCACCAGGCGGACCGCATCGACGACCCGCTCGGCCGGCGGGGTGACGGAGGCGGTGACCGGCGCGACCGCGGCCTGTGTGGCCTGTGCGGCCTCCGGGGCGTCCGGGGCGTCCGGGGTCGGGTCCGCGTGCCGCACGCCGGCGACGACACCGGTGGAGGTGACGGCGACGACGGCGAGGGTCGACAGGACCCAGGTGGGGGCGTGGGCGAGACGGGTGACGGGACGGGACAGGGGCAACGCTGGCTCCTTCGATCGGGCCAGCGGTCCTGGCTGAGCGAGTGAGGAAAAGGGGCGCGCAGCGGGTCATCGCCCGCCGCAGGCGCCACGGGGTCCAACGTCCCGGGCGGCGCCTGTTATCCCGAATCGGACGTGATCAGTCGCATATACGCGGGGAGGAGGACGTGGTCTCGGCCACACAGGGCGCCCCGGACCGTTAGCCTCGCGGACCGTGAAGACGTTCGTGAGGCGCCTGGCCGGCTCGGCCGTGCACGCCGCGTGGGGCTGGATCGATCGCTTCGGCGAGATCGTGCCGGGCACCCGCGCCGCCGACGCGTTCGGCAGCTTCGGGCCGGGCACCAACATCGACTTCCCGCCCGCGACCCTGATGGGCACCCGCTCGATCCACCTCGGCTCCGGCACGCTGATCGGCCGCCACGTGACGCTCTCGGTCGGCTACGGCCCGGACGACCCGGGCGCGCCCGAGCGTGGCCTGGTGATCGGCGACCGATGCGTCATCGGCGCCCGGTGCTCGATCGTGGCGCACACGTCGATCGAGATCGGCGACGACGTGTGGTTCGGCCAGGACGTCTTCGTCTGCGACTCCAGCCACGGCTACCTCGACCCGGACCTCCCGATCGGCGAGCAGTTCGGCGAGCAGCTGCCGGTCTCGATCGGCGCCGGCACCTGGGTCGGCCACGGCGCGATCATCCTGCCGGGCGCCCGGATCGGCCGGAACGTCGTGGTCGCCGCCGGCTCGGTCGTCCGCGGCGAGGTCCCCGACCACACGGTGGTCGGCGGGGCGCCCGCCAAGCCGCTGCGCCGGCTCGAGCCGGGAGTCGGCTGGGTCGGCACCCGCGGCGACGTACGCCCGGTGATCCGCGGCCCCTTCGGGGAGGCGACCCCCGGCCTCGACGCCGGTTGACGTCGAGTCGAGGGTTTCCGCGGGTCGAGTCGAGGGTTTCCGCAGGAGACACGTCGAAGACCCTCGACTCGGCGGACGGAAAACCTCGACTCGGCGGACGGAAAACCTCGACTCGGCGGTCACTGCAGGACGGTGAGCACGCCGGCGACCAGGAAGCCGACCACGGTCAGCAGCCCGACCAGGCGGCCGCCGTGCCGGTAGGACTCCGGGATCATCGAGTCGGCGAGCATCATCAGGACCGCGCCGCCGGCGAACGCGCTCGCCCAGGTGCCGAGGTGGTGCAGGTGGTCGGCCACCAGGTAGCCGAGCAGCGAGGCCGCGCCGCACGCGAGCGTCAGCAGCGTCCACATGACGGTGATCCGCCGGTCGGGGGTGCCGGCCTCCTGCAGCGAGGTGGTGCCGGCGAGGCCCTGCGGGATGTTGGAGACGAAGATCGCCGCCACGAAGGCGACGCTGATGTCGCCGCCCAGGGCCAGGCCGAGCCCGAGGATGAAGGCTTCGGGGATGCCGTCGAGCAGCGCGCCGAGGAACATCGCCATCCCGGACCCGCCCTCGCCGCCGCCCTGGGCGACGGTCGAGCGTGCCGCGCCGCCGCGGCTGTCGATCAGCCGGTCGCCGCCGTAGTAGACGACGGCGCCGACCAGGGCCCAGGCGATGATCTGCCAGCCGTCGGTGAGGGTCTGCTCGGGGATCAGCTCGTAGGCGACGGCGGCCAGCAGGGTGCCGCCGCCGAAGCCCATCATCAGGCCGATCGCGCGCTCGGACCGGCCGAGCGGGCGGGCGAGCAGCTGGCCGAGGTAGAGGGCGGCCGAGGAGCCGAGTCCCCAGAGGAGTGCCGAGATCACGCGCGGCTCAGATCGCCCCGGGGATCGTGAGCTCGCCCGTGTAGAGCGGGGAGTCCTTGCGCGACAGGAGCTCGCGTCGCTCGTCCGGGCTCATCGCCGCGACCTGGGCGCGTACGTCGGACGGGAAGCCGCTGACCTCCTGCGCCTCGTCGACCGGCACGATCGTGTGGACGACCCGGTCGTCGTAGAGGTGCACCATCGTCATGGCCTGGTGGCCGTCGACGCCGGAGACGAACCGCGCGAGCGGTGCCGGGTCGGAGGTGTAGCAGGTGGCGGACGCGACCGAGACGGGGATGCCCGCGAAGGTGGAGTAGGTCGAGTAGTGGAAGTGTCCGCCCAGGATGGCGCGCACGTCGGTGCCGTCGAGCACCTCGGCCAGCCGGTGCTGGTCGTAGAGCTCGATCACCTCGGCCGCCGGCATCATCGGGATCGGGATCGGCGGGTGGTGCATCGCGAGCAGGGTGCCGTACGGCGCGGGCGTCGCGAGCGCGTCGGCGAGCCAGGCCAGCTGGTCGTCGGTGATCTCGCCGTGGTGGTAGCCGGGCACGCTGGTGTCGAGGGAGACGATCCGCAGGCCGGCGACGTCGTGGACCCGGTCCTGGGTCTGCTCGTCGGGGGCCTCGGCGCCGAAGAGCTCGGCGGCGTACGACGCCCGCTCGTCGTGGTTGCCCATCACCCACACGACCTCGGCCCCGAGCTCGTGCGCGAGCGGCTCGACCAGCTCACGCAGCCGCGCGTAGGCCGCGGGCTCCGCCTTGTCGGCCAGGTCGCCGGTGAGGACGAGCGCATGGGGGAGTGGGTCGAGCCGGGCGATCCGGGCCAGCGCGAGCGCCAGCCCGATCTCGGTGTCGACCACGCCGTACTGCTTCGCCCCGCCCGCGAGCAGGTGCGGGTCGCTCAGGTGGGCGACCGTGTGTCGCGGTGGCGGGTACTGACCGAGCTGCACATCGCCACGCTAGCCGCTCAGTCGCCGACGAGGGACCAGCCCCAGAGACTCCCGGCGACGGCATCCGGCTCGCCGGCGGCGTCCGTGAAGGCCCGCAGCGCGTCGACCGCGGCGCTGCGGGTCTCGGGCGGCATGCGGCGCACGATCGTCTGGATCTCGCGTCGCCGTCGGCGGGTCACCAGGTCGACGACCTCCGCGCCCGCCGCGGTGAGCGTCACCACGACCTCGCGCCGGCTCCTGGGGTTGGGCTGCCGGTCGACGAGACCGGCAGCCTCCAGTCGGTCGACCATCCGCTGCGTGGTCGACGCGTTGACTCCCAGGAGCTCGGCCAGCCCACCCTGTCGGAGCGGGCCGTGCGCCGAGAGGACGACGAGGGTGCGGAACTGAGTGACCGTGACCCGACCCTCGATCTCGGCCAGGGATCGCGCCGCGACGCCGACCAGCACCCGCGAGGCGGTGAGCAGGCCGGTGACGACGTCATCCGTGGACGCTTTCTCATGCACACAGCAACTATTGCATACTGCAACAATGCGAGCCTCTCTTCCCCGTAGCGCGTCGGACACCGGCATGTTGGCCCTGGCACTCACGATCGGGGCCGGCGCCGGACTCGGCGCGGTGGCGTTCCGGTGGCTGGTGCTGACCTTCACCAGGGTCTTCTCGGGTCACGACGACTACTCCGACGCGGGACATGCCGCGCACCCGTGGCTCCCGGGCCTCGGCCCGTGGTTCGTCGTGGCCGCACCGGTCGTCGCCGGTCTCCTCTACGGCCCGTTGGTGCACGCCTTCGCCCGTGAGGCCCGTGGGCACGGCGTCCCCGAGGTCATGGATGCCGTCGCTCGGCGTGGAGGGCGCATCCGTCCGCAGGTGGCGGTGGTCAAGGCCCTCGCGTCGGCGCTGTGCATCGGCGGCGGTGGCTCCGTGGGTCGCGAGGGGCCGATCGTGCAGATCGGGTCGGCGCTCGGCTCGACGTTGGCTCGCCTGGTCCGCTCCGACGTCGAGCACACCCGCCTGATGGTCGCGTGCGGCGCGGCGGGCGGGATCGCGGCGACCTTCAACGCGCCGCTCGCGGGCGTCTTCTTCGCGATGGAGCTGATCCTCGTCGACTTCGCGGCCCGCAGCTTCGGCATGGTGGTGATCTCGTCGGTCACGGCGAGCGTGATCGGACGCGCGATCCTGGGGAACGACCCCTTCCTGACGCTCCCCGAGTTCCGCGTCGAGCACGTGTCGGAGTACCTCCTCTTCGCCCTGCTGGGTGTGCTCGCCGGACTGGTCGGCGTCGGCTTCACGAGGGCCCTCTACGCGATCGAGGACGCCTGCGACGCCGTCTGGCGCGGGCCGGAGTGGCTGCGCCCCGCGGTCGGCGGGATCGTCCTCGGGCTCCTCCTGCTCGCGCTCCCCGAGATGTACGGCGTGGGCTACCCGGTCCTCGGGAACGGCGTCGCCGGCGCCTACACGGTCGGGTTCCTCGTGGTGCTCCTGCTCGCGAAGGTGGTCGCGACCAGCCTCACGATCGGCATCGGTGGGTCGGGTGGTGTCTTCGCCCCGAGCCTGTTCATCGGCGCGATGCTGGGCGCGGCGTTCGGGCAGTCCGCCCAGGCGCTCCTGCCCGGCGTCGTCGGGGCGGCCGGAGCCTACGGGCTGATCGGCATGGGCGCGGTCTTCGCGGGCGCGGCCCGGGCTCCGATCACCGCGGTGGTGATCATGTTCGAGCTCACCGGCGAGTACACGATCATCCTGCCGCTGATGGCGGCGATCGTGCTGGCCACCGGCATCAGCCACCTCGTGTCGGCGGACTCGATCTACACGCTCAAGCTGCGGCGGCGCGGCGTCGATCTCGCGGCGGCCGTGCCGGTCACCTCCGGGTGAGGCGGAAGACCGGGATCAGCCGGTCGGTGCGCTCCTCGTACTTCGCGAAGTTGGGCCAGGTGCGCAGCATCACCTGCCAGGCCGCGGCCCGGTCGGCGTCGTGCAGCTCGGTCGCGGTGACCGGAACCTGCTTCCGGTCCCAGGTGATCTCGGCCTCGCCGGCGGCCCGGATGTTGCCGACCCACACCGGCATGTTCGGTCCGCCGAAGTAGGAGCCGGCGATCAGCCAGGTGTCGCCGTCGGGGACGCAGAGCAGCGGCGTGGTCCGGGGGATGCCGCTCTTGCGGCCGACCACGGTCAGCATCAGGTTGGGCAGGCCGGCGATGTCGAGGATGGTCACCCGTCCACCCGTGACCTTCTGCAGGTTGCGATCCGTCCACACGACCTGCGGCAGCAGCTTGGGCATCCACGGGATCGCGCCGATGCGGATCGCGAGCGGGGTGAGCAGACCCATCAGAGGAACCTCTCGAGGACGGCGACCGAGTCGGTCGGCTTGGTGGCGTCGACGCCCTCGCCGATGGCGAAGACCCGCCAGGCGCCCGCGTCATCGGGGTCGCGGACCAGCTTGGCCATCACCAGGCCGGTCTGCGGGACGCCGAGGGTGAGGGTGAAGCGGGCGATCTCGGTGCCCTCGCCCTCGCCGCTGTCGTCGACCAGACGGCAGTAGGCGTTGGCGATCCACTCCAGCGAGTGGCCCTGGTAGCTGGAGACGAGGAAGACGATGGTGTCGACCGGCGGGTGGACGCGGCCGAGGTCGACGTCGATCTGCTCGTCGTCGCCGCTCCCGCTGCCGGTGAGGTTGTCCCCACGGTGCACGACGGAGCCGTCGCGGGTCGCGAGGTTGTTGTAGAAGGCCACGTCGAAGAGGCGGCCGCCGGAGAACTGGAAGGCGGTCGCGTCGAGGTCGATGTTGCGGCTGCCGCCGGCACTGAGGGCGCCGGCGCCGGGCGCCTGGTCCCAGCCGACGCCGACGCGGAGCCGGCGTACGGGCGTGCCGTCAGCGGTCGCGACCGCGACCTCCTGGCCCTTGCTGAGCTCGATCACGACGCCGAACCTACCCACGTCGGCGGCTTCAGGAACGTCTCAGGGGAGACGGGGACCATGGGTGCTGATGCAGCACCATCTCTCGCCCCGCTCCCAGGCCTTCCTCGACCGGATCGACGCCTGGTCGGACGCCGGACCCCTGCGGTCCGTCGCGGTCCGGGTCGGGGTCACCGTCCTCGGTCCGCTCGTGGTGCTCGCCGGGCTCGCGATGACGGTGCTGCCGGGCCCGGGACTCGTGGTCATGGTGCTCGGCCTCGCCCTGCTGGCCCTGGAGTACCAATGGGCCCGCTCGGTGCTCGGCGGCGTCGGCGGTGTGGTCACCTGGGCCCGAGAGCTCGTCCTGCCGCGAGGCGCGTCGCCCCGTCGCCGGGCCTTCGGCCTGGCCGTCGTCGGCGCCGGGGTGGTCGCGACGACGCTGCTGACCGCCACGATCTCGACGTATGTCGGAGCTCAGGCCTTCGCCTGAGGGCGATCGGCGAGCAGGGTGCGCTGCAGCACGTCGGCCAGGAGGTCGGCGTAGCTCTCCGGCGGGTAGCCGCGCCCGGCGAGCAGGGTGAACCACTCCGGGCTGTTCAACGACCAGATCAGGTCGGCGACCTGGTCGTCGCCGAGGTCCTCGCGGAGCCGCCCGGTCGCCCGGAGGTCGGCGGCGAGGAGGCGCATGTGTGCGGCGCGCCGGTCGGAGAGCGCCTGGTACTGGGCAGCGCACTCGGGCTCGGTGCGGCCGGCCTCGCGGAGCGCCAGCGCGAGGGGCACCGTGCGCGGGAGCAGGCGGCCCAACGCGGTGGCGTAGGTCCGCAGCATCTCCTCCGCGGAACCCGCGGCGCGGACCGCCCGGACGTAGTCGCGCTGCTCGGCAGGGAGTGGGGCTGGTCCCTCGGCCAGCGCCATGTCGTGGACCGCCAGCAGCAGTCGCGGTTTGCGCCCGACGGTGGTGTAGACGGTGTCGACCGAGACGCCCGCCCGGGCGGCCACGTCCTGGACCGAGGTCGCGGTGTACCCGTGCTCCGCGAAGAGGTCGCGCGCGGCGGCCAGGATCGCCTCCCGGGTGCGCTCGGCCGCCGCGCGACGCCGGCTGCCGTCGTACCTCCGGGGTGCGTTGACGTGGTCGGACACGGTGCCTATCGTATTGATCCGAGACAACTTCGGATGAATGTGTGGGCGGTGTGTCATGGCCGAGCAGCTCGTCTTCCGTGAGCCGGGTGGTGGACGTGCCACCTGGGCGATGCAGTCGCTCTTCGAGCACCTGCTGGAGCCCGGCGAGAGCGACCGGCTGGGCGTCGCACTCGTCACCCAGCCGCCCGGTGTGGCCACCCCGCTGCACCGGCACGACCGCGAGGCCGAGGCGTTCTACGTGCTCGAGGGTCGGCTCAGCTACCAGGCCGGGGAGGAGCTCCTCGAGCTCCACGCCGGCTGCTTCATCCACCTGCCGCAGGGCGTGCCGCACGCGTTCCGCATCCGCGGGGACGCGCCGGCCAGATTGCTGGCACTCACGGCACCGGCCGGCCTCCTGCACCTCTACGACGAGGTCGGCATCCCGGCGGCCGAGCGGCGCCTGCCCGGCGAGGACGGCCTCACTCCCGAGGTCGAGATCCCGCGTTGGATCGAGGTGGGCCCACGCTACGGGCTCGAGGTCGTCGGTCCGCCGATCCCGGAGTAGGCGTCAGCGGGCGGGCGCGATCCGTCCGGTCACGTCGCCGAGGGCGATCCGGCCGCCGTCGGTGCCGGGCGCGGAGTAGCGCAGCGTGACGTCGGCGCCGTCGGCGAGGAACGCCGACTCGTCTCCCCAGCCGATCTCCAGGAACGACCCCCGCTGGTCCGTCTCGGGACCGCTGATGGTGCCCGAGCCGTAGAGGTCGCCGGTGCGCAGGCGGGCGCCGTTGACGGTCATGTGGGCGAGCATCTGGGCCGGCGACCAGTACATCGAGCGGTAGGGCGGCCGGCTGACGACCGCGCCGTCGACGACCACCTCGACGTCGATGTCGAGGCCCTTCGTGGCACCAGGACCCAGGTAGGGCAGGGGCTCCGGGTCCTGGCCGGGCAGGTCGACCCAGGCCGCGTCGAGCGCCGCGAGCGGCGTCACCCAATGGGAGATCGAGGTGGCGAAGGACTTGCCGAGGAAGGGGCCGAGCGGCACGTACTCCCAGGCCTGGATGTCGCGCGCCGACCAGTCGTTGAGCCCGACGACGCCGAAGACGTGGTCGGCGAATGCGTCGTAGGGGACCGGCGTGCCGAGCTCGGAGCCGACGCCGACGACGAAGCCGAGCTCCGCCTCGATGTCGAGCCGCGCGGACGGGCCGAAGGCACCGCCGGGCCGCTGCCCGCTCGGGCGTACGACGGGGGTGCCCGACGCGACGACCGTGCCGGCGCGGCCGTGGTAGCCGACCGGCAGGTGCTTCCAGTTGGGCAGCAGCGGCTCCTGGTCGGGCCGGAAGATCCGGCCGACGTTGGAGGCATGGTGCTCCGACGCGTAGAAGTCGACGTAGTCGGCGACGTCGATCGGCAGGTGCAGCTCGACGTCGGCCAGCGGCACGCGGTGCTCGCCGGACTCGGCGTAGGACCTGGCCGCCTCACGGGTCTCGCGCCAGACCTGCGGGCCGAGGCCGAGGAAGGCGTTGAGCGACGGGCTGGTCAGCTCGGGCCGGCCGGTCGCCGCGGCCAGGTCGACGACGGCGTCCTCGTGGCGGACGCCGATCCGGCGCTCGCCGCCGGCGACGGAGAAGACGCCGTACGGCAGGTGGTCGAGGCCGAAGCCGGGCGTGGTCACGAGAGGTCCTCCAGGAGTCCGAGGGCGAGCAGGTCGTCGAGCGGCTCGGAGATCGAGCAGGACCCGAACGAGGTGAACCAGCGGCGCGCGCCGGCGAGGTCGGCCTCGGCGGCGGCCTCGACCAGGGCGGCCGGCTCCCGCTGCTCGAGCGTCGCGACGACGTCATCGCGCGAGCCGCCGTCGAAGGCGAGCCGGGTCGCGAGCAGCACGTTGAGGAAGCCGTGGTGCTCGAAGCCGTCGTCGCCGGTGTGGCGTACGGCGCGGTGCAGCCCGGCCGTGCACTTGAACGGCGTCTCCCGGTCGAGTGCCGCATCGATCCAGGCGGCCACCGTCGGGGCGTCGGGGAACGCCTCCGGCGCCAGCCCACCGGTGCGGAACTTGAGCCGGTGCTCGGCTGCCGCCACCTCGTCCGCGGCGGCGAGGAAGCCCCGCTCGGAGCAGGAGGCGGGGATCTCGACGAAGACGGGCACGTGGTCGTCCAGGATGCCCTCGCTGCGGGCGGCGTCGACCGCAGCGACCACGCGCCGGGCCGCGCCCGCCGGGTCGTCCGGGTCGCGCAGCGCGAGCTCGAGGCCCTCGATCGCGACGTGCAGCTTGCGACCCAGCGTCGCGGTGCCGGCGATCTGCCCGGCGCCGCCGGTCACCACGACGGACAGGGCGAGCGGCGTCGCCTTGAGCGCGGGGATGTCGGTGTCGCGCACGACGAAGGTGCCGACGAGATCGGCGTACCAGTCGTGCCGCCTCTCCTGATGGGCGGCCGCGGCGTCGGCGAGCGGCGCGTCGCCGGGCGGGAAGATCGCTGCATCGTCGACGAGGGCGGACCAGGGGGCCGGGAGTGCTGTGGTTGACATCGCGGGTACCGTAGCACGCAGCATGAATATCGAACGATAGCGTTCGATAAACGGACAGGCGATGAGGCAGTGATGGCGTACTACCGGCAGGTCGGCGAGGTCCCGCAGAAGCGACACACCCAGTTCCGCGACCCGGACGGCAAGCTCTTCTACGAGGAGCTGATGGGGGAGGAGGGCTTCTCCTCCGACTCCTCGCTGCTCTACCACCGCGGGGTGCCGTCGGCGATCGTGGCGGCCGAGGTCTGGGAGCTGCCCGACCAGTCGCGCACGCCCAACCACCCGCTCAAGCCCCGCCACCTCAAGCTGCACGACCTCGCGACCGGGACGGACGCCGTCGCCGACCGGCGCCTCGTGCTCGGCAACAGCGACGTGCGGATCGGGTACGTCGCGACCGGCGCGGAGCCGTCGGCGTACTACCGCAACGCGATCGGTGACGAGTGCGTGTACGTCGAGGCCGGGTCGGGCGTCGTCGAGACCGTGTTCGGGGTGCTGCCCTACCGGACCGGCGACTACGTGATCGTGCCGCGGGCGACCACGCACCGCTGGGTGCCCGCCGAGCCGAGCCGGCTCTACCCGATCGAGGCCAACAGCCACGTCGCGCCGCCGAAGCGCTACCTCTCCCGCTACGGCCAGCTCCTGGAGCACGCGCCGTACTGCGAGCGCGACCTGCACGGCCCGACCGAGCCGTTCCTCGTCGAGGGCACCGACGTCGAGGTGCTGGTGAAGCACCGCGTCAACGGCCAGGTCGTCGGCACTCGGATGGTCTACCCGACCCACCCCTTCGACGTCGTCGGCTGGGACGGCTGCCTCTATCCGTACACGTTCAACATCGACGACTACATGCCGATCACCGGCAAGGTCCACCAGCCGCCGCCGGTCCACCAGGTCTTCGAGGGCCACAACTTCGTGGTCTGCAACTTCCTGCCGCGCAAGGTCGACTACCACCCGCTCGCGATCCCGGTGCCCTACTACCACTCCAACGTCGACAGCGACGAGGTCATGTTCTACGTCGGCGGCGACTACGAGGCGCGCAAGGGCTCCGGCATCGGCATCGGCTCGATCTCCCTGCACCCGGGCGGCCACGCCCACGGCCCGCAGCCGTCGGCGATCGAGGCCTCGCTGGGTGCGGAGTACTTCGAGGAGTCGGCGGTCATGGTCGACACCTTCGCCCCGCTCGACCTCGGCGAGGGCGGCCTCACCGCCGAGGACGACTCCTACGCGTGGACGTGGGCCGGCCGCAAGCTCTGAGAACCCCGGCGTCCGCAGATCACCCCAGCGCGCGGGCCAGCCGGTCCGCGCAGTCACCGACGAGCCCGGCGAGCCGCTGCTCGTCGGCCAGGTCGAAGAGCGACACTCCGACGCTGATCGGGGCGCTGTCGCGCCTCCCGGGGACGGCGCAGGAGATGCCGTAGATCGACGGGATCACCTCGCCGTAGCTGACGGCGTAGCCGCGGGTGCGGGCCTCGCCGACCTCGGTGCGCTCGTCGGCGCGCGCGGGCCGGGCGGCCAGGATCGCCATGCCCGCGGACCCGCGGTCGATGCGGTCGAGCTGGCCGGGCCGGAAGGCGATGTGCACCGACGCACGACGGGGCTCGACGACCAGCAGCGCGCGCACGTGGTCGTCGTCCTCCTGCGAGACCAGGTGTGCCGTCGCGCCGCACTCGTCGGCGAGCTCCTCGAGCAGCGGCGTCGCCACCGCGCGCAGGTCGCGCTCGACCGGCTCCGCCAGCGGCACCAGACCGGCGCCGGGCCGGATCCGCTTGGCGCGGTCGCGGCGGACCAGTCGGTGCGCCTCGAGCGTGCGCACGAAGCGGTGCGCCACCGTCCGGTGCACGCCGATGCCGTCGGCGATCTCGGTGACGGTCAGGCCGTCGGGGTGCGCGCTGAGCAGCTCCAGCACGCGCAGTCCCGAGTGCAGCGTCTTCGACATCCCGCCGTCGAGCTCGACGTCCTCCATGGCGCCATCCTCCCGTGTCCGCCGGCGGTCCGCCGGCTTCTTTGCCCTCGAGGGGGTTGACGCCCGCGATGTGACGTGCCTAACCTCCCGTGCAGTTATAGCACAGCGCGTGCGAATAACGCACGAATCGCAGGAGGCGGAGATGACCGAGGTCCCGGACGCGGTGGCGACGCAGGTGCTGCGTGCCTACGCCCGGCAGTCGCGGCTCATCGACACCGGCGACGCGAGCGGGTGGGCCGCGACGTTCACCGCCGACGGGGAGTTCCACTCGCCGTCGTACCCGGCTCCGGCGGTGGGCGCGGAGGCGCTGCGCGACTTCGCCGCGGCCTTCGCCCGTACGGCGCTCGAGACCGGTGTCGTGAGCCGGCACGTCGTCACGAACGTCGACGTCCTGCCGGGCGCCGACGTCGACCACGTCGTCGCCCATGCCTACCTGCAGATCGTGGCCACGCCGACCGGGGGCGAGAGCCGCCTGGTCCGCCTCACCACCCTCACCGACCAGCTGGTGCGCCGCGACGGCCGCTGGCTGGTCGCGCACCGCGAGGTCCGGCGCGACGACGCCGGGCTGCCCGTCACTACCGGAACAGGAACCCACGCATGACCCTCAGCATCCCCGCCGACAACCACCCCGGCCGCGTCCAGGGCGACCTCATGCAGGTCGAGCACCCGGACCTGCGCGGGAAGGTCGCCGTGATCACCGGCGCCGGTCGCGGTATGGGCCTGCGCTTCTCGGCGGCCCTGGCCCGGCGCGGCGTGCACGTCGTCGGCGCCGACATCGACGGCGCACTGATGGACGAGGCGGCGCGCTCCGTCGAGCTCGAGCACGACGGCATCGACGGCGTCGGCGACGTCGTCGGGACCACCGTCGACGTCCGCGACCGCGACGCCCAGCAGGCGGTCGCCGAGCTCGCCGTCGAGCGCTTCGGCCAGGTCGACCTCTGGATCAACAACGCCGGCATCTTCCCCGAGTCCCCGGCGACCGACATCCCGGTCTCCCAGATCCAGGCGACCCTGTCGATCAACGTCGAGGGCGTCCTGTACGGCGCGCAGGCCGCGGCGTCGGTCATGCGGCCCGGCGGCTCGATCGTGAACATGGCCTCGGTCGCCGCGGTCCGGGTCCGGCGCGGCCGGGCGGCGTACTGCTCCTCCAAGGCGGCCGTCTCCCACCTCACCGAGTGCCTCGCGGTGGAGTACGGCGACCTCGGCATCCGGGTCAACGCGATCGCGCCCGGCTTCGTCGACACCGAGATGACCCGCTGGGTCCAGGACGACCCGGAGGCGCTGGCCAAGGCGCTCGACGCGATCCCGCTGCACCGGCTCGGATCGCCCGAGGAGATCGTCGGCCCGATGCTGTTCCTGCTCTCGGACAGCGCCCGCTACGTGACCGGCCACATCCTCGCCGTGGACGGCGGCTCGCGGCATGTCTGAGCTCCGCACCGACCGAGTCGTCCTCGTCACCGGCGCCGCCGGCGGCATGGGGGCGGGCCACGCGCGGGCCCTGGCCGCCGACGGCTGGCGGGTCGCCCTCGCCGACGTCGCCGACGCCGGCCCGGTCGTCGAGGAGATCCGAGCGGCGGGGGGCACGGCCAGCGCCCACCACCTCGACGTCACCGAGGCCAAGCTCTGGGACCGCGTGGTCGCCGAGGTCACCGACCAGTACGGCGCCCTGCACGGGCTGGTCAACAACGCCGGCGTCAGCCGCCGGCTGCGCTTCATGGACACCACCCACGAGGTCTGGCACCGCGTGATGGCGATCAACGTCGACGGGCCGTTCTACGGCATCCAGGCGTGCGCGCCGCTGCTCCGCGACTCCGGCGGCGGCTCGATCGTCAACATCTCCTCGATCGCCGGGCAGATCGGCTACTTCTCGCCGTCGTACTCCACCAGCAAGTGGGCCCTGCGGGGCCTCACCAAGTCGGCTGCCGGTGAGCTCGCCGCGTGGGGCATCCGGGTCAACTCGGTGCACCCCGGCCTCGTCGAGACCCCGCTGCTCGAGGGCGCCGACGGCTTCGTCGACAGCGCCGTCGCGAGCATCCCCGCCGGCCGGATGGGCCGCCCCGAGGAGATCACCGACGTCGTGCGGTTCCTCCTCGGCGACGGCTCGCGCTACATGACCGGCGGCGAGCTCACCGTCGACGGCGGCCTGGTCTCCAACGGCCTCTACCACCGCATCCTCACCGAGATGGACGGAGACCTCTGATGAGCGAGACCGAGTACGACGTCGTGGTGATCGGCGGTGGCGGCGCCGGTCTGGCCGCGGCCGTGTCGGCCGCCGAGCGCGGCGCGAGCGTGATCCTCTTCGAGTCCGAGGGCGAGCTCGGCGGCTCGACCCAGCTCTCGGCCGGCATGTTCACCGCGGCCGCGACCCGGGTGCAGAAGGAGCTGGGTGTCGACGACACCGTCGACCGCTTCTTCCAGCACTACATGGACCTCAACCAGTGGCTCCTCAAGCCCGGCCTGGTCCGCCGCTTCTGCGAGCTCGCCGGGCCGACCCTCGAGTGGCTGCTCGACCTCGGCGTCGACGTGCCCGCCCAGCTGTCCGGGAACGCCCACACCCCCGGCCTGTGCCGGGCCGGAGTCGAGGACGTCTGGCGTGCCCACGTGCCGAAGGACCAGGGCTACGGGCTCGTGCAGGTGCTCGACAAGGCGCGGAAGGCGGCCGGCGTCGAGGTCGTGCTGCACACCCGTGTCGAGGGTCTGCTGGTGCGCGACGGCCGGGTCGGCGGCGTCGTCGTCGACGGCATGGAGCTCACCGCCGGCGCGGTCGTGGTCGCCAGCGGCGGCCTCGCCCAGAGCCCCGAGCTCGTGGCCCGCTGGTTCCCCGACGCCCTCCGCGCCGGCGACTCGCTCTTCGTCGTCGCCGCCCCCGGATCACGTGGCGACCACCTCGCCTTCGGCGAGCAGGTGCGCGCCTCGGTGTCCGGTGGCGGCTGGGGCCTGATGCTGCCGACCGCCGAGTTCGTCCGCTCCCACCACTGGCAGGCCGGCTTCCCGCCCGCGTCGCGCGTGCACGTCAACCGCCACGGCCGCCGCTTCATGGACGAGGACGCGTCGTACGCCGTCTCCGGCGGGCTCATCGACGCCCAGGGCGGACCGACGTGGATGGTCTTCGACGAGGCGGCCCGGCAGGCGCTGCCCGAGGGGTACGCCGACTGGACGCCCGCCCGCGTCGAGGAGCTCGTCGGCACCGGCGCCGTCGTCCGCGCCGACGACCTCGCATCGCTGGCCGAGCGGATCGGCGTACCTGCCGACAACCTGGCCGCCACCGTCGCCCGGTGGAACGACCAGCTGCCGCAGGGCAGCGACACCGACTTCCAGCGCGACCAGACGCTGGCAGCCAAGGGGGCCACGGCCCCGCTCGCGGCGATCGCCGCACCACCCTTCCACGCGACCCGCGTGCTGCCGGCCGAGCTGGTCTGCACCCACGCCGGTCTCGAGATCGACGTCAACGCGTCGGTGCTCGACGAGCAGGCCCGGCCGATCCCGGGTCTCTTCGCCGCCGGTGAGGCCGGCGGCGGGGTGCTCGGCAACCGCTACGTCGGCGGCGGCAACGCCGTCGCCAACGCCCTCACGATGGGGCGCCTCGCGGGACAGTCCGCGGCCAGCACGGCCCGGCAGCTCTGATCTACCCTGACCACAGGAGAAACCATGTCCATCAGCACCCCCGCCGCGCGGGCCGTGGATGGCGCGACCGTCCTCGCGAAGGTCCAGCGCAACATCATCCCGATCGTCTTCCTGCTCTACATGTTCAACTACATGGACCGGGCAGCCGTCGGCTACGCGCAGCTCGAGATGTCGACCGACCTGGGCATCAGCCTGGCGACGTACGGCTCGGTCGCGGCGATCTTCTTCGTCGCCTACGTCGTGCTCGAGATCCCGAGCAACATCGTCATGAAGAAGGTCGGCGCCCGGCTCTGGCTGGCCCGGATCGGCATCACGTGGGGACTCATCACGATCCTCACCGGCTTCGTGCAGAACACCACGCAGCTCTACGTCGCGCGGATCGCGCTCGGCGTCGCGGAGGCCGGCCTCTTCCCGGGCCTGCTGCTCTACCTGACCTTCTGGTTCCGCACCCAGGACCGCAGCCGCAGCATCGCCGGCATGTCGCTCGCCCAGCCGATCGCGCTGCTGATCGGCAGCCTGTCCGCCGGCCTGATCCTCGACCACGTCGACTGGTTCGGGCTCGCCGAGTGGCGCTGGATCTTCATCCTCCAGGGCATCCCGCCGGTGCTGATCGGCATCTGGGTCCTCTTCCGCCTGGCGGACCGCCCGAACGAGGCGCGCTTCCTCGACGCGGGTGAGAAGGCCTGGCTCGAGGGCGAGATCAGCAAGGAGTACCGCGCCGAGGACGACGGCTCGATGCACATCGAGCTGGACGCGATGAAGGACCCGAAGATCCTCTACCTGGCCCTCATCAACCTGCTCTACGCCGTCGGCCTCTACGGCATGACCTTCTTCCTGCCGCAGATCGTCAAGCAGCTCAACCCCGACTACTCCGGCACCAACATCGGCCTGCTCGGCGCGGTGCCCTACGTCTGCGGCGCGGTCGCGATGCTGCTGGTCGCCCGCTGGTCGGACCGGATCGGGAACCGCAAGGGGATCGTGATGGCGGCGCTCGCGACGGCCGTGGTCGGACTGGTCATCACCATGGTCTTCCGCGACACCCCCAACGCGGGCCTGCTCGGCCTGTGCCTGCTCGCGATCGGCGTCTTCTCCTACCTCGGCCCCTTCTGGGCGCTGGCCAGCGAGGCGCTGACCCGGGCCCAGACCGCGGTCGGCCTGGCGACGATCAACTGCATCGCGGCCGCGGGCGGCTTCTTCGGCCCGTACTTCATCGGCAAGACCTCGAAGGCCGACGACGTCACCTTCGGCCTGGTCTTCCCGGCCGTGTGCATGGCGGTCGCCATCGTGCTGCTGGTCTGGGTCAAGCCGGCCGCGCAGTCCCCGGCGGAGAACCTCGAGGTCTCCTGACCGGTCCACGAACGACGACGCCGCACCGGCAGACCCGGTGCGGCGTCGTCATGTGCGGCGTGTGGCGGGGTGCGGTCAGGCCGCGACCTCCTGGCCGCTGAGCTTCTTGTAGGTGAAGGCGGTGCCGATGATGACCATCGGGATGGTCACGACCAGGCCGATGAAGCAGGCGATGATGCCCGCGAGCGCGACCAGGCCGCCGACGATGTACCAGACGATCGTGTTGCCGAGGTTCTTCGTCGTGAAGTCGAAGCTCGCCTTGATCGCGTCGACCGGCGAGAGCCCCTTGTCGATGACGAAGAAGAGCGTGTACGACGTCAGGAACGCCACCGCGATGCCGGGCAGGTAGCACAGTGCGTAGCCGATGGTGGTGAGGACGCCGACCAGCAGGCTGGCCACGACGACCGGGCCGATCTGGTCGGTCTTGAAGATCTCGGCGGTCTCGAACTTGCGGCCCTCGGTGATGCCCAGGGCGCCGCGGATGATGCCCGCACCGATGATCTGGCCGACCACGAAGAGCAGGCCGGCGACGAGCGCGCCGACGACCATCCGCCAGAGGAAGCCGGACCCCTTGTCGCACACGAGCGCGCCCGACGACGCCACGTGGCACTCGGCGTCGGAGGTCAGCAGGGCCTGGATGCCGAACCCGATCGCACCGACGATCGCGAAGGCGACCACGAGGACGATCGCGGCGATGATGATCTGCCCGACGTTCTCCTGGAACTTCTTCCAGCCGTAGGACAGGGCGTCGCCCAGGTTCCAGGCGGGGCCGCCGGGACCTGGCGGCATGGGGGCGCCGTACCCGTAGCCGCCCGGGGGCGGGGTCTCCGGCGGGGGAGGGGGCTCGTTCGTCGACATGGCAGAGAACCTAGTGATCACATCGGCCGCGCGACAGGGGTCGGACGGACTATTGCGCGGGCGCGAGGCAGGATGGGTGCATGAGTCGGAGAGCCCCTCGGCACGACATCGACGAGACACGCCTGGAGGTCGAGTCGCCGTCGACGGCCGCGGCCGGGCCCAAGGCCGTGGCCATCTCGATGAAGCTCGCGGTCGAGCAGATGGGGGTGCGGCGTACGGCGCAGACGCTGCTGCGCCTCAACCAGGCCGACGGCTTCGACTGTCAGGGCTGCGCCTGGCCCGACCCCGACCCGAGCCATCGGCACACCGCGGAGTTCTGCGAGAACGGCGCCAAGGCGGTCACCGAGGAGGCGACCCTGCGCCGGGTCGAACGCTCCTTCTTCGCCGAGCACTCGATCGAGGACCTGCGCGACAAGACCGACTACTGGCTCGGCCAGCAGGGCAGGATCACCGAGCCGATGGTGCTGCGGGCCGGCTCGACCCACTACGAGCCGATCGCGTGGGACCAGGCGTTCGAGCTGATGGGCGGCGTCCTCAACGGCCTGGCCTCGCCGGACGAGGCCGTCTTCTATACCTCCGGCAAGGTCTCCAACGAGGCGGCGTTCGTCTACCAGCTCTTCGCCCGCGCCTTCGGCACCAACAACCTCCCCGACTGCTCCAACATGTGCCACGAGTCCAGCGGCACCGGCCTCACCGAGTCGATCGGCATCGGCAAGGGGTCGGTCAGCCTGGAGGACATCCACGACGCCCAGCTGATCGTCGTCGCCGGCCAGAACCCGGGCACCAACCACCCGCGGATGCTCAGCGCCCTCGAGATCGCCAAGCAGCGCGGCGCCAGGATCATCTCGGTCAACCCGCTGCGCGAGGCCGGCCTGGTCCGCTTCAAGAACCCCCAGAAGGTGCGCGGAGTGGTCGGCCGCGGCACCGGCCTCTCCGACCTGCACCTGCCGGTCCGGATCAACGGCGATCTCGCGCTCTTCCAGGCGATCGGGTCGCTGCTGCTCGAGTGGGACGCCCTCGACCACGACTTCATCGCCGAGCACACCCACGGGTTCGAGGAGTGGGCCGTGGCCGCGCGCGGGCTCGACTGGGACGCCGTACGACGGGCGACCGGCCTCGAGCGGGCCGAGATCGAGGCGGCAGCCCGGATGTTCGCCGACTCCGACGCCACCGTCGTCTGCTGGGCGATGGGCATCACCCAGCACCGCAACGCGGTCGCGACGGTCAAGGAGATCGTCAACCTGGTGCTGCTCCAGGGCAACATCGGCAAGCCCGGCGCCGGCGTCTGCCCGGTGCGTGGCCACTCCAACGTGCAGGGCGACCGGACGATGGGGATCTGGGAGCGGGTGCCCGACCACTTCCTCGACGCGCTGCGCGACGAGTTCGGCTTCGAGCCGCCGCGCGACCACGGCTTCGACACCGTCAAGTCCATCGAGGCACTGCGCGACGGCAAGGCCAAGGTCTTCCTCGGCCTCGGCGGCAACTTCGTCTCGGCCGCACCCGACACCGAGGTCACCGAGCAGGCCTTCCGCAACGCGGACCTCACCGTCCACGTCTCGACGAAGCTCAACCGCTCGCACGTCGTCACCGGCCGCGAGGCGCTGATCCTCCCGGCGATGGGCCGCAGCGAGCGCGACCTCACCGGCGGCCGGCTCCAGCGCGTCACGGTGGAGGACTCCATGTCGGCGGTCCACGCCTCGCACGGACCGCTCAAGCCGGCCTCGCCGCACCTGCGCTCCGAGGTCGACATCGTCTGCTCGCTGGCGATCGCGACGCTCGGCGCCCGGCACGCCATCCCGTGGGACTCCTTCCGATCCGACTACACCGAGATCCGCCACCGGATCGCCCGGGTCGTCCCCGGCTGTGCGGCGTACGACGAGAAGGTGAGCCGGCCGGGCGGCTTCGTCCTCCCGCACCCGCCGCGCGACTCGCGGACCTTCACGACCCCGGTCGGCAAGGCGGTCTTCACCGTCAGCCCGCTCGACGTCCTGCACGTGCCCGAGGGCCGGCTGCTGCTCCAGACGCTGCGCTCGCACGACCAGTTCAACACCACGATCTACGGGCTCGACGACCGCTACCGCGGCATCCACGACGGCCGTCGCGTCGTCTTCGTGCACCCCGACGACATCGCCGCGCTCGGCCTCGAGGACGGCTCGATGGTCGACCTGGTCAGCGAGTGGTCGGACGGCTCGGAGCGCCGGGCGCCGCTCTTCCGCGTGGTGCCCTACGACCAGCCGCGCGGGTGTGCGGCGGCCTACTACCCGGAGACGAATCCCCTGGTCCCGCTGGGCTCCACGGCCGTCGGCAGCAACTGCCCGACCTCCAAGTCCGTGGTCGTGCGGCTCGAGGCGCCGCAGGGCGGACGCGGCCTGACCGAGGCCAGCGACGCCGGCGCGGTCTCGACCCCCGACCACAAGCGCACCCCCGAGCCGGAGCACCTGAGCTGATCCACAATGAGCCCGTGAGCAACCTCGAGGACAAGCCCGACGAGCTCGACTGCGAGGCCACCCCGGCCTCCGGCGTCGAGATCATGACGCCCCGTGACGTCCCGCTCGGCGGGCCGCGGGCGATGCGTGTCCGCCGCACCCTCCCGCAGCGGCACCGGTCGCTGATCGGCGCCTGGTGCTTCGTCGACCACTACGGCCCCGACCTGGTGGCCGACAGCGGCGGCATGGTGGTGCCGCCGCACCCGCACACCGGCCTCCAGACCGTGAGCTGGCTCTTCACCGGCGAGGTCGAGCACCGCGACAGCGCCGGCCACCACGCGATGGTGCGGCCCGGCGAGGTCAACCTGATGACCGCCGGTCGCGGCATCAGCCACTCCGAGGTCTCGCCGCCGGAGACGACCACCCTGCACGGCGCGCAGCTGTGGGTCGCCCTGCCCGACGACGCGCGCTTCACCGACCCCGGCTTCGCCCACCACGCGCCCGAGCCGGTGACCGGTGCCGGTTACGAGGCCCGGGTCTTCCTCGGCTCGCTGCTCGGCGACACCTCACCGGTCACGACCTACACGCCGCTCCTCGGAGCCGAGCTGCTGCTCGATCCCGGCACGACCCTCACGCTCGAGGTGGACCCGACGTACGAGCTCGGCGTCCTCGTCGACAGCGGCGTCCTCTCGGTCGGGAGCACCGACGCGAAGTCGAGCGACCTGGCCTTCGTGCCGCCGGGCTCCTCGACCCTCACCCTCACGTCGTACGACGAGCCCGTACGGCTGCTGCTGCTCGGTGGCCCGCCCTTCGGCGAGAGCATCGTGATGTGGTGGAACATCGTCGCCCGCACCCACGAGGAGGTCGTCGACTGGCGGGAGCGGTGGCAGCAGCAGATCACCGACGCGGGGCTCGTCGACGGCTGGTTCGGGATCCCCGTGGGCGACGAGCGGCCGCCGATCCCGGCCCCGCCGCTGCCCAACGCGCGGCTCAGGGAGCGGCGTTAGCCAGCTCCTCCATCTCGGCGTCGGTGAAGATCCGCGACCGGATGATGAAGCGGTTGCCGGTCGGGCCCTCGATCGAGAAGCCCGCGCCGCGGCCCGGCACGACGTCGATGGTGATGTGGGTGTGCGACCAGTACTCGAACTGCTCGCGGGAGATGTGCACCGGCACCACACCGGCCTCGTCGACGCCGGGCTCGGGGCCGATGTCGAGGTCGCCGAGGTGCACGTCCGTCGGGCCGACGAGGTAGAAGCCCTGCGTGAAGCACATCGGGGCCGAGCCGTCGCAGCACCCACCCGACTGGTGGAACATCAGCGGCTTGCCGTGGGACGCCCGCAGGCTGCGGAGGAGCTCCGCAGCCTGCGGGGTGATCGTGACCCGGTCGACCATCGGCTCAGAAGAACCCTTGGGCGTTCTCCGAGTAGGAGACCAGGAGGTTCTTCGTCTGCTGGTAGTGGTCGAGCATCATCGAGTGGTTCTCGCGGCCGATGCCCGAGGACTTGTAGCCGCCGAAGGCGGCGTGCGCCGGGTAGGCGTGGTAGCAGTTCGTCCAGACCCGGCCGGCCTGGATGTCGCGGCCCGCGCGGTACGCCGTGTTGGTGTCGCGCGACCACACGCCGGCGCCGAGTCCGTAGAGCGTGTCGTTGGCGATGCTCATCGCGTCGGCGTAGTCGTCGAAGCCGGTGACAGAGACGACCGGACCGAAGATCTCCTCCTGGAAGATCCGCATCTTGTTGTGGCCCTGGAAGATCGTCGGCGCGACGTAGTAGCCGCCCGAGAGGTCGCCGCCGAGGTCGACGCGCTCGCCGCCGGTGATGATCCGGGCGCCCTCCTGCACGCCGATCTCGAAGTAGCTGAGGATCTTCTCGAGCTGGTCGTTGCTGGCCTGCGCGCCGATCATCGTGTCGGTGTCGAGCGGGTTGCCCTGCTTGACGAGCTTGGTCCGCTCGGTCGCGGCGGGCAGGAACTGCTCGAGGATCGAGTTCTGGACCAGCGCCCGGCTGGGGCAGGTGCAGACCTCGCCCTGGTTGAGGGCGAACATCGTGAAGCCCTCGAGGGCCTTGTCGTAGAAGGCGTCGTCCTTGGCGGCGACGTCCTCGAAGAAGATGTTCGGGCTCTTGCCGCCGAGCTCCAGCGTCACCGGGATGAGGTTCTGGCTGGCCATCTGCATGATCAGGCGGCCGGTCGTGGTCTCGCCGGTGAAGGCGATCTTCCGGATCCGGCTGGACGACGCGAGCGGGGCACCCGCCTCGGTGCCGAAGCCGTTGACCACGTTGACCACGCCCGCCGGCACCAGGTCGGCGATGAGCTCCATCAGCAGCATGATCGAGGCCGGGGTCTGCTCGGCCGGCTTGATGACGACGGCGTTGCCCGCGGCCAGTGCCGGGGCGAGCTTCCACACCGCCATGAGGAGCGGGAAGTTCCACGGGATGATCTGGCCGACCACGCCGAGCGGCTCGTGGAAGTGGTAGGCGACGGTGTCGTCGTCGATCTGGGAGAGGTGGCCCTCCTGGGCCCGGATCGCGCCGGCGAAGTAGCGGAAGTGGTCGACGGCGAGCGGGAGGTCGGCCGCTAGGGTCTCGCGCACGGGCTTTCCGTTGTCCCAGGTCTCGCCGACGGCGAGCATCTCCAGGTTGGCCTCGATCCGGTCCGCGATCTTGTTGAGGATGACGGCGCGCTCAGCGACCGAGGTCTTCCCCCACGCGGGCGCGGCGGCGTGGGCGGCGTCGAGCGCGAGCTCGATGTCCTCCGCGGTGCCGCGCGCGACCTCGCAGAAGACCTTGCCGTTGACCGGCGAGATGTTCTCGAAGTACTGGCCCTTGACCGGCGCGACGTACTCGCCACCGATCCAGTTGTCGTAGCGGGACTTGTAGGTGACGACGCTGCCGTCGGTCCCGGGCTGTGCGAAGACGGGCATGTGGTGCTCCTCGGGATGGCTCTCGTGACTGGTCTGTGACGCTAGTCACGGGAGCGTTGCGAGGACGTTGCAGCGACGCCCGAGCCGTCAGCCGAGCTCGCGGTCGAGGCGCGCGACGTGGGCGGTCACCTGCGGGCGCCGCGGCGAGGACGGCGGCAGCACGGCGAGCGCGTGCGCCCACAGCTCGTAGTCGTCCCGGCCGTGCGGGGTGTCGGCGAAGCCGAGCAGGGCGTCGGCGTCCGACGAGGCGAGCAGTGCCGCCCGGACCTCGAGGTGCAGGTCGTCGCGCAGCTGGCTGATGAGGGGCGCCGCCGAGGTCGGCAGCACCGGCCCGGCGTACGCCGCGACCGCGGTGCGGAGGCGCCCGGCCCGCACGGCCGTGCGCACGTCGTCGGCGTCCGTGCGCAGCGCCGTCGTGAAGCGGTAGGGCCGCGAGGCGAGCTCGACCGGCCCGAGCAGCTGGCGCAGCCGCGAGATCTCGGCGCGGACCGTGACCGCGGCCTGCTCGTCGTCGCTCAGCGCGACGCTGAGCTCGCCGGTCGACAGTCCCTCGCGGCTCGCCGCGATCGCGAGCACGATCTCGCTGTGCCGCAGCGACAGCCGGCTGGTCGCGCCGCCGTGGCTCAGCACCGCGCCGGGCTTGCCCAGCACCTCGAGCCGCGGAGCCGTCCAGCCGACGCTCCAGGTGGTCGCGGGCGGGGCCTGCGCCGACAGCCGGGCGATCCGCAGCTCGGCCTCGGCGGCCGCCGCGGTCGCCCGGACCAGGGCGACGGCGCGTGCCTCGACGACGTCGGCGCCACCCGTGACGTCGAGGACGCCGAGCATGCTGCCGGTGTCGGGGTCCCGGATCGGGTGCGCCGAGCAGCTCCACGGGGTCACCTGGCGGGCCAGGTGCTCGGCGCCGCTGATCTGGACCGGCACGCCCAGGGCGAGCGCGGTGCCGGGGGCGTTGGTGCCGGCGGCGTCCTCGCTCCAGTCGGCCCCGGGGACGAAGTTCATCGCCTCGGCCCGGCCACGCAGGGAGTGGGAGCCCTCGACGTAGAGCAGCTGCCCCACGGCGTCGCTCACCGCGACCAGCAGACCGGCCTCCGCCGCGCTGTCGACCAGCAGTCGCCGGATGACGGGCATCACCGCGGTCAGCGGGTGCGCGGCCCGCACCTCGGCGAGGGCCGCGTCGTCGAGACGCAGCGGCGCGAGCCACGTCTCGGGGTCGACCCCCGCGGCCATGCTGCGCCGCCAGGAGTCGACGACGACCGGCCGCAGTGCGGGGTCGGTCGCGCCCGTGCTCAGGAACGCGTCGTGTGCCCGGTCGAGGTGCCGGGCGAGGTCCTGGTGCGGCACACCGCCGAGGCTAGCCCGGCACCGTGACGCCCGTCACCGGATCGGCGCCCACGCGGCACTGTCGGCGGACTCCGTCAGGATGGCGCCATGGGACCACTGACCGGTGAGGACGGGATCAGCCGCTGCCCCTGGGGCGGCGGCCCTGGCGTGATGCGCGACTACCACGACCGGGAGTGGGGCCGACGGGTCAGCGGTGAGTCGGCCTACCTCGAGCGCCTCACCCTCGAGGCCTTCCAGTCCGGCCTGTCCTGGTCGACGATCCTCAACAAGCGCGAGGCCTTCCGTGAGGTCTTCCACGGCTTCGACGCCGACGCGATCGCGGCCTTCGACGAGGCCGACGTCGAGCGGCTGATGCAGGAGCCGCGCATCGTCCGCAACCGGATGAAGATCGAGGCCGCGGTCACCAACGCCCGCGCGACCGTCGCGCTGCGGGACGTCGAGGGCCTGGAGGCGTTCGTGCTCTCCTTCGCCCCCGAGGACCCGCCGGCGTGGCACGACACCGCCGAGATGGCCACGACGTCGGCGGAGTCCAAGGCGCTGTCGAAGGAGCTGAAGAGGCGCGGCTTCGCGTTCGTCGGGCCGACCACCATGTACGCGCTGATGGAGGCGATCGGGATCTTCGACCCCCACCTGCTCGGCTGCTTCAGGCGAGGTAGCGCCTGATCTCGGCCGCCACCGCCTCGGGCTGCTCGAGCTGGAGGAAGTGGCCGGCGCCCGGCACCAGCGTCGCACCGGCCAGGCGGGCGAGCCCGGGCTCCATGCACCGGTCGCCGGCGCCGTGCAGCACCAGCAGCGGGTGGACGGGCTCCAGGGTCGCCGGGGTCACGCCGCGGCCGAGGAGCGCCCGGTAGTACGACACGACCGCCGTCGCCCGCGCGCGGTCCGGCACGGCGGCGCGCAGGTGCGCGAGCTCCTCGGTGGCGTCGTACCCCGGCGACCAGAGCCTCCACAGCCGCGTGGTCAGCCACTCGAAGCGCCGTTCCGAGAGCCCCGGCACCTGGTTGAGGGCGATGTACCAGGAGTGCAGCGGCTGCCGCACCATCGCCTTCGCCCACGGGCGGAGCGTCGCGCGGGTCGGGTTCATCGCCGAGAAGGGCGGCACCGCGAGCGAGACGTGCTTCGCGTACGGCGACGCCGGGTCCGCGGCGACCGCGTTGGTCGTGATCGCGCCCCAGTCGTGCCCCACCAGCGGCGTCTCCGCATCGCCCCCGAGCGCGCCGTGCAGGGCGATCGCGTCACCGACGAGTGCCCGCACCGAGTAGTCGCCGTCCGCCGGGAGCCCCGACGGCGCGTAGCCGCGCAGGAAGGGCGCGGCCACCCGCCACCCGTCCTCGGCCAGCAGCGGCGCGACCCGCCGCCACGTCCACGCCGTGTCCGGGAAGCCGTGCAGGGCGACCAGCAGCCGACCGTCCTCGGGCCCCCACTCCAGGACGTGTGCGGAGTGAGAAGGAAGCTCGACGTCGTACTCGCGCGGCGCGGTCACGGCGCTGAGACTAGAGCGCCCCTCAGCGCAGCGCAGCCGCCTCCGCCGCAAGGGCGGTGACCCGGCCCCAGTCGCCGGCGGCGAGCGCGTCGGCCGGGGTGAGCCAGGAGCCGCCGACGCAGCCCACGTTCGGGAGGGCGAGGTACGACGGCGCGGAGGCCGGCGTGATGCCGCCCGTCGGGCAGAAGCGGGCGGTCGGGACCGGCGAGGCCAGCGACTTCAGGTAGGCCGTGCCGCCGGACGCCTCGGCCGGGAAGAACTTCAGCTCGGTGCAGCCGGCCTCGAGCGCCGCGAGCACCTCGGAGACGGTCGCGGTGCCGGGCAGGAAGGGCAACCCGGTCTCCTGCATCGCGTGCAGGAGCTGGACCGTCGTGCCGGGAGAGACCAGGAACTGCGCGCCGGCGTCCGCCGCGAGCTTGGCCTGGCCCGGCGCCACGATGGTGCCGGCACCGACCAGGATCTCCGGGACCTCGGCCGAGATCGCCCGGATCGCCTCGAGCGCGACCGGGGTGCGCAGGGTCAGCTCGATCGCCGGCAGGCCGCCGGTGACCAGCGCCCGGGCGACCGGCACAGCGTGGTCGACGTCGTCGATGACGACGACCGGCATCACGGGAACCGCATCAAGCAGGCTGGACAACTCGCACCTCCTGGCCCGGGGCGGTGATGCCCGGGAAGACGCTGGCGCCGGTGTCGGCCGACCCGACGGTGGCTCGGAACGCCGCGAAGAGCTCGCGGCCGGTGCCGGCCCACTCGCCGCCCTGGGGCGCCCGGCCGGTGATCGGCCGCGCCTGGAGCTCGTCGTGGTCGACCTGCAGGTCGAGCAGCCCGGTGGTGGCGTCGACGGTGACGAGGTCGCCGTCCTGCACCCGCGACAGCGGCCCGCCGAGCGCGGCCTCCGGGGTGACGTGGATGGCGGCCGGGACCTTGCCCGACGCGCCGGACATCCGCCCGTCGGTGACGATCGCGACCCGCTGCCCGCGGTCCTGCAGGACGCCGAGGGCCGGGGTCAGCTTGTGCAGCTCGGGCATGCCGTTGGCGGCCGGGCCCTGGTAGCGGATCACGGCGACGAAGTCGCGGCCGTCGAGCGAGCCGGCCGCGAAGGCCTCGAGGAAGTCGTGCTGGTCGTCGAAGACCAGCGCCGGCGCCGAGACGAAGCGGTGCTCCGGCTTCACCGCCGAGGTCTTGATGACCGCGCGGCCCAGCGGGCCGGTGAGCAGCTGCAGGCCGCCGTCGGGAGTGAAGGGGTCCTCGGCCGGCCGCAGCACGTCGTGGTCGAGGGAGGCCTTGGGTCCCTCCTCCCACGTGAGGTCGTCGCCGCGCAGCACCGGCTCCTGCGTGTAGCGCCACAGTCCGTGCCCGACGACGGTCTGCACGTCGTCGTGGAGCAGGCCCGCGCGCAGCAGCGTGTGCACGAGGAAGGCGATGCCGCCGGCGGCGTGGAAGTGGTTCACGTCCGCCTCGCCGTTGGGGTACATCCGGCTGACCAGCGGCACCACGGCCGACAGGTCGGACAGGTCGTCCCAGGTCAGCGTGATCCCGGCGGCCCGCGCGATCGCGACGAGGTGCATGGTGTGGTTGGTCGACCCGCCGCTGGCGAGCAGCGCCACGCAGGCGTTGACGATCGCCTTCTCGTCGACGATCTCGCCGATTGGAGTCGGTTCGCCGCCCTGCCGGGTGAGCTCGGTGACGCGGCGACCGGCTGCCTTCGTCAGGGCCTCGCGCAGCGGGGTGCCCGGGTTGACGAACGAGGAGCCCGGCAGGTGCAGGCCGAGCACCTCCATCAGCAGCTGGTTGGAGTTGGCGGTTCCGTAGAAGGTGCAGGTGCCGGCTGAGTGGTACGACGCCGCCTCGGCCTCGAGCAGCTCCTCGCGGCCGACCTTGCCCTCGGCGTACAGCTGGCGGACCTTGGCCTTCTCGGAGTTCGGCAGCCCCGAGGTCATCGGACCGGCCGGGACGAAGACCGTCGGCAGGTGACCGAAGGACAGGGCGCCGATGAGCAGGCCCGGCGTGATCTTGTCGCAGACGCCGAGCATCAGAACGCCGTCGAACATGTCGTGCGACAGCGCGATCGCTGCCGACATCGCGATCACGTCGCGGCTGTAGAGCGAGAGCTGCATGCCGTCGCGGCCCTGGGTGATCCCGTCGCACATCGCGGGCACGCCGCCGGCGAACTGCGCGATGCCGCCCGCCCGGATGACCGCCTTCTTCAGGGTCTCCGGGTAGTCGCGGTAGGGCTGGTGCGCCGAGAGCATGTCGTTGTACGACGACACGATCGCGACGTTCGGCTTCACGGTGCCGATCAGCGCGCGCTTGCCCTCGGGCTCGGCGGCCGCGAAGCCGTGGGCCAGGTTGGCGCAGGCGAGCCGGCCGCGGGCGGGACCCGTCTCGGCGGCGGCGTGGATCCGGCGGAGGTACTCGGCGCGGGAGTCGGCGCTGCGCTCGGCGATGCGGGCGGTGACGTCGGCGACGACGCGGTGGATCCGGCTGCTGGTCACTGGTCGGTCTCCTGCCAGGTACGGCCGTCCCGCTCGAGGAGCGTGGCGGCGGCGGTCGGTCCGGTGGTGCCGGCGGGGTAGCGCTTCGGACGCTCGGAGCTCGAGGCCCAGCGCCGCAGGATCGGCTCGGTCCAGGTCCAGGCGGCCTCGACCTCGTCGCGGCGCATGAAGAGGGTCGGATTGCCCTTCATGACGTCCATGAGCAGCCGCTCGTAGGCGTCGGGCAGCCGGGCGTCGAACGCGGTGGCGTAGCTGAGGTCCAAGGAGACCGGCCGGAGGCGGTAGCCCCCGGGCCCGGGCTCCTTGGCGGTGAGGTGCAGGCGCATGCCCTCGTCGGGCTGGACCAGGATGTGCAGCCGGTTCGGCGCGGTGACGCCCTCGGCCCCGGGGAACATCGAGTGCGGCGGCTCCTTGAAGACCACCACGATCTCGGAGACCCGTCGGTCCATCCTCTTGCCGGTGCGCAGGTAGAACGGCACCCCGGCCCAACGCCAGTTCTGCACCTCGGTCTTGAGGGCCACGAAGGTCTCGGTGCGCGACCCCGCGTGGCCCAGGTCGTCGGCGTACGACGGCACCGGCTCGCCGTCGACGAGCCCGGCCTCGTAGCGACCGCGGACGGTGTCGGTGTCGACGTCGGCCGGCGACATCGGCCGCAGCGCCTGGAGGACCTTCACCTTCTCGTCGCGCACGGTCTCGCGGCCGACGTACGTCGGGGGCTCCATCGCGACCAGGCAGAGCAGCTGCAGCAGGTGGTTCTGCACCATGTCGCGCAACGCGCCGGCGTGGTCGTAGTAGGCGCCGCGCCCGCCGACGCCGACGGTCTCGGCCACGGTGATCTGCACGTGGTCGACCCAGTGGGAGTTCCAGAGCGGCTCGAGGAAGGTGTTGGCGAAGCGCGTGACCAGGAGGTTCTGGACGCTCTCCTTGCCCAGGTAGTGGTCGATCCGGAAGATCTGGTGCTCCGCGAAGACCTGGCCGACCGCGTCGTTGACCTCGCGGGCGGACTCGAGGTCGTGGCCGATCGGCTTCTCCAGCACGACGCGGGCGCGGTCGTCGACGACGCCGATCTCGTCGAGGCGGCGGCAGAAGGCGCCGAAGAGCGCCGGTGCGACGGCGAGGTAGAAGACGCGGACCGCCTCCTCCGGGTGCGGTCGGTCCTTGAGCAGGCTGTGGAAGCGGTCCCAGTCGCCGGGCTCGTTCGCGTCCAGCCGGAGGTGGAAGAGGCGGGCGAGGAAGCGGTCGACGGCCCCGTCGTAGAGGTCGGTCGGGTCGACGTGCTCGACGAGCGCGGCGCGGACCGCGGACCTCCAGCCGGCGTCGTCGAGGTCGGACATCGAGACGCCGAGGATGCGGTGGTCGGCGGGCAGCTGACCCTCGAGGTCACGGTGGTAGAGGGCCGGCAGCAGCTTGCGCAGAGCGAGGTCGCCCGTGCCCCCGAAGACGGTGAAGTCGCACCGGTCGGGGAGCGCGTGTGTGCCGGGGTTCGGATCCATGTCGTCCACGGTAGAAACCTCTTCGGCTCATCGCAAGCACAACTAAGGTTTTTTCAGGATCAAAGTAGACGGGTTTATGCTCTCCGCCGTGACCGAGACCTCGACGCGCCGGGCCGGCGTGCGGCCCGAGCCGCGCGAGAGCGCCGCCCCGGCGACCGCGGGCGAGCTGCTCGAGCTGGTCCGCGCCGGTCGGGCGAGCACCCGCTCCCAGCTGCGCGCCCTCACCGGGCTGTCCCGCACCGCGATCACCACCCGGGTCAGCTCGCTGACGTCCTCGGGCCTGCTGCTCCTCGGCGAGGAGCTCGCCTCCACCGGAGGCCGGCCCCCGGGCGCGCTCGTCTTCAACCACGAGGCCGGCGTGGTGCTGGCCATCGCGATCGGTCGCTCGCGCAGCCAGCTGGCCGTCTGCGACCTCGACGGCGGCGAGCTCGCCGCCGACTCGCGCGACCACGAGGTCGGCGTCGGGCCCGACGAGCTGATGCCGCAGATCGCCGACCGGCTCTCCGTCCTCCTCGGCAGCGTGCTGCCGGGGCTGGGCGATCCGCCGGTGCTCGGCATCGGACTCAGCCTTCCCGGCACCCTCGACCTGGTCCGCGGCCTGTCGATCGGCTCGCCGGTGATGTCCGGCTGGGACGGCGTCGAGCTCGCGTCCTACCTCGAGGGCGCCGCCAAGGCGCCGCTCTTCGTGGGCAACGACGCGGACGTGCTCGCCCGGTCCGAGCAGCTCGGCGGCGCGGGCACCCTCGACGACGTCCTCGTCGTCAAGGCCTCCACCGGCCTCGGCCTCGGCATCATCGCCGAGGGCCGTGTGCTCAGCGGCCACCTCGGCGCCGCCGGCGAGATCGGCCACACCAAGGTCGAGGCGGCCGCCGGGCTCGCCTGCCGGTGCGGTGCGACCGGCTGCCTGGAGACGCTCGCGGGCGGCTGGGCGCTGGTCGCCAAGGCGCGCGAGGCCGGCCACGAGGTCAGCCACGTCCGCGACCTCGTCGCGCTCGCGCTGCAGGGCGACCCGACCGCCCGGGGGCTGCTGCGCGACAGCGGTCGCGAGCTGGGCGAGGTGCTCGCCGTCGCGATCAACCTGCTCAACCCCGCCGCCGTCGTCATCGGCGGAGACATGGCCGCCGCCTTCGACTTCCACGTCGCCGGCGTCCGCGAGAGCGTCTACGCCCGGGCCGCGCCGCTGGCGACCCGCGACCTCCAGTTCCTGCCCGCCACCCACGGGGACCGTGCCGGCGTGGTCGGCTGCGCCGCCCTCGCCCTCGACCACGTGCTCGCGCCCGTGGCCGTCGACGCCCGCCTGGCGGCCGCCCAATCCTGAGCCCAGTCCTGAGCCCGGGTCCGGAGCGGCGCCCTGACTAGTCTTCGGGCGTGGACGCGAACGTCTGGCTCTGGATCCTCGCCGGCTTCCTCGCCCTGATCTTCCTGGGCACCGGCATCCTCAAGCTCACCCGCACCCGGGACGAGATCGTCGAGCAGGGCCTGGCCTGGGCCGAGGACTACCCCGAGTCGACCTTGCGCTGGCTCGGCTGGGCGGAGGTCCTCGGGGCGGTCGGGGTCGTCCTGCCCCCGTCCGTGGGCCTCGGCATCGTCGTGCCGGTGACCGCCGTCGCCCTCGGGCTGCTCATGGTCGGCGCGCTGGTCGTGCACGTGCGCCGCCGCGAGCTCCTCCCGGACGCCCTGCGCACCCTCGCACTGATCGCGATGTGCGCCGTCCTCGCCGGCTACCGCTTCGGGCCCGAGGCGTTCTGATGCGCGTCCACGCCTACGGCGACGACGCCCTCGGCGACCTCGACGCGGTCGGGCTGGTCGAGGAGATCCAGGAGGGCCGGGTCGCGATCCCCGAGGTGATCGAGGCGGCCATCGCCCGTACCGAGCAGGTGCGCGACGAGCTCGGCGCGGTCGCGTACGTCGCCTACGACCGCGCCCGGGTCGAGGCCCGGGACCCGCGCGGCGGCTACTTCGCCGGCGTCCCGACCTTCCTCAAGGACAACGTCGACGTCGCCGGGATGCCCACCCAGCAGGGCTGCGACGCCTACCGCGGCCACTCGCTGGAGCGCGACGGCGACGTCGCCCGGATGTTCCTCGCCACCGGCCTGGTGCCGCTCGGCAAGACCCAGCTCTCGGAGTTCGGCTTCAGCCCGTCGGCCGAGCACCCGCGGCTCGGCCCGGTCCGGTCGCCGTGGGACCCGGCGCGCACCGCCGGCGCCTCCTCGGCCGGTACGGCGGCGCTCGTCGCCGCCGGCGCGGTCCCGCTCGCCCACGGCAACGACGGCGGCGGCTCGATCCGCATCCCCGCGGCCGTCAACGGGCTCGTCGGCCTCAAGCCGACCCGCGACCGGCTCGCCCAGGACAAGCTCAACCGGCAGATGCCGATCCGGATCGTCTCCGACGGCGTGCTGACCCGCTCGGTGCGCGACACCGCAGCCTTCCTGCGCGAGTCCGAGCGCGTCTACCGGGCGCTGCGGCTCCCGCCGATCGGGGACGTCACGCGGCCCTCGCGCACCCGCCTGCGGGTCGCCGTCCACACCGAGGGCATCGGCCGCGGCGCCGACCCCGAGGTGGTCGATCTCACCCTCAAGACCGCACGCCTGCTCGAGGAGCTCGGCCACCGCGTCGACGTCGTCCCGCACCCGGCGCCGGCGTCCGTGCCCGACGACTTCCTCCTCTACTGGGCGATGCTCGCCGCGACGATCGTGCGCGGCGGCCGCCGGCTCGCCGGCCCGACCTGGGACCGCGGTCGCCTCGACCAGCTGACCCTCGGCCTCGACCGCCACTGCCGCAGCAACCTGCGGCGCCTCCCGGGCGCGATGCGCCGGCTGCGCGCCCTGCCCCGCGCCTCCGCCGAGTTCCACCGCACGTACGACGTCGTCCTGGCGCCGACGTTGGCCCTGCCCACGCCGCTGGTCGGGCACCTCGACCCGACCCAGGACTTCGAGACCGTGATGGAGCGGATCCTGGCCTGGGTGGCTTTCACGCCGTGGCAGAACGCGACCGGCGATCCGGCGGTCTCGCTGCCCCTCGCGACGACCGCTGCGGGGCTGCCGCAGGGGATGATGCTGTCGGCCGGAGCCGGCCGTGAGGCGACCCTCCTGGAGCTCTCCTACGAGCTCGAGGAGGCGTCTCCGTGGCCCCGGATCACGGCCTGATCAGGGGCCCGGAAGAGGGGTGCGGATCCCGATTTCGCGATCCCCGTGACCCGTGTGTAGTGTTCTCCGTCGTTGCCCCTTTAGCTCAGTCGGCAGAGCGTCTCCATGGTAAGGAGAAGGTCTACGGTTCGATTCCGTAAAGGGGCTCTGGGAGAGGCGTAGGCGCGATCCGGGCCAGTTGCTAGATTTGACTGGCCTGATCGCGACGCCGAGCCCTTGTGGCGGGGTAGCTCAGGCGGTTAGAGCACACGACTCATAATCGTGGTGTCGCGGGTTCGAGTCCCGCTCCCGCTACCAGACCGACCGAGCGACACCCAGTACCGACCGAAGGACTTCCCGTGGCCAGCAAGAGCAGCGACGTTCGCCCGAAGATCACTCTCGCCTGCGTGGAGTGCAAGGAGCGCAACTACATCACCAAGAAGAACCGTCGGAACGACCCCGACCGGCTCGAGATGATGAAGTTCTGCCCCCGCGACCGCAAGCACACGCTGCACCGCGAGACCCGCTGATCGCTCAGCACCGCAGACACCCGTCGGCCCGGCAGAGACTCTCTGCCGGGTCGGCGTCATTTCAGACCGTGCACGCGGGTCGGTCCCAGCTGTGGACGTCCGAGACGTCCAGCCGCACCAGGGTCGGTACGACGGGCCGCCCGCCCTCGCGCTGGTAGCGCCGGCTCCCCGACTCGCTGACCACCCACATGCCGTTCCTCCCGGCGGGCGCCATGCCTTCGGCGCCCGGCACCACCCCCCGGCGCCAGGAGGGCCCGACCAGGATCCCGCACCGGGTGTGCGACCGGGTGAGCCAGAGCCCCGGCTCCTCCTCGCCCAGACGGCCCCAGTACGCGCCCTGCGTGTTCGGTGGCAGCACCACGTGCTCGCGGACGTCGCCCCGGCCGATGACGGCCGACGAGCCGGCCAGCAGCGCCTTCGGGTCCAGCCAGTCCAGCCAGCCCCGGCGCGCCGTACGGAAGGCGCCGATGCCGAGCCGGCCCCGGTCGTCGACGACCGCGAACGAGCCCCGGATGCCGTCCGCGAGCACCCACCGGCGCTCCACGGTGAGGGTGTCGGGGTCCAGCAGCCACAGCTTGCCGGCCTCGGCCAGCCACAGGCCGTGCGACTCGATCGTGACGCCACCCGCGTGCCGGCAGCTCACCACCTCGCCGTCGACCGTGACGCCGCGCAGCACGGTCCGGTCCAGCTCGTGCCCGGTCCGGAGGTCCAGCCGGATCACCGTGCACCACAGATGGCCGTCGGGGGCGTCGCCGTCGAACCCGCTCACCCACGCCGTGCGCCCGCGCACGGCCACGCCCTGCGGCACGAAGCCCGCCCCCGCCGCGCGCAGCCACACCCCGGCGCACGCCGCATGGTCGTTGGCGAACCGGTCGAGGCCGCCCTCGATGTACGCCGGCGCCCGCCCGGCCACCGTCGTGGGCCGCAGCGGGCCGCACCCGGTCCGCTTGCTCGTCGTCCGCGCCGGGGCGTCATCGACGTCCGTGCAGCCGCCCGCCAGCAGGACCAGTGCCACCGCGGCGATAAGTTGGCGGCATGCCAGTCGACCAGAGTCTCGTCGGCCGGTCCTTCCCACCCACGCGACCCTATGTCGTGGTGGAGGAGAAGGTCCGCGAGTTCGTCGCCGCCACGGGGGGTGAGTACGCCGGGGGAGCGGCGCCCGCCACGTTCCCGATCGTGCTCGCCTTCGACGCGATGAACGCCTTCCTCGAGGCCGAGTCGATCGACCTCTTCCGGATCGTGCACGGCGAGCAGAAGTTCGCCTACGAGCGGCCGGTCGTCCCCGGCGACGTGCTCACCGCGACGCTCACCGTCGCGAGCCTGCGGCAGATCGCCGGCAACGACATCATCGGCACGGTCAGCGAGGTCACCGACGAGGCCGGCGCGCTCGTGTGCACGACCAGCGCGACCCTCGTCCACCGGGGGGTCGAGGCATGACGCTCGAGACGCGGACCTACGCCGTCACCCGGGCCGACCTGGTGACCTACGCCGCGGCCAGCGGCGACCCCAACCCGATCCACCAGGACGAGGAGGTCGCGCGCAGCGTCGGCCTGCCCGGCGTCATCGCGCACGGCATGCTCACGATGGCGCTCGCGGCCCGTGCGGTCGAGAGCTGGTTCCCCGGCGCCGAGGTCGTCAGCTTCGGCTGCAAGTTCACCAACCCGGTCGTCGTACCGGCCGACGGCGCCGCCGAGATCGAGGTGGCCGGCGAGGCGTCGGAGGAGGACGGCCTCACCACCGTGAAGCTGACCGTCACGTGCGCGGGTCAGAAGGTGCTGGGCATGCCGAAGGCGGTCGTGCGTGCCTGAGCTGCGCGACCGCACCACGCTGCGGCTCGGCGGACCGGCCGACGAGTGGGTCACGGTGACGACCGAGGACGACCTGGTCGCCGCGTTCGACACCGACCTGCCGGTCCTCGTCCTCGGTGGGGGCAGCAACCTCGTCGTCGCCGACGAGGGCTTCCGCGGACGGGTGGTCGAGATCGCCACCCGCGGCATTGCCGCCGACGTCGACGCCGCCGACGACCCGACCTGCGGCGGCGCGATGGTCACCGTCGCCGCCGGCGAGACCTGGGACGACCTCGTCGCGACGGCCGTCGAGCGCGGCTGGGTGGGCATCGAGGCCCTCTCGGGCATCCCCGGGTCCGTCGGCGCCACCCCGATCCAGAACGTCGGCGCCTACGGCCAGGAGGTCAGCCAGACGATCGCCCAGGTGCGGGTCTGGGACCGGGTCCTCCAGGGCGTCCGCACCTTCGCCAACGCCGACTGCCGGTTCGGCTACCGGACCTCGCGCTTCAAGGCTGACCCGGGCCGGCACGTCGTCCTCTCGGTGACCTTCCAGCTCCGCCAGGGCGACCTCGGCGCCCCGGTCGCGTACGCCGAGCTCGCCCGCACCCTCGACGTCGAGCTCGGCCGCCGCGCGCCGCTCGCCGACGTACGCCGCGCCGTCCTCGCCCTGCGCGCCGGCAAGGGCATGGTCCTCGACCCCGCCGACCACGACACGTGGAGCGCCGGCTCCTTCTTCACCAACCCGGTCGTCGACCCCGCCGTCGTGCCCGAGGGTGCACCCGCGTGGCCGCAGCCCGACGGGCAGGTGAAGACCAGCGCGGCCTGGCTCATCGAGCACGCCGGCTTCGCCAGGGGCCACGGCACCGACCGCGCGGCGCTGTCGGGCAAGCACACCCTCGCGCTCACCAACCGCGGCACCGCGACGACCGCGGACCTCCTCGCGCTCGCGCGGGAGGTCCGCGACGGGGTCGAGGCCAGGTTCGGGATCCGGCTCGTCAACGAGCCGGTCCTCGTGGGCTGCGAGCTCTAGGAGCCGCTCAGTAGGTGGAGTCGTCGAAGGCGCCGTTGGTCGCCGCGATGATGAGGACGACCACCAGGGCGATGGCGAGCACCAGCAGGATCGTGCCGATGATGCCGAGGATGAAGCCCGCCTGCGCGTAGCCACGGCCGCCGAGCGTGCCCTGCGACCGGTCGATCCGCTTCATCGAGATCCGGCCCATGACGAGCGCGGCCGGCGCACCGAGCAGGCCGATGCCGTAGCCGCACATGAGCACCAGCGACACGATGCCGATCACCATGGAGGCGATGCCGAGGCCGTCGTTCTGGGGCGCCTGGCCGTGCGGGGTGTAGCCGTAGGGCTGCTGGTACGGCTGCTGGTAGGGCTGCTGGTAGGGCTGGCCGTACGGCTGCTGGTAGGGCTGCTGCTGGTAGGGCGGCGGCGCGCCGTACGGCGGCGGGGTGGGCTGCTGGGGCTGGCTGGGCTGGCCGTAGGGGTTGGTGTCGTCCTGGCCGCCGTAGGGGTTGTCCGGACCCGTCGTCATGGGGTCATCCTGTCAGGCCGCGTCGGGCGAGGTCGCCAGCCAGGCGTCGATGTCGGCGAGCACCGCGCGGCGCACGTCCTCGGGAGCCCGCGAGGCCCGCACCGACATCCGGGCCAGCTCGGCGAGCTGGTCGTCGGTCAGGTCGTGCGCGGCGCGCATGGTGGCGTACTGGCCCGCCAGCCGGGAGCCGAAGAGCAGCGGGTCGTCGGCGCCGAGCGCCACCGTCGCGCCGGCCGCGAGCAGCTGCGGGAGCGGCACCGAGGTGAGGTCGGAGTAGACGCCGAGCGCGACGTTGGAGACCGGGCAGACCTCGAGGGCGACGCCGGCCTGCACGATCCGGTCGAGCAGCTCGGGGTCCTCGGCCGCGCGGACGCCGTGCCCGAGTCGCTCGGCGTGCAGCGCGTCGAGGCAGACCCGGATGTGCTCGGGTCCGCGCAGCTCGCCGCCGTGCGGCACGAGGGTCAGGCCGGCGCGCTCGGCGATGGTGAAGGCCGGCGCGAAGTCGGCGGTGGTGCCGCGACGCTCGTCGTTGGACAGGCCGAAGCCGACCACCCCGCGCTCGGCGTACTGGCTGGCGAGCCGGGCCAGGGTGCGCGCGTCGAGCGGGTGGCGGGTGCGGTTGGCGGCGATGACGACCGCCATCCCGAGGCCGGTGGTGGCCGACGCCTGCGCGACCGCGTCGAGGACGAGGTCGGTGAAGGCGGTGATGCCGCCGAAGCGCGCGCCGTAGCCGCTCGGGTCGACCTGGATCTCCAGCCAGCGGCCTCCGTCGCGCACGTCGTCCTCGGCGACCTCGCGCACGAGCCGGCGGATGTCGTCCTCGGTGCGCAGCACCGACCGGGCGACGTCGTAGAGCCGCTGGAAGCGGAACCAGCCCTTCTCGTCGGCGGCCGACAGCTTCGGCGGCCACTCGGTGACCAGCTGGTCGGGCAGCGCGATGCCGTCGCGCTCGGCGAGCTCGAGCAGCGTCTGGTGGCGCATCGCGCCCGTGAAGTGCAGGTGCAGGTGCGCTTTGGGCAGCTCGTGGAGGTCACGCATCGCGGGCGGCTGCTCAGGCGAGCAGCTGCTCCGCGGCGGCGAGCAGGACACAGGTCGTGACCGCCTCCATCGCGCCGGTGACCTCGCTGAGGACCGGGAACGACGGCGCGAGCCGGATGTTCGTGTTGTCCGGGTCGTCGCGGTAGGGGAAGGCCGACCCCGCCGGCGTCAGCGCGACGCCCGCGCCCTTGGCCAGCTCGATCACCCGGCTGGCGGTGCCGGGCAGCACGTCGAGGCTGACGAAGTAGCCGCCCCGCGGGTGGGTCCAGGTCGCGATGCCGAGCCCGCCGAGCTGCTCGGTGAGGATCCGCTCGACCTCGGCGAACTTCGGCGCGAGCAGCGCGCGGTGCTTGTCCATGTGGTCCCGGACGCCCTGCGGGGTCCCGAAGAACTCCAGGTGCCGCAGGTGGTTGACCTTGTCCGGGCCGATGGAGCCCAGACCGAGGTTGTCGTGGAACCAGGTCACGGTCTCGCGCGAGCCGCCGACGAACGCGACGCCGGCGCCGGCGTACGTGATCTTCGAGGTGGACGCGAAGAGCACCGGGCGGTGCGGGTGACCGGAGACCGCGGCCAGCGAGACGATGTCCGCCGACTTCGTCTCCTCCGGCGTCAGGTGGTGCAGGGCGTAGGCGTTGTCCCAGAAGATCTTGAAGTCCGGCGCCGCGGTCGGCATCGACGCGAGTCGCTCGGCCACCTCCTGGGTGGTGACCTGCCCGGTGGGGTTGGCGTACGTCGGGACCAGCCACATGCCCTTGATCGACGCGTCGTTCGCGACCAGGGCGGCGACCGCGTCGGCGTCGGGGCCGTCGTCGGTCATCGGGACGGGGACCATCTCGATGCCGAACCACTCGAGCAGCGTGAAGTGGCGGTCGTAGCCGGGCACCGGGCAGACGAAGCGGACCTTCTCCTCCTGGCCCCACGGGCGCTCGGAGTCGACGCCGCCCTTGAGCCACAGGTAGGAGAGCACGTCCTTCATGAGCGTCAGGCTCGAGGTGCCCTGCGCGGAGAGCTGCTCGACCTCGAGGCCGAGCAGCTCGGCGAACATCGCGCGCAGCGCGGTCACGCCGGCCAGGCCGCCGTAGTTGCGCGAGTCCACACCGTCGGGCGTGGTGGTCGTGGTCGGCAGGGCGAGCAGGCCGTCGGCGAGGTCGAGCTGCTCCGCCGAGGGCTTGCCCCGGGTCAGGTCGAGCTTCAGGCCGGAGGCCACCAGCTCGTCGTAGGCCGCCTGCTGGGTGTCGCGGAAGGACTCCAGCTCGCTGCGGGACCGCTCGGTCAGGGGGAGGGACAGGGGCTGCTGCTCGCTCACGGCTCCATCGTGTCAGAGTCCCGTCGGCCGTCGGTTAGGCGGCCCACCCAGGCACCCCCTATGCTTGACCCACCGGTGAGATATCAGGCTGCTTTGCCATGCCCACGTGTGGCGCAGCAGTCCGGGACCGCACCGAAGGGCACTAGCTCAACTGGCAGAGCATCGGTCTCCAAAACCGAAGGTTGGGGGTTCAAGTCCCTCGTGCCCTGCAGGGATCGACAGCAACACCGATACACATCCAGCAACAACGAGGAGAGGTGGAGGACGTGCCGGACAGCAAGGCAGTCCAGGGGTCGCGCGGGGGGTCCGCCCACAAGCGCACCAGCATCCCCACCTTCTACCGCCAGGTCGTCGCAGAGCTCCGCAAGGTGGTCTACCCGACCCAGGAGCAGCTGATCACCTACTTCATCGTGGTGATGGTCTTCGTGATCTTCCTGATGACGTTCGTGTCGCTGCTCGACCTGGGCTTCGGCAAGCTGATCTTCGCGATCTTCGCCGGCTGAAGCAGCCCCCAGCACAACCCGACCTGATGGAGCAGTACGTGTCTGAGCAGGAGTACGACTCGGTGGACACCGAGGAGACGGCCGCGACCGAGCCGAGCCTCGAGGACCAGTACGGCGAGCCGAACGACGGCCCCGAGGTCGAGGACGACCCGCGTCTGGACGCCGAGCCGACCGGCGAGGACAGCGACGACGAGATGGGCCTCGACGACCACGTCGCCGACGGCACCAGCCTGGACCTCTCCGAGGCCGAGGGCGACCCGGCTCCCGGCGAGGACGGTCTCGACGACGACGACCCGCTCGAGGCGTTCCGCCGCGAGCTGTGGGCCAAGCCCGGCGACTGGTTCGTCGTGCACACCTACTCCGGCATGGAGAACCGGGTGAAGTCGAACCTCGAGAACCGCATCATCTCCCTCAACATGGAGGACTACATCCACGAGATCGTGGTCCCCACCGAGGAGGTCGCGGAGATCAAGAACGGCCAGCGCAAGATGGTCAAGCGCACCGTTCTCCCCGGCTACGTCCTGGTCCGCATGGACCTCACCGACGAGTCCTGGGCCGCGGTCCGCCACACCCCGTCCGTGACCGGCTTCGTCGGTCACAGCCACCAGCCGGTGCCGCTGTCGATGTCCGAGGTCGAGAGCATGCTCGCCCCGGCCGTCGTCGCCCGCGCCGAGGCCGAGGCCGCCGCCGCCGGCACCCCCGCCGCCGCGTCCGCCGCCGCCGCGAAGAAGCCCGTCGAGGTCGCCGACTTCGACGTCTCCGACTCCGTCATGGTGGTCGACGGCCCGTTCGCGACGCTGCACGCGACGATCACCGAGATCAACGCCGAGTCGCAGCGCGTCAAGGCCCTCGTCGAGATCTTCGGCCGCGAGACGCCCGTGGAGCTGAGCTTCAGCCAGATCCAGAAGGTCTGAGCCCGTGCCCGGAGCTTGCTCCGGGCACGACAGGCGAAGAGATTGAGGAGCGCTCGGCTCGACCGCACGGAGTGCGGGCGAGCGACGCGTCTCGAAATCCGGGAGATCCGGATTTCGCGGATGAGCGAGCGCGCCGCACAATAGATAGGTTGCCCGGCCCCGGTCGTGGCAGCAGCAGGTGGCAGAGACGTACGACGTACGCCTCGTCATGACCACGAGACAGAAAGAGAAGCACCATGCCTCCCAAGAAGAAGATCGCCGCACTCGTCAAGGTGCAGCTCCAGGCCGGCGCCGCGACGCCCGCCCCGCCGGTCGGTACCGCCCTCGGTCCGCACGGCGTGAACATCATGGAGTTCTGCAAGGCGTACAACGCCCAGACCGAGTCCATGCGCGGCAACGTGATCCCCGTCGAGATCACCATCTTCGAGGACCGCACCTTCACCTTCATCACGAAGACCCCGCCGGCCGCGGAGCTCATCAAGAAGGCCGCCGGCCTGCAGAAGGGCTCGGGCGTCCCGCACAAGGAGAAGGTCGGCAAGCTGACCAAGGACCAGGTCCGCGAGATCGCTCAGACCAAGCTGCCCGACCTCAACGCGAACGACATCGAGGCGGCCATGAAGATCGTCGAGGGCACCGCCCGCTCGATGGGCGTCACCACCGACTGAAACCGTGGGAGGGCCGCGCTGGCCCGCTAACCACATCTTTCGAAGAGAAACGAGAAGCTCATGCAGCGCAGCAAGACCTACCGCGCGGCGTCCGAGACGTTCGACAAGAACGAGCTCTACGCCCCGCTGGCCGCGATCAAGATCGCGAAGACCACCTCCAAGAAGAAGTTCGACGAGACCGTCGACGTCGTCATGCGCCTGGGTGTCGACCCGCGCAAGGCCGACCAGATGGTCCGCGGCACCGTCAACCTCCCGCACGGCACCGGCAAGACGGCTCGCGTCCTCGTGTTCGCGAACGCCGACAAGGCCGAGGCCGCCCGTGAGGCCGGCGCCGACGTCGTCGGTGGCGACGAGCTCATCGACAAGGTCGCCGGTGGCTGGCTCGACTTCGACGCCGTCGTCGCGACCCCCGACATGATGGGCAAGGTCGGCCGCCTCGGCCGCGTGCTCGGCCCCCGTGGCCTCATGCCGAACCCGAAGACCGGCACCGTGACGCCGGACGTGGCCAAGGCCGTGTCCGACATCAAGGGCGGCAAGATCGAGTTCCGCGTCGACCGCCACGCCAACCTGCACTTCATCATCGGCAAGGCCTCGTTCGACGAGGTCCAGCTCGCGGAGAACTACGCGGCGGCGCTCGAGGAGATCCTGCGACTCAAGCCGGCCAGCTCCAAGGGCCGCTACGTCAAGAAGATCACCGTCTCGACGACCATGGGCCCCGGCGTCCAGGTCGACCCCAACCGCACCCGCAACATCGCGGTCGAGGACGAGGCTGCCTCCGCCTGACGCACGCACGTCGTACGACGCCCCGGTCCGCCCAGCGGTCCGGGGCGTCGTCAATTTGTCTCCGTCGTACGACGCGCCGTACTGTTCTCCACGAAACCAAAGACCGCCGGTTGTCCGGCTGTGCTCTCTCACCGAGAGCGTGCAGCCTGACCGAAGGTTCCGCGAGTGTTGCGGACGGCCCGCGTAGGTGACAGAGCACGAAGTTCCCTTCACGCCCTGAGCCTGCGCTCGGGGCGTTCGTCGCATCTGGCGGCTCCTCCTTCCGGTGGTCACCACCGGAAGGAGACCCATGGCGCGGGCTGACAAGCAGGCGGCCGTCGCGGAGATCGTTGAGTCCTTCAACGAGTCCGCCGGTGCCGTGCTCACCGAGTACCGCGGTCTCACCGTGAAGCAGCTGCAGGACCTGCGGCGCTCCCTCGGCGAGAACGCCAACTACGCCGTGGTCAAGAACACGCTGGCCAAGATCGCCGCCTCCGAGGCGGGCATCTCGGGCTTCGACGACCTGCTGACCGGCCCGACCGCGATCGCCTTCATCAACGGCGACGTCGTCGAGGCGGCCAAGGGTCTGCGTGACTTTGCCAAGGCGAACCCCACCCTGGTCATCAAGGGTGGCGTCCTGGACGGCAAGCCCCTCGACGCGAGCGAGATCGCCAAGCTGGCGGACCTCGAGTCGCGTGAGGTGCTCCTGGGCAAGCTGGCCGGCGCGATGCTCGCGTCGCTCAGCCAGGCCGTCTACCTGCTCAACGCCCCGCTCGCCCAGGCCGCCCGCCTCGCGGGTGCGCTCCAGGCGAAGGCCGAGCAGGACCCCTCGATCCTCGCAGGTGGTGCCGGCACGCCGGTCGCCGCCGAGGAGGCCCCGGCTGCGGAGGCTGACGCCCCCGCCGACGAGGCCCCCGCCGACGAGGCCCCGGCTGCGGAGGCTGACGCCCCCGCCGCGGAGGCCTCCGACGAGGGCGAAGCCACCGAGGCCTGATCCAGGCCCGGTACACCACCACCTGAAACCCGGCCCGGCCGCCGACGCGGCCCGGGCCACCGAATGGAAGGAAACGCCACCATGGCGAAGCTCAGCACCGACGAGCTCCTCGACGCGTTCAAGGAGATGACGCTGATCGAGCTCAGCGAGTTCGTGAAGCAGTTCGAGGACACCTTCGGCGTCACCGCCGCTGCCCCGGTTGCCGTTGCGGCCGCCCCGGCCGCGGGCGGCGCTGCCGCCGGCGGCGGCGACGACGCTGCCGCCCAGGACGAGTTCGACGTCATCCTGGAGTCGGCCGGCGACAAGAAGATCAACGTCATCAAGGAGGTGCGCGGCCTCACCTCGCTCGGTCTGAAGGAGGCCAAGGACCTCGTCGAGTCCGCTCCGAAGGCCATCCTCGAGAAGGTCAACAAGGAGGCCGCGGACAAGGCCAAGGAGGCCCTCGAGGGCGCCGGCGCCACCGTCACCGTCAAGTGACGTTCGCAGCTCTCTAGCTGTTCGCAGCTCCTCACGAGGGGCGGCCACCCACCCGGGTGGCCGCCCCTCGTCGCATTCCGGGCGACGTCCGCAAGTCCGGCCCAGGCCGGGGGGGTAGCCGCCGTCACACGGGGAAGGAAACTCGCGCGTAACTTCGCCGGCCGGGCCCCGTTGGACCCGGTCAGGGAGATGGGGGAGTGGTCCGGGTGCGCTGCGACGCGCAGCGACGAGGAGGGAGAGGGCGGCACCATGGGTGTGGAGATCCAGATCGACAACCTGAGCAAGTCCTTCGGCAAGCAGCTGATCTGGGGCAACGTCACCCTGACGGTTCCCGCGGGCGAGGTCTCGGTGATGCTCGGCCCGTCCGGTACCGGCAAGTCGGTGCTGCTGAAGACGCTGATCGGTCTGCTCAAGCCCGACGAGGGCTCGGTCGTCATCGAGGGGACCGACATCGCCACCTGCTCGGAGAAGGACCTCTACGAGATCCGCAAGCTCTTCGGCGTCCTCTTCCAGGACGGCGCGATGTTCGGCTCGATGAACCTCTACGACAACGTCGCCTTCCCGCTGCGCGAGCACACCAAGAAGTCCGAGTCCGAGATCCGCGACATCGTCATGGAGAAGATGGACCTGGTCGGTCTCCTCGGCGCCGAGGACAAGCTCCCCGGTGAGATCTCCGGCGGCATGCGCAAGCGCGCCGGCCTGGCACGCGCGCTGGTCCTCGACCCCGAGATCGTGCTGTTCGACGAGCCGGACTCCGGCCTCGACCCCGTGCGTACGGCGTTCCTCAACCAGCTCATCGTCGACCTCAACGCCCAGATCGACGCGACCTTCCTCATCGTCACCCACGACATCAACACCGCGCGCACGGTCCCGGACAACATCGGCCTGCTCTACCACAAGCACCTCGCGATGTTCGGTCCCCGCGAGATGCTGCTGTCCTCCGAGGAGCCCGTCGTGCGGCAGTTCCTCAACGCCCAGCGCGTCGGCCCGATCGGCATGTCCGAGGAGAAGGACGCCGACGAGCTGGAGGCGGAGAAGGACCAGGAGATGCCGCCGCTCCCGCCGATCCCGATGCAGCTCGAGCCGTCCAACGGCATCCCGCGCCGCAGCCAGCGTCCCGCCGGCGAGTGGTGTCGGGAGCACGGCGTGACCCCGCCGCCGGGCTCGTTCGACGGCAACATGTCCATGGCGACCGGCGGCTGACCGGGATCGCGTGACATGTCCTCACTGACCGCGAGCCGGGTGCTCGCGCCGGTCGGGACCGCCGGCAAGCTCTTCGCCTTCGGTCTCGACGTCGGGCGCGGCCTGTTCCGGCGACCCTTCCAGCTGCGGGAGTTCCTGCAGCAGGCGTGGTTCATCGCCTCGGTCACGATCATCCCGACCGCGCTCGTCGCCATCCCCTTCGGCGCCGTCATCGCGCTCCAGGTGGGTGGCCTGATCAAGCAGTTCGGCGCGCAGTCCTTCACCGGCTCGGCCGCCGTCCTCGCGGTCGTGCGCGAGGCGGGCCCGATCGCGACCTCCCTGCTGATCGCCGGCGCGGGCGGCTCCGCGATCGCCGCGGACCTCGGCGCGCGCAAGATCCGCGAGGAGCTCGACGCGATGATGGTGCTGGGCATCGATCCGATCCAGCGCCTGGTCGTGCCGCGCGTGCTCGCGTGCATGCTGGTCGCGGTCTTCCTCAACGGTCTGGTCAGCGTCGTCGGCGTCGCCGGGGGCTACGTCTTCAACGTCGTCCTGCAGGACGGCACCCCAGGCGCCTACATATCCAGCTTCACCGCGCTCGCCCAGCTGCCCGACCTCTGGCAGGGCATGGTCAAGGCGCTGGTGTTCGGCCTGATCGCGGCCATCGTCGCCTCCTACAAGGGCATGAACGCCGCCGGTGGTCCGAAGGGCGTCGGCGACGCGGTCAACGAGTCCGTCGTCATCACCTTCATGCTGCTGTTCCTCGTCAACTTCGTGATGAGCGCGATCTACCTGCAGCTCGTCCCACCGAAGACCGGTTAGGGGGCGTCATGGCCAACATCCGCGCCGTCTACGACCGGCCCGCCCGCTTCCTCGACGACCTCGGCGCCGAGCTCCTCTTCTTCATCAAGGCCCTCGCCTGGACCCCCCGGACGATCCGCCGCTACAAGAAGGAGATCCTCCGCATCCTGGCCGAGGTCACCCTCGGCTCGGGCGCGCTCGCCGTCATCGGCGGCACCGTCGGCGTCATCACCGCGATGTGCTTCTTCACCGGCACCGAGGTGGGGCTCCAGGGGTACGCCGCGCTCGACCAGCTGGGCACCGCCGCGCTGTCGGGCTTCGTCTCGGCCTACTTCAACACCCGTGAGATCGCTCCGGTGGTCGCCGGCATCGCCCTCGCCGCGACCGTCGGCTGCGGCTTCACCGCACAGCTCGGTGCGATGCGGATCTCCGAGGAGGTCGACGCCCTCGAGGTGATGGCGATCCCGTCGCTGCCCTTCCTGGTGACGACCCGCATCATCGGCGGCCTGATCGCGATCGTCCCGCTCTACGTGGTCGGCCTGCTGGCGTCGTACTTCGCGACGAGGCTGACCGTCACGCAGTTCTTCGGGCAGAGCACCGGCACCTACGACCACTACTTCAACACGTTCCTGCCGCCCGGTGACGTGCTGTGGTCCTTCGGCAAGGTGCTCGTCTTCGCGGTCGCGGTCATCCTGATCCACTGCTACCACGGCTACAACGCCTCCGGCGGTCCCGCCGGCGTCGGCGTCGCGGTCGGCAAGGCGGTCCGCACGAGCATCGTCGCCATCAACGTCATCGACCTCTTCCTCTCGATGGCGATCTGGGGCGCCTCGACGACGGTGAGGCTCGCCGGATGAGGTTCAAGCTCCTCGGCGTGGTCTTCCTGTGCCTGCTCCTGGCAGGCGTCTACCTCACCTACGCCGTCTTCACGAAGAAGTTCGCCTCCTACGACAAGGTGACCCTGGAGACCTCGACGATCGGGCTCCAGCTGCCCAACCGCGCCGACGTGAAGATCCGCGGCGTCATCGTCGGCGAGGTGCTCGGCTTCGAGCCCACCGACGACGGGGCCGACGTCACCCTCGGCATCTACCCCGACCAGCTCGACACGATCCCGGCCGACGTCAGCGGCTCGATCGTGCCCAAGACCCTGTTCGGCGAGAAGTACGTCTCGCTGGTCGTCCCCGACGACCCGGGCACCGGCCACCTCGAGGCCGGCCAGACGATCGAGAAGACCGCGGTCTCCGTCGAGGTCGAGAAGGTCCTCTCCGACCTCTACCCCCTGCTGCGCACCGTCCAGCCCGCCGAGATCAACCAGACGCTCAACGCGCTCTCGACCGCGCTGGAGGGCCGGGGCAAGGAGCTGGGCGACAACATCGAGACGCTCAACAGCTACCTCAAGCGGATCAACCCGCAGATCCCGCAGCTCATCGACGACCTCCGCCTCACCGCGCAGGTCTCCGACACCTACGCCGACGTGATGCCGCAGATCGCCCAGATCATCGACGACACCGTGACCACGACCGGCACCCTCGAGGACCGCGAGGACCAGCTGCACGCGCTCTTCCAGGACGTCTCGTCCTTCTCCGACACCGCCCGCGACTTCCTCGACGACAACGGCGACAACATCATCCGGCTCGGCCAGGTCAGCCAGCAGCAGCTGAGGGTCTTCGCGAAGTACTCCCCGGAGTTCTCATGCCTGACCAAGGGCATCGTCAACGCCGGCAAGCTCCAGGCCGAGGCGTTCCGCGGCTTCACGCTGCACATCGTCCTCGAGACGCTGCCGCACCAGCCGCGCGCCTACAACGCCAACGACAAGCCGCACTTCGGCGAGGACCGCGGCCCCAGCTGCCTGCACCTGCCCAACCCGCCGTGGAACCAGTCCAACCCGGTGCGCCACCAGCCCAACTTCGACGACGGCGTCGACGAGCCGACCGGCAAGGGCACCGACCGGGTCGCGCCCAACCAGTTCTTCCGCACCGGCCCGGTCGGCAGCGAGAAGGAGGCCGACGTCCTGCGGTCGCTGCTCGGCCCGGTGCTCGGCGTCAGCGACGCGGACGTGCCCGACCTCGGCCTGCTCCTGGTCGGCCCGATGGCACGGGGAGCGAAGGTGTCGCTGCGATGAAGCTCCTCGACAAGCGGACCACGTCCGACCTGGTGAAGCTGCTGATCTTCATCCTCGTCACCACGCTGGCGACCGGCGTCCTGGTCGTCATGATCGGCAACATCTCCTTCGCGCCGAAGACCGAGTACAAAGCGGTCTTCGCCGACGCGACCGGCGTCGTGAAGGGTGACGACATCCGGATCGCGGGCGTCAAGGTCGGCACCGTCAAGAACGTCTCGATCGTCGACCGGACCCGCGCGCTGGTGACCTTCGACGTCGACGACACCACCTCGCTGACCAAGGCGACGCACGCGACGATCCGCTACCGGAACCTCGTCGGCCAGCGCTACATCGCCCTCGACGACACCATCGGCGACGACGCCGTGCTGGAGTCGGGCGACACGATCCCGATCTCCCAGACCTCCCCGGCGCTCGACCTCACCGTGCTCTTCAACGGGTTCAAGCCGCTCTTCCAGGCGCTGAGCCCGGCGGACATCAACAAGCTCTCCTACGAGATCGTCCAGGTCTTCCAGGGCGAGGGCGGCACGCTCGAGGGGCTGCTCGCCCACACCGCCTCGGTCACCTCGACCCTGGCCGACCGCGACCAGGTGATCGGCGAGCTGATCGACAACCTCAACCAGGTCCTGGACCACATCGGCGACCGCGACGACCAGCTCAGCGACCTGATCACGACGTTCCGCACCTTCGTCGGAGGGCTCAAGGACGACCGCCACGCGATCCTCGGGTCGCTCGACCAGATCTCGGACCTCTCGGTGCAGACCGCCGACCTGGTGTCCGGCATCCGCGAGCCGTTCGTCGACGACATCAAGCAGCTGCGCCGGGTCGCCGGCTACCTCGACCGCGGCAAGTCCGAGCTCGACCGGGCCCTGCAGGTGCTCCCGATCAAGCTCAACAAGGTCGGCCGCACCGCGACGTACGGCTCGTGGTTCAACTTCTACCTCTGCCACTTCCAGGGCCGGGTCCGGCTGCCGGGCGGCCGGTCCGTGCCGGTGGACTACAGCGCTGGCAGCGACAGGTGTGATCTGGGGTGAGCGAGCGATGAGCACCTCCTTCCGCGAGAAGAACCCGGTCGTGATCGGGGCGGTCAGCCTCGCCGTCATCGCACTGCTGGTGATGGCGGCGTTCCGGGCGCAGGACCTCCCGCTGATCGGCGGGGGCGACACCTACTACGCGGCGTTCTCCGAGTCCGGCGGCCTCAAGGCCGACGACGAGGTCCGGATCGCCGGCGTGCGGGTCGGGAAGGTCGAGAGCGTCGAGCTCGAGGGCGACCACGTCCGCGTGGCCTTCCGGGTCGACACCGACTCCGACTTCGGCAGCGACACCCGCGCCGCGATCAAGGTGAAGACGCTGCTCGGTGCCATGTACCTCGCGCTCGAGCCGGCCGGCGACGACCAGCTCTCCGCCGGGTCGGAGATCCCGGTCGACCACACCAGCTCGCCGTACGACGTCGTCGACGCGTTCTCCGGGCTGGCCGAGACCTCCGAGCGGATCGACACCGACCAGCTCGCCAAGTCGCTCACGACGCTGGCCGACCTGACCCGCAACACCCCGGAGGAGTTCCGCAAGGCCCTCGACGGGGTCTCCCGCCTCTCCTCGAACATCGCCGCGCGCGACGACCAGATCAACACCCTGCTCAAGAACCTCGACCGCGTCTCGACCGTGCTCGACGACCGCGACCAGGACATCGTCGGCCTGATGAAGGACTCCGACGTGCTCTTCCGTGCGCTCGTCGCTCGGCGCGACGCCGTGCACAACCTGCTGGTCTCCACGAGCAGGCTCTCCCAGGAGCTGACGACCCTGATCGAGCAGAGCCGCGACGACCTCAAGCCCGCCCTCGACCACCTGCACAACGTGCTCGAGGTGCTCAACAAGAACGAGGACAACCTGGACAACAGCCTGCGGCTGATGGCGCCGTTCTACCGGGTCTTCGCGAGCACGCTCGGCAACGGCCCGTGGTTCGACACCTACATCCAGAACATGCCTCCGGCCCCGCAGGTGGGTGGCTGACATGGCGATCCTCAAGCGCGTCGTCGTCCCGGCCGTGATCGCGCTGCTCCTCGTGGCGGCGGCGTTCACGATGTTCCGCAGCGACGACACCAAGACCCTCACCGCCCACTTCCCGCGGACCGTCTCGGTCTACGAGGGTAGCGACGTCCGCGTGCTCGGCGTCCCGATCGGCCACGTCGACACGGTGACCCCGTCCGGGACCGACGTCGTGGTGACCATGTCCTACGACGCGGACGTGAAGATCCCCGCGAACGCCAAGGCGGCGATCGTCGCGCCGTCGATCGTCGGTGACCGCTTCATCCAGCTCACGCCCGTCTACCAGGGCGGCGAGCAGCTCGCCGACGGCGCGACCCTGTCGGAGGACAAGACCGCCGTCCCGCTCGAGCTCGACCAGATCTACACCAGCCTCGACGACCTCACCGTCGCGCTCGGCCCGACCGGCGCCAACCAGGACGGCGCCCTGTCGGACCTGCTCGAGACCACGGCGGAGAACTTCGGCGGCCAGGGGGCGAAGTTCCACCAGACCATCCAGGACTTCGGCAAGCTGAGCCAGACCCTCGACGACAACAAGGACGAGCTGTTCGGGTCCGCCCGCAAGCTCGAGGGCTTCATCAACACGCTCGCGACGAAGGACAAGACCGTCCGCCGCTTCAACCAGTCGCTCTCCGACGTGTCCTCGATGCTCTCCGGCGAGCGGCAGGAGCTGTCCGCGTCGCTGAAGAACCTGGCGACCGCCCTCGGGCAGGTCTCCTCGTTCGTGAAGGAGAACAAGGAGGCCCTGGGCGAGAACATCTCCGGTCTCGACCGGGTCTCGAAGGTGCTGGTCAAGCGCCGTGGTGAGCTCGACCAGATCCTCGACAACGCCCCGCTGGCGCTCAACAACCTGGCCCTCACCTACAACCCGGAGGCCGGCACCCTCGACACCAACGCCAACCTCGGCAACGTCGTGGACCAGGTGCAGTCCGACCCCTCGCTCTTCCTGTGCACCGTCCTCGGCGAGGAGGACCCGTCCGGCGCGCTGTGCGACCTCGTCAAGCAGGCACTGCCGCGGCCCGCCGCGCTGAAGAAGGGCGGCTCCGCGACGCCGGCGAACTTCGACGCGAGCCTGGGCGGACTCGTGGAGGGGGACGACCGATGACGCCCACGAAGCTCCTCCGCGCCCTCGTGGCCGTGCTCGCCGGTGCGCTGCTGCTCACCGGCTGCGACTTCGACGTCTACAAGCTGCCGCTCCCGGGCGGCACCGATGTCGGTTCCGACCCGATCACGGTGACCGCGGAGTTCCACGACGTGCTCGACCTCGTGCCGAAGTCGACGGTGAAGGTCAACGACGTGAGCGTGGGTGAGGTGACCGACGTCGACCTCGACGGCGAGCACGCCACCGTCACGATGAAGCTGCGCAAGGACGTCGACCTCCCGGCCAACGCGATCGCCGAGATCCGGCAGACCAGCCTGCTCGGCGAGAAGTTCGTCTCGCTCTCCCCGCCCACCGACGGGACGCCGGAGGGCACGCTCGCGGACGGCGCCGACATCCCGCTCGACCGCACGGGCCGCAACCCGGAGGTCGAGGAGGTGCTCGGCGCGCTGAGCCTGCTCCTCAACGGCGGTGGCGTCGCGCAGCTCAAGACGATCGCAGACGAGGTCAACAAGGCGCTCGACGGGCACGAGGACGCCGCCCGGTCGGTGCTCACCCAGATCGCCGACTTCATGACCCAGCTCGACGACCACAAGCAGGACATCGTCGACGCGATCGACTCCGTCAACCGGCTCGCCCGGTCCACCCGCGAGCAGGAGGACTCCATCGACTCGGCCCTCGACGAGCTGCCGAGCGCGCTGACCTCGCTGGACCAGCAGCGGGCCGACCTGGTCAAGATGCTCAAGTCCCTCGACCACCTCGGCGACGTCGGGGTCCGCGTGATCAGCGCGTCCAAGGACGCCACCATCGAGTCGCTGCGCCAGCTCAACCCGGTGCTGACCGAGCTCGGCAACGCGGGCGACGACTTCGTGAAGTCGTTCAACGTCTTCCTCACCTACCCGTTCGTCGACGAGGTCGTGGGCCGGGACCCGCAGGTGGCCCGCAACCTGCACATGGGCGACTACACCAACCTCTCCATCGAGCTCGACGTCGACCTCTCCGGCGGCGTCACCGGGGCGCCGACCGAGCTGCCGACCCTGCTGCCCGGTGACCTCGACCCGACCAAGCTGGTCGACCGGGTCACCAAGTGCATCCGCAGCGGCGACATCACCAGCAAGCCCTGCACCAAGCTGCTCAAGACCGTCCAGGGCCTCAACAAGCTCAAGGAGAAGTGCCTGAAGAAGAAGGCGAGCAAGACCGTCGTCTGCCAGGCGCTCAACCAGCTGCCCGGCCTGCCCGACGTGCCGGGGGTCGGTGACGCCCTCGGCCAGGTCCCGATCGTCGGTGACCTGCTCGGCCTCGGCCGTCCGGCCACCGGCCAGACGCAGGCCGCCGGGAAGCAGGGCCACGGCCCGACCATGGGCCAGCTCAGCCGCGCCTTCGACCCGGCGCTCGTCCAGCTCCTCGTCCCGGGGATGGTGACCCAGCGATGATCACCCGCCGCACCCGCATCCAGCTGCTGATCTTCGTGGCCATCACGCTGCTCGGCGTCAGCTACGTCGGTGCCCGCTACGCGCGGCTCGACCGGGTCTTCCTCGACGACCACTACACCGTGGTCGCCCACTTCCAGCAGTCCGGCGGCATGTTCGCGGGCGGCGAGGTGTCCTACCGGGGCGTCCAGGTCGGCCAGGTGGGGAAGATGGAGCTGACCGACGACGGCGTCGACATCTACCTCGACATCGACAACAGCCACCAGGACATCCCCGCGGACACGCTCGCGGTGGTGGCCAACCGGTCGGCGGTGGGCGAGCAGTTCGTCGACCTCCAGCCCAAGACCGACTCCGCGCCGTACCTCGGCGAGGACTCGCAGATCCCGATGGCCGACACCCGCACCCCACTGCCCACCGAGAAGTTCCTCGCCGACCTCTCCGACACCGTCAGCTCGGTCGACCGGCAGGCGCTCTCGACGACCGTCGGGGAGCTCGGCAAGGCCTTCGGCGGCACCGGGCAGGACCTCCAACGGATCATCGACACCGGCAACGCCTTCATCAAGGAGGCGGACAAGAACTTCGACGTCACGACCTCGCTGATCCGCGACAGCAACACCGTGCTCCGCACCCAGGTCGACTCGGCGAGCGCGATCCGCAACTTCGCCAGCCAGCTGAGCCTCTTCAGCGGCTCCCTGGCGGGCTCGGACAAGGCGCTGCGGCAGGTGATCGACGAGGGCTCCGCCACCGCCAACCAGCTGCGCACCTTCCTCGAGGACAACCGCGTCGACCTCGCCGACCTGATCAACAACCTGGTCACCACCGGCGACGTCATCGTCAAGCACCTCGACGGCATCGCGCAGATCCTGGTGGTCTACCCGTACGTCGTCGAGGGCGGCTTCACCGTCGTGTCGAAGTCGCCGGACACCGGCCTGTACGACGCGCACTTCGGCCTGATCCTGACCAACAACCCGGTCTGCCACCAGGGCTACGAGGGCACCGACACGCGGCCGCCGAGCGACGGCAGCAACCGGCCGATGAACACCAAGGCCGGGTGCACCGAGCCGATCACCGAGAGCAACGCCCGCGGCCCCCAGAACCTCGACCGGGCCGGTGCGTCCTACCGCGCCCCGGTCGCGTCGTACGACCCGGAGACCGGGAAGCTGCACTGGGGGTCGAAGGTGGATTCAGCGGAGGCCCAGCCGGGAACGCTGGCACCGCAGAGCCTGGGAGAGGAGGGGTGGAAGTGGCTGTATCTCCAGCCGTTGACCGCGAGCCGGAGGTGACCGAGTCCGCACCGGTCGTCACCGCGCCGACCGAGGAGCGCCGTTCGGGCGTCTTCCGGATCGCGCTGCTAGGCGTGCTGGTCCTCGCCCTGCTCGCGTCCGCGGGGGTGCTCGTCTGGCTGCTCGCCGACCGGCGTGGCACCGCCGACGCGACGCAGTCCGAGCGCGAGGCCGTGATGTCCCGCACCGACCAGTTCGTGCTCCGCGTCAACACCTTCGGCCCCAACGACCTCGACGCCCAGGACAAGCTCACGACCTACCAGCAGCAGGTCGAGGACGTGATCACCCCGAAGTTCGCCAGCGACTTCGAGAGCGACGGGCTGCCGGTCGCCGAGCAGCTCGTCGGCAGGGCCGGCTACGGCCGGGTCGCGAAGGTCCTCGGCACCGGCGTCGAGTCGATCGACTCCGACTCCGCGACCGTCATCGTCGCCGCCACCCTGACCGCCAGCTACCCCGACCCGAAGCACCCGAACGACGCCGACAAGCGGGTCGACGCCGAGGCCGACGTGCTGCGGTGGGTGGTCGACCTGGTCCACACCGACGGGAAGTGGCTGGTCGACGGCTACAGCCCGGTCTCCAGCGGATCGGGGGACGGCCAGTGAGCGCCCCGACCCCGAGCTGGTACGACCTGCTGGGCGTCTCCCCGGACGCATCCGCGGACGAGATCCGCGCCGCCTGGCGCTCCCGGATCGCCGACCTCGACCCGACCGACCGACGCTTCGCGGTGCTCAACCAGGCCGCCGAGGTGCTGCTCGACCCCCAGGCACGGACGGCGTACGACGCCGAGCTCGCGCCGGAGCCGGAGCCGAAGCCGGCGCCGGTCACCGCGGGGGAGACGCCGCCGACCCCGCCGACGGTGTCGGCCGCGGCTCCGCGCCGTCGACCCGGCGTGCCGGGCTGGGTGCTCGCCACGGTGGCCGCGCTGACCCTCGTCGTCGCCGGCGCGGCGGTCGCGGTGGCGGCCACACAGCCCTCGGACCGCTCCGTCGAGGACGGCACCGAGGCCGCCCGCGCGGCGGCCGAGCGGGCGGTCGGGCCGGTCCTGTCCTACGACGCCAAGCACCTCGACGAGTCCAAGGCCGCTGCCGAGCCCTACCTCACCGGCGACTACCAGGAGCAGTACGACAAGCTCTTCGACGGGGTGATCGCGCAGAACGCCCCGTCGACCGGCACCGTGCTCAAGGCCGAGGCGCTCCGGTCCGGGATCGTGCGGTCCGGCGACGACCGGGTGCAGGTCTTCGTGCTGGTCAACCAGACCCGCACCAACAAGGCGAGCAAGCAGCCGGTCGTCTACAAGAACTGGGTCACCGTGACCATGCAGAAGGTCGACGGCGACTGGCTCGTCGCGGGAATGGACACCTGATCCTGTGCGGTTCTGCTTGACCTGACCGGCTCCGGCGTTCATGATCGTCGCCAGAACGGCTCCGAGGCCTGAGATCGGGGTTTGTGACGCGCGCGTGCGTGGGGTAGCCTAGTTCTTTGCGTCTGCCCTCAAATGCTCTCCAGCCTGCCCGGTGGCTGTGGTTGTGGTGGGCCGACGCCGATCTCCAGCGTCATCGTCGAAGGACACCTCTTGGCCGCGCGCACCAGCTCTGGTAACTCCCGCCGCATCTCTTTCGCAAAGATCACCGAACCCCTCGAAGTCCCCAAGCTCCTCTCTCTCCAGACCGACAGCTTCGACTGGCTGGTCGGCAACGAGGTCTGGCAGGCCGACGTGCAGCGTCGCCTGGAGGCTGGCGAGGACGTCTCCCAGAAGTCCGGTCTGACCGAGATCTTCGAGGAGATCTCCCCGATCGAGGACTTCTCCGAGACCATGTCGCTCTCGTTCGAGAACCCGGTCTTCTACGACCCGAAGTACTCCGTGGACGAGTGCAAGGAGAAGGACTTCACCTACTCCGCCCCGCTCTACGTCTCCGCCGAGTTCACCAACAACGACACCGGTGAGATCAAGGGCCAGACGGTCTTCATGGGCGACTTCCCGCTCATGACCGACAAGGGCACCTTCATCATCAACGGCACCGAGCGCGTCGTCGTCTCGCAGCTCGTCCGGTCGCCGGGCGTCTACTTCGAGCGCACCGCCGACAAGACGTCCGACAAGGACATCTACACCGCCAAGCTGATCCCGTCGCGGGGCGCCTGGCTGGAGTTCGAGATCGACAAGCGCGACATGGTCGGCGTCCGCCTCGACCGCAAGCGCAAGCAGAACGTCACGGTGCTGCTCAAGGCCCTCGGCTGGACCAACGAGCAGATCCGCGAGGAGTTCGGCGAGTACGAGTCGATGATGCTCACCCTGGAGAAGGACCACACCCAGAACCAGGACGAGGCGCTGCTCGACATCTACCGCAAGCTCCGTCCGGGCGAGCCGCCGACGCGTGAGGCCGCGCAGACGCTGCTGAACAACTACTACTTCAACCCCAAGCGCTACGACCTCGCCAAGGTCGGTCGCTACAAGGTCAACAAGAAGCTGGGCCTCACCGAGGCGTTCGACCAGCAGACGCTGACCGTCGACGACGTCGTCGCCGCCATCCGCTACATCGTGGCGCTGCACGACGGCCGCGAGCAGGTCGAGGCGCCCCAGGGCACCCTCGACATCTCGGCCGACGACATCGACCACTTCGGCAACCGCCGCATGCGGACCGTGGGCGAGCTGATCCAGAACCAGCTCCGCACCGGCCTGGCCCGCATGGAGCGCGTGGTCCGCGAGCGGATGACGACCCAGGACGTCGAGGCGATCACGCCGCAGTCCCTCATCAACATCCGTCCGGTCGTGGCGGCGCTGAAGGAGTTCTTCGGCACCTCCCAGCTCTCGCAGTTCATGGACCAGACCAACCCGATCGCGGGCCTGACGCACAAGCGTCGTCTCTCGGCCCTCGGCCCCGGTGGTCTGTCCCGCGACCGCGCCGGCATGGAGGTCCGTGACGTCCACCCGTCGCACTACGGCCGCATGTGCCCGATCGAGACGCCGGAAGGCCCGAACATCGGCCTGATCGGCTCGCTCGCCTCCTACGGTCGGATCAACCCGTTCGGGTTCGTCGAGACGCCGTACCGGAAGGTCGAGAAGGGCAAGGTCACCGACAAGATCGACTACCTGACCGCCGACGACGAGGACCGCTACGTCATCGCGCAGGCCAACGCCGCGCTCGACGACAAGGGCCGGTTCGTCGAGGAGCGGGTGCTGGTCCGCCAGCGCGACGGCGAGGTCTCCGAGGTGCCGGCCGACGAGGTCGACTACATGGACGTCTCGCCGCGCCAGATGGTGTCGGTCGCGACCGCGTTGATCCCGTTCCTCGAGCACGACGACGCCAACCGCGCGCTCATGGGTGCCAACATGCAGCGCCAGGCCGTGCCGCTCATCAAGAGCGACGCGCCGCTGGTCGGCACCGGCATCGAGTACCGCGCCGCGGTCGACGCCGGTGACGTGGTCACCGCGTCCGCCGCCGGCGTCGTCAAGGAGGTCTCCGCCGACGTCATCGAGACGATGAACGACGACGGGTCCTACTCGACGTACAAGCTGTCGAAGTTCCGCCGCTCCAACCAGGGCACCTGCATCAACCAGCGCCCGCTGGTCTCCGAGGGTGACCGGGTCGAGATCGGCTCGCCGATCGCCGACGGTCCCTGCACCGACGACGCCGAGATGGCGCTGGGCACCAACCTGCTGGTGGCGTTCATGCCGTGGCAGGGCCACAACTACGAGGACGCGATCATCCTCAGCCAGCGCCTGGTGCAGGAGGACATCCTCACCTCGATCCACATCGAGGAGCACGAGGTCGACGCCCGCGACACCAAGCTCGGCCCCGAGGAGATCACCCGGGACATCCCGAACGTCTCCGAGGAGATGCTGGCCGACCTCGACGAGCGCGGCATCATCCGCATCGGTGCCGAGGTCAACACCGGCGACGTCCTGGTCGGCAAGGTCACCCCGAAGGGCGAGACCGAGCTGACCCCCGAGGAGCGCCTGCTCCGCGCGATCTTCGGTGAGAAGGCGCGCGAGGTGCGCGACACCTCGATGAAGGTCCCGCACGGTGAGTCCGGCACGGTCATCGGCGTCCGGGTCTTCGACCGCGAGGACGGCGACGAGCTGCCCCCGGGCGTCAACCAGCTGGTCCGCGTCTACGTCGCCCAGAAGCGCAAGATCTCGGTGGGCGACAAGCTCGCCGGTCGCCACGGCAACAAGGGCGTCATCGCGAAGATCCTACCGATCGAGGACATGCCGTTCATGGAGGACGGCACCCCGGTCGACGTGATCCTCAACCCGCTGGGTGTCCCGCGGCGGATGAACATCGGCCAGATCCTCGAGCTCCACCTGGGCTGGCTGGCGAAGCAGGGCTGGGACCTCAACCTCTCCGACGACGCCAAGGACTCGGACTGGAAGCAGCGCCTGATCAAGATCCACGCGGACAAGGCCGAGCCGAACACCCGGGTCGCGACCCCGGTCTTCGACGGCGCCCGCGAGGACGAGATCACCGGCCTGCTCGGTGCGACGATCCCCAACCGCGACGGCGTGCGGATGATCAACGAGACCGGCAAGGCCGACCTGTTCGACGGCCGCTCCGGCGAGCCGTTCCCGGACCCGGTCTCGGTCGGCTACATGTACATCCTCAAGCTGCACCACCTCGTGGACGACAAGATCCACGCCCGCAGCACCGGCCCCTACTCGATGATCACGCAGCAGCCGCTGGGCGGTAAGGCCCAGTTCGGTGGCCAGCGGTTCGGCGAGATGGAGGTCTGGGCGATGGAGGCGTACGGCGCCGCCTACGCCCTCCAGGAGCTGCTGACGATCAAGTCCGACGACGTCCCCGGACGCGTCAAGGTCTACGAGGCGATCGTGAAGGGCGAGAACATCCCCGACTCGGGCATCCCCGAGTCGTTCAAGGTGCTCGTCAAGGAGATGCAGTCGCTCTGCCTGAACGTCGAGGTGCTCAGCCAGGACGGCTCGCAGATCGAGCTCCGTGACGCGGAGGAGGACGTCTTCCGCGCCGCCGAGGAGCTCGGCATCGACCTGTCCCGTCGCGAGCCCAGCTCGGTCGAAGAGGTGTGAGTCGCGGGGGGGGGGGGGGGCGGGCCCCCCCCCCCCCCCCCCCCCGACCACTGAACAGAAAGTAAGACGGGGTGGGGGC
>NZ_JAIQZJ010000015.1 GCF_020073815.1 Nocardioides mangrovi
CCGCGGGGGGGGGGGGGCCCCCCCCCCGCCGCCCCCCCCCCGGGGGGGGGGGGGGGGGGGGGGGGGGGGGGCCCCCCCCCCCCCCCCCCGCCTCCGCCCCCCTTACTTCACTTTTCCTAGAACTACCGAAGGGTTGCAGCCACCGTGCTCGACGTGAACTTCTTCGACCAGCTTCAGATCGGCCTGGCCACCGCGGACGACATCCGCACGTGGAGCCACGGCGAGGTCAAGAAGCCGGAGACCATCAACTACCGCACGCTCAAGCCCGAGCGTGACGGCCTCTTCTGCGAGAAGATCTTCGGTCCCACCCGGGACTGGGAGTGCTACTGCGGCAAGTACAAGCGCGTGCGCTTCAAGGGCATCATCTGCGAGCGCTGCGGCGTCGAGGTGACCCGGTCCAAGGTGCGCCGTGAGCGCATGGGCCACATCGAGCTCGCCGCCCCGGTCACCCACATCTGGTACTTCAAGGGTGTCCCGAGCCGGCTGGGCTACCTGCTCGACCTCGCCCCGAAGGACCTCGAGAAGGTCATCTACTTCGCGGCGTACATGATCACGAGCGTCGACGAGGACGCCCGCCACCGCGACCTGTCCTCCCTCGAGGGCAAGGTCGGGCTGGAGCGCGACCGCCTCACCGGCCGGATGGACACGGCGCTCAACGACCGTGCCGCCAAGCTGGAGGAGGACCTCGCGGCCCTCGAGGCCGAGGGTGCCAAGGCCGACCAGCGCCGCAAGGTCAAGGACGGCGCGGAGCGCGAGATGGCCCAGATCCGCAAGCGCGGTGAGGCCGAGGTCGCGCGCCTCGACGAGGTGTGGAACACCTTCAAGTCGCTCAAGGTCCAGGACCTCATGGGCGACGAGATGCTCTACCGCGAGATGAAGAACTGGTTCGGCAAGTACTTCGAGGGCTACATGGGCGCCACGGCGATCCAGAAGCGCCTCGAGAGCTTCGACGTCGAGGCGGAGGTGGAGTCGCTGCGCGACACCATCGCCAATGGCAAGGGCCAGCGCAAGGTCCGCGCCCTCAAGCGCCTCAAGGTCGTCGACGCCTTCCGCAAGACCGGCAACAAGCCGCAGGGCATGGTGCTGGACGCCGTCCCGGTCATCCCGCCGGACCTGCGCCCGATGGTGCAGCTCGACGGTGGCCGCTTCGCGACCTCCGACCTCAACGACCTGTACCGCCGCGTGATCAACCGGAACAACCGGCTCAAGCGCCTGCTCGACCTCGGTGCGCCGGAGATCATCGTCAACAACGAGAAGCGGATGCTCCAGGAGGCCGTCGACTCGCTGTTCGACAACGGCCGTCGTGGTCGCCCCGTCACCGGCCCGGGCAACCGGCCGCTGAAGTCGCTCTCCGACATGCTCAAGGGCAAGCAGGGTCGCTTCCGCCAGAACCTCCTCGGCAAGCGCGTCGACTACTCCGGCCGTTCGGTCATCGTGTCCGGCCCGCAGCTCAAGCTGCACCAGTGCGGTCTGCCGAAGCAGATGGCGCTCGAGCTCTTCAAGCCGTTCGTGATGAAGCGTCTCGTCGACCTGTCGCACGCGCAGAACATCAAGTCCGCCAAGCGGATGGTCGAGCGTGCCCGCCCGGTCGTGTGGGACGTCCTCGAAGAGGTCATCACCGAGCACCCGGTGCTGCTCAACCGTGCACCCACGCTGCACCGCCTCGGCATCCAGGCCTTCGAGCCGCAGCTGATCGAGGGCAAGGCCATCCAGATCCACCCGCTCGTCTGCTCGGCGTTCAACGCCGACTTCGACGGTGACCAGATGGCGGTGCACCTGCCGCTGTCGGCCGAGGCCCAGGCCGAGGCCCGGATCCTGATGCTGTCGACCAACAACATCCTCAAGCCGTCGGACGGCCGTCCGGTGACCATGCCGACCCAGGACATGATCATCGGCCTGTTCTTCCTGACGACCGAGCGGCCGAACCAGCCCGGTGAGGGCCGCGCGTTCGCGTCCCAGGCCGAGGCGATCATGGCCTTCGACCGTGGCGAGATCACGCTGCAGTCGCCGGTCAAGATCCGGTTCACGGACGTGGTCCCGCCGCTGGAGCTGGGCGAGGACATCGAGGCCGGTCAGACGATCACGCTCGAGACCACGCTGGGTCGAGCGATCTTCAACGACGCCCTGCCGGCCGACTACCCGTACGTCAACTACGAGGTCGGCAAGAAGGCCCTCGGCGCGATCGTCAACGACCTGGCCGAGCGCTACACCAAGGTCGAGGTCGCCGCGTCGCTGGACGCGCTGAAGGACACCGGCTTCCGCTGGGCCACCTTCTCGGGCGTCACGGTCTCGATCGACGACGTGACCACGCCTGGCCAGAAGGTCGAGATCCTCTCGGGCTACGAGGCCCAGGCGGCCAAGGTCCAGAAGCAGTTCGAGCGTGGTCTGGTCACCGACGAGGAGCGCCGCCAGGAGCTCATCGAGATCTGGACCCAGGCGGCCAACGAGGTCGGCAAGGCGATGGAGACGACGTTCGACCGCGCCAACCCGATCTACATGATGGTCGAGTCGGGTGCCTCCGGAAACATGAACCAGATCCGGCAGGTCGCGGCGATGCGTGGCCTCGTGGCCAACCCGAAGGGCGAGATCATCCCGCGCCCGATCAAGTCCAACTTCCGTGAGGGCCTGACCGTCCTCGAGTACTTCATCGCGACGCACGGTGCCCGCAAGGGCCTGGCGGACACCGCCCTGCGGACCGCCGACTCGGGCTACCTGACCCGTCGTCTGGTGGACGTCTCGCAGGACGTCATCATCCGCGAGGACGACTGTGGCACCGAGCGCGGTCTGCCCAAGCGGATCGGTGAGCGCCGTGAGGACGGCACCGTGGTCAAGGCGGAGAACGCCGAGACCGCGGCGTACGCCCGCTCGGCGGCGACCGAGATCGTCCACCCGGAGACCGGCGAGGTGCTCGCCGCCGCCGGCGAGGACCTCGGCGACGTCAAGATCGGTGAGCTGGTCGCGGCCGGCATCGAGGAGGTCAAGGTCCGCTCCGTGCTGACCTGCGACGCTCGCACCGGTACCTGCGCGAAGTGCTACGGCCGCTCGCTGGCCACCGGCAAGCTCGTCGACATCGGCGAGGCGGTCGGCATCATCGCCGCCCAGTCGATCGGTGAGCCCGGCACGCAGCTGACCATGCGTACCTTCCACACCGGTGGTGTGGCGTCGGCCGACGACATCACGCAGGGTCTCCCGCGTGTGGTCGAGCTCTTCGAGGCCCGCTCCCCGAAGGGTCGCTCGCCGATCTCCGAGGCCTCCGGCCGGGTGGAGATCGACGAGACCGACAAGGCGCGCAAGATCCTGATCACGCCGGACGACGGCTCCGAGGTCCAGGAGTACCCCGTCTCGAAGCGCTCGCGTCTGCTCGTCGCGGACGGCGACCACATCGAGGTCGGCCAGATGCTCACCGTCGGTACCCCCGACCCGCAGGACGTCCTGCGGATCCTGGGTGTCCGCCGGGCCCAGGAGCACCTGGTGGACGAGGTCCAGCAGGTCTACCGCTCGCAGGGTGTGTCGATCCACGACAAGCACATCGAGATCATCGTGCGGCAGATGCTGCGCCGGATCACGGTGATCGAGTCCGGTGACACCAACCTGCTCCCGTCCGACCTGGTCGACCGGGTGCGGTTCGAGGAGGAGAACCGGCGCGTGGTGTCCGAGGGCGGCAAGCCGGCCTCGGGTCGCCCGGTCCTCATGGGCATCACCAAGGCCTCGCTGGCGACCGAGTCGTGGCTCTCGGCGGCCTCCTTCCAGGAGACCACCCGCGTCCTCACCGACGCGGCGATCCACGGTCGCTCGGACTCGCTGCGCGGGCTGAAGGAGAACGTGATCATCGGCAAGCTGATCCCGGCGGGTACCGGCCTCGAGCGGTACCGCAACATCCGGGTGGAGCCCACCGAGGAGGCGCGCGCCGCCGCCTACTCGGTCACCGGTTACGACTCCTACGACTACGAGTTCGGTGGGGGCACCGGTCAGGCCGTCGCCCTCGACGACTTCGACTTCGGGTCGTACCAGAACTGAGTCACCCGCCGAGGCGGCGTCGGTCCACGGGACCGGCGCCGCCTCGGCGCATTTCCGGCAACCCGCCCGCCTGCGGTCGCGTCCCACCAGCATGATCAAGAACGTCTTCGCGGGCCTCGTGCTCGCTCTGCTGGCAGCCGGACTCTGGGCGGGCCCGGCCCAGGCGCGGACCGGGGTCCCCGAGTGCACCAACGCCGAGCTGGTGGCGTCGTACCACGGCGGGGACGGCGCGACGAGCCACACCTACGGCCGGATCGCCCTGCACAACGTCTCCGACACCGCCTGCTGGATCCGCGGGTACGGCGGCCTGTCCTACGTCGGGCACGGCGACGGGACGCAGATCGGCGCGGCCGCGACCCGTACCCGTGGACCCGAGCCACGGACCACGGTGCAGCCGGGGGAGCGGGTGCGCAGTCGGGTCGTCGAGACGTCGTGGGGTCCGTACGCCGGCCGGTGTCGCCGGGCCCACGTCGACGGCTTCCGGGTGTACCTGCCCGACGAGACCCGCTCGCAGTACGTCGCGCACCCGACCACCGGGTGCCGCAACCGGCACGTCCACCTGCTGACGCATCGCGCCTATCGGTAGCGCTCAGATGTGGGCTCCTGCAGCCGATCGGGTGGGTGTCGTCCATCTCGGCGGCACCTCACAGACCCAGCAGGAGCTCTCATGTCTGTCCACCGGAATCGGACGCCACGGATGGCGGCCGTTCTCGCGGGTATCGCGCTTGGCGCGACCTTTCTGACCACGACGCCGGCCGCGCAGGCGGCGCCGGGCGTCCCGACCATCGCCCGTCACTCGCTGGCCGCTGCGGCTGTGCACGCGCCGCAGCGTGCTGAGGCGCCGGTGGCGGTCGTCAAGCGTCTCTCGACCGCTTCGGGTCCGGTTGCCGGTGGCAACACGGTCCTGATCCAGGGCACGAAGCTCGCGACCGCGGCGCCCGAGGACACCGGTGGCGACACCGGCGGGGACACCGGCGGGGACACGGGTGGGGACACGGGTGGGGACACGGGTGGCGACACGGGTGGCGACACGGGTGGCGACACGGGTGGCGACCCGTCGCCGGCGGCGTCGACCGGGTGGGTCGGCAAGACCGTGACGTTCGGTGTGCTGAAGAAGGGCGCGTTCGTCGACGGTAGCGTCGAGGTTCCGGCCGAGGACGTGACCGCGCTGTCGGAGGACGTGCTCGAGGTCGAGGTCCCTGCTGGCTCGGAGAGCCTGCTGGCGGTCAGCGTGTTCGTGGGTGACGCGGTCAAGGGCCCGAAGTACACCTTCGTGTCCCCGGCGCCCGTGGTGACGACCGACCAGGAGGACCTGGACGGGTTCGCGCCGACGGCCGAGGCCGGTCTGACCGGTGACTCGGTCAAGATCGTCGGCTCGGGCTTCGACGCCAAGAGCACCTCGGTGGTCGTGGGCGGCAAGAAGGTCAAGGCGACCCTGAACGACGCCAAGACCGAGCTGGCGTTCTCCTTCCCGGCCGGTCTGGTCGGCCCGCAGGACGTGGTGGTCGCGGACAAGCGCGGCTCGTCGTACGTGGGGTACGTGACCTACACCGCGATCCAGCCGGAGCTGGACGAGGACCAGGACGGTGTGGCGTACGCGGTGACCGAGGCGCCGACGACGGTGACGGTGACCGGCACGAACCTGAACCAGCTCGCGTCGGGGACGCTGACCTACGACGGTCAGGCCAAGGCGGAGAAGGTGACCGTGAAGGCGGTCAAGGGCGACACCACCAAGGCGCTGGTCACGATCCCGAAGGGCACGGCTGCGGCCGAGGCCACCGTGACGCTGTCGACGAAGTTCGCCAAGACCGTGGAGTTCACGATCGAGCGGAAGGCCTCCCCGGCCCCGACGGTGACCGCGGTGGAGTTCCCCGCGGACGTCACCAAGGGTGGCGCGGCGACGCTGACCGGTACCAACCTGATCGGTCTGAAGACCGTGGTCCTCACCCTGTCGGGCAAGGACGTCAAGGGCTCGGTCACCGCGGTGACCTCCTCGACCGGAGCCACCGTGAAGCTCCCGAAGCTCGCCGACGGTGACTACACCCTCAAGGCCTCGACCTGGAACACCACGGCCGCGACCTACACCTTCACCGTCACCGACGGCGAGGTCGTCACCGACGACACCGGCGACGGCGGCGACGACACCCCGGTGGCGACCCCGCCGGCGCTCACCGAGGTCTCCTTCGACGCCGCGGTCGACCCCGACCCGGCCGTGCTGACCCTCACCGGCACCGACCTCGCGGTCGGTCAGAAGGTCCGCTACTACGCCGACGGCGACGCCGCGGCCGACGGCACCGTCGTCACCGTCACCGGTGCGGCCTCCGCCACCTCGGCCTCGGCGAACCTCGCCGCCGACCTCACCGCCGGCACGTACCACGTGCAGGTGAGCGGCGACGACGGCACCACCTGGAGCACGGTCGTCGACCTGGTCGTCTCCTGACGCAGCACCTCACGACTGAGCCGGCGTCCTCCACCAGGGGGGCGCCGGCTCGGCCCGTGTCGGGGCGCGCGGCCCCGGCCTGCGAGAATGCCGCCGTGAGCACCCCCGCGCAGACCGACGTCCTCGTCGTGGGCGCCGGCCCCGCGGGGTCGGCGGCCGCAGCGTGGCTGGCCCGCGCCGGGGTGGACGTGGTGCTCGCGGACGCGGCGGTCTTCCCGCGCGACAAGACGTGCGGGGACGGCCTGACGCCCCGCGCGATCGGCGAGCTCCAGCGGCTCGGGCTCGAGGACTGGCTGCGGGCCCACACCGTGAGCAAGGGTCTGCGCGCCCACGGCTTCGGGCAGACGCTGCACCTGCCCTGGGCGGTGCCCGGTGGCTCGCTGCCGGGATGGGGCTCCGCGGTGGCCCGGACCGAGCTCGACGACCACCTGCGCACCACCGCGATCAAGTCCGGTGCGCTGGCCGTCGACGGCCTCCGCGCCACCGACGTCCGGATGGCCGGCAGCCGCGTCGAGGCCGTGGTCTTCCGCACCGGGTCCGGTCCGGTCGAGATCGGCTGCCGCCGCCTCGTCGTCGCCGACGGCGTGCGCAGCCCCCTCGGCAAGGTGCTCGGCCGCGAGTGGCACCGCGACACGGTGTACGCCGTCGCGGGCCGGTCGTACGTCGACTCCACCCGGTCCGACGACCCCTGGATCAGCTCGCACCTCGAGCTCCGCGACGAGCAGGGCGAGCTCGTCAGCGGCTACGGCTGGGTCTTCCCGCTCGGCAACGGCTCGGTCAACCTGGGCGCCGGGACGCTGGCCACCGAGAAGCGGCCGGCCGAGGTGGCGATCAAGCCACTCATGCAGACCTACGCCGACACCATCGGGGCCGAGTTCGGCCTGTCCGGCCCGCTGCGGCAGCCCACGTCGGCGCTGCTGCCGATGGGCGGCGCCGTCTCGCACGTGGCCGGCGACAACTGGGCGCTGATCGGCGATGCCGCCGCGTGCGTCAACCCGCTCAACGGTGAGGGGATCGACTACGGCCTGGAGACCGGACGCCTGGTCGCCGAGCTGATCGCCGACGGCGGCCCGCTGGGGGAGACCTGGCGCTCGATCCTGGTCGACCACTACGGCGAGGCCTTCTCGATCGCTCGCCGACTCGCCGGCATCGCCACGCGGCCGAAGGTCGTGGCCACGCTCGGGCCGGCTGGCATGCGCTCGGACTGGCTGATGACCCTGGCGCTGCGCTGGATGGGCAACCTGGTCACCGACGAGGACCGCGACCGGGCCGCTCGCGTGTGGCGCTGGGCCGGCCGCCGCTCGATCGCCCGCGACCACCGGCCGCCCTTCGCCTGATGGCACCGATGTCGGGCTACCCCAAGCGGCAGCGGGTCGCGGCGTACGCCGTGATCCTGCGCGAGGGGCAGATCCTGCTCAGCCGGCTCGCGCCGCGGATCAGCCCCGACGAGCTCTGGACGCTCCCCGGTGGCGGGCTCGACCACGGTGAGGACCCGCGGGACGCGGTGGTCCGCGAGGTCCACGAGGAGACCGGTCTCGACGCGGTGGTCGGCGAGACCGCACGGGTCTACTCGGCCCACCTGCCCGGCGTCTGGCGCGACGGCCGCCGGGTCGATGCCCACGCGCTGCGCATCGTCTACGAGGGATGGGTGCCGATCGACGCGCCCGAGCCGCGGGTCGTCGAGGTCGGCGGGTCGACCGTCGAGGCGTCCTGGCACCCGGTCGCCGGGGTGCTCGACGGGACCGTCCCGGTTGCCCCGATGGTGCTCGAGGCGCTCGCCGAGCACCGGCCCTTCCGCCACCAGCGGCTCGGTGCCTACGCGCTCGTGCGGCGCGACGACGCGGTGCTGCTGACCCGGATCTCGGCGCGCGGCTTCCACACCGGCTCGTGGACGCTGCCGGGCGGCGGAGTCGCCCACGGCGAGGCGCCGCGCTCGGCGGTGCTGCGGGAGCTGCGCGAGGAGTGCGGCCTCGACGGTGGCGTCGGCGAGCTGGTGGCCGTGCACGACGAGCACTTCAGCGGTACGGCGCCGTCGGGGCGCTACGAGGACTTCCATGCGGTCGGCCTGGTCTTCGAGGTCACCATCGAGGACGCCGCCGAGCCCGAGCTGGCCGAGGTGGACGGCACCACCGACGCCGTCGCGTGGGTCCCGATCGCCGACGTCGAGTCCGGCGCCGTATCCGTCCTGGAGATCGTCCGGGAAGGGCTCAGGGCAGCGGGGCCGCCGCCACCTCGCACACGTTGAGCCACGGCTTCGCGTCGTTGTTGACCACCATGTACGACGACAGCATCCACGTCTTGGTGACCCCGCCGACCGTCCACTCGAGCCGCATCATGCCGTTGCGCGGCAGGTCGATCGGGCCGACCAGACCGGTGACCGGGTCGTAGTCGGGGCCCTCGACGTGGTCGTAGACGTCCGGGTCGTCCGTCGACCCCTCGCCCTGGATCAGGTCGTACTCGAGCGAGGAGTCGGCCACGTCGGGCCGGAAGGCGACCGTCTGGTCGGCGTTCTTGCCCGGCTCGCAGGTGAGGTCGACCTGCCCGAAGCCGGCGATGTCGCTGGTGGAGGTCGATGCCGTCGCCGCCTCGTCGTTGCCGTGCCAGCTCAGCCCGAACTGCTGGTCGGTGTTCGTGAGCAGCGTGAGCTTCATCTTGCAGAACTGGTAGCCCGGGTAGGCGAAGCGCTCCCAGTACCAGCTCAGCTTGAAGGCGGTCGCCGGCGTGCTCATCGTGCCGCCGCCGTTGCGGTCGCGGCCCGGGCGCTGGCTGATCACGCCGACGGCCGAGCCGTTGGCGTAGTCCTCGATCGGCGACTTCTGGTTGAGGCCCTCGTGCGCGCGCCGCCCCGTGCCGCCGGTGCCGTCGTCGGCGGCGGTGGCGTAGCGGTAGATCCGCACGTTCTTGACCGCGACCCGGTTGCTGCCGTCCTTGGTCTCGAACTTCGCCAGCCACATCTGCGTCTCGTTGTCGCGGTCGTTCGCGGCGAGCCGGATCATCGTGCTCTTGGGCTGGCAGACCAGGTCGACAGAGCCGATCCCGGGCACGTCCGCGGACTTCTGGTAGACCTTCGTCCGCTTCCTGTGCTTCTGGGCGTCCCACTTGACCGTGACCGACCGACGCTCGTCGACCGACGCCTTCCGGGCGGCACCGGCGTACGTCGGTGCCACGGCGGCGAGCGTGCCGCAGAGCACGACCGGCACCACGAGGGCGAGGAGACGGGTCAGGCGTGGGGTCATCGGGCCGGCTGCTGCACCGTCGACTCGGCGGTCGGGGTCGGCGTCTCCGTAGCGTTCGCGGAGATCTGGCCGTCCTCGTCCGGCACCACCAGCACCGGCTCCCGGCTGCCGTCGAGCCAGGCGAGCTCGGCCCGCAGCGTCTCGTCGGGCAGCGCCACCAGGTGGGCGGTGGCAGCGGACTCCTGGGCGGCGTTGAGGTAGTGCCGGATGAAGTCCTGGACCTCCTTGCGGTTCAGCGACCGGGTGGTGGTCGTGAGCAGCACCTGGGAGGCGAACGGGTAGTCACCGTTGGTGATGGTCTGCTGGCTCGGGAACACGCAGTTGCGGTGCCCGTCGGGCTCGGTGATCTCGAACGGCCGCAGCTGGTCCTCGAAGACCTCGTAGTCGCTGAAGCGCGCGTAGATCACGTGGCCCAGGGTGGCGTCGGCGTACCGCTTGGCCTTGGTCGCGATGCTGAGCTGCTTCTCGGCGGCGCGGAGGTTCTGCTGGTAGCGCTCGAGCTTCAGCCGCGCCTTGGTGCGGGCGACGTACGCCGCCTGGACGCGCGCCTCGTCCTTGGCCTGGTCGGCGGCGCTGCGCTGGTCGCGGTAGCCCTTCGCCCGGTTGGCGAGCGCGGCCCGGAGCTCGTTGCGGGCGTCGATGTAGACCTGCTTCTGCGAGACGACCGCCGATCGCCACTGGCCGCGCTCACGAGCGCGCTCGGGGTAGGTGAGCGCGAGGCGGATCCGCTTCGAGCCGCCGTTGAGGAAGGTGCGGGCCTCGTCGAAGTTCTTGTAGGTGAAGTAGTCGGACCGCACGTCGGTCAGCGCGGGTGCCAGGGAGCCCAGCACGGACTTGCCGAAGACGTCGAAGTCGTTCGAGGTCAGCAGGGGGCCGCCGACCTTGAGCGGGATGTCGTCGAAGCCGACCTGGCTCCAGTTGGTGACCGGCGAGCCGGCCCGCCAGATCTCCTGGACCTGGTCGGTGGTGAGGCAGTCGCCGCCCACGTCGGTCTCGGAGGCGATCGCGATGACGACGGCGTCCGAGGCGATCTGGAACTGGACCACGTCGAGGCCGACCGCCTGGCAGGCGTCCCACTCCTTGCGGCTGATCGGGCGCATCGAGCTGACCAGGTCGATCTTCCCGGAGCACAGCTCCTGGAACGCGCGGTCCTCGCCGTTCTCGCCGAGGTTGACGACGGTGTTGGTGCCCGTGGCCTGGTAGGCGTTGACCTCGCGGCGCGTCAGGGACAGCGAGTTGGTGCCGTCGATGTCGACCTGGCCGGACGGCCGCTCGGGCAGCGCCGCGTTGGCCTGGGCGACCTGCTGCGCCTGCTGCTGCTGGGCGCTCTCGTCGCGGGCCTGGGCGTCGGCGCCCGGGTTGCCGGAGGCGGTGTCGTCGCTCGAGCAGGCGGGCAGCGCGAGCGCGGCCGCGAGCACGAGGGCGAGCGCGGCGCCACGGCGGCCGCGAAGGGTCTGGATGCTCACTGGTCGGCTCCCTGCGCATCGGTGCTGGCGGAGGGGTTCGCGGAGGGGCTCGACGAGGAGTCGGTCGTCAGCGCGCCGAGGTCGCTCTCGTTCTCCGGCGGGAACTGGTACTTGTGGCCGAGCTTGATGACCTCGAAGTCCTCCATGTGGAGGCCGAGCAGCTCGGTGCCCGCGATCATGGCGCTGGTGACGTCACGCTGGGCGTAGAGCGTCGGCACCGCCGCCCGGTCGACGACGATCGCGCCGTACGTGCGCAGGGCGGCGACGATCGCGTCGGACATCCGCTTCTGCTGGGCGGTCATCCGGATCGGCTTCTTGGTGATCGGGTCGACCGGCCGGGGCACGGTCACGTTGGCCTTGAGCCGGATCCGCGCGCCCTCGGGCAGCGAGCTCACGCGGCCGTTGCCGTCGGTGGCCGAGGCCGGCTGGACGAAGACGCCCTGCGCGGGACCGGGCACGCTGATCGCCAGCGCGTGGTTGATCAGGCCGGCGCGCAGCTCGTTGGGCCGGATCAGGCCCGCGAAGAGCGGCAGGCCCGAACCGCGGGCGCTGCTCATCTGCGGCGCCTGGTAGCCGGGACCGTTGAGGTCCCACTTGCGCATGAAGTTGTAGGAGATGGTGCCGTCGTCCTCGCGACGCGCGCGCCACAGGTCGTAGGCGACCGGCTGGCTGACGTCGAAGACCGTCATCCACCCGTCGTACCGCGGGTCGGGGTCGACGTCCGAGGGGATGTTGAGGACCTGGGTCTTCTCGCCGTCACCGCAGACGATCTGGCGGCAGACCAGCTTGGTCGGGGTGCCGCCGGCCACGACCGCGGTCGTCCAGCGCTCGGTGTTGATGTAGAGGCCCTTGTTCACGACCCGGCGGTCGGGGTAGTAGTTGACGCCGTCGATGCTCTGCACGACGCCGACCCGCTCGCGGGCGAGGTTGATCATCTGCGTGGACCGCGGGTCGACCGGCTTGTTGTCGATCCGGGTGTTCCAGGGCGAGTCCTCGGAGAAGAAGCGCCGCTCCGGCACCGGGACGCCGGTCGCGGCGGCCTCGGGGTTGACCACGACCTCCAGGTCGCTGCCGCTCTTGCCGCCCTTGTCGTCGTCGCCCAGGCCGCAGCCGGCCAGGGTCAGCGCACCGAGCGCCACCAGGACGACGGCGGCTCGGGTACGTCGGGTGCGAGGCGTGCTCATGAGGGTTCCTCCGTGCTCATGGCGGGGAACCGCAGGGGGGCGAGGCCCGACTCGAGGGACTCGGCGAAGCGGGACACCGCGTCGCTGATCTCGGTGAGCTGCCGGGCGTCGCGGTGGGACGAGCCGGGGTGTCCGGCCTGGGCACGCGCGGCGCTGATGATCGCGTGCGCCTCGCGGCGCGCGGTGATCCGGATGAGCTCGGCGTCGAGCTCGGCCTGCGCGGTCAGCAGCTCCGCCCGGCGGGCTCCCTCCGCTTCCAGGGCGGCGAGGTGCGCGAGCGTGGCGTTCTCGGCGTCCCGGAGCCGCTCGATCGCGGCGTCGGCGACCTCCTGGACGGTCATGCCGAGGTAGCCCATGTCCTCGGCGGACTGGGCCGCCGCGAAGCGGGAGTCCAGCCGGGACTCGGCGCGGGGGTCCGCTGCGGGGCGGGCCAGCGGCGCCGCCATCGGGCGCGACGGCGCGGCCGGCCACGAGGCCCGCGTGCGCGGAGCGGTCGGCGGGACCGGCGGCGCCGGCTCCATCGGCATCCGGTCCACGACCGGGGCCGACGCCTCTTCGTCGTCCAGCTCGACCTGGAGCCGGCCGGCGTACTCGTCGGTGTACCCGTCGTCGGCCAGCAGCGGGTGGGCCTCGAAGCGAGCGACGGGCAGGATGACCGGGACGACCGGCTCGGCGGCCGGGACGGCCGCGGCGACCGGCGTGGGCTCCGCCTCGACGACCGGCTCGGCGACGGGCTCGGCGACGGGCTCGGCGACGGGCTCGGCGACGGGCTCGACGACGGGCTCGGCGACGGGCTTGGGACGCTTCGCGGCGGCCTTCGGCTTGGCGGGCTTGCGCGGCTTCGCGGCCTTCGGGCGCGGTGCGGGCGCGGCCTCCTCGGGCTGCTCGGGCTCCTCGACCTGGTCGAGGTCCTCCACGACCTCGACGACGGGACGGCGGTTCGCCTTGGGCCGCGGTCGAGCCGGGGCCTCGGCGACCGGAGCGGGCTCGGGCTCGGCGACGGCCGGCGCCTCGGGCGCGACCTCGGCCTCTGGCTCGAGCTCGGCGACCACCTCGACCGGGGTCGGGACGGCGCGGACAGGCGACGGGCGGCGGCGCAGGGTCGCGGTCGAGGTCGGCGTCGGGCGGACCGGCGCGGCCCCCTCGGCGGCAGCCGCGGTGTCGGTGACGAGCCGGCTCGCGAAGTCGACCTGGCCGACCCGCGCCTCGTCGCCGAGACCGAGCAGGTCGTCGACCGACGGCGGCGGCTGGATGGCGTTGCGCTGGCCGATCACTGGCCCGCTCCCTCGGTGCTTCCGTCCGTGGACGAGGTGATGGTCTGGTCGGTGGTGGCGGTCGGGTCGAACGTCGTCGGGACGGTCAGCAGGACGTAGCGGTCGGTGCTGAAGACGACCGACAGCCGCGGGTCGGACCCTGTGGTGGCGCTGGGGTACATCTGGCTGAGCAGGTCCTGCGAGGTGTCGGTGGACATCAGCATGTAGTCGACGACGCCGGCCGGGTCCTGGGCGGCGGCCAGCCAGGGGCCGTCGCTCTGGTCGACCCGGTCGAAGAAAAGGCGCGGCTGGCCGGTCAGCAGCATCACGGCGTACGTCTGCGAGTTGTCCGTGAGGATGGAGTTCGGCTCGGAGATGTTGTCCTTGATGTAGTCGGCCATCGCCTGCTCGTCGGCGATGCCGACCTTGGCGCCGGGCACCGTGGTGGTGCCCTCCTGCGACTGCCGCGTGCTGATCGCCGCGGCGAACGGCGCCTCGAGGTTCTGGTAGCGGTAGTCCTTCATCCAGTGGAAGGTCCACGGGATGCTGGCCAGGAGCAGCACGATGAGCACACCCGAGACGATCAGGTTGCTGCCGTCGGCGGAGCGGGCCAGCCAGAGGCAGCCGATGACGGCGAAGACCAGGATCGGCAGCGCGTTGCGCATCTGCATCGGCGAGTCGCTCAGGCCGAGGAGGACCGAGCCGGCCGGTGCGACGATCGCGGCGGCGAGCAGCAGCCCGAGCCAGGTGGCCAGCGGGTTGTTGCGCGAGGCGCCGACGAAGATGAGCGCGGGCAGCGCGATGATCGCGAGCGGCGCGGCGTAGAGCACCAGCCACCAGGTGTCCTGCAGCAGCTCGACACCGGTGAAGCTGCCCGGCCCGCTCCCGCCGGCGTCGCGGGCCGCGGTGACCCACTCGAAGGGGTGGGAGAGCAGGATCAGGTTGAAGACCGTCCACAGGGCGATCACGTAGACCGTCGGGGCGGAGAAGCCGACCGTGGTGCCCTCGACCTCGGGGCCGCGGGCACCGAGGCGGGCCAGGATCGCGCCGATCATGAAGGCGGTCAGCACGAACCAGAGGATGCTGGTGTAGCCCGCGAGCGCCGCGATGCTGTAGGCCAGGCCGGCCAGCATCACGAAGCGGACGTCAGCGGTGACGTACCACGCGACGACGGCGCCCATCGCCATCACGACGAACGAGATCCAGACGAACTGGCGGGCACCGGACGCGGCGTACAGCGCCACCAGCGGGTTGAGCGCGAGCGCGATGAGGACGCCGTACCGCAGCGGCGCTGCGACCAGGCAGCGCCGGGCCAGGGTGTTGAGCGACATCATCGTCAGGCCGGCGAAGACCGCCGAGGCGACCGGCACGACCGCGAGCGAGGACGCGACGGACGGGAAGATCGCGAGCGGCGAGATCAGCAGCGTGGCCAGCGGGGGGTAGTCGAAGCCGAGCGCCGACAGCTTGGCCGGGTCGTTGTGCCAGATCATCAGGGCGCGGTTGAGCCGGTCGAGCGGCTCGAAGCCAACGACGTGCATCTGCACGACGAGCCAGTAGCCGAACCAGGTGTAGGCGCCGGTGAAGCCGAAGAACACCAGGGCGCTCTCCCAGCGACGCTTGGAGATGTCCTGCGGGCGCTGGTGGACGATCTGGACGATGCCCGACAGGCGCTGCTTCATCGAGACGACGTCGTCCTCGACGGGCTCCGGCGCGCCCACGGGCGCGGCGTAGGTGGTCATCAGTGCGCCCCGCTGTCGAGGCCGTGTTCTGTCTTCTCCCAGTAGAACGGGTTGGTGAAGAGCTGGATGGCGCCCTTCCAGGCGGCCCAGCTCATCAGGCCCCAGTAGAGGGGGGAGAGGAGCGCGGTGCGCGTGATGCCGAACTCACCGCGCTGCAGGCTGCCGGCGACGTTGAGGTAGACGAACACGAAGTTGCCGATGAAGAGCATCGCGCTCGCGGCGTAGAAGACGAAGCCGGGGAAGAGCTCGCGGATGAAGCCCCACTGGGTCAGCACGTAGAGCGTGGTCAGGCCCCAGAAGATCGGGTTCAGCAGCAGCACGAACGCGTTGGCCATCGTCAGGTTGAAGCTCGTGAAGCCCCGTGGGCCGGTCTCGCGCAGCAGGGCGCCCGGGCTGCGCATGTGCACCAGCCAGGTCTGGAAGTAGCCCTTGATCCAGCGGCTGCGCTGGCGCAGCCAGTTGGGGACGTTGGGGTTGGCCTCCTCGAGCGTGGTCGAGTCGATCATCGCCGTGCGGTAGCCCTCGCGGTGCAGGCGGATGCCGAGGTCGGCGTCCTCGGTCACGTTGAAGGGGTCCCAGGCGCCGAGCTCGCGCAGCACCGAGGTGATGAAGTGGTTGGAGGTGCCGCCCAACGGGATCGGCGAGCCGGCCGCACCCATCGCCGGGAGGATCAGCTCGAAGTGCATGGAGTACTCGTTGGCGAACCACGCGGTCAGGAGGTTCTGGTCCTGGTTGAAGTGGTTGAGCTTCGCCTGGACGCAGGCCACGTTGCCGGCCACGTGCTGGAAGGCGAGGTAGGCCTTCTTCAGCTGGTCGGGGTCCGGGCGGTCCTCGGCGTCGAAGATGACGCAGAAGTCGCCGGTGGCGATCTGGAGGCCGTAGTTGCAGGCCTTCGGCTTGGTCTTCGGCAGGGCGTCGGGCACCACCACGAGGTGGAAGTGCGGCGGCAGCTGCAGGGACCGGATCATCTCGATCGTCTCGGTGTCGTCCTCCTCGCAGAGGAGCTTCACGTCGAGCCGGGTGCGCGGGTAGTCGAGGTCGTTGATGCCCTGGACGAGGCGGCGGACGACGCCGGCCTCCTTGTAGAGCGGCACCAGGATCGTGTAGACGGGCAGGGTCCGCTCGTCGAGGTCGGCGATCTCCTGGTCGGTCACGTCGATCTCGAGGTGGGTGCCCAGCGCCCGGAAGGTCAGCTGGAACTTGTAGAACGACACCAGCAGGTAGAGCACCGAGCAGGCGGCGACGACGCCGATCAGGGTCTGCATCGGCCACACGACCCCGCACACCACGACCGCCACGAGCAGGCACACGCCGAGCGCCTTCTGGCCGCCGGTGAACACGACGTGGGCGGAGTCCTCGGGGCGCGCCTCGAGGAGCGCGACCGTCGAGACCTCGACGTAGTGGGCGCTGTGGACGCGCTGGATGAGCTGGTCGAGCTCGGTGCGGTTGGCCAGCAGCTGACGGAAGGGCGAGCCGAGCGCCTCCTCGACCGCGACGGCCTGCTCGGGGTCGAGCGGGCGGGCCACGGCGAGCAGCACCAGGTCGTCGGTCGCGGCTACCGGGATCGCCTGGAAGCTCTGCGCGAGCGGCTCGGGCAGCCGGCGGGCGATCTCCATGTCGGGCACGAAGTCGGACAGACCGACCCGCTGCATCTGGTACATCTCCGACAGAGCGGCGACCAGGACGTCCTCGGAGATCGCCTCGTGGGCCACCAGGATGTCGCCCAGCGGGTCGCCGGTCCGCGAGTACTCGAGCATCGCCATCTGGAGCTGGTCGTTGGTGACCAGGCCGCTGTTGGTGAGCATCCGCGCCATCTGCACGCGGCCGCGGCGCTCCTCGGAGGACTCGATCTGGCCCTCGACGGCCGGGTAGACGGTCTCGATGGCGTCGGTGATCTCGTTGGTGGTGTGGCGGACCAGCTGCACGGGGCGGTCGATCCGCTCCTCGACCACCTGCAGGGTGATCGGGTCGTCGGCGTCGGCGACCGCGACCAGCACGGTGCCGTCGACGACGGCGTACGGCATCACGCGGAAGGTGCGGCAGATGCCCTCGGGCAGGAGGCGTGCGAGCTCGGGCGCGACGCCGTCGGTCAGTCGGACCCGGGCGCCGTTGACGGTGGCGGTCACGAGGCACCCGCCCCGAAGCCGCTGACGGACTGCTGCTGGCGCGGTCCGGTGCCGCCCGACGAGGGCCGGCCGCCGCGCGAGCGCCAGGCCAGGTAGACGAGGTAGCCCACGCCGAGCGCGATCAGCGGTGCGATGAGGAAGGCGATGAACACCACCAAGAACATCAGCAGCGTCACGATCACGCGCAGGATGGCGGCGCCTGCCGACATGCTCTGCGGGCGTGGCGAAGTGGCCTGCAGCGTCATTTCTGTCCCCCTGTCGGCTCTGCCGACGTCCATTCCCGGTACGACTTCACCCGAGAAATCCCCGAGAATCCCCCCTGGATCCTGATCAGGCTATCCAGGGCGATTCATCGGGGCGTCAACAATGGACCCACAAGCCGGTAACAAACGAGTGCCGGTCCAACCTGTGGTCCAGATGTGCTGTTGCCGCAGGTCAGGAAGGGTCAGGAGGGGTTGACGCGCCTCGGAGGTAGCGACGGACGAGGGCGCCGTACGCCGTGGGGGTGCCGTCCTCGGACCGGACCAGGGCCATGGGGTCGTTGGGGTGGTCGGCCCAGACCCAGAAGAGCGACCCGACGCCGTGGTCGTCGGCCCAGGAGAGGTAGTCCCGGAGGAAGGCCTTGCCGCTGTCGCTGGTCGGGTCCTCGGCGCCCAGCTCGCCGGTGATCACCGGCACCCGGTCGGTGAGCGGGGCGAGCACGGAGTCCCAGCACGACTGCAGGCACGTCTTGAAGTCGTAGGCGTGGACCGACGCGACCAGCTGGTCGTCGTCGGGCGCGAAGTCGAGCCAGTGGCTCAGGTCGTTGGCGTAGTCGAGCCCGCCGAGCAGGATCGGCTGCTCCGCGCCGGCGTCCCGGATCTGGCGGACGACCGCGGCCATCCCCTGGACGGTGTAGGTGGTGCGGCCCGAGGTCGCGGTCGCGTCGTCCTCGACGGGGGCCTGGCAGCCGCCGTCGCGCCAGCACTTCCAGGTCAGGTCGAAGACGAGCTTGTCGACGGCGTTGTAGCGGGAGTAGGGCTCGCTGAACGCGTCGAACATGACCGACCGGTTGCCGGCGTACTGCCCGGCGACCGAGCGCCAGAAGGTCAGCGACTGGGAGTCGGGCATCGCGACGTTGCCGAACTCCGGCTCCATGGCCCGCTTGCGGCTGTGCAGGTCGAGCACGACGACGATGCCCTGCCGGTTGAGCGCGCCGACGAACGCGGCCACGTCGCCGCGGTAGTCCTCGGGGGTCCGCTCCTCGAACTGGTCGCTGACCGGGGCGCCCCGGGTGCCGAGCCAGCAGTCCTGGTTGAGCGGGAGGCGGACCGTGTTGACGCCCCAGGAGGCGATGGCGCGGGCCTCGTGGTCGTACTGGTCCTGGCCGCCCATGGTGTCGAGGGACGACATGCCCCAGCCCTGCGCGCAGGCGTACTCGAAGCTGCTCCAGTTGACGCCGCGAGGCACGAACGGACCTCCGGTGCGGGCGTCGAGGAGGCGGTTGCCGTCGACGTAGGGCTGGGGTGCACCGGCACTCTCGAGCCCGGCCGTCGCCACGGCGTCCTGGTCGCGGGTGGCATAGATCGCCCCACCACCGACCAGCAGCGCGATCGCCACCGCCAGCGCGATCCAGCGCGCGTACCGCATCGAAGAAGCCCCCTCACTCCGCGAGAATGATAGGGGCGCCCCGGTGACTAGGGTGACCGGATGAGCGAGACGGTCTTCACGTACGCCGCACCTGCGCTGAAGTTCGGCACCGGGTCCTCCGGCGAGATCGGGCACGACCTCCGCCAGCTCGGGGCGCGCCGGGTGCTGCTGGTCACCGACCCGGGCGTCGCCGCCACCGGGCACCCGGCGCGGATCGCCGAGCGGCTGGTCGGGCACGGGCTCGAGGTCACGACGTACGACGAGGCCCACGTCGAGCCGACCGACGAGTCACTGGCACACGCGATCGCCTTCGCCCGCGACGCCGGTCCCTTCGACGCGGTCGTCGCCGTCGGCGGCGGCTCGTCGATCGACACCGCGAAGGCGGTCAACCTGCTCACCACCAACCCGGGCGAGCTCATGGACTACGTCAACGCGCCGGTCGGGAAGGCGCTCGCGCCGACCGAGCGGCTGCTGCCCCTCGTGGCGGTCCCCACGACCACCGGCACGGGCGCGGAGAGCACCACGATCTGCGTGCTCGACGTGCTGTCGCTGCACGTGAAGACCGGGATCAGCCACCCGGCCCTGCGACCGACCCTGGCCGTCGTCGACCCCGCGCTGACCGCCACCCAGCCGGCGATGGTCACGGCGGCCGCGGGGATGGATATCCTCTGCCACGCACTCGAGAGCTACACCGCGCGCTGGTACGCCGAGTTCGATGCCAAGCAGCCCGAGCAGCGGGTGCCCTACTGCGGCGCCAACCCGATCTCGGACCTGTGGTCCGAGCGGGCGATGGACCTGCTCGCCGGCGCCTTCCGGAGGGCCGTGCACGACGGGGAGGACGAGCAGGCGCGCGAGCAGATGGCCATGGCCGCCACCTTCGCCGGCCTCGGCTTCGGCAACGCAGGCGTGCACATCCCGCACGCCAACGCCTACCCGATCGCCGGGCGGGTCCGGGACTACCGGCCGGCGGGCTACCCCGACGAGCCGATCGTCCCGCACGGGATGGCGGTCGCCCTGACCGCGCCCGAGGCCTTCCGCTTCACCTTCGACGCTGTGCCCGAGCGGCACCTGCGTGCCGCGCGGCTGCTCGACCCGAGCGCCGCAGGCGACGGTCCCGACGTCCTGCCGGGCGTCCTGACCCGGCTGATGCGCGACATCGGGATCCCCAACGGCCTCGCCGAGGTCGGGTACGCCGAGGCCGACGTCGACGACCTGGTCGCCGGCGCCGTCCAGCAGCAGCGGCTGCTCGCCACCGCGCCGGTCAGTCCCACGGAGGAGGACCTGGCATCGGTCTTCCGTCGCTCGATGGAACACTGGTGACGTGACGCTCGAGACCCCGGACCTGGTCGCCGCCCTGCGCCGCCGAGGGGTCACCGACGTCGACGACTCGACCCTGGCGCGGGCGCTCTACTCCTCCGACGCCTCGCTCTACCGCGTGGTGCCGCAGGTGGTGGTGCGGCCGCGGCACCCCGACGAGCTGGAGGCGATCCTCGACGTCTCCGCCGAGGCGCGCACGCCCGTGACCATGCGCGGGGCGGGCACCTCGATCGCCGGCAACGCCGTCGGCACGGGCATCGTGGTCGACACCCTCAAGCACCTCAACGAGGTCGTCTCGATCGATGCCGAGTCGCGCACCGCCGTGGTCCAGCCGGGGGTCGTGCACGCCGACCTCCAGCGCGCGGCCGCGCCGTACGGGCTGCGCTTCGGGCCGGACCCCTCGACCCACACCCGCTGCACGATCGGCGGGATGATCGGCAACAACGCCTGCGGGTCGCGGGCGCTCGGCTACGGCCGCACCGCCGACAACGTCGTCGCGCTGGACGCGGCGTACGGCCCCGGTGCGACCGATGTCGAGGCGCGGCTCGGCACCCTGGTCGACCAGCACCTCGCTCACGTCCGGACGTCGTTCGGCCGCTTCACCCGCCAGGTCAGCGGCTACTCGCTGGAGCACCTGCTGCCGGAGAACGGCCGCAGCGTCGAGCGCTTCCTGGTCGGCTCGGAGGGCACCCTCGCGGTGGTCCGGTCGGCGACCGTGCGGCTCGTCGAGGACGACCCCGACCGCCACCTCGTGGTGCTGGGCTACCCCTCGATGGCCGAGGCGGCCGACGCGGTCCCGGCGCTGCTGGCCGTCGCCCCGTCGATGACGGCGTGCGAGGGCCTCGACTCCCGGATCGTCGACCTCGTCCCGGGCGCGCCCGCGCTGCCGCGGGGGGCCGGCTGGCTCTTCGCCGAGGTGCCGGCGGCCGAGACCGCCGCCGTGATCGCTGCGTCCGGCGCGCTCGAGCACCGCCTGGTCGAGGACGCCCGCGAGGCCGCCGCGCTGTGGCGGATCCGCGAGGACGGGGCCGGCCTCGCGGCCAAGAGCCTGTTCCGGCCGGCCTACTCCGGCTGGGAGGACGCCGCGGTCCCGCCCGAGCGGCTCGGCGCCTGGCTGCGCGACTTCGACGAGCTCCTGAAGGCGTACGACCTCGACGGCGTGCCCTACGGCCACTTCGGCGACGGCTGCGTGCACGTCCGGATCGACTTCCCCTTCGCGGAGGCCGACGGGGCACAGGTCTTCCGCGACTTCCTCACCGCGGCCGCGAACAAGCTGCGCGACCACGGCGGCTCGCTCTCGGGCGAGCACGGCGACGGCCGGGCCCGCTCCGAGCTCCTGGCGACGATGTACGACGAGGAGTCGCTGCGGCTCTTCGGTGCGGTCAAGGCGATCTGCGACCCCGACAACCTGCTCAACCCCGGCAACATCGTCGACCCCGCGCCCCTCGACGCCGACCTGCGGCCCACCCGCCCGCGGGCGCCGCTGGCCCTCGCGGACCAGGTGCACCGCTGCACCGGCGTCGGCAAGTGCGTCGCGCCGCGGACCGCCGGCGTGATGTGCCCCTCCTACCTCGCCACCCGCGACGAGAAGGACTCCACTCGGGGTCGCTCGCGCGTGCTCCAGGAGGCCGTCGACGGCACCCTCGTGAAGGGATTCGCCGACCCGGCCGTCGACCAGGCCCTCGACCTCTGCCTGGCCTGCAAGGGCTGCGCGTCGGACTGCCCGACCGGCGTGGACATGGCGACCTACAAGGCCGAGGCGCTGCACCAGAAGCACGACGTGCTCGGCGAGCGGCGCCCGCGCAGCCACTTCCTGCTCGGCCAGCTGCCGAGGTGGGCCGCGATGGCCGCGCCGGTCGCGCCCCTGGCCAACCGGATGATGCGGCTCAAGCCGGTGCAGCGGATGGCGCGCGCCACGGCCGGCATCGACCAGCGGAGGTCGATCCCGGCCTTCGCGCCGCGGACGCTCCGCCGGACGCTCTACGGATCCCGGGGCGTGCCCGACGTCGTCCCGGACGTCTGGATCTGGGCCGACTCCTTCAGCGACCACTTCTTCCCCGGCAACGGCCTGGCAGCGATCGAGTGGCTGGCCTCGGTCGGCGTCACCGCCCGGGTGATCAACGACGACGCCTGCTGCGGACTCACCTGGATCACCACCGGCCAGCTCGACAAGGCGAAGGCGATCCTCGAGCGGACCGTCCGCACGCTCGCGCCGTACGTCGCCTCCGGCGTGCCGGTCGTCGGCCTCGAGCCGTCCTGCCTGGCGACCCTGCGCAGCGACGCGGTCGAGATGACCGGGACGACGCTGGACGTGCTGACCTTCGCCGAGCTGGTCGAGCGGCTCGACCTGCCGCTGCCCGACCTCTCCGGTGTGGAGGTCGTCGCGCAGCCGCACTGCCACCACGCGTCGATCCTCGGCTGGGCCGCCGACAAGCGGCTGCTGGAGGGGGCCGGCGCGACCGTGACGCAGGTCGCGGGCTGCTGCGGGCTCGCCGGCAACTTCGGCATGGAGCAGGGCCACTACGAGGTGTCGGTCGCCGTCGCGGAGACCCACCTGCTGCCCGCCGTCCGGTCCCAGCCGGACGCGGTCGTGCTGGCCGACGGCATGTCCTGCCGGGTCCAGCTCGACGACCTCGCGCAGCAGCCCACGATGCACCTCGCCGAACTGTTCGCTTCTAAGATCGAGAAGTGAATCCGCGTCACCGCCGCCTCGTCATCCCGATCGCGCTGGCGGCCCTGCTCATCATCGTCGTCATCGCCGCGGTGGTCTGATGGCCGAGCCTCTTCTCCGCGAGCTCAACCGTCTCCGCGGGCTGATCCTCGACCCCGAGGTGCTGGTCAAGGCGGTCGCGTCCGGCAAGCAGAAGGGCGAGCAGTCGCGGTGGCGCCGCGCCGAGCTGCGCTACGTCGACCTCAAGGCCGGCCGGCACCTCCAGGTCACGACGTACGACGCGACCCAGGCGTTCACCGCCAACCACGTCGGCGACGACGCGCGGGATGCGGTCGACGCGCTGCTCGACGAGCCGTTCGCCAACTGGAACGTCGACACCGTCACCCAGTCCCACCAGCTCCGCGTCACCAAGAAGCTCGAGGCGGTCGTGCACACGACCGAGCGCGCCGAGCCGGTCGCGGCCGAGCGCAGCCACGACCGCGACAAGGAACGCCTGCTCCCGGAGGGCGACCCGGTCTTCGTCGAGCTCGGCATCTCCGACGCGGACGGGCGCCTGAAGCCGAGCCGCCAGGCGAAGTACCGCCAGGTCGAGGAGTTCCTCCGGCTGCTCGACTCGTCGATCACCGAGGCCATCGACAAGGGCCGGCTGCGCCGGCCGACCGCCGCGGACCCGCTGCGGATCGTCGACCTCGGCTGCGGCAACGCCTACCTGACCTTCGCGGCCCAGCGCTACCTCGCCGGTGTGCGCGGCCTGCCGGTGCGGCTCACCGGCGTGGACGTGAAGGAGCAGTCGCGCGAGCACAACAGCGCGGTCGCCTCCCGGCTCGGCGTCGACGCGGAGTTCGTGGTCGGCACCATCGGCGGGGTCGCCCTCGACCCCGCGCCGGAGGTGGTGCTCGCGCTGCACGCCTGTGACACCGCCACCGACGAGGCGCTCGCGCAGGCCGCCGGCTGGGGCGCGCGGCTCGTGCTCGCCGCGCCGTGCTGCCACCACGACATCGCCGCCCAGCTCCGCAGGGCACCGACGCCCGCGCCGTACGCCATGCTCACCCGCCACGGGATCCTCCGCGAGCGCCTGGCCGACACCCTGACCGATGCGCTGCGGGCGTCGCTGATGCGCCAGCAGGGCTACAAGGTCGACGTCGTGCAGTTCGTCGAGAGCCAGCACACGCCGCGCAACACCATGCTCCGCGCCACCCGCACCGGCGCGCCCGTCCGGGGTGGGTCGGTGCGCAAGGAGTACGACGAGCTCGTGACGACCTGGGGCATCCACCCGAAGCTCGCCGAGCTCCTCGGCGCCTGATGCTCGACCGCCTGCTGGGCGCGGCCGCGGCTCTCGGCTTCCTGGCCGGCGCGGCCTCGGCGCCGGCCGCCGCGCCGTCGGCGGTGGTCTTCTCCTTCCAGGACCAGGCGATCGTCGAGTCGAGCGGCCTCGTGCTCCAGGACGGGCTCTTCCTCACCATCAACGACTCCGGGGACACCGGTCGGGTCTTCGCCGTCGACCGCTCGGGCCGCACGGTCGGCGTGACCTCGTGGGGCGACGCCACGGACGTCGAGGCGGTCGCGCCCGCGGGGGACGGCCGGGTGTGGATCGGCGACATCGGCGACAACACCGGCACGCGCTCGTCGGTGCAGGTCTTCGAGGTCCCGGTCGGGCGCGGCGACCGCACGGTGACGCCGACGACGTACGACCTCACCTATCCCGGTGGTCCGCGCGATGCCGAGACCCTCCTCGTCGCCCCGTCCGGGCGGCTCTACGTCGTCTCCAAGCAGATCTTCGGCGCCGGCCTGTACGTCGCGCCGCGGCAGCTCTCCGCCGACCACCCCAACCGGCTGCGGCGGGTGCCGGACGTGGCGGCGTTCGCGTTCGCGACCGACGGGGCCTTCTTCCCGGACGGGCGGCACTACGTGGTCCGCGGCTACGGCACCGCCACCGTCTACACCTACCCGGGGCACGAGGTGGTCGGCACCTTCGACCTGCCCGCGCAGCGGCAGGGGGAGGGGATCACCGTCGGACCCGACGACACCCTCTACCTGAGCAGCGAGGGCCTGCACAGCAAGGTGCTGTCGATGACCCTGCCGCGACGGATCCAGCGGGCGATCGCGCCTCCGGCTTCGACGCCGTCTGCCACCCCGACGCCGACGCCGACACCGGAGCCGGCGGAGAGCTCGTCGGCCTCGTCGTCGTCGGCGGGCGTGGCCGTCCCGTGGTGGGCGGTCGCGGCGGGTGCCGGCGGGGTCGCGTTTGTGGCGCTGGCGGGGTGGCTACTGCTCCGCCGTGGCTCGACTCCGTAGGACCTCACCCGACCAGCCGGGCTGGACCCGGCGCCGGTCGGGCCGCGGGTTCGTCTACCTCGACGAGCACGGCGACCGGCTCCCCGAGGAGGATGCGCAGCGCGTGCGCGACCTGGTGATCCCGCCCGCGTGGACGGACGTCTGGGTCACCCCGTACCCCCACGGGCACCTGCAGGCCGTCGGCACCGACGACGCCGGACGGCGGCAGTACCTCTACCACCCGGACTGGCGGACCCGGCGGGACGCGGAGAAGTTCGACCGGATGCTGATCTTCGGCAAGGCGCTGACCCGCGCCCGTGAGCTGGTCGTCCTCGACCTCGGCCGGGAGGGCATGCCGCTCGAGCGCGCGTGCGCGGTCGCCGTACGCCTCCTCGACCTCGGGTACTTCCGGATCGGCAACGACGTCTACGCCGACGAGCACGGCTCGTTCGGGTTGACCACGCTCGAGCGGCGTCACGTGCGCCGCCGCCAGGACCACCTGATCTTCACGTTCGTCGGAAAGTCCGGGGTGGAGCACCGGATCGAGATCGACGACGAGGTCGTGATGGCCGCGCTCGACGTGATGCGCAGGCGCCGTGGCGAGGACCTCCGGCTGCTCGCCTACAAGGAGGGCCGGTCGTGGCGCTCCGTCCTGCCCGACCTGGTCAACTCCTACGTGCGCGAGTCGACCGGCATGGAGGCGACGGCCAAGGACTTCCGCACCTGGCACGCCACCGTGCTCGCGGCCGCGGCGCTCGCCGAGACCCCCGAGCCGGGGGAGACGAAGGCGTCGCGCAAGCGGGCCGTGGCGGGCGCGATGAAGGAGGTCGCGTCCTTCCTCGGCAACACCCCGACGCTGGCGCGCTCGTCGTACGTCGACCCGCGGGTGGTCGACGCCTACGAGCAGGGCCGCACGATCAGGCGCGCGACCGCGCGGACCTATGACACGGTGGACGAGCGGCAGGCCGCGCTGGAGCGCGCGACGCTGCGCCTGATCAAGGAGTCCTGATGGAGATCACCGCCGTGCTCGGGGACATCACCGAGCAGCAGGTCGACGCGGTCGTCAACGCCGCCAACCGGGCGATGCGCGGCGGCGGTGGCGTCGACGGCGCCATCCACCGTGCCGGTGGTCTCGCGATCCTGGAGGACTGCGTCCGTCGCTTCCCCTCCGGTCTCGCCACCGGCGACGCCGGCTGGACGACCGCCGGCGACCTCCCCGCACAGTGGGTGATCCACGTGGTCGGGCCCAACCGGCACGCCGGCGAGACCGACCGCTCGCTGCTGCTGTCCTGCTACTCCCGCGCCCTGGAGGTCGCCGACTCGCTCGGCGCCCGCACCGTCGCCTTCCCGCTGGTCTCCGCCGGCGTCTACGGCTGGCCGCTCGAGGACGCGATCGCCGCGCCGCTCGAGGTCTTCCGCTCCGCGTCGACCTCGGTCGACGAGGCCCGGATCGTCGCCTACGACGCGACGGCGTACGACGTGGTGCGCGCGGCCCTCGTGCCCTAGGCGACGAACACGCAGAAGGGGTGGCCCGACGGGTCGCCGAAGACGTAGAGCGGCTCACCCTCCTCGTCGGTGCGGTCGAGCAGGATCGTCGCCCCCAGCGCCTCCGCCCGGCGCCGGGTCTCCTCGAGTGACTCGCGGCTGGTGACGGTGAAGTCGACGTGCAGCTGCATCGGTACCTCGTGCGTCGGCCACGTCGTCGGCGCCAGCTCCGGCACCAGCTGGAAGGCGAGCACGCGGTGCCCGTCCTGGTCGGTGAGCACCAGCCAGTCCTCGCCCTCCTCGGGCGTCTCGTCGCCGGGGCGGTACCGCAGCCCGAGCAGCTCGCGGTAGAACTCCGCGAGCCCGCGGACGTCCGTGGTGTCGATCGCGGTGTGGAGCAGCTGCGGGAACTCGGTCACGCCGCCATCGTGCCCCACGAGTCGCCGCACCGCGGCCAGCCCGGCCGGGCTGCCGGGCCAGTGCCGGTCGAGGGCCCCCGGACCGGCGACGCGGACGACCGACCGCAGCACCAGGGCGATCACGATCGCGTCGTCGGCGTACCCGATCACCGGCAGGAAGTCCGGCACCAGGTCGACCGGCAGCACCAGGTAGCCCAGCAGCAGCCAGAGTCGCCACCGTACGCCGCGCGGCAGCGAACGATCTCCGGCGAGGCGGCCGACCAGGCGCACGACGTCGGGCAGCAGCCGCAGCAGGTCGCTCATGGCGATCCGGTCCGGCCCGCGTCGCGCGGCGACCGCCAGGGCGACCAGCGACGCCAGCCAGACGAGCAGGAGTCCGGCCAGCACGGCGACCACGACCTGCCACCAGGGGTCGGTCATGCGGGCGCCCGCACCCCTCTCGCCTCTCGTACCTGACGAAATGGCTCCGGATCGGCCGGTGCGGCGACCAGTGCGTCAGGTACGACGACGTGGAGCGGCACGCGCCCCAGGGTAAGCGTCAGCGCGCCGGGCGGTACGTCGTCTGCGCGTGCGGGTCCTTGCCGAAGACGATCACCTTGGTGGGCGGCACGACGTACACCCACGGCCGGCTGCCGTCGCCGTCGGTGAAGCCGTCGTCGTCGGCGTCCCAGGCCCAGTCCTCGCCGTACTTGCTCTCCCAGGCGGCGGCGAGGGGCAGCAGCCGCTCGCGGCCGGTGACCCGCTCGGCGACACCCTCGACGACGACGTCGGTGCCGGAGCGCCAGCCGTTGGTGCCGGTGGTGACGGCGACGAGCGGGGAGTGCTGGAGGTTGACGTGCTTCTGCTCGCCGGCGCCGGTGCAGAAGGCGAAGCGGCCGTCGGCCCAGACGCCGACCAGAGGCGTGACGTGCGGTCGGCCGTCGGCGCGCACGGTGGTCAGCCAGTAGAGCTCGGCGGCGTCGAGGAGCGACTCGACGGCCGACCAGGAGGGGGCCGTCGCCGTGGGGTGGCCGAAGCGTTCGTCGATCTGTCCGGTGGTCATGCAGGGGTGGACCGCGGCCGGGGCGGACACTCATCGCCGGCGTCGAGATGGCGACTGCCGGCCGGACCCGTGGGGTCCGGCCGGCAGTCGTGGAGGGAGCGGCGGATCAGCTGCGGCGGAGCCGGAACGCGCCGGCCGCGACGGCCAGCCCGGTCATCACCAGCAGGAGCGCCGGCACCCGGCCGTCCTGCGTCGAGACGCCCGCGGTCGCGGACGCGCCGGCGGTCGCGGACGAGACCGGGGTGACGCCGGCGAGGCCCGCGTCGACGGCCGTCGGCAGCGCCGAGCCGGCCGACGTGACCGCCGATCCGGCGAGCGAGCCGGACGTGCTGCTGGCGCCGGTGCTGACCTCGTGGGTCGCGGACACCCCGGTGCACTGGCCCGGGCGGGCCGGCTTCGTCGTCGTGGTCGTGTGCTTGACCGGCTTGCCCGGGACCCACGTGTTGGTCGCGGCGTCGTAGGTGTACGGCGTCCGCGTGGTCACCGTGGTCGTCACGATCTCGTTGTCGGCGCACACCACGTGCGACGACCGGTGTCGGGTGACCTTGGTGCCCGGCCGCGTCGACCGGTCGACGCAGTCGTGGGCGACCTGCTGCGCGACGGTCCACGGCGTGAAGACGACGTTCGCGATCGTGGGCGTGGTGTCGGTGACGAGGTTCCACGCGTTGGTGGCCGCGTCGAAGACGTAGGTGTCGGTGTACTCGGTGTCGTAGGTCAGCGCCCCCGCGCCGTACGACGTGCCACCGAAGGCGACCTTGCAGCCCGCGAGCGACGAGGAGTCGTCCCGCACGACGTCCGGTGGCGGGGTGCACGCGGTGCCCGGCGGCTGCGCGCCCGGCAGGTCGCTGCACACGTCCGCCGGGGTGCCGCACGGACCGACGATGCCGGAGTCCTCGCCGTGGTAGCTGCCGTCCTGCGCCTCGACGTAGGCCGACCACGTGGTCGTCGAGCCGTCCTGCGGGACGTCGAAGTCCTCGGAGAACGACGCCCCGAACGTCCCGGTCTGGGTGACGCCGTCGATGGTCACGGACCAGCGGTTGGTCATGCCCGCGTCGTACGCCGTGGCGCCGACATGGACGCCGTCGCAGCTCGCGCTGAACTCGGGCGTGTGGGCGCTCGCCGGCGATGCGACCACCGCCCCCAGTCCGACCGCCAGCACGGGCACGGCAAAGGCCGCGATGATCTTCACTCTCGGGTTCCCCCTCAACTAGTTGCGCGCCGCAAGAGGTCCCGAGAGACGGCGTCGCCCCGACGTACCCACGCCGTCGGGGACGATTCACCTGGGTGAAGTGACTCGCCTCACGCGAGGGGCGGCTGGGGCCGGAGGAGGTGCCACTCGCCCTCCGACACGACCTCGACCCGGCCGCCGGTGACCGTGATCGCGGAGTCGTCGTCGAGGACGTACGCCGGACCGCCGACCCCGGCGAGCCACCGCTCGGCGTGCGCGAGCGTGTTCGAGGGGAAGACGCCGAGGTGGGGGTAGATCGAGAAGTCCACGACGCCCAGGGTCCGGTCGTCGGCTGCGCCGGCCCACTCGACGAAGTCGGCGCCGATCCGCGGCGTCATCACCATGCTGCCGGCGCTCACGCCCACCCACACCGTGTCCGTCAGCGACGGGAGCAGGTCGGCGAGGCCGGACGTCCGCAGCCAGTGGGCGAGGTACGTCGCGTCGCCGCCGTCGACCAGCAGGACGTCCGCTTCCCGCACCCACGGCTCCCAGCGCTCACGGTCGATCGTGGGCAGCGCGGTCAGCTCGAGGAGCCCCACGGACCTCCAGCCGAGTCCGGTCATCGGCGCCGAGGAGTCCCCGCTGACGAACCGCCACGCCGACTCGGGTGAGCACATCGGGTGGCCGTACTGCGCCGAGACGATGGCCAGTGCGGTGCACTCCTCGATCGGCCGCGGGAGCAGGCCGGTCAGGGCGGCGTGGATCGAGGCGTTCCGGACCCCGCCGGAGGTCAGCAGCAGCTTCATGTGCCTACCGACCCGGCCGCGCTCAGCGACTCATCGCACCCGCGGGAGCCGGACCACGGCGAGGAGCGCCATGCCCAGCGTGACCAGCAGGACGTGCAGGCCGCCGTCGACGATGCTCGCCGAGGCCAGGGCGCCGGGGGCGAAGACGGCCCAGCGGCGTACCTGGCCGCTCGACGGCGAGCCGGTCGTCGCCCAGGTCGCGAGGTGCTCGCAGTTGTTGCGAACCAGGCTGTAGCCGCGGGCCCCGAGCTTGGACTCGGCGTTGCGGATGATCTGCTCGATCGGGAGGCGGGTGCGGTAGGTCCTCACCCGCACCCGACGACCCCGCGCGAAGCCCTCCAGCGAGGTCCGCTCGACCCGGCGCTCCACCTCGCGGAAGGCGCGCCGGACGCGCGCGAAGTGGATGACGGTGCCGTCACCGCAGTCGATCCCGTGGTGGCTGTAGTGACGACGCCGCACGTAGACGTGGTCACCGCGGGGCATGCCCCAAGAATACGGTCAGAGACGCTCGACGACCCAGTCGATGCAGTGGGTCAGTGCCTCGACGTCGGCGGGGTCGACGGCGGGGTACATCGCGATCCGCAGCTGGTTGCGCCCGAGCTTGCGGTAGGGCTCGGTGTCGACGATCCCGTTGGCGCGCAGCGCGGCCGCGATCGCGTCGGCGTCGATGCCCTCCTCGAAGTCGATGGTGCCGATCACCAGCGAGCGGTGGTCGGGGTCCGCGACGTACGGGAAGGCGTACGGCGACTTCTCCGCCCACGTGTAGAGCGCGTCCGAGGAGGCGGTGGTGCGCTCGACCATCGCGGCCAGCCCGCCGGAGCTGTTCATCCAGTCGAGCTGCTCGGCCATCAGGTAGAGCGTGGCCACGGCGGGGGTGTTGTAGGTCTGGTTCTTCAGCGAGTTGTCGATCGCGGTCGGCAGGTCGAAGAACGCCGGGACGTGCCGGCCGGACGCCGCGATCGTGGCGGCGCGCTCGAGCGCGGCGGGGGAGAAGACGGCGATCCAGAGCCCCCCGTCGGAGGCGAAGCACTTCTGCGGCGCGAAGTAGTAGACGTCGCTCTCCCGGACGTCGACCGGCAGGCCGCCCGCACCCGACGTGGCGTCGATGAGCACCAGCTGGTCGGCCGTCGCGCCCGGGGGACGCACCACGGGGGCCATCACCGCCGTCGACGTCTCGTTCTGCGCCCAGGCGTAGACGTCGACGCCCTCCTCGGCCACCGCCACCGGACGCGAGCCCGGCTCGGACGCGATCACCGACGGCTCGGCCAGCCACGGCGCCGCGCTGGCGGCCTTGGCGAACTTCGAGGAGAACTCCCCGAAGGTGAGGTGCTGCGAGCGCTCCGCGATCAGGCCGTACGTCGCGATGTCCCAGAAGGCGGTCGCGCCGCCGTTGCCGATCACCACCTCGTAGCCGTCGGGCAGCGAGAAGAGGTCGGCGAGGCCCGACCGGACGCGCCCGACCAGGGCGCGCACCGGCGCCTGGCGGTGCGAGGTCCCCATCAGCGAGGCGCCCGTGGCCGCCAGCGACTCCAGGTGGGAGACCTGGATCTTCGACGGTCCGGCGCCGAAGCGGCCGTCGGCGGGGAGGAGGTCGCGAGGGATCTCGAGCGCGTCGGTCATGAAAGCCTTCCGGGATGGGTAAGCGGTGCCCATTCTCGCACCGCCGAGGCACCGACCCACGGAGGAGTCCACGATGCCCACGACCCCGAACGCTCCCGTTCCCGTCCCCGGCTTCGCCCGTCAGGCGCAGTACCGCACCGCGTTCCGCGTGCTCGGTGCCGTGGTCCTGGTCGTCGGCGTCATCACCTTCGTCTACGGCATCACGTCGGTCTTCGGGAGCGACGAGCCGGATGGCTTCCAGATCGTCTGCTTCCTCGGTGGCCTGCTCGTCATCGGCGTCGGCCTGATGCTCCTCCAGTGGGGCTTCCTCGGCGCCGCCGCCCGCTACGGCGCCGGCGAGACCATGCCCGTGGTGAAGGACTCGGCCACGTATCTTTCGGACGGTGAGGGAATCCTCGGCGTCGGGCGCACGGCCGGACCCTTCTGCAGCAAGTGCGGCGTCCGCAACGACTCCGACGCCAAGTTCTGCGACTCCTGCGGGGCCGCGCTCCACTGACCTGCGGATCGTGCGGGTCGGCTACGGCCACCCCGACGCGCTGCGGCTGATCGACGAGGTCCAGCAGGAGTACGTCCTGCGCTACGGCGGCCCCGACGAGACCCCGCTCGACCCGCTGATGTTCGAGCCGCCCGCGGGCAGCTTCTACGTCGGCTACCTGGAGGGGCGGCGGACGGTCGCGACCGGCGCGTGGCGGCGTACCGACGTCCTCGCCCTCGGCGGCACCACCGCGGTCGAGGTCAAGCGCATGTACGTCGCGCCGGCGGCCCGCGGCCGGGGCGCGGCCCGGGTGATGCTCGCCCACCTCGAGGACGCCGCTGCGGAGTCGGGCGCCGACGTGGTCGTGCTCGAGACCGGCCTCGCGCAGCCCGAGGCGATCGGGCTCTACGAGTCCAGCGGCTACCAGCCGATCCCCGCCTTCGGCTTCTACAGGGACGCGCCGCTCTCGCGCTGCTACGCCAAGCGCGTGCGCCGCCCGACGACGGCGTAGCGCTCGTCGGAGATCCGCTTGCCCCAGAGCTCGGCGTCGGGCAGCGGCCGCAGCCGCGCCTCGAGCCCGGCGCTCTCGACCAGCGTGATCGTCTGCGCCGCGGTGAGCCCGGCGCCGGTCGACCAGCTGCCCTCGACCAGCACCAGCCGGCCGTCGGGCGCGAGGAGCTCCACCCACCGCTCGAGCACGGTGCCGGGATCGGGCAGCGCCCACAGCACGTGGCGGCACAGCGCGACGTCGAAGGAGCCGCGCGGCAGATCGGGGTCGGCGGCGTCGCCGACCCGGAAGGAGGTGTCGGGGAAGGTGCCGGCCTTCGCCTGGGCGCGGCGCACCATCTCGGGTGCGAAGTCGAGGCCGTCCACGGCGTACCCGTCCTCGGCGAGCAGCAGCGACAGCGACCCCGTGCCGCAGCCGAGGTCGGCGACCCGCGCCGGGGCCGGCGGCAGCAGCGAGGTCAGCAGGGTCCGCCACGCCTCCCGCACCCGCGGGCTGTGCAGCCCGTGGTCGGGCTCCGCGTCGAACGACGCCGCCTCGGCGTCCCACCCTGAGCTGTCCGGCGCGTTGTCCATGTCCCGACCCTAGGCTGGCCCCGTGCTGCTGCCGCCGAAGGTCGCCCACGGCGTCGCCGACGGATCGGTGACGCTGGCCTTCCGGCGCTGGCGGGAGCCGGACGTGAAGGTGGGCTCGGAGTTCCGGACCGTCGCGGGAGTCGTGCGGGTCGAGGCTGTCGAGGTCGTCGACGAGCGGGCGATCACGGACGCGGACGCGGTCGCCGCGGGATGGCCCGACGCCGAGCGGCTGCGGCGCCAGCTGGCCAAGGTCGACGGCGTGCCGACGACGTACCGGGTCACCCTCGGGTGGGCCGGGCCGGACCCCCGGGTCGCGCTGCGGGAGTCGGCCGACCTCACCCCCGAGGACGTCGCCGCGATCGACGCGCGGCTCGAGCGGCTGGACCGGGCGAGCAGCCACGGACCGTGGACGATGGCCACCCTCGACGTGATCCGGCGCCGACCGCACACCCGGGCGCCGGACCTCGCGGCCGAGATGGGCCGCGCGCGCGACCCCTTCAAGATCGACGTGCGCAAGCTGAAGAACCTCGGCCTGACCCGCAGCTTCGAGGTCGGCTACGAGGTCTCGCCCCGCGGCCGGAGATATCTCGAACTCACCACGCGCGGACTGGTCTAGACCTATCGTTGTCGATCGTGCGTCTCGCGATCCTGACCCTGCTCGTGCTCCTCGGCTGCGGCATCTGTGCCCCGGTCCAGGCGGCTCCCGCCCCGATCGAGGACTACGCGTCGTACGCCGCGCCGACGAAGTGCCACCCGAAGCCTCGCGCCGGCACCGTCTACCTGGCGCGCTGGGTGACCCGGCGGTTCGGCGGCGGCATCGTGAGCGAGGGTCGGGCCTGCACCAAGAAGGACGGCCCCACCTCCGAGCACCAGACGGGCCAGGCCTTCGACTGGGGCAACGACGTGAACCGGCGCGCCGACCGCCGCCGGGTCAAGGACCTGATGAAGCTGCTCTTCGCCACCGACTGGCACGGCAACACCGACGCCGTCGCCCGCCGGATGGGCGTGATGTACGTGATCTGGGACGACGAGATCTACTCCGCCTGGAACGGCTTCCGGCCCGAGCGCTACCTCAACTCCGCCTGCAAGAGCCGCAAGAAGTGCTCGCAGACCCTCCGCCACCGCGACCACCTCCACGTCTCCCTCGACCTGCCCGGCGCCCGCGGCCGCACCAGCTGGTTCGACGGCCGCCTCTAGCCCGTGCTGCTCCCCGCTGGTTGAGGTGCGAGGAGCGTCAGCGACGAGCCTCGAAACCCGGTGGGCCGGGAGTCGGCGTCCGGGGAAGGGTGTGAGCGTGTGCGGGTGCCGGCCTACTCGCGCCGGTGGAAGGCGACCGACCCTGTCGGGCCGCGGCTCAAGCCGTACGCGCTGTCGTGGGCACGCATGTGGTGCCAGTGGCACAGTCCGATGGCGTTGGCGAGGTCGGTGCGGCCACCCTTGGCCCATTCCCGGATGTGGTGGGCGTGCAGGCCGGTCGTCCGGTCGCACCCCTCGGTCGCGCACTGGCCGTGCTGGCGCAGGGTGATCGCGATCCGTTGGGCCTGGGAGTGGAGCCGTTGTTCGCGGCCGAGATCGAGGACCTCGGACTTGCCGTTCATCACGACGGGCAGGATCCCCGCTTCACACGCCAGCTGCCGGGCCAACGCGGGTGAGATGCGGTCGCCGGTGTCGAGGATGGTCCCGGCCTGCTCGAGCCGTCCCATCAGGGAGTCTTCGCTGATGGTGACGAGGAGGGTGGCGTTGAGGCCGCCGAGCTTGGGGAGCTTGTTCTTCGGGAACCGCATCAGGAGCTCGTAGAACGCCTGCCCCTGAGCCTCGGGACCCGTGCTGCTGGCGGCGAGGTGGCCGTTGCCGGCGCCTTTGGTGGCGTTCTGGTGCTTGGCGGCCATGACCGCGGCGAGGATCTTCCGCAACGCGGCGCCGCCGAGGTGGGGCATCTTGAACGACCCATAGGTGGAGCCGTCGCCGTCGTCCCAGACCTTGAGGTACATCGACCGGGCGGCGGCTTGTTCTTGGCGTTCGAGGATCTCGGCCTCGTGGGCGT
>NZ_JAIQZJ010000016.1 GCF_020073815.1 Nocardioides mangrovi
TGTCCGCCCGGCCGGCGAACGAACGCCCAGGGACTCGACAGTCCAATCTGAGGGTCAGACCAACAGGTCGACAGTCGGCGGCAGAGTCAGAATCCCCAAGCGCTACAAGCATCATCAGTGTCGGTGGCCAGTGCTTCAGTGGACGTATGGCAACGAACGCGACTCCCGCCCACCGAGTGTCGGTGGCGGTCGCGCACGCCAGTGCTGATCTGACCTCGATCGCGGACGCTCCGGTCTGGTCGATGAGCGACACCGAAGCCGCCGAAGCTCTCGTCGAGCTTCAGTCACTGAAGGCCCAGGTCGCCGAGCTCGAAGCCCGCCTCGCCCGGCACGCCGACGACCAGCACGTCGGGCAGGACCGCGGCGCGTCCTCGACCGCGGTGTGGCTGGCCAACCAGACCCGGACCACCCGCGCGGCCGCGCACGCGATCGTGAAGCTCGGCAAGGACCTCCACGCCCACCCGTACACCCGAGCCGCCTTGGCTGCCGGGGTGATCGGTCGCGACCAGGCCCGGGTGATCCTCCGGTGGGTCGACGCCCTGCCCGACGAGGTCAGTGCTGATCAGAGGGTGAAGGCTGAGCAGCATCTGCTCGACCTCGCCGCCGACCACGACGCCAAAGCGCTCAACCGGCTCGGGAGGCGGCTCTGGGAGGTCATCGACCCCGACGGCGCGGATGCCCGCGAGGCCGAGATCCTCGAACGCCAAGAGCAGGCCGCCGCGCGGTCGATGTACCTCAAGGTCTGGGACGACGGCGACGGGTCCACCTGCGGCGCGTTCAAGATGCCGCACCTCGGCGGCGCCGCACTGCGGAAGATCCTCGCCGCGGTCATGGGCGCCAAGCACCAGAACGCCACCAAGGGCGCCGGCAACGGGCACCTCACCTCAGAGCGAACCGGGCCAGAGGCACAGGGGCAGGCGTTCTACGAGCTGCTGATGCGGTTCCCCAAGAACAAGCTCCCCAAGCTCGGCGGCCTCAACGCCACCCTCCTCGTGACCATCTCCGAGGAGTCGCTGCTGGGGCGGCTCGAGCAGACCGGGACCATCCTCGACACCGGCGACCGCATCAGCCCCGCGTTGGCCCGGCAGCTGGCCTGCGAGGCCGGGATCCTCCCCGTCGTGATGAACGGGAAGTCCGAGGTCCTCGATCTCGGTCGTGAGCAGCGGCTCCACTCCCAGGCCCAACGCATCGCGATCACCCTCCGCCAGCACGGACAGTGCGCCACCGAAGGCTGCGACCGCAGCACTGGCCCGCATGCCCACCACCTCACCGAGTGGTCGAAGGGCGGACCCACCGACCTCGCCAACGCCGTCGGCCTGTGCCATTGGCACCACATGCGCGCCCACGACAACGGCTACGAGATGACTCACCACCCGTCAGGCTCGGTCAGCTTCCATCGACGCTTATAGGCCGACCTCGGCAGACGTTCACACCCTTCCCCGGACCCGGGCTCTCGGGTCACCGGGTTTCGAGGCTCGTCGCTGACGCTCCTCGCACCTCAACCAGCGCAAAGCCCGCGCGAACGAGCGCGCCCCGACCACAGGTCGGCGTCCTCCCGATAGGCGCCAACTCGTCCGGAGTCGGTGGAGTCAAGGGCGCGAAGCGGCGAAGCGGACCCTTGACGCCACCGGCGCAGGACGCACACTGGCGCCGCCGGGAGGACGACGACAATCCGATCCCAGAACACCAGGCGCCGGTCGGGTTTCCGGGGTTTGCGCTCACGCGCTTGCACGCCTTCGCACCTCAACCAGTCGGAGCCTAGTTGCAGGCGATGCCGTCGCGGTCGCGGTCGAGGTCGTAGACGTCGATGCCGATGACGCGGACCGGGTGGTCGAGGTAGCCGGGGCCGTCGCCGCCACCGCCGGCACAGTCGACGTCGCTGGCGAAGGGGACGCAGCCGGAGTAGTTGCGGTCGCAGGGGGCGTTGCGCGGGACCGACGGGCCGGTCGAGGACCCGACGAGGACCAGGCGCGCGACCGGGCGGCGGAGCACGGTGGTGTGCAGGACGGTACGGCGCGTGACGACGCCGCCGCGCAGGGTCAGCCGGTAGACCCTGAGCCGGGTGCCGGGCCGGCCCGGTCGGGCCACGTGGGTGATCCCGGAGCGCATCGAGGCGACCTTGCGGGTCCGGGTCGGCTGCGGGATCCGCTCGCGCCTGCGGACGGTCTTGCGCACGACCTTGCCGTCCCTGGTCTGCTGGGAGCTGACCTTGGCGACCTCGACCGGCTTCCCGGTGTCGATGGTGCCGCCGTTGAGGTCGCAGGCGGTGGATCCGAGTACCAGCAGCGCCGCGACCACGGCCGAGCCCAGCCGGTGTCGTACCTGCATGGGCGGAGGGTAGGTCCACCGACGCCGTACGGCGCGCTGGACTGCACCAGGGGACTAGTCCTCCGGGTCCGGCTCGACCCCGTGGTCCTGCTCCGCGCGCCGCGCGGAGTCGCGGATCTCGAACACCTCGGTGGCGAAGCCGCCGATCGCGCCCGCGATGTCGCGCACCGCTCCGGTGAGGATGGTCGCGACCTGGCCCACGGTGGAGGCCGCGGCCTCCACCGTGCCCTGGACGGCGTCCTTGCGGATCTCGGCCCGGCTGAGGTGGTCCTTCACGCCGCCATCCTCAGGCGGCGACCGGCTCGGCGGCAACCGGCGCGTCCGACGTCGTACGCCGGCGGTCGGGCAGCGCGAGCCGGCAGATCTTCGCGGCGACGCTGCCGAGCTGCTTGCGGAGCGGCCCGGTGTTGTAGGCCAGGCCGTAGCGCTCGCAGATCTCGCGCACCTCGATCGCGATCTCCGGGTAGCGGCGCGCCGGCAGGTCCGGGAAGAGGTGGTGCTCGATCTGGTGCGAGAGGTTGCCGGTCATCAGGTGGAAGAGCTTGCCGCCGGTGATGTTGGCCGAGCCGAGGAGCTGGCGGTAGTACCACTGGCCGCGGCTCTCGTCCTCGCACTCCTCCTGGCTGAACGTCGCGACGCCCGCCGGGAAGTGGCCGCAGAAGATGATGTTGAAGGCCCAGATGTTCCGGACCAGGTTGGCGGTCGCGTTTCCGGCCAGCGTCATCGGGAAGAGCGGACCGGTGAGCGCCGGGAAGAGCACGTAGTCCTTGAGCGCCTGGCGCTTCACCTTGCGCATGATCCCGGCGTGCAGCGCCTTGTTCTCCGACATCTTCCGGCGCCCGGCCACGATGTTCTCGACCTCGAGGTCGTGCATCGCGACGCCCCACTCGAAGAAGACCATCAGCAGGAACGCGTAGACCGGGTTGCCCAGGTAGTAGGGATGCCACGGCTGGTCCTCGTCCATCCGGAGGATCCCGTAGCCGATGTCCCGGTCCTTGCCGAGGATGTTCGTGTAGGTGTGGTGGATGTAGTTGTGGCTGTACTTCCACTGCTCCGAGGGGCAGACGTTGTCCCACTCGTACATCCGCGACGACAGGGCGGGGTCGCCCATCCAGTCGTACTGGCCGTGCATCACGTTGTGGCCGATCTCCATGTTGTCGAGGATCTTCGAGATCGACAGCGAGGCGACGGCGAGCGGCCAGGCCGGAGGCAGGTAGAACAGCGCGCGACCCGCCACCTCGAAGGCGCGCTGCGTCTTCACGACGTTGCGGATGTACGCCGCGTCCTCCTCGCCGAGGTCGTCGAGGACCCGGCGCCGGATGGCGTCCATCTCCTCGCCGAAGCGGTCGAGTTCTTCCTTCGTGAGCTTCATGGGTGTGCTCCCATCTAGGAGGTCGACGACTCAGAGCTCGATGGCACAGTCGCCGACGGGGGCGTTGACACAGATCTGGATGTCCTCGTCGGGGAGCGAGGACTCGGCACCGGTCAGCACGTTGCGGACGGTGCCCTCGGTCTTGCGGCTGGTGCAGGAGAAGCAGATGCCCATCCGGCACCCGAACTCCGGGGTGAGCCCGGCGGCCTCCGCCTGCTCGAGCAGCGACGCGCCGGTGTTGGTGGCGGTGCGACCGGAGCGCTCGAAGACGAGCTCGCCGCCGGCGGCACCCGAGCCGGTCCGGGGCGGCTTGAAGTACTCCAGGCGCAGCGCGTCGGACCCGTCGTACGCCGCTCGCACGGCCTCGATCATCGGCGCCGGTCCGCAGGCCCAGGTGGGCACGTCGCGGTAGCCGGGCACCAGTCGCTCGAGGAAGGCCGGCGAGAGGTTCGGGTCGCCGAGCTCGGGGTGCAGCAGGTGCACGTCGATGCCGTGACCGGAGCGGCGCACCTCGTCGAGCTCGGTCGCGAAGATCTGGTGCTCCGGGCTCTGCGCGTAGTGCAGGAAGGTGATCCGGCCGCGGTGGGTGCGGCGCTGCAGGGTGCGCAGCATCGACATCACCGGGGTGATGCCGGAGCCGCCGCTGATCATCAGGACGTGCTCCGGCACGCGGTCCGGGAGCACGAAGTCGCCCTGCGCCTGCGTGAGGTGCACGACGGTGCCGGGCTCGGCGCGCTCGACGAGGAAGCGGCTGACCCGCCCCCCGGGGTTGGCCCGCAGGGTGATGGTGATGCGGTCACCGGTCCGGGACTCGGGGCTGGAGACCGAGAAGACCCGCGTCGTACGACGCGCGCCGTCGATCTCGACGCCGAGCTGGACGTGCTGACCGGCGCGGTGCCCGCGCCAGGTCGAGGTGGGCTGGAGGGTGAGGGTGGCGACGGGCGGATGGCCCGCGACGTCGACCTCACGCGCGACCGAGACCACCCGGGCGCGCACCTCGTGCGCGGCCCACATCGGGTTGATCTGCTCGAGGTAGCGGTCGACCCCGTGCGGCGAGGTGAGGGCCGCGACGGCGCGGGAACGGAGGACCCGGCCACCGATCTGGGTGAGCGTCATGTCCACTCCTGAGATTCGACATTCGGTGAACATTTGTACACTCAGAGTGTGCCCACATACCGGAGGTACGGTCAAGGGCGCGCCGCGTGACCCGGAGCACGCCCGTGCACCGAGGACTAGCCTGAGCCCATGACCACCCGCGTCGAGCAGAAGGAGCGCACCCGTCGCGCGATCCTCGACGCCGCTCTCGAGCTGTCCGCGGAGAGCACGCTCGCGGCGGTCTCGCTGCGCCAGGTCGCCAAGCAGGTGGGGATCGTGCCGACCGCGTTCTACCGGCACTTCGACTCGGTCGAGGCGCTCGGGCTGGCGCTGGTCGACGAGTCCTTCGCCTCGCTGCGCACGATGATGCGCGACATCCGGCAGGGCGACCCGGCGCTCGCCGACATCGTCGACCGCTCGGTGACGATCCTGGTCGACCACGTCCACGACCAGCGCGCCCACTTCGCCTTCATCGCGCGCGAGCGCGGCGCCGGCCCGCCGGAGGTGCGCGCCGCGATCCGGCACCAGATCGAGCTCTTCGAGCGCGAGCTGGCCACCGACCTCGCCCGGCTGCCCGGCACCGACGTCTGGTCGCCCGAGGACCTCCGGGTCCTCGCCAACCTGATCGTCACCGCGATGGTCGCCACGGCCGAGGCGATCCTCGCCGCCGAGCGCCGCCCGGACGTCGAGAAGGAGACCGTCGAGCGCGCCCGCACCCAGCTGCGGATGGTGCTGGTCGGGGCCTTGAACTGGCGGTCCCAGCCCTGACGGCTAGACCGTCGGACGCACCGTCACGTCGGAGATCGTCGCGTCGCGCGGCAGGTCGAGGACGCCGAGGATCGCGTCGGCGACCGTCTCCGGGCGGGTCCACGCGGATGCGTCGTACTCCTTGCCCTCCTGGGCGTGCACCTTCTCCTGCATCGCGGTGGCGGTGCGGCCGGGGTAGATCGTGGTCACCCGTACCGACGGCTCCTCGCCGCGCAGCGAATCGGCGAGGGCCCGCAGGCCGTGCTTGGAGGCGGCGTACGCCGACCACTGCGGATGGGCGTGCAGGCCGGCGCCGGAGTTGACGAAGACGACCGTGCCGCGGGCCGCGCGTAGGGCTGGCAGGGCCACCCGGGTCAGCGTCGCGGGCGCGACGAGGTTGACCTGCAGCTGGCTGACCCAGTCGTCGACCGACAGCTCGGCGACCGGACCGAGCTCGACCACGCCGGCCCCGTGCACGACCGAGTCGAGCGACGCCGGCAGGGCGAGCGGCTCGACCGACTCCGGCCGGGCCAGGTCGGCGACCAGCACCTCGGCGCCGGCGTACGTCGCCCGCAGCTCGGCGGCCCGCTCCTCGGAGCGGGCGAGCAGCACGAGCGAGTCGCCCCGGTCGAGCAGCCGCCGGGCGAGCACCGCCCCGATGCCGGAGCCGGCCCCGGTGATCAGGTGGGTCGCCATCAGAGCGTGAAGACGATCTTGCCGAACTGCTCGCCCTCGAGCATCGCGGCGAAGCCCTCGCGGGCGTCGGCCATCGGCAGGGTCCGGTCGATCAGCGGTCGTGCGCCGGTGGCGTCGAGCATCGTCACCAGGCTCGCGAGCTCGTCGCGGGTGCCCATGGTCGAGCCGATGACGCTCAGCTGGAGGAAGAAGATCCGGGTGAGCTCGGCGTCGTCGAGGTTCGGACCCGAGGTGGTGCCGGAGGTGATGATCCGGCCGCCGGGCCGCAGCGAGCGGATGGAGTGGGACCAGGTGGCACGGCCGACGGTCTCGATGACCGCGTCGACCTTCCCCGGCAGCCGCGCGCCGGACTCGAAGGCCTCGTGCGCGCCGAGCTCGAGAGCGCGCGCCCGCTTGGCCTCGTCGCGGCTGGTCACCAGCACCCGCAGACCGGCCGCGCGACCAAGCACGATCGCCGCGGTGGCGACGCCGCCGCCGGCGCCCTGCACGAGCACGGTCTCGCCGGCCCGCAGGTCGCCGCGGGTGAAGAGCATCCGGTAGGCCGTGAGCCACGCGGTCGGCAGGCAGGCGGCCTCCTCGAAGGACATCGACGCCGGCTTCGGCACCACGTTGCGCCGCGGCACCGCGACCTTCTCGGCGAGCGTCCCCTGGTAGCGCTCGGACAGCAGCGACCTCCTCGGGTCGAGGGTCTCGTCACCGGTCCACGACGGGTCGCTGATCACCGCGTGCACGACGACCTCGTTGCCATCCTCGTCGTAGCCGGCGGCGTCGCAGCCGAGGATCATCGGCAGCGCCTCCTCGCGCAGGCCGACGCCACGCAGGGAGAAGAGGTCGTGGTGGTTGAGCGAGGCGGCCTTGACGGTCAAGGTCGTCCACCCGTCGGGGACGTCGGGGTCGGGCCGCTCCCCCACCTGCAGGGCAGAGAGCGGATCGTCCTTCGAGAAGCGGTCGGCGTAGACGGCGAGCATTCCTCGAACCTACCGAGGCCCTAGCGGCGCGCGACACCGTCCCGGCGTGCGGCATCGGACACAGCGGCGGCCACGGCCGGCCCGACCCGCGGGTCGAACGGCGACGGGATCACGTAGTCCTCGGCCAGCCGGTCGCCCACGAGGTCGGCCAGCGCCTGGGCGGCGGCCAGCTTCATGCCCTCGGTGATCGCGGTCGCGTGCACGTCGAACGCGCCCCGGAAGATGCCGGGGAAGGCGAGCACGTTGTTGATCTGGTTGGGGAAGTCCGACCGGCCGGTCGCGACGACGCGGGCGTGCCGGTGGGCGACGTCCGGGTGCACCTCGGGGATCGGGTTGGCCATCGCGAAGATGATCGCGTCGGAGGCCATCCGCGCGACGTCCTCCTCGGGCACGGTGCCCCCGGAGACGCCGAGGTAGACGTCGGCGCCGTCGAGCGCGTCGGCGAGGGTGCCGGTGCGCCCGGTCTTGTCGGCGGTCATCTCGGCCAGCTCGCGCTTGACCGGGGTGAGGTCGCTGCGGCCGGAGTGGACGACGCCCTTGCGGTCGGTGACCGCGATGTCCTTGATGCCGGCCTCGAGCAGGATCTTGGCGATCGCCACACCGGCGGCGCCGGCGCCGGAGATCACGACCCGGGTCGTGGCGACGTCGCGCCCGGTGAGGGTCAGCGCGTTCCAGAGCGCGGCGAGCGCGACCACCGCCGTCCCGTGCTGGTCGTCGTGGAAGACCGGGATGTCGAGCATGTCCTTGAGGCGCGCCTCGATCTCGAAGCAGCGCGGCGCGGAGATGTCCTCGAGGTTGATGCCGCCGAAGCTCGGCGCCAGCCGGGCGACGGTCTCGATGATCTCCTCGGTGTCGGTGGTGTCCAGGCAGATCGGGACGCCGTCGACGTTGCCGAACTGCTTGAAGAGGACCGCCTTCCCCTCCATCACCGGCATCGCGGCCGCCGGCCCGATGTCGCCGAGGCCGAGCACCGCGGTGCCGTCGGTGACGACGGCGACGGTGTTGGGCACCCACGTGTAGTGCTGGGTCAGCGACGGGTCGGCCGCGATCGCCTCGCAGACGCGGGCCACACCAGGGGTGTAGGCCAGCGACAGGTCGTCGCGGTCGACCAGCGGCACGGTCGCCGCTACCTCCATCTTGCCGCCGACGTGGAGGTCGAAGACGGGGTCACCGGAGTGCGGGTGCGGAGCTGACATGAGGGGTGCTTTCCATCGAGACAGGGCGTGCGTGGGTGGGAGGTCCGGATCAGGGCGCGGGGTGTGCGCGGATGGATCGACGGACCGTCGGGGGTCTCCCTCGTCAGCAGTCTGGCACAGGCTCAGAGCGGCCGGGGGCGCGGCCAGATCCTGGCCACGGTGACCGCGATCACGTCACCGTCGGGCACCGGCCCACGGTGCCGCGAGTCGACGCCCTCGGCCGGGTTGTCGCTGAGCAGCCACCAGCCGGGCGACCCCGACGCCGTCGTCCGCCGCTCCGTCGCGCGCTTGACCGCGACCGTGCCGTCGGCGAGCCGGGCGACCACGACGTCACCCGCCCGCGGCGTACGCCGGTAGGACACGAGCAGCCGGTCGCCCGCCGCCAGCGTCGGGGTCATCGATCGCCCAGTGACCAGGGCGAATCCCCACCGCGACATGCGGGTAGTGTCGCAGCGATAGCTCAGTGACACCGACAACCGAAGACGAGAGGACCCGCATGTTCGCGAAGCTGTTCGCCCCCACTCTCGAGGTCTCCGCCCACTGCGACCTCCCCTGCGGCGTCTACGACCCCGCGCAAGCCCGCATCGAGGCCGAGTCGATCAAGGCGATCATCGCCAAGGTCGCCGACAACGACGACCCCGACTTCCGCACCCGCGCGATCGTCATCAAGGAGCAGCGCTCCGAGCTGGTCAAGCACCACCTGTGGGTGCTGTGGACCGACTACTTCAAGCCGCCGCACTTCGAGAAGTACCCCCAGCTGCACACCCTCTTCAACGAGGCCACCAAGCTGGCCGGCGCCTCCGGCACCAAGGGCGAGCTCGACGCCGGCAAGGCCGACGAGCTGCTCGCCAAGATCGACGAGATCGCCGAGATCTTCTGGGAGACCAAGAAGGCTTGAGCGCAGCGAGAGCCTTCGCCGTCTCAAGCGCGACCGAGCGCAGCGAGGTCGCGACCGTTCGCGGTGACCACGGCGGACGTCGAAGGCAGGCCTGAGCTTGCGAAGGCCTGACGCTCTCTGAGCTCAGTTCTCCGACTGTTTGCGGGACCGGACCCCGGGTACCTCCACGTACTCGGGTCCGGTCCCGCTACTGTGCGGGCACGGTCCCGATCACCCGGATCCCGCACGACGACAGCCCCGAGGACGTGGAGATGACCACCAGCACCCAGGACGGCCGCCCGGATGTCGAGCTCCGGCTCCCCGCGGACGGCGCCTACGCCTCGGTCCTGCGCACCACGACCGCCGGCCTCGCGGCCCGCCTCGACTTCCCGATCGACGACATCGAGGACCTGCGCATCGCCGTCGGCGAGGCCAGCGCCATGGTGCTGCCCGAGGCCGCCCCGAACGCCGACCTGCACTGCGCCTTCCACCTCGCCCCGGGTCTGCTCACCGTCGAGGTGAGCGTCGACGTCGACCACGACGTCACGCCCGACTACGACAGCTTCGCCTGGCAGGTGCTCGACACCCTGGCCAGCACCGCGACCGCGACCGTGGCCGACGGCCACTTCGCGATCTCGCTGACCATGGAGTCGAGCCTGCTGGATGCCGGTGCCTGACATGGCGGTCACCTCGGGGGACGACCAGGCGCCCGAGGAGGGTCTGACCGGCGTCGAGCTGACGCGCCGGCGCAGCGCCGAGCTCTTCGCGGTCTTCGGCGGCGACGACTCCTCGCCCGCGCAGCGGGAGTCGGCCCGCGAGTCGCTCGTGCACCTGCACCTGCCCCTCGTCGAGCACTGCGCGCGACGCTTCCGCAACCGCGGCGAGCCGCTCGAGGACCTGGTCCAGGTCGGCACGATCGGCCTGCTGAAGTCGATCGACCGCTTCGACTCCGACCGGGGCGTGGAGTTCTCGACGTACGCGACCCCGACGATCATCGGCGAGATCAAGCGCTACTTCCGGGACAAGGGCTGGGCGATCCGGGTGCCGCGCCGGCTCCAGGAGCTGCGCATGCAGATCGGCGCCGCGAGCGCCGAGCTCACCCAGTCCCTGGGCCGCTCCCCCACGCCGCGCGAGCTCGCCGAGGCGATCGGCTGCACGGTCGAGGAGATCGTGGAGGGCATCGAGTCGAGCAACGCCTACTCCACCCTGTCGCTGGACGCCAGCGACAACGACGAGGACGGCGCCGCCACGATGCTCGACGCGATCGGGCAGGACGACGAGGGGCTCGAGCACGTCGAGATCCGCGAGTCGATCAAGCCGCTGCTCGACCGGCTCGCACCGCGGGAGAAGAAGATCCTGCTGCTGCGCTTCTTCAAGAACATGACGCAGTCGCAGATCGCCGAGGAGATCGGCGTCTCGCAGATGCACGTCTCCCGGCTGCTCAACCGCACCCTGGAGCAGCTCCGCACCTCGCTGGAGGAGCAGAGCTAGACCGGCCCGCTCGGCCGATCGTCAGGCCTGCGGGTTCTCCGCCTCGCCGAGCGCGTCCAGGCTGGACGGGACGAACACCCCGACCAGCACGAGCACGGCCACGACCGCGATCACCACCGCGACGACCGTGGTGTCGCCGCCGGCGAAGCTCCATGCGAGGCCGAGCTGGATCAGCTGGGCCAGCACGACCGGGCTGCGCGCCCACGACTGCAGCCGGCTCAGCCCCCAGGCGCAGAGCACCAGGCCGCCGCCGTACGCCGTGAAGAAGAGCGCCGTGGTGATGCCGACGGCCAGGCGGTCCGCGTCGGTGCTGACCAGCTCGAGGACGGCGTACCCGAGCAGCAGCAGCCCCTCGACAGCCGTCAAGGAGGCGGCGACGATCAGTGGAGCAGGGGTTGCGCGAGCAGTCACGGAGCGGAAGCCTAGGCGGATGTGACACCTGTGACGGAACCGACCTCGCGAAAGGGTTGTTTCACGATCAAATAGTTGCCAATCTTGGCGGTGCGCGCGTGAGTGCCACGTTGGTGTTGCGCCACGACGCCGCCGCCGCCAGCCGGGCCACTGCCCCCCTGGTCACAGACTTGAACGAAAGAGGTACTGCCCAGCCATGGATTGGCGCCACCGTTCCGCGTGTCTCGACGAGGACCCGGAGCTGTTCTTCCCGATCGGTAACACCGGACCGGCCATCCTCCAGATCGAGGAGGCCAAGCAGGTGTGCCGTCGCTGCGAGGTGCGCGAACAGTGCCTCGCGTGGGCGCTGGAGGCTGGTCAGGACCACGGCGTGTGGGGCGGCCTGAGCGAGGACGAGCGCCGCGCGCTCAAGCGTCGCAACGCCCGCGCCCGCGTCCGCACCGCTTGATCCAGGGCTGACGCCTACTCCAACGGCAGGTCGAGCGCGGCTCGGGTGCCGTGCCCCGAGGGGTGCGGCCCGAGCTCGAGCTGACCGCCCAGCTCGGACTCCACGAGCGTCCGCACGATCGACAGCCCCAGGCTGGTCGACCCGTCGACGTCGAAGTCCGGCGGCAGACCCCGCCCGTCGTCGTCGACCGACACGTGGAGGCGACCGACGAGGCGCTGGGCGGTGAGGACGATCTCGCCGGCGACGTCGGCGGCGTCGGCGTCGTACCCGTGCTCGACGGCGTTCTGGAGCAGCTCGGTCAGCACCATCGCCAGCGCGGTGGCCGACTCCGAGGGCAGCACCCCGAAGCTCCCCGAGCGGCGGACCCGCACCCGGCTGCCGACGGCGCTCACGTCGGTGACCATCCGGCCCAGGGGGTCGACGATCTCGTCGAAGTCCACCTGCTCCTCGACCGCCTGGCTGAGCGTCTCGTGCACGAGCGCGATCGAGCCGACCCGGCGGACCGCCTCCTCGAGCGCGAGCCGCGCCGCCTCGTTGTCCATCCGGCGGGCCTGGAGCCGCAGCAGCGCGGCGACGGTCTGGAGGTTGTTCTTCACCCGGTGGTGGATCTCCCGGATGGTCGCGTCCTTGGTGACCAGCTCGCGGTCACGGCGACGGAGGTCGGTCACGTCCCGGACCAGCACCAGCGCACCGATGTGGTCGCCCTGGGGCCGCAGCGGGATGGAGCGCACGATCAGCGAGACCCCGTCGGTCCCGATCTCGGTGTCGCGGTGCGCGCGGCCGCCGAGCACCGCGCTCAGCGTCTCCTCGTCGGGCCGTCGACGCGGCGGCACCAGCGCGCGGGTGGTCTCGGCCAGCGAGAGCCCGGTGAGGTCGCCGGAGAGGCCCAGGCGCCGGAAGACCGAGAGCGCGTTGGGGCTGGCGTAGGCGACCCGGCCGGCGGCGTCGACGCGCAGGAAGCCGTCGCCGACGCGCGGGGTGTCGGCGTGGTCGGAGCGCTGCCCCGCCGCCGGGAAGTGACCGTGGGCGATCATCTGCGTCAGGTCCGCGGCGGTCTGGAGGTAGGACAGCTCGAGCCGGCTCGGGGTGCGGACGCCGAGCAGGTTGGTGTTGCGGGCGACGACCGCGATGATCCGCCCGGCCCGGCGCACCGGGATCGTCTCGACCCGCACCGGCACGTCGTCGCGCCACTCCGGGTCGCCCTCGCGCACCAGCCGTCCCTGGCCGTACGCCGCGTCGATCAGCGGCCGGCGGCCGACCGGGACGAACGTCCCGATCACGTCGTCGACGTACGCCGTCGGGCCGGTCGTCGGGCGCATCTGCCCCGCCGCCCAGAAGCCCCGTCCCTCGCGGTCGGGGAGCCAGAGCACGAGGTCCGCGAAGGACAGGTCGGCGATGATCTGCCAGTCCGCCTGGAGCAGCTGCAGCCACGCCACGTCGTCGACGTCGAGGTCGGTGTGGCTGCGCACGAGGTCGGTCAGGGACGGCACGAACGCAAGGGTAGGCGCGCTGGGATCGAGGTGAGATCGGGCACCCCCGGGCCCCTCTTCGATCTGGTCTGGACCTTTGGCAAGATGCAGCCCATGTCCGGGTCCTACTGGCAGCAGGTGCAGGCTGACGGACTCGCCGTCCCCACGGACCGACCGCTCGACGAGCTGACCGCCGAGCTGACCCGGATGCTCGGCGATCCCGACCCGCTGCGGCGCGACGGCACCGCCTACCCCGCCCTCGCCACCTGGGTCGACCGGGGCGTGTACGACGACCTGCTCGGCGGGCTGGGCGACGGCATGGCGATGGGCCTGCTCGTCGGGATCGGCGAGCGCGACACCGACACGGTCTTCCGGCGCAGCTTCTCCGCGCTGGTCCTCGGCGAGTGCATCGCCCGCGACAACACCCGACCGCTGCTGCCCGGGGGCAAGATCCTCGAGTGGGGCGACCGGATCACCACCTGGCTGCTGCGCGAGCGCGACCTGCGTGGCTACGTGACGGGCAAGGGCTGGGCGCACGCCGTCGCCCACGGCGCCGACACGATCTCGGTCCTGGCCCGCTCCCCGCACCTGGCGACTCCCGAGCTGACCGTGCTGCTCGACGTCATCGCCGACCGGGTGCTCGCGCGCACCCCCCAGGTCTTCGCCAGCGGCGAGCCCGACCGCCTCGCCCACGCCACCATCGAGGTCCTGCGCCGCAACGTCGTGCCGCTGCGGGTGCTCGAGCCGTGGATCGCGCGGATCGCCGCAGGAGCCCGACTGCGCGCCTCCGACGAGGGCCGCGACCCCTACCTGACCAGCGGCAACGCCGAGATGTTCCTCCGCGCGCTCTACCTCCAGCTCTCGCTCGGCGGGCAGCCGCCGCAGCTGCGCTCCGACCTGCTCCTGGTGGTCGTCGACGCCCTCAAGGCGACCAACCACGCCTACCTCGGCACCACGGCTCGATAGCCTGCGGGGCATGCCCGACCAGACAGCCGACCCGACCGAGCTCTCCGGTCACGCCGGCGAGCTCGCCGTCGCGGTCGCCCGCGCCCACGGTGTCGAGACCATGTTCACCCTCTCCGGGGCGCACGTCTTCCCGCTGTACGACGGCGCGGTGAAGGTCGCCGAGAGCGAACGGCCGGTCCGCCTGCTCGACGTACGCCACGAGCAGACGGCGGCGTTCGCGGCCGAGGCCACCGGCAAGCTGACCCGGGTGCCGGGGCTGGCGGTCCTCACCGCCGGTCCGGGCGTCACCAACGGCATCAGCGCGGTCGCGCAGGCCCAGTTCGCGGGCTCCCCCCTGGTCGTGGTCGGCGGTCGTGCGCCGCAGAACCGGTGGGGCACCGGAGCGCTCCAGGAGATCGACCAGCCGCCGCTCCTCGCCCCGGTCACCAAGCTCGCGCGCACCATCCCGACCGCCGGCGACGTGCTGGAGGGCGTGCACGAGGCGTTCGTGACCGCCGGCTCCCCGCACCGCGGGCCGGTCTTCGTCGACGTGCCCATGGACGAGCTGTTCAACGCCGCCTCGGGGCCGCTGCCGGACGTCACCCGGGTCCGCGGCGCCGTCCCGGACCCGGAGGCGCTGAGCGAGGTCGCCGAGCTGCTGGCCGACGCCTCCCGCCCGGTGCTCATCCTCGGCACCGACGTCTGGGCCGACCATGCGGAGGAGGCCGCGCTCCGGCTCGTCGAAGCGGCGGGCATCCCGACCATCACCAACGGCATGGGCCGGGGCGTCGTACCCGGCGGGCACCCGCTGCTGGTCACGAAGGCCCGCGGCCACGCTCTCAAGGGCGCCGACCTGGTGGTCGTGGTCGGCACCCCGCTCGACTTCCGGCTCGGGTACGGCGTGTTCGGCGACGCCCAGGTCGTGCACGTCGCGGACTCGGCCGAGCAGGTCTCGACCCACGCCGAGCTCGCGGCGTCGATCGCCGGCGACCTCACGAGCGTCTTCGACGGGCTGCTCGCCGAGCTCGAGCAGGTGGTCCGCCGACCCGACTGGTCCGGCTGGGTGAGCGACCTCCAGGCCGCCGTCGCGGCCGCCACCGAGCGCGACGCGGCGCTGCTCGGCGCCGAGGCCGACCCGGTCCACCCGGCCCGGATCTACGGCGAGCTGCTCCCCCGCCTCGCCGATGACGCCGTCGTGATCGGCGACGGGGGCGACTTCGTGTCCTTCGCCGGCAAGTTCGTCGAGCCCAAGCGGCCCGGCGGCTGGCTCGACCCCGGCCCCTACGGCTGCCTCGGCGCCGGTCTCGGCGCCGCGATCGCCGCCCGCCTGGCCCGCCCGTCGGCCCAGGTGGTGCTGCTGCTCGGCGACGGCGCCGCGGGCTTCTCGCTCATGGACGTCGACACCCTCGTGAGGCACGGCCTCCCCGTCGTCATGGTGATGGGCAACAACTCTGCCTGGGGCCTGGAGAAGGGCCCCATGCAGATGCTCTACGGGTACGACGTCATCGCCGACCTCGCCCCGCGCACGGCGTACGACGAGGTCGTCAAGGCGCTCGGTGGCGCCGGCGAGACCGTCACCGACCCGCGTCAGATCGGTCCGGCGCTCGACCGGGCCTTCGCCTCCGGGGTGCCCTACCTGGTCAACGTGATCACGGACGTCGCCGCGACCTACCCGAGGACGAGCTTCGGTGTCTGAGCTCGTCATCCGCCGGGCCGAGGCCGCCGACCTGCCGGCGGCGGGCGAGGTGACCGTCGCGGCGTACGCCGAGTTCACCCAGGGCCCCGACGACCACTACATCGCGCAGCTCCGCGACGCCGCGAGGCGGGACCGGGAGGCCGAGCTGTGGGTCGCCGAGCGCGACGGCGAGGTCCTCGGCACCGTCACGATCGCGCTCCCCGGCTCGCCGTGGCGCGAGATCGGCACGGCGGACGAGGGCGAGTTCCGGATGCTCGCGGTCGCGCCGACGGCGCGTCGCCAGGGCGTCGGCGAGGCCCTGACCCGCCTGGTGATGGACCGCTTCCGGTCGCTGGGCTTCCGGGCCGTGGTGCTGTCGAGCCTCGCGCAGATGACCTCGGCGCACCGGGTCTACGAGCGTCACGGCTTCCGCCGCGTCCCGGACCGGGACTGGTCCCCCGTGCCGGGCGTGGACCTGATCGCGTTCGTGGCGGACCTGTGACGGGGGCAGCGTCCGGAGGCGCGATGGAGGCGACGCTCCGGTTCACGGTCACCGCCGAGGACACCGCCGAGGCGGTCGGCTCGGGCAGCCTGCCGGTGCTGGGCACACCCCGCCTGCTCGCCTGGTGCGAGGCGGCCACCTGCGCCGCCATCGAGCCCGCGCTCCCCGAGGGCTCGACCAGCGTCGGCACCCGCGTCTCCCTCGAGCACCTCGCCGCCAGCCCGGTCGGCGAGGAGGTCATCGTGACCGCCTCCGCGGCGTACGTCGACGGCCGCCTCCACCGCTTCACCGTGGCCGCCCAGGCCGGCCCGAAGCTGCTCGCCACCGGCGAGGTCACCCGGGTCGTCGTCGACGCCGAGCGGTTCCTCGGCCGGCTCTGAGGGAGGGCGATTTCGCGCTCGCGGGCCGGATTTGAGAGACTGGTCGCTGGCCCTCGGGCCGACCACGTCTCGATCAGGAGGAAATCATGGGCAAGACCGGCCGCAAGCGCCGCGCTCGCAAGAAGAAGGGCGCGAACCACGGCAAGCGCCCCAACGCCTGAGCGCTGCACCCGCAGACACGACAGAGCCCCCGGACCTCACGGTTCCGGGGGCTCTTCGCGTCTCGGGCGGTACGCCGACGGTCAGCCCTTGCGGATCTCCACCTGGACGGCGCGGATCTGCAGCAGCACGCGCTGGCGCAGGTCGGCCGGCGCCGACTCGGCGCAGGAGCGCGCGACGACGGACTTCACCGTGCGCTGCAGGTCGTACTTCTCCAGGCACGGGTTGCAGCTGTCGAGGTGGGCACGGACGACGGTGCAGTCGGCCTCGTCGAGCTCGTTGTCGATGAAGTAGACGATCTGGTCGAGGAAGTCGGCGCAGTCGCTCGGGCTGGGCTCGGCGGCGTGGTCGTGGCTCATCACGCGCCCCCGTCCCGGCCGGCGGGCAGGAGGTCGTGCTCGCGCACGTAGTCCGAGAGCAGGTCGCGCAGCTGCCGGCGTCCCCGGTGCAGGCGCGACATGACGGTGCCGATGGGGGTGTCCATGATCTCGGCGATCTCCTTGTAGGCGAATCCCTCGACATCAGCGAGGTAGACCGCGAGCCGGAACTCCTCGGGCAGGCGCTGGAGGGCGTCCTTGACCTCGGAGTCGGGCAGGTGCTCGAGCGCCTCGGTCTCGGCGGACCGGAGCCCGGTCGAGGCGTGCGACTCGGCGCGGTGGAGCTGCCAGTCCTCGACGTCCTCGGACATCGACTGCTGCGGCTGGCGCTGCTTCTTGCGGTAGTTGTTGATGAAGGTGTTGGTCAGGATCCGGTAGAGCCAGGCCTTGAGGTTGGTGCCCGGCCGGAACTGGTGGAAGGAGGCATAGGCCTTCGCGAAGGTCTCCTGCACCAGGTCCTCGGCGTCGGCCGGGTTGCGGGTCATCCGCATCGCGGCCGAGTAGAGCTGGTCGAGGAAGGGCAGCGCGTCCCGCTCGAAGCGGGCGGAACGCTCGGCCTCGGACTCGGTCTCCAGGTCGACCGGCTCGGGCTCAACAGGGGTGTCGACGACCTCAGGGGTCGTCTCGGTGGGATCGGTCATCGCATCCCAGCGTAGACCCGTCACGGGGCGTTCGAGCACGGCGAGCATGTGATCAGAACGCCGGACCCCCGTCAGCCATTCCCGGCGATCTCGCGCACCAGCCACTCCAGCGTCGACTCCACGACGATCGCCAGCGCCTCCTCCTGGCTCAACGCCGCGCGCTTGGGTACGCCGAAGGAGTGGTCGGCCTCGGGCACGACCGAGAGGTCGGTGTCGCCGGGGAACTCGTCGGGACGCCCGAACGGGTCGCGCTCCCCCTGGACCACCAGCGTCGGCACGCCGGACCCGGTGAGCTCGTCGAGACGGGACTTCTCGGGCCGGCCGGGCGGGTGCAGCGGGAACGCGAGCGCCAGGCAGCCGCTGGCCGCCAGCGCGCGGGCGCAGCGCGCCGCGGACCGGGCGCCCGCCGACCGGCCGCCGACGACCAGCGGCGAGCGCGTGCGCAGGCTGTTGGCGGCGGCGGTCAGGCCGACGTCCAGCGTCGCCGGCGGGGTCGCGACCTTGCGGCCCGCGACCTTCCACGGCTGGTCGAGCAGCACCACGGTCACCCCGTTGCGCGGCAGCGCGGCGGCCAGCGCCATCAGGTCCGGCGAGTCCTCGACGCCGTTGCCGGCACCGTGGCTGAGCAGCAGGGTGGCGAAGACGTTGCGGGCCTGGTGGACCAGCAGCCGTGCCTCGCCCTGGGCGGTGTCGATCCGGCGCTCGACGCTCACGATCCGTCCTCCAGGGGCAGGGGGTCGAGCAGCTCGGGGCCGTTGTTGCGGACGTTGCTCACCAGCGTCGAGACCGGGTAGGCCTCGAGGCTGCCCGGTGCGGCCGGCACCAGCAGGTCGAGCAGGTCCGGTCCCTCGACGCGCGGGTCGAGCCAGTCGGACCACCGGTCGCGCTCGACCATGAGCGGCATCCGGTCGTGGATGTGGCCGACGTCGTCCTCGGCGTCGGTGGTGATCACGGTGCAGGTCCACAGGAACCGGTCGTCGGCATCCTCCGCCTTGGCCGGGTCGCGCCAGATCTCGTAGAGCCCGGCCATCGCCAGCACGCCGTGGTCCTTCGGCCGGATGAAGAACGGCTGCTTGCGGGGCTTGCCCGCCTTCGTGTTCTCCTCGGTGGGGTACCACTCGAAGTAGCCGTCGGCGGGGAGCAGGCAGCGCCGCTTGGCGAAGGCCCGCTTGTACGCCGGCTTCTCGGCGACGGTCTCCATGCGCGCGTTGATCATCCGGCTGCCGATCCCGGGGTCCTTCGCCCACGACGGCACCAGACCCCACTTCACGACCCGGAGCTGACGCTCGGGCGGCTCGGCGCTCTCCTTCGACGGCGGTCGCTCCACGACGGCGTAGACCGGGTCGGTGGGCGCGACGTTGTAGTCGGCCTCGAGGGGCGCGGGGATGCGCACGTCGACGACGTCGAACTCGTCGGCGAGGTCCTCGGGGCGCCGACTGGACGCGTACCGACCACACATGGCGGCCACTCTAGAGCGGAGCGGTGACCCGGGAGCGGTGACACCAACGCGGGGCCCCGCAGCGCGAGGCCCCGCGTCCCCCTCGTACCGCGCCGCCCGGGCAGAAACGGGCTGGCGCGGGGGTCGGTGCGGTCCTACACCCGGGCGAGCTCGTCGAGCAGGGCGGCGGCACCGTCGTCGGTGTCGGGCAGGCCCTCGATCCAGACCCGCGTGTGCTGGACGGTGCTGGTGTCGAGCATCGTGCGGAGCAGTCCGACGCGGCGGCCGATCCGGTCGTCGCGGCCGGCGAGGACGACCAGGCGGCCCGGGGCCACGTGCCCGATCGTCTCGGGCCCGGAGAAGACGGTGCGGGTGGTGGCGCCGAGCTGCGCGGCGCGCATCGCCCGGGCGAGGACCTCGCCGCCACCGGTCTCGGTGCCGGCGGCCGGCTCGTACGGCGCGTCCGGCCACGGCGGCGCGGCCACGACCACGAGCGCGTGGGAGTCGCGGGCCACGGAGGGCGGCTCGGAGCGGTAGAGACCGGAGATCTCGGTGCGCAGGTGCGCGAGGCTGGCGAGCCCGGTGAGCGGGTCCTCGCAGGACAGTCCGTGGAGGTAGCCGAGCATGGCCTCGCTCCAGGCGACCGCGAGGGCGCGGGTCGCGGTGTGCTCGGGCTCCCGGCCGAGCACGGTCCGCGTGGTGGAGCTCAGGCCGTCGAGCGCCTCGGCCAGCGACCAGCCCTCACGGGCGAGGGCCGCGCCGGTGACCTCGCACGCGACCTCCGACCCCGATCCCGAAGCAAGGGCCTCCCCGACCGCCTCGAAGCGCGGCGGCAGCACCGCCTGCAGCTCCGACGACAGTCCCCGCCCTGCTTCGGAATCGGCCGTGGTCCCCCGGCGACGTCCCCACGTCATCCACTCCACGGTGCCCCCTCACTTGGTCGGTCGGGGGTGAAACGGGGGCGCTCGGGAGCCATGACGCGGATCCCGGAGAAAAATTCGAGGAATTCGTGCGTGATCTTTCGGGCGGTGCTCCGTTGGTCCCTTCGTGGGCTCCACCGTCTCCACCCTCGACGGGCGCAGCGACGCCGAGCTGATCTCGGCCGTGCGTGCCGGTGACGTCGCTGCCTACGGCGAGCTCTTCAGCCGCCACGTCGACGCCGCCCGGCGTCTCGGGCGCCAGCTCGTCCCCGGACCCGACGTCGACGACCTGGTCTCCGAGGCGTTCGCCAAGGTGCTGGTCGTCCTCCAGCGCGGCGGCGGCCCCGACCTCGCCTTCCGGGCCTACCTCCTCACCGCCGTACGCCGCCTCCACGTCGACCGGATCCGGGCGTCGTCCCGGCTGCACACGACCGACGACCTCACGCCGTTCGACCCGGGCGTGCCCTTCCGCGACACCGCCGTCGAGGGCTTCGAGAGCGCGACCGCGGCGCGGGCCTTCGCCTCGCTGCCCGAGCGGTGGCAGCTGGTGCTCTGGCACACCGAGGTCGAGGGGCAGAAGCCCGCGGAGGTCGCGCCGCTGCTCGGCATGACCCCCAACTCCGTCTCCGCCCTCGCCTACCGGGCGCGCGAGGGGCTGCGCCAGTCCTACCTCGCGCTGCACGCCCAGACGGTCGACGACGACGAGTGCGAGCGGACCAGGGCCCAGCTCGGCGCCTACGTCCGGGGCGGGCTGGCCAAGCGCGACGCCCACCGCGTCGAGAAGCACCTCGACGAGTGCCGCGCGTGCGCGGCGATCTACCTCGAGCTGACCGAGGTCAACTCCAACCTGCGGGCCGTGCTCGCGCCGCTGCTCCTGGGGGCCGCGGCCGCGGCCTACCTCGGCACCACCGGCTCCGTCGGCGTCGCCGGCGGCGGCGTCCTGGTGCTGCTGGGTCGGGCCCGCGACGCCGTCGTCTCCCACGCCCCGACCGCCGCGGTCTCCGGCGCCGCCGCCTCCGCGGTCGTCGCCGGCCTGGTGGTCGCGCTCCACCAGGGTGCCGCCACCGAGCCGCCCTCCGCCGGGGACGCGCCGGTGGTCCAGGTGACGCCGACCGGCACGACCGGTCCCGACGACGCACCCCGGCAGGACCGCCGTTCGCCGTCGACGACCCGGGCCGACCGGGTGCCCTCCACGACCGCGGCCCCGACGGCCCCGACGGCCCCGACGGCCGCGGACGACCCGAGCGCTCCGTCGTCGACGGCCCCGTCGGCGGGATCGACCCCGTCCTCGCCGCCGGCGACCGGCGGCCCGACGAGCGGCCCGACCAGCAGCAGCCCCACCGTCGGGCCCGGCGACGGGCCGACCTCCGGCCCCGACCCGTCCGAGCCGCCCGTGGTCGACGTGCACGCGTCGGTCTCCGCCGGTGCCGACGGCGTCGAGGTCGGCCTGGGGCTCGGCCTCGGTGGCGCGACGATCATCCCGGACACGACCGTGGGCGTGCCGTTCCCGACATCGGGGTAGACATGAGGGCATGACCCTCAGCCGCCTGATCGCCCGTCCGATGCTCTCGTCGATCTTCGTGGTCGGCGCCGTCACCGCGCTGAAGAACAGCGCCGGCACCGCCGCGAAGGCCGAGCCCGTCACCTCCCGCCTCGTGCCGGTCCTGAAGAAGGCCGGCATCCCGGTCCCCGAGGACCCGCAGACGCTGGTCCGGATCAACGCCGGCGTCCAGATCGGCGCCGGCCTGGCGCTCGCGACCGGCCGCGCGCCGCGGATCTCCTCCGCCGTCCTCGCCGCCTCGCTGATCCCGACGACCGCCGCGGGCCACCGCTACTGGGAGGCCGACGACGACGCGACGAAGGCCCAGCAGCGGCTGCACTTCTTCAAGAACGTCTCGATCATCGGCGGCCTGATCATCGCCGCCGGCGACACCGAGGGCCGCCCCGGTGTCGTGTGGCGCACCCGCCACGCGGCCAAGGACGCACGCCGCGAGGCCCGGCGCCTCGCCCACGACGCCCGCCGCGAGGCGAGACTCGCCGCCGCCCGGGTCCACTGACGCCACTACGCTGCTGGCGTGACCGACCTGCCCGATCCGTGGCCCGCCCCGCGTGCTGACCACCCCGTCGACGCGATCGTCACGCTGCCCGGCAGCAAGTCGCTGACCAACCGCGCGCTGCTCCTCGCCGCCATCGCCGACGGGCCCTCCGTCGTACGCCGCGCGCTGCGCTCGCGCGACACCTCGCTGATGGCCGCGGCGCTGACGGCGCTCGGCTCGCCCGTGGACGCCAGCGGCGACGACTGGACCGTGACCCCGGGGGCGTTCGACCGCGACGCCGCGGTCGACTGCGGCCTGGCCGGCACGGTGATGCGCTTCGTCCCGCCGGTGGCGGGCCTGGCCCGCGGCACCGTCTCCTTCGACGGCGACCCGCACATGCGCAAGCGGCCGATCGGCGAGATCCTCGGCGCGCTCCGCTCCCTGGGCGTCGACGTGCCGGGCGACGCCCTGCCCTTCACGGTCCGCGGCACCGGCTCGGTGCGCGGGGGCACGGTCGTCGTCGATGCGTCGGCGTCGTCGCAGTTCATCTCCGCGCTGCTGCTCGCCGGCGCGCGGTACGACGAGGGCGTCGACGTGCGCCACGACGGCAAGCCCGTGCCCTCCCTCCCCCACATCGACATGACCGTCGCGATGCTGCGCGAGCACGGCGTTGACGTCGATGACAGCGAGGCGAACCGCTGGTCGGTCGCTCCCGGCCCGATCAAGCCGGTCGACCACCTCATCGAGCCCGACCTGTCCAACGCCGCACCCTTCCTGGCGCTGGCCGCGGTCTCCGGCGGCACGGTCACGGTGCGCGACTGGCCACGTCGTACGACGCAGGCCGGGGACGCGCTGCGCGACATCCTCACCGCGATGGGCTGCGAGGTCGGCTTCGTCGACGGTCCCGACGGCTCGGGCCTGCGGGTCACCGGATCCGGCACCCTGCTCGGGATCGACGCCGACCTGCACGACGTCGGCGAGCTCACCCCCGCCGTGGCCGCCCTCTGCGCGCTGGCCGACGGGCCGTCGCACCTGCGCGGCATCGGCCACATCCGCGGCCACGAGACCGACCGGCTGGCCGCGCTCGCGACCGAGCTCGGCGCCCTCGGCGCCGATGTGACCGAGCACGAGGACGGGCTCAGCCTGGTCCCCGCGCCCCTGCACGGAGGCGTCTTCCGCACCTACGCCGACCACCGGATGGCCCATGCCGGCGTCATCGTCGGCGCCGCCGTCGACGGCGTCCTGGTCGAGAACGTCGCCACGACCAGCAAGACCTTCCCCGACTTCGCGGGCTTCTGGTCGGGGCTCATCGAGTGACGGGCCGGTACTCCGACCAGGACGTCGAGCACTACGACCGCCCGCGTCGGCGTACCCGCCCGCGCACCAAGGAGCGCCCGACCTACGACGACGCCGAGGACGCCGTCGTCGTCACCGTCGACCGCGGTCGCTACACGCTGCTGCTCGACGGCCGACGGGTGCTGGCGATGAAGGCGCGGCCACTGGGCCGCAAGGGCGTGGTCGTGGGCGACCGGGTGCGCGTCGTGGGCGACACCACGGGCGACGACGGCACGCTGGCCCGGATCGTCGAGGTCGTCGAGCGCACCACCGTGCTGCGCCGCACCGCCGACGACGACGACCCCGTCGAGCGCGTCATCGTCGCCAACGCCGACCAGCTCGTCGTGGTCACCGCGCTCGCCGACCCCGACCCGCAGCCGCGGCTGCTCGACCGGGCCCTGGTGGCGGCGTACGACGCCCGCATGCAGCCGCTGCTGTGCCTGACCAAGGCGGACCTGGCGGACCCGGAGACGCTGCTGTCGACCTACCGCTCGCTCGGGGTGCCGTGGGTGGTCACCCAGCGCGGTGGCGACCTCACCGAGCTGCGGGAGCGGCTGCACGGGCGCACCAGCGTGCTGCTGGGCTCCAGCGGCGTCGGCAAGTCGACCCTGGTCAACGCGCTGGTGCCCACCGCCGACCGCCAGGTGGGCCACGTCAACGCGGTGACCGGCCGCGGCCGGCACACCTCGACCTCCGCCTACCTGCTCGAGCTGCCCGACAGCGCCGGGTGGATCGTCGACACCCCGGGCATCCGGTCCTTCGGGCTGGCGCACGTCGAGCCGGAGCGACTGATCGAGGCCTTCCCCGACCTCGACGAGATGACCGAGGACTGCCCGCGCGGCTGCACCCACGGCGAGGACGAGCCGGAGTGCGGGCTCGACGAGGCCGTCGCCGAGGGGCAGGCCGACCCGGACCGGGTGGCGTCCTTCCGCCGGCTGCTGGCGGCACGCAGCGAGCCGGCGTACTGAGTCAGCTCCAGACGGACTGCGCGCCGGCGTCGCCGGTGCGGACCACCCAGACGAGCACGAGCACCGCCGACACGGCGAGCAGCACGTCGAGGACGACCCGGAGCGCGCCGCGCCGAGCGAGGAAGCCGGTGGCCAGCGCGATCACGCCGAACGCGATCGTGATCCAGAGCAGCTGACCGGCGAGGTCCTCGTGCTTCTCCACCAGCGGGCTGCTGCGCAGCTCCGGCTTGTTCTCGAGGAAGTTGTCGCCGGTGAGGTAGGCCGCGACGATCGCCAGGGTGGCGACGACGGCCAGCCCGACCATCGGCCAGCGGACCCGCTCCCGCCACGACGGCACCAGGTAGGCGAGGGCCGCCAGGGCGGCGAGAGGGCCGAACACCACGGCCGCGTGGACGACGAGCGGGTGCAGCGGCAGTCCGTTGATCTCCATGCGTGAATCGTGGAGGAGGTTGATGAGAAAGGGCTAAGGCGGGGAGGGGTGTCGTGCGGGCCGCCGTCCCAGCGACTCCGCCCTTCCGGACTCGGCCCTCGGCCGTGGCCCTAAGGTGAGGCCGTGCCGACCCCCACGGACTACACCGACGACCTGCGCCTGGCGCACGTCCTCGCTGACGACGCCGACTCGATCACCGAGAGCCGGTTCAAGGCGCTCGACCTGCACGTCATGAGCAAGCCCGACCTCACGCCCGTCACCGACGCCGACCAGGCCGTCGAGGAGAGCATCCGCCGGACGCTCGGCCGGGTCCGCTCCCGCGACGCGATCACCGGCGAGGAGCAGGGCTCCAGCGGCCACAGCCAGCGCCGCTGGATCATCGACCCGATCGACGGCACGAAGAACTTCGTGCGCGGCGTCCCCGTCTGGGCGACGCTCATCTCCCTGGCCGTCGACGACGAGGTGGTGCTCGGCGTCGTCTCCGCCCCGCAGCTCCAGCGCCGCTGGTGGGCCTCGACCGGCAACGGTGCATGGACCGGACGGTCACTGCTCAAGGCGACCCGCTGCCAGGTCTCCGACGTACGCCGGCTGGAGGACGCGTCGCTGTCCTACGCCTCCCTCTCGGGGTGGGAGGAGCGCGGCCAGCTCGACGACTTCGAGTCGCTGATGCGGCGCTGCTGGCGGACCCGGGCGTACGGCGACTTCTGGTCCTACATGCTCCTCGCGGAGGGTGCCGTCGACCTGGCCGCCGAGCCGGAGCTGGAGGTCTACGACATGGCCGCGCTCGACGTGATCGTGCGTGAGGCGGGCGGCCGCTTCACCTCGCTCGACGGCACCGACGGGCCCTTCGGTGGCAACGCGCTGGCCAGCAACGGCCACCTCCACGAGGCCGCGCTCGCCTTCCTCGGGTCGCTGCCCGACGACGAGGATGACCCCGACGTACGACGCACCGGACCGGGCTCGGTCTCCGACCTGCGGGACCGGCGACGGGACTGACACACGGGCCGAAGGTCCTGTACGTGTGACGTGCGCCACGAGTACCGTCGATCCATGCGGATCGGTGAGGTGCTCTCGGCGAAGCCCAGCGCGGAGGTCGTGACGATCTCCCCCGATGCCGGCGTGCGCGAGCTGATCGCGAGCCTCGCCGAGCACAACGTGGGTGCATTGATCGTCAGCTCCGACGGCACGTCCGTCGACGGGATCGTCAGCGAGCGCGACGTCGTGCGCCACCTCCACCACGACGGCACGGTCATCAACAACACGGTCGGCGCGATCATGACCGACGCCGTCGAGACCTGCGACGAGGACACCCCGCTCGACGAGCTGATGAAGACCATGACCGATCGGCGGATCCGGCACGTGCCGGTCGTCCACGAGGGTCGGCTGGTCGGGATCATCAGCATCGGCGACGTGGTCAAGCACAAGATCGGCGAGCTCCAGTTCGAGCGCGACCAGCTCGACTCCTACGTGCACCAGACCTGAGGCCGTCAGTCGGAGGCGACCCCACGACCCTCGGCGAGCACGAGCGCGAGGTCGTCGCCCATCCGCTGCCGGCCGTGGTCGAGCATCTGCGCGACCAGCCGGTCCAGGGCCTCCTCGAGGGTCCCGTCTCCGAGCTCGGCGGCGACGTCGTCGAGCGGGAAGAACTCCCCGCGGGCGTCCCGAGCCTCGACCAGGCCGTCGGTGTAGAAGAGCATCCGCGCGCCGACCGGCCACCGGTGCTCGGTGAGCACCGGATCCGAGCCCAGTCCGAGCGGGACCGTCGGCTCGCCGGTGTCGACCATCGCGGCCCGGTGGCCGACCACGAGCACCGGCGGGTGGTGGCCGCAGTTGGCGAGCGCGACCCGGCCCTCGCGGAACTCCCCGACGATGGCGGTCACGAACTCCTCGTCGCCGAGCATCCGGCCGAGCGTCTCGTCGATCGTGCGGGCCAGCGCGACCGGGTCGGGCTCGGTGAAGGCGGCCGCCCGGAACGCGCCGAGCACCGCGGCGGCCGTCTGCACCGCCTCCAGTCCCTTGCCGCGCACGTCGCCGACGATCACGCGGACGCCGTACGGCGTGGCCGCGACCTCGTAGAGGTCGCCGCCGACCAGTGCCTCCTTGGACGCGGAGACGTAGCGGGCGGCCAGGCCGATGGAGCCGATCGCGGTGGGCATCGCCCGCAGCACCGCCTGCTGGGCGGTCTCGGCGATCACCGTCATCCGCTTCAGGCTGCTCTCGCTGCGCTCGCGCAGGGCGGCACCCTGTACGGCGACGATGCCGAGGAGCGCGCAGAGCCCCACGCGGATGAACCAGTCGAACGAGCCGAGGTTCCCCAGCCACAGACCCGCCACGAGGCCGCAGAGGACCGCCAGGACGGCCATCGCCGCGGTGCGCCGGGCCGTGGTCAGGACGCTCGCGACGATGGGGGCTGCCGCGAAGACCCCGATCAGCTGGGCCGGTGTCAGGATCGACAGCACGACCAGGACCGCCAGGACCACGATCCCTGCGGTCACGCCCGGGTCGAGACGCCGGCCCCCGATGGTCATGCTCACCCGCAGATAGTGCCAGCCGTCCCGTCGGACGACGCCGAAACGCGCAGGAAGCGACCCCGTAGGGTGTCGGGCATGGACAAGCCCGAGATCGACTTCCCCGACTTCGACCCGCCCGCCGACCTCGTCGTCACCGAGATCACCGAGGGCTCCGGCGACGAGGCGACCGCCGGCTCGACCGTGTCGGTCCACTACGTCGGCGTCGCGCACTCGACCGGCGAGGAGTTCGACGCGTCGTACAACCGCGGCACCCCGCTGCAGTTCCGCCTCGGCGTCGGCCAGGTCATCTCCGGCTGGGACCAGGGCGTGCAGGGCATGAAGGTCGGCGGCCGCCGCCAGCTCGTGATCCCGCCGCACCTCGGCTACGGCGACCGCGGCGCCGGCGGCGTCATCAAGCCGGGCGAGACGCTGATCTTCGTCGTGGACCTGCTCGGCGTCAGCTGAGGCGTAGGCGTCGTCCTGCGGGATGCCCGGCAAGGCGGAGGAGCGAAGGCGGCCTTTGAGCGGAGCGGCCTTCGAGCGACGACAACGCCGCCGGGCCCCCGCAGGCGGCGCCTACCAGGGCAGGTTGTCCTCGAAGGTGGCTTCGTCGGCGACCCGGGCGGCCTGCCCGGTCCCGGCGACACTGACCACGTCGCCGGCGACGAGCTGCCGGCCGCGGCGCGTGTCGACCTCGCCGTTGACCGACACCTTCCCCTCCTGGATCAGCGGCTTGGCCTCGGCCCCGCTCTCCACCAGGTTGGCCAGCTTCAGGAACTGCCCGAGCCGGATCGACTCGTCGCGGATCGGGACGTCGTACGGCTCGGCCATGGGGCCAGTGTCGCCCATCCGGCATCGAGACCCGTGAGATGGCTGCAAGATGACCCGGTCGGCAGCCATCTGACGGGTCTCGACGCGCTTTCCACAGGCACGCCGGGGCCAGGATTCGTCCACAGGCCGGCCCGGGCAAGCAGGACCCATGGCGCACCGCTGGGATCCGATCGCACCACCTGTCGTGGGACTGGTGCGTCCGGTGCGGGTCGACGTCACCGGCCTGGCCGGACCGACCCGCGGTCAGAGCCGCGGGCCTGGCTGGCGGGCCACCTCGCCGGGTCTCTTCGTGCCCACGAGCACCACCGACGCCCTGGTCGAGCAACGCATCGTGGAGGCCCACGCCCGAGCCCGTGAACGGGCCGTCGTCACCGGGTGGGCAGCGCTACGCCTGCACGGCGGAGCCTTCTTCGACGGCCTGGCGCGCGACGGCCGAACCCGCGTGCCGGTCCCGATCGCGGCCAACGGCGAGCGTCTCGCCAGCGGCTTCGGTGCCGTGGTGGTCGAGGACCGGATCCCCCTCGACGAGGTCACCATCATCCACGGCATCCGCTGCGCGAAGGTCGAACGCGCTCTCTACGACGAGATGCAACGCATCGGCGAGGTCCGCGAGATGGCCGTGGCCGCCGGCGCGGCGTACGCCGCCAGGCTGACCTCGATCAGACGGATGCGGCTCTACGCCGCCACCCGACGCTGGTACCGCGACGTCCGCACCGTGAAGGCGGCGGTCGAGATGTCCTGCGAGGGCTGCCGCTCACCCCAGGAAGACAGGTTCCGGATCATCTGGGAGTACACCGCCGGCTGGGGCCGCCCCCTGGTCAACCGCACACTCCTGGACCTCCACGGCCGCTTCATCGCCACCCCCGACCTCTTCGACCCCGTCCGCGGCGTCATCGGCGAGTACGCCGGCGCCGACCACCGCGACGGCGACCGGCACGCGAAGGACGTCGAGCGGGCCGCCGACCTCCGCGCAGCCGGCCTCGAGATCGTCGAGACCGTCGGCCGCGACCTGCGCGACGAGTCCCGGGTCGTGCGCCGCATGGAGCAGGCCGCCGCCCGCGCCGCCCACCTCGAACGACGCTGGCAGCTCGCCCCACCCGAGACGCCCACCCTCGACGAGTACCTCGACGCCCGCGACGCCGCCTGAGCCACGCATCCGGCATCGAGACCCGTGAGATGGCTGTCAGATGACCCGGTCGGCAGCCATCTGACGGGTCTCGACGAGGAAGGGGCGCCCGTCAGCGGATCAGCACCGAGACCGCGTGGATCAGGACGCCGACGAGGCCGCCGACGATGGTGCCGTTGATCCGGATGAACTGCAGGTCGCGGCCGACGTGCAGCTCGATGCGGCGAGCGGCCTCCTTGCCGTCCCAGCGCTCGATGGTGTGGGTGATGACGGTGGTGACCTCGGTGCCGTAGCGCTCGACGGCGAAGACCGCGGCGTCGGCGGCGAGGCCGTCGAGGCGGGCGCGGAGCTCGGGCTCGGTGACCAGCCGCTGCGCGAAGGCCGAGGTCTCGGCCAGCAGCCGCTGGCGTACGGCGCCGTCGGGGTCGGTCAGCGACGCCTGGAGGCTGCGGCGCAGGGCGTTCCACAGCGACACGCTGGAGGCGATCACCTGCGGGTGGTCGAGCAACCGCTCCTTGAGCCGCTCGGTGCGCTCCTGGGTCTCGGGGTCGTGCAGGAGGTCGTCGGCGAGCCGGGCGAGCATCGAGTCGAGCGCCTGGCGTGCGTGGTGGCGCGGGTCGGCGCGGATGTCCTCGACCCAGCTCACCAGCTCGCGGTGCAGCCGGGAGATGACGGCGTCGTTCAGGCGGGTCGGCGCCCACCAGGGCGCCCGCTCGCCGAGCACGGCCGCGACCGTCTCGGGGTTGTCGACCAGCCACTGGTGCAGCTCGACGAGGGCGAGGTCGACCAGCCCGTGGTGCAGGTCGTCGCGGACCGTCTCCTCCAGCAGGCCGCCGAGCAGCGGCGCGATCGGCTCCTCGCGGAAGCGCGGCACGAGCGCGTCCCGGATCAGCCCCTCGACGTGGTCGTCGCGCACCCGGGCGAGCGCGGCGGTCGCCACGTCCGCGACCTCGTCGACGGCGCGCCGCGCGTGGGCGGGTACGGCGAGCCACCGGCCCACCCGCATCGAGATCGTCGCGGCGGCGACCCGCTCGCGGATGATCTGCTCCTGGAGGAAGTTCTCCCCCACGAACTCCTCCAGCCCGCGGCCGAGGTCGTCCTTGCGGCGCGGGATCAGGGCGGTGTGCGGGATCGGCAGTCCGAGCGGGTGCTTGAAGAGCGCCGTCACCGCGAACCAGTCGGCGATCGCACCGACCATCGAGGCCTCGGCGCCGGCGTTGACGAAGCCCCAGAAGCCTTCCTGACCGCCGTCGATGGTCAGGGTGGCGACGTACACCACCGCGGCGAGCAGCAGCAGCGACACCGCCAGGGTCCGCATCCGCCGCAGGGCGCTGCGGCGGTGCTCGTCGGCCTCGGGGTCGGGCGTGATCAGGGAGACGGTCGCGCTCATCGCCGCCATCCTCCCCCACACAGGAAGCCGAAACCGTCGTGTCAGAATGCCGCCCATGTCTCGCACCGTCATCACCTTCGGCACGTTCGACGTGTTCCATGTCGGACACCTCCGGGTGATCGAGCGCGCCGCCGCCCTCGGCGACCGTCTCGTGGTCGGGGTCTCCGCCGACGCGCTCAACCTGCGGAAGAAGGGCCGCGAGCCGGTCTTCAGCCAGGCCGAGCGGCTCGCGATCGTGGCCGCGCTCAAGCCGGTCTCGGAGGTCTTCGTGGAGGAGAGCCTCGAGCTCAAGCGCGACTACATCCTCCGGTACGGCGCCGACGTGCTCGTGATGGGCGACGACTGGGCGGGCCGGTTCGACGAGTTCGAGGACGTCTGCGAGGTCGTCTACCTCCCGCGGACGCCGGCCATCTCGACGACCGCGCTGATCGAGAAGATCTCCGGGGGCAGCTGATCCGGCGAGCACTGTCGGCGGCCGCCCCTAGGTTGTCGCCGTGACCCGCTCGCTGACCCCCGACCCGGTGCCCACCGGCGCGCTCGGCGTGCCGCAGGGTGCGGCCCTCACCCTCGGGGCCGTGCTCGGGACCGGCGTGATCTCGCTGCCGGCGCTCGCCGCCCGCGAGGCCGGACCGGCGTCGCTCGTCGCGTGGCTGGCGCTGGTCCTGCTGTCCGTGCCGCTCGCCGCCACCTTCGCCGCGCTGGGCGCCCGCCACCCCGACGGCGGGGGCGTCTCGACCTACGCCCGCCGGGCCTTCGGCGCCCGCACCGCCACCGTCGTCGGCTGGTGCTTCTACTTCGCGATCCCGGTCGGCGCCCCGCCGGCGGCCGGCTTCGCGGGCGCCTACGTCGCCGACAGCGTCGGCGGCGGCCGCCACACCCAGCTGGCGACCGCCGGCCTGCTGATCGCGGCCGTCGCGCTGATGAACTGGTACGGCGTCCGCGTCTCCGGGCGGGTCCAGCTGGTCATCGCCGCGGTGCTGGCGCTGCTGCTCGCCGTCGCGACCCTGGTCTCGCTGCCGCATGCGACGACCGACCACCTGACGCCGTTCGCGCCGCACGGCTGGTCGGCCGTGGGCTCGGCAGCGGTGCTGCTGATCTGGGCGTTCGCGGGCTGGGAGGTCGTCACCTCGCTGTCGTCCGACTACCGGCGTCCCCACCCCGACATCGCCCGCGCGACGGCGATCGCGCTGGTCGTGATGGGCCTGCTCTACCTCGGCGTCGCGTTCGCGACGGTCGCCGTGCTCGGCCCGTCGACCGGCAAGGCCCCGCTGTCCGACCTGCTGGTCCTCGGCTTCGGCGAGCCGGCCCGCGGGGTCACCACGGTCGTCGCCGTGCTGCTGACGCTCGGGGCGATGAACGCCTACTTCGCCGGCAGCGCCCGCCTCGGCGCCGCCCTCGGCCGCGACGGCTCCCTGCCGGCCTGGTTCGCCCGCGGCGCGGCGGCCAGCGAGGTCCCCCGCCGCTCGCTCGCCGTCGTCACCGCGGGCTCGATGGCGACGCTGCTCGCCGTCGCGGTCACCGGGGTGCCGCTGGAGCGCACGATGTTCCTGGTCACCGGCGCGTTCTCGCTGGTCTACGTCATCGGCACCGCGGCGGCGATCCGGCTGCTCCCCCGCCGCAGCTGGGCGTGGCGGGGCGCGGTGGTCGCCTTCGCCTCCACCCTGGTGCTGCTCGGTCTCACCGGGCCCCACCTGCTGCCGCAGCTCGTGGTCGCGGTGGCCGCGTTGCTGTGGACCATGCGGGCGCCGACGGCGGCGCCGGAAGCTCCTCAGTAGAAGCCGAAGCGCGCCAGCGGCTCGACCAGCTCGCGCTCCTCGTAGGACAGGTGCGAGGTCATCGTGTCCGAGAGCAGGTCGACGGCCTCGCGCAGGCGGGCCAGGCCGTCCGGCTCGGACACCACGGCCACCAGCGCGCGGTCGACGTCGTCGAGCACCGAGGCGATCACGTGGTGCTCCTCCTCGAGCCGGTCGATGACCGGCACCAGCTCCGGGTCGCGGGAGCGCAGGTGCGGGAACATCGAGGTGTCCTCGATCGTGTGGTGCGTGGTCACCAGCCGGCAGTAGGACTGGCAGTAGGCGCCGAGCGCCCAGTCGTTCTGCCGCATCGTCATGGTGTTGATCAGCGACCGCGCCCGACCCGCCTCGAGGGTGCCGGCCTCGACCTGGCCGATCAGGTCGAAGAGCTGGGCGAGCTCGCCGCGCAGGTGGTCGTGGACGTCGACGAGGTGCTGCCCGGCGGCCCGCTCGTGGTCGGTCCAGTGCAGCGGCTCGTGCGCCGAGGCGTACGTCGGGCGGGTCGCGTCGTCCCAGGGCGCCCGGTCGCTGCGCCGGGCGCCGTCGTCGGGCGTGGGTCGCACCGGCTCGCCACCGGGCACCCGCACCTCGACCTGCTCAGCCGGCGCCGGGGCGTCCTCCGGCCGGTCCTCCCGGGCGCGCTCGGCGAGCACCAGCTCGCGCACGGCCGGGGCGATCTCGGTCCCGAAGCGCTGGATCGTGGTCGCGTCGTCGCCGGCCACGATGAAGGTGCTGGTCCCGTGGGTCAGCGCCAGCTCGGCGAGCCACTCGGCCCAGGCCGGGTCGTCGGACGGGGTGACGTTGTAGAGCCGGCGCACGGCCGCCGGGTCGCGCCCGGCCGCGGTCGCCGCCGCGTCGATCCGGGCGTTGCGCTCGGCCAGGGTCTCCGGCGGCACGTAGGACTGGCTGGGCAGCCAGCCGTCGCCGACCCGGCCGGTGAGGTCGAGCATCCGCGGCCCGATCGCGCCGACCCAGATCTCGACGTCGTGGGCGGGCGCCGGGCCCGGGTGCACGCCGCTGACCCGGTAGTGGTCGCCGCTCACCCGCACCGACCGCTCGCCGGTGTCCCAGGCGGCGCGGATGACCGCGATGCCCTCGTCCAGGGCGGCCAGCGCCTCGCCGGGCGTACGCCGCGGGCCGCCGGCCGCCTCGATCGCGTCCCAGAAGCCGCCGGCGCCGATGCCGAGCTCGACCCGCCCGCGGCTGAGCCGGTCCAGGCTGGCCACGGTCTTGGCGAGCACGAAGGGCGGGCGGAGCGGCAGGTTGCTGACGTTGGTGGTCAGCCGCAGGGTCGAGGTGCGGGCCAGGATCGTCGCGATCAGCGCCCAGGCGTCCAGGAAGCGCGCCTGGTAGGGGTGGTCCTGGACGGTGGCGAGGTCGAGGCCGGCGGCCTCGGTCAGCAGGCCGAGCTCCACGACGCGCTCGGGCCGGTCGGCGTCCGGCGTGAGGAAGGTGCCGAACAGGAGCTCCTGGCCGTAGTCGGTCACGCCCCCGATCCTGCCACCGGGTCGGCGCGCAGCTCGTGCCGGCCCGCGACGACGAGCCAGACCACGAGGGTCGCGACCAGGAGGAGCGGCAGCAGCTCGATGTCGGGCACGATCACCGCGGCGAGGAAGAGCGCGAGCCAGCCGCTGCGGGTGGCCGCGATGGTGATGCCGAGCGCGCCGGCCGCGATGACCACCGGCACCGGCGCGCTGTCGAAGACGCCGACCACCGCCCAGCCGGCGACCACGCCGACGAAGACCGACGGGAAGATCCGGCCGCCGCGGAAGCCGGCCGCCGCCGCGACGAGCAGCGCGGCGATCTTCACCACGACCATCAGGCTCAGCTCGGCGACCGAGTAGTCGTCGATGTGGTCGGTCACCTGGGACATCTCCTCGAGCCCCTTGAAGAGCGTCTCCCGGCCGCCGAGGACGCCCAGCCAGCCGAGCAGGAAGCCGCCGACGGTGAGCGCGACCACCGGGTAGCGGAGCGACTGGAAGGCCCGGTAGAGCGGCGTGATGAGGTACGACGCGGCCAGGCCGAGGAGCGCGGTCAGCAGCGCGACGCCGACCGCCCAGCCGAGGTCGCCGACCTGGAAGCCGGCGTACCCGGGCACGTCGAGCCGCATGCTGCTGTCGGAGATCAGCAGCATCGTCGCCGAGCCGGCGGCCGCCGCGAAGAGCGGCGCGTAGAGCCGGTGCCACAGCGGGATGCGCGGGTCGCCCATCTGGGCCTCCGTGAGCATCAGCGCCGCTGCGACCGGCGTCCCGAACATGGCGCCGATCGTCGCGGCGACGCTCCAGCCCATCCACTCCGGCGCGGCGATCCGCGGCACCAGCCGGAGCCCGAGGATGACGCTCAGGGACGCGTTGATCACCATGATCGGGTTCTCCGGGCCGAGGCTGACGCCGCCGGCGAGCATGAGCACCAGCGCGAGCGCCAGCCCGGGTACGGCGCTCAACGGCATCGGTTCCGAGACCAGCTCCGCGGTCGCCGACTCCGGCCCGGCGTGCCCGGGGACGAGCTGGACCACGAGACCGACCGCGAGTCCGGTGAGGGTGAGCACCAGGACGATCCACCACCAGGAGTCCGCGTCGATCCCGAGCGCGTCGGTCAGGTCGTCCCACACGAGGGCCTGAAGCGCTTCCGCCAGCGCCGAGAGGCCGACCAGCGTGAGCGCGCAGCCGATGCCGACCACGACGGCGGCGGGGGTCTGCCGCAGCAGCGCGAGCGGGCCGGGGGTCGTCACCCCCCGACGCTAGGCGCGGGGTGCGGCGACCCGACTCACCCGAGAGGGGTGAGCCGGTGCGTGGACGGTGAGCGTCAGCGGCCGCCCGCCGGCGGTGAGGTGCGCGGTGATCCGCTCGCGGTAGCGGTCCCAGACCACCCGGCCGCTGACGGGCAGGCCTGCGACCAGCCGGACCCGGTGCAGCCGGAAGGTCGTGACTGCGCCGCCCCGGTAGGTGAACCAGCCGCCGCGCAGCCCGACCCCGTGACCGGAGTAGTTGTTCCACCAGCGGTCCACCACGTCGGCGACGGTCGCGGCAGCGGTGCCGCGCAGCCCCAGGTCCGCGACCGTGCGCGGGAAGACCCCGAGCGCGTCGACCGGGTGGGTCCGGCCCGCACACGGGTGGGCCGGCACCGCCCGCGCCGGGTCGCGGACGAAGGACCGGACCAGCGCGCTCGCGCAGCCGTCGGTGTCGCCCAGGGCGGTCACGTGGAAGCTGTTCGGCACCACGACCTGGGTCGCGTCGGGGAACTGGCGGGTGATGATCGCGCCCTCGGCCGGCGTCGTGATCGAGTCGAGCTCGCCACTCAGCACGAGCACGGGTACGTCGGGGTAGGAGCCGCCCGGCGGGTGCACCGGCCCGGCTGGGTTGCTGGCGGGAGCCGCCGGCCAGCGCGTGCACCAGTCGAGCATCTGCCAGTCGGACGCGGCGTACTCCCGCACGCTGAAGGGTCCGTAGGTGCGCGGCCGCTCGCGGGTGCGCCGGGTGAGCGCGGCGCGGTACTGCGGCTCGCGCACCGCGGGCGACGCCGTCATGTCGTAGAGCTGCGGGTAGTCGTGGCAGGCCACGGCGGCGTCGAGCCCCTCGCTGTAGTCGCGGACGGGGCCGGCGTCGGTGCCGCCGCCGGTCGCCTCGGCGACCAGCCGGAGCAGCGGCGCGCGGTCGCCCCGCAGCGCCGAGCGGAGGGCGGCCGTCATCTCCCGGTAGAAGGCCGGGCCGTACGTCGCGCCGTACGCCACCGTCGCGAGCGAGCTCGGCCGGACCGTGACCCGCGTCCGGCGGCCGTCGGCGTCGTGGGCGGTCCCGCGCCACGGGTGCCGCCGCACCTCGTCGAGCACGCGCTCGAGGGCGCGGCGCCACGATGGGCCGCCCTCGCGACAGGCGGCCGACCGGCGGCAGACGATCGCGAACGAGCTCCGCACCGCGGGCCCCTGGGTGGGGTACCAGCCCGTCTCGCCGTACGCCGGGTAGGCGCCGTCGAGCACGACGCTGCGGACCAGGTCGGGGTGCCGGCCGACGAAGACCTGCGCGAAGAACGTGCCGTACGAGTCGCCGTAGACGTCGAGGGTTCCGAGGCCGAGGGCGGCGACGACGGCGGCGAGGTCGTCGGCCGACAGCGCGGTCGTGTAGTCGTCGGCCCGCTCCCCCAGGCTGCGGCCGCAGCGCCCGGCGGCGACGGAGTAGGCGATCCGCAGGTCCTGCAGGTCGGGGCAGTCGAGTGCCTCGGAGCGGCCGGTGCCGCGCTGGTCGACGAGCAGCAGGTTGCGGCGGTCGAGGAGGCCGGCGTACATCCGCGTGTAGTAGCCGACCGAGCCGGTCGTGCTGTAGCCCGGGCCGCCCTCGTGCGGGACCAGGGTGCCGAGCGCGGGCCGCGAGCCGTCCCGCGCGGGCACGAACGCGAAGCCGACCCGCACGGTGCCCGCCTCCGGGTGGCCGGGCTCCCACTCGCGCTCGACCGTGCCGCACAGCGCGCGGGCGGTGACCCGGCAGCGGTGGAGGTCGAGGCTGCCGACCGGGACGGCCTCTGCCGGGGCGGGGGTCGCGAGCAGGCCGGCCACCAGCGTCAGCAGGGCCACCCACTTCATGGGCGCAACGTACGCCGATCAGCCCAGGCGGGACAGGCCTCGGAGCGTGTGCCGGCCGTGCCGGACCTTCGCCGTGAGGTAGCCGGCGTTGGCCGCGGTGAGGTGGACGGCCGTCGGCCGGCGCTCGGCGACCTCGACGCCGAGCGACTCGAGCTGCTCGGCCTTGTCCGGGTTGTTGCTGAGCAGCGCCAGCCGGCGTACGCCGAGGGCGTGCAGCATCTGGGCGGCGACGGTGTAGTCGCGCTCGTCCTCGGCGAAGCCGAGCGCCAGGTTGGCCTCGTAGGTGTCGAGGCCGTCGTCCTGGAGCGCGTAGGCGTCGAGCTTGGCGTAGAGGCCGATGCCGCGGCCCTCCTGACGCAGGTAGAGCAGGTAGCCGCCGGCGTCGGCGATCCGCTCGACGGACTCGCGCAGCTGCGGGCCGCAGTCGCAGCGGCCGCTGCCGAGCACGTCGCCGGTGAGGCACTCGCTGTGCACCCGCACCAGCGGCGGGCGTCCGGTGACCACCGGGCCGAGCCGGAGCGCGAGGTGCTCGCGGCCGTCGACGAGGCCGTCGAAGGTGATCACCCGGGCGGTGCCGGACCAGCCGTCGGACCAGCGCATCGGCACCTCGACCTCCGTGCGCACACGCGCCGGCGACGGGATCATGACGCCTCCTCGAAGCGGTCGGAGAGCGCGTAGCGCAGCAGCACCACGTCGCCGATCGGACGGACGTCGGCCAGCCGTGCCCGGCGGTCGCCCGCGAAGGGGAAGCACCCGTCGTCGACGAAGCGCCGGGCGCGCGAGTCGCCGACGAAGAAGGGCGCGACGACGAGCTGGAGCTCGTCGGCGAGCCCGGCGATGAGGAACTGCGTGTGCACGGTGCCGCCGCCCTCGACCATCAGCCGGCGGACGCCGCGGTCGTGCAGGTCCTCGGACAGCGACCGCACCGAGACCCGGGCGCCCCCGTCCACGACGGTCGCGACCGAGCCGAGCCGGGAGCGGGCCCGGCCGAGCACCGCGGAGGCGACGTACACGATCTTCTCGGCGCCGCCGGTGGCGAAGAAGCGGGCGCCGGGGTCGAGGTGGGCGCGACCGGTGACGGTGACCTTGAGCGGGTCGGGCTTCGCGCCGCGCGCGACCCGCTCCGCGCGGCGGGCGTCGCTGCGGACGAGCAGTCGCGGGTCGTCGTGGCGCACGGTCGCGGCGCCGACCAGGATCGCGTCGCTGCGCGCCCGCACCTCGTCGACCCGGTCGAGGTCGGCGTCGTTGGAGAGCACCAGCCGCTCGGGCGTGCCGGCGTCGAGGTAGCCGTCGAGCGACATCGCGCAGCTGAGCAGGGTGTAGGGACGGTCAGGCACGGGCGACCTCCGGGAGCTCGGCCCTGGGAGCGGGTGTCGGCAGGAGCAGCAGGCCGCCGGGCAGGGTCGCGACCAGCGAGAGCACGCCGTACGTCGCGGCCACGGCGGCACCCTCGGCGGCCCCCAGACCGGCCGCGGCGAAGGCCCAGGCGGCCACGCCCTCCCGCGGCCCCCAACCGGCGACGCTGAGCGGGATCGCGGCGGCGACGAGCACCACGAACGCGAGCGGCAGCAGCCGCGCGAGCGAGGCGTCGGAGCCGACCGCGCGGGCGGCCACGAGGAAGACCGCGACGTGTCCGACCGAGGCGACCAGCGAGGTGAGCACCACGCGTGGCCACCGGGCGGCCGCGCCGAGCAGCAGCAGCCCGGCCACCACGGCACCGGGCACCCAGGCCGTCGCGAGCAGGACGGTCCCCGCGGCGCCGACCTGGACGGCCTGGCCGAGGCCGCGGTCGGCGACCACCGGCAGGGTGCCGTGCCGGACCGCGCGGCCGACGTCGCCGACCACTCCGCCGGGGAGCGTGGCGTTGAGGAACTGCGAGCGGTAGTAGGTCGCGACCGCCTCGCGCAGCGGGAGCGTCCCCCCGAGCGCACGCCACCGGATCGCGCAGCAGAGCGTCGTCACGCCGGTGACCGCGAGCGCGGCGGCGAGGGCGAGCGGGCCGGCCGCACGGACGGCGTCGACGAAGGGGTCCGGGCCGACCCGGGCGAGCACGACGGCGAGCACGACCACGCCGCCGAGGACCTCGAGCCGGCGCCTCACCAGCCCACCTCCAGCAGTGCCTCCGCCACCCGGGCGGCGGTGCGGTCCCAGCCCGCGAGCTCGACCCGCCGGTGCCGGGCCGCGCTGCGCAGCTCGGCTCGGTGTCGGGGGTCGGTGAGCCAGCGGCGCAGCGCGGCGGCCAGGGCCGGCGGGTCGTCCGCCGGGACGAGCACGCCCCCGTCGCCGAGCGCCTCGCGGACGCCGCCGACGTCGGTCGCGACGACGGGCAGCCCGCGGGCCAGGGCCTCGGTGACGACCATGCCGTAGGTCTCGGCACGGGAGGCGAGCACGAGCAGGTCGGCCTCGGCGTACGTCGCGGCCAGGCGCTCGGGCGTCTGCGGCCCGGCCAGCCGGATCGTGCGGCCGAGGCCGGCCGCGAAGTCCGGATCGATCTCGGTCGACCCGACGCCGACGCACTCCCAGTCGAGGTCGGCGAGCGCGTCGAGGGCGGCTGCGAGCACGTCGTACCCCTTGAGCGCGGTGACGGCACCGACGCAGAGCAGACCGCGGCCGTCGGCGCGTCCCGTGGCGAGCGGGGCGGCGTCGACGCCGGGCGCCGCGACGAAGACGCGGGCCGGTTCGAGCGGGTAGGTCGCGAGCAGCCAGGTCCGCGTCCACTCGCTGGTCGCGATCACGCCGGCGGCCGCGCCGAGCACGGCGCCCTCCCAGGGCTCGCGCCGCGGCATGTGCACCAGCGCGACCACGCGGACCCGCTCGCACTCGGCGACCGTGTCGGGGCCGAGCAGGAGGCCGTCGACGAGCGCGAGCTCGCCGTCGGGGACGGTCGCGGTCGTGTCGTGCTCGACCGCGCCGAGGGCGTCGGCGACGCGGCGGTCGTAGACGTTGCCGCCCGACGGCCGGGTGGGGTCGTCGACGGCGGCGGGACGGACGAGGTGGACCACGCTCACACCGCCCTCTCGTAGCTGGCCCAGGCGACGTGCGACTCGTGCAGCGTGACGGCCACGCGCACCACCGGCCCGAGTCCGGTGGCACGCGCGGCCAGCCCGTCGGCGACGACCTTCGCGAGCACCTCGGTCGAGGTGTTGACCCCCGCGAAGGCCGGCTCGTCGTCGAGGTTGCGGTAGGTGAGGCGCCTGAGCACCTCGTGCAGCAGCTCGGTCGCCGCGCCGATGTCGAGGAGGATCCCGTCCGGCCCCAGCTCGGGGCCGGAGAACGCCGCGTCCACGACGTACGTCGCGCCGTGCAGCCGCTGCGCCGGTCCGAAGACCTCGCCGGTGAAGCTGTGGGCGATCATCATGTGGTCGCGGACGGTCACGGTGAACACGGCGGCTCCTGCCGGTAGTCGATGGTGTGGCACAGCGCCGGGAGCGCGCCCGACCCGAGCCGGGCCATCACGTCGGGCAGGTCGGCGAACGGCGAGTCGCCGGTCAGCAGGACGTCGTACGCCGGGTCCCGGAGCAGCCGGAGCGCGAGCGCGAGCCGGTCCGCGTGGGAGCGCCGCCCGCGGCCGGCGACGACGCCGACCTGGCTGGAGCGGATCCGCAGCCGCCGCGAGTGGAACGCGCCGCCGAGCGCGAGGTGGACGCGCTGGTCGCCGTACCAGCTGAGGTCGAGCACGGTGCCCTCCGGCTCGAGCAGGTCGAGGGAGAGCTGGAGCCCGGACGCCGTCGCGCTGGTGTGGACGACGGCGTCCTGCCGGCCGAGCCGGTCCCCGAGGTCCTCGGGCGTGCCGAACGCGGCTCCGAGCACCTCGGCGACGGCCGCCCGGGCGGGGTCGACGTCGACGAGGGTCACCTCGACCTCGGGGACCCGGGCCAGCAGCCGGGCGACGCAGCAGCCGACCATCCCGGCGCCGACCACGGTGACCCGGTCGCCGACCAGCGGCCGGAGGTCCCAGAGCGCGTTGAGGGCGGTCTCGACGGTGCCGGCGAGCACGGCCCGCCGGGCGGGCACGTCGTCGGGCACCGTGACCACCTCATCGGCGGGGACGACGTACGCCGCCTGGTGCGGGTGCAGGCAGAAGACCGTCCGGCCGGCGAGCTCCGCCGGCCCGCGCTCGACGACGCCGACGTTGAGGTAGCCGTACTTCACCGGGCCCGGGAAGGACCCCTGCTGGAACGGCGCCCGCATGTCCCCCCACTGGCTCTCCGGCACGCCGCCGCGGAAGACGAGCGACTCGGTGCCGCGGCTGATCCCGGAGTGCAGCGTGCGGACCAGCACCTCGCCCGGGCCGGGCTCCGGCACCGGCTCGGACCGCAGCTCGCCGCGGCCGGGCTCGCGGACCCAGAAGGCCCGCGTGAACCCGCCGAAGGGGCTCGCCGTATGGCTGGTCACACCCCACACACGGAGGCACCGTGCGACTGGTTCAGCGACCCGCGGATCTCATCACCGCCACCCGGGCGGCGCTCGCGGTCGTCGTCGCGGTCCTCGGCCCCGACAGCTGGGCCCTGGCGCTGGTCGTGGTCGCGCTCTGCCTGGACTGGGTCGACGGGCGCGTGGCCCGGCGTACCGGCACGGCGACGGCCTTCGGCGCCCGCTTCGACATGGAGACCGACGCGTTCCTGATCGCGGTGCTGAGCTGGTACGTCGCGGTCGACCACGGCTGGTGGTGGGTCCTGCTCATCGGCGCGATGCGCTACCTGCTCTGGCTGGCCGAGCGGGTGCTGCCGTGGCTGCGCCGCCCGATCCCGCCGCGCCAGTGGCGCAAGGTGGTCGCGGCCGTCCAGGGTGTGGTGCTGGCCGTCGCGGCCTCGGGCCGGGTGCCCGATGCGGCGGCGGAGGTGGCGCTGTTGGTCGCCCTCGGACTCCTGCTGGAGTCCTTCGGCCGCGACGTGTGGTGGCTGTGGCGGACCCGCACCGCGCCCGCGCCGTACCCGTACGGCGGCGGCCGCACGCTGGTCGCGCTCGGCGCCGTCTGGGTGGCACTCGTGCTGCCCCACGACCCGGGCGACCTGCTCCGGCTGCCGGTCGACGCGCTCCTGGTCGTCGCGGTCGCGCTGCTGCCGTGGCGCCGCGCCCGGGCGGCGACCGCCGTCGTCCTGGGCGTCGCGCTCGGCGTCGTCGTGGTGATGGAGGCGCTCGACGTCGGCTTCGAGACCTTCCTGGACCGCTCCTTCGACCCGCTGGCCGACTGGACCTACCTGCTGTCGGGGATCGGCGTGCTCGGCGACCAGGTCGGGGTGACGGCCGCCCGCGCGACCGCGGTCGCGGCGGTCCTCCTGGTCGTCGTGGTGCTCGTGGCGCTGCCGCTCGCGACCGTCCGGGTCGCCCGGACCGCCGCCGGCCACCGGCGTCCGGTGCTCGTCCTCGCGGGCGTCCTGGTGGTCGCCGGGGCGGCCCAGGTCGGCAGCACCAGCGCCACGACGCTCGCCTACGACGAGGTCGTCCAGGTGCGCGCGGACCTGGCGGACCAGCAGGAGTTCGCCCGCGAGATCGGCGTCGACCCGTGGGCCTCCGTCCCGGGCGGCCGGCTGCTGCGGGGGCTGCGCGGCAAGGACGTCCTCGTCGTCTTCGTCGAGTCCTACGGCAAGGTCGCGGTGCAGGGCACGTCGTACTCGGCGCCGATCGACCACGTGCTCGACGCCGGCACCCGTCGCCTGGCCGCCGCGGGGTACGGCGCGCGCAGCGCCTTCCTCACCTCACCCACCTTCGGCGCCGGCAGCTGGCTGGCGCACTCGACGCTGCAGTCCGGCCTGTGGGTCGACAGCCAGCGTCGCTACGACCAGCTGATGGGCGCCGACCGGCTCACGCTCACCTCCGCCTTCCGGGGCGCGGGCTGGCGCACCGTCTTCGATGTCCCCGCCAACACCCGCGACTGGCCGGAGGGCGAGGGCTTCTACGGCTTCGACCAGCTCTACGACTCCCGCAACGTCGGCTACCAGGGCCCGGAGTTCGGCTACGCGCCGATGCCGGACCAGTACACGCTGGACGCCTTCCAGCAGCGCGAGCTGGACCCGGCGGACCGCACGCCGGTGATGGCCGAGATCGACCTGATCTCGAGCCACCACCCGTGGACGCCGCTCCCCCACCTCGTGCCGTGGGACCAGGTCGGCGACGGCTCGGTCTTCGACGACATCGACGGCCTCGCGCTCCCGGACGTGCAGGAGGCCTACGCCCACTCGATCCGCTACACGTGGCACACGCTCGTGTCCTGGCTGACCCGCCAGCCCGACCCGAACCTCGTGCTGCTGGTCCTCGGCGACCACCAGCCGCACTCCTACGTGACCGGCCCCGATCCGGGCCACGACGTACCGGTCTCGCTGATCTCGCCGGACCGCTCCGTGCTGCACCGGATCGACGACTGGGGCTGGCAGCCCGGGCTGCGGCCCGACCCGGAGGCGCCGGTGTGGCGGATGGACACCGTCCGGGACCGGTTCCTCCAGACCTTCAGCGCAGCCGTCAGCCGTTGAGCTCCAGGAGCGCGTGACCGTCGGCGGCCACGACCTCCACCGAGGCGATGTCGTCGGCCGTCAGCGCGGTCGCGCCCGACACGTGCATCGTCTTGCCGGGCAGGCCCCGCCAGGTCGCGACCTGCTGGGTGTCGCCGTCGGCGGACCGCACGACCATGGCGTACGTCGGGGGCTCGTGGTGCTCGCCGTAGGCGCTGGCCGGCTCGTCGTAGGTGCAGGTCAGGTCGAGCTTGGTGCCCCACGCGACGGAGGTCAGCGCGACGCTCGCCTCGACCGAGTCCTGGTCGACCTGCGTCATCGTCTGCCCGACGGCCGCCGGCGGCGTCGGGTCGTCGCGGGTCGCAACCACCGCGGTGGTGACGCCGGCGCCCACGACCAGCACCGCCGCCGCGGCCAGGCCGGCGACCCAGCGGCGGCGGACCTGGGAGCGGCGTACCTCGCGGACGAGGGACGGCAGCAGGGTCGGCGGCACCGGCTCGGGCCGCGGCTCGGACTCGACGACCTCGAGCGGCACCCGGGACAGGAGCCCGGTGAGCCCGGCGATCGAGCGGACCGAGCGGGAGCAGTCGTCGCAGGTGGCGAGGTGGCGCTCGAAGGCCAGCCGCTCGTCGGGCGGGAGGGCGCCGAGCACGTACGCCGCGTCGTCGTGCGCGAACTCGCAGCTCATGCGACCACCCCCATCTCCTCCAAAGCCAGGCGCAGGGCGCGCAGGGCGTAGTGCGTGCGGGACTTCACGGTGCCGGCCGGGATGTCGAGCCGGCGCGCGGCCTCGGCCACCGGCAGGCCACGGTAGTAGCACTCGACCAGCACCGCCCGGTGCTCGGCGGAGAGGCGGGCGAGCGCCTCGGCGACCACCCAGGACAGCAGGACCTGGTCGGTGCGGTCGGGCTCACCGCCGGCCTCGGGGGGCTCGGCGACGCTGAGCTCGCTCTGCGAGCGCTTGGTGCGCCACTCGTCGATGACAATGTTGCGGGCCACCGTGAAGAGCCACGACCGGACCGAGCCCTGGGACTCGTCGAGCACCGTGAGGTTGCGCCAGGCGCGCAGCAGCGTCTCCTGGACGACGTCCTCCGCCTTCGCCCGGTCGTTGCCGGTGAGGCGCAGGCAGTAGCCCCAGAGCGCGGCGGCGTGCTCGTCGTGCAGCTGCACCATCAACGCGGCCTGCTTGTCGGCCATCGGCACCTCCCACCAAGGGCACGGTAGCGACGGCCGAACGGTTCAACCGGTCGTCCCGACGCTCAGGCGAGCCCCTGCTCGGCGAGCGCGTCGGTCAGGAGCGTGACCAGGGCCTCGAGCTGGACGTCGACCGAGCTGGCGACCGTCTCGCCCGCACCGTCGAGCGCGCGGGCGGCGAGGCCGGCCTTGCTGTCGATCAGCTCGGCGATCCGCGAGTCGATGGTCTGCGCGGCGATGATCCGCCACGCCGTCACCGGCATCTCCTGGCCGATCCGGTGGACCCGGTCGATCGCCTGGGTCTGCTCGGCGTCGGTCCAGGACAGCTCGGCCAGCACCAGGTTGGAGGCCACCTGGAGGTTGAGGCCCACGCCGGCCGCGGTCAGCGAGCAGACGATCACCTCGACCTCGGGGTCGTTGACGAAGTCGTCGATGGCCTTCTCGCGCGCCTTCGGCGTCTGGTCGCCCCGGATCGAGGAGTAGCGGATCCCGCGGCGGGCGAAGGTGTCCTCGGCGGTGTCCATGACGTCGATGTGCTTGGCGAAGAAGACCACCTTGCCGACGTTGCGGGACAGCTGCGCGGCGTAGTCGGCCGCGAGGCCGGCCTTGGCCTGGCCGATCTGGCGCATCATCGTGAAGACGTTCTCGCCGGTCGCGGTGTCGTTGTCCTCGCGCTCCCACGTCGCGACCTGGCGGACCAGGTCGTGGTCGATGCCGTCGACGACGCGGCCCGACGTACGGGTCTCCAGCGCGATCTCGTAGCGCTTGACCATCCGGCGGGCGAGCTCGCGCTCGGCGTCGCGGATCGAGCGGCCGGCCTCGTCGTCGAGCTCGACGGGGAGGTCGGCGACCCGGCGGGCCGGGATGTCGGCGGCGACGTCGACCTTGCGGCGGCGCACGATGCCCATGTCGACGACCGCGCGGCGCGCGGCCGGGTAGAAGCCCGGGTCGGCCGGGGTCAGCCCGATCTCCTCGAGCTTGACCATCAGCTCGCCGAGCGGCTTCTTGTCGTCGACCCAGCCGAGGAACTGCCAGATCGCGCGGAAGTCCTCGATGTCGTTGATCAGCGGGGTGCCGGTCAGCGCCATCAGCAGCGGTCGGACGGTGCGCTGGCGGATCCGCTCGGCGATGCCGAGGACGTTCTGGGAGCGCTGCGACGTCTTGTTCTTGATGAAGTGAGCCTCGTCCACGATCATCCCGCGGAAGCCGTGCTCGCTCATCCAGCCGACGTGCCGGTCGAGCACCTCGTAGTTGACCACCACGATGTCGGCGAAGCCGTCGACGTGCTCGCCGTCGCCGTGGATGACGGTCGCCGTACGGCGAGGCGTCCAGAGGCCGACCTCGCGGGCCCAGTTGGTCTTGACCACGTTGGGCACGACCACGAGCAGCGGGTAGGCGTCGGCGGCCTGCGCGGCGAGCAGCGCCTGCGCGGTCTTGCCGAGGCCGGGCTCGTCGGCGAGGAGGAAGGTGCGGTGGCCGGCGGCGGCCGCGGCGACCATCTGCGCCTGGTGGAGCATCAGCTCCCGGCCGGCCGGGACCTTGAGGCCGATCGGGTCGGCGGGCAGCTCCATGCAGGAGACCGCGCCGGCCGCGGCGTACTCGAAGGAGCGGAAGAGCGGGCCGAGGAGCTCCCAGCTGGCGAGCCGGTGGGTCGCGGGCTTCGGGGCGACGGCGGAGAAGTCGGGGACGAGGAAGGGGTTGGACAGCTGGCGCTGCTTGACCGAGATCGGCACCACTCGGCGCTCGGTCGGGGCGCCGACCACCACCGGCGCGGTCTCCTCGACGACCTCCTCCTCGACCTCGAGGCCGGCGCTGTCGAGCATCTCGCGGCGCAGCGTCTTGGCGGAGTCGGAGATCGTGGCGTCCTCGGCGAGGAGCTGGAAGAGGGAGGGGTCGCGGGCGGCGGTCTTGGCGAGGATGGTCGCGATGCCGTCGAGCCGCTTGAGCTGCTCGCCGCGCTGCGCCTCGGTCATCTCCGTGTCGGCCTTGATCCGGGCGCGCTCCTCGCGGACCAGCAGCGCGACCACCTGGAACTTGGTGCGCACGCCGGGCATCGCGGAGCGGCGTTCGACGGCGTTCTCGACCTCGCGCACCGCGCGGGCGAGCACCGGGATGATGCCCTCGTTGTCGAGCTTGCGGCGCTGACCGTTGCCGCGGTTGTTGCGCTGGCTGGGACGGCGGGACGCCGTCTGACGCTGGCCCTGTCGAGCCAAGGACCCCTCCTCGAGAGTACGAACGAGCGCCGCGTCGAACCGACCCACGCGCGGGCCGTTCTGCGAGCGCGTGCGATCGGCCTGGTTGCGCTCGATCGCGGGAGGACGTCGCCGCTGGGACACGCCGCAGGCCGGACGTCCGTGATGATGGTAGCGCGACCGGGTCGCAGAATGTTCCACGTGGTGCCCGATTGTTACTTCGTCCCCCTGTCCTCCGACTCCACCGACGTCCGCTACCTGGCGACCGAGCACACGGGAGGCGCCTGGTCGCTGACCGAGCAGCACATCGCCCCGCTCACCGGCCTGGGGGTGCACGTCATCGAGCGGCACCTCGCGGCGCTCGGCCTCGGTGACGGGAAGGCGGTCGGCCGGGTCACCTTCGACATCCTCGGCGTGGTGCCGATCGAGGAGGTGACCTTCCGCGTCTCGGTGGTCCGTCCGGGCCGCAGCATCGACCTGGTCGAGGCGGTCGCCTCGTGCCGCGGCCGGGACGTCCTCGTCGTCCGGGCGTGGCGGATGGCGACCGGCGACACCACGTCCGTCGCCGGCGGGCCGCCCACGTCGATGCCCGCGCCCGTCGACGTACCGGCCTGGGACATGACCGCGGTCTGGCCGGGCGGCTTCATCGCCTCGATCGACGTACGCCGGACCGCCGACAGCGCCCCGGGCCGCGCGACCGCCTGGATCGACACCCCGATCCCGCTCGTCGCCGACGAGCCGGTGAGCACGCTCGCCCGCTTCATCGGCCTGGTCGACACCGCCAACGGCATCGGCGTACGCGAGTCGCCGCGGGAGTGGATGTTCCCCAACCTGGACCTCTCGGTCCACCTCTTCCGCCAGCCCGTCCCCGGCCCGGTCGGCATCGCCAACCACGTCACCTTCGGCCCCGACGGCCTCGGCCTGACCAGCTCGGTCCTCCACGACGTCGCCGGCCCCGTCGGCCGCGCCGCCCAGTCGCTCACGGTGCGGCGGCTCGGCTGACCGGGCACGGTCGGACGGCGCCGGGGTGCGAGGTCATCGCGAGACGGGTCCCTCGCGCGCTGAGACCCGTCATTCGCACCAGGCCGTGACCTGACCGGGGCGACCGCGGCGTGCGGGCGACCACGTCGACCTGGCCGGAGCTCGACGCGGTGACGGTGGCGATCACCACCGGTCGCGCCCGGGCGGCCCCGGGCGCACTCCAGGTCAGCCTGACGTGCGACTCGGGGTCGAACCCGACGCCCCGGAAGCGGGTCCGCGTCGCCGGGTCGAGCCACCCGTGCGCGGAGCACTCGGTCGCCTCCCGGACCCGGGCCTGGCTGACCGTCAGGTAGGGCCCGACCGCATCGGCCGGCGCTCGCGTGACCTCGGCAGCCGTGCGGGGCTGCGGCTCGTGGAGCTCACCGCACCCAGCGACCAGGACGAGCCCCAGGAACAGCGCGGCACCTCGAAGACCGGACATGCGGACCCCTCCCCTCGCGACGGTCCTGCAGAAGGTGTCGACCGCTGGGCACCGAGGCTTGAGCCTCGGTCGATCCTGCGGCCCCAAGGCTCATGGCCCGGCCGTCGCCCCGATCGTGGCCGAGGTCACGAGCGCGACCAGCTCGTCCTCCAGCTCGGGGAAGAATGCCGCGTCGTTGAGCGTGATCCCGATGCTGACGTAGACGTCGCCCACGACCGTGCTCAGCCCGAGGTACTGGACGACCTGCGCGAGCTGGATGGCGCGGTCCCGCAGGACGGCCGGACGACCGTCGACCGTCACGCGCCGCGTTCCGATGTCGGGCGGCACTCGCCAGCCAGCCACGGCCTCCGCCTTCCAGGGACCCCGGTAGCCCATCTCCCGATAGCTCGCGCGACTCTGGCACGTCGCGGCGAGCTCCACGCCGCCGTGGCTCCGGCTGACCAGCTGGTGCGGATGGTCCCCGGCCTGCCACCCCGGCGGCATGTCGAGGGTCACGGTGCCCGAGCAGCTGTCGTCGAACGCGTAGAGCGGCAGCGTCACGCGTCCACCCGCGCTCGACACGGCCTCGGTGCCGCATCCCGACCACGCGGCCACGTAGATCGCTGCCACCAACCCCACGAGCACCGTCCGACGTCGTCGTCCCATCCCAGCCTCCCGCGTCTCGTCCGTCGAGCCGAGGCGAACCTCCCACTCCCTCGAGCAGGACCGCCTGAGTGCCGATACTCGATCGCTGGCCATGGCTGTGACCCCACCGACGCCTTTCTCTCGGGCCGGTGGGGTGCGGGTCAGCCGGCTCGTCGCCGGTGGTGGTGTGCCGTGGTGTCGCTGGTGTAGACGCGGCCGTGCGGACTGGTCCAGGCGAACGTCGCGGGTCCGGTCCTGGTGACGGTCCAGTCGGTGTGGGTCTTGATCCGGTGGTGGCCGCGGCACTCGGGTGCGAGGTTGACCGAGCCGGTCGGGCCACCACGCTCGTGCTCCAGCAGGTGGTCGAGGTCGGCGCGGCGGGCCGGCCGGCGGCAGCCCGGGAGGATGCAGGTCGGGTTGGTGAGGACCACCTGCTCGCGCAGCCGGTCGGTGGGCGCGTAGGCGTCGGTGCGCAGCTCCTCGTTGAGGTCGAGGACCGGCCGGACCGTGACCGTCGTACCAGCCTGCCGGCACCAGCTCTCGACCTGCTCGACCGCGACGATCGAGCGGGTGTGCTCGACGTGGGCGACCGGGTCGTCGGGAGAGATGTGGACGTAGATGGTGAGGTCGAGCTCGCCCTGCCCGGACAGTGCGCGGCGGGCCAGCAGCCCCGCGGCCTGCGAGCGACGGACATGGAGCGACTCGAGCGAGCCGAGGGCGGCGAGCTCGGCTGCGCCGGTCGTCACAGCCTCGTCCAGGAGGGTGGCGTCGGCCAGGTCCAGGTCGCCGTCGACGTGCACGACCCCGTCGTAGGTGACGTGAGCCAGGTCGATGTCGAAGTGTCGGTCCTCGGCCGCCGCGATCCGGCGGGCCTCGGCCTCAGCGGGGTCGAACCGGACCCGCGCCTCCTCCACGGTCCGCTCGAGCTGGGCCCACGTGGAGTGCCCGATCACCGGGCTGATGTGCGCGTCCACGAACGTCGCGCCCTCGAGCGGAAGGGATCGGGTCAGGTCGGCGACCCGGCGGGCCTTCCAGACCGGCACCCGGCCGGCCATGACCTGCTCCCAGAGCTTCGGGAGCCCCCACCGGCACTCGACGGCGTCACCGAGGTAGGCCCGACCGCCGTCGGTGGAACGGCCGGTGGCCAGGGCGAACTCGGCGATGCACGCCTCGTCGACGGTCGGGGCGCCGTCGCCGGCGACCTCCAGGGGCCGCAGGTGCCAGGGCACGCTCGCGTCGACCAGCTCACCGGGGTGCGCCTCAGCCCACTGTGCGGCGAGGCTGAACAGGTCGACGTCCAACGACGCGAGGCCCGCGTGGACGTCCTCGACGGCAGCCAGCAGGACCCCGGGTGTGGGTGCGGGCGTCGCCTGGTGGAGGACCATGCCTCATTGTAACATATATTCGAGCATGTGTTCGAGCACGTCTTCCTGCCTCGCACCTGCCCCGCACCTCAATACGGTGTGACCCCGCACGCCGAAGCTCGTCCCCCGGGGTTTCGAGGCTCGGGCCTGGCGGCCCTCGCACCTCAACCACCGTGTCCAGCCCGCCGCTCGCGTGGAGCCCGGTCTTCGACCGCAGGTCGGCGTCGTCCCGATAGGCGCCAACTCGTCCGGAGCCGGTGAGGTCAAGGGCGCGAAGCGGCGAAGCGGACCCTTGACCTCACCGGCGGAGGACGAACACTGGCGCCGCCGGGAGGACGCCAACAGTCGATCCCAGAACACCAGGCGCCGGTCGGCTTTCCGGGGTTTCGAGGCTCGGCGCTGGCGCGCCTCGCACCTCAACCACCGGAATGGCCAGGCGCTGGCGCGCCTCGCACCTCAACCACCGTGGGTCGCGGCCGTCAGACGGTGAAGTCGACGCCCTGGGCGAGCGGGAGCTCGCCGGAGTAGTTGATGGTGTTGGTGGCGCGGCGCATGTAGGCGCGCCAGGCGTCGGAGCCGGACTCGCGGCCACCGCCGGTCTCCTTCTCGCCGCCGAAGGCACCGCCGATCTCGGCGCCGGAGGTGCCGATGTTGACGTTGACGATGCCGCAGTCGGAGCCCTCGGCGGAGAGGAAGAGCTCGGCCTCGGCGTTGTCGGAGGTGAAGACGCTCGAGGACAGGCCCTGGGGTACGGCGTTGTTGAGGTCGATCGCGGAGGCGAAGTCGTCGTAGGGCAGCACGTAGAGCAGCGGCGCGAAGGTCTCGCGGGTGACCACCTCGGTCTGCTTCTCGATCCGGACGATCGACGGGCGGGCGTAGTAGGCGTCGGGCGCGACGTCCTCGAGCGCCCGGCCACCGCCGGCGACGAGGGTGCCGCCCTCCCCCGTGGCGAGCGAGATCGCGGCGTCGAGGGCGTCGTACGCGCGGCCGTTGATGAGCGGGCCGACGAGCGTGCCGGCGGCCATCGGGTCGCCGATCGGCAGCCGGTCGTACGCCGAGGCGAGCCGGTCGGTCAGCTCGTCGACGATGCTGGTGTGGGCGATGACGCGGCGCATCGTGGTGCAGCGCTGGCCGGCCGTGCCGGCGGCGGAGAAGACGATCCCGCGGACGGCGAGGTCGAGGTCGGCGCTGCCGGTGACGACGGCGGCGTTGTTGCCGCCGAGCTCGAGCAGCGACCGGCCGAAGCGCTCGGCGACCCGCGGCCCGACGGTGCGGCCCATCCGGGTCGAGCCGGTGGCGCTGAGCAGCGCGACGCCCGGGTGCCCGACGAGCGCCTCGCCGACCTCCGGCCCGCCGAGCAGCACCTGCGACAGGGCGGCGGGCGCCCCCGCCTCGGCGATCGCCTGGGCGAGCACCGCGTGGCAGGCGAGCGAGGTCAGGGGCGTGAGCTCGGACGGCTTCCAGATCACCGGGTCGCCGCAGACCAGGGCGACGGCGGTGTTCCACGACCAGACGGCGGCCGGGAAGTTGAAGGCGGAGATCACGCCGACCACGCCCAGCGGGTGCCAGGTCTCCATCAGCCGGTGGCCGGGCCGCTCGGAGGGCATGGTGCGGCCGTAGAGCTGGCGCGACAGGCCGACCGCGAACTCGCAGATGTCGACCATCTCCTGGATCTCGCCGCGCGCCTCGGAGGTGATCTTCCCGGCCTCGACGCTGACCAGCGTGGCGAGGTCGTCCTGGTGCTCGACGAGCAGCTCACCGAAGCGCTTGACCAACGCGCCCCGCGCCGGCGCCGGGACCCGCCGCCACTCGCGGAAGGCCGCCTCCGCGCGCTCGACCGCGATGTCGACGTCGGCGATGCCCTGCCAGGCCAACGAGGCGACCTGGCCGCCGTTGATCGGCGAACGGGTCGTGACGTCGCCGGCGATCGCGTCGACATCGACGCCGCAGCGGCGCGCGGTCTCCAGGGCGAGGGCGGACAGCTCGGCGGAGGACGGGAGGCTCATGCGGCCATTCCTACCGGATGGAGGGTGCCTACACGATGTTGAGCTCGGGCCGTACGCCGCCGGCGAACCGCTCCACCGACAGCCCCGACACGTCGACGACCGGGTCCCGGCCGAGCACCAGGTCGCGGACGACCTCGCCGATCGCCGGCCCCATGAGGAAGCCGTGACCGGAGAAGCCGGTGGCGTAGAGGAAGCGGGAGACCGACGCGGCCTCCCCGACCAGGGCGTTGTGGTCGGGCGTGTTCTCGTAGAGCCCCGCCCATCCGGACGCGATGCCGACCTCGGCGAGCGCCGGCGCGCGGCGCTCGATCGCGGCGCCGAGCCGCGGCAGCCAGGTGTCGCTGCGGGAGAGCCGGAAGCCCGGCTCCTCGTCCGGGTCGGACATGCCGAGCAGCAGGCCCGGCCCCTCCCGGTGGAAGTAGAGGCTGGTCGAGAAGTCGATGGTGAAGGGCGTCGCCGGGTCGAGCCCCGGCATCGGCTCGGTGACCAGGATCTGCCGGCGCAGAGGCTCGACCGGCAGGTCGACGCCGGCCATCGCGCCCAGCTCGCCCGACCACGCGCCGGCGGCGCAGACCACCGTGCCGGTCTCCACCCGGCCGGCGTCGGTGACCACCGCGCGCACCGACCCGCCGGACACCTCGATCCCGGTCACCCCGCAGTGGGAGACCAGTCGGGCGCCGGCACGCCGGGCGGCCCCGGCGTACCCGAGCACCACCGACTCCGGGGTGCAGTGGCCGTCCTCGGGCGACCACGCGGCGGCGAGCACGCCGTCGAGGGAGACGAGCGGTGAGAGCGCGCCCGCCTCGTCCGCGGAGATCATCCGGCTGGGGACGCCGACGGAGTTCTGCAGCTCCACGGCCGCCGTGAACGCCGCGACGTGCTCGGGGTCGTCGAGCAGGAAGAGGTAGCCCGAGCGGTGCAGGTCGATGTCCTGGTCGAAGTCCTCGACGAAGCGCTCGAAGACCCGCAGGCTGCGCAGCCCGAGCTCGATGTTGACCGGGTCCGAGAACATCGCCCGCACCCCGCCGGCCGCCTTGCACGTCGACCCCGAGCCGAAGCCGTCGCGCTCGAGCAGCAGCACGTCGGGGACGCCCGCGGCGGCCAGGTGGTACGCCGCGCTCAGGCCCATCACTCCCCCGCCGACCACCACGACCGAGGCCCGCGACGGGAGCTCAGTCACGCCCGGAGCCGAACACCGTGTCCCAGTCACGCGCCATGCTGACGATTGTCCACCCCCGTCGCCGTCCGACGTCGGTGATCGGCTCGGACTCGGCGAAGGTCGCCGCGGTGCTGACGTAGGCGGTCTCGCGGTCGGCGTCGTCGTGGTCGACGAGCAGCGCCAGCGTCGGTCCCTCGCCGCCGGCAGCCCACTCGAGCATCTCCCGGTCGCCGCCCGAGTTGCCGGCCGCGAAGATCGGGCGGCGGCCGAGCTGGGCCTGGATGTTGCCGACCTTGGCCGCGCCCTCGTTGGCGCCCGCGACCAGCTCGGCGGTGCGCCGCAACCCGGGACCGCCCGCCTCCGAGGCGGGGACGAACTCGTAGGAGATCAGGCTGCCGACGACGTTCTGCGGAGGGACGCCGTAGAGCTCCTCGCTGACCGCGCGGACGAACTCGGTGCCGCCCCCGGTCACGACGCAGATCGTGAAGTCGCGGCTGCGGAGCTCGTCGAGCAGCTCGAGCATCGGCAGGTACGTGGGGGCACTGCGACCGGCCATGTAGGCGCGGACCCGGTCGGTGAACTCCTCCGGCGAGAGCCCGACGAAGAGCCCGGTCAGCGCGTGGGCGATGCGCTCCAGCCCGAGCTCGCCGATCGCCGCCTGGTCGCCGCTGATCAGGGCGGCGAGCTCGGGTCGCTCCGCGAGGGTCGGGTCCGCCTGCACGGCGTCCTTCATGACGGCGACGAAGAAGTCGAGCTGGACGTAGGTCGGCTTCTCCGACCACAGCGTCCCGTCGTTGTCGAGGCAGGCCACCCGGTGCTCGACCGGCACCGTCGCGACGGCGTCGAGGAAGGCGACGAGGGCGTCCCGGGTGGGGCCGGGCCGCCACGACGGCAGCAGGTCAGCGCTCATGTCCGGCGCCCTCCTCGACCCGTCGTACGCACCGGAAGCCCTGGTGGCTGGTGCCGGTGTCGATCATCTGCGGCCGCCGGGCGGCCGGCCGGTAGCGCAGGCAGTAGGTGTCGGCGCACAGGTGCGACCCGCCCTTGACCACCTTCCGGGCGATCTCGAACTGCGGTTGCGCCGGGTCGTAGCTGTGCTCGCGCGAGCCCGGCCGCGGGTTGCTGGGGATGCAGCACGGCTTGTCCACCTCGGCGGGATGTCGTTCGGTCCACCAGTCGTCGGTCCACTCCCAGACGTTGCCGGCCATGTCGTAGAGCCCGTAGCCGTTGGCCGGGAAGCTCCCCACGGGAGCCGTCCTCTGGAAGCCGCTCTCGCCGCTGCTGCGCCAGGGGAAGTCCGGACCGTCCCAGGTGTTCGCCATGATCCGCCCGCCGGGACGCGGCTCGTCGCCCCAGGTGTACGCCGCGCCCTCGAGTCCGCCGCGGGCGGCGTACTCCCACTCCGCCTCGGTGGGCAGCGCCGCACCCACCCAGGCGGCGTACGCCGCGGCATCCTCGTGCGCGACGTGCACGACGGGATGGTCCAGCCGGTGGTCGATCGTGCTCCGCGGGCCGCTCGGGTGCCGCCAGCACGCGCCGGGCTTCCAGCGCCACCACTGGCTGAGGTGGCGCAGGTCCACCGGTCCCCGGGTCGGCGTGAAGACCATCGACCCCGGCACGAGGTTCTCGGCCGGGGCGTCGGGGAAGTCGACCGGGTCCAGCTCACGCTCGGCGACGGTGACGTAGCCGGTGGCCTCGACGAACGCCGCGAAGTCGGCGTTGGTGACCTGGGTCGCGTCGATCGAGAAGGCGTCCACCCGCACGCGGTGCGAGGGCGCCTCCTCGGGGTAGTGCTGGTCGGAGCCCATGGTGAAGGTGCCACCGGGAAGGTCGACGAGCACTCAGCTGCTCCCCGCCACCGACTGGAGCTTGGCCAGCACCTGGTCGACGCTGAAGCTCGGCGGCGTCTGTCGCACCGGGAAGTCCTCGAACGACTGGATCATCTGGCTGACGTAGATCTGGGCGGGCACGAAGAGCCAGATGTGGTCGAGCACCCAGTCGTAGTAGGTGTTCGAGGTGATGTCGGCCCGCTCGTAGGGGTCGGTCTTGAGGTTGAAGAGCTTGGGGAAGCGCAGCTCGGTGAAGGGCTCCTGCCAGATCTGGAGCGTCCCCGTCGCGCGCTGCTCGAGGAAGACGAACTTCCAGTTGTCGTAGCGCAGCGCCGTCAGGTCGCCGTCGTCGGAGACGTAGAAGAAGTGGTTGCGGGGGCTCCGCTCGGCGGCACCGGTGACGTAGTCGAGCTGGTTGTGCCCGTCGAGATGGACCCGGTACGACGAGCCCGCGAGCGTGGTGCCGGCCTTGAGCCGGTCGGCGACGTCGGTGTCGCCGGCGGCCGCCAGCAGGGTGACGAACCAGTCGTTGTGGCTGACGATCCCGTTGCGCACCTCGCCGGCCGGGACGTGCCCGGGCCAGCGCACCATCGCGGGAACGCGGTAGGCGCCCTCCCAGTTGGAGTTCTTCTCGCTCCGGAACGGCGTCATGCCGGCGTCGGGCCAGGAGTTCATGTGCGGTCCGTTGTCGGTGGAGTACATGACGATCGTGTTGTCCGCCAGGTCGTGCTCGTCGAGGAAGTCCAGCACCGAGCCGACCAGCCGGTCGTGGTCGACCATCACGTCGTGGTACTCCGACTGCCAGCGTCCGGCCTGGCCGCGCGACCCGTCCTTGATGTGGGTGCGGAAGTGCATGTGCGTGGTGTTGAGCCAGACGAAGAAGGGCGTGTCGGCATCCTTCGCGTCGCTCATGAACCGCAGCGCCTCGGGGAGGATCTCGTCGTCGATGGTCTTCATCCGCTCCTTGGTGAGCGGCCCCGTGTCCTCGATGCGCTGGGTGCCGTCACCCTCGGCCCAGGAGTGGATGACGCCGCGCGGGCCGAAGCGCTTGCGGAAGTTCGGGAACTCCTCCTCGGTCGGGTAGTCCGGGAGCTCCGGCTCCTCCTCCGCGTTGAGGTGGTAGAGGTTGCCGAAGAACTCGTCGAAGCCGTGCACCGTCGGCAGGAACTCGTCGCGGTCGCCGAAGTGGTTCTTGCCGAACTGGCCGGTCCGGTAGCCGAGGTTCTTCAGGGCCGTCGCGATCGTCGGGTCCTCGGCGCGCAGGCCGACGTCGGCGCCCGGGAAGCCCACCTTGGTCAACCCGGTGCGATAGGGGTTCTGGCCGGTGATGAACGCCGCGCGCCCCGCCGTACAGCTCTGCTCGCCGTAGTAGTCGGTGAACCGCACGCCCTCGTCGGCGACCCGGTCGATGTTCGGGGTGCGGTAGCCCATGAGCCCGTCGGAGTAGCAGCTCAGGTTGCTGATCCCGATGTCGTCGCCCCAGATGATGAGGATGTTCGGCTGGTCGGACACGTCGACTCCGATCCGTTGCGTGGCAGGTGCGCTGGCGTTGCCACGCTAGGCGAGCGGCGCCGCCCGTGGGTCACCCGCAACGGGCGAGACCGTCGCCCGGCGATCAGCCCGGTCCGAGCAGCCCCCGCGCCGCCTCGACGATCTCGTCCTCGCCGACCAGGACCAGCCCGGCGGCCGGGCCGAGCGGCACGTAGGAGTCGGCGCCCGCCACCCGGGCGACCCGGCCGGTGTAGCCGCGCTCGACCAGCGCCGTGACGATGCCCTCCCCGACGCCACCGGAGCGGCGGGTCTCGTCGACCACGAGCACGCGGTCGAAGCCGCCGGCGTACGCCGCGAGCTCGTCGACCGGCAGTGGCGCGAGCCAGCGCAGGTCGAGCACGGTGGCGTCGATCCCGGCGGTGCGCATCGCCCGCAGCGACATCGGGACGCCGTTGCCGAAGGTGACGACGAGCAGGTCGGCACCGTCGCCGTGCGCCCGCGGGCCGCGCGCAGGCCCGCGGACGTCGTACGGCGCGGTCCAGAGGCCGTCGCCCGGCTCGTGCAGGTCGCGCGCGTGGTAGAGCGCGATCGGCTCGACGACCACGCAGACCCGGCCCTCGAGCTCGGCGAGCTCGACGCACTCGCGGAGCAGCCGCGGGGCGTCCGCGGGGTGGCTCGGCACGCAGAGCACCAGGCCGGGGATGTCGCGCAGCACGGCCAACGAGCTGTCGTTGTGGAAGTGGCCGCCGAAGCCCTTCTGGTAGGCGAGCCCCTGGATCCGGACCACCATCGGGTTGCGGTAGTGCCCGTCGGAGAAGAACGCCAGCGACGCCGCCTCGCCGCGCAGCTGGTCCTCGGCGTTGTGCAGGTAGGCGAGGTACTGGATCTCCGGGATCGGGAGCAGGCCGGCGAGCGACGACCCGAGCGCGGTGCCGAGGACCGTCTGCTCGTCGAGGAGGGTGTCGAAGACCCGGCGGCCGCCGAAGCGCTTGCGCAGACCGCGGGTCACGCCGTAGACGCCGCCCTTGGCGGCGACGTCCTCGCCGAAGACCAGCGCGTGCGGACGCTCCTCGAGCACCTGCCCGAGCGCGGTGGTGATCGTCTGGGCGAGGGTCAGCGGCTCGCCGGCCGGCACCTCGACCGGCACCAGCGGGGCCACGGCCAGCGGGGCCGGGTCGTGCAGCGGTCGCAGCACCTCACGGCGCGAGGTCAGCCGCCGCTCGGTGATCACCGACGCCGCGGTGTCGAGGACCCGGGCGCGGGTGCGCTCGTAGCGGACCAGCACCTCCTCGACGTCGAGCACGCCGTGGTCGACCAGGTACGTCGCGGTCGCGACCAAGGGGTCGCGGCCCAGGTCGTCGGCGAGCTCGGCCCGGGTCCGGTAGGCCAGCTCGACGTCGGAGCCGGCGTGGCCGAGGTAGCGGACCGTGCTGAGGTGCAGCACCACCGGACGCTGCTCCTCCCGCACCTGGGTGACGGCCTCGTGGACCGCGGCCACCAGCCGATCGGGACGCGGGTCGCGGGCGGCGACGTACGCGATGCCGGGGAGCCGCCCGAGCGACGCCTCGACCCACCCGGCCGGGGTCGGGGTGGAGATGCCGAGGCCGTTGTCCTCGACGACGAGGAGCAGCGGCAGGGGCAGCCCGCGATGGGTGAGGTACGCCGCGGTGTTGAGCGCGCCCTGGGCGGTCGAGTGGTTGACCGAGGCGTCGCCGAGCGAGCAGACGACGAGCGCGTCGTCCGGCCACCGCCGTGCGGGTGCGAGGTCGGCGAGGTTGCCGAGCGCGAAGGCCAGCCCGACCGCGCGGGGCAGGTGCGAGGCGATCGTCGAGGTCTGCGGGACGATGTGCAGCTCGGGATGCCCGAAGACCTTGTGCCGGCCCCCGGAGATCGGGTCCGCGGCGGCCGCGGTCAGCCCGAGGAGGACGTCGCGGACCGGGTCGGTGGTGCCGAGGAGGCCGGCGCGCGCTGCGTAGAAGCCGCCCGAGCGGTAGTGCAGCAGGGCGGGGTCGTCGACGCGGGTCAGCAGCCCGACCGCGGCGTTGGCCTCGTGCCCGGCCGAGCCGATCGTGTAGTAGCCCGCGCCCTGTGCCTGCAGCCACCGGGCGGCGAGGTCGAGGTGCCGGCTCTGGAGCTGGGCGTCGAAGAGTGCGAGCGCCAGGTCCCGGGCCACCGCGGTCCGGTACGCCGACGGGCCGGACGCGACGTGCGACCGCACCGCCTCCGTGAAGTGCTCGTCGACCGCCTCCACCACGAACGCAACTCTGGCAGACGGCGACCCTCGCGGGGTGGCGACTCAGCGGTCGGCGCCGACCCGCGCCGCCGCCGACACCCAGTGGTGGCGGGCCGGTGCGGCCAGCAGGACCGGGCAGGCGGCCTCGCGCACGACGGCCCGGGCGACCGGTCCCAGGTGGGATCCCGACGCCACCAGCGTGGCGTGCCGGCCGAGCACGAGCAGCGAGGCCTCGCGCGAGGCCTCGATCAGCGCCTCACCGGGCCGTGCGCGACGGATGTCGACGGTGACGTCGACGCCGTCGGCTCCCGGCCGCAGGTCCTCGAGCGCGGCCTCGACCTCGCGACGCAGGCGGGCGGAGCGAGCCGGGTCGGTGACCTGCGTCAGCGGGGTGCGCTCGGCCCCGAGCGGGCGCCACCAGGCCGCGAGCACCACGAGCCGGGCGCCGCGGCGCTGCGCGGCGTCGAGCGCCGTCGCGAGCACGTCGCGGGACCGCTCCGGCTCGTCGACGCCGACGAGCACGGTGGGGACGTCGGCCTCGTCGGACCAGTCGTCCGGCACGGTGACGACCGGGGCCTCGACGCGGCCACCGAGACCGCCGGACACCGTGCGGGCCACGCTGGGGTGGGCCGGCCGGGTGTCGCGGCGCCGGCCGACGACGACGAGCTCGGCGTGCTGGGCGATGGCGGCGATGGCCGGCAGCGGGTCGGCGGCGACCAGCTGGCCGGTGATGTCGAGGCGCCCGTGCGCCAGCGCCGACGCGTGCCCCAGGCTCGCCGCGAGCAGGTCGGGATGCGGCTCGACACCCGAGCCGAACGCGTGTACCAGGTGCAGGCGGCAGCCGCGGCGCGTCGCCTCGGCGACGGCGTACTCGATCGCGGTGCGCGAGCCGCTGCGGCCGACGGCGGCGACGACCACCGGGGCGGGGACGGGCATGAGGACCATGGCGGATCTCCTTCGCTCCCCTCCACGGTCCGGCGCGCGCCGGGCATCCCGTAGGGGCCAAGGACCCGCCTCCCAGGGCCGAGGGTCAGGCCGTCGACCGCCCCACCCGCATGAGCGCCCAGCCCAGCAGCATCAGCAGCACGCCCATCACCGCGACGAACGCCGCGACGCCGAACGCCACCACGGACGTGAAGAGGCTGGCCCGCAGGAACGACGCGGTCATCACGGTCGACCGGTTGGGGTCGTCCTGGGCGAGCTCGGCGTAGGTCTTGCCGCCGCCGATCTCCTCGGCGTGCTTCGCGATCACGTCGGCCTGCGCGTAGGCCGTGAAGGGGCCCTTCACGTCCTTGCCGGCGAAGTGGTCGGCGTCGTCGGACACCGTGATCTTCTCGTCCCCGAGCGTGGACGACACCACGGCGTACGTGGTGATGCCGGCGACGAGGAACACGATGCCCATGACGGCGATGACGATCCCGATGACGCGGACCGACCTGTCTCCCGTGCGACCCGGACGCTCAGGGGCGGCCGGGCTGTTCTCTGCCTCGGTCATGGCTCCAGCGTGGCGGCGGAGCGCCGCCGGGCGGATCCCCCGAAGCGGGCGAGGTCGCTCGCCGAGGAGCCGGTGGAGAAGCGGCTTGACCTTGACGCAGCGTCAACCCTGCACGCTCCTCACATGACCACACCAGACACCCCCGGCACGCCCGCCATCGAGGTCGCCGGGCTGACCTCGTCGTACGGCGACCAGCCGGTCCTGCGCGGCCTCGACCTGACCGTGCCGGCCGGCACCGTCTACGCCCTGCTCGGGCCCAACGGGGCCGGCAAGACCACCATGGTCCGGATCCTCTCCACCCTGCTCGGCGCCGACGGAGGCACCGCCCGGGTGGCCGGCCACGACGTCCGCGCCGAGGCCGACGCGGTGCGCCGCTCGATCGGCGTGACCGGTCAGTTCTCGGCCATCGACGAGCTGCTCACCGGCAGGGAGAACCTCCGACTGATGGCCGACCTGGCCCACCTGCCCCGCACCGAGGCGGCGGCCCGGGCCACCGAGCTGCTCTCCCGGTTCGGGCTGGAGGACGCGGCCGACCGCCGCGCCGCGACGTACTCCGGCGGCATGAAGCGTCGCCTCGACCTCGCGATGACGCTGGTGGCCCGGCCGCGCCTGATCTTCCTCGACGAGCCGACCACCGGCCTGGACCCGCGCAGCCGCCGCGACCTGTGGCAGGTCGTCCGCGAGCTGCTCGCCGACGGCGTGACCGTCTTCCTCACCACGCAGTACCTCGAGGAGGCCGACCAGCTCGCCGACACCGTCGGGCTGCTCGACGGCGGCCGCCTGGTCGCCGAGGGCACCCCGGCCGAGCTCAAGGCCCTCGCCGGCGGCGAGACCCTCGACGACGTCTTCCTCGCCCTGACCGGAATGGAGCAGAACCGATGAGCACGATGACCTACGCCGTCCGCGACTCGACCACGATGGTGCGGCGCAACCTCAAGCACCTGCTCCGTTACCCGTCGCTGACCGTCACCGTCATCGCGATGCCGGTGGTCTTCCTGCTGCTCTTCACCTACGTCTTCGGCGGCACGATGGGCGCCGGGCTGCCCGGCGACCTGGGCAGCGCGTCCGGCGACCCGCGGGCCGACTACCTGCACTACCTCACCCCGGCGATCCTGGTGATGACCGTCGTCGCCGTCGCCCAGAGCACCGCGATCCTGATCGCCAAGGACGCCACCGAGGGGATCATCGACCGCTTCCGCACCCTGCCCATCGCGCGGTCGGCTCCGCTCACCGGGCACGCCCTGGCCGCGATGGTGCAGACGGTGCTCGGCGTCGTGGTCGTCCTCGCCGTCGCGCTCGCGCTCGGCTACCGCTCCGACGCCTCGGTCGCCGGCTGGGCCGGCGCCGTCGGCACCCTGCTGCTGATGGGCTGGGCGGTCACCTGGCTGTGCCTCGCCCTCGGCCTGGCCAGCGGCAGCGTCGAGGCGGCGAGCAACGCGCCGATGCCGCTGATCCTGCTGCCGTTCCTCTCCAGCGCGTTCGTGCCGGCCGACTCGATGCCGGGCCCGCTCGGGTGGTTCGCCGAGCACCAGCCCTTCACACCGGTCATCGAGACCCTGCGCGCCTGCCTCGACGGGACCGGCCCCGGGTCGGACGCCTGGTGGGCGGTCGCCTGGTGCGTCGCGATCTCGGCGGTCTGCTTCGCGTGGGCCGTGCGGGCCTTCGGCCGCGCGCGGAACGGCTGAGGCAGGCTGAGGTCCATGCTCACGATCAGCCAGCTGGCGGGGTACGCCGGCGTCACGGTGCGCGCCGTACGCCACTACCACCAGGTCGGGCTGCTGCCGGAGCCGTCGCGCGACGGCTCCGGCTACCGGACCTACGACGCCGCCGCCGTGGTCCGGCTGATCCGGATCCGCACCCTCGCCGAGGCCGGCGTCCCGCTGGCCCGGGTCCAGGAGCTGCTGGGCGCCTCGCCGGCGGAGTTCGCCGAGGCCGTCGCCGAGATCGACACCGAGCTGCGCGCGCGGATCCGGGAGCTCCAGGAGCACCGGCGCCGGATCTCCCGGCTCGCCGACGGCGACTCGCTCGCGGTCCCGGCCGAGGTGGCGGCGTACCTCGACCGGATGCGCGCCGCCGGCATCTCCGAGGCGATGGTCGAGGGCGAGCGCGACGGCTGGATCCTGATGGCGGCCCGGTGGCCGGAGAAGATCCCGGAGTTCATGGTCGACAAGAACGCCCAGCTCGACGACCCGCGCGTGGTCCGCCTCTACCTGCTGCTCGACGACCTCCTGGTGCACGGCGCGAGCGACGCCCGGCTGGACCCGGTCGTCGACCTGATGGTCGAGATGATGGAGGAGTCGGCCGCCCGGGGCGAGCTCGAGCAGCAGAGCGAGGACATGCGCGACGACGCGTTCGTCGGCCTGGTGGACTCCTTCGCCACCGACTCCCACCCGCTGGTCGAGCAGCTCCAGGCGCGGCTGGCCGAGCGTGGCTGGACGGGGTGGAGCCGGATGGAGCGGGCCTAGACGGTAGGACCTCTAGACCTGGACCATGCGGTCCACGACGTGCTCGGCGATCGCCAGGCTCGAGGTGGCCGCGGGCGACGGAGCGTTGCGCACGCTGGTGATCCCGTCGGCCTGGTGGATCACGAAGTCGTCGACCAGCGAGCCGTCCCGCTCGACCGCCTGGGCGCGCAGCCCGAGCCCGGAGCGGCGTACGTCGTCGGCGCCGATCGCGGGCACGTAGCGCTGGGCGTCGCGCATGTAGGAGCGGGTCGAGAGGACGCCCCGGACCTCGGTGAGGCCGGTGCGCCAGTGCTGGCCCGAGAAGCGCCAGAACCCGGGCCACGTCAGGGTGTTCGCGAGGTCCGAGGCCGAGAAGGACGCCCGCCCGTAGGCGCTGCGGCTGAGCGCGAGGAAGGCGTTGGGACCGACCTCCAGGCCGCCGGCGACGCGGCGCGTGAAGTGCACGCCCAGGAAGGGGTAGCGCGGGTCGGGGACCGGGTAGACCATCCCGCGCACGAGGTCCTGCTTCGCCGGGGACACGGTCATGTACTCGCCGCGGAAGGGGATGATGCGCGGCGCCGGCGGGCCGCCGACCAGCTCGCCGAGCCGGTCCGACTCCAGGCCGCCGCAGACGACCAGGCGATCGACGGTCAGCCGGTCCTCCCCGTACGCGACCTCGATCCGTCCAGCGCGCCGGGCCACGCCGGTGACCTCGGCCGACAGCCGGACCTCCCCACCGGCGGCGACGATCTCCTCGCCGATCCGCTCGGCGATGGCGACGTAGTCGGTGATCGCGGTGTGCGGCGAGTGCAGCGCCGCGACCCCGGTGGCGTGCGGCTCGATCTCGGCGATGCCGGAGCGGTCGACCCGGCGGAGCCCGGGCACGGCGTTCTGCGTCGCCGTCCGCTCGAGGGCGTCGAAGCGGCCCATCTCGTCCGGGTCGACCGCGACGACGAGCTTGCCGCACTCGTCGTAGGGCAGGCCGTGCTCGGCGCAGTAGTCCTGGATCATCCGGCGGCCGCGAGTGCAGAGCTCGGCCTTGAGGCTGCCCGGCTTGTAGTAGATGCCGGCGTGGACGACCCCGGAGTTGTGGCCCGTCTGGTGCGTGGCGAGCCGCTCCTCCTTCTCGAGGACGACGACGCGGGTGCCCGGACGGCGTCGGACGATCTCGCGACCGACGGCGAGGCCGACGATGCCGCCGCCGACGATGCCGACAACGTCCTGCCCGCGGGTCACGGCCCCATCCTCGCAGGAGCCTCCTCCTAGACTGCCGACGGTGGACCACCAGTTCGCGCTCATCGCAGGAGCGGCCCTCGCGATCATGATCGCGGCGTCGGTCTTCTCCCGGCGTACCGGCGTCGCGGCGCCGCTGCTGCTGGTCGGGCTCGGCATCGGCGCGAGCTACCTGCCCGGAGCCCCCACGATCCACGTCGAGCCGGAGCTCGTGCTCGCCGGCGTGCTGCCGCCGCTGCTCTACTCCTCGGCGGTCAACCTGCCGGTCCTCGACGTACGCCGGAACTTCCAGCTCATCACGTGGCTCTCCATCGTCCTGGTGATCGTGTCGGCGGTCGTGATCGGACTGGTCGTGCACTGGGCGTTCCCGAGCATCCGGCTCTCGCTGGCGATCGCCCTCGGCGCCGTGGTCGCGCCGACCGACGCGGTCGCGGCCACCGCGATCGGCCGGCGGGTCGGGCTGCCACCACGGCTGATGGCGGTGCTCGAGGGCGAGAGCCTGGTCAACGACGCGTCCGCGCTGGTCGTGCTGCGCACCGCGACCGCTGCGATCGCGGCGGCCGACACCTTCTCGGTCGCGCACACCGCCCTCGACTTCCTCTGGGCGGTGACCGGCGCCGTGCTCATCGGCCTGGTCGTCGGCTGGCTGACCGTGCTGCTGCGCGAGCGGCTCGACGACCCGGTGCTCAACACCACGATCTCCTTCGCGGTCCCCTTCCTCGCCTACTTCCCGGCCGAGGAGGCCGGGGTCTCCGGCGTCCTCGCGGTCGTGCTCGCCGGCCTGGTGACCGGGTCCCTCGGCAGCCGGCGCTTCAGCGTCCGGGACCGGCAGACCCAGGCCACGACCTGGACCACGATCAGCTTCATCCTCGAGAGCGCCGTCTTCCTGGCCATGGGCTACCAGCTGCCCGAGCTCCTCGACGCCGCCCGCGACGAGACCAACCCCGGCGAGATCGGCGGCATCGTCGCGATCACCGTCGGGCTGCTCATCGCGCTGCGCTTCCTCGGCCTCGCCTGGCCCGCGATCGGCAACTACCGCCACCGCGACGAGCAGGGCGCCCAGATGCGCGAGCGGCTCGACCAGTTCGAGGAGAGGCTCGACGCGATGGCGCCCGCCGACGAGCGCGAGGAGACCCGGCTCGCCTGGGCGCGCCGGCGGCTGGCGCGCGGCCGCGCCGACATCGCCTTCGAGGAGCGGGAGCCGGTCACCACCCGAGGTCTGGTCGTCATCGCGTGGGCGGGCATGCGCGGCGTCGTGACGGTCGCCGCCGCGCAGACCATCCCGGTCGGGACACCCCACCGCGCGACGATCGTGCTGGCGGCCTTCCTGGTCGCGCTGATCACGCTCGTCCTCTTCGGGCTGACCCTGCCGCTGGTGATCCGCCGGATGGGCTTCGAGGCCGAGAGCGCCGAGGACAAGCGCGACGCCTTCCAGTCGCTGCTGCGCAGCGTCGGCGAGACCGCGCTCGACACGGTCGGCCCGGTCGACGAGCAGACCGTCGACGGCATCCCGGTCGACCCCCAGATCGCCACGATGCTCAAGGAGCAGGTCCTGCCGCGGATGCTCACCGGCGTCCGCGAGGTGCGCCACGCGCGGCCCGACACCCTCGAGCAGTCACTCGTGGTGCAGCGCCGCTACCTCGACGCGATGCGCGACGCGCTCGGGTCCGAGCGGAGCATCGGCGCCTACAGCTCCGAGACCTACCGGCAGGTGCAGGGCCTGCTCGACTCGTTCGAGCAGCGGGTCGGTCGCTGATGGTCGAGTAGAGGTTTTCCGTCGCACGAGTCGAGACTTTCCGTCGTACGAGTCGAGACTTTCCGTCGTACGACGGCGCGGAAGACCTCGACTCAACCCGCGGAAAACCTCTACTCGACGGCTATGGGGCCCTCCCGCGTGTCTCCCGGTTCCGGGCGCTTCGTCACCGACAATCAACTCCCGTGAGTGCACCTGGAGCCCGGCGTCGTCCCCTGCTGATCGGGCTCGCCGGAGGTGCCGCCGCCCTCGGGGCGGCGACCGTCGCGGCCCGGGTGTCGTCCTCCCTCCACGACGGACCCGCGGGAGGCGGACCCGCGCTCACCCTCAGCGCCGAGTCGGCCTCCATGTCGTCGCTGTCGGTCCCCCTCGACGGGCAGCTCCTGACCTCCGGGTCCGGCGACACCGCCCGTACGGCGAGGCTGACGACCTCCCTCCACTCGATGGTCGGCGCCACCTGGACGGGAGCCGCCGAGCCGGTCCTGCGGATCCGGTCGCGGAGCGAGGGCCGGTGGGGCGCCTGGCAGCCGCTCCCGCACCTCCACGACCGACCCGACGCGCGCAGCGCGGAGGACACCGACCTCCAGAGCACGCAGCCGGTGTGGACCGGGGACTCCGACGGCATCCAGGTCGAGGTGACGGGACGTCGTCCCGCCGACCTCACGCTCGTGCTGCTCCGACCGGCGCCGCTGCCGAGCGACCGCGCCGCCGTCGGCAAGGCCGCGCTCGCGGCGTCCGCGGCCGACCGGGCACGCCGCGCCCAGGACGACTCCGCGACCGGCGCCGTACCCGAGCCTCCGCTGCTCACCCGCAAGGACTGGGGCGCCGACGAGAGCTGGCGCAACGGCAAGCCGCGCTACAACTCGACGATCCAGCAGGCCCACGTCCACCACACGGCGAGCGGCAACGACTACTCCGAGGACGACGTGCCGGCGATCATCCGCGGCTTCTACCGCTACCACACCGGCACCCTCGGCTGGTCCGACATCGCCTACAACTTCCTCGTCGACCGGTTCGGCCGGATCTGGGTCGGGCGGGCCGGCGGGCCGAAGCGACCGGTCCGCGGCGCGCACACCCTCGGCTTCAACGCGACCTCGGTCGGGACCGCGGTGATCGGCAACTTCATGACCGCCACACCGTCGAAGAAGGTGCTCCAGTCGATCGCGGCGATCGCGGCCTGGAAGCTGCAGCCGTACGGCGGCGACCCGCTCGGCACGGTGAGGGTCGACTCGGAGGGCAGCGACAAGTTCCGCGCCGGCCGGGTCGTCGCGCTCCCCGTCATCGACGGCCACCGCGACACCAACGACACCTCCTGCCCCGGCGACCACGTCTACGAGCACCTCCCCGCCATCCGGCGACGCGCGGCCCGCATCATCCGCCGGGCCGCGCAGCCGCCGGCCGTCACCGTCGTCACGCCCTCGACGCTGACCGGCACCCCCGTGGTCGGTCAGACCCTCACCGTCACCCCGGGCACCTTCGACCCGGCAGGGACCACCAGCACGTGCACCTGGCTGCGCGACGGTGAGGTCGTCGAGGGCGCGACGGGCCTCACCTACCTGCTCACCGGCGACGACCTCGGCACCGTCGTCTCGGCTCGCGTCGAGACGACCCTCGACGGCCACGACCCCGCCGTCGAGGACCTCGCCGGCCCCGGCACCGTCGAGGGCGACACCACCCTCACCCTCAAGGTGCGACCGCACGTCCGGTCGGCGAAGGTGAAGGTCCGGGTGCGGGTGGTCGACGCCGACCGGGTGCCGACCGGCACCGTCACCATCACCGTCGAGGGGCAGCGGCAGGAGGTCGCGCTCGTCGACGGCGTCGCCGTCGCCCGCTTCGGCGGCCTGCGTCCCGGTGCGGCGACCGCCACCGCGACGTACGCCGGCGCGACCGGACTGCGCCCGGCCGAGGGCTCGGCGGACCTCGTGGTCGCCTCCCGCACCCGGCACTCCTGAGCGGCCTGAGCGGCCTGAGCGGACCTCATCAGCCCGCCAGCACCACGCGCAGCTCGCGGACCTCGCACGGGTCGGCCTGGGCGGTGCGGCGCCGCACCAGCCGCAGCGGCGCCTCGTGGCCCTCGCCGGGACCGCTGAAGACGAGGAACGTGAGCTCGTGGGTCCCCTCCGCCAGCGGGACGAGGTGGTCCGGGCGGCCGGACACCTCCCAGGTGCCGCCGCCGAACCGGCGACGGAAGCGGACCTGGAGCGCGCTGCCGGCCGCGAGCTGGACGACCTGACCGGCGGCCGGGTCCTCGACGACGTGGATCTGCGGCATCGACATGGTTCTCCTCCGAGTGGGTCGGGCGTGGCACCACTGTGCGAGCCGACCCTTGAAGAAACCTTTCAGTCGCCTTCCGCGATCTCCTCCCAGGTCGAGACGGGCGCGTCGATCTCGGCCATCCGCAGCGCATAGGCGCGGTAGTGGCGACGGGCCTCGCCGTGCCGGCGGTCGGCCAGGAGCAGCCCGACGACGGCGCGGTACGTCGGCTCGTCGTACGGATCCTCGACGAGGAGGCGGGCCAGCCACGGGACGGCGCGCTGCGGGTCGTCGCCCTCCACCAGGGCGAAGGCGAGGGTGCGGATGACGTCGCGGCCGAGCTGGCCGAGCTCGTCGGCGGCGGACTCTGCCCAGGCGGCGTAGGCGTCGCCGTCGAGCAGGGAGCCGGTGTGCCGCGCGGCGGCCGCCTCGAGCAGCTCGACGGCGTCGGGACGCCCGGCCCGGTCGGCCTCGAGCGCCTCCCGGGCGGCCTGCCGGAAGGCGACCGCGTCGACGCTGACCCGGTCGGGGTCGAGCCGCACCGTGGCCCGGTCGGCGACGACGAAGTGGCCGCTGTCGTGCTCCCGCTCGGGATCGAGGGCACTGCGCAGCTGGGACAGCGCCACCGAGAGCCGGCCGCCGGTGTCCCGCTCCCCCGGCCACAGCAGCTCGGCGAGCGCCTCGCGGCTGATCGCGCTGCCGCCCTGGACGGCGAGGATCTTGAGGGCGTCGCGGGCCTTGCGGGACGCCCAGGCGTTGGTCGGGATCGGCGTGCCGTCGCGGTAGACGACGAACGTGCCGAGCACGTGGACGTGCAGGTCGGCGGTGACCTCGCGCGGGCGGACCGCCAGCAGCGGCCCGGCGATCCCCCACGCGTCGTCGTGGACGCCGAGGGCGCGCAGCCGCTGGCGGGCGACGTCCTCGGCGAGCAGGCCTCCGGCGAGCCGGGCCAGGATCACGTCGTTGATCCGGGCGCGGACGACGTTGCCGATCGACTCCCAGATCGACGCGGCCTCCGCGAGCCGCGGGTCGCGGTGGTCGCCGCCGGAGGCGAGGGCGCAGAGCTCGAGGGCGTCGGCCAGCCGCACGAGGTCGCGGCGCCGGCCCGCCTCGCGCACGGCGCGCTCGCCGAAGGACAGCGCCTGCTCGCGGTCGCCGCTGTGCAGGTGCACCCACCCGGCCGCGACGTACGACGGCACGTGGCCCATCGCCGCCGGCAGCTCGAGGGTGTCGACGGCCAGCTGCCGGGCGGCCTCCGGGTCGTCGGCGACCCGGCAGACCGCCAGGCCCGCGAGGCTCGGGATCAGCGACTGGGTGTCGCCCTCGGCCTCGGCCAGCCGCGCTGACTCCTCGAAGGCCATCGCGGCCTGCGCGACGTTGCCCCGCGCGGACTGCACCCCGCCGATCACCTGCCACGCGGCCGCCGCCATCGGCGAGTGGACGGAGAGCCAGATCGCCCGCGCCGCCTCGGCCTCGACCAGCGCCTCGTCGAGGCGACCGAGGCCGTGCAGGGCGTCGGCCATGTTGATCCGCAGCAGCGCCTGCACCGACAGGTGACCGGTCGCCTCGTTGAGCAGCAGGCCCGTCTGGAGGTGCTCGACCGCCTGCGCGTAGCGCGCCTCCTCGAGGTGGCTCGACGCGAGGTTGTTGTGCACCCGGGTCTGGGTCAGCAGGTCGCCGCTCGCGGTGGCGTGCTCGAGCGCCGTCACGTACGCCGCGGCGTTGGCGTGCCGGTCGCCCTGCATCGCGGTCAGCAGCGCCCGGCTCACCCACGCGAACGCCAGCGCCCCGGCGTCACCGGTCGCCTCCGCGAGCACCAGCGCCTGCTCGGCGTACTTCTCGCAGAGCTCGACGTCGCCGCGGTTCCAGGCGGTGCCGGCGTGGCAGGCGTAGAGGTGGGCGAGCTCGCAGTCGTCGAGCCGGTCGGCGTCGGCCTGCTCGAAGAAGTGCAGGGCACGTGAGTACATGCCGAGGTGGTGGTGGGCGTAGCCGCACCGCCAGGCGAACTCCCCGGGATAGCGCCCGTCGGGCCGCCGCACCCGGTCGGCCAGCGCCGCCCACTCGCGCGCGGAGAGCCACGAGATGGTCGGGGTCGTGTGGCCGACCACGAGGTCGACGAGCGCCTGCTCGTCCGGGGCGTCCGCCAGCAGGGCGAGCAGGTCGGCGCGCGCCTCGGGTTGGAACCCGGCCATGCTCACCCCCGTGCGTCATCCCCGGGGCAAGTAAACCAACGCGGACCCGCACGTGTCCGGGGGTCGAGACGCGGGGCGGCCGCGCACTCAGGCGCCGGCGGGCGCCAGCACGATGTCGAAGCGCGTCCGCGCCCAGGTCCGGTCGCCGACGTCGCGGCCGTCCGGGGTGGGCGCAGCGGCCGCCATCTCCTCGATGTCCGTGACGAGGGAGTCCTTGACGCCGAAGACGCTGTCGCTGGCGAGGAGCTCGTCGCCGCGGACGAAGAAGTGGGTGACCAGCGTGCGCAGGCCTGGCGCACTCACCATGAAGTGGAGGTGCGAGGCCCGCATCGGCGAGCGGCCGGTCGCGGCGAGCATCGCGCCGACCGGACCGTCGTGCGGGATCGGGTACGGCGTCGGCGTGATCGCCCAGAAGCGATAGCCGCCGTCGGCGTCGCTGAAGAGGTACGCCCGGCCGGCCGTGCGGTCGTCGCCGTACTGCACGTCGTAGAGGCCGTCCGCGTCGGCCTCCCACACCTCGATCCGCGCACCCGGCACGGGGCGGCCGTCGGTGTCACGGACCGTCCCCTCGACCCAGCACGGCTGACCGCTCGCGCCACCGGCGATGTCGCCGCCGAGCTCGATCTCCGGGGCGTCCTCGGCGAAGAACGGTCCGACGACGGTGGCCTCGGTGGCGTCGGCGTACGCCGCGTTGTTGATGGCGATCGTCTGCATCGAGGCGCCGAGGGTGTCGGAGAGCAGGATGAACTCCTGGCGCCGCTCGTCGGTCAGGTGGCCGACCGCGGTGAGGAAGTCGATCCCCTGCCGCCACTCCTCCTCGGTCAGCCGGACGTCGCGGAGGAAGGCGTGCAGGTGGCGGACGATCCCCTGCATCAGCTCCTTGAGCCGTGGCGACGCGGTGTCCTCGAAGGAGTCGAGGACGCGTTGGACCAGCTCCTCCTCACGGGCGGCCTGGGTCATGGCCCCGAGCGTACGACGAGGCGCTCCCGGCCGACGACGCGAGCAGCAGGGCCTCCGAGCGGGCCGGGGCCGGTCACCTCGGTGCGGTCCGATCTGCTGTCCGGTGAGGCGGGAGCGCGAGGCGGTCCGGCGCGGACGGCGCTCCGAGGGCTTAGGTTGACTTCGGTCGCCGTACGGGCGTCCGAAGCCTCCGGGAGGATCGATGAACAACCGACGCCTGCTCGCCGTCGCCACCGCCGTGGCCGCGGTGGGCAGTCTCACCTACCTCGCACCATCGCCCGGCGTCGCCGCGCAGACCGACCGCCGCTCCGACACCGGCGCGCAGTCGACCGAGCGGTACGTCGCGTCGTCACTCGGCAACGGCCTCGCGCGCCTGGTCGCGGAGAAGGCCGCCGGCACCAGCGCGCTCACGGGCGGTGGCGGCCTGCGGATCGACCAGTCGTCCCTCGCCGTGCGCGACGCCCAGGGTCGGGTGCTCGTCGACCTGACGCCGCGCGCCGGCACCGACCGCGCGGCCTACCGCCGGACCGCCGTCAAGCTCGGCATGGTGATCACCGCGACCGACGCGGGCCTCGGCACGCTCGAGGGCTACGTCCCGTTGTCCGCGGTCCCCGAGCTCTCGGCGCTGCCCGACACCGGCACCCTCTCGCAGGTGCTGCGCCCCCAGCTGCACGCCGGGTCGACGACGTCCCAGGGCGTCGCCTTCCAGCGGGTCGACAAGGTGCACCAGGCCGGCATCGACGGCAGCGGCATGACGATCGGCGTGCTGTCGGACTCCTACGACACCGCGAGCACCGACGTCTTCGGCGACCCGCTCGACGACCACGCCGCCGACGACGTCGCCTCGGGTGACCTGCCCGGCGTCGGCAACCCGGACAACCCCCAGCCGGTCGTCGTCGTGGACGAGGGTCCCGACGACTCGACCGACGAGGGCCGCGCGATGCTGCAGATCGTCCACGACATCGCCCCGGCCGCGAAGCTCTGCTTCGCGCAGGCCGGCGAGGGCCAGGTCGGCTTCGCCAACAACATCCGCGCCCTGGCCGACAAGAGCGGCGCGTGCGGCGCCGACGTGATCGTCGACGACGTGGGCTACGGCGACGAGACGCCGTACGCCGACAACCTGATCAGCGACGCGATCGACGACGTGACCGCCGACGGCGTCACCTACTTCTCGGCGGCCGGCAACGGCGGCGACCACCAGGCGTGGAGCGCGCCGGTGCACCTGGTCGGCAAGGCCGCGGGCACCAAGGGCACCAACCTGGACTTCAAGCACGTCGACCCGGCGCTCTACGCCGGCGGGCTCGAGGACATGGACCCCGGCAAGGGCACCGACGTCGGTCAGACGATCGACCTCGTGCCGTCCAGCGGCGCCCAGATCCTGGTGTCGTGGAACGACCCCGTCGACGTCAACGGCGCCAGCGTGGGTGACCCCTACTACGAGAACACGGGGACGCTCACCGACGACAACACCGAGGACGGCGTCACCTTCGACTTCACGCCCACCGACGACCAGCTCGGCAACGAGGTCCTCCTCACGACCGACGGCGTGCCCTCCGCCTCCGTCGACCTGATCCTCGACCTGAAGAAGCCCGACGGCACCGAGATCGGCCCGGTCGACACCGGCAGCTCGCCGGAGCGGCTCGCGACCGCGCTCGACCAGCCCGGCACCTACACGATCACCGTGAGCGGGTACGACGGCGCCACCGGCGACTTCACCGTCGACATGAGCCCGGTGCTGGCCCCGTCCAAGGTGACCACGGACTTCAACCTGCTGATCTTCGACAAGTCGGGCAACTACCTCGGCGTCGTCGGCGACGACAACACGCTGTCCGGCCGTCCGCAGGAGGCGCTGCCGATCGGCGGCCTGTCGTCCTTCCAGATGGTCATCGCCCGCGCGACCACCGGCAAGACGCCCGTCACGCAGATGTCGTACCAGATCTGGGGCGACGGGTACGCCGGCGAGTACTACAGCCCGAAGGCCGTCTCGATCGTCGGTCACCCCGCCGCCCGCGGCGCGGTCGCGGTCGCGGCGTACGACCCGTTCAAGTCCTACCTGCCGGAGTCGTACACGTCGTACGGCGGCAAGATGCCCGTCTACTTCGACTCCGCGGGCGACGCCTACGACGCACCCGAGGTGCGCCGGAAGCCGGACGTCGCGTCGACCGACCGTGGCAACACCACGTTCTTCGTCGCCGACGACACCCGGGACAAGGACGACTTCCCGAACTTCGGCGGCACCAGCGCGGCCGCGCCGCACGCCGCGGCGATCGCCGCGCTGGTCCTGGAGAAGGCCGGTGGCCCGGGCTCGCTCACCCCGGCCCAGGTCCGGAGCCGGCTCGAGAAGAGCGCGTTCGCGCACGACCTCGACCCGTTCCAGGCCCACGGCTCCGCCAAGGGTCTGAAGATCACCGCGGTCGGCGACCAGAGCGACGAGCGCAACCTGACGCCGGGCTCGCTCGCGAGCAAGTCGTTCTTCCGGGTCAGGTACACCGGCTCCAAGCCGCTGCGCTCGATCACGCTGAACGGCCGGACCGCGAGCCCGACCTCGCTGCAGGGCCTGGTCTTCGACCCCCGCAAGACGGCCAAGCCGGGCAACTACCGCGCGGGCGGCTTCCCGTTCGCCGTCGGCTCGGTGAGCCACGGCCTGACCAAGCGGTCGATCTCGGCCTCGTTCTCCGGAACGTCGAAGAAGCTGCCGAAGGGCGTCTTCAGCACCATGCGGCTGCACTTCCGCAAGCCGCTGCACCGCGGTCAGTCCTTCACGTTCGGCATCGACCGTGACGCGGCCGAGTGGTCACCGTCCCTGCGCGCGATCGAGGGCAACGGCGCCGACGAGCTCGGCGGCGCGGTGGCGATCCCGAGCGGTGCGAAGAAGACGAAGGGCATGCGCTTCACCGCGGTCACCGTCGGCGGCAAGAGGCTGAGCGGTCACTTCGTCAACAAGCTCGGCCACGGCTGGACCGGTGTGGACGGGTACGGCGTCGTGAACGCCGAGGAGGCCGTCCTCGGCAAGTAGTCGCTGATCGGTCGGTGAGGGGTGCCGCTCCGGCGGCACCCCTCACCCCTGTCAGCGTGAGCAGTGACGGCCCGGGATCCGGACCTGGCGTGTGCCGCTGGCGAGGACCTGCACGTTGTCGACGTGGTAGACCGTGGCGCTGAAGGTCAGCCGGCCCGGGTGCAGGTTCGTCGGCTCGCGGTAGTAGTCGACGGCGTACGACGAGGTCCCGTCCTCCCCGCAGTAGGCCTCACCCTGGCCCAGCCCACCGAACACGCCGTAGGCCTCCACGCCGTCCTGGTAGGCGGGTCCGTCGGCCCAGTAGAGGTACTCGCCGGGCTGGCAGCCGACCACCTTCATCGAGATCGTCGCGACCTTGCGCCACACGCCTCCCTCGACCTCGCCGAAGCTGATGTCGAACCAGTGCAACGGTCCGGAGACCGGCTTGATGATCAGCCGGGGCTCGGCTGGTCTTGCCGGCGAGCTCGCCTCCGCCCCGCCCACCGGGGCGATCAGCACGGCGGCGAGAGCTGTCGTGGCGACGACGTACGAGGCGATCCTCTCGAGCATGGCGTGAACCTCCGAGATCGGTGCTGCCATCGGCCCCCGTCGGAGGCTAGGACCACCGTCCTCGCGGACGCATCGCCGATAGTGGGGTTCCCACGCCGGGCACCCCGCCGCGCGCCGCTCGTCAGCTCCCGGGGTGCGAGCCGGTCAGCCAGAAGGGCGTCACGCCGAAGAGCGCGTAGAGCTCGGCGAGGCACCCAGGCCCCGGGGCGGTCGGCCGCTGCGCCGGTGGACCCGGGGGCTGGGCGGTTCTGTCGGCCAGGAGGGCGTTCACGACGCCCGACGAGCGGTCGAGGTGGACGCGGTCCGCGACCCGCGTGACCGTCTCGACAGGCACCAGCACCCGTCGGACAGCCAGGCCGAGGACACCGCCGGACGCCACCACGAGCAGGCGCGGACGCCGCTCGTCGACGTCGACCACGAGGTCCTCCACCTGGCCGATCCGGAGGCCGTCGGGGCCGACCACGACCAGGCCACGCAGGTCGGCGGCCGGCTCGGCCAGCTCGATCCCGCCGCCGGCGAGATACCGGAGCTCGGTCTCCATCACGGTCATGGCGGTCCCCCCGTCGTCGTGCTGCCGCCGTCCGGCGGCCGGTGGATCAGGATGGATCAGGATGGATCAGGCTCGGCGCACTCGCGGCGCCCGGCGGCGGCGCGCCGCTCGCACGGCAGCCACCCGCCGCCGCTCGAGCAGCACCTGCCGGCGTACGGCGCGGTGCACGGCCCGGTCCGGCTCGGGCGGCGTCGGACTCACGCCGCGCTCCGGAGGACGAACTGCACCGTGCCGTCGGCCCGGGTGACCGCGTCCAGCTCGCGTCCGTCGCTGAGGTGCTCGGTCTCGCGGTCCAGGTAGAGGCGCGCTCCCGATCGATCCACCACCCGGTCCCCCGGCTCGGGGTGATGCACGGCACGGACCTCAGTAGGTGCGTCGGCCTCGGGACGCGCCGAGACGCGCACGCCGGCGGTGGCCTCCAAGCTGGGGTGCTCGGAGACGCGTCGGATGACGGTCATGGCGCGAGCGGTGATCGTGAGCATGATGTCTCTCCTCCTCGGGATCGATCTGGGAGCTGCCTCGCCGACGGGGTCGAACGCGTCGGCAGCACCCATCCAGACACCCCCGCCGTCCCGGGACAAGGGGGTGCGACCCGATGTCCGCACTTCTCCCGCTGGTCGTCATGCAACTGCAAAGTGACGGCCGGTCGGATCGTCATCTGCACGCGGGAACGTGATGTCCATGCGATCTCCTCGACAGTCGTCACGTCGGTCATCGCGCACCCGTCACCTCTCGGTGGTCCCCGCCGCGGACGGCGCGTCGGCCCCGGTCGTCGTCCCGTTGACCGACGACGGGCTCACCGAGGTCCTCGATGACCTGGACCGACGGCTGGACGTCGCGCTCACCGGTGGTCCGCGTGCGGTCGTGCTCGACCTGGCCACGGTGACCGAGGTCTCCTCCACCACGATCGCGGCCCTGCTGTGGGCGCGCCGCCGGTGCTCGTCACGGGGGGTCGCGGTCGTCGTCCGTCACCCGACGCGGCGCTGCCGCGACACGCTCGAACGGGTCGGGCTGCTCCGCGTCCTGATCCTCGAGCAACCGACGTCGGGAGGGACGTCCGCCCGGCTCTCGCCCGGGACGCAGGCATGAGGACGCCGCGGAACGAGCCCGCCGCCCGGGTCCCGGACGGCTCCGACGAAGGGGTGCCCGGCGTCACGCGGTTCGACCTGGTGTGCCACCCGGACGTGGTCGACACCGCCCTCGAGCTCGTCGGGCGGTGGGCGGAGGACCGGGTCCTCCCGGAGGCGGGCCAGGAGCGCCTGCTCTCCCTGACGCGGGCGGCGATCAGCCACGGACTGAGGTTCGCGCCGCGCGGGGTCATCATCCTCGTCCGCTGGCTGGACCTCGAGCGGGTGCGCCTCGACGCGCGCTGGGTCGGTGGCTCGAGCAGCGCCCAGCCCGGCGCGGCGGACGCCGATGTCGGCGCGACGATCTCCACCCTCGACGTCCTGGCCGACGAGTGGGGGGTGGGCCGCGCGGGCGACGGCTGGGTGCTGTGGATGGTGGCCGCGACCGCGTGAGCGCCCGCGCCGGACCGTTGGTCCGGTCGCAGCCCCGGCCTCAGGATCCGGAGCAGCCGAACGAGCCGTGCGCCGCCAGCCGGTCGGGCAGGAGGTCGCCGTAGTCCTCGGCGGTCACCGGCCCCTCCGTGAGTGCGCCGTCGGGCAGGGGCACCTTGGCGGGCTCTCCATCGGTGACCAGGACGACCGACCGCACCCCTGGCGCGGACGTGACCGTCAAGACGATCTGCCCGACCGCGACCGGCAACCGGTCCGCGCTGAGCGAGGTCTCCGGCTCGATGTCGACCTCGACGACACCGTCGGCCAGGCCCGCCATCTCGAGCCCGGAGTCGGGCGGGACGGCCGAGGAGCGTCCGTTCGCCCGCGCGTCGTCGGACGGTCCGGTCGCCAGGGTGTGCAGGAGTCCCTCGACGACGGCCCCCGGGTCGTCGCCGCAGGTGTCGTCGGTCGCCTCGGGAACGAGACGCTCACCGGCGACCCAGAAGACCACCGGTGCGCGCGCGGGCCCGCCTGCGGCGCCTGCGGCCGGTGCGCCCGCCGACCCGGACTCGAGCAGGTGGTAGGGCACCTCGCCGTCGTCGACGCGGTGCACGGAGCCGTCCCCGGGCAGCCCGCACGCGGAGAGGGTGAGCGACGCCGCCACCAGCACGGCGGCTGCGGCGCAACGAGTCCTCCGGCGGCTCATGGGGTCTCGGCTCCGTCGATCGGCAGTCGCACCACGAAGACGGCACCGCCGCCCGGTCGCTCGGAGCACCACACATCACCTCCGTGGTTGCGCACGGTCCGCTCGACGATGCTCAGGCCGAGACCGCTGCCGGTGCCCGCTCGCTGCCCACCGGCCCGCGCGAACCGCTCGAAGATCCGGTCGCGGTCGGCGGCGGGAATGCCGGGCCCCCGGTCCTGGACGCGTAGGTCGACCACGTCGTCGCCCGCGACGATGGTGACGCCGGTCAGGCCGCCGCCGTGCAGCTCGGCGTTGCGGAAGAGGTTGGTGAGGACGCGGAGCATCTGGACCCGGTCGACACGGACGGCGACGTTCGGGCCGTCGACCTCGACGTGGTCGTACGGCTGCCCCCAGGCGCGCAGCGCCTGACGCACCAGCTCGTCGGCCCCGGTCCTGACGGGCTCGGTCTCGTGCCCGCCGGCATCCAGCCGGCCGAGCGCCAGCAGGTCCTCGAGCGCGCGCCGGAAGCGGGCGAGCTCGTCGGCCATCAGCCGGACCGCCTCCGACGACCGCGGCGACAGGTCGGGCGACCGCTCCAGCAGGCTGAGGCTGGTGGTCAGGGTGGTCACGGGGGTGCGCAGCTCGTGGCTGACGTCTGCGGCGAACCGGGCGTCCTGCTCGATCCGCTCCCGCAGCGCGTCGACCATGTGGTTGAAGGATCCGACGAGCGCGGCCAGGTCCGGGTCCTGGGTGGTGCCGAGATGGGTGGTGAGATCACCCGCCGACACGCGGACCGCCGCCGAGGTCACCTCCTCGAGCGGAGCGAGCACCCGGCGACCAGCGGTGCGACCGACGATCGCGCCGCCGATGGTGGTCAGGCCGGCGAAGACCGCGAGCGCGATGCTGAGGGTCCGCAGCGTCCGGTCCAGCTCCTCGGCGACGGCTACCTCGTAGTACTCGGCGTCCACCGCCGGCAGCGGGACTCCGACCACGACCGCGGACGGGTCCGTGGCACCGGTCCACCCCACTCCGACCGAGCCGTCCGCCACCACGGGCTGCACGTCGGCGGTCAGCTCCGGGCCGGCGCTGTCGAGCGCCGACGAGTACCACTGACCGTTGCGATGCACGTAGATGACCGCACCGGCGGGTGGCGAGAGCGAGCCGAGCACCTCGCTGACCTGGGCACCGGACGTCTGCAGGCTCTCGCGCACGAGCGCTCCGTCGGTGAAGGCCTGCCGCATCGCCGTCCGCTCGCGCTGGTCGACCAGGAAGTGGCGCGCGGAGAAGTAGGTGCCGAACGCCAGGAACGCCGACAGGGCCAGCGCCCCGAGGGTGAAGGCGAGCGTCACCGACGCTCGCAGTCCGCGCCGGGCGAGGGCGGACGTCATCGCGCGTCGAGCCGGTATCCCAGCCCGCGCACCGTGACCAGGATCGTGGGCGAGCTCGGCTCGGTCTCCAGCTTCTTGCGCAACCGTCGTACGTGCACGTCGACGATGCGCTCGTCGCCGAAGAACCCCTGGTCCCAGACGTGCTCGAGCAGGGCTCCCCGACTCAGCACGCGGCCGAGGTTGTCGGCGAGCACGCTGAGCAGGCGGAACTCGGTGTTGGTCAGGTGGATCTGGTCGGATCCCCGGGCCAGGGTGGCCGCTCCGCGGTCGAGGACGAGGGGGCCTTCCTCCGCGTCCAGGACCACCACGTCCGCCTCCTCGCGGGGCGACGCCGTCCCCAGCGACGGGCGGCGCAGCAGGGCTCGCAGCCTGGCCTTCACCTCGTCGACGAGGAACGGCTTGGTCACGTAGTCGTCGGCCCCGGCCTCGAGCGCCGTGACGATGTCCTCGACCCCGTCACGCGCGCTCACGACGACGATGGGCGCCTCCGTCCGGGGGCGGGCCCGGTGGATGAACGAGAAGCCGTCCATCCCGCCGAGCATCAGGTCCACGAGCATCAGGTCGACGCTGCTCGGGCCGGCGACCGCGTGCAGGGCGTCGTCGACCTCCGCCGCCTCGACGACGTCGTAGCCCTCGTCCTCGAGCACCATCCGCAGCGATGCGCGGAGGCCGGCGTCGTCCTCCAGCACCAGGACCCGAGTCATGGCGCCATGATCCCATCGCCCGGGAGCCGTGCGGTCGCGGCGGCGCCTGGTGCCTCGATTGTCATGAGACTGCAAAGAAGTCGTCGGGTCCGTTGTCATCTGGGGGGACCACCATCTGGCCGTGGGGAGACACCGCCACATCAGTGGCCAGCGGGCGCCGGCCGTCCATCCCGGGACTGAGACCCACGGCTCCTCGGCCCCGGGGTGGGCGTGGATGGCCGGCGCCGCGCTGCTCGGCCTGGTGGGCCTGATCGTCTCCGTCCACGTCTGCGCCCGGCTCGGCTGACCCGCCTGGAGGGTGGTCCGACACCCAGGATGCGGCCGACGCATCGCCCTGACCGGGGTTCGGTGGTTCACTGGCGACCATCCAGGGTGGACCGGCAGAGGAAGCGCGACATGACCTACGTGTACACGTTCGCCAGTGGCGACAAGGACCAGCGCGACCTCCTGGGCGGGAAGGGCGCCAACCTCGCCGAGATGACCAACCTGGGGCTCCCGGTGCCGCCCGGCTTCACGATCACCACCGAGGCGTGCCGCGCGTACCTGCGTGACGGTGGCGACCCCGACGGCCTCGCCGAGGAGATCTCCGCGCACCTCGACGCCCTCGAGTCGACGATGGGACGACGGCTCGGCCAGGTCGACGACCCGCTGCTGGTGAGCGTCCGCTCCGGCGCGAAGTTCTCGATGCCCGGCATGATGGAGACCGTCCTCAACATCGGGCTCAACGACGAGTCCGTCGTCGGGCTCGCGCGCCAGAGCGAGGACGAGCGGTTCGCCCTCGACTCCTACCGCCGGCTGCTCCAGATGTTCGGCGCCACCGTCCTGGGCATCGACGCCGAGCACTTCGCGGAGGCGCTCGACGCCGCCAAGAAGGCGCGTGGGACCGACAGCGACCTCGACCTGGACACGGACGACCTGACCGCCCTCGTCGAGACGTTCAAGGGCATCGTGCGCGAGCGCGCCGGCCGGGAGTTCCCGCAGGAGCCCCGCGAGCAGCTCGACCTGGCGATGCGCGCGGTCTTCGACTCCTGGAACACCGACCGCGCCCGCCTCTACCGCCGCCAGGAGCGGATTCCCGACGACCTCGGCACCGCGGTCAACGTCCAGGCGATGGTCTTCGGCAACTTCGGCATGAGCTCGGGGTCCGGCGTCGCCTTCACCCGCGACCCGGCCAGCGGCGCGCAGGGCCAGTACGGCGACTACCTGCAGAACGCCCAGGGCGAGGACGTCGTCGCCGGCATCCGCAACACCGTCAGCCTCGCCGACTTCGCCGAGGTCGACCGCCGGTCGCACGACGAGCTCCTCGCCATCATGGCCAGGCTCGAGCGTCACTACCGCGACATGTGCGACATCGAGTTCACCGTCGAGCGCGGCAAGCTCTGGATGCTGCAGACCCGCGTCGGCAAGCGCACCCCCGAAGCGGCCTTCCGGATCGCCGTCCACATGGTCGACGAGGGCCTCATCGAGATGGACGAGGCGGTCACCCGGGTCACGGGCGCCCAGCTGGCCCAGCTCATGTTCCCCCGCTTCGACGAGTCCGCGGAGCGCACCCTCCTCGCGAAGGGGATGAACGCCTCCCCCGGAGCCGCCGTCGGCAAGGCGGTCTTCGACTCCGACACGGCCGTCGAGTGGGCCGACCGCGGCGACGACGTCATCCTGGTCCGCAAGGAGACCAACCCCGACGACCTCCGCGGCATGGTCGCCGCCCGCGGCATCCTCACCAGCCGCGGCGGCAAGACCTCCCACGCCGCGGTCGTGGCCCGCGGCATGGGCCGCACGTGTGTCTGCGGCGCCGACACGCTCGACGTCGACACCCGGGCGCGCGAGTTCCGCACCCCCGACGGGGTGACCGTGCGCGAGGGCGACCTGATCTCCATCGACGGCACCACCGGCGAGGTCTTCGCGGGCGAGGTCCCGGTCAGCGCGGCGCTCGTCGTACGCCACTTCGAGGGTGAGAAGGTCGACGACGACCTCGTCCACGCGGTCGCCCGGATCATGGCCCACGCCGACGGCGCGCGACGGCTCCGGGTCCGGACCAACGCAGACACCCCCGAGGACGCCGCCCGCGCGCGTCGCTTCGGCGCCCAGGGGGTCGGCCTGTGCCGCACCGAGCACATGTTCCTCGGCGACCGGCGCGAGCTGGTCGAGCGGCTCATCGTGGCCGAGGACGAGGACGCCCAGCACGCCGCCCTCGAGGCGCTCCTGCCGCTCCAGCGCCAGGACTTCGTCGAGATCTTCGAGACGATGGACGGCCTGCCCGTGACCATCCGGCTGATCGACCCGCCGCTCCACGAGTTCCTCCCGGACCTGACCGAGCTCTCCGTCCGGGTGGCGCTGGCCGAGGAGCGCGGCGAGGTCGACGAGCGCGACCAGGTGCTGCTCCGCCACGTCCGGCGGCTGCACGAGCAGAACCCCATGCTCGGGCTGCGCGGCGTACGGCTGGGCATCCAGATCCCCGGCCTGTTCCGGATGCAGGCGCGCGCCATCCTCGAAGCCGCGGCCGACCGGGCCGCCGAGGGCATGCGACCCCTGCCGGAGATCATGATCCCGCTGGTCGCCAGCGTGCGCGAGCTCGAGATCGTGAAGGCCGACATCCTCGCCGTGGCCCGCGAGATCGAGGAGGAGCGCGAGGTGACGCTCACCTACTCCATCGGCACCATGATCGAGCTCCCTCGCGCCGCGTTCCTCGCCGACCGGATCGCCAAGGAGGCACAGTTCTTCTCCTTCGGCACCAACGACCTCACCCAGATGGCCTGGGGCTTCTCCCGCGACGACGTCGAGGCGTCGTTCTTCTCCCGCTACTTCGAGCACGCCATCTTCGACGTCTCCCCCTTCGAGTCGCTCGACCAGCAGGGCGTCGGCGGCATGGTCGAGATGGGCACCAAGAAGGGCCGCAAGACCAAGCCCGACCTGAAGGTCGGTGTCTGCGGCGAGCACGGCGGCGACCCGCGCTCCATCCACTTCTTCGACAAGGTCGGGCTCGACTACGTGTCCTGCTCCCCCTTCCGCGTCCCGGTCGCCCGGCTCGAGGCCGGCCGCTCGGTGCTCCTCGCCCGCAGCAAGCGCTGACCCGGTTCCCCGCGAACGGACATCGATGGACTTCCAGGACACCTCCTTCACCCGCGAGCACCGCTTCTCGCTGGGCATCGAGACCGAGTCGGGTCGCTCCTACCTCTCGATCCCGGTCAGCAACGGCCCGGTCGACTACGAGGAGTACTACGAGATCAGCGCGGCCGACCACGAGCGCCTCGGTCACGACGACGCCGCCGCGGCGGCCTTCGCGGACGAGTGCCGCCGGCACGAGCACGATGGGCTGCTCATCCAGAAGCCTGGCTGGAACCGCGGCACCCCGGCCTGAACCCGCTATCGGTCCTGGCCGGGTTGGCGGGGACGGATCCCGACCGATCGGAGAGCGCTCATGTCACGTACTGGCCGAGCGCGTCGGATGCGATCGAGACTCACGCCCGTCGCGCTGCTGCTGGCGCTGGGTTCCACAGCCATGCTGACGACGGGATGTCAGGACGATGACCCGTGTAACGGCCACGGAGGGTCGAGCTCCGGTAGTTGCTCGCCTGGTCCCGGCACGTTCGAGACCAACGGTGCCAGTTCTCGGTAGGCGCACACCTTCCGACATCTCTCAGCGGGTCGGCCTACGGGACCTCGATCGAGATGCTGGCGCGCTCGGTGCCCGGGGAGTCGGACATCGACGCCCAGAAGTCCGTACGCCGCATCCACGCGGGGATGCCCGGGGGCAGGTCCCGGCTGGGGATCTCGGGCAGCTCCTCCGGCGCGAAGTCGTCGCCGTAGAGAGCCAGGGGCGTGGCGAGGTCAGGGTGCTGGATGCCGGCATGCAGGCTCTGCAGGGCGACGTTCCAGTTGTCGAGCAGGTCCTTCCGCGAGATCGGGCCTCCGGGCTTGTCGGCCGTCGGGTGCAGCGCCTTGTGGAAGGCGACCGTGGGGAGCACCGCCTGGCCTGCCGGCGTCGCCGTGAACGCCGTCCACGCGTTGAAGGCGGGAGTGCCGAAGGTGACGACGGCTTCGATCCGGCCCGGCTCGAAGGCCGCCTCCAGCCACTGGTGGCGGTACGCGACGATCTCCGGGTCGTTCAGGTGCGGCAGGGCCATGTCCTGGTTGTAGATGCCGTAGAGGAACGCGTTGACCATCAGGTAGCTCCGCGTGAAGCCCAGCTTCTCGACGAAGCCCTGCACGCGGCGGCCGGCCTGGCCCGACAGGATGCGGCGCGTGACCGCCTCGGTCTGCGCCGGGTCCTGTCCGATGACGAGCAGGCGTGCACGACCGTTCGCGCGCCCGCGGTAGAAGATCGGACCCCAGAGCGCACGGAAGCCGTCGGCTCCGCTGAAGACGGTGTCGTCCGGATAGTTCCGGCACAGGGACTTGAACGTGCCGGTCGGTCCAGGGTCGAAGCGGTCAGTGATCATCGGGTGCCTCCGTCGAGGTCCAGGCTCACCTGAGGCTCACATGGTGACCTCCCGCCGGCCATGGCTCGTCCGGGTCAGGCCAAGATGGCCAACTTTCGGCATGCGGACGGCGGTCGGGCGGTCCTAGGTTGAAGAGTCGACTGCGCCTCAGGCCATCGCTGCAGCGGCGCCCTCGGCAGGACCGACCAGCTGAATGCACGCTCGGGCGTCGTCGTTCTGTGCCTTCGCCGGTGATCGAGCGGTGCGCGTGAGGGCGAGGTGCAGGGCCATGTTGGTGATCCGGGGTCGCGTCATGCCGATCAGCAACGACCGGACCGTCGCCCCGGACGAGTCGGTGACGTTCGCCGGCCAGGTGTGGATCGGCGACGACGGCCTGGTCGCAGCAGTGACGAAGGGCTCCAAGGCCGGGCCCCCCGAGTTCGCCGGTGCGCCGGTCGTCGACGTCGGGTCGTCCCTGGTGCTGCCGGGACTGATCGACCTGCACAACCACCTCGCCTACAACACACTTCCGCTGTGGACCGAACCGACGCAGCCGGTCCCCTTCGCCCATCACAACTCGTGGACCGGCGCCGACAGCTACTCAGGCAGTACGACGTGGCCGGCGTACGCCTTCATCACGGCGTGCCCCGAGGAGCTCTTGGCGTACGTCGAGGCGAAGGCGGTCGTCGGCGGCACGACGACGGTCCAGGGCTCGCCGCCCAAGAGCCGCCCGCGCGACGGCTGGCTGGTGCGCAACGTCGAGGACGAGAGCTTCGGCACCGGCGACCGCAACCTGATCTACGCATCGACCCTGACCTTGAACGCGGCGCTCCTCGCCGACCGCGCGAACAAGATGCGCGCCGGGTCGTCCTTCATCTACCACTGCTCCGAGGGGCAGCGCGGCAGCGTGGTCGCGCAGGAGTACACGGCCGCATCGCGGGCCGGGTGCCTCGGCGACCGGTTCGTCGGCGTGCACGTCAACGCCATCGATCCGGCCGAGCTCGCGAGCTGGTCGCCGACCGGGGCGATCGCGTGGTCGCCGTTCTCGAACCTGTGGCTCTACGGCCGCGGCAGCACCACGGACATCCCCACGGCGGTCGCCAACGGACTGACCGTCTGCCTCGGGTCGGACTGGGCGCCCTCGGGCACCAAGCACGTCCTGGGCGAGATCAAGGCCGCCAAGCTGGTCGCCGACGATGCCGACTGGGACCTCTCGGAGGAGGACCTGGTCCGGATGGCCACCTGCAACCCCGGCGACGTGCTCGCCCGGGCGTGGCACCGTCAGATCGGACGGCTCCAGCCCGGCGCCATCGCCGACGTCCTGGTCGTGTCCACCCCGCCGCGGGCCCACGCGTTCCACCGCGTGGTGACGGCGACCGAGGAGGACGTCGAGCTCGTCGTGATCGACGGGCGGCCCCGCTACGGGACACCTGACCTCATGACGAAGGCCGGCGCCGACCCGGTCACCCCCATCGAGGTGGCCGGCCGGGACATGGAGCTCTCGCTGACCCGGTCCGACGACGCGGGGACTGCGTGGGACTGGCAGGACGTCGTCGACCGGCTCGACGAGGTCCGGGCACACCCGGAGGACGAGATCCGGGAGGCGCTCCAGGGCTACGCGGCGTTCGCCGGTCGCCTGGAGGACCCGGCAGCGCCGCTCCGGCTGGCGCTCGACATGCCGACCGGGGTCGCTCCGGTCGGCGGTCTGCCCAAGGACCTGTCCCTGGTGCACGTGCCGCCGGTGCAGTCGCTGACCCATGACGCCGACTGGCTGCAGGCGGTGTCCGCCAATCCGTTCCACGGCGGCGTGCTCGACGGGCTCGCCGGCTTCTACAGCTGACGTCCGGAGCACCACATGGTCACCCAACAGCGCAGCAGGACCGCCCTCGCCGACTACCAGCGCGGCGAACGGCTCGGCGAGGCTCTCGCCGCCGCAGCAGGCACGGCCGGAGCCGCGCCTCCGCCGCCCTCGGTCGCGGCCAGTCTCGCCGCCCCGGCAGCGCGACCGGTGCCCTCGCCCCTCCCGGAGGGTCATCTGGACGGCGGGCAGCGCCAGCAGGTCCTGGACACGCTCATCACCGTCCTGGGCGGGGCGTACGCGCACCTGCCGGCGAAGCGCGCGGCGTACGCCGTGAACCCGGTCCAGCAGCTGACCCTGCTGCGGCAGCGGGCGGGCGAGCTCAGCGACGCCGACTTCCACCTCCAGGTCACCGGCATCGTGTCCGGGCTCCGGGACGCGCACACCCGGTACATCGGGCCGTCCCCGCTGCGCGGGGTGGTCGCGGTCCTCCCCTTCCTGGTCGAGGCCTACGGCCCGCTCGAGGATCCCACCTACCTCGTCACCAAGACCGTCCCGGCCGCGCTCGTCGACGTCGACGGCGGCGACCGGTTCCGCCCAGGCGTGGTCGTGGAGTCCTGGAACGGGGTCCCGATCTCCCGAGCCGTGGACGTCTACGCCGACCGGCAGACCGGTGGCCGTCCCGACGCCCGCCGGGCGTGGGCGCTGGAGTCACTCACCTTCCGCTCCCTCGACTTCGAGCCGCCACCCGACGAGCAGTGGGTGGTGATCGGCTACCGCGACGGCCGCACCCCGCGCGAGATCCGGCTCGAGTGGCGGGTCGTCGCCCCCGGCAAGGCCGAGACCGCGGCCGCTCCGGAGTCCCGCACGGCGGCCAAGCAGGCCATCAACCCCAGCGGCGAGGCGGTACGGCGAGCCAAGAAGCTGCTGTTCTCCCCCGACCTGTGGTCCGACGAGCAGAACCCCGTGGCGCGCGTGCCGGACACGGACCGGCCCGCCTCCCGCACCGCGCTGCTGCCCACGTCGTTCCCGGACAACCTCGCAGCCCGCGCACTGCCCGGGGACGAGGTCGGATATCTCCGGGTCTGGTCGTTCGACCTGGAGGACGACGCCGCGTTCCTCGCCGAGGTCCAACGCCTGCTCGAGCAGCTGCCGCAGGAACGGCTGATCGTGGACCTCCGCGCCAATCCCGGCGGCCTGGTGTGGGCGGCCGAGCGCATGCTGCAGCTCTTCGCGGATCCGACCGACCCCCACCGGCGCCCCATCCAGCCGACCCGGTTCGCCCTGATCGCCTCCCCGCTGACGCGGGACATGGCGGCCAGCCCCTTCAACCGCCTCGAGCTCGAGGCGTGGAGCCCCTCGCTGGAGGACTCGATCTCGACCGGCGACCAGTACGCCCAGCCGCTGCCCCTGACCGACCCCGCCTGGTGCAACGACCTCCCCTACCACTACCCGGGCAAGGCCCTGGCCGTCGTGGACGCCATGACCTACTCGTCGGGGGACCTCTTCGCGGCCGGCTGGGTCGACAACGGCATCGGTGACCTGGTCGTCGTCGGCCGGGCCACCGGCGCCGGTGGGGCGAACGTCTGGACGAGCGGGCAGCTCCGCGACGCCCTCGCCGGCACGAACCACGCCTTCCAGCCGCTGCCGGCCGGCGTCGGGTTCACCCTCGCCATCCGCCGAGCAGTCCGTTCGGGCGCCGGCGACGGCCTCCCCATCGAGGACCTCGGCATCAGCGGCCTGCCGTACGCCATGACCCGCGCCGACCTGGAGGAGGGGAACCGGGACCTGCTGGCCTACTGCTCGGAGCTCCTCGGGCGACCCAGCCCATGACGATCCGACGACACGACCGCGCGTCACGACGATCCACGCGTGGTGCTCTGGTCCGTCCGGACCTCGCCTAGCGAGGACCGACCGTGGCGAAGGCGAGAGCCAGGTAGTCCACGGGCGAGGTGTCGTCCTGAGAGTCCGCCCAGGTGGTGAGCGCGAGGTCGAAGCACACGAGCGCGGACTGCACCAGGGCCTGCGCCCGCAGCTCGACGTGGTCGCCGTCCAGGCGTTCCTCCACGATCGGTGCGAACATGCGTGCCCACATCAGGTGCTTCTCGAGGTTGCGCGCACGCAGCGACGGCGTGCTCGAGAGGACCCGCATGGTGCGGCGCTGTCGGTCCCGGTCGCCGTCCGACCGGGCGAGCAGCTCCCCGAACGCCGCTCGTAGTGACTCCCACGGCGACTCGTCGGTGGGGCGCTGGTCGAGGGTGTCGCGCACGAGCTCCGCCCACACGGTCGTGTCGCCGATGACCGCGTCCTCCTTGGCCGGGAAGTAGCGGTGGAAGCTGCGCGCCGAGATACCCGACGCGGTGGCGATCTGCTCGACCGTGACCTGGTCGAAGCCGTGCTCGGCGAACAGGTCGATCGCGACCGCGGCGATCTGTGCCCGGACCGCGTCACGGGTCATGGACCGGAGACCGCTGGCGGGTGTCGACGTCACGTGATGCAGCATACCGTGACGCATATGTCAGTCTCTGACACTTACGGCGTACACTGACTGCACACCACAGAGAAGGAGCTCCCATGGAGACCCGCACCCTCCGTCAGCAGGGGCTGACCGCCACCGCCATCGGCTACGGGTCGATGGGCACCGCCGTCGGGTACGGCGCCACGGACGACACCGAGTCGATCGCCGCGATCCGACGCGCCCACGAGCTCGGGACCACTCACTTCGACACCGCCGAGATGTACGGCTGGGGCGAGGGCGAGAAGCTCCTCGGCACCGCCCTCGCGCCCATCCGCGACGAGGTCACGATCGCCACGAAGTTCGGGCTCACCCCCGGCACCTACGCCCCGAACTCGCAGCCCGACCACATCCGCGAGGTCGTCGACGGCAGCCTGCGCAACCTCGGCGTCGACCACATCGACGTGCTCTACCAGCACTTCAAGGACCCCGCGGTCCCGATCGAGGAGGTCGTCGGCGTGATGAAGGAGTTCGTGGACGCCGGCAAGGTGAGGTTCCTCGGCCTCTCCAACACTGACGGGGACAGCATCCGCCGCGCCGACGCGGTGCACCCGATCTCGGTGCTGCAGGCGGAGTACTCGATCTTCGCGCGCGAGACCGAGACCCTCTTCCCCGTTCTCGAGGACCTCGGCATCGGCCTGGTCGCCTACTCCCCGCTCGCGCGCGGCTTCCTCTCCGGAGCGGTCCAGCCGCGCTCGGCGTACGACGAGAGCGACTTCCGCCAACGCATCGGCTGGTGGGCACCGGAGCACTTCGACGCCAACGTCCACGTCGCAGACAAGCTCGCTCGGCTCGCCACTGAGAGGGACACGACCCTCTCCCAGCTCTCGCTGGCCTGGCTCCTCGCCCAGAAGCCCTACATCGTCCCGATCCCCGGCTCCCGCAACCCCGACCGCGTGGCGCACAACATCGCCGCCGCAGACCTCACGCTCACCGACACCGACCTCTCCCGCGTCGCGGAGATCGCGCCGACCGGGGGCTTCGGCGGCCGCGGCGCCTGAGCGTCACCGACAGGTGCGCGCGCGGCCGGACGGAACTCTCTCCGGCGAAGCGGCTGCGCACATGCGAGAGGCCCTCACAGTCAGACTGTGAGGGCCTCTCGCGATTGGTAGCGGGGGCAGGATTTGAACCTGCGACCTCTGGACGCCATCAGGGGCATCGCGACTGCTACGGTCTCGGGCCGGAAGCTACCAATTCACTCGGTGTATCGGGAGATTCACGCTCTCTTCCAAGACTCACTGTACCCGCTCCATACCGAGAGCCACTGAGTCAAAGTGGACCGTAAACGGACACCAATTCACTTCCTAGGACGCAGGCGCTGGCGGCCGCGCGACGCCGTCGCCCGCAGCGGTGTCCGTGTGGTCGTTTTAGCTTGCCGACGAGCCCGAGCGCTGCTCGGCGAGACCACGTCAGCCCTGGCCAGCCGAGTATCGGGCAGACCTCCGACGCCAGCCGCGAACAGTGGTCAGCGCCGAGCTCATCGTGCAGGGCCTCTGTCCGGTAGTCGACCAGCGCAGGGGTTGCGCTGCCGCCCAGGTCGACAGGTCGTCGTCGACCTGCGACTGCATCGTGAACGACCCGCCGACGTGGCGTGCAACGCCAGGACTACTCGTGCCAGGCAGGTCGTGCCGACGCCTACCAAAGGCACCGGGCCACCAGGTCTCACCACGCAGTTCGGACCCGCGGCACCTGCGCCTAGCGGTGGTGGACGACCGCGTGTCCGTGCACATGGCTTGCACATGCGCCTGCACCTGAGCGTGCACTCGGCGTTGCACTGATTTGCCCGACGCTTGCACTTGAATGACCCCCCGCGACTGTCGGAAAAGGTGCTCTGACCTGGGCAAACTCGTGACGGCGCGTCGACTTCGGCGCGCTTCGGCGTCTCGGCCGAATCGTCTACGTCGACACCCCTGGAGGTCGTCATGTTGTTCAAGAAGAGCCGCGCGAGCGCCTCGGCGGTTGACCAATTCGGCGGGGTGGTCCACCCGTCGTGGGAGTACCTGTCGCTTGACTCGGAGCTCGTCAAGAGCCTGCTCGTCGGCGCTCGTGCCGCTGCTCGTCAGGGCCAGCCCGACCCGATCCTGGGCACGAGCGCTCCCGAGGTCTTCGTCCGGTCGAACGCCACGTTCGCGCAGCTTGCGGAGAGCGTCCGCCAGCAAGCCGTCACCGACTGCGCCGAGGACGTCGCGTTCCTCGTGAACCACGCCGCCGAGTTCATCGAGGCGCGCAAGGCGGGGTCGCGCGGCCAGGAGGTGCTCGACCTCGAGCGCTCGTCTCGCCTCCAGGCCGAGTTCGGGGTGTGCCTGGGTCGTCTCAGTGCTCGCGAGGAGCAGCACCGCGCGGAGCTCGGCAAGCTCCAGTCCGCCGCGCGGACGACCACGGCGCTGCTTAAGAGCGCGTGGGAGGACAAGCATCCCCACCCCGACCACCTGGGGCATTTCGCGATCCCCGAGTTCGAGTTGCCGGGCGACGCCGCCGACATCGGTCAGCGCGCCGTCGAGAGTGCTCTGAGCCGTCACACCGAGACCAGCCCGTTCAACAGCAACGAGAAGGAGTGAAGTCCGTGAACATCGAGATCAAGCAGAGCATCCGGTCGGCGACTGTTCTGGCTCTCGGCACAATCGTCGCCGGGTTCTTCACGGCCTGCAGCGACGACGGCCCGGCGCCAGAGTCGAAGGTCGAGGTCTTCGTCGTCGACTTCAGCGACTCGGCGCAGGCTGAGAACGGGTCCGATCTGAACGACGCGGCCCGCAACGACATCGTCAACGCGATCGACGACGTTGAGGCGGGAACCACGATCAAGGTCATCGGGTTCTCGAACCGCCCCGGGCAGGAGTGCGATCCGATCACGGTGTCGTTTCCGAAGCAGAAGAACCCTGAGAGCTTTAAGCAGCTCCGCGAGGACGTCGCCTCGGACCTGCCGAACAAGTGGGAGACGTACGCGCAGTGCCTGCGCGACCCGGTCACCGGGATGAGCCGTGGCGGTTCGGGCATCTTCAGTGCCGTCGTGCTGGCCGCGACCACCGACGCCGACGACGTCGGCTCAGTGATCGTGTACACCGACGGCTGCAGCTGGAAGGAGCTCACGCCGGCTCCGGAGACCTGTAGCCCCGCGGTCCTCAACCGTCCCAGCGGGCCGCAGCAGCTCGTAAACAACATGCCCGCGGCGCTCAAGCCCCCGATCGGGGTGCCCATCAAGTTCACGTTCCTCGGCCGTGGCACCGACCTCAACGCCCAGCAGCTGCTGGCGCTGCGGAGCACCTACTCGCTGTGGGGCAACGCGACCGGCACGCCGGTCACGTTCGAGAACTAGACCACCAACATCTCCAAGGAGAACAACATGCACAACGACAAGAGCGAGGCGGCGACCAACGTCGCCGACAGCGACGTCACCACCGGCCAGACCGGGAGCGTCGACATCTCGCACCTCAATTCGACTCTGATGTCGGCGTTGAACATCCCCGTGAAGCTCACCAAGCCCGCGATCTGGGGCAACCCCCGTGAGGCGACGCGGATCTCCTACGTCCTCGGCGAGAACGACGGGGACCGGCCCGGGTTCGACGTCCACACCGGTTACGGATCCGGGCCGACGACGACCCCCACCCAGGACGCCGTCGTCGGTGCGGTGCAGGCGCCGCTGGACGGTCTCGCGGCCCGCGCGGAGCTCGTCATCGCGGCCTCCGACGAAGAGCTGGGCGTTGTCGACCCGACCTACCCCAAGCTCAAGCCCATGTGGCTCGTCCTCGGCGCCGTCATCGCCGTCATGGGGGTCGCCGGCCTGGTCGAGTACTTCATCGGTCGCCAGCAGTGGGAGCGGGTCCTCGGTGACGACCCGACGGTCGCCGCGTGCATCGCGCTGGGCGTGGTCATCATGATCGGCGCGCTGTCGTGGATCGCGTCGATGACGTGGTTCCACCGTCGTCCCGGCGTCCTCCGCGAGCACGGGACGAAGCTGTTCGTCCTCGCGGCGATCCTGATGGTCCTGTTCGCCGCCGCGATGGCGTACTCGTTCGCGGGCGGCGTCGACGCCCCGACGGTCGGCGGCGTGTCGGGCGGCACCAGCGCCAGCACCGAGCCCGCGACCAACGTCGACGACGTCGAGTGGATTCGATGGGCGATCTACCTGCTGATGACCGCAATCTACACGTGGACGGTCGTCATCGCCCACCTGTGGCACGCGACGGCGGAGGACCGCCGCCGCGTCGAGCAGTACCTGCCGATCCGGCTGGCCGCCCAGCGCGCCAGTGTGCTCGACCGCGCCGGGGTGCAGAACCTGCGGGCAGCCACGTTGCGTGCAATCGCCGACACGTGGCACCAGGGCGTCGACTACGCGACCGCGATCTGTACGGCGTACTACGCCGGGGTGCGGAGCCGGCTCGACCCGACCCTCCTGTCGACCTGGAGCCACCAGAGCGTCTCCGCGCCGACGTTCGTCGAGCCCGCGTGGCTGCGACGGCTCACCGACGCCGCGGACCGTCTCGAGCAGGAGAGCCGCCAGCAGACCCACAAGTCCGAGATCGCGGGCGAGTTCACCCTCAGCGCGGTGCTTCCCTCCTCGGTCGACGACGAGAACGGACGGGGGTGAACGACATGGCCTACACCGCCTCGAGCAGCCGTACGAGCGAGTACACCGAGCCGCACCGGTGCGGCGGATGCAGCCGGACCTTCTGGGCGAAGCGAAGCTGGAACCGCGTCAGTGTGATCTGCCCACGCTGCAAGCATCGCAACTAGTACGACCAGCCCGCCGAGGTCCCCGAGCTACAGGAGCTCGGGGACCTCGGCTTTCTCGTAGCGCGCCCGTGGGCGAGCGCACGTCGAGGGCGACGGTCGTCGCCGGGCCCCGGTTCAATTTGGTGGACTTCCGGACTAGGTCGCACCCGCGCTGTGAGAATCGCTCTCGCAGACGTCAAGGCGGCAATGAGAGAGGGTCCGAGTGGTGGACGACAGCAGCGCGTCGGCCTCACACGAGGCCATCGAGGAGGTCCTCGTCTTCGCGCTGCAAAGGTCGACCGCACCGAAGGATGGGACCGCATGGTGGTCGCCAAAGTGGGACCCGAGCGAGGACTTGTGGGGCCCCGGCTCGCCGGTGCTACGCAACGGGCCGCAGCGAGATGCCGTCGTGAAGGCGACGCGGGACGCGGTCGCTAGCCTCGGACATCAGGTCGATGACGACCAGGCCTTCCGGCTGTACTGCGGCGCACTCATCGAGGGGATGAAGGACTCGGCCGACGAGGTGGACACCGAGAGCCCCCGCCGACCTTGGCAAGCGGCGTACGTCCTCCTTGGCCTCGCGCCCCGCTCGTACTACTCGGCCCTCGAAGACCCAGCCGGCAAACAGACGTGGCCACCGCTAGGCATGTCACGAAAGGACATCTGCGAGGACCTGACGGCTAAGCGAGCCCAGGCGAAGGAGACTCGAGGGACTTCCTCGACAGCCAGCGGCCCGGTCAACTGGTTCGGGACGAACTTCGACGCCAAGCAGTTCAACACGCGGCGCGTCCTCGTCTCCTACTTGCTCACACGCGGCGAACTGACCTACCACAGCTGGAACACCGGGCACCGTCCTAAGGTCAACGAGCTGGCGCGGCAACTTCACGACATGGCCATCAGTTGGCTGAGTACACCGGAACGTCTGCAGAACCTAACCGCCCGCTGGCCGCTGACTGCTGCCACCGCCTCCACTGCCGCGCAGGTCAATCCGGTCGTTCCGATGCCCCACGACCCAACGACTGCACGTGAGCTGAAGCCGGGACCTCGGACCCGGCGACGACGCGTCCTTCCCAAGGTGTTCGGACCGCCGAGGGTCGCGGCAGCCACGGCCGCGGTCGCCACGCTCGCTGCTCTTTGCACGTACCTCACGCTCGACCAGTATGGCAGCCACCCCAGCCGAAGCGCCGATGCTGGGGTGTCGGTCACCAACTCCCCAAGCCCCGACCCCTACGACGAGCCAACGACCCCCCTCCTCGGCGTCCTCAAGGCCCGCAACCTGTCCTACACATCCAGTTACGACGGCGCCGGATACTCCGACTGGCTGAACGATGTCGTCGTCGGGAACCGCATCGAACTTCGCCTCAAGCTGCGCAACCCCACCGAGACGGTCCTCACCGGCATCCAGGTCCAACTGCAGTCAGACCCCCCGGATGACACCGACCTCACCTCCCACGAGGCCGAGACGTTGGAGGTACGGGTGAAGACGAATGAGACCACGGGCTTCGTCATCCCACTCGACGAATCGCCAGCGACGATCGATGAGGACAACGTCACCAACTATGACTCGGCTTCAACCATTCTCTCCGCACCGGACAGCGACTACGACCATTGCTCAACGTCCGGCCAGTTCTCCCCTGACGGGCTCACCTACTCCTCAAGGTCTTCGGAGTTTCCCGGCGCCACGTTCACCCAGGAGACGATGCCGGTTCCCGAGACCTCCTCTCGCGAGGAGAACCGCCCGGTCGGCAGATACTTCGTCGGCGACATCGATCCTGGCGAGACCGTGACGCTCACGATCAAGGGCACCTTTCAGTACCCGGACTCCGACACGGCGGCGATGAGTGGGGGAAACGCCGTCGAAATCGCAGTCAACGACCACGAGTGGAACAAGCTCGATTCTGCACGAGTGGGAGACACTGTCTCTGCGCTCGTCATGGTCCATGACTCGAGCTGCTCAACCACCGAGTTCTCACATGTCGTCAGGTTGCGCACCAGCACGTCACGATCCGGTGTCATGACGGTGAGTGGCACCGTCGATCAGGACACCGACCTGGGCTCAAGCAAGATCAACCTGACTGGAACTCGGCGCGCGCGGCTCGTCCCCGTGGCAGGCTCAACGCGCCTCTACGGATACGTCGTGTCTCATCCCGACACGGAGTCGGCCAAGTGCGGCAAGACCCCGGTCAAGCTGCAGGCACTACCCGACGGCGTCCTCCAGGCCGGGGTCGAGGTTTCGGTCGTCGGCTACGTGCCACGGGAGCCCTGCGACTCGCACATGAAGTGGGTGATGACCGATTTCCGAGTTGTGGGCAACTAGGTCACTGATCCGATATGTCGTCGCCGGTCTCGCCGGCGCACTCATCGGCGCGCTCTCCTACCAGGCTGCACAGGGCGGGGAGACCGAAAAGACTGCCGTGACAGTGAAGCTCTCGGACACCGACCGGTTGGCAACGGAAGACCGTTGCCGCGCAGAACTCGGCGTCGCGTCGCGAGACATCGACACAACCATTGCCTTGACCCCTGACACTAAGGACCTAGTCGCAGTCTGGGTGAAATCTGGGTCCAAGGGACTCGTGTGCGCCCGCGGAGTAGTGGACGGCAATGTGGTCGACTCCACCCTCAACGAGCCCGGGACCTACAGCATTGACACGCTGAAGGAAGACTCCCTGACTCTCCTCCACGCCGACCACGGCTACGTCCTCATCGGCGCAGTCATCGACCGGTACCCGAACTCGTCCGACACCTCTGGGGTGTACCTGATGACCAAGGCGGAAGACGGTCACGAAGAGAGCAACCCTGTTGGCCTCATCGGGGACTACGGATTCATGGCGGCAGTTGCGGAGCCGCCGCTCGGAGGCGACGGCACCGGCATCACTCTGACCGTGCTCGGCCCAGAGGCTCGCGCAGACCTGGACCTGGGTAACGCCGATTGGGTTGCCGTCGGGCGATAGGCCGAGGCGTGCCGAGCACCGCCGCCGGTCCGAGGTGGCGTAGCCCCAGAGCCAGGCGAACGCGTCAAGACGCTACTGAAGCGAGTCCTACCGTTCTCGTCGACAACCAAGAAGTCGCGATCGCTCGGCGCTCACTCATGGCGCCTGGCGGCGAATGGTTTACATGGCCAGCCTGAACCCTTGCAGACGCCCGCCGTCTCGACCTTTAGACGCCTGGAGGTCGAGTAGTCGAGCGCCCGGTGATCTAGCCAGCGGTCGGCACGCCCGTGATCGGATCGATCACTAGCGCAGCTTCGTCAGCGGGACGGCCTTGATGATGCGTCGCCTGCACTAGCAGGGACCGGGTTGCCGCGTCGTTGAGATGCCCAATCCGCTTTAGACCGAATGCAACGGTCCGCCTTCTGATGCCGATCCGGGCGGATACGACCTGCTTCTCCGGGACATCGGGAGGCGAGTCCAGGCACCCCGTCAACGCCTTAGTCAACAACGCCGCGCTCGTCGGCTTCAGCCGGCTGAGATTCGCAGTCTTGGCACCCTGCAGGATCTCGTCAACTGCGGCAGTGAGTGTCTCGTAGCGCTTCGTCCATGCCCACGAAGCCCGGGACGGTGGCAGTTTGCCAAGCTTGAGCCGACTGTAGCCGTGGGAATCGAAGGCGCACATATCGAGCGCGATAACCGGCACGTGGACAATCTCGGCGAGCTTGATCATCCGCGGTTTTAGATCCAGGAACGACGGCAGCACTACGTTCTCGGGCCGGTCTTGCTCCTTCAGGTCTGCCGGTTTCGTCGGGTCGAATGACTTGACCCGGGCCAGCAGCCAATAGGGCGAGACGTTCTTGCCGCGACTGCCGTCGCTCCGCACCATTACGTCGCATGGCTGCGCGAGCAGGATGAGGTGATACCGGCTCTCCGGCTTCTTGCCGAGGAGCACCTGGTCCGGGTTGACGATCTGGAAGATGTCGCCGGGTTCAATCGGCTGCACGGTGCCCGACAAGAAGCTGGCAGAGTCGAACAGCTCCAGAGCCTCGATCGCTGAGACGTCGTCTGGCCTCAAACCGCTGGAACCCATGTTGAGAGCGAGCGCTTCATGCATCGGTGCGAGGGTGTCCCGAGTGCCGTCCGCGGGTCGTACGGCTTCGCTCATCGCTCGTCGCGCCACGGCTTGCAGCGGTCGCAGCACGTGATCTGGTTCGTGCACGCCTTCCTTGATCGCGGCCGCGAACATGCTGAGGAGCTGGAAGTCCGTGGTCTTGGCAAGCAGCTCGGCAGCGGCGGTATGTCCGGCGGTCAGCGCCGTTCCGAGGACCTCTCGCATGGTGGAGAGATGTTGGCGAAACAGCACACCGAGAAGGCGGATCGCGAACCGTTCTGGATCGGCATCGAGCTGCGGCTTGCTTAGGACAACCAGCGCCCCCGGCTGCAGGTCGTTGGCAGCCGTTATCTCACGCTCGAGCTGCTCTTCGTCGTCCTCGTCCTGTGCTGAGTGAGTCAGCAAGCAGCACCATGTCCGGTCAACGTCGGACCGCGCGAGCAGTTCGGCTACCACGCGGTCGCCCGCGTCAGTCGCTCCCCCTTCGCGGGAGAAGTCCCGGTCGACGAGTACGAGCGTCGGTCCATTCTGATCCAGCGAGGCGCTGCCCGTTGCCTGCCACTGCGCGAGCGTCAAGGACTCGAACCCGTGGTCACGAAAGATCGCTTCCAAGGCTGGCCGGCTGCTGACGTCGGTGACATCAACCGGGTCGACCTGTCCCGGTGTGTCGTCGTCGACCTCGGCAAGCTGGGACAGCTCGGCCAACCGTGACTGCGCGGGTTTCGGCAGGTCACCACCCCGCGCGATGTCAACCGCCTCATCGAGGTCGACGACCTCGCCATCGTCGTCCGTGAAGACCGCGCGTAGCACCGAGTCAGCAACCAAGTCCGCCAACGGCAGCATGCCGCTCTGCAGCTGCGCGACCACGGTGTCCGCGTCGTATGGATCGTTTCCCTCGTCAAGCATGTTCTGGTCGTCGACGCCGATGACTCGCTCAATACCCAGGAGATCCAGGACAGGAGCGACAGCGTCGCGAGCAGCGTCAAGCAGACTCGGCTGTTCGACGACAGATTCGGTCACGCCAGCTCCTGCGTTTTCGACGAGCCAAACTCAATGACGAAGTCCCGACGCCGACCATCACTGCTGCGCTCGGGCGAGAGCTCGACGGTCGCACCCTCGGGTTCAAGAAGCTGACGAATCACGAAGAGCCCCAGACCGCGCCCGTTCCGACGTTTGCCCGACACGAACGGGTCGAAGATCAGCCCCTCAAGGCTCGGGTCGATACCGGGTCCGTTGTCAGACACGACCAGGCTTGGCCGGTCGACCATGATCGTGACGCGACCCGGTTCAGCGGTCTGCAGGCTCCGGATCCAGTACTCGCTATTGAGGATCAGGTTGTCAAGGACTTGCGTGAGTCGGCCAGGGTTGATGCTGACGGTGAAGTCGTCCTTCACCGTTACCGCCATGTTGATGTTGTAGCCCAGATCATCCCAACGCGTATTGAAATGCGTCGCGATCTCCTTGAGCACCACTGACATTGTCACCTGCTCGCGGTGTTCGCGACGGTAGCGAAGGGCGGGGTTCAAGTGCCCGAGTTGCCGGGTGAGCGCGGCCGTCGAGGACAGAACGTGCTCCGCATAGGTCCGCACGGTCACTTCACGGATCGGTGGCTTGAGGCCACGCAGCATTGCCTGGGTACGGCGGCGGAGACGATCGGTGATCTGGCTGACCTCGTGCGAAAGGGCTTCGGCCGTCAATCCCAAGGCAACCGTCTCCCAGGCCTCCGACAGCTGTCCCTGGACGGCGTCGAACTGCTCGCGAAGCACGATCAGCGCGCTTCGCTGCCGGCCGTAGGTAGCCCGCAAGCCTTCGACGTCTGTCGACAGCTGATCGATGGTCGACAACACCGCGCGTATCTGTTCCGCGGCGTCGTGGAGGGACTTGGTTCCTTCCGGAAAGAGGGACTCTCCGAGGCTCTCCTCTTGGCTCTCGGCTGCGGTGAGCGCAGACAGCGCAGCGCCACGCGCAGCCTGGAGATTCGTCAGGAGAACGCCGGTCTGAACATCCTGCTGGTCCGTCTGTTCGATCAGCACAGTCGGCGTGGACTCGGCGGGAACGTCCGCTTGGGCAGCGGCCAGTTCACGCAGGTAGTCGTTATAGCTGCGGCGTACGAAAGACTGCGCGTTGTCGGTGTACTTCAGCCAGCGCTCCATGATCGTCAGGAAGCTGCGATGGGCCGGGGTGTCGCGGAACTTCTCACGACTGCTTGTTTCTTCAAGGCCGGGATTGTCAGCGGCACTCAGGTCGATGAAGCCGATGATGTTCTCAGGTCTGAGGTTGTAGAACGATGACCCCGTCGTCCACCGGGAGGCGAGGTTCAGCCAGTCCCGCGAGACGGGGATCCCGAAGCCATCTCGGTAGATCCGGACGCCGTTTATCTCCTTCAGGAAGGCGCGGTAGTCGCTGGCCGAGTCGAAGACCGACGGCACGTCGTCGCGGAGTCGCACCATGTCGATCTCGCCCGAGAACGGGCCTGGGTCGATCAGTTCTCCGCTGCTCCTGGGCACACCATCCATGTCCGCGAGAGCGAACTGCGCGTCAAAGGCGATGTAGCCATCCGGATCCGCTCGAACCCCCAGGCTGGCTACTTGGTCCTGCTTGTTCGTGAGCAGCCAATCGAGAAAGGCTGCGCCGCGATCAGCAGCGATGGTTTGCTCATACGTGGCGCGCTTGTCAGCTCCACTCCGATCCGGCCTGAAGTAGTCCTGCGTCATCGTCCCGGACACTGAGAGAACCCGGTGTCGATAGTCCAGTTCGTACCGGAGCATGGCGTTGGCGCGCACAGCACGGGGTCGTTCACGGAGATCGATTGCCTGGCCGTCGATGTTCAGACTGACCTTGAACCCGCGGTTCCCGAATGGGGAAATCATGGCCGCGAGCTGTCGCTCGAGTTCGTCGCCATCCGGGCCATGCCAGCTGTCGGGACTGCGCAGACCACGGATCTTTAGCGTGGTGCCGTGCTCGTCGCGGCCAGCATGCTCGGAGGTCAGCGTGAACTTGACGCTGTCGAGCCGGTCCGCCGACGCGTACTCATCCCAGGGGATCGTCAATCGGTGGGCGACGCCGCTCCCCTTAACGACGGTGTAGAGATCCAGCACCCGTCCGAGCCGCTGCGTCCCGAGCCGACCCAGCCCCTTGTCGCCGACAGGGGTGCGCTTCTTGGCTGTGGTCTTGCCCTTGGCTTTCAGATCTCGCTTCTGGCTACCGGACACGGTGAGCCAGCTCTGGATGATCTCCTCGCGAGTCATGCCGGTGCCGCGGTCTCTGACCTCGATCTCCCCCCGCAAGACTCCGCCGTCGTCGGCATCGTTCGGCGAATCGATGGACCTGCCATCGACAGCCGTCAGTGATTGGGTATCGACCACAATCCGAGCACTCGCAGAGTCCGCGTCGTAGGCGTTCTTGGCGAGCTCGACGATCGCTTGTACGTCATCCTGGATCATCTCCTCGCCGAGCCGAAAAACAACCGACGGATGGACCGACAATGTGAGGCCGTCGGTACGTCCGTCGCTGCTCGGGTTGGCCATGGGATCAGACTAGAGAGTCGCCAGCGCTCGGATGCGGCGTTATGAGGATAGGGCGCCCTGCAGCACGAGGATCGACTCGGCTCGCATGGTGCCGACGGTGTCGTTTCGGATGGCCATGCGCTTGCGCCCGTTAGGGATGTTCCGCGCAAGTGTCACGACGTGCGCACAACCGTGGCGTGCCGCGAGTTCAGTCACGATCTGCGTCGTCGGGATCCGGTTCCCAGAGATGCTTCGTTCGCCAAGCGTCCAGAACTGAAACGCCCCGGCGCGCAACTGACGATTGATCGCCATCATCGCGTCGTCGAGATCGCACACGAACGTGGAAAATCGCCGCAGCCCGTCGCCAGGCAGGTCTTGCAACAGCTTGGCAGTGATCCGGACCCCATCGGAGCTGGCCCCAAGCGTGGTAACCCGCTTCAGCACATCAGGCCCCGCCTTGCCCCCCAGACTGGCCACATCCGTTCGGTATGGAGTCGCGATGAGGTCGGCGAGTCGGTCACCGCCGTCGAGATCTGCTCGGTCGATCCAGGACAGCGGCAAGAAGGCGTACTGGCCGTACGGCACAGTGGTTCGGTTGTCCCCGTACGGCGGCGAAGTCATCAGAAGATCAGCCTTAACGGCTGGTGTCTTGAGCGAGCGAACATCGGCCAACCGGGTACCGATCTCGCCGGCGTAATGGCCATTTCGCGCCACCATGTCAGCACTGACCAGCTGATCCCGCTGCGCCGTCGCTTCGGTGACGTTCTCGTCAGCGATCCTCTCGAACTCAATAACTGCATCAACCGAGCGTTGCTCCAGCACCGATGCCTCGTACACGTGCAATTTGAAAGTCGAGGTGCGGGAGTTGCTGACTTGCCGCACAGTCCCGGCGAGACACACCCAGTAGAAGCGCCGGACGTCTCGACTTGCAACGGACGCGATGGCACGGTGGAGTTTGGTGAGCTGAATGGCCACCGGGTCAGAGAACCACTTCGCCCGGCCGCGGAAGGTGAGCATGTCGGTCCGACGGTCGCGCGCAACAGTCGCGCAGATGTCCGCCAATGCTCTGCGGAGCGTCTGCTCCTTGAGTGGCCGAGCCTTGACACGCAACAGCAAGACGGCGAGCGGGTTGATGTCGACGCCGCGGAAGTCGAGGCCGCGCAGCATGGATTCCGTCATCACGGTGCCGGAGCCAGCGAACGGATCAACGACAAGTTGCCGTCGCTTCTCCGTCGCGATCCATGCGTCCAGGAGGGCACCTTGGACCTGGGGCACCATCATGGCTGGGTAGTTGAACAGCGCATGGCCCATGGTCCGTCGACTATCAGCGGCGAATGTCCAGTAGTCGGGGTCGCTGGCCAATGGCTTGAGTAGGCGGTCGCGGAGCGCGCTGGCCGCAGGCGACGTCGTGGTGCCCATTGCATCCTCCTTTGACCAGGTCAAAGCCGCGGGGCCGGAGCCGCCGCGGCTTCTCGAAACTGCACGTCTGACCGGCGGTACCTGCAGGTCAAGTTGACTCTATCTAAAGGAAGGTTGACGGAACATGAAATCAACGCGTGTCGCGCGTTGGAGTCATCGATGCCCTCACGCTCTGCGGGTAGGTGACTTCGGGCTGGTTGGCGAGGTCTCCGGCACAGCCTCGACGAGGCCGCAGGACGTCCAACTCAACGCTCAACTCGTTGCAGCTCAGGTCTCTCGTTCCACTTCAGCGGCGGCCAGGCACGCTCGCTACCGCACTCACGAGTTGCGACGCGCCGTGCAGCTCGGTACCCGTGACTAGTCGCAGCCGGCGCCCGGGCACCTAACACAGCACGTTTCTCGGCCTGGGCGACTCTCGCGTCAGGTGGGACCTCGACGGGCTGCGTCATTGCAGATTCGGGCGCGCATCACTCTAGGTGGGCAGGACGCAAAGCCTCGCACCCGTTCTAGAGTTTGCCGAGGTTGAGTCGCGCAGCTTCAGCGCGGGCGCGTTCGGCAGCGGTGGCTCGGGTGTAGCGGATGAGCATGTCGGTGCGGGTCCAGCCGGCCATGGCCATGAGTCCAGATTCCGAGCCGCCGGCGGCGAGCCAGCGGTGGGCGGCGGTGTGGCGGAGCTTGTGGGGGTGAAAGCCGGTGATCTCGGCGAGTGTGGCGCGGCGGCGCAGGGCTTTGCTGAGGCCGTCGTAGCCGAACCGGGTGCCGCGGGCGCCGAGCCAGAGGGTCGGAACGTCGGCCGAGGGGTGCTGCAGCCGCAGGTCGAAGTAGGCGTGGAGGGCGCGGGTGGTGGCGGGGCCGACGGGGATGACGCGGCCTCGGCCGCCCTTGCCGTGCCGGATGGTGATCCGGCCGCCGGGGAGGTCGAGGTCGTCGGTGTGCAGGGCGGTGACCTCGCCGATGCGGATGCCGGTCTCGAGCATGAGCCGGATGATGGCCTCGTCGCGGCGGTGGTGGAAGGTCTCGTCGGTGCGGAAGGTGGGGTGGGTGCAGGTGCGGATCAGGGCGCGCAGCTCGTCGTCGCTCAGCGGCGTGACCAGCTTCTGCCGGTGGACGGGTCCTTTCATGCCGGCGAACGGGTCGGCGGGCAGGGTCCCGGTTGCGATGGCCCAGAGGGTGAAGCGCCGGACGGCCTGGTGCCGGGTCCGGACGGTCCCGGGCGTGTTGCCGCGCTGGAGGAGGTGGACCATCCAGGTCTGCAGCGACGTCCGGACCATCGGGGCGAGGCCAGTGGTCTGGCACCAGGCTAGGTAGCGCCGGGCCCCCTCGGCGTAGAGCTTGATCGTTCCGGCGGCCTTGTTCTCGGCGCGCATGGCGAGCTGCCACTCGGGGATCAGAGCTGCGAGGCCGGCAGCACTCGGCTCGAGGGTGCTCGTCCCGACAGCGGGGGCTTCGCTCGGAGCCGGGACGCTCGAGGTGGCCGTGGCGGTGAACTGGATGCGAGGGGGCTGCATGCGGGGTGTGGTCATGACCGCAGGCGAACACCCGCACTCCCCCGCTAGGTCACCCAGATCAGCCAGATCGCCTAGCTCAGCCAGCTCAGCCTGCGGAGAGCGGTCCTGCTGTGCCGGGCAGCAGAGGCAGTGTCCGACTTTCGCGGCCGTTTGTGGACAGCTGATCAAGTCTCTAAATGCTTTCAGGCTCGGAATCCGTAGATTCCGAGCCTGAAACTTTGTAGCGGGGGCAGGATTTGAACCTGCGACCTCTGGGTTATGAGCCCAGCGAGCTACCGAGCTGCTCCACCCCGCGTCGGTGAACACAACATTACAGACCGGCCCGGGGCGCGCCAAATCGGGGTCGGCCGAGCCCGTCAGGACGACGGGCTGGCCGACTCCGAGGAGCTGGGCTCGGTGCTGGGGGTCTCGGACGCGCCGGGCGTGCTGGACCCGCCCGAGCCGCCCGAGTTCTCCGGCAGCTGGTCGGACAGGGCGAGCGCCTGCTCGACGAGCTTCTTGCCGCGTTCCATCTCCTTGGCCCACTTCACCGAGTTCCCGTTGCGCTGGGCGGCGTCGGCGGCCTGGAAGGCCGCGTCGGCGGCCTGGAGCTTCGCGGTGATCTGCTCCCGGATCGTGCCGGTCTGGCCTCCGTTGTTGCCGTTCCCGTTCCCGTTGTTCCCGTTGTTGCCGGAGCCGCTGTTGTCGCCGCCGCCGGTGCTCGAGCCGCTGCCGCCGAGCGCGTCGTCGAGCGCCTGGGTGAAGGTCGAGCCGATGCCGACCTCGCCGCCGTACGAGACGAGCACGTAGGTGAGGACCGGGTAGCTGCCGGTGGTGCCGATGCGGGACGCGTAGACCGGCTCGACGTAGATGAGGCCACCGTCGACCGGGAGCGTCAGCAGGTTGCCGTACTGCGGTGGGTTGCCGCTGTTCTGGTAGGGCAGCAGCTCGTCGCGCACGTCCGGGTCGTTGGAGAAGTCGTTGGCGACCTGACCGGGTCCGGGCGTCTGCCCGTCGGTCATCTTGAGGACCTTGATCTTGCCGTAGTTGTCGTTGTCCGTGGCGTCGGAGTCGACCGACACGAACGCGGCGAGGTTGCTCTTGCCGTAGGGCACGAAGTTGGAGGTCAGCGACCACACGTCCGACGGGTCGGTCGCCTCGGTGCTGGTCCCGCCCTCCTTGTTCACGAAGAGCCGGTACGGCGGCTGCAGGTGCCGGTCCACCGAGTTCGGGTCCTCGGGGACCTCCCACCGGTCGTTGCCCTGGTAGAAGTCGCCCGGGTCGGTCACGTGGTAGCGCGCGTACTGGTAGCGCTGCGCCTTGAACATGTCCTCGGGGTAGCGGAAGTGACTGAGCAGGTCGGTCGGGATCTCCGACTTCGGCGTCACCGTGCCGGGGAACGCGCCCTCCCAAGCCTTGAGGATCGGGTCCTGGTCGTCCCACTCGTAGAGCGTCACGGTGCCGTCGTAGGCGTCCACGGTCGCCTTCACCGCGTTGCGCACGTAGTTGACCTCGTCGGTCGGCAGCGTGCGGAGCCCGCTGGTGTCCTGCAGCGAGTCGTCGGTCATCGTCGCGAAGGACTCCCGCTGCGAGCTCGGGTAGCGGTCGGTCGTCGTGTAGCCGTCCAGGATCCAGACGATCTTGTGGTCGACGATCGCCGGGTAGGCGTCGCCGTCGATGGTCAGCCACGGCGCGACCTTCTCGACCGCGTCGCGCGGGTTGCGGTTGTAGAGGACCTTGCTGTTGGCGTTGACCCGCTCGGAGAGCAGGAAGTTGGGCTCGCCGAACTTCACGGCGTACATGAGCTTGTTGAAGAAGCTGCCGACCGGCACGCCGCCCTTGCCCTCGTACGTCGTCCGGGTCGTGGCGCCCGTGCCGGCGGTGGAGGAGGAGTCGTCGCTGCTCTGGTCGTCGGACGGCTTCTCCGCCGCGGTCGACGCGTCGAGGTCGAGGTCGAGCTCGACGTCCGCGGCGTCGGTGCTGGCCTTGCCCACGATCGAGTAGTCCGGGCTGTCCTCGCCGTAGTAGACCTGGGTCTCGTAGTCGCCGGTCGCGCTGCGCAGCGACCGCTGCTTGGCGTTGAGGCCCTCCGCCCACGCCGTCGCCTCGTCGTTGCCGCCGCTGTTGACCTCCGCGCCGTCGTCGGCCGGCCGCTGGTTGCCGTAGGCGGCGATGATGCCGTTGCCGTGGGTGTAGACGGTGTGCAGGTTGGACCAGTTCTTGCTGTTGCTGCTGATGTTGTCCTGGTCGAGCTCGCGCACGCCGAGCACCACTGCCCGGTCGGTGCCGTCGACGTCGTAGCGGTCTACGTCGAGGACCGGCGCGACCGAGTAGTAGGCGAGGCCCTGCTGCTGCTGCTGGAAGGTCTTGTTGACCAGCTGCGGGTCGACCAGCGGCACCGACTTGGTCTGGGAGAGCACGCTCGCCCAGGCGTCGTTGCTGCTCGTGTCGTCGGAGTAGTCCTCGGTCGTCACGTCACCGAGGTCGTACGCCGCCCGCGTGGCGTCGATGTTCGCCTGGATGTACGGCGCCTCCTTGTCCGCCTCCGACGGCTTGACCTGGAACTGCTGGACGATGCCCGGCCAGATCAGGCCGAGCAGGATCGCCGAGACCGCGAGCAGCGCGAGGCCGACCGACGGGAGCAGCCAGGTGCGGCGCCACACGTTCACGAAGAAGAGGACCGCGCAGATGATCGAGATGCCGAGCAGGATGTTCTTCGCCGGCAGCACCGCGTGGTCGTCGGTGTAGGTCATGCCGGTGATGAGCGGACCCGACTGGTGCACGAGGTCGAAGCGGTCGAGCCAGTAGTCGCCGGCCTTGGCGAGGACGAAGAGGCCGAGGAGCACCGACAGCTGGGCCTGCGCGGCGCCGGAGAGCCGGTCGCGCGTGGCCTGCAGCCGGATCCCGCCGTAGAGGTAGTGCACGATCGCGGCCGCGATCAGCGCGATCACCAGGGCGGCCATGGCGAAGTCCACGAGGTAGTGGAGCCACGGCAGGTCGAAGACGTAGAAGCCGATGTCCTTGTGGAAGTAGGCGTCATCGGTGCCGAAGTCGCCGCCGTTGCGCCACAGGAGGTAGTCGCGCCACTCCCCGATCGCCGAGCTGCCGGCGAAGGCGCCCATCGCGACCGAGATGCCGACCAGCAGCCAGGTGCGGATCGGGGTGATCGCGTCGCGGTAGCGGTCCAGGCCGTTCTGCTCGGGCGAGTTGGGCCGGAAGAACGGCCGGAAGCGGTAGGCCAGGTAGACGTTGACGCCGACCACGACCGCCATCAGCGCGCCGAAGACCAGGAAGAGTCCGGTCTTGGTCCAGAAGAGGGTGCTGAAGACGTTGGAGTAGCCGCCGTACTTGTACCAGAGCCGGTCGGTGTAGATGTTGGCGAAGGTCGAGAGGCCGAGGAAGGCCAGCACGAGCACCACCGCGGTGATGATCAGGGCCCGCGACCGCCGGGAGCCCGACCGTGGCGGCGGGGTGTCGCGCGGGTCCTCGTCGAACAGCTCACTCATGCCAGGTCTCTCCTACCTGTCCTGCGGTCCGGCTCACGTGCCCTGCTCCGGCTCGTCCTCGAGCGTCGCGCTCAGCAGCTCCAGCAGCCCCGGGACGAGCTCCGCGCCGCCGACGACCGACTGGTCGTCGTCGTGCGCGCGCAGCCGCAGGGCGCAGTACGTCGCGCCGGCGCGCGTCACGCCGGCCACGATCCGGACCTCCTGCCGGTCCGGGTGCTCGCGCGCGAACTCCTCGGCCGACGCCGGGTCCTCGGGGATGTGCTGGTCGGCGTCCGGCGGCAGCACGAGCCGCTCGACGACGGCCGCGCAGCCGACCACCTCGGCCGGCCAGCTGATCGACTGGAGCGCGACCTCGAGCGGCCGCTCGGGCGCGAGCTGGTCCTGCTCGATCGGGGTCAGCGACCCCTCGGCCGAGCTGTCGTCGAGCCCCATCGCGGCGGCCAGGGCCGGCTCGGCCGCGGCGAGCGCGCGGGTGTCGACCAGCGCGTAGAGCCGGGCCGGCTGGTCCCAGCCGGACGCGGCGATGTGGCTCTCGATCTCCAGGACCGCGGCGGCCAGCGCCGGGTCGACGTCGTCGAAGCCGGGCAGCTCGGGCTCGTACTCGCTCATCGCTGGTCCCTCACGAGTCCTCGCAGCTCGGCAGGTCGGCGTTCGGGTCGGCCACCCACTTCTCGACCGACTCGCGCGCGTCGTGCATGGTCGTGGCCTTCACCAGGCGCATGTCGCCGTTGGGGGCGCCCAGCGCCTCGTCGCAGTTCTCGGCCGGCACCAGGAAGAGCTCGGCGCCGGCGTTGCGGGCCCCGACGATCTTCTGCTGGATGCCGCCGATCGAGCCGACGTGGCCCGCGGCGTCCATCGTGCCGGTGCCGGCGATGGTCTTGCCGCCGGTCAGCGACCCCGGCGTCAGGGTGTCGTAGATGCCGAGGGAGAACATCAGCCCCGCGCTCGGGCCGCCGATGGTCGGGTCGATCCCGACGGTGACGTCGAAGGGGAACTTCGTGGTCTGGGTGCCGACCTGCACCCCCACTTGCGGGTGCCCGTCGACCTGCTCGGGCGTCACGTCGACCTTCTCGGTCTCGTCGTCGCGGCGTACGACGAGGTGCAGCGTCTCGCCGGCCGGCGCGCCCTGCACGGCCACCACGACCTGGTCGGCGTTGGCGACCTGCTCGCCGTCGACCTTGGTGATCACGTCGCCCTTCTCGAGCGCGCCGTCCGCCGGGGAGTCCTTGCTGACGTCGGCGACGACCGCCTCGGTCACGTGGTAGCCGAGGTCGGTCAGCGCGGCCGCGGTCGCGGCGTCCTGCGAGGAGGTCATCTCGGCCTGGCCCTCCTGCTTGTCCGACTCCTGCGTGCCGCCCTCCTGGTAGATGGCGTCGTGGGGGTAGACCGCGGCGTCGCGGCTGATCCAGTCGTGCATCAGCTCGAAGATCGTGTTGTGCGCGTCGCGCTGGGAGACATAGACCGTCGTCATCCGCAGCTCGCCGTCGTCGCGGTAGGTCTTGTGCCCCGAGACCTGGATGATCTCGTCCCCGTCGCCGTTGGTGCCGAGCACGTTGACGGTGAGCCCGGGCTCGTAGGTGACGTAGGGCAGCGACTCGAACGCGGCCGCCACCCACAGCCCGATCAGCAGCGGCACAGCCAGGAGCCCGGCGAGGGTGCGCTGCGTCATGCGGCCAAGCCTCTCAAACGCTGGCAAGCGACGGCCCGGCAGGCTCAGGACGCGCGGCGGGAGGGGCGGACGGCCACGCCGGTGCTGCGATCGCGGTCCGGTTGCGGCGCGGCGTACCCGGGCGCGGGCCGACGGCGCTTGCGGGCGTCCGGCTCGAGGGCGCCGGCGAGGCGGCGGACGGCGACCTCGCGGTCGACCTCGCCGCGACCCTCACGGCCGACCCACGCGACCCACAGCATGGCGAGCACCGCGACGACGGCCGACGGCACGAGCCAGAGCAGGATCTCCACACCGAGGAGGGTACGGACCCGGACGGCTCCCGCCGGGGAGGTCCTACGGCGTGCCCACCCATTCGTCGGAGCCGTCACTGAAGCGCTGGTGCTTCCAGATCGGCACCTCGGCCTTGAGGGTGTCGATGAGCGCCCGGGACGCGGCGAACGCATCGCCGCGGTGGGCGGCGGTCGTCGCGACGACGACAGCGATGTCGCCGATCGCGAGCGAGCCGGTGCGGTGCACGGCGGCGACGCCCTGGACGTCGTGCTCGGCGGCGACCCGCTCGCAGACCTCGCGCAGCTTGTCGAGGGCGCTCGGGTGCGCGGAGTAGTCGAGTCCGAGGACGCCCTGGCCCTGGTCGTGGTCGCGCACCCGCCCGACGAAGAGGGTCAGCCCGCCCGAGGCGTCGTCGTCGAGCGCAGCCACGACCTCGGCCACGTCGAGCGGCTCCTCACGCAGGTCCACGAGTCGTACGGCGGTCACCCGCCAGACCTTAGAAGATGCAACCGCCACCCGCGTACGGTTGAGGCATGAGCGACCAGCCCGGCTCCCCCGACGGCGGCCAGAACCCCTTCAAGGGCACGCCCTTCGAGCAGCTCTTCGGCGCACTCGGCGGCGTCGCCGGCGGCGGCCAGATGCCGGACCTCAACGCGCTCATGGGACAGCTCCAGTTCCTCATGCAGCCCCACGACGGCCCGATCAACTGGGACTTCGCCCTCGACCTGGCCCGCAAGACGGTCGCGCAGTCCCCCGACCCGTCGCCGACGGAGCGGCAGAAGAACGCCGTGGCGGACGCCGTCCGCCTGGCCGACCACTGGCTCGACGAGACCACGGGCTTCCCGTCCGGCGTCTCCTCGACGGCCGCGTGGAGCCGCGCGGAGTGGATCGTCGGCACGACCGACGTGTGGAAGGTGCTCATCGAGCCGATCGCCGAGTCGTCGGTCCAGGCCCTCGGCAGCGCGCTGCCCGACGACGCCCAGGCGATGTCCGGCCCCATCCTCGGCATCCTCGGCAAGGCCGTCGGCGGCATGCTCGCCTCCCAGATCGGCTCGGGCCTCGGGACGCTCGCCTCGGAGGTGCTCAGCGGCTCCGACATCGGCCTGCCGCTCGCGGCCCCGGGCCGGGCCGCGATCGTGACCGCCAACGTCGCGGAGTTCGCTGCCGACCTCGACGTGTCCGACGACGACGTGCTCCTCTACCTCGCCCTCCGCGAGGCCGCCCACCAGCGCCTCTTCGCGCACGTCCCGTGGCTGCGCGAGCACCTCATCGGTGCGGTCGCCGACTACGCCCGCGGCATCGAGATCAACGCCGCCGGCATGCAGGCCCGGATGGAGGAGCAGATGCGCGGCATCGACCCGACCAACCCGGAGTCGATGCAGCAGCTCCTCGAGGGCGGCCTCTTCGACCTGCCCCGCTCCCCCGACCAGGACGCCGCGCTGCAGCGCCTCGAGGTCACCCTCGCCCTCGTGGAGGGCTGGGTCGACGAGGTCGTCGGCCAGGCCACCGCCGAGCGGATGCCGAGCGCCGCCAGGCTCCAGGAGGCCTTCCGCCGCCGCCGCGCCGCGGGCGGTCCGGCCGAGCAGACCTTCGCCACCCTCGTCGGTCTCGAGCTGCGCCCCCGCCGGCTCCGCGATGCCTCGACCCTGTGGGGCTCGCTGCGCACGCGGCAGGGTGTCGAGGCCCGCGACGGCGTCTGGATGCACCCCCACCTGCTGCCCTCGGCCGCCGACCTCGACGACCCGCTCGGCTTCCGCGAGGACGCCGGCGCGCCGGAGCAGCTCAGCGACGAGGACTTCGACGCCGAGCTCAAGAAGCTCCTCGACGGCCAGTGACCAGCGAGTGAGCCTCCACGCGGACGCGCTCGCGGCCCTCGAGGCCTGGCGGGCGCCCACCGCTGCGCAGGAGGCGCTGCGCGAGCGGTACGTCGCCCACCTGCGCGCCCACGCCGACGGGCTCGACCGCTCCTGCACGCCCGACCACCTCACCGCAAGCACGCTCGTCGTCGACGGGGCCGGTCGGGAGGTGCTGCTCACCCTGCACGCCAAGGCGCAGCGGTGGTTCCAGCTCGGCGGCCACTGCGAGCCCGGTGACGAGACGCTGGCGGGTGCCGCGCTCCGCGAGGCGACCGAGGAGTCCGGGCTCGAGGGGCTGGTGCTCGACCCGGTGCCGGTGCAGCTGAGCGAGCACGCCGTCCCCTTCTGCGGTCCGTACGGCGAGGTGCACCACCTCGACGTGCGGTTCGTGGCCGTCGCGCCGGCGGGCGCCGCGCACGCGGTGAGCGAGGAGTCGCTGGACGTGCGCTGGTGGCCGGTCGGCGACCTGCCGGACCCCGAGGCGGACCTGGTCGAGCTGGTCGAGCTGGCGCGCGAGCGTCAGTCGACCGCGCCGTCGATCTCGCTCGGTGGCGGGTCGACCTTGGCGGCCGCCGACCAGCCGAGCAGGTAGCCCTTGGCCCGCTCGGCCTGCGGGTAGCGGTCGACCCAGCCCCAGAAGCGGTCGTTGTGGCTGGACTCGAAGAGGTGCGCCAGCTCGTGGACGAGCACGTAGTCGATCACCCATGACGGCATCCCCTGGAGCCGCGCGGAGAGCCGGATCGACCGGTCACCCGGCGTGCAGGAGCCCCATCGGGCCTCCTGGTTGTCGACCCACCTCACCGACTCCGGGATCGCCAGGCCGCCGAGGTAGCGGTCGCTGAGCGACGTCGCGCGCTTCAACAGGTCGTCGTCGGAGGGCTTGCGCCGCCGCTCGGACCGCTCCAGCCGCGCAAGCATGGTCTCGACCCACTCGGCCTCCTCCTTGCGGGAGAGGGAGGCGGGGATCATCACCACGACACGGTCGCCGTCGCGGTAGGCCGAGACGGTACGGCGGCGCCGCTTCGAGCGGCGTACCTCCACCTCGGGCCGGGCTGACATGACCTGAACCTAGCCGTTCGCCCAGGTCAGAAGGCGTTCCTGCGGCCACGTGTTGACGATCCGATCGGCCTCGATGCCGGCGTCCTCGGCCCGCTCGCAGCCGTAGACCTGGAAGTCGAGCTGCCCGGGCGCGTGTGCGTCGGAGTCGATCGAGAAGAGGCAGCCGATGTCGCGGGCCAGCTCGAGGAGCTTGGTGGGCGGGTCGCGACGCTCGGGCCGGGAGTTGATCTCGACCGCGGTGCCGGTCTCCGCGCACGCCTCGAAGACGGCCCTCGCGTCGAACTGCGACCCGGGGCGGGTGCCGCGGTTGCCGGTGATCAGCCGGCCGGTGCAGTGGCCGAGCACGTTGGTGAGGGGGTTGTGCACGGCCGCGACCATCCGGCGGGTCATCTGCGCGGCCTCCATCTTCAACTTCGAGTGAACGCTCGCGACGCGTACGTCGAGGCGGCGCAGCATCTCCTCGGTCTGGTCCAGCCTGCCGTCGTCGAGGATGTCGACCTCGATCCCCTTGAGCAGGGTGAAGCCGGTGCCGGAGAGATGGTCGTTGACCGCGTCGATCACGCCGAGCTGCTTGGTCAGCCGCTCGGGGCTGAGCCCGTGCGCGACCGTGAGCCGCGGCGAGTGGTCGGTGAGCACGAGGTAGTCGTGGCCGAGCTCGATGGCGGTGAAGGCCATCTCCTCGATCGGGGAGCCGCCGTCGGACCAGTCCGAGTGCGAGTGCAGGTCGCCGCGCAGCGCCGCCCGCAGCTCCGCCCCTCCGGGCGTGAGGGGTCCGCCGTGCTCGCGCTCGAGGTCGGCGAGCCGCTCCGGCACCTCGCCGCGGACGGCCGCGGCGATCACCTTCGCGGTGCTCGCGCCGACGCCGGGCAGGTCGGTGAGCGTGCCGTCCTCGACCGCCGCGGCCACCTGCTCGGCCGGGAGCGGGAGGATCGCGGCGGCGGCGTTGCGGAAGGCCTTGACCTTGTAGGTGTCGGCCCGGCTGCGCTCGAGCAGGAAGGCGATCCGCCGCAGCGCGGCCACCGGTCCCCCGTGCGAGGCACCGTCGTTCCCCTCCGACACGCCGTCCACCTCCGAATTCCTCGCGAAGTTTCTTTCCTCCACACCCGGTGGACGGCCATTCTCGCTGGTCAGCGCGGGGTACGCCGGGAGGCGTGCGGTCTCCTCCACAGGACGATCCCGCGCCCGCCGCGCGTCCTCCACCGGTGCCCGCGGTTCCCCACAGGCTTCTCCACAGAGTTTTCCACAGGTGGGGACGGCCTCCGATTGACCCTCCGCGGCGCGCGCTCCTAGCGTGGTCCGCAGATGAGGCCCCCGGCTCCGTCGACGGACACCCGCAAGGGGAAGGCAGGTGTCCCGAGGCGGGCCGGGGGCCTCCTCACTGTCCCGGGCTCATCGGCCGGTGAAGACCGGTGCGCGCCTCTCCTGGCTGGCCCGGATGCCCTCCTGCAGGTCCGCGGTCGCGAGCGTCACCGGCTGGGCCAGCGCCTCCCACTGGAGGCAGTGCTCGAGGTCGGCGTGGCCGCCGAGCAGCGCCAGCTTGGTCAGCTTGGTCGCGATCGGTGCGGTGGCCGCGATCCCTTCCGCCGCGGCCAGCACCTCGTCGTCGAACGTGGCCGGGTCCATGACCCGCGAGACCAGGCCGAGCCCGAGCGCCTCGGCGCCCTCGACGAGCCGGCCGGTGAGCAGCAGGTCCCGCGCGGCGGCCGGGCCGACCACCTCGGGCAGCAGGTAGGTGCCGGCCATGCCGGCGTGCATGCCGAGCTTGACGAACGGCAGGCCCATCCGCGCGCCGCTCGCGGCGTACCGGATGTCGCAGGCGAGCGCCATGCAGAGGCCGGCGCCGATCGCGGGACCGTTGATGGCCGCGATCGTCGGCACCTCGAGCCGCCGGATCGAGAGCCAGGCGCGGTAGAACGGCAGCATCCGGTCGCGCAGGTGGTCGACGGTCGCGTCGGGCTCGCTCGCGATCCACGACGTGTTCCCGCCCGAGCAGAAGGCCGAGCCCGCACCGGTCACCACGACGACCCGGACGGTCGGGTCGGCGGCGAGGTGGTCGACGGCGGCGACCCAGGACTCGGTCATCGCGTCGGACATGGCGTTGCGCTGGTCGGGGTTGTCGAGGACGAGGCGGGCGACACCCTCCGCGGGGCGCTCGAGGCGCAGGTGGGCGAGGTCGGGCTGGGGCTCGGGCATGGGGTCAACGTACTCACCGCCCCCGCGACGCGCCGTGAGCGGTTTCACGCCGAAACGGTGCGCCTGACGCACGCTCAGCCCCGCGTGTCGTAGGGTCTAGACGGCCCGGCGGCACCCGCTGCCGGACTTCCGACGGGACTTCCCCTGAATCCCCGTCGCGACGACCGAGAAGAGACATAGGCAAGGAGGCCGTCATGGCGGAGACCTGGAGCGGCGAGTTCTACTGCGTGAAGTGCAAGGAGAAGCGCGAGGCCGAGGGCGAGGTCAAGGTCAACGACAAGGGCACCCGGATGGCGAAGGCCGTCTGCCCGGTCTGTGGCACCAACCTCAACCGGATCCTCGGCAAGGCCTGACGCACGACGCAGCGCCCCAACGAGCTTCGACGGCGGCGCCGCCCCGGTCCCCGGACCGGGACGGCGCCGCCGTTCTCGTTCTCCGCCTGTGGATGAGCCGGCGCGGGGGCCGCTGAGCGGGTAGGTCACCCGCATGCGACGACCCACTCCCCCACGGCTGCGCCCCGGCCTGTACGTCGTCCGCCGCGACGACCGGCACCTCCAGGTCGGCCTCGACCCGCCGGCGCGGCTGGTCGTCCCGGACCGTCCCGACCTCCGCGCGCTCCTCGACGACCTCGTCGCGGGACACCCCCTCGACCTGCGCACCGGTGCGGCGCAGTGGCTGGCGCGATCGCTCGCGGCGGCGGGCCTGCTGCAGGTCGACGCACCCACGCCCCCGCGGCCGACGGTCTCGGTGGCGGGCGCGGGTCCGTTGGCCGTCGAGGCGACCCGGCTGCTGGGCGCCGCGGGCGTGCCGGTCGCCCACGGTGAGTCGGCGGGCGTCGCGCTGGTCCTCGCCGACGGCGAGCCGCCGCGCGACCTGGTCGACGACCACGTGCGCGACGGTCGCGACCACCTCGTCGTCAGCGCCGACGCCGCCGGCTACCGGGTCGGTCCCTTCGTCCGGCCCGGCGTGACCGCCTGCCTGCGCTGCGTCGACGCGCATCGCGGCGAGCGCGATCCGCGGCGGGCCGTGGTGGTCGAGCAGCTCGCCGGGCGCCCGCTGGCCGCGCCCGACCCGGCGCTGCGCGCCCTGGCCGTCTCCTGGGCGGTCCGCGACCTCCTCGGCCACCTCGACGGACGCACGCCGGCCAGCTGGTCGGCCGAGGTCGCGCTCGACGACGGACCGCTGCCGCGGCGTACGCCGTGGACCCGGCACCCGCACTGCGGCTGCACCTGGGCCGACGGACTCACCGCAACTGACCGAGCGGTAAGCAACGAGTAGGCTTCGCCGCATGACGACCTCCGGCCCGACCCGACCCCGCGCTCCCCGGGTCTCGGCCGAGCAGCGCCGCCAGGAGATCCTGGTCGCCGCGCACGAGGTCTTCGGGGCGCGGGGGCTGCACAAGGCCTCGCTCGGCGAGATCGCCGAGCGCGTCGGCATCACCCACCAGGGGATCCTCCACCACTTCGGCTCGAAGGAGCAGCTGTTCGTCGAGGTCCTCGCCTGGCGCGAGCACCTCGACGTGGCCGACTTCGAGAACCATGAGCCGCCGCGCGGCCCCGACCTGCTCCGGCACCTCGTGCGCACGGCCGCGGTCAACACCGGCCGGGTGGGCCTGGTGCAGGCCTACGTCGTCCTGTCGGCGGAGTCGGTGACCGAGGGTCACCCGGCACAGCCGTCCTTCCGCGACCGGTTCAGCGTGCTGCGCGGGCTCATCGCCGACGCCCTCGCCGCGTCGGTCCCGGCGGACCTCCATCCGCCGGAGGCCGAGGTCGACCAGGCCGCCTCGGCGATCATCGCGGTCATGGACGGACTGCAGGTCCAGTGGCTCCTGGACCCCGGCGCGGTCCGGATGCCGCCGACGGTCGCGTTCGTCATCGACAGCATCCTCGAACGCTGGGGCAGCGACGAGCGCTCCGCGTCCGCGCTCGGCTAGCACCTGCGGGCCGAGGGCGGCGCGGTAACAATTTGCCGCCGCTACTTACTTACCTGTCAGCAAGTGTGCTTAGATCTGGCCGTCCACCTCCTGTGACCGCAGTCACAAGGGCCCACCACGCCTCTCAGCACATCGCGCCGGCCGCGGCCGGACGGGAAGGGAATGCCAGATGCGCACAGCTCGTAGGCGCCGGACGGGAGCGGCCGTCGCCCTCGTCTCCACGGCGCTGCTGCTCACCGCCGCATGCGGTAGCAGCGACGACTCCGACGGCGGCGGCGGGTCCGCCGACGCCGGCTCCTGCCAGCCCGCCGGCAAGCCGGTCACGCTGACCTTCACGTCCTGGGTGCCCGGCATGCAGGCCACCGTCGACCTCTGGAACAAGAACAACCCCGACATCCAGGTCGACTACAAGGAGGTCGTCGGCGGCAACCAGGGCACCTACCAGGCGTACTCGAACCAGATCAAGGCCGGGAAGACCCCCGACGTCGGCATGATCGAGTTCGACAACCTCCCGTCGTTCCGGCTCCAGGACGGCCTCACGAACGTCGGCGGCTGCCAGCCGGTGCAGGACGCCGAGGGCAAGTACGTCGACTGGGCGATCTCGCAGACCAGCTTCGGTGAGGACGGCGCGGTCTACGGCATCCCGATGGACATCGGCCCGATGGCGATCTACTACCGCAAGGACCTCTTCGACAAGGCGGGCATCCCGGTCCCGACGACCTGGGACGAGTACTACGACGCCGCGAAGAAGATCAAGGCCGAGGGCGGCGTGATCGGCGACTTCCCCACCGACCAGCCCGCGTGGTTCACCTCCCTCGCCTGGCAGAACGGCGCGAGGTGGTTCTCCGTCGACGACGACAGCTGGACCGTCTCGCTCGACGACGACGCCACCCAGCAGGTCGCCGACTACTGGCAGAAGCTGATCGACGAGGACCTGGTCGACACCATCCCCGGCCTCGGCGACCCGCAGTGGAAGGCGCTCGACTCGGGCCAGGAGTGGTCGATCATCGGCGCCGCCTGGACCACCAAGCTGCTCGAGAGCTCGGCCCCGAAGACCGCCGGCAAGTGGGCGGTCGCCCCGATGCCGCAGTGGACCGCCGGCGACAACGCCGCCGGCAACTGGGGCGGCTCGACGGCGGTCGTCTTCAAGGACTCGAAGTACCCCTACGAGGCCTCGGAGTTCGCGACGTGGGCCTTCAGCAACCTCGACGCGCTCGCGCTCAACAACAAGAACGGCGGGCAGTACCCCGCGACCACCGAGGGCCAGGAGCAGCTCCCGGCGCTGACCGAGGGACTCCCCTACTACGGCGACCAGAAGGTCTGGGAGGTCTTCGCCCAGGCCGCGGCCGGCGTCGACCCGAGCTTCCAGTGGGGCCCGACGATGACCGACACGTACGCCGCGCTCGCGGACGGCATCGGCAAGGCCGTCAACGGGCAGGGCACCCTCGACGACGCGCTGACCGCCGCCCAGGCGAAGACCATCGAGACGATGAAGGCGCAGTCGCTCACCGTGTCCGACTGACCCGCATCCCCGACGTGCGGCCGGGCCCCCCCCCCCCCCCGCCCCGCCCGCCCCCCCCCCCCCCCCCCCCCACGCCCCACCCGACCCGCGACGGAGGCTCCTGAACCGATGACGGCACTCCCCTGGACCAGAGGGCACTCGACGAGACGGCACCACCGAGCAGCGATCGGCTTCCTCGCGCCGTTCCTCGTCGCCTTCGCGCTGTTCTACGTCCTGCCGATCGGCTACGCCGTCTACCAGTCCTTCCTCAAGATCGAGCGCGAGGGCACGTTCGGCCGGGCGCACGACGTCTGGGGCGGCCTGAGCCAGTACGCCGAGGTCGTGCACGACTCGGACTTCTGGGACAGCCTGGTCAACGTCGGGCAGTTCTTCCTGGTCTCGGTGCCGCTGCAGCTCGTGCTGGCGCTGGTGTTCGCGCTGCTGCTCGACTCCCCCGTCCTCCGGGCGCACCGCTTCTTCCGGCTCGCGCTCTTCGCGCCGTACGCCGTCCCCGGCGTCATCGCCGCACTCATGTGGGGCTTCCTCTACTCGCCGGGCACCACCCCGATCCCGGGGATCGCCGACCGGTTCGACCTGCTCGGCCCGGACCTGGTGATGGTCGCCATCGCGAGCGTCGTCAACTGGGTCTACACGGGCTACAACATGCTGATCATCTACTCGGCGCTCACCGCGATCCCGGCCGAGGTGATCGAGGCCGCGACCGTCGACGGCGCGGGGCAGGTGCGGATCGCGTGGTCGATCAAGATCCCGCACGTCACCCCGGCCCTGGTGCTCACCGGCGTCTTCTCGATCATCGGCACCCTGCAGCTCTTCAACGAGCCGCAGATCTTCCGCACGATCTCGAGCGCCGTCAGCAGCACGTACACCCCGAACATGGTCGTGTACGCGACGTCGAGCATTCCCAACTACCACCTGGCCGCGGCCTACTCGGTGGTGCTGGCGCTCATCACCTGCGCGCTCTCGTTCGTCTTCCTCAAGGCCACCCAGCGGAGGGCGTTCCAGTGAGCACCCTCCAGAGGACCCGCCTGCGCGACCGGCCGATCCCGGTCATCGCCACCACGCTCTTCATGGTCGTGTGCACGGCGTACTTCCTGCTGCCGCTGTGGTGGATGGTGGTCGCCTCGAGCACCACCCGCGGCGGCCTGACCGACACCAGCCTGTGGTTCCACGGCCAGTTCGAGCTGTGGACCAACATCAGGAACGTCGTCACCTACCAGGACCACGTCTACGTCCGGTGGGTGGTCAACAGCGCGTTCTACGCGACCGTCGGCGCGCTGGTCGGCACCCTCTTCGCCAGCATGGCCGGCTACGCCCTCGCCAAGTACGTCTTCCCCGGCCGCGAGGCGGTCTTCAACGTCATCCTCGCCGGCGTGCTCGTCCCGGCCACCGCCCTCGCGCTGCCGCTCTTCCTGATGTTCAGCAAGGTCGACCTCACCGACTCGGTCTGGTCGATCCTGCTGCCGAGCATCGTGTCGCCGTTCGGTGTCTACCTCTCCCGCATCTACGCCGCCGCCGCCGTGCCCGACGAGCTGCTCGAGGCCGCCCGGATGGACGGCGCCGGTGAGTTCCGGGCGTTCTTCACCATCTCGCTGCGGCTGATGGGCCCGGCCCTGGTGACGATCTTCCTCTTCCAGTTCGTCACCATCTGGAACAACTACCTGCTCCCGCTGGTGATGCTGCAGAACACCAAGCTCTACCCGGTCACCCTCGGGCTCGCGACGTGGAACAGCCAGAAGGCGATCGCCGGCAACCTCCAGCTCTACGTCGTGGTCGGCGCGCTCCTCTCGATCATCCCGCTGATGATCGCCTTCCTCGCCCTCCAGCGCTTCTGGCAGAGCGGCCTCAGCGAGGGTGGCGTGAAGTCCTAGAGCCGACCCTCCCCGCGACCTCCACCCACCCGATCCTCGACACCGGGAGCTCCCTCATGTCCTCCTCCCCCGATCTGCCTGCCCTCGTGGCTCGCCTCACCCTCGAGCAGAAGGTGCGGCTGCTGACCGGCGCCGACTTCTGGGCGCTCTACGACGAGTCCGCCGTCGGGCTGCGCCGGATGGTCACCTCCGACGGACCGGCGGGCGTGCGCGGCGAGCTCTGGGACGAGCGCGACCCCTCCACCAACATCCCCAGCCCCACGGCGATCGCGGCCAGCTGGGACGCCGAGCTCGTCGAGACCGTCGGCCGGCTCCTGGCCCACGAGGCCCGCCGCAAGGGCGTCGACGTCGTCCTCGCGCCGACCGTCAACCTGCACCGGTCGCCGTACGGCGGCCGCCACTTCGAGTGCCTCTCGGAGGACCCGGTCCTCACCGGCGACCTCGGCCTCGCCCTGGTCCGCGGCCTGCAGTCGCAGGGCGTCGGAGCGACCGTGAAGCACTTCGTGGCCAACGACTCCGAGACCGACCGTCTCACCGTCGACGCGCGGGTCGACGAGCGCACGCTCCGCGAGCTCTACCTCGCCCCCTTCGAGCGGATCGTCCGCGACGGCGGGGTCTGGGCGGTGATGGCGGCGTACAACACGGTCAACGGCACCACGATGACCGAGAGCCCGATGCTGCGGGACGTGCTCCACGACGAGTGGGGCTTCGACGGCGTGACGATGACGGACTGGTACGCCGGGCGCTCGACCGTTCCGGCCGCGCTCGGCGGCCTGGACCTGATCATGCCCGGCCCGACCGGCCCCTGGCGGGACGCATTGGTCGAGGCGGTCCGCGACGGTCGGGTCGACGAGGCGCTGGTCGACGACAAGGTGGTCCGCCTGCTGCGGCTGGCCTCCCGCGTCGGCGCCCTCGCGGACGGTCCGGCCGCACTGCCGGTCGAGCCGTGGACCGACGAGGAGAGCGACGCGCTCGTCCAACGCGCCGCCGCGGCCGGCTTCGTGCTGGTCCGCAACGAGCCGGTCGGCCCCGACCCGGCTCCCGTGCTGCCGCTGCGACCCGACGTACGCCGGGTCGCGGTGATCGGGCCGAACGCCCGCGAGGCCCGGTTCCTCGGTGGCGGCAGCGCCCTGGTCTTCCCGCCGGCGACGGTGTCGCCGCTGGCGGGCCTCCTGGCTGCGCTCGGGCCGGACGTCGAGGTGACCTACTGCCTCGGTGCCCGCGGCCACGAGCGCGTCTCGGCTGCGGATCCCGCGCTCCTGACACTCCTCGACGGGGAGCGCGGGATCCGCGTCGAGTTCCGGGGCGCCGGGGGTGCCGTGCTCGGCGTCGACCACCGGCTGGGCTCGGCGTTCAACTGGAACAACGCCTTCGAGGGCGTCGACCCGGCGCTCATCACCGAGATCGCGCTGGACACCGTCGTCACCGCCGACCAGACCGGTGACTACCGGATCGGCGCCTCGGGAGTCGGCCGGTTCCGGCTGCGCCTGGACGACAAGCCGGCCTTCGACGAGCTCCTCGAGCTGCCGCCCGGCGCCGACCCGGTGGAGGGCCTGATGCGGCCGCCGCAGGAGTGGTCGACGGTCCGCCTCGAGGCCGGCCAGTCGGTCCGGGTGTCGCTGGTCCACGTCGTCAAGGAGCACACCCCCGACGAGGACCTGCTGGTCTCGCTGCAGCTCGCCGTGGACTGCACGGTCGAGGACGACGACGCCTCGCTCGCCCACGCCGTCGCCGACGCCGCGGCCGCCGACGTGGCCATCGTGGTCGTCGGCACCAGCGAGGAGGTCGAGAGCGAGGGGTTCGACCGCACCGGCCTGGCGCTCCCGGGACGCCAGGACGAGCTGGTGCGGCGGGTGGCGGCCGCCCGCCCCGAGACCGTCGTGGTCGTCAACGCCGGGGCACCGGTGCTGCTGCCGTGGCGCGACGAGGTGGCCGCCACCCTGCTCGCGTGGTTCCCCGGGCAGGAGTTCGGCGGTGCGCTGGCCGACGTCCTCACCGGCCGCGTCGAGCCCGGCGGCCGGCTGCCGACCACCTGGCCGGCCGTGGAGGGTCGCTCGCTCCCGTCGACGACGCCCGTCGACGGCGCTCTCGCCTACGACGAGGGGATCCACGTCGGCTACCGGCGCTTCCTGCACGACCAGGTCGAGCCGGCGTACTGGTTCGGCCACGGGCTGGGCTACACGACCTGGTCCTACGATGCGGTCGCCGCCCGCGACGACGGCATCGCCGTCACGGTGACCAACACCGGCGAGCGGGCCGGTCGCCACCTCGTCCAGGCCTACCTGGCTCGGCCGGACAGCCGGGTGGACCGGCCGACGCGGTGGCTGGCGGCGTACGCCTGGGTGTCGGCGGAGCCGGGCCAGACCGTCGGCGTCGACCTCGAGCTGCCGGCACGGGCCTTCGAGCACTGGGACGTCACGACGGCGGGCTGGGTGCGCGAGCCGGGGGTCTTCACCGTCGAGATCGGGCCGTCCGCCGGCGAGGTCGCGCTGCGCGCCGGGCTCGGCTGACCCGACCGGTCACCACCACTCGCTGTCGAGCTTGCCCTCCATCGCCCGCAGGTGGGTGCGCGAGCACTCGTCGCAGTAGAGGCGCTGGCGACCACGCTCGACCGCGGTGGTCCACGTCAGCGTCTTCGCCTCGTCGGTCTCCTGCCGGCCACAGAAGTCGCAGGTCTGCACGGGGCCAATCTAACCCCGGCGGGAACGCCGAGAGCCGGCCCCGACGACCTACGTCGGGACCGGCTCTCGGTCTCAGTTGGAATGCTGTCACCCGCGATCAGGTGAGGTCTTCTGCTGTCCTACAGCACCCGGGCGAGGGCGAGCCGCGCCTGCAGGGCTGCCTGCTCCGCCTTGCGGCTGAGCCGGCGGGCACGGGCCAGCTGGTAGCCCTGCCGGAGCTGCTGCGCCTCTCCCAGGCGCTCGGACATTTGAGCGCGGGCCAGATTTTCGTGCATGAGATTCATGTCGGTGCGTCCGTTCGGGTTCGTGTTCACGGTGATGGTCATGGGAGTCGGATCGACTTTCTTCGGTTCGGTGGTGCGCTAGCTCGACCGGGAGGTCACAGCGTCCGGGCGATGGCGAGGCGGGCCTGCTGGGCGAGCTGCTCGGCACGGCGGCCGGTGCGGAGCGCGCGGGTCAGCTGGCGACCCGGACGGCACTGCTGTGCCTCCTCGAGCCGGGCGGCGACCTGGGTGCGAGCCAGGTTCTCGTGGATGTGCGTCATGGCGATTCCTTTGACGTCGTTCTCGAAAAGAGGTGGTGGTGCGAGATGGTGCGGGGACGCTGACCGGTGGGACTAGGCAGCGACTTCGTTCTTGCGGGGCCGGCCGCGTGGCCGCTTGCGCGGGATCACCACGCCCTGGAGGAAGAGCTGGCCTCCCCAGACGCCCCAGGGCTCCCGGCGCTCGAGCGCACCGTCGAGGCAGAGGGCCTGGACCGGGCAGTCCGAGCAGAGGCTCTTGGCGTGCTCCACGTCGGCGGGCGACTCGGCGAACCACAGCTCCGGGTTGTTGACCCGGCAGGGCAGCAGCTCGTCGTCGACCTGACCGGCCTGGTCGTGCAGCTGACCGAGGCTGACGGCCTCCGGCGCACTTCCATCGGTGCGGACGAGTTCACTGATGGTCATGTTTCACCTCCTTCTTGTGACCTGATCGCGGTGGGTGGTGCGGTTCATCGGTCCGGGAAGACTTTGTGTCCGAGAAACACAAAGGCCGCGGATCCCGGTTCGGGTTCCGCGGCCTGGAGGCTGCCGGTGGCTGTTGGTTCTCAACAGCTTGGCGGTCTCCAGGCGGTGGTACCCGGGAAGTAGGACTGGACGAGGCCCAGGTGTCCATCGATGCCGGAACCGACGATCGCCTTGCGCTCGCGCACGAGCGTGGCAGTGGCCGGGGCGGCAGCGGACACAGCGGTCCCCTGGACAGCGGCACGACGGGAAGCCGTGGTCACGCCGAAGGCGCAGCCGGTCGTGGGCATGCCGAAGTCGGACGGGGTCTCAGCCGTCATCCAGATCTGGTTGCTGTTCACGAGGGCCACCTCCTTCGGTGAGTTCATGCGCCGACCTTGCCAGGGCCGTGGTGCGCTGTTACGGGCGAATGCTGAGAAAACTATCGTCTCCGGTGAGTAATGGGCAAACGATTTACTGCCCATTTCTCAGAAAGTTTCTGCCACCCCGGGTCGCGGGGCCGGCGGGGCTCAGCTGACGACGCCGAGGACGTCCTCGCCGTAGCGCTCGAGCTTGGAGCGACCGATGCCGTTGATGCGCAGGAGCGCCTCCGGCGTGGTCGGCTTGTGCTCGGCGATCAGCTGGAGCGTGGCGTCGGTGAACACCACGAACGCCGGGACGCTCTCCTCGCTCGCGCGCTCCTTGCGCCACTCGCGCAGCCGCTCGAAGAGCTCCTCGTCGTACGACGCCGGGCAGTCGACGCAGCGGCCGCGCTTCTTCTCCGCGCCCGTCATCAGCGGACGGCCGCACTCACGGCAGCCCGCGATCTTGCGGTGGCGCGGCTGGTCGCGCTGGGCGCGTGCCTCGTCGGGCAGGAGCGGGTCGAGGAAGCGGGACGGCTTGCGCGACGCGCGGCCGCCGGGGTTGCGGGCGGCCGACCAGGACAGCGCGAGGTCGATGCGGGCGCGGGTCATGCCGACGTAGAGGAGCCGGCGCTCCTCCTCGATCGCGGCCGGGCTCTCGGCGTAGGTGATCGGGAGGGTGCCGTCCTGGAGGCCGCAGAGGAAGACGGAGTCCCACTCGAGGCCCTTGGCGGCGTGGAAGGTCGCGAGGGTGACGCCGTCGGCGGCCGGCGCGTGCTGCTCGGAGGCACGTCGGTCGAGGTCGTCGACGAAGGCGTTGAGGTCGGCGCCGTCCGTGGCGGCGAAGTCGGTCGCCTGGGCGACGAGCGCCTCCCACGACTCCCACCTGTCCCGGGTCTGGCCGCGGGTCGTCGGCATCTCGGCCGTCCAGCCCATCCCGGCCAGCACCCCGCGGACGACCTCGACCATCGGGGTCCCGTCGGCCTCTCCGGAGCGGGCCGCGCCGCGCAGGCGGGTGACGGCCTCGCGCACCTCGGGACGGTCGAAGAACCGGGCGGCGCCGCGCACGACGTACGGGAGGCCGCGGGCGGCGAGCGCCTCCTCGAACGTCTCGGACTGGGCGTTGATGCGGAAGAGGATCGCGACCTCGCCGAGCGAGCGCCCCGCGTCGCGCAGGCGGAGGACCTGGGCGGCGACCGCCTCGGCCTCCTCGACCTCGTCGGGGCGGGGTGTGTAGCTGACGGTCGGGCCGGAGGGGCGCTGGGCGCGCAGCTCGACGCCCTGGCTGATGGTGCCCGCGAGGAGCGTGTTGGCGGCGTCGACGACCTCGGGCGTGGAGCGGTAGTTGCGGACCAGGTCGATGGAGGTGGTGCCGGGGAACTTGGCCGGGAAGTCGCGCAGGTAGGTCGCGTCGGCGCCGGCGAAGGAGTAGATGGTCTGCGCCGGGTCGCCGACCACGCAGATCTCGTCCCGGCCGCCCAGCCACAGGTCGAGGAGGGCCGACTGGATGGGCGAGACGTCCTGGAACTCGTCGACGACGAACCATTTGTACTGCTGGCGGATCTGCGCGGCGACCCGTGGGTCCTCGTCGAGGAGTCCGGCGGTCAGCAGCAGGACGTCCTCCATGTCCATCCGGCCCTGGCCGCGCTTGACCTCCTCGTACGACGCGAAGACCCGCGCCACGGTCTCGTGGTCCTGCCCGGACACCGACCGCCCGCGACCCCGGGCGATCCGGGCGTAGTCGTCGGGGTGGACGTTGCTGACCTTGGCCCACTCGACCTCCGAGGCCAGGTCGCGCAGCAGCGCCTGGTCGGCCTGGAGCCGCTGCCGCCGGGCGGCGGAGGCGAGCAGGCCGATCTTGGACTCGGTGAGCGTCGGCAGCTCGGTGCCGTGCACGCGCGGCCAGAAGTAGCGCAGCTGGCGCAACGCGGCCGAGTGGAACGTGCGCGCCTGGACCCCGCCCGCGCCGAGGACCCGCAGGCGGCCCCTCATCTCACCGGCGGCGCGGGTGGTGAAGGTGACGGCCAGGACCTCGGTCGGGGCGTAGACGCCGGTGGCCACGCCGTGCGCGATCCGGTGGGTGATCGCCCGGGTCTTGCCGGTGCCGGCGCCGGCCAGCACCCGCACCGGACCCCGCAGCGCCTCCGCGACCCGGCGCTGCTCCGGGTCGAGCGCGGCGAGCAGGTCGGGACCGGGCATGCGGGGGAACAACTCCTGGGGTCGGATGGTTGGATCCGGTGGACGATCCACACCCTAGACGCCGGAGGCGACAGTCCGAGATGAGCGGTTCCTTCACCATGTACACCACCCCCTGGTGCGGCTACTGCCACCGGCTGAAGAGCCAGCTGGACCGTGAGGGCATCACCTACGACGTGGTCGACATCGAGCAGGACCCGGCCGCCGCCGAGGTCGTCGAGTCCGCCAACAACGGCAACCAGACGGTCCCGACGTTGGTGTACGCCGACGGCACCGCCCAGACCAACCCGTCGCTCATCCAGGTGAAGGCGAAGCTCGAGGAGCTCGCGACCGCCTGAGGCGTCCGTGGGCGGGTTTCCCCGGCTGCCCGGGGAGACCCGCCGACACGCGGATGCCGGCACGGCGAGTCGGCAGGTTTCGGCTGACCACCCCGGCCGGCGCGCCTCACCAGCTGCCGGGGAGCTCCCCGCCGTACCAGTGCTCGACCAGCGACCGGCTGATCGAGACGCCGCGCGGGAGCAGGAGCGTGCCGGCCTCGGCCAGCTCCTTCATCTCGGCGCGGGTGAACCAGCGCGCGTCCTCGAGCTCGTGGTCGTCGACGGTGATGTCGGTGGTGACCGCCCGGCCGATGAAGCCGAGCATCAGGCTCGCGGGCAGCGGCCAGGGCTGGTTGCCGAAGTACTCGACCTCGCCGACGACGACGCCGGACTCCTCCTGCACCTCGCGGCGTACGGCGTCCTCGAGCGTCTCGCCCGGCTCGCAGAAGCCGGCGAGCGTGGAGTAGCGGCCCTCGGGCCAGACCGCCTGCCGGCCCAGGAGGCAGCGCTCGTCGGCGGACCCGGGCTCGCCCGAGGTGACGACCATGATCACCGCCGGGTCGGTGCGGGGGAACTGCACGTGCCCGTTGACGCAGGCGAGCTCGTGGCCCGACGACCGCGGCTGCAGCGGCTCGCCGCAGCGCGGGCAGAAGCGCGTCACCCACAGCCACTCGGCCAGCCCGAGGGCGTGGAAGACCAGGGGCGCCCCGGCAAGCGCGTCGTCCGCGAGGAAGGGCAGCAGGCCGCGCAGCGGCGCCCACTCCCCCTGGTCGGCCCGCGCGACGTCGGCGTCGACGACGACCGCGAACCACGCGCGCCCGTCCTGCTCGCCCAGCAGCACGCGCAGGCCGTCGGGGGCCTCGGCCGGCGACACCCACGAGATGACGCCGTCGACCGGCTTGATCCGGGTGCCGGAGACGACCAGCACCCGGCTGCGCTCGTCGGCCCACCGCTCGGCCAGCCAGGCGTCGTCCGCACGGTGGGCGCCGGAGCGGTCGTGGGCGTTCGCGGACAAGCGCTCGTGCTGATACGTCACGCGGCCGAGGCTAGTCCCGCGGGCGAAAAGTCGTTGGACGGTTCACGCCACCATGGCACCCACCTCGCTGCGTTGGCATCGCTGGAGTTACGCCCGGTAGCCCGGCGCGACGCCGCCTTGCGATGCACGCACCCTGAAGACGCCAACCATCCAGATACTTTCCACCCGCGGGACTAGCTCTAGGGTCGACGGGGTGAGCACGCACATCGGCGCCCAGCCCGGCGACATCGCCCCACTCGTCCTCATGCCCGGCGACCCGCTGCGTGCGCGGTGGATCGCGGAGACGTTCCTCGAGGACGCCCGCTGCTACACCGAGGTGCGCGGGATGTACGGCTACACCGGCACCTGGCAGGGCCACCGCGTCTCGGTCCAGGGCTCCGGCATGGGCCAGCCGTCGCTGGCGATCTACGCCAACGAGCTCTTCCGCGAGTACGACGTGCAGTCGGTGATCCGGGTGGGGTCCTGCGGCGGCATGACGGAGAAGGTCGGCATCCGCGACCTCGTGATCGCCTCCGGCGCCTGCACCGACTCCTCGATGAACCGGATCACCTTCGAGGGCCTCGACTACGCCCCGGTCGCCGACTTCGGCCTGCTGTGCGCGGCGTACGACGCCGCGATCGCGCGCGCCGGGGACGAGGGGGTGCACGTCGGGCTGATCTACAGCAGCGACTCCTTCTACCCGACCCGTCCCGAGCTGACCGCCCGGATGGTCGAGCACGGCGCCCTCGCCGTCGAGATGGAGGCGAGCGCGCTCTACACGATCGCCGCCCGCCACGGCCGCCGCGCCCTCGCCGTCTGCACCGTGTCCGACCACCTCGTCACCGGCGAGGAGACCTCCGCCCTGGAGCGGCAGGAGACCTTCGGCGCGATGGTGGAGATCGCGCTCACAGCGGGCACCGCCCAGGACTAAGCACCCTCCTGCCGGCGTTGACCCGGCGTGGAGGTCTACGACGCGGTGGTCATCGGTGCCGGCCAGGCCGGGCTGTCGGCGGCGTACCACCTGAAGCGGCGCGGGATCAGCCACGTCGTGCTGGACGCGGACGACGCGCCCGGCGGCGCGTGGCAGCACCGGTGGGACTCGCTGACGATGCACGACGTGCACGGGATCGCGGCGCTGCCCGACTCCGACTCCCCCACCGATGCGGCGGGCCGCGCGAACGTCGTGGTGCCGGCGTACTTCGGCTCCTACGAGCGCGCCCACGACCTGGCGGTGCTGCGGCCGGTGCGGGTCGACCGCGTGGAGTCCGTGTTGCCCGAGGACGGGCAGAGCCTGCTCGTCGTGCACGCCGGCGACCGGAGCTGGACGACCCGCACGATCGTCAACGCGACCGGCACCTGGACGCAGCCCTACGTGCCGCACTACCCCGGCATCGGGACCTTCCGCGGCGAGCAGCTGCACACGGCGGGCTACCCCGGCCCGGACCACTTCCGTGGCCGGCGTGTGGTGGTCGTCGGCGGCGGCGCCTCCGCCGTCCAGCTGCTCGGCGAGATCGCACCGGTCGCCGCCGACACGCTCTGGGTGACCCGGCGCGCGCCGGTGTGGCGCACCGACGACTTCACGCCCGAGGCCGGACGTGCGGCCGTGGCGCTGGTCGAGGACCGGGTACGCCGGGGCCTGCCGCCCCGCAGCGTGGTCAGCGTCACCGGGCTCGCGCTGCGCGAGCAGGAGCGGGAGGCGGAGCGGCTGGGCGCCTACGAGCGCCACCCGATGTTCACCGTGATCGAGCCGGACGGCGTCCGGATGCCCGACGGCACCTCGTGGTCGGCGGACACGATCCTGTGGGCGACGGGCTTCCGCCCGGCGATCGCGCACCTCGCGCCGCTGCACCTGCGCTCCGAGCAGGGCGGCATCCAGCTCGACCACGCCGGGACCACCGCGGTCGCGGACCCGCGCGTGCAGCTGGTCGGCTACGGCCCCTCGGCCAGCACGATCGGCGCCAACCGGGCCGGGCGCGCCGCGGCGGCCGGCGTCGCCCGCCGGCTCGATCAGAGGAGCAGGGCCTCGAGCGCCTGACGGTCGGGCAGGTCGTCGGGCTCGACGAGGTCGCCGGTGCGCACGTAGTAGAAGGCGGCCCGAACGGACTCGGGGGGCAGGCCGTGCAGCTCGGCCCACGCCACCCGGTAGATCGCCAGCTGGAGCGGGTCCGCGCTGATCGACCGGTTGGTCTTCCAGTCGACGAGCAGGTGGGTGCCGTCGGGCTCGACGTAGACGGCGTCGATCCGGCCGCGCACGACCTGGTCGCGGAGGACCAGCGCGAAGGACGGCTCGATCGCGGCCGGCACCCGGTCGCCGAAGGGGCCGTCCTCGAAGCGCTTCACCAGCTCGCGGAGGTCGGCGTCGTCGTCGACCTCGGCGTCACCGCGGCCCGGCAGGTCGTCGGGGTCGAGCAGCAGCTGCTGGCCGAAGCGCGCCTCGACCCAGGCGTGGAAGCGGGTGCCGAAGCGGGCGGCCGACGACGGCGGTCGCGGCATCGGTCGGGCCAGGTCGCGCGCGAACTCCTCCGGGTCGTCACGCAACCGCGCGAGCGACGTCGCGGACAGGCTGGACGGCAGGGGTACGGCGACGTCGGGCGCGTGGTCGCGGGTCGCCTCCTCGAGCAGCCGGACGATCTCGTCGTCCCACTGCTGGATCCGGTCGAGCAGCAGCATGTCCTCGACGGCGTCCGGCACGGTCGGGTCGGCGTCACGCACCCAGGTCGCGGCCTCCCGCCGGCGGTCCACCTCGGGCGTGTGGTGGGAGATCGGCCACGGCAGGTCGGGCGAGGCCTCGGCGAAGGGGTGGGGCTCGCCCTTCGCGACCGGCTCGCGCCACTCGTCGGGCTCGCCGCCCCAGGCGGCCATCGCCTCCCGGGTCCGGACGAGGTAGGACGAGGGGCCGAGCCCGCCCTTGCGCGAGGCCGTCCACCGCCAGCCCGACACGAACATCTGGTGCCGGGCGCGGGTCCAGGCGACGTACCCGAGCCGCAGCTCCTCCATGGCCTCGTGCTCCTTGGCGGCCTTGGCCCGCGCGGCGATGTCGTCGGGGGTGTGGCCGCCGAGCTGCGGGAGGTCGCGGGCGTCGCCGCGCAGCGCCGCCGGCATCACGAACGGCACGGTCAGCCAGCTCGACCGGCCTCGGTTGGTCGGGAACTTCTGGTCGGTCACGCCGACCAGGAAGACCGCGTCCCACTCCAGGCCCTTGGCGCGGTGGACGGTCAGCAGCTTGACCGAGTCGGCCTCCGACGGCGTCGCGACGTCGAGCCCCTGCCCGAACTCGTCCTCGGCCTCCAGCCAGGCCAGCAGCGCGGCGAGCGTGACCTGGCCGTCGACGGCCTGGAACTCCGCGACCGCCTGGACGAAGAGGTCGAGGTTCTCGCGGCGCGCGGCCGCGGCCGGGCTGACCGAGGAGGCGAGCTCGACGTCGATGCCGGTCGTGTCGACGATCCGGCGGACCAGGTCGAGGATCGGCTCGCCGATCGCGGTGCGCAGCCTCCGGAGCTCGTCGGCCAGCAGCCGGAAGCGCGCGAGGGCGTCGGCGGAGTAGTCGGCCTCGCCCGGGTCCTCGAGGGCGTCGCACAGCGACGGGATCTCGGTCGGGTCCGCGCCCTCCACGGCGGCACGCAGCTGCGCCTCGATGTCGGAGTACGTCGCCCCGCCGCCGGTCGCGCCGGCGAGCTCGCGGGCGCGCCGGCCCAGGAGCGCGAGGTCGCGCGGTCCGATCGCCCAGCGCGGTCCGGCCAGCAGGGTCAGCAGCGCGGCGTTGGCGGTGACGTCCTGGACGAGGGTGAGGGTAGCGACGACCTCGGCCACCTCGGGCAGCCGGAGCAGGCCCTTGAGGCCGACGATCTCCACCGGGACCTCCCGGTCGCTCAGCGCGTCGAAGACCGCAGCGGCCGTCGCGTTGTCGCGGGTGAGGACGCCGATCTCCTTCCACGCCGGCTTGTCCTCGCGGGCCGCGATCGCGGCGTGGGTCTCGATCACCCGCTCGGCCAGCCAGGCGAGCTCATCGACGTCCGTCTCGTGGACGATCGCCCGCACCTCACCCGGGGCGGCACCGGGCTTGGGCTCGAGCGGCAGCAGGTCGGGACGCTCGGCGTAGAGCGGGGCGGCGAGGTGGTTGGCGGTCGCGAGGATCCGCTCGTCCGAGCGCCGGTTGACGGTGAGCGGGTAGGTCGTGGCGCTGCCGTCGGCGGCCGGGAAGTCGGCGGCGAACTCGAGGATGTTGGAGACCGACGCCCCACGCCAGCCGTAGATCGCCTGGTTGGGGTCGCCGACAGCGGTCACCGGGTGGCCGCCGCCGAAGAGCCGCGAGAGCATCAGCGCCTGCGCGACCGAGGTGTCCTGGTACTCGTCGAGGAGCACGATGCGGAACTTCTCCCGCTCGGCCTCGCCGACCTCGGGGCACTCCTGGGCGAGCCGGGCCGCGAGCGCGATCTGGTCGGAGAAGTCCATCAGCCCGAGGTGTGCCTTGAGGCCGCGGTAGGACTCGACCAGGCCGAGCAGCTCGGCGCGCCGGTCGATCGCGAGGATCGCCTTCTCGTTGCGCTCGCGGTAGGTCTTGCGGTGCTCGGTGGCCATCCCCTCCTCGAAGCGCGGCCGCTCGGCGGCGTCGTACGTCCGCACGTGCTCGGGCTGCACGAGGTGCTCGCTCATCTCGGCGTCGAGGGAGAGGAGGTACTGGACGACGTGGCTCGGTGAGTCGCTGAGCTTCTGCACCGGCGCGGAGTAGCGCTGCACGGCGCGGGCCGCGAGCTGGTAGCGGCTGGCGTCGGCGATCAGGCGGGTGTCGGGCTCGTGGCCGATCCGCAGTCCGTGCTCGGTCAGCAGCGCCGAGGCGTAGGAGTGGTAGGTCGCGACCGTCGGCTCCTCGATCTCCTCCTCGTCCTCGTCGAGGGGCCGGCTGCGGTCGGGCAGCAGCCCGGCCTGGCGCAGGCTCTCGCGGATCCGCTGCTGCAGCTCCGCGGTCGCCTTGGTGGTGAAGGTCAGGCCGAGCACCTGGTCGGGCCGGACCCGGCCGGTGGCGACCAGCCAGACCACGCGGGCGGCCATCACGGTGGTCTTGCCGGAGCCGGCGCCGGCGATCACGACCGCGGGCTCGAGCGGGGCGGTGATCGCGGCGAACTGCTGGTCGCTGAAGGTGAAGTCGGCGCCGAGCACCTCGCGCAGCTGCTCCGGGGTGTCGATGGTCCTCACGACAGCACCGTCCCGGACGACTTGGCCGGGCAGACCGCCCAGAAGGTGCAGCGGTCGCAGTGGGTGCCGGGCCGCGCGACGAACTCCTCGTCGCGCAGCGCCGCCGCCGCCTGGGACAGCTGGAGCTCGACCAGCCGCGGCCCGTCGCCGGAGACGGGTGCCTGGTGCTGGACCTTCGGCAGCTCGTCGCCGAGCCGCAGCTGCACCAACTCCGCGCCTCCGGACGTGACGGGTCGGCCGACCAGCTCGTCGGCGGCGCCGCTGTCGACGGCGAGCTGGTAGAGGCCGAGCTGGGAGTGGCGCTCGACCTCGGGGCCGGTGGGGGCGTACTTGCCGGTCTTGAGGTCGACCACGACCACGTGGCCGTCCTCGTCGAGCTCGAGGCGGTCGGCGTAGCCGTGCAGCCGGACCACCTGGCCGTCGGGCAGGGTGACCTGGGCCTGGAGCCGGGGCTCGGTGTCGATGACGGTGCGCGCGCCGGGCCGGCGGTGCCAGAGCAGGAAGCGCAGCAGGGCGGCCTCGACCGCCTCGCGCTCCCGGGCCGACGACCACGGGGTGCGGAACTCCATGCGGCCCCAGACCTCGTCGACCAGGGCCATCAGCTCCGGCATCGGGTCGCCGGAGGCGAGCTCGCCGGACGCGACCCGCTCCGCGATCGCGTGCACGACCTTGCCGAAGCCCTGACTGGCCGAGCTGACCACCTCTCCCCCGGCCTCGCGCTGGAGGAACCACTGCGCGGGACAGGTGAGCAGGCCCTCCAGCGTGCTCGCCGAGATGGTGAGCGGGGCGTCGTCGGGCCGGACCGGTCGCTCGGACCGGGTCGGGGCGCGCAGCCCCCACCAGCTCGCCGGGTCGGCCGCCGGGGCGAGTGGGCGGCCGTGCAGGTCGGTGTCGGCCAGCATCCGGAGCCGGCGGGCCGCGGCCCGGCGCAGCGGCTCGGGCTGGTCGGGGTCGGCGAGGGTACGGCGGAGCTCGGCCACCAGGCCGGCCATCGACAGCGGTCGGTGCGGCCGGCCGACCCGGTGCTCGGCGTCGCGGCCGAGCTCGGAGAGGAACCGCGAGGGCTGCTCGCCCTCGTCGTCGGGCGAGCGGACGGCGGTGACGACGAGGCGCTGCCGGGCCCGCGTGGCGGCGACGTAGAAGAGCCGGCGCTCCTCGGCGAGCATGGCGCCCCGGGTGAGCGGCGGCAGCAGCCCGTCGGCGCCGATGCGGTCGGCGCCGAGCAGCGAGTCGCGGCGGCGCAGGTCGGGCCAGGCACCCTCCTGCACGTGGGCGACGACGACCAGCCGCCACTCCAGGCCCTTGGACCGGTGGGCAGTGAGCAGCCGGACGGCGTCGCCGCGCACGCCGCGGTCAGCGAGCGTGTCGGCCGGGATCTCCTGTGCCCGCAGGGTGCCGAGGAAGGCGCCGATGCTGGTGTGGCCGCGCTGCTCCTCGGTGCGCGCGGCGATCTCGAAGAGGGCACAGATCGCGTCGAGGTCGCGGTGGGCCAGTCGCGCGCCGGGGCCACCGGACTGGGTGGCCTGGCGCAGCCGCCGCGGCCAGTCCGAGGCGTCCCAGAGCGTCCAGAGCACCTCCTCGGCGGTGGCCCCGTCCGCGGCCTCGCGGCGGGCCCGGGCGACCAGGTCCGCGAGCCGGCGGGCACGACGGGCGGGCTCGCCCTCGACTCCGTCCAGCGCGGCCGGGTCGAGCACGGCACGCCGGACCAGCGCACGCGGCGCGGCCTCGGGCTCGCGGGCCCGGAGGGCGCGGGTGAGGGCGCGCACGTCGGTGGCGTCGAGCCCGCCGAGCGGGGAGGTCAGCAGCGCCTCCGCGCGATCGGCGCCCACGAAGTCGGAGGCCGCCGGGTCCTGGACCTCGGCATCGACGACGACCGCGAGCGCGCCGAGGAGCGGCAGCACGGCCGGCTCGCGGACCAGGGGCGTCTCGTCGCTGGCGACCTCGACGGGGACGCCGGCGGCGGTCAGCGAGCGGCGCAGCGCGGGGATGCTGGACCGGCCCGACCGCACCAGCACCGCCATGTCCGACCAGCGCACGCCGTCCTCGAGGTGGGCGCGGCGGAGGAGGTCGGCGACGTGCTCGGTCTCGGCGCGGGCGGTGTCGAAGGTGAGCACCTCGACCGACCCGGGTCCGAGCTCGTGGGCCGCCGCCTGGGGGTTGCGGAAGGAGTCCCATGCCTGGTGCGGGATCGCGCCGCTGATGCCGATCGACGCGGCGACCGTGCGGGACGCGCGCAGCAGCCGGGACCCGAAGCGCCGGGTCGTGCCGAGCGCGACCACCGTCGCCGGCTCGCCCTCGGCGGTGCGGAACTGGTCGGGGAAGTCGAGGATGCCGCGCACGTCGGCGCCCCGGAAGCCGTAGATCGACTGGTCGGGGTCGCCGACCACGGTGAGGTTGCGGCCGTCGCCGGCCAGGGCTCGCAGCAGCGCCACCTGGCTCGGGTCGGTGTCTTGGTACTCGTCCACGAAGACGTGGGTGAACTGGGCGCGCAGCTCCGCCTGGTGCCGCTGCGCCTCGATGACGCCGCGCGCGATCAGGTCGGGGTAGTCGATCGCGGCCTGGGAGCCCAGGACGTCGAGGTACTGGTCGAGGAAGAGGCCCGCGGCGACCAGCTCGGGAACGTGCTCGGCCCGGCCCAGCGCGACCAGGTCGTCGGGGTCGAGGCCGCGCTCGCGGGCGCGGGAGAGCACGGCGTGCACCTCGCGGGCGAAGCCGCGGGTGCCGACGGCCGCGCGGAGGGCGTCGGGCCAGCGCACCGACTCCGGGTGGTCGGTCAGCAGCTCCTGGAGCACGACGTCCTGCTCGGGCGCGGAGAGCAGTCGCAGCGGCGCGGCGTACAGCTCGGCGGGCGCGTAGCGCCGGACCAGGCCGTAGGCGAAGGAGTGGAAGGTCGAGCTCAGCGAGGTCGACATGGTGCGGCCGAGGCGTGCCGTGACCCGGTCGCGGAGCTGCTCGGCGGCCTTGCGGGAGAAGGTGAGGGCGAGCACCTCGTCGGGCCGCGCACCGCGGGTCTCGACCCGGTCCACGATCGCCTCGACCAGGGTCGTGGTCTTGCCGGTGCCCGGACCGGCGAGCACGAGCAGCGGTCCGCCCGGGTGGTCGACGACGCGGCGCTGGTGGTCGTCGAGCTCGGGCACCGTGACCGACGACGCGCCCCGCACCAGGCGGAAGGTCGTCGGGCTCGCCGTCATGTGGCTATTCGACCACCCGGCGCCGACAGGGCCCGACAATGGACCCCGTGAGTCAGCGGACTGTGGCGATCCTCGCCTTCGACGACATGGAGGTGCTCGACTTCGCCGGGCCCTACGAGGTGTTCAACGTGGCCGGGGAGCTGGGTGACGGCGCGCCGTTCTCGGTCTTCTCGGTCGGCGTGACCGGTGATCCGGCGGTCGGCCGGGGCGGCTTCACCGTGCTGCCGACGTACTCCCTCGACGACGCCCCGATCCCCGACCTCGTCGTGGTGCCGGGTGGCTTCGGCACCCGGGCGCTGCTGAAGGACGAGCGGGTGCTGACGTGGCTCCAGGACCGCGCCGCGGAGGTCGAGCTGCTGCTGTCGGTGTGCACCGGGTCGCTCGTGCTCGCGGCCGCCGGGCTGCTCGAGCGGGTGTCGGCCACGACCCACCACGACGCGTACGACGAGCTGGCGCGGCTCTCGCCGACGACCAAGGTGGTGCGCGGGCAACGCTTCGTGCGCAGCAGCGACACGATCCTCACCTCGGCCGGGGTGTCGGCCGGCGTCGACCTCGCCCTGCACGTCGTCCAGCTGCTGGCCGGCCAGGAGACGAAGGACCGCACCGTCACCGAGATGGAGTGGATGTGGCAGTCCTGACGTGCGCGAGCGTGCCTGACGTGCGCGAGCGCGAGCATGTCGCTCAATCCTGACGGTCCGACTTGGCACGTCTCGCCGTAGGTCCTGTCGGTCGCGCTCGATAGCGTGCCGGCATGGGTGAAGGACCGCTCTCCGACCTGCTCGTGCTCGACCTGACCCGCGCGCTCGCGGGGCCGCACGCCGCGATGATGCTCGGTGACATGGGCGCGCGCGTGATCAAGGTGGAGTCCCCCGCGGGTGACGACTCCCGCGGCTGGGGCCCGCCCTTCCTCGGCGACGGCGAGGACCGCGAGTCGACGTACTTCATGTCGGCCAACCGCAACAAGGAGTCGCTGGTCCTCGACCTCAAGACCGAGGCCGACCGCGACGTGCTCGCGCGGCTGGTCGAGCAGGCGGATGTGCTGATGGAGAACTTCCGGGTCGGCGTGCTCGACCGCCTCGGCTTCTCCGTCGAGCGGCTGCACGAGCTCAACCCGCGCCTGATCGTCCTGTCGATCACCGGCTTCGGCCACGACGGACCGGAGGCGTCGCGGTCGGGCTACGACCAGATCGCGCAGGGCGAGGGCGGGCTGATGTCGATCACCGGCACCGAGCAGCCGACCAAGGTCGGGGTGCCGATCGCGGACCTGATCGCCGGGATGTACGGCGCCTACGGCGTGCTCGCCGCGCTCCACGAGCGGTCGACGACCGGCCGCGGCCGTGTCGTCCGCACCTCCCTGCTCGCGGGCATGGTGGGAGTGCACGCCTACCAGGGCACCCGCTGGACCATCGCCGGTGAGGTGCCGGGGCTGGCCGGCGACCACCATCCGTCGATCGCGCCGTACGGCATGTTCGCGACCGGCTCCGCGCCGATCCAGATCGCGTGCGGCTCCGATAACCTCTGGCGCCTGCTCTGCGGCGCCTTCGGCTGGGACCCGGCCGAGGCGGACTTCGCGAGCAACGCGCTGCGAGTGGCCAACCGGGCCGCGCTGACCGCGCGGATGGAGGCAACCTTCGCCGCCGAGCCGGCCGAGCACTGGCTCGCGCTCCTGGCCGACGCCGGGGTGCCGTCGGGCAAGGTGCGCTCGATGGACGACGTCTACACGTGGGACCAGGTGCGCTCGCAGGGGCTGCTGCTCGACGTCGAGCACGCGACCAAGGGGTCGCTGCAGCTCCCCGGCTCACCGATCCGCTTCGACGACCAGCCCTTCTCCGGCGGCCGCTCCGAGCACCTCGCGCCGCCGACCCTCGGGCAGCACGACGCATCGATCCGCGACTGGCTGGACACCCTGGACGCATGACCCGCGACTGGCACGCCTGGTACCGCGCCTACGACGACCCCGACTCCGGTCTGTCCCGACGCCTCGCGACGGTCCGGGGCGCGCTGCAGGGCGTGCTCGACGCGGCGAGCGGCCCGGTGCGGCTGGTCTCCGTCTGCGCCGGCGACGGGCGCGACACGCTGCCCGTCCTCGACGCCTCCGACGTCGAGGTGACCGGGGTGCTCGTCGAGCTCGATCCCGAGCTGTCCGCCCGAGCCCGCGCCGTGGCACCGGGTGGGATCGAGGTGCGCACGGCCGACGCCGGCACGACCGCGTCGTACGCCGACGCCTGCCCGGCCGACGTGTTCCTCGCCTGCGGGGTCTTCGGCAACGTCGTCGACGACGACATCGCCCGCACCGTCGCCGCGCTGCCCTCGCTGCTCACCTCCGGCGCCCACGTGATCTGGACGCGGGGCAGCCGGGTGTCGGAGGACCCCACGGCGTACGACGGCGACCCGGCCGAGCTGGTGCGCGGCTTCTTCGCCGACGCCGGCTTCGAGGCGGTCACGCTGATCGCCGACGACGACGCCGGCTTCCGGGTCGGCGTGCACCGCTGGCCCGGCCCGACGGGCGTGCCGGGGCCGGGCGAGCGGCTCTTCGACTTCGTCTAGCGCGATCTAGAAGGGGTACGGCGCGACGTCGGGTCGCATGGTGAGCCACTGGATCTCGGTGAAGGCGTCGAGGTTGGCCGCGGCGCCGCCGATCCGGGAGCCGTTGCCGGAGGCCTTGAAGCCGCCGAAGGGTGCCTGGGCCTCGTCGGAGACCGTCTGCTCGTTGATGTGGATCTTGCCGGAGGTGACCAGGTCGGCCAGGCGCATCGCCTCGCCGACCTCGCCGAGGATGCCGACGGAGAGGGCGTAGTCGGTGCCGTCGACGAGGGCGGCTGCCTCCTCGAGCGTCTCGTACCTCACGACCGGGGCGACCGGGCCGAAGATCTCCTCGGTCCAGGCGGGGTTGTCGAGCGCGACGTCCGCGAGCACGGTCGGCTGGTAGTAGGGGCCGTCGTTGGTGCCGCCGGCGAGCAGCCGGGCGCCGTGCTGGACGGCGTCCTGGACGATGCCGTCGACGCGCTTGAGCTGCTTCTCGTCGATGATCGGGCCCAGGGCGACCGTGCCGGACTTCGGGTCGCCGACCGGCAGGTGCTGCGCCTTCTCGGCGAGGGCGGCGACGTACTCCTCGTAGAGCGAGGCGTGCACGATGTGGCGGCCCGAGGTCATGCAGATCTGGCCCTGGTGCATGAACGCGCCGAACGCGCCGGCGCTCGCGGCCTTGGCGACGTCCGTGCCGGGCAGCACGACGAGGGCGTTGTTGCCGCCGAGCTCGAGGTGGGCGCGCTTGAGCAGCCGCGACGCGGTCTCGCCGACCTTGCGGCCGGCGGCGGTGGAGCCGGTGAAGGCGATGACGCTCACCTCAGGCGCCTCGACCACGGCCGCGCCGATCTCGCCCCCTCCGGGGAGCAGGGAGAGCAGCCCGGCGGGCAGGCCGGCCTCCTCGAAGACGCGGGCCAGGACGACGCCGCCGCAGACCGCCGTGCGCGGGTCCGGCTTGAGGAGCACGGCGTTGCCCACCGCGAGGGCCGGCGCGACGGCGCGGATGCTGAGGATGAGGGGGAAGTTGAAGGGCGCGATCACGCTGACCACGCCGACCGGGCGGCGCCGGGCGAAGGACCAGCGGTCCTCGTTGGTGGCGAGCACGTCGCCGGCGGGGTGGGTCGGCAGCGCGGCGGCCTCGAAGCACTCGCCCGCGGCGATGTGGGTCTCGAGCCCGGCCTTCGGCGGGATGCCGCCGGACTCGCGGACGATCCAGCCCTGGATCTCCTCGGCGTGCTCCTCGAAGAGCTCGCCGGCCTTGCGGAGCACCGCCGCGCGCTCCTCGGGCTTCCTCGCGGCCCACTCCCGCTGGGCCTCCGCGGCCCGGGTCGCGGCCCGGCGTACGTCGTCGGCGCTGGCCACGCCGTACGTGCCGAGGACCTCGCCGGTCGCCGGCTCGATGCTCGGCGCGGTGCCCCCGCCCCCGTCGACCCACCCGTCGAGGAGGATCTTGCCGGTCCAGGTCTGCGCGTCGAGGAGCGTCATGCGCCGAGTCTGGCGCGGGGGTCAAGCGGTCGCGCGTCGCGGGTTTCGCTGGGCGGAATGCGGCGACTGGCCAGGGAGTCCTGACGCCTGACAGCCGTTGCAACGGCTGTCAGGCGCAGGGATACCCGGTCGACCGGGTATCCCTGCAGACGGCGCCTCAGCCCAGGTCGACGATCGCGGCGACCGGGCCGCCGCCGTCGGGGCCCTGATGGGCGGCGGAGACCGAGACGAAGACGGCCGGGTCGCCGGTGACGGCGGCGGTGACGCCGCCGACGGCGGACTTGATCTGGCGGTGCCAGTGGACGTCGGAGTCGTCCAGCATCGCGTTGCGCCGACCGCGGACGACGCCGTCCTGGGACACCTCGCACTTGAGGAAGACGTTGACCAGGCGGCCGTCGAGGTCCGAGGTGTGCGGGCGCTCGGGGAGGTCGAGGCCGGCGTCCTTGATGGCGGCCCAGATGCCGTCGGCGTCGAGGGCGTCCTCCATCACCGAGTGGCCGATCCGGTAGCGACCGCCGACACCGGGCGCGTTGCCGACCACGACCACCTGGGCCTGGTCGAGCTCGACGCCCGAGGAGCAGGACGCGACCGAGCTGTAGAGCGAGCGGTCGTGCATGACGTCCTCGTCGGTCGGCATCTCGATCTCGCCGAGGGCGACGGCGATGCCGAGTGCGGTGCAGCCGTTGGAGAGGTCCATCGACTCGTGGGTGTGCTCGGTCCACACGGTCTTGCCGCGGGACTTGGCGTCGCGGATGGTGTGCACCGTCAGCAGCGGGGTCTTGGTCTGCACGTAGTGGACGTCGGCCGGGTCGGTGATGCCGGCCCGCTCCATCGCGACCTTCACCGCGTCGGCGACCTTGGTGATCATCGCGGTGCGGCCGATGTCCTCGGGCAGGAGCTGCTCGCTCATCGCGAAGCCGACGGTCAGCCGCGGCTCGTCGGTCGGCTCGGCGTCGATGGTCGCGAAGATCGTGGCGTGGGGACTGATCACGCCGTCGGTGCCGCCGGACCACACGATCGGGACCTGCTTGACCGCGTCGGCGTCCGCGCCCTTCTCGACCAGCACCTCGCGGAAGGCGCGGTCGGCGATGATCCGGGTGTAGTCGTTGACGCCACCGTTGCCCTCGGTCTTGCCGATGATCGCGATGACGCGCGAGGCCTCCATGACCCCGTCGTCGATGAGCTTCGCGAGCTCGCTGGCGTCGGCGACGGAGTGGATCGGGACCTTGCGGACTTCGATGGCGCTGGGCATGGCTCTTCCTTACCTAGTGGGACCTAGTTGGGTACGACGACGGTGCCGGACGCGCCGGTGACGGCGTCGGCGAGGTGGGCGAGGTCGGTGATCACGGCGCGCGCGCCGCCCTGCTCGACGAAGCGGCAGGCCGCCTCGACCTTGGGGCCCATGGAGCCGCTGGCGAAGTGGCCGTCGGCGGCGTACGCGCGCATCTCGGCGACGGTCACCACCCCCACGTCGCGGGCCTCGGGGGTGCCGTAGTGGAGCACCGCGTGCGGGACGTCGGTGCCGATGACGAGCACGTCGGCGTCCACCGAGCCGGCGAGCAGGGCCGCGCCGAGGTCCTTGTCGATGACCGCCTCGACGCCGTGCAGCGAGCCGTCGGGCTCGGCGACGACCGGGATGCCGCCGCCGCCGTTGGCGATCACCACGAAGCCGGCGTCGACCAGCGCCTGCGCGGCCGGGGCGTCGACGATCCGCAGCGGCTCGGGCGAGGCGACCACCCGCCGCCAGCCCTTCGCGCCCCGGTCCTCCCAGGTCTCGCCGTGCTCGACGAGCAGGGCCGCCTCCTCCGCCGAGAGGAACCGTCCGATCGGCTTGGTCGGCCGCGCGAAGCCCGGGTCGTCGGCGTCGACGACCGTGCGCGTCACGACCGTCGCCGTACGACGGTCGATCCCGCGCCGGCCGAGCTCGGCGTCGAGGGCGTCCATGAGCACGAACCCCAGCGTGGCCTGCGTCTGCGCCCCGCACCAGTCCAGCGGGACCGGCGGGACGACGGCCGCGGCGAGCTCGTTCTTGACCAGGAGGTTGCCGACCTGCGGGCCGTTGCCGTGGGTGACGACGACGTCGACGTCGTGCTGGAGCAGGTCCGCGACCGCGGCCATCGCGACCCGGGCCGCCTCGATCTGGTCCTCGGGCCGGGCCCGCCCGTCGGCGTTCGTCATGGCGTTGCCGCCGAGCGCGAGCAGGACCCTCATGCGTCGAACGTAACGACCGCCTCCCACCCCGGCCCACGGCAGGAGTTGCCAAGAGAACCCGGGATCACTGGCGAGCAGTGACGATGTCCCCGACGGCGATCGGGCCGGGCCGTACGACGGACGCGTAGACGCCCATGTTGAGCGTCTGACCGTCGTGGCTGGACCGCCGCCCGCGGACGTCGGCGATCATCGTCAGCGCCTTGACCGCGGAGCCGCCGTCGCGCGGGTCGCGCTGGACCGCGGCGCAGCGCGGCACCTCGCCGCCGACGCGGAGCACGGCCCCGCCCACCTCGATCTCCCGGCCGGCCCAGGACTCCTCGGTCCACGGCTCGGCGCCGTCGAGGGTGAGCAGCATCCGGAAGCGGCGCGGGTCGAGCGGCGCACCGTCGCGCTCGGCGCCGACCGCGGCCACCGAGCTGCGCGAGACCAGGGTGACCGGCTCGACGTCGACGCCGCCGGACGGCGTGTCCGCCCAGACCAGCCGCACCCGGTCGCCCGCGAGACCGGAGATCAGGTCCTGCCACGGGCCGGTGACGACGTGGCCGTCCTGGTAGCGGTCGCCCCACAGGTGCGCGTGGATCGGCTCGCCCCGCTCGACGCGCACGCTGAGCACGACGTCCTCGCCGCGGCCCAGCGTCAGCACACCGGAGTCGCGGTCGAAGCCCGTCCAGTGGCCGAGCAGGTCACCGTGGCCGGTGACCGACCAGAGCCGGTCCGCGTCGTCGACGAGGAAGAAGTCGCGGTCGCCGACCGCGCCCGACGTCTCGACCTCGACCCGGTCGGGATGGGTCAGTCCGAAGCCCTTGACCGCGGTCACGGACAGCTCGGAGACGGTGATCGTGCCGGTCATGTCAGCGGCCTCCTGCCACGCGCAGCGTCGTCCCGGTGACGTAGGACGCCTCGTCGCTCATCAGCCACGAGATCGCGTCGGCGACCTCGTGCGGCTCCCCCGCCCGGCCGAGCGGCACCAGCGGTCCGACCCGCTCGACCCGCCCGGGCTCGCCCGCGTCGGCGTGGATCGTGGTGCGCACGATCCCGGGCGCGACGCCGACCACGCGGATGCCCTCGCCGGCCACCTCCTGGGCGAGCCCGACGGTCAGGGCGTCGACGCCGGCCTTCGCGGCGGCGTACTGGACGTACTCCCCCGGCGACCCCAGGGTCGCCGCGCCGGAGCTCACGTTGACCAGCACGCCACCGGAGCCGCCGTACGACGTGCCGAGCGCCCGCACCGCGGCCCGGGCGACGAGCAGCGCGGCGGTGAGGTTGAGGTCGACGGTGGCCGCGACGACGTCGGGCGGGGTCTCGGCGAGCGGCCCCAGGTGGAGCGTGGCTCCCGCGTTGTTGACGACGCCGGTGAGGTCGCCGGCGCACTCGAAGAGCCGGTCCACGCCCTCCGGCTCGGTCAGGTCGGTGCGGACCAGCACGCAGTGGGCGCCGGCGTCCTCGACCGCGAGCCGGGTCTCCTCCGCGGCCCGGTCGTCGCGGGTGTAGCCGAGCACCAGGTCGTGCCCGTCGCGCGCGAGGCGCAGCGCGGTCGCGGCGCCGATGCCGCGGGTGCCGCCGGTGACGAGGGTCCGGTTCATGGCGCGAGTCTCCCAGAACGCTCGCGCGCGCTCCCCGTCCCCAATATCGGGGAAAGGCGGCCGCGGTCCCGCAGGCCCCGGCACGGCCGGCCGATGGGGCGCGCATGACCCTCCTGTCCTTCACCCGCCGACCCGTCACCCCGACCCGCGTGCGCGAGGTCGTCACCGTCCACACGGGGACGGACCTCGCGCTGCGCCTCGCGCTGCTCGACGCGATCGAGCAGACGCTCCAGCGGCACGGCGTCGAGCGGAGCTGGATCGAGACCGCCGGCAGCCAGCTCGTCGTGGTCGCCGACCTCCCGTCGGCCTGACCCGATCCGGTCTGACCCGATCCGGCCGGCGTCGGTCAGGACGGCGCCAGCTCGAAGTCGTCGAAGTCGAAGCCCGGCGAGACCAGGCAGCTCACCAGCGCGTCCGCGGCGCTCGGGACCGTGCGCTGCCACACCCCGGCTGGCACGTGCGCCTGGGGGTGGTCGACGTCGACGGCGAGCGTGGTCGGCGCGCCGGGCGCCGGGCCGTCGCCACCGAGCTCGAGCGTGACGACCCCGGTGTGCGCCATCCAGAGCTCGTCGGAGGCGACCTTGTGCCACGCCGACGACTCACCCGCCGGGAGCAGGAAGTAGATGAGCGTGGCCGTCGGCCGCACCCGCCCGTCGGCCAGGGTGACGTCGACCGGCGAGCGCCAGGTGCGGCGGTACCACCCGCCCTCGGGGTGCGGCTCGAGGTCGAGGGTCTCGGCGAGGGGCGGTCGGGTCATGGCCCCAGTCTGTCGACTATCCGTTGACGCCGCCCTCGACGACCGCGCCCTGGGCGAAGAGCTCGTCGTAGAGGTCGATGATCTGCTGGCGCGGGACGACGCCGACCCGGCCGGCCCAGGCGTCGTACGCCGCCGCGAGCTCGGCGACGAGCTCGGGGTGCTGCGCGGCCCGGTCGTCGGTCTCGGATCGGTCGGCGCCCACGTCGTAGAGCTCCCAGGGGCCGGGGTACTCGCGCACCAGCTTCCAGCCGCCGCGACGGACGGCGGCGTTGCCGAGGTGCTCCCAGCAGAGGGTGCCGGGGTCGACCTCCCCGCCCCGCCAGGCCGGCAGCATGCTCGGTGCGTCCGGGCGCTGCCAGCGGGTCTCGCCCGCGGCAGCCGGGTGGGTCACGTCGGCGGCCTCGAGCAGGGTCGGCAGCACGTGCGTGAGCTGGAAGGGCGTCCGGACGACCTCGCCGTCCGCGAGCCCGCCGGCCGGCCAGCGGACCACGAACGGCGTCGCGATGCCGCCCTCGTGCACCCACCGCTTGTAGAGCCGGAAGGGCGTGTTGGAGAGGTTGGCCCAGGCCTGGCCGTAGCTGGCGTAGGTGTCCTCGGGGCCGGGCAGCAGGTGGGGGTAGTTGCCGACCGCGAGCGGCGCGCCGGCGCGCGTCGACGGCGGCACGATCGACCGCCGTGCCGCGAAGGTCTCCGGGTCGCCGAAGGGCAGCTCCTCGGCGCAGGCGCCGTTGTCGGCGAGGAAGATCACGATCGTGTCGTCGGCGAGGCCGCTCGCCTCGAGGCGCTCGAGGATCCGGCCGATGCCGCGGTCCATCACCTCGACCTGCGCGGCATAGACCTCCATCCGGCGCTGCTGCCACTCCTGGTCCGGGGCGTCCGTCCAGGGCGGCTGGGCCGGGTCGCGCTCCGAGAGGCCGGTGCCCTCCTCGAGCAGTCCGGTGCCGCGCAGCCGCTCGAGACGCCGCTCGCGCAGCTGGTCCCAGCCGTCGGCGTAGGCGCCGTCGTACGCCGCGACGTCCTCCTCGCGCGCGTGCAGCGGCCAGTGGGGCGCGGTGTAGGCGACGTACATGAGGAAGGGCGTCTCGCCGTCGCGGGCGTCGAGGTAGTCGCAGGCCCGACGGGAGATCTCGTCGGTGTAGTAGAAGTCGTCGTCCTGACGCGGGAGCTCCGAGACCGGCTCCTCGCCGTCGTGCAGCGTGGTCGGCCAGTAGTAGCTGCCGCAGCCGGCGAGCGTGCCGAACCACGAACCGAAGCCGCGCCGGGTGGGCCAGGTCTCGTCGGGCTCCTCGATCTGCGAGGTGAGGTGCCACTTGCCGAACATCGCCGTGTCGTAGCCGGCGCCGCCGAGCACCTCGGCGAGCGTCGCGGAGTCGGCGCGCAGGGTGCCCGGGTAGCCCCGCGGGCCGTCGTCGTTGGTGAGGATGCCGATGCCGGTCTGGTGCGGGTGCAGGCCGGTGAGCAGCGACGCGCGCGACGGGCTGCAGCGTGCGGTGTTGTAGAACTGCGCGAGCCGCACCCCCTGGGCCGCCAGCCCGTCGAGCGACGGGGTGCGGATCTCGCCGCCGTAGCAGCCGAGGTCGGAGTAGCCGAGGTCGTCGGCGAGGATCAGGACCACGTTCGGACGCGTCATGTCGTGTGACTCTATCGACTTAGATCAACAAGGCGTCGACCCGGCCCACCGCGGCGGCGGCCATCGCGCGGCGCTCGGGGTACGGCGCGCCGGCGTAGACCCCCTCGACGATCAGCCAGACCTCCTCGGCGAGCGCGCCGGGGTCGGCCACTCCGGCCTCGGCGGCGTACCGCTCCACCAGCCGGCGTAGCGCACGCACCTGCCGGAGGGCGAAGCGGCCCGGCCGGTCTCGCGGGTCCCGCATCTCGCGCAGGTAGTTGCGGAAGGGGCAGCCGGCGTACCCCCGCGCGCCGACGCGCCGCTCGACGAGCCGGATCAGCGCCCGCAGGCCGTCGGCGCCCTCGAGGCCGTCGAGAGTCCGCGCCGTCGAGGCGTCCAGCAGCTCGGCGAAGCGCTCGAGGTAGGCCAGCACCAGCTCGTCCTTGCCCGGGAAGTGGCGGTAGAGCGCCTGCTTGCCGGTCCCGGCCGCCGCGACCACCTCCGCCATGCCCACGGCGCGGATGCCGCGTTCGTAGAAGAGCGGGTGGGCCGCATCGAGGATGCGCTCACGCGCGGTGGGGTCCTCGGGGCGAGCCATGTCCCGAGTCTACCGGACCGCTCGGTCCGGAATCTTCTCGCAGATGGGAATGAAACGCCGACCCGTGTTCCTTCTGGTCCATGACGGACCGATCGGTCCGAAATATGTTCCGAAGGGATGAAGACCATGACCGGACAGCCCATCAGCGGCAGCACCGCCCTCGTGACCGGCGCCAACCGCGGCCTCGGCAAGGCGATCGCGGAGGAGCTGCTCGCCCGCGGCGCCAAAACCGTGTACGCCGCGGTGCGCGACCCCCAGTCGGTGACCGACGCTCGGCTCACGCCGGTGCGGGTCGACGTGACCGACCCCGCCTCGGTCTTCGCCGCGGCCGCGCTCGCCAGCGACGTGGACCTGCTCGTCAACAACGCCGGCATCGCGTCGAGCGGCTCGGTCTTCGGCCCGGACGGCGTCGAGGCCCTGCGCCAGCAGCTCGAGACCAACGCGATCGGCCCGCTGGTGGCCGCGCGCGCCTTCGCCCCCACCCTCGAGGCCAACGGCGGCGGCACCATCGTCAACATCCTGTCGGTGCTCTCCTGGGTGACGATGGCGGCGACGTCGGGCTACTCGGCCTCCAAGGCGGCCGCCTGGTCGCTCACCAACGCGATGCGCGGCGAGCTGCGGGGGCAGGGCACTCACGTGGTCGGCGTGCACGTCGGCTACCTCGACACCGACATGGCCGCCCACGTCGACGGCCCGAAGACCGACCCGGCCGAGCTGGCCCGGCAGATCCTCGACGCGGTCGAGCGCGGCGACGACGAGGTGCTCGGCGACGACCTCTCCCGCGGGGTCAAGTCCAGCCTGTCCGGACCGGTCGGATCACTCTCCGTCTGACCGCCGGGACGACGGCTACGCTCGGCCGCATGCAGACCGAGATCCTGTACGGCCCGGCGTACTCCACCGCGAAGTGCACGCTGAGCGCCGGCGAGACCGTGCGTGCCGAGGCCGGGGCGATGCTCGCGATGTCCGCGGGGCTCGCGATGGAGACCTCCACCCAGGGCGGCGTGCTCAAGGGCCTGCGCCGGTCGGTGCTGGGCGGTGAGTCGTTCTTCATGAACACCTTCACCGCGCAGGCCGACGGCGCCGAGCTCTGGCTCGCGCCGGCGCTGGCCGGCGACGTCGTCGCGTGGCCGATCAACGGCACGCTCTATGTCCAGTCGGGCTCCTACCTCGCCTCGTCCGCGGGCGTCGAGGTGGACTCGAGCTGGGGCGGCGCGAAGACGTTCTTCTCCCGCGAGGGACTCTTCATCCTCAAGGTCAGCGGCCAGGGCGACGTCGTGCTCTCGTCGTACGGCGCGCTGCACGCCATCGACCTCCAGCCGGGCCAGACCTACACGGTCGACACCGGCCACATGGTCGCGTGGACCGAGGGCGTCAACTACGCCGTCCGCAAGGTCGGGAGCTGGAAGTCGACCTTCTTCTCCGGCGAGGGCCTGGTCTGCGACCTCACCGGCCCGGGTCGGATCTACATCCAGACCCGCAGCCAGGACGCCTTCCTCGGCTGGCTGATCCCCAAGCTCCCGCAGAGCAGCAGCTGAGGTCGGATCAGCGTCCCCTCACTCGGTCGGACCAGCGCGCCACGACCTCGGCGACGAGGAACAGCACGAGCATCGGGATGGCGAGCATCGTCATCGAGAACGGGTCGGTCGACGGTGTCGCGACGGCCGCGAACACGAACGTGGCGAGGATGATCCATGACCGGTGACGGCCGAGCGTGCGACCGCGGACCACGCCTGCCAGGTTGAGCAGGATGACGAAGAGCGGGATCTCGAACGCGATGCCGAAGACCAGCAGCATCCGGGTGAGGAAGCTGAAGTAGTCGTTGAACTCGACCAGGTTGGCCAGGCCCGCCGGGGTGAAGCCGATCAGCACCTCGAGCCCGCGCGGCAGCACGTAGTAGCCCGTCGCCACGCCGACGAAGAAGAGTGGTCCCGCGATGGCTGTGAAGACTCGGGTCCACCGCTTCTCCTCGGGGCGCAGCCCAGGAAGGACGAAGGCCCAGATCTGGTGCAACCAGTACGGGCTCGACGCGACGATCGACGCCACCCCGCAGAGCTTGAGCTGCAGCATCAGGGGTCCGGTCGCGCCCGCGACGTACGCCTCGGTGCGGGTCGAGGCCCCGAGCATGTCGCGAGCGTCGTTGTAGGGATGCAGCACCAGCGCGAGCAGCTGGTCGTAGAAGAACAGCGCCACGGAGAAGGCCAGGACCAGCGCCAGGACGGAGCGCACGACGCGGGCGCGCAGCTCACGGAGGTGGTCGGCCACCGCCATCCGGCCGTCGGCACCCACCGGGTGCCGCGGCCGGACGGACAGCAGGCCGATCCCTCCCGAGATGGAGGACATGGCTCAGACCGCGCGATCGCGATCGGGTGACGCGACGACGTCGGGCTCCGCCTCGGCGTCGCCGCCGAGGACACCCTTGGTCTCGTCCTTGAAGATGCGCAGCGCCCGGCCGCTGCCGCGGGCGAGCTCGGGGAGCTTGGTGGCGCCGAAGAGCAGGACGACGACGGCCAGCAGGACCAACAGCTCAGGGGTGCCGAGACCCCCGACGAGGAACGGGTTCATGATGCGGTGCTCACTTCCGATGGAGGGGTGTCACGATCGTCCTTCTCCGGGACGTCGTCGGGCTCGCGCTCCCAGGCCTCGACCACGTGCCGTCGGACGACGGCTCGCGGGTCGAGGTCGCGCAGCTCGAGGTCGGCGTAGTCGGGGCCGAGCTGGTCCCGCAGCTCGTCCCGAGCGCTGTCCGCCAGCTGCCTGGCGCGCTTGAGCATCCGGGCCGACTGACGGGCCAGCTCCGGTAGCTTGTCCGGCCCGAACACGAGGATCCCGACCACCGTCAGGACCGCGAGCTCGGGCAGACCGATTCCGAACATGGTCGTGCTTCCTCTCGTCGAGAGGTGGTCCGGTCGGGGCCGACACGGGGTCGAGCGGGCCCCGACCGGAGGGGCTCAGCGGACCGCCGTCTGCGGTGCGGTCCGCTCGTGCCGCGGGTGGACGATCATCCAACCCGTGCGTACGTACATCAGCGCCAGGACGCCGGCGCCGACCAGCTGCTGCCACGTCATGGCGAGCCCTAGCTCTTCGTCGCCGCGCTGGTGCGGATGGTGCCGTTGACACCACGCGGGTAGAAGCCGCCGTGGTCGACCCGCTTCGGGTTGAGGTAGACGACGTTGAGGACCTTGGCGGCCGGCCGGCCGAAGGCGATCGCGTTCTCGTCGGCAGGGACCAGGTTCAGCTTGGCCCTGCCGACGCCCTGGTCGTCGCTGCCGCGCCCGTCCAGCGAGTCACGCGCGTCGCTGATCTTCTTCGCCTCCTGCCAGAGGCCCTTGTCGGAGACCTTCGACCGGACGATGCCGGCGTGGTAGGCCTCCACGGAGAGGATGCCGGCGGCCGCGTCGAGGTAGGTCTTGTTCGAGATCAACGGAGCCGCGCCCTTGTAGGCGGTGACGCCGACGTCCTCGAAGATGAACGCCGCGAGCAGGAAGTTGTTCTCGTTCGCGAACGGGTCGAACGTCTGGTTCTTCCCGATCAGGCCGGCTGCCTGGGCGGCCGCGGTGAAGCTGTGCTTGAGGTCGATCTGCGGGCGTGCCACTTTCGCGCCGCCGAGCGCCGCACGCAGGAACTTCACGTGCGCGACCTCGTCGTGGGCGATCTCGCGGGCGATCTTGGCGATCTTGGGGGTCGAGAAGTCGACCTTGCGACCACCCACCACCCCGCCGTGCCGCCCCTTGCCGGAGGTGAGCTTGGCGGCGAGACCGTGCCCGAACGCCGCGTGGGAGTAGAACTCCGCCTCGAGGTACTCGAGGTTGAGGGCGAAGTTGAGGACCGCGCCGTCGCTCGGCGCCGCGGCGGACGCCGGGTCGACGCCGACCCCGGCGAGCGCCGCTCCACCCACGGCACCGAGTCCCGCGACCCCGGCCGACTTGAGGAAGAGGCGCCGATCTGTCTCGTTCTCCGCGCTGCGCTCGATCATGTCGCGCACGACAGTCTTTCCGAACATGGTCAATCTCCATCCGATATTGCCGAAAAGGGATACCACCACTGGGAGCGCAATTCTCTGACGACAGAAGATTGCCGATGGTCGCCAGCGGTTGGCGATTCGGGGAGATTCACCTCCGGTGCGCAGGAAGACGCTCTCAGATCGATTTATCGACGGCGTCCGACAGTCGGTGGACGAGAGAGGCGCGTCCCGATCATCAGGTTCTACGGGGCCTCTCGCGGATCGACGGTACGCCTGATTCGAGGAATGAAAAGAGGTTGGGACCAGATTTCTCGCCAGCCCGACCAATCCGATCCAGCGAGGCCACCGAATACCAATCGAATCTCTGAAATGAACGGCGCTCAGCGAATCTGAGCGGCGTTCTCGACTGCATTCGTGTGCCGCCACGACCGACGGGAATCCGGTGTTCCAGGAAAGTCAGCGCGTGCTCGCCGCACCGCGCACGCCTGTCCGGGGACCGCTCCCCCTTCTCGGACCGGCGTTCGTCACGGCCATCGCCTACGTCGACCCAGGCAACTTCGCGACGAACCTGAGCGCGGGCTCGGTCTACGGCTACCTGCTCGTGTGGGTGGTCGTCGCCAGCAACCTGATGGCGATGCTGATCCAGTACCTCTCTGCGAAGGCTGGCATCGCCACCGGTCGCAGCCTGCCAGCCCTGTGCCGGCGCCACCTGCCGCTCCCCGTCGTCCGCGGACTCTGGCTGCAGGCCGAGCTGGTGGCGATCGCGACGGATCTGGCCGAGGTGGTCGGTGGCGCGATCGCGTTGGACCTCCTCTTCGGCACCCCGCTCGTGGTGGGCGGCGCGATCACGGCGGCAGTCGCCTTCGGGATGCTCGCCCTCAGGTCGAGGGGACATCGTCCGTTCGAGGCCGCGATCACCGGCATGCTGGCGGTGATCCTGGCCGGCTTCGTCTACAACGTCGTGGTGGGGGCTCCGAGCGCGTCCGGGGTGGCCGCCGGGCTGCAGCCACGCTTCGACGGCGCCGGCTCGGTGCTGCTCGCCGCCGGGATGCTCGGGGCGACCGTCATGCCGCACGCGATCTACCTGCACAGCGGCCTCACCACCGATCGCTACGTCGCAACCACGGACCGACAGCGACGGGGGCTGCTGCGCAGCCAGCGCGTCGACGTGGTCACGGCGATGACGATCGCCGGGGCCATGAACCTGGCCCTGCTCGTGATCGCCGCCACCACATTGGGCGGCACCGGAGCCGACACGATCGAGGCCGCCCACGACCAGTTGGGGCGCCTCGAGGGACACGGGACGGCCGTGCTGTTCGCTCTCTCATTGCTCGCGTCAGGCTTCGCCGCGTCGAGCGTCGGAACCCTCTCCGGGCAGGTCGTCATGGAGGGGTTCCTGCGCCGCCGGGTCCCGCTCGTCGTCCGCCGTCTGAGCTCGCTGGCGCCGGCACTCGCGATCCTCGCCGTCGGCACCGATCCGACCCGGGCGCTGATCGCGTCCCAGGTCGTGCTGTCCTTCGGAATCCCCTTCGCGCTCGTCCCCCTCATCATGTTCACCTGCCGCGCCGACGTGATGGGCGCGCTCGTCAACCGCCGAGCCACGACCGCGGTCGCGGTCGCGGTCGCTGCCGTCATCATCGGCCTGAACGTTGCGCTCGTGACGCTCACCGTCACGAGGTGACGGGGCGCCGTCTCCAGAGTGCCAACGAGACGGCGCCCAGCGCGAGCGGGCCGCCGATGGTGAAGACCCGCCAGACGAGGAGTCCGGCGACGGCCGCGGCCTCGACCTCGGCGCCACCGACGTCGACGACCGCCGCGAGGACGAGCGCGTCGACGATGCCGAGGCCAGAGAACGGGAAGAGCGTGAACGGATAGGCGAAGAGGTAGGCCACCGCGATGGTCGACAGCGCCGCCTCCGAGGTGCTCACGCCGACGAAGCGCAGGGCCAGCACCAGCATCGTCAGGTCGACGGCGAGCATCCCGCAGAGCGCCAGCAGCGAGCGTGGGAAGCCGTGCCGGAAGCGGGCGGCGACGTCGCCGCGGAAGCGCACGCAGGCCGCTGCCCACGCCTCCGGGTCCACGGTACGGCGGACACGCGTCGCCGCCCGGCCGGCGGCGACGCCGACCCGACGGGCCAGGGCGTCGCTGCGCACCACGAGCAGCACCCCGACCAGGATCGCGACCGAGACCAGGATGCTGACCAGGTCCGCCCAGCGGTAGCCGACCTCTCCCCCGGTCGCGGCGAGCAGCACGAAGCCGGCGGCCGGGGCGCCGAAGCGCACGATGTAGAAGGTCAGCGTGTTCATGACCGTGCCGGCCATGCCCTTCGGGACCGGCACGCCCCACGACGAGAACATCGCCATCCGCAGCGCGAGGTCGCTGGGCGGCGGCGCCACGGTCGACATCAGGATCGCTACCTGGTCGTTCTGCGTCGCGCGGACGGCCGAGACGCCTGGGATGTAGAGCGCGAGCGGCAGCGCGTTGAGCACCTGGCGGACCAGGAGCAGCACGACGAGGACCGGTGCCTGCCACCAGTCCAGGTGCGCGAGCGCGTCGCGGACCTCGCCCCAGTCGACCCGGCCGACCAGCCGGACGACCACGACGGTGACCACCAGGGCCACCGCCAGGAGGCCGAGGCGGATGAGCCAGGGCTTCAGAAGGTCACCTTCAGAACTCCACGGGCTCGCGGATGATCGGGCAGGTCATGCAGTGACCGCCGCCCCGGCCGCGACCGAGCTCGGCGCCGACGATCGTGATGACCTCGACCCCGGCCTTGCGCAGGAGCGTGTTGGTGAGCGTGTTGCGGTCGTAGGTGAAGACGACGCCGGGCTCGAGCGCGACGGCGTTGTTGCCGCTGTCCCACTGCTGCCGCTCGGACTGGTAGACGTCGCCGCCGGTGTCGATCACCCGGATCGACGGCAGTCCGAGCTCGCGCGCGACGACGTCGACGAACGCCGTCGTCCCCTCGTCCCGCACCTCGACGCCGGGCGCCGCGTCGGACGGCGTGAGCGTGAAGGTGTGCACCGCGTCCATGATCGTCGGGTAGAGCGTGACGATGTCGCGGTCGACGAAGGTGAAGACCGTGTCGAGGTGCATCGCCGCTCGCAGCTTGGGCATCCCGGCCACCACGACGCGGGTCGCGGCGCCCTGGTCGAAGAGCGCCTTGGCGACCTGGGTGATCGCCTGGCGCGACGTGCGTTCGCTCATCCCGACCAGGACCACGCCGTTGCCGACCGGCATCACGTCGCCGCCCTCGAAGCTCGCCTGGCCCCAGTCCCGCTCCGGGTCGCCCCACCAGACCGTCGAGCCGACGTAGTCGGGGTGGTGGAGGTAGATCGCCTTGTAGAGCAGGGTCTCGTCCTTGCGCGCCGGCCAGTAGAGCGGGTTCATCGTGAGCCCGCCGTACAGCCAACACGTGGTGTCGCGCGTGTAGAGCGTGTTCGGCAGCGGGGGCATGAGGTACTCACGCGCGCCCGTCGACTCGCGCACGAGCGTCACGTAGTCGGAACGGAAGTCGTCCGGGAGGTCGTTCGTCGCGAGACCGCCGATGAGGAACTCCGCGAGGTCGCGGTCCGGGAGCGTCTCGAGGTAGCTGCGGGTCGCGTCGACCAGCCCGAGACCGACCTGGTTGGGCGTGATCTTCCGGTCCAGGATCCAGTCCCGCGCGCCCGGCACGGCGAGCGTCTGGGCGAGCAGCTCGTGCAGCTCGACGACCTCGACGCCGCGTTGGGTCAGCTTGTTGACGAAGTCGGCGTGGTCGCGCTGGGCGTTCTCGACCCACATGACGTCGTCGAAGAGCAGGTCGTCGTTGTTGCTCGGCGTGAGCCGCCGGTGCGCCAGGCCGGGCGCGCAGACCAGCACCTTGCGGAGCCGGCCGACCTCGGAGTGGACGCCGTACGTCGCGGAAGCGTTCATGGAGAGTCCCTTTCCCTGAGCCCTAGAGGGTGATGCGTCCGGTCCAGAGGCCGATCGCCCCGATCACGCCGCCGGCGACGATGAGCGCGAAGAGTCCGATCTCGGCCGGGCTGAAGAGCCGCCGGCCGTGCTCGCTGCGGGCCTTGACGTAGAGCAGCGACGCCGGCGCGAGGATCACCGTCATCAGCAGCACGAACTTCATGCCGGCGGCGTCGAAGAGGAAGACCGTGTACCCCGTCGCGATGCCCGCGACGATCGTCTCCTTGCGGCGTACGCCGGCCGCGACGCCCTCGTAGGCCTCGCCGGTGAGCCCGAGCTTGAGCGCGTACGCCGCGGCCAGGAGGTAGGGCAGCAGCGCGAGGCTGGTCGCCAGGTCGAGCATGAAGTTGAGCGCGTCGGTGACGAAGAGCGTCAGCGCGAGCAGCCCCTGCACGGCGAGCGAGGTGACCACGAGCGCGGTGATCGGCGTGCCCGCGTCGTTCTCGCGGCCGAGGAACTCCGGGAAGTCGTCCTGGCGGGCCGGGATGTACATGACCTCGGCGGCCATCAGCGTCCAGGCCAGGTAGGCGCCGAGGACCGAGACGATGACCGCGACGCTGATGAAGACCTCGCCCCAGTCGCCGACCTGGGACTGGAAGACACCGACCATCGACGGCTGCCGGGTGCCGGCGAGCTCGGGCTGCGGCACCACCGAGTAGCTCGAGAGGGTGACCAGGGCGAAGACCGACAGCACCGACAGGAAGCCGAGGACGGTCGCACGGCCGACGTCCTCGCGGCGCTTGGCGTAGCGCGAGTAGACGCTGGCGCCCTCGATGCCGATGAAGACGAAGGTCGTGATCAGCATCGTGTTGCGGACCTGCTCGTTGAGCGAGCCGAGGTCGCCGTACCCGGTGGCGAGCCAGTTGTCGGCGAAGACGCCGGCATCGAAGTAGAAGAACATCACCACGATGAAGACCAGGATCGGGATGATCTTGAAGACCGTGACGATCTGGTTGATCACCGCGGCGTCGCGGACGCCGCGCGCGATCAGGTAGTGGAAGGTCCACACGCCGACCGTCGCCAGCGCCACCGCGAGGACGGTGTCGCCGTCGCCGAAGCTGTCGAAGAAGGCGCCGAGCGTCGCGCCGATGAAGACCCAGTAGAAGGTGTTGCCGGCGATCGAGCTGGCCCAGAAGCCGATTGCGGAGTTGAAGCCGGCGTAGTCGCCGAAGCCGGCCTTGGCGTAGATGAAGACGCCGGAGTCGAGGTCGGGCTTGCGGATCGCGAGGTTCTGGAAGACGAACGCGAGCATCAGCATGCCGGCGCCCGCGACCGCCCACGCGATGAGCGAGCCGAGGATGCCGGTCGCGACGCCGAAGCGGGCCGGCAGCGAGAAGACCCCGGCACCCACCATGCCGCCGACCACCATCGCGGTCAGCGTGGGGACGCTCATCGTGCCGGCAGGCGTCGCCTCCGTCTGGGTGCTCATGCTCGGCATGCTGCCGAGGACTCCCGCGGTCCGCCTCACCCGAACCGGGCCAGTGTCGTCAGCCGACGCCGTTGAGCTCGTCGACGACGTCGAGGAGGTCGCCGCGGTCGTAGTAGTCGACGGCGACGAAGCTCGGGAGCTGACCGCGCTCCTCCTCGCACTCCCGCAGGCGCGGGAGCAGGACGTCACGGGCGTTGACGAGCGCGGCGTTCTGCGGCACGTTCCGCTTCTGGTCGATCCAGTGGTTGACCAGGAAGAGGGGCGCGTCGGGGTCGCCGCGGTTCGGCTCGCAGGTGAAGTCGTCCGGGCTCGCGAAGAGGAACGGCGTGTCCTGGACGACGTCGAAGCCCTGGATCAGCCAGGGCAGCCGGTCACCGCCACCGTGGTTCTCCATCAGCACCACCAGGCGGGTCCCGGCGTCGATCATCTCCCCCAGGGTGGGCCAGCTCCCGTCCGCGGCGGGGGTGTAGACGTAGCGGTCCAGGCCGGCATCTTCGATCACCCGGGCGGTGTCGGCGGGCGTGACCTCGTCCTGGACGAAGAGCGTGACGACCTCGCGCGGATGGTCCTCGAGCCAGGCCCGGATGTCGCGCAGGCTCTGGAGCCAGGACGTCGAGCCGAGCTCGCACATCGCATGGCACAGGTAGGGCCGCGCGTCGCCGTGGGGCGCGAGCCCGAGCGCACCGCGGGCGCGGAGGACGGCGCGGACCGGTCGCTCGCCGAACTCCTCCTTCGCCTGGTCGAAGGCCTGCTGCCGCTGCTTCTCCGCCGTCGCGACGATGCCGCGGCGGTCGGTGTCCTGCCCGTACCAGCTGTCGATCAGCAGCACCCGGATGCCGTGGTCGAGCTGGGCCACGATGCCGTCCGGCTGCTCGGCGAAGAACCAGCCGCGCTCGGACGCGGCCGACATCGAGTTGTGGGTGGCGGCGAAGGCGACCTCGTCGTACGGCCGGTCGCAGAGCGCGACGTGGCCCTCGCAGGGGGCGCCCTGCGGCTCCGGGTCGTCCGAGCAGCCGGCCAGGAGCAGCAGGACCAGGGGCGCGAGCGCGACGGCGAGTCGGCGACTCATCGCAGCAGCCCTGCCAGCGGCTGCGTGCCGACCGGGAGCCCGTGCCGGTCGTAGTAGGCGAACATCGCGCTCAGCCACGGGTGCTCGCCCGGGTCCTCGACCCGCTCGGCGGTCAGCCCGGCCTCGGCCGCGAGCTCGCGCACGGTGGTCTGCCGGCTCGCGAGCTCGTACGTCGCGCCGGCGTGCCCGTCCTCGGTCAGCACCCGGGCCGCGGCGGCCCCGAGGTCGGCGAGGTCGAGCAGCCCGAAGGGCGCGTCCACGTCGTACGGCACCCGGACGACCGGGCCGGAGAGGTCGAGGTTCTGCAGGTAGGCGCCGGGCTGGAGGACCGTCCACACGAGGCCCGAGCGGCGGACCAGGTCCTCCGAGACCGCCTTGCCGAGGTGGTGCGGCATCGCCGGCACGTACGGCGACGCGACCGAGTGGTAGACCACGCGACCCACACCGGCCTCGGCCAGCGCGATGAGCGCGTCGGCGACGTACTCCGGCTCGTCCGGGTGCAGGTTGGGCGCGATGAGGTAGGCCGCGTCGCAGCCGGCCAGCGCGCCGGGCAGGTCGGCCCAGTCCGCGCGGCCGAGGGGAACCTCCTGCGCGGAGCGCTGCGTGAGCGCGGCGCAGACGGCCCGTCCGGTCTTCCCGTGTCCACCCAGGACGGCGATCCGCGTCATGCGGACCAACCTAGAGCCCTAGGTACGGGCTGGCGGCTCCTCCTCGTCGAAGCGCGGGTCGGCCAGGAAGTACTGCGCGACCCGGCCCGGCCTCTTCTTCGGCTCCGGCCGCGGCTCGGGCACCATCCGCCCCTCGACCGCGTCCCAGAAGCGGTCGGCGGTGTGCATCACCTTGCGGGCGACCAGGCCGAGCATCCCGGTGTGCGGCGTGTACGGGTGCGGACGGCTCGGCGCGACGAGCTCGGCGTTCCACAGCCGGCGGGTCAGGTCCTCGAGGTCGGTGTCGTCGAGCGTGACGGAGAGCCGGTCACCGAGCACCTCCTCGTGGCGGTGGTGGTCGGTCAGCGCGACATCGACCTCCGACCACACCTCGGACCAGCGGAACGAGGTCTCGTAGACCGAGCCGTACTCGTGCGCCTTCACGTGCGCGAGGACCACCTCGAGGTCCTTGGTGGAGCGGAGGTAGTCGTGCACCAGTGCCGCGCCGTCCGGGACCTCCTTGCGGGCCTGCGGCACCAGCACCGCGTCCACGGCGTGCAGGTGCTTGCTGGTCGTGGCGAGGAAGACGTCGATCCGCTCGTGGCCGGCCCGCGGCTGCTCGGGCGGGGCGCCCATCGCGCGGGCCGCGCCGAGGCGCTCGCCCATCTGGCTGTGACTCACCCGGATCGAGCTGCGGAGGACGTCGGTCGTGCCCATCGGCCACACCTTCTTCGAAGTGCCGTGCCCTCGATCATGCGCCCCGAAGATGAGACCGACAAGGGTCACTGCGGCGGGCGCGCGGGCCCGAAGGTCACCTCTCCGGCGGCGGGCACGTAGTAGGTCAGCTCGACCGGCTCGGCGCCGGCGGGCAGCAGCATGCTGGCGCCGCGGGCGCCGTCCTGCATGCCGACACCCAGGTGCACGGGGCGGTCAGCGGGCACCTCGACCGTCACCCGGCCCCAGTAGACGATGTACTGGCGGCCGTCGACGAAGAGGTTGGGCTTGATCATCGACTTCGACAGCCCGGCGAGCGGGCTGCCGCCACCGTCGAGGGTGACCGAGACGTAGCGCTTCGGACCGGTGTGGTGGTCGACGTACGGGATCACGCCGTCGGGAGTGGGTGCCGTGGTCATGGCCGCACCCTTCCCCGCAGGCGTCTGGTTCAGACCCGCCTCAGACCAGGTCGACCTCGGCGTACGGCGCACCCGCGGCCAGCTCGGCGTAGCCGGGCCCGCGGTCGAAGAACGCCTCGCTCGGCTCGGGGCGGCTGGCCCGCTCGGCCACGGTCGCGGCCTCGTCGAAGGACAGCGAGTCGTCGTCGAGGGAGCCGGTGAGCACCACGCCGTACGCCGCGAGCGCGGCCTCAGGCGAGACCTTGCGCCAGACCACGTCGCGGACGACCAGCTCCGGCGACCGGTCGAGCGGGTTGCCCCAGCCGCCACCGCCGGTGGTGCGGATCCGGACCACCTCGCCGGCCTTGATCTCCTCGGCGTCGGCGAGGGCGTCGACGTCGCGCTCGTTCGGACCGTCCGGGTCGATGGTGACCTGGAAGGGCGCGCCCGCGAGGCCGCCCTTGACGCCCCAGCAGGCGAGGATCGACCGGTCCGCGATGGACATGAAGTGGCCGTCCTTGAGCATCCGGATGTGCTTCTCGTAGCCCAGTCCGCCGCGGAACTGACCCGCTCCCCCGCTGTCCGTCGCGAGGGTCAGGGCCTCGACGCGGAAGGGGAAGCGCGCCTCGGTGAACTCGGTCGGCAGGTTCCGCGAGTCGGGGACGACGTGGATGGTGTCCTCGCCGTCGGCGTAGTAGCGCCCGCCGGAGCCGCCGCCGAGCACCTCGCGCATGAGGTAGGGCCGACCCTCGAGGTCCTCGCCGTAGACGCCGGTGTAGCGGATCGTCTCCTGGTCGGCGGGCATCCGGCCGTCGACCGCCTTGGCGACGACGCCGGCGAGGACGCCGAGCAGCCGCAGGATCACGAAGGTGCGGGCGTTGGTGGGCGCCGGGAAGACCGGGGTCAGCAGGGTGCCGGGCTCGGGGAAGCGCATCTCGATGAGCGGCACGATGCCCTCGTTGACGTCGAGCTCGGCCATCCGCTCCGGGCTGTCGGCGAGGTTGCGCAGGATCGGCGCGAGCCACTTCTTGAGGAAGACTCCGTCGCTGTAGTCGCCGCAGTGGTTGATCGGCCCCTTGGCCTGCGGGCCGGTGCCGTCGAAGTCGAGGATCAGCCGCTCCCCGTCGGGGTCGTCGGCGGCGGTGCGGGTGAGCGTGATCCGCTGCGTGTGCAGCATCGGCTCGTCGACGCCGTCGTGCTCGGCGTAGTCCTCCCAGGTCCAGCTGCCGACCGGGATCTGGCTGAGGATCTCGCGGCGGTAGGTCTCGGTGGTGCGGCTGATGATCGCGTCGAAGCAGGACTCGACCGTCTCCACGCCGTACCGGTCGAAGAGCTCGCCGAGCCGGCGCGCTCCCATCAGGCAGGCGGAGCACTCGGCGTCGAGGTCGGCGGCGAGCGACTCGGGCATCCGGGAGTTGCGGGTCATGATGCTGAGCGCGGCCTTGTTGGGCACTCCGGCGTCCCAGAGCCGGATCGGGGGGACCATCAGGCCCTCCTCGAAGACGCTGGTGGCGTTGGACGGCATGGAGCCGGGTACGGCGCCGCCGATGTCGTCGTGGTGGCCGAAGGCCTGCACGAACGCCACGACCTTGCCCCCGCTGAAGACCGGGACGGTCACGCAGAGGTCGGGCAGGTGCCCGATGCCGCCCTCGGACTGGTAGACGTCGTTGTGGAAGAAGACGTCCCCCTCGCGCATCTCCTCGATCGGGAAGTCGCGAGCGACCGGGTGCACGAGCGCGGAGTAGGAGCGACCGGTGAGCTTGCGCAGCAGCCGGTCGTGGATGCCGGCGCGGAAGTCGTGGGCGTCGCGGATCATCGGGCTGCGGCTGGTGCGGCCGATCGCGGTCTCGACCTCCATCTCGACGCTCGCGAGCGAGCCCTGGACGATCTCGACCAGGACCGGGTCGGCGCTCGCGCCGGCATCAGCCGTGAGGTGGCCGAAGGGGAACTGCGTGGGGGCGCGGCGGCTCATCGGGCGTCCTTCCGGGTCACGATCACGTTGAGGTACTCGTCGACGCGGGCGCTGAAGCCCGGGTGCAGCGGCACCGTGGAGCCGAACTCCTCGATGATCGCCGGGCCCTCGACGACAGTGCCGGGAGCGAGGTCGGTGCGCCAGAGCACGGGGGTGTCGACGTACCCGTCCTCAGGATCGAAGCAGACGTCGCGGCGACCCTTCTCGGTGTACGCCGTGTCGCCGGCCTCGTGGCGCTTGATCTCGGGGCGCTGGATCGGGCCGATGCCGGAGACCCGGAGGTTGACCCACTCGACCTGCTGGGAGGAGTCGCCGGAGAAGTCGTAGCCGTAGAGCGCCTTGTGCTCGGCGTGGAGCGCGTCGGCGACCGCAGCCGGGTCGAGCTCGCCGGGACCGACCGGGACGCGCACCTCGAAGGCCTGGCCGAAGTAGCGCAGGTCGGCGGTGCGGACGAACTGGTGGTCCTCCGGCGCGAAGCCCTCCTTGCCCAACGCCTCCGCGGCCTGGGCGGCGAGCGCGTCGTACACGCTCGTGACGGCGGCCGCGTCGAGCTGGTCGGCGAGGGTCACGTGGGTCTGCACGTAGTCGTTCTTGACGTCGACGGTGAGCAGGCCGAAGGCGCTGACGTTGCCGGGGTTGGGCGGCACCAGGACGGTCGGGATGCCGAGCACGTCCATCAGCCGGCAGAGCAGCAGCGAGCCGGATCCGCCGAAGGTGGTGAGCGTGAAGTCGCGGACGTCGAGGCCGCGCTTGACGGTGACCTGGCGCAGCGCGTTGGCCTGGTTCCAGGCGGAGATCTCGAGGATGCCGGTCGCGCACGCCTCGGGGCTCAGGTCGAGCTCCTTGGCGAGCGTCTCGATCCCGGCCCGGGCCGCGTCGACGTCGAGCGGGATCTCGCCGCCGAGCAGGTGCGGGGGGATCCGGCCGAGGTAGACGTGGGCGTCGGTGATCGTGACGTCGGTGCCACCCTTGCCGTAGCAGAGCGGGCCGGGGTCGGCGCCCGCGGACTGCGGCCCGACCTTGAGCGTGCCCTCCGGGCTGAGCCAGGCGATCGAGCCGCCGCCGGCCCCGACGGTGACCACGTCGATCATCGGGATCTTCGACGGGAAGGCGCCGACCGAGCCCTCGGTGGTCAGCGTCGGCTCGCCGTCGATGACGACGCTGACGTCGGTGGAGGTGCCGCCGCCGTCGGAGGTGAGGACCTTGTCGAAGCCGGCGACCTTGGCGATCAGGGCCGCGCCGAGCGCGCCCGCGGCCGGGCCGGACAGCACAGTGGTGATCGGCTGGTGCACGACCTCGTCGGCCGAGAGCACGCCGCCGTTGGACTTCATCACGTAGAAGGGGATGGTGCGGTCGCCCCCGTTCGGTTGGTACTGCGACGTCAGGCGCGCCTTGATGTTGTTGACGTACGCCGAGAGCCGCGGCTTGACGGCCGCGTCGACCAGCGTGGTCATCGCGCGCTCGTACTCGCGGTACTCGCGCAGCACCTCGCTCGAGAGCGAGACGACCGCGTCCGGGTGCTCCTCGGCGAGCACCGCACGCATCCGCTCCTCGTGGACCGGGTTGGCGTAGGCGTGCAGGAAGCAGACGCCGATGGTGGTGATGCCCTGCGCCTTGAACCAGCGCACGACCGCGCGGGCGCCGTCCTCGTCGAAGGGGCGCACCTCCTCGCCGTTGACGTCGAGGCGACCCTCGACGCCCTTGACGAGGTCACGCGGCACGATCCGGTCGGGCTTCACCCAGAAGTAGGAGTTGCCGTAGCCGTCCGGGACCGACTGCCGGGCGATCTCGAGCATCGCCTCGTAGCCGGTGTTGGTGATGAAACCGAGCCGGTCGACCTTGCCCTCGAGGAGCTGGTTGGTCGCGACGGTGGTCCCGTGGCTGACCGCGTCGATGTCGGCGCCGGTCGCCCCGAGCAGCCCGAGGACCTTGTCGATCCCGGCCAGGAAGCCATCGGCCGGGTTGCTCGGCGTCGAGGGGGTCTTGGTCGTCACCACCTCGCCCGAGTCCGGGTCGGTGGCCACCACGTCGGTGAAGGTGCCTCCCGTGTCGATCCCGATCCGGATGCGCCGCTGAGCTGCCATGCCTCGATTCAACCGGGCCTGCTCGCGCCGGACCACAGCAGAGGTTGCCGACGAACGACCGATTCTCCGGCAACCTCTGCCAGCGGGGTCGTCCCCCGCTACGCGTCCGGGGCGCGGTCGTTGTAGACGCCGGCCTCCTCCTGGCCGCTCAGGGCCTGGATCGCGGTCATGATCTCGTCGGTGATCTGCCGGCGGGCCTTGCCGGGCGCGACGCCGTCGTACCGGCCCGCGACCTGGATCGGCGCGCCGAAGGCGACGCTGATCGGGACCACCTTCGGGAAGCGGGCGTCGATCGGCTGGAGCCGGTCGGTGCCGGAGATCCCGACCGGGACGACCGGGACGCCGGCGGTGAGGGCGAGATGGGCGACGCCGGTCCGGCCGCGGTAGAGCCGGCCGTCGCGGGAGCGGGTGCCCTCGGGGTAGAGGCCGAAGGCGTCGCCGCGGCCGAGCACCTCGAGCGCGGTGTCGAGGCTGCCGAGCGCCGCCTTCGGGTCGTCGCGGTCGACGGGCAGCATGCCCATCCCCTCGAACCACGCCTTCTGCAGCCGACCCTTGATCCCGTGACCGGTGAAGTAGTCGGACTTCGCGAGGAAGTGCACCTTGCGCGGCGAGACGATCGGGATGACCAGGCTGTCGGCGAAGCTGAGGTGGTTGCTCGCGATCAGCACGCCGCCGCTCCGCGGGATGTTCTCGAGGCCGGTGACGGTCGGCCGCCAGATCGCCTTCGCGACCGGGGGGACGACGGTGTGCAGGACGGCGTACATGACCACGGACCCAGTGTCGGGGTTACCCACCAGTCCTCCCACCCGGTGCCACACTGGCGAGATGGCCGACGTCGACATCCAGCAGCACATCAAGTCACTCATCGACGAGGAGCACCGGTTGCGCTCGTCGCTCTCGGACGGGGAGATCTCCCCCGACGAGGAGCACGACAAGCTCCGCTCGATCGAGGTGGAGCTCGACCAGTGCTGGGACCTGCTCCGCCAGCGCCGCGCCCGACGCAGCGCCGGCCAGGACCCGGCGGACACCGAGGTCCGGCCGCCGAGCACGGTGGAGAACTACCGCCAGTAGCCCGCCCACCGGAGAGGCGCCCGGAAATAGGTGAAGGGCCCTCGAGAGTATGAGTCCCAAGGGCCCTTCGGGTTGACCGGTACTGGTGACGCTCCCGGTCGACCGCTCCTCGCCTCAGGTCCCGGCGGCCTCGTCACCCTGCCGCCGCGGCCCCGGTCCAGCAAGCTGGTCCGGCACCGTGTGGACCCTCGTCTCCGAGCTGTCCCGCCTTCCCTTGCGGGAGGGCGTGGGAGAAGTTCTATGCCCTCCGCGCAGCGCCGCGCAAGGGCTTTCGCGAACATTCTGCTGGTTCCACCGGAATTCGCCTGCTCGTCCACAGAACGTGGGGTCGCTGTCCACAGAAAGTGCTCAGATCCCCACAGTTGAGCGGGATTCTCGACACCGCGAAATGACGAAGGGCCCTTGCGAGTATGAGTCGCAAGGGCCCTTCCGGGTGACCGGTACCGGTGACGCTTCCGGTCGACGCGCTCGTCTCCTCGGGTCCCAGCGACCTCGTCACCCAGCCGCTGCGTCTGCTCACCGGCAAGCCGGCCAACATCCGTGTGGACCCTCGTCTCCGAGTCGTCCCGCTCCCCGTCTCCGGAGTGCGTGGGAGAAGTTGTATGCCCTCCCGGAACGCCGGCGCAAGAGGTTCGCGCAACATTCCTCCGGTTCCACCGCCGCTCCACATACGGACGGCGTTCTGCACACCCTTGTCCCCAGCTCTGTGCACAGATCTGGGGACTGATCTGTGGAGAACTTCCGCCGGCGGCCTTCCGCTGGTGAGGTGCGAGGAGCGTCAGCGACGAGCCTCGAAACCCGGCGAGCTGACCTTCGTCCTGCGGGAGGGCACGGACTGCTCGCCGACAGGCAGCAAAGGCGGTACGGCGCGCTTCGGGTCGACGTCGCCTCCCGGATTTCCGGTGGTCTCGGCACGGTGGTTGAGGTGCGAGGAGCGCCAGCGACGAGCCTCGAAACCCCGGTGAGCCGACCTTCGGCCTGCGGGAGGACACGGACTGCTCGCCGATAGGCAGCAAAGCGGGTACGGCGCGCTTCGGGTCACCGCCGCCCCCGGCTTTCCGGTGGTCTCGGCACGGTGGTTGAGGTGCGAGGAGCGCCAGCGACGAGCCTCGAAACCACCACCACGTCGAGCACCCAAAGTTGGTCGAAAAGAACTTTCGAAGTTTGTCCACATCCCGGTCAAAACAAGGGATCTGAGCCGCTCACTGAAGCTCCTATGGGTGTCAAGCGGCGCGGATCCAGGCGCGGTAGCGGTCGACGAGGGCGGTGTCGATGAACAGTCCTCGCTCCGTGCGGCTGATGGTGATCTGGTGAACGGCCAGGGCTTCGGCTG
>NZ_JAIQZJ010000017.1 GCF_020073815.1 Nocardioides mangrovi
CGAGGGCTTGTCACACAAACCCTCAACCAAAACCACAAAGCCATCGACTACGCGTAAAGACGAACAACATGTTCGCGTCCACTACACAAGAACCAACACACCATCCAGCACACCATCCAGCACACAACTGGATCAACAACTGGATCAACAACAGAACAACGAAGCTTGGCCCACCACCGTGAACACCCCGGTGAGTGGACGCCACATAGAGTTACGGCGGCCATAGCGAAAGGGAAACACCCGGTCCCATCCCGAACCCGGAAGTTAAGCCTTTCAGCGCCGATGGTACTGCAACCGAGAGGCTGTGGGAGAGTAGGACGCCGCCGGACATACTTTGCAAACAGGGTCACCCCTTCGGGGGTGGCCCTGTTTCGCATTTCAGGGCCACTTTCCGTCCACAGCCGCGCTTCAGACGCGGTTGTCCACCGGTTCCGTCGACGGTTCTCACGACCGTCGGTTCGCGACGGCATCGTCGGGGTCGGAGGTGATGCCGATGTCGGCACGAGAAGCAGCACGAGCGACGGAGACGGCCCAGGAGGCCGTCAACGAGGTGCGCCTGGTCGGGCGGGTGTCCCAGGCTCCCGAGGAGCGGGTCCTGCCGTCGGGCGACGTCGTGTGGACGTTCCGGGTGGTCGTGCCGCGGCCGCCGGGGGCGGGGCGGACGACGGTGGACGCGCTCGAGTGCGCGGCCTGGACGGCGCGAGCGCGGCGGTCGGTCGCGAGCTGGCGCCCCGACGACGTGGTCGAGGTCTGCGGGGCGATCCGCCGGCGGTTCTTCCGCAGCGGTGCGGGCGCGGCGTCCCGCGTGGAGGTCGAGATGACCTCCGGGCGGGTCATCCGGCGCGCAGCGAGCGGATGAGGACGCCGACGCTCGGCTTGGGCTGGAAGGAGGTGGCCTTCTCCGGGAGCAGTCGGCCGGCCTGAGCCAGGCGGAGCACGTCGTCGAACTCCGGCGCCGGCATGAGCACCGCCGTCCCGCGGCGGCGCGCCACGCCCTGGAGGGCCTCGTCGACCGAGTGGGCGTAGCCGATGCTCGACGGCGGACGCCGGAGGGCCGGGAGCAGGTCCTGGAGGACCTCGACGGCCAGCCGGTCGTCCATGGCCGGCAGGTGGAGCGTGGCCCAGGCGTGCCCGTCGGTGGCGACCAGGGTGTCGGACCCGAGGGCGGCGACCGCCTCGGCCGGCTCGACCCGCGTGGTCCCGGCGGTCCCGGGCAGCCGCTCGAGGTCGGCCAGCGTGACGCCGCGCAGCAGGCGATGGATGGCGCCCAGGAAGAGCGGGGTGTCCCCCTGGTCGACGAGCATCGCGAGGCCGGCGTCCAGGGCGCGGTTGCCTCCGCCCTGGGCGCGCAGCCGGAGGTACGCGGCGTAGCGGTGGTGGCCGTCGGCCAGGACCGCGCGTGCCTCCTCGAGCTCGTGGGCGATCCTCGCGAGCCGCCCGGTGCCGGTGATCGCCCAGACCCGGTGGTACTGGCCGGACCGGTCCGTGAACCGGTGCTCGGGCTCGGCCGCCCGTACCTCGCGGAGGATCGTGCGGAGTCGGGCGGTACCGCGGTGCACGAGGAGGATCGGCGCCGGGTTCATCTGCATCTCCGACATCCGGTCGGCGAGGTCGGCGACCTGCTCGGGGTGGATCCCCTCGTGGGGGAGCACGGCCGCGTCGGAGAGCCCGGTCGTGGAGTGGGAGATGTCGAGGGCGCCGACGAGGCCGCGGATCGTGAGGCCGGTGGCGGTGTACTCGTGGAGGTAGAGCGCGGCGTCGGCGTCGCGCCGGACCTGCCCGCTCTCCTCCCAGCGCACGAAGCGGTCGGCGATGTCGCGGTAGGGCCGGGCGAAGGCACGGGCCGACGCGCCTCCACCCACGCGGCTGGGCGCGAGCCGCAGCGCCGGGAACGGCCGGAGCCGGAGTGGCCGGGCGACGTGAGGAGGGGTGACCACGTCCTCGGCGTCCATCGCAGCATCGTAGGGTGCGGTCAGCCGTCGGAAGCGAAGGAGACGTCGTGCTCGGTGCGTCGGACCAGCCCCTGTGCCGGGCGTACGACCTGGTGATGCTGGACCTCGACGGCGTCGTGTACGTCGACGGCGCGGCGATCCCGCGAGCCGCGGAGTCCTTGGCGGCCGCACGGTCCGAGGGCGCGCGGTTGGCGTTCATCACCAACAACGCCTCCCGGCCCGCCGCCCGAGTGGCGGAGCGGCTCCGGGAGCTGGGCGTCGAGGCGGGTCCGGAGGACGTCGTGACCTCGGCTCAGGCGGCCGCGCGGCTGCTCGTCGATCGTTACGGCGAGGGCGCGCGCGTGGTGGCGGTCGGGGCCGACGGGCTCATCGACTCGCTGCGCGCGGTCGGGCTGGAGCCCGTCGGGGTCGCCGACGAGGCCGTGGCGCTGGTCACCGGCTACGGACCCGACGTGGTGTGGTCGGACCTGATGCAGGCAGCGGTGCGCATCCACGACGGACTGCCGTGGGTCGCGAGCAACACCGACATGACGATCCCGACGGCGTTCGGCATCGCACCCGGGCACGGCGTGCAGGTCGACATGCTGCGCCGGTTCGCCGAGGTCGAGCCCGAGGTGGCCGGCAAGCCCGCCCGTCCGTTGCTCGACGAGACCGTCCGCCGGGTCGGCGGGGAGCGGCCGCTGATGGTGGGCGACCGGCTCGACACCGACATCGAGGGTGCGCGCGTGGCCGGGTGCGACTCGCTGCTGGTGCTCACCGGCGTGACCGACCTCCGGGTGCTGACCGCGGCCGAGCCGCACCTGCGGCCGACGTACGTCGCACCCGACCTGGCGGGCCTCCTCGAGCCGCAGGAGGGGCCCGTTGCCGACGGTGCCGGATGGACGCTCGGCGGCTGGACGGCGCGGGTCGTCGACGGCCGGCTGGTCGTGGACGGGCAGGGCGCGGCGGGGGACTGGTGGCGGGTGGCCGCGGTCGCGTCCTGGACCCACCTCGACGAGGCCGGTGAGGCGGTGGACCTGTCCGGGGTCGAGGCGCCGGCGGGGTAGCCTGCACCCATGAGTGAGGACCCCGACGTGGCCGTGCCCGAGGAGCCGGACCACACGCCGCCCGCCCCGGAGAAGGTGCGCACCGGCGTGGCCGACGTCGACGAGGTCATCGCCGCGGTCGAGGAGCTCGAGGAGCGCCCGATCGAGGAGCACGTCGGCGTCTTCGAGACCGCCCACCACGAGCTGCGCCGGGCGCTGGACACCCCGTCCGACCCGGCCTGACCGGGGCGGTACGTCCGTGCCTCCCCGACGCCTGCGCCTCGACGCCGAGCTGGTCCGCCGCGGCCTCGCCCGGTCGCGGGAGCACGCCAGCGAGCTGATCGCCCAGGGGCGGGTCAAGGTGACCGGGGTGGTCGCCACCAAGCCCGCCACCGGCGTCACCACCGACGTCGCGATCGTCGTCGCGGAGGACCCCGATCGCCCCGACTTCGTGTCGCGCGGCGGCCACAAGCTGGCGGGCGCGCTGGCGGCGTTCGAGCCGGGAGGCCTCACGGTCGAGGGCCGTCGCTGCCTCGACGCCGGTGCGTCGACGGGCGGCTTCACCGACGTGCTGCTGCGGCACGGGGCGCGGCAGGTGGTCGCCGTCGACGTGGGCTACGGACAGCTGGCGTGGCGGCTGCAGCAGGACGAGCGGGTCGACGTCCACGACCGCACCAACGTGCGGGACCTGACCCCCGAGCTGATCGCCGGCCCCGTGGACGTGGTCGTCGGCGACCTGTCCTTCATCTCGCTCGAGCTGGTCCTCGACGCGCTGATCGGGGTCGCGGCCCCGGACGCCGACCTGGCGCTGATGGTCAAGCCGCAGTTCGAGATCGGCAAGGAGCGGCTGGGGAAGGGCGGCGTGGTCCGCGACCCCGAGCAGCGGGCGGAGACCGTCCTCGCCATCGCCGCGGCGGCCGCCCGCCGTGGCTGGGGCGCCCGCATGGTCGCGACGAGCCCGCTACCGGGCCCGTCGGGCAACGTGGAGTTCTTCCTGTGGCTGCGCCGCGGGGCGCCGACGCTGAGCGACGCGGATATCCACCGCGCGGTCGTGGGAGCGACCACGTCGGGGGTGCCGGGTGAGAGGGTGGACCCGTGACCGACACCGGCGGCCTCCGACGCGTGCTGCTCGTCGCCCACACCGGGCGTGACGACGCGCGCGAGGTCGCGCGCGCCCTCACCAAGGCGCTGGTCGCGCACGGTCTGGTCGTCCGCGTCATCCCCGACGAGGCCGCCGACCTCGGCCTCGACACCGCAGGCGACGGCATCGAGCCGGCCCCCGACCAGGACGCCAGCGCCGGGTGCGAGCTGGTGCTGGTGATCGGGGGCGACGGCACGATCCTGCGGGCGGCCGAGCTCACGCACGACGCCGGCACCCCGCTGCTCGGCGTCAACCTGGGCCACGTCGGCTTCCTGGCCGAGGCGGAGTACGAGGACCTCGAGTCGACGATCGACGCGATCGTCGGTGGCCGCTACGCCATCGAGGACCGCTTCACCTTGGACGTCACCGTCCACCGCGACGGCGAGGTGGTCGCGCAGACCTGGGCGCTCAACGAGGCGAGCGTCGAGAAGGCCGCCCGCGAGCGCATGATCGAGGTCGTCGTCGAGGTCGACGGCCGGCCGCTCTCGCGCTGGGGCTGCGACGGCGTCGTGTGTGCGACGCCGACCGGCTCGACGGCGTACAACTTCAGCGCCGGCGGCCCGATCGTGTGGCCCGGCGTGGAGGCCCTGCTGATGGTCCCGATCAGCGCCCACGCGCTCTTCGCCCGCCCGCTGGTGGTCTCGCCGGCGTCGGTGCTCGCAGTGGAGGTGCTGGCCCGCACCGACGGCTTCGGGGTGCTGTGGGCCGACGGCCGGCGGGCCTTCGACCTGCCGCCGGGCGCTCGCATCGAGGTACGCCGGGGCGCGCGGCCGGTCCGGCTGGTCCGGCTGCACGAGGCGCCCTTCACCGACCGACTCGTCGCCAAGTTCGGGCTGCCCGTCGAGGGCTGGCGCGGGTCGACCGAGCGGCGACGCCGGCTCGGCGACGGCCGGCACGAGGAGACCGATGCTTGAGGAGATCCGGATCGCCTCCCTCGGGGTGATCGAGTCGTCCACGCTCGAGCTCGGTCCGGGTCTCACCGTCATCACCGGTGAGACCGGCGCCGGCAAGACGATGATCGTGACCGCGCTCGGCCTGCTGCTCGGCGGGCGTGCCGACGCCGGCGCCGTGCGCACCGGGGCCAGGAGCGCCCGGGTCGAGGGCGTCGTGCTGGCTGGTGCGCCCGGATTCGCCGAGGCGGTCGAGGAGGCGGGTGGCGAGGTCGAGGACGAGCGCGTCGTGCTCGCCCGCAACGTGTCGGCCGAGGGCCGGTCCCGCGCCTACGTCGGCGGCGCCTCGGTTCCGGTGTCCGCCCTGGCCGGGGTCGCCGAGCCGCTCGTGGCGGTGCACGGTCAGTCCGACCAGCACCGTCTGCTCCAGGCCCGTGCGCAGCGCGAGGCGCTCGACCGCTTCGGGGGCGAGCGCATCGCCGCGCTGCTCACGACCTACGCGGACGTCTACCACCGGCTCGACGCGGTCGAGCGGGAGCTCGACGAGGTGGTCACCACCGCTCGGGAGCGGGCCCAGGAGGCCGACCTGCTGCGCTTCGGCCTGGGCGAGGTGGAGGCGGTGTCGCCCGAGCCCGGAGAGGACGCCACGCTCGCGGCCGAGGAGTCACGGCTCGGGTTCGCCGACACGCTGCGCACCGCGGCCGAGCAGGCGCGCGAGGCGCTCTCCAGCGAGCAGGGCGACCCGGACGCGCTCGCGACCACCTCGGCCGCGCGCTCCCTCCTCGACGGCGTCCGCGAGCACGACGCCGAGGCCGGGGAGCTGGCCGACCGGCTCGCCGAGATCACCTACCTGCTCTCCGACCTCGCCGCCGACGTCGCGTCGTACGCCGCCCGGATCGACACCGACCCGGCCCGGCTCGCGGCGGTCTCCGAGCGTCGCGCGGCGCTCACCGCGCTCACCCGCAAGTACGGCGACACCATCGACGAGGTGCTCGCCTGGTCCGAGCGCTCGGCGACGCGGCTGCTGGACCTGGACGGCACCGACGAGCGCATCGAGGTGCTCCGGGCCGAGCAGGAGGTGCTGCGCGGCGAGCGCGACGCGGCCGCCGCCGCGCTCTCCGAGGCGCGCACCGAGGCTGCCGGACGGCTCGCCGAGCAGGTCACCGCCGAGCTGACCCTCCTGGCGATGCCGCACGCCCGGCTGAGCGTCGACGTACGCCCGCAGGGGCAGTTCACCGCCTCCGGAGCCGACGCCGTCGAGCTGATGCTCGCCGCCAACACGGGCTCCGAGCCGCGGCCGCTGTCGAAGGGCGCCTCGGGTGGCGAGCTGTCCCGGGTGATGCTCGCCCTCGAGGTGGCGCTCGCCGGGACCAGCCCGGTGCCGACGTTCGTCTTCGACGAGGTCGACGCGGGGGTCGGCGGCGCGGCCGCCGTCGAGGTCGGCCGCCGGCTCGCCCAGCTGGCTCGCTCGGCGCAGGTCCTCGTGGTCACGCACCTGCCGCAGGTGGCGGCCTACGCCGACCGCCACGTCGTGGTCGAGAAGTCCTCGGACGGCTCCATCACGAGCTCGGGGCTCACCGTGCTCGACGACGCCCAGCGGGAGCGCGAGCTCTCCCGGATGCTGGCCGGCCTGGCCGACTCGGACACGGCGCTGGCCCATGCGCGGGAGCTGCTCGAGGTCGCCCAGGAGGCCCGCGGGTCCTGATCCGTGACGCCGGTCACGGCGACGCGCCCGGCGTCGGGAGGTGCCGCGATCGCGGCTCCGCGTTTGTGACCATGGAACGGTCATGAGGTCACCGGTCCGGCAACGTTCCCTGTCCGTCCTGCTCCCCGGTGCCGAGGGCACCGCGCGCGTGGAGCGGCGCGTCCGCCAGCTGCTGCCGCGGCTGCGCCCGGGCGACGTCGCCGTGCTCGACCAGCTCGACCTGGACCGCGCGACCGCCCAGGCCCTGATCGCCGCGGGCGTGGTCGCCGTCGTCGACGCCTCGCCGCTGATCTCCGGGCGCTACCCGAACCTCGGACCGGCCGTGCTGGCCGCCGCGGGCATCGTCCTGGTCGACTCGGTCGGTCCCGCCGGCCTCGCCGCGATCGCCGACGGCCGACGGGTCCGCGTCCACGACGGCGTCGTGTACGACGGGGAGACCGAGCTCGCCTCGGGCAGGGCCCTGGACGACGACGCCGTCGCTGCGGAGATGGAGCTCGCGCGCGGCGGCCTGGTGACCCAGCTGCAGGCCTTCACCCACAACAGCAGCGAGTTCCTCCGGCGCGAGCAGGACCTCCTCCTGCACGGCACCGGCCTGCCGCGGCTGTCCACGCGGATCGTGGGCCGCCCGGTGGTCGTGGTCGGCGGGGGAGAGGACCTCGGCTCCGAGATCGAGGCCGTGCGCACCTTCGCTCGCGAGCAGCACCCGGTGCTGATCGCGGTCGGGGCCGGCGCGGAGGCGCTGCACGCCGCCCACCTCAAGCCGCACGTGATCGTGCTCGAGGCCGACGCCGCGGACCACGAGCTGCCGCGGGCCGCCACGCTCAAGGCGGCACGGGACGTCGTGGTCCGCATCCCACCCGGTGCCGGCCGGGCCGGGCTCGAGCGGATCGAGCGCCTCGGCGTACGTCCGCTGCGCCTGGAGACCGGCGCCGCCGCGGAGGACGCGGCCCTCGTGCTCGCCGACGCGGCCGACCCCACCGTCGTGGTCGCGGTGGGCATGCACGCCGGGCTGAGCGAGCTCCTCGACAGCCAGCGGCCCGGGCTGGCCGGTGCCTACCTGGCCCGGCTCCGCGTCGGCTCGCGGCTCGTCGACGCGGCCGCCGTGCCGCACCTCTACTCCGGCCGGGTCCGTCCGTGGCACCTGCTGCTGGTCATGCTCGCCGGCCTGGTCGCCCTGGCCGCCGCCATCGCGGTGACGCCGGTCGGGCAGGACTGGCTCGACCAGCTGCCCGGCGCCCTCTCCGACCTCCGCCACGACCTCTCGGGACTCTTCACGTGATCTCCTACCGCCACCACATCGTCTCCCTCGTCGCCGTCTTCCTGGCCCTGGCCGTCGGCGTCGTCCTGGGCGGCGGCCCGCTCAGCGACCTGGGTCGCGACGACAGCCCCGCGTCGGCGACCACCAAGCAGCACCGGGCGGCCGCCCAGGACGCGTCGTACGGCGACACGTTCGCGACGGCGACCGCCGACCGGCTCTACGCCGGGAAGCTGGCCGGGACCTCGGTCTCGATCCTCACGCTTCCCGGCGCCGACGGCGACGAGGTCAGCGCGCTGGCGTCGCAGGTCGAGGCGGCGGGCGGCCGGGTCGCGAGCACGTACGCCGCGCAGCCGGCCCTCGTGGAGGCCAGCCAGAAGTCGCTGGTCGACACGCTCGGCAGCCAGCTGATGACGCAGCTCGGGTCGGGCGCGGTGACCAAGGACGCACCGACGTACGACCGGATCGGCCAGCTCGTCGGCCTCGGCATCGCCGGTGACGAGGTGCCGATGTCCGACGCCCAGTCGGTGCGCCAGAGCCTGGACGGTGCGGAGCTGATGACCGCGCCGGACGGCGCGAGCCGCGGCTCGCTGGTGCTGGTCGTGCTCGGCGACGACGTGGACCCGGCGATCCTCTCCGGCATCCTCTCCGGCCTGGCCGACAAGGCGACCGGGGTGGTCGTGGCCGGCAACACCGCCTCCGCGACGGCGAAGGGCAGCCTCACTGCCCTCCGCGAGGAGCCGGCCGCCGAGCAGGTCGCGACCGTGGACGGCGCCGACACCGCGCTGGGCCAGGTGACCACCGTCCTCGCCCTGATCCGCTCCCAGACCGCACCCGGCGGATCCTTCGGTGCGTCGGGTTCGGACGGAGCGGTCCCTCTGAAGTAGCATTGAGGTCCGTGAACATCGCGACGCACACCAAGCACGTTTTCGTGACCGGAGGCGTCGCCTCCTCGCTCGGGAAGGGCCTGACGGCGTCCAGCCTCGGCAGTCTTCTCCGCTCCCGCGGTCTGCGGGTGACGATGCAGAAGCTCGACCCCTACCTCAACGTGGACCCGGGGACGATGAACCCCTTCCAGCACGGCGAGGTCTTCGTGACCAACGACGGGGCCGAGACCGACCTCGACATCGGCCACTACGAGCGCTTCCTCGACACCGACCTCAACCAGATCGCCAACGTCACCACGGGGCAGGTCTACTCGCACGTGATCGCCAAGGAGCGCCGCGGCGACTACCTCGGCGACACGGTCCAGGTGATCCCGCACATCACCAACGAGATCAAGGACCGGATCCTCGCGATGGACGCGATGGAGGTCGACGGCCAGCGGGTCGACGTGGTCATCACCGAGATCGGCGGCACGGTCGGCGACATCGAGTCGCTGCCCTTCCTCGAGGCCGCGCGCCAGGTGCGCCACGAGATCGGCCGCGACAACTGCTTCTTCCTGCACGTCTCGCTGGTGCCCTACATCGGCCCGTCCGGTGAGCTGAAGACCAAGCCCACCCAGCACTCCGTCGCCGCGCTCCGCCAGGTCGGCATCCAGCCCGACGCCGTCGTGTGCCGCGCCGACCGCGAGCTCCCGGCGTCGATCAAGAGGAAGATCTCGCTGATGTGCGACGTCGACCAGGACGCCGTCGTCACGGCCGCCGACGCGCCCTCGATCTACGACATCCCGAAGGTGCTGCACCGCGAGGGCCTCGACGCGTACGTCGTACGCCGCCTCGACCTGCCCTTCCGCGACGTCGACTGGACGGTGTGGGACGACCTGCTGCGCCGCGTGCACCACCCGAAGGAGGAAGTGACCGTCGCGCTGGTCGGCAAGTACATCGACCTGCCCGACGCCTACCTCTCGGTCGGGGAGGCGCTGCGGGCCGGCGGCTTCGCGCACGAGGCGAAGGTCAACATCCGCTGGATCGCCTCCGACGAGTGCCAGACCCCGGCGGGCGCAGCGAAGAACCTCCAGGACGTCGACGCGATCTGCGTGCCCGGTGGCTTCGGCATCCGTGGCCTCGAGGGCAAGCTCGGCGCGCTGACCTACGCGCGCACCCACGGCATCCCGACGCTCGGCCTGTGCCTGGGCCTGCAGTGCATGGTCATCGAGTACGCCCGCAGCGTGCTCGGCCTGGAGAAGGCCGGCTCGACCGAGTTCGACCCCGACACCCCGGAGCCGGTGATCGCGACGATGGCCGAGCAGCTGGCCTTCGTCGAGGGTGCGGGCGACCTCGGCGGCACCATGCGCCTGGGTCTCTACCCGGCCGCGCTCAAGGAGGGCTCGATCGCCCGCGAGGTCTACGGCACGGCGCTGATCGACGAGCGGCACCGTCACCGCTACGAGGTCAACAACGCCTACCGCGACCAGCTCGAGGAGGCCGGCATCGTCTTCTCCGGCACCTCGCCCGACAACAACCTGGTCGAGTTCGTCGAGCTGCCCCGCGACGTGCACCCCTACTACATCGCCACGCAGGCCCACCCCGAGCTGCGCTCGCGGCCGACCCGGCCGCACCCGCTCTTCAAGGGTCTGGTCGGTGCGGCGATCGAGCGGCAGAAGGAGCTGCGCTTCCCGATCGACGAGAGCAAGCTGCGCCGCGCCGACGAGGAGTGACCGGGATGCCGGAGCCGACCGACGTCCCGCAGGAGTGGCCGGTTGCCGACTCGTCGTACCCCTACGACGGCGGCGGCTGGGTCGTGAAGCTGCGCCGGGACGCCGTACGCCGGCCCGGGCATCCCGACGAGGAGCCCTTCGACCGCCTGGTCGTCGAGCACCCCGGCGCGGCGGTCGTGCTCGCGGTCGACGAACGGGACCGGGTGCTCTGCCTGTCGCAGTACCGCCACGCCGTCGGACAGCGGCTCGTGCAGCTGCCGGCCGGCCTGCTCGACGTCGAGGGCGAGGAGCCGGTCGAGGTGGCGCGCCGCGAGCTGGTCGAGGAGGCCGGCTACGAGGCGGCCGAGTGGACCCACCTCATCTCGGCGTACTCCTCGCCCGGGATCATCGGCGAGATCTCCCACTACTTCCTGGCCCGCGGTCTCACCGAGGTCGGGCGCGGCGACTTCGAGCCCGAGCACGAGGAGGCCGAGATGGAGATCGGCTGGGTGCCGCGCACCGAGCTCCGCGCGGCCGTCCTCGACGGGCGCGTGCACGACGCGCACCTGGCGCTCGCCCTGCTGACCGCCGAGGCCCGCGGACAGTAGGGTCGAGCGCATGAGGATCGGCGTTCCGAAGGAAGTCAAGAACCACGAGTACCGGGTGGCGATCACCCCGATCGGGGTCCACGAGCTGGTCGCCCACGGGCACTCGGTCGCGATCGAGCGCGGCGCGGGGGTCGGGTCGTCGATCCCCGACGAGGAGTACGTCGCCGCCGGTGCCACGATCGTCGGCACGGCCGAGGAGGCGTGGGGGACCGACGGCGGCATCGACCTGGTGCTCAAGGTCAAGGAGCCGGTCGCGGAGGAGTACGACCGGATGCGCGAGGGCCTGACCCTCTTCACCTACCTGCACCTGGCCGCGGACAAGCCGCTGACCGAGGAGCTGCTGAAGCGGAAGGTCACCGGCATCGCCTACGAGACCGTCCAGCTCCCGTCCGGTGGGCTGCCGCTGCTCTACCCGATGTCGGAGGTCGCGGGCTGCCTGGCGCCGCAGGTCGGCGCCTACTCGCTGCTCAAGGCCCAGGGCGGCCGCGGCGTGCTGATGGGCGGCGTCGGCGGCGTCGCCAACGCCAAGGTCGTCATCATCGGCGCCGGGGTGTCGGGCCAGAACGCCGCCAACATCGCGCTCGGCATGGGTGCCGACGTGACGTTGCTGGACACCGACCTGGACAAGCTGCGGATGTCGTTCTGGCGCTACAACAACCGCGTGCACGGGCTCGCCTCGTCCAAGCTCGCGATCGAGCAGCAGGTGATGGAGGCCGATCTCGTGATCGGCGCCGTGCTGATCCCGGGTGCGGCCGCGCCGAAGCTGGTGACCAACGACCTCGTCTCGCGGATGAAGCCCGGTTCGGTGCTGGTCGACATCGCGATCGACCAGGGCGGCTGCTTCGAGGACTCGCACGCGACCACGCACGCGGACCCGACGTACCAGGTCCACGGCTCGACGTTCTACTGCGTCGCGAACATGCCGGGCGCGGTGCCGAACACGTCGACGTACGCGCTGACCAACGCGACGCTGCCCTATGCCGTTGCGCTGGCCGACAAGGGCTGGCAGCGGGCCTGCCGGGACGACCGGTCGCTGGCCCTGGGCCTCAACACCCACGCCGGCGAGCTCACCAACGCGCCGGTCGGCGCGGCCGTCGGCATCGAGGCCGTGAGTCTCGAGGGAGCACTTGGCTGAGATCTCCCGTGCGGTCCGGACCTACCTCGACCACCTGTCGGTCGAGCGCGGGCTCGCGGCCAACACGCTGACGTCGTACCGGCGGGACCTGCGGCGGTACGCCGACTTCCTGGCCAGCACCGGGATCGAGGACCTCGACGGGGTCAGCGAGGCGACGGTGACGGCGTTCCTGGTGCGGCTGCGGGAGGGCGACGCGGAGCACCCGCCGCTGACGTCGACGTCGGCGGCACGCACGGTGGTCGCGGTGCGCGGCTTCCACAAGTTCGCCGTCGCCGACGGGCTGGCGACCCTCGACCCCGCGAGCGCCGTCAAGCCGCCGTCCCCGGCCAAGCGGCTGCCCAAGGCGCTGCCGCTGGCGGACGTCGAGGCGATCCTGGACGCCGCGGGCGCGCCGGGCACCACGCTCGCGCTGCGGGACCGCGCGCTCCTGGAGGTGCTCTACGGCACGGGGGCGCGGATCTCGGAGGCCGTCGGGCTGGACGTCGACGACCTCGATGCCGTCGACGGAACCGTGCTGCTGCGCGGCAAGGGCGGCAAGCAGCGGATCGTGCCGGTCGGCTCCTTCGCCCGCGAGGCGGTCGAGGCCTACCTGGTGCGCGGCCGGCCCGAGCTCGCGTCGGTCGCGACCGGTCCCACGACCGGGGGCGCGCTCTTCCTCAACGCGCGCGGCGGCCGGCTCTCGCGGCAGTCGGCGTGGGCGGTGCTGGTGAAGGCGGCGGAGCGCGCCGGGGTGACGAAGGACGTCTCGCCGCACACGCTGCGGCACTCCTTCGCGACCCACCTGCTCGACGGCGGCGCCGACGTACGCGTCGTGCAGGAGCTCTTGGGCCACGCCTCGGTCACCACCACGCAGGTCTACACGCTGGTCACGGTCGACAACCTGCGCGAGGTCTTCGCGACCGCGCACCCGCGGGCGCGCGACTAGTGTCCTGAGTCGGAAGTTCATGCGCACTGCGCGTGCTCAGCGTGCGTGCATCGCAAGGCGCCGGAGCGCGGCTCTACTCGTTCGTCCAGCGAGCGACGGCAACGCAGCGAGGTGCGTGCGATGTGTGCGCGAAGCGCACACGAACTTCTGATTCAGGACACTAGCGCGTGCAGTGCTTGGAGACCTCGCTCAGGCTCGGGTCGCAGTTGTCGCTGACGCCGCTGACGAAGACCTCGTAGAGGCCCCACACGATCAACCAGACGGCCACGCCGGTCACCGCGCCCAGCGCCGCGGCCCTGAACCCGCCGACGGTGGTGAGGCCGACGACGATCCCGCCGGCAACGAAGAGCACGACCACCAGCCCTGTCGTCATGGTTCGTCAGGATCCTCCTCTGTGCGGCGGCCCGTCGATACCCGACATCGGCGACCTTGACAGGATGGTGGGGTGACCGACCTCCTCGACGACATCACCGCGGCGGCTGCCGAGCGCGGGCTGTCGCTCTACGAGCACCAGGAGGAGGCGATCCTGGCGCTGCTGTCGGGGGACAACGTGGTGCTGGCGACGCCGACCGGGTCGGGGAAGTCGCTGGTCGCGGAGGCGGCGCACCGGGCCGCGCTGGCCGAGGACCGGGTGTCGTTCTACACGGCGCCGATCAAGGCGCTGGTGAGCGAGAAGTTCTTCGCGCTGGTGGAGACGTTCGGTGCGGACGACGTCGGGATGCTGACCGGCGACGCGTCGGTGAACCCGGACGCGCCGATCATCTGCTGCACCGCGGAGGTGCTGGCCAACATCGCGCTGCGCGAGGGGTCGCGGGCCGACGTCGGGCTCGTGGTGATGGACGAGTTCCACTTCTACGCCGAGCCCGACCGCGGGTGGGCGTGGCAGGTGCCGCTCCTGGAGCTGCCGCAGGCGCAGTTCCTGCTGATGTCGGCGACCTTGGGCGACATGACCGAGCTGGCCGCGGACCTGACCCGGCGCAACGGGCGAGAGACGACCGTGGTCGACGACGCCGTACGACCGGTGCCGTTGACGTTCTCGTGGTCGACGACGCCGCTCGACGACACCCTCGAGGAGCTGGTGACGACCGGGCAGGGACCGGTCTACGTCGTCCACTTCACGCAGAAGGACGCCGTCGAGCACGCGACCGCGCTGCTGAAGGCGTCGTGGGTCCCCAAGCCCGACCTCGGCGAGCGCCTGGACCAGGTGCGCTTCGGCGCGGGCTTCGGCAAGACGCTCTCCAAGCTGCTGCGCCGAGGGATCGGGGTCCACCACGCGGGGATGCTGCCGCGCTACCGGCGCCTGGTCGAGCAGCTCGCGCAGGCGGGCCTGCTGCCGGTCATCTGCGGCACGGACACCCTCGGGGTCGGGATCAACGTGCCGATCCGGACGGTGCTCTTCACCGGCCTGGCGAAGTTCGACGGCAGCCGCCAGCGGATCCTGCGGACCCGGGAGTTCCTCCAGATCGCCGGCCGGGCGGGGCGGGCGGGCTTCGACACGGCGGGGTACGTCGTCGTCCAGGCGCCCGAGCACGTCATCGAGAACGAGCGGCTCAAGGCCAAGTCGGAGGAGCGGCGGGCGGCCGGCAAGAAGAACTCCAAGGCACAGCTGAAGAAGCCGCCCGAGGGAACCGTCGTCTGGACCGAGCAGACCTACGACAAGCTCGTCGCAGGTGTGCCCGAGCCGCTGGTGTCGCGGATGAAGGTCGACAACGCCATGCTGATCAACGTCGTCAGCCGCGACGAGGACGCCTTCCCGGTGATGCGGCGGCTGCTCACCGACAACCACGAGGACCGGCGCCAGCAGCTCCGGCTGTCCCGACGGGCCCTGCGCCTGGCCCGCTCGCTGGTGCACTCCGGCGTGCTGGTCCGGCACGAGCCACCGGACGAGTTCGGCCGTCGCTACGCGCTGAGCGACGACGTACCCGACGACTTCGCGCTCAACCAGCCGCTCGCGCACTTCGCCCTGGCCGCGCTGGACGTGCTCGACCCCGAGGCCGAGGAGCACACGCTCGACATCGTCTCGGTCATCGAGTCGGTGCTGGAGGGGCCGCGGCAGGTGCTCCTGCAGCAGCAGTTCGTCGCGCGCGGCGAGGCGGTTGCGGAGATGAAGGCGGACGGGCTGGAGTACGAGGAGCGGATGGCGCTCCTCGAGGAGGTCACCTGGCCCCAGCCGCTGGCCGAGCTCCTGGGCGCGACGTACGAGATCTACCGGCAGCGACACCCCTGGCTGCCCGAGGACGCCCTGCAGCCGAAGTCGATCGTGCGCGAGATGTACGAGCAGGGGATGAGCTTCACCGACGTGGTGTCGCGCTACCAGCTCGCGCGGTCGGAGGGGCTGGTGCTGCGCTACCTCACCGACGCCTACCGGACGCTGCGGCAGACGGTGCCCGAGCAGCACCGGACGCCCGAGCTCGACGACCTGGCCGAGTGGCTGGGGGAGACGATCCGGCAGACCGACTCCTCGCTGCTCGACGAGTGGGAGGCGTTGGCCGACCCCGCGCACGTGAGCCGGGACGCTCTGCACAGCTTCGGGGGCTCGCACGAGCCACCGCCGTCCCCGCGTCCGATCTCCAAGCAGTCGCGCGCGTTCGCGGTGATGATCCGCAACGCGATGTGGCGCCGGGTGGAGCTGGTCGCGCGCGACGACCTGGACGGTCTGATGCGGCTGGAGCGGGCCGCCGCCGACCGGACCGACCCGCCGGCCGAGGTGGTGATGACGCGGTCGGCGTGGGACGAGGCGATCGAGGACTACTACGCCGAGCACGACCGGGTGCTGCTCGACGCCGACGCGCGTGGTCCGTCGCTGCTCGCGGTGACCGAGTCGGGGCGTCGCTGGGAGGTCCGGCAGACGATCCACGACCCCGAGGGCCACCACGACTGGATCGTCGAGGGCGTCGCCGACCTCGACGCCTCCGACGAGGCCGGCGAGCTCGTGCTGCTGACGACCTCGATGCAGCGGCTGGGCGGCTGAGGTCCCGACGGGTCAGGCAGGCACCGGGGGAGGAACCGACCGCGGGAGCCGGGGGAGCGGCACCAGCGTCGTCGGCCTGCCTGCGCGGGGTGACCGGGAGGTGCCGACCAGCTCGCCCAGGAGCGAGGTGCGGTCGACCGAGCCCGCGCGCCAGACCGCGACGTACGCGCGGACGGTCGCGTCCGAGGCGGCGTCGACGTCGCCGTCGTGGAGGGCGAGCGCCAGTCGCCAGGCCTCGGCGATGGTGTCGTCGTAGAACGACTCCGCGGTCGGACGCGCCGGCGGCGCGACCAGGGTCAGCGGGGTCTGGCGGCGAAGCGGCTTCAACGTCATGTCCAGGTTGTTCCCCGAGAACCTCGACAATATGTCTAGGAAAGTCGACAGAAGCCGTTGGTGCAGGTGTCGAGCCAGCTCAGGCCGCCGGAGAGCGAGGCGATCTGCTTGAGACCGGAGCCGTCGTCGACCCAGAGCATCGACCACGCGGGTCTGCGCTTCTGCGCCTTCGCCACGGTCGAGATGACCGCGGGGGACCAGCTGCCGTCGCTGTCGGCAGCAGGGCCGACCTCGGTGAAGGCCATCCGGGGCGCCAGCTTGGCCACGGCGGCGTAGCCACTCATCGGGGGCGCGCTGCTGCCGCCGCGGTGGGCGCCGGTGGCGGGGTAGTAGCTGTCGATCCCGGCGACGTCGACCGCGCCGGGCATCAGGGTGGTCGGGTCGCTGATGCCCTTGCGGGTGTCAGCGGCGAAGCCGTAGGACCACAGCAGGTTGTGGACCCCGGACGCCCAGGCACGCTGCTGCATCGCGGCCCAGAGCTTCTTGTACGTCGCGGCCTTGGGCCTGCCCCACCAGAACCAGTCGCCGTTGGCCTCGTGGAGCGGTCGGAAGATCACCGGCACCCCGGCCGCCTGGAAGTCGGCCAGCACGGCCAGCTGCTCGTCGTACGCCGCCCAGAACGTCGCCGCCTCCGGGGTGTCCCGGAGCAGCGCTCCCAGGGAGTGCCAGCTCCGGTCGCCGTAGCTGTCCGTGGCGCCCGTGTGCGGGTTGGGTGCGTGCCAGGACGCGGTCAGCACGGCCCCGGACTGCGCCAGCGAGACGAGGGAGGCGAAGCCCTGGTCGAAGAACGGGAAGTCGTAGTGCTTTGACTTGTCCAGCTCCATCAGGTCGAAGCCGACCACCGACACCCGCCGATCGCCGAGCGCGGTGAGCGGGGAGGAGAACTGGTCGTTGGACATGTTCAGCTGCTGCCCGACGCCCATCAGTCCGGCCTTCCGCCACCGGTCCAGGCGCGCGGCCAGGCAGACGGTCGCGGGGGTCGCCTCGGGGTCGACCGGCGCGGTCCTCGGCAGGCACGTGGTGCCGTCGGAGACGGTCAGCATCGTGGTGCCGGACGTCACGGCGCCCGTCACGGCCCGCAGCGTCTGCGACCCGGCGATGCTGGTGTCGAGGGCGGCGGTCACCTGCCCGTCGGCAGCAGTGGTGGCGGTGGCGACGGTCGTCCAGGTGCCGTCGAGCAGGCGCTGGACGGTGACCGTGCGGCCAGCGGCGGCCGGCGCGGTGGTGGCCACCAGGGAGGCGGGCTCGCCGGTCATCACCAGGGGCGGCGCCAGCCGGACGGCGACGCTCGCGGCGCGGACGGCGGCGGTCTGCGGGCGCGCGAGAGCAGGGGTCGCCCCGGACACGATCAATCCCCCCGTGAGCAACCCCGCCAGCAAGACCGTCACGGCCCCCCGTGGTCGCACACCTCGAGTCTAGGGTTGCGTCATGCCTGACGTGGTCACTTCACACAATCCCGCCGAGCACCGCTACGAGGCGCACATCGACGGCGAGCTCGCCGGCTTCGCGGAGTACCAGCTCACCGACGCGATGATCGTCTTCACCCACACCGAGGTCGACGAGCGGTTCGAGGGGATGGGCGTCGGGTCGGCGATCGCCCGCTACGCCCTCGACGACGTGCGGGCCGACGGGTCCCGGAAGGTGATGCCGCTGTGCCCCTTCATCAAGGGCTGGATCGGCCGGCACCCGGACTACGTCGACCTCGTGGCGGACTGACCGTCCCTCCACAGGACTGTGCACAGGGGCCGGGTCACCTGTGCATCCAGCGTCGGCGCCGTGCACAGTCCATCAACAGATTTCCCTGTCCGCTTGGGGGTTTCCGCCCTCGGCTTGTCGCTGTCGGGGGGCGGTCCTAGAGTCGCCCGGAAGTCGGCCACAAGTCGTTGTGTCGACATGTGGGTGAGGGGAGCGTCGGATGAGCGGAGTACCGTCCACGGGGAGCGCCGCCGGTGCGATGCCGTCGCTCGTCACCGCGCCCCACCCTTCCCCTGCTCCGTCCCCCGCTTCCCCACCTTCCCCTGATCTCGGAGACCCGCCTGTGGCCGACGCCCTCCCCTTCGAGCGCCCCGGAGGGTCCGAGCAGAAGCTCGGCCCGACCGGCCGCCCGATGCCCGACCTCCCCGAGCCGCGCCAGCTGACCCAGCACGGCCACGCGCGGGTCATCTCGATGTGCAACCAGAAGGGCGGCGTCGGCAAGACCACCACGACGATCAACCTAGGCGCGTCGCTGGCGGAGTACGGCCGCAAGGTCCTGCTCGTCGACTTCGACCCCCAGGGCTCGCTCTCGGTCGGCCTCGGTCTCAACCCGCACGAGATGGAGCTGACGATCTACAACCTCCTCATGGACCGCGAGACGCGGCTCGACGAGGTCGTCGTCCCCACCGGCGTGCCAGGCATGGACCTGCTGCCCTCCAACATCGACCTCTCGGCCGCCGAGGTGCAGCTGGTCCACGAGGTCGCCCGCGAGCAGACGCTGCAGCGGGTGCTCGCTCCGGCGATCGAGCAGTACGACGTGATCCTCATCGACTGCCAGCCGTCCCTCGGCCTGCTGACCGTCAACGCGCTCACCGCCTCCGACGGCGTGATCGTGCCGCTGGAGTGCGAGTACTTCGCGCTGCGCGGCGTGGCGCTGCTCAAGACGACCATCGACAAGGTGCGGGAGCGGCTCAACCCCAAGCTGTCGATCGACGGCGTGCTCGGCACCATGTACGACGGCCGCACGCTGCACAGCCGCGAGGTCATGGAGCGGCTCGTGCAGGCCTGGGGAGACACGGTCTTCCACACCGTCATCCGGCGCACCGTGAAGTTCTCCGACTCGACGGTCGCGGGTGAGCCGATCACGACGTACGCCTCGAGCTCGACCGGCGCCGACTCCTACCGCCAGCTCGCCAAGGAGGTGCTCGCCCGGTGGCCCGACGGGTGAGTCTTCCGGCAGCCGACGACCTCTTCCGCCCGACCGCGCCCCCCGACGAGGGCGCCGCCGGCGCGTCGGAGCAGACAGCTGAGCCGACCGCCGACGCGGCGACGGGCCCGAAGAAGCCCAGCGGCCGGGTCCGGCACGACGAGAAGATGACGGTCTACGTCACCTCCGACGAGCTGCTCGACCTCGAGCACGCCCGACTGCTGCTGCGTCGCAGCCACGGCCTCGCCGTGGACCGCGGGCGACTGGTGCGCGAGGCGATCGCCCTGGTGCTGGCCGACTTCGAGGCGAACGGCGACGCCAGCGCCCTGGTCCGACGGTTGACCGAGGAATGACCGCGGACCTGGATGCCGGCGCCGTCGACCAGACGGCGGGGGAGACCACGCCCGGCTTCGAGGTGCGGCTGGACAACTTCGAGGGTCCCTTCGACCTGCTGCTCAACCTGATCGCCAAGCACAAGCTCGACATCACCGAGGTGTCGCTGTCGAAGGTGACCGTCGAGTTCATCGCGCACGTCAAGGCGATGGGCGCGGTGTGGGACCTCGAGCAGACGACGTCGTTCCTGCTCGTCGCCTCGACCCTGCTCGACCTGAAGGCGGCGCGGCTGCTCCCGCAGGGCGACGTCGAGGACGAGGAGGACCTCGCGCTGCTCGAGGCCCGCGACCTGCTCTTCGCGCGGCTGCTGCAGTACAAGGCGTTCAAGCAGGTGGCGGGCGTGCTCGAGCAGCGGCTCGCGGCCGAGTCGCGGCGCCACCCGCGCGCGGTCGGCCTGGAGGAGCGCTTCGCCGGACTGCTGCCGGAGGTGCTGATCGGCATCGGCCTCGACCAGTTCGCGCAGCTGGCGGCCAAGGCGCTCGAGCCGAAGCCGGTGCTGGAGCTGACCCTCCACCACATCCATGCCGCCAAGGTGAGCGTCCGGGAGCAGGCCGCGATCGTCGTCGACCGGCTGCGGCGCAGCGGCACGATGACCTTCCGGGCCCTGTGCGGCGACTCGCCGGACAAGCTGACGACGGTCGCGCGCTTCCTGTCGCTGCTCGAGCTCTTCCGCGAGGGCGCGGTCGGCTTCGAGCAGGTGACGCCGCTCGGCGAGCTGACCGTGCGGTGGACCGGCGACGACGACGCCGACGTGGACGACCTGATCACCGACGAGTTCGACGGCGCGCCGCCCGAGCCGGAGGCCGCGGCAGAGCCGGAGGCCGAGCAAGCAGAGCCAGCAGAGCCAGCAGAGCCAGCAGAGCCAGCAGAGCCAGCAGAGCCAGCAGAGCCAGCAGAGCCAGCAGAGGGAGTGGACGATGACCGAGACGACGACTGAGGACCAGGAGACCCTCGCCGTACCCGTCGCGGAGCTGCGGCCGTCGCTCGAGGCGCTGCTCATGGTGGCCGACCAGCCGCTGGAGACCGTGACGCTCGCGACCGCCGTGGGCTACCCGGTCGACGAGGTGACGCTGGCCCTGGACGGGCTGGCGGCCGAGTACACCGAGCAGGGGCGCGGCTTCGAGCTGCGCAACGTCGGCGGCGGGTGGCGCTACTACACCCGCGACGAGTACGCCGCGGTCGTCGAGGGCTACGTGCTCGACGGGCAGCAGGCCCGGCTGACGCAGGCCGCGCTGGAGACGCTCGCGGTGGTCGCCTACAAGCAGCCGGTCTCGCGCGCCCGCGTCTCCGCGATCCGCGGGGTCAACGTCGACGGCGTGATGCGCACGCTGCTGACCCGCGGCCTGGTCGAGGAGGTCGGCCAGGACCACGAGACCGGTGCCAACCTCTACGCGACGACCGGCTACTTCCTCGAGCGGATCGGCGTCACCTCCCTCGACGAGCTGCCCGAGCTCGCGCCGTACCTCCCCGACATGGAGGACCTCGAGGACGAGCTGGCCGAGATGGTGGCGCCCGCGCCGGTCGCGACCGAGTCCACGACCGAGTCCGCGCCCGAGGACGAACCGCCGCACGTTCCCCACTCGCCGCACTCCGGTGACGGCACCGAGCCCGACGGCGGGACCGAGCCCACGTGAGCGGTGCTGACATCGAGACCGACGACGACGGACTGATCCGGCTGCAGAAGCTGCTCGCCCAGTCCGGGGTCGCCTCGCGCCGCAAGTGCGAGGAGCTGATGCTCGACGGGCTGGTCGAGGTCGACGGCGAGGTCGTCACCCGGCTCGGCACCAAGGTCGACCCGCGCACCGCGGTGATCAAGGTCGACGGCAAGCGGCTGCCGCCGATCTCGGAGAAGGTCTACCTGGTCCTCAACAAGCCCCGCGGGGTCGTGTCGACGATGTCGGACCCCGAGGGGCGCAAGACCCTGTCCGACGTCGTGGCCGACCGCCCCGAGCGGCTCTTCCACGTCGGCCGCCTCGACACCGACACGTCCGGGCTGCTGCTGCTCACCAACGACGGCGACTTCGCCCAGCGGATGGCGCACCCGTCGTACGAGGTGGACAAGACGTACGTCGCCGAGGTCGAGGGCGAGGTCTACCGCAACGTCGTCAAGCGGCTGCTCGAGGGCGTGACGCTCGAGGACGGCCCGGTGACGGTGAAGAAGGCCCGCGTGGTCGAGGCGTCCGCGACCAAGTCGATCGTCGAGCTCACCATCCACGAGGGGCGCAACCGGATCGTGCGGCGCCTGCTCGACCACGTCGGTCACCCGGTCAAGCGGCTGACGCGCACCGCCATCGGCCCGGTCGTCCTCGGCCGGCTCCCCGTCGGCCAGCTGCGCGACCTCACCCGCGAGGAGCTCGGCGAGCTGCTGGAGGCGGCGCAGCTCTGACCTGCTGGGCTTCGGGAGTTTCGAGGCTCAGGCGTGCGACGCCTTCGCACCTCAACCACCGACGTCGGTGGTTGAGGTGCGAGGAGCGTCAGGGACGAGCCTCGAAACCACCGCTACCGTGAGCGGGTGGCCACGATCCACCCCGCGCTGGCGCCGTACGTCGCGTCGCTGACGGCGTACGACGTCGACCTCGGCGCGCCGGGGGTGCACCGCGGGCTGCCGTCGCCGGAGCTGACGTTCGTGCTGCCCGTGGGGGAGCCGCTGGACGTGGGGTGGCGCGGCGCGCCCGCGAGCCGGGCTCGGCGCTGGTCGACGGTGTCGGGGCTGCACGCCGGGCCAGCGGAGATCCACCACGACGGGCACCAGGCCGGCGTCCAGCTCGGGCTCACGACGGCGGGGGCGCGGGCGCTGTTCGGCGTACCAGCGGCCACCCTGGCCGGGGAGCTGGTCGAGCTCGACGACGTCGCGCCCGCGCTGCGGCTGCTGCCCGAGGCGCTCGCGGAGGCGACGCCGGAGCGGTGGGAGTCGCTGGTCCAGGAGGCGCTGCTCCTCCGGCTGGCCGAGGTCCGGACGGCACCAGCCGTCGGCCAGGCACTGGCCCGGCTCACTCGCGGCGCGCGGGTCCAGGACGTGGCGGACGAGGTCGGCTACAGCCGACGTCACCTCGCGACGGTGGTGCGCCGCGAGTGCGGGCTGACCCCGCAGGAGCTGCGCCGGGTCGGACGCTTCTCCCGCTCCCGGACGGTGCTCGGGCGGATGCCGCTGGTCGAGGTCGCGCAGCGGTGCGGGTACGCCGACCAGGCCCACCTCACGCGCGAGTGGGTCGCGCTGGCCGGTTGCCCGCCGACCACGTGGCTGCGTGAGGAGTTCCCGTTCCTTCAAGACGTCGGCGACGACGGAGCAGCAGGGTGAGCACATGAGCGACGCAGCAGAGATCCGCCTCTGGCACACCATGTCCGTGCGCGACGCCGACCCGATGATCGCCTGGCTGAGCGCGATCGGGTTCGTCGAGCACGCGACCTACCGTGACGAGTCCGACCCGACCGTGGTCGTCCACGCGGAGTGGATCTGGCCGGGCGGCGGCGGGCTGATGTTCGGCAGCGAGCGCGAGGACGGCGCCGTCAGCAACACCGGCCGGTCGGCGGCGTACCTCGTCACCGACGAGCCCGACGCCGTCTTCGACCGCGCGGTCGCCGCGGGCGCGACGGTCCTCCGCCCGATGCGCGACGAGGACTACGGCGGGCGAGGCGGCAGCGTCGAGGACCCGGAGGGCAACCACTGGTCCTTCGGGAGCTACCAGCCCTCGTGAGACTGCTCTCCGGCCGCCGCGCGGGGCTCGATAGCCTGACCGCGTGGCAGTGAGGGCAGTACGAGGAGCGACGCAGCTCGACGAGGACGTCCGCGAGCACATGCTCGACCGGGTCGCGGAGATGGTGACCGACGTGATGTCGGCCAACGGCCTCGACGTCGACGACTTCATCTCGGTGATCTTCACCGCGACCTCGGACCTGCACTCGGAGTTCCCGGCGTACGCCGCCCGCCAGCTCGGCTTCGGCGAGGTGCCGCTGATCTGCGCCCGTGAGCTCGAGATCGAGGGCTCGATGCCGCGGGTGGTGCGGATGATGGCGCACGTCGAGACCGACCTGCCGAAGTCCGACATCACCCACGTCTACCTCCACGGCGCGGCCGCGCTGCGCCGCGACCTCACCCGGGTGCGCGCGGTCCCCGACGATGAGTGACCGCCTGACCGGTCCCGTCGAGGTCATCGGCACCGGCCTGCTCGGCACCTCGGTCGCCCTGGCCTGTCGCCGCGCGGGGCTCGACGTGCTGCTCACCGACGTGTCCGCCGAGCACGTGCGCACCGCCTCCGCCCTGGGCGCCGGGCGGGCCCGCGCGGCCGAGGACCGGCCGCAGCTCGTCGTGGTCGCCGTACCGCCCGACCACCTGGGCGTCACGATCGCCCGCGCGCTCGACGACGGCGACGCCGTCGTCACCGACGTCGGCAGCGTCAAGGCCGGGCCGTACGCCGCGGTCGCGGCCCACCCCGGCGCGTCCCGCTACGTCGGCGGGCACCCGATGGCCGGCAGCGAGCGGTCCGGTCCGTTGGCCGCCTCGGCCGACCTCTTCGAGGGCCGCCCGTGGGCGGTCGTCCCGCACCCCGGCTCGCACCCGGACGCCGTGGCGCTGGTCGAGCAGCTCGTCGCCATCTGCGCCGCCGTGGCGGTGCGGCTGACCCCGGAGGACCACGACCGGGCGGTGGCCCGCACCTCCCACGTCCCGCACCTGCTGGCCTCCCTGGCCGCCGGCCGCCTGGCCGACGCGCCGGCCGACCACCTGCGGCTCTCCGGCCAGGGTGTCCGCGACGTCACCCGGGTCGCCGCCGGCAGCCCCGAGCTCTACGGGCAGATCGTCGCGGCCAACGCCGACGCGGTGCTCGGCCTGCTCGGCGAGGTCCGCGGCGAGCTGGACGCCCTCATCGCCGCGATCGCGGCCGCGGACGGTGGCGCGCTGGCGTCGCTCCTCGAGCAGGGCGTGGCCGGCACCCGGGCGATCCCGGGCAAGCACGGCGGCCCGGTGCGGCCCACGGCGACCGTCTTCGTCTCGGTGCCCGACGAGCCCGGAGTGCTCGCCCGGCTCTTCGCTGCAGCGGGCGAGGCCGGCGTCAACATCGAGGACGTGCGCATCGACCACGACCTCGGTCGGGCCGTCGGCCTGGTCGAGCTCCTGGTCGAGGAGGGGCGTGACGAGCACCTCCGGGAGTCGCTGGAATCCCGGGGTTGGGCGACTCACCGGTAGGCTGCGGGCCCGTGAGCAGCTCCTCCCGACCGCACCTGTCCGGCCTCGTCGTCGCCATCGACGGCACCTCCGGGTCGGGCAAGTCGAGCACCTCGCGCGGTGCGGCCGACCGGCTGGGGCTGCGCTACCTCGACACCGGGGCGATGTTCCGGGCGATGACCTGGTGGCTGCTCGACCAGGGCGTGGACGTCCACGACCCCGCCGCGGTCGCCGCGCGCTGCGCTGAGCCGCAGATCGTGAGCGGCACCGACCCGCTCGCTCCGACGATCACGGTCGACGGCACCGACGTGGGCGTGGCGATCCGCAGCGACGCCGTCAACGCCGCCGTGTCGCCGGTCAGCGCGGTGCCCGAGGTCCGGGCCCGGCTCCTCGACCTCCAGCGCGCCGTCATCGCAGCTGAGACCGCGGAGGGCGGGATCGTCGTCGAGGGTCGCGACATCGGCTCCGTGGTCGCGCCGGACGCGCCGGTCAAGCTCTACCTCAGCGCCGACCCCGGCGCCCGGGCCGCCCGCCGCGCCGCCGAGCAGGGCGGCGCCGACGTCGCCGCGACCCGCGAGTCGCTCCTGGCTCGCGACCAGATCGACTCCGGCCGCGCCACCGCGCCGCTCGTGATGGCCGACGGCGCCGTCCACATCGACACCACGGCCTACACCCTCGACGAGGTCATCGGCCAGGTGGTCGCGCTGGTGGAGGACGCCGAGGCACGCACATGAGCCCCGTGCACCTCGACCCACCGCGGAGCGACCAGGTCAAGGCCGCCCCGCGCTACCTGCTCTACTCGCCGCTGCGCCCGCTCGCCCGCTGGCTCATCCGGCGTCGGTACGCCGTGCGCGTGACCGACCCGGGCAACGTGCCCGCTTCCGGCCCGATCATCTACGCCTCCAACCACGTCGGCGTGATCGACGGGCCGCTGCTGGCGATCTTCGCGCCCCGGCCCGCCCACGCGCTGACCAAGATCGAGATGTTCAGGGGCTTCCTCGGCCGCTTCCTGTGGCACTCCGGCCAGATCCCGCTCGACCGCTTCCACACCGACCCGTACGCCGTGAAGGTGTGCCTGCGAGCGTTGCGCGACGGCCGAGCGATCGGGATCTACCCCGAGGGCTCGCGCGGCCCCGGCGACCTCGAGCGCTTCCACCGCGGCGCGGCCTACCTCGCCCTGGTCAGCGGCGCGCCCGTCGTACCGGTGACGATGCTCGGGAGTCGGGAGCCCGGCGGCACGAGCGGGTCGCTCCCGCGCCGCGGCGCCGCCATCGACATGGTCTTCGGGGAGATGTGGCGGGCCGAGCCGGTGCCCTGGCCGCGGACCCGGGAACAAGTCGAGAAGGCCTCGTTGTTCCTCCGTGAGCACATGCTGGTCCAGCTGGACCGGGCGCGCGCGTCGACCGGGAGAGAGCTCCCTGGTCCGCTGCCGCCGACCGACGTAGATCCAGACCCCGCCACCGGGGTCACCGATGAAGGAGCACCATGACCGAGCACGACCCCGCCGACGCGCCGACCGACGGGTTCGGTGACGAGTCGCTCGGCCCGGTCCCGGTGCTGGCGGTCGTCGGCCGCCCCAACGTCGGCAAGTCCACGCTGGTCAACCGGATCATCGGCCGCCGCGAGGCCGTCGTCGAGGACGTCCCGGGCGTGACCCGCGACCGGGTCTCCTACGACGCCAACTGGAACGGCCGCGCCTTCACCGTCGTCGACACCGGCGGCTGGGACCCCGACGCCCGCGGGATGGCCGCCTCCATCGCCGCCCAGGCCGAGATCGCCGTGACCCTCGCGGACGCCGTGCTCTTCGTGGTCGACGCGACCGTGGGGATCACCGACCACGACGAGGCGGTCGTGAAGATCCTCCGCTCCTCCGGCAAGCCGGTCGTGCTCGCCGCCAACAAGGTCGACGACCACCGCACCGAGGCCGAGGCCTACGCGCTGTGGAACCTCGGTCTCGGCGAGCCCTTCCCGGTCTCCGCGCTGCACGGCCGCGGCTCGGGCGACATGCTCGACGCCGTCCTCGCCGCGCTGCCGGACACCCCACCCGAGACCATCGGCGAAGAGGTCGGGGGACCCCGCAGGATCGCGATCGTCGGCAAGCCCAACGTCGGCAAGTCCTCCCTGCTCAACAAGCTCGCGGGCGAGGACCGCGTCGTCGTCGACAACGTCGCCGGCACCACGGTCGACCCGGTCGACGAGCTGATCGAGCTCGGCGGCCGCACCTGGCGCTTCATCGACACCGCCGGCCTCCGCAAGCGGGTCAAGGAGGCGTCGGGTCACGAGTACTACGCCTCGCTGCGTACGTCGACCGCGATCGACCGCGCCGAGGTCGCCGTGCTCGTACTCAACGCCGACGAGACGATCTCCGAGCAGGACGTCCGGATCCTCCAGACCGTCCGCGAGGCCGGCCGCGCCCTCGTCATCGCCTTCAACAAGTGGGACCTCGTCGACGAGGAGCGCCGCTACTACCTCGAGCGCGAGATCGAGCGCGAGCTCGTCCAGGTCCAGTGGGCGCCGAGGATCAACATCACCGCGCGCACCGGTTGGCACGTGGACCGGCTCGTCCCGGCGCTCGACAAGGCGATCGAGGGCTGGGAGACCCGGATCACCACCGGCGCGCTCAACGGCTTCCTCGGCCGGCTGGTCGCCGAGCACCCGCACCCGGTGCGCGGCGGCAAGCAGCCGAAGATCCTCTTCGGCACCCAGCCGTCCACGGCGCCGCCGACGTTCATCCTCTTCACCAGCGGCAAGCTGGACGCGTCGTACGAGCGCTTCATCGAGCGCAGGCTGCGCGAGGAGTTCGGCTTCGCCGGCACTCCGATCGTGCTGCAGCAGCGGCCGCGGGAGAAGCGCAAGCGGTGATCCGGGCGGCGCTCGCGGCCCTGGCCCTCGCCGTCACCTCGACGGTGGGTCCGGTGGCCGCGGCCGCGATCCCGGTCGGCGGCTGCCGGGTCTTCCCGGCCGACAACTGGTGGCACGCCGACGTCAGCGAGCTGCCCGTGGCCGCGCGCTCGCGGCAGTGGCTCTCCCACATGTCGACCGGCGTCGACCTGCACCCCGACTTCGGTCCGTCGTACGGCGACGGGCCGAACTACGGCATCCCGGTCACCGTCGTGAAGGCGTCACACCCGCGCGTGCGGGTGCGCTTCGACTACGCCTCGGAGAGCGACAAGGTGCGCTACCCGCTCGGCGGCGACACCCGGATCGAGGGCGGTCGCGGATCGTCGGGCGGTCGCGGATCGTCGGGCGACAAGCACGCCATCGTGGTCGACCGCGGCTCCTGCAAGCTCTACGAGACCTGGAACACCCGCGTGCGCGGCGGCCACTGGCGCGCCGGGTCCGGGGCCGTGTGGTCGCTCGGCTCGAACCACCTGCGCCCGGACGGCTGGACCTCGGCCGACGCAGCCGGGCTGCCGATCCTGCCGGGGCTGCTGCGCTGGCAGGAGGTCAGGACGGGGACGGTCGACCACGCGATCCGCTTCACCACCGACGTCACCAGCAAGCACCACCTCTGGCCGGCCCGCCACGACGCCGGGTCGCGGGCGTCGCTGCGCTACCCACCGATGGGCGCGCGCTTCCGGCTCAAGGCGGGCTACCACCCGCGCGGCTTCTCGGCGTACGCGAAGACGGTGGTGAAGGCGATGAAGACCTACGGGCTGGTGCTCGCCGACAACGGGTCGCCGTGGTTCTTCCAGGGCGAGCAGGACAAGCACTGGCCCTCGCGGTTGATCGAGGACCTCAAGCGGATCCCCGCGTCGGCGTTCGTCGCGGTCGACACCTCCTCGCTGAAGGTCTCGAACGGGTCCGCCGAAGTTCGTTCCGATTGAGGACAGAACCTGACCTCTATCGTTCCTAGGGTGGAGACATGACCACGCAGCAGACCACCCAGCAGACCACCGAGCGCGACGACATCCTCGACACCCTCCGCAAGCACCGCGGCCTCTTCCGCGTCACGGTCCAGGGCCTCTCCGACGAGCAGGCCGCTGCGACGCCGACCGCCAGCGCGCTGTGCCTGGGCGGGCTGGTCAAGCACGTGACCGCCGTCGAGAGGAACTGGGCCGAGTTCGTGGTCAACGGACCGGCCGAGCAGCCGGACATCGACTGGGCGAACGTCGACTGGTCCAACCCGCCGCCCCGGGTCGTGGAGTACCAGAACGGCTTCCGGATGGTCGACGGCGAGACCCTCGAGAGCCTGCTCGCGGCGTACGACGCGGTCGCGGCCGCCACCGACGAGCTGGTCGGGACGGTCGATCTCGAGCTGCGGCACCCGCTCCCGGAGGCCCCGTGGTTCGAGCCCGGCGCGAGCTGGTCGGCCCGGCGTACCTTCGCCCACATCGTGGCCGAGACCGCCCAGCACGCCGGCCACGCCGACATCATCCGCGAGACCATCGACGGCCAGAAGTCGATGGGCTGACGCGCGGGACCCGATTCCAGTCGAGGGCAGCTGCTGCGGTAGGGTTCACGCGGTTCGCTGCTCACGAGGCGGCGGCCGTTCGGGCTGTGGCGCAGCTTGGTAGCGCACTTGACTGGGGGTCAAGGGGTCGCAGGTTCAAATCCTGTCAGCCCGACCGTGTGATGTCTCAGGACATCGGAAACCCGGTGAACCGACAGGTTCACCGGGTTTCGTCATTTCCGGGTGGGTCCTTGGGGTGCTCCGGTGGGTTGGTAGTCGCGGTCGGGGTCGAGGATCAGCTCGCGGAGGAGCTCGCCGGTAGCGGCGTTGACGACGCGGATCTCGAGGTCCTGGATGAGCAGGATGACGTGGGTTCGGGCGTGGGTTCGGGCGTGGGTTCGACCGATGCCGATGTGGTGGAGTCGGCCGTTGTGTCGCAGGGTCACGCATCCGGATCTGTCGACGGTGTCGTGGCGGACCCGGTCGTGGGTGTCACGGGTCCGGTCGGCACCGGGCGCGGCCTTCGGGCGGGTGGTGTAGGCGGTGGCCGGGGTCGCCCGGTGCGGCAGCGATCGGTGGGGCCGGTGCTGGTTGTACTCGACGATGAAGAGGTCGAGGAGCGCCTGCAGCTCGGTGAGCGTCGTGGGCTGGTTGGCCTGGGCGCGCAGCCACTTCTTCATGGTCTGCTGGAACCTCTCGACCTTCCCGCAGGTGGTCGGGTGGTTGGGGCGGGAGTTCTTCTGGGTGATCCCGAGGCGGCGTAGCTCGTGCTCGAGCTGGGTGCGGCCACCGCGACCGCCGGCGAACCGGACGGTGTAGACCATGCCGTTGTCGGTGAGCGTCGATGCCGGGTATCCGTGCAGGTCAGCGGCAGTTCGGAACGTGGCGAGCACGATCGGGGCGGTGATCCGGGGGTGCGCGGAGATGTGCAGGGCGTAGCGGGAGTGGTCGTCGAGCCAGGTGATCAGCTCCGCGTCCTGGCCGGTGGTCAAGCGGTAGTGAGTGAAGTCGGACTGCCAGGTCTCGTTTGGTTGCTCGGCCTGGAACCGGATGTAGGAGGATCTGGGTCGCTTGGCCGGCTCGGGTGTCACGGTGCCGGCGCGGACCAGGATCCGGTTGATCGTGGCCCGTGACAGCTCGATGTCGTGTCGGTGGCGTAGGTGCCAGTCGAGGGTGTCTGCGCCGGCGTCCAGGCCAGCGTCGGTCAGCTCCTTGCGGAGCCGGACCACCAGGTCGACGGTCGGAGCCGGTGTCGCGGTCGGGCTTGTCTTGGGTGCCTTCGATCTGGGCTCGAACGCGGTGTCGCCCTCGGTGCGGTAGCGGGCGATGAGCTTGCTGACCCAGCCCTTGCTCACCCCGTACCGGCGGGCGGCCTCGGCCTGGGTGATGCCCTCGATCTCGACCGCGGTGATGACCAGCCTTGCCTTCGACACCGGACAGCATCGAGTTTCCTATGTCCTGAGCCAGCACACTGTCAGCCCGACCGAACGCAGGTGGCCAGCAATGGCCTCTGACCTGCGAGAACAGGCCCGGTGATCAACGGATCGCCGGGCCTGTTCTGGCCTCCGGGCCTCGGCTCGCAGGGAGCCGTGAGATCGGGCCGGAGGTGCACGGCCCCCGGTGGGGTCCGGCTCCTTGCTGCCGCGGGCGTTCGAGCACGGCTCGAGATCGCCGCTCTTCCGGTGAGGGCTCTGCCGCGATGCCTGACGCGCGCTGCTCGAGCCGGTCCTCGGGACGCTCTCGCGGCCGCACCAAGGAGGAGTCGCGCGACGACGTTGCCGGCCCGTGGCGCCTGAGCAGCCCGCGACCGCCACGATCTGCGCTGCTGGGGGAGTGGATATCGCGGGCCTGTGGGTACCGCCCCGCCATGACCACCATCCCTGACGGCCCCTCCGGTCGACCGAGCCGAGCGAGTTGACCATGGACGAGACCATCCGGCTGACCGTGGACGGCGCCGAGCGTACGGTCGAGGTCGATACGCGAACCACGTTGCTCGACGCCTTGCGCGAGCGCCTGGAGGTCACGGCGCCGAAGAAGGGGTGCGACCACGGTCAGTGCGGCTCCTGCACGGTGCTCCTGAACGGACGACGCCACCTGACGTGCCTGGCACTCGCGGTCGCGCACGACGGCGCCGAGATCACGACCGCCGACGGCCTGGCAGGGGGCGGCCCGAGCGCCGACCGGCTGCACCCGGTGCAGCAGGCATTCCTCGACCACGACGGATATCAGTGTGGCTACTGCACCCCGGGGCAGGTCTGCTCGGCCGTCGGCGTCCTCGACGAGGTGAAGAACGGACATCCGAGTCACGTGACCGCCGACCTCGAGGGCGATCCGGACCTCACCGACGACGAGATCCGCGAGCGGATGAGCGGCAACCTCTGCCGCTGCGGGGCCTATCCCGGCATCCTGGCTGCGGTCCGGCAGGCGGCTGGCGCATGAGGACGCTGGAGTACCTCCGACCCGCCACGCCGGCCGATGCGGTCCGCGCCGTCGCGGAGCACCCGGGGGCGCGCTACCTCGGCGGTGGCACCAACCTGGTCGACCACCTCAAGCTCGGCATCGCCGCACCCGAGCTGCTGGTGGATGTGAGCCGCCTGCCGCTCGACGAGGTCGAGACGTACGACGACGGCAGCGGTGCCGGGCTGCGGGTCGGTGCCAACGTCCGCAACAGCGACCTGGCCGCCCACCCGCTCGTACGATCGGAGCTTCCTCTGGTCGCCCGCGCGCTCCTCGCCGGGGCGTCCGGCCAGATCCGCAACCAGGCCACCACCGGCGGCAACCTGCTCCAACGCACACGCTGCGTCTACTTCCAGGACCCCACCACGCCGTGCAACAAGCGTGAGCCAGGGAGCGGGTGCTCCGCGATCGAGGGCTACGGCCGGTACAACGCGATCTTGGGTGCGAGCCCGGACTGCGTCGCCACCCACCCCTCCGACCTCGCGGTGGCTCTCGTCGCTCTCGACACTACGGTGGTGGTGCTCGGCGCCGATGGCGAGCGGCGGGTCCCGCTCGAGGAGCTCCACCGGCTCCCGGCGGACGATCCGTCTCGCGACACGAGGCTCGCACCTGAAGACCTGGTCACCGCGGTCGAGATCCCTCTCGCCGGGGCGACGAAGCTGTCGACCTACCGCAAGGTGCGCGACCGGGCGTCCTACGCCTTCGCCCTGGTCTCGGTTGCAGCCGCGCTGCACCTGACCGAGGGAATCGTCACCGACGTCCGGATCGCCTGGGGCGGCGTCGCGCACGTGCCGTGGCGCGCCCGCCGCGCCGAGGCGGCACTGATCGGGCACGCGTTGACGGAGCAGGCGATCCGAGAGGCCGTCGGCGACGAGCTGCGGCACGCGGAGACCTCGGAGCAGAACGCCTACAAGCCACCGATGCTGCGACGCACGACCGCCCACACCCTGCTGCAGCTGGCAGCGCAGTCCCGTGAGGAGTCCCGATGAGCGTCGAGCAACAGACCACGCCCGTGCGGGTCCGCAGCATCGGCACGCACCTCGACCGGGTGGACGGCGTCGCGAAGGTCACCGGCCGTGCGCCGTACGCCGTCGAGCACGGCGAGGCCGACGGCGTCGTCGACCCGCTGCACCTCTGGCTGGTGCAGTCCACCGTCGCCAAGGGGGTCGTCGTCGACGTGGACACCGAGTCCGCCCGCGACCATCCCGGCGTGATCGCGGTCCTCGACCACGCCAGTGCGCCACGCCTGGCAGAGTCTGACGACGGAGAGCTCGCGATCCTCCAGGAACCGACGGTGCACTTCCGCGGTCAGATCGTCGCGCTGGTGCTCGCGGAGACGTCCGAGGCCGCTCGCGAGGGCGCCGCGCTGGTCAACGTCTCCTACGACGTCGAGCCCCACGAGGCGGAGCTCCGCGAGGACAATGCCAGCTACCGGCCCGACTCGGTCAACCCCGACATGGAGACCGACACCGAGGAGGGCGACGTGGACGCCGCGATCGCCGCGGCCGACATCGTCGTCGAGCAGACCTACCGCACGGCGTACGAGCACAACAACCCCCTCGAGCCCCACGCCACGGTCGCGTGGTGGGACGAGGAGGACGGTCGGGAGATCCTCTCGATGTTCGACTCGAGTCAGGGAGTGCACGGTGTCGCGCAGACGCTTGCGCCGATGCTGGGTCTCGAGGTCGACCAGGTGCGGGTGCGCGCGCCGTACGTCGGCGGTGGCTTCGGCAGCAAGGGCGAGGCGCACGCACACGTGATGGCGACAGCGCTGGCGGCTCGCACCGTTCGCGGACGTCCGGTGAAGCTGGCGGTGACGCGGCAGCAGATGTTCGCGCTCACTGGCTACCGCACCGCCACGATCTCCCATGTCCGCCTGGGCGCTGGCGCGGACGGCCGCCTCGCCGCGATCGAGCACCGCGTGCAGGAGCAGAGCTCCGCGCTCAAGGAGTACGCGGAGCAGACGGCGTCGCCCACGCGGATGATGTACGCCGCGCCCCACCGTCGGACCAGCCATCGGCTGGCGCTGCTCGACGTCGCGGTTCCCTCCTGGATGCGGGCACCGGGCGAGATGCCGGGCATGTTCGCGCACGAGGTGGCGATGGACGAGCTGGCCGTCGAGTGCGGTCTCGACCCGATCGAGCTGCGCATCCGAAACGAGCCGGAGCTCGACCCGGAGACCAAGAAGCCGTTCAACAACCGCCGTCTGCTCGACTGCTTCCGGCGCGGGGCGGAGCGTTTCGGCTGGTCGTCGAGGCCGGCTCACGCACGAGCCACACAGGATGGCGACTGGTGGGTCGGCACCGGCGTCGCCTCGGCGACGTACCCGGCGATGAGGATGCCGGGCAACGCGGCCAGGGTCCGCTCGCTCGGGGCCGGCCGGTATGCCGTCGCGATCGGCAGCGTCGACATCGGCACCGGCGCCCGGACCGTCCTCACCCAGATCGCCGCGGATGCTCTCGGTGTCGAGCCGGGCGCGATCGACCTCGCCATCGCCGACACCCGCCTACCGCCCGCCTCGGTCGCCGGGGGCTCCTCCGGCACCAGCTCGTGGGGCAGCGCAGTCGTCGCTGCCGCCCAGCGCTTCCGCGCCGACCACGGTGAGCACCCCGACCCCGGGGTGGAGACCACCGCGTCGGCCGCCGACGACCCACAGGCGGATGAGCTCGCCTTCCACTCCTTCGGCTCGGTGTTCGCTGAGGCCCGAGTGCACCGTTGGACCGGTGAGATCCGGGTGCCGCGACTGCTCGGCGTCTACTCGGTGGGCCGGGTGATCAACCCGACCACCGCGCGCTCGCAGTTCATCGGCGGCTTGGTCATGGGCCTCTCGGCAGGGCTCTTCGAGGAGAGCTACCGTGACGCGCGCTTCGGCCACATGGTCACCCAGGACCTCGCGAGCTACCACGTCGCCTCGCACGCTGACGTCCTCGATATCGATGCGGAGTGGCTCGAGGAGTCCGACGAGGTCTTCACTCCGATGGGCTCGCGTGGGATCGGTGAGATCGGCATCGTCGGCACGGCCGCTGCGGTCGCGAACGCCACCTACCACGCCACGGGCATGCGGGTCCGGTCGATCCCGATCACGCCCGACCGGTTCCTCGAGTCCTGATGCTCGGTGCGTGCACGGGTGCGCCCGGCCACGCCGGCAGACGCGGCTCCTCACCCCGCCAGGGGCAGCGCTTCAGGCTCCCAGTTGCCGACGTGCGCGACCGCGACCGCTGCGATCTGGGAGCTGAGGTCGAGCTTCGCGAGGATGGACTTGACCTGGGCGCGGACGGTGGCCTCGGAGACGAACCTGCGGGTGGCGATCTCACGGACCGTGTGCCCGGCCATCAGGTGTCGGAGGACCTCGCCCTCGGTGGGGGTGAGGGTGCCGAGACGCTCCCGCCCCTGACGGGTGGCGGCCTCCTGCCGGCGATAGCGGCTGATCAGCCGGGCTCGTTCGGCGTGGGGCAGCAGGGGTTCGCCGTTGACGGCGCGCCTCACGGCAGAGACCAGCGCCGTGAGCGGGTCGGTCTTGGGCACCGCGGTGCGGGCGCCGTGCGCCAGGCATTCTCCCCAGAGTGCCTCGTCGGGACTTTCGGTGACCGCGACGACCGGCACACCTGCGCGGGCCAGCGCCTCGACGATCGTCGGCGCGTGGCAGCGCGGACCGAGGTCGGCGTTGATGACGACCACGTCCGGGCGGGCCGCGAGGATGCGCTGCACCATCCGCTCGGCGTGCCCGGGGCCGGTCAGGACCGGCAGGGCCTCGAAGCGGTAGTGCCGAAGCTCGAGCACCGCCCCGAAGCACTCGGCGAAGAGTGCGTGGCGATCGACGATCACGACCTTGACCTGATGTGAGCCGCTCATCGTTCCCCCAACGACTCTGTGCCACCCCGAGAGCGGCCTGGGGATCCCGAGGCCGCGTGTCACTGACTGAATCCGGCCCGCAGTCGAGCCGGCGAAGAGCACCTACCCTTCTGGACTCGCAACGATCGTCGCGGCGATAGGTCACGTCGGGTAGATCGTGTCGGCGGGGATACCTCAATCTGGTGAGTCCGCGGAGTCTGCTCAGGCTGAACCTCACCCCTGCGGGTGCACCGAGCGGGTGGCCCGGACGTGCTCACTCGTGGTCGAGCGCGGTTCGCCGCGGGCCGCGGGTCGAGAGCTGGCGCTCGAGGTCCCTGACCCTGTCCTCGAGCACCAGCACCCGTGCGATCCCCACGAGGTTCAAACCGTCGGCGAGGAGGTCGCGGATGCGGTGCAGCCGATCGATGTCGTCGGCGCTGTAGAGCCGATTCCCACCGGCGGTGCGGTCGGGCTCGAGGAGACCGCGGCGCTCGTAGACCCTGAGGTTCTGGATCTCCATCGACACCATCTCGGCGGCGACCGAGATGGCGAACACGCCCCGACTTCTCTCTGACATGGGGTTGATTTTGCCTCACTCGTGCGTTAGAAAAAACCTATAACGCACGTTTCAGGTACGACCCTTTGATCGGGTCGTCGGCCCGAACCAGGAGGACATGTCATGTTGCTTCGAACCACCGACCCCTTCCGGGACTTCGACCGCCTCACCCAGCAGCTGCTCGGTACCACCAACCGCCCAGCGGTGATGCCGATGGACGCCTGGCGCGAAGGTGATCGCTTCGTCATCGAGTTCGACCTGCCGGGCGTCGCCAAGGAGAGCATCGACCTCGATGTCGAGCGCAACGTGCTCACCGTTCGTGCCGAGCGCGTTCCGCGCAACGGCGACTGGGAGGCCCTCGCCTCCGAGCGGCCGAGGGGAGTGTTCAGCCGGCAGCTCGTGCTGGGCGACAACCTCGACCTCGATCGGATCGAGGCCGGGTACGCGGACGGCGTGCTGCGCCTCGTCGTGCCGGTCGCCGAGCGAGCCAAGCCGCGCAAGATCGAGATCGGCGCCGGAGCCGACGACGCGGCGTCGGACCAGCCGGCTGCGCTGAGCTCGTAGGAAGGAGCGCGAGGCTCTGGGGACGGGTCCACCCTCACGCAGCGACGGACCCCTCCCCAGAGCCAGTCGTGGCTCCGCTGGGCCGGCGGTCGGCCGTGCTCGTGGGCGCAGGCGACGAAGGCGTCGGTTTCTCTGTCAGCACCCCTCGTGCGCGCCTGAGTGGGCGCGGTCCGGATCGAGTCGCGCCATGATCGGGGTCGAGAGGACTCCGTGCACCAAGACCGAGGCGACGATGGTGAAGGAGACCGTCGACCAGAGCCAGTCCTGTCCCAGGGTCGGCGCCTCGCCGGCGGCGTGCGCCAGGTAGTACAGCGAGCCGACACCGCGGACGCCGAAGAAGGCGGTGGCCCACTGCTGGGGCCGGCTCAGCCCGTTGCCGTCGCCGTGGGTCGACCCGAAAGACACCAGCCCCACCATCACGGCCACGGGGCGGATCAGCAGGATCAGCGCGAGGCCGATCGCCACTCCTCGCCAGTCGAGCGCGTCGAGCAGGCCTCGGGTCAGGGCGATGCCGAGCACGAGGAGGACGAACAGTGTCAGCAGTCGCTCGAGACGCTCGGTGACCTGATGCATCGCGGCGTGGTAGTCGTGGGATCGCTCCGCCGACCGGAAGGTCATCGCACACGCAAAGACCGCCAGGAAGCCGTATCCGCCGAGCACCTCGGCAACTCCGTACGACGAGATCAGCGCCGCGAGCGCGAGCAGTGAGTCGCCTCGCTCCGCGACCCGGAGCGAGCGAGTCGGCGAGCGGAAGGCCAGGAGCGCGAGGGCGCGACCGACGACGATGCCGGTGACGACGCCGATCGCCACCATCCCGACGAGGTAGTAGCTCACCCAGGTGAGGGCCCACTGCGACGCGGCGCCCTCGACCGCGAGCAGGATCGCGAGGTGGACGAACGGGAAGGCAAGCCCGTCGTTGAGCCCGGCTTCCGAGGTGAGCGCGAACCGTAGCTCGTCGGACTCGTCGACCTCGAGGTCCCCGGTCTGCGGCCCGGCGACCTGGACGTCCGAGGCGAGCACGGGGTCCGTCGGTGCGAGGCAGGCGCCGAGGAGAACTGCTGCTGCGGGTGCCAGGCCCGCCAGCCAGCCGAGCAGTGCGACGGCAGCGATCGTGATCGGCATGCAGACGAGGAGAAGTCCCCACGTCGGTCCCCAGCGCCGCCAGCTGGCCGGCCGCGTGGGGGACAACGGACGGTCGAGTGCGAGTCCGACGCCCATGAGGGCCACCAGCACGACGAGCTCGGTCACGTGCTCGATGGCCGCGCGGTTGGTCTGAGGGTCGATCGGGAGGTCATCGGGGAGTGGGCTCGGCCCCACCAACATCCCCACCCCGACGAGCACCATCGGTGCCGAGACCGCCCACCGCGACAGCAGCTCGGGGAGCACGACGGCGAGCAGCAGGCAACCGCCGGCGACGAGGTAGACCAGGTCGGCGGTCACCGCCGCACAGCGTCCGCACCTCGCTCGGCGACGTAAGCCAGCCGTCGAAGCGTCTCGATGTTGCGCCACCGCAGCGGAATGTCGCGCGCCACCTTGGGCACCAAGTGCGCCGGACCGGCGACCGCGTCCTCCTCGATCACCACCCTCGTCCCGGCGTCGACGGGCTCCAGTCGGATGGTCACCTCAGCCACCCCTGTGGGTCGCGCCCGAGCGCGCAGCGTGAGGGACAAGCCGGGGGTGACATCGATGACTTCGGTCTCATCGTCCAGGAGCAGGGGCCAGCTGCCGACCGAGTGATGGAGCTTGGCGCCGACCGCTGGCCACGACTCGTCGACCTCGCGCATCCGCGACGCGCCGACGACCCATAGGGGATACAGCCAGCCATTCTCGATGACCGCCCATACGTCGCTCGGTGGCGTCGAGGGGAGCGTCCGCGCGTTGATTGCCATGTGCCGCGAGTACCCGCCCGCCGGCGGCGCAAGCAGGGGACGTGACCAGCGATCGGCGAGCGACACGGCTCAACGCGACAGCCGCGGCCGCGTGGATGGGTCAGAGGACTTCGGAATCCGCGATCGCGGTGGCGCGGTCGACGGGAGTGCTGTGCTCGCGGAGCACACCGAGCGCGACTCCTCGACCTCGGGAAGCGCGCGGCTCTGAGACCAGCTCGGTGGCAAGCCCCCGGTCGGCATCGGCGCTCGTCCTGAGGTCGGCGATGAGAGCGCTGCGCAGCTCGGTGGTGGTGACCAACCGGTGGATCATCCCAGTCCTCGAGTCGGTGCCGCTGATCGTGCTCGCCGCGACGAGCCCGGGGGTCACGAGGGAGCTCGATCGTGGTGTCGGGGGTCGCCATCAGCAGGAGTGGCGGAGTCTTGGTCCTGCTGGTCACCGAGCTGTTGGGGGCGAGTCCGGGCGGCAATCAGCTCGGCACGAGATCCTGATGGGCACCCGGGCCACGGCCGCGCGCTCCTCACCTCGCGGGTGCTGGCGGCCGTTGCCGTCGGATCGTGGGTCGCTGAGGTCGCGACCTGCGACCGTCGGGCGGGAGGCCGGAGGCTCAGGCGGTGTAGCGACTCTCCCTGAGGAGTCGTGCCAGGTGGGCGGCGTTGCGGGCGGCCGTCTTCGTCGTCTCCGCGGTCGTCTCCGGTGTCGGCTGCTTCTCGTTGTAGTCGGTGCCCTGCATCGCCTCGCCGACCCAGTAGGTGCTTGCGTTGGCGGCGAAGCTGAACCCGGTGTCGTTGAGCGCCTGCTGGACCTCTGCGACGGTGTGGTGCGCCCCGTCCTCGTTGCCGACCACGGCCACGATGGCGACCTTGCCGGCCGTGGGCATCAGGCCGTCGTCATCGGTCTCGCCGATCTCAGCGTCGAGTCGCTCCAGGGCCATCTTGCAGACCGACGCCGGTTGACCCATCCAGATGGGAGTGGCAATGACGAGGATGTCGGCGGCGAGCATCTTCTCGCGGATGGTGGGCCACTCGTCGCCGTCGCCCTCGTCGAGGGTGACTCCGAACTTCACGTCGTGATCGACGACCCTGACCAGCTCGCCACTGACCCCGTGATCGGCGAGATCCGCCAGCACCTGGCGACCGAGGAGGTCGGAGCTGGAGTCAGCCGGCGAGGGCTTGAGGGTGCAGACGAGGACGAGTGCGCTGATCTGGGTGTCGGTCATGAGCTCGCGGTGTCCTTCCGGGCCGAGTTCCATGCCTGTGGCTTCGGCGCTCGCGCGTGTTGAGGTCCGGCCTCGGGCGTCCGCATGCGCGCGGTGGCCGGCTACGGCGCTAGGAGTTGCGGTCGACGTACTCCTGCGGATCCTGATCCGGGTACTGGACGCCTTGGTAGTGCTGGGCCTTGAACGTCAAGAACTGCACGGCGATCTCATGACGGGTCTGCAGGTCGGCGTGCGCGCGGAAGTCGGCCAGGTCCTGGCGTTCCTCCTCGGCCATGTGGTCGTCGTTCGCGACCCGGGCGTCGATCACCGCATCCCACCATGGGGCGGTGCCGACGTCGTGTCGCGCCGCCGCGGCCACGGCGTCCCTGATCTCGTTGTGGTCCTTGACGGCATCCTCGGTCTCCTCGGCGACGCTGTCGGCGTCCGCCGCTCCGGTGCCGATGTGGAGCAGACGTGGGTAGAAGTACATCTCCTCGGCGGCGGCGTGGACCTCGAGCAGGTTGGCGAGCCTCTTCCACACGGCGCCGACGAGCTCGGGGTCCTCACCGCGCAGGTCATCGAGGATGGCGAACATCCGCCGTTGTTCGTGGTGCTGGAAGAGAATGTGATCGGTGATGTCCATCGATGTCCTCCTTGGTCAATCGGCGTCGGGGTCTGGTGGCCCGTTACCCGTGCCGATGGGTTGTACGCCGGCCGGGTGATCAGGACTTCTCGTCGTTGGGCGTGCCGTTCATCATGGCGAGCATCTCTCGACCGCCGGTGGCGAAGAACCGGACCACGAGGGCGATCGCGAGGACGCCGAAGGCCAGGTTGAGCCACGTGGTGTAGTTCCACGAGATCCCCGCCTCGCCCACTCGCGCGCCGCCCTGGTCGGGAACGAGTCCGAGGGCGCCGAAGAGGAGCTCGACGACGTACCCGGCGATGACCGTCGAGATGTAGAAGATGCCGAGGAGCGCCAGCATCATGCGGGTCCCGTAGTACTTCCGGTAGATCAGCAGGATCGGGACGATGATGAGGTCCGCGTAGAGGAAGGCCACGACGCCACCGAAGCTGAGTCCGCCGTTCCACAGGACCGCCGCAAGCGGAACGTTGCCGACCGAGCACACGAAGCTGAGCACCGAGATCACGGGCCCGATCAGTGGACCCCACAGCTTGGAGAGGGTGGGCTGGTCGGTGAGGAAGAGGGACTCCCAGAAGGAGTCTGGCACCCACGAGGCGACCGCGCCCGCGACGAGGAGGCCGACCGCGATGTCGCGGAGCACGGCCGCCCACTCCATCACGAAGATGTGGCTCACGGACGTGTAGCCGGGCCTGCTGAAGAGACGCCGGAACAGGCCGCCGTCGACGTCGATCGACATGTCCATGCTCGCGTGGCCCTCCATCGATCCCGCGATGCCCTTCTCCGCCTGCTCTCGGGCTGCGTCGACGAGCTTGCGACGCACGACGACACGGAAGGCCAGGGCGACGAGCACGATGATCACCGGTCCGCCCACGAACTCGGCGAGGGCGAACGGCCAGCCCAGCAGCAGCGCCAGGATGATGCCCAGCTCGAGGACGAGATTGGTGCTGGCGATCTCGAAGACCATGGCCGCGGTGAAGCTCGCGCCCTTCCTGAACAGCGATCGGGCAAGCGCGACGGCGGCGTAGGAGCACGAGGAGGACGCCGCCCCCAGCCCCGTCGCCCTGACGAGGGTCGCTGGTCGGTCGTCGCCGAGGAGCCGGCTGATCGTCTCGCGGCGCACCAGGGCTTGAACCACCGCCGAGAGCGTGAATCCGAGGATGAGGGACCACCCGATCTGCCAGGCCATGGTGCCTGACGTGGCGAGTGCATCGGCCACGGCGTGCAGGGCACTCATCGGTGCCCCTCCACCAGGTCGGCTGCGGCGATCAGGGTCGCGACCCCGGCGCTCGTCAGTGCAGCGCGACGGTGTCGCGAACTCCACGCGCCGATCGGCAGCATGCTCGCGGCGTGGATGGACTCAACGGCGGCTGCGGTACGACCGGAAGGGGCACCCGCCGTACCTTGGGCCAGATAGCGGGCACCCAGGGCGCGCGCGATCGCACGAACGACGAGGTCGGAAGCATCAGCCGCGCCGACGAGGCGGAGAACTCGAGTCGGGGCGAGGACCAGCGCCGCACCCACGGCCAACCTCGCCAGGCGCGCTGCCGTCACCGGCGTCCTCGACGACGTGCGATGAGGGTGAGGCCGGCCAGCGCGGCGATGGCGGCACCTCCGATGACCGTCGCGTGGTGCTGGGAGGCCCACACCTGCGGTGAAGAGGCGAGAGCGCGATCATCGAAGACCCCATGGGGTCCGAAGTCGCGTCCGGCGGGTCCGTCGGCCGGCTTCCACAGATTCGCCGGCTGGTCCGAGGGCTTGCGATCGCCGGTCTGCTGGGAGGAAAAGCCGGTGCGGGCCAGATAGCGGTCGAGGAGCCCGGGTGCGACCGCGTTGGCGAGCAGGGTCAGCATCGTGCTTTCGCCGACCCAGTACTCCCGACGGCGCGGATGGTCGGCGGCGAAGACCACCGCTTGCGCAGCGACCTCGGGCTGATAGATCGGCGGCACCGGTTGTGCTTGATCCGGGAGGCGGGAGAGGACCCACGAGAACTGGGGCGTGTTGACCGCCGGCATCTGCACCATCGTGGTCCGGATCCCGCTGCGATCGTGGAGGAGCTCGGTGCGCAGTGACTCGTGGAATCCCTGGAGCGCGTGCTTGGAGCCGCAGTAGGCACTCTGCAGGGGAATTCCGCGGTGGGCCAGGGTGGATCCGACCTGCACGATCGTGCCCCGGTCACGGGTTGACATCCGTCGCAGCGCGGAACGTGTGCCGTTGACGTAGCCCAGATAGTTCACTTCGGTCACGCGACGGAACTCCTCGGGCTCGATGTCGACGAAGCGGGCGAAAACCGAGGTGAAGGCGACGTTGACCCAGACGTCGATCGGCCCCAGGTCTGCTTCGATGCGCTCGGAGACCTCGTCGAGCGCTGTGGCGTCGGCGACGTCGACGGCGTAGGCCCGTGCTGTACCGCCCAGCTCCTCGACGTCGTGCCGAGCGCCGTCGAGCCCTCGTTCGCCGCGCGCGATCAGGGCGACGGTGTCACCGCGTTCGGCGAAGGCGCGGGCGGCCGCCCGCCCGATACCACCGGAGGCTCCGGTGATCGCGACCACGCGTGCGGCTCGGTCGGTGGTGTTCTCGGTGACGGTGGTCCTCATGATGACTCTCCTCGAGTAGGTGTCAGTCGGTCAGGGCGTGGGCCGTCTCCAGGAGCGCGGCGTGGACGAACGCCTGGGGGAGGTTGCCGCGCAGCTGGCGCCGCTCGACGTCGAACTCCTCCGTGAACAGCCCGGGCGGCCCCACCGCGGCGCGGGAGCGCTCGAACCACCGCGCGGCGGCTAACGGGTGGCCCTGCTGGTGGGTCGCCTGGGCCATCAGGAAGCCACAGAGCAGGAACGCGCCCTCGGCCTCGTGCAGGGGGCCAGGCTGTTGGCGGAACCGGTAGACGTAGCCGTCCTCGCTGAGCGCCTCGTCGATGGCTCGCCACGTCGCGACGTAGGCCGGGTGGTCGACCGGCACGGCACCCCGCAGCCCGGGAAGCAGCAGGGCGGCGTCGACGTTCCGGTCGTCGGGTGAGCGTTGCCACCGGCCGTCGGGATGTCCACACTCCCGCTCGGTCTCGGTCACGAGATGGTCCGCGAGCCGGCGCCACTCGTCGGCCCGGGTCTCTCGACGGTCGGCGACTGCTCGCAGCCCCGCGGCGCAGATCAGCCGGGAGTGGGCCCATCGTCGGGGCTCGACCTCCCAGATTCCGGCGCCTGGCTCGCGGTGCCGCGCCGTGATCGCCGCGACCGCCTGCTCGGCGGCGCGCCAGCCGTCCGCGTCCAGAAGGTCCCGGCGGTCGGCCGCCGCGAACAGCAGCAGCGCCTCACCGAAGGCGTCGAGCTGGAACTGGCTGCGCACCCGGTTGCCGGAGAGGACTCGCGGTGCTCCGGGGTAGCCGGGCAGGTCGAGGCGTCGCTGCCGCGCGATCGGGTCGCCGTCGACGGTGTATGCCGGCACCAGCCGGTCGCCGTCTTCGCGCAGTCGGGCGCCGACGAAGGCAACGGCACTGCGCGTCAGCCCATCGTCGCCGGCCGTGGCGGCTGCCTGCCCCACGATGCACTGGTCGCGTATCCAGGCGAAGCGGTAGTCGTAGTCACGGCCCCGATCAGCGCGCTCGGGCAGGCTGGTGGTCGCCGCTGCCACGAGAGCTCCGCTTCGACTGCTGAGGCCCCGAAGCACCGCCCGGGCGTGGGTGGCATCTCGAGGTGCCACCGATCCCTGGTCGGGACCAACCGCGTCGCGCCACGCTCGCTCGGTCCGGGTCCACAGCCGAGCAGGCGCGACCGGAGGATCCTCGAACCGCTGGCGGGAGATCTCCAGGACCAGGTCGTGCGAGGTACCTTCAGCGACGGCCATGCTGAGCTCGACCGCGCCATCCGCGGCACCACTCCGGGCGCTGGAGACGGGCGCGCCGGTCCACCGCAGGTGCAGATCGCCGGTCCTGCCGCTCCAACAGTTGTTGGTTGTCGGGCGCAGACGCATGGCCTCGCTCCCGAAACCGGCTCGGCAGCTGAGGAAGACCCGGATGGACGCGTCGCCGCGCACGGCCTCGACGCGCCGCAACAGCGTGACACGGTCGGGATCGCCAGGGAACGCCAAGGCATCGCGGCACTCCACCACCGATCCTCCGACGAGCCATCGGCTGCGCCAGATCAAGGTGCCGGCCTCATAGGCACCTCCCCAGACGAAGCGCGGATCATCAGGCTGAATCGCATAGCTACCGGCGCCACCGAGAAGCTGACAGAAGACCGCATCGTCGTGCCATCGCGGTGCGCACAGGAAAGCGATGTCTCCTCGTGGGCCGACCAGGGCGCCCCGCTCCCCGTCAGCGACGAGCGCGTAGTCCCGCAGCGTCTCGGGCAGCACCGCGATGTCGTGACCGGGCTCGCTCATCGGGCGCCGCGATGGCGCCGACCGAACAGACGAGGCTTGCTCGCTGCCGTCGCTGCCTGGCGTCGTCGCAGCTGCTGGGCTTCCCGCCGAGCGATCTCCTTCGCGTTCCGCTGGTCGACTCGCGCATGGGGGTCTGGGCCGAGGTGGGACTGACCCGAGACGAGGTCGTGGAGCTCGGCCCGTGCGCCGGCGCTCGAATGGATGTCATACAACAGTCCGCCGTACCACGCGGCCGCCGTACCGCCGATCAGCACAAGCACCCCCGCGATCGACCACGCCCACGACATCGCCCACGCGCCCCAGCCGGCAATTGCTGCACCGGCGAGCATCACCAGCAGGGCTCCCCAGGTCCACCGCGGGCGGACCCGGTGGCCCTTCCCGCCTTCGTTATGGTCCGGCATCTGCGCCATGTCGATCTCCCTCCGTCCTGATGAGACAGTTACCGTGATCGCCAAATACATGCGTATCCGCAGGTAATTTTTTATTGACGGATTCGCACTTACCGGGAGGTCGGAGTGGAACGGGATCAGCGTCGGGCGGCCGACCAAGAGCTCGATGGTGCGGCCGACGTGCTGCTGCGCGCGAGCAAGAACTTGATGGCGATCTCCGTGCGGTCGGTCCTGAACGCATCGACCGAGATCACGGTCGCTCAGCACCGAGTGCTCGTCATCCTCGCCGACCACGGCGTCCTCACGGTGAATCAGATCGCAGACCATCTAGGGGTGGACGCGTCGAACGCGGGCCGACACTGCCAACGTCTGAACGGTGCGGGCATGGTCGACCGGGTCCGCTCAGAGTCGGACCGTCGCTCGATCGAGGTGGTGCTCACCGATGCTGGGCGGAGTCTGCTGCACGAAGTGGCCGCGACCAGGCGGCGAGATCTCCGCAGCGCGATCGAGTACCTATCTCAGCAAGAGTTGAGCGCGGTGCTACGAGGCATGACGGCCTTCAATCGAGCGGTCGACTCGGTCGAACGGTCGGCGCCGTAGTCGCTCCGTCCTACCCTGGCGTGAGTGCCGCTCCGCTCCCGCTTCACCATGACGTGCCGAGGACTGGCCGACACCACCCGCCGCCTTCGTACGGGCACCGCGGAGGGAGGCTTTGACGGGTCCGTCAAGTTGCTAGCGCACTGCGCTGAGAAGGGCTGGGAGGTCGACCTCCAGGAGATCCCCCGGGGTCTCGACGACGAGTACGGCACCGGCCTCCTCGAGCTCGGCGCGGCCATAGCCGCCGGACAACAGGGCAATGCAGCCGATGCCGGCGCGACGGGCGGACTCGACGTCGTGGACGGTGTCGCCGACAAAGACCGCCCGGTCCACGGGCCCGACCGCCTTCAGGGTCTCGCCGATGAGATCCGGGTCGGGCTTGGAACTGTCGACGTCGTCCGAGGTGAGTAGGGCGGCGAGGTTGTCGGCGATGCCGAGCAGGCCGACGGCCTCCTGGGCGAACTGCGGGTCGCCCGACGATGCGAGGGCCACAACGTTTCCCCGGTCGCGCAGTCGGTGGACGAGGTCCGCGGCGCCGGGGAGCGGGAGTACCTCCTTCCTGAGGGGGAGGTACTCCTGGCGCCACTGCTGCCGGAGCCGGTCGCCATAGCTCTGCTCCGTCGCGTCGTCCGTCACATGCGCGACAAGCCGGTCACCGCCCATGCCGATGGCGCGGTGGATCCGCCACAGGGGCGGGACGGCGGCGTTCGACGCTGCCCACGCGCGGTGCCATGCGAGCGCGTGGTGGTAGGTCGAGTCGATCAGTGTCCCGTCGATGTCAAGGAGGACGGCGTCTGTCATTCAGCGGCCCCCCGCACTCGTTCGAGCAGGGGCCCGTCGGTCATCAGTACGAACCGCTCGGTCGCTTGAGGGACCGCACCCGGCTTGGTCCAGGCGAGCGGCGCGCGCCTCTGCTCGGTGCGCCAGGGGAGTGGCGGTAGCTCACCGCCCGCGAAGTCGACCCCGACGTCCTCGGTGGCGGCGTACCGGACCTGCTGGCGCGATGCGCTCTGCTCGATCATCAGGGTGTAGACGAAGAACGTCATGCGCCGCCCGTACCCGGGTTCGCGAGGTTCACGCAGTGATACGGGGATGTTCGTCGCAAGTCTGAGAGTCGTCGGATGATCATCACCGCCCGCATGTTCGAGTGACGACCACGGTGACCGGCTCAAAGCCCTGTCCGGTTTCAACACGTGGTCGCGTGGTCTTGGCGCGCTTCTGCGAGCGCGATCCGCGACCTCGAAATGCGTCCACTTAGTGTCCACTTTGGGCCGTGACTTCTCGGTACCGGTCGGATATCGTCACAGGACGGCGGGAAGAGAATCCCGCTCTAAATAAGGATGATCCGCACTTCGCCGTGCTTTTCGGTAGTCGCTGACGAGGGTCCAAAGTCCTCCAAGGGGTCGCAGGTTCAAATCCTGTCAGCCCGACCGATCGAAGGGCCTCTCGCCTGCGGAGACGTGGGCGAGAGGCCCTTTCTTCATCTCAGGGACGGTCGTCGTCGAGCGGGTCCACGCCGGCCAGTCCGTCGGCGCGGCGTCGGCGCACCGGTGGTGCGCCGACGACGCCGGTCGCAGTGGGCGAGTCCGCCGTGGTGCTCGGCCGGTCGGCGAGCCCCGACCAGTCGATGCCGAGGCGGACGCCGCAGGCGACCACGACGACCAGCAGCGCGAGGAAGGCCAGGACGGCGACGCCGTACGCGAGGTAGGCGATGAGCTCGTTGCCCGTGCCAGCGGCCTCGTCGGGCCACTGGGCCGCGGCCACGAGCGAGCTGACGATCGCGACGACGACCGCGCCGAGGGCGAGGCCGAAGAGGGTGCCGCCGGCCTGCTGCTGCTTGCTCATGGGGACTGACGATAAGCGACGAGCGCGCACGTGTCTCAAGTCACGCGCAGTGCGGCCGATCCTCTTGGTATCGACCTGAGGGGGATGCCATGTACCGACTCGTGTGCGGTGACGTGATGCCGGAGTGCGCGGCGCGGTTCGAGGGGACCGACCGGGCTCGACTGATCGCGGAGGTGACCCAGCACGCCGCGCGGGCGCACGGCATCGTCGGGGCGCCGATCGAGATCACGATGGCGCTCGAGTGCCGGATCTCGGCGCACGACCGCCCGACCGCGGCCTGAGCCAGATCTGATCCGGTCCCGGGGCTAGGCCCCCGGGACGATCCGCAGGTCACGGACGGCGCCGCCGTCGAGCGCGGCCAGCGCCTCCTGGTAGGCCGCGCTGTCGTGGGCGGCGACCGCCTGCTCGACCGAGTCGAACTCGATGAGCACCGAGCGCGTCGTCCGGCCGGCCTCGTAGACCTGCTCGGGGAGGCCGCGGGCGAGGAAGGTGCCGCCGGCACCGGTGAGGGCCGGGCCTGCGAGCTCGGCGTACGCCGCCAGCTTCGCCTCGTCGGTGACCTCCACGTAGGTGCTGATCCAGTACGCCGTCATGCGCCCATCGTGCCCGACCGGAGTTGTGACCCAGGCCTAGGGTCGAACCATGACGACACGCACGCTCGGGCAGGGCCTGGAGGTCTCCGCGATCGGTCTGGGCTGCATGGGGATCAGCCAGTCCTTCGGACCCTCGCCCGACAGGCCGGAGATGGTCGCCTTCCTCCGTGAGGCGGTCGAGCACGGTGTCACCTTCTTCGACACCGCGGAGGTCTACGGCCCCTTCGCCAACGAGGAGGTCGTCGGCGAGGCTCTCGAGCCGGTGCGCGACGAGGTCGTGATCGCCACGAAGTTCGGCTTCGACCTCGACGGCGACGGCCGCCAGCACGGCGTCAACAGCCGGCCCGACCACATCAGGGAGGCGGTCGACGGGTCCCTGCGGCGGCTGCGCACCGACGTCATCGACCTGCTCTACCAGCACCGTGTCGACCCCGACGTGCCGATCGAGGACGTCGCCGGCACCGTGCGGGACCTGATCGCCGAGGGCAAGGTCCGGCACTTCGGCATGTCCGAGGCCGGGCCGACCACCATCCGCCGCGCGCACGCCGTACAGCCGGTGACGGCCCTGCAGAGCGAGTACTCCCTCTTCTGGCGCGAGCCGGAGGAGTCGGTGCTCGGGACGCTGGAGGAGCTGGGCATCGGGTTCGTGCCGTTCAGCCCGCTGGGTCGCGGCCTGCTGACCGGGCAGGTGACGCGGGAGTCGACGTTCGGCGAGGGCGACATCCGCGCCAACCTGCCGCGCTTCGCCCCCGACGCGCTGGCGACCAACCTCGACCTCGTCGACCGGGTCACCGCGATCGCCGAGCGCCTCGGCGCCACGCCCGGCCAGGTCGCGCTCGCGTGGCTGCTCGCGCAGCGACCGTGGATCGTGCCGATCCCGGGCACCCGCAGGCTCGCCCGGCTCGAGGAGAACCTCGGCGCCGCCGATCTCGCGCTCAGTGACGCGGACGTCGCCGAGCTCACCGCGGCCGCCGACAGCGTGAGCGTCGACGGGGACCGCTACCCGGCCGCCATGCAGGCGATGATCGATCGGAGCTAGGCGCCGGAGGGCAGTCCCGGCTCGCTGCCGAGCCGGGCCCGGGCCGCCGCCGACGTGCCGGCGCCCCACGAGGACGGCGCCGCGGCGCCGGCGTAGGCCGCGCCCCGCCAGGTGCCGCGGACGCCGTGCTCGGTGGTCATCTTGTCGAAGTAGTCGACGACCTCGATCTCCTTGGCCCGCAGGGCCACCTCGGTCGACGCCGAGGGAGGCTGCTCGGCCTCGACCTGCCGACGGGCGCGGGTGCGGGCCTCCGTCAGGCGCTCGGCGACGTGGGCCGTCCAGGCCTCGTAGAAGGCGGTCCGGGCCGTCGACCCGTGGACCGGGCGGGACGCCCAGCGCCGGCGCCGGGCGTCCCAGACCTCCTGGACGTCGGCCTTGTGGGCGCCCGAGCGCAGGTGCGCGTCGCCGTCGGCGACCATCTGCGTGACCAGCGTCGCGTAGAGCGCCTTCACGATGGTGATGTCACTCGGGAAGCCGTAGAGCGTGACCCGGGTGTTGTCGGAGTAGATCGCCGCCTTGAGGTCGTTGGCCCGGGCGACCTCCAGCAGCAGCCGCACGAAGCGCGCCAGCGAGCGCTTGCCGCGCTCGCCGACCTGGACGGTCTCGTACGTCGGGTCCTCGCGCCGCTCCTCGTCCTGCGCGCTGGCCCGAGCGACCGCCAGCGCGATCTGGTGGCGGGTGGCCAGCGCCTGCGCCTTGGCGAAGAACGCGTCGCGCTCGGCGGCGTTGGTGGTGCGCTCGGCCTGACGCAGCAGCTTGCCGATCCGTAGCAGGGTGCGGTCGTCGCCGTCGACGCCCGTCTCGAGCGACTGCAGCCGGTAGGCGGTGTGGAGCAGCTCGGCCTGGACCGGGAGGCCGAGGTCCTCGAGCAGGCGCAGGTGGGTGCCGCGGAAGTCGGCGCCGTGGCCGCCCGCGCCGGTCAGGTGGTGGGCGACCTCGTGGAGGACCACGGCCGCGCGCAGCGACCACGCGCCGCCGACCTCGCGGGGCGGGATCGCGATGACGCCGTCGCCGTCGTACTCCGCCTGGCGGCGGCCACGGCGGGCGCGGACCCGCACCGGGATCGCGGTCAGGTCCCGACCCTCCGCGTCGTCGTACGTCGCACCGGTCGACGTGAGGTGGGCCAGCACCCGGTCCACGTAGGCCTGCACGTGGTCGGGGTCGGTGAAGCGCGGCTCGACCTCGGGCTCGAAGGAGCGCACCTCCTCGCCGACCCGGACCTGCAGCGGCTCGCCGGGGGTGCGGCGGGCGCGGTCGAGCCAGTCGGCGTAGAGGTCCTCGGCGGCGTAGACCGCCGTGGTGTCGGGATCGGGCACGTGTCGAGCCTGCCACGGGGCTCCGACAGGCAGGCGCCCGGCAGGCGTCAGGCCTGCGTCAGCGCTTCAGGTCGCGCAGCACCCGCTGGCTGGCGAGCCGGCCGGGGGAGCCGATCACGCAGCCGCCGGGATGGGTGCCCGAGCCGCACTGGTAGTAGCCGTCGATCGGGGTGGCGTACTGGCTCCAGCCCGGCGCCGGCCGGAAGAAGTACATCTGCGGGGCCAGGAACTCGCCCGCGAAGATGTTGCCCTCGGTCAGCCCGGTGCGGGTCTCGATGTCGACCGGCGTGACCACCTCGCGGTGCAGCACCAGGTCGCCGAAGCCCGGGAAGTGGGACTCCAGCACCGCCTGCGCCTTGTCGCCGAAACGCTCCCGCTCGGCCTCCCACGACGACTCGCGCAGCTCGTACGGCGCGTACTGCACGAAGCAGGACATGACGTGCTTGCCCGGGGGCGCCATGTCGGGGTCGACGACCGACTGGATCGCGCCGTCGATGTAGGGCTGCTCGCTGTACCAGCCGTACTTGGACGCGTCGAAGGCGCGTTCGACGTACTCGATGGTCGGGCCGATGTTGAGGAAGCCGCCGTAGTGGTCGACGGAGTCGGGCAGCGCCGGGAAGACCGGCAGCCCGTCCAGGGCGAAGTTGACCTTGGCGGAGACCCCGCGGAACTTCATCCGCCGGACGTTGTCGACCAGGTCCAGCGGCAGCTCGGCGGCGTCGACGAGGTCGAGGAAGGTACGCCGGGGGTCGAGCGCCGACACCACCGTGGGCGCGCGGAGCTCGGTGCCGTCCTCGAGCACGACGCCGACCGCGCGGCCGTTGTCGGTGAGCACCGACGAGACCGGCGCGCCGAGCCGGATCTCCGCGCCGTACGCCGTGGCCGCGCGGGCGAGCACCTGCGTGAAGCCGCCGTTGCCGCCCTTGTGGAAGGCCCACGAGCCGAGGTGGCCGTCGTGCTCGCCCATCTTGTGGAAGAGCAGCACCAGCCCGGAGCCGGGCGACATCGGCCCGACCTTGGAGCCGATCACCGACGACGACGCGTGGTAGCCCTGGATCGCCGGGTGCTGGAAGTAGTCGCCGATCCAGTCGGCGGCCGACCCGGTCAGCAGCCGGACGGTGTCGTGCATCGTCTTGCGGTCGACGCCCCCGAGGTGGTCGACCAGCCACTTCACGTCGGCCGCGTCGTCGGGGTCGTGGCCGAAGACGTTCGGCGGGGCGTTGTCGAAGAGCGGCCGGATCGCCTGGCAGACCCGGTCGAGGTCGTGGTGGTAGCGCTCGTAGGCGTCCGCGTCGCGCGGCGAGTGCCGGCGCACCTCCTGGAGGTTCTGCGCGTGGTCGTCGCCGAAGAGCAGGTAGTCGCCGTCGCCGGTGGGGTGGAAGGACGACGGCATCATCAGCGGCAGGAAGCCGTGCTTCACGAGGTCGAGCTCGTGGATGATCTCCGGCCGCAGGAGGCTGAGCGCGTAGGAGAACGTGGTGAACGAGAAGCCCGGGCCGGCTTCGTCGACACCGAGCTCCTCGGTGATGGCCGCGCCGCCGACGAGGTCGTTCTTCTCCAGCACGACCGTGCGCAGCCCCGCCTTGGCGAGGTATGCCGCGTGGGTGAGGCCGTTGTGACCGCCGCCGACGACGATCGCGTCGTACTCGTGGGAGCTCATGACTTCTTCCTGTCGGGCTCGAAGAACGGCATCGGCGTCGTCGCGACCCGGACCGTCGTGTTGTGGTGGTTGATCGCGAGCTCGAGCCGCAGCCCGGTCCCCGGGGCGGCGAGGTCGGGGCGGACCCGGGCGATGCCGATGTGGCGCTGGAGCGCGGGGGAGTAGACGAAGCTCGTGCAGTAGCCGATCTCGGTGTGCCCGCCCTGGGGGTCGTCGTCGAGCAGCATCGACTCGTAGGGCAGCGGGTGCTCGGACTTCGGCGGGAAGAGGCCGGCCCGGCGGTAGAGGCGGTCCCAGTCGTCGGGGTCGACGACGATGCCAGTGGTCGCCCAGCGCGACGTGCCGTCCACGAGCTCGCGGCGGATCGCCTCCGAGCCGACGAAGCGGCGCGACCCGTCGCGGACGCCGCGGAGCATCCAGCCGAGCCCGAGCTCCTTCGGGGTGACGCAGTCGGCCTCGGTGAAGGCGAGGCGGGCGTCGTGCCACTCGATGTCGACGAGCGGCAGGCCGGCCTCGATGCGCAGCGTCATCAGCGCCTCCTCACCGAAGGGGCGGATGCTGTGCGGCCGGCCGGCGTCGAGGACCGCGTCGAGGACCGCGACGGCGTCGTCGGCGGCGACGGTCAGCTCGAAGCCGAGGTCGCCGGTGTAGCCGGTGCGCGACAGGGTGACTGCAGCGTCCGCGACCTTGGCGGGCACGTGGTCGAAGTAGCCGAGCGTCTCCGCCTCGGGCGCCAGCGCGGCGAGCACCGCGCGCGAGCGCGGGCCCTGGACGGCGAGCATGCCGTAGGCGTCGGTGACGTCCTCGAGCTCCACCCGCAGGCTCGAACCGAGCTCCTGGAACCACGACAGCGCCGGCCGGCCAGCGGTGAGCAGGAACTCGTCGGCGGAGTGCCGGAAGACGACGCCGTCGTGCATGACGTAGCCGCGGTCGTCGCACCACGCGGTGTAGTGGGCCTGGCCCGGTCGGCAGGTCCGGACGTCGCGCACGAGCGTGCGCGAGAGCAGGCGCTCCGCGTCCGGGCCGCGTACGGCGTACTTGTAGAGCGGCGAGGTGTCGAAGACGCCGACGCCGTTGCGGACCGCGAAGTACTCGTGCTTCGGGGCGTGGCTGTAGCGCAGCGGCGACAGGGTGCCCTGCCAGTGGGTGTAGAGCTGCTGGGAGTTGAGCTCGCTCAGGCGCGGGTGGAACGGCGTCGTCCTGATCACCCGTGCCAGCATAGGGCTCCGGCGCTCAGCCGCCCATGGTCACCGCATGGTCACGGTGTCCCGCAGCGGCAGGTCGCGCGAGGACCGGCCGACCGCGATCCGGTAGGTGCCCGGCGTGACCACCCAGCCGTGGCGCGCAGTGCTCCACCGGCTGAAGGCGCGGCGGTCGAGCCGGAGCGTGACCCGGGTGCTCTCGCCGGGGCGCAGGCGGACCTTGTCGAAGCCCTTGAGCTGCCACGGAGGCTCGCCTGCGGCCGCCGGTGCGCCGACGTAGACCTGGGGAACGGCCGAGCCGGCGCGGTCGCCGGTGTTCTGCACGGTGAGGCGCACGACGGCGCCCGCGCCGGTACGGCGGACGGCCAGGTCGCGGAGGTCGAAGGTGGTGTAGCCGAGGCCGAAGCCGAAGGGGAAGAGCGGCTTCTGGCCGTGAGCGTCGTACCAGCGGTAGCCGACCTCGAGTCCCTCGGAGTAGGTGACCGTGCCGTCGACGCCGGGGTACTGCGCCGGCTTCATCGCGACCTGCTCCTCGTCGACCGGGAACGTCTGGGGGAGGCGCCCGCTGGGCTCGTCCTCGCCGTAGACGATCCGGGCCAGCGACGCGCCGTGCTGGAGGCCGGCGTACCAGGTCACGAGCACGGCGCCGGCGTCGTCGAGCCACGGCATCCGGACCGGCCCGCCGACGTCGAGGACGACCACCGAGTCGGGGTTGGCGGCGGTCACCGCGGAGACCATCTGCTCCTGCTGGAGCGGCAGCCGGGTGCACAGGAGGGTGGCGCAGGCGTTGGGCTCCATGTCCAGGTCGGTGCGGTCCGAGCCCTCGCTGGAGCCGTCGGAGGCGACCACGATCGCGACGTCGGCCGCGGCCGCGGCGGCCCGCGCGTCGGCGACCGAGGAGCCCTCGGTGTAGACGACCGTGTCGCCGCGGGCAGCGGCCTCGTCGAGCATCCCCTGGAGCGGCGAGACGACGCTCGGCGGCAGGCCGGAGCCGTGCGAGGAGCCGCCCCCGCCGGTCGTGCTCGCGGCGCCGACCGGGTTGGCGGCGTAGCCGATCACCGCGATGGTGCGGCCCGTCGGGACCGAGCCGGGCGGGTCGCCGAGCGGCAGCAGATCGTCCCGGTTCTTCAGCAGCACCGTCGCCTCGCTCGCGACCCGGCGGGCGGTGGCGAGGTGGGCGTCCGTCGAGGCGTCGGAGAGGTACGACGTGGCGCTCGGGTCGACGGGGTCGTCGAAGAGACCGAGCCGGAACATCGGCCGCACGATGTTGCGCACCATCTCGTCGAGGCGCGCTCGGGTCAGCGAGCCGTCGTCGAGCGCGGCCTGCATGTCGGAGGCGCCGAAGTAGCGCCCGCCCCCGCCGTACACGGGGGTGCTCGGCGCGGAGAACGGCACGGCGTGCATCTCCAGGTCGAGCCCGGCCATCGCGCTCGGCGCGGTCGAGTGCACGGCGCCCCAGTCGGAGACGACGAAGCCGTCGAAGCCCCAGTCGTCGCGCAGGATGCCGGTGAGCAGGCCGGGGTTCTCGCACGCGTAGGCGCCACCCACCTGGTTGTAGGAGCACATCACCGACCCGACGTCGGCCTTCTTCACCGCGGCCTCGAACGGCGGCAGGTAGATCTCCCGCATGGTGCGCTCGTCGGCGCGCACGTCGACGGTCATCCGGTCGGTCTCCTGGTCGTTGAGCGCGTAGTGCTTGGCGTCCGCGATGACCGGGTTGTCCTGGATGCCCTCGATGAAGGGCACCGTCATCTGTGAGGTGAGGTAGGGGTCCTCGCCGAAGTACTCGAAGTTGCGGCCGTTGTAGGGCGTCCGTGCGATGTTCATGCCCGGCCCGAGCATCACGTTGATGCCCTTCTGGTGCGCCTCCTCGCCGATCGCCCGGCCCACGCGCCGCTGCAGCCGCGGGTCCCAGGTCGAGGCCTGCGCGACCCCGGACGGGAACGTCGTCGTCGACACCTGGAGGCCCGCCACGCCCGAGCCGGCGTCGCTGAGCACCAGGTCGGGGACGCAGAGGTCGGGGATGCCGGTCACGTGGCCGGCGGTGCCGTAGTAGAGGAGGTACGGCGGCCGGTCGCCGAAGGTGACCATGTGCAGCTCCTGGTCCTCCGACATCGCCGAGACGAGCGCCCGGGCGCGGGCCGACGGGCTGTCGTGGGGGTCCATCCAGGCAGCGCAGGCGCCGTCGGGCGAGGTCGCCGCCGTGGCGGTGCCGCCGACGGATCCGGTGAGGGCGGCCGCGGCGAGGGCGACGGCCGCGAGGACGGCCGGCGGACGCAGACGTGTCATGCGAGTGACAACGGTCGCAGGCCGCATCGGTGACGCCCGGCTCAGCACGGGCGCCCGCCTGCCGATGGTGACCAGGTGACCGGTTCCCGACTCGAGGTCGTCAACGGCGCCCGCGCGGACGAGCAGGTCGACCCCCGGGTGCTCGCCGTCCTCGAGGTGCTCGGCGGGCGGACGGCGGCCGAGGTCGGCGTGCGCTGGTCGGTCGACCCGGCGCTGGTGCACCGCTGGACCCGTGGCTTCGTCGAGGCCGGTTCCGCGCAGGTCACCAACCGCCCCGCGGCCGACGCCGAGCGGCAGCGCGACCGCTTCCTGGCCGCCTTCGCCCACGAGCTGCGCACGCCCCTCACCACCGCTCAGGGCTGGGTCGCGATGCTGGCCGAGGGTGACGTACCTCCCGCGGCGGCCGCGCGCACGGTCGGCAAGCTGGAGGCCGCGCTCGAGCGGCTGGCCGAGCGGGTCGTCGACGTGCAGCTGCTCGCGGCCGCCTCGCTCGGCCTGGTCCGGCTGGACCCGGCGCCGGTGCCGATCGGCGAGCTGGTCGCCGGCCTGAGCGGGCTCGACGGTCCCGACGAGGTCGGCGGGCTCGGACCGGACGTCGTCCTGGACGTCGATCCCGACCTCTTCCGGCGCGTGCTGCGCGACCTGTGGCTCGCGGGCCAGTCCCTGCCCACCCCGCGCTCGGTCCGGCTCACCGTCGGCACCCACGGGCCCTGGTGGGAGGTCTCCGTGGTCCGCGACGCGGACCCCATCGACACCGCCGTGCTCACTGCGCTGTTCGAGCCGTTCGAGCTCAACGACGACGGCACGGGCGTGACGATCGGCCTCTATCTCGCCCGGGCCCTCGTGGTGGCTCATGGCGGGACGCTGGGTGCCGATCAGGACCAGGACGGTGCCGTGCTGTGGGTCCGGATCCCGCGCACCGTCGACACCACCGAGATCTCCGGGCCCTGAGGAGGCTGCAGTGTTCAAGCTCGCTTGTGGCGATGTCATGCCCGGGTGCGCGGCCCGGTTCGAGAACTCCGACCGGGCGGCCATGATGGCCGCCGTCGTCGCCCACGCCGGCGCCGACCACGGGATCACGGACTTCACCCCCGAGATCGTCTCCGCCGTCGAGAGCAAGATCCTCTTCGCCGCCTGAGCGTCGCTGCGCCGGGTAGGTTCCGGGCGTGCTCTGCCACGCCTGCTACGCCGACCCGGCCGCGATGCCGGACTGCGCCGCCTGCCGGGGGACCGGTCGTGCGACGTCGATGCCGCTGTGCGCCGACCCGTGGAACGAGGTCGTGCCCGGACTGTGGCAGGGCGGGCACGACGTACGGTCCCAGGACCCGGCGGCGTGCGTGGTGCGCGACGAGTTCGACCTGGTCGTCAGCCTGACGACCCGGGCCGGGTACGGACCCGACCCGGAGGTCGAGCACGTCGTGCTGCGGCTCGCGGACGCCGCGCTGGACGCTCCGGCCGCGGCGCGCGTCGACGAGGTCGCGCGGACCGTCGCCACTGCAGTCCGCGACGGCCGGAGCGTGCTCGTGCGCTGCTCGGGCGGCCTCAACCGCTCGGGCCTCGTCGTGGCGATCGCGCTCGTCCACCTGGGTCACACCTCGGACGAGGCGGTCGCTCTCGTGCGAGCTGCCCGGGGCCCCTGGGCCCTGACCAACCCCGCCTTCGTCGCCCAGCTGGGCGGCCGGCGGGGCTGAGCAGCCCACGAACGGGTCGGCCGGGTGGTCCCACCTCGGGACCACCCGGCTCGATCAGCAGATCCGTCGAGTAGAGGTTTCTCGTGGGTTGAGTCGCTGCTTTCCGTCGTACATCCCGCGGAAACCCTCGACCCGACCCGCGGAAACCCTCGACCCGACCCGCGGAAACCCTCGACTCGGCGCTCGGCTGCCTCAGCCGCGGTGCTGGCTGGTGAGTCCGCCGTCGACCACGAGGTCGGCGCCGGTCACGAACGACGCGTCGGTCGAGAGCAGGAAGGCGATCGCGGCCGCGACCTCCGCCGGCTGGGCCATCCGGCCCAGGGGCGTGGCCTGCTCGAAGCCGGTCCGCACCTCGTCGATGTCGAGCGCGGGCTGCAGCATCGGCGTGATCACGAAGCCGGGGCTGACCGTGTTGACCCGGATCCCCTCGGGCCCGAGCTGGGCGGCCATGGAGCGGGTCAGGCCGTGCAGGCCGGCCTTCGAGGCGCAGTACGCCGGGATCCACGGGCTCGCCGCGTGCCCCTCGATCGAGGCGACGCCGACCACGGCCGCACCGCACGGCTCCGCGGCCGCCGTACGCAGGTGGTCGACCAGCGCCTGCACCAGGAGCGCGTGAGAGCGCAGGTTCACGTCGACGACCGCGTCCCACGTGTCGGAGTCGAACGCGCCGACGGGCTCGGGACGGACGGCGCCGGCCGCGTGGACGAGACCGGAGATGCCGCCGAGTGCCTCGGCGCCCGCCGCGACCGGGCCGGTGAGGTCAGCCGTCACGTCGACGACGGCGCCGGGCATCCCGAGCTCGGCGGCCCGGTCCAGCACGGCGTCGTCGAGATCCCAGAGCAGGACCCGGGAGCCGCGCTCGGCGAGCAGTCGCGCGGTGGCCAGCCCGATCCCGGAGGCGGCGCCGGTGACGAGGATGCGAGCGGTCGGGGCGGGCGCGGTGGCGGGGGAGTCGGTCACGACGGCTGAGGCTAGGGGAGCGGCGTACCGAATGTGACCCCATTCACCCGGATCGCTGGTCTGCGGCGGCTTCGGGGACTACGTTCTCCCCAGAAGAGAACACGTTCTACTTACCGCCAGGAGCACACCATGCAGACTCGCGCCGCCATCCTCTGGGAGCCCCACACCGAGTGGAGCGTGGAGGACATCGAGCTGGACCCGCCCAAGCGGGGCGAGCTCCTGGTGAAGCTCGCGGCGTCCGGTCTGTGCCACTCCGACGAGCACATGGTGACCGGCGACATGGTGCTCGACCCGGAGCTCGCCGAGGCCTTCGGTCTCAAGCAGTTCCCGGTGATCGGCGGGCACGAGGGTGCGGGCGTGGTGCAGGAGGTCGGCCCGGACACCGTGGGCTTCGAGGTCGGTGACCACGTCGTCTTCAGCTTCATCCCGTCCTGCGGCAAGTGTCCGTCCTGCTCGACCGGCAAGCAGCACCTCTGCGACCTCGGCGCGTTCCTGCTCAGCGGCATGCAGCTCGGTGACTTCTCCTACCGGCACCACGCCAAGGACGGCCGCGACCTCGGCATCATGGTCGGCCTCGGCACGTTCTCGCCGTACACCGTGGTCAACGTCGACAGCGCGGTGAAGATCGAGAAGCACATCCCGCTCGACAAGGCCGCGCTCGTCGGCTGCGGCGTCACGACCGGCTGGGGCTCCGCGGTGTACGCCGCCGACGTGCAGCCCGGCGAGTCCGTCGCCGTCATCGGCATCGGCGGCATCGGCATGGCGGCCGTCCAGGGCGCGGCGCTGGCCGGCGCGCGGCACGTGATCGCCATCGACCCGGTCGACTGGAAGCGCGAGAAGGCCCTCACCCTCGGCGCGACCCACGCCGCCGCCTCGATGGAGGAGGCGCAGCCGCTCATCAACCAGCTCACCTACGGCCAGATGGCCGACAAGGCGATCCTTGCGGTCGGCCTGGCCACCGGAGACCTGATCAACCCGATGATGGGCCTGATCAAGAAGTCCGGCCGCGGCGTCGTCACCGCGGTGGCGAACATGATGGCCGAGGACGTGAAGCTCAACCTCTTCGACATGTCGATGCAGCGCAAGGAGCTGGTCGGCTGCATCTTCGGCAACGCCAACCCGCGCTACGACATCCCGCGCCTGCTGCACCTCTACATGGAGGGCAAGCTCAAGCTCGACGAGATGGTGACGACCGAGTACTCCCTCGACGAGATCAACCAGGGCTACCAGGACATGCGGGACGGGAAGAACATCCGGGGTCTGATCCGGTACGAGTGACCCGTCCGAGGTTCGTCAGGCGACGTCGGCGTCCATCGCGGCGACGTAGTCCCGCTTGATCGCGCGCCAGGCCTCGTCGGTCATGGTGCGGCGCCAGTAGGGCGAACACGACAGGTCGGCGCGGGCGAGGCCGCGGTCCGTGAGCAGGTGCTTGCGGATCGCGCGGATCTCGTCGGCCTCGCCGTGGATGAAGGCGTGCACGCGGCCGGTGGGGAAGTCCAGGTCGGCCACGGCCTCGGCGAGCAGGTCCACGTCGTCGTCGGCACCGGTGCGGTGCAGCCACTGGAGGTCGAGGTCGCCGGGGCAGGGGAGCGGGACCTCGTGCTCGGGACCGTCGCAGACCAGCCGTGCGACCACGCGTCGCCCGGCCGGGACCGCCGCGAGCGAGGCGGCGATCGCCGGGAGCGCGGACTCGTCGCCGACCAGCAGGTGCCAGTCGGCCTGCGGGTCGGGGCGGTAGCCGCTGCCCGGGCCCTCGAAGACCAGCACGTCGCCGGGCGTGGCCCGGGCGGCCCAGGGGCCGGCGATCCCGTGGTCGCCGTGCACGACGAAGTCGATGGTCAGTCGGGCACCGTCCCAGTCGCGCACCGTGTAGCGCCGGCGGACGGGCCACAGCTCCTTCGGCTGCGACTCCTTCACCTCGGCCGGCGCGAAGACCCCGCCGTACGGCGCCCCGGCGGGCGGGATCGCGACGTTGACGTAGGTGTCGGTGGCGTCGGGGAGCTCGAAGCCGACCAGCCCGTCTCCGCCGAGCACCACGCGCACCAGCGCCGGGGTGATCCACTCCGTCGACTCGACCTGACCGTGCCATGCGGGCATTGCGTTCCCTCCGTCGTCCTTCGTCGGAGGTAAGGTTAGCCTTACTCCCAAGGCGTCAGGCGATCTGGGAGCACTCCTCCGACGGCCAGGCGCCCGGCATGCCCAGGGCGAACCCCTGTCCGAGGGCGCAGCCGAGCGTCAGCAGGTGCGCCACCTGCACCGCCGACTCGACGCCTTCCGCGATCACCCGGACCCCCGTCGCGCGGAGCAGGCCGAGCACCGAGCCGAGCAGCTCGAACTCCTCCGGCGAGGTGGCGATGCCGCTGACGAGGGAGCGATCGATCTTCACCGTGTCGGCCGGCAGGTCGTGGAGCCGGGCGATCGACGAGTAGCCCGTCCCGAAGTCGTCGATCCCGATCCCGACCCCGGCCCCGCTCAGGGCGGTCAGCACGGGTAGCAGCTCCTCGGCCTCCGTCATCACCGCGGTCTCGGTGAGCTCGAGCAGCAGCAGGGAGGGCGGAAGCCCGCGCGAGGACAGCGCGCCGAGCACGCCGTCGACGTACCCCTCCTCGCCGAGCTCGAAGGGGGAGACGTTGACGTGCAGCCGGAAGTCGGGGTCGAGGCTCCGCGCCGCCGCCTCGTCGAGCGCCCGGTCGAGCACGACGTGGCCGAGGCGGGCGATGAGGCCGTGGTGCTCCGCGAGGCCGACGGTGGTGAGGGCCGAGACCGGTCCGTGGCGGGGGTGCGTCCACCGGACGAGGGCCTCGGTCCCGACGGCCTCCCCGGTCGCGAGGTCGACGACGGGCTGGTAGTCGACTCCCACCTGCTCGGTGCTCGCCATCAGCGCGATGGCGAGGTCGTTGACGAGCTCGATGTCGTCGTGGCCGGCGTCGAGGGACTGCCCGTGCGTCCAGTGGACCGGGCCACGCCGACGCAGGTCGTCCGCGCCCAGGAGCGCCGCCCGGGCCGCGCCGACGCAGTCGACCGAGGACTGGCCGGGACGGCACCGGTGCGCGGCGATGCGTCGGGTCGCCCACACCGGCCCCTCGGGTGTCTCGACGAGCCCGTCGAGGACCTCGGCGAAGCGGTGGACCGTCCGACGAGCCGTCCGTGCGGGCGCGGTCACCCCGAACGCGAGTCCTCGCTCCGAGGTGGCCAGCAGCGACACGGGCGCGGGGAACGCCTTGCTCTTGTCGATCAGTCCGTCCAGCACCGCGCCGTACACCTGCCAGCCGCGGCGCGCGATGATCGACTCGGCGTTCTCGATCGACACCGCCACCACGACGGCGACCTGGTCGCGGCGGTGGGCACGTGTCCGGACGGCGCCGAGACGGGCGACGGCCACCTTGAAGGGGTCGACGGTGTGCCAGGGCTCCATGGGCGAGCCGGCGCCGGCGCGAACGGTCATCTCAGGTCCCGGTCGGCTGGGCGACGATGCACCAGGGCACGTTGAGGTCGCTGATCACGTCGACGAGCACCCGGCTGGCCAGGGACCGGGCCAGGTAGGCGGTGGCGCCGAGCCGGTGGGCCTCGAGGACCTCGGCGTCGTCGGCCGTCGTGCCGATCGCGAGCACGGGGATGGTGCCCAGGCCGCCGATGTCGCGGACCGCCTGCAGGACGAAGCGCCCGCCCGGGTCGTCGAGCTCGAAGGTCGTGACGACCACGACCGGCAGGGGGTAGGAGAGGCGGTCGGAGTACGGACCGGAGCCGCGCAGGTAGCGCACCGCTTTGCCCGGCGTGGTCGCCTCGACGACCGGGTTCAGCATCCGGACTGCGGCCAGACCGTCCCGCAGGACCGCGGTGTGCGCCGTGTCGCGGTCCATGACGAGCACGGGTGGATGGTGCGAAAAGGACAAGTTCCCCATAGGTCCCACCTGCCTGAGTCCGGCCCGAGTGGTCTCAATAAAAGGAGGCAAATGGAGGATGACATTACGAGAAACGCGTCGTCCGGTAATTCAAACTTTTGTCTAGACAGGATTCTCGGAATCCCACGAATCAGGTGAGTCCGACCAGGTCGAGGTACGCCGAGGCGAGGGCGCCGCCCCACAGGAGGCCGAATCCGGCGCCCACGACGAGGAACGGGCCGTGGGCGATGCGGGTGCCGCGCCGGGCCCGTCCGCGCAGCATCAGGACCGTCCCGGCGAGGGCGCCGAGCACGAAGCCGGCCGCGAGACCGACGATCGCGGACCCGATCCCCACGGCGCCCAGGACGGCTCCGAGCAGGGGGGCCAGGGCGACGTCGCCCAGCCCCATGCCGCGTCCGGCAGAGCCGAGCCAGATGCCGCCGTAGACGACGAGCCAGACCGCGATGCCCCCGGCCACCGCGGTCCCCGAGACCTGGCCCAGCCGCCACCCGACCGCGAGGGTGGCCGCCGCCGCGACGGCCGCGACGCCGGTGATCGAGAACGGCAGCCGGCCGTGCGCCTGGTCGATCAGCGCGAGCGCCACGCACGCGGCGGCCACCAGCAGGCTGGCGACGAGGACGGTCGGCCCCTGGGTCTGCCCGACGCGGACCGTGACGATCGCGAAGAGGGCGGCGGTCCCGGCCTCGACGAGGGGGTACCGCACCGGGATGGCGGCCCGGCAGTCGCGACAGCGCCCGCCCAGTGCGAGCCAGGACAGCACCGGCACGTTGTCGCGGGCCCGGACCACGTGGCCGCACGCGGGGCAGGACGAGGGCGGTCGGACCACCGACACCCCGGCGGGGACCCGGTGGACGACGACGTTGAGGAACGATCCCGTGGCCAGGCCGAGCACGGTGACGAGGCCGACCCAGACCGTGATCGGGACCGCGGGGTCGGTCATGCGACGACCGCGTCGACGAAGGAGGCGTCGAGCGCCTCGGTCTCGTGCGGCTCGACGACGGACCGGAGGACGGCGCGGGTGCGCGCGACGAAGGTGTCGAGTGGCTCGTCCAGCCCCGTGGGGCCCTGCTGGTCAGCGTCGCTGAAGACCAGCGCGCGACGGGCGAGGTCGAGGCGCAGGTCGAGCGAGACGAGACGGTGGTCGCCGTGGGTGCGCGCGGACTCGAGCAGCAGGGCCTCGAACGACGCGAGGTCGGCCTCGCGGGCCTGGGTGCGGGCCGAGTCGATGTCCCCTGCTGCGGTGCGGCCCGCAGCGGCCATCCGCTCGGCCGCCCGGTCGAGGAGCATCGTCACGTCGCGCGGGGCGGGATCCGGCTCGACGGGCAGGTCGGCTCGGGCTGGCACGTGGTCGACGGGTGCGAGCAGGGCAGGGACACCACTGCTGTCGGCGGCGAGCTCCACCGCCAGATCGCGGGCGCTGGCGACGGCGTCCCGGGTGTCGCGGGCCGCGGCTGCCGCCTGGGTGCCGGCCAGCTGCTGGCCGCTCGCGCCGAGCAGGGGGCCGAGGACGCGGAGGTCGGCCGCCCACTGGCTGACGGCCGCCTCGCGGGCGTGACCGTTGCGGCCGTGCTCACGGGCGAGGTCGGCGTAGGCCGGCGTGCCGACCCCGGGCGCCCGGGCGGCCACCACCGCACGCGCCTCGACGACGGGGGCCGAGGTCGTCGGCGACGGGATGGCCACGGTCGTCTGCCGCGCGGTCGGTGGACGACGGAGCCGTCGCGAGCGCGTCCGGATCCAGAGCAGCACCACCAGCGCGACCAGGCCGGCCGCGAGCGGGATGACGGGGACGGCATCGAACGACGAGGTGTCGAGGCGCACAGGACGGCTCCTTGGTGGGTGGCTGTCGACGGTGTCGACGTAGGCCCGCCCTGCCTTGAGCCTGTCTAGTCCGCGTCGGCCCAGGCGGCGGGCGTGGCGGCCCACTGCCGCATCCAGTCCCGGATACCGGCGAGCGGGGTGGCGGGGCCGATCCAGTTGCCCTGCAGCGCGTCGGCGCCGAGCTCGCACAGGCGGCGGGCGGCGACCGGGGAGTCGACGCCCTCCGCCACGGCACGCACCTCGAGGCCGCGGACGCCCGCGATCAGCGCCCGGACCAGCCGCTCGGTGCCCGGCGTCTGGTCGAGCGCCTGGATGACCGTCGGATCGATCTTCGCCTCCCGCACGGCCGGGTAGTGCCAGAGCGCGCCGAGGGAGGAGTGGGTCGATCCGAAGCCGTGCACGCTGACCCCGCACCCGAGCCGGCCGAGGGACGCGAAGAGCCCCAGCACCTCGAGCGTGGGTCGCGGTGATGGCCCGGGGACCTCCAGGACGAGGTCGGCCGGTGCTACGCGATGCCGGTCGAGCAGCTCCTCCAGCTCGTGCACGAGGTCCTCGCCGAACATCGTCCGGGCCGAGATGTTGACCGACACGGTGCAGCCGGGTGCCAGTGACGCCAGGCGTGCGTGGTCGGACAGGGCGGCGTCGAGGGTGAAGGTGGTGATGTCGGCGATCAGACCCGTGCGCTCGGCCATCGGCACGAACTGGCTGGGCAGCAGCAGGCCGAGCTCGGCGTGGTGCCACCGGACGAGCGCCTCGAAGCCGGTCACCCGACCGGTGCGGCTGTCGACCTGCGGCTGGTAGTGGAGCGTCAGCTCGCCCCGGCCGACAGCGGCGGCGAGGTCGTCGCGCAGGCGATGGCTGCCGATGCCGTGCGGTGGGCTCTCGCTCCGTCGCCACTGCCCGGGCCCGGCCGCCTTGGCGACGTACATGGCCTGGTCGGCGGCCTGGAGGAGCTCGTCGAGGTCGTCGCCGTCGGTGCCGGCGATCGAGACGCCGAGCGAGACGCCGACCGAGATGCGCAGGCCGTCGAGGAAGACCGGTGCGCTCAGCGTCGTGAGCAGCTGGCGCACACGGTCGTCGACCTCCCGCCCCGGGGGGAGCGGGCCGACCAGCATCGCGAACTCGTCGCCACCGAGCCGGACCGCGATCTCACCGGGCAGGAGGCACGACCGGGTCCGGGCACCGATCTCGGCCAGCACCTGGTCGCCGATGTGGTGCCCGGCCCCGTCGTTGACCGTCTTGAACCGGTCGAGGTCGAAGAGCAGCACGGCGATCACCCCGTCGCCACCCGCGGCCGCCGCGGCGGCGAGGATCGACGGTCCGCGCTGGGTCAGCAGGTCGCGGTGGGGGAGTCGGGTCACGGAGTCGAGGGCGCCGTCGTTCGTGGACGCGGCCGGTGCCCCGGGCCGTGAGGGCTCCGGCTCCGGTCTCGGGGTGTCCCGCCGGGGGCGCCTCAGCACCGCGGCCACGGCGACGGCGACGACCGCACCTGCGACGACCAGGACGGCCGCGAGGAGGGACGTTGCCAGAACCACGAGCTCATCCTTGGGACTCCGTGACGGAGGCGCGATCGGCCCCGTCGGGCGGGCTGTCGGCGGCAGCATACGAGACCGGTGGGGCGACGTACGTCGATCCGGTCACCGAGACGATCAGGGCGGGACCGCCGTCCGGTGCTGCAGCGACGCTGAGGGAGCTCACGAGGAAGGCGCGCCTCATGTGCTCGAGGTTCGCCAGGAGCCGCCGCGCCTGCGCGTCGTCGCAGGTGACGACCACCGAGACCGTCTGCCGGGCGAGGCCGGCCCGAGGCGGTGAGGGCGTGCTGGCACGGGTGTCCTCGGTGATCGGCTGACCGGTCGCGTCGAGCAGCACCGGCGCCGAGGGGCTCAGCGTGGTGATCGCCTGCGCCGGGATCCCGGCGTCGGTCGCGGCGGCCGTCACCGCTCGGAAGAAGCCCGGCTGGTCGGCCGTGCCCGGGAAGGCGCCGGCGAGCGTCGCGGCGAGACGGTCGTACGCCGGGAGCTCGTCCCGCTCGCGCCGGAGCGCCGTGACCTGCGAGGTCATCTCGAGGTTGCGCTCCTGGGTGCTCTGCGTCGTCGCGTGGACGTCGCCGGTCTCCTCGAGGAGCGGGTGGAGGAGGAAGAGCCAGCTCAGCGCGGCGACCGCCACGACCGCCACGGTGCCGATCGCGACCGTGCCCGGGAAGGATCGCGGGTTCATCGTCGGGTCTCCTTCCGGAGCTGGGCCGTCAGGTCATCGAAGCGGCCGCTGAACGCGTCGGTCGACAGGCCGACCGAGCCCGAGAAGCTGACCGCCTCGTCCTCGCCCGCGGTCGTGGTGTCGACGAACGGCTCGACGAAGAGCGAGCTGGCGCCCAGACCGATGACCAGCTGGCCGACGACCTCGCGCGAGGTGGCGGTCCCCTCGATGGTGAGGCAGCCCACCACCACGGTGGTGCCGAACGGGTCGGGCCCGGGGCAGGTGCCGACCAGCCCGCGGGCCGGGTCGGAGCGCTTGGCGCCCGCCGACCCCGCCGACCCCGCCGACCCCGGCGACGACGACGGCGAGCCCGGCTGCGGCTCCGCGGCCGCGAGCTCCACCGAGATCGTGGTCACGGTCGCTCCCGGAGGGGTCGCGGCGCGCAGCGCGTCCAGGACGGAGGAGAAGGCGACGTCGGACCAGGTGACCGACGCTACGGTGTCGGCGCGGTCCTCGACCGCGGCGACGTAGGTCTGCACGGGGCTCAGCTCGGCCAGCTGGGTGTCGAGCCCGGCCGCCACCGCCTGCTCGCCTCCGAGCTCGACGTGGGCGCCGTGGAGCTCGAAGCGCAGCCCGCACCAGACCAGCGCGAGCGACGTCACGAGCGCGATCCCGCCCACGACGAAGCGATGGCGGACGCGGTGGACGCGGAGCTTCTCGAAGACCCAGGGGGACAGCAGGTTGACCGAGGCCGTCGGCTCGGGGGCGGTGCGGCTCATCCGATCGCCCCGAGGGCCAGCCCGGTCGCCACCACGAGCTCGGAGGAGGAGTCACCAGCGACGCCCCCGCGGTGCCGGCGGCCGCCGGATCCCGCGAGGACGTCGCCGGCTGCCAGCCGCCGGGTCGGCAGGCCGAGCGTGACCCCAGCCAGCTCTGCGAACCCGGTCAGCTCGGCCCCCCCACCCACGAGCACCAGCCGCGAGGGCGGGTGCTCGTGGTCGCTGCTGCGGTGGAAGTCGATGGTCGCGCGCATCTCGGCGAGCAGCTGGTGCGCCCCGTCCAGCAGGGCCGCAGGTGCCACGCCTTCCGGCGTACGAGGAGGTACGACGGAGGGGGTGCCGCCGTGTCCGGAGAGCGCGAGCTCGCCCTCGGGGGCCGGGAGCCGGCCGGCAAGCTTGGCCCGCTCGGCCTCCTCGAGGCCGCACCCCGCCTGCTCGGCCAGGGCACGCGTCAGCGCGGCACCGCCCAGGCCCACGGCGATCCGGACCAGATGGGGGCGACCGGCCGTGTGGATCGCGAACGTCACCTTCTCCGCTCCGACGTCGACGACCGCCTCGGTCGTCGGCTCGGCGCGTTGGGCGGCGTACGCCGACGCCCGGATCAGGGCGAGCGCCGAGAGGTCGGCGGCGGACGCCTGCAGTCCCGCGGACTCCACGCAGCGCACCAGGTCGTCGACCGCGCCCCGCGCGGCCGCGACGAGCAGGATGCGGACCATGCGCCGGGGCTGGCCCTGCTCGTCGGTGGTGACGTGCTCGCCCAGGAGCACGTGGTCGATGTTGGCGTCGTCCACCGCGACCGGGAGGAGCTCGCCGACCTGGTAGCGCAGGGACTTGCGGAGGTCGGCGGGCGGCATCCAGTCGAGCTCGAGCTGGCGCACCAGGACCGACGCGCCGCTGATGCCGACGACGACCCGACGGTGGTGCAGCCGGGCGTCGTGCCAGAGCCGCCGCAGCGCCTGGGCCAGCTGGTCCGGGTTCCGCACCGCACCCGCGTCGACCACGCCCGGGGGCAGTGGGAGCGACCCGGACCGGACGAGCTGGGGACTGCGGCCGGTCGTCAGCTCCACCGCCCGCAGACCCGAGCTGCCGATGTCCAGGCCCACGACGGTCCGTGCCATGGCCGACTCCCTCCCCGATGGCGGACCGCGTGCCCGCCGGACTGGCCGGAGCATCGGTGCCCGGCGCCGACTACTTGAGGGCACACCGGCGCTCAAGTCCGGGCCAGGAGGAGCCGACACGTCAGGTGTGCACAGCAACGGAGGAGCGATGACCGAGCTCTCGGGTGGTCTGGTCATGCTGCTGGCCGCGGTCCGGCGACATGGGGCGTCGGACCTGCACCTGCGCCCGGACACGACCCCGAAGCTGCGCATCTCCGGCACGCTCGTCCCGGTCGGCGACCGCGCGTACGGCGGCTCCGAGGTCGACCACATGGTGCGCAGCTCGATGCCGCCGGCGGTGCTGGCCGGCTTCGAGGCCGACAACGAGGCGGACTACGCGGTGACGGTGGACGGCGTCGGCCGGTTCCGGGTCAACGCGTTCCGCACGCGGGCCGACACCGGCGCCGTGCTCCGGCTCGTCAGCGACCATCCGCTGACCCTGGCCGAGCTCGGCATGCCGGAGGTGGTCTCGCGGCTGGCACTGGTCCCGCGAGGTCTCGTCCTGGTCACCGGGCCGACCGGCTCCGGCAAGACGACCACCCTCGCCGGCATCGTCGACCTGGTCAACGAGCAGCGGGCGGTGCACGTGCTGACGCTGGAGGACCCGATCGAGGTGCTCCACCACGACAAGCGGGCGACGGTGACGCAGCGCGAGCTCGGCAGCGACACGCGCGACTGGGGCAGCGCTCTGCGTTCGGCGATGCGACAGGATCCGGACGTGATGCTCATCGGCGAGCTCCGTGACGTCGACACCGTGCGGTCCGCGATCTCCGCTGCCGAGACCGGGCACGCCGTGTTCACCACCATGCACACCATGGACGCACGCGAGACCGTGCTGCGGCTCGTCGACTTCTTCCCGCCCCACGAGCAGCAGCGGGTCCGGATGACCCTGTCGTCGGTGCTCCAGGGCATCGTGTGCCAGCGGCTGGTGCCGCGTGCGGACGGCACCGGACGGGTGTGCGTCTCGGAGATCGCCGTGGCCGACGCCCGGCTCGCGGACGCGGTGGCCGACCCGGACAAGACCTCGACCATCCCCGACATCGTCGCGTCCGGCGACTACTCCGGGATGCGCACCTTCGACCAGCACCTGGTGGAGCTGGTCCACGACGGTGTCGTCGACCTGCGCGCGGCGACCGCCGCCGCCAGCAACCCCCACGACTTCTCGGTGATGGTGCGCCGCGCCGGCCGGCCCGGCGAGCGCGCAGCGGAGCACGGAAGGGCGAGCACATGAGCATCTCCGACGACCCCCGCCTCGGCGGCACCCAGGCGGAGGCCCACGACCTCGCCGGGCTCACGCTGGACGAGCTGCGCGGCTACCGGCAGCGGCTGCGCGACGAGGAGGACCGCATCTCCTACTGGCGCCGGCTGGTCCACGCGCGCATCGACGTGCTCGACGCCAGCGGTGGCGTCGAGGGCTCCCTGTCGCTCGACGACCTCGTGCGGGTGCTGGGCGACACCGGCACCGGCCGGGTCCGCCAGGCGCTGCACCGGGTGCGCGCCGCCGAGCCGCTCCCGGACCTGCCGGCGCTCGACGAGGTGTGGACGGTCCCCGCGGACGCGGCCTCCGGCGCGCAGGCGCGCGAGCGGCTCGTGGCGGCCGAGCAGCAGCTGACCCGCTACCGCAGCGCCCTGCACGAGCGGATCGACGCGGCCACGGCCGAGCTGGTCGCCCGCTACCGGCAGGACCCGACGAGGGCGCTCTCCGCACTGCCGCACTGACCCGCCCCGCCCGCGGGCTCAAGGCCCGTCGATCCGGTGCCGACACTCCCGGTGTCGACGGCGCAGCCGCCGACCGGACCGGACGAGGTGGCGATGACACAGGTGCACCAGGGCGCGACCGTCGAGGCGTTGCTCGCCGAGCGACAGGTCTCGCCCGAGGACGTGGAGCGCGCGACCGCGGTCGCCGCGGCCAGCAACATCTCCGTGATCGACGCGCTGCTCACCGAGGGTGCCGTCGACCGGCGGGCCCTGCTGAGGGTCGCGGCGCACGCCGCGGGCGCCGAGCTCGTCGACCTCTCCGAGCACCCGGTCGACGCGGGCGCGGCCGCGCAGGTCCCGGGCGCGTTCGCGCGACGTGCCGGGGTGCTGCCCTACGCCTGGTCCGGCAACGAGCTCCAGGTGGCCGTGCCGCTCCGGTCCCTCGCCGACCTCGTCCTGAAGGACGACATCGCCCGGCTGTCCGGTCGGCGGATCCGGTTCATGCTGGCGACGCGGTCCGAGATCGAGCAGCGGATCAACCAGGTCTACCGCGCGGAGGGCGAGCTCGCCGACCTCACCTCGGACCTCGTCGTCGACGACAGTCCCGACCTCGACGCACTCACCGAGGTCGCCGCCGACCAGCCCGTGGTCCGCTTCGTCAACCTGCTCATCTCCCAGGCGATCTCCGACCGTGCCTCGGACATCCACGTCGAGCCGACGGAGCGCGACGTACGGGTCCGCTACCGCATCGACGGCGTCCTGCACGACACCCACCGGGCCCCCCGCAGCATCCACGCCGGGGTCGTGTCGCGGCTCAAGATCATGGCGGAGATGGACATCGCGGAGCGGCGCGTGCCCCAGGACGGCCGGCTGACCGTGAACCACGAGGGTCGTTCGATGGACCTGCGGATCGCGACCCTGCCGACGGTGTGGGGCGAGAAGATCGTCGCCCGGGTCCTCGACAACTCCAACACGACGCTGAGCCTCGACGACCTGGGCTTCAGCGGCGCCAACTTCGAGCGCTTCGAGTCGGCGTACCGCCGGCCGCACGGGATGATCCTGGTCACCGGCCCGACGGGGTCGGGGAAGTCCACGACGCTCTACGCGACGCTCAACATCCTCAGCCAGCCGCACGTCAACGTGATCACGGTGGAGGATCCGGTCGAGTACCGGCTCCCGGGCATCAACCAGATGCAGGTCAACAACAAGGCCGGGCTCACCTTCGCCTCGGCCCTCCGGTCGATCCTGCGGGCCGACCCGGACATCGTCCTCATCGGTGAGATCCGCGACCACGAGACCGCGACGATCGCGGTGGAGGCCGCGCTGACGGGCCACCTCGTCCTCTCCACGCTGCACACGAACGACGCGCCGTCGGCGGTGACCCGGCTGGTGGAGATGGGGATCGAGCCCTTCCTGGTCGGCTCGGCGCTGGACGCGATCGTCGCCCAGCGGCTCTGCCGGGCGCTGTGCCTGCGGTGCCGGCAGCCGTACGAGCCGTCGGCCGAGGAGCTCGCGCTGATCGGGCTGCGGCCGGCCGAGGACCTCGAGCCCACCTACTTCCGCGCCGCGGGCTGCTCGGCCTGCGCCCAGACCGGCTACCGGGGGCGGATGGCCCTCCACGAGGTGATGGCGATGACCGAGGACGTCGAGCGGCTGGTGGTCTCCCGGGCACCGACCGAGGAGATCACCCGCGTGGCGCGGGAGCAGGGCATGGCGACCCTGCACGAGGACGGGTGGCTCAAGGTCCAGCACGGGCTGACCTCGGTCGAGGAGGTGCTCCGTGTCGTGGGCTGAGGCCGCTCCCGTCGTACCGGCGCTGGAGCTCGACGAGCTCCTGCTCATGGTCGAGCGGATGAACGGGTCGGACCTGCACCTGACCGCCGGGGCGCCACCCACCGTGCGGGTCCGCGGCGCCCTGACGCCGGTCGAGGGGCACCCGGTGATTCGGCCCGACGAGCTCCGCGAGGCGCTCTACGCGATCATGACCGAGCGCCAGCGACAGGCGCTCGAGGAGACCCGCGAGCTCGACCTCGCCTACGCCGTCCCCGGCTTCGGGCGCTTCCGGGTCAACATCTACTGGCAGCGGCAGAGCATCGGCGCGGTGATGCGGCTGATCCCGTGGCAGATCAAGCCGCTCGCCGAGCTCGGCATGCCGCCCGTCGTCGAGGGCTTCGCCCGCATGATGCGCGGGCTCGTGCTCGTCACCGGGCCGACCGGCTCGGGGAAGTCGACGACCCTCGCCTCGATCATCGACGTGGTCAACCGGACCCGGCACGGCCACATCATGACGATCGAGGACCCGATCGAGTTCCTCCACTCCCACCGCGGGTGCCTGGTCAACCAGCGCGAGGTCGGGGCCGACACCCACGACTTCCGTACGGCGCTCAAGCACGTGCTGCGCCAGGACCCCGACGTGATCCTGGTCGGAGAGCTGCGCGACCTCGAGACCATCTCGGTCGCCCTGACCGCGGCGGAGACCGGCCACCTCGTGCTGGCCACGCTGCACACCCAGTCGGCGCAGGACACGGTGAGCCGGGTCGTCGACGTCTTCCCCGCGACCCAGCAGCAGCAGGTGCGCACCCAGCTCGCCGCGACCCTCCAGGGCGTGGTCTGCCAGGCCCTGGTGCCGACCGCGGACGGCACCGGCCGGATCCCCGCGACCGAGATCATGGTCTGCAACGCCGGCATCCGGGCGATGATCCGCGACGACAAGCTGCCCCAGATCCCGGGCGCCCTGCAGTCCGGTGCGCGCGAGGGCATGCAGACCATGGACGCGCACCTCGCCGCGCACGTGCGGGCCGGCCTGATCACCCGCGAGGTCGGCCTCGAGTACTGCGCCAAGCGCGACGACTTCCTCGCACTCGTCGGGTCGGGCGTCAGCCTCCCGGCCGGGACGACGTACGCCGGACGGGTGGGGACCTCCCACGCCGCCTCCGCCCAGGGCTGGTCATGAGCGGCCAGGTCAGGAGGACGCACCCGTGAGCACGCAGTACGCCTACAAGGTCCGCGACCCCGAGGGACGCTTCAAGGAAGGCAAGGTCAAGGCCGACTCGGAGACCGCGGTCGCCGAGCACCTCCTCGGCCTCGGCTTCGTCCCGCTCGAGGTGAAGCCGACGGGTGTCGGTCTCAACCGTGAGATCAGCCTGGGACGAAAGCGGGTCACGACCAAGGACCTCGCGGTCTTCTCACGCCAGCTGGCCACGATGGTCGACGCCGGTCTCACCCTCCTGCGCGGGCTGACGATCCTCGCCGAGCAGGCCGAGAACCCCGAGCTGCGCCGGGCCCTGACGGCGGTCAAGCACGCGGTCGAGGGTGGGCACAGCCTGTCCTCGGCGTTCGCGGAGGACCGGCAGACCTTCCCGCCGTTCCTGGTCAGCATGACCCGCGCCGGCGAGGTCGGCGGCTTCCTCGACGTCGCCCTCCGCCAGGTCGCGGAGACCTTCGAGGCGGAGGTCAAGCTGCGCGCGAAGATCAAGGCCGCGCTGACCTACCCGGTGGTCGTCTTCTGCATGGCCGTCGTCATGTGCGTGGCGATGCTGCTCTTCGTCGTCCCGATCTTCGAGTCGATGTTCGACGAGCTCGGCGGCACGCTGCCGCTGCCGACGCGGATCCTGGTCGCGGTCTCCGGCCTCGTCCGGTACGGCGCCCCCGTCGGCGCGGTCCTGCTCGTCGTGGCCACGGCGTGGTGGCGCCGGCACGGGAAGGACGACCGGGTCCGGGAGGTCGTCGATCCGCTCAAGCTCCGGATCCCGGTCTTCGGGCAGCTCTTCGTCAAGGTCGCGCTCACCCGCTTCGCGCGCAACCTCGGCACCCTGCTCTCCTCCGGCGTCCCGATCCTCTCCGCCATCGACATCGTCTCGGCGACGACCGGCTCCAAGGTGATCGAGCACGCCCTGGTCGACGTCCGTCAGTCGGTCGCGACCGGCGAGTCGATCGCCGGACCGCTCTCGGAGCACCCGGTCTTCCCGCCGATGGTGGTGCAGATGATCGCGTCCGGCGAGGAGTCGGGTGCGGTCGACCAGATGCTCCGGCGGATCTCGGTCTGGTACGAGGAGGAGGTCGAGTCGACGACAGAGGCCCTGACGGCGCTGATCGAGCCGCTGATGATCGCCTTCCTCGGCGTCATCGTCGGCGGCATGATCATCTGCCTCTACCTGCCGATGTTCTCGATCTTCGACCTCGTCAAGTGAGGCCGGCATGAGTACGCGCCTGAAGGCCGCGGACGAGGGGTTCTCCCTGGTCGAGGTCATCGTGGCCTTCGCGCTCTTCGCGATCCTCGTGACGGGCTGCCTGGTCGTCCTCGGCTCGGCCCAGGCGAGCACGCGCGACAACTCGCGGCGCTCCACGGCGACCAACCTCGCCGCCCGCGAGCTCGCGATCACCAGCGACACCTTCGGCTCGCCGCTGCGCGGGCCCGCGCAGGTGGCGATCAACGACGTGCGCAACCCCGACCCGCTGGACGGCGGCCGGGCCGGTGACCCCCTGGTGGTCGACGGCGTGCCCTACACCGTCCTTCGCAGCGCGCAGTGGGCGTCGGTCGGGTCGACGGCCGCGTCGACCTGCGACGAGGGCTCCTCGGCCGAGCTCGCCTACCTGCGCGTGCGGGTCCGGGTCACCTGGCCGGGCGGCGAGGACCACCCGGTCGAGCTGAGCACCGTGCTGACGCCGCTCAAGGGCACCTACTCCGACAACGACGGCCACATCGGCCTCAAGGTCGTCGACGCCGAGGGTGCGCCGCGGAGCGGTCAGAGCGTGACGATCAGCGGGCCCTCCGGGACCCGCACGGCGAGCACGGCCGGGGACGGCTGCGTGCTCTTCGCCTTCCTGACACCCGGGACCTACTCCGTCACCCTCTCGACCACGGGGTACGTCGACATCCTCGGCCACGCACCGTCGGTGACGACGGCGAACGTCCAGCCCGGGCAGCTGTGGCGGAGCACCGTCTCCTACGACCGCGCGGCCACGATCACGGCGTCGTTCACGACCGCCGACGGCTACGCCGTGCCCACCGGGCTTGCGTCGGCGGTGATGCTGGGGAACAGCGCCCTGCTCCCGAGCGGCGCCGCCGCCGCGGTCACCAGCCCGACCACGGGCACGCCGCGCACGATCCCCAACCTCTGGCCGTACGCCGCGGGCTACGAGCTCTGGGCCGGCGCCTGCGTCGACAACGACCCGATGACGCACGTCGAGGCCGGGGGAGCGGGTCGGGACCTTCCCGTCACGGTCACGCCCGGTGGGACGTCGACCGGTGTTGTCGAGCTCGGAGCCCTGTCGATCGTCAACGGGAGCGGCTCCAGCCGCACCAACGTGACGGCGATCCAGGTGCCCGACACCGGCTGCCCCGCCGCCGGCACCTACCCGACCTCCGGCAGCAACCAGAAGAGCTACGGGGTCCGGGTCACCTTCGGCACCGTGGCGGCGAACACGACGCTCAAGACCAGCCTGCCGTTCGGGACCTGGCAGATCTGGAACGGGACCAGCTGGAAGGGCCCGGTCACGCTGGTCAAGGGCGCGGCTCCCGGGAGCGTGGCCCTGTGACCCGGCGTCGGGACCTGCGGGACCGTCGGGACCGGCAGCGGCCCGTCGACGAGGGGATGACCCTCGTCGAGCTGCTCGTCGCCATCGGCCTGACGTCGCTGCTGATGATCGTGGTGTGCGGAGCCACCGTCGTCGCGCTGCGCGCCTCGGACGCCGCGGAGGCCCGCAACGACAATCTGTCCGTCGCCCAGGTGGGGATGGCGGCGGCGACCAAGGTGATCCGGACCGCCGTCCTCCCCGACCAGCTCGACGACCGGGTCTGTACCGGTTGTGCCGACTCCGCGATCGTGCAGGCCACCGGGTCGCAGCTGTCCTTCTACGCCAACCTCGACAACGCCGGCAACGGTCCGAGCCTGGTCACCCTCCAGGCGCTGGCCGACCCGGACCGGTCCGGCACGTGGATGCTGCGTCAGACCCTGGTGCCGCCGACCGTGCTCAGCGACGGTTCGTACACCTTCTGCGACGTCACCTCTGCGACCTGCCGCTTCCGCACCCGCGTGCTGTGCCGCGGCCTGCCCCGCAACGCCTCGGTCTTCCGCTACTACGACTTCGACGGCCGGGTGATCGCGTCGACCACCCTCACGACGACCGACCTGATCCGGGTCTCCACCATCGACGTCTCGCTCACCGTGCAGATGCGGCCCGGCCAGACGCGCACGCCCGCCGAGAGCATCCTCCAGCGGGTCAACCTGCCCAATGCGGACGTGAACGTCCTGACCGACGACGACTGAGGCGCCCATGTCCACGACCCCTCCGACCGACCACGCGCGCCGTACCCGCGACGACGGGTTCGCCGTGCTGGTGGTGATGGCCGGCATGACGGTGCTCATGCTCGTCCTCACCCTGGTGCTGACCTACTCGACCCAGACGCTGCGCACGATCCGCGACGCCCGGGACTGGAACCAGGCCCTGATGGCCGCGGACGCCGGCGTCAGCGACTACCTGGCCCGGCTGAACGCCGACGACAACTACTGGCTGACCAGTCCCGACTGCACCAACACCGCGATGCGCGCGCCGCAGGCGAACGGCGCGTGCGGGTGGGGCGCGAGCACCGCGGTCGGGTGGCTGCCGGTGCCCGGCGGCGACGGCGCGGACTTCCACTACGACGTCAACACGAGCGCCACGGCGGTGAGTGGGACGATCCAGCTCACGGTGACCGGACGCGACCAGGGGGAGACCCGGACCGTGCAGGTGCGGCTGCGCCGCGGCGGCTTCGGGGAGTTCCTCTACTACACCGTCTACGAGACCCTGGACCCGGCCAACGAGGCGCAGTTCGGCACCAACAACACGACGGCGCAGACGCGCTGCTCCAAGTACTACTGGGCCGGGCGCAGCAGCTGGTCCGGCAACCCGTGCGTCGACATCAACTTCATCACCGGCGACGTCATCGACGGCCCGTTGCACAGCAACGACTCGATCCTGATGAGCGGCCGCCCGACCTTCAACGGCACGGTCTCGACCTCGCTCCCGTCGTGCAAGCCCGTCAACGGCGTCAACCCGGCGGCGTCGAGCTGCTACCGGGCGGCGAGTGGCGGCGCGACGCCGGTCTTCAACAAGGGCATCACCTACCGCGCCGAGATCACCATGCCGGACAGCATCGGCGACCTGCGCCAGTACGTCGCGTCGTCGCAGCCGACCCCCGGCTGCCTCTTCACCGGACCGACCCGGATCAAGCTCATCGACGACTCCGGGCCGGTCTCCAAGATGAAGGTCTGGTCACCGTGGACCCGCGGGACCCTCAACCCCGGGTGCGGGACGCCGCCGCTCGACGGCGACCTGCTCACGATCCCGAACAACAACATCGTGATCGTCCAGGACGTGCCCTCGACCCAGACCAAGGACGCCTCCAACACGACGGTGCCGACCGGCTCCTGCGCGGCGGGCTGGATCGGCGACGGCCTCCCGCTCGCGGGCACCACCTCGACCGGCGACTTCGCGCAGACCCTGAGCGAGTCGAGCTGCCGCTACGGGACGCTCTACCTGGAGGGCGTCCTCGAGGGCCGGCTCACGATGGCCGCCGACAACAACATCCTCATCACCGGGAACCTCACCTACAAGGGCGGCCGCACCGGCACCGACGCGCTCGGGCTGATCGCCACGAACTCGGTGAAGATCTACCACCCGGCGAAGTGCACGACGTACTCGAGCGGCAAGTGCACGGCGGGCACCAACCTGAACCGGCCGGTGGGCTCGACCTTCCAGGACCCCCAGGTGAACGCCGCGATCCTGACCCTCCAGCACAGCTTCACCGTGCAGCAGTACCAGCTGGGCAGTCCGCTCGGCACGCTCAACCTCTTCGGCACCATCGCCCAGCGCTACCGCGGCCCGGTCGGCACCGGCTCCATCTCGACCGGCTACCTCAAGCACTACGTCTACGACACCCGGATGCGCTTCGCGCCGCCGCCGTACTTCCTCGACCCGGTGCGCAGCGCCTGGGACGTCAAGACGTACGGCGAGCTCTCGCCGCGCTACGGCTCCGGGTGACCCCCACCCCCAGGACGGAGAAGGACCATGCGTGACAACCGTCGTCGACGCGCGCTCGACGAGGGCTTCACCCTCGTCGAGCTGCTCGTGGTGATCGTGATCGTCGGCCTGCTCGCCGCGATCGCGATCCCGATCTACCTGCACCAGCGCGAGAAGGCGTACGACGCCTCGCTCGAGACCGACGTGAAGACCCTGGCGACCATCGAGGAGACCGTCTTCGTCGACCACCACACCTACCTGTCCGGCGCGACCGCCCCGGAGCGGCTGGCGGACCTGCGGGCCGTGGGGTGGAAGGCCTCGGCCGAGGCCGTCGTCGAGGTCGCCGTGGACGCCGACCGCTACTGCATCCGCGCTCACCACCCGGGCGCCACGAGGGACGGCGGTGCGGGCGGCTTCTACTGGTTCGACTCGACCGGCGGCGGGCTGGCCACGACGCAGCCCCTGGGGGCGTGCGCCGACCTCGACTCCTGGGACCTGGTGTCCTGACCCGGCCCGCCGGTCCAGACCACCGTCAACCCGCTCCGTCGGCCCTCCGACACCCCTGCTGGCAAGACGCCCACACCACAGCACCCAGGAGCGAACCGTGATCCAGCGACTCAAGAAGTCCCTCGAGGAGAAGGACCAGGGCTTCACCCTGATCGAGCTCCTCGTCGTCATCGTCATCGTCGGCATCCTCGCCGCGATCGCGATCCCGATCTTCCTCAACCAGCGCCAGAAGGCCGTGGACGCGGGCATCGAGTCCGACCTCAAGGCCGCCGCGACGGCGCAGGAGACCTACTACACCGACAACCAGACGTACGCGACGAGCCTGACCGAGCTCGTGGACTCGGACGCCGGCTTCAAGGTGTCGAAGGGGAACGAGATCGAGGTGATCGGCGACGCCGACGGCTACTGCATCACCGGCACCAACGACGCCGGCAGCGACAACAAGTTCTTCTGGTACGACTCGCTCGACGGCGGCCTGGTGGTCGGTACGTCGGCGGCCGACAAGCCCGCGGGAGCCTGCGCCTGAGCAGGTCCCCGGCCCCCCGATGGCGCACCGCGAGCCCGCGGTGCGCCATCGTCCATTTCCGGGGCATTTCCGGGTCTATTTCTGCGCACATTTCCGAGCACGATGTCGCGTATCTGGTCCAGACCGGCGTCAACCCCGGCCCGAAGTTCACCGATATGGGTGATGAGAGCGAGACCATCGATACCCGATCGGACGGAGTGCAGGATGACTGACCTCTCTCGGGAGCAGGACCCGATGGACGGCCGCACGGCCGCCGGTGTCCAGCAGCTCCAGGACGACCTCGCGGCGCTCACCCGGGTGCTGCTCGGCCTCCCGACCGCCGGCGGTGCCCGCGTGCGGGTGCCCTCCTCGCCCGTGGCGCAGGTGGCGCCCGTCGTACCGCTGGTGCCCGCCGCGCCGCCGGACGACGAGCCGTGGTTCGCGCCCCTGCTGCACGTGGTGGCCGACGCGCCGGAGCCGGGGGTCGAGCTCACGCCCGAGCCGGAGCTCCGGCTCACGCCCGAGCCCGGGCTCGAGCCGCTGACCGAGGTCCCCTCGCTGGTGGCCCTGGCGCCCGTCGTACCGCTGGTGCCGGATGCGCCGGAGGTGGCGGAGACGGCGGAGGACGTCGTCGAGGTCGCCGACGACGCGGCGCCGGACCCGCACCGGGCGGCCAGCGTGCTCGCCGAGCTCAGGTTCCTGGACGACTGAGGACCACGATGACCGAGACGACCACCCGCCCGCGCGGCGCGCTGCCCGAGATCTGGCACGACTACCAGCAGCGCCGGTCGCCGGAGCTGCGCAACCAGCTGGTGCTGCAGTACTCACCCCTGGTGAAGTACGTCGCCGGCCGGATGCGTGCCGAGCTGCCGTCGAGCATCGAGACCGCCGACCTGGTGTCCGAGGGGATCCTCGGCCTGATGAACGCCGTCGACCGCTTCGACCCGGGTCGCGGGCTCCAGTTCCCGACGTACGCCGTGCCGCGGATCCGCGGCGCGATCATGGACAGCCTGCGTGCGGCGGACTGGGTGCCCCGGTCGGTCCGGGGCCGGGTCCGGACGGTCGAGCGGGCGACCGAGCGACTCCACGAGGACCTCGGTCGCGCGCCGACCGAGCAGGAGATCTCGGCCGAGACGGGCATCCCGGTGGCCGACCTGCGCTCCTCCCTGACCCGGCCGATGACGGTGTCGGTGGCTGCCGACGACGACCTCGCGGGCGTCAGCGAGGGCGTGTCGCAGCTCGACGACCTCTTCGAGAGCGAGGAGAACCGCGACCTGGTGCGATCCGCGCTCACGCAGCTCCCCGAGCGGGACCGGATCGTGATGGCGCTCTACTTCTTCGAGGGCTTCACGCTCAGCGAGATCGGCACGATCCTCGGCGTGACCGAGTCCCGCGCGTCGCAGCTGCGCAGCCGGGCGATCGCCACCATGCGCAGCACGCTCGCGCAGCGGCTCGTCCAGGACTGATCCGCCGGGCGGGATTGGTCACCAACCTGGTCGAATCGGGCCTGTGACATGGGGTTGGTGACCAAACCCCGCGGCTCGGATCGCGGTCCCAGGCCATGGGGATTGGTCACCAACCCCGGGAGATCGGTCCGGAAACCGCAGGTTGGTGACCAATCCCCTCCCCGCGAGGCCGGGCCACGGGGGCGCGTCAGTCGACGTAGTCCTCGCGGCGCAGCCAGCGCAGCGCCCAGGCGCCGTAGACGGGCGGCAGGTACGACGTCGCGATCCGCTGGGTGACCGCGATCGCGAAGGCGGGACCGCTGTCCATGCCCATCGCGACCAGGCCGGCGGCGATGGCGGCCTCGCCGACGCCGACGTTGCCGGGCACCGGGATGATGCTGGCGAAGAGGGCGGCAGCGGCGGTCACGAAGAGGACCTGGGTGTAGGGCAGTGACGGCTGCAGGCCCTCGACCATGCAGGCCATGGCGACCGCGGTGATCAGCAGCGACGCGAGGTTGCTGCCGACGAGCACGAGAGCGCGGGTCGGGCTCTGGGTGACGACGCTCAGCGCCTCCCAGCCGCTGCGGACGACCAGGACCACCCGCGCGCGCAGCTTCGGGACCGCCGCGACCACCACGACCGAGATCCCCACCGCGACGGCGAGGGCGAGGACGATCTTGCCGAGGTCCGTCGGGCTCGACAGCGCGAAGTCGGGCAGCGACTGTGCGAAGAGCAGCCCGACCGCGACCACGAGGACGTTGCAGAGCGCGCCGGCGAAGGAGTCGAGGGCGCTGGCGGTGACGGCAGCGGCCGGTCCCTCGCCGTACCGACGGAAGAGCGAGGTGTTGAGCGCGACCCGTCCGACCGTCGCGGAGATGGCCAGCCCGACGGTCTTGATGGCGTACTGCAGCTGCACCAGGGGCAGCAGCGGCAGCCGGGTGGTCACGGCCGACATCGTGGTCACGGAGTCCGCGACCGAGGTGACCTGCGCGATCACCAGGCCGATCACCACCCACGCCCACGTCGCGTTGCGCCAGGTGTCCCACACGGTCGCCCAGTCGAGGCCCACCAGCGTGCTGAGCAGGGCGTACGCCGCGACGAGGATCAGCGCCGTCTGCAGCAGCCCGCCCCAGCTCACCCGGGTGATCTCGGCCGGCGGCGGTGGCTCGGTGCCGGTGCGGTCCACGACCGTCGTCTGCAGGTCGCCCAGCAGCTGCTTCATCCCGTCGGCGGAGCGCAGCGGCCGGGGGAGGGCGGCCCGCTGGAGGTAGGGCACGGCGGCCGCCACCGGTGCGGCGCCGAGGACCTCGACCGCCCCGTCGACCGCGCGGTCGGGGCCGACCTGGTGGGCGACGGCGGTCAGCAGCGTCGCGAGCTCCTGAGCGCGCTCGGCGTCGCCGGCGGCGACGGTGCCGTCGGCGAAGCCGGAGAGGACGACGCCGCGCTCGGTCGCGGCGACGCGGTCGAGGGTGAGGCCTCCGTGGGTGAGACCGGCGCCGTGCAGCCGGCCGACGGTCTCCCAGACCGAGCGCAGGGTGGCGTCGTCGACCTCGGGTACGCCGGAGAGCGGCTCCGCCGGAGCCCCCAGCACGATGATCGCGTCCCCGTCGCTCTCGGCCGCGGCGAGCACGTCGTCGACGCCGACGAGCGCGCGGTCGGCCAGGATCGTCACCAGCGCCTCGTGCTCGACCAGCTGGAGCCGGGTGGCCTGGGGTGCGGTCTGGTCGCGGTAGAGCAGCATCCGCCACCACCGCGCGGCCCGGTGGGCGTCGGTGGCGTCGCGGCCGTAGACCTTGACCAGGACCGGTGCGCCGTCCGGGGCCGTGGCGAGGAGCAGGCGTGCGCCCCACGGCTGCTCCTCCGCGAAGCGCAGGTCGGTGAGCTCGAGGCCGAGGCCCCGGAGGCTGCCGGTCACCTGTCCGAGCTCGGGGTGGCCGGCGGGTGAGCCGAAGAGGATCAGGGCGGCGCTGGCCCCGGCGACACCGATCGCGAGCGCGCCGAGCACGTCGGTCGGGCCGGCGATGCCGATCGCCCAGGCCGCCACGCACTGCACCGACACGACCAGGACGTGGAGCCGTCGGTAGCTCAGCACCACCCACGGCCGCAGGGCGAGGAGCGCTGCCGTCACCATCGCCACCCGCAGCGTCGGGAACCCGTGCGGTGACCCGGCGCGCACCGGTCCCGGGTCCAGCTCCGGGAGCCCGGCCCCAGCGAGGAGGGAGGCGACCAGCGTGGCCCCGATCGCGATCCCCACGGCGACCACGAGGGTGATCGGGAGCCGACCACGCCGCGGGAGCGTCAGCACCACCGCGACGGCCACGAGGCCGACGTAGACGGTGCCGAGCGCGTAGGAGATGTCGAAGAGCGTCGTCACCCACCGGGGCAGGTCGTCGGCGACGTGGCGCACGGCGCTGTCGAGGGAGCCGCGGTCGACGGCGGCGCGCACGCAGGAGAGGGCGACCAGCACGCCGACGACGAGCAGGGTGAGGTCGACCGGGCGCCGGCTGAGGTTGGCGCCGCGGACGAAGAAGCGGGCGGGGACGACGGGCTCAGCCACGCGGCACCTCCGCCCGGTGGCCCAGGCCCTCGAGCCAGCCGACCAGCACCCGGTGCAGCGCGTCCGCTCCCACCACCATCTCCTCGGGCATCTCGAAGTCCACCGGGTGCACCACCATGCCCCGGTCCTGCCAGCCGCCGAGACCACCGTGGCACGCCACCAGCCCCTCGAACGCCGCGACCTCGCCGATCTCGTCGATCAGGCTGTTGACGTAGATGTCCGGGGCCTCGGCCATCGTCGCAGCCCGGAGCACGAACTCCGGCGCGTGCGGGCCGTACGCCGCCAGCGGGTCCTCGCCCGAGATCACCCCGTCGCGCACGCGGTGCTCGCCACCGGCGCCGATCGCGACGGGGCCGTGCTCGGCGGTGTCCACGACGACGAACCCGACGCCGGGGTGCTCCACGAGGCCCGGCACGAGCGCGGGGTAGCGAGCGGCCAGCTCGTCGAGGGTCAGCCGGTGGTCCTCGCCCGCGACGTAGACGAGACCGAGGTTGCCGGACCCGAACACCAGGAACTCCTGCTCCTTCTCGGGCCGGCGGGTCTCGAAGGTGGTCGCCTCGACGCGCTCGGTGGCCCGCTCCGACGCCCGCTGCAGCGCGCGCCCGAGCACCGTCTCGGTGTCGCCGCCGCCGGCCAGCATGGAGGTGACCGAGCCACTGCTCTCGGCGTTCTCGACCGACGCCACGGTCGCGGTGTCGGTCAGCCGCGACACGAGCGCGGCGAGGTCCTCGCCGTACCGGTCGGCGAAGACGGCGCCCTGCGACTGCCCGTGGTCGGAGAGCACGACCAGGTGGTAGGTGCGCGGCGCGACCGCGGCGACCGCCTCGAGCTGGGCGAGGACGGCGTCGATGCCGGCCAGCGCGTCGAGCGCCTCCGGCCGCACGATGCCGGCGTGGTGGGCGACCGCGTCGTAGTCGACGTAGTCCACGTAGATGCTGCGGCGCCCTCGCAGCATCGCGTCCGCGACCAGGGTGGTGTTGAGGTCGCGGATCACCCCGGTGAGCGCGGCGCGCTCCATGGCGAAGCCCCAGCCGCGGTGCACGCGCGGGCGGATGTCGCGGCGTACGGCGCGCGCCGCCTGGAAGCGCTCGCGCCCGATCTCGCTGATCGCCCGCGACATGCTGCGCGCGAAGCCCGCCGGCCGGCTGAGGTACTCCGAGATCGTCTGCCGGGACTCACGCGTCTGCTGGCCGCGGCCGATCGCGCTCATCGTGGCGTACGCCGTCGGCGCGTCGCCGGTGAAGAGGTTGCTGACCGAGACGCCGTCGTCGACCAGCAGGCCCCGGCCGTCCGAGTGCATCGCCTCGATGGCCGCGGCGTCGGCGGGCCGGTTGGCGACGTAGACCTTGCCGGACGGGCGGTCGACCCAGCGGAAGGCCGGGATGCCCTCGATGGTGCCGTGCAGGATGCCCATCTGGCTGGCCGGCGTGGTGGCGGGCAGCTTGGGCCGCCACTCGACGGCGCGGTGCGTGCCGCCGCGGACCCAGCGGGAGAGCGTCGGCAGGGTGCCGGCGTGGATGCACCAGTCGAGCACCGGCCACGGCACCCCGTCGGCCTGCACGAAGACCACGCCGTCGACCTCGGGGTCGGGCACCGTCGTACGCCGCCGTCGCGCCCGACGGAGCAGCGAGGCGGTGACGGCGTCGTCGGTGCCGGCGGTCGCGACCCAGACGAAGAGGGTCGAGACGGCGGCGATGATCCACGCGGCGAGCAGCGCCCAGCCGAGGTCGCTCGCGGCGCCGCCCTGCGGCAGGTAGACCACGACCCAGACCGCGAGCGCCTGGCCGAGGAGGCCCGAGAGGATCGCGCCCACCCAGCCGAGCAGCACCGCTGTCCGGACGAGGAGGATCCGCAGCAGCGCGCCGCAGACCGAGATCAGGACGGCGGTGACGAGGACGCCGCGCCAGCCTCCGGTCTCGAAGCTCGGCACCAGCCAGGTGCAGAGCGCGATGCCGAGCGCGGCGCCGAGCAGCGCAAGGAGGGCGCGGCCGACATCGCCCCAGCGCAGGACGCTCATGCCGGGAACCTAGCCGCGGCGCTCGCGGACGGGGCTCCCCCGAATCGTGTGGTGTCAGGCGGCGTGCAGGCCGGCCGGGTGGTCCGGAGCGGCGGCCGGAAGGGCGTCGCGCTCCGGCGTCGCGTCCACGGGCCGCGTCGCCTGGCTGGTGCGGTGGACCATCCACACGAAGAGCCCGAGGGCCAGGAAGGTCACCGTGATGACGATCCCGAGGTAGACGCCCCAGAAGAGGAACGTGTGCTCGTGGATCGGGTAGTTCTGTCCGGCGGGAGTCATGGGTCCACGCTCGGCTCTCCTGGGCAGGGGGCGGCAGGGACGGCCGCCACCAGCCGGGGGGACCAAGGTCCCGTGGCAGGCTGCGTCCCGTGACCGAGGGCAGCGACGGCACCGAGGGCGTGGAGATCCTGCCGGCCGACCGCGCCGGCTCCTTCGTGCTGCGGATGTCCGGGATGGACCAGTCGTACGTCGACCTCGCGGACCCGACCCGGCTGGTCTTCGAGTACGTACGCCGACTCGGCGACGTCGTCGACGCCTGCGCGCCCGCCGGCGCCGCGGTGCGGGTCGTGCACGTCGGCGGGGCCGCGATGACGCTGCCGCGGTACGTCGCCGCCACGCGCCCCCGCTCGGCGCAGGTGGTCCTCGAGCCGGCGGCCGGGGTGACCGAGCTGGTGCGCCGCGAGCTCCCGCTGTCGCGGGGCAGCGGGATCAAGGTCCGCCCGGTCGACGGACGGGCCGGGGTCGCGGCCCTGCGCGACTCCTCGGTCGACCTGCTGGTCGTCGACGCGTTCGCGGACGCGCGGGTGCCGGCATCCCTGGTGACGCCGGCCTTCTTCGCCGACGCCGCCCGTGTGCTGGGGGACGGCGTGGTCGCCCTCAACCTCACCGACCGGGCGCCCTTCGGCTGGACCCGGCGGGCCGTGGCCTCGCTGCGCACCGCCTTCCCGCACCTGCTGCTCACCGCCGAGCCGGCGACCCTGCGCGCCAAGCGGCTCGGCAACCTGGTGGTGGTCGCCTCCCGCGGCGCGGTCCCGCTCGAGACGCTGCGCCGCCGGGCGACGACCGCCGGATCGCCGTACCGGGTCCTCGACGCCGCCGCGGTCTCCGACTCCTTCGGTGGCGGCACGCCCTTCAGCGACGCCGACGCGGAGCCGTCCCCGGCGCCGTGACGTCGGCGCCGCCTCCTAGGGTCGTGCCGTGATCGGGCGACTGGCATGGGTGACGACGGCGGAGGCGCGCGGCCGCGACGAGGACGAGCCGCTCGCGCTGGCGGCGCTCGAGCGCACCGGCGTGTCCGTCGAGGTCGTCGACTGGGACGACGCCGACGTCGACTGGGCGGGCTTCGACCGGGTCGTGCTGCGGTCGGCCTGGGACTACCCCCAGCACCTGCCGGCCTTCCTCGACTGGCTGGAGGCCGTCGACGCGGCCAGCGAGCTGGTCAACCCGGCGGCGATGGTCCGGTGGAGCCTGGACAAGGCCTACCTGGCCGAGCTCGAGGAGGCCGGTGTCCCGATCACGCCGACCGTCTTCGTCCCACCCGGGTCGGAGCCGCGCTTCCCGGACGGCGGCTTCGTGGTGAAGCCCGCCGTCGGCGCGGGCAGCGTCGACGCCGCGTCGTACGACGCCGACCAGCGTGACGTCGCGACCGCGCACGTCGAGCGGCTCCACGCCGCCGGGCAGGTCGCGCTCGTGCAGCCCTACCTCGCGTCGGTCGCCACCGACGGCGAGTGGCCGCTGGTCTTCCTGGGCGGCAGCTACAGCCACGCCGCGAGCAAGCGCGTCGCGCTGCCCCGGGCCGGGTCCGTCGACGACCTCTTCGCGGAGGAGACCAACGCGCCGCACGAGGCGAGCGTCGAGCAGGTCGCGGTGGCCCGGGCCGCCGTCGACGTGGTCACGGCGCGCTTCGGCACCCCGGCGTACGCGCGGGTCGACCTGGTCCGCGCCGACGACGGCCACTTCGTCGTCCTCGAGGTCGAGCTGGTCGAACCCTCGCTCTTCCTGCCCTACGCCGACGCCGTGGCGGCCGACCGACTGGCGGCTGTGCTCGTAGGCTCCCCGTCGTGAGCCGTGACCTCCGCCGCATCGCCGTCTTCTGCGGGTCCGGCCCCGGCACCGACCCGAGTCTGTCCGCGGTCGCGTACGACGTCGGCCGCGGTCTCGCGGAGCGCGGCCTCGGCCTCGTCTACGGCGGTGGTGGCAGCGGCCTGATGGGGGAGGTGTCGCAGGGTGCGCTGGACGCAGGTGGCGAGGTGATCGGCGTGATCCCGCGGTCGATGGTGGAGCGCGAGTGGGGGCGCCACGACCTCACCGAGCTGCACGTCGTCGAGACGATGCACGAGCGCAAGGCGATGATGGCCGACCTCGCCGACGCCTTCCTCTGCCTGCCCGGCGGCCTCGGGACGCTCGAGGAGATCGTCGAGGTCTGGAGCTGGCGACACATCGGCTTCAACGACGACCCGGTCGGCTTCCTCAACCCCGGTGGCTTCTGGACGCCGCTGCTCGAGGCGCTCGACGGTCTGGTCGGTGCCGGTTTCGTCCGTCGCGAGGTGCTCGACGACGTGGTCGTCGCCGCCGACCTCGCCGCGGCGCTCGCCGGGCTCGCTGCCCGCTAGCGGTAGGCCCGACCCCGCGCCTCCCGGGTCCACAGCACACCTGCGCCGGCGGTGGGGCCCTCGGCCGACAGCGTCCTCTTGAGCACCTTGTTCGTGGCCGTGCGGGGAAGTGTGTCGACGACGCGGACGTAGCGCGGCCAGCCCTTGGTGGGCAGGTCGGCCTGCTCGGCGAGGAAGACCTCCAGCTCAGCCGGAGTGAGCGGTCCGGTGAGCACGAGCGCAGCCATCACCTGGTCGCCGACCGACTCGTCCGGCACCGCGTAGACGGCGGCCTCGGAGACCGCCGCGTGACGGAGCAGGATCCGCTCGATCGGCGCGGCGGCGAGGTTCTCGCCGTCCACGCGCAGCCAGTCGGCCGTGCGGCCGGCGAAGTAGACGAACCCGTCGGCGTCGCGATAGGCGAGGTCGCCCGACCAGTACATCCCGCCGCGCATCCGGTCGGCCTCGGCTCCGGGATCCTTGTAGTAGCCCGCGAACGCGCCCGCGCCGGCGGTGTTGACCAGCTCGCCGGTCGCCTCCTCGGCGTTGAGCAGCTCGCCCGAGGGGCCGAAGACCGCGTCCGGGACCTCCGCCATCGTCTCGCGGTCGAGCACCTTCACGCCGTCGACCGGACGGCCGAGGGATCCCGCCGGCATCTCGGGGACGCGCTGCACGACGACGGCGTTCTCCGTCGAGGAGTAGGAGTCGACGACCACGCAGCCGAAGCGCCTCCCGAACGCCTCGATGTCGCGCTCGTTGGCCTCGTTGCCGAAGACCAGCCGCAGCGGGTTGTCCGCGTCGTCCGGCGCCTCGGGCGTCGCCATGATGTAGGTGAGCGGCTTGCCGACGTAGTTGGCGTACGTCGCGCCGTGGCGCCGGACGTCGGGCAGGAAGCCGGACGCCGAGAACCGCCGCGCCAGCGCGATGGTCGCGCCGCCGGCCAGGGCCGGACCCCAGCCGGCCATGATCGCGTTGGAGTGGAACATCGGCATGGAGAGGTACGCCGTGTCCGCCGGCGACAGCCCGAACCGCTCGGACAGGAACTGCCCCGGGTAGGCCACCTTCGCCTGGGTCACGTTGACGGCCTTCGGGTCGCCCGACGTGCCCGAGGTGAAGATCAGCATCATCAGGTCGTCCGGCCCGACCTCGACGTCCGGCACGGCCGCGGCCGCGTGCAGGTCGAGCAGGCCGTCCCAGTCCGGTGACTCCAGCGGCAGCACCGGTACGTCGACCTCGGCCAGCAGGTCGGCGTGCGCCGCGTCCGTCACGACGAGCTGCACGTCGGCGCGGCGTACGTCGGCCGCGAGCGCCTCCCCGCGCCGGGTCGGGTTGAGCCCGACCACGACCGCACCACCCAGCGCGGCGCCACCCAGCAGGAACGCGAACTCGGGCACGTTCTCCAGCAGCACCCCGACGTGCGGCGGCTCTCCCGACGGCAGCAGCGCGTCGAGCACCGCCGCGCGCACGCAGGACTCCTGCACGACCTCCGCCCAGGTCCACGCGGAGTCCTCGAAGAGGAGCCCGGGGGATTGGTCACCAACCCGCGCGAGCAGCTGCCCGCGCACGGTGGGCATGGTCATGCGGGCTCGGCGGCCAGCGCTCGTCCGATGGTCAGCGCCTGCTCGGTGGCGCCGCCGTGCAGGAACTCGAAGCGCTTGGCCGAGGTGAAGAAGCGGTGCGTCTCGCCGTCGAGGTCGATGCCGACGCCGCCGTGCACGTGCACCGCCGTGTGCGCGATCCGGTGACCGGCGTCGGCCGCCCACAGCTTCGCGATCGCGACCTCGGTGTCGGCCGGCAGACCCTCGTCGAGACGCCACGCGGCCGACCACAGCGTGAGCCGCTGGCCGAGCACGTCGATGTAGCCGTCCGCGAGCCGCTGCGACACGGCCTGGAAGGTCCCGATCGGGCGGCCGAACTGCTCGCGCGACGTGGCGTACGACGAGGTCAGCCGCAGCGCACCCTCGGTGATCCCGAGCTGCTCCGCGGCACCGCCGAGCACCATCAGCTGGCGCAGCCGCCGATCGGCGGTGCCGTCGGCCCCGCCCAGCAGGCGGTCGCCGCCGAGCACCGCGCCGTCGAGGTCGAGCCGGGCCACGGCATCACGGTCGGAGAAGTGCTGGGCCACCACCGTGACGCCGGCGTCGCCGGGCTCGACCAGGAAGACGCCGACGCCGGACGGCGTCTCGGCGGGCACCAGGAAGAGGTCGGCGTAGGGACCGGCGGGGACGACGGCCTTGCTGCCGGTGAGCACGTAGCCGTCGCCGTCGGGGGAGGCGACCGTGGTCGGGCGCTCCGGCGCCCACGCGCGCTCCTCGGCGATCGCGGCGGTCACCACGACGCCGCCCGTCGCGGCGCGGGGCAGCCAGGCAGCCCGCTGCTCGTCGGTGCCGTGCTCGGCGATCAGCCGGGACGCGGGGCCGTGGGCGGCCAGCGGGACGGGCGCCACGACCCGGCCGACCTCGACGAGGACGCGGGCGAGCTCGACCAGGCCGAGCCCGGCGCCGTCGTACTCCTCCGGCAGCGCGAGCCCGAGCAGGCCGGCGTCGCCGAGTGCCTTCCACAGATCGCGGTCGAAGCGGTCCCCGTCGGCCTCGACGGCCTTCATGCGCTCGTTGGTGGCGCGGTCCGCGAGGATGCTCGCCGCCAGCTCGGCGGCGTCGTCCTGCTCCTGGGTGAACCGGAAGTCCATCTCGTTCAGCTCCTCTTGGCTGCGGGGAGGCCGAGGCCGACGTACCCGATGATGTCGCGCTGGATCTCGTTGGTGCCGCCGCCGAAGGTCATCACCAGCGCGGAGCGGTAGAAGCGCTCGAGGCGGCCCTGGAGCACGGCACCCTCGGAGGCACCGGTGATGCCGGCCTCGGGACCGACGATCTCCATCAGCGTGCGGTAGACCTCGGTCGCGAGCTCCGAGCCGTAGATCTTGGTGGCCGACGCCTCGGCGGGGGACAGGTCGACGCCGGCGTCCGCGTCGGCCGCGAGCTTCCAGTTGATGAGCCGCAACGCCTCCGCGCGGGCGTGCGCCCGGCCCAGCGCGATCTGCACCCACTCGCTGTCGATCACCCGCTCGCCGTTGGGCGCCTTCGTCGCCTGCGCCCAGGTGCGCACCATCTCGATCGAGTGCGTCAGGGGAGCGGCCGAGGTGAGCGCGACCCGCTCGTGGTTGAGCTGGTTGGTCATCAGCGACCAGCCGCCGTTGAGCTCGCCGACCAGGTTGGACGCCGGCACGCGCACGTCCTCGTAGTACGTCGCGCTCGTGCTGACGCCCGCGACCGTGTGCACGGGGGTGTAGGAGAAGCCCTCGGCGCCGGCCGGGACCAGGATCATCGACAGGCCCTTGTGGCGCGGCAGGTCGGGATCGGTGCGGCAGGCCAGCCAGATCCAGTCGGCGTACTGGATCAGCGAGGTCCACATCTTCTGACCGTTGATCACCCACTCGTCGCCCTCGCGGACCGCGCGGGTCTTGAGCGAGGCGAGGTCGGTGCCGGAGCCGGGCTCGGAGTAGCCGATGGAGAAGTGGAGGTCGCCGGCCAGGATCTTGGGGAGGAAGGAGGCCTTCTGCTCGTCGGTGCCGTAGCGCATGATCGTCGGCCCGACCGTGTTGAGCGTCAGGTAGGGGATCGGGACGCCCGCCACGGCGGCCGCGTCGGTGAAGATCAGCTGCTCGATCATCGAGCGGTTCTGCCCGCCGTACTCCGTCGGCCAGCCGATGCCGAGCCAGCCGTCGGTGCCGAGCTGGCGGATCACCTTCTTGTAGACGACGTCGTCGCCGAACTCGCCGGTCGCGGACGCGAGGCCGGCCTTGACCTCCGGCGTGACCAGGCCGGCGAAGTACTCGCGCAGCTCTTCACGAAGCGCTTGCTGGTCCGGTGTCAGGGCGATGTGCATGGGGCACGCTGCTTTCGTTGGCTTGCTCTCGTGTGCTGGAATCCCGGCCTCGAAAACTATAACCTGTTCTCGTTTTGGTCCACACGATGCTCGATCGACGCTTGGAGGCAGGCATGAGCGACACCAAGGTCCGCGCCCTCGACCAGGGCACGGCCCCGGAGCGGTTCGCGCGGGGCTGGCACTGCCTGGGTCTCGCCGAGCGCTTCCGCGACGGCAAGCCGCACGGCATCGAGGCGTTCGGCACCAAGCTCGTGGTCTGGGCCGACACCCAGGGCGAGATCCACGTGCTCGACGGCTACTGCCGGCACATGGGCGGCGACCTCACCCAGGGCGAGGTCAAGGGGGACGAGGTGGCGTGCCCCTTCCACGACTGGCGCTGGGGCGGCGACGGCAAGTGCAAGCAGATCCCCTACGCGCGGCGCGTGCCCCTGCGGGCGCGCACCCAGCGCTACCCCGTGGCGATCCGCAACCAGCAGGTGCTGGTCTGGCACGACGTCGAGGGCTCCGAGCCGGACATGGACATCCTCCCGCCGGAGCTGCCCGGCATCGAGGAGGGCCTCTACACCGACTGGGTGTGGGAGTCGGAGCACATCATCGGCTCCAACTGTCGCGAGCTCATCGACAACGTCGTGGACATGGCGCACTTCTACTACGTGCACTTCGCCTTCCCGACCAGCTTCCGCAACGTCTTCGAGGGCACCCAGGCGACCCAGTTCATGGAGTCGAAGGGCCGTCCCGACAAGACCGGCGGGTACGGCGACGCCGAGCTCTTCCTCAAGTCCGAGGCGACCTACTACGGACCGTCGTACATGATCAACTGGCTCGACACCGACTACAAGGGCTTCAACACCGAGGTCATCCTCTTCAACAACCACATCCCGACGGGGCAGGACTCCTTCCTGCTGCAGTACGGCATCATCGTGAAGAAGCCCGAGGGCCTCGACGACAAGACGGCCAACTTCATCGCGAAGAAGTACGCCCAGATGTTCGGCGAGGGCTTCCTCCAGGACGTGCACATCTGGAAGAACAAGGTGCCGGTGCAGAACCCGCTGCTCTGCGAGGAGGACGGTCCCGTCTACCAGCTGCGCCGGTGGTACGAGCAGTACTACGTCGACCGGGCCGACATCGTCCCGGAGATGGTGGACCGCTTCGAGTTCGAGGTGGACACCACGAAGGCCAACGAGTTCTGGCAGGACGAGGTCGCCGAGAACCTCCGCAAGAAGGCGGAGGAGGACGCCGCCGGCGAGTCCTCCGCCGACGAGCCGGCGGAGAAGCCGCAGATGATGTCGGGCACCTGAGCATGGCGTCGTTCGTCCCCACCAGCGCCGACACGCTCGAGGACCAGCGCCTCTACACCTCGGCCCGGCTGGTCGAGGTCGCCTGCCTCGACTGCCTGGCGAAGGTCGGCGTCAAGAAGAACAGCGAGCACCACACCTCGATCCAGTGGACCGCGGAGGCGCGCCGGCACTGCCCGGAGCTGTCTCGGCGTACGGGCGCGCGCGACACGTTCCCCGCCTGCCCCAGGATGATCGCCAGCATCGAGGCCGCGGTGCGCGACGGCCAGATCCCCATCGGAGCCGAGGACGGTTACTGAGTGACCAGCGACGCGCGATCGTCGAGGCAGGCGTGGTTCAGGTGCGTGCAGCGCAACGCGGCGTCGCGATGGCATACCGGGCGTCTTTCGAGCGATGCCGAGGAAGCGATGTGCGTGCCTGGGCCGCGCCTGTCCGACGAGCGTAAGGAGCTGGGCACTACATGACGGATGAGTCCTTCGAGCTGAAGGTCGTGGACGTGGTCGAGGAGACCGCGGACGCCCACTCCATCTCCTTCGAGGTCCCCGCCGGTGCCGAGGAGCAGTTCGCCTACAAGCCGGGACAGTTCCTGACCCTGGCGGTGCCGTCCGACCAGACCGGCGTCGCGGCGCGCTGCTACTCGCTGTCCAGCAGCCCGATCGGCGGCGGGCCGCTGACGGTCACCGTCAAGCGGACCGCCGAGGGCTACGCGTCCAACTGGGTCTGCGACCACCTCCGCGAGGGCGACAGCATCCGGGTGCTGCCGCCGAGCGGGATCTTCACGCCCGCCTCGCTGAGCGCCGACCTGCTGCTCTTCGCCGGCGGCAGCGGCATCACGCCGGTCATCTCGATCACCCGCACGGCGCTGCAGCAGGGCACCGGCCGGATCGTGCTCTTCTACGCCAACCGCGACGAGCGGTCGGTGATCTTCGCGAAGGAGCTCACCGAGCTCGCCGCGGCCAACCCCGACCGGCTCCAGGTCGTGCACTGGCTCGAGTCCGTGCAGGGCCTGCCCAGCCAGGAGCAGATGCGCGCGTTCGCGGCGTCGTTCACGTCGTACGACGCGTTCGTCTGCGGCCCGGCGCCATTCATGAAGATGACGATCGCCGCGCTCAAGGACCTCGAGTTCCCCCGCGAGCGCCGGCACCAGGAGAAGTTCGTCTCCCTCGGCGGCAACCCCTTCGGCGACCTCCACGACCGCGAGGTCGCCGAGCACGAGATCGAGGACGCCGAGCGCGACGCCGACGACGTGACCGAGGCCCCCGCGGCCGAGGGCGGGCCGCAGGGCCCGGTGCGGCTCGAGGTGGAGCTGGACGGCGAGGAGTACACCTTCGACGACTGGGCGCCCGGCACGAAGATGCTCGACCACCTCGAGTCGAAGGGCGTGAAGGCGCCGTACTCCTGCCGCGAGGGGGAGTGCTCCGCGTGCGCCGTACGCCTGCTCGAGGGCGACGTGAAGATGCTCCACAACGACGTGCTCGACGACGACGACCTCGCCGACGGCATCCGGCTCGGCTGCCAGTCGGTGGCGGTGACCGACAAGGTGAGGGTCACCTACCACTGAGGGTCGGCCGTCCGGGTGCGGACCTGAGTGCCGTCGAGACCGTGGTCCAGACCACGAACGAGCGATTGGTGTGAGCGCTTGTCACCGGGGAACCTTGTTGCTCAACCTGTGGGGAAGAAACCGCGCTCGGGACGACGGTCTACCCCTCCGGACGCGCGAGGTCGGGGTGGGGCCGGGCGCGGACAGGTCCCGGGCGCAGAGTGGAGAGAGCCATGATTCTCGGCCTGTGCTTGGTCTCCGTCGCCGCCCTGGTGTGGTTGATCACCGCGATGCCGGCGAAGCCGGTCCGACGGACCCCTGACGTCCCCTCGCCGCGTGCCGCCCAGGCGACGCGCGAGCGGGTCAACGCCCACCCGGAGCGCGCCACGCGCCCGGACCTCGCCCGCGTGCTGCGTGAGACGGTCTCGGCCGCCGACGCGGAGCGCACCCTCTCGCGGGCCGCCGAGCGCGGCCTGCCGATGCCGATGCTGTGGACCTGGTCCGAGCGCTACGGCGCCGAGCGCCTCGTCCTGGCGATCGACGCCGAGGTCGCGGAGCGCTCGATGCAGCGCCACCTGCAGAACGGGACGGTCCCGGACTGGACGGCGATGGGGATCCTCGCCGCCCTGGCGCAGGACACCACGGCCGGGATGCCGGTCGACGAGCTGCTCGACCCGGACGCCGCGCCGTCGGTCGACCTCTCGATCCACGACCTGACCGACTGGTCGGTCGGCCTCGAGGACGGGACGCCGCAGCTCGACCTCAGCGGCTTCGGGAAGCTGCCCCCGATCGCCGGCCCGGCGCACCTGAGCGCCCCGTCCCGCGAGTGGGACCCGGAGGAGGTCAGCTCCTCCGGCCACCCGCCGCTGCCGCCCCGCGAGGACCCGCCCCGGCCGCGGCCGGGCGACCGCGGCCCCTGGCCGATGGCGTCCTGAGCGGCGCCTGCTGACCATGACGTTTGGTCACCAACCAGCCCTGGGA
>NZ_JAIQZJ010000018.1 GCF_020073815.1 Nocardioides mangrovi
TCACCAGCCCCGCTCGCGCCACTCCGGCAGCGACGCCCGCTCGGCTCCGAGCGTCGAGTCGTCGCCGTGGCCGGGGTAGAACCAGGTGTCGTCGGGGAGCGTGCCGAAGATCTTGGTCGAGACCTCGTCGAGGAGCTGGGCGAAGGCGTCGGCGTCGCCGAAGGTGTTGCCCACGCCCCCGGGGAAGAGCGAGTCGCCGGTGAAGAGGTGCGGGTGGCCGGACGGGTCGTCGTACACCAGCGCCACCGATCCGGGCGTGTGCCCGGCGAGCGCGATGACGGACAGCGTGCAGTCGCCGACGGTGACCGTGTCGCCGTGCTCGAGCGAGCGGGTGACGGGGACGCCGGTCTGCTCGGTGACCGCTGCCGCGTCGGGCGTCCCGACGAGCACCTCGGCACCGGTCGCGGCGACGACGTCGGCGAGGGCGCGGTGGTGGTCCCAGTGCTGGTGGGTGGTCACGACGGACGTCAGACCCGCGTCGCCGATGAGGGGGAGCAGGGTGTCGGGCTCGGCGGCCGCGTCGACGAGCAGCTGCTCGCCGGTCGCGTGGCAGCGCAGGAGATAGCAGTTGTTCGACATCTTCGGGTCCACGGCCACCTTGGTGATGGTGAGCGCCGTGAGCTCGCGTACGTCGGGGCCGGCACCCGGCTTCACCTGTCCGGTGTAGGTCACGTCAGTCTCCGATCCGCGGCAGGGCGCCGCTGTCGCTGGTCAGTCCGTCGCCCGCGCCGCGCCCGGTGAGCCACCAGCCGAGGTCGGCGGCAGTGCCGCTGACGGTGGGTCCGCCCGAGCCCCAGGTCCACGAGCGCTCCAGGTCGGTCGCGCGTGCGGTGAAGGGTGTGCCGTCGTCCTGCTGGGCGAGTGCGTCGAGGAGCAGGGCGGCGAAGTCCGCCGGCCAGTCGGCCCGGGAGTAGCCGGCGTCGAGGTCGGCGTGGTGGATCTCGACCTCCCGCACCCGCATCAGCGGGACGGCGCCGGCGGCGAAGATCCGGCCGCCGGGGATCCGGTCGATGGTGGTCGCCTGCTGGTCGGCCGGCAGCGCGGCCCACGCCTCCGCGAGGTCCGTGCAGGCGGCCAGCAGACGGGTCCGGAGCGCGGACGGCGACGCGGCGGCGAGCTCGTCGATGTCGCCGTCGCGGCGCTCCTCGGAGGCGTACATCGGCCGCCGCTCGCCGTCGACGATCCCGGTGAGCGCGCCGGCGAGGCCCTCGGCGTTGAGCGCGAGGTGGGCGAGCACATGGGCGCGGCTCCACCCGGTGCAGACGCTCGGTGCGGCGTAGTCGTCGTCGGGCAGGCCGTCGGCGGTGCGGACCAGGCGGCGGGTCGCGTCCGGCAGCAGCCCCGCCGCGACCACGGGAAGGGGGGTGTCGACCATGGGGCCATCCTGCCCGAGCCCGGCCCGAAACCCGCGCGTCACCCGACTGTCGGTGGCCCGTGAGAGTGTGGGGAACACCGGCGCGTCCCGACTGGTTGTGCGTTGTCTGCGCCGGTTACGATGGCGAACACCTGTTCGAAGCGAGGGGACATTCAGTGGCGGACCAGCTCATCATCCGAGGAGCACGCGAGCACAACCTGAAGGACGTCTCGATCGACCTGCCCCGAGACTCGCTCATCGTCTTCACCGGCCTGTCCGGCTCCGGCAAGTCGTCGCTGGCGTTCGACACGATCTTCGCCGAGGGCCAGCGCCGGTACGTCGAGTCGCTCTCGGCCTACGCCCGCCAGTTCCTCGGCCAGATGGACAAGCCTGACGTCGACTTCATCGAGGGCCTGTCCCCGGCCGTCTCGATCGACCAGAAGTCCACGTCGAAGAACCCCCGCTCCACGGTCGGCACCATCACCGAGGTCTACGACTACCTCCGCCTCCTCTACGCGCGCGCGGGCCGGCCGCACTGCCCGACGTGCGGCGCCCCGATCGAGCGCCAGACCCCGCAGCAGATCGTGGACCGCATCCTCGGCCTCGAGGAGGGACGACGCTTCCAGGTCCTCGCCCCGGTGATCCGTGGTCGCAAGGGCGAGTACGTCGAGCTCTTCAAGCAGCTGCAGACCCAGGGGTTCTCCCGGGCCCGGGTCAACGGCGAGACCCACGCGCTGGACGACCCGCCCAAGCTGGACAAGCAGAAGAAGCACACGATCGAGGTCGTGGTCGACCGCCTCGCGGTCAAGGAGTCCTCCAAGCGCAGGCTCACCGACTCGGTCGAGACCGCGCTCCAGCTCGCCGGGGGACTGGTGCTCTTCGACTTCGTCGACCTCGACGCCAAGGACCCCGGTCGTGAGCTGCGGTTCAGCGAGAAGATGGCGTGCCCCAACGAGCACCCGATCGACACCGACGAGCTCGAGCCGCGGTCGTTCTCGTTCAACTCGCCGTTCGGTGCCTGCCCGGCCTGCCACGGGCTCGGGACCCGCCTCGAGGTGGACCCCGAGCTGGTCGTCCCGGACCCGCAGGCGACGCTCGGGGAGGGTGCGATCCAGCCGTGGAGCCAGGCGCACGTCGCCGACTACTTCCTCCGGCTGATGGGTGCGCTCGGCGACGAGCTCGGCTTCGACCTCAACACGCCGTGGGAGGACCTCCCGGCCAAGGCGCAGAAGGCGATCCTGAACGGCCACCCGACGAAGGTGCACGTCGTCACCCGCAACCGCTACGGGCGGCAGCGCGCCTACTACGCCGAGTTCGAGGGCGTCGGCGCCTACATCGCGCGCCGTCACCACGAGGCCGAGTCCGACGTCAGCCGGGAGCGCTACGAAGGCTTCATGCGCGAGGTCCCGTGCCCGACGTGCCGTGGCAGCCGGCTCAAGCCGGTGTCGATGTCGGTGACGCTCGGCGCGTCCCTCCAGGACGGCGGCAAGAACATCGCCGAGGTCTGCGCGATGCCGATCAACGAGACCGCCGACTACCTGCGCAACCTCGAGCTGACCTCGCGCGAGCGGCAGATCGGCGAGCGGGTGCTCAAGGAGATCCAGGAGCGGCTCACGTTCCTGCTCGACGTCGGCCTCGACTACCTCTCCCTGGACCGGCCCTCGGGCTCGCTGTCCGGCGGCGAGGCGCAGCGCATCCGGCTCGCCACCCAGATCGGGGCCGGCCTGGTCGGAGTCCTCTACGTGCTCGACGAGCCGTCGATCGGCCTCCACCAGCGCGACAACCACCGGCTGATCGAGACGCTGGTCCGGCTCAAGGACCTCGGCAACACCCTCATCGTCGTCGAGCACGACGAGGACACGATCCGGGTCGCCGACTGGGTCGTCGACATCGGTCCCGGCGCCGGTGAGCACGGCGGCCAGGTGGTCCACAGCGGCAACGTCGCCGACCTGCTCGCGCACCCCGACTCGATGACCGGCCAGTACCTTTCCGGCCGGCGCGAGATCCCGGTCCCCGCCGTACGCCGGCCGCGCACCAAGGGCCGCGAGCTCAAGGTCCACGGCGCCCGCGAGCACAACCTCCAGAACGTCGACGTCGCCTTCCCGCTCGGCCTGTTCGTCGCCGTCACCGGCGTCTCGGGCTCGGGCAAGTCGACCCTGGTCAACGACATCCTCTACACCTCGCTGGCCAAGCAGATCTACCGCGCGCGGCAGGTGCCGGGCCGGCACCAGAAGATCACCGGCCTCGAGCACGTCGACAAGGTGATCCACGTCGACCAGTCGCCGATCGGCCGCACCCCGCGGTCCAACCCGGCGACGTACACCGGGGTCTTCGACCACGTCCGCAAGCTCTTCGCCTCCACTCCGGAGGCGAAGATGCGTGGCTACCAGCAGGGCCGCTTCTCGTTCAACGTCAAGGGCGGCCGCTGCGAGGCGTGCGCCGGCGACGGCACGATCAAGATCGAGATGAACTTCCTCCCGGACGTCTACGTCCCGTGCGAGGTCTGCCACGGCGCCCGCTACAACCGCGAGACGCTCGAGGTCCACTACAAGGGCAAGACCATCGCCGAGGTCCTCGACATGCCGATCGAGGAGGCCGTCGACTTCTTCGCGGCGGTGCCGGCGATCGCGCGACACCTGAAGACCCTGGTCGAGGTCGGCCTCGGCTACGTGCGCCTGGGGCAGCCGGCGACGACCCTGTCCGGCGGCGAGGCACAGCGCGTGAAGCTGTCCGCCGAGCTGCAGAAGCGCTCGACCGGCCGCACGGTCTACGTCCTCGACGAGCCCACCACCGGGCTGCACTTCGAGGACATCCGCAAGCTGCTGCTCGTGCTCGGCCGCCTGGTCGACCAGGGCAACACGGTGCTGGTGATCGAGCACAACCTCGACGTCATCAAGACCGCCGACTGGCTGATCGACATGGGCCCCGAGGGCGGCTCGCGCGGCGGCACCGTCGTCGCCGAGGGCACCCCGGAGCTCGTGGCGGCGACCCCGGAGAGCTACACGGGCCAGTTCCTGGCGCCGCTGCTCGACGGGCGCGAGGCCAAGCAGCCGACCGGCCAGCGCCGTCCCCCGGCGGACCCGGTGCCGGGCAAGAAGGCCGCCACGAAGGCGCCCGCGAAGAAGGCTGCGGCCAAGAAGGCCGGGGCCAACAAGACCGCCGCCAAGAAGACCGCCGCCAAGAAGACCGTGGCGAAGAAGGCGACCGCCAAGAAGGCCGCCGTACGCTCGCGGGCGAGCTGACACCGTCGACGGGGACAGGCAGGCCACCGAGTTCTCATCGAACTCTCATGGCCTGAGCACAGGCTTCAGCCCGGGCCTCCGTCTAGGGTGAAGTTTCAACCATCCCGCCGAGAGGACCAGACCGTGACCGACGGCATGACCCGCCGCACCACCCTCACCGGAGCCGCCGCCCTGGGCGTCGGAGTCCCCCTGCTCGCCGCGTGCGGCAGCAGCGACGGCTCGACCGCCACGGAGCCCGACACCACCGCGGGGGAGACGCTCGGTCCGTCCTCGGACATCCCCGTCGGCGGCGGCACGATCTACGCCGACCAGAAGATCGTGGTGACCCAGCCGACCGAGGGCGACTTCAAGGGGTTCTCGGCCGTCTGCACCCACCAGAGCTGCCTGGTCTCCACCGTGTCCGACGGCACCATCAACTGCACCTGCCACGGCAGCAAGTTCTCGATCGACGACGGCTCCGTGGTCAACGGACCCGCGACCTCCGCGCTCGCGGCCGTCGACGTCAGCGTCGACGGGAGCTCCGTCGTCACGAGCTGATGCACCGGCGCAGCGTGCTCGGCGGCGCGGCCGCCGTGGGTCTCGGACTCCCGCTGCTCGCCGCCTGCGGGAGCGACGGGAGCGGCGAGGCGACCGACCCCAGCGGGGCGACGGAGTCGCCGACCGAGTCCGCCACCGCCAGCGCCTCCGAGAGTCCGACGAAGGAGGCGACGCCGCATGAGTCGACGTCCTCCCAGGCCGCCGACGGCCTGGTCGCGACGGCCGACGTTCCTGTGGGCGGCGGCACCATCCTGACGGCCGAGAAACTCGTCGTCACCCAGCCCAGCAAGGGCGACTTCAAGTGCTTCACCGCGGTCTGCACCCACCAGGGCTGCGTCGTGTCGTCGGTCAGCGACGGCACGATCAACTGCGGCTGCCACGGCAGCCAGTTCTCGATCGAGGACGGCTCGGTCGTGACCGGGCCCGCGACGTCCGCCCTCTCCGCCGTCGACGTCAGCGTCGACAGCGGCTCCGTCGTCGAGAGCTGATTGGCCCGGGGACCCGGCGGCGTCGTGCAGGGATCCCCGGTCGACCGGGGACCCCTGCGCTGGTCGGGGGTTGCAACGGCCGTCAAGCGACAGGAGTGCCTGTCCGCTGTGACGGGTGGTGCGGATGAGGCGCGACCTCCGTCCGGGGGGATTGGTCACCAACCTGCTCCCAGATGCCTCCCGGGACGGGGTTGGTGACCAATCCCCTACGCCGAGGCGCGCGCCTGCGCCATCAGCGCCCGGCGCGGTCGAGGTCGCCGTCGGGGGCGGCCGGGTCGCCGGTGGACAGCCGCCACCGGGAGTCGCGCGGGGAGTGCCGCCGGTCGAGCCGGGCGTCGAGCATCACGCGTGCCTCGTCCCAGCGCCCGGCGCGCAGCAGGGCCGCGATCCGCGCCTCCTCGACCACCTCGCGCTGGGCGTCGGAGCCGCCGAGGCGCCAGAGCCGTGACTGCAGGCGGGCGAGCTGGTCGGCGGCAGCGGACGAGCGGCCGCCGGCCGCGGCGCCGAACGCCCGGGCCAGGGGAGCGACGACCTCGCGGTGCGTGCGGTGCTCGTGGACGGACGCCCAGGTCGCCAGGTCGGCGAGCTCGGCCCGGTCGCCCAGCGACAGGTGCAGGACGGCGGCGTGCAACGCCAGGAAGGGCGTCGCCGGCCGGTGGAGCGTCGCCTCCGACGTCACGGCTGCCACGTCCGCCATCGCCGGGACGTCGTGCGCCCCGGGCGTGAGCGCCCAGCGGAAGAGCAGCGAGCCGGTGTCGACCAGCGCCCGGCAGCCGGTCGCCGCCTCGGGACGCAGCTGCGCGTCGTAGCGGCGGCGTACGGCGTCGAGGTCGCCGAGGGAGAGCTCGTGCAGGGCGGCGTGCCAGGAGAAGTGGCTGAGGCTGTCCGTGGTCGCGCCGTCGCCGAGCACCCAGTCGTCCATCCACGCCAGCCCGGCCTCGTGGTCGCCGGTCTCGTAGTGGGCGTGCGCACGAGCGTGCGCGGAGTGGCCGGCACCGGGCTCGACGAGCAGGGAGCGGCACGACAGGTCCATCGCCTCGTCGAAGCGGCCCTGCTCCTGGCGGACGAAGGCGAGCAGTCCGGCGTACCACCAGTCGTCGCCGTACGCCGGAGCCGCGCGCTCGACGATCTCCCACGCCTGCGCGGGGACCTCGGTGACGCCGGCGAAGGCGATGGTCGGCACGGCGGTGGAGAGCAGGACGGCGTCGCCGGGGTAGGTGGCGAGGTGCCGGATGATCGGCCGGCCGTCGCCCCGCAGGTGGGCGGCGACGGCGTGGACGTGGCTGCGCTCGCGCTCGGTGGCCCGACCGACGAGGGTCAGCGCGTCCTCGAGGCGGGCGGCGACGTCGACCGCGACGCACATCTCGTGGCCGAGCAGGGCGAGCGTGGCGTGCCCGAGCGCGAAGGTCGGGTCGAGGGTGATCGAGGCCGCGATGGAGCGCTCGGCGCCGCGCCGGAGCCGGAGCAGGTCGTCGGTCCCGCGGCGGTAGGCCACGGCGGCCTCGGCGGAGCAGGTGAGGGCGTAGCCGGAGCGGTCACGACAGCGCATGCAAGTAGAGTAAGTCACGCGACAAATAGACAAAGCGTTGCGGCGTGGGAGTGTCGGACCGCGCCCGTAGGGTTGACGCCGTGCCTCCTGCCCGACCCAGCCGCTCCACCCGAGGCCCGCAGTCCTACCGTCCCGAGCCCGGCTCGATCCCCACCCAGCCGGGGGTCTACCGGTTCCGCGACCCGAAGGGCCGGGTCGTCTACGTCGGGAAGGCCAAGAACCTCCGCGCCCGGCTCTCGTCCTACTTCCAGGACGTCGGCAACCTGCACCCGCGCACCGCCACGATGGTGACGACGGCGGCCAGCGTCGAGTGGACCGTGGTGAAGACCGAGGTCGAGGCGCTGCAGCTCGAGTACTCCTGGATCAAGGAGTACGACCCGCGCTTCAACGTGAAGTACCGCGACGACAAGTCCTACCCGTGGCTGGCCGTCACGGTCGGCGAGGAGTTCCCGCGGGTCATGGTCGGCCGTGGCGCCAAGCGCAAGGGCACCCGCTACTTCGGCCCCTACAGCCACGCCTGGGCGATCCGCGAGACGGTCGACCTGCTGCTGCGCGTCTTTCCGATGCGGTCCTGCAGCAACGGCGTCTTCAAGCGGTCCGGACAGATCGGCCGCCCCTGCCTGCTCGGCTACATCGACAAGTGCTCGGCTCCCTGCGTCGGCAACGTCAGCGCCGAGGAGCACCGCGCGATCGTCGACGACTTCTGCGACTTCATGGCCGGTCACACCGCCGCGTTCGTCCGGCGCATCGAGAAGGAGATGTACGCCGCCTCCGACGCACTCGACTTCGAGAAGGCGGCCCGGCTGCGCGACGACCTCGGCGCGCTCAACAAGGCGCTCGAGAAGCAGGCGGTCGTGCTCGGCGACGGCACCGACGCCGACGTGATCGCGCTCGCCGAGGACCCCCTCGAGGTCGCGGTGCAGATCTTCTACGTCCGGGGCGGCCGGATCCGCGGTCAGCGCGGCTGGGTCGCCGATCGGGTCGACGAGGGCGACACCGCCAAGCTCGTCGACGACTTCATCCTGCAGCTCTACGCCGGCGCCGGCCCGGACGAGATCCCGCGGGAGATCCTGGTCCCGGCGCTGCCGGCCGATGCGACGACGTACGAGGAGCTGCTCGGCGACCTGAAGGGGTCGAAGGTCGCGATCCGGGTGCCGCAGCGCGGGGACAAGAAGACTCTCCAGGACACCGTGGCGCAGAACGCCGCCCAGGCCCTCGTGCTGCACAAGACCAAGCGGGCCAGCGACCTGACGACCCGCAACCGAGCGCTGGAGGAGATCCAGGAGGCGCTCGCGCTCGACGAGGTGCCGCTGCGGATCGAGTGCTACGACATCTCCCACCTTCAGGGCTCCGAGATCGTCGCGTCGATGGTGGTCTTCGAGGACGGCCTGGCGCGCAAGAGCGAATACCGCCGGTTCGTGATCAAGGGCCAGGACGGCTCGGACGACGTGAAGGCCATGCACGAGGTCATCACCCGGCGCTTCAAGCGGCTCCTCGACGAGCAGGCCAGCTCCACCGAGAAGATCACCGACAACGGCCCGATGCTGGTCGACCCCGAGACCGGTCGGCCGCGGAAGTTCGCCTACGCGCCGGGCCTCGTGGTCGTCGACGGCGGCGCGCCGCAGGTCGCCGCGGCGCAGCGGGCGCTGGAGGAGCTCGGCATCGTCGACATCCCCGTCTGCGGGCTGGCGAAGCGCCTCGAGGAGGTGTGGCTGCCCGACCAGGAGGACCCGGTCATCCTGGCCCGGTCCAGCGAGGGCCTCTACCTCCTGCAGCGCGTCCGCGACGAGGCCCACCGCTTCGCGATCACCCACCACCGCTCGCGCCGGTCGAAGTCGATGGTCGAGAGCGTCCTCGACGACGTGCCGGGTCTCGGCGAGGTCCGGCGCAAGACGCTGCTCAAGCACTTCGGGTCGCTCAAGAAGCTCCGCGAGGCCGAGGTCGACGAGATCGCCCTGGTCCCCGGCATCGGCCCGCGCACTGCGACCTCCATCAAGGATGCGGTCGCCCGCGCGAGCGGCAAGACTGGTGCCGTCAGCGTCAACACCGCCACCGGCGAGATCCAGGAGGACTGAGAGGTGGACCAGCCCCTCGACCACCACGGGGAGCTCGTGGTCGTCACGGGCATGACCGGCGCCGGTCGCAGCACCGCGGCCAAGGAGCTCGAGGACCTCGGCTACTACGTCGTCGACAACATGCCGCCGAGCCTGCTGCGCGACGTCGTACGCCTCGTCGACGAGAGTCGCGGCACCGAGCAGCCGATCGCGGTCGTGGTGGACGTCCGCTCCGGGTCGTTCTTCCAGTCCCTGCAGGCCAACCTCGCCCAAGGGGCCACGGGCCGGCACGCCACCCTGGTCTTCCTCGAGGCGTCCGACGACGTCCTCGTCCGCCGGCAGGAGGCCGCCCGGCGGCCCCACCCGCTACAGGGGGCTGGCCGGCTCCTCGACGGCCTGCAGCGCGAGCGCGACGTCCTCGCCGACCTGCGCAGCGACGCCGACCTGGTGATCGACACGACCTCGCTCAACGTCCACCAGCTGACCGAGCGCATCGCCGAGGCCTTCGGCTCCCCGGACGCGACCCGGCTGAAGGTCACGGTCACCAGCTTCGGCTTCAAGTACGGCATCCCCGTGGACGCCGACTTCGTCGCCGACATGCGGTTCCTGCCCAACCCGTTCTGGGTGCCGGAGCTGCGCGACCACACCGGCAAGGACGCCGACGTCGCCGCCTACGTGCTCGAGCAGCCCGGCGCGGGCGAGTTCCTCGAGGGCTACGTCCCGGTCCTGACCGGCGTGGCCGACGGCTACCTGCGCGAGGGCAAGCGCTTCATGACCGTCGCGATCGGGTGCACCGGCGGCAAGCACCGCAGCGTCGCGATGACCGAGCAGGTCGTCCGCCGGCTCGCGGACGCCGGGTACGACGTCCGCGCCACCCACCGCGACCTCGGACGCGAGTGATGTCGCCGGACGACCACCTCGACCGTGCCCAGTCCGTCGTCGCCCTCGGGGGCGGCCACGGTCTCGCGGCCTCGCTCCAGGCACTGCGGCTGCTCGTGGACGACCTCGTCGTCGACGAGCTGACGGCGGTCGTCACCGTCGCCGACAACGGCGGCTCCTCGGGGCGACTGCGCGGCGAGTTCGGGGTGCTGCCACCGGGCGACCTGCGGATGGCCCTCGCCGCCCTCTGCGGCGACGACCAGTGGGGCGACACCTGGGCCCGGGTGCTCCAGCACCGCTTCGCCGGCCACGGCGAGATGAACGGCCACGTGATCGGCAACCTGCTCATCGTCGGCCTCTGGGAGCAGCTGGGCGACCCGGTCGCCGCGCTCGACTGGGTCGGGCGGCTGCTCGGCACCAAGGGCCGGGTGCTCCCGATGGCGCTGGTGCCCCTGGACATCACCGCCCGGGTGCGCGGCCTCGACGCCGACGACCCGGCGGCCACCGTCACCGTGCGCGGCCAGGTCGAGGTCGCGACCACCGGCGGCGACATCGTCTCGATCGCGCTGGACCCGCCCGACCCGAAGCCCTGCCCGGAGGCGATCGACGCGGTCCACGCGGCCGACTGGGTCGTGCTCGGCCCCGGGTCCTGGTACTCCTCGGTGATCCCGCACCTCGAGGTCCCCGCGCTGCGCAGCGCGCTCGCGGCCACCGACGCCCGGATCGTCGTGGTGCTCAACCTCGCGGGCGAGGCGGGGGAGACCTCCGGCTACGACGCGATCGACCACCTGGCCGTGCTCGTCCAGCACGCTCCCGACGTGACCATCCACACGGTGATCGCCGACCGCACCAGCGTCGGCGAGGACGCCGCGGAGCTCGAGCAGGCGGTCGCGTCCTACGGCGCGCGGCTGGTGCTCGCCGACGTGGCCTGCGACGACGGCCAACCCCGCCACGACGCCGAGCGACTGGCCGGGACGTACGCCGGCATCCTGAGCGGGTCGTGAGCGGGTAGGCGGCCGCCGAGGGTCGTTGACTGCCGTGGCAGGATCGCACCATGGCGATGACGGCGCAGGTCAAGGCAGAGCTGTCGAGCACCCAGGTCACCAAGACCTGCTGCCGCAAGGCCGAGGTCGCCTCGATGCTCCGGTTCGCCGGCGGGCTGCACATCGTGAGCGGCCGGATCGTCGTCGAGGCCGAGTTCGACACCGGCGCCGCCGCGCGCCGGCTGCGCACCAACATCGCCGAGGTCTACGGCCACCAGTCCGACGTCGTGATGGTGCAGGGCAACGGCATCCGCAAGGGCAGCCGGTACATCGTCCGGGTGGTCAAGGAGGGTGAGGCGCTGGCCCGCCAGACCGGCCTCCTCGACCAGCGCGGCCGCCCCGTCCGGGGGCTGCCGCCGGCCGTCGTCTCCGGCGGGGGCTGCGATGCCGTCGCCGCGTGGCGCGGCGCCTTCCTCGCCCACGGCTCGCTCACCGAGCCCGGCCGGTCCTCGGCGCTCGAGGTCACCTGTCCAGGCCCCGAGGCCGCGCTCGCCCTGGTCGGCGTGGCCCGCCGCCTCGGCATCCACGCGAAGGCCCGCGAGGTGCGCGGCGTCGACCGCGTCGTGATCCGCGACGGCGACGCGATCGGCCAGCTGCTCACCCGCCTCGGGGCACACGAGTCCCTGATGGCGTGGGAGGAGCGCCGGATGCGCCGCGAGGTGCGCGCCACCGCCAACCGGCTCGCCAACTTCGACGACGCCAACCTGCGCCGTTCCGCCCGCGCGGCCGTCGCCGCCGGCGCCCGGGTCGGCCGTGCCATGGAGATCCTCGGCGAGGAGGTCCCAGACCACCTCAAGATGGCCGGCGAGCTCCGCCTCGAGCACAAGCAGGCCTCCCTCGAGGAGCTCGGGCAGCTCCACGACCCGGTGCTCACCAAGGACGCGATCGCCGGCCGGATCCGGCGGCTGCTCGCGATGGCCGACAAGCGCGCGGAGGAGCTCGGCATCCCCGACACCGAGGCGTCGCTGACCCCGGAGATGCTCGCCGAGGACGCGTAACGTCCCGCGACCGCGGGACCTTCGTCGGTTACCCGCACGTACGCCGGACGGCCAGTCTGGCTGGGTCGGCCCAAGCGATAGGGTCGACGTGTTCGACCAACGTCCTTTGCACGCCGTGATCGACTAGCAGGAGCAAACCAGTGACTGTTCGTGTAGGTATCAACGGGTTCGGCCGGATCGGCCGCAACTTCTTCCGCGCCGTTCGGGCCTCGGGCCTCGACATCGAGATCGTCGCCGTCAACGACCTGACGGCCACCTCCTCCCTCGCGCCGCTCCTGAAGTTCGACTCGATCCTGGGTCGCCTGGACGCAGACGTCAGCGCCTCCGACGGCCAGATCACCGTCGGCGACCAGGTCATCACCGCGTTCGCCGAGCGTGACCCCGCCGCCATCAAGTGGGGCGACCACGGCGTCGACGTGGTGGTCGAGTCCACCGGCTTCTTCACCGACGCCACCAAGGCTCGCGCCCACGTCGACAGCGGCGGCGCCAAGAAGGTCATCATCTCCGCGCCGGCCTCCAACGAGGACGTCACCGTGGTCATGGGTGTCAACAACACGAGCTACGACCCGGACGCCCACACCGTCATCTCCAACGCGTCGTGCACCACCAACTGCCTGGCCCCCATGGCCAAGGCGCTGCACGAGGGCCTCGGGATCAACAAGGGCCTGATGACGACGATCCACGCCTACACCGCGGACCAGAACCTCCAGGACAACATCCACAAGGACCCGCGTCGCGCCCGCGCCGCCGCGCTCAACATGGTCCCGACCTCGACCGGTGCCGCCAAGGCCATCGGCCTGGTGCTCCCGGAGCTCAAGGGCAAGCTCGACGGCTACGCCATGCGCGTCCCGGTGCCCACCGGCTCGGCGACCGACCTGTCCTTCGAGGCATCCCGCGAGACCTCGGTCGACGAGGTCAACGAGATCGTCAAGGCCGCGGCCGACGGCAAGTTCCTCAAGTACTCCACCGACCCGCTGGTCTCCACCGACATCGTCACCGACCCGGCGTCCTGCATCTTCGATGCGCCGCTGACCAAGGTGATCGGCAACCAGGTCAAGGTCCTGGGCTGGTACGACAACGAGTGGGGCTACTCCAACCGCCTCGCGGACCTCATCGCCTACGTCGGCGAGACCCTCTGACGATGGGGGAGTACGCCGGTCTCGGCGACGTCGCCGGGAAGCGGGTCCTGGTCCGTTCCGACCTCAACGTGCCGCTCGACGGCACGACCATCACCGACGACAAGCGGATCCGGGCGAGTGTCCCCACCATCCGGGCGCTGGCCGACGCGGGCGCCCGGGTGGTCGTCACCGCCCACCTCGGCCGTCCCAAGGGCGCGCCCGAGGACCGCTACTCCCTCCGGCCGGTGGCCGCGCGGCTGGGTGAGCTGCTCGGCCAGGACGTGGCGTTCGCGACCGACACGGTCGGTGAGAGCGCGCGGGAGACGGTCGCCGGCCTCGCCGACGGTCAGGTCGCCGTGCTGGAGAACGTCCGGTTCAACCCGGGCGAGACCAGCAAGGACGAGGCCGACCGCGGCGCCTTCGCCGACCAGCTCGCGGAGCTCGCGGACGCCTTCGTGTCCGACGGGTTCGGGGTCGTCCACCGCAAGCAGGCCTCGGTCTACGACGTCGCGCAGCGGCTGCCGCACGCGATGGGCGGGCTGGTCTCGGCGGAGATCGACGTGCTGCGCCGGCTCACCGAGTCGCCGGAGCGTCCGTACGTCGTGGTGCTCGGTGGCTCGAAGGTCTCCGACAAGCTGGGCGTGATCGACAACCTCCTCGGCAAGGCCGACAAGCTGCTCATCGGCGGCGGCATGGTCTTCACGTTCCTCAAGGCCCAGGGTCACGAGGTCGGCAAGAGCCTCCTCGAGGAGGACCAGCTCGACACCTGCCGGTCCTACCTGCAGCGTGCCGAGGAGTCGGGCGTGCAGATCGTGCTGCCGACCGACATCGTCGTCGACACCGAGTTCCCGTCCGGGGACCGGGAGCCACAGCCCCAGGTGGTGGCGGCCGACGCGATCCCCGCCGACGCCCTGGGTCTCGACATCGGCCCCGAGTCCGGTGCTGCCTTCGCGGCCGCGCTCGCCGACGCCCGCACGGTCTTCTGGAACGGCCCGATGGGCGTCTTCGAGGTCGACGCGTTCGCCGACGGCACCCGTGCCGTGGCCGAGGCCCTCACGAAGGTCGACGGCCTGTCGGTGGTCGGCGGCGGCGACTCCGCCGCCGCGACCGTGCGGCTCGGCTTCGACGAGTCGTCGTTCGGCCACATCTCCACCGGTGGTGGCGCCAGCCTCGAGTACCTCGAGGGCAAGGAGCTGCCCGGCATCCAGGTCCTGGAGGACTGACAACACCATGGCGTCCACGCGCATCCCGCTGATGGCGGGCAACTGGAAGATGAACCTCAACCACCAGGAGGCGCTCGTCCTGGTGCAGAAGCTCGCGGTGACGCTGGCGGACAAGAAGCACGACTACGGCAAGGTCGAGGTGGTCGTCGTCCCGCCGTTCACCGACCTGCGGTCCGTGCAGACGCTGGTCGACGGCGACCGCCTCGAGATCAAGTACGGCGCGCAGGACGTGTCGCCGCACGACGCCGGTGCCTACACGGGCGAGATCTCGGCGGCGATGCTCGCCAAGCTCGGCTGCGACTACGTCGTCGTCGGCCACAGCGAGCGCCGGCAGTACCACGCCGAGGACGACGCCCTGGTGGCCGCGAAGGCGGTCAAGGCGCTCGCGGCCGGCATCGTGCCGATCGTCTGCGTCGGCGAGGGCCTGGACATCCGTCAGGCCGGTGAGCACGTGCCGCACTGCATCGGCCAGACCGTGGGCTCGCTCGCCGGCTTCACGCCCGAGCAGGTGGCCGGCCTGGTCATCGCCTACGAGCCCGTGTGGGCGATCGGCACCGGCGAGGTCGCCACGCCCGAGGACGCTCAGGAGGTCTGCCAGGCCATCCGGGCGCAGGTGAAGGAGTCGTACGGCGAGGCCGCGGCCGACGGTGTCCGGATCCTCTACGGCGGCTCGGTGAAGGCCGCGAACGTCGCCGGGATCATGGCCCAGGCCGACGTCGACGGGTGCCTGGTGGGCGGTGCGAGCCTGCAGGTCGACGAGTTCGGCGGCATCTGCCGTTACTACGACATGCCGATCCTGTGATCGTCGTACCTCTGACGTAGGCTGTGCGACCGTGGAACTGATCCTCACCATCCTGCTCATGATCGCCAGCGGTCTGATGATCGTGCTGGTGCTCCTGCACAAGGGCCGCGGTGGCGGCCTGTCCGACATGTTCGGTGGCGGCGTGTCCAGCTCGCTGGGCGGCTCGTCGGTCGCCGAGCGCAACCTCGACCGCCTGACGATCGGCATCGGCATCATCTGGTTCGCCTGTGTGATCGCCCTCGGTCTCCTGCTGGCGTACTGAATCTCGGACTAGAGAGCTCGAAAGGGACACACACGTGGCTGGTGGAGGAAACGCGATTCGCGGGAGCCGGGTCGGTGCCGGCCCGATGGGCGAGGCCGAGCGCGGTGAGGCGGCCCCGCGACAGGCAGTGACCTACTTCTGTGCGCGCGAGCACCGTTCGGTGGTGACGTTCTCGACCGAGGCCCAGGTCCCCGAGTCGTGGGACTGCCCCAAGTGCGGCCTCCCGGCCAGCCTCGACTCGGACAACCCGCCGCCGGCCCCGAAGATCGAGCCCTACAAGACGCACCTCGCCTACGTGAAGGAGCGTCGCTCCGACGCCGAGGCCGCCGACATCCTCGACGAGGCGCTGCAGCTGCTGCGCTCGCGTCGCAAGTCCGGCGACATCATCTTCTAGGTCGAGTAGAGGGTTTCCGCGCCTCGAGTCGCGTTTTTCCGCGTACGCCGGGGCAGCAAGCCTCGTTTGAACGCGCGGAAACCCTCT
>NZ_JAIQZJ010000019.1 GCF_020073815.1 Nocardioides mangrovi
GAGGGCGTCGGCTGCTTCGGTGTCGGTCATCGACCATGCCGGAGTGTCCGCGATCGAGGTCAGATCATGGCGGGCATGCGCGACCGCCACCGACAGTCGGTGGGTGGGAGTCGCGGTCGTTGCCATACGTCCACTCAAGCACTGGCCACCGACACTGAGATGCTCAGAACCCTTGCTTTGACCGGGATGTGGACAACTTCGAAAGATTTTTTTCCGACCGATTTTCGGTCCCGCTGCGGGTGGTGGTTTCGGGGCTCGTCGCTGGCGCTTCTCGCACCTCAACCACCGTGCCGGGACCACCGGAAACCCGGGAAGCGGCGGTGACCCGAAGCGCGCCGTACCCGCCTTTGCTGCCTATCGGCGAGCAGTCCGCGCCTCTCGCAGGCCGAAGCTCATCTCGCCGGGCTTCGAGGCTCGCGCGCAAGCGCGCACTCGCACCGCAACCGGCGGAAGCGGTCAGCTGTTGAGGGCCTTCTCGATGTCGTCGGCGATCTTCTCGGGCTTGGTCGTCGGGGCGTAGCGGCCGAGCACGCGACCGTCCTGGGCGACCAGGAACTTGGTGAAGTTCCACTTGATCTTCGAGCCGAGCAGGCCGCCCTTCTGCGAGCGGAGGAACTGGAAGACCGGGTGGGCGCCCGGGCCGTTGACCTCGACCTTGGAGAAGAGCGGGAAGGTCACGCCGAAGTTGCGCTCGCAGAAGCCGGCGATCTCCGCGTCGTCGCCCGGCTCCTGGTGGCCGAACTGGTCGCACGGGAAGCCGAGCACCGCGAAGCCCTTCGCCGCGAACCGGTCGTGCAGCTCCTGCAGGCCCTGGTACTGCGGCGTGAACCCGCACTGGGACGCCGTGTTGACCACGAGCAGCACCTGCCCGTCGTACGCCGCGAGGTCCTGGTCCTGCCCGTCGATGGTGCGCGCGGACAGGTCGTGGAGAGAGGTCATGCCGTCACGCTAGCCAGGCCGTGGTGAGCGCCGGACAGGTGTCCACCTGCTGGTGCACACCTCAGGCGACGCAGAACTCGTTGCCCTCCGGGTCGTGCATGAGGACGGCGTAGTAGCCCTCCTCCTGGTCGTTGACCCGGCCGATCGACGCCCCGGCGGCGACGAGCTCGGCGACGCGGGTGTCGACGAGCCGCCGCCGCTCCTCGATCGGCAGCGAGCGGTCGCGGAGGGTCGGGTAGAGGTCGAGGTGGAGGCGGTTCTTGCCGGCCTTGGTCTCAGGGACGATCTGGAACCAGATCTTCGGGCCGTGGCCGTCGGGGGGCTGGATCCGGTCGTAGTCGTCGTCGGTCATGTCGGCGAGCTCGTCCTCGGGCACGCCCCACGCGAGGTACGTCGCCCGCCAGCTGGCGTGCCCGTCCGGCGGCGGCTGCGGCTCGTAGCCGAGGGCCAGCTGCCAGAAGCGCGCCAGCCGGGTCGGGTCGTTCGCGTCGATCGTGAGGTGCCAGAGGACCATGCGGCCACGCTAGGCGCAGCCACCGACAGCGTCAGCCGTCGATGGTGCTCATGTCGCCGTACCGGTCGCCCACGACCGCCTCGCGCGGCACCGCCTCGGTCAGGTCCTTCAGGTCGGCCTCGGAGAGCTCGACGTCGGTGGCGCCGACGTTCTCCTCGAGGTAGGAGATCCGCTTGGTGCCGGGGATCGGGGCCACGTCCGCTCCCTGGGCGAGCACCCAGGCGAGCGCCAGCTGGCCGGGCGTGCAGCCGTGCTCTGCCGCCAGCGCCCGCACCCGGTCCACCAGGGCGAGGTTGGCCTGGAGGGCCTCGCCGTTGAGGCGGGGGAAGTACGCCGATCGGCGGCTGTCGCCCTCCTCCAGCGAGTCGTCGGAGGTGATCGCGCCGGTGAGGATGCCGCGGCCGAGCGGCGAGTAGGGGACCAGGCCGATGCCGAGCTCGCGCAGCGTCGGGAGGATCTCGTCCTCGACGTCGCGGGTGAAGAGGGAGTACTCCGACTGGAGGGCCGTGATCGGGTGCACCGCGTGCGCGCGCCGGATGGTGTCGGGCGCGGCCTCGGAGAGGCCGAGGTGCCGCACCTTGCCGGCCTCGACGAGCTCGGCCATCGCGCCGACGGTCTCCTCGATCGGCACGGTCTTGTCGACGCGGTGCTGGTAGTAGAGGTCGATGTGGTCGACACCGAGGCGCTGCAGCGAGGCGTCGCAGGCCTCGCGGACGTACGCCGGGCTGCCGTCGACCCGGCGGCCGCCGTCGCCGGTCGCGACGATGCCGAACTTGGTCGCGAGCTGCACCTCGTCGCGGCGGCCGGCGATGGCCTTGCCGACGAGCCGCTCGTTGGTGTGCGGGCCGTACATGTCCGAGGTGTCGAGGAAGGTCACGCCGAGGTCGAGCGCGCGGCGGATGGTCGCGATGCCCTGGTCCTCGTCGGTCGAGCCGTAGAACGCGGACATGCCCATGCAGCCGAGGCCGAGCCCCGAGACGATGAGCGGGGAGGCGGTGCCGAGGGTGCGCTGGTCGAGAGTCATGACACGACTCAAGCGCTTCGAGCGCGCTCCAGGTCAAGGGCCTCGAGCTTCGAGCTGTAGATCCCGATCTTCCGGTCGATCGCGCCGAGGTGCTCCTGCACCTCCGCCAGCTGCGCGAGCACCTGCATCCGGTGGGCCCGGAGCAGGTCGAGGCGCGCCTCCTCGGTGCCCTCGCCGGCCCGCACCAGCTCGGCGTACCGGCGTACGTCGCGGATCGGCATGCCGGTGCCGCGCAGGCAGTTGAGCAGGTGGATCCAGCCGATCTCGGAGTCGGTGTAGCGCCGGTGCCCGGTCGCGCTGCGACCCACGGGGCGCAGCATCAGGCCGTCGCGCTCGTAGTAGCGGAGCGTGTCGGGCGTCAGGTCGGTGAGCTCGGCGGCCTCGGCGATCGAGTAGGTCACCCTCCCAGTCTGACTCCTGGAGTGCACTCCAGGTCAATGCCGTCGGTCGAGCGCGGGTCGGTCGACCACGGCCCAGTCGCCGCCGACGTGCGCGGCCTCCGCGTCGTCCTCGGGTCGCGGCGCGACCTCGCCGGCGTAGCGGGCGGCGTCGTCGCGTGGCTCGTAGCCCAGCGCTCGGCCCGGCTCCAGGTCCCACCACGCCCCGGTGTTGGCCGAGATGCCGTAGAGGACCGCGAACCCGGGCGCCGGTGCCGTCAGCGCGGCCTCCACCAGGCGCACGCAGTCGCCGGGGGACAGCCAGGTCTCGAGGTGCCGCCGGGTGACCGGGCGCTCCAGGAACGACCCGATCCGGCACGCGACCGTGTCCAGGCCGTGGCGGTCGGCGTAGAGGCTCAGCAGCGCCTCGGCCGCGACCTTGCCGACGCCGTACGGCGTGTCGGGGCGCGGCCGGGTGGCGGTGCCGACGGCCGGGTTCCCGGGTGCGGGCCTCGGCGTGAGGCCGACGGCGTGGTTGGACGAGGCGTAGACCATGCGGGGCACGCCGCGCGCCACCATCGCGTCCAGCAGTGCCGCCGTGGACAGCACGTGCGAGGACAGTGCGGTCGGCAGGTCGGTCGAGCTCGGGTCGCCCGCCAGGTGGACGACCGCGTCGAGCGGCTGCTCCGCGACCGCGTCGAGCACGGCGTCGGGATCGGTGCAGTCGGCCGTGTGCCAGGGGCCGAGCCATCCCTCGGGCGCCGGCCGCTGGTCCAGGCCGACCACGTCGTGACCGAGATCGACCAGTCCCGCCGTCACCACCGCGCCGATGCGGCCGGCGGCACCGGTGACGAGGACCCTCACGCTCAGCGAGCGTACGCCGCCAGGTTGCCGGCCAGCTCGCGGAAGAGCTCCTGGTTGAGGCGGAAGGCGACCTTCACCTCGTCGACCACGCGCTGCTTGTCGGCGTCGTCGAGGCCGAGCGCGTCGAGGCGCGCGCGGTAGGCGTCCTTGTAGAGCTTGGGCTTCTCGATCTCCGGGAAGTCGTAGAAGGCGATGCCGGCGCCGTCGAGGTCGAAGGTGCGGTCGAGGATCCGGCCGATCGCCTGACCGCCCGACAGGTCGCCGAGGTAGCGCGTGTAGTGGTGGGCCACGAGCAGCCCGCCCCACCCGGCCGCGTCCTCGAGGCGGGAGCGGTAGGCCGCGGCGGCGGGGGAGTCGACGGTGCGCTCGGTGTCGGCGCACCAGTGGTCGAGGTCGGCGTCGATCGCGGCCAGCCGCTCGAGCGCCTCGTCGTGCACCGCGGCGACGGCCGGGTCGTCGAGATGGTCGCGGACGACCGCCTCCATGGTCGCGTAGACGACCCGCAGGCGGAGCAGGTAGTCGGCGTACCCGCGCTCGTTGACCCGCCCGTCGAGCAGCGACGACATGAAGCTGGAGTCCTCCGCGGCCTGGTGCTCGGCCTGCGAGCCCTCGCGCATGGCGGCCGACAGCGGGAGGTCGACGGTGGTCTCGTCGAGGACGGTCATGGAGGCTCCTGGGCGGGCTTTGCGACAGGTTGTCGGGAAGATGATGACACAGTGTCGAATCGTGAGAAGTTAAGTAAGGCAAACCTTACTTGAACTGCTAGTCTGCCACCAGCTTCGCGCCCGGTGGGGGAGCGATCGGAGAAGAACGGCCGGGTCCGGCATGCGCAGCGTGAGGTGGGTCGCGCCGACCCTCGTGGGAGTCCTGGCACTCGCCGGCTGCGGCATCTCGGCGCAGGACGGCGGCTCGCCGGAGCGGACCGCGGGCGCCTCCACCCGGACCAGCGCCGCGCCCGACCTCGCCGACGTCAGCCCGCTGGGCGACGTCCGCGACTGGGACGGCGAGGTCACCGCCGTCGCCGACACCCCGGTCGACCCGGTCGTCGGCGACCCGGACCCGGACCTGCCGGTCACCGTGACCGACGCCCAGGGCACCGAGGTCACCGTCACCGACTCCAGCAGGATCCTCGCCCTCGACGTCTACGGCACCCTCTCGCGCACCGTCTTCGAGCTCGGGCTGGGCGACCGCCTCGTCGGCCGCGACGTCTCGACGGAGTTCCCCGAGGCCAAGGGCCTGCCGCTGGTCACCCAGAACGGCCACGAGCTCAACGCCGAGTCGATCCTCGCCCTCGACCCGACGGTGATCATCACCGACACCTCGCTCGGCCCGTGGGACGTCATCCTGCAGATGCGCGACGCGGGCATCCCGGTCGTCGTCGTCGACTCCCACCGCGGCCTCGACAACGTCGACGACCTCATCCACGAGGTGGCCGACCCGCTCGGCGTGCCCGCCGCGGGCGACGCGCTCGCGAAGCGCACCGACCGGCAGGTCGACGCGGTCACCGCCGAGATCGCGAAGGTCGCGCCCAGCGACCCGGACCAGCGGCTGCGCACCGTCTTCCTCTACGTGCGCGGGCAGTCGGGCGTCTACTACATGTTCGGCGAGGGCTCCGGCGCCGACTCCCTGATCGACGCGATCGGGGGGTACGACGTCGCGCAGGAGATCGGCTGGAACGGCATGAAGCCGCTCACCGACGAGGGCCTCATCGCCGCGCAGCCCGACCTGGTCCTGATGATGACCGGCGGGCTCGAGTCCGCCGGTGGCGTCGACGGGCTCCTGAAGAGACTTCCGGCCCTGGCGCAGACCCCGGCCGGGCAGCACCGTCGCTTCGTGGCGATGGACGACTCCCAGATCCTCGGCTTCGGGCCGATCACCGCGAGCGTGCTCAACGCGCTCGCCGTCGCGACGTACGCCCCGGGGTCGGTCTCGTGAGGTCCGCGTCGTGACGGCCACCGTGGTCGACCGTCCGCGCGCGGGCATCCGCGCGCTCGCCGGCCGGGTCGGCCTGCTCGGCGGTCTCGCGCTCGCGCTGCTCGTGGCGGTCGTCCTGGCCGCCGGGCACGGCCAGCTCGACATCCCGGCGAGCGAGGTGCTCGGCTCGATCCTGCACAAGATCGGGCTCGACATCGGGCCGCTGCCGACCCACCCGCAGGGTGAGGCGACCCTCTGGGACGTCCGCTTCCCGCGGGTCGTGATGGCCGCGCTGGCCGGTGCGTGCCTGGCCACGGCCGGCGCCCTGATGCAGGGCGTCTTCGGCAACCCGCTCGCCGAGCCCGGCGTCGTCGGTGTCTCCGCCGGCGCGGCCGTGGCGGCCGCGACGGTCATCGTCTTCGGGTGGACCTTCGCCGGCACCTGGACGGTCGCGATCTGCGCCTTCCTGGGTGGCCTGGTCACCACGACGCTCGTCTACCTCATGTCCCGCGACGGCGGCCGCACCGAGGTGGTCACCCTGGTCCTGACCGGCATCGCCGTCAACGCGGTCGCCAGCGCCGGCCTGGCCTTCCTCATGTTCCTCGGCGACACCCAGGCCCGCGAGGAGATCGTCTTCTGGCAGCTCGGCAGCCTCAACGGCTCACGCTGGCAGTACGTCGCCGTCGTCGCCCCGATGGCTGCCGTCGGCCTGACCGCGGCCCTCCTGCTCGCGCCCCGGCTCGACCTGCTCGCGCTCGGCGACCGCGCGGCCCGCCACGTCGGCGTCGACGTCGAGCGGCTGCGGATGGCCACCATCGTGGTCGTCGCGGTGCTCACCGCGGCCGCGGTCGCCTTCTGCGGGATCATCTCCTTCGTCGGGCTCGTCGTGCCACACCTGGTCCGGCTGCTCGCCGGCCCCGGCCACCGGCTGCTCGTCCCGGCCAGCGCCCTCGGTGGCGCGGTCCTGCTCGTGCTCGCCGACCTCTGGGCGCGCACCCTCATCGCGTACGCCGACCTGCCCATCGGCATGCTCACGGCCCTCGTCGGCGGCCCCTTCTTCTTCTGGCTGATCCGCCGCGCGCGTCGTACCGCCGGAGGCTGGGCATGACCGGCTTCTCCGCTCGCGACCTCTCCGTCGTCTACGACGGCCACCCGGTCCTCGACGGCGTCGACCTCGACATCCGTGCCGGCGAGCTGGTCGTGCTGGTCGGCCCCAACGGCGCGGGCAAGTCCACGCTCCTCGGCGTCCTGGCCGGCGACATCACGCCGACCACCGGCCGCATCGTCCTCGCCGACCGCGAGCTGCACGCCTGGTCGGCCCGCGACCTGGCCAGGCACCGGGCCGTGCAGCTGCAGAAGCAGGGGCTGGCCTTCGGCTTCCGGGTCCGCGAGGTCGTGCGGATGGGCCGCTCGCCGTGGCACCGCACCGACCGCGAGGACGACGACGACCGCGTGGTCGAGGAGTCGATGGCGCGCGCGGACGTGGCCGAGCTGGGGGAGCGGCTCTTCCCGACCCTGTCCGGCGGCGAGCAGGCCCGCACCTCCTTCGCCCGGCTGCTGGCGCAGCAGACGCCGGTCCTCCTGCTCGACGAGCCGACCGCGGCCCTCGACATCCGCCACCAGGAGTCGCTGCTCGCGGTCGCGCGCGAGGCCGCGGAGGCCGGCGCGGCGGTGGTCGTGGTGCTCCACGACCTGTCGCTGGCGGCGGCGTACGCCGACCGGATCTGCGTCCTGTCCCACGGCCGGGTGCGCGCGGACGGTCCGCCCGCCGCGGTGCTCACCGGCGAGCTGCTCAGCGAGGTCTACGCCCACCCCGTCGACGTCATCGAGCACGACGGCAACCTCGTCGTCGTGCCGGTCCGGGTCCGCACGCAGACCCCGAAGGAGGCACCGTGGTCCGCCGTCTGACCGTGCTCGCGCTCGTGGTCGGCTCGCTGCTTGTCGCCGGCCCGGCGTACGCCGACGGCCGGGTCACCGTCACGCCCGGCCGGATCGACCCGACGTACGCCACCACGCTGACGCTCTCCGGCAGCGGCTTCCAGTCGATCCGCGGCGGCCACGGCGGCATCTACGTCTTCTTCGGCACGGTCGAGGCCGGGTGGCAGCCCAGCAAGGGCGGCGTCACCGGCGCGGACTACCTCTACGTGCCCGACAGCGAGTCCAAGGACAACCAGGGCTTCCAGAAGTACGTCGCCTTCCCCGGCTCCGACACCGCCTCCTCGGCCAACGGCGGCACGATGAGCGCCTCCGGGTCCTGGTCGACGCAGCTCGTCGTCCCCGGCGCCGTGTTCCAGGCCTACGACCGCAACGGCGACGTGCAGACCGTCGACTGCCGCAAGGTCACCTGCGGCGTCATCACGATCGGCGCGCACGGCGTCACCAACAGCCACAACGAGACGTTCACGCCGGTCGGCGTGGGCTCGGCGCCGACCTCGACCGCCACCTCCGGCGCGACCGCGACGGCCTCGACGTCCGCCGACCCGACCGCCCCCGCCTCCGAGGCCCCGACCGACGGCAGCACGCCGGTGGCGGCCGGGCCCGCCACGCTCGAGGTCGACCGCGCCTCCGCGATCGCCGGGCACGTGCTCGCGTTCACCGCCACCGGCCTGCCCGCCGGCGCGCAGGTGTCCGCGGTCTTCGACGACGGCGCCGCGGGCGCCGGCCCCTTCGCCGTCGGTGCCGACGGCCGGCTCGCCGGCGTCATCACGCTGCCCGCCGAGGTCGGCGCGGGCACGCACGAGCTCCGGTTGTACGGCATCGACGACCCGCCCTCCGTGAGCTTCGCCGTGCAGTCGCCGGTCGCCGAGGACGCGAACCCGGTCGATGCCGCGGCCGAGTCCGCCGACGACGACGCCCGCGCCGCGTGGCTCTTCGCCGGGGCCGCCGCGCTGGTCCTCGTGCTCGCTCTCGTCCGGCTCGGCTGGCGCTACCTCAGGAGCCGGCGTGCGGCGGCGTGACCTCGCGGCGATCGGCCTCGCGGTCGGTCTGCTGGGCGTCGCGCTGCCGGCGTACGCCGACCCGACCTCGAGCGCCAGCCCGACCGCCAGCCCGACTGCGAGTCCGACCGCCGCGCCCACGAGCGACACCGTCGTCGAGCTCGACAACGCCGTGCTCCGCTGGGGGCTGAGCAACGAGTCGAGCAACCGCGCGTTCGCGCCGCGCACCGTCAACTTCTTCTCCGCCGGCCGCACGCCCGACCCCGGCAAGGGCGGCACCACCCTGCCCCGCGGGCAGTGGCGGCAGGCGAAGGGCGACGTGGCGATCCAGAAGTGGGACGGCACCCGGTGGAAGGCCGCCACCTGGGCCGGCCTCAGCACCGACAGCTCCGGCAAGGAGCTCGGCTCGCCGACCGCCGGGACGTTCAGCAACCACCGCTTCGTCTTCGGCGGCGGCACCGGCGAGGTCGACGCGACCGCCGGCACCGCCCACATCGCGTGGGACGGCGACGTCACGGTCCTCTACTACTCCGGGATGTCGACCTTCTACCTCTCCGACCCGGTCCTCGACGTCGCCGACGGCCGCGGCACCCTCACCGCCACGGTGCAGGGCTACGCCTCCTCCGTCGACGACCCGACCACGTGGGAGCCGGTGCCGGCCGCGACCGTCACGCTCGCGGACCTGCCCGACGTCGACCTGGCCGACTCCGAGGACGGCTTCACCGTCACGCCGGCGTACCTCGGCGTCGAGGTCTCCGGCCTCGGCCAGGTCACCGGCGACCGGTACAGCGGCTCCTTCCCGCAGAGCTTCGTCGACTACATGGACGAGCTGGGCACCGCGGCGTTCTGGCTCTCGAGCGGTGGGAGCACCGACCCGTTCAAGGTCGCGCTGCCGCTGACGGTCGGGTACGACGCCGCCGCGGCGCCGCCGGATCCGACGCCGACCGTCCAGCCCACCCAGGAGCCGATCGACAACCCGGTCGTCCCGCCGCCCGCGACCGTGACGGTGACCGAGCAGGCGGCCCCGGTGGTGCAGCCGGCACCGCCCGCCGCCGTACCGCCCAGCGTGGCGACGCCGCCCGCGGCCGCCGCCGCGGCCCCCCTGCCGGTCGCGGCCCAGCTGGTCGCCGCGACCCCCGAAGCCTCGGCCGACGCCTCCGGCGTCACCGACCCCGACTCCGAGTCCGGCGCCATCGCCGTGTGGTGGCTCGGCGGGGGCCTGCTGCTCGCAGCAGCCCTCACCCTCCTCCTTCCTGTTGGAAAGGCATCCCGATGAGCACGATCCGCCGCATCGCGGCCACCACCTCGCTCGCCCTCGCCGCCGCCGGTCTCGGCGTCGCGGTCTCCCCGCCCGCCTCGGCGGCCGACGGACCCACCTTGCAGTGGGGCGTCTCGGAGTACCTCCACGCGCACCTGACCACGCAGTCGTTCACCGACGGCGCGACCGCCGCCTCCGACGGCGTCGTCACCTTCACCGACGGCGTCGCCGACGGCGACACGATCCACTACCAGGGTGCGGCCCGCTACGCCTTCGCCGCGGGCGGCGTGGAGTACTACTCCTTCACGTTCTCCGACCTCCAGCTCACCGTCGACGACGCCGGCGACGGCACCATCGGCGCCGACGTCGCGTGGACCTCGCCCAGCGGCCCCGGCTCGCTCGACGACGTCGCGCTCGCCGCCTTCTCGACCGACGACGACTGGTCCGACGGGTCCCTCACCGGCACCCCCGACTGGACGGGCGTGGCCCCGGCCGACACCTACGGCTCCGGCAAGCCGGTCGACGGCGCGTCGTGGGCGGTCGGCTTCGTCCAGGCGCTCCCGAGCAGCCTGAACCCGACCTTCTACGCCAGCGGCTCCAGCTCCGACGCGACGAAGGCACCGTCCGCGTTCACGGCGGTCGCGGAGGCGAAGACGCTCGACGCGACCGCGTCGTACGACGCCTCGGGCGTGACGTTCGCGGCGGTCGGGTCCGGTGGCTTCACCGGCACCGACGGCAACCCCGGCGACGCCGGCATCTACGTCGGCCTGGCGCCGTCGGGCGGGCTGCCGGACGTCTCCACCCAGGATGCGATGGACAACTTCGCGGCCGCGGCGTACGTGCCGACGGCGGCGGTGACCGACGGCGGGTTCAGCACCTCGCTGACCGCGCTCGCGAGCGACCTGAAGAAGGGAACGTCGTACTCCCTCTACACCTGGCGCGCGCACTCGCACTCGACCACCAGCCAGGACACGGAGACCCCGGTGTCCATCCGCTGGTCGACGATCACGCTCAAGCTGGGCGCGAAGGTCAAGGGCGGCAAGCTCGTCGTGACCGGCACCGGCAAGAACGGCAAGCCGGTCGGCACCGCGTCGGTGAAGCTGACCAGGAAGGGCGCGACGAAGACGGTGAAGGCGGTCGACTTCAAGAACGGCAAGGCGACCGTCAAGCTGCCGAAGCTCGCCAAGGGCACCTGGAAGGCCAAGGTCACCTACACCGGTGACAACTACCTGACCGCGAAGAAGAAGGTCTCCGTCAAGCGCTGACGCCGCCCAGCACGAACGCCTCGATGGTCGTCGGCGGGAGGTGTCGCGGGTTCAGGCACGCATGGATCAGCGACATCGTCCCGTCGACGTCGTCGACGGCGAACGACCCGTCGGCGACGCCGGCGACGATGATGCCGCGCAGCACGTCCTCGACCGCCACGACATGGGTCCGGATGGCCTGGCGGGACTCCGGGCCGAGGACGCCGTACAGCTGCGGACCGAGGCCCATGTGGAAGCGCTCGCCCTCGGCGAGGTGGTGCCGCACGTAGGAGCGGAGCTGGTCGGCCGGGGTGCGTGCGGCGGTCAGGACGTCGCGGAGCCGGTCGAGGTACTCCTCGGTCTCGTGGCTGGCGAACGCAACCACCACCGACTCCTTGTCGGGGAAGTGGTGGTAGATCGAGGTGCGCCCGACGTCCGCGCGCTCGGCGATCGCGGCCATCGAGATCGCATCGAAGCTGCGCTCTCCCATGAGCTCGGCGAAGGCCGAGAAGACGCGGCGCTGCAGCTGCTCGCGGTGCTCTCGGAGCGACTCGCCGGAGATGCGGGGCACAGCCGGAGGCTACCCCCTGCGACCCGTCAGAGGCGGGGGACGACCTGGCCGAGGAGGTCGCCCATCCGGCTGGCCGCGGCGCGGCCCGCCTCGAGGACCTCCTCGTGGTTGAGCGGCTGGTCGCTGATGCCCGCGGCCAGGTTGGTGACCAGGCTGATGCCGAGCACCTCCATGCCCGCCTCGCGGGCGGCGATCGCCTCGAGCGTGGTGCTCATGCCGACCAGGTGGCCGCCGAGGATCCCGGCCATCCGCACCTCGGCCGGGGTCTCGTAGTGGGGGCCGGGGAACTGCACGTAGACGCCCTCGTCGAGGCTCGGGTCGACCGTCCGGCAGAGCTCGCGCAGGCGCGAGCTGTAGAGGTCGGTGAGGTCGACGAAGGTGGCGCCGACGATCGGGCTCCTGCCGGTCAGGTTGATGTGGTCGCTGATGAGCACCGGGGTGCCCGGCGTCCACGACTCCTTCAGGCCGCCGCAGCCGTTGGTCAGCACGATGGCGCGGCAGCCGGCCGCGGCCGCCGTACGCACGCCGTGGACGACGGCGGCGACGCCCTTGCCCTCGTAGTAGTGGGTGCGGCTGAGGAAGACCAGCAGCTGCTTGTCGCCGACCCTGACCGAGCGGATCTTGCCGGAGTGGCCGGCCACCGCGGCGGCGCTGAAGCCCGGCAGGTCGGTGGTGCTGATCTCGGCCGTGGCCTCGCCGAGCGCGTCGACCGCCGGGAGCCAGCCGGAGCCGAGGACGAGCGCGACGTCGTGACGCTCGACGCCGGTGAGCTCCGCGAGGCGGGTGGCGGCGTCCTGGGCGAGGTCGTACGGCGTCTGCTCGGTCACCCGCCGATCGTATGTGCCGGGGGCCGGATGTCGGTGGTCGCCTCCATGATCGAGGGATGATCGACCACTTCGGGATCAACTGCGGCGACCTCGCGACGTCGGCCGCCTTCTACGACGCGACCCTGGCCACCCTCGGCTTCGCCCGGGTGATGGACGTCGAGGTCGCCATCGGCTACGGCCCGCCCGGCAAGCCGGACTTCTGGATCAGCGCCCAGCCGCCCGAGGGTCCCGCCTCCGGCCCCAACCGCGAGGTCCACATCGCCTTCCAGGCCGCCTCGGCCGACGCCGTGCGCGCCTTCTTCGACGCCGCCGTCGCCCTCGGCGCCGAGGTCCTCCACGAGCCCCGCCTCTGGCCGGAGTACCACCCCGGCTACTACGGCGCGTTCGTCCGCGACCCCGACGGCAACAACGTCGAGGCTGTCTGCCACGCGGGGGCGTAGCGCCGCCGCCTGCAGGGATACCCGGTCGACCGGGTATCTCTGCGCTCGACAGCCGTTGCGACGGCTGTCGAGCGGCAGCAGGGGCTGTCGAGTTTGTCCACAGATTGCAGATCGGCCGGGAGCCGGACTCGCAGGCGGGGCAGACCAGGCCCATGATGAAGCCAACTGCGTGGAAACCCGACGACCCTCGACGGACACCCGTCACGTTGCGGTGCCAGTATCTCGAGCAGGGATACAGCGACCGCTCACTCGCCATCATGGTGCGCGATGGCACCCTGGCTCGGCCGCGCCGGGGCGCCTACGTCGCCGGCGACGTCTGGCGCGACGTCGACGAGGTCGGCCGGCACTCGATCCGAGCTCGTGCCGTCCTCGCTCAGGCCCGGACAGAGGTCGCGCTGTCACACGTGTCCGGGCTGCTCGAGTACGACGCCCCGATCTGGGGACTCGGTCTGGACGATGTCCATCTGACCCGAGCCGATGGTCGCATCGGTCGCCCCGAGGCTGGCGTGCGTCAGCACCGGGGAGCTCTCGAGGAGGGTGACGTCGTCGAGCGCAACGGCGTACCCGTCACCTCGCCGACGCGGCTCGCGCTCGAGGTGACCACGATGACCGACGTCGAGGCCGGCCTCTGTGTCGTCAACGACCTGCTCCACCGCGGCTTGACCACGGAATCGGCACTGGCCGAGCGCTACCAGCGCATGTCCCAGTGGCCGAACAGCCTCACCACCGACATGGTGCTGCGGCTGGCTGATCCGTTGATCGAGTCGATCGGCGAGACGCGTGCCTTCCACCTCCTCTTCCGCCACAGCCTGCCGATGCCGGTACCTCAATACGAGGTCAAGGAGGCGAACGGGCGCGTGCTCGGTCGAGTCGACTTCGCCTGGCCCGAGCTCGGCGTGTTCCTCGAGTTCGATGGGAGGGTGAAGTACGAGAAGCTGCTCAAACCGGGGCAACGGCCGTCCGACGTGGTGATCGCGGAGAAGCGTCGCGAGGATCGGATCCGGCGAGCGACCGGGTGGAGGTGCGTCCGGATCACCTGGTCCGACCTCGAGCACCCGGCTCGCACCATCGAGATGATCCGGCAAGCGCTGTTCCCCGCCGGCGCTGCTGCCTGAGGACCAAGGCCCGCGCTGGACAGGGACTCCTGGCGCCTGACAGCCGTTGCAAACCCCGACAAGCGCAGGGATCCCCGGTCGACCGGGGATGCCTGCAGGGCAGTCCGCCAGGCCCTCAGTGGCCGATCGAGCGACAGGGGCGGTTGCGGAGGGCGGCGACGTAGTCGGCGGGGGCGTCGGCGGCCTCGGCGGCATCGGCGAGGACGCCGAGGTAGGACGCGGACGGCAGGCCGCCCTCGTAGGCGTCGAGGACGTAGGTCCAGGCGACGACGGAGCCGGTCATCGTGGCGACCCGCACCTTCGTCTTGCGGTAGAGGCCGGAGTCGGCGGCCTCCCAGCCGTCGAGTCGGCCCTCGTCCTCGCGGGTGACGTCGTAGACGGCGACGAAGACCTGGTCGATCGGGTCCTCGACGATCGTCGACAGCGCGCCGTCCCAGCCGTGCTCCTCGCCGCCGAAGGTGAGCCGCCAGCCCTGCAGCCACCCGACGGTGGAGAGAGGGGAGTGCGGGCACCGCTCGCCCATCCGTGCGGGATCGAGGTTGGTCCCGTAGGCGGCGTAGAGCGTCACGCCCGGAAGAGTAGACCAACCGATGGGGAGTGACCTGCCTCTCGTCAGTAGGCTGGCGGACGTGACCACGCACTTCGACACTCTCGTCCTCGGCGCCGGACCCGGTGGGTACGTCGCCGCGATCCGCGCCGCCCAGCTCGGCCAGTCCGTCGCCGTCGTCGAGGAGAAGTACTGGGGCGGTGTCTGCCTCAACGTGGGGTGCATCCCCTCCAAGGCCCTGCTCCGCAACGCGGAGATCGCCCACATCATCACGAAGGAGAAGGACACCTTCGGGATCAGCGGCGACGCGACGATGGACTTCGGTACGACGCACCAGCGCAGCCGCGGCGTCGCCGAGGCCAGCGCCAAGGGCGTGCACTACCTGATGAAGAAGAACAAGATCACCGAGATCGACGGCTGGGGCACCCTCACCGGCACCCACGAGGTCGAGGTCGACAAGGACGGCTCGAAGACGTCCTACTCCTTCGACAACCTGATCATCGCCACCGGCGCGAAGGTCCGGATGCTGCCGGGCATGAGCAAGAGCGCCAACGTCGTCACCTACGAGGAGCAGATCCTCGACAGCGAGCTCCCGGGCTCCATCATCATCGGTGGCTCCGGCGCGATCGGCGTCGAGTTCGCCTACGTCCTCACCAACTTCGGCGTCGACGTGACGATCGTGGAGTTCCTCGACCGGATGGTGCCGACGGAGGACGCCGACGTCTCCAAGGAGCTGCTCAAGCAGTACAAGAAGCTCGGCGTGAAGGTCCTCCTCTCGACCAAGGTCGAGAACGTCGAGGACACCGGCTCCGGCGTCAAGGTGACCGTCAGCCCCGCGAACGGCGGCGACACCGAGGTCCTCGAGGCCGACAAGATGCTCGCGGCCTTCGGCTTCGCCCCGCGCGTCGACGGCTACGGCCTCGACACCGTCGGCATCGAGCTCACGGAGCGCGGCGCGATCGCCGTCGACGCCCGCGGCCGCACCAACCTGCCGCACATCTACGCGATCGGCGACGTGACCGGCAAGCTCATGCTGGCCCACACCGCCGAGGCGATGGGCGTCGTCGCCGCCGAGACCATCAACGGCGCGGAGACGATGGAGATCGACTTCGACATGATCCCGCGCGCGACCTTCTGCCAGCCGCAGATCGCGTCGTTCGGCTACTCCGAGGCCCAGGCCAAGGAGAAGGGGTACGACGTGAAGGTGTCGTCGTTCCCGTTCTCGGCCAACGGCAAGGCCCGCGGCATGGCCGAGGGCGTCGGCTTCGTGAAGATCGTCGCGGACGCCGAGCACAACGAGCTCCTCGGCGCCCACATGATCGGCCCCGAGGTCACCGAGCTGCTGCCGGCGCTCACGCTGGCCCAGCAGTGGGACCTCACCGCCGACGAGGTCGCCCGCAACGTCTTCGCGCACCCGACCCTGTCGGAGGCGATGAAGGAGGCCATCGAGGGCATCGCCGGCCACATGATCAACCTGTGATCGCCACAGCTTCGACCCGGACGGGACAGGCATGACTGAACGTGTCGTCATCATCGGCGGCGGCCCCGGCGGCTACGAGGCGGCGCACGTCGCCGCCCAGCTCGGGGCCGAGGTCACCATCGTCGACAGCGACGGGGTCGGCGGCTCGGCGGTCCTCACCGACTGCGTGCCGAGCAAGACGCTGATCGCCACGGCCGAGGTGATGAGCGAGCTGTCCAGCGCGGCCGAGCTCGGGGTCAGCTTCCACGACGCGGAGGGCGACGCCGCGACCGCGATCCAGGTCGACCTGGCCCGGGTCAACGCGCGGGTCAAGGCCCTGGCGACCAGCCAGTCCGACGACATCGAGCGTCGGCTGGTCCGCGACGGCGTGACCGTGCTCAAGGGCCGGGGGAGCCTGGCCGGCACCGACCGGGTCGTCGCGCAGCTCGAGGACGGGAGCGAGGAGATGCTCCGCGCCGACGCCGTCCTCATCGCGACCGGCGCCGCGCCGCGCACGCTGCCGAGCGCCCAGCCCGACGGCGAGCGGATCCTCACCTGGGAGCAGGTCTACGACCTCACCGAGGTGCCGTCCGAGATGATCGTGGTCGGCTCCGGCGTCACCGGTGCGGAGTTCGCCAGCGCCTACCTCAACCTCGGCATCCCCGTCACGCTGGTCTCCTCCCGCGACCGCGTGCTGCCCGGCGAGGACGCGGACGCCGCCAAGGTGCTCGAGGACGTCCTCACCCGCCGCGGCATGAACGTCCTCTCCAAGTCCCGCATGGAGTCGGTGACCCGCGACGGCGACGTCGTCACGGTCACCCTCACCGACGGTCGCACCGTCCAGGGCTCCCACTGCATCCTCGCGCTCGGCTCGGTGCCCAACACCGACGACATGGGGCTCGAGGAGGCCGGCGTCATCCTCAAGGACGGCGGCTTCGTCAACGTCGACCGGGTCTCCCGCACCTCCGCGCGCGGCGTGTACGCCGCCGGCGACTGCACCGGCGTCCTCATGCTCGCGAGCGTCGCGGCCATGCAGGGCCGGATCGCGATGTGGCACTTCCTCGGCGACACGGTGCACCCGCTCGACCTGCGCAAGGTCTCCTCCAACGTCTTCACCGCCCCCGAGATCGCGACCGTCGGTTGGACCCAGCAGGCCGTCGACGCCGGCGAGATCCAGGCCGAGGTGGTCACGCTCCCGCTCTCCGGCAACCCCCGCGCGAAGATGCAGGGCGTCCGCGACGGCTTCGTGAAGCTGCTGACCCGTCCCGGCACCGGCATCGTCATCGGCGGCGTCGTCGTCGGCCCGCGCGCCAGCGAGCTGATCCACCCCGTGTCGATCGCGGTCGCGGAGTCGTTGACCGCCGACCAGTTGGCCGGTGTGTTTACGGTGTACCCGTCGATGAGCGGCTCGATCGCCGAGGCCGCCCGCCGGCTGCACCACGTGTAACACCGCGTACGACGCTGTCTGACTCTCGGGAGACACCATGCCGCTCCGCCGGCTGATCGGGCTCGGTTGCGCCCTCGGACTCGCCTCGCTCGGCCTCTCCTCACCGGCCTCGGCCGCCGAGGTGTGGCCGGTGCCGCCGGACGCGACGATCACCGTCGACGGGCACGGCTACGGCCACGGCCGCGGCCTCTCGCAGTACGGCGCCGAGCACGCCGCTGCCGCCCGGGTCGGCTACCGCGGCATCCTCGACCACTACTATCCCGGCACCTCCCGGGGGACGGCCGGCGGCTCGGTGCGGGTGTGGCTCAGCGTGGGCGACATCGGCAACGCCGTCGTGGTCGACGCGAGCCCGAAGCTGCGCGTGCAGAAGACCGGCGGCGGCACGTCGTGGCTGCTGGCGAAGCAGCGGAAGAAGGCCAGCCGCTGGCGGATCGTCCCCCAGGGCGACAGGAGCAGCCGGGTGCAGTACCGCACGCGGGGCTGGCACACGCTGCGCACCGTCCGCGGTGCCGTCGAGTTCGCCGCCGGCGGAGCGAAGATCCGGCTGCACAACAACGACGGGACGGCCACGTCCTACCGCGGCGTGATCCGTTCGGTCCCGTCGTCCGCCGGCAACCGGATCGCCGTCAACGTGCTCGGCATGGAGCCCTACCTCCGCGGCGTGGTGCCCTCCGAGACCTACGCGTCCCTGTGGCACCCGGCGACGCTGGCCGCCCAGGCCGTCGCCGCGCGCTCGTACGCCGCCCACCAGCGCGCGGCCCGGGCCAGCAAGCCCTTCGACCTCTGCGACACCGAGTCCTGCCAGGTCTACGGCGGGGCCAGCGCGGAGTACCCGACCACCGACGACGCGGTGCGGAAGACCCAGGGCGAGATCCTCACCTACGACGGCGAGCCGGCCTTCACGGAGTTCTCGGCGAGCAACGGCGGCTGGTCGGCCGCGGGCGACGAGCCCTACCTGGTGGCGATGGAGGACCCGTGGGCCTCCGCCGCCGACGACCGCTACGTCGACTGGAGCGTCGACCTCAGCGACGACCAGATCGAGAAGGCGTGGCCCGAGATCGGCGACCTCGAGGGCCTCACCGTCGACGGCCGGGACGGCCACGGCGAGTGGGGTGGCCGGGCCGGGACGATCACCGTGACCGGCGACCAGGGCGAGGTCACGATGCCGGCGACGACCTTCACCACCCGGTTCCACCTCTACTCCGCGTGGCTGACGTTCTCGGTCACCGAGAAGGCCGGCTGAACTACAGATCTGTAGTTCGTCGGTTCCTCTGGCGGGCCGCCGATGGGCATGGTGCGATTTCCCCGTCACATCCGCACCACCCGCCACTCCGGACGATCGAGGCCTCATGCGACGCGCCCTGCTGGCCCTGCTCACCGCAGGGATCGCCAGCGTCGTCGGCCTGCCCGCGGCCCAGGCGGCGCCCGACTCCTGGTCGGTCCCGGGACAGGCGACGATCACCATCCGCGGCCACGGCTACGGCCACGGCCACGGCATGTCGCAGTACGGCGCCGAGGGCGCCGCCCGCCAGGGGCTGACCTACCGCCAGATCGTCGACTTCTACTACCCCGGCACGACGTGGGGCACCGCCAAGGGCCGGGTCACCGTGCTCATCTCGGCCGACACCACCGACGACCTCGTCGTCGAAGCGCGGTCGGGCCTGACCGTCCGCGACCTGGCCGGCGGCGCGCGGGTCACGCTGCCCGACAACGGCGCCCGGCAGTGGAAGGTCGCCACCGGCCGCGACGGCGTCACCCGGGTCTCCTTCCTGACGAAGAAGTGGCACCGCTGGCAGGCGCTCGAGGGCCAGGGCGAGTTCGCCGCCGGCGGCAAGCCGGTCACGCTGGTCACCCCGAGCGGCACCACCGCCTATCGCGGCAAGCTCCGCACCGCGGTGACCCTCACCGGCCACACGGTGACCGTCAACGCCCTCACCCTCGACAACTACCTGCGCGGCGTCGTCCCGCTCGAGATGCCGGCGCTCTGGAGCCCGGACGCCGTCCGGGCCCAGGCCGTGGCCGCGCGCACCTACGCGGCGTACGAGCGCCGCCACCCGCAGGCGTCGGTCTACCAGCTGTGCGACACCTCGTCCTGCCAGGTCTATGGCGGGTACGGCGCCGAGCACCCGGCGTCCAACGACGCGGTCACCGCCACCCGGCGCCAGGTGCTGCTCAGCGGCGGGCAGCCGGCGTTCACGCAGTTCGGGTCGAGCAGCGGCGGGTGGACCTGCGCCGGCTCGGTGTCCTACCTGCCCGCGCAGCGCGACACGTACGACGACTGGTCGGGCAACCCCGTCCACGACTGGAAGACCACGATCACCGACGCGACGATCGAGCGCGCCTGGCCGGGCATCGGCAACCTCAGCCGGATCGCCGTCCGGGGTCGCGACGGCAACGGCGTGTGGGGCGGCCGCGTGAGCTCGGTGCTGCTGGTCGGCAGCGACGGCCGGACCACGATCTCGGGGGACACCTTCCGCTCGGCGCTCGGCCTGCGGTCGACGTGGATCACCTTCAAGGTCGCGAGCGGCTGACCAGCGGTCGGGTCACCAGGCCCGCCACCAGCGCCCAGAACGCGGCGCCGACGCCCAGCACGGTGATGCCGGAGGCGGCGACCAGGAAGCAGATCACCGCGGCCTCGCGGCCGTCCTCGTCACGCAGCGCGCCGGCGAGCGAGGCGCCCAGGGTCCCGAGGAGCGCGAGCCCTGCGGCGGCCTGCACGACGTCGCCCGGCGACGCGGCGACCAGGGCCGCGAGCGCCGAGGAGACGAGGGCGAGCACCAGGTAGGTGCCCGCCGCTGAGACCGATGCGATCCAGCGCCGGTCGCGGTCCGGCCCCGCGTTCGGACCGGCCGTGAGCGCGGCGGTGATCGCCGCGAGGTTGATGGCGTGGCCGCCGAACGGGGCACCGACGACGGTGCCGATGCCGGTCACCGCCATCGTCTCCCGCCAGGGGACGGAGTAGCCGTAGCTGGCCATCACCGCCACACCGGGCACGTTCTGGGAGGCCATGGTGACGACGTACAGCGGCACGGCGATGCTCACCACCGCGGCGACCGTCCAGTGCGGGGTGGTCCAGGTCAGCGACGGGAGCAGGTCGCCGGTGTCGACCGACGACCCGGCCGCGACCACCACGACGACGAGCGCGACCGCGAGGGTGACCGGGACCGCCCACCGGCGCGAGACGAGGTGCATGACGAGCCAGGTGGCGACGACGGGCGCGACGTACGCCGGGGAGTCGGTCAGCCCGGTCACCGGCTCGAGGCAGATCGGCACCAGCACCCCCGCGAGCATCGCCTGCGCGAGGGAGGTGGGGATCCGGGCGATGAGGTCGCCGAGGCGGGTGACCAGCCCGGTGAGCACGACGAGGACCCCGGTCACCACGAACGCCCCGACCGCGGCGGGCCACCCGCCGGCCACCACGCCGGTCGAGAGCAGCAGCGCGGCTCCCGGCGTCGACCACGCGAGCGTGAGCGGGGTGCGGTGCCGCAGCGCCAGCCAGAGCATGCCGAGGGCCTGGGTCACGTAGACGGCGAGCAGCCCGGACGCCGCCTGCGCCGGGCTCGCGCCGACCGCGACCAGGCCGCCGAGGACGACGACGAAGGAGCTGCTGGAGCCGACGACCGCGGTGACGATGCCGGCGACGACGGGCGTGCCCTGGTGCTCGCTCACGCGACCCTCCGTCCGTGGTGTTCTGTAAACAGAACCCACGGTAGCGTGGTCGCGTGGCGACGAGCGAACCCGGGGCGGCGGTGGGTGCCCGCGTGCGCGCGCTGCGCCAGGAGCGGGGGCTCTCGCTCTCGGCGCTCGCGGCCGCCGCCGGCATCGGCAAGGGCTCGCTCTCCGAGCTCGAGACCGGCCGGCGCAACCCGACCCTCGACACCCTGTACGCCGTCGCCGGGCCGCTGCGCGTGCCGCTCGCGGAGCTCGTCGACTTCCGCGACGGGGCCGAGGTCTCCGACGACGGCTTCGAGACCGTGCTGCTCCACACCGAGCGCTCCGCGACCACGACCAGCGAGGTGTGGCTGCTCCGGGTCCGCGCCGGCGTCACCCGCTCGTCACCGGCACACCAGCCCGGCGTCGTCGAGCAGCTGGTGGTGCTGGCCGGCTCGGTCCGCGTCGAGCACGCCGGCCAGGTGGCCGAGGCCGGCGCCGGCGGCCACATGGTCTGGCCGGCCGACGTCCCGCACGCCTACACCGCCACCGGCGAGGTCGACCTCCGCGCGGTCAACGTCATCGTGACGCCGGGCTGAGCGTCACAACGGCGCAATTGCGCGATTCGGACGCCGCCCAGCACCTCGCCCGCGCCGCGACAGCGCGCGACCTCAGGACAGCACGAGCACCAGGTCGCCGCCCTCGACGGCCTGGGTGCCGCCGAGCGCGATCCGGTCGACGGTGCCGGCGACGGGGGCGGTGATCGAGGCCTCCATCTTCATCGCCTCGATGGTGGCGACCGTGTCGCCGGCGGCGACCTGGTCGCCCTTCTCGACGACGATCGTCACGACGCCCTGGAAGGGCGCGGCGACGTGGCCCGGCTGCGAGGTGTCGGCCTTCTCGGCGGCGGCGACGTCGGCCGCGATCGAGGTGTCGCGGACGTTCACCGGCCGCAGCTGACCGTTGATGGTCGCGAGCACCGTGCGGATGCCGCGCTCGTCGGCCTCGCTGATCGCCTGGAGGCCGAAGATGATGGTCTTGCCCTCCTCGAGCTCGACCTCGTGCTCCTCGCCCTGCCGCAGGCCGTAGAGGTACTCCCGCGTCGGCACCACCGAGAGGTCGCCGTACGTCGCCCGCGACTCGCTGAACTCGCGCGTCGGGCCGGGGAAGAGCAGCTCGTTGAGCGTGCGGCGACGGGTCGGCGAGCTCCCTGAACCGTGGGGGCTGTCGAGGCCCGCCTGCTGCTCGTCGGTGAGGGTCTCCATCGGCGGCTTGTGCTTGCGGCCCTCGAGCGCCTTGGTGCGGAACGGCTCGGGCCAGCCGCCCGGCGGGTCGCCGAGCTCGCCGTTGAGGAAGCCGATGACCGAGTCGGGGATGTCGAACCTGCCGGGGTTGTCGGCGAACTCGGCGGGGTCGGCCCCGACCGCGACGAGGTGCAGGGCGAGGTCGCCGATCACCTTCGAGGACGGCGTGACCTTCGGGACGTTGCCGAGGATGTCGTTGGCGGCGGCGTACATGTCCTCGATCTGCTCGAACTTCTCGCCCAGGCCGAGCGCGATCGCCTGCTGGCGCAGGTTGGAGAGCTGGCCGCCGGGGATCTCGTGGCGGTAGACGCGGCCGGTGGGGGAGGGCAGGCCGGACTCGAAGGGCGCGTAGACGCGGCGGGTCGCCTCCCAGTAGGGCTCGAGCGCGTTGATCGCACCGAGCGACAGCCCGGTCTCGCGGGCGCCGTGGTCGGTCGCCGAGACCAGCGCCGAGAGCGGAGGCTGGGAGGTGGTGCCGGCCATCGAGGCGGTGGCGGCGTCCACGGCGTCGACACCCGCGTCGATCGCGGCCATCAGCGTCGCCAGCTGGCCGCCGGCGGTGTCGTGGGTGTGCAGGTGCACCGGTAGGTCGAAGCGCTCGCGCAGCGCGGTCACCAGGGTGTGCGCGGCGGGCACCCGCAGCAGGCCGGCCATGTCCTTGATCGCCAGGACGTGCGCGCCCGCCTCGACGATCTCGTCGGCGAGGTGCAGGTAGTAGTCGAGCGTGTAGAGCCGCTCGTCCGGGTCCGAGAGGTCGCCGGTGTAGCAGAGCGCGACCTCGGCGACGGCCGTGCCGGTCGCGCGCACCGCCTGGATCGCGGGGCGCATCTGCTCGACGTCGTTGAGCGCGTCGAAGACCCGGAAGACGTCGATGCCGGTGGCCGCGGCCTCCTCGACGAAGGCGTCGGTGACCGCGGTCGGGTAGGGCGTGTAGCCGACCGTGTTGCGGCCGCGGAGCAGCATCTGGAGGCAGATGTTGGGCACGGCCTGGCGCAGCGCGGCCAGCCGCTCCCACGGGTCCTCGGAGAGGAAGCGCAGGGCGACGTCGTACGTCGCGCCGCCCCAGCACTCGAGCGACCACAGCTGAGGCGTGGTGCGGGCGACGTGGCCGGCGACCGCCAGCAGGTCGCGGGTGCGCACGCGGGTGGCGAGCAGCGACTGGTGGGCGTCGCGGAAGGTCGTGTCGGTGACGGCGACGTCCTTCTGCTCGCGCAGCCGCCGGGCGAACTCCTCCGGGCCGACGTCGAGCAGGAGCTGCCGGGTGCCGTCGGGAGCCGGGACCTCGAGGTTGACCTCGGGCAGCTTGCTGGCCGGGTCGATCGCGACCGGTGACCGGCCATGCGGCTGGTTGACGGTCACGTCGGCGAGGTAGGTCAGCAGCTTGCTGCCCCGGTCGCCCGAGCCGCGCGCCTGCAGGAGCTGCGGGTGGGTCTCGATGAAGGAGGTGGTCACGTGGCCCGAGGCGAAGTCGGGGTCGGCGAGCACCGCCTGGAGGAAGGGGATGTTCGTGGAGACGCCGCGGATGCGGAACTCCGCGACCGCCCGGCGGGCCTTCTCCACGGCCTTGTCGAAGGTGCGGCCGCGACAGGTGAGCTTGGCCAGCATCGAGTCGAAGTGCGCCGAGACCTCGGCGCCGGTGTACGTCGTACCGCCGTCGACGCGGACGCCGCCGCCGCCGGGGGAGCGGTAGGTCGTGATGACGCCGGTGTCCGGGCGGAAGCCGTTGGCCGGGTCCTCGGTGGTGATCCGGCACTGGAGCGCGGCGCCGCGCACCTGCACGGTGTCCTGGGAGAGGCCGAGGTCGTCGAGCGTCTCGCCCGAGGCGATCCGCATCTGCGACTGCACGAGGTCGACGTCGGTGACCTCCTCGGTCACGGTGTGCTCGACCTGGATGCGAGGGTTCATCTCGATGAAGACGTAGTTGCCCTGCGGGTCGAGCAGGAACTCCACGGTGCCGGCGTTGCGGTAGCCGATCTCCTTCGCGAAGCGCACGGCGTCGGCGCAGATCCTCATCCGCAACTCGGGGTCGAGGTTGGGGGCGGGCGCGATCTCGATGACCTTCTGGTGGCGCCGCTGCACGGAGCAGTCCCGCTCGAAGAGGTGGATCACGTTGCCCTCGCCGTCGGCGAGGATCTGCACCTCGATGTGACGGGGCTCGACGACGGCCTGCTCGATGAAGACGGTCGGGTCGCCGAAGGCCGCCTCGCCCTCCCGCATGCAGGTCTCGACGGCCTCGCGCAGGTCCTTCGGGTCCTCGACGCGGCGCATGCCCCGGCCGCCGCCGCCGGCGACGGCCTTCACGAAGAGCGGGTAGGGCAGGTCGGAGGCGGCCGCGACGAGGGTGTCGACGTCGGTCGACGGGTCGACCGAGGCGAGCGTCGGGACGCCGGCGGCCTTGGCCGCCGCGATCGCGCGGGCCTTGTTGCCGGTCAGCTCCAGGACCTCGGAGGCCGGGCCGATGAAGGTGATGCCGGCGTTGGCGCAGGCCTCGGCGAGCGCGGGGTTCTCCGACAGGAAGCCGTAGCCCGGGTAGACCGCGTCGGCGCCGGCCCGCAGTGCGACGGCGACGATGCCCTCGGGGTCGAGGTAGGCGCGCACCGGGTGGCCACGCTCGCCGATCTCGTAGGCCTCGTCGGCCTTGAGGCGGTGCTCCGACCAGCGGTCCTCGTAGGGGAAGACCGCGACCGTGCGGGCGCCGAGCTCGTACGCCGCCCGGAAGGCTCGGATCGCGATCTCGCCGCGGTTGGCCACGAGCACCTTGGTGAACATGCGGCCACCCTATGAGCCCCGCCGTCAGGTCGCAGTGGCGATGGTCTCGGGCGAGACGAGGGGCGGTCCGTCGAGGAACTGGGAGACGAGGTCCGGCTGCGCGTCGTGGGCGAGGGCCACGGCCACGTCGAGGGGTACGTCGAGGACGGTCACCGCCTGCGGCCCGCCGGCGGTGGTCGCGACGAGGGTGGTGAGGCCGGCACGGCGCTGGAACCAGCTCGCCCGGAGGTTCCACCCGATCACGCCGCGCGTCGCGAGCGCCTCGTGCCGGCGGTCGAGGCTGCCGGACCGGGCGACCAGGTGGCCGTCGACGAGGGCGTGCCCGAGCGCGGCCGCCCGGTCGCCCGCGAGCAGCACGGCGGCGGGCAGCAGCACGACCACGACGAGCCACCAGCCGGGCAGCAGGTCGAGGCCGACGAGCACGGCGACCGCGGCCACCACCACGGCGGTCGGGACCAGGGCGCGGGTGTAGCGGCGACGCCGCGCGGCCGGGCCGTGGTCGACCAGGGCCGCGCTCAGCGGGGCGTCGGTGCGCAGGACCTCGGCGGCGACGTCCGTGGCCACGGCACGCGGGCACGGCGGGGCGAGCAGCGCACTGCCGGACTCTTCGCGGTCGAGGCCGGTGACGATCGCCGACACGCGGGCGCCGCGGGCGACCCGGAGCCCGAGCGGCTGCGCGAGCCGGACGCCGCTCACCCGCTCGTCGTCCAGCGAGGTCTCGCGGGTGGTGAGCAGGCCCCGGCGCAGGTGCCAGGCGCCGTGCCCCTCCGGGCCGGCGTGGGTCAGCGAGAAGGCCCAGTTGGTCACGACGTACCCGCCCACCGCGAGCGCCGTCACGACGACGAGCAGCCCGACCAGGGCCAGCGGCAGGGCGAGCCAGACCGACCACCCCGAGGCGTCCTCGGCGAGGCCCTGCGTGTCGAGCCGCTGGAAGCCGCCGAGCGTGTTCACCGCCTGCACGGCGACGCCGACCGCGCCGGCGGCGAGGGCCAGGCCGGTGCTGGTGAAGGGCGCGAAGCGCACCCACGCAGGGTCGAAGCGCACGACCAGCCGGTCGTCCCGCTCCGGTGTCGTCCCGGCCGCGGCGTCGGCGGTCGCCAGGTGCAGCAGCTCGGCGCGGAGCTCCCGGGCCCGCTCGACCGGCAGACCGTCGAGGTCGAGGTGGTCCTCGTCGTCCGTCGACGCGGTGCCGGTCCCGATCCGGACGGTGGTCAGCCCGAGCACCCGGTGCGTGGGCGACGCGGTCAGGTCGACGGTGCGTACGCGGTCGAGGGGTGTCGAGAGCAGGTGCCGGTTGAGCAGACCGCGGCGCAGCTCGACCCGGGTCGCGGTGATCCGGAAGAAGGTCGTCAGGTAGCGCAGCAGGCCGAGCCCCACCGGGATCGCGATGCCGAGCCCGTGCCACCAGTCGGTGCGTCCGGATGCGGTGCCGGCGACGAAGATCGCGAGCAGCACGGGCAGGAAGCGCACCAGCTCCCGGACCGGCAGCACCAGCAGCATCCGCGGGTCCAGCCGCTGCCACTCCCCGGACGGCTCGCTCACCGGGCGCTCACGTCGCGTCGCCCGGCACGGTGTCCGCCCGGACGGCGAGCTGCTCGGCCAGCGCCAGCGCCCCGTCGCGCTCCAGGCCGACGATCTCGAGAGCACCGGCCGCCGACGCGGTCGTCACGGTCACCGTCGCGAGCCCGAAGAGCCGCGCGACCGCACCCTCGCCGTGGTCGACGGTCTGGATCCGCGACATCGGCGCGATCCGTCGCTCGCGCACCCACCAGCCGGTCTGCGTGTAGACGGCGGTGTCGGTGACCTCCCACCGGTGCACGCGGTAGCGCCACACCGGCATCACCACGACGTACGCCGCCGCCACGACGCCGAGCAGGACGACGAGCCACCAGGGGAGCGGCAGCCAGCCGGAGACCGGGCCGGCCACGGCGACCACCGCGACCAGCAGCACCGCCTCGAGCGCGGCGGTGGTCGCCCACATCAGCCGAGCCCGCGGGCTGACCCGCCGGCTCGGCTCACGCAGCTGCATGGGCCCGAGGCTAGCCGGGCCCGCCGAGCCTTCAGTCCTTGATCTCGCAGATGACCGCGCCGTTGGCGACGGTCTGGCCGACCTCGGCCTGGAGGCCGGTGACGGTGCCGGCCTTGTGGGCCTTGAGCGGCTGCTCCATCTTCATCGCCTCGATGACCACCACGGTGTCGCCGTCGGCGACCTCCTGGCCCTCCTCGACGACGACCTTGACGACGGTGCCCTGCATCGGGCTGGTCACGGCGTCGCCGCTCGCGGCGGCGCCGGCCTTCTTGCCGCCGGCGCGCTTGGGCTTCTTGGCGCCTCCGGACGGCGCCGCGGCGATGCCGCCGAGCCCGCCGGGGAGCACGACCTCGAGGCGCTTGCCGCCGACCTCGACGACGACCTTCTGCCGCTCGCCGGCCTCTTCGGCCTCGGCCGAGTCGCCGCCGTACGGCGTGATCTGGTTGTCGAAGTCGGTCTCGATCCACTGCGTGTAGACGTCGAACGAGCCCTCGCCGGTCGGGTTGGAGGGGCCGACGTACGCCGGGTCCCGCACGACCGCTTGGTGGAAGGGGATGACCGTCGGCATGCCGTCGACGACGAACTCGTCGAGCGCGCGGCGCGAGCGCTCCAGCGCCTGGGTGCGGTCGCGGCCGGAGACGATCAGCTTGGCGATGAGGGAGTCGAACGAGCCCGGGACGGTCTCGCCGTTCTCGTAGCCGCCGTCGACCCGGATGCCGGGGCCTTGCGGCGGGTTCCACGCCGACAGGGTGCCCGGCGCCGGCATGAAGTTGCGGCCGCCGTCCTCCGCGTTGATGCGGTACTCGATCGAGTGGCCGATGATCTCCGGGTCGCCGTAGCCGAGCTCCTCGCCGGCCGCGATCCGGAACATCTCGCGGACCAGGTCGATGCCGGTGACCTCCTCGGAGACGCAGTGCTCGACCTGGAGGCGGGTGTTGACCTCGAGGAAGGAGATCGAGCCGTCCTGGGCGACCAGGAACTCGCACGTGCCGGCGCCGTAGTAGCCGGCCTCCTTCAGGATCCGCTTCGAGGACTCGTAGAGCTCGGCGAGCTGCTCGTCGGAGAGGAACGGCGCGGGCGCCTCCTCGACCAGCTTCTGGTTGCGGCGCTGGAGCGAGCAGTCGCGGGTGGAGACCACCACGACGTTGCCGTGCTGGTCGGCCAGGCACTGGGTCTCGACGTGGCGCGGCTTGTCGAGGAACTTCTCGACCAGGCACTCACCGCGACCGAACGCGCCGACCGCCTCGCGGACCGCGGACTCGAAGGCGTCCGGGATCTCCTCGATCGTGCGGGCGACCTTGAGGCCGCGGCCGCCACCGCCGAAGACCGCCTTGATCGCGATCGGGAGGCCGTTCTCCTGGGCGAAGGCCACGGCCTCGTCGGCGTCCTTGAGCGGGTCCTTGGTGCCCGGCGCGAGCGGGGCGTTCGCCCGGACGGCGATGTGCTTGGCCTTCGCCTTGTCGCCCAGCGCCTCGATGGCCGCCGGCGGCGGGCCGATCCAGGTCAGACCGGCGTCGATCACGGCCTGGGCGAAGTCGGCGTTCTCGGCGAGGAAGCCGTAGCCGGGGTGCACCGAGTCGGCACCCGACTGCTCGGCGGCCGCGATGATCTTCGCGATGTCGAGGTAGGAGTCGGCCGGCGTGGCGCCGCCCAGGGAGTAGGCCTCGTCGGCGAGCCGGACGAACAGGGCGTCCCGGTCGGGCTCGGCGTACACGGCGACGCTCCCGATCCCGGCGTCCTTGCAGGCCCGGATCACCCGCACCGCGATCTCCCCGCGGTTGGCGATCAGGACCTTCTGCAGCGGCTTGCTCTCGGGCACTACCCCTCCTGCGTCAGACGTGGTGGGCCGCGACGACCCCGGGGCAGGGTATCGCCAGCCGCCGGAAACGGGAGGGGCCCTCCGGTGTGGCCCATCTCGCACCAAGCGGATGTTTGGTGACCTGTTCCTCTCAGGCCCGCCGGATCCGGGCCGATTGCGCCGGTGAGACACCCCGACGCCCTCCCAGGAGACCCCCGCATGCCTGCCCACGCCGCTGCAGCCTCGGGAGACGAGCGCGACCTCACCGGTCTCGTCGCCGCCCTCGACCGCTCCCTCGCCGTCATCGAGTTCGAGCTCGACGGCACCGTGATCACCGCGAACCAGAATTTCCTCGACCTGATGGGCTACTCGCTGCCCGCCGTCAAGGGCAAGCACCACCGGATGTTCTGCACCCCCGAGCACGCGGAGTCGCAGGAGTACGCCGACTTCTGGGCGCGGCTGCGGGCCGGCACGTTCGTCCAGGACGAGTTCCTCCGGCTGACCCGGGACGGGCGCGAGGTCTGGCTGCAGGCGACGTACAACCCGGTCCTCGACGACGAGGGCCAGCCGACCAAGGTCGTCAAGCTCGCCCAGGACGTCTCCGAGGCGAAGCGGATCGCCGCCGAGCACGTCGGCAAGGTCGCCGCGATCGACCGGGCGCAGGCCGTCATCGAGTTCGACCTCGAGGGCCGGATCCTCACCGCCAACCGGAACTTCCTCGACGTCGTCGGCTACGCACTGCCGGACATCCAGGGCAAGCACCACCGACTCTTCGTCGAGCCCGAGCACGCCCAGAGCCAGGAGTACGCCGACTTCTGGGAGCGGCTCGCCGCCGGCCAGTACGAGGCAGGCGAGTACCGCCGCCTCGGCAAGGGCGCCCGCGAGGTGTGGCTGCAGGCGACGTACAACCCGATCCTCGACGCCAAGGGCGCGCCGACCAAGGTCGTGAAGTTCGCGACCGACATCACGGCCGCCAAGCAGGCGAACGCCGAGATCGTGGCCCGCGTCGACGCGGTCGACCGCGCCCAGGCGGTCATCGAGTTCGACCTCGAGGGGATCGTGCTCGACGCCAACGAGAACTTCCTGCGCACCATCGGCTACTCGCTGCGCGAGATCGTCGGCCAGCACCACAGCATGTTCTGCTCCGAGGAGTACACCCGCTCCGCCGAGTACCGCGACTTCTGGCTGCGGCTGAGCAAGGGCGAGGTCATCGCCGGCCGCTTCCACCGCAAGGGCAAGTACGGCCGCGACGTCTACATCCAGGCGACCTACAACCCCGTCCTCGACCTGCGCGGCAACGTCGCCAAGGTGATCAAGTACGCCTACGACGTGACGCCCGAGGTCGAGCGCGAGCAGCGCATCGACGACGGCACCCGCCAGATGACCTCCTCGGTGCGTGAGCTCGCCGGCTCGATCACCGAGATCGCGACCCAGTCGCGCACCGCGACCGAGCTGGCCGCCGAGACCCACTCGAACGCCGAGCAGGGCGTCGAGGCGCTGCGCGCCTCGATCGAGGCCATCTCGCTGATCCAGAAGTCGTCGACCGCGATCAGCGACATCGTCAAGGTGATCGGCGAGATCGCCGGCCAGACCAACCTGCTCGCCTTCAACGCCTCGATCGAGGCGGCACGGGCCGGTGAGCACGGCGTCGGCTTCTCGATCGTCGCCGGCGAGGTGCGCAAGCTCGCCGAGCGCTCCTTCGAGGCGGCCCAGCAGATCGGGCGCCTCATCGAGGAGTCGGCCGACCGGGTCGACCAGGGCTCCGCGGTCTCGCAGCGGGCCGAGGTCGCCTTCGAGCGGATCGTGACCAGCGTGTCGCGGACCAACGAGGCGATCCGGACGATCTCCGCGTCGACCCGCGTGCAGCAGGAGGCCTCCGAACAGGTCAACAGCCTGATCGACCAGCTCGCCTCCGCCACCACCGAGGCGTGACGCCGTGCCGACCGATCCCGTCTACGGGCTGCTGCAGCTCGGCGAGCTCGACCTCGCCCTGCCGCTGTCGGCGCTGCGGGAGGTCGTCCCGCGGCCGGAGCGGCTGACCCCGCTCCCGGTCGCCACGACCGGGCTGGTCGGGGCGATGGGGCTGCGCTCGATGGTGCTGCCCGTCATCGACCTGCGCCCGCTGCTCGGCCTGGCCGACACGCCGCCCGCCGACCAGGTGGTCGTCGTCGTGGCGCACGACCACCACGTCGTCGGCCTCGTCGTCGACCGGGTGCTCGGGGTGACCCGGGTGCCCGACGCCGACCTCGTCGAGCTCTCGACGGCCCACGGCGAGCTGCTCGTCTCGCACGCCTTCCAGCACGAGGACCCGGCCCGACCGGTCAGCGTCCTCGCCGCCGCCCACCTGCACGCCCTGCCGGGCATCCCGCGGGTCGCGGAGCAGCCGGCCGCCGTCGCCGTCCACGGCACCGGCACCGGTCGCGGGGAGAGCCTGACCCTGGTCCGCTGCGGCGACCAGGTCCTCGCCCTGGAGGTCGCCTCGATCCACACGACGATCCCACTGACCGACGTACGCCGCTCCATGCTGACCAGCGGGGACTGCCTGGGCGTCACGTCGTACGCCGGACGCGAGGTCCCGGTGGTCGACCCGATGACCCTGGTCGGGACGCCGCCGCTCGGCGAGGACGACGTGCGCTCCGGCGTGGTGCTCGACCTCGGCCCGGGCTACGTCGTCCTGGCTGTCACCGACCTGGTCGAGCTGCGCACCGCGGGGGACGGCGTGCTGCCGGTCCCCGGCTTCGCCCACCACCGTCCGGACCTGGTGCGCGGCGCGATCGAGGTCGGGTCCGGCGCGTGCCTGGTGGTCGACGGCGCCGGCCTGCGCGCCGAGCCGTCGCTCCTCGCGCTCGCCTCCGTGAACGTCGAGCTCGCCGTGGCCACGGACGCCGGCGGCGAGCTCGTCGACGTGCTCACCCGTGGGGCCGCCGGAGCGACCGGTGGTCCGGCGTACCTCACCTACACCGCGGGGGTCGCGCTCGCGTCCCCGCTGGAGCAGGTCGTGGAGATCCTGCCGTACGCCGAGGCGCTGACACCCTCGCCCGTCAAGCACGTCGCCGGCTTCCTCGTGCACCGGGGCCGGACCGTCCCCGTGGTCCCGCTCGCGCGGGTCCTTGGCCAGGAGCCCGGGCAGCGTGGCCCGTCCTCCTGCCTGCTGCTCGTCGAGCTCGGCGAGGAGCGGGTCGCCCTCGCGGTCGACTCCCTGGGTGGCATCGAGCCGCTGGAGTGGACCGACCCCGACCACCGTCGGGTGAGCGGGGAGCTCGCCCACGCCGTCCAGGACGCTCCGCTCGTGCGGCTGGCGGGCGGCTCCCGCCTCGTGCCGGCCCTCGACCTGCAGGACCTGGCCGCCGCCCTCGGCCTCGCCGGCGCGCTGCGTCCGGTCGTCGAGCCCGCGGCGGCCTGATGTCGACCGACGTGAAGTAGGGACAACTCATCATGACCGCTGTCAGTAGCTCGGAACTGACCAGCAAGCTCCGCAGCCACGGCCTCCACGCACCGACCGGTGACGACCTCCGCCACGACCTGTGGATGGGGACCACCGACCCCGTGCTCCCGACCTGGGCCGAGGCCTGCGACCGGGCCGGCGTCCCGTCGGACACCACCCACCCCGGCCTCGACGACCTGAGCCGCATCGCCGCGGCCCTGGTCGACATGGGCGGGGCGGCCGGGCTCGTGGGCCGGTCGATGGGAGTGCGGATCGCGACGTACCGGGCCATCGCGGCGCGCGGCAGCAGCGGCCCCGCGCCGGCCTGGGACTGGGCGCGGGTCGCCCTGGACACGCTCCTCAAGGGCCGAGCGCCCCGCCCCGAGCGGATCGCGGAGCTCCTGGCACTGGACCCCTTCGCCCCGGAGCTCCGGGTCGAGCTCGACCAGGCCGCCAGTCGCGTCGCGCAGCGTCTCGGCGCCGCGCTCGGCGGGGTCAGCATCGTGCTCGGCAGCGCGCAGTGCCTCGTCGGCAGCTACGGCGGCCGCGGCAGCTGGATCGCCGAGGCGGCCGGCAACCCGATCGAGTGGTCCTTCTGCGCGACCAGCGTGCGGACCAAGGAGTCCTTCGTGGTGCCCGACACCCACGACAGCGCCGTGCACCGGCTCAATCCGACCTCCGTCCACGACGGGGTGCGGGCCTACGCCGGCGCGCCGCTGCTCACCTCGGCGGGGGAGGTGCTCGGCAACTGCTGCGTGATCGACCTGGCGCCGCGCGACTTCACCGCCGAGGACGTCGCCGTCCTCGAGACCGAGGCGGCCGCGATCGTGGCCGAGCTCGAGCGGCGCCGCGACGAGCGGCTGGCCCGCGCCGCCGAGGCCGAGCTCTAGGCGTTCTGGCCGGCCGCCGGCACCTCGGGCGAGCTGCCGGCGTACCACCGGGCGACCTGGCGCTCGAACGCGCGGTCGCCGCGGCGCACCAGCACGTCCTGGCCGCCGGGCAGCCGGCCGACGAGCTGGCTCCAGAGCAGGTTGCGGGCGACCCGCGCCGCGCCGTACCACGGCACCCGGCGGGGGAGCCCGAGGTCGCGCATCGCGGCCGGGCCGAGCAGCCAGGTGCCGGCGGACAGCGCCCGCTCGCGCTCCCACGTACGCCGCGCCGTCGAGACCGGGGCGTGGTCGGCCATGTGCACGAGCGCGCGGGCGAGCTCGCGACTGGCGTCGTCGGGCGCGGGGTCGTGGGCGAGGAAGTGGTAGAGCAGCCGCCGGCCCTGGCGCTCGGTGCGCGGGAGCCACTCCTCGTCGACGCCCATCAGCCACCCGACGTACGACCACAGGTGCATGACGGCCGCCGAGTCCGCGCGGGAGACGCGGACGCCGAGCAGCCGCAGGTGGAGCAGGAAGCTGGTCGAGAAGACCCCGAGCGTCGAGGCCTGGTCGTACTGGTTGACCGGCACCCCCTTCTCCTCCAGCGGCCAGGTGGCGTCGTGCTCGAGCCAGTGGTTGACGAAGGCGTGCATCACCCGCACGTGCAGGCTGAGTCGGACGCCCTCACCGCCGGGCGCGAGGCCGCCCGGCGCGGTCACCGCGCGCCACCAGGTCGTGGTCTCGCCGATCCGGCGCAGCGTCTCGCCGCCGGTGAGCCGCCCGGTGCGCACGAGCGGCTCGACCGCGGCCGAGGTGCGGTAGCCGCCGAGCAGCGACCCGTAGGCGAGCACGACCCCGGCATCCGCGCCGTACGACCGGCAGGCGCGGGCGCCCCGCGCGAGCAGGTCGTCGTCGACCCAGTCGGGCCTCCGCGCGACCTCGTCGAAGAGGTCCAGCAGCGGACCCGGTCCGGGAGCCTCTCCGATGGCGAGGGCCGCGTGCACCTCGCGCATGGTGAGGGTGCGGTCCTCGCGGACGGCGCGGGCCACGGCGGCCGCCGGCTCGTCGCGGCGCAGCAGGCCCTCCTGGAGCGCGCGGATCTCGCCGGCCGTGGGCTCGGCGCCGGGGCCGGCCGTGATCCGCAGCCCGCGCGCCGCGCGCTCGGACCACGGCCTGGCGGAGCCGAAGCGGGTCGGGACGGTGGTGGGCTCGCTGAGCGGTGCGGTGCTCATGGCTCGACGATAAAGTGAGCAAATGCTCATGTTCTACTCGCGTTCCGGGGCCGTCATCGGGAGCACGCGGTGACCGGTCGCCGGCGCCCGGTCCAGGCGCGGTCGCGGGAGATGGTCGACCGCATCCTGGAGGCGGCCACTCGCGTCCTGGCCACCCGCGGGTACGCCGGGATGAGCACCAACCGGGTCGCGACCGAGGCCGGCGTCAGCGTCGGGTCGCTCTACCGCTACTTCGGCGACAAGGACGAGATCATCGCCGAGCTGCGCACCCGCTGCACCGCCGACGTGATGGCCGACCTGACCGAGGCGATGAGCCGGGCGGTGTCGCTGCCGACCCGCGACGCCGTCCACCGCGTGCTCACCACCCTCGTCGGCTCGCTCCAGCGGCACCGGGCTCTGATGACCGCCCTCGTGGACGAGGTGCCGCTGGGTGCCCAGGGCAACGTGCTGCCCGAGGTCGAGCGCCAGCTCGCGCACTTCACCCGGATGTTCGTCGCCACCCACGCCCCGCACCTCGAGCCGGCCGAGGCGGACGCGCGGATCTACCTCGCGATGGGCGTCGCGCTCAGCACCTGCCTGCGGATCGCCCTCGACCCGCCGCCGGGCATCTCGGAGGACCACCTCGTCGACCTCACCGCGGACCTGCTCGGGCTCGGCCTCGTGCTCGGTGGTTAACAACCGCTAACCAGAGCGGTTAGGGTGCGGGCATGACCCAGCCGTACGAGCTCTCCCGCGAGCACGAGGAGTTCCGCCGCAGCGTCCGCGACTTCGCCGAGGCCGAGATCGCCCCGCACGCCGCGCAGTGGGACCGCGACCACCACTTCCCGGTCGACGTGGTCCGCAAGATGGGGTCGCTCGGCCTCTTCGGCCTCACCGCGCCCGAGGAGTACGGCGGCGCGGGCGAGGACGGCGACTTCACCAGCCTGTGCGTGGCGATCGAGGAGGTCGGCCGCGTCGACCAGTCGATGGGCATCACGCTGGAGGCGGCGGTCGGCCTCGGCATCAACCCGATCCTCACCTACGGCACCGACGAGCAGCGCCGGACCTGGCTGCCCGACCTGGTCGCGGGGGAGCGGCTGGCGGGCTTCGGCCTCACCGAGCCGGGCGCCGGCTCCGACGCCGGCGCGACCAAGACCCGGGCGCTGCTGGAGAACGGCGAGTGGGTCGTCAACGGCGCCAAGCAGTTCATCACCAACTCCGGCTCGGAGATCACCAGCCTGGTCACCGTCACCGCGCGCACCGGCACGCGCGAGAACGGCTCGGCCGAGATCAGCACGATCATCGTCCCGAGCGGCACGCCCGGCTTCACCGCCGAGAAGGCCTACGACAAGCTCGGCTGGCACGCCTCCGACACCCACCCGCTGTCCTTCGAGGACGTCCGCGTCGCCGAGTCCCACCTGCTCGGCGAGCGCGGCCGCGGCTACGCGCAGTTCCTCGCCACCCTCGACGACGGCCGCGTCGCGATCGCCGCACTGGCCGTCGGCTGCATCCAGGCCTGCCTCGACATGAGCCTCGCGTACGCCGGGGAGCGGCAGACCTTCGGCGGCCCGATCGGCCGCAAGCAGGGCGTCGCCTTCCAGGTGGCCGACCTCGAGGTGATGCTGCACGCGTCGCGGCTGCTGACCTACCGGGCGGCCGCGATGAAGGACGGCATGCGTGACGGGGGAGGCGCCCCGATGAAGGACTTCAAGCAGGCGGCGGCGGTCGCCAAGCTCTACGCGACCGAGTCCGCGGTGACGGCCACCCGGATCGCCACCCAGGTCTTCGGCGGCTACGGCTTCATGGAGGAGTACCCCGTCGCCCGCTTCTACCGCGACGCCAAGGTGCTCGAGATCGGCGAGGGCACCTCGGAGGTGCAGCGGATGCTGATCGCGCGCGGGCTCGGCCTGCCGGTCGAGTAGCCCGTCCCTCCGGCATCTCTCTGTGGCGTTGACCTCAACCATGCTTGAGGTCCTAGCCTCGCCAGCATGAAGATCACCGTGCTCGGCACCGGCGGCGTGGGCCGCGCGGTCGCCGGCCGCCTCGACGACCTGGGCCACGACGTCACGATGGCCACCCGCGACCCGGCGGCGACCGCCGCTCGCGACGAGCACGCCGCCTGGGCGGACACGCACCCCGGCGTACGGCTGGCGGCGTTCGCCGGCTCGGCCGCCGGCGCCGACCTGGTCGTCAACGCGCTCGGCGGCGACGTCGTGCTCGCCAACCTCGCGCTGGTGGGTGACGACCTCGACGGCCGGGTGCTCCTGGACCTCTCGAACCCGCTCGACCACAGCCAGGGCTTCCCGCCGCGGCTCTTCGTCAAGGACGACGACTCCTTGGCCGAGCAGGTGCAGCGTGCCCATCCCAGGGCCCGGGTCGTGAAGTCGCTCAACACGATGAACAACGCGCTCATGGTCGACCCCGCCTCGCTGGGCGAGGACACCTCGGTCTTCGTCTCCGGCGACGACGCCGAGGCGAAGGCGACCGTGACGGACCTGCTCCGGTCGATGGGTCACACGGACGTCATCGACCTCGGCGGCCTCGAGACCGCGCGGGGGCCGGAGATGTTCCTCGCGCTCTGGATCCGGACGGCGGTCGCGCTCGGAGGCTCCGACTTCAACATCAAGGTCGTCCGGGGACCGTCCCTACGAGACTGACCACAGCGAACAGTTAGCCTGTCCACATGGCGAACGGCCGGTGGCATCGGATCCTCACCGAGGCCTACCGGTTTCTCGCGGTCGGTGGCCTCGCCACGATCGTCGCGTTCCTGATCTTCAACTTCCTGGTCCACGGCTTCCACGCCAGCTGGGACGCCCCGCTCTCGAACCATCCCTACCTGGCGTTCGTGATCGCCAACCTGATCGGCATGGCCGTGAGCTACCGCGGCAGCCGCACCTGGGTCTTCAAGGACCGCCCGCCGCGGACCGCCGACGGCGGGCGGCTCATGTTCGTGGTCATCAACCTGGTCACCATGCTGATCCCGATCGCCTGCCTGTGGATCAGCCGCAACGTCATCCACGTCGACGACCCCTGGTCCGACAACATCTCCGCGAACGTGATCGGGCTGTTCCTCGGGATGGTCGCGCGGTTCTACCTCTTCCGGACCCTGGTCTTCCGGCGCCCGGTCGTGCTCGCCGAGCTGCGCCAGCACCCGATGCAGGTCTTCGAGATGAGCGAGCTCCAGCGCGTGGAGCCCCTTGAGGAGCCGGCCGACGTCGGTCCGGAGATCAGGGGGACGGACGGGGAGCCCACAGGCTCGTCCACGCATGGCCGAGCTCCGCGACCAGGTCCCGGAGCAGCGGGAGACTGACGCCGACCACGTTGTGGTGGTCGCCCTCGATCCCGGTCACGAACGCGCCGCCGAGCCCGTCGACGGTGAAGGCGCCCGCGACGACCAGCGGCTCGCCGGTGGCGACGTACGCCGCGATCTCGGCGTCGGTCACCTCGGCGAAGCGGACGGTCGTGGAGGCGGTCGCCGCCGCGACCCGCCCGGTCGCGGTGTCGCGCAGCGCGTGGCCGGTGCGGAGCACGGCGGAGCGGCCGCGCATCTCCTGCCAGCGCCGGGTCGCGGTCTCCGGGTCTCCGGGCTTGCCGAGCGCCTCGCCGTCCAGGTCGAGCACGGAGTCGCAGCCGAGCACCAGGGCGCCGGCCGGCACGTCCTCGCGGGCCGCGACCGCCGCGCACTTGAGCTCGGCGAGCTGGAGCGCGAGCTCGGCCGGCGGCAGCCCGTCGAGCTGCGACTCGTCGACGCCGGAGACGATCACGACCGGCTCGACCCCGGCGTTGCGCAGGGTCTGGAGCCGGGCGGGGGACTGGGAGGCGAGGACCAGGGTCGCGGCGGGGACGGTCACGCCAGCGATTGAAGCACCTCGAGGTCCTCGCCGAACGCGCAGACCGCCAGCACGGTCAGCGGGTCTCCGGGCTTGAGGTTCTCGGGGGCGCGGAGCGAGAGCATCACGTTGAGCAGCATCCCGTAGGCGACGAAGTCGCGGGCCTGCTCGTCGCTCCATCCCGTGCGCTGGATGGTGGCGAAGACCTCGCCCATGCAGCGCCGCGCGGCCGCGCCGATCTCCGGAACGCCGCCGCTGGAGAAGCCGTGCATCATCACCTGCAGGAAGTCCTGGTCGCGCAGCAGCTCGGTGTAGGCGAGGCCCATCCGGGCCTTGTCGTCCTCGCTCTCGGGGTCGAAGGGGCCCGCGTCGAGGACCTCCTCGAAGGCCGCCTTGATCCGGTGCACCGCGTGCTCGAAGACCTCGAGGAAGAGGTCGAGCTTGGTGCCGAACATGCGGACGACGTACGGCTGCGAGACGCCGGCCTCCTTGGCCACCGCGTCGGTGCTGGTGCCGTGGTAGCCGCCCTGCGCGAAGGCCCGGGTCGCCGCGGCGAGGATCAGCTCGCGGCGGTCGTCGGCGGACATCCGGGTGACTTTCTCGGCGCTCATGGTTGACATGTTATCAGTCGATTACTTACTGTCGAGACGCAAGTAATCATTCGATGCCTTCCTCGATGGAGAATCCCGATGACCACTCTCGACGAGCCCCGGGTCGCTGGCCCGGACCTGCCCGCGGTCCGACGTCGCCACGTCCCTGTGTGGGTCGCGATCGTCGCGGCCTCCCTCCCGATGTTCATGGCCACCCTCGACAACCTCGTGATGACCAGCGCGCTGCCGGTGATCCAGGGCGACCTCGGCTCGACCGTCGGTCAGCTGTCGTGGTTCATGAACGCCTACACGCTGACCTTCGCGACCTTCATGCTCCCGGCCGCGACGCTCGGTGACCGGCTCGGCCGGCGCCGGATGATGCTGGTCGGCATCACCGTCTTCACGATCGCCTCGATCGCCTCGGCGCTGAGCACCACCTCCGAGGCGCTGATCGCGGCCCGCGCCGTGCAGGGCCTCGGCGCGGCGGCGATCATGCCGCTCTCGCTGACCCTGCTCGCGGCCGCGGTGCCGCCGGCCATGCGGGCCGCCGCCATCGGCATCTGGGGCGGCGTCAGCGGCCTCGGTGTCGCGCTCGGTCCGGTCATCGGCGGCGCCGTCGTCGAGGGCGTCAGCTGGCAGGCCATCTTCTGGCTCAACGTCCCGGTCGCCCTGGTCGCGTTCCCGCTCATCCTGGTCGCGATCTCGGAGTCGAAGGGCGCCTGGCAGAAGCTCGACCCGGTCGGCGTGCTGCTGCTCGGCGGTGCCGTGTTCCTCGGCATCTGGGGCATCGTCCACGGCAACGACGACGGCTGGAGCGACCCGCGCGTGGTCGTCCCGCTGGTGCTGGCCGGCCTGCTGCTCCCGGCGTACGTCCTGTGGGCCCGCGGTCGCTCCTACGCCGTGCTCCCGCTGCGGCTCTTCCGGGCCCGCAAGTTCGCGGTCGCCAACGTCATCTTCCTGATGTTCACCCTCGGCATGTTCGGCACCGTCTTCCTGCTCGCGCAGTACCTCCAGGTCGTCCAGGGCTACACGCCGCTCGAGGCCGGGGTGCGGACGCTCCCGTGGACGGCGGCCCCGATGGTCGTGGCCCCGATCGCCGGGGCGCTCGTGGGCCGGCTCGGCTACCGGACGCTGCTCTTCGTCGGCCTGGTCCTCCAGACGGTCTCGCTGGTCTGGTTCGCGGTGATCACCGAGAACGGCTCGGCGTACTCGTCCTTCCTGGTGCCGCTCGTGCTCGCCGGCGTCGGCATGGGCCTGGTCTTCGCGCCCGGCGCCTCCATGGTGCTCGACGGGCTGCCGGACACCGACTTCGCCGTCGCCAGCTCGGCCAACTCGACCATCCGGGAGTTCGGCGTCGCGCTCGGCATCGCCGTCCTCGTCGCGGTCTTCCTCGGCAACGGCGGCGAGATCACGCCGGTCGGGTACGACGGCGCGATCGGTCCGGCCCTGCTCACCGGTGCGGGCGCCGTCGCGGTCGCCGCGGTCGCGAGCCTGTTCGCTCCCGGACGGTCGCGCAGCAGGTCCTGACCCGCGGGTCGGCGACCGGAGAGGCACCGCGCCTCGGGCAGAATGGCGCGGTGCCTCTCCGTCGCGTCCCGGGCCGATCGCTGGCTGCCCTCACCCTCGCCGGGGTCCTCGCGCTGGCCGGCTGCGGGTCGAGCGGCTCCGACGGCTCCGGCTCGGACGGCGCGAGCTCCGGAGGCGGGGCCGGCGGTGCTGCGGCGCAGACGATCAACCCCTACGCCGACCGCTCGGGCTACGCCGACCCGACCTCGAAGGTCGCCCAGGCGGCCGCGGCCGCGAAGAAGGCCGGCGAGACGGACCGTGAGCAGGTCTTCACCCGGCTCGCCGAGATCCCGCAGGGCATCTGGCTGACCCCCGAGGAGTACCCGCCCGGCTCGGTCGCGGGCTACGTGACCTCGATCGTCGACGGCGCCTCGGCCGCCGGGGAGGTGCCGACCTTCGTCGTCTACGGCATCCCCGACCGTGACTGCAGCGGTGGCCACTCGGCCGGCGGCCTGTCCGCGGACGAGTACGGCCCCTGGGTCGGCGAGATCGCGAAGGCCGCCGGCGCCGCGAGCGTGCCCGTGTCCGCGATCCTCGAGCCGGACGCCCTCGCCTCCCTGCTCGACTGCGGCGACCGCGACCAGCGGGTCACGCTGATCTCGGACGCCGCCGACCGGCTGGCCGCGGCCGGGGTGACGACGTACATCGACGGCGGCCACTCCCACTGGATCGACCCGCAGAAGATCGCCGACCTGCTCGAGGCCGCCGGCGTCGCCGAGGTCCGCGGCTTCTCGACCAACGTCTCGAACTTCCAGAGCGACGCCGACGAGCAGGCGTACGCCGAGCAGCTGAGCTCGCTGGTCGGAGGCGCCCACTACGTCATCGACACCGGCCGCAACGGCTTCGGGGCGACCGACGAGTGGTGCAACCCGCCCGACCGGGCGTTCGGCACGGAGCCCGCGTCGGTGAGCGGTCAGGGCTCGCTGGACGCCTACCTGTGGATCAAGCCGCCGGGGGAGAGCGACGGCGACTGCCACGGCGGCCCGGCCGCCGGCCAGTTCTGGCCCGAGCGCACGATGGAGCTCGCGACCGCGTCCGGTTGGTGAGAGTCCGTCCCGGATTGGATAGGGTTCCGCACATGGAGGCCGGCAACGACTGGGTCGCGGTGATCATCGAGGACGACCCCGATGTGCGAGATCTGATCGACATCGTGCTCACGCAGTCCGGTTTCCGGACGGTGGTGACCGAGAACGGACCTGACGGCGTGGAGGCGGTGCGTGCGCACAACCCGCTGATCACCACCCTCGACGTCAACATGCCGGGCATGGACGGCTTCGCGGTCGCCAAGCGGCTGCGGGAGTTCAGCAGCACCTACCTGATCATGATCACCGCGCTCGCGGACGAGATCGACGTCGTCCAGGGCTTCGAGGCCGGCGCGGACGACTACCTCGTCAAGCCGTTCCGGCCGCGCGAGCTGCGCGCCCGCGCCGACTCGATGCTGCGGCGGCCGCGCACCCGGATGGAGCAGCCGAGCGGCTGGGCCGAGGGGGAGCAGGACGCCGAGCAGCCCGCCGCCGCGCCCGCCGAGGAGTCGTGGGCCGCCGCCGCGGCGCGTGACCTGGCCGCCGGCGGCTCGCCGCTGCCGGCGATCCACCAGCAGCCGGCGGCCCCGCAGCAGCCGGTCCAGCAGCCCGCCCCGCCGGTCCAGCAGCCGGTCCAGCAGCCGGTCGTGCCGCAGGCTCCGCAGCCCGTGGCCCAGCCGCAGCCGCCGGTCCAGCAGCCGCCCGTGCAGCAGCCGCCGGTCCAGCAGCCCGCGCAGCCGGCCCACTACGCGCCGGTGTCGACCCAGCCGGTCCCGCCGCAGCCGCAGCACCAGTCGGCCGCCCAGGAGGGCGGCTGGATGCGCTTCAACGGCCTCGCCCTGAGCGTCGACACCCGCGTCGTGACCGTCAACGGCGGCGTCGTCGACCTGACCCGCACCGAGTTCGACCTGCTCGCCTCGCTGCTGAGCACCGGCCGGCGGGTGCGCAGCAAGGCCGACCTGGTGCTGACCATGCGCGGGCAGCAGTACGTCACGTCCTACTTCGTCAACGAGGCCGACAAGCGCTCCGTCGAGGTGCACATCGCCAACCTGCGCCGCAAGATCGGCGACGACGCCACCACCCCGAAGTTCATCGAGACGGTCCGCGGCGTCGGCTACCGGCTCGCCGAGGCCGCCTGACCGTCGAGTCGAGGTTTTCCGCGGGTCGAGCTGCGGGTTTCAGCGGGTCGGTGGACCACTTTCCGTGCACAGGATGTGCTGATCCGGCGTTGTCCCCAGGTGATTCCGGTGCCGCGAGCGTGACCGTCCGCGGATCGCGACGCTCGTGTCATGACGATCTCGTGGCCCCCGAGTCCCTTCACCCTGGCCGACCTCCGAGAGCAGGACATCTCTGAGTCCGCACGTCGGGGTGCTCTCGCCGCGGGCGAGGTGCGCCGGGTGCTGCGCGGTGTGTTCGCGGAGGCCGACGTCCCGGACACGCTCGACTTCCGAGCGAGATGTCTCGCGAGGGTCGTCAGGCCGCACCACGTGATCACCGACCGTACGGCGGCCTGGCTCCACGGCGTGGACGTCCACACGTCGGCCGAGCTCACCGACCTCCCGCCGCTCGAGACCTGCGCTCTTCGGGGGCGTCGGCCGACGTCGCTGACCGGGGTCGACGGACGCTCTCGGGACCTGCTCCCCGCCGACGTCACGAACGTGCAGGGGCTGCGGGTGACCACGCCGCTGCGGACTGCCCTGGACCTGGGCTGCTGCCTGCGTCGACGCGAGGCCTACGCCGCGCTCAACGCGTTCGCCCGCACGTTCGGGCTGACCCGGCAGGACTACCTGCGATCGATCGGCCGCTATCGCGGTCGGCGCGGCGTCGTCCAGCTGCGGGAGCTCGTCGCCTTCGTGGATCCCCGCCACGAGTCGCCGCGCGAGTCGTGGGTCTACCTGGAGATCGGCGCCCGTGGCCTCCCGCTGCCCGAGCCCCAGGTGTGGGTCGAGATCGACGTCGGGATCAGCTACCGCCTGGACTTCGCCTACCCGGACTCCCTGGTGTGCGTCGAGTACGACGGATTCGAGGACCATGACCGCACGCGGGAGCAACAGGAGCGTGACGAGGCGCGTCGTCGTGATCTGCGCGCGCTCGGCTGGATCGTGATCGTCGTGAAGTGCGGCGACTTCACCGACGTTCGTCTCGACCGCTGGATCGGCCAGCTCCGCGACGCGCTGCACCTGCGAGCGGTCACGCCGTACTCTCCGCGACGGTGGTGACGCACGAAACCCCTCGACTCGGCCCGCCGAAACCCTCCACTCGCGGCGCGGAAAACCCCGACTCGACGTCAGTTGGCGTCGACGGGGATCGACTGGGCCTGGGTCGGCTTGTTGGAGGAGAAGATCGCGATCGGCACCTTCTGGCTGATCACCTTCTTCTCGTACGCCGAGCTGCCCGGGCGGGTCTGCGCGTAGACGGTGGCCGTGAAGGTGAGCACGATGCCCTTGGTGTTCTTGGGCGTCGGCTTGATCGCCTGGTTGCGCAGCTCGAAGGCGCCCTTGGGCGAGGTGATGAGCATGCCGTACTTGGTGCTGACCGGCTCGGGGTCGAAGGTGACGTTCTTGGCGATCGCGTCGAGCTGGTAGGGCTGCTGGGCGACGTTCGAGCCGTCGTAGGTGAGCACCTCGGACGAGACCTGGATCCGCTGCAGGTAGACCTTGCGCTTGGTGGAGAACGGGTCCCGGATGTCCTGGTCGAGGTCGTAGGCCTGGAAGGTGAAGGAGAAGTACTTGCGGCCCTTCGGGTACCACTCGTTCGTCCGCGGCGTCGACTTGGTCGGGTAGAGCGTGTAGACGAAGTCGAGGTTGTTGCGGTTGATGTGGGACTGGAAGGTCCCGTCGTCGGTGAACTGCGAGTCGATCGGCGTCGCGCCCTCGGTCGGCGTGGCGCTCGGCGTCGGCGTCGAGTCGTCGGAGCTGGTCAGGCCGTCGAAGACCGAGCAGCCGCTGACCATGCCGACCGCGGCCACCAGGCTGACGACGCCGGTGGCGAGCCGCGTCCTGGTCCGGGACGGACGCAGACGGGGGGTGCGGGGCATGCGGAACTCCTCGAGCTCGGGGGAGGGGACGGGCATCGACAGGTCAGGCCTTGAAGCCGCGGTAGCGCTTCATGGACTTGAGGATCATCCAGGCGGTCTGCAGCACGGTGATGACGCCGAGGATCGGCCAGCACACCGCGAGGATGTCGGAGCGGACGCCGATCGGCACCTGCAGCCAGACGGCGGCGCAGACCGCGAAGAACAGCACGAACGCCAGGTAGGGATACATCCACGCGACGCCCTTGCCGCGCTCGGCCTTCGCCTGCGCGGCCCAGTTGTCGGTCTGCTGGCGGCTGAAGAACTTCAGCCAGGCGCGGATGAAGTGACCCATCCGGATCACCATGTACGACTCGGCCGGCACGATCAGCAGCGCGAAGAGGTAGTCGCGCCGGTTGACGAACTCCATCGACCGCGCGACCCGGAAGTTCAGCCAGATCGCCGCGAACGGCGGGATCAGCCACCACGGGCTGAACACGAAGGCGTGGATGTTGAGCGACCCGGCGAGCAGCAGCACGAACAGCACGCGGGTGGTGATGTTGATGACCATCGACATGTGCTCGAACCAGCGCAGGCGCAGGTTGGGGTGGAACGGTTGGCCGCGGGTGTCGCCGCGCTGGCCGGGCCACATCAGGTCGATGGCGCCGAAGTTCCACTTGACCTGCTGCGCGTCGAGCGAGCGCAGCGTGTCCATGCCGCCGACGTGGGCGCGGGCCCGGGCGGAGATCTTGGTGAGGTAGCCGGCGCTCTTGATCTGCAGCGAGAGGAGGGAGTCCTCGACCTCGCTGTCGTTGACCCACGGGGTGCGCTGGTGGCTGTCCTTCAGCACGTCGCGCAGCGCCTGCGTCGAGAAGATCGAGAACTGGCCGCCGAGGACCGCCATGTTGCGGCCCTTGAGGAGGTTCTGCATGTTGAACGCCGAGAACTGCGCGCGCTGGCCGGCGATGAGGAACTTCGCCATCCAGCCGTCGAGGGCGCTGTCGTCGATCGAGTAGATCGCGGAGATGCCGCCGATCCGGTCGTCGCTGGAGATCTCGTCGACCAGGTGCTGGATCGCGTCCGGCTCCGGGGTGGTGTCGCCGTCGACGCCGAGGAGGTAGTCCATCGTCTCGACCAGCGAGTAGCCGTAGTTGAGCGCGCCGACCTTCTTGTCGGGGTTCTTGCCGATGTCGTGGACGTAGATGACCGTGCTCTGCTCGCCGGTCGGCGTCATCCGGGTGTGCGGGCCGGCGTAGTGGCTGGCGATCTCGACGGAGTCGTCGGAGGTGTTGTTGATGATGACGTGGATCGCGTCGGGCAGCCGGGTCTGCTGCAGCAGCGAGTCGAGCACACCGGCGATGGTCTCGGCCTCGTTGTACGCCGGGATGATGCAGCCGACCGTCGGTCGGTACGTCGGGAGGTCCTCGACCGCCTCGTGGTAGCGGTCCTCGTAGTCGGCCATCGCCGGGTCGGCGAGCCGGATGTACGGGTCGGCGTAGGGCTCGGCGAGGTCGCCGGCACCGCTCACGGGCGGCGTGTACGGCGGGTAACCACCCTGCATCTCGTTGGCATCCACGGTTCAGGTTCCCCCAGGTGTGCGGGTCGCACCGAGCGACCACTCTGCGTCACGTCCAGTCTCGGGACGTGACCTCAAGGCGACCCACGGCGTACCTCAAAGATTGCCCTAATTATGGACGCCGCGCGGCGGTCTGGACCAGTAGCCGCCCCGAACCGGGCGCGCCGCGACCCGCTGGGTCAGCGGGGGAGACCGCTGGCGCGCCACCCGCCGGGGCCGTGCGCGAGGGCCCGTCGTACGCCGCGCTCCGGCGCGCTCCAGGCGGGCCGGCGACGCTTCGGGGCGGCCGGCGGCGCCTGCAGCGAGGCGACCACCGCGACGATCGCGGCGATCTCCTCGGGCGTCGCGTCACCCTTGACCACGCGCAGCACGGGCTGCTGCTCGGCCCCGCTCACGGTGGCCATCAGAGGGGGATGTTCCCGTGCTTCTTGGCCGGCAGCGTCTCCCGCTTGGAGCGGAGCAGGCGCAGCGCGCGGACGACCTCGACGCGGGTCTCGTGGGGCGAGATCACCGCGTCGACGTAGCCGCGCTCGGCGGCGATGTAGGGGTTGGCGAGCGTCGTCTCGTACTCCTCGATGAGCTCGGCGCGCTTGGCCTCGACGTCGCCACCGTCGTCGGCGACCTTCTTCAGGGTCTTGCGGTGGACGATGTTGGCCGCACCCTGGGCACCCATGACCGCGATCTGGGCGGTCGGCCAGGCGAGGTTGATGTCGGCGCCGAGGTGCTTGGAGCCCATGACGTCGTAGGCGCCGCCGTAGGCCTTGCGGGTGATGATCGTGACGAGCGGGACCGTGGCCTCGGCGTAGGCGTAGATGAGCTTGGCGCCGCGGCGGATGATGCCGTTCCACTCCTGGTCGGTGCCGGGCAGGAAGCCGGGCACGTCGACGAAGGTCAGCACCGGGATGTTGAAGGCATCGCAGAAGCGCACGAACCGCGCGGCCTTCTCCGAGGCGTCGATGTCGAGGGTGCCGGCGAACTGCATCGGCTGGTTGGCCACGACGCCGACCGGATGGCCCTCCACTCGGCCGAAGCCGATCACGATGTTGGGAGCGAAGAGCTCCTGGACCTCGAGGAACTCCTCGTCGTCCACGACGGTCGTGATGACGTCGCGCATGTCGTAGGGCTGGTTCGGGGAGTCCGGGATGATCGTGTCCAGCGCCCGGTCGAGGTCGCTGACCTCGGTGTCGGAGACCTCGTCGTACGTCGGGGCCTCGTCGAGGTTGTTCTGCGGCAGGTAGGACAGCAGCGCCTTGACGTACTCGATCGCGTCGTCCTCGTCCGAGCCCATGTAGTGGGCGTTGCCGGACTTGGTGTTGTGGGTGCGCGCGCCGCCGAGGTCCTCCATCGTGACGTCCTCGCCGGTGACGGTCTTGATGACGTCGGGGCCGGTGATGAACATGTTGGAGGTGCCGTCGACCATGATCGTGAAGTCGGTGACCGCGGGGGAGTAGACGTGCCCGCCGGCGCAGGAGCCCATGATCATCGAGATCTGCGGGATGACGCCCGAGGCGTGCACGTTGCGGCGGAAGATCTCGCCGTACAGGCCGAGCGAGACCACGCCCTCCTGGATGCGGGCGCCGGCGCCCTCGTTGATGCCGATGATCGGGGAGCCGGTCTTGATCGCGAGGTCCATGACCTTGGTGATCTTCTCGCCGTAGACCTCGCCCAGCGAGCCGCCGAAGACGGTGAAGTCCTGGGAGAAGACGCAGACCTGGCGGCCGTCGATGGTGCCGTAGCCGGTGATCACGCCGTCGCCGTAGGGGCGGTTCTTCTCCAGCCCGAACGCCGTGGAGCGGTGCCGCGCCAGCTCGTCGAGCTCGACGAAAGAGCCCTCGTCGAAGAGCAGCTCGATGCGCTCGCGGGCGGTCTTGCGGCCCTTGGCGTGCTGCTTCTCGACCGCCTTGGCCGATCCCGCGTGCACGGCCTCGTCGAGGCGGCGGTCGAGATCGGCGAGCTTGCCCGCCGTGGTGTGCAGGTCGAGGTCCGTCGGGACGTCGGTACCTTCGCCGGGCTGTGCGCTCATGCGATCGGGCTCCTCACTGGCAGGTGGTTGGGACCGTGGGTCAATCTAGTGCCCGTGACCGCCGACGCCATGAGACGACCATCACTCGACGTCGCACGTTTGGACGCGTTGGCGCCCGCGCTGCGCATCGAGGTGCTCGAGGAGGCGACCTCGACCAACGCCGTCGCGGCCCAGCGGGCCCGCGACGGCGCCCCCGAGGGGCTGCTCGTCGTGGCCGAGCACCAGACCGCCGGCCGCGGCCGGCTCGACCGCAGCTGGGCGACCCCGCCGCGCTCCGCGCTGCTCTTCTCCCTGGTGCTGCGCCCGACCGTGCCCGCCGCCGACTGGCCGTGGCTGCCGCTGCTGACCGGGCACACGGTCGCCAAGACCCTGCGCGGCGCGGGGTACGACGCGGGCGTGAAGTGGCCCAACGACGTGCTGCTCGCCGGTGCCGACGGGGAGAGCAAGAAGATCGTCGGCATCCTCGTCGAGCGCGTCGACACGCCGACCGGGCCGGCGGCCGTGATCGGCATCGGGCTCAACGTCTCGCTCACCCCCGAGGAGCTGCCCGTCCCGACCGCGACCTCGCTGGCCATCGCGGCCGGGCACGATCCGGACCGGACCGCCGTCCTCATCGATCTCGCGAGCGCGCTCGTCGAGGCCTACGACGCCTGGCAGGCGGGCGGCGAGGAAGCCCGCGACCGGCTCGCCTCGTCGTACGCCGCCGCCTGCGTGACGGTCGGCCGCGAGGTGCGGGTGGAGCTGCCCGCCGGCGACTCCCTGCTCGGCCGGGCGACCGGCGTCGACCGCAGCGGCCGGCTGGTGGTAACCGGGCCGACGGGCCAGACCGCGGTGGGCGCGGGTGACGTGGTTCACGTGCGGGCGACCGATCAGTGACATGATCTGCGCGTGGCCATCTCGCGCAGCCTCCTCAACGACGGGGAGAACGTCGTCGTCGACACCCGCACGCACGTCAAGGCGATCATCTGGCCGCTCATCGTGCTGGTCGTGCTGCTCGCCGTCGCGACCTACGTGCAGGTCCAGTGGAACCAGACCCTCGCCTGGGTCGTCTGGGCGGTCGTCGCGGTGCTGGTCGTCTGGTACGTCCTGCGGCCGCTGGTCATCTGGATGACGGCGACCTACACCTTCACCGACCGTCGGCTGATCACCCGCAGCGGCGTCATCGTCCGCCGCGGCCACGACATGCCGCTGGCGCGGATCAGCGACATCGCCTACGAGTTCGGCCCGATCGACCGGATGCTCGGCTGCGGCACGCTGCTGATCTCCGACGCCAGCACGCACGGCACGATCAAGCTGCACGACATCCCGCACGTCGAGGAGACGCAGCGGAAGGTCAACGCCCTGCTCCAGCAGATCCACGACCGCTCGGGTGGCAATGACGGGGTCTGACCCGGTCGAGGACGGGCCCGCCGGCGACCTCCCGGGCCCCGACGACCTCGAGCGCGCCATCCTCGGGCAGACGCCGGCGTTCAACGCCCAGGACGTCGTCGAGCGCACGGGCGTGACGATCGACGAGGCGCGCCGGCTCTGGCGCGCGCTCGGCTTCCCCGAGCACGGCCTCGAGGCGGCCTACACCGACGCCGACACCGAGGCGCTCGCGACGCTGGTCGGCGTCGTCCGCTCCGGGATGATCGACTTCGACCTGGGCGTCAACCTCACCCGCGCGGTCGGGCAGACGATGGCCCGGCTCGCCGACTGGGAGGTCTCGACGCTGCTCCACCGCGTCGACGAGATGGCCGACGACGCCGCGAGCGGGGGCGACACCGAGGCCGGTCGGACCGGGTCCGCACTCCGGCTCATCGGCGAGATGAACGGTCCCTTCGAGGACCTCCTCATCTACGTGTGGCGCCGTCACCTCGCGGCCGCGGTCGCCCGGGTGGAGGCGCTGCGCGCCAACGAGGACGACCTCAACACCGTGCCGCTGACCGTCGGGTTCGCCGACATCGTCAGCTTCACCGCGTTGTCCAACACGCTGGCGGAGGACCGGATCGGCGACCTCGTCGAGCTCTTCGAGTCGCGCTGCGCCGACGTCGTCGCGACCCAGCGTGGGCGGGTGATCAAGAGCATCGGCGACTCGGTGCTCTTCGTCAGCGACGACCCGGTCGGCGCCTACGCGATCGCCGAGGGGATCATCAACGTGGTCGGCCGCGACCCCCGGATGCCGGACGTCCGGCTCGGGCTCGCGAGCGGCTCGGTGGTGATGCGTCTCGGCGACGTCTTCGGCCCGCCGGTCAACCTCGCCGCCCGCCTGACCGCGGTCGCCCGTCGCAACCGCATCATCATCGACGCGGCCACCGCGCAGCTCCTCCCGGCGGACCAGTTCGAGACCCGGCGGCTGCCCGCCCGGCCGGTCCGCGGCTTCGGGATCGTCGAGCCGGTCGCCGTACGTCGGACCTGAGGCCGGATCGGGCAGGGCTGTCAAGGCCGGTCCCGACCACTCACCCCCGATTTTGCTCAAACGCGCGCAAAGGACTGTCGTGACCTGCGTCACGTTCCTAACGTGACTCCATGATCGAGGTGCAAGGGATCCGACTCGATCCGGAGACGCGACGGACCTGGCGGGGCGACGAGGAGGTCGTCCTGTCGCGCAAGGAGTTCGACCTCGTGCACGCGCTGATGGCGCGGGCGGGTCAGATCGTCAGCCGGGAGGAGCTCATGCGCGACGTCTGGAACACCACCTTCTGGACGTCCTCGAAGACCATCGACGTGCACCTCGGCTGGGTCCGCCGCAAGCTCGGTGACGACAGCCGGCACCCGCACCTGATCACCACCATCCGCGGGCAGGGCCTGCGCTTCGAGACCGCCGACCTGCGGGCGCCGGACCCCGGCGCTTGACGGGCCCCTAGTCTTGGCGCGTGCCTGAAGCTCCGACCCTCGCCGTGATCGGTGGCGGCCAGCTGGCCCGGATGATGGCCGAGCCCGCCGCCGCGCTCGGGCTGCCGCTCCGGCTGCTCGCCGAGGCCGAGGGCGTCTCCGCCGCCCAGGTGATCCCCGACCAGCTCGTCGGCGACTACCGCGACCTCGCGACCCTGCGGGCCGTGGTCGACGGCTGCCCCGTGGTCACCTTCGACCACGAGCACGTCCCGACCGAGCACCTCCACGCGCTCGAAGAGGACGGCGTCGCCGTGCGGCCGGGGCCCGAGGCGCTCGTGCACGCCCAGGACAAGGGCGTCATGCGGGAGCGGCTCGCCGAGCTCGGCATCCCGTGCCCGCGCAACGCCATCGTCGCGACCCCGGCCGACGTCGAGGCCTTCGGCTTCCCGTGCGTCCTCAAGACCACCCGGGGCGGGTACGACGGCAAGGGCGTCTGGGTCGTCCGGTCGGTCGACGACGTCGCCGAGCCGCTCGCGACGGCCGAGGCCGCCGGTGTCCGGATCCTCGCCGAGGAGCTCGTGGACTTCCGCAGGGAGCTCTCGGCGATGGTGGCGCGCTCGCCGAGCGGCCAGGCCGCGGCGTACCCCGTCGTCGCCTCGACCCAGCTCGACGGCATCTGCCACGAGGTGATCGCCCCGGCGCCGGACCTCGACCCGGCGCTCGCCGGTGAGGCCCAGGCCATCGCCCTGCGGGTCGCGGGGGAGCTCGGCGTGACCGGCATGCTCGCGGTCGAGCTCTTCGAGACCACCGACGGCCGGATCCTCGTCAACGAGCTCGCGATGCGCCCCCACAACACCGGCCACTGGACCCAGGACGGCGCGGTCACCTCGCAGTTCGAGAACCACCTGCGCGCGGTCCTCGACCTGCCGCTCGGCTCGCCGGCGCCGCGCGCCCGCTGGACCGTGATGGTCAACATCCTCGGCGGGCCGGACCGCCCGGACGGACAGCCGGTGGGGCGCCTGTACGACGGCTACCCCCACGCGATGGCGCGCGACCCCTTCCTGCGCGTGCACCTCTACGGCAAGGACCTGCGGCCGGGCCGCAAGGTCGGCCACGTCAACGCCTACGGCGACGACCTCGACGACTGCCTGGAGCGCGCGCGGCACGCCGCCGCGTGGTTCCGTGGCGACCTGGGAAACGAGAGTGAGTAGTCCAATGAGCGCACGCGTCGGCATCGTGATGGGGTCGGACTCCGACTGGCCGGTGATGAAGCCGGCCGCCGAGGCGCTGGCGGAGTTCGACATCGCCTACGAGGCCGACGTGGTCTCCGCCCACCGGATGCCCGAGGAGATGCTCGCCTACGGCCGCGACGCCGCCGGCCGCGGCCTCCAGGTGATCATCGCCGGCGCCGGGGGAGCGGCCCACCTCCCCGGCATGCTGGCCGCGGTGACGCCGCTCCCGGTGATCGGCGTACCCGTCCCGCTGAAGTACCTCGACGGCATGGACTCCCTGCTCTCCATCGTCCAGATGCCGGCCGGGGTCCCGGTCGCGACCGTCGCCGTGGGCGGCGCCCGCAACGCCGGCCTGCTCGCCGTCCGCATCCTCGGCGCCACCGAGCCGGCGCTGCTGGAGCGGATGACCGCCTTCCAGGCCGAGCTCAAGGCGACGGCCCAGCAGAAGGGCGAGGCGGTGCGGAGCGACGCTCCGGGCCGCCGCGTCGGCTTCTGATGCTCTTCCCCGAGGCGCGCCGCGCCGTCGAGGCGTACGCCGGGGAGCCGCCCGTCTGGGAGGTCGACGTGACTGCCGCACGCGAGGCCGCCCGGCTGACCGCGGCCGCCGAGCCGCGCGAGGACGTGGCGGAGGTGCGCGACATCGACGCCGACGGCGTCCCGTGCCGCCTCTACGTGCCCGCCGGCGCGCGCCCGGGCGTGGTGGTGCACGCCCACGGCGGCGGCTTCGTCTTCAACGACGTCGACGTCCACGACGCGACCGTGCGCCGGCTGGCCAACCGCAGCGGCCTCGCGGTGCTCAGCGTCGACTACCGCCGCCCGCCCGAGCACCGCTTCCCGGCCGCGCCCGACGACGTGTCGACCGCGGGCGCCTGGGCGGAGCGCACCCTCGGCGGCCCGCTGGTCGCCCACGGCGACAGCGCCGGCGGCAACCTGGCGCTGGTCGCCGCGCTGCGCGATCCCGGCCGGTTCGCCGCGGTCGTGCTGATCTACCCGTTCCTCGACCCGACCGCCGGCTTCGAGTCCTACCGCACCGCCGCCGACGGCTTCGACCCGCGTGAGGCCGCCTGGTACTGGCAGCAGTACGCCGCGACCCCGGCCGACCTCGACCACCCCGACCTCGCGCCGCTGCGCTCCGACCGGCTCGGCACCCTGCCGCCGACGCTCGTCGTCACCGCCGAGCACGACCCGCTGCACGGTGAGGGCGAGGAGCTGGCCCGCCGGCTCGCCGGCCTCGGCGTCGAGGTCACCGCGACCCGCTACCTCGGCCAGGTGCACGGCTTCTGGCGGCACCCGCGCGTCTTCCCGGCCGCCGAGCCGCTGATGCGCCAGGTCGCCGGGTTCCTCACCCAGCACTCCTGACCGTCCGGACCTCCTGACAGGATGGTCGCCATGCGCGTGCACCTCGGTTGCGACCATGCCGGACTCGACCTCAAGGACCACCTGATCGGCTGGCTGACCGAGCACGGCTACGAGCCCGTCGACCACGGCCCGTTCTGGTACGACGCCGAGGACGACTACCCCGTCTTCTGCCTGCGCGCGGCCGAGGGCGTCGCCGCCGAGCGGGCCGAGGGCAAGGACAGCCTCGGCGTCGTCATCGGCGGCTCCGGCAACGGCGAGCAGATGGCCGCCAACAAGGTGAAGGGCATCCGCTGCGCGCTCGCGTGGTCGGAGGAGACCGCCCTGCTCGGCCGCCAGCACAACGACGCCAACGTGGTCGCCGTCGGCGGCCGGATGCACAGCCTCGAGGACATGACCCGCTTCGTGGAGCTCTTCCTGGCCGAGCCGTTCACCGAGGCCGAGCGTCACGTGCGCCGGATCGGCGAGCTCTCGGCGTACGAGCAGACCGGCGAGCTGCCTCCGCTGCCCCCGCGCCCCGCCGAGTCGCCGGCCGATGCCTGAGGGGCACACCCTCCACCGCCTCGCCGAGGAGCTGACCGCGACGTTCGCGGGCCGGGTCGTCCGGGTGGGAAGCCCCCAGGGCCGCTTCGCCGACTCCGCCGCCCTCATCGACGGCCAGCTGCTGCTGCGTGCCGAGGCGTGGGGCAAGCACCTCTTCGTCTCGTTCCCCGACGACCGCTACGTCCACGTCCACCTCGGTCTCTACGGCAAGCTCGACGTGCACGCCGGGGTGCCGGAGGTGCCGGCCGCGGTCGGCCAGGTGCGGATGCGGCTGGTCGCCGACGAGCGGGAGTGGCACGCGTACGCCGACCTGCGCGGTGCCACGGCCTGCGAGCTGCTGACCGAGGCGGAGCGGGACGCGATCATCGCGCGCTCCGGCCCGGACCCGCTGCGCGACGACGCCGACCCGTCGGTCGCGTGGGAGCGGATCCGCCGCAGCCGCGCACCGATCGGCGGCCTGCTGATGGACCAGTCGGTGCTCGCCGGGGTCGGCAACGTCTACCGGGCCGAGCTGCTCTTCCGGCACCGCCTCGACCCCTACCGCCCGGGCAACACCCTGCGCCGCGGCCAGTGGGACGGAATGTGGGCCGACCTGGTCGAGCTGATGCACGAGGGCGTGCGCACCGGGAGGATCGACACGGTCCGTCCCGAGCACACCCCCGAGGCGATGGGCCGGCCCCCTCGCCGCGACGACCACGGCGGCGAGGTCTACGTCTACCGCCGCAACGGCCAGCCCTGCCACGTGTGCGGCACCCTCGTGAGGACCGCCGAGCTGCAAGGGCGCAACCTCTTCTGGTGCCCGCGCTGCCAGCGCAAGTTCCGTTCCCGAGCCGCAGCGTGACCACTACACTCGGGCAACCCCAGCGCGAGGACGGACGACGATGACGGCTTGGCCCGCCCGGCTCTCGGAGGTCGTGCCACGCCGCAACCGCACGCTCACCTGGCTTCTCGCCCTCACGCTGGCGATCACGGCGCTCCTGCTGATCTGGCCCGGTACGGCGCCGCTGACCGGCCTGATCGTGCCGCTGCTCCTCGGCAGCCTGCTGCTCGGGCCGCGCCAGCTGCCGTGGTTCGTGGTCGCCGTGATGCTGGCGCTGATGCTGGCGATCGCGCGGCAGCCGTCCCTGTCGCCACGCACCGTGCTCGCGATCACGATCCTCTACCTGCTCTGCTTCATCGTGCTGGTGACCTCGTTCCGGCGCTCGCAGCTCGGCGTCGCCGGGGTGCTCGGCGAGTCGATGCTGGTCGACCTGCGCGATCGGATCCTCAGCCAGGGCACGGCGACCGACCTCCCGGGCGGCTGGCTGCTCGAGTCCGCGCTGCGCTCGGCCGGCGGCACGCCGTTCGCGGGCGACTTCGTGGTCTCCACGCGGCCGCGGCGTACCGGGCGGCTCGAGCTGGTCGTCGTCGACGTGTCCGGCAAGGGCGAGCAGGCCGGCACCCGCGCGCTGCAGCTCTCCGGGGCCTTCGGCGGTCTCCTCGGCGCGCTCCCGCCGGGGGACTTCCTGGCCGCCGCCAACGACTACCTCCTGCGGCAGAACTGGGACGAGGGCTTCGCGACCGCCGTCCACCTGTCGCTGGACCCCACGACCGGCGAGTTCGAGGTGCGCAACGCCGGTCACCCGCCGGCCGCGCAGCTCGAGGCCGGCTCGGGCCGCTGGACGGTGCACCAGGCGGAGGGCCCGATCCTCGGCCTGATCGAGGACGCCGACTTCACCGTCGTCGCCGGTGTGCTCCGCCCCGGTGACGCCCTGCTCCTCTACACCGACGGGATGGTGGAGACCCGCGCCCGGGACGTCGAGCTCGGGATCGACCGGATGCTCGGCCAGGCGGACCAGCTGCTGCGCGGGGAGTTCGAGGGCGGGGCCGACCGGCTCGTCGACGCCCTCGGCTCCCACAACGACGACCGCGCGCTGGTGCTCGTCCACCGTCGCCGGGCCTAGTCCGCGGGCGGCTGCCGGTTGGGGCGCGAGCGGCGGGGTGTGGCACGATTGCACCCGCTCTGACGAGGTGTGCCCACCGCGTACGAGAGCGCGCGGATGTAGCTCAATGGTAGAGCCTCAGTCTTCCAAACTGATTACGCGGGTTCGATTCCCGTCATCCGCTCCAAGCAGGGACCGCCCGCGCTCCGGCGCGGGAGGTGGCCCACTTGGCGGGGCGTAGCGTAGTGGCTAGCGCGCCTGCTTTGGGAGCAGGAGATCGCAGGTTCGAGTCCTGTCGCCCCGACGTACGAACCACGCAGCACCCCCCCGCAGCACCAGCCATCGAAACGTGTCATCGAAAAGTAGGAGAAGACCTGTGAAGAGCGCCGTCGAGACCTTGAGCCCGACCCGGGCCAAGCTGACCGTCGAGGTGCCCTTCGAGGAGCTCAAGCCGAGCCTCGACAAGGCGTACAAGACGATCGCCCAGCAGATCAACGTGCCCGGCTTCCGCCGCGGCAAGGTCCCGCCGGCCGTCATCGACCGGCAGGTCGGCCGCGGTGCCGTCCTCGACCAGGCGATCAACGAGGTGGTGCCGGAGAAGTACGTCGAGGCGCTGCAGGCCAACGAGCTGACCCCGCTCGCCCAGCCCGAGATCGAGGTCACGAAGTTCGAGGACAACGAGGCGCTCGAGTTCACCGCCGAGGTCGACATCCGCCCGGAGATCACCCTCCCGTCGTACGACGGCGTCGAGGCGCAGGTCGACGACATCGCGCTGAGCGACGAGGACGTCGCCGAGCAGGTCGAGGCGCTGCGCGAGCGGTTCGCCACCCTGATCGACGTCGAGCGCCCGGCCGTCGACGGCGACTTCGTCGTCATCGACCTCAAGGCGACCAAGGACGGCGAGGTCGTCGAGGGCGCCGAGGTCAGCGGCATGTCCTACCGGATCGGCCGCGGCGGCATGCTCGACGGCCTCGACGAGGCCCTCGCCGGTATGGCGGCAGGCGAGGAGAAGACCTTCACCTCGCAGCTCGTCGGCGGCGACCTGGTCGGCGAGGACGTCGAGGTCGCGGTCACCGTCTCGCAGGTCCAGGAGCAGGAGCTCCCGGAGCTGGACGACGAGTTCGCCCAGATGGCCTCCGAGTTCGACACCGTCGCCGAGCTCCAGGACGACGTGCGCGAGCGCCTCGGCCGCGGCCGTCGCCTCGAGCAGGCGGCCGCCGCCCGCGACGCCGTCCTCGAGCAGCTGCTCGAGCGCGTCGAGATCCCCCTCCCCGAGACGATCGTGACCGACGAGCTCAACGCCCGTCGCTCCAGCATCGAGCAGCAGCTCGCCTACGCCGGCATCACGATGGACAAGTACCTCGAGGACGAGGGCCAGACCGTCGAGGAGTTCGAGGCCGACCTCGAGCGCCGGGTCCGCGACGCCGTCGCCGCGCAGTTCATCCTGGACGAGATCGCGAAGACCGAGGAGTTCGGCATCGAGCAGCAGGAGCTCTCCGAGCACCTCGTGCGCCGCGCCCAGCAGTCCGGCCAGGACCCGCAGGAGTTCGCGAACCACATGTTCGAGCACAACCACATCCCCGAGCTGGTGCAGGAGATCCTGCGCGGCAAGGCGCTGGCCCGCATCGTCGAGGCCGCCGTGGTCAAGGACGCCTCCGGCAACGTCGTCGAGCTGAAGAACCTCCGCCCCGACGGCTCCATCGGCGAGCCCGAGGACGAGGCCGCTGTCGAGGCCGAGGTCGAGGCCGAGGAGTCGGACGAGGAGAAGGCCGAGGCCTGATCCCGCGGCTCCACCCGCACGTCGTACGTCGGCCCGTCCCGGTCTCCGGGGCGGGCCTTCGTCATGTCGGTGCGGAGCCGGGGTCGTCAGCCGAAACCTGCCAACACGCCGTGCTCGTACCGGCATGTCGGCGGGTTTCCCCGGGCAGCCGGGGAAACCCGGCGCCAGTGAGTGCACGGTCGTCCACTGAAATGGGTAGGCTGATCCCATGACGAGCGGACCGACGTACGCGGACGCGTTCTCGCTGCTGGCCGAGGTGGCCGACGAGCTGGTGCTGCGCAGCGTGCGGGACACCCACGACGCGTGGACGGACCGGCTCGGCGGCTACCCGGGCAGCGCGGTGACCCGCGCGGCGTACGCCGGCGCCGGGCTCGGGCTGAGGGCGGCGTCGGCCGGCCTGGCGGCCGTCGGCGAGACCGGGCTCGGTCCGCGGCTGGAGGACGGGCCGCGGGGGCGGTTCGTCAGCTCCGCCGTCAACGGCCTGATCGGCGACCGGCTCGCGCAGACCCGGCCGCGGATGGCGATCGAGATGGCGGTCCGCCGCCACGGGCGCGACGTCGGCACCGGCGACCTCGCGGCGACGTTCCCCGACGCGACCGGGCGGGTCGCGATCTTCCTGCACGGGCTGTGCGAGACCGAGTCCTACTGGGACCGCGGCCCCGGCCCGACGTACGGCGAGGCGCTCGCCGGGCGCGGCTGGACGCCGGTCTTCCTGCGCGCCAACACCGGCCTCGGCCTGCGACCCAACGGAGTGGCGCTCTCCGCGCTCGTGCAGGACCTCGTCGACGCCTGGCCCGTCCCGGTCACCCGGATCGCGCTGGTCGGTCACTCGATGGGCGGCCTGATCCTCCGGGCCGCCGGCGCCGTCGGCACCGATGCCGACGCGCCCTGGACCGACCTCGTCTCCGACGTCGTCACCCTCGGCACCCCGCACCTGGGCGCGCCCATCGCCCGCGGCCTCGGCCACGGCAGCCGCGGGCTCGCCCGCCTGCCGGAGACCGCGGCGTTCGGCCGGATCCTGGACTGGCGATCGGTCGGTGTCCACGACCTCGTCGAGGGGCTCGCCGCGGACGTGCCGCCGCTGCCGCACGCGCGCTACCGGCTCGTCGCCGCGACCGTGACCACCCGGGCCCGACACCCCGTCGGCCACGTCGTCGGCGACCTGCTGGTGCGGGTCCGGTCGGCGTACGGCGAGGGCCTCTTCCCGGACGGCACCGTGCTGCACCTCGGCCGCACCGACCACTTCGGCCTGCTCAACCACCCCGAGGTGCACCGCGCTCTGGAAGAGTGGCTGGCATGACCACCCCGACGGGCGGGAGTGCCGATCGCGAGCTGCGCGCCGAGGCCGACGTCGCAGCGCCGCCGGACCGGGTGTGGGCACTGCTGACCGACCTGCCGCGGATGCGCGACTGGAGCCCCGAGCTGGTCCGGATGGTGCCGCTCAAGCCGGGCGGCCTGCGGGTGGGGCAGTGGTACCTCGGCATCAACCGGCGCAAGGCCGTGGTGTGGCCGACCCGGAGCGTGGTGGCGGAGGTCGAGCCGCTGCGGCGGCTGACCTGGGACACCCGCTCGAGCGGCGCCCGGTGGATCTGGGAGCTCGAGCCGGCCGCCGGCGGCGGCACCCGGGTGGTCCACCGCCGCCCGGTCCCGCGTGGCATCACGGGCCTGTCGAAGGTCTTCGCGCCGCTCTTCCTCGGCGGCTCGGCGGGCCACGCCGACGAGCTCGAGGCGGGGATGGCCCAGACGGTCGCCCGGCTGTGCGCGGCGGTCGAGCAGGAGACCCGGGCCTGAAATCCGCTGTCGGCGAACAGGCGGGACTTCGGCGTGGAACTGTCCGCCGATGCGGCTAGGGTCGCTCCCGTGACCAAGTACTCGACCCAGCACGCGCCGCAGCTCAACGGCGGTGGCGGGATGAACGTGCTCGACGACCACATCTACCAGCGCCTGCTGCGTGAGCGCATCGTGTTCCTCGGCTCCGAGGTGCGCGACCAGAACGCCAACGCGATCTGCGCCCAGCTGCTGCTGCTCTCGGCCGAGGACCCCGAGGCCGACATCTTCCTCCACATCAACAGCCCCGGTGGCTCGGTGGACGCAGGCATGGCGATCTACGACACGATGAACTACATCCCCAACGACGTCGCCACCGTGGGCATGGGCCTGGCGGCCTCGATGGGCCAGTTCCTGCTCTGCGCGGGCACCAAGGGCAAGCGCTACGCACTGCCGCACGCGCGGATCATGATGCACCAGCCGTCCTCCGGCATGGGTGGCTCGGCCTCCGACATCAAGATCCAGGCGCAGCAGTCGCTGCACATCAAGCAGGTGCTCCTCGACCTCATCGCCGAGCACACCGGCCAGAGCCGCGAGCAGGTGGAGATGGACGCCGACCGCGACCGCTGGTTCACCGCCGACCAGGCCCTGGAGTACGGCCTGGTCGACCAGGTCATCAAGAGCGCCCGCGAGGCCGCCGACGACGGCCGCCCGGCCCACAAGAACTGAAGGACCGTCATGAACTACTACATCCCGCAGTGGGAAGAGCGCACGTCGTACGGCTTCCGCCGCATCGACCCCTACGCCAAGCTGTTCGAGGACCGCATCATCTACCTCGGCACCCCGATCTCCGACGACGTCGCCAACGCCGTCATCGCGCAGCTGATGTGCCTGGAGTCGATGAACCCCGACCAGGACATCCAGATCTACATCAACAGCCCGGGCGGCTCGTTCACCGCGCTGACCGCGATCTACGACACGATGAACTTCATCAAGCCCGACGTGCAGACCGTGTGCATCGGCCAGGCCGCGTCGGCGGCGGCGATCCTGCTCGGCGCCGGCAGCCGCGGCAAGCGCCTGGCGCTGCCCAACAGCCGGATCCTGATCCACCAGCCCTACACCGAGGGCACGTTCGGCCAGACCTCGGACATCGAGATCCAGGCCAACGAGATCCTGCGGATGCGGGAGCTGCTGGAGAAGATGATCAGCGACCACAGCGGCCGCGACCTCGAGCAGGTCAGCCGCGACATCGAGCGCGACAAGATCCTCACCGCCGAGCAGGCCGTCGAGTACGGCCTCATCGACGCCGTGATCGAGTCGCGGAAGGGCGCCCCGGCGCTCGCCTGAGCCCCATGACGACGGGTTCCCCGTGTCCGGCCCCCCAACGGGGGCGGCTCGGGGTACCGTCTTCCGAGGGCCTCACCGCCCCCGAGCTACCCAGATAGACCAGATCCGACCAGTACCTGGATCGACTCGACCGGAGGATGACCGCCCGTGGCACGCATCGGTGACGGAGGCGACCTGCTCAAGTGCTCCTTCTGCGGAAAGAGCCAGAAGCAGGTGAAGAAGCTCATCGCAGGCCCGGGTGTCTACATCTGTGACGAGTGCATCGACCTCTGCAACGAGATCATCGAGGAGGAGCTCAGCGAGGGCACCGAGGTCAGCCTCGACGAGCTGCCCAAGCCGCGCGAGATCTTCGAGTTCCTCAACTCCTACGTGATCGGCCAGGAGCAGGCGAAGAAGTCGCTCGCCGTCGCGGTCTACAACCACTACAAGCGCGTCCAGGCCGGCCTCCAGCCGGGCTCCGCGTCCGGTCCGGGCAAGCACAGCAAGGACGAGGTCGTCGAGGTCGCCAAGTCCAACATCCTGGTGATCGGTCCCACCGGCTGCGGCAAGACCTACCTCGCCCAGACCCTGGCGCGGATGCTCAACGTGCCGTTCGCGATCGCCGACGCCACCGCCCTCACCGAGGCCGGCTACGTCGGTGAGGACGTCGAGAACATCCTCCTCAAGCTGATCCAGGCCGCCGACTACGACGTCAAGAAGGCCGAGACCGGCATCATCTACATCGACGAGATCGACAAGGTGGCCCGCAAGGCGGAGAACCCCTCGATCACGCGCGACGTCTCCGGCGAGGGCGTCCAGCAGGCGCTGCTGAAGATCATCGAGGGCACCACCGCCTCGGTGCCGCCGCAGGGGGGCCGCAAGCACCCCCACCAGGAGTTCATCCAGATCGACACCACCAACATCCTCTTCATCGTGGGTGGTGCCTTCGCGGGCCTCGAGCACATCGTCGAGCAGCGGGTCGGCAAGAAGACCCTCGGCTTCACCGCCGAGGTGCGCGGCCAGGCCGAGAAGGAGGCCGAGGACCTCCTCGCGCAGGTGCGCCCCGAGGACCTCACCAAGTTCGGCCTGATCCCCGAGTTCATCGGCCGCCTGCCGCTGATCGCGAGCGTGAGCAAGCTCGACCAGGAAGCCCTGGTCCAGATCCTCACCGAGCCGCGCAACGCGCTGGTCAAGCAGTACCAGAAGCTCTTCGAGCTCGACGGCGTCGAGCTGGAGTTCACCGAGGAGGCCGTCCAGGCCATCGCCGACAAGGCCATGGAGCGGGGCACCGGCGCCCGCGGCCTGCGCGCGATCATCGAGGAGGTCCTCCTCCACGTCATGTACGACGTGCCGTCCCGGGGCGACATCGGCAAGGTCATCGTCACCGGTGAGGTCGTCGCCGACGAGGTCGCCCCGACCCTGGTGCCGCGCAAGGCCGAGGCGAAGAAGAAGTCCGCCTGACCGGTCGGCGACGCCGACCCGTAGCCCGCGCGGACCAGTCCGCCTAGTCCATTCGGGTCATCTCTGGGCCAGGGTTTTGTCGAGCCCGCGTCCCACCCGTAACACTCCCTCTCGAAGGGTCAGCCACGGGCTGGCCCGACGCCGTCTCGGGAGGACCGTTGTTGATGAAGCCGGAGCATCGTCGGCCGCTGATCGCGGCGGTGGTCGTGCTGCTCGCGTGCACGGGCATGATCGCCCACGCGATGCGGACCGACGCCCTCGGTGTCGTGGCGCGCCCGATGCGGGTGATCGCCGGAGAGGTCGTCGACCCGGTCGAGCGGGCGCCGCAGCAGGCGCGCACCGCGCACGACGCCCCCGTCGTCGAGCCGGCCGCGCCGTCGAGCGCCGACCCGAGCACCGACCCGAGCACGACCTCGAGCACGACCTCGAGCTCCGCCCCCGCGACCGCGTCGGGGGAGCCCACCAGGTCGCCCGCCACGCCGGCGCACGTCGACCACCACGCGCCGGCGCACGAGCAGGCGTCGCCGGCCGGGCACCAGGACCAGGGCCTGCACCTCGGCCAGCAGGGCCAGGGGAACGACGGCGTCAGCCCCGGTCACGCCGAGGGTGGCAGCGACCAGGGCCACGACCAGGGCCACGACCAGGGCCACGACCAGGGTGGGGACCAGGGCGAGGACCAGGGCGGCGACCACGGCGAGGACGAGAACGGGCACGCCCGTCCGTGGTCGCACGCGACGTCCGAGGACTGGCGCGCGGCGGCCGAGCAGCTGCTCCGCGCCGTTCAGGACCTGGCGCAGGGCGCCGGGATCACTCCTCCGTGGGAGCAAGCTCAGCCGACACGCTGAGCTCGGTCGCACCGTCCACGGCGGTGAAGACGAGGTCCCCGGTGATCTTGCCGGTCTTGCGCAGGTCGTCCGCAGCCAGCTCGGCCGCGCGGACCAGCGCCTCCGGCCCGCTGATCTCGACCCGCGACAGCTCCGCGCGCATCGAGACCTTCGCGGTCGACTTGGCACCGCGGATCCCGACCAGCGCGGCCGCGACCGCCTCCAGGGTCGAGGCGTCCGTGGCCGCGGCGGAGCCGAGCTCGGCCGGGGTCGGCCAGGCCGAGGTGTGGATCGAACCCTCCTGCCACCACGACCAGACCTCCTCGGTCACGTAGGGCAGGAACGGCGCGAGCAGCCGCAGCTGGACGTCGAGCGCGATCGCGAGGGTCGCCTTCGCCGAGACGGTGGCGGCGCCACCCTGCTCGTCGTACGCGCGCTCCTTGACCAGCTCGAGGTAGTCGTCGCAGAACTCCCAGAAGAACTTCTCGGCGGTCTCGAGCGCGGTGGTGTAGTCGTAGGCCTCGAACGCGTCGGTGGCCGTGGTGACGACCTGGGCGAGGCGGCCGAGCAGCGCGCAGTCGACGGGCTCGGCGACCTCGAACGGGTTGACCCCGGTCGCGCCGACGCCGCCGAGGACGAACTTGGAGGCGTTGAGGACCTTCATCGCCAGCCGGCGGCCCACCTTCATCTGGCTCTCGTCGAAGGGCGAGTCCAGGCCGGGGCGGGCCATCGCCGCGCGCCAGCGGACCGCGTCGGCGCCGAACTTGTCGAGGATCTCGGTCGGGACGACCACGTTGCCCTTGGACTTCGACATCTTCTTGCGGTCGGGGTCGACCACGAAGCCGGAGACGAGGGCGTGGTGCCACGGCACGACGCCGTTCTCGAAGTGGGCGCGCACCACGCGGGAGAAGAGCCAGGTGCGGATGATGTCGTGGGCCTGGGTGCACAGGTCCATTGGGAAGACCCGCTCGAAGAGGTCGGGGTCGGACTCCCAGCCGCCGGCGATCTGCGGGGTCAGCGACGAGGTCGCCCAGGTGTCCATCACGTCCGGGTCGCCGATGAAGCCGCCGGCCTGGCCGCGCTGGTCCTCGGTGTAGCCGCGCGGCGCGTCCGTGGACGGGTCGATCGGCAGCTCCGCCTCGGTCGGCAGCAGCGGGTGGTCGTAGTCGGGCTCGCCGTCGGCGTCGAGGGGGTACCAGACCGGGAAGGGGATGCCGAAGAACCGCTGGCGGGAGATCAGCCAGTCGCCGTTGAGGCCGCCGACCCAGTTGTCGTAGCGGTGCTGCATGTACGGCGGCACCCAGGTCATCTCACGGCCGCGGTCGAGCATCTCGGTGCGCAGGCCGGCGTCGCGGCCCCCGTTGCGGATGTACCACTGGCGGGTGGAGACGATCTCGAGCGGCTTGTCGCCCTTCTCGTAGAAGTTCGCCATCCGCTGGGTCGGCTTCGGCTCGCCGTCCAGGTCGCCGGTCTCGCGCAGCTTGGCGACCACGGCCTCGCGGGCGGAGAAGGCGGTCTTGCCCTGGAGCTCCTCGTACGCCGAGGCTGCGGGCTCGTGCGCCAGCCACTCGGGGGTCTCGCGGGACATCCGGCCGTCGCGGCCGATCAGCGTGCGGACCGGCAGGTCGAGCTCGCGCCACCAGGTGACGTCGGTGAGGTCACCGAAGGTGCAGCACATGGCGATGCCGGCGCCCTTGTCCATCTCGGCGGCCGGGTGGGCGAGCACCGGGATCTCGACGCCGAAGATCGGGGAGCTCACCGTGGTGCCGAAGAGCGGCTGGTAGCGCTCGTCGTCGGGGTGCGCGATCAGCGCGACGACCGACGGGATCAGCTCGGGACGGGTGGTCTCGATGTAGACCGGAGTGCCGTCGGCCTGGTGGAAGGCCACCCGGTGGTAGGCGCCGGCGTACTCGCGCGCCTCGAGCTCGGCCTGCGCCACCGCGGTCTGGAAGGTGACGTCCCAGAGGGTCGGCGCCTCCTGGAGGTAGGCCTCGCCGCGGGCGAAGTTGCGCAGGAACGCGCGCTGGCTGACGACCTGCGCCTTCGGGCCGATCGTCGTGTAGTGCTGCTTCCAGTCGACCGAGAGGCCGAGGGTGCGCCACAGCGACTCGAAGACCTGCTCGTCCTCGACGACCAGCCGCTCGCACAGCTCGATGAAGTTGGGGCGGCTGATCGGGATCTGCTTCTTCGGGTCCGGCTTCTCCGGGGGCGTGAAGTCGGCGTCGTACGGCAGCGACGGGTCGCAGCGCACGCCGAAGTAGTTCTGCACCCGGCGCTCGGTCGGGAGGCCGTTGTCGTCCCAGCCCATCGGGTAGAAGACGGACTTGCCGCGCATCCGCTGGAAGCGGGCGATGAGGTCGGTGTGGGTGTAGGAGAACACGTGGCCGACGTGCAGGCTGCCGCTCACGGTCGGCGGCGGGGTGTCGATGGAGTAGACGTCCTCGCGCGACCGGGTGCGGTCGAAGGCGTAGGTGTCCTGCGCCTTCCAGCGCTCGCTCCAGGTGGCCTCGAGGCCCTCGAGCGCAGGCTTCTCCGGTACGACGACAGCGCGTCGATCGGCGCTGGTCGTCTCCGGGGCTGGTGTCTGCGTCTCGGTCATGCCTGAAATCCTAGGGCGCGCACGCTCCCACGCCGAAACCGGTTGTGACGACGGGCACCCGGGTGGCTCACTTCGGTCATGTCCATCGAGCTCACCGACGACCCGGCCGCCTTCCTCGACGCGGCCGCCGACCACCTTGCCGCGGACCCGGTCCTGACCACGGTGATCGCGTCGGTCACCGCCCGGATGGCACGTGAGGAGCCGGGCCGGTACACCGACCTGCCGTACCGCTGGTGGGCCCTCGCGCGGGACGACGACGGTGCGGTCACGGGGGTCGCGATGCGGACCGCGCCGTTCGCGCCCCACCCGGCGTACGTGCTGCCGATGCCGGACGACGACGCCGTCGCGCTCGCCCGGCTCCTGCACGAGCGCGGTGAGCGGCTCGGCGGGGTCAACGGCGCGCTGCCGACCGCCCGGGTCCTCGCCGAGGAGACGGCCCGGCTGAGCCGGGGAGCGGTCAGCGTCCACGAGCACCTCCGGCTGCACGAGCTCGGCGAGCTGCTGATGCCGCCGGCGCCGGCGGGCCGGCTCCGCCTGGCGACCGAGGCGGACGGCGAGCTGTGCCTGGCGTGGTTCCTCGCGTTCGAGGCCGCCGCGGCCGAGCAGGCGGGCCGCACCGGGGTCCACGGGCTCGGCGAGTCCTTCACGCTCGAGGACATGCTGGTCCGGATCCGCGACGAGGTGATCTGGCTCTGGGAGGACGAGCGCGGCGAGCCCATGCACCTGACCGGCGCCAACCTCCCCGCCAACGGCGTCACCCGGATCGGCCCGGTCTACACGCCCCGCGAGCAGAGGGGACGGGGCTACGCGAGCCGCGCCGTCGCCGAGATCTCGCAGTCGTACGTCGACCGGGACGTCCGCTGCTGCCTCTTCACCGACCAGGCCAACCCGGTCTCCAACCGGGTCTACGAGGCGATCGGCTACCGGCCCGTGACCGACATGGTCAACCAGGTCATCGGTTGAGCCGGCCGCCGAGGGCCGCGGCGATCGCGTCCTCCGAGGCCGCGCTGGGCTTCCAGTAGCCGCGGGCGCTCCCGAACGTCCCCGTGCAGCTGCCATCGATGTAGGCCGCGCGGTCGCCCTCGGCGTTCTCGAGGACCAGCAGCCGTTGCGGACCGGTGTCGGTGCACGTGCCGTCCGGCGGGGTCGAATCGAGGTGCGCCGCCAGGTCCTCGCGGATGGTGGCGAGCTGGTCGTCGGTGAGCGTGCCCACCCACCTGACGTACTCCCGCGAACCGTTGGGGTCCGGGCGGAAGCACACGATGCCTGCTGTGGCGGTGGCCGGGGCGAACGACGCGTTCCACGTCCCGGTCCGGGGGCCTTCGTAGAGCTGCTCGCCGGCCGTGCACGACAGCGGGCCGGGCGCACCGGACTGCTGGCGGTCCAGGTTGCCCTCGAACGCCGCGACCACCGCGCCGTCGCCGCGCTCGACACCGCCGATGGCCAGTGAGGAACAGGAGCGCAGGGTGCTCCCGACGACGTACGTCGTCCCATCGCCGGTCTGCACCTGGAGCGCCCACGGCTGCGGCGCCAGGTTCATCACCGCGCACTGGCTGGGCATCTCGTAGGCCGGGAGCGCCTCGACGTCCTCGGCGAACGCGGCTGCGGCGTCGCCGACGAGTGCCTCCGTCGGCAACGGGTCGCCCTGCGCGTCCTGTGCCGGGCAGGCGCGCACCGCGACGACGTCCTCCAGGTCGAGCACCCCCATCGGCGTCGACACGTCGACCGGCTGGGCCGGGCACGGCTCCGCCTGGACCACCGGGGGCGCGGGCGTGACCCGGTCCGGGCCGTCGTCGCCGCCCGGGACGCCGCGGACGGCGACGACGACGGCCACCACCGAGACGGCGGCCACGGCGACCAGCGCCCGGTCGCGGACCCGGACGTTGCGGCCACGGCGGGCCACCGCCGCTGCCCGCGACGGCGCGTCGAGGTCGGGGCGGTCGGGAGCGGCCTGCTCGAGCAGTCCGCGGAGAAGGTCGGTGTCGGTCATGACTCATCTCCGTCACTGGAGTAGGTCGAGAAGAGCGGTGAGGTGCGGAGGGTGACGAGGGCACGGGAGGTCTGGCTCTTGACCGTGCCGACGCTGACGCCGAGGGCGGCCGCGGTCTGCGCCTCGGTCAGGTCGTCGAAGAAGCGGAGCACCACGACGGCGCGCTGGCCGCGCGGCAGCTGCGCGAGGGCGACCAGCACGTCGCGGCGTACCTCCGGCGAGCCGGCGGCCACCGGCGTCTCGGGCAGCTCCCCGGTCGGGACCTCGCCGTTCCACCGGCGCCGCCACCAGTCGGTGTAGGTGGTGACCATCGCTGCCCGCACATACGCCTCGACCGCCTCCTTGCGGCTGATCCGGTCCCAGCGCCGCCAGGCCTTCACGAGCGCGGTCTGCAGCAGGTCCTCGGCCCGGTGCGGGTCGCCGGTGAGCAGGTAGGCGCTGCGCCACAGCGCGGTCGAGCGGGCCGCGACGAACTCCTCGAAGCCCGTCACCGCCGCCTGCTCCGCCACACGCACCTCGCTCATCGGCACCTCCACCCTTCCCGACGAGGTGGGTCGGGCAGAAGGTTGTCAGGTTCCGATTCCGTGCGGGCTGTCGTCGATCCCTAGACTCGACCCCGATGAGCGACACCACGCACGACGCCGACGCACCCCGCCTGGCCGAGACCTTCGAGGAGGTCGAGGACGCGCTGCTGTCCCGCTGGCCGGAGACCAAGCTCGAGCCCTCGCTCGACCGCATCCAGGCCTTCACCGAGCTGCTCGGTGACCCGCAGCGCGCCTACCCGGTCATCCACCTGACCGGCACCAACGGCAAGACCTCCACGTCGCGGATGATCGACACCCTCCTGCGCGCGCTCGATCTGCGCACCGGCCGCTTCACCAGCCCGCACGTCGAGCGGATGACCGAGCGGATCTCCGTCGACGGCGAGCCGCTGTCCGACGAGGCGTTCGTGCGCGCGTTCAACGACGTCGCGCCCTACACCCACCTCGTCGACGCGGACCAGCCGCACCCGCTCTCCTTCTTCGAGACCGTCGTCGGGATGGCGTACGCCGCGTTCGCCGACGCTCCGGTCGACGTCGCCGTCGTCGAGGTGGGCATGGGCGGCGCCTGGGACGCCACCAACGTCGCCGACGCGGCGGTCGCGGTGGTGCTGCCGATCGCGGTCGACCACGCGCAGTACCTCGGCGAGACGCCGGCCGCGATCGCCGTCGAGAAGTCCGGGATCATCAAGCCCGGCTCGATCGCCGTGCTCGCCCAGCAGACCCCCGAGGTCGCGGAGGTGCTGCTCGCCCGGGCCACCGAGGTCGGCGCGACCGTGGCGCGGGAGGGCCTGGAGTTCGGGGTCGTCTCGCGGACGCCCGCGGTCGGCGGCCAGGTCGTGTCGCTCCAGGGCCTGCGGGCGCGGTACGACGACGTCTTCCTGCCGCTCTACGGCGCCCACCAGGCCCAGAACGCCGCGGTCGCGCTGGCCGCCGTCGAGGCGTTCGCGGGAGACGCGGCCCTCGACGAGGACGTCGTCCGGCAGGCCTTCGCCGAGGTGACCTCGCCCGGGCGCCTCGAGATCGTGCGGCGCAGCCCGACGATCGTCCTCGACGCCGCGCACAACCCGGCCGGCGCCGAGGCGCTCGGCGCCGCACTGGAGGACTCCTTCACCTTCAGCCCGCTGATCGGCGTCATCGGGGTGATGGCCGACAAGGACGCCGACGGGCTGCTCGCCGCGCTCGAGCCGCACCTCGCCCACCTCATCTGCTCGCAGAACTCCACCGACCGCGCGATGCCTGCCGACCGGCTGGCCGAGGCGGCGCGCGAGATCTTCGGCGAGGACCGGGTCACGGTCGCGCCGCGGCTCTCCGACGCGATCGACCAGGCCGCGGCGCTGGCCGAGGCCGGCGAGGCCTTCGGTGACCCGCTGGGCTCCGGCGCGGTGCTGGTGACCGGCTCGGTCGTCACCGTCGGCGAGGCCCGCAGCCTGCTCGTGCGGGAGGGCCGCCGATGAGCGCCACTGACAGCGCGGAGCGGGAGCGGTCGCCGCGCCGCGGCATGTGCGCGGCCGTGCTCAGCCTCGAGGCGATCACCCTCGGCCTGACCACCCCGGTCATGATCTCCATCGCCGACGTCGACACCGCGACCGCGCTGTGCATCGGGCTCGGCCTCTGCGTGGCCTGCCTGCTGCTCGCCGGGATGCTGCGCCGCGAGTGGGCCTACGCCGCCGGCTGGGTGATCCAGGGCGCGGCCATCGGGCTGGGCTTCGTGATCCCGATGATGTTCGTCCTCGGCATCATCTTCGCGCTGCTCTGGGGCTCCGCGGACCTGCTCGGTCGCAAGATCGAGCGGGAGCGGGCCGCGGCGTACGCGGCCTTCGACCGGATCGTCGAGCCGCCGTCAGAGGACTGAGGTCAGCGCGGCCAGGGCGCGGTCGAGCTCCGCGTCGGTCACGCCGCCGAAGCCGACCACCAGGCCGGTCAGCGACGCCGACCGGCAGTAGTCGCTGAGCAGGTTGACCTCGAAGCCCGCCGACCGGGCCGCCGCCTGCGCGCGCCGCGCGTCGGGCTGGGGGAGCAGCCAGGTCGAGTACATCCCCGCGAGCGGCCCCGCCAGCTCGGCGTACGGCGCGAGCGCGGCCGCCACCCGGGGCGCTCGGTCGGCGTAGACCCGGCGCGCGGTGCGGACGACCTTGTCGACGTAGCCGTCGCGCAGCAGGGTCAGGAAGGCACGCTGGACCGGCCAGGGGGCGCCCTCGTGGGTGACCAGGCGGCGGGCGTTGAGCGGGTCGAGCCGCTCTGGTGGCGGGACCAGCCAGCCGAGCCGCAGCGACGGCGCGACGGCCTTGGCGGCGGTGCCGAGGTAGGCGACCCGGGAGCGGTCCAGGCTGGCGAGCGCGGGCACCGGGGCGACGTCGTAGCGGAACTCCGAGTCGTAGTCGTCCTCGACCACCACCGCACCCGCCTCCGCCGCCCGGGCGAGGAGCGCGAGCCGCTCGGCAGCCGGCAGCACGCGGCCGAGGGGGTGCTGGTGGGCGGGGGTGACGTACGCCGCCGCGCAGCCGTGGAGGTCGACCGCCGGGCCGTCGGCCGGGAGGTCGCGGACCTCGCGGCCCAGGCCCCGGACGGTCTCGACGGCGGCCCGGTAGCCGGGGTCCTCGAGGGCGACCGCCCCGGCCGGCAGCACGGTGAGCAGGTGCCGAAGACCGTCGGTGGTGCCGGCGGTGACGACCACCTCGTCCGGGTCGACCGCCAGCCCGCGCAGCCGGGCGAGCCGGTCGGCCAGCAGGGTCCGCAGCTCCGGGAGACCGCGCGGGTCGTCGTACCCGCGCGGAGGCCGCGCGGTGGAGACCTCGCGCCACGCCCGCCGCCAGCCGGCGGCGTGCCGGGGGTCGATCCAGGGGGTGCCGGCGTCGAGCCGGACCAGCTCGGCGGTCGCCCGCCCGGGGCGGGGTCGGGTGGGGGCGGCGGCACTCGCGGCGCCGGCGGCGACGAAGGTGCCCGCGCCCCGGCGCCCCTCGAGCCAGCCCTCGGCGAGGAGCTGCTCGTAGGCGTGCTCGACGACCGACCGACTCACGCCGAGGTCGGCGGCGAGGGCGCGGCTGCTCGGGAGCCGGTCGCCGCGGGCGAGGGTGCCGGCGAGGACGAGGTCGCGGATCCGGCCCGAGAGCTGGACGCCGAGCGAGCCGGGAGCGGCGCGGTCGAGGGTGACGGGAAGGGCGGTCATTGGCCTGCCGGACTGATCGTTGATTGGCCCGTGTGTGCAGGCCACTTGCCGGCGAGGATAGTCGTCGTGACGACGACTCCGCTCTCTCCGACCCAGCGCACCACGATCGGCCGCGGCCGCAACCGGATGGTCGAGGACCGCGCCGAGCTGCACCGCCTGCTCGACGACGCACTGATCGCCCACCTGGGCGTGGTCGTCGGCGGGCACCCGGTGGTGCTGCCGGTGGCCTTCGCGGTGGACCTCGACGGCCCCGACGAGGACGGGACGCTCTACGTGCACGGCTCGGTCGCGGCCGGCTGGCTGCGTGGAGCCGCCGACACCACGGTGTGCGTGACCGTCACCGAGCTCGACGGGCTGGTCGCCGCGCGCTCGGCCTTCCACCACTCGATGAACTACCGCTCCGCCGTGGTGATCGGCACCGCTCGGATCGTCGAGGACCCCGTCGAGCGCCGCCACGCGCTCGGCCTGACCGTCGACCACATGATCCCGGGCCGCGACGCCACCCTCCGCGAGCCCACCCGCAAGGAGCTGGCGGCGACCGCGGTCCTCGCCGTCCCGCTCCACGAGGCGTCGATGAAGGCCCGCGCCGAGGGTCCGGTCGACGACGCCGAGGACATCGAGGCAGGGGTCTGGGGCGGCGTGATCCCGGTGGGCCGCGTGTTCGGCGCGGTGGTGCCCGACGCCGACGCGACCGGTCCGGTCCCGGCCGACGTCGTACGACGGGCGCGTGCTCGCTAGGGTCGGCACATGACCCAGCGCACGTTCGTCATCCTCAAGCCCGACGCCGTCCGGCGGGGCCTGGTCGGGGAGGTCCTCTCCCGGTTCGAGGCCAAGGGCCTGAGCATCGTCGCGATGGAGCAGCGCACCATCGACGGCGCGATGGCCGACCAGCACTACGCCGAGCACGTCGAGCGCGACTTCTACCCGCCGCTGCGCACCTTCATCACCAGCGGCCCGCTGGTGGCGCTGGTGCTCGAGGGCGACGAGGCCATCGACGTGGTGCGCGCGATCAACGGCGCCACCGACGGGCGCAAGGCCGCGCCGGGCACCGTGCGCGGCGACCTGTCGCTGTCCAACCGCGAGAACCTCGTGCACGCCTCGGACTCCGCGGAGTCCGCCGCGCGCGAGCTCGCGCTCTGGTTCCCGGGTCTGTGACCTGATCTGACGTTTCGGTGAGGTGCCCCCGGGCAAGCCTCACGGCATGGAGCCGCTGGCTCGGGACGCCGAGCTCCCCCCGATGGTCGCGGCCGCGATCGACCGGGTGACCGCCCACGCCACCGGCGCGTGGACCGAGGTCACCGGCACCGGCGAGCCCGTCACCGCGCGCCTGGAGCCCGGCCCGGGCGACACCGTGGTCGCGCGTGCCCGCGCCACCACGGTCTGCGACGTCTCGCCGCTGCTCGGCCTCGAGCTGATGCTGGCCGGTGCCGGCTGGACCACGACGCACCCGCCGGCGGGCCTGGACGTGCTGGCGGCCCAGCGCGCGGGCGACGAGCTGCTCGCGTCGTACGCCGCACCCGGCGTCGTCACCGTCACCGTCACCTCGGCGCCGCTGCCCGCCTGAGGCCCCGCGACGAAATCGCAGGTGAGGCCGCGTGTCCTGCCCGGCGAGCGCGGTCGGCGTTCGTAGCCTGTTGTCACAACTTCCCCACCAGCACCACCCGTGATCCATCCCCGGGCGCGGGTGCGTGCGCGCAGCGACAAGGCATCCCATGGCGAACAGCTTCATCGGCCGGGACATGGCCGTGGACCTCGGCACCGCCAACACGCTCGTCTACGTCCGCGGCAAGGGCGTCCTGCTCGACGAGCCGAGCGTCGTCGCGCTCAAGGAGTCGACCGGCGAGATCCTCGCCGTCGGCCACGAGGCGAAGCGGATGCTCGGGCGCACCCCCGACCACATCACCGCCATCCGGCCGCTCAAGGACGGCGTCATCGCCGACTTCGAGGCGACCGAGCAGATGCTGCGCTACTTCATCCAGCAGGTGCACCGGCGCCGCTACTTCGCCAAGCCCCGGATGGTGATCTGCGTGCCGAGCGGCATCACCGCCGTCGAGCACCGCGCGGTCAAGGAGGCCGGCTACATGGCCGGCGCCCGCCGCGTCTACATCGTCGAGGAGCCGATGGCGGCCGCGATCGGCGCCGGGCTCCCCGTCCACCAGGCCACCGGCAACATGGTCGTCGACGTCGGCGGCGGTACGACGGAGGTCGCGGTCATCTCGCTCGGCGGCATCGTCACGAGCCTCTCGGTCCGCACCGCCGGCGACGACCTCGACCAGGCGATCGTCGCGTGGATGAAGAAGGAGCACGCGCTGATGCTCGGCGAGCGCACCGCCGAGGAGGTCAAGATGACCCTCGGCTCGGCGTTCCCGCAGCTCGACGAGCCCGAGGCGGAGATCCGCGGCCGCGACATGGTCTCCGGCCTGCCGCGCACCGTCGTCGTCTCCAGCGCCGAGGTCCGCCAGGCGCTCGAGGAGCCGCTGCACGCGATCGTCGACGCCGTCCGGGCCACCCTCGACCAGACCCCGCCGGAGCTCGCCGGCGACATCATGGACCGCGGCATCGTCCTCACCGGCGGCGGCGCGCTGCTCCGCGGCCTCGACGAGCGCCTGCGGCACGAGACCGGGATGCCGGTGCACATCGCCGAGGACCCGCTGACCTCCGTCGCGATCGGCGCCGGGAAGTGCGTGGAGGAGTTCGAGGCGCTGCAGCAGGTGCTCGTCACCGACCCGAGGCGCGGCTGATGCGCGACCTCAGGCCCGGGTTCAAGCTCCGCGAGCGCCACTGGCGCGGGCCGGCCGCCGAGCACCGCCGGGTGTCGCCCGGCCTCGTCGCCACGCTGGTGCTGGCCAGCCTCACCCTGATGACCCTCGACCACGCCGGCGGGTCCGACTCGCCGCTGGAGCCAGCGCGCCGGGCCGTGGGGGAGATCTTCGGGCCGGCCGAGACCGCCACCTCGGCCGCCGTACGCCCCTTCACGGCGGTGCCCGACTGGTTCCGGTCCAAGGACTCCATGCAGCAGGACCTGCTGGACCTCCAGGCGGAGAACTCCCAGCTCAAGTCCCAGGTCGCGAAGCAGGACTACGACCGCAACCGGCTCGAGGAGTACGACGGCCTCACCGCCGCCGCCCACCAGATCGGCTACTCGCTCGTGCCCGCGCGCGTCGTCGGCCTCGGGGCCGCGCAGTCCTTCTCGCAGACGGTGACCATCGACGCCGGCACCGACGCCGGGATCCACCCCGACCTCACCGTGATCAACAACGACGGCCTGGTCGGCCGGGTCCTGCGGGTCACGCGCACCACGGCGACCGTGCTCCTGATCGTCGACTCCGACTCCACCGTCGGCGGCCGGGTCGGCCGCAGCATGGAGGTCGGCTTCCTGCACGGGCGCGGCGTCATCGGCGGCGACGGACGCCTGGACCTCGAGCTCGTCGACCAGACCGCCGTCCCCGCGAAGAACGACACCGTCGTCACGTGGGGGAGCGAGGCCGGCGGCCCCTACGTCTCCGGCGTGCCGGTCGGCCGCGTCACCAGCGTCTACAGCAGCCTGCGCGAGTCCTCGCAGCGCGCCGTCGTCGAGCCGTTCGTCGACTTCGGGGCCCTCGACCTGGTCGGTGTCGTGGTGCCGTCCGGCACCACGAGCGACCGCGCCGTGATCGAGGCCGACGGGAGCCTGGGATGAACACCCTGCGCGGACTGGCCGCGGCCGCCGCCGTCGCGGTCGCCCTGGTCCTCCAGGTCTCGCTCTTCCCGCACCTGGCCTGGGACGGCATCGTGCCCAACCTCTGCCTGCTCGTGGTCGTCGCCGCCGGGCTCGCGCGCGGCCCTCAGCTCGGGACCGTCCTCGGCTTCGCCGCCGGTGTCGCGCTCGACCTCGCCCCGCCCGCCGACCACGTCGCCGGCCGCTGGGCGCTCGCGCTGCTCGTGGTCGGGTACGTCGCCGGCCGAGTGCGCCAGGACGCCCGTCCGAGCGTCGGCACCGTCGTCGCGACGGTCGCCGCGTCGTCGTTCGTCGGCACCTCGATCTACGCGCTCACCGGCCTGGTGCTCCAGGACCACGCGCTCGGCACCGGCGACCTGCTCCAGGTGATCCTCGTCGGCGTGCTGTGGGACCTCCTGCTCACCCCGCTCGTGCTGCCGCCGGTGATGGCGATGTTCCGTCACCTCCAGCCGGACCGGACCCTCGCCTGATGGCTCGCTCGAACGCCGGACGGCTGCGCCTGGTCGTCATCCAGGCGCTCGTCTTCTCCCTCTTCGCCACGCTGCTGGTGCGCCTCTACTACCTCCAGGTCGTCGGCGGGGAGGAGTACCACGCGCAGGCCGCCTCGCAGTCGGTGCGCGACATCGTCGTCCAGCCCCAGCGCGGGCTGATCGTCGACGACGAGGGCCGCCCGCTGGTCACCAACCGCACCTCGTGGGTGGTCTCGGTCGACCGCACCGTGCTCGGCAAGCTCGGCGACCACCAGCAGCAGGTGCTGCTCCAGCGCGTCTCCGACGTCGTCCACGTGCGGGTCCCGCGGATCGAGCGCTCGCTGGTCACCTGCGGCGACGACGGCGCGGTGCCCGGCGTGTGCTGGAACGGCTCGCCCTACCAGGCCGTGCCGATCGCCTCCGACGTCAAGGAGACCGTGGCGCTGCGCATCCTCGAGCAGCCCGAGGACTACCCCGGCATCGTCGCCGAGAAGCAGAGCGTCCGCTCCTACCCGCACCCCTACGGCATCAACCTCGCGCACGTCCTCGGCTACCTCAGCCCGATCACCGAGGACGAGTACGACGAGGCGCAGAAGCGCGGCGACGAGTCGCTCAACGGCGCCTCGGTCGTGGGCCGCGCCGGCATCGAGAAGCAGTACGACAAGTGGCTGCGCGGGATGCCCGGCTACAAGAGCGTCGCGGTCGACTCGATGGGCCGGGTCCTCGGCGACGACGGCGAGGTCGCCAGCAAGCCCGGCGACACGCTGGTCACCAGCATCGACGCGAAGCTCCAGGGCCTGGTCGAGAAGCAGCTCGCCCAGACGATCCAGACCGCGCGGTCGACGTACGACGACGTCACGCACAAGAACTACGTCGCCGACTCCGGCGCCGCGATCGTGATGGAGGCCAAGACCGGCCGGATCGTCGCGATGGCCAGCCAGCCGACCTACGACCCCTCGGTGTGGGTCGGCGGGATCAGCAAGAAGCAGCTGGCCCGGCTCTACTCCGACGCCGCGGACAACCCGCTGCTCGGCCGCGCGACCCAGGGCCAGTTCGCGCCGGGGTCGACGTGGAAGCCGATCATGACGGTCGGCGCGCTCAACAACGGCTTCTCGCCGGACACCCGCCTCGACTGCTCCTCGGGCCTGCAGGTCGGCAACCGCTGGTTCAAGAACTACGAGTCCGCGTCGTACGGCCCGATCACCTTCGCCCAGGCGCTCCAGCTCTCCTGCGACACCTTCTTCTACCGCGTCGGCCTGCACTACTGGCAGAAGTACGGCACCGACCCGACCAACGTCGACGCCAAGGACCCGCTCGTCGAGGAGGCCAAGAACTTCGGCTTCGGCCAGAAGACCGGCATCGACCTGCCCGGCGAGGCGAGCGGCCGGATCGCGGACCGCAAGTGGAAGCTCGCCTACTGGAAGTCCATGAAGGGCTACTACTGCCGGATGGACGAGAAGGGCACCGCGCCCAACGCCTTCCTCAAGGTCTTCTCGCACGAGTTCTGCCTCGAGGGCAGCTACTACCGCGAGGGCGACGCCGTGAACTACTCGATCGGCCAGGGCGACACCATGGTCACGCCGCTCCAGCTGGCCCGCGCGTACGCCGCGCTCTCCAACGGCGGCACCCTCTACGAGCCGCGGATCGCGAAGGCGATCGTCGACACCGACGGCCAGGTGGTCAAGGAGTTCAAGCCGGTCGTCGCGGGCCACGTCGACGCGTCGAAGGCCAGCATCGACTACGTCGACACGGCCCTCCAGGGCACGCCGAAGGTCGGCACGCTCGCCTGGAAGTTCGGCGACTTCCCGCTCGACCAGGTCCACATCCGCGGCAAGACGGGCTCCGCCGAGGTCTACGGCAAGCAGTCGACCTCGTGGGTCGCGACGTACGACGAGAACTACGTGGTGATCATGATGGTCAGCCAGGGCGGCACCGGCTCCGGCACGTCGGGGCCCGCGGTCCGCAAGATCTGGGAGTCGCTCTACGGCATCGACGGGATGACCGTCGACACCGACAAGTCCGTGATCCCCGGCGTCACGCCGCCCGCGGGCCTGCCGACGTTCACCAAGGACGGCACGATCCTGCCGCCGGCGCGCAAGGAGAACGACTGAGATGACGCGCGTGCCCCGCCTCGACTGGCTGCTGCTCCTCGCGGTCCTCGCCCTGATCACCCTGGGCAGCCTGCTGGTGTGGTCGGCGACCAGCCATCGCGCCGACCTGACCGGCGGCGACACCACGGCGTACCTGCGCAAGCAGCTCGTCAACGTCGTCATCGGGCTGGTGCTGATGGCCGTCGTGATCGCCGTCGACCACCGCTGGGTGCGGATCCTCGCGCCGGCGGTCTACCTCGCGTCCATCGGCGGGCTCGTGTTGGTGCTGACCATGGGCTCGACGGTCAACGGCTCGCGATCCTGGCTGCAGCTGGGCGGGATGTCGATCCAGCCCTCGGAGTTCGCCAAGCTCGCGGTCGTCGTGGGCATGGCGCTGTGGGTGGCCGAGCGCGCGGAGGTACGCCGGGGCAAGCCGGGCGGCTCGATCGGCGACGTGGTCGGCATGCTGGCGATCGCGGGCCTCCCGGGCGCGCTGATCCTGCTGCAGCCCGACCTCGGCACCATGCTCGTGCTCTCGGCGACGGTCTTCGGCGTGGTCGCCGTGTCGGGTGCACCGCGACGCTGGCTGGCGCTGCTCGTGACCGGCGCGGTCACCGCCGCCGTCGCCGCGGTGGCAGCGGGCTTCCTCAAGCAGTACCAGGTGGATCGCTTCATGGCGTTCACCAACCCCGACCTCGACCCGCGCGGCGCCGGCTACAACGTCGAGCAGGCGCGGATCGCGATCGGCAACGGCGGCCTCTTCGGGCAGGGCCTGTTCGACGGTTCGCAGACCCGTGCGGGCTTCGTGCCCGAGCAGCACACCGACTTCGTCTTCACCGTCGCGGGGGAGGAGCTCGGCCTGCTCGGCGCGGGCGTCCTCATCGCGCTGCTCGCCGTCGTGGTGTGGCGGGCGACGGTCATCGCGACTCGAACCGACGACGTCTTCGGGCGGCTCGCGGCCGCCGGCATCGCCTGCTGGTTCGGCTTCCAGGCCTTCCAGAACATCGGCATGTGCCTCGGCATCATGCCGGTCACCGGCGTACCCCTGCCGTTCGTGTCGTACGGCGGCAGCTCGATGTTCGCCGGCATGCTCGCCGTCGGGCTGCTGCAGAACATCCACCTGCGGTCGGTCGCGGCGCAGCCGCCGCGGATCACCCAGCCGGTGCGGGTGCTCGTCCGCTCGTCCTGATCAGGGGTTGATGGCGAGGAAGACGAACGCCGCCAGCAGTGACAGGTGCACGAACCCGTGCAGTGACTTCGCCCGGCCGGGGACGACCGTGAGGACCGCGACGATCACCGAGACCAGCAGCAGCACCATCTGGGTCGGCTCGAGGCCGAGGTGGAGCGGCCCGTCGAGCCAGATCGAGGCGATCGCGATCGCGGGGATCGTGAGGCCGATGCTGGCCATCGCGGAGCCGTAGGCGAGGTTCAGGCTGATCTGCACGTGGTTGCGGGCGGCCGCGCGGCCGGCCGCGATCGACTCCGGCAGCAGCACCAGCAGCGCGATGACGACGCCGACGAAGGAGTGCGGGAAGCCGACGGCGTCGACGGCGTCCTCGATCGGGTAGGACTCGACCTTCGCCAGCCCGACCACGGCCACCAGGCCGAGCAGCAGCAGGAAGAGGCTGACCAGGGCGGCCCGGTCGCTCGGCGGGTCGGCGTGGCCGTCGCCGTCCTCGTCGGGGAGACCGACGGCGCCTGCCTCGTGCGGGTCGACGGGCAGGAAGAAGTCGCGGTGCTTGACGGTCTGGGTGAAGACGAAGATGCCGTAGAGGCCGAGCGACGCCACGGCCGCGAAGGTCAGCTGGGCGCTGGAGAACTCGGGCCCCGGCGTACTCGTGGTGAAGCGCGGCAGCACGAGCGTGAGCGTCGCCAGAGCGACCACCGTGGTCAGGGCCGAGCCGGCGCCCTCGGGGTTGAAGACCGCCATCCGGTACTTCACCGCCCCGATCAGGAGCGAGAGCCCGGCGATGCCGTTGACCGTGATCATCACCGCGGCGAAGACGGTGTCGCGGGCGAGGGCGGAGGTGTCGCCGCTGCCGCTGATCATCAGCGTGACGATCAGCGCCACCTCGATGACGGTGACCGCGGCGGCCAGCAGGAGGGACCCGAAGGGCTCGCCGATCCGGTGCGCCACCACCTCCGCGTGGTGCACGGCGGACAGCACGGCGCCGATGAGGAAGATGCCGATCCCGACCGCGGCGACGGTGCCCGGGTGGTGTCCCCAGGAGACGGCGAGGACGACGACGGCGACGAGCGGCGCGAGGTTGGTCCAGTGGTACCGGCTGGTCGGCGACGCGCTGCTCATGACAAGAACCCTAGGGGGGATCACCATGGCCCCATGACCAGCGACTCCGGACCGATCGTCTCGTTCCGGCTCTGGCCGCCCGTCGCGATCGGCCTCCCGCTGGTCGTCGGCTGGATCGTGACGGCCGGATGGGGCGACCCGATCGACCTCGGGTCGTGGCGTCTCCCGGTGGGCTGCGTGCTGCTGCTGCTCTTCGCGGTCTGGAACGGCTGGTCGCTGTGGCTCTTCGCCCGCCACGAGACCGGGCTGCTGCCCGGGCAGGAGACCACCGCGCTGATGATCCGCGGTCCCTACCGGCTCTCCCGGAACCCGCTCTACGTCGGGCTGCTCGCGCTCTACCTGGCGATCGCGCTGCTCGTGCCGTCGTTCTGGGCGCTGGTGCTCTTCCCGGTCGCGGTGGCGCTGGTCCTCTGGGGCGCGATCCTCCCGGAGGAGCGATTCCTCCACGAGCGCTTCGGCGCGCCGTACGACGACTACCGGCGGCGCGTGCGGCGCTGGCTGTAGCCGGCCGCTCAGTCCTCGATGACGTCGAGGCCCTGCTCGCGCAGCCGGGCCAGGTTGTCGAGCATCGTCTGCAGCGCCTCCGGCGGGTGCCCCTCCCAGTCCTCGACCTCGCGGACCACCCGCAGGGGCTCGCGGGTGCGGTACGACTTCGTGGGGTTGCCCGGGAACTTCTTGTCGGTCACGTTCGGGTCGTCCTCGAAGTCCCCGGCCGGCTCCACCTCGTAGATGTGCCCGCGTCCCTCGACCCCGGCCAGCGCGGTCGCCAGCTGGGCGCCCCACGCCGCCGTCGGGATCAGCGAGGTGAAGTAGACGAAGTTCATCACCCGGCCCTGCTGGAAGTTGGACCCGAACCCGGCGACCAGCTCGTCCCCGGCCCCGAGCACCGCCTTCGTGCCGTGGAAGAACGGCCCGACGATCTCCTCACCCATGCCCCGCATCCTGCCGCATCCGGCCGCGTCTCCGAATGTACCCTTGCGGGTACGTAACCACTTAGGTACATTGCTCTCATGGACGCTGTGCTGCAGGCGCTGGCCGACGAGAGCCGGCGGACCGTTCTCGAGATCCTCCGCGACCACCCCGCGAGTGCGGGGGAGCTGGCCGCGGCGCTGCCGATCGCCCGCCCGGGAGTGTCGCGGCACCTCCGGGTGCTGCGGGAGGCCGGGCTGGTCGACGTACGGCAGGACGCGCAGCGGCGGATCTATACCCTCCGCCCCGAGGCGCTCGTCGAGGTCGACGAGTGGCTCGGGCCGTACCGCCGGCTCTGGGAGAGCCGGCTCGACGCACTCCACACCGAGATCGCACGAGGAAAGAAGGCCCGACGATGACGACGAACGCGACGATGCGCGCCCTCGACGAGACCCGGGGAGCCGTCCGGGTCGAGGACGTCTACGACACCGACATCCACGACCTCTGGGAGGCGTGCACGACGCCCGAGCGCCTGGCCCGCTGGCTCGCCCAGGTCGACGGCGACCTGCGGGTCGGCGGCATGATCCAGGTCGTCTTCACGAGCACCTGGACCGGCCCGGTTCGCGTCGAGGTCTGCGACGCGCCCCACCACCTGCTGCTGACCATGGAGCCGGGTGCCGACGACGAGGGACAGATCGAGGCGTGGCTGACCGAGGAGGGCACCCGGACCCGTCTCGTGGTCGAGGAGCGCGGCCTGCCGATCACCCATCTCCCGTTCCACGCCTCCGGGTGGCGGGTCCACCTCGAGGACCTCGGTCGCTCGCTCGAGGCCGGCGGCCCGGTGCACCCCGAGGGCTGGAGCTCCGAGGCCGGCGCGCCCGGCTGGAAGCGCCGCTGGGAGGAGCTCACACCGATGTACCAGGAGATGGAGGTCGGCTGATGTCCGACCTGATCAGGCTCAGCTCGACCACGGTCAACGCGCCCGACGCGATCGCGCTCGCCCGCTTCTACGCCGACATCACCGGCGGGGTCGCCACGGGCGACGAGCACTGGGCACTGGTGGCCGGGCCGAACGGCGACATCGGCTTCCAGCAGGTCGACGACCACCGGCCCCCGACCTGGCCGGGTGGCGAGGTCGCGATGCAGCTGCACCTCGAGTTCCTCGTCGACGACCTCGAGGCGACCGGAGCCCGGGTGCTCGCCGCCGGCGCGACCCGGTACGAGCACCAGCCCAACGCCGACCACTGCTTCGTGTACGCCGACCCGGCCGGCCACCCCTTCTGCCTCTCCACCTGGGGCCTCCCGAGGCTCAGCGACTGACCTGTCGGGGCGCGCTGGCTCGCGCGGGCACGGCACTGCTTTCCGCTGGTTGAGGTGCGAAGGCGCGCAAGCGGTCCGCTGGTTGAGGTGCGAGGAGCGTCAGCGACGAGCCCCGAAACCCGGTGAGTCGAGAATCGGTCTCTGGCGTCGGCCTAGATGCGTCGATGGAAGCTGACGCTGCCGTTGGGGTGGTGGGTCATGTCGTAGGTGGTGTCGTGGGCTCTCATGTGGTGCCAGTGGCAGAGGCCGATGGCGTTGGTGAGGTCGGTGGGTCCGCCCTTGGTCCATTCCCGGATGTGGTGGGCGTGGAGGCCGCTGGTCCGTTCGCAGCCCTCGGTGGCGCACTGGCCGTGCTGGCGGAGCGTGATCGCGATCCGTTGGGCCTGGGAGTGGAGCCGCTGCTCGCGGCCGAGGTCCAGTACTTCGGACTCGCTGCCGAGGACGACGGGGAGGATCCTGGCCTCACACGCCAGCTGCCGGGCGAGGGCGGGTGAGATGCGGTCGCCGGTGTCGAGGATGGTCCCGGCCTGCTCGAGCCGCCCCAGCAACGCGTCTTCGGAGATGGTCACGAGGAGGGTGGCGTTGAGGCCGCCGAGCTTGGGGAGCTTGTTCTTCGGGAACCGCATCAGCAGCTCGTAGAACGCCTGCCCCTGAGCCTCCGGCCCGGTCCGGACAGCGGCGAGGTGGCCGGTGCCGGCGCCCTTGGTGGCGTTCTGGTGCTTGGCGGCCATGACCGCGGCCAGGATCTTCCGCAACGCGGCGCCGCCGAGGTGCGGCATCTTGAACGACCCATAGGTGGAGCCGTCGCCGTCGTCCCAGACCTTGAGGTACATCGCCCGCGCTGCGGCCTGTTCTTGGCGTTCGAGGATCTCGGCCTCGCGGGCGTCGGCGCCGTCGGGGTCGATGACCTCCCACAGCCGCTTCCCGAGCCGGTTCAATGCCTTGGCGTCGTGGTCGGCGGCGAGGTCGAGGAGGTGCCGCTCGGCAGTGTCCTGGTGTTCCTCGGGGAGGGTGTCGACCCACCGGAGGATCACCGTCGCCTGCTCCGGGCAGATCACGGCCGAGGCGAGGGCGCTCCGGGTCAACGGGTGGCGCTGCAGGTCCTGGCCGAGCTTCACCATCCGGTGCATGGCCGGGCGGGTCTGCTTCGTCTCGTGCGCGAGCCAGGCCGCGGTCGACGACGCGCCGCGGTCCTGGCCGACCTGCTGCTCGTCGGCATGAGCGGCCACGCGGCCCTTGAGCTCGGTGACCTGGGCCTCGAGGCGGGTGAGCTCGACGAGGGCGTCGGCTGCTTCGGTGTCGGTCATCGACCATGCCGGAGTGTCGGCGACGGACGTCGCAGTGTCGCGCATCTGCGCGACCGCGGCGTTCACGCGGTGACTCGGGATGGTCGGTGTTGCCATGTCTCAACTCAAGCATTGGCCACCGACACTGATGATGCTTGTAGCGCTTGGGGATTCTGACTCTGCCGCCGACTGTCGACCTGTTGGTCTGACCCTCAGATTGGACTGTCGAGTCCCTGGGCGTTCGTTCGCCGGCCGGGCGGACA
>NZ_JAIQZJ010000020.1 GCF_020073815.1 Nocardioides mangrovi
GGACTGTTCATCGACACCGCCCTCGTCGACCGCTACCGCGCCTGGATCCGCGCCGCTTGACACCCATAGGAGCTTCACTGAGATGCTCAGAACCCTTGTTTTGACCGGGATGTGGACAACTGTCGAGATCGTTACCTTGAGGTGTGCGCCGATTCGCCGACAGTCCCGTGACGCACACCAGACGCCGCCCGGCTCACCGGGTTTCGAGGCTCGGCGCTGGCGCGCCTCACACCTCAACCAGCGGACATCGGATGGCGCGCCTCACACCTCAACCAGCGGACATCGGTTGGCGCGCCTCGCACCTCAACCAACGGACGTCGACACCGAGCACTGGCAGGGTGGGGGCATGGGAGACCTGGAGGAGCGCGTCGCACGGCTGCCGGTGGAGCGGAAGGTGCGGCTGCTGACGGGCGCGAGCATGTTCACGTTGCGCGGGGACGACGAGATCGGGCTGCGGGAGATGGCCTTCTCGGACGGGCCGACGGGGGTGCGCGGGCTCGACTTCACGGGCGGGCCGCTGACCTGCCTCTTCCCCAACGCGACCCTGCTGGCGTCGTCGTGGCGCACCGAGACGGCCGAGGAGGTGGGTCGGCTGCTGGCCGAGGAGGCGGAGCGGCAGGAGATCCACGTCGTGCTCGGCCCGACGGTCAACCTCCACCGCACCCCGCTCGGCGGGCGGCTCTTCGAGGCCTACTCCGAGGACCCGTTGCTCACCGGCCACCTGGCGGCGGCGTACGTCAGAGGCCTGCAGGCACAGGGGATCGGCGCCTGCGTGAAGCACCTCGTCGCCAACGAGGCGGAGACCGAGCGACACACGGTCGACAGCGTCGTGGACGAGCGGACCCTGCGCGAGCTCTACCTGCTGCCCTTCGAGATCGCCGTCGAGGACGCCGACCCGTGGTCGGTGATGGCGGCGTACAACGACGTCAACGGCGTGCCCGCCACCGAGCACCAGCACGTCAACAACGAGGTCCTCAAGCAGGAGTGGGGCTGGGACGGGCTGCTGATGTCGGACTGGTTCGCCACGAAGTCGGCCGGCCCCGCCGCCAACGGCGGCCTCGACCTCGTCATGCCCGGCCCCGTCGGCCCCTGGGGGCCGGCCCTCACCGCAGCCGTCGAGAGCGGCGAGGTCGCCGAGGCGACGGTCGACGACCACCTCCGACGGCTCCTCGGCCTCGCCCAGAAGGTCGGCGCGCTCGACAGCACCCGGACGTGGCGCACCGACCTCCCCGCGCCGGACAGCGACGTACGCCGCGAGCAGCTCACCCGCCTCGCCGCCGAGGGCATGACCGTGCTCAGCAACGACGGCACCCTCCCGCTCACCCCGGACCGGACGGCGGTCCTGATCGGACGCCCCGTCCGCGAGACCACCTGCATGGGCGGCGGGTCCGCGTCGGTGCGCGCGCCGCACCAGGTGAGCATCGCCGACGCGATGCCGGAGGTGACGGTCGTCGACGGCGTCGCCGTCCGCGCTCGCCCCCGGGCCGGCCGGACGACCATGCGCGTGCAGCGGTACGGCGCCTCCGGGGCCCAGCTCTCCGACGAGGTCTCGGCCGAGGCGAAGACCGTGGGCGCGATGCCGGACCAGGAGCTCGCCGAGCCCGTGACCCGGGTCGTCATGTCCACCGAGGTCCCCGCGGGCGCGATGCGCGTGGGCTTCCTCGGCGTCGGCACCGCCACCCTCTCCATCGGCGACGAGCGGCACGAGGTCACCCTCGGGTCCGAGTCCGACGACATCGGCGGCGACTTCCTGCGGCCGCCGGGCTGGCAGACCGACGTCGTCCTCGACCACCCGACCGAGCTGGCCGTCGACATCACCCTGGGCGCGTGGTCCGGCCTCGGGCTCGTCGTCGAGCCGACCCCGCCGACCGACGACGAGGCGATCGCGGCCGCCGCCGCCGCAGCCGCGGCCGCCGACGTCGCCGTGGTGGTCGTCGGGCTCACCGAGGAGCAGGAGACCGAGGCCTTCGACAAGTCCACGCTCGCGCTGCCCGGCCGCCAGGACGAGCTGGTCTCCGCGGTCGCCGCTGCGGCCCGCCGCACCGTCGTGGTCGTCAACGCCGCCACCCCGGTCCTGATGCCGTGGCGCGACGAGGTCGCCGCGATCCTGTGGGCCGGCCTGCCCGGCCAGGAGGGCGGCCACGCCGTCGCCGCCGCGCTGCGCGGCGAGGTCGAGCCCGCGGGCCGGCTGGTCACCAGCTTCCCCGTCGCCGACGGGGCCTCCCCCGCCTGGGACGTCGTCCCGACCGACGGCCGCCTCTCGTACGACGAGGGCGTCTTCGTCGGCTACCGCGGCTACGCCGCCCGCAAGGCCCCCGCGCCGGCGTACTGGTTCGGCCACGGGCTCGGCTACGGCGAGTGGGAGTACGGCGACGCCGCCCTCGACGGCGACACGCTGACCGCAGACCTCACCAACGTCGGCGCCCGTCCGTCCCGCGAGGTCGTGCAGGTCTACCTGCAGCCCGACGACACCGACGAGCCGATCCGCCTGGTCGGCCGGACGACCGCCGACCTCGCTCCCGGAGAGCGGCGCCGGGTGGACGTGACCCTCGACCGGCGCGCGATGCGCACCTGGACGGACGCGGGCTGGCGTCCGATCACGAGCGGCACGCTCCACGTCGCGCGCGGGCTCGGCGACCTCCGCGGCGAGGTGCGGCTCACGCCACCGAGCCGGTGAGCGTCCCGATCCCCTCGACCTCCATGGTGACCACGTCGCCGGGCTCGAGGGGCGGCGGGACCTGGGCGCCCGCGCGACCCCAGAGCTCGGCGAGGCACCCACCGCCGCCGGTGGTGCCGGAGGCGAGGAGGTCGCCGGGCACGACGACGGAGTCGCGCGAGGCGTAGGCGATCATCTCGGCGAACGACCAGTGCATGTGCGAGAGCCGGTCCGAGCCAACGGGCACACCGTTGACCGACACGCGGCAGAGCAGGTCGAGCGACGGGAGCTCGTCGGCGGTGACGATCCACGGCCCGATCGAGGTCGCGAAGTCCTTGCCCTTCGCGGGCCCCAGCCCCACCTGCATCTCGCGCGACTGGAGGTCGCGGGCCGACCAGTCGTTGACGATCGTGTAGCCGAAGATGGCGTCCGCGGCCTCGGTCACCGACAGCGACGACCCGCCCGAGCCGAGCACCACGCCGACCTCGAGCTCGAAGTCCAGCGCCCGACAGGTGGCGGGCCGCGGGATCGCGGCGCCCGGGCCGTAGAGGGCGTGCGGGTTGGTGAAGTAGAAGGTGGGCGCGTCGTACCACGCCGCCGGCACGCCGCTCGCGTTGTCGACGCTGCGGCGCACGCCCTCGACGTGCGACTCGAAGGTGACGAAGTCCCGGACCGCCGGCGGCTTGTAGGGCAGCAGCAGGTCGGCCTCGGCGTACGGCGTCGACGGGTCGAGCAGCGCCGCCGACCCCACCTCGAGGGCGCGCGGCAGTCCCAGCGCGATCAGCTCGTCGAGCGGCATCGGCAGCGGGTGGGCGCCGTCCTCGGAGAGCACGACCGCCCCCTGGGGCAGCGTCGCGAACCTCACGCCGTCGCCTCCGGCGGTCGCGTCGCGTCGGCGATCCGCTTGTGGGTGACGTGCGCGGCCATGCCGCCGTCGATGACGATCTCGGCGCCGTTGTAGTACGACGAGTCGTCGGAGACGAGGAAGACGATCGTCGGCGCGATGTCCGCCGGCGTCCCCACCCGCGCGAGCGGGATCTCGGCCAGCGCGGCGTCGAAGAACGCCGGCGGCGCCGACTCCATCAGCGGGGTGTCGACAAGCCCGGGCATCACCGCGTTGACCCGGATGCCACGCGTCGACCCGAGCTCCAGCGAGGCCGACCGGGTCAGCCCGCGCAGCGCCCACTTCGAGGCGGTGTACGCCGCGGCTGCGTGACCCGAGACCGCCGCGACCGAGCAGATGTTGACGATCGAGGATCCCGGGGGCATCAGCGGCACCAGCGCCTGGATACCGAGCATCGGCCCGGTGACGTTGATGTCGAAGGTCCGCTGCCACACGTCGAGCGACACGTGCGGCAGCCGTTCGCGGGCGGCCACGCCGGCGTTGTTGACCAGCGCGTGCACCGCGCCGTACTCGTCCCGGAGCGAGGCGGCCAGGGCCGCCCAGTCCTCCGGCGACGTCACGTCGAGGTGCCGGCCCTCCCCGTCGGGGAAGGGCAGCACGTCGGTCGCGACGACCGTCGCCCCCGCCGTCCGGAGCGCCTCGGCCTCGGCCGCGCCCTGGCCGCGGGCCGCGCCGGTGACGACGACGACCTTGCCCGTGAGATCCCGCATGTCAGACGGGCGGTGCGACGAAGAGGCCCTTGTCGGGGTCGTTGAAGGAGTCGCGCGCGATGAACTCGCTCATCGGGTCGGCGGTGCCCCACAGGTCCTGGGTCATCGGGTCGGCGATGTCGTAGACGCTCGGGTGCCACTCGTCGGTGGTGAGCCGCTCGAGCTCCGTCGTGTACTCCATCGTGTTGCCCGACGGGTCGAGGAAGTAGGTGAAGGTGTTGTTGCCCGCGTGGTGACGGCCCGGGCCCCAGATCTTCTTGATGCCGGCGCGCATCACGCGACCGGTGCCGTACATGTACTCGTCCAGGCCGCGCATCTCGAAGGAGACGTGATGGACCGACGTGTGCGGGCCGCGCGCGATCGCCAGGCTGTGGTGCCAGTCGTTGCACCGCATGAAGTGCATCATCTCGCCCATGTGCTCGCCCCAGAGCGTGTCGGAGAGCTTGAAGCCGAGCACGTTGGCGTACCAGTCGCGGGTGCGGTTGGGGTCCTGGGAGTTCATCACCGCGTGCGAGAGGCGGACCGGGATGGCCTCCTTCTCCTCGATCTCGCGGTGCTGGCGGGTCTCGACGTCGCTGGAGAGCTCGACGGTGCGGCCGTCCACGTCGAAGAAGCGGAAGCCGTAGCCGCCGCCCGCGGTCTGGAGCTCGCCGGGCTCGCTGACCAGCTGGACACCGGCCGAGCCGAGCTTCTGGGCGAAGGCGTCGACGGCGGCCGCGTCGGTCATGCCGAAGGCGAGCAGGTCGAGACGCTTCTCCTCGGACTCGCGCAGCCGCACGATGTACTGCTCGGGAGAGCCCTCGGCGGCGAAGTAGGAGACGTTGCCGTCCTTGCCCTGCTCCGTCAGGCCCCAGGTGTCCTTGTAGAACGACCGCTGGACCTCGAAGTCCGGCACCGCGAGGTCGACGTGGCGCAGGTGGGTGATCCCGTGCTCGTTGAGGTGACTCATGTGCTCTCTCCTTTGCTCAACCGAGGACGGACGCGCCGCCGTCGATGACGATGTTGGTGCCGCTGATCCACGCCGACTCGTCGGAGGCGAGGAAGACCGCCGCGTTGACGACGTCCTCGGGCCGGCCGTGGCGACCGAGCGGGATCCGGTCGAGGACGACCTTCCGCATCCGCTCGGGCGGGTCCGCCAGCAGCGGGGCGGTGTTGGGGGTCTCGGTCATGCCGGGGCTGATCACGTTGGCGCGGATGCCGTGCGGCCCGCCCTCGACGACCAGCTGCAGGGTCAGCGAGATGACGCCGCCCTTGGCCGTGCTGTGCGCGTTCTGCGCCATGAACTCCACGCCGCGCAGCGCCGCGATCGAGCCCACGTTGATGATCGAGCCGCCGCCGTGGTTCTTCAGGTGTGGCCACGCGGCCTTCACCGTGTAGAAGACGAGGTCGAGCTCGTTGCGCATGGTGAAGTCCCAGTCCGCCACCGACAGCTCCTCGAGCGGCGCGAAGCGCTGGGTCGAGGCGTTGTTGTAGAGGACGTCGATGCCGTCGTACGTCGCGACCGCGGCGTCGACCCACGCACGGGCAGCGTCCGCGTCGCCGAGGTCGACCCCGCCGAAGCAGGAGATCTCGCCGCCCTCGGCGCGGACCAGCTCCTCGGTCTCCTTCGCGCCCGCGTCGTGGAGGTCGCAGCCGACGACCTTGGCGCCCTCGGCCGCGAAGCGTCGCGCTGCCGTGACACCCATGCCGCCGCCGACGCCGGTGATCAGCGCGATCTTGCCGTCCAGCCGTCCGGTCATCGCACGGCCGCCGTCCGGTCGAGGAGCTCGACGAGGTTGCCCTCGGGGTCGGCGACGTAGGCCATCCGCACCCCCGGCTCCGGCGAGGGGCGCGGCGACATCCGGTCCTCGGCGCCGAGCGCCACCAGGGCGTCGTACGCCGCGTCCACGTCGGGGACGTCGAGCGCGAGGTGGCCGAAGCCGCGGGTCAGCGCCGCCTCGACCGGGTTGGCCGCCTGGAGGCCCGGCTGCGAGTCGGGTCGACGGAGAAGCTCGAGCCGCCAGCCGTCCGACGACCTGAGCATCGCGCCGCGGAAGTCGACGTGCTCCAGGGCGAACTCGAACTCGATGGCGAGGTCGAGCGCCTTGCAGTACCAGGCCGACATGGCGTCGAGGTCGGCGACGTTGAGACCGACGTGGTCGAAGTTCATGCGACCACCATGGTCCGGACGTTGGTGAACTCGCGCACGCCCTCGGCGGAGAGCTCGCGGCCGTAGCCGCTGCGGCCGGTGCCACCGAAGGGGAGCCGGGGGTCGGAGGCGACCATCGCGTTGACGAAGAGGGCTCCGGACCTGATCCGCCGGCCGACCGCGAGCGCGTGGCCGGGCGCACCCCAGACCGAGGCACCGAGCCCGAAGGTGGTGGCGTTGGCGAGCTCGACGGCGTGGTCGTCGTCGCGGGCCACGGTGATGGTCGCGACCGGACCGAAGGTCTCCTCGTCGAACGCGGTCATCCCCGGCTCGACGTCGACCAGCAGCGTCGGCTCCATGTGCCAGCCCGGCGCGTCGATCGCGCGGCCGCCGGTCACGAGCCGGGCGCCCTGCGCGACGGTGGCCTCGACCTGGCGGACGATCTGGTCGCGGAGGTCCTCGCGGGCCATCGGCGCGACCTCGAGCAGGCTCATGTGGTCCACGAAGCGCGCGGTGAACTCCTCGGCGACGTCGGCATGGACGACGAACCGCTTCGCGCACACGCACGACTGGCCGGTGTTGGTGAACCGCGCCTTCACCGCGGTCGCCGCGGCGGCCTCGACGTCGGCGTCGGCGAGCACCACGAACGGGTCGGACCCGCCGAGCTCGAGGACGGTCTTCTTGATCGCGGCACCGGCGGCCGCGGCGATCGAGGCACCGGCGCGCTCGCTGCCGGTCAGCGTGACCGCGGCGACCCGCGGGTCCGCGACGATCCGCCGGGAGACGTCGGCGACGTCCTCGGCGGCGATCACCAGCGACCGGAAGAGCCCGTCGGGTGCGCCGGTCATCTCTCCGGCGTCGGCGAAGAGCTGCTCGATCGCGAGCGCGGAGCCGGTCACGTCGGGACTGTGCTTGAGGAGGGCCGCGTTGCCGGCCGCCAGCGCGGCCGAGGCGAAGCGGAGCACCTGCCAGAAGGGGAAGTTCCACGGCATCACCGCGAAGACCACGCCGAGCGGCTCGTAGGACAGCCACGACCGCGCGGCGTCGGAGGCGATCTCGTGGTCGGCCAGCCAGCCGGGCGCGAGGTCGGCGACGACGTCGCAGTTCCACGCGCACTTGTCGACCTCGCCCAGCGCCTCGGCGAGCGGCTTGCCCATCTCGGCGGTGATCAGCGCGGCGTACTCCTCACGCCGCTCGGTCAGCAGCTTCCCGACCGACCGCAGCAGGCCCAGCCGCTCCGCGAGCGGCGTGGCGGCCCAGACCTGCGCGGCGGCGTACGTCGCCGCCAGCGCGGCCTCGACGCCCGCCTCGTCGTGCGCGGCGTACGACGCGAGCACCTCGCCCGTGGCGGGGTCGCGGGTGACGACCTCCCCGGACGACAGCGCGGTCATGCCGACGCCTCGAGCCGGGAGCGGCGACGGGCGGGGGCGACCGGCGCCACCGACTCCTCGCGCGGGCCGACGGTGTTGCGGATCGTGCCGAGCCGCTCGATGGTCATCTCCACGACGTCGCCGACCTGCAGCGGCGGCGGGGTCAGCGACCCGTTGCGACCCCACGACTCGGCCAGCGACCCGGTCGAGCAGGTCCCGGACGCGAGCACCTCGCCTGCCTTGACCCAGGACGCCCGGGACGCGTGGGAGACCAGCTGCTCGAAGGACCAGCCCATGTTGCCGGACCGGTCGGTGCCGACCTCGACGCCGTTGACCTTCACGCTCATCTTCAGGTCGAGGAACCCGTCCGCGTCGCGGCAGTCCTCGAGCTCGTCGGGGGTGACCACCCATGGTCCGATCGTGGTGGCGAAGTCCTTGCCCTTCGAAGGTCCGAGCTTGAGGCTCATCTCCTTGCCCTGCACGTCGCGCGCGGACCAGTCGTTCATCACGCAGTAGCCGCCGATCGCGGACCGGGCCTCCTGCGGGGTGACGTCCGAGACGTCGCGCACGACGATCGCGGCGACCTCGAGCTCGAAGTCCAGCCGCTCGGTGTCGGGCGGCATCGCGACGTCGTCGTACGGCCCGGTCACCGCGTGCGGCGCCATGAAGAGGAAGACCGGCGCGTCGTACCAGGCGTCCGGGACCCCGGGGCTGCCGTGCCCGCGCTCCATGCCGTCGACGTGCGCCTCGAAGGTGAGGAAGTCGCGCATCGCGACCGGGTAGACCGGCGGCAGCAGCAGGATCTCGTCGAGCGCGAGCCCGTCGCCGGCGGCGGCGACGTCGGCCTGCGAGTCCCGCCACTCGGCCGACTCGGCGAGCAGCTCGACGAGGTCGAAGCCGGCGTCGAACGGGTGCACGCGGACGTGGTCACCCTGCCCGAGGACGAGGCCGACCCGACGGACGTGCGACTCGTCGTCGCGCCCACGGAAGGTGGCGAGACGCACGATCAGCCGCCGATCGTCTCGTAGAAGGCGCGCTCACGGGAGGCCAGCACCGGGATCGCCTGCTCGAGGGCGTACTGCTTGAAGTGCTCGGAGGCCCAGTGCGCGTCCGCGGCGTCCTGGTCGTCGTAGATCTCGAACAGGCGGAAGACGAGCGGCTCCTCGGGGTCCTGGAACGCCTGGTAGACCCGGTTGCCCGGCTCCTCGCGCGAGAGCGGCCCGAGCTTCTCGATCGCGTCGAGCACGACGCCCTCCTGACCGGGCTCGGCGGTCCAGACGGCGCTGACGACAAAGGCCATGGAAGGCTCCTCAGAATGGTTCGCGGGTGGTTCGTGAGTGGTTCGGGCACGGTGGTTCGTGACGGTCCTCTCACGCTAGGCGCGAGGGACAGCCCCGGGGAAAGCACAGGATCCGATGGCTGGCATCAGGTCCCATGAGGCGTCAACCCCGGGCTCGGCGACGGATCCCGAGATAGGTCGAGAAGCCGACCGCGACGAGCAGGGCGGCGCCGTTGAAGACGTACTGGACGGCCGAGTCGACGCCCGAGAGCGTCAGGCCGCTGACCGAGAACGACACGAAGAGGACCCCGATCATGGTCCCGACGACGTTGAAGAACCCGGGGCGGATCGCGGTCGCGCCCAGGAAGACGGCGGCGAGGGCGGGGAAGAGCAGCGAGGTGCCGGAGTCGGAGGTCGCGCTGCCCTGGACGGCGAGGCGCAGGAGCCCGGCCGCGCCGGCGATCGTGCCGCCGAGGACGAAGGTCAGCATCACGTTGCGCCGCACCGGGAGGCCCACGAGCTTGGCGGACTCGGGGTTCGACCCGATCGCGTAGAGCGAGCGACCGAAGGGCGTCTGCGCGAGCAGGTACCACGCCACCACGGCGATCACGACGACGATGGCGGTGACCTGGGGCAGCCCGGCGATCTTGGAGTAGCTGAAGTCGGTCAGGGTGGTCGAGATGCCTTGGTAGATGGTCTGGCCACCGGTGTACCACTGGATGACACCGCCGAGCAGGGTGGCGACACCCAGGGTGGTCACGAAGGGGTCGAGCCGGAAGCGCGTCACCATCACGCCGTTGAACAGCCCGACCAGAGCGCCGAAGGCCACGCACACCACCACGCAGACGAGCAGGGGCGTGCCGTGGTTGGACATCAGGCCGGCCGAGAGCACCATGGACGACGCGCAGGTCGCCCCGAGCGAGAAGTCGATGTTGCCGGTCACCAGCGGGAAGACGGCGGCCAGGGCGATCATCGCGACCGCGGTCTGCCCGCGCAGCACCGCGTTGACGTTGTTCATCGACGCGAAGACGTCGCCGCTGGTCGGGTTGAGCGTGAAGACGATGCAGATCAGCACGAAGAGACCCAGCAACGCGTAGCGCTCGGCGAACCCGAGGAACGAGTGGGAGCTCGGTCGGTGTCGACCGGTGCTCGTCGCGGCGCTCTCGGCCGGGGTGCTCTGCTCGGTGTTCGTCATCGCCGCCGCCTCCTGGGTCACGGGCTCGTTGGTGATGCTCATGCGGTCTCGTCCTCCTGACGCACGCTCGTGGCGCGCAGCAGCTTGCGGGTGAGGTCATCGGGGTCGAGGGTCTCGGCGTCGAGGTCCTCGTCCACCCGGCCCTCGCGGATGATCACGATGCGGTCGCACAGGGCCAGCAGCTCGCTCGCGTCCGAGGAGGCGACGAGGACGGCCGTGCCGCGGCGCGCGGCCTCGCGGACGGTGCGGTAGATGTCGACCCGGGACATCACGTCCACGCCCTGGGTCGGCTCGTCGAGGAGAAGGACCGCCGGGTCCCGCTGGAGCCAGCGGGCCAGGATCACCTTCTGCTGGTTGCCGCCCGACATCGAGGTGAACGGTGCGGCCGGGCCGGAGGCCTTGACCCTGAAGTCGGAGATCAGCCGGCGGCTGACGTCCTGCTCGGCCCGCGCGTTCATCCCGCGCCACGACCAGTAGGTGCGCAGTCGCGTCATCGACAGGTTGTCGGCGATGGTCAGGTCGGCGAACGCCGCCTCGCGACCGCGGTCCTCCGGCACGAGGGCGACGCCGTCGCGCATCGCGCCGGCGACGTCCCGGGGTACGTGCGGGCGGCCGTTGATGCTCATGGTGCCGGCGCGCGGGCTGAGGTCGCCGAAGATCGTGCGCAGCAACGAGCTGCGGCCCGAGCCGACCAGGCCGGCGACGCCGACGATCTCGCCGCGGCGGGCCTGGAGGTCGATGCCGGCGAGCGGGCCGCTGACCAGGCCGCGGACCTCGAGGCGCAGCTCGTCGGCGGCGCTGCTGGCGGCGACCGGCCGGAGCGCGTCGACCGCGCGGCCGGCCATGAGCTCGACCAGCTCGTCCTCGGTCGGCGAGGCGTCGACCAGGGTCGCGACGGTCCGCCCGTCGCGGAAGATCGTGAAGTCGTCGGCCACGGAGAGCACCTCGCTCATCCGGTGGCTGACCAGGACGACGGTCTGACCCTGGTCGGCGAGGCGCCGGATCCGGGCCAGCAGCAGGGCCGACTCGTGCTGGGCGAGCGAGGCTGTCGGCTCGTCCAGCACGAGGATCAGGGACTCGCCGTCGGCGCTGGTGTCGGCGTCCTGGAGGGCGCGCGCGATGGCGACCATGGTGCGGTCGGCCGGCCGCAGCTCGTTGATCGGCGTCCGCGGGTCGACGTGCAGCTCGTAGGAGTCGAGCACGCTCGTGACCCGCTCATGCAGGTGGGCCCACCGGATCCGGGTGCCCGCCTGCAGAGGGAAGCCGGCGTCCAGGGCGAAGTTCTCGGCGATCGACAGGCCGTCGAAGAGGCCGAGGTCCTGGTGGACGAACCGCAGGCCGGCGGCCCGCGCGTCCACGGAGTCGAAGGAGCGCAGGTCGTACTCCCGACCTCCCACCGTGAGCTGACCGGCGTCGGCCTGGTGAACGGCCGCGAGCACCTTGATCGACGTGCTCTTCCCCGAGCCGTTGCCGCCCAGCAGGGCGTGCACGGTTCCGGGTCGGACGGCGAGCGAGGCCTCGTCGAGGGCCAGCGTGGCCCCGAAGCGCTTGGTCAGCCCCGAGATCGAGAGCGCCGTGGCGCCCTCGGTCACGGTCGGGAGGTCGGGAGCGGCCGTCATGTCAGCTGACTCCCCAGGTCTTGAGGTAGTCGGCCTTGAAGTCGACGCCGCCGCCGACGTAGTCACCCTCGGCCGGCATGTTGTGGTCGGCGTCGACCATCTGGAAGCCATCGCCCTCGACGACCGGGTCCTCGCCGTTCAGCACGCGGATCGCCTCGTCGACCGAGCCGTAGGATCCCCACTCGGTCGCGTAGCCGAGGGCGGCGTTCAGGCCGCCGTCCGAGCGGATCAGGTCCATCGTCGACGCGTCGCCGAAGCCGGAGGCGACCACCATGTCGTTCGCGCGCCCGCTGGCCTTGACCGCGGCGCCGAACCCGGTGGACATCCAGCCCCCGACGGGCACGTAGACCGCGTTGGCGTCGGTGTACTTCTGCAGCGCTGCGGTGAACTTGTCCGTGGCGGCCGTGCCGGCGAAGTCCTCGTTGGCGATGTCGATGCTGCCGACCACCTCGCAGTCGTCGCAGGTGGCCAGCTCGGTCTCGAAGCCCTCGGTCAGCCAGGGTCCCCAGATGGGCGAGGTGAACTTGAGCTCGAGCACCTTCGCCTTGCCGTCGGTCGACCCGATCAGGTAGTCGGCCACGGTCGCGCCGGCCTTCTTCCAGTACTCGTCGATGGTGGTGTCGGGCAGCTGGAGCCGCTCGGTGTCGAAGACCTGGCTGCCACCGGTGGACGCACAGTCGGCACCGCCGGCTCCGATGATCGCGACGCCTGCGGCCTTGGCCTGCTCGAACGGCTTCTGGATGCTCGCGCAGTCGATCCCGACCGGGAACACGACGTCCGCCTTCGCGGTCGTGGCCTGGTCGACGCAGGTCGCCCACCCGTCAGGGTTCAGCTGGCCGTCGCAGACCTTGGTGGACCAGCCGATGGCCTTGGCGGCCTCGACGATCCCGGCCACCGGAGTGGCGCAGGAAGGAACCTGTTGGCCGCACGAGATGACCCACGCGTTGACACCGGACTTCGGCGTCGTCGCCTCGGTGGGCGGCGTGCCGGTCTCGCCCTTGTAGGCCGCCTCCAGCGCCTGCTTGGCGGTGTCGCTGGTGGCCTCGGTCGCCGCGGAGTTGTCGGACGACGACCCGCTCGAACACCCGGCCGCCAGCATCGCGAGGATCGCGATGGCGACCAGCGCCACGGCCCTCGGGGCCGCCGTGGACTTCTGGCTCATGTGCCTCTCCTTCGTCATCGACGGCCCTCGCCGCCTGTCCAGGGTCTTGTGACCCCGATCACCTCGGAAGACTGACCCACCCCGGCGGCGAAGGGAAAACGCTCGTGCGAATGCCAGGCATTCGCCTCTGCCGGACCGAAGCCGAGCCACCACCCGTGCGCCGCCGCCGTGGGACCGGACGGTCGCGGCGTCGGCTGTGCCGTGACGGTGGGAACCCTGTGCACCACCTGTGGCGCGGGATCGACCGATGGCTGGCATCAGCGCGAGCAGGGTTCCGCCGCGTCGACCTCACGGGTTTCCTGTGACCGACCACACAGGCAGAAGGAGCCCCCATGTCCGAGTCCCCGTCCTCCACCGTCGACCGCGTCCTCGTCGTCGGGGGCGGCATCACCGGCGGCGTCCTGTCGCTGGCCCTGGCCCAGAAGGGCGTGGAGGTGGTCCTCGTCGACCTGCGGCCCTCACTCGGCGGGGTCGGGCACGGGATCACGCTCCAGGGCAACGCGCTCAAGGCGTTCCGGAGCGTGGGGATCTACGACCAGCTGGCCGAGCGCGGCTTCGTGTTCAACCACCTGCGGCTGAAGACCGCCGACGGCCAGGTGATCGCCGAGATCCAGACGCCGCCGATGGGCGGTCCGGACCTGCCCGGCACCATGGGCGCGGTCCGCGGCGACCTGGCCGACATCCTCGCGGCGGAGGTCGTGGCGGCCGGCGTCGACGTACGCCTCGGCACGACGCTGACCGCCATCGACGACCACGGCGGCTCGGTCACCGTCACCCTCTCCGACGGCACCCGGGAGACGGTCGACCTCCTGGTCGGCGCCGACGGCATCCGGTCGAAGGTGCGCGGCATGATCGGCATCACCGACGAGCCGGAGCGGGTGGGGATGGGTATCTGGCGGACGATCGCGAAGCGACCGGCCGAGATGGACTGCTCGGAGATGTACTACGGCGGCCCGAAGTACAAGGCCGGCTACACCCCGATCTCCGAGGATCTCTGCTACGCATTCCTCCTGGAGGAGAACCTCGACCCCGAGTACCTGGGCGAGGGCCCGCGCGGCAAGGAGCTGAAGGAGCGCAGCGAGGGCTACGGCGGCGTGTGGGGCGAGATCCGTGCCAGCCTGGCCGACGACGCGATCGTCAACTACCAGTGGATCGAGGCGATCTGCGTGGAGAGCCCGTGGTTCCGCGGACGCACGATCATCATCGGCGACGCCGCGCACGCGTGCCCGCCGCTGATCGCGCAGGGCGCGGCGATGTGCGCCGAGGACGCGGTGATCCTGGCCGAGATGGTCACCGGCGGTGACAAGGTGGAGGACGTGCTCCCGGCCTTCATGGAGCGCCGCTTCCCCCGGGTGAAGATGGTGCTCGACAACAGTCTCACCCTGGCCGACTGGGAGATCCACCCGGACACCCCGGGCGCGGACCCCGGCCGGATCATGGGCCAGACCCTGCACGCGCTGGTGGAGCCCGCGTGATGGAGGTCCCCCTGATCACCCGCGACGAGGAGGGTTTCGAGGAGGCGCGGTTCGACCGGATCTTCAACCGTCGCCTCCCCGATCGCCAGCCGGCCGCGGTCGTGCGGGCCGAGACCGAGGCGGACGTGCAAGCTGCCGTCCGTCTCGCGCACGACCGCGGTTGGCAGGTGGCTGTCCGCTCCGGCGGGCACAGCTGGGCGCAGTGGTCGGTGCGCGACGACGCGCTCGTCATCGACCTCGGCGGCCTGAGGGAGATCTCGTACGACGAGGAGAGCGGCATCGTGACCGCCTCCCCGTCGACCCAGGGCGGCGCCGAGCTGGCGCCGTACCTCGCCGAACGCGGCCGCTTCTTCCTCGGCGGCCACTGCCCGACGGTCGGCATCGGCGGCTTCCTGCTCCAGGGCGGCCAGGGCTGGAACGCCCGCGGCTGGGGTTGGGCCGCCGAGCACGTCGTGGCGATCGATGTGGTGACCGCGTCGGGGGAGCTGGTGCGCGCTGACGCGACCCAGAACTCCGACCTCTTCTGGGCCGCGCGCGGCGCCGGGCCCGGCTTCCCCGGCGTGGTCACCCGCTTCCACCTGCAGACCCGGCCGCTGCCGGCGCACTTCGCGCACACGGTGCAGGGCTTCCACCTCGACGACTTCGACGAGGTGATGACCTGGCTGCACGACACCCACGGCTCGATCGCCGACACCGTCGAGATCGTTGCGCTCACCAAAACCGACCTGACCGTGTCGGCCGAGCCGATCCTCCTGGTCACCGCGCTGGCCATGGTCGAGTCCGAGGACGAGGCCGAGGCGGCGCTCGCTCCGTTCCGCGCGAACCCGGCCCTCGACCGGGCGCTCTTCGTCGTCGACAACCAGCCCACCACGCCGGAGAAGGAGCGAGCCCGCCAGCTCGAGGACAACCCCGAGGGCCACCGCTGGGCGGTCGACAACGCCTGGCTGTCCGGCACCGCTGCCGAGGTGGTCCCGGCCATGCGTCGCGCCTACACGACGCTGCCGAACGACAAGGCTTTCACGATCTGGTTCTCGATGGCGCCGCTGCGCGAGCTGCCCGACATGGCCTTCTCGGTCCAGTCCGAGATCTACCTGGCGTCGTACGTGCTCTGGGAGTCGCCCGACGACGACGAACGCTGCCAGTCCTGGCTCGCCGGCGCGATGGCCGACCTCGAGCCGGTCACCGTCGGTCAGTACCTCGGCGACAGCGACCTCTCGCGACGCCAGCTGCGCTTCATGTCGGACGAGGCATGGGCGCGGATGCAGCAGGTGTACGCCGACCGGGACCCCGACCGGCTGTTCGTCTCCTACCTGGCCGGGCCGGGCGGCGCGACCAACCGCAACTACTGGCTCGCCAGCGAGGGGTGAGGCCGGTTCCGCTCGGCGAGCTCGGCCGCGGCGGCGTCCAGTCGGCCGAAGAGCCAGCGGTGCGCGGGATCGGCGAGCCGGTTCTCGGCGAACCAGTAGGCCTCCGCGAGGACGGCGATGTCGCCGAAGGCCGGCTCGACCTCGACCAGGCGACTGTTGGCCCGCAGGTGCTGGTGGGCCAGGAGCTCCGGGACCACGGCGACCATGTCGGTTCCCTCGATCACGAAGAGGAGCGGCAGGAAGCCGTAGACGTGCAGGGCGATCCGGCGCTCGACCCGCGCCTCGCCGAAGACCCGGTCCACCGGCGTCAGCACACCGTGCCCGAAGGAGCCGACGGCGTGCGGCAGTGCGGCGAGGTCCTCCAGGCTCAGCTGGCCGTCCGCGAGGCGCGGGTTGTCGCGGTCGGCGATCACGACCATCCGGTCGCTCCACAGCGGACGGGAGAGCCCGGGGAAGCCGAAGCCCGCGGGAGCCACGATCACGTCGTTGTCGACGAGCACCCGGTCCGAGGAGCGGCTGTCCGGCCCCAGGTGACCGATGCTCAGCCGCACCCCCGGCGCCTCCTCCTCCACCAACCGGACCAGCGGTTCGTGCAGCACCGCGATCGCGTAGTCGCTCATGGTGAGGCGGAAGGTGCGCTCGCTGGTGCCCGGGTCGAAGCCGTCCTCCAGCCGGAGCGCGGAGCTGACCAACGTGACGGCGTGCTGGACGTCCGGCAGCAGGTCGCGGGCGAACGGCGTCAGCTCGTAGTCGCGACCGGCACGGACGAGGAGCTCGTCGTCGAAGCGCCGACGCAGCCGGGCCAGGGCGGCGCTCATCGCGGGCTGGCTGAGCTGCAGCCGCTGACCCGCGCGGGTCACGTTCGCCTCCTCCAGCAGCACCTTGAGCGGCAGCAGCAGGTTGAGGTCGGAGCCTCCCAGTGCCATCACTCCCACCTTTCCCACCGGACCGACGTCACCACTACAGTCTGGGACCACCGGGTGAGCACGGTCACAGAGGGGGTCGGGTGAAGGAACGGCTGCGCGAAGTCGACGCCAATCTCCTGCTCACCCTCCACGCCCTGCTGGAGGAGCGCAACCTCACCCACGCCGGCGAGCGGATGACGATGAGCCAGCCGGCCATGAGCGGTGCCCTTGCCCGGCTGCGCAAGCACTTCGACGACGAGCTCCTGGTGCGCTCGGGCCGCGGCTTCGAGCTCAGCCCCCTGGCCGAGCAGATCCGGCCCGCGGTAGCCGAGGCGGTCGAGGCCGCCGAGCTGCTGTTGGGCAACCAGCGCGACTTCGACGCGGCCACCAGCAAGCGCCGCTTCTCGGTCAGCATGTCGGAGTATGCCATGACCGTGCTGGCCGAGCCGCTCACCCGCATGGTCGGCGAACGGGCGCCCGGGTGCACCGTCGCGCTCGACCCCGTCGACGTGCGACCCGACCAGGTCGAGACCCAGCTGATGCGACGCGACCTGATCATCGCCCCGCTGGGCTTCGACTTCCCCGGGCGGATCCAGCCGGTGTTCACCGACCACCTGGTCTGCCTGGTCGCGCGCGACCACCCGCGGCTGCTCGATGGAGGACTGTCGCTCGACGACCTGCGCACCACTCCGCACGTCGTGGCGGAGTTCGCCCCAGCCGGACGGCCACGGCCGCTCGAGATCGAGCTCTCGGACAAGGGCGTCGAGGGACGGCCGGTGCTGGTCCAGGTGACCAGCCTGCTCACCCTCCCGTTCGCCATCGCCGGCACCGACATGTGCGGTTTCGTGCCATCGCGGCTGGCCCGCCGCTGCCTGGCGAGCCTGGACCTGGTCGTGGCCACCACGCCGCTCGACCCTGTGCGCATCACCGAGGCCGCACACTGGCACCCCCGGCGCGAGAAGGACCCGGCGGTCGTGTGGCTCCGGCACCTCCTGCACGACGTGGCCATCGAGGTCGAGGACGACCAGGGCTGACCCGGACGACGACGCCGGGTTCGCGGATGGCTGCGATCGGAGGCCGCGATGGCTCGATCCCTTGTGACCACCGCCACCGTGCGGCTGACTTGGCCCCATGACATGGAACGACGGAACGGCGTACCTGGACGAGCTGGCTCCGGGCGTCCATGCCTACGTGCAGCCCGCCGGTGGGTGGATGGTCAACAACTGCGGCGTGATCACCGACGCCTCGGGCGACGCGGTCCTGGTCGACACCACCTCGACCGAGAAGCGCAACCGTGCGCTGCTCGCCGAGGTCTCCCGGGTCGCGCCCCACGGTCCGCGGCTCGCGGTGAACACCCACCACCACCCGGACCACACCTACGGCAACGGCTTCCTGCCGGCGAGGACCACGATCATCGGCCATCACCTGTGCCGCGAGGGCGTCCGCCGCGCCGGTCTCGCCGCGACGCAGGAGCTGCCCGCCGACTACGGCGACCTCACGGTGCGTCCACCGGACCTCACGATCGGGGGCGACGTCACGCTGCACCTCGACGGCTTCCCGGTGGAGCTGCGGGTCCTGGGACCCGCCCACTCGACCCACGACGTCGGTGTCTGGCTGCCGGAGCAGCGCGTCATGTTCGCGGGCGACCTCGCCTTCTCCGGGGGCGGTCACCCGATCTTCCTGGAGGGCTCGATGCACGGGTTCCGCGACGCCGTACGCCGGATGCGCGAGCTGGCACCGGAGGTGCTGCTCCCCGGTCACGGACCGGTCTGTCGGGGCGAGGAGGTGGGTCGGGTCCTCGACGAGCTCGAGGCCTACGTCGACTGGACCGAAGCCGTCGCCCGGGAGTCGATCGCCGCCGGGCTCAGCCCGCTCGAGGCCGCCCTGGAGCACCGGGACGGCCCCTACCGCGCGTGGGCCGAGGGCGAGCGGGTCGTGTGCAACCTGCACCGGGCCTACGTCGAGCTCTCGGACCTCGAGCCGTCGGTCCCCCTCAGCATCCCGGCGCTGTGGTCCGAGATGGTCGCGCTCCACGGCGGCCCGATCGTGAGCCACGCATGAGCGCCCCCGGGAGCGCACCGCGCCGCGTCGTCACGGGCCACACGCCCGAGGGCGTGTCGGTCGTGCTGTCCGACGGACCGGTCCCGGTCAGCCGGGAGATCCCCCAGGACGGCGTCCACTTCCACGAGATCTGGAACACCGAGGGCGCACCCGCCGTCGTGCGCGCCGTCGAGCCGGACGAGCCGACCGAGCGCACCCTCGCCGTGCCCCCGCCCCCGCGGGGCACGAAGATCCGGATCAACGAGTTCGCACCTGGCTTCCTCGACGAGCGCGGCCTGCAGTCACCGGTGCACCGCACGGCGTCGATCGACTACGGCATCGTCCTCACCGGCGAGATCACGCTGGTCCTCGACGACTCCGAGGTGGTCCTGCGGGCCGGCGACGTCGTCGTCCAGCGGGGCACCGACCACGCCTGGGCCAACCGCGGCTCCGAGGTCGCGACGGTGGTGTTCGTGCTCGTCGACGGGGAGTTCGACCCGGCACTCGTCGAGACGATCGGCGGCCTGGACGGTCTGATGCACGGCGGTCCGCGGGACTGACCGCCGCGCCGCGATCCGCCGGCGGATCGGGGAGCGCCGTCTCGTCACGGGAGGGAACGGGGCCGGATGGGTACTCGCTCCCCATGCGGATCTTCTTCACCGGTGGCAGCGGCAAGGCCGGGCGGCACGTGGCGCCCTTCCTCGCCGCCCAGGGCCATCACGTCACCAACGCGGACCTCCGACCACTCGACCATCCCGGCGTCGCCGACCTGCGGGTCGACCTGACCGATGCCGGCGAGACGTACTCAGCGCTCGCCGGTCTCGCCACCTTCGAGGAGCTCGACCTCCCGGAGAAGCCCGCGTACGACGCGGTGGTCCACTTCGCCGCGGTCCCCGCGATCCTGCTGCGCTCCGACGCCGCGACGTACGCCACCAACACGCTGAGCACCTATCACGTGCTCGAGGCCGCCACCCGTCTCGGCGTCCCGAAGATCGTCTTCGCCTCCTCGGAGACCACCTACGGCATCTGCTTCGCCCAGGGCGAGCGCCGGCCGCTCTATGTCCCGGTCGACGAGGAGCACCCCACGGTGCCCGAGGACTCCTACGCGATGTCCAAGGTCGCGAACGAGGTGACGGCCCGGTCCTTCCAGGCGCGGACCGGCTCCGACATCTACGGCCTGCGCATCAACAACGTCATCGAGCCGCACGAGTACGTCGAGCTCTTCCCCCCGTTCCTCGAGGAGCCTGCGCTCCGACGCCGCAACCTCTTCGCCTACATCGACGCGCGCGATCTCGGACAGATGGTGCAGCGGTGCCTGGAGACCGACGGCCTGGGCTACCAGATCTTCAACGTCGCGAACGCCGACATGTCGGTCGCGGCCTCCACGCAGGAGGTGCGGGAGCGCTTCTACGACGGGGTCGAGGTCCGGCGCGAGATGGCGCCCGACGAGACCTTCTACGCGATCGACAAGGCACGCGACATGCTGGGCTTCGCCCCGCAGCACTCCTGGCGCGAGGTGCTCGCCCCGCACGACGGCCGGCGCTGAGCCCGGGCGGGCGGGCGCGGGGTCCCTCAGCGCTGCTGGGCGAAGAAGTCCCCGAGCAGTGCCGCGGCCTCGGCCTCGCGCACACCGGCCCGCACCTCGGGCCGGTGGTTGAGCCGGCGGTCGCGGACGACGTCCCAGAGGCTGCCGAGCGCGCCGGCCTTGGGATCCCAGGCGCCGAAGACGACCCGTTCGACCCGGCTCAGCACGGCGGCGCCGGCGCACATCGTGCAGGGCTCGACGGTCACCACGAGCGTGTGGCCGTCGAGGCGCCACCCACCCCGGGCCGCGGCGGCCGCGCGGAGCGCGACCACCTCGGCGTGCCCGGTCGGGTCGTGGTCGGCCTCGCGGACGTTGCGGCCGCGCGCCACCGGCGTCCCGCTGGGGTCGAGGACGACGGCACCGATGGGGACGTCGCCGGTCGCCAGCGCCGCGCGCGCCTCGTCGAGGGCGACGCCCATCGCGTCGTCCCAAGGGCTGGTGCTCACGCGGAGGTCAGGCCGACGGCGTCGTCGAAGAGCTCGCCGAAGCCGAGCCTGCGGGCCACGTCGGAGAGCATCTCGTCGGGGTAGAGGTCGACGTCGTCGAGCAGCACGCCCATGTCCATCGCGTGCATGCCGAGGTCGCCGAGCAGGTCGAGGTCGCCGGCCGGGACCTGGTCGTCCTCGTCCTCCGGCGGCGGCAGGCCCAGGAAGTCGACGGCGGAGCTCGCGAGCTCCCACTCGTCGGCGGCGGTGATGTCGGAGAGCAGGATGCGGGTGGAGGCGCCGGCGACCCGGACGATCACGAAGAAGTCCTCGTCGACCGCGACCATGCCGACGGCACCGCCGTCACCGGGGAAGCGACGCAGCGCGTGGGACAGGGTCTCCACGTCCTCGATGACGTCGTGGGCGAGCTCCTCGACCGTCCACTCGCCGTCCTCGCGGTAGGCGGCGAGGGCGAAGTCCACAGCCTCGAGCTGCTCCTCGGTCATGGCACTCCTCCGATCTGTCGCCTCACCGCGGTCGTCGGTCGCTCTCCAGACTGTCAGACCGGGCGGGAGCGGCCAACCCCCTTTCGCCCCGAGCCCACTAGGGTTTGCGCATGCGCACCCACGTCGTGGACCACCCGCTCGTCGCCCACAAGCTCACGCACCTGCGCGACGAGCACACCGACTCGCCGACGTTCCGGCGCCTGGCCGACGAGCTGGTCACGCTGCTGGCCTACGAGGCCACCCGTGACGTGCGGGTCGCGCCCTACGACATCGTCACGCCGGTCGCCCCGACCACCGGAGTCTCGCTGGCCACGCCCAAGCCGCTGGTGGTGCCGATCCTGCGCGCCGGCCTCGGCATGCTCGACGGGATGATGCGGCTGCTGCCGACCGCCGAGGTCGGCTTCCTCGGCATGGTGCGCAACGAGGACACCCTCGAGGCGTCGACGTACGCCGAGCGGCTGCCCGACGACCTGTCCGGCCGCCAGTGCTACGTGCTCGACCCGATGCTCGCGACCGGCGGCACCCTCGCGGCCGCGATCAAGTTCCTCACCGACCGCGGCGCCGACCACATCACCGCGATCTGCCTGCTCGCCGCGCCCGAGGGCTGCGCCCGGCTCGAGAAGGAGCTCGAGGGCCTCGACGTCCCGGTCACCGTCGTCACCGCCGCGATGGACGAGCACCTCAACGACAAGGGCTACATCGTCCCCGGTCTCGGCGACGCCGGCGACCGGCTCTACGGCGTGGTCGGCTGAACCGGATCTCGCTGTCGCGCCTGCCGGGTGACCGAGCGCTGGTCACCGCCGGCGGGAGCGAGCTGACGATCGCGCTGGCCGACCTGCCGGCGTACGTGCGCGAGCGGGAGCCGGACGCACCGCGCTGGGTGTGGGACGACACCGCCCGGTGGTACCCGCCCCTGCTCGCGGCCGGCGTCCGCGTCGAGCGCTGCCAGGACCTCCGGCTGACCCACCACCTGCTGACCGGGGCACCCGCGGTCGACGCGACGCTCCTGGCGGGCGAGCAGTCGGAGCACTGGGACCGCCTCGGCCCGACGGTCCCCGGCGACCCCGCCCTCTTCTCGGCCGACGACACCGCCGAGCACCTGCGCGCCGACCTCGAGGACGCCCGGCAGCTGGCCGCGGTGGCCGCCTCCCCCGAGGCCGGGCGGCTGGGCCTCCTGCTCGCCGCCGAGTCCTCGGGCGCGCTGGCCGCCGCGGAGATGACGTACGCCGGGGTGCCCTGGCGGGTCGACCTCCACGAGCGTCTGCTCACCGAGCTGCTCGGACCCCGGCCGCTGCGCGGCACCCGGCCGACCGGGCTCGAGGCGGTCGCGGTCGAGGTGCGCGAGGCGTTCCACGCGCCCGGTCTCAACCCGGACTCGCGACCCGAGCTGCTGGCCGCGCTGCGCCGGGCCGGGCTCGAGGTCGCCGACACCCGCGCGTCGACGCTGCGCGGTCTGGAGCACGACGGCATCGAGCCGCTCCTGCGCTACAAGCAGCTCTCCCACCTCTTCTCCACCTTCGGCTGGGCGTGGATGGACCAGTGGGTCCGCGACGGCCGCTTCCGGCCGTCGTACCAGCCCGCCGGCTCGACCACCGGCCGGTGGGCGTCGAACGGCGGGGGTGCCCTCTCGTTCCCGGCCCAGGTCCGACCGGCAGCGGTCGCCGACGACGGTTGGCTGCTCGTGGTCGCCGACGTCGCCCAGCTCGAGCCCCGCACCCTGGCCGGGATGAGCGGGGACCGGGCGCTGGCCCGCTCCGCACGCGGCGCCGACCTCTACCAGGGCATGGTCGACGACGGCGCGGTCGCGACCCGCGCGGACGCCAAGCTCGGGCTGATCGGCGCGATGTACGGCGCCACCACCGGCGAGAGCGGCCGGATGGTCGCGGGACTCACCCGGCGCTACCCCGCCGCCTTCGGCCTGGTCGAGGAGGCCGCCCGGGCCGGCGAGCGCGGCGAGGTGGTGCGGACGCTGCTGGGACGAGGCTCCCCCCGACTCGTCGCGGACTGGGACCGCGACCCCGACGAGGCCCCGGCCGACCGGGACGGCCAGGACCGCTACCGCCGCGCCTACGGCCGCTTCACCCGGAACTTCGTCGTGCAGGGCACCGGAGCCGAGTGGGCGCTGTGCTGGATCGCCGACCTGCGCAACCGCCTGTGGCGGCTCGGCACGGGGCCGCTCGACGCCCGGCCGCACCTGGTCTTCTTCCTCCACGACGAGGTCGTCGTGCACACGCCCGCCGACCTCGCCGACGCCGTGGTCACCGAGCTGGAGGCCGCCGCGGCGACGGCGTCCCGGCTGCTCTTCCGCACCCTGCCGATCGACTTCCCGCTCTCCACCGCCGTGGTCCGGTCGTACGCCGAGGCCGCGAAGGCGTAGGCAGGCAGCAAACATGTAACGCGGAGTTACGGGGCCTGCCGTGGCGTTATGACGGCTCAGCAGCGCCCGTAACTCCGCGTTACATGCCCGGCCGGGGGCAGCGCTCGGAGCGTCAGCCCGGGAAGATCTGAACCTTCCCGGTGGCGATCAGGATCATCAGCACGATCACGAGGATGCCGAGCACCCCGTAGACCCACTCCTTGCTGACCCGGGTCTCCTCGGACTCGGGGGCGTCGTAGCGGTGCCCGTCGGGACGGCCGCGACGGTCGTCGTCTTCCTCTGTCATGCCCACCTCAACGACCGACCGGCCCCGGGGTCACAGCGCCTTCACGGCGTTGAGCAGCTTGCCGAGGGAGTCCTTCGCGTCGCCGAAGAGCAGCGTGGTCTTCGGGTCGAAGAGGAGCTCGTTCTCGATGCCCGCGAAGCCGGGCCGCATCGACCGCTTCATGAAGACGATCTGCTTGGCCTCGTCGGCGTTGAGGATCGGCATGCCGTAGATCGGGGCGCCGGGCGTGGTCTTCGCGGCCGGGTTGACGACGTCGTTGGCGCCGACGACGAGGACGACGTCGGTGTGCTTGAAGTCGCCGTTGATCTCGTCCATCTCGATCAGCTGCTCGTAGGGCACCTGCGCCTCGGCCAGCAGCACGTTCATGTGGCCGGGCATCCGGCCGGCGACCGGGTGGATCGCGTAGTCGACCTGGGTGCCGCGCGCGCCGAGCACGTCGACGAGCTCGCGCAGCGTGTGCTGGGCCTGGGCGACCGCGAGGCCGTAGCCGGGCACGATGATCACCCGGTCGGCGTACCCGAGCAGGATCGCGACGTCCTCCGGCCCGGCCGACCGCACCGGGCGGTCCGAGGCCTCGCCCGCGCCGAGCGTCGAGCCGCCCTTGAGCGCGCCGAAGAGGATGTTCGTGACCGAGCGACCCATCGCCTTCGCCATCAGCAGGGTGAGGAACGTGCCCGACGAGCCGACCAGGGTGCCGGCGACGAGCAGCACCACGTTGGAGAGCACGTAGCCGCCGGCGGCGACGGTGAGACCGGTGAAGGCGTTGAGCAGCGAGATCACGATCGGTACGTCGGCGCCGCCCACCGGCAGCACGAGCAGCACGCCGATCAGCAGGCCGAGCAGGGCGAGGACGATGCCGACCGTCATCGACGGCCCGGTCACCGTGAGGACGCCCAGCACGATCGCCGCGATGCCGGCGCCGCCGAAGACGATCGGCAGGCCGGGGAAGACCACCGGCCGCGAGGTCATCAGCTCCTGGAGCTTGGCGAAGGTGATGATCGAGCCGGCGAAGGAGATCGAGCCGACCAGGATCGTGAACGCCGTCGCGGCCAGCGTGAACCACGAGACGTCGTCGGCGTGCGGGATCATCTCGTCGAGCTCGAGCAGGGCGACCAGCGCGGCCGCGCCGCCACCGACGCCGTTGAAGAGCGCGACCATCTGCGGCATCTGGGTCATCTGCACGCGCTGGGCGCCGATGACGCCGCCGACGGTGCCGACCGCGATCGCCGCGACGATCAGCGGCACGTGGTCGAGGTCGAGGTAGATGAAGGGCACGATCACCGCGACCACGGCCGCGGCGGCACCGACGAGGTTGCCGGCTCGGGCGGTCTTCGGCCCGGAGAGGCCCTTGAGCGCGAGGATGAAGCAGACCGCGCAGGCGAGGTAGACGAGCTGCACCCAGGTCGGCATCAGGCGGCGCCCCCCTCGTTGGTGGGAGCGGCAGGCTTCTTCTTCCGCACGAACATCTGCAGCATCCGGTCGGTGACCACGAAGCCGCCGACCATGTTGACCGCGGCGAGCACGATCGCGACGAGCCCGACGACGAGGGCGACGTCGCTGTCCGTCGTACCGGTCACCAGGACCGCGCCGAGCAGGATGATCCCGTGGATGGCGTTGGCGCCGGACATCAGCGGGGTGTGCAGCGTCGAGGACACCTTCGAGATCACCTCGATGCCCACGAACACGCTGAGGATGAAGATCGTCAGCCAGACGACGGCCTCGTCCATCAGTTCTCCTCCGTCTCGGTGGGGCCTTCCAGGGCGAGTCGCGTGGGTTCGTGCCGGATCGCGCCGTCGTGCGTCACGCAGGAGCCGGCGACGATCTCGTCCTCGAAGTCCGGCGCGAAGCCGGCCTCGCCGGTCATCAGGGTCACGATGTTGACGATGTTCTGGGCGTAGAGCCGCGAGGCCGGGCCGGGCATCTGGGACGGCACGTTCTGCCCGCCCCACACCTGCGCGTTGCCGATCCGCACGACCTCGCCGGCGACCGCGCCCTCCACGTTGCCGCCGGTCTCGGCGGCCAGGTCGACCACGACCGAGCCGGGCTTCATCTGCTCGACCATCGCCGATGTCACCAGCAGCGGCGCCTGCCGGCCGGGGACGGCGGCCGTGGTGATCAGCGCGTCCGCGGCGGCGACGTACGGCGCGAGCCGCTCCATCTGCAGCGCGGCCCGCTCCTCGGTCATCTCGCGGGCGTAGCCGCCCGCGCCCTCGAGCGTGTCGAGCTCGAGGTCGATCGCCTGCGCGCCCATCGAGCGGATCTCCTCGGCGGCGGCTGCGCGGACGTCGTACGCCTTGACGACGGCGCCGAGACGCTTGGCCGTCGCGATCGCCTGGAGGCCGGCGACGCCGGCGCCGAGCACGACGACCTCGGCGGGCGGGACGGTGCCCGCCGCGGTCATGTTGAGGGGGAAGAAGCGGCGCAGCATGCCGGCCGCGACGATGGCGCAGCGGTAGCCCGACACCAGCGCCTGCGAGGACAAGGCGTCCATCGACTGGGCGCGGGAGATGCGGGGCACCAGCTCCATCGCGAAGGACGTGATCCCGCCGTCGCGCAGCGCGGCGACCACCTCGGGCTCCGAGCCGGTCGGCAGGAACGACACCGTCGCCGCACCCGGCCGGAGCCGCCGGACCACGTCCGTGCCGGGCGGCTGCACCGACACGAGGACGTCCGCGGCCTCGACGGCCCCGCTGTCGAGCACCGCGCCGACGGCGGCGTACTCCTCGTCGGCGATCAGTGCGTGCCGGCCCGCGTCGGGCTCGACGAGCACGTCGTACCCGAGGCCGGTGAGCTTGGCGACGAGCTCGGGCACCATCGCCACGCGCGCCTCGCCGTCCCGGGTCTCCCTGGCTACCGCGATCTTCACGCGTCGCAACCTAGGACAGATCCCGGCGCCTGACGAGGGTGACTTGGTCGACACCTGTGGGCTGTTGACACCGCCACCCCTCTCAGGCGGGTCCTACCTTTCCCACCTACGGTGGACCGGTGCCGACGACGCCACCCGTGCTGGACGACGACTTCCGACGCTTCATGCTCGAGCACCGGTTCGGCATGGAGGAGATCGTCACGAAGCTGACGATCCTGCGCGACGAGTTCGCCCACCTGCACGAGTACAACCCGATCGAGAGCGTGTCGTCGCGGCTGAAGTCCCCCGAGAGCCTGATCGAGAAGATGGCCCGCAAGGGGCTCCCCTTCGACGAGCAGCCGTCGTACGACGAGGTCCGCAAGCGGATCACCGACATCGCCGGCGTGCGGGTCGTGTGCAGCTTCCCCTCCGACGTCTACCGCGTCTTCGACCTGCTCACCCAGCAGGTCGACATCACGGTCGTCGAGGTGCGCGACTACATCAGCGACCCGAAGCCGAACGGCTACCGCAGCCTGCACACGCTGGTCGAGGTGCCCGTCTTCCTCTCCGGTGGCGCGGTGCCGGTGGTGGTGGAGGTGCAGCTGCGCACGATCGCGATGGACTTCTGGGCGAGCCTCGAGCACAAGATCTACTACAAGTACCGGCGCGATGTGCCGGCACGGCTGCTCGACGGGCTGCACGAGGCGGCCGAGACGGCCTACTCCCTCGACGAGACGATGGAGCACCTCCACGAGGAGGTGCGCGGCCTCGAGGGGCTCTCGCCCGACGTGGTCGACGCGCTGCGTCGCATCAACCAGGGCGGCGCGGGTCAGCCGCCGAGCGGGAGCTCCGCCACCGACTCGTAGCGCGGCCGGCCACGCGGGCCCTCGCCGAGGTGCGACGCGACCAGCGTGATCCGGTCCGCGGTCCACCGCGGTCCGGCGTACCCGTCGAGCAGCCGCACCCAGTGCGACACCTCGCCGGGCACCCGGGTGCGGCCGATCGTCAGGTGCGGCCGGAAGCGCTGCCCGTCGACAGCGATCCCGGCCCGGCCCGCCGCGGCCCGGCAGCCGGTGGCGAGGTGGTCGAGCTGGGTGCGGCCGTCGTCGTCGAGGTCGAGCCCGGCCCAGACGACCCGGGCGCGGGCGGCGTTCGGGAAGGCCCCGCCGCCGGCGATCGCCGCCTCGAACGCCGTACGCCGGGCCGCGGCGCGCTCGAGCCGCTCGACCAGGTCGTCGAGCCGCCGGTCCTCGACCTCGGCCAGGAAGGCGAGCGTCACGTGCACCTGCGCGGGGTCGGTCCAGCGCAGGTCGCCGACGTCGCGGCGCGGCTCGAGCAACCGGTCGAGATCGGCGACCGCCTCGTCGGGCGGCACCAGGGCCACGAACATCCGCTGACCGACCACCCGTGAATCCAAGCCCGGCGGGGCCGCATGTTCAACGCGATTCGCACCGCCGAACCGGACCTCGGGTCCCGACCTCGGGGGCAGTCCTCTCACCTCGGGGGCGGTGCAACACCCCCGAGGCGCAGGAATCCCCGGCTCACCGGGTAATCATGCGCGCGCCGCGCAGGCGCAGGCGCTAGCCGATCTGGGTGCCGAGGAGCGATCCGATCACGTAGGTCACGGCCATCGCGAAGAGGCCACCGGCGATGTTGCGGAGGACGGCCCGGCGCGGGTCGGCGTACCCGAGGCGGGCGCTGACGAAGCCGGTGACGGCGAGCGCGGCGACGACCGCGACGACGGTCAGCCAGATGCGGATGCTCTCGGCGCCGAGGGTCATGGTGAGCAGCGGCAGCAGGGCGCCGACGGTGAAGGAGAGCATCGACGCCCAGGCGGCGTGCCAGGGGCTGGAGATGTCGTCGGGGTCGATGCCGAGCTCGGCCTCGGCGTGCGCGCCGAGCGCGTCGTTCTTGGTCAGCTCGACGGCGACCTCGTGGGCGAGCTCGGGGTCGAGGCCCTTCTCGACGTAGATCGCGGTGAGCTCGGCGAGCTCCTCCTCCGGCATGTCGCGGAGCTCCTGCTTCTCCTTCGCGAGGAGGGCGAGCTCGGAGTCGCGCTGGGTGCTGACCGAGACGTACTCGCCCGCACCCATGCTCATCGCACCGGCCGCGAGGCCCGCGACGCCGGCGATCATGATCGGCGAGCTGTCGCTCGTCGCCCCGGCGGCGCCGATCACGATGCCGGCGGTCGAGACGATGCCGTCGTTGGCGCCGAGGACGGCAGCCCGCAGCCAGTTGAGCCGGTTGTTGAGGCCGGCCGCGTGCGGCTCCCCCTCGTGCGGGCCCGTCGGCACCTCGGCGTCACTGATCTCGCTGGTGGCCATGGACGAATCCAAGCCCTCAGCCCGCGCTGCCCGCAACCAAGGGAAGGCTCGGCTGCTCACGGGGTCCCCGGGCACTGAGCCCGAGCGTCCCGGCGGTGAGGCAGGCGATCGCGACGGCCAGCGAGAACCACGGGAAGACCGCCTCCAGGCCCCAGGTCGTCGCCGCCCAGCCGGCCAGGATCGTCGGCACGATCATCGCGATGTAGCCGAGCACGTAGTAGGCCGACATCACCTGGCCGCGCTGGCCCGCGGGCACCACGCTGCCGAGGTGGCGCAACGAACCGCCGAACGCGAGCCCGAACGAGAGGCCCATCAGCGCGGCGGCGGCACCGACCAGCACCGCGTGGCCGCTGTCGAGGGCGAGGACGCTGAGCCCCAGCGCCACGGCGGTGCCGAAGTCGCCGATGATCGCGGCCCGCTTGGCCGCCAGCCGACCGCCGACGGCCTGGCTCAGCGCACCCGAGCCCGCCATCGCGGCGACGACCGCGCCGCCGAAGACCAGGCTGTGCACGCCGGTCTTCTGCCCGGCGAAGGTCGGGAAGAGCGAGAGGTAGACGCCGAGCACCGACCACGCCGCCATGATGCCGAGCACGGCGAAGCGGAAGTCGGCCGCGATCGACGACGGGACGTGCGGCCGGGTCAGCCGCAGCCGCCCGGAGGCGCGACCGGTGCGCGCGGCGTGCGGCTCGATCATCGCGAGCAGGCCGACGAGCAGCACCAGGATCACGGTCGCGACCGCGGCGTACGGCGCGACGTACGGGTGCGGGGCGAACTGCGCGAGCACCGAGGCCGCCAGGACCGTCACCGCGATGCCGGCGTTGAGCATGATGCCGGTCAGGTGCCCGGTGCGGGCGCCGCGGGCGGGACGCAGGTCGAGCAGTGCCGCGCTGCCGACCACGACGGCGGTGCCGACCGCCGCGCCGTGCAGCGCGCGGGCGACGAAGAGCGCGGCCACGCCGTGCGCGGTCATGAAGACCACGAGGCCGGCGATCATGCCGGCGGCGGCGCCGAGCAGCAGGGGCTTGCGGCCGTACTTGTCGGAGGCCTGGCCGGCGACGAGGACGGCACCGAGCGCCGCGACGGCGTACGCCGCGAAGACGAGCGTGGTGGTGATCGGGGCGAGGTGCCAGCGCACCTCGTAGAGGCCGTAGAGCGGGGCCGGCGCGCCCGAGACGCCCATGGCGGCGGCGAGCAGCGCGATCAGCAGCGGGTACGCCCACCGCTGGCCGGTGGTGTGGTCGGTCTCGATCGTGCTCATCGCGTCCTCCTGCGTGGTAGGTTCGACGTAGATCGAACGGCTTCACTCTAGGACCAAGTTCGATGATCATCAAACCGATGTGAGGAGGCGCACGTGCCCGAGACCGAGGTACGGGCCGAGGTCGGCAGCCTGCAAGAGGTGCTCGCCGCGCTCTCCGACCCGGTGCGCCTGGAGATGGTCCGGCGGATGCACGCCGCTGGGGCGCCCGCCGCCTGCGCCGTGCTGTACGACGACGTCAGCAAGTCGACCGCCAGCCACCACTTCAAGATCCTGCGCGAGGCCGGCGTGACCCAGCGCAGCGTGATCGGCGGGCAGACCCACCAGGAGCTCCGCCTCGAGGACGTCGAGGCGGTCTACCCGGGCGTGCTCAGCTCGATCCTGGCTGCCCCTCGCTGACCGCGTCGACAGCTGGCGCGACGGCCGGCGCGGCGGTCGGCTCGCTGATCCGGCGCGGCATCAGCGCCCCGACGGCCAGCAGCGCCACCGCGATCACGGCGGAGACCACGAACACGTCGTGGATCGCGGGGTCGAGGACGTCGCCGGTCACGCTCGAGACGTCCGGGACGCCGCGCCCCAGCCGCTGCGCGATCTCGTGGTTGACGATCGCGCCGAAGACCGCGACGCCCACCGCGCTGCCGACCGACCGGGCGAACATCGTCGACCCGGTGGCCACGCCCCGGTCCTGCCAGGTGACCGCCGTCTGCGCGGCCACGATCGACGGGCTCGCGATCAGGCCGAAGCCGAGGCCCATCACGAAGCTCGGCAGCGCCAGCATCACGAAGGGGCTGTCGGGCCCGATGAGCAGCAGCAGCGAGGTGCCGGCCGCGCCGATCAGGCCGCCCAGCAGCATCGTCGTGCGGAAGCCGACGGTGAGGTAGAGACGCCCGGAGTTGGACGCGGCGATCGGCCAGCCCAGCGTCATCGCCGCGAGCGCGAAGCCGGACACGACAGCGCCGTACCCGAGGACGTTCTGGGCGTAGAGCGGGATGTACGTCGTCAGCCCCATCATCAGGACGCCGACGACCAGCGAGGTGGCCATCGCGGCGACGACGACGCGGTGGCGGAAGAGCCAGAGCGGCAGCACCGGCTCGACCGCGCGTCGCTCGACCAGCACGAAGCCGGCGAGCAGCACCGCGGCGACCACGAAGAGCGTGATGCTGGTCGGCGAGTCCCAGGCCCAGCGGACGCCGCCCTCGAGCAGGCCGAGCAGGAGCAGCAGCGCGCCGCCGGTGAGCAGCACCGACCCGGCGTAGTCGATGCGGTGCGGGCGGCGCTCGACGCGCTCGTCGAAGTTGCGCCAGATCATCGCGGCCGCGAGCAGGCCGAGCGGCAGGTTGATCAGGAAGATCCAGCGCCACGAGGCGTAGTCGGCGAAGACGCCGCCGAGGGTCGGGCCGATCACCGCCGAGAGCGCCCACACGCTGGCGACGTACCCCTGGACCTTGGCACGCTCCTCCAGCGTGTAGATGTCGCCGACGATCGTCATGCTCATCGGCTGCACCGCGCCGGCGCCGAGGCCCTGGACGGCGCGGAAGGCGATCAGCGCGCCCATCCCCCAGGCCAGGCCGCACAGCAGCGAGCCGAGCACGAAGAGCCCGATGCCCGCGAGCATCACCGGCTTGCGGCCGTACTGGTCGGCGAGCTTGGCGTAGACGGGGACGGTGACGGCCTGCGCGAGCAGGTAGATCGAGAACAGCCAGGGGAACTGGGTGAAGCCGCCGAGGTCGTCGACCACCGCGGGCACGGCGGTGGCGAGGATGGTCGAGTCGATCGCGACCAGGCCGAGGCTCAGCATGACCGCCAGCAGGATCGGGCCGCGCTCGCTGCGCAGGCCCACGCTCGCCCGGGACACCTCGTTGACCGTCACAACCATCATCGAACCCGACCGCCACGGGATCTGTTCCCTCATTTTCGCTCAGCGTTCTCCTGGGCAGTTGCTTCCTCGACGGTTCGGGGTACCGCCAGGCGGGTACGCCTGCTTTGATCGATCCAAGGGGAGGACTGTCGGGTGACGGACGGGGAGCACGTGATGCAGGTCTGGCCGGGGGCGGCGTACCCGCTGGGGGCGACCTTCGACGGGAGCGGCACCAACTTCGCGCTCTTCAGCGAGGTCGCCGAGCGGGTCGAGCTCTGCCTCTTCGACGCAGAGGGGACCGAGACCCGGATCGAGCTGACCGAGGTCGACGCCTACGTCTGGCACTGCTACCTGCCGGCGGTGCAGCCCGGCCAGCGCTACGGCTATCGCGTGCACGGCCCGTGGGACCCCGCCCAGGGCCTGCGCTGCAACCCGAGCAAGCTGCTGCTCGACCCCTACGCCAAGGCGACGGCGAGGGAGATCGACTGGGACCAGGCGCTCTTCTCCTACACCTTCGGCGACCCCGACTCCCGCAACGACGAGGACTCCGCGCCGCACATGACCTACGGCGTCGTGATCAACCCGTTCTTCGACTGGGAGGGCGACCGCCGGCTCGACTATCCCTACAACGAGTCGGTGATCTACGAGGCCCACGTCAAGGGCCTCACCGAGCTCCACCCCGACGTCCCGGAGGAGCTGCGCGGCACCTACGCCGGCATCGCGCACCCGGCGGTCACCGAGCACCTCGGCAAGCTCGGCGTGACCGCGATCGAGCTGATGCCGGTGCACCAGTTCATCCAGGACAGCACTCTGCTCGACAAGGGTCTGCGCAACTACTGGGGCTACAACACGCTCGGCTTCTTCGCCCCGCACGCGGCGTACGCCGCCGCGAGCCGCGACGGCCAGGCCGGCCTGGGCCAGCAGGTCCAGGACTTCAAGTCGATGGTCAAGGCCCTGCACGCGGCGGGCATCGAGGTGATCCTCGACGTGGTCTACAACCACACCGCGGAGGGCAACCACCTCGGGCCGACGCTGAGCTTCAAGGGCATCGACAACGCGGCGTACTACCGGCTCGTCGAGGACGACCAGCGCTACTACATGGACTACACCGGCACCGGCAACAGCCTCAACGTCCGGCACCCGCACTCCCTCCAGCTGCTCATGGACTCGCTGCGCTACTGGGTGACCGAGATGCACGTCGACGGCTTCCGCTTCGACCTGGCCGCGACGCTGGCGCGGGAGTTCTACGAGGTCGACCGGCTCGCGACCTTCTTCGAGCTCGTGCAGCAGGACCCCGTCGTCAGCCAGGTGAAGCTGATCGCCGAGCCGTGGGACATCGGGCCCGGCGGCTACCAGGTCGGCGGCTTCCCGCCGCAGTGGACCGAGTGGAACGGCAAGTACCGCGACACCGTCCGCGACTTCTGGCGCGGCGAACCGTCGCTCGGCGAGTTCGCCTCCCGGCTCGCGGGCTCCGCCGACCTCTACGAGCACTCGGGCCGCCGGCCCTTCGCGAGCATCAACTTCGTGACCGCCCACGACGGCTTCACGATGCGCGACCTCGTGTCCTACGACGAGAAGCACAACGACGCGAACGGCGAGGACGGCAACGACGGCGAGAGCCACAACCGGTCCTGGAACCACGGCGTCGAGGGCCCCACCGACGATCCCGAGATCCTCGCCGACCGGGCGCGCTCGCAGCGCAACTTCATCGCCACCCTGCTGCTGAGCCAGGGGGTGCCGATGCTGCTGCACGGCGACGAGCTCGGCCGCACCCAGCAGGGCAACAACAACACCTACGCCCAGGACAACGAGATCTCCTGGGTGCACTGGGACGAGGCCGACAAGCCGCTCATCGAGTTCACGGCCGCGGTGTCGCGACTGCGGCGCGACCACCCGACCTTCCGCCGCAAGCGCTTCTTCACCGGCGGCACCGTGCGGGTGCCCGACGGGGGCGACGGCGACCGGCTCAACGACATCGTGTGGCTGCACCTCGACGGGCGCCCGATGGAGGACGAGGACTGGGACGATGGCGCCAAGGCGATCGGGATGTACCTCAACGGCCACGGCATCGCCGGGCTCGACGAGCGCGGGCAGAAGATCGTCGACGACCACTTCCTCCTCTACTTCAACGCCGACGGCCCGGCCGACGTGACCCTCCCGCCGGACGAGTACGCCGACGGCTGGGACGTCGTCATCGACACCGGCGGCTCGGCCGACGAGGCCGAGACCCGCACCGCCGGCAGCACCTTCGCGATCGCCAGCCGCAGCGTGGTGGTGCTCCGCGAGCACCGCGAGCCCAAGGTCGAGCCCGACCACTCGGTGGCGGCCTCGGTCGCGGCGTCCCAGGCGCGGAAGGGATAGCCGTGCGCGTCCCGACCTCGACGTACCGCCTCCAGATCACGCCCGACTTCGACCTCTTCGAGGCGGCCCGGCGACTCCCCTACCTGCACGACCTGGGCGTCGACTGGGTCTACCTCTCGCCGCTGCTGGCCTCCGAGCCCGGCAGCGAGCACGGGTACGACGTCGTCGCGTTCGACCACGTCGACCCGCTGCGGGGTGGCATCGAGGGCCTGGCCACCCTGTCGGCGGAGGCGCGGCGGCTGGGCATGGGCGTGCTCGTCGACATCGTGCCCAACCACGTCGGCGTGGCGACGCCGAGCGAGGACCCGTGGTGGTGGGACGTGCTGCGGCTGGGCCGCGACTCCGACCGCGCGACCGCCTTCGACGTCGACTGGGCGGCCGGCGACGGACGGATCCTGATCCCGGTCGTCGGCGACGACGACGAGGACGCGATCGAGATCGTGGGCGACCACGTCGAGTACCACGACCACCGCTTCCCGCTGGCGCCCGGCACCACCACGCTCGAGGAGCAGCACTACGAGCTGGTCAGCTGGCGGCGGGCCGACGACGACCTCAACTACCGGCGCTTCTTCGCGGTCAACACCCTCGCGGCGGTCCGGGTCGAGGACCCCGAGGTCTTCGCCGAGACGCACGTCGAGGTGCGGCGGTGGTTCGCCGAGGGGCTCGTCGACGGGCTCCGCGTCGACCACCCCGACGGCCTGCGCGACCCGCAGCGCTACCTCGACGACCTGGCCGCCCTGACCGGCGGCGCCTACGTCCTCGTCGAGAAGATCCTGGAGCCCGGCGAGGCCCTGTCCTCGTCGTGGGCCACCGCCGGGACGACCGGGTACGACGCCCTTGCGCTGGTCGACCGCGTGCTCACCGATCCGGCCGGCGAGAAGCCGCTCGACGATCTCGAGACCCGGCTGCGGGGCGCGCCGGTCGACTGGGCGCGGATGGTCCACGACAACAAGCGCGCGGTCGCCGACGGCATCCTGCACAGCGAGGTCCGCCGGATCACCCGCGAGGTCCTCTACCTCGCCCCGACCGCCGACGAGCCGCGCATCGAGGACGCGGTCGCCGAGCTGCTCGCCTGCTTCCCGGTCTACCGCTCCTACCTCCCGGAGGGACGCGAGCACCTCGACGAGGCGTTCGCGCTGGCGCGGCGTACCCGTCCCGACCTGGCGACCGCCTTCCACCTGCTGCTGCCGATCCTCACCGACGAGTGGGCGGCGCCGGCGCGGCGCTTCCAGCAGACGTCGGGGATGGTGATGGCCAAGGGCGTCGAGGACTGCTCCTTCTACCGCTGGTCGCGGCTCACCTCGCTCAACGAGGTCGGCGGCGACCCGTCGGTCTTCGCGATCGACGTCGACGACTTCCACCACGCGATGACCCTGCGGCAGCGTGACTGGCCGCACGCGATGACGACCCTCTCGACCCACGACACCAAGCGCGGCGAGGACGTGCGGGCCCGGATCGCGGTGCTCGCCGAGCTGCCGTCGGTGTGGGAGTCCGCGCTCGACGACCTTCTCGGTCTGGCACCGCTGCCCGACCCGGGCTTCGGGTCGCTGCTCTGGCAGGCCGCGATGGGCGCCTGGCCGATCTCGCGGGAGCGGCTGCACGGGTACGCCGAGAAGGCGATGCGCGAGGCCGGTGACCGCACCACCTGGACCGAGCCCGACGAGGCCTACGAGGCCGCCGTGCACGCGGCCGTGGACGCGGCGTACGACTCCCCCGACGTCGCGCGCGCGCTGGCCGGGCTCGGCACCCACGTCGACGAGCCGGCGCGGTCCAACGCGCTGGCGGCCAAGCTGGTCGCGATCACGATGCCGGGCGTGCCGGACGTCTACCAGGGCAGCGAGCTCTGGGAGCAGTCGCTGGTCGACCCGGACAACCGGCGGCCCGTGGACTTCGACCACCGCGCGGCGGTCCTCGCAGGCGCGGGCGACGACGACGCGGTGACCAAGCTGCACGTCACCTGCTCGGCGCTCACCCTGCGCCGCGACCGGCCGGAGCTGTTCACGTCGTACGCACCGGTGCTCGCGACCGGGGCCGCCGCGGACCACGTGCTCGCCTTCGACCGCGGCGGCGCGATCACCGTCGCCACCCGGCTGCCGGTCGGCCTCGGTGCCGCGGGCGGCTGGGGGGACACGGCGCTCGACCTGCCGCCGGGTCGCTGGCACGACGTGCTGACCGGGACGGCCACGGACGGCCGGCTCGCCGACCTGCTCGCCGTGCACCCCGTCGCCCTGCTGGTCCGGGAGGACGCATGACGACCCGCGGGCCGTTCGACGTCTGGGCTCCCGTCCCCGAGCGCCTGCGGCTCGTCATTGACGACCGTGGCGTGTTCGGGATGGAGCGCATCGACGACGGCTGGTGGACGCCGACCGAGGAGATCGTCTGGCGACCCGGCGAGGACTATGGATTCGTGCTGGATGACGGCCGCGACTACCCCGACCCCCGGTCGCGTCGCCAACCCGGCGGCGTGCACGCGATGTCGCGCACGTTCGACGCCTCGGCGTTCGCCTGGACCGACGACGCCTGGACCGGGCGGCAGCTGGCCGGGTCGGTGGTCTACGAGCTGCACATCGGGACCTTCACCCCCGAGGGCACCTTCGACGCCGCGCTCGGCAAGCTCGACCACCTACGCGACATCGGGGTCGACCTGGTCGAGGTGATGCCGGTCAACGCCTTCAACGGCACCCACAACTGGGGCTACGACGGGGTCGGCTGGTTCGCCGTCCACGAGGGGTACGGCGGCCCCGCGGGGTATCAGCGGTTCGTCGACGCGTGCCACGCCGCTGGTCTGGGCGTGGTGCAGGACGTCGTCTACAACCACCTCGGACCCTCGGGCAACTACCTGCCGCTCTTCGCGCCCTACCTCAAGCAGGGTTCCAACACCTGGGGCGACCTGGTCAACCTCGACGGCGACGGCTCGGCCGAGGTGCGGCGCTACATCCTCGACAACGTGCGGATGTGGTTCGAGGACTACCACGTCGACGCGCTGCGGCTCGACGCCGTGCACGCACTGAGCGACTCGTCGCCGGTGCACCTGCTCGAGGAGATGGCCGTCGAGGTGGCCGCCCTCTCGGCCCACCAGCGCCGGCCGCTCACGCTGATCGCGGAGTCCGACCTCAACGACCCGCGACTCATCCGCCCCCGGGAGGCGGGCGGCTACGGCCTCGACGCGCAGTGGAGCGACGACTTCCACCACGCGGTGCACGTCGCGCTGACCGGGGAGACGTCCGGCTACTACGCGGACTTCGAGCCGCTCGCGGCCCTGGCCAAGGTGTGCGAGCGGGCGTTCTTCCACGACGGCACGTTCTCGTCGTTCCGCGGGCGCGCGCACGGCCACCCGGTCGACCGCGCGACCACGCCGACGTGGCGCTTCGTGGTGGCCAGCCAGAACCACGACCAGATCGGCAACCGCGCCCGCGGCGACCGCATCACCGAGGTGCTCAACGACGACCAGCTCGGGTGCGCGGCGATGCTGACCCTGCTCGGGCCCTTCACGCCGATGCTCTTCATGGGCGAGGAGTGGGCGGCCTCGACGCCCTTCCAGTTCTTCACCTCCCACCCCGAGCCGGAGCTGGGCCGGGCGACGGCCGAGGGCCGGATCGCCGAGTTCGAGCGCATGGGCTGGGACCCCGACGTGGTGCCGGACCCGCAGGACCCGGCGACGTACGAGCGCTCGAAGCTCGACTGGGACGAGCCCGCCACGGGCCGGCACGCCCGGCTGCTCGACGTCTACCGCCGCCTGGCCCGGCTGCGGCGCGAGCTCCCGCAGGTGACCGACCCGGCCTTCACCGCGACGACCTGCACCGCCGACGAGGACACCCGGGTCTTCACGATGCGCCGCGGCGACCTGCTCGTCGCGATCAACTTCGGCGACGCCGAGGCCCGCCTCGACGCCGACGGCGAGCTGCTGCTCGAGACCGGCGGCGGCGCGACGGTCACCGAGGGCGCGCTCGTGCTGGCGCCGCACGTCGGCGCGGCCGTCCGAACAAACTCGACAGCCTCTCCTGACGCCTGACAGCCGTTGCAACGGCTGTCATCTGCAGGGATCCCCGGTCGACCGGGTATCCCTGCACCCGGGCCCCCGGCTCAGCTCCCGAGGCTGTTCAGGTCGACGACCTCGTCGTCGGCGGGGGCGGAGACGTCGACGTCCTCGTCGAAGTCGGTGAAGGTCACGGTGCCGCTGCTGTCGCCGCCGGTCTTGTCGATCTTCACGAGGTAGTGCGGCGAGTCGACGAGGACGTAGCCGGTCGAGGTGCCGTCGTCGCTCTCGTCGTCGACCGCCACGACCGTGTCGCCGTCGATCTCCGAGGTGTCCTTGGTGGTGTACGTCGACGCCGACGAGTCGTCGCTCGTGAGCATCTGGTCGAGCAGCTCGTCGAGGTCGCAGAACTGGTTGAAGGAGTCCTCGTCGCTCGGGATGACGACCCACTTGTCGCCGACCGCGGCCATGATCTGGTCGGCGGTGTCGCCGGCGAAGGAGGTCCAGAAGGCCTCGTCGGGGCGCATCCAGGTCTGGCCGTCGACGCCGAGCAGCTCGGTGCTGCCGCCGCCGATGCCCAGGCTGCCGGTGCAGTCGCCCTCGGTGCTGACCTGGAGGTCGAGGTCGATGTCCTGGTCGCCGCTGGTGATCGTGCCGCCCACGCGCACGGACTTCAGGTCGCCCATGTCGGCCTTGGCCGCGTCGGCGATGTCCTCGCCCTTCTTGCTGGCGAAGTCGTCGTCGCCACCGCCACAGGCGCTCAGCAGCGCCGCCATGCCGACACCGGCCGCCATCAGTCCCACTCGCATCATGCGGTCAGCCTCGCATCACCGCGACGACCTCGTCGACCCACGCCGGGACCAGCGCCGTCGCCGGCCCGTGCCGGGCCTCGTCGAAGAGGTGGGTGCCCTCGCTGGGCAGCAGGTTGAGCTCGAGGGTCCGCGCACCGCGGCGGGCGGCGTACTGCACGAAGCCAGCGGCCGGGTAGACCGCGCCCGAGGTGCCGATCGAGACGAAGAGGTCGGCCCGGTCGATGACGCCGGAGATGCGGTCCATCTCGTAGGGGACCTCGCCGAACCAGACGACGTCGGGTCGCAGCGCGGCCGCGCCGCAGGCCGGGCACGGCGGCAGGTGCCCGAGGTCGTCGCGCCAGGTCGACCGTGCCCCGCACGCCGCGCAGAGGGCCGAGCGGAGCTCGCCGTGCATGTGCAGCACGCGCGTCGAGCCGCCCCGCTCGTGGAGGTCGTCGATGTTCTGGGTGACGACGAGCAGGTCGTCGCCGAGGTGGTCCTCGAGGCGGGCGAGGGCGACGTGCGCGGCGTTCGGCTCGACCGCGGCGAGCGCGGCCCGGCGGGCGTCGTAGAAGCGGTGCACGACGTCGGGCTGGGCGGCGTAGGCCTCCGGGGTCGCGACGTCCTCGACGTGGTGGCCCTCCCAGAGGCCGTCGGCGTCGCGGAAGGTCGGGACGCCGCTCTCGGCGGAGATGCCGGCACCGGTCAGGACGACGACCCGCATCAGCGCCGCGGCTCCGCGTAGAGGGTGACGGCGTAGCCGCCACCGGGCTCGAAGGCGTCACCGTCCCAGCTCGCGTAGCGCGCGACGGCGTCCAGACCGTGGACGCCGAACGCCGCGTCCACGTCGGCCAGGTCGGTGACCGGGCAGTCGCCGGGCAGGTGCTCGGCGTCGAGGCCGAAGCCGCACACGACCACCCCGCCGGACGCGACGTGCTCGGCGAGCCGCTGCGCCACGTCGAGCAGGGTGCCCGGCTCGAGCAGCGGGATGATGTTGCCGGCCAGCAGCACCAGGTCGAACGTCTCGCCGAGCTCGAACGACGCGAGGTCGCCATCGCGCCAGTCCAGGCCGGGGTGCTCGCGCCGGGCGACGGCGAGCATGGTCGTGTCGACGTCGACGCCGACCACGTCGTAGCCGAGCTCGGCGAGCCGGACCGTGATCCGGCCGGTGCCGCAGCCCGCGTCGAGGACCCGTGCTGGGGCGGGCACCAGGTCGGCGACGAACGCCGCCTCGCCGTGGATGTCCTCACCGCGCTCGGCGCGGGCGCGGAAGCCCTCGTAGTAGCGGGTCGCGTAGTCCTCGCCGGCGCCCGCGACGGCGATGCGCTGCCACCGGGTGGTCATCGACTGGGCAGCTTCCGGCTCGCCTGGGCCTTGAACTCGCTCATGAAGACCTGGTGGATCGCGTCGCTGTCGAGCGCTCCGCCGACCGCGCGCAGCTCGCCGCGGGCGAGCCGCTCGCAGACCCGTAGCCAGGCCTGGCCCATCGCGTAGGTGAAGGTGCCGGCGATGGTGGCGTTGATGGTGCCGGCCACCGCCGTGCCCGCACCCGGGACGAACTTGATCAGGTTGCCGACGAGCGACCGGCCGGCCGTGGTCGCGGCGGCGGTCGCGGCGATCGAGGCGGCCGTCGAACGCTCGATCGGGATCCCGTAGGTGACCGCGATCGAGGCCATCATCGTCAGCTGGAGGGGGACGAGGATGGCGGCGTCGGAGAAGGGGATCGGGGAGGCCCCGGCGGTGGTGGCGGCTCCCGTCGCCACCTTGATCGCAGCCTCCGCGCGCTCGCGCTTGCGGTCGAAGTCAATGCGCTGAGCCGACGTGAGAGCGTGGGCGACGCCCGCAGGCGCGCCGCGAAAGGTGGCATCGAGGACTTCCTGCAGCCCGTACGCCGTCTGCCCGGTGAAGTCGTCCGCCTTCGCCATCGTGTAGTGGATCAGCCCGTCCACGATCGGCAGGTCCAGCGCGGCGATGCTGGCCGCGAGCGCCTCGGCGTCCGGGTGGACCCGGCTGCCTCCCCCGGATCCGGCGCCGCGCGGCACCTGGGTCATCACCAGGATCACCGGCAGCCCGAGGTCGTGCAGCGCGCGGATGAACTCGCCCTCGGTCGGCTCGAAGCGCCGGTCGCCGGCGCGTACGCAGTACCACGCGACGTGGACCTGCTCGGCCAGCGGCTTGCGGCGCATGCCGTGCAGGTAGTCCTTGAGCTCGCCGAGCAGCCGGTCGTTGTCCTGCCCGACCTCGAGTCCGCGGGTGTCGAGCACGCCGAGCGTCCCGGACTGGTGGAGGTAGAGGTGCTCGGCGCGGGTGACGGGCTCGCCGATCCCGGTCGCGGCGATCTCCTCGCCGAAGATCGCGTTGACCAGCGTCGACTTGCCGACCCCGGTCTTGCCGAAGATGGCCAGGTTGAAGCGGCCGATCTCGTCGGCCTTGTCCTTCCACGCCTTCCCGAAGGCCTGGCCGAACCACGCGTCCGTGGGCTTCGCCATACCCCTATCTAACCCGGTGGGGCGGGCGCGCATGCTCCGCGCCGGGTCAACCCGGTCAGCCCTTGGTCGCGCCGGCCGTCATGCCGCTGACGAGGAAGCGCTGGGCGACCAGGAAGATCACCAGCACCGGCGCCGCCGACACCAGGGTGGCGAGCACCAGCTCGGGCGGCGAGACCTCGGCGTTGGCGCCGACCACCGGGTTGAAGTTCGGCGTCGACGTGAGCATCTGGGTGAGGCCGACCTGCATCGGGTAGGCGTCGCTGCCCGGCAGCATCACGTAGGGCAGGAAGAAGTTGTTCCAGTTCTGCACGAAGCTGAAGAAGCCGACCAGGGCGACGACCGGCGCCGCGAGCGGGAGCGCGATCGAGATGAACGACCGGACCTCGCCGCACCCGTCGATCTTCGCCGCCTCGAGGAGCTCGCTGGGCAGCGCGTCGGCGAAGTAGATGTAGGTGAGGTAGACGCCGAACGGGAAGAAGGAGTAGGGCAGCACGACCGACAGCGGCGTGTTGACCAGGGACGCGTAGTTGATCTCGAGGAACGTCGGCAGCACCAGCGCCGCGGTCGGCATCAGCATCACGACGAGGGTGATCACCAGCAGCGGCCTGCGGCCCTTGAAGTCGAGCTTCGCGAGGGCGTAGCCCGCCGGGACGGTGACCACGAGGGTGAGGACCAGGGCCAGGACGGAGTAGATGACGGAGTTCTTCATCCAGGTCTTGACCGCGCCGTCCTGGTAGGACAGCAGCGCGTCCCAGTTCGCCTTCAGGTCGTGCAGGCTGCCAAAGGAGAAGGGGTTGTTGTGCACCAGGTCGTCGTTGGACTTGGTGCCGGCGAGCAGCAGCCAGACCACGGGGAGGAGGAAGAAGACCGCGAAGAGGGCCAGGAGCACGGTCGTCAGCGAACGGCCGGCGGCGCGCTGGGCGGTGGCGGTGGAGGACATCGGGCTTCTTCCTCAGTCGGTGTCGAACAGGCGCCCGCGGGCGACGAACAGGCTCGTGGTGATCAGCGAGACGACCAGCAGGTCGAGCGCGATGGCCGCGGACCCGTTGAAGTCGTTCTGCGTGAAGGCGAACTGGTAGGCCAGCTGGTTGACGCTGTAGTCGTTGGGTACGACGCCGAAGCTCGCCTGCGAGATCAGCTGTGGCTCGACGAAGAGCTGGGTGCCCGCCGCGAACGCGAGGATCAGGACGTAGGTGATCGACTTGCGGATCATCGGGAGCTGGATGCTCAGCGCGATCCGGACGGGGCTCGCCCCGTCGACCCGGGCCGCCTCGATCACGTCGCTGGGAATGGTGTTGAGCGCGCCGTAGAGCACGAGCACCCAGCCGCCGGCACCGGTCCAGAAGGCGATGACCGCGAAGATCCACGGCAGGTGGCTCGGGGCGATGACCTCCGCGAAGTGGTCACCGGCGATCAGCTTGAGGATCGGCGCGACCGGGCTGACCGTCGGGTCGAGCACGAAGAGCCAGAGCAGCACGCTGGACGCACCCGCGAGGGCGCCGGGGATGTAGTAGGCGAACCGGATGAAGGTCTTGGTCCGCCGGGAGGCGATCTGGTGGACCATCAGCGTCAGGCTCACGACCAGGACCGTGAGCGAGACCAGCCAGATGACCAGGTAGACGGCCACGTGACCGACCGCCGGCCAGAAGCGGTAGTCGGAGGCGGTGCGGGTGAAGTTGGAGAAGCCCGCAAACGCGCCGTCGACGTCGGTGAACGCGAGGTACACCGAGTAGAGCACCGGGATGATGCCGAAGAGCACCAGCAGCGAGACGTACGGGAGCACGAAGAAGTGACCGGCGCGAGGCCTCCAGGAGCCGGCGGTGCGCCGGCTCCCGGAGGCCTCTACCTCGGAGGAGGTCGCTCGCTCGTGGGCGAGAAGGGTCACTTCGAGACCTCGTAGCCCAGGGTCTTGGCCTGGTTCTCGATCTCGGTCTGCCACGCGGGCAGCAGGGACTCGATGGTCTTGCCCTGCGTCATGCCGGCCTGGACGACCTTGGCCCAGATGGCCTCCTGGCTGAACGCCGCGGAGCCCCAGCCCGACCACACCTCACCGGCCGCCTGCTGGAACGGCTCGGAGATGTCGTTGGCGTAGTAGCCGCTCTTCTGCGTCTCGGCCACCCAGTCGGACGCCGCCGACGAGAAGGCCGGGTACGTCGGGGCGAGGGTGCCGTCGAAGGAGGACTGGCTGGTCACCCAGGTGGCGAAGTCGGAGGCCGCGGCGAGGTTCTTGCTGTGCGAGGAGATCCACCAGGCACCGCCACCGACGTTGCCGGTCGAGGTGTCGGAGGCGTCCGACCACTTCAGCGGAGCGGCGGCGGCGATCTCACCGGCCGGGGTCTTCAGGGTGCCCTGGAAGACCGAGCCGCCGTACCACGACGGGCCGGGCAGCATGAGGACCTTGTCGCCCTCGGTCTTGGCGAACTCCGGGCCGAAGAGCGACAGCGTCGACATCGTCTTGTTGGCGATGAGCTTGTCGAGCATCTGCGCGGCCTTCACGCAGTTCGGGTCGGAGGTGTCGACGGTGACCGAGGTGGCGCCGGTGACGTCGTTGGCGGGGCACTCGGCGGCCCACATGTAGATCTCGGGGGTCCAGGCGTCGCCGGCCGTGCCGACGATGTAGCCGGGGTGCTCGGTGGCGACCTTGTCGGCGAGCGCCTCGTAGTCCTCCCACGTGGTGGGGACGGTGTAGCCGAACTGGTCCATGAGCTTCTTGTTGTACCAGAGCACGTTCTGGGCCAGGTCGTTGCGCAGGCAGTAGGAGACGCCGTCGATGGTGCACACGTCCAGGGCGCCGTCGGCGAAGCCGCTGAGGGTGTCGTCGGGGACCAGGCCCTTGTTCATCGCGGCCAGGTCTCCGGTGCCGTCGAAGGAGCCCCACGACGCCGAGTTGTTGTCGGTGGTGAACACGACGTCGGGCCAGCCGGAGCCGGCGCGGTCGAAGAGCTGGAACTTCGTCTTGAAGCTGTTGGACCCGTTCGCGTTGCCGTCGTAGGTGACGATCTTGACCGGGTTGTCCGGGTGCGCCTTGTTGTAGGCCTCGGCGGCCGGCTGCCGGGTGGAGTCGACCCAGACCGTGATCTGCGAGTCACCCTGGGTCTCGGCCTTGAAGCCGTACTGGCTGTCGGAGTCGGCGATGTCCTTGCTGCCGCCGACGCTCGTCCCGCCGCCACAGGCGGCGAGGGCGAAGGCGCCGACGACCACGCCGGCGAGCGCCGCGGCCCGTACGCGGCTGGCTCGGCGAGGACGCCGTCCCGGGGTGAGGTTCGTGGGAACCATCTCCATGCTGCTTCCTTCTCTCGATCTCTTTCGATGAGGCGTTCCGGCGGGCTGCGGGCCAGGAACCTGTGATGGGGATAACATCATACATGTGACGTATGCGCAAGCACCTGACGAGACCTCGTCCCCGACCCCCCGATCCACCCCGTCCGCGATCGCCCGGAACGCCCCCGCGGGCCGTCGGCGACGCCGCAGCCTGGCGACGATCGTGGTGGCCGAGCTGGTCGACGACGTCGTCGGGGGCCGGTACGCCGCGGGCTCGGCGCTGCCCAACGAGGCTGACCTCGGCGCCCGGTTCGGGGTCTCGCGCACCGTCGTGCGCGAGTCGGTCAAGCTGCTGCAGGACCGGGGCCTGGTGCGCAGCCACCAGGGCGTCGGCACGGTCGTGCGGGAGTTCGACGCCTGGGACCTGATCGACGACGACGTGCTGTCCGCGCTGGTCCGCCACGACGAGTCACGCGCCATCCTCGACGAGCTCGTGGCCGTCCGCGCGGGGCTCGAGCGCGACATGGCCGCCGCGACGGCAGGGTCGGGGACGGACGTCGCCGAGGTGCGCGCGGCGTACGAGCGGATGGCGGCGCTGCGCGAGGACCCGATCGCCTTCGGGCTGGCGGACGTCGCCTTCCACGACGCCGTCATGCGGCTCTCGGGCAACCGGCTCGGGCGGGTGATCGTGAACCGGATCCACGACAAGGCGAGGACGACCGAGCGCTACCACGGCGCCGTGACGCCGGAGGCGGTGACGCGGACGCTGGCCGAGCACGCGGCCGTCCTCGCGGCGCTGGAGGCGGCCGACGCCGACGCCGCCGGGACGGCGATGCACGCTCACATCACCGGCTCCTGGGCGCGGCGCCGGCCGGCTCAGACGCTGCGCGACATCAGGAGGTCTGCTGCACCGTCCTCGGACGCAGGTGGGTGATGCCGCCGTCCACGTCGAGCGCGGTGCCGGTGGTCGAGCCCGAGCGCGGGCTGGCCAGGTAGGCCACCGCGTCGGCGACCTCCTGCGGCGTCACCATCCGCCCGGTCGCCTGCCGGGCGTCGAGGGCGGCCTTCTCCTTCACCGGGTCGGGGAACTTCGCGAGCATCCGGTCCACGAAGCCGGTGTGCACGGTGCCGGGCGAGACGCAGTTGACCCGGATGCCCTCGCCGACGTAGTCGGTGGCCATGGCGTACGTGAGCGCCAGGACCGCGCCCTTCGAGGCGTTGTAGGCCACCCGCTGGGGCAGCCCGTTGAGGGCACCGATCGAGCACATGTTGACGATCGCGGCGTGCTCGGAGCCGCGCAGGTGCGGCAGCACAGCGGCCGAGCTGCGCGCGATGCCGACCACGTTGACGTCGAGGACGCGGTGCCAGTCCTCGTCCGAGAGGTCCTCGACGGTCCCGACCGCGCTGATGCCCGCGTTGTTGACGAGCACGTCGATGCCGCCGAGCTCGGCGACCACCTGCGCGACCGCGGCGTCGATCGAGGCCCGGTCCGTCACGTCGCAGGTCACCCCGAGGATCCCGTCGGGCAGCTCGCCGACGTCGAGGTCGAGGGCCGCGACCCGTGCCCCGCGCTCGCCCAGCTCCTCGGCGATCGCGAGGCCGATGCCGGCCGCGCCTCCGGTGACGACGGCGACCAGGCCGTCGTACTCCGCCGGCCGGGTCATCACGCCTGCCCGAAGGTCTGCCGGGCCGAGCCGAGCCCGGTGATCGAGAGCTCGACGACGTCCCCCGCGCGCAGGTAGGGCTTGTCGGCCTGGCCCATCGCGACGCCCGCCGGAGTGCCGGTGTTGATGAGGTCGCCGGGCTCGAGGACCATGAACTGGCTGAGGTACCAGACGACGTGCGCGACGCTGAAGACCATGTCGGCGGTGGTGCCGTCCTGGCGCTGCACGCCGTTGACGGACAGCTCGAGGCGCAGGTCCTGCGGGTCGGGCACCTCGTTGGCGGTGACCAGCTCGCCGCCGAGCGGGTTGAAGGTCTCGCAGCTCTTGCCCTTGTCCCACTGGCCGCCGCGCTCGATCTGGAACTCGCGCTCCGAGACGTCGTGGGAGAGCACGTAGCCGGCGACGTGGTCGAGCGCCTGCTCCGGCGACTCGAGGTAGCGGGCCCGGGTGCCGATGACGACCCCGAGCTCGACCTCCCAGTCGGTCTTCACCGAGTTGCGCGGCACCAGCACCGTGTCGAAGGGGCCGACGACGGTGGAGGGGTCCTTCATGAAGACGACGGGCTCGGCCGGGATCTCGGCGTTGGTCTCCGCCGCGTGGTCGCGGTAGTTCAGGCCGATGCAGACGATCTTGCCCGGGCGTGCGAGGGCGGGACCGACCCGCAGGTCGGCGGCACCGTCGAGCGGCTCGAGGCTGCCGGCCGCGACGGCGTCGGCGACGCGCTCCAGTCCGCCGCCGGCGAAGAACGCCGGGCCGAGATCCTGCGTCAGCGGGCGCAGGTCGAGGTGGGTGCCGTCGACGACGACGGTCGGGATCTCCGAGCCGGCGTCGCCGAGTCGTGCGAGTCGCATGGTGTCTCCTTCGTGCGGTTGCGTTCAGCGGACCACGGGGTCCGAGTGGTCGAGGGTGTCGAGATCGGGTCGGGAGGGCAGCCCCTCCCAGTCGCCGGGCGCGAGGCAGGCGAAGGCGCCGCAGCGCACGGCGGTCCGCAACCGCTCCTCCGGCGGCCTGCCGCCGAGCAGCTCGGCGAGGTAGCCGGCGACGAAGGCGTCCCCGGCCCCGACGGTGTCGACCACCGGGACCGGGACGGCGGGCACGTCGTATGTCGTCGCGGCGAGGCGGGCGACGCAACCGGCGGCACCGCGCTTGAGCACCACGTCGCCGGCGGTCGTCTCGGCGAGCTCGGCGAGCAGCGCGTAGGGGTCGGTCGTCGGGGTGCCGGTCAGCAGGCGCGCCTCGTCCTCGCCCGCGAAGACGACGTCGGCGCGGGCGGCCAGGTCCCGGTAGACGGCGGCGGCGTCCCGGTCGCCCCAGACACGGGCCCGGTGGTTGACGTCGAACGCGACGACCGTGCGGGCGCCGGCCAGGTCGAGCGCGGCGTGCGTTGCGGCTCGCGCGGTGTCGGAGAGACCGGGGGTGATCCCGGTCAGGTGCAGCACGTCGGCGGCGGCGAGAGCCGCGGCCGGCAGGTCCTCGGGGCGCAGCCGGCTCCCGGCGCTGCCGTCGCGGTAGTACCAGACCCGGGCGCGGCCGGGCGAGGTCGTCTCCTTGACCATGAGCGCGGTCGGGGCCGTCTCGTCCGCCTGCGCGAGCACGGTGACGTCCTCGGCGCGCAGCTCGCGCAGCACCCGGGAGCCGAGGGAGTCCCTGCCGACGCGGCCGATCCAGGTGGCCGGCGCACCGAGGCGGCGTACGCCGATCGCGACGTTGCTCTCGGCCCCGCCGATCCCGACGCCGGCGGTCGTGGCGTGGGCGAGGGGGCCGGCGGACACCAGGGCGAGGGTCTCGCCGACCGTGACGAGCCCGCTCACGGCCGCCGCCAGCTGCCGCTGACCGCGAGCACCGTGGGCCGCTCGAGGTAGACGGGAACCAGGTCCGGGGTGATGCCGCCGCTCGGGACGACCCGGACGTCGGGGAAGGGGCCGGCGAGCGCGTCGACCATGGCCGGGCCACCGAGGACCGCGGCGGGGAAGAGCTTCACGGTGCTCAGCCCCACCGCGACGGCGGCCATCACCTCGCCGGGGGTGGCGACACCGGGGAGGACGTCGACGCCGCGGTCGAGGCACCGCGCGACCACGTCGGCCCGGAAGCCGGGTGTCACGACGAAGCGTGCGCCCGCGTCGACGACGGCGTCCACCTGCTCGGTGGTGGTCACGGTGCCGGCCCCGACCAGCACGTCGGTCCGGCCGCCGACCCCGGCGATCGCCTCGACGGCGGCGTCGGTGCGCAGCGCGATCTCGACCAGTCCGTGCCCGGCCGCGGCGATCTCGTCGACCAGCGCCGGGGCCTCGGCGGCGTGGCCGACGACCGCGAGCGGGAGGAACCGCTCACGGGCGAGGACGTCGAGCAGGGTCATCGGCCGAGCCAGCCGCCGTCCACGGGGAGCACGACGCCGTCGACGTAGTCGGAGGCCGGGCTGGCGAGGAAGACCGTGGCGCCGGCGAGGTCGTCGGCGCGGCCCCAGCGGCCGGCCGGGATCCGCTCCAGGATGGAGCGCGAGCGGTCGGGGTCGTCCTGCAGGGCCTGGGTGTTGTCGGTGGCGATGTAGCCGGGCGCGATGGCGTTGACGTTGACGCCACGCGGTGCCCACTCATTGGCGAGGGCCTTGGTGAGACCGGCGATGCCGGACTTCGACGCGGCGTAGCCGGGCACGTTGATGCCGCCCTGGAAGGAGAGCAGCGACGCGGTGAACACGACCTTCCCGGACCCGCGCTCGAGCATGGGGGCCGCGAGCGCCTGGGTGAGCGCGAACTGCGAGGAGAGGTTGACCGCGATCACCTCGTCCCACAGCTCGCGGGCGTGCTCGACCGCCGGCTGGCGGCGGATGGTGCCGGCGTTGTTGACCAGGATGTCCGGCGCCCGCTCGGCGAGCTCGGCACCGAGGGCGGCGACGGCGTCGGTGTCGGCGAAGTCGCAGCGACGGCCCTCGAAGGTGCGACCGGCGGCGGTGACCGACCGGCCCACCTCGCTCGCCCCGGGATCGGCCTCGAGCTGGGCGCTGACCCCGATGACGTCCGCGCCGGCCTCGGCCAGCGCGACGGCCATCGCCAGGCCGATGCCGCGGCGCGCGCCGGTGACGACGGCGAGGCGGCCGGTGAGGTCGAAGGGGCTCACCGGTCCGCCACCTGGCAGTCGACGAGGATCTTCATGGCCCGGCCCGACTCGAGCGCGGTGAACGCGTCGGCCACGGCCGTCAGCGGCACGACCTCGGAGATCACCGCGTCCGCCGGGACCACGCCGCTGGCGAGGAGCTCGACCGCGCGCTCGAAGTCGGTGCGCTCGTAGACACGGGCCCCCAGGAGGCGCAGCTCGCGCCAGAAGACCCGCTGGAGGTCGACCGGCTTGGGCTGCGGGTGGATCGCGACGACCACGACCGTGCCCCGCACCTTGGCCACCGCGGTGGCGCTCAGCACCGCCGCGGCCGCGCCGGAGACCTCGAAGACGACGTCGGCACCGGCACCGCCGGTCCACGACTCGACGACGCCGACGAGGTCGGTCTCGCCGGGGTCGACGGCGCGCAGGCCGAAGCCCTCGATCATCGCGCGGCGACCAGGATCCGGCTCGACGACGAGGACCTCGGCACCCGCGTCGCGGGCGACGACCGCGATGAGCACGCCGATCGGGCCGCCCCCGAGGACGACCGCGCGGTCCCCGGCCGCGAGCTCCGAGCGGCGTACGTCGTGAACGGCCACGGCGACCGGCTCGACCAGCGCGGCATGCCGGAGCGAGAGCCCGGCGGGGAGGCCGACCAGCAGGTCGGCGCGGACGTTCCACCGGCCCTGCAGTGCACCCGGGGAGTCGATGCCGACGAAGTCGAGGTGCTGGCAGACGTGCTGGTGACCCGCGCGGCAGGCCGGGCAGGTGCCGTCCCACACGAGCGGCATGACGGTCACGGCGTCGCCGACGTCCCACCCCCCGACGCCCGCGCCCACGGCGGCGACCAGGCCGGACATCTCGTGGCCGATCACGGCCGGCGTGGCGACCCGGGCGTCCATGTCGCCGTGGAAGACGTGGAGGTCGGTCCCGCAGATGCCGGCGTACGCCACGGCGATCTGGACCTCCCCCGGTCCGGGCGGCAGGACGGCCGCCTCGCCGACCTCGATGGTGCGGGGGGCGACGTAGGACGCGCTGAGCATGGGTGTTCTCTCTCGGTCGGAGGGTCAGGAGTCGAGCTCGGCCCACGCCGGCGCGGGCACGGTGGCGTCCCGGCGGGCCACTAGCTGGGCGACCTGCTCGGGGTCGCGCAGTCCGGCGACCACCGACACGACGGCGGGGTGCCGGAGCGGGAACTGCACGGCCGCGTCGGGGAGGGTCACGCCCCACCGCTCGCAGACGTCGGCGAGGCCGTTGACCCGCGCGAGCAGCTCGGCGCTCGCCGGCTGGTAGTCGTACATGGCGTCGGCGGTCGGTCGCGGCCGCGCGAGGAGCCCGGAGTTGAACGGCGCGGCGGCCACCACGGACACGCCCCGCTCAGCGCAGGTGTCCACGAGCTCCTGCCCGCTGCGGTCGAGCAGGGTCCAGCGGTTCGCGAGCATGACGACGTCGAGGTCGGTCTCGAGGACGGCGCGCAGCGGCACGGCCACCTGGTTCATGCCGATGCCGACGGCGCCGATCACCCCGCTGTCGCGCAGCTCGACCAGCGCGGGGATCGCCTCGGCGATCGCCTGGTCGGCGTGGTCGTCGGGGTCGTGGACGTAGACGATGTCGATCCGGTCGAGCCCCAGGCGCTCCCGGCTCTCCTCGAGGCTGCGCCGGACGCCGGCCGCCGAGAAGTCCCACCGGCGCACCAGGGCGTCGGGCACGTCGAAGCCGCCCGCGGCCAGGTCGGACCCCGTCGGCGCCGGGTGCGGGTCGAGCGCGCGCCCGACCTTCGTCGAGACGGTGAAGGTCGCACGCGGGTAGTCCGCGAGGGCGCGCCCCAGCCGGAGCTCCGAGAGGCCGAGCCCGTAGTGCGGCGCGGTGTCGAAGTAGCGGATGCCGGCGTCGTACGCCGCGGCGACGGCGGCCCGCCCCTCCTCCTCGGTGGTCGCCCGGTAGAGGTTGCCGAGCGAGGCGCCGCCGAAGCCGAGGTCGGTCACCCGGACGTCGGTGCCGCCGATCGGGACCGGGACCGGCGCCACGGTCGGGCCCGTCATGCCGACTCCAGGTCGTACCAGCGGGCGGCGGTGCCGCCCTCGACCTCGGCGCGCTCGTCGTCGGAGAGGCCCGCGACCAGGCGACCGCCGATGCTCGCGACGAGCTCGTACTCGGCGCCCGCGAGCAGGCAGACCGGCCAGTCGGAGCCGACCATGGTGCGCGCGGCGCCGAAGCGGTCCAGGACGGTGTCGGCCGCGGGCTGCAGGTCGGCGAGCCGCCACCGGCTCCAGGACGCCTCGGTGACCAGTCCGGAGAGCTTGACCGCGACGTTCTCGAGCGCCGCCAGGGCGGTCAGGTCGGCGCGCCACTGCGTCAGGTCGCCGCGCGCGATCGGCGGCTTGCCGGCGTGGTCGAGGACGAAGGAGACCTCCGGCAGCTCGGCGACGGCCCGGGTCACGGCGGGGAGCTGCTCGGGCGAGACGACCAGGTCCCAGACCAGGCCGTGCCGGGCGAGGACGCGCAGGCCGCGTCGGACGGCGGGCCGGTCGAGCCAGGCCTTGTCCGGCTCGACCTGGAGCTGGTGCCGGGCGCCGACCAGGTGCCGGCCGCCGGGCAGCTCGCGAGCGGCGGCGACCGTCTCGTCGAGGTCGGGAGCCTCCAGGTCGAACCAACCGACGACGCCGAGCACCAGCGGCTCGGCCGCGGCCAGCGCGAGGAGGTCACGGGTCTCGTCCGGGTCGGCCACGGTGTGCACGACGACGGTGCCGTCGACCTCGGCCTCGGCGAGCTGCGTCGCGAGCTCGGAGAACCGGAACGACCGGCGCAGCACCGGGAGGTCGTCGGTCCAGGGCTGGGGCCGGTCGCGGAGGTCCCAGACGTGGTGGTGCGCGTCGATCCGCATGGCGGCCGGCTCAGTCGCGCGGGGGGATCGAGACGGTGCCGAGGGTCGGCGCGAACGGGTGCGGCTCCGGGGCCAGCAGCCGCTTGCCGGCGCGGTCGGGGCGGACGTGGGGGCCGCCGGTGCTGCCCCAGTCGGCCGACTCGGCGAGCGCCGCGATCGCGGCCTCGTCGACGCGGAGGCCGAGGCCGGGCTCGTCGCCGAGCACGATCGCGCCGTCCGCGATCTCCTGGTCGACGGCGACGCCGACCGGCTCGCCGAGGTCCTGCACCTCGGTGCCGATGTGGTTGGGCACGGCGGCCGCCGCGTGGGCGAGCGGGTTGGCGTTGTAGCCGACCGGGCTGACGGGGAGGTCGAAGGCGTGGGCGAGCGCGGCCACCCGGAGGAAGTGGGTCACCCCCCAGACGCTGCCGGTCTGGACGACGTCGACGGCGCCCGCCTGCAGCAGCGGCCGGAACTGCTCGAGCCCGGTGAGGTTCTCGCCGGTCGCGACGGCGGCTCGGACGGCGCGGGTGATCATGGCGTGACCGTCGGCGTCCCAGCGGCGCACCGGCTCCTCGATCCAGGCGAGGTCGACCTCCTCCTCGATCCGGCGCACGTAGCCGATCGCCTCCTTGCGCGACCACGACTCGTTCGCGTCGAGCATCAGTCGCGGCGCGCCGCCCGTGGCCTCGGCGTAGACGTCCCTGACGAGCGCCAGCCGGCGCAGGTCGCCGTCGAGGTCGAGGCCGCCCTTGACCTTCGCGGCGCGGAAGCCGCGCTCGGCGAAGGCCCGCTGGACCCGGAGCAGCTCGTCGTCGTCGAGCGGTCCGTCGAGGCCCGAGGCGTACGCCGGCACCACGCGGTCCCGTGCGCCGAGGAGGCGCCACAGCGGCTGGTCGGCCGCCTTGGCCTTGAGGTCCCAGAGCGCCATGTCGAGCGCGCCGATCGCTCCGAAGGTCGAGCCGGCGTGGCCGGACTTGAAGACCGCGGCCAGCATCCGGTCGTAGAGGGCCGTGACCGACCGCGGGTCCTCGCCCTCGAGGGCGCCGAAGACGGCGTCGAAGCCGTCGCTGGCGCCGAGCCCGACACCGGTCAGGCCGGCGTCGGTGTCGACGAGCACGATCGGGATGCTGGTGACGCCGGAGGCGACGTACCCGTTCACGTCACCGATCGGGCGGCCCCAGCGGTGCAGGGTCGTCAGCGTCCGGTAGCCCGTGATGCGCATCCGTGCACGTCCTCCCGGCCGCGGTGCGGCGTCGTGTCCAGGGCCGGTCGTTCCGGCCTGGGAAGCACATCATCAAACATATGATGTCTGATGTCAATGCGGACGAGTCCAGTCCGGCGGCCGATCGCCGCCCGCCAAAGGTCTGACGTCCTACACTCCTGCGCATGGCGAGGGAACGCGAGCAGGGTCAGGTCCTGGCCCAGAACCGGACGCCCACCCCGATGCTCGGCGTGGCGGTGGTCGAGGACCTGGTCGACGCGATCGTGTCGGGTCGTCTCGAGCCCGGCGACTCGCTGCCGCCCGAGGGCCCGCTCAGCGAGCAGTTCGGCGTGAGCCGCACCGTGATCCGCGAGTCGGTCAAGCGGGTCGAGGAGAAGGGCCTGGTCACGATCGCCCGCGGCCGCGGCACCCAGGTGCGCCCGACCGCGTCCTGGAACATCCTCGACCGCGTGGTGCTCACCGCCCTGATCAAGCACGACGACACCCTCGGCGTCCTCGACGAGCTGAGCGTGGTGCGTGCCCAGCTCGAGTCGGTGATGGCGGCCGAGGCCGCCCGGACCCGCGACGACCAGGAGCTGGCCCGCCTCGACGCGGCGCTCGAGCGGATGCGCTCGACCATCGACGACCAGGCGGAGTTCCGCCGGGCCGACATCGAGTTCCACGAGCTGGTGATGTCGATGTCGGGCAACCGGCTCGCCGAGTCCATCGCCCGCATCCTCATGGAGCGGGCGCTCGAGAGCTGGCGCTACCACGGCGTCGACACCCCGGACGCGTTCGCGATCACCCTCGGTGAGCACGTCGCGATCCACGCCGCGATCACCGAGCAGGACGCCGTCCGCGCCCAGGACTCCATGAACGGCCACATCCTCGAGTCCTGGCGGCGGCGCCGGCTCCCCGACCACGCAGGGAAGCCGGGTCGCTCCTGACCGCAGCTCAGCCGGTCCGGCCGAAGCGGAAGACCGACGCGTAGCGGCGCTCCTCGCCGTGCTCGAGCCAGATCATGCTGCCGTCCTCGCGGGCGGCGGCGTCGCCGGCGACGTGATGCGTCGACGGCTCCAGGCCGACCGCCCAGGCGCCCTCGCGCAGGTTGAGCCACTCGAAGAAGCAGGGGAACGCCGTCGCGTCGACGTCCACCTCGAAGTAGCGGCCCAGCGCGGGGTTGACCAGGCCGACGCGGTGCCGCCCGTCGGGGTCGGCCGCCAGGTGGTGCTCGTAGACCTGCTCGACGAACCCGGGCTGCGGCTGGTGGAAGACGAGGTGGTCGGCGCCCTGCTCGGCGACGCTGTCGGTCTGCCACAGCGTCCGCTCGATGTCGGCGACGAAGCGGGTGCCCTCGTCGAGGAAGGGCCAGCCGACGTTCACGTGGTAGAGGAACATGTGTGGCGTCGGGTCGAAGCCGGCGTTGATGACGGTGTCGGTCAGCCGGATCTCGGTCCCGCCCAGGTCGGCCTCGATGCGCCGCCGCAGCACCAGGTGCTCGCCGAAGTTGGTCGCCTGCACGACCTCGCCCTCGGCCCAGAGCACGCAGTGGTCCTCGGCGACCCAGTCCTCGCCGTACCCGACCAGCCGGGCCGGGATGTTGGCGACCCGGCCGTGCAGGCCGTGCCGGACGGTCTGCTTGGGCGGGTAGCGGTAGTGGGTGGCGTCGACGTCGCCGCCGAAGAGGGTGTGGTCGAGGCCGGCCGTAACGACGAGCCCCGACATGCTGCGCAGCCAGGACAGGCCCTCCTCGTCGGCGTGCTCGTGGAGGCCGGGGTGGCGGAAGCCGGTCGGCGAGCGCCATCCGACGGTGATGCCGTCGAGCTCGGCCACGCCGATGTCCATCGCGCGGTCGACGAGGACCTCGAAGTAGAGGCCGCCGCCGGTCCGGAACTCCAGCACCCGGATGCCGCGGCCGGCGCCGTCGTCGAGGACGACGCTGCGCACCCCGCCGTACGCGCTCGTCTCGCCGGCGTGCCGGGCGATCTCGAGGCGGGACGGGACCGTGTCGTTGCTGCTCATGCCATCACCCAGCCGCCGTTGACCTCGATGGTCTGACCGGTGACGAAGGCGGCGTCCGGGCCGGTCAGGAAGGACACGACGGCGGCGAGCTCGGCGGGGGTGCCGCGCCGCTTGAGCGACTGCCGCTCGACCACCATGTCGCTGTAGGCCTCGGGGTCGTCGTAGATCTCCTCGGCGGCGGTCTTGAAGGCGCCCGGAGAGACCGCGTTGACCCGGATGCCCGCAGGTCCCAGCTCGCGGGCCAGGGCGCGGGTCATCGCGACGGCGCCGCCCTTGGTGGTCACGTACGCCGCGAGCTGCTCCCAGCCGCCGTGCATCGTGATCGAGGCGACGTTGACGATCGAGCGGTCCCCGGCCGCGCCACCGGCCATCTGCCGCCCGGCGAGCTGGGCGCAGAGCCAGTAGCCGCGCTGGTTGACCGCGTGGACGGCGTCGTAGTCGGCCACGTCCATCTCCAGGAAGGGCACGGTCGGGTAGATCGCGGCGTTGTTGACCAGGGCGGTGACCGGACCGAGCCCGGACCGGACGGCCTCGAAGAAGTCCGCCAGCGCACCCTCGTCGCGCAGGTCCACGACCCGGTCGAGCACGGTGGCCCCGGTCGACCGGACCAGGTCGGCGGTCTCCCGCAGCGACGCCTCGTCGACGTCGGTCAGCGCGAGCGCCCGTCCGTCCTCGGCCAGCCGCACCGCGATCGCCCGACCGAGCGATCCGCCCGCTCCGGTCACGACGGCAACACTCATGACACAGCTCCTCTCCGGCTGTCCCTCTCCAACAGGTCCGCGCGGGCACCCTCGACGACGGCGCGCATCGCGGTCTCGGCCTTGCGGTGGTGGCCGCGCAGCACGGCGGCGGCGACCTCCTCGTGCGCGGCCAACGTCTCGCGGTTGTGTCCCGCCGACGCCGAGTGCAGCGGGCGTACGGCGCCGAACGCCGCCTCGATCTGGTCGTGCACGTGCAGCAGCAGGTCGTTCCCGGCGGCCACGAAGACGGCGCGGTGGAACGCGAGGTCGGCGCGCACGAACTCCTCGTCGGCGTCCTCGACGGTCGCCCACAGCCCGCTCATCGCGAGGCCCACCGCACGCCGGGCCGCCAGGTCGGTCGACTCGGCGGCGAGCCGGGCCGCTCCCGGCTCGAGCGCGACCCGCAGGTCGGCGATCATCGCGAGGTCGACCGACCGCGACTCCGCGAACCGCCAGCGCAGGACGTCGGCGTCGAGGAGGTTCCAGGTCTCGCGGGCGCGGACCCGAGTGCCGGCGCTCCGCCGGGTCTCGACCAGGCCCTTGCCGGCCAGCACCTTGACTCCCTCGCGCACGGCCGAGCGGCCGACCGCCAGCTCGCCGGCGAGCACGTCCTCGGTGGGCAGCAGCGTGCCCGCGGGCAGGTCGAGCCGCACGATGCGGGCACCGAGCTCCTGGACCACGCGGACGTGCCGGTCAGCGGCCATCGCTCAGGCCTCCCCGAGCAGCGCGGCGTAGCGCACGTTGACGTCCGCGAGGGCGGCGGTGGGATCGCGGTCCTCGACCACGGCGCACCGGACGACCTCGGACAGCTCGTCCTGCAGCGGGATCCAGCCCGGGACCCGGGGCCGCACCCAGGCGGCCTCCAGGGTCGCGACGGTGTCGCGGTAGAACGGCTCCTCGCCGTGCCACACGGCCCGGTGCGCCGGCTGGCCTCCTGCCTCCGGCACGAGCGAGGTCTGCACCTCGTCGTCGAGGAAGCCGTGCACCCAGGCGCGCACCGCGCTGTCGCCCGCGGACCGGGCGGCGACGGCGAGGCCGGTCCCGCCCAGCACGCTCAGCGGCACGTCGCCGCGCCAGGTGGGGGCGTCGCTCCAGGCCAGTCGCTCGGCGTACGTCGTGACGTAGCCGTAGGCGAGCGGGCACCAGTCGGCGCCCTCGCCGGAGGCGATCAGCTCGTGGATGCCGATCGGGTCGAGCACCTCGCCGCCGCTGCGCGCGAAGACCGCACGGAGCAGGGCGATCGCGTCGGCGGCGACGGCCGGGTCGAGCAGGACCGCGGGGTCGGCGGGCTGCTGCCCGGAGCACATCGCGAGCAGCATCAGGCCCGCGTGCGGCCCGGCCAGGCAGAGCGCGACCGGGTGCTCGTCCGCAAGTGCGGGCACGTCCTCCCAGCGGCGTACGACGGGGACACCCGGGCGCCGGACCCCGACCTGCGCGGCCGCGTCGATCGGCACCGCGTAGGTCCGGCCGTCGAAGCGGTAGCTGGCGCCGCTGGCACCGACCGCACTGCCGACCACCCGGTCGAGCTCGTCGCCGTCGAGGAGGTCCTCGAAGGCGACGACCGCACCGTCGCTGATCGCCGCGCCCAGGCCGGGGTGGTCGACGACCATGAAGTCGTAGCGGCTGGCCAGGTCGGCGATCGGGTGCGCCTCGAAGGCGGACAGCGGCTGCCGGTCCCAGCCCACGTGAGGTGCGAGACCCGCGGCGTCGAACGCGTCGAGCCCGAGCCAGGCCCGCGGGTGCTCCCAGGTCATCCCGCGCAGCGCCGGGTCGGTCACGCGACGACCTTGGCCTGCACGAGCGCCTCGACCTCCGCGTCGGTCAGGCCGAGCTCGGCGAGGATCTCGCCGGTGTGCTGGCCGACGGTCGGGGCGCCGCGCTCGACCGTCGCCGGGGTCGCGGTCAGGCGGAACGCGAAGCCGGGCGTCGTCACGGTGCCCTCGGTCGGGTGCTCGTAGGTGACGAAGCTGCCGTTGTGCCGCACCTGCGGGTCGTCGATCACGTCGTCGTAGGAGTTGACCGGACCGACCCAGACGCCGCGACCGCCGAGCCGCTCGAGCCATGAGGCGGTGGTGTCGGTGCGCAGGTGCCGCGCGACCGCGGCCGAGATCGCGTCGCGGTGCTTGAAGCCGTCGCGCTCGGCGTCCCACTGCGCCAGGTCGGCGTCCCCGAAGACCTCGGCGAGCAGGCCGAGGTCGGCGAAGGCGAGCGCGATGTAGGAGTCGCTGGTCGGGAAGATTCCGTACGGCGCCCGGATGTAGGAGTGGGCGTGGATCTCGTGGCCGCGGGTCTGCGGGATGCCGCCGACCGTGCGCACCGAGAGCTCCTGCATCTGCATCGCGAGCATCGCGTCGAGCATGTTCACCTCGACCTTCTGGCCCTCGCCCGTGCGCTCGCGGTGGAGCAGCGCGGCGAGGACGCCCTCGAAGGCGGAGTACGCCGTGATCGCGTCGGCGACGAAGGAGGGGCCGGCCTGCGGCGGGTCCTCGGTGCGGCCGGCGCTGTAGAGCGCGCCGCTGAGGCTCTGCAGCAGCAGGTCCTGACCGGGCCGGTCGACGTACGGACCGTCCTCGCCGTACCCGCTCATCGAGACGTAGACGATGTCGGGCCGCACCGCGCGGATCGCCTCGTGGTCGAGGCCGAGCCGGGCCGCGACGCCGGGACGGTAGTTCTGCAGGAAGACGTCGGCGTCGGCGGCCAGGCGGAGCACGAGCTCCTTGCCGGCCGCGCTCTTGAGGTCGACCGCCAGGCTGCGCTTGTTGCGGTTGAGGGAGAGGAAGGAGGCGTTCACCTCGTTGCCGACGGCACCGCCGGCCGAGGTGTGCCGCTGCCACTCCCCCGTCACGGGTTCGATCTTGAGCACGTCGGCGCCGAGGTCGCCGAGGCGCATGGCGGCCAGCGGGCCGGCCATGGCGATGGACAGGTCGAGGACGCGGTAGCCGGAGAGGACGGACATCGGCAGCCTTCAGGTCGTGGGGAGGTGGAGCACGCCGTCGACGCGACGGGGGATGCCGTCGTGGTCGTCGCGCAGCTCCTCGGGGAGGACGGAGGCGGGGGCGGACTGCCAGGCGACCGGCCGCTGGAAGCGACGGACCGCCGTGGCGCCGACCGAGGTGAAGAGGGTGTTGGTGCCCGGCCAGGGGCCGCCGTGGTGCTGGGCCCAGCCGACGGAGACGCCGGTCGGGTAGCCGTTCCACACGACCCGGCCGACCCGGTTCGGTAGCGAGCGCGCGAGGTCGGCGCCGAGCCGGTCGTCGTCCTCGCCGTGCACGGTCGCGGTCAGCGCGCCGGGCAGCGCGTCGATCGCCGCGTCGAGGTCGGCGGCCCCGTCGTACCGGGCGATGACGAGGTAGGGCCCGAAGACCTCCTCGAGCAGCTCCGGGGTGAGCTCGCCGGCCTCGACCTCGACGATCGTCGGCGTGACGGCGCGGGTGTCGGCCCGCCCGGCGGCGGTCTCGTAGGCGTGCCGGATGCCGTCGGTGAGCATCGTGAAGGTGCGGCCCTCGGCCGCCGTCGTCACGGCGTCGCGCAGCCCGTCGCCGTCGGCGCCGGCGGGCACGAGGGCCAGTCCCGGCTTGGTGCAGAACTGACCGGCACCCAGGGTGAAGGAGTCCGCGAGTCCCCTGCCGATCTCCTCGGCCCGGACGGCGGCCGCCGCCGGCGTCACGACGAAGGCGTTGACGCTGCCGAGCTCGCCGTAGAACGGGATCGGCTCGGGCCGGGCGGCCGCGAGGTCGGCGAGGGCCCGGCCGCCGCGGGTCGAGCCGGTGAAGCCGACGGCGCGCACGTGCGGGTCGCGCACCAGCGCGGCGCCGGCCGCGCGGCCGAGGACGAGCGAGATCACGCCGTCCGGCAGCACCGCGCGCATCGCCTCGAAGCAGAGCACGGACGTCGCCGGGTGGGCCTCGTGGGCCTTGACGACGACCGGGCACCCGGCGGCGAGCGCCGAGGCGGTGTCGCCGCCCGGCACGGAGAACGCGAGCGGGAAGTTGCTGGCACCGAAGACCGCGACCGGGCCGACCGGCACGAGCATCCGGCGCAGGTCGGGGCGCGGGCCCATCGGCGAGGTGTCGGCGTGGTCGATGGTGGCCTCCAGGTAGGAGCCCTCCCGCACGACCTCGGCGAAGAAGCGGAGCTGGAAGCAGGTGCGCGCGAGCTCGCCGGTCAGGCGCGGCTCACCGAGGGCGGTCTCGGCGTCGGCGGTGGCGATGATCTCCGCCGACCGCGCCTCGAGCGCGGCGGCGACGTCCTCCAGCGCGCCTGCCCGATCGGCGCGCGACAGCGCCGCCCAGCCGGGGGCGGCGGCCGCGGCAGCCGCGCAGGTCGCGGCCACCTCGGCGGCCGAGGTCTCGTCGTACGACGCGCCGCGCGGCTCGCCCGTGCGAGCGTCGATGCTGGTGATGCTCATCGCGCGGGCACCTCCTGCACCCGGTGGACCAGGTGGGCGATCCCGGCCTTGCCGACCACCACCGGGTTGGTCAGCACGCCGAGGCCGACGAGCTCGATCGACACGACGTCGCCACCCTCGAGGGTGAAGGGCAGGTCGGGCACCAGACTGGTCCCGGTCGCGAGGACCACGCCCTGAGGGAAGTCGTCCTCGCGGAAGAGGTAGCCGACCAGGTCCTCGAGCCGGCGGTGCAGCTGCGCGGTGCTGGCCTCGCCCTTCCAGACGACCTCGCCCCCGCGCTCGATCGACATCAGGATCGGCAGCGCCCGCGGGTCGGACACCTCCCAGGCGGGGGTGATGCCCGGGCCGACGGCGCACGCGCCGAGGTAGGCCTTGGCCTGCGGCAGGTAGAGCGGGTTCTCGCCCTCGATGCTGCGGGAGCTGACGTCATTGCAGATCGTGTAGCCGACGATCTCGCCGTACGCGTTGGCGACGACGGCGAGCTCCGGCTCGGGCACGTTGACCGGGGAGTCGGCGCGCACGCTGACCGGCTCGCCGGTGCCGGCGACCCGCCACGACGCGCCCTTGAAGAAGAGCTCGGGCCGCTCCGCGTCGTAGACGCGGTCGTAGATGTCGGCCTCCTTCTCGCTCTCCTCCATGCGCGCCTCGCGCGATCGCTCGTAGGTGACGCCCGCCGCCCAGACCTCGGTCAGCCCGCTGACCGGCGCCTGGAGCACATGCCCGGGCGCCGGCACCGGGGCGGCCGCCACGGCCATCTCGACGGCCGTGCGGAGGTCGGCGGCCGACCAGGAGAGGAGCTCGTGGATCTCGAGCGACAACGGGTGCAGCCCGTCCTCGGCGAGGACGGCGCTGACGGCGGGGGCGCCGTCGGAGAGGCGGGCACGGACGATCTGCACCGAGTGGCCTTTCGAGGTCGAGGGTCGAGAACGGTTGAAAGGTATGACGTCATACTCATAGAGTCAAGGCGTTCATCCGACGAAGCGCCGGCTTCGTCCGACCAACCGCTCACGAACCGCTGACGAGGGAGTCCCCATGGCCGAGCCGACCGACGGCGCCATCCGCTTCGAGATCGACCGGGACGCCCGGATCGCGACGATCACCCTCGACCGGCCGGCCAAGCTCAACGCGCTCACCCCGGCGATGGCGCGCGACCTGGTGGCCGCGGTCGCGACGTGCAACGGCGACGACGACGTCCGCGCCGTGGTGCTGACCGGCGCCGGCGACCGGTCCTTCTCGGTCGGCTCGGACGTCACGGCGCTCGACTCGTACGCGACGCCGTGGGACTTCCGCAACCGGGTCGACTACTGCGACGCGCTGCGCCGGCTGCTCAAGCCGTCGATCGCCGCGATCAACGGCTACGCGCTCGGCGGCGGCCTCGAGACCGCGCTCTCCTGCGACATCCGGCTCGCCTCGACGACCGCCCGCCTGGGCGCCCCCGAGGTCAAGCTCGGCTGGATCGGCGGCGGCGGGATGTCGGCGTTCCTCTCCCGCGCCGCGGGACCCAGCAACGCCGCCCTGATGCTGATGACCGGCGACCCGGTCCTGGCCGAGCAGGCGCTCGCCTGGCAGCTCGTCTCCGAGGTGCACGAGCCGGACGCGCTGGTGCCGCGCGCGCTCGAGCTCGCCGCCACCATCGCCGCGCGCGCCCCGATCGCGGTCGAGACGGCCAAGGTCAACCTGCGCGCGGCCACCGCGATGTCGGAGGACCACGCCCTGGAGTACGAGCGCGACCTGCAGACCATCTGCTTCGCCACCGAGGACGCTGCCGAGGGACGCCGGGCGTTCGCGGAGAAACGCGCCCCGGAGTTCCGCCGGCGCTAGCCGATGGGCGGGCGAGCCGGCGATCCCGACCCGTTGCCGTGACGTGTGACGACCGCTACAGTCCGAAACATCATACGTCACAACTATCGGGAGTTGACTGCAGATGATCGTCCTGCCACGCCCGCGCTACGCCGCGGCGGCCCTGGCCGTCGCGGCCGCGCTTCTCCCCGGGACACCGGCCGTCGCCGGCGGCTCGGGACACGGCCCGGACCACGGACGTCCCTCGGGGACCTACACGATCGCGGTCCGTCCGGACGGCGGCCGCCATGCCGCCGGCGCCGACCGGGTCGTCACCACCATCGAGGCCGCGCGCCGGCTCGCGCGGGCCCACGCCGGCCACCAGGACGTCGTGGTCAGCCTCGCCGGCGGCACCTACGAGCTCGCGCACCGACTGCGGTTCACCACGGCCGACGGCGGGCGCAACGGTCACCAGGTCACCTGGACCAGCGCGCCCGGGCAGCACGCCGTGCTCTCGGGCGGCACGCGCGTCACCGGATGGCGGGTCGACGACGCCGCCCAGGACATCTGGGTCGCCCGGGTGCCGCGCGGCACCACGACGCGCCAGCTGTACGTCGACGGCGGCCTCGCGCAGCGCACCCGGCTCCAGCTCGCGGCCAGCAAGACCCGGCCCGACCTCGAGTTCACGACCGAAGGGCTGGTCGTGCACGACGCCGCCCTGGCGGCACAGATCGCGACGCTGACCAACCCCCAGGACCTCGAGGTCGAGGAGCTCGGCTCGTTCACCGACCGCATCTCGCCGGTGGTCGCGGTCCGCGGAGACACGCTGGTCATGGAGCAGCCCGCCTGGAACAACAACAACTTCGGCTACGACACGCTGAAGTCGCCGTACGCCCGGGGCGCCGTCTACCTCGACAACGCCTACGAGCTGCTCGACGAGGCGGGGCAGTGGTACCTCGACTCGGCCGCCGGCCGGCTCTACTACCGCGCGGCACCCGGCGACACGATGGCCCAGCACGACGTGTGGCTGCCGCGTCTCGAGTCGCTGGTCCAGGTCAGCGGCAGCTACGCGCACCCGGTGCGTGACCTGAGCTTCACCGGCCTCACGTTCTCCCACACCACGTGGCGCTTCCCCAGCAGCTCGCAGGGCTACGTCGACCAGCAGAGCGGCGCCCACGCCGTCGGCACCTACGACTGGCCGGCCGACTTCCTGACCAGCTGCCAGAACGGCTGCCCGGAGTTCGAGGAGAGCCGCAACGAGTGGGCCCAGATCCCCGGTGCCGTACAGGTCTCGGCCGCCCAGGGCATCACGTTCTCCGACGACGCGTTCGACCAGCTCGGCTCGGTCGGGCTGGGCATCGGGATGGACGCCGACGCCCACGCCTCGGGGGTCGGGTACGGCGCCTCCCGGATCACCGTCGACCACAGCTCCTTCACCGACTCCAGCGGCTCGGCGATCGTCGTCGGCGGGGTCCGGCCGGACGCCCACCACCCGACCGACCCCCGGATGACCGACCACGACATCACCATCACCGACAACACCGTCGACGGCGTCTCGCAGGACTACCGGGACAACGCCGGCATCCTCTCGACGTACGTGACCCGGGCGACGATCTCGCACAACACGGTGACCGACCTGCCCTACGACGGCATCGACATCGGCTGGGGATGGGGCACCAACGACCCGGGCGGCAACGAGTACTACCTCGAGCACGGGCTGTACGACTACCAGCCGGTCTACGACACCCCGACCACGTTCCGCGACAACACGGTCTCCTACAACCTGATCCATGACACGAAGCAGTCGATGAACGACGGCGGCAGCATCTACACGCTCTCCGCCAGCCCCGGCACGGTCATCGAGCGCAACTACGTCTACGACAACAAGAAGACGTTCGGGGCACTGGTCGACCAGGGCAGCCGCTACCTGACGATCCGCGACAACGTCTTCGTCGGCTGCTCGAACTGGCTCTACGTCAACTCCGACGCCGGCGACCCTGACACCTTCAACACCAAGGACAACCTCGTGACCCACAACTGGTGGGACGTCGGCCCGGCGCGCAACCCCGAGGGTGACGGCTACGGCAACGAGGTCGTCGACAACACCCAGGTGACCGACGGCAGCTGGCCGGCCGAGGCCCAGCAGGTGATGGCCGAGGCCGGCGCCCGGCCCTGATCCCGGACGCGGGTGGCGCGTCAGCCGAGGTGCCAGATCTCCTCGGCGTCGCGCCATCCGCCGTCCGCGGACCCATCGCCCCCAAACGGCGTCTGGCACGGGTCGGTGTGCGTCCACCACTCGCGGGTCACGGGGTCCTCGCCGATGCGCGCCATGTCGGCGGCGTGGTCATCGCCGGCGTACTCGTAGTAGGCGAAGAGCGTGTCGTCGAGCGCGAAGATCGTGTAGTTCGTGACGTGGGCGTCCCGCAGCGTCCGCTCGACCTGCGGCCACACCGCGCGGTGCAGCGCGAGGTACTCCTCCCGCCTCTCGGGGCGGACGTTGACGACCAGACCGTGTCGCTCCACGCGACGGAGCATAGGTCATACGTCTGACCGGTTCCGATCGGGCGTCAGCGCGCGTCGTACTCCTCGCGCGCGGACCGGACGTCGTCCATGTGCAGCTCGGCCCACGCCTTGACCTGGCGCATCACCCCGTCGAGCGAGGAGCCCAGCGGGGTGAGGGTGTAGTCGACGGTCACCGGGACGGTCGGCGTCACCTCGCGGATGAGCAGCCCGTCGCGCTCGAGGGTGCGCAGGGTCTGGGTGAGCATCTTCTGGCTGACGCCGGCGAGCCGGCGGGCGAGCTCGGAGTAGCGCATCGTGCCCTGCTCGGCGAGCGCGGCGAGGACGAGCGCGACCCACTTGTCGGAGAGCCGGTCGAGGAGCTGCCGGCTCGGGCAGCCGGCGAGGAAGGCGTCGTAGGCGACCTTCGCCTGCTCGCGCTGCTGGGCGGCGGTCATCGTCGGCATCGGCCCTCCCGGGCACCTCGGGGCAAGTTACGCACTTCCAGGTGCCTACTTACCAATGGAGAGTTACCCCGCCATCGTGGAGCAAACACCATCCCTTCCGCAAGAGGAGCTCGCCATGACCACCGACACCACCTTCCGCGCCGCCGTCGTCCGTACCCCTGCCGGACCCGGCTCCATCGAGCTGCTCGACCTGCCGGTCCGCGACCCGGGCCCGGGCCAGGTCCGGGTCCGCGTGGCCGCGGCGTCGGTCAACCCGGTCGACCTCGCCGTCGCCGGCGGCTTCTTCCACGGCATCGGCCTCATCGACCAGCCCGAGCGCACCGGCCTCGGCTGGGACTTCTCGGGCACCGTCGAGGCCGTCGGCGACGGGGTCGACCTGCCGGTCGGCACCCGGGTGGCCGGCCTGGTCGGCGGGCTCGACCGCGACTTCGGTACGTACGCCGAGCAGCTGGTCGTCCCCGTGGCCGACGTCGGCCTGGTGCCCGACGGCCTCGACCTGGTGGCCGCCGCGACCTTCCCGCTCAACGCCCTGACGGCCGCCCAGCTGGTCGACCTGCTCGGCGACGGCGCGGGCCGCACGCTCCTGGTCACCGGCGCGGCCGGGGCCGTGGGCGGCTACGTCGCGCCGATGGCCGCCGCCCGCGGCTGGCGGGTCACCGGCCTGGCCCGCGCGACGGACGAGGACTTCGTCCGCGGCCTCGGCGTCGACTTCACCGCCAGCGCCGAGCCCGGCTGGGACGCGGTCGCCGACGGCGCCGTCCTCCAGGAGGCGGGTGTCGCCCTGGTCCGCGACGGCGGGGTCTTCGTCGGCGTCCAGCCGTCCAACCCGCCGGCCTCGGAGCGCGGCGTCGACGTGAAGGTGGTGGGCGTCGTGCCCGACGGCCGCCGTACGACGGACCTGCTCGCCGACGCCGCCGCCGGCCGGCTGGTCACCCGGATCGCGGGCGAGCTGCCGCTGGCCGAGGCCGCCGAGGCGCAGCGCCAGGTCGCCAAGGGCGGTGTCCGCGGCCGGTGGGTGCTCCGTCCCTGACGCCGATCCCTCAGGTACGGCGCGGGACGGACGATCAAGGTCGCTGCACCTGCTGAAGGAGGGATCATGACCGGCACCCCTGGCACGTCGACCTCGATGCCCGCACCCCGCAACCGCTGGAGCTTGCGCGGCCTCGGGCGACGGACGAGCATCGCCGCCCGACTCGTCGCCCTCGCGCTGGTGGGGCCGGTCGCGCTGCTCGCCGTGGTCGCTCTCGGGGTCGAGGGCTTCTCGCGGCAGCAGGACGCCTCCACCGACGTCCAGGGCTACCTGGCGGTCGCCGGCGAGGCGGCCGCCGTCCGGTTCCAGTCCGCCGACTGGAACGGCTGGCAGACCGCGTACGCCTTCGACGTCCTACGTGGGGAGCCGACCGCGGCGACCGACGAGGGGGCCAGCCGCACGGCCTTCCTGCAGTCCGCCCAGCAGCTCGAGGCGGGCCTGCGCGTCCTGGCCGACGACGACCGCGTGCCTGCGGGCGTGGCCGACGAGATCGCCACGGCCCAGGGCGCGTACGACGACTTCATGGCGGTCGACACGACGATCCTCGCCGACTACGCGGCCGGGGACCCGGCTGCCGAGCGGCGCGCGAACGAGCTCGTCATCGGGGAGGAGATCGACAACTTCACCCGCCTGTCCGACGCGATCGCCGCGGTCGACCGCGCGGTCCAGGCAGCCGGCGCGGACGCGGCCGAGTCGGCCCGCGCGGAGGCCGCGAGCGGTCGCCGGATGATGATCGTCGCGGGGCTGGTCGGGGGCGCCCTGTCGATCGCCCTCGGGATCGGGATCGCCGCCTCGGTGCGCGGTCCGCTCGCGGCCCTGAGGCGCCGCCTGCAGTCCCTGGCGGAGGACGAGCGCGCCGACCTGACCGCGCGGCTCGCCGTCGATGGCGACGACGAGCTCGGCTCGATCGCGCGGTCCTTCAACACCTTCGCCGGACGGGTGCAGGAGACCGTGTCGACGCTCGCCGCCTCCGTCTCCACCCTGTCCGCGTCGGCGCAGGAGCTCGCGCAGAGCTCGGTCAGCATCTCGGCCGCCGCCGTCGAGGCCTCCGCCCAGGCCGGGGTGGTGGCGTCGGCCGCCGGCCAGGTCTCGGGCAACGTCGAGTCGGTCGCTCAGGGCTCCGACGAGATGAGCACCGTCATCCGCGAGATCTCCCGCTCCGCGGCCGAGGCGTCGGCGGTCGCCTCCCAGGCGGTCCACACCGCGGCGACGACCAACGCGGACGTCATACGACTGGGCGAGGCGTCCCGCGAGATCGGCGGGGTGCTGCACCTCATCGCCGGGATCGCCTCGCAGACCAACCTCCTGGCACTCAACGCCACCATCGAGGCCGCACGGGCCGGGGAGGCAGGGAAGGGCTTCGCGGTGGTCGCGACCGAGGTCAAGGAGCTGGCGCTCGAGACGGCCCGCGCCACCGAGGACGTCGGCCGGCGGGTCGCCGAGATCCAGCAGGACACCGAGGCGGCGGTCCGGTCGATCGAGCAGATCTCGACGGTCGTGGCCCGGATCGACGAGCACCAGGCCACCATCGCCGCCGCCGTGGAGCAGCAGCTCGCCACCAACACCGAGACGTCGCGCAACGTCGCCGAGGCCGCCGTCGGGGCTCGGGAGATCGCCGGCACGATCGCGTCGGTGGCCGAGGCGGCCGAGCAGACGACCACCCAGGTCGCCCACGCCCAGCGGGCCACCGACGAGCTCGCCGAGCTGGCCGCATCGCTCGATCTGCTGGTGGCCCGTTTCGCCTACTGATCGTCAGGCCGCCCGTCTCCGGTCGATAGCCTGGGAGGGTGCCGCGGACCACGACGACGACCAGAGCCTCGGAGCCTCGGGACCGGCTGCTGCGGACGGCGAGCGGCATCTTCTACGCCAAGGGCATCCACGCCGTCGGCGTCGACGAGATCGTGACGGCCGCGGGTGTCACCAGGGCCACCTTCTACCGGCACTTCCCGAGCAAGGACGACCTCGTCGTCGCCTACCTCCACGCGGCGAGCGCGGCCGAGCGGGCGCAGGTCGCCTCGGTCCTCACCGACGACCTCTCCCCCGAGGACGGCGTCCGGGCGGTCGCCCGGGCGGTCGCCGCGCAGATCAACGACCCGGCGTACCGCGGCTGCGCGTTCCTCAACGCCGCGGCGGAGTACCCCGACACCGACCACCCCGTGCACCGCGCGGTCCTCGAGCACCGGCAGTGGTTCCTCGACACCGTCACGTCGCTGGCCGGCCGGGAGAAGACGGAGCTCTTCGTGCTCCTGCGCGACGGCGCGATGGCGTCGGGCTGCCTGGCCGACCCGCGGCACGTCGGCCAGGTCTTCCTCCAGGGCGTCGAGGAGCTGCTCGGCTCCTAGGCGACCGCGGGCTGGCGCAGCCGCAGGGCCGAGACCAGGAAGAAGAGCCCGCCGAGGGTGGCGTAGCCCGCGATGCCGGTCACGGAGGTCGCGCTGCTCGCGGAGGCGGCGAACGACGCGCCCGCCAGCACCGAGATGCCGCCGCTGAGGATCATCGGCCACTGACCGCCGAGCGCCCGTCGTACGACGCCGACGGACAGCTGGACCGCGCCCGCCGTGATCGCCCAGATCCCCCAGACGACGAGGATCCCCTCGAGGTCGTCACCGACGACGGCCAGCGCGACGGCGGCGGCCAGGCTGAGCGCCATGTTCACGACGAGCATCGGGCGGCGGTCACCGGAGGTGCGCAGGTCGACGACCGCGGCGCCGAGATCGAAGACCGGGTAGAGGACCGCGAGGACGACCGCCGCGGTCCCCACGGGCGAGGAGGTGGCGACGAAGAGCCCCGCCCACACCACGGCGAAGACGAAGCGGACGAGGTAGAGACGCCGGAGGGCGGAGGTGGACATGGAGCTCCTCGATACGTAAGAGAAAGAACGATCGTTCTCTTTATACCAGGAACGCCGCTCCCCCGCTCACTCGTCGCCCTCCTCGAGGAAGACGCCCTCGGCGGTGATCTTGCCGAGCGCCTGCCGGTCGGCCGGGCTCGACAACGCGATCGCGACCGGGCACGAGCCGGCATGGCGGGGCAGCCGCACCACACGCACGTCGTGGCAGCCGGCGCCGGTGCGGTGCAGGACCTGCTCCTCGAGCTCGACGTCGCGGAAGCCGTGGGCGCTCATCGAGCCCTCGGTCGGGAGGTTGTCGAGGTAGTGCGCCGAGGCGTACTTCGCGGTCTTGAGCGCGAACTCCGCCGACGTGCCGCCGATGACGACCGCCAGGTGGTACGGCGGACACGCGGCCGTGCCGAGCGAGCGGATCTTCTCGTCGAGGAAGGTCAGCAGGCGCTGGGGATTGAGGATCGCCTTGGTCTCCTGGAAGAGGAAGGACTTGTTGGCCGAGCCGCCGCCCTTGGCCATGAACAGGAACTTGTACTCCGGCTTCCC
>NZ_JAIQZJ010000021.1 GCF_020073815.1 Nocardioides mangrovi
TGTTAAGCACGCCGCCAGCGTTCGTCCTGAGCCAGGATCAAACTCTCCGTTGAAAACGTAAAATTCTACCCTGACAGGAGACACTGACATCAAATGTTGTCAGAATCATTGTCAAAGAAATCCGCGACCAAACCCACCCGAAGGCAGACCCAGTCAACGGGGCATAAACAAACTAATTCGTCGACTATGACACACTGTTGAGTTCTCAAAAATCAGACGCACTCGGAAGTTCGGCTTTTCGGCCTCCCCGTCCGGGGCAACTCGTAAAACTTAGCGGATTGTTTTGGCCCGGTGCAAATCCGGGCTTTTCCGCCGCATCCCGCGCACACCACAGTGCTTTCCAATTTTGGAGGGTCTCAGTGAGACGCGCTTCGCCACCGGAAAGGTGATGATGAGAAGGGGATGGCCGCCGGGGCCGGAGGCCCGACCTGACCGGTCTTGCCTCCCGCCGCTCCCTGGCGACTCGGAGAACATTAGGGGACTCTGCGGCCGAGTTCAAATCGGGCGCGCGTGACCCGGCGCACAACCACGTTTACGCAGGTCAGGAGGGGGTCAGCGGACCTCGACGCCGGCGAAGTTCTTCTTCCCGCGGCGCAGCACGAGCCAGCGCCCGCCGATCAGGTCGTCGCTCGACGGCACCTGCTCGGGGTCCTCGACCCGCTGGTTGTTGAGGTAGGCACCACCCTCGCCGACCGTGCGCCGGGCCTCCCCCTTGCTCTTGGCGAGTCCGGTCGCGACCAGGAGGTCGACCACGGAGGGCAGCTCGTCGCCGTCGACGACCGTGCTCCCGGTCTCCTGCAGCGCGGCGCCGAGCGTGTCCGGGCTCAGCCCGGACAGCTCTCCCCCGCCGAACAACGCAGCCGACGCCGCCTGGATGCGCTCGGTCTCCTCCGCACCGTGGACCAAGGTGGTCACCTGCTCGGCGAGCGCGCGCTGGCCCGCGCGCAGGAAGGGCTTCTCGGCGTGCTGGGTCTCGATGTCCTCGATCTCCGCGCGGGAGAGGAAGGTGAAGATCCGCAGCAGCTCCCCGACCTTCTCGTCCTCGACGTTGAGCCAGAACTGGTAGAAGGCGTACGGCGACATCATCTGCGGGTCGAGCCACAGGGCGCCGCCCTCGGTCTTGCCGTACTTCGTGCCGTCGGACTTGGTCACGAGCGGCGTCGCGAAGGCGTGGGCCTTGCCGCCGTCGGAGCGGCGGATCAGCTCGACGCCGCCCGTCAGGTTGCCCCACTGGTCGGAGCCGCCGAACTGGAGCGTCACGCCGTGGTCGCGGTAGAGGTTGAGGAAGTCCAACGACTGGAGCAGCACGTAGCTGAACTCGGTGTAGCTGATGCCCGCGTCCAGCCGGCTCTTCACGACGTCGCGCGCCAGCATCCGGTTGACGGGGAAGTGCTTGCCGATGTCGCGCAGGAAGTCGATCGTCGAGAGACTCGCGGTCCAGTCGTAGTTGTTGACCATGGTCGCGGCGTTGGCGCCCTCGAAGTCGAGGAAGGGCTCGATCTGGTGGCGGACCCGCTCGACCCAGTCCTTGACCGTGTCGAGGCTGTTGAGCACGCGCTCCCCCGACTCCTTGGGGTCACCGATCATCCCGGTCGCGCCCCCGACCAGGGCGTAGGGCGTGTGGCCGGCCAGCTGGAGCCGCTTCGCGGTGACGATCTGCACCAGGTTGCCCATGTGGAGGCTCGGCGCCGTCGGGTCGAAGCCCACGTAGAACCGCACGCTCCCCACGGAGAGGGCCTCGCGCAGCGCGTCGAGGTCCGTCGAGTGGGCGATGAGGCCGCGCCACTCGAGGTCGTCGAGGAGTGTGGGATCGACGGTCACGGTGAACCTTTCAGTGCGGGATGTGCGGTCCCAGCCTGCCATGGAGCGCGTGACTAGGCTCGCGGGGATTCGGGAAGGACGGATGACGTGATCGCAGGGAGGTACGTGCTCGACCGCGAGATCGGGCGCGGGGGGATGGGCGCGGTCTGGCTCGGCACCGACGAGGTGCTCGGTCGTCAGGTCGCGCTGAAGCGCGTCGGGATGGGCCCTGGCGGCGCCACCCCGGACCTGGAGCGGGCCGAGCGCGAGGCCCGGCTGGCCGCCCGCCTCAACCACCCGCACGTCGTGGCCATCTACGACCTCGTCGAGGACGGGGACGAGCGCTGGCTGGTCATGGAGTACGTCGCAGGCGTCACGCTCGCCGCCCTCGTGCGCTCCGAGGGCCCGCTGCCGAACGAGCGCGCCGCCGCGATCGTCCGGCAGGCAGCGGACGCGCTGGCTGCGGCGCACGCAGCCGGGATCGTCCACCGCGACGTGAAGCCCTCGAACATCCTCGTCGGCCCGGACGGCCAGGTGAAGCTGTCGGACTTCGGCATCGCCCGCGCCCAGGCCGACGCCTCCCTCACCCAGACCGGGCTGGTCACCGGCTCGCCGGCGTACCTGGCGCCCGAGGTGGCCTCGGGCCAGCAGGCGACCGCGGCCAGCGACATGTGGTCGCTCGGCGCGACGCTCTACCACTCGCTTGCCGGGCAGGCGCCGTACGAGGTCGGCGACAACGTGCTCGGGGCGCTCTACCGGATCGTCCACGAGGAGCCGCCGCGGCTCGCGGGTGCCGGGTGGCTGGACCCGCTGCTGCGCGCCACCATGGCCACCGACCCGCACCAGCGCTGGACCAGCGCGCAGGTGCGCGACTACCTGGCCACCGGGCCGTCGGCCGCGGCGGCGCTGCCCGTGCCGGCGGCGGCTCCGGTCGCCGAGACGCCGACCCTGCGGACGCTGACCATCCCGCCGGCCGCCCCGCCGCCGGCGGCGCCGCCGGTGACCCCACCTCCCCGCGAGCGCCGCGGACGCGGCGCCGTCGCGATCCTGGCCGTTGCGGCGATCGTCGTCGCGGTCGCCCTCGTCGCCTGGCTGGCGCTGCGCGGCGACGACACCCCGGCCGAGACGGGCACCGACAAGCCGACGCGGTCGGCCTCCTCGGGGCCGGCGACGTCGGGCACGTCGCAGGCCGCGGTCACCGAGGACGGCATGGAGAACTTCGTCGAGGACTACCTCGCGACGGTGACCACCGATCCTCACGCGGCGTGGCAGCAGCTGACACCGGACTTCCAGGCGCAGAGCGGCAACTTCGGGCAGTACCAGAAGTTCTGGCGCACCATCAGCACCGCCGACATGACCAGCGCGCAGGCGGACCCGGAGTCGAAGCAGATCACCTACACGGTCGAGTACCAGCACCCCGACGGCTCGAAGACGAGCGACGAGGTCACCCTCACCCTCGAGGGCACCGACGGGGACTACCTCATCGCCGCGGAAGACTGAGTCCCCGCGCCCTCGGACCCCCTACCCTGTGCTCGGGAGGTTCGATGGAGCTGGCGGCGCTGTACCGCGACATCGTGGAGAGGTCGCCCGACGCCATCTGGGTCTGCGACCTGGAGGGTCGCACCCTCTACGCGAACCCCGCGATGCTGCGGCTCTACGGCGTCGACGAGGCCGAGATGGCGCGCACCACGGTCTTCGACTCCCTCGACGAGCCCGGCCGCCAGCAGTTCCGCGAGCACCTCGAGGTGCTCAAGAGCGAGGGCGCGAACGGCGAGGACGTCGACGTCCTCTTCTGGCGCAAGGACGGCACCTCGCTGTGGGTGATCATCAGCGAGCGCGAGCTCCGCGGCCCCGACGGCGAGATGGCGGGCTTCGTGCACCGGATCAGCGACTACAGCGGCCGGCGACGCGCGCTCGACGACCTCACGGAGAGCCGCCGCCGGCTCGCCGAGGCGCACCGGCTCGCGCGACTCGGCAGCTGGGAGTGGGACGTCGTCACCGACGAGATCACGGCGTCCGAGGAGCTCTGCGCCCTGTACGGGCTCGACCCGACGGCGTTCCCCGTCACCTACGACGACTTCCTCGGCATCGTGCACGAGGAGGACCGCGCGGCCGTCGACGCCGCGGTCCAGGAGGCGCGCGACGAGCCGCGCGAGTTCCGCTTCCTCTGCCGGATCAGCAGTGGGGACACCTGGGTGTGGACGCGCGGGCGCGGCGAGTCCGTCGCCGGCGCGGACGGCCAGGTGGTCGCGATGTCGGGCACCCACCAGGACGTGACCGAGACCAAGCTCGCCGACCTGGCCCTGGAGGACCAGGTCCGCCAGAACACGCTCATGCAGACCGTGGCGGTCGCCGCCAACGAGGCGCGCAGCCTGCGGGAGGTACTGTCCCAGGCGCAGCACCTCGTGCTCCTGCACGACGACTGGAGCCGCGGGCGCGCGTTCGTCCCGGACGAGTCCGGCGAGCGCGTCGTACCCCTCTACGTGAACGAGGGCGACGACGAGGCCGACCTGGCCACGCCGGAGCACACGGCGATGGAGCTGGACCTGGCCAACCGCGCCTTCCGTGAGCGCGCCTCGAGGTGGGACGAGGAACGGCTGACGATCGCCTTCCCCGTCTCCTACGACGAGGAGGTGGTCGCGGTCGTCACGATCACCTCCGATCCCCCGCTCTATCGCCACGACATGATCCAGTCGATGGTCGAGCAGGTCGCGGTGCAGCTGGGCCGGGTGGCCGAGCGCGAGCGGCACGAGCGAGAGCTCGCCGACGCCCGCGACGGAGCGATGGAGGCGTCACGGCAGAAGTCGGAGTTCCTCGCGACCATGAGCCACGAGATCAGGACCCCGCTCAACGGCGTCATCGGCTTCAACGACCTGCTGATGCGCAGCGACCTCAGTGCCGACCAGGCGCGGCTGGCCTCCGGCGTCCAGGTCGCCAGCCGCGCGCTGCTCGCGATCATCAACGACGTCCTGGACTTCTCGAAGATCGAGGCCGGGATGCTGGAGCTCGAGCGGCTCGACTTCGAGGTGCGACCGGTCTTCGACCAGGTCGCGAGCATGCTCGCCGAGGCCGCACGCGCCAAGGGTCTCGAGCTGATCGTCTCCTGCCACCCCGACGTGCCGGAGGTGCTCTCCGGCGACCCGACGCGGCTCGCGCAGGTGCTGGCCAACCTCGGCTCGAACGCCGTGAAGTTCACCGAGTCCGGCGAGGTCTTCATCCGCGCGACCGCGACCCCCGCCGCGGACGGCGGCACCGTCCTCGAGGTCAGCGTCACCGACACCGGCGTCGGGGTCGACCCCGAGCACGTCGCGACGCTCTTCGACGCCTTCACCCAGGCGGACGCCTCGACGACGCGGCGGTTCGGCGGGACCGGGCTCGGCCTCGCGATCTCCCGCGAGATCGTCCAGGTGCTGGGCGGCGAGATCGGGCTGCGGCCGAACCCCGGCGGTGGCAGCGTCTTCTGGTTCACCGCGACCTTCGCCGAGCCGGCCGGCCCCGGCGTCGACCCCGACGACGAGCACGGCCGCGCCTGGCTCGCGGACCGGCGGGTGCTGATCGTCGACGACAACGACCACAACCGGCTGATCCTCGAGGAGCAGCTGGCCCGCTGGCGGATCCGGACCCTGTCCGCGGTCAGCGCCGACGAGGCCGAGCGACTGCTCGCCGCGGCGGTGGCCGCCGGCGACCCGGTCGAGGGGGTCCTGCTCGACATGAGCATGCCCGGGCGGGACGGGCTCGACCTGGCCCGCGCGCTGCGCCGCGCCCCGTCGTACGCCGGGCTGACGCTGCTGATGCTGACCTCGGCGACCACGCCGACGCCCGCGGAGCTCGAGGACGCGGGGATCGCGGCCTGCCTGTCGAAGCCCGCCCTGGCCGGGGAGATCCGCACCGCCCTCCTCGCCCACCTCGCCGGCGTCGGTCCGCGCGGCGAGGAGGAGGCGGTCCCCGCCGACGGCCCGACCACCTCGCGCCGGGTGCTCGTGGTCGAGGACAACCCGGTCAACCAGCTCGTCGCCGTCGGCCTCCTGGAGGCGATGGGCTACACCGCCACCACCGCCGACGACGGCGAGGCGGCGCTGGCGGTGCTCGCCACCAGTGCCTTCGACGCGGTGCTGATGGACGTCCAGATGCCCCGCATGGACGGTTACGCCGCGACCCGGGCGATCCGGGCCGGTGAGAGCGACGGCCAGCGGCTCCCGGTGATCGCGATGACCGCGGCCGCCGTCGAGGGCGAGCGGGACCGCTGCCTGGCCGCCGGGATGGACGACTTCCTGACCAAACCGGTCGACTCCGCCGCGCTGAGCGCCGTGCTCGATCGTTGGACATCCCACGGGGACACACCGGTACGCCGTACGCTTCCCCGCGTGTCCGCACCTCGGGAAGAGCAGTCGTCCGGCGACCTCGGCATCCTCGCTCTGGATCGCCTCGACGAGCTCCGTGACCTCGACCCCGGCAACACCGCCTACCTCGACCGGGCGATCGGGAACTTCGTCACCAACACGCCCGGCACCCTGGAGCAGATCCGCACCGCGGCCGACGAGGGCGACGCCCCGCTGCTCAAGCAGGTCTCGCACAAGCTGGCGGGCGGCGCGCTCAACCTCGGCGTGACCGCCGCCGGGCGCGCGGCGCAGCAGATCGAGCTCGTGGCCGACACCGGCACCACCGACGGGGTGACCGACCTGCTCGACGAGCTCGAGGAGCAGCTCGCCGTCGGCCGCTCGGCGCTCCTGGCCTACCAGGCGCAGTACAGCTCCGGCGCGGCGTCCTGAGGTTCGGCGTACCCGCGAGCGGGTACGCCGTGCAGCATGAAGAGCATCATCGGCCTCGTGGTCGTGGTCTGGCTGGTCATCGGCGTGCTCGCTGCGTGGCAGCGCGGCTACTTCGGCGACGACCGGGACGTCAGCTGCAAGTCGACCGGGGACACGGTGCTGACCATCGTCGCCGGCCCCCTCAACTACTTCGGCGCGAACCCGAAGGTCGACTGCGAGGTGAACCTTCCCCAGCCGTCCCAGTGAGGATCAGCGGTCCTCGGTGCGGTCCTCGGCGCGCTCCTCGTCGGCTGTCGGCGGCGCCGACCGGTCCAGCGCGCCCTGGTTGCCGACGAACGCCGCGACCGGCGGGATCAGTGCCGCGACCACGCTCATCACGACGGCGGCGGTGGTCGACCACAGGCGGACGACGTTCCACGCCAGCAGGATGAGCACCACGCAGGTGCCCATCAGCCAGAAGTAGGCCCGGTGCCGGCGTCGTCGTTCCACTCCTCGACGGTAGTCCGGCGCCCCGCGGCGGTGGTGCGAGGCCGAGCGCGGCGCCTGTCACGCCGGGTCAGCGCTTGTTCCCACCGTGCTGCAGCACCGTGGGTAGAGGCAGTAACGGGGCGTGACAGCCACGGAAGGCCCGGCTGCGAGGCAACCGGCACGAGATCGGTAGGCTCACCCGCCACGGGGCGGTAGCTCAGTCGGTCAGAGCAGAGGACTCATAATCCTTGGGTCGTGGGTTCGAGCCCCACCCGCCCCACGCGAGCTCCGCGGCACTACCGCAGGACCGCGCGCAGGTCGAAGGACATGTTCGGCGTCGCTCGGTAGTTGAGGTGGGTCTCGGCGCTGACGACGTTGGTGCCGTTGACCAGCAGGCTGGTCGGGACAGTGATCGTCAGGGGCGCGCCGCGGGCCGTGGTCGTCGAGCGGGCCGACGAGGCGTAGGTGTTGTAGGAGATCGTGCCGGTCGGCATGTTCGAGCGCGCGACCTCGGTGCCGTTGACGTAGACGACAACGCCATCGTCGGCCCAGGTGGTGAGGGTCAGCGAGGTGACCTTCGTGGTGTCGAGGACCTGGAAGCTCCGGCGCGCCTGCATCGCGATCGGCCGGTCGGAGGTGGTCGCGAAGGAGTCGACGTTGGTGGCCACGGTCGAGTCGCCGAAGCCGAGGGGCGCCGTGCCGCTCCCCCACGACGAGTCGTCGAACACGGCGGTCGTCCAGGCGACCGGTGGCGTGGAGGCGACGTACCGCCAGCGCCAGGTGGCGCCGTACGGGATCACCGTGGGGTCGGCGGAGGCGACCGTGATCGGATGGGAGGCGGTGCCGATCGCGCCGTCGTCGTCGGTCACGGTCAGGGTCACGGGGTAGGTGCCGGAGACGGCGTAGGCGTGGGTCGGCTGGGCACCCGTGCCGGTGGTGCCGTCACCGAAGTCCCAGGAGTACGACGCGACGGTGCCGTCGGAGTCGCTCGAGCCGCTGCCGTCGAAGGACGCCTGCAGCTGGTTGGCGGAGCTCGTGAACGCCGCCGTTGGCCGGGCGTTGCCGGTGAGGACGGTCGCGGTGAGGTCGAAGGTGACGTCGGGGGTGCCGCGGTAGTTGAGGTGCGTCTCGACGGCCACGACGTTGGTGCCGGCCACGAGCAGCCCCGGATCGGCGTTGATGTGCACGGCCGGCGCACTGGCCGCCTTCGGCGCCGCCGACGCGAACGTGGTGGTCGTGACCGCACCGGCCGGCATGTTGGCGCGCCCCACCTCGGTGCCGTTGACGTAGACGACGGCACCGTCGTTGGCGACCGTGTCGAGGACCAGCTGGCTGACGCGGGACGGGTTGGCGACCGTGAAGGTCTTGCTGAAGTACGCCGCGCGCGGCCGGTCGCTCGTGCTCGCGAAGGTGTCGATGTTGGTGATCACCGACGTCGCGCCGAACCCGAGGGGTGCGTTGCCGCTGTTCCAGCCGGACGAGTCGAAGCCGGCGGTGTTCCAGCCGGACGGGAGTGCGGCGTTGTCGAACTTCCACCGCCACGCGGACCCGTTGGCGATCACGGTCTGCGTGGGCGAGTCGGCGGTCACCGTGTGGGTGACGGTCGACAGGGAGCCCTCGTCGTCGAGCACGCTCAGGGTCACGTCGTAGTCGCCGCCCGCGGCGTAGGTGTGCGAGATGGTGGCGCCGGTGCCGGTGGTCCCGTCGCCGAAGTCCCACGAGTAGTAGGTGACCGAGCCGTCGGGGTCCGTCGACCCGGTCGCGTCGAGGTCGGCCGTGAGGCCGTCGACCGACGAGGTGAACGCGGCCGTCGGCGACTGGTTGGTGTCGGAGGCCGTGGCCGTGAGCGCGTCCAGCTCGACGTCGAGACCCATGTCGGAGGACGTCCGCGAGAACTGGTGGACCTCGATGGCGACCGTGTTGCGGCCGGTCACCAGCAGACTCGTCGGGGGCGTGAAGCTCGCCAGCGCCGTCTCGGCGCCTCCCGAGCGGTCGGTGAGCGCGAGGGTGGAGCTCGTGATCGAGCCGCTCGGCAGGTTGTCGCGCGCGACCTCGGTGCCGTTGAGGTAGACGACCGCCCCGTCGTCGGAGGAGAGCAGGAGCGACAGGCTGTCCGGGACCGTCGCGAGGTCGAAGGCCGCCCGGAAGTAGGTGGTGATGTACTTGTTCGACGACGACGAGCCGTAGCTCAGCACGGTCGTGTCGAAGGTGTCGCCGTACCCCAGGCGTGGGATGCCGGTGGCCCAGGAGCTCGCGTCGAAGCCCGCGGTGCTCCAGCCGGTCGGGGTGGTGCCCTTGTCCCAGTAGGACCACGCGGTGTTGGGCCCGAGCAGGGTCGTGGACGACGGCGGTGACGGCGGCGGCGCCGACGTCGCGGGGAACCGCGCGAACCCTCGGGTCGGCAGGCCGTCCACCGAGGTGAAGTCGCCGCCGACCACCAGGCCCTTGTCCGAGACGTCCACGGTCCACGAGCCCCAGAACTGGTCGAAGGTGGGCCGGAAGGTCGGGTCGATGGCGCCGGTGGAGGCGTCGGCGGCCAGCAGCTTGAGGGCGGTGTTGCCCTGGTAGCCGTCGTGGAAGCCGAAGTAGACCTCGCCGCGGTAGTAGGCGAGCGCCTGGTTGTCGCCGTCGGTGACGTTGCGCCAGAGCCGGGTCCCGGACGTCGTGCTCCAGGCGGCGGTCGCGTTGGTGGCCGAGCCACCCGCAGCGAAGAGCTTGCTGCCGTCCTCGTTGACCTCGACGGCGAACGAGGGCTTGGCGGCGTTGGCGAAGACCAGCGAGCGCACGGCGCCGGTGGTGGCGTCCGCGGCCGCCATCCCGTTGCGGCTGGCGCCCCCGAAGGTGCCGAAGTTGCCGACGACGTAGAGCGTGCCCCCGTCGGGGCTGGTGGTGAGTCCGTAGACCGAGTTGTTCGGGGTCGCCGCGAAGCCGCTGACCGCGGCGCCGGTGGTCGGGTTCAGCTTGGCGAGGCGGGACCGCGCGACGCCGTCGATCGTGGTGAAGTTGCCGCCGACGTAGAGCGCGCCGCCGCAGTAGAGGAGGGCGCGGACGGAGTCGTTGGCGGCCGGCGCGAAGCTCGCGTCGAGCGCCCCGGTGACGAGGTTGACCTTCGCCAGGTAGCTCCGGGTGGCCCCCGCGAACGTCTTGAAGGCGCCCCCGACGTAGAGGGACGCGCCGTCCGTCGCGAGCGCGCGGACCGTGGTCGAGGCGTCGGCACGGAAGGAGGTCACCAGGTCGCCGTCGCTCATGCTGAACGCCGCCAGGTTGGCGCGCGGGACCAGCGTGCCGTCCGGGGCGATCGCGTTCTTGAACTGGCCGCCGACGTAGACGGTGTTGCCGACGATCAAGGTGGTGTAGACGGTCCCGTCGACCTGGTAGCCGGTCGCGGGCGTGCCCGCGGTGAAGAGCGTGGCGGCCCGCGTGGGTGCCGGGGGAAGTGACGTCAGACCGAGCAGCAGGGCCAGGAGGAGCAGGAGCCTGAGCGGCGTGACGTGCTTGCGCGTGGGCATTCCCTCCGCCCGGTGCATGGGGGTCTTGGACGCCCACCGGGGGGAGCCGGTGGGCGTCCCTCATTCGAGCACCACGCCGACGGGACGGTCATGCCCAGTCCTCGGTAGATCGCACGCCGCGGGCTCAGTCCGCCGTCTCCCGCTCCTCCAGCAGCTCCGCCTTCTGGCGTCGGGTCCGTCGGAGGTCGACCATGGCGGCGGCGGCCGTGGCCAGCGCCTCGGCCTCGCGCGCCTCGGCCTCGGCCTCGGCCACGGGGTCGGAGTCGCCCGCGACCTCCTCGCGGGCCTGGGCGGCCTCCTCGCGGACCTGGCGGTCGTCCGCCACGGCCTTCTCGACCTGCCGGTCGGTGTCGCGCAGCGACCGACGCAGGGCGCGGGTGCTCAGCGTGGCCGCCAGCTCGGCCCGCTCCTCCTCGGGGTCCCAGTCGACCGAGGGCCACTCCGGGTCCATCTCGATGAGGGTCTGGGTGAGGATCTCGGTGATCGCGAGCCGGGAGTACCACTTGTGGTCGGCCGGTACGACGTACCAGGGCGCGGCCTCGGTGGAGGTGCGCCGGAAGACGTCGGCGTAGGCCTCCTGGTAGGCGTCCCACTTGCGCCGGGTGGGGATGTCGTTGGCGCTGTACTTCCAGTGCTTGTCGGGTCGGTCGAGGCGCTTCATCAGCCGCTCCCCCTGCTCGTCGTGGCTGACGACCAGGCCGAACTTCACGATGGTCGTCCCCGACTCGACGAGATCGGCCTCGAAGGCGTTGATCTCGTCGTAGCGCTTCTCCCAGACGTCGGGCGTGACCAGCTCGTCGACGCGGGCGACCAGGACGTCCTCGTAGTGGGAGCGGTCGAAGACGCCGATCAGGCCCGGCTCGGGCAGCGCCTTCTTGATGCGCCACAGGAAGTGGTGCTTCTGCTCCTCGGGCGACGGAGCGCCGAACGATCGCAGCGCCACTCCCTGCGGGTCGACCATGCCGAGCACATGGCGGGCGACGCCGCCCTTGCCGGCCGTGTCGAGACCCTGGACCACGACGAGCAGGGACCGGTCTCCCCCGGCCCGGCCCTCGGCGAAGAGGCGCTCCTGGAGCTCGCTGAGCAGGTCGCCGCGGCCGCGGGAGAAGCCCTTGCCCGCCTTCTTCCCACCGGTCCAGCCGGGGGTCGCGTCGCGCTCGATCGTCGACAGCGCGACGGACTCGTCGGCGCGCAACAGGTCGCGCGGGTCGTCGCTCCAGCTGTCCTCGTGCTTCCCCACGTGTCAGCTCCCCTCTCCGGGTCGGGGCCGGCCGTCCGGGTCGAACAGCAGGTCGTACAGCCGCGGGGCCCAGAGCAGCTGGGCGGCGGTCAGCTCAGGAGCCGCGAGCCGACGCAGCCGGCCGGGCGGTCGCTGGTGCTCGTGCTCCGCCGCGGCGAACTCGGCCGCGTGGTCGAGCACGCGCCGGCGACGACGTGCGTGGCCCGGGATCCGCCCGATCAGCGACACCGGCACGGGCACCGGGCGGCGCGGGCGCCGGTCGGCGAGCACCCCGCGGACGCCGGTACGCCGGTCGGGCACGTCGCCGGCGTACCAGGCGTCGAGCGCGCTCGCGCAGGCCACCATCGCGTCGAAGAGCTCGTGCGGGTCCTCCGGGACCTCGTCAGGACTGCACCCGAGGTGCTCGGCGACGAGCGTCCGCAGCAGCACCCGGGGGAACGAGTCCTCCGGTGCCGGCCCGTCCAGGTCGCCGCGAGCGTCGACGACCGTGCAGGCGATCTCGCTGTCGCTGGTCCACGAGCGACGGTTCAGGTTGTCCGAGCCGACGCTGGCCCACCGATGATCGATGATGCACGTCTTGGAGTGGACGTAGACCGGCATGCCCTCGTCGTTGGTCAGCCCGAAGACCGCCACCCGGTCGCCGCCGGCCTCGAGGATCCGGCGCATGGCCAGCATCCGGCCGTAGAGCTGGGGCACCTCCACCGCGGCACCCTCGCGATCGGGCACCATCGGGAGGATGACGATCAGCCGCAGATCCGGCTTCGCACGCAGCGCCTGCGCGAAGTGCTCCCCGACCTCCTCGGACCACAGGTACTGGTCCTCGACGTAGACCAGGCGATCGGCCTGCGCGATGGCCTTGGCGTTGCCGAGCATCACCGAGCGCTCGCCGTGCGGGGCGAAGTCGAAGCTCTTGGGGTAGATCACCGGGAAGGTGCGGACCACCTGGACGATCTCGTGACCGTCGGTCCGCGGCGGCGGAGGCGGGGTCTGCTCGCCCAGCGGCTCGGGCGACAGGTCCTCCTGGTGGACCAGGCTCGACAGCAGCCGGCCGGGGTTGACCGTGAGCGGGGTGCTGTCCTCCCAGCGCTCCCGGAACGTCGTCTCCACGTCGTGGACCGCCGGTCCCTGCACCGCCACCTGGACGTCGTGCCACGCCGGCGTCGGACCGTAGGCCCGGGCCATCTCGACCGGCTGTCCGTCGCCCTGGTGCTTGGCGTCGTCGCGGCGCCCGTGGCACAGGTCGATCCCGCCGACGTAGGCGATGTCGCGGGTGGGGTCGTCCGCGTGCCGGATGACCACGAACTTCTGGTGGTGCGCGCCCCGGGTCCGCACCCGCATGTCGCGCAGGCACTGACCGCCCGCCTCGCCGATCTCCTCGCCGAGCTGACGGTGGCGGTGGGCACTGAAGCCGAGGCGGTGCCAGTGGGACCGCCACAGCAGCCCGCGCACCTCGACGCCCCGGCGTACGGCGTCGATGAGGGTGTTGTTCAGCGTCGAGCGCGGGTCGTCGGTGAGCTGCTGGTCGGGATCCCCCTGCCAGTCCGCGAAGTAGAAGCGGTCGCCGGGCCCCAACGCGCAGATGCGCTCGTGGAGCTCGGCGAAGTAGTCCCGCCCGTGCACCAGCGCGCGCACGGTGTTGCCCGTGCTCCATGCCGTCCCGTCGCCCCGCACCGCATCGATCGCGGTGTGCGGGTTCTCCCTCTCCTCGCTCACGAGGAGCCACTCCCTCACGTCCACGGCGGGCATTCTGCTCATCTCGACGGCCGGGCAAACGGCGCGTGAACTCCCACGTTTGCGCGAGCCCGTCGCTGCGCACTCTCCCGGTGTGGAGGGAGAACACACGCGAGCGCGACGACTCGTGCGGGCAGTCGTGTACGGCGTGGCAGTGGCCCTGGCCCTGGCCGTGCTGGCGCTGCTGGTGCGCTCGAACTTCGACCCGCTGATCGACCTGGACCAGCGGGTCAGCGTCGCGGCGACCGACTTCACCCGGTCCCACGAGGGGTTCCGCTCGCTCGCGGAGACCTGGGAGCTGATCAGCCAGCCGTGGGTGATGTACGCGGTCGTCGGCGTGCCGCTCTGCGCCGTCGCCTGGTTCGTCCTGCACCTGCGGACCCGGGCACTGTGGGCGCTCGCCACGATGGCGACCGGCTGGGCCGTCGCCGTCGGCATCAAGCTCGTGGTGCAGCGAGCCCGGCCGGCGATCGAGGACCCCTTCTCGGTCCACGCCGGCTACTCCTTCCCCAGCGGTCACGCCGCCAACAACGCGATCGTCGTGACGATCGCGCTCCTGCTGCTCCGGCCGGTGCTGGGCCCGACGGCCCGCTGGCTCCTGTTCGGCGTCGGGGCGCTGTGGGTACTGCTGACCTGCGCCGATCGTCTCTTCATGGGCGCGCACTTCCTCTCCGACGTGGTCGCGGGCGTGCTGCTCGGCTGCGGACTCTGCCTCGCGTCGTACGCCGGCTACGTGGGCTGGAGCCCACCCACCCCCACCCCTGACAAGGAGTCGAACAATGGCGTTCCTCACCCGGTGGCATGACGACCCGTCACGCCCGACCCTGAAGGAGGCCGGGCGCGACCTCGGCGTCCGCGTCGCCGCACCCCTGGTCGCCTGGTGGCTGGTCGTGCTGGCGATCGGCTGGATGCTGACCGACGGTCCGCTCCACGACCTCGGCGTCCGCGAGGAGCGCGTGAACAAGTGGTTCGCCTCGTCGCGCACCTCGCTCTTCGACGGCATCACGCTCTTCTTCTCCTGGACCGGCGCGACGGTCAGCATCATCGGGGTGTGCGTGGTCGTGGTGGCCGTCGTCTGGTGGCGCACGCGGCAGTGGTGGTTCGCCGTCATCCCGCTCATCGCGATCTCCGCGCAGGCCCTGGTCTTCTTCTTCACCACGCTGCTCATCGACCGTGAGCGCCCGCACGTCGAGAAGCTCGACGACTCGCCACCGACGTCGAGCTTCCCCAGCGGCCACACCGGTGCGGCGACCGGCCTCTACTTCACCCTCGCCCTGATGGCCCTGCGGATCCGGCAGCCCGCGCTTCGCGCCGTGGTCGTGACCGTGTGCCTGCTGATCCCCTTCTGCGTCGGCACCGCGCGCCTCTACCGCGGCATGCACCACGTGAGCGACGTGGTGGTCGCCATGGTCAACGGGGCCCTCGCCTGCCTGCTCGCCTGGAACTGGCTGCGGCGCACTCCGGCGGTCGAGGGCGGCCAGACCAGCGAGCGAGCAGGAATGGCCGCGTCGCACCGCGGGTAAGTCCTGTCAGGGGGAGGGAGAGGGAGAGATGGCACAGCAGAACATGTCGGCACACGTCGACCGCGCGACCAACGCCGCCAAGGGGGCCGCCGCGCAGGCCGGAGACCATCCGGTCGTGGAGTGGGGAGCACGCCTCGGCTACGCGGCCAGCGGGGTCCTGCACCTGGTGCTCGCGTGGCTGATCGCGCAGATCGCCGTGGGCGCCGGAGCGCACGCCAGCCAGTCCGGTGCGGTCGGCACGCTCGCCCGGCAACCGTTCGGTCAGTTCCTGCTCTGGGTGCTGGTGGCCGGCTTCGCGCTGCTCGCGCTGTGGCAGGCGACCGAGGTCGTCACGTCGCGGGAGGCCTTCGACAAGGCGAAGGCGGGCGGCAAGACCGTCCTCTACGCCGCGCTCGCCTGGACCGCCGGGGTCTTCGCCGTCGGCGGGCACACCTCCAGCAACAAGCAGACGCAGGACTTCACCCGGACGCTCATGGACGCGCCGGCCGGCCGGCTCCTGGTCGGCCTGGTCGGTCTGGCGATCGTGGGGGTCGCGATCTACCACATCTACAAGGGCTGGAAGAAGAAGTTCCTCGAGGACCTGCAGGAGCACCCCGGCCGCTGGGCCGTCGTCGCCGCTCGGGTCGGCTACATCGGCAAGGGCATCGCCCTCGTGGCCGTCGGCTTCCTCTTCATCACCGCGGCGTGGCAGCAGCAGGCCGGCGACGTCACCGGCCTCGACGGTGCGCTGAAGTCGCTGCGCGACCTGCCCGCCGGGGCCGTGCTCCTGATCGGCATCGCGCTCGGGTTCGCGGCGTACGGCGTCTACTCCTTCGCCCGAGGTCGCTATGCGCGCGTCTGACGTCACCGTCGTCGTCAACCCGATGAAGGTGGACGTCGAGGAGGTCCGGTCGACGCTGGCGGACGTCGCGGCCGAGTCGGGTCTGCCGGAGCCGACGATCGTCGAGACGACCGAGGACGACTGCGGCTTCGGGCAGACCCGCACAGCGGTCGAGCGAGGCGCGAGCCTGGTGTGCGCGCTCGGCGGCGACGGGACGGTCCGCGCCGTGGCGCAGGAGCTCGTCGGGACCGGCGTTCCCCTCGGCCTCCTCCCCGGCGGAACCGGCAACCTGCTGGCGCGCAACGTGGGTGGCGGGGTGGACGGTCTCGCGGACGCCGCGCGCATCGCCTTCGCCGGTCGCGACCGGGTCATCGACGTCGGCTGGCTCGTGCTCGATCCCAGCCCCGCGCAGCTGGACGGGATCCCGGAGCCTGCCGACAACGTGCACTGCTTCACCGTCATGGCCGGCGTCGGCTTCGACGCCCAGATGATGGCCGACGCGCCCGAGGGGGTGAAGGACAAGGTCGGCTGGGCGGCGTACGTCGCCAGCGGAGGACGTCACCTCACGGACCCGCCCTTCTCGCTGGAGGTCGTCGTGGACGGCGAGGCCACGTCCGCCACCAAGGCCCGGACCGTCGTGGTCGGCAACTGCGGCGAGCTCACGGGCGGCATGGTGCTGCTGCCCGACGCGGAGCTCGACGACGGGCTGCTCGACGTCGCGACGGTCAGTCCCGAGAGCCTGACGCAGTGGATCGGCGTCGCCGCCCGGGTCCTGGCCGAGCGCGGCGACGGCCCCGCCCTCGAGCGCTCGAGCGGGCGCGACGTGACGGTGGCCGTCGACCCGCCGCAGCTGTGTGAGGTCGACGGTGACGTGCTGGTCGAGGCGACGACCATGAGGTTCGTGATCCAGCCCGATGCCCTCGTGGTGCGCGTCAGCCAGGACGTCGGCGAGCCTCAGCAGGAGGCGTTGTAGGACGCACGCTGGAGCGAGGCGCCCTGGGTGACCTGCTTGCCACCGTCGAGCGTCCAGGAGCGCTGCCAGTCGGAGAAGAGCATCGTGTGGTTCATCTCCTTCTCGCCGTCGCCGACCAGGCTGAAGCGCAGGGTCATCGGAACGCCGGAGACGGCCTTCGGGTCGTTGACGACGCCGACGGTCCTGCCGTCGACGAACCAGGTGATGTGTGACTTGCCGAGCTCGATCCCGATCGCGGCGGACCGCTGACCGATGTCGATCTTGCGCGTGGCGGTCCACTTCGTGCCGGAGGCCGACCGCGCGCCGATGTCGATGCTGTGGCCGCCGGCGTCGATGTCGGCGACGGTGATGTTGCGGGTGCCGCAGCGGTAGTCGCTGGCGCGCTCGGGGACCAGCTCGAGGACCGCGTGGTAGTCCTGGGCCCCGGTCTCGAAGCGCTTGATCCGGAACGCCGTCTCCCAGCGGCCGTACGCCGCGGGGTTGTCCTGCATCGTGGCGCGAGTGGTGCCGACGTCGCCGTCGCCCCGGAAGTTGCGCCCGCTGTCGAGCGAGATCTGGCCGTTGAGCTGGGCCGCCCGGCCGGTGCCGTCGGAGGAGTCGAGCCACCAGCCCCGCCGGTCGGTGCCGCGGTAGGGCCGGCTGGTCAGGGACTCACCGGAGGTCCAGGCGAAGTCCCAGAGCGAGATGCCCCAGAGGTGGGCCTTCGCGGCGGTCTGGCCGTTGCGGCTGCTCGGCGAGCCGGTCTCCTTGTACGGGCGGGACGGCGCGGTCGGGGCCTCGTCGCGGCCGACGTTGGGGTGGAGCGGGTCGACGACGCGGACGGTGAACGGGAAGGACGGGTACCAGCCGATCTTGTCGCCGCCCTTGGTCCAGTCCTCCTCGCGGACGCGGTAGGTGACGTAGCCCGCGGCACCGACGGTCTGCACGAAGGCGCCGTTGCCGAGGATGCTGGTCCTGGTGGTGTCGAGCGTCTTCCAGGTGTCGCCGTCGACGCGCTGCTGGAGGGTGAGGGTGCGCCCCGGGATGACCGGCGGCGGCAGGTCGGGGCGCCCGACCAGGGTGGGCGTGGTGTCGACGGCGATCGTGAACGGGAGGTTCATCACCACTTCGCCGTCGTCGAGGCCCGGCAGCTTGGCGGTCGAGAGCGTGAGATCCTGCGACTTCGCGTCGAAGTCCCACGAGCCGGTGACGGCGCCCTTGCCCACGACCCGCATCCGGATGTTGAACATCGACGGCGCGGGATAGGTGAAGGTGAAGCTGCCGTCGGGCTTGGTGGTGGTGCTGAAGCCCTCGACGTCGCTCCACACGTCGCCGATGCGACCCATGTTCTTCTGCAGGTGGATGCGACGGACGCCGCTGACACCGAGGTCGCCGGAGAAGGTGAGCTGCTGACCGCCCACGAACAGCGAGCCGGGGCTGACCAGGAGCGAGCCGACGGACCGCTTCGCCCGGTGCTTCGCGTGGTGCCGCTCGGCGGCGGCTCCGGGCGCGGTCAGACCGGCCAGCACGATCCCGGCCAGTGCGATCCCGAGCGCAAGGCGCGCGAGAGTACCCGTCTTCTCCACGGAGTCGACGGTAGGTCTGGACCAGCGTCCTGTCCGACGAATGCGGACATTAGTGATCGTGCCGCCGAATACCCCGTTCTGGGTACGCCGTCAGTCGCTGCCGTCAGCTGGTGCGGCGGGAGTCGAGGGCGAGGGCGAGCGCGTTGAGGCCGGCCCAGCCGAGCGTCACGCCGAGGACCTTGCGGCGGACGTCGGGATCCTCGGTGCGGGTCGCCAGCAGCGCCCCGTCACCGAGGTCCATCGCGATCCGGGCGAGCATCGCGGCGCGGACGGTGCCGGGTCGCCGGCCGAGGATCGCGAGGCTGCTGATCGCGAGGTCGCGGACGCCGTACGTGCGCGCCAGCAGCTCGAGGCCCTCTCGGTCCTTGCGATCGGCGTCGAGCGCCTGCCACAGGTGGGCGGGCTGGGCGAGGGCGTAGCCGCCGTACGCGGCGGTGGCGGTGGAGACGAGGCGGCTCAGCGGGTAGCTCATGGGTGCGGCGTACCCGCTGGCCCCCTCGATCACGCGGGCAGCGGCTGCTCGGTCTCGAGGTCGACGGTCACCAGCGAGCGAGGTGCAGACCGCGTCCACGAGCCTGACCACGTCCCGTCGTCCGGCTCCGTGTCACGGCGAGGCGACCGCGCTCCGATCGCGCGACATGCCGAGGGCCTTGTCGAGGGCGGGCGTGAGGTAGGACGCGTACTCGACCGTGACGTGGGCGAGGTCGCGCCGGGTGATGTAGTCGCCGACGACGCCCGGGCAGCGGCCGTGCAAGCAGAACCAGCGCGTCGGGTCGAGCACCTGCACCCCGGCACTCGCGGCTCCGCGGCTGGCGGCGTCGATGAACTGGTCGACGAGCGGGTCCTGCGAGGAGACGCAGCGCTCGAGGGTGGCCCGCCGCTTGGCCAGGCACTCCACGGCCTGGGCGGTCGTCGCCGGAGGGTCGTCGAGGTAGACGACACGCTCCGAGTGCGCGGACACGTCCACGAGGGTGCGCCGTACGCCCTCCTCGAACGCGGCCAGCTCCCCGGCGGTGTCCGTCACGTGGCTGCCGTCGTCGAGGACGTAGCCGCGGTTGGGGTTGGCCTCCGAGGCCACGAGCGTCAGGTCGGGAGCGAGGTCGTCCACCTCGGAGCGCGCCCAGTCCTGGAAGTCGGCGCACTCCTCGGCGGGACCGCCGACCTTGAGCCAGGGCGTTACGTCCGCACCCGGACACCCGACGCGCACCAGCCAGTACGCGCGGTACCCGTGCTTCTCCGCGATGCGGTCGAGCGCAGGGATCCACTGCCGCGCATGGGAGTCGCCGACCAGCACCATCGTCTTGTCGCCGTCGGGATCGCCCATCGGGCACAGGTCGGTGGACGGGTCGTTCCAGTAGTCGCAGGCGCCGAGGTCGGGCTTGAGCTTGTCGAGGTGGAACGGGTCCGGCCGGAGCCCGCCCGGGATCTCCAGCCCGTTGTCGGCCGCGAGGAGCGAGGCCTGCACCAGCGCGACGTACGGCGACGGGTCGAACGACGGCACCGGCTCCCCCGACCGCTGGCCGTAGTGCGCGAGCGTGATCGGCTCGCCGTGCGGCACGTCCACGCGCATCACCACGGCCTTCGCCCCGACCAGCGCGGGGATCACCAGCACGAGGGCCGCGGGGTAGAGCAGCAGACCGCGCGAGGGGCGCACGGAGATCACCCGCGCGTGGCGCACCGGGTTCTCGACGAGGTGGTAGGTCAGCGCCGAGACCGCCAGCGCCGCCACCAGCACCGCCAGCCCGCGTGCCCCCGAGACCGGCCCCCAGATCGCCGCGGCGAAGACGAGGAAGGGCCAGTGCCACAGGTAGAACGAGTAGGACCAGTCCCCCACGGCCCGGAACGGCCGGAGGGCGAGCAGCCGCTGCGGGAGCGCGGAGGCACCCGCGGTCGGCACCCCGCCGAGCAGGAGGAGGACGGCGCCGAGCACCGGCAGAGCGGCCGCCGACCCCGGGAAGGGCGTCGTCGCGTCGTACGTCAGCGCGGCGGTGAGGATCGCCAGGAGGCCGATCCACGACGCCGCCGTACGCAGCCCGCGCGGGGTCGCCTGCGCGCGGGCGACCAGGCACGCGGCCAGTGCGCCCGTGGCCAGCTCCCAGACCCGGGCGCGCGTCGAGAAGTAGGCGCCGACCGGCTCGCTGGCCGTGTCGAGCAGCGAGAACGCGAACGACGCGGCGATCACGACCAGCAGCGCCAGGGCGACGTACCGCGCGTTGCCCCGGGGAGCGACGTGGCCCCCGTTGCGCCGGCGGCGGGCGACGACCCAGATGACGACCGCGATGAGGAGTGGCCAGAAGAGGTAGAACTGCTCCTCGACCGCCAGCGACCAGTAGTGCTGGAAGGGTGAGGGGCTCGCGTCACCCTGGAAGTAGTCGGTCCCGTCCCGCGCGAACTTGATGTTGCCGGCGAAGAACAGCACCCAAGCCGCGTCCTCGATCGCCGCGATCGCCTGGACACCGCTCAGCAGCGCGACGGAGGCGCCGACGGTGACCAGGAGCACCAGCAGCGAGGCGGGCAGGATGCGGCGCGCGCGACGCGCGTAGAAGTCCCGGAGCGAGATCCGCCCGTGGCGGTCGTGGTCCTTCAGGAGCAGCCCGGTGATCAGGAACCCGGAGATCACGAAGAAGACGTCCACCCCGACGTACCCGCCGTGGAACGGCCCGACGTCAGCGTGGTCGACCGCGACCAGGAGGACGGCGAGGGCCCGCAGACCCTGCACGTCACCTCTGAACTGCCCCCGAGACATCGATCGATCGTAAGTCGGCGCGTGCCGTCAGGACGAGTTTGACATCGGTGGGTCGGACATGCAGACGGGCCCGCCTCACTCGCGTGAGACGGGCCCGTGATCTGCTCCCCCGGTTGGACTCGAACCAACAACCCTCCGGTTAACAGCCGAATGCTCTGCCAGTTGAGCTACAGGGGATCGGGTGCAGCCCGCACAGGTTAGCAATCGGCCGCCCCAACGAAAAATCGAGGTGCCCCGACCGGGATCAGTCGACTCCGACTTCCGCGCGGGCGGCCGCGAGGGCCTCCTCGGCGGCCCGGCGTACGGCGGGATCGGCCGGGTCGACGCCCTCGTCGAACTCGTAGATCCAGCTGATCGGCCGATCCCCGGCGGGTGCCCGGCGGGCGATCACCCGGAGCGCGCGGCGACCATCGACGGGCACGCTGCGCTGGAAGACGACGCTGGCGGTGACCCGCTCCCGGAGCAGCTCGAGGAGCCGGCCGGGCTCCTCGATGGTGAAGGTGTGCTCGGGTCGCGGCTCGCCCCAGGTGCCGACCTCGCTGACCCGGAGGACCCCGGTGTCGCGGTCCCAGTCTGCGGCCTGGACGTCCTCCCACGGGATCCGGAGGGTCTCCTCGAGGCGGAACGTGCCGCCCTGCGAGCGCGCGACGTAGAGCGCGTCGCGGGTGCCGCCGAGGTGACCCTCGTCGGCGCGGGCGTCGGCGAGCAGCCGCTCCCCCCGCTCGACCCGGATCGGCGGTCGCTCGCCGCGGCGGAAGAGGCTCATACGGCGGGACCTCGCAGTCGGTCACGGATGCTGCGCCGCTGGCTCTCGAGGGTCGCGAGCTCGCCGAAGATGGCGTTGAAGCTCTCGACGTCGGCCGGATCGGTGCGGTGCAGCCGGGAGCTGAGGTCCTCGATCCGGCGGCCGACGGCGCGCTCCTGGAGGCGGAGGAGGTACTCGGTGACGTACGCCGCGTCGGGAGCCTTCTTGAGCGGCGCCACCGCCAGGGCGCTGATCGCCGAGACGACCGCCGGGTCGTCCGTCGAGTCGCGCAGGCGGGCCGCCCAGCCCTGGTCGCCGACGCCGGCGGCGATGCCACCGGCGGCCGCCACCAGCTCCCAGATCGCCCGCAGCGTCGGGTGGGTGAAGCTCTCCGGTCGGATCTCGGTGGTGAGGCGGCCGATGTTGATCGGCGCCTGGATGACCAGCATCAGCGTCTCCCGCTCGATCGCGAAGCGCGGGTCGCCGATGCTCGGGAGCGGAGGCGTCTCGGGACGGTCTGCCTCGGACGCGGCGGGGGTCGCGTGCTGGTGCTGGTCGGGAGCCGGCTTGCGGCTGGCGGCGCGGCGGACCTCCGCGCGCGCCTCGTCGGGGTCGACGCCGATCATCCCGGCGAGCTCGCGGGCGAACGCGTCGACCTTGGACCTGTCCCGGATGCTCGACACCAGGCGCGCGCCCTCGCGCAGGGCGTCGATGCGACCGTCGGCGCGGTCGAGGTCGTACTTGGTGATCACGTTGGACAGCACGAAGCGGTAGAGCGGCACCCGGCCGCCGATCAGGTCGCGGACCGCGTCGTCGCCCTTCTTGATCCGCAGGTCGCAGGGGTCGAGGCCGTCGGGCTCCACGGCAACGTAGGTCTGGGAGACGAAGTTCTGGTCGCCGCCGAAGGCACGCAGGGCGGCCTTCTGCCCCGCGGCGTCACCGTCGAAGGTGAAGATCACCTCGCCGCGCGACCCGTCGCGGTCGTCGAGGAAGCGGCGCAGCACCCGGGCGTGGTCGTCGCCGAAGGCGGTGCCGCACGTGGCGACCGCCGTACCGACCCCGGAGAGGTGGCAGGCCATCACATCGGTGTAGCCCTCGACGATCACGGCCTGGGACGACTGGCCGATCGCCTTGCGGGCCAGGTCGATGCCGTAGAGGACCTGGCTCTTCTTGTAGAGCTTGGTCTCGGGGGTGTTGAGGTACTTGGCCTCGATCCGGTCGTCGTCGAAGATCCGCCGCGCGCCGAAGCCGATGGTGTCGCCGCTCGCGTCCCGGATCGGCCAGAGCAGGCGCCCGCGGAAACGGTCGTACGCCGAGCGCCCGATCGCCACGACACCGGCCTCGACCGACTCCTCCTGGGAGAAGCCGCGGCCACGGAGGTGCTTGGTCACCGCCTCGCCGTCGCGGGGGGCGAAGCCGATGCCGAAGGTCTCGGCGGCTGCCTGGTCGAAGCCACGTTGGATGAGGAAGTCGCGGGCGGCTCGGGCGTCGGAGGTCGCGAGCTGCTCGGCGTAGAACTGCTGGGCGACCTTGTTGGCCTCGATCAGTCGGCCGCGCTGCGGGCCCTTCGGCTTGTCGTCGCGCCCGCCGAAGCCGTCGTCCTCGCGCCGGAGCACGATGCCCTGCTTCTCGGCGAGCCGCTCGACCACCTCGCCGAAGGCGAGGCCGTCGACCTTCATCAGGAAGTTGATGACGTCGCCGCCTTCTCCGCAGCCGAAGCAGTGGTAGAAACCTCGACTCGGGTTGACGTTGAAGGACGGCGACTTCTCGTCGTGGAAGGGGCAGAGGCCCTTGAGCGAGCCGCCGCCGGCGGGGCGGAGCGTGACGTACTGGCCGATGACGTCGTCGATGCGCGTCTTCTCGCGCACCTCGGCGATGTCCTCCTCGCGAATCCGTCCGGCCACGGGGCGATCCTACGAGTGGGTCAGTAGTCGCCGGACATGATGTTCACCAGCTCCTCGCCGGCGGCGTACCGGTGGAGCTGCTCGCGGACCAGCCGGTGGGCGCGCGGCCACATCGCACTGCTGGCGCCGCCGACGTGCGGGGAGATGAGCAGGTTCGGGGCGTCCCAGAGGGCGTGGTCCTCGGGCAGCGGCTCGACCTCGGCGACGTCGATCGCCGCGTGGATCCGGCCGCTGTCGAGCGCCTCGAGCAGCGCAGGGGTGTCGACGACGGCGCCGCGGGCGACGTTGACGAGCAGCGCGCCGTCCTTCATCGCGGCCAGGAAGCCGGCGTCGACCAGGCCGCGGGTGGCGTCGGTGAGCGGGACGACGAGGATGACGACGTCGGCGCGCGGGAGCAGGGTGGGCAGCTCGTCGATGGCGTGCACCCGGGGCTCACCGCCGCGGGCGGTGCGGGCGACCCGGACCACCTCGACCTCGAAGGGCAGCAGCCGCCGCTCGATCGCCTCCCCCACCGCGCCGTACCCCACGATCAGGACGCGGCGGTCGGCGAGCGCGGGGTACCAGGCGGTGCGCCACTGGTGGCGGTCCTGGTCGCGCACGAAGGTGGGGACGCCGCGCAGGCTGGCCAGGGTGAGCGTGACCGCGAGCTCGGCGGTCGAGGCGTCGTGGATGCCGCGGCCGTTGCAGAGCGTGACCCCCTCGGGGACGTGCGGGCGGATGTTGTCGACGCCCGCGGTCAGGGTCTGGATCACCTCGAGGCCGGTCATCGCGCCGAGGACCTCGGAGACGCGCGGCCCGACCTGGTACGGCGGGACGTAGAACCGGACCTCGCCCACGCTGTCCGGCACGTGCTCGGTGGGGTCGACGACCTCGTAGCGCAGGCCGTCGGGCGGGTCACCTCCCTGGTCGCTGAGCTCGGCGGGGTCGAACGGCAGCCAGACGAGTCGGTCGGTCATGCGCGGCCTCCCAGCAGGGCGTGACGGTCGATCGCGCTGGCGTCCGTGAGCGAGGCGACCTGGTCGAGGACGACCCGCAGCCGGGCGGTGTCGTCGGGGGCGGCGTGCCAGTCGTCGGCGAAGGGGCGGTCGAGCGCGTCGGGCCCACGGCGGGCGAGCTCCGCGACGAGCTCGCGGAGCAGGTCGCGCTGGCGCTCCATGAGCGCGACGCGGTCGTCGGCCTGCATGACGTAGTGGGCGGCGACGCCCTTGAGGACCGCGATCTCCAGGCGGGTCTCGTCCGGTACGACGAGGTCGGCGCGGTAGCGAACGAACGGCCCCTCGCTCGCCGCGAAGGTCGCGTGCTGGACCGCGCCGCAGAAGCGGCCGATGACGTCGCTGGTGAGGTTCTTCAGGGCCGCGAGCGAGCGCCGGCTGCCGTCGTACGGCGCCGTCGGCCAGCTGCCGACCGACCGGAGCCCCGCGAGGGCGGCGTCGAGGACGTCGTCGGCGGCGTCGGGGAGGTACCAGTCGCGCACGGCCTGCCAGACCGCCGCGGTGTCGAGGGCGGTGAGGTCGATGCGGCCCGCGACCACGCCGTCCTCGACGTCGTGGACCGAGTAGGCGACGTCGTCGGCGAGGTCCATCACCTGCGCCTCGACGCACTGCCGGGTGCCGTCGGCGGCCCGGCGCATCCAGTCGAAGACCGGCCGGTCGTCCTCGTAGACCCCGAACTTGCCGTCGGCACCGGCCTCGGCGACCCGCCAGGGGTACTTCGTGCAGGCGTCGAGGGTCGCCCGCGTGAGGTTGAGGCCGACGGACGCGCCGGAGGCGTCGACGGTCTTGGCCTCGAGGCGGGTCAGCAGCCGCAGCGTCTGGGCGTTGCCCTCGAAGCCGCCGCAGGACTCCCCCACCTCCGCCAGCACCCGCTCGCCGTTGTGCCCGAACGGCGGGTGGCCGAGGTCGTGCGCGAGCGCGGCGGTCTCCGCGATGTCCGGCTGGCTGCCCAGCGCCCGGGACAGGTCGCGGGCGACCTGGGCCACCTCGAGGCTGTGGGTGAGCCGGTTGCGCACGAAGTCGTCGCTCTGCGGGCCGACCACCTGGGTCTTCGCCGCCAGCCGCCTCGAGGACGCGGCGTGCACCAGCCGGGCCCGGTCCCGCTCGAACGGCGTGCGCTCGGGCGCGTCCACGCGCTTGGGCGGCTCCTCGACCAGGCGCTCGCGCGCGGCCGCGTCGTACAGATCGTCCATCGGACGCAACCCTAGGGGACTGCTTGACCTCAACCGGGCTTGAAGTCGTCTGATGTCCGCCATGACCGTCTCCACGACCGATCTCGACGAGATCCGCGCCCTCATCGACGACGTCGCCGCCGGCGTCAACAGCCACGACCCCGACCGCTGCGTCGCCCACGTGCACGCCGACGCCGTCTTCGTCGTCGCCAACGGGTCGCGAGCCCACGGCCGGGCGGCCGTCCGCGCGGCACACGAGCGGGCGTTCGCCGCGGCGGCGACGCCGGCTGGGGACGCCCGGTTCGTGGTGCTGGACGCGGCGTTCCCGCGCCCCGACCTGGCCGTCGTCACGACCGGCGCCTACCGCGCCGGACCGGACGAGGCGGTCGACCTCGAGCGTCCGTCGATGGTCGTGCTGTGGACCCTGGCGCGCGAGGCCGGCGGGTGGTCGGTCGTCGCCCGGCAGTTCACGCCGGTGGGCTGACCCGGGTGCTCAGTACGTCGAGACGTGCACGTGGTCCATGTGGTTGGCGGTCGGCGAGCCGTGGTCGCCGTACGCACGCCAGCCCTCGGAGGCCCGCTCGGGCGTCCAGATCCGGTCCCACCAGATGACGTCGTAGAGGTGCAGCTCGGCGGCGTGCTGCTGGAGGAACGCCGCGATCGTGTCGCCGAGGGCCTTGTCGCTGGTCATGATGTCCAGCGCCTTGCCCGAGGAGTGCTCGCCGTGGGCGTCCCAGCCGCCGTACGACGTGATCTGCGGGAAGGCGTGGCAGACCGAGCGGTAGACGTAGACCGCGTTGGAGGTCAGGCCACTCTCGACCGACGGGTCGGGGCAGGGCTCCATCGAGAGGCCGGCGGCGGCCGTGAGCGGCTTGTCCTCGGAGAGGTAGCCGGTCGTCACCCAGCGGGACTCGCCGTCGACGACGATCTCGACCCGGTCGGCGGCGCGCCGCCCGGTGATCAGCACCTGCTTGCCGGCCGCGATCTCGCCGTCCTTGCCGGCGGACTCCGCGGGGCCGGTCCAGAGGTTGAGCGCCGTGGTGGTCCACATCTTCGTGTGGGCGTCGCTGACGGCGCGGTAGGTCGCCGTACGGGTCACGCTGCGGTCGAAGGCCGCCTGGAGCGAGGCGCGGCCGGTCGACCGCGACTCCGAGCGGGACGCGACGTCACCGTGGTGCAGCGACCCGGCGGCGGCGCCGGAGATGCTGGCCGCGTCGTTCGTCGCGAGCAGGGTGCTGGGGTGGGGGTTGCTGGCGACGACGCCGATGGTGACGGCGGAGGCGGTCGCGAGCAGGGCAAGCGGCGCGGCCACGGTGGCGGCACGGGGCTTGCGGCGGGCATCGGTGTCCCGCTTGTGGCGATGGTCTGCCACAGCGCTGATCCTTTGCTGGTTGCGGTCAGGACGCGTCACCTACGTCATCGGCGAGCACCCGGTGATCTACCCGGATAGTTGATAACGAAACGGCAACGACGGCCGAGTCAACCACAGCCAAAGTCGACTGTCCGAATCTTGATTGAGAAATCTCGGCGTGTTCCCGGTCACCCGCCGGTGGTCTCGTCCGCGTCCTCCTGGAGGTGGCAGCCCGCCCCATCGGCGTCGTCGAGCCAGCCCTCGGGCAGCACGACCCGGTCCCGCGGGGAGCCCTGGCGGCCGCGCGGCGTGCCGAGCTCGCTCGCCGGGAACGGCTCGTCGGGGTCGAGGTCGGCGAGCAGCCCGTCGAGGTCGGCGAGGGTCGAGACCAGGCCGAGCGACTTGCGCATCTGGCCACCCGCGGCGAAGCCCTTGAGGTACCAGGTGACGTGCTTGCGGAACTCCTTGCAGCCCCGCTCCTCCCCCATGTGCTGGCACAGCAGCTCGGCGTGGCGGCGCATCATCGCGGTCACCTCGCCGAGCGTCGGCAGGGTGGCGACCTCCTCGCCGCGGAAGGCGGCGGCCAGGTCGCGGAAGAGCCAGGGCCGGCCGAGGCAGCCGCGGCCGACGACGACGCCGTCGGCGCCGGTCTCCTCGACCATCCGGAGCGCGTCCGCGGCCTCCCAGATGTCACCGTTGCCGAGGACGGGGATCTCGACGCTCGCGGCCAGCTCGCCGATCGCGTCCCAGTCGGCCTGACCGGAGTAGGCCTGCGCGACGGTGCGTCCGTGGAGGGCGATCGCGGCGACCCCCGACTCCTGGGCGATCCGCCCGGCGTCGAGGTAGGTCAGGTGGTCGTCGTCGATCCCCTTGCGGGTCTTCATCGTCACCGGCACGTCGTACGGCGTGGCCGCGGCGACGGCATGCTCGAGGATCTCGCCGAGCAGCCCGCGCTTCCACGGCAGCGCACCGCCACCGCCCTTGCGGGTGACCTTGGGGACGGGGCAACCGAAGTTGAGGTCGATGTGCGCGACGCCGTACTCCGCGCAGAGGATCTCGGCCGCCTTGCCGACGTAGACGGGGTCGGTGCCGTAGAGCTGCACCGAGCGGGTGGTCTCGAGCTCGTCGAAGACGAGCATGTCCTTGGTGTGCTGGTCACCCTCGACCAGGCCGCGGCTGGTGATCATCTCGCAGACGTAGAGGCCCGCGCCCTGCTCGGCGCAGAGGCGCCGGTAGGCGGCGTTGGTGATGCCGGCCATCGGGGCGAGCACCACGGGGACGTCGACCGTCAGGGAGCCGAGGGTCAGCGGTGCGGGCATGGCTTCATTGTCCGCACGGACGCGGCGGCCGCCCAAATCCACCGCCGGCGCGAGAGTTTCATCGGCCGGCCGATGAAACTCCCCCAGGACGGCCGAGGTCAGCCCTTCTTCTTGCCGCTCTTCTTCTTGCCGTCGTCCTTGGCGGGCTTGTAGGTCGTGACGTCGCCGGTCCAGATGATCGGGTCGAAGGTCTCCTCCGGCCGGAAGCTGACGGCGTCGAGCTGACCGTGGTCGGGCGCGAGGTAGACGAGGCAGACGTCCTCCTTCGCGCCCGGCTTGAACTTGTCCGGCAGGGCGGTGCTCGGGCACGGCGCGAAGGCGCTCGCGAACGGCGTCGACTCGAGCAGGACGTTCTGGTCGTTGACGACGTAGAGGGGCACCCGGCGGCCGCCGAGGTCGGTGTCGCCGACGTTCTTCACGGTGGCGCGCACGAAGTAGGGCGTCGACTTCTGCTGCTCGGAGCTCAGCTGCCAGGCGCCGAACGAGTCCTTGATCGTCGTCTTCTCCAGCGAGCTGACCGTGATGTCGAGGGTGCCGACGAGGTTCTGCCGCGGCTCCCACGCGACGGTCGCCTCGTCCCCCACCGACAGGTGGGTGCCGGGCGGGGTCAGCTGGACGCCGTCCGGCACCGGGAGGTACGGCGTGGCGCTCGTCGAGCCGCTCGGGCTGGTCGGCGACCCACCGTCGCTGGAGTCGTCGTCGCTGCTGGAGCACCCGGCCACGGCCAGGGCACCGGCCAGGGCGAGCGCGAGCAGGCTCGCCCGTGTGGAACGCCGCGTCATTCGGTCAGTGTGCACGAGCCCGGGCGTCAGCAACCGACGAAACGCTCGGCGAAGTAGCCGGTGATGCGGTCGAGCGAGACCCGCTCCTGCGCCATGGTGTCGCGCTCGCGCACGGTGACGGCCTGGTCGTCGAGGGTCTCGAAGTCGACCGTCACGCAGTACGGCGTACCGATCTCGTCCTGGCGGCGGTAGCGGCGGCCGATCGCGCCGGAGTCGTCGAAGTCGACGTTCCAGCCGGCGCTGCGCAGCGTCATCGCGAGGTCCTTCGCCTTCGGCGAGAGGTCGGCGTTGCGGCTCAGGGGCAGGACCGCGACCTTGACCGGCGCGAGGCGCGGGTCGAGCTTGAGCACGACGCGCTTGTCGACGCCGCCCTTGGTGTTGGGCGCCTCGTCCTCGGTGTAGGCGTCCACGAGGAAGGTCATCAGGCTGCGGGAGAGGCCCGCCGCCGGCTCGATGACGTAGGGCATGTAGCGCTCGTTGTTGGCCTGGTCGAAGTAGGAGAGGTCCTGACCGGAGTGCTTGGAGTGGGTCGACAGGTCGAAGTCGGTGCGGTTGGCGATGCCCTCGAGCTCGCCCCACTCCGACCCGGCGAACTTGAAGCGGTACTCGATGTCGACGGTGCGCTTGGAGTAGTGGCTGAGCTTCTCCTGCGCGTGCTCGTAGTGACGCAGGTTGTCGGGGTCGATGCCGAGGTCGACGTACCACTTGGTGCGCTCGTCGATCCAGTACTGGTGCCACTCCTCGTCCTCGCCCGGCTTGACGAAGAACTCCATCTCCATCTGCTCGAACTCACGGGTGCGGAAGATGAAGTTGCCCGGCGTGATCTCGTTGCGGAAGCTCTTGCCGATCTGGGCGATGCCGAACGGCGGCTTCTGGCGGCTCGAGGTCACCACGTTGGCGAAGTTGATGAAGATGCCCTGGGCGGTCTCGGGGCGCAGGTAGTGGAGGCCGGACTCGTCCTCGATGACGCCGAGGTAGGTCTTGAGCAGGCCGGAGAACTGACGCGGCTCGGTCCACGCGCCGCGGGTGCCGCAGTTGGGGCAGGCGATCGTGGACATGTCCACGTCGTCGGGGTTGTCGATGCCCTTCTTCTCCGCGACCTCCTCCTGGAGGTGGTCGGCCCGGAAGCGCTTGTGGCAGGACTGGCACTCGGTCAGCGGGTCGGTGAAGGTGTCGACGTGGCCGCTCGCCTCCCACACCTGACGGGGCAGGATGATGCTGGAGTCGAGGCCGACCATGTCGTCGCGCATGGTGACCATGGACTTCCACCACTGGCGCTTGATGTTCTCCTTGAGCTCCACGCCGAGCGGGCCGTAGTCCCAGGCCGAGCGGGTGCCGCCGTAGATCTCACCGCACGGGAAGACGAAGCCCCTGCGCTTCGCGAGCGAGACGACGTGGTCGACGGTGGACGGCGGCGGCTTGGCCACGATGGAGCTCCTGCTGGTCGGCCGGCTGGCTGCCGGTCTGGCGTTTCGGTGGAGGGTTCAGCCTAACGAGCGAGGCGAGCCGATATTCAAGGTGGTGCCGGGCTCCGCGGCCTCGTACGCCGACGGCTCCTCGATCGCCCGGCTCAGGATCGCGACCGCACGCAGCTTCACGTCGTACGACGAGAGCGCTCGGCGATAGCTGCCGACGTTCTCCCACCGGGTGCTGAGCACCCAGAGCTCGGGATCGTCGACGTTGCGGCCGATCTCGCCGCCGGCGTACCCGGCACACGCGGCGAGCGCCTCCCGGGCGGTCGCGAGGTCGACGCGGAACGCCTCTCCGTCCGCCTCGGGCACGCGGAACCTGTTCACGACGAGCACGGGCAGATCGTAGCGACGACCGGAGTTGACAATCATTCTCAACTGCAGTGAGAATCGTTCTCATGAAGAGTCTCGCCGTCGCGGCCATCGGTGCCGCGCTCCTGCTCCCGGTCGTCAGCGGTTGTGCCGCGTTCACCGACGACTCCGCCTCCTCCGCCGACGGAGTCGAGGTCGCGGCGGCGTTCTACCCCCTGCAGTACGTCGCCGAGCGGGTCGCCGGCGACCGGCTCGGTCACGGCGTCACCGTCGAGACCCTCACCGCCCCCGGCGGCGAGCCGCACGACCTGGAGCTGAGCCCCAAGCAGGTCGCCGACGTCGCCCAGGCCGACCTGGTCGTTTACGAGCGCGGCTTCCAGCAGTCGGTCGACGACGCGGTCGACACCAACGCGACCGGCGACACCGTCGACGCGGCCTCGGTCGTCGACCTGGTGCCCTTCCGCGAGCACGGGGTCGACTCCGACGAGATCGATCCGCACTTCTGGCAGGACCCGCTCATGCTCGCCGACGTCGCCGACACGGTCGCCGACCACCTCGCGGACATCGACCCCGGCCACGCGGACGACTACCAGGCCAACGCCGACGACCTGCGCTCCGACCTCGAGCAGCTCGACCAGGACTACACCGCCGGCCTCGCCTCCTGCGAGCGCAGCACGGTCGTGGTCAGCCACGACGCATTCGGCTACCTCCAGCGCTACGGCATCCAGATGAAGGCGATCCTCGGCCTCTCCCCCGAGTCCGAGCCGACGCCCGCCGACCTCGCCGAGCTGCAGGACCTGGTCAAGAGCGAGGGGATCACCACCGTCTTCTCCGAGACACTTGCACCCAAGGAGGTCGCCGAGTCGCTCGCCCACGACACCGGTGTGAAGAGCGCCGTGCTCGACCCGATCGAGGGCCTCTCGGACGAGACCGCGGACGAGGACTACCTTTCCCTCATGCGCTCCAACCTGTCGGCCCTCCAGGAGGCGAACGGCTGTTGAGCGCGACACCCCCCGTCATCGAGCTGCGCGACGGCGCCGTCGCGATCGCCGGCCGGCCGATCGTGCGGCACGTCGACCTGGCAGTCTCCTCAGGTGAGTTCGTCGCCCTGATGGGCGCGAACGGGTCCGGCAAGTCGACGCTGGTCCGGGCGCTCACCGGCCTCCGCCCGCTCGCAACGGGGTCGCTGCGCCTCTTCGACACCCCACTCGATTCCTTCCACGACTGGCAGCGGATCGGCTTCGTCCCGCAGCGCGGCGGTGCCGCCTCCGGCGTACCCGCCTCGGTCTGGGAGGTCGTCGCGTCGGGGCGGCTGACCCGGCGCCGGCTGCTGCGGCCGCTGGGTCGCGCCGACCGGGCCGCGATCGACGACGCTCTCGAGGTCGTCGGCCTGGCCGACAGGGCGAAGGTCGGCGTGTCCACGCTCTCCGGCGGCCAGCAGCAGCGGGTGCTCATCGCCCGGGCGCTCGCCGGCGAGCCCGAGCTCTTCTTCCTCGACGAGCCGACGGCCGGCGTCGACCTGCCCAATCAGCAGGCGCTCGCGGACGCCCTCGGCACCCTCTCGGACCGCGGCGCCACGGTCGTCCTGGTCGCGCACGAACTCGGCCCGATGGCGCCGCTGATCGACAGGGCGGTCGTGATGCGCGACGGCCGGGTCGCCTACGACGGGCCGCCGCTCACCAGCGAGCAGGTCGCCACCGCCCACCTGGACCTGCACACCCACGACCACGGTCACCACCACCGCGACCACGAGCAGCACCACCACGACCACGCCCCGCACGTCTCCTCGCTCCTGGACGGTGACCGATGACCCCCCCCATGAGCGACTTCCTCGACCTGCTCGGCCTTCCCTTCATGCAGCGGGCGATGATCGCCGCCGTCTTCACGGGCCTGGCCGCTCCCGCCGTCGGCACCTATCTCGTCCAGCGCCGTCAGGCGCTGATGGGCGACGGCATCGGCCACGTGGCCGTCACCGGCGTCGCGCTCGGCCTGCTGACCCACACCTCCCCTACCTGGACGGCGGTCCTGGTAGCGGTCGCCGGCGCGATCCTGATCGAGATCATCCGCGAGCGTGGCCACACGAACGGCGACGTCGCGCTGGCGCTGCTCTTCTACGGCGGCCTCGCCGGCGGCGTCCTGCTCACCGGGCTGGCCAACGACAGCGGCGCCCGGCTGCAGACCTACCTCTTCGGCTCGATCGTCTCGATCGCGATCTCCGACGTCATCGTCACGATGGTGCTCGCCGCGGTCGTGGTGCTGATCTGCATCGGGCTCGCCCCGCAGCTCTTCGCGGTCGCGCAGGACCAGGAGTTCGCCCAGGTCGCGGGGCTCAATATCCGCCTCTACAACCTGATGGTGGCGGTGCTCGCCGCCGTCAGCGTGACGGTCGCGATGCGGACCGTGGGCCTGCTCCTGGTCTCGGCCCTGATGGTCGTCCCGGTCGCCACTGCCCAGCAGGTGACCCGCTCGTTCCGGACGACACTGGGCGCGGCGATGGTCCTCGGCACGGTCGCCTCCCTCGGCGGCCTGCTGATCTCGGCGTACACCTCCACGGCGTTCGACGCGCGGGTCACGCCCGGCCCGACGATCGTGCTGCTTGCCCTGGCCGGCTTCGCGCTCGCCTGGCCGGTCGGCATCTGGCTGCGCTCGCAGCGCCGGCTCCAGACCCCCTTCCCCGTCGTACCGGCTGTGCCACACGAGGTGGCCGACGAGCACGCGCACGAGCACGGCTCCGACTGCGGCCACGTCGCGGTGCCGCACGGCGACCACGTCGACTACGTCCACGACGGTCACCGGCACGCCGTCCACGGGAAGCACTATGACGAGCACTGAGCAGAGCGGGGGCATGCGGCCCACCAAGCAGCGCCGCGCGGTCGTCGAGGCGATGGAGTCCTTCGCCGACTTCCGCTCCGCCCAGGAGATCCACGAGCTGCTCGGCGAGCGCGGCGAGCCCGTCGGTCTGGCCACGGTCTACCGGACCCTCCAGCGGCTCGCCGACGCCGGCGAGGTCGACCAGCTGCGCACCGAGGACGGCGAGGCGATCTACCGTCGGTGCTCGGAGACCCATCACCACCACCTGGTCTGCCGCGAGTGCGGCGCGACCGTCGAGGTCGAGGGCCCTGCGGTCGAGCGGTGGACGCGGAGCATCGCCGCCGAGCACGGGTACGGCGAGGTCAGCCACACCCTCGAGATCTTCGGGACCTGCGCCCGCTGCGGCTGAGGGATCAGCGCCCGAGCGGCAGCAGCACCCGGAAGCGGCTGCCGTGGCCGGGCCGGCTCTCCACCTCGACCCGGCCACCATGGCCCTCGACGATGTCCTTCGCGATCGAGAGCCCCAGCCCCGCGCCCGCGATGGCTCGGCGCTCGGCCTCGCGGCTGCGGAAGAAGCGGTTGAAGAGCCGGTCGATGTCGTCGGGCTCGATGCCGATCCCCGTATCGGTGACCTCGAGCACGGCCTGGTGGTCCTCCCCCGCCAGCCGGACCCGGACCGACCCGCCGGACTGGGTGTACTTCACGGCGTTGGAGACGAGGTTGTCGACGACCTGCGCGATCCGCTGCGCGTCCGCGACGATCGCCATCGAGTCGGGGGCGACCATCGACAGGTCGACGCCGGACTCCTCGGCTGCGGTGCCCATCGCATCGACGGTGTCACGGACGACGTCGGCCAGGTCGATCCGCTCGCGCGCGTAGTCGACCGCGCCGGCGTCGTGCTGGGCCACCGACAGCAGGTCGGCGATCAGCCGGTGGAGCCGCTCGGTGTTGCGCTGGATCACGGCGAGGTGCTTGCGCGCGCCGAGCGACAGCTGGGTGTCGTCCTCCAGCAGCTGGGAGTAGCCGACGATCGAGGTGAGCGGCGTGCGCAGCTCGTGGGAGACGAGGGCGACGAACTCGTTCTTCACCTGGAGCGCCCGCATGATGTCGGTGACGTCGGTGTAGCCGAGCGCGGCGCCCTCGAACGTGCCGTCCTCGGAGCGGATGGCCCGGGCCGAGACCGAGATCGCCCGGCGGGTCTCCGGGTCCTCACCGACCCAGATCCGGACCTCGTCGAACTCCTCGCCCTGGGCGGCGCGGGAGCTGGGCGCGGCCTCGGCGGCGAGCGGGGTGCGACCGTCGGCGTCGAAGACGAGGCCGCTCTCCTGGCCGGCGCGACCGTCGTGACCGTCGGGGTAGCCGAGGTCCACGAACTCCTGGTGCCGGCGGTTCATGCCGATGTAGCGACCGCTGCCGTCGAGGAGCAGCAGCCCGACGTCGACGGTGTCGAAGATCGCGTCCGACACCCGCCGCTGGTGGGCGATCGTCTCGAGCGCTCCGGCGAGCCGGTCACGCTGGTGCTCGGCCTCGGCGCGCTCGTGGTTGACCCACTCCATGCTCTCGGCGATCACCAGCGCGGCGGCACCGGCGACGACCGGGTAGAGCACCGCCCGCGCGGTCTCGACCGGCGCGAACCCGGCGTACATGATCGACGGGACGGAGACCAGGAGCACCACCGCGACCACGCTGATCACGACGCCGCGACGGCCCGCGATCCGGCCGAGCCAGAGCACGGGCATCACGATCAAGAGGCCGCTGCCGGCGTCCGGGTCGAGGCGTGCCAGCCCGACCGCGAGGAGGTCGGCCACCGCCAGCACGATCGGTGCGTGGGGGGCACGGCCGGGACGCAGCAGCGGCGTGACCGCCGCCAGCACCGCCACGATCAGCAGGGAGGCCATCGGCCAGGACACCCACGGCCACCGCGCGCCGAAGGCGTAGCGCAGGCCGAGGTCGAGCAGGTAGAGCGCGGTGAAGCCGTACTGGAAGACGCGCGGATCGGTCATCGAGGTGGACAGCCACCGCCGTCTCCCCGTGCTCAGCGCACTCGTGCCCATGTCCCCCGGCCTCTCTCCCGCTGGGGTCTTCGTAGCACGGTTGTCACACGTTGGGGAGTGCTCCGCCGTAACGACGGTCACGACGTGCATACAGCTCGATCGCGTGCCACAGGTGGCGCCGGTCGACGTCGGGCCAGAGCACGTCGGTGAAGACCATCTCGGAGTACGCCGCCTGCCACAGCATGAAGTTGGAGAGCCGCTGCTCCCCCGACGTGCGCCAGACCAGGTCGGCGTCGGGCAGCTCGGGCACGTAGAGGTGCTTGGCGAAGGTCTTCTCGCTGACCTTCTCCGGATCGAGCCGGCCGGCGGCCACCTCGCGCGCGATGCCGCGGGCCGCGTCGGCGAGCTCGGCCCGGCCGCCGTAGTTGACGCACATGGTGAGCGTGAGGACCTTGTTGTGCTTGGTCATCTCCTCGGCGACGCGGAGCTCGTCGATCACCGACTTCCACAGCCGCGGGGCACGGCCGGCCCAGCGCACCCGGACGCCGAGCTCGTGCATCTCGTCGCGGCGGCGCCGGATCACGTCGCGGTTGAAGCCCATCAGGAACTTCACCTCGTCGGGCGAACGCGACCAGTTCTCGGTGGAGAACGCGTAGGCCGAGATGGCACCGACGCCGAGCTCGATCGCACCCTCGACGACGTCGAAGAGCGAGTGCTCGCCCTGCTCGTGACCCTTGGTGCGCGGCAGGCCGCGCTCCTTCGCCCAGCGCCCGTTGCCGTCCATGACGATCGCGACGTGGTGCGGGACGAGGTCCTTCGGGATCGCCGGCGGCCGGGCCCCCGAGGGGTGCGGCGTCGGCCGTCGTACGGCGCGCTTCACGCCACGACCCTAGGGCACGACTCCTGATCCGGCCGCGCTCACGAGGCGAGCCGCGCGGACGACGGGAGCGGCAGCACCACCCGGAACTCGCTGCCCTGCCCGAGCTCGCTGTCGACCTCGATCCGGCCGCCGTGGCCCTCGATGATCGCCTTGGCGATCGAGAGCCCCAGACCGACGCCCTGGATCGCGGCGAGGGTCGCCTCGCGGGTCCGGTAGAAGCGGGTGAAGACGTGCGCGTGGTCCTCGGGACTGATGCCCATCCCGGTGTCGTGGATCCGGATGACGACGTGGTCGGTCTCGACGGCGGCGTGCACGCCGGCCTGACCGCCGGGGCCGGTGTACTTGATCGCGTTCGAGACCAGGTTGGTGACCGCGCGGCCGAGTCGACCCGGGTCGCCCCGGAAGCGCAGCGCGGCCGGCACGTCGACCGTCAGCGCGACACCGGCCTTCTCGGCGTGGGCCCGCGCGGCTGTCACGCAGTCGTGGATGATCGAGGCGAGGTCGGTGTGGGTGTGCCCGACGACCGGCTCCGGACGCGGGGTCGAGCCCTCGCTGAGCAGGTCGCCGACCAGCCGCTCGAGGCGGTCGGCGTTGCGGGCGACGGCGTTCAGGTGCTTGTGGAGCAGGTCGTCGAGGTCGGGCCGGTCGCGCATCACCGCGACGTACCCGACGATCGAGGTCAGCGGCGTCCGGAGCTCGTGCGAGACCAGCGCCATGAACTGGTCCTTCACCTGGAGCGCCCGCATCAGCTCGGTGACGTCGGTGTAGGAGACCGCGGCACCCAGCAGGTTGCCGTCCTCGTCCTCGACCCGGCGAGCCGAGATCGACATCGCGCGGCGGGAGGCCTCGTCCCGGCCCACCCAGACCCGGACGTCGTCGAACTCCTCGCCACGCCGCGCGCGGGAGGTCGGCACCACGTCGACCGGGAGGCGCGAGGTGCCGTCCTCGTCGAAGACCCACGGATCGGCGAGGTCCCCACCCGGGTAGGCCATCTCGGAGAACTCCGCGAGCCGCTGGTTGATGAGCAGCGGCTGGCCGTCGGCGCCGAGCAGGGCAAGCCCGATGTCGACCGCCTCGAAGATCGCCTCGGCCGACCGCCGGTTGCGCTCGATCACCTTCATCGCGGCGAGCAGCTCGGCCTCACGCTCTTCTGCGCGAGCCTGCGCCGCGCGGGCGGCGGTGAGCCCGGCGCTGATGGCGACGGCACCGACGCCGGCGACGACCGGCAGGACCACCAGCCGCTCGAGGGTCGCGGGACCGACACCGTGCGCGATCAGCCCCGGCAGGCTGATGAAGGCGAGGGTGGCCGCCACCGCGAGCCCGGCACCGCCCAGGCCGAGCTCGAGACCGAGGTAGAGCGCCGGCAGGACGAGCAGGGGAGAGGCCCCGCCGAGGTCCGACCCGGCGGCCAGCATCCCGAGGGTCGCGATGCTGAGGACCGCGACCGCGAGGATCAGCCACCGGCGCTCGATCGCTCCGGGGATGGTCAGCACGACCGTGAGCAGCACGGCGATGCCGACCCCGGCCACCGGCCAGGAGAGCGGCTCGACCTCGGCGCCGCCCAGGGCGCGCAGCACCAGGATCGCGGCCAGCAGGGCGGCGAACCCGCCGTGCAGCACGCGCGGATCCGGGCGGCCGGCGTTCCAGCGCAGCTGGGTGCACAGCCACCGGCCACGCTCCATCCAGCTCTTCACCGCGGACCTCTCGACAACCCGGTCTGTCGGGGTTCTGTTCGGCAGGTCCGTCGGCGACTTGAGCGTCGCGTCGTGTGGTCAGGACCGCACGACGTACGGCAGCGACTTCAGGCCGCGCTCGAGGTGCCAGGCGAGGTAGCCGGCGACGAGCGAGCTCGCCTCCCGCTGGTGCCGCGGGTCGGCGGCGTCGACGACCGCCCAGTCACCGGCGAGCAGCGCCCCGAGCAGGGCGACCGTCTCGGGCGCCGGGCTGGCCGACCCGGGGACCCGGCAGGTGACGCAGAGGATGCCGCCCATCGACGGGTTGAACCACCGGTGCGGTCCGGCACCGGGGTTGGGGAACGTGCCGCAGCGCGCGCAGTGGTCGAAGGACGGCGCGTAGCCGGCGACCGACAGCGAGCGCAGCAGGTAGGAGTCGAGCACCTGCCCGGAGCCGTGCTCGCCCTTGACCATCGCCCGCAGCCCGCCGACCAGCAGCAGGAACTGCTGCACCGACGGCTCGCGCTCCTCGGTCACCAGCCGGTCGGCGGTCTCGAGCATCACCGTGCCGGCGGTGTAGCGGTCGTAGTCGAGCCCGAGGTCCCCGGCGTAGAGCGTGAGCGTCTCCGCCTGGGTGATCGTGTCGAGGTTGCGCCCCTCGGCGAGCTGGAGGTCGACGTGGCTGAACGGCTCCAGCCGGGAGCCGAACCGCGACGTGGTGCGGCGTACGCCCTTGGCGACCGCGCGCACCCGTCCGTGCTGCCGGGTCAGCAGCGTGATGATGCGGTCGGCCTCACCCAGCTTGTGGGTGCGCAGCACGATCGCCTCGTCGCGGTAGAGCACCCCCCTATTGTGCGGGGCGACCGTCAGGATCCGGCACGCCGACGGCGGCGTGGCGCGTGCCAGGCCCGGGTCGCGAGGTCGAGCGCGGCCTCGTCGAGGCGCCCCGGGCGCAGGCGCCACTCGAGGGCGGTGCGGGCGCGGACGAGGGTGGCGTCGGGGAGCTCGCCGGCCAGCATCTCCGCGTCGGCGTAGGGGCGCATCGGGTCCCACGGGTGACCGACGACCAGGGCCGGCACCCGGATCCGGCGACGCTCCAGCGCCGAGGGCGCGGCGCGGCCGAAGAAGAGGCCGTGCACGAGCGCCGCGACCGCGGCCGGACGCTGGTCGCAGGCATCGAGCGCGATCCCGGCCCAGAAGGGCACCACGCCACGCGGGACCGGCCGGGTCGCGCGCCGCAGCGCCGAGACGGCCAGCGGCAGGAACCGGGCGGTCAGCAGCAGCGGCCCGAAGGTGAGGATCCCGGCCTCGACCCCGTTGTCGAGGATCGGCGCCTCCAGCAGCAGTCCCCGGACCCGACTGGGGGCGATCGCGGCCACCTCCAGCGCGATGTTGGCGCCGAGCGAGGGGCCGCCGACCACGGCCTGCGGGGCGCCGACGTGGTCGAGGAGCGCGACGACCTGCTCGGCGAACGCCGTCACTGAGTAAGCCTGGGGGTCTGCCGGCCGATCAGAACGTCCGTGACCGAGCAGATCCAGCGTGAGGACGTGCAGCCCGCCGGCGGCAAGTGTCCGGGCCAGGGGCTGCTGCATCCGGCGCGGGAGGAGCTCGCCGGGCAGGAGCACCACCCAGGCGTCGCCCGCGCCGTACTCGGTGAACTCGAGGCGGTCACGACCGGCGTGGGTCTCGACGAAGAACTGCCCGATCCGCTCCGACACCAGCACACCGACCATGCCGACACGGTAGTCGACGACTATGGGTTGACCCGGTCGTGCCTGAGGATGGGGGGCATGTCCGTCCCGGGGCCGTCGCGTCCGCAGCCGCTGCTCGGCTGGTACGGCGCTGCGTCGCTGCTCGCGCTGATCTTCGCCGCCGGGCTGGGCGCCGTCGTCCTCGCCCCGCAGACCGGACCGGTGGCGGCGTGGTACCCGGCGGCCGGTGTCTCGGTGGCGCTGCTGGCCCTCTCGCCGCGCTCGCGCTGGCTCGCCCTCGCGGTCTCGGTCACGGTGGTGACGGCCGCGGCGAGCATCCTCGGCGGCCGTGACCCGGAGGTGACGCTGGTCTACGCGACAGGCAACGCGTGCGAGGCGCTCTTCGCGGCGTGGGTGCTGCGGCACGGCGCTGACGAGGTGCCGCGGCTGCGCGGCACCGAGGACATGGTCCGGATCCTCGTCGCCGGTCTGGCCGGCGCCGCCTCGATCACGGTCTTCGCCACCGTCGGCGCCGCGACGCTGACCTCGACCGACCCGTGGGCGATCGCGCGGACCTTCTTCACCAGCCACCTCGCGGCGACCCTCATCGTGGTGCCCGCTGCGTTGTCCCTGGCCGCGACCCGCGAGCGCCCGCGCCGGATCGCCGAGACGACGGTCCAGGCGCTCGCCCTGGTCACCGCGACCGCGGTCGTCTTCTGGCCGGGCCACGGGCTCTCGCTGGAGTTCGCTCCCCTGCCCTTCCTGGTCTGGGCGGCGCTCCGCCTCGACCTGCGGGTGGTCACGCTCGAGCTCGTCGCGGTCAGCGCCGCGGTGACCCTCTTCAGCCTCCACGGCGGCGGGCCGTTCGGCTACGACTTCGAGCGCGGCGCCGTCGGCGCCGACTCGGCCGCCTCGCTGGTCCAGCTCTACCTGCTCACCAGCGCGTTCCTCACCGTCCCGCTCGCGATCACCGTCGAGCAGCGCCGGTCGCTGATCGGGGAGCTCCTCGACAGCGAGCAGATGACCGAGGCGACCCTCGACACCACCGCCGCGCTCATCCTCGTCACCGACCTCGCCGGCACCGTCGTCCGGGTCAACCAGGCGGTCACCGCGCTGACCGGGTACGCCGAGGACGAGCTGCTCGGCCGGCACATCGAGGACATGCCGTTCGCCCCACCGGGGTCGTCCGGCTACCCGGCCGGCCTGCCCGAGGAGCCGGACGGCCAGGTCGGGCGCGAGACCGGAGCGGTCACCCGCGGCGGCGACCGGATCAAGATCCTCTGGAACACCAGCTACGTCCGTGACGAGCGCGGCCGCCCGACGTACGTCGTCATCACGGGCACCGACCTGACCGCCGAACGTGCCGCGGCCGGGCTCAACCAGCACCTGCTCCAGGCCGCGATCACGACCGCGCTGATCGGCATCGACCCGCAGGGTCGGATCACGCTCTTCAACGCCGGCGCGGAACGGCTGCTCGGCTACGACCAGCAGGACATGGTCGGGGTGCCCTTCGTGCAGGTCATCGAGTCGGCGCAGCTCGTGGAGCGCACCGGGTCCGCCGACCCCGTGGACGCGTTCGCGGCGCTGGTCGGGACGATCGGCGCCGAGGGGACCACCAGCCAGCGCGACTGGACCTGGACCGGCGAGGACGGCCGACGGCTGACCGTCTCGATGACCCTCGGCATCGCCGGCGACGCGCTCTCCTCCCGCGTCGGCTACCTCTGCGTGGGGCGCGACGTCACCGAGGCCCGGGCCAGCCAGGAGCTGCTCGTGGCCGCGCTCGAGAAGGAGCGGGTCGCGGTCGAGCGGCTGCGGAAGGTCGACTCGGCGAAGAACGAGTTCGTGTCGACGGTCAGCCACGAGCTGCGGACGCCGGTGGCCAGCATCGTCGGCTACACCGAGATGCTCCAGGACGGCACCGTCGGCGAGCCGACCTCGATGCAGGGACGCCTGCTGGCGAGCATCGAGCGCAGCGGCAAGCGCCTGATCGCGCTCTGCGACGACCTGCTGACCCTCGGCGGACTCGACAGCGGCTCCGCCGAGATCGACCGCGACGTCGTCGACCTCTCCGAGCTGGTCGACGCCGCCGCCGACGCGATGCGTCCGCTGCTGGCCGGCCGCGACCTCGACGTCGACTTCGGGGCCACCGGCCCGGTGGAGGTGCTCGGCGACCGGGCCCAGCTCGACCGGGTCCTGATCAACCTGCTCAGCAACGCCGTGAAGTTCACCGAGGACGGCGGCCGCATCGAGTGCCGCACCGAGGTGCGCGACTCCGAGGCGGTCCTCGTCGTCAGCGACACCGGCATCGGCATCCCCGTCGAGGAGCAGTCGGAGCTCTTCGAGCGGTTCTACCGGTCCTCGACCGCGCAGGACCGGGCGATCCAGGGCACGGGGCTCGGACTCTCGATCGTGGCCGCGACGGTCGCGGCCCACGGTGGGCGGATCGACGTCCGCTCCGCCCACCTCGAGGGCACCACGATCACGGTGCGGCTGCCCCGCGCCCGCGTGTCGGCTACGCCCGGTTCACCGCGCTGATCACGGCCTTCAGCGACGCCGTCACGATGTTCGCGTCGATGCCGACGCCCCAGTAGGTCGTGCCGCGCACGACCAGCTCGACGTACGCCGCCGCGAGCGAGTCGCCGCTCGCGGTGAGGGCGTGCTCGGCGTAGTCGAGGAGCCGCACGTCCCAGGGGTCGACTCCGGGCGGGTGCGGAAGCTCGTTGATCGCGCCGATGAAGGCCGAGAGCGGGCCGTTGCCCTCGCCGTGGAGGCTGGTGAGCTCACCGTCGACGTACACGTTGACGTCGAGGGCGTCCTTCTCCCCCGCCGCCGACGAGGTGTGGACGGAGTTGAGCTTGAGCGGGGTCTCGCGGTCGAGGTACTCGGCGCGGAAGATGCTCCAGATCTCGTCCGCGGTGAGCTCGCCGCCCTCGGCGTCGGTGTGCTCCTGGATGACCCGGCTGAACTCGATCTGCGCGCGACGCGGCAGGTCGAGCTTGTGCTCGGCCTTGAGCAGGTAGGCGACGCCGCCCTTGCCGGACTGGCTGTTGACCCGGATGACCGCCTCGTAGCTGCGACCGACGTCCTTGGGGTCGATCGGGAGGTACGGCGCCTCCCACGGCAGCGTCCCGACCGGGACGCCCTGCTCGGCCGCCTGGCGGTCGAGGTCCTCCAGGCCCTTCTTGATGGCGTCCTGGTGGGAGCCGGAGAAGGCCGTGTAGACCAGGTCCCCGGCGTACGGGTGGCGCGGGTGGACCGGCAGGTTGGTGCAGTACTCGACGGTGCGACGGATCTCGTCGATGTCGGAGAAGTCGATCATCGGGTCGACGCCCTGGCTGAAGAGGTTCATGCCCAGCGTCACCAGGTCGACGTTGCCGGTGCGCTCGCCGTGGCCGAAGAGGCAGCCCTCGATCCGGTCCGCGCCGGCCATCGTCGCGAGCTCGGTCGCGGCGACCGCAGTGCCGCGGTCGTTGTGGGGGTGCAGCGAGATGACGGTGTTCTCCCGGCGGGTGAGCTGGCGGCCGAACCACTCGATCTGGTCGGCGTAGACGTTCGGCGTCGCGACCTCGACGGTGGCCGGCAGGTTGAGGATGATCTCGCGGCCGTCCTCGGGCTGCCACACGTCGGAGACCGCCTCGCACACCTCGACGGAGAACGGCAGCTCGGTGCTGGTGAAGATCTCGGGGCTGTACTCGTAGCCGATGACGGTCACGTCGAGGTGCGCCTCGACGTACTTGGTGACCAGCTGGGTGCCGCGGACGGCGATGTCCTTGATCTCGTCCTTGCTGGCGCGGAAGACCACGCGGCGGAAGAGCGGGGCCAGCGCGTTGTAGAGGTGGATGTTGGCGCGCGGCACGCCGATCAGCGACTGCACGCTGCGCTCGATGAGGTCCTCGCGGGCCTGGGTGAGGACGGAGATCGTGACGTCGTCGGGGATGTGGTCGCCCTCGATCAGCTGGCGGACGAATGCGAAGTCGGTCTCGCTCGCGCTCGGGAAGCCGACCTCGATCTCCTTGTAGCCCATCTTCACGAGCAGGTCGAACATCGTCATCTTGCGGGCCGGGCTCATCGGGTCGATGAGCGCCTGGTTGCCGTCGCGCAGGTCGGTGGAGAGCCACCGCGGCGCCTCGGTGATCGTCCTGGACGGCCAGGTGCGGTCGGGCAGGTCGATCGGCGGGAACGCGCGGTAGCGGTGGAACGGCATCCCGCTGGGCTTCTGGCTCTGCCGGATATCGAAGGGGGTGGTCATGGGGTCCTCGCTGGTGGGTCGTCGTCGGTCTCGTGAGGGCCGGCGCACGCGATCACTCCGCAGCGAGGGGGTCCGGCTCTGCTCAGACCTCGCTGCGGCAGCGAAGGAGGAGGCTGCGCATCATGACCCGGTCACCATAGCACCGAGCCTCGGGCGGTCGACCGGATCGTCCTACCTGACGAAATGGTCGCGGATCGGCCCGGAGCACGACCATCCCGTCAGGTGCGACGGGCGGGGGCGGCCGCGGGAGGGTGGCAGGGTGGGCGCATGCCGCGGCTGCTGATCGTCCACCACTCGCCCACCCCGGCCGTGCAGGCGCTGACGGACCGGGTGATCGCCGGGGCGAACGACGACGAGATCGAGGGCGTGGAGGTCGTCGTGCGCGCGGCGCTGGAGGCGCGGGCCGAGGACGTGCTCGCGGCGGACGGCTACCTGCTCGGCACGACGGCGAACTTCGGCTACATGAGCGGCGCGCTCAAGCACTTCTTCGACACGATCTTCCTGGAGGCGGGCGGAGCCCTGGGCGAGGACGGCTCCGCGAGCGCGGCGACCGGCGGGAAGAAGCCGTTCGGGCTGTGGGTGCACGGGCGGTACGACGCGACCGGCGCCGTCCGGTCGGTGCTCTCGATCGTCGGGGCGCTGCCCTGGACGCAGGCGGCGGAGGTCCTCGAGGTGATCGGTGACGTCGACGACGAGCACGAGGCGGCGGCGTACGAGCTCGGCGGGACGCTGGCGGCCCTGCTGACCTGACCCCGGTACGATCGCCGCTGGCCCCGCCCGAGGAGAACTGTTGTCGCCCGTTCCGCACCACCTGCGCACGCTGGCTGCGCTGCTCGCGGTGGCGACCCTCTGCCTGGCCGGCTGCGGTGACCAGAGCGCGCCCGCAGCGGACGAGAAGGCGCCCGAGCTCGGCGCCTGCCGGGTGCTGACGCCCGAGGACGTGGCCAAGCCGAGCAACGACACCGACAGCGTCGCCTGCAGCGAGGACCACACGGCTGAGACGTACGCCGTGGGCGACCTGCCAGCCGACCTGCACGACGCCGACTACGACAGCGCCGAGCTGGGCTCGTGGGCCTACGAGACCTGCTCGGAGCGCTTCATGGACTTCCTCGGCGCCGACGACAGCCTGGTGATGCGCACCGTGCTGAGCTGGGCGTGGTTCCGGCCGTCCGAGGCGGCCTGGGACGACGGAGCCCGGTGGTACCGCTGCGACGTGGTCGGCGGCGGCGAGCAGAGCAAGGATTACGTCCAGCTGCCCACGACGGCCAAGGGCCTGCTGCTCGGCCTGCCGAAGGACCGCTGGATGGTCTGCGCCGAGGGGGCCACGGTGTCCGGCTCGGTGAAGGTGCCCTGCACCGAGACCCACGACTGGCGCGCGGTCACGACGATCTCGCTGGACAGCCTCGGCAAGGACTACCCGGGCGACCGGCTGGTCGAGGTCAAGACCCGCGACTTCTGCTCGTCCTCGGTCGGCGCCTGGCTCAACTACCCCGTCGACTACGACTACGGCTACACCTGGTTCCGCCAGGCCGAGTGGGAGGCGGGCAACCGCCGGTCGGTCTGCTGGGCGAAGACACCGAAGTGAGTCGGATGAAGGTCGTCGCCGTCCTCGTCGCCGCCCTCGCCGTGCTCGCCCTCGGTGCGTGCACCGGCAGCGACGAGACGCCGGACGCCCCGACGTCGACCAGCGCCACCCCGAGCGCCACGGCGACCCCGGAGGCGGCGCCGAGCCCACCGGGGCCGCGCGCCTGCCACGACCTCACGTACGACGCCGCGGTGGCGCCCACCGACGAGGCCGACCCGGTCGACTGCGCGGCGCGGCACACCACGATGACCTTCGCGGTCGGGCGCCTGGACACCCAGGTGGACGGTCACCTGCTGGCCGTCGACTCCGACCGCGTCCGCGAGCAGGTGGCGACCGAGTGCCCGCAGCGATTCGCGACGTTCGTCGGAGGCACCCTCGAGCAGCGGCGACTCAGCATGCTGCGCACCGTCTGGTTCACGCCCACGGTCGCGGAGTCGGACGCCGGCGCCTCGTGGTTCCGATGCGACGTCGCGGCCCTCGCCGGCGACGACGAGCTCACCCCGCTGGCCGGTCGGCTCGCCGGCGTGCTGAACAGCGAGGAGACGCGCGACCGCTACGCGATGTGCGGCACCGCCCAGCCCGGCAGCCCGGACTTCGCCCGGGTCATCTGCTCGAGCAAGCACTCGTGGCGGGCCGTGGCGACCGTGACCTTCGCCGAGGGCGACTACCCCGGCGTCGACGAGGTCCGGTCGGCCGGCGACACCCCGTGCAAGGACGCCGGTGCCGCCGCGTCCGGCGGGTCGTTGGACTACCAGTGGGGCTACGAGTGGCCGACGGCCGCGCAGTGGAAGGCCGGCCAGACCTACGGCATCTGCTGGGTGCCGTCGACCTAGTGTCGCGGGTGGAAAGTATCTGGATGGTTGGTGTCGTCAGGGTGCGTGCCATGGCGGCTCGAACCGTCCAACGACTTTTCGCCCGCGGCACTAGCCCGCGAGCTGGGCGGCCATCTTCTCCATCAGCGTCGTGAGCCCCTTGAACGGGCGCACCATCACGGTGAAGTCGACGAGCCGGCCGTCGCTCCCCCACGTGAGCATGTCGACGCCGTGCACCGTGATCCCGTCGAGCTCGGCGCGGAACTCGAGCACGGCGGAGTCCTCGGCGTACCACTCCCGCACGTAGGTCAGCGTCGGGCCGAGCACGGCGATGGCGGCGGAGAGGTACGCCGTGGTGAGCGCCTTGCCCTCCTGGGTGCGGTGCACCGCGGGCGAGTGGAAGGTGCAGTCGTCGGCGAGAAGAGCGTCGAGCTGGGACGGGTCGCGGGCCTCGGCGAGCGCGTGCCAGGCCGCCACGGGTGCGGGTGTGGTCATCAGAACCCCAGCTTCCGGAGCTGGCGCGGGTCGCGCTGCCAGTCCTTGGCGACCTTGACGTGGAGGTCGAGGTAGACGGGGGTGCCCAGCAGGGCCTCGATCTGCTGGCGCGCCCGCGAGCCGATCGACTTCAGCCGCGAGCCCTTCGGGCCGATGATGATGCCCTTCTGGGAGTCGCGCTCGACGTAGACGTTGGCGTGGATGTCGAGCAGCGGCTTGTCCTCGGGCCGGTCCTCGCGCAGCTGCATCTCCTCGACCACGACGGCCACCGAGTGCGGCAGCTCGTCGCGCAGGCCGTCGAGCGCGGCCTCGCGCACCAGCTCGGCGACCAGGATCTCCTCGGGGGCGTCGGTGAGGTCGCCGTCGGGGTAGAGCTGCGGGCCCTCGGGGAGCAGCCCGACCAGCAGGTCCTGGAGGAGCTGCACCTGGTCCCCGGCCTTGGCCGAGACCGGCACGATCTCGGCCCACTCGACCCCGATCTCGGCGCCGAGCGCCTGGATGTCGAGGAGGTGCTGGCCGATCTGCTCGGCGGACGCGAGGTCGGTCTTGGTCGCGATCGCGACCTTGGTGGTGCGCTTGATCTTGGCCATCTCGGTGGCGATGAAGCGGTCGCCCGGCCCGATCTTCTCGTTCGCCGGGAAGCAGACCGCGACGACGTCGACCTCGGCCAGCGTCGTCGCCACGAGGTCGTTGAGCCGCTCACCGAGCAGGGTGCGCGGTCGGTGCAGGCCGGGGGTGTCGACGAGGATCAGCTGGGCGTCCTCGCGGTGCACGATGCCGCGCACGACGGTCCGGGTGGTCTGCGGCTTGTCCGAGGTGATGACGACCTTCTGGCCGACCAGCGCGTTGGTGAGCGTGGACTTGCCGGCGTTGGGCCGCCCCACGAAGGAGACGAACCCGCTCCGGTGGCTCTGCTCGTCGGTGGTGGTCATGCGTTGTCCCTCGCCTCGTCGTACTCGGCCCAGATCTGCTCGTCGCTCTTGCCCGCTGCCTTGCCGGCCCGGTAGATCGGGCCCGGGTCGACCGCCCGGGGCTGGCGCTGGGCGACGCCGCGCCAGTAGCCCATCACGTCGTACGCCGTGCTCGGGAGTCGGCGCTCGCGCATCAGGTGCTTGCGGATCGCGCGCATCTGCGCGGACTCGCCGGCCATCCAGAAGTAGCCGTCGCCCTCGGGCCAGTCGATGCCCTCGACCGCCTCGGCGAGCCGGCTCTCCCCGTGGCCCGGCGGCGTGAGCCAGGCGACCTCGGCCCGGTCGGGCAGGTAGGCCGGGAGGTCGTCGGGCACCTCGGCCCAGATCCGGGTGGGGACGTCGACCGACTCGGCGACCCGCGCCATCGCGGGCATCGCGGTGAGGTCGCCGACCAGCAGCAGCCACGCGGCGTCGTCGGGCATCGCGAAGGAGCCCTTGGGCTCGCTGATCGTGACGGTCTCCCCCACCACGTCACGCTGCGCCCACTCCGTCACCAGGCCGACCTCGTGGACCACGACGTCGACCACGAGCTCACCGCCGACCCAGGACCGCACGGTGTAGTAGCGGCTCTGGAACTGGCCGGGGACGACCAGTCCGACCCACTCGTCCGGCACACCGGTGCTGGCGAAGTCGGCCAGGCCCGGTCCACCCAGGGTCAGCCGGACCAGGTGGTCCGAGAGCTGCTCACGACGCAGCACCTCCGCGTCGTACTGCTGGGCCCTCGTGCTCACCCGTCCACGTTATCGGTCATGCTCCGAAGTCGTGACGCAGCGGGTAGCCGCTCTCCCCCTGGGACGTGGTCTTCGTCGCGAGCACGTGGTGGAGCTGGATCTCGTTGCGCTCGAAGGCCAGCCGCGAGCCCGCCATGTAGAGGCCCCACACGCGGGCGGTGCCCTCGCCGACCTCCGCGACGCAGGCGTCCCAGTTGTCCTGGAGGTTCTTGCACCAGCCCGCGAGCGTCTTGGCGTAGTGGACCCGGATGTTCTCGTGGTGCTGGACCTCGAGGCCGGTGTCCTCGACCGCGGTCACGATGGTGCCGGAGCCGATCAGCTCGCCGTCGGGGAAGACATAGCGGTCGATGAAGGCGCCGGTGTTGCGCGGCCGGTTGTCGTTGCGGGTGATGCAGTGGTTGAGCAGCCGACCCTCGGGCTTGAGGTGGTCGCGGATCCAGGTGAAGTACGACGGGTAGTTCTTCACGCCGATGTGCTCGGTGAGGCCGATCGAGGAGATCGCGTCGAAGCCGGACTCCTCGACGTGGCGGTAGTCCATGAACCGGACCTCGGCGAGGTGGTCGAGGCCCTCCTCCTTGATCCGGCGCTGCGCCCACGAGGCCTGCTCGCGCGAGAGCGTGACGCCGATCGCGTGCACGCCGTAGTGCTTCGCGGCGTGCCGCACCATGCCGCCCCAGCCGCAGCCGAGGTCGAGGAGCCGCTGGCCGGGCTCGAGGCCGAGCTTGCGGGCGACCAGGTCGTACTTGGCCTCCTGCGCCTCCTCGAGCGTCGCGTCCTCGGTCGGGAAGAGCGCGCAGGTGTAGGTCATCGACGGACCGAGGACGTACTCGTAGAACTCGTTCGACACGTCGTAGTGGTGGTGGATCGAGTCGGCGTCGCGGCCCTCGGAGTGCCGGAGTCCCTCGACGAGGCGGCGCCAGCGCGGGAGCGTCTCCTGCGGCGGGACCGGCGGCGGCTTGAGGTGGGAGAAGCCCAGGCTGCGCACGATGTTGAGCGCCTCGACCGGCGAGGGCGTGCGGAACTTCGTGTGGTTCATCAGCAGCGAGAACGCGGCGTAGGGGTCGCCCGGGTGCACGCCGTGCAGGTCGAGGTCGCCGGCGACGTACGCGCGGGCCAGGCCCAGGTCGCCGGGCGCGCTCATGATGTAGGACAGGCCGCGCTCGTTGAGGAGCTCGATGCCGAACTCCGCGTCCTCGGGACCGGCTGAGCTGCCGTCGTACGCCGTGAACCGCAGCGGCATCCCGTCCCTCATCAGGGACTCGATCGCCGCGCCGATGGTGTAGGTCCTGCTCATCGTCTCTTCACCGCCTTGTCGTACAGGGATGTCAATCTGTCCTGCGGGTCGTAGCGACCCTTCACGGCGGCGAGATTGGCGCCGTCGTACAGCTCGTCGAAGGTCGCACGGTCGTAGAAGGCCTCGCTGTAGAGCGACTTGTGGCCGTCGAGCTCGTGCACCTTCTGCTCGATCGCGCGGTTGCGCGGGGCGTCGACCGCCTCGGGGCCGACATGGACGGTCCCCCAGAAGCCGACGTTGACGTAGAGCCGGTCCGGCTCGAGCGGGTAGGTCGGCCAGTCGCGCTCGGCCCGGCACGGGCAGAGCCAGACCGGGCGCATGCCGATCGCGTCGTCGAACCACTCGAGGAACTCGGGCAGCCGCTCGACGGGCACCTCGATGTCCTGGATGACCCGCTCGCGCTGCGGCCGGCCGGCCCGGCGGTCGAGCCGATCGGCGATCGAGAAGCGCCGGTCGAGGCCGAGCAGCTTCATGTAGACGTCCGAGCGCCGCCAGCGCTTCGGCCAGAAGCGGCGGATCGTCGGGTTCTGCGCGCCGAACGCGCCCGAGCACCAGAACCAGTCGGTGTCCCAGCGCCAGAGGTAGTCGTACATCGAGAGCAGGTCGGTCTCCCGCTGCTGGATCGACCGGTAGAAGACGTCCTGGCCGGTGTAGTCGCTCGTCGCACCCGGCTCCTCCTGCCAGGTGGCGAGGGTCAGGTAGTACTCCCCCGGCGCGAAGGCGACGCCGTCCATCCCGTCGACCCGAACGCCCTCGTGCTCGCCCGAGTCGGCGATGTCGGCCGCGGTCTTGGCGAGCAGCCCGGCGTCGTCGAAGCGGACGTGCCGCAGCGCGACGTACGACGGGACCGGCTCGAGCCGGATCTTCAGCCGGGTGGCGTAGCCGAGCGAGCCGTAGGAGTTGGGAAAGGCGTCGAACAGGTCGCTGTTGACCTCGGGCGAGCAGGTGACGACCTCACCAGCGCCGGTGAAGACGTCCATCTCGAGCACCGACTCGTGCGGCAGCCCGTTGCGGAAGCTGGTCGACTCGATGCCGAGGCCGGTGACCGCGCCGCCGAGGGTGATCGTGCGCAGCTGCGGGACGACGTACGGGATCAGGCCGTGCGGGAGCGTCGCGTCGACGAGGTCCTCGTAGGTGCACACGCCCTGCACGTCGGCGGTCTGCGCGAACGCGTCGATCGCGATGACCCCGTCGAGGCCGGAGACGTCGAGTCCCGGGGCCGTGGTGGCGGCACGAGGGCGGAAGAGGTTGGTGGTCTTCTTCGCCAGCCGGACCGGCGCACCGGCCGGGATCTCGGCGTACGACGCACGTAGGCGGCCGACGGCCGCCTCGTGTGCTTCCCAACCACGCAGACTCACATCCGAGGAACTTACTCCTCTCGCGTGTCGCGTGTGTTGCCGACCCTCGCTACGCGGAGAGTGTCTCCGCAATCACACCTTGATCGCCTGGTAGGTGAGGCGGATCGAGAACGTCCGGATGTCGTACGACGCACCCGCACCTGTGTACGCGCGCCAGTAGACGAGATTCGCGTGCCGGCCGTAGAGGTAGTGGGTCGCGCGGCCGCTGTGCAGCCAGTGCCACCCCAGGCCGTGATTGGCCCACGCCCCCTGCGGGCCACGCTCCGGGTCGAAGAGCTCCAGCCGGAGCCGCGAGGTCGGCACCGAGGAGGCCGCGCCGCCGTAGGCTCCGAGTGCGAGCTTCGTGTAGGAAACGGCCGCCGGCAGGCGCATGCGGTGCACGCTCAACGCGATGCTCTGCCGGGTGCTGCGGTTGCACGTCACGTTGGTGGCGTAGCCCAGGGAGCCCTGCCAGCCCCGCGACCCCGGTCGCCGGAGCTCGGAGCACGCGCCGACCGACTGGTCGATCATCGAGCCGGCCGCCGACACGGAGAAGGTCTTCGTCCGGGTGACCATCCGCCCCTCGCGGATGGCGACGGTCGCGACGCGCCCGGTCGCCACGTTCCCGGCCTTGTCGACGACGACCAGACGTACGGCGTACTTCCCGGGCTCGAGGGCGGTGCCGTCGTCGGCTACGCCCCTCCAGGAGCGGAAGAGCTTGGCGAAGCCCTCGGTCGACCGGTAGACCACGGCACCGGACCGGTCCAGCACCTCGAAGTGCAGGTGGTTCTCGCTCGAGCGAGCCGTCAGCCTGGTCGTGTCGAGGTAGCCGTCGCGCTCGGGGTAGATGACGTCGGTGGACAGGACCACGTCAGGGACCGAGGGAGCGGTCCGGTCGATCTGGAACTGCACACGGGTCTCGAGGCTGAAGGCGTCGCCGTAGCCGTCGTAGTGCTTCCGGAGCCGCCCGATCAGGTGGTACGTGCCCTCGGGCAGGTCGGCGACGTCAGCGCTGACGCTCCCGGTCGCAGGCTCGCCCGTCAGCTCGACCGGGATCTGGGATCCCCCGACCGACGGCGACTCCTCGATCCACCAGTCGAACCGGTACGCGCCTGCCGGAGCGCCGCGCACCACGACGCCGAGGACGTCGTCGCTTCCGCCGAGAAGGTGGTCGGGCACGTCGAGGTCGAGGTTGAACGCCCCGTGGATGGACACCGGAGGCGACGCCACACCGGTGTCGACGCACTCGCTGCTCCACCCGGCACACCGATAGATGTGGAGCGGGCCGTCGTAGTCGGTGTTCAGGGTGAGCGTGGTGTCCCCGTGGCTGTCGATCCATCTGGACAGTCCGTCCGTCCCGACGCCGAGCTGGGTGTCCGCCGCGGCGGGGTCATCGGTGTCCTCGACGTGGATGACGTACGGCGGGTTGTCGCCGCCGATGTTGGTCTGGTCGGGCCAGGTGACGGTCGGCGCGGGAATGGCGCTGAGGTCGGTGTCGTCGGCGTGGGCGGCCGGGACGACGGCGAGGCCCGCGAGGGCGACGGCGGCAGCGAGCAGGACGGATCGGACGTGCATGTGGAGTTCCCCCGAGATGAGATCGACGCCGACGTGACGGCGTCGGGGGAAGGCTATGACGCGGTCGTCTCCAGGAGCGAACCCCTGACGTCGCCGCGGTGGACCACGACGCCGGTGCCGGCGAAGTCGCGGATCGCGGCGAGGTCGTCGGGGAAGACGACGTCGGCGGAGGTGAGGACGACGGCGGCCTCGAGGCCCTGCGAGCCGGAGGCGACGGCCATCGCCACGCAGACGCCGAGGGCGGAGACCCGCAGCGAGGGCAGGTCGACGGTGGCGGCGGCATAGGTGCGGCCGTCGGAGTCGCGGACGGCGGCGCCCTCGGCGGCGCCGGTGCGGGCACGGGTGGCGCGGGCCAGGGTGACCAGCTTCCTGTCCTCGGCGGAGAGCTCAGTCATCGCCGTCCTCCTGGTCGTCGTCGGGCACCGGGACCCTCGAGATGAGGACGGTGCCGATCCGGTTGCGGCGGCCGGTGGCGGCCTCGGCCTCGAAGCGGAGGCCGTGGGCCTCGACGTGGGAGCCGGGGATCGGGACCCGGCCGAGGTGCTTGGCCATCAGGCCGCCGACGCTGTCGACGTCCTCCTCCTCGACGTCGAAGCCGAAGATCTCGTCGAGGTCGTCGATCGGGTAGCGGGAGGAGACCCGGACGCTGCCGTCGTCGTGGGTCTCGACCTCGACCTCCTCCTCGTCGTACTCGTCGGTGATCTCGCCGACGATCTCCTCGAGGACGTCCTCGATGGTGACCAGGCCGGCGGTGCCGCCGTACTCGTCGACGACCACGGCGATGTGCTGCCGCATCGCCTGCATCTCGGAGAGCAGCGCGTCGACGGGCTTGGAGTCGGGGACGAAGTGGGCGGGGCGCATCATCTCCTCGATGCGCTGGGTGAACTCCACGTCGGGCGCCTCGAAGTCGCGGCGCACGATGTCCTTGAGGTAGGCGACGCCCAGGACGTCGTCGAGGTTCTCGCCGATGACCGGGACCCGGGAGAAGCCGCTGCGCAGGAAGAGCGACATGGCCTGGCGGAGGTTCTTGTGGCGCTCGATGTAGACCACGTCGGTGCGCGGGACCATCACCTCGCGGGCGATGGTGTCGCCGAGCTCGAAGACCGAGTGGATCATCCGGCGCTCACCCGACTCGATGACCGCCGAGGCCTCGGCGAGGTCGACGAGCTCGCGCAGCTCGGTCTCCGTCGAGAACGGGCCCTCGCGGAAGCCCTTGCCCGGGGTCAGCGCGTTGCCGACCAGGATGAGCAGGCGCGGGATCGGGCCCAGGACGGCGGTGACCGCGGCGAGCGGCGCGGCCGAGGCCAGGGCGACGCGCTCGGAGTGCTGGCGGCCGACGGTGCGGGGGGCGACGCCGATCGCGACGAACGAGACGACCAGCATGATGCCGATCGTGGTCAGCACGGCCGGCCACCAGGAGCCGTCGTACACGCCGTGCATGACCTGGGTGACCAGGACGATGGCGGCGATCTCGCACAGCAGCCGCAGCATCAGCGCGGTGTTGAGGTAGCGCGGCGGGTCGTCGAGCAGCGCGACGAGGCGGGTGGCCCCGGCGCGGCCCTCCGACTGGAGCTCCTCGGCCCGGGCGCGCGAGAACGTCGAGAGCGCGGCGTCCGCGGCGGAGAAGAGTCCGGCGAGCGCGACGAGAGCGGCCGCCGCCACCAGCAGCCAGACGTCGTGACCGTTCATCAGGCGGTGGTCGAGCGCCAGGCGGCGAGGAGCTCGTCCTGGAGGCCGAACATCTCCTTGTGCTCCTCCGGCTCGGCGTGGTCGTAGCCGAGCAGGTGCAGGATGCCGTGGACGGTGAGCAGCTCGATCTCGGCCTCGGTGCCGTGGCCGGCGGTCGCGCCCTGGCGCTCCGCGACGTCGGGGCAGAGGACGAGGTCGCCGAGGACGCCCTCCTCGGGATCCTCGTCGACCATGCCGGGCCGCAGCTCGTCCATCGGGAAGGCGAGCACGTCGGTCGGGCCCTCCTTCTCCATCCACTGCTCGTTGAGCTGGGCGATGGTCGGCTCGTCGACGGCCTTGATGCAGAGCTCGGCGAGCGGGTGCACGCGCATCCGGTCCATCACGAACCGGCTCAGCGCCGCCAGCTGCTTGACGTCGAGGTCGCGCCCCGACTCGTTGAGGACCTCGATGCTCACGCGCGGCCGCCCTGGGTCGTGGTCTTCTTCAGCTCGGCGCGCGCGTCGAACTCGTCGTACGCCGCGACGATCTTGCCGACCAGCCGGTGCCGGACGACGTCGTGGCTGGTGAGCCGGTTGAAGGAGAGGTCCTCCACCCCGTCGAGGATCTCCTCGACCACCCGGAGACCGGACTTGGTGCCACCCGGCAGGTCGACCTGGGTGACGTCGCCGGTGACCACGATCTTGGAGCCGAAGCCCAGGCGGGTCAGGAACATCTTCATCTGCTCGGGGGTGGTGTTCTGCGCCTCGTCGAGGATGATGAAGGAGTCGTTGAGGGTGCGGCCGCGCATGTAGGCCAGCGGCGCCACCTCGATCGTCCCGGCCGCCAGCAGCTTGGGGATCGTGTCCGGGTCGATCATGTCGTGCAGCGCGTCGTAGAGCGGCCGCAGGTAGGGGTCGATCTTCTCGCTGAGCGTGCCGGGCAGGAAGCCGAGCCGCTCCCCCGCCTCGACCGCAGGCCGGGTCAGGATGATCCGGTTGACGTTCTTCGACTGCAGGGCCTGCACGGCCTTGGCCATCGCCAGGTAGGTCTTGCCGGTGCCGGCCGGGCCGATGCCGAAGGTGATGGTGTGCTTGTCGATCGAGTCGACGTACCGCTTCTGGTTGAGCGTCTTGGGCCGGATCGAGCGGCCGCGGTTGCTGAGGATGTTGAGGCTCAGCACGTCGGCCGGGCGCTCGGTCGTCTCGGCGCGCAGCATCGCGTGGACCCGCTCGACGGTCTCGGACGTGATGCCCTGACCGGTGCGGATGATCGAGACCAGCTCGTCGAGCAGCCGCTCGGCGAGGGCGACCTCGCCGGGCTCGCCGCGCAGGGTGATCCGGTTGCCGCGGACGTGGATCTCGGCGTCGAAGGCGCCCTCGATGATCCCGAGGTACTCGTCGCCGGGGCCGAGGAGGCTGACCATGTTGATGCTCGTCGGGACCACGACCGTGTGCCGGGTGGCGTTGGCGGGTGCTCCCTGGGGGTTGCTGTCAGTCATGGATGCCCGGGCGGGCGACCTCTCTGTCGGGTGGTTGAGCGACATCCATGCTACGGGAGCCGCGGTCGGCGGCCCAGCGAGTTGCCGACCGGCGGAGGCGGGGCTGATCGCCGTGCCAAGCAGCGCAATTGCGCGGTTCGGACAGTGCTCGGGCAGATTCGCCGTCAGAACAGCGCAATTGCGCGGTTCGGACGAGCGCCCGGACGGCGTCGGTCCCGGTAGCGTGGCGGAATGAGGGAGGTCGAGACGTACGACGAGTGGGACGAGGACCCGGACCCGGACGATCCCGAGCTGACCCCGGCCTGGTTCCCCGGCCACCACCTCCCCGAGGAGGCCCGCCGGATGGGGCTGACCCACCACGTGCCCGACGGGGCCCTCCTCGACTTCGCCGGCACCCTCGACCCGGCCAAGCCGTTCCACCGGATCACCGCCTGGGCGATGCTCGTGGTCTTCGGTCTGCCCGTGGTCTTCGCGGTGCTGCGCCTGCGCTACGTGTTCTGAGGCTCGGCGTTCTGGAAGCCCGAGCAGCAGCCGCCCGCGGCCTCGTCGGCGGCGCACTCGAGCTGGGTGAGCTCCTCCTCGGACCGTCCCTCGAGCTCGGGGTGCGCGTCGGCCAGGACGACGTAGTTCTCCCACCGCTGGCCGTCGGGACCGGTCACCCAGTGCTTGTCCTGGCGGGCGTAGCAGCAGACGACGTCGCCCTCGACGTCGAGCGTCAGGCCTGCCGCCTCGAGGCGGTCGGCCTCGGCCTGGACCTCCTCCATCGACATCCGCTCGACGCCGACGTGGTTGAGCGTGCCGGTGGCGCCGGCGTTCTCGAAGAGCACGAGCTTGAGGGGCGGGTTCTCGACCGCGAAGTTGGCGTAGCCCGGACGACGCTTGGCCGGCGGGGTGTCGAAGAGCGTGGCGTAGAAGTCGACCGCCGCGTCGATGTCGTCGACGTTGAGGGCCAGCTGGAGTCGGGACATGGTTCCTCCTGAGACATAGATGAACTTCGATGTATGAGACTGGACCCAGACATCGGGATCTGTCAATATCGACGCATGTCGAAGTCTCTCCTCGAGCTGACGCCGGTCGAGGCGGTCGCGTGCTGCTCCCCCGTCACCCGTGAGCCGCTCACCGCCGAGGCTGCCGAGCGGATCGCGCCGCTGGTCAAGGCGATCGCCGACCCGGTCCGGCTCCGCCTGCTCTCCCTGGTCGCGTCGCACGCCGACGGGGAGGCCTGCGTCTGCGACCTGGGCGACGCCTTCGACCTCTCGCAGCCCACGATCAGCCACCACCTCAAGCTGCTCCACGAGGCCGGGCTCCTCGACCGCGACAAGCGCGGCGTGTGGGTCTACTACCGCGTCAACACCGCCGCCCTCGGCGACCTCGCGACGCTGCTCGGGGGCGTCACCGCGTGACCCCGCTCCTGCGCCGCGGCCTCGCCGAGCTCGTCGGTACGGCGTTCCTCGTGGGAGGCGTGATCGGGTCCGGCATCGCCGCCGCGCGCCTCTCCCCGGACGACATCGGCCTCCAGCTGCTCGAGAACAGCCTGGCCACGGGCGCCGTCCTCGTGGCGCTCATCCTCGCGCTGCAGCCCGTCTCGGCGTCGTTCAACCCCGTGGTCACCCTGGTCGAGCGGGCCCTCGGGCGGGTCGACACGACGACCGCCGCCACCCTGGTCGTCGCTCAGGTGGCCGGCGGGGTCCTCGGCGCGGTCGTCGCCAACCTGATGTTCGAGCTCGACGCCGTCAGCATCTCCGCGCACGAGCGCGGAGGCTCGGGCCAGCTGCTCGCGGAGGTCGTCGCCACGCTCGGCCTGGTGCTGGTCGTCTTCGGCGCGCTCCGCTCGCCGCGCATCGAGACCGTCGCGTTCGCCGTCGGTGGCTACATCGCGGCGGCGTACTGGTTCACCAGCTCGACGAGCTTCGCCAACCCGGCCGTGACCGTCGCGCGGATGTTCTCCGACACGTTCGCCGGCATCGAGCCGGCCTCGGTCCCGGCCTTCGTCCTCATGCAGCTCGTCGGCGGGGCGCTCGGCGCCGGCCTCGTCCTGCTGCTCCACCCCACCCCGCAGGAGGCGTGATGTCCGTTCCCACCGTGCTCTTCGTGTGTGTCCACAACGCCGGCCGCTCGCAGATGGCCGCCGGCTACCTCCAGCACCTCGCGGGCGACCGGGTCGAGGTCCTCTCGGCGGGCTCGCAGCCCGCGGACCAGGTCAACCAGGTCGCCGTGGCCGCGATGGCCGAGGAGGGCATCGACATCGCCGCCGAGCAGCCCAAGCTCCTCACCGACGCCGCGGTGCAGGAGGCCGACGTCGTCATCACGATGGGCTGCGGCGACGAGTGCCCCTTCTACCCCGGCAAGCGCTACGAGGACTGGGTGCTCGACGACCCGGCGGGCCAGGGCATCGAGGCGGTGCGGCCGATCCGCGACGAGATCCGCCGTCGCATCGAGACCCTCGTCGGAGAGCTGACGGCATGATCGTGCGCGCGCTGACCGCCGAGGACTGGCCCGGGGTCGAGCGCCTCTACCTCGCCGGCATCGCGACGGGGCACGCGACCTTCGAGTCCGAGCCCCCGACCTGGGAGCACTTCGACGCCGGCAAGCTGCCCGCGCAGCGTCACGTCGCGGTCGACGGGGACCGCGTGCTCGGCTGGGTCGCCGCCTCCGCGGTCTCGGACCGCTGCGTCTACGCCGGCGTCGTCGAGCACTCGGTCTACGTCGACCCGGCGGTCCAAGGCCAGGGCGTCGGCCGCCGACTGCTCACCGCCCTCGTCGAGTCGACCGAGGCGGCGGGGATCTGGACCATCCAGTCCGGGATCTTCCCGGAGAACACCGCGAGCCTCGCGCTGCACCGCGCGTGCGGCTTCCGCGAGGTCGGCGTCCGGGCGCGCGTCGGTCGGATGACGCACGGTCCGATGGCCGGGCAGTGGCGTGACGTCGTCTTCGTCGAGCGCCGCAGCCCGAGCGTCGGCTAGTCGTCGAGGTACGCGACCTGGAGGATGCCCAGGCACATCTCGTCGGTGCTCCCCTCGGCCCAGATCACGTAGCGCTCGTCCTGTCCCTGGAACGCCGGCAGCCGGTCGCGCAACCACTGCTGGTGCTGGCAGGTGACCTTGACCGTGTCGAAGGGCTGGAGCACGACGGGATCGATCGGCTTGGTGCCCTGGTTGTCGAAGTCCCAGATCGGGATGTCGAGGATGGTCCGGGCGTGGTCGGTGCCCGGGTTGGTCTCGACCTTGATCTTGCGACCGAGCAGGTGCATGTGGCCGGCCACCCCGATCACCTGCATGGGACGCCCGATGGTGCGGGTGCACGAGGTGGTGTTGGACGGCTTCACGTCGGTGTTGCAGAGCAGGTGCAGCAGGGTGTTGGTGTTGCCGGCGTCGCCGAAGCGCGCCATCACGTCCGCCACCGCTGCGTCCCGGTCGCACAGCGGCGACTCGTCGTGGCCGGGCCGGCAGGGCAGCTCGACCGGGGCCGGGAGCAGGTAGGTGTGCAGTGCGGTGAGGTCGCGGTTGCCGTTCATCCACCGGATCTGCGTGCTGGAGCGATCGGGTGCCGCTCCCTTGAGCAGGTTGTAGTGGACCTGCATGACGATCCGCGAGCCGGCCTCCATGCGGGTGCCGTAGCCGTCCTTGGTCTTCACCTCGTCGCCGCCGGGCGCCCAGGCGCCGAGCCAGCCGGCGTCGTCGACGTTGGTGAACTCGCCGTCGAGGCCGGTGCCGCCGAAGCAGGTCCAGCCCTCGTCGGGAGTCTCGGCGTCCTTGGCCTCGGCCTCGGCGACCTGCTCGGGCGGGACGCGGAAGAGGATCACGTGGTGGACGACGTCCGGGTTGCCGGGCAGCACGTTGGTGCCGGTGAGCCAGGTGTCCTTCGTCAGCTTCGGGTCGAGCAGGAAGCAGCGGTAGTCGTCGGTGCCGACGCCGTTGGGCGCCGAGGGCGTGTAGTCCTCCGGCATCGTCACCGTCATCCGGTGCTCGCCGTCGCGCAGTGGCAGCAGCTTGCCGGGCTCGATCGCCGCAAGCTGGCTGGCCTGGACCTCGGGCGGGTCGACGGGGTTGAGGATCTCGACCGGCGAGCCGGTACGGCGGTCCGCGTCCTCCTGGACGCAGCCGGCCAGCGGAAGGGCGAGCACGAGCGCGCCGACGAGTGCCCCGAGCCTCCGCAGCGAGCGGTTCATCCCGGCGGCCAGGTCATGGAGCGTCCTGCGAGGAGGTGCAGGTGGGTGTGGAACACGGTCTGGCCGACACCGGCGCCGGTGTTGAAGACGATCCGGTAGTCGTCGTACCCCTCGGCGGTCGCGACGGCCGCGGCGGTCGTGACCAGCTCGGCGGACGCGGCCGGGTCGCCCGCGGCCAGCTCGGCGGCGTTGGCGTAGTGGTCGCGCGGCACCACGAGCACGTGCAGGGGCGCCTGCGGGTTGATGTCGCGGAACGCGATCGTCCGCTGGGTGGTGTGCACGACCTCGCCGGGGATCTCCCCCGCCACGATCTTGCAGAACAGGCAGTCCGCCACGTCTCCTCCTGGTCCTCTGGGCCGAGGGTAGACCGAACGACGTCGACACGCGGCCGATCACCCGGCCAGACCGGCACCGGACCGGGAGGATTGGCCCATGACCCGTCGTACCCGGCTCGCCGTCGTCCTCACCACCTCCCTGCTGGCCGCGGGCGGGCTGGCGGGATGCAACGACTCGGGCGACGACCAGAGCCCGGCCAGCGGGCCGACGAAGCACCACACCAGGGCGACGGACGGCGGCGCGACCGACGACGCGGGTGACGACGGTGGCAGCGACGACAGCGGGGACACCACGACCGTCCCGGTCTACTTCGTCGGCGACACGCCGCAGGGGACGCGGCTCTACCGCGAGTTCCGCAAGGTCGCCGCCGACGGCTCGGCCGGCGCCGCGCTCAGCCTCGCCGCGTCCGGCGACGCGCTCGACCCCGACTACGGCACGCTGCTGCCCGCAGGCACCTTCGGCGACATCACGTACGACGAGCAGATCGTCGTCCCGCTCCCCGACGACTCCTGGACCCGGCTGCCGGACGGCATGAGCGAGCGCGACGCGCTGATGGCGATCCAGCAGATCGTCTACACCGTGCAGGGCGTGCTGCAGCGACGGAGCCCGGTGGTCTTCACCGACGGCGACGGCAACCAGACCCAGATCTTCGGGGTCGCGTCCGAGGACGGCTTCTCCGAGGCCGACCCGATCAGGACGCTCGCGCTGATGAGCGTCACCTCCCCCGAGACCGACCAGAGCGTGTCCGGCACGCTGCACGCGTCCGGCGTCGGCAGCTCCTTCGAGGCCAACGTGGTGTGGCGGATCCAGGACGCCGGCGGCGACACCGTCAAGGACGGCTCGGCCACCGCCGCGGGCTGGATGGACAAGCTCTACCCGTGGTCGACCGACATCGACGTGAGCGACCTCGACGCCGGGACCTACACGTTCGTCGCGAGCACCGACGACCCGTCGGGCGGCGAGGGCGCCGGTCCGACCGTCGACACCAAGGAGTTCACGGTCGGGTGATCCTCACTCACCGCCGGCTCAACCGGACCCTGCTGCGCCGCCAGCACCTCCTCGAGCGCAGCGACCTCACGGCCGCCGACCTGGTCGAGCACCTCGTCGGGGTGCAGGCGCAGGAGGTGCTCCCGCCGTACGTCGGGCTGCACGCGCGGCTCCGCTCCTTCGACCCGTACGACGTCGCGCGGGGTCTCGAGGACCGCAGCCTGGTCCGGCTGCTGACCCTGCGCGGCACCATCCACCTGCACACCGCCGCCGACGCCCTCGCGCTCCGGCCGTGGACGCAGCCCGCGCTCGACAAGGTGCTGCGCCACCACGCGCCCGTCGACCGGCTCGCCCTGGAGGCGGCGGTCGACGAGGCGCTCGCCGACGGTGCGGTCACCCAGCGCGAGCTCTCCACCGCGCTCGCCGAGCAACTGCCCGACGTACCTGCCTCCGACCTCGGCGTGCTCGCGCGCGGCGTCGTCCCCCTGGTGCAGCTGCCGCCGCGCGGGGGCTGGCACGCACCGGGCGGGATCTCCTACGACCACCTGGGCCGCTGGCTCGGCGAGGAGCCGGCCGCCCCGGACCTCCCGGAGCTGGTGCGCCGCTACCTGCGCGCGTTCGGCCCGGCGGGCGCCGCCGACATGACGGCGTGGTCCGGGGTGACCCGCCTCGGTCCCGTGCTCGCCGGGATGGAGGACCTGACCCGCCACGAGGACGAGCGCGGCCGCACGCTCTACGACGTCGCCGACGGCGTCCTGGAGGACGAGGACGCACCCGCGCCGGTGCGGCTGCTCGGCACCTACGACAACGTCTGGCTCTCCCACGCCGACCGCGACCGTGTCACCGCCCCCGACAAGCGCCGTCACTGGATGGGCGCCAACGGCGGGGTCGCGATGGTGGTCCTGGTGGACGGGATGCTGGAGGGTCTGTGGCGGGTGGTCGACGACCGGGTGGAGATCGTGGAGCTGCTGCGCGACCTGACGCCCGCGGAGCGTCGCGAGCTCGACGCCGAGGTGGAGCGGACGGACGCGCTCCTCGGCAGCTGAGGGCTCTCACTGGTTGACCCTGGGGGTGGACGAGGCGAATCGTCTTGTCTGCACCCCGGGTCTGCTGGGTCACTGCCGAGCTGAGCGAGTCGCTCTTCGGGGACGACCTGGCTGAGAGTTGCAGGGCCTGGT
>NZ_JAIQZJ010000022.1 GCF_020073815.1 Nocardioides mangrovi
CCACGCCGGGAAGTCGAAGACCGCGACCATCACCTGCAGCGGGTACGTCGGCGGGCCGGCGCACCGCCGGACGACCTCGTCGTCCACGGTGAAGACCGCCGTGTCGGCGTCCCAGTCGACGGCGTACGTGTGCATCTCGGCGACGTCGACCTCGACCCGCGGCGCCGCGAAGTCCTGGCGCAGCGCGGGGTCGCGGAAGGCCTTGACGCCGATCCCGACCTCGGCCGACCCCGGCCGCAGGTCCTTGCCGAAGACCTCGACGACGCACAGCTCGCCGCACTGCTCCTGCGCCGGGTCGTCCTCGAAGCCGCTGAGCCACATCGCGGCCATCGACCGCGGCGAGAGGCTCATCGCGCACCGGATCTCGACGCGTCCGGAGGAGGGCAGCCAGCCCTCGAGGCGCGGCTGCTCCTCCCGCACGGTCAGCCCCTCGCGGTAGCGCTGCTGCCCGCGGGTGCTCCCGACCGGGCCTGACCAGGTGCCGGACTGGATGCCGGACACCCGCAGGGGCGGCTCGTGGTCGCCCGCGCACCACAGGCCCTGCTCCGGGGGAATGGAGAGGGTGAGCGAGCCGTTGTGCACGGCGTACGTCGCGGCGCTGGCGGAGGTTGAGCTCCACGCCGGGAGGTAGGCCGGCAGCCAGGTGCTCCGATCGAGGTCCGCACCGTCGAACTCGTCGGCGAACACCTCGGAGAAGACACCCACCCGTCGACAGTAGGGCGCTCGCCCCGGTTCGGAGTAGTGGTCCGATGGGGGTAGGGTTGTCGTAGTGGCGCGTGAACAGATCTCATCCGCATGCCCCGGACCCGTCCGGACCTGCGTGGGATGCCGGAAGCGGGCCGCCAAAGCTGAGTTGTTGCGGGTGACCGCCGGCTCGGACCCGCTCGGCCAGCCGGCCGTCGTGCCCGATCCGACAGCCACCGCACCCGGCCGGGGAGCGCACCTGCACCCCACGTCGGAGTGCTACGACCTCGCGGTACGCCGGAAGGCGTTCGGCCGGGCCCTTCGGGTCACGACCGGGCTCTCCAGCGCACCGGTGGGGGACTACCTCGACTCACGGACAGACCAACCGTTGACCGACAGAAACTGGAGCAGCAGCTCATGAGCACTCGATGAGTACTTCGCGATGAGCGTGCACACCCACTAACGGTCTCGAGTTCCCCCGGATTCGGGTTCGAGGCCAGAAGGAGAAGCGTGGCTAAGACCCGAGTTCACGAACTCGCCAAGGAGTTCGGCGTCGAGAGCAAGTTCGTTCTCGAGAAGTTCAAGGAGATGGGGGAGTTCGTCAAGTCGGCGAGCTCCACCGTCGAGCTCCCCGCGGAGATGCGTTTCCGCAAGGAGTACGGCGACAAGCTGAAGGCCGACACGGCCGGCTCCGCCGCCCCCGCCGAGGCACCGGCCAAGCCGGCGCCCGCGAAGAAGGCACCGGCCAAGAAGGCCGCCGCTCCCGCCGAGCCCGAGGCGCCCGCCGCCGCGGCTCCGGTCGCCGAGCCGGAGGCCCCCGCGGCCCCCGCTCCCGCCGAGCCCGCAGCAGCCGCCGAGGTGGAGGTCCCGGCGCCGGCGAAGAAGGCCGCGCCCGGTCCCCGACCCGGCCCCAAGCCCGCGCCCAAGGCCGACGAGCCGCCGGCCGAGCCCGAGGCTCCGGCCGCCGCCGCGGACGCCCCGGCGTCCCCGAAGGCGCCGTCCCCGGCTCCGCGTCCGGTCGGTCGCCCCGGCGCCCCGCGCCCCGGCAACAACCCGTTCGCGTCCAGCCAGGGCATGGGCCGTCGGCCCGCACCGGCCGGTCGCCCCGAGCCGACGACCGGTGGCGGCGACAACCGCCCGCCGCGTCCGCCGGCCGGTGGCGGCGCCCCGGGTCGCCCGGGCATGCCGCGCCCCAACCCGGCGATGATGCCGAAGTCCCCGGCTGCGTTCGGCGGTGGCCCCGGCGGTCGCGCCGGTGGTCCCGGACGTCCCGGTGCTCCGGGCCGTGGCGGTGCCCCCGGCCGTCCGGGCGCTCCGGGTCGTGGTGGCCCGGGTGGCGGTGCTCCGGGTCGTCCCGGTGGCGGTGGCTTCGGCCCCGCCGGCGGTGGCCGTCCCGGTGGCGGTCGCCCCGGCCAGCGTGGCCAGACCCAGGGTGCGTTCGGTCGCCCCGGCGGTCCGTCGCGTCGTGGCCGCAAGTCCAAGCGGGCGCGTCGCCAGGAGTTCGAGGCCATGGAGGCCCCGACGATCGGCGGCATCCGCGTCCGCAAGGGCAACGGCGAGACGGTCCGCCTGCCGCGTGGCGCCTCGCTGACCGACTTCGCCGAGAAGATCAACGTCGACGCCGCCTCGCTGGTGCAGATGCTCTTCAGCCTCGGCGAGATGGTGACCGCCACCGAGTCGGTCAACGACGAGACGCTCGAGCTGCTCGGTGAGGAGCTCAACTACGTCGTCCAGGTCGTGTCCCCGGAGGACGAGGACCGCGAGCTGCTCGAGTCCTTCGACGTCGAGTTCGGCGACGACGAGGACGACTCGGAGTACGCCGAGCCGCGACCGCCGGTCGTCACCGTCATGGGTCACGTCGACCACGGAAAGACCAAGCTCCTCGACGCGCTGCGCAACGCCAACGTCGTCGCGGGCGAGGCCGGTGGCATCACCCAGCACATCGGTGCCTACCAGGTGCACACCGACGTCGACGGCAACGACCGCAAGATCACCTTCATCGACACCCCGGGTCACGAGGCGTTCACCGCCATGCGTGCCCGTGGTTCGCAGTCGTCGGACATCGCGGTCCTCGTGGTCGCCGCCGACGACGGTGTGATGCCGCAGACCGTCGAGGCGCTCAACCACGCCAAGGCGGCCGGCGTCCCGATCGTGGTCGCGGTCAACAAGATCGACAAGCCGGAGGCGGACCCGACCAAGGTCCGTGGCCAGCTGACCGAGTACGGCCTGGTGCCCGAGGAGTACGGCGGCGACACGATGTTCGTCGACGTCTCGGCCAAGTCCGAGCTCAACCTCGACAAGCTGCTCGAGGCGATCGTGCTGACCGCCGACGCGTCGCTCGACCTCAGCGCCAACCCCGACCGGGACGCGCAGGGTCTGGTCATCGAGGCGCACCTCGACCGTGGCCGCGGCCCCGTCGCGACCATCCTGGTCCAGCGCGGCACGCTGCACGTCGGTGACTCGATCGTCGCCGGTCCGGCCCACGGCCGCGTCCGCGCGATGCTCGACGAGTACGGCAACGAGCTGGACGAGGCGGGTCCGTCGCGTCCGGCGATGGTGCTCGGTCTGAGCGCCGTCCCCGGGGCGGGCCAGAACTTCATCGTCGTCGAGGACGACCGGATGGCTCGTCAGATCGCCGAGAAGCGCGAGGCCCGCGAGCGGGCGGCCATGCAGGCCAAGCGCCGCGTGCGCCGTACCCTCGAGGACTTCATGGCCTCCATGGAGAAGGGCGAGAGCCAGGAGCTCAACCTCATCCTCAAGGGCGACGTGTCCGGTTCGGTCGAGGCGCTCGAGGACGCGCTGGCGAAGATCGACGTCGGCGACGAGGTCAGCCTGCGGGTCATCGACCGCGGTGTCGGTGCGATCACCGAGACCAACGTCGACCTGGCCGCTGCCTCCGACGCGATCATCATCGGCTTCAACGTCCGCCCGCAGGGCAAGGCGACGGAGCTGGCCGACCGCGAGGGCGTGGAGATCCGGTACTACACCGTCATCTACCAGGCCATCGAGGAGATCGAGGCCGCGCTCAAGGGCATGCTCAAGCCGGAGTACGAGGAGCACACCCTCGGCCAGGCCGAGATCCGCGCGATCTTCCGCTCGTCCAAGATCGGCAACATCGCCGGTTGCATGGTCACCAGCGGCCTGATCCGACGCAACGCGAAGGTCCGGGTGATCCGCGACGGCGCCGTCGTCGCCGACAACCTCGACCTGCAGTCGCTGCGCCGCGAGAAGGACGACGCGTCCGAGGTCCGCGAGGGCTTCGAGTGCGGTCTGGTGCTGCGCAACTTCCAGGACATCAAGGAAGGCGACGTCGTCGAGGCCTTCGAGATGCGGGAGATCCCGCGCTCCTGATGTGAGCACTGCCGAGTCGGGGGGGGGGGGGGGGGGCGGCCGGCGGGGGCGGGGGGGGCCCCCCCCCCCGGGGCGGGTGAGGCTGTGTAG
>NZ_JAIQZJ010000023.1 GCF_020073815.1 Nocardioides mangrovi
GCCCCCCCCGGCCCCGTGTGGGCCGCGCGCCGGTCCGGCCCCCCCCCCCCCCCCGGGGGCCCCCCCCCCCCCCCGACTCGCCGTTTGAGAGAGTAGGAACATGAGCAACCCTCGCGTCCGCAAGATCGCCGACCGGATCCAGGTGATCGTCGCGGAGATGCTGGAGCGCCGGATCAAGGACCCGCGGCTCGGCTTCGTCACCGTCACCGACGTGCGCGTCACCGGCGACAGCCAGCAGGCGACGATCTTCTACACCGTCCTGGACGGCGGCGACGAGACCGCGATGGCGAGCACCGCCGCCGCGCTCGAGTCGGCCAAGGGGCTGATCCGCTCCGAGGTCGCCAAGCAGCTCGGCACCCGCACCGCGCCGACGCTCGCCTTCATCCCGGACGCGCTGCCCGAGAGCGCCCGCCACCTCGACGAGGTGCTGGCCCGGGCCAAGGAGCAGGACGACGCCGTGGCCGCCCAGCGCGGCACGACGTACGCCGGCGAGGCCGACCCGTACAAGAAGCCGCGCGAGGTCGAGGACGACGACCTCGACGACGACCTCGACGACGACCTCGACGACGAGTGACCGACGGTCTCGTCGTCGTCGACAAGGCCGGGGGGATGACGTCGCACGACGTCGTGTCCCGGGTGCGTCGGCTGGCCGGCACCCGCAAGGTCGGTCACGCCGGCACGCTCGACCCGATGGCGACCGGGGTGCTGGTGCTCGGCGTCAACCGGGCGACCCGGCTGCTCGGCCACCTCATGCTCACCGAGAAGGCGTACGACGCGACCCTCCGCCTGGGCGTCGTCACCACCACCGACGACGCCGAGGGCGAGGTCACGGCGACCGCCGCGACCGACGGCCTCGACGAGGAGACGGTGCGGGCGGCCGCGGCGGAGTTCGTCGGCGACCTGCTCCAGGTCCCGACCGCCGTCTCGGCGATCAAGGTCGGCGGCAAGCGCGCCTACCAGCGGGTGCGCGACGGCGAGGAGGTCGAGCTGAAGGCGCGGCCGGTGACCGTCCACGAGCTCGTCGTCCACGACGTCCGGCTCGGCGAGACCGCGGAGCTCGACGTGTCCGTGCGCTGCTCCAGCGGCACCTACATCCGCGCGATCGCCCGCGACCTCGGCGCGCGCCTCGGCGTCGGCGGCCACCTCGCGGCGCTGCGGCGCACGGCGGTCGGCCCCTACGACCTGGACGCCGCTCGCACGGTGGACGAGCTGGCCGAGGCCTTCACGGTGCTGCCGATCGCCGACGCCGCCCGCGCCGCGTTCCCGGCCCGTGAGCTCGACGACCGGCAGGCCGGCGACGTCCGCGTCGGCCGCGCGCTCGACGTCGACCTCGACGGGCTGACCGCGGTCTTCGCCCCCGACGGCGAGTTCCTCGCGCTCTACGAGCCTCGTGACGGCGTGGCCCGGGCGGTCGCCGTCTTCACCGGCTGAGCGCCTTATAGGCTCCCACCGTGCAGATGTGGCGCTCCCTCGACGAGGTCCCGGCCGATCTCGGTCCGACCGCCGTGGTCATCGGCAACTTCGACGGCGTGCACCTCGGCCACCGGCACGTGCTGACGCGGGCGCGGGAGATCGCCGACGAGCGCGGCCTGCAGGTCGTGGCCGTCACCTTCGACCCGCACCCGATGGCGGTGCTGCGGCCCGAGCACGCCCCGACCACGCTGACCACCCTGGAGGTGCGCGCCGAGCTGCTCGGCGACGCCGGCGCCGACGCGGTGCTGGCGGTGCCCTTCGACCGCGACGTCGCGTCCTGGTCGCCCGAGGACTTCATCCGGCGCGTGCTGGTCGACACGCTCCACGCCGCCACGGTCGTCGTCGGCGCCAACTTCCGCTTCGGCAACCGCGCCTCGGGCGACGTCGCCACGCTGCGCGAGGTGGGGGAGCGGCTCGGCTTCACCGCCGAGGGGATCCCGCTCGACGGCGGCCCGCAGGTGTGGTCCTCGACGTACGTCCGGATGAGCCTCGCCGCCGGTGACGTCGCCGGTGCCGCCGAGGCGCTCGGCCGGCCGTACGCCGTGCGCGGCGTGGTCGTCCGCGGCGACCAGCGCGGTCGCGAGCTCGGCTTCCCGACCGCCAACGTCCCGACACCGGTGACGACCGCGGCCCCGCCCGACGGGGTCTACGCGGGCCGGCTCCGGCGCCTCGACACCGGCGAGACCCTGCCGGCGGCGATCAGTGTCGGCACCAACCCGACCTTCGAGGGCGTGCGCGACCGTCGCGTCGAGAGCTACGTGCTCGACCGGACCGACCTCGAGCTCTACGGCGTCGAGGTGGAGGTCAGCTTCGTCGAGCGGCTGCGCGGGATGGTCGCCTTCTCCTCGGTCGAGGCGCTGGTCGAGCAGATGAAGGACGACGTCGACCGGGCCCGCGAGCTGCTCGCGTGACCCGCGCGGAGACCCTCGCGGCCACGGACGAGTGGTTCCTCCAGCACGGGCTGTCCTACTTCGTGCCCGAGCGTCGGGCCGACGTCCGCAACGCGCTGCGGCTCAAGCGCACGGTGCCGCTCGTGGTCCTCGTCGCGCTGGTCGCCGCCGGCGCCGGGGGCGTGCTCGCCTGGGCGACGGGGGAGTTCAGCGCCGCGCCGGCCACGCTGGTCGCGCTCGGCGGACTGGCCGTCCTCTGGTACGCCCTCACCGCGCTGCACGCCCGCCAGATCGTGACCTGGAGCCTCGGTCGCACCCTCGGCAGCCTGCGGCGGGTGCTGCCGATGACCACCCGGGCGTTGCCCCTGCTGCTGCTCGCGATCACATTCCTCTTCATCAACACCGAGGTGTGGCAGGTCGCGTCCAACCTCTCGGTCGCGTCGCTGTGGCTGGTGGTCGCGCTCTTCTCGATCCTCGCGATCCTCTTCCTGCTGGTGCGCCTCCCCGAGGAGGTGGACCGCACCGACGACGACGTGGACGACGCCTTCCTGCTGCGCGCCTGCCGGGGCACCCCGCTCGAGGAGCCGTGCCGCGCGCTCGTCGAGGACCCCACGGCCGACCCGGCGGCGTACGCCGAGGTGACCGGCTACGCGCGCTGGAACCTCATCCTGGTGCTGATGATCGTCCAGACGGTGCAGGTGGTGCTGCTGTCGCTGACGGTCTTCGCCTTCCTCATGGTCTTCGGCTGGATCATCATGACCGAGCCGGTCCTGACCGCCTGGACGACGAACACGGACGGCAGCTCGATGGACCTCAACCAGGCCCTGCTGCAGGTGTCGGTCTTCCTCTCCGCCTTCTCGGGCCTCTACCTGATGGTCTCGACCGTGACCGACGAGGACTACCGGGCGCAGTTCTTCGGCGGCGTCACCCGCGAGCTGGAGCGGGCCGTCGGGATGCGCGCGGTCTACCTCGCGCTCCGCTCCGCAGGCTGAGCACCTCGGCCGCCGCCTCCTGGAGGCGCTCCATCAGCGCGCGGACGGCGGGCACCGACTCGGCGCCCGGCCGGTGCACCATCCCGACGTGCCGCTCGCCGAAGCCGGTGGCCGGGCGGGCGTCGACGTCGGGGTGGCGGAAGGCGGTCAGCGCCAGCTGGGGGAGCACGGTGATGCCGAGGCCGTGGGCGACGAGGTTCTGGACGACCACGTAGTCGTCGCTCTCGTGCAGCAGCCGCGGCTCGAAGCCGGCCGTGCGGCAGCTCGCGACCAGGTGCTGGCGGCAGCGCTCGCACCCCGCCACCCAGTCCTGCGCGGCCAGCCAGGTCGGGGTCGTCCGCGCCGGTGCGCCGGCGTCCCGGGCGAGGACCAGGTGCAGCGGCTCGACGCCGAGCGGCACCCACGCGAGCGAGCCGTCGTCGGCGGGTGGTCCGTCGTACCCGAAGACGAGCGCGACGTCGACGTCGCCGGCGAGGACGCCGGCCGCCGCCTCGGGCGGCTCCTGCTCGACCAGCGTGACCTGGACGCCCGCGTGCCGGTCGTGCAGGGCACGGACGGCGGTCGGCACCAGGGTGGCCGCGGCGGAGGGGAACGCCGCGAGCCGGACGGTGCCCGCCCGGAGGTCCGCGAGCGCGCTGAGCTCCTCGCGGGCGTCGTGGAGGGCGTTGTGGACGGCGTCCGCGCGGGCGAGCAGGGTCGCCCCTGCCTCGGTCAGCGTCGTGCCGCGGGTGGTGCGGACCAGGAGCGGGCCGCCGGCCTCGCGCTCGAGCTGCGCCAGCTGCTGGCTGACCGCCGACTGCGTCGTGCCGAGGTCGCGAGCGGCGGCACTCAGCGACCCGGCGCGCGCGACGGTGCGGAAGAGCAGCACACGCCGAGGGTCCACCCGGCCATTAGACCAGCTAAGAGAAGGCTTCGGAAACTCGCGTCTACCTCGGATCGGTTCCGGCGCGCAGCATGGACGGCATGGAGACCCTGGGCCTGATCGGCGGCATGAGCTGGCACTCGACCGCGACGTACTACCGGATCGTGAACGAGGAGGTGGCCGCCGCGCGCGGCGGCCACGCGTCGGCGCCGATCACCCTGCAGTCACTGGACTTCGCCGAGATCCGGGCGTGCCAGGTGGCCGGGGACTGGGACCGGGCCGCCGCGCTGCTCGCCGAGGCCGCACGACGGTGCGAGGCGGACGGCGCCGCGACGGTGGCGATCTGCACCAACCTCATGCACAAGGTCGCACCGGAGGTCGAGGCGGCGATCGGCGTCCCGCTGCTGCACATCGCGGACGCCGTCGCCGCCGAGGCCGAGCGTCGCGGCTGGCGCACGCTCGGGATCCTCGGCGCCCGGTGGGTGATGGAGGAGTCCTTCTACGCCGACCGGCTCGCGCGACACGGGATCTCCGTGGTCGTCCCGCCGGAGGCGGACCGCGCAGTCGTCGACACGATCGTCTTCGAGGAGCTGACCCAGGGCGTCGTGCGCGATGTCTCCCGGGCCAGGTACGTCGAGGTGATCGACGGGCTGGCCGGGGCGGGCGCGGACGCAGTGGTCCTCGCCTGCACCGAGATCGGCCTCCTGGTCGGGCCGGACGACAGCGCCCTGCCGATCATCGACAGCGCCGAGGTGCACGCGCGCGAGCTCGCCCGTGCGGCCCTCGGCGAGCGGTCACTCCGCGTCTAGGTCCCGCTCGACCATCGCGACGATGGCGTCCAGCGCGGCCTGGTCGTCGCTGCTCACCTCGACCATGTCACCGTTGCCGGCTCCCAGCGTCATGATCATCAGCGACGAGCTGGCGTCGACCGGGTCGTCGCCCGGCAGTCCGATGAGCACCTCGGCGTCGAGGGCCTCCGCGGCCTCGGCGATCAGCTGGGCGGGGCGGGCGTGCAGGCCGACGGCGGACCCGACGGCGACGGTCTTGCTGGGCATGTACTGCTCCTTCTCAGGCGGTGACGGGCTCGGGGTCCTTGACCCCGAGGGACTTCAGGACGATGACGGCGATCGCGCCGACGACGACGCCGGCGACCAGGGCGATGAAGTAGCCGAGGATGTTGTGCACGGCGAAGAGCACGAAGATGCCGCCGTGCGGGGCCCGGACCGCGACGTCCAGGGCCATCGACAGGCCGCCGGTGACCGCGGAGCCGAGCATGATCCCCGGGATCACGCGGAGCGGGTCGGCGGCCGCGAACGGGATAGCGCCCTCGGTGATGAACGAGGCGCCGAGCAGCCAGCCGGCCTTGCCGTTCTCGCGCTCGGGGGCGTTGAAGAGACCGGGCCGCACCACGGTGGCGAGGGCCAGGGCGATCGGCGGCACCATGCCGGCGAGCATCACGGCGGCCATCACCTTGAGCTCAGGGGAGTCGGAGGCAGTGCCGGCGGTGGCCAGGCCCGTCGTCGCGAAGGCGTAGGCGACCTTGTTGAGCGGGCCGCCCATGTCGAAGGCCATCATCAGCCCGAGGATGACGCCGAGGAAGATCGCCGAGCCGCCGTTGAGGCTGTTCAGCCCGTCGGTGAGCTGGCCCATCAGCCAGCCGAGCGGCCGGGCGAGCACGACGACCATGAGGATGCCGGCGATCAGGGTGCTGACGAGCGGGATCAGCATCACCGGCATCAGGCCACGCGCCCAGGACGGAACGCCCCAGCTCGACACCCAGAGGGCGAGGAGGCCGCCGAGCACGCCGCCGACGATGCCGCCGAGGAAGCCGCTCTGCGCGATCCCGAAGCCACCGAGGTCGACGGCGAGGGCACCCATCACGAAGCCGGGCGCGATGCCCGGACGGTCCGCGATCGCGTAGGCGATGTAGCCCGCGAGCGCCGGCACCAGGAACTTGAAGGCGGTGGAGCCGAGCACGAAGAGCACCGCGCCGACGTAGGCGAAGAAGCCGCTGTCGAAGAGCGCGTGCGGGAGGTCGGCGGTCGAGGGCAGGTCCCACAGGGTGTTGTGGGCGACGATGTCGCCGGCCGGGTTGACGATCTCGTAGCCACCGAAGAGGAAGCTCAGGGCGATCAGCAGGCCGCCGGCGGCGACGAACGGGATCATGTAGGAGACGCCGGTCATCAGGACGCGGCGGGTGCGGCCGCCCCAGCTCTCGCCGGCGCCGCTCGTGGTCGACGCGTCGGCGCCGCCCCCGGAGCCCTCGACGCGCGGGGCGTTCGGGTCCTCGGCGAAGGCCAGCGCCTCGGCGATCATCTGGTCGGCCTCGTCGAACGGGCGCTTCACGCCCGAGGAGACGAGCGGCTTGCCGGCGAAGCGGCCGCGGTCACGGACGCCCACGTCGACGGCGAAGATCACGGCGTCCGCGGCGGCGATGGTCTCGGGGGCGAGCGGCTTGGCGCCGGCCGACCCCTGGGTCTCCACCTGCAGGTCGACGCCGGCCCTCGCGGCCGCGGCCTCGAGCGCCTCGGCGGCCATGTAGGTGTGGGCGATGCCGGTCGGGCAGGCGGTGACGGCGACCAGGTGCCGCGTCGTACCGCCGGTCTCGCTCGCCGCGGGAACGGGCGCCGGCGCGGACGCCGGCGCCTCGCCGACCGCCTCGAGCACGAGGTCGACGACCTCCTGCGGTGTGCTCGCCGCGCGCAGGCCGTCGGTGAAGGGCTTCCTCACCAGTGCGCGCGCCAGCTTGGTCAGCAGCTGCAGGTGGGTGTTGTCCCCGCCCGCCGGTGCCGCGATCAGGAAGACCAGGTCGGCCGCACCGTCCTTGGCGCCGAAGTCGACCGAGGGGTCGAGCCGGGCGAAGGCGAGCGTCGGCTCGTCCACCCCGGTCGTGCGGCAGTGGGGGATCGCGATGCCGCCCGGGAGGCCGGTGCCGGTCTTGCTCTCCCGCTCGAAGGCGTCGGCGACGAGCTGGTCGACGTCGGCCGCACGACCGGCGTCACCGACCGTGGCGGCCAGTGCGCGGATCACCGCGTCCTTGTCGGCTCCGAGGTCGGCGTCCAGGCGGACGAGGTCGGCGGTGATCAGGTCGGACATGGTCATACTCCCGAGAAGAGGTCGAGCTCGCGGACGGCGACCAGGTCGACGTTGACCTGGTCGGGTCGCGGGATGGTGGTGCCGGGCAGGCCGGCGGCGGCGCTGCCGTAGGCGACGGCCAGGGCGAGACGGCGGGCAGGGGGGAGGCCCCGGAGATCGCCGAGCAGGTAGCCGAACAGGCTGGAGTCGCCGGCGCCGACCGTGCTGACCACGGTCGTGGGCGGCGGGGCGGCGTGCCAGGCGCCGCCGGTGGTGACCAGCACGGCGCCGTGCGGTCCGAGCGTGGCCAGGACGGCACCGACGCCCTGGTCGACGAGGGTGCGTGCGGCCTCCGCCGCTGCCTCCGGGTCGGCCTCGAGCACGTCGGGATCGGCCCCGGTGAAGGAGGCGAGCTCCGCACCGTTGGGCTTCATCAGGTCCGGCGCGGCTGCGGGCAGCGCGGCCACCAGCGCCTGCAGCGGGGCGTCGCTGGTGTCGACCGCGACCCGGCCGCCCGCGTCGCGGAGCATCACCGCCAGCTCGGCGTACCACTCCGGGTGGACGCCCGGCGGCAGCGAGCCGGCGAGGACGGTCCAGTCCGCGCCCGCCGTACGCCGGCGCAGGGCGTCGCCCAGGTCGCGCAGCACCGCCTCGCCGAGGTGCGGGCCCGGACTGTTGAGCTTGGTGGTCGTGCCGTCGGGCTCGGTGATGGTGATGTTGACCCGGAGCGTCCCGTCGTGGGGGACGGGCCGGCAGTCGATGCCCGCGGCGAGCAGCTCGATGACGAACGGGTCGTCCCCGTGCGCGGGCAGCACCGCCACCGAGGGCACGCCGGCGGCGACCGACGCGCGGGCGATGTTGACGCCCTTGCCGCCGGCCTGGGAGGTGACCGACTCGGCGCGGATCACGGCGCCGCGCTCGAGCGGGCCGCCGAGCTCGACCGTGCGGTCGTGGCTGGGGTTGGCGGTGAGGGTGAGGATCATGCGATCACGACCTCGACGCCGGCGTCCTCGACGGCCGCGCGGTCCTCGTCGCTGATCCCGCTGTCGGTGATGAGCACGTCGATCTCGTCGAGCGCGGCGAAGCGGACGGCGGTCTCCGTCCCGAACTTGCTGGAGTCGGACAGGCAGATGACCCGCCGCGCGGCCTGGAGCATGGCCCGCTTGGCGGCCGCCTCCTCGTGGTCGGGGGTGGAGAGGCCGTGACCGGGGGTGATGCCGTTGGTGCCGAGGAGCACGAGGTCGACCCGCAACCGCGAGAGCGCGCCCACGGTGTCGGCGCCGACGGCGGCCTGCGTGGTGGCCCGCACCCGCCCCGGCAGGAGGTGCAGCTCGACGGAGGGGAAGCCGACCAGCCGGGCGGCGATCGGCACGGCGTGGGTGATCACGGTCAGCCGGAGGTCGCGGGGGAGCATCGCGGCGAAGCGGCCGGTCGTGGAGCCGGCGTCGACGAGCACCATGCCGCCGGGCGGTGGCAGCTCCTCGAGCGCCGCCTTGGCGATCAGCTCCTTCTGGGCGGTGTTGGCCTGGTCGCGCTCACCGAGCCCGGACTCGATGACGGCCAGCGAGCTGGCCGGCACGGCGCCGCCGTGCAGCCGCCGGACCAGGCCCATCCGCTCGAGCGTCGAGAGGTCGCGCCGCACGGTCTCGGTGGTGACGCCGAACTGCTCGGCGATGGCGGCGACCGAGAGCCGGCCGCGGTCGCTGACCAGCTGGGCGATGGCCTGCTGGCGCTCCTCGGCGTACATTGCTGGTGCCGCTCCTCCCGATCTGCGTTCCTGTTGTTTTAGACCCGTTTTTGTTGACTGTCAAGGGTCGTCGGGTGTTCGATGTGGTCATGGTCACCAGCTCCTCACCCGGTTCACTGCGCGGCACGCCGGTCGTCCCCGGCGTCGCCTTCGCGCCCGCCCTGCTGGTGCGGGGCGAGGTCTCCCCGGAGGCGATCGCCCGCTTCGACGAGAGCGCGTACGCCGATGTCGACAGCACCCTCGCGGCGTACGACGCGGCCTCGCAGGCCGTCGCCGACGCCTTCGTCCGGCGGGCCGAGAAGGTCTCGGGCGCGGCCACCCAGGTGCTGACCGCGAGCGCCGGCCTGGCCCGCGACAAGGGTCTGCGCTCCGCGGTCGCCAAGCACCTCAAGGCCGGGGAGAGCCTGCTCGGGTCGGTGCACGCCGGCGTCGAGCAGTTCGTGACGATCTTCAGCAACATGGGCGGGCTGATGGCCGAGCGGGTCACCGACCTCCGCGACATCGAGCGCCGCGTCGTCGCCCACCTGGTCGGCGAGCCGGAGCCGGGGGTCGGCGTCCCGGCCGAGCCGTGCGTGCTCGTCGCCGAGGACCTCGCGCCCTCCGACACCGCCGGGCTCGACCCCGAGCTGGTGCGCGCCCTGGTCACCGAGCGCGGCGGCCCGACCAGCCACACCGCGATCATCGCCCGCCAGCTCGGCATCCCCTGCGTCGTCGGCGTGACCGGTGCGATGGGCCTCGATGCCGGCACCCCGCTGCTGGTCGACGGCGCCGCCGGCACCGTCGAGCTCGCCGCCGACCCGGACGCGGCCCACGAGCGGGTCGAGGCCGACGCCGCCGAGCGCGAGGCGCTCGCGTCGTGGAGCGGCCCGGGCGCGACCGCCGACGGTCGGCCGGTCAAGATCCTCGCCAACGTCGCCGACGGGGAGTCCGCGCGCTCCGCGAGCGGCGCGCCGGTCGAGGGCGTCGGTCTCTTCCGGACCGAGCTCTGCTTCCTCAACCGCAGCGAGGAGCCGTCGGTCGAGGAGCAGGCCGGGATCTACGGCGAGGTGCTCGCCGCCTTCGGCGATGGCCGGTACGTCGTGGTGCGCACCCTCGACGCCGGCTCGGACAAGCCGGTGGCCTTCGCCACCCACGAGGGCGAGGAGAACCCCGCCCTCGGCGTCCGCGGCCTGCGACTCTCCTTCGACAACCCCGGCCTGCTCGACCGGCAGCTCGACGCGGTCGCGGCCGCGGCGAAGGAGACCGGCACCGAGGCGTGGGTGATGGCGCCGATGGTCGCCACGGTGGCGGAGGCCGAGGACTTCGCGGCCGGTGTCCGGGCCCGGGGTCTCAAGGCCGGCGTCATGGTCGAGGTGCCGAGTGCCGCGCTGCTGGCCCACCGGATGCTCGAGGCCGTCGACTTCCTCTCGATCGGCACCAACGACCTCACGCAGTACACGATGGCCGCCGACCGGATGGCCTCCGACCTCGCCCACCTGACCGACCCCTGGCAGCCGGCCGTGCTGCAGCTCGTCGCGATCACCGCCGAGGCCGGCCGCAACGCCGGCAAGCCGGTCGGCGTCTGCGGCGAGGCCGCGGCCGATCCGCTGCTCGCCTGCGTGCTCGTCGGCATGGGCATCACCTCGCTGTCGATGGCCGCGGCCGCCGTACGCCCGGTGGGTGCGAAGCTCGCCGGCGTCACCCACCAGCAGTGCGAGGAAGCGGCCGAGGCCGCGCTCGCGGCGGCCGACCCGGTGGCCGCCCGCGACGCCGCCCGCGCCGTTCTGGGCTGACCGCACCGAGTGGCCAGTGGCTCAGTGCTCCGGCGCCACCAGCGGCGAGTAGTCGTGGTCCGCGAGCAGTCGCGCGACCATCTCCGCGCGTGAGGAGACCGCGAGCTTCGCGAAGATCCGGCGCAGGTGCGTCGAGACCGTCCACACGCTGATGTCGAGCGAGGTCGCGATCGCCTGGTTCGTGCGGCCGTGCGCCACCATCAGCGCGATCTGGCGCTCCCGTGGGGACAGCGTGACCCGCAGCGCGGGCTCCTGGTGCACGAGCAGGCAGCGGACGTGGCCGACGGTGACGTCCAGCAGGATCCCCTCCCGCTCGTCGGTCACGTAGTCACCGGAGCGCAGGTGCTCGGCGACCTCGGCGAGCAGCGCGTCCAGGCGTTCCGGGGTGGGCGGGCGTGGCGGCGTCGGTGCGACGTCGCCGATCCTGGTCGGCATGGTCATCCGGGCTCCCGAGTCCTCAGTGCCCGCGTCCCACGCCCCATGTCTCGGCAGGCATTTCGGACGGTAGCACCGTCAAACGCTGGCATTCCGTGGCCCAGTTGAGTGGTTCCGAGGGCGGCAACCCGGTCCAGCAGGATCACGTGGACATCGATCTGGACTGGCCACTCCCGCAGGTCGAGGTGCTCGTCGGGGCCATGCGCGCCGTCGTCCTCCGGCCCGAGCCCCAGCAGCACCGGCGTCACCCCGAAGACCCGGCGCAGGACACCGACCGCGCGGATCGAGCCACCGGACGCGGCCGTCGTCGCCGGTCGCCCGTACGACGCACGGCAGGCCGCGTCCACCGCCGCTCGGATCCGGGGTGATGGGGCGAGCAGCGCGCCCGCCGCACCGGGCCCGGCCCGGAGCTCCAGGCGCACCCCGGCCGGCACCCGGCGCCGGAGGTCGGCCGCGAGCCGCCGGAGGGCGGCGCCGGGGGAGACGCCGGGTGGCACCCGCACGTCGACCACGGCCGTCGCCCGGGTCGGCACCGCGCCCGCGCCCGCGGACGCCTGGAGCCGGTTGATGGTCAGCACCCCGCGCCTGGTCGCGCGGCCCACCGGGTCGTCGGCGTGCACCGCCCGACCGCGGGACTCCGCCCGGAGATCGGTCGCGGTGGGGTGGGCCGGCCAGGGCGGTGGCGGCAGCGGGAGGTCGTCGAGCACCCGGGTCGCCCGGTCCAGCAGCCGGGCGAGGACGAGCGAGGGGTCGACGACCGCGCCGCCGAGCCGGCCCGCGTGCACCGGTCGGCCGCCGACGTCGACGGTGAGCCGCACCGGCACCGCGCCGCGCTGGGAGAGCGTGACGGTGGGCCGCCGCGGCCCGGCCGACCGGGTGTCGACGACGACCACGCCCGCGACGGGCTCGCGGAGTCCGGCCAGCGCCGTCGCCAGGCCCGGGCTGCCGACCTCCTCGGCGCCGTCGATGATCGTGACCACGTCGCCCGGCGGGCCGCCCGCCCGCGCCCACGCGCCGAGGGCCACGAGGTGGGACATCACCTGCCCCTTGTCGTCGCTCGCCCCCCGCGCCTGCAGCCGGTGCCCCCGCCGGACCGGCCGGAAGGGCGGCGTGGTCCAGCCCGGGCCGGGCGGCTTCACGTCGAGGTGGCCGTAGACGACCGTCGTCGCCCCACCTCGGCCGCGCGTGCGGCCGACGACGACCGGCCCCGGGAGCCGGCGTACCTCGGTCCCACCCCGACGGAGGTACGCCTCGACCCACGCGGCCGCCCGTCGTACGTCACGCGTGCCGCTGACCGACGGGATCCGCAGCCACGCCTCGAGGTCGTCGAGGGCGGCCGGGGCGGCCCGCGCGGCGGCACGGCGGACCGACGCGAGCCGCCCGTCCATCACGATCCGGGCGACCGGTCAGCGGGGGACCCGGCGGCGCGGGACGCCGCCCCGGCCACCGCGGTAGGTCCCGCGCCCCCCACGTCGCGGGTAGACCGGCGACGCGACCCGGCGCGGCTGCACGATCGGCGGCACGGTGACCGGGCTCCGCTCGGCGACCGGCACGGCGACGCCCGACTGCCCCAGCTGCTCCCAGGGGAGCACGCGGTCGGTGCCGGTACGCCGGGCCAGGCTCATCGCCTGGGCGGAGGTCAGCCACTCCTCGGCGGGTTCGGCGATGTCCATCAGCAGCGTCTCGAACTCGCCGCGCGAGGTCTCCAGGATGTGCGGGCCGGCCAGCCAGCGCAGCACCTCCCGGCCGGTGACGGCCATCCGCTGCCGCGGCGAGCTCTGGAGCCGCTCGTCGAAGTAGCGGATCAGGACCTCGTCCACGACGTCCCACGCGTTGTCGGCGCCGAACAGGTCCTTGACGTCCTCGGCGCCCAGGATCCGGAAGCACTCCTCGAGCACCTGCATGACCTCGATGCGCATCACGTTGAGGTGACCGAACGAGGTGAACTTCAGGTTGTTGCGCAGGTCGAGGCCCGAGCGCCGGACGACCGCGATCGAGCCGAAGCTCGGGTCGAGGGCGCGCTCCCGGATCACGTCCGAGATCCGCTTGTCGCGCCAGAACAGCGTGACCTGGTTGACGAAGTGCGCTAAGAGCAGGTGGAAGTCCGTGTTCGGCCGACTCTGCGCCGAGCCGAGGCCCTTCCCGTAGCCCAGCACCCGCCGGTAAGCGTCCCACCGGTCCTTGCGGGTGTAGCGCAGCACGTCGCGCCGGTCGAACTGGTAGAGCCGGTAGGCCCCGGGCCCGCTCGAGAGGCGGACCGCGCCGGACTCGAAGAGCTCCTTCAGCTTCTGCACGACCTTGAAGACCCCGATGGCCTCGTGCTGGTAGAGGTAGTAGAGGTCGCCGACGGCGACGATCCGCTCGGAGTTGACGTTGTCGTCGTACGGCGTGACGCCCTGGGTCGTCAGCGTCTCACCCAGGGTCTGGGCGGCCTCGGGCCCGATGCCGACCAGCGACGCGAGGCCGAGGTCGGGTGGCGAGGTGCCGTCGTCGGCCCGGACGGCAGCGTCGACGAGGTCGTCGATCTGGCCGTTGATCTCCTCGGCCAGGGCCGGGTTCGACACGAGGCTCCCGGACAGCCGGTCGGCCACCTGCTCCCGCAGGGCGTGGATGCGGTCGATCCGCTCCTGGTACTCGTTCTCGGTCAACATCTCACTGGCCTCCCTGCTTCGTGACCGGGGCCTTCTTCGCCGGGGCCTTCTTGACCGGGGCCTTCTTCGCCACGGCCTTCTTCGCGGGGGCCTTCCTCGCCGGAGCCCTCGTGGCGGGCGGCGCCGGCGCGGCGGCCTTCGCGACCGGCGGAGGCGGTGGAGGCGGCGGGGGTGCCGCGAACGGCGCGGCCGCCCGACGCTGGCGCTGGTCGTCGAGCCGGTCGAGCAGGTCGTCGACCGCGTCGGACACCGTGTCGAGCGGACCGCCGGCGCCGTCGGGGCCGTCCGGGTCGTCGAGAGAGTCGAGGATGCCGAGGGCCGGGTCGCGGAAGCGGTAGTCGTGGACGTCGGGACGCCCCCGTCCGTCGATGACCTTGGACCGCAGCCCCTTCGAGCTCGGCGGGATGGGGTGGTCGGCGCGGACCAGTCGCGGCCACGAGCGCGGCCACGGTGCGTGGACGACCCGTCCGGTCTCGGAGTCGATGAGCGCGATCGGCACGTCGGTGGCCGGCAGCACGAACCCGGTGTCGGGGATCTGGGCGATGTCGGCCTCCGCGAAGATCTTCCGCACCTTCGCGAGGTCGAAGATCGCGGAGACGCTCTCGCCGTCCGCGCTGGCGGAGTACTCCAGGGGCCGGACCATGTCCTTGAGGCCGAGCTCCTCGGCGCGGCAGCCGTCCTCACCGCGGTTGCGCGCCTTGCGGGTCACGAACGCCGGGATGAAGTTGCGGCGCATGTTGAGGCCGCGGAACTCGACGTTGACGCCCTCGACGAGCGTGGCCGCGTCGATGAGGTGGGTCAGCCGTGTGACCGCCACGTCGATGACGACGACCCCGGCCCAGCGACCGATCCGCTGCGTCCGACGCGCGAGCTCCATGAGCAGTCGGCACAGGCTGGACACGGCGATCGCGACCCGGGCGGACCGCATCCCCGGCGGCCAGCTGCGGCAGCAGCCGGCCCGCAGGTAGCGGACCGGGACGAGGCCCTCGACGGCGTTGCCCGGCACGATCGGATCGGCGAGCGCGTGCTTGAAGGTCTCGGCGAGCGCGACCGCGGTCGGCGCGAGCGCGGCGACGATCCCGTCCCGCCCGGCGTCCTGCGCCAGGTGGCGGCCCTCCTCGGCGAGGAAGGTGTGCAGCCAGGTGATCAGCCCGTCCAGCGACAGGTTCGACTCGTCGTGGAGCATGATCGTCTGCCGTTCGGACTGCGGGATCAGCACCGAGTCGAGCACCGACTCGAGCTCGTCGACCTGGTCGCTCGCCGCCTCCATGAGGCGACTGATGACGATGAGCTCGGTGCCGAGGAAGCCGGCCCCCGCCCCGCCGGTGAAGTGCTCGCGCTGGGCGCCCCACGACCGGTGGAGGTCACGGACCATGTCGACGAGGGTCCAGTACGCCGTCCGCAGTCCCTCCTCCTCGATCGAGTTCACGTTGTCGTCGACGAGGCCGAAGCGGTCCCGCAGTGCACCGAGCTGACCGCCGATCCGGTCGGGGTCGCGGTTCGGGCTCGTGCCGAGCAGCCCGGTCAGGTAGGAGTCGACCATCGCGACGCGCGGTCCGCCCGGGGCGCCGAGCTCGTCGACCAGGTTCTGCACGGCGTTCCGCACGATGGTGCGGTAGGCGTCCATGTCCTGCGGGTCGCCGTCGACACGCAGCGGCGTCAGCCCGTCGAGGATCCGGAGGATCTCGGTGCGGGAGAGCGACGCGCGCCGGTAGAGCGAGGCCTGGCCGCCGGTGACCGCACCGAGGTCGGCCTGGACCGCGTAGCCGCGCGGCACGAACTCGGACTCGACATGCCCCTCGAACCGGACCAGCCGGAAGGCGGCGGTGAGCGCGTCGGTGAACGCCTTGGGGTCCTGCACGCGGCTGCGCACCCCGAGCACGTCCCGGATCGCGGCCCGGACCTGCGGACCTTGGTCGAACGGCGCGACCGCGGTGGACCCGGTGGTCGTCCCGACCAGCGTCGGGAAGGCCTGGTCGACGTCGACCACGGGGATCTGGCCGGATGACTTCGAGCTCATGTGCTCCTCCTGGTGTTCTCTGCTGCCGGGACGCCGGCGTCGTGCGTGGGTGGGTGGGTGAGCCAGATCGAGACCAGCTCGGCGAGCTCCATCCAGACCGCTCGGGCCCCGGTGGTCGCGTCGATGAGCGGCTGCTCGCACCGCTGCTGGGACTGCTCGACGGTGACCTGCCAGGCCCGCCAGTCCGGCCCGCCGCGGCGGGCGGCCCGGCGCATCGTCGCGGTCGCGTCGTACGAGCGCAGGTCCCGCCAGTAGCGCAGCCAGGCCGACGCGATCGCCCGGTCCACGAAGGCCATCCGGTCGGCGGCCCGGACGGTGCTGTCGATCCTCGTCAGCTCCTCGCCGACCTCGACGACCGAGGCCTGGAGCTCCGATACCTGCTCCGCGAAGGCGTCGACCGCCGCGGTCTCGCTGCCTCGGGGTCGGTCCTCGTGGGAGATCATCACCAGCTCGGTGACGGCCTCGGAGAGCCGCGCCGTCGAGTCGCGGAGGTCCTGGAGGGCGTGGGAGATCGTCATGGTCAGCTCCCCGTCAGGGCCTGGTAGAAGTTGCGCATCGCCGTCTCGGGCGTGGTGAGCCCGCGGTCGACGGCGATCCGGACGGCGCCGATCAGGAAGCGCTCGGGGACCACGCCCGGGTCGATGCCCTTGGCGAGCCGGCCCGCGGCCTCCTCGATCATGGCCTGCTGGCGCGGCTCGAAGGTGATCACCTGGCGCAGGGACTTCTCGCCGAGCGAGGGGAACTTCGTGTAGCAGATCGAGTCGACGACGATCTGCGTCGCCTCCTTCTGCGTGGCCAGCATCGCGCGTGGGATCGTGGTGCCCGCGGTGGACGGGAAGAGGCGGCGCCAGAGCCGGTCGTAGTCGGTCGCGATGCTCTCGAAGCCCATCCGGCGCAGCAGGTGGGTCGACAGCCCGGTCCGCAGGTACGGCGTCGGGTGCACCCCGTGCGGGGAGTAGGCGAGCACCTGCTCGGGGCTGCGCCCGATCACGTCCATCAGCGACGCGACGAAGGCCTCGCCGCCGAGCATGCAGCCCAGCAGGTCCGCGAAGATCTCGCGGTTCCACCGCGCCCAGGTGCGCGCGACCGGCCGCGGCAGGCCGCCGGCGATCAGCGCGCGGTACATCGTGCGCGGGATCGCGTTCTCCAGCTCGAGCTCGTTCTGCAGGTTGTGGCAGACCTCGTGGAGGATCGCGCCCATCGTCCAGGGGTTGACCATCCGGTGGTAGGGCAGCTGCACGAGCGGGAACGGGTTGAGCTGCCGGCCGAGCTTGCGCAGCGGGATGTTGCGCCGGTACGTCGCGGGCGAGAAGCCGGTCCGCATGTAGGCGAAGGGAGCCGGGCTCGGGATCGACCGCGGCTTCCCCAGGTGCATGTGCACGTGCTGGTAGCAGTCGAGCGCGATCTTGTCGCAGGCGTAGAGCCAGTCACCGAAGGCGCCCTGCCGCTGGCCGAAGAGCTCGAAGTAGAAGTCCCACACCCGCTCGGTGGCCCGCACCCAGTCGTGGGCCTTCGCCTTGCTCCGGAGCAGCTCGGAGAGGTCGACGGCGCCCGGGTTGCGGACGGCCGACCGGCCGGACCGCTCGACCTCGACGACGGCCCGCTCGAGGGGCTTGCGCAGCCGGGCGAGCAGCTCGTTGACGGCCTGGATGTGCGCCTCGGAGGGCCGGGCGATCGACGTACCGAACTCGGTGCGACGGAAGTCGCGCAGCGCCTCGAGGTGCCGGCGGACGTTGACGCCCTGGCCGGTGGCGAAGGACTCCAACGGGGAGTGACGGGCGGGTGCGGAGTCGGCCCTCCGCACCCGGGTGACGACAGGTACGGGGGGTCCGACCACCCGCTCAGCGACGGCGGACACGACGGGCCGCCTGCGGCCGCCGGGTCACCGGGCGACGGATGCCCCGGTTGTACGAGCTATAGGGGCGCCGGACGCCACGACCGTGGACCCGGTAGCGACGACCGCGGCCGCGGGCCCAGCGGGCCCGGCGGTGCCAGCGGCGGTCCCAGTGGTTGACCGCGCGGATCGCGCGCCGCCGGCGGCGCGGCCCGAGCACCCGCCCGGTCATCGTCCCGAGCGTGCGCACCACCGTGGTGGCGTCGATGTCGCGGCCGTTCGCGGCCTGGTCGGCGAGGCTCTGCGCGGTGCGCTGGAGCACCACCGGCAGCGCGCGCACCATCCGGCGCGTCTGCGGGTTGCGCCGCAGCTGCCGCACGATCCGGCTCGCGCCCTTGACCAGCGTCGGGGCGTTGCGGGCGATCAGCTTCGCCGCGCGGGGGATGAGCTTGGAGGCGAGCGGCACCAGCGCCCCGACGAAGGCCTCGGCCTCCGCCTCGCTCTGCGCCCGCTCGGCGCGTACGGCGAGGTGCGCCATCGACTCGGCGTCGCGGTAGATCCGGCGGACCGGGTTCACGAACCCCTCCGCCTCCTCCTCGGCCTCGTCCTCGAACTCGTCCTCGAGCTCCATCTCGGACTCCATCTCGGCCTCGGCCTCCGCCTCGAACTCGAACTCCATCTCGGCTTCGTCCTCGTACTCACCCTCGTACTCGCCCTCGCCGAGGAGGGAGCCGGCGATCTTCGCCAGGCCGCCGAGGAACGCCTCGTCCTCGAACTCGTCCTCGAACTCGTACTCCGACTCGAGCTCGTACTCGTCCTCGTACTCCTCCTCGCCGAGGAGGGAGCCGGCGATCTTGCCGAGCGCGCCGAGGAACGCCTCGTCCTCGTACTCCTCCTCCAGCTCGTCCTCGTACTCGAACTCGTCCTCGTACTCGCCCTGGATGGCGGGGTAGCGGTGGTTCAACGTGGTCATGTCGGCTCCTGCTCCTAGATCGACTCGTGTCGGGTTCCGGGCGGCGCTGAGATCGGGCTCAGCGCCGCTTCCTGGCGGTCACGGGGACGGGGCGGCCGCTGGGGACGGCACCCCTCGGGACCTTGACGTCGCTGACGACCTTGATCGTGCGGGCCGGTCGACCGCCTCGCGCAGGGACGCGCACCGGGGTGACGACCCGGACGACGCCGGGACGCGGCCGCCCGACCGGGGCACCGGCACGGACGGTGCGGACGTTGGTCGGCCGGCGGCGCACGGTGACCGGGCGACCGCGGCGGACGACGTTGGCGGGGCGGTAGCCAGGGCGGCGGTAGCCGGTCCGCGGACGGCCGCGGTAGGCGCGCGGGCGGCCGTGGCGGACGCCGCGACGACGGCGGTGCACGTGGGCCAGGCCGCGGGCGTGGCGACGCGCGACGGCGCGCTGCCAGCGCGGGTCGGTCATCACCCGGTCGGCGCTGGCGCCGAGCACGGTGCCGACGTCCGCCGGGGTGAGGCGGCGGCCGGACGCCTGCAGGCGGGCGAGGGTGCTGGCCGTGGAGCCGACGATGCCGGGCACCAGGCGCAGGCCCTGGCGAGAGCTGCGGTTGCGGTGCAGGACCTGGGTCAGCACCGAGGCGCCGCGCAGCAGGCTGGGCAGCAGCTGCTCCAGCTCCTGGCGCTCGCGCGGGCTGATCGACAGCGACACGGCGGACCCGATGAAGCTCTCCGCCTCGGACTCGGACTCGGTCACGGTCGCCCGCGCGGCGAGGTACTCGGCCTCGGCCTGCGCCGACGACACCGGCGCGGTCGCCATCTCTTCCAGCTCGCCCTCGAGCTCGTCCTCGAACTCGCCCTCGAGCTGGGACGTCACGACCTTCGCGAGCATGCCGGCGGCGGGTCCGCCGAGGACGGTCGCGAGCTTCGGTGCGGCGAACTTGATCACCTTCTTCCAGGGCACCTTGCGCAGCGCCCGGCCGATCCGCTTGAAGAAGTACTCCTCCTCGGACTCGGCCTCGAACTCGTACTCCTCCTCGCCGAGGAGGGACCCGGCGATCTTGCCGATCGCGCCGAGGAAGGCCTCGTCCTCGTACTCGTCCTCGAACTCGCCCTCGTACTCCCACTCGGACTCGTCCTCCGACTCGTACTCGTCCTCGAGCTCCCACTCGGACTCGCCCTCGTACTCGTCCTCGAACTCCGACTCGAGCTCCATCTCGAACTCGTCCTCGAACTCGCCCTCCAGCTCGTCCTCGAACTCGTACTCCTCCTCGCCGAGGAGGGACCCGGCGAGCTTGGCGATCCCGCCGAGGAACGCCTCGTCCTCGTACTCCTCCTCGAGCTCGTACTCGTCCTCGAACTCGGTCGACGCCTGGGTCATCGCACTGTCCTCTCTGCCCGGAAGCCCCCGTGCCCTGGAAGCCCTGTGTGGCGACCAGTGAACGGGCAGCGTCGTCCGGCGCGGCAGTCCCACGAGCGGGCGTCGCGCGGCCGGGGTCGCCGACGTCGGGTCACCGGTCCGGGGTCCTCCCGACGCGTCTCGCGCATCGGCGTCTCACCCCTGCGGGCGACCCCGAACGTGCGACTGGCGCGGGTCCGGTGCCATGCGGGATTCACCGGTGCACCGGTGAATCCCGCACTCCTCAGGGGATGCAGCGCCTGAGAAGTGACGGGGTCGCCTGAGAAGCAGGCCCGGGACGCCTCGCGGGCCGAGCGTCAGAGGCGCAGCCAGGCGAGGACGGCGCGCACCCGGCGGTGGTCGTCCTCGTCGAGGGGCAGGTCGAGCTTCGCGAAGATGCTGTTGATGTGCTTGGCGACGGCCTTCTCCGACACGTGCAGGTGCGCGGCGACGGCGCCGTTGGAGCGGCCCTCGGCCATCAGCGCGAGCACCTCCTGCTCCCGCGCCGTGAGCCGGTCGAGCGGCTCGTCGTGCTGGCGGGCCATCACCGTTGCGACGACCTCGGGGTCGAGGACGGTGCCGCCCGCGGCGACCCGGCGTACGCCGTCGACGAACTCCGCCACGTCCGAGACCCGGTCCTTGAGCAGGTAGCCGACGGCACCCACGCCACTGGCGAGCAGCTCGCGGGCGTAGAGCTGCTCGACGTACTGCGAGAGCACCATGACCGGGAAGCCCGGCCGCTCCGCGCGTACGGCGATCGCGGCCCGCAGGCCCTCGTCGGTCTGCGTCGGCGGCAGGCGTACGTCGAGGACCGCGGCATCGGCGTCCGGGTCGCGCAGCGCCTGGTCGAGCGCCGGCGCGTTGTCGACCGCGTGGAGGATCGTGAAGCCGTTGCCCTCGAGCAGCTGGATCAGGCCGGCGCGGAGGAGGGCGTGGTCTTCGGCGAGGACAAGTCGCACGGAACCTCCAGGGTGACCAGGGTCGGGCCGCCGGGTGGGCTCGACACCGACATCGTGCCGTCGAACGCCGCCAGGCGCCGCATCACCCCGAGCATGCCGGTGCCCGTGCCGGGATCGGCGCCGCCACGCCCGTCGTCGCCGACGACCGCACGCAGGGTGCCGCGCCCGGCGACCTGCTCGTGGCTGAGGGCGATCCAGGCGTGCCGCGCGCCCGAGTGCTTGCCGATGTTGGCGAGGCACTCGGCGACGCCGAAGTAGACGGCGGACTCGACGGGTGCGGGCGGTCGGCCCGGGAGCCGGACGTCGACCTGCACCGGGATCGCCATGTCGAGCGCGATGGCCTGCACGGCGCCGCCGATCCCGCGGTCGGCGAGCACCGGCGGGTGGATGCCCCGGACCACCGAGCGGAGGTCGCCGATCGCGGCGCTCGTCGTCTGGCGCGCGTCCTGCACCATCCGCCGGGCGGCCTCGGGGTCCTCGTCGAAGGCGGCCTCGGCCATGCCCAGGCTCATCGACAGCGCGACCAGCCGGGCCTGCGCGCCGTCGTGCAGGTCGCGCTCCAGCCGGCGCAGCTCGGTCGCGTTGTGGTCGACCACCTCGGCCCGGCTCTCGGCCAGCGCCTGCACCCGCCGCTCCAGCACCTCGGTGCGGCTGTAGGCCAGGAAGAACCGGTCGAACATCGCACGCCCCGCCATGATCGGCGGCGTCGCGAACCACCAGATGAAGCCGGTGACCACGCCGAGCAGCAGGACGATCACCAGGATCGACACGACGATGCCGACCACGGGCGCCACGAACAGCCAGGCGAGGTCGCGCCAGGTCATCGGGTCGGCGAGCACCGTGCGCGCCTTCGCGAAGAAGCCGCCGTCGGGCAGCGGCCGGTAGGGGACCGGGACCGGGGTGCCGAGCGTGCGGGCGGCCATCGTGCGGTGCAGGTTCGCGATCGCCCGGGTGGCGACGACCGTGCCGGCCAGGATCGGCAGCCCGATCCAGACCACGACCAGCACCCCGCCGACGATCCAGAGGACCAGCAGCACGATGAGCACGAAGGCCAGGAAGAGCTGGGCCACGGCGTACCCGGTCAGGCGAAGGCGTTCCACGCCACCATCCTCTCGGGTGGGCCCGACCTCCGCAGTGGTGCTGGCACCACCACGTCTCGGGTGTCCACGCCCCTGATCTTCTCCGCGCGCGACCCGACGCTGGAAGCACCTACCAACTTCCGCACGTCGAGGACCCGAGGAAAGAGACGGCCATGGGCAACCCACTGACAGCAGTACCGATGAGAGCGGCGCGCTGGAGCGCCCTGCACCCCTGGAGGGCGATCCTCGCGTGGATCGCGTTCGTGGCGTTCGCGGTGGGGCTCGCGGTCGCCATCCCGACCCACGAGACCTCCGACGCCGACTACCGCGTCGGCGAGTCCGGCCGCGCCGACGCGATGGTCGCCGACGCCGGCCTCACGACCCCCGACACCGAGAACATCCTCATCGAGGGCGCCAACGGCGGCCCGGCCGCCGCCGAGGTGGTCCGCGCGGCGAAGGCCGTGCCGGGCGTCGCCTCGGTCAGCGACCCCCACCCGAGCGAGGACGGTACGGCGCTGCTCGTGTCGGTCGAGCTCGACAAGGGCGTCGACGACGCGAGCGACCTCGAGGCCGCGACCGCCGACGTGGCCGCGGACCACCCCGACCTCACCATCCGGGAGGCCGGCGACCTCAGCATCGACGCGGCGATCAACGACCGCGTCGCCGAGGACCTCGGCTCGGCCGAGACGATCAGCCTGCCGATCACGCTGGTGCTGATGCTGCTCGCCTTCGGCGCGCTCATCGCGGCCGGCATCCCGGTGCTGCTCGCAGCCACCAGCGTCGCGGCCACGCTCGGCCTGATGGCGCCGCTGTCCCACCTGGTCCCGTCCGACTCGACGGTCTCCAGCATGATCGTGCTGATCGGCATGGCCGTCGGCGTCGACTACTCGCTCTTCTACCTGAAGCGCGAGCGCGAGGAGCGGGCCAAGGGGCGCACCCACCTCGAGGCGGTCGAGGTCGCCGCGCAGACGTCGGGCCACTCGATCCTCGTCTCCGGCGGCGCCGTCATCGCCGCGATGGCCGGCCTGTTCGTGGTGGGCGACGCGACCTTCAACTCCCTCGCGATCGGCTCGATCCTCGTCGTCGCGGTGGCCGTGCTCGGATCCATCACCGTGCTCCCCGCCCTGCTGGTCAAGCTCGGCCGGTGGGCCGACCGTCCCCGCGTTCCGCTGCTGTGGCGGCTCAACCGCCGTATCGGTCAGGGCGGCATCAGCCGCCGGCTGCTCGGCCCCGTCGCCCGGCACCCGGTCGTCGCGCTCGCGCTCTCGGCGATCGTGGTCCTCGGGCTGGCGATCCCGGCCCTGGGCATGAAGACCCACTCGGGCACGCTCGACACCCTGCCCACCTCGATCCCCGAGGTGCAGACCGTCAAGGCGATCAGCAAGCAGTTCCCGGCCGACGAGGGCGCCAACGCGACCGTCGTCGTCACCGCCGATCCGGGGGAGCGGGCGCAGGTGCGGGCCGCGCTCGAGCAGCTGACCCACGACGCCGTCGGGACGGGCACCTTCGTGGCCTCCGGTGAGGGCGTGCGTACGTCGACCGACGGCACCACCTCGATGATCGTGCTCGGGATGCCGTACGACGAGACCGACGACCGCGTCCCGGCCGCGGTGCACGAGCTGCGCGACGACCTGGTCCCCACCGCGCTCGGCGACCTGCACGTCGACCACGCAGTTGGTGGGGGAGCGGCCGAGGAGGTCGACTACATGGTGCACCAGGAGGGTCGACTCGGACTGGTGATCGGGTTCGTGCTCCTGCTGACGATGCTGATCATGGCGGTCACCTTCCGCAGCGGCGTGCTCGCGATCGTCTCGAGCGTGCTCAACCTGGCCTCGGTCGGTGCGGCGTTCGGGGTCCTGACGCTCGTCTTCCAGCACGGATGGTTCAGCGGCCCGCTGGGCTTCACCTCGCCCGGCTTCGTCATCAACTGGCTGCCGCTGTTCGTGCTGGTCGTGCTGGTGGGTCTCTCGATGGACTACCACGTCTTCGTGCTCAGCCGGGTCCGTGAGCACGTCGACCGCGGCCTGCCGACCCGGTTGGCCGTCGAGCGCGGCATCACCGACACCGCCGGCGTCGTCACCAGCGCCGCCGCGGTCATGGTCTCGGTGTTCGCGATCTTCGCGACGCTGTCCATGATCGAGATGAAGATGATGGGCGTCGGCCTCTCCGCCGCGATCCTCCTCGACGCCACGCTGGTCCGCCTGGTCATGCTGCCGGCGATCCTGGTCCTGCTCGGTGACAAGGTCTGGTGGCCGCGCAGGCCCCGTGGGCCGCGCGGCGAGCCGGTCGTCGAGCGCGAGCCGGCGTACGCCGCGTCCCGCTCGTAGGCGGACACCGACGGTGGCGGGGACAGCCAGGTGGTCCCCGCCACCGCGGCGGCTCAGGCGGCGGGCGTCCCGCCGTCGTTCTGGGCGGCCTGGCAGGCGTCGAGGCGGTCCTCGGCCTTCGCGAGCCGCTGCTGCTGGGCCTTCTTGTCCTTCGCCACCCGGTCCAGCTTCGCCGTGGCCTGGGCCAGCTCGGCCCGGGCCGCGGCGCGGTCGGACCGGCTGTCGGCGTGCTTCACGTCGTGGCGCGCGTCGGCGACCCGCTCGTGCTGCCGCTCGAAGACCGCGGACACCCGGGCGAGCGCGTCGGTGGCCTTGTCGACCTTCGTCTGCTGCGCGGCGCAGGGCTCGGAGTCCGGGGTCGTCGCCTGAGCGGCCACCGGCGCGGCGACGATGCCGAGCACGAAGGCCGAGGCGAGCGCGGCGGTGGTCGTGCGGATCTGCTTCATGGGTCCCTCCCTGTCGGACGCGCTGCGGGCCTCTCCCGGCGACGTCTCGACCTCTTCCTGTCGCGAGCGCGGTCGGACGTTACGTGGGAGCGGACCCGCTCCCGGACGGGTTTCGGGAGGCGTTGCGGCGGAGACCCTCCGGAGGAACGGCCGCACCCGGCCGTCAGTCAGAGGGAGAGATCATGGGATACGGACTCGGTGTCTTTCTGCTCGCGGTGGGCCTCATCCTGGCCCTCGCGGTGACCGACAACCTGGCGAACGTCGACCTGACGATGGTCGGCTGGATCATCGCCGCCGCAGGAGTGCTGCTCCTCGTCCTCACGGCCGTCACGGCCAACAACCGCCGTCGCTCGTCGACGGTGACCACGCACGCCGACGGCAGCCGCACGGTCAGCGAGCGCAACGACGCGCCGCCGGCGTACTGACCGACGCGCTGAGGGCGCCTCAGCGGTCCTGCACGATGCGGGGCCACGCCGCGGGCCGCAGCCAGGTCAGCAGCCAGCGCATCTGGCGCGGGTTGCCGACCTGGGTGCACCCCGCCGTCGGCGCCCAACGGGCTCCGGGCTTCGAGGTGTGGTAGAAGATCCCGCTGCCCTTCCCCTGCACAGGAGCGCGTCCCGCGCCGGGCCGCAGCCGGACGTGGTTGAAGTCCACGACCCAGCCCGAGCGCATCGAGGGCCGGTTGCCCGACGTCACGCCGGGGACCTCGAGCCAGGTGTTGTAGGTGCGGCCCGCGGAGGAGGACACGATCGACGTGGCCTTGCGCTGCCGCCACCGCATCTTGCCGGGGTTGCTCGCCTGGGTCGTGAAGGTGACCTTGATCCGGTAGACCCCGATGGGGGAGCGGCCGTCGCCCTCCCGCTGCTTGCCCCAGCCGTTCGAGCCGATCGTCGAGCGGAACTCCCGGCGCAGCCGCCACGTGCCGTCGACCCGCTCCCACGCCTGGGTGACCGTGCACCAGACCTGGCGGCAGTACTCCCGGCTGGAGATCGTCCGCACCACCTGCTCGGTCTGGTCGGGGAGCCCACGAGCCCAGCGCGGCGCGCGCGCCGCGGCATCGGCCGCGGCGCCCGCGGGTCCGGCGTCGAGCACCGCCACCAGAGCGACGATCAGGAGCGGGGCGAGCAGCAGTGATCCGAGACGGCGCAGCACCCCCCGATGATCACATGCGGATTGGGTGGCGTGAGCGGGCCCGCGCTAGAGTTCTCAGGTTGCCTCCAGGGGCGACACGCCGTCCAACGGCCGCGGAACCAGAGTGCCCGGGTGAACAGGCCCCGGCGCGCCGCGCAACGAACCCACCGGAAGGAGCCCGCATGTCGATCGGTACCGACGCGGAGACCAAGAAGAAGATCATCGCTGAGTACGGCAAGTCTGAGGGCGACACCGGTTCGCCCGAGGTGCAGATCGCGCTGCTGAGCCACCGCATCAGCCACCTCACCGAGCACCTCAAGCAGCACAAGCACGACCACCACAGCCGTCGTGGTCTGCTCCTGCTCGTGGGCCAGCGCCGTCGTCTGCTCAACTACCTGCAGAAGACCGAGATCGAGCGCTACCGCTCCATCGTCGAGCGCCTCGGCCTGCGCCGTTGATCGAGCTCTTCGCGTGACGCGCTGGGCATCGCCTTCTCGGGCGGTGTCCAGCGCGTTTCCGCATATCAGGGGCGCCGCCGATAGGCTCGCCCCGTCCGACAACTGAACACATCAGCAACCAGGAGCGACCGCCTCGCCCAGCCCGGTCCTCGGTAGTGGTCTCCGCTGCGCAGCAGCGTGGATCTCGATCGAAGACCGGCTCCATCCGGCGGGCGCGCCGCTCCGCGACCAGACAGGGAACGACCCTTGACTGAATCCAACGAGCCCGTGATCTCCGCTGTCGAGACGGTTCTCGACAACGGCAAGTACGGCCAGCGCACCATCAAGTTCGAGACCGGGCTGCTCGCCCGGCAGGCCGCCGGCTCGGTGACCGCCTACCTCGACGACGACACGATGCTGCTCTCGGCGACCACCGCCGGCAAGCACCCCAAGGACCACTTCGACTTCTTCCCCCTGACGATCGACGTCGAGGAGCGGATGTACGCCGCGGGCAAGATCCCCGGCTCCTTCTTCCGGTCCGAGGGCCGGCCGGGCGAGGACGCGATCCTCGCCTGCCGCCTCATCGACCGCCCGCTGCGCCCGACCTTCAAGAAGGGCCTGCGCAACGAGGTCCAGGTCGTCATCACGGTGATGGCGCTCAACCCGGACCAGCCCTACGACGTCCTCGCGATCAACGCCGCGTCGATGTCCACCCAGCTCTCCGGCCTGCCGTTCTCCGGCCCGGTCGGCGGCGTCCGCGTCGCCCTGATCGAGGGCCAGTGGGTCGCCTTCCCGACCCACAGCCAGCTCGAGGACGCCGTCTTCGACATGGTGGTCGCGGGTCGCGTCACCGAGACCGGCGACGTCGCGATCATGATGGTCGAGGCCGAGGCCACCGAGACCAGCGTCGCCAAGATCCAGATGGGCGCGCAGGCCCCCACCGAGGAGATCGTCGCCGGCGGCCTCGACGCGGCCAAGCCGTTCATCAAGCAGCTCTGCGAGGCGCAGTCCGAGCTCGCCAACGTCGCCGCGAAGCCCGTCCAGGACTTCCCGGTCTTCCTCGACTACGAGGACGACGTCTTCGAGGCCGTCGAGAACTTCGTGAAGGCCGACCTGGCCGCCGCGATGAAGATCGCCGACAAGCAGGAGCGTCAGGACCGCACCGACGAGCTCAAGGACAGCGTCCTCGGCCACTTCGAGGAGCAGTTCGCGGGCCGCGAGAAGGAGCTCGGCGCGGCCTTCCGCTCGGTCAACAAGGCCGTCGTGCGCGAGAGCATCCTGCGCGACAAGGTCCGAATCGACGGTCGCGGCCTGGCCGACATCCGGCCGCTGCACGCCGAGGTCGGCGTGGTCCCGCGGGTCCACGGCTCCTCGCTCTTCGAGCGTGGCGAGACCCAGATCCTGGGCGTCACCACCCTCGACATGCTCAAGATGGAGCAGCAGCTCGACACGCTGTCGCCGGAGAAGCACCGGCGCTACATGCACAAGTACATCTTCCCGCCGTTCTCCACGGGCGAGACCGGTCGCGTCGGCTCGCCCAAGCGCCGCGAGGTCGGCCACGGGGCGCTCGCGCGCCGCGCGCTGCTGCCGGTGCTCCCGGACCGCGAGGAGTTCCCCTACGCGATCCGCCAGCTCTCCGAGGCGATGGGCTCCAACGGCTCGACCTCGATGGGCTCGGTCTGCGCGTCCACGCTGGCGCTGCTCCAGGCCGGTGTCCCGCTGAAGGCGTCCGTCGCGGGCATCGCGATGGGCCTCGTCTCCGGCGAGATCGACGGTCAGACCCAGTACGTCGCGCTCACCGACATCCTCGGTGCCGAGGACGCCTTCGGCGACATGGACTTCAAGGTCGCCGGCACGCGTGAGTTCGTCACCGCGCTCCAGCTCGACACCAAGCTCGACGGCATCCCCGCCGAGGTGCTCGCGCAGGCACTCCAGCAGGCGCGTGACGCCCGCATGACCATCCTCGACGTGATGGCCGAGGCCATCAGCGAGCCCGAGGAGATGTCGATCCACGCGCCGCGGATCATCACCATCAAGATCCCCGTCGACAAGATCGGCGAGGTCATCGGCCCCAAGGGCAAGGTGATCAACCAGATCCAGGACGACACCGAGGCGTCGATCTCGATCGAGGACGACGGCACCATCTACATCGGTGCGACGAACGGCGAGGCCGCCGAGGCCGCCCGTTCCGCGATCAACGCGATCGCCAACCCGACGATGCCGGAGGTCGGCGAGCGCTACCTCGGCACGGTCGTGAAGACGACCAACTTCGGTGCGTTCGTCTCGCTGCTCCCGGGCAAGGACGGCCTGCTGCACATCAGCAAGCTGCGCGCCCTGGCCGGCGGCAAGCGCGTCGAGGCCGTCGAGGACGTCCTGGCCGTCGGCCAGAAGGTCCAGGTCCAGATCGCCGAGATCGACGACCGCGGCAAGCTGTCGCTGGTCCCGGTGGTCGAGGACGCCGAGGGCGGCGCCGACGCCGCCGAGGCCGAGGCGTCCGAGGAGGACTGACCCACCGGTGTCACCACGTAGCACCACGGCGACCGGCCAGCAGGCTCCTGCTGGCCGGTCGGCCGTTTCAGGCAAGGCCACGACCGTCACGCTCCACACCGAGCGCGACGGCGCCGGGCAGGTGACCGCGCGTGTGCGTCGTACGACGCTGCCCAGCGGGCTCCGCATCATCTCCGAGCAGCAGGCCGGTGTCCGGTCCGCCGCGGTCGGCGTGTGGGTCGGGGTCGGCTCGCGCGACGAGTCGCCGGCGCTCCACGGCTGCTCGCACTTCCTCGAGCACCTGCTCTTCAAGGGCACGCCCGAGCGGTCGGCGCTGGACATCTCGATCGCGCTCGACGCGGTCGGCGGCGAGTTCAACGCCTTCACCGCCAAGGAGTACACCTGCTTCCACGCGCGGGTCCTCGATCAGGACCTGCCGCTCGCGGTGGACGTGCTCGGCGACATGATCACCAGCTCGACGCTGCACCCCGACGACGTCGAGGCCGAGCGCGACGTGATCCTCGACGAGATCGCGATGCACGACGACGACCCCGACGACGTGGTGCACAACCTCTTCGCCGCCCAGGCCTGGGGCGACTCCCCGCTGGGCCGGCCGATCGCCGGCACCGAGGAGTCGATCACCGCGCTCACCCGGGCGCAGGTGCACCGCTTCTACCGCCGCCACTACCGGCCCGACAACATCGTCGTGTCTGCCGCCGGCAACGTCGACCACGCCGCACTGGTGCGCCAGGTCAAGGCCGCGTTCGGCCGCAACGGCTGGCTCGACGGCACCGCCACCCCGGTCCCGCCGCGGCACGGCCGCCGCAAGAAGGTGATGCCCGGCGTCCTCACCGCGACCCGGCCCTTCGAGCAGGTCAACGTGGTCCTCGGGATGGAGGGCCTGGTCCGCGACGACCCGCGGCGCTTCGCGCTCGGCGTCCTCAACACCGCCCTCGGCGGTGGCACGTCGTCGCGTCTCTTCCAGGAGGTGCGCGAGCACCGCGGCCTGGCCTACTCGGTCTTCTCCTTCGCCGCACACCACGCCGACTCCGGCCTGGTCGGCGTCTCCGTCGGCTGCCTGCCCAACCGCCTCGACGACGTCCTCGCCGTCGTCCGGGAGGAGCTGGCCAAGGTCGCCCGCGACGGCATCACCGCCGAGGAGCTCGAGCGGGGCAAGGGCCAGCTGCGCGGCGGCCTGGTGCTCGGTCTCGAGGACACCGCCTCCCGGATGTCCCGGATCGGCAAGGCCGAGCTCGTCCACGACGAGCTGCTCGCCATCGACGAGGTGCTCGCCCGGATCGAAGGTGTCACCCTCGAGGAGGTCCGTGACGTGGCCGCCGAGCTGCTGTCCCGCCCCGAGGTCCTCGCGGTGGTCGGCCCGGCCTGACCCGATCTCAGGGCCGCACGAGGACGACGACCCCGGCGGCCGCGCACGCCCAGAGGACCGAGGCGAAGGTGCCGATGATGAAGCGCTCGGCGGCGCCGGTGCGGATGCCGTCCTCGGCGGCGCGCAGCTCGGGGTAGCGGCCGAGGCCCTTGACGGCCAGCACGATGGCCAGGCCCTCGGGCCAGCCGGCGACGAGGGTGGCGTAGATGGCGGCGCGCTCGAGGCCGCCGATCCAGGCGCCGCCGCGCAGCACGTGGCCGGCGTGCTCGAGGGACTCGGCGGGTGGCTCGCGACGGTCGACCAGGTCGAAGACGAGCGAGGTGAGGGGGCCGCCGCCGGCGATGGCGAGCAGGCCGCCGAGCGCGACGACGAGGATGGTCTGCCCGTCGCCCATGTCGAGCTCCGGCCCGACGGTCGCGGCCGTCGCGCCCGCGGCGAGCAGCAGCGCCAGCGAGGCGGGCGCCCAGATCCGGCGGGCCAGCGGCGAGGTCCACGCCACGCCCGCGGCGAGCACGCCGAAGGCGACCAGGGCCATGACCAGGAACGTCCGGTCCGAGGCGCTCATGTCGGCTCCTTCCCGAGCAGGTGGGCGGTGAGGTCGGTGGCGAGCTCGCGGGCCCGGCGCGACTCCACGATGCCAGCCGCGGCGGCCCGCTGGCTCACCGCCGAGGGGGAGATGCCGAGGCGCTGTGCGACCTCGTCGTACGACCGGCCTTCGGTGACGAGGTCGGCGACCTCCCAGCCCCGAGCCGTACGTCGCGCCAGCACGGCCGCCCAGAGCCACAGCACGGTCTCCAGGGCGCGGGTGCCGGGGTCGTCGCCCGCGACCCGGGTGTGCCACGGGCTGGTCTTGGCGGCGGTGACCGCCGCACGGGCGTGCAGGTAGGCCGTGCCACGGCCCGCGCGGGCGTGGTCGGGGAGCGGCTCCTCGACCGGCCCCACGCCGACGCCGATGTTCCAGGTGTCCGCCCGCAGCAGCAGCCCGACGGCGTCGACGACCGCCTCGGGGGAGTCGAGCACGCCCTGGAGCTCGTCGCCGACGGTCCGCTCGAACGGCAGCCGGGTGGGCACGTCGGCGAGCGCGGTGAGCGCCTCGGGGATCAGGTCGCTCCCGGTGCGGCTGCCGCGCTGGTCCACGGTGAGGACCACGTACCCGGACATGCTCCGAGGCTAGTTCAGGGAATAACCTAATGCAAGAACAATGAAGGAAATAGCCTAACGGCGGCCGATGATGCCGACCACCGGCGGCGCCTTCTGATCGACGACCGACACCCGGAAGCCGCCCTCCTGCAGTGCCTGCGACGCCTTGCGCACGATGTTCGGCACCAGTTCGGGACGGTTGGCCTCGTAGAAGAGGTAGACCGCGCCGCCGGGCAGCACGCGCTCGTGCAGCAGCGCGATCTCGTCGGCGCAGGAGCGCACCCAGAAGAGGTTGACGTTGAAGGCGAAGACCTTGTTCAGCCGCTTGACCGGCACCCGCAGCGTGGCCAGGTCGATCTGCCGCACCGTCAGCCGCCCGGCGTCCACGTGGCGCTGGCAGCGCCGCTTCGTGCGGTCGACGCCGGACTCGGACCGGTCGATGGCGAAGAGCTTCCCGGTCTCCAGGCGCTCGCAGATGAGCTCCGCTCCGGCACCCGGACCGCATCCGATCTCCAGGATGCTGTCGCTCGGCTGGACGTCCATGAGGTCCACCGCCCAGCGGATCCGTGGCGGGATGGTCTGCAACACCATGGGGCAAGACTGCCAGATAGGTTGACGTTCGTGAGTCAGGTGCGAGTCGGCGTCCTCGGGGCGCGGGGCAAGGTCGGGTCCGAGGTGTGTCGCGCGGTCGAGGCCGCCGAGGGGATGGAGCTCGTCGCCGCGGTCGACGCCGGTGACGCGGTCGACACGCTCGTGACCGCGGGAGCCCAGGCGGTGGTGGACTTCACGCACCCCGACGTCGTCATGGACAACCTCGAGTTCTGCATCGACCACGGCATCCACGCCGTCGTCGGTACGACGGGCTTCGACGACGCCCGGCTCGACACGCTGCGCGGCTGGCTGGCCGACGCGCCGTCGGTCGGCGTGCTGATCGCCCCCAACTTCTCCATCGGCGCGATCCTGATGATGCGCTTCGCGGCCGCGGCCGCGCCGTTCTACGAGTCGGTCGAGGTCGTCGAGCTGCACCACCCGACCAAGGCCGACGCCCCCTCCGGCACCGCCCGCCGGACCGCCGAGCTGATCGCGGCGGCCCGCCACGACGCCGGGCTGGGCCCGGTGCCGGACGCGACCTCGACGGGCCTCGACGGGGCTCGCGGCGCCGTGGTCGACGGCATCCACGTGCACGGCCTGCGGGTGCGCGGCCTGGTCGCCCACCAGGAGGTCATCCTGGGCGGACCGGGGGAGACGCTCACCATCCGCCACGACTCCCTCGACCGCGCGTCCTTCACCCCCGGCGTCCTCGCGGGGCTGCGGGCGATCGACACCCACCCGGGCCTCACCGTCGGGCTGGAGCACTTCCTCGATCTCGACTGAGCCGCCGGAAGACCTCCGTCCTGCACGTTCGTGCATTGCAGGAAGTCGCGGGTAGCCCCACGCCGGGCAGGTCGTTGAGGGTGGCACGGCTGCGTGACCCGCAGCCTCCACTTCACGACGAGAGGGACCTTCCATGCGCAGAATCTCGGGGATCGCCGCTGCGGCGGTCCTGGCGCTCACCACGGTCGGGGCGCAGGTCGCGCTCCAGACCTCGGCCAGCCAGGCAGCCGCACCGGCGGCTCAGCGGATCACGGTCAAGGACGCCGTCGCGGCCCTCGAGGCCCACCCGGCCGGTCGCACGACCGCCGGCACGACGTACGCCGTCACCGACCGGATCGTCGACGCCGACGGCACCACCCACACCCGCCTCGCCCGCACCTACCGCGGGCTGCCGGTCCTCGGCGGCGACCTGGTCGTCCACCAGGGTCCGCAGGCGGCGTGGGAGGGCGTGAGCCAGACCCTCGTGAAGTCCGTCCGTCTCAGCACCACACCCGACCTCACCGCCGCCGCGGCGACCACCACGGCGCTCGCGAAGGCCCCCGCGACCCGCACCATCACCGGCGCGACCCGCGAGTCCCGTCGTCTGGTCGTCGACGCCACCACCGGCACCCCGCGCCTCGCGTGGGAGGTCGTCACCGGCGGCACCCAGGCCGACGGCACGCCCAGCCGCCTCGCGACGTACGTCGACGCGGCCAGCGGCCGGGTGCTCTGGCGCGAGCAGCAGATCGAGACCGTCGACGGCTCCGGTCAGACGCTCTACAGCGGCACGGTCCCGCTCAGCGTCACCAAGTCGGGCTCGACCTACCAGCTCAAGAACGACGGCATCCGCGGCAACACCTACACGACCGACCTCAACAACAAGGAGGACTCGCTCGTCTGCCAGCTCTTCGGCCGCAACTGCGCGACCGGGACGCTGATCACCTCGACGACGACCACCTTCGGCAACGGCCTGACCAGCAACCGTGCGAGCGCCGGCGCCGACGCGCAGTACGGCAGCAACGAGACCTGGGACTTCTACAAGGCCACGTTCAACCGCGACGGCATCTTCGGCACCGGCGCCGGCTCCTACAACCGGGTCCACTACGGCAAGAACTACGTCAACGCCTTCTGGGACGGCACCAAGATGACGTACGGCGACGGCGACGGCACCAGCTACGGTCCGCTGGTCTCCCTCGACGTGGCCGGCCACGAGATGAGCCACGGCGTCACCGAGAACACCGCGGGCCTCGACTACTCCGGTGAGTCCGGCGGCCTCAACGAGGCGACCTCGGACATCTTCGGCACGATGGTCGAGTTCTACGCCGCCAACGGCAACGACCCGGGCGACTACCTGATCGGCGAGGAGTTCGACCTCAAGAACCACGTCGGCCTGCGCCGGATGGACAACCCCGCCTCGGACGGCTCGTCGCTCAACTGCTGGTCCGCCACCGCGGGCAACTCCGACGTCCACTACTCCTCGGGCATCGGCAACCACTTCTTCTACCTGCTGTCCGAGGGCTCGGGCGCGAAGACGCTCAACGGCGTCTCCTACAACAGCCCGACCTGCAACGGCTCGACGGTCACCGGCATCGGTCGCGACGCGGCCGCGGCCATCTGGTACCGCGCGCTCACGGTCTACATGACCTCCAGCACCAACTACGCCGGTGCGCGCACCGCCACGCTGAACGCCACCAAGGACCTCTACGGCGCGAGCAGCACGCAGTACACCGCGGTCGCCGCCGCCTGGAGCGCGGTCAACGTGAACTGATCCGCCACCCCGCCGCACAGGGGCTCGCGTCGACCACGGATCGCGCGGGTCCCTGTGCCTTGTCCGGAGGTGGTTTCGAGGCTCGTCGCTGGCGCTCCTCGCACCTCAACCACCGTGCGCTCACGGCGGTTGAGGTGCGAGCGCAGCGAGCCTCGAAACCCCGTGAGCGCGGCGGGGTCGGTGCCCTGCCTTCACTCACCGAAGTTCGACGCGCCCGTCACGGCTTCGCAAGCTCAGCCGTGGGGCTTGCTCAATCTCCCCGTCGCCACGCCGTGACCTCCTCCGTAGGTCACGGCTCGACGGTGACCTTGATGGCCTCGCCGTTCTTGACGATCTGGAAGGCGTCGAGCACCCGCTCGAGCGGGACGTGCTCGGTGATGAGGTCCTTGACCGGCACCTGGCCGGTGGAGATGTACTCCAGGGCCCGCTTGTTGTGCTCGGGTGCGGAGCCGTTGGCACCGTGGATGTGCAGCTGGCGGTAGTGCACGACGTTGGAGTCGCAGGTGATGGTCGGGTTGGTCTTCGGCAGTCCGCCGAAGAAGGAGATGCGGCCGTTGCGGGCGGCCATCGCGATGGCCTGCTCCTGGGTGATGTTGGCGGCGGTCGCCGTGATGATGACGTCGGCGCCGCGCCCGCCGGTGAGCTCCATGACCCGCTCGACCACGTCGACCTCGGCGGCGTTGATGGTCTCCTCGGGCTGCACCGCGTCGGCGGACATCTTGAGACGCTCGGCGTTGACGTCGACCAGGTAGACCGGGCCGGCCTGGTGGACGCCGCGGGCGATCCGGATGTGCATGCAGCCGATCGGGCCGGCACCGAAGACGACCACGGTGTCGCCGGCCTCGATGCCGAGCAGCTCCTGGGCGTTGATCGCGCAGGCGAACGGCTCGGCGGCCGACGCCTCGTCGTACCCGACGTTGTCGGGGATGCGGTTGAGGCCGTCGACCTTGAGCACCTGCTTCGGCACGATCATGTACTCGGCGAAGCCGCCGTCGTACTGGTAGCCGACCGACGTCTGGTTCTGGCAGACGGCCATCCAGCCCTTGGTGCACTCGTAGCACTCGCCGCACGGAACGGCCGCGATGACCTGGGCGCGGTCGCCGACCTTCCAGTCGCTGCCGTACGTCGCGTTGACGTCGGCGCCGACCTCGACGACCTCGCCGGCGATCTCGTGGCCGATGGTCCGCGGGGGAGTGAGGTTCTGGTGACCGTTGTAGAAGATCTTCACGTCGGTGCCGCAGGTCGAGCAGTTGCGCACCCGGAGCTTCACCTCGTCGGGGCCGCACTCGGGCTCGGGGACGTCCTCGAGCCGGACGTCCTCGGGTGCGTAGAAGCGCAGGGCCTTCATCGTCGTTGTCCTCTCCCGGGAGCTCGTGAATGGGTCGTCACATCCGTCGGAGCGTACCGCATGTCTGTGGAGACATGTCCGTTCATGTTGGATTGACCCCTTGACTGAGGCAAACGAGGCGGCATATAAACGCATTCACAGATTCGGGTGACTGGCATCACAGGCCAGCCCCACGTTCGCGCCGGCTCGCCGGCCGTCCGAGAGAAGGTTCGATGTCCTCCACCACAGGTGCTCCCCGATCGCCGGGCGGTGCGCGTGTCCACGTGCAGCGGTTCGGCACGTTCCTGTCGAACATGGTGCTCCCCAACATCGGCGCGTTCATCGCCTGGGGCTTCATCACCGCGCTGTTCATCCAGACCGGCTGGATCACGCTCATCGGCGACAAGATCTTCGGCTACCCGGCCGGGCTCGACGCCGGCCAGTACGACTACGGCTTCGTCTCCAAGCTCGGTGGCTGGGACGCCGACGGCGGCGGCATCGTCGGGCCGATGATCACCTACCTGCTGCCGATCCTGATCGGCTACACCGGCGGCCGGATGGCCTACGGCGGCGACGCGATCCGCGGCGGCGTCGTCGGCGCGATCGCCACCATGGGCGCGGTGACCGGCGCCGACGTGCCGATGTTCCTCGGCGCGATGGTGATGGGTCCGCTCGGCGGCTGGTCGATGCGCAAGCTCGACGAGTCGTGGGAGGGCAAGATCAAGCCCGGCTTCGAGATGCTGGTCAACAACTTCTCCGCCGGCATCTGGGGCATGATCCTGGCGCTCGCCGGCTTCGCGGTCGCCGGACCCTTCGTGGAGCAGTTCTCCAAGGGCGCCGGCCACGCGGTCGACTGGCTGGTCGGCCACAACCTGATGCCGCTCGCCTCGATCTTCGTCGAGCCGGCCAAGGTGCTCTTCCTCAACAACGCGATCAACCACGGCGTCTTCACCCCGCTCGGCATCAACGAGGCGGCGGAGAAGGGCCACTCGCTGCTCTTCCTCGTGGAGGCCAACCCCGGCCCCGGTCTCGGCCTGCTGCTCGCCTTCACCTTCTTCGGCAAGGGCTTCGCCAAGGCCTCGGCCCCGGGCGCGATCCTCATCCAGTTCGTCGGCGGTATCCACGAGATCTACTTCCCCTACGTGCTGATGAAGCCCAAGCTGATCGTCGCGCTGATCCTCGGCGGCATGACCGGCGTGGCCACCAACCAGGCGCTCGACACCGGCCTGCGCAGCCCCGCCTCGCCGGGATCGATCATCGCGGTCTGGCTCTCCGCCCCGGCGAGCAGCCTCTTCGGCGTCACCCTCTCGGTGGTGCTCGCGGCCGCGGTGACCTTCCTGGTCGCCAGCTTCCTGCTCCGCATGGAGAAGGGCGACGACGAGGGTGACCTCACCGGCGCCACGGCGGCCATGGAGGCGATGAAGGGCAAGAAGTCCCTGGCCTCCTCGGTGCTCGCCACCGGCCACACCGGCGCGATCAGCTCCATCGTCTTCGCCTGCGACGCCGGCATGGGCTCCTCGGCCATGGGCGCCTCGGTGCTCCGCAAGAAGATCCAGGACGCCGGCTACGGCGACGTCACGGTCGTCAACAAGGCGATCTCGAGCCTGACCGACACCTACGACCTGGTGGTGACCCACCAGGACCTGACCGACCGAGCCACGCAGAAGACGCCGTCCGCGGTGCACGTGTCGGTGGACAACTTCATGTCGAGTCCGCGGTACGACGAGGTCGTCGAGCTCGTCCGCGAGCGCAACGGCGCCGGCAGCGGGGCACCCGTGGCGGTGGCCGAGGAGCAGGCGGACTCGGGACCGCTGCTCGCGGAGGAGTCGATCGTGCTCGACGGCGGTCCGGCGACCCGGGACGACGCGATCACCCGGGCCGGCGAGCTGCTGGTCGCGGCCGGCGCCGTCGACGCGTCGTACGTCGCGGCGATGCACGCCCGTGAGGCCTCGGTGAGCACGGCGATGGGCAACATGCTCGCGATCCCGCACGGCACCAACGAGGCGAAGGCCGACATCCGGCGCACGGCGCTCTCGTTCGTGCACTACCCGCAGGGCATCAACTGGAACGGGCGTGAGGTCAAGTACGTCGTCGGCGTCGCCGCCCTCGGCAACGAGCACCTCAAGCTGATGGCCCAGCTGGCCGAGGTCTTCGTCAACCCCGAGCGCGTCCGGGAGCTCGAGCGGGCCAACTCGCCGCTCGACGTCATGGGCGTCCTCGGTCAGGTCCGCCGGCCCGCCCAGCACGCCTAGGACATGCACTAGGTCAGGCCAACCGCACCAACGCTGCTACGAGCGCGGCGCCGAACACCACGACCAGGAACGGCGCCCGCAGGAGCAGCAGCACCACCGCGACACCCAGCCCGAGGGCGCGAGCATCGACCACGAGCTCGTGCCCTCGGGCGCATACCTGCACGGCGATGAGCGCCGCGAGCAGCGCGACCGGGATCAGGTCGGCGACCCGCTCGACGAGCGGACGCTCGAGGACGCGCGGCGGCACCGACAGCCCGGCCAGCTTGAGCAGGTAGCAGCCGATCCCGGCCGCGACGATCGCGACCCAGATCATGCGGGCTCACCGCGCGTGAGCAGCCCGGCGAGCAGGGCAACGGCCGCGGCCGCCAGGACGGGTACGCCGGCCGGGACCACGGGCACGGTCGCCAGCGCGACCGCGGCCGCCGCCACGGCGACCAGCTGGTTGCGCCGGCCGTGCAGGCGCGGCCAGAGCAGCGCGAGGAAGGCCGCGCCCACCGCGGCGTCGAGCCCGTAGCGGCGCGGGTCGCCGATCGCGTTGCCGGCCACGGCGCCGAGGAACGTCGCGAGGTTCCACAGCACGAAGATCGAGACGCCGGTGGTCAGGAAGCCGACCCGGGCCGCCTCCGTCGTCTCCCGCGTGACGCCCATCGCGGTCGACTCGTCGATGAGCACGTGCGCTGCGGTCGCGCGGCGCCACCCGGTGAAGCGCAGCAGCGGCGCCATCCGCAGCCCGTAGAGGGTGTTGCGGGTGCCGAGGAGCAGCGCGGTCAGCGCTCCGGAGATCGGCGCACCGCCCGCCGCGACCACGCCGACGAGCGCGAACTGGCTCGCGCCGGTGAAGACCAGCAGCGACAGGGCGCAGGTCTGGGCGACGGAGAGGCCGGCGGCCACCGAGACCGCGCCGAAGCCCACGCCGTACGCGCCGGTGGCGACGCCGACGCCCAGGCTGTCGCGGATGATCGCGGACCGCTCGCGGGGGTCGAGCGGCGCGTCGGTCACGCCGGGAACGTTACTGGTGGCGCACCCTCGCCGGCTTCGGCCGGTGGTGGAAGTCGGCGACCAGGACGAAGTCGAGGAGCATGCCCGCCAGGAAGCCCCAGCCGATCCCGGTGCCGCCCAGGGCGGGGACGCCCGTCACCTGCACCACCCACACCCCGCTGAGGACGCCGACCGCGAGAGCGACGAGCAGGACGAGCAGTCGGTGAAGACGAGGCAACGGACCGAACACGGTGCTTCCTCCGATCGGGGAGCGGGCTTCCATCGTCGCCCTTTGTCCCCGGAAATCAAGGTGGGGAAACTACGAAAGCGCTGTGTCCGTGAGGGCGGTGTGCAACCGCACCTGCTTGACCGTGGTGGCGCCGGAGCCGTCCAGGTCGAGCTCACGGTGCGCGGAGTCGGGCGCCCAGCCGGCGCTGGTGAGGAAGGCGCGGCGCTCGTCGTCGGTGGCGATCGCCCAGTGGACGGCGCGTGTGAACCGGTCGGCCACCAGGGTGTCGACCGCTGCCTGGAGCAGCCGGGAGCCGTGCCCCTTCGTCCGCTCGTCGGGGTCGACGCCGAGCTCGACGATCTCCGCGTCCGCGACCGGGTCGCAGTCGGGGTCGCTCGCGGGGGAGGTGATCGCGAAGCCGACGACGCGGTTGCGCTCCAGGGCCACGAGCACCCGGTTGCGGGCGTCTCGCGGCCGGGTCAGCGAGGCGTGCCAGGCCGCGGCCGCGGGCTCGACCGCCTCCGCGCCGGGCAGCGCCTCGGCCGGCAGCAGGGAGGCGTAGTCGGCACGCCAGGTGCGCAGCTGCAGCTCGGCGATCGCACGGGCGTCGTCGGCCCAGGCGACACGGACCGACACATCACTCATGACCGCGATCCTGCCAGCCGGACGATCTGTTACAGAACATGCGTCGAACGGCGCCCTTCTGTAACAATTCTGGTAGCGTCCGGACATGCGCTTCGAGGACCTGCTCGCCGGTGATGGCCGGGTCGAGCCGCGCGACGAGATGCCCGACGCCTACCGCCGGACGCTGGTGCGGCAGATCGCCCAGCACGCCCACTCCGAGATCATCGGGATGCAGCCCGAGGGCAACTGGATCAGCCGGGCGCCGTCCCTGCGTCGCAAGGCGATCCTGATGGCGAAGGTGCAGGACGAGGCCGGCCACGGTCTCTACCTCTACGCCGCCGCCGAGACCCTCGGCGTCGACCGGGCCGACCTGCTCGACCAGCTCCACACCGGCCGGCAGAAGTACTCCTCGATCTTCAACTACCCGACGCTCACCTGGGCCGACGTGGGCGCCATCGGCTGGCTCGTCGACGGCGCCGCGATCGTCAACCAGGTGCCGCTGTGCCGCTGCTCCTACGGCCCCTACGCCCGCGCGATGGTGCGGGTGTGCAAGGAGGAGTCCTTCCACCAGCGGCAGGGCTTCGAGATCCTGCACACCCTGGCGCACGGATCGCCGGCCCAGCACGCCATGGCGCAGGACGCGGTCGACCGCTACTGGTGGCCGGCGCTGATGATGTTCGGGCCGCCCGACGACGACTCGCCCAACTCCGCCCAGTCGATGGCGTGGGGGATCAAGCGCTTCTCCAACGACGAGCTCCGGCAGCGCTTCGTCGACATGACCGTGCCGCAGGCCGAGGCGCTCGGCCTGACCCTGCCCGACCCGGACCTCCGCTGGAACGACGAGCGCGGCCACCACGACTTCGGCGAGATCGACTTCACCGAGCTCTACGAGGTGGTCCGCGGCAACGGCCCGTGCAACGCCGACCGCATCGCCCACAAGGTGCGCGCCCACGAGGACGGCGCCTGGGTCCGCGAGGCGGCCGCCGCCTACGCCGCCAAGCGCGAGGCGGGTGCCGCATGAGCAGCCGCGACTGGCCGCTGTGGGAGGTCTTCGTCCGCCCCCGTCGCGGGCTCTCGCACGTCCACGCCGGGTCGCTGCACGCGCCCGACGCCGAGATGGCGCTGCGCAACGCGCGGGACGTCTACACCCGTCGCCAGGAGGGCGTGTCGCTCTGGGTGGTGCCGTCCGCGGAGATCGTCGCGTCCGACCCGGGCGAGCGCGACGCGTTCTTCGACCCCGCGGAGGACAAGGTCTACCGGCACCCCACGTTCTACGACGTACCCGAGGGAGTGCAGCACCTGTGACGACCCCCGTGACCCCTGCCGGCTTCGTGCTCGGCCTCGCCGACGACGCGCTGGTCTCGGCCCAGCGGATGGGCTGGTGGATCAGCCGCGCTCCCGAGCTCGAGGAGGATCTGGCGCTCGCCAACATCGGGCTCGACCAGCTCGGCCAGGCCCGGGCGCTCCTGACCTACGCCGGCGAGCTCGAGGGTACGGGCCGCACCGAGGACGACCTCGCCTACCTGCGCGACGACCGCGACTTCCGCAACGTGTGGCTGGTCGAGCGGCCGCAGACCGACTTCGGCGTCACCATCGCCCGGCTGCTGGTCTTCGCGACCTGGCAGTCCGAGCTCTACGCCGCGCTCGCGTCCAGCGCCGACCTCACCCTCGCCGGCGTGGCCGGCAAGGCGGTCAAGGAGGTGGCCTACCACGTCGACCACGCGCGCCTCTGGACGCTGCGGCTGGGCGACGGCACCGAGGAGTCCCACCGCCGGATGCAGGACGCGCTGGACGCGGAGTGGCCGTACGTCGAGGAGCTCTTCGTCGCCGACCCGGACGCCCCCATCGACCCCGCGACCCTGCGCGACGCCGTGCTCGGCCGGGTCGGCGAGGTGGTCGCCGCCGCCACGCTGACCGTGCCCGAGGTGGCGCCCTCGGTCGGCGGTGGCCGGCGCGGCCTCCACACCGAGCACCTCGGCCACCTGCTCGCCGGGATGCAGCACCTCCACCGCTCCCACCCGGGGGTGACCTGGTGAGGGACAGCGCGGGCGGCGGGTCCGCCTGGAAGATCGCCGCCGACCTGCCCGATCCCGAGCTCCCCGTGGTCACCATCGCCGACCTCGGCATCCTGCGCGACGTCACCGAGGACGACCAGGGGCGCGTGCACGTGACGATCACGCCGACCTACTCCGGCTGCCCGGCGATGCAGACGATCACCGACGACCTCGTCGCCACCCTGACCGCTGCGGGCTACCAGAGTGTCGACGTCGAGTACGTCCTCTCGCCGGCCTGGACGACCGACTGGATGACCGAGGAGGCCAGGGCCAAGCTCGCGGCGTACGGCGTCGCGCCGCCCGGCCCCGCCTCGGGTCCGGTGCCCCTCGCGCTCTCGGTGCGCTGCCCGCAGTGCGGCTCGTCCGACACCCGCGAGTCCAGCCGCTTCGGGTCGACCGCGTGCAAGTCGCTGTGGGTCTGCCGCAGCTGCCGCGAGCCCTTCGACCACTTCAAGGCCATCTAGGTGTCGGCAGCCTTCCACTCGCTGCGGATCGCGGCGATCGACGAGCTCACCGACGACGCGGTCGCGCTCACCTTCGAGGTGCCGCCCGAGCTGGCGGACGAGTTCGCGTTCGCCGCCGGGCAGCACCTCTCGATCCGGGGCGGCGACGACGTACGCCGCTCCTACTCGATCTGCACGCCACCGACCTCGGGGGTGTTGCGGATCGGGGTCAAGCGGCTGCCCGGCGGCGCGTTCAGCGAGGGCGTCGTGGAGCGGCTCCGCGTCGGCGACGCGCTCGACGTGATGACGCCCGCCGGTCGCTTCACGCCGCGCCTCGACCCGGCAGCGCGGCGTACCCACGTCGCGATCGCGGCCGGCTCCGGCATCACGCCGGTGCTCTCGATCGTCGCGGCGGTCCTCGAGGAGGAGCCGGGCTCGACGGTCACGCTCGTCTACGCCAACCGCACGCACCGCTCGGTGATGTTCCTCGACGAGGTCCATGACCTCAAGGACCGCTACCCGGCCCGGCTCCAGGTGGTGCACGTGCTCTCGCGGGAGGCGCAGGAGGTCGAGCTCCTCTCCGGGCGGCTCGACGGCCCGCGGCTGACCGCGATCCTCGACGCGCTGGTGCCCGCGGCCGACGTCGACGCGTGGTACCTCTGCGGCCCGCAGCAGATGGTGACCGAGCTCCGCGGGACGCTCGCGGCAGCGGGGGTGGCCGCCGGGTCCGTGCACACCGAGCTCTTCCACGCCGACCCGGTCCCGCGGGCTCCGGTGGCGCAGCTCTCCGGCGCGCCGGAGGGTGCGGCGCGGGTGACCATCCGGCTCGACGGCCGGTCCTCGGAGCTCGACCTGCGGCCCGACGGCGAGCCGGTGCTCGAGGCCGCGCTGGCCGTCCGCGCCGACCTGCCCTTCGCCTGCAAGGGCGGCGTCTGCGGCACCTGCCGGGCCCGGCTGGTCACGGGCACCGTCGCGATGGACGCCAACTGGGCGCTCGAGCCCGATGAGGTCGAGCGCGGCTACGTGCTCACCTGCCAGGCCCACCCGACCTCCGCCGAGGTCGAGCTGGACTTCGACGGCTGAGAGCCCTATGTCAAGCAGCCTCCGGTAGGAGGGTGTTGAGCCGGCCGTGTAGGTCGGGGTTGTAGGGCACGTGGTCGTGCCAGCATCGCCAGAGGATTCTGGTCCAGCCCTGGGCCAGGATCC
>NZ_JAIQZJ010000024.1 GCF_020073815.1 Nocardioides mangrovi
TGTTAAGCACGCCGCCAGCGTTCGTCCTGAGCCAGGATCAAACTCTCCGTTGAAAACGTAAAATTCTACCCTGACAGGAGACACTGACATCAAATATTGTCAGAATCATTGTCAAAGAAATCCGCGACCAAACCCACCCGAAGGCAGACCCAGTCAACGGGGCATAAACAAACTAATTCGTCGACTATGACACACTGTTGAGTTCTCAAAAATCAGACGCACTCGACGCTCGGCCCGAGTGGGGCTCCGCTGCCGGGGCAACCTGCGAAAACTTACCGGCTTCGTCTGGCCCCGTCAACTCGGGGCCATCCTCGCGGCTGTTCTCGCGATGTCTGGGCGTGCAGCAACCCCTTCGTTTGGCCTCTCGGCCCGAGGGGGCTTGCCGCTCGCGGCGACAAGAAGAACGTTAGCAGCGGGTTACGGGGATGCCAAAATCGGGTCACGTCCTGGGGCGCAGGGGTGCCGCCGGACGGTAGGTGGAGACGCTCCGCTCCCCCGTGATCCAGAACCGCCAGGGCCGCTCAGCTGCGGCGCGGAGACCCACACGCGGGCCGGTGGAGACGTCCCTCGGCGGGGTGCCGAGCTCGAGCGTCACGGGACCGGTGTCGAGGTCGACGCCGTCGTGGTCGAGCGTGATGCCGAGGGCGTTGCAGAGCCGGGCGGGTCCGCGCGCGAGGTCGCGGTCGGAGGCACCGGGGCGTCGGGACCGCGCGACGTCGATGCCGTCCACGATCTCGCCGGCGCGCAGCAGCACGGCGCTGGCCTGTCCCTCGGGGCCGCACACGACGTTGCAGCAGACGTGCATGCCGTAGGTGAAGTAGCAGTAGAGGTGACCGGACGGGCCGAACATGACGGCGGTCCGCTTGGTGATCCCCCGGAAGGCGTGGGAGCCCGGGTCGGTCGTCCCGTCGTACGCCTCGACCTCGGTGAGGCGCACCGCGACCTCGCCGTGCCGGAGCACGGCGTTGAGGAGGCGGGGTGCCTCGTCGAGGACGGGCCCGGACAGGTCAGGCAAGACGGGTGCGGTGCCCCTCGACCCGAGCGGACAGGTCCGCGAGCTGCTCGCGCACCCGGGCGGGCGCGGTGCCGCCGCGGCCGTCGCGCGCGGCGACCGAGCCCTCGACCGTGAGCACGTCGCGCACCGCGGGCGTGAGCGCCGGGGAGATCTCCGTCAGCTGGTCGTCGGTGAGCTCGTCGAGCTCGATCCCGAGCTCCTCGCAGCGCCGGACGCACTCGCCGGCGACCTCGTGCGCGACCCGGAACGGGATGCCCTCACGGACCAGCCACTCGGCGACGTCGGTGGCGAGCGAGAAGCCCTGCGGCGCTAGGTCGGCCATCCGACCGGTGTCGAAGGTCAGGGTGGCGACCATGCCGGTGAACGCCGGGAGCAGCACCTCGAGGGTGTCGACGGAGTCGAAGACCGGCTCCTTGTCCTCCTGCAGGTCCCGGTTGTAGGCGAGCGGGAGCGCCTTGAGCGTCGCGAGCAGCCCGGAGAGGTTGCCGATCAGGCGGCCGGCCTTGCCGCGAGCGAGCTCGGCGATGTCGGGGTTCTTCTTCTGCGGCATGATGCTCGACCCGGTCGACCAGGAGTCGTGGAGCGTCACGAACCCGAACTCGCGCGTCGACCAGAGGATCACCTCCTCGGCGATCCGGCTCACGTCCACGCCGATCTGCGCGGAGACGAACGCGAACTCCGCGACGAAGTCGCGCGAGGCGGTGCCGTCGATCGAGTTGGCGGTCGAGCCGGTGAAGCCGAGCTCCGCAGCGACCCCCTCGGGGTCGAGGCCGAGGGTCGAGCCGGCGAGGGCGCCGGAGCCGTACGGCGAGTCGGCGGCGACGCGGGCGTCCCAGTCGCGGAGCCGGTCGACGTCGCGGAGCAGCGCCCAGGCGTGGGCGAGCAGATGGTGGGAGAGCAGCACCGGCTGGGCGTGCTGGAGGTGGGTGCGGCCGGGCATCACGACGTCGAGGTGGTCGCGGGCCTGGGTGGTGAGGGCGTCGACGAGGTCGAGGACCTGGCCGGCGACCACGGCGGCGTGGTCGCGCAGGAAGACCTTGAAGAGCGTCGCGATCTGGTCGTTGCGGGACCGGCCGGCGCGCAGCCGGCCGCCGACGTCGGCGCCGACCTCGTCGACCAGCAACCGCTCGAGGGCGCCGTGGACGTCCTCGTCGGACGGATCGGGGTGCAGGTCGCCGGCGGCGTACCGCTCCCCCAGCGCCTCGAGCCCGCGGAGCAGCTCGGTGTGGTCGGCGTCGGTGAGCAGGCCGGCCCGGTGGAGCGCGTTGGCGTGGGCACGCGAGCCCGCGAGGTCGTACGGCGTCAGCCGCCAGTCGAAGTGGGTCGACCGCGAGAGCGCATCGAGCTCGGGCGAGGGGCCACCCGCGAACCGGCCGCCCCAGAGCTTGCCGGTGTTGGTGCCGGAGTCCTTCGTGGTCATGCGTCTGTCTCTCCCAGGATGGTGCGGATGGCGATCCGCATGTGGCTCGTCAGCTCGTGGTCGGCGGCGGTCCCGGCGGCGTCCAGCGCGTCGGGGGTCCACCAGCCGGCCTCGTCGGTGGTGGCTCGCTCCAGCGGCTCGAGGCCGTCGAAGCTGAGCTCGACGGTGTCCTCGAGCGCGATCGCGTAGAACGTCTGGTGCTGCACGAAGTGCCACATGCCCCAGTCGAACTCGACGGTCGCGCGGGCGATGGAGGCGGTGAGGTCGGCCGCCCTGACCTGGACGCCGATCTCCTCGCGCATCTCGCGGGCCGCGGCCTCGACGAGGTACTCCTCGCCCTCGACCGCCCCGCCGATGGTGAACCAGAACGGCCGCTCGGGGCGGACGGGGTCCCAGCCGTGGAGCAGCAGCACCTCGCCGCGACTGTTGACCGGCAGCACCCGGCCGGTGTGCCGCTCACGGACGGGACGGCGAGACATCAGTCGGTGCCGAACTCCATCGCGGCCGCGTCGAGGGCGACCTCGTCGGGCTCGGCGTCGACCGCGGGATTGGCCTCGATCCGCTCGGCGCCACCGGCCGGGAGCTCACCGAAGAGGGTGCCGTGCTCGACGAGCACCTGACCCTGGTCGAGCGGCTGCGCGGCGTACATCTCCAGCTTGGCGCGGGAGTCGGCGATGTCGAGGTTGCGCATCGTGAGCTGACCGATCCGGTCCGTGGGGCCGAAGGCGGCGTTCTCGGTGCGCTCCATCGAGAGCTTGTCCGGGTGGTAGGAGAACGCCGGGCCCTCGGTGCGCAGGATCGTGTAGTCCTCGCCCCGGCGCAGCCGGATGGTGACCTCGCCGGAGACCAGCGAGGCGATCCAGCGCTGGATCGACTCCCGCAGCATCAGCGCCTGCGGGTCGAGCCACCGGCCCTCGTAGAGGAGCCGGCCGAGCCGCCGGCCCTCCAGGTGGTAGTTGGCGATGGTGTCCTCGTTGTGGATCGCGTTGAGCAGCCGCTCGTAGGCGATCCAGAGCAGCGCCATGCCCGGCGCCTCGTAGATGCCGCGCGACTTGGCCTCGATGATGCGGTTCTCGATCTGGTCGGACATGCCCAGGCCGTGGCGGCCGCCGATGGTGTTGGCCTCGTGGACCAGCGCGACCGGGTCGTCGTACGACGTGCCGTTGATCGCGACCGGCCGACCCTCCCGGAAGACGACCGTGACGTCCTCGGGGGCGATGTCGACCGCGGGGTCCCAGAACTTCACGCCCATGATCGGCTCGACGGTCTCGAGGGAGACGTCGAGGTGCTCGAGGGTCTTGGCCTCGTGGGTGGCGCCCCAGATGTTGGCGTCGGTGGAGTAGGCCTTCTCCTTCGAGTCGCGGTAGGGCAGGTCGTGCTCGGTGAGCCACTGGCTCATCTCGGCGCGACCGCCCAGCTCCGTGACGAAGTCGGCGTCGAGCCACGGCTTGTAGATCCGCAGCTCCGGGTTGGCGAGCAGGCCGTAGCGGTAGAACCGCTCGATGTCGTTGCCCTTGAACGTCGAGCCGTCGCCCCAGATGTCGACGCCGTCCTCGTGCATCGCCCGCACCAGCAGGGTGCCGGTCACGGCGCGGCCGAGCGGGGTGGTGTTGAAGTAGGCGCGGCCGCCGGAGCGGATGTGGAAGGCGCCGCACGCCAGCGCGGCCAGGCCCTCCTCGACCAGCGGGCGGCGGCAGTCGACGGCGCGGGCGATCTCGGCGCCGTACTGGAGCGCACGGTCGGGGACGCCGCTGATGTCGGGCTCGTCGTACTGGCCGATGTCGGCGGTGTAGGTGCACGGGACGGCGCCCTTGTCGCGCATCCACGCGACCGCCACCGAGGTGTCCAGGCCGCCGGAGAAGGCGATGCCGACCCGCTGGCCGACGGGAAGGGACGTCAGGACCTTGCTCACGCTGGTGGGTTCCTCACTGCTGCTGGGAGTGGGTGTCGGCGAGGGAGAGGAAGCGGCGGGCGAGGTCGTCGCCGCCCTTCGGCTCCCGGCCGATCACGAGAACGGTGTCGTCCCCGGCGATGGTGCCGAGGATGTCGGGGAACTCTGCCTTGTCGAAGGCGGAGGCCAGGAACTGGGCGGCGCCGGGCGGGGTGCGCAGGACGACCAGGTTGGCGCTGGCCTCGGCGCTGACGAGGAGCTCCCCGCACAGCCGGGCCAGTCGCGCCGCGGCCGCCTGCGTCTCCGCCGGCGCCGCGGGTCGTCGGTCGCCGCCCTCGGCGGGCACCGCGTACACGAGGGCGCCGGAGGCGGTGCGGACCTTGACCGCGTCGAGCTCGAGCAGGTCGCGCGAGAGGGTGGCCTGGGTGACCCGAAGGCCGCTCTCGGCGAGCAGGTCGGCGAGCTCGCCCTGCGAGCGCACCTCGTGCTGGGTGACGATCTCGACGATCCGCTGGTGCCGGGCGTTCTTGGTGGTCGGCCGGAGGGCCGTGCTCATGACGTCGCCTCCTCCATCAGGAAGGTGAGGATCGCCTTCTGGGCGTGGCGACGGTTCTCGGCCTCGTCCCAGACGACGCTCTGCGGTCCGTCGAGGACCTCGGCGTCGATCTCCTTGCCGCGGTAGGCGGGCAGGCAGTGCATGGCGATCGCGTCGGGCTTCGCGTGCTCGAAGAGGGCGGTCGTCAGGGAGTACGGCGCGAAGACGGCCGCGCGGGCGGCGGCCTCGTCCTCCTTGCCCATCGAGATCCAGGTGTCGGTGACGACGACGTCGGCGCCGGTCACGGCGGCGACCGGGTCGGCCTCGAGGGCCGCCGAGCCGCCGGTGGTCGCGGCGATCGCGGCGGCGCGGTCGACCATCTCCTGCGCCGGGGCGTAGCCGTCGGGCGAGCTGATCCGGACGTGCATGCCCGCGGTCGCGCCGGCCAGGAGCCAGGAGTTGCCCATGTTGCAGGCGCCGTCGCCGACGAACGCGACGGTGAGGCCGGCGAGCTGCTGCTTGTGCTCCTGCACCGTCAGCAGGTCGGCCAGCAGCTGGCAGGGGTGGAAGTCGTCGGTGAGCGCGTTGACGACGGGGACGCCGGAGTGCTCGGCCATCTCCTCGAGCCTGGCCTGGGCGTAGGTGCGCCAGACGATCATCGAGGCCTGCCGCCCCAGCACCCGCGCGACGTCGTGGACCGACTCGCGCACGCCGATGCCGGCGAGCGAGCCGTCGACCAGCATGGGGAAGCCGCCGAGCTCGGCGATGCCCGCCGCGAAGGACGACTGGGTGCGCAGCGTCTGCTTGTCGAAGATCATCGCGACCGTGCGCGGACCCGCGAGAGGCTTCGCGTCGTACGGCGCGTGCTTGAGCTCGGCCGCGAGCGCGAGGACCTGGGCCTGCTCGGCCGGCGTGAGGTCGTCGTCGGCCAGGAAGTGACGCATCACAGGCCCGCCTCGTCGAGGATCCCCGGCCAGGCGGCGAGGAGCGCGTTGACGTCGTCCTGGGTCACGACCAGCGGCGGCGCGAGCCGGATCCGCTTCGGCGTGGGGTTGTTCAGGATGAAGCCGGCCCGCTGGGCGGCGGCGACCACGTCGGCTGACTTCTCGTCGGCGAGGTCCAGGCCGATGAGCAGACCCTCTCCCCTCACCTCGGTGACTCGCGGGTCGGCGGCAAGGCCGTCGCGGAGCTTCTGGCCGAGGACGGTGACGTGTTCGAGGATCTCGTCGTCCTGGATGGTGCGGACGACCGTGAGCGCGGCGGCGCAGGCGACCGGGTTGCCGCCGAAGGTGGTGCCGTGGTTGCCGGGCTGGAGCAGGTCCGCGGCGTCGCCCAGCGCGATGCAGGCACCGATCGGGAAGCCGCCGCCGAGGCCCTTGGCGAGCGTGACGACATCGGGCCTCACCGCCATGGTCTGGTGGGCGAACCACTGGCCGGTGCGGCCCATGCCGGACTGCACCTCGTCGAGCCAGAGGAGCGCGCCGTGCTCGTCGGCGATCGACCGGGCGGCGGCGAGGTAGCCCTCGGGAGCCACGTTGACGCCGGCCTCGCCCTGGATGGGCTCGAGCAGGATCGCGGCGGTCTGGTCGGAGACGGCCGAACGCAGCGCGTCGGCGTCGCCGTACGGCACGAAGACGACGTCGCCCGGGAGCGGCTCGAACGGCGCCCGGTAGGCCTCCTTGGAGGTCAGCGCGAGCGCGCCCATCGTGCGGCCGTGGAAGCCGCCCTCGGCGACGACGACCTGCGTCCGACCGGTGCGCCGGGTCAGCTTGAACGCGGCCTCGTTGGCCTCGGTGCCGGAGTTGGCGAAGAACACCTTGCCCGGGCCGGCGTCGAGGAGCGTGAGCAGCGCCTCCGCGAGCTCGACCTGCTGGGGGCTGGTGAAGAAGTTGGAGATGTGACCGAGCGTCTGCAGCTGGGCGGTGACGGCCTCGACCAGGGCCGGGTGGGCGTGCCCGAGCGCGTTGACGGCGATGCCGCCGAGGAAGTCGACGTACTCCTTGCCGTCCTCGTCCCAGACGTGCGCGCCCGCGCCCCTGACCAGCGCGAGCTTCGGCGGCCCGAAGGTGTTCATGAGGGAGGCGGAGTACCGCTCCTGGTAGGAGGTCACTGGGAGTCCCTCGCCTTCCGGGTCTTGGTCTCGACGCCCGGCAGCACCTGGGTGCCGACGCCCTCCTTGGTGAAGAGCTCGAGCAGCACGGCGTGCTCCTCGCGACCGTCGACGACGGTGGCGCGGGACACGCCGCCCTGGACCGCCTGGAGGCAGGCGTTCATCTTGGGGATCATCCCGGACGCGAGGGTCGGGATGATCTCCTCGAGCGCCTCCGGGCTGATCTCGCCGATGACGTCGTCGGAGTCCGGCCAGTCGAGGTAGAGGCCCTCGACGTCGGTGAGGACGAGCAGCTTCTCGGCGCCGAGCGCGACCGCGAGCGCGGCGGCCGCCGAGTCGGCGTTGACGTTGTGCACACGGCCGTGGACGTCGGGGGCGACGCTGGACACGACCGGGATCCGGCCGGCCTCGATGAGGTCGAGGACCGACTCGGGGCGGACGTGCTTGACCTCGCCGACCAGGCCGAGGTCGACCTCCTCGCCGTCGACGACCGTGTTGGTCGGCTCGGCGGTGAAGAGGCCGGCGTCCTCGCCGGAGCAGCCGACCGCGAGCGGGCCGTGCTCGTTGATCAGCCCGACGAGCTCGCGCTGCACCTGGCCGACGAGCACCATGCGGACGACGTCCATCGCCTCGGGCGTGGTGACCCGGAGGCCGCCGCGGAACTCCGACTCGATGCCGAGCTTGTCGAGCATCGTGGAGATCTGCGGGCCGCCGCCGTGGACGACGACCGGCTTGAAGCCCGCGAACCGCAGGAACGCGATGTCCTCGGCGAACGCGCGCTTGAGGTCGCCGTCGGTCATGGCGTTGCCGCCGTACTTCACCACGACGATCTTGCCGTGGTACTTCTTCAGCCACGGCAGCGCGGCCGCGAGCGTGCGGGCCTTCGCCGGGTCGGGCTTGGACGGGTCGTGGTGGGTGTGTTCGATCGTCATGAGCTGTAGGCGCTGTTCTCGTGGACGTAGGCGTGGGTCAGGTCGTTGGTCCAGACGGTGGCGCGGGCGTCGCCGGCCTTGAGGTCGATGGTCACGCTGACCTCGCGTGGCTTGAGGTCGACGGTGGTCGGGTCGGCGTGCGGGGTCGACTGCTTGCAGACCCAGACGCCGTTCATCGCGACGTCGAGGTCGGCGGGGTCGAACTGCGCGTCCGTCGTACCGATGCTGGCCAGGACGCGGCCCCAGTTGGGGTCGTTGCCGAAGACCGCGGCCTTGAAGAGGTTGGACCGGGCGACGCTCCGGCCGACCTCGACCGCCTCGTCCTCGGACGCGGCGTGCAGGACGGTGATCGCGATCTCGTGGTCGGCGCCCTCGGCGTCCTGGAGCAGCTGCATGGCCAGGTCGGTGCAGGCCTGGGTCAGCGCGGCGGTGAAGTCGTCGAGGCTCGGCGTGATGCCGCTGGCGCCGCTGGCCATCACGGTAACGGTGTCGTTGGTCGACATGCAGCCGTCGGAGTCGAGCCGGTCGAAGCTGACCCGGGTCGCGGCACGCAGAGCCGTGTCGAGGTCGGCGGCGGGGACGACGGCATCGGTGGTGAGGACGACCAGCATCGTGGCGAGCTGGGGCGCGAGCATGCCGGCGCCCTTGGCCATCCCGCCGATCGACCAGCCGGCACCCTCGACGACGACGGTCTTGCTGACGCTGTCGGTGGTCATGATCGCCTCGGCCGCCTGCTGGCCGCCGTCGGCGGCGAGGGCGTCGTACGCCGCCTCCGCGCCGGCCAGCACCTGCGTGCGGTCGTTGGTGAGGCCGATCAGGCCGGTGGAGCAGACGACGACGTCGACCGCGCCGATGCCGAGCTTGCCGGCCACGGTCTCGGCTACCGCGTGCGTGGTCTGGAAGCCCTCGGGGCCGGTGTAGCAGTTGGCGCCGCCGGAGTTGAGGAAGACCGCCTTGACGGTGCCGTCCTTGACGACCTCCTGGCTCCAGAGGACCGGGTTGGCCTTGCAGCGGTTGGCGGTGAAGACGCTGGCGGAGTCGAAGTGGGGGCCGTCGTTGACGACCAGGGCGACGTCCTTGTTGCCGGTGGACTTCAGACCGGCGGCGACGCCGGCGGCCCGGAAGCCTGCGGGGGTGGTGGTGCTCATTACGGGGCTACTCCTACGGTCGAGAGGCCCAGCCCTTCGTCGAGGCCGAGCGCGAGGTTCATGCACTGGACGGCAGCGCCGGCGGTGCCCTTGGACAGGTTGTCCACGGCACCGACGGCGACCATTCGTCGTGCGTCCTCGTCGACCGTCACCTGGAGGTGGACGGCGTTGGAGCCCGTGACGGACTTGGTCTGCGGCCACTGCCCCTGCGGGAGCAGGTGGATGAACGGCTCGTCGGCGTACGCCTTGGCGTAGACGTCGTAGACCTCGTCGGCGGTCAGGTCCTCGACGAGGGTGGCGCTGCAGGTGGCGAGGATGCCGCGCGGCATCGGCACCAGCAGCGGGGTGAAGCTGACCCGGACGGTGCCGTCGGTGAGCTTCGAGAGGTTCTGGGTGATCTCGGGGGTGTGCCGGTGGACCCCGCCGACGCCGTACGCGCTGGCGTTGGACATCACCTCGGAGCCGAGGAGGTGTGGCTTGGCGGCCTTGCCGGCGCCGCTGGTGCCGGACGCGGCGACGACGGTGACGTCGGGGTGCACGATGCCGGCGGCGATCGCCGGGGCGAGGGTCAGGGTCGAGACCGTCGGGTAGCAACCGGGAACGGCGACCCGGGTGGCGCCGCGCAGCTGCTCGCGCTGACCGGGGAGCTCCGGCAGGCCGTAGGGCCAGGTGCCGGCGTGGCTGCCGCCGTAGAACTTCTCCCAGGCGGCCGGGTCGGCGAGCCGGAAGTCCGCGCCGCAGTCGACGACCACGGTGTCCTCGCCGAGCTGGGCGGCGAGCGGCCCCGACTCCCCGTGCGGGAGTGCGAGGAAGACCACGTCGTGGCCGGAGAGCGTTTGGACCGAGGTCTCGTCGAGCACCCTGTCCGCGAGGGGCACGAGGTGCGGCTGCAGCGCACCGAGCGGCTGCCCCGCGTTGGAGGCACCGGTGAGCGCGCCGATCTCCACCTCCGGATGGGCGAGGAGGAGGCGCAGCAGCTCACCTCCGGCGTACCCGCTGGCTCCGGCGACGGCGATCCTGATCGGCATGTGCATGACCATACATGACTCTGCATGTATATGTAATCCAGAGGCGCGTGTCGGCGGTCACCCCTAGGGTCGACCCATCATGGCGCGCCTCTTCTTCGACGACTACCTCCGACACATCCGCCTCGAGTCCGCGCGACTGCGCGAGGCGCTCGCCGCGTGCGACCCCGCCGCGCGGGTGCCCGGCTGTCCGGACTGGACCGCCGCCGACCTGCTCGGGCACCACGCCGGTGTGCTGCACTTCTGGTCGACGATCGTCGAGCAGCGCCCGGCCGGTCCCGACGACTGGACGGAGCCGGACAAGCCGGCGGCGTACGACGCGCTGCTGGCCTTCCACGAGGAGCAGGCCGAGCGGTTCGTGGTCGCCCTCACCGCGGCCGACCCGGCGGAGCCGGCCTGGACGTGGTCGGAGGAGCAGACCGTCGGGTTCACCTTCCGCCGGCAGGCGCACGAGGCGCTGATCCACCGCCTCGACGCCGAGCAGGCGGCCGGCACCGTGACACCCCTCGACCCGGCGCTCGCGGCCGACGGCGTCGACGAGGCTCTCGACGTGATGTACGGCGGCACCCCGCCCTGGGGGACCTTCAGCGGACTCCCCCACCACGTCCGCGTCGACATCACCGACGCCGGCGAGTCGATCTGGGTCCGGCTCGGACGGTTCGCGGGCACCCACCCCGAGTCGGGCGAGACCTACGACGTCGAGGACATCGAGACCGTGACGGACCCGGGCACGGGGCCGGACGCCGTCGTCGCCGGCCCGGCGGCCGCGCTCGACGCGTGGCTCTGGCGCCGTGGCGACGACGCCGACATCACGGTCACCGGCGACGTGGAGAAGTACGGCTACTTCCGGCGCTGCGTCGACCAGCCGATCGACTGACCGGTCGCGCGACCGGTGAAACCGGCGTGAAGGCGACGTGAAACCGGGACCCTCCACGGTGGTTCCATGACACGAGTTCCTGACACCGACCTGGCCGTCGCGGCCTCCGGGCTGGTCAAGACCTTCGGCGACGTCAACGCGGTCGACGGGATCGACCTCGAGGTGCGTCGCGGTGAGGTATTCGGCGTGCTCGGCCCCAACGGCGCAGGCAAGACCACGACCCTCAAGATGCTCGCCACCCTGCTCCCCATGGACGGCGGCGAGGCCAGCATCTTCGGTGTCGACGTCCGTCGGCACCCGCACATGATCCGCCAGCTCGTCGGCGTGACCGGGCAGTACGCCTCCGTCGACGAGAACCTCACCGGCGCGGAGAACCTCTGGCTCTTCGGCCGCCTGCAGGGCCTGTCGTCCTCGAGGGCGAAGGCCACCGCCAACGACCTGCTCGAGCGGTTCGGCCTCACCGAGGCCCGCGACCGGCAGATCTCCACCTTCTCCGGCGGCATGCGCCGCCGCCTCGACCTGGCCGCGAGCCTGATCTCGCAGCCGCCGCTGATCTTCCTCGACGAGCCGACGACCGGCCTCGACCCGCGCACCCGCGGCCAGATGTGGGACACGATCCGTGACCTGATTCGCGAGGGCAGCACCGTGCTGCTGACCACGCAGTACCTCGACGAGGCCGACCAGCTCGCCGACCGGATCGCGGTCATCGACCGCGGCCTGAAGGTCGCCGAGGGCACGCCCGACGAGCTCAAGACCTCCGTCGGCAGCTCGACGCTCCAGCTCCGCATGGCGGAGCCGGCCGACACGACGCCGGCCGTCGACGTCGTACGGCGGGTGCTCGGCGAGGAGCCGGTCCTCACCCCGGAGGCCGGCGGCATGAACGCCGCCCTCACCGACGCCAACCAGGCCGCCGACGTCCTGATCGCGCTGCGCCAGGCCGGCCTCTCGATCGCGTCGGCGACCGTCCAGAAGCCCACCCTCGACGAGGTGTTCATGGCCATCACCGGTCACGGCGCCGAGGACGAGACCGATCAACAGCCACGGCACGAGATGGAGGTGGCCTCATGAGCACGAGCCTGCTCGCCGACCACGAGACGACCGAGGTGCTCGACCGCACCATCATCACCCGGCCGTCGCTGCGCGACACGATCGACCAGAGCCTCGCGATGGCGTGGCGGGCGCTGAAGAAGATGCGGCGCAACCCGGAGCAGTGGTTCGACGTCACGCTGCAGCCGCTGCTCTTCACCGCGATGTTCGCCTACATCTTCGGCGGCGCGATCTCCGGCAGCGTCGAGGACTACCTGCCGATCGTGATCACCGGCATCCTCGCGCAGACCGCGCTGACCGCCTGCATGGCGACCGGCATCCAGCTCCGCGAGGACATGGACAAGGGCGTCTTCGACCGCTTCAAGTCGCTGCCGATCGCCCGGATCGCTCCGCTCGTCGGTCCGGCGCTGGCCGATCTCATCCGCTACGCGACCGCGGCGACGCTGACCATCCTGACCGGTCTGCTGATGGGCTACCGGCCCGGCGGCGGCTTCGTCGGCGTGCTCGGTGGCTGGCTGCTGACCGTCTTCGCCGGCTGGTCGCTGGCGTGGATCTTCACCTACTTCGGCACCCGCGCTCGCAGCGCGCAGGCGGTGCAGGGCATCTCGATGATGGTGATGTTCCCGCTGACCTTCCTGTCCAACGCCTTCGTGCCGTCCAGCACCCTGCCGGGCTGGCTCGAGGCCTTCGTCAAGGTCAATCCGGTCTCCCTGGTGATCTCCGCCGTGCGGGACCTGATGAACGACGGCGCGCTGACCGCGAACGTCGGCTGGGCACTGCTCGGCTGCGGCATCGTGGTCGCGATCTTCCTGCCGCTGTCGGTGCGGTCGTACTCGCGCAAGATGTGAGCGCCCGTCGTACCTGACGAGATGGTCGTGGGTCGGCGCGATCCACCGCCAGAACGTCAGGTACGACGCGTCAGCCGAGCTCCGCCAGCAGGGCACCGACCTCCTGGCGGAGCTCGGGTGCCTTCCGGCCGTCGAGCGTCGCGCGGAAGCGCGCCACCTCCCCCGGCAGCACCGACTCGGCCATCGCGAGGCCACGGTCCCAGGCGAGGCTCGGGAGCTGCCGGTTGTAGCCGAACCGGTCGGCGTAGACGAGCAGGCGGACGGCGCGGACCGCGCGCTCGGGGTCGGGGTCGTCCGCGAGCTCCCACTCGGCGAGCGCGAAGAGGATCGACCCGAAGACCGGGAAGTCCAGGAAGCCGACCATGCCGGTGAGGATCTCCGGCGCCTTGGTCAGCAGGTCGCGCCGCATGCCCTCGACCTCCTCCTGGCGGCCGTGGTGGACGTGGGCGGCGATGGCGGCGGCCTCGGCGTACAGGGTCCAGGGCTCGAACCCGAGCATGGTCTCCAGCTCCGGGAAGCCACGGGCACCGAGCGTCGTCACGGCCTCGCGGAAGCGCTGGAGGCCCAGGTCGACCCGGCCCGCGATCAGATCGAGCTCGGGGCGGCCGCAGAGGAGGATCAGCGCCGCGCCGAAGATGCCGGCGCCGGCGTCGTCGGCCTCGATCTCGTCGAAGATCCGCTCGGCCTCGTCGAGGTCCCCGATCTCGATCGCGCCCATCGCCAGGACCGCCTTGAGCTGCGCGACGTCCTCGGACGCGCCGAGCGCGTCCAGCACCGGGATGGCGTCCCGGGCGTAGCCCATCGCCTCCTGGGTGTCGCCGACCTGCATGGCCAGCCCCGCCAGCTGGGCCCGGATCAGCGCCGTCCCCCACGGGCCGTCGCCGTCGTCGGTGATGGCGAGCGCCTCGAGGCCGCGCCTCAGGGAGAGCTCGACGTCGCCCTGGTTCTCGTAGAACTGGGCCGACCACTGCATCGCGAGCCGCGCGACCCGACGGTCGGGGTCGGTGCAGAGCTCCTCGAGGACGTCGAGACGCTCCTCGGCGATGTCCTTGCGGGCAGCGAGCAGGACCCGCGCGGAGACCGAGCCACGCGACCCCGGGTCGCCGGAACCCAGGGCCTCGAGGCGGTCGAACGCGCGGCCCGCGACCGAGTCGGTGAAGATCATCGAGTTGAAGGCGATCGCGCTCAACGTGGTGCGCAGGGCGTCCTCGAGGTCATCGCCGATCTCGGCGGCGAGGACGACCTCCTCCACGTCGGGGGCGATGTTGACGACCTTGAGGTGGCTGCCCTCGATGGTCCAGAAGTCCGACAGGCAGGCCATCAGCGCGACCGTGCCCTCGCCGGCCCGGTCGCGCAGGCAGCGGCGCAGGAGGTCGACGAGGTTGCCCTCCTCGGTGCGGATCGCGGTCATCGTCTCGATCTGCAGCGGTCCGAAGAGCTGACGGGAGCACCGCAGGGCGTAGTCAGCGCCCCAGTCGCGGAGCCGCTCGACGGTCTCGGCGTCGTCGCCGGCGTCGACGAGGGCGACGTGCCCGAACTCGCGCACCGTCTCGAGCAGGCGGTAGCGGATGCCCTCGGCCGCCTCGACCACCGTGACGAGGGACTGGTCGACCAGGTCCGCGACGGCCGCGAGCGCGTCGTCGCCGACCACGGCCTCGGCCGCGTCTAGCGAGAAGCCGTCGCGGAAGACCGAGAGCCGCCGCAGCGCCCGCCGCTGCACGTCGTCGAGGAGGTTCCAGCTCCAGCCGATCACGGCGAGCAGCGTCTGGTGACGCTCGGGCGCGTCCCGGGAGCCGCCGCGGAGGAGCGCGAAGCGGTTCTCGAGCCGCCGCTCGATCTCGGCCACCGACATCACCCGCACCTTCGCGGCCGCGAGCTCGACCGCGAGGGGCAACCCGTCGAGCCGGGCCACGAGCGAGCGGACCTCCGCCTCGTCGAGGCGTACGCCGGGGCGGGCGGCCGTGGCCCGCTCGCGGAAGAGCTCCACGGCGTCGTCGTCGCTGAGCTGCGGCAGCTGGTAGACGCGCTCGGACGCGATGCCGAGCGGTGCCCGCGTCGTGGTGAGGACCCGGAGCTCGGGGGTGCGCTGGACGAGGACCGAGACGAGATCGGCGACCGCGTCCACGAGGTGCTCGCAGTTGTCGAGGATCAGCAGCGCGGGCGCCGTACCGATCTGGTCGACGATGCGGCTCATCAGGTCCGCCCGGCGCGTGACGGCGGCGTTCAGGCGCCCGGCGGCCACCGACTCCCGCACGCCGAGGACGTCGCCGACCTCCACCGCGACCCCCTCGGGCGAGGTGACGCCCGCGAGCTCGACGAAGTGGACGACCGGCTGCTCGGCGAGCCGGCCCATGAGGTGGGCCAGGCGGGTCTTGCCGAGGCCGCCGGGGCCGACGATCGAGGTGACCCGCGAGGACCGGATCATCGACTCGAGCGCGGCGACGTCGCCCGCGCGGCCGATCAGCCGCGAGGCCTCGTAGAGCAGGCCCTCGCGCACCGGCCGGTCGCGCGCCAGCAGCTCGGTGTGCAGCGCCTGGAGCGCCGGGCTGGGGTCGACGCCGAGGCGGTCGGCGAGGTCCTCGCGGTAGGACTCGTAGCGCTCCAGGGCGGCCGGGACGCCGTGGACGCCGGCGGTCGCCCGGAGCAGGGCGACGACCACCTCGTCGTCGGGGTCGGCGCGCTCGAGGAGCGGCAGCGCGGCGGCGTACTCCCCCGCCGCAGCGAGCCGGAGGCCCTCGGGTCGCAGCGCCCAGGTGTCGACGTCGAGCGGGCCGAGCGCGAGCCGGTAGCCGCGCGGGGTCCGCTCGATCACCTCGGCGCTGGTGGCCGACCGGGCGCGGGAGACGACGACCTGGAGCGCCTTGGTCGGGTTGGCCGGGACGTCGTCCCCCCAGATCTCCTCGACCAGCGCGGACTCGCTCAGGCCGCGCGACCCGGCGTCGGCCAGGATCCGCAGCAGGGCGTGGGTCCGCTCGCCCGGGACGGGCCGGCCGTCCCAGCTCACCTCGTCGAGCACCCGGAGCCGGGTCATCGCGCGACCACCCGCTGCTCGGTCGCGAGATCGCGCAGGTCGGCGTCGGTCAGCCGCACGGATGCGGCCGCGACGTTCTGCTCGAGGTGCCGGAGGTCGCCGGTGCCGGGGATCGCGAGGACGTGGGGCCCGAGCGCGAGGGTCCAGGCGATCCGGACCTGCGCGTCCGTCACGCCGTGCCGGCCGGCGACCGCCGCGACGACCGGGTCCGCCTGGACCGGGCCGTGGTGCCGCCCGGCCCCGGCGACGCTGAAGAACGGCACGAACGCGATCCCGAGCTCGCCGCAGCGCTCGAGCACGTCGAGGTCGCCGGGCAGGTCGGGCGCGAGCCGGTTCTGGACCGCGACGACGGGGGCCGTCGACCGCGCCTCGTCGAGCTGCTCGAGCGACACCCCGGAGACGCCGAGGTGGCCGATCAGCCCCTCGGTGACGAGGTCGCGCAGGACGCCGAGCCGCTCGGCGAGGGAGCCCGGGTCGGAGACCCGGAGGTAGACGAGGTCGAGGCGGTCGCGGCCCAGCTGGCGGAGGTTCTCCTCGACCTGTCCGCGCAGCTGGTCGGGGCCGGCCGGCTCCGTCCATCGGCCGTCGCGGTCGCGAGCGGGTCCGACCTTGGTCGCGACCGTGACCTCCGGCGCCGTGCTCAGCGCGGTGGCGAGCACCTGGTTGGCCGAGACCCGGCTCGAGAAGTAGAAGGCGGCGGTGTCGACGTGGTCGACGCCGAGCTGGAGCGCCCGTCGTACGACGCGCAGCGCGGTCGCCGGGTCGCGGGGCGCACCGTCGTGGAAGGGGCGGGTGCCGGTGAGCCGCATGGCGCCGAGGCCGAGCCGGCGCACCGGCCGGCCAGCGAGCGGCCACGTTCCCGACGCGCCTGCCCCGGGAGCGTGGTCAGCGCTGGACGGCACCGGTCCGCTCGGCGGCGAGCGCCACGGCGGCGTCGCGCGCCGCTGCGGTCTCCTCGACGGTGAGCGTGCGGTCGGGCGCCCGGAAGCGCAGCGCGAACGCGAGCGACTTGTGGCCCTCGCCCACCTGCGCGCCGGTGAACACGTCGAAGAGCCGGACGGACTCGAGCAGGTCGCCCGCGCCCTCGCGCAGCGCCTCCTCGACGGCGGCGGCGGTGACGGCGTCCTCCACGACCAGCGCGACGTCCTCCTTTGCGACGGGGTAGGTCGAGAACTCCGGGCCGGGCACGACGTCGCGGGCCAGCCTCATGAGCTGGTCGAGGTCGATCTCGACGGCGGCGCTGCGCGGCGGCAGGCCGAGCTCCTGGCAGACCTTGGGATGGAGCTCGCCCGCCTGGCCGAGGAGCACCTCCCCGATCCGGACCTCGGCGCAGCGGCCGGGGTGCCACGGCATCAGCTGGGTGGCGGCGACCTCGACGGTCACCCCCAGCTCGGCGCCGAGGCGGCGGACCAGCGCGATGGCGTCGGCCCACCCGGCGGCGCGGCCCTCGCCCCACCAGCCGGAGCGCTCGCGCTCCCCGGCGAGGACGACGGCGAGGTGCAGCGGCTGGACCGGGAGGGCCTCGAAGAGCTTGGCGAGCTCGGCGTCGCTGGGACGCCAGTCGACGCCGTAGATCGGGGCCGGACCGGCGTCGACCGGGAACGCCACGGTGCCGGTCTCGAAGAGGGCGACGCCCGGGGCGCCGCGACCGATGTTGCGCGCGGCGGCCTTGAGCAGCCCCGGGAGCAGCGTCGTAGTGTACGACGGCTCCTCCGACGAGAGCGGGTTGGCCAGGCGGACGGTCGTCCGGCGGACGTCGTCGGCGGGCAGGCCGAGCGCGTCGAAGGTCGCCTCGCCGACGAACGGGAAGCTGATCACCTCGACGCAGCCGGCGCCGGCCAGGGTGCGGCCGATGCGGCGGCGCAGCCGCTGCTCACGGGTGAGCCCGCGACCGGCGGCCTCGCGCGGCAGCACCGACGGGACCTGGTCGTAGCCGACGATCCGGGCGACCTCCTCGACGAGGTCGAAGGGGTCGGTGAGATCGGGGCGCCACGGCGGCGGCGTCGCGGTGACGGTCGAGTCCTCCTTGACCAGCACGCAGCCGACGGCCTCGAGGTTGGTGACGGTCGTGGCGGCGTCGATCTCCATGCCCGTCACCCGCGCGGGCAGGTCGTAGGAGATGGTGATCGGCGCCTGGCGCGGCGGGGTACCGACGACGGTGACGCCGGCGTCGGCCGTGCCGCCGCCGTACGTCGTGAGCAGCTCGACCACCCGGTCGGCGGCCGCCTGGGTGACGACCGGGTCGACGCCGCGCTCGTTGCGCTTGCCGGCCTCGGAGGTGATCTTGTGGCGCTTGCCGGTGCGGAACATCGAGGTGGCGTCCCAGTGGGCGGCCTCGACCAGGATGTCGGTGGTGGTCGCGGACATCTCGGTGGTCTCGCCGCCCATCACGCCGCCGAGGCCGATGATCCCGGAGTCGTCGGTGACGACCAGGTCCTCGACCGACAGGGTGCGCTGGGCGCCGTCGAGCGTCGTCATCCGCTCGCCCTCGTGGGCGCGGCGGACCCGGATGGTGCCCTGGAGCTTGGCCGCGTCGTAGCCGTGGATCGGCCGACCGATCTCGAGCATGACGTAGTTGGTGACGTCGACGGCCAGCGAGATCGGGCGCATCCCGGCCTGGGTGATCCGGCGGACCATCCAGTCCGGCGACGCCGCGGTCGGGTCGAACCCGGTCACCCGGCGGACGACGAAGACCGGGCAGCCGGCCGGGTCGTCGATCTCGACCGGGTAGCCGGCGCCGTTGGGCTCGGGGACGCTGCGCTCCGCGGGGTCGCGGTAGGGCGCGTCGTAGGCGAGCGCCGCCTCGCGGGCGACACCGCGCAGCGACAGCGCGTAGGCGCGGTCGGGGTTGATCTCGAACTCGATGACCTCGTCGTCGAGGCCGAGCACCGGGAAGGCGCTGTCGCCGGGCTCGCCGGCGCCCTCGGGCAGCACGATGATGCCGTCGTGATCCTCGCCGAGGCCGAGCTCGCGGGCGGAGCAGATCATGCCGGCGGAGAGGTGGCCGTAGGTCTTGCGGGCGGAGATCTCGAAGTTGCCGGGCAGCACGCCGCCAGGCAGCACCGCGACGATCAGGTCCCCGGGCTTGAAGTTGTGCGCACCGCAGACGATGCCCTGCGGTTCGCCGGTGCCGTTGGCGTCGCCGACGTCGACGGTGCACCAGTTGATCGTCTTGCCGTTCTTCTGCGGCTCGGGGTCCATGGTGAGCACGCGGCCGACGACGAGCGGGCCGGTGATCTGGTCGGCGGGCTTCTCGATCGCCTCGAGCTTGAGCCCGAGCGCGGTCAGGCGCGCGGTGAGGTCCTCGGTCGAGACGCCGTCGGGCAGGTCGACGTACTCGCGGATCCAGGAAACGGGGGCCTTCATCTCGTCCTCAGAGCTCGGTGCCGAATGCGGTGGTGAAGCGGACGTCGCCCTCGAAGAGCTCGCGCAGGTCCTCGATGCCGTGGCGGAACATCAGCGTGCGGTCGATGCCCATGCCGAAGGCGAAGCCGGTGTAGCGCTCCGCGTCGACGCCGCAGGCGGCGAGCACGCGCGGGTTGACCACGCCGCAGCCGCCCCACTCGATCCAGCCCTCGCCGCGGCAGGTGCGGCACGGGGCGCCGTCGAGCACGCCGGCGCCGCGGCAGACGAAGCAGACCAGGTCGACCTCGGCGCTGGGCTCGGTGAAGGGGAAGTACGACGGGCGGAAGCGGGTGTTGATGCCCTCGCCGAACATCTGGGCGGCGAAGTGGTCGAGCGTGCCCTTGAGGTTGGCCATCGTGATGCCCTCGTCGATGGCCAGGCCCTCGACCTGGTGGAAGACCGGGCTGTGCGTGGCGTCGTACTCGTCGGTGCGGAAGACCCGACCCGGGCAGACGACGTAGATCGGGGGCTTCCGGGACAGCATCGTGCGCGCCTGCACCGGGGAGGTGTGGGTGCGCAGCACGAGGTGGTTGTCGGCCGGCTCGGTCCAGAAGGTGTCCTGCATGGTGCGGGCCGGGTGGTCGGGCCCGAGGTTGAGCGCGTCGAAGTTGAGCCACTCGGCCTCGATGACTGGGCCCTCGGCGACCTCCCAGCCCATCGCGACGAAGATGTCGGCGATCAGCTCGGCGCCGGTCGTCAGCGGGTGCCGGGCGCCGGTCGCGACCCGGTCGGTCGGCAGGGTGACGTCGACGGTCTCCTCGACGAGCATCCGCTCCTCGTGCTCGTCCTCGAGCACGGCCTGGCGCTGGCCGAGCGCCTGGTTGACGGCGCCCCGGGCCTGGCCGATCCGCTGACCGGCCTCCTTGCGCGCCTGCGGCGGGAGGGCGCCGATCTCGCGGTTGGCGAGCGCCAGCGGAGACCGGTCACCGGTGTGGTCGATCCGGACCTGCTTCAGCTCGGCGAGGTCGGCAGCGGCTGCGATCGCGGCGAGTGCGGCGTCGCGCGCGGCCTCGACCTCCTCGGCCTTCAACGGGGTGACCTCCACGGGGTCGTAGTCGGTGTTGGGTCCGGACACGGGGACGAGTCTAGGAAGGCGGGCGGGACGGGCGCGAACCGGTAACGCTGGGCGGACGGCGCCTCGGGGCTACTCGTGGGGCGCGGAGGCCGGGAGGAGGACCTCGATCCGGGCGCCGCCGCCCGCGGCGTCGCCGATGACGACCGTGCCGTCGTGGGCGCGCACGAGGCCGTTGACCAGGTAGAGGCCGAGCCCGGAGCCGCCGCTCTTGCCGCCGGTCCAGAACTTCGTGAACACCCGCCGGCGGATCTCCGGCGAGATGCCCTCCCCCTCGTCCTCGACGACCAGGCGGACGCCCGGGACGTCGGGGGCGTGCTCTGCGGGCTCCAGCCGTACGGCGACGCTGCCCTCGCCGTGTCGGACGGCGTTCTCGACGAGGTTGGTGACGACCTGGGTGAACTTGTCCGGGTCGACGGTCACCTCGGGCACGGGCGCGAGGACGGTGAGCTCGATCGGCCGGCTGGTGCCGGCCGACACCGAGTCGGCGACCCGCTGCACGAGCACGGTGGGGTCGACCGGGCGGGGATAGAGCTGGAGCCGTCCGGTGTCGATGCGGGCGACGTCGAGCAGCTCGGCGATCAGCCGGCTCAGCCGGTCGGAGTCGGACGCGACGGTGGTGAGCATCAGCTTGCGCTGCTCGTCGGTGAGCTTGTCCCAGCGGTTGAGGAGGGCCTGGACGAAGCCCTTGACGCCGGTGAGGGGCGAGCGGAGCTCGTGGGCCACGGTCGCGACGAGGTCGGAGCGCTCGCGGTCGAGCCGGGCGCGTCCCCGCCCGGAGCGGATGCTGACGGCGACCTGCTCGACGGGCCGGTCCAGCGAGGACCGGTGCAGCTTGGCGACGACGAGCACCTCGGTGCCGTCGGGCAGCAGCCAGGACTGCTCCGGGACCGCGGTCCGGGTCGGGAGTCCGTCGTACGGGCAGTTGAGCGAGCACCAGTCGCGGCCCTCGTGGTCCTGGAGCGCGAGGACGTCGCCGAGCGGACTGCCCACCGCCGCGGACGCGTCGACACCGAGCCAGCCGGCCGCGGCGGCGTTGACCGCGGTCACCCGTCCGTCGCCGCCGGCGAGGACGACGCCGTCCGCGAGCAGGTCGAGCGCGGTGGTCACCAGGTCACCCTAGGGCGAGGACCCACGCGCTTACAGGCCGGCGGCTTCGATGCGGTGGCGCAACCGCTTCGCCCACGGGTCGCCGACCTTCACGAACGCCGCCGGGGTGCCGATCGGGGCGGTGACCGTGGCGGTCCGGTTGCCGGCGTAGACCTTGCCGGTGAGCAGGTGCTCCCACTTCCCGGGCGGGAAGGTCACCCGCACCGAGGTGGCGCCCTGGCTGAGCACCGGCGCGACCAGCACGTGCGCGCCGAGGAAGAACTGCGTCTCCGCGTCGGCTGCGCGGGTGCCTGGCACGACCAGCCAGCCCTGTCGGACCGCGGGCACGCCGGTCCGGGTCGCCTCGTCGACGACCGTGCGCCGGTACGGCGTGAGCGCGGCGTACAGCCGCGTCATCCGGGCGAAGGTCTTGGCCGACGCGGCGGAGCTGAAGACCTGGGCGTTCTCGGCCGGCCGGTTGCCCTCGTGGGTGCGCATCATCGTGCCGAACGCCTGGAGCTCCGCCCACCGCGGCAGGAGGTCGGCCGAGCGCTGCGCGAGCACCTGGACCGAGGTGTAGCCGCCGATGTCGGAGTGGGTCAGCGGCCAGCCGGAGACCCCGGCGGAGAAGGTGCCGAGCAGGACGGAGGCGAGGCCGTCCTGGCGGCTGAAGTCGACGAGCTGGTCGCCGTTCCAGAACATCGGGGAGGACGCCGCCTGACCGAGGCCACCGCTGCGCAGCCAGGTCACGCAGCCCGGCTTGCCGGCGAGGAGGCAGCCCTCCCGCACGGTCTGCGCCCAGAGCGTCGGCCAGCGGTTGTGCAGGTCGGCCGCGTCGCCGTGGGCGAGCACCGCGTCGAATGGCAGCCCCTCCGCGAAGTCGGCCATGAAGCCGGAGACGCCGTGCGCGAGCACCTCGTCGGCGATGACGTGGGCGAACCACTCCTGCGCTTGGGGGTTGGTCAGATCGACGAGGGAGGCGTCGAAACCGCCCTGGTCGAGCAGGTAGGGCCCGCCGTCCGGGTCCCGGACGAGGTAGCCGGCGGCGTCGGCCTCCGCCCACAGGTTGCGGATCGAGTCGTCGCCCTTCGGCGCCGCGTCGACGAGGAACGGGTTGACGTACGTCGTGACCCGGATGCCCTGCTTGCGCAGCCCGGAGACCAGGCCGGCCCACCCCGGGTAGCGGCTCCTGTCCAGCTGCCAGGTCCACCACAGCCGGCTGCCGAAGGACGTGACGCGCTGGCCGGTCCAGTCCTGGAGCCAGACCCCGGAGATCTTGGTGCCGGCCTTCTGGAGGGTGCGCAGCTCGCTGCGGACCTCGTCGGTACCGCCCTGGAGCCCGATGATCGCGCCCTTCGTGGCCCACGGCGCGAGCGCGGGGCGGGTGTCGCCGGCCTGCTGGGCGCGCACCAGGCCGACCGGGCTGCCGGCGGCCGAGGCCTGGGCACTCATCGTCGGCGACCAGAGCTCCAGGTCGACGGCGTCGGGATCGCGGGTGTCGGCCATCGCGAACGCACTCGAGCCGGGGGCGTCGGCCGCGAGCCGGAGCCCGCGGAGGTCCTCGGTGAGGAAGGACGGCCAGGCGGCGTACGTCATGTCCTCGGTGCCGCCGGCGCCGTAGTTGGTGGAGTCCGCGGCGCCGGTGATGGGCTGCTCACCGCGGCCGACGCCCTGCTCGCGGTCGACGATCGGTAGCAGCCGGCCGTCGAGGTCGAAGTCGGTGAACTGCTCGCCGAGGCCGTGCACCGCCGCATGGTCGGAACGGCCGGACACGAGCCCGACCGAGGTCAGCGGGGTCGCCGCGTCGGTGGTGAGGTCGAGGGACGCGCCGTGCGCTCGGCGCGGGCCGATGGTGAGCGTGTACGTCGCACCCTCGGTGCTGCTCTCGCCCACCAGCCCGCCGGTCACGACGACGGTGTCGCCGTCCTGCGTGACCGCGTCGACGCTCTGGTCGCCGAGGCGGTCGGCGTAGGTGACGGTCGGCCAGAAGTAGCCGCGGGACTCCTCCCACGCGACGGTGCCGCGGCCACCGGTGACGAACGCCTGACCGGCGGGCGACGCCCAGACGGTGCGCCCGGCATCGGTGGTGACCGCCAACCCGGCGTCCGCGGTGATCGTGACGGTGAGGTCACCGGCGTGCCAGGTGCCGCCCGCCGCGTCGGCGACCGTGAGGGTGCCGGGGGCGACGATGTCGGTGTGGTCGACGGGGAACGCGTCGGCCCGCTGGGCGTCCGCCGCCGAGGGAAGCAGCGCGAGGCCGACGGCCACGGCGAGCGAGACGGGGAGGAGAGGCAGACCGCGGGCAGGCACGAGGCGGGAGACTACCCGCGCTGGACCCTCGCCGAGGCGTAGAGGCACAGCGCGGCGGCGGTCGAGAGGTTGAGGCTCTCGGCGCGGCCGAAGATCGGGATCGAGACCACGTGGTCGGCGAGCGCACGCAGCTCGGGCGGCAGGCCCCAGGCCTCGTTGCCGAACAGCCACGCCGTGGGTCGGGCGAGCAGCTCGTCGGCGTCGTAGAGGTCGACGTCGCCACCGCCGTCCGCGGCGAGGACCGTGTAACCGGCGGTGCGGGCACGCTGGACGGCGGTCGCCGCGTCGCGCTCCTGCCCGATCGGCAGGTGGAAGAGGCTGCCGACGCTCGCGCGGACCGCCTTGGGGTTGTAGGGGTCGACCGAGTTGCCGGCGAGCACGACGCCGCTCGCACCGGCAGCGTCCGCGCAGCGGATCACCGTCCCGGCGTTGCCCGGGTCGCGCACGTCGGCGCAGATCGCGATCAGGGGGGCCGTGCGTGGATCGAGGACCGGCTCGTCGTCGAGGAACCGGCACACGGCGACGACGCCGGCCGGGCTCACGCTGTCGGAGAGCGACTCCATCGCGCTGTCGTCGACCAGGGTCACCGGGAACGCGGCGACGACGTCGGCGTACTGCTCGGCCGCAGCGGGGGTGGCGAAGAGCTCGACGACCACGCCGGCCCCGAGGGCCCCCTCGACAGCCTTCGGCCCGTCGGCAAGGAACAGCCGCCGCTCGGATCGCTCCGAACGGCGGCTGATCAGCTTGCGTGCCTCCTTGACCCGGGAGTTGCCACGGGCGAGGGGCCGCGGGTTGCTCAGGCCGAGACCTTGGGCGCGTTGACGTCCTCGGGCAGCGCAGCCTTGGCGGTCTCGACGAGCGCGTTGAACGCGGCGACGTCGTTGACGGCCAGCTCGGCGAGGATCTTGCGGTCGACCTCGACGCCGGCCAGGTTGAGGCCCTGGATGAAGCGGTTGTAGGTCAGGCCCTGCGCACGCGCGGCGGCGTTGATGCGCTGGATCCACAGGCGACGGAAGTTGCCCTTGTTCTTGCGCCGGTCGTTGTAGCTGTAGACCAGCGAGTGGGTGACCTGCTCCTTCGCCTTGCGGTAGAGGCGCGAGCGCTGGCCGCGGTAACCGCTGGCGCGCTCGAGGGTCGTCCGGCGCTTCTTCTGGGCGTTCACTGCCCGCTTGACGCGTGCCACTGTCTTACTCCTTGTTGCTTGTTAAGTCGGGTGCGGGAGGCCGGTCAGAGACCGAGCATCTTCTTCGCGCGGGGGACGTCGGCCTTGGCGACCTCGACGGTGCCCGTCATGCGGCGGGTGACCTTGGAGGGCTTCTTCTCCAGGTTGTGGCGCTTGCCGGCCTTCTCGCGAAGGATCTTCCCGGACCCGGTCACGCGGAAGCGCTTGCCGGCGCCGGAGTGGCTCTTGTTCTTCGGCATCTCTTTCGTCTCTCTCTCGTTGCTGCAGATCGCACCGGCCGAGCGGACTCGGGCTGGCTCGACCGGCTGGTGGCGGTCTGCGAAGGTCAGGCGTCGATCTCGGGATCGAGGTTCTCGGAGCGGCCGCGCTCCTTCTTCTGCGCGACCGGGCCGGCGGCGTGGGCGGCGTCGCGCTCGGCGCGCTCCTCCGCCTCGATCGCGGCACGCTCGGCGGCGCGGGTCTCCTTCTCGGCCTTCATCTCGACCTTGGCGTCGGCCTTCTTCTTGTGCGGGCCGAGCACCATGATCATGTTGCGGCCGTCCTGCTTGGGCGCGGACTCGACGAAGCCGAGCTCCGTGACGTCCTCGGCCAGCTTCTGGAGCAGGCGGAAGCCCAGCTCGGGGCGGTGCTGCTCACGACCACGGAACATGATCGTGATCTTCACCTTGTCCCCGGCCCGGAGGAACCGCACGACGTGACCCTTCTTGGTCTCGTAGTCGTGCTGGTCGATCTTCGGGCGGAGCTTCATCTCCTTGATGACGACGTTCGTCTGGTTCCGCCGCGCCTCACGGGCCTTCTGGGCGTTCTCGTACTTGAACTTCCCGTAGTCCATGAGCTTGCAGACGGGCGGCTTGCCCTGCGGCGCGATCTCGACGAGGTCGAGGTCCGCCTCCTGGGCAAGCTTCAGGGCCTGGTCGGTCGGCACGATGCCGACCGTCTCCCCGTTGGGTCCAACAAGACGGACCTCGGGAACCCGGATCCGCTCGTTGATACGCAGCTCGGTGCTGATGTGTCCTCCTGTGGCCTACTGAACCGGAAGTCCTTCGCCGGCCCGGGCCTCTGGGGTCCGAAATCAACAATGGCTTCCGCTGTCACAAGCGGAAGCCAGTCCGACGCTCCCCGAACGCGGGGCACGCCACCGAGCGAACCCAGATCCGTGGCGTACGGCGTACGCACCGGGATCGAGCCCTCGGGACCGGACCCGACGACCTGGTGGAGCGACGGTCGGTGCGGGTGGGAGGCGATCGTGCGGGCCTCCGCTTGTCTGATCGGCTCCGGCGCGGGTGCACCGGAACTGATCGGTCAACAAGGAAGGGTAGCCGAAGATTCCGCTGCGGGCCGAATCCAGACGACCTGACCCCCCGCGCGGGCGATCGTCCAGCCCTCGGCGAGCCGGCGCAGATCGTCGCCCTCGACCACGAACCGCACCGGTCCGGCGACGTCCACGACCAGCGCGGCCGCGCCGTCCTGGAGGGCGGACTGCGCGGCCAGCTCGGCGCGCACCGGCACCGGCCGGCCCTCGGGGTTCCACGCGGCCAGGGACGCCGTACCGGTGAAGGCGAGCAGCGCGAGCCGCCCGTCGGCGCCCTGGAGCAGCACCGTGGCCATGTCGCTCGTCTTGTCCTGGGCCAGGCCGGCCTCGTCGACCTCGACCTCCCCGAGCACCGCGACCACGGGCACCAGGAGGCGGGAGCGCTGCAGCGCCGCCAGCGCCTCGGAGTAGGCCTGGGACGCCGACCGGTCGCCGTCCCAGGCGGCGAGCGCGGCGGCCAGCTCGGGGGCGGCGGTCCCGTCGTCGTCGGCGAACCCCGGGTCGGGGATCACCCGCGACTGGGTGGGGTCGGGCTCGAGCACCCGCCCATTGTGCTCACCCGCCGCCGCCCGACCGAATCGGGCGCCGTCTCGGGTGGTCGGCACCGGGAGACGCCGGCCGTGTCGTCCCGACGCCGCGCGCGTCGCGTCGTACCTGTCAGTAGGCTGGCGACGTGGACGACGCATCGTGGGCAGCCCTCGCGCTGAGCCTGACGGTGGCCGGCGGGATCTGGACGTGGTTCTCCTTCCGGCGCCGGGGCATCGCGTCAGGCCTGCGGGCGCTGGCGTTCACGCTGCTGCCGGTCGCGGCGTACCTCACCCGCACGCTGCGGCTGCTGGCCGACATCAGCCACGCCGTGTCGGTGTGGGCGAGCAACTTCGTGTGGCGGCCGACGGTCTGGCTCGGCCTGATGGTGCTCGGCGTGTCCGTGCTGCTCTTCGGGGTGTCCGCCCGGCTCCGCCGACGTGAGAAGCCCGCGGCCGAGAAGGTCGAGGGCGCCGAGCCGCGACGGCTCGGGCGTGCGGCGGCCGCCCCGGCCGCCCCGGCCGTCGACCCGGAGATGGCCGAGATCGAGGCGCTCCTGCGCAAGAGAGGGATCAGCTGATGGGCGGCGCGTCTCTGGTGGATCGCAACCACCTCTGGTCCCGGCTCCAGGGAGCCGTCGAGAAGCACGGCGTGCCGCTGCCGACGCCGGCGTTCGTCGTCGACCTCGACGCCTTCGACGCCAACGCCGCCGACCTCGAGCGCCGCGCCGGCGGGCTGCCGATCCGGGTGGCGTCCAAGTCGCTGCGGATCCCGGCGCTGATCCGCCGCGCGCTCGCGCGCGACGGCTTCGAGGGCGTCCTCGCCTTCACGCTCCGCGAGGCGCTCTGGCTGTACGCCGAGGGCGTCACCGACGACCTGGTCGTCGCCTACCCGACGGTCGACAAGGGCGCGCTCGCCCAGCTGGTCGCCTCCCCGGACGCGGCCGCCGCCATCACCCTCATGGTCGACGACGTGGCGCACCTCGAGGTGGTCGACAGCGTCCGCTTCGACGCCGACACGGAGATCCGGATCGCCATCGACGTCGACGCCGGCCTGCGGGTCGCGGGTCAGCACGTCGGTCCCAAGCGCTCCCCCGTGCACGACGTGGACGGCGTGCTCCGCCTCGCGCGGGCGATCACCGAGCGCGACGGCTTCCGCCTGGTCGGCGTGATGACCTACGAGGGCCAGGTCGCCGGCCTGCAGGACACGCTCCCCGACGCGAAGGCCCGGTCGGTGATCGTGCGGCGGATCAAGGCGCTCTCGATGTCGCAGCTGGCGACCCGCCGGCGTGAGATCGACGACGCGCTGCGCCGGATGGCGGCCCTCGAGTTCTGGAACGCCGGCGGGTCCGGCTCCGTCCAGGCCACCGCGGCCGACCCGGTGGTCACCGAGATCGCCGCCGGCTCGGGGCTGCTCGTGCCGACGCTCTTCGACCACTACCAGTCCTTCTCGCCGCGCCCCGCGTCGTACTTCGGGCTGCCGGTGAGCCGACGGCCCGGCCCCGGCATGGTGACCGTCCACGGCGGCGGCTTCGTCGCCTCGGGACCCGCTGGCGTCGACCGGATGCCGGTGCCGTGGGCGCCGGCCGGCCTGTCGCTGACCGGGCTCGAGGGGGTCGGTGAGGTGCAGACCCCGCTCACCGGGCAGCCGGCGGACCTGCTGCGGATCGGCGACCTGGTGTGGTTCCGGCCCGCGAAGTCCGGCGAGCCCTTCGAGCACACCACGACGGTGCACCTGCTCCAGGGCAGCGAGTTCGTGGAGTCGGTGCCGACGTACCGCGGCTGTGGCCAGTCCTTCTGACGCCGCTGACGCCGCTGACGCCGCTGGCGTCGTCGACCTGCTGCTGAGCCGACCGTCGACGCTCGGCTCCGCACGCCTGCTGTGCATCGACGGGCCGTCGGGCTCGGGCAAGACCGAGCTCGCGGCGGCCGTGTCGGCGCTCGTCGAGACGCCGGTGGTGCACATGGACGACCTCTACGAGGGCTGGGACGGCCTCGCGGCGGTCGACGGCCAGCTGGAGAGCCTGCTGCGGCCGCTCTCCCGTGGGCTCCCGGGCGGCTACCGCCGCTACGACTGGCACGCCCGCGCGTTCGCGGAGACGGTCACCGTCTCCCCCGCCCCGGTCGTGGTCGTCGAGGGCGTCGGCTCGGGTGCGCGCACCGTCGCCGACCTGGTGACGGTGCTGGTGTGGGTGGACGCCGACCGCGACGTACGCCGGCGCCGCGGCCTGGAGCGCGACGGTGCGACGTTCGCGCCGTACTGGGACGCCTGGGAGGTCGCCGAGCGGGAGCGCTTCGCCCGGGACCGGACCTCGGTCCGCGCCGACCTGGCCCTGTGGACCTCGTGAGAGGTCAGCGGTGGATCTGGCGCTCGGCGGTGAGGCGGAGGTCGCGGGCGGCCCTCTTGGCGCGCAGTCCGTCGGAGCCCTGGATGCCCATCGCGGAGACGGTGGTGCCGTCGGCGAGGTCGAGGGTGACCCAGGGGGCGCCGGGCGGGAGGTGGACGGCGACGACCTGCGCCCAGTCGTACTCGCGGCGGCGGTAGCCGTTGACGACCACCAGCCGGTCGGCCTCGGCGACCACGCGGGAGCGCACCAGGGCGTAGAACAGCGTGAACACGAGCAGTCCGAGCGCGACGAGGGTGCCGCGCTGGAACGCCGTGAACCGGGCGCGCGTCTCGTCGTCGAAGCCGATCCAGGTCAGCGCGCAGATGACCAGCAGCCCACCGCCGAGGACCACCGCGGCGACGCGGACGCCGAGCGGCCGCCAGGTGTGCGGCAGCGTCAGCGGCGCGGACTCAGAGCCGGCAGGCATGGATGTCGGTGAGCAGGATGCCGCGGGCACCGATCTCGAAGAGCTCGTCCATCAGTCGCTGGGCGCCGGCGCGCGGGACCATCGCCCGGACCGCCGACCACCCCTCCCGATGGAGCGGCGCGACGGTCGGGCTCTCGATGCCGGGGGTGAGCCGGACGGCGTCGGCGACCCGGTCGGTCGGGATGTCGTAGTCCATCATCACGTAGCTGCGGGCCACCAGGACGCCGTCGACGCGTCGCTTGAAGACCTCGAAGCCCTCGGGCACGGCGCCGGTCCGCGTGACCAGCACGGCCTCGGACTCGAGGATGGTGTCGCCGAAGACCTCCAGGCCCGCCTGACGGAGGGTGCTGCCGGTCTCGACGACGTCGGCGATCACGTCGGCGACGCCGAGCTGGATGCTGGTCTCGACGGCGCCGTCGAGCCGGACCACGGTCGCGTCGATGCCGCGCTCCTCGAGGAACGCCCGCACCACCCCGACGTACGACGTCGCGATCCGCAGGCCCGCGAGCTGGGCCAGGGACGTGTAGACGCCCGCCGGTCCGGCGAACCGGAAGCGGCTGCGGCCGAAGCCGAGGCCCATGACCTCCTCGGCCTTCGCGCCGGAGTCGGTGAGCAGGTCGCGGCCGGTGATGCCGACGTCGAGGGTGCCCTCGCCGACGTACAGCGCGATGTCGCGGGGCCGGAGGTAGAAGAACTCGACGGAGTTCTCACCGTCGGTGAGGGTCAGCTGCTTGGCGTCGTCGCGCTGGCGGTAGCCGGACTCGCGCAGGATCTCGGACGCGGCCTGGGAGAGCGACCCCTTGTTGGGGACCGCGATGCGGAGAAGAGACATGGGTTGCCAGTGATCCAATGCTGCTAGAGGTGTGCGTAGACGTCGTCGAGCTCGATGCCGGTCGCGAGCATGAGCACCTGGGCGTGGTAGAGCAGCTGGCTGATCTCCTCGGCCGCCCGCTCCTTGCCCTCGTGCTCAGCGGCCATCCAGGACTCGGCGGCCTCCTCGACCAGCTTCTTCCCGATGAAATGGACGCCGGCGTCGAGCTCGCGCACGGTGCCGGATCCCTCGGGGCGGGACCGGGCCTTGTCGTTCAGCTCGGTCCAGAGCTCGTCGAACGTCTTCACGGTCGACCAGCCTACGGCGTGGCCGTGGCGATCTCCTTCAGGGTCCGGGCGGTGAGCAGCGCGGCCGCCGTGGCCTCGTAGCCCTTGTCCTCGCGGGAGTGCGGGAGCCCGGCCCGGTCCAGCGCCTGCTGGTCGTTGTCACACGTGAGGACCCCGAAGCCGACGGCGACCGTGTGGTCGAGCGCGACCCGGGTCAGGCCGTCGGTCGCGGCGTTGCAGACGTAGTCGAAGTGCGGCGTGCCGCCGCGGACGACGACGCCGAGAGCGACGACCGCGTCGTACCCCTGGACCGCGAGCGCCTTCGCGGCCACGGGCAACTCGAAGGTGCCCGGCACCCGGAGCAGCGGCCCGCTGGCGTTGAAGTCGGCCAGGGCGCGCTGCGCGCCGCCGATGAGGCCGTCGGTGACCTGGCTGTGCCAGCTCGCCGCCAGGATCGCCACCTTGAGGTGGCTGGCGTCGAAGGTCTCGGTCTCGGGGGATCCGTCTCCGGACATGTCAGGCTCCGTCCTGCGTCAGGTCGTGGGTGAGGTCGAGGTTGGGCAGGTCGTGGCCCATCCGGTCGCGCTTGGTGAGCAGGTAGGCGATGTTGTGGTCGTTGGGGTGCGGCGTGAGCGGCACCCGCTCCGCGACGTGGACGCCGAAGTCCTCGAGGTTGTCGACCTTGTCGGGGTTGTTGGTGAGCAGCCGGACGCTGGTCACACCGAGGTCGCGCAGCACCTGGGTGGCGGTGCCGTAGTGACGGGCGTCGGCCGGCAGCCCGAGGTCGAGGTTGGCGTCGACGGTGTCGCGGCCACCGTCCTGCAGCTGGTAGGCCTGCAGCTTGGCGACCAGGCCGATCCCGCGGCCCTCGTGACCGCGCAGGTAGATCACCACGCCGCGGCCCTCCTCGACGATCCGCTCGAGCGCCTCCTCCAGCTGGGGTCCGCAGTCGCAGCGGTCGCTGCCGAAGACGTCGCCGGTCAGGCACTCGGAGTGGACCCGGGTCAGCACCGGCTCGGAGCCCGACACGTCGCCGTGCACCAGCGCGATGTGCTCGGAGTCGTCGACGGTGATCCGGTAGCCGTACGCCGTGAACTCGCCGTGCTTGGTCGGCAGCCGGGTCTCGGCGACCCGCTCGACGAGGTTCTCGTGGCGCCGCCGGTAGCGGACCAGGTCGTCGATGGAGATCATCGCGAGGTCGTGCTCGTCGGCGAACGCGCGCAGCTCGGGCGCCCGCTTCATCGTGCCGTCGTCGTTGACGACCTCCACCAGCACCCCGGCCGGCGTCAGCCCGGCCAGCGTGGCGAGGTCGACCGCGGCCTCGGTGTGGCCCCGCCGGACGAGGACGCCGCCCTCGCGGTAGCGCAGCGGGAAGACGTGTCCGGGGCGGGTGATCTCCCACGGCTCGGTCGCGGAGTCGGCCAGCACCCGGGCGGTGTGGGCGCGGTCGGCGGCCGAGATGCCGGTCGAGACCCCGTCGCGGGCGTCGACCGAGATCGTGTACGCCGTCCGGAGCTTGTCCTTGTTGTGCGGCGTCATCAGCGGGATCTCGAGGCGGTCGAGCATGTCGGCCGGCATCGGCACGCAGATCACGCCGCTGCTGTGCCGGATCGTGAACGCCATCAGGTCGGGGGTGGCCTTGCTGGCCGCGAAGATGATGTCGCCCTCGTTCTCGCGGCCCTCGTCGTCCACGACGATGACGGCCTTGCCGGCCGCGATGTCGGCGATCGCCCGCTCGACCGTGTCGAGCCGGACGTTCGGGTGCTCGTGCGGGTGGCTCATGCCGGGACCTTCTCTCGCAGGGTGGGTTCGGCCTCGTCGGAGGTGGCGCGCCACCAGGTCACGAAGCCGGCGACGCACAGGGCGCCGTAGAAGACGTAGAGGATCGCGCTCGGGTAGTAGGACGAGTGCCAGAGCAGCGGCACGCCGACCAGGTCGACGCCGATCCAGGCGAGCCAGAAGTCGTTCCAGCCGCGAGCCATCGCGTAGGTCGCGAGCATCGAGCCGACGAAGATCCAGGCGTCGCACCAGTAGTACCAGCGCGGGGCGGGCCAGCCGGCGCCGACGACGGAGAAGACCCACTGGCAGACCAGGACGCCGGCGGCCGCCGCGACGAGGTACGCCGCGCGCTCCCGGGCGGTCGCCCAGCGCGGGTCGATCGCGGGTGCGTCTCCCCCGCCGTGCGCGCGCTTGACCTCCTGCCAGCGGTACCAGCCGTAGACGCTGGTGACGATGAAGAAGACCTGACGTCCGGCCTGGCCGAAGAGCGGCTGCTGGGCCTGGGCGTCGAAGGTCGCGGCGATGAAGACCGTGAAGAGCAGGACGTTGCCGACGATGCCGACCGGCCAGGCCCAGACCCGGCGGCGCAGGCCGCCGACCGCGGAGGCGAAGCCGAAGGCGTTGCCGAGGATCTCGCGCCAGGTGATCGGATGACCCGCGATGGTCAGGTGCGCGTCGTAGAACGAGGTCAGGGCGCTCATGCGGACTCCTTCGCGAAGGGCAGCAGGCGCTCGACGTACTTGGCGATCACGTCGACCTCGAGGTTGACCCGGTCGCCGGGCCGGCGGGTGCCGAGGGTGGTGCGGGCGAGGGTCTCGGGGATCAGGCTGACGGTGAAGCGGTCCGCGCCGGCCTCGACCACGGTGAGGCTGACGCCGTCGACCGTGATCGAGCCCTTGTCGACGAGGTAGCGGCTGAGCCCGGTCGGGATCTCGATCTCGACGACCTCCCAGTGCTCGCTGGGCGTGCGGGAGGCGACGGTGCCGACGCCGTCGACGTGACCCTGGACGATGTGGCCGCCCAGGCGCTTGTCGGCGGTGACCGCGCGCTCGAGGTTGACCGGGGTGCCGGGGCCGACGCCGAGGAGACTGGTCTTGTCGAGCGTCTCCTGCATGACGTCGGCGGTCCAGGTGTCGCCGTCGACGGTGGTGACCGTCAGGCAGCAGCCGTTGACCGAGATCGAGTCGCCGAGGTGGACGTCCTCGAGCACGGTGGTGGCGCGGATGCTGAGGCGGATCGCGTCGCCCTGGTCCTCCACGGCGGCGACGGTGCCAAGCTCCTCGACGATGCCGGTGAACATGTCAGTTCTCCTCAGGGGTGAGCGTGAGTCGGACGTTGTGCTCGGGGTCACCCGCGAGCACGGTGACGTCGGTGACGCGGGGACGGAACGCGTCGGCGATGGTGGTGATTCCGAGGTCGGCCACGGCGGAGCGACCGGCGCCGAGGAGCATGGGCGCGACGTACACGACGATCTCGTCGACCAGGCCGGCCCGCAGGAAGGCCGCGGCGAGAGTCGGCCCGCCCTCGAGGAAGACGTGCTGCCGGTCGAGGGCGTGGAGCTGCTCGAGCGCGGTCCGGGGGTCGCGGGTGCGGAGGTGGACCGACTCGGCACCCTGCGAGTACTGGGTGTTGAAGATCCGGCGGCCGGGGTCGAGGTCGCGCTCCCCCATGACCGCGCGCAGCGGCTGCACGGCGATCGGCCGGTCGTGCTCGTCGCGCACGGTCAGCAGCGGGTCGTCGACGGCGACGGTGTTGGTGCCGACCAGCATCACGTCGCAGAGCGCGCGGAGCCGGTGGGTGTCGAGCCGCGCGGCCCGCGAGCTGACCCACCGGCTGGTGCCGTCGGCGGCGGCGCTGCGGCCGTCGAGGGTGGTCGCGAACTTCCAGGTGACGAACGGGCGGCCGTGCTCGACCGCGAAGGTCCAGATCGTGTTCAGAAGTCCCGACTCGGTCGCCAGAAGTCCGGACTCGACCTCGACGCCGGCGGCGCGCAGCGTCTCGGCGCCGCCCGCGGCGGCCGGGTTGGGGTCGGCCTGCGCGAAGACGACGCGGCGTACGCCGGCGGCGACGAGGGCCTGGGCGCACGGGCCGGTGCGGCCGGTGTGGTTGCAGGGCTCGAGGGTGACCACGGCGGTGGCCCCGCGGGCGCGGTCGCCGGCCTGCGCGAGGGCATCGGCCTCGGCGTGGGGGGTCCCGGCGCCGCGGTGGAAGCCCTCCGCGACGGTCGAGCCGTCGTCGGCGAGGAGCACGCAGCCGACGCGCGGGTTGGGGCCGAGCGGGACGCCGGGGGTCGCGGCGAGCTCGAGCGCGCGCCGCATGGCGGCCTGCTCGGCGCTGCTGCTCATCGCGATGCCCTCTCGGTGTCCGCTCACGGACTCCGGGGCTGGACGGGTCGGGCACGTACGACGTACGTGGACGACGCCTGCGTGCGCTTCCCATCCGGACTTTGACCGTCGGTCCAGGAATTTCACCTGGTCAACCGGTCACTGGCTGTGACCGGGTCGCGGACTGTTACCGCCGGCTCGGAATTTCACCGACCCCAGAGCACGCGAGCTTGATAGCTCGTCGGGTCGAGTGTGCCACAGGGCGACGACCGGACGGCCGTGAGCCGTGTCACGGAGCGGGATAGGGCGTCGGCACCGCGACGTGCGGTCCCTCGTGGTCGGGCTCGCGGAGGTCGTCGAGCTCCCTCAGCCGTCGGGGCAGCAGCGATCCGATCGCCAGGACGAGGACGGCCATGGCGAAGAGGATCGAGGCCGTGCGCACGCCCCAGCCGTCGATCGCGGGGCCGGCGAGCAGGAGGCCGACCGGGCCGGCGGCGTACGTCGCCGAGGTGATCACCCCGATCACCCGGCCCCGCAGCTCCTCCGGGGTGCGCACCTGCATCGCGAGGTCGAGGATCGGCTGGACCGGTCCCCAGAACAGCCCGGTCACCAGCGCGAGGCCGAGCAGCGCGGGCAGACCGGGCAGGAACCCGAGGCCGAGCAGCGCCAGGCAGGCCATCAGGACGCTGACGACGAACACCCGGTAGCGGCCGAACCGGCGGACCACGACGGCGGTGGCGAGCGACCCGATGACGCCGCCAACGCTCATCGTGGTGACGACCAGGCCGAGCTGGGCGGGTCGGTCGATGTCGGTGAAGTGCACGGGCAGGATGACCGACTCGAACGGCAGGTACGCCGCAACGACGAGGCAGACCAGCAGCGTGGTGACCCGCAGGAGCGGCTGCCGCCACACGAACGCCAGACCCTCGACCGTGCCGCGCCAGAGCCCCTCCGGGCGCTCGTGATGGTCGGGCCGGCCGGCGCCGGGCACCCGGAGGAACGCCGTCGCGACGACCGACACGGCGAACGCGGCGGCGGTCGCCCAGAGCGCGTTCGAGGCCCCGACCAGGCCGATGAGGAGACCGCCGATGCCGGGGCCGAGGATGTACGCCGCGCCGTACACCGCCTCGTGGACGCCGTTGGCGCGCTCCCACGCCCAGCCCGCGCGAGTGGCGGCACCGGGGAGCATCGCCTTGCGCGCGGTGTAGCCGGCCGGGTCGAGGACCGCACCGCCGATGGCCAGGCCGATCAGCCACGTGGCGTCGAGGTGGCCGAGCAGCGCGACCAGAGGGATGCCGGCCGTGCTCAGCCCGGAGAGGGCGTCGGCGAGCATCGCGACCCGCTTGCGACCGACCATGTCGACCACCGTGCCGACCAGGAGGCTCGCGAACAGGACCGGCACCAGGGTCGCGGACGCGACCAGCCCGGCGGCGGAGGCGCTGCCGGTGATGTCGAGGACCAGCCACGGCAGCACGACCATGGCGACGCCGTTGCCGACGCCCGAGAGGAGGTTGCCGACCTGGAGGAGAGCGAACGGTGTGCGGCGCACCGCCGTCAGCCGCGTGCTTGCTCGGCCCTGCCGCGGAGGTCGGCGACCATCCGGTCGGGGTCCTCGGCGGAGTAGACGGCCGAGCCGGCGACGAAGACGTCGGCACCGGCCTCGGCGCAGCGCTCGATGGTCTCGAGGCTGACCCCGCCGTCGACCTGGAGCCACGTCTCGACGCCGTGCTTGTCCATCAGCTCGCGGGCGCGGCGGATCTTGGGCAGGCAGAGGTCGAGGAACTTCTGGCCGCCGAAGCCCGGCTCGACGGTCATGATCAGCACCATGTCGAGCTCGGCGAGGAGGTCCTCGTAGGGGTCGATCGGGGTCGCCGGCTTGAGCGCCATGCTCGCCCGCGCCCCCTTCGCCCGGATCTCGCGGGCGAGCCGGACGGGCGCCTTCGCGGCCTCGACGTGGAAGGTGACCGATCCGCAGCCGGCCTCGACGTACGCCAGGGCCTCGCGGTCGGCGTCCTCGATCATCAGGTGGGCGTCGAGCGGCACGTCTGTCGAGCGGGCGAGCGCCTCGACCATGGTCGGCCCGAAGGTCAGGTTGGGCACGAAGTGGTTGTCCATCACGTCGACGTGCACCCAGTCGGCGCTGCCGATCCGGGCGACCTCCTCCCCCAGCCGCGCGAAGTCGGCGTTGAGGATGCTCGGCGTGATCTGGATGGACACGATCGCGGAGTCTATCGGGGCGATTGTCGGACGATGCGAGCGAGTTGCTACGGCCGCCATCCACCAGTCTTGAGCCAATCATCGACGGCAAGCCACAACCCCGCCAGCACGTCGTCGACGTGCTGGAGTTTCTTGTCCAGGTCACCGAAGGTCAGTGTGCGGCCAGCCTGAACAACCGTTTCCTCGCCGTGTGCAACCCGGTTCCGCCTTCCAGCGAGATCCCGAAGGGTCGCAGACTGGATAGGGCTACCGAATGTGTTGCCCTTGAGCCCGAGGACACGCCAGACCGTCGTGAAGGTGCCGTCGTTTACGGTCTTACCATCGAGGAAAGTGAAACTTTCCGGCCAATCGTCCGTCCCCATTGTGTGAGTGCTGACCAGCTCGATGCGCCTGATCAGCCCATTCCGATCCTGAGTAGCGGCTGACTGCCAAGCCCCTTGACTCAGCGCCATCGCAAGGTTCGTATGTAGAACCTCAGGTGTCGTAACGCTTGCCTGGACTGCACTTCGAAGCTCGTCCGCTAGTTGCCGGACGAGTTCCTCCAAGATCGCCATTACCCAAACGACGCATCCGGCCTTGAAGTGAGCGGTGAGCCCAGACTTGTCGAAAGAACCGCGCTTGAGCGCCTCTGACTCCTCATGGGCGAGCCTGGTCCTAAGCGAGTCGAGCTCACCACTCGCGTCCGCAATGCACCGCATTGGCTCAGCTCAGCAATTCCTTGGCTCTCTGGATCCGACCCCGAAGGGCTGCGGTCGTGTTCGTCCCCTTCGTGCTGTGCTTCAGAAGGTCGGGATCATTCATCACACGCGCTGGCGTACCACGCGGCTTCTTCTTCTCTTCGAGAAGCTCAGCCGTAGCGACCATCAGCGCCTCGAACTGATTGAGCGGCGTCAGCGGGTAGTTGCCCTTCAGAGCTGGTCCCTTAAAAATCCCCCACAGCGCGTCCACCGTGTCGTCGAAGAGCTTCCGCCACTTCTTCAGGTCCTTCCCGGCGCGGTTCTCTTCCATGAAGGTGTTGAGGAACTCAGTAACTCGGCCATCGAAGCGATCGCGTGCGTAGAGATACGCGAAGAACTTCAGTACCTGCTCCTCACGAGTTCCATCAGCCTCACTTCCCTTCTGCAGCTTCAGCAGAGTCTTGAACGGCTCGCTATGAGCGGCTTCTCCGATGTACGCGTTGAACGGGCCGCGATAGATGCACGCTCGGACCTCCTGAGGAGTGAGGACGACGCCGCCGCGATTCAATCGCTCGAAAAGATCGAACCGCACCTCTAGTTGGCTCTTATCGGACAGTGCAGTGACTCGCAGAGCGCGCCGCAAGAGAGTCACCTGCAGTGAGGTAGGCAAGTCATCGAAAGTCAGCCCGTTGAACGCCGTCAGCTTCTTGAGATCCGTAAGCTCGAGAGGCTCTGCGTCTTCAGCGATGTGCTCTTGGATCTGTTCCCCGGACCCAGCGAAGTGAATCATGGTCGACACACGCTGCAGTCCATCTACCAGTTCCCAGGTGGCGTCGGGGTTCGTGGCAACGAAGAGCGGAGGTACCGGAAGGCCGAGCAGGAGGCTCTCGATCAGCTCGGACTCGCGCTTCGCGTCCCATCGAAACTGCCGCTGATACTCGGGTGCGATCGCTAGCTCTTGATCTTCAAGCATCCGCAGCAACTCACGCACAGGGATGTCGAAGTGGTCGACGTCGACCTTCTGTCGATGCTTGTCGAGTTGCGCTTGGAGCTCGGTCATGTCCTCACCCTATGGGCACGAGCGCCGCCGGACGCATGAAGCCAGACCCGCAATTCGATTCGTCTCCCAGCGGTGGCTAACGAATGCTCGGCGTGATCTGGATGTGGCCCACGGGCGGTCAGTCTAGAGCGCGGCTACGGTGAGGTCGTGGCCACCTACGAGGAGCTCCACGACCACGTCCGCGCGCTGGTGCTCGGTGTGGCGCCGGACGCCGAGGAGGGCACGTCGTACGGCATGCCGGCCTGGAAGGTCCGGGGCAAGCCGCTGCTCGGGCTCAACGAGACGAAGCACCACGTCGGCCTCTACCCCTTCGGGTCGGCGATCGTCGACGCGGTCCGGGACCGGCTCGACGGCTTCACCACGACCAAGGGCGGGGTGCAGTGCACTCCGGACCACCCGCTGCCGGACGACGTGATCGTCGAGATGGTGCGGCTGCGACTCGCCGAGATCGGCTAGTCGGCCGACTCCTCGGGACGCCACGTGACGCGGTCACCCATGAACTCGTGCACGAAGCCACACTCGCGGCACACGACGCCGACCGCTGCCCTGTTGAGCCAGTCGAGCCCCACGTACGTCATGCCGGCGGTGTTGAGGAGCACCTGCCGGTAGGCGAAGAGGCGTCCGTCGCACACCAGGCAGGACAGCTGACGGTCGCCGATCCAGGCCGTCGGCCGCGTGCCGTTCGCGTCGCCGAGCGGCTCTGCCGGCTTTCCCAGTCCGGGCACGTGCTCACTCCTCGGGTTCCTCGGGTTCGTCGGGCGCCGCGCCGTCGCGGTCGGCCCACTCCAGCAGCGGGGCGATGTCGAAGACGTGGTCGTCGATGTCGGCGTGCAGGTCCCCGAGCTCGGCGAACCGGTCGGGCACGGTGAAGATCGTGAGGTCGCGCGGGTCGGCGTCGTCGACCTCGTCCCAGCGGATCGGGGTGGAGACGCGGGCGTCCGGCAGGCCGCGGACGGAGTAGGCCGCCGCGATCGTGTGGTCGCGGGTGTTCTGGTTGTAGTCGACGAAGAGGTGGTGCGGGTCGCGGTCCTTCTTCCACCACAGCGTCGTCACGTCGTCGGGCGCGCGCCGCTCGATCTCACGGGCGAAGGCGTGGGCGGCGCGGCGGACGTCCGGGAAGCCGTGGTCGGGCGCGATGCGGACGTAGACGTGCATGCCCTTGCTGCCGCTGGTCTTCGGGTAGCCGACCGCGCCGAGCTCGTCGAGGACCTCGTGGACGACGTGCGCGACCCGGCGTACCTGGTCGTAGTCGCTCAGCGGCCCGGGGTCGAGGTCGATGCGCCACTCGTCGGGCTCCTCGGTGTGACCCCGACGGCTGTTCCAGGGGTGGAACTCGACGGTCGACATCTGCACCGCCCAGATCACGCTGCCGAGCTCGGTGACGCAGAGCTCGTCGGCGGTGCGGTTCCAGCGCGGGAAGTGCAGCTGCACGGTCTCGACCCACGGCGGCGCGCCCGCAGGGAGCCGCTTCTGGTGGACCTTGTCGCCGGCGAGCCCCTTCGGGAATCGGTGGAGCATGCAGGGCCGCTCGAAGAGGGCGTTGACGATGCCGGGCCCCACGGCGAGGTAGTACTCGACCAGGTCCAGCTTGGTCGCCCCCGACTCGGGGAAGTAGACGCGGTCGGGGTTGCTCACCCGCACCACCCGGTCATCGACCTCGATCTCGACCGCGGGCGGCTTGGACGGCATGCGGTCAGCGTAGGGGGAACCCCCGGCTACGGTGCGGACGTGGACTTCGACCAGCCGCCCGTGGTGCGCGTGTCCGTCGAGGACGACCTGCCCGGCGACGCCTGGCCGGGGACGGTCCCGGCGGTCGCGCAGCTCGTGCGCGAGGGGCTCGACCTGTCGCCGTTCGTCACCTTTCTGGTCGGCGAGAACGGCACGGGCAAGTCCACGATCGTCGAGGCGGTCGCCGAAGCGTTCGGGCTCGGCGCGGAGGGTGGTTCGACCGGCAGCCAGCACTCGACGCGCAGGTCGGAGTCGCCGCTGGGCCGGGCGCTCCACCTCCAACGCGGTCTCGCGGCGAGCCGCCGGGGCTTCTTCCTGCGAGCGGAGACCATGCACGGCTTCTACAGCTACCTCGAGGACAACCCGGCACCGGTGCGCCATGGGCCGCCCGAGCCGGCCTTCCACGAGATGAGCCACGGCGAGTCGTTCCTCGAGGTGCTGCGCACCCGCTTCGATGCCCCCGGCTTCTACTGCCTGGACGAGCCGGAGGCGGCGCTGTCCTTCTCCTCGACGCTCGCGCTGATCGGAGCCCTCGGCCGGATCGTCGAGAGCGGGGGCCAGGTCCTGTGCGCGACCCACTCACCCGTGCTGGCGGCGATGCCCGGCGCGACCATCCTCGAGGTGGGCGACTGGGGCCTCCGCCGTACGACGTGGGAGGAGCTCGACCTCGTGCACCACTGGAAGGCCTACCTCGACGCGCCCGCCCGCTACCTGCGGCACGTGCTGGACTGAACCGGCCGGCTCAGCCCTTGCGCAGCACCGCGATGAACATCGCGTCGGTGCCGTGCCGGTGCGGCCAGAGCTGGACGGTGCCGTCCAGCGGGCCGGCGCAGTCCGGGACGTCCGGGAGGAGCGCGGTCGCGTCGCCGAGGGTGACGTCGCGGCGGCGCTCGAGGACCGCGGTGACCACCTCGCTGGTCTCGGCGAGCAACGGTGAGCAGGTCGCGTAGACGACGACGCCGCCGGGGCGGGTCAGGTCGAGGGCCGCGCCCACCAGCTGCCGCTGCAGCCGGACCAGCTCGACCACGTCCTCGGGCTTGCGACGCCAGCGCGCCTCGGGCCGCCGCCGCAGCGCACCGAGGCCGGTGCACGGGGCGTCGACGAGGACCCGGTCGAAGACCGCGTAGCGGTACGGCGGGGCGGTGCCGTCGGCAGCGACCACGCCCGCGACCCCGGGCGACCCCGCGAGGGCGCGGCGGACCAGGCCGGCCCGGTGCACCTGCCGCTCGGAGCCCACGATCCGGGCTCCACGCTCGGCCGCGAGCGCGGCGAGCAGGGCGGCCTTGCCGCCAGGCCCGGCGCAGAGGTCGAGCCAGTGCTGGTCGCGACCCTCGATCGGCGCCGCCGCGGCCGCGATCGCCACCAGCTGGGAGCCCTCGTCCTGGACGCCCGCGCGACCCTCCGCGACGGCCGGGATGCCCCCCGGGTCGCCACCCTCCATGACCACGCCGTACGGCGAGAAGCGGGTCGGCGTGCCGGGCAGCTCGTCGCGCGTGGAGCGGCCCGGGCGGGCCACCAGGGTGACGCTGGGCGAGACGTTGTCGGCCGCGAGCAGGTCGTAGAGCTCGGCGGCTCCGACGGCCTCACGCAGCTCGTCCACCACCCAGCGCGGGTGGCTGTAGGCGGTGGCGGCGAACCGGGTCGGTGCGACCCGCGGGTCGGGCGCGACCCGGCCGATCCACTCCGTCAGCGGGTGCTCGGAGACGCGGCGCAGCACGGCGTTGGCGAAGCCGGCGGCGCCGGCGCCGACCCGGTCGCGGACCAGGTCGACGGTGGTGCTGATCGCGGCGTGCACCGGCACCCGCATCGCGAGCAGCTGGTGCGTGCCGAGCCGCAGCGCGTCGAGGACCTTCGCCTCGACCTTGCTGAGCGGCCGGTCGATGCAGGCCGCGAGGATCGCGTCGTAGGTCCCGCGGCGACGGATGGTGCCGGCCGCGAGCTCGGTCGCGAATGCGGCGTCGCGGCCACTGAGGCCGTGCTGGCGGAGCAGCCCGGGCAGCACCAGGTTGGTGTAGGCGCCGTCGACCCGGACCGCCTTGAGGACCTCGAACGCGACGAACCGCGCCGGGTCGATCCTGGCCCGGGGCCCGGTCGAGCCGGCCCGGCGTTGCTGCCCCCGTGGACGGGGCTCAGTCATCCTCGACGCGCTCCGACGGGAAGGTCATGGGACGACCGTAGCGATCAGATGGTTCAGGATTCATCGAAATGGGCCCCCGTCTCGATGCGCAGACCTCGGGCCCAGTCGGCGGCGTCCATCGCGCGCTTGCCGGGTGCCTGCACCTGGCCGAGCCGGACCGCGGTGGTGCCGGTCCCGACGACCACGTCGCGCTTGCCGACCGCGAGCTCGCCGGGCGCGAGCGCGCCGTCGACGAGGGTGACCGGGCCGAGCTTGAGGCGCGCGCCGTCGAGCTCGGTCCAGGCGCCGGGCGCGGGCGTGCAGGCGCGGACCTGACGGTCGACGGCCACCGCCGGACGCGACCAGTCGACCCGGGCGTCCTCCACCTCGATCTTGGGCGCGTAGGACAGGCCCTCCGGCTGCTGCGGCCGCGCGTCGACCGCGCCGTCGGCAAGGCCGTCGAGGGTCGCGACCAGCAGTCCGGCGCCGCCCTCCGCGAGCCGGGCGAGCAGGTCGCCGGCCGTGTCCGTCGGGCGGATCCGCTCGGTCATCACCCCGAAGGTCGGCCCCGCGTCCAGCTCCTTCACGATCCGGAACGTGGTGGCGCCGGTGACCTCGTCGCCGGCCCACAGCGAGTGCTGGACAGGAGCGGCGCCGCGCCAGGCGGGCAGCACCGAGAAGTGCAGGTTGACCCAGCCCAGCGGCGGGATGTCGAGGGCCGACTGCGGCAGGAGGGCGCCGTACGCGACCACCGGGCAGCAGTCGGGGGCGAGAGCCCGCAGCTGCTCCTGGAAGTCGGGGTCGCGGGGGTGCGCGGGCTTCAGGACCGGTACGCCGAGCTCGGCGGCCCGGTCCGCGACCGGGCTCGCCACGAGGCTGCGACCGCGGCCGGCGGGCGCGTCCGGACGGGTGACGACCCCGGCCAGCTCGTGGTCGGACTCGGCGATGGCGTCGAGGGCCGGGAGGGCGACCTCGGGGGTGCCGGCGAAGACCAGCCTCACCGCGCGGACCCGAAGGTCGGGTGCGGCGAGACCTTGACGGTCGGCTGGTCGAGGCCGAACCACTCCGCCTCGCGGATCGCCTTCATCGCGGCCTTGCGGGCGTCGGCGTCGAGCCGGTCGACGAAGAGGACGCCGTCGAGGTGGTCGGTCTCGTGCTGGATCGCGCGGGCGAGCAGGTCGGAGCCCTCGACGACGATCGGCCCGCCGTGCATGTCGAAGCCGCGGGCCACCACGAGGCGGGCCCGCTTGCAGTCGAAGCTGAGGTCCGGGATCGACAGGCAGCCCTCGGGGCCGTCCTGGATCTCCTCGCCCAGGTCGAGCGACGGGTTGACGAGGTGGCCGACCTCGCCGTCGACGTACCAGGTGAAGACACGCAGCCCGACGCCGATCTGGGGGGCCGCGAGGCCCGCGCCCGGAGCGGCACGCATGGTGTCGGTGAGGTCCTCGACGAGACGCCGCAGCTCCTTGTCGAAGTCGACGACCTCGGCCGCGGGCTTGCGCAGGATCGGGTCCCCGAAGAGGCGGATCGGCTGGATGGGCACCCGGCAAGTCTAGAGAGGCCCCCGGCCGGGTCAGAGGGTCGGTGGGTCGACCTGGATCCGCACCGGGTCGAGCTTGCGGCTCGAGCGCACTCGCTGCAGCTCGCCCAGCGCCGTCGACAGCTGGGCACCCTGGGCCCGCGGGACGCGGACGACGAGGCGGCACTCCCCCTCACCGACGTCGACCGGGCCGAGCAGCTCGGCCGCGGCGGGAGCGGCGAGCAGCGTGACCGCGTCGTCGACCGCGCCCGGGTCACCGGTGATGGTGGCCAGGCGGCTGGCCGGCGGCAGGTGCGCCTCCACCCGGTCCGCGGTCTCGCGGGCGGCGAAGCCGGCCGGGTCCCACCGCACCAGGGCCTGGAGGGCCGGGTGGGCGGGATCGCCGACCGCCACGACGCGCCCGCCACGGGCGACGAGGGCGGCGGCACCGGCCCATCGGCGCAGGGCCTCCTCGCCCGCGCGCAGGTCGATCCGCGAGAGCAGGAGCCAGGTGTCGAGCAGCACCACGGCGGCGTAGCCGCCCTCGACCACCGGCTCGGCGCCCGGCGTGGCGACGACGATCTGCGGACCGGGCGGGACGGTGGCCAGCACGGCGTCGCCGGAGCTGGTGCGCACCCGGGTGTTGGCGAAGGCCCGGCCGAGCTCCTCCGCCGTCCGGGCGTCGCCGAGGACGGGTGCGCGGAGCCCCCGGTGGCCGCACTCGGGGCAGGCCCAGTCCTCGGCGACCGTGCCGCACCAGCGGCAGGCGGGCGGGGTGGTGGGGCCGGTGAGCGCGAGCGGGCCCTGGCAGGCGCCGCAGCGGGCCGGCGTACGGCACCGCTCGCAGGCGAGCGACGTGACGTAGCCGAGGCGCGGGGTCTGGACGAGGACCGGCCCCTGCGCGAGCGCGTCGCGGACCGCGGTGTGGACCTCCCGCGGGATGCGTGAGGCGCGCCCGTGCACGTCCTTGATGGAGGGATCTCCGGCGATGCTGACCGTGACGCGGCGGCGTACCTCCTCCCGGCTCGGGCCGAGCTCCTGGGCCCAGCCCGTGCGCAGGAGGTACTCCGACTCGACGGTCCGCACGAAGCCACCGACCAGCGCGGCCGCGCCCTCCCGCTCGGCTCGCAGGAGCAGCGTCTCGCGCGTGTGGGGGTAGGGAGCGCGCGGCTCGGCGTGCAGGTCGTCGCCGTCGTCCCAGCAGACGACGAGCCCGAGGTCGTGGACCGGCGCGAAGCTCGCGCCGCGGGTGCCGACCACGACGCGGCGCGCGTCCCGGCTGATCGCGAGGAAGTCGCGGTAGCGGCGGGCCGGGCCGGCCTCGGCGGTGAGCGTGACGTGCCGCTCGGGACCGAGGACGTCGGCGAGCGCCCGGTCGACCCGCGCGACGTCCTTGCCGTCGGGGACGCAGACGAGGGCGCCCCGGCCGGAGGCGAGCGTCGCGGCGACGGCGTGGGCGACCAGGAGCGGCCAGTCGGTGGCCGGCGCGGCCGCCCAGACCGCGCGGGGCGACCCGCCGGAGGCCAGGTGGCGCAGGTAGGCCGCACCCGGCTCGTGACCCGTCCAGGCTGCCTCTCCGGCGGCGGCGTCGTGCCGCCACTCCCCCGGCTCGGGCCAGCTCGCGTCCTTCTCGGTGGTCGCGTGCCGCTGCGGGACGGCCAGCCGCAGCACGTCGGCGCGGCTGCCGGCGTACCGCTCGGCGAGCTCGGCGCTGAGCGCGGCCACCTGGGGGGCGAGCACCGGCTCGGGGCTGATCACCCGCCGCAGCGACGCCAGCTGGCCGGTGTGGTCGGAGCTGGCGGCGCGGGCCACGAGGTAGCCGTCGACGTCCTGGCCCGCGAAGCGCACCTTGACCCGGACGCCGGGCTGCGCGGCGTCGGCCATGGACTCGGGCACGGCGTAGTCGAAGGGCCGGTCCAGGTGCGCGAGGGGCACGTCGACCAGCACCCGCGCCACCGGGTCGACCGAGGCGACGGCCGCGGCGGCGGCCTTGCGCGCCCGGGTCTCCCGGGCGCGGGCCTGGGACGCCTTGACCTGCTGGCGGACCAGCCCGGGCAGGAGCTCGGGCTGGTCCTCGGTCATGCGCGCAGTTCTACCAGCGCCAGCGGACGGTCCGGCAAATGCGCGAGTCGGCGCA
>NZ_JAIQZJ010000025.1 GCF_020073815.1 Nocardioides mangrovi
AGCTCACCGATCTGCGCCAGCGTGATCTTCTCGCCCGCAGCACGTCGGCGTAGACAGGCCGCGATCACCGCCCGGTCCTCACCGGTCAACGCTCGACGCTGGGCTGGAGCGCCCCTGGACGAAACACCCTCGACCACCGGCACGACACCGAGACCACCTACCTTCGAGCGAGCCAACTCCAACGTCACCGGAGCAGACTGGCGCCACCAATCCCATGCCGACTGCTTCGCCACGCCAGCCTCGGCAGCCGCGGCCGAAACCGACCAGCCCTCCACCACCCGGTCAAAGAACGCGAGCCGCACCTCGTACCGAACTCCACGAACCACCTCACAACACCTCCACCACTCGGTGTTGCTTCGACCACCTGATTCCGCCGGTGGATCCGCAGCCGATACGTCAGGTACGACGGTCGAGCCGGTCGCGCAGCCACTCCTCCTCGTCGGCGGGCAGGATGCCGGCGGCGAGGACGAGGTCGGCGGCGTCGAGGTCGCCCAGCAGGGCGCGGAACGTGGTCGGCAGGTCGATGCCGTGGTCGGCGGTGGACAGCACGCGGACGGCGTCGCCGGGCCGGACCGTGCCGCCGGTGACGATCGCGAGGTAGGCGCCCGTGCGGCCGACCTCGCTGAAGGTGCGGAGCCAGCCGGGCTCGCCCATCCGCAGGGCGAAGGTGGCGCAGGGCAGCCGCGGGCCGGTGACCTCGAGGACGACCTCGTCACCGACCGCCCAGCGGTCACCGACCCGGGCGGCGTCGACGTCGAGGCCCTCGGTGGTGAGGTTCTCGCCGAAGGCGCCGTCGGCCAGCGGCCGGTCGAGGCGGGCCGACCACCGGTCGAGCTCCTCGCGGGCGAACGCGTAGACCGCCTGGCCGTCGCCCCCGTGGCTGCGGGTGTCGCCGATGAAGTCGCCGACCAGGCCGCTGCCGAGGCCTCCGTGCTTGGGGCCGGGCGCGCGGAGCAGCGCCGACTCCACGGGCCGCTTGTGGTGGCCGGTGACGCCGACCCGCTTGGCCGGGTTGGGCTCGCGGCTCCCGAGGTTGACCGACCGGACCCGGCCGGCGGGCTCAGCGGGCGACGGCATCGATCTCGAGCCGTACGTAGTCGACGACGGGCTCGTCGAGGGCGAGGCGTACGTCGCGGACGAAGCCGGCGCGGTCGGCCTCGGGGAGCGCGTCGAGCTTCGAGCCCAGGACGACGGTGGCGAGGTAGCGCTCGAGCACGTCGGCGTCCTCGCAGCGGAAGGGATCGGCGCGCAGGACCACGGACCGCACCTCGAAGCCGGCGTCGAGGAGCCGCGCCCGGGTGTCGTCCTCGCCGGCGAACTCCCAGCCGTCGTGCTCCTCGCCGGTGACCCTCGCCAGCGCGCGGTTGACGCCGGCGACGTTGCCGCGACCGCCGCAGTCGGTGGTCAGCGCGGCGCCCGGCCGCATGGCGGCGCGGAGGTTCGCGAAGAGCCCGGCGTGGTCCTGGATCCAGTGGAACGCGGCGACGCTCATGACGGCGTCGACCGGCTCGGGCACCGGCAGCGGCGGTCGGGTGAGGTCGGCGCGTACCAGCGTCGCGCGGTCGCCGAGCCGCTCCCGTGCCTGGTCGAGCATCTGCTGCGAGCCGTCGATGCCGACCACCCGCACGCCCGGCCACCGCTCGAGCAGCGCGGCTGCGTCCCGCCCGGTGCCACAGCCGGCATCGAGCACGAGCTCGTCACCGCCCAGGCCCGCGAGCTCCATGCGGTCGAGGACCCGTTGGCCCCACGCGACGTGGGGGAGCGGGAGCGCGTCGTACGACGCGGCGTCCCACTCGCGCACGCTGCTCATGCGACGACGGGCGTGGTGCGCTCGACGATCGATCGCAGGTCGCCGCCGGCGAGTGTGCCCAGCACCCCGTCGTAGGACGACCCGAGGCGCGACGCGCAGAACACGTCGGCGACCTCCGGCGGGGCGAACCGCACGAGCAGGGAGCCCTGGAGGCAGAGCGCCATCCGGGAGGCGAGCCGGCGGGCGTTGACCTCGAGCGAGCCCGGGTCGTCCATCAGCGAGCCGATGAGCGCGAGCGTGTCCTCGATCGCCCGGTCGAGCCGCGCGTCGCCGCCGCGAGCCCGGCCGACCTCGGTGATCCAGGCGTCCAGGACCTCCGGCTCGCGGCCGAGCGCGCGGAGGACGTCGAGCGCGTTGACGTTGCCCGAGCCCTCCCACACCGAGTTGAGCGGCGCCTCGCGGTAGAGCAGCGGCAGGCCCGACTCCTCGACGTACCCGTTGCCGCCCAGGCACTCCAGCGCCTCGGCGACGAGGAACGGCGTGCGCTTGCAGACCCAGAACTTCGCCAGCGGCAGCGCGATCCGGCGCAGGGCGGCCTCGTGCGGGTCCTGGATGTTGTCGACGGCGGACGCGAGCCGGATCGCGAGCGCGGTCGCCGCCTCGGTCTCGACGGCCATGTCGGCGAGGACGTTCTGCATGAGCGGCTTCTCCGCGAGGAGAGAGCCGAACGCCGAGCGGTGCGCAGCGTGCCAGCTGGCCTCGTTGACCGCGCGCCGCATCAGCGACGTCGACCCGAGGACGCAGTCGAGCCGGGTCGCCGCCACCATCTCGATGATGGTGCGCACCCCGCGGCCCTCGTCGCCGAGCCGGAGCGCGACCGTGCCGTCGAACTCCAGCTCCGACGACGCGTTGGAGCGGTTGCCCAGCTTGTCCTTGAGCCGCACCACGTCGAGCTGGTTGCGGGTCCCGTCCGCGAGCACGCGCGGCACCACGAAGCACGTCACCCCGCCCTCGGCCTGCGCGAGCACCAGGAAGACGTCGTTCATCGGGGCGGAGGTGAACCACTTGTGGCCGTGCAGGGTGTACTCGCCCTCCACGGAGGTACGCCGCGCCTCGGTGACGTTCGCCCGGACGTCGGATCCGCCCTGCTTCTCGGTCATCCCCATCCCGGCGAGCGCGCCGAGCTTGGCCGACGGAGCCCGGACCCCGGGGTCGTAGGACAGCGACGCCAGCAGGGGGGTCCACTCCTTGGCGAGCGCGTCGTCGGCCCGCAGCGCCGGGACCGCGGCGTAGGTCATCGAGATCGGGCAGCCGTGGCCCGGCTCGGTGTGCGACCAGGCCATGAAGCCCGCGGCGCGGCGTACGTGCGCGTGCGGCGAGTCGGACTCCCAGGGCGCCGCGGCGAGGCCCTGGCCGACCGCGCGCTCCATCAGCCAGTGCCAGGACGGGTGGAACTCGACCTCGTCGATCCGGTTGCCGTAGCGGTCGTACGGCGTGAGCCGGGGGTGGTGCTCGTTGGCGAGCATCCCGTGCTCACGCGCCTCGGCGGTGCCGGCGAGCGCACCGATCGGGGCGATGTCGTCGACCACCTCGGCCGACCCGTGCCGGGTGACCGCCTCGACGAGGGCGTGGTCGCCCGTGACGATGTTGTGACCAACGAGGAGCGGCGCCTGGTTCGTGGCTACCCGGATGTTGGAATCCATGTGCCTACGGTAGGTCCATGACCGAGGCGGAGCGTGCGCAGACTCGGCCGCGCGCATCCTCCGGCCCCGTGGCGTCGGCGCTGGCGGCCCGCTGGGCGACGGCCCGCGCGCTGGTCTGGCGGCTGGTGGTCACGACGGTCGGCAGCTGCCTGCGCTACCGGGTCACCGGCCTCGCGGCCGAGGCGGCGTTCTTCGCGGTGCTCTCGGTCCCGCCGCTGATCTTCGCGCTGGCCGGCGCCATCGGCTTCGTCACCGACCGCTTCAGCGCGGGGCAGGTGGACGACGTACGCACGGCGGTGATCGACCTCGCCAGTCGCGGGCTCACCGACGGCGCGGTCAACAAGATCATCACGCCGACCATCGACGACGTCCTCAAGGGCGGCCGCATCGACGTCATCTCGCTCGGCTTCGTGCTCGCGCTCTGGTCGGGGTCGCGGGCGCTGCACGTCTTCGTCGACGCGATCACGATCATGCACGGGCTCGGGGGGCACCGCGGGATCGTCAAGACCCGCGCGCTGTCCTTCCTGCTCTACATCCTCGCCCTGGTCACCGGCGTCTTCATGATCCCGCTCGTCGTCGCCGGACCGGACCTCGTGGCGGCGTGGCTCCCCGAGCGCCTCGACTTCCTCATGCACTTCTACTGGCCGCTGGTGATCGTGATCTGCGTCTGCTTCCTCGCGACGCTCTACCACGTGTCCGTCCCGGTGCGGACCAACTGGAGCTTCAACCTCCCGGGCGCCACCTTCGCCTTCGCCGGCTGGGTCGTCGGGTCCTTCCTGCTGCGGTGGTTCCTCACCATCACCGCCACCGACTCGCGCTCGATCTACGGCCCGCTCGCGGCCCCCATCGCGGTGCTGCTCTGGCTCTACCTGGTCTCGATCGCGGTGCTCATCGGCGCGGCCGTCAACGCGGCGTTCGACGAGGTCTTCCCGCAGAAGACGACCGTGCTCGCGCGACTCGAGCTCGTGCAGCGGCTACGCCGTACCGTCACCCGCCAGGCGAACGGCTAGATTCACCCTCGTGCCGGACGACTCCAGCGACATCACGCAGGGCCGCGCCCGCGGCAAGCTGTCGCTCCCCGACCCCGCACGCTCGCCGTGGTGGGAGCTCGGCCGCCGGCTGCTGCTGGCGCTCGCGATCCTGGTCGGCACCGTCCTGATCGTCTACCTCGACCGCGGCGCCTATCGCGACGGCAACGACCCGCCGCACTACGGCGTCAACCTGATCGACTCGATCTACTACACGACCGTCACGCTGAGCACGACCGGGTACGGCGACATCGCTCCGGTCGCCCCGCACGCCCGGCTGATCAACGCGTTCGTGATCACCCCGCTCCGCATCGCCTTCCTGGTGCTGTTGATCGGGACCACCCTCGAGGTGCTCGCCTCGCAGGGTCGAGAGATGTTCCGCATCGCCCGGTGGAGGAAGAACATGGCGTCCCACGTCGTCGTCATCGGCTACGGCACCAAGGGCCGTGCCGCGGTCGACACCCTCGTCAACAACGGGCTCGAGCGGGAGGCGATCGTCGTGGTCGACCCGGGCTCGAGCGCGTTGCAGGAGGCGCACGCCGACGGCCTCGCCGTGGTCACCGGCGACGCGACCCGCCGCGACGTGCTGCGCCGGGCCGGTGTGGCAGAGGCCGACCAGGTCATCATCACGACCAACCGCGACGACTCCAACGTGCTCGCCACCCTCACCGTGCGCCAGCTCAACCCGGACGTCTGGATCGTGGCCGCGGTCCGGGAGCAGGAGAACGTGGCGCTCATGCGCCAGTCCGGCGCCAACTCGGTCATCACGTCCTCGGACGCCGTCGGCCGGCTGCTCGGGCTCTCCTCGCTCTCGCCGACGCTCGGGCAGGTGATGGAGGACCTCCTCACGTACGGCGAGGGCCTCGAGGTCGCCGAGCGTGAGCTGATCGTCTCCGAGGTCGGCAAGCAGCCCCAGCAGCTGCCCGACCAGGTGATCGCGGTGGTCCGCGACGAGAAGGTCTACCGCTACTTCGACCCGGTGGTCACCCAGCTCGCCCGCGGCGACCGGCTGATCGTCGTACGCCCGGCGCGCGAGCTGCCCTGGGCGCCCCGTCCCGGCACGCACAACGAGGAGCTCGCGTCCGAGGACTCGTGATCGGCCGTTTGCGCAGCTTCCCCACAAAACGGACGGTGGACGGCTAGCCTGCTGGACGTGGGTGGGGGCCCTGTGGGTGGAACGCGCGACAACCGGCTGCAACCGCACGTCTACGTGGGTGCAGCCGGGGCTTTGTGCTTCGCTGCGCTCATGGTCGTGTCGGGCCTGGTGCCGCGCATGTCCGCGCTCGACGGGGAGTCCTTCTCGGCCCTCTGGCCGGCCGGCGGCATCCCGATCCTCTGGCTCCTGGTCCGCGGCGCTCGCACCGTGTCGGTCGACTCCGCGCTGCTCGTCGCCGCGGCGTACGCCGCCAACCTGGTCGCCGGTGCCGACCTCGGCCTCGCGGCCGTCTTCGCCGCCGCCAACGTCGTGCAGACCTGGGTCGCGGTGCTGCTGCTGCGCCGGTGGTGCCCGCGCCTGTGGGGCTGCGGGGGACAGGCGCCCCTGGACCGGCCGCGGTCGGTCGCGGGTCTCGGTGCCGCGCTGGTCGTCGCGATCGCCGTCGGCACCGGGATCGGTACGGCGGGCGCGCTGCTGCTGCCGGACCAGGTGCCCGGCGGCTTCGGCACCGTCGACGTGGCGCTGTGGTTCGGGCGCAACCTGTGCGCCGCGCTGATCGTGCTGGGCTTCGGGCTCCTGCTGGGGCAGCGGATCACCTCGCCGCGACCGCGCCCGAGCGCACGCGGCGAGGGCGGTGTCATCGAGCTGACGGCCGCGCTCACCTTCACCGTCGGCATGTACGCGCTGGTCTTCCAGTTCGACGATCTCCCGCTGACCTTCCCGCTGCTCGCCGCGAGCGTGTGGGTGGGCGCCCGCTTCTCGACGCTGGTCAGCGCCTCGCACTCGCTCGTCGTCGGCCTGGTGACGATGGCGCTGACCCTCAACGGCACCGGCCCGTTCGCGGGGGTCGACGACGTCGCCCTCGGCTACCTGCTCGCCCAGCTCTACGTCAGCACGATCGCGCTCACCGGGCTGGCCATCGCGACCGGCCGCGACGAGCGGGTCGCGCTCGCCGACGAGCTGCGGCGCACCCGAGAGGCGGCCGTCTACGAGGAGCGGATGCGGGCCGCGGTCATCGGGTCGATGACCGAGGGTGTCCTCGTCGTCGACGAGGCCGGTGACCTGCTCGTCCAGAACGAGGCCGCCGCTCGCGCGCTCGGCATGGCGGCCCCGCTCAGCGCGGGCACGATCGCCGCCATCGAGTCGACCCGGCTCGACGGCAGCGAGGTCACCAAGGACCACCAGCCCAGCTGCCGCGCGCTGGCCGGTGAGGCCGTGTACGACGAGCAGCTGCTGATCCGCATCGACGACGGCACGGAGCGGGTGCTGACGATCTCGGCGATCCCGCTGCCCCGGGACGAGATCAACGCCCGCGCCCGCGCGCTCATGCTGATCCGTGACACGACCTCCGACCACGCCAACCGCGAGGAGCTCTCGGCGTTCGCCGGGGTCGTCGCGCACGACCTGCGCAACCCGCTGGCCGCGATCGACGGCTGGACGGAGATGATCGCCGACGAGCTCGACGCCGGCGCCCTCGACGCCCAGCTCGCGCAGGAGTTCGTCTCCCGTGTGCGGTCGGCCTCGCGGCGGATGCGGGAGCTGATCCGTGACCTGCTGGCCCACGCCACCAGCAGCGCCCGCGACCTCGATGTCGGCAAGGTCGAGATCGCGGCCCTGGTCCGCGAGATCGCCGCCGGCCGGCACGCGGAGGGCCAGGTCAGCGCCGAGCACGCACCCGCCGTCCTCGGCGACCCGGTGCTGATCCGCCAGGTCCTCGACAACCTGATCGGCAACGCGCTCAAGTACGTCGCACCGGGGGAGCAGGCCAAGGTCGCCGTCCGCGGCGCCCGCACCGACGCCCGCTGGGTCACCATCCAGGTCGCCGACAACGGCATCGGCATCCCCGAGGGCGATCGCGACCGGATCTTCGAGGAGTTCCACCGCGCGCACTACCGGGAGTACGAAGGCAGCGGCCTCGGGCTCTCGATCGTCCGCCGGATCGTGAACCGGCACGGCGGCACCATCAGTGCGATGCCCAACCCCGAAGGACAGGGCTCGGTCTTCGAGTTCACGCTCCCGGCGTACGACGCCTGAGGGATTCATCCGGACGCTCATCCCTCCGGGTGAGCCGCCCGGGGCGGCCACGAGCGATCCTGACCCTGCCCGTGCGGCCCACCCTTCGTCCCCGCGCCTCGGGGGATCGGGGCGGGGTGCGGCCGCCGGGTCCAGCCGGATCAGACCTGGCCATTTGTTGTGCTTCTGCCAGATTCCTGCAAGGTCGCCCGCGCTCACCGGACGGCGCCTACTCTGGAGGAGAACCACCTCGGCGACCCGAGACGCCGATCTGGTTCCGCCCCGTCGGCTCAGTCCGGCGGGACACACGTCGACAGGGAGGGGGCCCGAGGTCGTCGCTGCCCTCGGACCCTCCCTGTCCTCGCTGTCTCGGCTGCCCGTGGGCTACCCGCGTCGCTGCAGGTAGAGCACGACCGCGATCACGACGGCCAGGGTGACCACCAGGAGCCACGGGTGGTGGTGGAGCAGGTAGAACCCGCCCACGCCCCGCCTACCGATGAGGGTCGTCATCCTCGTGACGGTAGCGCGACCTCCAGTCGCGGTCCGGTGCCTCGTCCTCGTGCCGCCCGTTCCACGACTCCAGCGAGCGGTAGACGGTGAGCTCGATGCGCAGCCGGTGCGGCAGCGCCAGGCCCCGCGCGTCCGCGAAGGCGGCGTACGTCTCGAGCGCCCGCCGGAGCCGTGCCTGGGCAGCGAGCACCTTCCGCCGGCTCTGCTCGACGTCGCCGCGCAGCCTGACCACCGCCTCGCGCGCCTCGTCGACCTCGAGGAGCAGGAGCTGGATCGGCGTCAGACGCGGCACGGCGGTCATGCCGGAAGTGGGCCACGTCGACCGCTCCGCAGGTGGGTGGCACCCCGTGCTTCACCCAATTCCAGGTACGACGCGCCACCCGCGCTAGGCCCGCCAGTCCGACGCGGCCATCGGCCGGATGCAGGCCGCCCGGATCCACGTGCACCCGCTCGACCAAGTGCCCTCGCGGTGGCTGTTCGCCCAGATCACCAGCCCCTCCCACGCCGGCTGCCCGCGCGGGTCGGCGCCCCGTCGCCACTCGAGCAGCAGCCCCACGCTCGGCGGCAGCCCTGCGTTGTGGTTCCACATGCCGGTGGAGTCGATCCAGACCGCACGGGGGAGCCGCGTCGTCCCCGCTCGCGGCTCCCCTCCCATCGGGCCAGAATAGAACAGGTGTTCGAACGGCGGGACGTCGGGAGGCCACGCAGGCGGGACCGCCGGAGGCCTGAAGTTGGGGGTCATCAGCCGTCCTGCGGTCCCGGTGTCCCGGCCGGCAGCACGGCCGGGACGTCCGAAGCGGCACCCCCTGCTGCTACGGACGTCGCCTCGGGCAGCACCCCTCGGAAGTGGGCCACGAATCCGGTCAAAGGACATCAGGCGTTCGTGACCGCGAGTGCTGACTCGACGGTACGTCGCGCTCCGCGGATCCAGTTCCCCTAATCCGGTGAATCGGCGGGAGCGCTGCGATGCGCCGGGCTTGTGGAGCTCTGCCGCGGACTGATCGCACACGGCCTGAGATGCAAGAAGCCCCTGAGAGGCGTTCTGCCTGCTCAGGGGCCCTTGTCGCGCTGGTGGGCGATACTGGGTTTGAACCAGTGACCTCTTCCGTGTCAAGGAAGCGCGCTACCGCTGCGCCAATCGCCCGGGTCTTGAGTTTGGTGGAGGGACTGCGTGGAGGTGGGTACGGGATTTGAACCCGTGTACACGGATTTGCAGTCCGTTGCCTCGCCTCTCGGCCAACCCACCATGGAGGCCAAACCAGGGAGAGACCTCTCCGAGCGGACGACGAGGCTCGAACTCGCGACCTCAACCTTGGCAAGGTTGCGCTCTACCAACTGAGCTACGTCCGCTTGCGCTCCGATCCGGTCTCCCGGTCGGCGTGCGTGAGAACAGTAGCCGATGCCCCAGACCATGCAAAATCGGGCCCCGTACGGCGCGTCTCCCGGCGCGTCGGGCCCTCTCCGGGCACCCGCGACGCTCCTAGAGTGACGCTCATGCACGTGTGGATCAACGGCCATCTCCTCGACGATCCCGCCGCTCCGGCGGTGGCCGTGAGCGACCACGGGTTCACGGTGGGCGACGGCGTCTTCGAGGCGATCAAGGTGGTCGACGGCCTCCCGTTCGCGCTCGACCGGCACCTCCAGCGGCTGCACGGATCCGCCACGGGACTCGGCCTGCCCGAGGTCGACGAGGACGCCGTACGCCGCGGCATCGCGGCCGTCCTGGACGCCGAGCGGCTGCCGCTCGGCCGGCTGCGGATCACCGTCACCGGCGGCCCGGCGCCGATGGGCTCCGGTCGCGGCCACGCCGAACCGACCATCGCTGTGGTGGCCGACGCGATGCAGCCCTGGCCGCCGGCCACCGCGGTCGCGACCGTGCCGTGGCCGCGCAACGAGCGCGGCGCGCTGGCCGGTCTCAAGACCACGTCGTACGCCGAGAACGTCGTCGCCCTGGCCGCCGCGAAGGAGCGCGGCGCGAGCGAGGCGGTCTTCGCCAACCTGGCCGGCCACCTCTGCGAGGGCACCGGCTCCAACGTCTTCTACGTCGTCGACGGCGAGCTGCGGACGCCCACGCTCGCCAGCGGCTGCCTCGCCGGCGTCACCCGCGCGCTGATCCTCGAGTGGTACGGCGGTCGCGAGGTCGACGAGCCGATCGAGGTCGTCGAGCGGGCCAGCGAGGTCTTCCTGGCGTCCACGACGCGCGACGTCCAGGCGGTCGAGCGCTGGAACGACCGGGCGCTGCCGGCCCCCGGACCGATCACCCGCGAGGCGCAGGCCGTGTGGCGCGGGCGGGAGCCGGAGCTACTCGGTCGGTGAGCCGAGGATCGCCTCGACCAGCCTGTCGAGATCGATCGTCTCGGTGCCGAGCGGCACGATCGCGAGCGTGCGCGTCAGGAACCGGTAGAGCTCGTGGGTGCGCAGCTGCGTCACCAGGCGGCCGTCGGGGGAGCAGAACTCGATGACCACGGCCGCGCGGCCGTTCTCGTCGATGCTCGGCCAGAGGAGGACGTCACCCTGGCCGGCCGGGTCGGTGACGCCCTGCAGCAGCAGGTCGCGACCGACCACCCAGCTGACCTGGTCCTGCGGACCGCGGAAGGTGATGGTGACGGCCCACGGGTCGTGGGCGTCGTAGGCGAGGGACGCCGGGAGGTCGAGGCTGCGACCCCGGGCGTCGAGGCACTGGAGGGTCACGGCCTGGCTCAGGGCCGGCGACATCGGCTGCTGCATCACGACGAGGAGACGGCGTACCCGGTGGTCCGTGACGCGGTTCTCCTCCCGAATGTGGAGAGGCGCCGGAGTTGGGCTAGAGTCTGCGTCCGCAGGGGCGATTGGCGCAGTGGTAGCGCGCTTCGTTCACACCGAAGAGGTCACTGGTTCGAACCCAGTATCGCCCACCTGGAAGAGCCGCACGCATCGCGTGCGGCTCTTGGCATTTCGGCCGTGGGTGGTAGCGCGGCTCTGCCGTTTGCACCGAAGAGGTCACTGGTTCGAACCCAGTATCGCCCACCCTCAGCTCGCGAAAGAACGGTCCGGAATGCCGCCAGGCTCCGGGCCGTTTCTCGTTCCATGACGACCATCGGACTCATCGGAGCAGGCAACATCGGCAGCGCGATCGCGAGGCGTGCGGTCGCGGCGGGGTACGACGTGGTGCTGAGCAACAGCCGTGGACCGGAGACGCTCGGCGACCTGGTCAGCGAGCTCGGGCCGCACGCGAGCGCCGCGACGGCGGCCGAGGCCGCGGCGGCGGGCGACCTCGTCGTGGTGACCATCCCGCTGAAGAGCATCGGCGCGGTGCCGGTCGAGCCGCTGCGCGGCAAGACCGTGATCGACACGAACAACTACTACCCGCAGCGCGACGGGCAGATCGCCGAGCTCGACGACGAGACCTCGACGACGTCCGAGCTGCTGCAGGCCCACCTGCCGGAGTCGCACGTGGTGAAGGCCTTCAACAACATCTTCCACGTCTTCATCGGCACCCTCGCCCGGCCGGCCGGCGACCCGGAGCGCAGCGTCCTCGCGATCGCGGGGGACGACGCCGACGCGAAGGCCGAGGCGGCGGCGTTCATCGGCGACGTCGGCTTCGACGCCCACGACATCGGGCCCCTCGCCGAGGGCTGGCGCTACCAGCGCGACCTCCCGGCGTACGCCGGCCTCTACTTCGACGACGACGGCAACGCTCGCCCGGTCGACGCCGCCCTGCTGGACGACAAGCTCGCCCAGGCCCAGCGCTATCGCGACATGTGATCCCCGCCGGCCGGTGGTGATCCGGCTCGAGGCGGACCGAACCGAGGAGAACTGCCGCGCGAGCGGCGGAGGGTGGTCGATACGATCGGTGGGTCCGTTCGACCACCTCAAGACCCAGGAGCCACCGTGTCCGACCTCAAGATCGTCCTCGCCCACGCCGACGCGCGTGAGGACCGGACGGTCACGACCGGCACCAAGGCCTGGGAGCTCTTCGCCGAGGAGCCCGCGATCATCGCGGCCCGGGTCGGCGGCCAGCTCAAGGACCTCTCCTACGAGCTGGCCGACGGCGACGAGGTCGAGGGCGTCGCGATCGACAGCAAGGACGGCCACGACATCCTGCGCCACTCGACCGCGCACGTGATGGCGCAGGCGGTGCAGCAGCTCTACCCGGAGGCCAAGCTCGGCATCGGCCCGCCGGTCCAGGACGGCTTCTACTACGACTTCGACGTCGAGACCCCGTTCGTGCCCGAGGACCTCGCGAAGATCGAGACCGCGATGCGGAAGATCATCAAGGAGGGCCAGCGCTTCGAGCGTCGCGTCACCACCGACCACGACGCGATCCACGAGCTCGCGGACGAGCCCTACAAGATCGAGCTGATCGGTCTCAAGGGCGCGGGCAAGGCGGAGGACGCCGCCCATGAGATCGCCGAGGGGGCGAGCGCCGAGGTCGGCGCCGGCGAGCTGACCATCTACGACAACGTCCGGCGCAACGGCGACGTCGCCTGGAGCGACCTCTGCCGCGGCCCGCACCTGCCCACCACCAAGCGGATCCCCGCCTTCAAGCTGATGCGGAGCGCCGCGGCGTACTGGCGCGGCGACGAGAAGAACAAGCAGCTGCAGCGCATCTACGGCACCGCGTGGGAGTCCAAGGAGGCGCTCGAGGAGCACCTCCACCGGATCGAGGAGGCCGAGCGGCGCGACCACCGCAAGCTGGGCCGCGAGCTCGACCTCTTCAGCTTCCCCGACGAGATCGGCTCCGGCCTCGCGGTCTTCCACCCCAAGGGTGGCGTGATCAAGCGGGTGATGGAGGACTACGTCCGGCAGCGGCACATCGAGGAGGGTTTCTCGTACGTCGGCACCCCCCACATCACCAAGGACCAGCTCTTCTACACCTCGGGCCACCTGCCTTACTACGCGGACACCATGTTCCCGCCCATGGAGTTCGAGGGCTCGAACTACATGATCAAGCCGATGAACTGCCCGATGCACAACCTGATCTACCGGTCGCGCGGGCGGTCCTACCGGGAGCTGCCGCTGCGGCTCTTCGAGTTCGGCTCGGTCTACCGCTACGAGAAGTCCGGTGTCATCCACGGCCTCACCCGCGTGCGCGGCCTGACCCAGGACGACTCCCACTCCTACGTCACCCCGGAGCAGGCGCCGGCCGAGATCGAGCACCTGCTCAACTTCGTGCTCGGGCTGCTGCGCGACTTCGGCATCGACGACTTCTACCTGGAGCTCTCGACCCGCGACGACTCCAAGCCGGACAAGTTCGTCGGGTCCGACGAGGACTGGGAGGTCGCGACCAAGGTCCTCGAGGACGTCGCGATCGCCTCGGGCCTCGAGCTCGTGCCCGACCCGGGTGGCGCGGCGTTCTACGGTCCGAAGATCTCGGTCCAGGCCAAGGACGCCATCGGCCGCACCTGGCAGATGTCGACCATCCAGTACGACTTCAACCAGCCCAAGGGGTTCGGCCTCGAGTACAACGGCGCGGACGGCCAGAAGCACCAGCCGGTGATGATCCACTCCGCGAAGTTCGGCTCCCTGGAGCGCTTCTTCGGCGTGCTCGTCGAGCACTACGCCGGCGCCTTCCCTCCGTGGCTCGCGCCGGTGCAGGTGCAGGCGATCCCGGTCGCCGACGCCTTCGCCGACTACCTGTACGACGTTGCGAAGCAGATGCGCGCGCGGGGGATCCGGGTCGAGGTCGACGACTCCGACGACCGGATGCAGAAGAAGATCCGCAACGCGCAGCTGCAGAAGGTGCCGTTCATGATCATCGCCGGCGGCGATGATGTGGCCGCCGGTGCGGTGTCCTTCCGCTACCGCGACGGGCGCCAGGACAACGGCGTCCCGCTCGAGGAGGCGATCCAGCGGGTCGTCGACGCGGTCGCCTCGCGCGAGCAGGTGTGATCCGGCGCGCCGCGGCGCTCGTCGCCGCGGTCGCGCTGCTCGCAGGGTGCTCGACGTCGGACCCGGGCGACGCCGGACCCACGCCGACGACCAGCCCGCCGTCGCCACGGCCGACGGCGGTCGTGACCGCGGAGGTCGACCGGGAGACCTCGCGCCTGCGGGCGCTCGCGCAGCTGGCGGAGGCCGCCGCGGCCACGATCCCCACGGCCAGCCCGCCGCGGATCCGGGCGCAGGGAGACGAGACCGTCCTCGGCGCCGACATCAGCTGGCCGCAGTGCCCGAAGGGGATGGGCATCCCCGAACGCCGCACGCTGGGGCTGCCGATGCCGACCGACGAGGCGCAGTACGTCGTGCTCGGGCTCACCAACGGGCCCGGCTTCACGGCCAACCCGTGCCTCGCCGACCAGGTGGCCTGGGTGCAGGAGCGCCACCTCCTGGCGGCGGCGTACGCCGTGGTGAGCCAGCCCGATGCGTCCGCGATCGCCGAGCACGGCACCGACGGACCCTTCGACGGGACGACCGAGCTCGGGTCGCTGGCCAACACCGGCTACCAGCAGGCGCTCGCCAACGTCGCGACGATGCGACGTGCCGGACTGGCCAGCCCCGTCGTGTGGCTGGACGTCGAGCACGTGCCCGACTTCGAGTGGAGCAGTGACGTGACGGCGAACGCCGCGGTGGTGCAGGGGGCGGCCCGCGGCTACCAGGACGCCGGCTACCACGCGGGCGTCTACTCGACGCCGTCGCTGTGGTCGGACGTCGTCGGTGACCTGGCGCTCGGCCTGCCCGAGTGGCGGGCGGCGGGGCAGACCTCGCGCGAGGAGGCGCTCGACCGCTGCGGCGACGACTGGCGGATCCAGGACGGGGACGCGGTGCTGGCGCAGTGGGTCGAGGACCGTCGCGACCTCGACGTCACCTGCCCGGGAGCCGCGGCCCGGCTCGGCCGGTGGTTCACGCAGTACTGACCACGAGGCGCTTCTCGTACCGACGGCAGGGCGAGATGAACTGCTGGCCGAGCGCGGTGACCTCGTAGGGCAGGTCTCCCTCGTCGTACCAGCCGTGCTTCTCGTAGAAGCGCCGCGCCCGGGCGTTGCCGACGACGACGGCCAGCCAGGCGACGTCGTACCCGGCGTCGGCGACCTGCTGCTCGACGGCGGCGAGCAGGGGAGCGGCGACGCCGCCGCCGTGGTGAGCCGGGTCGACGAAGACCTGCTCGACCTCGTCGCCGTCGACCATCGTGAAGCCGACGACCGCGCCGTCGACCACCGCGACGACCGTGTCGTCGACGCGCGCCGGCGTCCGCTCGTGGAACGCCTCGAGCGTCCGGGCCGCGGTGAGCCCGTCGGGCACGTGTCCGGCGTGCGCGACGTGCCACGCCGCGTGCCAGATGTCGGCGACGGTCGCCATGTCGGCGGGGACGGCCGGTCGGAGCTGCACACCACCACCCTAGGGTGGTGCCATGACCGATCCGGCCGGCCACCCGCGCGACGGGTTCGAGGGCTTCGACCGTCTCTGGACGCCGCACCGGATGGCGTACGTCGCGCCCAGCGAGCCGGCCGAGGACCGCGGCTGCCCCTTCTGCGCGATGGCCGACCTGCCGCTCGAGGAGAGCCTGGTCGTGCACCGCGGGAGGACCTGCTTCGCGGTGCTCAACCTGCACCCCTACAACCCCGGCCACCTGATGGTGCTGCCGCACCGCCACGTGGCCGAGCTCGAGGACCTCACGCCCGAGGAGGCCGCCGAGCTGATGACCACGACGCAGGAGGCGGTGCGGGTGCTCCGCCAGGTCAGTGGCCCGCACGCCTTCAACGTCGGGCTCAACCTGGGCGGCGTGGCCGGCGGCTCGCTGTCGCAGCACCTCCACCAGCACGTCGTACCGCGGTGGTCGGGCGACGCCAACTTCATCACGGTGGTCGGTGGCACCAAGACGCTCCCGCAGCTGCTGTCCGACACGCGCTCCCTGCTCGCGGAGGCGTGGTCGTGAACGGCCCGACCGACGACGTGGAGCTCGCGGCCCACCTCGTCCGCGAGGCCGGGGTGCTCGCGCAGCGGATGCGGGCCGACGGGTTGGACCCGCAGCGCAAGACGTCGATCTCGGACGTCGTCACCGCGGCCGACCACGCCGCGGAGCGGCTGATCGTCGACACGCTCGCCCGGCAGCGACCCGAGGACGGCGTCCTGGGGGAGGAGGGCGCCGACCGCGAGGGCACGTCGGGTCGGCGCTGGGTGATCGACCCGGTCGACGGCACCTACAACTTCGTCGCCGGCCTGGACTGGTGGTGCTCCGCCCTCGCCTTGGTCGATGGCGACGACCTCGTGCTCGGCGCGGTCCACCACGCCGCGACCGGGCGCACCTGGGTCGGCGGCCCGGCGGCGGGGCCCTCCGTCGACGGCGTGCCGCTGCCACGGCTGCCCGACAGGTCGGCTGCGGAGTCGTGCCTCGTCACCTACCTGCACCCACCGTTCTACGACACCGAGGTCGGGGCGGCGTTCGGCCGGATGGTCTCCGGCGTCGCGACGGTGCGGATGCTCGGCTCGGGCACGATGGACGCGATGGCGATCGCCGAGGGGCGCCTGCACGTGCTGTGCCAGCACTCCGTCCCGCCGTGGGACCGCCTGCCCGGCGAGGCGATCATCCTCGCCGCCGGCGGCACGACGAGGACCGTCCGTGCCGCCGGCGTCGAGTGGTACGTCGCGGGCGCCCCGACCGCGGTGGCCGAGGTCGCCGCGGCGCTGTCAGGTCAGCGGACGCCGTAGAGGTACTCCAGGGCGAGCTGGTCGAGGCGCTCGAAGGCCATGCCCCGCTCGGCGGCGGCGTCCGGGTCGAACGACTCCGCGCGCAGGTCGGCGATGGTCTCGCCCGCCGCCAGCGACGGCACGGCGAGCTGGTCGACGCGCGCGTCGGTGAGCGCCTGCTGGACCTCCGGGTCGGCGCGGAAGGCGCGGACCTTGTCGCGCAGGATCAGGTAGTTGCGCATGCAGGCACGCGCCGACTCCCAGACCCCGTCCATGTCCTCGGTCCGCGGCGGCTTGTAGTCGAAGTGCCGCGGGCCGTCGTACCCACCGTTCTCGACGATGTCGACGGTCCAGAAGGCACCGCGCGCGTTGCCGGCGCCGAAGCGCAGGTCCTGGTCGTAGCGCGGGCCGGTCTGGCCGTTGAGGTCGATGTGGAAGAGCTTGCCGTGCCACAGCGCCTGGGCGAGGCCGTGGGCGTAGTTGAGCGAGGCCATCTCCTCGTGGCCGACCTCGGGGTTGAGGCCGACGAGGTCCGGGTTCTCCAGCTCGTTGATGAAGGCCAGCGCGTGCCCGACGGTCGGCAGCAGGATGTCGCCGCGGGGCTCGTTCGGCTTCGGCTCGATCGCGAAGCGCAGGCCGTAGCCCTGCTCCTCGGAGTAGGCGCCGAGGACGTCGAAGGCCTCCTTGTAGCGCGCGAGCGCGGACTTGATGTCCTTGGCGGCACCCGACTCGGCGCCCTCGCGGCCGCCCCAGGCCACGAAGATCTTGGCGCCGAGCTCGGCGGCCAGGTCGATCTGCTCGGCCGCCTTGCGGATCGCGAAGCGGCGTACGTCGCGGTCGTTGTTGGTGAAGCCGCCGTCCCGGAAGACCGGGTGCGAGAAGAGGTTGGTGGTCACCATCGGGACCACCACGCCGGTCTCCTCGAGCGCCTTGCGGAAGGGCGCGAGGTGCTGCTCCTTCTCCGCGGGGGAGGCGTCGAAGGGGAAGACGTCGTTGTCGTGGAAGGTGATCCCGTAGGCGCCCAGGTCGCTGAGGCGGTGGATCGCCTCCGCGGGGTCGAGGACGGGGCGCACGGCGCCACCGAACACGTCGACGCCCTGCCAGCCGACCGTCCACAGGCCGAAGGAGAAGCGGTCCTCGCGGGTCGGTGCGTAGGCGTCGGAGGTGGTGCTGGTCTGGCTCATCGGGCTCCTCGTTCCATCACGATTCGGTCACGCTCAGGCGTGCGCAGACTTGGTTTGAACGTGCAACAAAACACGCGCTCAGAACCGCTTGCGGTGGCCTGCGGGCGTAAGTATGTTGTCCGCCACAACATACCCGGTGACTGCCGTCACATGACAGTGGTCACTGGATCCCGAACCACGGAGGTCGAGGAAATGGTCAGGAACAAGGGTGCGCGCATGGCGTCCCTGGTGGCAGTGAGCGTGCTGGCGTTCGGCGGGCTCGCTGCTTGTGGAAGTGACAGCGACGGTGGCAGCAGCGACGGCGGCAGCAGCAGCGGCGGTGACGCCAAGGGCAAGGTCGGCGTCATCCTCCCCGACTCGAAGTCGTCGGTCCGGTGGGAGACCCAGGACCGCCCGAACCTCGAGGCCGCCTTCAAGGCCGCCGGCCTGGAGTCGATCATCCAGAACGCCGAGGGCTCGCCCGACACGTTCGGTCAGCTCTGCGACCAGATGATCACCGAGGGCGTCAACGTCCTCATCGAGACCGACCTCGACCCGGACTCGGGCAAGGCGTGCATCGACAAGGCCAAGAACGCCGGCATCGCGGTCATCGACTACGACCGCCTCACCCTCGGCGGCGGCGCGGACTACTACGTCTCGTTCGACAACGTGAAGGTCGGCGAGCTGCAGGGCCAGGGCCTCATCGACGGCCTCCAGGGCATGGGCGTCAAGTCGGGCAACATCGCCTTCATCAACGGCGCGGCGACCGACAACAACGCGACCCTCTTCAAGCAGGGCTACGAGCAGGTCATCAAGGACGACGGCAGCTACAAGGTCGTCGCCGACCAGACCGGTGACTGGGACCCGGACACCGCCGGCAAGGTCTTCGACCAGTTCTACGCCGCCCACCCGGACCTCGTCGGTCTGATCACCGCCAACGACGGCATGGCCGGCGGCGTCATCGCTCGTGAGAAGGCCGCGGGCGTCGAGGGCAAGATCCCGGTGACCGGCCAGGACGCGACCCCCGAGGGTCTCGCCAACGTCCTGCAGGGCTACCAGTTCGGCACCGTCTTCAAGGACACCTCGCTCGAGGCCAAGGCCGCGTCCGACCTGGCGATCGCCATCATCAACGGCGACGACCCGTCGACCATCGCCACCGGCACCGTGAACGACTCGGAGCTGGGTGTCGACGTCCCGTCGGTCCTGGCCACCCCGGTCTGGATCACCGCCGACAACGTCCAGGACGTCGTCGACGCCGGTCAGGCCAGCGCGGCGGACATCTGCAAGGGCATCGAGGACCTCTGCAAGAAGTACGGCGTCAGCTGATCGCTGGCGGTCGTCCGACAGCGTGAAGACGCGGGGGCCCGTCCGACAGGGCGGGCCCCCGTTCCACGATCAAAACCCCAGGAGGGTGACACATGTCGAGTGGAGAGCCGCTGCTCGAGCTGCGCGGCGTTCAGAAGACCTTCGGCGCCGTGCACGTGCTGCGCGGCGTCGATCTCACGGTACGACCCGGCCGCGTGACCGCGCTGGTCGGTGACAACGGTGCCGGCAAGAGCACGTTGATCAAGGGGATCGCCGGCATCTACCCCTTCGACGAGGGCGACTACCGCTTCGAGGGGAGCGAGGTCCACGTCAAGAGCCCGCGCGACTCGAACGCGCTGGGCATCGAGGTCGTCTACCAGGACCTCGCGCTGTGCGACAACCTGGACGTCGTCCACAACATGTACCTCGGTCGCGAGGTCACCAAGAACGGCCTCGTGGACGAGGACGCCATGGAGTCGCGCGCCCGCGAGACCCTCGACGGTCTCTCGGTCCGCACCCTGAAGTCCGTGCGCACCCGCGTCGCGTCCCTCTCGGGCGGCCAGCGCCAGACCGTCGCCATCGCGCGCGCAGTCCTGTGGAACTCCAAGGTCGTCATCCTCGACGAGCCGACCGCGGCCCTCGGCGTGGCGCAGACCGAGCAGGTCCTCAAGCTGGTCCGACGCCTGGCCGACCGTGGCCTCGGCGTCGTGCTGATCAGCCACAACCTCAACGACGTCTTCGAGGTCGCCGACGACATCGCGGTCCTCTACCTCGGCCAGATGGTCGCCCAGGTCGACGCCGCTTCCACCACCCGGGACCGGATCGTCACGGCGATCACGACCGGCGAGCTGAACAAGGGGGATGCGGCATGAGCGTCTCGACCGACGAGATCCACGACGTGCAGCCGGACGACTCCGCCAGCACCCTCTGGAAGGACTACGTCGCCAAGATCCGCGGCGGCGACGTCGGGTCCCTCCCGGCGATCCTCGGGCTGGTCGTGCTCGTCGTCGCCTTCTCGCTCCTGCGGCCCGAGACCTTCACGAAGGCGTTCAACTTCGGCAACCTGATCCAGCAGTCGGCCGGCGTCACCATCATCGCGATGGGCCTCGTCTTCGTGCTGCTGCTCGGCGAGATCGACCTCGCGGCCGGCTACACCGCCGGTGTGTCCGCGGCCGTCACGTCCGTCCTGATCTCCAACCACGGCTGGCCCGCTGCCGCGGCCATCGTGCTGGGACTGCTCACGGGCACGGCCATCGGCATCTTCCACGGCCTGATCGTGTCCCGGCTCGGCATCCCGTCGTTCGTCGTGACCCTGTCCACCTTCCTCGCGCTCCAGGGCGTCCTGCTGACGTTCATCGGTGAGAAGGGGTCGGTCAGCGCGGGCGACTTCATCGCGAAGCTCAACAGCGACAACCTCCCGATCTGGCTCGGCTGGGTCCTCGCGGTCGTGCTCGTGGCGGCGTACGCGCTGATGACGTTCGCGAACAACCGGCGTCGTCGGGGCAACGGTCTGACCAGTGAGCCGGACGTCCTGTGGGCGCTGAAGTCGGCGAGCCTCGCCGTCCTCGTGTTCCTGGTCGTCCTGTACCTGTCGATCGAGCGCAGCCCGAACGCGAACATCAAGTCGATCAAGGGCGTTCCGATCTCGCTCGTCATCATCATCGGCCTCGCCCTCGTGCTCAGCCTGGTGCTGGGGCGGACCCGGTGGGGCAGCCACGTCTACGCCGTCGGCGGCAACGCCGAGGCGGCGCGCCGTGCGGGCATCAACGTCAAGATGGTGCAGCTGAGCTGCTTCATGATGTGCTCCACGGTCGCGGCCGTCGGCGGCATGATGCTCGCCAGCTACAGCGGCGGCGTGAACAACGTCTCCGGTGGCGGCCAGACCCTGCTCTACGCCGTGGGTGCGGCGGTCATCGGTGGCACCAGCCTCTTCGGTGGCAAGGGACGCGTCGTCGACGCGCTCATCGGTGGCACCGTCGTGGCGGTCATCCAGAACGGCATGGGTCTGATGAACCAGCCCGACAGCCGGAAGTACATCGTGACCGGCCTGGTGCTGCTCGTGGCAGCGAGCGTCGACGCGATCAGCCGTCGCCGCGCCGCTTCCACCGGTCGGGTCTGACGGGAGCCGACCTTGCCCACCCCCACCGGCGTCGGCACCGAGGAGCTGCGGCGTGCGAACCTGCGCGCCATCCTCCAGACGGTGCACACGCACGGCCCGACCACCCGCGCGGTGCTGACCAAGCAGCTCGGGCTCAACCGGAGCACCATCGGTGCGCTCACCGGTGAGCTCCAGGCGCTCGGGCTGGTCTCTGAGGAGACGGCGGCGGTGGGGGGCAGGTCGGGACGTCCGTCCCACCTGGTGGTGCCTCGTCCCGACAATGTGGTGGTCGCGATCGACGTGGGCGTCGATCGGATCGCCGTGGCGCTGGTCGGGCTCGGGGGCGAGGTCCTGGACCGTCGCATCCGAGCCCACCAGCGCGGCGAGCACGACGTCGCCCACGTCGTGGAGTCCGTCGCCCAGATGGTCGACGACACCTTCGCGGCCGCCAGCGGACGCCGCTGCCTCGGCGTGGGCGTCGCCGTGCCGGGAGCGGTGCGGGCCAACGACGGTCAGGTCCGCTTCGCGCCCAACCTGGGCTGGTTCGACGAGCCCTTCACCGAGCTGCTCGCCGAGCGGCTCGGCAGGCCCGTCTCGACCGGCAACGACGCCAACCTCGGCGTCCTCGCGGAGCACGTGCGGGGTGCCGCGGTCGGCTACACCGAGGTCGCCTACCTCAGCGCCAGCGTCGGCATCGGTGGCGGCTTCCTCGTGGGTGGCCGTCCGCTGACCGGTGCCAGCGGGTACGCCGGCGAGGTCGGCCACATGCAGGTCGACAGCCAGGGGCCGGAGTGCCGCTGCGGCGCGGTCGGCTGCTGGGAGATGAAGGTCGGTGAGAACGTCCTCCTCCAGAACGCCGGCCGTCTGACGGGCGGCGGGCCACCGGCCGTCGCCGAGGTGATCGAGTCGGCGCGCGCGGGCGACGCCCGGGCCGCCGCCGCGGTCGAGGGCGTCGCCGAGTGGTGCGGCGTCGGGATCCGGGCGATCGTCAACCTCTTCAACCCCGAGGTCGTCATCCTCGGCGGCTGCCTCGCGCAGGTCTGGCGGGCCGCCGAGCCCGCCGTGCTGCACTCATTCCAGCGCAGCAGCCTGATGTCGCCCCGCGCGGAGACGGTGATCCGCGCCGCCCGTCTCGGTGACGACTCGCCCCTCGTCGGGGCCGCGGAGCTGGCTTTCGAGCCGGTGCTCGACCACCCGCAGACCGTGCCGCAGGCTGTCTGAGTCCTCAGCGGGTCCTGTGGACCGGTAGCCTGCTGCCGCCATGATGGAACGTTTCCGCGCCTTCTGGACGAAGGTCATCTCGCCGATCGCCAACCTGCTGATCCGGCTGGGCGTCAGCCCCGACGCCGTGACCCTGGTCGGAACCCTCGGCGTCTGTGCCGGCGCGCTGGTCTTCTTCCCCCAGGGGATGCTGCTGACCGGCGTGCTGGTGATCACCGCCTTCGTGTTCAGCGACCTCATCGACGGCTACATGGCCCGGACGACGGGGCGGGTGAGCAAGTTCGGGGCGTTCTGGGACTCCACCCTGGACCGGGTCGCCGACGGCGCGATCTTCATCGGCCTCGCGCTCTACTTCGCCTGGGAGGAGCCGAGCAGGCTCTACCTGGTGCTGAGCCTGGTCTGCCTGCTGATGGGGGCGGTCACGTCGTACGCCCGCTCGCGCGGTGAGACCCTCGGCTTCGAGGTGAAGGTCGGCATCGCCGAGCGCGCCGACCGCCTGGTCGCGATCCTCGTGATGACCGGCTTCAGCGCCATCTTCGACGCTCCCGTGCTGCTCTACATCGCACTCTGGGCCCTCGCCGTCGCGTCGACGGTCACCGTCGGCCAGCGGGTGTGGGTGGTCCGGAAGCAGGCCCTCGCGGAGGCCGCACTACCCTCCTCCCATGAGTGAGAACACAGGCACCACCAGGGTCAAGCGCGGCATGGCCGAGATGCTCAAGGGCGGCGTCATCATGGACGTCGTCACGCCCGAGCAGGCCAAGATCGCCGAGGACGCCGGTGCCGTCGCGGTGATGGCGCTGGAGCGGGTCCCGGCCGACATCCGCGCCCAGGGCGGGGTCTCGCGGATGAGCGACCCGGACATGATCGACGGCATCATCGAGGCCGTCTCGATCCCGGTGATGGCCAAGGCCCGGATCGGCCACTTCGCCGAGGCGCAGGTCCTCCAGAGCCTGGGCGTGGACTACATCGACGAGTCCGAGGTGCTGACCCCCGCGGACTATGAGAACCACATCGACAAGTGGGCCTTCACGGTCCCCTTCGTCTGCGGTGCGACCAACCTGGGCGAGGCGCTGCGGCGGATCACCGAGGGCGCGGCGATGATCCGCTCCAAGGGCGAGGCCGGCACCGGCGACGTCTCCAACGCCGTCACCCACATGCGCACCATCCGCAAGGAGATCCGCCGGCTCGGCGCGCTCCAGGAGGACGAGCTCTTCGTGGCGGCCAAGGAGCTGCAGGCGCCGTACGACCTGGTCAAGGAGGTCGCCGAGCAGGGCAAGCTCCCCGTCGTGCTGTTCACCGCGGGCGGCATCGCGACTCCTGCGGACGCGGCGATGATGATGCAGCTCGGTGCCGAGGGCGTCTTCGTCGGCTCGGGCATCTTCAAGTCGGGCAACCCGGCGCAGCGCGCCGAGGCGATCGTCAAGGCCACCACCTTCCACGACGACCCCGACGTGGTCGCCAAGGTCTCCCGCGGGCTCGGCGAGGCGATGGTCGGCATCAACGTCGACGAGCCCGCCCGCTCGATCCAGTTCGCCGAGCGCGGCTGGTAGTCGCTACCTCTTCAGCGCCCACGTGACGGCGCGGGCCGCCTTGCGCGGTCCGTAGCCGTCGGTGGTGCCCGGCCCGAGGCGCACCACGATCGTGCGCGAGCCCGGGTCGACCATCGCGATCTGGCCGCGCAGGCCGATCGCGGAGAAGAGGTTGCCGGCGGCGCCCGGCACGAGGCGGCCGGTCACCGGCGTCACGGGCTGGCCGTCCTCGTCGACGTCGTCGATCGGTCCGCGCAGGGCGCCGTACCGGTTGACCCACCAGAGCAGCCCGTACGCCGCGTTGAGCGTGCTCGACGACTCGCCGACCGAGGCGTGCACGTAGCTCCGGGCCAGGATCCGGTGGCCGCCGACCGAGCCCTGCTGCAGGTAGAGGCGGGCGAAGCGCGCGAGGTCGAGGCAGGTCGACTCGACGCCGAAGTAGACGTTGGTCGAGCGGTCGGCGACGTCGCGGGTCATGAACGTGTGGGTCATGCCGAGCGGCTCGAAGAGCCGGGTGGCGGCGAAGCGGTCGGTGCGCGTGCCGGTGGCCGTGCGGAGCACCTTGTCGAGGACCTGGATGGCCGCGTTGTTGTAGGACCAGACGGTGCCGCGCGGGAACTCCTGGTCGAGCCCGATCGCGTAGGCCGTCCGGTTCCGCGCCTGCGTGAGCTGGGCGTAGTCGGAGTCGACCGACCAGAAGCGGCCGCTCACGTTGCTCATCAGGTCGCGCACGGTGACGTCCGCGGACGCCGTGCCGCGCCAGGCGTGGACGTAGTCGGCGACCGGGTCGTCGAGGTCGAGGTCGCCGTCGCGCACGGCGATGCCGACGAGGGCGCTGGTGATCGACTTGGTCACCGAGAAGGTCTGGCGGTGGGTGGTGCGGTCGGTGCCCCAGTTCCAGTCCCGCACCAGCCGGCCGTCGCGCACGACGGCGAAGCAGGTGCTGTCGTAGGACCTCGCCTGCCGGGCGACCTTCGCGAGCCGCTGGGGATGGAAGCCGGCCTTCGCCGGGGTGGTCGTGTGCCAGCCGTCGACCGTGGCGGCCCCGGCCGGCGCGGGCGTCAGGAACGCCAGGGCACAGGCCAGGGCCACGATCGCGACGCGCACCCACCTAGGATGCAGGGTCGTGGGCATCACCGTCGGCGTATTGGCGATCCAGGGCGACGTGCGGGAGCACGTGCGGACGCTGGAGGGCCTCGGCGTCCGTGCGACCGCCGTGCGTCGTACGACGGAGCTGGACGCCTGCGACGGCCTCGTGATCCCCGGCGGGGAGTCGACGACGATGGCCAAGCTGGCCCGCACCTTCGACCTGCTCGAGCCCCTGCGGCAGCGGGTCAAGGAGGGGATGCCGGCCTTCGGGACGTGCGCGGGGATGATCCTGCTCGCCGACCGGCTGCTCGACGGCGCGGTCGGCCAGGAGACCGTCGGCGGGCTCGACATCACGGTCCGGCGCAACGCCTTCGGGCGGCAGGTCGACTCCTTCGAGGGCGACCTCGACGTCGCCGGGATCGACGGCCGGGTGCACGCGATCTTCATCCGGGCCCCCTGGGTCGAGGAGACCGGGCCCGGCGTCGAGGTCCTCGCACGTGTCGAGGACGGCGAGGCCGCCGGTAGAGTGGTGGCGGTCCGCCAGGGTTCGCTGATGGCGACGTCGTTCCACCCCGAGGTGGGTGGCGACGCCCGGGTCCACCGTCTGTTCGTGGACCTGGTGACGGACCGAGCCGAGAGCTGAGTAGAAGAGGGACGCATGTCTGGCCACTCCAAGTGGGCGACCACGAAGCACAAGAAGGCCGCGATCGACGCCAAGCGCGGCAAGCTGTTCGCCAAGCTGATCAAGAACATCGAGATCGCCGCGAAGATGGGTGGGCCCGACCCCTCGGGCAACCCGACCCTCTACGACGCCATCCAGAAGGCCAAGAAGCAGTCGGTCCCCAACAAGAACATCGACTCCGCGGTCAAGCGCGGGGGCGGCCTCGACGGCGGCGGCGTCGACTACGAGACGATCATGTACGAGGTCTACGGACCCTCCGGCGTCGCGCTCCTCGTCGAGTGCCTCACCGACAACCGCAACCGCGCCGCGATGGAGGTCCGCACCGCGGTCACCCGCAACGGCGGCACGATGGCCGACCCCGGCTCGGTCTCGCGGCTCTTCACCCGCAAGGGCGTCGTCGTCGCGGCCAAGAGCCAGGAGCGGGCCGGCAGCCCGTGGGAGGTCTCCGAGGACGACGTCCTCGAGGCGACCCTCGACGCGGGCGCCGAGGAGGTCAACGACCTCGGTGACAGCTTCGAGGTCCAGTCCGAGCCGGGCGACGTCGTCGCCGTCCGCACCGCGCTGCAGGCGGCCGGCATCGACTACGACTCCGCCGAGGTCCAGTTCGTGGCGACCATGGACATCCCGGTCGCCGAGGTCGACGTCGCGGGCAAGGTCTTCCGCCTCGTGGACGCCGTCGACGACCTCGACGACGTCCAGAACGTCTTCAGCAACGCCGACATCCCCGACGACGTCCTGGAGTCCATCGACGCCTGACCGGGGTGGTGCCTCGGCGTGGGCGGGTCTGTAACGCCCGGATACCCGCTCCTCCCACCCTGTTGCAGCGTCGTGGCAACAGTCGGTAACCGGGCGTTACAGACGAGCGGGCGGAGTCAGTGCCGCCGCGGCTTTTGCGGACGGAATTCGTCCAAATCGGTGATGTCGGTGCCGAACCTCCCGCAGGTGTCGGCGTACTCGCGGAGCAGTCGGCGGCGGGTCTGCTCCGGCCGGCGGAGGTCCTCGCGGGTGATCCGGGAGACGCCGAGCTTGAAACCGGTGATGAAGTCCTGCCGGCGCTTCTCCTCCCGGAGCACGGCCTTCGGGTCTCCTGCGACGTGGTCGGGGAGGTACTTGAGCCATCCGTCCATCTCGAACACGTGCCGACCGACCCTGAGGTCGCACCACACGGTGCGCTGGCCGTCCGTCAGTCCGAACTGCGTCTGGGGCCTGCCGATCGCCAGACCGGTCACGAACACCCGTCCCTCGGACTCCAGCCACGACTCGGCGCCGGGATCGGCCAGATCGAGCGCGGCGTCCATGACCCGGCTCTGCGGCCAGCAGAACATCGCCTCGCGAGCGCGAGCGAGATCGTCGGGCGTCGTTCCGGCCCGGAGAGCGGCGTCGCAGCAGGCGACCCCGGCGACCAGGCCGTGCTCACGTGCCATGTCGAGCGCCGTGCGCGCACGGTCGAGCACACGGAAGCCGTCGACGACCACCACCTGCGCGTCGGCGTACGGTGCCAGGTGGTGCTTGATCCCAGCCCGGACGGCGTCACCGTGCACCTTCGGTCGGGTGATGTGCACGAGCGCGCGCTGCGCGTCGGGCACGCCCAGGCCGAGCACGATGGCAGCCGAGTCGTGGCTGAGCACGTGGTCGGAGCGCAGCACCTGCTCGGCTGCCCGGATGCGCAGGACGGGCTGGGCGCGGAAGGGGTCGGCTTCCTGCCAGACCGCGGCCTCGACGTAGATCCCCCGCCTGAGGGGGACCAACGCCTGCTCACGCCGGAGTGCACGGAGGTCGGCGTCGTCCAGGCCGGCGGCGAGCGCGTCGGCGCGAGACACCATCCCGTGGGCGTCGAGGGGCAGGAGTGCGCGGAGGTCCATGCGCAACGGTCAGCCGGGCACCCACCTCCGCGCTCGCTCGACGCCGGCGGCTGTGGACGACGGTGCTCGGGACGATCCTGTGGACGGTTCCTGGCTGACTGCCCGGTCGGTCTGTAACGCCGTGTTACCTGGCCTTCCCACCGTGCTGCAGCATGGTGGAAAGAGTCGGTCACCGGGCGTTACATACCTCGCTGCGGTCGAGCGGGCGTGTCGGACCGGCAAGCGGGGGAGGCGGCCGTTAGCGTGGCCTCCGAACACCTGTTCGGACGGAAGGGCTGACGGATGCGTGTGCTGGGGATCGACCCCGGGCTGACCCGCTGCGGCATGGGCGTGGTCGAGGGCTCGGTCGGGCGGCCGCTCCGCCTGGTCGACGTCAACGTGCTGCGCACCTCCTCCGACCTGCCGGTGCCGGAGCGGCTGGTGACCATCGAGAAGGGCGTCGACGCCTGGCTCGACGAGCACCGCCCCGACGCGGTCGCCGTGGAGCGGGTGTTCGCGCGCTCCGACGTCAGCACGGTCATGGGTACGGCGCAGGCCAGCGGCATCGCCATGGTGTGCGCGGCGCGACGGGGGCTGCCCATCGCACTCCACACGCCGAGCGAGGTGAAGGCCGCGGTGTCCGGCAACGGCCGGGCCGACAAGGCCCAGGTCGGCGCGATGGTGACCCGGATCCTGCGGCTCGATGCGATGCCCAAGCCCGCTGACGCCGCCGACGCGCTGGCGCTGGCCATCACCCACATCTGGCGCGGGGGCGCCCAGGCCCGCATCGACGCCGCGCTCGCGGGCGCCCGCCACGCTCGTCCACCGAGGAGTCTGTCGTGATCGCGTTCGTCCGCGGCGAGGTCGCCGCCCTCACCCTGTCCAGCGCGGTGCTGGAGGTCGGGGGAGTGGGCCTGGAGCTGATGTGCACGCCCGGCACCCTCGCCACGCTCCGGCCGGGCACCAAGGCCACGCTGGCCACCTCGATGGTGGTGCGCGAGGACTCGCTGACCCTCTTCGGCTTCGTCGACGACGACGAGAAGCAGACCTTCGAGCTCGTGCAGACCGCCTCCGGCGTGGGCCCGAAGGTCGCCCAGGCGATGGTCGCCGTGCTCAGCCCCGACGACCTGCGGGTCGCGATCGCGAGCGATGACGTCAAGACGCTGACCAAGGTGCCCGGCATCGGCCAGAAGGGCGCCCAGCGGATCATCCTGGAGCTCAAGGACCGGATCGGCGCCCCGACCGGCGGTCGCTCCGCCTCGGCCCCCGTCGCCGCCGACCCCTGGCGCGACCAGGTCCAGCAGGGCCTTGTCGGTCTCGGCTGGTCGGTCAAGGACGCGGAGAAGGCCATCGACACCGTGGCGCCGGAGGCGGGCGACGTCCCCGACGTGGCGGCGCTGCTGCGGGCCGCGCTCCGCACGCTGAGCAAGGCATAGGCAGGGGGAGCGGATGCCCTTCCACGAGGACGAGCTCGACGAGGCGGAGGCGACCCATTTCCGCTCGCTGACCGCCGCCGAGGCGGAGGGCGACGAGCGGGCGGTCGAGGCGGCGCTGCGCCCGCGCACCCTCGACGAGGTGGTCGGCCAGGTGCGCGTGCGCGACCAGCTCGGCCTGGTCCTCGAGGCCGCCCGGATGCGTGGCCGCGCCCCTGACCACGTGCTGCTCTCCGGCCCGCCCGGTCTCGGCAAGACCACCCTGGCGATGATCATCGCCGGCGAGATGGGGGCGCCGCTCCGGCTGACCAGCGGGCCGGCGATCACCCACGCGGGCGACCTCGCCGCGATCCTCTCCGGCATGAACGAGGGCGACGTGCTCTTCGTCGACGAGATCCACCGGATGTCGCGACCGGCGGAGGAGATGCTCTACATGGCGATGGAGGACTTCCGGGTCGACGTCGTCATCGGCAAGGGCCCGGGTGCGACCGCGATCCCGCTGGAGATCCCGCCGTTCACCCTCGTCGGCGCCACCACCCGGGCCGGCCTCCTGCCCGGGCCGCTGCGCGACCGCTTCGGCTTCACGGCCCACCTCGAGTTCTACGAGCCGGACGAGCTCGACCTGATCGTCCAGCGCTCCGCGCGGCTGCTCGACGTCGACGTCGAGTCCGACGGCACCTCCGAGATCGCCTCCCGCTCCCGGGGCACTCCGCGCATCGCCAACCGGCTGCTGCGCCGGGTCCGGGACTATGCCCAGGTGCGGGCCGACGGCGTCGTCACCCTCCCGGTCGCCCAGTCGGCCCTCGACCTCTACGAGGTCGACCAGCTCGGCCTCGACCGCCTCGACCGGGCGGTCATCGACGTCCTCTGCCGCCGGTTCGGTGGGGGACCGGTCGGCATCTCCACCCTGGCCGTCGCCGTCGGCGAGGAGCGCGAGACGGTCGAGGAGGTCGCCGAGCCCTTCCTGGTCCGCAACGGCTTCCTGGCCCGCACCCCGCGCGGCCGGGTGGCCACCCCGGCCGCCTGGACCCATCTCGGGCTGCGGGCGCCCGCCGAGGCGCCGGCGGAGGGCACTCTCTTCGACGACTGAGCGTTGTACCCGTCGAGAGGGCCTGATTCGTGGTCTGCGCCATCTCCACGGTTACACTTTCCCGTCGTCGGTAGAGCCTGGCTCGGTGTTGGGCGCCCGACGCTTCCTGATCGCGCTCGAGAGGTTGTTTCGTGCTGGAGTTGTTGCCGCTCGTCGGCATCGTGCTGCTCTTCTGGCTCTTCATCATCCGGCCCGCCTCGCGGCGCCAGAAGGAGATGCGGACGATGCAGTCCTCCGTCTCGGTCGGGGACGAGATCGTGCTCACCTCGGGCGTCTACGGCACGGTCCGGGAGCTCGACGACGAGCACGTCCACCTCGAGATCGCGCCCGGGGTGACCATCAAGGTCGCGCGCGGCGCCATCGGCACCGTCAACCACGCGCCCGAGCCCAGCGAGCCGGCTGGGACCGACGAGTCGGACGCCGTCGCCGACGGCCCTGAGGAGAACTGACATGGCCAAGCGCAACGCCGCCGCTCACGCCGGCCGCACGTTGCTCGTCTTCGCCGCCGCCGTGGCCGTCCTGTACGGCCTCGTGGCCATCGGCGGCAACTGGAAGCCCCAGCTCGGCCTCGACCTCCAGGGCGGCACCCGGATCACGCTGACCGCGGCCGACAACCCCAGCAAGGACAACCTGGAGGAGGCCGCCAAGATCATCGACGAGCGCGTCAACAGCTCCGGCTTCTCCGAGGCCGAGGTGACCACCCAGGGCGACCAGTACATCGTGGTCGAGGTCCCGGGTGACACCTCCAACAGCCTCATCGAGACCGTCGAGCGGCAGGCGCAGCTGCGCTTCCGCACCGTGGCGTGCTCGAGCTCGGTCCCCGGTCCATGCGCCACCTCCAGCACCGACACGGGCACCGGCACCCAGACCCTGCCCAACAGCTCGACCGGCTCCAGCTCCGGCAGCGGCAAGTCCGGCAACAGCAAGGGCGACACGTCGGGCAAGGGCAGCGCGAAGAACCGCCCCGGCTTCCTGGTCGACAAGACCAAGTCGGCCACGAAGGCGGACAAGAGCAAGGGCGCCAAGCCCTCGTCCTCCGCCTCGCCGTCGGACTCCGCCACCCCGACCGAGACCGCGACCCCGAGCGAGTCGCCCAGCGCGAGCACCGGGTCCGACTCCGGCAACGACAGCAAGGCCCAGATGGGCCTCGACTTCATGTCGAGCCCCGGCCAGGACGCGATCGACGCCTACAACGCCTACAGCTGCCCGGCCAAGAAGCCGGTCGAGGACAAGGCCGACCAGTTCCTGGTCACCTGCGGCACGGGTGACACCGCCGGCCAGAAGTACCTCCTCTCGCCGGCCGTGATCGAGGGCACCGACCTCACCGACGCGAGCGCGGGCGTCCAGTCCGGCCAGGTCGCGTGGCAGGTCAACCTGACCCTGGGCGGCGACGCGAAGAAGACCTTCGCCGACCTGTCCCGTGCGATGTACACGACCGACCAGCAGTTCGCGATCGTCCTGGACGGCAACGTCATCTCCGACCCCGGCTTCGACGGCGTCATCACCGACGGCAACGCGATGATCAGCGGTGGCTTCACCGACCAGACCGCGAAGTCGCTCGCGACCAGCCTGAAGTTCGGCGCGCTGCCGATCTCCTTCGAGAAGGACGGCAAGCAGGTCGAGCAGATCGGCCCGTCGCTGGCCGGCAACCAGCTCACCGCGGGCCTCACTGCCGGCGCGCTGGGCCTGATCCTGGTGATGATCTACTGCCTGCTCTACTACCGCGGCCTCGGCCTCGTGGTGCTCGCTTCGCTGCTGACGGCGGGCGCGATCACCTACGCCCTGGTCCTGCTGCTCGGGCACACCGCCGGCTTCACCCTCACCCTGCCCGGCATCGCGGGTCTGATCATCGGCGTGGGTGTCACCGCCGACTCCTTCATCATCTTCTTCGAGCGCATGCGTGACGAGATGCGTGAGGGCAGGTCGATGCGGGTCGCGGTGGAGACCGGTTGGCGACGGGCCCGCAAGACGCGTCTGGCGGCGAACGTCGTGTCGCTGCTGTCCGCGGCGGTGCTCTACTTCTTCGCGATCGGCGTCGTGAAGGGCTTCGGCTTCGCGCTGGGCCTCTCCACGCTCATCGACCTCGCGATCCTCTTCTGGTTCACCAAGCCGATGGTCACCTTCCTGGCCCGGTTCAAGTTCTTCAACGGTGGCGGCGAGCTGTCCGGGCTGAGCGCGAGCACGCTCGGCATCGACCGGGTCGCGCCGTCGACGGGAGGCAAGGCCTGATGGGCAAGTTCTCACGGCTCGGCAACGAGCTCTACCAGGGACGCAAGTCGATCGACTTCGTCCACCGGCGGATCCTCTGGTACAGCATCTCCGGCACCCTGGTCGCCCTGGCGATCCTGGTGATCCTCATCAAGGGCCTGAACTTCGGCATCGAGTTCACCGGCGGCACGCAGTACACCATCAGCGACCTGTCCTCCGACGTCGCCGGGCAGAGCACCGCCGACGAGCTGCGCGACGACATCGGCAGCTCCTCGATCGACACCGCCTCGGAGCCCACGGTCACCACCTCGGGCGAGTCCTCGCTCATCGTCCAGACCGAGGACCTCAGTGCCGCCGACGACGTGGTCGTCCGCGGCATCATCAAGGACGTCACCGGGGCCGACGCGGACCAGATCTCCAAGACCGAGATCGGCGCCAGCTGGGGTCAGGACGTCGCCAAGAAGGCCATCACCGGCGTCATCATCTTCCTGCTCCTCGTGGTGCTCTTCATCTGGGGCTACTTCCGCGAGTGGAAGATGTCCGTGGCCGCGCTGGTCGCCCTGTTCCACGACATCGCCCTGACGGTCGGCGTCTACTCGCTGTCCGGGTTCGCGGTGACACCCGCGGCGGTCACGGGCCTGCTCGCGATCCTGGGCTTCTCGATGTACGACACGGTCGTGGTCTTCGACAAGATCCGCGAGAACACCCACGAGCTCCGGAACACCCGGCAGACCTACGCCCAGGCGGCCAACCTGGCGGTCAATCAGACCCTGGTCCGCTCGATCAACACCTCGATCGTGGCCCTCATCCCGATCGGCGCGATCCTCTACGTCAGCGCCGTGCAGCTGGGCGCCAGCTCGCTGAAGGACCTCGCGCTCGCGCAGTTCGTCGGCATGGCGGCCGGTGTCTTCTCCTCGGTCTACATCGCCCCCCGCGTGCTGGTGCACCTGAAGTCCAACGAGACCGAGGTCAAGCTGGCCGAGCGTCGCGCCAAGGCCGCCGAGCGCCGCAACGCCGACCGGTACGCCGCGGTCCCGTCCTTCACCGAGGACATGCCGGTGGGCGACGAGCCGGGTGCCGACGACGAGCTCCGCGAGGAAGCTCCGGTCTCCGGCGGTCCGGTCGTCGAGCGGGCGCCCCGCTCTCCCGAGGCGATGGGCCGCGGCCGCAACGTCCCGCAGCAGAGCCGCCCGGTGCAGCAGAGCGCCGCGTCCGGACGCCAGCAGCCGACCCGGCAGACGAAGTCCAAGCGCGGCAAGAAGTGACGCCCGGGCTCGAGCGGGCGCTCTCGCTCATCGCGGACGTGCCCGACTTCCCCGAGCCCGGGATCCTCTTCAAGGACATCACCCCGCTCCTGGACGACGCGACGGCCCTCGGCTCCGTGGTCGAGGCGCTGGCGGCGCCCGGCCGCGACGACGCGGGCCGCCCGGTCGTCGACAAGGTCCTCGGCATGGAGTCGCGCGGCTTCATCCTCGGCGCCCCGGTGGCGCTCGCCCTCGGCGTCGGCTTCGTCCCGGTCCGCAAGGCCGGCAAGCTGCCCCGCCCGACGTACGCCGTCTCCTACGCCCTCGAGTACGGCGAGGCCACGCTCGAGGTGCACCAGGACGCGCTCCAGCCGGGGGACCGGGTGCTGCTCGTCGACGACGTGCTCGCGACCGGTGGCACCGCGAAGGCGACGGTCGACCTGGTCGGCATGTGTGGCGGCTCGGTGCACGCGGTCGCGATGCTGATGGAGCTGAGCTTCCTGCCGGGGCGGGCCGCCCTCGACGGCGTCCCCCTCACCACGCTCCTCAGCGTCTAGCCAGCACCGGCCCGCCACGTAGACTGGCCAGCGTGACCGAGGAGCGCACCGCACCGCCCGAAGAGCGGGAGCGTCGCGCGCCCGAGGCGGCCCCCTCCACGCGGAGCATGCGGGCCCGGCTGGCCCGGATGGGCACCCGCAACCAGACCGCCAACCCGGTCCTCGAGCCGCTCTTCCGATCGGTGCGCGCCAACCACCCGAAGGCCGACCTCGGCCTGCTCGAGCGGGCCTACCTGACCGCCGAGAAGATGCACGGCACCCAGACCCGCAAGAGCGGCGACCCCTACATCACCCACCCGCTCGCGGTCACCACGATCCTCGCCGACATCGGCATGACCGAGCCGACGCTGGCCGCCTCGCTGCTCCACGACACCGTCGAGGACACGCCGTACACCCTCGAGCAGGTCCGGCAGGACTTCGGCGACGAGATCGCCCAGCTCGTCGACGGCGTGACCAAACTCGACAAGGTCAAGTACGGCGACTCCGCGCAGGCCGAGACGATCCGCAAGATGATCGTCGCGATGTCGCGCGACATCCGGGTGCTGGTCATCAAGCTCGCCGACCGGCTCCACAACATGCGCACCCTGCGCTACGTCCGGCAGGAGACCCAGGAGCGGGTCGCCCGCGAGACCCTCGACATCTACGCCCCGCTGGCCCACCGGCTGGGCATGAACACCATCAAGTGGGAGCTCGAGGACCTCGCGTTTGCGACCCTGCACCCCAAGATCTACGACGAGATCGTGCGGATGGTGGCCGAGCGGGCGCCCTCGCGCGACCAGTTCCTGGCCGAGGTGATCTCGCAGGTCCAGGCCGACCTGCGCGAGGCCAAGGTCAAGTGCACCGTCACCGGCCGCCCGAAGCACTACTACTCGATCTACCAGAAGATGATCGTCGGCGGCCGCGACTTCTCCGACATCTACGACCTGGTCGGCATCCGGGTGCTCGTCGAGAACGACCGCGACTGCTACACCGTCCTCGGCGTGCTCCACTCGCGCTGGAACCCGGTCCTCGGCCGGTTCAAGGACTACGTCGCGATGCCGAAGTTCAACATGTACCAGTCGCTGCACACGACGGTGATCGGCCCGCAGGGCAAGCCGGTCGAGCTGCAGATCCGCACCTACTCCATGCACCGCCGCGCCGAGTACGGCGTCGCCGCGCACTGGAAGTACAAGGAGGACGGCCGCGCCGGCGTCGACACCGACCGGCTCGCCGACCAGGACGACATGACCTGGGTGCGCCAGCTGCTCGACTGGCAGAACGAGGTCGAGGACCCGGGCGAGTTCCTGGAGTCGCTGCGCTTCGAGATCAACCGCGCCGAGGTCTACGTCTTCACCCCGCGCGGCGACGTGATCGCGCTCCCGGCCGGCTCGACCCCGGTCGACTTCGCGTACGCCGTGCACACCGAGGTCGGCCACCACACCATCGGCGCCCGCGTGAACGGCCGCCTGGTGCCCCTGGAGTCGGGTCTGGAGAACGGCGACGTGGTCGAGGTCTTCACCTCCAAGTCGCCGACCGCCGGTCCGTCGCGCGACTGGCTCGCCTTCGTGAGGTCTCCGCGGGCCCGCTCGAAGATCCGTCAGTGGTTCACCAAGGAGCGGCGCGAGGAGGCGATCGACCAGGGCAAGGAGCAGATCGCCAAGCTCATGCGCAAGGAGGGCCTGCCCCTCAAGCGGCTCATGACCCACGAGTCGCTGATGCTCGCCGCGACCCACTTCAAGCTGACCGACGTCTCGGCTCTCTACGCCGCCGTCGGCGAGGGCAACCTGTCCGCGCAGGCCGTCGTACGCCGGGTCATCGACCTGCACGGCGGCGACGACGGGGCGGCTGAGGACCTCGCCGAGGGCGTCACGATCACCGGCCGCCGGTCGCGGGCGAAGGTCCAGCCGGGCGGCGACTCGGGCGTCATCGTCAAGGGCGCGGCCGACGTCTGGGTGAAGCTGGCGAAGTGCTGCACCCCGGTGCCGCCCGACCCGATCCTGGGCTTCGTGACCAAGGGCGGGGGAGTGTCGGTGCACCGCCAGAACTGCACCAACGCCTCGAGCCTGCAGTCCCAGCCCGAGCGGCTCATCGACGTCGAGTGGGCGCCGACCGGCCAGTCGAGCTTCCTGGTCAACATCCAGGTCGAGGCGCTCGACCGGGCCCGGCTGCTCTCTGACATCACGATGGCGCTCTCCGACGCCCACGTGGACATCCTCAGCGCCAACCTCTCGACGACCCGCGACCGGGTCGCCAAGAGCCGCTTCACCTTCGAGATGGCCGAGGCCAAGCACCTCGACACCGTGCTCAAGGCGGTCCGCTCGGTCCCCGGCGTGTTCGACGCCTATCGCGTGACCCAGTAGCCGTCGTACCTGACGGAATGGTCGTGGATCCGCACGGATCGCGACCGAGACGTCAGGTACGACGCGCGGCGCCGGTCAGCTGAAGTCGGCCGAGGCGCGCTTGGCCATCTCCAGGAAGGACTTGCGGGACTCGAGGTTGTCCTCGAGCTCGGTGACCTTCTTGGCGTTGCCGGCGGCCCGGGCCTTCTCGAGGTCCTTCTCGACCTGGGCGATCGCCGCCTCGAGCTTGGAGACCATGTCGTCGGCGCGGGCGGACTTCTCCGGGTCCGAGCGACGCCACTGCTCGTCCTCGGCGCCGCGGATCTCCTGCTCGACCTTGCGCATGCGGCCCTCGAGCTCCTTCATGCGGTCGCGCGGCACCTTCCCGGCGGCGTCCCAGCGGTCCGCGAGGTCGCGGAACGCGCGCTTGGCGGCGTCGATGTCGCCGGTCTCGCGCAGCGGGGGGAGCAGCGCCTCGGCCTCGACGAGCAGCTCCTCCTTGACCACCGCGTTGGCGGCGAACTCCTGGTCCTGCTCGGCGGCCGCGGCGTCGCGGGCCCCGAAGAAGGTGTCCTGGGCGCCCCGGAAGCGCTTCCACAGCGCGTCGTCGACCTCGCGCGGCGCCGGGCCGGCGGCCTTCCACTGGCGCATCAGGTCGCGGTAGCGCCCGGCGGTCGGGCCCCAGTCGGTCGAGGTCGCCAGCGACTCGGCCTCGGTGGCCAGCCGCTCCTTGACACCCCGTGCCGCGTCGCGCTTCTCGTGCTGCTCGGCGAAGTGCGCCTTGCGGCGCCGGGTGTACGCCGTGCGCGCGGTCGAGAAGCGCCGCCAGAGCGCGTCGTCGGAGGCGCGGTCGATGCGGGGGAGCGCCTTCCACTCGTCGAGCAGCTCGCGCATCCGGTTGGCGCCCTGGCGCCAGTCCTGGCTCTCGGCGAGCGTCTCGGCCTCGGCGACGATCTTCTCCTTGCCGGCCCGCGCCTCGGCGGACTTCTGCGCCCGCTCGGCCTTGCGCGCCTCACGCTGCTGCTCCAGCAGCGGCGCGAGCGCGTCCAGGCGGCCGGTGAGGGCGGCCAGGTCGCCGACGGCGTTGGCGGTCTCGACCTGCTCGCGCACGGTCCGGACCGAGGACGCCGCCTCGTCGGGCGACATCACGCCCGAGGAGACGCGCTGCTCGAGCAGGTCGACCTCGAACGCGAGCGCGGCGTACCGCTCGGTGAAGAAGGTGAGTGCCTCTTCCGGGGTGCCCTCGGGGTACTGTCCGACGGAGCGCTCGCCGTCGGCGGTCCGCACGAAGACGGTCCCGTCGTCGTCGACTCGTCCCCACTCATGACTCGTCACAGGTGCACTCCACTCGAAGCTCGTCCGTCGTTCCGGGCAACCGGTCGGGGACCATGCTAGTCAAGGCCGGGACCGGGGCGCAGATACCGATGCGACGGGTGGACGCCGTGCTCGATAGTCTGCCGGGGTGTTGATCGCCGGCTTTCCCGCGGGTCCGTGGGGCACCAACTGCTACGTCGCCGCCACCGGACCCGGCAGCGAGTGCGTCGTGATCGACCCCGGCAAGGACGCCGCCGGCGGCGTCGCCGACGTGGTCCGGGAGCACCGTCTCAAGCCGGTCGCCGTCCTGGTCACGCACGGGCACGTCGACCACATGTGGTGCGTCGCGCCGGTCGCCGGCACCTACGACGCGACCGCGTGGATCCACCCGGCCGACCGGCACCTGCTCGCGAACCCGATGGCCGGGATGTCCCGCGAGACGACCGCCATGCTGCTCGGCGGCAGCTACGAGTTCGCCGAGCCCGACGACGTCCGCGAGCTGACCGACCTCCAGGAGCTCGAGATCGCAGGCCTGCGCTTCGTCGTCGACCACACCCCGGGCCACACCGAGGGGTCGGTGACCTTCCGGACGCCGTACGACGCCCCGAGTCCCGGGGCAGCGGACGTCTCCGAGGTGATGTTCTCCGGCGACCTGCTCTTCGCGGGCTCGATCGGCCGCACCGACCTGCCCGGCGGCGACCATCTGACGATGCTGCAGAGCCTCAAGAGCAAGGTGCTTCCCCTCGCCGACGACGTCGTCGTGCTCCCGGGCCACGGTGAGCAGACCTCGATCGGCCGGGAGCGCGTGACCAACCCCTTCCTCCAGGACCTCTGATGGCTTCCAAGATCGCCCCGCTGAGCGGGTTCCCTGAGCTCCTGCCCGCAGACCGGGCCGTGGAGCGGCAGGTCGTCGAGACCCTGTCGCGCACCTTCGAGCTGCACGGCTTCGCCAACATCGAGACCCGCGTCGTCGAGCCCCTCGACCGGCTCGCCAAGGGCGGCGAGATCGACAAGGAGATCTACGTGCTCCGCCGGCTCCAGGCCGGCGACGAGGACGGCGACTCCGGGCTCGGCCTGCACTTCGACCTCACGGTGCCGTTCGCGCGCTACGTGCTCGAGCACGCCGGCCACCTGGAGTTCCCGTTCCGCCGCTTCCAGATCCAGCCGGCCTGGCGGGGCGAGCGGCCCCAGGAGGGCCGCTACCGGCAGTTCACCCAGGCCGACGTCGACATCGTCGGCAAGGACGTCCTGCCCTTCCACCACGACGTCGAGGTGATGCGGGTGATGGTGGACGCGCTCGACGCGCTGCCGATCCCGCCGGTGAGCTTCCAGTTCAACAACCGCAAGCTGATCCAGGGCTTCTACCGCGGCCTCGGCCTGCCCGACGTGACCACCGCGATCCGCACCATCGACAAGCTCGACAAGCTCCCCGCCGAGCAGGTCGCCGCGCTCCTCGTGAGCGACGCCGGGGCGACCCCCGAGCAGGCGCAGCGCTGCCTGGAGCTCGCGACCATCCGGGTCGCCGACACCTCCTTCGTCGACCGGGTGCGGGCGCTCGGCGTCGAGGACGAGCTGCTCGACGAGGGCCTGGTCGAGCTCGCCGCCGTCGTCGAGGGCTGCTCGGCGGGGGACCACCGCCACGTCAGCGTGGAGGCCAACCTGCGGATCGCGCGGGGTCTCGACTACTACACCGGCACCGTCGTCGAGATCTTCATGGAGGGCTACGAGCGCCTGAAGTCGGTCGGCGGCGGCGGCCGCTACGACGCGCTCGCGACCGACGGCCGCTCGACGTACCCCGGCGTGGGCGTGTCGTTCGGCGTCTCCCGCAGCCTCATCCCGCTCCTCGCCGACGGGGTGCTCGCCGGCAGCCGGCCGGTCCCGAGCGCCGTGCTCGTCGCCGTCGCCGATGAGGAGACCCGCGCGCAGAGCACCGCCGTCGCGACGGCGCTGCGCGCTCGCGGCATCCCGTGCGAGGTCGCGGCGTCCGCGCAGAAGTTCGGCAAGCAGATCCGGTACGCCGAGCGCCGGGGCATCCCCTACGTGTGGTTCCCCGGCGAGGCCCACGAGGTCAAGGACATCCGATCCGGGGACCAGGTCGCCGCCGATCCGGCCGACTGGACCCCACCCATCGAGGACCTGCGACCGCAGGTGCTAGTCAAGGAGACAGAGAAGTGATCCGCACCCAGGACGCCGGCGCCCTGACGCTGCCTGCGCACGTCGGCCAGACCGTGACCCTCGCCGGATGGGTGGCCAACCGGCGCGACCACGGCGGGGTCGCCTTCATCGATCTCCGCGACGCCTCGGGCGTCGTCCAGGTGGTGATCCGGGACTCCGAGGTGGCGCACCCGCTGCGCAACGAGTTCTGCCTGAAGGTCACCGGTGAGGTGGTCGAGCGCACCGAGGGCAACATCAACCCGAACCTGCCCACCGGCGCCTACGAGGTCGTGGCGACCGACGTCGAGGTGCTCAGCGCCGCGGCCCCGCTGCCCTTCCCGATCAGCGACCACGTCGACGTCGGCGAGGAGGCGCGCCTGCGCCACCGCTACCTCGACCTGCGCCGCAGCGGCCCCGGCGCCGCGATCCGCCTGCGCAGCAAGGTCAACAAGGCCGCGCGCGACGTGCTCGACGCGGAGGGCTTCGTCGAGATCGAGACGCCGACCCTGACCCGCAGCACCCCCGAGGGCGCCCGCGACTTCCTGGTTCCCGCGCGCCTGCAGCCGGGCAGCTGGTACGCCCTGCCGCAGAGCCCGCAGCTCTTCAAGCAGCTGCTGATGGTCGCCGGCATGGAGCGCTACTTCCAGATCGCCCGCTGCTACCGCGACGAGGACTTCCGCGCCGACCGGCAGCCGGAGTTCACCCAGCTCGACATCGAGATGAGCTTCGTCGAGCAGGACGACGTCATCGCCGTCGCCGAGCAGATCCTGGTCGCGCTCTGGAAGCTGATCGGCCACGACGTACCCGTGCCGCTGACGCGGATGACGTACGCCGAGGCGATGGCCCGCTACGGCTCCGACAAGCCCGACCTGCGGATGGGTCAGGAGCTCGTCGACTGCACCGACTACTTCAAGGACACCCCCTTCCGCGTCTTCCAGGCGCCGTACGTCGGCGCCGTCGTGATGCCCGGGGGAGCGAGCCAGCCGCGCAAGCAGCTCGACGCCTGGCAGGAGTGGGCCAAGCAGCGCGGCGCGCGCGGCCTCGCCTACGTCCTGGTCCAGGAGGACGGCGAGCTCGGCGGGCCGGTGTCGAAGAACATCTCCGACGAGGAGAAGGCCGGCCTGGCCGCCCACGTCGGCGCCCAGCCGGGCGACTGCGTCTTCTTCGCCGCCGGCGCGGTGAAGTCGAGCCGTGCGCTGCTCGGCGCCGCCCGCCTCGAGATCGGCCGCCGGTGCGGCCTGATCGACGAGAACGAGTGGAGCTTCCTCTGGGTCGTCGACGCGCCGCTCTTCGAGCCGGCCGACGACGCCACGGCCGCCGGTGACGTCGCCGTCGGCAGCGGCGCCTGGACCGCGGTCCACCACGCCTTCACCTCGCCGCAGGACCTCGACACCTTCGACCAGGACCCCGGCAACGCGATCGCGTGGGCCTACGACATCGTCTGCAACGGCAACGAGATCGGCGGTGGCTCGATCCGTATCCACCGCGACGACATCCAGAAGCGCGTCTTCGCGATCATGGGCATCGACGAGGACGAGGCGCAGGAGAAGTTCGGCTTCCTCCTCGAGGCGTTCAAGTACGGCGCGCCGCCGCACGGCGGGATCGCCTTCGGCTGGGACCGGATCGTCGCCCTGCTCTCGCGCAGCGACTCGATCCGCGACGTGATCGCCTTCCCCAAGTCCGGCGGCGGCTTCGACCCGCTCACCGCCGCGCCCGCTCCGATCACCCCGGAGCAGCGCAAGGAGGCGGGGGTGGACGCCCGTCCGGAGCCGAAGGCCGACCCGCAGGACGCCACCCCACCCGCGTGACCTGCGTCCCCGCGACGTAGCCTGTCGCCAGCCTGTGACCTAAAGATCCTGCCGTCCGAGCGCCCCCGCGGCGCAAGGACGGTGGTGATCACGATGGAGTCACGAAGGCTGTCGCGCTCCAGGACCATTCCGACGAATGCGGCTGGCGCCGGGTCGAGATCAGATCGTTACACGCAGAAGATCGGTTCCTCGCCCGGTGTCACATAGAGTCGCTGCCGGTTCGTGGGTCCGGAGCCGTCACCCCGGCAAGGGATCCCGACGCCATGCACGATCCGATCAGACAGAGGTGCCATGACCGCCAGTCCGGTGAACGAGCGCGAGCCCGAGAGCGCCCAGCAGGCTGCCGACAGGCGAGCCGCTTCAGGCCCCGCGAGCAAGTCGCCCACGCAGCTCGCGATGGCGCGGTTCCGCAAGGACAAGAAGTCGATGGCCGCGTTGGTCATCGTCATCCTCTACCTCCTCGCGGCGATCGCGGGCCCGATCCTGAAGCTGGCGGGGGTGCTCGACCCGTTCAGCTCCGACCAGGACGCGATCGGTCCCGACGCGCTGCCGAGCGGCAAGTGGTGGGGCATCACGTGGGACCACCCGCTGGGCATCGAGCCCGGCATCGGCCGCGACGTGCTGAGCCGGATCTGGCTCGGCCTGACCTACTCGCTGACCGTCGCCCTCGCCGCCTCGGTGATCGCGGTCCTCCTGGGCGTCGTGCTCGGCATCATCGCCGGGTACGCCGGTGGCTGGGTCGACGCCATCATCGGCCGGCTCATCGACCTGGTGCTCGCCTTCCCGCAGACGCTGCTGCTGCTGGCGGCCTCGTCGGTCGGCATCGCGCTGCTCACCGACACCTTCCACGTCCCCGCCGGGCCGCTGGCCCAGGGTCTCTTCGTGATCCTGGTGCTCGGCCTCTTCGGCTGGACCGGCACGGCCCGCCTGATCCGCGGACAGGTGCTGTCGCTGCGCGAGCGCGAGTTCGTCGACGCCGCGCGGCTCTACGGCGCGAGCCGCCGCCGCATCTGGTTCAAGGAGCTGCTGCCCAACCTGTGGGCACCGGTGCTGGTCACCTTCACGCTCTACATGCCGGCCTTCATCTCCGCCGAGGCGGCGCTGTCCTACCTGGGCGTGAGCGTGCGGCCGCCGACGCCGACGCTCGGCAACATCCTCAAGGACTCGATCCAGTACGCCACCGGCGACTTCATGTACTTCTTCATGCCGGCCTTCCTGATCGCCCTCATCGTGGTCTCGTTCAACCTGCTCGGCGACGGCCTGCGCGATGCCCTGGATCCCAAGGGCGACCGCTGACCGCGCGTCACCCCCACCCCACAGTCTTCGGCGGCACCGCGTCGCCGAACAGTGCCGCCGGTCTCGGCGCGTACACATTCAAGGAGAAGTAATGGCCAACATGCGAAAGCGGATGGTCGCCCTCAGCGCTGCGGCGGCTCTGGCCGTCACCCTCGCGGCGTGCGGGGGTGGCGATTCCGACGGATCGCCGAGCAGCGACGGCGGCTCGGGCGACACCGGCGCCAAGGGTGGGACGCTGCAGTACCTGCAGCACTTCCCGTTCGAGAGCGTTGACCCCCAGCGCATCTACTACGGTGTCGAGCTCGCGAACTTCCGCCGGACGGTGTACCGCTCCCTGGTGGGCTTCCCGTTCGACAACGACCCCAAGGTCGCGAACGCTCCCGTCCCCGACCTGGCCACCGACACCGGTACCTCGACGGAGAACAACAAGGTGTGGTCCTTCACCCTGAAGGACGGCATCAAGTGGGAGGACGGCTCCGACATCACGTGTGAGGACTTCAAGTACGGCGCGTCGCGTGCGTTCGCCGACGACGTGCTCACCGGTGGCGCTGGCTTCTACCTGAAGAGCTACCTGGACATCCCGACCGACCCCAAGGGCGGCTCGATGTACAAGGGCCCGTACCGCGGCGACGGCCAGGAGCTGTTCGACAAGGCCGTCACCTGCGACGGCAAGACGATCACCTACCACTTCAACAAGCCGTGGCCGGACTTCCCGCTGTCCGTCGCGTCGCTGATGGCCACCGACCCCTACAAGGAGTCGCAGGACCACGGTGACAAGTCCAAGTGGACGATCTTCTCGAACGGCCCCTACAAGATCGACGGCAACACCTGGGACGTCGACAAGGGCGCCACGCTGGTCCGCAACGACCAGTACGACGAGTCCACCGACACCCCGGACAAGCTGCGCCTCGCGCTGCCGGACGAGATCGACTACCAGATCTTCACCGCCGCCGAGCCGATCCTCGACCGCCTGGTCGCGGACTCGGACCCGAACGCCATCACCTCGGCCCGCATCGCGCCGTCGTACTTCAGCCAGATCGAGGGCCCGGTCGCTGACCGCGCCTCGCTGGTCGAGTCGCCGTACACCAACTACCTGGTGCCGAACCAGAAGACCCTGACCGACCCGAAGGTCCGCCAGGCGCTGGCTCTCGCCACCGACGTGAACGGCTACATCAAGGCCGAGGGTGGCGACAAGGCCGGTGTCCCGGCCGAGTCGATCATCAACCCGAACCTGCCCGGTTACACCGAGCAGGAGGCGTTCTCCGGCTCCAACGACGGCGACCCCGAGGCGGCCAAGGCCCTCCTCGAGGAGGCCGGCGTCGACATGCCGTACCCGATCACCTACACCTACGGTCAGTCCGAGACCCAGGACAAGACCGCGGCCATCCTCAAGGAGGGCTGGGAGGCTGCCGGCTTCAAGGTCACCCTGGACCCGCTGGCCGACACCTACTACGACGTCATCAACCAGCCCGACAAGGACTCGGACGTCGTGTGGGCCGGCTGGGGTGCTGACTGGCCGTCGGCGATGACGGTCCTGCCGCCGCTGTTCGACTCGCGGACGAACTTCGCCCGTGACGCCAACGGCAACGTCACCAACCTGGGCCAGGACTACGGCTACTACCAGAGCGACGAGTTCGAGGGTCTGATCGACCAGGCGGCCACGGCCCCCGACATCGACACCCAGAACGACCTGCTCACCCAGGCCGACACGGTGCTGGCGAACGACACCGCCTACATCCCGCTGGACACCTCGGTGTTCTACTGGCTGCGTGGCTCGGCGATCACCGGTTTCATGACCGACGCCGCGTCCAACTCCTACCCGGACCTCGGTCCGATCGGGGTTACCCAGTGATCCATTGCCGGTGCTAGTAGTAGTTCACTAGAACCAGCAGGGCGGGGGCCTG
>NZ_JAIQZJ010000001.1 GCF_020073815.1 Nocardioides mangrovi
CAGCCGAAGCCCTGGCCGTTCACCAGATCACCATCAGCCGCACGGAGCGAGGACTGTTCATCGACACCGCCCTCGTCGACCGCTACCGCGCCTGGATCCGCGCCGCTTGACACCCATAGGAGCTTCACTGAGATGCTCAGAACCCCCATATCCACAGGGTTCTGGGTCACAGGATGGTCACGATCCCGAGCCGTGATCGCGCGCCGCAACGCCTGCTCGCTGACCGCAAGTCGGCGTCGTCCCGATAGGCACGAACACTGGCGCCGACGGGAGGACGCCACGAGTCGGATCGCAGGACGCCAGGCCATGGTTGGCTTTCCGGGGTTTCGAGGCTCGGCGCTGGCGCGCCTCGCACCTCAACCAGCGGGGTGGTCCAGCGAGGACGAGGGCCGGCGGCGGGGGAGACGCCGGCCCTCGTCGACGCGGTCAGGCGCGGACGTCGACCTGGAAGCCGGTGGAGCTGCCGGCGAGGGCGGTCTCGAGGGCGGAGGAGAGGTCGGTCATGTCGACGCCGGCCTGCTGGAGCAGGTCGGAGAGGCTGCCGTCCTTGATCGCGCTGGTGAGGTCGTCGCTGTCCATGTCGAGCAGGCTGCTCAGGGCGTCGATCGTGCTGCTCTGGGTGTCGGTCAGGTTGCCGGACATGACGCCGCTCGGCGGGGGGCCGGGAGGCGGACCGCCGGGACCGCCCGGGCCACCCGGGCCACCCGGGCCACCCGGGCCGAGGCTGCCGGTCTGGTTGGCCATCTTCTCAACGATCTCGTCGAGCTGGTCCGACCCCTGGAGGTCGGAGGGGGCGTTCTCCTTGAGTGCGGAGAGGAGGTCGTCGGAGGACACGCCCTGCTGCTCGGCGAGGTCCATCAGGGACTGGCCGCCCTCGACGGCCGTCTTGATGTCGTCCGCGGACATGCCGAGCACGTCCGCGGCGGCCTCATACGGGCTCTTGCCGCGCTGGGTCTGCGAGGACCCCTGCGTGGAGAGCAGGGAGCTGATGCTCCCGATGCTGTTGATGGTCATGCCGCAACCAGTCGTCACCTGTGAGATGCGGTTGAGTCGGAGGCGGCGTACTCACAGGTTGTCCGCCGATTTCACAGCGTCATGACAGGGGGCGGACCAGCTGCTGCGGCGGGCGGGCCCGACGGGACTCGAGGACCAGCCCGACGGTCGTCGGTGACCACGGCGGCTGGTGGAACGGCACTCCGGCATCGGTCGAGGTGCCGCTCAGCCGAACGACATCCGGAAGTCGGCCTGCCGGAAGGAGGCGAGCTGGCGCGCGCCGCGCATCCAGCCGAGCGGGCCGTCGGCCGCGAAGTCCCAGCGGCCGCGGCAGGGCAGCGCCTTCGAGGATCCCTGGAGCACGGCGGTGCGCTCCTCCCCGTCGGTGTCGTCGATGCCGGGCTGCCAGGTGGTGCCCTTGAAGGGGACCCGCAGCATCGCCCGCGAGACGTCGGTGAAGGACGCGCTCGCGATCGGGGAGCGGCCGAGCGACGCCGACCAGTCGGTGGAGGACAACGGCCCGCGGTGGCTGGTGTCGAGCTCGAAGTCGCACAGGCCCTTGGGGATCGCCCACAGCTCGCGGCCGCCGGCCACCGAGGCGGGGGAGTCGACCCAGATGTCGGTGATCGACACGCAGCGGCCGTGCTGCTCGGTCGGGACCAGCCGGGCGACGAGCAGCTCGGAGTAGGTCAGCGGACTGCCTGGCTCGTAGGAGACGAACGCCGCGCCGTACACGCCGGCCCGGCGCAGCTCGTCGACGGGCTCGCGCAGCCGGAAGATCGACAGCCACAGCTGGCCGACCATGTCCCAGGGAGCCGCGGGGTAGGACACCTCGGCGTCGCGGGACGCCACCCACTCGATGGTCATGCGGGCATCTTGCCGTACCTGTAGAACTCGTTCCACAACGCCGAGACGGAACTGTCAGTCAAGTGACAGGATGGTCCCGTGCCTGCCCAGCGGATCACCACGCGCCACGACACGTCCGAGCCCCGCTTCGTCGACTACCCGAAGCCCGGGCCCGATGCCCCGAACGTCGTGATGGTGGTCCTCGACGACGTCGGCTTCGCCCAGCTCGGCTGCTTCGGCTCCGGGATCTCGACGCCGCACATCGACCGACTCGCCGAGCAGGGCCTGCGCTACAACCGCTTCCACGTCACCGCCGTCTGCTCGGCCACCCGCGCCGCGCTGCTCACCGGCCGCAACCACCACGCGGTCGGCATGGGCGTCACCCAGGAGGCGGCGCTCGGCTTCCCCGGCTACACCGGCCGGATCCCGCGCTCGGCCGCGACCCTGGCCCGCACGCTCAAGGACAACGGCTACAACACCCTCGCGGTCGGCAAGTGGCACCTCGCTCCCAAGAACGAGTACTCCGCCTCCGGCCCGTTCGACCGCTGGCCGCTCGGCCAGGGCTTCGAGCGCTACTACGGCTTCCTCGGCGCGGAGACCAACCAGTGGGCGCCGGAGCTGGTCCGCGACAACACCCACATCGACCCGCCGTCCTCCCCGGAGGAGGGCTACCACCTCACCGAGGACCTCGTCGACCAGGCAATCCGGATGGTCCAGGACCAGCGTCAGGCCGAGTCGCGCAAGCCCTTCTTCCTGTACGTCGCGCCCGGTGCTGCGCACGCGCCGCACCAGGTGACCGAGGAGTGGGTCGAGCCCTACCGGGGGCAGTTCGACGACGGCTGGGAGGCCTGGCGGCAGCGCGCCTTCGACCGGCAGATCGCCGACGGGCTCGTCCCGGACGGCACGACGCTGCCGGAGCGGCCGCCGTGGATCCCCGACTGGGACGCGATCCCGGAAGACCAGCGACGCCTCTTCGCGCGCTACATGGAGGTCTTCGCCGGCTTCCTCACCCACACCGACCACCACCTCGGCCGGCTCTTCTCCTACCTCGACGAGCAGGGCATCGCCGACGACACCCTGGTCATGGTGCTCTCCGACAACGGCGCCAGCGCCGAGGGCGGTACGACGGGCACGCTCAACGAGGCCGCCGGCTGGCTCGGCCTGGGCGAGGACGTCGACGAGGCGATCGCCCGCATCGACGACATCGGCGGCCCGGACGCCTACAACCACTACCCCTACGGCTGGGCCTGGGCCGGCAACGGCCCGCTGCGGCTGTGGAAGCGCTACGCCTGGCTCGGCGGCGTCCGCACCCCGCTCGTGGTGCGCTGGGGCGACCGGCTGGCCGAGCGCGGCGGCGTACGGCCGCAGTTCTGCCACGCCGTCGACCTCTACGCGACGGTCCTCGACGCGGCCGGGATCGCGCAGCCCGACGTCGTCGACGGGGTGCACCAGCAGCCGGTCGACGGACGCTCGCTGCTCCCGAGCTTCGCGGAGCCCGACGCGGGCGAGCACCGGCTGGTGCAGTACTTCGAGATGTTCGGCTCGCGCGGCATCTACGAGGACGGCTGGATGGCGGTCACCGACCACGTCGCCAACCAGTTCGACGAGCGCGCACACCTCGTCGGCAGCTTCGACTTCGACACCGACCGCTGGTCGCTCTTCCACCTCGCCGAGGACTTCTCCGAGGCCCACGACGTCGCCGACGAGCACCCCGAGCTGGTCCGGCGGCTCGAGGGCCTGTGGTGGGCCGAGGCCGGCCGCAACCAGGTGCTGCCGCTCTTCGAGTTCCCGGGCTCGATGGCGCACATGCACCCCGGCGAGTTCCCGCCGGCGACGGTCGGCCGCTACGCGCCCGGTGGCGGCCCGGTCCAGGAGAGCCAGCTGCCCGCGATCATGGGCGGCTTCGAGCTGACCGCGCGGGTGGTGGTCCCCGAGGGCGGCGCCGAGGGGATCATCACCGCGATCGGCGACCGGCACGGCGGCTGGGCGACGTACCTCCTCGACGGCCGGCTGGTCGCCACCGTCGCCCTGCTCGACACCACCACCCGCCTGACCGCGCCCGAGCCGGTGCCGGCGGGCGAGCACGTCCTGACCGTCCGCTACGAGCCCGGGCCGCAGGCCCGCCTGGTGCTGGCCGTCGACGCCGTCGACGTCGCCGAGACGCCGCTGCCCGGCTTCCTCTTCTTCCCCAACCTCGGCTCGTCGGGTGCCGGGATGCTGGTCGGGCGCGACCGCGGACTCGCCGTGAGCGCCGACTACGCCCCGCCGTTCGCGTTCACCGGCGACCTGCGCGCGGTGGAGCTGCGGAGTGGTCATCCTCACGCGAGACCTGACCGGAGCGCCGAGCTCCGGATAGCGTTGGCGGGTGACTGACAGGGGCACCACCCCACCTCCGGAGCAGGGCCGACGCGAGACCCACAAGGCCAGCACGCGTCGCGCGCTCGAGGACGCTGCCCTGCGGCGCTTCGCCGAGGACGGCTTCGACCAGACCTCGGTGGAGTCGATCGCGGCCGACGCCGGCGTCTCGACGCGCACCTTCTTCCGCTACTTCGCCACCAAGGACGAGGTCCTCGACATGGGCCGCGACGAGCGCCAGGCCGAGCTGCGGGCCGCGCTGCGGGAGCTGGTGCGCCGCGACCTGAGCGACTTCGAGGTGGTCCGGGCCGCGGTCGCGACGCTCGCCCGCAGCTTCGAGGACGACCGGGAGCGGGTCGAGCTGCGGCAGCGGGCCGCCGCCTCGTCGGTGCTCCTGCGCGGGCGGGTCTTCGACATGGTGCTCTCCTGGGAGTACGTCGTGGCGCGCGAGCTCGGCGGCGACGTGGCCGCCCAGAGCCTGGCCGCGGCCGGCTTCGGCGTCTTCCGGGCGGCGGCCACCACCTGGATGTTCGAGGGCGGCTCGCTGACCGATCTCGTGAACGCCGGATTCGACGCGCTCCGTTGACCACCTCGATCGAGCGGGCCCGTCGTACGCCGACGCGCCTGCACTTCCCCTCGCTCGTCCTGGTGGTCGGCGTCGGACCGCTCGCCACCGACGCCTACCTGGCAGCGCTGCCGCAGGTGCAGCACCAGCTGCACACCTCGGGGACGCTCGCCCAGCTGACCATGACCACGTTCATCGTCGGCATGGCCGCCGGCCAGCTGGTCTTCGGCCCGGTCAGCGACGGCGTCGGCCGACGCCGGATCCTGGTCGTGAGCTCGGCGGTCTTCGCGCTCAGCTCGCTCGGCTGCGCCGTGTCGCCGAGCATCTGGGCGCTCCTCGGCTGCCGAGTCGTCCAGGGCGCCGCTGCCGGGTGCGGCGTGGCGCTCGGCCGGGCGGTCATCAGCGACCGCTACGCGGGCGTCGAGGCGGCGCGGCGCTTCGGGATGCTCACCTCGATCGTGCTGCTCGGACCGGTCGTCGCACCGGCCGTCGGCAGCGTGATCCTGGCCTTCGGCGGCTGGCGCGACGTCTTCGCGGCGCTGACCGTCGTCGGGATCCTGATGTGGGTCGGGATGGTCCTGGGGCTCCCCGAGACGCTCGCGCCGGAGGCGCGGCACGCGCACGGCCTGCGGCACAGCCTGGTCCGGATGCGGGAGATGCTCCGCAACCGGCTCTTCCTGGGCGTCGTCGCCGTCCAGTGCTTCGCAACGGCGGGCTTCTTCGTCTACATCGGCGGCTCCTCGATCGTGCTCCAGGACCAGCTCGGCATCGGGACCACGGCGTACGCCGTCCTCTTCGCCACCAACGCCGCGCTGATGGCGGTCGGCAGCCTCGTCTTCCGCTACTCGGTCGCCCGGGTCGGGCCGGTGCCGCTGCGGCGGGCCGGGCTGGCGATCTCGACCGGCGCCGTCGTCGGGCTGCTCGCCTACGCGCTGATCGCGGGCGACGACGTCCGGCTGGCGCCGACGTGGGTGCTGCTGGCGGTGATGGTCGGCGGCAACGGGCTCACCATCCCCGCGACCACGACGCTGGCCCAGGAGATCGGCCGGCGCGCCGGCGGCACGGCGTCCGCGCTCCAGGGCGGGCTCACCTTCGTCGCCGGGTCGCTGGCGCTGCCGCTCACCGGCGTGGTCGGGCACCAGACGGTGCTGGCGATGGCGCTGCTGTCCTCGGCGCTGTACGTCGCCGCCGGCCTGACCCTCGCCGGCGTACGGCGCGGGGAGCGGGCCGCACACGTCGGCTGAGACCGGACACCGTTCGTTCACCCGCGTTTGCTTGGGTGTCGCGCGTGAGTCTGCTGCGCGGTGACCTGGCACCTCCGCCCCGGACGCTGGTGGAGGTCTTCCGCGCGACGGTGCTGGCCTCCCCGGAGGCCCCGGCGATCGACAACGGCGTCGAGGTGCTCACCTACGCCGAGCTGGCCGACGCCGCCGAGGACGTCGCCGACGAGCTCGCCGCGCTCGGGGTCGGGCCGGGCGACAAGGTCGGCATCCGGGTGCCGTCGGGCACCACCGACCTCTACATCGCGATCATGGCGACCCTGCTCGTCGGCGCGGCGTACGTCCCGGTCGACGCCGACGACCCCGACGAGCGGGCGCGGGTGGTCTTCGAGGAGTCCGACGCCGTCGCGGTCGTCGGCGCGGACCTCGCGCTCGCCCCGCGGCGTACGGCGCCCGCGCGGGAGCGCGTGGACCCCTCCATCGACGACGATGCGTGGGTCATCTTCACCTCCGGGTCGACCGGGAGGCCGAAGGGCGTCGCGGTCACCCACCGCAATGCGGCGGCGTTCGTGGACGCCGAGTCGCGGCTCTTCCTCCACGGGGCACCGCTCGGCCCGGGCGACCGGGTGATGGCCGGGCTCTCGGTCGCCTTCGACGCGAGCTGCGAGGAGATGTGGCTCGCCTGGCGCTACGGCGCCTGCCTGGTGCCGGCGCCGCGCGCGCTGGTCCGCAGCGGGATCGACGTCGGCCCGTGGCTGTCGGCCAACCGGGTGACCGTCGTGTCGACGGTGCCGACGCTGGTCTCGATGTGGCCCGACGACGCGCTGGAGCAGGTGCGGCTGCTGATCCTCGGCGGCGAGGCCTTCCCGCCCGAGCTGGCCGGCCGCCTGGTCCGCGAGGGCCGCGAGGTCTGGAACACCTACGGCCCGACCGAGGCGACCGTGGTCGCCTGCGGCGCGCTGGTCACCGGCGACGGGCCGATGCGGATCGGCCTCCCGCTCGACGGCTGGGACCTCGCCGTCGTCGACGGCGACGGCATGCCGGTCCCCGAGGGCGGCACCGGCGAGCTGATCATCGGCGGGGTCGGGCTGGCCCGCTACCTCGACCCCGAGAAGGACGCCGAGAAGTACGCCCCGATGCCGACCCTCGGCTGGGACCGCGCCTACCGCAGCGGCGACCTCGTCGTGAACGACCCGGAGGGCCTGCTCTTCGGCGGCCGGGCCGACGACCAGGTCAAGCTCGGCGGTCGGCGGATCGAGCTCGGCGAGGTCGACAGCGCGCTGCTCGCGCTGGTCGGCGTGGTCGGCGCGGCCGCCGCCGTACGCCGGACCTCGTCGGGCAACTCGGTGCTCGTCGGCTACGTCATCGTCGACGAGCGCTACGACGCCGCCGCGGCGATGGCCGAGCTGCGCCGCAGCCTGCCCGCGGCGCTGGTGCCCCGCGTGGTCACGGTCGACGACATCCCGACCCGGACGTCCGGCAAGGTCGACCGCGACGCGCTGCCCTGGCCGGTGACGACCGAGGCCCCGACGGCGCCGAGCGGCCTGGACGCGACCGAGGAGTGGGTGGCGCGCCTGTGGTTCGACGTGCTCGGCGCGAGCGTCACCGGCCGCGGCGACGACTTCTTCGACCTCGGCGGCGGCAGCCTCACCGCCGCGCAGATGGTGACCAAGCTGCGCACGCGGCACCCCGAGGTCGCGATCGGCGACATCTACGACCACCCGACGCTCGGCGGCCTCGCCGCCTACGTCGACTCGCTCGCGGACGGCGGCGACGCCACCACCGACCGCTCGGTGCCGCCCACGCCGCTCAAGACGCAGGCCGGCCAGGTGGTCGGCACGCTGCTGCTCCGCTCGGCCGCCGCGCCCCGGTGGCTGACCTGGCTGCTGCTCGCCAGCGCGCTGGCCTCCGCGGCGTTCGACCTCGACGTGCTGCCGCGCGCGCCGCGGTGGCTGCTGGTGGTCGCGACCCTCGTCTTCCTGACCCCACCCGGCCGGATGCTGCTCGCGGCCGGCGCCGCGCGGCTCGTGCTGCGCGGCGTCACGCCGGGGGAGCACCCGCGCGGCGGCAAGGTGCACCTGCGGCTCTGGGCCGCCGAGCGCCTGGCCGATCAGCTGGGCGCCCACTCGCTCGCCGGCGCGCCGTACGTCACCTGGTACGCCCGCCTCCTCGGCGCGAAGGTCGGCCGCGACGTCGACCTGCACTCGCTGCCGCCGGTCACCGGGATGATGCGCCTCGGCAAGGGCTGCTCGATCGAGCCCGAGGTCGACCTCACCGGCTACTGGGTCGACGGCGACGTGCTGCGGCTCGGCGAGGTGCGGGTCGGCAAGCGGGCCCGGGTCGGCACCCGCAGCATGCTCTGCCCGGGTGCGGTCGTCGGCGACGAGGCCGAGGTCGCGGCCGGCTCCGCGGTCTTCGGTGTGGTGCCCGACGGCGAGTTCTGGTCGGGCGCGCCGGCGGTCCGGGTGAGCGGCGCCGCCCGCGGGCCGTGGGACGACCGGCCGTCCAGCTCACGCGCCTGGGTCGGCGCGTACGCCGCCACCGCGGCGCTGCTCGGGCTGCTCCCGGCGATCGCGATCACCGTCGCCGTCGGTCTCCTCGCGCCGCTCGCCGACCTGCCCGACGACACCCTGCGCGGGCTCGTGGTCGCCGCCCTCCCGTGGGCGGCGCTCGGCACGGTCGTCGCGCTCGTGGTGCTCGCGCTCATGGTGCTCGGACTCGTCCGGCTCTGCGCCGTCGGCCTCGAGCCCGGCGTCTACCCGGTGCGCGGCCGGGTGGCACTCCAGGTCTGGGCGACCGTGCGGGTCCTCGACGAGGCCCGCACCTGGCTCTTCCCGCTCTACTCCTCGCAGCTGACCCCGACCTGGCTGCGGCTGCTCGGCGCCCGGATCGGCGACGACGTCGAGGCGTCGACGGTGCTGATGGTCCCGGCGATGACCAGCGTCGGTGCGCTCGCGTTCCTCGCCGACGACACGCTGATCGGCGGCTACGAGCTCGGCGGCGGCTGGCTGCGCATCGAGCGGGTCAAGGTCGGCAAGCGGGCCTTCGTCGGCAACTCCGGCATGGCCGCGCCCGGCCGCAAGGTGCCCAAGCGGGCGCTGGTCGCGGTGCTCTCCGCGGCACCCAACCGCAAGACCGCACGGGCGGGGGAGTCGTGGCTCGGCAGCCCGCCGACCGCGCTGCGCCGGACCGCCCAGGAGGGCGACGACGAGCGCACCTACGCCCCGCCGACCCGGCTCAAGGTCGCCCGGGCCGCCTGGGAGCTGGCGCGGGTCCTGGCCGTGCTCGTCTCCGTCGGCCTGTACGCCGCCGTCGGCTTGGTCGCGCTGGCGGCGTACGACGACGCCGGGGTGCCGGCCGGGCTGGTCGCCGTGGCCCTCGCGCTCCTCGTCGCCGGCGTCGGCGCCGCGCTGGTCGCGACCGCGGCCAAGTGGCTGCTGGTCGGCCGGATCCGCGCGGGCACCCACCCGCTGTGGAGCTCCTTCGTGTGGCGCAACGAGCTCGCCGACACCTTCGTCGAGGTGGTGGCCGCGCCGTGGTTCGCGCGCGTCGTGACCGGGACGCCGCTGCTGACCGCGTGGTTCCGGGCGATGGGGTCGACGGTCGGCCGCGGGGTCTGGTGCGAGACCTACTGGCTCCCGGAGGCCGACCTGATCGCCCTCGGCGACGGGGCGACGGTCAACCAGGGCACCGTGGTGCAGACCCACCTCTTCCACGACCGGCTGCTCGCCACCGACCGGGTCGAGCTGCGGCGCGGCGCGACGCTGGGGCCCAACTCCGTGATCCTGCCCGCGGCGACCATCGGCCGGCACGCTACGGTCGGACCGGTGTCGTTGGTGATGAGGGGGGAGTCGGTGCCCGACAAGACCGTGTGGATCGGCAACCCGATCGGGCCGTGGGCCGAGGCCGCCCGGGTGAGCGGCTCGTGACGGGACCGACCGCCGACCCCTACCTGCCCGGCCACGGCGACCGCCGCTTCCGGGTCGCCCACTACGACCTCGACCTGACCTATGCCGTCGCCGGCAACCGGCTCGACGCCACCGCGGTGCTCAGCGTCGAGGTGCTCGAGCCGACCAAGCAGCTGACCCTCGACCTGGCGCACCTGCGCGTCGCGAAGGTGACCGTCTCCGGCGGGATGCTCGCGCGCTACCGGCGGCCGGCCCACCGGCTCGTGCTCGACCTCAAGCGCGAGGCCAGGCCGGGCACGGAGCTGACGGTCACCGTCCGCTACACCGGGGCGCCGAAGCCGGTCGCCGAGCGGCACCTCGGCGACGCCGGCTGGGAGGAGCTCACCGACGGCGTGATCGTCGCGGCGCAGCCGCACGGATCGCCGACCTGGTTCCCGTGCAACGACCGCCCCGACGACAAGGCGACCTACCGGATCAAGGTCCGCGCCGACGTGGGCTACCACGTCGCCTGCAGCGGTGAGCTCGTCTCGCGGCAGCGGCACGGCAGCAGCGAGACCTGGGACTACGAGCAGACGGCGCCGATGGCGACCTACCTCGCCACCCTGCAGATCGGGCGGTACGTCGACTGGCCGGTGCCGCAGCCGGAGTCCGGGGTGCCGGTCGCCGTCGTCGGCCCCGAGGACCTCGACGAGCAGGCCGTCGCCGACGCGCTCGGCCGGCACCACGAGATGGTGGCGGCGTTCGAGAAGCTCTTCGGGCCCTACCCCTTCCCGTCGTACACCGTCGTCGTCACCGACGACGAGCTGGAGATCCCGCTCGAGTCGCAGATGCTCTCGACCTTCGGGCGCAACTACGTCGACCCCGACTGGCAGCGCACCCGGCTGGTCGCGCACGAGCTCGCGCACCAGTGGTTCGGCAACGCCGTGACGCTCACGCACTGGCGCGACATCTGGCTGCACGAGGGCTTCGCCTGCTACAGCGAGTGGCTGTGGTCGGAGGAGTCCGGCCAGGGCACGGCGGCCGAGCACGCGCGGCACCACTGGGACAAGCTCGACGGCCTCGACCAGGACCTCCTGCTCTCCGACCCCGGCCCGGAGCTGATGTTCGACGACCGCGTCTACAAGCGCGGGGCGCTGGCCCTGCACGCGCTGCGGGTCGCGGTCGGCGACGACGCGTTCTTCGAGGTGCTCCGCACGTGGGTGGCCGACCACTCCGGCGGCTCGGTCACCACCGAGCAGTTCCTCGAGCACGCCGGCGACCGCACCGGCCACGACGCGCGGATGCTGCTCAGGCCGTGGCTCTACGACGAGGCGCTGCCGCACTTCCCGTCCGCAGGCTGACCTCGCGCAGGTCGACGCTGGCGCGGGTCACGCCCAGCACCGCCACGGTCCCGACGTACGGCGCGGGCAGCGGCAGCGGCGCGCTCCACGCCGGGATGCCGTCCACGGTGGCGGGATCTCGGCGCAGGCCCTCGCCGGTCGCCTTGAGCAGGGCCTCGACCCGGGTCCAGGCGAGGTGGTCACCGCGCTCGACGTCGACGCCGACCGGCGCGTCGGCGATCGCCACCAGGGCGAGCCCGTCGGCGTACGCGAGGCTCAGCTGACGGCCCGCGAGCAGCGGGCGGCCGTGGGCGACGCTGCCGCAGTGGGGGCACAGGCGGGTCGGCCGGCCGGGCCCGTGCGCGAGGTGGTCGGCGACCAGGGCCCGTCGCTCCGCCCGCTCGAGACCCTCGGGCAGGGCCAGCGCCAGCACCGCGACGAGCATCTCAGTCGCCGACCGCGTCGATGCCGCGCTGCACGATCCGCGGGTCCGGCTCGCCGACCACGTCGGCGTCCTTGCCGTCGTACTCGAACCGCGAGAGGAAGGCGCGCATCGCGTTGATCCGGGCGCGCTTCTTGTCGTTGCTCTTCACCGTCGTCCACGGTGCCCACTCGGAGTCGGTGCGGCGGATCATCGCCTCCTTGGCGGCGGTGTAGTCGTCCCACTTGTCCAGCGACTCCAGGTCGATGGGGGAGAGCTTCCACTGCCGCACCGGGTCGACCTGGCGGATGATGAAGCGGGTGCGCTGCTCGGACTGGGTCACCGAGAACCAGAACTTCGACAGCGAGACGCCGCTGTCGACCAGCATCCGCTCGAAGAGCGGCGCCTGCGCCATGAACTGCTCGTACTCCGGCGGCGAGGCGAAGCCCATCACCCGCTCGACGCCGGCGCGGTTGTACCAGGACCGGTCGAAGAGCACCATCTCGCCGGCGGCCGGGAGGTGCTTCACGTAGCGCTGGAAGTACCACTGGCTCTGCTCGCGGTCGCTCGGCTTGGTCAGCGCGACCACCCGGGCGTAGCGCGGGTTGAGGTGCTCCATGAAGCGCTTGATCGTGCCGCCCTTCCCGGCCGCGTCGCGCCCCTCGAAGAGCAGCACGTGCTTGGTCTGGGTCTCGGCCGCCCAGGACTGGAACTTCAGCAGCTCGACCTGGAGGAGGTACTTCTGCTCGTCGTACTCCTCGCGCGGCATCCGCTCGTCGTAGGGGTAGTTCTCGCGCCACGTGTCGACCGCGCGTCCGTCGGGGTCGATGAGCACCGGGTCGTCGTCGTGGTCCTCACCGATGGTGTGGCCCTCGATCTGCAGCTGGTCGATGTACTCGCGGACGTCGGTGAGCATGGCCGGAAGGTACCCACGCTCGGTGAACGTACGGCGAACCCGGGACGGGTCGGTCAGTCGGTGGCGATCTCGCGGGAGAAGCGCACCTCCTCGATGTCCAGCCGGGCCTGGACCCGGCGCAGGACGATGTCGTCGATCTGCTGCTCGTCGCGCAGCACCAGGAGGGCCTCGCGGCGGCGGCCGATCAGGGCGAGGGACAGGCTCGTGTACTGGTCGTCGTGCCGGACGACCGGGTCCCCGTCCTCCCCGGAGGCGGCGACCAGCGCACGCTGCTTGCCCAGCTCGTGGCGGACCCGGTCGACCACCGGGGCACCGACGCCGAGCTCGGCGGCAGTGTCGTCGATGGCGTCGATGGCGGCGTCCAGGGTGGAGAGCTCGGCGAGCTGGGTCTCCTCCGCGACCGAGTTGTCGGCGGGCAGCCGGGCGAATCGCACGATCGCCGGGAGCAGCAGCGCCTGGAGGAGGCTCAGCACGATCACCCCGCAGGCGACCAGCACGATCAGGTCGCGCTCGGGGAAGGGGGCGCCGGAGTCGAGGGTGTGCGGCACCGCGAGCACCGCGGCGAGGGAGACCGCGCCCCGGAAGCCGGCCGTCGCGCTCACCGTGCGCTGGCGCGCGCCGACCCGCCGCAGCCGCTGCGCGGGTCGGCGGTCGACGAGCCGGATCAGGTACGGCGTCGTGTAGGTCCAGGCCCACCGCACGCCGATCACCACGGCGGTCACCGCCAGCGTGTCGACCAGCGCCTCGCGCAGCGAGGTGCTGCTGAGCCCGCGGAGCGCCGACTGGGCAGAGAGGCCGATCAGCACGAAGAGCGCGCTGCTCAGCACGGTGGTGGAGAGGGACCAGAAGGGCAGCACGAGCTGTCGGGTGGCCGCGCCGGTGATCCGCGGGGTCACCTGGCTCATGAAGAGACCGCACGAGACCACGGCGAGGACGCCCGAGGCGTCGATGGCGTCGGCGAGCAGGAACGCCGCGAACGGGGTGACCAGCATGGCGATGCTCTCGAGCATCGGGTCGTCCATGCGTCGGCGCACCTGCCAGCTCAGGAGCCCGACGAGCCCGCCCGCCAGCACGCCGCCGCCGTACGCCAGCACGAGCAGCCACGACACGTGCAGCGGGGTGAGGTGCTCCTCGCCGACCGTGACGCCCACCGCCAGGCCGTAGAGGACCAGCGCGGTGCCGTCGTTGACCAGGCTCTCGGCGCGCAGCACCGTGACCGTACGCCGAGGGAGGTCGCGGGCCAGCACCCCGACGGCGGTGGCGTCGGTCGGGGCGAGCGCCGCGCCGAGCACCCAGGCCGGACCCCACGGCATGCCCAGTGCGTGCGCGACGGCCGCCACCGCCCCGGCGGTGGCCACGACGAGCACGGTGCTGGTCAGCACCACGACCCGCAGGTTCTTGCGGATCTCCCGCAGCGAGGTGGTCAGGCTCTCCCAGTAGAGCAGCGCGGGGAGGAAGAGGAGGAGCACGACCTCCGGCGGCAGCTGGGCGTGGCGCAGGCGCGGGACGAAACCGACCAGCACGCCCACCAGGACCAGCAGGATCGCCGGCGCGATCGGGTAGCGGCGCGCGAGCGCGCCGCACACCACGAGGGCCACGCCGAGGAGGACGACCATCTCGAGTCCGAGCACGCGCCCATCTTGGTCACCGCGCCGCGGCGCGGCCACCCCCGGACCGGACAGCCCGTCGGCCAGTCCGGCGGCCAGGCCGGCGGCCAGTCAGACGGTCGGGTCAGTCCTCGGGGTCGTCGAGCCGCGCGAGCCAGGTCGCGAACCGCTCGACGGCGGTCTCGAACTCCGGATGGGAGTCGACGAAGCCCTGGAGCTGCTCGGCGATCCACGCCAGGGTGACCTCCTCGTCACCCCGACGCTTCTCGAGCTCCTCGATGCCGCGGTCGGTGAAGTACATCGCTCAGGCGAACGCCCGAGCCAGCAGGTCCTTCTGCTCCTCGGAGTGCCGCTTGACGGTGCCCACGGCGGGCGAGGAGCCCTCGGCACGGGTGACCGGGACGACCTGGGCGTCGACCTCGGGCCACACGTTGAGCGCGTAGTGGGGCCACGGGCCCATGTTGCGCGGCTCGTCCTGCACCCAGCGGACCTGCTTGAGGTGCGGGAAGCGGGCGATCTCGGCCTTGATCTCCTCGAGCGGACGCGGGTAGAGCTGCTCGACCCGGGCGATCGCGAAGCGCTCGCCGTTCTCGCGCTTGCCGCGCTCCACCATGAGGTCCCAGGTCACCCGGCCCGAGCACAGCAGCAGGGTGTCGACCTTGTCGGCGTCCGCGGCGGCGTCGGAGATGAAGGGCTGGAACGTGCCCGTGGTGAACTCGTCGGGCTGCGAGGCAGCCTCCTTCCGCTTGAGCATCGACTTCGGGGTGAAGACGATCAGCGGACGGTGCTCCTCGCCGAGCGAGTGCTGGCGCAGCAGGTGGAAGTACGACGCGGGCGTGCTCGGCTGGGCGATGGTGAACGCCTCGTCGGCGGCCATCGTCAGGAAGCGCTCGATGCGGGCCGAGGAGTGGTCGGCGCCCTGGCCCTCGTAGCCGTGCGGCAGCAGCAGGACGACGCCGGACTGCTGGTTCCACTTGCTCTCGCCGGAGCTGATGAACTCGTCGATCACGGTCTGGGCGCCGTTGACGAAGTCGCCGAACTGCGCCTCCCAGAGGACGAGCGCCTCGGGACGGGCCACGGAGTAGCCGTACTCGAAGCCGAGCGCGGCGTACTCGGAGAGCAGCGAGTCGTAGACGTAGAACTTGGCCTGGTCCTCGGTGAGGTTGGCCAGCGGCGTCCACTCGTCGGCGTTCTGCCGGTCGATGATCGTGGCGAATCGGGACACGAAGGTGCCGCGGCGCGAGTCCTGGCCCGCGAGACGGACCGGGCGGCCCTCGGTGAGCAGCGAGCCGAACGCGAGGATCTCGCCGGTGCCCCAGTCGATCGGGCCCTCCGCGATCGCGGCGGCGCGGCGCTGCAGCTGCGGCATCACCTTCGGGTGGACGGTGAAGCCCTCCGGCGGGGTGACGTAGGCGTCGGCGATCCGCTTCATCACGTCGAGCGGGATCGCGGTGGCGGTCTCGCCGGCCGGCTTGTCGGGGTAGTCGGGGACGGTGGTCCAGCCGGACGGCTGGCTGCTCGCCTCGCGCACCTCGGTGAAGACCCGCTCCAGCTGCTGCTGGTAGTCGCGCAGGACCTGCTCGGCCTCCTCGATCGTGATGTCGCCACGACCGATGAGGGACTCGGTGTAGAGCTTGCGCACCGAGCGCTTCTGCTCGATGAGGTCGTACATCAGCGGCTGGGTGTACGACGGGTCGTCGCCCTCGTTGTGACCGCGGCGGCGGTAGCAGACCAGGTCGATGACGACGTCCTTGTTGAACGCCTGGCGGTACTCGAAGGCCAGCCGCGCGACCCGGATGCAGGCCTCGGGGTCGTCGCCGTTCACGTGGAAGATCGGCGCCTGGACCATCCGCGCGACGTCGGTGCAGTAGAGCGAGGAGCGCGAGGACCCCGGCGAGGTCGTGAAGCCGACCTGGTTGTTGACGACCACGTGGATCGTGCCGCCGGTGCGGTAGCCGCGCAGCTGGGAGAGGTTGAGCGTCTCCGCGACCACGCCCTGGCCCGCGAACGCCGCGTCGCCGTGGACGAGCACCGGCAGGACGGGGTAGGCCGCGCCCTTGTCGAGCACGTCCTGCTTGGCGCGGGCGATGCCCTCCAGGACCGGGTCGACGGCCTCGAGGTGGGACGGGTTCGCGGCGACCGAGACGTTGATCTTGGCGCCCGACCCGGCGGTGAAGGCGCCCTCGGCGCCGAGGTGGTACTTCACGTCGCCGGAGCCCTGGACCGTGCGCGGGTCGATGTTGCCCTCGAACTCGCGGAAGATCTGGCTGTACTTCTTGCCGACGATGTTGGCGAGCACGTTGAGCCGGCCGCGGTGGGCCATGCCGATCGCGACCTCGTCGAGGTCGGCCTCGGCGGCGGCCTCGCAGATCTCGTCGATGACCGGGATCGTGGTCTCGCCGCCCTCGAGGGAGAAGCGCTTCTGGCCGACGAACTTGGTCTGGAGGAAGGTCTCGAACGCCTCGGCCTGGTTGAGCTTCAGCAGGATCCGCAGCTGCTCCTCGCGGGGCGGCTTGGTGTGCGGCTGCTCGATCCGCTCCTGGAGCCAGCGGCGCTGCTCGGGATCCATGATGTGCATGTACTCGATGCCGGTGGTCCGGCAGTAGGAGTCACGCAGGATGCCGAGGATGGCCCGCAGCTTCATGAAGCGGCGGCCCTCGCCGCCGAACGAGCCGGTCGCGAACTCGCGGTCGAGGTCCCAGAGGGTCAGGCCGTGCGACTCCACCTCGAGGTCGGGGTGGCTGCGCTGGCGGTACTCGAGCGGGTCGGTGTCGGCCATCATGTGGCCGCGCACCCGGTAGGCGTGGATCAGCTCGAGGATCCGGGCCTGCTTGGAGATCTCGTCGTCGTGGGAGGTCGAGATGTCGGCGTTCCAGCGGATCGGCTGGTAGGGGATCCGCAGCGACCGGAAGATCTCGTCGTAGAAGTCGTCGGCGCCCAGCAGCAGCTGGTGCATGCGCTTGAGGAACTCACCCGACTGCGCACCCTGGATGACGCGGTGGTCGTAGGTCGAGGTGATGGTCATGACCTTGCTGATGCCGTTGCGGGCGATCGCGTCGGCCGAGGCGCCCTGCCACTCGGCGGGGTACTCCATCGCGCCGACGCCGATGATGGCGCCCTGGCCCTTCATCAGGCGCGGCACCGAGTGGGTGGTGCCGATGCCGCCGGGGTTGGTCAGCGAGATCGAGGTGCCCTGGAAGTCCTCGATGGTGAGCTTGCCGTCGCGGGCCTTGCGGACGATCTCCTCGTAGGCCGTCCAGAACGCCGCGAAGTCCATGCCCTCGGCGCCCTTGATGCTCGGGACGAGCAGCTGGCGGGAGCCGTCGGGCTTCGGGACGTCGATCGCGAGGCCGAGGTTGATGTGGGCCGGGGTGATCAGGTTGGGCTTGCCGTCGACGACGTCGAAGCCGGCGTTCATCTCCGGCATCGAGGTCAGCGCCTTGACCAGGGCGTAGCCGATCAGGTGCGTGAAGGACACCTTGCCGCCGCGGGCGCGGGCGAGGTGGTTGTTGATGACGGTGCGGTTGTCCCAGAGCAGCTTGACCGGGACGTCGCGCACCGAGGTGGCGGTCGGGACGGTCAGCGAGATGTCCATGTTCTGCGCCGTACGGGCCGGGGCGCCGCGCAGGACCGTGTAGGTCGGCTGGTCGCTCGCCGCGGCCGGGGCGGCCGGGCGGGACTCCTTCGGGACCGGGTTGCTGGTGCCCTTGGCGGGCTCGGCGGCCTTGGACTCCGGCCGCGGCTTGGCCTTGGGGGCCGGGGTGGGCGTGGGGTCGGCCTTGTGCTCCTGGGTCGGTGCCGGGGCGGGCTTCGCGGGGGCCTTCTCCGGCGCCTTCGCGGGAGCCTTCGCCTCGGTCGCCGCCGACGCGCCGTTGGACGAGCCGTTGGAGGCGCCGTTGGACGCGCCGTTGGTGGACGTCCCGCCGCCCTTGCCGTTGGCCTGGAAGTACTTCACCCAGGTCGGGTCCACGCTTCCCGGGTCGCGCTGGTACTGGTCGAACATCTCCTCGACCAGCCACTCATTGGCGCCGAAGTCGGTGGTCGAGAGATCGGACTGACTGCCAGGGGACTGCGGCACGGCTTGCTTCGCCTCTTCCGGTACGTGCGCGGGGGAATGTTCAGTCGTCAAGGCTAGACCCCCGCTCCAGCAAATGGAGACTGTGGCTGGCGCTTTTCGGCGTGGTGTGCCGCGAGCCACAGACTTGTCTTGCACACTTCCTTCCGATCGGCACCGAGCATGGGGAGTTTCGTCGAATGCGTCACATCCGCCGACGGGGGGCACGCGCTGTGGTGCCGCTCGTCCTGACCGCGGCACTCCTGAGCGGGTGCACCGGCGACAGCGACGAACCCGACAGCGGGCCCACACCGGCGCCCTCGGCCGGCGCCAGCGACGCGCCCGAGGTGGTGACGACCGTCAAGGTCGGCACGGTCACCGGACGGCTGCCCGCGGCGAAGCGCAAGAACGCGGCCGACCAGGTCGGCGACGTCGTCGACCGGTGGTACGACGCGGCGTACCTCGGCGGCGACCGCTCGACGGGCGCCTGGCCGGGCTTCACGAAGGGCGCGGCCGCGGAGGCGCGGCACGACCAGGACCTCACCAGCGAGACGGGGTCGCAGGACGGCCCGGTCACGCCCGGACTGAAGGCGGTCCGGGTGGACCTGCTCGCGGTGCGCCAGAAGCCGGCGGGCGCGACCGCGCACGTCTTCCTGCGCTACCCGGTCGGGGACCACGCCGTGAAGATCACCGGGCGGCTCTTCCTGTCGCCGTCGAAGCAGGGGTGGCAGGTCTTCGGGTACGACCTCGCGAGGGGGAACGTGTGATGCGCGGGCGAGGCTGGCGGCGGTGGCTGGCGATCGGGGCGGTGCTGGCGGTCGCGGCGCTCGTCGTCCCCGACTCCGCGGTCAAGAGCACCGAGATCGAGCTGCTCAAGGTCAACACCGCCGACGGGGTCGACCTGAGCCCCGACGTCGTGTGGATCCTGGCCGTCGGCTCGGACGCGCGCCCCGGCGAGGACATGACGCACACCCGCGGCGACGCGCTCCAGCTCATCGGCATGAACACCAAGACCGGTGCGGCCACCGCCATCGGCATCCCGCGTGACTCGTGGGTGGACATCCCCGGCCACGGCTACGAGAAGATCAACGCCGCCCTCTACTTCGGCGGGCCGCAGCTGATGGGGCAGGCGGTCGGCAACCTGGTCGGCATCCAGCCCGACTACGTCTTCGTGACCCGCTTCCTCTTCTTCCAGGACATGGTCAACGGCATCGGCGGCATCGACGTCCACAACCCGGTGCGCTTCACCGACGACGCGATCCACCCGCCGCAGTACCCCACCGGCTTCCCGGCCGGGAAGATCCACCTCAACGGCTGGTCGGCCCTGGCCTTCTCGCGGATGCGGCACTACCTGCCCCGCGGCGACTTCGACCGCTCGGCCAACCAGCAGCGCGTCCTGCGCGGCATCCAGTCCACGGTCCACGCCAAGGCGCACGTGCCCGGCTTCATCGAGCGCGGCGTCGTCTCCGTGATGGCGCACATGCACACCGACCTCGGGCCGGTCGAGCTCTTCAAGCTCGCGCAGGCCATGGCGCAGGTCGACCCGGCGAAGATCACCAGCTGCGTGGTCCAGGGCGGCATCGGCGACGTCAACGGCGCCAGCGTCGTGCTCCCGTACGTCGACCAGGCCCGACGGCTCGGGAACGACGCTCGCAAGGACGCGGTGATCAAGCACTGCTAGCGTGAGCGCGCCAGTCGTGCTCCACGCAGTGGAGTCAGGGAACCCGGTGCGACTCCGGGACTGACGCGCAGCGGTGAGGGTGACGGGCGGGACACGCAGCACCAGCTCGACCACTGGGCCTCCGGGCCTGGGAAGGCGTCCCGTACCGGTCGATCCCGAGTCCGAAGACCTGCTGGTCCTCCCGGCGCCGCCGGGTGGAACCCCCGCGGGCTCCGCGTACGAGCCCCTGACCGCGGAGGACCAGCCTCGGTGATCGACAGAGCCCCCATCCGTACTCGCGCCGACCGCTGCCCCGGGGTCCTGCGACCCTGGCCCGCCGACGACGGGCTGCTGGTCCGGCTGCGGCTCGCCGGTGGCCTGCTCCCGGCCGGGAGCCTGCGCCCGCTGCTCGACCTCGCCGCGGCGTACGGCGACGGCGACGTGCACGTCACCGGCCGCGCCAACCTGCAGGTGCGCGGGATCGCCCGCGTCTCGGAGGAGGTCGTCGGCGCGATCGAGGCGGCCGGGTTGCTGCCCTCGCGCAGCCACGAGCTGGTCCGCAACCTGATGACCTCGCCGCAGACGGGGCTGGCGGGTGGCCGCGCCGACCTGCGGCCGGTCGTCGCCGAGCTCGACCGGCAGCTGTGCGCCGACCCGGCCCTGGCGGAGCTGCCGGGGCGCTTCCTCTTCGTCCTCGACGACGGGCGCGGCGACCTGCTCGGCCGCCCGACCGACCTCGGGCTCGTCGCCCTGGACGACGCCTACGTCCAGCTGCGCGTCGGCCCGGGATGGGGCCCGGTGGTGCCCCTCGGCGAGGCCCCGGCGGCGCTCCTCGAGCTGGCTCGGCTCTTCCTCGCGACCCGGACGACCCAGTGGCACGTCACCGAGCTGGACCGGCCGCTCGTCCCGCCCGAGCGCCCGCGACCCGGCGTACCGGAGGCGGCGGAGCCGCTGCCGTACGGCGCGGTGCCCGGCGGCGAGCACGTCGCCGCACCCCGGGGGCTGCTGGACCCGGCGCTCGCCGACCGCGACGGGGACCTCGTCGTCACACCGTGGCGCGGGGTGCTGGTGCCGGAGGCGGCACGATGACCGGCCCGACCCGACCCGGCCGCCACTTCGACTACGTCGACAGCGGGCCGGCGATCTACGTCGACTCCTTCGCGACGATCCGGCGCGAGGCCGACCTGTCCGCGATCCCGGCGGACGCGGAGAAGCTCGCGGTCCGGATGATCCACGGCAGCGGCCAGGTCGACCTCGTCGACGACCTCGTCGTCCACCCGCGACTGGTGTCCGCCGCGCGAGCGGCCCTGGAGGCCGGGGCACCGATCCTCTGCGACGCCACGATGGTCGCGACCGGTGTCACGGCCGGGCGACTGCCCGCCGGCAACGACGTGGTCTGCCTGCTCCACGACGACCGCGTGCCGGAGCTGGCCCGCGCCTGGAGCACCACCCGCACCGCGGCCGCCGTGTCGCTGTGGGAGCCGCGGCTCGAGGGGGCGGTCGTGGCGATCGGCAACGCGCCGACCGCGCTCTTCCACCTGCTCGAGATGCTGGTCGAGGGGGCGCCCCGGCCGGCGGCGATCGTCGGCTGCCCGGTCGGCTTCATCGGCGCCGCGGAGTCCAAGCAGGCGCTCGTCGACCTCGCCGCCTCGCACGGCATCGACGTCCCCTACGTCACGGTGCGCGGCCGCCGCGGCGGGTCGGCGATGACGTCGTCCGCGCTCAACGCGCTGGCCCAGGAGGAGGAGTGATGGCGGGCCGCTTCTGGGGCGTCGGCGTCGGGCCGGGCGACCCCGAGCTGATCACCCTCAAGGCCGCGCGGCTGATCGGGTCGGCGGACGTGGTCGCCTACCACGCGGGCGTCGGCAAGCGGTCCAACGCGCGGCGGATCGCCGACGCGCTGATCCCGCCCGGCGCGGTCGAGGAGGAGCTGACCTACCCGGTGACCACCGGCGCGACCGACCACCCGGGTGGGTACGCCGGCGCGCTGGCGGCGTTCTACGAGTCGGCCGCCGCGCGGCTGGCCGCGCACCTGGACGCCGGCCGGGACGTGGTGCTGCTCGCCGAGGGCGACCCGCTCTTCTACGGCTCCTACATGTACATGCACGACCGGCTCGCCGAGTCCTACGACACGGAGATCGTCCCCGGGGTGCCGGCGTTCGCCGCGGCGACGGCGGCCGCGGCGTCGCCGCTGGTGCGGCAGACCGACGTGCTGACGATCCTGCCCGGCACCCTGCCCGAGCCCGAGCTGGCCCGGCGCCTGGCCGACACCGACGGCGCGATCATCATGAAGCTCGGCCGCACCTTCCCGGCGGTGCGCCGCGCGCTGGCCGCCGCCGGGCGGCTCGACGGCGCGGTCTACGTCGAGCGCGCGTCGATGGCCGAGGAGCGGTGGCTGCCGGTCGCCGACGTCGACCCGGACACGGTCCCGTACTTCTCGCTGGTCGTCGTCCCGGGTGACGCGCGGCACGGGGCCGGTCGGCGTGCCGTGGAGCGACCGGTCGTCCGCGACCGGCCGGCGGCGGAGCTGCTGGTGATCGGCCTCGGCCCCGGCCCGGACCGGTGGCTGACCGCGGAGGTGACCGCCGCGCTGGCGGAGGTCGACCACGTGGTCGGCTACGCGCCGTACGTCGACCGGGTGCCGCAGCGGCCCGGACTGACCCGGCACGCGTCGGGCAACTCCGTCGAGCTGGACCGGGCCCGGCTGGCCCTCGACCTGGCGCTCGCCGGCGAGCGGGTCGCGGTGGTGTCCGGCGGCGACGCCGGGGTGTTCGGGATGGCGACCGCGGTCCACGAGGCCGCGGAGGGCGACCCGGTGTACGCCGACGTACCGGTGCGCGTGCTGCCCGGCGTGAGCGCGGTGCAGGCAGTGGCCGCGCGGGCCGGGGCGCCGATCGGCGGCGACTTCGCCGTGCTGAGCCTCTCGGACCGGCTCAAGCCGTGGCCGGTGGTCGAGCGGCGGCTGCGGTCGGTCGCCGAGGCCGACCTGGTCGTGGCGATCTACAACCCCGCCTCGCGGTCGCGGACCCACCAGGTGGTCGAGGCGCAGAAGGCCCTGCTGGAGCACCGGTCGCCCGACACGGTCGTGGTCGTCGGCCGGGACGTCGGCCGGGCCGAGGAGTCGCTCACGGTGACCACGCTCGCCGAGCTCGACCCGGACACGATCGACATGAAGTGCCTGCTGATCGTGGGTGCGTCGAGCACCCGCGTGACGGCCGGGGGAGCGGTGTGGACGCCGCGGTGGGTCAGGTGACGGTCCACTTCGTCGGCGCCGGGCCGGGTGCGGCCGACCTGCTGACCGTCCGGGCCTGCCGGCTGCTCGCCGATGCCGGAGTCGTGCTCTACCCGGGCACCTACCTCGACCCGGACGTCCTCGCGCACTGCAGCCCCGGGGCTGAGCTCGTCGACACCCAGGGCCTCGACCTCGACCAGATCACCGAGCACCTCGTCGCGGCCCACGGGCGCGGTGTCGAGGTCGTCCGGCTCACCTCCGGCGACCCGTCGGTCTACTCCGCCCTCAGCGAGCAGACCCGCCGGCTCGACGCCGCGGGGGTGTCGTGGGACGTCACGCCCGGCGTCCCGGCGTACGCCGCCGCGGCGGCCGTCGTCGGGAGCGAGCTGACCGTCCCGCTCGTCGCGCAGTCGGTGGTGCTCACCCGCACGCAGGCACGCTCGACGGCGATGCCGGCGACCGAGCGGCTGGCGGCCTTCGCGGCGACCCGCGCCACGCTGGTCCTGCACCTGGCGATCACGAAGGTGCGCGAGCTGATGACCGAGGTCGAGCCGGAGTACGCCGCGGACTGCCCGGTCGTCGTCGTCCACCGGGCCAGCCAACCGGAGGAGCTGGTGCTGCGCGGCACGGTCGCCGACATCGCGGACGCCGTCGAGGCAGCCGGGCTCCGGCAGGCCGCGGTCGTGCTGGTCGGCCGGGCGCTCGAGGCGGGTGGGGGCGAGTCGTTCCTCTACGACGCGTCGCGGGTGCGCAGCGCCCACTGAGTCACCGCGCGCGCTGGCGTCCAGCCGGTGAAGCCGCCGACCGGGGTCGCGGTCTCGACCGCGATCCGGGTGAGCTCGCCGCCGTGCTCGGCGTACGCCGCGGCCAGGGCCTGCTCGGTCTCCAGTGTCACGCCGTGGACGACGAGCCGCCCGCCGGGGCGCAGCGCCCGGAGGCAGGCGTCGAGGACGCCGGGGCGGGACGCGCCGCCGCCGACGAAGACCGCGTCCGGCGCCGGCAGGTCGGCGAGCGCGTCGGGCGCGCGGCCGGTGACGACCCGGAGTCCCGGGACGCCGAGGTGCGCGGCGTTGCGGGCGATCCGGTCGGCCCGCGCCGGGTCGGCCTCGATCGCCGTGGTGGTGCAGGTGCGGTGGGCGCGCATCCACTCGATCCCCACCGACCCGGCGCCCGCGCCGACGTCCCACAGGTGCTCGCCCGGCGTCGGCGCGAGCCGGGCGAGGGCCGAGGCGCGCAGGTCGCGCTTGGTCAGCTGGCCGTCGTGCTCGAAGGCGTTGTCCGGCAGTCCGGCGACCCAGCCGCCGACGGGCGGGCCGAGCAGCTCGAGCGCGACGACGTTGAGGGCTGGCGCAGGCCCGGCCCAGCTCGCGGCGGTCGCGGCGGTGCGCGACTCGGTGGCCGCGCCGAGGTCGCCCAGGACGGTCATCGTGGAGGCGCCGTACCCGCGGTCGACGAGGAGGTCGGCGAGCGTCGCAGGGGTGGACGCGTCGGAGGAGAGCACCAGCACCCGGCGGCCGGGAGCGAGCTCGCGCAGCACGGCGGCGGGGTCGCGGCCGACGACCGTCACGACCGCGCAGGACTCGGCGGCCCAGCCCATGCGTGCGCGGGCCAGCGCGACCGACGAGACCGCCGGCTCGATCCGGACGGCGTCCGCGCCCAAGAGCTCGACGAGCGTGGTGCCGACGCCCGAGACGAGGGGGTCGCCGGAGGCCAGCGCCACGACCGGACCGGGTCCGAGATCGTCGAGCAGCGCGGGCAGCCCGGCGCGCAGCGGTGAGGGCCAGGGCTCGCGCCGCTGGCCGGGCACCTCCGGCAACAGACCCAGGTGCCGGCGGCCGCCGAGGACGGTCGCGGCCTCGACCACCAGGCGGCGCTGGACGTCCGGGAGCCCGTCCCATCCGTCGGCGCCGAGACCCACCACGACCATCACGCCGGCAGACGCTATCGTGAGCCGCACTAGGTGCGAGGTGCCCCAACGGCCCAGCCATCGGAAACGGTGGGGACGGTCGGCGGGGAGAATCTGGGAAGCCGGTGAGACTCCGGCACAGGCCCGCTGCGGTGAACCGAGCCCCTGCTCCGGCAGGGGACTCGACAAGTCCGAAGACCGGCCCCGCGCCCTGTCCATCCGATGAATGGCGCTACACAGCCGGTACTGGGAGCGGGAGCCTCACATGCCAGTTCAATACCCCTTTGCCGCGGTCGTGGGCTGCGACCTCGACGCCGGCCTCGACGACATGGGTCTCGCCCTCGTCCTGACGACGATCTCGCCCGAGATCGGCGGAGTCCTGGTGCGCGGCGAGAAGGGCACCGCGAAGTCGACGACCGTCCGCGGCCTGGCCGCCGTGCTGCCCCCGATCGACGTGGTCGCGGGCGACCGCTTCTCCAGCGACCCGCGGGACCGGGCGCCGCTCTCGCCGGACGGGCCGTTCGCGGCGGACGCGCCCGTGGAGACCCGGCCGGTGCGGCTGGTCGAGCTCCCCGTCGGCGCGACGGAGGACCGGGTCATCGGGTCGCTGCACCTCGAGCGGGCGCTGTCGGCCGGGCAGGTGGAGTACGAGCCCGGACTGCTGGCCCGCGCGCACCGCGGGATCCTCTACGTCGACGAGGTCAACCTGCTGCACGACCACCTGGTCGACCTGCTCCTCGACGCGGCCGCGATGGGCCGGGTCAGCGTCGAGCGCGACGGGGTCTCGGTCGAGCACGCGGCCCGCTTCGTCCTGATCGGCACCATGAACCCCGAGGAGGGCGAGCTCCGCCCGCAGCTGCTCGACCGCTTCGGCCTCACCGTCGAGGTCGCGGCGCCGCGTGACGCCGCGCTGCGCGCCGAGGTGGTCCGCCGCCGGATGGCCTACGACGCCGACCCGGACGACTTCGCCGCGGCGTACGCCGACGCCGAGGCCGCGCTCACCGCCCGGGTCGTCGCCGCCCAGGAGCTGGTCGGCCAGGTGGAGCTGACCGACTCCGCCCTGCTCGCGATCGCCGAGCTGTGCGCCGCCTTCGACGTCGACGGGCTGCGCGCCGACATCGTCACCGCCCGCGCCGCCGTCGCGCACGCCGCCTGGGAGGGCCGCGACCGGGTCACCCGGGAGGACGTCCGCCGCGCCGCCACCCTCTCGCTGCCGCACCGGCGGCGCCGCAACCCCTTCGACGCGCCCGGCCTCGACGAGGACCTGCTCGACGACCTCCTCGGGGACGACGAGCCGGAGGGCCCCGATCCCGACGGTCCGGACGACGATCCGGAGCCTCCGGGCGGCGGCCAGGACCCGGTCGACCAGCCCGCCTCCGCCGAGGACGGCCCCGAGCCGTCGGGCGGCGGGACCCCGGCGCCGACGACCGAGCGAGCCGGCGCGCCGTACCGCGCCCGGCTCCTCACCGTCCGTGGCCTCGGGGCCGGTACGGCGGGCCGGCGCAGCCGTGCGGTCACGGCCTCCGGCCGGCGGACCGGCGCAGCCCCGCTCGGCAGCGGCGGCGGGCTGCACCTGGTCGAGACGCTGCGCACCGCCGCCGGCCGCCAGGCCGGTCGCGACCGCGTGGACGCCCGGGTGGCGCTGCGGCCCGGCGACCTGCGCGGCGCCGTCCGCGAGGGCCGCGAGGCCAACCTCGTGCTCTTCTGCGTCGACGCCTCCGGGTCGATGGCGGCCCGCAAGCGGATGGGCCAGGTGAAGACCGCCGTCCTCTCGCTGCTCCTCGACGCCTACCGCCGTCGCGACAAGGTCGGTCTCATCACCTTCCGCGGCGACCGCGCCGACCTCGCCCTGCCGCCCACCCGCTCCGTCGACGTCGCCGCCCGGCGTCTCGAGGAGCTGCCGGCCGGCGGGCGCACCCCGCTCGCCGAGGGACTGCTCGAGGCCGCCCACGTGCTCGACCGCGAACGCCGACGCGACCCCCGGCTCCGACCGCTCCTGGTCGTCGTCACCGACGGCCGCGCCACCGGTGGGCCCGACGCGGTCGCCCGGTCGCGGCAGGCGGCGGCGTACGTCGCGAGCCTGGGCATCACCTCCGTCGTCGTCGACGGCGAGAGCGGACCGCTCCGCCTCGGCCTCGCCGTCGCGCTGGCCGAGCACCTCGGCGCCGAGCACCTGCCGGTGGCCGAGGTCAGCGCGGAGGTGCTCACCGGGGTGGCCCGGTCCGCGCGGGGCGGGCGCGCGGCGTGAGCGCCGATCTCTACGACGTCATCGCCCGGCGTCGCGACGTCCGGGCCGAGTTCGCCGGCGGCGAGGTGCCGGACGAGCAGCTCGTGCGGGTGCTGGGCGCCGCCCACGCCGCGCCGAGCGTCGGCCACAGCCAGCCATGGGACTTCGTGCTCGTCCGCGACCAGGACACCCGCGCCCGCTTCCAGGAGCACGTCGAGTCCGAGCGGTCCGCGTTCGCCGCGAGCCTGCCGCCCGAGCGCCGGTCGACCTTCGACCGGATCCGGGTCGAGGGCATCCGCGACGCCGCCCTCGGCGTCGTCGTGACCTACGACCCCGAGCGCGGGGGACCGCAGGTGCTCGGCCGGCACGCGATCGACGACGCCGGGCTCTACTCCACCTGCCTCGCCATCCAGAACCTCTGGCTCGCCGCCACCGCGGAGGGACTCGGTCTCGGCTGGGTCTCCTTCTACCGCGAGGAGGTCCTCGCGGACCTCGTCGGGCTCCCGGCGGGCGTCCGACCGGTCGCCTGGCTCTGCCTCGGCCCGGTCACCCGGCTGCAGGACGAGCCCGACCTCGAGCGGCACGGGTGGCGGCAGCGGCGACCGCTCGCCGCGGCCGTCCACCACGAGCGGTGGGGGAGCTGACGTGCCGCAGGGACAGCCGACCCTCGTCCCCGACGACGGCCTGACCACCGCCCAGCGCCGGCGCCTGCCGCTGCTGATGGTCCACACCGGCGACGGCAAGGGAAAGTCCAGCGCCGCCTTCGGCCTCGCCATCCGCGCCTGGAACCAGGGCTGGGACATCGGGGTCTTCCAGTTCGTGAAGTCCGCGAAGTGGCGCATCGGCGAGCAGACCGTGCTCGAGCGCCTCGGCGAGCTGCACGACCAGACCGGCGAGGGCGGCGCCGTCGAGTGGCACAAGATGGGCGCTGGCTGGTCCTGGTCGCGCAAGGCCGGGGAGGCCGAGGACCACGCGCGCGACGCCGCCGAGGGCTGGGCCGAGGTCAAGCGCCGGATCGCCGAGGAGCGCCACGACCTCTACGTGCTCGACGAGTTCACCTATCCGATGGAGTGGGGCTGGGTCGACGTCGACGACGTCGTCACGACCCTGCGCGACCGTCCGGGTCGCCAGTTCGTCGTCGTCACCGGCCGGCGAGCCCACCCCGCCCTGGTCGAGGCGGCCGACCTGGTCACCGAGATGACCAAGGTCAAGCACCAGATGGACCGCGGCCAGAAGGGACAGGCGGGGATCGAGTGGTGAGCCTGCCCGGTGGCCGACTGCCGCGTCTCGTCGTCGCCGCACCCTCGACCGGGCAGGGCAAGACGACGGTCGCCACGGGGTTGATGGCCGCGCTGACCCGTGCCGGTCAGACCGTGAGCGGCCACAAGGTCGGGCCGGACTACATCGACCCCGGCTACCACGCCCTGGCCACCGGGCGACCCGGCCGCAACCTCGACCCGCACCTCGTCGGGACCGACCGCATCGCGCCGCTGCTCCTGCACGGTGCCCGCGGCGCGGACGTCGCGGTCGTCGAGGGCGTGATGGGCCTCTTCGACGGCAAGGTCGGGGGCGAGGGCTTCGCCTCCACCGCGCACGTCGCCACGCTGACGCGGTCGCCGATCGTGCTGGTCGTCGACATCTCCAGGTCCTCGCGCACCATCGGCGCGGTCGTCCACGGCCTGGCCACGTGGGACCCCGACGTCCGGATCGCCGGGGTCGTCCTCAACCAGGCCGGCTCGCCGCGGCACGCCCGCGAGGCCGCCGACGCGATCGACCTGCCGGTGCTCGGCGTGCTCGGTCGCGACCCGGCCCTCGGCGTACCGTCCCGGCACCTCGGGCTGGTCCCGGCCGCCGAGCGGGACGAGGCACGGCACACCCTCGACGCCCTCGCGACCCGGATCGCCGAGCAGGTCGACCTGGACGCCGTGCTCGCCGTCGCCGCGATCGCGCCCGACCTCGAGGTGGCGGCGTGGGATCCCGAGGTCGCCCTGGCGGGTGCCGGGGTTTCGAGGCTCAGGCGCCAGGGCGCCTTCGCGCCTCAACCGCCGGAGGTGCCGGTGGTGGCGATGGCAGGTGGGCGGGCGTTCACGTTCCGGTACGCCGAGACGGAGGAGCTGCTCCGGGCGGCCGGGTGCGAGGTGGTCGGGTTCGACCCGCTGGTCGACCCGCACCTGCCCGACGGGACCGCGGGCATCTACCTCGGCGGGGGCTTCCCCGAGGTCCATGCCCGCGAGCTCACCGACAACGTGGTGCTCCGGCGCGAGCTGGCGGCGGCGCTCGCGGACGGCGTCCCGACCGTGGCCGAGTGCGCCGGGCTGCTCTACCTCTGCGACTCACTGGACTCCTCCCCGATGGTCGGCGCGATCGCGGCGCGGGCCGCGATGAGCGAGCGGTTGACCCTGCGCTACCCGACGATGACCGCGGCCACCGACAACCTGCTGACCCGCTGTGGAGAAGAGGTCACCGGGCACGAGTTCCACCGCACCCACGTCACCCCGGAGGCCGCCGGCCGCCCGGCCTGGACGGTCGACGGGGCCGAGGTGGGCTTCGCGAGCGAGACGCTGCACGCGTCGTACCTGCACACCCACTGGGCCGGCCACCCGCAGCTCGCGGCCCGCTTCGCCGAGGCGGTGCACGCCCGTGGCTGACCCGCTCGAGAGCAGGCTCCGCCACCACGGCGACCGCGAGGTCGGCGACCTCCTCGACCTCGCCGTCAACGTGTACGACGGACCGCGGCCGGCCTGGTTGGCCGAGGCGCTGCGCGCCAGCCTCGAGGACGTCGGCCGCTACCCGGACCCGACCGCCGCCGAGCACGCCGTCGCCCGTCACCACGGCCGCCGCCAGGACGAGGTGCTCGCGACCGCCGGCGCGGCCGAGGCGTTCGGGCTGGTCGCCCGGCTGCGGTCGTGGCGCCGGCCGGTGGTGGTGCACCCGCAGTTCACCGAGCCGCACGCCGCACTCGTCCAGGCCGGGCACGCCGTGACCACGGCGTCGCTCGGCGGCGACTTCACCCTCGACCCGACCGTCGTGCCCGGGGACGCCGACCTCGTCGTCGTGGGCAACCCGACCAACCCGACCGGCGTCCTGCACCCGGCGGAGGTCGTGCGCGGGCTCAAGCGGCCCGGGCGGCTCGTGGTCGTCGACGAGGCGTTCATGGACACGGTTCCCGGCGAGACCGAGTCGCTCGTCGCGGAGCCCGGCGTCCTCGTGATCCGCAGCCTCACCAAGCACTGGGGGATCCCCGGGGTGCGGGCGGGCTACGTCCTCGGCAACGCGGACCTCGTCGCCGAGCTGCGGGACGGCCAGGCGCCGTGGTCGGTCTCCGCACAGGCCATCGCGGCGATGACCGCGTGCACCACGCCCGAGGCCCGCACCGAGGGGCGCCGCCGAGCGCACGAGATCGCCGGCTGGCGCGCCCACCTCGAGGCCGGGCTGGCGGAGCGGGAGATCCCGTTCCGGTCGTCCGCGACCTCCTTCGTCCTCGCCCGCCCGGGCGCCGGCATCCACGCCGAGCTCCGCGGTCGCGGCATCGCCGTACGCCGTGCCGACACGTTCCCCGGCCTCGACCCGTCCTGGGTCCGCATCGCCGTCCGCCCACCCGCCACCACCGACCGGCTCCTCGCCGCGCTCGACGACCTCGCCCACCGCTGAAGGAGCCACCATGACCCGCCCCATCGCCCCGCCGTCCGACGTCGTCCGCGCCCACGCCGCGAAGCGGCTCGCGGCACTGGCGACCCCGCCCGGCGCGCTCGGCCGCCTCGGTGACCTGGCCGTGTGGGTGGCGGCGGCGCAGTCGCAGGTGCCGCCAGGTCTGGTCACCAACCCGCGCCTGGTGATCTTCGCCGGCGACCACGGCGTCGCGGCGCACGGCGTCTCGGCCTTCCCCTCCGCGATCACCGGCGCGATGGTGCGCACCTTCCTCGCCGGCCGGGCCGGCGTCAGCGCGCTGGCCGCCGCCCACGGCGTGAGTGTGCGGGTGCTCGACCTGGGCGTCGACGAGGACTTCGCCGACCTCGACGAGAGCACCCGGGTGGCGCTGCAGGCGCACAAGGTACGGCGCTCCAGCGGCGCCATCCACCTCGAGGACGCCCTCACCCCCGAGCAGACCCGGGCGGCCCTCGACGCGGGCGCCGCCGTCGCGGCGGAGGAGATCGCGGCGGGCGCCGACCTGCTGCTCAGCGGCGACATGGGCATCGGCAACACCACCCCCGCCACCGCGCTGGTCGCCGCCGGGCTCGGCCTCCCGGCCGCCGAGCTGACCGGCCGCGGCACCGGCATCGACGACGCCGCGCTGCTGCACAAGCAGGCCGTGGTGGACGCCGCCCTCACGCGCGCCGGCGACCGCACCCACGACCCGGTCGAGACCCTGACCGCGCTCGGCAGCGCGGACCTCGCGGCCACGACCGGCTACCTGCTGACCGCAGTCGACCGCGGCGTGCCCGTCCTCCTCGACGGCCTGATGAGCGTCGCCTGCGCGCTGACCGCGGACCGGATCGCGCCGGGTGCGGCGGCCTGGTTCGCCGCCGGCCACCGCTCCACCGAGCCCGCGCAGTCGCTCGCCCTCGACAAGCTCGGTCTCGAGCCGCTGCTCGACCTCGGCCTGCGGCTGGGGGAGGGCTCCGGCGCGGTCGCGGCGGTGCCGGTCGTCCGCAGCGCGGTCGCGGTGCTGCGGGACGTCGCGCTCCTCTCGGAGCTCGCCCCGTGATCGATGCCCTGACCGACGCGTGGCGGCTGGCGGTCGGCACCCTGACCGCCGTCCCGGTCCGGCCACCGCGCCGCGTCGACCGGCGTACGGCGGCCGCCGCGATGGTCCTCGCGCCCCTCGCCGCGGTGCCCCTCGGCGCGGTCGTCGTGGCGGTCCTGCTCGCCGGTGACGCGCTCGACCTCCCGCTGCTGGTGACCGCACTGCTCGCGATCGCCGCGCTGGTGGCGGGCAACCGCGCCTTCCACCTCGACGGGCTCTCCGACACCGTGGACGGGCTCGCGGCCTCGCACGACCGCGAACGGTCGCTCGCGGTGATGAAGACCGGCACCTCCGGTCCGGCCGGCACGGCGGCCGTCGTCCTCGTGCTCGGCGTCCAGGCCGCGGCGCTGGCCGTCCTCGTCGGGACCTGGCGCGCAGCCGTGCTCGCCGGCGTCGCCGTCTGCGCCTCGCGTGCGGCGCTCGCCGTCTGCTGCGCGCGGGGCGTCCCGGCCGCGCGCGCGGACGGGCTCGGGGTCACCTACACCTCGACCGTCCCGCGAGCAGTGGTCGCGGCGGCGTGGGCCGCGCTGGCGGTCGTGCTGGCGGCGGTCGGCGTGCTCGCCGACATGGCGTGGTGGCGAGGACCGGTCGCGATCGGCTCCGCGCTGGTGGTGGTGCTCGTCCTGGTGCGGCACACCACCCGCCGCTTCGGCGGGGTCACCGGCGACGTGTTCGGCGCGGCCGTCGAGCTCGCGCTCGCGGCTCTGCTGGTGGCCCTGGCGTGAAGGGATGGGCGTGAAGGGACGGGCGCTCGGCCTCGCGCTGGGCTTCGCGGCCGACCGCCTGCTGGGCGACCCGCGACGGGGTCACCCGGTCGCCCTCTTCGGCTCGACCGCCGCGGCCGTCGAGCGCCGCCTCTACGCCGACTCCCGCGCCCGCGGTGTCGCGCACACGACCCTCCTCGTCGGTGGCGCGGTCGCCCTCGGGGCCGTCGCGGAGCGCCGCCTCCCGCCCGTCCTGGCCACCGCCGTGGCGACCTGGGCGGTGCTGGGTGGCCGCTCGCTCGAGCGCGAGGCCTCCGCCGTCGGCGCCCACCTCGACGGCGGCGACCTCCCGGCCGCGCGGCGGCGGCTGACCCACCTGGTCGGCCGCGACCCGTCGGGCCTCGACGCCGACGAGGTCGCCCGGGCCGTCGTCGAGTCGGTCGCGGAGAACACCTCCGACGCCGTCGTCGCGCCGTTGCTCTGGGGAGCGGTCGCCGGGGTGCCGGGACTGCTCGGCTACCGCGCCGCCAACACCCTCGACGCGATGGTGGGCCACCGCAGCGCCCGCTACGAGCGCTTCGGCTGGGCGTCGGCACGACTCGACGACCTGCTCAACCTCGCGCCCGCACGACTCGCCGGGGCGGCGACGGTCCTCGTCGCCGCGCCCGGCCGGCGAGCCGCCGCGTGGCGCGCCTGGCGACGCGACGCCGCGGCCCATCCCAGCCCCAACGCGGGTGTCGTCGAGGCGTCGTTCGCGGGCGCGCTCGGCGTACGCCTCGGCGGTGAGAACACGTACGGCGACCGCGTCGAGCGTCGTGCCGAGCTCGGTGACGGCCGCCCGCCCGCGCCCGCCGACATCGCCCGGGCGACGACGCTGGCCCGACGCGTGTCCATCGCCTCAATCGTCTCAACCACAGGGGTTGCGAGTGCGCTACGCTGCCGACTGCGGGCACGAGGAAGCCGGTGGGAATCCGGCACAGTCGCGCTACTGTGACACCGCCTTCAGGGGCGGTGGAGTCAGACCCGAGTGTCCGCTCCCTCGGCCGATCGGCCGGGGAACCCCACGACCAGGGACGCACGCATCCCTGAGGAGGACACGATGTCGCAGACCGCTGCGGCGCCGGTCACCGGCGCTACCGCACCCACACCCATCCCGCTCCGGGAGCTCGCCCCCTGGGCGATCTTCTTCGGCCTGCTCGGCCTGCTGGTGATCTTCTTCGTGAGCGCCGACCAGGGCGCGATCTCGATCCCGTCCGGGACCGCGATCCACGAGTGGGTCCACGACGGCCGGCACCTGCTCGGCTACCCCTGCCACTGAGCCGGGGGTCGACATGACCGCACGCGCCTTCCTGGTGCGTGGGCTGCTCGCGGGACTCCTCGCGGGCTTCGCCACGTTCTTCGTCGCCCACCAGGTGGGCGAACCGCACGTCGAGACCGCCATCGCCCTCGAGGAGGCGGGCTCGTCCGACCACACCCATGCCGCTGACGCCGACGAGAGCTCCACGGGCCACACCCACGCGGAGGACGGCACCGTCGTCTCGCGCTTCGACCAGCGCACGTGGGGCCTGCTCACCGGCTCCGTGGCGATCGGTGTCGCGCTCGGCGGCATCGTCGCCCTGGTCGCCGCCGGGGTCGCCGGCCGGATCCGCTCGCTGAGCCTCCGCCAGTCGACCGCGGTGGTCGCCACCATCGGCTTCGTCGCCGTCGCCCTGGTGCCGTTCCTGAAGTACCCCGCGACGCCGCCGGCGGTCGGCAACGCCGACACCATCGGCGCCCGCACCGGCGAGTACTTCGGCTTCCTGCTCGTCTCGGTCGTCGCCGCGGTGCTCGCCACCGCCCTCGCCGTACGACTGGTGCGTCAGGTGGGTGCGTACGCCGGCGTGGTGATCGGCATCGCGACGTACCTCGTCGTCATGGTGGTCGCCGGCCAGGTCTTCCCGACGGTCAACGAGATCGGGGACTTCCCGGCGGACGTGCTCTGGTACTTCCGTCGCGCCTCGATCATCACCCTGGCCACGATGTGGGGGGTGCTCGGCGTCCTGCTCGTCGGGTTCCTCGGCCGGCTGGCCGACCAGGAGACCGCGACCGCCCGGCGCCGGGAGCTGGCCGCCTCCCTGTAGCACCCGTCGTACCTGACGGAATGGTCGTCGGAGAGCGCGATCCAGGACCATTCCGTCAGGTGCGTGGCGGGCGTGGCCGGTCAGAGCCGCAGCACCCGGCCGGCGACCACGAGGTGGACCTCGTCGCAGGCCGCGGCGAGGCACTGGTTGACGGTGCCGAGGAGGTCGCGGAAGAGGCGGCCGCTCCTGTGGGCGGGTACGACGCCCAGGCCGACCTCGTTGGTCACCAGCACCACGTCGGGGACCTCGGCGAGCGCGGCCGCCGCGCCGTCGAGCAGCTCGTCGACGGCCGCCGCCACCTCCGTGGAGGGTGACTCCCATAGCCCGCGCTCGTCCAGGACACCCGTCAGCCAGGTGCCGAGGCAGTCGACCAGCACCGGGGCGTCGGCGGCGCGCAGCGCGCCGGCCAGGTCGCGGGTCTCGACGGTCGTCCAGCCCGCCGGCCGGCGCGCTCGGTGGGCGGCGAGTCGCGCCGCCCAGTCCGGGTCGGGGTCCTCGGCGGTGGTCGGGCCGGGCGCGACGTAGACGACGCGGTCGTGGGCCGCGAGCAACGACTCGGCGTGCCGCGACTTCCCCGAGCGCACCCCGCCGGTGACGAGCACCCTCATCGCAGGCCCCGGACCCAGTCGGCGGCGGCGGCCACGTCCGACACGGTGCGGACGCCGGCCGGAGCGGGCGGCCGGCGGACCACCACCACGGGTACGCCGAGCGCCTCCGCGGCCTGCATCTTCGGCCACGTGTGCGAGCCGCCGGAGTCCTTGGTGACCAGGACGTCGGAGCCGTGCCGCTGCATGAGGGCGACCTCGTCCTCGAGCGCGTAGGGGCCGCGGTCGCGCAGCAGCTCCCAGGAGGCCGGCAGGTCGAGGTCGGGCTCGTCGACGACGCGGACCAGCGCCGTCGCGTCGGCCAGCGGACCGACGAAGCGGTCGAGCGACTGCCGGCCGACCGTCAGGAACGGCCGCGAGCCCAGGCCCGCAGCGGCCAGGGCCGCCGCGTCGTGGTCGTCGACCCAGGTCCAGTCGCCGGTCCACCCCGGCCGCTGCAGCCGGAGCAGCGGGACCTCGACGGCGGTGGCATGGGCGGAGATCTGCGCGGCGAAGGGATGGGTGGCGTCCACGACCGCATCGACCTCGCGCGCGTACGTCGCCAGCCCGGCCGGTCCGCCGAACCCGCCGATCCGCACGCCCCCGACCGGCAGCCGCGGCTCCGCGACCCGGCCGGCGAGGGACGTGGTGACCTCGATCCCGTCGTCGACGAGGGCCACGGCGAGGGCTCGCGCCTCCGCCGTACCGCCCAGGATCAGCACCCTCACCGACGGTCTCCCGGCGGCAGGACGGGCAGCCCGGGCGCGGGACCGGAGCGGGCCAGATCGAGCAGGTCGTCGACGTCGAGGTGGTGCTCGACGAGGTCGCCGAGCAGGTCGAGGCGGCGCTCGCGGGCCGCGGGGAAGCTGACGCCCGAGGGCGTCCAGACGTGGCCGGTCAGCCGGGCCACCTCGGCGAGGAACGCGCCGCGGAAGTCGTCGTGCTCCAGGCAGCCGTGCCACATGGTGCCGAAGACGTGGCCGTCGCGGGCGCCGCCGAGGAAGTCCTCGCCGGCGCCGACGGTGACCCGGCCGTGGTGGATCTCGTAGCCGCCGACGGCCGCGCCGAGGGCGGTGCCGCGGGGGAGGCGCAGGACCTTGTCCGGGGCGAAGGTGGTGGCGGCGTCGAGCAGCCCGAGCCCCTCGGACGTCGCGCCCGCAGGCCCCTCGACGCCGTCCGGGTCGGCGATGGAGCGGCCCAGCATCTGGAAGCCGCCGCAGATCCCGAGCACCGGCCGGCCCGCGCCGGCGTGGGCGACGACGGCCCGGTCGATGCCGCGGTCGCGCATCCAGGCGAGGTCCGCGAGCGTCGCCCGCGAGCCGGGCAGCACGACGAGGTCGGCGTCGGCCACCGACCGGCCGTCGGAGGCGTAGACGACGTCCACCCCGGGCTCGAGCCCGAGCGCGTCGATGTCGGTGAAGTTGCTGATCCGCGGAGAGCGGACGACCACCACGCGCAGCGGCGCGGGACCGTCGAGCACGCGCCGGTCGCCGACGTCGAGGGTGTCCTCACTGTCCAGCCAGACGTCGCTGCTGAAGGGGAGGACGCCGTAGACCCGCCGGCCGGTGAGCGACTCGAGCTCGGTGAGGCCCGGTCCGAGCAGCGACTCGTCGCCGCGGAAGCGGTTGACCACGAAGCCCGCGACCAGCCGCTGGTCGTCGGGTGCGAGCAGCGCGACGCTGCCGAAGAGGGACGCGAAGACGCCGCCGCGGTCGATGTCGCCGACCAGGACCGTCGCGAGCCCGCCGTGCTGGGCCAGGCCCATGTTGACGTAGTCGCTGGACCGCAGGTTGATCTCGGTGGGGCTGCCGGCTCCCTCGGCGACCACGACCTCGAAGCGCGAGGACAGGTCGTCGAACGCGTCGTACGCCGCCTCCGCGAGGTGCCGCCGGCCGTCGACGAAATCGGTCGCGGACACCTCGCCCGCCGGCTGGCCCAGCACCACCACGTGGCTGCGGCGGTCGCTGCCGGGCTTGAGCAGCACGGGATTCATCGCGACCTCGGGCTCGACGCCGGCCGCGACCGCCTGCACCCACTGGGCGCGGCCGATCTCGCCGGTGGTGCCGCCCGCGCCGACGACGACCATCGAGTTGTTCGACATGTTCTGCGCCTTGAAGGGTGCCACCTTCACGCCCCGGCGCGCGAACGCCCGGCACAGGCCCGAGGTGACGATGCTCTTGCCGGCGTCGGAGGTGGTGCCGGCGACCAGGAGGCCGCTCATGCGAGGCCCAGCTTCCACTCGCCCAGCACCCGGCAGTCGTGGTTGGCGTAGCGGTGCAGCCGGACCCGGTCCGCGCGGCAGTGAGCAGGCAGGACCGGCCCGAGCGCCGCGCGGACCCACGCCTCGTCGATCTCGCCGGTCCGCTGCTCGACGGTGAGGTGCGGCGTGGGCTCCGGGAAGGCGCCGCCGTACGGCGGGCACTGGGGGAAGGCCGCCACCAGCCGCCGGGTCAGCTCGCGGAAGGAGGAGTCCGGCTCGGGCAGCAGGTGGAGGATGCCGTCGGCGAACTCACCGAAGCGGTCCAGCTCGAAGTCGAACGCCGGGACCTCGGCGGCGACGGCGGCGACCCGGTCGAGGTCGGCGGGCGCCGGGTCGTCCAGGAACGGGCCGAGCACGGTGACGTGCGCGTGCACGAAGTCCGGGTCGGTGGAGAGGAAGGACGCGTCGTGGTGGGCCGTCCGCTCGCGGACGAACGGCTCGAGCTCGGGGACCGGCACCAGGAGGACGGTGTGCCCGGACGGGTGCCCCATCAGAGCATCCGCCGCAGCAGGAAGATGTCCATCACCCAGCCGACCGACTCGCGCAACCGTTCGCGCGCGGCGTCCACCTCGGGCAGCACGTCGCCGACCCGGCCGGAGACCAGCTCCTCGTGCGGCGTCCCGAGGTTGCCGCCCCACCAGATCGTCCAGTCGCTGAGGTCCATCTGCGGGGAGGTCAGCTCGATCACCCGGTTGAGCATCACGACGACGTTGTCCTGGTGCTGCTCGACGGCCTCCATCAGCCGCCGGCCACTGGTGACGTGCAGCGCCTGGCCGACCTCGTGGAGCACGATCCGGTGCCGGGCGGCGAGGAGCTGGATGCTCGAGATGCCGGGGACGACGTCGACCTCCAGGTCCATCCGCTCGGCCAGCGCGTCGAGGATCCGGATCGTCGAGTCGTAGAAGGCCGGATCGCCCCAGACCAGGAAGCCCGCCACGCCCTCGTGGCCGTCGAGCGCCTCGGCGTACGCCGCCCGCCGGGCCTCGTGCCACTGCGCCACGACCGCGTCGTACTGCTCCTGCGTGGCGGTGCGGTCGGGCCGGCGCTCGCGCTCGGGGTCGTCGACCCGGACGATCACCGGCGGGGCGTCGAGGTGCCGGTCGAGCAGCCGCTCGCGGGCGTGCACGAGCGGGTCGGGCATGCCGCCGCGTCCGGACTTGTCGGTGACGACGAAGTAGTCGACCTCGCGCAGGGCGCGGACGGCCTCGAGCGTCACCTGGTCGGGGTCGCCCGGGCCGACCCCGATGACCCGGACCCGCTTCGCTCCCTCAACCACGGGGGGTCCGGTCCTCGAGCTCGCCCTCGAGGTCGAGGTAGACCTGCTGCATGGCAGCCATGATGTCGGGATCCGGCGACTCCCACAGCCCCCGGTCCGCCGCCTCGTGCAGCCGCTCGACGATGCCGCGCAGCGCCCACGGGTTGGAGCGGGTCATGAAGTCGCGGTTGGTCTCGTCGAGGACGTACTCCTTGGCCAGCGACTCGTACATCCAGTCGTGCACCACACCCGCGGTGGCGTCGAAGCCGTAGAGGTAGTCGACGGTCGCGGCCAGCTCGAACGCGCCCTTGTAGCCGTGCCGCTGCATCGCGCCGATCCACCGCGGGTTCACGACCCGCGCCCGGAAGACGCGTGCGGTCTCCTCCGACAGGGTGCGGGTCCGGATCGCGTCGGGGGAGGTGGAGTCGCCGACGTACGCCTTCGGGTCCGCGCCGGTGAGCGCGCGCACGGTGGCGACCATGCCGCCGTGGTACTGGAAGTAGTCGTCGGAGTCGGCGATGTCGTGCTCGCGGCTGTCGACGTTCTTGGCGGCGACCTTGATCCGGCGGTACGCCGAGCGCATGTCGTCGGCGGCCGGCGCGCCGTCGAGCCCGCGACCGTAGGCGAAGCCGCCCCACGCCGTGTAGACCTCGGCCAGGTCGGCGTCGTCGCGCCAGCTGCCGGACTCGATCGCCTGCAGGATGCCCGCGCCGTACGAGCCCGGCTTGCTGCCGAAGATCCGCGTGGTCGCGCGGCGGGCGTCGCCGTGCTCGGCGAGATCGGCCGCCGTGTGGGCGCGCACGTAGTTGGCGTCGTCGGGCTCGTCGAGCGCGGCCACCAGCTGCACGGCGTCGTCGAGCATCGCGACCACGTGCGGGAAGGCGTCGCGGAAGAAGCCCGAGATCCGCACCGTGACGTCGATGCGCGGCCGGCCGAGCTCGTCGAGGGGCACGACCCGCAGGTCGCTGACGCGGCGCGACATCTCGTCCCACTCGGGCCGGACACCGAGCAGGGCGAGCACCTCGGCCACGTCGTCACCGGAGGTGCGCATCGCCGAGGTGCCCCACACCGAGAGGCCGACCGAGGACGGGTAGTCGCCGGTCTCCTCCAGGTAGCGCTGGAGCAGCGAGTCCGCCATCGCCTGACCGGTCTCCCAGGCCAGCCGGCTCGGCACCGCGCGCGGGTCGACGGTGTAGAAGTTGCGGCCGGTCGGCAGCACGTTGACCAGGCCGCGGAGGGGCGACCCGGAGGGACCGGCCGGCACGAAGCCGCCGTCCAGGGCGTGCAGCACCATGCCCATCTCGTCCGTCGTACGACGGAGTCGCGGGACGACCTGCTCGGCCGCGAAGCGCAGCACGCGCTGGACCTCCGGGTCGTCGTGGACCGCCTCCGCGGCGGCGGGGTCCCAGTCGGCGGCCTCCATACGGTGCACCAGCTCGCGCGCCTGCTGCTCGATCTCGTCGACGGCGCTCAGCGCCTCGCCGTCCTTGAGGCCGAGCGCGGCGCGCAGGCCGGGGACCGCGTTGCCGACGCCGCCCCAGACCTGGGTCGCGCGCAGGATCGCGAGCACCAGGTTGACCCGTGCCTCGCCCTCCGGGGGAGCGCCCAGCACGTGCAGGCCGTCGCGGATCTGGGCGTCCTTGATCTCGCAGAGCCAGCCGTCGACGTGCAGCAGGAAGTCGTCGAAGTCGTCGTCCTCGGGACGCTCGTCGAGGCCCAGGTCGCGGTGCATCTCGGCGGCGTGCATGAGCTGCCAGATCTCGCCGCGGACCGCCGGCAGCTTGGCGGGGTCCATCGCGGCGATGTTGGCGTGCTCGTCGAGCAGCTGCTCGAGCCGCGCGATGTCGCCGTACGCCTCCGCGCGCGCCATCGGCGGGACCAGGTGGTCGACGATCGTGGCGTGCGCGCGGCGTTTGGCCTGCGCGCCCTCGCCCGGGTCGTTGACGAGGAACGGGTAGATCAGCGGCAGGCTGCCGAGCGCCGCGTCGGTGCCGCAGGACGCCGACAAGGCGGCGTTCTTGCCGGGCAGCCACTCGAGCGAGCCGTGCTTGCCGAGGTGCACGACCGCATGGGCGCCGAAGCCGTGCTCGAGCCAGCGGTAGGCGCCCAGATAGTGGTGCGAGGGCGCGAGATCGGGGTCGTGGTAGATCGCGACCGGGTTCTCGCCGAATCCGCGGGGCGGCTGGATCAGGATGACCACGTTGCCCGCGCGCAGGGTGGCGAGCACGAGCTCGTTGCTGTCGTTGACGAAGAGCTTCCCGGGAGCCGCGCCCCACGCCTCGGTCATCGCGTCCCGCAGGGCGGCGGGCAGGTCGGCGGTCCAGGCGGCGTACTGCTCCGCGGTGATCCGCACGTGCGCCTCGGTGAGGTGGGCGTCGGTCAGCCACTCCTCGTCCTGGCCGCCGGCGTCGATCAGCGCGTGGATCAGGGCGTCGCCGGCCTCGGTGTCGTCGGGGAGGTCGAGCATCGGCAGGCCGCCGACGTCGTACCCCTCCTCGCGCATCCGGCGCAGCAGCCGGATCGCGGAGACGGGGGTGTCCAGGCCGACGGCGTTGCCGATGCGGGCGTGCTTGGTCGGGTACGCCGAGAGCACGAGTGCGATCCGCTTGTCGGCGTTGTCGACGTGGCGCAGACGCGCGTGGTTGACCGCGATCCGGGCCACCCGGGCACTGCGCTCGGGGTCGGCGACGTAGTGGGGCAGTCCGTCGGCGTCGATCTCCTTGAAGGAGAACGGCGCGGTGATGACCCGGCCGTCGAACTCGGGGATCGCGATCTGGGTCGCCGAGTCGAGCGGGCTCACGCCGTCGTCGGAGGCCTCCCACTCCGCGCGGCTGCTGGTGAGGCACAGGCCCTGCAGGACGGGGATGTCGAGGGCGGCCATCCGCTCGACGTCCCAGGCCTCGTCGTCCTCACCCGCGCTGGCGCCGGCGGGGACGCTGCCGCCGGCCGCGAGCACGGTCACGACGAGGGCGTCGAGGGTGCCGAGCGCGTCGTACAGCTCGTCGGGCGCGGCGCGCAGGCTGCCCGCGAAGACCGGTACGCCGACCGCCTCACCGGTCGCATCGATCGCATCGCAGAGCGCGTGCGCGAAGGCGTGGTTGCCGCTGATCTCGTGGGCGCGGTAGTAGAGGACGCCCACTCGGGGAAGCTCGCCGGTCGAGGAGGACGCGCCAGCCATGCCCCACTGCGGCAGGGTCACGGGCGGGTCGAAGCCCTCACCTGTCAGCAGGACCGTGTCCGAGAGGAAGGCGTGCAGCTGGGCGAGGTTGGCCGGCCCGCCCTCGGCGAGGTAGCGGTGCGCCTCGGCCGCCGTACCGACCGGGACGCTGGAGAGCTCCATCAGCCGGGCGTCGGGCTGCTGCTCGCCCCCGAGCACCACGACCGGCATCCCGGTCTCCCGGATCCGGGTGAAGCCCGAGCAGAGGTCCTCCGGAGAGCCGAGGATCCGGCCGACGACGAGGTCGCACCCCTCGATGATCTCGGCCATGGACTGGTGCCCCGGCCGGGACGGATTGGCGACCACGTAGTCGGCGCCGCTGGCGCGTGCCGAGAGCAGGTCGGTGTCAGAGGTGGAGAGCAGCGCGATGCGCACAGGGGTTTCCTCCTCGGGGTTCTCGCCCCGTCGAACGGTCGGATCACCCGCGGCCAGTGTCTGGCTGCGCCCGGCCTCGTCGGAAGGTCCGGCCGGACGTCACAGTGGCGGAACCGCCCCGGACTCTCACCGGGTTCCTGCGCCACGGGCGTGCCCGCAGCCTAGCGGGGTCCGGGCGAACGGTGACGCGCGAGCCACCTTTCGACCTTCCTAGGTTGCTAGCATGCGTTCATGTCGGATCGACCTCCGAAGGTCCAGTTCAACGTCTACCTCCCGCCTGACCTGGTGCGAGCGGTGAAGCACCGGGCGGTGGACGAGGAGAGCTCGCTGTCGGCCCTCGTGGAGCAGGCCCTGGTCGCCTACCTCGCGGAGGGCGACCGATGACGATCCCGCCACTGACCGTCAGGCCGGTCGTGCACACCGCCCACCTGCCGGTGTGGATGGCCACGCTGCAGGCGCTGGGTGCCGCCACCATCAGCGACGACCCAATGTGGACAGAGCTGCAGCTGGGCAGAGGGCGGGTCACCCTGACCGAGCTCAATCGCGACGCCGTCGAGGGAGAGGTGTCGCTGGGCTTCGAGACACCCGATCTCGCGGCGTACGCCGCGCGTGTTCGACCTCCGGCCGGCATGGTGCTCGAGCCCTTCCGCACCGAGGGCTTCGAGTCCCTGCGCGTCGTCGGTCGCGATGGGCTCGAGTTCCTCATCGACCAGACCCTCGGTGGTGGTGGCAATTCCGTCGGGTCGCCGGCGGTCTCGGTCCACGCCATGTGGATCACGCCCGATGTCGAGCGCGCGGCAGAGGACTTGAAGGCGCTCGGACTGCGCCGCCGGCTCAGCCAGGGCAGCGGTCGGGTCGTCGACATGCAGGCGGGCGAAGGCGACGTGCTGGTGCACATCAGTGATGGTGGACCCGTCGATGTCGACCTCGCCCTGGACGTGCTCGACATCGAGTCGGCCCATCACGCCTTGCTGAACGCGCAGATCACCCACGACGTGATCGACGAGACCCACGTCGCACGCTCCAGCTGCCGATGCCGGGTGAGCGGAGTCTCTGGATCGTGCAGGAGGACGCCGATCCCGTGGGCGCGATCCTGTACTGACCGGCTGGCCGTGATGGAGGCGTCGAAAGATGACCGCAACCGTGGGGTAATGGCAGGCGAGTGCGATTGCGTAAGTCGATCGTGAGCCCAGTGATCTGGGTGCCGGGCGGAAGCGTTCGCACCTGTTCATGTATCTGACCAGCGATGTTTGACGGACACCACGAAGTCGGCGAGCTCGACGTTCTCGGCATCGAGCGTTCCACCGAGAACTGGCGGAACCTTGAACGACAGCACCTGACCATCACGCGGTACCAACGCGGCCGCCTCGGCCGCCTGAACCAAGCCGACCATCAGGTACTCGTCCTGTACCCGGGGATCGTTGATGTCTGCCTGGAGAGCGGCCGCATCGGACCAGACCTGATCCAGGCGCCCGCCAACCACGTCCAAGAACCAGAACGAGCCATCCCGTGCCTGCAAGAACACGTCGCCGAAGACATTGGTCAGCACCGGTGTCATCTCAGCGAGGCGGTCCAGCCACGTCCAGGACGAGAGTGCGTCAGCGTACTGATCGGCACGGAAACGTCGGATCAGCTCCATGTCGCCACCCTAGGCGGCTCCCGCTCATCGGCGAGTCCACCGCCAATGCGCAGATGGCATGTGGTGTAGCGAGATCCCGGTCTATTGGCGTCGGTGGAAGGTGACCGATCCGCTGGGGTGGTGGTTCATGTCGTAGCCGGTGTCGTGGGCTCTCATGTGGTGCCAGTGGCACAGCCCGATGGCGTTGGCGAGGTCGGTGGGTCCGCCCTTGGACCACTCGACGACGTGGTGAGCGTGCAGGCCGTTCGTGCGGTCGCAGCCCTCGGTCGCGCACTGGCCCTGCTGCTTGATGGCGATCGCGATGCGTTGGGCCTTGGAGTGCAGCCGTTGCTCGCGGCCCAGGTCCAACACTTCGGACTTGCCGTTCATGACCACGGGGAGGATCCCGGCCTCGCACGCCAGCTGCCGGGCGAGCGCGGGGCTGATGCGGTCGCCGGTGTCGAGGATGGTCCCGGACTGCTCGAGCCGCCCCAGCAGCGACTCCTCGGAGATGGTCACGAGGAGCGTGGCGTTGAGGCCGCCGAGCTTGGGGAGCTTGTTCTTCGGGAACCGCATCAGGAGCTCGTAGAACGCCTGCCCCTGAGCCTCGGGACCCGTGCTGTCGGCGGTCAGGTGGCCGGTGCCGGCGCCCTTGGTGGCGTTCTGGTGCTTGGCGGCCATCACCGCGGCCAGGATCTTCCGCAACGCGGCGCCGCCGAGGTGCGGCATCTTGAATGCCCCACAGGTGGAGCCGTCGCCGTCGTCCCAGACCTTGAGGTACATCGCCCGCGCTGCGGCCTGTTCCTGGCGTTCGAGGATCTCGGCCTCGCGGGCGTCGGCGCCATCGGGGTCGATGACCTCCCAGAGTCGCTTCCCGAGCCGGTTGAGCGCTTTGGCGTCGTGCTCGGCCGCGAGATCGAGCAGGTGCCGCTCCGCCGTGTCGTGGTGCTCGTCGGGGATGGTGTCGACCCAGCGGAGGATCACCGCCGCCTGCTCGGGACAGATCACGGCGGCCGCGAGTGCCTCACGGGTGAGGGGGTGACGCTGCAGGTCCTGGCCGAGCCTCACCATCCGGTGCATCGCCGGGCGGGTCTGCTTCGTCTCGTGCGCGAGCCAGGCCGCGGTCGAGGCGGCTCCGCGGTCCTGGCCGACCTGCTGCTCGTCGGCATGCGCGGCCACGCGGCCCTTGAGCTCGGTGACCTGGGCCTCGAGACGGGTGAGCTCGACGAGGGCGTCGCCGGCTTCGGTGTCGCTCATCGACCAGACCGGAGTGTCCGCGATCGAGGTCAGATCATGGCGGGCGTGCGCGACCGCCACCGACACTCGGTGGGTGGGAGTCGCGGTCGTTGCCATGTCTTCACTCAAGCACTGGCCACCGACACTGAGATGCTCAGAACCCTTGTCTTGAACGGGATGTGGACAACTTTCGAAGATTTCTTTCCGACCGATCTGCGGTCCCGCTGCGGGGTGGTGGTTTCGAGGCTCGTCGCTGGCGCTCCTCACACCTCAACCACCGTGTGCAGCCGACCGTGCGCCGGCCGCCTGCTTCGACCGCAGGTCGGCGTCGTCCCGATAGGTGCGAACACTGGCGCCGACGGGAGGACGCCAACAGTCGGATCCCAGGACACCAGGCGCTAGTTGGCCTTCCGGGGTTTCGAGGCTCAGGCGCCAGAGCGCCTTCGCACCTCAACCAGCGAGACGTCTCAGCGCGCATACGCCTCGCGGAGGATCTGGAGGAGGGCGGCGCGGCCGGGGGGAGGGGAGTCCTGCCACCAGACGAGGCGGACGGCGACAGGGTCGGCGTCGCGGACGGGTCGGTAGGCGACGCCGGGGCGGGCGTGGACCCACTTCGTGGCCTCGGCGGTGATGCCGACGGCGCGGCCGGAGGCGATGACGTTGAGCCACTCCTCGACGCCGCGGACGTCGAGCGTCGAGGTGGCGACGTCGAGCAGCGGCTGGCGGGTGCTGCCGGTGCGCGGGTCGACGGCGACGACCCGCCCGTCGAGGTCGCCGAGCCGGACGAAGCGGCGCTGGGCGAGCGGGTCGTCGGAGGAGATGGCGAGGTAGCGGTTCTCGAAGCCGACGACGGAGGACTCGATGCGCGGGTCGGTCACCTCGGTCCGCACGATCGCGACGTCGACGAGTCCGTCGACCAGACCGGAGGTCGCGCTCCACGAGTGGACCAGCTCGAGCTGCGTGTCCGGCTGCTCCTGCCTCCACCGCTGCTGGACGACCGCGGTGTGCCGGCCCAGCGCCGCCCACGCGTAGCCGAGCCGCATCGTGGTCGCCGGCTCCCGCAGCGACCGGCGCAGCAGGTCCACCTCGTCCAGGACCGCGCGCGCGTGCACCAGCGACGTGCGCCCAGCCGGGGTGAGCGACACCGAGCGCGACGTACGTCGCAGCAGCGGTACGCCGAGCGACGACTCGAGCCGCGCGACGGCCCGGGAGACCGACGCCTGCGAGACGCCGAGCTCGATCGCGGCGTCGGTGAACGTCGCGTGGTCGACGACCGCAACGAAGGCGCGGAGGTCCCGTAGCGACGGATCATCCATACGCGAAGTGTATGGCTCGCGCGTGGCGTGCACTTTGCGCATGAGTGCCCCGGCCCGATGCTCGGCAGGTGACCGAGACCCATGAGACCCGCGCGCACGCGACCGGCGTCGCGCTGATGTCGGTCAGCGTCACCTGCATGCCCTTCGGCCAGGCGGCCGCGGCCCGCGCCGTCGACGCGATGTCGGCACCCGGGGTGGTCGCGATCCGCCAGCTCGTCACCGCGCTGGTCCTCGTCCCGGTCGCCCGGCCGCGGTTGCGCAGCCTCACCCGCCAGCAGCTCGCGCCGGCGGTGCTGCTCGGCGTCGTCTTCGTCGCGATGAACCTCTGCCTGCTCAGCTCCATCCACCGGATCGGCGTCGCCCTGGCGGTCACGCTCGAGTTCCTCGGCCCGCTCGCCGTCGCCCTCGTCTCATCGGGATCCCGGCGCGACCTCGCCCTCGCGGTCACCGCCGGACTCGGCGTCTACGTCCTCGTCCTGCCGGGACCGTCCAGCGACCTCCTCGGCGTCGGCCTCGCGCTCGGCGCGGCGGGCGGCTGGGCGACGTACATCCACGTCAACCGCACCCTCGGTGAGCGGCTGCCCGGGCTCGAGGGCACCGCCGTCGCATCCCTGGTGTCGACCGCCATCTGCCTGCCGCTGCTCGCCTGGCTGGTCGTGACCGGCCGGGCCTTCCACCCCGAGATCGGCTTCGCCCTGGTCGCCGGCGTGCTCTGCTCGGTGGTGCCGTACGGCGCGGACCTGCTCGCCCTGCGCCGCGTGCCGCGACAGGTCTACAGCGTCTTCATGAGCCTCAACCTGGTCACCGCCGCGGTGGCGGGGCTGGTGGTGCTCGGCCAGGGGCTGACCGCCCACGAGCTCGTCGGGATCGCCGTGATCGTGGGGGTCAACGCGGTCAGCACCCTGGCCGGGCGCCGGGTGGAGCGGCCTCAGCGGGTGACGGTCAGCGACGCCGAGTCGGTCGCGGTCGAGTCGCTGCCGGCGTAGAGGTCGATCCGGCCCGTCTCCACGACGAACTTCCCGCGGTTGTCGTAGAAGCCGACGTCGTCGCGGTCGAGGTGGAACTGCACCGTGGTCGACTCACCCGGGTCGAGCGACACCCGCTCGAACCCGACCAGCCGGCGCACCGGCTGCGAGATGCTCGCCACCGGGTCGTGCAGGTAGAGCTGCGCCACCTCGTCGCCGGCGACGTCGCCGGTGTTGGTCACCTTCATCGAGACCGTCACCGTGCCGCTGCGCGACATCGTGCTCCTGCTCAGCGACAGGTCGGAGACGTCGAACGTGGTGTAGCTGAGCCCGAAGCCGAAGGGGAAGAGCGGGTCGCAGGTGCGCAGGTCGCGGTAGCGAGACGTGTACTTCTGCGTCACGTCGCACGGGCGGCCGGTCGGCTCGTGGTTGTAGTAGATCGGCACCTGGCCGACCCGCTGCGGGAAGGTCACCGGCAGCTTGCCCCCGGGGTCGACCTCGCCGAACAGCACGTCGGCGACCGCGTTGCCGGCCTCGACGCCGGGGAACCACGCCTCCAGGATCGCCGGGGCGTCGTCCACCACGTCGCTCAGGTCGAGCGGGCGGCCGTTGAAGAGCACGACGGCGACCGGCTTGCCGGTGGCCTCGATCCGCCGGATCAGCTCCTCCTGCAGCCCCGGCAGGGTGATGTCGGAGCGCGACGCGGCCTCGCCGCTCATGCCGCGCGCCTCGCCGACCGCGAGCACGACCTGGTCGGCGCCCTGCGCAGCGGCGACCGCGGCGTCGAAGCCGTCGTCGCTGCCGCACTCGCCCGCGACGGTGTTGTCCGGCGGGTCGACGTCCGCGACCTCGCAGCCGGGCGTGTAGGTCACCGAGCCGCCGGCCTGCGCCTTGATCCCGGTCAGCACGCTCACCGCATCGTCGTCCTCGCCCTTGCCCCACCAGGGGCCGAGCATGTCGTGGGCGCTGTCGCCGAGCGGCCCGATCACGGCGGTCGACCTCGACGGGTCGAGCGGCAGGACGTCCTCGTCGTTCTTGAGCAGCACCATCGACTTGCCGGCGGCCTGCCGAGCGGCCGCGCGGTCGTCGTCGGTGAGGAAGCTGGCCGGGTCGGTCGCCTTGGTCTGGTCGACGTACGGGTGGTCGAAGAGGCCGGCGCGGAACTTCACCCGCAGGATCCGGCGTACGGCGTCGTCGAGCCGCGCCCTGCTGATCCGGCCGTCGGCCAGCAGCTGCTTGCCGTAGTCGCGGATGTAGGTGCTGACCATCTCCGAGTCGGTGCCCGCCATCAGCGCGTTGGCCGCCGCCTGCGGACCGTCGGCCGCGGTGCCGTGGCCGCACGGGCCCTCGTCGGGCGTGCGGGGCGGGCAGGCGCGGGTCTCGGCGACCGCGGTGTAGTCGCTCTCGATGAAGCCGTCGAAGCCCCACTGCTTCTTGAGGATCGTCGTCTCGGTGTAGGAGTTGGCACACCCCGGCACGCCGTTGATCGAGTTGAAGGAGCACATCACCGTGTCCGCGCCCGCGTCGATCGCGGCCTTGAACGGCGGCAGGTAGAGGTTGCGCAGCCGCTGCTCGGACATGTCGGTGGTGTTGTAGTCGCGGCCGCCCTCGGGCTGGCCGTAGCCGACGTAGTGCTTGACGCTGGTGACGACCTTGTCCCGAGCGGAGTAGTCGTTGCCCTGGGCGCCCTTGACCCGGGCTGCGGCCATGACTGAGTTGAGGTAGGGGTCCTCGCCCGCGCCCTCGGCGATCCGGCCCCAGCGCGGCTCGTGCGAGACGTCGACCATCGGGCTGTAGATCTGCTTGATCCCGACCGTCGCGGACTCGCGCGCGCCGATGGTGGCGTCGGCCTTGGCGACGTCGGGGTCGAAGGAGCTCGCGGCGCCCAGCGGGATCGGGAAGATCGTCCGGTAGCCGTGGATGGTGTCGTAGGCGAAGAGGATCGGGATGTGCAGCCGCGACTGCTCGACCGCGATCCGCTGGTAGTGGTCGATCTTCTCCGGGTCGGTGAGGCTGAAGACCCCGCCGACCCCGGCCTTCGCGTCGGCGTCGGTGATCTGGCCGTCGGAGAGCAGCTGCACCTGCTGCAGCTTCTCCGCGGTCGTCATCCTCGCCAGCAGCGCGTTCACCTTGCGCTCGATGCCCCGGTCGGCCGCCGTCCTGGTCGGGGCCAGTGCGGCCTCGTCGCTGGACTGACCACCCAGGGCCACCACGCTGCCGGCGACGGCCAGACTGCCGAGCAGGAGCCCGGCGGCCGTCGCGATGCTCACGGTCCGTCTCATGTCGTACCTCCGCGGGCGCCTGGTCGCACGGCCGACCCCGATGTCGGCCGTGTGCTCGCGCGGCCTCTCCCCGCGCCCGCACCGCGCAGGCGCTTCACCCTTTCACGGGCCGGCCGGGGCGACTAGCGACTAGAAGGTCAGCGTCAGCCCCAGCCCGAGGGAACGCGCCCGGCGGAGCACCGCCGCACCGGCGGCGACGTCGAGGGCCGCGTGGCCGGTCGACTTGTAGAGCGTCAGCCCGGAGCGCGGCGGGGGAGCGTCGAGCACCGACCCGATCAGCCGGACCCCCTCGACGCCCTGCAGCTCGTGGGCGCCGGCGGGCGGCGGCTCCGCGGCGGCACCGGGCCACTCGGCGTACACGGCGGCGGCGGCGACCGTCGCCGCGTCGACCTCGTGGCCCTGCGAGCCGCCGACCGAGCTCACGTGCGCGTGCGGCGCGAGCCAGTCCGGCTCGATCACCGGGGTCGTCGCGCCCGTGCAGAGGAAGACCGCCTCTGCCTCGCGGACCGCGTCGTGGACCGTCGTCGCCCGGACGCCGGGGTACGACGACGCCAGCCGCTCGCCCGACCTCGGGTCGCGGGTGCCGAGCGCGACCTCGGTGCCCGGCGCGACCAGGGCGAGCAGGTCGAGCTGGGCCCGCGCCTGGACGCCCGCGCCGACGACGGCGAACCGCTCGGCCTCCGGCGCCAGCGCCTGCTGGCTGACGGTCGCGGACGCCGCGGTGCGCACGGCCGTGATCCGGCCGCCCTCCATGATCGCGAGCGGGCGGCCGTCGTGCTGGTCGAAGACCGCGACCAGGCCGAAGTGGGTGCTGCGGCCGCTGTCGGCGCCGTCCGCCCCCGGCACCGCGAAGATCGACACCAGCTTGGCCGCGAGGCCGACGTCCGCGACGTACGCCGGCATCCCGGCCAGCAGCCCGTCGGGGGTGCGCGCCGCGATCCGCGGCGGCGAGGAGACCCGCCCGGCGGCGATCGCGGCCAGCGCCGCGCGCACCGCGTGGAGCACGTCCAGCGGGTCGAGGGCCGCATCGGTCGCGGCGCCGTCCAGCACCAGGACGTCCGAGGAGGGCCCGGTCACGGCAGGTCGAGGTCGGTCGCCATAAGGTCGCCCAGTGTCACCCACCACCCGACCGGTCGTCTATCGCGACGTCACGGTCTTCGACGGCACCGGCGACCCCGCCGTCCCCGGTCGTTCCCTCGTCGTCGAGGACGACCGGATCGCGGCCGTCGTCGCCACCGGCGACCTCGTCGTGCCGGAGGGCGCGGAGGTCGTCGACCTCGGCGGCGCGCACCTCATCCCCGGACTCGTCGACTCCCACCAGCACCTCGCCACGCCGCCCGACCGGCCGCAGGCCGAGGCCTGGCTGCGCCGGATGGTGTACGGCGGGGTGACCACGATCCGCGACATGGCCGACGACCTGCGCCAGGTCGGCGACCTGGCCCGGGCCTGCCTGGTCGGCGAGATCCCCGGCCCCGACATCCGCTACGCCGCGCTGATGGCCGGCCCCAGCTTCTTCGACGACCCGCGCACCTGGCAGGTCTCGCAGGGGGAGACCCCGGGCGAGGTGCCGTGGATGCAGGCGATCACCGACGACACCGACCTCGTCCTGGCGACGGCCCTCGCGCGCGGCACCCACGCGTGCGCGGTGAAGATCTACGCCGACCTCGAGCCCGCCCTGGTCGCCGCGATCACCGCCGAGGCCCACCGGCAGGGGATCGCCTCCTGGGCGCACCTCGCCGTCTTCCCGGCGCTCCCGCTCGACGTCGTCCGGGCCGGCGTCGACGTGGTGTCGCACGCCTCGCTGCTGGCCTGGCAGACCCACGAGGACGTGTCGCCGACGTACAAGGACAAGCCGGTGATCGACCGCGGCTCGGTCGACCCCGACCACCCACGCATCGCCGCCGTGCTCGACGAGATGGCCGCCCGCGGCACGATCCTCGACGTCACCGCCAGCATGTGGGAGAGCGAGGACGTGCTCGAGGACGCCGACGAGGCCGAGCGCGACCGCGCCGCCGGCCACGCCGAGCTGTCGGCGCAGATCGCCGCCCGTGCGTACGCCGCCGGCGTGCCGATCTCGACCGGCAGCGACTACGAGACGCCCGCCGGTGACGCGTTCCCCGCGCTCCACCGCGAGCTGCTCTTCCTCCACGAGCGCGCGGGCATCCCGGCGGCCGACGTGCTCGTCGCCGCCACCCGGACCGGCGCCCGCAGCGCCGGCGTCGAGGCGCAGACCGGCACGCTCGAGCCAGGCAAGCGCGCCGACTTCGTGGTCCTCGACGCCGATCCGCTCGCCGACCTCCGCCACCTCGACCGCATCCGGATGACCGTCAAGCGCGGCGTACGCCACCTCCGCGAGGACTACCGATGACCCGCGACCTCACGATCGTCAACGCGCTCGGGATCCTCGACAACCCCAACGCCGAGCGCTCCCGCGCCGCGGCCGCTCGGCTCGAGCCGGGCAGCGACTTCATCACCATCGACGAGCGCACGATCGCCGACGCGCACGCCAGCGGCCTGACCGCGATCACCATCACCCTCGGCTACACCGTCGGCGACGTCGAGCCCTACGCCCACACGCTCCACGAGATCGAGACCTGGGACCGGCTGCTGGCCGAGCACCCCGACGACCTGACCCAGGTGCTGGAGGCCGGCGACATCGACCGGGCCCGGGCCGAGGGCAGGGTCGGGGTGGTCTACGGCTTCCAGAACGGTCTCGCGATCGGCGACGACCTCGACCGGGTGGCGCATTTCCAGCGAGCCGGCGTCCGCGTGATCCAGCTGACCTACAACCAGGCCAACCACCTCGGGGACGGGTCGATGGCGCCGGGCAACCGCGGGCTCACGCCGTACGGTCGCGAGGTCGTGGCGGCCCTCAACGACGCCCGGATGATGGTCGACCTCTCTCACAGCGGTGAGCGGACCTGCCTCGACGCGATCGCGGCGTCGCGCACGCCGGTCTCGATCAACCACACCGGCTGCCGGGCGATCGTCGACGTGCCGCGCAACAAGACCGACGAGGAGCTGCGGCTGGTGGCCGACGGCGGCGGCTTCGTCGGCATCTACTTCATGCCGTTCCTCAGCCCGACCGGTCACGCCACGGCCGCCGACGTCGTCGCCCACCTCGAGCACGCGATCGACGTCTGCGGCGAGGACGCCGTCGGCATCGGCACCGACGGCACCGTCACCGGGATCGACGACCTCGACGGCTACCGCGCGACCCTCGCCGAGCACGTGGCGCAGCGGGCCGCGGCCGGCGTCGGGGCTGCGGGGGAGCGCGCGGACACGCTGCCCTTCGTCGAGGACCTGCGCGGCGTCGAGCAGTTCCACCGGCTGGTGGACCTGCTCGAGCAGCGCGGCCACTCGTGGTCGCGGATCGAGAAGGTCATGGGCCGCAACTTCGTGGAGTACGCCGCCCGCGTCTGGTGACGCCCCGGCCGGAGGTCAGCGGCTGTCGGCGGCCGCGATCCGCTCCTTGACCCGGGCGAGGTCGGCGAAGACCTTGAGGGCCGCCCAGTCCGGCTGCGTCCTGTCGGCCAGGTGTCGCCGCATGGCGCGCTCGGCGACCCCGGAGTCGACGGCGAGGATCATCCGCTGGACCCCGAAGCGGTCCGCCCAGCGGGTCAGCAGCTCGTCGGGGAGCCGGTGGGACGCGGCCAGCGCGAGCACCCGCTCGGCCTCGGACGCCGAGACCTCGTCGCGGAGCAGCGCCACCAGGTCGCCCGCGACCGGAGCCGCGACCGGGGCCAGGGTGGCACGGGAGGCGCGGGTGACGACCGACCGCGGCGAGGTGGCCCGCTGCCGGGGCAGGTGCACCGGCGACGACGGGACGTCCCGGGCGCGCCTGTCGTTGCTCGCCGGCCGGGCCAGCAGCCCGAGCATCAGCCAGAGGATCGCCACCGCCGCCATCGCACCGAGCACCATCGCCATGCTCGTGCAACGCACGGCGGGGAGGGCGGTTACGGCCAGGGATCGTCCGGTGAGGAGAAGGGGCGCCTCCGGCAGGATTCGAACCTGCGGCACCTGGTACCGGAAACCAGTGCTCTATCCCCTGAGCTACGGAGGCATCGCCCCGTCGACGGCGGGCCGTCACGGGACTGCGCAGAACCCTACAGCCGACGCGCGGGACAGGTGCAATCGGGCTGCGCCCGGCCCGGCCCGTCCCACCGCGGATATCGATGCAAGGGCGAGCGCCGGGCGCCGATACCCTTGCCGGGTGACTCCCGAGCAGCTCTCCACCGCGATCGTCGACGTCCTGACGACGCTGTCCGACGAGGGTGCGATCACCCTGCCGGACGGCGTCCCGACGAGTGTCACGGTGGAGCGCCCGCGATCGAAGGAGCACGGCGACTACGCCACCAACGTCGCCCTCCAACTGGGCAAGAAGGCCGGGCTCAACCCTCGCGCCTTCGCCGAGCTCGTCCAGACGGGCCTGCTGCAGGCCGACGGGATCGACGCCGTCGACATCGCCGGGCCGGGCTTCCTCAACATCTCGGTCTCGGCCGGCGCCCAGGGCGTCATCGCCGAGCAGGTCGTCGCGGCCGGCGCGTCGTACGGCGTCACCGACTCGCTCCACGGCGAGAAGATCGACGTCGAGTTCATCTCGGCCAACCCGACCGGCCCGCTGCACCTCGGCCACACCCGCTGGGCCGTGGTCGGCGACGCGATCGCGCGGGTGCTCGAGGCCGCCGGTGCGACCGTGACCCGCGAGTTCTACATCAACGACCGCGGCAACCAGATGAACCTCTTCGGCGCCTCGATCGAGGCCGCCGCGCTCGGGCAGCCCACGCCCGAGGACGGCTACCACGGCGGCTACATCGCCGACCTGGCCCAGGAGATCGTCGACGCGGACCCGGCCATCCTCGACCTGCCCGCGGACGAGCGGCTCGTCGCCTTCCGGGAGAAGGGCTACGCGCTGCAGCTCGCCCAGCAGCAGGAGCAGCTCGACCGCTTCAACACCCACTTCGACGTGTGGTTCTCCGAGCGCAGCCTCCACGACAGCAACGACGTCGCCGCCGGGCTCGAGAAGCTCCGGTCCCAGGGCCACCTCTTCGACGCCGACGGCGCGCTCTGGATGCGGACCACCGACTTCGGCGACGACAAGGACCGGGTGCTGATCCGGTCCAACGGCGAGCTCACCTACTTCGCCAGCGACACCGCCTACTACGTCAACAAGCGCGAGCGCGGCTTCGACCGGTGCATCTACCTGCTCGGCGCCGACCACCACGGGTACGTCGGGCGGCTGCGCGCCATGGCCGCCTGCGCCGGCGACGACCCCGACCGCAACATCGAGGTCCTCATCGGGCAGCTGGTGAAGATCGTCCGCGGCGACCAGGAGGTCCGGCTCTCCAAGCGGGCCGGCGAGATCGTGTCGCTCGAGGAGCTGATCGACGAGATCGGCACCGACGCGCTGCGCTACTCGCTCGCGCGCTACCCGGCCGACTCGCCCCTCGTGCTCGACGTCGCCGAGATCACCAAGGCCTCCAACGACAACCCCGTCTACTACGTGCAGTACGGCCACGCCCGGACCTGCCGGATGATGGAGAACGCGGCCGAGCTCGGCATGTCGATGCCGCAGCAGTTCGACCCGGCGCTGCTCTCCCACGAGAAGGAGGGCGAGCTGCTCCGGTCGCTCGCCGAGTTCCCGCGGGTCGTGGCCAGCGCCGCCGAGCTGCGCCACCCCCACCGCGTGGCCCGCTACCTCGAAGACATGACCGCGGTCTTCAACCGCTGGTACGACACCCGCGAGTGCCGGATGCTGCCCCAGGGCGACGAGCCGGTGGCGCCGGTCAACGAGGCGCGCCTCGTTCTGGTCGCCGCGGCCCGCACCGTCTTCGCCAACGGCCTCGGTCTCCTCGGCGTCTCCGCCCCGGAGCGCATGTAGATGTCCCACGAAGCAGGCTGGGCGCACGCGCCCGGGGCGCTCCGCGGCCCCGCATGGCTGCAGCCCCCCGCCGACCCCAACGCCCTGGTCCAGCACCTCTGGTCGCAGACCGCGCACAAGGTCGACGGCGAGCTCCACGTCGGCGGCCTCGCGCTCCCCGAGCTCGTCGCCGACGTCAACACCCCGGCGTACGTCCTCGACGAGGACGACTTCCGCTCCCGGGCGCGGGCCTTCCGCGACGCGTTCGCGGCGTACGACGTCTTCTACGCCGGCAAGGCCTTCCTCTGCACCGCCGTCGCGCGGTGGGTGCAGGAGGAGGGGCTGTGCCTCGACGTCTGCTCCAACGGCGAGCTGACCGTCGCGCTGCGGGCCGGCTTCGACCCGGCGCGGATCGGCTACCACGGCAACAACAAGACGCTCATGGAGCTGCGCCGTGCGGTGGCCGCCGGCGTCGGCCGGATCGTCGTCGACTCCTTCGACGAGATCGAGCGGCTCGCCTCGATCACCGCCGACGGCCTCAGCACCCGCGTCATGGTCCGCGTCACCGCCGGCGTGGAGGCGCACACCCACGAGTACATCGCCACCGCCCACGAGGACCAGAAGTTCGGCTTCTCGATCAGCAACGGCCAGGCCTTCGAGGCGGTACGCCGGGTCCTCGCGACGCCGGGGCTCGAGCTGCTCGGCCTGCACTCCCACATCGGCAGCCAGATCTTCGACTCCTCCGGGTTCGAGGTCGCGGCCCGCCGGGTGCTCGCCCTCCAGGCGCGGGTCAGCGACGAGCTCGGCGTCGCGCTGCCCGAGATGGACCTCGGCGGCGGCTTCGGCATCGCCTACACGACCCAGGACGACCCGAGCGACCCGGCGCAGCTCGCGACCGAGATGAGCAAGATCGTCGAGCACGAGTGCCGCGCGCTCGGCATCCCCGAGCCGCGGCTGTCGATCGAGCCCGGCCGCGCGATCGTCGGGCCCGCGATGTGCACCGTCTACACCGTCGGCACCGTCAAGGACGTGCAGCTCGACGGGGGCGCGGTGCGCACCTACGTCAGCGTCGACGGCGGGATGAGCGACAACATCCGCACCGCCCTCTACGACGCCGACTACTCCTGCACGCTCGCCTCCCGCGACTCCGCCGCACCGCCGGTGCTGTCCCGCGTGGTCGGCAAGCACTGCGAGGCCGGCGACATCGTGGTCAAGGACGAGTTCCTCCCCGGGGACCTCCGGTCCGGCGACCTGCTGGCGGTCCCGGGCACGGGTGCCTACTGTCGCTCGATGGCCTCCAACTACAACCACGCGCTGCGGCCCCCGGTGGTCGCGGTGCGGGACGGGGTCGCGCGCGTCGTCGTACGCCGCGAGACTGAGGACGATCTGCTCGCAACGGACATGGGTGATCAGTAATGGAGAGCGACAAGCTCACCCCAGGAAATGCAGTGAGGGTGGCGGTGCTGGGCTGCGGCTCGGTCGGCTCGCAGGTGGTGCGGCTGCTCGGTGAGCAGGCGGGCGACCTCGCCGCCCGGGTCGGCGCGCCGGTGGAGCTGGCCGGCGTCGCCGTACGCCGCCTCGACGCGCCGCGCGAGGTCGAGGTGCCCGAGGGGCTGCTCACGACCGACGCGACGGCGCTCGTCACGCGCGACGACGTCGACCTGGTGGTCGAGGTGATCGGCGGCATCGAGCCCGCCCGGTCGCTGATCCTGGCCGCGCTCGAGAGCGGCAAGTCGGTCGTGACCGCCAACAAGGCGCTCCTCGCCGAGGACGGCCCGACGCTCTTCGAGGCCGCCGAGAAGGTCGGCCGCGACCTCTACTACGAGGCCGCCGTCGCCGGCGCGATCCCGATCCTGCGCCCGCTGCGCGAGTCGCTGGCCGGCGACCGGGTGACCCGGGTGCTCGGCATCGTCAACGGCACCACCAACTTCATCCTCGACAAGATGGACTCCTCCGGCGCCGGCTTCGCCGAGGCGCTCGAGGAGGCCCAGGAGCTCGGGTACGCCGAGGCCGACCCGACCGCCGACGTCGAGGGCTTCGACGCCGCCGCGAAGGCCGCGATCCTCGCCTCGCTCGCGTTCCACTCGCGGGTGACCGCCTCCGACGTCTACCGCGAGGGCATCACCGAGGTCACCGCGGCCGACGTCCAGTCCGCGGTCGAGATGAACAGCGTCGTCAAGCTCCTCGCCATCGCGGAGCTCAGGACCGGACCCGGGGGAGACGACTCGGTCGCCGTCCGCGTCCACCCGGCGATGATCCCGCGGTCCCACCCACTGGCGTCGGTGCGCGAGGCCTTCAACGCGGTCTTCGTCGAGTCCGAGGCCGCCGGCCAGCTGATGTTCTACGGCCCGGGCGCCGGTGGCGCGCCGACCGCGTCCGCCGTCCTCGGCGACCTCGTCACGGTCGCCCGCAACCGGCTCGCCGGGACCCGCGGCGCGGGCGAGTCGGCCTACGCCGACCGCGCCGTGCTGCCGATGGGGGAGACCGTCACCCGCTACCACGTCGCGATCGACGTCGACGACCGCGCGGGCGTGCTCGCGTCGGTCGCGATGGCGTTCGCGGAGCACGGCGTCTCGATCCAGACCGTCCGCCAAGAGGGCCGCGACGCCGACGCCCAGCTCGTCGTCGTCTCCCACGAGGCGACCGACGCCCAGCTGTCCGCCACCGTCGAGACCCTGCGCGGCATGGACGCCGTCCGCGAGGTCACCTCCGTCATGCGCGTCGAAGGAGCCACCGAGTGATCAGCCCGCCGACCTCCCGCACCCACCAGTGGCGCGGCGTGATCGAGGAGTACCGCCCGCTGCTCGAGATCCCCGAGGGCACCGCCGCGATCACGCTCCGCGAGGGTGGCACCCCGCTGGTCTTCTCCGAGTGGCTCTCCGGCCTCACCGGCGCGGAGGTGTGGCTCAAGGTCGAGGGCAACAACCCGACCGGCTCCTTCAAGGACCGCGGCATGACCGCGGCGATCTCGGTCGCCAAGCACGACGGCGCCGAGGCCGTCGTCTGCGCGTCGACCGGCAACACCTCGGCCTCGATGGCGGCGTACGCCGCGAAGGCCGGGCTGAAGCCGCTCGTCCTGGTGCCCGAGGGCAAGATCGCCGCCGGCAAGATGGCCCAGGCGATCCTGCACGGCGCCCAGGTGATCATGGTGCGCGGCAACTTCGACGACTGCCTGGCGATGGCCAAGGGCCTCTCCTGGGACTACCCCGTGGCGCTGGTCAACTCCGTCAACCCGGTCCGCCTCGAGGGGCAGAAGACCGCGGCGTTCGAGATCTGCGACCTCCTCGGCGACGCCCCCGACTACCACCTGCTGCCGGTCGGCAACGCCGGCAACATCTCGGCGTACTGGCTCGGCTACACGCAGTACGCCGGCTGGGGGATGGCGACCAAGAAGCCGATCATGCGCGGCTTCCAGGCCGAGGGCGCGGCGCCGCTGGTGACCGGGGAGCCGTTCCCGGACCCGGAGACCCGCGCCACCGCCATCCGGATCGGCAACCCGGCCTCGTGGAAGCTCGCCGAGGCGGCCCGCGACGAGTCCGGCGGCCGCTTCGCCTCGGTCAGCGACGGGCAGATCCTCGCGGCGCAGCGCGAGCTCGCCTCGCGGGACGGCGTCTTCGTCGAGCCCGCCTCGGCGGCCGGGATCGCCGGGCTGCTGCAGGAGCTCGCCGGCGGCGAGTCCTACCGCGGCGCGACCGTCGCGATCACCGTCACCGGCCACGGCCTCAAGGACACGGTGACCGCGCTCGAGGGCTTCACCGAGAGCGGCGGCACCATCGTCGACACCGTCGTGGACGCCGACGTCGCGGCTGCCGCCGCGGCGGCCGGACTCGCCTGAGGCCGCGGGTGGTGACCTTCGTCGAGGGGGCCGTCCGGGTCCGCGTGCCCGCGACCTCGGCCAACCTCGGCCCCGGCTTCGACGCGCTGGGCATCGCGCTCTCGCTCCACGACGAGCTCGAGGCGGAGGTCCGGCCCGACGGCCTGGTCATCGAGGTCACCGGTGCGGGCGCCGAGGACGTGCCGCGCGACGAGTCGCACCTCGTCGTCCGCTCGATGCGCGCGGCGTTCGAGGCGCTGGGGGAGCAGCCGCCCGGCCTGCGGCTGTCCTGCACCAACGTCGTCCCGCACGCCCGGGGCCTCGGCTCCTCCTCGGCGGCGATCGTCGCGGGTGTCGTGCTGGCCCGCGGACTGGTCGCGGGCGGCGCGCTGCTCGTGGACGACGACGCGCTCTTCCGCCTCGCCGCCCGGCTGGAGGGTCACCCGGACAACGTCGCGCCCGCCTTCTACGGTGGCTTCACGATCTCCGGCAAGGACACCCCGCCCGAGGGCGAGGGCGGCTTCTACTCCGTCGGCTCGGCGGTCGACCCGCGCGTCGAGGTGGTCGTCTTCGTGCCGCCGACGCCGGTCTCGACCGCGGTCGCCCGCGGCCTGCTGCCCGCCCGGGTCCCGCACGCCGAGGCCGCCGCCGACGCCGGGCGTACGGCGCTGCTGGTCGCGGCCCTCGCGGGTCAGCCGGAGCACCTGTGGCGCGCGACCCGCGACTACCTGCACCAGTCCTACCGGCGCCCCGCGATGGCCGACTCGCTCGCCCTGGTCGACGAGCTGCGCGACGACCAGGTGCCCGCCGTGGTGTCGGGCGCCGGACCCACCGTCCTGGCCTTCACCGACGCCTCGGGCGCCGCCGCGCTCCGGGCCCGCTGCCCCGACGGCTGGACCAGCCACCACCTCACCGTCGACCGGGACGGCGCCGTCCTCCTCTGAGCGTGGTCCCGTCACGCGTGCCGGATGCCACACCGGCGCCGACGCGGGTGTATGTTGTGGGCGCGCCGAGCTCTGGTCCCAGGGTTGGGCGCATCTCTCCCTCGTCCTGGTGCGGCCCCGCTTGGTGTGCCCCGGCGGCCGAGGGAACCTGACCCCACGCCGACGGCTCCAGGCCGGTACGGCGCTGATACGTGGGAAGGACCTCACGTGACGGAAACGATCGAAGCCACCACCGGCGACACCGGCGACCAGCCCCAGGGGCAGACCGCCAAGAAGCGCGGTGGAGGGCTCAACTCCATGCTGCTGGCCGACCTGAAGTCGATGGCCGGCGGCCTGGGGATCCCGGGCGCGGGCTCGATGAAGAAGGCCCAGCTGGTCGAGGCGATCAAGGCCCACCAGTCGGGCGGCGGCCGCCCCCAGCAGGACCAGGCGAAGCAGGACCAGCCGAAGCAGGACCGGCCCAAGCGGGACGAGCCGAAGCGGGACGAGCCGAAGCGGGACCAGCCGGACCAGGACGGGCCTAAGCAGGACCAGCCGGAGCAGCGGTCCGAGCCGCAGCAGGACCGCCCGCAGCGCGACCAGCAGCAGGATCGCCAGCAGCGTGACCGGCAGCAGGACCGGCAGCAGGGTGGCCAGCGCGCGAAGCAGGACCAGAAGCAGGGCAACCAGCAGGCCAACCAGCAGGGCAAGGGCGGTGACCAGAACAAGGGTCAGCAGCAGCCCCAGAACAAGAACGACCAGAAGAACGACCAGAAGAACGACGCCCGGAACGACCCCAAGGGCAACCAGCCGGCCGACCAGCAGGGCGACCAGCAGGGCGACGACGACGGCGACGGCGAGGGCAGCCGGCGCAACCGCCGGCGCCGCGGCCGGGACCGCTCGGGTCGCACCGGTCAGCGCACGGAGCCGGACACCACGATCCTCGAGGACGACGTGCTGGTCCCCGCGGCCGGCATCCTCGACGTGCTCGACAACTACGCCTTCGTCCGCACCAGCGGCTACCTCGCCGGCGCCGACGACGTTTACGTGTCGCTCTCGATGGTGCGCAAGTACGGCCTGCGCCGCGGTGACGCGCTCGTCGGGCAGGTGCGCCAGCCGCGGGAGGGTGAGCGCAAGGAGAAGTTCAACCCGATGGTCCGGATCGACGCCGTCAACGGCGCCGACCCCGAGACCGCCAAGCACCGCGTCGAGTTCGCCAAGCTGACCCCGCTCTACCCCTCGGAGCGGCTGCGCCTCGAGACCGGGCCGGACAACCTGATCGGCCGGGTCATCGACATCGCGGCGCCGATCGGCAAGGGCCAGCGCGGCCTCATCGTGTCCCCGGCCAAGGCGGGCAAGACGATGGTCATGCAGTCGATCGCCAACTCGATCACCACCAACAACCCCGAGTGCCACCTCATGGTGGTCCTGGTCGACGAGCGCCCCGAGGAGGTCACCGACTTCGAGCGCTCGGTCAAGGGTGAGGTCATCTCCTCGACCTTCGACCGGCCGGCCAGCGACCACACCACGGTCGCCGAGCTCGCGATCGAGCGCGCCAAGCGTCTCGTGGAGCTCGGCCACGACGTGGTCGTGCTGCTCGACGGCATCACCCGACTCGGCCGCGCGTACAACCTCTCGGCTCCCGCCAGCGGCCGGATCCTGTCCGGCGGCGTCGACTCCGCGGCGCTCTACCCGCCGAAGAAGTTCTTCGGCGCGGCCCGCAACATCGAGGACGGCGGCTCGCTGACGATCCTCGCGACGGCGCTGATCGAGAGCGGCTCGAAGATGGACGAGGTGATCTTCGAGGAGTTCAAGGGCACCGGCAACATGGAGATCCGCCTGCGCCGCGACTTCGCCGACAAGCGGCTCTTCCCGGCCATCGACGCGGTCCAGTCCGGCACCCGGCGCGAGGAGCTCCTGATGAGCCAGGACGAGCTCGCCATCATCTGGAAGCTGCGCCGGCTGCTGTCGTCCCTCGACGGCCAGCAGGCCCTCGAGCTGCTGCTCGAGCGGCTGAAGAAGTCGCAGACGAACATCGAGTTCCTCATGCAGGTCCAGAAGACCACGCCGACGGTCCCGGGCCGCGAGGACTAGCGGGGTCCGCACGACGGGCGGCGGTTCCCGCAATCGACAGGGGAGCGCGTTAGGCTGCCCCCGCACAGCAATCGAAAGGGGGCCGCGTGGCCCGGATCCTGGTCGCGGACGACGACGTCGACATCCGCGAGCTCGTCGAGTTCAAGCTCTCGACCCTCGGCCACGACGTGGTCGCCGTGGCCGACGGCGCGGCGGCGATCGACGCCTGCCAGGCGGAGCGTCCCGACCTTGCCGTGCTCGACGTCATGATGCCGGGGGTGTCCGGCCTGGATGCCATCCGCGCGATCCGCGCCGACCCCGCGCTCGCCGACCTGCCCGTGATCCTGCTGACCGCCCGTGCGCAGGAGTCCGACGTCGAGACCGGCTTCGACTCCGGCGCCGACGACTACATCACCAAGCCGTTCAGCCCCCGCGAGCTGGCCTCGCGGGTCCAGGCCCTGCTGACCCGCTCCGGCTGACTGGTCCGGCTGGCCGTTCGGCCTCCGGGACGCCGCTGTGACGGTAGTCTCGGATGAGGGGATGCGGCGCGCGATCCGGCGCGCCGTCGTGGGATTCGTTCGTCGTGCACTGGGGGGTGTGACCGAACCATGAGTGGCCGTCCGGTGACCCGCCTGGTGGCGCCCGTCCTGGCGCGGGTCGCCGTGGTCGCGGGGTTGATGACCCTGGTCGCGATCGTCGGCATCGCCGTGTCCGGGGCAGCGGTCGATCGCCTCGACGACGAGCTCCGGCCCGCGGTCGCGTCCAACCAGGCCGTGCTCCAGGACCTGACGAGCATGTCCGCCGCGGTCGAGGCCTGGTCGAGCACCGGGCGCGGGTCCGCCGCCGACGACTACCAGCAGGCGCTGGTCCAGCTGCCCGCCCACGAGCAGACCGTCCGCGAGTACGCCGCCGGCGACCGCGAGCTGACCGCACTGGCCGAGGGCCAGGAGCGGGCCGCGCAGACCTGGATCGCCGAGTACGCCGGTCCGCGCATGGATGCCGAGGGCGGGACCCCCGCGTCGGGCGCGGAGATCCGGAAGGGCACGGCCGCGTTCGACGACCTCCGCGCGGCCAACCGGGCCACCACCGAGGCGCTCGAGAGCCGGGTCCGGAGCTCGACCGACGCCATGTCCTGGCTGCTCAAGGGCACCGCGCTCGCCGTCCTGGCGGTCGCGCTGGTCGGCTACTTCGTGGTGGCGCGGTCGCGCCGCAAGCTGATGGCCGAGCTCTCCCAGCCGCTGCTCGACCTCGAGAAGGTCGTCTCGCGGATGCGCGACGAGCCCGACGTACGCGCCAAGCCGGCCGGGCCCAAGGAGGTCCAGGCGATCGCGCAGGCGATCAACGACCTGGCCGACGCCCAGTCGCGGGCCAAGGCGGTCGAGGTGTGGATCCAGAAGGAGATGCGGACCCTCGACACCGCCAAGGACGACTTCGTCTCCAACGTCTCGCACGAGCTCCGCACCCCGTTGACCACGATCAGCGGCTACCTGGAGATGGTGGCCGAGGAGTTCGAGGACGCCCTCGAGCCCCGCCACGAGCGGATGCTGGAGGCGACCCGCCGCAACGTCGCCCGCCTCAAGATGCTCATCGACGACCTGCTCACGCTGTCGCAGGCCGAGGGCCGGGCCAGCCAGATGGAGGTCATCGACCTCACCGGCCTGGTCCGCGAGGTTGTCATGGACGTCAAGATCACCGCGGCCCGGCGGGGTATCGAGATCGGGGTGGTCACGCCCGTGGCGCCGGTCGCGGTGCTCGCCGACCGGGCGATGCTGCACCGCGCGTTCCTCAACGTGGTCACCAACGCCGTGAAGTTCAGCCACGACGACGGCCGGGTCCGGGTCGAGCTGCGAGCCGACGGCGCCGAGGTCGCCGTGGCCGTCACCGACGAGGGCATCGGCATCCCCGCGTCGGAGATCGACCGGCTCGGCACCCGCTTCTTCCGCGCCTCCAACGCGGTCACCAACGAGATCGCCGGCACCGGCCTGGGGGTCCGGATGACCCAGACGATCGTCGACAAGCACCAGGGCAGCGTCCTCTTCTCCTCCGAGGAGGGTGCCGGTACGACGGTCACCGTCCGGCTGCCGCAGCAGTCCGCCTCGGTCCCGACCGTCACGCCGATCCCGATCACCCGCACCCCGGTCCCGGTCCCCACCCCTCGCGCCCTCGAGCCGGTCCCGGCCCCCGCGGTCACCCGAGAGACGAGCCCGGAGCCGTCCGGCGAGGTCGACCCCGCCGACGCCGGCGAGCTCCCGCGGATCGTGCCGGCCTTCGCCCGACGCCGCTCCTGAGCGGTGACCGAGCGGGAATGCCGCGGATTACCGCGACGTTCCCTCCCATGTCACAATCGTCTGTCGGTCCCGGTTCACGCACTCCTCGAAGGGGGGAGGCGACCCGGCGGCCATGAGAGGACACCATGAAGAAGGACATCCACCCGGACTACATCGAGACCCAGGTGACCTGCACCTGTGGCGCTCAGTTCACCACCCGCAGCACCGCGACCTCGGGCACGATCCACGCCGACGTCTGCTCGCAGTGCCACCCGTTCTACACCGGCAAGCAGAAGATCCTCGACACCGGCGGCCGCGTCGCCCGCTTCGAGGCCCGCTACGCCAAGAAGGCCGCTGACGCCAAGAAGTAGCTGCCTCCGAGCGCCGGTTCCCGCCACGTGCGGGGACCGGCGTTCTGTATTTCCACCGGCGCAGCAGGAGAGGGTGACGATGTTCGAAGCGGTCGAGGGGATGCTCGCCGAGCACACCGAGCTGGAGGGCCGCCTCGCCGAGCCCGAGACGCACGCCGACGCTCGGCTGGCCAAGCAGCTCAACCAGCGGTACGCCGCGCTGTCCTCCATCATCGGTGCCTGGCGGGAGTGGCAGCAGCTCGGTGACGACATCGAGGCCGCCCGCGAGCTCGCTAGCGAGGACCCGGCGTTCGCCGAGGAGGCCGAGTCCCTGACCGGCCGGCGGCACGAGGCCGAGGAGCGGCTCCGCCGGCTGCTCGTGCCCCGCGACGCGGCGGATGACAAGGACGCGATCCTCGAGGTGAAGTCGGGGGAGGGCGGCGAGGAGTCGGCGCTGTTCGCCGGCGACCTGCTGCGCATGTACACCCGGTACGCCGAGGCCCGTGGCTGGAAGGTCGAGGTCCTCGACGCGGCCGAGTCCGACCTCGGGGGCTACAAGTCCGTCACGGTCGCCGTGAAGGCGAAGGGCACGCCCGAGCCGGGGGAGGCGCCGTACGCCCTGCTCAAGTTCGAGGGCGGCGTGCACCGCGTCCAGCGGGTGCCGGTCACGGAGTCCCAGGGGCGTGTCCACACGAGTGCCGCGGGCGTCCTGGTGCTGCCCGAGGCCGAGCAGGTCGACGTGCAGATCGACGACAACGACCTGCGCATCGACGTCTTCCGCTCCAGCGGACCGGGCGGCCAGAGCGTCAACACCACCGACTCGGCGGTCCGGATCACCCACCTGCCGACCGGCATCGTGGTCAGCTGCCAGAACGAGAAGTCCCAGCTCCAGAACAAGGAGCAGGCCCTGCGCATCCTGCGCTCGCGGCTCCTCCAAGCCGCCCAGGAGGCCGCCGACGCCGAGGCCGGCGAGGCCCGGCGCAGCCAGGTCCGCACCGTCGACCGCTCCGAGCGGATCCGCACCTACAACTTCCCGGAGAACCGCATCTCCGACCACCGCACCGGCTACAAGGCCTACAACCTCGACCAGGTGCTCGACGGCGACCTCCAGCCGGTGCTCGACTCCTGCGTGGAGGCCGATCTCGCGGCGCGGCTCGAAGCCCTCGAGCAGTGAGCGATCGCCGCGAGCTGCTCCGCGCGGCCACCGGGCGGCTGCGCGAGGCGGGGGTCGCGAGCCCCGAGCACGACGCCGCGGAGCTCCTCGCGCACGTCCTCGGTACGACGCGGGCGGGTCTGGTGCTGGTCGACGACGTCCCCGAGGTCGCCGCGGGGGAGTACGCCGCACTCGTCGGCCGCCGGGCCGGCCGCGAGCCGCTGCAGCACCTGACCGGGGTCGCGTTCTTCCGCTACGTCGAGCTCGCCGTCGGCCCCGGGGTGTTCGTGCCGCGGCCGGAGACCGAGCTGCTCGCCGGGTGGGCGGTGGAGGTCGCCCCGCAGGGCGGCGTCGCGATCGACCTCTGCACCGGGTCGGGCGCGGTCGCCAAGGCGCTCGCCGACGAGCGGCCCGACCTCGAGGTCCACGCGGTCGAGCTGGACGAGCCGGCGTACGCCTGGGCCGAGCGCAACCTCGCCGGCACCGGCGTCGACCTGCGCCAGGGCGACTTCGCGACCGTCTTCGACGACCTCCTCGGCACCGTCGACGTGGTCACCTGCAACCCGCCGTACATCCCGCTGGAGGCGTGGGAGTCGGTGGCGCCCGAGGCCCGCGACCACGACCCGCACCTCGCGCTCTTCTCCGGCGCCGACGGCCTGGACGCGATCCGGGTCCTCGAGCGGCGTGCCGCGGAGCTGCTGCGTCCCGGCGGGGTGCTCGGCTTCGAGCACGCCGACGTGCAGGGCGAGTCCGCTCCCGGGGTGCTCGCGGGGACCGGCCGGTGGGCCGACGTGCGCGACCACGAGGATCTGGCGGGCCGTGCGCGCTACACGACCGCCCGGCTGGCACGATGACCCCTGTGACGAGCGAAGGGACGAGCGAGCGCTACCCGACCGGCACCGACGAGGAGCGCGAGGAGGCCGTCGAGGCCGCCGCCGACGCGATCCAGCGGGGTGAGCTGATCGTGCTGCCGACCGACACGGTCTACGGCATCGGCGCGGACGCCTTCGACCCCGTCGCCGTCCGCGGTCTGCTGGCCGCCAAGGGCCGCGGCCGGGAGATGCCGCCGCCGGTGCTCGTGAGCGCCGCGACGACGCTCGACGCCCTCGCCACCAAGGTGCCCGGCTGGGCCCGCTCGCTGGTCGAGGAGTTCTGGCCCGGCCCGCTGACCCTGGTCTGCCACCAGCAGACGTCGTTGCAGTGGGACCTCGGCGACACCCGCGGCACCGTCGCCGTCCGGATGCCCGACCACGACGTCGCCCGGGCGATCCTGGAGCGCACCGGCCCGCTGGCCGTCAGCTCGGCCAACAAGACGGGCATGCCCGCCGCGACCGACGCCGACCAGGCGATCGACATGCTCGGCGACGACGTCGCCGTCGTCGTCGATGCGGGGGAGTCGCCCGGCGGCGAGGCCTCCACGATCGTCGACTGCACCGGCGACCAGGGCCGGGTGCTCCGGCTCGGCGCCCTCTCCCTCGAGCAGCTCAACGCGGTCCTCGAGCCCCTCGGGGCGACCCTGACCGACGACGGTCCGGCCCAGGGTCAGTAGGGCGGCCCATGCGCGAGTACCTCCTCGTCTTCCTCGTCGCCGCGGCCACGACGTACCTCCTCACGGTCATCGCCCGGGAGCTCGCACTGCGGACCGGCGCGGTGGCGAAGGTCCGCGACCGCGACGTGCACGCCGTGCCGATCCCCTACCTCGGCGGCCTGGCGATGCTGGGCGGCCTGGTGGCGGCGTACGTCGTCGCGCGGCAGCTGCCCTTCCTCTCCACGAGCGGCCCCTTCGTCTTCCGCGACGCCGGCATCGTGCTGATCGCGGGGGCGCTGATCTGCGCAGTTGGGGTGCTCGACGACCTCTTCGAGCTCGATGCGCTCACCAAGCTCGGCGGGCAGGTGCTGGCCGCCGGCTTCCTCATCGCCTTCGGGATCCAGTACGTCTACGTGACGGGCCGCGACGGCACGCAGTACCCGCTCGATCCGGCGCAAGGCGCGCTGCTGACCGGCTTCATCGTCGTGGCCACGGTCAACGCCGTGAACTTCGTCGACGGACTCGACGGCCTCGCCGCCGGCGTGGTCGGCATCGGGGCGGTCGCCTTCTTCGTCTTCTGCTACCAGCTGGCCAGCATCAACAAGGTGTCGCTGGCGACCACCGGCGCGCTGCTCAGCGCCGCCCTCGCGGGTGCCTGCGCGGGCTTCCTGCCGCACAACTTCCACCAGGCGCGCCTCTTCATGGGGGACAGCGGGTCGATGCTGATCGGCCTGGTGCTCTCGGCCAGCGCGGTCACCCTGACCGGGCAGTTCAGCCCCGACCAGATCTCCCAGGGCGCCGCGGGCACCCAGGCGAGCCTGCTGCCGACGCTGCTGCCGCTGCTGCTGCCGATCTCGATCCTGATCGTGCCGATGCTCGACCTGGTCCTCGCCGTCGTACGACGAACGCGCGCGGGGCGCTCACCCTTCGCCCCGGACAAGCAGCACCTCCACCACCGCCTGCTCGAGATCGGCCACTCCCACCGCCGTGCCGTGCTGATCATGTGGATGTGGGCGGCCCTGGTCAGCCTCGGCACGGTGCTGATCAGCCTCTACAACGACGAGGCGTGGATGTGGGCGTCGGTGGGCGCGATGGCACTGCTCACCGTCGGCCTGACCTTCCTCCTGCCCAAGCTCCACCACCCCGGCCGTGCGCTCCCGGAGCAGGCCTGACAGACTGGCGCGTGGCCGGTGGTCTGCAGGGGCTCCACCCCCGAGTTCGGCGGCCGAGAGCGCTTGTGCTAGTTTTCACAAGCACCCCGAAGCACCACCCTGTTCAGCCACGAGAGAACGGCCGCCGACCATGACGACCGCGACCAACCGGACCCCGGTGACACGCCCGAGGACCGGTCTGTCTGGCTGTGGTAGTTTCGCGCCGTCGCCGGTTGCCGAGGGTCGGACCACCTCCCGTGTCCGCCTGCCCGGTGGCGTCCTGCCTTTCGATGTCGATGCCGACGAATGGGACTTGGGTGAATGGTCGATGAGCGCTCCGACGCTGGCCCCGCTGACGCGGGTCTGCGCGGCCGCGACCTCATCGGGCTCGGCGGTCTTCTCGCCGGCTGCGTCGTCCTCGGCCTGGTCCTCGGTCTCGTCGTCGACAACGCCGCGGGCTCCTCGCCGGTCGGTGTCCTGGTCGGCATCGGGCTCGGTGTCCTGGCCGGCTGCGTCGGTTTCGTCGCCAAGGTCCGTGCCGCCCTGCGGGGGTGAGCACCGATGACCTCCACCGAGATGAGCGTCCCGATGTCCGAGACCACCCCGCCGCAGAAGGCCTCGATCTGGCGCGTCGTCAAGGACCAGCGCAAGGTCTGCTACGTCGCGCTGGCGATGATGGTCGCGAGCTTCTGGGTGATCGGACAGCTCGACCGCTGGCAGCTCGCCGGCTGCATCGCGGGCGGCGTCCTCCTCGGCCTGGTCAACCACCTGGCCACCGAGTTCTGGCTGCTCAAGCTCATCGCCAACGGTGAGCAGCCCACCCGCAACCAGATGATCGTCTCGACGGTCGTCCGCCTGACCTTCCTCACGATCGTCGCCGTCGGCGTCGCCGTGATCTTCTGGCCCGACGGCATCGGGCTGCTGCTCGGTCTGGCCGTCTTCCGGCTCATCGCCCTGGTGATGACCACGATCCCGCTGCTCAAGGAGTTGAAGAACCAGTGATGGCTCTGATCGGCGTGCTGCCGCTCGAAGGTGGATCCGACATCGAGATCGGCCACCACGTCCAGCGGACGTGGCTCGGGATGACGTTCAACGTCGACACGATCATCTCCACGCTCGTCGCCGGCGTGCTCGTCCTGCTGCTCGGCTTCTGGGCGACCCGCGCGCTGCGCAAGGACACCGAGGACCACGTCCCGACCAAGCCTCAGATCCTCTGGGAGCTCGTCGTCGGCGAGGTCAACAAGCAGGTCGAGGACAACCTCGGCAAGGTGCACCCCTACGTCGCGCCCCTGGCGATCTCGCTGTTCTTCTTCATCCTCTTCTGCAACTGGCTCGAGCTGGTGCCGACCGAGCTGACCATCGCCGGTCACGACGTCCACCTGCTGCCGGCGCCCACCGCCGACACCAACCTCACCTACGCGCTGGCGGCGGTGACGATGGTGAGCGTGTGGACCTACGGCATCCGCCAGAAGGGCGTGAAGGGCTACTTCCGGCACTTCATCGAGCCCTTCCCGGTGCTCGCCCCGCTGAACGTCCTCGAGGAGCTGATCAAGCCGATCACGCTCGCGCTGCGACTCTTCGGCAACATCTTCGCCGGCGGCATCATGCTGGCGCTGATCGGCCTCATCCCGCTCTACGCGATGTGGGCGCCCAACCTGCTCTGGAAGGCGTTCGACGCGATCATCGGCGTCATCCAGGCCTTCATCTTCGCGCTGCTGACGGTCCTCTACTTCGCGATGGCCGGTGCCGGCCACGAGGAGCACGAGTCCCACGAGGAGTACCTCGACGAGGAGCGCCGCAAGAAGGCGGAGGCCGCGCACGCGGACGACGCCGCCCCCGTTCCCGCGCACTGACCACCCGGTCGGGCGTGACCCGAGTTGTAAGAAACAGGCACCGGACCCCGGTGCGTAACCAAGGAGAGACATGGCAGACGCAACTGCAACTTCCGACGCCGTCAAGCTGGCCGGCGCCTTCGTCGGCGGTGGCATCGCCCTTGCTGGTGGCGCCATCGGTGCCGGTATCGGTGACGGCCTCGCGGGCTCGTCCTACATCGAGGGTGTGGCTCGCCAGCCCGAGGCCCAGGGTCGCCTCCAGACCATCTTCTTCCTGACGGTCGGCCTGGTCGAGGCGATGTTCTTCATCAACCTCGCCTTCATGGCGCTGTTCGTCTTCGTCCTCGGCGCGTGACGGAGGGCGCTTCGCCCCACCTCACCTGTCAGAAGCAAAGGAACTAATCGATGGCAAGCCTTGCGGTCACCCCCATGGCGGACAACTTCCTCGTGCCCAACGGCACGTTCTTCGTCGAGCTCCTCGCTTTCGCGCTCCTGCTGTTCCTGCTGGGCAAGTACGTCATCCCGCCGATCAACCGCGCGATGACCGCCCGTCAGGACGCGATCCGTGAGCAGTTCGCCGAGCTGGACGAGGCGAAGGCCGAGGCCCATGCGGCCGAGGACGAGTTCAAGTCGCAGATCGCGGACGCGCGCCACGAGGCGGCGCGGATCCGTGAGGAGGCCCGTGAGCAGGGCGCCGCGATCATCGCGGAGATGCGGGAGCAGGCCCAGGCCGAGGCGACCCGCATCGTCGAGCACGCGCACGCGCAGATCGAGGCCGACCGCAAGGCGGCCGCGGCCTCCCTGCGTTCCGAGGTCGGCACGCTCGCCACGACGCTCGCGGGCCGGATCGTCGGGGAGTCCCTCGACGACGAGGCGCGCCAGAGCCGGGTCGTCGACCGGTTCCTCGCGGACCTGGAAGGCGCCAGCTGATGGATCTGCGTGGAGCATCGGCGGACTCCCTCCGGGAGCTCACCACCGAGGCCGAGCAGGCGCTGCGCGCCGGCCAGCACGCCGAGCGCGTGGCCGGCGAGCTGTACGACGTCGCGGAGCTGCTGCGGGCCGAGCCGGCCCTGCGCCGGTTCGCGACCGACGCCTCGCTCCCGGCCGAGGCCAAGCAGGGCCTCGCCCAGCAGGTCCTCGACGGCAAGGTCGACGGCGTGACGCTCGCGCTGGTCACCAGCGCGGTGGCGCGCCGGTGGACCATCAGCCGCGACCTCGCCGACGCACTCGAGCGGCTCAGCGAGCTCACCTGGGTCCGGTCCTCCGACGCCAATGTCGTGGCCGACGAGCTCTTCTCGTTCGGCCAGACCGTCACGGCCCACCCCGACCTGCGCGACGCGCTGGCCAACCCGGCCCGCTCCCGTGCGGACAAGAGTGCGCTCCTCGACGGGCTGCTCGACGGCAAGGCCAGCACCGCGACGGTGGCGCTCGCCAAGCAGGCGCTCGGCGGCACCTACCGCACGCTCACCGCGGCCCTGGCGACGTACCGCCAGGTCGCGGCGCAGGCCAGCGGTCAGGCGGTCGCCACGGTCCGGGTCGTCACGCCGCTCAGCGACGCCGACCGGGCCCGCCTCGGCGAGGCGCTCTCGAAGCAGTACGGCAAGAACGTGCACCTCAACGAGGTCGTCGACCCCGGCGTCCTCGGTGGCATGCGGGTCGAGATCGGTGACGACGTCATCGACGGCACGGTCTCGAGCCGCCTCGACGACGCCCGTCGCAAGCTGGTCGGCTGACAGCGTCAGCACCGGCCGTCCATCCAGCACCCACGAAGACTTCAGAAGAGAACCAAGAGAGTAGGGACGCAATGACGGAGCTTTCGATCCGTCCGGAGGAGATCCGCGACGCGCTGCAGAAGTACGTCGCCGACTACCAGCCCGAGGCGGCGAGCAAGGAAGAGGTCGGCACGGTCGCGACCGCCGGCGACGGCATCGCCCGCGTCACCGGTCTGCCCTCGGCGATGGCCAACGAGCTGCTCGAGTTCGAGGACGGCACGCTCGGCCTCGCCCTCAACCTCGACACCCGCGAGATCGGTGTCGTCATCCTGGGTGACTTCGACAAGATCGAGGAGGGCCAGACGGTCCGCCGGACCGGCGAGATCCTCTCGGTCCCCGTCGGCGACGCCTTCATGGGCCGCGTCATCGACCCGCTCGGCACCCCGATCGACGGCCTCGGCGAGATCGCGTCCGACAGCCGCCGCGCGCTGGAGCTCCAGGCTCCGGGCGTGATGCAGCGCAAGTCGGTGCACGAGCCGCTCGCCACCGGCATCAAGGCGATCGACGCGATGACCCCGGTCGGCCGCGGTCAGCGCCAGCTGATCATCGGCGACCGCTCGACCGGCAAGACCACGATCGCGATCGACACGATCATCAACCAGAAGGCCAACTGGGAGTCGGGCGACCCGACCAAGCAGGTGCGGTGCATCTACGTCGCCGTCGGCCAGAAGGGCTCGACCATCGCCTCCGTGCGTGGCGCCCTCGAGGAGGCCGGTGCGCTGGAGTACACCACGATCGTGGCCTCGCCGGCCTCGGACAGCGCGGGCTTCAAGTACCTCGCCCCCTACACCGGCTCGGCTATCGGTCAGCACTGGATGTACGACGGCAAGCACGTCCTGATCGTCTTCGACGACCTGACCAAGCAGGCCGAGGCCTACCGCGCGGTGTCGCTGCTGCTGCGCCGCCCGCCGGGCCGCGAGGCCTACCCGGGTGACGTCTTCTACCTGCACTCCCGCCTCCTGGAGCGCTGCGCGAAGCTGTCCGACGAGATGGGCGCGGGCTCGATGACGGGTCTGCCGATCATCGAGACCAAGGCCAATGACGTGTCGGCCTACATCCCGACCAACGTCATCTCGATCACCGACGGCCAGATCTTCCTGCAGTCGGACCTGTTCGCGGCCAACCAGCGCCCGGCGATCGACGTCGGCGTGTCGGTGTCCCGCGTGGGTGGCTCGGCGATGACGAAGGCGATGAAGGCCGTCACCGGCTCGCTCAAGGTCGACCTCGCGCAGTACCGCGCGATGGAGGCGTTCGCGATGTTCGCCTCCGACCTCGACGCCGCCTCGCGTCAGCAGCTCGACCGCGGTCAGCGGCTCATGGCCCTGCTCAAGCAGCCGGCCTACTCGCCGTACCCGATCGAGGAGATGACCGTGTCGCTGTGGCTGGGCACCTCCGGCCGTCTCGACCGCGTCCCGACCGACGACGTGCTCCGCTTCGAGCGCGAGTTCCTCGACTACCTGCGCCGCTCGCACGACGGCATCCTCGCGGCCATCCGCGAGTCGCTGAAGTTCGAGGACGACACCGAGTCCTCGCTGTCCGACGCCTACGACTCCTTCCTGGACCAGTTCGAGACCTCCGACGGTGGCTCGATCAAGGTCGGCAACGAGCCGAAGGCCGAGGCGCTCGAGGACGACGAGGTCGAGCAGGAGCAGATCGTCAAGCAGAAGCGGGGCTGACGCATGGCCGTATCGCTGCGTGAGTACCGCGCGCGGATCAAGTCGACGGAGTCGATGAAGAAGATCACGCGCGCCATGGAGCTCATCGCTGCGTCCCGCATCATCAAGGCGCAGCAGCGGGCCCAGTCGGCCGCGCCGTACGCGCGTGAGCTGACCCGCGCCGTGTCCGCGGTGGCGACGTACTCCAACGTCGACCACCCGCTGACCCGGGAGCCGGAGGACCCCAAGCGGGCCGCCGTGCTCATCGTGACCAGCGACCGCGGTCTGGCCGGCGCCTACTCCTCCAGCGTGCTCAAGGAGGCCGAGCGCCTCGCCGAGCGCCTGCGGGGCGAGGGCAAGGACGTGGTCACCTACATCGCCGGACGCAAGGGCGAGGCGTACTACAAGTTCCGCAACCGCCCGATCGCCCAGTCGTGGACCGGGTTCTCCGACCAGCCGTCGTACGACGTGGCGCACGAGATCGGCCGCACGCTGATCGACGCGTTCCTCGCCGACGAGGGGGAGGAGAACGCCGTCGACGAGGTGCACGTGGTCTTCACGCGCTTCCGCTCGATGCTGGTCCAGGAGCCGACGGACGTCCGCCTGCTGCCGCTCGAGGTCGTCGAGGGCGAGGAGAAGCCGTCCAACGGTGACGTGCTCCCGCTCTACGAGTTCGAGCCGTCGCCGGAGGAGGTGCTCGACGGGCTGCTCCCGCAGTACGTCCAGAGCCGCATCTTCTTCGCGCTGCTCCAGGCCGCGGCCTCCGAGCTCGCGGCCCGGCAGAAGGCGATGAAGTCGGCGACCGACAACGCGGACGAGCTGATCAAGAAGTTCACCCGTATCGCCAACCAGGCCCGCCAGGCCGGCATTACCCAGGAAATCAGCGAGATCGTCGGAGGCGTCAACGCGCTCGCCGACGCCCAAGCCGGGAGTGAGTGAAAGACATGACTGCAACGATCGACGAGACGCAGGAGACGGGCACCGCCGGTGTCGGTCGCATCGCCCGGGTGATCGGTCCGGTGGTCGACGTGGAGTTCCCCGTCGACGCCATGCCCGACATCTACAACAAGCTGGAGAGCGAGGTCACCCTCGACGGTGAGACCGTCGTGCTCCCGCTCGAGGTGGCCCAGCACATCGGGGATGGCATGGTCCGCGCCATCTCGCTGAAGCCCACCGATGGCATGGTCCGCGGCGCCCAGGTGACCGACACCGGTGGCCCGATCACCGTCCCGGTCGGCAACGCGACGCTCGGCAAGGTCTTCAACGCCACCGGTGACGTGCTCAACCTGGAGGAGGGCGAGACCCTCGACGTCCAGGAGCGGTGGGGCATCCACCGCAAGGCCCCGGCCTTCGACCAGCTGGAGTCCAAGACCCAGATGTTCGAGACCGGCATCAAGGTCATCGACCTGCTCACGCCGTACGTCCAGGGCGGCAAGATCGGCCTGTTCGGTGGCGCGGGCGTGGGCAAGACCGTGCTCATCCAGGAGATGATCGCGCGCGTCGCGAAGGACCACGGTGGTGTGTCGGTGTTCGCCGGTGTCGGCGAGCGCACCCGTGAGGGCAATGACCTCATCGTCGAGATGGAGGAGGCCGGCGTCATCGGCCAGACCGCCCTCGTCTTCGGCCAGATGGACGAGCCGCCGGGCACCCGCCTGCGCGTCGCCCTCTCGGCCCTGACGATGGCGGAGTACTTCCGCGACGTGCAGAACCAGGACGTGCTGCTCTTCATCGACAACATCTTCCGGTTCACCCAGGCCGGTTCCGAGGTGTCGACGCTGCTCGGCCGGATGCCGTCCGCCGTGGGCTACCAGCCGAACCTCGCCGACGAGATGGGCACGCTCCAGGAGCGGATCACCTCGACCCGTGGTCACTCGATCACCTCGATGCAGGCGATCTACGTCCCCGCGGACGACTACACCGACCCGGCGCCGGCGACCACCTTCGCCCACCTGGACGCGACCACCGAGCTCTCGCGCGAGATCGCGTCGCTCGGTATCTACCCCGCGGTGGACCCGCTGACCTCGACCTCGCGGATCCTCGACCCGCAGTACATCGGTCAGGCCCACTACGACTGCGCGATCCGCATCAAGCAGATCCTGCAGCGCAACAAGGAGCTCCAGGACATCATCGCGATCCTCGGTGTCGACGAGCTCTCCGAAGAGGACAAGATCATCGTGTCCCGCGCGCGTCGTATCCAGCGGTTCCTCTCGCAGAACACCTACGTGGCCAAGCAGTTCACCGGCATCGAGGGCTCGACCGTCCCGGTGTCGGAGACCATCGAGGCGTTCAACAAGATCGCGGACGGCGAGTACGACCACGTGGCCGAGCAGGCGTTCTTCATGTGCGGCGGTCTGGACGACGTCGAGCAGAAGTGGGCCGACATCCAGAAGAACCTCTGAGGCACCTGATGGCAGACAACGACCAGCTCCAGGTGGAGCTCGTGGCGGCCGACCGGACCGTGTGGTCCGGCCAGGCCACCATGGTCATCGCCAAGACGGCCGAGGGCGACATCGGCGTGCTGCGCAACCACATGCCGGTGCTCTCGCTCCTCGACGACGGCGTCGTGTCCATCGACCCGGTCGACGGTGAGCGGATGTACGCCGCCGTCGACGGGGGCTTCCTCTCCGTCGCGAACAACCGGGTCTCGATCCTGGCCCAGTTCGCCGCGCTGTCCGACGAGATCGACGTCGAGGCCGCGCGCGCCGAGCTGGAGTCGGCCCAGGCCGCCGGCGACGACGACGAGGACGCCGCCAACCGGGCCCGCCGCGCCGAGGTCCGGATCCGGGCGGCCGAGAAGGCCTCCTGACCGACCGGTCGGATCCACCCCGACATCGCACCCGCAGGGTCGCCCGCTAGGGTGAGCACCCCTGCGGGTGCGAGTCATTTCAGGCTGGATGTGGAGGGCGTGGATGCCGGTGTGGCAGTGGCTGCTCGATGCAGCCGGGGTGCTGCTCGGCTTCGTCCTGCTCTACGGCCTCGGCCTCGTCGTCCGTCGTCGGCTGCTCGCCCGCAACGGCGGCACGTTCGAGCTCAGCTACCGCGTCCGGCCCGGAAGGGCCGGGCGCGGTTGGCTTCTCGGGCTCGGTCGCTACTCGGGCGAGGGCCTCGAATGGTTCCGCTACTTCTCGCTGTGGCCGCGCCCGAAGCGGGTGCTCGAGCGCTCCAGGCTGACCTTCGTCGGTCGTCGTGACCCCGAGGGGGTCGAGCAGATGTCGCTCTACCCCGACCACGTGGTCATCTCCTGCGCCACCCCCGAGGGCGGGGTGGTCGAGCTGGCCATGTCCCCGGCCTCGCTCATGGGCTTCCAGTCGTGGCTCGAGGCCGGGCCGCCCGGGACCGACTGGACCCGGACGACCCGACCTCGCACGACCTGACGAGAGACGGGGGTTCTCCGTCAGGCGGTCGTGGGACGGCCCTCCTCGAAGAGCCGCGGCACCCGGTGGTTGGCCACGAAGACGCCGTGCGGGTCGACGGCGCTGCGGATGCCGGCGAGCTGGGTCCACACGTTCTCGGCGTACGCCGAGCGGGTGTCGACCGGGTTCTCGGCGAAGTTGAGGTACTGGCGGCCGTTGGCGAACGGCTCCAGGGCCTCCATGAGGCGGACGGCGTCGGCGTGCGCCGCCGCGCCCATCTCGGGGGTGATCGCCATGCCGCCGGCGAACGCCACGAACTGCGCGTCCAGGCGGTCGAGCACGCCGCCGCCCGCGTGCGGACGGGCCAGCGCGCCGCCGAGCTGGCGCAGCTCGGCGAGCAGCAGGCTGCTGGACGCGTCCGGGCCGGCCTCGGCGATGAAGGCGTCGATCGCGGCCTCGGGGAAGGAGCCCAGCATCGCGGTGTCGGAGGCGAACGGCGCGCCGCCCTCGGGGTCCATGTGGATCCTGGTCAGCGCGGGTGCCGGCATGCGGCCGAAGGTGTCGATCTCGGGGCGGAGCGCCCGCAGGCCGGCGAGCAGCTCGGCGCCGCGCTCGTCGGAGCCGATGACGGCACCGTCGATGACGACCAGGTTGCGGCCGCGCAGGCCCTCGGGGAGCTCGGGCAGCGGCGGGATCCGCATCGCGCGGAACGCCGTGGTGATCTCGTCGGGCGCCTCGTAGGCCCAGGACGACCACTCGCGCAGCACCGGCTCGATCTGCCGGAGATCCCAGACGAGCATGCCGGCGTACGCGGTGGGGAGGTCGTACATGCGGAACTCGAGGGCGGTGACGACGCCGAAGTTGCCGCTGCCGCCGCGCAGCGCCCAGAAGAGCTCGGCGTTGGTCGTGGCGTCGCAGCGGACGAGGGTGCCGTCGGCCGTGACCAGCTCGACCGCGGTGAGGCTGTTGGTGGCCAGGCCGAGCTTGCGGGCGTACCAGCCGATGCCGCCGCCGAGGGAGTAGCCGGCGATGCCGACGTCGGGGGAGGAGCCGTGCAGGACGGCCCGGCCGTGGGCGGCGGCCGCCTCGACGGCGGGCTCCCAGATCGCGCCGCCCTCGACCCGGACGATGCCGCGGGTCGGGTCGGCGATCGCGGCGCCCATCTCGGAGGTGCGGACGACGACGACGTCGTCGAGGCCCTGGGCGGCCAGCGGGCCGGCGTTGTGGCCGGTGCTCTGTGGGGCGACCCGGAGGCCGGCCTCGGCCGCGAGCCGGACGACGGTGGCGACCTCGGCGGCGGTGCGGGGGAGCGCGACAGCGGCGGGGCGCTGGTCGACGGCGACGTTCCAGGGGAGGCGGGCGGCGTCGTACCCGGGGTCGCCGGGCAGGTGCAGACGGCCGTCGAGCAGGCCACGCAGCGCGTGGGCGACGGGCTGAGCAGCCGGGTGGGTGGCGGCCGGGCTCTGGGTCGAGAGCTCGATGGTCATGGTGGTGACTCCTTTGTCGGTGATCGGTGGGAGGACCATGACCGGACCCACTTGGAGGCGACTTTGAGCCGACTGGGAGCGCCGTGGCTGTGCTCTCCCTACGCTCTCCCTGTGGAGGTCTCCGTCCTCGGCCCGGTCGAGGTGACGCGGTCCGGTGAGCCGGTCGATCTCGGCACCCCGAAGCAGCGCGCGCTCATCTCCGCGCTCGCGCTTTCCCGCGGCTGGCCGGTGTCCGTCGACGGGATCGTCGACCTGCTCTGGGAGGACGCCGCGCCCCCGGGCGTCACGGCGACGCTCCAGGCCTACGTCTCCCAGCTGCGCCGCGCGCTCGAGCCCGACCGCGAGCGCCGGGCCCCGGCGACCGTGCTGGTCACCGTGGCCCCGGGCTACGCGCTGCGGGTGCCCGACGACAGCATCGACGCGAGCCGCTTCGAGCAGGCCGTGGTCGGTGCCCACCGGACGCTCCAGCCGCTCGGCGAGGGCTGGGGTGGCGGCGCCGTGCCCGCCGCCGACCTGAGCGCCGCCGCGGACGCCCTGGACGCCGGGCTCGCGCTCTGGCGCGGGGTCCCGTACGTCGAGCTCGGGGACGCGGACGCCGCGGTGGCCGAGCGGGCGCGGCTCGACGACCTCCGCCTCGTGGCGCTCGAGGACCGGGCCGTGGCCGCCCTGGCGCTCGGCCGGCACGCCACCGTCGCCGCCGAGCTGGAGTCCCTGACCGCGGCCCATCCCCTGCGCGAGCGGCTCTGGGGACTGCGGGCGCTCGCGCTGACCCGGTCGGGCCGGCAGGCGGACGCCCTGGAGGTGCTGCGCGAGGTGCGCGAGGTCCTCGACGCGGAGCTCGGGATCGAGCCGTCCGCGGCGCTGCGCGAGCTGCAGACCGCGGTGCTCCGCCAGGACCCTGCCCTCGACTGGGCGGCGCCCGAGGGTGGGCTGCCCGCGCCCGCCCCGGTGTCCGCTGCGCCGCCGGCACCCCCTCCGGTCGCGCACCCGGTCGCGCACCCGGCGGTCGACCAGGTCGCGCCCTGGCCGATGGTCGGCCGCGACCCCGACCTCGAGCTGCTGCTCGGCGCGCTCGCCCGGGCCGAGACGGGCGTGCCGACGTACGCCGCGGTGACCGGCGAACCGGGCATCGGCAAGTCCCGGCTGTCCGCCGAGCTGGTGCGCGAGGCGCGGCTGCGCGGGGCGACCGTGCTCGTCGGACGTTGCTCCCAGGACGACGGTGCCCCGCCGCTGTGGCCGTGGAAGGCGGTGCTCGACGGGCTCGGCCAGGAGCTGCTGCCCGACGCGGCCGCGGGTGCGGCGGAGGACGAGGGCAGCCGCTTCCGCACCTGGGAACGGATCGCCGGGCTGGTCCGTGACGCGGCGGCCGGCGACACCGTCGTCGTGGTGCTCGACGACCTGCACTGGGCCGACACCCCGACGCTGCGGGTGCTGCGCCTGCTGGTCGAGACCGTCGACCAGGCGCGGCTGCTGGTCGTCGGGACCTGGCGGCTGCACCCCGAGCCCACCGGCGCTCTCGCCGACGTCGCGGAGTCGCTGGCTCGGATGCACGCGCTGCGCCTCCAGCTCGGCGGGCTGCCCAGCGCCGCCGTCGCTCGCGTCTTCGAGGCCGTCTCGCAGCGCGAGCTGACCCGGGAGCAGGCCGCGGCGCTCCAGGAGCGGACCGACGGCAACCCCTTCTACCTCGTCGAGTTCGCCCGTCTGGCGGCCGAGCGCCGCGAGGGCACGGTGGCTGCCGAGGAGGAGCTGCCGACCGCGGTCACCGACGTGCTGCACCGCCGCCTGCTCCGGCTACCCGAGCAGACGGTGACCACGCTGCGGGCCGCGGCGGTCCTCGGCCGCAGCTTCGACGCGCCCACGCTGGCGACGGTCACCGGCATCGACGAGGACGACCTTCTCGACATCGTCGACCCCGCGCAGGCGGCCGGCCTGGTGCGCGAGGACGGCATCGACCAGTACCTCTTCGCCCACGCCCTCGTCCGCGACACCCTCCGCGGGTCGCTCAGCGTCAGCCGCCGGGCCCGGGTGCACGCGCGCGCCGCCGAGGCGCTCGAGGGCGTCCCGGGTCGCGAGACCGAGGTGGCCCGGCACTGGCGCGAGGCGGGTCCGTCGTACGCCGACCGCGCCTGGCGTTCCGGCGTCGACGCCGCGGGCCTCGCCCGCCGCTTCTACGCGTACGACGAGGCCGCGGAGCTGCTCCGCGGCGCGCTCGTCTCGATGGAGGGCGACGCCGGGGCGGGCCTGCAGGAGCGCTACGACCTGCTCATGCTGCTCATCGACGACCTGCGCTGGGCGGCTCTGCTGCCGCCGCTGGTCGGTGCCGTCGAGGAGGCGATCGAGGTCGGCAAGCAGCTGCGCGACCCCGAGGCCGTGGCCCGCGCCGCCCTTTCGGCGACCCAGGGCGTGCTGTGGCGCTCGGCGCCTCCCGGGATGGTCAACGAGACCGTGGTCGACGCGCTGCGGGGAAGCCTCGAGCGGCTGCCCGCCGAGGACAGCGACCTCCGTGCCCGCTCGCTGGTCTCGCTCGCCCGCGAGCTCGACAGCGGCACCTGGTCCGAGGAGCGCCGGGCGCTCTCGGACGAGGCGCTGGCCATGGCCCGGCGGGTCGGCGACCCGCGACTCGTCATGGACGTCGCCATGGTCGCCTTCGTGGCGCTCTGGGTGCCCCCGACCGCCGAGGAGCGGCTGGCGCTGATCACCGAGTCGGTCGAGCTCGCGCGGCAGACCGGCAGCGAGCGCGCCCATCTCGTCGCGACCTGCCTGCGCGCCGCCGTCCTCAACGAGCTCGGGCGGCCCGAGGAGATGTACGCGACCGCCCGGGCGGCGATGGCCGAGGCCGAGCGGCTCCGGATCCTCTACGGGCAGATCGTGATCTGCGGGATCCTCGCGCCCTGGCACGCGATGTCGGGGCGCCAGGACGAGGCCGAGGACCTCGTGGAGCGCTGCCGTGCCCTGGCGAGCAGCATCTCCCATGCCAACGCCGACGAGTCCGTGCTCAGCTGCCTGCTCGCGCTCCGGCTCTGGCAGGGGCGGTCGATCGAGATGGTGCCCGCGCTGCTGGCCTTCGACGAGTCGCCCTACCCCTTCCACGCCAGCGTGGCGGTGTACCTGTGGCGGGCGGGAGAGGAGCAGCGGGCCCGCGACTACCTCGCGGAGCACGACCCTCGGCTGCAGCACATGATCGACACCTCGCTGCTGTCCTGGTGCCACAGCGCGGAGATCGCCTTCTACCTCGGCGACCCGGGGCTCGCGGCCGACGTCTACGCGATGATCGCGCCGTACGCCGGCCACAACTGCAGCGCCGGGTCCTACCTCGGCCTCGGCCCGGTCGACAGCTACCTCGCGCTCGCGGCCGCCGCGACGGGGGAGTCCGCGGTCGCCGCCCGGCACGCCGACGACGCCCTCCGGCTCGCCGAGGAGTGGGGCGTCACCCTGGTGGCGGAGTGGCTCACCGGGCTGCGCCGCACCCACGGGTTCTGAGCCGATTCTGGACCGGTCAAGAAACTCTGGAAGACTGTCCCGGTGACGTCCCTCCTCCGCACCCGCAACGCCGTCGCCCTGAGCTTCGCGCTGAACGGGTTCTGCTTCGCCACGATGGCGTGCCGTCTCCCCGACATCCGCAGCGGCCTGGGGCTCGACAACGCCTCGATCGGCCTGCTGCTGCTCGCGATCTCGATCGGGTCCGTGATCGCGCTGCCGCTGAGCGGACGCCTCATCGATCGGTTCGGTGCGGCCACGGTCACCCGCTTCGGCGCGGTCCTGGTCGCGGCCGGGCTGACCGTCGCGATGACGGGCGTGGTGACCGACCTGATCGTCCTGACCGCGATCGGCTTCCTGGTCGACGGGGTGGGCATCGCGACCTGGGACGTCTCGATGAACGTCGAGGCCGCCGAGGTCGAGCGTCGCCTCGGGCGCACGATCATGCCCCGCTTCCACGCCGGCTGGAGCCTCGGATCGTTCGCCGGCGCCGGCATCGGCATCCCGATGGCGGCCGTGCACGCACCGCTCCTGCTGCACGTGCCGGTCTTCGCCGTCGCGGCGGCCGTCGCGACCTGGTGGGCGGCCGCGACGTACCTCCCGGCACAGGAGGACCACGCCGACAAGGCCGCCGCCGCGGGGTCCTGGAGCCCCTGGCGGGAGCCGCGGACCTTGGCGATCGGCGTGATGGTGATGGCGTTCGCGCTCTCCGAGGGGGCCGCCAACGACTGGCTCTCCCTCGCCCTCATCGACGGGTACGACGTGCGCCACTGGGTCGGCGTCGCCGGCTTCACGCTCTTCGTCTGCTCGATGATGGCCGGCCGTCTCTACGGCCCGGTCGTCCTCGACCGGTTCGGCAGGGCGCCGGTGCTGTGGGGGTCGGCCGCGACGGCGTTCGTCGGCATCCTGCTCGTCGTCTTCGGCAACGCGGTCGTGCCCGTGGGCCTCGGCATCGTCGTCTGGGGCCTCGGCGCCTCCCTGGGCTTCCCGGTCGGCATGAGCGCCGCGGCCGACGACCCGTTGCGGGCCGCCCGCCGGGTCAGCACCGTGTCGACGATCGGCTACACGGCCTTCCTTGCCGGCCCGCCGATCCTGGGCTTCCTCGCCGACCACATCGGCACCCTGGAGACCCTGCTGATCATCGCCGCGCTCATGGTCCCGGCCGCCCTCACCGTCTTCGCCGCGCGGCCGGCCAGGCCGGTCGCCGAGGAGGTCTCGGCGTGACCGGACCGCGGGTCACGATCGCCTACTGCACCCGCTGCCGCTGGCTGCTGCGCGCCCAGTGGTACGCCGCCGAGCTGCTGCAGACCTTCGAGGCCGAGCTCGGCGAGGTCGCGCTCGTGCCCGCCTCGGCCGAGGGCGAGGCCGGCGTCTTCCGGATCGAGGTCGACGGCACGTCGGTCTGGAACCGCAAGCGCGACGGCGGCTTCCCGGAGATCACCGAGCTCAAGCGCCGGGTGCGTGACCTCGTCGCCCCCGACAAGCCGCTCGGCCACGCCGACCGCTGACGCGACGTCAGGCCACGAGCGTGATCGGGCAGGTCGCGACGTCAGCAGCCGCCCGGGCGAGCCGTCGGTCAGCGGTCACCAGCTCGGCGTCGAGCGCCTCCGCCAGCGCCACGTAGGTCGCGTCGTACGCCGTCAGGTTGTCGCGCAGCTGCCAGAGCCGGGGGAGCAGGCCCTCGACCGGCCAACGGGTGCAGGGCAGGACTGCGAGATCCGCCAAGGCTCCCTCGGCACGGTCGGTGGCGACCCGGGAGCCGAGGACGAGGCCGCGCAGGACTGAAGCGGTCTCGACGACGGCGAGATGCGGGATGTGCAGGCCGCCAGCCCGCCGCGACGGCAGCTCACCCGCCACTCGGCGTCCGAGCGGGGAGACGATCAGCAGCTCGACGATGACCGACGCATCGAGGACGGTCCCGGTCATCGCCGGCGTTCGGCGGCGATGATGTCCGCTGCGGCGATGCCCGGTGAGGTCGGCCCGCGCGCCTCGATCCGCTCGAGGAACTCGTCCAGTGTCGGCTGCGCGACCAGCTGGGTGAGCTCGCGGAGGACGTACTCCGACAGGCTCATGCCCGCGGCCGCGGCGCGCTGCTTGAGCACGACGCGGACCTCCTCGGGCACCCCCCGGACCTGCAGCGTCGACATGACGACCACGGTACCCGGGGTGCATGCATTCTGCATGTGTCTGCTCCTCACTCGAAGAGCGCTCGGACGTCGGCCGCGGTCAGGCCGGTGGCCGAGGCGCCCTCCCCGTCGACCACCCGGGCGAACAGCTCGGCCTTGCGGTCCTTGAGCGCGACCACCTTCTCCTCGATCGTGTCGGTCGCGATCATCCGGTAGACGTGGACGGGGCGGGTCTGGCCGATGCGGTGCGCCCGGTCGACGGCCTGGGCCTCGACGGCGGGGTTCCACCAGGGATCGAGGACGAAGACGTAGTCGGCCTCGGTGAGGGTGAGGCCGACACCACCGGCCTTGAGGGAGATCAGGAACACCGGTGCGGAGCCGGACCGGAAGCGAGCGATGGCCGCGTCGCGGTCGGTCGTGCTGCCGTCGAGGTAGGTCGTGTCGATCCCGGCCTCTCCGAGTCCGGCCTCGACCCGTGTGAGGTAGGAGGTGAACTGGCTGAACACCAGCGCCTGATGGCCCTCGGCGGTGATCTCGGCGAGGTGGTCGACCAGGACGTCGAGCTTCGCCGACCCGACCCGGTCGTGTGCTGGCTCGAGGAGCGCCGCGTCCAGGGCCGCCCGGCGCAGGGTGGTGAGCGCGCTGAAGATCTCGACGCGGTTCTGCTCGAAGTCCTCCAGGAGGCCGAGGATGCGCTGACGCTCCTTCGCCAGGTGGGCGTCGTAGAGCTTGCGGTGGCGTGGGTTGAGCTCGACCTCGAGGAGCTGCTCCTGCTTGGGCGGCAGGTCCTCGGCGACGAGCTCCTTGGTGCGCCGCAGGAGGAAGGGACGGATCCGTCGGCGGAAGCGGTCGAGTGCGGCCTGGTCGCCGTTCTTCTCCACCGGTGTCACCACCTGGGAGGTGAACGAGCGGGGCCACGGGTAGATGCCGGGCACCGTGATGGACAGCAGCGACCACAGCTCCATCAGCCGGTTCTCGAACGGCGTGCCGGTCACGGCGAGCCGGAAGGGGGCGTCGACCTTGCGCGCCGCGGCGTAGGTCTGGCTCCGGTGGTTCTTGAGCTGCTGAGCCTCGTCGAGCACCAGGCCCGCCCAGCCGACCCCGGCGAAGGCCTCCTGCTCCAGCCTCAGCAGGGCATATGTCGTCACCACGATGTCGGCGTCGTGGGCTGCGGCGGCCACGTCGTCCGCCCGCCGCGTCACCCGGGCGACGCGGAGGCCGGGGGTGTGGCGCGCGGCCTCGCTCGCCCAGGCGGACACCACGCTCGTCGGCGCCACCACCAGGAACGGTCCGGCGTCGTCGGTCGCGACCGCATGCTGGATCAGGGCCAGGACCTGGAGGGTCTTCCCGAGTCCCATGTCGTCGGCGAGGATCCCGCCGAGCCGGTGCTGCCAGAGGAACGCGAGCCAGTGGAAGCCGTCGCGTTGGTAGCTGCGCAGCTCGGTGGCGAGCCCGACCGGCTCGGGCCGGGGGAGCTCGGCGAGGTCCGCGAGCGCTCGAGCCCGGCTCACCCACTCCGCCGCCTGGGCGTCGACGATGCCCAGGTCCCCGAGCTCGCGCCACACTCCCAGGTCGTGCTTGCCCACGCTCATCCGGTCGCCCTCGGCCTCGCGCAGCTCGGCCGCGGCGGCCACGACCTCGCGGAGCCGCTCGAGCTGCGGGTGGTCCGTGCGGAGGTAGAGCCCGCTCGGCAGCACGAGGTGCTCGTCGCCGCGGGTCAACGTGGCGAGGACGTCGGGCAGCGGGACCTTCTCGCCCTCGACCGTCACGGTGACGGCGAGGTCGAGCCAGTCCGTGGTGTCGGAAGGCTGGTCGTCGGCGACCTCGAGGCTGATCGAGGGGTCCGCCGTCGACTCGCGGAAGACGGGTGCGGCCTCCTCCACCACCTCGACGTCCTCGAGGTCGCGGACGGCCGGCAGGTCGTGGATCGCGAAGGCGAGGGCGTCGCCGTCGCGCACCGAGGCACGCTGGAGGAGGTCGGCCGGCACCCGGCCCCGGATCTCGCGCTCGGCATCGCGGTCGCGCAGTCCGGCGAGGGCGTCCCGCGAGTCGAGCGCGCACTGCTGCTCCGCGTAGTGCCAGGTCCAGGTCAGAGCGGCCTGGGTCGACGACGACCAGCGGACGGTGAGGCGCAAGGTCGGGCGCACCGGCTCCGGCAGCTGCACGCTGCCGTCCGTCGACCGCAGGTCGACCGTGCGCGCCAGCCGTGCGAGGACGTCGTGGGCCTGCTCGTGGTGGGTGAGCGGGACCCGGATGTCGGTGCCGGTGTCGAGGAGGTCGGCGACCGCGGCCGGCACTGGCGCGCTGGTGGGAGCGAGGACGAGGCGGCCCTCCCGCAGCAGGCCGACGGCGTACGCCGTGCCACCGATCGGGAACACTCCAGGCCCGCGCCACCACCGACCGTCGTGGTCCACGCCCACCCCGACGACGGTGGTGCCGGCGTCGTCGCGGGTCACGTCGCAGGCGATCGGCACGGCTGCGTCGAGCAGCTCGACGGACTCCAGCCCGGCGCCTGCGAGCAGGGGCAGGCCGACCTCACGAGCCCGGGCGAGCAACGTCACCAGTCGGCGGCCGAAGGCGTGGAGCTCGACCGGCCCGGTGTGCCGCCACCCCGGGTCGCTGGACATCAGCGCCGAGCGCAGGTCGAGCACGGCGTCGACCTCGGCGGTGCGGAACCCGCGCTGGGCGACCGGTCCGCCGAGGTTGGTCCAGTCGGCACCGGTCTTGACCCAGCGGCCCTTGGCGCCGAGCCGCATCGGCCGGAGCGTCAGGACGGACTCGGCGCCGCGGTAGTAGTGGTGGCGCGCCTCGAGCGCGACCTCCAGGGCGAGGGGGACCGGGTCGCCCTGCCAGGACGCCTGCTGGTCGCGGGACGTCAGCTCGGTCATCAGCTTGCCGACCTGCTGCTCCCACGCGGCCGGGCCGGTCGGCGCGTGCGGCGCCGGGCTGGCGATCGTCCTGGCGAGGGCGACGCCGTGCTTGCAGTCGACCTGGACGGGGCAGCTGCACGTCGACGTCGCCCAGAACGCGTCGCCGACGAGCTCGGCATAGAGATGGACGGAGTAGTGCCGGCCCGAGCTCCCGATCGCGTGACCGGTGGCGATCACGGTGTCGTCGGTGATCTTGGTGAGCTCGGGATCGATGATCCGGCCGTCCCGCGCGTAGTCGCGCCCACGCAGCAGCGCGCCCGGGTCGAAGAAGGGCGCCAGGGCGTCGAGGGTCAGGGCCGCGAGGATGCTCATCGTGCGGACATCGTGGCAAGGAATGCCGACATGCGGCCCGCTTCATCCACAGGGTCTCAGCAGGAGACCTGCTTCTCCGCCTCGCAGGCGTCGCGGCCGGCCCCGCCGTCGGCCCGGTCGTGGCCCCCGCGGCCGACGATCCTGTCGGCCCCGCCACCGCCGGTGAGGACGTTGTCGTAGGAGTCGCCCCTCAGGGTGTCGGCCCGCGAGGTGCCGACGACGTCGTGGACGCCGACCAGCACGTCGGTGCCGTCCGCGGTGCGGGCGGTGCCCGTGGCCAGGTCCACGACGACCGGGCCGACCCCGGCGAAGCGGGCGACCGACCGGGGAGAGCCGGACGCGTCCAGGACGTCGCTGCCGGGACCGCCGTCGAGGACGGTCAGGCTGCTGCGGGTGCCGGGCTCGCCGCCGTAGAGGTAGTCGTCCCCGGGCCCGCCGTACAGGCTCTCACCGACGAAGTCGCCGAAGATCCGGTCGTTTCCCGGGCCGCCGCGGACGGTCGTGGAGGAGTCCGCGAAGAGCCGCGACACCACGCAGATCGTGTCGTCGCCGCCCAGGCCGTCGACCTCGTCGACGTCGGTGCCGGCCTGGACCACGATGACGTCGTCGCCGTCCGTCCCGGTCCAGGTGCGCGTGTCGGCGTCGTAGGTCCAGGTGTCGGTCTGCTCCTGGCCGTCGCAGGGACGGTCGTCGACGGGACCCGCGGCGGCGGGCACGGCGGGGGCGGCGGTGAAGGCGAGACCGAGCACCGCGGTCGCGACCAGGCGGCGCCTCATCGCGCGCTCACCACCTGGTGCACGGTGGTCAGGTTGCTCCGCCAGAGCGTGGCGTGGCGGGCCCCCTTCGCGGCGGCCGCGACGTAGAGCCGGTCGCCGACGGCCGCGAGCTCCCCGTCGCGGCCCACGCCGAGCCAGCCTCGCGACGGCCGGATCTCGTGCGTCCCGGCGGTGGTGCCGTCGGTCGTCCAGAGGCGGCGGTGCGAGGTGCCACCGCCGCCACGGGTCCAGGCCACCGAGTCTCCGACGACGGTCAGCGCGTCGAGGGCGACGTCGCGGTCACCGTGCCCCGGGACGACCTCGGTGACGGAGGCGCCGTCGGTCCGGAAGATCCCGGCGCGCAGTCCGGCGTCCCGGGCGATGACGTAGACCGAGTCGTCGACCACCTGGAAGTCCGTGGGCTGCGGGATGTGGGCGAGGTCGGGGGAGTCCAGTCGGACCGTCCCCTCGGCGGTGCCGTCGCTCGACCAGAGCGCGGGGGCGTTCGGGTGGGCCTCGGAGCCGCGGAAGACGAGGTGTCCTCCGGCCACCGCCGCCTCCGGCCCCCGGGGTGACTCGGTGAAGACGGTGTCGGTGACCCGGTGGGTGCCGGCGAGGGTGCCGTCGCTGGTCCAGAGCTGCGCGGCGTAGTTGGTGGGCGAGACGTAGGTGAAGAAGAGGGCGTGGCCGTCGACCTCGTAGACCGGCGAGGAGATCTCGATCCGGTCCGTCCCCGGGTCGGTGACCTGCGTCGTGCCCGCCGCCGTGCCGTCGGTCGAGAAGAGGGCCCCGCCGCTGACGAGGTAGTAGCGGCCGCCGGCGCTGCCCTCGACGGCGTACGCCGCCCCCGGCAGCTCGGCCAGCTGCGTCACGGTGCCGTCGGCGGCGATGCGATCGAGGACTCCCGGGGCGGCGCCGCCGTCCCAGCCGGCGACGAGCAGGCTGTCGTCGAGCACCCCGACGATGTCGACGTGCCCGGCGAACGACGCGACCGAGGTGGTCCCCTCGGCGGTGCCGTCGGTCTCCCAGACCTGCTGCGGGTCGAAGGCGCCGCCGGTCCAGAAGTAGGCGTGATCACCTGCGGGCGTGACGTCCTCGATCCAGTAGCCGAAGCTCCCGTCCGGGATGTCCAGCAGTGGCTGGGTCCCGGTGCGGGTGCCGTCGCTGACCCAGGCGGTGGTGCCGTCGGTGTCGTTGATCTCGGCCAGCAGCCGGTCGCCCCAGGGCGTGAGGCCGACGCAGCAGAAGCCGTCGTCCTGGTGCACGTCGGTCAGCCGGCGCGTGCCGGCGGACGTGCCGTCGCTGTGCCAGAGCTGCTGGTGGTCACCGCTGCCGGCGACGAAGGAGACGCCGTCGCCGACCGCCGTCAGGTCGAAGGGATCCTTCGGTGCCGAGGCGGCGTGTGCCGGGCCGGCGAGGCCGGTCGCCAGGAAGACCGCGGCGACGACGGCGCAGGCAGAGCGGACGAGCATGCGACCCCCGAGTCAGCGACTGCGGCGGTCAGCGCTCCCCGCCGGGCACCCACAGTACGTCGCCGCGCTCCCGGTTGGCGTGCCTCGCGAGGATGAAGAGCAGGTCGGACAGCCGGTTGAGGTAGGTGATGGCGAGCTTGTTCATCGTCTCGCCGTGCACCTCGTACGCCGCCCACGCCGACCGCTCCGCGCGCCGGGCGACGGTGCGGGCGACGTGCAGCAGCGCGGCCCCCTCGGTGCCACCGCTGAGGATGAAGGAGCGCAGCGCCGGCAGGTGCTCGTTGTAGGTGTCGCACCAGCCCTCGAGGCGGTCGACGTACGCCTGCTCGACGCGCAGCGGCGGGTACTCCGGGTCCGCCACCACCGGGGTCGAGAAGTCCGCGCCCACGTCGAAGAGGTCGTTCTGGATGGTGGTCAGCACGGCGACGACGTCGTCCTCGAGCGCGCCCTGCGCGATCGCGACGCCGATGTGCGCGTTGGCCTCGTCGACGTCGGCGTACGCCGCCAGCCGCGGGTCTGTCTTGCTGGTGACGCTCATGTCGCCGAGCCGGGTCTCCCCGCCGTCGCCGGTGCGGGTGTAGATCCGGGTCAGGTTCACCATGGGTCGAGGGTAGCGACGTACCGTCGACCACCATGCGACGTCTCGCGCGGCCGACCCTCCTGGCGCTCCCGGCGCTGGCGCTCGCGGTGGCGGGCCTGTTCCACCCGCACCACCTGACCTACGACACGTCGTGGCGCTGGTTCACCCTCCACCTCCCGGGTCTGCTCGTCTTCCCGCTGGTCGGGCTCGCCCTCGCTGCGCTGGTCGGGACCCGGACCGACCCGCTGGCGTGGGCGATCCGGGTCACGGCCTACGTCTACGCCACCTTCTACACGGCGCTCGACGTGATCAGCGGGGTGGCGGCGGGCTATGTCACCCACGAGCTCGGGCCGGGGGTGCCGCGACCGGAGGCGGTGAGCCTGCTCTTCCGGATCGGCACGCCGCTCGGCGAGCTCGGGTCCTGGGCGCTGCTCGCCACGTGCGCCCTGGTGGTGGTCGACCAGGTCCACCGCCACCGCGCGAGGGGCGCGGTCGCGCTGGTGCTGCTGCCCGGTGCCTGGCTCGTGCACGTCGGCCACATCTTCGCGCCCGAGGGCGTCGTGGGGATGCTCCTGCTCGGAGTGGGTACTGCTGCCGCTGCGACAGCGGACGCGACACCTCCGAATTGATCGGGCGCGAGAGGCAACCGATCGCGCTCGTCGCGCGTCATAGTGGGTGACAGGCCGGTTGGAGCGACCGGGGCGATCTCGGGTCCCGGAGGACGGGGACACGTGCCATGACCATGGAGATCATCACCGACGGACCGACCCTGCTGCTGAGCGGCGACTTCGACGTGCGGAGCACGATGGAGGTCCGCAACGCCATCTACGACCACCTCGACGGCCACGACGAGGACGTCGTCGTCGACCTGACCGAGGTCAGCACCATCGACATGACCGCGCTCCGGGTGCTCGCCGTCGCGACCCGCGAGGCGACCCGCCACGGCCACCACCTCACGCTGCGCGGCTGCAACCCCGCCGTACGCCGGATGCTGCACCTGACCCGGCTGATCCGGGTCGTCGAGGTCGAGCGGGTCGCCGTCTCGGCCTGACCGGCGGCCCGTGTCGGATACCCCACAGGCGGTTACCAAGCGGTAGCCATCGCCCTACCCTCGGACGCATGACGGAGAAGGACCGCGCCACCAAGGACCGACCCTGGGTGATGCGCACGTACGCCGGGCACTCGACGGCCGCCGCGTCCAACGCGCTCTACCGGGGCAACCTCGCCAAGGGCCAGACCGGCCTGTCGGTCGCCTTCGACCTGCCGACCCAGACCGGATACGACCCCGACTCCTCGCTCGCGCGCGGCGAGGTCGGCAAGGTCGGCGTCCCCGTGCCGCACCTCGGCGAGATGCGCCGCCTCTTCGAGGACATCCCGCTCACCGAGATGAACACCTCGATGACGATCAACGCGACGGCGATGTGGCTGCTCGCGATGTACCAGGTCGTCGCCGAGGAGCAGAACCCCGACGCCACCCCCGAGGAGGTCGCCGCCCAGCTGGCCGGCACCACCCAGAACGACATCATCAAGGAGTACCTCTCCCGCGGGACCTACGCGTTCCCGCCCGAGCACTCCATGCGGCTGATCGCGGACGTCATCTCCTACACCGTCCACCAGATCCCGAAGTGGAACCCGATCAACATCTGCAGCTACCACCTGCAGGAGGCCGGCGCGACGCCGACGCAGGAGCTCGCCTACGCGCTGAGCACCGCGATCGCGGTGCTCGACGCGGTCAAGGACTCCGGCCAGGTCTCCGCCGACGACTTCGAGAAGGTCGTCGGCCGGATCTCGTTCTTCGTCAACGCCGGCGTGCGCTTCATCGAGGAGACCTGCAAGATGCGGGCCTTCGGCCGGCTGTGGGACGAGATCACCCGCGAGCGCTACGGCGTCCAGGACGCCAAGATGCGCCGCTTCCGGTACGGCGTCCAGGTCAACTCGCTCGGCCTCACCGAGGCCCAGCCCGAGAACAACGTGCAGCGCATCGTCCTCGAGATGCTCGGCGTCACCCTGTCCAAGAACGCCCGCGCCCGCGCGCTCCAGCTGCCCGCGTGGAACGAGGCGCTCGGCCTGCCGCGACCCTGGGACCAGCAGTGGTCGCTGCGCCTCCAGCAGGTGCTCGCCTTCGAGTCCGACCTCCTCGAGTACGACGACATCTTCGACGGCTCGCACGTCATCGAGGCCAAGGTCGCCGAGCTGGTGGAGGGCGCGAAGGCCGAGATCGACCGCGTCCAGGCGATGGGAGGCGCGATCGCCGCGGTCGAGTACATGAAGCAGGAGCTGGTCTCCTCCCACGCCGCCCGCCGCGCCCGGATCGAGTCCGGCGAGGAGGTCATCGTCGGCGTCAACAAGTACGAGACGACCGAGCCCTCGCCGCTCACCTCCGACCTCGACGCCGCGATCATGGTCGCCGACCCCGAGGCCGAGAAGACCGCGATCGCCAGCGTCGAGGCCTGGAAGGCCCAGCGCGACGAGGCCGAGGTGGCCGAGGCACTGGCGGCCCTGGCCGAGGCCGCGAAGACCGACGCCAACCTGATGGAGCCCACCCTGGTCGCCGCCCGAGCCGGTGCGACGACGGGGGAGTGGGCCGGCACCCTGCGGGAGGTGTTCGGCGAGTACCGCGGACCGACCGGCGTCAGCGGCGCCGTGGGTGTCGTCGGTGCCGGCGAGGCGGGCGAGGAGCTGACCGCCGTCCGCGCGCGGGTCCAGGAGACCGGCGAGGAGCTCGGCTCCCGCCTGCGGCTGCTGGTCGGCAAGCCCGGGCTCGACGGTCACTCCAACGGCGCCGAGCAGGTCGCGGTCCGGGCCCGCGACGCGGGCTTCGAGGTCATCTACCAGGGCATCCGGCTCACCCCCGAGCAGATCGTCGCCGCCGCGGTCGCCGAGGACGTGCACTGCGTCGGACTGTCGATCCTGTCCGGCTCGCACATGGAGCTGGTGCCGGCCGTCCTCGCCGGCCTCCGGGCGGCCGGCGCGGGCGACGTGCCGGTCATCGTCGGCGGGATCATCCCGGACTCCGACGCCCGCCGTCTGCGCGAGCTCGGGGTCGCCGCCGTCTACACGCCGAAGGACTTCGGGCTCACCGCGATCATGGGCGGCATCGTCGACGTGATCCGCGCGGCCCAGGGCCTCGACGACTGACGGATCACCAGCCCCAGGTGCCGGGCGAGCCCTTGAACGGGCCGACCACCCGGCTGGTGATCCAGCCGCCGTAGAACCCGCCCTCCTGGGGCTGCACCCGTTCGCCGTCGACCCGGCACTCGTCGACGAGGCCGGGCATCACGGCGACGTACCCCGCGATCCGCGTGAACGCCGCCGTCGGGTCCGGGTAGGTCCAGCCCGCGCGCTCGGCGGTCCGGGTCGGCGTCACCAGGTCGAAGTAGGCCGCGACGCCCTTCCACTCGCACACCGACGACCCGCGCGTCGGGCGCAGGACGCCTGGCTCGAACGCGTCGGGCGGCAGGTAGTAGGTCGGCGGGTGACTGGTCTCGAGGACGCGCACGGACCGGGTCGTCCGCGCGACGACCAGCCCGCCCAGCTCGACCTCGACGACCGCGTCCGTCGGGTCGATCCGCGGCGGGCGCGGGTAGTCCCAGACCGACTCCTGGCCGGGGCCCGGCGGTGTGCGCTCCACGCGTCGAGCGTACGACGGCGCGTGAGACGCCCCACGTGGAAGGTAAGGCATACCTTCCTTCGTGCTACGGTTCCGGCCGTGGGCAAGAAGAAGGGCGGCAAGGCCAAGCTCCCGAAGATGGAGTGCTGCGTCTCCAAGTCGAAGTGCGGCCGCTGTCCGCTGCGCATGTTGAAGGACGGCACCCTGCCCGCCGGGTATACGGTCAAGAAGCGCAAGCTTGTTCGCGTCGACGGCACGAAGGTCACGAAGAAGAAGCTCGCCAAGGCAGCCTGACCCCCCGCCAGACCGCCCGCCAGACCGCCCGATCAGGAGACGATCCCGTGGCCGCACCGCGCTTCACCGACCAGCTCAACGTGCAGATCGGCAACGAGCTGGCGGCCCACCACCAGTACCTCGCCTGCGCGATCTACTACGACGCGCTGACGATGCCGCAGATGGCGGCGTTCTTCTACGCCCAGGCGCTCGAGGAGCGCGGCCACGCGATGATGATGGTGCAGTACCTCCTCGACACCGACGCCCAGGTGGCGATCCCCGCGGTCGAGGCCCCGGTCAAAGAGTTCTCCGACGTCGCTGCTCCCGTCGCCCTCGCGCTCGACCAGGAGAAGCGGGTCACCGAGCAGATCAACCAGCTGCTGCGGATCGCGCGCGAGGAGTTCGACTTCGCCTCCGAGCAGTTCATGCAGTGGTTCATCAAGGAGCAGGTGGAGGAGGTCGCCACGATGAGCGACCTGCTCACCGTGGTCCAGCGCAACCTCGACGACGTCGAGGACATCGAGGAGTACGTCGCCCGCGAGCAGAGCGGCGGCGAGTCCGACCCCACCGCGCCTCGCGAGGCCGGCGCCTGAGCCGCGTCCTCGTCGTCGGCGCGGGCGTCGTAGGACTCACCTGCGCCGTCCGCCTCCTCGAGGCCGGCCACCGGGTCGACGTGGTCGCGCGCGACCTGCCGCTCGAGACCACCTCGGCCGTCGCGGCCGCGCTCTGGTACCCCTACCGGGCCCTGGCACAGGACCGGGTGACGACCTGGTCCCGCACGTCGTACGCCGCCTTCGCCGCGATCGCCGCTCCGGAGGAGTACGGCGGCGACCCCGAGGCGGGCGTGCGGATGGTGCCCGGCACCGAGGTGCTCGACGGACCGCGGCCCGATCCGTGGTGGCGCGCCGCGGTGCCCGACCTGCAGCCGGCCGCGGACCTTCCGGAGGGGTGGACCGCCGGGTGGTCGTTCGTGGCGCCGGTCGCCGACATGAGCGTCTACCTCGGGTGGCTGGTCCGGCGGGTCGAGGAGCTCGGCGGCACGCTGACCCGGCTCAACCTCGGCGCTCTGCCACCGCACGGGATCGTGGTCAACTGCTCGGGTCTGGGCGCCCGGCTGCTCGGCGCGGACCGGAGCGTGGTGCCGGTCCGCGGCCAGGTGGTCGTGGTCGAGCAGTTCGGGCTGGACCGCTGGTGGCGGCACGGCGGCGGACCGACGTACGTCGTCCCGCGCACCCACGACGTGGTCGTCGGCGGCACCGACGTCGAGGGCGAGTGGAGCCGGACGCCGTCGCCCGCGACGTCGACGGCGATCCTCGAGCGCGCCGCCGCCCTCGTCCCCGCCCTCCGTGGTGCCCGGGTGCTGCGCCACCGGGTCGGCCTGCGTCCCGTGCGACCGGCGGTGCGGGTGGAGCGTGTGGGGGACGTGGTGCACTGCTACGGCCACGGCGGCGCAGGGGTGACGCTCAGCTGGGGCGTTGCGGACGACGTCGTGGGCCTCGTCGACCGATAGGCTCCGGCCCGTGGGAGAGCCCCCGCCGCCGGACGTCCTTCTCCGGGGCGTCGTCGAGTCGGTCCCGGACGCGGTCGTGGTGGTCGACGCGGACGGGCGGATCGTGCTGACCAACTCCCAGTGCCGCGCGACCTTCGGGTGGGACCCCGAGGAGCTCGTTGGGCTGTCCGTCGAGGTGCTCGTGCCGACCAGCCGGCAGTCCGACGAGCGCCAGTACCGCGCCGACCCGCGCCTGCCGACCGGCCTGCTGCGGGTCACCGCGATGCGCAGCGACGGGACGGAGTTCCCCGCCGAGGTCTCCATGGCGCCGATCTCGGCCGAGGGCTACTCGTACGTCTCGGCGACCATCCGCGACATCACCGAGCGGGTCAACGAGGAGGAGCGCTTCCGCAGCCTCCTCGACGCCGCCCCCGACGCCACGGTGATCATCGATGACACCGCCACCATCGTCCTGGTCAACGACCGGGTGGAGGAGATGGTCGGCTTCACCCGGTCCGAGCTCCTCGGCAGGTCGCTGGTGGTGCTGGCCGCCGCACCGGAGCCCGAGGAGATCCTCGAGCGGATCGGCAACTACCTGCGCGAGCCCGAGTCGGTGCCGATGGGCTACAGCCAGGAGTTCCGGGTGCGGCACCGCGACGGCCACGACCTGCCGGTGGAGATCTCGCTGTCGCCGCTGGAGACCGCCGACGGCCTGCTGGTCTCGATCGCGCTGCGCGACCTCACCGAGCGGCGCCGGCTCGAGGCCGAGTCGCACCGGCTGCGCGACGACCTGATCGCGTCGGTCTCGCACGAGCTGCGCACGCCCCTGACCTCGATCATCGGGTACGCCGAGCTGATGGCCGATCTCGACGAGGCCGACCTCAGCCGGCGGGCCCGCAAGCTCCTCAGCGTGATCGAGCGCAACGCCACCCGCGAGCTCCAGCTGGTCAACGACCTGCTGACGATGGCCTTCCTCGACGACGACCGCCTGCGGATGCTGCAGGAGGCGCTCGACCTCGACATGGTCTGCGAGCGGGTGGTGGAGAACCTCCGGCTCCGGGCCCGTGAGCGCGCCCTCACCCTGGTCTTCCTCGGCGGCGAGGCGAAGCCGGTCATCGGCGACCTGCACCGCGTCATCCAGGTCGTCGAGAACATCGTCACCAACTCGCTGAAGTTCACCCATGCCGGCGGCCGCATCGAGCTGAGCGTCGAGGACGACGGCGAGATGGGTGTCGTCGAGATCCGCGACACCGGAATCGGCGTCTCGCCCGAGGACCAGGCCCGCCTCTTCGAGCGGCTCTACCGGGCGCCCCGCGCGGTCGCCGACCAGGTGCCGGGTGCCGGGCTCGGACTCTCGATCGCGCGCGCGATCGTCGAGGCGCACGGCGGCTGGATCACGCTGAACAGCGAGCTCGGCGTCGGCACCGTGGTGCGGGTCGCGCTCCCGCACCACGTCCGGCCTATCCCAGCGCCGTGACCGCCACGACGGCGGCCGGGGCGAGCGCGCCGTAGACGTGCGGGAAGGTGTCCTCGACGTCCGGGGCCGGACGCTCCTCGACGACGGGGACGTCGAGCAGGTCGGTCTCGATCTCGAGCAGCACCAGCGGCTCGGCGACGTCGGCGTAGAACGCCGCCCGCACGCCCTCCCACTGGTCGGCGCGGCTGGCGTGGAGGAAGCCCTCCTCCTCGAGCGTGACCCCGCGGGTCGAGGTCGTGTAGGCCCCGGACTCCTGGGCGGCCGTCCAGTCGGGGAGCGTGGCGATGTGGAAGATCCTCACCCGTCGATCTTCTCCCACACGCTCACGTGCTTGGTGCTGGCATCGGTGAAGGGCGACCGGTCCCAGTCCGCCCACCGGTCCCGCAGGCGCATCCCGGCGATCCGCGCCATCAGGTCGAGCTCGGAGGGCCACACGTAGCGGTAGGGCAAGGTCCCCTTGCGGTACGTCGAGCCCTCACGCGTGTAGTGGTGGGACCACGCGAGCTGGGTGGTGACGTCGTACTCGTCGACGCCGACGTGGTCGTCGCCGTGGTCGAAGACCACGAAGCGGTTGCCCTCGGGCAGCTGCCGCAGCTTCGGGACCCCGACCTCGACCACGAAGCGGCCCCCGGGCGCGAGGTGCGCGGCGGCGTTCTCGAAGACGGCGACATGGTCGTCCTGCGACGGCACGTTGCCGATCGTGTTGAAGACCAGGAAGGCCAGGCTGAAGTCACCCTCGACGCGCGTCTCGGTCATGTCGCCGACCGTCACCTGGACCCGGTCGCCTCCCGGCTTGGCCCGCAGCTGGTCGACCATCGCCTGCGACAGCTCGATCCCGTGCACCTCGACCCCACGCTCGGCGAGCGGCAGCGCGACCCGTCCGGTCCCGACCGCCAGCTCCAGCGCCCGCCCGTCGCCGGCCAGCTCGGCCAGCAGGTCCACGGTCGGCCCCAGCACCTCCGGCGCGAACATCTCGGGCGAGCCGGCGTCGTACCGCTCGGCGACCTCGGTGTCGAAGTGGTTCTCACGCATGGTCGCCATCGTGGCCACGCGAGCGGTCGTGGCGCGACCGAGTTTCTTTCAGAAGAGCCGGTGGCTCGGGTCGTCGAGGCCGCGGAGGGCGTCGTAGTCGACGACGGCGCAGGCGATGCCGCGGTCGGTGGCGAGGACGCGGGCCTGGGGCTTGATCTCCTGGGCGGCGAAGATGCCGCGCACCGGGGCGAGCAGCGGGTCGCGGTTGAGGAGCTCGAGGTAGCGGGTGAGCTGCTCGACGCCGTCGATCTCGCCGCGGCGCTTGATCTCGACCGCGACCGAGTGGCCGTCCGCGTCCTTGCACATGAGGTCGACCGGGCCGATGGCGGTGGGGAACTCGCGCCGGACCAGCGTGAGCCCGGGGGAGAGGGTCGCGGGGTGGTCGGCGAGCAGCTCCTGGAGGTGCTTCTCGACGCCGTCCTTCTGCAGGCCGGGGTCGATGCCGAGGTCGTGGCTCGACTCGTGGTGGATCTCCTCGATGAGGATCCGCAGCGTGTCGTCGCTCTTTGGGTTGGTCACCGTCCACTCGACCTGGCCGTCGTCGGTGGTGCCCTCGCGCAGGGTGCACGGCGGCGACATCCAGTTGAGCGGCTTGTAGGAGCCGCCGTCGGAGTGGACGAGCACGGACCCGTCGGCCTTGATCATCAGCACCCGGGTGGCCATCGGGAGGTGGGCGGTCAGCCGCCCGGCATAGTCGACCTGGCACCTGGCTACGACGAGTCTCACGGGCGAGGAATCTACCGGGGCGGCGGGCGGACCGGTGCGGCCTGGTGCTGGTTCCCCTTCATCCCGTGGTGAACCTGCGCTCCCCACGCGGAGCTCAACGGGGGGAGCGCGGGCTCGCCCGGGGGAGCGCCGGCTCGCCCTCATCCCGTGGTGAACAGGTACCAGCGCCGGCGCAGGAGCAGCTCGTGCAGCGATTGGATCGTTAAGTTACTCGCGAGTGAACTAGGACACTGTCACGGGCGGCCTTCCCGTGCCACGATGCGCCGCATGACGACCTCGCCCGGCTCTGCAGCTGCCTCCGAAGCGCGTACATTCACCACGATCGGCATCGTCGGTCTGGGCACCATGGGTGCCGGCATCGCCGAGGTCTTCGCCCGCAACGGGTACGCCGTCGTGGGCGTCGAGAAGGACGAGGACGCGCTCGGCCGCGGCCGCCAGTACCTCGAGCACTCCACGACCCGCGCGGTGAAGCGGGAGAAGATGACCGACCTCGAGCAGAGTGAGCTGCTCGGCCGGATCACCTTCACCACCGAGCTCGCCGACGTCGCCGGCGCCGACCTGGTCATCGAGGCGGTCGTCGAGTCGCTGGAGACCAAGAAGGACCTCTTCCGCCAGCTGGACGGGATCGTCGGCGCCGACACGATCCTCGCGACCAACACCTCGAGCCTCTCGGTCACCGAGATCTCCACCGCCAACTCCCGTCCGGGCCGGGTCATCGGCGTCCACTTCTTCAACCCGGCCCCGGTGCAGCAGCTGGTCGAGGTGGTCCGCACGGTGGTCACCGAGCAGCAGGTCCTCGACGACGTGACCGCGCTGATGACCGGCCTCGGCAAGACCCCGGTGGTCTGCGGGGACAAGGCCGGCTTCATCGCCAACACCCTGCTCTTCGGCTACCTCAACCACGCGGTCTCGATGTACGAGGGCCGCTACGCCAGCCGCGAGGACATCGACGCGGCCATGCGCTTCGGCTGCGGCTACCCGATGGGCCCGCTGGCGCTGCTCGACCTGATCGGGCTCGACACGGCGTACGAGATCCTCGAGACGATGTACCGCCAGGGCCGCGACCGCCTGCACGCGCCGTCCCCGATCCTCAAGCAGATGGTCACCGCGGGCTGGCTGGGCCGCAAGACCGGCCGCGGCTTCTACACCTACGAGGCCCCGGACAGCCCGATCGTCGTCGCCGACGACCGCACGCCGTCGGCCGACGCGAAGCCGCAGCTGCGCCACGACATCAAGCAGGTCGGCGTCGTCGGCACCGGCACCATGGCCAGCGGCATCGTCGAGGTCTTCGCCAAGAGCGGGTACGACGTCCTCTTCGTCGGCCGCAGCCAGGAGAAGGTCGACGGGGTGGTCGCCACCATCACCAAGAGCTTCGACAAGCAGATCCAGCGCGGCCGGGCCACCGAGGAGGCCAAGGCCGAGGTGCTCGCCCGACTGACCGGCTCGACGTCGCTCGACGACCTCCAGGACGTCGACATCGTGGTCGAGGCGATCGCCGAGGACCTGGCGATCAAGACCACGCTCTTCGAGAACCTCGACGAGATCTGCAAGCCCGGGGCGATCCTGGCGACGACCACGTCCAGCCTGCCGATCATCGCCTGCGCCCAGGCGACCTCACGGCCGCAGGACGTCATCGGCATGCACTTCTTCAACCCGGCGCCGGTGATGAAGCTGGTCGAGGTGGTCTCGACCGTCGTCACCTCCGACGAGGTCACCGAGACCACCCGCGCCCTGTGCGCGGGGGTCGGCAAGGTGGCCGTCTCCTGCGGCGACCGCGCCGGCTTCATCGTCAATGCGCTGCTCTTCCCCTACCTCAACGACGCCGTGCGGATGCTCGAGGCCCACTACGCCACGGCCGACGACATCGACACCGCGATGAAGCAGGGCTGCGCGCTGCCGATGGGTCCCTTCGAGCTGCTCGACGTGGTCGGCAACGACGTGTCCCTGGCCATCCAGCGCGAGCTCTACCTGGAGTTCCGCGAGCCGGGCTTCGCGCCCGCCCCGCTGCTGGAGCACCTGGTCACCGCCGGCTACCTCGGCCGCAAGACCAAGCGCGGCTTCCGGGACTACAGCCAGCGCTGACCTACAGCCCCAGCTCGACGGCCGCCTCCAACGCGGCCTCGATGCTCGAGCGCCAGCCGCCGGCGAGGGCCTCGTGGGTGTCGCCGTACAGGCTCTGACCGGCGACCAGGTTGCTCGAGCAGGAGCAGACCATGGCCGCCCGCAGGCCGCGGAGCCGCGCGACGACGAAGAGCGCCGACGCCTCCATCTCGATGTTGAGCACCCCGAGGTCGTGGAGCTCGGTGATCCAGGCGGGTCCCTCGGCGTAGAACGCGTCGTCGGTCGCGCTGATCCCGCGGTGCGCGGTGACGCCGTCGCGTGCCGCGAGCCGGGCGCTGTGGCGGGTCAGCGCGAGCGTCAGCTCGGGGTCGGGGACCGCGGGATAGCCCGCGTGCGCGTACGCCGCGGTGGTGCCGTCGTTGCGCAGGGCGCCCTCGCTGACCAGCAGGTCCCCGGGCGCCACGCCGGGCTGCACGGCCGCCGAGGACCCGACCCGGATGAACGACGTGACGCCGACCCTGGCGAGCTCCTCCACCGCGATCGCGGTGGACGGGCAGCCCATGCCGGTCGAGGTCGCGGTGATCCGACGACCCCGGTAGCTGCCGACGATCGTGCGGTGCTCGCGGTGGTGGGCCACCTCGACCACGTCGGTGAGGAACTCACCGATGAGCGGCACCCGGAAGGGATCGCCGGGGAGCAGGGCGACGGTCGACACCTCGCCGGGCGCCACCGCGATGTGGAACTGCCGGGCGCTGACACCCTCGGCGGACTTGTCGACGACGGACAGATCGGACTCGTGAGTCACGTGAGCCTCCTGTGCGGGGATGGTGGTCCCCGCCCTGACACTCGGTCATGGTGATAGGACTCGCGTGGGGGCGAGCCTAGCCGCCCCGGCGGCGTCAGTAGCTGAACTGCTCCACCAGGGTCCGCATCCGCTCCGCCATCCCGGCCAGCTCCTCGGCCGCCTGGCTGGTGCTGGCGGCGGCGGTCTGGGTGTCGGAGGCGGCCTGGGCGACGACCGTGACGTTGGCCGCGATGTCGGTCGAGCCGCTGGCGGCGTCGCCGACGTTGCGGCGCATCTCGTTGGTCGTCGCGGTCTGCTCCTCGACCGCGGAGGCGATCGTGGCCTGGGTGTCGTTGATCTGGCCGATGATCTGCGAGATCGCGGCGATCGCCGCGACGGCGTCCTCGGTGTCGGACTGGATCGCCTCGATCCGGCGGCCGATGTCCTCGGTCGCCTTCCCGGTCTCCTGGGCGAGCTCCTTGACCTCGTTGGCGACGACCGCGAAGCCCTTGCCGGCCTCGCCGGCCCGGGCGGCCTCGATGGTCGCGTTCAGTGCGAGCAGGTTGGTCTGCTCGGCGATCGAGGTGATCACCTTGATCACGTTGCCGACCTCGGCCGAGGAGTCGCCGAGCTTCGCGACGGTCGCGGTGGTCGACTCCGCGACCCGCACCGCCTCGGCGGCCACACCCGCGGCGTTGGTCGCATTGGTGGCGATCTCGCGGATCGAGGAGGACATCTCCTCGGTCCCGGTGGCCACCGTCTGCACGTTCTGGGAGACCTGGTCCGCGGCCGCGGACACCACGCCCGCCTGGGAGGAGGACGTCGAGGCTGAGGCGCTCATCTGACCGGAGACCTCCGAGAGCTCGGCCGAGGCCGACGCCAGCGACCGGGCGTTCTCGTCGATGGCGGCCATCGCGGCCCCCAGTCGGTCGAGCGCGTTGTTGAGGGCCACGCCCATCTGGCCGACCTCGTCACCGGAGGTCACCTCGACCCGTTCCACGAGCCGCCCCTCGGCGACCGCGTCGAGGACGGTCGAGACCCGGTGGATCGGCCGCACGATGAGGCGGGCGACGAAGAGGCTGAGGCCCACGGCGAGCGCGAGCCCGACGGCGAGCAGCACCAGGATGAGGGTCCGCGACTGGTCGTGCACCCTGTCCGCGCTGCGGGCGAGGCTCTCGGCCGCCGAGGTCTCCTGGGTGTAGAGCTCGTCCAGGGGCTCGGCGAACGCGTCGTCGAGCGGGTCGAGCTGCTGGGCGATCGCCCGGTAGGCCGCGGGCGTGCCGGCGAGCGGGAAGACCGCCGAGTCCCGCACGTCCTTCCACTTCGTCCACTGCTCCTCGAAGGTGGCCATCAGCTGCGCGCGGGCGTCGGTCGTGCTGCCGTGCGCGGTCGTGTACGCCGCGATCGCGGCGTCCGCCTCGGAATCGGTGTCCGCGATCTCCTGGGCGAGGTCGCTGCGCTCGGCGTCGGTCGTCGCGTCGACGTACCGCCAGACGAGCACCCGGTTGTCGCCCTCCATGTCGCGCAGGTCGCCGAGGGCGGCCAGCGGCTTGGCGCCCCGCGAGTAGAGGACGTCGGCCTTACCGCCGACCGCGCCGAGGCGGTCGATCGAGAAGACGCCGACGCCGGCCGCCACGAGCACCACCATGCCGAGGGAGAGCAGGATCTTGGCGCGGAGCCGGAGACCGCCGATCCACCGGCTGGGGTGCAGGGAACGGCTCGAGGTGTCGGCCATGTCGGGACCTTTCGAGAGGGCAGGCGGCATCGAAGCGGGGCGCCCTTCCCGAGTGGGAGCGATCCGACCATCACCATCGGCAGCGGCGGTCCGGACCTGAGCGAGACGCTCCCTCAGCGGGCGACGGTCATCTGCGGGATGCGGGCCCGGATCGCGTCGAGCTCGCGCTCGTCGGAGATGCCCTGCCAGTCGTGCCGCGGGGTGTACGGCGACTCGAGGGCGCGCAGCTCGTCCTCGGTCAGCCCGAGCTCCAGGGAGGCGACGGCGTCGTCGATCTGCTGGGTGGTCGAGGCGCCGACCAGGGGAGCGGCCACCACCGGCTTGTTGTGCAGCCAGGCCAGCGCGACCTGGGCACGGGAGACGCCGCGGTTCGCGGCGATGGTGCCGACGGCGTCGATGATCGAGCGGTCGCTCGCCTCGGTCAGCGGCGTGTAGAGGAGGTCGGCGTACGCGCCGTCCGTCTCCGAGCGCCGGGTGGCGTGCGCGTCGTCGTACGCACGAGCAAGGCGGCCGCGCGCGAGCGGGCTCCACACGACGGTGCCGACGCCCTCGTCGAGGCAGAGCGGGATCATCTCGCGCTCCTCTTCGCGGGCCAGCAGGTTGTAGTGGTCCTGCATCGAGACGAAGCGCGCCCAGCCGTGCTCGCGCTGGAGGTGCAGCGCCTTGGCGAGCTCGTAGGCGCGCATCGACGACGCGCCGAGGTAGCGGACCTTGCCGGAGCGGACCAGGTCGTCGAGCGCCTGCAGGGTCTCCTCGAGCGGCGTGGCGGGGTCGTTGCGGTGGACCTGGTAGAGGTCGATGTAGTCGGTGCCGAGGCGGCGCAGGCTGTGCTCGACCTCGGTCATGATCGCCTTGCGGGAGAGTCCGGTGGCGTTCGCGCCGGACCGCATCGGGTGCCGGAGCTTGGTCGCGATCACCACGGCGTCGCGGTCGGCGTAGCGCCGAAGTGCCGTGCCGAGGATCTCCTCGCTGGAGCCCAGGGAGTAGAGGTTCGCGGTGTCGAAGAAGTTGATGCCGGCCTCGAGCGCGTGCCGGACGAGGGGGAGCGCGTCGTCCTCGCCGAGCGACCAGGCCGGGTGGCCGCGGTCGGGCTCGCCGTACGTCATCGCGCCGATCGCGACGGGGGAGACGTCGAGGCCGGTGGTGCCGAGCTTGGTGTAGTGCATGGGTCGCCTCTATCGTTTGTGGAGAGTTCTCCGCTTGACCGTAGTGGAGAGTTCTCCACTTATCAAGGAGACGCATGCGCGCCGACGCCCGCGACAACCGCGACCGCATCCTGGCGGCCGCGCGAGAGGCGTTCGCGGACGACGGCGACGTCTCGATGAACCAGGTCGCCCGGCGGGCGGGAGTGGGGGCGGGGACGCTCTACCGCAACTACCCGACGCGGGAGGCGCTCGTTCTCGCGGTCTACCGGCAGGAGGTCGAGCAGCTGGTCGAGGCGGTGCCCGCGCTGCTCGCGGAGCAGCCGCCGCTCGACGCGCTGCGGAGCTGGACGGTCGACCTCGTCGACGCGATGCGCCGCAAGCACGGCCTGGGCGACGCGCTCAGCGCGACCGCGCACCAGGCGATGGCCGAGCAGTCCTACGGGCCGGTGATCGGGGCGATCACGGCGCTGCTCGAGGCCGGGCAGCGCGAGGGCGTCGTCCGCGCCGACGCCGACCCGCGCGACTTCCTCCAGCTCACGGGCGCCCTGTGGCGAGCGGCCTCGGGTCCCGAGGACCGCTCGCCCCAGATGCTCGAGCTGATCCTGGACGGGCTCACCGCTCGTCCGTGAGCCGGCCCGCCAGGGTCGGCACGACGATCGCGGCGGCGACGGTGTGCAGCGCGATCAGCGTGGCCGCGGAGGCGGCGTCGAAGCCGAAGGTCAGGTCGGGGACGAAGGACAGCAGGGTCAGCGCCACGGCGGAGCGCACGAAGGTACGCCGCGGGCGCCGGGCCCGGCGCGCCATGACGGATGCCATCGCGACGCCGCCGAGCGAGAAGACCAGCGTCAGCTGGGCGAACCCGGCGAGCGGGATGCCCTCACCGGTGCCGTCGGAGAAGGAGACGCCGGCCGCCGAGGCCAGGGCGGCGAGCGTGGTGGTGGCGACCGCGGCGACGACGGCGGCGGCCAGGCCGTGCTTCCAGACGGTCGGCCGTGCCGGGGTGCGGGTCGTGGTGGTCGCGGACTGGGTGCTGGCGATGGTGGACATGTCGGTCTCCGTCTCTGTGGCCGGCCGCCCGGTGCGGCCTGCTCTCACCACCTCCACGAACGCGGAGGCACTCGTACGACAGTCGCCGTGAGCTTTTCTGATCACTCCCTCGAGCTCGGGTGTGGTGTCGTATCCGGGTCCGGGCGTTCGTGGTGCTGGTGAGAGGCGGTCGTCCGGACCGCCCCCCGACAGGAGGAGAAGGACGATGACGCACTACCTGATGAGCGTGCACGGCGCCGCCGAGATCAGCGAGTTCGGCAACTACGGCTCGAAGGAGGAGATGGAGGAGGCGTTCGCGGCGACGGGCGCCTTCAACGAGCAGCTCAAGGCCGACGGCTACTGGGTGTTCGCGGGTGGGCTCCAGTCCTCGACCACCGCGACCGTGGTCGACGGTCGGGGCGACGTACCGGTGATGACCGACGGGCCCTACCTGGAGACCAAGGAGTACATCGGCGGCTTCTGGGTCATCGACGCCCCCGACCTCGACGTCGCGCTGCGGCTCGCGGCCGAGGCGTCGAAGGCCTGCCGCGGCAAGGTCGAGGTGCGGCCGTTCGACGGGCTCGCCTGAGGCGGCGGACCGGCTACGGCCGCGGGTAGCCGCGGCGGACCGTGCGGTCGAGGATCCCGAGCGTCGCGCGCAGCGCGTTCTCGGAGATGACCGGGAAGATCCCCGCGGCCGCCCAGTCCGGGTGGATGTCGCTCCAGTCGTAGAACGACGTGACGAGCGTGCCGCCCTCGGCGCCGGGCTCGAGGCGGTAGCCGTAGACGTGGCCGATCTGCGGCCGGACCCGGCCGAGGATGTCCCACGAGATCAGCCGGTCCTGGTCGAAGTCGCGGATCGACACCGTGACGTCGTACTTCCCAAGCTCCGGGTAGTCGTTGAGCGACTCCCGGTCCATGTGGACGACGAAGGAGTCGCCGGCCGCCGTCACCGGATCGCCGGTCGCGTCCTGGAGCATCCCGGAGGAGTCGATCGCGACGTGGCCCTGCGGGTCGCACAGCACGCGGAAGACGTCGGCGGCCGGCGCCTCGATCACGCGGCTGGTCTCGAGGCGGGTCGGCTGGTCGCTGGCGACGGCGTCGGGCATGGCGCGATCCTCGCACGGGTACGCCGAGACCATGGGAGTGGAGACGGGACGCATCACGACCGACATTCCGGCCCGGCTGGACCGGTTGCCCTGGGCGCGCTGGCACTGGCTGGTCGTCATCGGGCTCGGCACCGTCTGGATCCTCGACGGGCTCGAGGTCACGATCGTCGGCTCGATGTCCGACGCGCTCAAGGACCCGACCACCGGGCTGGGCATGTCCAGCTCCCAGATCGGTCAGGCCGGCGCGATCTACGTCGCGGGCGCCTGCGTCGGGGCGCTCTTCTGGGGTCACCTGACGGACCGCTTCGGCCGCAAGAAGCTCTTCCTCATCACCCTCGGCGTCTACATGGTCGCGACCGTGCTCACGGCGTTCTCGATGGCGCCGTGGTGGTACTTCGGCGCCCGCTTCCTGACCGGCTTCGGCATCGGTGGCGAGTACGCCGCGATCAACTCGGCGATCGACGAGCTCATCCCCGCGTCGTACCGCGGCCGCGTGGACGTCGCGATCAACGGCTCCTACTGGGTCGGCGCGGCCGGGGGAGCGCTGCTCACCATCCCGCTGCTCGACCCGACCGTGATCGACGCCGAGTGGGGCTGGCGGCTCGCCTTCGGACTCGGCGCGATCCTCGCGGTGGGCATCCTGCTGGTGCGCCGCAACGTGCCGGAGAGCCCGCGCTGGCTCTTCATCCACGGCCGCGACGAGGAGGCCGAGAAGATCGTCCACGGCATCGAGTGGACGGTGTCGGAGGAGACCGGCGAGCAGCTCCCGGACGTCGACGAGACGATCACGATCCGTCAGCGCCGGGCGATCCCGTTCACCACGATCGCGCGCACGGTCTTCACGCTCTACCCGAAGCGGACGGTGCTCTGCTTCTCGCTCTTCGTCGGGCAGGCGTTCCTCTACAACGCCTTCTTCTTCACCTACGGCGACACCCTCAGCACCTTCCTGGGCGTCGACCAGACCGGCTGGTACATCGCGGTCTTCGCGCTCAGCAACTTCGTCGGCGCGCTCGCGCTCGGCCCGCTCTTCGACCGGGTCGGCCGGGTCCGGATGATCACCTTCACCTACGTCTTCTCCGGGGTGCTGCTCGGCGTCACCGGCTTCCTCCTGGGCTCGGTCAGCGCCGTCTCGCTGACGATCCTCGGCGCGGTCATCTTCTTCTTCGCCTCGGCCGGTGCCAGCGCGGCGTACCTCACCTCCAGCGAGGTCTTCCCGATGGAGACCCGCGCGCTGTGCATCGCGTTCTTCTACGCGATCGGTACGGCGGCCGGCGGCATCAGCGGTCCGCTCCTCTTCGGCTGGCTGATCGACCGCGCGTCCGCCAGCGGCGACATCACCGGCATCGCGCCGGGCTACTTCCTCGGCGCGGGCCTGATGGTCGCCGCCGGCGTGGTCGAGGCGTTCCTCGGGGTCAAGGCGGAGGGACGCTCCCTGGAGAGCATCGCCCAGCCGTTGACCGCCGAGGACGCCAACGACAGCGAGGACGCCGGCGAACCTACGCCTCGGTGAAGTGCACGCTGAGCGGGTTGTCCGGACCGGACACCAGCGAGGTGAGGACGGAGTCCATCAGCGCGCCGCAGCCGGTGAACTCCGGGATCGAGTAGGCCCCGGCCATCGTGTAGTCGCCCGGCCCGCCCGGCTGGCCGATCTTCGCGAAGTCGACCGTGCCACTCAGCGTCGCAGTGGTGCGGGCGGTGCCGCAGCCGTCCTTGACCAGGTTGATCAGGTCGCCGACGCCGGAGACCTTGGTGATGTGGATGGCGAAGCTCTGCTTGGCCGTGATCGACCAGACGGTGTCGTCGACGTCGATCGTGCCCTTGACCGGCGACGCGTCCGCGACCTCCATCGTGATGTGCACGAGGTCGAGGTCCCCGAGACCGGCGGCGGTCTTCGCCGGCGGCAGGGCCAAGGGCCCGCTGAGCTTTCGCTTCAGCGGCTTGATCGTCCCGGTGAACTGCGTGGTCGGGAAGGCCACCTCGGTGCCGAGCTTCTTGACGGTCGTGGTCGCGTCGGCGTTCCAGGTGAGTGAGAAGGGCTTCGCCTTCTGCGCCTGGTGCGCCGCCCTCGCGACGGGTACGGCGTCCGCGGGCGCGGTCGCCAGCGTGGTGGTCATGATCCCCGAGAGGGCGAGCGCGGTGAGCGCCGCCCGGGCATGCCGGTACAACATGGATCTCCCTCCAGTCAGGCGCCTCCCTCACGGCGCCTCGTGCATGACGTGGGAGCCCCTACCCACTGCAGCACCGGTTGCAACTCGCTGTCACAACTTTTCTCGGGACGCCGTGGCGGCGCCCCGTAGGCTGGCTGCATGACCGGCGTGTGGATCCTCGTCCTCCTCGCGATCATCGTGGGCGTGGTGGTGGTCGCCCGCCGCAACGGCCAGCGCCGCGAGCTCGAGCGTCAGCGTGCCGAGCTCGAGCCGGTGCAGAAGCTGGCGGCCGAGGACGTCACCGCGCTCGGCGAGCAGCTCCAGGAGCTCGACCTCGACCTGGCCGGCCACCAGCTCGACGCCGGCCAGCGCGCCGACTACCAGCGCGCGCTCGACGCCTACGAGGCTGCGAAGACCGCGGCCGACGCGATGACCCGGCCCGACGACGTCCGCCACGTCACCGAGATCGTCGAGGACGGCCGCTACGCCATCGCGTGCGTGCGCGCGCGGGTGGCGGGGGAGCCGCTCCCGACCCGCCGGCCGCCCTGCTTCTTCGACCCGCGCCACGGGCTGTCGGTCACCGACGTGCTCTGGTCGCCGCCGAGCGGCGCGCCCCGCGACGTACCGGCGTGCGCGCTCGACGCCGAGCGCGTGCGCGCCGGCGCCGACCCGGACTCCCGGATGGTGATGGCGGGCGCCCAGCGGGTGCCCTACTACCAGGCCGGTGGCGCCTACCGCCCCTACGCCCAGGGCTACTTCGGCGCCTTCGGGCCGATGGAGCTGATGTTCGCGGGCCTGCTCTTCGGCGGCCTCGGCGGCTTCGACATGATCGGCGACGGCATCGGCGCGATCGGGGACGGCATCGGCGACCTCGGCGAGGGGATCGGAGACGCGGTGGGCGGCATCGGCGACGGCATCGGTGACATGTTCGACGGCTTCGACTTCTGATGTCCCTCCTCACCACGCTCGCTGCCGTGGCCGCGCTCGCCGTCACGCCGCTGCCCACCGGCACCGACGTCGACTACCAGCTCGGCGGCGACCGCCCGGTCCCCGCCCACGTCGGGATCGTGGCCCGCGACCGCGAGTCCGCGCCGATCGACGGCAAGTACAACGTCTGCTACGTCAACGGCTTCCAGACCCAGTCCAACGAGAGGAAGTTCTGGAAGAAGCACTGGAACCTCGTGCTCAAGAAGAACGGCAAGGCGGTCGAGGACTCCGCGTGGGGCGAGTGGCTGCTCGACGTCCGCACCGCGAGCAAGCGTGAGAGGCTCGCGCGCATCGTCGGCCGGTGGACCGACGGCTGCGCCGACGACGGGTACGACGCGGTCGAGTTCGACAACCTCGACTCCTTCACCCGCAGCCACCACCTGATCACCAAGAAGGAGGCGGTCGCGTACGCCGGCCTCCTCGTCGATGCCGCGCACGACGCGGGGCTGGCCGCGGGGCAGAAGAACCTCGCGGGCTTCGACGGCACCTCGATCGGCTACGACTTCGCGGTCGCCGAGGAGTGCGGTCGCTACCGCGAGTGCGCGTCGTACACGAAGTTCTACGGTGACCGGGTGCTCGCGATCGAGTACCGGCGGCAGGACTTCCGGTGGACCTGCCAGCACGTCGGGGACGACCTTCCGGTGGTGCTCCGCGACCGCAACCTCACCACCCACGGCGTGCGGAAGTGGTGTTGAGGGAGCAGGGCCTGCACACCACGACCCTCGGTGCGCGCGGCCCCCTCGTCGCCTTCTGCCACGGGCTCTTCGGGCAGGGCAAGAACTGGACCTCGATCGCCAAGGCGGTCGCCGAGGACCACCGGGTGCTGCTGGTCGACATGCCCCACCACGGGCGCTCGACGTGGCCCGACCACTTCGACTACGTCGACGTCGCCGACCGGGTCGCCGAGCTCTTCGACCCCGAGGACCCCGTGGCGCTGGTCGGCCACTCGATGGGCGGCAAGGCGGCGATGGTGCTCGCGCTTCGCCACCCCGAGCTCGTCGAGCGGCTCTGCGTCGTCGACGTCTCGCCGGTGGACTACGAGTCGGCCAGCGAGTTCGCCGGCTACATCCGGGCGATGCTCGCCCTCGACCTGACCACGATCGAGCGCCGCTCCGACGCCGACGCCGCCCTGGCCGATGCGGTCCGCTCGCCCACGGTGCGCAGCTTCCTGCTGCAGAACCTGCGCCGCGAGGACGACGGCACCTGGTCCTGGCAGCCCAACCTCGAGGTGCTCGGCCGCGACATCGCCGCGCTCAGCGGCTGGCCGGAGGACCGGCTCGCCGGAGCGGCGCCGTACGACGGTCGCACGCTGTGGATCAACGGCGAGACCTCCGACTACGTCCGTCCCGACTACGTCGCCGCCATGGACCGGTGGTTCCCGCGCAACCGCCGGGTGACCATCAAGGGCGCCGGCCACTGGGTGCACTCCGAGCAGCCGGCCGTCTTCACCGAGGTGCTGCGCCGCTTCCTGGCGTGAGCCGGGCGCGGGCTCAGGAGTCGCCGGCCTGCCGGGCCCGGTAGGCCGCGACCGCGTTGCGGTTGCCGCACGCGGTCGAGCAGAAGCGCTTGGACCGGTTGCGGGAGAGGTCGAGGACGATGCCGTCGCAGTCCTCGTCGGCGCAGACCCCGAAGCGGGACATCTCGTCGTCCCGGACCACGTCCAGCATGGCCATCGCGGTGTCGACCACGATCCGGGTCGCGGGTGCGGCATGCTCGGGGACGGCGTGCAGGTGCCAGTCCCAGGGTCCGTGCCGGACCAGCTGGGGCACCGCTCCCGCCTCGGCGAGCAGCTCGTTGACCAGCGCCGCCGCGTCGTCGCGGGGTGCGGAGAGCAGCTGGTAGAGCACGGGGCGGACGGCGCGGACGCTCTCGAGCTCGTCCTCGCCGGCGGACCGGTGCTCGGTGAACATGTGGTCGGCGTACCACGCGTCGAGCTCCTCGACCGTGGCCAGGGTGTCGTGCCCGACGACGCCGGAGTTCACCAGGACCACTGCCGCCTGCAGCATGATCTTGGTGTCATCCGTCAACGCCACGATGACAGATTACCGATCGGTCCGCCCTAGCATCATCCCAATGACGAGATTGGCCGAGGACCCGCTGCCCCGGGAGGTCGTCGCGGAGCCGTCGCGGCTGGCGGCCGGACTGGTCTTCGCCGTGATCTCGGCCGGCACCTTCGGCATGTCCGGCGCGCTCGCCCGCCCGCTGCTCGACGCGGGCTGGAGCGCGGGCGCGATCGTGCTGGTCCGGGTGCTGATCGGGGCGGTCGTGCTGCTGCCTGCGGCGCTGGTGGCCCTTCGCGGCCGGTGGAGAGCGCTGCGCCGCAACGCGGGGATGATCCTCGTCTACGGCGCCGTCGCGGTCGCCGGCACGCAGTTCTGCTACTTCTCCGCCGTCCAGTACATGCAGGTCGGCCCGGCGCTGCTGATCGAGTACACCGCCCCGGTCGCGGTCGTCGCGTGGCAGTGGGTGCGGCACGGGCAGCGGCCCGGTCCGCTGACCGTGGTCGGCGCCGGGGTCGCCGCCGTCGGCCTGGTGCTCGTGCTCGACCTGCTCTCCGGCGCCGACCTCGACCCGGCCGGGGTGCTGTGGGCGCTGGCGGCGATGATCGGCGCGGCGATGTACTTCGTGATGTCCGCCGACGGCGACAACGGGCTGCCCCCGATCGCCCTGGCCTCCGGCGGACTCCTCGTCGGGGCCGCCGCGCTCGGCCTCGCCGGGCTGGTCGGCGTGCTCCCGATGCACACCGCCCACGACGCCGTCACGTACGCCGGCAGCACGGTCGACTGGTGGGTGCCGATGGTCCTGCTGGGCGTGGTGACCGCGGCCGCGCCGTACGCGACCGGGATCGCCGCGAGCCGGCGGCTGGGCTCGCGGCTCGCGTCCTTCGTGGCGCTGCTCGAGGTGGTCTCGGCCGTGCTCTGGGCGTGGCTGCTGCTCGACCAGCTCCCGCGCGCGGTGCAGCTGGCCGGCGGCCTGCTGATCCTGGCCGGTGTGGTCGTGGTGAAGCTGGGGGAGCGGGCTACCGCGCGTCCTGCCGGCGCACCCACACCTCCCGGATGAGCATCAGGATCGAGGCCGCGGTCGGGATCGCGAGCAGCGCGCCGACCACGCCGAAGAGCGCGGCGCCGACCAGCGCCGCGATCACGGTGAGCGCGCCGGGGATGTCGACCGACTTCGACATCACGCGCGGGTAGATCACGTAGTTCTCGACCTGCTGGTAGACCACGTAGAAGACGATGCACGCGAGGCCGATCTTCCAGTCCTCGGCGAAGGCGATCGCGGTGACGATGACCGCGCCGATGGTGGCACCGATCATCGGGATCACGTCGAGCAGCGCGACCACGAAGGCGAGTGCCACGGCGTACTCGCTCAGGCCGGCGAAGAAGAGGAAGACCAGCGACGACAGACCGGCGCACAGGGCGACCAGGAAGGCACCGGACACGTAGCCGCCGACGCTGCGGAAGATCCGGTTGCCGAGGCGGCTGACCCGGTCGCGGCGCGAGGCCGGGGCCAGGCGCCAGAGCGCGGACTTGATGGTCTCGAGCCCGGCCAGGAAGTAGAGCGTCAGCACGACGATCACGAAGGCGTTGAAGAGCGCCCCCACGACGGCCAGGCCGATGCCGACGGCACCGCCGAAGATGGCGCCGGCGAAGTCGCCGGTGGTGACGTAGTCCTGGATCTTGTCGATGACGTCGTACTCGTCGTCGAGGCGCTGCACCTGCCGGTTGCGCTGCAGCTCGTCGAGCCAGTGCGGCACGTTGTCCGTCAGGGAGTTCACCTGGTCGACGATCACCGGCACGATCGCGACGAGGAACAGCGCGACCGCGGCCAGGAACGCGACGATCACCGTGAAGACGGCGTACGAGCGACGCATGCCGTGCCGCTCGAAGAAGCGCACCGCGGGGTCGAGCCCCGCCGCCAGGAACATCGAGACCACGATGAGCATGAGGGTCGAGCCGATGGCTTGGACGTGCATCGCCAGCCAGACCGCGGCCAGGACCCCGAGGCCGCCGATGAAGCCGACGTAGAAGGGTGCCCGGTGGTCGAGGGGCGGACCCGGCTCGCCGAGGTCGTCGTCGGCCTCGGTGAGGGGGCCGTCGCTCATGCGGGGTCCCCGCGGAAGTGCGCGCTGGAGGAGCGGAGCGGGGGAAGCGCGCAGTGGGGTGGGGTGATCACTCCTCGTCCTTGCCGAAGCCGGCGACGACGTCACGGAGGGAGGCGAGCTGGGCGGTGATGGCGTCGCGGCGCTTGGCCATCCGGTCGACCTCGGCGCGGACCGCGGCCAGCTCGCGCTCGGCCTCGGCGGTGCCGGTCGAGGCGATCGACTCGGCCTGGGTGCGCGCGGAGGTGACGATCTGCTCGGCCTCGCGGCGGGCGCGGGAGAGCAGCGCCTCGGCCTCGGTGGTCGCCTGGGTGCGGTGCTCGGTGGCCTGGGCGGTGGCGGCCCGGGCGCGGTCCTCGGCGGCCGCGGCGCGCTCCTCGGCCTCCTCGACCAGGCGGCGGGTCTCTGCGGTGGCGCTCGCGTGGTGGTCGGTCGCCTCCCGGGCGAGCCGCTCCTTCTCCACGGCGAGCGCGCGCCGGGCCTCCTGGACCTCGCGGTCGGCGGCGGCGCGCAGCTGCTCGGCCTCGCGCTTGGTGGAGGTGCGCTGCTCGTTGGTCTCCTGGTCGGCGGCCAGCCGCAGCTGGTCGGCCTCGCGCTTGGCGGAGGCGATCAGGTCGGCGGCCTCGCTGCGGGCCAGCGAGCGCTCCTGCTCGGCGTCGGCCATCAGGCGGGCGCGGTTCTCGTCCAGCTCCTTGAGCTGGACCAGGCGCATGTCCTCGGCCTCGCGGGCCGCGTCGGCGCGGGTCGCCTTGGCGTCGCGGGTCGCCTGCTCGCGGATCTCGGCGGCGTCACGCTCGGCGTTGTCGCGGACCTCGCCCGCCTCCTCCTCGGCCAGACGGAGCATCGCGCTCGCGCGGCCGCCGAGGCCGGCGTACGACGGGTTCTCGTGCTCGTCGAGCTGCTGCTGCAGCGACTGGACCTGCTTCTCCAGCTCGAGCGCGCGCTGCTCGGACTCCCCGAGGCTGCGGCTCAGGCCGGCCTTCTCGGTGGCGAGCTGCTGCACGCGGGCGTCGACAGCGGTCTTGTCGTAGCCGCCGCGCCGGACCATCGGGAAGGTGCCCGCCGCGCCGCCCACGGCAGCCTGCGACGGAGCGGCGGCCGGGGGGAGGACCGGCGCCGGGGCCGGGGCCGGGGTCGCGGCCGCGGGGCGCGGCTGCGCGGGCGGCTGGGTACGGGCAGGCTGCTCCCGCGGGGGCACCGCGGGCATCACCTGGGTGGAGTCATCGTCGGCGACCGCAGCGTCCGCCGTGGCGTCCTCCGGCTCGTTGTCGTCGAAGATGGACAGTCCCTGGTCGCTCATGCGGCGCTACCTCTTCCGGCGGGTCGATCGGGTGTTGACGCCCAGTGTTGCGGATGAGACCGCGGGATCACAGGCCGGGTTGCCGTGAAATCGCAAGGAACCCCCGGCGGACCGGGGGTTCCTGCGTGGCTGGTCCGGGATCAGACGCCGCGGAAGCGGTTGATCGCGTCGAGGTGCTTCGCGCGCATCTCCTGGTCGCGGACGCCGAGGCCCTCCTCGGGCGCCAGGCAGAGCACGCCGACCTTGCCCTGGTGGGCGTTGTGGTGCACGTCGAGCGCGGCCTGGCCGACCTCGTCGAGGGTGTAGGTCTTCGACAGGGTCGGGTGGATCTTGCCCTGGGCGATGAGGCGGTTGGCCTCGTAGGCCTCGCGGTAGTTGGCGAAGTGGCTCGAGACGATCCGCTTGAGGTTCATCCACAGGTAGCGGTTGTCGTACTCGTGCATGAAGCCCGTGGTCGAGGCGCAGGTGGTGATGGTGCCGCCCTTGCGGGTCACGTAGACCGAGGCGCCGAAGGTCTCCCGGCCGGGGTGCTCGAAGACGATGTCGATGTCCTCGCCGCCGGTGAGCTCGCGGATCTTCTTGCCGAGGCGCTGCCACTCCTTGGGGTTCTGCTGGGTGTTGTCCTCGTTCCAGAACTGCCACTTCTCCTCGGAGCGGTTGATCACCATCTCCGCGCCCATCGACCGAACGATCTTGGCCTTCTCCTCGTTGGAGACCACGCAGATCGGGTTGGCGCCGCCGTTGAGGGCGTACTGCGTCGCGAAGCCGCCGAGGCCACCGGAGGCGCCCCAGATCAGGACGTTGTCGCCCTGCTTCATCTGGCCGGCGTTCTTCGACACCAGCTGGCGGTAGGCCGTGGCGTTGACCAGGCCGGGGGAGGCGGCCTCCTCCCAGGTGAGGTGCGCCGGCTTCGCGAGCAGCTGGTTGGACTTGACCAGGGCGATGTGCGCGAGGCCGCCGAAGTTGGTCTCGAAGCCCCAGATCCGCTGCTGCGGGTCCATCATCGTGTCGTCGTGACCGGCGGGGTCCTCGAGCTCGACGGACAGGCAGTGCGCGACGACCTCGGCGCCCGGCTTCCAGGCGGTGACGCCGGGGCCGGTCTTGAGCACGACGCCCGCGAGGTCGGAGCCGACCACGTGGTAGGGCAGGTCGTGGCGCTTGGTCAGCTCCGAGAGGCGGCCGTAGCGCTCGAGGAAGCCGAAGGTGGAGACCGGCTCGAAGATCGAGGTCCAGACGGTGTTGTAGTTGATGGCGCTCGCCATCACCGCGACCAGCGCCTCTCCCGGGCCGAGCTCGGGCAGCGCGACGTCCTCGACGTGGAGCGACTTGCGGGGGTCCTTGTCGCGGCTGTCGATGCCCTCGAACATGTCGACGTCGTCCTTGTGGACGGTCGCGGCGCGGTAGTGGTCGGGGATCTCGAGGTTTGCGAAGTCCTCAGAGGCAGTGTCGCCTGCCTGGATCGCGTCGAGGATGTGCTGCACGTCGGCTCCTGGGTGGGTCAGGGTCGGGCTTTGGCGGGGAGATTACCCATCGGTAACCGTGGGCGACACCCTCCGCGGTGTGACTTATTTCGCGGGCTCGACGAGCTCGACGAGGACGCCGCCGGCATCCTTGGGGTGGATGAAGTTGATCCGCGAGTCCGAGGTGCCGCGGCGCGGCTCGTCGTACAGCAGGCGCACGCCGCGCTCGCGCAGGATCGCGCAGACCTCGTCGACGTCGACGACGCGGTAGGCCATCTGCTGGATGCCCGGGCCCTTGCTGTCGAGGAACTTCGCGATCGTGGACTGCTCGTTGAGCGGCGCGAGCAGCTGGATGTGGGAGCCGGAGTCGCCGACGGCCATCATGGCCTCGCGCACGCCCTGCTCCTCGTTGACCTCCTGGTGCGCCAGGCGCATGCCGTAGGTGCCCTCGTAGAAGGCGATCGCGGCGTCGAGGTCGGGCACGGCGATGCCGACGTGGTCGATGGCGGTGAAGAGGTGCGTGGCGGCGTCCAGACTCATGCCGGACATGGTCGTACGGCGCGGGGCCGGCCGCGAGTGCGTGTGACATGTTCCACCCTCGCCCCGCAGGTGACCCGTGGGTAGGGTCGGCGACAGGACCACCCCTTGATCTCTGGAGGCTTGTCATGTCCGGAACGTCCGTCATCGTCGCGGGTGCACGCACCCCGATCGGCCGCCTGCTCGGCGGCCTGAAGAGCCTCTCGGCGGCCGAGCTCGGCGGCGTCGCCATCAAGGGCGCGCTGGAGAAGGCCGGCGTCGCGCCGGAGCAGGTCGACTACCTGATCATGGGCCAGGTCATCCTCGCCGGCGCCGGGCAGAACCCCGCCCGGGCCGCCGGCATCGCGGCTGGCCTGCCGTGGAGCATGCCGTCGATCACCATCAACAAGGTCTGCCTCTCCGGCCTCAACTCCATCGCGATGGCCGACCAGATGATCCGCGCGGGCGAGGTCGAGATCGTCGTCGCCGGCGGCATGGAGTCGATGACCAACGCCCCGCACGTCCTGCCGAAGTCGCGCGAGGGCTTCAAGTTCGGTGACGTGAAGCTCGTCGACTCGATGGCCTACGACGCCCTCTACGACCAGGCCACCCAGCAGGCCATGGGCGGGCTGACCGAGCAGATCAACGCCGAGGGCGTGAAGCTCACCCGCGAGGAGCAGGACGCGTTCGCGGCCGCCTCGCACCAGAAGGCCGCCGAGGCCTGGAAGAACGGCGTCTTCGACGACGAGGTCGTCCCCGTCACCATCCCGCAGCGCAAGGGCGACCCGATCGTCGTCTCCGCCGACGAGGGCGTGCGTGGCGACACGACCGCCGAGTCGCTGGCCAAGCTGCCCCCGGCGTTCGCCAAGGACGGCACCATCACGGCCGGCTCGGCCTCCCAGATCTCCGACGGCGCGGCCGCCGTGGTCGTGATGAGCAAGGCCAAGGCCGAGGAGCTCGGCCTGGAGTGGCTCGCCGAGATCGGCGCCCACGGCATGGTCGCCGGCCCCGACTCCTCGCTGCAGCTGCAGCCGGCCAACGCCACGCAGAAGGCCCTCGACAAGGAGGGCATCACCGCCGCGGACCTCGACCTGGTCGAGTTCAACGAGGCGTTCGCCGCGGTCGGCATCGAGTCGACGCGCGCCCTCGGCCTCGACGGGAGCAAGGTCAACGTCAACGGCGGCGCGATCGCGCTCGGTCACCCCGTCGGCATGTCCGGCACCCGGGTCGTCCTGCACCTCGCGCTCGAGCTCAAGCGTCGCGGTGGCGGCGTCGGTGCGGCGGCTCTCTGCGGCGGCGGCGGCCAGGGCGACGCCCTGATCGTGCGTGTCCCCCAGGGCTGACGCCGACGTCACGGACCTCGTCGCGCGCGCCCGCGCCGGCGAGGCCCGGGCGGTCGCCCGCCTCATCTCGCTCGTCGAGGACGAGTCGCCGCTGCTGCGCGAGGTGATGACCGAGCTCGCGCCGTACGCCGGGCGCGCCCACGTCGTGGGCATCACCGGTGCGCCGGGGGTCGGCAAGTCGACCTCGACCAGCGCGCTGGTGGCGGAGCTCCGGCGCGCCGGCAGGCGGGTCGGGGTGCTGGCGGTCGACCCGTCGTCGCCCTTCTCCGGCGGCGCGCTGCTGGGCGACCGGGTCCGGATGGGCGAGCACGCGCTCGACCCCGGCGTCTTCATCCGGTCGATGGCCGCCCGCGGCCACCTCGGTGGCCTCGCGTGGACGACGCCCCAGGCGTTGCGGGTGCTCGACGCCGCCGGCTGTGACGTGATCCTCGTCGAGACCGTCGGGGTCGGGCAGAGCGAGGTCGAGGTGGCGGCGCTCGCCGACACCACCCTCGTGCTCCTCGCGCCCGGGATGGGCGACGGCATCCAGGCCGCGAAGGCCGGGATCCTCGAGATCGGCGACCTCTACGTCGTCAACAAGGCCGACCGCGACGGCGCCGACCAGGTCCGCCGCGACCTCCGGTCGATGCTCGCGCTCGGCGACCGCCCCGAGGGTGCGTGGAGGCCGCCGATCGTGAAGACCGTCGCCTCGTCCGGCACCGGCGTCGACGAGGTGGTCGCCGAGATCGACCGGCACCGCGCCTGGCTCTCCGACAGCGGCGAGCTCGAGCGCCGGCGTACCCGCCGCGCCCGTGAGGAGATCGAGGCGATCGCGCTCACCACGCTGCGTCGGCGGTGGGACGACGACCGCGGCCGCGCCGACGTCGGTCGGCTGGCCGCGGAGGTCGTCGCCGGCACCTCCGATCCCTACGCAGCGGCTGACGAGCTGCTCGGCACCGTCCCGGACTGACGGGAGCGCGGGCGGCCCGGGAGGAACGCCGCGGCGAGCGCCACCGCCGCCGTGGTCACGCTCAGGTAGACGAGGCTGGCCCCGAAGGCGTCCACCATGCCGGCATCGACCCGGCCGAAGAAGACGATGCCGACCAGCGCGACGCCCAGCGCGTTGCCCACCTGCTGCACGGTCGAGGCGGTGCCGGACACGGTGCCCGCGTGCTCGACCGCCACCGAGCCCATGACGGTGCCGACCAGTGCCGCGAGGGCGACCCCCATCCCGAGCCCGGCGACGGCGAGGCCCGGCGCGAGCCACGCCACGGACCCGCCCACGCCGACGTGCTCGACCGCGGCCAGCAGCAGGAGGTGACCGATCCCGAAGGTGGCCGCCCCGCCGGTGATCGCCGCGCGGGCGCCGTACCGACCGACGAGGGCGCCTGCCTCGGCGGTACCGACCATGTACGCCGCCGCGACGATCGTGAAGACCGCGCCGGAGGCGAGCGGGCCGAGGCCGCGGCCGTCCTGGAGGTAGAGCGCGAGCACCAGGAAGTACGACGCCATGCCCGTGAAGAGCAGCGCCTGGCCGACGAGGCCGGCGCGGACCGGGCGAGCGCCGAGGGCGGCCGGGTCGAGCAGCGGCCGGGTCCCGCGCCGGCGCAGGGCGCGGCCGCGCAGCCAGGCCAGCTCGGCCAGGAGGGCCGCTCCGGCCAGGCTCGCCCAGGTCCAGAGCGGCCAGCCCTGGCGCTGTCCCTCCACCAGCGGCAGCACCAGGGCCGTCAGCGAGGCGACGACGAGCGACGCCTCCACGACGTCGACCCGCGGCGCGCCGGGGACCCGGGTGTCGGGCAGGAACCGGGGCGCGGCGGCCAGCGCCACCAGACCGATCGGCACGTTGACCAGGAAGATCGCCCGCCAGCCGGTGCCGGCCAGGTCGAGGTGGATCAGCAACCCGCCGACGAGCTGGCCGGACGCCGCGGCCACGCCCATCACCGTCGCGTAGGCGCCGAGGGCGCGCACCCGCTGCGGCCCGGCGTACACGTCGCCGATCAGCGCGAGCACGGTCGGGCCGACGGCGGCTGCGGCCGCGCCCTGGACCAGCCGGGCCAGGACCAGCGTGGTGGTGTCGGGTGCGAAGCCGCACGCCGCCGAGCTGGCGACGAAGAGGGCGACGCCGAGCAGGAAGACCCGTCGGCGGCCCCAGCGGTCGGCGACCCGGCTCGCGACGAGCAGCAGCCCGCCGAAGGTGAGGCCGTAGCCGGCGACGAGCCACTCGAGGGCGGTGTTGCCGGCGTGGAGGTCGCGCTGCACCGACGGCAGCGCGACGTTGACGACGAAGAAGTCGAGGACGATGAGGAAGGTGCCGGTCAGCAGCACCGCGAGGGGGCCGCGCCGGAGGCTGGTGTCTGTCATGGTGCCGTTCTCGACCCTCCGGCAGCAGGAGGGTCAACTCTCCTGCTGGGGGAGGGTGCAGAGTGACGGCCATGGCGGACCTGCTGAGCATCGGCGACTTCTCGCGGATGACCTTCCTGACGGTGAAGGCGCTGCGGCACTACCACGACGTCGGCCTCCTCGAGCCGGCCCGGATCGACGACCACAGCGGCTACCGCTACTACCGGCCCGAGCAGGTCGCCGCCGCCCGGCTGATCCGGCGCCTGCGCGACCTCGACCTCCCGGTCGACGACGTCCGCGCGGTGCTGGCGGCTCCCGACGAGCAGGCCCGCAACCGTGTGATCGTCGAGCACCTGGAGCGGATGAGCCGGCAGCTGCGGGCGACCCAGGAGACGGTCGACTCGCTGCGGCAGATGCTCGCGGGCGAGGACGACCTGACCGTCGTCGAGCGGGACGAGCCGGCGTGCACGGCGCTCGCCGTCCGTGGGGTGGTGACCGGCGAGCACGTCGTCGGCTGGTGGCTGGAGGCCTTCGCGGAGCTGCACCGGCTGCTGCGCACCTCCGGGGTCGGGCGCACCGGGCCCGACGGCGCCGTCTTCCCGACCGCGTTCTTCACCGATGGTCAGGCGGAGCTCGTGGCCTTCGTCCCGGTCGCGTCCGTCCCGCCGCTGCCGGGCCGGGTGGAGGCCATCGACCGACCGGCCACGCGCTACGCGGTCGCGGCGTACGACGGGCCGATGCTCGACCTCGACGGCGCCTACTCGGCCGTCGGTCGTCACGTCACCGAGCGGGCGGCAGCCGGGGACGGGCCGGTCGTCGAGCGCTACCTGCCGACCGGCGATCCCGACGACCTCCTTGCCCACACGACCGAGGTGTGCTGGCCTATGCGCTCGTGAGCATCGCGAGCGGACCGCTGATCCAGGTCGCCTGGGTCACCGACGACATCGACGCGACCGAGCGGCTGCTGACCGAGCAGTTCGGCGTCGCGGCCTGGACCCGGATCCCGGACGTCCGCTTCGGCCCCGAGGACACGACGCTGCGCGGCGAGCCGGTCGACCTCACCCTGCACGTCTCGCTCGGCTACTCCGGCGAGCTGCAGCTGGAGCTGATCCAGCCGCTGACGGGCGAGTCGATCTACACCGAGTTCCTGGCGGCGCACGGGCCTGGGCTGCACCACGTCTGCTTCGCGGTCGACGACCTGGAGGCGGCCTGCGCCGCCGCGGTGGACGCCGGGGTGCCGGTGCTGATGCGCGGATCGATGATGGGCGGCGAGATCGAGTTCGCTTATATCGACTCCTCCGTCGTCGACGACGGCTCCGCCGGCGGAGCGCCGTACGTCGAGCTGGCCAGGATCGGCCCGCAGATGCAGGCCTTCTACGACGCGGTGCGTGCAGGATGAGGACCGCGCTGGTCACCGGGGCGGGGGAGCGCTCGCTCGGTGAGGCGACCGCGGACGCCTTGCGGGCACAGGGCTTCCGGGTCCTGACGACCACCCGCACCTGCCCCGTCGGCTCGGACACGCACCCGCTCGAGCTCGCCTCGCGGGAGTCGGTCGCCGCCCTCGCCGCCTGGGTGGGTGCGACCACCGACCGGCTCGACGTGCTCGTCAACAACGCGGGCATCCACCTCGACCTGCGCTCGAAGTGGCGGGAGCCGCAGCTGGTCGACGGCCACGAGATCCACTGGCGCACCAACTACCTCGGCACCGCCCAGCTGACCCGCCTGCTCCTCCCGCTCCTGCTCGCCACCGCCGAGGCGCACGGCGAGGCGCGCGTGGTCGACGTGGTCTCCAAGCTCCACGAGCGCGGCCGCAACGCATGGCTGACCGGGCCGGTCACGCCGTACGACTCCTGGGCGGCGTACGGCACCTCCAAGCTGGCGCTCGTCCACGAGGCCGCCGAGATCGAGCGGCGGTACGGCGACCGCGGGCTGCACGGCTACTCCCTGCACCCCGGCTCGGTCTACACCCGGATCGCCGACCGCGGCCTGGAGACCGCGCCCGTGCTCGGCCGGCTTCGCAGGCTCGCCGCGCCGCTGGAGCGCCGTACCCTCACCTCTCCGGAGGAGGGCGCCCGGACCACGGTCTTCTGCGCGACCTCGCCCGACGCGGTGCCCGGCGGCTACCACCGCCGGTCCGCGGTCGCGGAGCCGTCGGCGGACGCGCGCGACGCGGCGGTCGCCGCCCGGTTGTGGGACGTCACGTCCGCCGATCTGGTCTAGACCGGCGTGTCGGGCTGCATCGCGCCCGGGATCTCGATAGACACGGCGACCATGAAGAAGGCCGTGATCGTCGTCCTCGTCGCGTTCGGCGTGTTCTGGCTCGTGACCGACCCGCACGGGCTCGCGAAGTCCGCGCGCAAGGCCGGCGACAGCGGCGCGTCGGTGACGGCCGACGTCTTCGACTCGGTGATCACCTTCGTCCGCGACCTGCAGTAGCGGGGCTGTGGTGGGCCTGGCCTCCTGGACCGACCCGGTCATCGCCAAGCACCTCCTCCGGGACGAGGGGGAGGTGATCGTCGACGAGGTGCGCCACCACTGGGCCGCCTACACCCGCCCGGCCCTCGAGGCGCTGCTCGCGATCGGGCTGCTGGTCGTCACCGCCGTCGCCCCGGTCGACGTCGCGTGGATCCCGTTCTTCCTCGCCTGCGCCGCGCTGCTGCACGCCGGCTGGCTGACCCTGCGGGAGCACCGCGACCGCTTCGTGATCACCAACATGCGCGTCTTCCGCGTGCACGGGGTGATCAGCCAGAGCCTGGCCACGATGCCCCTGAGCCGGATCCTCGACATCACCGTCCGGCGGCCGCTGCACGGGCGGTTGCTGGGCTTCGGGCACTTCGTCTTCGAGTCGGCCGCCCGCGAGCAGGGCATCCGCGACATCCGGTACGTCGGGCGTCCCTACGAGCGCGACCTGGCGATCCAACGGGTGGTCCAACGCGCCGGCCTGCGCGGCGGCCACGATCGGCTGCGCGGCTGACCTCGTGATGAGACGATCGCCACATGCGCATCCGGACAGCCCTCGTCGCCATCTCGCTCGCGGCCCTCGCCGCGACGGCGTTCCACCCGGTCGGGGCGGCCTCGGCCGCTGATCCCGAGGGGACGGTGCGGGGGAGCGTCAACCAGCTGTCGGTGCTGGACGCGACGCCCGGTGCGCACGTCGAGCTGCTCGACGCCGACAGTGCGGTGGTCGGCACCGGCACCGTCGACGAGCAGGGCAGCTTCCTGTGGCGCGAGCTCGACCCGGGCACGTACGCCGTGCGCGAGGACGGCGTGAGCCTCGGCACCGGCGACGTCACCGACTTCGCCGGCCCGGCGCCGGCGCAGTCGCTCTACGACGACCAGACCCTGAGCGAAGGCTTCAACTACATCACCACCCGCGACGGCACCACGCTCTCGGCGAACGTGACCTTCCCGTCCGGCGCGATGCCCGCGGGTGGCTACCCGACGGTCGTGGAGTACTCCGGCTACGACCCGAGCAACCCCGCCAACACCACGATGGCGACGCTCTTCAACACGCTCGGCTACGCCTACGTCGGCGTGAACGTCCGTGGCACCGGCTGCTCCGGCGGCGCGTTCATGACCTTCGAGCCGATCCAGAGCGTCGACGGCTACGACACCATCGAGACCGTCGCGGCCCAGTCCTGGGTGGCCGGCAAGGTCGGCATGGTCGGCATCTCCTACCCCGGCATCGAGCAGCTCTACGTCGCGCGCACCGAGCCGCCGCACCTGGCCGCGATCACGCCGCTCTCGGTCATCGACGACACCTACCGCGGCACGCTCTACCCGGGCGGCATCCTCAACACCGGCTTCGCCGTCCCGTGGGCGCAGGAGCGCGCCGACCAGGCGGAGCCCTACGGTCAGCAGTGGGCGAAGGACCGGGCCGACGCGGGCGACACGGTGTGCGCGGAGAACCAGCGGGTCCGGCTCCAGAACGTCGACCTCGGCACGATGATCGACCAGAATCCGACGTACGACCCCGCGGTGCTCGACCAGATCAACCCGAGCCTGTGGGTCAAGGACATCAACGTCCCGGTATTCCTCGCCGGCGCCTGGCAGGACGAGCAGACCGGCGGGCACTTCCCGAACTTCCTCGACGACTTCGCGCCGGGTGTGCCCGTCTACGCGACCATGACCAACGGCTCCCACGCGGAGTCGCTGAGCCTCGGGATCTTCGGGCGGTACGCCGACTTCCTCGACCTCTACGTCGGCAAGCGGGTGCCCGGCTCGGCCAAGCAGTTCGTCGCGCCCGTGCTCTCCCAGTCGATCACCGGCGTCTCCGGGCTGTCGCTGCCGAAGCAGATCGACTACACCGGCCTGAGCTACCAGCAGGCGCTCGCGAAGTACGAGGCGCAGAAGCCGGTCCGGATCCTCTTCGAGGAGGGCGCCGCCGCCGGCCAGCCGTCCGGCTCACCGCTGCCGCGCTTCGAGAAGTCCTTCTCCGCCTGGCCGATCGAGTCGGCGAAGCCGACCGCCTGGTACCTCGGCAAGCGCCGGCTGCGCAACCACCCGGTCGACTCCTCGGTCGCCGACGGCGTCCGCCGCTACTCCGCCGACCCGTCCGCGCTGCCGGCCACCGACTTCCCGGACCCGGACGCCAACATCTGGGCGGCGCACCCGACGTACGACTGGCAGCAGATCCCGAAGGGCAAGGGCCTCGGCTGGATCAGCGCGCCGCTGAAGAAGACGATGGTCTCGATCGGCTCCGGCTCGCTCGACGTGTGGATCCGCACCCCCGACGCCGACGACACCGACCTCGAGGCCACCATCTCCGAGGTGCGACCGAACGGCACCGAGGTCTACGTGCAGTCCGGCTGGCTCCGGGCCAGCCACCGCAAGCTGGACGCCGCCGAGTCGACCGTCACCAACCCGGTGCACACCGACCTCGCCGCCGACCAGGCGCCGCTGCCGGCCGGCCAGTTCACGAAGGTCCGCCTCGCGCTCTTCCCCTTCGCCCAGCCCTTCCGCAAGGGCTCCCGGATCCGGATCACCCTGGACGCGCCCGGTGGCGCCAGGCCGCTGTGGGCCTTCGACACCACGATCGCCCACGGCGAGACCGTCCAGGTCGCGGCCGACCGCAAGCACCCCTCCCGGCTGGTGCTCCCGATCGTCCCCGGCGTGAAGGTCCCCGCGAAGGCGCCCGCCTGCGCGTCCCTGCGCAGCCAGCCCTGCCGCACCTACCCGTGATGATCGGCGGGATCCCGGGCCTGGTGTGGACGCCTGCGTCGGCGTCCCCGGAGGCACCGGTCCCGCTGGTCCTGCTCGGGCACCCGGGCGGCCTCGACCGGATGCGACCCCGGCTGGAGGCGCGTGCGCGCGAGGCGATGTCCTCCGGCTTCGCGGCGGCCACGCTCGAGCTGCCCGGGAGCGGCGAGCGGACGCCGCTCGTCGGCGTCGACGAGGCGCGCGCCGAGCTGCGCGAGGCCATCCTCTCCGGGCGGCTGCCGAGCGCGGACGTCGTCGACCGGCTGATCCTGCCGCTGGTCGAGCAGGCGGTCCCCGAGTGGCAGGCGGCACTGGACGAGCTTCTCGACCGTCCCGAGATCGCCGGCCCGGTCGGCTTCTCCGGTGGCGTGATCTCCATCGGGGTCCGCCTGGCCCGCGTCGAGCCGCGCATCGTGGCCGCCGGTCTCTTCGCCGGGAGCGTCGTGCCCGCCTCGATCATGGAGGAGGCCAGGCTCGTCACCATCCCGGTGCACGTCCTGCTCCAGTGGGACGACGAGGGCAACGACCGGCAGGCCGCCCTCGACCTCTACGACGCCTTCGGCTCCGCGGAGAAGACGCTCCAGGCCAACCTGGGCGGCCACACCGGCGTTCCGGCGTACGCCGGCGAGGACGCCGCGCGCTTCCTCGCGCGCCACCTCGGCGACCCAGTCGCTTAGCAGCGCTCGCTGGTGACATCGACGACGTACTGCCGGCCGATGGCGTCGGTCCAGAGGTAGCTCTGGTCGGGGCGGCGCTGGTAGCGCCATCGATGTCGGGTCTTGGCGCGGTGGTGGTGGCGGCAGAGTGCGGCGAGGTTGCTCGGTGAGGTGGGGCCGCCGTCCTCGTGGGGGATGACGTGGTCGAGGTCGCAGGAGCGGGCGTCGGTCTGGCAGCCGGGGAAGACGCAGTGGCGGTCGCGAAGGATGACGAGCTCGCGCATCCAGGCAGGCGGGTCGTGCCGTTCGACGGCGTCGTCGCGGTCGGTGCGGATCACGGGCACGATGGTGACCGCGCTGTGGCCGACCCACTCCCTGATCCGGGCGATGGTGAGGGGACCGAGGCGCTCGACGGAGCCGACGCCGATGGTCTCGTCGGTGAGGTCCGCGAGGTCGGCGTGGACATAGAGACGGGTACGCCGAGGGCGGCTGCCGCTGAAGGTCCCGAGCCCGGCGACGGCCTTGGCGCGGCGAACCTCGATCGGGTCGTGGTCGCCGGCCTTCCCCGCGGCGACGGCGTCCGCGTTGAGGGTCTCGAAGAGGTCGGTGAGGACCGCGGTGTCGCCGGTGATCTCGAGGATGCTGGTGCCGACCCAGCGGCCCGGGCCGGTGGATGGGCCATGGAAGAGGCGGACGTCCCAGTGCCGGCGGGCCAGCTCCTCCTCGGTGTCCTGGGTGGTGGGGTCGGTCTGCGCGGTCACCTGCGCGATGGCCTTGTCGATGGTGACCAGCCCACAGATCGCGGCCTTGGGGGCGATGAGGTCGTCGACGAGCCGCGCGTGGTCGGCGGGGAGGTGGTGGGTGGCCTGGACGATCCGGCGGGCGCGCCAGACGGGGACCTCGAGTCGCTCGACCCGGGCCCACAGTCGTGGGTGGCGGTGGGCGAGGTCGAGGGTGTCGGCGATGAGCTGTCGCACCGATCCGGGGCTCGCGCCGAGGGCGGCCGCGAGCGGTTCGGCGGTGAACTCCTCGACCGGCGGCGTGCCGTCGCCGCCGGCGATCTCGACCCGGCCACGGGCGACCTCGGTGGGGTCTGCCGGGTGAGCGTGTGCCCACTGGAGCACGCAGCGCAGCTTGGCCAGCTCGGCGACCCAGACCTCGCGCTCGGCGTCCGTGCACAGGGACAGCAGAGCGTCGGCGTCGAGGTCCGCGACCTGCGCCTGCTCGTGCCCGCTGTCCACCGTGGTCATGGGTCCATCCCAGCACCGACCACCGACACTCCGACGCCCAGAACCCCGATATCCACAGGGTTCTAGGTCACGGAGTGATCACGAACTTCGCTATCCCTGAGCACTCACACCGGGGACTCCGAGCGTCGTCGCTGCTCGAGCCATTGCTGCCCGAACCGATCCCAGACGGCCCGGCGTTCCTGGTCGATCTTGGCGATCTTCGACGGGTCGAGGTCCTGCTCCGCGGACATGCCCACGTACCAGATGAGTTTCTGCTCGAGCGCGTACCAATCGTGCATGGCTTCCTCGGCCATGATCCAGCGTGATCGCCAGTTGAAGTAGGGCTCGATCGCACCGATCGTCGTCACCAAGGCGGTACAGACGAAACCCGCCGCGGCCAGATGGTCGAGCTCGGCGAAACCCAGCAGGATGGTTGCCGCAGCTGACAGGGCCAGAGCGCCGAACTTCGTCACGCTCGCGAACAGCCGCCATCGTGAGCGGCGTCGCCGGCCGTAGTTCTCGGCCTCCTGCAAGCGCTTTCGTAGAAGCTGCGCGAGCGCGAATGGGGGAAGGTCCTTTGCGAGTTCCTCTGGGACGTACCCGTTGTTCGGCGGCTGGGGCCGCACCCGACTGATGCCCGGCGAATGAGAGGCCGCCTCGCGACCGCAGCGCAGCTGGCGGTGAGGCGCGGGGGGTTTCGAGGCTCAGGTGCCAGGGCGCCTTCGCACCTCAACCACCGCACGCGCCCGAGAGCTCGCCGTACCTGACGCATTGGCTGCGTTTCGGCGCCTGGAGCGACCATCTCGTCAGGTACGTGGGGCGACCGACGGCCCGCCGCGTCACCACCACGCGCGGCGCGACCGCACCTCGGCCGGCCGCGGGCCACGCACCGAGATCTCCCGGGGCCGTCGGCGCGGTCGACTAGGGTCGCCCGCGTGACGCTTGAGTTCGACCCGATCGACGAGGCCGCGCGGCAGTGGGGGCAGCGGTGGGAGCGGGTGCCGGCGATGCACGCGGTGACGTCGCTGATGCGGGTGCAGCAGCTGGTGATCGGGCGGTTGGACGCGATCCTCAAGCCGCACGGGCTGACGTTCGCGCGCTACGAGGCGCTGGTGCTGCTCGTCTTCTCCTCGCGCGGCTCGCTGCCGCTGGGCAAGATGGGGGAGCGGCTGCAGGTGCACCCGACGTCGGTGACGTCGATCGTGCGGCGGCTGGAGTCGGCGGGCCTGATCACCCGGCGCGCCCACCCCGACGACGGCCGTGCGGTGCTCGCCGAGATCACGCCGGAGGGCCGGGCGCTGGTGGAGCTGGCGACGCAGGACCTCGTGGACGCCGACTTCGCGCTCGGCGCGCTCGAGGACGACGACCTCGGCACCATCTCGGCGCTGCTGCGCCCGATCCGCCAGGCGGCGGGGGACTTCTAGGAGGCGCGATGGTCACGGCCGACGACGTGCGCGGCGTCGGCCTCGCGCTGCCCCGCACCTACGAGTTCTTCACCGGGGGCCGCGCGAAGCTCAAGGTCCGGCAGATCGTGTACGTCGGGTTCAGCCGGGACGAGACCGCGATGGGCTTCGGCTACCCCAAGGACGCCCGCGACGGGTTGATCGAGTCCGCGCCCGACACGTTCTTCCTGCCGTCGACCAGCGACCTGCGCTACCAGTGGGTGTGCGCCCACCTGGACCGGCTCGACGGGGAGGAGATGCGCGAGCTGGTCACCGACGCGTGGCGCATGTGCACCCCGAAGATGCTGCACGACCTGCCCGAGATGCCGCCCCCGACCGCACGCGCGTGGAACGCGATCGACTCCCAGGAGTGGGCCGAGGTGAAGGAGCTGCTGCACCCCTACCTCCACTTCACCGACGGCGCCACGCAGCTGCGCGGCCGGGTCGACGTGCTCGCGCATCTCAGGGACCACCCCATCCCCAAGCCGCCCACCGACGTCGAGATCCGCGACGGACAGGTCTATCGCTGGACCCGCTGAGGACCAACGTCCCGAGCCCGGCCGGTCGAAAGGTGGTGGGATGGACCCGTGGACCTCGCGCACGCCCTGGCCGCCCTGCCCGCCGACCCGCGCATCGTCGTCACCGGCAACCACGCCACCCCCTGGCACACGCTGGGGCTCGTCGACGCCGCCGTCCCGTCGTACCGCCTCTGGATGCTCAACGCCCAGGCCGGCGTCCCGGACCGCGACGGGGTCGTCCTCGAGACGTCGTTCGTCGGCCCGGGGATGCGGCGCAGCCCGCGGTTGAGCTACGTGCCGTCCCGACTGTCGATGGTGCCGACGCTCTTCGGTCGGCAGCTGCCGCCGGACGCCGTCGTCATCCACACCACGCGCCCGCGCGACGGCAAGGTCTCGATGGGCGTTGAGGTCAATGTCGTCCCGGCCGCGCTCGAGGCGGCCAAGCGGCGCGGCGGCGTGGTGATCGCGCAGGTCAACGACGAGATGCCGTGGACGTACGGCGACGCGCTCGTCGACCTCGACCTGATCGACGTCCTGGTCGAGGCCGACGCGCCCCTGCCGACGGCGCCGGTCACCGCGATCGACGGGCCGTCGGCGCGGATCGGTGAGCTCGTGGCCGACCGCGTGACCGACGGCTCGACGCTGCAGGCCGGGATCGGGGCCGTGCCGGACGCGACGCTGCACGGGCTGCGCGGCCGGAGCGGCCTGCGCGTGTGGACCGAGATGTTCTCCGACAGCATCTTCGCGCTGGAGAAGCTCGGCGCCCTCGACCGCAACGTGCCGATCACCGCGTCCTTCCTCTTCGGGTCACCCGAGCTCCTCGAGTGGGTCGACGGCAACGAGCGGATCGTGATGGCCCGCACCGAGGTCACCAACAGCCCGGCGCTCATCTCGCGCAACCCATCGATGGTCAGCGTCAACACCGCGCTCCAGGTCGACCTCTTCGCGCAGGCCAACGCGTCGCGGATCAATGCGCGGATCCACTCCGGCTTCGGCGGGCAGACCGACTTCATCGTCGGGGCGATGCACAGCGCCGGTGGGCAGGCGTTCATCGCGCTGCGGTCCTGGCACCCCAAGGCCGACTGCTCGACGATCGTGCCGCTCGTGGACGAGCCGGTGACCTCCTTCCAGATGTCCGCGGTCGTCACCGAGCACGGGACCGCCGAGATCGCCGGCCAGGACCAGCGCGAGCAGGCGCGGCAGCTGATCGAGCACACCGCGCACCCGGACGTGCGCGAGGAGCTGCGCGAGGAGGCCGCGGCGCTGGGGCTCGCGTAGGCGGCTGGCGTGAGATCCCTAGGATTGGGCCCATGACGCAGCAGCCGTTCTCCCGCCCGGGAGCCGTCGACCTGTCCGGACTCAGCCAGCCTGCCGCCCCCGCGGGCGGTGCGGCGGGTGGCGCACCCGCCGGCTCGTCGTACGCCGTGCAGCTCGACGAGCAGAACTTCCAGGACACGATCCAGGCGTCGATGACGGCGCCGGTGCTGCTGGTCTTCTACTCCGCGTCCCGGATGCCGGAGAGCGCGACCCTGGCCGACGACCTGGTGACGGTCTCGGGTGAGCTCGAGGGTCGGGTCCTCGTGGGCCTGGTCGACATCGACGCCGTGCCGCAGATCGCCCAGGCGATGCAGATCCCCTCGATCCCGCTCGTGCTGGCGGTCATCGACGGCCGCCCGACCCCGCTCTTCCAGGACGTGCTCCCGCTCGACGAGCTGCGCGGCGCGCTCAACCAGGTCATGCAGCAGCTCACCGCCCAGGGCATCGCCGGTCGTCACCAGCCGCGGCACGCCGCCGGCGCCGCCGACGAGTCCGGCGAGCCGGCCGCCGACCCGCGGTACGCCGCCGCGCAGGACGCGCTGGGCGACGGCGACGTCGAGCGCGCGGTCGCGGAGTACCAGAAGCTGGTCGACGCCAACCCCGCCGACGCCGAGGCCGCTGCGGGCCTGGCCATGGCCAAGCTGCTCCAGCGCACGCAGGGCGTCGACCTCAACGACGCCCGCGCGGCCGCCGCGGCCGACCCCGACGACGTCGACGCGCAGACGATGGTCGCCGACCTCGACATGCTCGGCGGGCACGTCGAGGACGCGTTCAACCGGCTGATCGACCTCGTGCGTCGTACCGCCGGCGACGAGCGCAACCAGGCCCGCGAGCACCTCCTGGGCCTCTTCGGTGCGGTCGGCAACGACGACCCGCGTGTCCTCCGGGGTCGGCAGAACCTCGCGTCAGCGCTCTTCTAGCGCCGTCAGCACCGCCCGGATCGCGGGGGAGTCGGCCATGCTGCGCCGGTGCACCGCGAGCACGTCGCGGGTCGGCACCGGGTCGTGGGCGGGTACGCCGACGAGGTCGTCGCCCAGCGGCTGACGACCGAGCCGCGGCACCAGCGCGATGCCGAGGCCGGCACGCACGAGGGCGAGGTGCGAGTCGAACTCCAGCGCCTCGTGGACGACCCGCGGCACGCGGCCGGTGCCGGCGTACATCCGGGTCAGCCACTGCCGGCAGATCGTGCTCTCCGGGGTGGCCACCCAGGCCTCGTCGAGCACGTCGCGCGGGCTGAGCACGGCGCGACCGGCCAGCGGGTGGTCGGCGCGCATGACGACCTCGGCGAGGTCGCGGTAGACGAGCCGCGACTCGAGGTGGTCGGGGATCGAGATGGGGACGTCGCCCCAGCGGTGCACGACGCCGAGCTCGCTCTGCCCGGTGGCCACCAGGTCGATGGTGTCCCACGGCTCGCGCTCGGTGAGCGCGACCGACAGGGCCGGGTGGGCGGCGAGGAGGTCGCGCACGACCGGCGCGACCAGGCCGCGCATCGCGGTCGAGAAGGCCGTGACCCGCAGGTGGCCCGCGACCGTGCCGGCCCGGTCGTGGAGGCCGGACTCGACCTCCTCGAGGTCGGTGAGCAGCCGGGCGCCGGCGTCGACGAGGTGGCGGCCGTGCCCGGTGAGGATCACGCCGCGGCCGACCCGCTCGAGGAGCGGGACGCCGGTCTGCTTCTCCAGGCGCTTGATCTGCTGGGACACGGCGCTCGGGGTGAAGCCCAGCGCGTGGGCCGCCGCGATCACCGAGCCGTGGGTGTCGACGGCGCGCAGGCTGCTCAGGGCCGCGAGGTCGATCATGCAGCGATGCTACATGGATCCATGCATGTTCATTCGCTGGTGCTGCATGGTCCCGATCGGGGACCCTGGGGACGTGAACCGCCGTGACTCCCTCCTCGCCGCCGTCGTCGCCACGATCTGGGGCTTCAACTTCGTCGTCATCGAGTGGGGCATGGAGGGGGTCCCGCCGTTGCTCTTCGTGGCGATCCGCTTCACCGTCGTGCTGCTCCCGGCGATCGTCCTGGTCCGCCGGCCGCCGGTCCCGTGGCGCACGCTCGTCGCCGTCGGCGCGTTCATGTCGCTGGGCCAGTTCGGCTTCCTCTACGTCTCGATGGACGCCGGGATGCCGCCGGGTCTGGCCGCGCTGGTGCTGCAGGCGCAGGTCATCTTCACGATCGCGATCGCCGCGGGCGTGCTGCGCGAGGTGCCGACCTCGGCCCAGGTCGTCGGCGTCCTGCTCGGCGCCGTCGGCCTGGCGACGGTGGCGGTCGGCCGGGGCGGCCACGTACCGCTGGTCGCGCTGCTGCTCTGCCTGCTCGGCGCCCTCTCCTGGGGCATCGGCAACGTCGTCTCGCGCGCGTCCGGCGCGACCGGCGGACTGTCCCTGACCGTCTGGTCGGCGCTCGTCGTCCCGGTCCCGGCCCTCGTGCTGTCGCTGCTCGTCGACGGTCCCGCCGCGGTCGCCGACGGGCTCGGCGCGTTCGGCTGGCAGGCGGCCCTCTCGACGCTCTACACCGCCGGGCTCGCCTCGCTGGTCGGGTACGGCGTCTTCAACACGCTGCTCGCGCGCAACCCGTCGTCGTACGTCGTCCCCTGGGTGCTGCTCGCCCCGGTCGTCGCGATGGCCTCCGCCTGGCTGCTGCTCGACCAGCGCCCCAACGGCGCCGAGCTCGGCGGCGGGCTGCTGCTGATCCTCGGCGTCCTCGTGGCGATCCGGCCGGCCCGCCGCGGCGAGAGCTCAGTCCGCGACGTCGTCGGAGCAGAGGGCGGCGCTCCACTCGTCGGCGATGCCGCGCCCCTGGGGCAGGTCGTCGATCGCGTCCGCAGCGCGGGCTCGACCGAGGTTCCATGAGACCCAGTCGTCGTCCTCCCCGGTCCACCCGTTGAGCGCGCAGGCGGCCTGGTCGGCGGGCAGCGCGGCGAGGACCGGCACGGCGTCGTCGGAGAGCTCCTGCAGGTAGAGCCAGTCGACCCGGCCGGTCTCCTGGTAGCGGTCGATGTTGTGCTGGGCGATCCAGGCATCGGGGTTGATCGCGGCCAGGCCGACCAGTCCGACGACGCCGGAGATCCAGGCGAAGCGGGGGAGCCAGGACACGCTCAGCGCGATCCCGCTCGCCATCACCGCGAGGACGAGCAGGCCGAGCCAGCCCTCGAAGACGTCGACGAGCAGCCGCAGCCGGGTGAAGCCGTAGGCCTCCTGGTAGACGTGCATCCGGTAGAGCGCGGACGCGACGACGACGAGCGTCTCGGCGCACAGGACCCCGAGCGAGACGCGGAGCCAGAGCCGGTCCGCGGGCGTCCCCTGCGGCGCCTTGCGGGACGCCGCCCAGATCACCAGCAGGGTCAGGGCGGTGGCGACGGTGAGCTGGCCGAAGCCCTGGTGGACGTAGTCGGCGTAGGTGAGCCCGGTGGTGCGTTGCAGGTAGGCGTGGCCGCCGAAGACGACCGTCGCCTGCGCGACGAGGAACGCCGCGAAGACGGCCACCACGACGAGCACGGGCGCCAGCCACTCGTAGCGGTTGGCCACGGGTCGCGCCGGTCGCTCGGGGAGGTCGACGCGGGGCGGGTTCAGGGCGAGGTACGCCGCTGCCAGGACGACCCCGCCGACGCCGATCGTGATGAACGTGTGCTGCACGAACATGTCGACGGAGAGATCGGGGAGCAGTGCGCCCACCCACTCGGCGAGCAGGGCGTCGGCGGAGACGACGAGCGCGCCGAAGACGACGAGCAGCAGCGCCGACCAGACGAGGGTGCGGATCAGGGCCGCGCCGTGGCCGAGGCCCGGGACGCCGGCGAGCGTTCGGCCGAGCCACGGCAGCCCGCGCAGGCCGGCTAGCGGCCAGGAGGCTCCCGAGATCACGAACCCCGGGACGGTGCGGCCGCGGCAGACGCCGACGATGCAGGTCGCCGCCCCGGCGGCGATGCTCAGCGCGACGAGCCAGTCGGCGTCGCGCAGCATCGGGACGAGGGAGAGCAGCGCGCACAGCCCGGCGCAGGTCAGGGTGAAGGGGTCCCGGCGGTGCTTGCTGGCCGCCGCGACGACCGCGCCGCCCGCGAGCAGGAGCAGGGTCAGCCCGATCCCGGCGGACCGGTCGGGGAGCACCTCGCTGGCGAGCACGCCCACGGCGACGGCCGCGAGGACCAGGCCGATCCTGGTCCGGACGCCGGTCGCCGGCCAGAAGGAGCCGAACAGGTCGTCGAGGATCGGCGGCGAGGGGACCGGGGCCGTGCGCGGCGCCGGCGCGGGGTAGGGCGGGTACGGCGGGACGTTCGACGACACGGGTGCCTCCTGGCGTGGTGCGGGAGTGGGCGTGGGGGTCGGGGTGGGCCGGTCCGGCGGGACGAGGGGGAGCTCGACCCGGACCCGCGCGCCCCGGGTGCCGGGCTCGGGGTCGACGAAGCGGATGGAGCCGCCGTGCAGGTCGGTCACCCACCGGGCGATGGCCAGGCCGAGGCCGGTGCTGCCGCTGCCCTCGGTCGCGCGCAGCGTGCCGAAGGGCTCGAAGACGCGCTCCCGGTCGGCCGCCGCCAGACCCGTTCCCTGGTCGAGCACCTCGACGACGTACCGCTCCGCCTCGCGCCGGGCGGTCACCAGGACCGTGCCGCCGGCCGGGCTGTGCCGCGACGCGTTGTCGAGCAGGTTCGCGACGAGCTGGTGCATCCGGGCCGGGTCCGCGTGGACGACGAGGTCGTCGGGCTCGACGTGGACGTCGTAGGCGACCGCGCGACCGAGGACGCGCGCCTCGGCGACGGCGGCCTCGAGCAGGCCGGTCATCGCGACCGGTGCGGGGTTCAGCGGCGCCTTGCCGGCGTCGACCCGGGCCAGGTCGAGCAGGTCCTCGACCAGGCCGCTCAGCCGCTCCGCCTGGGCGAGCGCGGCGGCCAGGGTGTCCGGGTCGGACGGGGCGACGCCGTCGACGACGTTCTCGAGGACGGCGACCAGGCCGGCGATCGGGGTGCGCAGCTCGTGGCTGACGTTGGCGACCAGCTCGCGGCGCTGTCGGTCGGTGCTGGCCAGGTCACGGGCCATCCGGTTGAAGGCGCGGGCCAGCTCGCCGACCTCGTCGCTGGCGGTCTCGGTGACCCGGACGTCGTAGTCGCCGGTCGCCATCCGGCGGGCCGCCTCGGTCATCTGCCGCAGCGGCGAGGTCATCCCGACGGCCAGCAGCTGGGTGACGGCGAGCGCGAGCCCGATGGTGACCGGGATGCTCAGCCAGGCTCCGACGCCGGCGGCCCGGCCGATCGAGGCGACCACGGCGGCGACCGCGACGCTGATGGCGACGAGCAGCCCGAGCTTCACCTTGAGGGAGGCGACCCGGGCGAGCGGCTGCGAGGTCACGCAGGCACCTCGAGCGCGTAGCCGACGCCGTGCACGGTGCGGACCAGGTCGGCGCCGACCTTGGCGCGCAGGCCCTTCACGTGGCTGTCGACGGTGCGGGTGCCGGTGCCGCCGTCCCACCCCCACACCTCGGCCAGCAGCCGGTCGCGCGACACCACGGCACCGGGCGTCGCCGCCAGGCAGAGCAGCAGGTCGAACTCCGTCGGCGTCAGCCGCACCTCCTCGCCGCCGCGCCACACGCGGTGCGCGGGGCCGTCGATGCGCAGGTCACCCAGCTCGAGCGCCCGCTCCGGCTGCCGGGCGGCCAGCTCGGCGGCCCGGTCCACGCGGCGCAGCAGCGCCGCGATCCGGGCGACGAGCTCGCGCATCCGGAAGGGCTTGGTGAGGTAGTCGTCGGCGCCGACCCCGAGCCCGACGAGCACGTCGGCCTCGTCGGCGCGGGCGGTGAGCATGAGCACCGGCACCGGGCGGGCGGCCTGGATCCGTCGGCACACCTCGTGCCCGTCGTACCCGGGGAGCATCACGTCGAGGAGGACCAGGTCGGGGTGGTGCTCGGCCTCCGCGGCGACGGCGCCGGGGCCGTCCCAGGCACGGACGACGGCGTACCCCTCGGCCTCGAGCCGGTCGGCGACGGCCTGGTTGATGACCGGGTCGTCCTCGACGACGAGGACCGTCCGACTCGCGCTCATGCCCCGAGGCTAGGGCCGGGGCGGCGCAGGAGTGGGGGACGACGTGTGCAGGTTCTGTGCAGATCGGGTCAGCTGGATCGGGTCAGCCGGATCGGGTCAGCGACCCGACTCCGTGTACGCCGGCCCGCCGCCGGCCACGTTGGCCAGGGCGGCCTCGATCCGGCGGGCGGTGAAGTCGGCGCACCGCTCGCGCACCTGGTCGACGGTGCAGAACTCCGCCGTGCGGATCTCGCGGGCCTCGCGCACGATCGTGTCGGTCAGGGAGGCGTCGTGGACACCGCCGTCGAAGACCAGGCAGACCGCGTCGTCCCACCCGCTCCAGGGCGGCAGCCAGTCGGTGAGGACGAGCTGGCCCGCGGGGATCTGGAGCGCGAGCTCCTCCTCGATCTCGCGGCTGACCGCCTCTCGCGGGGACTCGTTGACCTCGACCACGCCGCCGGGCAGGTCCCAGTCCGGCTTGTAGGTGAGGTTGCACAGCAGGACCCGGCCGTCACCGTCGCGGACCAGCATCTGGCCGATCGCGCGCTTGCGCGGCAGGAAGGAGTTGAGCAGCGCCCGGAAGCCCTCGGGCTCGTTGAGCGGGGTGTCGGTCGCGAGCCGCGCGTAGACGATCCGGTCGACCGGCGCGCCGTCGACGGTCACGCCGCGCATCACGCCCTCGCGACGCAGCCCCGACCAGGTCGCGGCGCGCTGCGCGCCCTCGTCGTCGGGGTCCACCAGCGCCTCGACGCGGGCGTGGTCGACGAGCGCCGCGACCACCTGGTGCCGGATCACGTCGATCGGCTCGTCGGTGGTCCAGGAGATCCGGGCGATCCCCTCCGCGACGGTGCTCACGGAGGTGGTCGGCTCGGTCACGGGCTACACCCTAGCGACGCTTGCGGAACCAGACCGTCGCCAGCGGGGGTACGACGATCGTGGCGTGGGCGGGCTGCCCCGACCACTCGCCCTCGACCGCGGTGACCGACCCGAAGTTGCCCACGCCGGAGCCGGTGTAGGTCTCGGCGTCGGTGTTGAGGATCTCCTCCCACTCGCCGGCCGACGGCAGGCCGAGCCGGTAGTCGTCGTGGGGGACGGCGGCGAAGTTGGCCACGCAGACCACGTCGGGGGCGCCGTCCTCGCCGTGGCGGACGAACGTGAAGACGTTGCGGCCGGCGTCGTTGGCGTCGATCCACTCGAAGCCGGCCGGGTCGTGGTCACGCTGCCAGACCGCCGGCGACCCGACGTACGCCGCGTTGAGGTCGCGGACCAGGTCGGACACGCCCCGGTGCTCGGGGTGGTCGAGGAGCCACCAGTCGAGCTCGCGCGACTCCGCCCACTCCGACTCCTGGCCCAGCTCGCCGCCCATGAAGAGCAGCTGCTTGCCGGGGTGGGCCCACATGAAGGCCAGGTAGGCGCGCAGGTTGGCCAGCTGCTGCCACCGGTCGCCCGGCATCTTGCGCAGCAGCGAGCCCTTGCCGTGGACGACCTCGTCGTGGCTGAGCGGCAGCACGAAGTTCTCGGAGAAGGCGTAGACGAGCCCGAAGGTCATCTCGCCGTGGTGGTAGGAGCGGTGGATCGGCTCGCGGGCGAGGTAGCCGAGGGTGTCGTGCATCCAGCCCATGTTCCACTTGAAGCCGAAGCCCAGGCCGTCCGCCGACGTCGGCCGGGTGACGCCGGGCCACGACGTCGACTCCTCGGCGATCGTGGTGATGCCGGGAACCCGCTTGTAGACGGTGGCGTTCATCTCCTGGAGGAACTGCACCGCCTCGAGGTTCTCGTGGCCGCCGTGGATGTTGGGCGTCCACTCGCCGTCCTTGCGGGCGTAGTCGAGGTAGAGCATCGACGCGACGCCGTCGACGCGCAGCCCGTCGGCGTGGAACTCCTCGAGCCAGTAGAGCGCGTTGGCGTAGAGGAAGTTGCGCACCTCGCGGCGGCCGAAGTTGAAGATGTGGGAGCCCCACTCCTGGTGCCACCCGCGCTGCGGGTTGGGGTCCTCGTAGAGCGGGGTGCCGTCGAAGCGGGCCAGCGCCCACTCGTCGGTGGCGAAGTGGCCGGGCACCCAGTCGAGGATGACGCCGACGCCGGCCTGGTGCAGCCGGTCGACGAGCAGCCGGAAGCCGTCGGGGTCGCCGAACCGCGCGTCCGGCGCGAAGTAGGACGTCACGTGGTAGCCCCACGAGCCGCCGAACGGGTGCTGCATCACCGGCATCAGCTCGACGTGGGTGAAGCCCAGGCCGGCGACGTACGCCGGGAGCTCCTCGGCGAGCTCGGCCCACGACCAGTAGCGGCCGTCGTGGTGCTTCTTCCACGAGCCGAGGTGCATCTCGTAGACGCTCATCGGCTCGCTGACGGGGGAGCGGTCGGGACGCGCGGTGATCCAGGCGTCGTCGCCCCAGGCGTAGTCGGACTCGAAGACCTTCGAGGCGGTGTCGGCGGGCTTCTCGGCCCAGAACGCCATCGGGTCGGCCTTCTCGCGCCACTCGCCGTCGGGGCCGAGGATGACGTACTTGTACGCCGTGCCGGAGCCCACGCCCGGGACGAAGAGCTCCCAGACGCCGGAGGTGCCGAGCTGCCGCATCGGGTGCTCGCGGCCGTCCCAGCTGTTGAAGTCGGCCTTGAGCCGGACCGCCCGGGCCGCCGGCGCCCACACCGCGAAGGAGGTGCCGGACACCGGGCCGAGCGCGCCGGGGTAGTGGTGCACCCGTGCGCCGAGGACCTCCCACAGCTGCTCGTGGCGGCCCTCGTTGATGAGGTGGAGGTCCATCTCGCCGAGCGTGGGCAGGAAGCGGTAGGGGTCGTCGCCGACGGTCTCGTCGGCGTCGTAGCGCACCGCGACCCGGTAGTCGGGCACGTCCGGCAGCGGGATCACGCCGACCCAGACGCCCTCGTGCTCGTGGTGGAGCTCGGCCTCGCCGCCGTCCCAGCGGACGCTCACCGCGGTCGCGAGCGGGCGCAGCACGCGGACGGTGACGGCGCCGTCGTGCGGGTGCGGGCCGAGCACGCCGTGCGGGTTGCCGTGCTCGCCGTGGGCCACCTGGTGGAGCTCGGCGGTGCCGACCTCGAGCGGTTGCGGCGTGGCTTCGGTGGGCTTCTGGGGCGTCATGCGGCTCCGATCCTCGCCACGGCCGCGAGCGGGATCGCCACCCAGGCCGGACGGTTGCGGGTCTCGTACACGGTCTCGTAGACCGCCTTGTCGGCGACGTACGCGTCGAGCAGCACGCGCTCGGCATCGCTCAGCTCGCCGCCGGCGTAGGCCGTGAGGAAGTGGTTGCGGTTGCGGTGCGCCCACTCCTCGGTGCGGTAGGCGCGCTGCTCGCCACCGTCGGGGTGGTCCTCGGCGAACTGCCGCTCGACGACGTGCGGCGCGTAGTCGAAGGAGCGCAGCATGCCGGCGACGTCGCGCCACGGCGAGTCGGGCAGCAGCCGCTCGGCGAGCGGCTTGGCCGGCTCGCCCTCGAAGTCGACGATCTTCCAGCCCAGGCTGGTGCGCAGCGTCTGGCCGAGGTGCAGGTCGCCGTGGATCTGCTGGACGTCGACTCCCTCCAGCTCGCGCAGCCGGGAGTACGCCGCCCGCAGCGCGTCGGTGTGCTGGGCCAGCTCGGGCACCACCTGGAGCGCCTCGTCGAGCCGGGCGTCCATCGCGTCGGCGAGCTCGGCGACCGCGGCCGGGGCGAGCCGGTCGACCGGGAAGTGCTCGGCGAGCACCCCGTGCACCTCGCGCAGCGCCTGGCCGAGGCGGGTCGCCTCGCCCGAGAAGTCGCCGCCGGCCTCGTGGGCGTGCAGGTCGGCCTCCGCGAAGAGGTTGCGCACGCTGGCGAGCGCGAGGTCCCAGCCGTCGCTGGCGGTGCGGAGGAACTCCTGGAGCATCGCGAGCTGGAGGGTGGTGCCGGTGCCGTCCTCCGCACCGCCCTCGACGCTGCTGGCGGGGTCGCTGTCGACCCAGTCGAGCCAGCCGTAGAGCGAGGCGATGTGCGTCGACTCGGCGCGGGTCAGCACGTCGTGGACGCTGATGTCCGGGTTGACCCCCGGCGTGATCTTGCGGAAGACCTTCATCAGCGCGTCCTCGCCGAAGGCCACCGAGGAGTTGGACTGCTCGCCGGAGAAGAGCGTCGAGTGGGTCTCGAGGTCGAGTGCGTGGTCGCCGATGCGGTGGAAGCGCAGGCCGCTGTCGTCGTTGAGGTTGCCGCCCGGCGAACCCGCCGCGCGGTCGAACGCCCGCAGCCACAGGGCCATCGCCTCGCGGTCGTGGAGGGCGTCGTACGCGTGCACCCAGCCGTACGCCGGCTCCTCCCACCACCCGATGAAGGCGTGGTCGAGCCGGGTCTCGGGGTCGGTGTAGAGCGCCATCGGCACCTGGTAGACCTCGCTGCCGCCGGACGCGTCGTCGTAGGCGACCTCGACCAGGTCGATGACGACCTGGGGGTCGCCGTCGGTCGTGGCCGGCACGGCGCCGACCCGGCGCACGGACGCGACCCGGAACGGACGGCCCTTGCCGCCGAACCAGCGCGTGCGTTCCAGGTATCTCGCGAACACCTCGGGCTCTACCTCGGACATGGGGGTGGTCACAGCAGCGGGCCCTCCTCGCTGGACAGCGTGGTCGTCTCGGGGGCGGTCAGCCGGAACCAGTAGAAGCCGTAGCCGGCCAGGGTGAGCAGGTAGGGGAGCTCGCCGATCTCGGGGAAGGGCACGCCCCCGAGCAGCTCGATCGGCCGTCGTCCCTCGAACCGGCGCAGGTCGAGCTCGACCGGCTGCGGGAAGCGGGAGAGGTTGTTGACGCAGAGGATGACGTCCTCGTTGCCGTCCGCGTCGACGTGCTCGCGCACGTAGGACAGCACCGACGGGTTGGAGCCGCCCAGGTCGTGGAACTCGCCCAGCCCGAAGGCCGCGTGGTTGCGCCGCGCGTGGATCATCCGGCGGGTCCAGTGCAGCAACGAGGAGGCGTTCTCCAGCTGGGCCTCGACGTTGACCGACTGGTAGCCGAAGACCGGGTCCTGGATCACCGGGCGGTCGAGCTTGCCGGGGGTCGCCGAGGAGAAGCCGGCGTTGCGGTCGGCGGTCCACTGCATGGGCGTGCGGACCCCGTCGCGGTCACCGAGCCAGATGTTGTCGCCCATGCCGATCTCGTCGCCGTAGTAGAGGACGGGCGAGCCGGGCAGCGAGAGGAGCAGCGCGTTGAAGAGCTCGATCTGGTTGGTGTCGTTGTCGAGCAGGGGAGCGAGGCGCCGGCGGATGCCGATGTTGGCCTTCATGCGGGGGTCCTTGGCGTACTCGCCCCACATGTAGTCGCGGTCCTCGTCGGTCACCATCTCGAGCGTCAGCTCGTCGTGGTTGCGCAGGAAGATGCCCCACTGGCAGTTGTCCGGGATCGCCGGGGTCTGCTCGAGGATCTCGGAGATCGGGAAGCGGGACTCGCGGCGGACCGCCATGAAGATGCGCGGCATCACCGGGAAGTGGAAGGCCATGTGGCACTCGTCGCCGCCGACCGAGAAGTCGCCGAAGTACTCGACCACGTCCTGCGGCCACTGGTTGGCCTCGCAGAGCAGGATCCGGCCGGGGTACTCGTCGTCGACGACCTTGCGGAGCTTCTTGAGCATCTCGTGGGTCTCGGGGAGGTTCTCGCCGTTGGTGCCCGGGCGCTCGTAGAGGTAGGGGACCGCGTCGAGGCGGAAGCCGTCCATGCCCATGTCGAGCCAGAAGCGGATCGCGTCGAGGATCGCGTCGTGGACCTTCGGGTTGTCGAAGTTGAGGTCCGGCTGGTGGGAGAAGAAGCGGTGCCAGAAGTACTGCTGGCGGACCGGGTCCCACGTCCAGTTGGACGGCTCGGTGTCGACGAAGATGATCCGCGCGTCCTGGTAGAGCTCGTCGGTGTCGGACCAGACGTAGAAGTCGCCGTACGGGCCGTCCGGGTCGGTGCGCGACTGCTGGAACCACTCGTGCTGGTCGCTCGTGTGGTTCATGACGAAGTCGATGATCACCCGGATGCCGCGCTTGTGCGCCTCGCCGAGGAAGTAGCGGAAGTCGTCGATGGTGCCGATCTCCGGGTGGACCTCGGTGTAGTGCGCGACGTCGTACCCGTCGTCGCGCAGCGGGCTCGGGAAGAACGGCGGGATCCACAGGCAGTCGACGCCGAGCCACTCGAGGTAGTCGAGCTTCTCGACGAGGCCGCGGAAGTCGCCGGTGCCGTCGGCGTTGGAGTCGCGGAACGCACGGACCAGGACCTCGTAGAAGACGGCGCTCTTGAACCAGTCGGGGGTGCGCTCGTTGAGGACCTGGACCTCGGTGGAGGTCTCGGGGGAGTCCTGGGTCACCGGGCGCTCCTCACCGTCAGCACGTGGGCCGGCTCCGAGTAGGGGTCGAGGCGGACGTAGTTGTGCTCGCCCCAGGTCCACTCCTGGCCGGTGATCTCGTCGCGCACGGCGAAGGAGTCGCCGGCGCCGATCGCGGCCAGGTCGAGGTGGACGACGGTCTCGCGGGCGGCGTGCGGGTCGACGTTGACCACCACGATCACGGTGTCCTTCCTGCCGTCGGGCAGGGTGGCCTGCTTGCTGAAGACGAGGATGTTCTCGTCATCGCTCCAGTGGATGCTCACGTTGCGCAGCAGCTGCAGCGCGGGGTGGGCGCGGCGCAATTCGTTGAGCCGGGTGAGGTACGGCGCGAGCGTGCGTCCCTCGGCCGCGGCGCCGTCCCAGTCGCGGACCCGGATCTGGTACTTCTCCGAGTCGAGGTACTCCTCGCTGCCGGGTCGCACCGCGACGTGCTCGAAGAGCTCGTAGCCGGCGTAGACGCCCCAGCTCGGGGAGGAGAGCGCCGCGATCGTCGCGCGGATCTTGAACGCCGCCGGGCCGCCGTACTGCAGGTAGGCGTGGAGGATGTCGGGGGTGTTGACGAAGAAGTTCGGCCGCATCAGGTGGTCGGACTCGTGGGACACCTCGGTGAGGTACTCCTCGAGCTCCCACTTGGCGGTGCGCCAGGTGAAGTAGGTGTAGCTCTGGTGGTAGCCGATCGCGCCCAGGCCGTGCATCATCGCCGGGCGCGTGAAGGCCTCGGAGAGGAAGAGCACGTCCGGGTCGGTGGACCGGATCTCCTTGAGCAGCCACTCCCAGAAGGCCAGCGGCTTGGTGTGCGGGTTGTCGACCCGGAAGATCCGGACGCCGTGGGACATCCAGAGCCGCACGACCCGCAGCACCTCGGCGCAGATGCCGCTCGGGTCGTTGTCGAAGTTGACCGGGTAGATGTCCTGGTACTTCTTGGGCGGGTTCTCGGCGTAGGCGATGGTGCCGTCGGCGCGGGTGGTGAACCACTCGGGGTGGCTGCGCACCCACGGGTGGTCCGGCGCCGCCTGCAGCGCGAGGTCGAGGGCGACCTCGAGGCCGAGGCTGGTGGCGTGCGCGACGAAGGCGTCGAAGTCGGCGAAGGTGCCGAGGTCGGGGTGGATCGCGTCGTGGCCGCCGTCCTTCGAGCCGATAGCCCACGGCGAGCCCGGGTCGTCCGGACCGGGGTCGAGGGTGTTGTTCGGGCCCTTGCGGTTGACCTCGCCGATCGGGTGGATCGGCGGCAGGTAGATGACGTCGAAGCCCATCGCCGCGACGGCGTCGAGCCGCTTGGCGGCGGTGGTGAGCGTGCCGCTGGTGACCTTGCCGGTCTTCACGTCCTTCGTCGCGCCCTCGGAGCGGGGGAAGAACTCGTACCAGCTGCCGTAGAGGGCGCGGGTGCGGTCGGCGTACGCCGGGTAGGGACCCTCGACGGTGATCAGGTCGCGCAGCGGGTGGGTGGCGAGGACCCCGACCAGCTCGGGCGCCTGGAGCACGGCCAGCCGGGCGCCCACCGGGCGCTTGGTGTCGGTGGTGGCCTCGATCGCGTCCTGGAGCACGGTCGAGGCGTCGGCCGAGCCGGGGTCGCGCGGGTCGAGGGTGGTGATCACCCGCTCGAGCAGCAGCCGACCCTCGGTGAACATCAGCTCGACGTCGATGCCCTCGGGGATCTTGATGCCGGCGGCGTGCTGCCAGGTCGCGACCGGGTCGGACCAGGCGACGATCTCGAAGGTCCAGGCGCCGGGCAGGTCGGGGGTCACCCACGCGGCGTACCTGTCCGGGACCTCGGGGTCCTTCTCCATCCGGACCGGCGGCCTGCGCCGGCCGTCCGGCGCGGTGAGCACGACCTCGGCGCCGAGCTTGTCGTGGCCCTCCCGGAACACCGATGCGCTCACCGGGAACGGCTCGCCGACCGTCGCCTTCGCCGGGAGTCGACCGAGATCGACCAGCGGCATGACGTCCATGACGGGGATGCGTCCGACCATGATCTCCAACCTAGCGAGGGTGCGGGAGGGGTCGGCAAGGGTGCAGCGCCGACTCCTCCCGCGTACCCGTCACCCGGGAGCGGAAACAGCCCGTCTCGTCGGTCGGTCAGAAGACCTGCAGCTCCGCCGCGTGGACGATCGTGCCGCGGTCGGAGGCCGTGGCGCAGTCGGTCGCGTTGGTCGGGTCGTTGTCCTGCTCGCCCGCGTAGCCCGCGTAGCCGGTGCACTGGTTGTCCAGCGCGACCAGCCGGATCGCCGCGGCCTTCGTGGCCGGTACGGCGAACGAGCGAAGCGTCAGGTCGGGCGCGACCGGTCGGGGCCGCAGCGCCGGGAAGGCGTCTCCCGGCGAGGTGTAGAAGCGCTTCCACACCGCCGCGTCCGACGAGCAGGCCGTGACGCACGCCTCGAGCGCGAAGCGGCGCAGCGCGGTGAAGCGCGACCCGGAGTCGGGGTCGTCGTCGGCGGCCAGCGGGACCCCGGAGTCGTCGGCGGGCGCCGGGTTGAGCATCGCGCTCACCTGCACCCGGTGCACGACGTGGGTGCCGCCGGCCAGGTCGACCGCGACGTACGGCTTGGTCGCGTCGACCGTGGTGTCCGAGACGCCGCCCCAGGCCGTCGCCTCGGTGCCGTCGATCAGGGACGCCGCGTTGAGCGATCCGGCGGTCGCGTCGATCACCGTCGCGCCGTTGCCGGCGCTCGCGAGGTTGCGGGCACCCGGGACCCGGACGGTCTGCTTGCCGGTGCCGACCTTCATCGTGAAGCGCGTGAATCCGGTCGTCGGCGAGGCGAAGACCATCTGGTAGCGCCCCGGCGTGAACGTCGTCGTCTTGGCGATCGGGGTGGCCCGGGCCTCGTAGCGGCCCACGTAGAGCTTGCCGGCCGAGGGGGTGACGAAGCGGACGGTGCCGTTGCGGCCCGTCGGCGTCGTGAAGCTCGGCGTGGGCTGGTCGGAGTCGGCGTCCGGGGTGGAGGCCTTCGCGCCCATGCCCCGCTTGGCGAACGCGGCCCAGAGCGCGGCCTTGTCCGCGCCGCCGAAGCGCATCTGGTCGGCTGCGATCATCGCGTCGCGGGCGTCGAGCATCGACGTCGCGCCCTGCTGGAGCAGGAACGCGTCGAACATGAGCTGGATCCAGCGGCGGTTGCCCGGGCACTGGTCGGCCGGCAGCGGACTGCTCGTCGAGGTCGCCTGGGCGCAGCGCAGCTGGAGCTTGCGGTCGTCGTACGGGAACCGCTTGTTCCACTTCGTGACCAGCGCCTGCCGGACCTGCCACTGGGTGCCGTTCCAGATCTCGCCGTCGGCGTGGACCTCGGGGCCGGTGGAGTCGAAGCCGTAGTCGCTGTAGTTGAGCGGGTTCTTGTTGATCGCGTAGTCGCGGATGCCCTTGGTCTGGTTGCCGGTGGCGTAGGGACCGACCACCCAGGGGTTCTTCGCGCCGGTGGAGTAGCCGTGGCTGAACATGTACTCGCCGGCGGTCAGGTCGCCCCAGGACTCGCCCATCGCGCCGCCCTGCTCGGAGGTGATGCCCTCGTCGGGTCCGCCGATCATCCGGTTGCTGATCGCGTGGGTGTACTCGTGGCCGACGATGCTCATGTCGAGCGCGCCGTCGGCGCAGGGGGAGTAGAACGAGCCGGCGATCGGCTGGAAGAGGTACTGGTTCGTGATCCCCGGTACGCCGTCCTGCAGCGCGATCTGGTTGGCGTTGTCGCGGCCGAGCAGCAGCGGCTGGCCGCCGGTGAGCGCGCCCGCCTGCGCGTTGCCGATCTCCTGGTCGCCGCCGGTGCCGCCGCGGCCGAGGTTGTCGAGCTGGAGGTTGTAGTTGTCCTCGGTGAAGCCCAGGTAGTAGGCGTAGTCGTGCATCCGGTTGTGCGCGACGAAGAGGTTGGTGACCACGGCGTCGATGTCGTTGCCGCCGGGCACCAGCTGGGTCGGGTCGCAGCCGGAGTTGTTCCAGGCGTCGGTGAACTCCGTGGTGTAGTCACGCGTCGGCGAGATCGGCGCCTGCTCGAGGCCGCCGGGCGCGAGCGGGTCGGCCCAGGCCTCGTGGGTGTTGGCGTTGTTGCCGATCGTCGTCATCGAGCCGACCCCGGTCGCGGCGACCGCGTCCCACGGGCCCGGCGCGGCCACGTTGCGCAGCGAGCCGGCCGGCGAGGTGCAGCCGTCGGCGTCGACCCAGCAACCGATCACGGAGTTCTTCGGGGTGGTGTCGGGGGAGTAGTCGAGCGAGGGGTTGGCGGTGAAGTAGCGCCAGCGCGAGGGGAAGCCCGCGTCGCCGGTCGACGGACCGCTGGCGTCGCTGGTCGTCACGCCGGCGACGTACGTGCCGGGGCCGACGAAGGGCACCGTGGGGTCGGCGTACGGGCAGACCTGCATGGTGTAGATGCCCTTCGGCATCGCGTCCGCGGTGTACGTCGCGGTCTCGGGGCTGGTGCCGAGGTCGCCGGTCACGAGGAGCTGGCCGTCGGGGTCGAAGAGCTTGACCTCGATGTCGTTGACGGTGTTGACCTCGGCGGCGACCGCGACGATCTGCTTGGTGTTGTCGTCGGTCAGCTCGAACTCGTGCTTCGGGCCGCAGTCGGTGGCGGTGACCTCGCCCTGGAACTGGAAGGCGTCGGAGCTGTTCTCGACCTGGTTCTCCCGGTGGAGGACGTCGCCCGTGACGCCGTCGACCAGGACGGTGTAGGCGAAGGTCGAGCCCTTCTGGGTGTCGACCACGTTGGTCTCGAAGACCGGGCGGACGGTGCCGTCGGCGAGGGCCAGGGCGCGCAGCCGGACCAGCTGCTCGCGGTCGTAGCCGGGCACGGTGAGGCGGGTCCAGCCGCCGGCCACCGTGCTGGTGACGTCGGCGACCGTGCCTCCGGTGAGCGCGCGCCCGACGTTCGCGGCGGCCGCGGCGAAGGCCTGGACGGGGGAGAGGGTCGCGGCCGGTGCGGTGCCGCTCGCCTTCACGATGGAGGAGGAGACGTAGGCGATCTCGCCGTCCGCAACGCCGACGGTGACCATGCTGGCCAGGGCCGGCGCGAGGTCGCCGAAGCGCTGCCGGAAGAGCACCGCGCGGGCGTCGCTCTGGGCGAGCCGCTGGCTGTTGACGAGCTCGAGGTCGTCGACCCCGGCGGCGGTGAGGCCGAAGAGGGCTGCGTGCTGGCGCAGCCAGGCGCGGGCGGCGACGGCCGGGTCGTCGGAGGTCGACCGCGCCAGCACGCCGTCGGTCGGGAGGATCGAGGCCGGCGTACCGAATCGGTTCCAGCGGACGTCGACCGCCCCCAGGTCGCGCGCGGCGGTGCGCTGGGCCGCCGACGGGACGGCGGTCCCACGGGCGTCGAGGTCGGAGAGTCCGGGGACGGCGTCGGCGAGGGTGCCGAGCGTGTCGTCGACCGCCGCGGCCCCGGCGGGGGCCGCATCGGCGGTGGGCAGCTGCGCGAGCGACGGCACGGCGGTGGCGAGCAGCGCGGCGCAGGCGGTGAGCACGACCGCGCGGTGGCGCGGCGTACGGCGGGAGGTGGGAGGCATGCCCCGCCAACGGCGAACGGGTCCGTTCGTTATGCGGACGGCCGGTCCAGAGCGATCTCAGGCGAACCTTTGATCGTTCCAAGGATCTGGCGGTACCGTCCCCGTGTGCGTGCGATCCGTCGATTCACCGTCCGTCCCGTCCTGCCCTCCGCGCTCGCCGCGCTGGGCGATCTCGCGGGCAACCTGCGCTGGTCCTGGCACCCGGAGACGCAGGACGTCTTCGCCGCCGTCGACCCCGACCTGTGGGAGTCGACGGGCCACGACCCGGCCCGCCTCCTCGGCGCCGTCGGACGGCAGCGGCTCGAGCAGCTCGCGACCGACGCGGGCTTCCTCGACCAGCTGGCCGGGGCACGTGCCGACCTCGAGCACTACCTGACGGGCGACCGGTGGTACCAGCGCCGCCTGGCCGCGGGCGTCGAGGGCCCGAAGGCGATCGGCTACTTCTCCCCGGAGTTCGGCATCACGGCCGTGCTGCCGCAGTACTCCGGCGGTCTCGGCATCCTCGCCGGCGACCACCTCAAGGCCGCCAGCGACCTCGGCGTCCCGATCATCGGCGTCGGCCTGCTCTACAAGCACGGCTACTTCAAGCAGTCGCTCTCCCGCGAGGGCTGGCAGCAGGAGACCTACCCCGTCCTCGACCCCGACGGCCTGCCGATCTCGGCGCTGCGCGAGGACAACGGCTCCCGGGCGGTCATCTCCCTGGCGCTGCCCGACGGGCCCGAGATGCTCGCTCGTGTCTGGGTCGCCAGCGTCGGCCGGGTGCCGCTGCTCCTCCTCGACACGGACGTCGAGGGCAACCCCGACCACTACCGCGACGTCACCGACCGCCTGTACGGCGGCAACAGCGAGCACCGGCTGCGCCAGGAGATGCTGCTCGGCATCGGCGGCGTCCGCGCGATCCGCGCCTTCTCGCGGCTCACCGGCCACGCGGCGCCCGAGGTCTTCCACACCAACGAGGGCCACGCCGGCTTCCTCGGCCTGGAGCGGATCCGCGAGCTGACCGTCGCCGAGGGCGGCCCGAAGCTCGACTGGGACACCGCCCTCGAGGTCGGCCGCGCCTCGACCGTCTTCACCACGCACACCCCGGTCCCGGCCGGCATCGACCGCTTCCCGCGCACGCTGGTCGAGCAGTACTTCAGCGAGGCCGGCCCGACCCCGGGCGTCCCGGTCGACCAGGTGCTCGCGCTCGGCACCGAGGACTACGCCGGCGGCGACCCGTCGGTCTTCAACATGGCGGTGATGGGCTTCCGGCTCGCCCAGCGCGCCAACGGCGTCTCGCAGCTGCACGGTCACGTCAGCCGTGGCATGTTCAACGGCCTCTGGCCGGCCTTCGACGAGGCCGAGGTGCCGATCGGCTCGATCACCAACGGCGTCCACGCGCCGACCTGGGTGGCCCGCGAGGTCATCGCGCTCGCCGCCAGTCAGGGCGCCGACCCGGACAGCGACGACACCGACGGCTTCTGGGCCGCGGTCGACAAGGTGCCCGGCGCGGAGATGTGGGCGGTCAAGCGCCAGCTGCGCGAGCGTCTCGTCCACGACGCCCGCCGCCGGCTGACCCGGTCCTGGGAGAAGCGCGGCTCCGCCCGGGCCGAGCTCGGCTGGATCGACGGCGCGCTCGACCCCGACGTGCTGACGATCGGCTTCGCGCGGCGCGCGGCGTCGTACAAGCGGCTGACGCTGATGATGCGCGACCCGGAGCGGCTCAAGAGCCTGCTGCTCCACCCCGAGCGCCCGATCCAGCTGGTCATCGCCGGCAAGGCGCACCCCGCCGACGACGGCGGCAAGAAGCTGATCCAGGACATCGTCCGGCTCTCCGACGACCCGGCGATCCGGCACCGCATCGTCTTCCTGCCCAACTACGACATCGCGATGGCGCAGCCGCTCTACCCCGGCTGCGACGTGTGGCTCAACAACCCGCTCCGTCCCTACGAGGCCTGCGGCACCTCCGGCATGAAGGCCGCGCTCAACGGCGGCCTCAACCTCTCGGTGCTCGACGGCTGGTGGGACGAGTGGTACGACGGCGACAACGGCTGGGCGATCCCGACCGCCGACGGCGTCGAGGACATCGACCACCGCGACGACCTCGAGGCGCACGCGCTCTACGACCTGATCGAGAACGAGGTCGCCCCGCGCTTCTACGACCTCGACCACGAGGGCGTGCCCACGCGGTGGATCGAGATGACCCGCCACACGCTCAAGTCGCTCGGCCCCAAGGTCCTCGCGACCCGGATGGTGCGCGACTACGTGCGCGAGCTCTACGCGCCGGCGGCCAGCACCGCCCACCGCCTCAACTCCGACTACGCCGGCGCCGTCGAGCTGGCCGCGTGGAAGAAGAAGGTGCGCACCGGCTGGGCCGGCGTCCGCGTCGAGCACGTCGAGAGCAGCGGCGTCAGCGACGCCCCCGAGGTCGGCGACGTGATGAGCGTCCGCGCCTTCGTGGCGCTCGGCGACCTCGCGCCCGCCGACGTCGAGGTGCAGCTGGTCCACGGCCGCAGTACCGGCGAGGACGACCTCGTCGACACCACCACGGCGCTGCTCGCCGCGGCCGAGAGCTACGAGGGCGGCCGGCACCGCTTCGACGGCGACGTCGTCCTCGACCACTCCGGCTCGTTCGGCTACACCGTGCGCGTCGTCCCGCGCAACGACCTGCTCGCCTCGACGGCCGAGCTCGGCGTGGTAGCCGTCCCCTGAGTCGAGTCGGCGCTGATTCACCCCCGAGTCGGCGCTGACTCACCCTCGAGTTCGGAGAATCAGCGCCGACTCGAGGGTGAGATGGCGCCGACTCGGCGAGGAGTCAGACCTCGCGGAGCACCACGACGGTACGGCGGCCCAGGGCGATCCGGTCGCCGGCGCGGACCTGGGTGCCGACGGGCAGCCGGAAGTCGGTGGAGAGCACGACCTCGCCGGTCTGCACCCAGTCGTTCTCGGGGAGCGAGAGCGAGGTGGGCAGCCAGTCGGCGTTGAACCAGAGCATGAAGGACTTGTCGACCTGCTGCTCGCCGTGCCGGCCCGGCGCGCGCAGCGGCCGGCCGGAGACGAACATGCCGATCGTGCGCAGGTTCGGGTCGTGCCAGTCGTCGTCGGCCATCTCGCGGCCCGAGGGGTGGATCCAGGCGAGGTCCTTGGGGCCGCCGGCGATCGCCGGCCGCCCCTCGAACCAGTGCCGCTGCCGCAGCGCCGGGTGCTCGCGCCGCAGCCGCAGCGCGGCCTTGGTGATCTCGTAGACGTCGAGCCACGCGTCGTCGGGACGCCAGTCGACCCACGAGATCTCGTTGTCCTGGCAGTAGGCGTTGTTGTTCCCGCGCTGGGTGCGCCCGCGCTCGTCGCCGGCGGTGATCATCGGGACGCCGTTGGACAGGCACAGCGTCGCCATCATGTTGGCCAGCTGCCGCCGGCGTACGGCGACCAGCGCCGGGTCGTCGGACTCGCCCTCGTGGCCGAGGTTCCAGGACCGGTTGTTGTCGGTGCCGTCGCGGTTGTCCTCCCCGTTGGCCTCGTTGTGCTTGTGCTCGTAGGTCACGAGGTCGCGCGCGGTGAAGCCGTCGTGGGCGGTGATGAAGTTGATCGAGTTGTACGCCGAGCGCCCGTCGTCGGCGTAGAGGTCGGAGGAGCCGGCGAGCCGGGTCGCGACGGTCCGGACGTTGGGGGAGTGGTTGCGCCAGAAGTCGCGGATCTCGTCGCGGTACTGGTCGTTCCACTCGGTCCACGGCGGCGGCATCCGGCCGACGAGGTAGCCGTCCATCGAGGCGTCCCACGGCTCGGCGATCAGCTTGACGTGCCGCAGCACGGGGTCCTGGCCGATCGCGACGAGCAGCCGGCAGTTCATGTCGATGTCGTAGCCGGTGCGGGTCAGCGCCGACATCAGGTCGAAGCGGAAGCCGTCGACGTGCATCTCGGTGACCCAGTAGCGCAGCGAGTCGAGGATGAGCCGCAGCGCCAGCGGGTCGTTGGTGTCGACGGTGTTGCCGCAGCCGGTGACGTCCCAGTAGGTGTCGTCGTACGCCGTCGTCCCGGTCGCGGTGTCGACGGCCGGCTTGACCCGCTTGTAGAAGCCGCGGTCGTCGAGGCCGCGGAAGGAGATGGTCGGGCCGCTCGGACCACCCTCCGCGGTGTGGTTGTAGACGACGTCGAGGATCACCTCGATGCCGGCCGCGTGCAGGGTGCGCACCATCTCCTTGAACTCCGCGACCTGCTGGCCGCGGTCGTCGGACGCGGCGTAACCGGCGTCGGGAGAGAAGTAGCTGATGGTGTTGTAGCCCCAGTAGTTGGACGTGCCCCGGTCGAGCAGCGCCGGCTCGGAGAAGTACTGGTGCACGGGCAGCAGCTCGACGGCGGTCACCCCGAGGTCGCGCAGGTAGTCGACGACCGCGGGCGACGAGAGCCCGGCGTACGTGCCGCGCAGCTCCTCGGGCACCCGGTCGTGGAGCTGCGTGAAGCCCTTGACGTGCAGCTCGTAGATGACGGTGTCGCGCCACCGGCGGCGCATCGGGGTGTCGCCCTGCCAGTCGAAGGACGGGTCGACCACGACGCTGCGGGCGGTGTACGGCGCGGAGTCGGCCTCGTTGCGCTGGGTGGGGTCGGCATGGTCGTAGCCGAAGAGCGGCGGCTCGGGACGGATCGTCCCGGAGGTCGCGAGCGCGTAGGGGTCCAGCAGCAGCTTCGCCGGGTTGAAGCGGAAGCCCTGGGCGGGGTCCCACGGACCGTCGACCCGGTAGCCGTAGCGGGTGCCCGGTGCGATGTCCGGGAGCGCGCCGTGCCAGATGCCCAGCGACTGCTCGGTGAGCTGGTGGCGGGTCTCGACGTCCTCGTCGTCGAAGACGCACAGCCAGCACTCGGTCGCGTTGGGCGCGTAGACCGCGAAGTTCGTCGACTCCGCCGACCAGGTCGCGCCGAGCGGCCAGTTGCGGCCGGGCCACACCTTCGCGCGCTGCCCGAGGTGGGTCCACATGGCTGAGGTCACGGGCTGCATTCTTCCCGATGGTGACACGATGCCGTGACCGACGTTGAGAGGAGAGGCAGACGATGGGTGAGTTCGTGCGGCTCGAGGTGGCCGACGGGGTCGGGACGATCCGGCTGGACCGGCCGAAGATGAACGCGCTGAACGTGCAGGTCCAGGAGGAGATCCGCGCCGCCGCCCTCGAGGCGACCGAGCGCGACGACGTCCGGGCCGTGGTCGTGTACGGCGGCGAGCGGGTCTTCGCGGCCGGCGCGGACATCAAGGAGATGGCCGACATGTCCTACACCGACATGGTCAAGCGCTCCGGCGCCCTCCAGTCCTCGTTCGGAGCCGTCGCCCGGATCCCCAAGCCCGTGGTCGCCGCGGTGACCGGCTACGCCCTGGGCGGTGGCTGCGAGCTCGCGCTCTGCGCCGACATCCGGATCGCCGCCGACGACGCGACCCTCGGCCAGCCCGAGATCCTGCTGGGCATCATCCCGGGCGCCGGCGGCACCCAGCGGCTCACCCGCCTGGTCGGCCCGAGCCGCGCGAAGGACATCATCTTCAGCGGCCGCAACGTGTTGGCCGACGAGGCCCTGGCCATCGGCCTGGTCGACAAGGTGGTGCCCGCCGCGAGCGTGTACGACGAGGCCGTGGCCTGGGCGAAGCAGTTCAGCGCGGCTGCGGCGTACGCCCTGCGCGCGGCGAAGGAGAGCATCGACCGTGGCTCGGAGGTCGACCTCGAGACCGGCCTGGAGATCGAGCGGCAGCAGTTCGCGGCGCTCTTCGCCACCGAGGACCGGACCATCGGGATGCAGTCCTTCGTCGAGAACGGGCCCGGCAAGGCGCGTTTCGTCGGCCGCTGATCGGGGGAGAGCGCACGTGTGGGCAGCACCGACGAGAAGACATCCGGGACCCGTCGAGGGGAGAGGCCGGTGAGCGGCGGCGCGACGGCGGCCACCCGGCTGCGGGTGAGCCAGGTGGTCTGGCTGGCGGCCGTGGTGTGCGCGCTGTTCCTCGCCGTGGGTGCCCTGCTGATCGCCCTGGACGCCAACCCCGACAACGCGCTGGTCAAGCTCGTCCACGACGTCGCGGACGCCCTCGACCTCGGCGTCTTCTCCCTGAACAACGGGATCTTCACCTTCGACGGCAAGGACGCCCAGACCAAGAGCGCGCTGGCCAACTGGGGTCTGGCGGCGATCGGCTACCTGGTCGTCGGTCGGATCCTCGAGCGGATCATCCGCCCCTGACCGTGACAGCAGCGCTGTGACGAATCCGACCCCGGCACGAGTTTCCGCGTGTCCTACGCGACGGTAGCCTCACGAGCACATCCGAGATCACAGGAGGGGCCTTCTCGGCCAACCACCATGAACATTGTCGTCTGTGTGAAGTACGTCCCCGACGCCACTGCCGACCGGCAGTTCGAGTCGGACAACACCGTGGACCGCGTCGGCGTCGACGGGCTGCTCTCGGAGCTCGACGAGTACGCCGTGGAGCAGGCCCTCCAGTTGAAGGAGAAGGCCGGCGACGACACCGAGGTGACCGCGCTCTGCATCGGCCCGGAGAAGGCCGTCGACGCGGTGCGCAAGGCGCTGCAGATGGGTGCGGACAAGGGTGTCATCGTGACCGACGACGCGATCGCCGGCTCCGACTACGCCGCCACCTCGCTCGTGCTCGCCAAGGCCATCGAGAAGATCGGTTCGCCGGACGTCGTCATGTGCGGCATGGCCTCGACCGACGCCTCCGGCGGCGTCGTCCCGGCGATGGTCGCGGAGCGCCTCGGCCTCCCGCAGGTCACGCTCGCCTCGGTCGTCGAGACCCAGGGCGACCAGGTCCGCATCAAGCGCGACGGCGACACCGCCACCGAGGTCATCGGCGGCACGATGCCGCTGCTGATGTCGGTCACCGACCAGTCGGGCGAGGCCCGCTACCCGTCGTTCAAGGGGATCATGGCGGCGAAGAAGAAGCCGCTGGAGACCTGGTCGCTCGGCGACCTCGGCGTGGACGCCGGCCAGGTCGGCCTGGACGCCGCGTGGACGACGGTCGAGGACACCACCGCCCGCCCGCCGCGCACCGCCGGCGAGATCGTCAAGGACGAGGACGGCTCCGGCGCCACGGCGCTCGTGGAGTTCCTCGCCTCGAAGAAGTTCATCTGAGGAGCGACACCCCATGTCTGAAGTTCTGGTTCTGATCGACCACGTCGACGGCGCGGTCAAGAAGCCGACCTACGAGCTCCTGACCATCGCCAAGCGGCTCGGTGAGCCGTCCGCCGTCTTCATCGGCGCCGGCGACAAGGCCGCCGAGGTGGCCGAGAAGGTCAAGAAGTACGGCGCGGAGAAGGTCTACGTGATCGACGACGCGCAGCTCAAGGGCTACCTGGTGGCCCCCAAGGCCGAGGCGCTCCAGCAGCTGGCGGAGAAGACCTCGCCGGCCGCGATCCTGATCCCGTCCTCGGCCGAGGGCAAGGAGATCGGCGCCCGCCTGTCGATCAAGCTGGAGTCCGGCCTGATCACCGACGCGGTGGACGTGCAGGAGGGTGGCGTCGCCACCCAGAGCGTCTTCGCCGGCAACTACACGCTGACCGGCAAGGTCACCAAGGGCACCCCGATCATCACGGTCAAGCCCAACTCCGCCGCCCCGGAGGAGTCCGAGGGCGCCGGCTCGGTCGAGGAGTTCTCCGTGTCCGTCTCCGACGGTGCGAAGACCGCCCAGATCGTGGCCGCCCAGCCGCGTCAGGCGACCGGCCGCCCCGAGCTCACCGAGGCCGCGATCGTGGTCTCCGGCGGTCGTGGCACCGGCGGCAACTTCGAGCCCGTCGAGGCCTTCGCGGACGCCCTCGGCGCCGCGGTCGGCGCCTCGCGCGCCGCGGTCGACTCCGGCTGGAAGCCGCACAGCTTCCAGGTCGGCCAGACCGGCAAGACGGTCTCGCCGCAGCTCTACGTCGCCAACGGCATCTCCGGCGCGATCCAGCACCGCGCCGGCATGCAGACCTCCAAGACCATCGTGGCCGTCAACAAGGACGAGGAGGCCCCGATGTTCGAGCTCGTCGACTTCGGCGTGGTCGGCGACCTCCACGCCGTCCTCCCGGCCGCCACCGAGGAGATCACCAAGCGCAAGGGCTGACCCGGCTCCACACGAACGCTGACCCGGCAGAGAGTCTGGATGGCGAGCTCGCAAGCTCGCTCACTCTCTGCCGGGTCAGCGTCATTTCGGGGCGGGACCGATCAGCCGGTGCCGCCGTAGTTCTCGTCCTCGATGATCCCGACCTGCTTGACGGTGACCTTGCGCTTGTCACCCTTGCCGCTCAGCTTGATCTTGCGGAGCGACTGGTTGTTGGTGGTGTCCGACTCGACCAGGTTGCCGTCGGGGTTGGCGTCCACGGCGACGTAGTAGGTGCCGTTGGGCAGGTTGTCGACCCGCAGCGACTGGCCGGCGCGGTACTGCGTGTAGGTGTCGCCCCAGCCGGAGGCCAGCACCTCACGGATGCTGAGCGAGGAGTAGTCGCCGCACGAGGTGGCGAGGTCCATGTTCTCCGGCTTCCAGGCGGCGCCGGTGACGGTCAGGTCGGCCGCATCGGTGTTGGCCAGGCAGAAGGCGTCCTTCTTCGAGACCACGGCCTGCGACAGGTCGGAGTTGAGCAGCGAGTAGCGCGCGAAGTCCTCGAAGTGCCAGTGGTTGTGCGACGGGTCGGCGTCCCAGTGCATGTGGCCGACCGGGGTGTAGCCGACCTGGTTGCCGTCCGCGTCGAAGAAGTACTGGTAGGCGTCCATGAGGTCCTGGTCGTCCTGGTTGCGGAAGCCGTCGACGACCAGCGGGCTGTCGCCGGCGTTCCACACCGTGGCGGAGAACCGGAGGTACTTCTTGCTCTTCGACAGCGAGATGCCCCACGCCGGGAAGGACTGCAGGTCCGGCTGCGGTCCGTCGACCTCGTCGGCCTTGGTGACCGCGCCCGTGGGCCGGTGCGCCGCGGGACGGGCCGTGCCGCTCGCGTGCCGAGCTGCGCGCCGCCCCTCGCCGACCCACTGCTCGCCCTTGACCTTCAGCGTCGTGCTCACGGTCGCCTCGTCGGCGGACAGGCCGAAGAGGCTGGCGTAGGCCGGGGTCACGGTCGCGGTGACGTCGTACGTGCCCTTGCCGATCTTGAGCGGCCGGTCCTGGTTCATGATCGAGGTCGCCCAGCCCTCCTGGACGCCCTGGACGGAGCCGAGGCTGAAGGCGTTGAAGTAGCAGCCCGTCGGGTACGGCGAGGTGGCCGGCGCGTCCGGCTCGACCCGCTCGGAGACGTAGCTGCTGAAGCAGACCTTCGGGTTCATGGTCACGGCGGTGCCCTTCTTGGGCGTCACCGTGATCGTCACGAAGTCCTTGAAGCCGGAGAAGTCCGTCATCGCCCCGGTCGGCAGCGCGACGTCGCCGTCGGCGGAGCGCCAGGTGGTCTCGATCTGGTCGTCGTACGACGGCCGGTGCGACCAGAGCTCGAAGGGGCCGTTCTCGGCGATGACCCGCAGGCCGAGGTCGGTCCACGTCTTGTTCCGGTAGGCGTAGGCCGTGACCGACGGCGGGGCCCAGAGCCGGAACGGCGCGGTGGTGGCCTTGGCCGCCTCCTCGGCGTGCGCCGGCCCGGAGGCGAGCGCGGCCGTGGCGGCGGGGAGCGCCAGGGCCAGGGTGGTGACGAGCCCGAGGGCCCGGGTGGATCGTGGCACGGTGAGATTCCCCTCCCGATGATGCTGTCGCTGTGATCAGCCTGTGCAGCGTACGACGCCGCTGAGACGCGATCGGTTGCCTCGCCGCCCCGGAATACCCTCGGTGCATGACCGAGCAGCAGGACGTCCTGGAGGTCGCCGAGCGGGCGCGCGCCGCGAGCCACGGGCTGGCCCTCGCGACCCGGGCGACGAAGGACGCCGCGCTGCACGCGATGGCCGACGCGCTGCTCGCCCGCGAGGAGGAGATCCTCGCGGCCAACGCCGAGGACGTCGCCCGCGCCGAGGAGGGCGGCACTCCGCCCAACATCGTCGACCGGCTGCGGCTGACCCCCGACCGGCTGGCCGGGATGGCGCAGGGTCTGCGCGACGTGGCCGGCCTGCCCGACCCGGTCGGCGAGGTGGTGCGTGGCGGCACGCTCGCCAACGGCCTCGAGCTGCGGCAGCTCCGCGTCCCCTTCGGGGTGGTCGGGATGATCTACGAGGCCCGACCCAACGTCACCGCCGACGCCGCCGGCATCTGCCTGAAGTCCGGCAACGCCGTCCTGCTCCGCGGCAGCTCGAGCGCCCGGTCCAGCAACGCCGCGATCGTCGCCGCGCTGCGCGACGCCGTGGCCGGTGCCGGGCTCGAGGCCGACGTCGTCCAGCTCGTCCCCGGCGACACCCACGACAGCGTCAAGGCGCTGATGCGCGCCCGCGGCCACGTCGACGTGCTCATCCCGCGCGGGGGAGCGGGTCTCATCCGGTCGGTCGTCGAGGAGTCGACGGTGCCCGTCATCGAGACCGGTGTCGGCAACTGCCACGTCTACGTCGACCGCGCCGCCGACCTCGACAAGGCGCTCGCGATCGTCCTCAACGCCAAGACCCACCGCACCAGCGTCTGCAACGCCGCTGAGTCGCTGCTCGTGCACGTCGACCTCGCCGACACCTTCCTCCCGCGCGTCGTCACCGCGCTCCAGGACGCCGGCGTCACCGTCCACGGCGACCCCGCGTTCGCGTCGTACGACGGCGTGGTGCCGGCCACCGACGCCGACTGGGACGAGGAGTACCTCTCCCTCGACATCTCCGCCGCCGTCGTGCCCGACCTCGACGCCGCGGTCGACCACATCCGCCGCCACTCGAGCCAGCACACCGAGGCGATCGTGACCGAGGACCTCGCCGCCGCGCGCCGGTTCACGGCCGCCGTCGACTCCGCGGCGGTGCTGGTCAACGCCTCGACCCGGTTCACCGACGGCGGCGAGTTCGGCTTCGGCGCCGAGATCGGGATCAGCACCCAGAAGCTGCACGCCCGCGGCCCGATGGGCCTGCCGGAGATGACGACGACCAAGTACGTCGTCACCGGGGACGGCCACGTCCGCTGAGCGGGGGGTCACCCGGTAGGGTGTCGGCCATGCCGAACGCGCTCCTCACCGTGCTGCACACCGAGAACCCGAACGTGCCCAACCACTGGCTCATCGGCGGCATCGCGCTGGTCATCCTGATGGCGCTGATCATCGGCCTGCTGATCTTCGGCGCCGGACGCGAGCACAGCTGACCACCGACGTGTCCGGTCGGCGGCCCGGCCCGCGCCGGATCGGCGTGATGGGCGGGACGTTCGACCCGATCCACCACGGCCACCTCGTCGCGGCCTCCGAGGTGCAGTCGTGGTTCGACCTCGACGAGGTCGTCTTCGTGCCCACCGGCGACCCGTGGCAGAAGTCCGACCGGGTGGTCACGGCCGCCGAGGACCGCTACCTCATGACGGTGATCGCGACCGCCTCCAACCCGCGGTTCAACGTCTCCCGCGTGGACATCGACCGGCAGGGCCGGACGTACACGATCGACACGCTGCGCGACCTGCGCGAGCACTTCCCGGACGCCGAGCTCTACTTCATCACCGGAGCCGACGCACTCGCCGACATCTTCACCTGGCGCGACGCGGAGGAGCTCTTCGGGCTCGCCCAGTTCGTCGGCTGCACCCGCCCGGGGTACACCATGGACGAGGCGACCCTCGCGGCCATCCCGGCCGACCGGGTGACGATGGTCGAGATCCCCGCGCTGGCGATCTCCTCCACCGACTGCCGCGACCGGACCCGCCGCGGCGAGCCCGTCTGGTACCTCGTGCCGGACGGGGTCGTCCAGTACATCGCCAAGCACCACCTCTACCCGAAGGACCAGCAGTGACAGCGACCGACCACGCCCTCGAGCTCGTCGTCGCAGCGGCCCGCGCCGCCTCCGACAAGCTCGCCCAGCAGATCGTCGCCTTCGACGTCAGCGACCAGCTCGCCATCACCGACGCCTTCGTGCTCGCCTCGGCCACCAACGACCGTCAGGTGAAGTCGATCGTCGACGAGATCGAGGACAAGCTCCGCGAGATCGGCGCCAAGCCGATCCGCCGCGAGGGGGAGCGCGACGGCCGCTGGGTGCTCATCGACTACGGCGAGATCGTCGTGCACGTCCAGCACGAGGAGGAGCGGCAGTTCTACGCCCTCGAGCGGCTCTGGCGCGACTGCCCGACCATCGAGCTGCCCGCGGACGTCGTCTCGCATGAGCGGTGACGCCCCGCGGCGTCTGATCCTGCTCCGGCACGGCCGGACGGCGTGGAACGCCGCCGGCCGCGTGCAGGGACAGCTCGACGCCGACCTGGACGAGACCGGGCACCGGCAGGCCGCCCGCGTCGCCGAGGTGCTGGCCGGGCTGAAGCCGACCGCGGTCTGGTCCTCCGACAGCGTCCGCGCCCGCGAGACGGTGGCCTACGTCGCCGATGCGGCCGGGCTCGTCGCGACGTACGACGCCCGCCTGCGGGAGTACTACCTGGCCGAGAGGCAGGGCCTCACGCACGCGGAGTACGCCGACCAGGCCCCCGCGGAGTTCGCGGCGTTCCGGCTCGGTGACTTCGACGTCGTCCCCGGGGGCGAGAAGGCCGCCGAGGTGGCCGCCCGGGTCAGCGCCGCCGTCCACGAGCTGCTCGCGACCGTCGAGCCGGGACAGCTCGCCGTCGCCGTCTCGCACGGCGCGGCCATCCGCGACGCCGTCCCGGTCCTGCTCGGCTGGCCGGTCACCGAGCGCGCCGCCCTGCACGGTCTCGACAACTGCGCGTGGGTCGAGCTCGACCAGGCCGAGCCCGGCGCCGTGCTGCGCCTGCGGGCCTACAACCGGACCGCCCCGGACCCCGCCTGAGCGACACCCCGATTTCGCATCCGCGACATCGGTTGGCTAGTATTCCGCGAGTTGTCACCCCGCAGGTTCGGGGGAAGCAATGGGGCTGTGGCGCAGCTGGTAGCGCATCTGCATGGCATGCAGAGGGTCAGGGGTTCGAGTCCCCTCAGCTCCACCGGACAGGAGCCCGACACGCGAGTGTCGGGCTTCTGGCATTTCCGGACGGTGGCGCCGGGGCGCAGCTGGTAGCGGCTCCGTCATTTCTGGGCAATGGCAGGCAGAGGGTCAGGGGTTCGAGTCCCCTCAGCTCCACCGAACAGAAGCCCGGCGCACTCGCGCCGGGCTTCTGGCGTTTCTAGTACGCCGGCGCGCCCTCGTGCCGCCGGTCGATGGTCTGGCAGACCCAGAAGACGCCGAGCAGGCCGATCAGGATCGCCTCGAGGACGAAGGTGGCGTGGATGTCGAGCCAGCCGGAGTAGAGGCCCAGGGCGTCGCCGCCGCGGACGATGACGACGGTCAGGATCATCAGGCCGGCGAGGGCGCCGTAGACCCAGGTCCACGGGTCGTCCCACCACACGGGCCTCCACCGCGCCCACCAGGGGCCGGGGGCGTCCGGGTCGCGGGACTTCTCGAGGGCGGCCAGGACCACGGCGACGATGACGAACCCGACGCCGATGTTCGCCGACATGCTGTGCACCTGGTGGTTGAAGACGCTGTCGGGGTTCGAGCGGTCGAGGTAGAGAACGAGGTAGACGACCCAGGCGATCGCCGCGAGCAGCCAGGTGACGGCGTAACCGGCGATGACCTTGGTGCCCGGCGACGCGCCGGCCGGGGCGGTCACGTAGTGCCACACGCCGAGGACCGCGAGGAAGACCAGGACCAGGGCGAGCACCACGAGGAGCGAGCTGAAGCTGCGGGCGACCGTCTGCGCGTTGTCGGCGATCAGGTCGTTGTCGGCGACCGGCTTCTCCTGGCTGCCACCGGTCTGGGCGACCGAGGTCGGCAGGCTGCAGTAGTTGGCGTCGAGGGTGGGCACCAGGGCGACGACCATGAGCAGCAGCCCGGCCAGGTTGAGGGCGACGTCCTCCGCAGCGGTCTTCCCCCAGAGCACGATCATCGCGAAGCCGATGATGAGCAGGGCGCCGACGAAGACCGGTCGGACCGGCGTGTAGTAGTAGGCGCTCAGCGAGCGCTGCACGCAGCCGTGCTGCTCGTTCGCGATCTCGCGCCACACCGCGAAGCCGAGGGCGAGGATCACCGCGACCACGCCGAGCCGGATGGCGGCGTAGGTCCGGAGCGCGATCGGCGGCACCGGTGACGGGGGCGGCGGGGTCCCGAGAGTGGACATGGTTGCCAGCGTCGCGACCCGGCCGCCGCGGCGGAATACCCAAAAGTGCCATTGCCGCCGGCGTACGACGAGAGCAGCGTGACGTCATGGCGCTCTCGGTCCTGCACGCCCCCCTGCACGCGCCCTCGGCCGTCGGCAGGTCGGACGTGGTGGTCCGCGAGATCCGGAGCCACGCCCCGACGATCGTCGGCCTCACCGAGGCGTACGGCATCCTCGACGGGCTGTCCCGGATGCGCGGCTACCGGATGGTCGTCGAGACCGGCGGCCTCGACCGACGCCGGGGCCAGAAGGACAACCCGGTCCTGGTCCGCAGCTCCCTGCGCTCGCTGGGCTCCGGCCAGGTGATCGGCTGCGATGCCTCGACCCCGATCAAGATCGCGCCGGAGCGATGGTTCACCTACTCCGCGCAGCAGGTGGACGAGCTGGGTTCCGTCTGCCACGTCGCGCTGCACCCGCACGCGGCCGTGCAGGTCGAGAGCACGGGTCGGCTGCGCGTGGACACCGACCGGGCCCGCCAGTACGGCCGGCAGATGACCGGGTTCGCCGCACTCCTCGACTTCGCCGTCGCGATGGGCTGGCTGGTCGTCGTGACGGGGGACCTCAACTTCCGCGACCGTGGCGACGACGCGCGGTCGCCCTACCGGATCATGCGCGATCGCAAGCTCCAGGTCGTCGTCCACGGGATCGACTGCATCGCCTTCTCCCGCGGGCTCGGGCTGACGGTGAGCGAGGTGCCCGCACCGGCGACGATCACCGACCACCCCTGGCTCCTGGGCGTGGCCGGCTAGCTGTCCCGATCGGCGGGACTCGGACCGACAGATCACTGGCCGTTCACCTCCTGGTGGGTCCCGGTTGTGGGTTCGTTGCGCTGCGAGCCCGAGTCTTCGTCGCGGATCTCGGGCTCCTCCGGACGAAAGAACCTCCCTTGCGTCGTCTTCGCAGTTCGCTCTCAGCCGTCCTCGCGGTCGCACTCTCCACCGCCGCACTCTGGGTCGTCGTCCCCACCGCAGACGCAGCGACCGGTGCGGTCATCACGATCACCGAGTACGCGTACGGCGGCAAGGCCAGCGGCGCCGGCGGCACCGACGGCGAGTACGTCGAGCTGACCAACGTCGGCGACGCGGCGCAGGACCTCACCGGGTGGAAGTACGACAACTCGGCGGCGACGTTCTCGACCGCGCTCTCCCTCTCCGGGCTGGGGACGGTCGCGCCGGGGGAGTCGGTGATCATCACCGACCTGACCGCGGCCGAGTTCCGCACCGAGTGGGGCCTCAAGGACACCGTCAAGGTGCTGAGCAACGGCAAGACGCACACCCTCAACGGTGGGCCGAACGCCGTGCACATCTACAACTCCGGTGGCACCGACGTGGACACCGTCTCCTACGCGAGCGGCTACTTCACCGGTGGCAAGGGCCAAGCCGTGGCCGGCAGCACGAGCACCAGCTTCGCCTTCGAGACCGTCGGTGACGGTGAGGGCTCCTGGGCCAGCGTGGGCGGCAGCGTCGGTTCCCCGGGCGCCTCCACGCTCGGCACCACGACCCCGACCGACGTCCGCACCAGCACCGGTGGCGGCGGCACGCCGACCACCGACCCGAACTACGCCGACATCGTGATCAACGAGGTCACCTCCAACAACAGCGGCAACGGCTTCGCGCCGCTCGACGCCGACGACCTGATCGAGCTCTACAACAAGGGCACGCACGACGTCAGCCTCAGCGGCTGGAAGCAGACCGACAGCAACGCCAACGGGTTCGCCGCCGCCACCGACTTCTCGACCGGGCTCTACGTGGACGGCACGCTCGCGACCACGATCCCCGCCGGCGGGTACGGCGTCTTCTCCTCCGGCCCCGGCCTGAGCAGCGGCGGCGACGCCGTGAAGGTCTACACGCCCGACGGCACCCTGGTCGACAGCCTCACCTACACCGCGGGCCAGGCCGGCGTCGACGAGACCATCAACACCTCCGGCTACTACAAGTCGCTCGCCTCCTGCCCCGACGGCAGCGACACGCTCAAGGAGGTGCCGACCGCTACCTTCGGCACCACCAACGGCGCGTGCACCGGCGGCGTCACGCCGCTGACCAGCGACCCCGAGGCGCCGTGCAGCACCGAGAACTCCGGCACCGCGTCCGGCACCCTGCCCTCCGGTCTCGTCACCTGGCCGGGCTCCCCGTCGCCGGCGACCATCGACGACGAGTGCGCCTGGGTGACCGCCGAGTCGGGCCAGGACCTCAGCGGTCTGGCGTTCGACCCGAGTGACGCGAACGTCCTGTACGCCGTGAAGAACAAGAGCCACGTCTACCGGCTCGTCCGCTCCGGCTCGACCTGGGTCAAGGACACCGCCAACAGCTGGGGCAGCGGCAAGGACCTCCGCTTCCAGGGCAACACCGGCCTGCCGGACAGCGAGGGCCTGACCGTCGGCCCCGACGGGATGCTCTACATCACCACCGAGCGCGACAACAGCGCCTCGGGCGTCCCACTGGACTCGATCCTCCGGTTCGACCCGAGCGCCAGCGGCACCACCCTGGTGGCGACCGAGCAGTGGGTGCTCACGTCGGACCTGGACTTCACCAACGCCGACGCCAACCTCGGCTTCGAGGGCGTCACCTACGTGCCCGACAGCTTCCTGACGGGGTACGGCTTCCGCACCGACGACGGCACGCTCTACGACCCGGCCGACTACCCGGACAAGGCGCTGCCCGGCCTCTTCCTCGGCGCCGTCGAGAAGACCGGTCACCTGCGGGCCTACGTCCTCGACACCGACGGCACCTGGGCGCGGGTCGCGGACATCGCGACCGGCATGGTGGGCGTCATGGACGCGTCGTACGACGCCGACCTCGGCCGGATCTGGGCGCACTGCGACAACACCTGCGGCAACGCCACCACCCTGCTCGAGATCGGCAGCGACGGGCACGTCGCGGTCGACCGGTCCTACAGCACCCCGGCCGACCTGCCCAACTACAACCTCGAGGGCTTCGCCGTCGCGCCGATGTCGACGGCCACCGACGGCAGCCGCGAGGTGCTGTGGAGCGACGACGGCAACCGCTTCGGCCACTCGCTGTGGAGCGGGACGATCGACGTCGAGCTGGACCTCGACCAGACGGCCACCCCGACCCCGACCATCGTCGGCTCCCCGACCGTCGGTCAGACCCTCACCGCGAGCGTCGGGACCTGGGACCCCGGCGTCACCACGCACTACGTCTGGAAGGACGGGAGCACGGTCCTCGCCACGGACGGTCCGCTCGTGCTGGGCGACTCGCTGGTCGGCCACGCGGTCACCCTCGAGGTCACCGGCACCAGGGCCGGCTTCGCCGCCGCCACCGCGTCCGCGACGGCGACCGTCGCCGCGGCCGAGCTCGACGGCCCCGCCGCGCGGATCGTCGGCACGCCCGAGCTGGGCCAGACCCTGACCGCCGACGTCGGGAGCTGGGAGAGCGGGGTCACGACGCACTACGTCTGGAAGGACGGCGACGGCGTCCTGGCGACGGACGCGCCGCTCACCCTGAGCGACCCCGCGCTGGTCGGCCGGACGATCACCCTCGCGGTCACCGGCAGCAAGCCCGGCTACACGCCGCACACGTCGACGGTGACCGCCGTCGTGCGGGCCGCGACCCTGGACGCGCCGGAGCCGACCATCAGCGGCAGCCCGCAGGTCGGCCGGACGCTCACCGCCTCGGCGACCTGGGGGCCCGGCTCGGTCGACCTCACCTACGCGTGGTTCGCCGACGGCGCACCGATCAGCGGCGCCGACGGCACCACGCTGGTGCTGGGTGCCGGCCAGGTCGGGGCGACCATCACGGTGGCGGTGACCGGCACCAAGACCGGCTACGCGACCCGGACGGTCTCCTCCGACCCGACCGCCCCGGTCGAGCGCGGCACGATCAGCTCGAAGCGCCCGACCATCAAGGGCAAGGCGAAGGTCGGCCGGACGCTCACCGCCGTCCCAGGTCGGTGGAGCGCCGGCGGCGCCCCGGTGACCCTGACGTACAAGTGGTTCGCCGACGGCTCCGCGATCAAGGGCGCGACCACCTCCGAGCTGGGCCTCACCAAGAAGCTCAAGGGCGCGAGGATCACGGTGCGGGTCACCGGCTCCGCGGCCGGCTTCGAGAAGGCCGCCGAGACGTCGAAGGCGACCTCGAAGGTCAGGTAGCGGTACGCCGAGGGAGCCCGTCACCGCACGGTGGCGGGCTCCCTCGCACCCGCATCTGGAATCCTTCCCCGCGTGAGTGCCGCGACCTCCCGATCCCTGCCCCTGCCGCTCCGTCTGGAGCGGGCCGCGATCCGCGGCCTCGTGCGCCTGCCCCGCCCGCTCATCGAGCGGCTCGGCGCCGGCGCACCGGTGAACAGCGACGGCGAGCGGCTGGCGCCCGAGATCGCGCTCGCGCTCGCCGCGATGAACCGGATGCCGGGCAACGACTTCTCGGAGCGCACGGTCGAGAAGGCGCGGCACCAGATCGACGAGGAGGCGCTCACGTTCGCGGCGACCTATCCGCCGTTCGCGGTCGAGGAGGACCTCGTCATCCCCGGCCCCGCCGGGCCGATCCCGGCCACCCGCTACCGCGCCCGGGCGGGGGAGTCGCGCGGCCTGCTGGTCTTCTTCCACGGCGGTGGGTGGGTGGTCGGCAGCCGGGTCAGCCACGACTCGCCGGTCCGCTTCCTCGCCCAGCACGCCGAGGTCGACGTGCTCTCCGTCGACTACCGGCTCGCGCCGGAGCACCCGTTCCCCGCAGCGATCGAGGACGCGCGCGCAGCGTGGGACTACGCCGTCGCCCAGGCGCCCGCCTGGGGCCTCGACCCGGCCCATATCGCGATCGGTGGCGACAGCGCGGGCGGCAACATGACCGCCTCCCTGGCCCTCCTGCTGCGCGGCGAGCCGGTCCAGCCGACCCTCCAGCTGCTGCTCTTCCCCGCGACCGACCTCTCGGAGGCGCGCCTGACGCGGGCCTCCCTCCACGAGTTCGCCGACGGCTTCTTCCTCACCCGGCGACAGATGGACTGGTACCTCGAGCGCTACCTCGCCGATCCCGCCGACGCGCTCGACCCCCGTGCGTCGCCGCTCCTCGCCGACGACCTGGCCGGTGCCGCCCCGGCGTACCTCGCGGTCGCCGGCTTCGACCCGCTGCGCGACGACGGCCTCGCCTACGCGCAGCGGCTCGAGGAGTGCGGCGTCCCGGTCGAGGTGGCGCGCGAGGGCGACCTGATCCACGCCTTCATCAACGTCACCGGCCTCAGCCCGAGCGCGTACGACGCCACGCTGCGGGCCGCCCACGCGGTCCGGGCCGCGGTCACCGCGGGGTAGGCGAGCGGCGCCGCACGACGAGCTTCACCAGCTCCTCGACGACCACCAGCGACATCGCGATGCCGATGCTGGCGGACCACTGGCCGAGATCGAGCCCGGTGGTGTCGAAGATCCGCGCCAGGAAGTCGAGCGCGGTGATGGCGACGATCGCCAGCAGCGCCAGCCCGTACCGGCGCAGCTGGACGACGCCCGGCATCGCGTCGCGGTCGAGGATCGTCCCGACCTGGTCGCGGCTCAGCAGCGCGCCGGCGAGGTGGAAGAGCGACAGCGTCGTCAGCAGCATGGTCGAGGCGAGCACCGCGTCACCCTGGTGGTCGCCGAGCTGGTAGGCCGCGAGGGAGCCGACGGTCATCACCGCGCCCTGCACGCAGAGCCTGACCCAGTCGGTGCGGGACAGCACGGGCGCGCCGACCGGGCGGGGTGGTCGCGACATCAGGCCGCGGGCGGGCTGGTCGAAGCCGAGCGCGATCGCGAGCGGGATGTCCACCACCATGTTCAGCCACAGGATCTGGAGCGGGTTGAGGGGTGCGCCGGCCGCGATGCCGAGGATGCCTGCGCCGATGAAGATCGCGATGTAGGCGACCAGGGTCGACATCTGGAAGCGCAGGTACTTGAGCAGGTTGTCGTAGAGCGTCCGGCCGTAGGAGACCGCGCCGACGATGGTCGCGAAGTTGTCGTCGGTCAGGATCATCACCGCGGCCTCCTTGGAGACCTCCGTACCGGTGATGCCCATCGCGACGCCGATGTCGGCCGTCTTGAGCGCGGGCGCGTCGTTGACCCCGTCGCCCGTCATCGCGACGACCTCGTCCTCCTCCTTGAGGATCCGGACCAGGCGCACCTTGTCCTCGGGGGCCACGCGGGCGACCACGCCGATCTCGTCGATCTCGGTGCGGAGCCGGTCATCGCTCATCGCCGCGAACTCGGCGCCGGTGACCGCGCGCCCCTCGATCCCGAGCTCGCTCGCGATGGCGGCCGCCGTGGTGGCGTGGTCGCCGGTGATCATCCGCACCCGGATCCCCGCCTGGTGGCACTCCGCGATCGCGTCCCGGGCCTCGGGTCGGGGCGGGTCGACGATCCCGACCATCGCGAGGAGCGTCAGGTCTCGGACCCGCTCGATGAGGTCGTCGCCCGCACGCACCGTGCCCGGCTCGAAGTCGCGCTGGGCGACCACCATGACCCGCTCGCCGGCGTTGGCGATCTGGTCGTTGGCCTCGAGGGCCAGGTGCCGGTTGTCGTCGGTGATCGGCAGCAGGGTCCCGTCCGGGTGGCGCAGCGTCGTGGCGCGGGCGATCAGGACGTCGGGCGCGCCCTTGACGTAGCAGCGCACCACGGGCCGACCGTCGTCCGCGGTCATCTCGTGGAAGGTCGCCATGAACTTGTAGTCGGAGTCGAAGGGCACCTCGGCGACGCGAGGGAGGGCCGCGCGGGTCTCGGCGACGTCGAGCCCGCCCTTGGCACCGAGGACGATCAGGGCGCCCTCGGTCGGGTCCCCGATGAGGGTCTCGCCGTCCAGCACGGCGTCGGCGCAGAGCACCATCGGCAACAGGTAGGGGTCGAGGTCGTGGCGCTGGCCACCGACGTGGCTGATATCGCCGACCGTGCTGTAGCCCTCGCCCGAGACCGTGTACCGGTTCTGGCCGGGGATCACGATCTCCCGCGCCGTCATCTTGTTCAGCGTCAGCGTCCCGGTCTTGTCCGAGCAGATGGCGGAGGTCGACCCGAGCGTCTCCACGGCGGGCAGCCGCTTCACGATCGCGTTCCGCTGGGCGATCTCGCGGGTGCCCATCGAGAGCAGCGCGGTGACCACGGCCGGGAGGCCGGTGGGGATGGCGGCGACCGCGAGCGCGACGCCGGTGATGAAGAGCGTGTCGAAGGACTCGCCCTGCGCGAGGCCGAGCAGCACCACGACCACCAGGGCCACGGCGGCGATCGAGGCGATGATCTTCGAGAGCGAGTCGAGCTGCCGCTGCAGCGGGGTCCTGCTGGTCTCGGTGCTGGCGAGCATCCCGGCGATGTGGCCGATCTCGGTGTCCATCCCGGTCGCGGTGACGATCAGCTCGCCACGGCCCCGGGTGACCGAGGTGTTCATGTAGGCCATGCAGATCCGGTCGCCGAGCGGCACGTCGGAGCCGGTCACCGGATCGGCCGTCTTGCCCACCGGCAGGCTCTCGCCCGTGAGGGCCGCCTCCTCGATCTCGAGGGTGGCGGCGAGTGAGACCCGTCCATCGGCCGGCACGCGGTTGCCGGCCTCGACCAGGACGACGTCGCCCGGGACCAGCTCGGAGGCGTCGACCTCGATGGCCTGCCCGTCGCGGCGCACGCGCGCGATCGTCCGCATCATCTGCGAGAGCGCCTTCACGCTCTCCTCCGCCTTGGCCTCCTGCCGGAGGCCGATCACCGCGTTGAAGACGGTGAGGCCGGCCAGCACGACCGTGGTGCCGGTGTCCTGGGTGACCAGCTGGTTGACGAGGGCCGCGGCGAGCAGCACCAGCTGCATGAAGTCCTCGTACTGGCGCAGGAAGGCGCGCCACGGCGGCTCCCGGTGGCCTCCCTCCAGCTCGTTGCGGCCGTACGACGCGAGCCGGGCGGCCGCCTCCTCCGCCGAGAGTCCCTGCGCGGGCGTGACGCCGAGGCGGGAGGCGACGTCCCCGGCCGGCGCCGAGACCGGATCCATCGCCTCCGGTACCGCGGCGAACCGGGTGTCGCTGGCCATCGGTCCCTCCGTCCGCGGGGTGGGGGCACACCGCGCTGCGAGGGTCCCGTCGGGGTGGGTGGTTCCGCCTCACCCCGCCCGGGGTGGTGACGGGGTGACCACCAGCCGCTGCCGCGAGGTCGCGGCGTCGACCCACGCCTGCTCGACGTCCGCGAGCGGGACGGCCACCGCGTCCACCGCGAACGTGCCGCGGCCGATCTCGGCGGCGAGCTCGCCCAGCTCGGCGACGATGTCGCGGGCGGCGACCGAGCCCTGGCCGCTGCCGACCAGCTCCAGGCGCGTGGCACGCAGCGCGGCGGAGGGGATCGGCGCCTCCAGTCCGGCGACCGAGCCGATCTGCACCCACGTCAGCCGCTGGGCGTCGTCGACGCGGCGCGGGACGATCGCGTACATCGCCTCCACGGTCGCTGGGCCCCACAGGTAGTCGAGGACGACGTCGGCGTCGCCGCCGGCCGCGCCCAGCGCGTCCCGGTCGGCGAGGAGCACGGCGTGGTCGACGCCCTCCAGCTCCGCGAGCAGCTCGGCGCGACGGCCGACCGCGGTCACCGCGCCGGCGCCGAGGTGCCGGGCGACCTCGACCGCCAGCCGTCCGGCGTTGCCGGTCGCGCCGAGCACGACCACCCGCTGGCCGGCCCGGAAGTCGATCCGCCGCCGCAGCGCCACCCACGACGACATGGCCGGGTTCATCGCGGCGGCGAGCAGGACCGGGTCGGCGTCGTCGGGCAGCGCGACGCTGCGGCGTACGTCGATCACGGTCCGCTCGGCCATCGAGCCGAGGGTCGTGTCCGGGAGGACGAAGTAGCGCAGCGTGCCGCCGGCGTCGCGGCCCACGCCGTCGATGCCGGGGACGAGGGGGAGCGTGTCGGTGCTCGTGTAGTGCGAGCCCGCCGCCTGCGACCGCACCCGCGGGTGCAGACCGGCGGCGAGGACGTCGACCACCGTCTCGTGCGGTCCGGTCGGCGTGGGGTCGGGGCAGTCCCGGTAGCGCGGGGCCTGGTCGAAGCTGGTGACGAGTGCTGCCCTCATGGCGGCCTCCGGAGAGAAGTAGTTGGTGATACCAATCAAAGTAGTTGGTACTCCCCATCAAATCAACTAGTCTTCCGGCGTGACCGACACCCAGGACGACCGGGCCCTGATGGATGCCGTCGTGCAGCTGTCCTTCGAGGTGATGGCGGTGCTGCACCAGGTCGGCGCGGCCCACGACCTCTCTGCCACCCAGCTGCGGCTGCTCGGCGTGCTCCGCGACCGCGAGCCGCGGATGGCCGACCTCGCGGACGGCCTCGGCCTCGACCGCTCGACCGTCAGCGGCCTCATCGACCGGGCGGCCGCGCGCGGCCTCGTCGAGCGGTTCCCCGACGAGCACGACCGGCGTTCGAGCCGGGTGCGGATGACGGCTGCCGGCCACGAGCTCGCCGTGCCGGTCGCCGCCGCGGTCGCCGAGCGGGTCGCCGCCCTCGTCGAGCCGCTGTCGCGGGCGGACCGCGCGACCTTGCGGGCGCTCGTCGAGCGCGCCCTCGCCGCCTGGTAATCCGCTCGACGCGGCCGCGAGGATGGAGGCGTGAGCACCGAGACCGCCGCCCTGCTCGCGGCGTACGACGAGCAGCTGCGCACCGACGCCGAGGTCGCGGGTGCGCTCGCCGTGCACCGCCTCGGACCCGTGCGACTGGCCACCTTCCCGGCCGGCCAGGGCTTCGTCACGACGCCGCGGCTGACCGGCGTCGGCGCGGACCAGGCCCGCGGCTGGGTGGCGGCCGCGGTCGAGCACTTCCGGCAGGACCCGGGGATCCGCGAGGTCGAGTGGAAGACCCGCCAGCACGACGACGCGCCCGGCCTCCACGACGCGCTGCTCGAGCACGGCTTCGAGCCGGACGAGCCGGAGTCGATCATGATCGGCCGTGCCGAGCTGCTGGCGGTCGACGTCCCGCTGCCCGACGGCGTCACCCTGCGCCGGATCGACACCGAGGCCGACGTCCGGGCGATGAGCGCGATGGCGGACGTCGCCTTCGGCGAGCCGGTCTCCGATGCCCATGCCGAGTTCGCCCTGAGCCGGCTCGCCTCCGGCGACGGCACCGAGCTCTGGGTGGCCGAGGCCGGCGGCGTGATGGTCAGCGCGGGCCGGCTGGAGCCGGTGCGGGACAGCGACTTCGCCGGCATCTGGGGCGGCTCGACCCTGGAGGGGTGGCGTGGCCGCGGGATCTACCGCGCGCTGACGGCCGCCCGCGCGCGGTCCGCGCTCGCGCTCGGCAAGACGCTGGTCAACAGCGACTCGACGGAGATGTCCCGGCCGATCCTGGAGCGCTCGGGGCTGGCGAAGGTGTCGACGACGACGCCGTACCTCTGGCGCCGGGGCGGTTCAGGCTAGCCTCACCTTTCTGGATCGGTTCAAGAAAAGGTGGTTGGGTAGGACCCATGACCGACATGCTGCACACCGAGAAGTCCACCCACGTCGCCCGACCCCCGTTCACCGCGTCCGACCAGCTCGCGACCCACCTGCAGCAGCTCTCCGTCGACCTGATCGACCTCCACCTGGTCGGCAAGCAGGCCCACTGGAACGTCGTCGGCCTCAACTTCCGCGACCTCCACCTCCAGCTCGACGAGGTCGTCGACGCCGCGCGCGAGTTCTCCGACCAGGTCGCCGAGCGGATGCGCGCGATCTACGTGACCCCCGACGGCCGGGCGCGGACCGTCGCCGAGCAGTCCAGCCTCCCGGACTTCCCGGCCACCGAGATCAACACCGCCGAGACCGTCGACCTCGTCACCGCCAGCCTGTACGCCGTCGCCGGCACCGCCCGCCGGATCCACGACGACGTGGACGCCGAGGACCCGACCACCGCGGACATCCTGCACGCGATCATCGAGCGCCTCGAGCAGCTCGCCTGGATGATCGATGCGGAGAACCGGGTCGCCAACGCGAGCCTGCCGCGCCCGATCCACCGCTGACCCGTCGCTGACCCGTCGCTGACCCGTCGCTGTTCACCTGACGGCCACCCGGCCGGCGCCGGCGCGTCGCCGAAGGAGCGGAGGCTCTCTCCGCTGGCGCGTGCCGGCACCGGACGGGAGCGAGGGCGAGCGTGGGGAGCTGGTGGACGCGGACCACGCGCCACGTCGCCCTGCTCGGCTGCGTCGCCCTCGCGCTGGTCGCCCTCGGCCCGGCGGTCCACGGCATCGGTCCGCGCGCCCACCGGATCCTGCACCGCCCCACCCGCGGCCTCCGCGAGACGGCCGACCTGGGTGACGACCCCGTCGTCGAGCTCGACGCCAGCGGGTGCGGCTCCGGGTGGACCGGCGGCGCTGCCGGTCCGGTGTCCCTCGACCTCCACAACGGCGGGCCCGCGACGATGGACGGCTACGTCGAGGACCTCGACGACGGGCGCATCTACCTCGACGCCGAGGCCGTCGGGCCGGGCGCGTCCCGCCCCGCCCGGGTGGTGCTCGGCGCGGGTCGCTACCGCATCGTGTGCGCCAGCACCGAGACCGGCTCGGTCGCAGGTCCGACGGTCGAGGTCACCGGCGACTACGCCGGGGACACCACGGTCGGCGTCCGACCCGTCACCAACGCCGACCTCGTGCGACCGGTGATCCGCTACCAGCACTGGGTGCACGGCCAGCTGCCGCGGCTGCAGCGACGGGTACGCCGGCTGACGCAGGACCTCGTCCACGGCGACTCCCGGGCCGCGCGACGGGACTGGCTGAGCGCCCACTGGACCTATGGCACGCTCGGTGCCGCGTACGACGCCTTCGGACGCTTCGACGCCGCCATCGACGGCCAGCCGACGAGCGGCATCCCGCCGCCCACCGACCCCGACCTGCACGGCTTCCACCAGATCGAGGCGCTCCTGTGGAGCGGTCGTCCGACCGCCCGGATCGTCCCGCCGGCCCGCCGTCTCGGACGTGCCGTCCGCGACCTGCGCCGGCACTTCGGCACCGATCTCGTGATGGCCCCGATCGACATCGGTCTGCGCGCCCACGAGATCCTGGAGGGCGCCCTCCAGCGCGAGGCGAACGGCGTCGCCGACGCCGGCAGCCACACCGAGCTCGCCACGGTCGACGCCAACATCGCCGGCACCCGCCAGGCCCTGCGGCCGCTGCTGCCGCTCCTCCGCTCCCGCGACCCCCGTCTCGCCGACCTCCAGCGCTCGCTGGACCGGCTCGAGGCCACCGTCCGGTCGCACCACGCCCACGGGCGCTGGACCCCGATGTCCGCGCTCGGCCGGACCGCCCGCGAGCGTCTCGACGCCGACCTGAGCCGCGCGGTCGAGCTGCTCTCCGACGTCGCCGTCATCACCGACCCCGTCATGCCGATGCCGGGAGGCGCGTCGTGAGCTGCCCTCACTCCGGAGCCCCGCAGGTCAGCCGCCGCGGTCTGCTCGGCACCGCCGTCGGTACGGCGGTCGGCGCGGCCGTCGCCGCGCCCCTCGTGCTCCGTGGGGCCGAGGCGGAGGGCGCTTCCGACCGGCACGCCGCCGCGTCGTACGCCTTCGAGGGCGAGCACCAGGCGGGCATCCTGACGCCCCTCCAGCGCCAGTCGAGCTACGTCGCGCTCGATGTCACGGCCCGCGGACGTGCCGAGCTCGGCCGGACCCTGCGCATCCTGACCGACCGGATCCGGGCGCTCACCGCCGGCGGCCCGACGCCGACCGGCGGCCTGGTCGCGACCGACGCCGACAGCGGCATCCTCGGCATCGACGCCCCGGCCGGCGGGCTCACCGTCACCGTGAGCGTCGGGGCGAGCCTCTTCGACGACCGGTTCGGCCTCGCCGACCGCAGGCCGGCCCGGCTGCGGACGATGCCGGCCTTCCCCAACGACGACCTCGACCCGCGCTGGTGCGGGGGAGACCTGCTGCTGCAGATCTGCGGCGACGAGCCCGACGTCGTGGTGCACGCCCTGCGCGACCTGATGCGGAGCACGCAGGGGCTGCTGCAGGTGCGGTGGCGGATGGACGGCTTCCAGTCGCCGCCACGCCCGTCGGGCACGCCGCGCAACCTGATGGGGTTCAAGGACGGCACCGGCAACCCGGACGTCGGCGACGCCGACCTGATGGACCAGCTGGTGTGGACCCACGGCGGGGGCGACGAGCCCGCCTGGGTCGAGGGCGGCACGTACCACGTGGTGCGGCTGATCCGGATGCTCGTCGAGTTCTGGGACCGGATATCCGTGCGGGAGCAGAACGCCATGTTCGGTCGGGACAAGGAGACCGGCGCACCCCTCACGGGGAGTGCCGAGTTCGACAGGCCCGACTACACCGGCCAGACGGGTGGGGGTGCGATCCGTTTCGACGCCCACATCCGTCTGGCCTCCCGCAGCGGGCAGGCCACCGACCAGCGGATCCTGCGCCGCTCCTACAACTACGACGCCGGCACCGACCTCAACGGCAACCTCGACATGGGGCACCTGTTCACCTGCTTCAACCAGGACCTCGACCGCCAGTTCGTCAACGTCCAGCAGCGCCTGGTCGACGAGCCCCTCGTCGACTACGTGACGCCCTTCGGCGGCGGCTACTTCTTCGCACTCCCCGGCGTCACCGGCGCCGACGACTGGCTGGGCCGCGTCCTGCTCGCGTGAGCGCCACCCACCCCGAGTTCCCACAAGGCAACGACTCAGAAAGGTCATCCAGCATGAGGACACCGAAGCTCACCCGCGCCCGCGGCGCGGGTGTCGGCCTGACGGCCGCCGCGCTCGTCGCCACCGCACTGGCGGCCGGCGGCGTGACCCAGGCGTCGGCCGCGGACCCCGTGGCCACCAGAGCCGCCGGCGCGGCCAGGGCCGCGGACGGCACGACGACGCCGATCAAGCACGTCGTCGTGATCTTCAGCGAGAACGTCTCGTTCGACCACTACTTCGGGACCTACCCGAAGGCCGCGAACACCGACGGGGTGCGCTTCACTGCCGGCAGGAGGACGCCGAGGGTCGACAACCTCCGGGCGCACCCGGAGCTGCTCAAGGCGAAGTCCGCGACCCACCCCGACGGCAACCCGAACTCGATGCCGCCCTTCCGCTACGGCCCGGACGAGGCCGTCACCTGCGACCAGGGACACAACTACACCCCCGAGGAGAAGGCGATCGACGGGGGCGCGATGGACAAGTTCGTCCAGAACGTCTCGGGCGACACCTGTGGCCTGCTCAACCGGGTCGGCCAGACCATGGGCTACTACGACGGCAACACGGTGACCGCGCTCTGGAACTACGCGCAGCACTACTCCATGAGCGACAACGCCTGGAGCGACACCTTCGGTCCCTCCACCCCCGGCGCCCTCGAGGTCGTCTCCGGGCAGACGCACGGCGTGATGAGCTACGACCCCGCCACCGGCACCGAGGACCCGACGCAGACCACCACCCCGGACACCTACGGCGTGCACGCGCCGGACGCCGACGGGGTCGGCACGGTGATCGCCGACCCCGACCCGGTCTACGACGACTGCGCCGACACCAACCACACCAGCAGCAACGCGCTCGCCGGCATGCAGGACAGCAACAAGAACATCGGTGACCTGATGAACGCCGGCGGAGTCAGCTGGGGCTGGTTCCAGGGCGGCTTCGCGCCCGACGTCGCGTACGCCGGGCCGGGCACCTACGCCCAGTGCACCCACACCTCGGAGAACATCACGGGCGCGCCGGACGTCGACTACAACCCGCACCACAACCCGTTCGAGTACTACAAGAGCACCTCGAACCCGCACCACCTCGCACCGGCGTCGATGGCCGAGATCGGTCACGACGGCCAGGCCAACCACCAGTACGACCTCAGCCTGTTCTACGACGCCCTCAAGGGCACGGGCGGCGCCACGATGCCGGCCGTCTCCTACGTGAAGGCCAAGAACGTCGAGGACGGGCACGCGGCGTACTCCGACCCGATCGACGAGCAGCACTTCATGGTGCGCACGATCAACGCGATCATGACCTCGAAGTACTGGAAGAACACGGCCGTCGTGATCGCCTACGACGACTCCGACGGCTGGTACGACCACGTCGCCCCGACGATCACCAACGCGTCGAGCACCGCGGACGACGTCAACACCTGCACGGACCCGGCCGGCTCCGGTGTCGCGATCCTCAGCGGCTACCAGGACCGGTGCGGCCCCGGGCAGCGGCTGCCCTTCCTGGTGATCTCGCCGTACGCGAAGCGGGACCACGTCGGGCACTCGCTCATCACCCAGGCGTCGGTCGTCCGCTTCATCGAGGACAACTGGGGCCTGGGCACGATCGGGGACGGCTCCTTCGCCGACACCGCCGGGAAGATCGACGGGCTCTTCGACTTCGGCAAGCACCACGACGCGGCGTACCTGCTGCGCGCGAACGGCACGCCGAAGAAGAAGTAGCTACAGCGCGGCCAGCACCTCGGCCGTCGTCGCGGTCTCCCCGAGCCGGGGGAAGACCGTGGCGACTGCCGTGTCGTGCGCGGCGGCGGACATGTCGGTCATCGCGTCGGTGGCGAGCACGACGTGGTAGCCGTGGTCGTACGCCGAGCGGGCCGACGACTCGACGCCGATGCTGGTCGCGACCCCGGTGAAGACCAGCTGGCTGACGCCGCGCGCGGCCAGCTGCTCGTGCAGGTCGGTGCCGATGAAGGCGCCCCAGCGCTGCTTGGTCACGAAGATGTCGCGGTCGGTGGCGCCGAGCTCGGGCACCAGGTCCGCCCAGTCCGGGGCGGGCGCCGGCCGCGGCGGGGCCGTGCGCTGCGCGTCGGTGCGACCCGGCGCCATGCCGCCGACGTTGACCAGCGCGACGGTCAGGTCGTGCTCGCGGAACGCCGCGGCGAGCCTGGCCGTGTTGCCGATGACCGATGCCACGGGGTGGGCGGTCTCGCGGGACACGATGCCATGCTGGAGGTCGATGACGACCAGGGCGGCGGTGGGCTCGATGTGGGTGAGGGGCATCAGGACTCCTGACGGGTAGGGGTGCCCACGCGACCCAGGCTGCGGTCGGCGAGGGCGAGGACGAGGGCGAGGGCGGCCGCGACGACCGCGCAGCCCGCGAGGCCGTGCAGGCCGGACGTGGTCGCACCGGCGTGCAGGAAGGTGCCGGTCGCGGCCGCGGCCAGCACCGCCCCGACGTACATGGAGGTGCGCAGGAGGCCTGCCGACGACGCGATCCGGGCGGCCGGTGCCTGGTGGTAGACGGCGTTCTGGTTGGCCAGGCTGACCAGGCCCTGCGGGACGCCGAGCGCGAGCGTCAGCAGGGCCAGCGCCCACAGCGGCGTGGCGCCCCCGACCAGCAGCAGGCCGGCGCAGACGCCCAGCTGGACCGCCGAGCCGACGAGCAGCTTCGCCCTGATCCGCGGGTTGCGGCCGGTCAGCGCCGAGACCGCGATCGCGGTGGCGAACATCGGCACGGACATCAGCCCGGCCGCGGCGGGACTCAGGTCGCGGCTCTCCTGGAGCCACTGGGTGAAGCCGTAGATGAAGGAGTAGGTGACGGTCGCCGACAGCATGTTGCGGGCGTACGTTGCGACCAGTGGCGGGGTGGCGCGCAGCAGCCGCAGGTCGACGAACGGGTCCGCGTGGCGCAGCTCGACGTACGCGAAGAGCGCGAGGCAGCCGGCCGCGACCACGAGCAGCGGCCACAGGTCGACCCGCCGCTCCATCAGGAAGAGCATGGTGGCGACCAGGGCGACGCCGAAGAGCAGCGTGCCGAGCAGGTCGAAGCGGCCGCGCTCGCGCGTCTCCTCGAGGGCGTCGTGCTCGGGCAGCCGCCGGGCGCCGAGCCAGAGGCAGGCGATCGCGATCGGGATGTTGACCGCGAAGGTCGCCCGCCACCCGGCCACGCCGATCAGCAGGCCGCCGAGGGTCGGGCCGACGACGGCGATCGTCTGGGCGGAGACGGCCAGGACGGTGAGGACGCCCGAGGGACTCTCCTGGCCGGTGCGCCGGCCCTCGGCGCGGATGAGGTACATCGCCGACGGGTAGCCGGCGCAGGTGCCGACCCCCAGCACCACCCGTGCGGCGACCAGCGTCCCGAGGTCCTGGGCGACGAGGCCGATGATCCCGGCCACGCCGACCAGGACCGCGCCGGCGAGGTAGAGGCGACGCGGGCCGAGCACGTCGACGAGCCGTCCGACCACCGGCTGGCCGATCGCGGTGGCGACGTACAGGGCCGAGACCAGCCAGGCGGTGCGCGCGGGGGAGGCGTCGAAGGCCCGGCCGATCGGGATCAGCGAGACCGTGATGATCGAGGAGTTGATCGGGTTGAGCATCGAGCCGAGGACCATCGGCGCGATCAGGCGCCGGTCGAACCTCGTGCTCTGCGCGGCCTCGGTCGAGGCGGGGGAGGACGTGCGGATCACATTCCCTTCGCGAGTCGTTCGAGCAGGGGTGCGGCGGCGAGCAGGGTGGCGCGCTCCTCGGCGGTGAAGTCGCGGGCGAGCACCTCCGCGACCCGCGCCCGCCGGGCGGACCGCTTGCTGCGCGCCTCGGCGTGGCCGGCCGCCGTCAGCTCGACGAGCATCCGGCGGCCGTCCGCGGGGTCGGGGCTGCGGGAGACGAGACCCTGCCGCTCGAGGCTGACGACGGTGGCGTGCATCGACTGCGGGCGGATGTTCTCGATGCGCGCGAGCTCGGCCGAGCTGGTCGCGCCGTTGCGTCGCAGGCTGGCCAGCGCGATCGACTCGGGCTGGCCGAGGTCCTCGGCCTCCCGGGTCTGACGCAGTCGCCGCGTGACGGCGCCGAGGGCGGTCACGAGCGCGTCGGCGGCCGGGTGAGGTGCGGACATGTCGTCAGGCTACCTGATCAGTCTCCCTGATCAACTCAGCCCCGGTGCCCCGCGGATGTAACGCGGAGTTATGGGGTCTGATGAGCCGGTAGAACGGCTCGGAAGACCCCATAACTCCGCGTTACATGCCGGGCCGGGGGCGCGGGGCTACGATCACCCAGAACGAGAACTTGTTCTACTTGTCTGGATGAGGTGCCGTCGATGCCCGTTCCCGAGCCCCAGGGCTTCAACCTCGCGTCGGTCTTCGGCGCGGTCGCGGCCGCGGTGCCCGACCAGGTGGTGCTGGTCTGGCGCGACCGCCGGGTCACCTACGCCGAGATGGACGCCCGGATCGACGGGTTCGCCCGCTACCTGGTCGGCCGGGGCCTCGGCGTCCGCACCGAGCGCGGCGACCTCCCCAACCACGAGTCCGGGCAGGACCACCTCGGCGTCTACCTGCGCAACGGGAACGAGTACCTCGAGGCGACGCTCGGCGCCCATCGCGCGCGGGTGGCGTCGTTCAACGTCAACTACCGGTACGTCGAGGAGGAGCTGCTCTACCTGCTCACCGACGCGCGGACCCGGGCGCTGGTCTACCACGCGGAGTTCGCGCCGACCGTCGCCTCGATCCGCGACCGGCTGCCCGAGCTGACCGTCCTCGTGCAGGTCGCCGACGACTCCGGCAACGCGCTGCTGCCCGGCGCGGTCGACTACGAGGAGACGCTGCGGGCGCCCGAGCCGGCCGGCGGGATGCCGACCCCCAGTGGCGAGGACCTCTACCTGCTCTACACCGGCGGCACCACGGGGATGCCCAAGGGTGTGCTCTGGAAGCACCACGACATCTACGTCTCGTCGATGGGCGGCACGCCGTTCGGCGCGGCCGAGCCGTTCGCGTCGTACGAGGAGCTGCAGGAGCACGCGCGCAACGCCCACGGCGGGCTCAGCCTGCTGATGGTGCCGCCCTTCATGCACGGTGCGGCGCAGTGGTCGACCTTCCACGCGATCAGCTCGGGCGGCAAGATCGCCATCCCGGACGACGTCCACTCCTTCGACCCGGTCAACGCGCTCGAGGTCGCCTCGCGCGAGCGGGTGATGAACATCGTCAGCGTCGGCGACGCCATCGCGAAGCCGATCATCGAGGAGGTCGAGCGCGGCTCCTACGACCTGTCCGGGCTGGTGAGCTTCGGCAACGGCGGCGCGGCACTGACCCCTGGTGTGCGCGAGCGGATCTTCGCGGCGCTCCCGAACGTGCTCGTGCTCGACTCGGCCGGCTCGTCGGAGACCGGGCTGCAGATGAGCCAGATGGCGGTGAAGGGCGGCGACGACGAGGCGATGGTCTTCACCCCGCAGCCCGACACGTGGGTGCTCGACGACCTGATGACCCGCCCGCTGGAGAGGGGCGAGGCCGGAGGCTGGCTGGCGCGGCGCGGCTACGTGCCGCTGGGCTACCTCGACGACCCCGACAAGTCGGCGCGGACCTTCCCGGTCGTCGACGGCGTGCGGTGGTCGGTCCCCGGCGACCGGGCGAGCGTGCTCGAGGACGGCCGGATCCGGCTGCTCGGCCGGGAGAGCGTCACCATCAACTCCGGCGGCGAGAAGATCTTCGCCGAGGAGGTCGAGCGCGCCGTCGCCGCGCACCCCGGCGTCCGGGACGTGGTCGTCGCCGGCCGTCCGTCGGAGCGCTGGGGCCACGAGGTGGTGGCCGTCGTCCAGCTCGAGGACGGCGCCGAGGTCAGCGACGAGGACCTGCTCGCCGAGGCGGCCCGGCACGTCGCGCGCTACAAGCTCCCGAAGGCGATCGTGCGCGTGCCCGCGGTCCAGCGCTCGCCGGCGGGCAAGGCCGACTACCGCTGGGCGAAGGAGCAGGCGACCGGCCGATGATTCCGGGCGCTGTCGGCGGTCGGTGACATCGTCGTCCCACAGCCGTACGCCGAGCAAAGGAGCTCCCGATGTCGACCTCGCTCAACCCCTACCTCAACTTCCGCGGCGAGGCGCGGGAGGCGATGACCTTCTACCAGTCCGTCCTGGGCGGCCAGCTCGACGTGATGACCTTCGCCGACATGGGCGGCATGGGCGTGCCCGACGCCGAGTCCGGCCAGGTCATGCACTCCGCCCTCACGGTCTCCGACTCCGTCGCCGTGTTCGGCGCCGACGTCCCGAGCCACATGGAGGGCGACTTCCCCAACGGCCGGATCGCGCTGAGCGGCGACGACGTCGACGTGCTCCGCGGCTGGTTCGACGGCCTCGCGGCCGGCGGCACCGTCAACGTCCCGCTCGACAAGGCCCCGTGGGGCGACTGGTTCGGCGACCTCACCGACGCGTACGGCGTCAGCTGGATGGTCAACATCAGCGGCGCGGGCGACTCGGGGGACTGACCTCCAGGTCCGCCCAGTCGACCCGGGCGAGCCGGGTGCGGTACTCGCCCACCGTGCCCGGCCAGTTGGTGGTGATCCGCGAGGCGTCGCGGTACCAGCTGTCGCAGCGCGACCAGATGCCCGCGCCGAGCCGCCCCTGCATCTCCTCGTCGTACGCCGCCCACACCTCGGGGCGGACCTCGACCGCCGGGCCGCGGCCGTCGGCGATCCCACGGACGGCCTGGGCGATCCAGCCGGCCTGGGCCTCGAGCATGCCGATGATCGAGCTGCCGCCGAGGTTGGTGTTGGGGCCGTAGACGCAGAAGAGGTTGGGGAAGCCGGCCACGGTGATGCCGAGGTGCGCGCGGGCGCCGCCGTCCCACACGTCGGCCAGCGCGACCCCGTCGACCCCGCGCACCGTGATCCCCGCGAGGAAGTCGGTGGCCGCGAAGCCGGTGCCCCACAGCAGCACGTCCGCCTCGTGCAGGCGCCCGTCGGCGGTGCGGACGCCGCCCGGCTCGATCGCGGAGATGGCCTCGTCGACGACCTGGACGTGGTCGCGGTCGAGGGCGGGGTACCAGTCGTTGGAGAAGAGCAGCCGCTTGCACCCCAGCGGGTAGTCCGGCACCAGCCGGCGGCGCAGCCCGGGGTCGCGGACCTGGCGGCGCAGGTGCAGCCGCCAGACCGCGCGGATCGCCGCCATCAGCGGCCTCCGGACCACGGAGGTGCCCTCGAGGGCGCGGTTGAAGAGCTCGGTGAGCTCGAAGGTCGCGCGCCGCTCGAAGGCCAGAGCGCGCGGGAAGCGCCGGAAGAGCCGGTGGTGGAGGCGGGAGTAGGCCCGGTCGGGGCGGAGCACGACGTACGGCGCGGACCGCTGGAATACCGTCATCGCCGCGACGTCGTCGACGATGCCCGGCACGAACTGCACCGCGCTGGCGCCGGTGCCGACGACCGCGACCCGCCGGCCGCGCAGGTCGACGTCGTGGCGCCACTGCGCCGAGTGGAAGGCCGGGCCGGCGAACGTGTCGGCGCCCGGGATCGCCGGGACGACCGGAGCCGAGAGCTGGCCGACGGCGGAGACCACGACGTCGGCGTCGTACGACCCGGTCGTGGTGTCCACCCGCCACCGGCCGTCGGTCCAGGTGAGCCCGGTGACGGTGACGCCGGTGCGGACCAGGTCACGGAGTCCTGTCTCCTGTGCGGTGCGCCGGACGTAGTCGAGGATCTCCGGCTGCGGGCTGTAGCGGCGCGACCAGTCGGGGTTGGTGGCCCACGACCAGGAGTAGAGCGGGGAGGGCACGTCGCAGGCGGCGCCGGGGTAGGTGTTCTCGCGCCAGACCCCGCCGACGTCGTCGGCGCGCTCCAGGACGGTCACGTCGTGGATGCCGGCCTCGAGGAGGGCGTGGGCGGCGCCGAGCCCGCCGAAGCCGGCACCGATGACGATCACGCGAGGGTCCATGGGGAGGACGCTAGATCCGGCGGCTCTCGAGCGGATCCATAATTTCGGCCATGGTCGACTTCGCGCCCGCGGCGGTGGGGGACTGGGACTACCAGCGCACCGGCGCCGGGGTGACGCTCCTCCTCGCCCACGGGATCGAGCGCGGGATGACGCCGAGGGCCGTGCTGGCCGGCTCCGGGCTCACGGGCTCCGACCCGGTCGTGACGGCGCGGCAGGAGCTGCGGGTGGTCCGCAACCTGCAGGCCTCCCTCGGCGAGGTCGGCGCCGAGGTCGGGCGCTGCTACCGCGCGGCGACGTTCGGGGCGTTCGGCTACGCCCTGCTCGCGAGCGCGACCGTGCTCGACGCGATGAACGTGGCGCTGCGCTTCCTCGACCTCAGCCACACCTTCGTGATCCCCGTCGCCGGCCTCGACGGTGACCGCGTGCGGATCGTCCTCGACGGCACACCCCTGCCCGCCGACGTACGCCGCTTCCTCGTCGAGCGGGACGCGGCGGCGATCCGGTCGGTGCTCGCGGAGCTCGTGGAGGGCGGGGTGCCGACCCGGCTGGTCGGCAGCGGTGCGATGCGGGAGATCGGCTTCGACGCGACCCTGCTCGACCGGCCGCTGCGCCGTTCCAGCCCCGACGGACGGGCGCTCGCCGAGGAGCTGTGCGCCGGGGTCGTCGCCCGCAGGCGGGACCGCTCGGGCCTCCCGGCCGAGGTGCGCGTGGTCGTCACCCAGCACCTCGGTCGCGGCGCCCCGATGCCGGAGGTCGCGGCCGCGCTCGGCCTCAGCGAGCGCACCCTGCGTCGTCGCCTCGGCGACGCGGGGACGTCGTACCGCCAGCTGGTCGACGAGGTCCGCGAGGCGCTGGCCGGCGAGCTGCTGGGCTCGGGTCGGCTGCTCGTCGCCGACGTCGCCGTCCGGCTGGGGTACGCCGAGGCCACCAGCTTCATCGCGGCGCACCGGCGCTGGACCGGCGCCACCCCGCGCTCGCGTCGCCGGGATGCCACGCGACAGACACCGGCGGAGGGCCGTCCGTTCACCCCGCACTGATCGGGTCGACGCGGACGCGCCGTGAACGGACACGGCGCGCACATGGGAAGGACCCGTTCAGCATGCATGCACGCACGACCCGGCCGTGGTTCGCGGCCGCCGGTATCGCGACCCTCGTCGTCGCCGCCTCTGCGACCTTCGCGGTCGCCAACGCCCCGGAGGCTGACCTGTCCGACCACGGAGGGGCGGCCCGCAACGACGGCGACCGCACCAACGCGGTCCGTTCGGCCGTCGTGGGCGGCCACGCCCGCAACGTCATCCTGCTCATCGGCGACGGCATGGGCGACTCCGAGATCACCTCGGCCCGCAACTACGCCGAGGGTGCCGCCGGCCGCTTCGCCGGCATCGACGCCCTGCCGCTGACCGGCCAGTACACGACGTACTCGCTCACCAAGAGCACCGGCCTGCCCGACTACGTGCCCGACTCGGCCGCGACCGGCTCGGCGTGGTCGACGGGCACGAAGACCTACGACAACGCGATCTCGGTGAACCTCGCCGGCGAGCCGCAGCAGACGCTCCTCGAGCTCGCGAAGCTCAACGGGCTCAAGACCGGCGACGTCACGACCTCCGAGCTCCAGGACGCCACCCCGGCGGTCCAGGTCTCGCACATCTCCGCGCGGTCCTGCTACGGCCCGGACCAGACGTCGACGACGTGCCCGGAGGCGGCGCTGGAGAACGGCGGCCTCGGCTCGATCACCGAGCAGCTGCTCGACACGCGTCCCGACGTCACCCTGGGTGGCGGCGCGACCACCTTCGCGCAGACCGCCAAGGGCGGCGAGTGGGCCGGCCAGACCCTGATGGAGCAGGCCGACGACCGCGGCTACCAGGTCGTGACGGACAAGTCCGGCCTCGCCGCGGTGTCCGACGCGGACCAGGATGCGCCGCTGCTCGGGCTCTTCGCCGCGGGCAACATGCCGGTGCGCTGGGTCGGCCCGGCCGCGACCGCCGGCGGCTCCAAGCTCCCCGCCGAGACGTGCACCGACAACCCGGCCCGCCCGGCCACGCAGCCGACCCTCGCCGAGATGACCGACAAGGCCATCGACCTCCTGGAGAACCCCGACGGCTTCTTCCTGCAGGTCGAGGGTGCGTCGATCGACAAGCAGGACCACGCCGCCGACGCCTGCGGGCAGTTCGGCGAGACCGTCGACCTCGACGAGGCCGTCCAGGTCGCCCTCGCGTACGCGAAGAAGGTCGGCAACACCTCGGTGTTCGTCACCGCCGACCACGCCCACACCAGCCAGATCATCGAGGTCGGCAGCGACTCGCCGGGCAAGACGGTCACGCTGACCACCGCCGACGGCGCGCCGATGGCGATCAACTACGGCACCTCGACCGGCAGCTCCCAGCAGCACACGGGCTCGCAGCTGCGGGTCGCGGGGTACGGACCGGGTGCGGCCAACATCGTCGGCCTGACCGACCAGACCGACCTCTACTTCACGATCCGCAACGCGCTCGGCCTGGTCGACGACACGGAGCACGGCAGCGACCACGGCAAGGTCAAGGCCCGGCCGGGCTCGGTGAAGCCGGGCCGGTCGGTGACCATCGCGATCACCGGCTTCGACGCCGACCGCCAGGTCTCGATCAAGGTGACCGGGGCGACGAAGGACAGCGCCACCCGCGACCTCTCCGGTGGTGACGCGACGCTCACCGTCAGCCCGAAGAAGACCGGGACCTACCACGTCACCGTCAAGGGCCTGCAGTCCGGTACGACGGCCACGACGTCGTTCAAGGTCAAGAAGTAGCCGACCCGGCACCAACGGAGCGCTGACCCGGCAGAGAGCTTCTGCCGGGTCAGCGCTGTCTCGAGATCAGGTGATCGTCAGCCCGCCGTCGACGGCGAGGGTCTGACCCGTGACATAGCCACCGGCGTCGGAGGCCAGGAACACCACGGCGGCGGTGAGCTCGGCGGGGTCGCCCTTGCGGCCGGCGGGAATCCGGAAGGCCATCTGGTCGAGGTAGCCGGGTGGGTACTGCTCGGTCATCTCCGAGGCGAAGAAGCCCGGGGCGATCGCGTTGACCCGGATGCCCTTGCGGCCGGTCCACTGCTGGGCCAGGTCGCGGGTCAGGCCGATCAGGCCGGCCTTCGACGCGGCGTACGCCGCCTGCGGGAGCCCGGCGGTGGTGAGGCCGAGGACCGAGCTGATGTTGATGATCGACGAGCCCGGCTGCATCACCCGGCCGCACGCCTGCGCCATCCAGTAGCAGCCGTTGAGGTTGACGTCGATGACGCCGCGGAACTCCTCGGGCTGCTCGCGGGTGGCCGGCACCGCGGTCCCGATGCCGGCGTTGTTGACCAGGACGTCGACCCGGCCGAACTCCTCCATCGCGAGCGCGACGAGGCGGGTGCACGAGTCGGGGTCGGAGACGTCGGTCTCGACCGTCAGCGCCCGTCGTCCGGCGCCCTCGACGAGCCGCGCCGTGTCGGCGAGCCGGTCGACGCGTCGGGCGCCGAGCGCGAGGTCGGCACCGGCCTCGGCGAGGCCCTGGGCGAAAGCGACCCCGAGGCCGCTGGACGCCCCGGTCACGACGGCCACCTTGCCGTCGAGGCGGAACAGGTCGGGGACGGTGCGGGTCTGGGTCATGCGAGCGACGATAGCGACGCCCGGATGTCGGACTTCAGCACCTTCCCGACCTTCGAGCGGGGCAGGTCGTCCCAGACCTCCACCTGCTTGGGCGTCTTCACGCTGCCGATCCGTTCCCTGACGAACGCCGTGATCTCGTCGGTGTCGCCGCGGGCACCGGGCCGCAGCTGGAGAACGGCGGTGACCCGCTCGCCCCACTTCTCGTCCGGCAGCCCGATCACCGCGCAGTCCTGGACGTCGGGGTGCGCCATCAGCGCCTGCTCCACCTCGGTCGAGTAGACGTTGAAGCCGCCGGTGATGACCATGTCCTTCGCCCGGTCGACGATGTAGAGGTAGTTGTCCTCGTCGAGGTAGCCGATGTCGCCCGTGTGGTGCCAGCCGTACGCCGACGCCTCGGCGGTCGCCTCCGGGTTGCGGTGGTAGCCGGCCATCACCAGCGAGCTGCGCACGACGATCTCGCCGCGCTCGCCGCGCTCCAGCAGGGCGCCGTCCTCGCCCATGATCGAGACCGTCACCAGCGGAGCCGGTCGCCCCGCTGATGACAGTCGCTCGGTGGCGACGCTCCCGTCGGGGCGGAAGTGGTCGCGGGGTGGCAGGGTCGAGATCATCATCGGCGCCTCGGTCTGCCCGAAGAGCTGCGCCATGACCGGGCCGATCCGCACCAGCGCCTCCTCGAGCCGGGTCGCCGACATCGGCGCCGCGCCGTACCAGAAGCACTGCAGCGAGGAGAGGTCGGTGGCGTCGAGCGCGTCGTGCGCCAGGACCATGTAGATCAGGGTCGGCGGCAGGAACGTGTGGGTGACGTGGTGGTGCTCGACGAGCTCGACGAACCGGCCGACGTCGGGGGAGCGCATCACCACGATCTCGCCGCCCAGCGCCAGGACCGGGAAGCACAGCACCCCGGCGGCGTGGGTCAGCGGCGCCAGCGCGAGGTAGACCGGCCGGCCCTCGAAGGGGTAGCTCATCAGCGTGATCGCGGTCATCGTCTCGAGGTTGGTGCCGGTCAGCATCACGCCCTTGGGTCGGCCCGTCGTCCCGCCCGTGCCGACGATCATGGCCACGTCATCGACGGGGGGAACGTCGACGACGTGGCCGGCCACGAAGTCCTCCCAGGAGAGCGCACCGGGCACCTGGGGGGAGGTGCCGTCGAGGCAGACCAGCGTGGCGAGTCGGGGGAGATCACCATGGATCTGCTGCACGAGCGGTGCGAACTTCTCCTGATAGAACAACGTGACGCACTCGAAGAGCTCGAGGAGCTCCTGGTTCTCGGCGGCCTCGTTGCGGGGGTTGATCGGGCACCACACGGCACCCGCGCGGCTGATCCCGAAGACGCAGGTGAAGGCCAGGGGGTCGTTGGCCGACAGGATCGCGACCTTCTCCCCGGGCCGGACGCCGCGCTCGACCAGCGCCGCGGCGATCCGGCCGCTGAGCTCCTGCACCTCGGCGTACGTCCAGGTCTCGCCGTCGGTCGTCAGGCAGGGCGCGTCCCGGGCCAGGGACGCCCCCTTGTCCAGATAGTCGACGAGTCGCACGTCCGGCCCTCTCGCTCAGCTCTCGATGGTGAGCACGGGCTCGGAGACGAGGCCGAAGCCGCGCAGCACCCCGAGCAGCTCGCGGTGGCCGAACGCCTGGCAGCCGGACGCGAAGCCGGCCCGCTTGGCCGGCTGCTGGAGCAGGGAGTACGCCGCGTAGGCCTGCAGCGCGCCCGTCTGCTTGTAGTTCTGGTTGCCGTGGATGACGCAGTGCGCACGCCCGAGCGGGCCGGAGGCGTGGACGGAGTCCATGGACTTGTTGACGCGCGGGTTCTCCCGCGGCGGCATCTCGCTCATCACCTGCGACGCGGTCGCGGTCAGGGCGGCGTACTTCTCGTCCGGCGGCATGTCCTTGGTCGCCTCGACGGCCGCGGCGACGATCTGCGGGACGCCCATCATGAGCGGCTTGTTGAAGACGCCGCCGAGCACCTTGCAGGTGGCGACACGAGGATCGCGCTTGTACCAGACCGGGTGGGAGGTGCCGCCCCACGGCAGCGCCAGCGCGAGCTCGTGCTGGCCGGGGATCGCGAGCTGGTAGAGCCCGGCCTCCGGGTCCCACGGCACGTACTGGTTCTGCTCGAGGTAGTAGGCGCCGGCGAGCGCGGCGTTGACCAGGATCGTCAGGGTCGAGGCGACCGTCGGGCTGCCACCCCAGAAGACGGCGATGTCGAGGGTGTCGAGGCCGGGCTTCTCGAGCGCCACCTCGGCGGCGATCTCGCCGGTCGTGTACATCTGCGCGATGCCGGGCGCGAGCAGCAGCCCCTTGGCGGCGTACGCCGCGCCGTACTGCTCGTCGCAGGTGATCAGCCAGTCCTGCTCGCCGGTGGTGTCGGTGTAGTGGACGCCGGCGGCGAGGGCGGCCTCGACGACCGCCGGGCCGAGCTGGCTGAACGGGCCGACCGTGTTGAGCACGACCGAGGCGCCGTCGAGCAGCTCGGCGAGGCCATCGGGACTGCCGTCGCAGGCGACGACCTCGTAGTCGGCGGTCTCGATGCCGGCGACGTTGGACTCCATCGAGCTCTTGAGCCGGCCCTCGTCGCGGCCGGCCGCGACGAAGGGGACGTGGTACTCGCGGAGGTACTCGCAGATCAGCCGGCCGGTGTAGCCGGAGGCGCCGTAGACGACGACAGGCTTGCTCGAGCTCATGTCACATCCCCATCCCGCCGTCGACCGGGAGGCCGATGCCGTTGACGAAGCGGGCCTGGTCGGAGGCCAGGAAGACGACGGCGTCGGCCATGTCGGCGACCTCGCCGAGCCGTCCGGAGGGCGTCAGCTCGACGACCGCGGCGACGGCCTCCTCGGGCGAGCCGAAGAGGCCGAGCTTCGCCATGTCGACGGCGAGGCCCTGGCCCATCGCGGTGGGCACCAGGCCGGGGTAGACGCAGTTGACGCGCACGCCGTACCCGAGCTTGCCGGCCTCCATCGCCGCGACGCGGGTCATCCGGTCGACGGCGGACTTGGTGGCGGAGTAGATCGGGATGCCGGGGAAGGCGATGGTCGCCGCGACCGACGCGATGTTGATGATGCTGCCGCCGTTGCCCGCGACGCCGTCGGGGCGCATGGCGCGCAGGCCCCACTTCAGGCCGAGGGCGGTGCCGAGGACGTTGACCTCGAGCATCGTGCGGATGTCCTTCGGGTCCACGTCGACGATGAGGCTGCTGATCTCGACGCCCGCGTTGTTGACCAGCACGTCGAGCCCGCCGAAGTCCTGGGTCGCCGCGGTGACCGCGTTCTCCCAGCTCGCCTCGTCGGTCACGTCGTGGTGGACGAAGCCGTGGCCCTCGCCCTCGAGGGCGTCGGCGACCTTCTCGCCGAGGTCGTCCTGGAGGTCGGCGACGACGACGCGCGCGCCGGCCGCCGCGAGCGCGTGGGCCATGCCCTCGCCGAGGCCCTGGGCGCCTCCGGTGACGAGGGCCGTGCGGCCGGTGAGATCGAGAGTCATGGGGTCTCCTCGGGAGGTCCGCGACGGAGCGCGGAGTGGTGGTCGTCACAAACGTAGGCCCGATCCCTTGACGACTGTCAAGACTTTGCTGGACATTCGTCAAGACAAATCCGGACACTCGTCAAGATCGACGACGGAGCGGGGCTCCGGGCGCGTACAGTGACGCCCGACCAGGGGCGAGGGAGGCGATCGGTGGTGCCCACCAAGGAGGCGCGTCGCGCGCCCGCGGACAAGTACGACGAGCGGCGCAACCAGCTCGCGGAGTCGGCGCTGCAGACGCTCGGCGAGCTCGGCTACGCCCGCACGAGCCTGCGCGAGATCGCCAACAACTCCGCGTTCAGCCACGGCGTCGTGCACTACTACTTCTCCGACAAGCTCGAGCTGATCATCTACTGCGTGCGCTACTACAAGGCGCGCTGCGTGACCCGCTACGACGCCGTCGTCGCCGAGTCGACCACGCCCGAGGAGCTGCTCGACGCCTTCGCGGCCAAGCTCGTCGAGACCGTGCAGGAGGAGGCGGCGATGCACCGCCTCTGGTACGACCTCCGCACCCAGAGCATGTTCGAGGAGAAGCTCCGCGAGGCCGTCCTGATGATCGACGCCACGCTCGAGGACATGATCTGGCGGATCGTCACCCGCTACGCCGAGCTGTCCGGCCGGCCGACGTCGATGACTCCCCACGCGGCGTACGGCGTGCTCGACGGGCTCTTCCAGCAGGCGCTCCTCGGCCACCTGACCGGCTCGGCCGACGCCGTGGACGCGATGGCCGCCCAGGTGCACGCGCTGATGCCGCTCATGCTCGCCCCGGCCGTGGACGCGGCCGGGGGCTGACCTTCGGGTACCCTGTGGGCATGCGCAGGACCCTGCTCCTTAGCCAGCCGCACTGATCACCTTCTCAGTGCGGCCACCCCTCACGCCCGAGGGGTTTTTTTGTGCCCCGGGCCAGGACGAGCAGGATCCCGACGAGACGTGGAGAGAGACGACATGACCGAGCACGACGAGACCGCGACGTACGACGTCGCCGCCGTCCAGGACAAGTGGCTGCCCGTCTGGGACGAGCTGCAGCCCTTCCGCGCCGACGACGACTCGCCGCGCGAGAAGAAGTACGCGCTGACGATGTTCCCCTACCCGAGCGGCGACCTGCACATGGGTCACGCCGAGGTGACGGCGCTGCACGACGTGATCGCGCGCTACTGGTGGCAGCGCGGCTACGAGGTCATGAACCCGATGGGCTGGGACTCCTTCGGGCTGCCCGCGGAGAACGCCGCGATCCGCAACGACGAGCACCCGGCGACGTACACCTACGCCAACATCGAGACGCAGTACGAGTCCTTCAAGCGCTACGGCATCTCCTTCGACTGGACCCGCCGGCTGCACACCTCCGACCCGGAGTACTACCGCTGGACCCAGTGGCTGTTCCTGAAGTTCCGCGAGCGCGGGCTGGCCTACCGCAAGAACAGCCCGGTCAACTGGTGCCCCAACGACCAGACCGTGCTGGCCAACGAGCAGGTCGTCGACGGCCACTGCGAGCGCTGTGGCGCGCAGGTGACCAAGCGCGAGCTGACCCAGTGGTACTTCAAGATCACCGAGTACGCCCAGGAGCTGCTGGACGACCTGGACCGGCTGGAGGCCACCTGGCCGACCCGCGTGGTCACCGCCCAGCGCAACTGGATCGGTCGCTCCGAGGGCGCCCACGTCTCGTTCGCGATCTCGGGTCGTGAGGAGCCGGTGACCGTCTACACGACGCGTCCCGACACGATCTTCGGTACGACGTTCATGGTGGTCGCCGTGGACTCCGCGCTGGCCGACGAGCTGGTGACCGACGCGCAGCGCCCGGCGTTCGAGGCCTACCGCGAGGAGATCCGCAAGGAGACCGAGATCGAGCGGCTGTCGACCGACCGCCCGAAGACCGGCGTCGACCTGGGCGTGACCGCGACCAACCCGGTCACCGGTACGCAGATCCCGGTCTGGGCGACCGACTACGTGCTGGCCGACTACGGCACCGGCGCGGTCATGGGTGTGCCCGGCGGCGACCAGCGCGACTGGGAGTTCGCCACGGTCATGGGGCTGGAGATCATCCGCACCACCCAGACCCCGGAGGGCTTCGACGGCGAGGCGTTCCACGGCGAGGGCCCGGCGATCAACTCGCCGGCGCCCGGCGTCGACGCGCCGCTGGACATCAACGGCCTGGGCGTCGCCGAGGCCAAGCGCGCGACCATCGACTTCCTGGAGCAGCAGGGCACCGGCCAGGGCGCGGTCAACTTCCGCCTGCGCGACTGGCTGCTGAGCCGCCAGCGCTACTGGGGCGTCCCGATCCCGGTCATCCACTGCGAGAAGGACGGCGAGGTCGCCGTCCCCTACGACCAGCTGCCGCTGACGCTGCCCGAGCTGCGCGGCGCCGACCTGAAGCCCAAGGGCGTCTCGCCGCTGGCCGCCGCGTCCGAGTGGGTCGACGTGGAGTGCCCGACCTGTGGCGGTCCGGCCAAGCGCGACAGCGACACGATGGACACCTTCGTCGACTCGTCGTGGTACTTCCTGCGCTACTGCTCCCCGTCGTACGACGAGGGCCCGTTCGACGTGGCGAAGGCGAACGCCTGGATGCCCGCCGACATCTACGTCGGCGGCGTCGAGCACGCGGTGCTGCACCTGCTGTACGCGCGCTTCTTCACCAAGGTGCTGGCCGACATGGGGATGCTGGAGACCCGCGAGCCCTTCGCGGCGCAGCTGAACCAGGGCTTCGTCATCAACCGCGGCAAGAAGATGAGCAAGTCGCTGGGCAACGGTGTCAGCCTGGGGGACCAGCTCGCGGAGTTCGGGGTGGACGCCGTACGGCTGACCCTGGTCTTCGCCGGCCCGCCGGAGGACGACATCGACTGGGCCGACGTGTCGCCGGCCGGGTCGCTGCGCTTCCTGCAGCGCGCCTGGCGGCTGTCGGGCGACGTCACCTCGGCGGCCGGCACCCCGGCCGAGGGCGGCGACGTCGCGCTGCGGCGCGTCACCGCGCGGACGGTGCACGACGCGGCCGAGCTGGTCGAGTCCTACCGCTTCAACGTCATGGTCGCCCGCGTCATGGAGCTGGTGAACGCCACCCGCAAGGCCATCGACTCCGGAGCCGGCCCGGCCGACCCCGCCGTACGCGAGGCTGCGGAGGCGGTGGCGATCCTGCTGTCGCTGGTCGCGCCGTACACCGCCGAGGAGATGTGGGAGCGGCTGGGCCACCAGCCCACCGTGGCCCGCGCCGGCTGGCCCGCCGTCGACCCGGCGCTGCTGGTCGAGGAGTCCGTGACCGCCGTCGTGCAGATCCAGGGCAAGGTGAAGGCGCGGCTGGAGGTCGCCCCCGACATCTCGGAGGCCGACCTGGAGCAGCTGGCGCTGGCCGACCCGGGCGTGGTGAAGGCGATCGACGGGCGGCCCGTGCGCAAGGTGATCGTGCGTGCGCCCAAGCTGGTCAACGTCGTCGTCTGACCCGGTCGTCTAACCTTCCCGGCATGCCGGTCGCGATCGTCACCGACTCGACCGCCAGCCTCCCTCCGGAGCTGGCGGCCGAGCGCGGGATCCTGGTCGTGCCGCTCCAGGTGGTGATCGGCGCGACCGTCTACGACGAGGGCGAGGGCGGGGCCACACCCGAGCTGGTCGCGGCCGCGCTCAAGGAGTGGAAGCCGGTCAGCACCTCGCGGCCCGGCCCCCGAGCGTTGCTCGAGGTCTACGAGCGCGCCGTCCGCGACGGGGCCACCGCGATCGTGTCGGTGCACCTCTCCGGCGACATGAGCGGCACCTACGAGTCCGCCCAGCTGGCCGCCCGCGACGCGTCGGTGCCGGTGATCCCCGTGGACACCCGGCAGGTCGGGGTCGCCACCGGGTACGCCGCGCTCGCTGCCGCCGACGTCGTCGCCGCGGGCGGGACCGCCGAGGAGGCCGCCGACGCCGCCCGAGCGCGCGCGGCCGCGTCGTCGTCGCTCTTCTACGTCGACACGCTGGAGTACCTCCGCCGCGGTGGCCGGATCGGCGCCGCCGCGGCCCTGCTCGGCGGCGCGCTCGCGGTCAAGCCGCTGCTGCAGATCGAGGACGGCCGGGTCGCCTCGCTCGAGCGGGTGCGCACCTCCGCGCGGGCCCTGTCGCGGCTCGAGGAGCTGGCCGTGCAGGCCGCCGGCGACGGTCCGGTCGACGTCTGCGTCGCCCATCTCGCCAGCCCCGAGCGGGCGGGCCAGCTCACCGAGAGGCTCGCCCAGCGCCTCGAGGCGAACCTCGACGGGCGCGAGGTCTGGTGCGGGGAGCTCGGCGCGGTCCTGGGCGCGCACGTCGGGCCCGGGATGATCGCCGTCTGCGTCGCGCCGGTGCTCTGACCACGTGTCGTCCACAGGGACGACCGGAACGGCGTTGTCCACAGGCGGGTGCCGGCGCACCGCGGACGGTCCCCGGATCGACCTAGCGTCGCCGACATGCCGAACCGCCGTCCCACCCCGGACCACCAGGAAGCCGTCAGCCGCCGGCTCGCGCTGCTGAGCGCCGAGCTCGCCGGCGAGCGGCGCCCCGTGGCCGAGCCCGCCGACGACTGGACCGCGGGGCACACCCGGATCCGGCCCGCGGCGCCTCCCGAGCCGGTGGAGCTCCCCGTGGTCCCGGTGCCGCCGGTCCCGGTGCCGGGTCGGCACGCGTCGCGGCGCGGGCCCGACGGCGCGCTCGCCTCGCTGCGCGGGCGGGTGGCACTCGGCCCGCCGCAGCTGGCCGTGCTGGCGCTCGGGGTGGCGGTGGCGCTGGCGGTCACCTGCTGGTGGTTGGTGCGTGGCGACCCCGAGCCGGTCGAGGCCCCGGTGCTCGAGCCGGCCGCGGCGACCGACGGCAGCGCGTTGCCCGGGGTCTCCCCGGTCGCGGCGACGACCTCGCCCGACGGCGGGTCGGGTGGGGGCTCGGTGACCGTCGACGTCGAGGGCAAGGTGCGGTCGACGGGCATCGTCGTCCTCGACGAGGGCGCCCGGGTGGTCGACGCCCTGGACGCCGCCGGGGGAGCGCGGCCCGGCGTGGACCTGACCGGGCTCAACCTCGCGCGCGTACTGGTCGACGGCGAGCAGATCGTGGTCGGGGTGACGCCACCGCCCGGGGTCGCGGCGGGCGCGACGCCGTCAGCGGGCGCGACGGCCGGCCCGCTGGTCGACCTCAACACGGCCTCCGAGACCGAGCTCGAGGCGCTCCCGGAGATCGGCCCGGTGACCGCGGCGGCGATCGTCGCCTGGCGCGAGGAGAACGGTGGGTTCAGCTCGGTCGACGACCTCCTCGACGTCGACGGCATCGGCGACGCGACCCTGGCCGAGGTCGCCCCGCTGGTCACGGTGTGAGCGACGGGTGAGGTGGTGGGAGCGCGGCCCGAGAGTCACGACCTGCGGATGCTCCTGGTCGCCGGCGCGGCGTGGGCGGGCGCCGGCGCGAGCCGCTGGCTCGGCTGGTGGTCGGTCCTCGTCCCGGCCGCGGCGCTGGTGCCGGCCTGGCTGGGCCGTCGTGCGGCGCCGAGCGTCGTCCGGACCCTCGCGGGGGCCCTGGTCGTCCTGGCCGCGGTGGCCGCCGTGACCACGGCGCGGCTCGAGCAGGTCGACCACGGCCCGGTCCGCGCGCTGGCCGAGGACCGCGCCGCCGTCCGGCTGGCCGGGACCGTCGTCTCGGACCCGCGCCTGGTCGAGAGTCAGTTCGACGACGTCGTCCTGGTCCGCCTGGAGGTCCGGCAGGTGACCGGGCGCGGGAGCACCACCGGGGTCGCGACGCCGGTGCTCGTCCTCGGTGACGACGGCTGGCTCGCCGTACCGCTCGGCGCGACCGTCACGGCGGCCGGGACGCTCGGCACGGCCGACGACCGCGGGCTGGCGGCCGTGCTCGCCGCCCGTGGCCCGCCGACCGTCGTCGCTGCCCCCGACGCCTGGTGGCGCGGGGCCGCGGCGGTGCGGCAGTCGATCCGCGACGCGGTCGCGCACCGGCCGGCGGCCGAGCGCGCCCTGGTGCCGGCGTTGGTCGACGGGGACGACGCGGGGCTCGACGACGGACTCGCGGCCGACTTCCGGACCACCGGCCTGACCCACCTGCTCGCCGTGTCGGGGACCAACCTGACGCTGGTCGTGGGCTTCCTGCTGCTGCTCGCCCGCTGGTGCGGGGTGCGCGGCCGGGGTCTGCTGGTCGTGGGCGCGCTGGGGATCGTCGGGTTCGTGCTGCTGGCCCGCACCGAGCCGAGCGTGCTCCGCGCCGCCGTGATGGGCGCGGTGGGGCTGGTCGCGATGGGGACCGACGGCCGCCGTCGCGGCGCGCGGGCGCTCGGGGTCGCGGTCGCGGTCCTGCTCCTGGTGGCGCCCGGGCTCGCGGTCGAGATCGGCTTCGCGCTGTCGGTCCTCGCGACGGCCGGCATCGTCCTGCTCGCGCCGGCCTGGCGCGACGCCCTGGGCCGGTGGCTGCCGCGGTCGGTGGCCGAGGCGATCGCCGTGCCGGCCGCCGCCCAGCTCGCCTGCACGCCCCTGGTCGCCGCCATCTCGGGGCAGGTCAGCCTCGTCGCGGTGGTCGCCAACCTGCTGGTCGCGCCGGTGGTCGGGCCGGCCACCGTGCTGGGACTGTCGGGTGGGCTGGTCGGCCTGGTCTGGCCGTGGGCGGGGCGCCTGCTCGGCACGCTGGCCGGGTGGTGCGTCGCCTGGATCGTCGCGGTGGCGACCCGCGGCGCGGACCTGCCGGGCGCGGCCGTGGGGTGGGGGACCGGCGCGGTGGCGCTCGCCGTCCTCACGGTCGTCGTGGCCGCGGTCGCGCTCGGGGGACCGTTCGCGCTCCGCCGCCCCAGCACGGGCATCGCCTGCTGCGCGCTGCTCGTGGTGTCGGTGCTCGTCCGGCTGCCGACGCCCGGGTGGCCGCCAGGCGGGTGGGTGCTGGTCGCCTGCGACGTCGGGCAGGGGGACGCGCTCGTGCTCAACGCCGGCCCGCACGCGGCCGTGGTGGTCGATGCAGGCCCGGACCCGACCCTGGTCGACGCCTGCCTGGACTCGCTCGGGATCGAGAGCGTGCCGCTGCTGGTGCTGACCCACTTCCACGCCGACCACGTGGACGGCATCACCGGTGTCTACGACGGGCGCTCGGTCGGCACGGTCGAGACGACCCGGCTGCTCGACCCGCCCGAGGGGGTCGCGGAGGTCGACGCGGTCGCGGGCGAACCCGTGCCGGCGCCGTACGCCGCGACGCAGCAGGTCGGCCAGGTCACGTTGCAGGCCCTGTGGCCGCTCCCGGACTCGCCGACCGTGGGGCCCGGCGACGGCAGCACCGCCAACGAGGCGAGCGTCGTGCTCCTGGCGCAGGTGCGCGGGGTCCGGATGCTGCTGACCGGTGACGTCGAGCCGGAGGGGCAGGCGGCGCTGGCGGCGGCGTACCCGGGGCTGCGGGTCGACGCGCTGAAGGTGCCGCACCACGGCAGCCGCTACCAGGACATGGACTGGCTGCTGTCCCTCGGCGCCCGGGTGGCGGTCACCTCGGTGGGCGCCGACAACGACTACGGCCACCCGGCAGCCTCCACCCTGGACCCCCTCGCAGCGGCCGGCACCCGGGTGCTGCGCACCGATCTCGACGGCGCCGTCGCGGTGGTCGAGGACGACGGCGGACTGTCGGTGGCCACGCGATAGCGTTTCCCCACGATGGCAGCCTCACCGCGCGCAGCAGACGTCCTCGGCCGAGTCACCCTGGTGACCGGCAAGGAGGAGTTCCTCAACGAGCGCACGGTCTCGGCCGTGCGGGCCGCGGTGCGGGCCTACGACGCCGACGCCGAGCAGTCCGAGACGATGGCCTCCGAGCTGACCCTGGCCAGCCTCGGCGAGCTCTCGGCGCCGTCGCTCTTCTCGAGCATCCGCTGCGTCGTGGTCCGCGGCCTGGAGAACCTCCCCGACGAGTCGGTCGAGGGCCTGCTCGGCTACGCCGCCGCGCCGGCGGAGGAGGTCGCGCTGGTGCTGGTGCACGGCGGCGGGCCCAAGGGCAGCGGCGTGCTCACCAAGCTTCGCAAGCTCGCCCCGGTCACCGAGTCGAAGTCGGGGGAGCTGCGGGCCTCGGAGTTCCCGGGCTTCGTGATGGCCGAGGTGCGCAGCCACGGCGCGACCCTCGACCAGGAGGCCGCCGACCAGCTGGTGCAGGCCGTCGGGCAGGACCTGCGCTCCCTGGCCGCGGCGGCCGACCAGCTCGCCAACGACTTCCCCGGGGGGTCCATCGGGGCCGAGAAGGTCAAGCAGTACTTCGGCGGCCGGGCCGAGGCCAAGTCCTTCGCCGTGGCCGACGCGGCGTTCTGGGGCCGGCGGGCCACCGCGCTCGAGGAGCTCCGCTGGGCACTCGACGGCGGCACCGCGCCGGTGCTGGTGACCTCGGCCTTCGCCGGTGGCGCGCGGGGAGTGGCGCGCTACAAGTCCGCGCCACGTGGGATGCGCGAGGCCGACCTGGCCCGCGAGGTCGGGGTGCCGCCGTGGAAGCTGCGCACCATCCGCGACCAGTCCCGCGGCTGGAGCGACGGGGGCATCGCCCGCGCGATCCGCGCGATCGCCCAGGCCGACGCCGACATCAAGGGCGCCGCCAGTGATGCGTCGTACACCCTCGAGCGACTGGTCCTCACCATCACCGATCTCCGCGACCCGCGCTGATCCGGGGCCGACCGCCCTTGGACATGCCAACGGCCCGCCAGACCGAGGTCTGGCGGGCCGTTGTGACGACCGATCTGGGTGGAATCAGAGAGCGGCGGACTTCTTCGAGATCGAGGACTTCCGGTTCGCGGCCTGGTTCTTGTGGATGACGCCCTTCGAGGCGGCCTTGTCCAGCTTGCGGGCGGCGGTCTGGCCGAGCTTGACGGCCTCGTCCTTGTTGCCGGCCTCGGCGGCCTCGTTGAACTTGCGGACCGCGGTCTTGAGCTCCGACTTCACGGACTTGTTGCGCTCGTGGCGCTTCTCGTTCTGCTTGTTGCGCTTGATCTGGGACTTGATGTTCGCCACTGTGCTGCCTTCGTCGTCGAGGATGATCGGTCGTCGTAAAAGATCGGGTGCGCGCGCAAGGAACGTGCCTCACACGCGACGGACAAGGCTAGCAGCGGCGCTCCGGACCGCCCAAATCGCGCTCAGGACCAGCCGCGTCGCTCCGCCAGCCAGCGCCAGCACACCTCGCCCTGCCACCACTGGGCGTCGCGGATGTACGGCGAGGTCGAGGGTACCGGCTGGGCCGCCGAGCGCAGGAAGTAGCCGGTGACCAGCGCGAGCACCACGTCGATCGACTCGGCGGGCACGTCCCGGGTGACCGGGGAGGCGGCGAGCGCGGCCTCGACGTCGAGCCCGTCGCCGCGCGGTCCGATGAGGAGGAAGAGGGTGTCCAGCCAGGGGGCACCGACGACCGGCCAGTTCCAGTCGCACAGCAGCACCCGGCCGTCCACGGTCAGCAGCAGGTTGTCGTCGCGGATGTCGGTGTGCACGAGGGTCGTGCCGACGGTGACCTCGGCGTACCGCGCTGCCAGCTCGGCCGCCTCGTCGACGTGCTCGGCGAAGCCGGGTACGTCGGGCGGGCTGGTGCGCAGCGCGTCCCAGAAGGCCGGCCAGTCGGCGAACTCGGTCGGGAAGTCGTCGCCGTCCAGCCCCTCCGGCGCCGGCGTGAGTGCCTGCGCCATCCGCTCGGTCATCCCCAGGCAGGCGTCGAGGTCGGCGGCCTGCCACGGTCGGACCGGCTGGCGGGCGTCGACGTGCTCGATGCCGAGGACCACCCACTCCTCGCCGACGTACTGCCACCGCAGCCGGGCCGCGGGCGCGTCGTCCGGGAGGGCGGCGAGCTTGCGGGCCTCCTCGCGGTAGGCCTCGGCGAACATCCGCTGCGCTCGCGTCGAGGCGGCCTTCACGAAGTGCCGGCTGCCGTCCTCGCACACCAGGACCGAGGCGAAGCCCGGCGTGAAGCCGGCGCCCTGCGAGACCGCCTCCACGACCGGCGAGCCGCAGCGGCGCTCGACCAGGTCCCGGACCGGTGGGGGCAGGTGCGGCCACTCCAGGCGGCGCGCCGTACGCCCGTGCGGGATGGATGTCGGGATGCGGACGGCGGGCATGGCGCCCATCATCCAGCACGGCCTTCACTACGCTGCGGCCGTGGCCGAATCGGACGCGGAGCGTGGCTTCGAGCGCTTCATCACCTTCCTGGACGCGATCGTCGCGATCGCGATCACCCTGCTCGTGCTGCCGCTGGTCGAGCTCACCGCGGACGTCGACGAGTACGACTCGGTCAACGCGTTGCTGCGGGAGAACAGGTCCGAGCTGTGGGCCTTCCTGCTCAGCTTCCTGGTCGTCTCACGCTTCTGGTTCGCCCAGCACGACAGCGCCCGGCACGTGGTGCGCTGGGACCGGCACGCCGCGAGCATCCTGATGCTGTGGGCGGTGACCATCGTCTTCCTGCCCTTCCCGACGGCCCTGATGGCCGAGGCCGAGGACAACGCGACCACGAAGATCCTCTACATCGGCACGCTGATCGCGACGATGCTCTTCCTCGCCGTCTTCGAGGGCTACCTGCGCGCCCATCCCGAGCTCACCGACGCCGACCCGGAGCACGACCTCGACCCGGTCGTCGGGGTCGTCAACGTGCTCATGCTGCTCATCGCGCTGGCCATCACCCTGGCGATCCCGGCGACGAGCTACTTCCCGATCCTCCTGCTGCTGGCGGCCGGGCCGATCGCCAACGCCTGGCGGCGGCTGCGCGGAGGCGGCCCGCGGCGTACCCCTGTGGGAGAATGAGCACCGTCCCCCGTACGTGATCCGAGAGACGTCTGTGCCCACGAACTCCAGCGCGCCCCAGCCCGGCCACACCGACCCGGCGATCATCCGCAACTTCTGCATCATCGCCCACATCGACCACGGCAAGTCGACCCTCGCCGACCGGATGCTCCAGCTGACCGGTGTGGTCGACGAGCGCGCGGCGCGCGCGCAGTACCTCGACCGGATGGACATCGAGCGCGAGCGCGGCATCACGATCAAGAGCCAGGCGGTCCGGATGCCGTGGACGGTCCCGGCCGGGAACGAGCAGGACGCCGAGCCGGGCACCTACGTGCTCAACATGATCGACACGCCCGGACACGTCGACTTCACCTACGAGGTGTCCCGCTCGCTCGAGGCCTGCGAGGCCGCGATCCTGCTGGTCGACGCCGCCCAGGGCATCGAGGCCCAGACGCTGGCCAACCTCTACCTCGCGATGGGCGCCGACCTCCACATCATCCCGGTGCTCAACAAGATCGACCTGCCCAGCGCCAACCCCGAGAAGTACGCCGCGGAGCTCGCCGGCCTGGTCGGCTGCGAGCCCGAGGACGTCCTCCGGGTGAGCGCCAAGACCGGTGTCGGCGTCGACGCGCTGCTCAACGAGATCGTCAAGCAGACCCCGGCCCCGGTCGGCGAGGCCGACAAGCCGGCCCGCGCGCTGATCTTCGACTCCGTCTACGACACCTACCGCGGCGTGGTCACCTACGTCCGGGTCGTCGACGGTGAGCTCACCCACCGCGACCGGATCAAGATGATGTCGACCGGTGCGACCCACGAGCTGCTCGAGCTCGGCGTGATCAGCCCCGAGCAGGTCAAGGCCGACAAGATCGGCGTCGGCGAGGTCGGCTACCTCATCACCGGCGTGAAGGACGTCCGCCAGTCCCGCGTCGGTGACACCGTCACCACGCAGCACGGCGGCGCGACCGACGCGCTCGGCGGCTACAAGCACCCCAACCCGATGGTCTACGCCGGTCTCTACCCGATCGACGGCGACCAGTTCGGCGACCTGCGCGAGGCGCTGGAGAAGCTCCAGCTCAACGATGCGGCGCTGACCTACGAGCCGGAGACCTCCGGAGCCCTCGGCTTCGGCTTCCGCTGCGGCTTCCTGGGCCTGCTGCACATGGAGATCACCCGCGACCGGCTCGAGCGGGAGTTCAACCTCGACCTCATCTCGACCGCCCCGAACGTGGTCTACAACGTGGTGATGGAGGACGGGACCGAGGTCGTGGTGACCAACCCGAGCGAGTTCCCCGACGGCAAGATCGACGAGGTCCGCGAGCCCGTCGTACGCGCCACCATCCTCAGCCCGTCCGACTTCATCGGCACGATCATGGAGCTCTGCCAGACCAAGCGCGGCAGCCTCCTCGGCATGGACTACCTCTCCGAGGACCGCGTCGAGATGCGCTACACGCTGCCGATGGGCGAGATCGTCTTCGACTTCTTCGACCAGCTGAAGTCGCGCACCAAGGGCTACGCCTCCCTCGACTACGAGCGCTCGGGCGAGCAGGCCGCGGCCCTGGTCAAGGTCGACGTCCTGCTCCAGGGCGAGCCGGTCGACGCGTTCTCGGCGATCGTGCACAAGGACGCGGCCTACTCCTACGGCGTGATGATGGCCGGCAAGCTCAAGGAGCTCATCCCGAGGCAGCAGTTCGAGGTGCCGATCCAGGCCGCCATCGGCGCCCGCGTGATCGCCCGCGAGAACATCCGCGCGATCCGCAAGGACGTGCTCGCCAAGTGCTACGGCGGCGACATCACCCGCAAGCGCAAGCTGCTCGAGAAGCAGAAGGCCGGAAAGAAGCGGATGAAGAACATCGGCACCGTCGAGGTGCCGCCCGAGGCGTTCGTCGCCGCGCTGTCGACCACCCAGCCCGCGGAGAAGTCCAAGAAGTGACGATCCGTCCGGTCGCGGACGACCAGTGGGAGGTCGTCGCCTGGCTCTGGCAGGCCTTCCGGCAGGACCTCGCGGACGGCGTGGTCAGCGAGAGCTTCCCCTACGCGGACGGGCGCTACAACGCCCGCCAGCTCGCCGACTACCCCGGCCCCGGCCGCGAGGGCTGGATCGCCTGGGCGCCGCACCCGCAGACGGGCGAGGACGCCCCGGTCGCCTTCTCGCTGGTCGGCGGGATCGGTACGCCGGACCAGGCGCTGCGGCAGTTCTTCGTGGTGCCCGCGGCGCGACGCTCGGGCGTGGGTGCCCGGCTGGCCGCCCACGTGCTCGCCCAGCACCCGCCGCCGTGGACGGTCGCCTTCCAGGACGCCAACGGCCCGGCCACCGCCTTCTGGCGGCGCGTCTTCACCGCGGCGTTCGGGGACGCCTGGGTCGAGACCGAGGAGCCCGTCCCCGGCCGGCCCGACGTCCCGGCGGACCACTGGATCCGCACCACGTGACCGAGGCGACGCTCCGCGAGCTGCTCGAGGAGTGGGAGCTGACGCCGGACGGCGCCGCGCGCTCGGGGCGGTGCGCGCGTGTCCTGCCGGTGCGTACGGCGTCGGGACGTCCGGCCGCGCTCAAGGTCAGCACGCCGCACTGGGAGGCGGAGCTCGAGCACCTCGCGCTCCAGCACTGGCGCGGCGACGGGGCGGTCCAGCTGCTGCGGGCGGACCCGCGTCGCTTCGCGCTCCTGCTCGAGCGGCTGCACCCCGACGAGGACCTCTCCGAGCACTGGGACGTCGAGGCCTGCGAGATCGTCGCCGGCTTCTACCAGCGGCTGCACGTCCCCGCCGGCCCGCAGTTCGTGACCCTGTCCTCCTGCGTACGGCGCTGGGTCGGCGAGCTGGGGGAGCTGCCACGTGACGCCGGTGTGCCACGTCGGATGGTCGAGCAGGCGATCTCGATCGGCCGCGACTTCCTCGCGGACGAGGCCACCGACGGCCGGCTGATCCACACCGACCTCCACTACGCCAACGTGCTCGCTGCCGACCGCGAGCCCTGGCTGGTGATCGACCCCAAGCCGTTGAGCGGCGACCCGCACTACGAGGTGGCGCCGCTGCTCTGGAACCGCTGGGACGAGCTCGCCGCCCCGAGTGGGCAGGGTGTACGCCGCGGCGTGCGCGCCCGCTTCCACGCGGCCATCGACGCGGCCGGTCTCGACGAGGAGCGCGCCCGCGACTGGGTGGTGCTCCGGATGGTCGTGAACGCGACGGACGACGGCGGCACCGACGACTGGGTGACCCGGTGCGTCACGGTCGCGAAGTCGGTGCAGGACTGATGGCCACCGTCCTCTCCGTCAACGTCGGCACGCCGCGACCGGTGGTGCTCGGGCGGACCCGCACCTCCTCGATCGAGAAGCACCCGGTCGCCGGGCCGGTCGCCGTCGGCGCGCTCGGGCTCGACGGCGACCGGGTCTCCAACACCAAGCACCACGGCGGCCTCGACAAGGCGGTCTACGCCTTCGCGCGGGAGGACCTGGACCACTGGGAGCGAGAGCTCGGGCGCGAGATCCGGGACGGGCTCTTCGGGGAGAACCTCACGACCCGGGGCATCGACGTCAACGCGGCCGAGATCGGGGAGCGGTGGCGGATCGGCGACGCCGTCCTCGAGGTGAGCAGCGTGCGGACGCCCTGCCGCGTCTTCCAGGCCTGGCTCAAGCAGGACGGGTTCGACACCACCTCGTGGGCGCGGCGGTTCACGGCCGCCGGCCGGCCGGGGCCGTACCTGCGGGTCGTCGAGGAGGGTGTGATCGAGGCCGGTGACACGGTCGAGGTGGTCCACCGACCGGGCCACGGGCTGACGGTCAGCGGGCTGTTCGCTGCGGTCACGGGTGGGGCCGACGGGACGAATCTCACCCTTGCTACCCGTGAGTTGCCTACGTGATCTAGGTTACTTCGCAACCCTGACCGTCTCGGCTGCCCAGCAGGAGTGTCATGACCGCCCAGGCCAGCAAGACCACGGACGCGAGCTTCGTGGACCACCTGACCCAGAACTTCGCCCTCCAGTTCCTGGACCGCGTCGCTGCCTCCGGCCCGCACGAGGCCTTCCGCTACCCCCGGGGCGAGACGTGGGAGTCCGTCACCTGGACCCAGGCGGGCGAGATCGTGCACCGCCTCGCGGCCGGCCTGCTCTCGCTCGGCATCCAGCCCGAGCAGCGCGTCGGGATCGCGTCCGGCACCCGCTACGAGTGGATCCTCGCCGACCTCGCGGTGATGTGCGCCGGCGGCGCGACCACCACGGTCTACCCGACGACCAACGCCGAGGACACGACGTACATCCTCGGCGACTCGGAGTGCCACGTCGTCTTCGCCGAGGACGACGACCAGCTGGCCAAGCTGACCGCCAACAAGGGCGAGCTCCCGCACGTCTCGAAGGTCATCACCTTCGACGGCAAGGCCGACGGCGACTGGATCATCGGGATGGACGCGCTCGCCGAGCTCGGCGACGCCTACCTCGCCGAGCACCCCGGCATCGTCGAGGAGACCGCGCGGGCGATCCCGGCCGACCAGCTCGCGACGCTCATCTACACCTCCGGTACGACGGGCCGTCCCAAGGGCGTGCGGCTGCTGCACCGGTCGTGGGTCTACGAGGGCACCGCTATCCAGGTGCAGGACATCCTCGACGAGAGCGACCTGCAGTTCCTGTGGCTGCCGATGGCGCACTCCTTCGGCAAGGTGCTGCTCTCCGCCCAGCTGGCCTGCGGCTTCGCGACCGCGATCGACGGCCGGGTCGACAAGATCGTCGACAACCTGGGCGTCGTGAAGCCGACCTTCATGGGTGCCGCGCCGCGCATCTTCGAGAAGGCCTACGCCCGCATCGTCACCATGCAGGCGGCCGAGGGCGGCGCGAAGGAGAAGATCTTCAAGAGGGCCTTCGAGGTCGGCATCAAGGTCGACGAGCTCCAGCGCGACGGCAAGTCCGTGCCGCTGCTGCTCAAGGTCCAGCACGCCCTCTTCGACCGACTCGTCTTCAGCAAGGTGCGCGAGCGCTTCGGCGGCCGGGTGCGCTTCTTCATCTCCGGCTCGGCGGCGCTCAACCCCGAGATCGGCGCGTGGTTCCACGCCGCCGGCATCCTCATCCTTGAGGGCTACGGCATGACCGAGAACGCCGCCGGCGCCACGGTCAACCACCCCGACGACTACAAGATGGGCACCGTCGGCCCCGCGCTGCCGGGCGCCGAGGTGAAGATCGGCGAGAACGACGAGGTCATGCTGCGCGGCCCGCACGTCATGGCCGGCTACCACAACCTCCCCGAGGAGACCGCCGCGACGCTGACCGAGGACGGCTGGCTGCACACCGGCGACAAGGGCAGCCTCGACGCCGACGGCTTCCTCACCATCACCGGCCGGATCAAGGACCTCTTCAAGACCTCGGGCGGCAAGTACGTCGCGCCGCCGGCGCTGGAGTCGAAGTTCAAGGCGATCTGCCCCTACGTCAGCCAGTTCCTGGTCTTCGGCAACGAGCGCAACTTCGTCTCCGCGCTGATCACCCTCGACCCCGACTCGATGGCCGGCTGGGCCGAGGAGAACGGCATGGTCGGCGCGTCGTACACCGACATCGTGCGCTCCGACGCCGTGGAGAAGATGGTGGGGGAGTACGTCGACGAGCTCAACGGCAAGCTCAACCGCTGGGAGACCGTGAAGAAGTGGAAGATCCTCGACCACGACCTCACCATCGAGTCCGGTGAGCTGACCCCCTCGATGAAGGTGAAGCGCAACGTCGTCGAGTCCAACTACCAGGACGTCATCGACTCCTTCTACAGTTGACCTGTTCGAACAAGTGTTCGATCATGGAGTGTGACCGCCGCTCCTGATGCCCTCGACACCCTGGCTGCCCTGCGCACCCAGATGTCGCGGCTGGAGGCGGGCACCATCGCACCGCCGCTGGAGACCCACCCGGCCCTGGCCGGGCTGGTCCAGCTGCGGGCGGGGGCGGCCTACTCCGTCGACAGCGCGACGCTGGCGCTGGCGCTGCTGGCCGGCCCGTCCCGGGCCGGGGCGTGGAGCGGCGTGGTGGGGGTGCGCGACTTCGGTGCCGAGGCGGCCGCCGCGCTCGGGGTCGACCTCGGCCGCACCGTGCTGGTGCCGGACCCGGGGGAGCAGTGGCTCGAGGTCACCGCGGCCCTCGTCGACGTCGCGACCGTGGTCGTCGTGCAGCCCGCCGGCCGGGTCGCGCCCGGCACCGCGGAGAAGCTCGCCGCCCGGCTCCGCAAGCGTGGCGCCGCGCTGGTCGCCCTCGAGCGCACCCGCGGCGACTGGCCGCGCTGCGAGGTGCGGCTGACCACCCGTGCGCCGGCGTGGAGCGGGGTGGGCGAGGGCCACGGCCACCTCCGGTCCCGGCGCCTCCTGGTCGAGGCGCAGCGGGGGACGGCGCCGCCGCGGCGGGGCGCGCTGTGGTTCCCCGCCGAGGACCAGACCTGGCGCCGGGCCGAGTCGCCCGTGGCGCTCGCGCCGGAGGTCGAGGTGGCCAGCTGATGGGCCGCGTGATGGTCGTCTGGTGCCCCGACTGGCCGGTGGTCGCGGCGCTCGCCGAGGCCGGGTTGCCGACCCACCTGCCGGCCGCGGTCTTCCATGCCAACACCGTCGTCGCCTGCACGGCCGCCGCCCGCTCCTCCGGCGTACGCCGGGGCATGCGCCGCCGCGACGCCCAGGGTCGCTGCCCCGAGCTGCTGGTCCACCCGGCCAACCCCGACCGCGACACCCGCGCCTTCGAGCCGGTGCTCGCGGCGGTCGAGGAGCAGCACCCCGGCGTCTCGCCGCTGCGTCCCGGGCTGGCCGCGCTCCGGGCGCCCGGTCGCTTCCACGGTGGCGAGGCGCCCGGTGCCGCGCTGCTCGCCGAGCGGCTGGTCGGGGTCGGGATCTGGGACTGCCGGTTCGGCGCCGCCGACGAGCTCTTCACCGCCGAGCAGGCCGCCCGTCGTGCCGAGCGGCAGGACTGCCTGGTCATCGAGCCGGGGGAGTCGGTGGGCTTCCTGCGCGGGCTGTCGGTCGAGTCGCTCGACGACCTCGAGGGCGGCCGCGACGCCGTCAGCCTGCTGCGCCGCCTGGGGATCCGGAGCCTGGGCGAGCTCGCGGACCTGTCCGCGACCGACGTCCGCGACCGGTTCGGGCGGCAGGTCGCCTGGGTGCACCGGGTGCTCGGCGGCGACGGCGCCGTCCCGCTCGCCACCCGCACCCCGCCGCCCGAGCTCGCCTGCCACGTCGACTTCGAGCCGCCGCTCGACAACGCCGAGACGATCGGCTTCAGCGTCCGGCAGACCGTCGACCGGTTCGTGGAGGGGCTGGCCGGCCACGGCCTGGTCTGCACCGAGGTGCTCGTCGAGGCGCGCTGCGAGGGTCACGCCGAGCCGGCATCCGCTCGGGTGTGGCTGCACCCGCGCTGGTTCGGGTCGGCCGAGCTGGTCGACCGGGTCCACTGGCAGCTCCAAGGAGGGTTCCGCGCCGGTGAGGTCACCGCGCCCGTCGACCGGGTCGCCTTCACCCCGCTGACCGTCGTGCCCGACGCCGTCCACGCCGACGGGCTCTGGGGCGGCACCGACGAGCGGGTCGAGCGCGGCATCGCCCGGGTGCAGGGGATGCTCGGCCACGAGGCCGTCGTCCGTCCGGTCGTCCAGGGCGGCCGCGGCCCCGCCGACCGGCAGGCGCTGGTGCCCTGGGGCGAGCGGCCCACCGGGCTGCGCGACCCGGGGCTGCCGTGGCCGGGCAGCATCCCGCCGCCCGCGCCGGCCCGGGTCTTCGCCGAGCCGCGCCCGGCAGGAATGGTCACCCACCTCCGCCAGCCGGTGAGCGTCGACCCGCGCGGCGCGGTCGTCGGCGAGCCCGCCCGCTTCCGCACCGACCCTGCCGCCGACTGGCAGCCGGTCGCCGCGTGGGCCGGCCCGTGGCCGGTCGAGGAGCTGTGGTGGGAGACCGACCCGAGACGGATCGCCCGCTTCCAGGTGGTCGGCGCCGACGGGCGCGCGTGGCTGCTGACCTGGTCGGAGCCCGATCAGTGGTGGACCGAGGCGGCGTATGACTGAGGGAGACGACTGATGGGCTTCGCCAACCCGCCGATCTCCTGGGGTGAGCTGGAGAAGAGGCTCTCCGGCCGCACCCACACGCCGCAGGACCCCGAGGCGCCGATCTCGACCCGCAAGCGCAAGCGGGTGGCCGAGGACCTGGACCGGCCGACCGGCCCGGTCACGCCGTACGCCGAGCTGCACTGCCACTCCAGCTTCAGCTTCCTCGACGGCGCGAGCGGCCCCGACCACCTGGTCAAGGAGGCGATCCGGCTCGGGCTGCACGCGCTCGCCCTCACCGACCACGACGGCTTCTACGGCGCGCCGCTCTTCGCCGAGACTGCCCAGCTGCACGGCGGGCTCGCGACGATCTACGGCGCCGAGCTCTCCCTCGGGCTCACCAAGCCGCAGAACGGCGTCGCCGACCCCGAGGGCAGCCACCTGCTCGTCCTGGCCCGTGGGGTCGAGGGCTACCACCGGCTGGCCGCCGCGATCACCGACGCGCAGCTGCGCGGCGACGAGAAGGGCCGGCCGCTCTACGACCTCGACGAGCTCGCCGACCGCGGCCGCGGGCACTGGCTGGTGCTCACCGGCTGCCGCAAGGGCGCCGTACGCCAGGCGCTGACGCGGCACGGGTCCGGCGGTCCGTCGTACGCCGCCGACGAGCTCGACCGGCTGACCGCCCGCTTCGGCCACGAGCACGTCGTCGTCGAGCTGACCGACCACGGCCACCCGACCGACTCGGCCCACAACGACCTGCTCGCCCGGCTCTCCGTCGACCACGGGCTGCCCTACGTCGCGACCAACAACGTCCACCACGCGCGGCCCGAGCAGCACCGCATCGCGGCGGCGATGGCCGCCGTACGGGCCCGGCGGAGCCTGGCCGAGATGGACGGCTGGCTGCCGGCCGCGGGCGCCGCGTGCCTGCGGTCGGGGGAGGAGATGGCGCGCCGGTTCGTCCGCTACCCCGGCGCGGTCGCGCGCAGCGTGCAGCTGGCCGACGAGGTCGCCTTCGACCTGCAGAAGGCGAGCCCGCGGCTGCCGAAGTTCGTCCCCGACGGGTGGACCCCGTCCGGCTGGCTGCGCGAGCTGACCGAGCGGGGCTTCGCCCAGCGCTACGCCGGCACCGGCCTGGAGGAGCGCGCCCGCGAGCGGGTCGAGCACGAGCTGCGGATCATCGCCGAGAAGGACTTCGACGGCTACTTCGTGATCGTCCACGACATCGTCGAGTTCGCGCGCAGCCAGGGGATCCTCTGCCAGGGCAGGGGATCGGCCGCCAGCTCCGCGGTCTGCTACGCCCTCGGCATCACCGCCGTCGACTCCGTCTTCTACGACCTGCCCTTCGAGCGGTTCATCTCCCAGCACCGCGAGGAGGAGCCCGACATCGACGTCGACTTCGACTCCGACCGGCGCGAGGAGGTGATCCAGTGGGTCTACGACAAGTACGGCCGCCACAACGCCGCGCAGGTCGCCAACGTCGTCGGCTACCGACCCAAGATGGCGGTCCGCGACGCCGCCAAGGCGCTCGGCCACTCGCCGGGCCAGCAGGACGCCTGGTCCAAGCAGGTCACCTCGTGGACGACCGTCGCCTCGCGCGACGGCGGCGAGCACGACGTACCCGCCGCCGTTGTGGAGCTGGCCAACGGCTTCCTCGGGGCGCCGCGCCACCTCGGCATCCACTCCGGCGGGATGGTGCTGACCGAGCGGCCGATCGGCGAGGTGGTGCCGATCGAGCGGGCGCGGATGGACAGGCGGACCGTGCTCCAGTGGGACAAGGACGCCTGCGAGTTCATGGGGCTGGTGAAGTTCGACCTGCTCGGGCTCGGGATGCTCAGCGCCCTCGACCACATGATGACGATCGTGCGCGATCACCTCGGCGAGCACTGGGACCTGATGACCATGCCGCGCGAGGAGGCGGCGGTCTACGACATGCTCTGCCGCGCCGACTCGGTCGGAGTCTTCCAGGTCGAGAGCCGGGCCCAGATCGGCACCCTGCCGCGGCTGCAGCCGCGCGAGTTCTACGACCTCGCGATCGAGATCGCGCTGATCCGGCCGGGCCCGATCCAGGGTGGCGCCGTCCATCCCTACGTACGCCGCGCCACCGGCCGCGAGGACATCACCTTCGCCCACCCGCTGCTCGAGCCGGTGCTCGGCCGCACCAAGGGCGTGCCGCTCTTCCAGGAGCAGCTGATGGAGATGGCGCGGGTGCTCGGCGACTGCGACCGCGACGAGGCCGACCTGCTGCGGCGGGCGATGGGCTCCAAGCGCGGCGTCGAGCGGATCGAGTCGGTCAAGGACAAGCTGATGTCCGGGATGGCCGCCAAGGGGCTCGCCGGTGCCAAGGCGGACGCGATCTACCAGCAGATCCTGTCCTTCGCGAACTTCGGCTTCGCCGAGAGCCACGCCCTCGCCTTCGCCAAGCTCGTCTACGCCAGCTCGTGGTGCAAGCTCCACTACCCGGGAGCGTTCCTCGCGGCGCTGCTGCGCGCGCAGCCGATGGGCTTCTACTCCCCGCAGTCGCTGACCCACGACGCCCGCCGGCACGGCGTCGAGGTGCTGCGGCCCGACCTGCTGGCCTCCGGCGCGACCGCCGACCTCGAGCTCGTGGGCGATCCGGGTCCCACGGGTCTCGACGCCTGCCTGACCGACGGCTCCCGCACCGAGTGGGTCCCCGGCACGCCCGACCCGACCCCGGAGCACCGGCGCGACACGTCGTACGCCGTCCGACTCGGCCTAGACGCGGTGCGCGGCATCAGCGTCGACGTCGCCCGGCGGATCGTCGCGGCGCGCGAGGAGCGGCCGTTCGCCGACCAGGCCGACCTGTCCCGGCGGGCCGGTCTCGACGCGCGGCAGCTCGAGGCGCTCGCGACGGCCGGTGTCGTCGACGAGGCGTTCACGCTGACCCGACGGCAGGCGCTGTGGAACGCCGGGTGGACCGAGGGTGAGGAGCACCTCGAGGGCATCCGGGTCGCCGGGCCGGCGCCGACGCTGCCCGACATGGACGACGTCGAGATCACCATGGCGGACCTGTGGGCCACCGGGATCACCCCGGGCGGGCACCCCTTCGAGCACCTGCGGCCGCGGCTGCGGTCGGCGGGGATCCTGTCGGTGACCGACACCATGACGTCCGAGGCCGGGCGCCGGGTGCACGTCGCCGGGCTGGTCACCCACCGCCAGCGGCCGGGCACCGCCGGTGGGGTCACCTTCCTCAACCTCGAGGACGAGACCGGGATGCTCAACGTCGTCTGCACGGTCGGGGTGTGGCGCCGCTACCGCGCGGTCGCGGCGAGCGCCGCGGGCATGGTGATCCGCGGGATGGTCGAGCGCCAGGACGGCGTCACCAACCTGGTCGCCGACCGGCTCTCCGCGATCGAGCAGGTGCACCCCGAGGCCGGCGCGGCCCTCCGCTCGCGGCACCGCTCCCGCGACTTCCACTAGCCACGCAGATGGTCGTCACAGGTTCGGCACAGGACCGGCGGGTTCTCTTCTCCCCGTGACCGGTTCCGAGCACCCGCCCGAACCCCTCGCCGGCGACCGGGCCCCCGAACCCGGGGTCCACGACCTCCCCCGAGTCGTGGACCGCGATCGCCGCCTGGGACGGCGCGGCATGCTCGGCGTCGCCGGCGCAGCCGGACTGGCCGCGCTGCTGGTGAGCTGCCTGACCGACGACCCGAGACGTCTGTCAGGCAGCTCCCAGACCCACCGACGATCTGGTGAGTAGAGGTTTTCCGCGGCTCGAGTCGCCACTTTCCGACGGTGACCGCGCGGAAAGCCTCGACTCGACCGACGGAAACCCTTGACTCGACTGTTCCTAGGATGGGGTGGTGCCGCCGCCCTCCGCCCTGCCCGCCGGGGATCCCGTGCCCGAGGACGGGGCGTTGCCGGCGGAGGCGCTGGCGGGTCTGGGGGACCGGCCGTTCGGGTTCTACGTGCACGTCCCCTTCTGCACGGTCCGGTGCGGCTACTGCGACTTCAACACCTACACCGCCGAGGAGCTCGGGCCGGCGGGCCGAGCTCCGGGCGCCTCGCGGGCGACGTACGCCGAGGCCGCGATCGCGGAGGTACGCCGCGCCCGGCAGGCGCTCGGCGACGCCGACGTCCCGGTGCAGACGGTCTTCTTCGGCGGCGGTACGCCGACGCTGCTGAGCCCGGCCGACCTGGGCAGCATCGTGGCCGCGATCGCCGGGGAGTTCGGGCTGGCCGACGACGCGGAGGTCACCACCGAGGCCAACCCCGACAGCGTCACCCGCTGGGGCCTCGAGGAGCTGCGCACGGTCGGCTTCACCCGGCTCTCCTTCGGCATGCAGTCGGCCGTCGACCACGTGCTCAAGGTCCTCGACCGCACCCACGACCCGCTCCGGGTCCCGGCGGTCGTCGACTGGGCGCGCCAGGCCGGCTTCGAGCAGCTCAGCCTCGACCTCATCTACGGCACGCCGGGGGAGTCGCTCGGGGACTGGGAGATCAGCCTCGAGGCCGCGCTGGCCTGCCGCCCCGACCACGTCTCGGCCTACTCCCTCATCGTCGAGGACGGCACCGCCCTGGCCCGCCGGGTCCGCCGCGGCGAGCTGCCGATGCCCGACGACGACGACCTCGCCGACAAGTACCTCCTCGCCGACCAGCGGCTCGGCGACGCCGGCCTCGGCTGGTACGAGGTCTCCAACTGGGCCCGCGACGACGCGAGCCGGTGCCGCCACAACCTCCTCTACTGGACCGGCGGCGACTGGTGGGGCGTCGGCCCCGGCGCCCACTCCCACGTCGGCGGCGTGCGCTGGTGGAACGTCAAGCACCCCGCGGCGTACGCCGATCGCATCGCCGCCGACCGCAGCCCGGCCCACGCCCGCGAGGTCCTCGACTCCGAGACCCGCCGGGTGGAGCGGGTGCTGCTCGAGCTGCGGCTCCGGGAGGGGCTCCCGCTCGACGTGCTGGACGCCGACGGACGCGCCGCCGTGCCGGCCCTCGTCGGCGACGGCCTGCTCCTCGAGCAGGGCGGCCGGCTGGTGCCGACCCAGCGCGGCCGGCTGCTCGCCGACGCCATCGTGCGCGACCTGCTGACCGCGTAGCCCGCCGCGCTCTACCCTGAGCGCATGACCCAAGGCCCCGAGTTCCCCGAGCAGCCGGAGCAGCCGCAGCAGCCCGAGGGACAGCAGCCCCCGCCGCCCTACGGCCAGCCCACCCCGCCGCCGTTCCCGCAGCAGGGCTACCAGCAGCCCGGCCAGCAGCCCGGCTACCCGCCGCCGCCCCAGCAGGGCTACCCGGGCATGCCCTGGGGCGCGAGCCCGCAGGCGCCGTACGGCGTCCACCCGGCCACCGGCCTGCCCTACTCCGACAAGCAGAAGCTGGTCGCCGGCCTGCTCCAGATCTTCATCGGCGGCTTCGGTGTCGGTCGCTTCTACATGGGCGACACCAAGACCGGGGTCTGGCAGATCGTGGTCACGGTCCTCACCTGCGGCGTCGGTGCCCTCTGGGGCCTGATCGACGGCATCATCATCCTGGCCGGCGACAGCGCCAAGGACGCCAACGGCCTCCCGCTGCGCCCCTGAGCCGCTCGTGACCACCTGCTCCAGCTGCGGCGTCCCGGGTCAGCCGGACGGCGCGCGCTTCTGCTTCTCCTGCGGCGCCGGCCTGCAGCCGTCGACGTGCGGCAACTGCCAGGCCGAGGTCGTGCCGGGCTCGCGCTTCTGCAGCTCCTGCGGCGCCGAGCTCGGTGCCCCCGCGGCCACGGCCGCGGTGCCGGTGGTCGCCCGGCGGGTCACGAGCGTGCTCTTCGGCGACATGGTCGGCTTCACCGCGCTCGCGGAGTCGCGTGACCAGGAGCAGGTGCGCGAGCTGCTCTCGCGCTACTTCGACGAGTGCCGCGCGATCATCGCCCGCTACGGCGGGACGGTCGAGAAGTTCATCGGCGACGCGGTGATGGCGGTCTGGGGCGTCCCGACCGCGCACGAGGACGACGCCGAGCGCGCGGTGCGCGCCGGTCTGGAGCTGGTCAACACGATCGCGGCGATGGGCTCCGACCTCGGGGCCGCCGGCCTCGCGATGCGGGTCGGCATCGTCACCGGCGAGGTCGCGGTCACCATCGGCGCCACCCACGAGGGCATGGTCGCGGGCGACGCGGTCAACACCGCCGCCCGCGTGCAGACCGCGGCCACGCCCGGTCAGGTGTGGGTCGACGAGACCACCCGGCTGCTCACCTCCTCGGCGATCACCTACGTCGACGCCGGCAGCCACCAGCTCAAGGGCAAGCTGGAGCCGGTGCCGCTCTGGTCGGTGCGCGCCGTCGTGGCCGCCGTCGGCGGCGCCCAGCGCGCCGACGGCCTCGAGGCGCCGCTGGTCGGCCGCGACCGCGAGATGCGGCTGGTCAAGGAGCTCTTCCACGGCGTCGAGGAGACCCAGCGCCCGGCCCTGCTGATCGTCGACGGCGAGGCCGGCGTCGGGAAGTCCCGCCTGGCCTGGGAGTTCGAGAAGTACGTCGACGGTCTCAGCGGCGACGTCCGGTGGCACACCGGTCGCTGCCTGTCGTACGGCGAGGGCGTGGCCTTCTACGCGCTCGCCGAGGCGATCCGCGCCCGGCTGCAGATCCTGGCCAACCACGGCGACGGGGTCGGGGTGGACGGCGACGACGACCAGGCGGCCCTGATCGCCGAGGGTCTCGACGAGCTCGGGCTCGATCCCGAGGAGCGCGCCTGGCTCGAGCCCCGGGTGGCCGTGCTGCTCGGCTCGGGCGGCGTCGCGTCGTACCCCCGTGAGGAGCTCTTCTCCGCCTGGACCACCTTCCTGCACCGCGTCAGCGAGACGGCGGTCGGCCCCTACGGCAAGGTCCCCGTGACGCTGCTGGTCGACGACGCGCAGTACGCCGACGACGGACTGCTCCGCTTCCTCGAGCACCTGCTCGCGGTCGGCACGTTCCCCTGCTTCGTGGCGCTGCTGACCCGGCCCGGCCTCGTCGAGGCCAACCCCGACCTGGTCACCAACCGCCGGGTCACGCTGGTCCACCTCGAGCCGCTCCCGGCGCCCGAGATGGGCCAGCTGCTCGAGGGCCTGGTCGCCGGCCTCGACACGACGGTCCGCGACGCCCTGGTCGGTCGCGCGGAGGGCATCCCGCTCTTCGCGGTCGAGACGGTCCGCTCGCTCATCGACCGTGACCTGGTCGTGCCGCGCGGCGGGCAGTACGTCCTCGCGGGCAGCGGCCCGCTCGACCTCGACGCCATCGGCGCACCCGCCTCGCTGCAGGCGCTGGTCGCGGCCCGCCTCGACAAGCTGACCGCCGAGCAGCGCCGGGTCCTGGACCGGGCCAGCATCGTGGGCCGCTCCTTCGACCGCGACGCGATCGCCGCGCTCGTGCCGGACGTCGCCGACGTCGACGAGGTGCTGGCGTCGCTGGTCCGGCTGCAGATGCTGCGCCGGGAGTCCAACCGCTTCAGCACCGAGCTCGGGATGTACCAGTTCGTGCAGGCGGTCGTGCAGCAGGTCGCCTACGGCACGCTGTCGCGCCGCGACCGCAAGGCCGGTCACCTCGCGGTGGTCGCGCTGTTCGGCGACGGTGGGCCGGCCGAGGACGTGTCGGCGATCGCCGCGCAGCACTACCTCGAGGCGATCGATGCCGTGCCGGAGGACGCCGACGTACCCGAGCTGACGGCGTCCGCGATCGCGCAGCTGCGCCGGGCCGCGGCCCGCGCCAACGGGCTCGGTGCGCCGGCCGAGGCGGCCGGTCACCTGCGCTCCGCGCTCGACCGTGCCGACGAGCCCGAGCTCCGCGCCCGCCTCGAGCTCGACCTCGCCCAGGCGCTGAAGGCCACCGGCGACATGGAGGGATCGCTCCAGCACGCCGGCCTCGCGCGCGTGGCCTTCGACGCGCTCGGCGACGAGAGCAACGCCGGCCTGGCGGTCACCGTCGAGGCCTACGCGACCGGCATCGGGATGTCGGACTTCGAGACCGGCATCGCCGCGGCCCGCGAGCGCTACGAGCGGCTCCGCGGCCGCGACGACACCGACCGGGCCGTGCTCGAGCTCAACAAGGTGCTGGTCCAGCTGCTGCTCCGCTCCGGCGGTGACTTCCGGGACCTGGTCGACGAGAAGGCCCGGATCGCCGAGCTGGTCGAGGACGACGGCGAGATCGCCGACAGCCACGTCGGCCTGGCCCTCCACCACATGCTCACCGGAAGCCGCGAGGCCGGCCGGGCCCTCTTCGAGTCGGCGGCGAGCATCGCCCGCCGGATCGGCCGCACCGACCTGCTCTCCCGCAGCCTGGCCAACCTCAACGTCACCTGGACGCCGGACGACGCCGCCCGCGCCGTCGGGGTCGGCGTCGACGCGCTCGCCGCGAGCCGCCAGTCCGGCGCGCTGCACCTGCACTCCAACGCGGCCGTCAACCTGGCCATGGCCGAGTACTTCCTCGGCGACTGGGACTCCGCGCTGTCGCACGCCGCCGAGGGCGCCTCCGACCGCGAGATCGTCGACCTGGTGGAAGGCCAGGTCGCCCGGGCCCGGGGCGAGCAGTGGCAGCCCACGCCCGAGCTCCAGCAGTCCGACGGCGGCGGCGACGAGAGCCTGCGCGCCTTCCTCGACCTGGCCCGGGCGCTGGCCACCGACGCCGGCCCCGACGCGCCCGCGGTCGCGCGGGCAGCGGCCGACCTCATGTACGACGCCACCGGCCTCTACGACGACTACACCTTCGTGTGGTGGCTCGCCTCGGAGGTCGCCCTCGAGGCGGGCGCGGTGGACGAGCTGGCCGCCATGTGCCAGCGGGTCGACGACCACCGCGACGGCCGGATCACCATCGGGCTCAAGGCCCGGAGGGCCCATGTCGCCGGTGTCCTGGCAGTCCGGGCAGGCGACGCCGACGAGGCCGAGCGCCAGCTCCGCACCGCGGTCGAGACCGGCCTGCGCTGGGGATCCGAGCCCACGGTGGCGCGGTGTCGGGCCGACCTGGCGGTGCTGCTGGCCGGGCAGGGGCGTGCCGACGAGGCACGGGTGCTGGCCGAGGAGGCGCGGGCGTCGTACGACCGGCTCGGCGCGGTCGTCTGGAGCCGTCGCCTCGACGAGGCGCTGGCGCCCGCGTCAGTGCAGTAGGTCCTCGAGCCGGTCCCGGTCGAGGACGGTCACCCGGCCGCGACCGAGCTCGATCACGCCGTCGGCGGCCAGCCGCTGGAGGATGGCGTTGACCGACGGACGGGTGCCGCCGACGAGCTCGGCGAGGTGCTCCTGGGTGAGCGGGACGGTCACTGCGCCCTGCGCGCCGTACATGGCGCTGAGCTCGAGCAGGCGGCGGTGCAGCCGCCGGTCGAGGGTGTCGTACGTCGCCTCGAGGAGCCGCGCCGACAGCTCGTCGATCCGGCGGGCCATCAGGCGCAGCAGGAGCTGGTCGGCGGCGGGGTGCCGCTGCCGGAGCTCGCGGAACGCCGAGGCCGAGAGTGCCATCGTCTCGGCGGGCTCGAGCGCGACGATCGTCGCGGTCCGCACCTGCTGCTGGCCGTCGATCAGCGACAGCTCGCCGAAGTAGTCGCCCGGGCCCAGCAGGTTGATCGTGGCGTTGTCGCCGTCGGCGGTCGAGACCCGCACGGCGAGCCGCCCGGTCGCGACCAGGTGGAGGCTGTCGGAGGGCTCGCCCTCGTGGACCAGGATCTCGCCACGGTCGTAGCGGTGCCGCCGTGCGCTGCCCAGCACCTGGGTGCGCTCGTCCTCGGTCAGCGAGGCGAGCAGCGGCCACTCCATGGAGGCAGTCAATCAGGCCTTCCACGCCTCGGTGAGCGTGTCGCCCGGGTTGGTCCGGGCGAGCCGGAGCCGGGCGCCGTCCACGAACGCCGCCGACGGTGTCGTCTCGGTGAGCGCGGCCAGGAAGGCCGGGCCGTCGACGCGGAGCAGCCGGCCGTCGGTCCTGGCGGTCACGGTCGCCGTCCGTGGGCTGCCGTTGAGCAGCCCGATCTCGCCGAACCACCCGCCCTCGCCCATCTGCGAGAGCAGCACGTCGCCCGCGCCGGTCGCGTCGTAGAGACCTGCGTCGACGACGTAGAACGCGTCCGCTGGCTCCCCGGCGCGGATCACGGTGTGGCCGGCCGCGACGTCGACGTACGCCGCGGCCCCGGCGAGCTCGGTCATCGCGCCGTCGCCGACGGCCTCGAAGACGGCGCAGCCATCGAGCAGGGAGATCGCGGGCGCGAGCGCGGCGCGGCGCTCGGCGGCCTGCCGGTCCATGCGCGCCAGCCACGGCCAGCCGGCGAGCGAGACGACGGCGATGCCGGCGCTCGCGAACCACAGCGCGCCGTCGAGACCCCACGCGTCGACCATCGGCGGCACCATCGAGGCACCGACCAGCACCGCCAGCAGGCAGATCGCGTTGAAGGCCCCGAAGACCCGGCCGAGCACGTCGACCGGGAGGCTGCGCTGGAGCGCGGTGATCGCGAGGACGTCGACGACGAGCGTGCTCGCGCCGCGGACGACCTGCAGTGCGAAGGCCACGCTCGGCCGGTCGACCACGAGGAAGGCCAGCGTGGGCAGGCAGTAGCCGACCATGCCGAGCAGCACCACGGGGGCGAGGCGGGGGAGCCGCTCGAGGCGGGTGACGACGGGTGCCGCGAGCACGCCGCCGACGCCGAGGCCGGCGAGCAGGTAGCCGTAGCCCTCCGGGCCGGTGCCGAGCCGCTCGTCGGAGAGCACCACGAAGAGCACGGTGTCGAGGCCGTAGACGAAGGTCGCCAGGACGCAGAAGCCGACCAGCACCAGCGCGGTCGACGAGGTGCCGATCGTCCGGACGCCGACGAGCATCTGCTGGACGGGGCCGGCGGTCCCGCCCTCGGTCACGTCGACCGGCTCGCTGCGGGTGCGCATCATCGCCACGAGCACGGCGGAGACCACGAACGAGGCCACGTTGAGCGCGACCGCGAGCCACGGGTCGGCCACGAGCAGGAGGACGGCGCCGATGCCCGGCCCCGCGACCACGCAGACGTTGTCGATGGTGTTGCGCAGCGCGTTGGCGGACCCGAGGTCCCGCTCGGGCACGAGCCGGGGCGTCATCGCCGCCGCGGCCGGCTCGTAGGCGATCCCGACGGTGGAGGTGATCGCGGCGCACAGCAGCACCGCCGCCGGCGGGGCGCCGACGGCCATGCAGAGCGCCATCGCGGCCATGGCGACCGCGCAGACCAGGTCGAGCACCACCATCAGCCGGGTCTGCTCGAAGCGCTCCGCGAGCACCCCGCCGTACGCCGAGAGCAGCAGCGCGGGCACGAACCGCACGACGGTCGCAGCGGCGATCCAGGTGGGGGAGCCGGTCTCGTGGACCAACCACACGGCGAGCGCGACGTTGTAGGCCCAGGAGCCGATCGCCGAGGTCGCGAACGCGCCGGAGAAGAGTGCGAAGTCGCGATGGCGCAGACCTGCGAGCAATCCCCCCGCCACGTCGGACTCCCTCCGGTCAGTGCCCCAATCTAGGGCTAACCTCGCCGCCGTGGAGGACTTCGACGAGGTCGTGGCCCAGGTGCGGAGCCGACTGGAGGCGGCCGCGTGCTCGTGCGCGCTGGTCACCGAGGACGGCGGCGTGGAGTACGTCGCCGCCGACGGTGAGGGCTCGGCCGAGATCCTCGGGGTGCGGCTGCCGGCCGGCCGCGGGCTCGCCGGCTGGGCCGCGACCTCGGGCCAGGCACTGGGCGTCCGCGACGTGCGGGCCGACCCGCGCTTCGCGCGCGACGTCGCCGAGTCCACCGGCTACGTGCCGGACGACCTGCTCGTCGCGCCGTTCTTCGCATCCGACGGGGCGGTCCGAGGGGTGCTCACCGTCCTCGACCCGGACCGCGACGTGTCGTCGGTGCTGCCGCTGCGCGACCTGGAGATCGCGGCCGGCCACCTCACCGACCCCGACCTGCCGGCGTGGTCGACGGAGTTCGAGGCCGGGCGCCTCGGCACCGTGCGCGGCCTGCCGATCCCCGACGTCCGCGCCTGGGCGCTCGACGGTGCGACCGGTGCCGGCGTCCGGGTCGCCGTGGTCGACAGCGGCGTCGACGCCGACCACCCGCGGGTCGGCGGGGTGGCGGGCGCGGTCGCGTTCGAGCCGGACGACGAGGCGCCGTACGGCTTCCGCACGATCGAGGGCCCGCACGAGGACCTGGTCGGCCACGGCACGGCGTGCGCCGCGATCATCCGCTCCCTGGCGCCGGACGCCGAGATCGTCAGCGTGCGGGTGCTCGGCTCGAACCTGAAGGGCCGCGGCTCGATCCTGCGCGCCGGCATCGCCTGGGCGGTCGAGCACGACATCGACGTCGCCAACCTCTCGCTGTCGAGCCGCAGCGCCACGATGTTCGGGCCGCTGCACGAGGTCGCCGACGCGGCGTTCTTCGCCGGCACGGTGCTGGTCTCGGCGGTCAACAACCTGCCCGGACCGTCCTACCCCTCGCAGTACTCCTCGGTGCTCTCCGTCGCCTCCGGTCCGGTCGCCGGGCCGGACCAGCTGCTGGCCAACCCGCGCCCGCCGGCCGAGTTCGGTGCGTACGGCGTCGACGTGGACGTCGCCTGGCTCGACCACGGCTCGACCGTCGCCACCGGCAACAGCTTCGCGGCCCCGCACGTCGCCGGCCTCGCCGCCCTCGTGCGCAGCAAGCACCCGCACCTCACGCCGTACGAGGTGAAGGCGGTGCTGCAGGCGCTCAGCGCGAACGCGACCGACGGTTAGACGACGCGGGTTTCGAGACGTCTCGCGCGTCCCTCGCAGGCTCGGTCCGCGCCGAGACCCTCAACCTCCCGACCTGGTAGCCCCGCCTTCGCAGGCTCAGGCCGGGCTGGTCGTGAAGTCGATCAGCTCCTCGACCCGGCCGAGGAGCGCGGGCTCGAGGTCCTGGTAGGAGCCCACCTTCGACAGGATGTGCTGCCAGGCGCGGGCGATGTCGGCCTGGTCGCGGTGCGGCCAGCCGAGCTGCTGGCAGATGCCCTTCTTCCACTCGATGCTGCGCGGCACGTCCGGCCAGCGCTGGAGCCCGAGGCGGTCGGGCTTCACGGCGGCCCAGATGTCGATGAAGGGGTGGCCCACGATCAGCACGTGCTGGCCGACCGCGGACCGCATGATGCCCTGCGCGATCCGGCTCTCCTTCGACCCGGGCACGAGGTGGTCGACGAGGACGCCGACCTTGCGCTCGGGGGCGGGCTTGAAGTCACGGAGCTCGTCGGCGAGGTCGTCGACGCCGCCGAGGTACTCGACCACGACGCCCTCGATGCGCAGGTCGTCGCCCCACACCTTCTCGACCAGCTCGGCGTCGTGCCGGCCCTCGACGAAGATCCGGCTCTGCCGGGCCACCCGCGCCTTGGCGCCGTGGACGGCGACCGAGCCGGACGCCGTCCGTGTCGGCTTCGCCGGTGCGCCCGCGCGGGCCGGGGCGGTCAGGATCACCGGGCGGCCCTCGAGCAGGAAGCCCGGGCCGAGCGGGAAGGTACGCCGCTTCTGCCGCCGGTCCTCGAGCGTGACGGTGTGGAGGTCGCGGTCGACCGCCACGATCTCGCCGCACCAGTCGGTGGTGACCTCCTCGACGACCGCGCCGATCTCGGCCGGTGCCTCGGTCGCGCGCCCGCGCTTCGGGGCGCGCCAGTCGCCGGAGAGGACGTCGGTGCCGTAGCGGTCGGAGGTCACCGGTCAACGCTAGGTCGGACCACCCGCGCGACCGGGGAGGGCACGCCGTCAGTCGCCGGAGTCGTCGTCCTGCTCGGCGGTCTTGCCGCCGAGCACGTCGAGCTCCTCGCGGGACTTGGTCCCCTCGGCGTCCTCGTCGAGGTCCTGGGCCAGCGGGTTGTCCTCGGTCGGCTGGAGGTCCTCGGGGAGGTCCTCGTCCGCGATGCCGGTCTCCGGCTCGTTCTCGCTCATGCCGGGTCCGTACCCCGTGATGGTCTCGATACGCAGGATTCACCGGTGCACCGGTGAATCCTGCGCTTCTCAGGCGTTGCAACGCCTGAGAAGCGACGGGGTCGCCTGAGAAGTACGCCGCCTGCGGGCGGTCAGCCCGACCGCGCTGTCTGGGCAGCTCAGATCAGCGGCAACCGCTTCTGGCTGCGGGGGAGGTGCTCGTAGCCGCGTCGTACGGCGGCCGCGAGCTCCTCGCGCGGGTAGGGCCAGTCGGCGGCTGCGAGTGCCTGGTCGACGGGGACACCGCGGCCGGCCAGGTCGCGGATCGTCTCGGCGACGATTCCGATGGCGTTGCGCTGGTCCTCGACGAAGTCGCGGTCGACGGGGGCCCCGTGGCCGGGGACGACGACGGTCGAGCCGGTGGTCAGGCTGAGCACGACGTCGAGGCTCAGCGGCCACTCCATGGGGTAGCAGTCTTCGCCGAACCCCGGGACCGCGTTGCGGGCCGCCGACTCCTCGACCAGGTCGCCGGCGAGCAGCACGTCGGCGTCCGGCACGCGCACCACCAGGTCGCCGCCGGTGTGGCCGCGTCCGGGGTGGACCAGCTCGACGAACCGGTCGCCGAGGTCGAGCGCCATCGCCGAGGAGAAGGTCCGGTCGGCGGGGACGATGGTCGTCGCCTGCACCTCGTCGCGGTGCGGGTCGTCGGGCTCGGCGTCGTAGAGGCCCTTGATCCGCTCGCCCGCGGCGACCGTCCGCTCGGCGGCGGTCTCGTGGGCGTGGATCGGGACCTCGCCGTACGACGTGCGGAACTCGCCGTTGCCGAAGGTGTGGTCGAAGTGCTCGTGGGTGTTGACGATCTCGACGACGTCGCCGACCCCGAGCCTGCGGACGTCGTCGATCACCTCGCGGGCGGCGAGACCCGAGGCATGGGTGTCGACCACCAGCAGCCCGCGCGCGCCTCCGACGAGGGTCACGTTGACGTCGAACCAGTCGTAGCGCGCGACCCAGATCCGGTCCGCGACCTCGGTGAACGGCACCCCACCACCGTAGGTGGTCCAGACCAGTTCCGTTGTGTCAGGAGTACGACAGAAGTCCCCACGGATCCGGGGGAGTCTTCCGGTGTTCGAAGCCGAGAAGCTCCCAGGAGGCAGTGATGACCAGCAACTTCCAGCCCGCGCCGGACGACCTCGACGACGTCACCGGCCACATCAAGCCCGGCCCGAAGGTCGAGGCCGACGACGACGTCACGGGCCACATGAAGCCCGGCCCGAAGGTCGAGGCCGACGACGACGTCGAGGGCCACGGCAAGGCGATCCCGCGCGTGGAGGCCGACGACGACGTCGAGGGCCACATCAAGCCCGGTCCCAAGTGACCGGTCGCTGAAGGGTTGTGCGCCCGGGTCAGCAGATCCCGGCGTGCAGCCCGCGGCGCAGCATCTCGCCCAGCTCGGTCAGCGTGCGCGCCGCCCGCGGGAAGGTCAGCACCTGTCGGTGGGCACCGTCCACGTCGACCCACTGGAGCTCGACGTTGCTCGGGGTGAGGTGGGCGAGCCGGACGCCGATCAGCTCGGCGGGCCGGGTGCTCGTGCCGAAGGACACCGCCTGGCGCAGCTCCTCCTGGTGGCACTCGTTGGCGTGCTCCACCGAACGCTGGAGATGGCCGCGGTTGAGCAGGTGCGCATGACTGCGGAACTGCTCGAGCGGGACCCGGTGCTGCCGGTCCGGGGTGCCGTGGGGGGTGCCCGGGACCGGGCGGGTCAGCAGCACGAAGCTGAGGTCGAGCGACACGACGTCGCGCACCTCGTCGCAGCAGTCGCACCGCTCGTAGCCGGTGCGCTCCAGCCGCCCGGCCAGGGTGAGCGAGTCGAGCCGGTCCGGTCCGCCCCGCGGGCCGAGCCCGCTGGTGACGGTGAGCAGCGCACTGGCGTTGCCGGCGGCCGCGCGGGCCACAGGGGAGTCCGTGCGGCACACGAACGTCGGCGTGCCGTGGTGGTCGGACACGGTCAGGTCGGCCTCGTCGTCGACGAGCCGGGCCTCGCCCTCGATCACCATGCTCACCGTGGCCGGGCAGGCCAGGATGCTGCGCGCGTCGGCGGCCAGGCGGGTCGGGTCGTCGGTCCCCTGCGTCGGGTGCTCGGTCGCGGTCACCGGTCCTCCTCGAGCTGCGGCTGCGGTGCTAGTAAGGCAAGGCTAACCTACGCGCCGATCCCGCGGCGCGCCGTACGGCGTCCACGATGTGGCCCGGAAGGCGGCCGGGTACGCTTGGCACTCCGGGCAAGCGAGTGCCAGTGACGGCTGGCGGGTCGAGGAGGCGAGCGTGCAGGAGGAGCGCAGGCTGGCCGTGCTCCGGGCCATCGTGGAGGACTACGTGGCCACCGAGGAGCCGGTCGGCTCCAAGACGCTCGTCGAGCGGCACGGGCTGGGCGTCTCGCCCGCCACGGTCCGCAACGACATGGCGGCGCTGGAGGACGAGGGCTACATCACCCAGCCCCACACCAGTGCCGGACGGGTGCCCACCGACAAGGGCTACCGGCTCTTCGTCGACCGCCTCACCACGGTCAAGCCGATGAGCGCCGCCGAGCGGCGGGCCATCGCGAGCCTGCTCGACGGCGCCGTCGACCTCGACGACGTGGTCCAGCGCTCGGTCCGGCTGCTCGCGCAGCTGACCCGGCAGGTCGCCGTCGTGCAGTACCCCACGCTCTCGCGCTCGACCGTGCGTCACGTCGAGCTGGTCGCGCTCGCGCCCAACCGGCTCCTGGTCGTGCTGATCCTCAGCACCGGCCGGGTCGAGCAGCGGCTCGTCGAGCTCGACACGGACGTCGAGGACGCGGCGCTCCTCGAGCTCAAGACCGAGGTCAACCGCGCCGCGCTCGGCGAGGTCATCGCCGACGCCGGCACCGCGCTCCGGGCGCTCGTGCCCGAGGACGACGCGAGCCCCGTGGCCCCGGTGACCCGCGCGGTCGTGGACACCCTCCTCGAGGCGATGTCCGACCACCGCTCCGACGAGCGGATCGCCGTCGGCGGTGCCGCCAACCTGGCGCGCTACGGCGACAGCTTCGACTCCGCCGTACGCCCGCTGCTCGAGGCGCTCGAGGAGCACGTCGTGCTCCTCAAGCTGCTCGGCGAGGCGAGCACGGGGGAGACGCTCACGGTCCGGATCGGCCACGAGGGCCCCTACCAGGAGCTCTCCTCGACCAGCGTCGTCGCCTCCGGCTACGGCCCGGGTGACGAGGCGTTCGCGCGGCTCGGCATCGTCGGGCCCACCCGCATGGACTACCCCGGCTCGATGGCCGCCGTACGCGCGGTCGCGCGCTACGTGTCGCGCATCCTCGACGGCGCCTGACCGGCGCCCGCCCCACCCCGTACCACCACCAGCAACGAAGGAACCACGTGAGTCAGGACCTGTACGAGCTTCTCGGTGTCGCCCGTGACGCGGACGCCGACACCATCAAGAAGGCCTACCGGCGACTGGCGCGGCAGTACCACCCCGACGTCAACCCGGACCCGGACGCCCAGGAGCGCTTCAAGGAGATCTCGCGCGCCTACGAGGTGCTCTCGGACCAGCAGAAGCGGGCGGCGTACGACCGCGGCGGCGACCCGTTCGGCGGCATGGGCGGCGGCGGCTTCGGCCAGGGTGCCGGCTTCTCCTTCACCGACATCATGGACGCCTTCTTCGGCGGTCAGGCCGGTGGCGGCCAGGGCCGTGGCCCGCGGCCACGCGAGCGGCGCGGCCAGGACGCGCTGATCCGGCTCGAGGTCGACCTCGCCGAGGCCGCGTTCGGCGTGACCCGCGAGCTCAAGGTCGACACGGCGGTGCTGTGCAGCACCTGCCACGGCGAGGGCGCCGCGCCGGGCACCCACCCGGTGCCGTGCGAGACCTGCCACGGCTCGGGCGAGGTCGCCCACGTGCAGCGGTCGTTCCTCGGCGAGATCCGCACCCTGCGTCCGTGCGCCGCCTGCCGCGGCTTCGGCACGATCATCCCGGACCCCTGCCGTGAGTGCTCGGGCGATGGACGGGTCCGCTCGCGCCGCACGCTGACCGTCAAGATCCCGGCGGGCGTCGACGACGGCACCCGCGTCCAGCTGACCGGCGAGGGCGAGGTCGGCCCGGGCGGCGGTCCGGCCGGAGACCTCTACGTCGAGATCCACGTCGCGCCGCACTCGACCTTCACCCGGCACGGCAACGACCTCCACTGCACGGTCACCCTGCCGATGACCGCCGCGGCGCTCGGCACCACGCTCACCCTCCCGACGTTGGAGGCCGACGTCGTCGAGGCCGAGGGCGAGGAGTCCGAGTCGGGCGTCGAGACCAGCTTCGAGCTCGACATCCGGGCCGGGACCCAGTCCGGGTCCGAGCACGTGCTCCGCGGCCGCGGGGTGCCGGGCCTGCGCGGCGGGCGCGGCAACCTCATCGTGACCGTCGTCGTCGAGACGCCGACCCGGCTCGACCCGCGGCAGGAGGAGCTCCTGCGCGAGCTGGCCGCGATCCGCGACGAGGAGTCGCCGACCGGTCAGGTGCGTCCGGCGCAGAAGTCGATGTTCGGCCGGATCCGCGACGCCTTCAACCAGCACTGAGCCGGCGCTGATGTCGCTCCCCGTCCACCTGGTGCCGTCGCTGGTCGGCGTCGCCGTCGGTGACGAGGTGGTCGTCGAGGGCGACGAGGCACACCACGCGGTCGCCGTACGCCGGCTCCGGGTCTGCGAGGAGGTCGTCCTCACCGACGGCGCCGGCCGGTCGGTGCAGGGCCCGGTCGCCTCGACCGGCAAGCGGGTCTTCGCGATCACCGTCGGCTCGGTGGCATCCTCCGACGCGCCGGCGCCGGCGATCGTGGTGGTGCAGGCGATCCCGAAGGGCGACCGCGGCGAGCTGGCCGTCGAGGTGCTGACCGAGGTCGGCGTCGCCGAGGTCGTCCCCTGGGCGGCCGCGCGCAGCGTGGCGGTCTGGAAGGGCGAGCGGGCCGCGAAGTCCCTCGGCCGCTGGCGCTCGACCGCCCGCGAGGCGGCCAAGCAGGCGCGGCGCACCTGGTTCCCCTCGGTGGCCGAGCTCGCGTCGACCGCCGACGTCGTCGCGCTCGTGGGCGAGGCGGACCTGGCCGTCGTGCTGCACGAGGAGGCCACGTCCTCGCTGGCCGCCCTGCCGGTCCCCACGGCCGGCCGGATCGTCGTGGTCGTCGGCCCCGAGGGCGGGCTCACCGACGACGAGGTCGCGGCGTACGTCGCCGCCGGCGCCCACTCGGTCCGCCTTGGCGCCGAGGTGCTCCGCACCTCGACCGCCGGCGTCGCCGCCGTCTCCGCCCTGCTCGCCCGCACCCCGCGCTGGGGCTGACGCGATCGGCGCTGCTGCCCCGTCTGCCCCGACTGCCCCGACTGCCCCGACTGCCGCAGGTTCACCAAGGGATGAGGGCGGACCCGCGCTTCCCTCGGTGAGCTCCGCCAGGGGAGCGCGGGTTCACCAAGGGATCGAGGCGAACCGACACCCCGCGGCGTCACCGTGATCCCTTGGTGAACCCACACCCCCGCTGGCTAGGGTCGGACCTATGGAGACTCGCAACCTCGGACGCAGCGGCCTCAAGATCACCGAGATCGCCTACGGCAACTGGCTCACCCACGGCTCGCAGGTCGAGGAGGACGCAGCGGTCGCGTGCGTGCGGCAGGCGCTGGAGGAGGGCATCACCACCTTCGACACCGCCGACGTCTACGCCAACACCGCGGCCGAGTCGGTGCTCGGCCGGGCGCTCCAGGGGGAGCGGCGCGAGGGGCTCGAGATCCTCACCAAGGTCTTCTGGCCGACCGGCCCGGGCAAGCACAACGACCACGGCCTGTCCCGCAAGCACATCCTCGAGTCGATCGACGGCTCGCTGAAGCGGCTGCAGACCGACTACGTCGACGTCTACCAGGCGCACCGGTACGACGACGAGACGCCGCTCGAGGAGACGATGGAGGCGTTCGCCGACGTCGTCCGCCAGGGCAAGGCGCTCTACATCGGCGTCTCGGAGTGGCGCGCGGACCAGATCCGCGCGGCCCACGAGCTGGCCCGCGAGCTGCGCATCTCGCTGGTGTCCAACCAGCCGCAGTACAACCTGCTCTGGCGGGTCATCGAGTCCGAGGTCGTCCCGACCTGCGAGGAGCTCGGTCTCGGCCAGGTCGTCTTCTCGCCGATCGCGCAGGGCGTGCTGACCGGCAAGTACGTGCCCGGCCAGGCGCCGCCGGAGGGCTCCCGCGCCACCGACGACAAGGGCGGCGCCGACATGGTCGGCCGCTGGATGCGTGACGACGTGCTCGAGCGGGTGCAGCGGCTCCGCCCGATCGCCGACGAGGCCGGCCTGACGATGGCCCAGCTCGCGGTCGCGTGGGTGCTGCAGAACGACAACGTCTCCTGCGCGATCATCGGCGCCAGCCGGCCCGAGCAGGTCACCGACAACGCTCGCGCCGCCGGCGTACGCCTCGACGAGGCGACGCTGACGGCGATCGACGAGGTCGTCGGCGACGTGGTCGAGCGGGACCCCGCCAAGACCCAGCAGGTACGCCGGCGCGACCTGATGAACCGGTAGGGGCTACTTGTACTGCTCGGGCAGCTGCTGCCCGATGCGGACCTGCGCCTTCGGCAGCCGCATGAACTTCATCTGCAGCGCGCGCGTGATCGCGTAGTAGGTCAGGCCCTTGGTGGACTGGTCGGGGAAGCGGCGCGCCAGCTCGCGGCGCAGCCGGAAGCGCAGCCAGATCATGTCGCCGACCACGGCGAGCACGGTGACGAGCAGCAGCGTGTTGCCCCAGGCGCGGAGCGTCGCGTTGCCGGAGTAGCCGAGCAGCATGGTCACCAGCAGCAGCGGGATGACCAGCTCGATGAGCGAGAAGCGGCAGTCGATGAAGTCGCGCACGAAGCGGCGGACGGGGCCGCGGTCCCGCGCGGGGTAGTAGCGCTCGTCGCCGTCCTTCATCGCCTGGCGGACCGTCTTGCTCGACTCCGACCGCTGCACGCGGGACGCCGCCGCCTGCTCCTTGCGGGTCCGCGGCACCTTGGCGCGCGCCTTCGCGGCGGCCTCGGCCTCCTTGCGGGTCGGCGTGGGCCGACCCTTGCCACCGACCTTGTCGGTGACGGCGGTGGAGGTGACGGTCTCGGACTTGTTGCGACGGAACACGCTTGACCTTCAGGTACGACGGGCGGGCACGACGGGGGAGCGGCCGACGTGGCCGCGTCCCCAGCCTACCGGCGCCGCCCGTTCCCCGATTGGGTCGCACCGCCTAGGGTTGGGGTCCAGACGTCGGACGTTCGGAGAGGGACCAGCTCGATGGGCTTGTGGCAGCGCTTCACCCTGATCTTCAAGTCGAAGGCCAGCAAGGCACTCGACCGCGCCGAGGACCCGCGCGAGACGCTCGACTACAGCTATCAGAAGCAGCTCGAACTCCTCTCGAAGGTACGCCGCGGGGTCGCGGACGTCGCGACCAGCCGCAAGCGGGTCGAGCTGCAGATCGGCCAGCTCGAGCAGCAGTCGGCCAAGCTCCAGGGTCAGGCCGAGAAGGCCATCACCATGGACCGCGAGGACCTCGCCCGCGAGGCGCTGACCCGCAAGTCCGGCCTCACCACGCAGATCGCCGACCTGCAGACCCAGCTCGCGCAGCTCCAGGGTGAGGAGGAGAAGCTGACGCTCGCCCAGCAGCGACTGCAGGCGAAGGTCGAGGCCTTCCGCACCCGCAAGGAGACGATCAAGGCGACGTACACCGCCGCCGAGGCGCAGACCCGGATCAACGAGGCGGTGTCGGGCATCGGCGACGAGCTCGGCGACGTCGGCCAGGCGATCCAGCGGGCCGAGGACAAGACCGCGCAGATGCAGGCCCGGGCCGGCGCGATCGACGAGCTGATCGCCTCCGGCGCGCTCGACGACGTGACCGCGACCGCCGGCGGCGACGACATCTCCCGCGAGCTCGAGGCGATGAGCTCCCAGGCCGACGTCGAGGCCGAGCTGGCCCGGCTCAAGGCCGGCTCGACCCCGCAGGCGATCGAGGCCGGCGAGGACGGCGGCGACCTCCTGGCGGCGGAGCCCCAGCAGGTGACGGAGAAGAAGGCCGAGGGCGACTCCGCCTGACGCACCGCTTGGGCCGCCCCGGAGAATGGGTTCATGGCACGTACGCGCTTCGTCGGTGACGCCGGGCTGACCGCCCGGATGACCACGGTCATCTTCCTGCTCGGCGCGCTCTTCGTCGGCATCATCGCGATCCTGATCGCGGTCATGCCCGTGGGCTGGGCACCGTTCATCGCGATCATCGGCCTCGGGATCGTCTGGTTCCAGTGGTACAACTCCGACACCGTCGCGATGAAGGCGATGCGCGCCCGCGAGGTCAGCCCGCAGGAGGCGCCCGAGCTGCACGGCATGATCGACCGGCTCTGCGCGCTCGCCGACATGCCGAAGCCGCGGGTCGGGATCGCCGACACCGACGTCCCCAACGCCTTCGCCACCGGCCGCTCGCCCCAGCGCTCGGTCGTCGTGGTCACCACGGGCATCCTGCGCCGGCTCGACGCCGAGGAGCTCGAAGGGGTCCTCGCCCACGAGCTCTCGCACGTCGCCCACCGCGACGTGCTCGTCATGACCGTCGCGTCCTCGGCCGGCATCGTCGCCGGGATGCTCAGCCGGGGCGCGCAGTACGGCGCGATCTTCGGCGGCAACCGCCGCGACAACAACGGCGGGCTCCCGGTGTGGCTGGTCGTGCTGGTGGTCAGCCTGGTCACCTACGCCGTCAGCTTCCTGCTCCTCAAGCTCCTCTCGCGCTACCGCGAGCTGTCGGCCGACCGGGCCGGCGCCTACCTGACGATGAAGCCCGAGGCGCTCGCCTCGGCGCTGCAGAAGATCACCGGCGAGATCAACACCATCCCCGAGCGCGACCTGCGCTCGTCGCAGGCGATGAACGCCTTCTTCATCGCCCCCGCCGTCCACGGCGTCTCGCTGAAGACCCTCACCTCGACCCACCCGACCCTCGAGCAGCGGCTGGAGCAGCTGGCGAAGATCCGCGCCGAGCTGAACCGGCCCGCCTAGGCCCCGCCTGATGGGTCTCTGGGACGTCATCACCGGGCGGAGCCGGCCCAAGCCCGCGCGCCTCGACTCGCTCTTCCTGGTCCCGAGCGCGGCGATCACCCTCGAGACGACGCTCGGGCTGACGCCGACCGGCACCGGGTCGGTCTGCTACCGCGCCGCGACCGGCGCCGCGTTCGCCCAGGTGCAGGCCGAGGTCGTCGAGCTGCTCAACGCCGACCCGGACGAGCCGGACGTCGAGATCCGGCAGGACGAGTTCGGCTTCACCTGGCTGGTCGTCCACGACGACCCGGAGGACGAGGCCGGCATCGGCGACCTGATGACCGACCTGCACGCCGTCAACGCCTCGCTCGAGGAGCACGGCTTCGGCCCGGGCCTGCTCTGCTCGCTGGTGCCGTTCGCCGGGGCGGACGGACGACCGGTCGGGCTCGTCTACCTCTACAAGCAGGGCACCTTCTACCCGTTCGCCCCGGCTGCCGGCGGGGACAGGCGGCGCGACAACCTGCTGGAGATCCAGCTGCGCGACACCCTGGCCGGCGAGCTGCCGATGGAGCAGGACCTGAGCCGCTGGCTGGCCGTCTGGGGCGCCCCCGGCCTCTGAGCCGGCTCGGATCGCGCCGTACCCGGTCGCCCGCGGCCCCGGGTGCTCCGACGAAACTCCCGCCCCACAGGTCGCCCACAGGAAGACCCCACCACCGGCACAGCCCGCCTCGCGAGGGTGTGCGGCGTGTGGAAAAGACTTCGCGGCCGGCGACGCGCCTGGCTCCTCATCCCGCTCGTGCTCGTGGTCGCCGCCGGCAGCGGCGTGTGGCTGCTGACCAAGGACGACTCGTCCGCGGCGGCCAGCAGCACGACGGAGACCGTCAGCAGCCAGACCATCCAGCAGACCGTGTCCGCGGACGGCACGATCGCCGCCCGGCGTACCGCCGACGACAGCTTCGCGGTCTCCGGCACCGTGACCCGGGTCGCGGTCGACGAGGGCGACACCGTCAAGAAGGGTGACGTGCTCGCGACCGTCGACCGGGAGGCGCTGGTCGCCACCCGGACCGCCGCGGCCAGCTCGCTCGACGCGGCGATCACCCAGCTCGACGACGACTACGACGACGACGCCAGCGACGTGCAGATCGCGGCCGACAAGGCCAACATCGTCTCCGCCCGCGCCACGCTCGCCGACGCCCGTGAGGCCGTCGACGACGCCACCCTGCGGGCGACCGTGTCCGGCACCGTCACCGACGTCGGGATCAAGAAGGGCGACAGCGTCGGCTCGTCGAGCTCGAGCTCCTCCAGCTCGTCCAGCACCGGCATGTCCGACTCCAGCAGCTCGAGCAGCACCACCGACACCAGCGGCACGATCAGCATCGTCTCGACCAGCTCCTTCGTCGTCGACGCGACCGTGGCCGCCGAGGACGCCGACCAGCTCAAGAAGGGCCTCCAGGCGGAGATCACCGCCACCGGTGTCGACGACACCGTCTACGGCACCGTCTCCGAGGTCGGCCTCGTCGCGCAGACCAACGACAGCGGCGCCGCGGTCTTCCCGGTCACCATCGAGGTGACCGGCAAGCAGAAGGACCTCTACGCCGGGGTCTCCGCGACCGCCTCGATCGTGGTCAAGCAGGTGGAGGACGTCCTCACCGTCCCGAGCCGCGCGCTCACCACCGAGGACGGCGCGACCTACGTGACGAAGGTCGTCGACGGCAAGGAGGTCAAGACCGCGGTCGAGACCGGCGAGGCCTACGGCATGTCGACCGAGGTCACGAAGGGCCTGGAGGAGGGCGACACGGTCGTCATCCCGGGCTTCACCATGCCGACCGGCAGCGGCAGCACCGGCGAGCAGCAGCAGGAGGGCTTCCCCGGCGGCGGCCAGATGCCGGACGTCAGCCAGATGGGCGGGGGCGGTCAGATGCCGGGTGGTGGCCAGTGACGAGCGAGCCCATCATCGAGCTCACCGCGATCCGCAAGACCTACCGCAGCGGCACCATCGAGTTCGAGGCGCTGCGCGGCATCGACACCGACATCGCCGAGGGCGAGTACGTCGCCGTCATCGGCCCCTCGGGCTCCGGCAAGTCGACGCTGATGAACATCCTCGGCTGTCTCGACAACCCGACCGAGGGCCACTACCTCCTGGCCGGCGAGGACGTCTCCCAGATGACCGAGACCCAGCTCGCCGAGGTCCGCAACAAGCGGATCGGCTTCGTCTTCCAGCAGTTCAACCTGCTGGCCAGCCTCTCCGCCTGGCGCAACGTCGAGCTGCCGCTCATCTACGCCGGGGTCCCGCGGGCCGACCGCAGGGCCAGGGCCGTCCGCGCCCTGGAGCGGGTGGGCCTGGGGGACCGGGTGGACAACCGTCCCGGCGAGCTGTCCGGTGGTCAGCAGCAGCGCGTGGCCGTGGCCCGCGCGCTGGTGACCGAGCCGGCGATGATCCTGGCCGACGAGCCGACCGGCAACCTGGACTCCCGCTCGACCGCGGACGTCCTCGGGCTCCTCGACGAGCTCCACGCGAGCGGTCGCACCATCGTGCTGATCACGCACGAGCACGAGGTCGCCGAACGCGCCCAGCGCAACCTCGTCATCGCGGACGGCGAGATCACCTCCGACGTGCCGACCGCCCGTGCCGGGGTGATCGTGTGAACTGGCTCGAGACCGTCCGCGCCGGCGCAGAGGCGGTCCGTGCGCACCGGATGCGCTCCATCCTCACCATGCTCGGCATCGTCATCGGCATCGCCTCCGTCATCCTCACCGTCGGCTTCGGTCAGGGAGCGCAGAAGGAGGTCAAGGACGAGATCGACGCCCTCGGCAGCAACCTGCTCATCGTGTCGCCGGGCAGCACCACCGACTCCTCCGGCGTCCGTGGCGGCTTCGGCTCGGCCACCACACTGACCCTCGACGACGCCTCCGCGATCGGTGAGGACAGCGTCGTGCCCGACGCCGAGAAGGTCGCCGCCACCACGAGCACCAACGCGGCGGTGGCGGCGGGTGAGACCAACTGGACGACCTCGGTCGTCGGGACGACGCCCAGCTGGCTCGACGTGCGCACCCGCACCCTCGAGGCCGGCCGGTTCTTCACCGCCGAGGAGCTGGCGAAGGGCGCCGACGTCGTCGTGCTCGGCCCGGACACCGCCAGCGAGCTCTTCACCGGGCCGACCGCGGCCAACCCGGTCGGCCAGACCGTCAGCATCGGCGGCCGCCAGCTCACCGTGATCGGGGTCCTCGACTCCAGCGGCGCCTCCTCGACGGGTACGTCGGAGGACGACCAGGCCGTGGTCCCGATCAGCACCGCGAAGTCGCTCACCGGCTCGACCGACAACGCCGTCTCGACGATCTACGTCGAGGCCACCTCGGCGGACACGCTGAGCGCGGCGTACCAGGAGGTCCAGAGCCTGCTCCTGACCCGGCACGGCGTGGCCGCGAGCGACGCGGACTTCAGCATCTCCACGCAGGACTCGCTGGTGGAGACGGCCAACTCGACCAACGAGACCCTCACCGTGCTGCTCACCGGTGTCGCGGCGATCTCCCTGCTCGTCGGCGGCGTCGGCGTCATGAACATCATGCTCGTCTCCGTCACCGAGCGGATCCGCGAGATCGGCCTGCGCAAGGCGCTCGGCGCGACGCCGAGCGTGATCGGGCGGCAGTTCCTCGTGGAGGCCTCGATGCTGGGGCTGGCCGGCGGCATCGCCGGTGTGCTGATCGGCGTCGTCGGCTCGTGGGTGCTGCCCTCGATCATCGACCAGCCGGTCACCCTCTCGGCCTTCGCGACCGGGGCCGCCCTGGCCACCTCCCTCGCCCTCGGCGTCGGGTTCGGCGTGTACCCCGCCAGCCGTGCCGCCCGCCTGACCCCCATCGACGCTCTGCGGAGCGAGTGAAAGGAACCTCGATGAACCTCTCCCGCGTCACCCTCGCGACCGCCTCCTCGGTGCTGCTGCTGGCCTCGCTGGCCGCCTGCGGCGGCTCCTCCGACGACTCCTCGACCGCGAGTGACCAGAGCACGGCCCAGGCCGGGCAGCAGCAGGGCGCCGGTGCTGGCGGCTTCCCGGGCGCCTCGGGCCTGGTCGCCGCGGTCAGCGGCAAGACCGCCCAGGTGCAGAACGCCCAGTCCGGCCAGGTCGCGGTCTCCTGGACCTCCGACACGACCTTCACCCAGCAGGTCGACGCCACGCTCTCCGACGTCAAGGTCGGCTCGTGCGTGATGGTCACCAGCGCCGACGACAGCGGCTCGGACTCCACCGAGCAGGCCACCGAGGTCACCGCGGCCAGCGTGCGCATCGTCGCCGCGAGCGACGACGGCAGCTGCAGCACCGGGTTCGGCGGCGGAGGCGGCGGCATGCCGGGCGGCGGCGAGATGCCGTCGGGGGCGCCCAGCGACATGCCGACCGACATGCCCTCGGACATGCCGACCGACATGGCGCAGGGCGGTCGCGGCGGCTTCGGCGGCGGCACCTTCGGCGAGGTCACCGCGGTGAGCGGCGACGGGTTCACCGTCTCGGCGACGACGCCGGCCATGGGCGACGCCTCGGCCTCGGCCGACCCGGTCGACGTGGCCGTCACGGTCACCGGCGACACGACGTACACGACCACCGGCGACGCCACGGCCTCCGCGGTGAAGACGGGCGTGTGCGTGACCGCTCAGGGCGACACCGACGACACCGGGGCGCTGACCGCGACCTCGATCAGCGTGACCAAGGCGGTCGACGGTGCGTGCACCGGCGGCTTCGGCGGCGGCGCTCCCGGGGCCGCGTCGTGAACATCTCCCGCATGCGTCGTCCGGGCCGACGCGCCCGCCGCGTGATCGCGGGCGGCGTCGTGGTCGCGGTGGTCGGCGTCGGCTACGCGGCCTACGCCGCCAACGCGGACGCACCGTCCTACCGCACCACGTCGGCGACCACCGGCGACGTCGAGCAGACCCTCGACGTGTCCGGCAGCGTCGAGCCCGCGGGCCGTGCCGACCTCGCGTTCGCGACCTCCGGCACGATCGAGTCGATCACCGTCAAGGCCGGCCAGACGGTCAAGGCGGGGGAGGTGCTCGGCGAGCTCGACGACACCAGCCTGCGCAAGACGCTCCAGCAGGCGCGGGCCACGCTCGCCTCGGCCCGCGCCCAGCTCGAGTCCGACGAGGACGCCCAGGCCGACACCGTGAGCTCGGCCAGCTCCAGCTCCAGCACCGGCTCGAGCTCCGGTGGCGGTACGACGACCCCGTCGACCGGCGGGCAGTCCACCCCGACCGACACGGCCACGGACACCCCGACGGACACCCCGACGGACGACCCGACCACGCCGACCGACGACGGGGGACTGTCGGACGCCCTGGCCGAGCTGGCCGCCGAGCAGCAGGCGGTGGTCGACGCCCAGAGCACCGTGAGCGCCTCGCTCACCGCCGCCCAGGACGCTCTCGCCGCCCAGCAGACCGCCTGCACCGACGCGTTCTCGACCGACCCGGGCGACCCGTCCGACGACCCCACCACGGACCCGACCGACGGTGCCACCACCGACCCGGGCACCGGGACCGGCGACGACGCGACCAACCAGGCGTGCAGCGACGCGCTGACCGCCGTCCAGACGGCCCAGCAGCAGGTCTCGACCGACCAGGACGCGCTGCAGACCGCGCTCGAGGACCTCTCGGGCACCCTCACCGACGCGATCACCGCGCTCCAGCAGAGCGGTCAGTCGGGCGGCTCCGACAGCTCGGGCGGCTCCGACGGCTCGGGCGGCTCGGGCGGGTCGGACACCTCGACCGGCGGCCAGGGGAGCCAGCAGCAGTCGTCCGGGTCGGGCAGCAGTGGCTCGTCGCCGGCGTCCTCCGGGTCCGGATCGGCCTCGGCAGCGTCGTCCTCCTCGTCGGCGTCCTCGGCGTCCTCGGCGTCCTCGTCGTCGTCGATGAGCGGCTCGACCACGGTCAGCGCCGCGACCCTGGCCCAGGACCAGGCGGCGATCGACCAGGCGCGCGCCGACGTCATCACCGCGAAGGAGGCGCTGCGCACCGCGACGGTGACGGCGCCGTTCGCCGGCAAGGTGGTGTCCGTCGACGCCGCCGAGGGCGACTCCGTCTCGTCCGGCACCGAGGTCTTCATCGTGGTCGCGCCGGGCACCACCACGGTCCAGGTCGACGCCAGCAGCAGCGAGGTGCAGCAGCTGGAGGTCGGCCAGACCGCGACCGCGACGCCGGCCGGGTCGGACCAGGAGCTGGTGGGGACCGTGACGCAGATCAGCACGGTGCCCGACGACTCCTCGACGTACCCGGTCACCATCACCCTGAAGAAGAAGGACCTCGACATCGCGACGGGTCTCAACGCCTCCGTCTCGATCGTCACCGGTACGGCGACGGACGTCGTGACGGTGCCGGCCTCGGCGGTGAGCGACGGGGTGGTCATGGTGGTCGGCGACGACGGCGAGGCGACCCGCACCCGGGTCACCACCGGCGTCGTCGGTGCCACCACGGTCGAGGTCACCGATGGGCTCGAGGCCGGCGACGAGGTCGTGCTCGCGGACCTCAAGGAGGCGCTGCCGACCACCGACGACAGCAGCACCAACCAGGGCGGGTTCGGCGGCGGCGGCTTCAGCGGCGGTGGCGGCGGCTTCCCCAGCGGGGGCAGCGGGTTCAGCCCGCCCTCCGGAGGGGGTGGCTTCCCGGGCTGATGACCGCGGGGTGGCGGCCGTGGCAGAATTTCGGACGTGACGACTCTCATGGGGGACGAGTCGCGGGTCGCCCAGATCGACAAGTACCGCGTCCTCGTCGAGCCGCCTCGGGCGGACCTGCTCGCCCTCGTCGACGTGGCTGCCCAGGTGGCGCAGGTGCCGATGGCGACGATCAACCTGATCACCGACACCGAGCAGCACCAGATCGCCACCCACGGCTTCGACGCCTCCGTGTGCAGTCGCGAGGACTCCATGTGCGCCCTCGTCCTGCACGCGGGGGCGCCGGTCATCGTCCCCGACGCGACCCAGGACCCGCGCTTCGCCGACAACCCGTTCGTGACCGGCGTGATCGGCAACGTCCGCTTCTACGCCACCCACCAGCTGGTCACCCCGGAGGGCGTCGTGATCGGCACGCTGTGCGTCTTCGACGAGGTGCCGCGCACGCTGACCGACGAGCAGGAGCAGGCGCTGGTCTCGCTGGCGGCCCGGGTCGTCGACCTCCTCGAGCTCGAGCTGCGCACCCGTGAGCTCAAGCGCTCCAACGAGGCGCTGGCGGCGTTCGCCGGCCAGGTCAGCCACGACCTGCGCAACCCGCTGACCGCGGTCTCGATGTCGCTGAAGATGATGGACGAGGAGATCGACGGCGACGAGGACCTCGCGTTCCTCCTCAAGCGGGCGATCGGCGGCGCCGACCGGATGCAGAGCCTCATCGACGACCTGCTCAAGTTCGCCCGCGTCGGCGGCGAGCTCCAGCGCGGGCCGGTCGACTTCGCCGCCGTCGTCCGTGACGCGCTCGAGGACCTCGCGGTCCCGTTGTCCGACGCCACCGTGATGGTCGGCGACCTGCCGACCATCCTCGGTGACGCGGTCCAGCTCCGCGCCGTGGTGCAGAACCTCGTCGCCAACGCCGCCAAGTTCACCCGCGCCGGCGCCCCGCCCCACATCGAGATCGACAGCTCCCGCACGGGCGAGCGCTGGCGGATCGTCATCTGCGACCGCGGTCCCGGCATCCCCGAGGACCAGCGCGAGCGGGTGTTCCTGCCGCTGGCGCGCATCGACGAGGAGGTCGAGGGGTCCGGCATCGGGCTGTCGACCTGCCGCCGGATCATCGAGGCGCACGGCGGCCGGATCGGCCTCGCGGACGCGCCGTACGGCGGCACCTGCGCCTGGTTCGAGCTGCCCGAGGGCTGACCTGGCAGGAACTGATCGCCGGGTCGGCGTGCAGCTGCTGCCGGGTCAGTCCTTGGCGGTCCTGCCGGGCAGGGCGAGCATCCGCTCGAGCGCGAGCAGCGCCCACCGCTCGGTGTCGGGGTCGACCTCGATCCGGTTGACGACCGTGCCCGCGACCAGCGACTCCATCGCCCACACGAAGTGGGGAAGGTCGATGCGGTTCATCGTCGAGCAGTAGCAGACGGTCTTGTCGAGGAAGACGATCCGCTTGTCGGGGTGGGCCGCCGCGAGCCGCTTCACGAGGTTGAGCTCGGTGCCGATCGCCCAGGCCGAGCCCGCCGGCGCGGCCTCGATCGTCTTGATGATGAACTCCGTCGACCCGACCAGGTCGGCCTTGAGCACGACCTCGTGGCGGCACTCGGGGTGCACCAGGATGTTGATGTCGGGGATCTCCGCGCGCAGCGCGTCGACGACCTCGGGGGAGAAGCGCCCGTGGACCGAGCAGTGGCCCTTCCAGAGGATCATCTTCGCGTCGCGCAGCTGCTCGTCGGTCAGGCCGCCGTGCGGGCGGTGCGGGTCCCAGACCACGCAGTCGTCGAGCGAGTAGCCCATCTGCAGCACCGCGGTGTTGCGCCCGAGGTGCTGGTCGGGGAGGAAGAGGACCTTGGTGTCCGGTCCGTGCTGCTCGAACGCCCAGGTCAGCGCGGTCTCGGCGTTGCTGGAGGTGCACACGACGCCGCCGTTGCGGCCGCAGAACGCCTTGATGTCGGCCGAGGAGTTCATGTAGGTCACCGGGACGACCGACGCGGCGATCCCGGCCTCGGCCATCGCCTCCCACGCCATCTCGACCTGGGTGAGCCGGGCCATGTCGGCCATCGAGCAGCCGGCCGCGAGGTCGGGCAGGATCACCTGCTGGTCGGGGCCGGTGAGGATGTCGGCCGACTCGGCCATGAAGTGCACGCCGCAGAAGACGATGTACTCGGCCTCCGGCCGGGCCGCCGCGTCGCGCGCGAGCTTGAAGGAGTCGCCGGTGACGTCGGCGAACTGGATGACCTCGTCGCGCTGGTAGTGGTGACCGAGCACGAACACCTTGTCGCCGAGCGCGGCCTTCGCCGCCTGCGCCCGGGCCACCAGGTCCGGGTCGGATGCGGCGGGCAGGTCGCCCGGGCACTCGACGCCGCGCTCGCTGGAGAGGTCGGTGCCGCGGCCGAGCGGCAGCAGCGGGAGGTCGACGGTCGTCATGGCGTCCATCCTATTTGCTCGGTGTGGGGCGGCTCAGAGCAGTGCACCGTTGTGAACGTACGGCGCGGGCGGCTTCATCCCGCGCAGCGCGAGGTAGCCCTCCTGGTGCAGCCGGAGACCGGCCGCCAGCCCCACGTCGACGGCCCACTGGTTGGCGCCCGTCACGTGCGGCACGGCCGCGCGGTCGGGCGCCTCGGCGAGGGCCGCCCACAGCAGCCGGGTCGCCGTACGCCGGTTCGTCGCGGCGAGCAGTGCGACGCGGCCGCGCTCGTCGAGGTAGGTGTAGCCCGACCCGGTGGTCGTGTCGGAGACCAGCAGCCGCCACGAGGCCCCCATCAGCTCGTGGTCGACACCGTGCGCGGCGCCGCGGGTGGCCCGGTCGAGGGAGTCGAGCAGGTCGCGGTCGGCGGCCGAGCCGTCGCGGACCTTCTCGACGACCGGCAGCACGGCCCGGTCCACGGTGCCCGTGAGGAACATCTGCGGGTGCAGGTCGAAGCCTGCGCGGCGGTAGACGCGCGCCGCGGTGGGGTCGGACGACGAGGACAGCATGCCGCGGCTGCAGCCGCGGGAGTGCTCGAGCGCCGCGGCCAGCAGCGGCGCGCCGATGCCCTGGCCCTGGCGACCCGGCAGCACGGCGTACGTCGCCAGGCACCACATCGACTCGCGGCGCAGCGAGCTGGCCATGCCGACCAGGCCGGTCTCGTCCTCGGCGACCCAGCAGCCGCCCGGGTCGTGCTCGACGAGGTGGCGGGTCCGGCCGATCCACGAGGCCCGGTGCCGCTCGGAGCGGTGCTCGGGCTCGGGGTCGCTCGCGCGGCGCAGCCGCACGTCGAGCTCGTAGAACGCCGCGTCGCTGACCCGCTCCGCGCCCGGCACGTCGTCGGGGGTCATCGGCCGGATCAGCAGGTCGGTCACGCCGCCACCGTAGGGGTCGCGCCAGAATGCGCGCATGCGAGTTCTGGTGGCGCCCGACAAGTTCGCCGGCACCCTCACCGCGGTCGAGGCCGCCCAGGCGATCGCGTCGGGGTGGGCCCGCCGCGCGCCGGCCGACGAGCTCGACCTCGCTCCGATGTCGGACGGCGGGCCGGGCTTCGTCGACGTCCTCCACGCCGCGCTCGGCGGCGAGCTGCTGGCGGTGACCGTCCGCGGCCCGCACGGCGAGCCGACCCCCGGCAGCGTGCTGCTGGTCGGGACGACGGCGTACGTCGAGTCGGCCCAGGCGTGCGGCCTGCACCTCACCGGCGCCGAGGGCGCCGAGACGGCGTCGTCGTACGGCGTGGGGGAGCTGGTGCGGTCGGCTGTCGAGGCCGGCGCCACCCGCGTGGTGGTCGGGCTGGGCGGCAGCGGCACCAACGACGGCGGCGCCGGGCTGCTGGCCGCCCTCGGGGCGACCGCCGACCGCCCGCTCGACGCGGGGCCCCTCGCGCTGGAGGGCGTCTCGTCGGTCGCGCTTCCGGCGGTGGGCGTCGAGCTGGTCGCCGCCTCCGACGTCGACAACCCGCTGACCGGGCTGTTCGGGGCCACCAAGGTCTTCGGGCCCCAGAAGGGGGTCGCCGAGGACCGGCTGCCCGAGCTCGACGGCCGGCTCGAGGAGCTCGCCGCCGCGACCGACCGGCGGACCGCCCTGGAGAAGGGCGCGGGCGCCGCCGGTGGGCTCGGCTTCGCGCTGCTGCTCCTCGGCGCCACCCGCGAACCCGGGATCGGCCTGGTCGCCGCCGCCGTCGGGCTGGCCGACCGGGCCCGCGCCGCCGACCTGGTGCTCACCGGCGAGGGTGCCTTCGACTTCTCCAGCCGCTCCGGCAAGGTGCCGTACGGCGTGGCCGAGATCGCGGCCGAGGCGGTCCGCCCCTGCGTCGCGCTGGCGGGGCAGGTCCTGGTCGGCTCGCGGGAGATGCGGGCGCTCGGCGTGGAGTCGGCGTACTCCCTGGTCGACCTGGTGGGGGAGGACCGCGCGTTCGCCGACCCGGCCGGGTCGCTCGCGGACCTCGCGGAGCGCGTCGCCCGCAGCTGGTCCCGGGAATAACCGCCCGTGTGCGACCATTGGAGCCAGTAACAGACCTCCGTCGACCTTGGGAGAACGCACATGACCGAGCAGGTCGAGACCACCACCGAGCGCCGTACCGACTCGATCAACCTGAGCTCCGTGGCCGCCTCGAAGGTGAAGAGCCTCCTCGAGCAGGAGGGCCGCGACGACCTGTCGCTGCGCATCTCCGTGCAGCCGGGCGGTTGCTCCGGCCTCCGCTACCAGCTCTTCTTCGACGAGCGCAGCCTCGACGGTGACGTCGTCACCGACTTCGACGGCGTGTCCGTCGTCGTCGACCGGATGAGCGTCCCCTACCTCAACGGCGCGATGATCGACTTCGTGGACTCGATCGAGAAGCAGGGCTTCACGATCGACAACCCCAACGCCACCGGCTCCTGCGCCTGCGGCGACAGCTTCCACTGAGCTGACCCAGAGCTGAACGTCGAAGGCCCCGCTCCGGCTTGCCGGAGCGGGGCCTTCGTGCGTTCAGGTCACTCCCCGTAGATGGCCTGGGCCAGGCGGGCGGCGGCCTCGGGGACCTGGATGTCCCGCTTGGTCTGCTCGGCCGAGAGGTGGCGGGCGGCCGCGCTGAGCGGCCGGGTCAGGGCGGCCTGGACGGCGAGGCAGTCCGCGCCCATCTCGGCCGGGGTCGAGATCTCGTCGTACGCGAGGCGCTGGCCGGGGTGCGTGGAGGTCATGTCACGACGCTAGGGGCTACTCGAAGGTAGTCCTACGGGTACCGATCGGTAGTCTTCCGTGTCGTGTCTCTGCTGATCGCCGGCTCCATCGCCACCGACCACCTGATGAGCTTCCAGGGCAAGTTCCGCGACTCCCTCGTGGTCGAGCAGCTGGACAAGATCTCGCTGTCCTTCCTCGTCGACGACCTGGAGATCCGGCGCGGCGGCGTCGCGGCCAACATGTGCTTCGGCCTCGGCCAGCTCGGGCTGCGGCCGGTGCTGGTCGGCGCGGCCGGTGAGGACTTCGCCGACTACCGCTCCTGGCTGGAGCGGCACGGCGTCAACTGCTCGCACGTGCGGATCTCCGAGACCCGCCACACCGCGCGCTTCGTGTGCACCACCGACCCGACCGGTGCGCAGATCGCCTCGTTCTACCCCGGCGCGATGAGCGAGGCCCGGCTGATCGAGCTCGGCCCGGTCGTCGCCCGCGTGGGCGAGCCGGAGTACGTCCTCATCGGTGCCGACGACCCCGACGGCATGCTCCGGCACACCGAGGAGTGCCGTCAGCGCGGCTACGCCTTCATCGCCGACCCGAGCCAGCAGCTGGCCTTCAGCGACGGGGAGCTGATCCGCGACCTCATCGACGGTGCCGCGATCCTCTTCTCGAACGAGTACGAGTCGCACATGATCGAGCAGAAGACCGGCTGGACGGCCGACGAGGTCCTCGACCGGGTCGGCGTGCAGGTCACCACCCTCGGCAAGGACGGCGTCCGGGTGCAGCGGCGCGGCGAGGAGCCGATCGTGCTCCCCGCCGCCAAGGACGTCTCCGCGGTCGAGCCCACCGGCGTGGGCGACGCCTTCCGCTCCGGCTTCCTGGCCGCGCTGGCCTGGGGTCTCGAGCACGAGCGGGCCGCGCAGGTCGGGTGCGTCCTCGCGGCGTACGTCGTCGAGACGGTCGGCACCCAGGAGTACACCTTCACCCCGGCGCAGTTCCTCGCGCGCCTCGAGCACTCGTACGGCGCGGACGCGGCCGCCGACGTGCAGCCGCACCTCAAGTCGCTCGGCTGACCGCTAGGGGCCGACCCGGCGCACCAGGTAGCGCCCCGTCGGGTCCTCGCCGAGGTAGTCCTGGCCGCGCATCCGGCACCACGCCGGGATGTCGGTGCGCGCCGCCACGTCGTCGGCCAGCACCGCGACCACCCCGCCGACGGGCACCTCGGCGTACCGCTTGCCGAGCTCGATGACCGGCAGCGGGCAGAGCAGCCCGCGGCAGTCGAGCTCGAGGTCGACGACCGGGTCGGTCACAGGCCCACCTGCGTCCGGATGTCCCGGACGACCCCGGGCAGGGCCTCGAGGAAGCCCTCGACGGTCGCCGCGGTGGTGTCGCGGGTGAGCGAGACCCGCACGTTGCCGTGGGTGAGGACGCCCATCGCCTCGAGCACCCGGCTCGGTGTCAGGGTCGAGGCGGTGCAGGCCGAGCCGCTGGCCACGCCGTACCCGCGCCGGTCGAGCTCGGTCACGAGCGTCTCGCCGTCGACGTAGAGGCAGGAGAAGGTGACCAGGTGGGGGAGCCGGTCGACCGGGTCGCCGACCACCTCGACGTCGGGGACCTCGGCCGCGACCCGGGTCCGGACCAGGTCGACCAGCGCGTGCTGCCGCGCGTTGACCTCCTCACGCTCCTCGACGACCGCCCGCAGCGCGGCGGCCGCGGCCAGGGCGGCCGGGACGTTCTCGAAGCCACTGGCGCGCTCGTCGATGCGGTCGTCGCCGGGGAAGGGGTTGAGCCACCGCGCACCCTTGCGCACCAGCAGCACGCCGACCCCGGCCGGTCCGCCCCACTTGTGGGCGGAGCCGGCCAGCGCGTCCCAGCGGTCGGGGAGGGGGAGCCGACCCATCGAGGCGCAGGCGTCGACGAAGAGCGGGACGCCGGCCGGGACCTCGGCGACCGGCTGGAGCGTGCCCACCTCGTGGTTGGCGCTCTGGACGGCGACCACCGACGCATCCGAGGGCGCGGTGGCGGGATCGACGCGCCCGAGCCGGTCGACCGGCAGCTCGAGGGCCGCGCCGGCCCAGGTGGCGGCGTGCACGACCGCGGAGTGCTCCACGGCGGTGTGTGCGACCGGGCCGGGCCCGCGGCGCAGCCCGAGGAGACCGCGGTGGACCGCCTCGGTGCCGGAGGAGGTGAAGGTGACCTCGTCGGGGCGCACGCCCAGGCACTCGGCGACCACGGCGCGGGCGTTGTCGAGCAGCAGTCGTGCGTCCCGGCCCGGTCCGTGGAGCCGGCGGGGGTCGGCGTACCCCCGGTCGTACGCCGCGAGCAGGGTCTCCCGAGCGGCCGGGTGCAACGGCTCGGAGGATGCGGTGTCGAGGTACGACGCGGCACTTCTCACAGTCGCAACTTACCGACACCCCAGCGGCTCATCAGGGGCACGGTTCCGATAGTGTGCGGCGTATCCGTGATCGTTGAGAGAGAGGCTCAGACGTTGAGTCTGCAAGTCCCCAGGCGCGCGGCCGGACGACCGGCCACCCTCCGTCGGGTGAGCTCCATCGCCATGGCCCTCGTCGGCGTTCTGCTGCTGGCCGGCTGCTCGACCGACAACGAGTGGGAGCGCTTTGCGATGCCCGACCCGGCGTCGGAGCAGGGTGAGCGCATCCTGAGCCTCTGGCAGGGCGCCTGGATCGCCGCGCTGGTCACCGGCGTCATCGTCTGGGGCCTGATCTTCTGGGCGATCATCAAGTACCGCCGTCGCAGCGACGACGAGATCCCGGTGCAGACGCGCTACAACCTGCCGCTCGAGATCTTCTACACGATCGCGCCGGTGATCATGGTGATCGTGTTCTTCGCCCACACGGTGAAGACGCAGAACTACGTGCTCGACGACGACCGCCCGGTGGACAACACCATCGAGGTCGTCGGCCAGCAGTGGTCCTGGACCTTCAACTACGGCATCGGCGAGATGGACGCGTCGGCCAACGACGACGCCGCCGACGACAACTTCCCCTACTCGTCGTACGTCCACGACTCCGGCACGGGCTCGCACATCCCGATGCTCTACCTGCCGGTCGGCGAGACCACCCGCTTCAACCTGCACTCGCCCGACGTCATCCACGACTTCGGCGTCCCGGGCTTCCTGATGAAGATGGACGTCATCCCGGGCCGGGTGAACCACTACGAGATCACCCCGACCCGCAAGGGCGTCTTCAAGGGCAAGTGCTACGAGCTCTGCGGCACCTACCACTCCCGGATGCTCTTCGAGGTCCACGTGGTGAGCCCGGAGGAGTACGACCAGTACGTCCAGTCGCTCCAGGACGCCGGCGCCGAGAGCGACCTGCCGCTCCTGGGCGGCGAGTACGCCAGCACCCAGGCCGGACTCGAGTCCGGTGACGAGTCCGAGGAGGGGGCGGAGTGACCGCCACAGCAGCTGCACCCACTGGCACCCCGGCGCCGCGCAGGCCGCTCGGCGACCAGGTGGCCCGGATCCTCACCACGACCGACCACAAGCTGATCGGCAAGCTCTACCTCGGCACCTCGTTCGCGTGGTTCCTGATCGGTGGCCTGATGGCCATGCTGATCCGCTCGGAGCTGGCCTACCCGGGCATGCAGGTCGTCAACGACGAGCTCTACAACCAGCTCTTCACCATGCACGGCACGATCATGCTGCTGCTCTTCGCGACGCCGCTGTTCTTCGGCTTCGGCAACGTGATCATGCCGCTCCAGATCGGCTCGCCGGACGTCGCGTTCCCGCGCCTGAACATGTTCAGCTACTGGCTGTTCCTCTTCGGCGGCATCATCGCCGCCTCGGGCTTCGTGACCCCGCAGGGCGCCGCCGACTTCGGCTGGTTCGCCTACACGCCGCTCTCCGACGCGGTGCGCTCACCGGGGGTCGGCGGTGACCTCTGGATCATGGGCCTGTGGATGGCCGGTCTGGGCACCATCCTCGGTGCGGTCAACTTCATCACCACGATCATCTGCATGCGTGCGCCCGGCATGACGATGTTCCGGATGCCGATCTTCGTCTGGAACACCCTCGTCACCAGCCTCCTGGTGCTGATCGCGTTCCCGGTGCTCGCCGGCGCGCTGCTCTCGCTCGAGGCCGATCGCCAGCTCGGCGCCCACGTCTTCGACACCGCCCACGGCGGCGCGATCCTGTGGCAGCACCTCTTCTGGTTCTTCGGGCACCCCGAGGTCTACATCATCGCGCTGCCGTTCTTCGGCATCGTCACCGAGATCCTGCCGGTCTTCAGCCGCAAGCCGATCTTCGGCTACGTCGGCCTGGTCGGCGCGACCCTCGGCATCGCGATCCTGTCGGTGGCCGTGTGGGCCCACCACATGTTCGTCACCGGCGCGGTCGACCTGCCGTTCTTCTCCGGCATGACGTTCCTGATCGCGATCCCGACAGGCGTGAAGTTCTTCAACTGGATCGGCACGATGTGGGGCGGGTCGATCTCGTTCGACACGCCCATGCTCTGGTCGATCGGCTTCCTCACGACCTTCCTCTTCGGTGGCCTGACCGGCATCATCCTGGCCAGCCCGCCGCTGGACTTCCACGTGTCCGACTCCTACTTCGTGGTCGCGCACTTCCACTACGTCGTCTTCGGCACCGTCGTGTTCGCGATGTTCGCGGGCTTCTACTTCTGGTGGCCCAAGATGACCGGCCGGATGCTCGACGAGCGCCTCGGCAAGCTGCACTTCTGGCTGCTGTTCATCGGCTTCCACACCACCTTCCTGGTCCAGCACTGGCTGGGTGTCGAGGGCATGCCGCGTCGCTACGCCGACTACCTGCCCGAGGACGGCTTCACCACCCTCAACCAGGTCTCGACGATCGGCGCGTTCCTGCTCGGCGCCTCGACGCTGCCCTTCCTCTACAACGTCTACGTCTCCCGGCGGGCCCCGCTCGTCGAGGTCGACGACCCGTGGGGCTGGGGCCGGTCGCTCGAGTGGGCCACCAGCTGCCCGCCGCCGCGCCACAACTTCGTCACCATCCCGCGGATCCGCTCGGAGTCGCCGGCCTTCGACCTGCACCACCCGGAGGTGGCCGCGATCGAGCTGGAGGAGAACGAGATGGCGCGGGTCGGCGGTCCGGCCGACGCTCCTGACATGGACGGTCGCGAGGACCTGCTCCACGACCGCACCGACAACCCGGAGGGCAACGCCTGATGAAGTCCGAGGCCTGGATCTTCGCGATCTGCACCATCTTCCTGGTGCTGGTGAGCCCGGCGTACTGGTTCATCACCGGCGACTGGACGGGCACCTCCGCCCTCACCATGACCACCCTGCTCACCGCCATGGTGACGCTCTACCTCGGCTTCCACGCGGCCCGCATGGACCCGCGTCCCGAGGACCGCAAGGACGGCGAGATCGCCGACGGCGCGGGCGAGCTGGGCTTCTTCCCGCCCTACTCCTGGTGGCCGCTGTGGTGCGCCCTGTGCCTCTCGGTGTGCGTCTACGGCGTCGCCGCGGGCGCGTGGTGGCTCTTCATCATCGGGGTCATGCTCGGCGCGCTCGCGCTGTGCGGCTGGATCTTCGAGTACTACCGGGGCGTCCACGCCCACTGAGGACGACTGAGGCAGGACTCACGCCGCGCCGAATCGGCGTGTCAGGGACGGGCGGTTACTCTGGGAGTGATCGCCCGTTCGTCTGTCTTGGGGGAGTTCCTCGCATGTCCGTGACCCACACGCGCCGGATGAAGCTCGGGGCGGTCGCGGCGCTCGCCGTCGCCAGCCTGTGCCTCTCGGCCTGCAACGCGGACGACGTCCCGGGTGCGTCCACGGTCACCGGTGACGACCCCTCGGAGTCCGCCAGCCAGGCCGCGGCCCTCAAGCCCAGCGTGACCGTCAACGTCCACCGCGGCGCGCAGGACGTGCCCGTGGACACCCAGCTCGCGGTGACCGTCTCCAACGCCGAGCTCGACTCCGTCAAGGTCACCTCGGCGGCCGGCGCGGTCGCCGGCGACCTGGCCGCCAACAAGATGTCCTGGCGGGCCTCCGACCTGCTCGAGCCGGGCGCGGCGTACGCCGTCACCACGACGGCGACGGGCAGCGACGGCACCGCCATCTCCCGCACCACCCGCTTCCACACCCAGGCGCTCACCCTCGACCAGCAGACCTACCCGTCGCTGGCGCCGCTGCAGGGCGAGACCGTCGGCGTCGGCATGCCGGTGATCGCGACGTTCGACGTCCCGGTCAAGGACAAGGCGGCCTTCGAGAAGCACATGACCGTGACCTCCCAGCCCGCCCAGCAGGGCTCCTGGCACTGGCTCAGCGACACCGAGGCGCACTGGCGCCCCAAGAGCTACTGGAAGCCCGGCACCAAGGTCCACGTCGACCTCGACGTCAACGGCGTCGACGCCGGCAACGGGATCTACGGCCAGGAGAGCCGCGACATCGACTTCAAGATCGGCGACGCGCACATCTACAAGGTCAACACCGTGACCGACCAAATGCGGGTCTTCAGCAACGGCAAGCTGCTGCGCACCATCCCGATCACGACCGGCCAGCAGCCGGCGTACACCACCCGCTCCGGCACCAAGGTCATCATCGAGAAGTTCGCGTCCAAGGACATGAACTCCGAGACCGTCGGCATCACCGGCGCGGACGCCTACAACATCGAGGGCGTGAAGTGGGCGATGCGCCTCACCTACTCCGGTGAGTTCATCCACGCTGCGCCGTGGTCCGTCGGCTCCCAGGGCGTCGCCAACGTCTCCCACGGCTGCACCGGCATGAGCACCGAGAACGCCGGCTGGCTCTACGCGATGTCCCGCCGCGGCGACGTCGTCGAGTACACCGGCACCGACCGCCCGATGACCCTCGACAACGGCTACGGCGACTGGAACGAGACGTACAAGAAGTACGCCCAGGGCTCTGCCCTGAGCTGATCGCCGACCTGGATTCGTCCGTCCTGCGGGAGGTGCCGTTTCACCAAGGGATCCAGGCGAACCCGCACGTCCCCCGGTGAGTTCACCTGGGGGAGTGCCGTTCCACCAAGGGATCCAGGCGAACCCGCGCTTCCCCCGGTGAGTTCACCTGGGGGAGTGCCGTTCCACCAAGGGATCCACCCAAGCCGACCGCTGGCTCCCCGTGATCCCTTGGTGAACCCGCAGCCCGGCAGCCGACCACCGGCCATGCGAAAGGCCGCCCGACTCCCGTGGGGGAGTGGGGCGGCCTTCGCGGTGGTTCGGCGCGAGCCGGTCCGGGTCAGTGACCGCGGAGCGACTCGTCCTCGACCAGGTGGTGGCCGTCGAACTGGTGCCCGTCGGCGGCGTGGCCCTCGTCGCCGGCCTGGAGCTCGTGCTCGTGCTCGGCGTGGTGGTGGCCGTCCTCGAGCTCCTCCACCGTGGGCTTCTGCACGTTGTCGGAGTACCAGACCGTGCGGACCCGGTGACGCAGGCCGGCGAACCGGCCGCCGCCCGGGGCGGGGAGGCCGTTGGCGTCGGTGCCCTCGTCGTGGCCGTTGACCACGGGGTCGCGGTCACGCGCGGTGAGCGTGTAGGCCTTCGACTCCGGCAGCGGCAGGTGACGCTCGGAGTAGCCGCCCTCGGCCGACCGCATGATGATGCCGGTCTCGTAGCCGTGGAGCAGCGTCTCGTTGTCCTTGCGCTGCAGCGAGATGCACCAACGCCTCGTGATGACGAACGCGAGCACCGGTCCGATGAGCACGGCGGCTCGCAGGAAGTAGGTGATCTCGTTGATCGACGAGTGCAGCTTGATCGCGATGATGTCGTTGCCGCCGGCGACCCAGAACAGGCCGTACCAGGTCATCAGCGCCACCATCAGCGCGGTGCGCGTCGGCGCGTTGCGCGGCCGCTCGAGCAGGTGGTGCTCCCTCTTGTCGCCGGTGATCCAGGCGTCGAGGAAGGGCAGCATCAGCACGAACAGGAACGAGACCACCGGGAGGATCAGGATCGGCAGCATGATGTTCCAGCTGATCGTGAAGCCCCAGATGTGGGTCTCGAGGCCCGGCATGATGCGCAGCGCGCCGTCCGGCCAGCCCATGTACCAGTCGGGCTGGGAGCCCGCTGTCACCTTCGACGGATCGTAGGGGCCGTACTTCCACACCGGGTTGATCGACAGCAACGCGCCCATGAAGGCGGTGACGCCGAAGACGATGAAGAAGAAGCCGCCCGCCTTCGCGGCGTACACGGGGAGCATCGGGAAGCCCACGACGTTCTTCTCGGTACGTCCGGGACCAGGCCACTGGGTGTGCTTGTGGTAGACGAGCAGCAGCATGTGCGCGGCGATCAGCGCCAGCAGCAGGCCCGGGATCAGCAGCACGTGGACGGTGTAGAGGCGCGGGATGATCGAGTCACCCGGGAACTCACCGCCGAACAGCAGGAACGACATGTAGGTGCCGATGACCGGGGAGGCCTTGATGAAGCCGTCCGCCGCGCGCACGCCGGTGCCGGAGAGCAGGTCGTCCGGCAGGGAGTAGCCGGTGAAGCCCTCGAGCGTGCCCAGGATGAGCAGCAGGCAGCCGATCACCCAGTTGAGCTCACGCGGCTTGCGGAACGCGCCGGTGAAGAACACGCGGAGCAGGTGCACCATCATCGAGGCGATGAAGAGCATCGCCGCCCAGTGGTGCATCTGGCGCATCAGCAGGCCGCCGCGGACGTCGAAGGAGATCTTCAGGCTCGAGGCGTACGCCTCGGACATGTGGACGCCACGGAGCTGCTCGTAGGTGCCGTTGTACTGCACCTCGCCCATGCTCGGGGTGAACCAGAGCGTCAGGAAGACACCCGTCAGCAGCAGGACGACGAAGCTCCACAGCGCGATCTCGCCGAGCATGAAGGACCAGTGGTCCGGGAAGACCTTGCGCAGGTTCTTCTTGGCCATCGAGGCGATGCCGAGCCGTTCGTCGGCCCAGGTGGCCACCGCCGCGGCGCGGTTGGGCTTGCCGCCCGTCGCCGCTGCGGTGCCGTTGGTGTTCGCGACCTTGGTCGTGTCCATGATCAGCCACGCTCCCAGTAGCTCGGTCCCACGGGTTCGGTGAAGTCGCTCTGCGCCACGAGGTAGCCCTCGTCGTCGACCGCCAGCGGCAGCTGCGGCAGCGGTCGCGCCGCCGGGCCGAAGACGACCCGGGCCGAGTCGGCCAGGTCGAAGGTCGACTGGTGGCAGGGGCAGAGCAGGTGGTGGGTGGTCCGCTCGTAGAGCGAGATCGGGCAGCCCACGTGGGTGCAGATCTTCGAGTAGCAGACGATGCCGTCCACCGACCAGTTCTCGCGGCCCTTGCCCGGGGTGATCTGCTCGGGCTCCATGCGGACCACGACGACGGCGCCCTTGGACTTGCCGACCTGGAGGGCCACGCCCTCCAGCGGCTCGCCGTCCTCGCCGCCGTTGAAGAGGGCCTCGGGCTCGGCGTTGACCAGGTCGCCGATCTGGAGGTCGGACGGCTTGATCGGGGTGCCGACGACGTCGCGGACGACGCGCATGCCCTGATCCCACACGGTGTGCTCGAGGCCGGCGCCCGGGTAGGGCTGCTCCTTGGTCACCTTGGCGTTGGTCGGGCCGAGGTCCCACAGCGGGACGATCGCGGTCACGCCGACCAGGCCGACGGCGCCGAGCAGGGAGTTGCGGACCAGCGGGCGGCGGCCGATGCCGGACTCCTCGAGGCCCAGCTGCAGCGCCTCGACGGTCGCGGCGCGGTCCTCCTCGGAGGAGGACGCCGGGTGGCGGTACTCGACGATCTCGTGGTCACCCATGAGCTTGCGGGCCCACTGGATGATGCCGATGCCGATGAAGAGCAGGGCGCCGGAGAGCGCGAGACCGAGGGAGACGTTCTGGGCGCCCAGGCCGATGACGGTGTCGTCCTTGCCGACGCTGAAGTAGGCGACGACGAAGAGCACCGTGCAGATAGCGGAGAGGACGAACAGCGTCGCCACCTGGCGCTCGGCGCGCCGCTCCGCCTTGGGGTCGACGTCGGTCGGCCGCCAGTGGTGCTCGGGCAGACCCGGGTTGGCGTACAGGTCGTCGCGAGCGGGGAGGTTCTCGTCCACCGGCTCGTCGTGGCCGTCGGAGTGGGTGCTCACGCCTCAGCCTCCACCTTCTTCTTGTTCGAACGGGTCGTGTGGGCGGCGATCCAGACGGCGGCGCCCACGAGCACGCCGATGCCGAACAGCCAGGCCACGAGACCCTCGGGCACGGGGCCCAGGCCGCCGAGGCCGAAGCCGCCGTACCCGGGCTGGTCGTTGAGCGAGCCGAGGTAGGCGATCACGTCGCGCTTCTCGTCGGGGGAGAGGTTGCCGTTGGCGAAGTTGGGCATGTTCTGCGGCCCGGTCAGCAGCGCCTCGTAGATGTACTTCGGCTCCACGCCGCGGATCTTCGGTGCGTAGCCGCCGCGCGGCATGGCGCCGCCGGAGCCCTCGAAGTTGTGGCAGGCGGTGCAGTTGGTCAGGAAGATCTGGCCACCGCGGACGACCGCGGCCTGCTTCTCCTCGTCGCTGAGGCCGTCGGTGCTGTAGTCGCCCTCGTCGGGGACGGCGGGACCGGGGCCCAGCGAGGCGACGTACGCCGCCAGCGCGGCGATCTCGTCGTCGTCGAACGTCGTGGGCTTCTGGGGTACCTGCGCGCCGGGCTGCACCATCGGCATCCGGCCGGTGCCGACCTGGAAGTCGACCGCGGCGGCGCCGACGCCGACCAGCGACGGGCCGAGCTGGTGGTCCTCGTCGGTCCGCACGCCCTCGCCGTTCTGCCCGTGGCAGAAGGCGCAGCTGACCAGGAAGAGCTCACGGCCCTGCTGGATCTGCTCGGCGTTGGTCGTCGACTCGTCGGCCTGGGCCGAGGAGAAGAAGGCGGTGTAGATGCCGCCGGTCATCAGCAGGCCCACCAGGACGACCACCAGGCCCGCGAGGGGGCCGCGACGATGCCGCGAGAGTCGACCGGCGGAGCGGTTCAGGAGACGCACATTCAGTCCTTGCGTTGGTCGGTCGGCGGGCAGCTACTGGACGAGGTAGATCGTGGCGAACAGGCCGATCCACACGACGTCGACGAAGTGCCAGTAGTAGGAGACGACGATCGCGCTCACGGCCTGCTCGTGCGTGAACTTGCGCGCGACGAAGGTCCGGCCGAGGACGAAGAGGAAGGCGATCAGACCGCCGGTCACGTGCAGACCGTGGAAGCCGGTGGTCAGGTAGAACATCGTGCCGTAGGCCGAGTCCTGGATCGTGACGCCCTCCTTGACGAGGGAGGCGTACTCGGTGGCCTGACCGGCGATGAAGACCGCGCCCATGATGTAGGTGAGGACGAACCACTCGCGCAGACCCCAGCCCTTGACGTTGAACACCGAGCCGGAGCGCCCGACCTGGCCACGCTCGGCGGCGAAGACGCCGAGCTGGCAGGTGAGCGACGACAGCACCAGGATCGTGGTGTTCACCGAGGCGAACGGCACGTTCAGGATCGCGGTGTTGTCGGCCCACAGCTCGGGACTGACCGCCCGGATCGTGAAGTACGACGCGAACAGGGCGGCGAAGAACATCAGCTCGCTGGAGAGCCAGATGATCGTCCCGACGCTGACCATGCTCGGTCGGTCGTGGTGCCCGTGCAGGCGGGATGCCGGAATCGCGGTTGCTGTCGCCACGCCGTCATTATGTCGTGAGCCACGGATGAGGGCACCCCGACCCCCTGTGTTTCGCCGTCATAAAGTTCACAGCGTGCTCATCCCCGCCTCAGCCCCCGCTCAGTGACGCCGTCATGACAGGTTTCGGCCCTATCCTCGACACCGGCGCCAACCTGCCGGAGTACACCTTCTGGACCACCTTCACGGGCTGGTCCTTCCAGCCGGTCCCGATCGTGATCACCGCCTGGATCGCAGGCCTCTACCTCTGGGGCGTGGTCACCCTCCACCGGCGAGGCGACCACTGGCCGATCGGCCGGACGATCGCCTTCGTCCCGATCGGGATGGGGTTCTTCTTCTTCGCGACGTCCTCGGGCCTCGGCACCTACGACGACACCCTCATCAGCGTCCACATGGTCCAGCACATGGTCCTGTCGATGCTGGTGCCGATGGCGATGGCCCTGGGGGCGCCGGTGACCCTCGCGCTGCGGACCCTGCCCGCCCGCCCGCGGCGCTGGCTGCTGGTGGTGCTCCACTCGCGGGTGGCGAAGGTGCTGTCCTTCCCGCCGCTGACCTTCGTGCTCTACGTGACCGCGCCGTGGATCCTCTACTTCAGCGGGTGGTACCCCGCGACCCTCCACCACGACTTCCTGCACGAGACCATGCACCTGCACTTCGTGCTGGTCGGCTCGCTCTTCTTCTGGCCGATCGTCGGCGTGGACCCGGTGCCGGGGAAGGTCGCCTACCCCTTCCGGATGCTGCTCGTCGTCCTCACGCTGCCCTTCCACGCCTTCCTGGGCATCACGATCATGTCCGAGGAGGACATCATCGGCGGGTCCTGGTACGCCGACCTCCACCAGGGCCCGATGGGGTCCTGGCTGCCTGCCCCGCTCGACGACCAGCACCTGGCCGGCGGCATCCTCTGGGGCTCGGGCGACCTGGTCGCGCTGGCCCTCTTCGGCGTGCTCTTCGTGCAGTGGGTCCGCGAGTCGATGAAGGAGGCCAGGCGCGAGGACCGGCGCCTGGACCTGCTCGAGGCGCGAGAACGTGCGGCGGCCGCCCGCGCGGCCGCCGGTGACGAGTAGCATCGCCGCCGTGAGCGACTCGACCTCCCGGACCACCCCGCTGCGGGTCCTGGTCTACAGCGACGACGTCAACACCCGCCAGCAGGTCATCCTGGCCCTGGGCCGACGGCCGCACCCCGACCTCCCCGAGGTGGAGTACGTCGAGGTCGCGACCGAGCCCGTCGTCATCTCCAACATGGACTCCGGCACGATCGACCTGGCGATCCTCGACGGCGAGGCGGTGCCCGCCGGTGGCATGGGCATCGCCAAGCAGCTCAAGGACGAGATCTACCAGTGCCCGCCGGTCGTCGTGCTGACCGGCCGGCCGCAGGACGCCTGGCTCGCCACCTGGTCGCGCGCCGAGGCCGCCGTACCCCACCCGCTGGACCCGGTCCAGCTGGCGGAGGCGGTCGTGACGCTGCTGCGCTCGCGCGTGCCCGCGACCACGTGACCGACCGCGTGGCCGACGGCGTGACCGACCCGGTGACGCACACCTGGCCCGACGTCCTCGGGACGCTCGTGGCCGGGACGGACCTCAGCGCCGAGCAGACCGCCTGGGCGATGGGGGAGATCCTCGAGGGCGCCGCGACGCCCGTCCAGATCGCCGGCTTCGCCGTGGCGCTCCGGGGCAAGGGCGAGACGCCCGAGGAGGTCAACGGCCTCGTCGACGCGATGTACGCCGTGGCGACGCCGCTCGACATCCCGGGGCGGCTGCTCGACGTGGTCGGCACCGGCGGCGACCGCTCGATGTCGGTCAACATCTCCACGATGTCGGCGATCGTCGCGGCCGGTGCGGGCGCGAAGGTCGTCAAGCACGGCAACCGCTCGGCGTCGTCGATGTCCGGCTCTGCCGACGTCCTCGAGAGCCTCGGCATCCGCCTCGACCTGCCGGTCGACCGGGTCGCGGCCGTGGCGGCCGAGGCCGGCATCACCTTCTGCTTCTCGGCCGCCTTCCACCCGGCGATGCGGCACGCGGCCGTCCCGCGGCGCGAGCTCGGCATCGGGACGACCTTCAACCTGCTCGGCCCGCTCACCAACCCGGCGCACGCCGGCGCCCGTGCGATCGGCTGCGCCGACGTCCGCGCCGCTCCGGTGATGGCGGGCGTCTTCGCCGCCCGGGGGATCGACGCCTGGGTCTTCCGGGGCGACGACGGGCTCGACGAGCTCACCACCACGACCACCTCGCGGGTCTGGCAGGTGCACGACGGGGACATCGTCGAGCGGACCGTCGACCCGGCCGAGCTCGGCGTGCCGCGTGGGACCACCGAGGCGCTGCGGGGCGGGGACGCCGCGCACAACGCGGACGTCGTACGCCGCCTGCTCGACGGCGAGACCGGCGCGGTCCGCGACGCGGTCGTGCTCAACGCCGGCGCCGCGCTCGCGGTCTACGACGACCCGGCCGCCGACCCGGTCACCGCGCTCGGCGCGGGACTGGCCAAGGCGGCCGAGGCGATCGACTCCGGCGCCGCGAAGGCGACCCTGGACCGCTGGATCGCCGCCACCCGTTGAGTCGAGGCTTTCCGTCGTTCGAGTCGAGGGTTTCCGTCGGATAGGGCCGCGGAAGACCTCGACTCGACCCACGGAAAACCTCGACTCGGCGGCTAATCGAGGCCGATGGAGAACGCCGACTCGAGATCGTGGCGGGAGTAGGTGCGGAAGGCGATGTGGGTCTCGGTGGCGGTGACGCCCGGGACCTTGTTGAGCCGGTCGGCGACCACCGCGGCGATGTCGTCGTGGTCGCGCACCCGGACCAGCGCGATCAGGTCGATCTGGCCGGTCACGGAGTAGACCTCGCTGACGCCCTCGAGCGCGGCGATCTGCTCGGCGACCTCGGGGATCCGGGCGACGTCGGCCTTCACGAAGACGATGGCGGTGATCACGTGCCGACCCTAACGGGCGGGCCGGTGGACGGTCGACAGGCCGCGACGGTCGTCGAAGGGCACCAGCGACAGGCGCGACTGGTTGACCGCGTCGTGCACGGCGAGGTGACGGGTGGCGCCGCCGACCGGACAGGTCCACTCGCCGTCGACCGTGACCAGGCGGATGCCGGGGGACTCCAGCCAGCGCAGGACCTTCTCGGTCTCCTCCGCCGTGGCGGCCGGCACCGGACCGGGCGCGCCGCCGACGGTCTCGGCCGAGGCGCGCAGCGTGACGACGTACCCGTTGGCGTCGGCGCCGGAGGGGATCACCCCCGCCGCGGCCAGCCGACCGTGGCGGACGACGTGGACCGCCCAGCGGCCGTCGTCCTCGCGCCGGGCGGCGACCACCTCGGGGCAGCGGGTGAGCGCCGAGAGCCGCTGGGTGCGGGCCGCGGCGCGCACGAACGCGGCGAGCCGGTCGCGGTGGACGCCCGCCTCCTCGAAGCGCTCGTCGGCCGCCAGCGCCGCCATCTTGGCGTTGATCGCCTCGACGACCTCGTCGGGCCGGCGGAGCAGGGTGTCGCGCAGCTGACGCACCACCGCGGCGTACGTCGCCTCGTCGACGCTGCCGTCGCAGGGAGACAGGCAGCGGCCCATCTCGGCGAGCACACAGGGGCTGGTGCCGCCGGGCTTGCGGCCGATGCGGTCGGAGCACTGGCGCACCGGGAACGTGTCGTGGAGGGCCGCCAGGCACTTCTCGGCCGCCTTCTTCGACGAGAACGGACCGAGGTAGTCGGCGTCGTCGTCGAGCACCCGCCGCACCAGTGACAGCCGCGGCCAGGGCTCACGGGTGAGCTTGACGAAGTGGACCCGCTCGGGGAATCGGGAGCGTCGGTTGTAGCGCGGCTTGTGCTCGGCGATCAGCCGCAGCTCGCGGACCTCGGCCTCGAGCGGGGTCGCGCACTCGATGCCGTCGACCGAGCTGGCGATGCCGACCATCTCGCCCATCCGGGAGCGGGTCTCGGAGGCCGTGAAGTAGGACCGGACGCGGGAGCGCAGGTCGCGGGAGGTGCCGACGTAGAGGACGCGCTGGCGCTCGTCGCGGAAGAGGTAGACGCCCGGGGCGTGGGGGAGGCCCTCGGCCAGGTGACGCTTGCGGCGCTGCGCCGGGGTGACCCGGGAGGAGAAGGTCTGCAGCTCCTCCAGGGTGTGGACGCCGAGCCCGCCGAGGCGCTCCATCAGGCCGTGCAGCACGTCGACCGTGGCCCGGGCGTCGGAGAGCGCCCGGTGGTTGGGGGTGGTGCCGGACTTGAACGCCTTGGCGAGCGAGGACAGCTTGCAGTTGGGGGCGTCGTCGCGGGTGATCACCCGGCGCGCCAGCTTGGCGGTGTCGAGCACCTCGAAGCGCGGCCAGGCCCGGCCCTGCTGCTCGGCGAAGTAGCGGAGGAAGCCGACGTCGAAGGGCGCGTTGTGGGCCACCAGCACGGTGCCGGCCGCGAACTCCAGGAACGACGGGAGCGCCGACTCGATCGGCGGCGCGCCGGCCACCATCGCGTTGCTGATGCCGGTCAGGACCGCGATGAACGCCGGGATCTCGGTGCGCGGGTCGACCAGGGTCTGGAACTCGCCCAGCACCTCGCCGCCGCGGACCTTGACCGCCCCGATCTCGGTGATCATCGAGCCGCCCTCGGCGGACCCGCCGGTGGTCTCGAGGTCGACGACGCAGAAGGTGATGTCGCGCAGCGGCCGGCCCAGCTCGTCGAAGCTGCGCTGGCTCTCCCACCGGGAGGAGGTCTCCCGCGCCGCGCTGCTCGTCATGTCCTCGACGCTAGATCGGGCCACCGACAATCCGACGGCGACGCGCGGGCCACCCCCGTACGCTGGAGGCGTGAGGACGCCGTGACCGCGGTCGGGCCGGACACGCTCGACGGTCTTCCCGAGCAGGTGCGCGCCCGCGTCGTCGCCATGACCGCGGACGTGCTCCCCGACGTGCCTCGCCTTCCTCCCGCCGTACGTCGGGTCGCGTCGTTCGCGCCGGCCCGACGAGCCCGCCTGGGGGCCGGCGCCATCCTCGACGCGCTCCTCGACGACGAGCTGCGCGAGCGGGTGGGCGTCCAGGTCTCGGCGCGGCCGGCGCCCGACGCCGGAGACGTCCCCGCCGTGGCCGCCCGGTCCTGGCTGGTGCGGCCCGAGGGGTGGGAGCTGGTGGTCACCGACGCCTCCGCCCGGCTCGCCGCCGCGCTGGCGCCGGCCGTCGACGACCGCGAGCTCGAGCGGCTGCGCGCCCGGCTCGCCGACGCCGAGCAGGCGACCCGCGAGCTGCGGGCGGCGCACAAGGCGCAGGTCGAGGAGTACAAGACCGAGAACACCAGCCTGCGCCGCAAGCTCGGCGAGGAGCGCGCCGCCCACCGCGCCGCGCGGGCCGAGACCGAGGCCGCGGAGCAGTCGGCGGCGGAGGCGCGGCGTACCGCCGAGACGGCGACCGCGGCACTGGAGAAGGACAACCGCCGGCTGCGTGCGCAGGTCGAGCAGCTCGAGGCCGCGGAGGCGCGCGGCCGCCGCGACGCGCGCGCCGAGCGGGACGAGGCCAGCCTGCGTGCCCGGCTGCTGCTGGAGACCGTCATCGACGCCGCGAACGGTCTGCGCCGCGAGCTCGCGCTGCCCACGGTCGAGGGCGCGCCCGCGGACCGGGTGGAGGCGGACGTGGCCGAGGCCGGCGTGCGGACGCCGTCGTCGGCCGGGGTGCTCGGCCCGGGGAGCGCGGCGCTGCTCGAGCAGCTGCTGGCGATGCCGCGCTCGCGGCTGGTGGTCGACGGCTACAACGTCAGCAAGACCGCCTGGCCGACCTCCTCGCTGGAGGCCCAGCGGCTCCGGCTGGTCGGCGCACTGGCGCCGCTGGTGGCCCGCACCGGCGCGGAGACCACCGTCGTCTTCGACGCCGCCGAGACCGACCATCGCCCGCCGGTCACCGCGCCCCGCGGCGTGAAGGTGCTCTACAGCCCCCGCGGCGTGATCGCCGACGACGTGATCCGCGACCTCGTCGCCGCCGAGCCCACCGGCCGGGTCGTCGTGGTCGTCACCGGCGACCGGGCCGTGGCCGTCGACGTCACCCGCGACGGCGCCCGCGTCGTCGTACCGGAGGCGCTGCTGGAGCTGGTCGCGCGGTAGGCGACACGCCGAGCGGCGAACGGCGGGTTTCCCCGGGCAGCCGGGGAAACCCGACCGACACCCGGGCACTCCTCGGCGTGTCGGGCGGGGACTGGCTGACGACCCGGCGGTGATCCCCGGCCAGCCGGGGAAACCCGCCGACACGCCGCACCGGCCGATGTCGGTGGGCCCTGTCACCGTCGTGCCCATGACGACGAGAATCGACTGCGACACCTGCGTGGTGCGCGGGCTGCACTGCCACGACTGCGTGGTGACCGTCCTGCTGGGGCCGCCGCCGGAGCTGAGCTTCGGGGACGACGAGGAGCGGGCGCTGGAGGTGCTGGCGGCGAGCGGGCTGGTGCCGCCGCTGCGGCTGGTCCAGCCGGTCGACACGCCCTGGACCGAGACCGCCTGACCCCCGACGCCGGACCGACGCCGGACCGACCGTGTGACGGATGTGACGCGTGTGACGTCGGCGCGTAAATTCTTCCGGTCTGGTCCGAAAAACCGGTGGCGACATCTGTTGAAAGTTTGGCCACCGGCCGGGGGCGCGACTACGGTGTGTGGCTCAGGTGGCCGTGGACGTGGATCAGCAGGGTCCGCGCGGCCACCGCGCTGAGTTCGGAGAGATCGACACCTGTTGATCGACCCGGAGCCGGGGAACCACCACACCTGGGGTGAATCTCCCGCAAGGCGGAGGTCGCGAGACCGCCGAGGAGCGGGAGTAGGGCAAATGTCGTGCCCGAACCCGTCAGCTCACCCGGTAGGCGTACGACGTACCGAAGGAGACCGCCCGCTCGTGCAGAACGGCCGGAAGCGACTCGCCACCACCCTGTCCGGAATCGCCCTGATCGCCGTCGTGGGATTCGTGCCCACCTCGTCGCCCGCTCAGGCGCAACCCGACATCGACGACGTCCAGGCGCGCGTCGACACGCTCTTCCGTCAGGCCGAGGAGGCCTCGGAGCGCTACAACGACGCCAAGATCGAGCTCAAGCAGCTGCGCGGCGAGCTCACCTCGCTGCAGGCCGACGAGGGTCGTCAGGACGACACCCTCGAGGCGGTCCGCTCGCAGGTGAGCGACTCGGTCGTGCGCCAGTACGAGGGGCAGAGCCTCTCGGCCGTCGGCCAGGTCGTCGTCTCCGACGACCCCCAGAAGTTCCTGTCGCAGCTCTCCACCATGTCGGCCTACAACGACATGCAGGCCTCGCTGTTCGACAAGTACTCCGCCGAGCTCAAGGAGCTCACGCTCCGCCGTGAGGCCACCGAGCGCCGCGCCGACCAGGTCTCCTCGCTCGAGAAGAAGCTCGGCACCGAGAAAGCCACGATCGACAAGAAGCTCGACGAGGCCCAGGCGCTGCTCGGCCGGCTCAAGGCCGAGGAGCGCGAGGAGATCCTCTCCCGCGGCACCGCCCGTGTCCCCTCGGAGGTGCCGGCCTCCGGCCGCGCCTCCGCCGCGATCGCCTACGCGATGGCCCAGGTCGGGGACGCCTACGTCTACGGCGCCGCCGGTCCGAGCGCGTTCGACTGCTCCGGCCTCACCATGATGGCCTGGGCGCAGGCCGGCGTGTCGCTGCCCCACTCCTCGTCGGCTCAGTACTCCTCCGGCCCGCACATCGCCGAGAGCGACCTCCAGCCCGGCGACCTGGTCTTCTACTACAGCCCGATCAGCCACGTCGGCATGTACATCGGCAACGGCCTCATCGTGAACGCCGAGAACCCCGGCACCGGCGTCCGGGTCACCGGCCTCCACTCGATGCCCTACGTCGGCGCCGTCCGCCCGGGCTGATCCTGAGCCGCAACCACCGGGGCTGGACAATGTCCCGGTGACCACCGACCAGCCACCACAGGCCGGTCGTCCCCGTTGGGGGGCGACCGGCCTCGTGCTGCTGGTGGGTGTGGTCGTCGTCGCGGTCCTGGTCGGAGCCGGTCTGCTCGCCTGGTCGCTGACCTCGGACGACCCGTACGTCGCGCCCACGCCGAAGGTCGTGCACCCCTCGGTCGACCCCGAGCAGGCGGCGAGCACCCTGGAGGCGTTCGAGAAGGCCGTGCGCACCCACGACGTCGACGCCGCGGAGGCGCTCGCCCCCGAGGGCGACGACGACGCCGAGGCGTGGCTCGCGGCGGTGGTCCGCAACGCGGAGAAGCTCCGGCTGGCCGACGTGTCGCTGCGCTACGTCACCGACCTCGGCACCCCCGGCTCGGACGGCGAGTGGGACGCCGCCGTGGACTCGACCTGGCGGATGCGCGGCTTCGACCGCCACGCCGCGACCGCCGAGATCGGCTTCCACCTGCGCGACGACGGCGACCGGGTCGCCCTCACCGGCGCGGGCAGCTCCGACGGGGTCTGGCCGCTCTGGCTGCACGGTCCGCTGCAGGTGCGCCGTACCGCCGACACGCTCGTGCTCGTCGACGGGTCCGCCGCCGAGGCCAGGGTCGTCGCGGCCCGGGCCCGCACCGCCGTGCCCCAGGTACGCCGGGTGCTGCCGGCCTGGCAGCAGGGCCTGGTCGTCGAGGTGCCGGCGTCGGTGCGCGACCTCGAGCGCACCCTCGACGCCGACAAGGGAACCTACGACCAGATCGCGGCGGTCACCACGTCGGTCGACGGCACCACCGCGCCCTCCGCGCCGGTCCACGTCTTCGTCAACCCCGACGTCTACGACACGCTCAAGCCGACCGGCGCGCAGGTGGTGATGACCCACGAGTCGACCCACGTCGCGACCGGCGCGTGGACCAGCCAGATGCCGCTGTGGCTGCTCGAGGGCTTCGCCGACTACGTCGCGCTGCGCGACGTCGACCTGCCGGTCTCGCGGACGGCCTCCCAGATCATCGCCCAGGTCCGCAAGGACGGTCCGCCGCGCGCGCTGCCGAGCTCCGCCGACTTCGGCACCCGGACGCCGGACCTCGGCGCGACGTACGAGAGCGCCTGGCTGGTCTGCCGGCTCCTCGCCGAGCGCGGGGGCGAGGACGCGCTCGTGTCGTTCTACCGCGCCATGGACGGCGGCACGGCGCTCGGCACGGCGCTCGAGCAGTCCTTCGGGATGTCGGTCGCCGAGCTGACCCAGGCCTGGCGCACCGAGCTCACGGGGCTCGCCTCGTGAGCTCCGCGACGACCCAGCGCCGCGTGTCGCTGGTGGTGATGGCCGTCGGCGGCCTCGCCTTCATCGTGCTGGCCGCGGCCCTGGTGCCGTGGCACCCGGTGCCCGGCGGCACGCCCTCCGCGGCGTCCGCCGACGCGGTCTTCACCAGCGCCCAGGTCGACCGGGCCGAGGCCTACGCCCGCTGGGCGCGGGTCTGGAGCTGGAGCTCGATCGCGGTGTCGCTGCTCGTCGCGTGCGTCCTCGGCTTCGGCCCGTGGGGCCGCCGGATCGTCGACCGGCTGCCCGGCTGGTGGTGGGTGCGGGTCGTGCTCGCCGTCGCGGCCCTCGAGCTCATCGGCCGCGTCGTCACGCTGCCGCTGTCGGTCATGCTGCGCCGGCACGCGATCGACTACGGGCTCAGCACGCAGGCGTGGTCGGGCTTCGCCTCCGACCTGGCCAAGAACGAGGCGCTCACCATCGTGGTCACGTCGCTGGCGCTCGTGCTGCTGATCGGGCTCGCCCGCCGCTGGCCGCGGGCCTGGCCCGCCGTCGCCGGCGGTCTGCTCGGCGTGCTGGTGATGGTCGGCTCGTTCGTCTACCCGGTCGTGGTCGAGCCGCTCTTCAACCACTTCACGTCGCTGCCCGACGGCGAGCTGCGCAGCCAGGTGCTCGCGCTCGCCGACGACGAGGGCGTCACGGTCGACGACGTGCTCGTCGCGGACGCGTCGCGGCGTACGACGACGCTGAACGCCTACGTCTCGGGCTACGGCAGCACCCGGCGGGTCGTGCTCTACGACAACCTCCTCCAGGACGCCGACCGTGACGAGGTCCTCTCGGTCGTCGCCCACGAGCTCGCGCACGCCAAGCACGACGACGTGCTCACCGGCTCGCTGCTCGGCGCGGCCGGCGTCGTCTTCGGCGTCGGCCTCCTCGGCCTGCTGGTCGGCGCCGTGGGGGAGCGGCGCGGGCTGACCATGCGCGATCCGGCGATCGTGCCGCTCGTGCTCGCCCTGGTCGCGCTCGGCTCGTTCCTGGCGCTGCCGGTGCAGAACACCATCAGCCGGCACATCGAGACCCGCGCCGACGTCGACGCCCTCGCGACCACCCGGGACCCGGACGCGTTCGTCGCCGTGCAGCGCGAGCTCGCGCTCCACTCGCTGGGCGACCCGGACCCGTGGCGGCTCTCGCAGATCTGGTTCGGGTCGCACCCGACCACGCTGACCCGCGTGGCGATCGCCGAGCAGTACGCGCGTCAGCCCTGGTAGCTCAGCCCTGGTAGCTCAGCCCTGGTAGAGCGCCGCGACCTCGTCCTTGAACTCCCGCATCACGACATTGCGCTTGAGCTTGAGGCTCGGGGTGAGCTGGCCGCCCTCCTCGGTCCACTCGTCCGCGAGGATGGTGTACTTGCGGATCGACTCGGCCTTGGAGACCGCCTTGTTGGCCTCCTCGACGGCGGCGTCGATCTCGGCCCTCAGGTCCGGGTCGCCGACCAGCGCCGCGACATCGGTCGACTTGCCGTGCTGCTCGGCCCAGACCGGCAGCGACTCGCGGTCGAGGGTGACCAGCGCGGCGATGAAGGGCTCGCCGTCGCCGACGACCATGCACTGGTCGACGAGCAGGTGGCCGCGGAGGCGGTCCTCGAGGACGGCGGGCGCGACGTTCTTGCCGCCCGCGGTCACGATGATCTCCTTCTTGCGGCCGGTGATCCGGACGAAGCCCTCGTCGTCGACCTCGCCGAGGTCGCCGGTGTGGAACCAGCCGTCCCGCTCGAGCACCTCGGCGGTGGCGTCGTCGTTGCCCCAGTAGCCGGCCATCACCTGGCCGCCGCGGAAGAGCAGCTCGCCGTCCTCGGCGACGCGCACGGCGGTGCCGGGCAGCGGCCGGCCGACGGTGCCGATCCGGGTCGCCTCGGGCAGGTTGGCGCTCAGTGCGGCCGTGGTCTCGGTGAGGCCGTAGCCCTCGAGGACGACCAGCCCGATGCCCCGGTAGAAGTGGCCGAGCCGCTCGCCCAGCGGCGCGCCGCCGGAGACGGCGTACCCGCACCGGCCGCCGAGCGCAGTGCGCAGCTTGGCGTAGACGAGCCGGTCGAAGACGGCGTGCTTGGCGCGCACCGACAGCGGGATCCGGCCCCGCTCGAGCCCGCGGGAGTAGGCGATCGCGGTCTCGGCGGCGGCGTCGAAGATCTTCCCGCGACCGTCGGCCGTGGCCCGCTGCGAGGCGGTGTTGAAGACCTTCTCGAAGACCCGCGGCACCGCCAGGATGAAGGTCGGCTTGAACTCGGCGAGGTCGGGCAGCAGCTGCTTGATGTCGGCGGTGTGGCCCATCTTGGTCCGGGACTTGATGCAGCCGACCTGGATGATCCGGGCGAAGACGTGCGCCAGCGGGAGGAAGAGCAGGGTCGAGCCCTCGCCCTCGGTCTCGGGGAAGAGCTCCTCGAGCTCGTCGACCGCCACGCCCAGCTCGAACATGAAGTTGCCGTGGGTGAGCATGCAGCCCTTGGGACGCCCGGTCGTGCCGGAGGTGTAGATGAGGGTCGCGAGGTCGAGAGGCGTCGCCGTCGTACGCCGCTTCTCGAGCTCCTCGTCGGTGATGTCGCCGCCGAGCCGGGTGAGGGTGTCGACCGCGTTGTCGCCGATCGACCAGACGTGGTTGAGCTGGTCGAGCTCGCGGCGCGCCTCCGTGACGCGGGCCAGGTGGTCGGCGGTCTCGGCGACCACGGCGCGGGCGCCGGAGTCGGCCAGGATCCACTGCACCTGCTCGGTCGAGGACGTCTCGTAGATCGGCACGGTGGCCGCGCCGGCGAACCAGATCGCGTAGTCGAGGAGGGTCCACTCGTAGCGGGTCTTGGAGATCAGCGCGACGCGATCGCCGACCTCGATGCCGGCCGCGATCAGTCCCTTGGCGACCGCGCTCACCTCGGCGAGGAACTCGGTCGTGGTCACGTCCTCCCACGCGCCGTCGGCACCGCTGCGCCGGCTGAACTGCACGACGGAGCCGTGCTCGCGGGCGTTGGTCACCACGTCGTCGGTGAGGTTGCCGGTCGCCGGGATCTCGGTCGTCATCGGGGTCGAGAACTCACGCACCGGGTGAGGTTACCGCGCACCCTGTGCGGGGGTGTCGATCCGGTACGCTCGCTGGCCAGTGAGGCCGGATCCGGCCCCCTCCCACCCCCACCCGCTCGAGGAGCCACGATGGCGGAGCAGACCACCTCGTCGATCGTCATCGACGCATCGCCCGAGGACGTCATGAACGTCATCGGCGACTTCCCCGCCTACCCCGAGTGGGCCAAGGGCGTCACCACGGCCGACGTGGTGAAGGAGGGCCCGGAGGGCTGGGCGGAGCAGGTCTTCTTCGCCCTCGACGTCAGCCCGATCAAGGACGAGTACACCCTCGCCTACGAGTGGGACGGCTACGACGAGGTCACCTGGACCCTCGTCGAGGGCAAGATGCTGCGCGCGCTCGACGGCGCCTACGTGCTCAAGGACCTCGGCAACGGCTCGACCGAGGTGACCTACCGGCTCGCCCTCGACGTCTCGATCCCGCTCATCGGCATGCTCAAGCGCAAGGGCGAGAAGATCCTCATCGACACCGCGCTCAAGGGGCTCAAGAAGCGCGTGGAGTCCACCTCCTAGTGCGGATCCTCCTGTTCACCGGCAAGGGAGGGGTCGGGAAGTCCACGATCGCGGCCGGTACGGCGGCGCTGGCCGCTGCGGCGGGCCGCCGTACCCTCGTGCTCTCGACCGACGCCGCCCACTCGCTCGCGGACGCCTTCGGGTGCGCGAGCGGGGCGATCGGGGCCGAGCCGACCGAGGTCGCCGACCACCTCTTCGTGCAACAGGTCGACGCCCAGCTGCGCTTCGAGCAGTCCTGGGCCGACATCCAGCGCTACCTGCTCTCGGTCCTCGACGTCACCGGCATGGACCCGGTCGCGGCCGAGGAGCTGACCGTCATCCCCGGCGCCGAGGAGGTGCTGGCGCTGCTGGAGCTGCGGCTGCACGCGCTGTCGGGGGACTGGGACGTCATCGTCGTGGACTGCGCGCCGACCGCCGAGACGCTGCGGCTGCTCGCGCTGCCCGAGGCGCTGGGCTGGTACATGCACCGGGTGCTGCCGGTCGAGCGCCGGGTGGTCAAGGCGCTGCGGCCGGTCCTCAGCCGCGCGGCCGGCGTGCCGATGCCGGGCGACTCGGTCTTCGACGCGATCGAGCGGCTGCACGCCGAGCTCGACGAGGTCCGGACCCTGCTGTCCGGCCCGGACTCCAGCGTGCGGCTCGTGCTGACCCCCGAGCACGTCGTGCTGGCCGAGGCGCGCCGCTCCTACACGACCCTGTCGCTCTTCGGCTACCGCGTCGACGGCGTGGTGGCCAACCGGATCTTCCCGGCCGACGGTGCCGACGACTGGCGCGCGGGCTGGGTGCTCGCCCAGGACGAGGTGCTCGAGCACGTCGAGGAGTCCTTCGCGGGGCTGCCGGTGTGGCGCTCGGCGTACCGGCCGCGCGAGCCGGTGGGCGTCGAGGCGCTGACGGACCTGGCGCGCGAGGTGTACGGCGAGACCGACCCACTGGAGCGGACCCGCCCGCAGGGGCCCTTCCGGATCAGCGGCGGCGAGGGGAGCGCGGTCCTGCGGCTCGCGTTGCCGCTGGTGACACGCACCGAGGTCCATCTGGCGCGCAATGGCGACGACCTGGTGGTGACCGTGGGATCGTATCGTCGGCTGCTCACGCTCCCATCCGGTCTGGCACGCTTCCGCATCGCCGGAGCCCGGGTGGAGCAGGGGGAACTGCAGGTGCGGTTCGTCGAGGACCCCGTGGACGAGGCTGGGAGGTGACGTGAGCGGGGAACGAGACGACGTCGGATCTGTTGCTGACGAGGCGGTGAAGCTGCTCGGAGCGCTGGCCGACTGGGCGAAGGACACGACCCACGGCATCGACGCGCACATCGCGACGGGTGCGACGGAGTGCACGCTGTGCCCGATCTGCCGGACGGTGCACGCCGTCCGCGAGCTGAGCCCGGAGGTCAAGGCCCAGCTGGCCACGGCGGCGACCTCGCTGCTGAACGCCGCGGCGGGGCTGCTCGCGGCCGCCGTACCCGATCAAGGCGCACGGAGCGGGGTCGAGCACATCGACCTGGACGACGATGCGACAGAGTGGCCCGAAGAACCTGAGGAGGACCGATGAGTCTCGCGTGCGGGATCGACGTGGGCGGCACCAAGATCGCCGGAGGGGTGGTCGACGAGGACGGCACGATCCTCGAGGAGCTGCGCGTCGAGTCGCCGGCGACCAACGCCGACGCCATCGAGGAGGCGATCGCCGGCCTGGTGACCGAGCTGCGCTCGCGGCACGAGATCGAGACCGTCGGGGTCGGTGCGGCCGGCTACGTGGACAAGGCGCGGGCCGTGGTGCTCTTCGCGCCCAACGTGGCCTGGCGCAACGAGGACCTCAAGGCCGAGCTGGAGAAGCGCTGCGACCTGCCGGTCGTCATCGAGAACGACGCCAACGCCGCGGCGTGGGGCGAGTTCGCCTTCGGCGCCGCCCACGACGCCGAGGACCTGCTGGCGGTCACCGTCGGCACCGGCGTCGGCGGCGGGCTGGTGCTCGACGGCGAGCTCTACCGCGGCGCCAACGGCGTCGGCGCCGAGATCGGCCACATGCGGGTGGTGCCCAACGGCATCCTCTGCGGCTGCGGCAAGCACGGCTGCTTCGAGCAGTACGCCTCCGGCACCGCGCTGGTCCGCGAGGCCCGCGCACTCGCGCTCAGCGGCGCCCAGATCGCCCAGGGCATGCTCCAGCGCGCCGGTGGCGAGCTCGGCAAGATCACCGGCCCGCTGATCACCGAGGCCGCCCAGGCCGGCGACCAGGGTGCGATCCAGCAGCTCGCCGAGCTCGGCCGCTGGCTGGGCGAGGGCATCGCCTCCCTCACCGAGATCCTCGACCCGGAGGTCGTGGTCATCGGCGGCGGCGTGAGCGAGGCCGACGAGCTCCTGCTCGGCCCGACCCGCGAGGCCTTCTCCGGCCAGCTGGTCGGCCGCGGCTTCCGGCCGATCCCCGAGATCCGCCGCGCCACGCTGGGCAACCGGGCCGGCCTGATCGGCGCGGCCGACCTGTCCCGGCGCTAGCAGCCGGGATGGCTCTCTTCATCGGCGTCGACATCGGCGGCACCAAGGTCCTCGCGACGGCGGTGTCGTCGACCGGGCGCGTGGTGCGCACGGCCGTCCGCAGCACGCCCGGGCGGCGGGTGGAGTCGCGGCTGGTCGAGGACGCGCTGACCGAGGCGGTCCAGGAGGTCGCGGGCATCCGGCGGCCGGCGGCGATCGGGATCGCAGCGGCCGGGTTCGTGGACGCGCAGGGGGAGCGGGTGCGCTTCGCCCCGCACCTGCCCTGGCAGGACGAGGGGGTGCGGGCGCGGCTCGCCGAGCGGTGGAGCGCGCCGGTCGTGCTCGACAACGACGCCAACTGCGCGGCTCGCGCCGAGCTGACGTACGGCGCGGTGAGCGGCGCGCAGGACGCCCTGGTGATCACGCTCGGCACCGGGATCGGTGGCGCGGTCGTGCTCGACGGTGCGGTGCACCGTGGCTACAACGGCATGGCGGGGGAGTTCGGCCACATGCAGGTGGTGCCCGGCGGTCGGGACTGCGAGTGCGGCGGCACCGGCTGCTGGGAGCAGTACTGCAGCGGCAACGCGCTGGTCCGCTTCGTCCGCGACCAGGGGGTGAGCGACCTGTCCGGCCCGCAGGTCACCGAGGCCGCGCTGGCGGGTGACGAGACCGCGCTCGCGGCGTTCGCGTCCGTCGGCGAGTGGCTGGGCGTGGGTGCGGCCAACCTGGTGGCGGCGTTCGACCCCGAGATCGTGGTCATCGGCGGCGGGCTCTCCGCCGCCGGCGACCTGCTGCTGGAGCCGGCGCGCGACGCGATGCGCGACTCGCTGGTGGGTGCGGCGCACCGCACCGTGCCGCCCGTCGTACGCGCGGCGCTGGGGCCGGAGGCCGGCGCCATCGGCGCGGCCGACCTGGCCCGGCAGCGGTTCAGGACCGTCGGTACTCGGGCACGAGCTCGACGGCGAGCTGCTCGAGGAACAGGCCAACGTCGGTGACGATACCGCGGGCCTGCGAGGACCCGCGGTCGGCCAGCTTGGTGACCGTCGCCGGGTTGATGTCGACGCAGACCAGCGGGATCGAGGCCGGCAGGATGTTGCCGGTCGCCACCGAGTGGAGCATGGTCGCGACCATCAGGCAGAAGCCCACGTCCTCGAGCTGCCCGCGCATCGCGCGCTGACCGTCGATGACGTCGGTGTAGACGTCCGGCAGCGGGCCGTCGTCGCGGACCGAGCCGACCAGCACGAACTCCTTGCCGTGCGTGACCAGCGCGTGCATGATCCCGCCGGTCAGGACCCCGCTCTCGACGGCCTCCCTGATCGAGCCCTCCTTGCGGATCGTGTTGATCGCGCGGATGTGGTGCTCGTGGCCGTGCTCGACGCCGCGGCCCATGGCCAGGTCGACGCCGAGGCTGGTGCCGTAGAGGGAGGACTCGATGTCGTGGGTGGCCAGCGCGTTGCCGGCGAAGAGCACGTCGACGAAGCCGGCGTGCACCATCGCGACCATCGCGGGCGCGGCGCCGGTGTGGACGACGCCCGGGCCGCCGACCCACAGGACCTTCTTGCCCTGGGCCTTGGCCTCGCGCATGCCGTCGGCGACCTGGCGGACCAGGACGGCCTGGGGCTTCTCGGAGGAGACGTCGGACTCCATGAAGCCGAACGCCTCGCCCGTCGACTCCGGCTCGGGGATGGTGACCTTGACGCCGTCGGCGCCGGTGACCACGAGCATCCCGGCGCGTACGTCGGACATCGGCAGCGTGTAGACGCGCACCGGCTTGCCGTTGGCGTCGCGCTCGAGGATCAGGCCGCAGTCCATCTCCGGGTTGCCGACCTCGAGCCACTGACCGTCGACCCGGACCCGGGTCTCGAGGTTGGTCGTGGAGTAGAAGTGGTCGGGGAAGACGCCGTCGCGGTCGGCCTCGTCCACGGTGGCCTCGCCCGGGTCGACCTGGTTGACCCCGCGGGTCTGCAGCCGCATCAGCAGCCGCTGGAGCGCCTCGTCGTCCTCGGCGATCACGGTGATCACCGCGTGCGACACGTCGTCGGTCTCGCGGCCCACGTCGAACCGCTCGATGGCGTAGTCGCCGCCGTACTCCCGGATGTCGTCGAGGACCCGCGACAGGATGCCGTGGTCCATCAGGTGGCCGGTGATCTCGACGGTCTCGTTGGTGCTCACACCGCGCACCCTAACGGGCCTCGGACGCGACGCCGCGGCCCTACACCTGCGCGCCGTCGTCCCAGGGGTCGCGGGGCTCGCGGGACATCTTCATGACCAGGTAGAGGAAGCCACCGACGAAGGCGGCGACGAGCCCGTAGCCGAGCCAGGTCGGGATCGAGATCTTGAAGATCAGCGCGGCCAGCAGGACGACGGGAGAGCCCAGCACGCCCGCCCACGCGACGAAGCGGTCGGGGGCGACGGTCGGCAGCGGAGGCGGCTCGGGAGGGACGTAACCCTCCTCCTCGGGCTCGGGACCGACGTAGGGGTCGTCGGCGTCCTCGCCGTACTCGTCGTAGGGGTCGAAGGCGCGCGGGTCGCCGAAGCGGCCGCCGAACGGCGCATCCGGTCGTACGGCGGGCGTGTCCGACGTCGGCGCGACCGGCGGCGCAGACGCCGCAGGCGGCCCGGGAGGCTCCTCGAGGTCGGCGAGGTCCGGACGGTCGCCGTAGTTGTCGATGATCGCCTGCCAGGCGCGCTCGTCGGCGTCGTCGGGTTCGCGGGCGTCCGGCTGCACAGGACTACCGTAAGTCCCCGCTGGTCAGGAGGCGGAGGTCACCCGGGCGATGAACGCCGCCGACTGCTCGACGATCGTCGGGGCGTCGTTGTCGAGGGTCGCCACGTGGTAGCTGTCCTCGAGCCGCACGATCGTCACGTCGGTCGACGAGATGCCGCCGGTGATGAGCGGCTCGGAGGCCTCGTCGACGACGTGGTCCTCCGACGAGCGCAGGTAGAGCAGCGGCGCGGTGACCTTCGGCAGGTCGGCGATGATGCCCGGCCAGGCCTGCATCATCGAGTGGATCGCCTTGAGCGGCGTGCGGGTGTAGCCGTGCTCCTCGACGCCGGACTTCTTGATGTCGTTGGCGATCCCGGGGAAGGAGCCGACCAGGTGCTTGAGCACGGGCAGCAGCTTCACGTCGAGCCGCTTGGTCGCCACGGCCGGGTTGACCACCATGACCCCGGCGACCTGGTCGGCGCGGTCCTCGGCGAGCCGCAGCACCAGCGCGCCCCCCATCGACAGGCCCCCCACGACGACCGCGTCGTTGTCGGCCGCGAGGCGGTCGAAGGTCGCCACGATCTCGGCGTACCAGTCCGCCCAGGTCAGCGTGTTGAGCTCCTGCCAGGTGGTGCCGTGGCCGGGCAGCCGCGGCACCTCGACGGCGTACCCGCGGGCCGCCAGCTCCTCGCCCCAGGGCGTCATCGACGCGGGCTGGCCGGTGAAGCCGTGGCTGAGCAGGACGCCGATCCTGCGGCCGGCGGTGAGCTCCGGCTGCGCCGGACGGGAGTACGGCGAGGCGAGCGGGTGGATCGTCATGGCGGCAGTCTGCACCACCCGCTCGCCACACGAACCGGGTCTGGGGAAGTGGCGGTTCGGCGGTCTAGGCTGCAGCCGTGTTCTATTGGTTCCTGAAGTGGATCGCGCTCGGGCCGTGGCTGCGGATCATCTTCCGCCCGCGCGTCTCCGGCGCCGAGAACGTCCCCCTCGAGGGGCCTGCGATCCTGGCCAGCAACCACCTCTCCTACGCCGACTGGCTCTTCATGCCGCTGACCCTGCCGCGCCGGGTCACCTTCGTCGCGAAGGCCGAGTACTTCACCACCCCGGGCCTCAAGGGCTGGCTGCAGAAGACCTTCTTCAAGGGCTCCGGCCAGGTGCCGATCGACCGGTCCGGCGGCAGCGCCTCCGAGGGCGCGATCATCTCGGCGAAGAAGCTCCTCGCCGACGGCGAGCTCTTCGGCATCTACCCCGAGGGCACCCGCTCCCACGACGGCAAGCTCTACCGCGGCAAGGTCGGCGTCGCCCGGCTCGCCCTCGAGGCGAAGGTCCCGGTCATCCCGGTGGCCGTGGTCGGCACCGACGTCGTGGCGCCCCCGGGCAAGACCTTCGGCCGCTTCACCCGGCCGGTGGTGCGCTTCGGCAAGCCGCTGGACTTCTCGCGCTACGAGGGCCTGGAGAACGACCGCTACATCCTGCGGTCGATCACCGACGAGATCATGTACGAGATCATGCGGCTCTCCGAGCAGGAGTACGTCGACATGTACGCCACCCGGGCCAAGGAGCTGTCGAAGTCCGACAAGGACCCGGGCAAGGGGCCGGAAGAGGGCGGGACCGAGAAGCCCGCCGCGTGACGATCCACTCGACGCACCCCTTCGCGGACCCCGACCCGGACCCCGTACGCCGCTTCCGCGGCCGGCTGGGCGGCGCGGTCGCGCTGGTGACCGCGGGGGAGGCGGGGCTGACCGTCAGCTCGCTGATGGTCGCCAACGGCGAGCCCGCACGCATCCTCGCGCTCGTCGACCCGGACAGCGACCTGGCCGACGCCGTCGGGCGGACCGGCCGGGCGGTCGTGCAGCTGCTCTCGTGGTCGCACCGCGACCTGGCCGAGGCGTTCGCGGGCACCGCGCCCGCGCCGGGCGGGCCCTTCCGGACGGGCAGCTTCGTCGACACGGAGTGGGGTCCACGGCTCGCGGACGCGACCACCTGGAGCGGGACGTCGCTCGAGTCCGTCGCGCCGGTCGGCTGGTCGGACCTGCTGACCCTGGTCGTCGAGGAGATCTCGGTCGGCGAGGACGACGAGCCGCTGGTCAGCCGCCGCGGCCGCTACCTCCGACTCTGAGGCCTCAGGCGCCGGTCGGGAGCCGGGTGGCCGCGAAGGTCAGCAGCCACGGCACCACCCGCGGCCCGGCCTCGTGCAGGTCCGTGATGCCGAGGCCGTGCGCACCCAGCGCGGCGACGTACGCCGAGAGCGGGCGGTGCACGCTCTCGAAGGTCATCGCGAGCCCGTCGCGCTCGGCGCGGTCCGCGAACCGGCGCGGCGCCAGGTAGGGACGGCCGACGCGGAACTCGTCGGTGCCGGAGAGCTCGTCGTCGCGGGCGGTGATGAAGGGGTGCACGATCGCCACGACCAGCCGGCCGCCGGGCCGCAGGACGCGCGCGATCTCGGCGCCGGTGGCCGCCAGGTCGTCGACGTCGTGGAGCACCATGCAGGCGACGACGAGGTCGAACGCGCCGTCGGCGAAGGGGACGGCCGCGGCGTCCGCCAGCGCCACGGGCAGGTCCGCCGCGTCGCGCGCGGCGCGGGCCAGGGTCGGCGACCGGTCGAGGCCGACGACGCGGTGCCCGAGGGCTGCCAGCTCCCTGCTGAGCCGGCCCTCGCCGGAGCCGAGGTCGAGGGTCCGCTCGCCGGGCTCGGGCAGCAGTGCGCGCACGGCGGGCCAGGTGTCGGACCAGAACGCGTCGTGCCCCGGCGTACGGGCCCAGGTGATCCAGTCGGTCGCGTGGCGCTCCCAGGCCGACGACACCTCCACACCGGCACTCTAGGGTGTCCTGACATGGCTGACCTGCTCGCGATCGCGGACGAGCTCTACGGGCTGTCGTTGGCGGAGTTCACGCCCGCGCGGGACGCCCGGGCGAAGGAGCTCAAGGGCACCGACCTCGCCGCCCCGGTGAAGGCGCTGCGCAAGCCGTCGACGGCCGCCTGGGCCGTCAACCTGCTGGTCCGCCGCGAGGCCGACCAGGTCGCCCAGGTGCTCGAGGTGGGGGAGGCGCTGCGGGCCGCGCAGGAGTCGATGTCGGCCGACGACCTCCGCGCGCTGACCCGCCAGCGCCGCCAGCTCACCGCCGCGGTCACCACCCAGGCGCGCCGGGTCGCCCGCGAGGCGGGGACGAAGGTGACCGAGGCCGTCGCCGGTCAGGTCGAGGCGACGCTGACCGCCGCGATGGTGGACGCCGAGTGCGCCCGTGCCGTCCGCAGCGGCCTGCTCGTGGCCGCCCTGACCACCACCGGCCTCGAGCCGGCGGACGTCGCCGACGCGGTCGCGCTCCCGGACGCGCTCGGCTTCACCGCCACGCCCCGGGCCGAGGAGCCGCCCGCCCGCCCGGAGCTGCACGTCGTCCCGGACCCGGATGCCGACGAGAAGGCGCTCGCCGCCGCCGAGGAGGCCCTGGCGGAGGCGGAGGAGGAGCTCGCGGCCGCGACCACCGCCCACGACGAGAACCTCGAGGCCGTCGACCGCCTCCAGGCGCGCAGCCTGCAGATCCAGGCCGAGATCGAGGAGCTCCAGGGCCAGATCGGCCGCCTCGAGGCCAATGCCGAGGCGGTCGACGACGAGATCGTCGACGCCGAGGACGCCCGGGACTACCCCGCCGACGCCTACCCCTTCGCCCAGCCCTTCGCGAGCTCGACGGCGCGCGACCAGCGCGCGTGGGCGGCGTCGGCGTCGGTGCGGTCGGTGGCGGGCTCGAAGCGGCGGTCGAGGGTCCAGGTGTCGCGCAGGTCGTCGGTCGAGGACCAGACGCCGGTGCCGAGGCCGGCGAGGAAGGCCGCGCCGAGACCGGTCGTCTCGACGATGGTCGGCCGCTCGACCGGGACGCCCACCTGGTCGGCCTGGAGCTGGCAGAGCAGGTCGTTGGCGGCCGCGCCGCCGTCGACCCGCAGCGAGGACAGCTCGGGCATCACGTCGAGCACGTCGCGCACCTCGAAGGTGATCGCCTCGAGCGTCGCGCGCACCAGGTGGCCGCGGGTGGTGCCGCGGGTGATGCCGACGACCAGGCCGCGCGCGTCCGGGTCCCAGTGCGGCGCGCCCAGGCCCGTCAGGGCGGGCACGAACACCACGCCGCCGCTGTCGGGCACGGTCGAGGCGACCGCCTCGCTCTCCGCGGCCGAGCCGACGATCTGGATGCCGTCGCGCAGCCACTGCACGGCTGCGCCGGTGACGAAGATCGAGCCCTCCGACGCGTAGGTGATCGGGCCGTCGGGGGCGCGCCACGCGGCCGAGGCGAGCAGCGCGTCCGAGCGCTGGATCGTCGTACCGGTGTTGGTGAGGATGAAGGACCCGGTGCCGTAGGTGCACTTCGAGTCGCCCTCGTCGAAGCAGGTCTGCCCGAAGAGCGCCGACTGCTGGTCGCCGGCCATCCCGGAGATCGGTAGCGAGAGGCCGAGGAAGACCTTCGGGTCGGTGACGGCGAGCTCGCCCCAGTTGGGGACCAGCTCGGGCAGCGCGTCGCGCGGGACGCCGAAGAGCTCGCACAGCTCGTCGGACCAGTCGCCGGTCTCGAGGTCGAGGAGCAGAGTCCGGCAGGCGTTGGACACGTCGGTGACGTGGTAGGTGCCGCGGCTCATCCGGGCGGCGAGGTAGGAGTCGACCGTGCCGACGGCGTAGCGCCCCGACTCGACCAGCGCCCAGGTGTGCGGCTCGTGCTCGGCCAGCCACATCAGCTTCGTGCCGGAGAAGTAGGGGTCGAGCCGCAGCCCGGTCAGCTCACGCACCCGCTCCTCGTGGCCGGCGTCGCGGAGCCGGTCGCAGAGCTCGGAGGTACGCCGGTCCTGCCACACGATCGCGCGGCGGGGCGAGCTCAGCGTCTCGCGGTCCCAGAGCATCACGGTCTCGCGCTGGTTGGTGATGCCGACCGCCTGGAGCGCGTCCGCGTCGTACTTCTTCAGGACCTCGCGGGTGGCCTCGAGGGTCGCCTGCCAGATCTCCTCGGGGGAGTGCTCGACCCAGCCCGGCTTGGGGAAGTGCTGGGCGAACTCCTGGTAGCCCTTGGCCGCGATCGTCCCGTCGTGCTCGACGACCAGCGCGGTGACGCCGGTGGTGCCGGCGTCGATCGCCAGGACGCTCCCCGCGGTCACCGGCCTGCCTCGCGGATGATCTCGAGGATGCGGACGTCGATCCAGGAGCCGTCGTCGGCGACCCGCATCTCGTAGTTCTCCGTGCCGACCCAGGCGGCGAAGTCGCGGTGACCGAGCCCCGTGGCGAGCGACTCGAGCTCGGCCTCGAGCTCGGGGGTGATCGCCACCTTCTCGTCGTCGGTCGACGCCGTCAGGTAGAGCTCGCTGAGCGAGAGCAGCCGCTCCAGCTCGACGATCGGCGTCCCCCCGCACGACGCTGCGTCGTCGACCCGGAGGTCGCAGGCGATGTCGTCGTTGCCGCCGTACCCGGCCCCGTCGCGGACGACGAGCAGCGCGGCGGACTGCCGGCCCCGGGAGTCGCCCCCGGCCTCGTCCCCCGCGGTGAGCGCGGCGAGCAGCCGGCGCTCGAGCGAGGTCTCCGCGCCGGAGGCGAGCCAGGCGGCCTCCATCGCCTCGACCACCTCGGGGCCGGTGAGGATGTTGCCCTGGATCGCGTAGCCGTCACCGGTGACCCCGCCCGCCCAGTCGAGGCAGTCGCCGCCGGTGTGGCTGGCGGCACTCCCGTCGACGTCGACGATGCCGACCTGGCGGTGGTCGCGGCCGTCGTCCTCCTCCAGCAGCCGTTGGAGGGCGACCTCGGCGGTGGCGCCGTCGTCGAGGTGGGACAGGGCCAGCCCCTTGTAGGCGACGTTGGCGTCCGCCTGGGTGGCGATCGCGCCGACCCCGGCGACGGCGGCCGGGACCGGGGACCCGACCGCGAGGAACTTGGAGGCCACCGCCACGCCCCACGACTCACCGTCGGCGGAGCGGGCCACGATCGAGAACGTCATGCGGGGTCCCCTCGGCGTTGTTCGCCGGAGGAGCGAAGCGGGGGAGGTGAAGAACGTCGTGGGGTGCTCATGCGCCGACAGTAGCGATTTCTGAGGTCGCCTCCTTTAGTCTTGGAAGGACCAAAGCATGTCTCGCTCCCGGAAGAAGTAGCCGTCCATGACCGTCCGTCGCGTCGCCCTCCTCACCGCCGGTGGCCTGGCCCCGTGCCTGTCCTCCGCGGTCGGTGCCCTCATCGAGCGCTACACCGCCCTCGACTCGGCGATCGAGATCATCGGCTACCGCGACGGGTACGCCGGGCTGCTCCGCGGCGACCACCTCACGGTGACCCCGGAGGACCGCGAGCGGGCGCACCTGCTGCACCGCTTCGGCGGCAGCCCGCTCGGCAACAGCCGGGTCAAGCTCACCAACGTCAAGGACTGCGTGAAGCGCGGCCTGGTCGCCGAGGGGCAGGACCCGCTCCACGTGGCCGCGGAGCAGCTGACCAAGGACGGCGTCGACGTGCTGCACACCATCGGCGGCGACGACACCAACACGACCGCGGCCGACCTCGCGGCCTACCTCCACGACAACGGGTACGAGCTGACCGTCGTCGGCCTGCCCAAGACGATCGACAACGACGTCGTCCCGATCCGGCAGTCCCTCGGCGCCTGGACCGCCGCCGAGCAGGGTGCGCTCTTCGCGCGCAACATCGTCGCCGAGCACTCCTCCAACCCGCGGATGCTCATCGTCCACGAGGTGATGGGCCGCCACTGCGGCTGGCTGACCGCGGCCACCGCGGCGCGCTACCAGGACTGGCTCGACACCCAGGAGTTCTCCGGCTTCGGCGACAACACCCGCCGCAGCTGGGAGATCCACGGCGTCTACGTCCCCGAGCTCGACTTCGACATCGCGGCCGAGGCCGAGCGGCTCAAGGCGATCATGGACGAGACCGGCTGCGTCAACCTCTTCCTCTCCGAGGGCGCGGGCGTCTCGACCATCGTCGCCGAGATGCTCGCCCGGGGCGAGGAGCCCAAGCGGGACGCCTTCGGTCACGTCAAGCTCGACACCATCAACCCCGGCGCCTGGTTCGCCAAGCAGTTCGCCGGCATGGTCGGCGCCGAGAAGACGATGGTCCAGAAGAGCGGCTACTTCTCCCGGTCCGCCGCGGCGAACGCCGAGGACCTGGCGCTGATCCGCGCGTGCGCCGACCTCGCGGCCGACGCCGCGCTGCGCGGCGAGAGCGGCGTCGTGGGCCACGACGAGGAGGCCGGCGACGTGCTGCGGGTCTGCGAGTTCTCGCGGATCAAGGGCGGCAAGGCGTTCGACCCGTCCGAGCGCTGGTTCGGCGACCTCATGCAGCAGATCGGCCAGCCGCTCGGCTCCCTGGCTCCGACGCGCTAGTGTCCTGAGTCGGAAGTTCATGCGCACTGCGCGTGCTCAGCGTGTGTGCATCGCAAGGCGCCGGAGCGAAGCTCTACCCGGTCGTCCAGCGAGCGACGGCAACGCAGCGAGGTGCGTGCGATGTGTGCGCGAAGCGCACACGAACTTCTGATTCAGGACACGAGGACGCCTGGCCCTAGCGGCCTCCGGGAGCGGCCCCTAGAGTCGGACGGGCTGGGTAGGACACCGTCTCGAACCAGGAGCCCGTCATGCGCGTCGGAGTACTCACCGGAGGCGGGGACTGCCCCGGCCTCAACGCCGTCATCCGGGCCGTGGTCCGCAAGGGCGTCAAGGAGCACGGCTTCGAGTTCGTCGGCTACCGCGACGGCTGGCGGGGGCCGCTCGAGGGCGTGACCATGGAGCTCGGGATCGAGCAGTGCCGCGGCATCCTGCCGCGCGGCGGCACCATCCTCGGCTCCTCGCGCACCAACCCGTTCAAGCTCGACAACGGCGTGGAGCGGATCAAGGACAACCTCGCCAAGGACGGCGTGGACGCGCTCGTCGCGATCGGCGGCGAGGACACGCTCGGCGTCGCCACCAAGCTGGCCGACCTCGGCGTGCACGTCGTCGGAGTACCCAAGACGATCGACAACGACCTCTCGGGCACCGACTTCACCTTCGGCTTCGACACCGCCGTCAACATCGCCACCGAGGCCATCGACCGGCTGCACACGACCGCCGAGTCCCACCACCGGGTGCTCGTCGTCGAGGTGATGGGCCGGCACGCCGGCTGGATCGCGCTGCACTCCGGCATCGCCGGCGGCGCCAACATCGTGCTGATCCCCGAGCAGCCCTTCGACATCGAGGAGGTCTGCGCGCTCATCGAGAGCCGCTTCGAGTCGCGCTACGCGCCGATCCTCGTGGTCTCCGAGGGTGCCGTCCCGCGCGAGGGCGGCGACATGACGCTCGTGTCCGGCGAGCTCGACGACTTCGGCCACGTCCGCCTCGGCGGCATCGGCGACCGGATCGCCGCCGAGATCGAGAAGCGCACCGGCAAGGAGGCCCGCGCGGTCGTCCTGGGCCACATCCAGCGCGGCGGCACGCCGACGGCGTTCGACCGCTGGCTGGCCACCCGCTTCGGCCTCCAGGCCATCGACGCCGTCGCCGACGGTGAGTTCGGCACCATGATGGCGCTGCGCGGCACCGCCATCGTCCGGGTCCCGCTCATCGAGGGCACCGGCGAGCTCAAGCTGGTCAGCCCGGCGGAGTACGCCGAGGCGCAGGTCTTCTTCGGCTGAGTGCCGCTCAGCCCGACGTGACGACGTCGAGCAGGTCAGCGCCGGTGGCGACGACGACGGCGCCGTCGGCCAGCTCCTCGGGGAGATCTGCGACCAGGTCCGCCGAGGTCACGCAGGTCGGATGTCCGATCGGCATGATCGCCCACCCGGCGCTCCGCGCGCACTCGACCACGACGTCCCAGACGTCTCGCCCGGACAGGTGGTTCGCCATCATCCCGTCGTCGTGGAGGTAGACGTCGGCCTCGCCGTCACCGTGGCGGACCAGCAGGAAGGCCCCGTCCTCCCGGACGACGTACGGCGCCAACGTCGACCGGGCCAGGTCACCGCCTGTTCCCGATGCCTCGCCGGCCGCGAAGCCCTGGAGGTGCACGTCGAACGACACTGGTCAGTCCGCCCGGCTCTCTTCGGGCGCCGGGAGGTAGGTGTCGTTGCGGAGACGGCGCATGCGCCGACGGTACGAAGCCGCAGCGCGCATGTCAGCCGAATGGCCGCCGCCCCTGGTTAGACCGGGCAGGTCAGGGGCAGGGTGGATCCATGACGACCCAGAGCGCCGAGGCCGACGTCAACGGACCGACTCCCGACCTGAAGCGGGTGATGGGGCCGAAGCTGCTCCTGCTCTTCATCGTCGGCGACATCCTCGGTGCCGGGATCTACGCCGTGACCGGCCAGATGGCCCTCGAGGTCGGCGGGATCGTGTGGGTCCCCTTCCTGGTCGCGTTCGCGGTGGCGACGCTGACGGCGCTGTCCTATCTCGAGCTGGTCACCAAGTACCCCCAGGCCGCGGGGGCCGCTCTCTACACGCACAAGGCCTTCGGCATCCACTTCGTCACCTTCCTGGTCGCCTTCGCCGTCGTCTGCTCCGGCATCACCAGTGCCTCGACGTCGGCCAACCTCCTCGCCACCAACCTGCTCGCGGGCTTCGACGTCAACGGCTGGCACGTCCCGCAGGGCAACACGGCGATCACCCTGGTCGCGATCGCGTTCATGGTGCTGCTGGCGCTGATCAACCTGCGCGGCGTCGGGGAGAGCGTGAAGTTCAACGTCGTGCTGACCGTCATCGAGATGAGCGCGCTCGTGGTCGTGATCGCGATCGGCTTCTGGGTCATCGGTCGGGGCGACGCCGACATGGGTCGTCTCGTCGTCTTCAGCTCCGACTCCGACCGCGGGGTCTTCCTGGCCGTCACCGTCGCCACCGCGATCGCGTTCTTCGCCATGGTCGGCTTCGAGGACTCGGTCAACATGGTCGAGGAGACCCAGGACCCGGTGAAGGTCTTCCCGCGGATCATGCTCACGGGTCTCGGCATCGCCGTGGTGTTCTACGTCCTGGTCGCCGTCTCGGTGATCGCGGTGATCCCCGAGGGTGAGATCGAGACCGTGGTGGGGGAGGACGGCAAGATCCTCCTGTCGGTGGTCTCCCTGGGCGCGCCGGACCTGCCCGTCGATCGGATCTTCCCGTTCCTGACGGTGGTCGCGGTGGCCAACACCGCGCTGATCAACATGCTGATGGCCAGCCGGCTGCTCTACGGCATGGCCCAGCAGGACGTGCTGCCGCGCACCCTCGGCAAGGTCTTGCCGGGCCGGCGCACGCCGTACGCCGGGATCTTCTTCTCCACGCTGCTCGCCCTCGCCCTGATCGTGCTGGTCACCTTCCTCGCCGACACGTCGGTCATCACGGCCCTGTCGGGCACGACGGCGCTGCTCCTGCTCTGCGTCTTCGCGGTGGTCAACATCGCCTGTCTGGTGCTGCGCCGCGACCACACCACCGCGGAGGGCTTCCGGGCACCGGCGTGGACCCCGCTCGTCGGCGCGGTGGCGTGCCTCTACCTGGCCGGGCCGTGGGCGCGGGACCGCGACGACTGGATCCAGTACTCCGTCGGTGGCGGGATGCTCGCCATCGGCATCGTGCTGTGGGCGCTGACCTGGATGACCAACCGTGGCGTCCGTGCCCAGAAGACCGGCTTCCGCGACATCGAGCACCTCGAGGACTAGGACCTAGCGCCGGGGCGTCCCCGTGCGCCTCGCAGGCGTGATCGCGGTGACCCCGACCGGGAACGCCCGTCCGGCCGGTCGGGTGGCCGGCAGGTCGACCCGGACGGGGAGGGCCGTGTCCGATCCGGGCAGGACCACCGCCAGCCGGGAGAGCGTGGTCAGGCGCCTCCCGCCCTGGTAGGCGGTGGCGGTGCCGACGGAGAACACGGCGCCCCGACCCGGCCGGACGGCGACGGACGTGGGGCGCGGGTCGCCGCGCTCGTAGACCCCGTGCCGCACCCGGAGCCGGTGGCCCGGTGCCCGGAGGCGGGGGTAGCCCCGCAGGGTGCAGGACGCCGGTCCGGTGTCGATCACCGCGATGTCGACGAACGGCTGCGACATCACCGAGTCGGCCGCGGTGACCTCGAGCCGGACCTGGCCGGCGGCACACGTGCGCGTCCGGGTCGCCTGCGCCCCACCCGTCCGGGGCGCCGCCGCGCAGAAGGTCATCAGGACGGCGAGCAGCAGCGCGACCGCTCCTTCTCTTCGACCCATGCGCTGCTCCTTGCCTCCCGGACCTGCCGATGGGACGGCCCGACGGCCCGGGTTGGTTGTCGACCGCCAACCCGAGGAGGGTCTGGTGGCGCCGTCTCGGCGCCGGCCGCCGAATCGGGGGAGTCGGGCGTCCCGCCGTACCCTGGACCGGTGAGCAGCACCGTCCCCGACCTCGCCGCCCTGCACGCCCTGGGCGCCGCCCAGCAGCCGACGTACCCCGACGCCGACGCCGTCGCGGCCAACGTCGCCCGGCTGCGCACCATGCCGCCGCTGGTCTTCGCGGGTGAGTGCGACGACCTCAAGGCCAAGATGGCCGCGGTGTCGCGCGGCGAGGCGTTCCTGCTCCAGGGCGGCGACTGCGCCGAGACGTTCGCGGAGGTCACGGCCGACAACGTGCGCAACAAGCTGCGCGTGCTGCTGCAGATGGCGGTCATCCTGACCTACGCCGGCTCCGTGCCGGTGGTGAAGCTCGGCCGGCTGGCCGGCCAGTACGCCAAGCCGCGCTCCTCCGACATGGAGACCCGCGACGGCGTCACGCTGCCGGCCTACCGCGGCGACGCCGTCAACGGCTTCGACTTCACCCCGGAGTCGCGGATCCCGGACCCGACCCGGCTGCTCGACGTCTACAACGCCTCCGCGGCGACGCTCAACCTGGTCCGCGCGTTCGTCACCGGTGGCTACGCCGACCTGCGCCAGGTGCACACCTGGAACACCGACTTCGTCCGCACGTCGGTCGCGGGCCAGCGCTACGAGGCCCTGGCCGGCGAGATCGACAAGGCGCTCGGCTTCATGGACGCGATCGGCGTCGACGCCGACGAGCTCAAGCGGGTCGACTTCCACTCCAGCCACGAGGCGCTGCTGCTGGAGTACGAGCACGCGATGACCCGCATCGACTCGCGCACCGAGAAGCCCTACAACGTCTCCGGCCACTTCGTCTGGATCGGTGAGCGGACCCGGCAGCTCGACGGCGCGCATGTGGAGTACTTCCGCCACATCGCCAACCCGATCGGCTGCAAGCTCGGCCCGAGCGCCTCCGCGGACGACGCGATCGCGCTGGCCGAGAAGCTCAACCCCGACAACGAGGAGGGGCGGCTCACCTTCATCACCCGCTTCGGCGCCGGCAAGATCCGCGACGGCCTGCCGCACCTGGTCGAGAAGGTCACCGCGGCCGGCATCAAGGTCGCGTGGGTGTGCGACCCGATGCACGGCAACACCTTCGAGTCGAGCACCGGCTACAAGACCCGCCGCTTCGACGACGTCATCGACGAGGTCCAGGGCTTCTTCGACGTCCATCGTGCGCTCGGCACCTGGCCCGGTGGCGTGCTCGTCGAGATGACCGGCGACGACGTCACCGAGTGCATCGGCGGCGGCGAGGAGATCGACGAGGCCGGCCTCGCGCACCGCTACGAGTCCGTCGTCGACCCGCGCCTCAACCGGGTGCAGTCCCTCGAGCTGGCGTTCCTCGTCGCGGAGATGCTCCGAGCAACGACGGCGTGAGCTCGCGAACGCCGTCGTGTCGCGAGGAGGGTTGAGCAAGCCCCGCTCGGCCGAGCCTGCGAGGACGAGCGACGGGCGGGTCGAAACACAACGGAACGCCTGACGGCGCTGGGGAGTTTGTTGGGGCGGCGGGGGGGCCTCGCGCGCCGGGCCGGGGGACCCCGCCCGGGCCCCCCCGAGCGGCGGCTTCCACCGCACCGGGACGTGGAAGGTGCGCGCCCGGACCCACGAGGGGTCCGCCACCTCGGGCTGGTCACCCGCCGTGGTAGTCAAGACCTCGTGATCGACCTCCGCTCCGACACCCTGACCAAGCCCACCGACGAGATGCGCGCCGCGATGGCGCGCGCCGAGGTCGGCGACGACGTGTACGGCGAGGACCCGACCGTCCAGCGGCTGGAGGAGCGGGTCGCCGGTCTCTTCGGCCACGAGGCGGCGCTCTTCATGCCGACCGGCTCGATGGCCAACGTGCTCGCCGTCGCCTCGCTGGTGCAGCCCGGACAGGAGGTGCTCTGCGAGGCGAGCGCCCACATCGCGCGCGCGGAGCTCGGCGCCCACGGCGCGTTCACCGGCCTGACGATGCGCACCTGGATCCACCCGCGCGGCCAGGTCGACCTGCCGACGATCCGGAGCATGTTCGCGCCCGACATGGGCCCGTTCTTCGTGCGCACGGCGGCGATCGCGGTCGAGAACACCCACAACTTCGCCGGCGGCGCGGTGCTCCCGCTCCAGGACCTCCGCGACCTGCGCGAGTTCGCCACCGGCGTCGGCGCCGGCATCCACCTCGACGGTGCCCGGATCTGGAACGCCCACGTCGCGACCGCCACCCCGCTCGCGGAGTACGGCGCGGTCGCGGACGTGCTCGCGGTCTGCCTGTCCAAGGGTCTCGGCGCGCCGGTCGGCTCGCTCATGGTCGGCTCGAGCGACGCGATCGCCGAGGCGCGGATCCGGCGCAAGCGGATGGGCGGGGGCATGCGTCAGGTGGGCATCCTCGCCGCCGCGGGCCTGCACGCCCTCGACCACCACGTCGAGCGGCTCGCGGACGACCACGACGACGCTCGCCTGCTGGCCGAGGCCTGCGGCGTCGACCCGGCGACGGTCGAGACCAACATCGTGGTGGTCCCGCGCCACGACGCCGCCGACTTCGTCGCGTCCGCCCGCGAGGCAGGGGTGCTGGTCTCGGCGGTCGGGCCGACCGCCGTACGCCTCGTCACGCACCTCGACGTCACCCGCGAGGACGCCGAGAAGGCCGCGTCGGTGCTCGCCAGCATCTAGGTCCGGCCCTAGGGTCCAGCCATGGACGCCCGCGACTCCCTGGACCACGAGGACAGCATCGGGTCGGCGAAGCCGCCCAAGCCGCCGAAGCCCCCGCGCGACCGGGAGCGGACCAGGCTCCTGCTGCTCCAGGTGATCTCCGTGGCGGCGGTCGTGGCCGCGGTCTTCAGCGGGATCACCGCCTGGGAGACGCACCGGTCCCGGGCACAGGAACGCGACCTCTACTGCGCGTTCTACCCCGATCCGGACGAGCAGTCCGACGACCAGCAGTTCGAGGGCGACATGTCCGAGGCCGTCCGGGACGCGCTCGACTGCTGAGAGTCGGCTGTGCGGAACGGCGTACGATCAGGGGTGTGACCGACGCGCTGGTGAGCACCCGACCTGCTCCCGCGCTGGTCCGCACCGCGAACGTCGTGGCCAAGCTCGGCCTCATCATGTTGCTCTGGGTCGCGCTCAGCCATCCCGATCTCGGTCACCTGCGTGGCAAGGCGGCCGTGGCCCGGGCGATCAGCTACCCCTTGATGGCCTTCCTGGTGCCGGCCGCGTGGTACCTCTTCTGGCGCGACCGCGCCTACCCGTGGCTGGCCGACCTGCTGATCACGATCCCGTGCTTCAGCGACATCCTCGGCAACCGGCTCAACCTCTACGACACGCTCCGCTCGTTCGACGACTGGATGCACTTCGGCAACCTCGCACTGCTCACCGGCGGCGTCATCCTGCTGACCCTGCCGCGCTCGGCGTCGCTCGGTGCCTGCCTCGAGCGCGCGCTGGCCTTCGGAGCGACGGCCGCGATCATCTGGGAGGTGGGGGAGTACCTCGCCTTCCTGCGCCTCTACGGCGACCGCTTCGACGCTTACGGCGACACCCTCGGCGACCTCTGCACCGGCACCGTCGGCGCGCTGGTCGGCGCGCTGGTGGTGCACCGGCTCAGCCACACGGGCCGGATCACCGATCAGCCGCTGATCAGGGACAAGTCGCTGATCGCGGTGTAGTCACGCGACGACGCGCCCTTGCCCGGCGCCGACACCGTGACCAGGCGCAGCGTGACCTTCGTGGTGGTGACGTCGACGTCCGTCGACTGCAGGTCGGTGGTGTCGCCGAGGTCCTGGTCGACGGTCGAGCCGTCGTCGAAGACCCACTGCACGCTCTGGATGCGGCGGTTGCCGTGGTACCAGTCGATCCCGTCGGTGGTCTTCGCGTAGCCGTTGACCAGCCCGACCGAGGTCAGGTGGGCCTCCTCGGGCAGGGTGACGACGACCTCCTCGCCGGAGCCGTCGCCCGCCATCCGCCACGCGGTCGACGGGTCGCCGTCGAGCATGTTGGCGGCGACGTACGTCGTCCGGTTGCCGTCGGCGTCCTGCCCGGGCGGCGCGGTCGCGGGGACGGTCACCGAGGAGTCGGCGGCGACGTCGCCCGGCTGGGTGTCGGAGCCCGCCGACGGGTTCGTCGACGGCTTGCGGGTCTTGCCGTGGTGGGGGCTGCTCGCCGGGCTGTCCGGGTCGCTCGACGTCGACGGCTCGTCGTCACTGCCCGTGAGCAGCACCAACCCGATGCCGATGACGACCAGCAGCACCGCGGCCCCCGCGAGCCACGGCCACAGCACCCGGCGCCGGTGCTGGGCGGGACCCCAGCTCTCGTAGGGGACCAGCTCGTCCTCGGGCACGTCGTCGTACGCCGCGCCCTCGTCCTCCACCTCGTCGGCGAAGAGGGGGAAGCGCGCCGGCGGCGGCGGTGTGTGCGGGGTCGGCGGCTCCGCCGGCGGGGTGGACGGGGGCGCGGACGGCGGCGCCTCCGGCGGCACGGCGGCGCGCTCGGCGGTGTCGGTGCGCCACGCACCAGCGGGCTCGACGGGCTGGCCGCAGTTGGTGCAGTAGCGGCCGACGCCGAGCTCGTGCCCGCAGCTGGAGCAGTACTTCACGGCCGTCAGACTAGGACACGGCCCCCGCTGCCACTGCCGGACGGCGGCCGACCAGGTCGGGCAGACGGCGTACGGCCTGCGCGAGGTCGCGCAGCTCGGCGCCGAGGAGTGCCTGCGGGCCGTCGCAGAGCGCGGTCTCCGGCGTCGGGTGCACGTCGACGATGACGCCGTCCGCGCCGACCGCGATCGCCGCCCGCGACAGCGGGACGACGAGGTCCTTGCGGCCCGAGGCGTGCGAGGGGTCGACGATGATCGGCAGGTGGCTGGTCGCCTGCACGACCGGCACCGCGGAGATGTCGAGGGTGTTGCGCGTCGACGGCTCGAACGTGCGGATGCCGCGCTCGCACAGGACGACGTCGAGGTTGCCGCGCTGGGCGATGTACTCGGCCGCCATCAGCCACTCCTCGATGGTCGCGGTCATGCCGCGCTTGAGCAGCACCGGCCGGCCGGCGTCGCCCACGGCCTGCAGCAGCCCGAAGTTGGCCATGTTGCGGGTGCCGACCTGGAGCATGTCGGCGTGCTCGGCCACCACGGCGACGTCGCGCGCGTCGACGACCTCGGTGACGATCGGCAGCCCGGTCGCCTCGCCGACGGCGCCGAGGATCTCGAGGCCCGCGATGCCCAGGCCCTGGAAGGCGTACGGCGAGGTGCGCGGCTTGTAGGCCCCGCCACGCAGGATCGTCGCGCCCGCGGACTTGGCCATCTGGGCGGCCTCGAGGGTCTGCTGCGGGCTCTCGACCGCGCACGGACCGGCGATGAACGTGAACGTCTCGGGCCCGATCGGCACCTGCTGACCCGGGCGCCCGACCCAGACCGTGGAGCGGTCGGGGTGGTGCTGCCGGCTGACCAGCTTGTAGGGGTCGGAGATGCGGTGGACGTCCGCGACGCCCTTGAGGGTGCGCAGGTTGAGGTGGTGGAAGGACTCGATGTCGCCGACCAGGCCGATGATGGTGCGGACGACACCCTTGGACACGAAGGCCTCGCCGCCGACGCTCTCGACCTTCTCGACGACGTGCGCGACGTCCTCGTCGGTGGCATCGGGGGACATGACGACGACCATGGGATCTCTCTTCTCTGAGGAGAGGCCACGTCCTCGGGGCCTGACACACGAAACGCCCCACGGACATGGCCGGGGGCGTTGGTTGGGTGGGGCTGCCTACGACAGGACGGCCCGCACGGGTGCACCCGGCGAGTGTCCAAAGGCATAGGTCAGCAGCACCCCGTCAGGGTAGGCGAGGGCGGGTGACGGTCGCCACGCCATTCACGATGTGGACCGCTGGTCGACGAGGACCAGTCGCAGCCACGCCGCGAGGTCGGCGACCTCCGCCTCGACGGCGTCGCGCTCCGCGGCGGTCAGCTCCACGTCGAGGTGCAGCGCGTCGACGTAGAGCGCCCCGGCGGTGCGGTCGGCGGTCGCGTCGAGCTTGCCGACGAGCCGGTCGCCCACGAGCACGGGCAGGGCGTAGTAGCCCCATCTGCGCTGGGCCGCCGGCTTGTACATCTCCAGCTGGTAGTCGAAGCCGAACAGCTCGGTCATCCGCTTGCGGTCCTGGACGAGCCGGTCGAACGGCGAGAGCAGCGCGGCGCGTCCGTCGAAGGACCCGTCGAGCGCGGCCGGGTCGACCCGCCACTGGCCCTTCGTGCCCTCGACGACCGCGGGCTCGCCGACCTCACCGACGGAGTGGGGCTCGCCAGGGGCGAGCGCGGCCTTGGCGCGGGCGATGCCGAGCGCGCGCAGCCGGCGCTCGCGGACGAGCCGGTCGGCCTCGTCGACCGGCGGCACGGGGTCGTCGGGGTAGACGCGCTCGGCGAGGTCCCACAGCTGCTCGCGGCCCCGCCGGCCGGCACCGGCGACCTCGCCGCGCGCGACCATCATCTGGAGCAGCATCCGGACGTTGCGGTCGTTGTTCCAGCCCGAGGACTGCCACGGCACCTCGCAGCTGTCGGGCAGCTCGCTCGCGGGCAGCGGTCCGTCGGCACGCAGGCGCTCGAGCAGGTCGCGTCGGCACCCGTCGTTGGCCTCGACCCACTCCTGGCGCTGGACCTGCCACGGCTTCAGCTCGCCGACGCCCGGCCAGGCCGCCATCTCGGCGCGGAAGAGCGCGACGTCCTCGGCCGGCCGCACGAAGCCCTGCAGCTCGACCAGCCGCTGCTCGTCGACGGCGTCGCGCAGCTCGCCCACGTCGTACGACGACCCGAGCCTGCTCCACAGCACCAGGTCGGCGCTCGGCGCGATCGCGCTCGTCGGCTCGGCCTGCAGCACCATCAGGTGACGCACGACCTCCAGCAGGTCGTCGGGCCGCGGCGCGGTGAGCAGCTGCGCGCGCACCGCGATCCGCCGGGCCTGCTCGCGGGTCAGCTGGTGCACGGGGTCGACCCTAGGCGGCGCCACCGACGTCAGACCGCGATGTGCGGCACCTCGCCCTCGAGGTGACGCCGCGGGGTGAGCTCGACGGTCAGCATCGCGACGAGGACGAGGACGCCGCCGAGCAGCATGCGGGTGGTGAGCGACTCGCCGCCGAGCAGCACCGCGAAGAAGGCCGCGAACACGGGCTCCATGCTCATCACGATCGCGGTGCGGGTGGCGGAGAGATGGGCCTGCGCCCAGGTCTGGCCGAGCAGCGCCAGGGCCGCCGGGAAGACCGCCATGTAGACGACCGAGAGCCAGTCCCGACCGGTCGACGGCAGCACGATGCCGTGCGGTGCGCTGGCGACCAGGCAGATCACCGCCACCATGACCACCTGGAGGATCGACATGCCGAGGGCGTCACGGGCGTTCGACCAGGCCCCGAGTCCCACGATGTGCAGCGCGTAGAGCATCGCGGCCACGAAGGTGAGCGCCTCGCCGTACCCGACCGAGAAGCCGTCGAGGGTCAGCACCGCGAGTCCGGCGAAGGCCAGGAGCACGGCCAGCCAGGTGGCGCCGGTGATCCGGTTGCGGAGCAGCACGGCGGCGAAGAGCGGTGTCGCGACGACGTACATCCCGGTGATGAAGCCGGACACGCTCGCGGGCGTGTGCGCGAGCCCGAGGGTCTGGAGGATCTGCGCGACGCCGTACACGCCGCCGAGCACGACGGCCTGCCGACGGGCCGCGGGGGAGAGCCGGACGACGGCCTTCGGTGCGACGACGAGCAGCAGCACGCCGGCGATCGAGAAGCGGACCGCCAGGAAGTCGACCGCCGGCACCCGGTCGAGCAGGTCGTGGATCAGGAAGAACGTCGAGCCCCAGCAGGCCGTGATCCCGAGCAGGACCAGGGTGGCGAGCAGCGACGTGCGCCGCTCACCCATCGCGGAGACGCTTGAGCAGCGGGATGTCGCGGTTGTCGGCACTGCGCGAGTCCGGCGTCTCGAGGATGAAGGGCACGCCCTCGGTGGCCGGGTGCGCGAAGAGCTCCGCGAAGGCCGCCTCGCCGATGTGCCCCTCGCCGATCCGCTGGTGCCGGTCCTTGAAGGCCCCGCGCACGTCCATCGAGTCGTTCGCGTGGATCAGCCGCAGCCGGCCGGGCCCGCCGATCTCGACGATCCGGTCGACGGTCGCGGTCGTGCCGCCCGGCTCGTCCAGCGGCGCGCCGGCCGCGAAGACGTGGCAGGTGTCGAGGCAGATGCCGGCCTTGGGGTGGTCGTCGAGCGCGGCGAGGTAGGGCGCGAGGTCCTCGACGCCCGCACACAGCGACCGGCCCTGCCCGGCGGTCGGCTCGAGGAGCAGCCACGGAGCGTCCTCGCCCTCGATGGCCTCGAGCAGCGGCAGCAGTCCCTCGCGGACCTGCCGCATGGCCCGCGAGTCGTCGCTGTCGCCGACGTACGAGCCCGTGTGCACGACCACGCCCTCGGCCCCGATCTCCGCGGCCCGCTTGAGGTTGTGGGCGACGGAGGCCACCGAGCTCTCGTAGGTCTTCGCCGTGGGCGAGCCGAGGTTGACCAGGTACGGCGCGTGGATGAAGGTGCGCGTGCCCCGCTCGGTCATCAGGTCGCGGAAGCGCGCGTCCTCGGCCGGCTTGCCCTCCGTCAGCGCCCAGCCGCGCGGGTTGCCCACGAAGACCTGGAAGGTCTCGCAGCCGAGCTCGTCGGCGTGTGCGACCGCCCCGTCCACGAGGCCCTTGCCGACCAGGACGTGGGTGCCGATCGGGTTGCGCATCGCGCCAACCTATCGGCGCGTCCGGGTCAGATGATCGACAGGGTGATGGTCGAGCCCCGGGGCACGCTCTGGCCGCTGCCGGGGTCCTGGGAGAAGACGAAGCCGAGGCCGAGGTAGCCGGCGGCCTTCTCGGTGGTCACGTGGAAGCCGAGCGCCTCGAGGGTCTTGGTCGCGGCGTCGACGCCCTGGGCGCGGACGTTCGGGACCTCGACGAGCGGCGGACCCTGCGAGACCACGAACGAGATGTCGTCGCCGTGGTGGAGGGTGCTGCCGCCGGTCGGGTCCTGCGAGATGACGTCGCCCTCGGCCACGTCATCGGAGTACTCCTGGGACGCGATCCTGCCGTTGAGACCGTGCTTGTCGGCCCACGCCATGGCCGCGTCGGCGTCCTTGCCGGTCCAGTCGCGGACGTTCACCGGCCGGGGGCCCTTGCTGACGACGAGGTCGACGGGCGTGTCCGGGCGCAGCGTGGTGCCGGCCTTGGGGTCGGTGCGGATGACGACGCCCTCGGCGACGTCGTCGGACCAGCGCTCGACCGACTCGCCGTAGGCGAGGTGCGTCGCGGTCAGCGCGTCCTGGGCCTGGTCGACGGTCTTGCCGGCGAGCTTCGGGACGTCGTACCGCTCCTTGCCGAGCGAGATCGTCACCGTGACGGTGCCGCCGTCGACGACCTTCGCGCCGGGCTCGGGGTCGGTGGCGACCACGCGGCCGGCGGGGACGGTCTCGGAGTAGGCCTCCTCGCCGAACGCCGCGTCGAGGCCGGCGTCGTCGAGCTTCTCGGTCGCGGCGGCCTTGGTCAGGCCGAGCACGCCGGGTGTGTTGGTGTAGCGGCCGTCGAGGAACCACCACGCGCCCACGCCGCCGCCGACGACCAGCAGCAGGAGCACGAGCAGCAGCACGAGGCCCTTGCGCGAGCGGCGGGGCGGTCGGGTGGCCGGAGGGGCGGCCGCGGGGCGCGGCAGCGTGCGCAGCGGCGTGGTGACCTCGCCCGGCGGGGGCGGGACGTAGGCCGGGACGACGTCGGACCCGAAGGGCTCCGGCGCGGTGTCGTCGGGGCCGGGCGCCTCGGCGGCCTCGAAGCGCATCCGCAGCGGCGTGAGGTCGGCGGTCAGGTCGGCGTCGTCGACGACGCCCTCGGCCAGCGCGTGGCTGACCCGGTGGACCTGGTGGAGCAGCACGCCGGCGTCGGACGGGCGCAGCTCCTTGTCGCGCGCGGTCGCTCGCGCGACCAGCGCGTCGACGTACGCCGGGATGCCGGGCACCACGCTCGACGGCGCGGGGACGTCCTCGTGGACGTGCTTGTAGGCGACCTGGATCGGCGACTCGCCCTCGTGGGGCTTGGTGCCGGTGAGCATCTCGAAGAGCAGCACGCCGGCGGCGTAGACGTCGGCGCGGGCGTCGGCGCGACCGTCGACCACGAGCTCGGGCGCGAGGTAGGAGACGGTGCCGATGAGGACGCCGCCCGTGGCGGTGTGCTGGGTGTCGGCGCTGACCGCGCGGGCCAGGCCGAAGTCGGCGACCTTGATCCGGCCGTCGTCGGCGATGAGGACGTTCTCGGGCTTCACGTCGCGGTGGATGAGCCCCGCCCGGTGGGCGGACGCGAGCGCGGACAGGATCGGCTCGAGCAGCGCCAGCGCGCGCCCCGGCGGGATCGGGCTCTCCTTGCGGATCACGTCGCGCAGCGTGTGACCGTCGATGAGCTCCATCGCCAGGAAGACGGTGCCGTCGTCGTCGCCCTGGTCGTAGACCGCGACGACGTTCGGGTGGGAGAGCCGCGCGGCGGCCCGCGCCTCGCGGACGAAGCGGGCCGCGAACTCAGCGTCGTCCCCCATCCCCGGGTGCATGATCTTGACCGCGACGGTGCGGTCGAGCCGGAGGTCGGTGGCCTCGTAGACACTGGCCATGCCGCCGCGTGCGATCCGTGACCCGACCCGGTAGCGGCCGTCGAGGAGCCGCCCGGTCATGGGGTCGCTGGCGCCGCCAGCGGCGTGCCGGTCTGGCTGCACAGCGACCCTCCTGTGTCCGGACGGGGAAGGATCCGGGACCTTCAGTGGCCCCAATCGTACGGACGCCGCCGCCTCACGCCGCGTTGGCGGGCGCCCGGCGTGGCGCGGACCACGCCGGGCGCGGTGCCAGAATGGAGCCATGGACAAGCTCGCCGACGCCGACCTGGCCGCCCTCGTCCCGGACTGGAACGACTGGGCCGAGACCGCCCGTCAGCTGGGGGTCAGCGTGAGCCGGGTCCGGACGATGATCCGCGAGCACCAGCTCGCGGCCGCCGTACCGTCCCCTGGCGCGGGGCAGCAGGTGCCCGCGGGGTTCGTGCAGGACGGCGTGGTCGTCAAGGGTCTGCCCGGGCTGCTGACGCTGCTGCACGACGCCGGGTACGACGACCGCGAGTGCATCGCCTGGATCTTCACCGACGACGACCTGCCGGGCCGCCCGATCGACGCGCTGCGGGAGAACCGCGGCTCGGAGGTCAAGCGCCGCGCGCAGGCGATGCTGTAGCGCTCAGACCACGCGCTGCGTCGCCGACGCGGCGAGGCCGCGGAGCACCGCGGTGGCGTGCGGGTCGAGCTGCGCCTTCTCCAGCGCCTGGACGGCGTGGGTCGCCAGCTCCTCGATGACCGCCTCGACCTGGGCGTGGGCGCCCGACCCGTCGATGATCCGGCGCAGCTCGCCCACCTCGGCCTCGCCCAGCGGTCGGCCGAGGGAGCGGTCGAGGAGCGCGGCGTCGGTGGGGGACGCAGCGTCGAGCGCGAGCGCGACGAGCACCGTGCGCTTGCCCTCGACCAGGTCGTCGCCGGCGGGCTTGCCGGTGGTGGCCGGGTCGCCGAAGACGCCGAGGAGGTCGTCGCGCAGCTGGAAGGCCTCACCGAGCGGCAGCCCGAAGGCGCTCAGCGCCTGCATCGTCCCCTCGCTGGCGCCGGCCAGGGCCGCGCCGATGTGGAGCGGCCGCTCGATGGAGTACTTCGCGGACTTGTAGCGCAGCACGGTCATCGCGGCGTCGACGTCGGCACGGCCGCGGGCCTGGACCGACACGTCGAGGAACTGCCCGGCGATCACCTCCGAGCGGCACCGGTCGAAGACCTCGAGCGCCGGGGCGACCTCGGCGATCGGCAGCCCGCACCGGCGCAGCAGCTCGTCGGACCAGCTGAGCAGCAGGTCGCCCAGCAGGATCGCCGCGGCGGCGCCGTACTGCTCCGGGTCGCCGCGCCAGCCGGTGCCGCGGTGCTCGCCCTCGAACGCCCGGTGCGTGGCCGGCCGGCCACGCCGGGTGTCGGAGGCGTCCATGAAGTCGTCGTGGACCAGCGCGCTCGCGTGCAGGAGCTCCAGCGAGGCGCAGGCCCGGACCAGGGCGGACTCGTCGGCGACGTCGGGGCGGACGGCGCGGTAGCCCCACGAGCAGAACGCCGCGCGGAAGCGCTTGCCGCCGCGGACCGCCGTCCGTGCCTCCGCGACGAGGCGGGTGGCGTCGGGACCGAGCGGCGCCAGCAGCGCCTCCTGGCCGTCGACGAAGGCGTCGAGTGCGGACTGCACCTGCTCGCGGAAGCCGGCGCTGTCCCAGGTCTCGCTCACGGGCCGAGGGTAGCCATCCGCGTTCGTGGACAGGACACGGGGCCGGACCCGGCCGAACCTAGACTGTTGCGCATGGCGAACCACGAGCAGCGGCGGATCGGGGACCTCATCCGGTCCGGCGAGCGCTCGTTCTCCTTCGAGTTCTTCCCGCCCAAGGACGCGGCGGGCGAGCAGCAGCTCTGGCAGGCGATCAGCGACCTCGAGCCCTACCGGCCCACGTTCGTCTCGGTGACGTACGGCGCCGGCGGCTCGACCCGCGACACCACGGTGCGGGTGACCGGGCGGATCGCGCGCGAGACCTCGATGACCGCGATGGCCCACCTCACCTGCGTCGGCCACACCCAGGGCGAGCTCGACCGCATCCTCGACGCCTACGCCGAGGCCGGGATCGGCAACGTGATGGTGCTGCGCGGCGACCCGGAGGAGGGCCCGCGCGCGCCGTGGACGCCGACCACCGGCGGCTTCACGTACGCGCAGGAGCTGGTCGAGCTGGTCGCCGGTCGCGGCGACTTCAGCATCGGCGTCGCCGCCTTCCCCGAGGGTCACCCGTCGGCGGACTCCCTCGACCGCGACGCGGACGTGCTGGTGGCGAAGGCACGCGCGGGGGCGGAGTTCGCGGTCACCCAGATGTTCTTCCGCGCCGAGGACTACTTCGCGCTGGTGGAGCGGGTGCGGGCCCGCGGCGTCGAGCTGCCGATCCTCCCGGGGATCATGCCGATCCTGAACCTCGGCAACATCCGCCGCCAGAGCGAGCTCATCGGCACCGACGTGCCGGACGAGGTGGTCCGCCGGATCAGCGCCCACGAGGGCGACCCGGTCGCGATGCGCGCCGAGGGGATCCGCCTCGCGGCCGAGCTCTGCGACGAGCTGCTCGACGGTGGTGCGCCCGGCCTGCACTTCTACACGCTCAACCGCTCGAAGGCGACGCGCGAGATCTTCGCGGCGCTCAACCTGTCGGTGTGAGCTCGGCCGCCACCAGCGCGGCGGAGAGACCCACGAAGGGCAGCCCCGCGCCCGGGGTGGCGTGGGCGCCCGCGGCGTACACGCCCGGGACGGGAGTCCGCGGACCGAGCCGCTGACGGGTGGTCGCCCGGCCCTGCCAGAGCACGCCCATCGGCGATCCGCCCCAGATCTCGACCTGCTCGCGCGGGCTGCGGTCGACCCGCGTCACCACCTGTGCGCGGACGTCGATCCGGTGCCGGGCGAGCGCGCGGAGGATGTCCTCGGAGAGTCGGCCGCGGCCGTGCACGGTGAGGGTCCAGTGGCCGTCGGGCGCGGTGCCGCCGGTGCGGACGACCAGCATCGGGTCGCCGTGGAGGACGAGCTCGTGGGGCAGGTCGAGCGGCTCGCCCTCGAGGCCGACGTGCGTGACGACCGGTGGGATCGCCGGCATCGTGCGCACGACGTACGGCGCGAGGGTGGGCAGCCGGCGGGGGTCGATCGCGCAGACGACCGTGTCGGCGTCGAGCTCGCCGGCGGTGGTCGCGACGGCGACGACCCGCCCCTCGCGCAGCACCAGGTCGTGCGCCTCGGTGCCGGTCAGCACCGTGACCCCGCGGGTGGTCAGCCGGGCGATGAGCGCGTCGCCGATCGCGGCGAGGCCGCCGTCGACGGTCCAGGCGCCGAAGCGCTGCTCGACGTACGCCGTCACGCCGAGCCAGGCGGGGACGTTGCGCGGCTCGTGGCCCTCGGCGACCAGCGGGTGGGCGGCGACCAGGCGCAGCCGCTCGTCCTTGAACGTCTTCCGGAGCCGCTTGTAGAGCGTCTCGCGGCTCTCGAGCAGCGCGGCCAGGTCGCGGGGGAGGTCGTCGGGGCGCCAGGGGTTCTCCAGGTAGCCGCGGCGCAGCACCTCCCAGTCGTCGGCGTAGGACGCGAGGTGGTCGACCCACCGCTGCCCGAGGCCGGGGCCGAGCTCCTCGAACGCCGCGAGCTGGCCGGCCCGGCCGACGGGCACCGCGACCGAGGAGCCGTCGTCGAAGCGGTGCTCGCGGACCACGTCGAGCGGCACCAGGTCGAGCTCGCGCTCGAGCGGGCGGCCGGACTTGCGGAAGAGGTCGCGGACCACCGCGGGGAGCAGGGTGTACGACGGACCGGCGTCCCACGTGAAGCCGTCCTCGCTCACCCGCGAGAGCGCGCCGCCGAGCTCGGGGGAGCGCTCGACCAGGGTGACGTCGTGCCCGAGCTTGGCGAGACGGACCGCCGCGGCGATGCCGCCGAAGCCCCCGCCGACCACGACCACCCGGGACATCCCCGACACCGCGCTACTCGACGTCGGTCTCGGTGCCGCCGGTCATGGCGGCGAGCTCGTCGTACGTCGTGGAGTAGACGGCGGCCGGGTGACCGGCGGCCGCCCAGACGACCTCGTGGCGGCGCAGCCAGGGGTCGAGGTAGGTCGGGACCGGGGCTGGGTGGGCGATGGGGGAGACCCCGCCGATCACCTGGCCGGTGTGGGTGCGCACGAAGTCCGGCGTGGCACGGCGCAGGCTCGGCACGCCGATCGCCGCGGCGACCTTGGCGGTGTCGACCCGGTGGGCGCCCGAGGTGAGGATGAGGACCGGCGCGCCGTCGGCGTCGAAGAGCAGGCTGTTGGCGATCGCCCCGACCTCGCAGCCCAGCGCCTCGGCCGCGAGTGCGGCCGTGTGGACGGAGTCGGGCAGGATGACGACGTCCCCGGTGCCCCCGAGTCGCGCGTGCTCCTCCCGGAAGCGGGTGATCGACGGATGCTCGGTGCTCATGGCCCGAGACCCTAGGGTGTCCGTGGTCGTCGGGACGACCGGGATACGACGATCGGGCACGAGTGCCACCCGAGCAGTGCGACCGAGCAGGAGGCGTGGATGAGTGAGCAGCGGCCGGGATCGGTGGTGGCGGCGATCTGGTTGCTGGGCGCGGTGATCGTGGTCTACGGCCTCGCGTCGGTGCTCACCGCCGTCTTCGACGACGAGCTCGTGGACGCCTGGTCCGCCGGCCGCCCGGACAGCGACTCGGTCGAGCCGCCGTCGTTCGTCGCGGTCGCCGTGGTGATGTTCATCGTCGTGGCCTCGCTCCTCGTCGTGCTGATGCGCTTCTTCCACGTCGGCCTGCCGTGGGCGCGGGTGCTGCTGACCGGCCTGGTCGCGATCCTCGCGATCGGCACGCTCGCCCTCCTCGTGACCGGCCCGCCGGCGCTCTTCGTCGTGGCCCTGGCCATCGGGCTGGTGCTCGACCTGGCCTCCCTGGCGATGCTCTGGCGCCGCGACACGACGGCGTTCCTCGCCGGCACCTCCTGACCGGTCCCTCTTGACCTGAGGCCGCGGGGCGGGTGTACGGTGGGGTTGTTCGAACATTTGTTCGAACAACCGGCGGGGACGACCTCGACCCCCGTCCCCGCCGGCGAGCAACGCCGGGGGTCGCCGTCCCAGGGGTCGAGGAAGAGGCGAGCCGATGAACCCGTACGCGCTGCCCGCGACCACCCACTCCTACCTCGCCCGCGCGGCCGAGTCGCTCAGCGAGGCGATGGGCGCCGGCGAGGTGACCGTCCGCTACGCCTGCGCCCATGTCGCCGCGCTGCGGGCGGCCGCGGCGCTGCTGGCCGCCCGCGCCCAGCCGGCGACCGCGCGCGGCCGCCGCCAGAAGAACGCCTGGGTGCTGCTCGCCGAGGTCGCGCCCGAGCTGGAGGAGTGGGCGCTCTTCTTCGCCGGCGGAGCGGCCAAGCGGGCCGCCGCCGAGGCGGGCTCGACCCGCGCGGTGTCCGAGCGCGAGGCCGACGACCTGGTTCGCGACGCCGACCGGTTCCTCGCCGTCGTCGAGCGCACCCTGGGGCTGGTGCCGCACGCGCCGGCCGCCGATCGGACCCTGGCGGTGCGCGCCGGCTGAGCGGCGCCCGACGTCGCCCCCTAGGCTGGCCCCATGGCCCCTGAGCGTCCCAGCGAACGCCCCAGTGAGCGCCGCAGCGCCGCCCGCACGTCCGTCGTCTGGGACGCCCTGCGGCCCGCCGTCGAGGGTGCGACCGACGTCCTCGACATCGGCGGCGGCACCGGAGGCTTCGCGGTCCGGGTCGCCGAGCTCGGCGCTCGGGTGACCGTCGTCGACCCGAGCCCCGACGCGCTGGCCGCCCTCGGCCGGCGCGCCCGTGAGCTCGACGTGGCCGTCGAGGGGCTGCAGGGCGACCTGTCCACGCTGCTGGAGGTCGTCGAGCCGGAGAGTGCCGACGTGGTGCTCTGCCACGGGGTGCTCGAGGTGGTCGACGACGCGGCCGCAGCGCTCACGACCCTCCGCACCGTGCTCCGGCCCGGCGGGGTGCTCAGCCTGCTGGTTGCCCAGCGGCACGCCGCGGTGGTCGCTCGCGCGATGGCCGGTCACTTCGGGCAGGCGCACGCACTCCTGGATGCGGCCCCGGGCACGCGGGACGGCCGGTCCGGGGTGCGGTTCACCGCCGACGAGCTCACCGACCTGGTCTCCGGGGCGGGGTTCGAGACGACCGCGATGCACGGCGTACGCGTCTTCGCGGACCTGGTGCCCGGCTCGCTCCTCGATCTCGAGCCCGGCTCGACCGGGGCCCTGGTCGAGCTCGAGCGGGCCGTCGCGAGCCGGCCGGAGTACTTCCCGCTCGCGGCCCAGCTGCACTTCCTGGCCCGCTGATCCGACCTCGAGGTGTGGGCGGGCGGGCGTCCGGGCACGGTTGGATCACTAATTTCACCATCCCGCCTACCGAGATGCCCGTGCCCTGCCTAAACTGGCGGGAGCCGGACGTTTCATCCGGCGCCGGATCCGTGGGGAGGTAGGAGTGCCACTCTCTGAAGAGGAGCTCCGACTGCTCGAGCAGATGGAGCGGGCCCTCGTGGAGGAGGACCCCAAGCTCGCGTCGACGTTGCGCGGGACCTCGTTCCGTCGTGCGGCGCGTCGTCGCGCCGTCATCGCCGGTGTCTGCTTCGTGATCGGTGTCGTGGTCCTGATGACCGGCGCCGTCGCCCGGATCACCGTCGTCGGCATCATCGGCTTCGTGGTCATGCTCGGCTCGGCGACCGTCGCGCTCGCCGCGATCCGCGGCCAGCACGGCCATGGCGCGGCCGCCCCCGATCCCCGCACGGCCGGCCACCCCAGCCAGGGCGGCTTCACCGTCATCGACGGCGGCCGCCGCTCGCGCCGCCCCCGCCGTACCGCCTCCCACGGCTCCTTCATGGAGCGGATGGAGGAGCGCTGGCGTCGCCGCCGCGAAGGCGGCGGGTGGTAGCCCACCGCCGCATCCACTGACGACCCGTCCGAGCACCTCGGGCGGGTCTTCTGCTGTCCTGCGCCTGCGGGGCGAGGTGGGCCTGGCATGGGGATTGGTCACCAACCCCATGATCTCGGCGCCGATCCGTGGGGTTGGTGACCAATCCCCGATGCTCGCGATTCGCCGGATCTGCCCGACTTCTCAGGCGACCCCGTCACTTCTCGGCCGATGCAACGCCTGAGACGTGCAGCATTCACCGGTGCACCGGTGAATGCTGCACCGGGCGCACCGCCGCACCTACGACACCGAGTCGACGACCCCGCCGTAGCGGGACTCGACCGGGCCGGACGGGGTACGCCGGCGGGGCGAGAGCCGCACCACGGAGCGCGGCCACCAGGTGGCCCGGCGCCGGGCGCTGCGGGGCGCGCCGCCGGCCAGGGCGGCCACGCACGCCTCCCCGTCGGCGGCGAGGCGGACCGGGTCGAGGGTGGCGCCGGTGCGGGCGTAGCGGTGCAGCTCGAGGGTGTGCACGAGCCGGTCGAGGGCGGCGACGGCGGCGGGCGCGACGGCCGCCCCGTGGGGAGGTCGGTCGACGGTGCCGCCGTCGACGGGCAGGCCGAGTCGGTCGACCAGGATCACGCGGGTGGCGCGGGGCGAGCGGCCGTCCGGCCAGGGCACGCCGAGGTCGATCGCGGTGTCGCGCAGCTCCGCCCAGACCAGCTCGGGGTCACCGGAGCCGAGCCGCCGGTCGCGCCGCCGACGCCGGACCAGGCCGGGGGCGAGCAGTCCCGCGCCGACCAGCACGACCGCGCCGAGCGCACCGATGACCGGCCCCCAGGCGATCCCGCCGGAGCTGTTCGAGTCGTTCTCGTCCGACGCCGCGGTCGCGCTCGTGTCGTCGGGCCGGGTCGGTCGCACCGAGGCCGACGTGGACTCCGACGTCGGCGCCGACTCGGTCGGCGCGATCGGGTCGTCCGAGCCGGGGATGGTGTACGACGGGACGTCGGTCGCCCGGCCGGCCGGGGTCGGCTCGAAGCGCACCCAGCCCGCGCCGTCGAAGTAGAGCTCGGGCCACGCGTGCATGTCGTGCGCGCTGTAGACCCACGTCCGCGCGCCGTCGGCGGTGGGCTCGAGGAAGCCGATCGCGACCCGCGCGGGGATGTCGAGGGTGCGGGCCATCGCGGCCATCGCCGCCGCGAACTGCTGGCAGAAGCCGGTGCGGCCGCCGGGCCCGGTGGAGAGGAAGTTGACCAGCGCCTCGGTGCCGCTGCCCTCGGCATGGTCGAGGGAGTAGGTGAACCCGCCGGTGTCGCGGAACCAGTTCTGCAGCGCGACCGCCTGCTCGTAGGGCGTCGTCGCGTCCTTGGTGACCTCCTTCGCGAGGTCGGACACCAGCGGCGGCAGGTCCTCGGGCACGTCGGTGAAGAGGTCGTCGACCTTGCCGCCGGGCGGTGCGGCGTCGGCCAGCCGCTCGGCGGTGATGTCGAGGTCGACCGAGGTCATCGTGTAGCGGATGCCCGCCGTGGTGAGGTCGTCGTCGCCGGCGAGGAAGTCCATCGTCTTGTCGTCGTAGCGCCAGTCGCCGGCGGCCTCGATGCGGCTGACCGGTGGCTCGGTCGGCAGCCAGCTCGACTCGAACTCGGGCAGCACGTTGACGTCCCACGCGTAGTCCTTGCGGGCCACCTGCGCCGCGACCCCCTCGGGCGGCGGCATCGACCCGTCGGCCAGGTGGTCGGCGGGGACGTCGCGGTCACCGGGGCTCCACTCGGCGTCGCTGAAGCGGGTCAGCGTCAGGATCCGCAGGTACGACGGGTCCGGGTCGTTGGTCGTCACCCGCACCAGCGGGATGTCCTCGCCGCGCTGCAGGTCGCGGACCAGGTCGACGACCGGGTTCTGGACCCGGATGTCGTCGCCTCCGCCGTTGCCGGGCCCGACGTCGAAGAAGTGGAGACCGGTCGCCGGCACGGCTGCGGGGACCAGGACGGCGAGCGCGGTCGCGGCCCCGCCGACCAGTCCCGCGGTGCCGCGGACCGCGTGGCTGCCCGCACCGAAGGAGATCGGGTCGCCGGTCTCGCGGTCCACCCCGAGCGGCCGGCCCCAACGGGCGACGTGGTCGCTCTCCTGGAGGAACATCATCGCGAGGTAGCCCAGCGCACCCAGGGCGAAGATCCACCAGGTCACCGGGTCGCCGACCATGCTCACCGGGATCGTGAAGATCGCCAGCAGCGGCAGCCCCGCGAGCGCGGCCCGGCGCATGGTGCACGCCAGCAGGTCGACCAGCAGCAGGCAGGCGAGACCGCCGGCGATGAGCAACGGGTCGACCGGCGGCGGGCCGTCGGGCACGGGGGAGCCGTAGGCCTTCGAGGTCGTCACGGCCTCGCTGAACGTCGTGTGCAGCTCGGTCCACGAGCCGCCGATCGGCAGCGGCGACCCGCAGAGCACCAGGCTCGTGACCAGCCCCGACACCACGACCTGGGTCAGCAGGACCAGCGCGCCGGGCCAGCGCCACCAGCGACCGGCGGTGCCGACACCGGCGATGACGGCCGCGAGGAGCAGCAACGGGTTGAGGAACCCGCCCGAGACCTCGACGAGCGCGCCCCACGACCACATCGACACCCAGGCGGTGCCGACGGCGACGACGGAGAGGAGAGCGGAGGTCGCCAGCCGCCCGCGGTGTCGGCCCGCCATCAGACGACCTCCCGCTCGGCGCCTCGCGCCGTCCCGCGCGAGACGTGGGTGCTGGTGTGCGCGAGCTCCTGCCAGACCGCGTCGAGCCGGTCCCGCGGGTGCAGCGCCACCGCGCGCCAGCCCTGCTGGCCGAGCAGGCGGGTCGCGGCCGCGCCAGGGGCGGCGCCGACCCACGCGTCGACGTCGACGGCGACCGCCATCGCCGAGGCGGCGTGGTGCTGCATCCGGCGCAGCACCGGCAGGTCGACCGGCTCGACGCCGCCGAAGACGGCCACCGTGAGGCCGCCGTGGGCGCCCTCGGCGAGCCACCCGGTCTCGAGCCGCGCCTGGTGCACGGGCTGGACCACGGCCAGCGCCTCGAGCAGGGGCCCCGCGTTGAGGTCGGCGCCGCGCAGGTGCCAGGCGCTGCCCGGTTCCTCGCCCGTCGCGGTGACCAGGCGTACGGCGAAGCCGCGCCGAGTCAGGTGCACCGCGATCGACGCGGCCGCGGACACCGCGGCCTCCAGCGACGAGGCGATGCCCTGGCCCCGGTGGGCGGTGACCCGGTTGTCGAGGAAGAGCGTCGCCCGCGACTGCCAGGGCTGCTCCTCGCGCCGCACCATGAGCTCGCCGACCCGGGCCGACGAGCGCCAGTGCACCCGGCGCAGGTCGTCGCCGCGGCGGTACTCGCGGACGGTGACGTCCTCGGCGCTGCCGGTCGCGAACGCGCGCGGCCGGTTGTCGCCGGAGCCGGTCCAGGCGCCACCGAGCGGGATCTGGGGGAGTGCGACCGTGCGCGGGGTGACGGTCAGCGGCACCGTCGTGCGGAAGGTGCGGCCGAGCTCGACCAGGCCGAAGGGGTCGCCGATCCGCACCGACATCGGGCCGATCTCGAAGCGGCCGCGGACGTCGGAGCGGACCTGGTAGGTCACGGAGTGGCGCCAGCCCTGGCCGATGCCCTCGGCGACGAACCGCGGCCGGGTGCCCAGGACGTAGGGGACCTGGTCCTCCAGGAGCAGCACGCCGTTGGGGGCGATGCCGTCGTTGGCGAGGGTCAGCGACACCCGGGCCGGTTGGCCCGCCGCGACCAGCTGCGGGGTGACGGTGCGGACCAGGGTCAGCCGGTAGCGGTTGCGGGAGAGCACCGCGACGGTGATCAGCGGCAGCGCCAGCAGCAGCACGCCGACGCGCGAGAGCGTCGACTGGTCGAGCACGATCGCGCACACGATCGCGGTGACCCCGGCAGCCAGGAAGGCCCGCCCGCGGACGGTGAGACCGGCGAGGGCCTCTCTCATCTGGCGGTCACCGAGCGCCGGACGGGACCGGCACCCCGCCGACGACGGCGTCGAGGATCGCGGTCGTCGAGCGGCCACTCATCGCCGCCTCGACGCTGGGCAGGAGCCGGTGGGCGAGCACCGGCCCGGCGAGCCGCAGCACGTCGTCGGGGAGCACGTACTCGCGGCCGTCCATCGCGGCCACGGCCTTCGCGGCGCGGACCAGGTGCAGGGTCGCGCGGGGGGAGGCGCCGAGCATCAGCTCGTCGGACCGGCGGGTCGCGGCGGTGAGCGACACGGCGTACCGCTGGACGTCGTGGGAGACGTGCACCTGGTTGACGATCGCGATCAGCTTGCGGATCTCGGCCGCGTCCGTGACGGGCTCGAGGTCGTCGAGCGGGTTGGCGCCGGTGTGCGAGGACAGCATCGCCATCTCCGCCGCCTCGACCGGGTAGCCGACCGACACCCGCGCCATGAAGCGGTCGCGCTGCGCCTCGGGCAGCGCGTAGGTGCCCTCCATCTCGATCGGGTTCTGGGTCGCGATGACCATGAAGGGCGACTCGAGCTGGTAGGTCGTGTTGTCGACGGTGACCTGGCGCTCCTCCATGCACTCCAGCAGCGCGGACTGCGTCTTGGGCGAGGCGCGGTTGATCTCGTCGCCGACCACGATGTTGGCGAAGACGCCGCCGGGCCGGAACTCGAACTCGCGGGTGTTCTGGTTGAAGACCGAGACGCCGGTGACGTCGGAGGGCAGCAGGTCGGGCGTGAACTGGATGCGCCGGACCGAGCAGTCGATGCTGCGCGCGAGGGCCTTGCTCAGCTGGGTCTTGCCGACGCCCGGCACGTCCTCGATCAGCAGGTGGCCCTCGGCGAGCAGGACGACGAGCGCGGACGAGACGACGTCCGGCTTGCCCTCGATGACCCGCTCGATGTTGCCGCGCACCCGCCCGACCACGCGGGCCAGGGTCTCGAGATCGGCGCCGCCGGATTCAGTTCCCACCAGTGATCCCTTCCGCGGGGTGCACGCACCCACCGTGTCACCCACCGTAGTCGTGGGGGAAACCTACGTGCCTCGCCCCAACTACGCATCTGACTCCTGTCATCACGCATCGGTTGCGCGCCAGGTTCACCCGTCTGGGGGACGGGGCGGGGTGAGGCCCGGTTCTCCACCATCCGCTCCACCGTCCTCCACCGCGGCGCGGATCTCCTCCACCGGCACTCCACCGACGGCCCGGTCGGCAGTCCCGAGGCCGCTGACCTGCGCAAACGTCGTACGACGCGTCCGGCGGCCCCGGCCCGGGCCATGGCCGGGCGCGGGCTCAGCGCCGCGAGAACACGCGGAGATTCGGGTCGAATGTGGTTGACGGTGGAGCAAAGTGGCGTAAAGTGGAGCGCAGTGGAGGAAGGGTCCGGTCGAGGGGCCAGGGGAGCGGAGGTGCCCGATGTTCTTCATGGGCACCTACACCCCGAAGCTCGACGAGAAGGGGCGTCTCTTCCTCCCGGCGAAGTTCAGGGACCGACTCGCGGAGGGGCTCGTGGTGACACAAGGTCAGGAGAACTGCCTGGTCGTGTGGCCCGCGGACGTCTTCATGGAGGAGGCCCGCCGGGCCCAGTCGACGCCGATGACCAACCGCGGTGCGCGTGACTACGCGCGTGTGTTGTTCGCCGGCGCCGAGGAGGCCACCCCGGACAAGCAGGGCCGCATCGGCGTCCCCGCCCACCTGCGGGAGTACGCCGGCCTCGACCGCGACGTGGTCGTGATCGGCGTCATGGACCGGATCGAGATCTGGGACCCGACCAAGTGGCGCGAGTACTCCAGCGGGGCCCAGGCGAAGTTCGCCGAGCTCGACGAGCAGCCCCACCAGAACTAGCAGCACCCCAGCACGGCAGCACCCAGCACGGCAGCAGCGCAGCGACAGCACCACAGCACAGCGGTCCGCAGGACGAGGTCTCGAGCCCGCTCCCGCAGCCCTCTCAGGGCACCTTCCCCGGTTCTGAGACGGCTCTTCCCCAGGGAGCGGGCAGGGACCTGGTCCGGCGGCCCGCTACTTCCTCAGCACCACCACTTCCCCAGCAGCACCCGAACTTCCCCGAGGGTCGAGATGAGCATCGCGCCTGCGGCACCCGTGCCGCCCCCCACCGCCGGTGAGCCGGCACCCCTGCCGCGGGTGCGCCACCAGGCGCGCGACGCGGCGACGCTGATGGCCTTCTCCGCACTGACCTCGATCGGGGTCGCGCTCGGGTTCCTGCTCCTCGCGGTCGCGGCGCGCCAGGCCTGACCATGAGCAGCCCCTCCCACGTCCCGGTCCTCCTCGACCGGGTCGTCTCCCTCCTGGCGCCCGCGCTCGAGCGCGACGGCGCCGTGCTGGTCGACTGCACGCTCGGCCTCGGTGGCCACAGCGAGGCCGTCCTCGCCCGGATCGCCGCGGCCCGCGTGGTCGGCATCGACCGCGACCCGGCCGCCCTCGAGCTGGCCTCGGCCCGCCTCGCGCCGTACGGCGACCGCTTCACCGGCGTCCACGCCGTCTACGACGAGATCCCCAGCGTGCTGCGCGACCTGGGCATGTCCCACGCCGACGGCGTCCTCTTCGACCTCGGTGTCTCCTCCATGCAGCTCGACGTCCGGGAGCGCGGCTTCGCCTACGCGGAGGACGCGCCGCTCGACATGCGGATGGACGGCACCACCGGACCGACCGCCGCCGACGTGCTCAACACCTACGACGCGGCGGACCTGACCCGCGTGCTGCGCGAGTACGGCGAGGAGAAGTTCGCCCGCAAGATCGCCGCCGCGATCGTCCGCGAGCGGGAGAAGGAGCCGTTCGCGCGCTCGGGCCGCCTCGTCGAGCTGCTGTACGCCGAGATCCCCGCCCCGGCGCGGCGTACCGGCGGCCACCCCGCCAAGCGCACCTTCCAGGCGCTGCGGATGGAGGTCAACGACGAGCTCGCCGTGCTCCGCCGGGCCATCCCGGCCGCGATCGACGCGATCGGCGTCGGCGGCCGCGTGGTCGTCGAGTCCTACCACTCCCTCGAGGACCGGCTGGTCAAGCAGGCGTTCACCGCCGCGACCCGCAGCGACGTCCCCGAGGACCTGCCGTTCGTCCCCGCCGGCTCCGAGCCGGCGCTGCGGCTGGTGACCCGCGGCGCCGAGAAGGCGAGCCCGGAGGAGATCGACGAGAACCCGCGCGCGGCCTCGGTCCGGCTGCGCGCGATCGAGCGGGTGCGTGAGAGGGGAGCGGCATGAGCAGTCCGGCAATGCAAGTGAGGTCGCGGCTCCCGCGGATCGCCAGTGGCGCGATCGAGCGGGCCCGGCTGACCGTCGTCCCGCGGCGGCGTACCAAGGCCAAGCGGATGCCGTTCATCGCGCTGGTCTCGCTGGTGCTGCTCGGCGGCGTCGTCGGCCTGCTCCTCTTCAACACCTCGATGCAGCAGGCGTCGTTCATGGCCTCGAACCTCGAGGACCAGGCGACCACCCTCGCCGCTCGCCAGCAGGGCCTCCAGATGGAGCTCGACCAGCTGCGCGACCCGCAGCGGATCGCCGGCCAGGCGCAGAAGCTCGGCATGGTGCAGGCCTGCACGCCGGCCTTCATCCAGCTCGGCACCGGCAAGGTCACCGGCGACCCGTGCGCGGGCACCGCCGCCGACGCGGTCCGGATCAACCCGCTGCCGCCGACCAAGCCCGCCGACATCGACCCGCAGCCGAACGTGGTCGTCGTCCAGCCACCGGCCGGCAGCGGCCAGAGCGGCCAGGGCGCGAGCAACAAGTCCAACTCGGGCGACACCACCGGCGCGGGCAACCGGGCTCAGGGCGGCCGGGACGGTAAGAACAACCAGTAGACCCACCAGCCCCACCCACCACACTCGACGAGCCAGGAGCAGCACGTTGCCTCCCACCCAGCCGCAGCCTCGCGGGAGCCGCCGGGGATCGCCCCAGCTGCGCCTGCGGATCGGCTTCCTGGTGATCGCGATGGTGCTCTCGGTCTTCGGGGCGCGGCTGGTGCAGCTGCAGGGCCTCGACCCCAACTCGTACGCCGCGATGGCGGCCGCCGAGGGCCTCGTCGAGGTCGACCTGCCGGCCACGCGCGGCGACATCCTCGACCGCAACGGCAAGCCGCTGGCGGACTCGGTCGACGGGCTGATGGTGGTCGCGGATCCCGAGCTCACCACCGAGCACGCCCCCGAGCTGGCCCGGCTCCTCTACCGCCGGCTGCACGTCGACTACGTCTCGACGCTCGCGAAGCTCCGCGAGGAGGGCAGCCGCTTCGAGTACATCGCCCGCCGGGTCCCCGCGACCAAGGCGACGGAGGTCGTCGCGGCCGCCGAGAAGGCGGGGTACGACGGCCTCGACACCCGCCAGGACCCGCTCCGCGACTACCCGGCCGGCGACGTCGCGGCCAACCTCGTCGGCTTCATGGGCACCGACGAGCCGCTCGCCGGCTTCGAGCGCACCTTCGACGACCAGCTCTCCGGCACGGACGGCTCGGCCCGCTACGAGGTCGGCGGCGGCGCCCGGATCCCGCTGGGCGAGAGCACGATCACCGAGCCGGTCAACGGCAAGGACCTCACGACCACGCTCGACCTCGACCTGCAGTGGTACACCCAGCGGGTCCTGCGCCAGACCGTCGAGGACGCCCGCGCCGACTCGGGCTTCGCGATCGTCATGGACCGCCAGACCGGGGAGATCCTCGCCCTGGCCGACGACCCGACGTACGACGCGAGCGAGCCCGACCAGGCCGACAAGGACAACCTGGGCTCGCGCGCCATGCAGGACGTCTACGAGCCGGGCTCGGTCGAGAAGGTGCTCACCATCAGCTCCCTGATGGACCTCGGGCTCGTGACGCCGCGGACCAAGATCGTCGTGCCGCCCGCGCTGGTGCGCGAGGACAGCCCGATCCACGACTGGTTCGCCCACGGCACCATCCACCTGACCCTGGCCGGTGTCATCGCGAAGTCCTCCAACATCGGCACCGTCCTCGCCGCCGACCACTTCAAGCAGGGTCAGCTCTACGACTACCTGCGCCAGTTCGGCCTCGGCGAGAAGACCGACATCGGGGTGCGCGGCGAGACCCAGGGCCTGCTGCCGGCGCGCAGCAGCTGGACCCACCAGATGCAGGACCGCATCGCCTTCGGCCAGTCGCTCTCGGTCAACGGCGTGCAGATGGCGGCCGCGATCAACGCGATCGCCAACGGCGGCGTGCGGATCGACCCGAGCCTGATCGAGGGCTCGGCCACCACCGACGACGGCGACCAGGTCGGCACCGACCACACCACCGAGCACCGGGTGGTCAGCGAGAAGGCCGCCACCGAGATGAGCCGGATGATGGAGCGGGTCGTCGACCCGGAGGTCGGCGTGGCCCCGGGCGCGGCGATCCCGGGCTACCGCGTCGCCGGCAAGACCGGCACGGCGCAGGCTGTCGGCGCCGAGTGCTCCTGCTACGACGGGTCGTTCGACGTCTCGTTCGCCGGCTTCGCGCCGGCCGACGACCCCCGCTTCACGGTCTACGTCGTGGTCAAGAACCCCCGCAACGGCGGCGGCGGTGGCTCGGTCGCGGGTCCGGCGTTCAAGAAGATCATGAGCTACGCCCTCCGCCGCTACGGCGTGCCGCCGACGGGCACCCAGCCCTCCCGGCTCCCCGTCGACTGGTGACGGCGTCCCCAGCGATAGGTTCGCGTGGTGAGTGACCAGACCCGGCCCGTGGAGCCGCCTCGGACGCCGTTGGCGACCCTGGCCGACGCTCTCGGCGCGACCGTCCGCGGTGACCTCGCGGGCGTCGAGGTCACCGGGATCTCGCTCTCCTCGCAGCGGATCCGGCCCGGCGACCTCTACGCCGCGCTGCCGGGTGCGCGCGCCCACGGCGTCGACTTCGCGCAGACGGCCCTCGCGGCCGGGGCGGTCGCGCTGCTGACCGACCCCGCCGGCGCCGACCGCGCCCCCGCCGGCGTCCCGGTGCTGGTCGTCGACACCCCTCGCGCCGTCCTCGGTGGGCTGGCCGCCCGCATCTACGGCGAGCCGGCCGCGTCGATGCGGATGATCGGCGTGACCGGCACCCAGGGCAAGACCACCACCACCCGACTCCTCGAGAGCGGCCTGCTCTCGGCGGGCGTGCCGGCGGCCTGCATCGGCACCGTCGGCACCCGCATGCTCGGCGTCGACGTCAAGACCGCGCTCACGACGCCGGAGGCGCCCGACCTGCACGGCCTCTTCGCCCTGATGCGCGAGCGCGGCGTCCGGGCCTGCGCGATGGAGGTCTCGAGCCACGCCCTGGTGATGGGCCGCGTCGACGGCGTCGTCTTCGATGTCGCGGTCTTCCTCAACCTCGGCCGCGACCACCTCGACTTCCACCGCGACGTCGAGGACTACTTCCAGGCCAAGGCCTCGCTCTTCACCCCGTCCCGGGCCCGGCTCGGGCTGGTCAACGTCGACGACGAGCACGGTCGCCGCCTGGTGGCCGAGGCGACCGTCCCGGTCCGGACCTTCTCGGCCGCCGGCAGCGACGCGGACTGGCGCGCGGTCGAGCTCGACCTGCGCCCCGACGGCTCGACGTTCACGATCCTCACGCCCGACGGCACCCGGCTGCCGGCGGGCTGCCCGCTGCCCGGCGACTTCAACGTCCTCAACACGCTCGCCGCCGTGGCCGCCGGCGCCGAGGCCGGACTCGACCCCGTCGCCCTGGCCGCCGGCATCGCGACCGTCGGCGGGGTGCCCGGCCGCCTCGAGCGGGTCGACGCCGGGCAGGACTTCGTCGTGGTGGTCGACTACGCCCACAAGCCGGACGCGGTGGAGGCCGTGCTCCGCACCCTCCGCCCGCTCACCGACGGGCAGCTGATCGCCGTCCTCGGCGCCGGCGGCGACCGTGACCCGGGCAAGCGGCCGATCATGGCGGGGATCGCGGCCCGGCTGGCCGACGTCCTCGTCGTCACCGACGACAACCCGCGCACCGAGGACCCGGCCGCGATCCGGGCCGCCATGCTGGCCGGTGTCGCCGACGGCGACGCCGAGGTGGTCGAGGTCGGCGACCGCCGGGCGGCCATCCGCGACGCCGTACGCCGCGCCCGGCCCGGTGACATCGTGCTCGTCGCCGGCAAGGGACACGAGACCGGACAGGAGATCGACGGCGTGGTGCACCCCTTCGACGACCGCGAGGTGGTCCGCGAGGAGCTGGCGGAGGTGCTCGCCCGGTGATCCCGATGACGTTGCAGGAGATCGCGGACGCCGTCGGCGGCACCGTCCACGGCGACCCCGAGGTGGTGGTCGACGCGCCGGCGTACGTCGACAACCGCCGGCCCGTCGACGGCGGCCTCTTCGTGGCGATCGCGGGGGAGCGGGTCGACGGCCACGACTACGCCGCCGGCGCGCACGCCGTCCTCGGCACCCGGCCCACCGACGCGCCGACCGTCGTCGTCGCCGACTCCGTGGTCGCGCTGGGTCGGCTGGCCCGCCACGTGCTCGACCGCATCGACGCGACCGTGCTCGCGATGACCGGCTCCCAGGGCAAGACCGGCACCAAGGACTATCTCGCCCACGTGCTCGGGACCGACGGCGAGACCGTGGCCACCGCGGGCAACAACAACAACGAGATCGGCGTCCCACTCACCGTGCTGCGCGCCACCTCCCGGACCCGCTACCTCGTCGTGGAGATGGGGGCCCGTGGCATCGGCCACATCTCCTACCTCTGCGAGATCGCACCCCCGCGGGTCGCCGCCGTCCTCAACGTCGGCACCGCCCACGTCGGTGAGTTCGGCTCCCGCGAGGCGATCGCGCGGGCCAAGGGGGAGATCGTCGAGGCGCTGCCCGCCGACGGCACCGCGGTCCTCAACGCCGGCGACGACCTGGTCGCGCCGATGGCCGACCGCACCGGCGCCCGGGTGCTCACCTTCGGCGGCCCGGACGCCGACGTGCGCGCGGTCGACGTGGAGGTGGACGACCGGGTGCGCCCGTCCTTCGGCCTCGGGTACGACGGGGCGTTCTTCCCGGTCCACCTCCTCCAGTCCGGCCTGCACCAGGTCGAGAACGCCGGCGCCGCGGCCGCGATGGCGCTCGCCGTGGGTCTCCCGCTCGAGCAGGTCGCCGACGCGCTCGGCGAGGTCGACGTGTCCTCGCCGATGCGCATGGAGGTCCACGAGCGTGCCGACGGGCTCGTCGTGGTCAACGACGCCTACAACGCCAACCCCGCCTCCACGACCCGCGCCGTCGAGACGCTGTGGGCGATGGGCCAGCGGCAGGGGCGCCGTACCGTCGCCGTGCTCGGCGAGATGCGCGAGCTCGGCGACACCGCCCACGTGGGACACGCCGAGGTCGGCCAGGCGGCCGGCGCCCTGGGCGTGGACGTCGTCGTCGTGGTCGGGGAGGCGGCGCTCGGGATCGTCGACGGACTGCGTGCCGTCAACCCGAAGTGGACCGGTGAGGCGATCGTCACGGCGGGGCGCGACGAGGCTCGGGCCTGGGTACGGAAGAATGTCGCGGCGGACGACATCGTCCTGGTGAAGGCCTCCAACGGCGTCGGGCTGTGGGTGGTCGCCGACGACCTGCTCGAGGAGGGAGACACCGCACCATGAGAGCGATCCTGTTCGCCGGCGGCCTGTCCCTGCTCATCTCGCTGCTCGGCACCCGCGTCGCGATCAACCTGTTCACCCGGTGGGGCTACGGGCAGGAGATCCGCGACGACGGGCCGACCAGCCACCACACCAAGCGCGGCACGCCCACGATGGGCGGCGTGGTCATCATCCTGGCCACCGTCGTCGGCTACTTCGGTGCGCTGCTGATCACCCAGACGGCGCCCTCCGCCTCGGCGTTGCTGCTGCTCTTCCTCTTCGTCGGGATGGGCCTGGTCGGCTTCCTCGACGACTACATCAAGATCTCCAAGCAGCGCAGCCTGGGCCTGCGCAGCAAGGCCAAGATGGTCGGGCAGACGATCGTCGCGGTCGTCTTCGGCGCGCTCGCGCTCTCACCGTGGCTCGAGGACGCCAATGGCGAGACACCCGCCTCCGACCACATCTCGTTCCTCCGCGACATCGGCTGGCTGGCGCTGCCGATGCTGCTCGCGATCGTGCTGTTCTGGCTGATCATCGTCGGCACGAGCAACGCGGTGAACCTCACCGACGGGCTCGACGGCCTGGCCGCGGGCGCCTGCACGATGGTCTTCGCGGCGTACATGATCGTGAACATCTGGCAGGGCAACCAGTTCTGCGGCGCCGACAACCCACCGCTCTGCTACGACGTGCGCGACCCGCTCGACCTGGCGATCGTGGCCGCGTCGCTGACGGGCGCCTGCTTCGGCTTCCTGTGGTGGAACGCCTCGCCGGCCGCGATCTTCATGGGCGACACCGGCTCGCTGTCGCTCGGCGCCGCGCTCGCCGGCCTGGCGATCCTGACCCGCACCGAGCTGCTGCTCGTCATCCTCGGCGGCCTCTTCCTCGTCATCACGCTCTCGGTGATGATCCAGGTCAGCTTCTTCAAGCTGTCGCGCAGCTCGGGGATCGTCCGCAAGGTCTTCCGGGTCGGGCCAGGACACCGGGTCTTCCGGATGGCGCCGCTGCAGCACCACTTCGAGCTGCTGGGCTGGGAGCAGGTCACCATCGTGATCCGCTTCTGGATCATCACCGGCCTCTGCGTGGCCGGCGGCCTCGGCATCTTCTACGCCGAGTGGGTCGCGCGCCTGTGACACCCACCGATCTCGGGCGGCACGACTCCTGGGAGGGCGTGCGGGCGGTGGTCGCCGGCTTCGGCGTGTCCGGCTTCGCCGCCGCCGACAACCTCAACCACCTGGGCGCGAGTGTCATCGCCCTCGACGAGTCCGAGGCCGGGGACCGGCCCGAGAAGGCGGAGCTGCTCGAGGTCCTGGGCGCCGACGTACGCCTCGGCGCCGGTACGACGTCGACGCTGCCCGACGACGTCGACCTGCTGGTCACCTCGCCCGGCTGGCGCCCCGACGCCCCGCTGCTCGCGCAGGCCCGGGCCCGTGGCATCCCGATCTGGGGCGAGGTCGAGCTCGCCTGGCGGCTGCGCGACCCGAACCACGACACCCCGTGGCTCTGCGTCACCGGCACCAACGGCAAGACCACGACCGTGCAGATGCTCGAGTCGATCCTGCGGGCCGGCGGGCTGCGCACCGTCGCCGCGGGCAACGTCGGGCTGCCGATCGTCGAGGCGGTCATGGACCCCGAGCCGTACGACGTCCTCGCGGTCGAGCTCTCCAGCTTCCAGCTCCACTACACCGACTCGATGAGCGCGGAGTCCGCCGCGGTCCTCAACGTCGCCGAGGACCACCTCGACTGGTACTCCTCGATGGGCGACTACGCCGCCGACAAGGGCCGCATCTACGAGCGGGTGCGCAGGGCCTGCGTCTACAACGTCGCCGACCCCGAGACCGAGCGGCTGGTCCGTGAGGCCGACGTCGAGGAGGGCGCCCGGGCCATCGGCTTCACCCTCGGCATGCCCTCGGTGGGCATGGTCGGCCTGGTCGAGGACATCCTCGCCGACCGCGCCTTCATCGAGCAGCGCGACACCAGTGCTGCCGAGCTCTGCACGATCGCCGACCTGGCCTCGCCCGCGCCGCACTTCGTGGCCAACGCCCTCGCCGCCGCGGCCCTCGCGCGCTCGCACGGCGTCTCGCAGGCCGCGGTCCGCGACGGGCTGCGCGCCTTCCGGCCCGACGGCCACCGGATCGCGGTGGTCGGCACCGCCGACGGGGTCACCTGGGTCGACGACTCCAAGGCCACCAACCCGCACGCCGCGCAGTCCTCGCTGCTCGCCTACGACCCCGTCGTGTGGGTCGCCGGCGGCCTGGCGAAGGGTGCCCGCTTCGACGACCTGGTGGCCGCCGTCCGGACGCGGCTGCGCGGCGTCGTGCTGCTCGGCCGCGACCGCGAGGTGATCGCCGAGGCGCTTTCGCGACACGCGCCCGATGTGCCGGTCATCGCGGTCGACGCCGACGAGACTGAGCGCGTAGGCGGCGGACAGGCCGTCATGGCGCGTGCCGTGGACGCGGCGGCCGTGCTCGCCCGACCCGGCGACACGGTGCTGCTGGCCCCGGGGTGCGCGTCCATGGACATGTTCACCAACTACGCCGAGCGCGGGGACGCGTTCGCCGACGCCGTACGCCGCAGGCTCTGACTCGAGGAGGGACCACGCGATGACCACCGCGGACCCCTTCGAGCACTCCCGCCGCCGGCCCGCCGTCCTCGGTTGGTACGCCGCGGCTCGGCAGGCGCTCGACCGCCCGCTGACGTCCTACTACCTGCTGCTCGGCGCCTCGACGCTGCTGCTCGTGATCGGCCTGATCATGGTGCTGAGCGCGTCGAGCGTCTACTCCTACCAGGAGAACAACGGCGACTCCTACGCCGTCGTCAAGCGGCAGCTGATGTGGGTGCTGCTCGGCGTCCCCTTCGCCTTCGTGGCGTCGCGGATCCACTACGGCTTCCTGCGCCGCTTCGCCTGGGTCTCGCTCTTCGTGTCGATCGTGCTCCTCGCCCTCACCCAGACCGGGCTGGGCGTCACGGTCAACGGCAACACCAACTGGCTCGGCGTCGGGCCGTTCGTGATCCAGCCCGCCGAGATCGCCAAGCTCTCGATCGTGCTCTGGGCGGCACACATCTACGCCCGCAAGGAGAAGCGGCTCGACAGCTTCCACGAGGTGATGATGCCGGTGGTGCCCGGCCTGATGGCCGTCATCGCCCTGGTCGTCCTCGGCCACGACCTCGGCACCGCTCTCGTGCTCTTCGCGATCCTGCTCGCGATGCTCTGGGTGGTCGGCGCCCCCGCGCGACTCTTCACCGCGTCGCTCACCGTCATCGGCGTGGTCGCCCTCTACCTCGCCTCGACCAGCAGCGAGCGCCGCGAGCGGCTCACCAACTTCGCCGACCCCTTCAAGGACTTCCACAACGCGGGCTGGCAGCCCGCCCACGGTCTCTACGCCCTCTCCCATGGCGGCGTCTTCGGCCAGGGCATCGGCGCCAGCCAGCAGAAGTGGGGCAACCTGCCCGAGGCCCACACCGACTTCATCTTCGCCGTGCTCGGCGAGGAGCTCGGCCTGGTCGGGACCCTGCTGGTGATCTCGCTCTTCCTCACGATCGCGTACGCCGCCGTCCGCGTCGCCTCGCGCACGCAGGAGCCCTTCGTGCGCTACATGACCTTCGGCATCGTGGTCTGGCTGCTCGGGCAGATGATCATCAACGTCGGCATGGTCCTGGCCCTGCTGCCGGTCATCGGCATCCCGCTGCCGCTGGTCTCCTACGGCGGCTCGGCGCTGGTCCCGTCGCTGGTCGCGCTGGGCCTGCTGATCGGCTTCGCGCGCCGCGAGCCGGAGGCCGCGCGGGCCCTCGCCCAGCGCAAGAAGGCGCGGTCGGCCGGTCTCTCCGCGGGCTCGCCCTCGTCCTCGTGACCCGGACTTGGAATCCGCACCGCATGTCGCACCCCGCGCACGCCCCTCGCTGCGTTGGCAGAGCTGGAGATACGTCCGGTAGCCCTGCGCTCCGCCGCCTTGCGAGGCACGCCCGCGGAGCACGACCTACGGCACGGATTCCGCGTCCGGGTCACTAGGCTTGACCACGATGCGCGTTCTCCTCGCCGGCGGCGGCACCGCCGGCCACACCTCGCCCCTGCTCGCCACCGCCGACGCCCTGCGCCGCCTCGAGCCCGACGGCGAGATCACCTGCCTCGGCACCCGCGAGGGACTCGAGGCGCACGTCGTCCCGGCGGCCGGCTACCCGCTCGAGGTGGTGCCGCGCGTGCCGCTCCCGCGCCGACCCGGCGCCGACCTGTTCCGCGTCCCGGGCCGGCTCCGCGCCGCTCGGGCGGCCGCGCTGGAGATCGTCGACCGCACCCGGCCCGACGTCGTCGTCGGCTACGGCGGCTACGTGTCGGTGCCGGCGTACCTCGCCGCGCGCAAGCGGCAGGTGCCCCTCGTCGTCCACGAGGGCAACACCCTGCCCGGCATCGCGAACAAGCTCGGCGCCCGGCTGACCGACCACGTCGCCACCAGCTTCCCCGACACCCGGCTGCGCCACGGCCAGTACGTCGGGCTGCCCGTGCGCCGGATGATCTCGACGCTCGACCGGGCGGCGCTGCGCGCCGAGGCCCGTGCCCACTTCGGGCTCGACCCGCAGGGCCCGGTGCTGCTGGTGACCGGTGGCTCCCAGGGCGCGCGCAGCCTCAACCGGGGCGTCTCCGGGGCCGCCGCCGACCTGGACGCCGCGGGCGTCCAGGTGCTGCACGTCCAGGGCCGGCACGGCGGGGCCGAGCCGGCCGCGACCCGCACGCCGTACGTCGTCGTCGACTTCGTCGACCGGATGGACCTGGCCTACTCGGCGGCCGACGCCGTGCTGTGCCGGGCCGGCTCCAACACCGTGGTGGAGGTCTCCGGCCTGGGCCTGCCCGCGATCTACGTCCCCCTGCCGATCGGCAACGGCGAGCAGGCGCTCAACGCGCAACCCGTCGTCGACGCCGGCGGCGGGCTCATGGTCGCCGACGCCGACCTGACGCCCGACTGGGTCCGCGCCCACGTGCCGGGCCTGCTCACCGACCCGGAGCGGCTGCGCGCGATGAGCGCGGCGGCGGCCGGCCTGATCCCGCTCGACGCCGACGAGAAGCTCGCGCGGATGGTGCTCGAGGCGGCCCGGTGAGGATCCCCGTTCCCGACGAGGTCGTCCCCGCCGACCGGCTCGGCCGGGTCCACTTCGTCGGCATCGGCGGCGCGGGCCTCTCCGGCATCGCCCGCATCATGCTCGCCCGCGGCATCGAGGTCAGCGGCAGCGACGGCGTCGACTCGCCGACGCTCGACGCCCTGCGCGCCCTCGGCGCGACCGTCCACGTCGGCCACGACGCGTCCCACGTGGGGGACGCCGACACCCTCGTGGTCTCCACAGCGGTGCGGGAGGACAACTCCGAGTACCTCGAGGCCGTCCGCCGCGGCCTCCGCGTGCTGCCCCGCTCGACGGCGCTCGCCGCGGTGATGGCCGGCCGGCGGGTGGTCGCGGTCGCGGGCACCCACGGCAAGACGACGACCACCTCGCTGCTCACCGTCGCCCTCCAGGCGGCCGGCGCTGACCCGACGTACGCCATCGGCGGCGAGCTCTCCGCCACCGGCGTCAACGCGGCCGAGGGGAGCGGTGACCTCTTCGTGGCCGAGGCCGACGAGAGCGACGGCGCCTTCCTGCACTACGCGCCGTACGCCGCGGTCGTCACCAACGTGGACGCCGACCACCTCGACCAGTGGGGCACGCCCGAGGCGTACGTCGCCGCCTTCGACCGCTTCGTCGAGACGGTCGACCCGGCCGGGTTCCTGGTCTGCTGCGTCGACGACCCCGGCGCCGCGGCGCTCGCCGAGCGGGCCCGCGCGGCCGGCCGGCGCGTGGTCGAGGTGACCGTGCGGCAGCCCCACGCGCTCGCCGGCGTCACGCTCTGGTCGCCGGGCGACCACTACCTCGCCGACGCGCTCGCCGCGCACGCCACCGGCGTCGCGCTCGGCTTCGGGCCCGCCGAGCTCGCCGCAGGCATCGCCTCCTACACCGGGACCAAGCGGCGGATGGAGCCCAAGGGCGAGGTCGCCGGGGTGCGCGTCTACGACAGCTACGCCCACCACCCGGTCGAGATCGCCGGGGACCTGCAGGCCGCGCGGGCGCTGGCGGGGGAGGGCCGCGTGGTCGTCGCCTTCCAGCCGCACCTGGTCTCGCGCACCCGGATCTTCGGCACCGCGATGGGCGAGGCGCTCGGCGCGGCCGACGAGGTCGTGGTGCTCGACGTCTACCTCGCCCGTGAGGAAGCCGACCCCGACGTCACCGGCGCGCTGGTCGCGGCCGCCGTGCCCCTGCCCGCGGAGCGGGTCGCCTTCGTGCCGGCGTACGACGAGGTCGCGGCCGCGCTCGTGGCCCGCGCCCGGCCGGGCGACCTGGTGCTGACCCTCGGCGCCGGCACCGTCACCGCGATCGCGCCCCGGGTCCTGGAGCTGCTGGCCGATGCCTGAGACCGAGACCCGCCCCGACCGCGCGACCACCCGCACGCGGCGCCGTTTCGCGCGCCGCCAGTGGGCGCGGCGCTGGCTGAACTGGAAGCCGGTCCTCGCGATCGTGCTCCTCCTCGTGCTCGTCGTCGGCGGCGTCTGGCTCGTCTACTTCTCCTCCTTCCTGGCGGTCCAGGGCGTCCAGGTGGTCGGCAACGAGCGGATCGGCGCCGCGGAGGTACGCCGCGCCGCCGCCGTACCGGAGGGCGACCCGCTGGCCACCGTCGACCTCGACCGGATCCGCACCCGCGTCGAGGCCCTGGCCGCGGTGAAGTCCGCCGACGTCTCCCGGCAGTGGCCCGACCAGGTGCGCATCGACGTGACCGAGCGGGTCGCCGTCGCGGTGGTCGACCTCGGCGGTGCGCTGCACGGGATGGACGAGGACGGGGTCGTCTTCGTCGACTACACGCGGGCGCCGGCCGGCCTGCCGCGCGTGGACAGCCCGGCGGGGGCCGGCACCGAGGCGCTCCAGGAGGGTGCTCGTGTCGTGGCGTCGCTCCCGGGCGACCTCGCCACGAAGGTCGACCACGTGAACCTGGAGACCGTCGACGAGATCTCGCTCGTGCTGCGCGACGGCCGCGAGGTGGAGTGGGGGAGCGCGGACGAGTCGGCCCAGAAGGCCGAGGTCCTCGCCGACTTCCTCGACAAGGACTGGCAGCACCTGGACGTCACCGTCCCGGGCCTGCCCGCCACGAAGTAGGAGTCGCTCCCGCCGATCCGGCGCCGATCGCGGTCGCGCGCGGCGTGTCGCCACGATTCCGTGGCGTCGGCTGCCTACTGTCATCGGCACGGCGAGGTTGACATAACTATAACCCTCAGCCTGAGGGTCAGAGTTCAGGGACACGCCGGACGACTTCCCCAGGGGCACCGCCCCCGGAGCACCACCCCGCAGCACCCAGCAGCACCCGCGCAGCAGCAACCAGACCAGCAGCACATCCCAACCGATCAGCGAAGGGCGAGATCGCCGTGGCAGCAGCACAGAACTACCTGGCCATCATCAAGGTCGTGGGCATCGGTGGTGGTGGTGTCAACGCCGTCAACCGGATGATCGAGGTCGGCCTCAAGGGGGTCGAGTTCATCGCCATCAACACCGACGCCCAGGCGCTCCTCATGAGCGACGCCGACGTCAAGCTCGACATCGGTCGCGAGCTCACCCGCGGCCTCGGTGCCGGCGCCAACCCCGACGTCGGCGCGAAGGCCGCCGACGACCACGCCGACGAGATCGAGGAGGTCCTCAAGGGGGCCGACATGGTCTTCGTGACCGCGGGCGAGGGTGGCGGCACGGGCACAGGTGGTGCCCCGGTCGTGGCCCGGATCGCCCGCTCGCTGGGCGCCCTGACCATCGGCGTGGTGACCCGCCCGTTCGCGTTCGAGGGCCGGCGCCGCGCCAACTCGGCCGAGGAGGGCATCGCGCAGCTGCGCGAGGAGGTCGACACCCTCATCGTCATCCCGAACGACCGGCTGCTCTCGATCAGCGACCGCAACGTCTCGGTGCTCGACGCCTTCAAGCAGGCCGACCAGGTGCTCCTCCAGGGCGTCTCGGGCATCACCGACCTGATCACCACCCCGGGCCTGATCAACCTCGACTTCGCCGATGTGAAGTCCGTGATGTCCAACGCCGGCTCGGCCCTCATGGGCATCGGCTCGGCCCGCGGTGAGGACCGCTCGGTCGCCGCCGCGGAGATGGCCGTCTCCAGCCCGCTGCTCGAGGCCAGCATCGACGGCGCCCACGGGGTGCTGCTCTCGATCGCCGGCGGCTCCGACCTCGGCCTCTTCGAGATCAACGAGGCCGCCGCGCTGGTCGCCGACGCGGTGCACCCGGAGGCGAACATCATCTTCGGTGCCACCATCGACGACGCCCTCGGCGACGAGGTCCGGGTCACCGTGATCGCGGCCGGCTTCGACGGCGGCATGCCCAAGCGGACCAGTGAGGGCAACGTGCTGCGGCGCGACACCAAGCCGGCCCAGGCGCCGGCGGCCGAGGCCAAGCCCGCCTCGACCGAGGACAAGCAGCCCGCGCAGGAGAAGCAGCCGGCGACCGCCTCCGCCCCCGCGGGTGGCATCCCCGGCGGCCCGGCCCGTCGTCCGGCCGCACCGGCGCCGTCGGTGCAGTTCGACGACGACGACCTGGACGTGCCCGACTTCCTCAAGTGACGCCTTTCGGGTTCCGCGACACCGTGCCGGTCGACACCGGCACGGTGTTCGTCGCGTTCACGGACCGACGGCTCGACCTGGGTGACCTCGCCCCGGACGAGGTCCGGGCGGCCGGCCTCGCGGAGGTCGCCGCCGCGACCGCCGCGACCCCCTGCCTGATGCGACAGGTCCACGGCACGACCGTGCACGTCGTCGAGGCGCCGTACGACGACCTGCCCGACGCCGACGCCCTGGTCACCGACCGCACCGGCGTCGCACTGCTCGCCCGTGCCGCCGACTGCGTCCCGGTGCTGCTGGTCGCGCGCACCGGCCACGTCGGGGCGGCGCACGCCGGGCGCGAAGGGGTCCGCCAGGGCGTCGTCCCGGCCGCCGTCGCGCGCCTGCGCGACCTCGGCGCCGAGGACGTCCGGGCCTGGATCGGCCCCCACGTGTGCGGCCGGTGCTACGAGGTGCCCGCGGAGATGCGGGCCGACATCGCGGCCGACGTCCCCGCGACGGCGGCGACCACGAGCTGGGGCACCCCCTCGCTCGACCTCGGTGCCGGCGTGCGCGCCCAGCTCACCGACGCGGGCGTCCCGCACGTCGAGGTCGGCGGCTGCACGCTCGAGGACGACACCCTGCACTCCTACCGCCGCGACGGCGCGGCCGCCGGTCGCCTCGCGGGCGTCGTCTGGAGGGTGGCATGAGCGCCCCGGCCGGTCGCCGCGAGGAGCTCGAGGCCGGGCTCGCCGGCGTGCGCGCCCGGATCGCCGCCGCGTGTGCCGAGGCCGGACGCGACCCCGACGAGGTGCGGCTGGTCGTGGTCACCAAGTTCTTCCCGGCCTCCGACGTCCGCCTGCTCGCGGACCTCGGCGTCACCGACGTGGGCGAGAACCGCCACCAGGAGGCCGAGGCGAAGGCCGCCGAGTGCGCCGACCTCGGCCTCACCTGGCACTTCATCGGCGGGTTGCAGAGCAACAAGGCGGCCGCGGTGGCGGCCTACGCCGACGTCGTGGAGTCCGTCGACCGCGCCAAGCTGGTCCGTGGGCTCGACCGCGGGGCGGGGGAGCGGCAGGCGGTCGTCGACGTGCTCCTCCAGGTCAGCCTCGACCCGCCCGGGCGCCCGGGGCGCGCGGGCGCCGAGCCCGACCAGCTCGCGGCCCTGGCCGCCGCGGTCGGCGACGCCGAGCACCTGCGGCTGCGCGGCCTGATGGCCGTCGCGCCGCTCGGCGAGGACCCCGCGACGGCGTTCGCGCGGCTCGCCGGGATCCGCCAGGAGTTCCTGGTCGACCACCCCGACGCCGGCCTGCTCTCGGCCGGCATGAGCGGCGACCTCGAGCACGCCGTGAAGATCGGCGCGACACACGTGCGCGTTGGGTCCGCGGTCCTCGGTTCGAGGCCCCAGGTCCAGTAATGTCCCCATCACCACACCATCACCGGAGGCAACAGGCATGAGCGGCGCGATGCGCAGGATCGGCGAGTACCTCGGCCTGCTCGAGGACACCGGCCGGTACGACGATGAGTACGGCGCCTACGAGGCCGACTACGAGACCCAGGAGACGGCTGCCGTCGCTGCGGCCCGCCCGGTGCGGCGCGAGGCGCGCGCCGCGTCCGTGTCCGACCTGTCCGAGCGCCGCCGTCCGGCCGCCGGCCCGACCGGAGTGGTGGCCGAGCTGTCCCGGATCACGACCCTGCACCCGCGCACCTACAACGAGGCGCGCACCGTGGGCGAGAACTTCCGCGAGGGCACCCCGGTGATCATGAACCTCTCGGAGATGGACGACGCCGACGCCAAGCGCCTCGTCGACTTCGCGGCTGGGCTGGTCTTTGCCACTCGTGGCACCATCGAGCGCGTCACCAACAAGGTGTTCCTGCTCTCGCCGCCCAACGTCTCGGTCGCCGCCGAGGACAAGCAGCGCATCGTCGAGGGTGGCTTCTTCAACCAGAGCTGAGGCAGCACGTGCAGGTAGTCGGGTCGATCATCGAGATCGTCCTCTGGGTCTTCATCGCCCTGCTGTGGATCCGCTTCGTCGTCGACTGGGTGCAGGTCTTCGCCCGCTCCTGGACGCCGAGCGGACCGCTGCTGGTCGGCCTGGAGGGCGTCTACTCCGCGACCGACCCCCCGATCAAGGCGCTGCGCCGGGTGATCCCGCCGCTGCGGATCGGGAGCGTGTCGCTCGACCTCAGCTTCCTGCTGGTGATGGTGGCGGCGTACGTGCTGCTCCAGGTGAACCGCACGATCTTCTTCTGAGCTCCATCCGAGCACTTGCTGGAGGCCGCGGGTGAGCCCGTGACCAGCACAAGCGCTATTGTTCGACGACCGACAGTTACGACGACGAAATGAATGGGTGAGGTCATGCCGCTGACGCCTGAGGACGTGAGCAACAAGCGCTTTACTCCCGTCCGGCTCCGCGAGGGCTACGACATGGGTGAGGTCGACCAGTTCCTCGACGAGGTGGAGGCGGAGCTGGCGCGGCTGACCCGGGAGAACGACGACCTCCGCTCCAAGCTGGCGGCCGCCCAGGGTTCCGGCGTTCCCACCGAGACCGCTTCGCAGCCGATCGTCGAGACCCCGGCCCCCGAGCCGGTCGTCGAGACCCCGGCCCCCGAGCCGGTGGCGGCCCCCGAGCCCGTCATGGCCGCGAGCCCGGTGGAGACCATCCGCGTCGAGACGGTCCCCGAGGCCTCCAACGCGGCGGCCCGCCTCCTGGAGATCGCGACCCGCAACGCCGACGAGCTGGTCGAGGACGCGAAGAACGAGGCCGACAAGATCATCGCCGAGGCCCGGACCAAGGCCGAGCGCCTCGACACCGAGTCCCGCACCAAGGCCGACCGCCTCGAGGCGGACGCCCGCACCCGCGCCCAGATGCTCGACTCCGAGACCGCCGAGCGCCGTCGCCAGATGTTCGGCGACCTGGAGAAGGAGCGGGACAAGCTCAACCACGAGGTCGAGGGCCTGCGCTCCTTCGAGCGCGAGTACCGCTCCCGCCTCAAGTCCTACTTCACCCAGCAGCTGGAGGCGCTGGACACCGGCGCCGAGCCGCCGACGTCCGGCGACCAGGCTCCCGCGCCCAAGCGGCTCCGCTCGATCCTGGGCGAGGACGACGCCTGATCGGCTCCCCGTACGGCACCTCGACGCCGGCCCGCGTGTCCACGCGGGCCGGCGTTCGACATTTCACCCCGGCGGGGTGATTTGAGGGGGTCGGTGTCACCGGCTACCCTCACGCACACTGTGGCACGAGCCACAGCCACCGACGGCCGAGGAGGCCCGCTGATGGCTCGCAGTACCACCAAGTCGCTCGCGACTGCTGCTCGCAAGGTCATCTCCCGCAAGCCGGCCGCCTCGAAGGCCGCCGCACCCGCGAAGAAGGCGCCTCCGGCCAAGAAGGCGTCTCCGGCCAAGAAGGCGGCTCCGGCCAAGAAGGCGGCCCCGGCCAAGAAGGCGGCCCCGGCGAAGAAGGCGGCTCCCGTCAAGAAGGCCCCCGCGAAGAAGGCGGCTCCTGCCAAGCAGGCCGCTCCCGCCAAAAAGGCGGCCCCGGCGAAGAAGGCGGCCACGGCGAAGAAGGCGGCTCCGGCCAAGAAGGCGGCTCCGGCCAAGAAGGCGGCTCCCGCGAAGAAGGCGGCCCCGGCGAAGAAGGCCGCTCCCGCGAAGAAGGCGGCTCCGGCCAAGAAGGCGGCCCCGGCCAAGAAGGCGGCTCCCGCGAAGAAGGCGGCCCCGGCGAAGAAGGCCGCTCCCGCGAAGAAGGCCGCTCCCGCGAAGAAGGCCGCTCCGGTCAAGAAGGCAACCCCCGCGAAGAAGTCCGCAGCTCCGGCCAAGAAGGCGGCGGCTCCGGCGAAGAAGGCCGCTCCCGTGAAGAAGGCCGCTCCCGCGAAGAAGGCCGCGGCCAAGAAGGCGCCGGTCAGCGCCCTGGTCGTCCAGGCGGGCGAGGCCGCGTGGACCAAGGCGGAGCTCAAGGAGGTCCTCGACGAGCTCCACGAGCAGCGCACGCACAGCCTCGAGATCATCGAGAGCCTCGACAGCGAGCTCAACGGCCTCATGCGTGACTCGGGCGACGGCGCCGGCCAGGACCAGGCCGACGTGGGCGCCACCACCTTCGAGCGCGACCACGAGCTGACCGTCCTCAACAGCGAGCGCGACAAGCTGGCGCAGATCGAGCGGGCGCTGGCGCGCATCGACGACGGCACGTACGGCGTCTGCGAGTCCTGCGGCAACCCCATCGGCAAGATGCGGTTGATGGCCTTCCCCCGTGCCACACTGTGCATGACATGCAAGCAGCGCGAGGAGCGTCGCTGACCGGCGACGCAGGAGACCCGGACACCACCCGACCCCACCCGCGCCGCACCCGCCACCTGCTCGTCTTCGCGCTCGTCGCGATCACGGCGTACGCCGTCGACGTCGTCTCGAAGATCGTCGCGGTCGACCGGCTCACCGACCGGCCCGACGTCCAGGTCGTCGGCGACCTGCTCGTGCTCCACCTGGTGCGCAACCCGGGCGCGGCGTTCAGCACCGGCACCGCCTACACCGAGGTCTTCAGCATCGTCGCCATCGTGGCGGTGCTGGTCATCCTCTACGTCAGTCGCCGGATCGGGAGCCTGGGCTGGGCCTTCGCCCTCGGGTTCCTGCTCGCCGGGGTCGCCGGCAACCTCACCGACCGACTGGTGCGCGAGCCGGGCCCGCTGCGCGGCCACGTGATCGACTTCTTCATGCTGCCGCACTGGCCGGTCTTCAACGTCGCCGACATGTGCATCGACGCCGCCGCGGTGCTGATCCTGGTCCAGGTCTTCCGCGGGATCCGCCTCGACGGCACCCGCGCCCCGCACGAGGGCGACGACAGCGCCGAGGAGCCCGTGTGAGCACCAGCGCCGACCACCGCATCCTGCCCGTCCCCGAGGGGCTGGCGGGGGAGCGGGTCGACGCCGCGATGGCTCGCCTGTTCGGCCTGTCCCGCACCCGCGCCGCCGACCTGATCGCCGCCGGCCACGTCGAGCTCGACGGCGCCACGGCCGCCAAGAGCGACCGGGTCGTCCCCGGGGCGATCCTCGACGTCACCATCCCCGTCGAGGCCGACCCGCTGGCGGTCGTCCCCGAGGTCGTCGAGGGGATCAAGATCATCCACGACGACAACGCGATCGTGGTCATCGACAAGCCCGTCGGGGTCGCCGTCCACCCCTCGCCCGGCTGGACCGGCCCGACCGTCGTCGGCCACCTCGCGGGGGCCGGCTTCCGGATCTCCACCAGCGGGGCGTCCGAGCGCCAGGGCATCGTCCAGCGGCTCGACGTCGGCACCTCCGGCGTGATGGTCATCTGCAAGTCCGAGCACGCCTACTCCGTGCTCAAGAACGCCTTCCGCAACCGCACCGTCGACAAGACCTACCACGCCCTCGTGCAGGGTCACCCCGACCCGCTCGAGGGCACCATCGACGCCCCGATCGGGCGGCACCCGAAGGCCGACTACAAGTTCGCGGTGATGGCCGACGGCCGGCACAGCGTCACCCACTACGAGACCCTCGAGGCGCACCGCTTCGCCAGCCTGCTTGAGATCCACCTCGAGACCGGCCGCACCCACCAGATCCGGGTGCACATGGCCGCCCTGAAGCACCCCTGCGTCGGCGACCTCACCTACGGCGCCGATCCCACCCTCGCCCGCCGCTGCGGGCTGGAGCGGCAGTGGCTGCACGCCGTACGCCTCGGGTTCGAGCACCCCGACAGCGGCGAGTACGTCGAGTACGAGTCGCCCTACCCCGACGACCTCGCGCACGCGCTCGAGGTGATCCGGGATGCTCATTAGGCCTGCGGCCCGGTCCGACGCCGAGGCCGTCGCCTCGGTCCACCTGGCCGCCCGGCGCTCGGCGACGATGCCCCCGGGCATCCACCCCGACGGCGACGTCCGCCGCTGGCTCGCCCGGCGGCTGGGCCAGGACGACGTCTGGGTGGCCGAGCTCGACGGCGAGGTGGTCGGCTACGCCCGGTTCACCCCGACCTGGCTCGACGACCTCTACGTCCTCCCGACGTACGCCGGCCAGGGCGTCGGGTCCGCGCTGCTCGACCTGGTCAAGGCGCAGCGGCCCGACGGCTTCTGCCTGTGGGTCTTCGAGATGAACACGCCGGCCCGCGGCTTCTACGCCCGCCACGGACTGATCGAGCTCGAGCACACCGACGGCTCGGCCAACGAGGAGAAGCGGCCCGACCTCCGGATGGCCTGGCTAGGGGCCGAGCCGCTGCGCTACCTGCGCAGCCTGATCGACGAGGTCGACGAGCAGCTCGGCGACCTGCTCGCCCGGCGGGCCGCGCTGACCGCTGCCGTCCAGGACATCAAGCACGACACCACCCGCGACCCCGACCGCGAGCGCGCCATCGCCGCCGCCCTGGCTCGCCGCGCCCCCGCCCTGGGCGAGGAGCGGCTGGCCAGGATCGCCCACGTGATCATCAGTGAGAGCCTCGACGCCGCCGGCCACTGAGCGGCTGGCCGGCTCCGGCAGCGGCGGGTGGGGCTCGCTTTCTCCGGGGCAGACCGAGCCGAACCCACCGTTCGACGGCCACGACCCCGGGCAGTGGTGACTTCGACTCCGTTCGGGCCCGGCCAACCGAGCCGAATCCACCGCGGCACGGTCGGATCGGCGCTGTCGGCGGGCCGTGCCAGAGTGACACCCGACCGCGAATAGTCCATCGACTACGGGTCCGGCGTTAGAGTGAGCACCTTCCCCCAACCGGCGCCAGGTCCGCTTCGTGGCTCTGGTCAGTCATGCCCGCAGCACGTACCACCGACGTACCGAGGAGTGGCCCGCGACGATGGCGAACGCCTCCCAGGACTCCTTCGTCCACCTCCACGTCCACACCGAGTACTCCATGCTCGACGGAGCCTCGCTCCTCGACGGGCTGTTCACCCGGGTGGCGGACCTGCAGATGCCGGCGATCGCGATGACCGACCACGGCAACCTGCACGGCGCGTTCGACTTCTACTCCAAGGCCCGCAAGTACGGCGTGAAGCCGATCATCGGCATCGAGGCCTACCTCGCGCCCGGCACCCACCGCTCGGAGAAGCGCCGGGTGCGGTGGGGCCAGGGCGACCTGGCCGAGGAGGGCGGCAAGGACGTCGCCGGCGGCGGCGCCTACACCCACATGACGATGTGGGCCGAGTCGACCGAGGGCATGCACAACCTCTTCCGGCTCGCCAGCCTGGCCAGCCTCGAGGGCTACTACTACAAGCCGCGCATGGACCGCGAGCTCCTGCAGCGCTACTCCCAGGGCATCATCGCCAGCACCGGCTGCCTGTCGGGGGAGATCCAGACCCGCCTGACGCTGGGGCAGTACGACGAGGCGCTCAAGGCAGCCGGCGAGTTCCAGGACATCTTCGGCAAGGACAACTTCTTCCTCGAGCTGATGGACCACGGCATCGCCGCCGAGCGGGCCACCCGCGAGGACCTGCTCAAGATCGCCAAGACGCTCGGGCTGCCGGCGCTGGTCACCAACGACACCCACTACAACGCTCCCGAGGACGCCGCCGCGCAGGACGCGCTGATCTGCGTCGCCTCCGGCAAGCGACTGGCCGACACCAACCGGCTCAAGTTCGATGGCGGTGGCTACTACATCAAGTCCGCCGCCGAGATGCGCGAGCTGTGGGCCGACTTCCCCGACGCCTGCGACAACACCCTCGCGGTCGCCGAGCGCTGCGAGGTCGAGTTCGTTGAGTCCACCGGCGGCTACATGGCGCGCGCCGACGTGCCCGACAGCGAGACCGAGGAGAGCTGGTTCCGCAAGGAGGTGTGGCGCGGCATCGAGGCCCGCTACCCGGGCGAGCGGCTGACCCAGGACGTCAAGGACCGCGTCGAGATGGAGCTCGGCGTCATCTCGCAGAAGGGCTACTGCGGCTACTACCTCGTGGTCGCCGACTTCATCCAGTGGTCCAAGCGCAACGGCATCCGGGTCGGCCCGGGCCGCGGCTCCGGCGCGGGCTCGATCGCGGCGTACGCCCTGAGCATCACCGACCTGTGCCCGCTCGAGCACGGCCTCTTCTTCGAGCGGTTCCTGAACCCCGAGCGCCCGTCGATGCCCGACTTCGACATCGACTTCGACGACCACCGCCGCGGCGAGGTCATCAAGTACGTCACGGAGAAGTACGGCTCCGACCGCGTCGCCCAGATCGCCACCTTCGGCCGGCTCAAGTCCAAGGCCGCGATCAAGGACGCCGCGCGCGTGCTCGACCACGGCTTCGCGATCTCCGACCGCATCACCAAGGCGCTGCCGCCCGACGTGATGGGCAAGGGCGTCCCCCTCAAGGAGATCTTCAACCCCGAGCACAAGCGCTACGGCGAGGGCGGCGAGTTCCGCTCCCTGCACGACCAGGACCCCGACGTCCGCACCATCTTCAGCACCGCGCTGGGCCTCGAGGGCCAGATCCGCAACTGGGGCGTGCACGCCGCGGGCGTGATCATGTCGAGCGAGCCGATCATCGACGTCGTGCCGATCATGGCGCGGCCGCAGGACGGCGCCGTCATCACCCAGTTCGACTACCCGATGTGCGAGTCGCTCGGACTGGTCAAGATGGACTTCCTCGGTCTGTCCAACCTGCACATCCTCGAGGACGCCCTGGAGAACATCCGGGCCAACCGCGACGAGACCGTCGTGCTCGAGGAGCTGCCGTTCGACGACCGGGCGACCTACGAGCTGATGGGCCGCGGCGACACCCTGGGTGTCTTCCAGCTCGATGGTGGCGGCATGCGCGCGCTGCTGCGCTCGATGCAGCCCGACCAGTTCGCCGACATCACCGCGGTCAGCGCGCTCTACCGGCCGGGCCCGATGGGTGCGGACTCGCACAACAAGTACGCCCGCCGCAAGAACGGCCGCGAGCCGATCGAGCCGATCCACCCGGCGCTCGCCGAGGCCCTCGAGCCGGTGCTGGGGGAGACCTACGGCCTGATCGTCTACCAGGAGCAGGTGATGGCGATCGCCCAGGTCCTGGCGGGCTTCACGCTGGGCGCCGCCGACAACCTGCGCCGCGCGATGGGCAAGAAGAAGAAGGAGGAGCTGGACAAGCAGTACGCCGGCTTCCAGGCCGGCATGCTCGAGCGCGGCTACCCGCAGGACGCTATCGACAAGCTCTGGGAGATCCTGCTCCCGTTCTCCGACTACGCCTTCAACAAGTCGCACTCCGCGGCCTACGGCGTCATCACCTACTGGACCGCCTACCTCAAGGCCAACTACCCGGCCGAGTACATGGCGGCGCTCCTCACGTCCGCGCGGGACGACAAGGACAAGATGGCGATCTACCTCAACGAGTGCCGCCGGATGAAGATCCAGGTGCTCCCGCCGGACGTCAACGAGTCCTCGCACAACTTCACCCCGGTCGGCCGTGACATCCGCTTCGGCCTCACGGCCATCCGCAACGTCGGCCACAACGTCGTCGACGGCATCGTCGCGGGCCGCCAGGACGGTCGCTACGAGGACTTCAACGACTTCCTCGCGAAGGTGCCGGCGATCGTCTGCAACAAGCGCGTGATCGAGTCGCTGGTCAAGGCCGGCTCGTTCGACGACATGAAGCACCGCCGGCGCGCGCTGGTCGCGATCCACGAGGTCGCGGTCGACCAGTACGTCGACATCAAGCGCAACGAGGCGATCGGCCAGGACTCCCTCTTCGGTGGCCTCGACGACGAGGCGTCCGGCTTCGGCGTCAGCGTGGCGATCCCCGAGATCGACGAGTGGGACAAGATGACCCTGCTCGGCCACGAGCGGGAGATGCTCGGCCTCTACGTCTCCGACCACCCGCTGCTCGGCCTCGAGCACGTGCTCTCCAACGGCACCGACTGCACCATCGGCCAGCTGATGCTCGACGAGGACCGCGCCGACGGCAGCACGATCACCGTCTCCGGCCTGGTCACCTCCGTGCAGCGCAAGATCACCAAGCGTGGCGACGCCTGGGCGCTGATCACCGTCGAGGACCTCGACGGCGCGATCGACGTCCTGCTCTTCCCGAGCTCGTGGCAGCTCGCGGGCCACCTGGTCTCCGAGGACGCGATCATCACCGTCCGCGGCCGGCTCAACCGCAGCAAGGAGCAGCCGGAGATCATGGGCCAGGAGGTCACCCTGCCCGACCTCTCCGACGGCCCGAGCGGCCCGGTCGTGATCAAGCTGCCGCAGACCCGGATCAACCCGAGCACCGTCGACGGCCTCAAGGAGGTCCTCCGCACCCACCCGGGTGTGACCGAGGTCCACCTCAAGGTGCTGATGCGCGACAAGACGCTCGTCATGCGCATCGGGGACACTCATCGGGTGACCGCGAGCCCAGCCCTCTTCGCCGACCTCAAGCAGCTCCTCGGACCCGGGTGCCTGACCGGATGACCACCCGACGCTCCGCCCTCTTCCGGGGGGCGCTCCTCCAAGGCGTGCTGGTGGTCGCGGTGCTCGCGGTCGTCGGTGCGCTCGCCGGAGTCGTCTGGCAGTGGCTCTGGACCCCGCCCAGCGGCCTCGTCGTCAACCACGACTGGGTGCCGCTCAACGCGATCGAGCTGCAGCAGGAGTTCTCCGCCACCGGCTGGTACGTCGTCGTCGGCGTGGTCGCCGGGCTGCTGGCCGGCGTGGTGGCGGCCCTGCTCCTCGACGCCGCTCCGCTGCTCACCCTTGCGGGCGTGCTCGTCGGCGCCGCGCTCGGGGCGTGGCTGATGTCGGTGGTCGGCATCGCGCTCGGCCCGGCCGACCCCGAGGTGCTGGCCAAGACCGCCGAGGAGGGTGTCCACCTGCCGATGGCGCTGGCGGTCACCGGCAAGAGCCCCTACCTCGCCTACCCGGTCGGCGCGCTGCTCGGCGTGATCATGGTCTTCATCGGGATCTCCGGTCACCGCCGGCATCCGCAGCCGGCGCCACAGCCGACGCCGGCCCCCGAGCTCTCCATGGAGTGAGCTCTCCGTGGTGAGCTCTCCGTGGAGTGAGTACCGCACCTCGGGGTAGCCTCCGCGCGTGACCGACCAGCCGGAGTACCTCGACAGCCGCGGCGGCGCTCCGGGGGTTCCCCCCACCGAGCGGCGACCCCGCCGGCGCCGCCGTCCGCTCCTCATCGCCGCCGGCGTGGTCGGTCTGGCCGTCGTCGGCGGCGGCGCGTGGGCCGCCTGGTCGTTCTTCTCGAGCGGCGCGCAGCCGTCGGAGGCGCTGCCCGCCTCGACGATCGCGTACGTGAGCGTCGACCTCGACCCCAGCGGCGGTCAGAAGATCGAGGCGCTGCGCACCCTGAAGAAGTTCCCGGCACTCGACGACCAGCTCGACCTCGGCACCGACGACGACCTGCGCGAGTGGATCTTCGACAAGATCCAGGAGGAGTCGTCGGAGTGCACGGATCTCGACTACGGCGACGACGTCGAGCCGTGGCTCGGCGACCGGTTCGCCGTGGCGGCCGTCGACAGCGGCGGGGACAGCCCGAGCCCGATCGTCGTGGTCCAGGTCTCCGACGACGACAAGGCCGACGCCGGCCTGACGAAGCTCCGTGACTGCGGCGGCGGCAGCACCGAGGACGGCGCCTGGGCGATCGACGACGGCTGGGCACTGATCGGCGAGGACCAGCAGACGGTCGACGCCGTCGCCGCCGAGGCGGCACAGGGCTCGCTGGCCGACGACGCCGACTTCCAGCAGTGGACCGGTGCCGCCGGCGATGACGGCATCGTCTCCATGTACGCCGCGCCGACCGCCGGCCAGGCTCTTGCCGACTACGTCAGTGACAGCTTCGGCGAGCTGACGGGTGCCGACCCGAGCCTGCAGAGCCAGATGGACCAGGCGACCGAGCAGCTGAAGGACTTCAAGGGCGCTGCGGCGACGGTCCGGTTCGATGACGGCGGGCTGGAGCTCGAGGCAGCGGCCGACGCCGGTTCGAAGGGCGCCATCTACACCGCGAGCGACGACGGCGGGGAGGCGGTCACCTCACTGCCGTCCGGCACGGCCGCGGCGTTCGGCGTCGGGCTGGACTTCCAGGACGGCTGGTTGGACCGGCTCCTCGATCCCATCGCGCAGGAGGCGGGCGTCTCCAGCGACGACCTGGTGGCGACCGCACAGGAGGAGCTCGGGATCGACCTGCCCCAGGACGTGGAGACGCTGCTCGGCCACTCGTTCGCCATCGCCATCGACCAGGACTTCGACCCCAGCGCCCTCGACTCGGCCTCCGGCCCCCAGGACGTGACCGGTGTCGGTGTGAAGATCCTGGGTGACGCCGACGCCATCGACGGCGTCCTCGACAAGGTCCGCACCGCTGCTGGTGGCGCCGACGCGGGGCTTCTCGACAGCGACCCCGGCGACGGCGCCGTCGCGGTCGGGCCCGACCCCGACTACCGCCGGCAGCTGCTGGAGGACGGCGACCTCGGCGACGACGACGGCTTCCGGAAGGTCGTCGAGCACGGCGACGACGCGTCGGAGATCCTCTACGTCGACGTCGACGCGGTCACCGGGTGGCTGTCCGACTCCGGCGCGTTCGGCGACGACCCGGACGTGGCGGACAACCTGGAGCCGCTGGCCGCCCTCGGTCTCAGCGCGTGGCAGGAGGACGACGTGTCCCACGTCGTCCTCAAGGTGACGACCGGCTAGGCGTCCTAACGTCCGATCGCCGCCATGATCGCGCCGGTGGCCGTCACCAGGTCGGCCGGCGCGATCTCGAGGTCGAGCCCGCGGCGTCCCGCCGAGACGAAGACCGTCGCGAAGCCGGACGCGGTCTCGTCCAGGACGGTCGGGTGCGCCCGCTTCTGCCCGACGGGGGAGATGCCGCCGGCGACGTACCCGGTGGCCCGCTCGGCGGCGGCCACCTCCGCCATCGCGGCCCTGCTGCCGCCGACCGCACGAGCCAGCGCCTTGAGGTCGAGCTGCCCGGTGACCGGCACGATCCCGACGGTCAGCGCCCCGTCGACGGTGGCCAGCAGGGTCTTGAAGACCTGCGCGGGCGGCAGCCCGAGCGCCTCGGCCGCCTCCAGCCCGAAGGACGTCGCCCGGGGGTCGTGCTCGTACTCGTGCAACGTGAACGCGATCCCGGCCCGGGTCAGCGCGACGGTCGCCGGCGTGCCGCCGAGCGACGGCCTGGTCTTCTTGGCCACTGATCCCCTCCACGGGCGTGTGTTGGTGGTGACGGCCGTCGTCGGCTCACCGGATTTCGACGCGCTCGCGCGACTTCGTACCTCAGTCGCTTCGCTTGCTCAATCTTCGCTCACCACACGCCCACGCTCGTTCCTCGCGCGGCCGCTGCTCGCTCAGTTCGGAGACCACCGCGTCCGGGCCACCTCGGTCGCCGGGAGCGACGGGATGACGTTCATCGCGCGCAGCTCGGAGCGCAGCAGGTCGGTGACCAGGATCAGTCGCTCGGTGGCGTCCTCGGCCTCGAGCAGCGCCTGCCGCTCCGACATCGGGAGCGGCGCGACGGCCGCCAGCGTCCAGGAGAGGTACGTCGGGTCGCGCGGCAGCGCCCCCGAGTAGGGGTCGCTGCGCAGGTCGGCGAGCGCGGCCCGGTAGGCAGTGAAGGCGATCCGTGCCGACTCCAGCACGGACTCGGGCGTCGGTGCCGAGGACGACTCGGTGGGGTCCGGCAGCTCGGTCACGTGGCCGACCGGGAAGGTGCCGCTGGTGTCGAGTCGCTCCAGCTGGATCCGCTCCATCCCGACCGCGACCACGTCGAACGTGCCGTCGGGGTGGCTCTCCACCTCGGTGAGCTGCATCCGGCAGCCGATCCGGTAGAGCGACTGTGCGCCGTGGTCGCCGACCTCGTAGCCCTCGCGGATCGCGACGGAGCCGAAGACCCGCTCCGCCGGGTCCTCGACGCGCAGCAGGTGGTGCACCAGCGCCCGGTAGCGGTCCTCGAAGACGGTCAGGGGCACGCTGAGACCGGGGAAGAGCACCGCGTTGAGCGGGAACATCGGCAGCGTGTCGGGCACACCTCCAACCTAGGGCACGCACCCCGTCCGGCTGGCGGTCCCGGTGCGGTGTCCGAAACATTCAGCAGGCAGGGTGGTGGCCATGACGACCTCGAAGGACCCGTCCGTGGAGGAGCTGCTGGAGGCGGACCGGCGCGAGCCGGACGCCGCCGTGTTCGGTGGTGGCGTCGCCTCCGACGAGCAGCTCGCCTCGCTCCGGGGGTCGGTCCGCCAGCTGACGACGCTGCTCGGCGAGTCGCTCGCCCGCCACCAGGGGCCGGAGCTGCTGGCCCTCGTGGAGCGGGTACGCCGGCTGGCCCGCCAGCCCGACGACACCGACCTGCACGCGCTGCTGGCCGAGGTCGACGAGGACACCGCGGTCGTGCTCGCCCGCGCGTTCACGGCCTACTTCCAGCTGGTCAACACGACCGAGCAGCTGCACCGGTGGCGCGAGCTGCTCGCCGCCGAAGAGGGGCCGCTCGAGGCGACCACCGCCCGGATCGCCGCGGCGCTGGAGGACGGCAGCCTGAGCCGGGAGGACCTGACCCGGATCCTGGGCGACATCGAGTACCGCCCGGTCTTCACCGCCCACCCGACCGAGGCCTCGCGGCGCACCGTGCTGCGCCTGCTGCGCAAGGTGGCCGAGACCGTCGACGCCGCCGAGGACCCGCGCCGCGACGCCGCGGCGACCGCGGCCGACGAGCGCCGGCTCGCGGAGCTGGTCGACCTGCTCTGGCAGACCGACGAGCTGCGCGTCGTCCGTCCCGAGCCGAGCGACGAGGCGCGGACCGCGGTCTACTACCTCCGCTCCCTGGCCTCCGAGGTGGTGCCGGGCCTGCTGCAGGAGCTGGACCGGCAGCTGGCCGGGCTCGGTGTCGAGCTCCCGGCCACCGCGCGCCCTCTGCGCTTCGGGACCTGGGCCGGCGGCGACCGCGACGGCAACCCCAACGTCACGCCCGAGGTCACCCTCGAGGTGCTCCGGCTCCAGCACCTGGCCGGGCTCAATGAGCTCGAGGCGATGGTCGGCGAGCTGCTCACCGAGATGACCCAGTCGACCCGCGTCGTCACGGCGTCCGCGGAGCTCCTCGCCGGGCTCGAGGCGGACGCCGAGGCGCTCCCGATCACCTGGAGCTCGATCCGGCGGCTGAACGCCGAGGAGCCCTACCGCTGCAAGCTCAGCTTCGTGAGGGTGCGCATCCAGCGCACCCGTGACCGGCTCAAGGCCGGGACGCCGCACGAGCCCGGCCGCGACTACCTCGGCTTCGACGAGCTGGTCGCCGACCTGCGGGTGATGCGCGACTCGATGCTCGCCGACGGCGAGGAGCTCACCGCCGACGGCGCGCTGCTCCGGCTGATCCGCACCGCGACCGCCTTCGGCGCCGGCCTCGCGACGCTCGACGTGCGCGAGCACTCGGGCAAGCACCACGAGGCGCTCGCCGAGCTCTTCGACCGGGTCGGCGAGCCGGAGACGCCGTACGCCGACCTCGACCACGCCGGCCGGATCGAGGTCCTCTCCCGGGAGATGTCCTCGCGCCGGCCGCTGACGGTCGCGGGCGTGGAGCTGGGGAAGGCGGCCACCGCCTCGCTCGGACTGATGCGCGCGCTGCGTGCCGCGATCGACGGGTACGGCGAGGGCGTCGTCGAGACCTACATCGTGTCGATGACCCACGACATCGACGACCTCTTCGCGGTCGTGGTGCTGGCCCGCGAGGTCGGCCTGGTCGACCCGGGGAGCGAGACCGAGCCCGCGACGGCGCGGATCGGCTTCGCGCCGCTCTTCGAGACCGTCGCCGAGCTGGAGATCGCCGGGTCGCTGCTCGACGGCCTCCTCAGCGACCCGGCGTACCGCCGCATCGTGGCCGCCCGCGGCGACGTGCAGGAGATCATGCTGGGCTACTCCGACTCCTGCAAGGACGCCGGCATCTCGGCCTCGCAGTGGCAGATCCACCGCGCGCAGCGCGGCCTGCGCGACGTCGCCCGCCGCCACGGCGTACGGCTGCGGCTCTTCCACGGCCGCGGCGGCTCGGTCGGCCGGGGCGGCGGGCCGACCGCCGAGGCGATCATGAGCCAGCCCTACGGCTCGCTCACCGGCTCGATCAAGATCACCGAGCAGGGCGAGGTCATCTCCGACAAGTACAGCCTCCCCGGCCTGGGCCGGCGCAACCTCGAGGGCGCCCTCGCCGCGGTGATCGAGGCGTCGACGCTGCACCGCACCTCGCAGCTGCCGCCCGAGGTGCTCGAGGGCTGGAACGGCACCATGGACGACATCGCCGAGGCCGGCCAGGAGGCCTACCGCAGCCTGGTCCGCGACCCCGCGCTCGTGCCGTTCTTCGTCAGCGCCACCCCGGTCGGCGAGCTCGGCAAGATGAACATCGGCTCCCGCCCGGCCAAGCGTCCCGGTGGCGACGGCGGCCTCGACGACCTGCGCGCCATCCCGTGGGTCTTCGGCTGGACGCAGACCCGGATGATCCTGCCCGGCTGGTACGGCGTCGGGTCGGGTCTCGCCGCGGCGCGCGAGGCCGGTCGCGCCGAGACGCTGCGCGAGATGTACGGCTCGTGGGCCTTCTTCCGCACCTTCCTGTCCAACGTGCAGATGACCCTGTCCAAGACCGACCTCGACATCGCGGCCCGGTACGTCGCCGCCCTGGTGCCCGCGGAGCAGCAGGGCCTCCTCGACGTGATCCGCGCCGAGCACGAGCGCACCGTGACCGAGGTGCTCGCGGTGACGGGGCAGGAGTCGCTGCTCGAGTCGGCCCCGGTCCTGCGCCGTACCCTCGCGCTGCGGAACTCCTACCTCGCGCCGCTGCACGCGCTGCAGGTCGAGCTGCTGCGCCGCACCCGCGAGGTTCCGGAGGGCGAGGACGTCGCCCCCGACATCGAGCGCGCGATGCTGCTCACGATCAACGGCATCGCGGCCGGCCTGCGCAACACCGGCTGAGCCCCAGCGGCTCCCGGCCTCCGGACAGGGGCCGGGCGCGCCGGTGGCCGCTCGTAGAATCGAGCCATGATCCAGCGCATCGACCTGCGAGGAGCCGACCGCGACGCGGTCGACTACCGCGCAGCCGTGCCCCGTGCCGACTTCGACGTCGAGGCGGCGGTGCCGGCGGTGCATGCGATCTGCGAGGCGGTGCGCACCCGCGGGCTCGACGCGATCCGGGACTTCGGTCAGCGCTTCGACGGTGTGACCGTCGACGACATCCGGGTCACCCCCGAGGCGCTCCGGACCGCCCTCGACGAGCTGGACCCCGCCATCCGGGCCGGCCTCGAGGAGTCGATCCGCCGGCTGCGCGCGACCTGCGCCAACGAGCTCGAGCGCGACGCCGTCACCGACCTGGCGCCCGGCGCCCGGGTGACCCACCGCAAGGTGCCGATCGACCGCGTCGGCCTCTACGTGCCCGGCGGCCTCGCGCCGCTGGTCTCCAGCGTGCTGATGAACGTCGTCCCCGCCCAGACCGCAGGCGTCGGCTCGATCGCGCTGGCCAGTCCGCCGCAGAAGGAGTTCGGGGGCCAGGTGCACCCGACGATCCTCGCCGCGTGCGCGCTGCTCGGCGTCGAGGAGGTCTACGCCGTCGGCGGCGCCCAGGCGATCGCGATGTTCGCCTACGGCGTGGGCCCGTGCGCCAAGGTCGACCTCGTCACCGGCCCCGGCAACATCTACACCGTCACCGCCAAGCGCCTCCTCAAGGGCCAGGTCGGCATCGACTCCGAGGCCGGCCCGACCGAGATCGCGATCCTGGCCGACGACACCGGGGACGCGGCGTACGTCGCCGCCGACCTGATCAGCCAGGCCGAGCACGACCCGCTGGCCGCCTCGGTGCTGGTCACCACGAGCGAGCGCCTCGCCGACGATGTCGAGGCCGAGCTCGACAAGCAGGTCTCGGCGACCAAGCACGTCGAGCGGATCCGGACCAGCCTGTCCGGCAACCAGTCCGGCATCGTGCTCGTCGCCGACCTCGAGCAGGGCCTCGACGTGGTCAACGCCTACGCCGCCGAGCACCTCGAGATCCACACCGAGGACGCGTCGTCCTACGCCGCCCGGGTGCGCAACGCCGGCGCGATCTTCGTCGGCCCGCACGCCCCGGTCAGCCTCGGCGACTACTGCGCCGGCTCCAACCACGTGCTGCCCACGGCCGGCTGCGCCTGCCACAGCAGCGGCCTGTCGGTGCGCGCGTTCACCAAGTCGGTGCACGTCATCGACTACTCCCGCGACGCACTGGCCGAGGTCGCCGACCACGTGGTGACCCTGGCCGAGGCGGAGGACCTCCCGGGCCACGGCGCCGCGGTCCGCGTGCGATTCGGGGAGTGAGCATGAGCTTCCCCCCGATCCGCGAGGAGCTGCGGGGGCTGCAGCCCTACGGCGCGCCCCAGCTCGACGTCCCCGTGCAGCTCAACACCAACGAGAACCCCTACGGCCCGTCCGCGGCCTGCGCCGACGACATCGCCGCGTCCGTCCGTGCGGCCGCGCTGACCCTCAACCGCTACCCGGACCGGGAGCACGTCGAGCTGCGCACCGCGCTGGCGGCGTACCTGTCCCGCGACACCCCGCACGGCGTCACGACCGAGCAGGTGTGGGCGGCCAACGGCTCCAACGAGGTGATGCTGCAGCTGCTCCAGGCCTTCGGCGGCCCGGGACGCACGGCGATGAGCTTCGCGCCGACCTACTCGATGTACCCCGAGTACGCGCGTGACACCTCCACCGCGTGGGTGCAGGGCCGTCGCGCCGACGACTTCAGCCTCGACCTCGACGCCGCCCGCGAGGCGATCGAGCGCGAGCAGCCGAGCGTCGTGCTGCTGCCGAGCCCCAACAACCCGACCGGCACCGCGCTGCCGCCGGAGGCCGTCGGCCTGCTCTGCAAGGCAGCGGGCGACGGGCTCGTGGTCGTCGACGAGGCGTACGGCGAGTTCCGTCGTGCGGGCGTGCCGAGTGCGGTCGAGCTGCTGCCGACCCACCGCAACCTCGTCGTCACCCGCACGATGAGCAAGGCCTTCGCCGCCGCCGGGCTGCGGCTCGGCTACCTCGCCGCGGACCCGGCGATCTGCGACGCGATCCGGGTCGTGCGGCTGCCCTACCACCTCTCGGCGGTCACCCAGGCGACGGCGCTGGCGGCCCTGCGGCACGCGCCCGAGCTGCTCGGCAAGGTCGACGAGCTCCGGGTCGAGCGGGACGCGACCGTCTCCTGGCTGCGCGAGCAGGGGCTGACGGTGGCCGACAGCGACGCCAATTTCGCGTTGTTCGGCACCTTCGAGGACCGTCATGCTGTCTGGCAGGGGCTGCTCGACCGGGGCGTGCTGATCCGCGAGGTCGGTCCCGACGGGTGGCTGCGGGTGTCGATCGGCACCCCGGACGAGATGATGAGCTTCAAGCAGGCGATGGCGGAGACGCTGCAGATGGAGGTTGGCAGATGAGCCGAACTGCTCGGATCGAGCGGCAGACCAGCGAGTCCAAGGTGCTCGTCGAGGTGGACCTCGACGGCTCGGGCCGCCACGACATCTCCACCGGCATCGGCTTCTACGACCACATGCTCACCGCCTTCGCGCGGCACGCGCTCGTCGACCTCACCGTGCAGTCCGAGGGCGACCACTGGATCGACGCCCACCACACGACCGAGGACACCGCGATCGCGCTCGGCCAGGCGCTGCGCCAGGCGCTCGGCGACAAGCACGGCATCCGGCGGTTCGGCGATGCCACCGTCCCGCTCGACGAGGCGCTCGTGCAGGCCGTCGTCGACGTCTCCGGCCGGCCCTACTGCGTCCACACCGGCGAGCCCGAGGGCCAGCAGTACGTCCAGCTCGGTGGCAGCACGCCGGCGTACCTCGGCTCGCTGACGCAGCACGTCTTCGAGTCGATCGCCTTCCACGGCCACTTCGCGCTGCACGTCCGCGTGCTCGCCGGCCGCGAGCCGCACCACATCGTGGAGACGCAGTTCAAGGCGTTCGCCCGGGCCTTCCGCGACGCCGTCGCGCTCGACCCGCGCGAGACGGGCGTGCCCTCCACCAAGGGCAGTCTGTGACGCTGAAGAACGTCGTGGTGCTCGACTACGGGTCGGGCAACCTGCGCTCCGCCGTGCGCGCGGTCGAGCGCGCCGGGGCGTCGGTCACGCTCACGGGCGACTTCGACACCGCCCTCGAGGCCGACGGGCTCGTCGTACCCGGGGTGGGGGCGTACGCCGCCTGCATGGCCGGCCTGCGCGCCATCAAGGGGGAGCGGATCATCGGTCGCCGGCTCGCGGGCGGGCGCCCGGTGCTCGGCATCTGCGTCGGCATGCAGATCCTCTTCGCGCGCGGGGTCGAGCACGGCGTCGAGACCGAGGGCTGCGACGAGTGGCCCGGCCTCGTCGAGCGGCTGCAGGCGCCGGTGGTGCCGCACATGGGCTGGAACACCGTCGAGGCGCCGGCCGGGACCGAGCTCTTCGCCGGCATCGAGGACGAGCGCTTCTACTTCGTGCACTCCTACGGCGTCCGCGACTGGACCCTCGTCACCAACGACCGGACCCGGGCGCCGCTCGTGACCTGGGCGGAGCACGGCGGCGACCGCTTCGTAGCGGCGGTCGAGAACGGCCCGCTGTCGGCGACCCAGTTCCACCCCGAGAAGTCCGGTGACGCCGGCGGCGCGCTGCTGCGCAACTGGGTGGGGTCGCTGTCATGAGCAAGGAGCGCGCGCAGCGCCGCGCCGAACGCGAGCGCGAGGCGGCCGTGGTCGCGGCGGCCCGCGCGGCCGAGGCCGAGCGCAAGGAGCGGCGCGACGCCCGCGTGCGCGCGGTGACCGCCCGGCTCCCGCGGTCGCGGCGGGGCCCGTCGGGCGTCATCGCCGCCCGGCACCGCCAGCAGACCGGACTGCTGATCGTGGCGGTCGTCGTCCTCAACGTGCTGGTCTGGCTCGCGTCGGGCGACTGGGCGGTCCGTGCCTTCGCGCTCCTGCTGACCCTGCTGATCGCCCCCGTCGTCCAGATCCTGCTGACCAAGAAATGAGCACCATGACCTCGCCGTACCTCGAGCTCCTCCCCGCCGTCGACGTCACCGAGGGCCGGGCCGTCCAGCTCGCCCAGGGCGTCGCCGGCTCCGAGCGCGTGTACGGCGACCCGCTCGCGGCCGCCCGCCGCTGGCAGGACGCCGGCGCCGAGTGGCTCCACCTGGTCGACCTCGACGCGGCGTTCGGGCGCGGCGAGAACCGCGCCGTCCTCGCCGAGATCGTCGGCGCGCTCGACATCAAGGTCGAGATGAGCGGCGGCATCCGCGACGACGCGTCGCTCGAGGCCGCGCTCGCGACCGGCTGCCGCCGGGTCAACATCGGCACCGCCGCGCTGGAGCAGCCGGAGTGGTGCGCCCGGATCATCGCCGAGCACGGCGACCGGGTCGCGATCGGTCTCGACGTCCGGGGCCGCACCCTGGCCGCCCGCGGCTGGACCCAGGAGGGCGGGGACCTCTACGAGACCCTCGCCCGCCTCGACTCCGAGGGCTGCGCACGCTACGTCGTCACCGACGTCAACAAGGACGGCATGCTCGCCGGTCCCAACCTCCAGCTGCTGCGCGACGTCTGCGCGGTCACCGACGCCCCCGTCGTCGCGTCGGGCGGCGTCACGACCCTCGAGGACATCCGGGCGCTGATGGCCCTGGTTCCCGAGGGCGTCGAGGGCGCCATCGCCGGCACCGCGCTCTACGAGGGCCGCTTCACCCTCGAGGACGCGCTCGCGCTCACGAAGGGTGCGCCGTGACCCTCGCCGTACGCGTCATCCCGTGCCTCGACGTCGACGGCGGTCGGGTGGTCAAGGGCATCAACTTCCAGGAGCTGCGCGACGCCGGCGACCCCGTCGAGCTCGCGAAGGTCTACGACGCCGAAGGCGCCGACGAGCTCACCTTCCTCGACATCTCGGCCTCCCACGAGGGTCGCGCGACCACGATGGAGATCGTCTCGGCGACCGCCGAGCAGGTCTTCATCCCGCTCACCGTCGGCGGGGGGGTGTCGTCGGTCGAGGACGTCGACCGGCTGCTCCGCGCCGGCGCGGACAAGGTCGCGGTCAACACCGCCGCCATCAACCGTCCCGAGCTGGTCGCCGAGATCGCCGACCGCTTCGGCAGCCAGGTGCTGGTGCTCTCTGTCGATGCACGGAGGGTCGACGCCCGCCGCGCGGCCGGGACCGCCTCGGGCTTCGAGGTCACCACGCACGGCGGCCGGAAGTCCGCCGGGCTGGACGCGATCGAGTGGGCGGTGCGCGCGGCCGAGCTGGGAGCGGGGGAGATCCTGCTCAACGCGATGGACGCCGACGGCACCCAGGACGGCTTCGACCTCGAGCTGATCCGCGCCGTACGCCGCGAGGTGACGATCCCGGTGATCGCCTCCGGCGGCGCGGGCGCGGTCGAGCACTTCCCGCCCGCGGTCGAGGCCGGCGCCGACGCCGTGCTCGCCGCGACCGTCTTCCACTTCGGCACCCTGCGGATCGCCGACGTCAAGGACTCCCTGGCCGGCGCCGGCCACCCGGTGCGCTGAGATCCGGCGTCGCGCCCGTGGCTGACCGCCGTTGGGACAGCCGCAGCCAGCGTCGGACGTCAGAAGCGCCCGGAGTTGTTGCCCGGGTGGAAGCCGCCGCCGGTCGGTCGGCCGGCCTTCATGGCGACGTCGCCCTCGGACTTCCCGCGGCTGCGGCGTACGCCGTCGGCGTCCAGGCCCTTGCGCTGGCGGCCGCTCGACCACCAGGCGAGGGCGAAGCCCACGACGAGCACGGCCGCGGCGATGATCCAGAAGGTGGTGTTCATGGTTGCTCCCTCGTGTCAGCCGAGCGGTCCGCCGAAGACGGGACCCTGCCCGGCGGGCCGGTTGGACTCGGTGAGCGCGTCGGCCTGCGACCTGCCGATGCCCATGCGGGCCCGCTCGCTGTCGACGGCGTGGCGACGCTGGCGGCCGCTCGACCACCAGGCGAGGGCGAAGCCCACGACCAGCACGACCGCGGCGATGATCCAGAAGGTGACGTTCATGCCGGCCTCCAAGGTCCGAGAGTTGCCTCGATGTTACCCACAGATCAAGACGCCGGAGCCCGGTAGATCCGTTGGGTGTCGGGGTGTGTCACGACCAGATCGGGGCCGACGAGGGCGGCATCGACGTTCTCGGTGGTCGCCCGGGCGGTGTCCAGGGGAACGGTGTCGGTGAGCTCGCCGGTCGTGGCGTCGATCTCGTAGACGGTCGGGCCGGACTGGCCGACGACGTAGACGGTGTGATCCCTCGCGACCACCGCATCCGCGTCGGGCAGGTCCGTGACCTCGCCGGCCGGCTCCAACGTGGCCGCGTCGAACGCCACGACCTTGCCGGAGAGCGTGCACGCCACCCAGACCCGGCCACCGATCTCGGCCACCCCCTGCGGCCCGGTGCAGCCCTTCAACCAGACCGTCCGCGCGTGGTCGTCGGCGACGCGCGTCAGCGACGACCCGCCGTAGTTGGTGACCCACACGCCGCTGTCGCCGACGGCGACGAGGCGCGGGCCGTCGTCGGTGCGGTACGTCGCCTGCACCCCACCGTCGTCGTCGAGGGCGAGCACCCGGCCGTGCGCCTGGTCGACCACCCACAGCCGCTTGCCGTCCCACGCGATCCCCTCGGGCTCGCTCCCGGCGGGCCGGATCTTCACGGTGCGATCGACCTCCCCGGTGGCCGGGTCGATCCGCACGATCGTGCCGTCGCCGATCACGCTCACCCAGACCCCGCTCGGGGTGGAGACGAGCCGGAGCGGCGCCTCGCCCACGGGGATCGTGGTGCCGTCGTCGGTGCGCACGGCACCCTGCTCGGCGAGGGCCGTCCAGGCCCGGTCGCCCTCGACGGCGGTGACGCCCACCGGCCCGCCGTCGACCTCGGTGACCTCGACGGCCGGCGTGTCGGGCCCGTCGGGCTCCTCGCTGCCGGTGCATCCCGCCAGCAGGAGCGGCGCGAGGCAGGCCAGCAGCCGGAGCCTCATCAGACCCCGAGCTCTGCCGACCGGATCGCCGCCACCTGCTCGTCGGTGCCCTCGACGGTGATGCCGCGGGTGGCGTCGCGCCCGAAGAGGAAGAGCGCGAGCTCGACCACCGGTCCGGCGACGACGGCCGGATCGGCGCCCTTGCGCGCGGTGGCGACCGCACCCGTGTCGGTGCGCCGGAGCTGCGTGGGCACCGGCAGCTTCCGTCCGAGGAAGGCGCCGCCACGAGCGAGCTGCGACCACAGGGCGTCGAGGTCCGCGGGCGCCAGCTCGCGCGGCTCCCAGCCGGCCTGGCCGCGGCGCAGGTCCTCGTGGTGGACCAGCATCTCGAAGGAGTTCATCGCCGAGTCCAGCCCCGGCACCACGCGCAGCACCGGCGCCGGGCTGCGCAGTCGGTCGACGAGCGCGGCGTACGGCTTCCGGCGCTCGCGGGCCATCGCCCGCTCGGTGAGGCCGGAGAGCGCGCCGATCATGTTGCCACTGGACGCGATCGGGCGCCGCTCGCGGACGAGCAGGTGCGCGACCAGGTCGCGTGCGTCCCAGCCCTCGCACAGCGTGGGGGCGTCCTCTCCGAGCTCGAGGGCCAGGTCGCACAGTGCCTGCCGCTCGCGCAGCGCGAGGGTCGTCATGACCGGAGCATAAGCAGACGACGCCTGTCGGAGGCGGGGAATAGCCTGAGCGGCGAGCGGGGTTCCCCGCGGGTAGACGGCAGTGACGGAGACGGGCGGGCAGTGAGCGAACGGCTGAGCAGGCGCGGTACGACGATCGACGGGTTCCGCGTCCTGGGGGTGGCGATCCGCCGGGAGCCGTGGATCTTCACCCTGTCGACCATCGGCAGCGTGCTCTTCGGCGCGCTGACGGTCGCGGACGCCTGGGTGCTCGGCTGGGCGACCGACCACGTCGTGCTGCCGGCCTTCGACGACGGCGAGACCCGCTCCGGCCTCGTCGTCGCGGTCCTCGCGCTCTTCCTCGGCGTCGCGCTGCTGCGTGCGGTCGGCATCGTCGCCCGCCGCCTCGGCGCCGGCATCATGCAGTACCGCATGCAGGCCCACAGCCGCCGCGCCGTGACCCGCCAGTACCTCGCGCTCCCGATGTCGTGGCACCAGCGCCACCCGACCGGACAGCTGCTCTCCAACGCCAACTCCGACGTCGAGGCCGCCTGGGGCCCGATCGCGCCGCTGCCGATGGCGGTCGGCACCATCGCGATGATGGTGATCGCCGTCGCCCAGATGTTCCTCACCGACTGGGTGCTCGCGCTGGTCGGCATGCTCGTCTTCCCCGCGGTCGTGCTCGCCAACCTCGCCTACCAGCGCCTCGCCTCGCCGCTGATGACCAAGGCCCAGCAGCTCCGCGCCGAGCTCAGCGAGGTCGCCCACGAGTCCTTCGACGGCGCGATGGTCGTCAAGACCCTCGGCCGGGAGCGCGAGGAGACGGACCGGTTCGCGGCCAAGGCCGCCGAGCTCCGCGACGTCAACATCCGCGCCGGCCGGATCCGCGCGGCCTTCGACCCGACCCTCGCGGCGCTGCCCAACCTCGGTGTCCTCGTGGTGCTCGCCGTCGGCGTGGAGCGGGTGCTGCACGGCGCGACCGACCCCGGTGACGTGGTCACCGTCGCCTACCTGCTCACGGTCGTGTCCTTCCCGATCCGGTCGATCGGCTGGCTGCTCGGCGAGTTCCCCCGCAGCGTGGTCGGCTACCAGCGGGTCCGCAGCGTCCTGCGGGCGCGTGGCGAGATGCCCTATGGCGTGGAGCGGCTCGTGCCGGGCGAGGGCGGTGCCCGGCTGCGGGTCGAGCACCTGCGCTTCCGCCACGACCCCGACCAGCGCCTGCTCGACGACGTCGACTTCGACGTCGAGCCCGGCCGCACGGTCGCGGTCGTCGGCGCCACCGCCTCCGGCAAGAGCACCCTCACCGACCTGCTGACCCGGCTGGTCGACCCCGAGGACGGCCGGGTCCTGCTCGACGGCGTCGACCTGCGCGACCTCGCCCACGGTGAGCTCGCGACCGCGGTCGCGCTGGTCCCGCAGACCGCGTTCCTCTTCGACGACACGGTCCGCGGCAACGTCACCCTCGGCGCCGACGTCTCCGACGACGACGTGTGGGCCGCACTCCGCGCCGCGCAGGCCGACGGCTTCGTCGCGGCGCTGTCCGACGGCCTCGACACGCGGCTCGGGGAGCGCGGCACCTCCCTGTCCGGGGGTCAGCGGCAGCGGATCTCGCTGGCCCGCGCGCTCGTGCGCCGGCCCCGGCTGCTGATCCTCGACGACGCCACCTCCGCGGTCGACCCGGAGGTCGAGGCCCGCATCCTCGAGGCGCTCCGCTCCGGCGACCGCGACACCACGCTGGTCGTCGTCGCCTACCGCAAGGCCACCATCGGGCTCGCCGACGAGGTGGTCCACCTCGACGACGGTCGGGTGGTCGACCGCGGCAGCCACGAGGCGCTGCTGGCCCGCAACCCGGCGTACGCCGAGCTGGTCAACGCCTACGAGCAGCACGACGAGCTGGTCGGGGAGGTGTCGTCGTGAGCACCACCGCGACCCTCGGGACCACCGTCGACGAGGGCGCCGAGATCGGCGCCATCGCCACCGTCCGCCGCGGCATCCAGGTCTCGCCCGAGCTCAAGGACGGCCTCGGTCGCACCCTCGTCCTCGCGGTGATCGCCTCGGCCGGCCAGGTCGTGGTGCCGATCGCCATGCAGCAGACCCTCGACCGGGGCATCAACGGGTCGGGCGGTCCCGACGTCTCGTTCGTGGTGCTCATGGGCGTCGTGTCCGCGCTCGCGATCGGGCTGACCAGCCTGGCGTCGTACCTCATGACCGCCCGGCTCTTCACCTCCTCCGAGCGAGGGCTCGCGACGCTGCGGGTGAAGGCGTTCCGCCACGTGCACGACCTGCCGCTGCTGACCCAGAACACGGAGCGCCGCGGCGCGCTCGTCTCGCGCGTCACGAGCGACGTCGACCAGGTCAGCCAGTTCCTGGTCTTCGGTGGCCTGCTGCTCGTGGTCAGCGTCGGGCAGGTGCTCGTCGCGACCGTGGTGATGGCCGTCTACAGCTGGCAGCTGACCCTGGTGGTGTGGGTGTGCTTCGCGCCGCTCTTCCTCTCGATCCGCTACTTCCAGCGCAAGCTCTCCGCGGCCTACGGCGTGGTCCGGCGGCAGGTGGCCGTGATGCTCTCGGCGATCTCCGAGCCGGTGGTCGGCGCGGCCGTGGTCAAGTCCTACGCGATCGAGCAGCGCACGCAGGAGCGGATCGACACCGCCATCGACGAGTACAAGTCGGCCAGCACCCAGGCGCAGAAGTTCACCGTCGTGTCGTTCTCCCTCGGCGGCATCTCGGCCGGCCTGGCCAACGCCGGCGTGCTGCTGATCGGCATCTGGCTCGGCTTCGCCGGCGAGGTCACGGCCGGCACGGTGCTGGCGTTCGCCTTCCTGGTCACGCTCTTCGTCGGGCCGGTCCAGATGGGCACCCAGATCCTCACCGACGCCCAGAACGCCCTGGTCAGCTGGCGCCGGGTGATCGGCATCCTCGACACCCCGGCCGACCTGGTCGACCCGGGGGAGTCGGGCCAGGAGCTCCCGGACCGCGCCGTCGACGTCCGCTTCGACGACGTCACGTTCGCCTACCCGGGTGGCCCGCCGGTGCTGCGCGACGTCGACCTCGAGATCGCCGCCGGCACCCGCCTGGCGGTGGTCGGCGAGACCGGGTCGGGCAAGTCCACGATCGCCAAGCTGCTGACCCGCCTGATGGACCCGACCTCCGGGGCGGTCCTGCTCGACGGGATCGACCTGCGCGAGGTGCGCCAAGTCTCGCTGCGCCGCAGCGTGGTGCTGGTGCCGCAGGAGGGCTTCCTCTTCGACGACACCGTCGCCGCCAACGTCCGCTACGGCCGTCTCGACGCCACCGCGGAGCAGATCCTGACCGCCGCCGACGAGCTCGGCCTCGGCGACTGGGTCGCCGGCCTCCCGGCCGGCATCGACACCCGGGTCGGTCAGCGCGGCGAGTCGCTGTCCGCGGGGGAGCGGCAGCTCGTCGCGCTGCTGCGCGCCCAGCTCGCGGACCCCGACCTGCTCGTCCTCGACGAGGCGACCAGCGCGGTCGACCCGGCCCTGGAGATGCGCATCGGCCGGGCCCTCGAGCGGCTCATGACCGGCCGCACCTCGGTCACCATCGCCCACCGCCTCTCGACGGCCGAGAACGCCGACGAGGTCGTCGTCGTCGACCGCGGCCGGATCGTCCAGCGCGGCCCGCACGCCGTGCTCGTCGTCCAGGAGGGGTCCGTCTACGCGGGCCTGCATGCCAGCTGGGTCAGCCAGCAGGGGACAATCGGGAGGTGACCTCCGTGCTCGACCCCGCCATCGCCGCCCGCCTCAAGCGCACCGCCGACGGGCTGGTGCCCGCGATCGTGCAGCAGCACGACACCGGCGAGGTGCTGATGCTGGGCTGGATGGACGATGAGGCGCTGCAGCGCACGCTCACGACGGGACGCGCGACCTACTGGAGCCGCTCCCGCCAGGAGTACTGGATCAAGGGCGACACCTCCGGCCACGTCCAGTGGGTCAAGGACGTCCGGCTCGACTGCGACGGCGACACCCTGCTGGTCAAGGTCGACCAGGTCGGCGCCGCCTGCCACACCGGCGACCGCACCTGCTTCGACGCCGACGGGCTGCTCGCCGATGGCTGACCCGCGCCGGCGCACCTTCGGTCCGACCGTCCTGGTCGGTCTCGCGGGCGCGGGGCTCGCGGCCGTCTCCGGCAACCGAGCGGCCGCGACGGTGTCCAGCACCAACGACGACGGCGACACCGGCACCGCGCTGTCGTTGGTCCAGCACGACGCGCACCAGCCGCTCGTCACCGCGCTCGGCCTCGTCGTGCTGGCCTGCTGGGGTGTGGTGCTGGTGACCCGCGGCCGCGTCCGTCGCGTCGTCGCCGTGCTGGCGGTCGTGGCGTCCGCGGGCGCGTTGGTGGCGGCCGTGTCCGGCCTGGTGACCGAGCCCGGCCGGCTCCACGACGCCGTCATGGATCTCGGGGCCACCGGCGTCGACACCCGACCGACCGCCTGGGCCGTGGCCGCCGTGGTCGGCTCGCTCCTGGCGGTGCTGGCCGGCCTCCGGGCGGTGCGGCACGCGCCGTCGTGGCCGGAGATGGGGGCGCGCTACGACGCACCGGGTGGGGCCGACGTACCGGACAAGGCTCCGGAGGAGCAGAGCAATCTCGACCTCTGGAAGGCCATGGACGAGGGTCGTGACCCCACGGCCTGACCCTCGCCCCTAGACTGACCGCGTTCGATCACGCACGCACCGAGGAGCCCCATGTCTGACAACCACGGCAACACCCCTGCGGCCTGGACGTTCGTCACGCTCGCGATGCTGGGGTTCGTGGTCGGCGGGGTGGCGATGCTGCTCAGCCCGATCAACTGGGTGATCTTCTGGGTCGGCGTCGGCCTGTGCGTCCTGTCGCTGATCGTCTTCCCGGTGATGGCCAAGCTCGGCTACCACAACGCCGAGCACTGACCCGGCCGCTCCCATGACCGCCACCGCGCCGCCGCCGGTCCTCGAGACCGAGGCCGCGACGCGCTGGCAGCGGGTCCGGCCGCCGGCCCTGATGATCGGCGGGCTCGGCCTGGTCACGCTCGCGCTGCGGCTGCGCGACCCCCACGCGCACGGCTCCTGGGGTCTGTGCCCGAGCGCCGCGATGGGCATCTACTGCCCGGGCTGCGGTGGCCTCCGCGCGGTCAACGACCTCACGCACGGCGATGTGGCCGGCGCGGCGTCGAGCAACCTGATGCTCGTGCTCGCGCTGCCGGTGGTGGTGTTCATCCTGGCCCGGTGGGCGGTCGACAGCTGGACCGGACGCCAGCGGGAGCACCACCCGAGGCTGGTCCTCGGGGTGACCGTCGGCTACCTCGCGGCGCTGGCGGTCTTCACGGTGCTGCGCAACCTGCCGGCGGGCGCCTGGCTCGCGCCCTGACGCCCGCCGACGGTCACTCGATCAGCTGCTGTACTCGAAGTCGGTGTCGATCGCACCCGACGCGGCGAGGATCAGCACGATGACGATCAGGGCGAGCGCGACCGCGCCGCAGATGATGCCCGCGAGCGCCATGCCGGCGCCCTTGAGCGCGCCGGAGCTGGTGGCGATGTCCTTGCGCGCGAGCACGCCGAAGACGATGCCGAGGATGCCGAGCACCACACCGAGCGGCCAGCAGCACACCATCGGCAGGCTCACGATGCCCGTGACGAGCGAGGTGATCGCCTTGCCGGAGTTCTTCGGCGGCATGCCGCCGGCCGGCGGCACCGGCGCGCCGTACTGCGGCGGCGGGGGAGGCGGTTCGGAGTAGCTCACAGGTAGAACCCTTCGTCGAGGCCGTCCGTCTGCCGGCCGTTGGGCGGGACACTACCCATACCGCGACGGTCCGACGCGGAGCCCGAGCCCGGCAGGTGAACGCCGACGACGGCGGGCCTACGGCCGCGTGAAACACTGGTGCCATGTCCGTGCTCGACGAGATCGTGGCCGGCGTCCGGGTCGACCTCGCCGAGCGGGAGGCGGCCACCACGCTCGCCGACCTGCGTGCCGCCCTGGCCGACGTCGACCCGCCGCGCGACCCGATGCCGCACTTCCGGGCGCCCGGGTCCAGCGTCATCGCCGAGGTCAAGCGCCGCAGCCCGAGCAAGGGCGACCTCGCCGACATCCCGGACCCCGCCGAGCTCGCGCAGCAGTACGCCGCGGGTGGCGCGGCCGCGATCAGCGTGCTGACCGAGCGGCGCCGCTTCGGCGGCAGCCTCGACGACCTCCGTGCCGTGCGCGCCGCGGTCGACACCCCGATCCTCCGCAAGGACTTCATCGTCACCAGCTACCAGCTGGTCGAGGCGCGCGCCGCCGGAGCCGACCTGGCCCTGCTGATCGTGGCTGCGCTCGACGACGACACCCTGCGTCGGCTCCACGACGAGGCCCGCGAGCTCGGCCTCACCGTGCTCGTCGAGGTCCACGACGAGGCCGAGACCGAGCGGGCCGTCGCGCTGGGCGCAGAGCTGGTCGGCGTCAACGCGCGCAACCTCAAGACGCTGGAGATCCACGACGACACCTTCGGGCGGCTCGCGCCGCTCGTCCCGGACGACCGGGTCAAGGTCGCCGAGAGCGGCATCTTCGGGCCCGTCGACGTCAAGCGGTTCGTGGGCGAGGGCGCCCGCGCCGTGCTCGTCGGCGAGGCGCTGGTGAAGGACGGCGACCCGCAGGCCGCGGTCGCCGCGATGACAGGAGTAGGGGCATGACGACGACGCCATCGTCTCGTTTCGGCGCCGATGAGCGGGGGTGGTTCGGTGACTTCGGCGGGCGGTTCATGCCCGAGGCCCTGGTCTCCGCCCTGGACGAGCTCACGGTGGCGTGGCAGGAGGCCATGGCCGACCCGACGTTCGTCGCCGACTTCGAGAAGATCCTCCGCGAGTACGCCGGCATCCCCAGCCCGCTCTACCACGCGGAGCGGCTCAGCGAGCGTGTCGGCGCCCGGATCCTGCTCAAGCGCGAGGACCTCAACCACACCGGCGCCCACAAGATCCGCAACGTCCTCGGCCAGGCGCTGCTGACCAAGAGGATGGGCAAGTCCCGCGTGATCGCCGAGACCGGCGCCGGCCAGCACGGCGTCGCGAGCGCGACGGCGGCGGCGTACTTCGGCCTCGACTGCACCGTCTACATGGGCTCGGTCGACACCAAGCGCCAGGCGCTCAACGTGGCCCGCATGCACCTGCTCGGCGCCAAGGTGGTCGCGGTCGACTCCGGCAGCGCGACGCTGAAGGACGCGATCAACGAGGCGCTGCGCGACTGGGTCGCGAGCGTCGACCACACCGCCTACCTCTTCGGCACGGCCGCCGGGCCGCACCCCTTCCCGAGCATGGTCCGCGAGTTCTGCCGCGGCATCGGCGACGAGGCGCGCGCCCAGTGCCTGGAGCAGTACGGCGTCCTGCCCGACGCGATCGCCGCGTGCGTGGGCGGCGGCTCCAACGCGATCGGGCTGTTCACCGCTTTCCTCGAGGACGAGGACGTCGACATCTACGGCTTCGAGGCCGGTGGCGACGGCTTCGAGACCGGCCGCCACGCCGCGACCATCTACGCCGGTGACCGCGGCGTGCTGCACGGCGCCCGCACGTTCGTGCTCCAGGACGAGGACGGCCAGACCATCGAGTCCCACTCGATCTCGGCGGGTCTCGACTACCCGGGGGTCGGCCCGCAGCACTCCTTCCTCGCCGACATCGGCCGGGCGACGTACCTGCCCGCGACCGACGCCGAGGCGATGGATGCGATGGCGCTGCTGGCCCGCACCGAGGGCATCATCCCCGCGGTCGAGTCGGCGCACGCGCTCGCAGGTGCGCTCAAGCTGGCCGAGGAGCGTCCGGGGCAGACGATCCTGGTCAACCTGTCCGGCCGCGGCGACAAGGACATGGGCACCGCCCTGGAGTACTTCCGGCTCGGCCAGGCCGACGCCGAGACGGGTGACCCCGCATGAGCGTCAGCACCGCCTTCGAGAAGGCCCGGGTCGACGGTCGCGCCGCGCTCGTGGGCTACCTGCCCGCGGGCTACCCGGACGTCCAGGGCGGCATCGACGGCCTGCTCGCGATGGTCGAGGCCGGCTGCGACGTCATCGAGATCGGCCTGCCCTACAGCGACCCGGTCATGGACGGCCCGATCATCCAGGCCGCCGCCCAGCAGGCACTCGAGCGTGGGGTCCGCACCGCCGACGTGCTCCGCACCGTCGAGGCCGTCGCCGCCACCGGCACCCCCACCCTCGTGATGACCTACTGGAACCCCGTCGCGCGCTACGGCGTCGAGCGGTTCGCGACCGATCTCGCCAACGCCGGGGGAGCGGGCCTGATCACCCCCGACATCACGCCCGACTTCGCCGAGGACTGGATCGCGGCGGCGGACGCCCACGACCTCGACAAGGTCTTCCTGGTCTCGCCGTCGTCGACCGACGCACGGATCGCGATGACCACCGCCGCGTCGCGCGGCTTCGTCTACGCGACCGGCATCATGGGCGTGACCGGCACGGCCCAGGCGACCGCCGCGGGAGTCGCGCCGCTCATCGCCCGGACCAAGGCCACCACCGACCTCCCCGTCGGCGTCGGCGTCGGCGTCAGCACCGGCGACCAGGCCGCCGAGCTCGCGACGTACGCCGACGGCGTCATCGTCGGCTCGGCTTTCGTGCGCCGCCTGCTCGACCACCCCGACGACCGCGCCGCCGGCCTCCGCGCCCTCACCGAGCTGACCGCGGACCTCGCGGCCGGGGTACGGCGTGCGTAGGACCGTTCTCACACTCCTCGCCGGTCTGCTCGTCACGCTCACCGCCTGCGGCGGCAGCGCCGACGGGGGAGCGTTGCACGCGACCGAGCTGGACCCGCCGTTCCAGGCCTCGTCGATCGCGCTCACCGACACGAGCGGTGCGCCGTACTCCCTGACGAAGGACGCGGACGCGGACCTGACGCTGGTCTTCTTCGGCTACACCCACTGCCCCGACATCTGCCAGATCGTGATGGGCAACCTCTCCTCGGCGATGACCCGGCTCGACGAGGCCGACCGCAAGCGCACCACGGTCGTCTTCATCACCACCGACCCGGCCCGCGACACCTCGAGCGTGCTGAAGACCTACCTCTCGCACTTCGACCCGTCGTTCACCGGCCTGACCGGCGACCTCGACGACATCGTCGCGGTCGGGAAGCCCTTCGCCGTGGGCGTGAGCCAGGGTGACAAGCTGCCCTCCGGCGGCTACGACGTCACCCACGGCACGACGATCACGGGCATGGAGCCGGGCGGGAAGGCGCCGGAGTTCTGGGACCAGGACACCTCGTCGGCCCAGTTCGCCTCCGACATCCACGAGCTGCTGAACCCATGAACGAGGACTCATGACGCTGCTGTCCATCCCGAGCCCCTCCTCGGGAGTCTGGTACCTCGGGCCGCTGCCGATCCGTGGCTACGCCCTGGCGATCATCCTCGGCATCGTCGCCGCGATCTGGATCGGCGAGCGCCGCTGGATGGCCCGCGGGGGTCGCGCCGGCGAGATCCAGGACATCGCGTTGTGGGCGGTGCCGTTCGGCCTGGTCGGCGGTCGGCTCTACCACGTGATCACCGACCACGACCTCTACTTCGGCTCCGGCCAGCACCCCATCGACGCGCTCTACGTGTGGCGCGGCGGCCTGGGGGTGTGGGGCGCCGTCGGGCTCGGCGCGGTCGGCGCGATCATCGGCGCCCGCCGCCGTGGCATCAAGCTGCTCCCGGTGCTCGACGCGATGGCGCCCGGGGTGCTGATCGCCCAGGCGATCGGCCGCTGGGGCAACTGGTTCAACCAGGAGCTCTTCGGCAAGCCCACCGACCTGCCGTGGGCGCTCTCGGTCAGCGACGACACCGCGCTCGACCTCGGCTACCCGCCCGGCACGACCTTCCACCCGACGTTCCTCTACGAGTGCCTGTGGTGCCTGGCCGGCTTCGCCGTCCTCGTCTGGGCGGACCGGCGCTTCAAGCTCGGTCACGGCCGGGTGGTCGCGCTCTACATCATGATCTACACCGCCGGCCGCGGCTGGATCGAGATGCTGCGCATCGACAACGTCGAGCTCAAGGACGTCTTCGGCCTGCGCCTCAACGTCTGGACCTCGATCGTCCTCTTCGTGGCCGCGCTCGTCTGGTTCGTGGTCAGCGCCAGGCGACAGCCCGGCCGTGAGGCGCGGGTGTACGACGAGGGCCGCGCCCCCGGCGACGAGCCGGACGGCGAGACCCCGGGCGGGACGGACGACACGCCGGGCGACACGCCGGGCGACAAGCGGGGCGACACGCCCGACGACCCGGTCGTCGAGCCCGCCACGGACACTGGTCAGGAGCACCCCTGATCCGGTGATAGCCTGATCCTTCGGTAGGGCCAATGTCGTCCCCTGGCCGCTTTCGAATCTGCATTTCGATCCGCTCGCGCAGGCCCGACAACGTTGTGGGGCTTCGCAGCGCTGAGACGACGGGAGAACCCGGTGCCGTACTCGCACGCGTTCCCGCCGGCCCAAGGGCTGTATGACCCCCGCCACGAGAAGGACGCCTGCGGCGTCGCCTTCGTGGCCACGCTGACGGGCATCGCCAGTCACGACATCGTCAAGCAGGGCATCCAGGCCCTGCGCAACCTCGACCACCGCGGTGCCGCGGGCGCCGAGGTCAACACCGGCGACGGCGCCGGCATCCTGCTGCAGGTCCCCGACGAGTTCCTGCGCGCGGTCGTCGACTTCCCGCTGCCGCCGCAGCACGCCTACGCCGTCGGCACCGCGTTCCTCCCCGGTGACGCCGAGCAGGTCAAGAAGACCCGCCAGCGGATCGAGGAGATCGCCGCCGAGGAGGGCCTGACCGTCCTCGGCTGGCGCGAGGTCCCCACCGACCCCTCCGAGCTCGGCGGCATGGCGCTCGGCGTGATGCCCGCCTTCGTCCAGCTCTTCGTCGCCGGCAACGGCTCCCGGGTGACCGGGATGGCGCTCGAGCGGCTCGCCTTCTGCCTGCGCAAGCGGGCCGAGCGGGAGACCGACGTCTACTTCCCGTCGCTGTCGTCGCGGACCCTGGTCTACAAGGGCATGCTGACGACCGACCAGCTCGACCACTTCTTCCCCGACCTGCTCGACGAGCGCGTCACCTCGGCGATGGCCGTGGTCCACTCGCGCTTCTCGACCAACACCTTCCCGAGCTGGCCGCTGGCCCACCCGTTCCGGTTCATCGCCCACAACGGCGAGATCAACACCGTGATGGGCAACCGCAACTGGATGCGCGCCCGTGAGGCGCTGCTCGCCTCGGACGTGATCCCGGGCGACCTGGAGCGGCTCTACCCGATCTGCACCCCGGAGGCGTCCGACTCGGCGTCCTTCGACGAGGTGCTCGAGCTGCTGCACATGGGCGGCCGCTCGCTGCCCCACTCGGTGCTGATGATGATCCCGGAGGCCTGGGAGAACCACGGCGAGATGGACGCCAAGCGGCGCGCCTTCTACGAGTTCCACTCCGCGCTCATGGAGCCGTGGGACGGCCCCGCGTGCGTGGTCTTCACCGACGGCTCGCAGATCGGCGCGGTCCTGGACCGCAACGGGCTGCGCCCCTCCCGCTTCTGGGTGACCGACGACGGTCTCGTCGTGCTCGCCTCCGAGGTCGGCGTCCTCGACATCGACCCCGCGAAGGTGGTCCGCAAGGGCCGGCTCCAGCCGGGCCGGATGTTCCTCGTCGACACCGACGAGCACCGGATCATCGAGGACGAGGAGATCAAGGCCGAGCTCGCCGCGGAGCACCCGTACGACGAGTGGCTGCACGCCGGCCTGATCAACCTCAACGACGTGCCCGACCGCGAGCACATCATCCACACGCACGCCTCGGTCACCCGCCGTCAGCAGGTCTTCGGCTACACCGAGGAGGAGCTGCGGGTCATCCTCACGCCGATGGCCAACTCCTCGGCCGAGCCGATCGGCTCGATGGGCACCGACACGCCCATCGCGTCGCTCAGCGAGAAGCCGCGGCTGATCTTCGACTACTTCAGCCAGCTCTTCGCCCAGGTCACCAACCCGCCGCTCGACGCGATCCGCGAGGAGCTCGTCACCTCGCTGGCCGGCACCATCGGGCCGGAGTCCAACCTGCTCGAGCCGGCGCCCGCGTCCTGCCGCATGGTGGTGCTGCCCTTCCCGGTCATCTCCAACGACGACCTCGCGAAGATCCGCCACATCAACCGTGACGGCGACATGCCGGGCTTCATCACCCACGTCGCGCGCGGCCTCTACCCGGTCGAGGGTGGCGGCGCCGCGATGGCCGAGCGGATCGACGAGATCTGCCAGGAGGTCTCGGCGGCGATCGCCGACGGCGCCCGCGTCATCGTGCTGTCCGACCGGCACTCCACCGCCGAGCTCGCGCCGATCCCGTCGCTGCTGCTCACCGGTGCCGTGCACCACCACCTGGTCCGCGAGAAGACCCGCACCCAGGTCGGCCTCCTCGTCGAGGCCGGCGACGTCCGCGAGGTCCACCACGTCGCCCTGCTCGTCGGGTACGGCGCGGCCGCGGTCAACCCCTACCTCGCCATGGAGTCCGTCGAGGACCTCGCCCGCGAGGGCTACTACGTCTCGACCGAGCCCGAGCAGGCCGTCAAGAACCTCATCAAGGCGCTCGGCAAGGGCGTGCTCAAGGTGATGTCGAAGATGGGCGTCTCGACGGTCGCGTCCTACACCGGTGCCCAGATCTTCGAGTCGGTCGGGCTCTCGCAGGCGGTCGTCGACAAGTACTTCACCGGCACCACCTCCAAGCTCGGCGGCGTCGAGCTCGAGACGATCGCCGAGGAGGTCGCGCGCCGGCACGCCACGGCGTACCCGCGCGGCGGCATCTCCCCGGCGCACCGCGAGCTCGAGATCGGCGGCGAGTACCAATGGCGCCGCGAGGGCGAGCCGCACCTCTTCGACCCCGAGACGGTCTTCCGGCTGCAGCACTCCACCCGCACCGGCCGCTACGACATCTTCAAGCAGTACACCGCCCGCGTGGACGACCAGGCGAAGCGGCTGATGACGCTGCGCGGCCTGTTCCGCCTCAAGGGCGCCGACGAGGCCGGCCGGCAGCCGATCCCGATCGAGGAGGTCGAGCCCGTCTCCGCGATCGTCAAGCGCTTCTCGACCGGCGCGATGTCCTACGGGTCCATCTCGAAGGAGGCGCACGAGAACCTCGCGATCGCGATGAACCGGCTGGGCGCGAAGTCCAACACCGGTGAGGGCGGCGAGGACCCCGAGCGGCTCTACGACCCGGAGCGCCGCAGCTCGATCAAGCAGGTCGCCTCGGGCCGCTTCGGCGTGACGTCGGAGTACCTCACGAACGCCGACGACATCCAGATCAAGATGGCGCAGGGCGCCAAGCCCGGCGAGGGCGGGCAGCTGCCCGGCAACAAGGTCTACCCGTGGGTGGCCAAGACCCGGCACTCCACGCCGGGCGTCGGCCTGATCAGCCCGCCGCCGCACCACGACATCTACTCGATCGAGGACCTGGCGCAGCTGATCCACGACCTCAAGAACGCCAACCCGCAGGCCCGCGTCCACGTGAAGCTGGTCTCCGAGGTCGGCGTCGGGACGGTCGCGGCGGGCGTCTCGAAGGCGCACGCCGACGTGGTGCTGATCTCCGGCCACGACGGCGGCACGGGCGCGGCCCCGCTGACCTCGCTCAAGCACGCCGGCGGCCCCTGGGAGCTCGGCCTCGCCGAGACCCAGCAGACCCTGATCCTCAACGGCCTGCGCGACCGGATCGTCGTGCAGACCGACGGTCAGCTCAAGACCGGTCGCGACGTCGTCGTCGCCGCGCTCCTGGGTGCGGAGGAGTTCGGCTTCGCGTCGGCGCCCCTGGTGGTCTCCGGCTGCATCATGATGCGGGTCTGCCACCTCGACACCTGCCCCGTGGGCGTCGCGACGCAGAACCCCGTCCTGCGCGAGCGCTTCAACGGCAAGCCCGAGTTCGTCGTCAACTTCTTCGAGTTCATCGCCGAGGAGGTCCGCGAGCTGCTGGCCGAGCTGGGCTTCCGCTCCATCGAGGAGGCGATCGGTCAGGTCGGCAGCCTCGACGCGGCCCAGGCGATCGACCACTGGAAGGCGTCGGGCCTCGACCTCACGCCGATGCTGCACCAGCCGGACCGCTCGGCGTTCCCGGAGCAGGACCTCTTCCGCACCAAGTCGCAGGACCACGGCCTGGAGAAGTCGCTCGACGTCACCGAGCTCGTCCCGCTGGCCCAGCCGGCGCTCGAGAGCGGCGAGCCGGTGCGCGCGCAGGTCGCGATCCGCAACGTCAACCGCACCGTCGGCACCATCCTCGGCCACGAGGTCACCAAGAAGTACGGCGGCGACGGCCTGCCCGACGGCACCATCGACCTGACCTTCCTCGGGTCGGCCGGCCAGTCCTTCGGCGCGTTCCTGCCGAAGGGCATCACCCTGCGGCTCGAGGGCGACGCCAACGACTACGTCGGCAAGGGCCTCTCGGGCGGCCGGATCGTGGTCCGACCCGACCGGGAGGCGACCTTCAACAGCAACGAGCAGATCATCGCCGGCAACACGATCGCGTACGGCGCGACCTCCGGCCAGATCTTCCTGCGCGGCGGGGTCGGGGAGCGGTTCGCCGTCCGCAACTCCGGCGCCCAGCTGGTCAACGAGGGCGTGGGCGACCACGGCTGCGAGTACATGACCGGTGGCCGCGTGGTCGTCCTGGGCAAGACCGGACGCAACTTCGCGGCCGGCATGTCCGGTGGCGTGGCCTGGGTCCTCGACCTCAAGCCGCACCGGGTCAACACCGAGCTCGTCGAGCTGTCGCCGGTCACCGGCGACGCCGCCGTCGAGCTCGAGGAGCTGGTGCGTGCCCACTTCGAGGAGACCGGCTCCCTCGTCGCCGAGGAGCTCCTCGGCGACTGGGAGACCGCGCTGACCCGCTTCACCGAGGTCATGCCCACCGACTACCGGAAGTCTCTCGAGGCGAAGGCCAAGGCGGAAGCCGACGGCCTCGACGAGAACCAGACCGCCCACGCGATGATGGAGGCACTTCATGGCTGACGGCCGACGTCACACTGTTCTTCCCGGCGGCGGCCGTCAGGCCATGAAGCAGGAGGTTCGGCATGGCTGATCCCCGCGGATTCCTGAAGGACGGGCGGCAGGTCGCCGAGCGACGCCCCGTCGAGGAGCGAGTGCAGGACTGGAACGAGGTCTACCCCGGCAGCGCCGGCCGGGCCCTGCTCCCGATCATCACCCAGCAGGCCGGGCGCTGCATGGACTGCGGCATCCCGTTCTGCCACCAGGGCTGCCCGCTCGGCAACATCATCCCCGAGTGGAACGACCTGGTCTGGCGGGACGACTGGGAGGGCGCGATCGAGCGCCTGCACGCGACCAACAACTTCCCGGAGTTCACCGGTCGCCTCTGCCCGGCCCCGTGCGAGACCGCCTGCGTCCTGGGCATCAACCAGGACCCGGTCACGATCAAGAACGTCGAGGTCACGATCATCGACAAGGCGTGGGACGCCGGCTACGTGCGGCCCCAGCCGCCGGAGTGGCTCTCGGGCCGCACGGTCGCCGTGATCGGCTCGGGCCCGGCGGGCCTGGCCGCGGCGCAGCAGCTCACCCGCGCGGGCCACACCGTCGCGGTCTACGAGCGCGCCGACAAGATCGGCGGCCTGCTGCGCTACGGCATCCCCGAGTTCAAGATGGAGAAGAAGCACCTCGACAAGCGCCTCGAGCAGATGCGCCGCGAGGGCACCGTCTTCCGGGCCGGCGTCGAGGTGGGGGAGACCCTCACCGGCGACCAGCTCCGCGACCGCTACGACGCCGTGGTGCTCGCGATGGGCTCCACCGAGGCTCGTGACCTCCCGGTCACCGGCCGCGAGCTCGGCGGCATCCACCAGGCGATGGAGTTCCTCCCGCAGGCCAACCGGGTCGCGCTCGGGGAGTCGGTCGAGGGCCAGATCACCGCCACCGGCAAGCACGTCGTGATCATCGGCGGCGGCGACACCGGTGCCGACTGCCTGGGCACCTCGACCCGTCAGGGGGCCGCGTCGATCACCCAGCTGGAGATCATGGGCGAGCCGCCGGCGGCCCGTCCCGCGAGCCAGCCGTGGCCGACGTACCCGATGATCTTCCGGGTCTCCTCCGCCCACGAGGAGGCCGGCGAGCGGGTCTACGCCGTCTCGACGAAGGAGTTCCTCGGCGACGAGGACGGCAACGTCCGGGCGCTGCGCCTGGTCGACGTGGTCTTCGAGGGGGGCAAGCTGACCGAGATCGAGGGCACCGAGCGCGAGATCCCGGCCGAGCTGGTGCTCTTCGCGATGGGCTTCGTCGGTCCCGAGAAGCCGGGCCTCGTCGAGCAGCTCGGCGTCGACCTCGACGAGCGAGGCAACGTCGCGCGCGACGCGTCCTTCCAGACCTCCGTCCCCGGCGTCTTCGTCGCCGGCGACGCCGGTCGTGGGCAGTCGCTGATCGTGTGGGCGATCGCCGAGGGGCGGGCCGCCGCGGCGGCGGTCGACCGGTTCCTGACCGGCGAGACCACGCTCCCGGCGCCGATCCAGCCGACGGACCGACCCCTGGTCGTCTGAGACGCTGACCCGGCAGGAACTTTCTGCCGGGTCGGCGTGGACGCCGGCGGTTAGGTCTTTGAAAGATCAAAGTCGCGGTAGGGTGAGGTACGTGCGTAGAGCCAAGATCGTCTGCACCCTGGGGCCCGCGACGTCCTCACCCCGCCGGATCCGCGAGCTGGTGTACGCCGGGATGGACGTCGCCCGGCTGAACATGAGCCACGGCGCCCACGAGGACCACGCCGAGGCCTACCGCCTCGTGCGGGAGGCCTCGGACGCGAGCGGCCACGGGGTCGGCATCTTCGCCGACCTCCAGGGGCCCAAGATCCGCCTCGAGACCTTCGCGGACGGGCCGGTCGTCCTCCACCGCGGCCAGCAGTGGACCATCACCACCCGCGACGTCCCCGGCGACGAGACCATCTGCGGCACGACGTACAAGGGGCTGCCCGGCGACGTCAACGTCGGCGACCCGCTCCTGATCGACGACGGCAAGGTCCGCCTCCGGGTGACCGGCGTCGAGGACGGCACCGACGTCCACACCGAGGTGCTGGTCGGCGGCAAGGTGTCCAACAACAAGGGCATCAACCTGCCCGGCGTGGCCGTGTCCGTGCCGGCGCTGTCGGAGAAGGACATCGAGGACCTGCGCTTCGCGCTCGGCCTCACCGTCGACTTCGTCGCGCTGAGCTTCGTCCGCGACGCCAAGGACGCCGAGGACGTGCGCCGGATCATGGACGAGGAGGGCGTGCACGTCCCCGTCATCGCCAAGATCGAGAAGCCGCAGGCGATCGACAACCTCGACGAGATCATCGCCGCGTTCGACGGCTTCATGGTCGCCCGCGGCGACCTCGGCGTGGAGTGCCCGCTCGAGGACGTGCCCTTCCTGCAGAAGCGGATCGTCGAGAAGGCCCGCCTCAACGCCAAGCCCGTGATCGTCGCGACCCAGATGCTGGAGTCGATGATCGGCAACCCCTCGCCGACCCGCGCCGAGGCCTCCGACGTCGCCAACGCCGTCCTCGACGGCGCCGACGCGGTGATGCTCTCCGGCGAGACCAGCGTGGGGGAGTACCCCGTCCACACCGTCGAGACGATGGCGCGGATCATCACCGCCACCGAGACCCACGCGCTGCAGGACGCCGAGCGCGTCGGCATGGCCGAGATCGACTGGGACCCGCACACCAACAGCGGCGTCATCGCCAAGGCGGCCGAGGAGGTCGCGGAGCGGGTCGGGGCCAAGTACGTCGTCGCCTTCACCCAGTCCGGCGACTCCGCGAAGCGGATGTCCCGCCTGCGCGGCCCGGTCCCGATCCTCGCCTTCACCCCGGTCGCCGCGGTCCGCTCGCAGCTGGCCCTGAGCTGGGGCGTCGAGACCTTCCTGACCGCCACCGTCGAGCACACCGACGAGATGGTGCGCCAGGTCGACGAGCAGCTGCTCCAGATCGGCCGGGTCACCGAGGGCGACCTGGTGGTCATCATCGCCGGCGCCCCTCCGGGCATCCCCGGCTCCACCAACGCACTCCGCATCCACCGGATGGGTGACGCCATCAACGAGGTCGCCCCGGCGTACAAGCGCTCTACGCGCGCATAGCACGCACCTCGCCGCGTTGTCGTCGGTCGGCGGCCAAACCCGGGCCGCCTCCCTCCTCCGCCTTGCGAGGCACGCACTCTGCGCACGTAGAGAGATGTGTGCCGGGTGTGGGATTCGAACCCACACGCCCTCTCGGACAGTGGTGTTTGAGACCACCGCGTCTGCCATTCCGCCAACCCGGCTGGGAGCGCGCCACACGGTACCGGAACGTCTGTCCGTTCCACGCCTTGGCCAAAGTCGAGCGACTCGCTACAGTTTGAGCATTCGGGATTCACGGGGTGCTCGGGACCAGGGAGATCGAGATGCGGATGCCATGGGATGGCTGGGTACGCCGGCTGGCCGGCAACGAGCGGGCGGTGGCCAACGCGCGGGCGGCGAGCGTGGAGCTCGGTCGGCGCCGGGTCGAGCGGGACGAGGTCGACCTCTACCTGCGCCAGCGGCTCGCGCCGGTGGTTCGCGCCGGCGCCGCGCCGCGACCTGCCTGATCGATCCTGGGGCGGGCACCCGCCCTGCCCCACAGCCCGGGCCGATACCCTGCTGCCCGTGAGCCAGCAGATCTCTCCCTCCGCCGCGGGCGGTGCCGTGCGCCGCGTCGTGATCGCCGAGGACGAGGTGCTCATCCGGATGGACCTCGCGGAGATGCTCACCGAGGAGGGGTACGACGTCGTCGGCCAGGCCGGCGACGGTGCCAAGGCCGTCGAGCTGGCCGAGGAGCTGCGCCCCGACCTGGTCATCCTCGACGTGAAGATGCCGGTCCTCGACGGGATCGCCGCGGCCGAGCAGATCGCCCACCAGCGGATCGCGCCGGTGGTCATCCTGACCGCGTTCTCGCAGCGCGACCTGGTCGAGCGGGCCCGCGACGCGGGTGCGATGGCCTACCTCGTGAAGCCGTTCACGCAGACCGACCTGGTGCCGGCGATCGAGATGGCGGTCAGCCGCTTCTCCGAGCTCTCGCAGCTGGAGTCCGAGGTCGCCGACCTCACCGAGCGGCTGGAGACCCGCAAGGCGGTCGACCGGGCCAAGAGCATCCTCCAGGAGCAGCTCAAGCTCTCCGAGCCGGAGGCGTTCCGCTGGATCCAGAAGACCGCGATGGACCTGCGCCTGTCGATGCGCCAGGTCGCGGACGGCGTGATCACGCACGGCCCCGGCATCGCCGGCTGACGGCACCGGGTGCCGTGTCGCCGGACGCACGTTTCTCCCAGATCACACTTCGGTAAAGCATCGCGTCGTACGGCGTTCTCCGGCGTTTGATCTGGCCTTCGTCCGCATGTTGAGCCCTAGACTGCCCACCGAGCCCGGCCGGGTTCTGGAATGGGAGGACCGAGTTGAAGTCTCGACGCGTCCGCGAGCGGGCGGTGCCGAGGGGTGTGGCAGGACTCGTCCTGGCGCTCCTGCTCGCACCCGTGCTCGCCCTGATGTCCTCGACCGCGGCTCACGCGGTCGACACGCTGTGTCTGCCTGACGCCACCCACGGCTGTCTGGCCGGCACGCTGCGGACCGAGGACGGAGTGCTGCCCGACGTCACGATCACGGTCACCGACGAGGCGGGTGCGGCCCAGGAGGTCGTCACCAGCGAGACCGGCAAGTGGAACCTCCGCGTCGACAAGGAGGGCCCCTACACGGTCAAGATCGACGAGTCGACGCTTCCCAAGGACCTGGTGACCGACGGTGAGGTCAAGGTGACCTCCAAGTTCGGCGTCACCATCCCGGCGCTCATCACGATCCGCACCGAGAACTACAGCGCCACGACCAGCAAGTTCGACGAGCTCCTCCAGAGCAGCGTCAACGGGCTGCGCCTGGGCCTCCTGCTGGCGCTCGCCTCGGTCGGCCTCTCGCTGATCTACGGCACCACCGGCCTCTCCAACTTCGCGCACGCCGAGCAGGTGACCCTCGGCGGCATGCTCGGCTACTACCTGATCAACGTCCACGGGCTCGGCCTGTGGGTGGGCGGTGTGCTCGTCGTGATCCTCTGCGCCTTCAGCGGCTGGCTGCAGGACCGGGTGCTCTGGCAGCCGCTGCGGCGGCGAGGGCTCGGCCTCACGCAGCTGATGATCGTGACGATCGGCCTCTCGCTGGCCCTGCAGTACGTCTACCAGTACACCGTCGGCGCACGGACCGTCCGGGTCGTCCAGGACAACCCGGAGGTCAGCGAGTTCGGGCCGATCACGATCACCAACCAGTCGATCGTCGCCATGGTGATCTCGGTGGTCGTGCTCGCGGCGGTCGGCTACGCGCTGCTGCGCACGCGCATCGGCCGAGCGACCCGCGCGGTCTCCGACAACCCGGCCCTCGCCGCGGCGTCGGGCATCGACACCGACAAGGTGATCCGGCTGGTGTGGACCGTCGCGATGGGTCTCGCGGGCCTCTCCGGCATCCTCTACGCGCTGGTCACCAACGGCATCAAGTGGGACACCGGGCTCCAGATCCTGCTGCTGCTCTTCGCAGCGGTCACCCTCGGCGGTCTCGGCACCGCCTTCGGAGCCCTCGTCGGCGCGCTGATCATCGGCCTCGTCGTCGAGCTCTCCCCGGTCCTCGGGATGCCGGGTGACTTCAAGTACGCGACCGCGCTGCTGATCCTGATCCTGCTCCTGCTGGTGCGGCCCCAGGGTCTGCTCGGCAAGCCGCAGCGGATCGGCTGAGGAGGGACTGACGAGCATGGACAACATCCAGTACATCCTCAACGGCATGGTCCGCGAGGCGCTGTCCCCGCAGACCGCCGCCGTCGCGATCGCCGTCATCGGCCTGAACATCCACTTCGGCTTCACGGGCCTGCTCAACATGGGTCAGTCGGCCTTCATGCTGCTCGGCGCGTACGGCTTCGCGATCTCGATCTGGCACGGCCTGCCGATGATCCTCGGCATCCTGTTCGGCTTCGGCGCCGCCTTCATCTTCGCCCTGATCCTCGGCGCTCCGACCCTGAAGCTACGCGGTGACTACCTGGCGATCGTGACGATCTCCGCAGCGGAGATCATCAGGTACGTCGGGCGATCAGCCCTGCTGGTCGACTTCACCGGATCGGCGCAGGGCATCCCCGGCAGCAAGTACACGACGGCGTTCGACAACCTGTCGTTCTTCGGCAACGGCTCCTTCACGCTGATCCCGTTCAACTACCGCGACGTCGCCGACGGTGCCGCGTGGGTGCGGGTGATCGGCTGGATCCTGGTGGTCGCGGTCATCACCCTGATCGTCCTCCGGCTGCGGCGCGGCGGTGCCTTCGAGGGCATCGCCCAGGCCGCCCTCACCGCGCTGATGTTCGTCGTCGGGATCTTCCTGATCTTCTTCCTCTTCCCCGTGCCCTACCTGAGCAGCGAGTGGTGGGTCCGATTCGTGGCGTGGGCCCTGGTCTTCGCGTGCACGGCGGTGGTCTTCCTGCTGGTGCGCAGCCCCTGGGGCCGCGCACTGCGGGGCATCCGCGAGGACGAGGACGCGATCCGATCGCTCGGCAAGAACGTGTTCGCGATCAAGATGCAGGCGCTCGTCATCGGCGGTCTCTTCGGCGCACTCGGCGGCATGGTCTACGTGCTGTCCTCCAGCGTGCAGCCGGACTCGATGGGCCGCTCGCTGACGTTCTTCTGCTACACCGCGCTCCTGCTCGGTGGCGCCGCGACGATCTTCGGCCCGGTGCTCGGCTCGGTGCTGTTCTTCGCGGGCCGCATCGGCATCAAGTACATCGCCGCGACGTACGTGCCCGACAGCGTCATGAGCGGTCAGCAGACCGAGCAGTTCTCCTACATCGTGGTCGGCGTCGCGCTCATGCTGCTCGTGATCTTCCGACCGCAAGGCATCCTGGGCAACAAGAGGGAGCTGCGATTCAATGTCTGACCAGATGGCCCAGCCGACGGCCGCCTCCGGCATGGCCGACCCGGCGGCGCGCAGGGCGCTCACCGGCGGGTTCGCCCCCGAGCCGGGCTCGGCCAAGCCGGACCCGATCCTCGTGGTGGACAACATCGTCCGTCAGTTCGGCGGCATGACCGCCGTGGACGTCGGCCACCTCGAGGTGCAGCGCGGCCTGATCACCGCGCTCATCGGCCCCAACGGCGCCGGCAAGACGACCTTCTTCAACCTGATCACCGGGTTCGACCGGCCCACGACGGCCGGCAAGGGCGCCCACTGGGCCTTCGACGGCCGCACCCTCGACAAGACGTCGGCCTCGAGCGTCGCCCGGGCCGGCATGGTGCGGACCTTCCAGCTCACCAAGGCGCTCAGCGCGATGACGGTGATCGAGAACATGATGCTCGGCGCGCAGGACCAGGCCGGCGAGAACCTCTTCAAGTCGATGTTCCGCGGCACCTGGGCCAAGCAGGAGCGCGAGATCGAGGCGAAGGCCGACGAGCTGCTCGGCCGCTTCAAGCTCTACGAGAAGAAGCACGACTACGCCGGCAGCCTCTCGGGCGGTCAGCGCAAGCTGCTCGAGATGGCCCGCGCCCTCATGAGCGACCCGAAGATGATCATGCTCGACGAGCCGATGGCGGGCGTGAACCCCGCACTGACGCAGTCGCTGCTCGGGCACGTGCAGTCCCTCCGCGACGAGGGCATGACGGTCCTCTTCGTCGAGCACGACATGCACGTCGTCCGCCACATCTCGGACTGGGTCGCCGTGATGGCCGAGGGCAAGCTGGTGGCCGAGGGACCCGCCGACACGGTGATGTCCGACCAGGCCGTCATCGACGCCTACCTCGGCGCCCACCACGACACCGACCTCGGCGACGACGCGCTGCTGACCGACGAGGCCATCGAGGAGCTCGAGGAAGAGGTCGCCGCCGAGCGCGAGGCCGAGGAGGAGACCAAGTGAGCGAGCAGCAGCAGGCCGGAGCGACGGCCACCGCCACCACCCAGCGTCCGGTCATCGAGGCCACGGACGTCGTCGCGGGCTACCTGCCCGGCGTCAACATCCTCAACGGGTGCAGCCTCGCCGCCTACCCGGGCGAGATGATCGGCATCATCGGCCCCAACGGCGCCGGCAAGTCGACGCTGCTCAAGGCGATGTTCGGCCTGGTGAAGGTGCACTCGGGGTCGGTCGTCCTGGGCGACCGCGACATCACCAACCTGCGCACCAACCAGCTGGTGGAGATGGGTGTCGGCTTCGTGCCGCAGACCAACAACGTCTTCCCGTCGCTGACCATCGAGGAGAACCTCCGGATGGGCCTCTACCTGCGGCCCAAGAAGATCCGCGAGCGCCTCGACGCGATGTGGGACCTCTTCCCCAACCTGCACGAGCGCAAGGACCGCAGCGCCGGAGCGCTCTCCGGTGGTGAGCGCCAGTCCCTGGCGATGGCCCGAGCCCTGATGATGGAGCCGTCGGTGCTGCTCCTCGACGAGCCGTCCGCCGGCCTGTCGCCGGTGCGCCAGGACGAGACCTTCATCCGCACCCGCCGGATCAACAAGACCGGCGTGTGCGTCGTCATGGTCGAGCAGAACGCCCGCCGCTGCCTGCAGATCTGCGACCGCGGCTACGTGCTCGACCAGGGCCGCGACGCCCACACCGGCACCGGCCGCGAGCTCGCCAACGACCCGAAGGTCATCGAGCTCTACCTGGGCACCCTCGCCAAGGACGTCGACGAGTCCCGCGAGCACTGAGGCCACGGCCTCACCCGTCGTACGCCGAACGGCCCGTCCCTTCCGGGGACGGGCCGTTTCGCGTCGGGACCTGGTGCCGCTGGTCGTCCCAACGGGGCAGATGCGGGGGCCGGACGGTGAGCACCGGCAGGCAGCGCGCCGGCAGGGGAGGACGACGAAGGGCCCCGGACCTGACGGTCCGGGGCCCTCGCGCGGTGCTACGTGGAGCTGATCAGCTCTTCGAGCCCTCGACCGTGGTCGTGAGCTTGATCGAGTTGTCGGCCTGGAACTGGTAGATGCCGACGAACGCCGACGACGGGTCGTTCTCGTCGTCGATCGGACCGATGCCCGAGGGACCCTTGTAGTGGATCTCCTTGCCGTCGCCGAGCAGGGCGACGCAGTCGGCGTAGGAGGTGCACTCCTCGCCGTCCGTGGCGCCGGAGACGGCGGCGATGTTGTCCTTGATCGTCGTCGGGTCGGTGGCGCCGCCCTTCACCGCGGCGAGCGCGGCGAGGATGGTGGCGTCGTAGGACTCGGCGCCGTAGGCGTAGTCCTTCAGCGGCTTGCCCTCGCCGACCTCGGCCCACCCGCTGAGGCGGTCCTTGAAGGTCGCGTCGGGGTCAGCACCCGGGATCGTGCCCTGAGCACCCTCGAGGGTGCCCTTGGCGAAGTCCGCGCTGTAGTCGGCGGTGTTGCCGTCCGAGTAGTACGTCTTCGACATGTCCCAGCCGGCCGACTTGAGCTCGGGGACGATCGACTTGGTCTCGTCGAAGGCGAGGACGACGATCGCGTCCGGCTTGGCGGCGAGGACGCCCTGGACCTCGGCCGAGAACGTCGTCTGGCCGGCCGGGAACTCGTCGCCGTCACCCTTGCAGCCGTAGACGCACGAACCGCCGGCGCCCTCGACCGTCTCCTGGACCGCGTTGCGCAGGCCGGTGCCGTAGGTGTCGTTGAACACCAGGAAGCCGACCTTCGTGTAGCCGTCGGTGGTGACCAGGGTGCCGAGCGCGTTGCCCTGGATGCCGTCCGGCGGAGCGGTACGGAAGTACCACGGCGAGTAGCCGGAGAGGTCGACCGCGGTGTTCGCGGGCGAGATCTCGACGATCTTGTTCTTCGCGAAGGTGTCGACGACGTTGAGCGAGACGCTCGACGACGCGGCGCCGACCACGATGGACGGCTTGCTCGCGACGAGCGTGCCGGCCGACGCGGTGGAGACCGACATGTCGGTCGAGTCACCGGAGTCCTGGACGTCGTGGCACGCCTGCGCGCCGTTGACGCCGCCGGCGGCGTTGATGTCGGACACGGCCAGGCCGACACCCGCGATCTCCGGGGGACCGAGGAAGGCGAGGTTTCCGGTGAGCGGCAGGATGCCGCCGACGCGGAAGCTGTCGGCGCTGGTCTGGCTCGAGGAGCACTTGTCGTTGGTGAACGAGTCGGTGGCCGGAGCGCTCGAGTCCGAGGTCGAGGGGGTGTCGCCGGCGCTGCTGCCGTCCGAGCCATCGGAGTCGGAGCCGCAGGCAGCCAGGGAGAGGCTGAGTACGGCGGTGCCCGCCATCAGCTTCACCCAGGTGGCGGTTGTGGATCGATTCACGTCGTGAACCTTTCTGTCGCGTTGGTGCACTTCACCGCGCCCGCCCTCCCGAAAGGTTGGGCAATAGCGATGCCACCGTAGGACCGGCCCTGTGGTGGGTGGTGCTACGGCACCCTGTCGTTAGCGAACCGTTACGTCAATGAAGTGCGGCCGCCAGCTGCACCAGGAGAGGCGCGACGAGCAGGGCCGGGAGCAGGTCCGCGACCGGGATCTCCCGCACCCGGAGCAGGCGCAGCGCGACGCCGACCAGGAGCAGCCCGCCCGTCGCCGTGATCGCCGCCAGGTGAGCGTCCGGGAGCACGTCGCCGAGGCCCAGCCCGACCAGCGTCAGGGAGCCCTGCACGACCACCACGGTGACCGCGCTGGCCGCGACGCCCCAGCCGAAGGAGGCCGCGAACGCGATCGCGGCGAAGCCGTCCAGCGCCGCCTTGAGATAGAGCTGGTCGGCGCCGTTCCCGAGGCCGTCGTTCAGCGACCCGAGGATGGTCAGCGGGCCGGTGCAGAAGACCAGCGACGAGACCACGAAGCCCTCGATGAAGCGGTGCCGGTCCGCAGAGTCCGACGACCCGGCGAGGCGGGTCTGCAGCCAGCCGCCGAGCGACTCCACCCGGGACTCCAGCCGCAGCAGCGACCCGACGATCCCGCCGATCAGCAGCGAGCCGAGCACGATCAGCATCGGGGCGTCCGAGCCGACGTCGTCGGCCAGCGTGTCGTCGAGCACGGCCATCGCCGACGTACCCGCGATCAGGAGCGTGACCAGGCCGAGACCGTCGGTCACGACGTCGCGGGTGCGGACCGGCAACCGGTTGCCGAGGAGGACTCCGAGGGTGCTGCCGAGCAGGACGGTGGCGACGTTGACGACGGTGCCGATTCCGGGGATCACAGGACTCCTCTGACAGGACAGCGACGCTGAGCGTAGTCTCTCGGGTTGGAGCCGCGTTCGGGGGACGGGAGACGTGGCATAGGCGTGGAAGGTCCGAGAAGGCGATGGCTCGATGACCCGCTCCCAGGTGTCGCTGCGCGCAGCGACGGCCGATGACGCAACCCGTCTCGCCGAGGTGTGGGGCGACGTGATCCGTCGTGTCGACGCCGAGGAACGCGTGGCCGACATGACCGCCGTGCTGGCCGCCGTGGCCGAGTCGACCGACCAGCGGATCGTGGTCGCCGAGTACGACGGCCAGTTCGCCGGCGCGGTCCACCTCCAGGCGACCACGATGTCCGCCCTCAACCTCGAGCCGGTCGTCCGGGCGCTCTCGCCGCACGTCCTGCCGGAGTTCCGCCGGCACGGCGTCGGCAGCGCACTCATGGACGCCGCGGTGCAGTGGGCCGAGGAGCTCGGCATCGGGCACGTCGCGACCGCCGCGGTCGCGGGCTCGCGCGACGCCAACCGGTTCATGGCCCGGATCGCGCTCGGCCCCTACGCCGTGCTCCGGGTCGCCACCACCCACGCCGTCCGCGCGCGGCTCACCGCTCACCGGCGCCCGGCGATCGCGAGCGGCGGCCGCCAGCTCACCCAGGTCCTCGCCGCGCGGCGGTCGATGCGGCGCAGCCGAGCCGCCGCGGAGGGGTAGCTCCCGCGGGTGACGGAGCGCTAGAAGCGGTCCTTCGGCACCAGCGCGCAGGTGATGCGCGAGGTGCAGACCCGCTTGCCGCGCTCGTCGGTGATCACGACCTCGTACGACGCGGTGGTGCGTCCGAGGTGGATCGCGGTCGCCGTACCCGTGACCGTGCCGGACGTCGCGGCGCGGTGGTGGGTCGCGTTGATCTCGATCCCGACCGAGAGCTTGTCCGGGTGGGCGTGGATGGCCGAGCCGACGGAGCCGAGTGTCTCGGCCAGCACCACCGAGGCGCCGCCGTGGAGCAGCCCGTAGGGCTGGGTGTTGCCCTCGACGGGCATCGTCGCGACGAGGCGCTCGGCGGAGATCTCGACGAGCTCGATGCCCATCTTCTCGTTGAGCCCGCCCATGCCGAGCGGCATCTGGGCGAGGAACTCGTCGATGTCGAGGGAGTCGGTCATGGGCACATCCTGCCTGTCGGTGGCGACTACTAGAGTCGGAGGGTGCCCCGCCTCCTGCTGCTCGACGGTCACTCGCTCGCCTACCGCGCGTTCTTCGCGCTGCCGGTGGAGAACTTCTCGACCACCACCGGCCAGCACACCAACGCGGTCTACGGCTTCACCTCGATGCTCATCAACGTGCTCCGCGACGAGCAACCCACCCACGTCGGCGTCGCCTTCGACGTCTCGCGGCAGACCTTCCGCCTCGAGCAGTACTCCGAGTACAAGGCCAAGCGCAACAAGACGCCGGGGGAGTTCTCCAGCCAGCTGCCGCTCATCGAGGAGGTCCTCGACGCCCTCAACATCCCCTTCCTGAAGAAGGAGGGCTACGAGGCCGACGACATCATCGCCACGCTCGTCACCCAGGCGCTCGCCGAGGACGACATGGAGGTGCTGATCCTCACCGGTGACCGCGACTCGCTCCAGCTGGTCACCGACCGCTCCACGGTGCTCTACCCGATGCGGGGCGTGTCCGACCTGGCCCGGATGACGCCGGCCGCGGTGGAGGACAAGTACGGCGTCCCGCCCGAGCGCTACCCCGAGCTCGCGGCGATCGTGGGGGAGACCTCCGACAACCTGCCCGGCGTGCCGGGCGTGGGCCAGGGCTTCGCGGCCAAGTGGATCAACCAGTACGACGGCCTCGACAACGTCATCGCCCACGCCGACGAGATCACCGGCAAGAAGGGCGAGGCGCTGCGCGAGCACCTCGGCGACGTGATCCGCAACCGCCAGCTCAACGCCCTCGTGCGCGACCTGCCGCTCGAGCTCGGCCCGACGGACCTGGCGCTGCGGCCGTGGGACCGCCAGGAGGTGCACACCCTCTTCGACGGCCTGGAGTTCCGGGTGCTGCGCGACCGGCTCTTCGAGACGCTCACCTCCGAGGAGGACGTCGACGACTCCGGCTTCGACCTCGCGACCGCGGTGCTCGGCGCCGGGCAGGTCGGGCCGTGGCTGGCCGAGCACGCCGCCGACGGTGCCCGGGTCGGGGTCCACGTCGCCGGGCGGTGGGGTGCCGGCACCGGCGAGGTCACCGGGCTGGCGCTCGCGACCACCGACGGCACCGCCGCCTGGGTCGCCGCCGACGACATCGCCCCCGACGACCAGGACGCGCTCGCCACGTGGCTCGCCGACGCCGGCCGGCCCAAGGTCCTCCACGACGCCAAGGGCCCGATGCTCGCGCTCGCGGCGTGGGGCACCCCGCTCGCCGGCCTGGCCCGCGACACCGCGCTGTCGGCCTACCTCGCCCGCCCCGACCAGCGCTCCTACGACCTCGCCGACCTGACCGTCCGCTACCTCAAGCGCGAGCTCAAGCAGGGTGGCGCCGACGACGGCCAGCTCAGCCTGGGACTGGAGGATGAGTCTGCGGGCGAGGTGGAGATGCTGCATGCCCGCGCGGTGCTCGACCTGGCCGCGGCGCTCGACGAGGAGCTCGACGAGCGTGGCGGCACCCGCCTGCTCGCGGAGGTCGAGCTGCCGCTGATCGACCTGCTCGCGACGATGGAGCAGACCGGCATCGCCGTCGACACCGAGCACCTCGAGTCGCTCGAGAGCCACTTCGCGTCCGAGGTGCGCGCGGCCGCCGAGGAGGCGTTCGCGGTGATCGGCAAGGAGATCAACCTCGGCTCGCCCAAGCAGCTCCAGGTGGTGCTCTTCGACGAGCTCGACATGCCGAAGACCAAGCGCACCAAGACCGGCTACACCACCGACGCCGACGCGCTCCAGGCGCTCTACGTGAAGACCGAGCACCCCTTCCTCCTGTACCTGCTCCGCCACCGCGACGTGTCCCGGCTGCGGCAGACGATCGAGGGGCTGCTCAAGACGGTCGCCTCGGACGGCCGGATCCACACCACCTTCAACCAGACGATCGCGGCCACGGGCCGGCTCTCCAGCACCGACCCCAACCTGCAGAACATCCCGATCCGCACCGAGGAGGGTCGCCGGATCCGCGAGGGCTTCGTCGTCGGCCCCGGGCACGAGTCGCTGATGACGGCGGACTACAGCCAGATCGAGATGCGGATCATGGCCCATCTGTCCGAGGACGACCTGCTGATCGAGGCGTTCAAGTCCGGCCGCGACTTCCACTCGATCACCGCCTCCCGGGTCTTCGACGTCCCGGCAGACGACGTGACCGTCGAGATGCGGGCCAAGATCAAGGCGATGAACTACGGCCTCGCCTACGGCCTCTCGGCGTTCGGTCTCGGCCAGCAGCTCGGCATCGACCCGGGCGAGGCGCGTGGCCTGATGGACGAGTACTTCCAGACCTTCGGCGGCATCCGCGACTACCTCGGCGGCGTCGTCGAGGAGGCCCGCAAGACCGGCTTCACCGAGACCATCATGGGGCGCCGCCGCTACCTGCCCGACCTGACCAGCGACAACCGGCAGCGTCGCGAGATGGCCGAGCGGATGGCGCTCAACGCGCCCATCCAGGGCTCGGCCGCCGACCTGATCAAGGTCGCGATGCTCAACGTCGACCGCGCGATCGCCGCGGCCGGGCTGCGCTCCCGGATGCTGCTCCAGGTCCACGACGAGCTCGTGTTCGAGGTCGCGACCGGCGAGGCCGACGCCCTCGAGGTGCTGGTCCGCGAGCAGATGGCCGGGGCGGCCGACCTCGCCGTCCCGCTCGACGTCTCGGTCGGCACCGGCCGCAGCTGGCACGAGGCCGCTCACTAGCTGAGCGGCGGGGCTCCGACCGGCTCCGGCGCGGGCGCGGGCCGGGTGACGTAGAGGCTGATCGCGAGCAGTGCGGCCAGCAGCACCGTGTCGACGCTGATCACCACCGTGAGCAGGCCGTCGAGCGAGGACGCCGCCAGGCCGAGCAGCACCATCGTCACGAACGCCGCCCACACCAGGTAGACCGAGCGGGCACCGCGGCGGGCGAGCACCGAGTAGACCAGCAGCTGCAGCATCGACAGGACGGTGCCGAGGATCGCGAAGACCCAGAGCTCGTCGGTGATCTCGTCGTAGTCGCCGCCGCCCACGAAGATCAGCGCCAGGTCGGGCAGCAGGAGCGCGCCCAGGGTGACCGCCGCGCCGAGCGCGGCGACCAGCGACAGGCTGAGCGTGATCGCCCGGCGCCGCTCGCCGACGGTCGACATCGACGGGAACGCCACGACCACGACGAACTGCGGCAGGAAGAGCACCGCCTTGGTGAGGATCAGGCCGCCGGCGTAGAGGCCGGCGTCGTGCTCGTCGAGCACGTTGCGCGCGATCACGATGTCGGCGTTGGAGAGCGCGAAGAAGGCGAGCAGCACCTGGGAGTTGTGGAAGCTCTCCCGCATCACCCGGCGGAAGCCGTGCTCCTCCGACTGGACCCCGGGGTCGCGCGGGCGACGCAGGAAGAACCAGCCGGCGACGACGGGCGCGCAGGCGCCGAGCCCGGTGCCGATCAGCGCCGACAGCTCGCTCGGCTGCCAGAGCACCAGGGCCGTGCCGATCACCAGGCGCGGCACGCCGCTGAGCAGGTAGAGGACCGACAGCGCGTTCCAGCGTCGCTCGCCCTGGAGGATGCCGGCCTGGCCGCCCATGATCGTGAACGGGATCGACACCACCGAGACCAGCGCCGCGGTGAGGATGCTGTCGAGCCGGAGCACTGCGTTGAGCAGCGGCGTCAGGATGAGCAGCACCACGCCCAGCGCCAGCGAGGCGCGGTAGGTGACGCCCAGGATCGTCTTCTCGATCTGCGCGACGTGCTCGGGCTCCGCCGCGATCCGCCGCGCGGCGGTCGCCTGGAGGCCGAGCTGGAGGACCGTGATCACCAGCAGGGTCGCCATCAGGCTGGCCAGCGCGCCGTACGACTTCGGCCCCAGCAGGCGCGCCGCGATCATCGTGAAGCCGTACGTCGACACGTTCATGACGGCCATCGCGACGGCGATGGAGCCACCACCGCTCAGCAGTTGGGTCAGTCGGCGGGTGAGGGCCACGGGAGGGAAGCGTATGCGAGACTCGCGCGCGTGACTGCCGCCGGTGCCCTGCTTCGTGCGTTGCGCCCGAAGCAGTGGACCAAGAACCTCCTGGTGGTCGCGGCGCCGCTGGCCGCGGGCGACCTCGCGGAGCCCGGCGTGCTCGGCCCGACGGTGCTGGCGTTCGTCGCCTTCTGTCTCGCGTCCTCGTCGATCTACCTGGTCAACGACAGCGCCGACGTCGAGGCCGACCGACTGCACCCGCGCAAGCGCTTCCGCCCGATCGCCGCCGGCGAGCTCTCCATCCGTACGGCGCTGCTGTGCGCGGCCGTGCTCTTCGCGGCGAGCGTGCTGCTCGCGGTCGCGGCCAACCTCGCGTTCGTCGCGCTGCTCGTCACCTACGTGGCGGTGATGGTCGCCTACTCGCTGCGGCTCAAGCACGAGCCGGTCCTCGACCTGGCGCTCGTCGCCGCCGGCTTCCTGATGCGTGCGGTCGCCGGTGGCCTCGCGGCCGACATCCCGATCTCCGACTCCTTCCTCATGGTGGCCGGCTTCGGCTCGCTCTTCATCGTGGCCGGCAAGCGCTACTCCGAGCTGCACACCCTCGGCAGCGAGGCCGGCACCCGCCGGTCGCTGGTGCGCTACACCGACTCCTACCTGCGCTTCGTGTGGAGCATCGCGGCCGCCGTCACGATCACGGCGTACAGCCTGTGGGCCTTCGAGAACGCCGCGACCTCGGGCATCCCGTGGCACACGCTCTCGATCGTGCCGTTCGTGGTCGGCCTGCTCCGCTACGCCGTCGACATCGACGCGGGCCAGGCCGCCGAGCCGGAGGACATCGTCTGGGGCGACCGCCTGCTCCAGGGCATCGGCGTCGTGTGGGTCGTCGTGCTCACCCTCGGAGTGGTCGGTGTCTGAGCTCACCGGTTGGGGACGCACGGCCGCCACCGTCGGCTGCCCGGTCTCCGCGACCGCCGCCGAGGTGCCCGCCGTCGTCCGAGCGGCCGGCGAACGAGGCCTGATCGCCCGCGGCCTGGGCCGCTCGTACGGCGATCCGGCGCAGAACGCCGGGGGAGACGTGCTGCTCCCGCTGCCGACCGAGATCGGTGCGGTCGCCGCCGACGGCACGGTCCGGGTGGGCGCCGGCACCAGCCTCCACGACCTCATGGTCGCGCTGCTGCCGCGCGGTCGCTTCGTCCCCGTCACGCCCGGCACCCGCTACGTCACGGTCGGCGGCGCGCTCGCCTGCGACGTGCACGGCAAGAGCCACCACGTCACCGGCAGCTTCGGCGACCAGGTCGTCGACCTCGACCTGGTCCTCGCCAGCGGCGAGACCCGCACCGTCGGGCCGGCTCGCGAGCCTGAGCTCTTCTGGGCGACGGTCGGCGGTCTCGGGCTCACCGGCGTGATCACCGCCGCGACCCTGCGCACCATCCCCGTCGAGACGGCGTACGCCGAGGTGAGCACGCAGCGGCTGCCCGACCTCGACGCCGTGATGGGCGAGATGCGCGAGGGCGACGCCGACGTCACCTATTCGGTCGCCTGGATCGACACCCTCGCCCGCGGCGCCGCGATGGGCCGCTCGGTGCTCTCCCGTGGCGAGCACGCCACCCGCGAGCTCCTCGGAGACGTGCCCGACGTGCTCGCCCCGCCGCGCCCTCCCCGGCTCACCGTCCCGCTCACCCCGCCGGTCAACCTCGTCTCGCTGCCCGCCGTCCGCGCCTTCAACGAGGCGTGGTTCCGCAAGGCCCCGCGGCACCGCACCGGCGAGATCCAGTCGCTCGCCACCTTCTTCCATCCGCTCGACGGCATCGCCGGCTGGAACCGCGCCTACGGCCCGCACGGCTTCGTGCAGTACCAGTTCGTCGTCCCCGACCACGAGGACGCGACGCTGGTCCGCATCCTCGAGCGCATCTCGGCCGCCCGGCTCCCGTGCTTCCTGGCCGTCCTCAAGCGCTTCGGTCCGGGCAACGACGGACTCCTCTCCTTCCCGATGGCCGGGTGGACCCTCGCGTACGACGTGCCCGCCCATCCGAGCCTCGCGCCGCTGCTCGAGGAGCTCGACCGGCAGGTCGTCGCGGCCGGCGGCCGGGTCTACCTCGCCAAGGACTCCCGGCTCCACCCGGCGCTGCTTCCCCAGATGTACCCCCGGCTCGACGAGTTCCGCGCGGTCCGCGAGGAGGTCGACCCGCACCGGGTCCTCCGCTCCGACCTGGCGCGACGATTGGAGATCTGATGCTCAACGCCCTCGGTCAGCCCCAGACGCTGCTGCTCCTCGGCGGCACCAGCGACATCGCCCTGGCGACCGCCCGGGTCTGGGCGCGCTCCGGCGACCTGCACGTCGTGCTCGCGGCCCGCCCGGGCCCGCGGCGCGACGCGGCCGCCGCCGAGCTGACCGCCGCGGGCGCGAGCGTCGCGGCCGTCGACCTTGAGGCCGAGGCGACCGACACCCACTCCGCGCTGATCGCCGGCATCGAGCGCGACATCGACGTCGCGCTGGTGGCCTTCGGCGTCCTCGGCGACGAGGAGCGGGCCTGGCAGGACCACGCCGCCGCGGTCCACCTGGCCACCGTCAACTACACCGCGCCGGTCAGCCTCGGCGTCTGCCTCGCGGACCGGATGAAGCGGCAGGGCCACGGGGTGGTCGTCGCCCTCTCCTCGGTGGCGGGGGAGCGGGTCCGCCGCTCCAACTTCGTCTACGGCTCCTCGAAGGCCGGCATGGACGGCTTCTACCTCGGCCTCGGCGAGGCGCTCCGCGGCACCGGCGCCCGGGTGCTCGTGGTCCGGCCGGGGTTCGTGCGCACCAAGATGACCGAGGGCCGCGACCCGGCCCCGCTGTCGGTCGACGCGGACGACGTCGCCGCCGCGATCGTCAAGGGCATCGCGAACGGCGACGACCTGATCTGGGTGCCGGCCGCCATGCGCGGCGTCATGTCCGGCCTGCGGCACGTGCCGCGCGCGCTCTTCCGGAAGCTCCCCCTGTAGTGGACCAGGTCCGCAGGTGGGCCCCGGCCGCGTGGGCGCTCGCCCTGGCGGTGCTGCTGCTCGGCCCGGCGCTGGCGCCCGGCTACCTGCTGACCTACGACATGGTGTGGGTGCCCGACCTGGCCCTGCGCGGCGACTTCCTCGGGCTCGGTACGGCGCTCCCGCGGGCCGTGCCCTCCGACGCGGTCGTCGCGGTGCTCGACCAGGTCGTCCCCGGCATGCTCCTCCAGAAGGTCGTCCTCCTCGGCGGCCTGGTGCTCGGCGGCATCGGCGCCGCCCGCCTGGCCGGGCCGTCGCTCCTCGCCCGCCTGGTCGCGACCAGCGTCTACGTGTGGAGCCCCTTCGTCGTCGAGCGGCTCTGGATCGGCCACTGGCCGGTGCTGCTGTGCTGGGCGGTGCTGCCCTGGGTGGTCCTCGAGGGCGTGCGCTTCCGCGACCAGGGCCGGCTCGGTGCCGCCCTGCCCTTCCTCCTGCTCGCCGGCTCGCTGAGCGTCAACGCGGGCCTGATGACCGCCGCCGCGGTCCTCGCCGTCGGCCTCACCCGACGCGGCGCGGCGCGTCTGGTCACGGCGGTCGTCGCCGCCAACGCGCCGTGGCTGGTCGCCGGGCTCCTGCACGCCGGTGACGCGACCTCCAGCGCGGCTGGCTCCGTCTTCGGCCTGCACGGCGACGGCCTGCCCGCGCCGCTCGCGGCGCTCACCCTCGGCGGGATCTGGAACGCCGACGTCGTCCCCGGCTCGCGCGACGTGATCGTGCTGCCGCTCGTCTACGCCGTCGCCCTGGTCGCCGCGGCCGTGGCCGGCGCCCGGCCGTTGTGGCGCCGGCTCGGCCGCCGTACGACGGGCGCGCTAATCGCCCTGTGGGTGGCCGGGTACGCCGTCGCGCTCCTCTCGTGGGCCGCCCCGGACGCGCTCGGCGCGGTCGCCGAGCACGTGCCCGGCGGCGGCGTGCTCCGCGACGGGACCCGCTTCCTCGCGCTCTGCGCCCCGCTCACCGCCGCCCTCGTCGCGGCCGGCGCGGTCCGGCTCGCCGAGGCGCTCGCCGGCGTCCCGCTGCGGGTGGTCGCCGGAGTGGGGGCCGCGCTGCTGCCGCTGGCGCTGATGCCGGACGCCGGGTGGGGGATCTCGGGCGAGCTGCGCACTGCGTCGTACCCCGGGGACTACGCCGCCGCCCGCGCCACGCTCGCCGACGACCGGCCCGGCGGCGACCTCCTCGTGCTGCCCTTCAGCAGCTACCGCGCGCCGGCCTGGAACCACGGCCGGCCGGTGCTGGACCCGCTGCCGCGCTACCTCCAGCCCGACTACGTCGTCGACGACCGGCTCTCCGTCGACGGCCGGCTGCTGGCGGGGGAGGACCCCCGCGGCCCCGAGGTGCTGGCCGCGCTCGCGCTGCCCGACCCGGAGGCGCGGGCCGCCGCGCTGGGGCGGATCGGGATCGGGCTGGTCGCGCGCGAGACCGACACGCCGCAGGGCACGACGGGCGAGACGCCGGTCGCGGGGACGCCCGTCTACACCGGCGACGACCTGGAGGTGATCGCGATCGACACGCCGGTGCGGGACCGGGGCGTGTCCGCGGGGTGGTGGATCGCGCTTGCCCTAGCGTGGGGAAGCTACCTCGGAGTGCTCGCCGTCGGCGGGTGGAACGTGTTTCAATTCGGGTCCGCAACAATTCACCGGAAGTCGGGGTCCGGGTGATACCGTCTGCGGCGAAAGGGAGGACACATCGTGCAGGCTTTTCTGATCGGCATCGTGAGCATCGTCGTGGGAGGCGGTCTCGCCGGCGCCACGTTCGTGGGTCTCGTGAACTCGCAGACCGCTGCTCCGGACAAGTCGCCTGCCGACGTCAACGCTCCCGCCGTCGACTACGGCAACACCAAGTAGTAGTCGCCTCCCGGCGGTCGTCCGCCGGGTCTCACTCCGCGACGGCGTCCTGGTCGCTGACCAGCTCGCCCCGGATCACCGACGCCACGACGTGCGCGAACGCCGCCTGCGAGTGTCCCCAGGTGAAGCCCTCGCTGTGCCGCAGGGCCCCGTCGGAGAGCCGTCGCCGCTCGGCCTCGTTGCGCAGCAGCGCGCCCAGCGCGGCGGTGAGCTCGGGCTCGGTGTCGACCAGCACGCCGGAGACCCCGTCGACGATCGACTCCCGGGTGCCGCCCGCGCCGGAGTAGGCGATCGTCGGGGTGCGGTGCGCGGCCGCCTCGCCGACGACCAGGCCCCAGCCCTCCTTGAGCGAGGGCAGCGCCATCAGCCACGACTCCTCGTAGATCTCCTGCTTGCGGACCTCCGAGACGTGTCCCTCGAAGACCACGGCGCCGCGGTCCACCAGCTCGCGGGCGTAGGCGTGCAGCGTCGGCTCCCACCAGCCGCTGCCGACGACCGTCAGCCGCAGGTCGGGGAACTCGTGCAGCAGCACGGCCACCGCGTCGATCGCGTGCTCGACCTGCTTGTGCGGCACCAGCCGCCCGACGACGCAGATCGAGGGGTACGCCGTCTTGTGGGCGTCGACCGAGACGACCAGGTCGGTGCCGTTGTGGACGATCGCGACCCGCGGTCCGGTGACGCCCAGCTCCCGCAGCTCGCTGCGGGTGGCACGCGAGACCGCGACGTACTGGCAGTGCCGGTAGAGGCGCGGCGCGAGCCGGCTCTCGATCCACCAGCCGACCCGGCCCGTCGGCCCCGGGTAGACGACGGGCCACTGCTCGCGGTGCACGTGGTGGACCAGCACGATCACCGGCTTGCGGGTGACCAGGCGGGTGAAGAACGGCAGCCCGTTCTGCACGTCGACGACCACGTCGACCCGACCGAGCCGGCGTCGCAGCAGCGCCAGCATGCCCTGGAGGTAGACCGACAGCTTGCCGCCGCGGCGCACGAAGCGGATCCCGTCGACGACCTCGTCGGGTGCGGCGCCGGCGTACGCCGCGCAGAAGATGGTGACCCGGCAGCCCCGCTCGACCAGGCCGGCGGCCATCTTCTCGAGGTAGCGCTCGGCCCCGCCGCCCTCGGGGTTGCGGGTGTCCCGCCAGCTGAAGAACGCCACATGGCGACCAGCAAGCGAGTCGGCGTCGGTCGTCGGCACCCGGCGAGGTTACTAGCAAGTTCAGATATGGTGCGCCGCATGTCCTGGCGCCCCGACCTCCGCCGGTCGGTGCGACTCTTCTCCGACTTCCGCGTGGAGCAGACGGACCCGGCTCGCTTCTACTCGGCGCTGGCGAGCGACTCCGTGGGCCAGCTGAGCGGCTACCTCGACCTCGACGGCGCGACCGTCCTCGACGTCGGCGGCGGGCCCGGCTACTTCCGCGACGCCTTCCAGCGCGCGGGCGCGACGTACTGGGCCCTCGACGCCGACGTCGGCGAGCTCGCGGGGCTGGGCAGCATCGCCCACGGCACCGTGGTCGGGGACGGCATGAACCTGCCCTTCCGGGACGCCTCGGTCGACCTCTGCTACTCCTCCAACGTGCTCGAGCACGTGCCGCGGCCGTGGGACATGGCCGAGGAGATGCTGCGGATCACCCGGCCCGGTGGCATCGCCTTCATCTCCTACACGCTGTGGTTCGGTCCGTGGGGTGGCCACGAGACCTCGCCGTGGCACTTCCTCGGCGGCCGGTTCGCGCGGCGCCGCTACGCCCGCAAGCACGGCCACGAGCCCAAGAACAAGTACGGCGAGTCGCTCTTCGCCGTCACCGTCCGCGACGGGGTGCGCTGGGCGCGCCGTCAGCAGGCCGGTGAGGTCCTCGCCGTGATCCCGCGCTACAACCCGCGCTGGAGCTACTGGATGACCCGCGTCCCGCTGCTGCGCGAGCTGGTCACCTGGAACCTCGTGATCGTGGTGCGCAAGGAATGACCGACCGCCACGAGCCCGCGCGGACGGGCGTCGCTACCTCGCGCCTGCGGATGGCCGGGTACGCCGCGATCCTCACCGCGCTCGCGTTCTCGCAGTCGGCCGGCCGGATCGCCGCCGACACGAAGTTCGACCTCGTCACCAACCCGCTGAAGTTCCTCCTGGGCGGCCTCCGGCTGTGGGACCCGTCGGCGGCGTTCGGGCAGATCCAGAACCAGGCCTACGGCTACGCGTGGCCGATGGGCCCCTTCTTCCTGCTCGGCAAGGTCATGCAGCTGCCGCCGTGGGTGATCCAGCGGGCCTGGTGGGCGCTGCTGCTCTGCCTGGCGTTCTTCGGCGTGGTGAAGCTGGCGCAGAAGCTCGAGCTCGGCAGCCCGTTCACGCAGGTCGTCGCCGCCTTCGCGTTCGTGCTGACGCCGCGGATCACCACGCTGCTCGGCGGCACCTCGGTCGAGGTCTGGCCGATGGCGCTGGCGCCGTGGGTGCTGGTGCCGCTGGTGATCGGCAGCCAGCGCGGGTCCGTGCGCCGGTACGCCGCGCTCAGCGCCCTCGTCGTCGCCTGCTGCGGTGGCGTCAACGCCGTGGCCGTCGCGGCCGTCCTGCCGCTCGGGGTGATCTGGATCCTCACCCGCGCCGCCGGCCCGCGGAAGTGGCCGCTGCTGGGCTGGTGGACCACCTTCACCGTCCTCGCGACCCTGTGGTGGAGCGCCCCGCTCCTCTTCCTGGGCCGCTACAGCGTGCCGTTCCTCGACTACATCGAGAACGCCACCATCACCACCGTCCCGACGGACCTGGCCCGCACCTTCGCCGGGCAGTCGGACTGGGTCGCCTACTTCGCCGGCATCGACTACCCGGCCGGCCAGCAGCTGGTCACCACGCCGTTCCTCATGCTCGACGCCGCCGCGATCGCGGCGTTCGGCCTGGTCGGCGTGGCGCTGCGCGGCAACCCGCACCAGCGGTTCCTGACCTGGGGCGTCCTGACCGGGCTGGTGCTGGTCGGCTTCGGGTACGCCGACGACCTGTCCGGCTTCTTCGCCGCCGACCGCAAGGAGTGGCTCGACGGCTCGCTGGCGGCGCTGCGCAACCTGCACAAGTTCGACGTCGTGCTGCGCATCCCGCTGGTCCTCGGCCTCGCCTACGTGCTGTCGGTGCTGCCGGCCTACGCCCGCGACCGCGCCAGCACCTGGGGCACCCGGGCGCTGCAGGTCGCGGCCGTGCTGGCCGTGGTCGCGCTGGTGCTGCCCTGGGCGCAGGACCGGATCGCGCCCCGCGAGGCGCCCTACCAGGTGCCCGACTACTGGTACGAGGTCGCCGACTACCTCAACGCGCACGACGACGGCACCACCGCGCTCGAGCTGCCGGCCACGACCTTCGGCATCTACGACTGGGGCAACGTCCACGACGACATCCTCCAGGGGCTCGCGGGCAGCCCGTGGGCGGTGCGCAACGTCATCCCGCTCGCGCAGCCGGGCAACGTGGTCTTCCTCGACGCCGTCACCAAGGCGGTCGAGTCCGGTCACCCGAGCGCCAGCCTCGCGCCCTACCTCGCGGAGAACGGCGTCGGCCTGCTCGTGGTCCGCAACGACCTCGACCGCTTCCAGACCGGCGCCCCGGACCCGGCGTACGTGCGCAGCGTGCTGGAGAGCTCGCCGGGCATCACGCTGGTGAAGTCCTTCGGTCCGGAGGTGGGGCAGGACCCCTACGACTTCACCGCCGGCCAGCACGTCCGCGTGGTCGCCGGCTCGGGCATCTCCGGGGTCACCGGCGCGGTCGACGTCTACCGGGTCGACGGCGCCGCGGCGGGCACGCTGACGACCGGGACCCAGGTGCTGGTCGGCGACCCCGGCACCGGCCTGGACGCCTCGATGGCCGACCTCGGACCGGGGCCGCGGATCCTCGCCGAGGACGCGACCCAGGAGGACGCCCAGGGCGAGATCCTCACCGACGGCACCAAGCGCCGCGAGACCAACTTCGCCGCCGTCCGCGCCAACCAGTCGGCGACCATGCCGGCCGGCGAGCCCTACCGGCTCAACGGCCCCGAGCACGCCCACCGCTTCCTCGAGCACCCCGAGCGCTGGCAGACGACCGAGAGCTGGTCGCGCGACGTGGTCTCGGTCGACGCGAGCAGCTCGCAGGCGTACGCCGACGCCCAGCCACCGCTGCAGATCGGCACCCACCCCGGGGCCGCCCTCGACAGCGACCCGGCGACCGAGTGGCTCTCCGCGCGGCACCTCGACCCGACCAAGCAGTGGTGGCAGGAGACCTTCACCCGGCCCACGCTCGTCGACACGGTGACCGTGACGATGGGCCGCGACTCGGCGCCGGTGCCGGAGCTGACCCTGCAGGCCGGCGACACCAGCCGGACCGTGCCGGCGCCGCCGCCGGGCAAGGCGCGGACCTACGCGCTGCACGCCAGCGGCGCCGACTTCCTGCGGATCACCGCGGCCGGCACCGACCAGGTGCTGCCGGGCTCCTTCGGGCTGGCCGAGGTCTCGGTCCCCGACGTCGAGGCCCAGCGCTACCTCAACCTGCCGGTGCCCGACGACCGGTTCACGCTCGACGCGATCGCGGTCAGCCGCGATCCGGACCGCGCGGCGTGCGTGATGATCGAGACCAACCTCGCCTGCGACGACTCGCTGATCGCGCCCGGCGAGGACGGCGACACCCTCGCGCGACGCTTCCTGCCGCCGTACCAGAACGTCTACCAGGTCGGCGCCACCGGCTCGCTGCGCCGGACCACCGACGCGAGCCTGCTGCTCTCGTCGGGCATCTCGGTCACCAGCGACGTGGCGGTCCACGACGTGGCCGAGAGCCCGGTCGCGCTCGGCGACGGTGACCTGGCGACCACCTGGGTGGCGCGGCGCCGCGACGAGGTGCTGCACCTGCAGTTCCCGGCCCGCCGCAAGCTCGGTGCGATCACCCTGCAGCTGACCGACGCCGCTGCCGCCTCGCTGCCCTCGCGGCTCCTGGTGCGCTCCGGTGAGCGGAAGGCGACCGTCAGGATCGACGACTCCGGCCACGGTCGGCTGCCGGCGTGGAAGACCGACGACCTCGAGATCGAGGTGAAGGCGACGCACCGGGCCTACTCCGCGTCCGGCCGCCAGTTCGTCGAGCTGCCGCCCGGCATCTCCGAGCTGCTGCTCGACGGCGAGTCGCTCAACCCCGGCAGCACCGACGTACGCCGCTTCCCGTGCGGCACCGGTCCGCAGATCACCGTCGCCGGTCAGCTGCGCGACACCTCGCTGCGCGCCAGCACCCGCGACCTGATCCGCGGCACGAGCGTGCCGCTGAAGATCTGCGGCTCCGCCGACGTCCTGCTGACCCCGCAGGCGTCGTCGCTGCTGGCGCTGCCGACCCCGCTCTTCCGGGTCGACTCGGCCACGCTCGAGCAGGACGACGCGACGGCGGCGCCGAGCACCCCGGTGCAGGTCCGCCACGACTCCGACGGCTCGCCGTCCGGCGTCGACCTCGACGCCCGCTCCCGCGACGGCGTCCTGACGCTGCCGCAGAACATCAACTCCGGCTGGTCGGCCTCGCTCGACGGCAGCGACCTGAAGCCGGTCCGGATGGACGGGTGGAAGCAGGGATGGACCGTCCCGGCGGGGGAGCAGGGCAAGGTCTCGCTCTCCTACGCACCGGCGCTGCCCTTCACGGTGCTGCTGATCCTCGGCGGCGTCGGCGTGCTGGTCGTGGTCGCCGTCGCGGCCTGGCCGCGACGCCGCACGGCGGCCGGCCCGGCGCGCCTGGTCGCGGGTCGCCCCGGCGTGCTCGACCTGGTGGTCGTGGGCGCGGCGGGCGGCCTGCTCGCCGGCTGGTGGGGCCTGGGCGCCACCGCTGTCGCCGTCGTGGCCGGGCTGGTGCTGCGCCGCTTCGATGGCTGGGCCTGGCTGGCCGGTCTCGCGCTGCTGGTCGGCTGCCTGTCGCTGACCACCGACACCCTGACCCGGCAGACCTGGGCGGTCACCTGGAGCCAGGGCTGGTCGATCGGCGCCGTGGCCCTGATCGTCGCCGCCCTGGCCGGGCTGCGGGCGCGCTCGCCGAAGGTTGTCAACGGCCGGTCCGCGGTCGTCGAGCGGGAGCGGCGCCGGCTCCGGATGCCCCGCCTGCGGCGGCCCGGGCAGCGCTGACTCGCCTCAGTGCACCGTGGCGCGCTCGGGGCGGGACTCGGCGTCCATGCGGGCGAAGAAGCGCAGGTTCTTCCAGCGCATGATCGGCCGCTCGTAGAGGTAGTACGACGCGGTCGCGATCACGATCGTGACGCCGAGCGTCGTGCCGGCGACGGTGAGGAACCGGCCCGTGAAGATGCCGATGTCGAGGACCGAGAAGACGGCGTTGAGCACCAGCATGTGGATCGCGAAGACGCCGTACGAGATCTCGCCGAGCCAGAAGAGCACCGGCCCGCTGAGCTGGGTGCGGACCCAGCCCTCGCGCACCGGCCCGAAGACGAGCGGCAGGACGTAGAGGGCGCCGGCGATGGCGTAGAGCACCACCTTCGGGCCGGCCTCCCAGCCGCCCGGGGTGAGCAGCGTGCGCGGACCGGCGAGCGGGGAGCAGGCGATCGCGAAGACGGCGGTGGCGAGGATCCAGCAGCCGACCAGGTCGTGGCCGAGCCGCTCGAGCACGTGGTCGCGCGGGTCGACGGCCAGGCTCGCGGACACGGCCGCGAACCACACGCCGACCAGGAACCACGGCAGGTAGCCGGGCAGCCACTGGGCGTAGTGGCCCTCGTTGCCGGGGATCTGCGCGACCCAGGCCTGCCAGGCGACGCCGAGCACGAAGAGCACCACGCTCCAGGTCAGCACCGTCGGCAGGTGGAGCCGGTGGCCGCGCTCGCCGCGCCACTGCTTGGTCAGCAGCCAGCACAGCAGCGGCAGCACGACGTAGAACGCGACCTCCGTGCACAGGCTCCACATCTGGGTGAGGGAGCTCGGCAGCAGGTCGGCGCGGTAGAGCTGGGTGAAGGTCAGGTTGGCCAGCCAGTCCCGCCAGTCCATCTGGTCGTTGGCGGGGTCGAAGGCCAGCGCGACCACGACCACGACCCAGTAGAGCGGCAGGATGCGCAGGGCGCGCTTCCAGAGGTAGTGGCGGCTCGACGGCGCCGGTCGGCCCAGCGCGGCGGTGAGGAACCACGGCCGGCTCAGCAGGAAGCCGGAGAGCACGAAGAAGAGCGTGACGCCGAAGTCGAGCCGGGCCAGCGCCGCACCCGTCCAGCCCTGGTTGATCTGGCCCGTGTTGAACGCCGAGTGGGTCAGCACGACCATGATCGCCCCGATCGCCCGCACCGCGTTCAGCGTCGGGAAGGTGCGGTCCTGGAAGTCAGCGTGCCGGTCCATCAGTCGCCCTGCTCGTCGTTCTCGTCGTCGTCCTGGTCGGTCCGCGGGTTGAGGGCCTCGTTGCGGAGGTCCTGCTGGATCAGCTTCTCCAGCTCCGTGCTCGGTACGGCGCGCCCCACGGTGATGTCGTTGGTGCACAGTGTCACCCCGGAGCCGAGTCCGCCGATGGTGATCGACCGGAACTGCGGCCCGCCCTCGAAGTAGAGCGCGTGGACGCCGGCCTTCACGGTGGTGTCCCGCGTGACGTTGCCGGCGACCACCCGCACCGGGCTGTCGGCGCTGCCCAGGTAGCCGATCCGGACCCACCAGCCGCCGTACGCGACCGGGCCGTTGAGCGGGATCGTGACCGACCCCTCCTGGACCTTCCAGCCGCACTTGCCGTCCGGACCCTTCCGCGCCTCACGCGTCGGCGGGATGGCCACGGGCACGATCTGCCCCTCGTCGTCGATCATGTCGAGGCGGTCGGTGGCGACCCGGGTGTAGGCGAGCGTCGTCTCGCCCGAGAGCACCCTGCTCTGCAGGTTCTCCGGGTAGCGGACGCCGTTGGTGACGAAGTAGGGGACGATCGCGTCGACCACCGGGATCGGCGTCGTCGAGGACCGCAGCTGCGGCACCAGGGCGTCGAACCACTGCTCGCCGCGGGTGTCGTCGTGCCAGTAGGACATGTAGGTCCACGTCGAGACCGCGCTCAGCGCCACCACGCCCGCGGTCGCGACCGCGACCCGTCGCGGGTGGTCGAGGAACTCGCTCTCGCTGCGCCGCTCCGAGGACTCGGTCGCGCCGATGATCGGCATCGTCATGCAGGCCAGGCCGATCGCGGTCGCCGCCGCGAGCTCGCCCTGGAAGCGGTAGTCGAGGCCGACCAGCGGACCCGAGACGCTCGCCCGGGTGAGCAGCACCAGGGCCACGTCGATGAGCAGGAAGTAGCCCGGCACCCACAGCCCGCGCAGCGACCGGCGCCGGTGCTTGCGGATCTCCCACAGCAGGACGAGCACCAGCGCGAGCGCGAGGTAGGCGACCGCGTCACCGGGCTGGGCGAAGGAGAAGGGCTGCTCGGGCACCCGCCACCACCGCACCGGACCGCCCAGCAGCGCGGGCACGTAGGCCTCGCGCACCATCTTGTCGAGCGTGCCGAGGACGGGGTAGCTGACCGGTGCCGAGGCCCGGAAGTCCCGGCCGACGAGCAGGTAGACCGCGACGTACGCCGCGCCCGTGGCGATGTAGATGGCCAGTGCGGACAGCCGCCCCCGGATCGCCGAGCGCACCCGCGCGACGGGGGAGCGGCCGGTGGCGAAGTAGCAGAGCGTGACGATGCCGAGGACGCCGTAGACGAGCGCGGTCTTCTCGTTGAAGGCGATGCCGACGGCGATCCAGAGGTTCGCGGCGACCGCGTGCCGCAGCTGGCCGGTGCGGAGGTAGACCACGTGCGCGGCGAGCCCGAAGAAGAGCGCGATCTGCAGGGGGAGCAGGTTGACCGCGGCCGCCCACCAGATCGACGCCTCGAGCGAGATGACCGACGCCAGGAAGAGGGCCAGCGGGGGCAGGATGCCCGGTCGCAGCCCGAAGAGCGTGCGCAGCAGGTAGAGCATGCCCAGGTCGCACAGGGCCTGGAGCACGACCATCTCGGTCGCCGGGAGCAGGAAGTTCCAGGGCGAGACCGACTGGTTGAGCCAGGAGAGGTACATCGCGGCCGGCATCACGTGGCCGTAGTAGCTGCGCGCCGCGACCGACGGCGCCAGGCCGTCGTGGAACATCCGCGAGATGAAGTTGAAGTCGTCGATGTGCAGCCAGCCGCCGTACGTCGCCCAGGCGCGGTAGGCCAGGTGGACCACGATCAGCGCGAGCGCCGCGGCCAGCACCCAGGTCTCGCGGGGCCGGCGCCGCTCCGCGGTGGGCTCGGTGGTGGGCTCGGTGGAGGCGGCCGTCATGAGGCGGTCTCGTCGTCCCCGTCGCTCGAGTCGCCGTCCTTGCCGAGGTCGGGGAGCGGCGAGGGGGTGCCGAGCTCGAGGTCGGTGACGCAGGTGCCGCTGTCGTCGGGGAAGGACTTGAAGACGACCGAGCGGAAGGTTCCCGACGCCTGCACCCACAGGGTGTGCTCGCCGGCGGGCAGGTCGAGGTCGTAGGCCTCGTCGCCCGCGACGACCCGGACCGGGGTGACCACGTCGGCGTCGTAGTCGACGGTGACCCACCAGCCGGTGCCGATCACGGGGCCGTCGAGCGGCACGGTCACCGGCGACCGGTCGAGCGGGTAGGGGCAGTCCTTGGTGGAGGCGTCGGCGTCCTTGGGCTCGACCATCTGCCGCGCGGGCACGAGCCGGGCCCGGGTCAGCTTCCCGTCGTCGTCGAAGACGTAGATGTCGTCGATCGCCGACGTCGGGAACACCATCTTGTCCGACCACGGCTTGAAGAGGTGCTGGTAGGTGTTCTCGGGGTAGCGGAAGGACCACAGGATCGCCTGCGGTACGCCGTCGTTGACCAGCGGGACCGGGCCGTCGGCGGAGGCCTCGTCGAGGCTCGACTCGACGGTGTCGAGGTAGTCGCGGCTCGGGTTGTCGTCCTGCCACAGGGCGACGTACCGCACGCTCGAGAAGATGCTGAGGGCCGCGACCACCACCCCGACCGCCGCGACGGTGCGCCGGCCCTCGTAGCCGGCCGGGGCGTCCTCGCGCACCGTGTTGGGCTCGCGGGCGCCGATCAGGGGCAGGAAGGCCAGCCCGATCGAGAGCACGGCGACCAGCGCCGCCTCGCTCTGGTAGCGGTACTCCCGGGCGATCTCGGGCCCGACCACGCCCGCCCGCGCGGAGGCGAGCAGCGCGACGTTGCCGATGGTGGTGAAGGCCAGCAGCGACCAGGCGCGCTTGCTGATCATCCGGCTGCGCCAGCCGTAGTAGACGATGCCGGCGACCGCGGCCCAGGAGATGACGAGGACGGCGTCGGCGGGGTCGGCCAGACCTCCGGGGTTCAGCGACTGCCACTCGATCGGGCCGCCGACCAGGGCCGAGCTCATCGCGATCCCGACCAGGTTCCAGGCGATCGGGCCCCAGGAGACGTCGGCGGTCTCGCCGGGGGAGAAGTTGAGGCCCCAGTGGGCGTAGATCGCGAGGTAGGCCGCGCCCAGCACGACGTACACGATCACGCCGACCCGGTAGGAGTCCCACAGCCCGCGCAGCCGCTGCGGCGTCTTGCCGGTGCTGAACCAGCAGAGCGCCACGAGCCCGTAGATGCCGAGGACCAGGATCGTCTTCTCGTAGAAGAGCAGCCCCGCCGCGACCCAGAGGAGCGCGACGACGAGGTGCCGGACCCGGTGGGTGCGCAGGTAGGCGAGGTGGGCGGTGAGGCCGAAGGCGAGCGCGATCTGGAGCGGGATCTGGTTGATGCCGGCGGCGAACCACACGCCGGCCGGCAGCGTGAAGACCCACGCGAGGTAGCCGGCCAGCAGCACCAGGACGACCGGGCGGCGGCCGAACATCGACAGGAGCAGCCGGAAGACGCCGATGCTGGCGATCAGTTGGAGCGCGAGGATCACCGCGGCCCACGGCGCCCAGTCGAAGACCGCCCACTTCGTGAGCACCCAGGCGATCGCGAAGCCCGCGGGCATCAGGTGGCCGCCGTAGGACTCGAAGAGGTAGTCGGCCCCGAACGGCTGGTTCAGCGCCCGCGACATGAAGGCGAGGTCGTCGAAGTAGAACCACGATCCCCAGAGCGCCCAGCCACGGAAGAGCAGCTGCGCGAGGATCATCAGGGCGCCGGCGAGCAGCAGTCGGTCAGGTCGGCGCACGGCGGGAGTGTGTCACAGGCCCCAGTCGAGCACCGAAGATCGCCGTGCCCGGCGTGAGGCGTCCCCGAACACCTGACCAGCCGCCCCAGACCCGCTCGTGGCCCGCCGGCCACTCGGGCTCGGCCAGGTCGGTGATGACGAAGCCGTGGGTCGCCAGCAGAGCCACCCAGTCGCCGAGCGTGCGGTGGTGCTCGACGTACGCCACGACGCCGGTGGCGTCGTCGATCTCGACGTACGGCGTGCGGTCCCAGTAGGACTGGCTCGCGACCAGCCCCTCCTCGGACGGGTCGTCGGGGAACATCCACCGGGTCGGGTGGGTGATCGAGAAGGCGTAGCGGCCGCCGGGGCGCAGCACCCGCGCGGTCTCGGCGACGGCGTCGGCGATGTCGCTGACGAACTGCAGTGCACCGAAGGAGGAGAAGACGACGTCGAAGCTGTCGTCGGCGAAGGGGAGCGCGGTGGCGGTGCCGAGCACCGACGGGACCGGGATGCCGGACTGCTCGTCGATCCGCCGCGAGTGCTGGAGCTGGCGGTGGGAGAGGTCGAGGCCGAACGAGCGGCCGCCCTGGGTGCGCACCCACCGCGAGCACTGGCCGGCGCCCGACCCGACCTCGAGCACGTCCTTGCCGGCGAGGTCGCCGAGGATGCCGAGCTCGGCCTCGGTCAGGCCCTCGGGGCCCCACACGAAGCCGGCGTCGCCGAGGAACTCGCCGTGGGTGGACTGGTACTCGTCGGCGTACCGGTCCCAGTCGGGGCCGTTGGCCCGGCGGGACTCCTCCTCCGAGACCGGGCGCCGCTCGACCCGCACGGGGGGATGGTTCTCCACGCCCGGGAGCGTAGCCCGGCCGCCTCGGGGGAGGTGAACAGCGGGCGAACTCTGCGTCCAGGGGGTGTGCCGAGGACCGTCGCGGCGCACGTTGGGGTCGTGACAGCCGCAACCCTCATCCTCGTGCTGGTGATCGTCACGGCGCTTGCCTTCGACTTCACCAACGGCTTCCACGACACCGGCAACGCGATGGCCACCTCCATCGCCACCGGTGCCCTCCGACCCAAGATCGCGGTCGCCCTGTCCGCCGTGCTCAACCTCGTCGGTGCCTTCCTGTCCGTGGAGGTGGCCCTGACGGTCACCAACGCGGTCATCAAGATCCAGGACAGTGAAGGCGGCCCGAAGGAGTCCCTGATCAACGACGGCGGGTATCCGCTGCTCCTGATCATCCTGGCCGGCCTCGTCGGCGGCATCCTCTGGAACCTCGCGACCTGGCTCCTCGGGCTCCCGTCGTCCTCCTCGCACGCCCTCTTCGGCGGGCTGATCGGCAGCGCGGTCGCCGCGCTCGGCTGGAGCGGGGTGAACTGGAACGGCGACGGCAGCAAGCTGGACGGCGTGGTCGGGAAGGTGATCCTCCCCGCGATCGCCTCACCGGTGATCGCCGGCCTGGTGGCCGCGGTCGGGACGTGGCTGATCTTCCGGGTGACGGCCGGGATCGCCGAGCGGTTCACCGAGACCGGCTTCCGGTGGGGCCAGATCGGCAGCGCCTCGCTGGTCTCGCTGGCTCACGGCACCAACGACGCCCAGAAGACGATGGGCGTCATCACCCTCGCGCTGCTGGCCTCGGGCCACTGGACCGACACCGGCGCGGTGCCCTTCTGGGTGAAGCTCTGCTGCGCCTTCGCCATCGCCTCCGGCACGTACGTCGGCGGCTGGCGGGTGATCCGCACCCTCGGCAAGGGCCTCGTCGAGATCCGCTCGCCGCAGGGCATGGCGGCCGAGAGCTCCTCGGCCGCGGTGATCCTCGCCTCGAGCCACCTCGGCTTCGCGCTCTCGACGACCCACGTGGCCACCGGCTCGATCGTCGGCACCGGCGTGGGCAAGCCCGGCGCCGAGGTGCGCTGGGGGATCGCCGGGCGGATGGTGGTGGCGTGGGTCATCACGCTGCCGGCCGCCGGCGTGGTCGGCGCGGTCACCTGGTGGATCGGCGACCTGCTCGGGGGTTACGCCGGCCCACTGGTGGTCTTCGGCCTGCTGCTGGCCGCGTCGACCTTCATCTACCTGCGGTCGCAGCTCCAGCCGGTCTCGGCCGCCAACGTCAACGACGACTGGGACGGCACGCCGACAGCGGGCCGTCGCCGCGAGAAGGAGGTGGCGGCATGAGCGACAACCTGGGCTTCGCGCTCGACGGTGCCTGGCAGGTGCTGCTGGCCAGCCTGGTCTTCGGCGCCGGCCTGCCGGTGGTCTACGCCTTCGGGATCCGGGCCTTCGCCTGGGGCGCCGGCGGCGACGCCGAGGTCTCGCACGCCCGTGCCAACCCGGTGGGCTACGTCGTCGGGGCGCTCTGCGTCCTGGTCGTGCTCGCCGGGGTCGTGCTCGGCATCACGATCATCGCCGCCGCCGGCTTCGGCAAGGCGGTCTCCTTCGAGCACGGCTACCCGACCATCGTCGCCAAGGAGTGACCCCATGAGCACCGACGAGACCGACCAGAGCACCGGCACCGGCCGCCTGCGCGGCGTCCTCGACTGGCTGCGCGAGGGCTACCCCTCCGGCGTTCCGCCCAAGGACTACATCCCGCTCCTGGCGCTGCTGCGGCGGCGGCTCAGCGAGGACGAGGTCCGGGCCGTCGCGCAGGAGATCGCCTCCCTCGACGGCGCCCAGCCGGCCGACATCGGGGTGCAGATCACGACCATCACCGACGCCCTGCCCAGCCCCGAGGACGTCGCCCGCGTCGAGGCGCACCTCACCGAGCACCACGGGTGGCCCGAGCAGGGATGAGTCCGCGCGGCCCGCGCCGTACCCTGGCCCGGGCCGCCCCGTCCGACCTCGCCTCCCGCCGGTTGGACGGGAGTCGTGCGCCCCGCGTAGTCTTTAAGTTGCGCCGGAGGTCTGCCTGGCTCCCAGACGGAGTGGAACCTCGCTCGCTATCTCTTCTCGAGTGGTGAAACCAGACTCTTCGACGTGCCCGCACGACATCCATCCATCCAAGGACACCTCTTCCTTATGACGAGCACCATCTCCACGCTTCCCGATTACGACGCGCCGCAGGTTGCGGTCAACGACATCGGTTCTGAGGCGGACTTCCTCGCCGCGATCGACGAGACCATCAAGTACTTCAACGACGGTGACATCGTCGACGGCACCATCGTCAAGGTGGACCGCGACGAGGTCCTGCTCGACATCGGCTACAAGACCGAGGGCGTCATCCCCTCGCGCGAGCTGTCGATCAAGCACGACGTGGACCCCAACGAGGTCGTCCAGGTCGGCGACAAGGTCGAGGCCCTGGTCCTCCAGAAGGAGGACAAGGAGGGTCGCCTGATCCTGTCCAAGAAGCGCGCCCAGTACGAGCGCGCCTGGGGCACGATCGAGCAGGTCAAGGAGGAGGACGGCGTCGTCGAGGGCACCGTCATCGAGGTCGTCAAGGGCGGCCTGATCCTCGACATCGGCCTGCGCGGCTTCCTGCCGGCCTCCCTCGTCGAGATGCGCCGCGTCCGCGACCTGCAGCCGTACGTCGGCCAGACGCTCGAGGCGAAGATCATCGAGCTCGACAAGAACCGCAACAACGTCGTGCTCTCGCGTCGTGCGTGGCTCGAGCAGACCCAGTCCGAGGTCCGCCACGGCTTCCTCACCCAGCTCCAGAAGGGCCAGATCCGCAAGGGTGTCGTGTCCTCGATCGTCAACTTCGGTGCGTTCGTGGACCTCGGCGGCGTCGACGGTCTCGTCCACGTCTCGGAGCTGTCCTGGAAGCACATCGACCACCCGTCCGAGGTCGTCGCCGTCGGCGACGAGGTCACCGTCGAGGTGCTCGACGTGGACATGGACCGCGAGCGTGTCTCCCTGTCGCTGAAGGCGACCCAGGAGGACCCGTGGCAGCACTTCGCCCGCACCCACCAGATCGGTCAGATCGTCCCGGGCAAGGTCACCAAGCTGGTGCCGTTCGGTGCGTTCGTCCGCGTCGAGGAGGGCATCGAGGGCCTGGTGCACATCTCGGAGCTCGCCGAGCGTCACGTCGAGATCCCCGAGCAGGTCGTCCAGGTCAACGACGACACCATGGTCAAGATCATCGACATCGACCTCGAGCGTCGCCGGATCTCGCTGTCGCTCAAGCAGGCCAACGAGACCGCGGCCGCCGCGGACGTCGAGGACTTCGACCCCACGCTCTACGGCATGGCGGCGACGTACGACGAGCAGGGCAACTACGTCTACCCCGAGGGCTTCGACCCGGAGACCGGCGAGTGGCTCGAGGGCTACGACGAGCAGCGCGCGACCTGGGAGGACCAGTACGCCAAGGCGCACGCCCGCTGGGAGGCCCACGTCAAGCAGCAGGCCGAGGCCAAGCAGGCCGAGGTCGAGGCCGGCGAGGCCACCTCGTACTCCTCCGGCGGTGCCGGCGAGGACGAGGGCGACCAGGGCGGCTCGCTCGCTTCCGACGAGGCGCTGCAGGCGCTCCGCGAGAAGCTCACCGGCGGTCAGTGACCGCACGGTGATCGGCTGATCACCTGAACAACGCAGAAGGCCCGCCCCGGTTCGCCGGGGCGGGCCTTCTGCGTGTGCGGCCTTGCGGTACCTGCGGCCGAGCCCCCGGCACCTGCGACGGAGGTGGTGGGGCAGCGGCGGCGCCTACGGTCGGACCGTGTCGTCCGGCGAGATCCCCACCCTGCCCGTGCTCGTCCCCGCGACGGCGGTGGCCATCGCGGCCGGGTGGTGGTGGCTGCATCGGCAGGGACGCCTGACGCCGCTGCGGGCCGCGGTCGGCGTCGCGGCGAGCGGGTACGTCGCGGGTGTGCTGGGCCACGTGCTGCTGCCCTTTCCGATCGACACCGACGATCCGTTGCCGTGGCGGGTGTGGCTGCACCTCACGCCGTTCGTCGACGCGGTCGCGGACCCGATCGGGATCGTCCTGAACGTCGCGCTGTTCGTGCCGTTCGGGCTGCTGCTGCCGCTGGTCGCCGGGGTCCGGTCCGCGCGGGCGGTCGCCGTCTGCGGCCTCGTGGTCAGCCTCGGCATCGAGCTCGTCCAGCTCGCCGGCGACCTGACGATCAGTCCGGGGCGGGTGGCCGATGTCGATGACCTGATCGGCAACACCCTGGGCGCGGTGCTGGGCTACGCGGTCTTCTCACTGCTGGTGATGGTGCCGTGGGTGGCCGGCCTCGCGCTGAGAGCGACGTGGCCGGCCACCGCTCAGCGAGCGAGCGGGGAGAGGAAGCGGGTGTCCTCGAAGTGGGAGGCGGGGCGGCGCTGAGGGCCGAGACCGTCGTGACGGATCAGGTGGACGGTCGCGGCGGCGAGAGCGGCGGCGACCACGAGGAGCAGGATCAGGAAGGTCATGGCAGTAATCATGCGCTTCTGAAGATCCCGCCACGAGTGGCAGAAAAGTCAGGGTTCGTTGATTTACTGCCACTTCTGCGGCAGGATCAGATGCCGTGAAGAAGGTGGCCGTGATCGTGCAGGACGGGGCCGAGCCGTTCGGGCTGGGTTCCCTCGTCGAGGTGTGGGGCGAGCCCTACCACCCCGAGGACGACAACCCCGTCTTCGACTTCCGCGTGTGCACGCCGAGGCCGGGCGTCGTGCAGGGCCGCTCCGACTACAACCTGGTCGTCGAGCGAGGCCTGGAGGCGACCGAGGACGCCGACCTGGTCTGCCTGAGCCCGAAGTGGGACTTCCTCGAGCACGACCCGGAGGTGCTCGAGGCGTTGCGCGCGGCGGACGCCCGCGGGGCGACGATCTATGCGCACTGCTCGGGCGTCTTCGAGATCGGCGCCGCCGGGCTGCTCGACGGCCGCGAGTGCACGACGCACTGGCGCTACACCGACCGTCTCGCCGACCTCTACCCGGAGGCGCGGGTCTGCCCCGACGTCCTCTACTGCCACGACGGGAACATCCTCACCGGCGCCGGCGCGGCCGCCGGTATCGACGCCTCGCTCCACCTCGTGCGCGACCACTTCGGCGCCAAGGTCGCCGCGACGACCGCCCGCCGGATCGTCGTACCGCCGCACCGCGACGGGGGACAGGCGCAGTTCATCGCCCGCTCGGTGCCCGACTGCGACGCCGAGACCCTCGGGCCGCTGCTCGAGTGGATCGTGGCCAACCTCGCCGACGACCTGTCGGTCGAGACGCTGGCCCGGCGCAACCACATGTCGGCGCGCACCTTCGCCCGCCGCTTCCGCGCCGAGACCGGCACCACGCCGCACTCCTGGGTCACCCGGCAGCGCGTCCAGGCGGCCGAGGAGCTGCTGGAGCGCACCGACCACTCCGTCGACTGGATCGCCGACGAGGTCGGCTTCGGCAACGCCGCGACCCTGCGCCACCACTTCGCCAAGGTCCGGGGGCTGAGCCCGCAGCAGTACCGCCGCCGGTTCGCGGGGTGATCGCCCGCCTCGCCGGGCTGCTCCTCGTCGTCGCACTGCTGACCGCGTGCGGGGACGACGACCGGCCCGTGCGGGTGCTGATCGTCGGTGACTCGGTCACCCAGGGCTCGGCGGGCGACTGGACGTGGCGCTACCGCCTCTGGCAGCACCTCGAGGACGACGAGGTGGACGTCGACTTCGTCGGGCCCACGGACAAGCTGGCCGGGCCGCCGCCGGGGGAGACCAACGAGGACTACACCGACCCCGACTTCGACCGCGACCACGCGGCCCGCTGGGGCAAGCGCTTCGCCGACCCCGACTGGCCGATCGGCGACCTCGTCGAGGCCTACCACCCCGACGTGGTCGTCGAGCTGCTCGGCGTCAACGACCTCATCACCGGGATCGCCCCCGACCAGGTCCTCGACGAGGCCGGGGACTTCGTGTCCGACGCCCAGGCGGCCGACCCCGGCGTCGACGTCGTGCTCGGCCAGCTCTCGCAGTCGTGGATCGCCGGCGTCCCGGCGTACGACGACGGGCTGGCCGCCCTCGCCGAGCGGGGCAGCACCGACGACTCCCGGGTCGTCGTCGCGCAGGCGCCCGCGGACTACGTCGAGGACGTCGACACCTGGGACCCGGCCCACCCCTCGGCCCAGGGGGAGGTGAAGATCGCCGCCTCGGTCGCCGATGCCCTGGCGGGGCTCGGCATCGGCGACGACTACCCGCGGCCGCTGCCGGCCGTGGAGCCGGTGCCGCTGGAGTCGGGCGAGCTGACCGGCGCACCCGCGCCGGGGGCAGCCGTCCTGACCTGGACGCTGCCGCCCGGCGCGACCACCACGATCGTGTGGGTCCGCGACGTCACGACCGGCGAGGACTGGCAGCGCCGGCCGTACGGCGTGGCCGGCACGACCTTCACCGACCAGGGGCTGCCGCCCGGCCACACCTTCGACTACCGCATCCAGTCCGGCAAGGGCAGCCAGGTGTCCGCGGACTACTCGAACGTGGTGCAGGTGACGCCGAGCTAGCCGGCGGTGGCAGGGGCTACGGCGGTCCGACCTCTGCCGTCCGCCGATCCGACAGGTCGCGGAGCACCTGGGGTCGCCGGGCGAGCCAGGCGAGCGTGTCGACGATCCCCTGCTCGAGGCTGTGTCGCGGGACCCAGCCGAGCAGGTGCTGCGCCCGGTCGCTGCGGCTGAACGCGCCCGCCACATCGCCGGGACGACGAGGAGCGATCGCGACCTCGACGGGTTGCCCGACAACCGTCTCGACGGCCGCGACCAGCTCCCTGACGGTCGTGCCCCGCCCGGTGCCCAGGTTGATGGCTGCGCAGCGTTCGCCCGCGAGGGCGGCGTCGAAGCGGGTGATGGCGTCGAGGTGCGCTCTCGCCAGGTCCCACACGTGCACGTAGTCCCGGATCCCCGTGCCGTCCCGGGTCGGGTAGTCGGTGCCGGTGATCGAGAAGGGCCTGCCCTGCCGGGAGAGCTGGATGAGACGCCCCAGGGCGTGCGTCGGCTCCGGCACCTGCACTCCGGTGCGGAGCCGCGGATCGGCGCCGATGGGGTTGAAGTAGCGCAGGGAGATCACTTGGAGCGGCGTCGCAGCCGCGACGTCGCGCAGCATCCCCTCGACCACCGCCTTGGTCCGCGCGTAGGGACTCTGGGGGGAGATCGCCGAGTCCTCGTCGACGCTGAAGTCGCCGCCGGGCTCGTAGATGGCGGCCGAGCTGCTGAAGAGGAGCCGGCGGCACCCGACTTCGACGAGGGTGTCGAGGAGGCGCAGGGTCTCCACGACGTTCGCCTCGTAGTAGCGCATCGGCTCGCACACCGAGTCGGGAACAACGACGAGCGCCGCGCAGTGGACGACGGCGTGGATGTCAGGGTGGTGGGCGAAGATCCGTCGTACCAGGTCGGCGTCGGAGACGGAGCCCTCATATGCGGTGCGACCTCGGACGAACTCGCGTCGGCCGGTGACGAAGCTGTCCAGCACGATCGGCTGGTGGCCGCGGTCCTCAGCAGCGGACGCGATGGTGCTCCCGATGAAGCCGGCGCCGCCGGTGATCAGGACCTTCATCGGTCGTCAGCTCCGGAGCCGTACGACGGCCCGCTCGGGCAGCACCCGTCCGAGCAGGACGAGGGTCCGCGCGCGTCCGCCGACCACGTAGCGCGGGCGGGGCCGGGACGAGGTGACCGCGTCGGCGACCACCGCGGCCACCTCCTCGGGGCCGAGACCGCCCACGCCGACGTCCGCGAGCTTCGTGCCCCGCGAGGCCGCGCGTCGGCCGTAGTGGTCGCGCCCATCGGCGGGAAGTGCCGCGGCCCAGTGTGCGTGCGCGTCCCGCTCGTGCTCCCACAACCCGGTGGCGACCGCCCCGGGTTCGATGACCGACACCGAGACGCCCGCATCGGCGAGCTCGAGACGCAGGCTCGAGCTCAGTGCCTCCAGGGCCGCCTTCGAGGCGGCGTAGGGCCCGACGAACCGGCCGGGCATCCGAGCGCTCGTGGAGCCGATGTTGACGACCGTCCCCCGGGACTCGCGCAGGAGCGGGAGGAACGCCTGGACCACCCGGAGGGGCCCGACCACGTTGACGTCGACGAGCCGCTGGAGGTCGGCGGCAGGGACGTACTCCCACGGGCCGGACAGCATCTGACCGGCGTTGTTGACCACGCCGTGGAGGGGTCTCCCACCCAGTTCCTCGCGCACCAGCTCGGCGGCGAGGTGGACCTGGTCGGCGTCGGTGACGTCGAGCGGCAGCGGGGTCACTGCGCCGTCGATCGTCGAGAGAGCCGCTGCGTCCGCCTCGTCGCGGACGCCGGCGAAGGTGTGGAGGCCACGCCCGGCCAGCTGCACCACAGAGGCGCGACCGATGCCGCGCGCGGCGCCGGTGACCACGACCCCGCCCGGGGCAGTCATCACGGGGTGACCACCGGCAGCAGGCGTCGGTGTGGTGGCGGCTCGCCGTCCGGGAGCGGGGTACCGGTCGTCCTGCTCCGTGGGATCACGTACGACCAGGCTGGGTCGACGACCCTCGCGCCGGAGACCGGCACGATGTCCTCGGTCCCGTAGGTGGCGACGTAGCCCTTCCACAGGTGGTCGCAGACGGCGTCGTAGCGGCACTCGCGGCAGGCGGCCGGGCGCTCCTTGCGGAGCATCTCGACGCCGCGGGTGAAGCCGAGGGTCTTGAGCCCGGCTACTCCGTAACCGGCAGCGAACCTCCGGTTCCGCAGGAAGGCGGCTCCGCCGAGCGCCGCAACGTCGAACAGGAACCGCTTGACCGGGCGGTCCGCGTGCCGGAGCTTGTTGCTCCAGTAGTAGTTCCAGTCGTCCGAGTCGAAGCTCTGCTGGTAGAGGTTCATCACGTACTGCTCGTAGCCCACCATGAAGCAGAACGGGATGTACTTCACGCTGACGGGCGGCAGGTGGTGGAGGTGGGCGTCGATCGCCTGCTTGATCGCGGTCGCCGCGTCCGGGTAGGAGATCGCCATGCCCTGATCGACGGCGAGGGCTTGGGCGACCGGGCTGAACACCGCCAGGTGCATGCCGTCGGCCCCGTGCTCGATCAGGTGACCGCAGATCGCCGTGAGGTCCTGGTGGTTCTGGGCGGTCACGGTCGTGCTGGTCCGGCAGCGGACCCCACACTCCTTGACGTTCGCCATCGCCTGCATGATCCGGTCGAAGCTCCCCCTGATCTTGGTGTGCGAGTCGTGCAGCTGGGCGGTGTGGCCGTGGACGGACAGGAGGAAGTCGTTGGCACCCGCCTCGACGAGCGACGCGGTGTAGGGCAGCCGCGACATCTGGATCCCGTTGGAGATCACCGAGACATTGACGAACCCCATGGAGCGGGCGAGTGCGATGAGGTCGGGCAGGTCCTTGCGGATCGTCGGCTCGCCACCCGTGAACTCGACCTCGGTGGCGCCGTGCCGTCGCAGCAACCGCAACCGCTCCACGAGCTCGTCGGTGGTGGGCTCCTCGTTGACCGGGGTGTCCAGCTTCTCCTGGTAGTAGCAGAAGCCGCACCGGGCGTTGCACCGGTAGCCCATCCGGATGTCGCCGCGCTGGGTGATCGGGTGTCCCGTCATGTCCGGGTTCCCTTCAGGTCGGTGGCCCGCAGGCCGGGCCGGTGACGCCGGGCGACCCTGCGGGTGGTGGTGGTCGGGGTCGTGAGCACGGCGGCTGTCGCGCGAGCGATGTGGTCCCAGTCGAAGCGCGGGTCGTCCACCCGCATCGCCTGCACCGACGTCGCGTCCTTCACCGGGAGCCGCAGCAGCCGCGCCAGTCGGTCGGTCAGGTCGTCGAGGTCGCCCACCGCGAAGTACTGGAACGGGGCGAGGTCGAGCTCGACGTGCGCCGGGATGTCCGAGACGAGGACGGGGCACCCGGCGCGGATCGCCTCCAGGACGACGAGGGGGAGTCCCTCGTAGCTCGACGCCATCACCAGGCAGGCCGCACCTCGGTAGACCCGGGCGAGCTGATCGTGTTCGACGTGGCCGGTCACCACGATGCGCGGATCGGCCGCCGCCGCCCGCTCGACGGCCACCGCGTCGGGATCCTCGTCCGAGGCCTCACCACAGAGCACCAGGCGGACGTCGGCGTCGGGGAGGCGCCGGAACGCCTCGACGACGTCCAGCACCCGCTTGTGCTTGGTGATCCGTCCGACCATCAGGACGTACGGCGACGCCGCCGGGACCTCAGCAGGCTCGTCGGGCGCCGGCGGCGCAGCCGACCATGCCGGCATGCCGTTGCCGATCACCACTGCCCCGGCATCGAAGCGCAGGCGCAGGGAGTCCGCGATGTTCCTGGAGACCGCGATGATCGCGGAGGCGCCACGGACGCTCATGCGCTCGCTGACACGGAGCGCCAGGCGGGCCAGCGGACCCCACTTGGTCGCGTCGTAGTCCTGACCGTGGTGGGTGACGACCACTCGCGTGCCGACGATGCGCAGGAGGCCCGCGAAGGCGCCGGGACCGATCCCGTGGATGTGCACCACGTCGGGACGCCGCACCAGGCAGTACGCCGTGCAGATCGCCGCGTGGACGGCCGTCTCGATGCCCTTGCCGGTCGGCGCCCACAGCGGCACGACCGCGACGTCATCGCCCCGACGGGCGGTGGTCGACCCAGGACCGGCGTACCGCGAGCGGACGAGGACCTGCACGTCGAGGCCCAGTGCGGCCAAGCGCGGGTAGAGCTCACGCGCGTGGGTCTCGATGCCTCCCTCGACGTCGTCCAGCCCGCGGAACCCGAAGGCGGCCATCCGGATCGGCGTGGTCATGGGACCGCGACGCTCTGCTCGCTGCGGACGGCCTGGGCGGGGCGCGTTCCGTCGGCCGCCGACATCACGTCGACGATCCGCGCACCCGTTCCGGGAGTGCCGTAGATCGGCGGCCACGACCCGCGACCGGTCTGCGCCGCGGCCTGAGCCGCGCCCACGATGAGGTCGGGGGAGAAGCCGGTGAGCACGTTGGCGCCGTTCGACACCGTCAGGTGACGCTCGGTGTTCTCGCGGATCGTCACACACGGAGTGGCGAGCAGGTAGGCCTCCTCCTGGACGCAGCCACTGTCCGTCAGGACGACGTCGGCGTACCGCTGCAGGGAGAGCGACTCGAACACCCCGACCGGCGGGCGGACCTCCACGTCGCCGAGGACGTCTCTCGCGATGCCGTGCTGCGACATGGCGTCCGCGGTGCGCGGGTGCATGGCGAACACGACGCGCCGCGGACCCTCCGCCAAGGAGGCCAGCGCGCCGAAGACCTGCGTCATCCGGTCCGGGACGTCGGTGAACTCCTTGCGGTGCAGCGTGACGAACACGTAGGGGCTCGTGTCGTCCGGCGGACCGATGCGGTGAGCGAAGTCGTGGAGCAGGTCGACGGTCGTGTTCCCGGCGAGGTGCACGGTCCCGCGGATGTTCTCGTTGCGGGCGAGGACGTCCACCTCGTAGGAGGTGTAGGCGAAGAGGTGGTGGGCGATCTCGTCGACCATCATCCGGTTGCGCTCCTCGAGCATGAGCGGATCGCCGGACCGGAGCCCGGCCTCCACGTGGGCGACGGGGAGGTCGATGTACAACGCTGCGATCGCGCCGACCAGGGCTGCGGCGGTGTCGCCGTTCACGATGACGGCGGTGATGCCGTCGCGGCGGAAGCAGTCCTGGAGCCAGTCGATCACGCGCCCCAGCCGGTAGCTGCCGGGGAAGACCCGGCTGGGCTCGTAGCCCATGTCGCGATAGACCTCGTCGCACATGTCCTGCCGCGAGTGCTGACCGGTGTGGAAGACCTCGTACGGCGTGCCCGTGCCCTCGAGGGCCTGGACGATCGAGTAGTTCTTCGCGATCTCCGGTCGCGTGCCTTGGACCACGGCGAGACGCACAGCTGTCCCTAGTGCTCGCGGATCGCGTCGGCGAACGCGCGGGCGACCGCCAGGTTGCCCGACTCGTTGAAGTGCACGGGGTCCGTGTAGCAGTCGGCGGACAGGTCACCGAGCTCGACCAGGACCGTTGAGGGGCGATCGCGCACGATCTTGCGCAGGCTCTCGTTGTAGATCGCGCGCCGCTCGACGGTCTCTGCAGGGAAGAACGCGTGACCGTCGGGCCAGACCGGGGGGATCTCTCCGCAGAAGGTCACCCGGAAGCCGTGGATGCGCAACGCGTCGAGCACCTGCTGGAGGTATTCCTCGAAGATGTCGAGTGGCGTCTCCTCGCCGACGTCGTTCGCGCCGATGAGCACGCACGCGATGTGGACGTCGTGCATCCCCATCAGCTCGGGACCGAGCCGGAACCACAGGTCGCGAGCGGTGTGCCCGTTCGTGCTGAGGTTGAGCGCCTGCCAGACGTAGTGGGTGTCTCGATTCAGCAGCTGGGTGAGATACAGCGGGTAGCAGCCGTAGGTGCGAGCGCCGTAGGTCTGGCTGTCTCCCCAGCACGCGATCTTCTGATAGTCCACGAGACACTCCGCACGGAAGCCGGCGATGGAGGCAAAGCGGTCTTCATGGTGGTTCGCGTCGGTCGTGAGTGGCGCGGTCGTCGGTGATTTCGTCGATATCGGGTAGTCGTCCCCGGAGGCCGCGGATCACGGTGGGACGGGGCTAGCCTGACACCGCAGATCTCGGCCAGGAGTGCGGTGTGGCGATCGTTTCGGGCACGGAACGCCGCGAGCTGCCGGTCCGCGTCACGGACGCGCACGTGGCGGCGCTTCCAGCGTGGCCGGTGTACGTCCTGCTCGGTCCGTTCATGCTCTGGTGGGCGGTGGGCCTCGCGGACCTGGTCTGGGTCGCGATGGCGATCGTGATGGTCGCCTACCTCGCCCTGGTCGACCACCTCGAGGTGCCGCGGGGCTTCGGCGTGTGGATGCTCTTCCTGCTCTGGATGCTGGCCTCGGGCGTCATGCTCGACGCCCGCAACGATGCGATCGAGTTCGTCTACCGGGCCGCGGAGTACGCCGCCGCGACGGTCATCTTCCTCTACGTCTACAACGCCAGGGTCCTGACCGACCGACGGGTCTGCGGGGCGCTGACGGCGTACTGGATCTGGACGCTGGTCGGCGGCGTCCTGGGGCTGCTGCTCCCGACCGGAAGGCTCAAGACCCCGCTGTTCTACCTGCTGCAGCTCATGCCGGGGAACATCGTCGGGATCGACTTCATCAACCAGATGGTGGTGCGTCGGTTCGCCCAGTACAACCCGGACTCCTACCTCGGCATCGCCGCCCGGCCGAGCGCGCCGTTCCTCTACGCCAACAACTGGGGGAGCGTCTACTCGCTGTTGCTGCCCTTCGTCGTGGCGTACCTCCTCCAGGTCCGCGGGACGCTGCGGTTCTGGGCGTTGGCGGTCCTGCTGCCCGCTTCGGCTGTCGTCGCGTTCCTCACCCTCAACCGCGGCATGCTGCTGGGACTGTCGATCGCCGGGGTGTACGTCGCACTCCGGTTGGCCTGGCGCGGACGCCTGGCCGCACTCGTGGTCCTCGTCCTGTGTGCCGTCGCCGCTGCCGTCGTCTTCAACGCGGTCGCCGCAGCGCGGCTCGAGCACCGGGTCGCCGGTGACGACAACAGCACCTCGACCCGGGCCTACCTCTACCACCAGTCGTTGAGCCTGGTCTCGGACTCTCCGGTCTTCGGCTACGGCGTCCCTGTCCAGACCGAGAACCCGGACCAGCCTCCCGTCGGCACCCAGGGGCAGTTCTGGATGCTCCTGGTCTCCAACGGCCCGGTCGCCACCGCGGCGTTCATCGGCTGGTTCCTGATCGCGTTCTGGCAGGCCCGGAAACGGAGCGACGTGGTGTCGGTCGCAGCTGCGACGGTGCTGCTGGTCAGCGTCGTGGAGCTGGCCTACTACGGCGTGGTGCCCTACGGCCTGCCCATCATGATGGTGGCGGCGGCACTCGGGACGAGGCCGCGCGCTGCGAACTAGCGCCGCGGGTGGAAAGTATCTGGATGGTTGCTGCCGTCAGGTGCGTGCCTGGCAGGGCGGCGTCGCGCCGGGCTACCGGGCGTCACTCCAGCGATGTCAACGCAGCCAGGTGCCTGCCATGGCGGCTCGAACCGTTCAACGACTTTTCGCCCGTGGGGCTAGATGCCCTTGCCCCGGCTCTGGGCGATCGCCACGACACGGTCGGCCGACACGAGCCGCAGGGCGACCGCGATGGCCAGCCAGGACCTGCGTTGCGACGGGTCCCTGCGCAGTGACTCGCTCGCCCATCGGATCGCTGCGCGTCGATCACCGGCCGCCGCGCGGGAGAAGGCGATCTTGCCGGCGATCGCCCCGTGCCCACGGGCGTCGCGACGTAGGTCGGGGTGCTTGGCCACGAGGTACTCGAGCCCGGCGGCGTAGGCCTCCCACCGTCCGAGGAAGTAGGACTCTCCGGTCCAGGTCGCCCGGACCAGGGGACGGTTCACCACCGGGATCGGTGCGACCGCCGAGGCGCGGAGGAGGAGGTCCCAGTCCTCGCAGTAGCTGCCCGGGATGTCCTCGTCGACCATGCCGATCGCCCCGGTCAGGGCCTCCTTGCGGAAGAGGAGGCTGCTCGAGTGGAGCCCTGCCAGCCGGTCGCGGAGCAGGTCGGCGTGGGTCACCGGGTCGACGGGGACCAGGCGCTCGTGGCTGCGGCGACCGTCGTCGGCCAGGATCGCGCTGCCGACCAGCGCCGCGTCGGGCGACCGGTCCAGCAGATCCATCTGTGCCGTGAGCTTGCCCGGGAGCCAGTAGTCGTCGTCGTCGAGGAACGCGACGTGGTCGTGCGAGGCGACCTCGATCCCGCTGTTGCGGGCCCCGGCGAGTCCCGGCCGCCGATGGTTCGTGATCACCCGGAGGGAGCGCGTCGGCGGTACGTCGAGCGGCAGGGCCGGTGGGTCGCCGTCGTCGGCCACCACGACGACCTCGACCTGGCCGGCGTACTGCTGCGCGACGACACTGCGCACCGCCCGCAGCGCGAGCCGCGGACGTCGAAAGGTGGGGATCACGGCGGTCACCGCCGGTCGGGCGGTCATCGGGTCCTCTCTGCGGGAGGGATGACGAGCCGAGACGTCGTCCCGTCAGAGGCTAGGAGCGTTCGCGGCGAAGGACTAGCATCCGAACGACCGAGCGTCGACCGGTAGCTGGTTCAGCCCATGGGCACACGGATCCTGCACATCAACAAGTACCTGGACCGCCGCGGCGGCGCCGAGGGCTACATGTACGCCGTCGCAGAGCTCCAGACCGCTCATGGCGCCACGGTCGCCTTCTGGGGGATGGCGTCGCCCGGCCGGCCGCCAGGGGACGGACGATCCGGGCTCGCGCCCTTCATCGAGCTCGAACCGCCGCCGCCCGGCGTCATCCCGCGAGCTCGCGCGGCCGCGCGCACCCTGTGGTCGGAGACTTGCCGGCGGAGCCTCGCGAGGTTCCTCGACGACTTCCAGCCGGATGTCGCCCATGTCCACAACATCTACCACCACCTGTCGCCCTCGATCCTGGCCGCGCTGCGAAGCCACGGCACGCCGGTCGTGATGACGTTGCACGACTACAAGCTCGCCTGCCCGTCGTACCACTTCCTCGCCGGGGACGAGATCTGCACCAAGTGCCTGGACGGACACTTCCGGCACGCTGTCGAGACGCGCTGCAAGGGCTCGCTCAGCAGCAGTGCACTGGTGGCCCTCGAGGCACGACTCCACCGAACGCTCCACCTCTACGACCCCGTCGACGTGTTCATCAGCCCGAGCCGATTCCTGGGGGAGATGATCCGCTCTGCCGGGGTCTACCCCGATCGGCTCGAGCAGCTCGGCTTCCCCGTCGACTCCTCAGCCATCCCCGTCAAGAAGCAGGCCGGGGGACCGGTCGTCTTCGTCGGTCGGCTCTCGCGTGAGAAGGGGGTGGACGTCTTGCTGGACGCGATGGCTCGGCTGCCCGACGCCCGACTCGTCGTGGTGGGTGAGGGACCCCAGCGTCAGGAGCTGGAGCGGCATGCGGCCGAGGTGGCCGGGGGCCGGGTCACCTTCACGGGTCAGGTGGCGCGCACTGAGGCGCTGGCGCTGCTGCGCTCGGCGACCGTCTCCGCCGTACCGTCCCGGTGGCTGGAGAACCTGCCGATGTCGGTGCTCGAGGCGCACTCGAGCGGGGTCCCCGTCGTCGTCAGTGACCTCGGCGGTCTGCCCGAGCTCGTCTCGCCGGAGGTGGACGGGCTCGTGGTCCGCAGCGGTGACGCGGACGCTCTGGCACTCGCGCTGCGCGCGCTGCTCGACGACCCGGACCGCGCGCTGGAGCTGGGCCGCGCGGGCCGACGGCGTGTGGAGTCGTCGGCACGTCCGAGCGACCACGTCGACCGCCTGTCGGCGATCTACCGACGGGCGGCCGCCAGGCCCCGCTGACCGCCGCGACGGCGTACCGTGGTCGGGTGCCACCGGTGCCCCTGCCGCAACGGGCGATCCGTGCAGTGGGCCAGAGCCCCCTCTCGGAGCGACTGGCCGACGCCCAGGCGCTGGTGTACGGCCCGTTGCTCTCCTGGGCCCGGCAGAGCCCGCTGCACACCGATGTCCTCGGCCACTCGGCCCATCCGGCACTCACGGACGTGACGCTCGGCTGCTGGCTCGGCGCGTCCATCCTCGACGCGGCCGGAGGATCCGGGTCGCGGCGCGGCGCCACCACCCTGGTCGGGGTGGGGCTCCTCGCCTCCGTGCCGACCGCCCTCGCCGGAGCTGGCGACTGGGCGGGCATGGTGGGCACGGAGCGGCGGATCGGTGCCGTGCATGCGCTCGGCACCGATGCCGCGACCCTCCTGCTCCTCGGCTCGCTGGTGGCACGTGCTCGTGGCCGGCACGGCTCCGGCGCGAGGCTGGCCGCCGCGGGCAACGCCGTGATGGCCGGCGCGGGGTTGCTCGGCGGTCACCTGGCGCTCAGTCGCGGCACCGCCGATCGGACCTCCGGCTGACGGATTCGCGGCATCCCGCTAGCCGCCGTACTCCTCGTCGGTGACGTGCTCGAGCCAGGTGACGACCTGGCCGTCGGCGTCGGCCTCCTGGATCGCGACATGCGCCATGAAACGGTCGGCCGTGGCGCCGTGCCAGTGCTCCTCGCCCGGCTCGATGTAGACGACGTCACCCGGACGGATCTCGGTGACCTCGCCACCGCGGCGCGCGACGTACCCGATGCCGTCGGTGACGTAGAGCGTCTGGCCCTTCGGGTGGTGGTGCCAGGCGGTGCGGGCGCCGGGGGTGAAGCGCACGTGGGCGCAGGCCACCGCCGACTGGTCGTCCTGGCTGCGGATGCCGTCGATGTAGACGTCGCCGGTGAACCAGTCCGCCGGCCCGCGGCCGGTCTGGCCGGCGCTGCGCGTCACCTTCATGCCGACGCCCCGAGGGTGCTGGTGTCGATGACGAAGCGGTAGCGGACGTCGGAGGCGAGCACCCGCTCGTAGGCCTCGTTGACCTGGTCGGCGGAGATCACCTCGATCTCGGCGCCGAGGCCGTGCTCGGCGCAGAAGTCGAGCATCTCCTGGGTGAGGGCGATGCCGCCGATCGCCGAGCCCGCGAACGAGCGACGGCCGCTGATCAGCGTCATCGCGTTGACCGGGAGCGGCTCCGGCGGGGCGCCGACGTTGACGAGGGTGCCGTCGACGGCGAGCAGCTTGAGGTAGGCGTTGATGTCGATGCTGGCGCTGACCGTGTTGATGATCAGGTCGAAGCGGCTGCGCAGTGCCTTCATCGCCTCCGGGTCGGACGTCGCGACGTAGTCGTCGGCGCCGAGTCGCAGCCCGTCCTCCTGCTTCTTCAGCGACTGCGACAGCACGGTCACCTCGGCGCCGAGGGCGTGGGCGATCTTCACGGCCATGTGGCCGAGGCCGCCGAGGCCGACGACCGCGACCTTCTTGCCAGGCCCGGCGTTCCAGTGGCGGAGCGGGGCGTACGTCGTGATGCCGGCGCACAGCAGCGGCGCGGCGGCCGCGGGGTCGAGCCCGTCGGGCACCGAGACGACGAAGTCGGCGTCGACCACGACGTGGGTGGAGTAGCCGCCCTGCGTGGTGGTGCCGTCGCGGTCGGTGGCGGCGTAGGTGCCGATGGCGCCGTTGAGGCAGTACTGCTCCTCGCCCTTGAGGCAGTTGACGCACTCGCGGCAGGAGTTGACCAGGCAGCCGACGCCGACCCGGTCGCCGACGGCGTGCCTGGTGACACCGTCGCCGACCTCGGTCACGACGCCGACGATCTCGTGGCCCGGGACGACCGGGAAGGGCTGCGGGCCCCAGTCGCCGTTGACGGTGTGGATGTCGGAGTGGCAGATGCCGGCGTACTGGATCTGGATCAGCACGTCGTTGGCGCCGACGTCGCGGCGCTCGATGGTGGTGGGGGCGAGGGGCTGGCCGGCCGCGGGAGCGGCGTAGGCGTGGACCTGCATCGTCACTTGTTCCTCTTCTGGGTCTGCTTGGGGGTCTTGGTGGTCGCGAGCTCGTCGGCGAGCGAGCGGGCCTCGGAGCCGATCAGCTCGGCGCGGGCGTCGTCGCCCGCCTGGACCGCGTGCCAGTAGTCGATCTTCAGCCGCACGTAGCGCTGCCTCAGCGCGATGGCCTCGGCCTCCTGCTCGAGGCGCCGCTGCTGCTCCTGGAGCAGCTCGATCTGGTCACCGGCCGCCTCCGGGCCGAGCGGCCCGTTGGCGACGTACTGACGCATGTCGCCGACCGACATCCCGGTCGCGGCGAGGCAGGCGATCCAGACGAGCTGGTCGAGGTCCTCCTCGTCGTACACCCGGTGCCGGCTGCTCGCCCCGCGGCTGATCGGCGTGATGACCCCGATCTGCTCGTAGTAGCGGAGCGTGCTGGCCGGCAGCCCGGAGAGGGCGGCGGCCTCGGCGATCGTGTAGGTGTTCCGGATCGATGAGCTCACGTCCACGACGCTAGGAACTTCGAGTACTCGAAGTCAAAGGACGCCTGCGTCACGGCGCCGGCAGAACGACGTACAGAAGTCGGTCGGACGCGGCTACGCCCCGCTCGGCTCGTCGCGCGATGTCGACTTCTGTACGTCGTTCTGCGCGTCCACCCGCTCATTCCAGCGGTTCTGCAGGTGATCCATCTGGTCGCCGCCCGCCACGGTCTGCGAGCTGCGCGCAGGACCGATCCACCCACATTGGCACCGCGATCGGACCAGCTGCTCGGAGACATCGCCACTGGCCTTCCGCTCCCGAGGCAGGTACTCCAAGTGACCTCGGTGCTTCAGGGCGAACTGAGGCGATGGCATCCCGAACATGCCGCCATGCTCGCTCCCGTAGCCAGCGGGGGTGCGGCGGGATGACGGGCCGCAAGCCCAAGTTCGGGGAAGTCGGTGGGACGTCTGCGGGTGGGTCTATGCGTGGGCGCTCGCCGGATGGCCCCGGTGACCCATGCCCTCGGGCGTCTGGCGGTAGGACGATCGAGGGTGGAGAGGGGATCCCGATGGACAAGAGCCCGACACACGAGACTCCCTGGAGCGTCGACGACGCGATCACCTTCCTCAACGGTGAGAAGGACAGGGACACCACGACCTGGAAGCAGTTCTGCCTGCGGCTGGCCGCCCGCGCGTACGGCTACGCCTTCAGCAACGTCGTGGACGCCAACGGCGACGGTGACAACGACGTCTCGGACTTCTGGAACACCGCCAAGAAGGAGTTCAAGCACCCCGGCGATCGCAAGCCGCCGGTCGGGGGTCTCGCGATCTTCGGGAACCCTGGCAGGTTCGGGCACATCGCCACCGTGGTCCGGTCCGGTCCGGACGCGGTGATCGTCCTCGCCAACAACGACCTCGACGGCGGCCGGGTGCGGCCGCTCTCGCTGGCCCAGATCGAGGACTCCCTGAACCTGGAGTACCTCGGCTGGTTCGAGCCGAACTTCCCGCTCGGCACGCCCGGCAACCCGCAGGGCCTGCCGGCGAACGGTGCCAGCCAGCGGGTGTTCCACCGCGCCCTCTTCGTCGGCAACACCGACTCCGAGAGCGTCCGGGCCCTCCAGCGCCGGCTCAACGAGGTGCTCGACGCCGGCCTGGAGGTCTCGGGCGCCTACGACGCCGCGACGAAGCGGGCCGTTGCCCGCTTCCAGTCACGGGTGGCGCACTTCTCGGGCGCCGGCGCCGACGGGGCGATGTTCGATCCCGCGTCCGGGTCGGGCGGCGAGCTGACCGCCAAGCTGCTCTTCCCGACGAGGCGGTACGAGGTCCGTGCCGGTGCCGTGCCGAGCTCCGACCACCGGATCGACGACGGCGCCGACGGCCATGCCCAGCCCGACAACGGCGGACTGGTCTCCCGGGTGATGTCGCCCGACCCCGACCAGCCCGCGACGAAGCGGCCGCGCGTCGACCTCGCGCAGCTGGTGCCTGGCCGCAAGAACCAGTCGGTCCGTCAGCTGCAGCACCGGCTCAACCACGTCATCGACGCCGGTCTCGATCTCACCGGCGCGTACGACGACGCCACGGTCGCCGCCGTCCGGGCGTGGCAGCTCTCGATCGGCGACGTCGACGACGCCGACGGGGTGCTCGGACCGAAGCAGTTCGCCGTCCTCTTCCCGCAGCGGCAGTTCACCCGGGCCGGAGCCCCGCCCTCGACCCTGACCCTCAGTCCTCGCGGTGAGGACTTCATCATCGAGTTCGAGGGCTTCAGCTCGACGCTCTACAACGACCAGGCCGGACACTGCACGATCGGAGTCGGGCACCTCGTGCACCTGGGCAACTGTCGCCCGACCGAGGGCGGCCTCGAGAACGGGATCACCCGCGCTCGGGCGACCACGATGCTGCGCAACGACGCGAAGTCGATGATCGACTCGGTGGCCAGCAACGTGAAGGTGCCGCTGACCCAGGCCCAGTTCGACGCGCTCGTCTCCTTCACCTTCAACGTCGGCGTCGGCAACTTCGAGACCTCGACGCTGCTCAAGAAGCTCAACGACGGCCATCCCGAGGCGGTGCCCACCCAGCTCAAGCGGTGGAACAAGGTCACCATCGACGGCCAGAAGGTGGCCTCCGACGGCCTGACCCGTCGCCGGGGTCGCGAGGCGAAGCTCTTCGCGACGGGCGTCTACACGGCCTGACGCCCGCGAGCCGAGCAGCGACCGGTCTGCTCGGCCCTCCCGGTGAGCGTCGTCCGCTCCTACACTCGCGGCGTGAACCTCGACGAGTACCTCGCCGCCGACGCCACCGACCTCGCCGCCCTCGTCGCGGACAAGCAGGTCACCGCGGCCGAGCTGCTGGCCCTGGCGCGACAGCGCGCCGACCAGGTCAACCCGAAGATCAACGCGGTCGTCCGGACGCTGGACGACGAGGCCGACTCACGCGCCGCCGAGCCGCTCACGGGGCCCTTCGCGGGCGTTCCGTTCCTGGTCAAGGACCTCCTCCAGGAGTACGCCGGCTTCCCGACCACCAGCGGCTCCCACGCGCTGGCGAACGACGTCGCCGAGGAGCACGCGGTCGTCACCCAGCGCTTCCTCGACGCCGGCCTGGTCGTCTTCGGCAAGACCAACACCCCCGAGTTCGGGGCGAAGGGCATCACCGAGGACGACCTCCTGGGTCGGGCCCGCAACCCCTGGAACGTCGCGCACACCCCCGGCGGCTCGTCCGGCGGCTCCGGTGCCGCCGTCGCCGCCGGCATCGTCCCGGCAGCGGGTGCGAACGACGGCGGCGGGTCGGTCCGCATCCCCGCCGCCTGCAACGGCCTGGTCGGCCTGAAGCTCAGCCGCGGCTACACGCCGTACGGCCCGCAGACCAGCGAGCCCATGTTCGGCATGGCGACCCAGGGTGTCGTCTCCCGCACCGTCCGCGACAGCGCCGCGCTGGTCGACGCGATCGTCGGCGCGCCGACCCGCTACGCGGCGTACGTCGCCGGCACGCCCGCCCCCTTCCTGCCTGGGCTCGGCGAGGCGCCCGCGCGCCTGCGGATCGGCTTCACCACGTCCTCGGCCATCAACCCCAGCCCGGACCCGGAGGCGATCGCCGCGGTCGAGAGCGCCGCCGCCCTGCTCACCGAGCTCGGCCACGAGGTCGAGGCCGTCGAGGCGCCGCACGACGACGAGGCGCTCGCGCGCGACTTCCTGACCATCTGGTTCGCCCAGCTCTACGGCCAGATCAGCGCGATCAAGACGCGCCTCGGCGCACCCGACAGCGCCTTCGCCGCCGACAGCCTCGCGGTGGCCGAGATCGGCCGCGCCGCCGGCGTCGGCGCGCTCTTCGGCGCGCTGGACAACGCCAACCTGCACATCCGTGCTCTCGAGGACTTCCACCAGCGCTACGACCTGCTGCTCACCCCGACCCTGGCCAAGCCCCCGCTCGAGGTGGGCTCCATCGACACCCCGCCGATGCTGCAGCGCGCCTCGCGGGTCATCGCCAAGGTCCGCGCCGGCAAGCTCCTCAACGCCACCGGCATCCTCGACCAGCTCATCACCGACAACCTCGGCTGGGTGCCCTACACCCAGCTCGCCAACATCACCGGCCGCCCCGCGATCTCCGTGCCTCTGCACTGGACCGCCACCGGCCTGCCCCTGGGCGTCCAGCTCGTCGGCCCCCTCGCCTCCGACGGCCTCCTGCTCCGCCTGGCCGCCCAGCTCGAGCAGGCGCGGCCTTGGTTCCACCGGTACGCCGAGCTCGATCCGGCGTTGACGGCGTAGCCCGAGCACTCTGAGCGGCTCACCCGGACGTCCCCCATCGACATGAAATTCGCTGGTGGCCAGGTCCGCTACCCCGAGCCGGCGTCACGGTGGGTGCATGAGGTCGCAGATCCTGCTCCGGGCAGGTGCTGTCGTGGCGAGCGTCGCGGTCGTGGTGGGTGTCAGCGGCGACGGCTCGGCCAGCGTGAGGTCAGCCGATCCGCCGTCGGTTCCGTTCAACGTCCAGGCTCGCGCCAAGGGCGACCTGGGTGCAGACGTGTTGTGGGCCCACCCGACGACCAACCATGGCTCGGAGGTCACGTCGTTCACGATCACTGCCTCGCCCGGGGGTGTGTCGACGACGGTCCCTGCCGACGCGGAGCGAGCACATGTGGACGGGCTGACGGCGGGTGTGGCGACGTCCTTCACAGTGGTCGCCACGAGCGCGGCAGGTGACTCGAAGGCGTCGGCGGCATCGAACGACGTGGTCCCGGCACACCTGCCGATGGTGCCGGCGCAGGTGACCGCCGAGGCGCGCCACGACGCCACGGTCGCGGTGTCCTGGCGACCGGGCGTCCCCGACTGGGATCCGGCGGCCGAACAGGCGCTGGTCACCGGCTACGAGATCACGGCAACCCCGGTGAACGGGGTCGGTGTCGGGGACGGGCCACGGGTGGGTGCCGCAGCGCCCCCGGGCGCCACGAGCGCCCTTGTCGAGGGAGTGCGGCGAGGTGTGGAGTACGCGTTGACGATCAGGGCTGTCAACCGGGTCGGTGAGTCGGGAGACTCGGCTCCCGTGCAGGTGACCGTACCGAGCACGATCCCCGGTCGAGTCCCGGGGGCGGTCGGGGCCATGGTGGTGGGGTCCAGACCGCACCACCGGTCGATCGTCTCCGTGTGGTGGTACGTCCCCGAGGACGGCGGCGCGAGCATCATGAGGTACGTCGTCACCATCAAGACGAACCGGACGAGCGTCGTGAAGAGGGTGTCGGGTGCGAAGCACCAGGCGAGGCTCGTGCTCGGTCCCGGGAAGTACCTCTTCCGGGTCGCCGCCGTCAACGTCAACGGGAAGGGCCGGGCGAGCACGAGGAAGGTCCTCCGGGTGCCCTAGCAGTCGCGGGTGGGGGCGACGGACCGACAGCCTCTGGGCCGCAGTCCGCCCTTCGCCGACGGCCGGAGGCGTCTCGCCGTACGTCCGTGTCAGAGCTGCATCGAAGTGCGCGCGGGAGCCCGACGGCTCATTCGGCCTTCTTGGCCGTGCCCGCGGCCTTCGACGCGGTCTTCTTCGTGGGTGACTTCTTGGCCGCCGGCTTGGCGGTCTTGCGTGCCGCGGGTGCGTCGGCGGGGCGCCGGCCCTTCAAGCGAACCCACAGACTTCCCTGGCCCGAGGGGCCGGTCACGATCTTGGTCTCGACGAATGGCTGGCCCTTGACCAGGTCGCTGAGCTTGCTGAATCCGTAGGTGCGGGCATCGAACGACGGGTCGGTGCGATTCATGTGGTTGCCAAGAGCACTGAGCGACGTCCAGTGGTCGTCGTCGGTGGCGACCTTGTTGAGGGCTTTCGTCAGGACACTCTGGATCGGCCGAGGGGAGTTCTCCTCCGGCTGCTCGCTCGGGCTCTCCTCGGGCGGCTCGACCGCACTGGAGCTGTCGAGCACCTCCAGGAAGACGAAACGCTCGCATGCTTCGACGAACGCCTTGGGCGTCTTGCGCTGCCCTACGCCGATGACGCGTTTGCCCGACTCGCGCAGGCGCATGGCCAGCGGGGTGAAGTCGCTGTCGCTCGAGACGATGGCGAAGCCTTCGACGTTCCTCGAGTACAGGAGGTCCATCGCGTCGATGATCAACGCAGAATCAGTGGCGTTCTTGCCGGTGGTGTAGGCGAACTGCTGTTGCGGCGAGATCGCGTTGCCGAGGAGCACGTTGCGCCAGCCCTTGAGGCCATCGCTGCTCCAGTCGCCGTACGCCCGCTTGACGGTGATCGTGCCGTACCCGGCCAGCTCCTCGAACATCTCCTTCACCAACCTGGCTGAGGTGTTGTCAGCGTCGATCAGTACGGCAAGGCGGGGGCTGTCATCCGACATGTGTGGCTCCTCGGTCGCGGGCGACCATCCTCGCGCACGTCGTGGTCCGAACCGGCGACCCTGCTCACGCTCCGAGGAACTTCGTCCCCACGCGCGAGGTGTGAGCCGGATCAGTGCTGCTCCCACCCGTGGGGGGAGTGGGAGACCAGGGCCTCGACGGCCTCGTAGGCCCTGGTGGCGTCGCGCAGGTATCGCTCTATGACCTGCCGTTCGGCTGGTGTGACCGACTGGTCCAGGGCGCCGAGGACCGCGAACACCGGGCCGAGGGTGGACGACGTCTGGTCGCGGCCGCGCTCGGTGAGCTCCAAGAAGACACGACGGCGGTCGCCGACGCCGAGTCGCCGGCGCGCGAGGCCGCTGCGGATGAGCCGGTTGGCGATGTTCGAGATCGCTGATCGGGTGACCCCCGTCCGTCGGGCGAGGTCGCTGTAGCCCACCGGGCCCGGCAGCAGCTGCTCCATCACGTGCAGGTCGGTCGGGGACAGGTGGCCACGCCGCGCCAGTGCGTGGCGCAGACGCTCGCCGGCCATGGAGAGGTCGCGCATCGCGGCGATCGCGTCGCTCGAGTGCTCGGCTCGGGGGTGCGCTTCGACCATGGGCCATCTCCTGCTGATCAGACGTCCGCTGGGTATTCGCAGCGGGGAGCGCGACGGATGGGCCGGCGACGGCCGATCGAGCCCATCCTCTTGCGGCTATATCGGACACCGCGTACAATCGAACACATGTTCGATCCTGATTCGTCGTGCGACTCTCCGATGCTGCGCCGGGTGGCGTCGGCGATCGCCGAGTCGCCGCTCGTCGGCGACCGGGTCGGTCAGGTGGAGGAGATCCGGGCGTTGGAGGAGCTGGTGTGCGCCGCCCAGGCCCGCCAGCTGCGGCTGTCTGCCGAGCTGGACGCCGACAGTGTCGAGGGTCGCGGGGTGGCCGAGGAGGTCGCCCTCGCGCGGCGCGAGTCGCCCCATCGCGGCCGGCAGCACGTGTCGCTCGCCCGGATCGCGTCCGAGCTGCCGCACACCATGGAGGCCTTCCGACGTGGACTGGTGACCGAGTGGCGGGCGACGGTGATCGCGCGGGAGACCGGCTGTCTCTCGCGCGAGGACCGGCTGGCGGTCGATCGAGCCATCGCGGAGGACGCCCACGCCTTCAGTGAGCTGTCCGACCGGGCCGTGGTCGGGGAGGTGCGCAAGCTGGCCGCCCGGCTCGACCCCCAGGGAGTCGCCGAGCGTCGCCGGCGGGCCGAGGGCGACCGTTGCGTGACCATCCGGCCGGCCCCCGACACGATGGTCTACCTGACCGCCTTGCTTCCCGTGGCTGAAGGGGTCGCGGCGTACGCCGCCCTTCGAGCTGATGCCGACCGGGCCCGCCGCGAGGGTGGCTCGCGCAGTCGTGGGCAGGTCATGGCTGACATGTTGGTGGCCCGTCTGACCGGGTGTCCGACCGCGGACGACGGACGGCCGGCGGTCCGGACCGCGATCGGCCTGGTGATGACCGATCGCGCCTTGCTCTCCGGCGCTCGTGACCCGGCCAGCATCGTGGACTACGGCCCGATCCCCGCGAACCTCGCCCGCGAGCTCGTGCTCCGCAGCATCGACTCCGGCACCACGGCTTGGCTCCGCCGCCTCTACGTGCACCCCCGGACGGGCGAGCTCGTCGCGATGGACTCGCGGCAGCGTCGGTTCCCACGTGCCCTGGCTGCGTTCCTTCGCCACCGCGACCAGTGGTGCCGTACGCCGTGGTGCAATGCGCCGATCCGTCACTCCGACCACGTGGTCGCCGTCGCCGACGGGGGAGCCACCACCGGAGAGGCGGGCCAGGGTCTGTGCGAAGCCTGCAACTACGCCAAGCAGGCCCCCGGGTGGAGCCACGAGCCCCGACCGGGACCTGACGCTCACGAGGTCGACGTCACCACCCCGACCGGACATCGCTACCGATCGGTCGCGCCACCACTTCTGGCGCCACGGCATCCCGCCTACCAACAGGTCGACGATGGTCGCTGGGTCCTGGTCGCCTGAGCACGGTCGACGGCCCTCCTGCTGTCGCCCGACAGCGCGGGTGGCTCGTGCCCTGTTCGCGAGCGGCCTGCGGTGGCACCATCGGAGGATGGCGCGGTGGCGCTGGTGGCCAGCGATCCCGGAACCGAGGACCTGCAGGTGTGGCGAACCCCTGGAGGTCCGGGTCGTGGGTGCTGCGCAGCGCTGGGGAGGCGAGCCGGTCAGCAGCGCGTGGTGTTGGCACTGCGACCGGTGCGGCGACGTCCGGTACCCACCCCGTGAGAGCGATCCCGCCTCGTGAGAGCCGGTCACGAGTCGAGGGAGAGACCGGTCGACCGTTAGGTTCCTCCGGTGCCCGATTCTCGCCCCCGCCGTACGTTCGCCGTCATCAGCCACCCCGACGCGGGCAAGTCGACCCTGACGGAGGCGCTGGCGCTGCACGCCCGGGCCATCAACGAGGCCGGAGCGGTCCACGGCAAGGGCGACCGCCGCAGCACGGTCTCCGACTGGATGGCGATGGAGAAGGCCCGCGGGATCTCGATCACCTCGGCCGCGCTCCAGTTCGTCTATCGCGACCACGTGGTCAACCTGGTCGACACCCCCGGCCACAGCGACTTCTCCGAGGACACCTACCGCGTGCTCTCCGCCGTCGACTCGGCGGTGATGCTGGTCGACGCAGGCAAAGGCCTCGAACCCCAGACGCTCAAGCTCTTCCGGGTCTGCGCGCTGCGGGGCATCCCGGTGATCACCGTGATCAACAAGTGGGACCGTCCGGGGCTCGCGGCGCTGGAGCTCATGGACCTGATCCAGGAGAAGATCGGGCTCCGTCCGACGCCGCTGACCTGGCCGGTCGGCGAGGCGGGCGACTTCCGCGGGGTGCTGGACCGTCGTACGGGCGAGTTCGTGAAGTACACGCGCACCGCCGGCGGCGCCACGCGTGCCCCGGAGCGGCGGATGGGGCCGGACGAGGTCGAGGAGGTCGACGCCCAGACCTGGGCCGTGGCAGTCGAGGAGCACGAGCTGCTCACGCTCGACGAGGCCGACCACGACCAGGAGCGCTTCCTGGCCGGAGCGACCACGCCCGTCATGTTCGCCTCGGCGCTGCAGAACTTCGGCGTCGCCCAGCTCCTCGACCTGCTGCTCGACCTCGCCCCGGCTCCCGGCGCGACCACGGGCGTCGACGGCACGGTCCGCCAGGTCACCGACGACTTCAGCGCCTTCGTCTTCAAGGTGCAGTCCGGGATGAACGCCGCCCACCGCGACCGCCTCGCGTACGCGCGGGTGGTGTCCGGGTCCTTCGAGCGCGGCATGGTCGTCACCCACGCCGCCACCGGCCGGCCCTTCGCCACCAAGTTCGCCCAGGCGGTCTTCGGGCGTGAGACGACGTCCGTCGAGACCGCCGAGGCGGGCGACATCATCGGCCTGGTGAACGCGAACGCGCTGCGCGTGGGCGACACCGTGTACGTCGGTCCGTCGATCGAGTACCCACCCGTCCCGACCTTCGCCCCGGAGCACTTCATGACCGCGAGCGCCGGTGACATCGGCCGCTACAAGCAGTTCCGCCGCGGCATCGAGCAGCTCGACCAGGAGGGAGTCGTCCAGGTGCTGCGGTCGGACCTGCGCGGCGACCAGAACCCCGTCCTCGCGGCCGTCGGTCCGATGCAGTTCGAGGTGGTCGAGGACCGGATGACCAACGAGTTCAACGCCCCCATCCGCTTCTCGCGGCTCGACTACCAGGTGGCCCGACGTACCGACGCCGACGGCGCTGCCGCGCTGGCCGGGATCCGTGGCGTCGAGGTCCTGCAGCGCAGCGACGGCACCCACCTGGCCCTCTTCGTCGACCAGTGGCGCGCCAAGACGACCGCGCGCGACCACCCCGACGTGATGCTCGAGGCACTGCCGGCCGGCGGGAGCTGACCGGCCGGGGCCCTGGCCAGGATGGGGGTTGCGCGGGGCGGCGAGGTCACTAGCGTGGGCTCGTGGTGCACGACGCTGGCGTGGACACCGGGACGGTCGCCGACTTCCTGGAACGTCTCGCCGCCCGGACGCCGACGCCCGCGGGAGGTGCGGTCGCCGCCCAGTGCGCCGCGCAGGCCGCGGCGCTGGTGGCCATGGTGGCGCGCTACTGCGAGGCGCCGGAGCTGGTCGAGCGGGCCGAGCTGCTCGTCGCCCGCTCACGGCAGCTGGCGATCGACGACGAGCGGTCCTTCGGCGCCGTGGCCGACGCGTGGGCGCTCCCGCGCGGCCCGTCGTACGACGACGAGCGGACCGCCGCCATCGGTACGGCGCTCCTGGCGGCGTCGGAGCCGCAGGCCCAGGTCGTCGAGACCGCGGTCGAGGTGCTGGTGCTGATCGACCTGCTGCGGCCCGCCGCCCGGGCCGGGTTGCGGTCGGACCTGGTCGCCGCCGGCGAGGTGGCGAGGACCGGCTCGGCGATCGCGCGGATGAACGTGGAGTCCAACGTGCGAGCGCTGCCGGACTCGGAGGCCCGCTCACGACTGCTGCGCCGGATGGGCGTCGCGAAGGGGAGGGCCTGAGTGCTGTCGGACATCGAGATCGCGAACGCAGCGGAGCTGCACCCCATCACCCAGGTCGCCCAGGAGGAGCTGGGCATCGACGCCGTCCACCTAGTGCCCTACGGCCACCACAAGGCGAAGGTCGACCTGGGCTACCTCCAGTCCCTCGAGGACCGCCCGCTCGGCAAGCTGATCCTGATGACGGCGATGTCGCCGACGCCGGCGGGGGAGGGCAAGACGACGACCACGGTCGGACTGACCGACGCCCTGCGCGGGCTCGGGCTGAAGGCGATGGCCTGCCTGCGCGAGCCGTCGATGGGCCCGGTGTTCGGGATGAAGGGCGGCGCGGCCGGCGGCGGCTGGGCCCAGGTGGTGCCGATGACCGACATCAACCTGCACTTCACCGGCGACTTCGCGGCGATCGCGGCGGCGAACAACCTGCTGGCCGCGCTCATCGACAACCACATCCAGCACGGCAACGCCCTGGGCATCGACGTACGGTCCGTGGACTGGAAGCGCGTGCTCGACCTCAACGACCGGGCGCTCCGGGACGTCGTGGTCGGTCTCGGCGGACTGGCCAACGGCTCCCCGCGCCAGGACGGCTTCGACATCGTGGTCGCCTCGGAGCTGATGGCGATCTTCTGCCTCACCGAGTCGTGGGCCGACCTCAAGCGCCGGATCGGCGACATCGTGGTCGGCCACACCCGGGAGAAGCGGCCGGTCACCGCCCGCGAGCTCGAGGCGGACGGCGCCATGGCGGTGCTGCTCCGCGACGCGCTCGCCCCCAACCTCGTGCAGACGCTGGAGCACGCCCCGGCGTTCGTGCACGGTGGACCGTTCGCGAACATCGCCCACGGCTGCAGCTCGGTCATCGCCACCCGGGCGGCCCTGCGGCTGGCCGACTACGTCGTCACCGAGGCCGGCTTCGGCGCCGACCTCGGTGCGGAGAAGTTCGTCGACATCAAGTGCCGCAAGTCCGGGCTCCGTCCGGACGCCGCGGTGGTCGTCGCCACGGTCCGAGCACTCAAGTTCCACGGCGGGGTCGACGTACCGGACCTCGGCCGGGAGGACCTGGGCGCCGTCGAGCGGGGCATGGAGAACCTCGAGCGACACCTGCGCAACGTCCGCGAGGTCTACGGGATCCCGTGCGTGGTCGCGCTCAACCGCTTCCCGACCGACACGGACGCGGAGGTCGCCCGGGTCGTCGAGCTGGTCGGCGCGCTCGACGTCCGTACGCACCCCGCCACGCACTTCGCCGACGGCGGCCTCGGCGCCACCGACCTCGCGAAGGGCGTGCTCGACCTCCTCGAGAGCTCCGGCCCGTCGACGTTCTCCTTCACCTACCCCGACGACCTCCCGCTCCAGGAGAAGGCGGAGACGCTCGCGCACCGCCTGTACGGCGCCTCCAGCGTGACCTGGGACGGCAAGGCCAAGCGGCGGCTCGACCGGCTCGAGGCCGACGGGTACGGCGGGCTGCCCGTCTGCGTCGCGAAGACGCAGTACTCGTTCTCGACCGACGCCACGCTGCGTGGAGCCCCGACCGGCCACGACCTCCACGTGCGCGAGGTGCGTCTCTCCGCCGGCGCCGGCTTCGTGGTGCTGGTGTGCGGTGACGTGATGACCATGCCAGGCCTGCCGACCACCCCGGCCGCTTCCCGGATCGACCTCCTCGACGACGGCACTATCGTCGGCCTGTCCTGATCATGGCGGACTACGCGATCCGCGGCGGCCGCGACGGCTACGACCGTCTCCTCGTCCTCGCGGCGGTCCACCGCGCGGGCACGCTCGACGTCTTCGACCGCGCCGGCGTCGGCGCGGGCATGCGCTGCCTGGACGTGGGGTGCGGGGGAGGGGAGGTGACCTTCGACCTCGCTCGGATCGTCGGTCCGACGGGCTCCGTGGTCGGGCTCGACATGGACGAGGTCATGCTCGCGCTCGCCCGGTCGGTCGCCACGGAGCGTGGTCTGTCGAAGGTGGACTTCCACCAGGCCGACGTCTCCACCTGGACCGACCCGGCGGCGTACGACGTCGTCTACGCACGCGCGCTGCTGCAGCACCTGCCCGATCCACTCGACATGCTCCGGCGGATGTGGGCCGCGGTGCGGCCCGGCGGTGTCCTGATCGCCGAGGACACCGACTCCGAGCGAGCGTTCTGCGAGCCGCCGAACCCGGGCTTCGACTTCGTCATCCGCCACTACACCGCCCTCCTCGCCCACCGCGGCACGGACGCGAACGTCGGGCGTCGGCTGTTCGGCTACGTCCGCAGCCTCGGCGCTCCCGACGTGCACCTCTCGGCGACCCTGCTCCCCTTCAGCGCCGGCGAGGAGAAGGGACTCCTCGCCTCGACCCTCGACTTCACCTCAGCCGCGATGGTCAGCGCGGGGCTAGCCTCGCAGACCGAGATCACAGTGGCCCACGAGAGCCTGTCGCGACACGTCGCTGCCCCGCTCACCATCGTCGCCGGCCCGGCGATGATCCAGGTCTGGGCTCGCAATCCAGTCGAGCCCTAGTCACAGGACCGGGCGCGATCCGGTCAGCGGACATGCGCGCCGGTAGACAGAAGCCGCTTTGCCGCGTGACGCACAGGGCGTCGGTCGATGACCAGCCTGGGCGCTGAGCCGATGTCGATGTCCCGGTCGTGGTTCGGTCGTCGGGGTTGGCGGCGGCGATGTCAGAGGTGAAGAGAGTCGCCAGGCTCAAGGGAGCCCGGGCGAGCGCCGATACCCTCGAAGAACGCCAACCGGGCATCGAATCCTCCAAACAATGGGTTCACCGACTGCCCGGACGCTAGCGACGGCCTACGCAAGGAGCAGGTCGCATGGACCATATTTCGCAGCGCACCAGGGTGTGTGGATCACAGCGCTGTCGTTGCGAAGGCAGACAGATTCAACGTGTCCAAGCTGACGGTGGGGGCTTGCGGCAGGTGCGAGCCTGATGCGGCGCCCGATTCGACTGGCGATCGCGGACTTCGAGCGTGCGATCGCAGCTGCTGCCCCCGACATTCTTGCGTGCCTCGGGCCGGGCCTCGGTACGTCCGACATCAGGCTCGGTCTCGAGCCGGTGCGGACGAAGTGGTGGCTTTGTACGAGTGGCGGAACGGTTACGGGTCGGGCCCTTGGCCTCCTCTCTTTCTGGGGTGGGCACCGGTTTCGTTGGCTCGCGGGGTGGAGTGGACGTTGCGGCGAAGTGAGCTATTGAAGGACTTCAAGCAGGGCCGTGAAAAGTTCCCTGGCCCGGACCGCTCCCGCTGGCTGCAGGTCTTCGTGCAAGAGAGCGACTACGAGCTGTGCGCCGACCTGGGCGCGGTCGGCCCGGGTGGCACGGTGCAGGTGTACCGGGCGCCGGTGAAAGACGTCGGGGAGAAGGTCGTAGCGGAGTCTCTGAGCGAGCTGCTGGATGCCTGGACGGCTCTACTGGCGGCTGGGGCGTCCTGGGACGGCGCGATGTGGCGTGTTCCCCAGGGGACGGATCCTGAACTGGTTCGCGCAGCTGGGTATTGAGTTGCGGGCTGGCCGTATGCCATCGGCGCACTCGGTGGCTTAGTCGATTGCTGGCCGCGGCGGTATGACGGTGAGCGCCGGGCCGTCCGGCGGCGCGTGAGATGGGTCAGTGCCGCTTCTGGATCAGGACGACGTAGCCCAGAGCGACACCTAGGCCTGCGATGATCGGACCGAAAGAATGAGTGGTCCCTTGGGTCGCGAATGTCCAGATCGCACCGAGGACGATCAGGGCCAACGCGACGAGTGACCACAGGATCTTGATCGCCACGTTCGGACTGCCGTAGCGGTTCCCGAGGTCCGGCTTGCTCACCGCGGAAGGCTAGCCCAGGAGGTTCGAACGGCCGCCGGCAGGGCGAACCCCGTGACGCGGCCCTGTCCGGTTCGCTCGAGTTGGTCATGACTGATGGGGTGCGCGGTGGGCAGGATGGAACGAGGCTCCGGCGCGCCGTGGAGCCGAACGCCCGGTTTCTCGAGTGGAGGCGGAAGTGAGTCGTCGGCGTCGGTCGGCCAGCCATGGGCGGCTGCGAGTGCGCGGCAGTCGCCCGAAGGCGCTTCGACGCGGTGTCAGCGCCGCGGTGACGAGGCGAGGAGCCACGACGGCCGCTACGACGGTTGCGGTTCGAGCGGCACGTGTGGCCGTGGCCGGTTCTGTGGATTCTGACCTTAAGGAGCGGGTCCTCTAGAGGGAGTTTCGTGTGGCGATTGAGCAGACCTGCCCGCAGTGCGGGAGCCGGACTTCGAATGCTGTCGGCCAGAACATCTACCTGTGTGACCATGAGATTGTTTGGTACGACACGGTGATGGTGCCCGACGTGCAGCGACTGATTGATGGGACACCGGGCGACAGACCCGAGCAGGTGCGAAAGTCGCGCACCTGCGGATTCCGGTTCGGGGTATCGGGCATCGATCCGGGCGCGGTATGCCGCGGCCGACTTGACGACCAGCCGTGCGGGGTCTTCGCGGCAGGTATCTGTCAGGGTGAAGATTGCGGTACGCCCGTATGCGCCGAGCACGGGATCATGATGGGCGGTGGCCTTCTCTGCGAGCGGTGCACGAAGCTCGCGATCGAAGCCCGCGCGGCAGCCCGGGCCGAAGACGATCGGCGACTCAGTGAGGCGCAGGGGGCACTCGAGCCGCAGCTTCGTGAGCAGATGCATGCCCGGTTCAGCGAAACCACGACTCCGGACGGTCTTCTTTCGTTGCTTCGAGACTATGCCCGGGAGGTTCGCCGCGAGCACGGGCTCAACCCATTCCGCGACCGCCACAACGAGTACAGGGACGAGGTTGTTGACGCCTGGGCGCGCTTCGTTGTAGCCGGCGTACCGGGACACGAGCATGAGTTGTTGACCTTGCGGGCGTACAAAGTCCCGAAGGACGGGCACGGCCGACCGGGCGCGATCAGCCGGCGTGAGCGATGCTGGCTTCAACTACGAGAGACGAGTCGGACCGTGAAAGGCGACACGCTTCGGGGGCACGAACCGATCGCGTACACGGCATCACACGCCTACATCGGACGCGACGCGCTCGGCCACCAGGAATGGAGCCACTGGGGAGGTCCACCCACCCTGAACGGCAACTACATCGTGAGCGCGGGCGTCTCTCCGCAATGGGTCAAAGCGAACGGTCTCGCACACCTCTACCAATGCTGGCCGGTCGACCACATGCGACCTATCAACGCCGAAGATGTGCTCTCCCTCGTCACGATGGGCCACCAGGCACTCGCGAACCGGCGGGGACCGGACCCCTACGGGTTCATGCAGATCATGCCCACGAGGCACTGATCGGCTTGAGCTTCGGACCAGCCAAGCTCTTGGGTCAGGGCGGAGCGGGTTCGCGCAGTACACGGAAGTCATGGCCTTACCATTGGCGTGAGCGGACGACCTCTGAGTAGCGCCTTAGGCGGAATGACGCACCTCCGATCCGAGTTCAACCCGGCCATGAGCGGGCGTTTCGGCCGGCCTCCTCGACCATGGTCCAGCCCTTGTAGTCGAAGGCGCGACGAAGTCGGAGCAGGATTTCCTCCTGAGAACGCTCCGGCCGGTCTGGGATCGTGGCCGTGTAGACAACAACCTCAGTCGACGGCCGCCTCATCGCCTCAGCGGAGATGCGTAGGTCGCCGTACTCGTCCGTGTACTGGAGGTTGGTCCGGCCTAAGAGACGGACTCCGAACCCCTCGGACGAACGCGCCCATCCCCGCCAGTTCCACTTGAACGTCTCCGACGCCATGAGGCGGAGGGTAGTCAACTGCGATGCCTGCTCGTCGGCATGCGCGGATGATTCGACCGCGCCGCCAGGCGGCGGAATGGGCTAGAGAGTCACCTGACGAAACTGCGTCCACCACCGATGCTTTTCGTAATACGGCATCGTGGCGTGGGCGCCGCTGCTGTTCGGCACCACGAATACGCGACTAGGCCCGATAGTCCAGGGCTGCTCGCCCAATGTCACTTCCTTCGGGAGCGCGATGCCGAGCTGCTTGGCTGCGGCTCTGCCAGCGGTCAGTCCGTTGAAAGCGACCCATTGCGGAGCAGCAGAGATGAGATGCCCTGCCACCTCGTTTGCGCCGCCGTAGTCCAGGCCGCGGTCGTGACTCTGGGCGACGTCCTTCACGAGGTCAGTCATGCCGATCCCGTAGGCGGGTAGCGATGCATCGGCCTCGGGGGTGAGGCGCGTCGGAGTGAAGCCGGATTCGTGCAGAAGCTGCCAGAACTTGTTGCCCCTGCCCGAGTAGTAGTGGCCGCGCTCGGCAGACGCGGTCGCGACCGCTGTCCCGCAGAACACCACGTTCAACCCAGGGCGAAGGAGATCAGGCAGCATGCGGGCATTGTTGCCGAGCCGGGGCGAGCGCGGTGCGCTCGCGGCGGTATGACGCAGGTTCGCGACCGCTCTAATCGCCGAACGCGCCGACGTCTGTCTCGCTTACCTGCCCGAGGTGTGCATCCTTCGGTCGCTGGCAATGCCCGGGTGTCTCGAGCAGGGGGACGTGCTCGATCGCCTCCCAGGTTGTGGGAGTCGGAGGTGTTTGATTCGAAGAGCCGGGTTCTGCGGGTAGATGACCGCTAAGAGTCCGGCGTCGGCGGTGAGTTCGAGTACCTCGAAGGCGACCGCGGAGAGGCTCAGCGTCGGCTGTAACTGACCGACGCGATAGGACTTTTAGTCCGCTCTCAACAGTCCGTCGTAGCGAACTGACGTGGCGAGACCGCGGACAAGTCTGCCGACAAGCCGGCCGGCAACTGCCTGGGGCCGCGTGTGGATCTCCATGCCGCTCGCTGTCGTGACCTCGCGGTACTCGTCGGCGTCATAGGTGGGTCCGGATGAGAACCTCTCTTGATAGGCCGAGCTGGAAAGGCCTCGGAGTCCCGTCGCCAGCACACCGAAACCCCATGAGCCGTGATAGCCGGTCCTCTCGGCTATCGCGTCCGCCCAGCGGACTACGCGGAGGGCGTAGGCGACGGCGAGTCCGTCGGCGACTACCGTCTTTGCGTCGCCGCCGTACCTGCCCCACGTCGCTGTCATACGTCCCATGAGCACGCGGATACCGCCGTCCTCGCGGAACTCGATGTCGAGAAGGTCTTCCTCATCGTTGTGAGCGGAGGTGCTCTCGAAAGTCCGTCCGGGACCGAGCGCCGCCTGCGTGCACCACGCTCGCCCCTGAGCTCGTGTTGCCGTCGCAGTCGCGTAGCCGGGCGTCGGGGCGAACTCCCGGACGTCCCGGGGGATCGTGCCCTCGAGGGCCACGATGAGCTGGAGGAGCTCAGAGCCGTCGTCGCGAACCAGCTGTAGGGCTACGTCGCGGCGTGCCGAGAGGGGATGTGCGACGAGGTAGAGGTGGCCGGTCTGCTGCGTATGGGCAGGCACGTGGTCGCGGTCCCGCTCCGCGTCGAGCAGCCTCTCGAGGTGACCCTCGATGGGCTCGCGCTTCGCGTGATATCGCGTCACCTCAGCATCAGAGAGCCGAGTCTTCGTCTTGTCGCCCCGGCCGATGTAGACGCCGTCAACCATGTGCGGGGCGGACGGGGACTGTGGGATCTGGACGAAGACGTAACCGGTGGTGGGGTCAGCTGCGGACGGAATCTCGTGCGTCGCGACGAAGAGCGCTGGGTCGACGGCGGAGGCGGCGACCTGCTCGATGCGCTCAGCCAGGCCATTGAGCGGTTGTGGGGCGAGTTCCCACGTCCGATTCTCCTTGTTCTCGGCGACGCCGATCAGGAGCGCGCCACCGTCGAGCGCGAAGCTCGCGAGGTCGGCCGCGGTCTCCTTACGCTTCCGCGGGTTATCTCCGACCTCTCTCTTCATGTCGAGGTAATGGGACTCCTGCAGGTCAGCATCATCGATGCACGCGCGAATGTCGGCCTCGGTCTCTGGTTGCCACTGACCCTCTCCGTTGATCCTCACGCCCGCGACCGTATGCCGTCGTCGACGGCGCGCGCAGCCGAACGGCGTGCGCCTAGCGTTACGAAGTAGCCTGACGCGTCTCACCGGCCTGCGCGCCCGCCGCGCGCCGAGGTCCTGGTATCTCCTCTAGGACTGTGGCCGCTGTCGCGGCGGAGTCATGCTCGCCGCTGTCGCGGCGGTGACGCATACCCGGCCACCAGTGCCGGGCTCAAGCCGCCGGGGGAGGGCTGCTAAGAGCGTCTGCCGCACCAGCAATTGCGCGGAAACATCCCGGGAGGGCTTGCATTGGTGAAGGATCGCCCCGTGCCAGCGACGAATCGGGCATCCGAAACCGGCAACGCCGCGACCTGAAGGATCTCTATGGTCTACGACCCAGATGCACCTGCGCCGGGTGGCGGCGCTGTCTTTGTAGACCGAGTTCCAGAGTCACAGGCACTGGCCGATTCGCTTCGAGCGCACGCGGAACGAATACGCGGTGCGGAGCTCGACGGCAATGAACGGCGCAACGTTCTAACGTTCTATGGGGAAAGCGGCCTTGGCAAGACGGAACTATCCAGCCGCCTGAATCGATGGCTAGATGGAGAGCTCGCAGACAGCCGCGACTGGGGACCACCGCCCAGCCTCACGGTCGACGCCACTGCGCGTTGGGACGCATCTACCTCCCATGGGTACTTGGATCCCCTCGATCTCCTTCTCGAGTTGCGACGGCAGTTGGGTCGCGTTGAAAGCGTCTGGCCGCCGTTCGACTTGGCCCTGCACTCGATGCACCGAGCGCTGCGTCCGGGAGCCGAACTCCGCCTCACCACGCCCTCTGGAGTCACCACGACGCTGACCGACATCGTCGGTGCCATGATTAGCGAAGGAGCTGGCACACTCATTCCGGGTGCTGGCATCGCGGTCGACGCCGGTCGCAGTATCCTCGCGCAAGCACGGGACGCCTCACGCGCACGACGGGCGCTGCGTGACTACCCCAGTCTGCGCGACCTCATCGAGGATTGCGAGCGTCTGCCCGATACGTCGGTGAAACTTGCTCAGGTCGCCGGCCGCGTGGCATTCATGCTCACGTCGGAGCTATCGCACGTGACGGCAAGCCAGAGGCCCCTCGTGGTCGTGTTCGTAGATCATCTGGAGCGGCTACAGCAGTCTGGCGATAGCCCTCTGGGAGAGCATCTTCTGAATCGCCTAGCCTTCCGTTTGCCGTATTTCTTGTTCGTGATGACTGGCAGAAGTCGACTGCAGTGGGCCGAGCATGACGCCACGCATCTAGAACGAAGAGGGCCAAATTGTTGGCCGCTTCTTGCGCTGGAGAACACGACAGAAGAGCCTCGCCAGCACGCAATCGAATACCTCTCGGAGCAAGACGCCGAAGCGTTCCTCGAAGAGTCCTTCCGCAGGAACGGCATCGAAGTCGAATTCGATCTGGCGGACCGACTCGTTGCCGATTCGGGTGGGTGGCCAATCCATCTCGACCTGATGGTGGCTGCGGCGCAAGGGAGAGCGGAACAGGAGCGCCCGGTTCGCCTAGAGGATCTCGCAGGACCGCTTCCGCAGTTGGTTGATCGGGTGTTGAAGGACCTCCCGCACGACCAGGCAGAGGCGTTCCGCGCCGCCTGTCTCCTGCCTTACTTCGACACAGCCCTAGTCGCGAAAGCTGGCGCCGTCCGAGTCGGGGCGGTTGAGCGACTTGTTGAACGAAGTCTTGTTCGCCCGAACGCTGCTAGTCAGGCCGCTCCGACGTACCCGTACCGCATCCACGACACGCTGCGCCGCATCGTGCGGGAGGCCGGGTCTGGCCCAACTCATGGTTGGGCAGCTACGGACTGGGAGCACCACTCGCAGCTTGCAGTTGAGGAGGCACAGCGCAGGTTCGAAGAGGCAATGTTGAATGAGGACGACCGCGGCGCAATTGCGTCACTGGCGCTCGCTCTGAACCTTGCTGCCGAGAATGATGTCTTTGGCAGTTGGTTCCCCAAGGCCGTCCAGGATTCCCCGGGAGTCCGGGCGTTGGGACCCCTCATTCCGTCTCGCACACGGCCCAGCACGAACGTCGAGATCGTCGACCTGTTGGACTACATCCGCCTCCGCGAGCGAGGCCAGAGCGAAGACGTGGCGTCGGAGCTACGGGCGGTCATGGACCGAGGTCACGCGATCGCCTCCACAGCTGGCTTGTGGGCCGCCTATGACCACCGCCGACTGGGCCGCACCCGCGAGAGCGTGGATGTTCTGGCGGAACTGGCCGACCGCTTTCCTGAACGTGCGAACTTCTACCAGTTCCAGCAGGCCATAACGCTAACCGTCAACCGGCAGTTTGCCGACGCTTTGCCGTTTCGGATGCGACTTAGCGACGACCTGCATCGGGAATCGGTTGAGTTCTCGACACGGCGCTCGCACGGCCATCCGGGCGGCTCTGCACGCCATGCCCTGGACCGCGCGGACAGGAACCGGAGTAGACGCTACAAGATCGAGCTTTGGGGGGATGCCCTGACGTACGCGCTGCGTGAAGGCGAGCTCGCCGTCGAGCGGGCTCGCGAAGTCCACAAGATAGCGATCGATGCATTCCATGACGTTGCTCAGGCACAAGCCGCATCCGTGCTCGGTCAACTCCTGTTGTTCGACGACGAGGCCTTCGCGGCGGCTTGCGCGGAGTCCGCCGAACTGAGCCGACGCCGCCATCAGCCGTACGCGAGCCACGCTACCCTCCTCCTGCTTGGCGGTTGGGCGCGAAACGACGACGTTCTGGTGAGCGAAGCTCAATCGCTGGCGTCATCGACCATCTATCGAGGCAGTGCGTGGATTCCGGTCGAAATCGGGCTTGCCCACCTCGGTAAGGCCGTCAACGAATCGCCTACTCAATGGATCGAGCCAGTCGACGAGGTCGAGGACCGATGGATTGGACTCCTCGAGCGCATCATCGCGGACGCGCGCCGACGGGGTCGGGATCGAAGTAGTTCCACGGGGAAGGCCGGTCCAACTGCTGCCGGCTAGTTGTCACTGGCCATGGAGCAGTAGATGTCGACCGAGCGATCGTCCAGCGAGCAGTCGGGGCTATGACGCGACCGGACGGTACGCGGCGATATGACCGTCGTGAGTAGACGTCTGCGCACGGACCAGTGACACCAGCTAGGCCCGCAAGCGACCATCAGGTATGGCGCTCATGGCCGGAACCGTGGAACTAGACGACCTCCTTCAACGATTGGCCGCCCACCGCCCTGTCTTTCATTCCGAGGCGGATCTGCAGCATGCCTTCGCTTGGGAGGCTCACCAAATGGACGCCAACCTTCAGGTCCGCCTCGAGACCCACCCCGAGCCGAATGTGCGGCTAGACCTCATGCTCAGCCGACCGGACCTCGGCCGACACACCGCTGTCGAACTCAAGTACCTCACGGCCGGCTGGAACGGTCACGTTGACGGCGAGTCGTTTGCGTTGAAGAACCATGGTGCACAAGACATCAGGGGATACGACGTGGTCAAAGACATCGGACGGTTGGAGAGGTTCGCCGCCGCTGGATCCGGCTGGAATGGAGTCTTCTTAGCCATTAGCAATGATCCCTCGTTCTGGCGACCGGTCAGTCACGGCCGTGCCACCAACGCCGACGCCTTTCGGATCTACGACGGAGTCACCCTGGCAGGGGTCCGCGCGTGGGGACCCCATACAGGAGTTGGAACTATGAAGGGTCGCGAGGCGCCGATCGAACTTGTCGGCACGCACGGGCTTCGTTGGCGCGATTACGCACGGGTTGGCGACAGCCCGCGGAGCACTTTTCGAGCTCTCGTAATCGAGATCGCAGGGCCCGGCCGTGAGGACTGAAGGCGGCGGATAGACATTTCCGAAGCGCACTCGCGGCGGCATGAGCGGCCGATTCGTCAGGACCGAGGAAGGTGCGGCAATGGCGCGCCGTCGAGGGTCTCGCGGACGCACTGCACCCAATCCGCCCACGAGGCTGGGTCGTCTGTCTTGTAGCGGTCCTCTGTCGGCTCCATCGCCACGAGCATCATTTGCAACGAAGTAGCGTCAGGCGACTTGTCGCGCTGGTTGTACTGCCACACGAAGCGGTAGGCCGCCTCGTAGGCCTGGGCTTGAGTCAGTTGCAGGTCGTCGTCGGCCACGGGCGCAGAGTAGTTGGCGGTGTGCTGTTCCTACCGCTCATCGATATGAGCGGGTGTCTCGACCACGCCGTCAGGCGGCGGAATGACGCGGCGCTAAGAGGTAGTAGTTCGGCACCGAAATGGTGGCGTCGCGGCCGTATGGGCGGGACGATTGACCCTATGCTGACGAGCAGGGGCGCCAGTATCTGACGCCCCTGCTCTTATCCCAACAACGCGAGCATCAGGTGCCCGCGTCCTGTCTGGTTGCGGGCACCTTGGTGCCAACTTCACTCTGAGAGACGTGCGGGACCTGTGCTGTTAGCCCCTCCGCGCCAATCGCTGACGCGTTCATTCCCTCCCTTGCGAGACATTCTCCGTGTGCCCGGCTATCGCCGTGATCAACACGAACGGTCAGCGAGAAAAAGTGCCCCAACCGGACATGCGCCTGTACATCGCCATCGCTCGACGGGCCGACCTTGCGGACCAACACGAGAACCATCGAGACGATGATGAGCAGGAAGACGCACACCACAATGGTTGGGAGGAGACCCGCGGCCGCGAGAGCGGTCGAGGTCCCCATTGCACTCACCTACGCAGACCGTGACCAGTGTTGCTAGGTCTCATAGAACTTCTCCTTCGGTGTGTTCAGTTAGGCCCACTTCGCAGAGTGGGTAGCAACAGTGTCCGTGGTGGGGCGTTCACTGACAACGTTCACTGTCGAACGGACGGCGGTCGCGGCTCCGATGAAGGTCCGTAGTCCGGGACCCCAGAGGTAAGGCTGGTCGTAGTCGCATTGGTGGTCGGGATCTGCACGTGGCACCGAGAACTCCGATCACTATCCGCCCGTCGTTGCTTGACCGCGCTTTGCAGCAGAACCGGTCAGCACATGACGCGGCGGAATGGGGCGGGTTCAAACTGACGCCGAGCGCCGCAGCAGTCCCAGAAGTCGACTCCGCCTGTCCGACGACCATCGGAGTCGGGCGGAGTCGCCGTTGTTAGGGGTCTATCGGGTCGATGGTGTGGAACCATGCCGACCATGAGCGAACAAGAACCGGAGTTCAACAAGCTCCGCGAACCGTCAGAGCGGCCGTCGTCCGAAATCTTCCACGAAGAGAAGTCCATCACGGGCTCGGGGCAAACCATTGGCTTGGAGCCCGGAGAGAACTTCATCGCTCCCACGATGGCATTGGACTCTCTTCAGCCGGAGTCTGACGACTAGGCATGCTGCCGAGCGGTCTCGTCGCAGCGGCCTTTCTGCTGTCGCTTATTCCCGGCTGGTGGTTCCTGCGTCGGACCGAGTCGCATCGTCGTCCCCGCCAACTCTCGACGCTCCAGGAAATTTTGGAATTGATCGGGGTCGGTGTGCTCACGACAGGATTGGCCGCTTGCCTCGGCCTGTTGCTGTGGCCGAGCCTCGTTCTAGATCACGAGTTCCCGGCCGACACTGCCCGCGAAATCCGCATGGACGTTGCCTTGGTACTTGGGACGCTAGCCGTGGCGACGCTCCTGGCGGAGGTCGGCGCCCAGGTGATCAGGCGCCGACATCCAGCCGACAACTCCGAGATCAACATCGGTCCTTGGTGGTCCGTGATGAGGCGGGACAAGATTCCGGAAGGCCAACTGTCCTATGTCGCGCTCGCGCTTGCGGACGGGACCACCGTGGAGGGTGTGCTTCACAATTACACGTGGTCGCCCGACTCGACCCACCGCGACGTCGCGCTAACCAAGCCGATCAAGATCACCCAGCCGGGTGCGCGTTCGTGGCTGAAGCGCGCGGAGCCTGTGGTCACCAAGACTCCGTATGACTACCTGCTGATTCCGGCAACGGAGGTCAAGCACGTTGCGCTGAAATACACCCCCCAAGGCTGAGACAGGGCGGACGAAGCGCAGCGTCAGAGGTGGGCGGCGCTCAGACGGTGAAGTCAGTGATCGTCCGCACTTCCTCAGGGCCGATCAGTATCGGTTCTCCTCGAACGACGCCCCGGTTTCTCGTACATACGAGGAACGCGTTCGACTCCAGAATTGCGAGAACGGTCTCTCCCGTTCGGGGGTCCGGTTCGCCAACTTCGGCAACGTAGGGCTTGCCTTCGTGGTGGTAGTTGATTTGGAAGATGCGTCTGTCGGTCACCTCCCAACCAAGCTGATCTCGGGCGAAGACCCGAGTGGCGGCCCATACGTGTTCGGCTTCGTCATCATCAGAGGCAGTTGGCACGAAGAACTTCACATGGCCATCCTGCCTGTTCGGCCTCTGACCGTCGCGGCGGTACGTCGCATCGCACTGACTCTGTACAGTCGTGGGACGAGCGAGAACTCGGCGTTCAGGTCCGGGTGTCGGCCGGGAGTGGTAGACCATCGGGCATGTCAGCACAGGCATGGGCGCTGGTTGGTGTCGCCCTTGGCGCCGTCCTCGGGGGCGGTGCGCAGATCGTCGCGAATCTGGTCCAGGACAAGGCGGCGCGCAAGAAACGTCAGAAGGAAGTCTGGCACGCGGCCTATAGCGCACTCATGTCGAGCGTCATGGACGTGATCACCGCGACGGAGCACCTGCGGTCGGACTTCCACAGCGGCTTGAAGGTGACCACCGAGCATCAGCAGCGAATGCTCGGGGCACAGCAGCGATTGATGGTCGCAGACGCGGATGTCCGGCTGGTCGCCCCTAGGGACACTGCTGAGGCTGCGAGGGCTGTCGTGTTACACCTCGGTGCTTCCATGAACAACCTTAGCGACAGAGCGAAGGACGAAGCGACGCACGTCGACCAGATCGAGGCCTTCGTCGCACTCGCCAAGCGGGATCTCGACGTCGACAAATAGCATCGCTCCAAGGTCCCGATCCCGGCCAAGCGTGCCAATGTGCTCCGACTGTCGGCGGCGAGTGGGCGGGTCGCGGCCAGTCAACCAGAGGAGCTCGGTTGGAGGGCGAGATCTGGCCGGAGCCCGAGCCCGGACGAGACCTGGGTCGTCGGGCACGGGCTCCGTCAGACGATCGCGCTCTCGGCCGCGGTCGCGGCCGCCACCTTCTTTGCGACGTCCTCAAGCGACAGGTCAGTGCCGGTGGTCAGCCCGGACCGCGCTCCGAGCAGGGGGCTGACGTCCCGGACGGCGTCGAAGTCCGTGCCGTGGGCGATCGGGATCACCCGGTCCGTCGCGAGTAGCGCTGCGAGCTCCTTGCTGGCGATGCCAGTCGCCGCCCGGAGGGTCTCCAGCATCGCGGGGGTCACGAGGACGATGCCGCCTCGCGAGTCCCTCAAGCCCTTGTCGATCTCGGTGAGCAGCGACTTGCCGAGGCCGACGTCGTACTCGCTGAACCAGACCGTTGCGCCGTGGGTGACGAGCAGGTCGCACAACTCCTTCGCGGCGCCCGCGCGGTCATCCCACGCATGGCAGAGGAATACGTCTCGGCGGTCGGGATAGACCCGCGCGATCCGCTCGGCGTTCCGCGCCATCGGCTCGAAGGTTCGCCACTCAGTGGGGCTGTAAGACACGGAGCCGCCGCCGCGCAGCCGGCGCGACCCCCCGCTGCCAGAGGACCCGCCCCCGCGCAACCCGCCACCGCTGGACGAGCCGCCCCCACCGCTCCAGTACGGGTTGGACGTCGGCGGGGAGTAGGCGGGTCGGTAGGACGAGTAGTACGACCGGCCCCCACATGCAGGACAGTTGGCGGCCCCGCTCGCGGTGCGGTGGCCTCGATACGGTGCTGTGCATTGCGCCATGACCCGATGCTAAAGCCGCCCGCCGACACCGGCAGGCGCAATGCCGTGGGAGTGTCCGGCCCTGACCAAGTCGCTAAGGCGATGTGCGCTCGCGATCGCGGTTTGTGCGTCATTCTGGGCGGAAGGACGCCTCAGCCGGTCAGCCCCAGGTCGGCGGCGAGCTGGCCGGTGACCTGGGCGAAGTGGGCGTCGTAGTCGAGGACGCCGCGGTGCATGTGGCCGAAGAGCTCGAGGCTGAGGTGGCCGAAGACGCATGCCCAGGCCATCAGCCAGCGGAGCATGCGCTCGTCCTCGACGGGGCTCGGGATGGCGTCGCGGACGGGGCCGAGGGCGGTGCGTTCCTTGGTGCTGAGCCGGTTGGTGGGCGCGCCGAGGACGTGCTGGGCGAGCTCGGACTCGGCGACCAGTGAGAGGAGGGCCCCGGTGATGCGGCTGGCGGCGGGGACGGTGTCGTCGGGGGCGACGTAGCCGGGGACGGGGGAGCCGTAGAGGAGGGCGTACTCGTGGGGGTTCGCGAGCGCCCAGGTGCGGATCGCGTTGGCCCAGGCGAGGAACCGTTTGTCGAGGTCGGTACGACGCTTGACGTGCGCGTCGGCGGCCTCGACGGCGGCGCCGAGCTCGTCGTACGCCTCGACGATGAGGGCGGTGAGGAGCTCGTCGCGGCTGGGGAAGTAGCGGTAGACCGCGGAGGAGACCATGCCGACGTCGCGGGCGATCTGGCGCACGGAGAGGGCGGCGGGGCCGACCTCGGCGAGCTGGGCGCGGGCGCGGTCGAGGATCGCGCGGGTCTGCTCGGCGCGGTTCTCGGCTCGGGTCTTCGGGGCCATGGGGACATGCTCGCACATTTCGAGAGCAGTGCTCTTGTTTTCGTGGTCGGCGTGTGTCAGTCTGGAGAAACAGAGAGCGGTGCTCTCGTTTCTACCTCAGGAGGAACCATGTCCCAGCTCCACCGCCAGCTCCACGTCGTCGTCGGCGCCGGCCCCGTCGGCCGCGCCACCGCCCTCGAGCTCGTCGGGGCGGGCCACGAGGTGCTCCTCGTCAGCCGTTCGGGTGCGGGTCCCGAGATCGCCGGCGTACGCCGGGAGGCCGCCGACGCCGCCGACGCCGACCGGCTCACCGAGCTCACGACCGGCGCGACGGCGCTCTACAACTGCGTGAACCCGACCGACTACACGGTGTGGCCGACCTTCTGGCCGCCGGTGGCGGAGGCGTTCCTGGTCGCGGCCGAGCGCACGGGTGCGGTGCTGGTGACGGCGTCCTGCCTCTACGGCTACGGCCCGGTCGACGGGCCGATGACCGAGGGCCTGCCGGACGCCGCGACCGGCAAGAAGGCCCGGATCCGCGCCGGGATGTGGGCTGAGGCCAAGGCCCGGCACGAGGCCGGGCGGATCCGCGCGGTCGAGGTGCGCGGCTCGGACTACATGGGCCCGTGGGTCTCGCCGTCGGCCGGCCACGTCGCCCGGGTCACCGAGGCCGCGCTGGCCGGCAAGACGGTGCGGGTGATGGGCCGCCCCGACGTACCGCACTCCTTCACCGACGTGCGCGACATGGGCCGGGCGCTCGCCGCCGTGGCCGCCGCGCCGCAGACCTGGGGCCGGGTCTGGCACGCCCCGACCAACGCGCCGGTCACCCAGGCGCAGGCCATCGCCGACGTCTGCCGCGCGGCGGGCAAGGAGCCGGTCAAGGTGAAGGGCTTCCCGAAGGAGACGCTGGCGATCAGCGGGCTCTTCGTGCCGGTCATGCGGGAGCTGCGGGAGACGGAGTACCAGTTCGCCGCGCCGTACGTGCTCGACTCGAGCGCCATCGAGCGCGAGCTCGGGCTCACGCCGACGCCGTGGGCCGAGGTGTGCCGGGCGAGCGCGTACGGCGACGCTGCGGCCGGACCCGGTCAGGCCGCGACGGTCGTCAGCCCGCTGCGCACCAGGTCGGCGTAGCGCCCGTTGCGGAGCAGCAGCTCCTCGTGGGTGCCGAGCTCGACGACGCGACCCTCGGCGAGCACCGCGATCTGGTCGGCGTTGCGGACCGTCGAGAGGCGGTGGGCGATGGTGATCGTCGTCCGGCCGGCGGCCAGCTCGTCGAGGGCGGCCTGCACGTCGCGCTCGGTCTCGTTGTCGAGCGCGCTGGTGGCCTCGTCGAGCACCAGGATCCGCGGGTTGCGCAGCAGCGTGCGGGCGATCGCCAGCCGCTGCTTCTCGCCGCCGGAGAAGCGGTGGCCGCGCGAGCCGACCATGGTGTCGTAGCCCTCGGGCAGCGCCGCGATCACGTCGTGGATCCGGGCGGCCCGGGCGGCGGTCTCGATCTCGGCGTCGGTGGCGTCGGGCTTCGCGTGCCGCAGGTTGTCGCGCACCGAGGCGTGCAGCAGGTAGGTCTCCTGGGTGACCACGCCGACGGCGGCGGCCAGGTCGCCGAGCGCCAGGTCGCGTACGTCGACGCCGTCGATCCGGACCGCGCCCGCGGTCGGGTCGTGGAGCCGGGCGACCAGCGAGGCGAGCGTGGTCTTGCCGCTGCCGGTCTCGCCGACCAGGGCCAGCGACCCGCCGGCCGGGACGGTCAGGTCGATGTCGTGCAGCACGAGGGTGTCGCCGTACCCGAAGTCGACGTGGTCGAGGCGCACCTCGCCGCGGACGTGGTCGAGGCGGACCGGGTCGGCGGGGTCGTCGATCTCGACGGGGAGGTCCTGGAACTCGAAGATCCGGCTGAAGAGCGCCAGCGACGCGGTGACGTCGGCCTGGACGCCGAGCAGGCCCATGAGCGGGCGGAAGAGGGTGCTCTGCAGGGCGACGAAGGCGACCAGGGTGCCGATCGTCATCCCGTTGGACGTGGCGGGGAGGCCGGCGGCGAGGTAGAGGGCGGCGGGTACGGCGGCGAAGACGATGTTCATGGTCGCCATCAGCCAGCGGCCGGCGAGCTGGGAGCGGACCTCCAGGTCGACCAGGTCGGCCGAGGTCTGCTCGAAGCGGCGGGCCAGCGTGGGGGCGGCGCCGAGGGTCTTGGTGAGCTGGATGCCGCTGATCGAGAGGCCCTCCTCGACCTGCACGTGCAGGTCGGCGAGCTTGGCCTGGCGGGCCGCGGTCACGGCGTACCGGAGCCGCGCGACCTTGCGGGTCAGCAGCACGGCCGGGGGGAGGACGACGAGCGTGATGAGCGCGAGCTGCCAGCTCAGCGCCACCATCGCGATGACGGTGCCGACGACGGTGGTCAGGTTGGAGGCGATCGAGGTCGCCGTCGAGGTGACCACCGACTGCATGCTGCCGATGTCGTTGACCACGCGGGACTGGATCTCGCCGCCGCGGGTGCGGGTGAAGAAGCCGACCGACTGGCGCTGCAGGTGGCCGAAGAGGTCGGAGCGCAGGCGGTGCATGACGCGCTGGCCGATGGTCGTGGACTGCCACGACTGGAAGACGCCGAGCGCGGACGTCGCCACGGCGATGCCGACCATGAGCAGCACGCAGGTGACGAGCAGGCCGACGTCCTGCTGGGGGATCGCGACGTCGATGACGTGCTTGACCAGGAACGGCTGGGCCAGCGCGATCACCGAGCTGGCGGTGATCAGGGCGACGACGAGGAGGAGACGGGCGCGGTGCGGCGCGAAGAGGCGGCCGATCCGGCGCAGGGAGACGGGGGCGTCGGCGAGCTGGGCCCTGTCGGCCGCTCGCTTCTCGGGGTTGGGGTTCGTGGGCCTCGGCATCGGACCACCCTCTTTCTGCGCTCGGGGCCGGACAATAGTGAGGTTACCTCACGATGAGGGAACAACACGAATTGCTAGGATGTTCCCGTGCACCACCACCTCCCCTCCGCGTCGGGCAGCGAGCCGGGCAGCGAGTCGACCAGCGAGCTGCTGATGATGGCCGCCCGTTCGATGCGCAGGTCCTTCGGCGAGACGATGGCGGCGTACGACGTGACGCCGAGCCAGGCCCGCGCCCTGCGGGTCGTGGCGCAGCGCGAGTCGGTGCGGCTCTCCGCGCTCGCCGAGGCGCTGCGGATCGCGCCGCGGTCGGCCACCGAGGTCGTCGACGCGCTGGAGGAGCGGTCGCTGGTCGCCCGCGAGCCCGACCCCGCGGATCGGCGGGCCACGTGCGTCGTCCCCACCGATGCCGGCGCGCGGCTGGGGGAGGCGCTCGACGAGGCCCGCCGGCAGGCGACCGAGGAGCGACTGTCGGTGCTCAGTGACGCCGACCGGGCGGAGCTGACCCGGCTGCTGCGGCTGATCGTGGAGCAGGACCGACCCGGGTCGTGATGAGTTATCGCCGCCCACCCCGTCGTACCTGCGACAGGACGTGATCGAAGGGGAGGATGGCGCGATGACCGTGGGCGAGCTGACGGAGGTCGACGAGACGGGCTTCTCGGCCCTGGCGGAGCCGCACCGCCGCGAGCTGCACGTGCACTGCTACCGGATGCTCGGGTCCTTCGAGGACGCCGAGGACGCGGTGCAGGACACCTTCCTCAGGGCCTGGCGGCGGCGGGAGACCTTCGAGGGGCGCTCGACCTTCCGGGCCTGGCTCTACCGGATCGCGACCAACGCCTGCCTCGACCTGCTGGCCACGCGGCGGCCGGCGCCGGCGGTCGGCGGCGAGGTGCCGTGGCTGCAGCCCTACCCGGACCGGCTGCTCGACGAGCCGGAGGCGCTCGCCGTCGCGCGGGAGACGATCGAGCTGGCCTACCTCGTCGCCGTGCAGCACCTCGCGCCGCGGCCGCGGGCCGTGCTGATCCTGCGTGACGTCGTGGGCTGGCCGGCCAAGGACGTCGCCGAGCTGCTCGGCGACTCGGTCAACTCCGTCAACAGCGCGCTCCAGCGGGCCCGCGCCGGGTTGCGCGCGCACCTGCCCGCGGAGCGGCAGGACTGGACGGGCGGCGAGGAGGACGCGGAGACGCGGGAGCTGGTACGCCGCTTCACCGACGCGACCGTGGCCACGGACCTCGACCGGATCGCGACGATGCTGCGCGACGACGTCCGCTTCGCGATGCCGCCGACGCCGGGCCTGCACGTCGGCCGCGACGCCGTCATCGCGGACTGGCGGGCCGACGGCTTCGAGAGCATCACCGGGCTGCGCGGCGTACCGACGTCGGTGAACCGGCAGCCCGCGATCGGCTTCTACCTGTGGCAGGAGCGGGAGGGCGCCTGGCTGCCGCTCACCATCGACGTGCTGCGGATCAGCGGGGGAGCGGTCACCGAGGTGACGATCTTCCACGCCGACCGCTTCGCCTCGCTGGGGCTGCCGGAGCGGCTCAGCGCCTGACCGGGTAGCGCAGGTGCAGCACCCGGTCGCCCTGGATGACGGTGGTCGGGTCGCCGAGCAGGTGCTGGCCGTCGAGGCCGCCGAAGTAGCGCTTGCCGGAGCCGAAGACGACCGGCACGACGTCCATCGCGACCTCGTCGACCAGGCCGAGGGCGAGCGCCTGGGCGCCGGCCTCGCCGGCGCAGATCGCGACGACTCGGTCCCCCGCGCGGCGCTTGGCCTCCTGGACGGCGGCGGTGACGTCGTCGAAGAACGGTACGTCGGCCTCGGGGTGCCACCCGTCCGGCTTCGGCCGGTGGGAGACGACGATCAGGTGGTCGCCGGCGGGCGGGTCGGCCTCCCAGCCGTTGGTGAGGTCGAAGAGGTGGCGACCCTGGATGGTCGCGCCGATGCTCGCCCACATCTCGCGGACGTAGCCGACCGACTCGCGGCCGACCCGGAACGGCGCGTGCCGGCCCTCGGGCCCCTCGACGATCGGGGTGTCGCCGTTGAAGTACCAGTCGAAGAGCGGGCCGACCTCGTCGTGCTCGTCGGCGATGAAGCCGTCGACCGAGACCACCGCGTGCATCATCACCGTTGCCATGACGGTGTCGACCGGGTGCGCTTCGGCGATTCATCGGCGTACGACGGCCGCGGTGCTTCGATGGGCCCATGACCGATGACGAGCAGACCCCACGCGTCGCGACCGCGACGCGTGCGATCGCGGCGCCCGCGGAGGCCCTCTTCGAGCTGATCGCCGACCCGAGCGAGCAACCCCGGTGGGACGGCAACGACAACCTGGCCGAGGCGGCCCCCGGCCAGCGGGTCCGGGCGGTCGGGGACGTCTTCGTGATGACCACGTCCAAGGGCAACGTGCGCGAGAACCACGTCGTGGAGTTCGAGGAGGGACGCCGGATCGCATGGCGGCCGGCCGAGCCCGGCGCGGAGCCCCCCGGCCACCTGTGGCGCTGGGAGCTCTCGCCGCTGGGGCCGGACGCGACGGAGGTGACGCACACCTACGACTGGACCGAGCTCCGCGACGAGCAGCGCCTGCCCCGGGCGCGGGCGACGACCGCCGACCGGCTGATGGCCTCGATGGACCGGCTCGCCGAGCTCGCCGAGCAGGGCTGACAGGATGGCCGCATGCGAGTGGGACTGACCGGCGGCATCGCGTCCGGCAAGAGCACGGTATCGGCGATCCTGTCCGAGCTGGGGGCCGTCATCATCGACGGCGACAAGCTCGCCCGGGAGGTCGTCGAGCGTGGCACGCCGGGCCTGGAGCAGGTCGTCGAGGCCTTCGGACCCGAGATCCTCACCGCCGACGGGGACATGGACCGCGCGAAGGTCGGCCAGATCGTCTTCAACGACGAGGCCAAGCGGAAGCTGCTCGAGTCGATCGTGCACCCGCTGGTCTTCGAGCGGTACGCCGAGCTGGAGGCGTCCGCCCCGGCCGACGGGCTGGTCGTGCACGACATCCCGCTGCTGGCGGAGTCGGGCCGCGCCGACGGCTTCGACGCGGTGATCGTCGTCGAGACGCCCGCCGAGGTGCAGGTCGAGCGGATGCTCCGCGACCGCGGCTGGACGCGCGCCGACGCCGAGTCCCGGATCAACGCCCAGGCCAGCCCCGAGCAGCGGCGCGCGATCGCGACCCACCTGATCGTGAACACCGGCACCCGCGAGGAGCTCCGGGCGCGGGTGGAGGAGGTCTACGCCGAGCTGGTTGGCTGATGTGGGCCGACCGGCGGGAGCGTCGCGAGTGCCCGCCGAATGTAACGCGGAGTTATGGGGTCTTCCGCCCCGGCATAACGCATCGGAAGACGCCATAACTCCGCGTTACATGCATGCCCACCCCGAAATGGTCTCGACCCGCTCGCTGAGGGGGCGAGCGGGTCGAGCGGTCCGGAAGGGGACGCGGGTCGATCAGGGGTGGATCAGGCGGCGAGGTCCGGGTCGCCGAGACGGCGGAGCTTCTGCAGGGCCTCGCGCTCGAGCTGGCGGACCCGCTCGGCGGAGATGCCGTGCTTGAGGCCGATGTCGGCGAGCTTGTGCTGCCGGCCGTCGACCAGTCCGTAGCGGGAGCGGATGATGTCCGCGGCCCGGTCGTCGAGCTGGCCGACGAGGGCGTTGAGCCGCTCGCGGGACTCGACGTCGAGGACCGTGAGGTCCGGGCCCGGCGAGGTCTCCTGGGCCATCAGGTCACCCAGCGAGGTGTCGCCGTCCTCGTCGATCGGCGAGTCCAGGCTGACGTGCTCGCGGCCCCAGGCCATCAGGTCGAGGACCCGGTCGAGGTCCATGCCGAGCTCGGCCGCGATCTCCTGCGGCTCCGGGTCACGACCCAGCTGCCGCTCGAGGGTACGGCGGGCGCCGCCGACCTGGTTGAGCTCCTCCACGACGTGCACGGGCAGCCGGACGACGCGCGCCTGCTGGGCGATGCCGCGGGTGATCGCCTGCCGCACCCACCACGTGGCGTACGTCGAGAACTTGTAGCCCTTGGTGTAGTCGAACTTCTCGACCGCACGGATCAGGCCGGTGTTGCCCTCCTGGATCAGGTCCAGCATCGGCATCTGCGCCCGGCCGTACTTGCGCGCGATCGAGACGACCAGGCGCAGGTTGGCGGTGATGAACGTGTCGACGGCCTTGCGGCCCTCCTCGGCGAGCCACTCGAGCTCCTCCTCCGAGGCGTAGAGCGGCGCGCCGCCCTTCTTGCGGCCGACGCGGCCCTCGGCGAGCAGGGCCTCGGCCATCAGGCCGGCCTCGATCGTCTTCGAGAGCTCCACCTCGGCGGCGGCGTCGAGCAGCGGGTTGCGGGCGATCTCGTCCAGGTACAGGCCGACGCTGTCGCGGCCCTCGATCTCCCGGGTCCCGGTCGGAACCGGACGAGCTGCGGTACGTGTAGCCATGACGCCCTCCTTCCATCGGTGGACGGCGCCAACCGCGCCCCCACACGTCTTCTCCAACGCCCACGGTGCCCGGTGGATTCCCCGGTCAATCACGGGTGTTGTCGTGGTGCCTTCACCTGACTCGACGTGCGAGGGGGCGGCGGAGTTGCGTCGGGGACGTACTCTCAGAAACTTTTCAGGACTTCGCCCGGGCCAGACCCATCCGGTCGAGGATCCAGGCGAGCGTGAACGACCGGTCGTGCCAGGACTTGTAGCGCCCCGAGACGCCGCCGTGGCCGGCCGCCATCTCGGTCCGCAGCAGGAAGTCGCGGCGCCCGGTGGCGGTCGCCCGGAGCCGCGCGACCCACTTCGCGGGCTCGACGTACATCACCCGGGTGTCGTTGAGCGACGTCTCGGCCAGGATCGGCGGGTAGTCCTGCCCGGTGACGTTGTCGTACGGCGCGTAGGCCGCGATCGTCTCGTACGCCGCGGGGTCGCCCTCGGGGTTGCCCCACTCCTCGTACTCCATGACCGTCAGCGGCAGCGACGCGTCGAGCATCGTGGTGAGCGTGTCCACGAAGGGCACCCCGGCCACGAAGCCGGCGAAGAGCTCCGGCGCCTGGTTGGCCACGGCTCCGATCAGCAGCCCGCCGGCGCTGGCGCCCTCGGCGACCATCGTGTCCGCGGTCGTCCAGCCCTCGTCGATCAGGTGCCGGGCGCAGGCCGCGAAGTCGGAGAACGTGTGCGGCTTCTTGTCGAGCTTGCCGTCGTCGTACCACCGGCGGCCCATCTCGCCGCCGCCGCGGACGTGCGCGATCGCGAAGGCGGCGCCGCGGTCGAGCAGCGAGAGCCGGGCGATCGAGAAGTAGGGGTCGATCGAGGTCTCGTAGGCGCCGTACCCGTAGAGCAGCAGCGGCACCGGCCCGGTCCGGCCGCGCCGCGCGACGATCGAGATCGGGATCCGCTCGCCGTCCTCGGCGGTCGCCCAGAGGCGGTGCTCCTCGTAGTCGGCGGCGTCGTACCCGCCCAGGACCGGCGTACGGCGGAGCAGGGTCAGCTCGCGGCTGCGGACGTCGTAGTCGTAGACCGACGAGGGCACGGCAAGCGTCGTGTAGCCGAGTCGCAGGGTCGGCTGGGCGAAGCCGGGGTTGCCGGAGGCGCCGACGGTGTAGATCTCGTGCTCGAACTCGATGAGGTAGTCGTCGCCGACCCCGTCCGCGCCGAGCTCCAGCACCCGCAGCTGGGTGAGGCCGTCGCTGCGCTGGTGGACCACGAGGTGGCCGGCGAAGGCGTCGACGTCCTCGAGGCGTACGGCGGGGTCGTGGGCGATCAGCGGCGTCCACGCCTCGGCCGGGGTCGGGGTCAGGGGAGCGGTGGCCAGCTCGAAGTCGGGCCCGGTGTGGTTGTGCAGCACCAGGAAGACGTCCTCGCCGCCGATGACGGCGTGGTCGAGGGAGTACTCGGTCCCGGCCCGGCGCTCGGCGAAGACCTGCCAGCCGGCGGCGACGTCGTCGAAGTCGAGGTAGCGGTACTCGCTGGTGGTCTTCGAGCCGGCCGCGATCACCAGGAAGCGGTCGCTGCGGGTCCGGCCGACCCCGAGCCAGAAGCGCTCGTCGGGCTCGTGGTGGACCAGCTCGTCGTCGGCCTGCTTGGTGCCCAGCACGTGCCGCCAGATCTTGTCGGGGCGCCAGGACTCGTCGACGGTCGAGTAGTAGAAGGCGTCGCCGGCGCGGTCCCAGGTCGCGCCGCCGAGCACCCCGGTGATCTCGTCGTCGTGCAGCTCTCCGGTCGCGATGTCCTTGACCTGGATCGTGTAGCGCTCGTCGCCGACCGTGTCGGTGGCGTAGGCGAGCAGCGTGCCGTCCAGGCTCACCGCCGAGCCGCCGAGGGAGAAGAAGTCGTGGCCGTCGGCCAGTGCGTCGAGGTCGAGCAGGACCTGCTCACCGGGCAGCGCCGGCTGGTCCGGCCCGACGTCCTCGGCGGGCCGCGGGGGCACCCAGCTCTCCGCATCCACGACCGGCACGCGGCAGCTGGCGCCGTACTCGCGGCCCTCGAACGAGCGCCCGTAGTACCAGTGGTCGCCACGCCGGGTCGGCACCGACAGGTCGGTCTCGAGCGTGCGGGCCTTGATCTCGTCGAAGATCGCTTGGCGCAGGTCGGCGAGGTGCGCGGTCTGCGCCTGGGTCCACTCGTTCTCGGCTTCGAGGTAGGCGGTCACGTCCGCGCTGCCCTTGTCGCGCAGCCACTCGTAGTCGTCGGTGCGGGTGTGGCCGTGGTGCTCGGTGGTCTGCGGACGCTTCTCGGCGACGGGGGGCTGCATGGCCGCGACGATAGCGTCGGGGTGTGCACGGCCCGACGATCGACCTGAACGCCGACCTCGGCGAGGAGGTCACCGACGATGCCGCCCTGCTCGCGGTCGTGACCAGCGCCAACGTGGCCTGCGGCTACCACGCCGGGACGCCGGCGATCATGCGCGCGGTCTGCGCCGAGGCGGCCGCGCGCGGGGTCGCCGTCGGGGCCCAGGTCTCCTACGACGACCGGGCGAACTTCGGCCGGGTCGCCCTCGACGTGGCCTACGGCGTCCTGCGCGAGCAGGTCGCCGACCAGGTCGGCACCCTGGGTGGCTTCGCCGCCGAGGCGGGTACGACGGTGCGCTACGTCAAGCCGCACGGCGCGCTCTACCACCGGGTGCTCGACGACGAGGAGCAGGCGCGGGCGGTGCTCGACGGGTCGGGCGAGCTGCCGGTGCTCGGCATGCCCGGGCGGCTCCTCGACCTCGCGGGCGCGGCCGGGCGGGGCGTCTTCCACGAGGGCTTCCCCGACCGCGGCTACACCGCGGAGGGCCGGCTCGTGCCGCGCGACGAGCCCGGCGCCCTGGTCGTCGACGAGGAGGGGATCGTCGCCCAGGCGCTCGGGCTCGCGGACCGGGTCGACTCGCTGTGCCTGCACGGGGACAGCCCGGGGGCGGTCGACCACGCCCTTGCCGTACGCGCGGCGCTCGAGCGGTCTGGACGGGTGCTCCGCCCCTTCGCCTGACGGGCGCGTTGTCCTCACCTTCCGCGCGCCCGGGCCGAAGATCCGGGTGTGACTCCCGTGCTCCGCCGCGCGCTTGCGGCCGCCGTCGTCGTGCCCGCACTTCTCGCCCTCGGCGCCTGCAAGGCCGAGGTGTCGGCCGGCGGCGGCTACGACCCCGACGACCTGGCCGCCCAGGTCCAGGCCGAGCAGGAGAAGGTCACGCCCGACCTGGACGTCACCGACCCGACCTGCGAGGACGTGGACGGCAACCCGAGCGAGGGCGACACGATCGACTGCTCGGTGAGCATCGACGGCGTCGAGGCGCCGTACGTCGTCACGCTGACCGCGGCCGACGACGACGGCCTGAAGTTCCACCTGGAGCCGGCGCAGGCGATCGTCTCGACCGACAAGGTGGAGAGCGGCCTCGAGGACCAGTTCACCCAGCAGGGCTTCGACGTCGACGTCGACTGCGGGGGCGCCTCCGTGATCGTCGACGACCCGGGGTCGGTCTTCCTCTGCACCGTGGCGCAGGACGGCGTGGAGCAGACGAAGAAGGTCACGGTCACCATCAAGGACATCGACGGCAACGTCGGCATCGACTACTGAGGCTTCTCCACAGGTTCGCCCACAGGTCTGGACCGTCCCCTGTGCACTGTCGTCCCGTGTGGTGGAGGGTGACCGCTCGGCTGTGGAGGAAGCTGTGGGTTCCGCCCCAGTCCTTGCGGAGTGTGACCGGCGCCACGTAGAACTCTCCTCACCGAGTCCACCGCTTGCGGGGGACGAGGGGATCGGAGAGGGACGAACGTCCATCCCGCGAGGCGACTCGCGGCGCCGGCCCGGTGACGGGGACGGCGGGGCGGGAGGACCACTGCGATCGGTCGGACGTCACCGGAGCCGATCGAGCCGAGGGGCCCCTGGCGCTCATACCGCCGGGGGCCCCTCACCCATTTCCCCACCATGGTGCCGGTCATGCCTCGCTCTGCACCAGACTGGCGCACATGGCTGGTCACACGGCTCCGCCGTCCCTGAGGGTGCGCCCCGCCGGCCGGCACGCGCTCCTGGTCGAGGTCGGCGACCCGGCGGCGGCCCTGGCCCTCGCGACCTGGGCGCGGAGCGCCGGCGTCGAGGCGGTGGAGGTCGTCCCGGCCGCGGAGACGGTGCTCTTCGACGGCGTGAGCGACCCCGGGGCCCTCGCCGCGCGCCTGGGGGATTGGTCACCAACCCCCTCCCAGGAGCGTGCGGGAGCGCTGGTCGAGGTGCCGGTCGCGTACGACGGCGCCGACCTCGACTTCGTCGCCGACGCCTGGGGCACCGACGTGGCGGGCGTCGTCGAGCGGCACACCGCCACGGAGTTCGTCTCGGCCTTCTGCGGCTTCGCGCCCGGCTTCGCCTACCTGGCCGGCCTGCCCGCGGACCTCGCCGTACCCCGGCTGGAGTCGCCGCGCCCGCGGGTGCCCGCCGGGTCGATCGGGCTAGCCGGCACCTGGTGCGGCACCTACCCGACGGCCTCGCCCGGCGGCTGGCGCCTCCTCGGCCGCACCGACGCGCCGCTGTGGGACCCCGACCGCGACGAGCCGGCGCTGCTCGCGCCCGGCACCCGCGTCCGGTTCGTGGCCCGATGAGCCTCCACGTCGTCGAGGTCGGCCCGCTGGTCACCGTCCAGGACCGCGGCCGGCGCGGCCACGCCCATCTCGGCGTGCCGCGGGCCGGGGCGCTCGACACCCGGGCCGCCGACCTGGCGAACCGGGTCGTCGGCAACGACCCCGACGCCGCCGTGCTCGAGGTGCTGATGGGCGGCCTGGTGCTGCGCAGCGACGTCGGTCGCTGGGTCGCCGTCACCGGAGCGTCCGGGCCGGGTCGCGCCGCGTGGCTGGCGGCGGGCGCCGAGCTGCGGGTCGAGCCACCCGCGACCGGGCTGCGCTCCTACGTCGCCGTCGCGGGCGGGATCGCGGTGCCGCCGGTGCTCGGGTCGCGCTCGACCGACACGCTCTCGTGGGTGGGACCGCCGCGCGTGGAGGCCGGCGCCCGGCTGCCGGTGGGGCGGCCGCTGCGCGAGCCGCCGGCGTTCGACGTACCCCGGCCGCCCGCGCCCGGACCGCTGCGGATCGTGCCGGGCCCGCGCGACGACTGGTTCGCCCCGGGCGCGCTCGACCGGCTCTGCGCGGCGGCGTACGTCGTCACCGCGGACTCCGACCGGATCGGCCTGCGCCTCGACGGGCCGCCGCTGGAGCGGGTGCGTCCGGGTGAGCTCGCCTCGGAGGGGATGGTCCTGGGCGCGGTGCAGGTGCCGCCCGACGGCCGGCCGGTGGTCTTCCTCGCCGACCACCCGCCGACCGGCGGCTACCCGGTGATCGGCGTCGTCGACGAGGACGACCTCTGGCAGTGCGCGCAGGTGCGGCCGGGGGAGCGGGTGCGCTTCACCCGCCGGCAGCCGGATCCGGCTCGGGCGGCCGCCAGGCGCTGAGCGCCGGGTCGTCCTCGGCGTACGACCGGACCGGGCCGGCCGGCGTCTGCGCGGTCTCGAAGCGGACGGTCACCACGCCGCGGCCGGAGCCCCAGACCCAGCCGCGACCCATCTCCTCGTGCTCCACGTCCATGCCCGGCGCCCAGGTGCGCCGCGAGTGGTGCGGGACGACGATCTCGGGCAGCTCCTCCTCGGCCTCGGCGGTCTCGCCGAAGAGGTCCTCCTGCACCCAGTCGGCCAGGCCGGAGACGCCGACGCCGAGGAGGCGTACGCCGCCCGACGTGTCGAGGTCGGCCAGGAGCGTGCGGGCCATCCGGGCGATCGTCGTGCGGCTGTCGGTGGGCGAGGGGAGGGTCGAGGAGCGGCTCAGCGTGGTGAAGTCGTGCAGCCGCACCTTGATCGTGACGGTGCGGCCGGACAGGCCGTTCTTGCCGAGCCGGGTCGCGACCTCGCCGGCCTGCCGGGTGAGCAGCCCCTCCATGAGGGTGCGGTCGGTGAGGTCGGTGTCGTAGGTGCCCTCGACGCTGACCGACTTGGTCTCGCGCTCGGGCTCGACGGCGCGGTCGTCCTGGGCGCGGGCGAGGTGGAAGAGCCAGGTGCCGTGGGCGTTCCCGAGCAGCCGGACCATCTCGTCCTCCGTCACGGTCTCGAGCTCCTCGACCGTGTGGATGCCGACCCGGCGGAGCCGCTCGGTCGTGGCGGGGCCGACGCCCGGGATCACGGTGACGTTCATCGGCCGGAGCAGGTCCCGCTCGGTGCCGGGCGCGACCACGACGAGACCGTCGGGCTTGTCGAGGTCGCTGGCGATCTTGGCGATGAACTTCGAGCTGCCGACCCCCACCGACGCCGTCAGCCCGTCGGTCACCTCGACGACCCGGCGGCGCAGGTCCTGCGCGAAGGCCGTCACCGTCGGGACGGCGAGATCCGGCAGGTCCGCCTGCCGCAGGTCGACGAACGCCTCGTCGAGCGAGAGCGGCTCGACCAGCGGCGAGACCGATCGCAGCAGCCCCATCACCCGTTCGCTGGTCTCCCGGTAGGCGTGGAAGCGGCCGGAGAGGAAGGCGGCGTGCGGGCACCGGGACCGCGCCTCGCGCGTCGACATCGCCGAGCGGACGCCGTAGCGGCGGGCCTCGTACGACGCGGTCGACACCACGCCGCGGCCGCCGACGCCGCCGACCACCACGGGCTTGCCGCGCAGCGAGGGCTTGTCGCGCTGCTCGACCGCCGCGAAGAACGCGTCGAGGTCGAGATGCAGCACCGAGGCCTCCGTCCGCACGGGCGCAACCTACCTCCCGGCGCCGACGGCCCACCTTCCCTCCACAGCGACGCTCCGATCGGGGTCGTGCACAGGGGGTGTGGGAGAGGGGCCGCGGCTGTCCGCCGCCCCGGCGAACCTCGACCCATGACCGCTCCCTCCGCACACCCCAGCCCGCTGACCCTGGTCGCCCACGACCCCGTCGACCTGTTCGCCCTCGTCCCCGTGGTGCTCGGCTTCGAGCCCACCGAGTCGCTGGTGCTGCTCACCTTCGGCGCCACGCACCCCTTCCACGCGCGCATCGACCTGCCGACCGTGCCCGACCGCACGCTCGACGCCGAGGTCGTCGACGCGCTGCTCGAGCCCGCGCTCCGACATCGGGTGGCGCGAGTGGTGCTCGTCGGCTACTCCGCCGACCGGCGGCGCGCCGGTCGGGTGGTCGGCGCGGCCCGGCGGGCCTTCGCCCGCGCCGGCGTCGACGTGCTCGCCGGTCTCTGCGCCGACGGGCGGAGGTGGTGGCCGGTGCCGGCCCCGGCGGGCTTTCCCGGCCACGGGGCGCCGTACGACCTGGGCGGGCACCGGTTCGCCGCCGAGGCCGTCCTCGACGGGCGGGTCGTGCACGGCTCGCGGGAGGAGCTGCGCGCGACCCTGGCCGCCGACCCGGTCCGGGTGGGCCGGGTCGTCGCCGCGCTGGCCGGGCTCGGGGGCGACCCACCGGTCCCGTCCGTCGACGAGGCGTGGGTGCGGGAGCTGCTCCGGACCCACCTCGCCGGGGCCGAGCCGCCCGGCGACGAGGCCGTCGCGCGGCTGCTGCGCGGCCTCCTCGACATCCCGGTCCGCGACGCGGCGTGGGCGGAGATCCGCCGGGCCGAGGTGCGTGAGCACCTCGCGTTCTGGACCGACCTGGTGCGCCGCGCGCCGGACCCGCTGGTCCCCGCCCCCGCCTCGCTGCTCGCCTTCGCGGCCTGGCAGGCGGGCCACGGGGCGCTGGCCTGGTGCGCGGTCGAGCGCGCCCAGGAGGCCGACCCCGACTACCACCTGGCCGACCTGGTCGCCCAGGTCCTCGAGCAGGCCATCCCACCGGACGCGTGGGAGGGCATGGGCGGGACGGAGGAGGGGTAGTGCTCCGCCATGGCGCGGACGGTGGGCGTGGAGGAGGAGCTGCTCCTGCTCGACCCCGACTCACGGCAGGTGGCCGCCGCGGCCCCGGCGGTGCTCAAGGAGTTCCACGAGCACGGCCACGGCCGCCGGCCGCCCCACGCGGCGACCGACGAGATCGACCACGAGCTCTTCCGGCACCAGCTCGAGACCCGCACCGACCCGGCCTCCGACCTCGGAGCGGTCCTCGACCAGGTGCTGGCGGCCCGTCGCACCGCCGGCGAGGCGGCGCGGGCCGTGGGCCTCCGGGTGGGCGCCGCCGGGACCGTGCCGCTCGGCGGCAGTGAGCCGGTCCTCACGACGGACGACCGCTACCGCGACATGCTCGACACCTACGGCCAGGTGGCCGGGGCCATGGGCACCTGCGGGATGCACGTCCACACCGAGGTCGGCTCCGACGAGGAGGGCGTCGCGGTCATCGACGCGATCGCACCGTGGCTGCCCGTCCTCGTCGCGCTGAGCGCCAACTCGCCCTTCGCCGACGGCGTCGACACCGGCTACGCCTCGTGGCGGGCCCAGGTGTGGTCGAGATGGCCCAGCGCCGGGCCGACCGCGCAGTTCGGGTCCGTGGCGGGCTATCGCGCGGTCGCCCGCACGCTCCTCGAGACCGGCGCGGCCCGCGACCCGGGGATGCTCTACTTCGACGCCCGGCTCTCCGAGAGCCAGCCGACCGTCGAGGTCCGGGTGTGCGACGTCTGCACCGATCCGGCGATCGTCGTCGGCATCGTCGCGCTCGTCCGCGGTCTGGTGGAGACGACCGCAGGGGAGTGGCGCTCGGGCGGCCGGCCGGCCCAGGTCCGCGTGGAGACGCTCCGCGCCGCGCACTGGCGGGCGTCCCGGCACGGGATGTCCGACGCGCTCGTGCACCCGGAGACGGAGCGGCTGGCGCCGGCCCGCGAGGTGCTGGCGGCGCTGGTCGACCGTGTCCGGGCGGCCGTCGACGCCGCCGGCGACGCGGAGGTCGTCGACGCGGTGCTCGAGCGCCCGGTCGCGGGCAACGGAGCGGCCCGGCAGCGGTCGGCGTACGAACGGACGGGAGAGGTGGCGGGTGTCGTGGACGATCTCATCGCTCGGACCGAGGGCAGCTGGGCCCCCGGTGCCCTAGGGTCAGCCCATGGGTGAGGAGGTCGAGGCCCAGGAGTTCTCCCGGGCCGACCGCACGCGGCACCGGGAGAAGGTGCGCCGCAACCTCGACGTGTTCGCGCGGATGCTGCGCGAGGCGCGCTTCGACACCGACGACCCGATGACCGGCCTCGAGGTCGAGCTCAACCTCGTCGACGACGCCGGCGACCCGGCGCTGAAGAACGCCGAGGTGCTCGAGGAGATCGCCGACCCCGACTTCCAGACCGAGCTCGGTCAGTTCAACATCGAGATCAACGTGCCGCCGGCGCGGCTGCGCGAGGGCGGGCTGACCACCTTCGAGGACAGCCTGCGACGCAGCCTCAACGACGCCGAGGCCAAGGCCGCCAAGGTCGGCGCCCACATGGTGATGATCGGGATCCTCCCGACCCTCGCCGAGGGGCACATGGGCCTCGACTCGCTCAGCGCCAACCCGCGCTACAAGCTGCTCAGCGAGCAGATCCTCAACGCCCGCGGCGAGGACATCACGATCGCGATCGACGGCGCCGAGCGGCTGCGCGCGACCGCCGACTCGATCGTCCCGGAGGCGGCGTGCACGAGCACGCAGTTCCACGTGCAGACCTCGCCCGACCAGTTCGCCGCCTACTGGAACGCCTCCCAGGCGATCGCGGCGATCCAGGTGGCGGTGGCCGCCAATGCGCCGTACCTCCTCGGCAAGGAGCTGTGGCGGGAGACCCGGATCCCGCTCTTCGAGCAGGCGACCGACACCCGCAGCGAGGAGCTGAAGGCGCAGGGCGTGCGGCCGCGCGTGTGGTTCGGGGAGCGGTGGATCACCTCGGTCTTCGACCTCTTCGAGGAGAACGTCCGCTACTTCCCGGCGCTGCTGCCCGTCACCGACGACGAGGAGCCCCTGGAGGTGCTCGAGGCGGGTGGCACCCCCCACCTGCCCGAGCTCCGGCTGCACAACGGCACCATCTACCGCTGGAACCGCCCGGTCTACGACATCGCCGGCGGGGTGCCGCACCTGCGCGTCGAGAACCGCCTCCTCGCCGCCGGCCCGACGGTCGCCGACACGATGGCCAACGCCGCCTTCTACTTCGGCCTGGTGCGCGCGCTGGCGGACAGCGAGCGGCCGCTGTGGTCGCAGATGTCCTTCAGCGCGGCGGAGGAGAACTTCCACGTGGCCGCCCGGCAGGGCATCGAGGCCCAGGTCTACTGGCCCGGCGTCGGTCAGGTCCGGGCGACCGAGCTGGTGCTGCGCCGGCTGCTGCCGATGGCCCGGGAGGGCCTGGCGTCGTGGGGCGCCGACAGCGCCGAGATCGACCGGCTGATGGGCATCATCGAGCAGCGCTGCCTGCTCGGCACCAACGGCGCGGAGTGGTTCGTCGGCCGGATGGCCGAGCGGGCCGGGGACGACCGCTTCGACGCCCTGCGCGCCACGCTCCTGGACTACCGCGAGCGGATGCACACGAACGACCCGGTCCACACCTGGGAGTGAGGCTCAGCGCTCTCCGCTCCGGTCGCGCAGGCGGGTCCAGGTGCGGCCCACCCCGCTGCGCGGGTCGAGCCAGCCCTGCCGGGTCACCACGACGAGGGTGAGCCGCACCCCGGCCTCCGCGGCCGCCGTCCGGGCACCCGACACCCAGGCGGCGTCGACGTCCTGGACGGAGAGGTCGCCCGGCCGGGTCAGCCACACCATCGGCACCCGCCGGTCGCGACGCAGCGCCCGGGCGAGCATCGCCGCCACGACGTCCGCCCGCAGCGCGTGGTCGTAGCCGCCCTCCGGACCGCAGGCCAGCACCTCCGTGACGCCGCCCGGTCGGCCGACGTGCAGCCGCGGCGCGAAGGCACGCCGGCGCTCCGCGGCCCGGTGGTCGAGGACCGCGCGGCGCAGCAGGCCGTGCAGCGCCGGGGCGACCGGAGCCTGGATGCCTTCGGTGGAAGCGGGCATGGGCCCAGCCTTCCCGTCCGGACCGATGTCCGCGCTGCTCCTCCACAGGCTGCGGCCCACCGCCCGATGGGCTACGGTGCGGGAACCAACAGGCCAGCAGGGGAGAGACTCGATGGGGACCGTCGTGGTGGGGTACGTGTCCAAGCCGGAGGGCGAGGCCGCGCTGCGGACCGCCGTCGACGAGGCGAAGCTGCGCGGGTCCGACCTCGTGGTCGTGAGCTCGCACCGCGGCGGCTCGGAGTTCGACGCCGAGACCGCGACCCAGGCCGACCGCGAGCTGGCCGACGTACGCCGCCTGCTCGACGAGTCCGGCGTGACCTACGAGGTCCGCCAGCTCGTGCGCGGATTCGAGCCCGCCGAGGACCTGATCAGCATCGCCGAGGCGAGTGGAGCCGAGCTGATCGTGATCGGCCTGCGCCGCCGCTCGCCGGTCGGCAAGCTCATCCTCGGCAGCAACGCCCAGCGCATCCTCCTCGACGCCCACTGCCCGGTGCTGGCCGTCAAGGCCGACTGAGCCCACCCGGCGCCGGGTGAGTCGGCGCCACCCCGGCCGCCCCGATGCTGAGGGGATGACGACCCCGACCGAGCGGGCCGGAGCGGCCTCCGGTCTGGTGCTGCTGACGCTCGCCTCGGGCCAGTTCCTGATGACCCTGGACAGCTCGGTCATGAACGTCTCGATCGCCCAGGTCGCGGCGGACGTCGGGACGACCGTCACCGGCGTCCAGACCGCCATCACGCTCTACACGCTCGTGATGGCCACGATGATGATCACCGGCGGGAAGATCGGCACGATGATCGGGCGCCGCCGCGCGTTCGCGATCGGCTGCGTGATCTACGGGCTGGGCTCGCTGACCACCGCGCTGGCGCCCGACCTCGGGATCCTGATCCTCGGCTGGTCGGTGCTCGAGGGGCTCGGTGCGGCCCTCATCATGCCGGCGATCGTGGCGCTCGTCGCGGCCAACTTCGAGGCGGCGCAGCGACCGCGCGCCTACGGCCTGGTCGCCTCGGCGGGTGCGGTCGCCGTCGCGGCGGGACCGCTGATCGGCGGCGCGGTGACGACGTACTGGACCTGGCGCCTGGTCTTCGCCGGCGAGGTCGTCGTGGTGGTCGGCATCCTCCTGCTGACCCGCCGCATCCACGACGCCGGGCCGAGCGGCCGGGTGCGTCTCGACGGGGTCGGTGTCCTGCTGTCCGCCCTCGGGCTGGGGCTGTCCGTGTATGGCGTGCTCCGGTCCGGCGACTGGGGCTGGGTGCAGGCCAAGCCCGGCGCACCCGACCTGTGGGGCGTCTCGGCGACGCTGTGGTCGGTGGTGGCGGGACTGGTCGTGCTGCGCGGGTTCGTCTGGTGGGAGGGACGGGTGGCCTCGCGAGGAGGGGAGCCGCTGGTCGACCTCGGCCTGCTCGGCAACGCGCGCCTGGTGGGTGGCCTGACGCTCTTCCTCTTCCAGTTCCTGCTCCAGGCCGGCCTCTTCTTCACCATCCCGCTCTACCTCTCGGTCGCGCTGGGGCTCAGCGCGCTCGACACCGGGGTCCGGCTGCTGCCCCTGTCGGTGACGCTCCTCGCCGCAGCGGTCGGTATCCCGCGGCTGTGGCCGACGGCGTCGCCCCGGCGCGTGGTCGGCACCGGGCTGGTGGCGCTCCTCGCCGGCATCCTCTCCCTGATCGCGGCCCTCGAGGTCGGCGCGGGGCCCGAGATCGTCACGGCCCCGCTCCTGCTGGCGGGACTCGGCGTCGGTGCGCTCTCCTCCCAGCTCGGAGCGGTGACCGTGTCCGCGGTGCCCGACGAGCGCAGCGGCGAGGTCGGCGGGCTGCAGAACACCTCCACCAACCTCGGCGCCTCACTCGGTACGGCGCTCGCCGGCTCGGTGCTCATCGGCGCGCTCACCGCCAGCTTCCTGCACGGCGTCGCCGACAACCCGGCGGTGCCCGACGAGGTCTACGCCTCGGCGGAGACCGAGCTCGCCGGCGGCATCCCGTTCCTCTCCGACACCGACCTCCGCTCGGCGCTGGCCGAGGCGGGCCTGCCGGCCGAGCAGGTCGACGCGGTCGTCGAGGAGAACGAGTCGGCGCGGCTCGACGGGCTGCGCATCAGCCTCGCCGTGCTGGCGCTGATCGCGTGCCTCGCGATCTTCCTGACCCGGCTGCTGCCGACGGTCAGCCCCGGGCAGCCTCCGTCGCCCACAGCGGGTCGATCGGGTCGGTGACCAGCACGGGGCACCGCGAGAACCGCAGCACGGTGCGCACCACGGACCCCAGGTGGTGGCTGACCCGGCGACCGGTCCAGTGCCGGCCGAGGACCAGGAGGTCGCTGCGTCGGGACTCGGCCACCAGCTGGTCGGCCGGCCGTCCGTGCCGGACCTCGACATGGACCGGCACGTCCTCGAACTCGTCCGTGACGGCCTTCAGCGACTGCCCGATCTCCCGGGCCAGACCCTGGGAGTGCTCGGCCATCCGCGTCCCCTGGAAGACGACGTCGTCGTAGTTGTCGCTGAAGGACCAGGCGTGCAGGACGCGGAGCGAGGCGCCGCGGGCCCGGGCCTGCTCGAGGGCACAGCGCACCAGGTGCGCGGCCGCCCCCGCGTCGTCGACCCCCACGGTCACCACGCCGAGCTCGTCGTCCCGCTCGTCCTCGGCGCCGAGGTCGTGCCGGTGCTCCGGCACCGACACGACGGGACCGTGCGCGCGGGCCGCCACGGACCGGGTGACCGAGTAGGTCGGCAGGTGCAGCCCGCGGCCCGGTCCCGGCTGCAGGACGAGCGTGGACCCGACGGCGGTCTCCTCCACCAGCGCCGAGGACGCGTGGCCGACGACCACCGACGTGCTGACCGGCACGCCCGGGTCCCGTCGGGTGACCTGCGCCGCGACCGTGTCGAGCAGCTCGCGCGCCGCCCGGTGGACCGGCTCGTGGCGGGTCCGCTCGGTGGAGCCGGTGGGGTCGACGAGCATCGGGTCGACCAGCATCGGATGGACGACGTGGACGAGCCGGATCGGCGCGCGGGTACGACGCGCCTCGGCGACGGCGTACTCGACCGCGGCGGCTCCGTCGTCCGGGCCGGCGACTCCGACGACGATCTCAGGGTGGACGGCGTTCATGGCGACCTCCTCTATCGGTCCGGTGTGGCGTCTGCAGGGTTCCGCCGGACCCGCGGCCCGGGCAGGGCCGTTCGTCCTCGCGCGGTCGGGACCTCCGTGTCGCCCTTGAGCGGTGGTGTCAGGAGGACCGGGCAGTGGCTCTCGTGGATGGCGGTGCGCGCGGTGCGACCCAGGTGGCACCGCCCGTCGGGGGAGGGCGGGTTGCGGCCGAGGACCAGCAGCTGACCACCCCGAGCGGCCCGGAGGACGACGTCGGTCGCGGGACCGCGTTGCACGTCGACGACCACGGGCAGGCCCGGCGCGAGCGCCTCCAGCTGCTCGCGCAGCCGGGCCGCGAGCTGGGCGGTCCAGAGCCGCCCCAGCGTGCGGTCCTCCACCGGGCCGAGCGGACCACGGAGGTCCCAGGCGTGCACGAGGTGGAGGGGCGCCTCGTGGATCCGGGCCTGCTCCAGGCCGATCAGCAGCTCGGCCGCGGCGTCGAAGGCGTGGTCGACGGCGACCACGACGGGCCCGGCCTCGTCCGGCCGAGGAGCCCACGTCGGCGGCACGCACGCGACGGTCGGGAACCCGCGGTCGTCGACCTCGCCCGCCGAGAGGGCCTGCATCAGGTGCAGCATGCTCGTGCGATGGACCACGACCAGGGCTGCGTCGGCGCAGGTCGCCAGCATCGCTCCCAGGTCCGCGGTCGGGGTGACGAGCGTGTCGACCGGGACTCCCGGGCCGGCCAGCAGCTCGGCGACGCCGGCCGACCGGTCCACGAGACCTCCGTGCGCCAGGTCGGCCGGCCCGACGACCCGGAGCGGCCGGCCGGTCAGGAGCGCCTCACGGGCCGCGAAGTGCAGCGCGCTGTCGATGCCGTCGTGGGGGACCACGACGTCGACGGGGGCGAAGGACGACTCGGACACGGCGCACTCCGGGAGGCGGTCAGAGCTGGAAGACGATCCGCGCGGTCGCCCGGCCCGACAGGACGTCCTCGATGGCGTCGTTGACCTCGTCCAGCTTGCGGGTCTCGGCGACCACCCGCGTCCGGCCGCGGGCATGGAGGTCGAAGACCTCGGCGAGGTCCTGCCGGGTGCCGACGATGGAGCCGATCACCGAGATGCCCTTCAGCACCGTGGGGAAGATCGGCAGGCTCATCGGTCCGTCGGTCTCGGGCGGCAGGCCCACGCACACCAGCCGGCCGCCCGGCCGGAGGGCCGCGAACGCCTGCTCGAAGACGGACGGCAGCACGGCGAGCACGATCGCCACGTCGGCGCCTCCGAGCTCCTCGATCGCCGCCACCGGATCGGTCTCCCGAGCGTTGACCACGTGGTCGGCGCCCAGCTCCAGGGCCAGCTCGAGCTTGTCGACCTCGACGTCCACGGCGATCACGGTGCCGCCGACCAGGCGTGCGTACTGGACGGCCAGGTGGCCGAGGCCGCCGATCCCGAAGACCGCCACGCGCTCGCTCGGCCGGATGTGCGCGACCTTGACGGCCTTGTACGTCGTGACGCCCGCGCAGGTCAGCGGCGCCGCGTCGTGCGGGCTGACGCCGTCCGGGACCGGCATTGCGAAGTCGGCGTCGGCGACGACGTACTCCGCGAACCCCCCGTCGACCGAGTAGCCGGTCCGCTGCTGGTCGGGGCACAGGGTCTCCCAGCCGCTCACGCAGTAGTCGCACCGGCCGCAGGCGTGACCGAGCCACGGGACGGCGACCCGGTCGCCGAGGTCGCGGTGGGTGACCCCCGCTCCGAGCGCCTCGACGATCCCGACGCCCTCGTGCCCGGGGACGAACGGCGGCGTGGGCTTGACCGGCCAGTCACCGTGGGCGGCGTGGATGTCGGTGTGGCACAGGCCGCTCGCCTCGATCCGCACCAGGACCTGACCAGGACCCGGCTCGGGGACGCGACGCTCCTCGATGACCAGGGGCTCGGTGAAGCTGGTGACGACTGCTGCCTTCATGACTGCTCCTCGGGTAGTGGTGCGTTGGTGGTGGACCGGGCGACGGCGAACCACAGCCCGGTGCCGGCCGCGCCGATCACGACCAGGCCGGAGACGATGAGGACGGCGCCGACGGTGCTGAGGACCGGCATCCTGGCCGCGATCGTGACCTCGGCGCGCACGGGAGAACTGCCGTCGGCGTTCATCACCACGAGCGTCCAGTCACCGGTGTCGGCGTCCCACCGCATCGTCTGGGTGCCCCGACCGCTCGACGAGGCCACCCAGAAGGTCTGGCCCTCCGGCGGCCCGGGCGAGACCGTTCCCGGCACGAAGTCGGCGTACCGGTCGTCGCCGTCCCACGGGTCGTGCATGGTCGTGCACGGGACTCCGGTCAGGTAGCGGTCGACGTCGGCGGTGCGCGCGAGGCCGACGAAGACCTCGGCCCCGGCGCTCCCCTGGACGGTGACCACGACCCGCCCGACCATCCGGTCCATCCGCTGCGGCATCCCCGGCATCATCGCGCCGTGCATGCGGACCGCCTCGGAGCGGACGGCTGCGCCGTCGCTCGACCAGGTGGCCGGCGTGGTGGAGTAGTAGCCGTCGGAGCCACGCAGTGCCGTCGACACCAGCGCCACCCCGGTCCCGGTCAGCAGCAGGCCGCTGCCGACCAGGAGGAAGACCGACGCGGCGACGGTCGCGACCACTCGCGCGACGGTCCAGTCGCGCGTGGGCCGCGAGGGTCCGGGGCTCTGGCCGCCGTTCGGCGCGGGACGGGTCGGCGTGTGGGTCATGGTCCTCAGCCCTTCGGGTCGCGGACCTCCTCGGCCCGCACCTCCAGCGTCACCAGCTGGACGCCGACGCCCCAGGGGAGAAGGTCACCGGCGACGGGGACACGGTCCCGGGCTCACGTCCTCAGGAGGTCCTCGAGCGGGCGACGCGGCGTCCGGGGGAGCGCGCTGCGGGAGATCTCCTGCCACCCGATCCGGACGACGAGGGCGGGGTAGCCGGCCGCCCCGACCACTCCGTGCAGCACCTCGCGGGTCTCGGCCACCTCGACGATCTCGCTGAGCGGGACCAGCGACAGGTCGTGCGCCATCGCGTCGGCCCACAGCCGGCACAGCACGTCGCCCGCCGCCAGCCAGGCGGCGGGGGTCTCCTCCGCGGTGACGATCACGACGATGCCGTCGGCGCGCGGCGCGAGGGTCCACTCGCCCGCCTCGCCGTCCTCTCCGCCGAACCTCGACGGCCAGCCCGCGTCGAGACCGTCTGCCGCAGGCGGTACGGCGTTGCCGCGGGGGACGCCGTCGTCGGACGCGCGGTGCGTCCACCGACCCAGCTCGGCGGCGAAGCGCGGGTCGCTGCGCTCGGTCGCCATCGCCCGGCTCATCAGCAGCTCGACGCGCACCCGGGCCGCCGCGTTCGGCAACGGCACCGCGGACGCGCCACCGGCCGCGGCGCCGGTCGTGAGTCCCTGCAGGAGCGACGAGGGGATCGGCCAACCGATGAAGCGGCGCCGGTCGGTGGCGCGGGCGGCGAGGAGCTCCGCGTGGGCGGTCGCCTCGCGGGTGACCGCCGCGGGCCGCGCCGCGGCCGGGAGCCGGATGCTCGCCAGGAGGTCGGGGTCGGACCGGTTCGGCCGCATCACCGGCTCGGCGGGCCGGCCGGCCGCTGCCGCGGCGGCCAGGGCGTAGTGGAGCGCGGCGCCGCAGCTGATCGTGAGGAGGCGGCCGTCGGGGTCGGCGACGGGGAGCTGACGGGCGCGGTCGGCGTACAGGTCGAGCGTCCCGTCGCCGATCCGCCAGGCCCACGGCTGGGTGTTGTGCACGCTGGGCGCGCGCCGGGCGAACTCGACGATGCGGCGCCCGAGCGCTGCCCGCGGACCGTGGGGGCCGCGGCTCCTCGTGGGCGCGTCCATCTGGGCCTCCCGATCCGGGTGCGTGGTGCGGTGGGGCCGAGCATGCGACCCCGCGTGGTCCGCGCACAGGGACGAAGGTCCCGGGTCGTCAGTGGCCATCGACTGCAGCGGCGGGGCGCGGGTCGGCCCTAGCGTCGGAGCATGTGGGAGCAGGAGCAAGCAGCCGAGGAGCGGGACCCGATCACCGTCTTCCTGCTCGACGACCACGAGCTCGTCCGGCGCGGCATCCGCGACCTTCTCGAGGGTGAGCCGGACATCCGGGTCGTCGGCGAGTCCGGCCTGGCCCGGGAGGCCGCCAGCCGCATCCCGGCCCTGCACCCCGACGTCGCGATCCTCGACGGTCGCCTGCCGGACGGGTCCGGCATCGACGTGTGCCGCCAGGTCCGCTCGGTCGACCCGGGGATCGCCGCGCTCATCCTGACGTCGTACGACGAGGACGAGGCGCTCTTCGCCGCGATCATGGCCGGGGCCTCCGGCTACGTGCTCAAGCAGGTGAAGGGACCGGACCTCGTGGAGACGGTGCGGCGGGTCGCGGCCGGACAGTCGATGCTCGACCCCGCCGTCACCGCCCAGGTGCTGGCGCGGCTGCGGGAGGGCCCTCCCGAGGACCCGGTCACCAAGCACCTGACGCCGAAGGAGCACCAGATCCTGGACCTCGTGGGCGAGGGGCTCACCAACAGGCAGATCGCCGAGCGCCTCGGGCTCGCGGAGAAGACGGTCAAGAACTACGTGTCGACGATGCTCGGCAAGCTCGGCGTCGAGAGCCGGACCCAGGCGGCGATCATCGCGACCCGCCACCACCCGGGGAGTCACGGGAGCCACGGGCGGCACTGACCGGTCAGCCGGCGGCCGCCGACGGAGCGACGGTCCGCGCCAGGCTGCGCCCCCACTCGTGCGCCCGCTCGAGCTCGCCGGGGGCGAGCGGACCCTGGGTGTCCTCGACGATGAAGGGCGCCGGCCGCACGGCGGGTCGGTAGCCCCGGTGTGCGAGGAGGCGCGTCGCCCGCGTCGCCGCCGACTTCGGAAGGCGGCGGACCTTGCTCATCCGGGTGTCGAAGGCCGCGAACGGGCGGCGGTCGGCGCGGGACCGCTGCGGCAGGTCGCCGATCCACTCGCGGAGGCCGAACGCCTCGGCGTCGGGGCGGCCGCCCTGCGCCACCGCGTCGCGACGGGTCGAGGGCCGGCTCAGCGAGAAGGCGTGTGTCGGCGCGCCCACGACGAGGAGGTCGTACGACGCCGGATCGGTGCCCCGCGCCGCGGCCACGTCGAGGGCCGTGACGGTGAAGCCGCTCTCGGCCAGGCCGTCGGCGACCGCCCGGGCGACCTGCTCGGTGCAGCCGAACATCGACTCGTGGACCACCAGTGCCCGTGGGCGTCCGGGTGACGTGGTCTCGCTCATGACCCACCTCCGGGAGATCTGTCGGTGCTCCCACGATCGACCGCCGGCGTACCGGACGCTCGGGCCGCGGGACCTCTCAGCCGAGGGACTTTGTCCCACCGTCGCCCGGTGACAGCCGCCGTCCGCTCACCTCGCCGATGGTCACGACCACCTCCGCGGGCCGTGGCCCCGGCGGCCAGGGAACGGGGGAGTCCGGTCCGGCGGGGTCGAAGTGCACCGCGGCGACGCCGTGGGCGAGCACCGACCAGCCGGCGCGGCGGACGACGTCGACGTGGTCGACCTGGACGGCCACCCGCTCCGCGTCGACCCGCGCGACCATCTCGGAGTCGGCGGTGGTCCGGATCCACACCCGACCGTCGTGCACCGCGATGTTGACCGGCACCACGACCGGGCCGCGCGGCGTGCACCAGGCGATCCGGCCCACCTCGGCGCTTGTCAGTGCCTCCAGGCACTCCTCGCGCGACAGCTCGTCCACGACCGCTCCTCTCCGTCGTGCCCACGCTCTCGGGCGGGCGCGTCCGGGCACAGGTACCTCGGCCCCGGATCCGGGGGCCGAAGGTCTCTGAACCGGCGCCGCGGGGAGGGCGAGCCTGGAGGCACACCGTGCGCCGCACGGTCGAGCGGAGGTGGACGTCATGAGCGCGAACGAGTACGGGGTCCTCGTGGCCGTCGGGGCGGACGGGATCGGTGACGGTGCCCTCGACCTGGCCGCCGCCGAGGCGGTACGACGCGAGACCGGCGTCGAGCTGGTGCACGTCGTGCACTCGCTGGTGGTGGTCCCGTCGGAGCCGGGCCAGCTGGAGGCGGTCGACCGGGCCCTGACCCGGGTCGGGCGGACGGTGCTCACCGACGCGGCGGAGCGGATGCGGCAGCGCCTCGACGGTCGCTGCCCGGTCTCGTCCCAGCTCCTCACCGGCCGGGTCGCCGCGACGCTCGCGGACCGCGGTTCCCACGGGAGCCTCGTCGTGCTCGAGCGCCGCGACGTGGGTCTGGTCGAGCGGCTGCTGACGATGTCGGTGTCGACCGCCGTGGCCGCGCACGCCCATGCCCCGGTGCTCGTCGTCCCGCACGGTTGGACACCGTCCGCCGACCCCCTGCCGGTGACGGTCGGCGTCGACCACGCCCCGGACGCCGCCGGGCAGGTGCCCGTGGCCGCGGCGTACGCCCGCGCCGTCGGGCGGCCGCTGGTGGTGCTGCACGCGGCCTGGATCGCGGAGCCCTACCAGGACATGGTCTTCATGGACTACACCCGTCGCAGCTGGCTCCACGACGCGGGCGAGCAGATCCGCACGAGCCTGGCGACGTCGGACGTCGACCCGGACCACGACCTCGCCCTGGAGGTCAGGTGGGAGCGCCCGGCCGAGGCCCTGGTCGAGGCGTCGCGCTCGTCGTCGGTGCTGGTCCTGAGCCGTCGGGCCGGCGAGCACGGCACCCGGCTCGGCTCGCTCACCCGCACCGTGCTCCAGCACGCCGCGTGCCCGGTCCTGCTCGTCGACCGGGGCTAGCGCCATGCCGACCTCGCCGTCCCTCACCTTCCTCGGCGCCGCCGGCACCGTCACCGGCAGCCGCTTCCTGGTCGAGTCCGACGCGAGCCGGGTGCTCGTGGACGCGGGTCTCTACCAGGGGCCGTCGGCACTGCGTCGGCGCAACTGGGCGCCGTCGGGACTGCCCGTCGACGACCTCGACGCCGTCGTGGTCAGCCACGCCCACCTCGACCACTGCGGCTACCTGCCGCGGCTGGTCCGCGAGGGCTACCGGGGTCCGATCCTCTGCACGCCCGAGACGGCCGAGTTGGTCGCGATCGTGCTCCGCGACAGCGCCCACCTCCAGGAGGAGGACGCCCGGCTCGCCAACGACGCCGGCTTCTCCAAGCACCGACCGGCGCTGCCGCTCTACGACCTCGCCGACGTCGAGAGCTCACTGCGGCTGCTGAGCCCCGTCGAGCACGGCCAGGAGGTCGAGGTCGGCGCCGACGCCCGCGCGGTGCTCCACCCGGCGGGCCACATCCTCGGGTCGTCGACGGTCGAGCTGGAGGTGGGCGGCGCTCGGGTCGTCCTCAGCGGCGACCTCGGCCGCGACCGCCACCCCCTGCTCCGCCCCCCGGACCCGCCGCCCTCCGCGGGCACGATCGTCGTCGAGTCGACGTACGGCGACCGCCGACACCCGGACGACGCCGGTGACGCGATGGGGTCGGCGATCCGGCGGACCGTCGCCCGCGGCGGCTCCGTGCTGATCCCGGCATTCGCCGTCGACCGGACCGAGCTGGTCCTGCTGGAGCTCCACCGACTCGTTCGCGACGGCCGGGCACCCCGCGTGCCGGTGTTCGTCGACAGCCCGATGGCGCTCGCGACGCTCGAGGTCTACCGGGCTGCGATCGCGAGAGGGTCGGGGCAGCTCCGGCCCGAGGCCCGGGAGCTCGCCGAGGCCGTCGAGGACCTGCAGGTGCGCGGTGTGCGCGACGCCGAGGGCTCGATGCGTCTCAACAACCCCGGGAGCCCGTGCATCATCGTGTCCGCCTCGGGGATGGCGACCGGCGGCCGGGTGATCCACCACCTCGCCCACCAGCTCCCGGACCGGCGCAACTGCGTGGTCCTGACCGGCTACCAGGCGGTCGGCACCCGCGGCCGGCAGCTCCTCGACGGGGCGCGCCAGGTCAAGATCCACGGACGCTACGTCCCCGTGCGGGCGGAGATCGTCGACGATCCGTCGTTCTCGGTGCATGCCGACGCCGACGAGCTGGTCGCCTGGGTCGGCTCGGCGGCGACGCCACCGCAGGCCGTGTACGTCGTCCACGGGGAGGCCACCGCCGCCCAGGCACTGGCCGACCGGATCACCGACGACCTCGATGTCCCGGCCGTGGTGCCCCGGCTCGGCGAGCACGTGCTGCTCGGCTGACCGAGGCCCGGTCAGCCGGGGGCGGTGTCCACGTGGACGACACCCGCCACGGTCTGCGCGACGACGCGAGCCAGGGAGGCCTCGCCGACGTTGGCGGGACCGGTCACCAGCACCACTCCGTCGTCGACCTCGACCAGCCAGTCGGCGCGACCGACGGAGGAGAGCAGCGCGGTCACGTCGGACGCGATCACGGCATCGGTGCGCGCGAGCGCCCGGACGATGTCGCTGCGGCTGACCACCCCGACCAGCCGGTGCCCTCGCTCGACGACGGGCAGGCTCTTCGCGCCCGTCGCGGTCATCAGCTCGACGGCGACCGCGATGTCGTCGTCGGGCGCGACGGTGACGGCGGACCGGGTGTAGACGTCCTCGACGGTCTGCGGTGGCCGGAGGGGGTCGACGGCGATGGCGTGCTCCCGTGCGCGCGGGTCGCGCACGATCGCGTCCTCGATCAGGTCGAGCTCGCTCACGATGCCGCGCAGCCGTCCGCTGCGGTCGACGACGGGCAGGGCGGTGATGCCGTGCTCCGACAGCGTCACCAGCGCCTCCTTGACCGTCGTCCGCAGGGTGGCCGTGAGCGGCTCCGACGTCATCGCCTCTCGCACCAGCATGATGGGACTCCTCTCGCGCGTGCTCGGCCGGCTGCCGGTCACTGACTCAGTGGTCGCCCTGCTCCCCGCGGCCCCGGATCCGACGGCCGGTCACGTCGGTCGGCGCGAGCCGGATGAAGAGGCTGCGCGGACCGGGGGCCCAGACGGGCATCTCGCCGACCGTGTCGGGGACCTCGTGGGCCGGGACGCGCTCGGCGACCCCGGTGACGACGACGCTCCACGCTGCGTGGGTCTCGCGGTCCAGGTGGTCGACCTCGGCGGCCACGCGACCTCCTGCGCACTGCCGCGCCAGGGCGGTGTACGGCTGGGTGCGGAACCACAGCGCGCCGTCGGCGACGGTGTAGTTGACCGGCACCACGGCGACTCCGTCCGGCCCGGACCACGCGATCCGCGCGATCTCCTCGCTCTCGAGCAGCTGCCAGCAGTCGTAGCCGGGGAGCACGGCCGGGAGCTGGGGGTTCGAGGTGTTCATGACGACCTCCTCTGCTGGTGGTCCGGTGGGTCACTCCCACGATCGGACCGCGACGACACCCGCGCCACGGCAGTCGGACCCGAGCCCTCGTGACCTTGGTCAATCGAGGGGTCGATGGGTCGCCCAGCGGTGACCAACGGCCCGGTGGCCGTGACCGACCGGCCCTCCCGGCCGCCCCGGGGGCGTCCGACCGTGGAGGGAGACAACCGGGACAACCGAGACGAGGAGGACGCCATGAACAACCAGCAGAGGGTCGAGCGGCACGGTCGCACCGTCGTCGTCGGCGTCGACGGGTCGACGGGCAACCGCAGCGCACTGCGCTACGCGGCCGAGGAGGCCGCCGGGCTCGGCGGACGGGTGGACGTGGTCCACGTGGTCCCGGACTACCTGCCGATCTCACCCCTGGTGCCGCTCACGCCCGAGGACCTGAGCGAGACCGCGACCGCGATCCTCCGGTCCGCACTGGCCTCGCTCGAGGAGATCGCGCCGGACGCCGAGGCCGAGGGGCACCTGCGTCACGGCACCCGTGCCGTCCAGCTCGCCCAGGCGGCGGAGGAGGCGGCGCTCCTGGTCGTCGGACGGGACGACCGCCCGCTGCTCGAGCGGCTCCTCTCGGGCGACGTCACCGCGGGTGTCTGCGCGCGGGCGTCGGTCCCGGTCGCCCAGGTCCCGGCCGGTTGGGAGCCGACGTCCGGCGGCACCGTCCTGGTGGGCGTCAAGTCGCCCCAGCACGCCGGCGAGCTGCTCGCCGAGGCGTTCGCGGTCGCGCACCGTCGGGGCGCCCGGCTGGTGGTCCTGCACGCCTGGAGACTGCCGAGCGTCTACGACGACATCATCGAGGTCCGGGTGGATCTCGACTCGTGGCAGGAGGAGGCGACGATCGAGATGGAGGCCCTCGTGCGGGACTGGCGCGTCGTCTACCCCGACGTACCGGTGGAGATCCGGGTCGTGCACGACCGGGCGGCGCACGCCCTGGTCGAGCAGTCCCAGGACGCCGACGTGATCGTCCTGGTGAGGCGGGAGCACGGAGTGCCGGCCGCTGCGCACCTGGGCAGCACCGCGCGCACCGTGCTGCGGTCCGCCCGGTGCCCGGTCCGGGTGGTGCCGCCGACCGGGACCCCCGAGGTTCCCGTGCTCCTCGAGTCAGAGGGGCACCTGGTGCGCTAGCGTCGACGGGGGGTGTCCTCACAGGAGGGGCCATGGACGAGTGGCCGGCCGGTGGCTCGGAGCTCAGTGACAACCCGGCCGAGGAGCGGTGGCAGCTGCTGCTCGACGCCGTGGTCGGCATGGCCGACCTCGGTCTCGACGAGCTCCTCTCGCGCATCGTGACGGTCGCCGCGGACCTGGCCGGCGCCCGGTACGTCGCGCTCGGCGTCCTCGGCGACGAGCCCGACCGGCGCCTGCGGAGCCTCGTGACGCACGGCATCTCCGCCGCCGAGCAGGCCCGGATCCCTCGCCCGCCCGACGGGCGAGGCCTCCTGGGTCTGCTCATCGACCATCCCGAGCCGCTCCGCCTGCACGACATCGCCGCGCACCCGACCTCCTCGGGCTTCCCGAGCGGGCATCCGCCGATGCGGTCGTTCCTCGGTGTCCCGATCCGGATCCGGGACAAGGTGTTCGGCACGCTCTACCTCACCGAGAAGGTCGGCGCCGGGGACTTCACGGAAGGGGACGAGCAGATCGTGGTCGCGCTCGCGGCCGCGGCGGGAGTGGCGGTCGAGAACGCCCGGCTCCACGAGGAGGCGGCCCGGCGCGAGCGGTGGCTCGCGGCCGGTGCCGAGCTGACGGCGCTCCTGCTCCGCCCCGAGACCGATGCCACGGCGCTCCAGATCCTCGCCGACCGCGCCCGCGAGCTCGGAGGTGCGGACGTCGCCTGGGTGGCCGCCGGCCCGGACGATGCCCACCTCGCGCTCCAGGTGGTCTCGGGGATGCCGGCGACACCGGAGCGCATGGCAGGCCTGGACCTGAGCCGGTCCCTGGCCAGGAGCGTCGTCCGCAGCGGCATGCCCATCACCGTCGAGGACCTCGCGGCCGACGAGCGGGCGCTGGACGTCGCGGAGAAGCTGGGCTGGGACCCGCTGGGACCGGCTGTCGTGGTGCCGTTGCGCAGCTCGGCGGGCATCGAGGGCGTGGTCGCGCTCGCCTGGCGGCGGGACGCGCAGCGGGTGGACGTGGATCTCGACACGGCCCTGCCGACGATGTTCGCCGAGCAGGCCGCGCTCGCCCTCCACGTGGCCCGCGCCCGTCGCGACCAGGAGCGCCTGCTGCTGCTCGAAGACCGGGACCGGATCGCACGGGACCTTCACGACCTGGTCATCCAGCGCCTGTTCGCGACGGGCCTGACGCTACAGGGGGCCGGGAGACTGCAGGACCCGGACCAGGTGAGGCTGCGTCTGGACCAGGCCGTCGACGACATCGACGCGACGATCCGCGACATCCGCCGGACCATCTTCGCCCTGGGATCGATGGAGGTCTCGACCGACATCCGGTCGGCCGTCGCCGAGGTGGTCGACCGGGCCGCCGGGACCATGAAGTTCCGCCCGGAGCTCCGATTCGAGGGTGCGGTCCACTCGCGGATCTCCGACGCGGTGGCGCCCGATGTCCTGGCCGTGCTCACGGAGGCGCTCTCGAACGCCGCCCGCCATGCCCGACCCTCCTCCTGCCTGGTCGAGCTCAGTGTCGACGACGGCATCCGGCTCCGCGTGGTCGACGACGGGGACGGGATGCCGGAGCGCGTCGCCGAGAGTGGCTTGGCCAACATGCGCCGGCGCGCCGAGCAGCGCGGCGGCAGCCTGACGATCACGTCGACACGCGAGAAGGGCACCGAGCTCGTCTGGTGGGTGCCGGGGGACGGGTCCTAGCCCGCCACCTCTCCGGTCCGCGCCCAACGGGCCCGGCGCGCCCAGCGGTAGCCCTCGTCGACCAGCCACACGACGACGGGGAAGCACCCGAGCAGGGCCAGCTCCGAGCCGTGCAGCGGCCGGGTTCCGAACACCTCCTGCGCGGCGGGCAGGTAGATGGCGACCGCGGTCACCGCGATCTCGAAGGCGATGCCGAGGAGCAGGAAGCGGTTCGTCAACGGCCCGATCGCGAGCAGCGAGACCCGCTCCGTCCGCGCCGCCAGGGCCGTTCCGACCTGGCAGGCGACGATGCCCGCGAAGGTCATCGTGGTCGCCCGGAGGTAGTCGTCGTGCAGCGCGCTTCCGGGTCCGGTGGGATCGCCAGGGCGCCAGCCCGCGCTCATCAGGACGTCCAGGTACCCACCGAGGACGAGCGCGGCCGAGGTGAGTCCGAGGACAGCCCAGGCACGCACCAGCATGGCCCTGGAGATGATCCTCTCCGAGCGCGGCCGCGGCGGTCGGTCCATCAGCCCGGGCTCGGCCGCCTCCCGGCCGAGGGCGAGCGCGGGCAGGGTCTCGGTCCCGAGGTCGATCAGCAGGATCTGCACCACGGTGAGACCGAGGGGCACCGCGCCGCCCGAGAGCGCGAAGACGAGGAAGGGGACGATCTCCGGAACGGCGTGGGCGAAGATGTAGACGATGAACTTGCGGACGTCGTCGTAGACCCGGCGCCCCGCCTCGACCGCCCGGATGATCGTCGCGAAGTCGTCGTCGGTCAGCACCATCGTGGCCGCCTCGCGCGCGACGTCGGTGCCGGCCCGACCCATGGCCACCCCGATGTCCGCCTGGCGGAGCGCCGGCGCGTCGTTCACACCGTCGCCGGTCATCGCGACCACGTGCCCGGCGGCCTGCAGCCGGGCCGCGATCCGGAGCTTGTCCTCCGGCGAGCTGCGGGCGAAGACCAGCTCCGCCTCGCCGCTGAGCAGGTCGTCGAGGTGCTCGTCGTCGAGGTCCTCCAGGTCCGGCCCGGGCACGACGTGCGGACGGTCCGAGCCGCCGATCCCGGCGGACGTCGCGATCGCCGCGGCCGTGCCGCCGCTGTCGCCGGTGATCACGTGGACCGTGATGCCGGCGGCATGCGCCTGCGCGACCGCGTCGGGGACCGCGTCGCGCAGGGGGTCGGTGAGCGCGACGAAGCCGATCAGGTCGAGGTCGTGCTCGAGCTCGGCCCGGTCCGGCACGGTCGCGGCCACCGGGACCTCGCGCCAGGAGCACGCGATGAGGCGCAGGCCACGCCCGGCCAGCTCCTCGAGCCGGGTCGCGAGCCGCTCGCGGTCGGCCGGTCCGAGCGTGCTGGTCGTCCCGTCCGGCGCCATCGCGGACGTCGACCGCGCCAGCACCGCCTCGGGGGCGCCCTTGGTCAGGATCCGTTCGACGCCGTGGGCGTCGACGACCACGACCGACATCAGACGCAGCCGCGGGTCGAAGTGGTACGTCGCCCTCCGGCGCTCGGTCGGCAGGGGGCTGTCGACCAGGCGGGCGGCGGTCTCGAGCAGGGCCAGCTCGGTGGGATCTCCGGTGCCGGCCGCCAGGTCGGCGGACGTGCACGCGTGCAGCACGTGGGCCATCGCCGATCGGACGGCCGGCTCGGGGGACCGCCGGGCGCTGGCGTCCCAGGTGCTGTGCAGGGTCATCCGGTTCTGGGTGAGCGTGCCGGTCTTGTCGGTGCAGATGACGTCGGTCGAGCCGAGCGTCTCGACCGCGCTGAGGCGCTTCACGAGGCCGCCCTGACGAGCGAGGTCCGCCACGCCCGCGGCCAGCGCGAGCGTGATCGTGGGCAGGAGGCCCTCAGGCACGTTCGCGACGAGGAGCCCGATCGCGAAGACCGCGGCGTCGGCCAGGCTCAGCCCGGACATGACCCCGAGGGGGAGGAAGGCGATCCCGACACCGACCGCCACGGCGGCGATCAGCCACGCGACGCGACGTACCTGGAGCTCCAGAGGGCTGGGCTCCTGGGTCGTGCGTCCGCTGAGGCTCGCGATCCGGCCGAGCTCGGTCGACATGCCGGTCGCGACCACGACCGCCCGGCAGTCGCCGCTCGTGCACGTCGTGCCCGAGAGCAGGACGTCGGGCGCGTCGACGACGCGCCGGTGCAGCTCGGTCGCGGAGCCAGCGGCCCGGACGACCGGGACCGACTCGCCGGTCACCGCGGACAGGTCCACCTCGACGGCTCCCTGCAGGATCCTGGCGTCGGCGCAGACCGCGTCCCCCTCCTCGACGACCACGACGTCGCCGGGCACGATCGTCCGGGCCTCGACTGTGCTGGGCCGCCCGGCTCGAACGACGACCGCGTGGGGTGGAAGGTAGGCGCTCAGGGCCGCCACGGCGTGCTCGGCGTGCCGCTCCTGGAGCACGGCCAGGCCGGCGTTGAGCGCGATGACGGCGAGGATCGCGACGCCGAGGACCTCGGCTGAGGTCGCGAGCGCAAGCCCGGCCGCGACCCAGAGCAGGAGCGCGAGCGGGTGGGTGAGCTGTCGACCCACCGACGCGAGGAGTGAGGGCCCCGCCCGGGTCACGAGCTCGTTCGGCCCGTACGTCGAGAGGCGGGCGCGCGCCTGGTCGTCGTCGAGACCGGTGGCGGAGGAGCCGAGCTCCTCGACCACCTCCGGCAGCGGTCGCAGCACGAGGGCCGGTGGGTCGTCCGCCATGGCCTCCACGCTCGCGCTCGCACCCGGCCACAGGGCAGGGCCGGTCGGGCCCCGGACGTGGTGCCTGGGGCCCGGGCCCGGCGGGACCATCGGCCCTGCCGACGGTCGCCGCCGGGGAGCACGGTGGAGGCATGAGGACCTACCGCGCGACCTGGGGCACCATCACGGTCGCCGCGGCGGTCCTCTCGGCCGGTGCCGGAATCATCGAGGTGGGTCCCAGCTCGGTGATCGCCGCCGGCCTGCTGGTCGCCATGATGGGAGCCACGCTCGGGCTCGCCTGGACCGAGACCGACCACCGGTGGCGCCTGGTCGCCCAGTGGGGGCTGTGGGCCGGCGTCGGGGGTGTCCTGCTCGTCGGTCTGCCGCTGGTGCTGGGACCCTGGTCGCTGCCCGCGCTGGTCGCGCTGGCAGGGGGATGCCCGCCCGTGGTGGAGCGGAGCCTGGTGCTCTACCGCGACCGGCACCCGGTCGGCGGCCCCGCCCAGCACCTCGAGCGCGTGGACGACCGTGCCCTCGAACGTCGCTGGCACCAGACGTCGCAGCAGCTGCAGCACCCGTCGACGACGCCGACGGAGACGCTCCGGCTGGTCCAGGAGCGCGCCCGCCTGCTGGACGAGATCGAGCGCCGGGACCCGGCGGAGTTCGCCGCGGCCCTCGTGCGCGCCGGCTGGCGCGGCGCGGACTCGTCGGCGGACCTCTGAGTGGACGGCCGAGCCGAGGGCGTGACCCGGGACCTCGCGATCGCGGGTCGTTCGGCCCTGGGGTGGGACCGCCGGAGCGGGTGGGCTGGCACCAGGACCACGAGGAAGGAGATCACGTCATGAGCACCATGCAGCGCAACGGCCAGTCGCTGGTCGGTGAGCTGATGAGCTGGATGGGCGCGGCCGCCGAGCCGGACATCCGGATCGAGGAGTACGTCGAGGACGACCGACGCGTCGTGCGCGCGGACCTCCCGGGCATCGACCCGAGCCGGGACCTCCAGCTGACCGTGGAGGGAGGAGTGCTCCGACTGCGAGGCGAACGCCGCTCGGAGCACCACGACCAGCACCACACCGAGCTCCGGTACGGCTCCTTCGAGCGCGTCATGACGCTGCCGCCCGGCACCACCGCGCAGGACGTGACCGCGGACTACGCCGACGGCGTCCTCACCGTGCGCACGCCGCTGCAGCCGTCCGTCGAGTCGGCACGCATCCCGATCACGCATCGGGAGCTGCCGGCCGAGTGACCGGCGGGACACCCTGCCGGGGCGTGGGGGGGGGCCCCCCCCCCCGGGGCCGGGGGGGGGGGGGGGGCGGGCGGGGGCGCCCCGGCGGGGGGGGGGGGCCCGCCGCCCGGGGGGGGGGGGGGGGGGGCCCCCCCCCCCCCGGGGCCCCCCCCCCCCCCCCCCCCCGGGTCGCGGGCGCTGCATGAACACCCGGTCCACCGGGGATTTCTGCACCTCGGGACCGTCGCAACGGGCCAGGAGCGCTGGGACTGCCCCCGAGGTGGTCCAGCCGGCGGCTCAGTCGTCCGGCTGCTCGTCCGATCGGATGTCGATCCGCCAGCCGGTGAGGCGGGCGGCGAGGCGGGCGTTCTGGCCCTCCTTGCCGATCGCGAGCGACAGCTGGAAGTCGGGCACGACGACCCGGGCCGACTTGGCCTCGGCGTCGACGACCTCGACCTTGGTGACCTGGGCCGGCGAGAGCGCGTGGGCGACCATGTCGGCCGGGTCGTCGGACCAGTCGACGATGTCGATCTTCTCGCCGTGCAGCTCGGCCATCACGTTGCGGACCCGCTGGCCCATGGGGCCGATGCAGGCGCCCTTGGCGTTGACGCCGGGGACGGTCGACTTCACCGCGATCTTGGTGCGATGACCCGACTCGCGGGCGATCGCGGCGATCTCGACGGTGCCGTCGGCGATCTCGGGGACCTCGAGCGCGAAGAGCTTCTTGACCAGGTTGGGGTGCGATCGGGAGAGGGTGATCTGCGGCCCGCGCATGCCCTTGCGGACCGAGACGACCAGGCACTTGATGCGGGTGCCGTGGTCGTAGCGCTCGCCGGGCACCCGCTCGCCCACCGGCAGCAGCGCCTCGAGCTTGCCGAGGTCGACCATCACGTCGTCGGGGTTGCGACCCTGCTGGATGATCCCCGAGATGATGTCGCCCTCCTTGCCGGAGAACTCACCGAAGCGGATGTCGTCCTCGGCGTCGCGGAGCCGCTGGAGCATGATCTGCTTCGCGGTCGTCGCGGCGATCCGGCCGAAGCCGTCGGGGGTGTCGTCGTACTCCCCCACCTGGTTCCCCTCGTCGTCGAGCTCGGCGGCGAGCACGGTCACGTGACCGGACTTGCGATCGAGGTCGACGCGGGCCTTCTCCTGCGCGCCCGGCGTCTTGTGGTACGCCGTGAGCAGGGCCTGCTCGATCGCCTCCACGAGCACGTCGAAGGAGATCTCCTTCTCCCGCTCGAGCATGCGAAGGATGCTCATGTCGATGTCCATCAGGCCTCCTCGTCCACCGGACGGTTGAACTCCACCTGCACGAGCGCCTTCTTCACCTGGTCGTAGGCGACCGGCCTCCGCTCGCCGTCGACCTCGAGGGTGACCTGCGTGTCGTCGGACTCGCCGATCCGTCCGGTGACGGCGTCGCCGTCGGCGAACGTGACCTTCACCAGGCGCCCGGCGTTGCGGCGCCAGTGGCGCGGCAACGTGAGCGGCCGGTCGACTCCCCGCGACGTGACCTCCAGCGTGTAGGGCTGCTCGCCCATCACGTCGGACGCGTCGAGCACGCGGTTGACCTCACGGGTGGCGTCCGCGACCTCGTCGAGGGTCACGCCGCCGTCCTTGTCCACCGCCACCCGCAGGATCCGGCGCTTGCCGGCAGGGGTGATCTCGACGGCCTCGACATCGAGGCCCAGGGCACGCAGGGGGTCGACGAGCTCTTCCTCGATCCGGTCCCGGGTGGCGTCCTGTCTGGCACTGCTCACGGGTGGGCGACCTCCTTGTGCTGTTGTTGATCGACCACCTTAGCGCCCCGGCGGCCGGTCGCCAGATCGGCGGATAGGGTCGTCGCCGTGCCCGCCCGTCCCCGCCTCGTCAGCCGCCGTACGACGCTCGCCGTCGCCGGGGCTGGTCTGGTCGTGCTGGCGGGCTGCGACGACCGCGACGAGCCCGCCGGCGACCCGACCACGAGCCCGTCAGCGGACCCCGACCAGGCCCTCGTGGACGAGGTCGTCGAGCAGCAGGGTCGTGCCTGGCAGCGGGCCACGAAGGCCGGTGCCGCCGACCTCGCCGCCCTCCACGCGGCGCACCTCGAGGCGCTCGGCGCGCCCACCCCGACCAGCGGCCAGGCGCCCCGGATCCCGGTCCGGCGGGTCGAGCAGCAGCTGCAGAGCGCCCTGGTCGCCGCGTCCCTGACGGCCCGGAGCGGCGACCTCGCCCGCCTCCTCGCCTCGATGTCCGCGGCCGTGAGCCAGCAGCTGGAGGTCCGATGAGCGACGTCGACGCCCTGCAGACGGCGCTGGCCGCCGAGCACGCGGCCGTGTGGGTCTTCGGCGCGCTCGGCGGGCGCACCTCCGCGTCGGCGACACCGGACCTCTTCGGATCCGTCTCCGCGTCGTACGACGACCACCTGGACCGCCGCGACGACCTCAGCGACGCGATCGTCGAGGCCGGCGGGACACCGGTGGCCGCGGAGCCGGCGTACGAGCTCCCCACGCTGGACACGCCGGCCCAGGTCGAGGCGGTGGCGCTGAGGACCGAGCGGTCCTGCGCGACGACCTACGCGTGGCTGACCGGCCGGACGAGCGGCGCCTGGCGCCGCTGGGCGATCGAGGCCCTCAACAGGACAGCGGTCCGCGAACTCGCCTTCCGGGGAACTCCCGAGATGTTCCCCGGAAGTGACGAGTACGCGGACCGCTGAGGCCCTGTGGCCGAAGCGGGACCCCGCCGGGATGTGGGGGGACTGACGGGGTTTCCGCTTCGTGCAAAAGTCTGCAACAGACGCCCCTTGACGCGCGACCGGTTCGATTCCTCACGTTTCTGCATTGCAGAAACGTGCAATCAGGACCAGGCGGAGACGATGCCGGCCACGTCCGCCAACCGGGTCGCGACGGCGTCCGGGGTGCCCTCGGAGTGGCCGCGCTGGGCCTCGGGGATGAGGCTGTGCGGCACGTGGATGGCGCGCAGCCCGGCGTTCTGAGCGCCCCAGACGTCGTCGAAGAGCCGGTCTCCGACATAGACGCAGCGGGCCGGGTCGACGGCGCCGACCGCGTCCATCGCGGCCCGGAAGGCGTGCGCCGAGGGCTTGGTCCACGGGATCTCGCTCGTGTAGACGTCGCCGTCGATGAGCCCGTGGACGCCGTCGCGGCGGAAGAACTCCTCGTGCCACTCCCGCGGCCAGAGCGTGTTGGACAGGACGCCGACCTTGATCCCCGCCGACCGCAGGCGCTCCCAGAGGGGCCCGACGTCGGGGTCGGTCGCGGTGTGCGGCTCCCAGAACTCCCGGTAGTCGCTCAGCAGGTCGGGGTCGTGGTCGAGGCCGGCCTCGGAGAAGAGGTCGGCCACGGTCGCACTCTGCTGGTGGTCGCGGGAGCGGCCCCAGACCGCCTGGTTGGCGTCGAGGAGCCGGACGGCGTGGTCATCGCCCGCGTGGGTCACGGCCCGCGCGAGCGCGGCCGCCTCCGCCTCGAAGTCGACGTCGTGCCAGGGCGTCAGTGTGCCGCCCCAGTCGAAGATGACCGCGTCGACCCCGCTCATGCCTTGACGAGGCGTACGACGTGGTCGACCACGTGGTCCGCGTGCACGTTCTCGCGCTCGCCGGTGGCCCGGTCCTTGACCTCGACCGTGCCGTCGGCGAGGCCCTTGCCGACCACGACGATCGTGGGCACGCCGATCAGCTCGGCGTCCTTGAACTTCACGCCGGGGCTGACCTTGCCGGTGCGGTCGTCGTAGAGGACGGTGACGCCGGCGCGGTCGAGCTCGTGGGCGATCCGCTCCGCGGCGGCGAAGACCGCCTCCTCCTTGCCGGCGGCGACCAGGTGGACGTCGGCGGGCGCGACCTCGCGGGGCCAGCAGAGCCCGACGTCGTCGAGGGTGCCCTCGGCGATCGCGGCCACCGCCCGCGAGGGGCCGATCCCGTAGGAGCCCATCGTGACCGTGACGAGCTTGCCGTTCTCGTCGAGGACCTTGAGGTCGAGCGCCTCGGCGTAGAGCCGGCCGAGCTGGAAGATGTGGCCCATCTCGATGCCGCGCGCGGACTCGAGCACGCCGCCGTCGCCGCGCGGGCAGGGGTCGCCGTCGCGGACCTCGGCCACCTCGATGACGCCGTCGCCGTTGAAGTCACGGCCGGCGACCAGGTCGAGCACGTGGCTGCCGGTGACGTCCGCGCCGGTGACCCAGCGGGTGCCCTCCACGACTCGGGGGTCCAGGAGGTAGCGGACGGCTGCGGGCTTGTTCTCCCCCAGGGCGCCGGGGCCGATGTAACCCTTGGCGAGGGTGGGGCGGGCCGCGAAGTCATCCTCGCCGAAGGGCTCGAAGACGACGCCCTCGCCGAGCGCCGCCTCGAGGCGCTTCGCGTCGACCTCACGGTCGCCGGGCAGGCCGATGGCCAGCGCCTCGGTCTCGCCGTCGGGGTGGCGGAGCGAGAAGACGACGTTCTTGAGCGTGTCTGCGGCGGTCCAGGGCCGGTCGTCGCGCGGGAAGGCCTCGTTGAGGTGGTCGACGAGCGTGTCGATGGTGGGCGTGTCAGGCGTCTGCTCCGCGTGCGCGGCGGGCGCGTCGTCGTACGCCACCGGCGCGATGGGCGGCGAGTGGACCGCCTCGACGTTGGCGGCGTAGTCACAGAGCGTGCAGCGGACGTAGGTGTCCTCCCCGACCGCGGCCTTCGCGAGGAACTCCTCGGACTTCGAGCCGCCCATGGCGCCCGACATCGCCTCGACGATGGCGTAGTCGAAGCCGAGCCGGTCGAAGATCCGGATGTAGGCGTCGCGGTGCTTCTGGTAGCTGGCGTCCAGGCCGGCGTCGTCGACGTCGAACGAGTAGGAGTCCTTCATCACGAACTCCCGGCCGCGCAGGATGCCTGCGCGCGGCCGCGCCTCGTCGCGGTACTTCGTCTGGATCTGGTAGATCGAGAGCGGCAGGTCCTTGTACGACGAGTACAGGTCCTTCACGAGGAGGGTGAACATCTCCTCGTGGGTGGGTGCGAGGAGGTAGTCGCCGCCCTTGCGGTCCTGGAGCCGGAAGAGGAGGTCGCCGTAGTCGGTCCAGCGATTGCTCGCCTCGTAGGGCTCGCGAGGCACCAACGCGGGGAAGTGCACCTCCTGGGCGCCGATCGCGTCCATCTCCTCGCGGATGATGCCCTCGATCTTGCGCAGCACCTTGAGGCCGAGCGGCAGCCAGGTGTAGATGCCGGGCGCGGCCCGGCGGATGTAGCCGGCGCGGACCAGCAGCTTGTGGGACGGGACCTCGGCGTCCGCCGGGTCCTCCCGCAGGGTCCGCACGAACAGGCTCGACATCCGCAAGATCATGCGGAGAAGGCTACTTGCGGGGTCCCCTCGTCAGCGAACCAGTAACCCCCGCGGGGCCGCCGCCCGTCGACGCTCAGCCGCGGGCGGCGCGCAGCGCGGCGCGGATCATCGGCAGCTGGAGGGGCAACCGGCCGAAGGCGACGGCCTTGACGGTGGTGTTCCGGGTCTGGGCGGCGTCGACGGCCATCTTGATGTTGCCCGGGTAGACGCCGAGGAGCAGCAGGACGCTCGCCCAACCGGCCGCGCGGCGGGTCCGCGGGAGCGCCAGCCCCGCGGCACAGGCGAGCTCGGCGACGCCGCTGCCGAGGATGACCTCGCGGTGCGCCGGCACCCAGGACGGCATCAGCGGCTCGTAGACCTCGGGCTTGACCAGGTGGACGGCGCCACTGGCGGCGAAGCCGAGGGCGAGGATCGTGACGCTGCGCGGGAGGGACATGCGCCGACCGTACTCAGTACATGATGGTCGCGAAGCGGGCCGTCTCGCGGAAGCCGACCTTCTGGTAGGCGGCGCGGGCGGGGTGGTTCCACTCGTTGACGTAGAGCGACACGTTCGGCGCGATCTCGCGGCGTACGGCGCGTACGACGGCGGCCATGCCGGCGGTGGCGAGGCCCTGACCGCGATAGTCCGGCGGCACCCAGACCCCCTGGATCTGGGCGGCGTACGGCGTCGCGCAGGCGACCTCGGCCTTGAAGACCAGCCGGCCGGTGCGGTCGAAGCGGGCGAAGGACCAGCCGCGGTTGACCAGCTGCGAGACCCGCGCGCGGTAGAGCTCCGCTCCCCCGCCGGCCTCGGGCGAGACGCCGACCTCCTCGGTGTACATCGCCACGCAGGCGGGGTAGAGCTGGGCCATGTCACCGCTCGTGGTGCGGCGGACCTCCGGGTCGAAGGCGACCTGGGGCTCGCCGGCGATCACCAGGTGCGGCTGGTCCCAGCGCGCCTCGCGGGGGCGGCCCCAGCTGCTCGCGACGCCGTTCCAGAAGACCCGGACCGCCTCCTGGGGGCCGACGATCGTGGACACCGTCCGGCCGCGGGCCAGCGCCCGCTCGGCGAACGCCACCGCGTCGTCGGGACCGGCGTTGACCGGCACCAGGTTGGCGCCGACGTGGCAGGCGGCGACCAGCTGGCCGCCCTCGAACCGACCCCACATCTCCCCGCCCAGCCAGCGCGGCTCGAGGTTGGTCGTGACGGCGCGGTAGTCGACGAACGCGTTGACCACCGGGTCGCGGCGCGCGAGCTCCAGGAACGCGTTGAGGTCGGCGGCGCCGAGGGGCCGGACGCCGTGCCGGGTCGAGAGCACGCCCGATCCTACGATGCCGCGGCCGGTGCCGGGTGGTGCGCTCGACGGAGCCTCACTGCGAGCTCAGGTCTGGTCGAGGATCGCCTGGCGGCGCGCGGCGTACTCGTCCTGGGTGATCAGGTCCTCGTCGAGCAGTCCCTTCAGCTCTCGGAGCCGGGTGGCCACGGTCGGGGTGGCGTCCGGCGGCACCACGGGCGCCGCCGGCGGCGGCGTGCGGAGGTTGGCCGACAGGTAGGTCGCCTCGAGCCCGTTGTCGGTGAGCAGCGTCATCGCGGTGGCCTCGTCGGGATCCATCCCCGACCTCGTCGCCATCCCGCGCGCCATCGACACCTTGTAGACGGTGATCAGCACCCCGACCACCGCGACCAGGACGAAGAGTGCGATGAACCAGCCGGGGATGCCGCCGTCCGCCCCTCCACCGAGGCCGCCGCCGTCGTAGCTGCGATGCCACGAGCCGTCGTAGGTGCACGTCGGCAGGTCCCCCTGCGCGTTGGCCTGGAAGCACCAGTCCGGCGGGTTGTCCCCTCCCCCGAGATGGAACGTCATGGCGGCACCCTACGAGCGGGCGCGGCGGTCTGTGCAACCTTTCGTCATCTCATCGAGTCTGAGAGGCATGCGCATCTCTCTCGGGATCCTGACCCTGGTGACGGCCCTGACCGCCGCCCTCGCCTCCCCGGTCGCCGCGGCGCCGGGCGACCTGCACCCGGCGAGGCTGCCACGCGGCGACGACCCGAAGATCCCGTACGTCGTGGGCTCCACCGTGATCGACGGCAAGGAACGGATCGAGATCGACGGCCACTGGGCGCTGGTGCTCGGTCGCTCGGGTGACGCCCTCGTCGTGCAGACCGACCGCCGGGTGCTGCGGGTGACCGGGGACAGGCAGCGCCGGATCGCCCGGCTGAGCGACGGCGCCCAGGTGCTGCTCTCCGAGGACGGCAGCGACCTGGTCATCGGCCGGATCGCCTCCCGCACCGGCCGCACCACCGTCCGGGTGCTCGACCCCGAGTCCGGCGCGGAGCGGGCCCGGGAGGTCTTCAGCAAGTACGTCGTCCCGCTCGGCGCCCGCGGCGGGCGGGTCGTGATGACCGCCTCCGCACCGACGCGCACGTTCTCGTGGAACCACCGCACCGGCGACGTACGCCGCATCGTCGGCCGCTCGGGCGGCACGGTGAACGTCGGAGCCGACCGGCTCGGCACCCTCACCGGCGACCCCTACAACGGCGGCTGCTACGTCGTGAGCAGCCTGCGGCACCCGCGTCGGGAGCTGTGGCGCTCCTGCGAGGAGGGCGTCATGTCCTTCTCCCCCGACGGCTCCCGGATGGTGACCATGGACATCCTGGCCGACGGTCTCGGCCCCGGGCGGGTGTGGGTGCGCGCCACCGACGGCGGCCGCCTGGTCGCGCGCTACTCGGCGTACTGGTTCAGCAGCGTCCAGTGGGAGACCGACCGGGCGCTGCTCCTCGACACCCACACCCCGAAGCGCTGGGCGACGCTGCGCTGCGTGGCCAAGGACTGCGAGCGGGCCTCCCGGGTCCGCAAGCAGGACGTGACCTGAGTCGCGGCCGCTCTCAGCTCGGCGAGTAGCGGTTGTAGACGTCGAGGCCGAAGGTGTCGACGCCCTCGTCGCGGGCGTAGCCGAGCTTCGGCAGCCCGAAGACCTCCTCGACCGAGCCCAGCAGCGAGTAGTGGTTGTACGGCGTGGTGCTCCACGTCCCGGGTCGGATCCAGCGCGAGACCAGCAGCGCTCCGATCCTCCCGCCGCCGGGCCCGACGATCCCCGGAAGCGGGCTGTTCGCCGAGGTCACCGGGCCGCAGCAGGCGTCGGAGTCCGCCTGCGGGCCGTCGGACTCGTCGGCGGTGACGACGAGCAGTCCGTTGCGCCGGAACGCCGGTGACCTCAGGATCAACGGCACCCACCGCCGCATCCACGAGTCGATGGTCGCCAGCCCGCCCGGCCGGCCGTCGGCGCACGGAGCGTCGTGGCCGTCGTGGCACAGGTCCGGGGTGATGTAGGCGAGGTTGGGGGTGGTCCCCACGTGCCGCAGGTCCCGCTTCAGCCGGGTGAGCGCCACGACGTGCTTCTTGCAGTAGCCGGCGCGGTCGATGATCGAGTGGAAGTACATGAAGGGGTTGTGCCGCACCGCGTAGTTCTTCTTCGCGGTCGCCTTCTGGGTCGGGTCGATCGCTCCGACCTCCGGGTGCTGGCAGGGCTCCTCCATGTCGTCCATGTAGCCCTTCCAGGTCCGACCGGCGTCGCTCAGCTGGCCGGGCAGCGTCGGGACGTCGTCGGGGAAGACGCAGCCGGACCCGACCGCCTGGTTCGGGTCGACGGTCGAGGTGCGCGCGAAGTCGGTGAACACCTGGCAGTCGGCCTGCATCTGCGGGTTGGGACCCTGCCCGGAGACCTGCGCGACGTAGTTGGGCTGGGAGTTGTGCGCCGTCGCGTAGTAGCGGTCGAGCAGCACACCCTTCGCCCGCAGGGTCTTCGCGAGGTACGGCGCCGCCGAGTCGTCGCCCCAGGTCGTGTCGTAGCCCTTGTTCTCGATGTTGATCACGAAGACGTGCTTGATCGGGGGCACGTACGCCGCCGGCCGGCTCGCCGCGGCACGGGCGCCGGCCGGGGCGCCGGCCGGGGCGCTGCTCGCGGGCACCAGGACCAGCCCGCCCAGGGCCAGCACCAGTGCGGCGACCGATCGGACTACCACCGCTCCGGTCTCATCCCGAGGTCGATCGAGAGCCGCTTGAGCTGCGCCCAGTCGGCGGACTTCGACTCGTCCGGCACGCAGGCCGCGGGCGTGATGTCGGGGACGTCGTACGTCGGCGAGGACAGATCCGGTCCGCTGGCGAGGTCGAGGGCCTCGGCCATGTTGCGGGCCGCCTTGTCGCGCGGAGTGAGGTGCTTGAGGCCCCAGCGCCACTCGATCATCTTGAGCACCGAGGTGTGGTCGTAGACGTGGTGGGAGACGTGCCCGCGACGCGCGTACGGCGAGATCATCAGCGCCGGGGTGCGAAAGCCACGCAGGGCGGTCTTCCTCGAGACGTCGGGGGCCTTCTTCGGCTCGACGTGGTCGTAGAAGCCGCCCCACTCGTCGTAGTTGATGACCAGGACCGTGTGCTCCCAGCCCGGTCCGTTCCGCACGGCGTCGTAGACCTGGTTGAGGAAGGACTGGCCGGCGCGGATGTCGGCGAGCGGGTGGTCGTCGTTCGAGAGCCCGCTCTCCTCGTCGAGGAAGCGCGGGTCGACGAAGGACACCGCGGGCAGCGTGCCGGCGGCAGCGTCGACCAGGAACTGCGTGAACGGCTTGGAGATGCCGGCGTACTTGCCGTACCAGAGCGCGGTGAACGGGATGTCGCTGAAGTAGTAGGTGCCCGAGACGCCCTTGGCCGCGAGCCGGTCCCAGATGGTCGGCAGCGAGCAGCGGTCGATGCTGTTGTGGAGCCGGTCGGTCTGGGCCGCGTGCTGGTAGAAGCGGTTGGGGTAGGTCTCCGCCATGACCGCCGAGAAGTAGCGGTCGAAGACCGTCCAGTCGCGGGCGGCACCGGAGTAGAACGACAGGTCGTCGTCGGTGTAGTAGCCGATCGCCATCAGGTCGTTCTCGCCGGACTTCAGGAAGCCGTCGAGCTTCCCGCCGTTGAGCTGGATCCGGCCGCCCTCGTAGGAGTGGTCGGGGTCCTCGAAGCCGCACCCGTCGGTCGCCAGGAGGTGATGGGTCTGGTGTCGTACGCCGCGCCGGTCGACGTAGCTGAGACCGTCCTGCTTGCCGTCGGCGCCCGGCAGCCAGCCGAGGTAGTGGTCGAAGGAGCGGTTCTCCATCATCACGAGCACCACGTGCTCGATGCCGGACCTGCCGGGAGCGGGAAGGGCCGGTGCCGCGGCCGCGGGCCACCAACGGGCGGCGCCCGTCGCGGCGAGCGCTCCGGACACCGACGCGGCGCCGAGGAGCCGCCTGCGCGTCATCGTCACGGTCGAAGTGTGCACCCGCGACCGGTCGCCGTCACCAGGCGCGGGACGGAGTTCGCCGTCCGTTCAGACGACGGTCCGGGACGGGCTCAGGAGACGGTGACCTCGGCGGCGGCGCCGTCGACCGACTCCATGCCCTCCGCGATCCGCATGGCCTCCTCGATGAGGGTCTCCACGATCTGCGACTCCGGCACGGTCTTGATGACCTCGCCCTTGACGAAGATCTGGCCCTTGCCGTTGCCGGACGCGACGCCGAGGTCGGCCTCGCGCGCCTCGCCGGGGCCGTTGACGACGCAGCCCATGACGGCGACGCGGAGCGGCACCTCGAGCCCGTCGAGGCCGGCGGTCACCTGCTCGGCGAGCGTGTAGACGTCGACCTGGGCACGGCCGCAGGAGGGGCACGAGACGATCTCGAGCCGGCGCGGGCGGAGGTTGAGCGACTCCAGGATCTGGAGCCCGACCTTGACCTCCTCGACCGGCGGCGCGGACAGCGAGACCCGGATGGTGTCGCCGATACCCCGCGAGAGCAGAGCACCGAAGGCCGTGGCCGACTTGATGGTGCCCTGGAAGGCCGGGCCGGCCTCGGTCACGCCGAGGTGCAGCGGCCAGTCGCCGCGCTCGGCGAGCAGCTCGTAGGCACGGACCATCACGACCGGGTCGTTGTGCTTGACCGAGATCTTGAAGTCGTGGAAGTCGTGCTCCTCGAAGAGGCTGGCCTCCCACACGGCCGACTCGACCAGCGCCTCCGGCGTGGCCTTGCCGTACTTCTCCAGCAGCCGCTTGTCGAGCGAGCCGGCGTTGACGCCGATCCGGATGGAGGTACCACGGTCCTTGGCCGCCCGGGCGATCTCCTTGACCTGGTCGTCGAACTGCCGGATGTTGCCCGGGTTGACCCGGACCGCGGCGCAGCCGGCGTCGATCGCGGCGAAGACGTACTTGGGCTGGAAGTGGATGTCGGCGATCACCGGGATCTGCGAGTGCTGCGCGATCTCCGGGAGGGCGTCGGCGTCGTCCTGGCTGGGGCACGCGACGCGGACGATGTCGCAGCCCGCCGCGGTCAGCTCGGCGATCTGCTGGAGCGTGGTGTTGACGTCCGAGGTCAGCGTCGTCGTCATCGACTGCACCGAGATCGGGTGGTCGCTGCCCACCCCGACCTTGCCCACCTGGATCTGGCGGGTCTTGCGGCGGGGTGCGAGCACCGGCGGCGGGGCCTCCGGCATGCCCAGGCTGATCTCGGTCATGGGTCGATCCTAGGTCTCGGTCAGGAGGAGAGCTGCACGGGTACGACGAGGTCGCCGACGATGAGCACGACGCCCATGACGAGCAGGCAGGCGGCCACGCAGTAAGCGATCGGGAGCAGCCGCGCGACGTCGACGTACCCGGGGTCGGGCCGGCCACGCAGCCGGGCCCAGCCGCGCCGGATCGCCTCCCACAGGGCGCCCGCGATGTGGCCGCCGTCGAGAGGCAGCAGCGGGACGAAGTTGAACATCCCGATGAAGAAGTTGAAGCCCGCGATCAGCATGAGCAGGAAGACGGCCTTCTCGGCGACCGGGAAGCCCTCCTCCGAGACGGTCTCGCCGGCCAGGCGACCACCGCCGACGATGCTCACCGGGCTGTCCGCGGCGCGGTCCTTGACGCCCACGATCGCCTCCGCGACGCCCCAGACCTTGACCGGGAGGGTGGCCAGCGCGGAGACGGTCTCCTTGGCCATCGTGCCCATCTGGTCGATGGTGTAGATCGGCCCGCCGGTGGTGACGACCTCGTGGGTGGTCGGGGTGACGCCGAGGAAGCCGACCTGGTGGAGGGTCTCGTCGGTGTTGGACTCGGGTCGCGCCTCGACGGTGGTGCTGGTGGTCCCGGTCATCGCCCGGCCGTCGCGCTCGTAGCCGATGACGGCCTGGCCGTCGTCGTTGCCGCGGATCAGGGTCCGCAGCTGGTCCCAGCCGGTGACGGCCGTGCCGTTGAAGCTCGTGATCACGTCACCTGGCCGGAGCCCGGCCTGGGCCGCCGGGCTGACCGGGTCGCTGTCCTTGCAGGTGGTCCGGTTGTCGACGTAGGGGATCACGCACTCCGAGACCTGGTCGAGCACCGGCTGACCGGCGTCCGGCTCGACGGTGCGCTGGCCGTAGAAGGCGAAGACGCCCCAGAAGATGAAGAACGCGATGAGGATGTTCACCGTCGGCCCGCCGGCCATCACGATGACCTTCTTCCACCACGGCATCTTGTAGAAGAGGCGGTCGTTGTCCGCCGGGGTGATGGTCTCCCACTCCGCCGCACGTGCGTCCGAGATGAGCTGGGTGAAGAGGCCGGTGTTGGACTTGCGCACCCGGACGACCTGCTGGCCGTCCTCGTCGGTGGTGACCTCGTCCGCGAGGTCGGTGGCGCCGGGCGGCAGCATCCCGACGATCTTGACGTAGCCGCCGAGCGGGATCGCCTTGACGCCGTACTCCGTCTCGCCGCGCCGCGTCGACCAGACGGTGGGGCCGAAGCCGATGAAGTACTGGGTGACCTTCCCGCCGAACTTCTTCGCCGGGATCATGTGGCCGAGCTCGTGGAGGCCGATCGAGGCCAGGATGGCGAACGCGAAGATCACCACTCCGAGCAGGTAGAGCAGGGCGGTCATCGGGTCCCTTCGATCAGCTGGCGCGCGGTGCGACGTGCCCACGCGTCGGCGTCGAGCACGTCCTCGACGGACAACGACGCCGTCTCCGAGGGTACGTCGTGACGGCTGAGAACCTCCTGAACCGTCGGCACGATCTCGGTGAAGGCCAGCCGGCCCGTGCGGAAGGCCTCCACGCACTCCTCGTTGGCCGCGTTGTAGACGGCGGGAGCGGTCGCGCCGGTCTCCCCCGCCTGCCGCGCCAGCCGGACCGCCGGGAAGGCCTCGTCGTCGAGCGGGAGGAACTCCCAGGTCTCCGGCCGGGTCCAGTCGACGGGCGGCGCGGTGTCGGGCACCCGGTCGGGCCAGGCCAGGCCCAGCGCGATCGGGATCAGCATGGTCGGCGGGCTGGCCTGCACGAGCGTCGAGCCGTCGACGAACTCCACCATCGAGTGGACGACGCTGGTCGGGTGGACGACGACCTCGATCCGGTCGTAGGGGATCCCGAAGAGCAGGTGCGCCTCGATCACCTCGAGGCCCTTGTTGACCAGGGTCGCGGAGTTGATGGTGACGACCGGGCCCATGGCCCAGGTCGGGTGCGCGAGCGCCTCCTCGACGGTCACCCCCGCCAGGTCCGCGCGGCTGCGGCCGCGGAACGGGCCACCGCTCGCCGTGAGCACCAGGCGGCGCACCTCCTCCGGCGTACCGCCACGCAGGCACTGGGCGAGCGCGCTGTGCTCCGAGTCGACCGGGACGATCTGGCCGGGCACGGCGCGCTCGAGGACGAGCGGGCCGCCCATGATCAGCGACTCCTTGTTGGCGAGCGCGAGGGTGGTGCCGGCGTCGAGCGCGGCGAGCGTGGGCCGGAGGCCGACCGCGCCGGTGATGCCGTTGAGCACCACGTCGCAGGGCTGGCCGGCGGCCGCGACCGAGGCGTCCTCGCCCAGCCCGGAGTACGCCGGCGAGAACTCCGCGACCTGCTGGTCGAACAGCTCCGGGTTGCCCCCGCCGGCGGTCAGCCCGACCACCCGGAACCGGTCCGGGTTGGCGCGCACGATGTCGAGGGCCTGGGTGCCGATCGAGCCGGTGCTGCCGAGGATGACGACATCGCGTTGAGTCACTGCTGCATCCTCTCAGGGAGCACTACGATGCGGCGCATGGCCGACTCCGGGGGCGGCGACACCGTGACCTGCCGGCAGTGTCACGGGGAGCTGCCGAGCGACGCCCGGTTCTGCCCCGCCTGCGGCACGCCCGCCGAGGCGTCGGAGCCGCGCGAGGCGCGCAAGACGGTCACGCTCCTCTTCACCGACGTCACGGGCTCGACGGCGCTCGGGGAGCAGCTCGACCCGGAGGCCTACCGGCAGATCATGGGCCGCTACTTCGACCTCGCGCGTGAGGCGGTCGAACGACACGGCGGGACGGTGGAGAAGTTCGTCGGCGACGCGGTGCTGGCGGTCTTCGGGGTCCCTGAGGTGCGCGAGGACGACGCCCTGCGGGCGGTGCGGGCCGCGCACGACCTCGACCACGCGCTCAGCGGGCTCTCCGACGAGCTGGCAGCGACCTCCGGGGTCCGGCTCGAGGTCCGTACCGGCATCAACACCGGCGGTGTGATCGTCGGGTCGGCCCGAGCAGGCGGGTCCTTCGCGACGGGCGACGCGGTCAACACCGCGGCACGCCTGGAACAGGCCGCTCCGCCAGGAGGCATCCTGATCGGGGCCGAGACCCTGGCCCTGGTGCGCGACGCCGTCGAGGTCGAGGCGGTCGACCCGGTCCTGGCGAAGGGCAAGAGCGACCCGGTGGCGGCGTACCGCCTGCTGTCGGTCCTGGCCGAGCGGCCCGGCCGGGCGCGCCGCATGGGAGCCGCGCTGGTCGGCCGCGACCGGGAGACTCGCGTGCTCGACGACGCCCTCGCTCGCACGGTGGAGAGCGGGCGCAGCCACCTGGTCACCGTCCTCGGGGCGCCAGGCATCGGGAAGTCGCGTCTGGTGGCGGACTTCCTCGCCCGGATCGGCGATCGGGCTGGCACGGTGAGCGGTCGCTGCGTGTCCTACGGGCAGGGCATCACCTATTGGCCGCTGGTGCAGGCGCTGCGCCAGGCGCTGCACCTCAGTGGCGACGAGTCCGACGAGCTCACCCGCCACGCGCTCTCCGCACAGATGGCCGACGCCGCCGACGCCGAGCGCGTGGTCGAGCTCCTGCTTCCTCTGCTCGGACGGGGCGGCGACCCCGGCGCCGGGCAGGAGACCGTGTGGGCGGTGCGACGGATGGTGGAGTCGCTCGCGTCGGCGCGCCCGCTGGTCCTGAGCATCGACGACCTCCACTGGGCCGAGCCCACGCTGCTCGACCTGCTCGAGCAGGTGCGTGAGGAGGTGCAGGACCTGCCGGTGCTGCTCGTCTACCAGGCACGCCCGGAGCTGCTCGACGCACACCCCGGCTGGGGCGGCGGATCGCTGAACTCGACGACCTTCGCACTCGAGCCCTTCACCGTCGACCAGACGCGGACGTCGATGGCCGCCCTGCTGGGACGGGCGGTGCCCGAGGAGGTCGCCCGGCAGGTCTCCGTGTGGGCCGGTGGCAACCCGCTCTTCGTGGAGGAGATCGCCACCCATCTCACCGAGACCGGGGTCCTCGTCCGTGAGGGCGAGTCATGGCGACTCACCGGCGATCTCGAGTCCGCTCGCGTCCCGCCGACGGTCTCGGCGTTGCTGTCCGCGCGCATGGACCGGTTGCCGGACGAGGAGCGTGTGCTGCTCGAGCGGGTCTCGGTGGTCGGCCTGGAGCTGACGACCGACGAGGCGCTCGCGCTCGCGCCCGAGGGGTCCGCGCACGACGAGGTGGTCGACGCCCTCACCTCCCTCGGCCGACGCGACCTGCTGCGCCGCGTGCGCGGCCCCGACGGGGACAGCTGGGCGTTCAAGCACGTGATGGTGCGCGACGCGGCGTACGACGCGCTGCCGAAGGCTGCACGCGCCGACCTCCACCTGCGCTTTGCCGCGCGGCTGGAGGGCTCCGGGGCCGTCGCCGGCTCTGAACGTACGGCCTTCGTCGCCCACCACCTCGAGCGGGCGGCCCGGCTGCGACGCGAGCTCAGTCCGCGCGACCCGGACACCGACGAGCTCACGCTCCGCGCCGCTCGATCGCTCGCGACCGCTGCCGAGGAGGCTCGCGACCGCGATGACGTCGGCGTCGCGCGCGCCCTCCTCGAGCAGGCGATCGACCTGCGGCCGCCGACCCCGGCCCGCCGTCGCCTCCAGGGCCGCCTGGCCTACCTGCTGACCCAGACCGGCGAGGTCGCCGCGGCCGGCGACCTGCTGGGAGTGCTCGCTCGCGAGGTGACGACCGACCGGGACGCCACCGAGCTGGAGCGTGCGGTCGTGGAGTGCCAGCGGCAGGCGACCGAGCTCGCTGCCGCGGGGGAACGCGACCCTGGTGACGCCCTCGCGGCAGCGGAGCGTGCAGCGGCACTCGCTCGGGACGCGGGCGACCGGCAGCTGCTGAGCCAGGCGCTGAGCGCAGCCCTCACTGCGTGGGTGATGCGCGGCCGATGGGTGCGCGTCGGCGACGTCTGCGACGAGCTGGTGCAGGTCGGGACGGTCTTCGACCGTCGTTACGCCGCGTGGTTCGCCGGCGGCGTCCTGCTCTACGGCCCGGCGGACATCGCCGAGATCGAGGGCTGGGTGCGCGACACGTGGCCGGCCGACCCGACACCGCGGCATGTGCTCCGCGCACGCGGTCTGCGCGCCCTCATCGCAGCGGGCCAGGGACTCGACGGTGCGATCGACGAGATCACCAGCTGCCTGGACGCCTCCACGGACCTCGATGACGGGCGCACCGTCGAGGATCTGAACTTCCACGCGATGGCCTACGTCATCGGCGGCGCCGATCGGCTCGCCATCACCACCTTCGCTCGGGCGGCGGACGCCTGCCGCGTCCGCGGCGATCGGTCCCACCTCTCGACGATCGCCCTCTGGCAGGCCCTCCTGATGCTCCAGGAGCACGATCCACTCGACGCGATCCGTCCGCTGGTCGATGAGGCAGCCGCGACGACGTCGCCCTACGACACGTTGTCGGTGTCCTGGCTCTCCGCGGCATCGGCGCTGATCGAGGCCCGCGACGGCGGCGACCTGGACCGGTCCGCCCGGCTCGCGACCGAGGCGATCCGGGTCGGCCAGGAGAGCGACCAGGTCTGGCACCGTGCGGACCTCGGCCGGTGGCTCAGCGAGATCTCGCTCCGACGCGGCGAGCTCGCGCAGCGACGCGCCATGCTCGAGGGCTCGCTCGCGATCTACCGCATGAAGGGCCTCTGGGTGCAGCACCGGCGAACAGCGGAGCTCCTGACCCAAGAAATCTGACCAATTCGACACCCGCACCCCCTGTTGAGCACGGATCCGGTCGGATTAGGCTCGACTCATGACCGATTCTGCTGTCACCCAGGAGCGCCGCCTCGTCACCGCGATCCCCGGGCCGGGCTCGCTCGAGCGCCTCGACCGCAAGAAGGCGTACGTCGCCGACGGGGTCGGCACCACCCTCCCCGTCTTCGTGACCCAGGCGGGCGGCGGGATCCTCGTCGACGTCGACGGCAACCACCTGATCGACCTCGGCTCCGGCATCGCCGTGACGACCGTCGGCAACGCCGCGCCGGCGGTCGTGCGCAACGTGCAGGAGCAGGTGCAGGCCTTCACGCACACCTGCTTCATGGTCACGCCGTACGACGGCTACGTCGACGTGTGCGCGGCGCTGGCCGAGCTGACGCCCGGCGACCACGCGAAGAAGAGCGCGCTCTTCAACTCCGGCGCCGAGGCCGTCGAGAACGCCGTCAAGATCGCCCGCGTGGCGACCGGCAAGGACGCGGTCGCGGTCTTCGACCACGCCTACCACGGCCGTACCAACCTCACGATGGCGATGACGGCCAAGAACATGCCCTACAAGAACGGCTTCGGGCCGTTCGCCGGCGAGGTCTACCGCGCCCCGATGTCCTACCCGCTGCGCGACGGCCTCGACGGCCCGTCCGCCGCCGCCCGCGCGATCGACGTCATCGAGAAGCAGGTCGGGGCCGCCAACCTCGCCTGCATCGTGATCGAGCCGATCCAGGGCGAGGGCGGCTTCGTCGTCCCCGCGCCCGGCTTCCTGCCCGCGCTCGCCGCCTGGGCCGAGGACAACGACGTCGTCTTCATCGCCGACGAGATCCAGTCCGGCTTCTGCCGCACCGGCGACTGGTTCGCCAGCGACCACGAGGGCGTCGTCCCCGACCTCGTCACCACCGCCAAGGGCATCGCCGGCGGCCTGCCGCTCGCCGCCGTCACCGGCCGCGCCGACCTCATGGACTCGGTCCACGTCGGTGGCCTCGGCGGCACGTACGGCGGCAACCCGATCGCCTGCGCCGCCGGGCTCGGCGCGATCGAGGAGATGAAGGAGCACGACCTCGCCGCCCGAGCCCGCCACATCGGCGAGCTCATGCACACCCGGCTGGACGCGCTCAAGATCGAGCACCCGGTGATCGCCGAGGTCCGCGGCCGCGGCGCGATGATGGCGATCGAGCTGTGCAAGCCCGGCACGACCGAGCCGGACGCCGCGCGGACCGCCGCGGTCGCGGCCTACTGCCACCAGCAGGGCGTCGTCGTCCTCACCTGCGGGACCTGGGGCAACGTCTTCCGCTTCCTGCCGCCGCTCTCGATCGGCGACGACCTGCTGCGCGAGGCGTTCGACATCGTCTCCGAGGCCTTCACCGCCACCGCCTGACACCTGTCGCGCCCTGGCCCGGGCGAGCGCCCGGGGCAGGCGTGGCGCGGCCCGTCGTCATCTGGTCGCCGTTTCAACAACAAGTCGTCCGGAAATCACTAGGCTTCGCCCGACACGGGAGGAAGACGGTGACGGCAGCGCTCGGGCTCGGTGACTGGCCGGACGGTTCCACCCATCCCGTCCTCGAGCTACTGGTCGACGCGATCGCGGAGATGGGCGGCTTCGCCCGGGTCACGCTGGCGATCGCGGAGGGGACCGCCCTGGTACCGGTGGCGTACGCCGGGCCGCCCGGATCGTCCCCCACTCCCCTGGGCCTGGCGCCCGAGGAGCTCGCGGTCCCCGCCGGGGGCCGGCTGCTGCTCGTCCCCGGCGATGGGGACCTCACCGGCGAGGCCTGGCAGTCCGGCGACCTGCTCATCGGCGTGCTGACCGAGGTCGACCGGGTGATCGGCGTGATCCGCTGCGACGACCCGCACAGCGGGCGCCGACCGGACCCCGCGGTGCGGCGCGTGCTCGAGCGGTGCTTCCACCAGACCGAGCGCACGGTCGCCAACGCCCGCGAGCGCCTGGAGCTCCGCGAGCAGTTCGGGTACGCCGAGGCGGCGCGGCGCCTGGTCCGCTCCGCCCTCGCGCCCGCGCACCCCTCCCTCGAGGCCGTGCTCGAGCACGCCCACCGGCCGCTGGTCGAGGGCTTCCACGCCACGGGGTCCTGGATCGAGGTGCTCGACCCCGCCGCCGTCGCCCGGGGCTACGCGCGGGCCCGCGACAGCGCGGTCGTCCCGCTGCCCGACGACGTGATCGACCTGTGCCACGAGGTCGGCCTGCGGCTCTGGCTCGAGCAGCAGTCCCTCGTGGTCGAGGTCGGCGCCGAACGGCCCGAGGACGACGCGGCCGTGGTCCGGATCCGCGACGAGGTCCGCGGGCTCGGGCTCGGCTCGGTGCTGGCGGTGCCGCTCGGCGCCGGCCCGGAGTACTTCGGCTTCCTGGCGCTGGGCCGCCGCACGACAGACCCGGCGTGGTCGGCGATCGAGCGCTCGTCGGCGGTGCAGATCGGCTACGACCTGGGCGCGGCCCTGCGGACCGCGAGCGCGCTGGAGGGTCAGCGCGCTCTGGTGCGCGAGCTCCAGCAGCTCGACGACTACCGCAGCCAGCTCATCGCGACCCTCTCCCACGAGCTGCGCACACCACTGACCGTCATCGCCGGCAACCTCGAGATGCTCGGGAGCCTCGAGATCGGCGAGATCGGCGCCCGGCACCACCGGGCGATGACCCGGGGTGCGACCCGGATGCAGCGCGTCGTCGACGACCTGCTGCTGCTCGCGACCGTCAGCGACCCGCAGCACCCGGTCGAGGAGGCCGAGGTCGACCTGGCACACCTGGTCCGCGAGGTCGCGGCCCTGGTGGCCACCCCCGTGCACACCGGCGGCCTGGCCCTGGACGTCGACCTGCCGTCGGACCCGCTCGTGGTGACCGGCAGCCCCTCGGAGCTCGACCGCCTGGTCGGCAACCTGCTCAGCAACGCGGTGAAGTACACCGAGCCGGGCGGCACCGTCGCGGTGCGTGCCGTCCACGAGCACCGGCGCGTGGTCCTGACGGTGGCGGACACCGGCATCGGCATCGGGCCCGACGACCTCGAGGGTCTCTTCCGGGCCTTCTACCGGACCTCCAACCCCGACGCCCTCCGGCACCCGGGCACCGGCCTGGGACTGGCGATCGTCGCGACCATCGCCGAGCGGCACGGCGGCACCGTCGCGGTCGCGTCCGAGCTGGGCCGCGGGACGACCTTCACGGTGACCATCCCGGCCCGCTGAGCCGCTAGCCGGCGGTCGCGGCCCGCAGGTCGGCGAACGCCTCGCGCAGCAGGGACCGCAGGTCCTGCGCCCGGGTGTCGGTGACCCAGGTGGCGAAGGCGGTCCGGAAGACCGCGACGCCGGTCTCGGCGATCAGGTCGGCCAGCCGCGGCTCCACCCCGCGCTCGCGCAGGCCGTCGGCGAGGGTGCTGACCCAGGCCGCCATCTTGCCGAGCTCGCGCTCGCGGAGCTCGGCGTGCGCCTCGATCACCGCCTGCCGCCGCGGCGCGTGGTCGCGGCGCTGCTCGTCGAGGAAGGAGGCCGCGCGCACGAGCGCCTCCGCGACCACGTCGTACGGCGCCGCTTCGGCGGGCGCCTCGCGTACGGCGGCCGCCAGCGCCTCCTCGAGGACCGTCCCGCCCCCGAAGAGCACCTCGCGCTTGTCGGCGAAGTGCCGGTAGAAGGTGCGCTCGGTCAGGCCGGCGCGGTCGGCGATCTGGGCGACGGTCGTCTGGTCGTAGCCGTGCTCGGCGAAGAGCTCGAGCGCCGCCTCCTCGAGGCGGCCGCGCGCGTTCGGCTCCCAACGTCCCACGGCTCGATCCTACGTGATGTCAGACCCTGTCATCGGCGTGCTACCGTCATGACAGATCCTGACATCACTACTCGCCGGAGGTTCCCTTGCGCGTCTTCGTCACCGGAGCCTCGGGCTTCGTCGGCTCCGCCGTCGTCCCCGAGCTCCTCTCCCACGACCACCAGGTCGTCGGGCTCGCCCGCTCCGACGCGGCGGCCGCCACGATCACCGACCTCGGCGGGGAGGTGCTCCGCGGCGACGTCACCGACCTCGACGTCCTGCGCGCCGGAGCGACCGACGCCGACGCCGTCGTCCACCTCGCCTTCCGCCACGACCTGATGTTCGGCGGCGACGCCGCCGGCGCCGCCGCGTCCGACCGGGCCGCGATCGAGACCTTCGGCGAGGCGCTCGCCGGCACCGGCAAGGCCCTCACCATCGCGTCCGGCACGGCGATGCTCGCGCCGGGCCGGGTCGCGACCGAGGAGGACGTGCCGCTCGAGACCGGCCACGTCGCCGCCCGTGGCGCCAACTCCGTCCTGACGCTCGCGCTCGCCGACCGCGGCGTCCGCTCGTCCGTGGTCCGCCTGACGCCGACCGTCCACGACGCGGGCGACAACGGCTTCATCCCGACCGTCATCGGGATCGCCCGCCAGCAGGGCGTCTCGGCGTACATCGGTGACGGCACGCAGCGCTGGCCGGCCGTCCACCGGCGCGACGCGGCCCGCCTCTTCCGGCTCGCCATCGAGCAGGCGTCCGCGGGCACGGTGCTCCACGCGGTCGGCGAGGAGGGCGTGCCGCTGCGGGAGGTCGCCGAGCTGATCGGCGAGCGGCTGGAGCTGCCCGTCACCTCGATCACCGCCGAGGAGGCGCCGGCGCACTTCACGTTCCTGGCCGGCTTCCTCGGCAGCGACGTGCCCGCCTCCAGCGCCCGCACCCAGGAGCTGCTCGACTGGCACCCGACCGGCGTCGGGCTGCTCGAGGACATGGCCGCGCACTACTTCGGACAGGCCGGCACTGGTTCTTGACGCGCGTCAACTAGAACGTGTTGCATGCCTCACATGACGTTCGACGCGATCATCAAGAACGGCCGCTGGTTCGACGGCACGGGTGCCGACTCCGCGGTCCGCAACCTGGGCATCAAGGACGGTCGGGTCGCGACCGTCAGCGCGGAGGCACTCGACGAGACCGGCTGTCCCGAGGTCGTCGACGCCTCGGGCCAGTGGGTGATCCCGGGCCTGGTGGACATCCACACCCACTACGACATCGAGGTGCTCGACGGCCCCGGCCTGCCCGAGTCGGTCCGCCACGGCGTGACCACGCTGCTCCTCGGCTCGTGCTCGCTGTCGACCGTCCACGTGGGCGGCGTCGACGCGGGCGACCTCTTCGGGCGGGTCGAGGCGATCCCGCGCCAGCACGTCATCCGCGCCGTCGACGAGCACCGGACCTGGCGCAGCGCGCACGAGTACGTCGCGGCGCTCGAGTCGCTCCCGCTCGGTCCCAACCTCGCGGCGTTCATCGGCCACTCCGACATGCGCACCGCGACCATGGGACTGGACCGGGCGACCCGCAAGGAGGTCCGGCCCTCACGCCGCGAGCAGGCGAAGATGGAGCACCTGCTCGACGAGGCGCTCGACGCCGGCTTCGTCGGCATGTCGGCCCAGCAGCTGCTCTTCGACAAGATCGACGGCGACCTCTGCCGCTCGCGCACGCTGCCCTCGACGTACGCCAAGCGCAAGGAGATGCGCGGCCTGCGCTCGATCCTGCGCCGTCGGCGGCGCGCCCTGCAGGCCGGTCCGGACGCCACCCACCCGGTCTCGACGATCGGCGGCCAGGCGCTCGGCTCGATCGGCTGGTTCGGCCGGCCCGCGCTGCGCACGAGCCTGCTCTCCGCCGCGGACATCAAGGCGATCCCGTTCGTCATCCACCTGATGCGGCCGATCGCGCACGTCGTCAACAAGCTCGGCGCCGACTTCCGCTGGCAGCACCTGCCCGTGCCCTTCGAGGTGTACGCCGACGGCATCGACCTGGTGATCTTCGAGGAGTTCGGCTCCGGCGCGATGGCGCTCCACCTCCAGGAGAAGCTCGCCCGCGACGAGCTGATGCGCGACCCCGACTACCGCAAGGCGTTCCGCAAGGACTACGAGTCGAAGTACGGCCCGCGCGTGTGGCACCGCGACTTCTACGACGCCGAGATCGTCGAGTGCCCCGATGCGTCGGTGGTCGGCAAGTCCTTCGGGCAGGTCGGCGACGAGCTCGGCGGCAAGCACCCGGTCGACGCGTTCCTCGACCTGGTCCTCGAGCACGGCACCGCGATCCGCTGGCGCACCACCATCAGCGGCCACCGCCCGTCGGTGCTCAAGAAGCTCGCGCAGGACCCGGGCATCCAGATCGGCTTCTCCGACGCGGGCGCCCACCTGCGCAACATGTCCTTCTACAACTTCGGGCTGCGGCTGCTCCGGCACGTGCGCGACGCCGAGCGCTCCGGCCAGGCCTTCATGTCGGTCGAGCAGGCCGTGCACCGGCTCACCGGCGAGCTCGCCGACTGGTACCGCATCGACGCCGGCACCCTCCGCGAGGGCGACCGCGCGGACCTCGTGGTCATCGACCCCGCCCACCTCGACGCGACGCTGGAGGACTACCACGAGGCGCCGGTCGAGCAGTTCGGCGGACTCTCGCGGATGGTCAACCGCAACGACGCCGCCGTACCCGCCGTCTTCATCAGCGGCCGGCGCGTCGTCACCGACGGCGAGCCCACTCCCCTGCTCGGCACCGAGCGGGTCGGTCAGTTCCTCAAGGCCGAGCAGGCCGGTGCGCCCGTGACCGCCGCGGCGGCATCGCCGGTGGCCGAGGTCGAGGCCGTCTCGTGACGCGCACTCCCGAGGAGGCCGTCCGCGGCCTCTGGACCACCCTGTCCGCGCGCGACTACGACGGCATCGCCGACTGGGTGACCGACGACTGCCTCTACCTGGACATGCCGCTCGGTCCGTCGCTGTCCGCGCGCGGACCGGCCGACATCGTCAAGCGGCTCCAGGTCGGCTGGGGCGACCTCGCGGCGTACGAGAACCACGACGGGCTGCTCGTCGCCGACGACGCCGGCAACGTGATGTACGAGCACTCCGAGACCTGGACCTTCCGCTCCGGCGAGGTCTTCACCCTCGCCTTCGCGACGGTCCACCGGGTCCGCGACGGCAAGGTCTGCCTCTGGAAGGACTACTGGGACTACGGCGCGATCATGAACAACGCGCCCGCCTCCTGGGTCGAGGCGCTCGCCACCGCCGACACGTCCTGGGTGTACGACGCGACCGAGGATCTCGCTGCGCTGTCGGGCTAGCCGCCGGCCCGGGTGTATGAGTACCCGGTCCACCGGGGACTCCTGCCCCTCGGGGCCGTTGCCACCCCCCAGGGGCAGGGACTGCCCCCGAGGTCAGGCCGCGAGGTCAGGCGGGCGTCGCGCGGATCGGTCGGCCCGGGAACGCCTCGGTGTCGAGCACCCCGTCGCGGATGACGAAGGTGCCGTCGACCAGCAGGTGGCGTACGCCGGACGACGGCCGCACCGCGTCGGTGTAGGTCGCGCGGTCGGTGACGGCGGCCGGGTCGATGACGACGAGGTCGGCGTCGGCGCCGACGGCGAGGTGGCCCTTGCCGTGCACGGCGGGCGTGGCGTCGCGCAGCACCTGGGCGGGCAGGTAGGAGCAGCGCCGGAAGGCCTCGGGCCAGCTCCACCGCATGGTCCGCACGGCGCGCATGAAGGTGCCGGCCGTGCGTGGGTGCGTGGTGCCACCCGCGGGCAGCGGCCAGTCGCGGGAGTCGTGCGAGCCGTCGGGCCAGAAGACCGGCATCGCGTCACTGGCCACGATCGAGTCCGGGAACTCCAGCGACATCCGCAGCAGCGCGGCGTCGGCCGGGTCGTTCTCGTCGAGGAACTCGATGATGCAGGGCGCGCCCGGCGTCTCCGCCCGCAGCTGGAGCAGCCGCTTCTCGTCGGCGATCCGCTCCCCCGTCTCGACCATGACGATGCTCGACGGGCCGATCCCCCAGGCGCCGAGCCGCGCCGGAGCGACGAACGCGGCACCGACCGCGGTGCTGCCCGCGCCGTACGGGTAGGCCTCGACGGTCACCCGCGAGCCCTCGGCGCGCGAGCGCTCGAGGGTGCGCAGGACGCGGTCGACGTGGCGGCGGGAGGTGCTGTTGACGTGGCAGTGGTGCATGGCGGCACCGGTCTCGGCGGCCGCGCGCACCAGCTCCTCCGACCCGTCGATCGGCGTCGTCGGGTCGGCCTCGACCAGCTCGCGGACGTGCGTGTACGTCGGCACGGCCGCACTGGCGGCGAGCCGGGCGACCGCGAGGTACTCCTCCGGGTCCAGCCGGGGCGCGTAGCCCATGAGGATCCCGACGCCCAGGGCGCCGTCGCCGATCTCCTGCTCGATGAGGGCGACGCTCTCGGCGAGCTCACGGGCGCTGGACGAGCGCTGCCACCCGGGGTTGCCGAGCACGCCGAGGGCGCCGGCGAGGCTCGCGTCGGGCTCGATCCCCAGCAGCACCTGCGCCCGCGCCGAGCCCCAGGACGCGGAGAAGCCGTAGTGGAGCGGCCGGCCGTCGCGCGCGGCCTCGGCGTACCCGCGGGCCACCGGCATCAGCCCGGACTCGAGGTCGAGCGCGGTCGTCACGCCGTCGAAGGCCTGGAGCCGCTGGCCGGCGATCGAGTGCACGTGGCTGTGCAGGTCGATGAAGCCCGGGCCCACGACCATCCCGCTGACGTCGACCCGGGTGGCGTCGGGCGCGTCGATCGCCCCGACCTCGACGACCTTCCCGTCCCGCACGAGGACGTCCTGGACCGCTTCGGTGCCGGCGGCAGGGTCGACGACCGTGCCACCGGACAGCAGGAGAGAGCTCACCCGTCCAACCTAGACACCACACCTCCCCGCCACCTGGGTGGATCGGACGGATCAGGCTGTCCCGGGTCGTCCGACCGCACCACCCTCCCGGCCGGCGTGGACGACGAAACTCATGCCGGGACGACGAAGCTTCATCGTCCCAGCATGAGTTTCATCGGCCGGCCGATGAAACTCCCCGGAGGGCGTGCCTCGACTCAGCCCGCCAGGTGGCCCCAGTCGGACGCCAGCTCGGCCCAGGGACCGGTCGCCGCGACCCGGCCCTCGACCAGCACGACGACCCGGTCGGCCTGGACCAGGGCGGCGCGCTTGGAGGTCGCGCCGACCACGGTGGCGCCCCGGGACCGCAGCGCCGACCAGAGCTCGACCTCGGTGGCGGCGTCGAGGGCCGAGGAGACGTCGTCGGCGAGCAGCAGCTCGGCGTCGCAGGCGAGACCGCGCGCGAGGGCGAGGCGCTGCACCTGGCCGCCGGAGAGCCGGACGCCGCGGTGGCCGACGAGCGCGTCGGGGCCGCCGGCCTCCTCGACGTCGGGCAGCATCCGGGCGGTCTCGAGCGCCGGCAGCACCTGCCGGTCGAGGTGGTCGAGCCGGACGTTGTCCGTGAAGGTGCCGGACAGCACCCGCGGGACCTGCGCGACGTGGGCGACGCGGCCGGGCCGGAGGGTGACCTCGGGGTCGGTGACGGGCTCGTCGTTCCACCGGATGTCACCGGTGCTGGAGACGAGCCCGGCCAGCGCGGAGAGCAGGCTGGACTTGCCCGAGCCGACCTGGCCGAGCAGCAGCACCAGCTCCTGCGCGTCGACGGTGAGGTCGACGTCGCTGACCCCGATGGTGCCGTCGTCGTGGACCGCGGTCAGGCCGCGCAGCTCGAGGCGGCGCAGCGGCTCCCGGTCGCCGGCCGTGGGCGCCGGCGTAGTGCCCTGCACCAGGTCGACGCCGGCCGGCAGGTGCATGAGGTCGCCGCCGCCGGCGAGCCGGCTGGTGGTCTGCATCCAGGCGCGGGTGCCGGGCGCCTCGGTGATCACCGAGCCCGCGACCCGGCCGAACCAGTCGAAGCCGGCGACCGCGTTGGCCACCAGCAGCGCGGTCGCGAGACCCCAGCCGCCGCCGACCATCACGGCCCAGGCGGCGACGACGCCGCACTGGACCATCACGATCGGGACGCCGTCGAGGAGCGCCTGGACCCGGTGCTCGCGCACGGCGGCGTCGACGCGTCCGGCGTCGACGGTACGCAGGTGGGCGTGGACGCTCGGCGTGGACGCGGCGAGCTTGACGGTGCGCACCGAGTCGAGCGCGCTGACCAGCGAGCGGCCGAAGCGGGCCCGCGCGGCGGCCGAGGCGGCCGCGGACCGGCCCGCCACCGTGCGGCCGAGCGACGAGGCCAGCGCACTGGCGAGCATGACAGCGAGGAGCACGCCGCCGGCGAGCAGGCTCCGGGCGACCACCGCGGTCACGACGGCGATCGCGAGGCCGTTGAAGAAGTCGACCCAGCGGTCGGAGTAGCGGGCGAGCCGGTCGGCGTCCATGGTGCGGGCGACGACCTCGCCGGGCGGGGTGCGACGGAGGCGGCGCTGCGCGGTCTGCCCGATGAGGACGGAGGTGCGCACGCGCAGCATCACCGCGATCCACCAGCGCGGGTAGAGCCGGATCGCCCAGGCGAGCAGCAGCGGCGAGATCACCAGCGTGACCACGGTGGCGACCGTGAGGAGCACCGGCGTCTCGCCGCGCTGGAGCGCGACCACCAGGTGGCCCCACACCCAGCCCGTGAGGGCACCGAACGCGCCGGTGAGCGCCGAGGCCAGGAAGACGAAGATGCTCACCACGCCCCATCGGGGCTCGATCAGCAGCGCGGACGTCGTGGCGCGCACCAGGCCGGGGACCGGCCGGAGCTGCGGCGCCGGCGGCGGGGTGCCGGTCCGGCGGGCGGTGCCGACCCGGGCGGCGGAGCTCTCCTGGGCCGTGACCCGGTCCTCCTCGGCGGAGGCGTCGAGCAGCGAGCGGAAGGCGCCGGGCTCGGACGCCAGTCGGGCCCGCGGGCCGCGCTGGACGACTCGGCCGTTGTCGAGGACCGCGACCTGGGCGGCGCGCTCGGTGGTCGAGAGCCGGTGGGCGACGAGCAGACCGGTGCGCCCGGACAGGAGCCGGTCGGCCGCGCGGACGACGTTGGCCTCGGTCACCGGGTCCATCCGGGCGGTCGCCTCGTCGAGGACGACGACGCGGACGTCGCGGACCAGCAGCCGGGCGAAGGCGACCAGCTGCTCCTCCCCCGCGGACAGGGTGGTGCCGCCGGGTCCGAGGAGCGTGTCGAGACCGTCGCCGAGACCGGCGACCCAGTCCGCGAGGCCGAGCTCGGTCACCGCTGCCTCGACCTGGTCGCGGGGCCGGTCCTCGAAGAGGGTGATGTTCTCCGCCAGGGTGCCGGCCAGGATCTCGGTGCGCTGGGTGACGACGCCGACGGCGGAGCGGAGCGCGTCGAGGTCGAGGTCGAGGACGTCGACGCCGCCGAGCACGACCGAGCCGCGCTCCGGCTCGACCGCACGGGAGAGCAGCGAGGCCAGCGTCGACTTGCCGGAGCCGGTGCGCCCGACGAGCGCGCAGGTGGTGCCCGCGGGCACGTGGAGGTCGACGTGCTGGAGGGCGAAGCGGCCCTCGGCGTAGGCGAAGTGGAGGTCGCGGAACTGCAGGTCGAGGCTGCCGTCGGGCAGCGCGGCGCCACCCCGCTGCTCGCGCGGCGCACCGAGCAGCGACCGCAGCCGCAGCACCGCGCCGAAGCCCTCCTGGAGGTCGGGCAGGTGGCGGGCGAGCTGGTCGACCTGGCCCACGAACATCGTGGTCACCAGGAAGAGCGTCACCAGCGAGGCCGTGCCGAGGTGGCCGCCGACCACGAGCGCCACGCCGAGCAGCGCGACGCCGGCCAGGACGGCGTGCAGCAGGGTGCCGGTGCGCCGGGTCACCCGGGCCTCGACCGAGAGCACGGAGTCGAAGAGCGTGTGGCAGCGGGCAGCGAGCTCGGCGCAGCGGCGCAGCACGTGGGCCTGCCCGAGGCTCGCCCGCAGGTCGTCGCGGCCGGCGACGCCCTCCTCGAGGGCGGCGGCGTGGTCGGTCCACGCGGCCTCCTCGAGCACCTTGCGCTCGGAGATCTGCGGCAGCAGCGGTCGTACGACGAGGATGGCCGCGAGACCGGTGAGCGGGAAGAGCACGAACGCCGGCCACCACGTCAGGCCGGCCACGATCCACAGCGGACCGGACGCGAGGACGGTGCGGATCGCCATCCACGCGCTCTGCCGCAGCAGCGTGCCGACCTCGTGGGTGTCGTCGTCGACCCGGTCGAGCACCTCCCCCACCGCCTGCTCGGTCAGCGCCGCGAGGGGCTGGTGGAGCGCGGCGTCGAGCAGGTCGGCGCGCAGCCGCCCCTCGGCCCGGTCGACCATCCCGGCCCACAGGGTGCGGGCGAGCGTGTCGAGGACGGCCGCGCCGACGACGCACAGGGCGAGGACCCGGACGAGGCCGGTGCTGGCGTCCTCGGCCAGCTTGCCGGCCACCATCGTGCCGAGCGAGGTGCCGACCGCGGCGATGGCGCAGGCGACCAGCGCCACGGTGGCCACCGGGCCGCGCAGCCGGCGCCAGTCGACGCTGTGGTCGACGTCGGGCCGACCGCTCGGAGGGGTGGACCCGACGTGACGGGTGGCGGCGAGCTCGGTCGTGGACATCGCCTCGACGCTACGACGGCGGACCGACATCCGTCGCGCGAGTTTCCGGCCCTCGCAGCGTTTGCCGGAGGTCCGGATCGGAGACAGCGGAGCCATGATGCTCGCGGCGGTCGCGCCCCACGACCATGACTGGCGCCTCCAGGCCGTCTGGCACGAGGAAGGCGTCTCGACCGAGGAGTTCGGGTGCGCCGGCTGCGGCGCCGTGGACTTCCGCTGACGACGATCACCCGCACGGTGTAACGCCGCGGCCGGGTCGCGACATGAGGTGGATGCCGGCGGCCTCATCCATCGTTCCCCCGACGCGGGGCCGCCGGCACCCTCCACTCCGCGCTACGGGATGTTGATCGCCTCCGCCTGCGAGCCGGAGAGTCGCTGCGCGAGGTAGATCGGTACGGCGGAGAGCACGACCAGCACCGCCGCGACCACGTTGACGACCGGCGCCTGGTTGGGTCGGAAGAGGTTGTTGAGGATCCACAGCGGCAGCGTCTGGTCGTGCGGGCTGGCGGTGAACGTGGTCACCACGATCTCGTCGAACGACAGCCCGAAGGACAGCAGCGCCCCGGCCAGCAGCGCCGAGCGCAGCATCGGGAAGGTCACCAGTCGGTACGTCGTCCAGCGGCCGGCGCCGAGGTCCATCGAGGCCTGCTCGAAGCTGGTGCCGAGCCGCTGGAAGCGGGCCTGCACGTTGTTGAAGACCGTGACGATGCAGAAGGTCGCGTGCGCGATGATCACGGTCCACAGGCTCAGGCCGATCCCGAGGATCGTGCTGAACTCGTTCTGGAAGGCCAGGCCCGTGACGATGCCGGGCAGCGCGATCGGCAGGATGATCAGCAGCGACACGACGTTGCGGCCGAAGAAGCGGGTGCGCCGCAGCGCCATCGCCGCCAGCGTCCCGAGGAGCAGCGCGACGACCGTGGCGGCGCACGCGACCTTGACGCTGGTCCACAGCGCGTCGCGAGCACCCTGGCTCTCCCACGCGACCTTCCACCAGTGCAGCGTCAGTCCGGGCGGCGGCCAGCCGAAGGTGTTGTCGGTGTTGAAGGAGTTGAGCAGCACCAGCAGCAGCGGGACGTAGATGAAGACGAGCACCACGGCCGTGAAGGCACCCAGCGTGCCGCGGAGCCCCCGGGACAGGGTCTTGGTCTGGGCCATCAGAGGTCCTCCAGTGCGCCGACCCGGCGGGCCAGGGCGAGGTAGACGACCATCACCACGATCGGGACCGTGGCGACCGCCGCCGCGAAGGGCAGGTTGTTGGCCGCACCCTGGTTGTCGTAGACGACGTTGCCGAGCAGCTGGCTGGTGCCACCGACGATCTGGACGGTGATGTAGTCGCCGAGGGACAGCGAGAACGTGAAGATCGAGCCGGCGACGAGCGCCGGGAAGGCCATCGGGAGCACCACCCGGCGGATGGTGGTCCACGACCCGCCGCCCAGGTCGGACGACGCCTCGAGGAGCGAGTCCGGCACCCGCTCGAGCCCGGCGTACACCGGCAGGATCATGTAGGGCAGCCACAGGTAGGACAGCGTGATGATCACGGCCGGGAGACCGTAGCCCGGTGTGTCCAGCCCGAAGGGGTTCGCGATCCACGCGATCGGCCCGTCCGCGGAGAGCATGCCGCGCCACGCGTAGGCCTTGACGAGGTACGACGCCCACAGCGGCGTCAGCACCGCGATGACGAGGAGCCGCTGCGTCCGGGGTGAGGCGACCTTCGCCATGTAGAGCGCGATCGGGAAGGCCAGCACCGCGTCGACGACGGTGACGAGCGCGGCGATCCCGATCGTGCGCAGCGTGATCGTCCGGTAGACGTCGACCGTGAACAGCTGCCGGAAGTTGTCGAGCGTCCAGATCCGCTCGATGTTCCCGGTGAAGTCGTCCTGGGTCCACAGGGAGGTGACGAGGAGGGCCGCCAGGGCCCCCAGGTAGGCCACGCCCAGCCACAGCATCGGTGGCGTGAGCAGCAGTCCCACCCGGAGGCCCGGGCGACGGTCGAGCATCGACAAGGTGTCGGAGTCCTAACCCTTGATCTCGGTCCAGGCGGTCGTCCAGTCGCCGTAGTCGGTGCACTCGGTGTCGGTGCGGCCGTCCAGGCACTGGGAGATCGGCGTGGTCCAGTAGTGGATCTGCGAGGCGAAGTCGGAGTCCTCGGCGTGGTACGTGTCGCAGAACGACGTGTCGGTCGTCAGGTCGCAGGCCTTGGTGTTGGCCGGCGCCTCACCGAAGTACTCCGCGACCTGCGCCTGCGCCTCCGGGCTGGTGATGTAGTCCATCCAGAGGTAGCCGCAGTTGGGGTTCTTGGCCTCGGAGCTGATCATCCAGGTGTCGGACCAACCGGTGGAGCCCTCCTCCGGGAGGACCGCCGCGACCGAGTCGCCGATGGTGGAGGCGATGACCTGCCAGGTCGTCCCGATCACGGAGTCGCCGCTCTTGAACGCCGCGACCTCCTTGAGGTAGTTCGACCAGTACTCCGAGACGTTCCCCTTCTGTGCCTTGAGCAGGTCCACCGCGGCGGCGAGCTGGTCCTGGTCGAGGGCGTAGGGGTCCTCGATGCCCAGGTCGGGCTGGGTCGCCATCAGGTAGAGCGCGGCGTCCGCGATGTAGATCGGCGAGTCGTACGCCGTGACCTTGCCGGCGTACGTCGACGCGTCGTCGAAGACCGCACCCCAGCTGGTCGGCGCCGGCTTGACGACGTCCTTGTTGTACATGAGGAGGTTCGCGCCCCAGCCGTGCGGGACGCCGTACATCTGCCCGTCGACGGAGTTGAACTTCTGGTCCTTGAGGAACGGCGCGATGTCGGCGTAGTTCGTCAGCAGGTCGGTGTTGACCGGAGCGACGTCGCCGCCCGCGATCAGGCGCAGCGTCGCGTCGCCGGACGCCGACACCACGTCGTACTCGCCGGTCTTCATCAGCTGCACGGCCTGGTCGGAGGTGTCGAAGTACTTCACGTTGGCCTGGCAGCCCGACTCCTTCTCGAAGGGCGTGACCCAGTCGATCGACTTGTCGGTGCTGCCGTCCTCGGCGTAGCCGGGCCAGGCCAGGATGTTGACCTGGCCCTCCGGGTCGCCGATCGACTCCTGCATGGGGACGTCGGGGGCGGTGAAGCCGCCCTGGTCCGCGTCGGCCTTGGTGCCGCCGTCGCTGCCACCCGAGCTGGTGCCGCACGCCGAGGCCAGGGCGAGCACGCCTGCGCATGCCACCGCCGCCAGGGTCTTGCTGCGGGTCTTCCTCATGCCGTCTCCTTCTCCGTCGCGACCGGCTCCGCCAGTCGGACCAGGTGGTCACGTCGCCAGGTGAGGACGACGCGCTGCTCGCGCCGCTCGAGGGCGGCGTCGATCGTGGTGTCGGTGTTGGGGTGCGACACCGTCATCGTGGGACCGGCGTCGAGCTCGACGACGGTGCTGGTGCTGGCGCCGAGGTAGACCACCTCGCGCACCACGCCCGGCGCGACGCACAGCCCTGCGGCGTCGGCCGGGACGTCCTGGCTCTCCGGGCCGAGGCCCACCTTCTCCGGGCGGATCACGAACGTGCCGTCCTCGCCGACCACCTGCCGGGCGGCCTCGCCGTGCAGCAGGTTGGAGGTGCCGACGAAGCCGGCCACGAAGGCGCTCGCCGGCTGGTCGTAGAGCTCGACCGGCGTCGCGAGCTGCTCGATGCGCCCCTCGTTGAAGACCGCGATGCGGTCGCTCATCGTGAGCGCCTCCTCCTGGTCGTGGGTGACGAAGACGAAGGTGATGCCGACCTCGCGCTGGATCTCCTTGAGCTCGATCTGCATCTCGCGGCGCAGCTTGAGGTCGAGGGCGCCGAGCGGCTCGTCGAGCAGCAGCACCTTGGGCCGGTTGACCAGCGCCCGGGCCAGCGCCACGCGCTGCCGCTGGCCGCCCGAGAGCTGGTGCGGCCGACGCTCGCCGTACCCGCCCAGGCGGACGGTCTCGAGCGCCTCGGTCGCGCGCTGGCGACGCTCGGCCTTGGCGACCTTCTTGACCCGCAGGCCGTACTCCACGTTCTGCAGCACCGTCATGTGCGGGAAGATCGCGTAGTCCTGGAAGACGGTGTTGACGTCACGCGCGAAGGCCGGGCGCCGGGTCACGTCGTCCTCGCCGAGCAGGATGGTGCCGGCCGTCGGGTCCTCGAACCCCGCGATCAGCCGCAGCACGGTGGTCTTGCCGGAGCCGGACGGGCCGAGCATCGAGAAGAACTCACCGTCGGCGATCTCGAGGTCGAGCTCGTCGACCGCCCGGACCGGGCCGAAGTGCTTGCTCACTCCGCGCAGGGAGATCGCGGTCGCCGTCATCGAGCTCCTCGTCATTGCCGTGTCATTGCTGGCACTGTGCTGGTCATCAGTGCTGTCGCTCAGGGGTGGACGGCTCTTAAGATATGGAACCAGACATTAGATTGAACAGACCTGGTTCGGTAACAACTCTGTTGCGAGGGGACGCGATGAGCGAGGTACGCCGGCACGGCAGCCGCGCTCACAGCGCGATCTTCGCTCCGCTGAGCGACGTCGGCCGCGCCGGACAGGTCGAGCAGCGGCTCGCCGAGGCGATCCGCTCCGGTGTGCTGGTCGAGGGCGAGCGGCTGCCCAGCGAGCCTGAGCTCGCGGGGATGCTGCGGGTCGCGGTCGTCACCGTGCGCGAGGCGCTCACCGGCCTGCGGGCGCAGGGGCTGGTCACCACCACCCGCGGACGGGGAGGCGGCACCTTCGTCGCCGCCGGCGCCTCGGCCGACGAGGACGCCCTCGCCGACCGCCTGGGGTCGATGACCCGCGCGGAGCTCCAGGACCGCGGCACGCAGTACGCCCTCGTGCTCGCCGGCTGCGCCGAGCTGGCCGCCGAGCGCGCCGACGCCGGCGAGGCCGCGGTGCTGCGCGGGCTGCTGGCCGAGGAGGACGACCCGGTCGGGACCTGGCGGCACGCCGATGCCGAGCTGTGGCTGTCGGTCGCGGCGCTCACGCAGTCGGCACGGGTGACCCGGGACGTGGTGCGCCTGGAGGCCGACTTCGGCATGATCGTGCGCATCCCCCTGAGCGACCCGGAGGTCCGGGCCCGCACGCTCGTCGGGCTGCGGCGCCTGATCGGCGCCGTCGAGGCCGGCGATCCCGAGGGCGCCCGCCGGGTCGCCCGGACCCACCTGCAGGAGACCCTGGACCGGATCGCCCGGATCCAGGCCGACGTCCACGCCCGCGACGCGATGCCGAGGAGCGCCTCATGACCAGCTTGCCCAGCACCGTCTCCGACTCCCTGTCCGGCTCGGTCGCGCGCTGCGCGATCGCCGTCACGGCGTACTTCGGCGCCCTCTTCGGCTCGCTCGAAGGCATCGGTGAGCAGGTGCTGCAGACCTTCACCCAGGGCCGCACGGTCTCGGCCGCCGCGCTGAGCGAGGTCGTCGAACCGCTCGCCCGGACCACCCTGGCGGGCCATCCGGTCGTCGGCGCGGGCTTCGTCGTCACGCCCGGCGTGCTCACCGACCGCGAGCTGCACCTCGCGTGGTGGCAGGGCGAGGAGCAGCAGCCGCTGCCCGAGCGCGGCGTACCGATCGGCCACCACGTCTTCGACTACACGCGGCACGAGTGGTTCCGGACCCCGCTCGCCACCGGGCTGCGCCACGTCACCGGGCCGTACGTCGACTACGTGTGCACCGACGAGTACGTCCTCACCGCGACCGTGCCGGTCCTCCTCGACGGCCGGATGATCGGCGTCGCGGGCGCCGACACGCGGCTGGAGACCTTCGAGCAGCTGATGCGCGCGCCCCTGCAGGACGCCGGTGCGGTCGCGCTGGTCAACACCCACGACCGGATCGTCGTCGCGGCCGACCCGCTGCTGCGCTCGGGCCAGAAGGTCGACCCCGCGTCGTACGCCGTCGCCCACCCACTGCCGGGCCTGCCCTTCCGGGTGCTCGACCAGACCTAGTGTCGCGGGCGGAGAGTATCTGGATGGTTGGTGTCGTCAGGGTGCGTGCCTGGCACGGCGGCGTCGCGCCGGGCTACCGGGCGTCACTCCAGCGATGCCAACGCAGCCAGGTGCGTGCCATGGCGGCTCGAACCGTCCAGCGACTCTTCGCCCGTGACCGTAGTGTCGAATCCGGCCGAGCTCGCCCGTCACCCTGGGTGAGACCACCCGACCGAGGAGGACCCGTGTCCGACGATCGCCGCTACCTGCTCCTGCTGCCCGCCCCCGAGGCGGAGTGGGCCGAGCTGCCCGAGTCCGAGCACGAGCTGGGGATGGAGAACCACCGACGCTTCCACGAGGCGCTCGCCGCGCGGGGTCACACCCTGGTGCTCGCGAGTCCCCTCGAGCCGTCGAGCGCCGCGATCTCGCTGCGCAACACCGGACGCGGGTCGGCCGTCGTGACGGACGGGCCGTTCGCCGAGTCCGCCGAGCAGGTCGTCGGCTTCTACCTCGTCGCGTCCGCGGACGAGGACGACCTGCTCGAGGTCGTGCGCGCGTTCGCCGAGGGCGGCGACCACGTGGAGCTCCGTCGGTTGGCCTGACGATCGCTGGCCGGGCTCGGCAACCCGGAGCGCCCCTGCTGCGTCGCACGCACGGACAGGTCGGCAGGATGGGGTGATGGGTGTGCGCCGGTGCTTCGTCGCGGCCGCGACGCTGCTGCTCGGCGTGGTCGCCCTCCCCTCCGCTGCGGGTGCGCCGCGGGACCGGAAGGTCGAGCCCTGCTCCCGCGGCCTGGTCGCGCTCACCTTCGACGACGGTCCGTCGGCCTCGGTGACTCCCCGGCTGACCGCGCTGCTGCGCCGCGAGAAGGTGCCCGCGACGTTCTTCATGATCGGCGAGCACGTGGCGGCGCACCCCGAGCTGGTGCGGATGGTCGACCGCCGTGGCTTCACGATCGGCAACCACACCTGGGCACACACCGACATGACCACCCAGACCCCGGCCCAGCTCCGCCGCGCGATCCAGGAGACGGCCCAGGCGTTCGAGGACGCCGGCGTCGAGCCGACCGACCTGGTGCGGCCGCCGTACGGCGCGATCGACGACGGGGTGCGCCGGGTGATCGCCCGGGTCGGGCTCGAGCCGGTGCTCTGGACCATCGACTCGCGGGACTGGACGGGGCTGACGCCCGCCCAGATCCGGACCGGCGTCGTCTCGGCGGTGCGTCCGCACGCGACCAACGTCGTGCTGCAGCACGACGGCGTCACCAACTCCCCCGCCACGCTGAAGGCGCTGCCCGGTGAGATCGCGACGCTGCGAGAGCGGGGCTACTGCTTCGCGGGCCTCGACGCCGACGGCGACCCGACCCCTCCGGTCCCGGTCGTGAGCGTGGTGCCCGACCGTCGCCGGGTCATCGAGGGCGGCCGGGTCCGGCTGACGGTGCGGCTGGACCGGCCGACCACGCGGGTGACCGCGGTGCGCACGGTCGCGGGGACGGTGCGGATACCGGCCGGCGACCAGGTGGCGCACCAGTCGTGGCGGGTTCCGCAGGACCGGGTCGACGAGGCACCGGAGGACGTCACGGTCCACGGGCACACCGTCGTGCGCGTCGTCGACGACGATCCGGCGCCGGTGGTCAGCCTGCGCGACGTGGAGGTGGCCGCGTCGCCGCTGATGCCGACCGCGGTCCAGGTCGACGTCGACCTGGACCGCCCTCGCGACCGGCCCCTGCGGGTCGACGTGCACAGCACGCTCGGCACGACGGAGGTCGTGGTCCCCGCGCGGGAGCAGCACGCGACCGGCAGCCTCGCCGTACCCCGGGGTCGCCCCGATGACAAGATCCGCCGGATCACGCTCCGCGGAGCCGGCGCCGCGGCGACACTCACGGTCCGGCCGCCCGACCAGACCTGGCTCCAGGCCGCCCGCGCGGCGGTGGCGCAGGTGCGCTGGCCGACGATCTCGGTGCCGCGGGTCTTCTGAGCTGGATCAGGGGCGGAGCGCGACCAGGACCGGACGGAGACCGGGCGCCAGGTCCTCTGCGGCCGGGTCGTCGCGGCCGACCATCGACCGTCGGATCCGGCCGACGTCGCGGCGTACGGCGCCGCCGGGAGGCTGGTCCAGCTCGTGCAGAGCACGGACCGCGGCCAGCTGGGCGCGGGCCCGCGGATGGCTGCGCGCACCGGCGCGCAGCGTGGGGGCGAGCTGGTCGAGGGCGGCGAGCGCGTCCGGGAAGGACCCGTCCTGGTCGTTGATCGCGCGGAGACAGTCGGCCACCCGGGCCCGGAAGACGTCGCGGGTGCGGACCGGCAGCACCCACCACGCCGCCGCCAGGCCGATCGCCGAGCCGAGGAGGACGCCGACCATGCGCTCGCGGAGCTGCTCGGCACCGCTCTGGCCGAAGCTGCCGTAGTAGGCGTGCAGCAGGGACAGCATCGCGGTCATGCCCGCCGCCCAGAAGGCGTAGCTCCAGTGCCGCAGCACCAGCGCCACCGCCATCACCACGAAGAGGACGACCAGCGTCGACCGCTCCCCCGGCGGGACGTGCAGGACGCCGACGGTGGCGAGCACGGTGCCGGAGACGGCACCGACCACCCGCAGCCCGGCCTTGTGCGCGACGTCGCCGCGGCCGCGGTTGCCGGAGGCGACGACGTAGGCCGACAGCACGCACCACGCCCACCGGTCGTCGAAGAGCAGGCGGCCGACGACGAGGGCGACGGCGAGCCCGACGAACATCTGGACCGCCATCCGGGTCGGGGTGTCGATCCGGCGCCGGCCGGCTCGCGGCGGCCGTTCGGCAGCAACATCGACGCTCCGGAACCGGGCGGTCAGGGCGGCCCAGGCGATGGCGACCAGCGCCGCGACCGTCGACCAGACGAAGAGGTCACCGGTGGAGCCACCACCGGCCACCACGGGCACCGGTGTCACGAGCAGCGCCAGGAAGGGGAGCGCCACGACGCGACCGGCCCGTCGGACGACGCCGGACCAGCGGCGCGCGAGGATGCCGATGCTCAGCCCCACGACGAGGAGGGCCTCCCCCAGGCTCCGCGCGTGGAGCAGCAGCCAGGCGACCCCGGACGCCGCGACGGACACGACCACCACCTCGGCGGCGGTCTCCAGACCGACGTGCAGGCCCCGCTCGGCCGTGCGGCCGAGCATCAGGGAGAGCACGACCGCGAGCACGCTGGCCTGCGCCGGTACGTCGGTCACCTGCCCCAGGAGCAGCGTGGTCACCAGCGCGCCGAGGACGACAGCCATGGTGGCGGCCGCACTCCGGACCGCCGCGCCGACTGCCGGGGTCACGGCTCGACCGGGACGACGCGGTCGCCGTACGCCGCGACGCGCAGCATCACCTCCGCCGCCCGGGCCAGGAGCTCCTGCTCCTCGACGGTGCAGACGGCGTTCACCGCCTCGGTCAGCCAGCGGTCGCGCGGCGCCATCTCGTCGCGCATGGCGCGGCGCCCGGCGTCGGTGGCGTCGATCAGCGAGCCGCGCCCGTCGGCCGGGTCCGGGGTCCGGCGGACGAGTCCGTGGCTCTCGAGGCTCGCCAACGGCCGGGTCAGGGACTGGGGCGTCATCGCGAGCTGGGCGCCGATCTCACCCGGCGTCAGCGGGCCGTCGACGAGGACGCGGCCGAGCACCGCGACGTGACCGAGGCTCAGGTCACCGCCGCGCTCGGCGCGCGCCCGCGACGCCAGCGCCGTGACCGACCGGCGCAAGAGCGCCGTCGAAGTAGTACGCACATGCGTACTATATCCGTTCGGCCGACTCCGCGGCGCCCATCGCCTGTAACGCCTGGTTACGACTTGTTCTCACGGTGCTGCAGCACCGTGGGAGGAGGAGGTAACCGGGCGTTACAGGCGGAGCCCCGCTCGGTCAGAGCTCCTTGATGCCCCACGGGCTGCCGTACTCGGTGAGCAGGTCGAGGAACGGCACGGCGTCGAAGGCCTCGGGGCCGAGGACGCCGTCACCGCTCCAGGTGCCGCGCGCGAGCAGCTCGAGCGCGACGACCGGGTTGATGGCGGTCTGCCAGACCACGCACTGGTGGCCGTACTCCCGCATCGTCCACTCGTTGTCCACCACGTGGTAGAGGTACGTCGAGCGGGCGGCCCCGTCCTTGTCCTTGCCGGTCACCCACAGGCCCGCGCAGGTCTTCCCCGTCATCCGCGGCCCGACGGTCGCCGGGTCCGGGAGCACCGCCGCGACGACGTCGCGAGGCGACACCTCGACGCCCTTCACGCGCACCTTCTCGGTCCGGTCGAGGCCGAGGGTGTTGAGCACCCGGAGGATGTTGATGAACTCCTCGCCGAGGCCGTACTTGAAGGTCGCCCGCTTGCAGTCGACCCACCGCGGCATGAGGAGCACCTCCTCGTGCTCGACGTTGACGCACTCGACCGGGCCGATGCCCTCCGGGAAGTCGAAGACCTCCGGCTCGCTGAAGGGCGCGGTCGTGTGCCACTCGCCGTCCTGCCAGATCACCGGCGGGTTGAGGCACTCCTCGATCGTGGTCCACATCGAGAACGACGGCGCGAAGATCTCGTTGCCGTCGTCGTCGGTGACGACCAGGTTGGCGCCGTCGCGGGTGCCGAGCTCGTCGATCTCGCTGAAGAGGTGGTCGGCGGCGTACCGGGCGAAGACGTCCGAGAGACCCGGCTCCACGCCGATGCCGACGAGGGCGAGCCGGCCGGCCGTCGCCCAGTCGTCGGCCACCGCGAACTGCTCGTCGCCGAGCTTCACGCCGGTCTTCTCGTACGGCGAGGTCGGGTGCGGCTTCGACAGCGACATCGCCATGTCGAGGTAGTCGGCGCCGGCCTCGAAGGCCCCGTTGAAGATCGGCATGTTGAAGACCGGGTCGACGGCGTTCATCACGTGCGTGATGCCGTGGTCCCGGACCAAGGCACTCACCGCCTCGGCCGACGACGCGTCGATCTGCGCGGCGACGTACCGCTCGTCCTGGGCAGCCGCCTTCTCCGCCCGCTCGAGCGAGTAGTCGGCGACCACGATCGTCTCGAAGAAGTCGCGGCGAGCAGCGATGGCCGCGAACGCGGACCCGACGCCACCGGCGCCGACCAGCAGAATTCTCATGACGGGCTCACTCTCCGATGAACGACATGACGTGCTTGATGCGGGTGTAGTCCTCGAAGCCGTAGCCGGAGAGGTCCTTGCCGTAGCCGGAGTGCTTGAAGCCACCGTGCGGCATCTCGGAGACGAACGGGATGTGGGTGTTGATCCACACCGCGCCGAAGTCGAGCTTGCGCGACATCCGCATCGCGCGGGCGTGGTCCTTGGTCCACACGCTGGAGGACAGGCCGTACTGCACGTCGTTGGCCCAGGCGAGGGCCTGCGCCTCGTCGTCGAACTTCTGCACGGTCATCACCGGGCCGAAGATCTCGGTCTGGATCTGCTCGTCGGTCTGCTGCAGGCCGGAGAGGACGGTCGGCTCGTAGAAGTAGCCGCGGTCGAACTTGCGGGCGCCGCCGGTCGCGATGCTCGCGTGGTCGGGCAGCCGGTCGACCATGCCGGAGACGTGGGCGAGCTGGTTGGCGTTGTTGAGCGGGCCGTAGTACGTCGCCTCGTCGTCCGGCAGGCCGGTCGGCATCCCCTGCGCGGCCTCGGCCAGCGCGGCGACGAACTCGTCGTGGATGCCGGCCTGCACCAGCACCCGGGTCGCGGCGGTGCAGTCCTGGCCGGCGTTGAAGAGGCCGGCGCCGGCGATGCCCTCGGCGGCGCTCGCGATGTCGGCGTCGTCGAAGACCACGACCGGCGCCTTGCCGCCGAGCTCGAGGTGCACGCGCTTGAGGTCGTGCGAGGCCGCCTCGGCGACCTGCATGCCCGCGCGGACCGAGCCGGTGATCGCCACCATCTGCGGGGTCTTGTGGGCGACGAGCGCGCGGCCGGTGTCGCGGTCGCCGCAGACGACGTTGAGCACGCCCGGCGGCAGGAACTCCTGGCAGATCTCGGCGAGCAGCGTCGAGCTGGCGGGCGTCGTGTCGCTGGGCTTGAGGACGACGGTGTTGCCGGCGGCCAGCGCCGGGGCGATCTTCCAGATCATCATCAGCAGCGGGTAGTTCCACGGCGTCACCTGGCCGACCACGCCGATCGGCTCGCGGCGTACCCACGAGGTGTGGTCCGCCATGTACTCCCCGGCCGCCTTGCCCTCGAGCAGCCGGGCGGCGCCGGCGAAGAACTTGAAGTGGTCCGAGGCGTAGGGCATCTCCTCGTCCATCGTGAGCTGGACCGGCTTGCCGGTGTCCTTGCACTCGACGGCGTTGATCTCCTCGACCCGCTCCTCGATCGCCTGGGCGATCTTGAGCAGCGCGTTCGAGCGGTCCTGCGGCGTGGCGTAGCCCCATCCCTCGAACGCCGCGTCGGCGGCGGCGTAGGCCCGGTCGATGTCCTCGTCGCCGGACCTCGCGGCCTGGGCGTACACCTCGCCGGTGGTCGGGTCGATGACGTCGTAGGTCTCCCCCGACGCGCTGTCGACGAGCTCGCCGTTGATCACGTTCTTGAAGGTCTGGTCGGCCATGCGTCAAACCCTAGTGATCCGACAACGGAATCTGTAGGGTCAGATCGCATTCGAAGACGGAATTCGTTGAATCGAGGCACTCATGCCGTTGGGTACGACGATCCCGGCCCTTCCGGCGGCCGACGTACCGGCGGCCACCGCCTTCTACGTCGAGCGGCTGGGCTTCACCATGCTGCACAGCGACGGCCACTTCAGCGTGCTGCGCCGTGACACGTCGACGATCCACCTCTGGGAGTCGGCGGACACGTCCTGGCAGGGCCGCGACGACCTCGCCGCACGCCCCGTGGTCAGCGGTGCCGAGTCGTTCCTCGCCGGCACCGCCAGCTGCCGGATCGAGGTCGACAGCTCTCGGGCGATCGACGATCTCTACGTCGAGATGGACGCCGCCGGCGTGCTGCACGGGGTCAGTGGCAGCGGCCCCGTGGACACCGACTACGGCACCCGCGAGTTCCACGTGCTCGACCTCGACGGCAACCTGCTGACCTTCTACCTCTGGCGGTAGACCGCCTCCCCGTCGACCCAGGTCGACACGACCGCGGTCGCGCCGATCTCCGCGGGCGACCCCGCGAACGGGTCGCGGTCGAGCACGACGAGGTCGGCGACCGCGCCCTCCCGCAGGACTCCGGCGTCGTCGCGGTGATTGATCCACGCCGAGCCGGAGGTGTACGCCGCGAACGCCGACTCCAGCGAGATCGCCTGGCCGGGCAGGAAGGGCTCGTGGCCGGCCGGGCCGTCCTCGCCGTACGCCGTGCGGTTGACGGCGACGTGGATCGCCTCGAGCGGGTTCGGCGTGCTGACCGGCCAGTCGCTGCCGGCGACGAGCCGGGCGCCGTACCGCTCGAGGTCGCCGAAGGGGTACTGCCAGGCTGCCCGCTCCGCGCCGATGAACGGCAGCGTCAGCTCGATCATCTGCTGGTCGTAGCAGGCCCAGAGCATCTGCAGGTTGGCCGCGACGCCGAGCGCGGCGAACCGTGGCAGGTCGACGGGGTCGACGAGCTGGAGGTGGGCGACGTGGTGGCGGCGCGCCGGGTCGGTGCCCTCGAAGGCGTCGAGCGCCTCGCGGGCGCCGCGGTCGCCGATCGCGTGCACGTGCACCTGGAAGCCGGCGTCGTCGAGCAGCGCGACGTACCGACGCAGCGCCCCGGGGTCCACGAAGGAGTGACCGCGGTTGGCGGTGGCGTGGCCGCAGCGGTCGAGGTAGGGCTCGGCGAGGGCGGCGGTGTAGTTCTCGGCGACGCCGTCCTGCATGACCTTGATGCTGGTCGCGCGGAAGCGACCGTGGGTGTAGCGGGTGCGGCGCGCCACCAGGTCGGCGACCTGCTCCTCGCCGCGGGCGCGGTCCCACCACAGCGCACCGACCACGTGGGCGGTCAGGTCCCCCGCCTGCGCCGCACGCAGGTACGTCGGCCCGGGGTCGTCCATGCCGGCGTAGTCGCCGACGATCGCGTCCTGCCAGCCGGTCACGCCCACCGAGTGGAGGTAGTGCTGCCCCTCGAGGAGAGCGGCGTAGTACTCGTCCTCGGTCGTGTCGGGCGCGTGCCGAGCCACCAGCGCCATGGCGCCCTCGTGCAGGGTGCCGGTGGGGTGGCCGTCGACGTCGCGCTCGATCCGGCCGTCGGCGGGGTCGGGGGTGTCGCGGCCGATCCCGGCGACCTCCAGCGCCCTGCTGTTGACCCAGGCGCCGTGGTGGTCGCGGTTGGGCAGGAAGACCGGACGGTCCGCGACGACGGCGTCGAGGTCGGCCGCGGTCGGCGTGCCGCCGGGGAAGGCGGACATCGCCCAGCCGCCGCCGAGCACCCACGGCAGGTCGGGCCGTGCCTCGGCGTACGACGCGACGATCCGGAGGTACTCCTCGCGGGTGGCGCCGTCGGTCAGGTCGCAGCGGGTCCGCTCGAGGCCGCCCTGCACCGCGTGCACGTGGGCGTCGGTGAAGCCCGGCGCGAGCAGGCCGCCGCCGAGGTCGACGACCTCGACGTCGCGGCGGTCGGTCCCGGCGAGCGATCCGACGGCGACGACCCGGTCGCCGTCGACCAGGACCTCCCCGGCGCCGAGGTGGCGATGGCCGTCGAAGAGGGTGCCGTTCGTGAACAGGATCGCCATGACGTCATTCCTACAACGAAATCAGCGAAAATCACATGTCACAACCACGGATTCACTTGCATTGCCCCCCTCGCGCGGCGCACCATGGGGGCATGACCTCGGACTACGAGCACCTGCAGCGCGCCGCGAAGGACCACCTCTGGATGCACTTCACGCGGCACTCGTCGTACGCCGATGCGGACGTCCCGATCATCGTCCGCGGTGAGGGTGCCTACATCTACGACGCGCAGGGCAAGCGCTACCTCGACGGCCTCGGCGGTCTCTTCGTCTCCCAGCTCGGCCACGGGCGCACGGAGCTGGCCGAGGCCGCGGCCGCGCAGGCCAAGGAGCTGGCCTTCCACCCGCTGTGGTCCTACGCCCACCCCAACGCGATCATGCTCGCCGAGAAGATCGCGGGCTACGCGCCCGGCGACCTCAACCGCGTCTTCTTCACCAGCGGCGGCGGCGAGGCCGTCGAGACCGCGTGGAAGCTCGCGAAGAACTACTTCAAGCTCACCGGCAAGCCGATGAAGCACAAGGTGATCTCGCGCGCGATCGCCTACCACGGCACCACCCAGGGCGCCCTGTCGATCACCGGTCTGCCGGGCCTCAAGCAGCAGTTCGAGCCGCTGGTGCCCTCCACGTTCCGGGTCCCCAACACCAACGTCTACCGCGCCGACCAGATCACCGGCGGCCTGCTCGACGGCAGCGACCCCGAGGCCTTCGGCCGCTGGGCCGCGGACCAGATCGCGGTCGCCATCGAGAACGAGGGCCCCGACACCGTCGCCGCCGTCTTCCTCGAGCCGGTGCAGAACGCCGGCGGCTGCTTCCCGCCGCCCCCGGGCTACTTCCAGCGGGTGCGTGAGATCTGCGACCAGTACGACGTGCTCCTCGTCTCCGACGAGGTCATCTGCGCCTACGGCCGGCTGGGCCACATGTTCGGCGCCGAGCGCTTCGGCTACGTGCCGGACATCATCACCTCCGCCAAGGGCATCACCTCCGGCTACGCCCCCCTCGGCGCGATGATCGCCTCGGACCGGCTGATGGAGCCCTTCCTGGCCGACGGCGAGATGTTCGCCCACGGCTACACCTTCGGCGGCCACCCGGTCTCGACCGCGGTCGCGCTGAAGAACTTCGAGATCTTCGAGGAGGAGAACATCCTCGACAACGTCCGCTCCAACGAGGCGGCGTTCCGCTCGACCCTCGAGCGCCTCAAGGACCTGCCGATCGTCGGCGACGTCCGCGGCGAGGGCTACTTCTACGGGATCGAGCTCGTGAAGGACAAGGAGACCAAGGAGTCCTTCAGCGACGAGGAGTGCGAGCGCATCCTCTTCGGCTTCGTCTCCAAGCAGCTCTACGCCGAGGGCCTCTATTGCCGCGCCGACGACCGCGGCGACCCGGTCATCCAGCTCTCGCCGCCGCTGATCTGCGACCAGTCGCACTTCGACGAGATCGAGCACGTGCTGCGCACCGTGCTCGACAAGGCCGGCTCGATGTTCTGACCGCCGAGTCGGCGCTGACTCACCCGCGAGCCGGCGCTGACTCACCCGCGAGCCGTCGCTGACTCACCCGCGAGCCGTCGCAGAATCACCCACTATCCACAGCCAGCGCTGCCCCGTGGTGCCTTACGGCACCAGCGGGGCAGTGCTGCTGCATGGACAAGCGCACCTGGTTCGACCGACTCGACGACCTGCCACCCGGCAGGCCGTTCACCACGGCCGACGCCCGCGAGGTCGGTCTCAGCCACAACGCGCTGCACCGCCTGACGAGCGGCGGGATCCTCCGACGTCCGATCGCCGGTGTGTACGTCGGCGCCGCGGTCGAGGACACGCTGATGCTCCGCTGCGCCGTCCTCCGTCTCGTCGTCCCCGACGACTGCTTCGTCAGCGACCGCTCCGCCGCCTGGCTGCATGCGGGCGACCGCGCGCTGGCTCCGGGCGAGCACCTGAGCATCCCGAGCATCTCGTGCTTCCGCCCGAGCGACGGCGGCCGGCTGCGCAACGGGATCACCGCCAGTGGCGAGCGAGCCGTGCTGCCGCGCGACCTGATGGACGTCGACGGGTTGCGGGTCACCACTCCCCTCCGTACGGCGTTGGACCTCGGCCGCCTTCAGCGGACCCAGGACCTCAAGCTCCATGGCATGGACACCATGCTGTCGCTCGGGCGCTTCTCGCACGAGGAGCTGGTCCACGAGGTGTCGCGTTTCAACCGCCAGCGCGGCGTGGTCGAGCTGCGGGTGCTCGCCCCGCTCGCCGACCCGGGCTCCGAGTCCTTCGGCGAGACGGCCCTCCGTCTGCGCTGGGTCGGGGCCGGCCTACCGCGGCCCGAGACACAGATCTCGATCCGGGTCGACGGGCGCGAGGCTTATCGGATCGACCTGGGTCTCGAGGAGCTCCTCCTCGGCGCCGAGTACTTCGGCCAGCAGTGGCACGACGACGGCACGCGTGCGTACGACGACGAGCGTCTCGAGTGGCTCGACCGAGAGCGCGGCTGGCTGATCGAGGTCTTCCGCAAGCAGCACGTGTTCGGCATCGACCAGGACGCCGAGCGGCGCTTGCGGGCGGCCTTCGACGCCGCCCGAGCGCGGCGCGGACTCCCACGGCGGTTCTTCTGAGGTGAGTCAGCGCCGACTCGAGGGTGAATCAGCGCCGACTCGCGTCAGCTGGCGGTGGCGAGGGCCTTCGACCGGCGGCGGTTGTTCAGCTCGCCGCCGACCACGATCAGCACCGAGATCGCGAACATGACGGTGCCGACGACGTTGACCTGCATCGGGATGCCGCGCTGGGCGACACCCCAGACGTACATGGGGAAGGTCGTCGTGTTGCCGGCGTTCAGGTTCGTGATGATGAAGTCGTCGAAGGACAGCGAGAAGCTGAGCAGCGCGGCGCCCAGGATGCCCGGGAAGACCAGCGGGAAGGTGATCCGCCAGAAGGTCTCCCGTGGAGTGGCGTAGAGATCCATCGCCGCCTGTTCGAGGTTGTCGTCCATGCCGGCGAGCCGGGCGCGCACGGTGACGACGACGAACGACACGCAGAACATGATGTGCGCGATCAGGATCGTCCAGAAGCCCAGCTGGCCGGAGAAGCCGGTGGCCACGAAGAGCGCCAGGAGCGAGGAGCCCATCACGATCTCGGGGGTGGCCATGGGCAGGAAGATGAGCAGGTTCATCGACGACCGGCCGAGGAAGTCGTGGCGGACCAGCGCGAAGGCCATCAGGGTGCCGAGGATCGTGGACCCCAGGGTGGCGAGCAGGCTGATCTGGATGCTGGTGCCGAGGGCGCTGCACAGGCCCTCCGGCTCGCACGGGTGCAGCCAGTTGTCCATCGTGAAGCCGTCGAACCGGTAGATCAGACGGCTCGACGGGTCGTTAAAGCTCATCAGCACGACCACGAAGATCGGGATGAAGGTGTAGAGCAGGATCGCGATCCCGAGGATCAGCACCACGTGCTCACGTAGCCAGCGCATCAGAGCAGCTCCTCGGTCCCGGCCCGGCGTACGTAGAACAGCACCATCGCGATGATCACGACCATCAGGATCATCGAGAGCGCCGCCGCGGCCGGGTAGTCGTTGGCGTCGGTGAAGAGGTTCTGGATGACGTTGCCGATCATCCGCTGGTTGGTGCTGCCGAGCAGCTGGGCGTTGATGTAGTCGCCGGCTGCCGGGATGAAGGTGAGCAGGGTGCCCGAGACGACGCCCGGCAGCGAGAGCGGCCAGGTGACCTTGAAGAAGCCCACGAACGGGTTGGCGTACAGGTCGCCCGACGCCTCGATCAGCCGGTGGTCGATCTTGTCCAGGCTCGCGTAGAGCGGCAGCACCATGAAGGGCAGGAAGTTGTAGACGATGCCCGCGATGACCGCGACCGGGGTCGCGAGGAGCCGGCCGTCGGCGCCGAGGATGTGCACCGCCTGCAGCACGCTGACGACCGGGCCGTCGTCGCCGAGGATCAGCTTCCAGGCCAGGGTGCGGACCAGGAAGCTGGTGAAGAACGGCGCGATGACGAGCACCAGCATGAGGTTCTTCCAGCGGCCCGCCTTGAACGCGATGGCGTAGGCCAGCACGTAGCCGAGCACGAGGCAGATCACCGTCGAGAGGCCGGCGTACCAGAAGGACCGCAGCAGCGGACCCCAGTCCGACCAGCTGTTCGGCTTGCCGTACTCCTTCAGCGCGTCCCAGTAGTTCTGGACGTGCCAGGTCATCTCGTAGCCGCTGAAGACCGAGCCGCCGGGGTCGAACAGGCTGGCCGCGACGAGCGAGTAGAACGGGATGACGAAGAAGAGGGCGAGCCAGACGACTCCCGGGACCAGCAGGAGGTAGCCGGTGAGGCCGCGGCGTCGGGTCATCTCCGCCATCAGTCGGTGCCCTCCTGCGCACCGGCCTTGGCGTCCTGGCTGGCATCGAGGAGGAAGGCGTAGTCGGGCCGCCAGGACAGCTCGACCGACTCCCCGGGCCGGTAGATCCGGCGATGTCCGGTGTTCTGCGCGAAGACCTGGATCTCCTGGCCCCACGGCATCCGGACCTGGTACTGCGTGCTCACGCCGACGAAGCTGACGTCGGTGACCACGCCGCCGGGGATGGAGTTGCCCGGCGCGTCCAGCTGCTCGCCGGGATCGCCGATCAGCACCTTCTCCGGGCGGATGCCGATCCAGCCCTCGTCGCCGTCGGCGTGGCAGCGCGCGGCCGGGATGGAGACGTCGACGCCGTGCATGTCGACGGTGACCACGTCGGCCGCGCGGCTCTTGATCGTGCCGCCGATGAGGTTGGACTGGCCGAGGAAGTTGGCGACGAACGTCGTCCGCGGGTTCTCGTACAGCTCCTGCGGTGCGCCCATCTGCTCGATGACGCCGGCGTTCATGACCGCGACCGTGTCGGCCATGGTCATGGCCTCCTCCTGGTCGTGGGTGACGTGGATGAAGGTCAGCCCGACCTCGGTCTGGATCCGCTTCAGCTCCAGCTGCATGTTGCGCCGCAGCTTGAGGTCGAGCGCGCCGAGCGGCTCGTCGAGCAGCAGCACCTCGGGCTTGTTGATCAGCGCGCGCGCGAGCGCGACCCGCTGCTGCTGGCCGCCGGACAGCTGCGCGGGCTTCTTGCGCGCCTGGCTCTCCAGCTCGACCAGCTCGAGCATCTCGGTGACCTGCGCGTCGACGTTGCCGACCTTGCGGCGCTTGAGACCGAAGGCGACGTTCTCGTGGATGTCGAGGTGCGGGAAGAGCGCGTAGCTCTGGAAGACGGTGTTGACCGGCCGCTTGTACGGCTTGGCGTAGGTGATGTCGTTGCCCGCGAGGGTGATGCCGCCGGAGGTCGGCGTCTCGAGGCCGGCCACCATCCGCAGCGTCGTGGTCTTGCCGCAGCCCGAGGGGCCGAGCAGCGCGAAGAAGGATCCGCGGGGTACGTCGAGGTCGAGGTCGTCGACGGCGGTGAAGCTGCCGAAGGACTTGGTGACGTTCTCGAGTCGCAGCCCGTCGAAGGAGTCGGTCCGAGCAGTGGCGCGCGCGGCGCCCTGGTCGGCGAGGTCAGCCGGCGATGACATTGTTGAAGTCTCCTTCGTACTGCTGGGACTGCTGGTCGGTCAGGGGCATGAAGTCGAAGGCGTCGGCGAGGTCCTCGGTATCGGGGAAGATGAGCTTGTTGTCGACCAGCGAGGGATCGATCTTCTCCATCTCCTCCTTGGCTCCCTCGACCGGACAGATGTAGTTGACCCAGGCGGCGAGCTTCGCGGCGGTCTCGGGCTCGTAGTAGTAGTTGATCCACTCCTCGGCGTTGGCCTGGTGGGTCGCGAGGTTGGGCACCATCATGTTGTCGGCCCAGAGGGAGAGTCCCTCCTCGGGCGTCACGAACTTGATGTCCGGGTTGTCGAACTGCGCCTGGATGACATCGCCCGACCAGGCCTCGCAGGCGACGATGTTGCCGGCCGCCAGGTCCTGGATGTACTCGTTGCCGGTGAACGAGCGGACCTGACCGCTCGCGACGACCTTCTCGAGGCGCTCGATCGCGCTGCTCCACTCGGCGTCGGTGAACTTGTCGGGGTCGGCGCCGACGACGCGGAGCATGAACGCCATCGTGTCGCGCATCTCGGTCAGCAGGGTCATCCGGCCCTTGAGGTCCGAGCGGGTCAGCAGCTCCTCGAAGCTCTTGATCTCGGGCACCTTCGCCGCGTTGTAGGCGATGCCGGTCAGGCCGGCCTGCCACGGCGCGCTGTAGGTGCGCTTGGGGTCCCACTGCCGGTTGCGCAGCGGCTCGATGAGGTTCTGGTGGAGGTTGGGCACGCTCTGCGCGTCCAGCGGCTGGATCCAGCCGAGCCCGATCATCCGGGCCGCCATCCAGTCGGTCATCACGATCATGTCGCGGTTGATCGGCTCGCAGGAGCCCATCTGGTTCTTCACCTTCGCGAAGAACTCCGCGTTGTCGTTGACGTCGTCGGTGTAGTCGACGGTGATCCCGGTCCGCTGCTGGAAGACCGACGTCGTCGACGTCGACTTCTTGCGCGGGTCGATGTACGCCGGCCAGTTGGAGATGATCAGCTCCTTCTGGCTGCTCGACACGTCGGTCGCGCGGCACTGCGCCGGGTCCTGCTTGGCGCCGGAGACGCCGAACATCGGCAGCTTGAGCGCGGCGATGCTCAGGCCGGCGAACGCGACCCCACCCCCGGTCTTCAACAGGCCACGCCGCGAGAAGCGAGCGCCACCCACTCCCGCGGTCGGATCTGGTCGGTCCACCATGCACCCATCCCTTCGCCGAACCTCAGCAACCCTCGGATCGTGCCACGGGTAGCGCCCCCCGACAAGCGATCCCGTCGATCCGAAACATCCTCGCAACGAAATCCTTCGTCAAAGGCCACGTTGACCCCGTCGCCACCGCTAAGGAACCATGTCCCACCATGAGGAAGGGCGAACGCGCGGCCGTGACCTTGGACGACGTCTCCAAGGCGATCATCGAACAGCTCCAGCAGGACGGGCGCCGCTCGTACGCCGCGATCGGCAAGGTCGTGGGCCTCTCCGAGGCCGCGGTGCGCCAGCGCGTCCAGCGGCTGATCGAGTCCGGCGTGATGCAGGTCGTCGCCGTCACCGACCCGCTCGAGCTCGGCTTCGCCCGGCAGGCCATGGTCGGGGTCCGGGTCACCGGCCCGCTCGAGCCGGTCGCCGACGTCATCGCCGCGCTCGAGGAGGTCGACTACGTGGTCGTCACCGCCGGCAGCTTCGACCTCCTCGTCGAGGTCGTCGCCGAGAGCGACGAGCACCTCCTCGAGATCATCTCGGGCCGGATCCGCACGATCGACGGCGTGGCCAGCACCGAGACCTTCATGTACCTCCGACTGCGCAAGCAGACCTACTCGTGGGGAGTCCGCTGACCGCCGTGTCCGACCCCGATCCGCACTGGGAGCGTCTCTCCCTCTGGCACGATACGGTCGGCGAGCCGACGCCGTGGACCCCACGCCCGGCCCTCGACGGCGACACCGACGCCGACGTCGCGATCGTCGGCGCCGGCCTCACCGGCCTCTGGACCGCCCGCTACCTGGCCGAGGCCGACCCCGAGCTGCGCGTGGTCGTGCTCGAGGCGGAGACCGCCGGCTTCGGCGCCTCCGGCCGCAACGGCGGCTGGTGCTCGGCGCTCTTCCCCGCCTCGCTCGGCACCCTGGCCGGGATGTCCGACCGGACCGGCGCGCTCGCGCAGCACCGCGCGATGCGGGAGACCGTCGGCGAGGTCGCCCGGGCCGCCGCGGACGAGGGGATCGACGCCGATCTCGCGAAGGGCGGCACGATCGTGCTCGCCCGCAGCCGGGCCCAGTGGCGCCGGGCGCGCGCCGAGGTCGCGGAGGCCCGTGAGTGGGACCGCGGCGAGGACGACCTGCGGCTCCTCGACCGCAGCGAGGCGACCGCCGTGCTGCGGGGCAGCCGCACCGTGGGCGCGACGTACACCCCCGACTGCGCGGCCCTCCACCCCGCGCGCCTGGTGCGCGGCCTCGCGTCCGCGGTCGAGCGCCGCGGCGTGACCGTCCACGAGCGCACCCGTGTCACGGCGATCGAGCCCGGCACGGTGCACACCCGGCAGGGCCGGGTCCGGGCCCGGACCATCCTGCGCGCGACCGAGGGCTACACCTCCGGCCTGAAGGGCGAGTCCCGCACGATGGTGCCGGTCTACTCGCTGATCATCGCGACCGAGCCGCTGCCGGCCGCGGTGTGGGACGAGATCGGACTCGCCCGGCGCGAGACCTTCTCCGACCACCGCCACCTGATCATCTACGGCCAGCGGACGGCCGACGACCGGCTGGTCTTCGGCGGTCGTGGTGCGCCCTACCACCTCGGCTCACGGATCCGGCCGGAGTACGACCGGGACGAGCGCGTCTTCGCGCGCCTCTACGCCACGCTGATCGACCTCTTCCCGATGCTCTCCGGCACCCGCGTCACCCACGCCTGGGGTGGCGCGCTCGGCATCCCCCGCGACTGGTGCGCCTCGGTCGGGCTCGACACCGAGACCGGGCTCGGTTGGGCCGGCGGGTACGTCGGCGACGGGGTGAGCACGACGAACCTCGCCGGCCGCACCCTGCGCGACCTCGTGCTCGGCCACGACACCGAGCTCACCCGACTGCCGTGGGTCGGCCACCGCTCGCCCCGGTGGGAGCCGGAGCCACTGCGCTGGCTCGGCATCAATGCCGGCCTGCGCGCCATGACCTTCGCCGACGCGGAGGAGTCGCTCACCCGGCTGCCGAGCCTGACCGCGAAGGTGGTCAGCCCGCTGCTGGGCTGAGGTCCCCCAGGCCGTTGGCCTCGGTGTCGGCCGGCTTCGTCGAGCTGTGCAGCCAGGCGTCGAAGAAGCCGCCGAGGTCGAGGCCGGTCTGCTCCTCGGCGTACGCCTCGAACTGCGCGGTCGAGCCGTTGCCCCCGGCGTGCGCGGCCGCCCAGCCGCGCAGCAGCGCGAAGAACGCGTCGTCGTCGCCGATGAGGTTGCGCAGCGCCTGGATCGCCATCGCGCCGCGCTGGTAGACGAAGCCGTCGAAGATCCAGTTGACGCAGGCGTCGTGCTCGGGGCACGGGTCGGCGACCTCGTGGTGCCAGAAGTCGTCGACGGCCAGGCGGTCGTCGTACTGCTGGCGCAGCGCCTCGTTGGCGGTCTGGTCGCCGAGGTGCTCGGCCCAGTAGTCCTCGAAGAAGGTCGCGAGCCCCTCGTTGAGCCAGATGTCCTGCCAGTGGTGCACGGCCACCGAGTCGCCGAACCACTGGTGCGCGAGCTCGTGGACCACCGTCGAGACCATCGCCGGACCCGCGCCCCACCACTCGTACGTCGGACGGGTCTGGTTCTCGAGCGCGAAGCCGGGGCTCAGGTTGGTGATCACGCCGCCGGTCGACGAGAACGGGTAGTCGCCGAGCGACTGCTCCAGCCAGGACAGCAGCTCCGGCGTGCGCTTGACCAGCTGCATCGCCTTCTTCTCGGTGCCCGGACCCCAGCCGCTCTGGTCGAGGCGCTTCGACACCGCGACGTACCACGGGGTGCCGTCGTCGCCGGTGCCGTGGGCCACGGCGTACGGGCCGGCGGCGAAGAACGCGAGGTAGGGCACCATCGGCTCGTCGGCCTTCCAGTGCGTGGTCGCCAGGCGACCGTGGACGGTCCGGCCCTTGCGGGTGCCGTTGGCGACCACGGTCTTGCCCTTCGGCACCGTGACGTGGATGTCGACCAACGCCTTGTCGAGCGGGTGGTCGTTGGAGGGGAACCACCAGGGCGCCATGTGCGGCTGGTTCATCGCGACCACCTCGTGGCCGTCGGCCAGCCAGTTGCTCTCGCCCTCGTAGGAGTAGCGGCCCGGGTGGCCGGCGTAGCGGACGACGAGCCTGGTCTTCTCCCCGGCGTCGAGCGGGAGCTTGATCCGCAGCTCGTGGTCGGCCTGTCCGCTGCGGGAGAAGGACAGCTTCCTCCCGGACGACGTGACCTTGCTGACCGGCAGCAGGAAGTCGAGGTCGAAGCCCTTGAGGTCCTCGGTCGCCGTCAGCGTCACCCGGGTCCAGCCGCTCAGCCGGCGGCTGTCGAAGTCGTAGCGGTCGTGGATCTCGTAGCGCTGGACGTCGATCCCGCCGTTGCCGTCGAGCGGGAAGTAGGGGTCGCCGATCCCGGGGGCACCCCACGTCGCCCCCGCCTCGGCGCCCTCCGCCGTCGGGGCGACGACCGGGTTCAGCAGCAGGGCCGCGGCGGCAGCGGTGGCGAGAGCGGCGGTACGGCGGATCACGCGGTCAACCTAACCGACCCGCCGGGCCGGGGTGTCGCCACGCGACGCCCTCACTGCGATGACTCTAGTTATGCACTCGACTTCGACGGAGGTGCCACGGAGGTCCTCCCACTGGAGGTCCCCGGTCCGGGGAACCGCTGCTACGTGGTGCACGACGGACGGACCCGGCCGGTCGCACCCCCGGGCGGGGCGTTCCTGTCGTGCTGGCCGGCGACCTGCATGAGTCCCCGGTGCACCGGGGACTCCCGCACCTCGGGGTTGCAACGGCCCCGAGGTGCCAGGACTGCCCGAACGCTGTGACCAGTGGGGCTGTCGGGGCGGGCCGAGTGAGCGGAAATTCGGTTGCCGCCTGTCGTACCGAGGTCCCACACTCGCTACCAGCGTCCGGAGGAGCCGGGTGCCCGGTGAGAGGAGCGTGACATGTCCGTGACTGTCCTTGGCCTGTCCGCAGACCACTTCTCTCACCTCTGGAGCACCTCCACCGATGTCTTCCGACTTCACGTACTACCCCTCTGACACCTCCGACCTCTCCGACGTCGATCCCCGCTTCGTCTTCGACTTCCGGGCCGCCGACGACCTCGCCGACGGCCAGCGCTGGTCGACCTGGCTCTCCGTGGAGCCGCTCTCCCGCGGCCCCGAGCCCCGCCCCGACTGGGTGGTGACGTCCCAGGCGGCCGTCGACACCGAGCTCGGGATCCTCAAGACCGGCAAGGAGGCGGACGCGTTCCTCCTCGAGCGCGCCGTCCCCGGCTCCACTCCGCCCGATCAAGGGGAGCCGGGCGAGGCGGTGGTGATGGTGGCCAAGCGCTACCGGTCCACCGACCACCGCACCTTCCACCGGGCCGCGGCCTACACCGAGGGCCGCAGCATGAAGCGCTCGCGCGACGAGCGGGCGATCAAGCGCAAGAGCACCTTCGGCAAGCTGGTCGCCACCGGCGAGTGGGCCGTCTCGGAGTGGGACGCCCTCAAGCGCTGCTGGTCGCTCGGCCTGCCGGTCCCCTACCCCGTGCAGATCGACGGCACCGAGATCCTCATGGAGTGGATCACCGACGACGACGGCGAGAGCGCCCCGCGGCTGGCGCAGACCCGGCCGGAGCCGACGCTGCTCGCGTCGTACTTCGACCAGCTGCGCGACGCGATGGCGATCCTCGCCCAGCACGGGCTCGTGCACGGCGACCTGTCGGCGTACAACCTGCTCGCCGCCGGCGAGCGGCTGGTGATCATCGACCTGCCGCAGATGGTCGACCTGGCGGGCAATCTCAACGGCGCCGACTTCCTGATGCGCGACTGTGCCAACGTGTGCGGCTGGTTCCGCTCCCGGGGACTCGACGTCGACGAGCACGCGCTCTTCGCCGAGCTGCTCGCGGTCGCCTTCTAGGGTCTGGGGTGTGCGCAGACGCAAGGTGGTGCGGGGCGAGCCCGACGAGCTGGTCCTCCGGCTCGAGCGACGGGTCGCGGCCGCGCCGGAGATCCCCGTCGACGCGGCGCGGGAGCGGCTCTACTCCCCCGGCGAGCTCTACGACACCCCGGCGTACGCCGACTCGCTGGACGCCCGGGCCCACGACTGGGCCCGGGCGCCCCGCACCCCCGAGGACGCCCTCTGCCGGGCACTGCACGACCACGCGATCGACGTCGCGCTCGAGCAGTGGGTGGCGGGCCGGCACCTGGTCGGCGTGATGGGCGGCCACCGGGTCGATCGCGGCGAGGCGGCGTACGCCGACGCGGCCCGGCTCGGCGCCGGGCTCGGTCGCGACCACGTCGTCGCCACCGGCGGCGGCCCGGGCGCGATGGAGGCGGCCAACCTCGGCGGCCACTTCGCCGACGCCCCCGACACCCTGGCCGACGCGCTCGAACGACTCGCGGCGGTACCGTCGTACCACCCCTCCGTCGACGCGTGGGTCGGGCTCGCCTTCGGAGTGCTGGCCGACCACCCCGGCGGCCGCGACAGCCTGGGCATCCCGACCTGGCACTACGGGCACGAGCCACCCAACCCCTTCGCCACGGCGATCGCGAAGTACTTCCGCAACTCCCTGCGCGAGGCGATCCTGCTCGAGGTCTGCGACGCCGGGATCGTCTTCCTCCCGGGCGTCGGCGGCACCGTGCAGGAGATCTTCCAGGACGCCTGCGAGAACTACTACGCCGACGAGGAGCACGTCGCGCCGATGGTGCTGGTCGGCACGTCGTACTGGACCGAGGAGCTGCCGGCCTGGCCGCTGCTCCGCGAGCTGGCCCGGGGGCGGCCGATGGAGCGCCACGTGCACCTCGTGCCCGACGTCGACGCCGCAACACACCTCATTGTTTCGGGGACGTGAACGCCGGGCGAAGCATAGATTGACGCGGTGCAGATCTCTCGTCGTGACCTCTTCAAGACCAGCGCCGTCCTCGGCGGCACCCTCGCCCTCGGCGGCCGCGGCCTGGCCGACGCCGCCGTCGCCGGCACCACCAGCGCACCCCGCGCCACGGCCAAGGTCGCGACCCTCGCGAAGACCCTCGACAAGGGCACGCCCGGCGCGGGCGGCTGGGTCGAGGTCGTCGAGCTCGCGGGCGAGCCGCACCGGGTCCGCACAGGCCTCGGTGCCTCCGCCGGCAAGAAGCGGGCGGCGAAGCGCAAGGGCCTCCTCGCCTTCGCCCAGCTCTCCGACGTCCACGTGATCGACGCCCAGTCGCCGGTCCGGGTCGAGTACGCCGACGAGGGCGTCAGCAGCAGCGCCTACCGGCCGCAGGAGATGCTCAGCGCGCACGTCGCCGACGCCATGGTCCGCGAGATCAACGCCATCGGCACCGGCCCGGTCACCGGGAAGCCGCTCGCCTTCGCCCTCCAGACCGGCGACAACTCCGACACCACGCAGTACAACGAGATCCGCTGGAACATCGACATCCTCGACGGCCAGACCGTCCGGCCGGACTCCGGCGACCTGACCAAGGTCGAGAGCGTGATGGACCAGGACCCGGCCTACTACAACGCCTCGTTCTGGCACCCCGACGGCACCCCGGACGGGTTGACCGACGACATCTACCGGAGCACCTACGGCTTCCCGACCGTGCCCGGTCTGCTGGACGCGGCCCGCGCCTCCTTCCAGGCCGAGGGCCTCGACATGCCGTGGTACGCCGCGATGGGCAACCACGACGGGCTCGTCCAGGGCAACTTCACCGTCACCGACAGCTACAACGCCCAGGCCATCAGCGCCACCAAGAAGGTCTGGGACCCGAGCGGAACGGTGGTCAACCGCCCCATCACCGCCGACCCCGACCGTCGCCTGCTGCACCGCACCGACTGGGTCGCCGAGCACTTCACCACGGCCGGCACCCCCGTCGGTCACGGCTTCACCGCCGAGAACCAGGCGAAGGGCACCGCCTACTACACCTTCGACCAGGGCAAGGTCCGCTTCATCGTCCTCGACACCGTCGCGACCTTCGGCGACAAGGGCGCCCTGGACGCGGCGCAGTTCGCGTGGCTGAAGAAGCTGCTCGCCCGGAGCACGAAGAAGCTCGTGGTGGTCGCCAGCCACCACCCGCTCGCGTCGTTCTCCGACCACTCGCTGGCCGGCCAGATCAAGAACACGCTGCTCAAGTACGACAACGTGATCGCCTGGGTCAACGGCCACACCCACACCAACCAGATCTGGGCGCACCCCAAGAAGAAGAAGGTCAAGGGCAAGAAGAAGCCCGTCAGCGGCTTCTGGGAGATCAACACCGCGTCCCACATCGACTGGCCGCAGCAGTCCCGTCTCATCGAGATCGTGGACAACAAGGACGGCACGGTGTCGATCTTCACCACCATGCTCGACCACGCGGCGGCGACGACGCCCGACCTCGAGGACCTGAGCGACCCGATGAACCTGGCGTCGATCTCGCGGCTCATCACCGCCAACGACTACCAGGAGCGGGACAACCACCGACGGGGCGCCCGCAACGCGCGCAACGTCGAGCTCCTGGTGCCTGCCCCGGCGTTCCTGCGCTAACCGGTCGTCACGCGACCGGGGCCGGAGCGGCGCTCAGGCCTCGGTCGCGGCCAGCTGGCCGCACGCGCCGTCGATCTCGCGGCCGCGGGTGTCCCGCACCGTCGTCGGGATGCCCTTGGCCTCGAGCCGGCGGACGAACTCGCGCTCGTCGGCCGGGTCGGACGCCGTCCACTTCGAGCCGGGGGTCGGGTTCAGCGGGATCAGGTTCACGTGCACCCAGCCCCAGTCGCCGCGCTCGCGGAGCACGTCGGCGAGCAGGTCGGCGCGCCAGGCCTGGTCGTTGATGCCGCGCATCATGGCGTACTCGATCGAGACCCGGCGCTTGGTGACCTTGGCGTAGTTCCACGCGGCGTCGACGGTCTCGGCGACCGAGAAGCGGGTGTTGATCGGGACCAGCTCGTTGCGCAGCTCGTCGTCGGGGGCGTGGAGGCTGAGCGCGAGGGTGACCGGGATGCCCTCGTCGGCCAGCTGCAGCATCCTCGGCACCAGGCCGACCGTCGAGACGGTGATGCCGCGCGCGCTCATGCCGAGGCCGTCGGGGGTCGGGTCGGTGAGGCGGCGGACGGTGCCCATCACGGCCTTGTAGTTGGCCAGCGGCTCACCCATGCCCATGAACACGACGTTGGACACCCGGCCCGGGCCGCCCGGCACCTCGCCACGGGCCAGGGCCCGGGCGCCGGCGACGACCTGCTCGACGATCTCCGCGGTCGACATGTTGCGCTGCAGGCCGCCCTGGCCGGTGGCGCAGAAGGGGCAGGCCATGCCGCAGCCGGCCTGGCTCGAGACGCACATGGTGGCGCGGTCGGGGTAGCGCATCAGCACCGACTCGACCAGCGCGCCGTCGAAGAGCTTCCACAGCGTCTTGCGGGTGGTGCCCCGGTCCGCCTCCATGGTGCGGAGGGGGGTCATCAGCGAGGGCAGCAGGCCCTCGACGAGCTCGTCGCGCTGGCCGGCCGGCAGGTCGGTCATCTCGGCCGGGTCGTCGACCAGGCGGGCGAAGTAGTGGGTCGAGAGCTGCTTGGCCCGGAAGCCCGGCAGGCCCAGCTCCTCGAGGCGGGCCTTGCGCTCGTCGGGGGTGAGGTCGGCCAGGTGCCGCGGCGGCTTCTTGCGACCGCGCGGCTCGTCGAACACCAGGGGCAGGGGCTTCGGCTCGGACATCGCCACCGATCATCCCACCCGGGCGGCCGCGGCCGCGATTCGTCAGCTCTGGTAGGTGACCATGTACCAGAGCACGAGGGCCGCGACCCCGGCAACCACGATCGCCGTGACGAGCATCCCGACCAGCATGAAGAGGCCGAACCGCCGCGTCCGCGGCACGACCACCAGCCCGATCGGGATCACCAGCGTGACCAGGACGAAGGGGAAGAGGTCCTCGGCGGTGTTGTAGGAGAAGAGCAGGTTCAGGATCGCGATGAAGAGGCCCGGCACCAGGATCACGAAGCCGAGACCGGTGAAGAAGCCGGTGAGCGCGGTGAACGTCGGGTGGTCGCGGTGCCACCAGTTGGGCTGCCGCTCCTCGCCACCCGCGTCGTCCGCGGACCCCTGCTCCTGCTCGGGGCTCCGCTCCTGGTCCGTGCTCATCCCACCCACCCTAGGCGGCACCACCGCAGGTCGACGTACGCCGCTCCGGGGCCGGTCACACGTCCACCTCGATGACGTCGGGCATCGCGAGGGTCCGCCACCGGTCGAGGTCCGGGGCGGTGCCGGTCAGGTCGGCGACCAGCACCGTCCAGGCGGTGCCGTGGCCGACGAGGACCAGGTCGCTCCCCCGGTGCTCCGCCAGCAGCGTGCGCACCGCACCGACCACGCGGGTCCGGGTCACCTCGATCGGTTCCCAGCCCGGATGGGCGGACAACCCCGGCTCGGCGAGGGCACGGCGGACGACGGCCGGCAGGTCGCTGATCCAGTCGGCGGTGTCGCGCACCTGCTCCCGCAGGGCGTCCACGACGCCGACGTCGGCCTCCGTCAGCAGCTGGGCCGTCGCGATGGCCTTCGGCTCCGGCGAGGTGAACCACAGCGCCCGCGTCGGCAGCCGTCCGGACTCCCGCAGCGCCCAGACGTCGTCGAAGCCGGCCGGGTCGAGCTCCCAGGCAGCGGGCAGCAGCCCCTCCTCGACGAGCGGTCGGCCGTGCCGGACCAGGTAGAGCATGGGCGCCTCGGCTCCGGAGCTAGAACACCGCGTAGTGGAGCAGCAGCCAGATCGGGGCGACCGTCGCGAGCAGCGAGTCGAGCCGGTCCATCAGGCCGCCGTGACCGGGGATGACCTGGCTCATGTCCTTGATGCCCAGGTCGCGCTTGATCACCGACTCGCACAGGTCCCCCAGTGTCGCCATCACGACGGCGATGACGCCCAGGGCCAGACCGACCCACCAGTCGCCGTCGAGCAGGTAGACCACGAGGGCCCAGCCGGCGACCAGGCAGAAGACGGCCGAGCCGGCGAAGCCCTCCCAGGACTTCTTCGGCGAGATGACCGGGGCCATCGGGTGCTTGCCGAAGAGCACGCCGGCGACGTAGCCGCCGGTGTCGGAGGCGACGGTGATCGCGATGAAGGTGATGATCCCCTGGACGCCGGGGTCGTCGAGACCGGCGGCGTTGAAGCCGCCGCCCTCCGCGAGCAGCAGCGCCACGAACGAGCCGAGGAACGGCACGTAGATGAGGCTGAAGACCGCCGCCGTGGCGTTCTGCACGTAGCCGTCGACGCCGCGGCGCAGCAGCCACAGCATCGTCATCAGCGCGGTGACCGCGGTCGCCGTGACCAGGGCGGGGGCACCCCAGACGTAGGCGACGACGACCATCACCGCACCGCCGATCATCAGCGGCTGCTCGGGGATGTCGATGTCCTTGGCCTGCAGCCCGCGGTGCAGCTCCCAGATCGCCACCACCACGGCGATCGCGACGATCACCATGAAGGCCGTCTTCCAGAAGAGGAGCGACAGCAGGATCGCGCCGATCAGGACGGCAGCGGACGTGATGGCGGCCGGCAGGTCGCGACCGGCGCGGCCGTGGTCCTTGACCTCGGTCATCGAGATGGGTGCCGAGCTGCTCAGACCTCGAGCAGCTCGGACTCCTTGTTCTTGAGCATCTCGTCGATCGCGTCGGTGTGCTTCTTGGTCATGACGTCGAGCCGCTTCTCGGCGCCGGTGACGTCGTCCTTGCCGACCTCACCGTCCTTCTCCAGCTTCTCGAGGCTCTGCTTCGCCGTCCGGCGCAGGTTGCGGACAGCGACGCGACCGTCCTCGGCCTTGCCCCGGGCGACCTTGATGAACTCCTTGCGGCGCTCCTCGGTCAGCTCGGGGAAGACGCAGCGGATGACCTTGCCGTCGTCGGCCGGGTTGACCCCGAGGTCGGAGTCGCGGATGGCCCGCTCGATGGCCTGCATCGCGCTCTGGTCGAAGGGCTGGATCAGGATGACCCGCGCCTCGGGAGCGGTGAACGACGCCAGCTGCTGGAGCGGCGTCGGGGTGCCGTAGTACTCGGCCACGATCTTGTTGAACATGCTCGGGTGGGCGCGACCGGCCCGGATCGCCGCGAACTCCTCGCGCGTCGACTCGACCGACTTGTCCATCTTGCCGTCGGCCTCGTTGAGGATGTCGTTGATCACGGGTTCTGCTCCTTCGGTGGTCGCGGTCAGCCAGCGCTGACGAGCGTGCCAATCTTCTCACCCTGCACGACGCGCAGGATGTTGCCCTCGGGCTCCATGCCGAAGACGACCATCGGCAGCTTGTTCTCGCCGCAGAGGGCGAACGCGGTCTGGTCCATGATCCGCAGACCCCGCGAGATCGCCTCGTCGTAGGACAGCTCGTCGAACTTCGTGGCGGTCGGGTCGACGTGCGGGTCGGCGGTGTAGACGCCGTCGACGCCGCTCTTGGCGACCAGCACCACGTCGCACTTGCTCTCCAGCGCCCGCTGGACGGCGACGGTGTCGGTGGAGAAGAACGGCATGCCCATGCCGGCGCCGAAGATCACGACGCGGCCCTTCTCCATGTGCCGGATCGCGCGCCGCGGGATGTACGGCTCGGCGACCTGGCCCATCGTGATCGCCGTCTGCACCCGCGTCTCGACGCCCATCTTCTCCAGGAAGTCCTGCAGCGCGAGGCAGTTCATCACGATGCCGAGCATGCCCATGTAGTCGGCGCGCACCCGGTCCATGCCGCGCTGCTGGAGCTCGGCACCGCGGAAGAAGTTGCCACCGCCGGTGACGACCGCGATCTGGACGCCCGCCTCGACGACGGCCGCGATCTCGTGCGCCACCTTCTGGACGACGTCGGGGTCGACGCCGACCTTGCCACCGCCGAACACCTCGCCGGACAGCTTGAGCAGGACACGCTTGTACCCGGTCACGTGGGTCTCCCTGGTCGTCTCGTCGGAGTCGGCCGGCCCGGACAGGGCCTTGGAGCAACCTATCCGATGGGGCTAGGCCAGAGCGAAGAGCGCGATCACCAGGGCGACCAGCGCCACCGCGGCGACGACGGCCGCCGTGATCTTCACCGCACTGTAGGGCCGGTCGCCGACGACCTCGCCGGTGTTGGCGTTGACCAGCACCGTCCACGACTTCCCGTTGTAGAGGTACGTCGCGATCCACAGCGGCATCAGCACCAGCTTGAACATCGCCTGGGAGTAGGTGATGTCCATGTCCGAGACGCGCTGCTCGTCGCCGCCGATGTCGGAGCGGCAGTCGTCCTCGACGACGTCCGCCATCCGCTGGCGTGCGAGCGCGGAGCCGTCGTCGGGGTCGACGTCGTAGCGCAGGGCGGAGTAGCCGGTGAGGAAGTCGGACTGGAAGGGACGCGCGTCCTCCAGCCGCCACGGCCCCATCTTCTCGACCTTGTCGGGCTCGATCCGGTGGCTGCCGACCACGAGCACGTCGTCGAACGAGCGGGCGACGTGCCCCGAAGCCCGCGACCAGCGCGTGTGCCGCTCCTGGTAGGTCTCGGTGCGCGTGCCGCCCTGGCCGTCGGAGACCTGGCGGGTCTTCGTCACGTAGTAGTAGTCGCCCCGCTCACCGACGTAGTCGGTCTCCGTGTGGGCGTCGTAGGTCCAGTGCGGCAGGTAGGTGCCCTGCAGACCTTCGGTGGAGTTGACCGCCTTGAGGGCGTCGGGCGCGAACCAGCGCGACTTCACCCAGCCGCCGAACGCGTCCTGGGCGCCGCGCCGGTCGACGTGGAAGGGGATGATGGCCTCGGGCTGCACCAGCCCCTCCGGCTGCTCGACGGCGATGAGGGCGCCGCCGCAGAACTGGCAGGAGCCGGCGATGTCGACCGTCTCGGTGCTCGCGCCGCATCCCTGGCAGCGCAGCACGTGGGCGCCGATGGTCGCCACGTCGGTGCGGCCGTGGGCGGCGTGCCACTCGTCGTACGAGTGCTCGCGGATCACGGCCGTCGAGGCCGCGATCTGCTGCTCGCTGCCGCAGGAACCGCACTTGAGCACGGTCGTCCCCGGGGCGTACTCCGTCTGCGCCCCGCAGGAGGGGCAGGTCGCGGTCGCCACGTCAGGCCTGCGGCGGGAGCGGCGGCGGGGTCGCGCCGAAGAGGTCCTTGACGCCGGGCGTCTCGCCCGCGGGCGTCCACGCGCCCATGCCCTGCTGCCAGACCAGCGTGGCGGGGGTCAGCTCCCCCGACGCGACCTTGGCGGGCAGCTGGTCGAGCGGGAAGGGCCCCGCCTGCTGACCGTTGACCGCCAGGAACCACGGCTGGGCGGCCCCCGGGATCGGCGGCGGCGCGGCCGCGGCAGGGGGCGCCGGCGGTGCGGCCTGCTGCTGGTTGAGCGCGTTGGCCATCTGCTGGCCCATCGCCATGCCCATGCCCAGACCCATGCCCTCGCCGGCTCCGCCGGGGTTGTTGGCAGCGTCGCCGATCGCCTCGGCGGTCTGGAACTTGGTGTACTGGTCGAGGTTGCCGAGGACGCCCATCTGGGTGCGCTTGTCGAGCGCCGCCTCGACCTCGGGCGGCAGCGAGATGTTCTCGATGATGAACCGCGGGATGCTGATGCCCATCTCGGTGAGGTTCGCGGTCAGCGTCTGCGCGAGCGCGGTCGCGATGCCCTGCTGGTTGGCGGCCAGGTCGAGCATCGGGATGTTGGCCGCGGCGATCGCCGTACCGACCTCGGAGACGATCTGCTGGCGGAGGTACTCCGCGACCTCGTCGGTGCGGAACTGCGGGTCGGTGCCGACGAGCTGGCGCAGCAGCTTGCTCGGGTCGACGACCTGGAGCTGGTAGGTGCCGAACGCGCGCAGCCGGACCATCCCGAACTCCGCGTCGCGGAGGGTGACGGGGTTCTGGGTGCCCCACTTCATGTCGGTGTAGAGACGGGTGCCGACGAAGTAGACCTCGGCCTTGAACGGCGAGTTGAAGCCGTACTTCCAGCCCTTGAGGGTGGAGAGGATCGGGATGTTCTCGGTCTCGAGCGTGTAGGTGCCGGGCCCGAAGACGTCGGCGATCTCACCCTCGCTCTCGAAGACCGCTACCTGACCCTCGCGGACCACCAGCTGGGCGCCCATCTTGATCTCGTTGCCCTGGCGGGGGAACCGCCACACGAGCGTGTCGCGGCTGTCATCGAGGAACTCGATGATGTCGATGAACTGTCCACGGACCTTGTCCATGAATCCCATGTGCGAGCTCCCCCGGGGATAGGTGGCGGTCCGACGTGGACCGCAGACGGACAGTACTCGACATCGGTGTCCGCGGAGCGCTCCTGAGGACAAATGCAGCGGCCGGGCCGACGATCTCTCGTCGGCCCGGCCGCTACGGGTGCTGCGGTGGTGCGGGCGTCAGGCGCCGACCTCGAACCGGGCGAACTTGGTCACCTGGGTGTTGGCGGCGTCGAGCACCTGCTTGACCGACTTCTTGGCCTCGAAGACCGACTCCTGGTCGAGCAGGACGATCTCCTTGAAGAAGGCGTTGATGCGACCCTCGACGATCTTCGCGACGGCAGCCTCGGGCTTGCCCTCCTCGAGCGTCTTCTTGGTCAGCACGTTCTTCTCGGCCTCCACGACGTCGGCCGGGACCTCGTCGCTGGTGAGGTACTGCGCCTTGAGGGCCGCAGCCTGCTGGGCGGCCTGCTTGGCGGCGGCCTCGTCACCCTCGAACTGGACGAGCACGCCCAGGGTCGGGGGCAGGTCGCTGGCCTTCTTGTGCAGGTAGACCGTGGTCGCGCCGTCGAAGTAGGCGACCTCGCCGAGCTCGATCTTCTCGCCGATCGTGCGGGCGAGCTCGTCGACGGTCTCGCCGACGGTCTTGTCACCGAGCGAGACGGCCTTGAGCGCCTCGGCGTCGCCGACCTGGTTGGCGTCGGCGGCGTCCGCGATCTGCTGCGCGGCGGAGATGAAGGCCTCGTTCTTGGCGACGAAGTCCGTCTCGGCCTTGAGGCTGATCAGGGCGTTGCCGGAGGCTGCGACCAGCCCGGCCGAGGCCTCGCGCTCCGCGGCGCGGGCGGCGGCCTTGGCCGCACCCTTGACGCGGAGCAGCTCGACGGCCTTGTCGAAGTCGCCGTCGGTCTCGTCGAGCGCCTTCTTGCAGTCCATCATGCCGGCCTGGGTCAGCTCACGGAGCTTCTTCACGTCGGCTGCGGTGTAAGCCATGTTCCTTCTTCCTCGAATTCCTCGAAGTGGTCCGAAGTGGTTGCGGTGCTCAGGCCTGCTCGGCCGGAGCCTCGGCCGGGGCGTCGGTCGCCTCGGCGGCGGCCTCGGTGGCCTCGACGGCCTCAGCGGCCTCGGTGGCGGCACCGGTCGCCTCGGCGGCGGGGGTCTCGGCGTCGGCGTCGCCGGTCGCCTCGGCGGCGGCCTGCTCGGCGTCACCGGTGAGGAGCTCGCGCTCCCACTCGGCCAGCGGCTCCTCGGCACCCACGGCCTCGGTGCCCTCGGAGGCCTTGGCACCGGAGCGGGCGATGAGGCCCTCGGCGACGGCGTCCGCGACCACGCGGGTCAGCAGGCCGACGGCGCGGATCGCGTCGTCGTTGCCCGGGATCGGGAAGTCGACCTCGTCGGGGTCGCAGTTGGTGTCCAGGATGCCGATGATCGGGATCCGGAGCTTGCGGGCCTCCTCGACGGCGAGGTGCTCCTTCTTGGTGTCGACGATCCAGACGGCCGACGGGGTGCGACCCATCTCGCGGATACCGCCGAGGGTCTTCTCCAGCTTGTCGCGCTCCCGCTTCATCTGCAGGAGCTCCTTCTTGGTGCGACCGGAGCCGGCGACGTTGTCGAAGTCGATCTCGTCGAGCTCCTTGAGGCGGTTGATCCGCTGGTGCACGGTCGAGAAGTTGGTGAGCATGCCGCCCAGCCAGCGCTGGTTGACGTAGGGCATGCCGACGCGGGTCGCCTGCTCGGCGATCGCCTCCTGGGCCTGCTTCTTGGTGCCCACGAACATCACGGTGCCGCCCTTGGCGACGGTCTCCTTGATGAAGGCGTACGAGCGGTCGATGTAGGCCAGCGACTGCTGCAGGTCGATGATGTAGATGCCGTTGCGCTCGGTCATGATGAAGCGCTTCATCTTCGGGTTCCAGCGACGGGTCTGGTGTCCGAAGTGCACGCCGCTCTCGAGAAGCTGGCGCATGGTCACGACTGCCATGTGAATCTCCTGGTGTGTGGAGCCCGCGCCCGTTGGCGCCCGACCTTGGGACCCCATCGCTGGTGACCAGTGACGGGGAGGTCGGACCGAGGCGTGCTCGCGTGTGGTTTTCAGTTGCTGCCTCGGGCGGGTGCCCTCGGCCCTGACGCCTGCGCGCGACCCGACCGGCTGCTCCATCGCTGGAGACCGGACTGAGGGTCACGCCCACGGGTGGCCGGGTCCTCGGAGTGCCAGGTCCCGTCGCGGTCTGCGGACGTGCGAAGTCAACCCATGCGGGTTGCGCCGACAAGAGTAGTCCACAGGCGTCGCTCAGGCGAATCGCCGGGAACCGTCCACAGGCTGGCTCCGGAGCGGCGTTTCCACAGGTCAGCGCGCCCGTGGTCGCGGCCGTCGCCGGACCGTCGCACGCTCGTCCCATGACACCACGACCCGCGCTCGGCGCGCTCCTCGTCACCGCCCTCCTGCTGGTCGCCGCGCCCGCCGTGGCGGACCCGGACCCGGTGGGCGTGTGGCCGCTGGCGCCGCAGCCGGAGGTCGTCGCCGGCTTCGACCCACCCGACGACCCGTGGGGTGCCGGCCACCGCGGGGTCGACCTGCTCGGGAGCCCGGGTCAGGCGGTGCACGCTGCCCTCCCCGGCCGGGTGTCGTGGGCCGGGGTGCTCGCCGGCCGCGGCGTCGTCGTGGTCGACCACGGGTCCACCCGCACCACCTACGAGCCGGTCGAGGCGACCGTCGGGACGGGCGACGTCGTCGCGGCCGGCGACCGGATCGGCCGGCTCTCCACCGCCGGCTCCCACTGCCTGCCCCAGGCCTGCCTGCACTGGGGCTGGATCGAGGACGAGACCTACCTCGATCCGCTGCGCCTGGTCGGCGCCGGGCCGGTGCGGCTCCTCCCGCTCTGGCAGGACCAACCGGTGCCCGCGGCGCGCGCGACGGCTCCCACCTCGCCGTACGCCGGGTGGCGACCGCCGCTCGACGCCCTCACGCCCGCGGATGTGCTTGCTGGTAGGCCCGTCGCAGCCGGTCCGTGGTGACGTGCGTGTAGAGCTGGGTGGTCGCGAGCGAGGCGTGGCCGAGCAGCTCCTGGACGGACCGGAGGTCGGCGCCGCCCTCGAGGAGGTGGGTCGCGGCGGTGTGGCGCAGCCCGTGGGGACCGATGTCGGGCGCACCTGGCACGTCGGCGATGCGCCGGTGGACCATGCTCCGCACCGCGCGCTGGTCGATGCGCCGTCCCCGGGCGCCGAGGAAGAGCGCGGCGCCCGATCCCTCGACCGCCAGGGCGGGTCGACCGTGCCGCGCCCAGAAGTCCAGCGCGCGGGCGGCGGGCCGCCCGAACGGCACGGTCCGCTCCTTGCGGCCCTTGCCGAAGACGCGGACCACGTTGCGCTCGCGGTCGACGTCGTCGACGTCGAGCCCCACGAGCTCGCCCACCCGGATGCCGGTGGCGTAGAGCAGCTCGAGCATCGCGATGTCGCGCAGCCCCACCGGGCTGCCGTCGTCGGCGGCCTCGGTCGCGGCGTGGATGAGGTCGACGGCCTCGTCGGTGCGCAGCACCGGCGGCAGGGTCTGGTGGGTCTTCGGTGAGCCGAGGCTGGCGCCGGCGTCGGTCTCGGCGCGACCGGTGCGCGCCAGCCACGCGGTGAACACCCGGGCCGCGGTCGCCCGACGAGCGATCGTGGTGCGGGACCGGCCCATCGTCTGCTGCTTGGCGAGCCAGCTGCGCAGGGTGCGCAGGTCGAGCTGCCCGACGGTCGTGTCCCCGAGCCGGGCTGCGTGGTCGAGCAGGCTCCCGACGTCGGCGAGGTAGGCCCGGACCGTGTGCTCGGTGAGGTCCCGCTCGACTGCGAGGTGTCGCTCGTAGTCGGCGAGCACCTGGGCCATCGGCTCCGGCAGCTCGTCCGGGGCGGCTGGGGTCGCCTCACTCACGTCCTCACTCTAGGTTCGCGCCCGACGGCGCGCCGTGAGGCCGCGCCGCGCTCAGTCGATGGCGAGCGCCGCCAGGCGCCATCCGTCGGCGGACTCCTCGACCATCCCGGTGACCTCCAGCTCGCGGAGCGTGGCGTGGGTGCCGTCGGCCGTCAGTCCCGCCACGCGCGCGATCGACAGCGGCGAGGCGCCGCGGCCGAGAGGCACCGCGTCGAGCACCACCCGCTGCCGGTCGGTCAGCGCGTCCCGCGCGCGGTCTCGCCCCCGGGGTCGGTCGAGGAGGTGCTCGCCGGCCGAGCCGAGCACCTCGAGCACCTCGGCGCCGGAGGTCACCAGGCCCGCCGCACCGCTGCGGACCAGCTCGTGGACCCCGCCCGACGCGGCGCTCGTGACGGGGCCGGGGACGCCGAGCAGGTGCCGGTTGAGACGGCCCGCCCAGTTGGCGGTGTTGAGCGCACCACTGCGCAGCGCCGCCTCGACGACCACCGTCCCCTCGGTCATCGCGGCGATGAGGCGGTTGCGGGTCAGGAACCTGACCCGCATCGCGGCGCCACCCGGCACCGTCTCGGAAACCACCGCACCGGTCGTCGCGATGTGGGCGAGCAGGTCGGCGTGCCGCGGCGGGTAGACGCTGTCCGCGCCGCACGCCAGCACCGCGACCGTCGGGACGTCGACCGAGATCGCACCGCGATGGGCGGCCTGGTCGATGCCGTAGGCCGCGCCCGAGACCACGACCCGTCCGGACTCCGCCACGTCGGCGGCCAGCTCACGGGCGATGTCGACGCCGTAGGTCGTGGCCGCCCGCGAGCCGACGACGGCCAGCGACCCGGCGATCCGGTCGAGGCGCAGCGGGCCGCGGACCCACAGCCCCAGCGGGACTCCCCCGCGCTCCTGCACCGGGCCCGCGTGCGCGAGGTCGTCGAGACCGCCGGGCCACTCCTCGTCGCCCGGGACGACGAACCGCAGCCCGGCACGGGCGGCGCGCTCGAGATCCCGCTGGGCGTCGACCTCCGCCTGGAGCACCCGTGGCCTCGTCTCCGGACTGGCGCGCAGGCCGTCGAGGACAGCGACCGCGCCGACGTCGGTCACGGCGCCGAGCATCGAGAGCCGTCCGGGCTCCACGATCCGGCCCAGGGTCATCCGGGCGAGCCGGTCGGCGTCGGTCATGAGACCCGCTCCAGCATCGCCACCAGCAGCGGGTCGCCGGTCCGCAGGCACAGGGCGGTCTCCACCTCGGCGATCCCCGGGGAGGAGAGCCGACGCAGGTCGGCGACCGTCCAGGCGACCCGGTGGACCCGGGTCGCCCCGCGTCGCGAGAGGGCACCGCCGTAGACCTGGTCGTCGAGCAGGCGCTGACCCCGCGGCGGAAGGGGCCACCGCTCACGCAGTGCCGGACCCGGCGCGTGGGCGTTGAGGCGCCAGCTCTCCCGGCCGAACCGGTCGGCCTGCCGCAGCCGCGCCTCCTCGACCCGGGCCCGGATGCTCGCCGACGACTCCGGCACCGAGAGCGGATCGGGTCGGTCGCCCCTGCGCAGGGCCCGCAGGTTGCGCACGATGTCGACCCGGTCGGCCACGGGTCCGGTAGCCCGCATCTGGTAGTCACGCACCGCCCGCGGCGCGCACTGGCACCGGCTGCTGCGCTGGTCCTTGGTCCACTCGCCGCAGGGACACGGGTTGCACGCGAGCACCACCATCCCGCGGGCGGGGAGCGTCACCGACTCCTCCTGGCGGGCGATCGTGACGTCACCGCTCTCGAGCGGCTGCCGGAGGGCCTCGATCACGTCGGAGCGGAAGAGCGGGAACTCGTCGAGGAAGAGCACGCCCGCGTGGGCGCGGCTCACCTCTCCGGGCCGGACGGCACCGCTGCCGCCTCCGATGAGGCTGGCCTTGCTCGCGTCGTGGTGGGGCGCCGAGAACGGCGGCCGGACCAGCATCCCCGCGCTGGGGTCGAGGATGCCGGCGAGGGAGTGGACCGCCGTCAGCTCCAACGACTCGGAGCGGGTCAGGTCGGGCAGCAGCCCCGGGATCCGCTCGGCCACGCTGGTCTTGCCCGAGCCCTTGGGCCCCGACAGCAGCAGGTGGTGGCCGCCGGCCGCCGCGACCTCGACCGCGAAGCGGACGTCCTCCATGCCGAGCAGGTCGGACATGTCCGTCTCCTCGAGCCGGTCCTCGCCGCGCCAGCTGAGCAGCCGGGCACCGGACATCGGCGCCACCGGCGGCGCCTCGGGCACCTCCTCCCCACGGAGCTCGGCGACGACCTGGGCGAGGGACCGCATCCCGAAGACCTCCATGTCGGGCACCATCGCGGCCTCCCGCGCCTGCGGCTCGGGCACGAACACCCGCCGGATGCCGCGCTCGGCGGCCGCCAGGACCATCGGCAGGGCGCCGGCGACCGCGCGGAGGTTGCCGTCGAGGGTGAGCTCGCCGATGAACGCGGTCGCCTCGAGCGGCTCCACCGGGACCGAGCCGTCGGCGGCGAGCACCGACACCGCGACCGCCAGGTCGAAGTGGGTGCCTCGCTTGACCAGGTCGGCCGGCGACAGCAACACCGTGATCCGCTTGGTGGCGGGCCAGGTGAGCCCGCTGTTGACGACGGCCATCCGGCACCGGTCGGGCGCCTCGTTGAGCATCGAGTCGGGGCGCCCCACCAGGGTCAGGCCGGCCTGACCGGGAGAGACGTCGGTCTGGACGTCGACGAGGTGGCCCACGGCGCCGTTGAGGGACACGGCGCGGGTCGTGGAGACGGCCATCAGCCGATCCCCCGCACGTGCTCGACGACCGAGGGGCCGCGCCGCGGCCGCAGGACCGCGACCAGGTCGACCCGCACGTCGGGCACCGTCACCCCGTGGGCGGCCTGCCAGGCCGTGCCGAGCCGGCGCAGCCGGTCCAGCTTGGCGTCCCCGACCGCCTCGTGCGGGGTGCCGTGGTCGAGGCTGCTGCGCGTCTTGACCTCGCAGACGACCAGCACGTGCCCCTCACGCAGCACGAGGTCGATCTCGCCCGCGGAGCACCTCCAGTTGCGGTCGAGCACGACCATCCCCGCCGCCACGAGGTGCTGCTCGGCGATCCGCTCGCCCATCTCCCCCAACGCGTGCCGCTGGGCTGCCGTTGTACCCGTCATGTCCGTGACCTCCTGACCGCCAGGGTGGCGGCCGGGACGGACGGGCGGGCCGAGGTCAGGACCGAGCTGTGGAGAAGCTGGTCAGAGGCGCCGCTGTGGAGAGAAAGTGGCTCCGCAGAAGGGTCAGCTCTTGGGCAGGTCGATCTCGGAGGGGCTGAGCTCCTCGACGTTGACGTCCTTGAAGGTCAGCACCTTGACGTTCTTGGCGAAGCGGGCCGGGCGGTACATGTCCCAGACCCAGGCGTCGCTCATCGAGACCTCGAAGAAGACGTCGCCGGCCTCGGTGCGGGCCTTCACGTCGACCTGGTTGCACAGGTAGAAGCGACGATCGGTCTCGACCACGTACTTGAAGATCCCGACGACGTCGCGGTACTCCCGATAGAGCGTCAGCTCCATCTCGGTCTCGTACTTCTCGAGGTCCTCCGCGCTCACGACGCCGACTCTATCCCGGTCGGGCTACCGTGCCGGGATGGTCGCGGGTGTCGTGCTGTGCGGGCCGCGCCGCGGAGGGCTGGACGGCCGGCCGACGGGGACCTACGAGCGCCTGATGGCCCGCTTCCTCGCTCGCACCCACGCCGCCGACCGTGCCGGGATGGTCGCCCTGGGTCCAGATCAGTACGCCGTCTAGAGCAGGGTCTCCACGACCTCGTCGCCGTCGAGCGCGTCGGCGGGGACGGCGAGCGGCGCGTCGCCGGCTCCCTCGCCCCACGGGGAGTAGGTGCCGGGCAGCCGCCAGGACATCCGGTGGTGCGGGCTCGGGCCGTGCTCGGCGAGGGCCGCGATGTGCTCGGGGGCGGAGTAGCCCTTGTTGACGGCCCAGCCGTACTCCGGGTGCTCGTCGGCGAGCTCGACCATGATCTGGTCGCGGGCGGTCTTCGCGAGGATGCTCGCGGCGGCGACGGCCGCGCAGCGCAGGTCGGCCTTGATCATGGTGACCACCGGCGGGACGGTCTCCACCACCACCGGTGGCCCGAGGAGCGTGCCCTGCTCCGGGGACGTCAGGTAGTCGTGGTTGCCGTCGAGCAGCACCGTGTCCGGGAGCACCGACAGCTGCGCCATCGCCCGGTGCCCCGCGAGCCGGAGGCCGGCGATGATGCCGAACTCGTCGATCTCGGCCGGGCTCGCGTGCCCGACGGCGTACGGCGCCGCCCAGCGCTGGATCCGCGGCACCAGCCGCCGGCGGGCCTCCGCGGTCAGGAGCTTGCTGTCGCGGACCCCCTGCGGTGCGGTCCTCGTGGTCTCGGTGACGACGACCATGCCGACGGTGACCGGGCCGCACAGCGCGCCCCGCCCGACCTCGTCGCTGCACGCGAGCGAGGTGATGCCCCCGCGGAGCATGCGCCGCTCGATGCGGAGGGACGGAGGTGTGGTCGGGGCCAACGGGACCTCAGGAGGGGTCGGGGACGTCCGCGAAGGTGTCGGGCCGGTGCAGGAACGTGAAGCGGTCGCGCGGCCACAGCAGCGTGAACACCTTGCCGACCACGTCGTCGACGTCGACGTACGGGTTGCGGGTGCAGTCGGTCTCGTCCGGCTTGCACATGTGCGCCGACGAGTCGGCGGAGTGGCTGCGGTTGTCGCCCATCACGAAGAGGTGCCCGGCCGGGATCGGGCCGATCGTCCAGTTCTTGGTGCAGTCGTCGACCATCGGCCCGTAGCAGTCCTGGCCGTCGAGCTTGGCGTAGTCCTTCTCGTTGAGCGGCTGGCCGTTGACCAGGAGCCGGCCCTGGTCGTCGCAGCACTTGATGGTGTCGCCGGCGACGCCGATCACCCGCTTCACGAGGTGCCCGCCGGTCGGGTAGAGGCCCACCTTGGCGAGCAGCTTGCCGACGCCGGAGGTCGGGCCCGCCGACTCCTCGGCGTCGAGCCAGCCGCCCGGGTCGTCGAAGACGACGACGTCACCGCGCTGCGGCGTCCCGCCCAGCCAGTACGACGGCTTCTCGACCAGGATCCGGTCGTTCTTGACCAGCCCGGGCTCCATCGACTCCGACGGGATGTAGAAGGCCTGGATGAAGAGCGCCTTGATGACGATCGCCAGGACCAGCGCGACCCCGAGCAGCAGGATCGTCTCCTGCCACACCGGCAGGTGCTTCTTCTGCTTCTTGCCCGGCTTCCCCGGCGTCGCGGCCGCCTCGTCGGAGGCCTGGACGGCAGAAGACCGCGACTCCGGCTCGTCGGGTACGACGGGGGCCGGGTCGCGGTCTTCGATGTTCACGCGGTGAGGTTAGACGAGGTGCCTGAGAGGCTCTCAGGCCTCCCGGCGCTCCTTGATCTTGGCCTTCTTGCCGCGGAGGTTGCGCAGGTAGTAGAGCTTCGCGCGGCGGACGTCACCGCGGGTGACGACCTCGACCTGCTCGAAGATCGGGGAGTTCAGCGGGAAGGTGCGCTCGACACCGACGCCGAAGGAGACCTTGCGGACGGTGAAGGTGCGACCCACGCCGGAGCCGTGGACGCGGATGACGACGCCCTGGAAGACCTGGATGCGGGACCGGTTGCCCTCGACGACCTTGACGTGCACCTTGACGGTGTCACCGGCGCGGAACTCCGGCAGGTCGGTCCGCTTGATCGAGTTGCCGAGCTCGGCAATGACGTTGCTCATTGTTCTCCTCGCGAGTGCCACAGGTCAGCCGCGGTACGGGGATGGTCATGCAGTTGTCGCTGGTCCGAGCCTGGTGGCCGGCGGCGCCACGCTCCCCCTGTGGCAGGAGGTGGTGCGGATCCCGTCGGATGTTCTGTCGGGCGATCCTTGTTTGGCCGGCTGGACCGAGGGTCAAGTCTGCCACAGCCGCTTCAGCCGCGGCGAATCCGCTGAGGTGACGCAGGTGGGGGCTGTCGAGCTGGTTGTCGTCACGGTGCGTGCATGAGTGCCGCCGACGAGGGAGCCGTGCCGGAGGCACGGCGACTGAGGAGAAGGTGCTCAGGTGCGTGCCGGGGCGGCAGCCAGCCGACTCTGCCCTACCTGGGTCGCCTCTTGGTCAGGCGTACGGCGCCGGGGATCGGCTCGCCGGGCTGGAGGCGGTAGCCCGCCTTCTTGTACATCCGCTGGTTGCGGGCGCTGCCCGCGCCGGTGAAGAGCGAGTACGTCGTGGCGGCGGCGGGCGCGAGCTCCTCGATCCGCTCGAGCAGCGTGCGGCCGAGCCCGCGGCCGGCGAGGTCGGGGGCGACCATGAGCCGGCCGATCTCCCACTCCTCGCCGTCCAGCGACGCACGCACCGCGCCGACGAGGCGGCCCGCCGAGCGGGCGACGAGGACCGTGTCGCGGGCGATCCAGGCGCGCAGCTCGTCGTACGACTCGTGCAGCGCGGGGATGCGGACGCCCGGGTTGTCGTGCATCTCCTGCACCCAGCAGGCGCGCTGGAGCGTGTAGAGCTCGCCGGCGTCGGCGGGCTCGACGGGCCGGATCTCGACGTCGTCGAGGAGCGTCGAGGCCGGCAGCAGGTCCGGGCGTCGCGCCGCCGTACGACGGACCGCCTGGTCGCGCCGCCAGGCCGCGATCGCGGCGTGGTCGCCGGACAGCAGCACCGGCGGCACGTCGAGGCCGCGCCACGACGCGGGCTTCGTGTAGACGGGGTACTCCAGCAGCCCGTCCTCGTGGGACTCCTCGGTCAGCGACTCCGCGTTGCCCATGAAGCCGGGCACCAGCCGCACGACGGCCTCGGTGACCGCGAGCGCGGCGACCTCTCCCCCGTTGAGCACGTAGTCGCCGAGCGAGATCTCCCGCACCTCGGCGCGGCTGCCGACCTCGTCGATCACCCGCTGGTCGATGCCCTCGTAGCGCCCGCAGGCGAAGACGATCCGCTCCCGCGTCGCCAGCTCGCGAGCCACGGCCTGGGTGAAGGGCTGCCCCGACGGGGTCGTGAAGACCACGGTGGCGGGGCCGTCCGCCAGCAGCTCGTCGAGGGCCTCGCCCCACGGCTCCGGCTTCATCACCATGCCGGCGCCGCCGCCGTAGGGCGTGTCGTCGACGGTGCGGTGCCGGTCGTGGGTCCACGCGCGCAGGTCGTGGACCCGGACGTCGATGAGGCCCTTCTCCCTCGCCTTGCCCGCGAGCGAGAGCTCGAGCGGGGCGAGGTAGTCGGGGAAGATCGTGAGGACGTCGATGCGCATCGGTCGCCCTCAGCCCTCGTCGGGCAGCGGGGTCACCAGTCCCGGGCGGTCGGCGATCACGACCCGGCCGCCGGCGACGTCGACCTCGGGCACGAGCGCCTTGACGAAGGGGACGAGCGTGTCGCGCCCGTCCGGGGTGCGGACGGCCAGCAGGTCCTGGGCGCCGCCGTGGACGACGCCGGTGACCTCGCCGAGGTGCGTGCCCTCGACGTCGTACGCCGCCAGCCCGGTCAGCTGGTGGTCGTAGAACTCGTCGGGGTCGTCCGGCGACGCGTCGGCGGGGATGTCGGCGCGCAGGAGGATCCCGCGGGCCGCCTCGGCGGCGCTGCGGTCAGGGATCTCCTCGAAGCGCACCAGCAGCACCGACTGGTGCCACTTGGTCGTCGCGACCGTGAGCGTCCGGTGCGGGGTGTGCGACCCGCGCGGCGGCTCGACGCGGAGCACCGCCCCACGGGCGAAGCGTCGCTCCGGCTCGTCGGTGCGGACGTCGACGGTGACGTCGCCCCGGATGCCGTGCGGCTTGCCGATGCGGCCCACGAGGACCTCGATCGTCTCCACTCACTACCTCTCGATGAAACCCGGGAATGCAGAACGGGTGCCGCCCCCGGAGGGGCGACACCCATTCAAGCGGTGTTGCTGCGTCTCAGCGACGCCGGTCCACGTCGACGAAGTCGATGCGTGCCCCACCACGACCCGCGAGCGCGGAGATCACGGTGCGGAACGCCGTGGCGGTGCGCCCGCCCCGGCCGATCACCTTGCCGAGGTCGTCGGGGTGCACCCGGACCTCGAGGATCGAGCCACGGCGGAGCTGCTTGTCGCGCACGACGACGTCGTCCGGGTTGTCGACGACGCCGCGGACCAGGTGCTCCAGCGCCTCGGCGAGCATGGCGCTCAGGACTCGGCCTTCTCGGCGTCGCCCTCGGCGGCGGCCGGAGCCTCGTCAGCGGCAGCCTCGGCGGCCGGGGCCTCCTCGGCGGGGGCCTCCTCGGCGGGAGCCTCCTCGGCGGCCGGGGCCTCCTCGGCGGGCTTCTCGTCGGCCTTCTTCTTGGCGGCGGACTTCTTGGTCACCGCGTCGCCCTTGGGCTCGTTCGCGGCGTCCTTGAGGGCCTCGTTGAAGATCGCGAGCTTGTCCGGCTTGGGAGCGGCGACCTGGAGGGTGCCCTCCTGGCCCGGCAGGCCCTTGAACTTCTGCCAGTCGCCGGTGATCTTGAGGATCGCCTCGACGGCCTCGGACGGCTGGGCGCCGACGCCGAGCCAGTACTGCGCCCGGTCGGAGGTGACGTCGATGTACGACGGGTCCTCCTTGGGGTGGTACTTGCCGATCTCCTCGATCACGCGACCGTCGCGCTTCTTGCGCGAGTCGACGACGACGATGCGGTACTGCGGCACCCGGATCTTGCCCAGGCGCTTCAAACGGATCTTGACGGCCACGTTTGTGGTGTCTCCTCGGAAGTTGTGTGTGGTGAGGAACCGCGCACCGGGTGGGGAACACCAGGTCGGGACCTCGATGGGCACTGCGCCACCGGGTGAGAGGGTCCGAGGGCGCAGGACTCAGCCGAGAAGTCTGCCAGACGTACTGCCGACCGGAGAAATCGGCCGCGGTGCGACGCCGGCGCGAAGCGGCACGGAGCGGAGCTCCGTTGCGGGGCGCCGCAATCCGGGTGAGGGTGGCTGCGTGAGCCAGCCGCCGCCGTCGTACCCCGTGCCGTCCGGCTACCCGCCCGGCTACCCGGCGCGGCCGGTCAAGTATCGCCCCAGCTGGGTGTGGTTCGTGGTCGGCGGCGGGCTCATCGTGGTCGCGATCGTGGTCGCGATCGGGCTGTTCGTGTGGGCGCTCGCGGGCTTCCTCGACTCCGACGCGACCGTCCGGGCCGACGGGAGGCCGCACACGGTCACCGTCGGCACCGACGGCGACCGGATGCTCTGGCTCGACGACGCGCGCCAGACCTGCTCGATCACCGACCTCGAGACCGGGCAGCCGATCGACTACCGCCCCGTGAGCGGCTCCTTCGAGCGCAACGACTCCCACGGCGACCTCGAGGGGCTCTACCGCTTCGACCCCGGCTCCGGCCACCTGAGGGTGCAGTGCGACCCGGCCGGCATCGCGCAGACCGAGTCGGTGCTGATCGGCCCGATGCCGAAGATCGGCAGCTTCGTCCTCGCGATCGCGCTCGGCATCCTGATCCCCGGACTCCTCGGCCTGACCGGCATCGTAATCCTGCTCGTCACGGGCATCCTCTTCGCGACGCGCCAGTCGCGTCCGAAGGCCTGACGCCGGGGCGTCGGGCTGGGATACTCCTCGCCGTGTCGGATTCGGGGGTGGTCACGCGGCCGGTCGCCCTCGTCATCGAGGACGACCCGGACGTCTCCGACCTCCTCGACCTGGTGCTGACGCAGGCCGGGTTCACCGTCCACACCGCCGCGAGCGGCGCCGAGGGCGTCGAGCTGGCCCGCGAGCACCGGCCGATCCTGGCCACCATCGACGTGCAGATGCCGCAGATGGACGGGCTGGAGGCGACCCGGCGGATCCGCGAGTTCAGCTCGACGTACATCGTCATCGTGAGCACCCGCTCCCAGGAGAGCGACGTGCTGGCCGGCTTCGAGGCCGGTGCCGACGACTACGTCACCAAGCCGATCCGGCCGCGCGAGCTGCGGGCCCGGCTCGCCGCGGTGGCGCGCCGTCCGCCGACGGAGCTGCTCGCCGGCACCGCCCCCGCCTGGGAGCCCGCCCAGGAGGACGCCGAGCGCGCGCAGCTCCTGCGGGAGATCAGCGAGGGCGCGCCCGCGCCGATCCCGGACGAGCCGGAGCCGGTGGCCGAGGTCGACGAGACCGCACCCGCGCCCGAGGGCGGCCAGGACGGTCGCGACGGCATGCTCGAGGTCGGCATGCGGTTCGTCGGCGGCTGGGTCGACTTCCGCGGCCTGCGGATCAACCCCGCCCGCGGGCTCGTCGTGGTCGACGACCGCACCGTCGAGCTGCCACCGACCCAGGTCACGCTGCTGGAGACGCTCATGTACGCCGGCACGCGGGTGCTCACGTCCCGCCAGATCGGGCTGCGGCTGCGCCACCAGACCGAGGAGACCTCGACCTCGACCAAGCTGCAGGACGAGCGGATGGTCGCCGGCCTGGTCGACGGGCTCCGCGTCCTGCTCGGCGAGAGCATCGAGTCGCCCCGGTGGTTCGAGGAGCTGTCCGGCACCCGCTACCGCCTCGTGCGCCCGGACGGGACCGCTCCCACCGGCCCTGGCGGTCAGGTCCCCGACGAGCCTCCCGACGAGGGCGCGGGAATCTGACAGCGCCGTTGTCGCTGCGCCATACTCCACGGGTGTCAGTTCAGGAGGTGGCCGCTCGGCCGGTCGCGCTCGTCATCGAGGATGATCCCGACGTCTCGGACCTCCTCGACACCGTGCTCACCATGGCCGGCTTCTCCGTCGTCACCGCCGAGAACGGCCTCGAGGGCATCGCGATCGCCCGCGAGTACGAGCCGGTGCTGGTGACCACCGACGTCGCGATGCCCGAGATGGATGGTCTCGAGGCCACCCGCCGGATCCGCGAGTTCAGCCCGGCGTACATCGTCGTGATCAGCACCCGCTCGCGCGAGGACGACATCCTGGCCGGGTTCGCCGCCGGGGCCGACGACTACCTCGCCAAGCCGATCCGGCCCCGCGAGCTGCGCGCCCGGCTCGCGGCCGCCGGCCGCCGCCCGGTCAGCGAGATGCTCCCCGAGGACGTCTCCGGCTGGAACCTCGCCGAGGTCGAGCGGCTGCGCGCCGACATCGCCGCGGCCGACGGCGACGCCCGCGACCTGGCCGGCATGCTCGAGCTCGGCATGCGCTTCGTGGGCGACTGGGTCGAGTTCCGCGGGCTGCGGATCGACCCCGACCGCGACATCGTCGTGATCGACGACCGCGAGGTCGTGCTCCCCGTCGAGCAGGTCGACCTGCTCGAGGTGCTGCTCTACGCCGGCACCCGGATGGTCACCTCCCGCCAGGTCGCGCTGCGGCTGCGCGCCGAGACCGAGGCCACCGCGACGGCGTCCCGCGAGGACGACGACCGCTGGGTCGAGGGGCTGGTCGCCGCCCTGCGCACGTCGCTCGGCGAGTCCGTCGAGGCGCCGCGGTGGTTCGAGGAGGTCGCGCCCGGGCGCTTCCGCCTGGTCCGGCCCGAGGGCGACTAGTGCCCTGAGTCAGAAGTTCGTGTGCGCTTCGCGCACACATCGCACGCACCTCGCTGCGTTGCCGTCGCTCGCTGGACGAACGAGTAGAGCCGCGCTCCCGCGCCTTGCGATGCACGCACCCTGAGCACGCCCGGTGCGCATGAACTTCCGGCTCAGGACACTAGCCGCCGACCACCTTCCCGCGCAGCACGATGCACGCGGGGCGGAGCAGCACCGACAGGTCCTCGAGGGGATCGGCGTCGTAGACCACGAAGTCGGCCGGCGCACCCTCGGCGAGGTCGGCGTTCCAGCCCAGCCACTCCCGCGCGCGCCACGACGCGGCGCCGAGGGCGTAGTCCCGCGGCAGGCCCATCGACGCCAGCCCGATCACCTCGCCGGCCAGGTTGCCGTGCCGGCTGACACCGCCGTTGTCGGAGCCGGCGTAGAGCGGCACGCCCGCGTCGTACGCCGCCATCAGCGTGTCGCGGCGGTGCACGAAGAGGTCGGTCATGGTCCGGGCGTAGGTGGGGAACTTGCCGCGTGCGGCCCAGGCGTACTCCGGGAACTTCTCGGTCTGCATGACGGTCGGCACGAGCGCGACCTGCCGCTCGGCCATGTGGGCGAGGTGCGACTCGTCGAGGCCGGTGCCGTGCTCGATGCAGTCGATGCCGGCCTCGAGCAGCCCGGTGAGCACGTCACTGCCGAAGCAGTGGGCGGTGACCTGGGCGCCGTGCTGGTGGGCGACCTCGATCGCGGCGGCGAAGTCGGCCGCCGGGAAGGACGGCACCAGGTCGCCCTCCTCACGGGAGATCCAGTCCCCCACGAGCTTGACCCAGCCGTCGCCACGCTGCGCCTCGACCGCGACCTGGGCCGTCAGGTCGGCCGGCTCGACCTCGTGGGCGTAGCCGCGCAGGTAGCGCTTGGTGCGCGCGATGTGGCGGCCGGCGCGGATCAGCCGCGGCAGGTCCGCACGCTCCTGGACCCAGCGGGTGTCGACCGGCGAGCCGCAGTCACGGATCAGGAGGGTGCCGCCGTCGCGGTCCTCGATCGCCTGCTGCTCGGTCTCCTCGTCGCTGATCGCGCCCTGCTCCCCCAGCCCGAGGTGGCAGTGCGCGTCGACCAGGCCCGGGACGATCCAGCCGTCGAGCGCGCGCTCGGCACCCGCGACGGGCTCGTAGGTGACGGTGTCCCCGACGACGTACAGCTCACGCCGTTCGCCGTCGGGGAGCACCGGACCGGAGAACTTCAGCACGGGGTCAGCCATGCCTCCGGAGGCTAGCGCCTCGTGCTCAGACCGAACCCGTAGCGGTAGAGCGGGTGGTAGTGCTTGTCGCCGATGTTGATCGGCTCCTGGGCGACGCTCCGCGGCCAGGTCACCGGCAGCTTGCCGGTGAAGGGACGGCGTCCGTAGAGCACGTCCGCGACGCCCGCACCCTCGCTGCCGGGCAGCCACGAGGCGACCAGGGCGTCGATCTGGTTGAGCAGCCCCGGCGGGATGATCATCGGCCGGCCCGACACGACGAGCACGGTGCAGGAGACCGTCCGCGCGCAGACCGTCTTGACCGCCTGGGTGTCGGCGTCGGAGAGCTGCATCGTCTGCTCCGGACGCGGCACGCCGTTGTCACCGGGGTCGTAGGCCCACTGGGGACCGCCGACGTCGCCGAAGCCCTCGGCGTACGGCGTCTCCCCGACGACCACGACGCCCGCAGAGCCCCGCGGGATCCGGGCGGAGGCGTCCTCGCTGTAGACGACCTTGCCGTGGGCGGCCTGCTCGATGCCGTCGAGGATGGTGGTCCCCGGGATCACGTTGGTCGAGCCGCCCTGCCAGGTCAGCGTCCAGCCGCCGGCCTGGTTGCCGATGTTGTCGGCGTTGCTGCCGGCGACGTACACGTCCTGGTGCGACTTCAGCGGCAGGGTGCGCTGCTGGTTGCGGAGCAGCACCTGGCTCTCCGAGGCCGCCCGGCGGGCGACCTGGTGGTGGGCCTTGCTGCCGACCTGGTCGAGGTGGGTGCGGTCGGTGAGCGGGTGCTCGAAGAGCCCGAGCTCGAACTTCGCGGTCAGGATCCGCGAGACGGCGTCGTCGATGCGGTCCATCGAGACGTCGCCGTCCTCGACGAGCTGGGTGAGGGTCGGGATGAAGACGTCCCAGCCGTCGGGGTTGTTCGGCGCCTGGATCGGCTCCATGAACATGTCGACGCCGGCGTTGACCGACGCCTCGACCTGCTCGGCGTACGTGCCCGGCAGCTGCCGGATCGCGCGCCAGTCGGAGATCACGAAGCCCTCGAAGCCCTGCTGCTCCTTGAGCCAGCCGGTGATCAGCTCCTGGTTGGCGTGCATCTTCACCGCGTCGTCGGTGTCGCCGCCGTTGAAGTCGGTGCTGGAGAAGGACGGCATCACGGTCCCGACGTGGTGCTTCTTGACCGCCGGGACGTACGGCGCGAGCGCGAGCCTGGCGAACTCCGCACGGCTGACCCGGTCGATGCCCTGGTCGATCGGGTAGGCACCGGTGCCGGCCGCCGACTCGTCGTAGCTGGTCAGGCCGTCGCCGGCGAAGTGCTTGGCGCTGGCGAGCACGTGGTCGGACCGGTCGAGCTGGCCCGGCTTGCCCTGGAGGCCGTCGATCGAGGTCTCCATCGACTCGACGAGCTGCGGGGTCTCGCCGTAGCTCTCGTAGGTGCGGCCCCAGCGGTCGTCGCGGGCGACGCAGATGCACGGCGCGAACGCCCACTGCGGCCCGGTCGCGCGGGTCTCCTCCGCGGTGATGTGGCCGATCTTCTCGACCAGCGCCGGGTCGCGGGTGGCGCCGAGCCCGATGTTGTGCGGGAAGACCGTGGCGCCCTGGAGGTTGCCGTGGCCGTGGACGGAGTCGACGCCGTACAGGAGCGGGATGCCGAGCGGCGTGGCGAGCGCGGCCTCCTGGTAGCGGTCGACCATGTCGGCCCACGCCTCGGGCGTGTTCGGGTCGGGGACCGAGCCGCCTCCGGACAGCACGCTGCCGAGGTAGTTGTCGGTGATGAGCGAGGTGTCGGCGTCGACGTCGATCCGCTCGGCCTGGGTCATCTGGCCGATCTTCTCGGCGAGCGACATCCGGCCGAGCAGGTCGGCGACGCGCTGCGCGGTGGGCAGCGACGGATCCTGGTAGGGCAGCGGGTCGTCGGCGGTGGCCGGCGACGTGGGCTGGAGCAGGGCGGTGGCGAGGACGCCTCCGCTGATGAGGGCGAGCGCCGTACGGCGCCACCGGCGCGACCTTCTGGGGGCGTGACTGGACAATGGCCTCTCCTTGCCGAGATCAAGGGGTGTGACAGCCGTCACGTTAGGAACGCCGATAATTCCGGGTCAATGCGAAAAGAACCCGATCCGCCCGGTTGTTAGTGCGACTTCCGGACTAATCGGCGTACGGTCGGCGGCATGCCGAGCAGCAGCTCCCTCGAGCGGCTCCGCGACACCAACCGCCGCGCGGTCACCGCACTCCTCGCCGCCGAGGGGCCGATGAGCCGGGCCGACCTCGGGCGCCGCACCGGTCTGTCCCGCACCACGGTCTCGAGCCTGGTCGGCGAGCTGCTGACCGCCGGTCACGTCGTCGAGACCGACCGGGGACGGCCGCACAAGGGCGGCAGCGGGAGGCCCCCGCTGCTGGTCGCGCTGGCCACGCCGGCCGGGGTCGTCGCCGGGGTCGACCTCGGTCACCGCCACGTGCGGGTGGCGCTCGCCGACCGGGCCGGCGTCGTGCAGCACGAGCAGACCGCGGCCGCCGACGTCGACGAGCACGGCACCGACGCCCTCGACCGCGCGGCCGACGCGGTGCGGGGCCTGCTCGCCGCGGCCGGCATCGACCGCGACCAGCTCCAGGCCGTCGGGATGTGCGTGCCCGCGCCGCTCGACCGGCGATCCTCCCGGATCCGCGCCGGGATCCTGCCCGGCTGGCGCGACGTCTCCCCCGCCGACGAGCTGCGCCGCCGGCTCGACGTACCGGTCCACGCCGACAACGACGCCAACCTCGGCGCACTCGCCGAGCTGACCCACGGCGCCGCGCGCGGCTGCGGGGACGTCGTCTACGTGAAGGTCTCCAGCGGCCTCGGCGCCGGCATCGTGCTCGGCGGCCGGCTGCACCGCGGCGCGACCGGGATCGCCGGGGAGATCGGCCACGTGCAGGTCGGCGAGGACGGCCAGGTGTGCCGCTGCGGCAACCGCGGCTGCCTCGAGACGATGGTCGCGGCGCCGCGGCTGCTCGAGCTCCTGCAGCCGGCGTACGACGAGCCGCTCTCGGTCGAGCGTGTGCTGGAGCTCGCCGCGGACGGCGACGCCGCGACCGCGCGGGTGCTGAGCGACGCGGGCCGGTCGATCGGTCGCGCACTGGCCGACCTGGCCAACAGCCTCAATCCCGAGGCGATCGTGGTCGGCGGCTCGCTCGGGACCGCCGCGCCGCTGGTGACGGGCATCCGGGCCGCGGTCGACCGCTACGCCCAACCGGACACCGCCGCCGCCGTCCGGGTGGTGTCCGGAGAGCTCGGCGAGCGGGCGGAGGTGCTGGGCGCGGTGTCGTTGGCGATCGGCCGGGTGGCCGCCGGTTAGGCGGCCTTGGCCAACTCCGGCGTCCGGGTGACGGCGAGCGCGGCGCGGAGCCGGCGCTGGTGGGTGGCGACCAGCGTCACGGCGAGCGCCATGGCGGTCACGGTCACCGCGAACGCGGCGGTGTGGCCGTGCGCGTCCGCGAGCCGACCGGCGACGCCGGAGCCGAGTGCGTAGCCCAGACCCGTCGAGCTCGCGAGGACGGTCATCGCGGTCGCGATCCGGCTCGGGTCGACGACCCGCTCGGCCAGGGTGAAGACACCGATCATGAACGGCGCGACCGCGCAGCCGAGGACGCCGACCGTGACGACGAGGGCCGGGAGCCCATCGACGAGCAGCAGCGGCGTCGAGAGCACGAGCAGCGCGACCGCGGCGCCGAGGATGCGGCGCTCGGGTCCGATCCGCTCGGGGATGAAGACGGTCGCGACGCCGGCGAGCGCGCTGCCGAGGCCGAGCGTCGCATGCACGAGCCCGGCGAGGCCGGGCTGGCCGACCTGGGTCGCGAGCACGGTGGTGCCGGTCTGGGTGGCGCCGAAGAGCGTGCCGATGAGCAGCTGTGCGCCGACCAGCACGACGAGCACCGGGGTGAAGAGCCGGCCGCTCGGCAGCGCCGGGCCGTCGCCCCGGGTCGACCGGGCCGTCGGGTGCAGCGCGAACGCCGTACCGAAGAGGGCGAGCATGGCCGCCGCGAGCAGCAGCGCGCCGCTCGGCGAGAACGCGACCACGCCGAGGCCGACGAGGGCCGGGCCGATCGCGAACGAGGCCTCGTCGGCCGCGCCCTCGTAGGAGAAGGCCACGTCGACCAGGCGGCGCTGGTGGGCACCGGTCCGCGCGGTGATGGGGCGCCAGCGCACCCGGGCGAGAGGGCCGACCTGCGGCATGGTGAGACCGGCCAGCGCGGCGACCGCGACGACGGCCGCGTCCCCGGCGCCGCCGTGCACGAGGCTGACGAGGAGGGTCAGCGACGCGGCGCCCGCGAGCGACTGGACGAGCACGACGTGGCGCTGGCCGACCCGGTCGGCGAGCGAGCCCGCGACGGGCGCGCCGAGCGCGTTGGCGACGGCCAGCGCGCCGGCCGCGAGGCCGCCGACGCCGTAGCTGCCGGTCGCGCCGGAGACGAGGAGGAGGGTCCCGAGCTGGCTCATCGCGAGCGGCAGCCGGGCGAGGAAGGCGACCACGACGTACGTCGTCCCAGCAAGCTGGAAGAGTCGCCGGTAGGAGGCGAGGGGTGACACGGGAGGGCCTTTCGGGTGCGTCGGAACGACGCGCCGAACCCACCTCCAAGGACGCGTGAAACCCTGTGCTGCCACCAGTGTACGAGTGGCGGTCGTCACGGGCCTATTCGACGATCGCGAGCAGCCAGGACGGCGTCATCACGGTCGCGCCGTACCGCTCGACGCGGCCCATCAGGATCCGGTCGGCGGTGACGACGAAGACCCGGTCGCCACGCTCGGCGGCTGCCTTGGCCTCGGCCACGATCGTGTCGTCGCCGGCCTTCGGTGCGTGGACGGTGCGGACGTGGGCGTCGCGACCGGCACGTACGCCGCCCTTGGCCGCGCCCTCGAGCACCATCACGACCTGCTCCTGCGGGACGTCGGCGACCAGCAGCTGCTCGTGCAGCCGCCGGGCCGCACCGGCGCGGTCCTTCCACCAGCCGTCCGGCCGGCTGCCGACGACGTTCGCGGCATCGACGACGAGGACCTGGGTCATGGGCTGCTCCGGAGGAGTTTCATCGGCCGGCCGACGGATCTGGCGCCTGGACGATGAAGTTTCGTCGTCCAGGCGTGAGTTTCATCGGCCGGCCGATGAAACTCCCCCGCGCGGCGACCTACTTCAGGAACTTCGAGAAGTCCTTCGGCAGGTCGAGCGCGGCTGCGGCCTGCTCGTAGTCGATCGGCTCGGCGTTGGGGTTGCCGAACGGGTTGCCGGCCGACGCGGCGGCCTTCTCCTTGGCGGCAGCCGCCTGCTGGGCGGCCTTGGCGGGGTTGCCGGAGCGCTTGGCACCCTTGGCCTTCTTGGGCTGCGCCTTGGTCTTGCCGCGCTTGCCGCCGCCCATGCCGGGCATCCCCGGCATGCCGGGGATCCCGCCGCCGTTGGCCATCTGCTGCATCATCTTCCGCGCCTCGAAGAAGCGGTCGACGAGCTGGTTGACGTCGGAGACCTGGCGGCCGGACCCGCGGGCGATGCGGGCGCGGCGCGAGCCGTCGATGATCTTGGGGTTGGCCCGCTCGGCCGGGGTCATCGACTGGATGATCGCCTGGATCCGGTCGATCTCGCGCTCGTCGAAGTTCTCGAGCTGGTCGCGGAACTGCCCCATCCCGGGCAGCATCCCCATGATCTTCGACATCGAGCCGAGCTTGCGGACCTGCTGCATCTGCTCGAGGAAGTCGTCGAGGGTGAAGTCACCCGACTGGAGCTTGCCCGCGGCCTTGGCGGCCTGCTCGGCGTCGAACGCCTTCTCGGCCTGCTCGATGAGCGTCATGACGTCGCCCATGTCGAGGATGCGCGAGGCCATCCGGTCGGGGTGGAAGAGGTCGAAGTCGGTCATCTTCTCGCCGTTGGAGGCGAACATGACCGGCTTGCCGGTGATCGAGGCGATCGAGAGGGCGGCACCGCCGCGGGCGTCGCCGTCGAGCTTGGTGAGGACGACGCCGTCGTACCCGACCCCGTCGAGGAAGGCCTGGGCGGTGACGACGGCGTCCTGGCCGATCATCGCGTCGACGACGAAGAGGACCTCGTCGGGCTGGACCGCGTCGCGGATGTCCGCGGCCTGCTGCATCAGCTCCGCGTCGACGCCGAGGCGGCCCGCGGTGTCGACGATGACGGTGTCGTGCAGGGTGCGCTTGGCCTCCTCGACCGCGTCGCGCGCCACCCGGACCGGGTCGCCGACGCCGTTCCCGGGCTCGGGCGCGAAGACGGTGACACCGACCCGCTCGCCGTTGACCTGGAGCTGGTTGACGGCGTTGGGGCGCTGGAGGTCCGCGGCGACCAGCATCGGCGAGCGGCCCTGCTCCTTGAGCCAGAGCGCGAGCTTGGCGGCCAGGGTCGTCTTGCCGGCGCCCTGGAGGCCGGCGAGCATGATGACGGTCGGGCCCGACTTGGCGTAGCGCAGCCGGCGGGTCTCGCCGCCGAGGATCGCGACGAGCTCCTCGTTGACGATCTTGACGACCTGCTGGGCGGGGTTCAGCGCCTGGCTGACCTCCTCGCCGCGGGCCCGCTCCTTGACCGCGCCGACGAACTCCTTGACGACGGGCAGCGCGACGTCCGCCTCGAGCAGGGCGATCCGGATCTCGCGCGCGGTGGCGTCGATGTCGGCCTCGGAGAGCCGACCCTTCCCCCGGAGGTTCTTGAAGGTGTCGGCGAGCCGGTCGGAGAGTGTGGCGAACAAGTCGTGGTCCTACTGCGTGGACGATCGGGACAGTGCCCAAGCCTAACCGGGGCGTGTGCGTACGCCGTACGCTGGCGCCATGACCGTCGCCCTCGCGTCGATCGCCGGGGTGCTCCTCCTCGCTGGCGTGATCTGGATCGGCACCCACCTGGTAGCCCACCCGGAGCCGGGCGGCGGCGCGATGGTCGATGCGTTCGGGTCTGGTCTGTCGGTCTTCGACCCGGGCAAGGCGCGGGCCGACGAGGAGCTCGACCAGCACGGTCACCTGATGGAGATCATTCCCTCCCCCGACGACGAGGACCACCCCGTCTGGAAGGTCGACCTCCAGCGCAACAGCGTCAGGATTCCTCGGTCGCGGTGAGCGCGTCGCGCACCGCGTGGGCGGCCTCGGCGGCCCGGGTCTCGCTGAGCACCCCCGCGTGCGCCTCCTGCAGGTAGAAGACGTCGACCGCCTGCGGGCCGAGCGTGTCGACGTGCGCCGACCGCACGGCGATGTCGAGGTCGGCGAGCGCCGCGCACACGAGGAAGACCACGCCCGGTCGGTCGGCGGTGCGGACCTCCAGGACGGTGGCCTGGTCGGAGGCCTCCGGCCGCACCACGACGGTCGGCGCGAGCGCCTGTCCGGCCCTGGTACGGCGCAGCCGGGCCGCCGCCTCCACGCGCCCGTCGACGAACGCCTCGAAGCGCTGCCGCAGCACCGCGGCGTCCAGCGTCTCGGTCTCGACCTCCCACACGGACACGCCGTACTGCTCCTGCGCCCAGGCGCGCGCGGCCCGCACCGGGATCCGCTGCAGCGCGAACATCGCCGCGAAGTCGGCGAGCAGTCCCACCCGGTCGGGCGCGATGACGGTCACCCGGCTGCCGTCGACCACCTGTTCCACGGTGATCGACGCGGAGCCGCGGCGTACGTCGCGCGGGATCTCGACGTCGTCGGTCACGATCGGCGGGAGCGCGACGCCGGAGTCGAGCACCCGGCGCGCCCGGCGCGCGAGGTCACGGATCAGCCCGGCCCGCCAGGCCGACCACGCCTTGGGCGAGGTCGCGCGGGCGTCGGCCTCGGTGAGCGCGAGGAGCAGGTCGAGCGCCTCGGCGGTCTCGAGCCGCGAGGTGATCAGCTCGACGGTGGCGGGGTCGTCGGGGTCGCGGGTGGTCGCGGTCTCCGAGAGCAGCAGGTGCCAGCGCACGAGCCGCGCCACCAGCGCCACGGCGTCGTCGTCGAAGCCCATCCGCGCCGCGATCTCGCGAGCGATCGGCTCGCCGGCGACGCTGTGCTCGGTCAGGCTGCCCTTGCCGATGTCGTGGAGCAGCGCGGCGACCATGAGCACGTCCGGACGCGCGACGTCGCGGATCAGGCCGCTGGCCTCGACGCAGGTCTCGACGACGTGCCGGTCGACGGTGAAGCGGTGGATGGCGGACGCGTGCGGGAGGAGCCGGATCCGGTCCCACTCCGGGAGGATCTGCGCGAGCGCACCGGTCTCCTCCAGGGTCTCCCAGACCGGGAGCAGCCCGCGTCCGGAGGCGAGCAGCCGGACCAGCAGCCGACGCGCCTCACCGGACCACGGGCTCGGCAGCGGTGCGGTCTCGCGGGCCAGGCGGGCCGCCGTGGCGGGCGCGAGGACGACGTCGTGCTCGGCGGCCAGCGCGGCCGCTCGGAGCAGCAGCTCCGGGTCCTCCCCGGGCCGGGCGCCACGCTCGAGGACGACCTCCCCGCCGGCGAGCGCGATCCCCTCGCCGAGCGGGGTCAGCTCGGGCCTGCGCGCGCGTTCGTACGGCGCGGGCCGGGCCAGCGCGGCGTCGACCCGTCGCCAGGTCAGGTGCGAGAGGTGGGCCAGCCGGCGGCCGAGCTCGCGGACGTGCACCTGGGCGGCGCGGGCATCGGGCAGGTCGAGCCGGTGGGCGAGGTCGCTCCACTGCTCGGGGTTGATCCGGTCCGTGGCGCGACCCGCCAGCTCCTGCAGCATGTCGCGCACGTCGAGCAGTGCGAGTCGGGTGTGCTCGAGCTCGACGTGCGGGACGTCGACGAGCCAGGTGGCGACCAGCGCCTTGAGGACGGTCGCGTCGCGGAGGCCGCCCTCGGCCTCCTTGATGTCGGGCACCGACAGGTGCGCGACCTCGCCGACCAGCTCGTGCCGCGCGCGGACCATCTTCTCCAGGTCGGGGAGCCGGTCGCGGGAGGTCCGACGCCAGCTCGCGAGCATCGTCGTCCGCAGGCGGAGCGTGAGGCTCGGGTCGCCGGCCAGGTGCCGGACGTCGAGCAGGCCGAGCGCGACCTTCAGGTCGCCGTCCGCGGCCGCCACCATCTCCGGCAGCGTGCGGACCGAGTGGTCGAGCTTGGCGCCGGAGTCCCAGACCGGGTACCAGACCTGCTCGGCCACGGTGCGGACGTCGACCCCCTCGTCGCTGACGAGGACGACGTCCAGGTCGGAGTAGGGCGCGAGCTCGCTGCGGCCGAAGCCACCCACCGCGACCAGCGCGGCGCCGGTCTCCGGTCCGCCGCTCGTGCGGTAGGCCTCGGCGCAGAGCGCGTCGGCCTCGGACGTACGACGGGCGCGATCCTCAGCAGACACGCGTCAGAGCGCTGCCTCGTCGCGGTCGCCCGTGCGCACCCGAACGACGGACTCCACGGGAGTCACCCAGACCTTGCCGTCCCCGATCTTGCCGGTCGACGCCGCGGCGATGATGGTCTCGACCAGCGCGTCCGCGTCGGCCTCGGCCACGACGATCTCGAGCCGGATCTTCGGGACCATGGTGACGTCGTACTCCGCGCCGCGGTAGACCTCGGTGTGGCCCTTCTGCCGGCCGTAGCCGCTGACCTCGCTGACGGTCATCCCGGTCACGCCGGTCGACTCGACGGCGGCGCGGACCTCCTCCCACTTGTGCGGCTTGATCACCGCGGTCACGAGCTTCACGGGCTCCTCCTGGAGGGTCGGCGAGCGGGGGTGCTGGGGCAGATCATGCCCGACCGGGGGCGTACCCGGTCGGAGGCAGATACAGCGCGGCCCGGCTCCCCCGCAGGAGAGCCGGGCCGCGCTGGTGTCACAGGGCTGCGGAGTCGCGGTCGCCGGTGCGGACCCGGACGACGGTGTCGACCGGGCTCACCCACACCTTGCCGTCGCCGATGCGGCCGGTCTGCGCGGTCTTGACCACGATCCCGACGACGTCGTCCGCGTCGTCGTCGTCGACGACGATCTCGATGCGGATCTTCGGGACCAGCGCGATGTCGTACTCCGCGCCGCGGTAGACCTCGGTGTGGCCCTTCTGCCGGCCGTAGCCGCTGACCTCGCTGACGGTCATGCCGGTGACGCCGAAGGTCTCGAGGGCCTCGCGGACGTCCTCCCACTTGTGCGGCTTGATGACCGCGGTCACGAGCTTCATGCGTTCACCCCTTCGCTGACGGTGCTCTTGGCGATGACGGACGACGCCGAGGTGCCGCCGGTCAGGCTGCTGTGCAGGTCGTACGCCGACTCGCCGTGCTGGTCGCTGTCGATGCCCTCGACCTCGGCCTCCTCGGAGACCCGCCACCCGAGGGTGAACTTGATCGCGTAGGCGATGACGGCGGTGAGGACGCCGGTCCACACGATGGTGCACAGGGCCGCCATGAACTGGTGGCCGAGCGGCGTGAAGCCGCCGCCGTAGAACAGGCCGTTGATGCCGCCCGGAGCGTCGGCCGAGGAGAAGAAGCCGATCAGCAGGGTGCCGACGAGACCGCCGACGAGGTGGACGCCGACGACGTCGAGCGAGTCGTCCATGCCGACCTTGTACTTGAGGCCGACGGCCCAGGCGCAGAGGATGCCGGCGATCGCACCGATCGCGATGGCACCGGTGAGGCCGACCGCGCCGCACGAGGGCGTGATCGCGACCAGGCCGGCGACGATGCCCGACGCGGCGCCGAGCGAGGTGGCCTTGCCGTGCAGGATCCGCTCCATCAGCAGCCATCCGAGCATGGCCGCGCAGGTGGCGATGGTGGTGTTGAGGAAGGTCACGCCGGTCTCGGACATGAACTGCGCGATGTCCGCGTCGCCACCGTCACCGGCGGCGAAGACGAGCGAGCCGACGTTGAAGCCGTACCAGCCGAACCACAGCAGACCGGCACCGATCATGGTGAGGGTCAGGTTGTGCGGCTTCATCGGCTCCTTGCCGAAGCCGACCCGCTTGCCGATGATCAGCGCGAGGACGAGGCCCGCGACACCGGCGTTGATGTGGACGACCGTGCCACCGGCGTAGTCCTGGGCCGGGAAGTGCTTGGTCACGAAGCCGACGCCGCTCCACACCTGGTGGGCGATCGGGAAGTAGCAGAGCGTCACCCAGATCGGGACGAACAGGACCCAGGCCGACATCTTGACGCGGTCGGCGATCGCTCCCGAGATGAGCGCCACCGTGATGGCCGCGAAGGTCATCTGGAACATGACGCCGCCGATGTAGGAGCCCCAGTCGACGTCCTTCAGGGCCCAGGCGTCGAACGGGTTGCCGAACAGCGTGCCGACGTCGTCGCCGGCGAAGGACATCGACCAGCCCCACAGGACGTACACGATGCCGACGATGCCGAGTGACAGGTACGACATCATCATCATGTTGAGCACGGACTTCGACCGGCTCATGCCGCCGTAGAACAGGGCAAGGGCAGGAGTCGTCATCATCAGGACGAGGGCTGTCGCCACGATCATCCAGGCGTAATAGCCGTCCACGGAACCTCCAGGAATCACATCTCGGGAGGGCGGGTACGGCAGCGACCGCGCTGTCTGCTCCGGGGTCCGCCCCATTCGCGAACACACTCGGAGGTCGAGGTTTCGACCTTCACCGTGCCGTGTTGCGGTCAGGAAACGAGATCCACGGGTTTGTTACTTCGGTGTTACGGACGCGGCAACGGCGTTTGAGCCGCGGGCGAACTGGGCTCGTCAGCCGAGCAGCGCGTCGACGAACGCGCCGGCGTCGAAGGGCGCCAGGTCGTCGGCCCCCTCGCCCAGCCCGACGAGCTTGACCGGGACGCCGAGCTCGCGCTGCACCTGGACGACGATGCCGCCCTTGGCGGAGCCGTCCAGCTTGGTGAGGACGATGCCGGTGACGTCGACGACCTCGCTGAAGACGCGGGCCTGGATCAGGCCGTTCTGGCCGGTGGTCGCGTCGAGGACCAAGAGCACCTCAGTGACCGGCGCCTGCTTCTCGATCACTCGCTTGACCTTGCCGAGCTCGTCCATGAGGCCGGCCTTGTTCTGGAGGCGGCCGGCGGTGTCGACGATGACGGTGTCGGCCTGGGTGTCGACGCCCTCCTTGACCGCCTCGAAGGCGACGCTGGCGGGGTCGGTGCCCTCGGCGCCGCGGACGACGTCGACGCCGACCCGCTCGCCCCAGGTGGCCAGCTGCTCGACGGCGGCGGCGCGGAAGGTGTCGGCGGCGCCGAGCACGACCGAGCGGTCCTCGGCGACGAGGATGCGGGAGAGCTTGCCGACGGTGGTGGTCTTGCCGGAGCCGTTGACGCCGACCACCAGGACGACGCCCGGCCTGCCGTCGGAGCCGCTGACCTGGAGCCGGCGGTCCATGTCCGGTCCGACGAGCGCGAGGAGCTCCTCACGAAGCACGGCGCGGGGCTCCTCGGAGCCGCCCTCGACCCGCAGGCGGGTGCGCAGCCGGTCGACCAGCTCCTGCGTGGGCGTGACGCCGACGTCGGCGGTCAGCAGGGTGTCCTCGATCGACTCCCAGGTGTCCTCGTCGAGCCGGTCGCGGGAGAGCAGCGCCAGCAGCCCCCGGCCGAGACCGCTCTGCGAGCCGGCGAGCCGCTGCCGCAGGCGGACCAGCCGTGAGGCGGTGCCTTCGGGCTTCTCGAGCACCGGGGCGGCGGGCTCCTCGACGACCGGCCCGACGACCGGCTCGGCCACCGGCTCGGCGACGTCGGTGCCGGCGGGAGGCGACAGGTCGGGCGCGGTCGGGGCGGCCGGCGCCGGTGGTGCGACCGGAGGCGGCGTCCTCCGGCCTCGGCCGACCACGAGGCCGACGACGAGAGCGACCGCCAGGACGGCGATCGCGATGATCAGGTAGAGCCAGTCACCCATGGCTCAATCCAATCAGAGTCAGGCGGACCGCCGGTGCTCGGCGTGCTCGTGCTCCTCGAGCACCGGGGCGGCGTCGACGGCCTTGGTCATGGCCTCGCCGAGCCACGGCGCCGCCGGGACCTCCTCCCCGCGGTGCGGGTAGGCGACGTAGACCGCCACCAGACCGGCGAGCACGAGTGCGACGAGCAGCACGATGAACATGACGAGCACGGACTTACCTCCCGAGTGCGGACCTGCTGTCCACCCTGGCACGTACCCGGTGACGGGCCGCTTCAGGCACGCAGGAGCGGCTCGACTGCGGCGCGGATCACGTCGGGCATGGCGGTCACCGGCCGGGCCGGGTCGGTGTTGTCGACGTAGACGTGGACGAAACGCCCCTCGGCGGCCGCCTCGTCGCCCTCCCCCTGGAAGAGCCCGATCCGGTAGATCACGCTCGACCGGCCGACCTTGTCGACCACGAGCCCGGTCTCGATCGGCGCCGGGAAGCCGAGCTCGCGGAAGTAGCGGCAGCCGGTCTCGGCGACCACGCCGATCTGCGGCAGCCGGCGTACGTCGACGCCCGTCGCCTCGTAGAGGTGGGCGTTGACCGCGGTGTCGAAGAGCTCGTAGTAGGTGGCGTTGTTGAGGTGGCCGTAGGCGTCGTCGTCACGCCAGCGCGTCGTGACGGTCCGCCACGCCACGTAGTCCGTCCGCTTCGGTAGGGGCCGCACGAGGGTTCCGGGTGCCGCGCGGCCGTCAGGCCGACGCCCGCTCGAGGCGCTGGCTGATCACCGCGGAGACGCCGTCGCCGCGCATGGTCACGCCGTAGAGCGCGTCGCCGACCTCCATCGTGCGCTTCTGGTGGGTGATGACGAGCAGCTGGGAGTTCTCACGCAGCTCCTCGTAGATCTCCAGCAGGCGGCCGAGGTTGGTGTCGTCCAGCGCCGCCTCGACCTCGTCGAGGATGTAGAACGGCGAGGGACGCGCCTTGAAGAGCGCCACCAGGAAGGCCACGGCCACGAGCGAGCGCTCGCCACCGGAGAGCAGCGAGAGCCGCTTGACCTTCTTGCCCGGAGGCCGGGCCTCGACCTCGACGCCGGTCGCGAGCATGTCGTGGGGGTCGGTGAGGACCAGGCGGCCCTCGCCACCCGGGAAGAGCCGCGCGAAAGTGGCGTCGAAGGCGCGGCTGACGTCGGCGTACGCCTCGGTGAAGACCTGCTCGACGCGCTGGTCGACCTCCTTGACGATGTCGAGGAGGTCCTTGCGGGTCTTCTTGAGGTCCTCGAGCTGCTCGGTGATGAAGCGGTGCCGCTCCTCCATCGCGGAGTACTCCTCGAGCGCGAGCGGGTTGACCCGGCCGAGCTCGCGCAGGCCGCGCTCGGCGGTGCGCAGCCGCTTCTGCTGCTCCTCCCGGCGGTAGGGGGCCGGCTCGGGCGTCTCCTCGCCCTCCGCGACCTCGCCGGTGAAGGGGATCAGCTGGTCGGGGCCGTAGTCGGCGACCAGCGAGTCGGCGTCGATGCCGAGCTCCTCGAGCGCGCGCTCCTCGAGCTGCTCGATGCGCATCCGCTGCTGGGCGCGGGCCATCTCGTCGCGGTGGACGGAGCTGACCAGCTCGTCGTGCTCCTTGCCGAGCTCGCGCAGCGAGGCGCGCACCGTCAGCAGCTCCTGCTCGCGACCGGAGCGGGCCTGCTCGACGGCGGTGCGCGCCTCGGCGGCACGGTGGATCGAGACCTCGAGGCGCGCCAGCACGTAGCCGACGGCGACGGCGACGGCCTCGGCCGCCCTGCCCTCGCGGATCAGCCGCTCGCGGCGCTCGGCGGCCTTGGCCCGCGCCTCGCGCTCCTTCTCGGCGGCCCGGACCAGGCCGTCGGCGCGGCCGTGCATGGCGCGAGCGCGCTCCTCGGACGTGCGCAGCGCGAGGCGGGCGTCGGTCTCGGCCTGCCGAGCGGCGCGGGCCGCGTCGACCAGCCCCTCGCGAACGCTGGTGTCGGGCTCCTCCTCCGGCGCCTCCTCGGCGCTGGCGAGACGGGTCTCGAGGTCGGTGAGGCCGGCGACCGCCTGGGTGCGGGCCTCCTCGGCCTTCTCGATCGCCTGGGCGAGACGCTCGGCCTCGCCGCGGGCGGCGCGGGCCTGGGAGCCGTACTGCCCGAGCTCCTCGGCGACGGCCGCGAGCGTCGCGTCGGACTCGTGCAGCTTGGCCAGCGCGACGTCGACGCGCTTCTGCGCCTCGAGCCGCTCGCTCTCGAGACGGGACATGTCGAAGCCGAGCCGCTCGGAGGACGCGATCGCCTCGGCGAGCTGCTCGGCGGCCTCGTCGACGGCCGCCTGGACCTCGATCAGGCTGGGCTGGCTGGACGAGCCGCCCGAGGCGAAGTGGGCGCCGAGCAGGTCGCCCTCACGGGTGACCGCGGTGACGTCGGCCAGGTCGGCGACCAGGGACCGGGCGGCGTCGAGGTCGTCGACCACCGCGACCTTGTGCAGCAGCCGGGTCAGCGCGGACGCGAGCTGGTCGGGGCACTCCACCACGTCGACGGCGTACGTCGCGCCCGCGGGCAGCGACGGCCAGTCACGGTCGAGCGCCGGTCCCCCGCCGAGCAGCAGCCCGGCGCGACCGAGGTCGTCGCCCTTGAGGTGCTCGATCGCCTGAACCGCGGCGCCGGCGTCGACGACGGCGACCGCGTCGGCGGCGGAGCCGAGCGCGTGGGCGACGGCGGCCTCGAAGCCGGGGCGGACCGTCAGCAGCGCGGCCACCGAGCCGAGCAGGCCGGAGACCTGGTCGCTCGCGGCGAGCAGCGCCCCGGCGCCGTCCTTGCGGTTGAGGCCCATCTCGAGGGCGTCCTTGCGGGCGGCCAGGGCCGTCCGGTCCCGATCGGCCTGCAGGGCCTCGTCGCGGGCCTTGGCGAGCCGCTCCTCGATGTCGTCGAGGGCACCGGAGGCCGCCTCGTGCTCGGCGTCGAGGCCCTCCTCCCCCGCGTCGAGGCCGGCGACCTTGGTCTCGAGCGAGGTGAAGTCGCGCTGGGCGCGGTCGGCGCGGGCGACGGCCTCCTCGCGGGCCAGCGTCAGGCGGCCGACCTCCTCGTCGGCGGCGGCGGCGCGGGACTTGAGCGCGTTGACCTGGCCGTGCAGCCGGGCCAGGCCCTCGCGGCGGTCGGCGGCCGCGCGCTGGAGGGCCGCCACGCGACGGTCCTCCTCGGCTGCGGCGTCCTCGGCGGTACGGCGGGCCGCGACGGCCTGCTCCAGGCCGGTGCGGTGGGCGTCGACCTCGGCGGCGATCGCCTCCTCCTGCTGGCGGACCTGGGCGGCCTCGGCCTCGAGCTGTTCGGGGTCGCGGCCCGAGCGGGCCTCCTCGACCTCGGAGGTGCCGGCGGCGTTGCGGACCCGCTCGGCGGCCAGCGACTGGGTGCCGCGGAGCCGCTCGCGGAGGCCGGTGAGGCCGTACCAGGTCTCCTGCGCCTGCGAGAGCGCCGGCAGGTCCTCGCGGAGCGCGGCCTCGAGGGCGGCCTCCTGCTCGCGGCCCCGGGCGACCGCGGTCTCCACCTGCTCGCGGCGCTCGACCAGGATCGACTCGTCGGCCATCTCCTGCGCCATCGAGGTGCGCGCGAGAACGAGGTCGTCGGCCATCAGCCGGGCGCGGGCGTCGCGGACGTCGGCCTGGACGGTCGCGGCACGGCGGGCCACCTCGGCCTGGCGACCGAGCGGCTTGAGCTGGCGGCGGATCTCGCTGAGCAGGTCGCCGAGGCGGGTCAGGTTGCCGTCGGTCGAGTCGAGCTTGCGGAGCGCCTTCTCCTTGCGCTTGCGGTGCTTGAGGACGCCGGCGGCCTCCTCGATGAAGCCGCGGCGGTCCTCGGGGGTCGCGTGCAGGATCGTGTCGAGCTGGCCCTGGCCGACGATGACGTGCATCTCGCGGCCGATGCCGGAGTCGCTCAGCAGCTCCTGGACGTCGAGGAGCCGGCAGGGGCTGCCGTTGATGGCGTACTCCGAGCCGCCGCTGCGGAACATCGTGCGGCTGATCGTGACCTCGGCGTACTCGATCGGCAGGGCGCCGTCGGAGTTGTCGATGGTGAGCACGACCTCGGCGCGGCCGAGCGGCGGGCGGCCCGAGGTGCCGGCGAAGATGACGTCGTCCATCTTCCCGCCGCGCAGCGACTTGGCGCTCGCCTCACCCATCACCCAGGCGAGGGCGTCCACGACGTTCGACTTGCCGGAGCCGTTGGGGCCCACGATGCACGTGATGCCGGGCTCGAGCTGAAGCGTGGTCGAGGAGGCGAAGGACTTGAACCCCTTGAGGGTCAGGCTCTTCAGGTACAACGTCTGGCTCCCAGCTATCGGGTTCGGCTTGTCTCGTCGCTGAGGACGAAGGCTGCATCATCGCAGCGAGCCAAGGGGGAAGCTCAGCGGGCCACACGATACCCGGAGGCACCCCCGAAGGGTGGGATCACCGGTACTTCTCCGACACGGCCGCCAGCCCGGCGACCAGGACGGCGACGCCGAACTCGAACCGGTCGTCCCCGTCGCCGGCGGTCATCACGCCGGCGCGGCTCGTCACGAGCGGGAACTCCGCAGCCGGGAGGGACTCCATCAACGCCCGCAGCTGCTCGTCGAGCGCCGTGTGGTCGGGGTCGTCGCCGGAGGCCGTGGTGTTGTCGCGCTGGACCCAGATCGCCTCCTCGACCGCGATCGCGCTGACGTACGCCGCAGCCAGGTCGCAGAACCACGCCGAGGCCTGCGGCGAGATGCCGCCGGCGTCGCAGATCGCGAGCATGCCCTCCATGGTCCGCAGCGCGCCCATGCCGGTGGGGATCATGCCGATCGCGGCGCGGGCCGACCCCGGGTGCCGCCGGTAGAGGGCGAGCATGTCGCGCAGGACCTGCCGCAGCTGCTCGTCCCAGTGGTCGGCGTCCGGGGCCGGGACGTGGAGCTCCGCCCCGATCCGGTCGAGCACGAGCTGGTCGACCTCCTCCTTGCTCGCCACGTGGGCGTAGAGCGAGGCCGGGCCGGTGCCGAGCTCCTTCGCGAGCGAGCGCATCGAGACCGCGTCGTACCCCTTCTCGGCCATCAGCGACATGGCGGCGTCGACGATCCGGTCGACGGTCAGCCGCTCCTTCGGCCCGGCCGGCTCGTCGCCCGGCAGCGTGACCCGGATCCGCAGGGGGCCGGCCTGCCACGACTTCTCCCGCTTCTCGACCATGCCGCCACTGTAGCCCTTGACACGAACACCGTTCGGTTCTAGAACAGTGTTCGTGACTACGAACAGTGTTCGTCCGGCCGAGCGCCGCGACCGGTACGACGAGCGGGGCTACCGCTTCCGCTGGATGGTGATGGCGGTCGTCATCGTCGCCGACGTGATGGACCTCCTGGACGCGACCATCGCCAACCTGGCCGGCCCCTCGATCCAGGCCGACCTCGACGCCGGCGCAAGCACCCTGCAGTGGGTGCTCGCGGCGTACACGATGTCCTTCGCGATCGGACTGGTCACCTCCGCCCGGCTGGGCGACCTGGTCGGCCGGCGCCGGATGTTCCTGCTCGGGATGGTCGGCTTCACGCTCGCCTCGCTGCTCTGCGGGCTGGCGCCGAGCGCGGGCTTCCTGATCGGCGCGCGGGTGCTCCAGGGGCTCTTCGGCGCGGCCATGATCCCGCAGGGGCTGGCGATGGTGAAGCAGTCCTTCGCGCCCGAGGACCTGCAGAAGGCGTTCATCCCGTTCGGCCCGATCATGGGTCTCGCCGCGGTCCTCGGCCCGATCATCGCCGGCGTCCTCCTCGACGCCGACCTCTTCGGCACCGGCTGGCGGATGATCTTCCTGATCAACGTGCCGGTCGGCCTGGTCGGCGCGGTCCTCGCCTGGCGCTACCTCCCCGACGTACCCCGCGACCCGGACGCCCGCCTCGACCCGTGGGGCGCGCTGCTCCTCACGATCGCGTCGGCGCTGCTGATCTACCCGCTCGTCCAGGGCCGCGAGCACGACTGGCCGTGGTGGTGCTTCGCGATGATGGCGGGGGCGGCTGTCGTCTTCGCCCTCTTCGTGGTGAGCGAGCGGCGCAGCTCCCACCCGGTCGTCGAGCCCTCGCTCTTCCGGCACCGGGGGTACGTCGCGGGCGTCCTCTTCATCGGCGTCTTCTTCGTCTCGATGAACGGCGTGATGCTGACCGTCAACCTCTTCCTGCAGCTCGGCCAGGGCTTCGAGCCGCTGCACACCGGCCTCGCGATGACGCCGTGGGCGCTCGGCATGGCCATCGGCGCCGCGCTCTCCGGCGCCGCGCTCGGCCCGAAGCTCGGCCGGCGGGTGCTCCACGGCGGCCTCGTCGTCGGCGCCCTCGGCACCGCCTGGCTGGCCTGGACGATCGGCTCGGCCAACTCGGTGCTCTCCGGGTGGGACGTCGCCCCGATGTTCCTCGTGATCGGCCTGGGCTCCGGCGTGATCTTCGCGCCGCTCTTCGACATCATCCTGGCCGACCTCGACGACCGCGAGGTCGGCACCGGCTCCGGGGTCCTGAACGCGGTGCAGCAGTTCGGCGGCGCCCTCGGCGTCGCCGTGATCGGCACCCTCTACTTCGAGTGGATCCCCGACGGCGGCTGGAACGACGCCACCCGGATGGTCCTCTCGGTCTCGATCGCACTCAGCATCGCCGCGTTCCTGGTCGCCTTCCTGCTCCCTCGCCGGGCCCGCGAGGACGCCGCCCTGCACTGACCCGTCTGATGGGGATTGGTCACCAACCTGGTCCGGGAGGCCGTCGGACATGGGGTTGGTGACCAATCCCCACGTGCACGCCCGACCGAGGGGTTCCCCGACGAAGCCCACGCTTCCCGCACGAAGCTCCCGCCGGGTCAGGCCGACGCGGGAGCCGGGGCGTCGTCGGCGTGGGCGATGTGGGTGAGCTGGCGCCAGATCAGCACCACGAAGAGCGCGGAGCCGGCGAAGGCGAACCAGAAGGGCGCGGTCACGCCCCAGTGCTGGGCGAGCGCGCCGCCGACGGCGGAGCCGGCGACCAGGCCGCCGTAGGTGCCGACCAGGTTGACGCTGCCCACGCGGCCCTGGAGCTCGGAGGGCACGGCGCGCTGGCGGACCGAGATCGAGGTGGTCCCCCAGATGAAGGCGTGGGCGCCGAAGACGAAGAAGATGACCATCGCGATCCAGGGCGTCGTGGTGACCGCGAGCGCCAGGTGGGTGAAGGTCTCGAAGACCAGGCCGATCCGCATCAGGTCGGCCAGGCTCACGTGTCGCGTGATCCAGCCGTAGGACAGGGTACCGATCAGGCCGCCGACCGCCGAGACGGTCGTCAGCAGGCCGAAGCCGACCGCGCCCATCCCGAGGCGCTGCGTCGCGTAGAGGACGAGCACGGACCACGCCGCACCGAAGGTCACGTTGAAGACGAAGATCGTCAGCACCAGCGTGCGCACGGCCGGGTGGTGGAGCACCCACCGGAATGCCTCGGCGATGTCCTGGCGGACGTGGGTACGTCGCTCCGGGTCGCGCCCGTGGGGCGGCAGCGCGATCCGCCACATCAGCATCGCGCCGAACACGACGACCACGCCCTGCGCCACGAACGGCACCGCGGTCGAGGCCGCGAAGAGGGCCGCGCCGATCGGCGGCCCGGCGAGCTGGTTGAGGGTCACGAAGCCGACCATCACCCGCGAGTTGGCCAGGGCGATGTCGTCGCGGGCCACGAGCATCGGCACCAACGTGGCCGCGGCGTTGTCGGCGAACACCTCGGCGGTGCCGAGCAGGAAGAGCGCGAGCAGGACGGCCCAGATCGAGACGACGTCGGTGGTGATCGCGAGGACCAGGAGGGTGAGCACGACGGCCCGGGCCAGGTCGACGGTCACCACGATCAACCGTCGGTCGAGCCGGTCGGTGAGGACCCCGGCGTACAGCCCGAAGACCAGGGGCGGGAGCCACTGCACGAGGGCGGCGAGCGCGACGAGGCCGGGGTCGTCGGTGAGCGAGGCGACCAGCAGCGGCCCCGCCGCGAGGGCGAAGCCGTCGCCGAGGTTGCTGACCCACGACGAGACCAGCAGCCAGCGGAAACCGGTGCCGAGACGGCCCGGGACGACGATCTCCAGCAGGCGGCTCACAAGAGCCCGACGCTAGTCGGGCCGCTGCCTGCTGGCGAACGGATTACTTCGGGTGGCGGCCCGCCTCAGGCGGGCTGCATCTCCTGCATCGAGGCGTTCTCGGGGTCGAGCGCGGCAGCCTGGGCCGCGACGAGCCGGTCGTTCTCCTCGGAGAGACGGAGGACCAGTGCCTCCAACTCGCCCACACGCGCACGGAGCCGGCTGTTGTCGGCTACGAGGGCGGGGGTCCGCAGGTCGCTGTTCATGTATCCGATCAGCGCCTTGGCCATGGATGAGCCTTCCGGGTTTGCGGGGAATGGACCGCGACGGCGGCCGTCTTCAAGAGTCCCACCAGCGGGCGCCCCGGTCAATCTGGGACGGACAAACCCTGGGTGACCGTCGTACGACGCCTCCGTGGCACGGGCTGGCACACCGGGCAGAAGTACGACGAGCGGTTCATGAACGCGATCCGGCGCACCGGCGCGCCGCAGCGGTCGCAGGGCTCACCCTCGCGACCGTAGGCGTGCAGCGAGCGGTCGAAGTAGCCGGACTCGCCGTTGACGTTGACGTAGAGGGCGTCGAAGGAGGTGCCGCCCTCCCCCAGCGCCGCCACCATGACGTCGCGGGCGTGGCCGAGCAGCTCGCGGACCTGCGTCGCCGACAGCCGGTCGCCGGGTCGGTCGCCGTGGATCCTCGCGCGCCACAGCGCCTCGTCGGCGTAGATGTTGCCGACGCCGGAGACGAGGCCCTGGTCCAGCAGCTGGCGCTTCACGCCGCTGGTGCGCTTGCGGACCTTGCGGACGAACAGGTCCTCGTCGAACTCGGGGTCGAGCGGGTCGCGCGCGATGTGCGCGATCTCCGACGGCAGCTCGGCGCCACCGGCGGAGACGGAGAGGCCGCCGAACATCCGCTGGTCGACGAAGCGCATCTCCCGGCCCTCGTCGGCGCCGTCGAGCGCGAACCGGACCCGCAGGTGCCGCTCCGCGGGCGCGTCGGGCGGCTGGACCAGGATCTGGCCGCTCATCCCGAGGTGACCGAGGAGGGCGTCGCCGTTGTCGAGGGGCAGCCAGAGGTACTTGCCGCGGCGCCGGGCCGCCACGATCCGGCGGTCGACCAGCGCGGCGGCGAAGCCGGCCGGGCCGCGGACGTCGCGGCGCACGGGACGCGGGTGGAGGACGTCGACGCGAGTGATGGTCGCGCCGACCACGTGACGCTCGAGGCCGGACCGGACGACCTCGACCTCGGGCAGCTCGGGCACGGACGGGTCCGGGTGGCCGTCAGGCCTTGCGGGCGGAGTGGGCGGCGGCGTCGGTGGCCGGGTCGACCACGCCGAGGTTCGCCGCGATCTCGCCGTACGCCGTCTCCGCGGCGGCCTGCTCGGCCTCCTTCTTGGAGCGGCCGACGCCGTTGCCGTAGAGCCCGTCGCCGACGCGCACCTGCGCGGTGAAGGTCTTCATGTGGTCGGGCCCGTCGTCCTCGATGACGTACTCGGGGACACCGAGACCGTGCTCCGCGGAGAGCTCCTGCAGGGAGGTCTTCCAGTCGAGGCCGGCGCCCAGCGCGGAGGCTGCCTCGATGAGCGGGTCGAACAGGCGGTGCACGACGACCGCGGAGGTCTCGAAGCCGCCGGAGAGGTGGACCGCACCGATCACGGCCTCGACGGTGTCGGAGAGGATCGACGCCTTCTCCCGACCTCCGGTCGACTCCTCGCCGCGCCCGAGCTTGACGTGGGAGCCCACGCCGATGCCCCGGCCGACCTCGGCCAGGGCGCGGGCGTTGACGACCGCCGCGCGCAGCTTGGCCAGCCGGCCCTCGGAGAGGTCCGGGTGGGTGCGGTAGAGCGTCTCGGTGACGACGACCCCGAGGACGGAGTCACCGAGGAACTCCAGCCGCTCGTTGGTCGGCAGGCCGCCGTTCTCGTAGGCGTACGAACGGTGCGTGAGCGCACGCTCCAGCAGCTCGGGGTCCAGCACAGGGTCCCCGAGCGCGGTGCGCAGCTCGGCGTAGTTGGTCAGCGGACCGGGACCGGTCAGAGGACCTGACGACGGTCGGCGCGCGCGCCGTACTGGCCGCACTCGCCGCACGCACGGTGCGGCAGGTGCTTGGCACCACAGGCGGGGTTCGCGCAGGTCACCAGGGTCGGGGCGACGGCCTTCCAGGCCGAACGACGGTGACGCGTGTTGCTGCGCGACATCTTCCGCTTCGGGACAGCCACTGTTCTCTCCTCATACCGCGACCGGGGATGTCCCGGTCATGTCGTCAGTCTTGGTCCTGCTGGTCCTGCTGGAGGGCGGTCAGCCCCGCCCACCGCGGGTCGATCGCAGCCTCGTGCGTGTGGTCGGGGTCGTCCTTGAGCCGGACCCCACACTCGGGGCACAACCCGGGACAGTCGTCCTCACACAGCGGCTGGAACGGTAGTGCGAGCACCACCGCGTCCCGCAGCAGAGGCTCGAGATCGACCAGGTCTCCCTCGAGCGTGCTGACCTCGTCGTCCTCCTCGGAGGGGTCGTGATGGTCCTCGTAGACGAACAGCTCCTGGAAGTCGACCACGATCTCGTCGGTGATCTCATCCAGGCACCGCGCGCACTCACCGGCGAGCTCGGCCGAAGCCTCGCCCGTCACCAGCACACCCTCCATGACCGCTTCCAGCCGCAGGTCGAGCTCGACCGGCGAGCCTTCCGGGACACGGAGGACTTCGATGCCCAGATCTGCCGGTGCCGGAACCGTCCGCTTCACCTGACGCTGGGACCCCGGGCGGCGGCCGAGCTCGCGGGTGTCGAGCACGAGCGGCGCTCTCGGGTCCAGGCTGCTCAGGTTTCTACTTCCGAATTCAGGCACAACAGATCAGCGAGAAGCGTACCGGTCGGCGGTGGGCCGGGCAAAAGGACGCGGCCGGGGCCGCCGCGGGTGGTCAGGACCGGCGCTCCGCGAGCCGCTCGACCAGGCGTGCGTGGACGGCCGCCGGGACGAGGGCGGAGACGTCGCCGCCGAACGACGCGACCTCCTTGACCAGGCTGGACGAGACGTAGCCCCACGACTCGTTGGTGGTGAGGAAGACGGTCTCGACGCCGGTGAGGTGGGCGTTCATCTGCGCCATCGGCAGCTCGTACTCGTAGTCGTTGCCCCCGCGCAGGCCCTTGACGATCGCGGTCGCGTCGATCTCGCGGCAGAAGTCGACGATCAGGCCGGTGAAGCCGCGCACGGTCACGTTCGGGATGTCGGCGCAGGTCTGGCGGAGCATCTCGATCCGCTCGTCGGGGTCGAAGAGCCGACCCTTGGAGGGGTTGGTGCCGGTCGCGACCACCAGCTCGTCGAAGAGCCGGGCCGACCGCCGGATGATGTCGAGATGACCGTTGGTCACCGGATCGAACGAACCGGGGCACACGGCGCGCGTCATGGCGTGGAGGCTACCGGCTGGCTACCGGGTCGCGGCGGGTGACTCGGCGTACCAGAGCGTGGTCTCGCCGTAGCGACGCGAGCGCACCTCGGCGAACCCCTCCGGCCAGACCGGCTCGGGGCTGCGCGCCGACCGCTCGACGACCACCAGCGCGCCCGGGACCAGCCACTCGTGCTCGGCCAGGGCGGCGAGGTCGGCGGCGAGCTCGGGCTCGGTGAGCGGGTAGGGCGGGTCGAGGAAGGCGATGTCGTAGGGCGCGCTCGGGGTCTTGCGGAGCGTCGGCGCGACGCCTGCGGCGACGACGTCGGCCCGGGCGAAGCCGATGGTCCGGGCGTTGGTGGAGACCAGCGCGGCGGTGCGCCGGTCCTGCTCGACGAGGGTGACGACCCCGGCCCCGCGCGACCACGCCTCGAGACCGACCGCACCCGACCCGGCGTACAGGTCGAGGAAGCGGAGCTCGGACAGCGAGCCGCACCACGCCTCGATCGCGGAGAAGAGCGCCTCGCGGACGCGGTCGCTGGTGGGCCGGGTCGCGGCGCCCCGCGGGGTGGCCAGACGCCGTCCGCCGGCGCTGCCGCCGATGATCCGGGTCACGACTTGTCCATGAAGTCGGCCTGGACGGAGGCCTCGAGGCGCGCGACCTCGGCGGCGAGCCCGGGCGCCTGGGCGAGGTCGGCGTCGGCGTCGAGGAGCGCGCCGGCGGCCTCGCGGGCCTGCACGATCGTCTTCTCGTCACGGAGCACGCGGAGATTCTGCAGCCCCGAGCGGTAGCCCGACTGCGACTTCCCCAGAACATCTCCCTCGCGACGCTGCTCGAGGTCGACCCGGCTGAGCTCGAAGCCGTCCGTCGTGGCGGCGACCGCGTCGAGCCGCTCCCGCGCCGGGGTGGCGGCCTCGGCGCGGGAGACGAGAAGGCACAGGCCCGGCAGGCCGCCCCGGCCGACCCGGCCGCGCAGCTGGTGGAGCTGGGAGACGCCGAAGCGGTCGGCGTCGAGGAGCACCATCGTGGTCGCGTTGGCGACGTCGACGCCGACCTCGATGACGGTCGTGGAGACCAGGACGTCGACCTCGCCCGCGGCGTACGCACGCATCACGCGGTCCTTGTCCTCCGGCGCCATCCGGCCGTGGAGACGCTCGACCCGCAGGCCCTCGAGCGGACCGGACGCGAGCTGCTCGACCACCTCCTCGACGGCGGCGAGACCGCCGGTCGGGGCGTCGCGGGTGACCGGGTTGTCGTCCTCGTCGAGGTCGAGCTGGTCGGTCTCGCCCTGCTCCTGCTCGTCGCCGGTGATGCGCGGGCAGACGACGTAGGCCTGGTGCCCCTTGGCGACCTCCTCCCGCACCCGCTCCCACACCCGACCGAACCAGGTCGGCTGCTCCGCGAGCGGCACGACCGTCGTCTGGATCGGCGCCCTGCCCGCCGGAAGCTCGGTGAGCGTGGAGATCTCCAGATCGCCGAAGACGGTCATCGCGACGGTGCGCGGGATCGGGGTGGCGGTCATGACGAGCACGTGCGGCGGCGCTCCTGCCTTGTCGGTGAGCGCTGCCCGCTGCTCGACCCCGAAGCGGTGCTGCTCGTCGACGACGACCAGGCCGAGGTCGGCGAAGATCACCTTCTCCTCGAGCAGGGCGTGGGTGCCGATGACGATGCCGGCCTCCCCCGTGGCGATCCGCGACATCGGCGCGGTGCGCTGGGCCTTCGTCATCGAGCCGGTGAGGAGCTCGACGTTGGTGGCGTCGGCCGCACCGCCGAGCATGCCACCGGACGCGAGGTCGCCGAGCATCGCGGTGATCGAGCGGTGGTGCTGCTGGGCGAGCACCTCGGTGGGGGCGAGCAGCGCGGCCTGGCCCCCGGAGTCGACGACGCGGATCATCGCCCGGAGCGCGACGAGGGTCTTGCCGGAGCCGACCTCGCCCTGGAGGAGGCGGTTCATCGGGTGGTCCTGGGCCAGGTCGGCCTCGATCTCCGCGCCGATCTCGCGCTGCCCGGCGGTGAGCTCGAAGGGGAGCCGCTCGTCGAACGCGGCGAGCAGCCCACCCCCGCCGGTGCGGGACCGGGCGCCGAGGGCGTGCACCTCGCGGCGGCGCCGGGCGAGCACGAGCTGGGTGACCAGCGCCTCCTCGAACCGGAAGCGCTGCTGGGCCCGGGTGATCTCGGCGTAGTCGTTCGGCGCGTGGATCAGCTCCAGCGCACGCCGGGCGTCGAGGAGGTCGTAGCGCTCCCGGACCTCGGCGGGCAGGAGGTCCGGCACGTCGTCGACGACCGTGAGCGCGAACGCGATGGCCTTCTGGAGGTCCCACGAGTCGACGCTCTTGGTGAGTGGGTAGATCGGGTAGAAGGCGCGCAGGGCGTCCAGGGACAGCTCGGCGAGGTCCTCGCCGCCGTCGCCGAAGAGCACCATCTGCGGGTTGGTGAGCTGCCAGGTGCTGCGGAACCGGCCGACCTTGCCGAGGAAGATCCCGCGCCGGCCCTCCGCCAACCGGCGCTGGTTCCACTCCGCGACGCCGCGCGACTTGGCGAAGAAGGACATCTGGAGCCGGGCGCCGTCGGCGTACACCTCGGTCTCGACGCGGTAGGCCGTGCGGCCGGTGCGGCGGTCGTTGTAGGGCTTGAGCTCGGGCTCGCCGAGCCGGCCCGAGATGGTGAGCATCTCCCCCTCGTGCAGACCGTCGACGCGGGTCAGCTCGCCGGTGCGGATGTAGCGGCGCGGGAAGTGGTGGAGCAGGTCGCCGACGGTCCTGATGCCGAGCCGTTCCTCGATGGCGTCGCTCTTCTTCTTGTGGTCCCCCAGGACGGCGCCGACGGGCGAGTCGAGACCGATCACCGTGCGCGCCCCCTCACTCGACCGACATCAGGAGCGGGTAGCGCTCCTGGCCACCGTCGTACACCACGACGTCGACAGCCGGGTGACGGTCCTCGACCCAGCCGGCGCAGCGGGTGGCCAGCGACCCCTCGGCGTCCTCGCCGCCCGCGACGATCGTGACCAGCTCGCCACCGCCGCCGAGGAGGCGGTCGAGCACGTCGACGGCGACGGCGTACAGGTCGGAGCCGACGACGGCGAAGTCGCCCGCGACGACGCCGAGGACGTCGCCGGGCTCGCACGGGCCGGCCATCGTCATCGCCTGCCGCGCCGCGACTGTGACGGCGCCCTGGCGCGCGTGCCGGGCGGTGGCGGTCATCTCGAGGACGTCCTGGGCGAAGGCGCGGCCGGGCTCGTGCACGGCGATCGCGGCCAGTCCGGTGACCTGGGCCTCGGTGGGGATCACGGCCACGCGGACGGCGCCGTCGGCGTCGGCCTCGGCGGTCCGGGCGGCGATCTCGGCCACGCGCATCGAGTCGGGGTCGTTGGGCAGCACGATCACCTCGGCGGCGGCGCACTCGGTGATCGCGGCGAGCACCTCCCCGGTCGACGGACGCCGGCCGGGGCCGCCGTCGACGACCACGGCGCCGGCCTCCTCGAAGAGCGCGCGCAGGCCGGGACCGGCGGCGACCGCGACCACCCGACGGCCCACGCGCGTCGCGGCCGGGCGCCGGCGCGCCTCCTCCACCTGCTCGGCGAAGTGGGTGACCCGGATCCGGTAGGGGCGGCCGGCGACGATGCCGGCCTCGATCGCGGCGCCGACGTCGTCGACATGCACGTGGACGTTCCAGAGGCCGTCGCCGCCGACGACCACGAGGGAGTCGCCGAGGCCCGCGAGGGTCGACCGGAGGCCGGGGACGGCCGCGTCGTCGGCGTCGAGGAGGTACATCACCTCGTACGCGGGCCCGTCGGGACTCAGGTCGCCCTCGGTCGCCTGCTGCGGGATCGGGATGTGCCGGCTGCCGATCGGCGAGGTGACCGGGCTGGGGCGGCGCCCCGTGAGGACGGTCTCGGCGGCGTCGAGGATCACGCTGACCCCGCGTCCGCCGGCGTCGACCACGCCCGCCTCGGCCAGGGCCGGCAGCTGCTCGGGCGTGCGGGCGAGCGCCTCGCGGGCGCCGGCGGCCGCGGCGGTGAAGACGTCGCGCGCCCGCGCCCTCGGCGCCGCGGCGGCGACGGCGGCCGCCTCGCTGGCGGCCCGGGTGACGGTGAGCATCGTGCCCTCGACCGGCGTACCGACGGCGGCATAGCTGGCCTCGGTCGCGCTGCGGAGCGCGTCGGCCATCACCTGGGCGTTGCGCTCGTCGGGACGTGCGGCGGAGATCCGGCGGACGATCGCACCGAGCATCTCGCTGAGGATCACCCCGGAGTTGCCGCGGGCGCCGAGCAGCGCCCCGCGGGCGAAGGCCGTCAGCGCGGGCCCGAGCTCTGCCCCCGGGTCCCCACCCGTCTGCTCCCGCACGGCGTCGCGGGCGGCGGAGACGGTGAGGAACATGTTGGTGCCGGTGTCGCCGTCGGGCACCGGGTAGACGTTGAGGGCGTCGATCTCCTCACGCGCGCCGGCGAGCGCGTCGGTGGCGATGTCCACGAACCGGAGGACCACCCCTAGAGTGATCGCACCGCTACGGGGGGTCGCCTCCATGACGCCGAACCCTAGTGGCCGCTGCTCGATTTCGGGCTCGGGGTGGGCATCGGATACTCTTGTGCGGTTGCCCGCCCAGCGGGCCCTTCGTTCTGATCCCGATCGTTCCAGGAGTACACGGTGGCTGCCGTCTGCGACATCTGCGCCAAGAAGCCCGGCTTCGGCAACAACCGACCGTGGTCGCGCAAGATCACGAAGCGTCGCTTCGACCCCAACATCCAGCGCGTCCGGGCGACCGTCAACGGCACCCCGAAGCGTCTCAACGTGTGCACCGGCTGCCTCAAGGCCGGCAAGGTCACTCGCTGACCTGAGCACTCTCCGCTGAGGCCCCGACCATCCGGTCGGGGCCTTTTGCATGCCTCCAGGCCACCGGCGCCCAGCCCCCCGCTCGTCCGGCATCGTGCCTCGGGTCGTCCCACGAGTCGCACCCGTTGCGCTCGTCAGCCAGAACCCGCCCGACGCGCCGGTCGTCCTCGGCGTGTCGGGCGGGTTTCCCCGGGCAGCCGGGGAAACCCGCTGCGGCGACGTCTCAGAAGTGGGTCCAGCCGGTGGGGCCGTCGTACGCCGCTCCGTCGACGGTGACGCCCTCCCCCTCGGCGACCGCGCCGATCACCGACCAGCCGTCGGGGACGGCGGCGACGTCCGGGAAGGTCGCGAGCAGGGCGTGGTCGTCGCCGCCGCCGAGGATGAAGCTGACCGGGTCGGCGTTGACCGCGGCGCCGACGGCGTGCAGGGGCTCGGGCACGTCGAACGCCGCCGCGTGCACGTCGATCGCGACGGCGGAGTCGGCGGCGAGGTGGCCGGCCTCGGCCAGGAGGCCGTCGGAGACGTCGATCATGGAGGTCGCACCGGCCTCGGCGGCCAGCCGGCCCGCGTCGTACGGCGGCGCCGGGCGCCGGTAGGCCTCGACGAGGACCCGCGGGGACCGGAAGCCGCGACCGAGGACCGCGAGGCCGCCGGCGGCCCAGCCCTGGCGCCCGCAGAGCGCGAGCACGTCGCCGGGGCGTGCGCCGGAGCGCAGCACCGGGGCTTCGGTGACGGCGCCGAGCACGGTCACGGCGACCACGATCTCCGAGGAGCGGGTGAGGTCGCCGCCGACGACGCTTGCGCCGACCAGCGCGCACTCGTCGGCGAACCCGCGGGCGAAGTCGATCGCCCAGGCGGCGGGCAGGTCCCCGGGCGCGCCGAGGCCGACGGTCAGGGAGGTAGCCCGCCCACCCATCGCGTTGATGTCGGAGAGGTTCTGCGCGGCGGCCCGGTGGCCGACGTCCTCCGCGGAGGCCCAGTCGCGGCGGAAGTGGCGCCCCTCGACCATGAGGTCGGTGGAGACCACCACGTGCCCGCTCCGCACGCGGAGCACGGCGGCGTCGTCACCGGGCCCCACCAGCACCTGCTCCCCCTGCGGGAACAGCCCGACGAGCTCGGAGATCAGGGCGAACTCGCCGACGTCGGCAAGCGTGGCGTCTGGGGCGATCGGCATGAGGCCATCCCACCAGATGACGGGCCCACTACCTCACGGTAGGTTGGCCGTCACAAGCACGACACATGCCCGACCAGAACTAACCAGCAGGGAGAGCACGATGGTCGTCCAGGCGTACATCCTGATCCAGACCGACGTCGGCAAGGCCGCCGAGGTCGCCTCGGCGATCGCCCAGGTCAAGGGCGTGACCCTGGCCGAGGACGTCACGGGTCCCTACGACGTGATCGTGCGTGCCGAGGCCCGCAATGTCGACGAGCTCGGCAAGCTGGTCGTCTCGAAGGTCCAGAACCTCGACGGCATCACCCGCACGCTCACCTGCCCGGTCGTGCACATCTGACCGTGCCAGCGCGCGTACGCCGACGCCCCGCCTCCGTCTGGACGCGGGGCGTCGTCGTGTGCGCCGTGCTGCTCGGGGCGTCAGGCTGCGACAGCGGGCCACCGGAGATCGATCGACCCGACCTCCCGGCCGCCCAGGACACCGCGTGCAGGGACATCGTGACCGGACTGCCCGCCACCCTCGACGGCGAGAAGTCGACGGAGGTCACTGGCGCGACGGCGTACGGCGCCGCATGGGGAGATCCCGCGATCGTGCTGACCTGCGGGGTCGGCGCCGTCGACCTGACCGACGTACCGAAGTGCACGACGGTGAACGGCCTCGACTGGATCGTGCAGGAGTCGGACGACCACACCACGTTCACCACCGACGGGAGGCGGCCTCGGGTGCAGGTGGTCGTGCCCGACGACTACGACGAGCCGGCCGGGCTGCTCACCGGGCTCACCGACGTCGTGCGTGACCACTCCAGGGTCGAGGACCGCTGCCTCGCCTGACCGGGGCGAGGTTCAGCGCAGCCCGGTGTCGCGCGCCAGCGCGAGCCGGATCAGCCGGTCCACGAGCGCCGGGTAGTCGACTCCGGAGGCGGCCCACATCTGCGGGTACATCGAGGTCGGCGTGAAGCCGGGCATCGTGTTGATCTCGTTGATCACCAGGCGGCCGTCGGGGAGCACGAAGAAGTCGACCCGGGCCAGTCCCTCGCAGCCGACGGCCTCGAAGGCCTGGACGGAGAGCTCGCGGATCCGGGCGGTGACCTCCTCGGGCAGGTCGGCCGGGATGTCGATCTCGGTCTGCTGGTCGGGAAGGTACTTGGCCTCGAAGTCGTAGAACTCGTGGTCGCCGCCGACCCGCAGCTCGGCCGGGAGGCTGGTCTCCGGGGTGCCGTCGAGCGCCTGCAGCACGCCGCACTCGATCTCGCGGCCATCCGCGGCGTACGCCTCCAGCAGGACCTTGGGGTCGTAGCGCAGCGCCTCGTCGATCGCGGCGGCGAGCTCGGACGCGTCGTGCACCTTGGAGATGCCGATGCTGGAGCCGCCGCGGGTGGGCTTGGCGAAGAGCGGGTAGCCCAGCTCGTCCGCACGCTCGCGGCAGCCGACCTCGTCCTGCTCCCACTGGCGGGCGGTCACGGTCGTCGACGGGAGCACCGGGAGGCCGGCCGCCGCCAGCACGATCTTCATGTAGGCCTTGTCCATGCTGACCGCGGAGGCCAGCACGCCGGCGCCGACGTAGCGCACCCCGGCCATCTCGAACATGCCCTGGATGGTGCCGTCCTCACCCCACGGCCCGTGCAGCAGCGGGAAGACGACGTCGACCTCGCCGAGGGTCTGCGGCGGCTGCGACGGCTCGGTGACGACCAGGTCGGTCGTGCTGGCCTCGGGCACCAGCGCGATCGTGGCGCGGTCGCCGTCGACGCTCGGCAGCCGGTCGGCGCCGGTGATCCGCAGCCGCTCCGGGTCGCCGGCCTCGAGCACCCACCGGCCGTCGGTGGCGATGCCGATCGGCACCACGTCGTAGACGTCACGGTCGATCGCGGCGAGCACGCTGCCTGCGGTCACGCACGAGATCGCGTGCTCGCTGGACCGGCCGCCGAAGACGACGGCGACGCGGGGCTTGCGGGACGCCCGACCCGATGGGGAGTTCATCGGCACGACCCTATCCACCTAGCCTTGCGCCCATGCCCGAGGACTCGCGTGATCTGCGCCCCGCCACACTCGCCGTGACCACCGGCCGGCCGCCGCACGAGCCGGACCAGCCGCTCAACCACCCGCTGATGATGGCGTCGACGTACGTCGCGGGCGGCGACCGGGAGTACGGCCGCTACGGCAACCCGACCTGGAGCGCGTTCGAGGACACGCTCGGGGCGCTGGAGGGTGGTCGCGCGCTCGCGTTCTCCACGGGTATGGCCGCGACCACGACGGTCCTCGACCTGGTCGGCCACGACGCGCTCGTGGTGGCGCCCGCGCACTCCTACACGGGCACGCTCCTCGAGCTCGCCGACCTGGAGAGCCGCGGCCGGATCCGCACGAAGCTCGTCGACATCACCGACACCGAGGCCGTGGTGGCGGCGGTCGAGGACGCCGCACTGGTGTGGTTCGAGTCCCCCACGAACCCCGCGCTCGAGCTCGCCGACATCGCGGCGATCAGCGAGGCCGCGCACGCGGCCGGCGCGTACGTCGTCGTCGACAACACCTTCGCGACGCCGATCAACCAGCGGCCGCTGACGATGGGCGCCGACATCGTCGTCCACTCGGCCACCAAGTACCTCGCCGGCCACAGCGACGCCCTCCTCGGCGCCGTCGTCACGGCGAACGACGAGCTCTACGCCGTGCTCAAGGGCCGTCGCGACCTGCTCGGGGCTGTCCCGGGCACGCTCGAGGCGTGGCTGGCCGCCCGTGGCCTGCGCACGCTGCACCTGCGGGTCGAGCGCGCCCAGCAGAACGCCGCGGAGCTGGTCCGCCGGCTCGGCGGTCACCCGGCGCTCTCCGAGGTCCGCTACCCCGGCTTCGGCGCGATCGTGTCGATCGTGCTCACGAAGGGTGAGCTCTCGGCCGACCTGCTGTGCCGGACCACCGAGCTCTGGGTGCACGCCACGTCCCTGGGTGGCGTCGAGTCGACGCTGGAGCGCCGTCGGCGCTGGAAGGCCGAGCCGCGGACCATCCCCGAGGGCCTGGTCCGCCTCTCCGTGGGCGTCGAGGACGTCGAGGACCTCTGGGCCGACCTCGAGCAGGCGCTGGCGCCGCTCGGCGACTGAGCCGGAGCCTCAGTCGGTCTCCGCCTTGGTCTCCCGCGAGATCAGCGAGTCCATCATCTGCTGCGGACCCATGCGGCCGGCGACGACCGCGTCGACGTGCTCCGCGAGCGGGGCGTCGACGCCGGTGCGCTCGGCGAGCGCGAGGAGCGACGAGCAGGACTTCGCGCCCTCAGCGACCTGCCGCGTGGTCGCGTAGATCTCCTCGGTGGTCATGCCCTGCCCGAGCTTCTCGCCGAAGGTGCGGTTGCGCGAGAGCGGCGAGGAGCAGGTGGCCACCAGGTCACCGAGGCCGGCGAGGCCCATCAGGGTCAGCGGGTTGGCGCCGAGCGCCATCGCCAGCCGCGCGGTCTCGGCGAGGCCGCGGGTGATCACCGACGCGGTCGTGTTGTCGCCGAAGCCGAGCCCGACCGCCATGCCGACGGCGAGCGCGACGACGTTCTTGTAGGCGCCGCCGAGCTCGCAGCCCAGCACGTCGACACTGGTGTAGGGCCGGAACGCCGGTGAGTGCACCCGCGCCTGCAGCAGCTTGGCGACGGACTCGTCCTGGCAGGCGACCACCGAGGCGGCCGGCTCGCGGCGCGAGATCTCCTTGGACAGGTTGGGTCCGCTGACCACTGCGATCCGCTCGGGTCCGGCGCCGGTGACCTGCTGGATCACCTCGCTCATCCGGTTGAGCGTGCCGAGCTCGACGCCCTTCATCAGGGACACGAAGACGGCGCGGTCGTCGACGTACGGCGCCCACTCGGCGAGGTTGTCCCGCAGCGTCTGCGACGGCGTCGCCAGGACGACGAGGTCCGCGTCGTGCGCGGCCTTCTCGATGTCGTGGGTCGCGCTGATCGACTCGGGCAGCTCGATTCCGGGCTGGTACTCGGTGTTCTCCCGACGGTCGTTGATGCTCTGGGCGAGCTCCTCGCGGCGCGCCCAGATCGTCACGTCGTTGCCGGCGTCCGCGAGCACGATCGAGAACGCCGTCCCCCACGAGCCCGCTCCGAAGACCGCGACCTTGCTCATTCAGGCGTCCTTTCCGGGGAGCTTGTTGGGGTTGCCGGTCTGGCGCACGCCGGCCTTCTTCATGTCGAAGCGCTCGGCCGGTGCGGTCGCGCCGCGCACCTCCTCGACGAGCGCGGTGATCGAGGCCATGATCCGGTCGGTCGCCTCCTGGACGACCGCGAGCGTCCGCGGCTCCTTGGCTGCCAGATCGCTGAGGTCGAGGGGCTTGCCGACCTTCATGGTCACGAGCTTGCGGGGGTAGAGGTCGGGCTTCTTCGCGTACGGCGCGAGCAGCTGCTGCGCGCCCCACTGCCCGACCGGGATCACCGGGCATCCGGTCTCGAGCGCGATCCGCGCCGCGCCGGACTTGCCGGTCATCGGCCAGCCGTCGGGATCGCGGGTGATGGTGCCCTCGGGGTAGACCACGACGCACTTGCCGTCGTGCACCGCCTCGACGGCGGCGTCGAAGGCACCGGCGGCGTTCTTGCTCAGCCGCTCGACCGGGATCTGGCCCGCTGCCCGGAAGAACGCGCCCAGCGCCTTGTTCCTGAACAGGCCCGACTTCGCGAGGTAGTGCGGCAGCCGCCCGTGGTCGTAGACCAGGTGGGCCGCCGTCAGCGGGTCGACGTGCGAGACGTGGTTGAGCACGATGATGCAGCCGCCGCTCGCGGGGATGTTGTCCCCGTCGATCCACTCGTGCTTGGTGGTCGACACCAGTGCCGCCCGCACGATGGGCTCGGCGAGGTGCCACGCCCAGCTCTGCTTCTCCTGCATCTTCCGAACCGCCACGTGCGCAGGCTACTCGGTCGTGTCCCCGTTCCCGGGGCCTGACAGGATCAGGGGCGATGTCCGAGCAGCAGTACGTGGTCCTGGTCCCGGTGAAGCCCCCGGCGATCGGCAAGTCGCGCCTCGTGGGCCTCGACCCCGACGTACGCCGCGAGCTGGCCGAGGCCTTCGCCCAGGACGCCGTCGTCGCCTGCCTCGAGGCCAGCCTCGTCGGAGCGGTCCTCGTCGTGACCGACGACGCCCACTTCTCCCGGGCGCTGACGGCCCTGGGCGCGGCGGCGATCCCCGACGGCGTGAGCGACGACCTCAACGGCAGCCTGCGCCAGGCCGCCGCCGAGGCCGGGCGCCGCTGGCCGGGCCTGGTGCCGGTCGCGATGTGCGCCGACCTCCCGGCGCTGCGATCGGCCGACCTCGACGCCACCCTGGCGCGGGTCGACCCGTCGCGGCCGTGGTTCGTCCCCGATGCCGACGGCGTCGGCACGACGCTCTACGTCGCCGCGCTCGACGAGTTCGACCCACGCTTCGGCCCCGGGTCGCGGGAGGAGCACCTCGACACCGGCGCCCGTCAGCTGACCGGGGTCCCGGCGTCGGTGCGGCAGGACGTCGACAACCTGGCGGACCTCCGGGCGGCGTCCGCCCTGGGGCTCGGTCGGCGCACGGCGGCGCTCGCGGCCGACCTCGTCTGACTCGCGGTCCGGAACGACGAAGGGCCCCACCCGGTCGGGTGGGGCCCTTCGTCGTCGGTGGAGCGTCAGGCCTTCTTGGCGGCCTTCTTGGCCGGGGCCTTCTTGGCGGGAGCCTTCTTGGCCGGCGCCTTCTTGGCCGGTGCCGCCTGCTTGGCCGGAGCCTTCTTGGCCGGCGCCTTCTTGGCGGGTGCCGCCTTCTTGGCCGGGGCCTTCTTGGCGGGAGCCTTCTTCGCCGGCGCCTTCTTGGCGGGAGCGGCCTTCTTGGCCGGAGCCTTCTTGGCCGGTGCGGCCTTCTTCGCCGGTGCCGCCTTCTTCGCCGGTGCCGCCTTCTTGGCCGGTGCCGCCTTCTTGGCCGGAGCGGCCTTCTTCGCCGGAGCCGCCTTCTTGGCAGCAGCGGCCGCCTTCTTGGCCGGAGCCGCTGCCTTCTTGGCCGCACCGGCCGATGCGGTCACGGTGAGCTTCGGGAGCTTCTTCGCGCCGGAGACGACGTTCTTGAGGTCCGCACCAGCGGTGAACTTCGGCACCGAGGTCTTCTTGGCCTTGATCCGCGCACCCGTCTGCGGGTTGCGGACCCAGCGGGCCTCGCGGACCCGCTTCTCGAAGGAGCCGAAGCCGGTGATCGCGACCTTCTCGCCCTTGGCGACCTCACGCGTGATCGTGTCCAGCACGGACTCGAGGGCGTGCGAAGCGGCCTTCTTGTTCCCGTCGAATCGCGCCGAGAGTGCGTCGATGAACTCTGACTTGTTCACTGTCTTCCCTTCAATGAACTGAACATGGTCGAGCCCGTGCTCGACATTCTTCAACGCACGCTAGGTATTCGTGGCCACACTCACAATCACCAAGGCGTGTTTTGCGGTGTGTTTTTGACATGTTTTTCGACACCGATCAGATGCCGATCCCCTGTCAACCGTGGAGATTTCACGCTTTCAGCGGCCCCGAAGATTGGTCGCCCGAAATGCCACGAGGCCGGGAATCCCCAGTCCTGCTTGGGAAAACCCGGCCTCACGGACCGTGACGATGCGTGGTCAGCCGACGCCGTGCAGCGTCTTCGGCTTCCAGCTCGGGCGGGTCGACTCGTACGCCGCGATGTCACCCTCGTGACCCAGCGTGATGCCGATGTCGTCGAGACCCTCGAGCAGCCGCCAGCGCGTGTAGTCGTCGATGTCGAAGGAGTCCTCGATCCGGTCGGGGCCCTCGCCGGCACTGACCGTGCGGGCCTCGAGGTCGACCGTGACGCTCGCGCCCGGGTGCTCCTCGAGGTAGTCCCACAGCCGCTGCACGACCTTCTCGTCGACCCGTCCGGTGAGCAGCCCGGCCTTGCCGGAGTTGCCGCGGAAGATGTCGCCGAAGCGCGGCGAGATGACGGCCTTGAACCCGTAGTTCTGCAGGGCCCAGACCGCGTGCTCGCGCGACGACCCGGTGCCGAAGTTGGGTCCGGCGACGAGCACCGAGCCCGCGGAGTACGCCGGGTTGTTGAGCACGAACGACGGGTCGTTGCGCCAGGCGGCGAAGAGTCCGTCCTCGAAGCCGGTGCGCGAGACCCGCTTGAGGTACTCGGCCGGGATGATCTGGTCGGTGTCGACGTCACTGCGACGCAGCGGGACGCCGATGCCCGTGTGGCTCGTGAACTTCTCCATGTCAGTTGCTCCCAACGGTGAGGAGATCAGCAGGGGACGAGAGGGTGCCGCGGATCGCGGTCGCCGCGGCGACCGGCACCGAGACGAGGTGGGTGCGCCCGCCCTTGCCCTGGCGTCCCTCGAAGTTGCGGTTGGAGGTCGAGGCGCTGCGCTCGCCCGGCGACAGCGTGTCGGGGTTCATGCCCAGGCACATCGAGCATCCCGCTCCACGCCACTCGGCGCCGGCCTCCTTGAAGACCAGGTCGAGGCCCTCGTCCTCGGCCTGCAGCCGGACCCGCGCGGAGCCGGGAACGACGAGCATGCGGGTGCCCTCGGCGACCTGGTGGCCCTTGATGACCTCGGCCGCGAGTCGCAGGTCCTCGATGCGGCCGTTGGTGCAGGAGCCGACGAAGACGGTGTCGATCCTGACCTCGCGCAGGGGGGTGCCGGCCTCGAGGTCCATGTACCGCAGGGCGTTGGTCGCCGCGACCTGGTCGATCTCGTCCTCGAAGTCGCCCGGCGCCGGCACCGATCCACCGAGCGGCGCGCCCTGACCGGGGTTGGTGCCCCAGGTGACCCACGGCGTCACGTCGGCGGCCTCGATGACGATCTCGCGGTCGAACTCCGCGTCCTCGTCGGTGACCAGCGTGCGCCAGTGCGCGACCGCGGCGTCCCACTCCTCGCCCTTCGGCGACTCGGGGCGGTCCTTCAGGTAGGCGAAGGTGACATCGTCGGGAGCGATCATGCCGGCCTTCGCGCCCCACTCGATGCTCATGTTGCACACGGTCATCCGCGCCTCCATCGAGAGCTCGCGGATGGCCTCGCCGCGGTACTCGACGATGTAGCCCTGGCCACCGCCGGTGCCGGTCTGGGTGATCAGGTAGAGGATCAGGTCCTTCGCGGTCACCCCTTCGGGGAGGCTGCCGTTGACGGTCACGGCCATCGTCTTGGGACGGGCCTGCGGGAGCGTCTGGGTCGCGAGCACGTGCTCGACCTCGGACGTGCCGATGCCGTGTGCGATCGCACCGAAGGCGCCGTGGGTCGAGGTGTGCGAGTCGCCGCAGACGATCGTCATGCCGGGCTGGGTCAGGCCGAGCTGCGGACCGACGACGTGGACGATGCCCTGCTCGATGTCACCGAGCGGGTGGAGCCGGACGCCGAACTCCTCGCAGTTCTTGCGCAGCGTCTCGACCTGGGTGCGCGAGACCGGGTCGGCGATCGGCTTGTCCCAGTCGAGGGTCGGGACATTGTGGTCCTCGGTCGCGAGGGTCAGGTCGGGGCGGCGTACCTGCCGGCCCGCGAGCCGCAGTCCGTCGAAGGCCTGCGGCGAGGTCACCTCGTGGATGAGGTGGAGGTCGATGAAGAGGAGGTCCGGCTCCCCGTCGACCGACCGGACGACATGCTCGTCCCACACCTTCTCCGACAGGGTCTTGCCCATGGCTCTCTCTCCTCAGCACGGGTGGGTCACCGGAAGCCCATCCACATCGATGGGTACGTCGTGATCCCTGATACAGGCGGAGCGTACTACTTGCATCCCATGATCTGAGACGACAGTATTGCCATATGGACAACTCCAGTGGCGTCGGCGTCCTCGACAAGGCCGCCCTCGTGCTCACGGCTCTCGAGTCCGGACCGGCCACGCTCGCCGGCCTCGTCGCGGGCACCGGCCTGGCCCGTCCCACCGCTCATCGGCTCGCCGTCGCGCTCGAGCACCACCGTCTCGTCGCCCGCGACATGCAGGGACGCTTCATCCTCGGCCCGCGGCTGGCCGAGCTGTCCGCAGCCGCCGGCGAGGACCGCCTGCTCGCCACGGCGGGCCCGGTGCTGGCCCGGCTCCGGGACATCACCGGCGAGTCGGCCCAGCTCTGGCGACGCCAGGGCGACCACCGCGTCTGCGTGGCCGCCGCCGAGCGACCGAGCGGCCTGCGCGACACGATCCCGGTCGGCTCGCAGCTGACCATGCGCGCCGGCTCCGCCGCCCAGGTGCTGCTGGCGTGGGAGGACCCGGAGCGGATGCACCGGGGCCTCCAGAACGCCGCCTTCTCGGCCGCCGCTCTCTCCGGCATCCGCCGTCGAGGCTGGGCGCAGTCCGTCGGCGAGCGTGAGCAGGGCGTCGCGTCGGTGTCGGCACCGGTCCGGTCCCCCGGCGGCAAGGTGATCGCCGCCGTGTCCGTCTCCGGGCCGCTCGAGCGCCTGTCCCGCCAGCCCGGCCGCATGCACGCCCCCGCCGTCCTCGCCGCCGCCGAGCGGCTCTCGGAGTCGCTGCGCCGGGCCGCCGCCGAGGGCTGACCGAGGCTGCCTGCCTGCCTCGCGGGTGCAGGGGTCTGTAACGCCTGGTTACGGCTTGTTCCCAGGGCGTTGCAGCACCGTGGGAACAGCGAGTAACCAGGCGTTACAGGCGCTGGCCGGCTCGAGCAGGCACACGCGCATCAGACGCGCGCTAGAACAGCCCGTCGACCTCGAGCGAGAGCAGGAGCTGCTTGCGCTCGAGCCCGCCGGCATAGCCGGTGAGCGTGCCGTCGGCGCCGATCACCCGGTGGCACGGGATCACGATCGGGATCGGGTTGCGGCCGTTGGCCAGACCGACCGCGCGGGACGCCGCGTTGGTCATGCCGAGCCGGTGCGCGATCTCGCCGTACGACGCGGTCTCGCCCCAGCCGACGCCGAGCAGCTGGTCCCACACGCGCTTCTGGAAGTCGCTGCCGGCGGGCGCGAGCGGGAGGTCGAACTCCTTGAGGTCGCGGTCGAAGTACGCCGCGAGCTGGCGCGCGCCCTCGACCAGGACCGGGTGGTCGTCCTGCTGCTGACCCCGAGGCCGGCCGTCACGATCGGCGAACGGGGAGAACTCGATCGCGGTGATCGCGCCGTTGTGCTCCACGAGCCGCAGCGGCCCCACGGGTGAGTCGACGACGGTCCACATGTCACTGCTCCTTCGATGAGTGAGTCTGCCAGAGGTAGAGCTGGGCATAGGACCTCCACGGTCGCCACGCCTCCGCGAGCCGGGCCGCATCGGCCGGGTCGCGCCCGAGCCCTCGCAGCGCGTCGCGGATGCCGATGTCGGTCGGCAGGAAGACATCGGGGTGGCCGAGGGCGCGCAGCGCGACGTAGTCGGCGGTCCAGGGCCCGATGCCGGGGATGGCGAGGAGGGCACTGCGCACCTGGTCGCGATCCGGTCCGCGGTCCAGGGCGATGGTCCCGTCCGCCAGCGCCGCGCAGAGGCCGACGAGCGCACGGCCGCGGCTGCGCGGCATCGGCAGCTCCTCGGGCTCGAGCGTCGCGATCGTGCCGGCGTCGGGGAAGAGGTGGGTGAGGCCGTCCTCCGGCTGGGCGACCGGCGGCGCGAGCGGGCGTCCGTGCGCGGCGACCAGCCGTCCGGCGACGGTGCGCGCCCCGGCCACACTGACCTGCTGGCCGAGCACCGCGCGCACCGCGATCTCGTGGCCGTCGACGTGACCGGGCACGCGCAGCCCCGGCCAGCGCCGGACGAGCGGACCGACGAGCGGGTCGCCGGCGAACGCGTCGGCCACCGCGACCGGGTCGCAGTCCGCGTCGAGCAGCCGGCGCACGCGCTCGGTCGCGGCCGCGGTGTCGCGCAAGTCCTCGAGCCGGAACGTCGCGGTCGCGAACGCCGTGCCGCCGGGCTCGGCGACGTCGGGGAGCTCGAGCCGGACCGTGCCGGAGCCGTGGGGCAGCGCCAGGGTGCGGGCGTACCAGCCCTCCCCCGCCGCCTCGACGCCCGGGACCGCGCGCAGGGCGAGGAAGTCGAGCAGCGCACGGCCGGCGTACGGCGTCCGGACGGCGAGCCGCATGGTGACGGTGCCCGTCGCGGGCCGGCCGCCGCGACGTCCGCGCAGCTCGGTCGGCGAGGAGGCGTAGACCTCGCGGATGGTGTCGTTGAACTGCCGCACGCTGGAGAAGCCCGCCGCGAAGGCGATGTCGGCGTAGGTGAGGTCGGTGGTCTCGATGAGCACCCGAGCGGTCTGGGCGCGGCGGGCGCGGGCGAGGGCCAGCGGGCCGGCGCCGAGCTCGGCGGTGAGGATCCGTCCGAGGTGCCGGGCGGTGTAGCCGACGCGCGCGGCGAGGCCGTCGACACCGTCGCGGTCGACGACCCCGTCGGCGATCAGGCGCATGGCCCGGCCGGCGGCCGTCGCCGCGACGTCCCAGTCCGGGCTGCCGGGGGTGGCGTCGGGCAGGCAGCGCTTGCACGCCCGGTAGCCGGCCGCCTGGGCCGAGGCCGCGCTCGGGTGGAACGTCACGTTGTGGAAGGCAGGGGTCCGCGCCGGGCACGACGGTCGGCAGTAGATGCCCGTGGTCCGGACGGCGGTGTAGAACACGCCGTCGAACCGCCGGTCGCGTGACTTCACCGCGCGGTAGCAGGACTCCGGGTCGAGTCTCGTGGTCGCCGTCATGGGTTCATCCTCGCCCATGCCACCGACACCCTCTGGCGGAAATCGGACACCGCCACAGGACGTCTCCTTCACGGTCGGCGCACAGGTTGTTTCGGGTGGTCGTCGGGTCCGTAACGTTCTGTTGAACACGGCCCGGATGCTCCCCGCACGCTCCTACGCTCCGCCCATGGCCCGCGTCGTCCTCCTCCACGGCACCGGGACGACCAGCGCCGTGTGGGACCTCGTCATCCCCCTGCTCGGCCCGCGCGACGGCCACGACGTGGTCGCCCTCGACCCGCCGCGGACCGGAGGCCTGGACCGGGAGGTCGCCTGGCTGCGGCCACGGGTCGCCGGGTGCTGGGTGGTCGGCATGGGCGACGGCGCGACCCTGGGGCTCGCCCTCGCCGCCGCTGGCGCCCCGCTCGCCGGCGCGGTGCTGCACGAGCCGGAGATGCTCCAGGGCTTCGAGCCGCAGCCGCCCGCGCTCGCCTGCGGACCGGTCACCGTGACCTACGGCGCGTGGTCGCCCGGCGTACGGCGTCAGGCGGCGGAGGCGCTCCGGGCGCGGTGGGGCTACCGCGTCCGCGAGCTCCCGGGCAGCGGGCACGTCGCGGCCCTCGACGCCCCGGAGGCGTTCGCCCACCTCGTCGGAGCGACGATGCGAGGGGGTGCGCGTGGAGCCCCCGTCTAGGCTGTCCCCCTCAGGGGAGGGACGGAGGGGTGGGGTGGCCGGACGACGTCGTCGTGGACGGTCGGTGCTGCGCGTGATCATCGTGGCGGAGCTGGTCGTCGCGCTGCTCACCGCCACCGGCGTGGTCTTCGCCTACCAACGGATCGACCGAGGCATCACCACGGGCGAGACCATCGAGCACCAGGTGCAGCGCGAGAAGAAGCCGTTGCCCACGTCCGAGATGAACATCCTGCTGATGGGCAACGACACCCGCGACTGCGCCGGGTGCGACATCGACAACCAGGCCGGCGAGGGCGGGTCGGACACGACGATCCTGCTGCACATCGCCGACGGCCGTCGCTCGATCTACGGCATCTCGATCCCCCGCGACACCCTGGTCGACCGGCCCGAGTGCCGCAACGGCAACACCGTCATCCCGGCCGCCGACGACGTCCAGTGGAACGAGGCCTACTCGGTCGGCGGCCCGGACTGCACCGTCGCCCAGGTCGAGGCGGTCACCGGCGTCTACATCGACGACTACATCACCCTGAACTTCGGCGGCTTCAAGGACATGGTCAACGCCATCGACGGCGTCCAGGTCTGCATCCCCGAGCCGATCGACGACGAGGTGGCGCACATCCACTTCGACGCCGGCACCCAGACCCTCGACGGCGACCGGGCGCTGCAGTACGTCCGCGAGCGCCACTCGACGGCCAACTCCGACCTGGGCCGGATGAAGCGTCAGCAGGCCTTCATCGCCTCGATGATCAGCAAGGTGATGTCGGCCGACACGCTGACCCGGCCCGACAAGCTCTACGGCTTCGCGTCCAGCCTCGCCGACTCGATCGAGACCAGCCCGGACATCGCCAGCGCCGGCAAGCTGGTCAAGCTCGCCATGTCGGTGCGCCACGCCAACCTCGACAACATCAAGTTCGTCACCGCACCGACCACCGACTTCCCGGTCGGCGATCCCAACTGGGGCCGGCTGCAGCTCACACCCGATGCCCAGCAGCTGTGGGACAAGGTCAAGAACGACGAGCCGCTCGGCAAGCTCGGCAAGGGCGCGATCACCGCGAAGGACCCCAACGGCGACAAGAGCACCGCCGCCGAGAACGGCCTGTGCTCCTAGCGTCAGCCCGTCAGCCCAGGAAGCGCTCGACGTACGGCGCGAAGCGGGTGCGCAGCTCGTCGGGGTCGAGCCCGATCTCCGCGGGGGCGTAGTCAATGGTGCCGAGGTGGCCGCGGCGGTGTCCGTCGAGGTACGCCGCCATCGCGGACCGGGCCTCCGGGGTGACCGGCTCGCCGGCGAGCGCGTAGACCCGCTGCGCGGTCGCGAGGTCGTCGGACATGAAGTCGTCGAACCGCACGTCGACCGAGCGCTCGGGGGCGAGCACCTCCCGGTCCCGGACGACCGCGTCGAGCATGATCGCGAGGCGATCCGCCCAGGCCCGCCCGATCTCCCGCGCCGGCACCGGGTCGCGGTGCATCCGGGCGGTGTAGACGATCATCGTCACCATCGACACGGTCACCGACACCGGGTCGCGGTGGGTGAGCACCACGGTGGCGTGGGGGAACACCTGCGCGAGGACGGGCAGCTGCTCGAGGTGCTGCGGCGACTTGAGGAGCCAGCGCCGGCCGCCACGGGCGTGCTGGAGCACCTGGAGCTGGGTGCGCAGGTGCGCGTAGTGCGGGGTCTGGTCGTGGGCGAGGTAGTAGTCGCGCCAGGCCGGCACCTCGCCCAGCGTCTCGAAGAGCATCGTGGAGAAGTCGTTGGCGAGGAGCTGGATCTCCTCGTGCACGTGGTCGGTGGTCATCTCGTGCATGAGCGGGAAGTAGGGCATCGCGGCGTTCATGAAGTCCACGGCCATGTCCATCCGGGCCCGGCGCGGCTCGACGCCGTCCTCGCCGGGCATCGGCAGCGGCTCGACGCTCTCCCAGTAGGGCAGGGTGCGGAAGGTCGGCCCGGCCGCCAGCAGATTGTGCAGGTGCGTCGTACCGGTCCGCGGGAGCCCGGCGATGATCACCGGTGCGGCGAGCTCGACCTCGAGCGCCTCGGGGTGGCGCGTGAGGTACTCGGTGAGCAGCAGCCGGTTCTTGAGCAGCTGCAGCAGCTGCGCGTGGAAGTTGACCTGCCCGGGGCCGTGCAGCCCGTCGATGTCGCGGATCGCGGCGAGCAGGACGTCGAGCCGCTCCTCGTAGTCGCGGGCGCCGAAGTCGTCGAGGCCGGTCTCCGCGGCGGCCTGCGCGTGGAGGGCCGCGGCGTCGAGCGGACAGGCCTCGGCCATGGTCGCCATCAGGCCGCGCAGCTCCTCGATCTCGGGCGAGAAGCGGGGGCGGGTCAGGTCGTCGAGGTGCACCACGGGCGGTTACGTTACTCTGCGTCACGTAATGACGACAGCCCCTGGACGACCCCGTGACCGGCGCATCGACCGCGCCGTCCTCGCCGCGACCGCCGAGCTCCTCGTCGAGACCGGGTACGCCGACCTGACCGTCGCCGGCATCGCCGCACGAGCCGGCACGACGAAGCCAGCGATCTACCGGCGCTGGCGCAGCAAGGCGCACCTCGTGCACGAGGCGGCCTTCCCGGTCGACGACCGGATGGAGGTCCCGCACACGGCCGAGCTCGCCGACGACCTGCGGACCATGGTGCGCACCGTCGTCGCGGTCTTCTCCGACCCCGTCGCACGCGCCGCGGTCCCCGGACTGATGGGCGAGATGACCACCGACCCGACCCTGCACGCCGCCCTGCTCGAGCGCTTCCAGGCCGGCCCGATCGGCCGGGTCCGCGAGCGGCTCGCCGCCGCGGTCGCCGCGGGCCAGGCCCGCGCCGACCTCGACCCCGACGCCTTCGTCGAGGCCATCGGCGGCACCACCCTGCTCGCCCTGCTCATCCGCGGGGACGGGGAGCTCGACGACACCTGGATCGACCACACCACCCGCCTGCTCCTCGAAGGGATCGCCCCATGACCGACACCCACGAGTCGACCGCCGCCTGGCACGAGCTGCTCGACGGGCTGCGCGACCTGGAGTCCAGCTTCCTCACCGGCGACCGTGCCGTCGCGGGCGCCCAGGCCGTCGCCGACGGCTACCGCGCGCTGGCGACCGTGCTCGGCGTCGGGCTCGACACCTATCTTTTCCCGGACCCGAGCCGGCCGACGTTCGTCGACGTCAACACGCCGTTCCGCCGCGACCGCCGCTGGGGCGGGGACAACAGCGACTCCTGGTACGCCTTCGTGGTGCTCGACCCCCGCCGTACCTATCGGGTCACGGGTCAGCGCGGCGACAGCGTCTACTTCTCGATCACCGTCTACAACGAGCCCTCCCCCGGCGCGTGGTCGGACCGGGTGATCGGCGTCGTCAACGACGACGACCTGACCTTCGACGCGGACGGACGCTTCGAGCTGATGATGGGGCCGCGGCGGCCGGAGGGGTACGACGGCGCCTTCGTCGAGCTCGCCGAGGACACCGCCGCGGCGATGACCCGCGACTACCAGGTCGATCCCGGGCGCGGGCGGCGGGTGACCTGGGAGGTCGAGGTCCTCGACGAGCCAGGGCCGGTGCGCAACGGCGACGCCGAGACCGCCCGCGCGCTGCGGTCGACGCTCACCTGGCTGCGCACGATGTTCGCGATCGTGCCGCTCTCGGTGGGCGTGCGCACCGACGACCACAGCACGCTCGGCCACGAGATCACCCAGCTCGCCAACGACTTCGGCGACCCCTACCGGGTCCCCGACTTCAACTTCGGCTGGTCGGCGACCGACGCCTGCTACTCCTTCGGCAGCTACGACCTCGCCGAGGACGAGGCGCTCGTGGTGACCCACCGGCCGCCGGCCTGCCGCTTCTGGAACGTCATCATCTGGAACCAGTTCATGGCCGCCCACAACCTCACCGACGGCCGGGTCTCGCTCAACCACGGGACCGCCGTCCCCAACGCCGACGGCACCGTCACCGTCGTCATCGCGCGCACGCAGCTCGAGCACCCCAACGCGATCACCACGATCGACCACGCCCGCGGCAACCTCGCCTTCCGCTGGTTCCTCGCCGACGAGGTGCCGGCCACGCCCGAGGTACGGCTGGTCAAGGCCGCCAACGCGCCGACCGCCGTCGACTGACATCCGGGCCGGGCTCCGGGACTCGACAGGGACTCCTGCCGCTTGTCGGCCGTTGCAACGGCTGTCCAGCGACGGGATACCCGGTCGACCGGGTATCCCGACACGGCACCGGCCGCTCAGACTAGGGCGACCGGGCGCCAGCCGGGGCGCGGGGTGGAGTCGAGGAGCAGGCGGGTGTAGTCGTCCTGCGGGTCACCGAGGACCTGCTCGACCGCCCCGTGCTCGACGACGCGACCGTGCCGCAGGACCACGACGTCGTGGGCGACCTGACGGACGACGGCGAGGTCGTGGGTGATGAAGAGGTACGCCGTGCCGAGGTCGCGCTGCAGCGCGTTGAGGACGTTGAGCACCTGCGCCTGCACGGAGACGTCGAGCGCGGAGACGGCCTCGTCGAGGACGATCACCTCGGGCGAGGTCGCCAGCGCCCGCGCGATCGCGACCCGCTGCCGCTGACCGCCCGAGAGCGAGCGGGGCGTCAGCTCGAGGTGCGTCGGGCCGAGCCCGACCTGGGTGGCCAGCTCCTCGACCCGCGGCAGCCGGTCGGTGCGGGGCGTCCCGCCCAGGGCGACCGCCTCCGCGAGCGCGTCGCCGATCCGCTGGCTGCGGTCGAGCGTGGTCGCGGGGTCCTGCGGGACCAGCTGGAGCTGGGCGCCGCGACGGCGGCGCTCGCGAGCGGACCGGGCGACCCGGGTGCGGTCCTCACCGCAGACGGCCACCCGTCCCGACGTCGCGGTCTGCAGGCCGGTGACGATGCCGCCGATCGTGGACTTCCCGGCGCCGGACTCGCCGACCAGCGCCGTGGTCCGTCCCCGGCGCACCCGGAAGGACACGTCGTCCACGACGACCGGGCCGTCGCCGTACCGCTTCACGAGGTGCTCGACCTCCAGGACCACGTCGTTCATGCGACCTCCTCGACGCGGTGGCAGCGGACCCTGCTGGCCCCGACCAGCCGCTCCTCGGGGAGAGCGGAGCCGCAGATCGGCAGCGCGACCGGGCAGCGGTCGACGAAGGGACAGCCCGGCCCGGTCTGCGCGGCCGGCACCGGGCTGCCGGGCGCGACCGGGATCTCCGTCAGCCGCTGGTCGAGCGGAGGTCGCGAGGCCAGCAGGGCGCGGGTGTAGGGATGCACCGCGTCGTCGCGCAGCGTCGCCGCGGGAGCCGTCTCGAGCACGCGCCCGCCGTACATGACGGCGATCCGGTCGCAGACCGCCGAGGCGAGGTCGAGGTCGTGCGTGACCAGCACCAGCGCGGCCCCCATCTCGCGGCGCAGCTCGTCGGTGAGCGCGAGCACGTCGGCCTGGGTGGTGACGTCGAGGGCGGTGGTGGGCTCGTCGGCGAGCAGGAGCCGCGGCCGCTCCATGAGCACCGACGCGATCATCACCCGTTGGAGGAGCCCGCCCGAGAGCTCGAAGGGGTGCTGCCGCATCCGCCGCTCGGGATCGGTCATGCCCATGCGGCGCAGCACCGTCAGCGCCTGCTCCCGGGCGGCCGCGGTGTCCTGGCCCGCGTCCCGGGCGCGCTCGACGAGGAAGGCACCGACCGTGTGCACCGGGTTGATCGCCGAGCGCGGGTCCTGGAAGACCATGCCCAGCCCGCGGCGGTGCTCACGGAGCTCACGGCCGCGCAGCCCGAGGACGTCCCGGTCCCCGACGCGTACGGCGCCCCCGGTCCGCGCCGAATCGGGCAGCAGCCGGGCGACCGTCCGCAGCGTCATCGACTTCCCGGAGCCGGACTCACCGACGATGCCGAGCGCCTCGCCGGGACGTACGGCCAGGGAGACGCCGCGCAGGATCGGGGTGTCCCCGAGGTCGAGCGTGAGGTCGTCGACCTGCAGGAGTGCGGTCATCGTCGGTCCTCCCCGGAGACGCGCGAGCCCAGCACGAAGAGCGAGAGCACGGTGACGACGATCAGCACCGACGCGCTCGCAACGCCGAGCGGATGGCCCTTGAGCAGCGCGTCCTTGTCGCTGGCGAGCACGCCCCAGTCGGCCTGCGGCGCCTGCACGGCGAGGCCCAGGAAGGACAGGCTGGCGAGGTCGATCAACGCGTAGGCGAAGGCCACGCTGGCCTGCCCCACCAGCACGGGCGACAGGTTGCGCAGCACGTGCCGGACGTTGACGCGCAGCGCGCCGTGCCCCTGCACCGACAGCGCCTGCACGTAGGGCAGCCGGCGCTCCCCCTCGGCCGCCGTGGTGGCGAGCCGGGCGACGTAGGGCAGGTAGGCGATCGCGAGCGCGATGACGGCCGCCCCGAGGCCCGGCCCGAACATCGCGACGGCCAGGATCGCCAGCAGCAGACCGGGGATCGCGAACATCACGTCCAGCACGCTGCCGAGCACGATCCGCGTGCGGCCGCCGCGCCAGGCGCTGACCAGCGCGAGCGGCACCCCCAGCAGCAGCGCGGCCAGCACCACCGCTGCGGGGCCGAGCAGCGACGTACGCGCGCCGTAGACGAGCCGGGAGAAGACGTCGCGACCGGTGCCGTCGGTGCCGAGCCAGTGGTCGGCGCTCGGGGTGGCGTAGGGGTGGAGCAGGTCGCCGGTGTTGGGGTCGTACGGCGCGATCAGCGGCGCCAGGACCGCCGCCGCGGCCACGAGCACGAGGACGACGACCGCGGCCCAGCCGCTGACGCCGAGACCGGTACGGCGCGTGCGCGAGCGGGTCAGCCGGCGGGCGGCGGTGAACGGGAGCACGGTCATCGGGCCACCACCCGGGCCCGGGGGTCGAGCGCCATCACGACCAGGTCGGCGAGCAGGTTCAGCAGCACGAACGCGCCCACGACGACCAGCGCGATCGCCTGCACCACCGGGAAGTCCTTCTGCTGCACCGAGCTGATCAGCAGCCCACCGAGCCCGTTGAGCCCGAAGGCCTGCTCGACCACGACCGCGCCGGCGACGAGCCCGGCGACCTGCAGCCCGATGACGGTCACGACCGACGGGGCCGCGTTGTGCAGCACGTGGCTGCGCAGCAGCCGGCCGCCCGAGATGCCCCGCATCCGCGCCGTCTCGACGTGCTCGGACGCCAGCTCCTGCCGGGCACTGGCGCGCGTCACCCGGCTCACCAGCCCGCTGGCGAGGATCGCGAGCGCGACGGCGGGCAGGGTGAGCCCGTGCCACCAGCCGACGACGCCGTCGCCCTGCCCGTACGCCGGGAACCACCCCAGCTGCACCGCGAAGACGCTGATCAGCACCCCGGCGGCCACGAAGGCCGGCACCGCCGTCGCGACCGACGTGAGAGTCGTGACGCCCGCGTCGACCGGACCCGGGCGCAGTGCCGCGAGCAGGCCGCTGCCGACGCCGAGCAGGACGATGAGCACCGCGGCGTACGCCACCAGCGAGAGCGTCACCAGCGCCGGGTCCGCGATCCGCGACGACACCGGTTGCTGGGTGATCAGCGACGTCCCGAGATCGCCGCTGAGCACGTGCCCGAGCCAGGTGAGGTAGCGGAGCACCGGACTCTGGTCGAGCCCGAGGTACTCACGCACCTGCGCCTGCACCTCCGGCGAGGGCGGCCGGGAGCCGAAGAGCACCTGCTCGGGGCTGCCCGGGGAGAGGTAGACGCACAGGTAGACCACGATGCTCGCGATCAGCAGCGTCACCACCGCCCCGAGCAGCCGCCGCAGCAGGAACCGTCGCATCGGACCGCTCGCCTACTTCGCGCCCACGGCCGCGGCCCACGGCGAGGTCATGAAGGAGAAGGTCAGCGTCGAGCCGGTGACCTTCGAGCCCTCGAAGACCAGCGCGCGGGGCTGGGCGATCGGGATGACCGGCAGCGCGTCGGCGAGCTTCGCCTCGGCGCCGACGACCAGCTCCGCCCGGGCGTCGTCGTCCTCGGTGCGGTCGGCCTCGGCGAGCGCCTGCTCGACCGCGTCGTCGTGGTAGCCGCTGAAGTTCATGTTGCCGGCGTCGCTGCCGACCAGGGCGTCGAGGTTCATCGGCTCGGGCAGCTCGATGTAGTTCTTGGTGAGGATCAGGTCGTAGGGCTCGCGCGCGGACGGGTCGGCGAACAGCGCGCCGTACTGCTGGTTGGGGATGCCGACGAGCTTGATGTCGAGCCCGATCTGCTGCGCCTCCTGCTGCACGACGGTCGCCACCTGCTCGCTCTCGGCGTCGCCGGCCGGGTAGCCGAAGGTGATCTGCTGGTCCGCGACGCCGGCCTCCGCCAGCAGCTTCGTCGCGGCCTCGGGGTCGGCGTCGGCGACGAAGTCCTGGTAGGCGTCGTCGTACGTCGACGTGGCATAGCCCCACACGCCCGGACCCGACACCTTGTAGAGCGGGTCGGCGGTGCCGGCGAAGACGGTCTTCGCGATGCCCGCGCGGTCGATCGCCGTCGACAGCGCCTGGCGGACCTTCGGGTCCGCCGACGGCCCGTCGGCAGCGGTGAAGAGCAGGTCGACGTTGATCGGGGTCGATCCCTCCTGGCCGACGTAGAGCGTGCCGGCGCTGGAGTCCTGCAGCTGGTCGGCGAGCGTGCTCGGCAGGCTGAGCGCGCCGTCGATCTTCCCGGACTCGAGGCCGTTGGCCAGCGCGGCCGGGTCGGTCGGGTAGACGAAGGTGAAGGTCGAGGCGTGCGCGGCGCCGTCCGCGTCCCAGTAGTCGGGGTTCTTCTTCATGACCAGCCTGCTGGTGCCGTCGTACGACTGGAACTCGAAGGGCCCGGTGCACATCACCCCGGTCGACGGGCTGCCGAACGCGCGCCCCGCCTTCTCGGCGAAGGCCTTCTCGACCACGGCCGCGCCGAGGGTGCCGAGCGCCTGCTCGAAGCTGCGGGAGCGCTGCTTCAGGGTCACCGTCACGGTGTCGTCGCCGGTCGCCTTCACACCGGTCACCTGCGCGAATGCGCCGGAGTAGTTGGAGGCGTACGTCGGGTCGAGGTTGCGGCCGAGGCTGTAGGCGACGTCCTCGGCGGTCATCGGCTTGCCGTCCCAGAAGGTCACGTCGGTGCGGATCGTGATGACGTAGTGGGTGTCGTCGGTGTACGCGCCCTTGGTCGCGAGGCCCGGCTCGAGCCCGTAGTCCGGCGTCACCTTCATCAGCGGCTCGCACATGTTCGGGATCGCGGTCTCCTCCGGGTAGTCCGCGAGGCCGATCGGGTCGAGCGTGATCACCGGCCGGTAGCCGCCGTACCAGGTGACCGCGTCGAGGTCGCCGCTGGCGGTGCCGGTGGTGAGCTGGTCGGCGCCGATGCTCGACACCGCCGCACCGGAGGGCGCGGCGCCGTCGCTGTCGGAGCCGGAGCAGGCGGTGCCCCCGAGGGCGAGGACGGCCACGCCGATCGTGGCCGCGATGGTGCGGTTGCGCTGGATCATCGGATCTCCTCGGTTGCTGGCGTGAGTCAGACGTGGTGGACGAGCTCGCCCGCGACGTACGTGCGGAGGACGGTGGTGCGGCCGGGGTCGCCGCTCTCGAAGGGGTTGCGGTCGTGGACGACGACGTCGGCCTCGAGGCCGGGCGTCAGGGCGCCGATGCGGTCGTCGAGGCGGGTGACCCAGGCCGAGCCGGCGGTGTACGCCGCGAGCGCGACGCCGAGCGGGATCCCCTGCTCGGGGCCGAGCGCCGGCGTGCCGGCGGGCGCGAGCGCGTCGGTGCGGGTGACGGCGGTGTGGATCGCCGGCCACGGGTCGGGGGTGCTCACCGGCCAGTCGCTGCCCATGACGAGGGTCGCGCCGTCGCGGTGCAGCCCGCCGAAGGGGTACTGCTGGCCGGTCCGCTCGGGACCGAGCACCGGGATGGTCAGGTCGTCCATCTGCGGCTCGTGGCAGGCCCACAGGGCCTGGGCGTTCGCGGCCACCTCGAGCGCGCGGAAGCGGGGCAGGTCGTCGGGGTGCACGACCTGGAGGTGGGCGAGGTGGTGGCGCCGGTCCGCGGTGCCGTTGGCGGCACGCGCCGCGGCGACGGCGTCGAGGACGTCGCGCACCGCCCGGTCCCCCAGGGCGTGGAAGTGCACACCGAAGCCGGCGGCGTCGAGGGCGGTGACGGCCTCGCGCAGCAGTGCGGGCTCGAGGAAGCTGATGCCGGAGTTGTCGCCGTGGCCGCCGCACCGGTCGTGGTAGGGCTCGAGCATCGCGGCGGTGCCGGTCTCGATGACGCCGTCCTGCATGACCTTGACGTGCGGGAGCGTGTAGCGACCGCCGCCGGGCACGGTCGCGGCCGCCTGCTCGGCCTCCGTGCGTCGGGCCACCAGCCGGGCGACCTGGGCGGCGACGTCGTGGTCGCTGCGCTCCCACCAGAGCGCTCCGGCCACGCGGGCGGTCAGCCAGCCCTCGGCCTGCGCGGCCAGGTAGGCGCGGTGCAGCGAGTCCTCCGCGAGGTGGTGGACCATCGCGTCCTGCCACCCGGTGATGCCGAGCGAGTGCAGGTGGGCCTGCGCCTCGCGCAGGCCGGCAGCGTGGTCGGCGGCGGTGTCGGCCGGGACCAGGCGCTCCACCAGGGCCATCGCGCCCTCGTGCAGCAGGCCGGTCGGGTGGCCGGCAGCGTCCCGCTCGATCCGCCCGTCCTCGGGGTCCGGCGTCGAGCGGTCGATCCCGGCCAGGTCCAGCGCCCGGGTGTTGACCCAGGCCGAGTGGTGGTCGCGGTTGGGCAGGTAGACCGGGCGGTCGGGCACGAGCTCGTCCAGCAAGGCCCGGTCGGGGGTGCCGCCCGGGAAGGCGGCCATCGACCAGCCGCCGCCGAGGATCCAGGGCGCGTCGGTGCGGGCGGCGTACGACGCGACCGCGGCGGCGTACTCCTCCGCGGTCTCGCCGGCGGTGAGGTCGCAGCGGACCCGCTCCAGGCCGCCCTGCACCGGGTGCACGTGGGCGTCGACGAAGCCGGGGGTCACCAGCCGGCCCGCGAGGTCGACGACCTCGTCGGCTCCGGCGAGGAAGGGCCGCACCTCCGCCTCACCGCCGACCGCGACGATCCGGTCGCCGCGGATCACCAGCGCGCTCGCCCAGGTGGCGGCCCGGTCGGCGCGGAACACGGCGGCGTTGCGGAGCACGGTGGTCTGCATGGCGAGAAGGAAACCCCGCGACCGAGTTGCTTGTCAACAGTGTTGACAACACTGTTTCACCGGGCTGGATCCGTGAGAGGGTGTCCTCCGTGCCCGAGACGAAGAAGACCCGCAAGCGCCCCGGACGCCAGCCCGGCACCACCCTGACCCGGGAGGCGATCCTCGACCGGGCGCTCGAGCTGGTGGAGCGGGACGGGGTCGCGGCGCTGAGCATGCGGCGGCTGGGCGAGGAGCTCGGCGTCGACGCGACCGCGTTCTACCGGCACTTCCGCGACAAGGACGCGCTCGTCCTCGCGGCCTACGACCGGGTCACCGACGAGCTCGCCGACCTGGTCCGCGAGCTCGACCCCTCCCTTCCGTGGCGGACCCGGCTGGAGCGGCTCGCCGAGGCCGGCTGGGCGCTGTCGGAGCGCTACCCTGCGATGTACAGCCTGGGCTGGGCCCGGATCACCGGCGGTCCGGCCGAGCGGGAGATCGTCGAGTTCATCCTCGGCACCCTGGCCTCGACCGGGCTCGCCGCCGACCGGGCCGTCCTCTACTACCGCACGTTCGCGGACCTCACCCTGAGCCTCTCCGGGATGCGGGCCACGGTCGCCGCCCTCGACCCGGCGCTGCGGGAGAAGGACGCCAACGCCTGGACCAACATCTACGCCGCGCTCCCCCAGTCGGAGTACCCCGCCGCCATCGCCCACGCGGCGGAGCTCCAGCGGGTCACCGAGACCGAGATCTACGAGCTCGCCATCCAGGCGCTGCTCGACCGCGTCGAGCGCGAGATCGGCTGAGCCACCGGCCGAAACCACCCGCCCGCGGGTGGTGCCGTCCACCCCTGCCCGTCACTACGGTCCGCTCGTCGGCACGAGGAGACGGGGCGCGCGATGACGGGGAGCAGGCGGTGGGCACGGTGCGCTGCCTCTGTCGCCGCCCTGGTGGTCGTGGGCAGCGGCTGCGACCAGGCCAGCGTCGACCGGGCCGACGACCTGTGCGTGCAGTACGACGAGCTCAGCAGCAAGGTCGACACCCTCGCCGAGGCCGACCCGGAGACGGCGACCCTCGACGAGCTGCGCACCCAGGTGGACGACGTGCAGGAGCAGCTGGACGCGTTCCAGGCGACGGCCGAGGGCCGGCTCGACACGGCGGTGTCGACGCTGCGGGCGGCGGTCGACGACCTCGCGCAGACGCTGATCGCGGCGGGCGAGGACGCCGCCGCCGCGGCCCAGCCGTTGGTCGAGGACGCCCTCGACACGATCGGTGAGGCGTGGGGGTCGCTGGAGAAGGTGGCCGATGTCAGGTGCGGGGAGGCGTGATGAGCGCGGACGACGTGAAGCTGGTGCTCGAGGCCCTCGTGGTGCTCGGGTGCATCGTGATGGGCACCCGCGCCGGCGGCGTCGGGGTCGGCCTCTGGGGCGGCCTCGGGACCGCGGTCCTGGTCTTCGTCTTCGGCGAGCCACCCGGTGAGCCACCGGCCGCCGCGATGGCGATCATCCTCGCCGTCGTCACCGCCGCCGCGCTGATGCAGGCGGCGGGCGGCATCGACTGGATGGTCGCGATGGCCGCGCGGGTCATCGAGAAGCGGCCGCACCAGATCACCCTGATCGCACCGCTCACGGCCTTCGTGTTCTCGATCGGGGCCGGTACGAGCAACATCATCTATCCCCTGCTGCCGGTCATCTACGACGTCTCCTACCGCAACCACATCCGCCCGTCGCGGCCGCTGACGGTGACCGTCGTCCAGTCCGGCATGGCGCTCGCGGCCTCGCCGGTCTCGGCCGCGATGGCGGCGATGCTGACGCTGACCGACGTGGCGCCGTACGACCTCGGGCTGACGGAGATCCTGGCGATCACCCTCCCGGCCTGCGTCGTCGGCATCATCGCGACGTCGCTGGTCGTCAACCGGATGTGGCCCGACCTCGACAACGACCCGGAGGTCCAGCAGCGGATCGCGTCCGGCGAGCTCGCGGCGCCGGGACAGCAGGCGGGCGACGGCGCCGGGTCGGCCACGGCCGGGCTCACCTACACCGCCGCGGGACGCAACTCGGCCCTCGCCTTCTTCGCCGGCGTGCTGGTGATCGTGCTGCTCGGGCTCTTCCCGGACCTGCGCCCCGCCTTCAAGGTCGAGGGCGAGGGCATGGTCTCGATCGACATGACCACGACGATCGTGATGGTGATGTTCACCGTCGGCGTCGCGATCCTCTTCCTCGGCCGCCCGCCGGTCTCCGAGGTCCCGGACCAGTCGGTGTTCAAGGCCGGCATGATCTCCGCGATCGCGCTCTTCGGGATCGCCTGGCTCACCGCGACCTTCATCTCCGCCCACGAGGAGCAGATCATCAGCACGATCGGCGGCTGGGTCACCGACTGGAAGGTGCTCTTCGCGCTGGCCGTCTTCCTGGTCGCCGCCCTGACCACCAGCCAGTCCACGGCGACGCGGACGATCGTGCCGATCGGCCTGGCCGCCGGGCTCTCCCCCGGCCTGGTCACCGGCATGTGGGCCGGTGCGCTGAGCGGCGTCTACACGCTGCCGGCCAACGGCACCCAGATCGCGGCCGCCAACTTCGACCACAGCGGCACCACCAAGCTGGGCACCAAGCTCATCGACCACAGCTTCTTCGTCCCGATGCTGATCATGACCGTCGTGACCGTCGCCGTCGGCGCGGGCATCGGCGCGATCGTCGCCTGACCCGCTACTCCAGCCCGTCACCAGGAGCCCACCATGGACCTGACCGAGATCCAGGGCCGGACCAGCGCCCTGATGCCGTCCCTCCTCGACCAGCTCGAGCAGCTGGTCGCCATCCCCTCGGTCGCCTTCCCGGGCTACCCGGCCGAGCCGGTGCACCAGATGGCCGCGACCACCCTCGAGCTCTTCCGCGCGGTCGGCTTCGCCGACGCCCGGCTGATGGAGGTGCCGACCGGCTACCCGCCGATCTACGCCGAGCTCCCCGGGCCGGCCGGCTCGCCGACGGTGCTGCTCTACGCCCACTACGACGTCCAGCCGGCACCCGAGGACCAGGGCTGGACCTCCGACCCCTGGGTCGCGACGCGCAAGGAGGACGGCCGCGTCTACGGCCGCGGCGCCGCGGACGACAAGGGCGGCCTGGCCTGCCACCTGGGCACGATGCAGGTCTTCGACGGTCGGCCGCCGTGCACCGTGAAGCTGGTGCTCGAGGGCATGGAGGAGACGGAGAGCAACCTCGAGGCCTTCGTCGTCGCGCACCCCGAGCTCTTCCAGTGCGACGTCTTCGTGGTCTGCGACATGGGCAACCTGGCCGCCGGCGAGCCGGTGCTCACCACGGCCCTGCGCGGGGACGTCGCTTGCGTCGTCACGGTGCGCACGCTCGAGCACCCGCTGCACTCCGGCGTCTTCGGCGGGCCCGCGCCGGACGCGATGATGGCGCTGGCGCGCCTGCTCGCCACCCTGCACGACGACCAGGGCGACGTGGCCGTCGCCGGCGTCTCGACCGGCGAGTGGACCGGCGCCGACCTCAGCGCCGAGGACTTCGAGGCGAGCGCCGACCTGGTGGACGGCGTCCGCCTCAGCGGGACCGGGCCTGTCGGCAGCCGCTTGTGGTCCCGGCCGTCGGTCTCCGCCATCGGCATCGACATGACCAGCATCGCCGGCTCCTCCAACGTGCTCGTCCCGGAGGCCAGCGCCAAGCTGTCGATGCGGATCGTCCCCGGCTCCGACCCGGTCCAGGAGCTCGACGCGCTCGTCCACCACCTCGAGACGCACGCGCCGTACGGCGCCCAGGTGGAGGTACGGCGCACCAAGGAGGCACCGCCCTTCCGCTGCGCCACCGACGGCCCGGGGTACGACGCCGCCCGCGCCGCGCTCGCGGAGGCGTACGGCGCACCGGCGGGCGAGGCCGGCTCGGGCGGCTCGATCCCCCTGCTGCGCACCCTCCAGGAGACCTGCCCGGGCGCCGAGTTCGTGCTGTGGGGTCCGGAGGACGTCGCGAAGTCACGGATCCACGCCTCCGACGAGAGCGTCGACCCCGACGAGATCGAGCGGATGGTGGTCGCGCAGGCCCGGCTGCTGGTCCACCTCGCCGAGCGAGCAGCGGCCCGATGACCACCGAGCGCCGGGGCGGGGTGCTCCTGGCGACCTGCATCTCGACGCTCGTGGTCAACGCCAACACCTCCGCGGTCGCGATCCTGCTGCCGGCGATCAGCAGCGACACCGGCATGGACGTCGAGACCCTGCAGTGGGCGGTGACCGGCTACTCGCTCGTCGGCGCCGCGGTGATCATCACCTCGGGCTCCCTCGGCGACGTCTTCGGTCGCCGGCGTGTCTTCCAGGGTGGCCTGCTGCTCTTCGTGGCCTCGTGCGTGCTCATCGCGCTGTCCGACACGGGCGAGGTGGTCATCGCGGGCCGGATGATCCAGGGCGCGTCGGGCGCGACGATCCTGGCCTGCGGGCTGAGCCTGCTGACGATCGCGTTCGAGGGCAAGGCGCAGGTGCGGGCGGTGTCCTACTGGGGCGCCGCGGCCGCGGTCGGGGCCGCGGCGGGACCCCTGGTCGGCGGTGTGCTCGTGGACCTCACCGGCTGGCAGGGACTCTTCTGGATCGACGCGGGCATCGCCGTCGGCTGCATGGTGCTCACCGTGGCCACGGTCGCGGAGTCGCGCGACCCCGACCGGCCGCGCTCCGTCGACTACGCCGGCAGCCTGCTCGTCGCGCTGACCCTCGGTCCGGTCATCCTCGCGCTCAGCAAGGGCAGCGACTGGGGCTGGGCGTCGGTCGCGACCATCGGTTGCCTGCTCGTGGCGGTCGCCGCCGGGGTGGCCTTCGTGGCCGTCGAGCGGCGGGTGAGCGTGCCGCTGCTCGACCTGGGCCTGCTCCGCAACCGGGTCCTCGTGGGCGCCACGATCGCGATCCTCATCGGCGCCGGGACGATCAACGCCCTCATGTACGTGCTGAGCCTCTACTTCCAGGATCCCGACGCCCTCGACTTCAGCCCGCTCGAGGCCGGCCTCGCGACGCTGCCGGCCACCGTCGGCCTGGTCGTCTCGGCCCCGCTGGTGCCGAGGCTCGCCGCCCGCTTCGGCGGCCGCCAGGTGGTGGGCCTCGGGTTCCTGGTCACCACCGTCGGCTTCGCCTGGATCGGCCTCGCCGACGCGAGCTGGCGCTACGGCGCGTTCTTCCTCCCGCTGATCGCCGCCGCCGTCGGCATGGGGCTCTCCAACGGGCCGTCCTCGGCCGCCTCCACCGCCGCGGTGCCCGCGTCCCAGGTCGGCGAGGCCTCGGGGGTCTCGAACATGGCCCGGTACGTCGGCGCGGCGGTGGCGACCGCCCTGGCCGCCACCCTCTACAGCTCGGTGACCAGCGGCCAGGTGGCAGACGGCGCGGCCCGGGCCGACGCCCTCGCCGACGGGCTGGGGACGACGGCCTGGGTGATGGCCGCGATCAGCGCCGTCGGGGTCGTGATGGCCGTGCTGATGGGCCGGCACCGCCAGCCCGCCGGCACCCTCGCGGACTCCGCCGCCGCTGCGGCCTCGGTCAGCCACACGCTGCCGACGTCGGCGACGCCGGCACCCTCAGCCACCCCGTGAGGGGTGGTGTCGCGCCACCCGCGTCGGTGCGAGCGTCGGGACGTGTCCGGAAAGGAGTACGTCATGTTCGGCAGGGGTTACGACGAGGGTGGCGAGGGCCGGCGGCTGATCATCGACGCGACCAGTCTCTTCGCCGGGGTCCTGATCCTGCTCGCCAGCCTCTTCAGCCTGCTGCAGGGCGCGGCCGCCATCGCGAACGACGAGCTCTACTCCGAGGGCAGCGACTACCTCTACCGCTTCGACATGGACGTTTGGGGCACCGTGCAGCTCGTGATCGGGGCACTGGGCCTGCTCGTCGCGTACGGCGTCATCCGCAGGTCCTCCTGGGGCCTGGTCTGCGGCATGATCCTCGCCTGCCTGTCGATGGTCACGAACTTCGCGCAGCTGCCGACGTACCCGTTCTGGTCGATGACCCTCATCGCCTTCGACGTGCTCTTCCTGTGGGCACTCTCGCGCGTGCCCGCGCGCGAGTGACGTCGACCGATCCGGGCGCAGCCGCGCCCCCTCACCCTGGAGGTCCCTGTGGTCACTGTGTGGGAGTACTCACCCGGCGACGTGTTCCTGAGCATGCTCTGGTTCTTCTTGTTCTTCATCTGGATCTGGCTGCTGATCACCGTCTTCGCCGACATCTTCCGCAGCGACGACCTGAGCGGCTGGAGCAAGGCGCTCTGGACGGTCTTCGTGATCGTGCTGCCCTACCTCGGCGTGTTCGTCTACCTGATCGCCCGTGGCCACAAGATGGGCGGTCACATGGCGGCCCAGGCCGCCCGGCAGGACGCCCAGATGCGCGACTACGTCCAGAGCGTCGCCGGCTCCAGCAGCACCGCCGGCGAGATCGAGCGCCTGGCCGCCCTGCGCGACGGCGGGACGCTCAGCGAGGCGGAGTTCCAGCAGGCCAAGGCCAAGCTCCTCGCCTGACCGGCCCGCTGCTCGCCGGCTGACCGTCCCGGATCAGCCGGCGAGCAGCTTCGCCTTCTGCGCCTCGAACTCGGCGTCGGTCAGGACCCCCTGGTCCCGCAGCTGGCCGAGCCCACGCAGGGCCTCGATCAGCTCGTCGGAGCCGCCGCTCGCGGCCGGCGCGGGGGCCGGCGGCGGGGGCGCGTACGCCGGCTGCTGGTACTGCTGGTCGTACTGCTGCTGGCGATAGGCGTCGGCGTCGGCCTGCTGCGCCCACCGTCCCGCCTGCCGTCGTGAGACGCGGTTCGAGACGGCGGTCGCCGTCCCTGCGACGACGGCCGTGCGTGCCATGCCACCGATGAGACCCATGACTCTTCCTTCCGATCAGATGGACTCGAGGAGGTCGAGCGCCTCCGCGACCTGCTCGGCCGGGATCCGGCCGCCGGCCACCACCTCGGCACCCGCGGCGCGCATCGCGCTGACGAACGGGCCGGCCCAGGTGTTCTCGTAGACGAGGAGCGCGACCGCCTGGCCGGGCTCGACCAGCGAGGCCGTCTCGGCGACGTCCTCGTCGTCGAGGAGCCCGGAGCGGACGCCCTCGAAGATCGCGAGGTCGAGCTCCCCGTCCCCGTCGAGGTCGGCGACCTCGACGGCGGTGACGGTCCCGTCCTCAGCGACGACGCCGACGACCAGGTCGAGGACGCGGATGATGCCCCGCTCGCTCAGGTCGATGAGCTCCTTCAGGCCGTCCCCCTGCATCTTCGCGGCCGGCAGCGCAACGGCGAGGTAGTCGATCGGTCCTACGTCCAGCTGGGTCATCGGGTCCTCCCTCGGCTCCGCGCCGGCACCGCACCGGCCGCGCCGATGGTCACACGCCGTCGGGTGGTCGAGCCCCACCCGGCGACGGGTGAGGCGGGACCACCCGTGCGGTCCGGAGGATGAGCCTCGGACGACGGCGGAGGAGGAGGACACATGACCACACTCCCGACGTACGACGCCGACCAGCTGGCCGGACTGCTCGAGGCGCTGCCCGGCGCGGACTCGGTGGAGCTCAAGCTGACCGTGCCGGGCGTGGACCACCGGGCGCTCGCCCACGACCTCGGCATCGACACCCTGGACGCCGTGGTGCGGCAGGTGGCCTTCGTCGACACCGCCGATCTCCGCTTGTCGGCGAGCGGCCTGGTGCTCCGGGTCCGGCGCACCCAGCGCAAGCCGGGGGACGTGACGGTCAAGCTCCGCCCGATGCTGCCCGCGGACGTGCCCGCCGAGCTGCGCGGGCTCCCCGGTCTCAAGGTGGAGGTCGACGCCTCCCCGGCCGGCTACACGTGCTCCTGCTCGCTGACCGCCTCGGTGTCGGACCGCAAGGCGCGCGCGGTCCTGCTCGGTCAGCGCCCGTTCGCGGACCTCCTCACGCCCGAGCAGCGCGCCGTGGTCGCGGACCGACTGCCGCCGGGGACCCGGATGGCGGACCTCCTGCTCCTCGGCCCGGTCCACCTCCTCAAGTGCCGGTTCGCGCTCGAGGACCAGCCACGGAAGATGATCGCCGAGCTGTGGTTCCTGCCCGGAGGAGCGCGTCTCCTCGAGCTGTCGACGAAGGCGCCGCCCGCCCGGGCCTTCCAGACCGCGGCCGAGACCAAGCTCGTCCTGACCCGGCACGCGATCGACCTCGGCGCTCCCCAGGAGCTGAAGACCCGCTCGGTGCTGGCGGCGCTGAGCGCCGAGGCGAGGTGAGATCGATGGCACCCCGCCCGCCCGCCCGCGACGAGCCGGACCTCGACCTGCTGGAGTACGTGCTGATCTCGGCCCCGAGCGTCTCGGCCCTGGCCCCGGCCGGCAGCGCGGCGGCCGCGCTCGTCGCCCGGGGCTCGATCCGCATCCTCGACGCGGTCGTGCTCGTCCGGCGGCGCGCACGCCCGCAGGTCGCGGTCGCCGACGTGTCCGAGCACGAGGAGCTCCAGTCGCTCGCCGCGGTGCTCAGCACCACCATGCTGCTCTCCACCCACGACACCGAGCTGGCGGCCCTGACCCTCGCTCCGGACGAGGCGGCGCTCCTCCTGCTCCTCGAGCACCGCTGGGCGGGCAGCCTCTCCGCAGCCGCCCGCGCCGCCGGCGGCCGGCTCGACGCCGGGGAGCGGATCCAGCGCGATCGCGTCATGGACGCCCTCACCGCCCACCAGGGCCACCAGCCCGCCGTCCGCGCCGAGAGCATCGATCTCCTCGTGCGCGGCCCGGGCGACGTCCCCGCGGTCGACCGGGCCGAGCAGGTGCGCGAGCTGGCCGGGCTCGTCGACCGCGGCGTGCTGTCCGTGGAGCTCTACGAGGTTCAGCGGCGGCGGTTGCTCGAGAGCTGAGCCGGCCTCCGGAGCGAGGTGAGCGACCGGGCGATCTCCGCCGCCTCGGCCCGCGAGGAGCAGCCGAGCTTGCGGTAGATCACCTTGAGGTGGAACTTCAGGGTGTTGATCGAGACGCAGAGCTCGTCGGCGATCTCGCGGTGTGTCAGGCGGCTCGGCAGCAGGCGCAGCACGTCCTGCTCGCGCTCGGTCAGCGTCTCGACCGACACCGCATCGAACTCCGGGGCCCCGAGGGTCAGCGCGCGTCGTACCCGGGCCAACCAGCCCTCGGGTGCCGTCCACCCGAGGCGCTCGATCGCCTCGACGACCTCGAACCCCTCCGACGCGACGGTCTGGACGAGGCCGTGGTCGGCGGCCACCCGCACCGCGACCACCAGGGCCTGCTCGGCGGCCACCGGGTCCGCGACGACCTGCGCGGCGACGAGATCGGCGACGACCCGGTGCCGGACGCAGCGCGGCTCCGCGGTCTTGAGCTCGTCGACGGCGGTGCCGCTCTCCTCCGCCATCGCGACGCGGGCACCGCACAGGCCGCTCCAGAACGGGTCGCGGACACCGGCCAGCCAGCCGCGAGCCTCGTCGAGGTCGTCGGTGGCCAGGGCGAGAGCGACACCGGTCCGCGCGAGCCAGGACCGGGCGCCGGGGCCGGGCATCTCGGTGTCGATGAGCTCCGAGGCGGCGCCGAACGCCCGCCGTGCCGCGGCCAGGTCACCGGACCCGGACCACGAGCGCGCGAGCGCGAGGTGGGCGAGCAGCTGGCAGTGCGGGGCGGCCTCGATCCGACCCGCCACCAGGCGCAGCAGCTCGGTCCGGGCCTCCGAGGTCTCACCCAGCTCCAGGCGCGCGAGCGCCTCCGCGGTGCTGACCTCGGTGTCCAGGATGGTCATGCTCGACAGCGCGGCCGCCTGCCGCGCGCCCGTCGCCACCCGCAGCGCGTCGACCGGCCGGCCCGCGAGCGCCTCGCCCAGCGCCCGGGTGCCCTCCAGGGTCATCCGGCGCTCCAGGACCACCGAGACGGCGCGGACGACGCGTCGGACCTCAGGCCCGTCGTCGGCCCACCGTTCCCCGAGCGCGATGTCCCGGCCCACCAGGTTCCACGCGAACTGTCCGAGGTAGTCGAGCCACCAGCCGTCGCCGAGCTGCTGGAGGGAGGACCTGGCGAGGGACGCTCCGTCCGCCCAGTGACCGCGCAGGGTGGCCGCCACCGACTGCAGGAGCTCGATCCTCCCCCGTTCCCGGGCCGCCAGCGTGAAGTCCTGGCTGGTCGCCTGGCCGAGCCGTTCGACGAGGGCGACGAAGCGGCGCCGGTCGATGAGCAGGTGGCACCACGCGAGCTCGGTGAGCGCCTCGACGTCGTCGACGACGGCGTCCGGGATCATGGCGACCGTCCGGAGGATGGCGCTCTCGTGGCCACCGTCGTAGAGGCCCGCGGCCTCCACGGCCAGCAGCCGGAGCGCGTCCCGCCAGCGTTCGGCCCGGGACCAGTGCTCCAGGGCCGCGATCGTGTGCCCGTGCGCCTCGTACCAGCCGGCGGCCCAGCCGTGGAGCCGCGCCGGCCGGTCCGGGGCCAGTCGGGTCATCATCGCGAGGAGGACCTCCCGGACGAGCTGGTGGACCTCGTACTCGCCCGTCGACTCCCGCCGCGTGACGAACAGCCCCCGCGTCGCGGCGAGGTCGAGGAGGGCCGCGGCGTCGGGACGGTTGGTGAGCACCTGCGCGAGGCCGGGGTCGACCCGGTCGACGATCGAGGTCGCCATCAGGACGTCGACGACCTCCGGCTGCTCCCCGGCGAGGATCTCCTCCCAGACGTAGCTGGCGAGGTGCTGCTGGACACCCTCCTCGCCCAGCACGTAGGGCAGGCCGCGCGCGCCGGCGGACCGGGCTGCGAGCGCCGCCATCTGGATGCTCGCCGCCCAGCCACCGCAGCGGCCCGCCACCGCGCTGGCGGTGTCGGCGGGCAGCCCGGGGGCGAGCCGGGTGAGCATCTCCCGGGCCTCGTCGAAGGAGAAGCGCAGCTCGGGGAAGCGCAGCTCGGCGAGCTGCCCCCGGGCCATCCACCGGTGGACGGGCAGGCGGGGGTCGCGGCGGCTGGCGACGACGACGTGCAGCCAGGCCGGCAGGTGCCCGAGGAAGAGCGCCACCGAGTCGGCCACCTCGTCGTCACCGTCGGCCAGGTGCAGGTCGTCGATCACCAGGACCGCGCGCTCGGGCTCCGGACCGCCCTGGCCCTCGGCGTCGAGCGCGTCCACGAGCGTCGACACGGTGTCGGCCACCCGCCCCGGCCGCCGCAGCAGGCGAGCGCACGGGTCGACGGCGTTCGGCGCGAGGGGTCGCAGCGCGGCCAGGATCCCCTGCCACCACCGGACGGGGTCCTCGTCGGCCTCGTCCACCGAGAACCAGACGCAGCGCACCGGCGTCCCCTCCGCCCACGACCGGAGCAGCGACGTCTTGCCGGCGCCGGCCGGTGCCACGACGAGGGTCAAGGGGGAGGCGGCGGTCGCCTCGTCCAGCAGCGCCACGAGCCGCGGTCGGGGCAGGAGGTACGCCGGGCTGCTGGCGGGCCGCAGCTTCGCTGCCAGCCCGGGTGGTGCGCTCCGCGGTGGTTCCGGTCGACTGTCGTGCATCAGCCCGCCTCGAGTCGGTGGCATCTCGCCCAGTCCTTCAGGCTGGCACCCGGCTGACGCGTGCGAATCCCCTGAATCGGGCGGAAATGCCACCGGGGCGACGCCCATCCCGCCCGGTGGCCGGCCGGGCACCCCCGATCACCTACCGCGGGCGCGCGCCTCAGTCCGCCCGCAACGCACGCTCCACGGCGAGCGCGATGGCGACCTCGCCACCCGGCGTCGGGTGGAAGGGCGCCGGGTCGTCGACGCCCTGCACGAAGGGGGTCGCACCGCAGAGCCCGTGCCCGTCGAAGTTGGGCTCCGCGGTCCTGAACGACGCCGCCTCGGCGCCGGAACGGAGGATCTCGTTGATCGCCGTGAGCTTCGAGAGCATCGCCTCCTGCTTCTCGGCGGTCACGCCCAGGTCGGCGAGACAGTCGATGTCGCCGGCGAACGGGTCGTAGTAGAGGTCGATGACGACCTCGGGCTGGGTCGGCAGCTGCTGGAGCGCCGAGAGCAGCTCGAGGTAGTCGACGCTGAAGGCGGAGAGGTCCTGCTGGAAGGCGGCCTGCTCGGCGTTGTTCTGGCAGCTGACCGACACGGCGCACACGAGGAGCTGGTCCGACCACCGGACGTCGTTGGCGCCGACACTCACGACGACGGTCGCGGCGTCGGCGAGTGCGCGCGAGCTGAGCTGGGCCGGCACGGTCCTGGATCCGGCTGCCTGCGGGCCGAGCAGGCCGGCGCGGATGGTGGCGCCGCTGCAGGCGAGGTTGGTGACCGGTGCGGTGCCGACGTTCGCAAGCGCGACCGCGAACGCGTCGGAGCTGCGGTGGCACGCCTCGTCGTCCGGGGTCGGATCCGGCAGGGGGCTGTTGCCGATCCCGGCTGCCGTCGAGTCGCCGATGACGACGACCCGTCCGGCCACGTCGTCCCGGGGCTGCTTCGCCGGCACCCGCAGCTCGGGGGCGTCCCCGACGAGTGCCTGCAGCGAGCGCACGTCGCCGAGCTTGTCGGGGGCGGTGTAGGCGGTCGACATGATGGCGCCGACGTTGATCGCCTCGGTGACCACGAGCACCAGCGCGATGAAGACGAGGCTCGCGCGCCAGCCGCGCCGCAGCCAGCCGGTCACCGCGCCGGCGATCAGCACGGCGACCACGCCGACGACCGCGATCTCCCAGTAGATGTAGCGCCGGAAGCCGTCGACGAGCGCACTCGACAGCGACGCCGCCGAGTCGCCACCGCCGCTCGTGAAGTCGCGCAGCTGTTGGGAGAGCGTGATGTGGGTGAGCCGGATGCGGGGGCGGACCGGTCCCGCGAACTCGACCGTCGTGTCGAGGCGCTGCCCGAAGAGGTCGAGCTCTCCGGGCCCGGAGAGGTCCAGCGTGGGCGCCGAGACGCCGACCTCGATCGTCTGGCCGGCGGTCGCGACCTGCTGGTCCGGGGTGACCACGAGACCCACGCCGATGGACACGGCGGCGATGAGCAGCGCGAGCACGACGAGGATGCCGCGCCTCACGTGTCGCCCCACGCGACCATGGTGACAGGAGCCTGCAACGAGCCCGCCTCCCCCAACGCCGAAGGCCCCGGTCAGCGCGTGCTGACCGGGGCCTTCGTGGTGAGTACCCCGTACGGGATTCGAACCCGTGCTTCCGGCGTGAGAGGCCAGCGTCCTGGGCCGCTAGACGAACGGGGCATGTCTCTTCACTTGTTACTGCGTGTGTCCTCCGGGGATCTCCCCGAACAACCTCGGAAAGGTTATCGGAGCCCGTCCTTCACACAAAATCGCGGCCACGGAGGGCCGCGATCTGGCTGGGATACTAGGACTCGAACCTAGAATAACTGGACCAGAACCAGTCGTGTTGCCAATTACACCATATCCCAATGGCCCGTCTCCGAGCCGAGAAGAAACCTTACACGCGACGCCCGGAGGCCACCAAAACGCCCGGTTCCCGGGTCGTGTCGGTGGTCGCGCTGGTGCCCAGGCGACGGGCTGCGAGGAGCACCAGGCCGAGGTAGACCAGCGACTGGGTGAGCGTCACCGGGATGGTCCACCAGCTGCCGCCGGTCGGGTTCAGGGTCGAGGCCATGTCGCCGTAGGCCAGGGCGAGGCCGAAGGCCAGCCAGTTGTTCAGCACGTGCATCGCGATCCCGGCCTCGAGGCCACCGGTGAGCACGACGGCCAGGCCGGCGACGACGCCGAAGGCGAAGCGGTCGAAGAAGACCGGCGGGCTCTGGCCGCCGTGCGCCAGCGCGAAGAGCACCGCGGGCAGGACGACCGCGGCCCACGGCCGGCCGAACAGTCCACCGAAGGCCTGGGTGAGGTAGCCCCGGAAGGCGTACTCCTCCCCCGCCGCCTGGAGCGGGGTCAGCAGCAGCACCACGAGCAGGAAGTCGCGGGTGGTCGAGGTGAAGTCGTTGAGCCCGCCGTTGACGTCGAGCGCCTCGCCCGACGAGGACGGCACGACCGCGGAGACGACGAGCGTCGCGAAGAGCGCCACGAACGACAGCGCGAAGCACACGAGGAGCCAGCGCCACCGGATCCGCGACGTCACCGAGGCGAGCCAGCCCGGCCGCAGCCCGTGCACGACCCGCGCGATCAGCCACGTGGTCGGGATCGCGCACGCCAGGGTGAGGTTGAGGTAGGCCAGCCCGAGGGGGGTCGGGTGGTCGAAGTCGAGCAGCTGCGTCAGCTCCGAGCTCACGTCCCGGCCGGCGATCGCGAGCCCGATCGCGAACGGCACCTGGAGCAGCACCGGGACCACGACCAGGAACGCCGCGACGAGCATGCCGACGCCCAGGAGCGGACGCCACGACCCGGGGCGACCACCACGCTGGATCAGGTGGTAAGGCAGGCCCGCCATCAGCCGGCCCCGCTCAGACGAGCACGGACTGGAGTCGCGCCAGCGAGCGCTCGCGCCCCAGCAGCTCCATCGACTCGAAGAGCGGCGGCGAGACCCGACGGCCCGTGACGGCGACACGGACCGGGCCGAACGCGTTGCGCGGCTTGATCCCCATCGCCTCGACCAGCTCGGCCTGCAGCGCGTCCTGGATGGCCGCTGTCGACCACTCGGTCAGGGTCTCGAGCTTGAGCAGCGCGCGGCGTACGACGGCGCGCCCGTCGTCGTTCAGCAGCTTGTCGGCGTCGGCCGCATCGACGGCGAAGTCGGCGTCGGCGACGAAGAGGAAGCCGAGCATGTCGACGGCCTCCACGAGCTTGTTGATCCGCTCGGCGACCAGCGGCATCGCCTGCTCCAGCAGCTCGGCGTCGGCGTCACCCACCGGGTCGGAGACGACGCCGGCGGCCTTGAGGAAGGGCAGCGCGCGGTCGGTGATCTCCTCGACCGGCAGCAGCCGCATGTGGGCGGTGTTGATCGCCTCGGCCTTCTTCAGGTCGAAGCGGGCCGGGTTGGGGTTGACGTCCTTGATGTCGAACGCCTCCACCATCTCCTCGAGCGTGAAGATGTCGCGGTCGGCGGCGATCGACCAGCCGAGGAGCGCCAGGTAGTTGAGCAGGCCCTCGGGCAGGAAGCCCTGGTCGCGGTAGAGGAAGAGGTGCGACTCGGGGTCGCGCTTGGAGAGCTTCTTGTTGCCCTCGCCCATCACGAACGGCAGGTGCCCGAACTCGGGGACGACCGTGCCGATGCCGAGGTCGACGAGCGCCTGGTGCAGCGGGATCTGGCGCGGCGTGCTCGAGAGCAGGTCCTCGCCGCGGAGCACGTGGGTGATGCCCATCAGCGCGTCGTCGACCGGGTTGACCAGCGTGTAGAGCGGATCGCCGTTGGCGCGGCAGAGCGCGAAGTCGGGGACGAACTGCGTCTCGAAGGTGATGTCGCCGCGCACCAGGTCGGTCCACGTGACCGAACCGTCGGGCATCCGGAAGCGGACGACGGGCTTGCGGCCCTCCGCCTCCCAGGCCGCGCGCTGGGCGGGGTCGAGGTCGCGGCAGAAGCCGTCGTACCCCATCACCTTGGAGCCGGAGGCCTTGCGACGGGCGTCGACCTCCTCGGTGGTGCAGAAGCAGTCATAGGTGTACGACGAGGCCGCGAGCCGCTCGAGCACGTCGCGGTAGAGGTCGCCGCGCTCGGACTGGCGGTAGGGGCCGTGCGGGCCGCCGACCTCCGGGCCCTCGTCCCAGTCCAGGCCGAGCCAGCGCATCGCGCCGAGCATCGCGTCGTACGACTCCTCGGTGGAGCGCTCCTTGTCGGTGTCCTCGATCCGGAAGACGAAGGTGCCGCCGTGGTGACGCGCGAACGCCCAGTTGTAGAGCGCCGTCCGGGCGAAACCGACGTGCGGCGAGCCCGTCGGGGACGGGCAGAAACGGACGCGGACGTTGTTCAACGCTGGGCCACCTTGTTCGTGAGAGTGCCGAGACCGGCGATCGAGACCTCGACCTCGTCACCGACCTCCATGGGACCGACACCCTCGGGGGTGCCGGTGAGGAGGACGTCGCCGGGCAGCAACGTCATGACGCTGGAGACGTAGGAGATCAGCGTCGGGATGTCGAAGATCAGGTCGGCGGTGCTGCCGTCCTGCTTGAGCTCGCCGTTGAGGTGCGTCTGCACCTGCCGGCCGACCTCGAAGTCGTGGGGGTCGAGGTCGGTCTCGATCCAGGGACCGAGCGGGCAGAAGGAGTCGAAGCCCTTCGCCCGGGTCCACTGGCCGTCGCTCTTCTGGAGGTCGCGCGCGGTGACGTCGTTGGCGATCGTGTAGCCGTGGATGACGTCGGTCGCCTGCTCGACCGGCACGTCGCGGCAGATTCGACCGATGACGACCGCGAGCTCCCCCTCGAAGTGGAGGTTCTGCGTCTGCGGCGGGTAGAAGATCGGGTCGCCGGGTCCGACCACACTCGTGTTGGGCTTGAGGAACATGAGCGGCTCGGTGGGGAGGTCGTTGCCCATCTCGGCCGCGTGGGCGGCGTAGTTGCGGCCGATCGCCACCACCTTGCTGCGCGGCAGCACCGGCGCCAGCAGCCGGACGTCCTCGAGCCGGTGCTCCTGGTCGAGCAGCTTCACGCCGACGTAGAGCGGGTCTCCCGCCAGCGCCACGACGACGCTGTCGGGATCGGGCTGCCCGAACTGGTCGAGCTCGCCGGTGACCACGCCGTACATCGGGTCCTCGCCCGTGGTGAATCTCGCGATACGCACCCACTGAGCCTATCGACCCACGTCGAGTCGAGGTCTTCCGCGTGACGAGTCGAGGTCTTCCGCGGCGTGCGCCCACGGAATCCCTCGACTCGACCGACGGAAACCCTCGACTCGACGGGGTAAGTCAGCCCAGGTGGACGGTGTCCACGAGCTGCTTGGCGATCTGCGCGTCCGTCCACGGGAAGGAGACCCAGCCCTCGTCGGAGTAGATCCGGGTCTGGTCGTTCGACCACGGCGAGGACGGGTCCTCGTAGAGGCCGTAGGTGAGGACGTTGCGGGCGATCACGCCGTTCTTGGTGAACGCGATCGCCTGGATGTACGACGACCCCTGGGTCACCCCGCCGATGGCCGAGCCGTTGTTCGACGCGGCGTTGGCATCGCCCGAGGAGTTGCCGACGCCGCCGCCCAGCGGGATGCCGGCCTCGTCGCCACGGTCGCCGGAGAAGTGCATCGAGCCGTACGGCGCGTCCAGCGCGTAGCCCTGGTCGCGCAGCGACTGGATCGCCGCCGCCATGGTGTCGACGACGTCCTGCGAGGTCGACAGCGTGTTCGGAGTCGTGAACGGCTTCGCCGCCGAGAACGGCGTCTTCCACAGGTCGACGCCGTTGGCGTCGGCGATGCGGACGAACTCCTCGAAGATCCCGGCACCGACCGAGGTCTTGTCGGAGCGGCCGTCCCAGTCGTGCAGGACCTGGCACGCCTCGGTCTCACCGGTGGCGTCGCAGACCTGGTCGAGGCGACCGCCCACGCGGGCGACCTCCGCGGCGTACACGCGGTTGGCGTACTCGTGCGAGCGCAGCGTCCGCGGGCTCTCCTTGCCCTTCTTCAGCTGGTTGCGCACGTAGGACATGACCACCTTGGTGCGCATCGAGCGCTCGCAGTCCTCGCAGCCGATGATCCGCGGGAAGCCGGTCAGCCGGGTGTCGTCGTTGGGCGCCCAGTAGGAGTTGTTGGCGTTCATCACCCAGCCCTTGGTGAGGACCGAGGGCAGGTGCTGCGGTCCGAGGATGCCGGGTCGCTCCGCGTCCGCATCCGTGCCCCACGCGCACCTGCTGTCGGCGTACGTGCCGTCGAGGCCGGGCAGACCGACCTGGCTGTACATCAGGCTGCCGACGCCGGTGACGCACTTCTTGGCGAGGGCGTCGGTGACGTTCGGGACGACCGAGTGGTCGGCGTAGAGCACGTGGCCGGTGCGGTCCGCCGCGATCGTGTTGACCCACGGCACGCCGCCGCCCTCGTCCTGGCGGTGGAGGAGGTTCTTGGCCGAGCTGGCCTGCCCCATCGAGAGGAAGGTGTCGAGGGTGCGGAGGTGCTCGGCGTTGGCGTCGCGCATCGCCCAGAAGCTGGTGGCCCGCCAGGACATGAGGTTCTCCGGCGAGTTGAGGACGTAGCCCTGCGGGGTGCGCCAGAGGGTCTTGGTGACGGTCTCGACGCCGTCGTCGGTCTTCACCTGGACCTGCACGTCGCGCCGCTCGAGCTGGGCCGTGCCGTTCGCGGTCTGGTAGCTGGTCGGGGTGCCGGCCGTCTTGTACTCGTACGGCGTGAAGCGGTAGGCCGTCGACACCGTGTGGCTCCACGCGACGTCGTCGTTGAAGCCGATGTTGATGGTCGGGAAGCCGACCAGGGCACCACCGGCGACGTCGAGCTTGCCGGGCACCGTCAGGTGCATCTCGGTGAACCGGTAGCGGCCCAGCCACGGGAAGTGCGGGTTGCCGAGCAGCATGCCGCGCTTCGTGGTGGTGTCAGCGCCACCGACGGCGGTCGCGTTGGACCCGAAGGACTCACCGCTGTCGCTGCCGAGGGTCTCGCGCAGGTCCGCCGCGGTGACGTGCGGGGCCGCGACCTTCGCGCCGCTGCCCGGCGGGGTGGCCGTGGTGATCGCGCCGAGGAACTTGGTGGTCGAGCCGATCAGCTGCGCGAGGTAGATGGCGTACCAGACGTCGGTCGAGGTGACGTCGGGCTGGATCCAGTCCTGGTCGGCACAGGCGGGGTCGGTGATCTCGTGGGTGCTCAGCCACTCGTCGATGCCGGCGGCCTCGGCCTCGACCATCGACTTCGCGCGGTCGCTCGGACCGGCGACCGGGTCGGCCAGGAGGCTCTCGACGACCTGGCGGTCGTGCAGGTCGGTGACCAGGGTGTCCCACTGCAGGTTGGTGCCGCTGCCGCCGACGCGGTCGGCGTACGTCGCGTCCGGGCCGAGCTCCAGCGAGCGCTCGCCGCGGGCGGTCAGGATCGTGTCCATCAGCGTGCACGTGACCGCGGCGGTCGTCGCCCAGCCCGCGCCGTAGGCCACGTCGGCGAACGTGTCGCCCTCGATGTGCGGGATGCCGTGCTTGGTGACCTGGATGGTCACGTCGTACGGCGAGTCCGCCTGCGCCGCGGCGTCGGCCGCCGTGCTCACGCCGGCGGTCGTCGCGATCGGCACCACCAGCAGCAGGCCGGCGAGGCCGAGGCGGATCGGCGACTGGTTACCTCTGAACTTCACGTGCGGCACGCTCCTTCTCCCGACGACCGCCGATGTGGCGGTCGTCACTCCCGCGCGCACGCTAACCCATGCTCTCTACATTCGTAGCGATCGGGTCCCCGGAACTACTCTCGTGGGCGTGGAGACGCTGGACCGGGCCCTGGAGCGTGCGCAGTGGGAGCCGCGCGCCGCGGCCCACGCCGCCCGGGTCGACGCCTTCGTCGAGCCCCACCTCGAGCGCCGGCAGACGCGGGTCAAGCACCCGGTCCACGACTTCCTCTTCACCTACTACTCCCAGCGGCCGGCGCAGCTGCGCCGCTGGCACCCGGGCTTCGGCGTCGCGCTCGCCGATGCGCCGGAGTACGACGGGCTGAAGGGCTACGAGGACGGCGCCGTGACGGACGCGTACGTCGCCTCCCAGCGTCCGCTGCTGGTCGCCCTGTCCCGGCTGCTGCGCGCGACCGCGTCGCGGCCGGCCAACTTCGGCTGCTTCGGGATGCACGAGTGGGCGATGGTCTACCGGCTCGACGAGGACGAGACCCGGCACGCCGACTGGCCGCTGCGGCTCGGCCCGGCCGGCACCGACGCGGTCGTCGAGTCGCACCGGATCGCGTGCTCGCACTTCGACGCCTACCGCTTCTTCACCCCGCCCGCCCTCCCGCTCAACACGCTGTCGCCGACGTCGGGTGACCGCGAGGAGTTCGAGCAGCCCGCCTGCCTGCACGCCGGCATGGACCTCTACAAGCACGCCTTCCGGCTGACGCCGATGATCTGCTCCGACCTGGTCGCGGACTGCTTCGAGCTGGCCCGCGACATCCGCGTCCTCGACATGCGGGCGGCGCCGTACGACCTCGTCGACCTGGGCTTCTCCCCCGTCGCCGTCGAGACCGCCGCCGGCAAGGCGGAGTACGCCGACGCGCAGCGGACCTTCGCGGAGCGCGGTGCTCCGCTGCGGGCCGCCCTGCTCGCCGAGTGCGAGCGACTGATGTCGGTCGCGGAGGCGCTGGTCGACGCCTAGGGTCGCGCCGTGCCGCTCTACCACGTGACCTCCAGCCTCAACCGGGCGTCGATCCGGGAGTTCGGCCTGGACTGGGACCGCATGGGAGCAGCGACGGGGATCGCCGGGAGCCGACGTCCCGAGACCGCGGGCTGCTTCCTGGCCTACGAGTGGTCCGTGGACTTCTTCCTGCGCTTCCACGAAGAGGGGTCCGTCGACGTCTGGCAGGTCGACGGCGTCGACGAGACCGCGCTCGTCGACTGGGACGGCTTCCACTACCTGCCCGCCCGGATCCCGCCCGCCCAGCTGACGTTGCTGCGGACCAACATCCCGCCCCGACGGTGACCGGGCGGGACCTTCGCCCCTGCTCCGCCGGCGGTCCGCGACCTAGCGTCGAGGACATGGCGAGGCCCGTCCCGCAGTGCCCGATCCGGCTCGGCGAGCCGTGCTCGCTGTGCGAGCCGGGCGTCACCGGCCCCGAGGACTGCGGGCTCGTCTGGCTGGTCATGAACGATCCCGACCTGCGTGCCCGGCTGGCCGAGCTGCGGCGCGAGCAGCGGCTGTGACGAACCTCCCAGATGGCGGCCCCGGGCTTGCGTAGTCGCCTGGGATCCGGCACGGTCCATTAGGTAAGCCTTACCTAAATCCGTTTCTCGGAAGGATCGACGGTGACCGCGATTCCGCCTGCCCAGAGACCGGCACAGACACCGGCACAGACACCGGCACAGACACCGCTCTCGCACCTGTTCCACCCCGACCACGCCGACGCGTACGTCGCCACGATGCGGCAGGGGATCGACCACCTCGCCGCCACCCTCACCGCCGTCCGCGGGCCGTCGGCGGGGGTCTCCCCGGAGGCCGCCGCGAAGGCGGTCGTCGACGTCGACCTCGACCGACCCCTGGGCGACGTCGGCGACGCGCTGGCGGAGATGAGCCGGCTCTGGCTCGACGACACGGTCTGGTTCCACGAGCCCGGGTACGCCGCGCACCTCAACTGCCCCGTGGCGATCCCGGCCCTGCTCGCCGAGGTCTTCGTCAGCGCGGTCAACCCGAGCCTGGACACCTTCGACCAGAGCGTCGGCGGAACCTTCGTGGAGCGCCACATCGTCGACTGGACGGCGGGCCGGATCGGCTTCGGGCCGGGCGCCGACGGGATCTTCACCAGCGGCGGCACGCAGTCCAACCTGCAGGGCCTGCTGCTCGCCCGGGACCACGCCCTCGCCGCCGGCGCCCGGAGCGCCGACCTGCGCATCGTCGCCAGCGCCGACGGCCACTTCAGCGTCCAGAAGGCCGCTCGCCTCCTCGGCCTGGGCGAGGGCGCCGTGGTCACCGTCGCGACCGACGGCGACCGGCGCATGGACGTCGGCGCCCTCGGCCGAGCCCTCGCCACGGTCGCGGACGCGGGCCACCACCCGATGGCCGTCGTCGCCACCGCCGGCACCACCGACTTCGGCGCGATCGACCCGCTCCCCGAGATCGCGGCGCTCTGCGAGGGGTACGGCGCATGGCTGCACGTCGATGCGGCGTACGGCGGCGGCCTGCTCGTCTCCCCCACCCACCGCCACCGGCTCCACGGCATCGACCGCGCCGACTCGGTGACCGTCGACTTCCACAAGACCTGGTTCCAGCCGGTCTCGGCCAGCGCGCTGGTCGTCCGCGACGGCCGCCACCTCGGCCACGTGACCTGGCACGCCGACTACCTCAACCCCCACGACGCGGCCCACCCCAACCAGGTCGACAAGAGCATCCAGACCACGCGCCGCTTCGACGCGCTCAAGCTCTGGATGACGCTGCGCGTGATGGGGCCCGACGCCATCGGCGGGTACGTCGACCACGTGGTCGCGCTGGCCGCCGAGGTCGGCGCGGTGCTCGGCGCGAACCCCGACGTCGAGCTGGCCGCGACCCCGCAGCTGAGCACGATCGTCTTCCGGCCCGCCGGTCTCGACGAGGCGCAGGCCGACGCCCTGCTCCCCCGGATCCGCGCGACCCTCTACGAGCGCGGCCGCGCGATGGTGGCCGCGACCCGGGTCGACGGCCGTCGCTGGCTCAAGCTCACGCTGCTCAACCCGCTCGCCACCACCGACGACGTGCTGGCCGTGACCGGCGAGGTCCTCGACGTCGCCGCCGAGCTCCGCCAGGCGGTGGCCAGGTGAGCAGCGGCGTGAAGGACTTCATCGGCATCGGCGTCGGCCCGTTCAACCTCGGCCTCGCCTGCCTCGCGGACCCGCTCGACGAGCTCGACGGGCTCTTCCTCGAGGCCCGCGAGGAGCTCTCGTGGCATCCCGGGATGATGCTCGACGACGCCACCCTCCAGGTGCCCTTCCTGGCCGACCTGGTGACGATGGCCGACCCGACCTCGCGCTGGTCGTTCCTCTCCTACCTCAAGGAGACCGGCAACCTCTACCCGTTCTACATCCGCGAGTCCTTCTACCCGCTGCGCCGCGAGTACGACGACTACTGCCGGTGGGCCGCCGAGCGGCTGCCGTCGGTCGAGCTCGGCCAGGCGGTCACCTCGGTCGAGCACGACGGCGCGTCGTACGTCGTCACCACCGGGACCGGCGACGTGCACCGCACCCGGCGACTGGTGCTCGGCGTCGGCACCTCGCCAAAGGTGCCCGAAAGCCTGCAGGGACTGGGGATCCACTCCTCGGCCTACCTCGACCACAAGCGCGACCTGCAGCGGCTCGACTCGATCACCGTCGTCGGCAGCGGGCAGAGCGCGGCGGAGATCTACCGCGACCTGCTCGCCGAGAGCCCCGACCACGGCTACCGCCTGACCTGGCTCACGCGCAGCCCGCGCTTCTTCCCGATGGAGTACACGAAGCTCACCCTGGAGATGACCTCGCCGGAGTACACCTCCTACTTCCACGACCTCCCCGACGCGACCCGCGAGCGGCTCGGCCGGGAGCAGCGCTCGCTCTACAAGGGCATCAGTGGCGACCTGGTGGACGAGATCTTCGACCTCCACTACCGACTCCGCGTGCAGGGCGACGGTCCGCACACGACGCTGGTCACCAACACCAGCGTCACGGACGCGTCGTACGACGGCGGCTACGAGCTCGCCTGCCACCACGACGAGACCGGCGAGGACTTCACGCTGCGCACCGACGGCCTGGTGCTCGCAACCGGGTACGCCGCGCAGGTGCCGGCCTTCCTCGAGCCGGTCCGGGACCGGATCCGCTGGGACGAGCAGGGCCGCTACGACGTCGCCCGCGGCTACACCATCGACCACCAGGACCGGGAGATCTACGTGCAGAACGCCGAGGAGCACACCCACGGCCTCGCTGCGCCCGACCTCGGGATGGGCGCCTACCGCAACTCCGTGATCCTCGCGGCGATGACCGGCCGCGAGGTCTACCCGATCGAGAAGCGGATCGCCGTCCAGAGCTTCGGGGTGCCGCGATGAGACCGACCCTCGAGCCGCTCGACCTGACCGAGCACCTGCCGCTGGTGCACGCATGGGTGACCCACCCGCGCAGCGTCTACTGGCAGATGCAGGACGCGACGCTCGCCGACGTCGAGCGGGAGTACCGCCTCATCGAGGACGATCCGCACCACCACGCCTGGCTGGGCCGCGTCGACGGGACGCCGGCCTTCCTCGCCGAGACCTACGACCCGGCGCACTCCGAGCTGGCCGGCCTGCCGGAGCTGCGGCCCGGCGACCTCGGCATGCACGTGCTCGTCGCGCCGACCGAGCGGCCCGTGCACGGCTTCACCCGCGCGGTCTTCGGGGCCGTGCTCGACCACTGCCTGGCCGACCCCGCCGTACGCCGCGTGGTGGTCGAGCCGGACGCCCGCAACCACAGGATCCGCGCGCTCAACCGGGAGTTCGGCTTCCGCGAGCTGCGCACCATCACCCTGCCGACCAAGGAGGCGACTCTCTCCGTGCGCACCCGCTCCGATCAGCAGAGCCACCTGACCCCCGACGTCCTGGCCGCTGCGCAGCGGCACCTGGTCACCAAGGCGATCAGCGAGCTCGCCCACGAGCGGGTGCTCGCGCCCGTGGCCGACGGCGACCGGTGGCTCCTCACCACGCCCGCCGGCGACACGACGTACTCCTTCGCCGCGGAGCGGCTGGCCCTGGACCACTGGGCCGTCGACCCCGCGACGGTGGTGCGGACCGTGAAGGACGAGCCGGCCGAGCTGGACGCGCAGGACTTCGTCGTGGAGTTCTCCGAGCTGCTGGGCGTCCCCGACGCCCTGCTGCCGACCTACCTCGAGGAGCTGGCCGCGACGCTGCAGTCGGCCTGCTGGAAGCTCGCCCACTCGACGCTCACGGTCGACGACCTCCTCCGCGCCGACCACCAGACGATCGAGGGCGCGATGACCGAGGGGCATCCCGGCTTCATCGCCAACAACGGGCGGGTCGGCTTCGGCGCCGACGACTACGCGGCGTACGCCCCCGAGACCGGCAGCGACGTCCGCCTCCACTGGCTCGCCGCCCGCAGGACGCTGAGCCACCACTCGGGCCCCGTCCAGTACGACGAGTCGCTGCTGGTCGACGCGGGCCTCGACCCGGCCGACTACCACCTGGTCCCCGTGCACCCGTGGCAGTGGACCAACAAGCTCGCGATCACGTTCGCGCCAGACGTCGCGCGCGGCGACCTCGTCCACCTCGGCGAGGGCCCGGACCGGCACCGGCCGCAGCAGTCCATCCGCACCTTCGCGAACGCGTCGCGTCCCGAGCAGCCCTACGTGAAGACGGCGCTGTCGATCCAGAACATGGGCTTCATGCGCGGCCTGTCGCCGACGTACATGGAGGCGACGCCGACGATCAACGAGTGGGTGCACGAGCTGGTCGTCGCCGACCCGACGCTCCGGGCGTGCGGCTTCAGCGTGCTGCGCGAGATCGCCTCGGTCGGCTACACCGGCGACGCCTTCCACCGGCTCGACCTGCCCTCGCCGTACCGCAAGATGATCGCCGGGCTGTGGCGCGAGTCGCCGGTCTCGCGGGTCGGCGACGGCGAGCGGCTGATGACGATGGCCGCGCTGCTGCACCGCGATGCCAGCGGCCGCTCGCTCGCCGCGGCGATGATCGAGGCCTCGCCGTACGACGCCGCGACGTGGCTGCGCAGCTACCTCGACGCCTATGTCCGGCCGATCGTGCACTGCCTGCTGGCCCACGACCTGGCCTTCATGCCGCACGGCGAGAACCTCGTCCTCGTGGTCCGCGACCAAGTGCCGGTGCGCGCGATCATGAAGGACATCGGGGAGGAGATCGCGGTGATGAGCACCGGGCGGCCGCTGCCCGCCGAGGTGGAGCGGGTGCGCGTCGACGTCGAGCAGGAGATCAAGGCGCTGGCTCTGCACACCGACGTCTTCGACGGCGTGCTCCGCCACCTGGCCGCGATCCTGCACACCGACGGGGTGCTCGACGAGGAGGTCTTCTGGTCGGAGGTCACCGACTGCGTGCGCCGGCACCAGGAGGACCACCCCGAGCTCGCGGACGCGGCGGCGGCGTACGACCTCTTCCGGCCGACCTTCCGGCACAGCTGCCTCAACCGGCTCCAGCTGCGCAACACGCTGGAGATGGTGGACATCTCCGACCAGGCGGAGTCGCTCATCTACGCGGGGACCCTCGATAATCCGATGGCATGAGCTCCCGGATGACCGAGATCAGCATCGACTGCGCCGACCCCGAGCGGCTCGCGACCTTCTGGTGCGGGGTGCTCGGCTACGAGGTGCTCGACGCCGAGGACGGCCTGGTCGAGATCGGACCGGCGGGCCGGCCGGACGCCGAGCTGCTCGACGCCGTACGCCGGGGGCCGGTGCCGCCGACGATCTTCCTGTGCCGCGTGCCGGAGCCCAAGCAGGGCAAGAACCGCCTGCACTTCGACGTCTCCCCCGTCGACGTCGCCCAGGCCGAGGAGGTCGCCCGGATCGAGGCGCTCGGCGCGACCCGGGCCGACATCGGGCAGACCGGCGCGGAGTCGTGGGTGGTGCTGGCCGACCCGGAGGGCAACGAGTTCTGCGTGCTGCGCAGCCTCGCGCCCGGGGAGTTCAGCCTCGGCTGACCTCGGTTAGCGTGAAGGCATGCGCCTCGGTCGCCTGCTGCTCGCCTGCCTGCTCGGACTCGGCCTGCTCGCCGGGCTCGCCTCGCCCGTCGACGCCAGGCCCGACCCGCGGTGGGTCTTCTACACCAAGGACAAGACCCGCTACACCTCGCCGTGGTTCGACGGGAGCCACCGGATCATGGTGCCGTTCGGCTGCACCAGCGCGCCCTACTACTCCCCCGACCCTCGGTGCAGCGACGACCGCGGCTTCCACCACGGCATCGACGTCGCGATGCAGTGCGGGACGCCGCTCTACTCCGGCCGGCGCTTCCGGGTCGTCTCGAACGACTCGCTCGGGCCGGCGTACGGCGACAACCCGGTGCTGATCCGCAACCGGCACCTGGGCTGGGACGTCGTCATCGGCCACACCGCGAAGGTCTACGTCTCGGTCGGCGACCGGGTGCGGAAGGGCACGATGTTCGCCCGGGCCAACGACCAGGGCGCGCCCGACGGCTGCCACCTGCACTTCGAGCAGCGCTCGGTCGGCGGCGGGCTGTCGACGGCGGTCTTCCCGCGCAAGCTGCTCGGCCTCACTCCCGTGAAGCGATGACCGCCGCCGACCCCGAGGCCGCCCGGGTCCTCTCGCACTTCCTCGACGAGGACGGCCGTCTCCACACGATCCCGTCGAAGCACGCCAAGCTGCTCGTGGTCCTCGACCACCTCGCGCAGTCCTTCGAGCCGGGCGACCGCTACGAGGAGGTCGAGGTCAACCTGGTGCTGCGTCGCTTCCACGACGACTACGCCGCGCTGCGCCGCTACCTCGTCGAGAACGGCTTCCTCACCCGCGAGGCCGGGATCTACTGGCGCAGCGGCGGCACGTACGACGTGTCGGATCCATCGTGATCGAGGTCGTCGATCCTGACCCGATCTGGCCAGCTCGGTTCGAGGGCCTGCGGCGCGAGGACGCCGCGGCATTGGAACGCGCTGGCGTGCCGGTCGTTGCCATCGAGCACGTCGGAAGCACCGCCGTACCCGGCCTAGCGGCCAAGCCCGTGATCGACTGCGACATCGTCGTGGCCGCGCACCACGTACGCGCGGCCTCCGATGTCATGGTCAGCCTCGGGTTCGAGCCTCTCGGAGAGCTCGGCATCCCAGAGCGATGGGCTTTCCGGACACCTGCACGACTCCCGGCCACTCACACCTACGTCGTTGTGGACGGATGCCTATCGCTCCGTAACCATCTGGGCGTCCGCGACATCCTGCGGGCGGACCCAGCACTTCGCGACGAGTACTCAGAGGTCAAGCGCCGCGCGGGCGCGGTGGCGTCCGACATCGATGACTATGGCAGTCGCAAGAACGCGATGGTCCAGCGACTGCTTGCAGCGGCAGGTCTCAGCGAGACCGACCGCTCATCGATCAACGGCAACCAGGTTCCATCCCACCGCGACGTCAACCGGTGACGTCGGCGAGACCCCCTTCGTCGTCCAGGCCCAACCATGCCGGTCGCGCGCATGCACAACGACGTACAGAAGTGGCTTCGGGCACGACCGGCCACGCTCAGCCGGGCGCCGGGAGTGGACTTCTGTACGTCGTTGTGACGGACGGTTCGCCGACGCTCAGCTCGCGGCCTTCCGGACCAGCTGCTCGATGGTCGCGGCGACGGCGTCGGTCATCGTGGTGACGGCGTACTCCGTCGGCCACATCTCGCCGTCGTCGAGGCGGGCGCCGTCGTTGAAGCCGAGGGTGGCGTAGCGCGCGCCGAACTTCGAGGCCGGCTTGAAGAAGAGGATCGCCTTGCCGTCGCGGCCGTACGCCGGCATGCCGTACCAGGTCTTGGCGTCGAGCTCGGGCGCGACGGCGGTGACGATCGCGTGGATGCGCTCGGCCAGGACCCGGTCCTCGTCGGGCATCTCCGCGATCTTGTCGAGCTGGGCCTGGAGCTCGTCGGCCTTCTTCACGCCCTTCTTGCCCTCGGCCTTGAGCTCGGCGGCCCGCTCCTTCATGGCGGCCCGCTCGGCCTCGGTGAACCCGCTGGTCTTCTGCTGCTTGGTGGTGGTCGTCATGCTGACAACGCTAGGAAGCACGGGGGCAGCGGTGCTTCTCGATTCCTGACCAGTGCTGGGAGACGGACATGGTGGACGAGCAGGTCATCGAGCTGTTGCGCACCAACCTTCATGGCGTGTTCGGGGAGCGTGACCGCGACCGACGCGTCGCGACCGCCGCCCGGGTCTATGTCGAGGTCCCGCGGTTCGTCGACCACGACGGCAGTGTCAGCGGGCGTGCCGCGATCGTCGAGCAGGCGCAGGCGGTCCTCGATCGGGTGCCGGACGACTTCGCGTTCAGCGAGGACGGGCCGGCGTACTCCCTGGGCGACAAGGTCGCGCTCCCGTGGCGCTTCGGACCGACGAGCGGGCCGGCCGTGGTGCGCGGGCTCGACCTCGTCACCGTCGTCGACGGCCGGATCGGCGTGCTCGAGGTCCTGCTGGCGGACTAGCCGGACCGGGCGCCGGCTCGGAGGCGGATGCCGTCCAGCACGATCGTCAGGCCGTCGGCGAAGTCCGAGCCTTCGCGAGGCGCTCCGTCGATGGCGCCGGCGGAGCCGGCCTGGAGGTTCGTCTGCTCGTCGAGCACGTGGCCGAAGGTGAAGTGCAGCAGCACCCGCGCGGCCGTCGGCACCAGGCCCGGGTCGAGGCCGGCGTCCGCGAGCGCGCCGGCCAGCTCGTCGTACGGCGCCGCCGCGCCCAGCTCGAAGGCGTGCACGGTCGCGACCAGCTCGGCACCGTCGCGGTAGGCGAGCATCGCGTCGCGCAGCTCCGCGCACACGGCGGCCGCACGGTCGTCCCACGCGATCGGCCGGTCGGCGCGGCGACCGCGGGCGAGGATCTCGTCGGCGACGGCCGCGAGCAGGGCCTGCTTGTTCGGGAAGTGGTGGTAGAGCGCGGAGGGCTGCACGCCGAGCTCCGCTCCGAGGCGGCGCATGGTGAGGTCGGCGAGGCCGTAGGCGTCCAACACGCCGAGCGCCTGCTCGACCACGTCCGCGCGGCGGTAACGCACGTCACTCGCTCCTTCTGGCTCGCTCCCGTTGACCGGTGCCGGGCCCGACCCTAACCTGAACGCCGTTCACCTGACCACCGTTCAGGTCCGTCCCGAAGGAACCGAGCATGGCCATGACCGAGACCCCCGCCACCTCCGCCCCAGCCGTCCGGCGGTCGACGACGACCGACATCGCGCTGATCGCGGCCTTCGCCGCGCTGATCGCCGCCTGCGCCGTCGTCGGCGGCATCCCGGTCGGCGGCGCCGGCGTCGACATCACCCTCCAGACCTTCGGCGTGATCCTCGCCGGTGCCGTGCTCGGCCCGGTCCGCGGCTTCCTCGCCAACGCGCTCTACCTGCTGCTCGGCGCCATCGGCCTGCCGGTCTTCGCGGGCCACACCGCGGGTCTCGCGCCCTTCACCGGCGTCTCGGCCGGCTACCTGTGGTCCTTCCCGTTCGTCGCGGCGCTCGCCGGGCTCCTGGTGCAGTACGTCGCCCGCGAGCGGCGTACCAGCGCCATCGTGGTCTTCCTCTGCTGCGTGCCAGCGATGGTGCTCAACCACCTGTGCGGCGTGGTCGGCATGAAGATCTACCTCGACGTCCCGTGGCACACCGCCTTCTCCTACGACGCGCCCTTCTGGCTCGGCGACACCGTGAAGATCCTGGTCGTGGCGCTGGTCGCGGCCGAGGTGCACCGGGCCTTCCCGCAGCTGCTCGCCCGGAGGCCGAAGGCTTGATCGAGCTCGAGGAGGCCTCGGTCGTCGTCCCCACCCCGGACGGCGACCGGACCATCCTGACGCCGACGTCGCTGCGGCTGACCGAGCAGCGGGTCGCGTTCATCGGGGCCAACGGCTCCGGGAAGTCGACGATGGCGCGGCTGGTCAACGGCCTCGTGCTGCCCAGCTCGGGCCGCGTGGTCGTGGACGGCCTCGACGTGGCGCGGGAGGGCCGCGCCGTACGCCGGCGGGTCGGCTTCTGCCTCACCGACCCCTCCGCGCAGCTGGTGATGCCGACCTGCGTGGAGGACGTCGAGCTGTCGCTGCGCCGGTCGGTCAAGGGAGCGGTCGAGCGGCGGCGGCAGGCGCTGGACGTGCTGACGCGCTACGGCCTCGCCGAGCACGCCGACCGCAGCGTCCACACGCTCTCCGGCGGTCAGCGGCAGCTGCTCGCGCTCGCCGGGGTGCTGGCCGTCGAGCCGTCGATCGTGGTCGCCGACGAGCCGACCACGCTGCTCGACCTCGCCAACACCCGGCTCGTCGGCGACGTGCTGCTCGGGGTCCCCCAGCAGCTCGTCCTGGTCACCCACGACCTCGACCTGGCCCGGCGGTGCGACCGGGTGATCGTCGTCGAGGACGCCCGCGTGCGCTTCGACGGGCCGCCCGAGGAGGCCGTCGCCGACTACGTCGGATCGGTCGCGACATGAGCTCGGCGTACCTCTTCGGGGTCTACCAGCCCGGCCACACGCTCCTGCACCGCGCGTGGGTCGGGGCGAAGGTCGCCGGGCTCGCGGCCTTCAGCCTGACCGTGGTCCTCGTGCGGAGCATGCCGGCGTCGTGGCTCTTCCTGGCGGTCGCCGCACTGCTCGCCGTGGTCGCCCGGATCGAGCCGCGCCTGCTGTTGCGCTCGTTGCGACCGGTGCTCTACATGGGGGCGATCTTCGGCGCGCTGCAGTGGGTGTTCTACGGTCCGTCGCGCGCGATCGAGGCGGTCGTCGACCTGCTCGCGCTCGCTCTGGCCGCGATCGTGGTGACCGCGACGACCCAGGTCAACGCCATGCTCGACGCCTTCATCCGCTGGATCCGTCCGCTGCGGCACGTCGGCGTCGACCCGGACCGGATCGCCCTCACCGTCGGCCTCGCCATCCAGGCGCTGCCCGGCACCGTCGCCCTCGCGGTCGAGACCCGCGACGCCGCACGCGCCCGCGGCCTCCGCCACCCTCGCGCCTACCTCACGCCCTTCGTGATCCGCGTCGTCGCCCGCGCCCACGAGACCGGCGACGCCCTCCACGCCCGCGGGATCGGCGAGGACTGACGCTGCCGGCCCGCGCGCGAGTTTTGTCGGCCGGCCGATGAAACTCTCGCCGGGACGATGAAGCTTCGTCGTCCCGGCACCAGATTCGTCGGCCGGCCGATGAATCTCCTCGTCAGCCGAGCGCGGCGACGCCGACAGCGACCAGCACCACCGCGGCCGGCGCGAACCCGACGAGCAGCACGACCCCGAGCTCGCGGCGGTGCCGCCAGCCCCACGCCGCGGCGGCCAGCGCCACCAGGAGCGACAGCACCTCGGTGCCGCCACCGACGGCGTTGCTGGCCCAGGTCAGGCCGACCGCGAGGGCGAGCAGGTAGCCGACGACGCCCGGTCGCTCACGGCCGCGCATGGTGCGGGCGAGGGCGACGAGCACGAGCGTGACCCCGGCGTACCAGATCGTGTGTCCGACGACCTCGTCCCACAGGTGCGCGGTCTCGCCCGGGTCGGCGTTGCCGACCGAGTTGCCGGCGAGGTGGATGCCGTGACCGGACGCGTAGGCGAGCGCGCCGGCGCCGAAGATCCACCAGGTGCGCTCGTCCGCGGGCGCCGCGCGCAGCGTCAGCGCCGCGGGCACCAGCACCAGCCACGGCACGAGGAGGTCGAGCCAGTCGGCGATGCGGGTGTCGTCCGGGCCGGCACCGAGGCCGTCGGGCAGCAGCCCGAGGTGGTGGAGGACGGCGTACGCCAGCGCGGTCAGCGCCAGCCACCGCGGGTACGCCGAGAGGTGCACGGCGTCAGTGTGGCGGATGCGCCGCGAGCCAGTCGGCAGCGCGCCGCTTCGACGCGCGGGACAGCCAGGCCTCCTGGACCACCTCGGTGATCTCGGCCAGCGACAGCTCACCGATCCGGCCGGCCCGCAGCAGCACGGACGGGTGGCCGTCGAAGTGCGGCGTCGTGAAGTAGGGCGTCGACGGGTCCTGCACCATCGGCTCCTTGTCCTCCATCGGCACCCAGAGCACGATCACGTCGTCGTACCGCTCCCCCGTCTCGGGGTCGAACGCATCGGGCCGCGGCGTCCGGAAGAACACGAAGGACTTGCCGCCGACCTGGTAGACGGGATTCTGCGCGCGCTCGCCATGCACGACGGTGACGTGCGGCATGGCCAGCGCCAGCTCGTGGACGTCCTCGACCCGGGCGCGGCGACTCATGGCCGAGAGCCTAGGTCGCGAGCGGCCGGCGGTCGTAGCATCCACCCATGGTCCGCAGGATCGCCCTGCTGCTCGCGGTCGTCGCGGGCGCGACCTGCGCGCTGCTGCTGTCCACGGGCGTGACGACGACGTACGACGGCCGCGACGTGTCCTGCTCCACCGTCGTCGGCGCGAGCGAGCTCGCCGACGCGCCGGCCCCGGTGTGCCGGGACGCCCTCGTCGACCGCACGCTGCTGGCCGGGCTCGCGGGTCTGGTCGCGGTGGTGGCCGGGAGCGGCGTCGTCTTCGCGGGACGGCCTCAGCCGGAGTACGTCACCTCGGAGCGCCACTCGCTCTCGTCCTGAGCGGCGGCGGCCCGGATCGCCTCCGCGACCCGGTCGGGGGTGAAGGCCCCCTCCCTGGACAGCGTGCCGCGGACCGTGACCGACACCGCGCGGATGCCGTCCTCCTTCAGGGTGGCGTCGAGGCTGTGCACCAGGTTGCGGACACCTGCCTTCTGCACGCCGAGCGACGCCGCCTTGTTCCAGGGCTTGTCCGCGGCCATGCTGCCGGTGACGGTCACGCGGCCGCCGGTGGACATGTACGGCCGCGCCGCCTGGACGGCGGTCAGCAGGGCACCGACCCCGAGGCTGACGTCCTCGAGCAGCTCCGGGACGGTCAGCTCGAGCGGGTCCTTCTCCCGGAAGGCGCTCGGGTTGAAGTGCAGCACGTCGATGTGGCCGGTGTGCTCGCCGAAGCGCGCGATCGCGGCCGCGGTCGCCTCCGCGTCCGTGACGTCGGCGACGGTGTGCCCGACGGTCGCGCCCAGCTCCTCGAGCTCGGCGGCCAGGCCGGTCAGCTGGTCGGCGTCCATGCCGAGCAGGCCCACGTCGTACCCGTCCCGCGCGAACGCGCGCGCCACCGAGCCGCTGACGCCCGGGCCTGCTCCGACGATGACGATGACCGGTCGGCTCATGGGGTCACGCTAGCCGCTGATGGAGGAACCACCGGTGGCCGAAGGGGTCACGGAAGACCGCGACCCGGCCGGCCGGCGGGCTGTCCTCGGGACCACGGTCGAGCGTCGTGCCCGACGCGGTCACCCGCGCGCAGGCCGCGTCGACGTCGGCCACGGTGAGGTGCAACGTGACCGCAGGGTGCCGGGCCGGATCGGGGGCGGCGACGCCGGCGCTGTCGAACTCGTCCGACATCATCCAGCGCGCGCCGTCGACGGCCAGCTCGACGTGCCCGACGCGACCGTCGTCCATCACGATCGGCTCGTGGGTGACCTCGGCGCCGAGCGCCGCGACGTACCAGTCGATCGCGGCACGGGCGTCCGCCACGCAGATGTACGGCGTCAGCTCGCTCACCAGACGTCGCCCTCGCGCCAGTCGCAGGTGATCGCCGCGTCGAGGTCGACCGGTGTGCCGTTGGTACGGACGTAGATCGAGCCGTCGTCGTCGGGTGTCGGCACGACCCCGACGGCGGTCGCGACCGACGAGGGGCCGCGCCAGACCTCCCAGCCGAGGGACTCGTAGAGCGGAACGCCGGCGGCCGAGGCGCTCAGCGCCAGCAGGTCGTAGCCCGGGGCGAGCTCCTCGAGCGCGGCCATGACGGCCGCACCGTGTCCGGCGCGGCGGGCGTCGTCGGCGACCGCGACGGCCTCGACGTACCCGCACCGCAGCCAGGCACTCTCGACCATCAGCCGGCGCAGCACGACGGCACCGTGCGCGACGATCCGGTCGTCGTCCTCGACGACGACGTGCATGCCGCCCAGCGCGTGGGTCCAGTCGGCGTCGGTGAAGTCGCCGAAGGACGACTCGCACAGGGCGCGCGCCTCCGTCAGCTCGGCCGGCGTCAGCTCCGCGGTGTGGCAGCGGCGCACGGTCGCGGCGTGGGTCGGGTTCACCATCCTGGGGCCTTCCTGTCGGCCCACGGCGCGGCCTGCTCGACCTGCGCCGCGAGCGAGATCAACAGCTCTTCCTCCGCCGGCCGGGCGGCCAGCATGACGCCGACGGGCAGGCCGCCGGACGTCCAGTGCAGGGGCAACGACACCGCCGGCATCCCGGTCACGTTCCAGGCGGACGTCCACGGCGTGAAGTCCTTCTGAGCCTCGAAGTCGGCCGCGGGGTCGGCGTCGTCCCGCATCGCCCCGACCTTCACCGGCGGGGTCGCGAGGGTCGGGGTGAGCACCGCGTCGTACGGCGCGAGCGCGGTGAGCGCCGCGGCCGCGTAGCGCCGCATCGCCCCGATCGCGAGGCCGAAGTCCGGGGCGCTGACCGCCCGGCCGCGCTCGGAGAGCCAGCGGGTCAGCGGGCGGAGCAGGTGCTCCTTCTCCGGGGGTACGACGGAGAGCGCGGTCAGCACCGCCCAGCAGGTCTCGAAGACGGGGACCGCCTCGCGAGGCAGCGGGACCGGCACGTCCTCGACGTCGTGACCGAGCGACTCCAGGAGTCGTGAGGCGTCCTCCCAGGCGGTGACGCACGCCGGGTCGACGGCAGTGTCGGTGATGACTGGTGTGATGAATCGACCGATCCGCAGCCGCCCCGGATCGCGGCGGCTGGCCGCCAGGAAGCTCTCGGAAGGAGGTGGCGCCCAGGCAGGGTCTCCCACCCGACGACCGGCGAGGACATCGAGCATCGCCGCCGCGTCGGCCACGGTCCGCGCGATCGGTCCGGCCGTGGCCAAGCCCACCGGGTCGCCGTACATGGGGTGACCGCTGATCCGCCCGCGGGTCGGCTTCAGGCCGACCAGGCCACAGCACGAGGCCGGGATCCGGATCGACCCGCCGCCGTCCGAGCCCTGGGCGAGCGGCACCAGTCCGGCCGCGACGGCGGCCGCGGCGCCGCCGGAGGATCCGCCGGCGGTGCGGGTCCGGTCCCAGGGCGTCACCGCGGGCGGGGCGACGTCCGGCTCGGTGTAGCAGGGCGAGCCGAACTCCGGGGTGTTCGTCTTGCCGAGGCTGACCAGGCCGGCCGCCTCGAGCGAGAGCGTGACGCCGTCGGAGGCCTCCGGGACGAAGTCGGCGAAGGCCGCCGAGCCGAAGGTGGTGCGCACGCCCGCGGTGAGGTTGAGGTCCTTGATCGCGGTCGGCACGCCGTAGAGGGGCCCGGCGTCGGCCGGACGGTCGGCCAGGGTCGCCGCGCGCTCCCGGGCGAGCTCGGGGGTGAGCGTGACGAACGCGCCGACCGTGTCGACTCCGGAGTCGATGCGGTCGGCGCGTTCGAGGTAGTGCTCGGTGAGCTCGAGCGGCGAGACCGTGCGGCGTCGCACCAGCTCGCCCTGCTCGAGCGCGGTCAGGTCGTGGAGGTCGGCCACGTCCCCGACCGTAGCCTCAGGCCGCGGCGGTCTCCACCTCGTGGTCAGCCAGCAGGCGGACCGCGTTGGTCAGCCGGGCGAGCACGTCGGGGTCGGTGAGCACGTCGACCTCGAGGGCCGACTGGGAGACGGTCACGTCCTCGACGACGACCGCCCCGGCGATGCCGGCCGAGCGGACGGCGTCGGCGTGGGCCCACTGGCCGCCGTACGGCGTCGGGGTCGTGCCGACCACGCCGAAGGGCTTCCCGGCGAGGGCGCCGGCCTGGTACGGGCGGGAGATCCAGTCGATCGCGTTGGACAGGACGGCAGGCATCCGGCCGTTGTACTCCGGGGTGACGGCGAGGACGCGGTCGGCGGCAGCGACGCGCTCGCGCAGCCGGGCGGCGGCGTCGGGCACGAGACCCGGGACGTCGACGTCCTGGTTGTAGAAGGGCACCTCGCCGAGCCCGTCGACGATGTCGAGGGTGACGTCGGCGGGGGCGAGGTCGCGCAGCGCCTCGGCGAGCTGGCGGTTCACGGAGTCGGCGCGCAGGCTGCCGACGAGGACGGCGATGGTGGTGGCGGTCATGCCAGTCAAACGGACCGCGGTCCGTTTTGTATTCCGGGGCATCGGGTGGCCTGCCTCACTAGGGTGACGGCGACATGTCCGACCCCCACTTCCTGCCGCTGGTCGGCGCTCCCCCGCCGGAGCGCCGGGACGCCGCGCGCAACCGCGAGCTGCTGCTCGATGCCGCCAAGAAGCTCGTCGAGCGGTGCGGCGCCCGGTCGGTCACGATGGACGCCGTCGCCGCGGCGGCCGGGGTCGGCAAGGGCACGGTCTTCCGCCGGTTCACCTCGCGCGAGGGCCTGATGGCGGCGGTGCTCAACCACTCCGAGACCGAGTGGCAGGCCCTGGTGATGGGCGGACCGGCACCCCTGGGCCCCGGCGCGGAGCCGTGGGACCGGCTGCTCGCCTTCGGTCGCTCCCGGCTGGACACGACGCTGCTGCACGCCGAGCTGATCCGCGAGGCCGGTCGGTCGGGCGGCCGCGCACGCGGTGCCTACTCCTTCGCCGCCACCCACGTGCGCTACCTGCTCACCCAGCTCGGCGTCACCGGCGACATCGCCCTCCTCGCCGTCGCGCTGCTCGCGCCGCTGGAGCTGCCGATCGACGAGCCGGAGACGCTCGACGACTTCCCGGCCGAGCGGGTCTTCGAGGGCTGGGTGGACCTGGCCCGCAGGATCGCCGGCCGCTGACCAACCGTCCGCCAACGCCGCGGGCGGACCCTCGAAGACGTGACGTCCGGTCACCGATCTCGAGGGAGGAAGCATGCACACACGCGGCGCGGTCATCAAGGAGGCTCCAGGCACGTACGAGGTGGTCGACCTCGATGTCGACGACCCCCAGCAGGGCGAGATCCAGGTCCAGATGACCGCCTCCGGCCTCTGCCACTCCGACGACCACGTCGCCACCGGTGACATCCCGGTCGGCGTCTACCCCTTCTGCGGCGGCCACGAGGGCGCCGGCGTCGTCCGCGCCGTCGGGCCGCACACGCCCGGGTGGGCGGAGGGCGACCACGTGGTCTTCTCGTTCCTGCCGTCCTGCGGCCGCTGCACGTGGTGCTCACGCGGCATGCAGAACCTCTGCGACCTGGGCGCGACCCTGCTGATGGGCTCGCGGTGGGACGACCCGACGAGCTTCCGGCTCTCGTACGACGGACAGCCGGTCGGCCAGATGTGCGGCATCTCGACCTTCGCCGAGGTCACCACCGTCGCCGTCGACTCGGCGATCAAGGTGCCCGACGACCTGCCGCTCGACAAGGCCTGCCTCGTCGGCTGCGGCGTCGGCACCGGGTGGGGTTCGGCGGTCAACTCGGCCGAGGTGCGGCCCGGCGACACCGTGATCGTGATGGGCGTCGGCGGCATCGGGATCAACGCGGTGCAGGCGGCGGCGTACGTCGGCGCCTCCCGCGTCATCGCGGTCGACCCGGTCGACTTCAAGCGCTCCAAGGCGCTCGAGCTCGGCGCGACCGATGCGTTCGCGACCATGGAGGAGGCGACCGAGCTCGCGCAGTCGCTCACCAACGGCCAGGGCGCCGACTCGGCCATCGTCACCGTCGGCGTCACCAAGGGCGAGCACCTCGGCCAGGCGATGGCCGCGATCCGCAAGGCCGGCACCGTCGTCGTCACCGGCCTCGGCAACATCGCCGACGTCGGCGCCCCGATCTCGCTGGCCGACATCACGCTCTTCCAGAAGCGCATCCAGGGCTCGCTCTTCGGCGCCTCCAACCCGAAGACCGACGTGCTCACGCTGCTCCGGCTCTACAGCGAGGGGCACCTCAAGCTCGACGAGCTGGTCACCCGCACCTACAAGCTCGACGAGGTCGCCCTCGGCTACGAGGACATGCACGCCGGCACCAACCTGCGCGGGGTGATCGTCTACTGAGCCGGCTCCCGTGCCTGGACGATGAAACTCCCGCGCGGGCCGGCCTCAGACCTCGTGCTTGCGCAGGCCGAAGGTGACGCCGTCGACGAGGGCGCCCCAGGACGCCTCGATGACGTTGGCGCCGACGCCGACGGTGACCCAGGAGGACTCGCCGTCGCTGGTCTCGATGAGCACGCGGGTGATCGCGTCGGTGCCGTGGCCCTGGTCGAGGATGCGCACCTTGTAGTCGATCAGCTCGAGCTTGGCGATGTCCGGGTAGGCCTGCTCGATCGCGGCGCGCAGCGCCTGGTCGAGGGCGTTGACCGGGCCATTGCCCTCGCCGGTGACGACGTACCGGACGCCGTCGGCGAGGAGCTTCACGGTCGCCTCGGAGACGGCGTCGTCGCCGGGCCGGGTCTCGGTGATGACGCGCCACGACTCGACGTCGAAGTACGACGGGCGCCGCCCCTCGACCTCCTCGAGAAGCAGCAGCTCGAAGGAGGCGTCGGCGGCCTCGAAGGTGTAGCCGCGCGACTCCAGTACCTTGACCCGCTCGGTGATCCGGGTCACCAGGTCGCGGTCGCCGGAGAGGTCGAAGCCGAGCTCGCGCCCCTTGAGCTCGATCGAGGCGCGGCCGGCCATGTCGGAGACGAGCAGGCGCATGTCGTTGCCGACACCGGCGGGGTCCATGTGCTGGTAGAGGTTCGGGTCGACCTTGATCGCGCTGGCGTGCAGGCCGGCCTTGTGGGCGAAGGCCGAGCTGCCGACGTACGGCTGCCGCGACGCGGGCGGGAAGTTGGTGACCTCGGCGACCGCGTGCGCGATCCGGGTCGCCTCGCCGAGCAGGCCCGGCGGGAGCACCGTCCGGTCCAGCTTGAGCTCGAGGTTGGCGACCACCGCGACCAGGTCGGCGTTGCCGGTGCGCTCGCCGTAGCCGTTGATGCAGCCCTGCACGTGCGAGGCGCCGGCGTCGACGGCGGCGAGCGAGTTGGCGACGGCGCAGCCGGTGTCGTTGTGCGCGTGGATGCCGACGCGGACGCCGGTCGACTCGATGACGTCGTGCACGGTGTCGGAGACCCAGGACGGCAGCATCCCGCCGTTGGTGTCGCAGAGCGCGATCACCGAGGCGCCCGCGTCGTACGCCGTGCGGAGCACCTCGAGCGCGTAGTCGCGGTTATCCCGGTAGCCGTTGAAGAAGTGCTCGGCGTCGAGGAAGACCTCCTGACCCTCGGCGCGCAGGTGGGAGACGGTGTCGCGGATCATCGCGAGGTTCTCCTCGAGCGTGGTCCGCAGCGCGAGCTCGACGTGCCGGTCGTGCGACTTGGCCACCAGCGTCACGACCGGGGCACCGCTGTCGCGCAGCGCCGCGACCAGCGGGTCGTCGGCGGCCTTCACCCCGGCACGGCGGGTGGCGCCGAAGGCCGCGAGCTTCGCGTGCTTGAGGTCGAGCTCCTGCTGGGCGCGCCGGAAGAACTCCGTGTCCTTCGGGTTGGCGCCCGGCCAGCCGCCCTCGATGTAGCCGACCCCCAGGCCGTCGAGCTGGCGCGCGATGGACAGCTTGTCGGCGACGGTGAGGTTGAGGCCCTCCTGCTGCGCGCCGTCGCGCAGGGTGGTGTCGTAGACGTGGAAGCCGCCGTGCAGGTCCATCGGGTTCTCTCTCGGTCGGTCAGCAAGCTGGTCGGAGCAACAAAAAAACCTCTCGAGGACGAGAGGTTGGCGCGTCGGGCTCTCCCGGGCGGGAGCGACGACGCGCTACGAAATGATGATCTCCTGGTGAGGCACGCCACCATCGTGCCACGCGACGCCCCCGTCGGCGAGGAGTCTCGCGATCTGGATCACGGGCTCGGCCACTGGCGGGATCACGGCCGGTCGGACAGCGGGCGCCGGTCACCCGGCGTCCAGCTGGTGCCGTCGATGTCGACGACCATCCCGAGCGCGACCCCGGCCGCGGTCACGAGCACGAGGGCGACCACCCACCGGCGCGGGTCGGCGGACAGCGGGTTCACCACCCGCGCGACGGGCCCGCGCAGCCGCGAGCCGCCCGGCCCCCACCACAGCGACACCGCGAGGGTGACGCCGCAGACGAAGAGCGCGAGCGCGACCCCGGTCGCGACGGCGTAGCAGATCAGCGCGGCCGACGCGGCCAGCGTCAGCCCCCACAGGCCCAGCAGCACCGCGCCCGGGATCGACTGCACGAGGTGCCAGGGCGCGGCGACGAGCAGCTGCACGCCGTCGTACCACTTGCGCCCCCGCAGCTGCCGGCGCTGACCGTGCGCGGACGCCGCGAGCGAGCCGCTGCGCAGCAGCCAGACCGCGAGCAGGAGGACGGACAGGCTGACCCAGGGGTACGCCGCGCAGGCGGCACCGACCACGACCGCGGCAGCGACCAGCAGCACCCCGCGCCGGAAGCGCTCGGCCGGCGCGACCCGCGGCTCGGCCGGGGCCGCGTCCCACGGCAGCGTCACGCCCTCCGGCGGCAGCGCGAGGGTGAACGGCTCGGCCTGCTCGTGGCCGGGCCACACGTCGGTCTGGTCGTCGGCCGCCGCCTGCGCGGCCAGCGCGAGCGGGACCGTGTAGGGGTCGTGCTCCGGTGCGGTCGGCGGCGCGACGGCGGGCCGCTCGGGCCGCGTCGTGAGCGGCCGCAACCAGGCCAGCACCTGCTCGAGCGTCGGGCGGTGGCGGGGCTCGGGGTCGAGCGCGGCCGCGACCACCTGGCGCAGGTCGTCGGGCAGCCCGTCGAGGTCGAACTGGCCGCGCCGGACCCGGTCCATGATCGCCATCGACGGGCCGCGGCCGAAGGGCGGTCGCCCGAGTCCGGCGTAGGCGACCGTCGCCGCCCACGAGTGCACGTCGGAGGCCTCGGTCGCGTCCTCGCCGTAGAGGATCTCGGGCGCGAGGTAGCCCGGGGTGCCGAGCAGCCAGCCGGTGTGGGTGAGCTTCGGGTCGTCGGCGACCCGGGCGAGCCCGAAGTCGATGAGGATCGGGGTCCGGCCCTCCATGAGCACGTTGGAGGGCTTCACGTCGCGGTGCAGCACGCCGACGGCGTGCACCGACGCGATCCCCTCGGCGAGGCAGGCCGCGAGCCAGGAGAGGTCCGGCCCGGTGATCGCGCCCTCCTCGACGACCAGGTCGTGCAGCGAGAGGCCGGGCACGTAGCGGGTCGCGACGTAGGGCACCTCGCCCCAGGGGTCGGCGTCGACGATCTCGGCCACCCACCGGCTGCGGATCCGGGACAGCGAGCCCACCTCGCGCGCGAGCCGCTGGCGGGCCTCCTGGTCGCCGACGATGTGCGGCCGCAGCACCTTCAGCGCGACCCGCTCCCCCTCGCCGCGACGGGCCAGGTGGACCACGCCCATGCCGCCCTCGCCGAGCGGCGCCAGCAGCGTGTAGCCGCCCACCGTGGGCCGGGGACCGGCGGGAGAGCTCGTCACGCGCCGAGGCTACCCGCGTCCGGGACGCCGGTCGGGGAGGGCGGCGTCGACACGACAGAAGGGCCTGGCTCCTCCTCGCTCGGAGGGGCCAGGCCCTTCACCGTCTGTCCGCTGGCGTTGTGGCGACGACGTCGGACAGGTCTATGTTAGGTGAGCCTAACCTTAACCCATGCCGGTCGTCGGTGCACGTCAGACGATGCGGTGCATCCAGCCGAAGGTGTCCTCGGCGCGGCCGAACTGGACGTCGACGAGCTGCTGGCGGATCTTCTGCCAGAGGCCCTCGCCCCCTTCGGGGGTGCCGACCGAGCCGCCGTCCCACTTGAGCTCCCCGACCGGGGTGACGACGGCAGCGGTGCCGCAGGCGAAGATCTCGATGATGTCGCCGGAGGCGACGCCCTCGCGCCACTCGTCGATGGAGAACTTCCGTTCCTCGACCTGGTGGCCCATCTTGCCGGCGAGCTCGATGATGCTGGCGCGGGTGATGCCCTCGAGGATGGTGCCGGTCTCGGGGGTGACCATCCGGCCGTCGGCGTAGACGAAGTACATGTTCATGCCGCCGAGCTCCTCGACGTACTTCCCCTCCTGGGCGTCGAGGAAGACGACCTGGTCGCAGCCGTGGCCGGAGGCCTCCTGCTGGGCGACCAGGGAGCTGGCGTAGTTGCCGCCGGTCTTGGCCGCGCCCATGCCGCCACGGCCGGCGCGGGTGTACTCCTCGGTGAGCCAGAGGCTGACCGGCTTCACGCCGCCCTTGAAGTAGGAGCCGGCGGGGCTGGCGATCACCATGAAGGTGACGTGCTGCGCCGGGCGCACCCCGAGGAAGGCCTCGGAGGCGAACATGAACGGCCGCAGGTAGAGGCTCTTCTCCCCCGACCCCTCGGCGGTCGTGTCCGGGACCCAGCGCTGGTCGACCTGGACGAGGGCGTCGACGGCCTGGACGAAGTCGGGGACGTCGAGGACCGGCAGCGCGAGGCGGTGGCTGGAGCGCACCATGCGGGCGGCGTTCTCCTCCGGCCGGAAGGACCAGATGGAGCCGTCGGGGTGCCGGTAGGCCTTCATCCCCTCGAAGGTCTCCTGCGCGTAGTGCAGGACCGCGGTCGCGGGGTCGAGGGTGAGGGGGCCGTAGGGCTCGATCCGCGCGTCGTGCCAGCCGGCGTCCGGGGTCCACTCGACCGTGAACATGTGGTCGGTGAAGTGGGTGCCGAAGCCGGGGTTGGCGAGGATCTCCGCGAGGCGCTCGTCCGAGACCGCCGCGCTCGACGTCGTGGTGCTGATCTCCATGGGGGACAACTTAGTAGGCCTTCCAGGTAAATGAGACCGGCCGGGCACACCAAGGTGTGCCCGGCCGTCCGTGCGAATGGACGAAGAGGCGTCAGCTCGATACTCGAGCGGCGATGGCGTCGCCGATCTCGGAGGTACGGCGGGCCTCGCCCGAGCGGGCGGCGATGTCCTCGACGGCCGCGGCCTCGATGACGGCGGCGGCGTCGGCGTACCCGAGGTGGTCGAGCAGCAGGGACGCGGAGAGGATCGCGGCGGTGGGGTCGGCCTTCTGCTGACCCGCGATGTCGGGCGCCGATCCGTGGACGGGCTCGAACATCGACGGCGTCGTCCGGTCGGGGTTGACGTTGCCGGACGCGGCGAGGCCGATGCCGCCGGTGATGGCGGCGGCGAGGTCGGTGATGATGTCGCCGAAGAGGTTGTCGGTGACGATCACGTCGAAGCGCGCGGGGTCGGTGGTCATGAAGATCGTGGCGGCGTCGATGTGCATGTAGTCCGTGGTCACCTCGGGGTACTCCCCGGCGACCTCGTTGAACAGGCGCCACCACACGGCGCCGGCGTTGACGAGCACGTTGGTCTTGTGGACCAGGGTCAGCTTCTTGCGCGGGCGCCGCTGGGCGCGCGCGAAGGCGTCGCGGACGACGCGCTCGACACCGAAGGCGGTGTTGACCGAGACCTCGGTGGCGATCTCGTGCGGCGTGCCGACACGGAGTGCACCGCCGTTGCCGGTGTAGGGACCCTCGGTGCCCTCACGCACGACCACGAAGTCGACCTCGCCTGGGTCGGCAAGCGGGCCCGGGACGCCGGGGAAGATGCGCGACGGCCGCAGGTTGACGTAGTGGTCGAGCTCGAAGCGCAGGCGCAGCAGCAGGCCGCGCTCGAGGATGCCGGGAGGCAGGTTCGGGTCGCCGGGCTTGCCGCCGACCGCGCCGAGGAGGATGGCGTCGTGCTCGCGGATCTCGCCGAGCACGGAGTCGGGCAGCACCTCGCCGGTCGCGAGGTAGCGCTCCGCGCCGAGGTCGTAGCGGGTCTGCTCGAACTTCACGCCGGCAGGGGACGCGACCTCGAGCACCTTGAGGGCCTCGGCGGTCACCTCCTGCCCGATGCCGTCGCCGGGGATGACGGCGAGCCTGATGGCGCCGGTGGCCGAGTTCGAGTCAGTGGTCATGGACGTGAGGCTAGTTGTCGTCCGGACGCTGACCGCCGTTGTCCCGCAGGTCGAGCGAGGCCTGGACGGCGGCGGAGATGTTCTCGTGGCTGCGCGGGTTGTCGGGGTGGTGCTGGGCGGGTCCCCACTCGGGGTACATGTCGTACATCGGTCTGCTCTTTCCTTGCGAGCCGCCCCCTGGACGGCGGTGGATGTGTCGTGGTGTTCCATTCGGCTCGGTACGCCTGGAACGAAGACACTCCGTGGCAAAGATCGGAGCGGGCTCGTGGATCACACGAGTGCTGACACCCAGCAGAGATGCGGATCGCGCGGATCTGTGGAGGAGATCCAGCCGCGGGGGTCTTCGATCGAGACGTACCGAGAGACCCGCAACGCCGAACACCGCGGCGAGGTGGCCTCTCTCAGGCCTCGCCGCGGCAGTCGATGAGTACGAAGACGCTCCGCATGGTGATGAAACCGTACGGTAACTCCCGCCTCCCGACCACGACATTTCGCAGAGTGTTCGCGATTCGAGACGGATGTCTCTCGATGAGAGACTGCCGAGCATGAGTGCTCCCCCGGACCTGCCCGAGATCGTGCAGCGTGCGTTCGACGTCTCCCGCAAGGCGGGCTACGTGTCGTTCTGCCGCAACGAGACCGGCCGGCTGCTCGCGGCGCTGGCCGCGACGCGGAAGGGGACGATGGCCGAGTTCGGCACCGGGTGCGGGGTCGGTACGGCGTGGCTGCGCTCCGGCGTACGCGGCGACGCCCGCATCCTCACCGCCGAGCTGAACGAGAAGCTCGCCGACGCGGCGGCCGAGATCTTCACCGACGACCCGCAGGTCGAGGTGCGCTCGGCGGACTGGTCGACGCTGCTCGACCAAGGCCCCTTCTCGCTGCTCTTCCTCGACTCCGGCGAGCCCACCGAGGTCGGCGTCGACTCCGTGGCCGACCTCCTGGAGGAGGGCGGCATCGTCGTGCTCGACGACTTCACCCCGTGCGAGCAGTGGCCGCCGGTCAGCTACGGCCGGGTCGACACCCTGCGCGAGCAGTGGCTCACCGACGACCGCTTCACCGCGGTCGAGGTGATGGTGGCGCCGGACGCGTCCGTCGTCCTCGCGACCCGGCGCTGATCGTCGGTCCCGCAGGTCTTGCCGGTGCGCCAGCCCTGAGCGCTAGCATGCGCATCCATGCCGACCCTGCCGCTCCCGGCGAGGCATGTCGGACCCGCGACGATCGCCGCCCTCCTGGTCGGCTACTCGGCCCTGTGGGCGCTCCTCCGCCCGGCGGGTGAGCCCACCCGCGCCTACGTCGGCCAGTACCTCGGCGCGGTGTCGGTCGTCCTCCTGTCGGCCGCGCTCGTGCTGATCAGCAGCCTGCCCTGGGTGGAGGCATGGTTCGACGGCATCGATCGCGCAGCCATCTGGCACCGGCGGATGGCCATCACCGGCCTGCTGCTCCTCGTCGGCCACATCCCCCTGGCCGCGAGCCCGATCCACTCCCGCTGGGGTGGCACCCTCGGCGCGATCGGCGCCTGGGGCATGGTCGGACTCGCCGTGTGGGCGATCCTGCCGCGCTGGCAGTCGGTCGTGCCGCGCCCGCTGCGGATCGTCGTCAGGCGGCTCAAGGACGTCGCAGGAGTCCGGCACGTCCGGCGGCTGTTCGGTGGCTACGACCGATGGCGCCAGGTGCATCGCCTGACCGGCGTCCTGGTCGGCGCCGCGTTCCTGCACGGGCTGCTGGACGGCTCACCGTTCCCCACGTCGGACGTCCTGCGATGGTCCTACGTCGTGCTCGGCGGAGTCGGCCTCGTCTTCTACCTCTACCGAGAGCTCATCGCTTCCTTCGTTCGCTCCCTGCACGACTACGAGGTCGACACCGTCACCCGGGTTGCCCAGGACCTCGTCGAGATCGCGCTGCGGCCACTCGGCAGGCCCATGACCTTCCGCCCGGGCCAGTTCGCCCTGGTCTACATCGAGGCCAAGGACGGGTGGCACCGCCACCCCTTCACGCTGGCGAGCGCCCCCAGCGAGGACCTCGTGCGCTTCACGGTCAAGGGACTGGGCGACTACACCCGGGCACTGCCCGAGCTGCTCGAGCCGGGGATGCCGGCGGTGATCGGCGGTCCGCACGGTCGCTTCGACCACCGCAAGGGCACCGCCCGCCAGGTCTGGATCGCCGGTGGCGTCGGCATCGCGCCGTTCCTCAGCTGGGTGCGGGCCATCGAGGAGCACCCGCCACCCGGCGAGGTCGACCTCTACTACGCGTTCACCGGCTCGCCGGCGCCGTTCGCCGAGGAGCTCGCGGCCCGGACGTCGGGAGCGGCCGCCGTACGCCTGCACCTGGCCGACTCGGCGGTGGCGGGACGCCTGACAGCGACCCGGGTGCTGGCCGAGGCCGCAGAATCCGTCCAGGGCCTCTCCGTCTTCATGTGCGGCCCCGAGCCGATGCTGCGTGACCTCCAGCGCGATCTCCGCGCCGCCGGCGTGCCCGCCCGACACATCCACCGCGAGTACTTCGACTGGCGGTGACCCCTAGCCCCGCTCGACGGGGTGGATCGTCCAGGCCGGCAGCCAGAGCTGGGTGAGCGGGCCGATCGCGAGGGCGTAGAGGACGGTCCCGATGCCCAGGGCGCCACCGAGCGAGAGGCCGACCAGGACCACGGCGATCTCGAGGCAGGTGCGCACCAGGCGCAGCGAGCGGCCGGTCCGGCGGGCGAGGCCGGTCATCAGTCCGTCGCGTGGGCCGCGGCCGAACTGCGCGCCGATGTACATCGCCGTCGCCAGCCCGCAGAGGGCCACTCCCCCGACCATGAGGCCGACCCGCAGCACGATCGCGTCGGGCTCGGGGAGGACCGCCGTGGTGGCGTCGATGGCGACGCCGATGATGACCGCGTTGGAGATCGTGCCGAGACCGGGGACCTCGCGCAGCGGGATCCACAGCAGGAGCAGCACGAAACTGACCACGATCACCGCCTCACCGAGGGTGAGCGGCACGTGCTGGATCAGGCCGGACTCGAAGACGCTCCACGGCGCCAGCCCGTAGCCGCTCTGCAGGAGCATCGCGATCGAGACCCCGTAGAGCACGAGCCCGACGTAGAGCTGGGGCAGTCGGCGGCCCAGGCGGCCGCTGCGGAGCTGGGCGAGGGGGCCGAGGTCGGCCAGGAGGATCGTGCTCACGGGACCAGTCTCGCCACGATTGGCCTTCTCCTGAATAGCCAATCGTGCGACAGTGGCCTGCATGTCCCCCACGATCGGCGCCTCGCGCGTGGCCACTCTCGTCGACGGCTTCGACCGCTCCCCCGCGTACGCCGGCCTCGCCGACGCGCTCACCCTCCTCATCGGCGACGGCCGGATCGGGGTCGGGCTGCGGCTGCCGAGCGAGCGCGAGCTGACCGAGGCGCTGGGCGTCTCGCGGACCACGGTGACCCGGGCCTACGCCGCGCTGCGCGAGGCCGGCTACGCCGAGGCGCGCCAGGGCGCCGGCACCTTCACCCGGGTGCCCGGGGGCCGTTCCCGGGCGCACGACCGCGCGCTGCTCCCCCGGGCCGGCGACGGCGACGCGATCGACCTCAACTGCGCGGCGCCGTCGGCCCCGCCGGGCATCGCGCACGCGTACGCCGAGGCGGCGGGCGACCTCCCGGCCTACCTCGGCGGGCACGGCTACTTCCCCGCCGGGCTGCCCGAGCTGCAGGCCGCGGTCGCCGCGACGTACGACGCGCGGGGGCTGCCGACCTCGCCCGAGCAGATCATGATCACGCCGGGTGCGCTGACCGCCGGCGCGATCGTGGCGCAGGCCTTCACCTCGCCCGGCGACCGGGTGCTCGTCGAGTCCCCGACCTACCCCAACGCGACCGACGCGCTGCGCCACGCCGGCGCCCGCCTGGTGCCGTCGCCGGTCGACCCGGACGGCTGGGACCTCGACGCCGTCGCCGCGACGCTGCGGCAGAGCGCGCCGCGGCTGGCCTACCTGATCCCGGACTTCCAGAACCCGACGGGGCACCTGATGACCGCCGGGCAGCGCGAGGAGTACGCCGCGGCACTGCGCCGGACCCGCACCGTCGCGATCGTCGACGAGGCCCACGCCTCCCTGGCCCTCGAGGGGCAGGAGATGCCGCGTCCCTTCGCCTGCTTCGCTCCGGACACGATCACGGTCGGGAGCGCCAGCAAGTCCTTCTGGGGCGGGCTGCGGCTCGGCTGGATCCGAGCGCCGCGGGAGCAGATGGAGCGGCTCACCCAGGCCCGCGTCTCCCTCGACCTCGGCGCCCCCGTGCTCGAGCAGCTCGTGCTCGCCCGACTCCTGGCCGACGCGTCCGCGATCCTCGCGGCCAACCGCGAGCGCCTGCGCGAGCAGCGCGACGCCCTCGCCACCGCCGTCGCTGCCTCCTTGCCCGACTGGGGGTTCCACCTCCCGACCGGCGGCCTCGCGCTCTGGTGCCGGCTGCCCGGCACCCACGGGACCGCGCTCGCCGCCGAGGCCGAGCGCCGTGGCGTGATCATCGCGCCCGGCCCCGTCTTCGCCGCCGAGGGAGGCCTCGACACCTTCGTCCGCATCCCGTGGACCCGCCCCGTCGACGAGCTCACCGAGGCGGTCCGCCGGATCGCCGACGCGTGGGCGGTCGTCCGTGAGCGGCCGACGTCGACCGGCCGGCCGAACCGGGTGATGGTCGCCTGACCACCGGGCGCGCCCGTCGCGCCACCTCCAGTCGATACCCAGACCACTCGAAGTGATCCCCAAGTGGACTGGACCACCGTTCGGACATCACTCATCCACCCGAACGGGAGAAGCACCGTGAAGACCCATCGCCTCATCCGTCGTGGCGCCGCCGCCACCGCGGCCCTCGCCGCCACGACCCTCGCCCTCGCCGGCCCCGCGGCGGCCGACGACACCACCGGGCCCACCGATGCACCGGCCAGCGGCGACACCTCCATCGAGGTGGCCGCCCTGGTCCAGCCGTCCGTCGTCTACGAGACCGTGACCTGGTCGGGCTACGTGTACGACCGCTACAACCGGCAGTACCTCACGACCGACAAGCCCTTCACCGTCACCATGCAGTGCACCGGATTCGTGGTGAACCCCGACGGCTACGTCGCCACCGCCGGCCACTGCGTCGACCCGCAGGGCGGCAAGGAGGCCGTGCGCGAGAAGGCGGCGCAGTGGGCCCTCGAGAACTACTACGGGTACAGCGGCAGCGTGCTCTCGGTCGACGACGTCGTCGGCGACTACCGCGTCGACATCCTGGGCAGCGACGACCAGGTCCACCGCGACCAGGCCGAGCGTGAGGTCAACGTGTCGTGGGGCGGCTCGGTCTCCGGCGTCGAGGTCCAGAAGCAGAAGCCCGCCCGCGTGCTCGCCTTCCAGAAGTACGAGGAGGGCGACGGTGCGCTCCTGAAGGTCGACGAGAGCGACCTGAACGCGATCGAGCTCGCCGACACCTCCGACGTCGAGATCAACTCCGGCGTGGTCGCCGTGGGCTACCCGGCCGTCATCGACTCCTTCACCGATCCCGACCTGACGCCGACGTTCGACCCGGGCACGGTCAGCTCGATCAAGACCGTCTCGCACGGCCTGCTCTCGGTCTTCCAGCTCTCGGCCGAGCTCTCCGGCGGCATGTCCGGCGGACCGACGGTCGACGCCGACGGGCGGGTCATCGGCGTGAACAGCTCCCACTTCGTGGGCGAGCCGTTCAACTACGCCGTACCGGCCGAGCGGATCCAGGAGCTGATGGCGAGCGCCGGCGTCGAGAACACCGTGTCCGACACGACCGCCACCTACCGCGACGGCGTCCGGGCGTTCTTCGGGGGCGACCGCGACGCGGCCGTCACCGACCTCCAGGAGGTGCTCGACGACCAGCCCGCCAACGGCCTGGCCGAGTCCTACCTCGAGAAGGCGAAGGACCTGCCCGCGCCGGCCGAGGACACCGACGGCTCCGGCTGGGCGGCCTGGGCGGCCCTCGCGGGCGCCGTGGTGATCGCCATCGGCGGCGGCCTCACGGCCCTGGTCGTCCTGCTCCGCCGGCGGCGCCGGCCGACCACGCCGACCACGCCGACCACCGTGATCGGCCCGTCGGCCCCTGCCGCGACGGCTCCCGTCGCCTCGGTCGCCCCGACCGCTGCGACGGCCCCGACCCCGACCGGCTTCGGCCCGGCACCCGCGCCGCCCGCGGCGCCGACGGCGGTCGCGAGCCGCCCGACGCCGTACTGCAGCAGCTGCGGTCAGCACCTCCACGAGGGCACCGCCTTCTGCGGGGCGTGCGGGGCGCGCCGCTCGTGACGCCACCACCTGCCCGCGCGAGGGCCCGGACCGTCAGGTCCGGGCTCCCGTCGGGCTCGGGGACCGCTTGCCCCACCAGGGCTTCCAGGTGCCGAAGAGCGCCACGCTCAGCAGCCAGGCCCCGAGGGCTCCGAGGCCGAAGAGCGGACCCCACCAGCCGCCCTTCCCGGGGAGGAGCTTGTCGGCGACCTGACCCTTGGCCCACCTGGTGCCTTCGTCGCGGCACTTGACCGTGGTGCTCTGGTCGTCGCCGACGAGGTCGCAGGGCGTGGTGGTCACCGCGTCCGTGTCCTCGGCCTCCGCCCCGGACCCGTCGTCGGCGAGCGCGGCCCGGTCGCGGACGGTGCCGCCGAGGCGGATGCCGACGTTGTCGTCGTCCTCGTACCAGTTCTCGAAGACCTGCAGCATCGCGGCATGGCCACGCTCGTTGGGGTGCAGGCTGTTGTGGTACCAGTTCTTCGGGTTGAACCGCTGCTCGGCGATGCCGCCGACCGACTTCAGGCCGATGTAGTTGATCCCGGGGTGGTCGTTGTTGCCGGGGTCGCAGAGCTGGAGGTGCGCGGACTTCAGCGAGTCCTCCATGTCCGCCAGGAAGAAGAAGCCCTGGCTCCGGGCGGCCTTCTGCACGGTGTCGTTCAGCATCGGCAGGAACTCGCTGATGAACGTCAGGTCGGCGGGCGACAGCGTGACCTGGGGGCAGTCGACCGGCCTCCCCTGCTCGTCGGCGTAGATCGGGTTCGGGTACGCCGTGACGACGACCGGGGTCCGCGGGAACTCGTCGGACACCTGCGCGAAGGTCGCCTCCAGGGCGGTCTCCACCTGGGGCAGGCTGCCCTCCCAGATGTCCTTCTCGTCGAGGCAGTCGCCGGGCGCGAGGCACATCGCACCGATGGTGGAGAAGCCCGAGTCGTTGCCCCCGAGGCTGATCACCGCCAGCTTCGGGGTGAAGGTGTCCGCTCCTCCCATGCTGTCGACGAACGCGTCGTACTGGTCGAGCTGGGTCGCCGGCTCGTTGTACTGCACCTTCTGGGGCGGATGCTCACCACCCTCCCGGTGCTGCACGTTGAAGGTGCGGGCACCCGAGCAGGCGAGGAACTCGACGGAGTCGAAGAGCCGTGGTGTCTGACCGGCGAGCGCGGCCCACGCGGTCGGTGCCCGGTTGCAGTGGTTCTCGTGGGTGCCCGCGTCCTCGTCGACGGCCTCCTCGTAGTAGGTCTTCGCTCCCTCGCCGGACATGTAGGAGTCGCCGAGTGCCACGAGCACCCGGCCCTGTCCGGGCTGCGGGTGGAGCGCATCGGGCTTCGGCTCCCGGGCGTTCGTGACCCCCATGAGGCAGACGAGGGCGATGACGATCGCGATGTCGGCCTGGGTGCTCGACACGATCGCGAGGACGAGGAGCCCGATGACCACGAACGCGATCAGGGCGACGCGCGGGGTGTCGACGCGGCTCATCGCCACACCCGTCGCCAGGCCGAAGAGGACCACGCCGGCGAGGCCGCCGGCCACGCCCCAGGGCCAGTGGCCGCGCCCCTGGACGAAGCGGGTGGCCGGCTCCGCCAGGAGCGCCAGGCCGATCGGCGCCACCAGCAGTCCCACCCCGGTCGCGGCGGCGGCCGCCAGACCACCGTCCGCCAGCGCCAGGAGGCCGACGAGGACGAGCACGACGGAGACGAGGAGGCAGCCCCCACCGACCGCGAGCCGGACGGTGACCGGGTGGCTCCGCCACCAGCCCCGGAAGCCGGGGTCCGGATCCCCCGGCTCCGGGTCGCGGTAGCCGCGGAACCTCATGAGCAGGTAGCCGAGGGCGAAGTAGGCGACGATCGCTCCGACCAGCAGCCAGGTCCCGCTGTCCCACCTCAGTCCGATGACGAGCAGGACGAAGCCGACCAGCGCGACGAGGCCGGAGACGGCGTAGGGGAACGCGTAGGGCCGGAGCGACTCGTCGTCCTGGCGCACCGCCTCGGTCGAGGCCTCGTACTGGCCGCGGACCCAGAGCGTCGCGGCCGCGACGTACAGGATGAAGACGATGCCGACCTGGACGGTCGAGACGCCCTCGCGACAGCGCCACGCGAGCAGGATCGCGGCGCCGATCATGAGGATCAGTCGCCAGGCGATACGTGCGATTCGGTATGTGTCCACAGCCGAGCCTCCGGAGCACCGAGTTGCTGGACTCTAGTGGCGCGGTGGGCCGGAGCCATCGCCCAAAGTGGGGGTGCCGACCTGGACGGCGCGGGCCTACTGCGAGCCGGTCTGGCGGAGCCTGCTCGCGATCGGCTCGAGAGCCGCGACCAGCTCGTCCAGCTCGTCGGCGTCGAGGCCGTCGTACGGCGCCTCCGCGAGCACGTCGGTGAGCGCCTCGACGCGGTCCTTCGTCGCTCGCCCGGTGTCGGTGAAACGACCGTCGGCGTCGACGAGGCCGCGGTCGCGGAGCCCGGCCATGAGCGCGGCGAGGGTGGGCTCCGGGAGGTGGTGGATGCGCCCGAACGACTCGGCCGGGTGGATGCCCATGTCCAGCGCCAGGAGCACGTGCGCCTCGAGGCCGGCGACCCGCTCGGACATCAGCGCGACGATGTGGCCGTCGCCGCGGTGCTCGCGGAGCATGTTGGCGGCGAACCACAGGCGGGCGACCGGCTCCTCGGGCACCGGCAACGACCGGAGGCCGGCGTACATCACGCGACCCTCGACCGGCGCGCTCACCGCGGCCTTCGCGAGGAGGTCGGCGGCGCGGACGAGCCCGGGAGTCTCGACGAGGTCTCCGAGGATCCGCCGGAGCGCGGCGACGCAGCCTCGCTGGCGCGCGGCGTGCGCGGCCTCGGGGGTGGTGGTGTCCCACACCTTCGGGAGGTGGCGGGCGACCTCGCCGGGGCCGAAGTTGTAGAACGCCGCGTCGACCACCTCGGCCGGGACGACGCCGAGGGGTGCGGAGCGGCCGGCGAAGTAGCCGTCCCAGTAGCGCGGCAGACCGATCGCCGCCATCTCCTCGTTGGGCTCGTCGGAGAAGAAGTTGACCAGGCAGATCGGCTCGGTGAGGTCGAACATCCGTCGGGCGACGGGCTCCACGTGCGGCATCGGGTCGGCTCCTCGTTCGTCGTACGGCGCCCTCGTGGGCACCCTCTCACCCGGACGACGAACGAGCGGGCCGCGATACGACACTCAGAGCGCGGTCGCGAACCAGGCCGCGAGGGCGGCGAGGAGGGCGAGCACCGCGTTCATCGACGACTCACGCTGCTCGCCGCGTCGCAGGTGCACCCGCAGGGCGAGCACTTGGAGCACGGTGAGGCCGATGGCCGCGGCCATCGCCAGCCCGACCGCGATTCCGGTCAGCGGCGGCAGCACCAGGCCGAGGGCGCCGAGGACCTCGACCACACCGATGAAGCGGACCGCGGGCATCGGGAGGTCGGTGCCGGCCCAGCCCATCATCGGCTGCAGCTGCTCCTGACTGCGCACGACCTTCATCGCTCCCGCGTACAGGTAGAAGACGGCGAGCAGAACAGCGACGATCCAGTACGCGATCTCCATGCAGGGCTCCTTGGTTATTCTCAGTAACTGACGCCATCATGGGTAACTGTCGGGCGGCGTACAAAAGGCACACGCGTGTGCCTGATGGAGAGGGGGGCCGATGTCGACCTACGAGCGGTCGTGCAAGATCCGCGGCGACGGCGGCCGCGCGATTCGCGGCATCCTCGACCGGATCGGCGACAAGTGGACGCTGCTGGTCGTGGCCACTCTGGACGGCCCGCCGCTGCGGTTCTCGGAGCTGCAGAGCCGAATCCCGGGCATCTCTCAGCGGATGCTGACCCGAACCGTGCGCCACCTCGAGCGCGACGGCCTGGTGTCTCGGACGGTGTACGCCGAGGTGCCGCCCCGGGTCCAGTACGAGCTCACCGCCACCGGCCGCACCCTCATCGAGCCCGCCGTCGCCCTCGCCGACTGGGCGATCGACCACAACCCGGAGATCGAGCGGAGCCAGGCGACGTACGACACGGGCACCGCCTAGTCCGACTACCGCGCGCCGGGGAAACCCTGCTGGCGCCAGGCCTCGTAGGTCACCACGGCCGCCGAGTTCGAGAGGTTGAGCGACCGCGGCCCGGCGACCATCGGGATGCGGAGGCGGTCGGTGACGCGCGGGTGGGCGAGCACCTCGTCGGACAGGCCGGTGGGTTCGGGGCCGAAGAGGAGGACGTCGCCGGGCTCGAACTCGACGTCGGTGTACCAGCGGGTGGCGTGGGCGGTGAACGCGAAGACCCGCGAGGACGCCAACGACTCGGTCGCCAGCGCGGTGTCGAGATCGGGCTGCACCACCACCGAGGCGAGGTCGTGGTAGTCGAGCCCGGCCCGCTTCAGCTGGGGCTCCGAGAGGTCGAAGCCGAGCGGCTCGACCAGGTGCAGCGTGGCTCCGGTGCCGGCCACCATCCGGATCGCGTTGCCCGTGTTGGGTGGGATCCGGGGCTCGAGGAACATCACGTGGAACACCCCTCGAGTATCCCGGACCCCACGTCACTCCACTGTCGGCAGGACGACGACCTTGCCGGCGAGGACGCCGTCCGCAGCACGCCTGTGGACCGAGGTGAGGTCGGACAGCAGGACTCGCTCCCCGATGTCGACGGTGAGCTCACCTCGGTCGACCCGCGCGGCCAGCTCCGTCAGCTCCGTGGCGTCGCTGCGGACGAACAGATCGATGCCGCGCACGCCGCGCACCTCGTCGGACGGGGCCGGCATCCACACGGTGGTGTTGACGATGACCCCACCGTCGCGGACGACGCCCAGCAGGGTGTCGAACTGCTCAGGGGAGATCGGCGCCACGTTGAGCAGCACGTCGACGGGCTCGGTGATCGCGTCGGCCACCTCACCCACGGAGTGGTCGACGACCTCGTCCGCTCCCTGCTTCTCGACCTGCCCGCGCGTGCGCGGGCTCGCGGTCGCGATGACGTGCGCACCCGCGGCCTTCGCCAGCTGGACGGCGTAGCCGCCGACCGCACCGCTGGCTCCGTTGACCAGGATCCGCTGCTTCGCCCGCAGGTCGGCGTGCTCGAAGAGCGCCTGCCAGGCCGTCAGTCCGACCAGCGGCAGCGCGGCGGCGTCGGAGAGCGGGATCGTGGTCGGGGCCGGAGCGAGGCTCGTGGCATCGGCGAGCACGTACTCGGCCGCGGCGCCGTCGGCACCGAAGGGCAGGAACCCGATCACCTGGTCACCGACCTCCACCCCGGTCACGCCCGAACCGACCGAGTCGACGGTGCCAGCCAGGTCGAGGCCCGGGGTGTGCGGCAGATCCATCGGCATCGGCCCCTGCATGCGGCCGGCCCGGATGTTCGCGTCGACGCCGTTGAACGAGGTGCCGGCGACGCGCACCCGGACCTCGCCCTCGCCGGGCGCGGGGACCTCGACGTCGTCGAGGCGCAGCACCTCGGGGTCGCCGTACTCGTGGAAGCGGATCGCCTTCATGGTCGCGTTCATGACTGGTCTCCTCTGTCGGTGTAGATGCTTCGAATCCGAAGCACTCCTGACGATAGGCGTACTTCGAATCCGAAGCAAGTGCTTCGAATCCAAACAATCCCGTAGGCTGGAGGGGTGACCTTCGCTGAGCCCTACTCCGACCTGGACCTCGACGACACCGAGCTCCGCGCCTACTTCGCGCTCATGGACGTGGCCGGCCTGCTCCGCCACAAGGTCGAGCAGCAGCTGCGACAGTCGGCCGACCTGACCTACGTGCAGTTCAAGGTGCTGGCCCGGCTCGGCCTGGACTCCCCCACCGGCAGCCTGCGGATGACCGAGCTCGCCGACGAGGTGGTCTACAGCCGCAGCGGCCTGACCTACCAGGCCGGCCAGATGGAGAAGTCCGGCTGGGTCGAGCGCAGTCCTTCCCCCGACGACGACCGTGGCGTGACCCTGACGATCACCGAGTCCGGACGCCAGCGGCTGGCGCGCGCCTTGCCCGGCCACGTCGATGTCCTGCGCGAGCTGCTGTTCGCGACCCTGAGCGGCGGCGACGTCGACACGCTCGCCACCCTGCTCGAGCCGGTGCTGGTCCACATGCGCGCCCTGCCGCCACGGTCGGCCTCGTCCCGCCGACGGTGACCGTCACCAGGGCTGGATGCCGGTCTCGTCGCGGAACGTGCCGGACGGGCCGCCGTCGGGCAGCGTGGCGAGCTCGAGGAAGATCGCGGCGCCCTGCTCCGGCGTACGGAAGCCCTGGAAGTTGTTGAGGTCCGTGGCGACGTAGCCGGGGCAGCCGGCGTTGATCAGCACGTTGGTCCCCGCGAGCTCCTTGGCGTACTGGATGGTGATCGCGTTGAGGTAGCTCTTCGTCGGCGAGTACGCCGCGGAGATCGGGCCGACCGCGTCGGCCTGGGCGGTCTGGAGGGTCAGCGAGCCGACCGTGCTGGAGACGTTGACGATGCGCGGCGACGGCGACCGGCGCAGCAGCGGAAGCATCGCGTTGGTGACGCGGATGACGCCGATGACGTTGGTGTCGACCACGCCGAGGACCTGCTCGGCGGTGACCTTCGTCGGCTCCTGCGGCATCCCGCCGGTGATGGCGGCGTTGTTGACCAGGACGTCGAGGCCGCCCTCCTGCTCGAGCTGCGCCGCGGCCGCGGCGACACTGGCGTCGTCGGTGACGTCGAGCGGGACACCGAACACGTCGTGACCCTCGGCCTGGAGCTTCGCCACCGCCTCCTCGCGGCGGCCGGCGTCGCGAGCGCCGACACCGACCCGGAAGCCCAGCCGGGACAGACCTGCCGCGATCTCGTAGCCGATGCCCTTGTTGGCGCCGGTGACCAGTGCTGTCTTCTTGTTCTCAGTGCTGTCTGTCATGCCTCGATCGTGGGCAGGCGACCGCCCTGCGTTCCAAGACCGATCGGGTCGGTGTCCATACCGCGGGGGTATGGCACCAGGTCAGGGGTACCGTCGACGTCGTGGAGACCCGCGAGCTGCGCTACTTCGTCGCCGTCGCCGAGGAGTCGCACGTCGGCCGCGCGGCCGAGCGCCTCGGCATGGCCCAGCCCCCGCTCTCCCGCGCGATCGCGCAGCTCGAGCGCCGGCTCGGCGCCGACCTCTTCGTCCGTACGCCGCGCGGCGTGGAGCTCACCAGCGCCGGCGAGACGCTGCTGCGCGAGGGCCGGACCGCGCTCGCCGCGGTCGAGGCCGCCGAGCGGCGTACCCGACGGACCGCGGCGGCCGGCGGCCGCGCGTCGGTGGTGCTCACCGCGAAGGCCGGCGCGCAGAGCGAGCTGATGGCCAAGCTGCTGGACGCCTACGCCGCCGAGCCGGACGCCGTCGAGGTCGACGTGGTGCTGAGCCCGCCGGGCCACCAGGCGGTGATGCTGCGCGACGGGCGCGCGGACGTGGCGATCCTGCACCGGCCGTTCGACGACCTGAGCGGCTTCGACATGGACGTGCTGGCGGTCGAGGAGCAGGTCCTGATCCTCCCCGCCGGCCACGCCGCGAGCGCCCGCCCCTCGATGACGGTCGCGGAGGCCTCGTCGATCCCCGACCTGCCGCTCCCCCGCTGGCCGAACCTCGACGGCTCCTACCCCGACGGCCCGGGGCCGGAGCTGCGCGACATGACCCAGATCCTCCAGCTGATCCGGCTCGGCCGGGCGGCGATCGTGCTGCCCGAGTCGGTCCGCGCCAGCGTGCGCGAGGGGCTGGCCGTCGTACCACTCACCGACGCGCCGCAGGTCACCACGGTCATCGCGTGGCCGCCGCACAGCACCTCGCCCGCCGTCGCCGGGCTGGTGCGCACCGCGAGCCGTCTCTGAGATGCCCGGCATCGTCTGGCTGCGGCTCGCGATGAGCCTCGACGGCTTCATCGCGGACGACGACGGGGGCTACGGGTGGATCCAGCCGGTGCCGAGCCCGGACCTCGACACCGAGCACCAGATCCCCTTCGACGACTTCCTCGACGAGATCGACGTGGTCGTGATGGGGCGGCGCTGCTACGACGAGGGCGCGCACCGCGACTACGGCCCGCTGGGCAAGGAGGTCCTCGTCGGGACCAGTCGGCCGCCCGAGCCGGTCGCGGGCGAGGAGCACGTCGTCTTCAGCACCGACCCGGTCGCCGACACGCTCGTCCGACGTACGGCGGGCGAGCGCTGCCTGCTCTTCGGGGGCGGCCTCCTGGTCGCGTCGTTCCTGGAGGCCCGGGCCGTCGACCGGTTCACCGTCAACGTGGTGCCCGTCCTGCTCGGCAGCGGTCGGCCGCTCTTCGGCGGCCACTACGACCCGCTGGAGCTGCGGCTGATCGACTACACGGTCGGCGACTCACAGGTCCGCATGGTCTACGAGCACCGCGCTCGCCGCTAGCGGGCGAGGCGGACGGTGATCCGTCCGGACTCCGACTCCTGGTAGCCGATCGAACCGTTGAACTTCGCGCTGAACGTCGGCGCGTGCTTGCCCTTCCGCGGCACGTGGTAGGTGAACCGGAAGTCGCCGGAGGCGTCGGTGGTGACGGTGCGGAACGGCTTGAACCACGAGGTCGTGCGCCACCACTTGAGCCTCCGGAGCAGGACCGGCTGCTCGTTGACGACGCTCAGGTGGCCGGTGATCGTGACCTTGTCGCCACGGTGCACCTTCGCCGTCGGCTCGTCGAGCCTGAGCTTCGTGCGGGCCTTGCCGTTGTGGGCGGTCAGCGAGTAGGCCCAGTCCTCGATGTCGCAGCAGGCCTCGTCCCAGACCGCGACGTAGAAGGTGGCGTCGCGCCACGGCGTGTAGGACATCGCGGTGGTGCCCGGACCGGACTCGAGGAGGCAGTCGGTCTCGTCGATGTTCTGGTCACTGGTCCACCAGGGCAGGAGGCACATCCGCGTGGTCCCGGCTCCCTCGACGTGCGTCAGGTCGAAGTGGGCGGTGAGCCCTTCCTGCAGCGGGATCGCCCAGTACTCGACACCGGCGTGCCCGGCGTGGTGCCACCGCAGCGCCTCAGGGTCGTCCGGGTCGACGATCTGCGAGGTGTCGACCGCGGTCGCCCCTCCGGTCTGTGCGGCCTCCACCGGCAGGGTCGGTGCCGTCGACGGCCAGCTCCCGCCGGCGGCCTCCGCGGCGGGGACGTGGGTCCAGCCCGAGATCCCGCACGCGATCAGGAGCAGGCTGAGGAGCAGCATCGAGCGATCGCGCATGCGGACATCCCACCGGCGACGCCTCCACCGGGGCATCGCTCGAATCGGGTAGGCGTCAGCTCTGCGGCTCGACCACCGCGATCGTGCACCGCGACACGCAGGTGGGCTTGCCGAGGTCGTCGACGATCCGGACCTCCCAGACCTGGGTACGCCGGCCGAGGGCGATCGGGCGGGCGGTGCCGGTGACCCAGCCGGAGCTGACCGGACGCAGGTGGTTGGCGTTGATCTCGAGACCGACGCAGGCCTTCCCGGGCTCGGCCGCGAGGGTCGCGGCGAAGCTGACGAGCGTCTCGGCGAGCAGGACCGACGCCCCGCCGTGCAGGATGCCGAACGGCTGACGGGTGCGTCGGTCCACCGGCATCCGGGCGGTCAGGTGGTCCGGGCCGGCGTCGGTGAACTCGATGCCGACGTGCCCGATGGTGCAGCCGGCGGCCAGCTCGTTGCACTGGGCGAGGTCGGGGGTGGTGCGCCAGATCGTGGTGGTCGTGTCCATGCCGACGATGCTCGCCGTACGAGCCCGACGGTCGCAGCCGTGGAACTACCGCACTTCCCGGCAGCGACCTCGAAACTCCGTTGGCGGGGCGGCCCCGACTCGCCAAGACTGACCACCATGGACCCAGCGATCACCGCGCCGCCGTACGACCGTCTCCTGCGCGTGGCCGAGGACGTCGCCCGGGAGCGGCCGGAGGTGGACCTGGAGCTCGCGCGGGAGATCTTCCTCGAGGCGGCGAGCCTGCTCCACAACGGGCTCGCGCTCGACGGGCTCGACGACCACGACGCCGATGCGGTCGTCGACGGGCTCTGCTCCGACCTCGTGGCCCCGGACCAGGGCGAGGCGATCCGGAGCCGGTCCCGTCGGGTGCTCGAGGAGCCCGGCGACCTGCACGACCCGGAGTCGGTGTCGCGGGCGCTGCTGATCGTGGTCTCCCTCTTCAAGCTCTGACGCCTCCCGCACCTGACGGAATGGTCGTGGATCGGCCGGATTCGCGACCATCTCGTCAGGTGCGTGGGCGGTTGTGCCCGCGGGAGCGATCCCGAATTCAGGTGGTTCCGTCGGGGGATACCGGGCCGGGGTCGGCGTACGGCGCTACCTTCCGTGGCGGGGACTGAAGGAGGTCCCATGCTCGTCGCCAGGTTCAAGGTCCAGGTACGCCCGGAGTACCTCTACGAGATGGCGGCACTGATCGCCGCGGTCGAGGCGCCCAGCCGCGAGCTGCCGGGCGTGGTGGAGTTCGACGTCCTGCGCAGCCTGTCGGAGCAGAACACGTTCGTGGTCAACGAGGTGTTCGAGGACCGACAGGCGCTGGAGCGGCAGAACCTCCTGCCCGAGGTCGCCGCCGTGCTCGACCTGGTCGGGAGGGGCGCGCTCACCCGCGACCTCGAGTGGACCGTCTGGGACGCGACCGAGAGCCTCTAGGCCAATCCCCCCACCGCCGTCAGCAGCCGGGCGCGCTCGTCCCCGGTCAACGGCACCTCGAGCGCGGTCAGCCAGTCGCCGAGCTCGCCGTCGCGGAGCGGTCGGTGCTCGGTCGGCTCCCCCGGGGTCCGCACCGTCAGGGTCCGGTGGGTGACGGTGATGTGGCGGCCGGGCAGGTGCTTGGTGAGCATCAGCGTCGTCGTGAAGTGCGAGGTCGGGAACGTGCTCGTGTAGTGGTGGGCCATCACCACGTCGACCGGCTTCACGGCGAGGTCGTCGGTGGTGTGCGCGACCTCCCAGCCGTCCGCACCCATCCGGCTCAGCACCCAGCCCTCGTCGGTGCGGGTCATCCGGTAGCGCCAGCCCGGGAGGTAGTCGTCCTCCGCGCCGTCGGCGAGCCCGATCGGACGCAGCAGGCTCATCCCGAAGCCCGGGTCGCAGAGCACCGACCGGCCGTCGACGGTCACCTCCACCACCATGTGGGTCCGACCCTGCTGGGTGCCGGCGGCCGGATCGCCGACCCGCCCGAGGTGGCGGCGTACGTCGTACCCGAGCCGCTCCAGCGCCGCCGCGAGCAGCGTGCTGTGCTCGAAGCAGTAGCCGCCCCGGCCGCGCCCGACGAACTTCTGCGACACGTCCTCGATCGCCACCCCGCGGTGCTGCCCCAGCAGCACGTCGATGTTGTCGAAGGTGAAGGTCCGCACGTGCGCCTCGTGCAGCTCGGCGAGCGCCGCCCCGCTCGGCTCACGCGCGGGTACGCCGACGCGCGCGAGGTAGCCCTCGAGGTCGAGCCGGTCGGTGCGCCACTCGTTCTCCACGGGGACAGTCAAGCGGATCAGGCGGACGACCCAGGCTCGAGCCGTGCGCCGGCCGGGAGGGTGACACCCGCTCCGACGGTCGAACCACGACCGATCAGGGTGATCGCGTCCGGGTCATCGGCGTCGACGTCCGGTGACCCGACGACGGCATCGGGCCCGACCACGCAGTCCTGGTCGACGACCGACCAGTCGACCCGAGCGCCCGCCCGGATCCGGGTGTCGCGGAAGACCACGCTGTCGCGCACCACCGCACCCGCCTCGACGACCGCGCCCGGGCCGATCACGCTCCGGACCACGGTGCCGCTGACGCACGAGCCCGAGCTGAGCAGGCTGTCGTGCACGTCCGCGCCGTCCAGCACTCGCGCGGCGGGGCGTTGGCTCTGGTGGCTGAGGATCGGCCAGTCGAGGTCGCCGAGCACGTCGAGGTCGTCGGTCAGGACGTCGTGGTGCGCGGCGAGGTACTTGTGCGGCTGGCCGAGGTCCTTCCAGTAGCCGGGCATCTCGTGGACGAAGGTGCGGCCCCGCTCGACGAGCCGCGGGACCAGGTGCTCGCCGTAGTCGCCCAGGCCCGTGTCGCCCTCCTCGGCCTCCGCGCCGAGCTCGCGGTGCAGCTCCTCCAGCACGGGCACGAGAACGTCGGGGTCGTAGACGAAGATCTCGGTCGCGACCGTCCCGGTCTCCGGGTCGTCGGGCTTGTAGGCGAAGTCCGTGACCCGGCCGTCGTTGTCGGCGACGACCGTGGCGTGGTCGACGGCCTCCTCGACCGGGATCGTGGTGACCACGATCGTGCACTCCGCGCCGGTGCGCCGGTGCGTCTCGACCGCGTCCATCACGTCGAAGCGGTAGACGTGGTCGGCACTCATCACGACGAGCGCCTCGGGCGCCTCGGCCATGACCTGGTCGCGGAAGCGGTAGAGCTCGTCCGCGTTGCCCTTCGCGAAGCCCTCCTCGTCGGTGGCTCCGGTGCCCTCCTGCGGCATCAGCAGCCGGAGGCCGCCGCGGTTGCGGTCGAGGTCCCACGGTCGTCCGTTGGCCACCTCCTCCCCCAGTCCGGCGCCCTGGAACTGCACCGAGAGCCACACGTCGCTGATGCCGCTGTTGGCGAGGTTGGAGAGCGGGAAGTCGACGAGCTGGAACACTCCCGCGAACGGCAGCGTCGGCTTCGCGCGCTCCCGCGTCAGGACGTCCATCCGCCCGCCGGCGCCGCCGGCCTGGACGAGGGCGAGCACATGGGACCGAGTCATCCCCTGCCCGTGCCCGGTCGGCGGGTCGGGCACACGCCGGCAGGCAACCGGATCAGGCGAGGTTGACGGCCCGCACGGAGGAGGCGTCGATGGCGTGCTGGATGTCGGCGAGCGCGTCGGCCGGGATCGCGGTGTCGACGGCGAGGGCCACCAGTGCGAGACCGCCCTTCTCCTGCCGGGAGACCTGCATGCCGGCGATGTTGATCCCGGCGTCGCCGAGGATCCCGCCGACCGTGCCGACCATGCCCGGTCGGTCGCCGTAGGTGAAGAAGGCGAGGTGCTCGGCGGGCTCGATGTCGACGTCGAAGCCGTTGACGGCGACCAGCCGCTCACGCTGGTTGATGCCGATGAGGGTGCCGCTGACCGACACCTGCGAGCCGTCGCCGAGGGTGCCGCGCAGCGTGATCAGGTTGCGGTGGTCGGGGCTCTCCGGCTCGACGACGAGGCGGACGGCGGTGCCGCGCTCGGCGGCGAGGAGGGGCGCGTTCACGTAGGAGACCTGCTCCTCGACGATGTCGGCGAAGACGCCCTTGAGGGCCGCCAGCTCGAGCACCTTGACGTCGTAGTCGGTGATCTCACCGCGCACCTCGACGTCGAGCTGCTGGGCGACCTCGCCCGCCAGGCCGGTGAAGACGCGGCCGAGCTTCTCGGTGAGCGGGATGCCGGGGCGCACGTCCTCGGCGATCACGCCACCCTGCACGTTGACGGCGTCGGGCACCAGCTCGCCGGAGAGCGCGAGCCGGACCGAGCGGGCGACGGCGAGGCCGGCCTTCTCCTGCGCCTCGTGGGTCGACGCTCCGAGGTGCGGCGTCGCGACGACGTTGTCGAGCTGGAGCAGCGGGCTGTCGGTGCACGGCTCCTCGGCGAAGACGTCGAGGCCGGCCGCCGCGATCCGCCCCTCCTTGAGCGCGGCGTAGAGAGCCGTCTCGTCCACGATCCCGCCGCGGGCCGCGTTGACGAGCACCAGCGAGGGCTTGGCGCGGGCCAGCTGGGCGGTGCCGACCAGGCCGATGGTCTCGGGCGTGCGCGGCAGGTGGACCGACATGAAGTCGGACTCGGCCACCAGGGTGTCGAGGTCGACGAGGCGTACGCCGAGCTGCGCGGCCCGGCCCGCCTGCACGTAGGGGTCGTGGGCGATGACCTGCATGCCGAACGGCGCGAGGCGCTGGGCGACCAGCACCCCGATCCGGCCGAGGCCGAGGATGCCGAGGGTCTTGCCGTGGAGCTCGGTGCCGGTGAAACGGGCCGCCCGCCACTCGCCCCGGCGCAGCGCCGCGTGGGCCGGTGCGACGTGACGCGCCGCGGCGAGCATCAGCGCGACGGCGTACTCGGCGGCGGAGACGGCGTTGGAGGTCGGCGCGTTGACGACCATGACGCCGGCCTGGGTGGCGGCGCGGACGTCGACGTTCTCGAGACCGACCCCGGCGCGGGCCACGACCTTGAGGCGGCGGGCGGCGGCGAGCACCTCGGGGTCGACCCGCGTCGCCGACCGCACGAGCAGGGCGTCCGCATCGGCGACCGCCGCCAGCAGCGCGGCGCGGTCGGCCCCGTCGCAGTGACGGATCTCGAAGTCGGGGCCGAGCGCCGCGACGGTGGCGGGGCTCAGCTCCTCGGCGATGAGAACGACGGGAAGGCTCACAGCGTGGGTCCTCGACAGCAGGTGAGTAAGGGGCTGCACGACGCTGTGCTCCGCACGACTGTACCCGAGCGAGGTCCGTAATCCGGTGGCGTCCGCCGGCACGGCCGACCTACCCTCGACGGCGTCCCATCGCCGAGACCGAGGCAGGCCCCGTTGGAGCTCTGAGGTGTCCCTGACCACCACCTCACTTCTGGAGCTTCCGCATGCCCGCATCCACCTCTGTCATCAGCGCGTCCGGCCTCGGCTTCGCCTGGCCCGACGGCACTCAGGTCCTCGACGACCTCGACCTCCTGGTCAGCCCCGGCCGCTCCGGACTGGTCGGCGTCAACGGCGCCGGGAAGTCCACCCTCCTCCGGCTGGTGGCGGGCGTCCTGCGCCCGACCGCCGGCCACCTCTCCGTCGCCGGCGAGGTCGGCTACCTGCCGCAGGACCTCACCCTCGACGTCGCCGAGCCGGTCGAGGACTTCCTCGGGATCGGCGGCGTACGCCGTGCGGTCCGGGCCGTCGAGGCGGGCGACGTCGAGCCGGCGGAGATGGCTGAGCACCTCGACACGATCGGCGACGACTGGGACGTCGACGAGCGCGCGGTCGCCGAGCTGGCCCGGCTCGGCCTGCCCGCCGACGTCCTCGACCGGCGGCTCGGCGAGCTGTCCGGCGGCGAGGTCACCCAGCTCGGGCTGGCCCGGCTGCTGCTGCGCCGGCCCGAGGTGCTGCTGCTCGACGAGCCGACCAACAACCTCGACGCCGACGCCCGGCAGCGCCTCTACGACGTCGTCGACGGCTGGACCCGGTCGCTGCTGGTGGTCAGTCACGACCGCGACCTGCTCGAGCGAATGGACCGGATCGGCGACCTGCGCGGCGGGTCGGTCCGCTGGTACGGCGGCGGCTACTCGTCGTACGCAGCCCAGGTCGCCGACGAGCAGCAGGCCGCGCGACAGGCCGTGGTGACGGCGAGGGCCGACCTGCGCAAGCAGCGCAACGAGCGGGTCGAGGCCGAGCGGCAGCTCGCCCAGCGTCGCCGTACCGCCAAGAAGGCCGAGCTGACCACGGGGCTCGGCAAGGCGGCGATCAACGCCAAGCGGCAGCAGGCCGAGGAGTCGGCGGCGCGCTACCGACGGGTCCAGGACGACCGCGTCGACCAGGCCCGCGGACGGCTCGACGACGCCGAGGCGCGGCTGCGCGAGGACCGGGAGATCCGGGTCGACCTCCCCGGCACCGAGGTGCCGCGCGGCCGGGTCGTGCTGGCGACCGACGCGCTCTCGGTCAACGGCCCGGACCGGATCGGCGTGGTCGGCCCGAACGGGTCGGGCAAGACCACGCTCCTGCGCGCGCTCGCCGGTGAGGCGCTGGTGCCGGTCGCTTTCCTCCCCCAGCGGCTCGACGTGCTCGACGACGAGGACACGGTGGTCGGCAACGTCGCCCGCCGGGCTCCCGGCGCCGACGCCAACACGGTCCGCGCCCGACTGGCCCGCTTCCTCTTCCGGGGCTCGGCGGCCGACCGGCGGGTCGGCGACCTGTCCGGCGGCGAGCGCTTCCGCGCGACCCTGGCGGCACTGCTGCTGGCCGACCCGGCGCCGCAGCTGCTGCTCCTCGACGAGCCGACCAACAACCTCGACTTCGCGTCGTACGACGCGCTCGTCTCGGCGCTGGAGTCCTATCGGGGGGCGCTCGTCGTGGTCAGCCACGACCCGGCGTTCCTCGACGACATCGGGGTGGACCGGATCGTCGACCTCGGGCCGGAGGCGGGCGACCCGGCGCACGGGGCCTGACCGCCGTACTTCTCAGGCTTCCCTGTCACTTCTCAGGCGTTGCAACGCCTGAGAAGTGCGGCATTCACCGGTGCACCGGTGAATGCCGCACCCGCCCGGTTGCGCGCCCGACTTATCCAGGTGCGGGGACTCATCGGAGCCTGCCAGGGTGGCGAGGTGCATCTCGAGACCGAACGCCTGCTGATCCGGCCGTGGCGGCACGACGAGGCCCCGCGGATGCTCGACATCCAGAGCCGCATGGAGGTCATGCAGTGGCTCGGCGACGGTGAGCCGGTGCTGATGAAGACCCTCGACGAGGCGCGGGCGCGCATCGACAAGTACGCCGCCAAGGACGACCCGCCCCGCGGCCAGTGGGCGATCGAGCGCGTCGAGGACGGCGTCGTCGTCGGCACCACGGCGCTGCTGACGCTGCCCAACGACGAGCACGGCGAGGTCGAGATCGGCTGGCACCTACACCCCGACTCGTGGGGCCGCGGCTACGCGAGCGAGGCGGCGCGGGCGGTGCTCGGCCACGGGTTCGCCGGCGGGCTGCCCGAGATCATCGCGGTGTCGCACACGAACAACGACCCGTCGATCGCGGTGATGCGGCGGATCGGGATGACCGACCACGGCGTCGTGCACACCTGGTACGAGGAGCCGTCCCGGTGCTTCGTGATGACCGCCGAGGAGTGGGCGGCGCAGCACTAGCGTCCTCGTGGCCACGGACGGCACGGCTCATCCACGCAGCGTGGCGAGGACGTCGTCGAGCAGCGGCGTGCCCGGGCGCCGCCCGACCTCGCGGAACCACTCGTGGCCGAGGACGAGCCGCCCGACCGGGCGAGGCAGCCGCAGGAGGAGGGCCAGCGTGCGGGTGTCCCCCACGCGCGCTCCGGCGGCCTGGCTGACGTGGGCGCCCAGCGCGGCCTCCTTGGCTGCCAGGTGGGCGCGGACGTCGACGCGGTGGGTGAGCTCGCTGCGCGGGGTGTACGCCGCGCGCACGTCGGGCAGCTCCGGCACGGGGAGGAGCCGCGACAGTCGTCGGAGCAGTCCGACCGCGCCGACGAGGTGCGTGCGGTCGAGCGTCGCCTCGAGCAGCAGCGGCGTGCCCGCGATCTCGGCGGCACGGGCACCGACGCGGTGCACCTGCACGTGGTCCGGATGGCCGTAGCCGCCGGCCGCGTCGTACGTCGTCAGCACGTCGGCGTCCTCCTCCCGCAGCAGCGCGGCGAGCCGCTGCGCGACGGGCTCGGTCGCGAGCTCGCTGAACGAGCCGGGGTCCACCGGTCCCGGGGCGCCCCAACCGGAGTCGCGGTAGTCGAGGCACTCGACCCGGGCCGCCCCGATCGCGCGGGCGGACTCCTCGAGCTCGCGGAGCCGCCGCGCGCCGAGCCCCGCGCCGGACCAGCCGTGCCCGGTCAGCCCCGCCTCGCCCGCGGTCGCGGTCACCAACACGACCCGGTGCCCCTCGGCGGCGAGACGCGCCAGCGTCCCCGCGGTCAGCAGCGCCTCGTCGTCGGGATGGGCGTGGAAGGAGACGACCGTGAAGGGACCGGGGCGCGCGCTGGTCATCGGCGGTCCCCGGTGTGGGGGACGAACGACGGCACCAGGCAGAGCAGGACCAGTCCGATGCCGAGCCCGAGCAGCCCGAGCTGGCCGATCCCGACCAGGGCGGTGACCACGACGGCCGCGGCCACCGGAAGGCGCACCACGTCCCGGCTGCGGACCCGTCCGCCGATCGCGATCAGCAGTCCGGCGAGGGCGGCGAGCGCCACCAGCAGGGCGAGCGCGAGCGGGTGCGAGCGCAGCACGGCGACCGCCACCAGGGCGCACGTGAGCGCGAGCGCGATCAGGCGGCGCACGTCGGGCGTCCCACCGGGTTGCGCCGCGGGTCGATGGTCAGCCGGCCGAGGACGACGGCGACGGCGCCGATCGCCAGACCGGCGAGGTCGTCGACGGCGAAGTGCCAGCCGAGGTAGACGGTCGCGACCAGCGTGCCGACGAGGAACACCGACAGGACGATGGTGGTGCGACGTAGCCGGTAGTAGGCCGCCATCAGAACGATGACCGTCGTGATGGCCACGTGCAGGCTGGCGAACGCCGAGATCTGGGCGAACGCGTCGTGTGCGGCCGGGTCGGCGAGCAGGTCGTCGCGCTGCGCCAGGTAGAGCGCCTGGGTGCGCGTCACGATGCTGACGGGCAGACCGGCGAAGTCCTGGGGGCTCTCGTGGAACGGGCCCAGCGACGGGATCGCGTAGTAGGACACCGTGCCGAGGACCCACGCCCAGCACATCGCCGCGATGAAGACCGCGCCCTCCCGCACCCGGTCGGCGAGGACGACCGCGGCGACGAAGGAGACGGTCACCAGCGTCGGGAAGGACTCGTAGACCCCGATCAGCACCCACGCGGCGACCCCCTCGCCGAGCACGTCGTGCAGCAGCACCGCCGGGGTGTGGCCGAGGAAGAGCCACTGGTCGACGCGGGCGAGCAGCGCGTCGCGCGGGGCGTTGAGCACGTCCCAGCTCTTGAGGTTGTGGTAGCAGAAGTAGACGAGGTGGTAGCAGACGAGCGCGGCCCAGGCGAGCCCGAGGCGCCGCGCGGTCCACCGCCGCCGAGCGGTGCGCACGACCTCGCGACCGCTGCGGACGCTGCGGCCGTCGCGGTGGGTCCGCACGACAGCGTCGACGACGACCAGCACGGCGAAGACGCCGACGCTGATGGCCATCTTGCCCACCAGGTACTGACCTCCGGGGTCGCGCAGTCCGATGCCGACCGCGTGGGAACGCCACAGCGTGACCGCGCCGAAGACGACCACGAGTGCGCCCAGGCGCAGCAGCCAGGCCGACCTCGACGTCATGGCCGCAGGGTGCCGCCCCGAACCTGTCGACAACCTGACTCCCGGCCCGGGCTCCGCTCCGCGCAGTCAGGTGGGTTGCAGGTGCCGCTGGCAACCCTTCCCGCGTGACTGCGCTCCTCGCCCCCGAGACCGGTACGCCGGAGCCGCCCACCCGTGCGCCCCGGCGGTGGCGGTACCTGCTGGGCGTGGCCGCCGGGGTCGGCCTGACGGCGGTCGCCGTACCGGGCCTGACCGGGGCCAGCTGGGCGGCGGTCGCGACCGCCGCCGGGCAGGTGCCGATCCCCTGGCTCGCAGCGCTGCTCGTCCTCTGGCTGGTCGGGCTGCTGGCCCACACCATCACGCTCACGGCGGCCATGCCGGGGCTGACCCATCGTCGAGCGCTCACCCTGAGCCTGACCGGCAGCGCGGTCGCGAACGTCCTGCCGCTGGGCGGTGCCGCCGGCATCGCCCTCAACTACCGGATGAGCCGGGCGTGGGGGCACGGCGGCCCGGAGTTCAGCGCCTACACGGTCGTGACCAACGTGTGGGACGTCCTGGCCAAGCTGCTGATCCCGGTCCTCGCGCTGCCCGCTCTCCTCGTGGCCGCGTCCTCGATCGGGCCCACGATCGCCCCGGCCGCGGCGATCGCCGCCGGCGTGCTCGCCGTCCTGACCGCCGTCGCCCTGGCGACGATCGCCTCGCCGCGGGCCGCCGAGCGGACCGGGTCGGCGGTCGACCGGCTCCTCGGAAGGTGGCTCCGACCCCGCTCGTGCCGGGCCGCCCTCGTGCGTCTGCAGGCCGAGGCCAGCCAGGTCGTGCGCACCCAGTGGCCGAGGCTGAGCCTGGGCATGGCCCTCTACTCGGCGCTGCTCTTCGCGCTCCTGCTCGGCTGCCTCACGGCCGCCGGCGCCGCGCTCCCGCTCGGAGCGGTCGCCGCCGGGTTCGCGGTCGAGCGACTGCTCACCCTGGCCGGCCTCACGCCGGGCGGCGCGGGCGTGGTGGAGGTCGGCCTGATCGCCGTGCTGGCGGCCTTCCCGGGGTCGTCGGTGGGCGTCGCACTGGGGGTGGTGCTCTACCGCGCCCTGACGTTCGTGATCGAGATCCCGGTGGGCGGGACGATCCTCGCCGGTTGGCTCTGGACCCAGCGGGGTCGCGCGACCGGGGCGGTGGTCTGATGCGCGTCCTGCACGTGACCGACTGCTACCTGCCGCGGCTGGGCGGCATCGAGGTCCACCTGCACGACCTCGTCACGCGGCAGCGGGAGGCCGGCCTCGACGCGCGCGTGGTCACCGTGACCCCGCAGACGCCGGACACGGAAGAAGATGACGACTGGGTCGTCCGCGTCGGCGGCGGCTCGGAGCTGGCGGCGCTGATCGACTCGTGGCGCCCCGACGTGGTGCACGTCCACGTCTCGGTCTTCTCGCCGTTCGCCACCCAGGCGGCCCGGCGGGCCTGCCGGTCGGGCCTCCCGACACTCGTGACGGTGCACTCGATGTGGAGCCGGCTCGGCCCGCTGCCGGCCGTGGCGAGGACGCTGCTCGCCCTCGACCGCTGGCCGATGGTGTGGTCGGCGGTCAGCGACGCCGCGGCACGGCCGTTGCGCGAGATGCTCGGCCCCGACACCGACGTCGCCGTGCTCCCCAACGCGGTCGATCCGGCCCGCTGGACGGCTCGTTCCGTCCGGTCCGGCACCGACCCCGTGACGCTGGTGAGCGTCATGCGCTTCACCCGGACGAAGCGCGCCCTGCCGCTGGCCAGGATGCTCCGCGCCGTCCGCGAGGCGGTGCCGGCCGAGACGCCGATCCGGGCCGTCGTCGTCGGTGACGGTCCGCAGCACGAGGCGTTCACGCGCTACGTACGCCGGCACGGCATGGCCGACTGGGTGGACCTGCCCGGCCGTCTCGACCGGTCCGAGGTCCGCGACCGGCTCGACCGCGCGGACTGCTTCGTCGCGCCCGCCGAGCTGGAGTCCTTCGGCATCGCCGCGCTCGAGGCCCGCGCCGTGGGCCTCCCGGTCGTCGCCTCCGCCCACGCGGGAGTGGGCGAGTTCGTGCGGCACGGCCGGGAGGGGCTCCTCGCCCGGGACGACGTCGCGATGGTGGCCGCGATCAGCCGGATGGTGACCGACCGGGGTCTGCGCGAGGCGATCGCCGCCCACAACGCCGGCACCCCCGTGGAGCACGACTGGGCGGCGGCCGGCGCGCGGACCGACGAGCTCTACCTCCGGGCCGCGAGGCTGGCCGGTGCGGTGCGCCGGCGCACCGCACCCCGGCTCGTCACGACCTGAGCGACTCCGTCTCGGGCTCCGGGTCGCCCGGCAGCTCGTGCGTCCGCCGGTGCGCCCCCTCCTCGTCGGAATGGGTGACCGCGACGTACGCGACGAGCGCGGCGAAGATCGCCAGGCCGATCGCGGTGACCGGGCCGGTGCCCCAGCCCAGCCCGCCGCCGGACGGCTTGGCGGCCAGGAAGTCCGCGACGCTGGCGCCGAGCGGCCGGGTGAGGGCGTACGACGCCCAGAAGCAGCCGACCGCGGGCGCACCGAGCCGCCAGATCCCGAGCGGCACCAGGATCGCCGCGCCGAAGAGCACGATCGACCACCCGAAGCCGAGGCCGGCATTGATCGCCGCCGCGTCCCCGAGCGCGGTGCCGAGCCCGAAGGTCATCAGCACGGTGCCCCAGTAGAAGCGCTCCCGGCGAGCGGTGACGATCGAGTGCACCGACAGGGTGCCCTCGCTGCGGTACCACCAGGTGAGGAGGCCGCAGAGGAGGACGAGGTAGACGATCGCGTCGAACCAGTACGGCGTACCGAGGGCCACGTGCGGTCCGTCGGCGATCATGGTGCCGAAGACGGCGACCATCAGCACGGTCACCCAGTAGCGCACGGGGTGATAGGTCTCGGCGCGCAGCTGCCACCACAGCGCCGCGAAGAAGCCGCCCACGCCGACGACACCGGCGACCGGGATGCTGTGGGTGCCCATGAAGTCGGCGGCGGTCTCACCGATCCCGGTGGTGAGCAGCTTGATGGCCCAGAAGACGAGGAAGACCTCGGGAACCTTGGGCGAGACGAAGGCGCGATTCTGCATGCGGGGAGGATGGGGGCGCGAACCTGCCGACAACCTGACCGGTCCGGTCAGTGCTGCGGCACCCGGGGTCCGCGGGCCCGGCCACGGACCACCGACACGGCGGCGGGCAGCAGCGAGACGGCGACCACGCCGAGGGTGATGAGCTCGATGTGCTGGCTCACCAGGGCGACGCCGCCGAGCAGGTAGCCCGCAGCGAGCATGAGGACGGTCCACGCGACCCCACCGATCACGTTGAAGGTCACGAAGGTGGGGTAGGGCATCCGCCCGGCACCGGCGGCGACCGGGGTGAAGGTGCGGGCCACCGGGACGAAGCGGGCCAGGACCACGGCGCGTGGACCGTGCCGGTCGAAGAAGGTGGCGGCCCGCTCGAGGTGCGCGGGCGTGAGCAGGCGCGACGACGGCCGGCTGAGGACCCTCGGCCCCGCGCGGCGCCCGATCAGGTAGCCGACCTGGTCGCCCGCGACGGCGGCCGCGGCGACGACCGGGGCGACCACCCAGATCGGGACGCCGATCGTGCCATGGGCGACGAGCAGGCCGGTGGTGAAGAGCAGGGAGTCACCGGGCAGGAAGAAGCCGGCGAGGATGCCGCTCTCGGCGAAGACGATCGCGGCGACGATGAGGACGGCGAGCGGTCCGAGCGAGGTCAGCAGCGAGTCGATGGCGCCGCTCATGCGGCGATCCGCCGCCGCGGTGACGCCAGGTCGGCCGCGGTCGGCGTCGACCGGAACCGCCACGTCAGCACCCGCCACAGCGCCTCGCGCACGATCGCCGCGGTCATCTTCGAGGCCCCCTCACGGCGCTCGACGAAGGTGATCGGGACCTCGGCGATGCGCAGCCCGAGGCGGGTCGCCCGCCAGGTCGTCTCGATCTGGAAGGAGTAGCCGTCGGCCTCGGTCCCGCTCGTGGCGATCCGGGCGAGGGCGTCGGACCGGTAGGCCCGGAAGCCCGCGGTGCAGTCGTGGACCGGCAGCCCCAGGACGAGACGGACGTAGGCGTTGCCGACCCGCGAGACCAGCCGGCGGTGCCAGGGCCAGTCGACCGTGCGACCACCGGCGACGTACCGGGAGCCGATCGCGAGATCGGCGTCCTCGAGCGCGACGACGAGCGCCGGCACCGACTCGGGCTGGTGCGAGCCGTCGGCGTCCATCTGCACGACGATGCCCGCGCCGTGCTCACGCGCCCAGGCGAAGCCCGCGCGGTAGGCGGCACCCAGGCCGTCCTTGCCGCCGCGCTCGAGGAGCAGGACCCGGTCGCCGTACGACGCGTGCGCCCGGACGACGTCGGGGGTGCCGTCCGGGCTGGCGTCGTCCACCACGAGGACCCGGAAGCGGTCCAGGTCGGGGACGGCCTGGATGCGGTCCAGGAGCGGACCGATGGAGGCTCGCTCCTCGTAGGTGGGGATGACGATCAGGTCCATGCACCGAGCGTGCGGCGGCTCCCCTGCAAGGGACCTGACTGCCGGTCAGCCGTGCAGCCCGAACGCAGTCAGAAGCGACGTCGCCGTGCGGGACGCGCGGAGCGGGTCGAACCCGCCGACCTCGGCGTAGGACCGGCCGAGCGAGTAGTGGTCGAGCGGCGCGGACACGACCGCGTGGTCGAGGCCCGGGTGGGCGACCACGGTGAGGATCTTGTTGTCGCCCGTGCGGTCGTCCTCGTCGGCGGTGATGACGATCGCGAGGTGCCCGGACCGCCAGTCGGGGCCGGTCATCATCTCACCCGCCACGCGCTCCAGCCACGCGTCCGCGACCGAGAGCGGGCAGTCGTGGGCGTCGTTGCAGAGATCGGGGATGACCATGCCGACGGCCGGCAGCGCGCCGGCACGGATGTCGGCGGAGAGCTGGTCGAGGGGGACGTCGTGCTGCGCGCACGCGGCCCGCTCGTCGACGAAGTAGGCCCACGGGTTGTGCTTGACGCCGTACCGGCCGTCCGGCTCGAGCTCGCACGTGCCGTGCATGGCGTCGGCGTACAGCGTGGCGGTGCTGCCCGCGTCGAGCGCGCTCCCGAAGATGCTCGGCCCGGATACGGGGTGGGCCGACGGCGGGTCGTCGTCGGCCACCCCGAAGAGCGATCCGCCGGCGATCGCCAGGTAGTTGGGCAGGGACGGATGCGTGAGTGCGTGGTAGTCCGTGGTGTAGCCGTACTTCTCCGCGATCCCGGTCGTCCAGGGCATCTGCGTGCGCATCTGCTCGAACGTCTTGTTCTCGACGATGAAGGTCACGAGCTTCTGCACCTGGCCCGACTGCGCGCTCGCGGAGGAGGACGCCGACGACCGGCCGGGCGTGGGGTCCGGCGTCGGAGCGTCCGACGCTCCGGAGCAGGACGCGAGCACGAGCACCGCGGCCGCGGTCGCGATCGCGACGAGACCAGGGGGCCGACGTCGGGGGATGGTCATCGATCCACCTCAGATCCGTTCGAAGACGTGCCAGTCACCCGAGCTGGTGACCTCGCGGTAGTGCTGGTCCAGCGCCCGCTGTCCGGTGGCCTCCTCGACCCCCCACGTTGCCAAGGATCCACCATCGACCACCACCCACCGCGGCGCACGCGGGCCGTCGAGGACGGACGCGAGATCGGCGAGGCGTGGGTCGCGGACCCGGACGGAGAGGCTCCACAGGTGCGGGTAGGGGCTCGGGAGACCGGCGTCGTGGACGATGTTCGGGTGGCCGAACGCCACCACCATCGTGTCGCCGGCACGGGCGTGTGCGCGCACGTACGCCGACACCTCCTGGTCCGAGCCGGGGCCCGGCACGTGGAGGCACAGGAACGCCCAGGCGACCGCCGCGGTCAGGGCGGACACGCCGACGGCCCATCGGAGCAGCTGGCTCCGAGGACCCGGGGGCAGGCCGTCGTACCGGTTCTCCGGCACGGTGGCGGCGACCAGGACGACGACCCCCGGCACGAGGGCGACCAGGTAGTGGAGCCAGTAGCTGCCGCCGAGCGCCGCGCCGGTGAGCTCCCACGCGACCATCGCGATCCCGGCCCAGCGCAGGTCCGGGCCGCGGCGCGGTCGACGGGCCGCCACCAGCGCCCCGGCGACGACCAGTGGCGCACCGGAGACGGCGGTGGCGAGCAGCAGCTCGTGGAAGCGGTGCGTGGTGGCGTCGTTGGCGTAGGCGTCGATCACGGACGCCGCCTGCGCCCGGAAGGTGACCAGCGCGTCCCAGAGCTCCCCCGGGCTCGTCCCCCGAGCGGACGCGACCCCCAGGGCGAGCCCGACGGTGACCCCGACGCCCAGGGCGAACGCGGCCAGCCGCTCGAGTGCCTCGCGACGACGACCGCGGAGGGCCAGCTCGGCGAGCAGCACGGCCGCGAGGACCAGCACGTCCAGCATGTTCTGCTTGATCAGGACCGCGCACGCCGCGCACACGCCGGCACCGGCCGCGGCCGCCGGCCGGTTCGACCGCACCAGCAGCACGGCACCGGCCAGCACGAACGGGACGGCCAGCAGCTCGCCGTCCACCGTCGTCGTCCCGAAGAGCGGCGTGGTCAGGAGGATCGCGGCGACCGCGGCCGCCCATCGGCCCCCCAGCCGACCGGCGAGGAGCACGGACGCGACGACGGCGACGATGCCGATGAGGCGGAGCGGCACCGCTCCGCCGAGCAGGTCGGCGAGGCGGAAGAGGCCGATGAGCAGCGGCGGCCGGTCGACGAAGTAGTCGCCGTACGTCGAGGTGCCGGGATGCCACTGGTCGGCGACGACGAGGTAGCCGCCCTCGTCGGGCGCCAGCGGCATCCCCAGGAACGGGAGCCGCGCCAGTCCGGCCCCGGCCGCCAGCAGGGCCGGCCACACCCACCACGACCGGCTGCCGGTGTCCGCGGCCGGCGCGGCCGCGGGTCGGGTCAGGACGGTCACGCGACCACGGTGCGGCCGGCGACCTGCAACGGACCTGACCGCCGCCAGGGGCCGCCGGCTGTCAGGTACGTTGCAGGTTCGCTGCCCCACGCTGGACCCAGCGCCGACCGACCGGCGCACCGGGAGGGAAGGACCATGGCGAAGATCGCGCTCTGCGAGGACGACCCGGCGATCCGGCGGATCGTGCTCGCCGCACTCGACCTCGCCGGGCACACCGCGGTCGTCGCCCACGACGGCCGCGAGGCGATCCGGCTCTTCGCCGAGGACGACGCCATCGACGTCGTGGTCCTCGACATCGGTCTGCCCGACGCCGACGGCCGCGACGTGTGCCAGGCGCTGCGCTCGGCCGGCCAGCCGGCACCGGTCATCTTCCTCACCGCCCTGGGCACCATGCACGACAAGCTGGCCGGCTTCAGCGCCGGCGCGGACGACTACCTGCCGAAGCCCTTCGACATCAAGGAGCTGATCGCGCGGGTCGAGGCGCTCGCCAAGCGGGGACGCATCGTCGTCGCCGAGTCGCCGGGCGACCTGCTCCTGGACCCCGCACGACACGCCCTGGTCTGCCACGATCAGGAGGTGCTGCTCACCCCCACCGAGTTCCGGATGCTGGCCGCGATCACGTCCCGGCCCGGCGAGGTCGTCCGCCGCCGCGCGGTCGTCGCAGCCGCGTGGCCCGACGGCGCGATGGTCAGCGAGAACACCATCGACTCCTACGTACGCCGGATCCGCACCAAGCTCGACCAGGTCGGGTCGCCGGTCCACCTCCAGACCGTCCGTGGCGTGGGGTTCACCCTCAGGTGAGGAGGCTGGTCCGGGCGGCCCGGCGCCGGCTGACCCCGAAGTCCTTCCGGGGACAGATCGTCGTCTCGACGGTGCTGCTCATGACCGCCGTCATGCTGGTGGTCGGGGTCGGTGTGCAGATCCTGCTGGCGTTCACCGCCCAGCGCGACATCGACAGCGTCCTGGACGACCGCGCCACCGCGGTGGTCGCCGCGATCGACGCGAGCTCGGAGGACGGACCCCGGCTCGAGGTCCCCGATGCCCTTCTCGAGCCCGGGGTCCGCGTCTACGACGGGGACGGGACGCTCGTCGCGGGCACCATCGAGCACGAGGCCCGGGACCGGGCCGACGACCTCGCCACCACGACCACCGCCCGCAACGTGGACGTCAACGACGAGGTGCGGCTGCGCGCGGTGCCGTTCACGACCGCCACCGGCCAGCACGGCGTCGTGGTCGTCAGCCAGGAGACGACGCCGTACGAGCGCGCCGAGATGTACGCGCTCTTCGCGACCATCGGGATCGGCGTGCTCGTCATCGCGATCTCCGCCGGCATCGCCAACCGCGTGACCTCGCAGGCACTGCGGCCGGTGACCCGGATGGCCGAGCGCGCGACCGACTGGAGCGAGCACGACCTGTCCCACCGCTTCGAGCTCGGCCAGGCCGACAACGAGCTCGCCCAGCTCGGCGCGACCCTCGACGGCCTGCTGGACCGGGTGGCGATGGCGATCCGCTCCGAGCAGCGGCTGACCTCCGAGCTCGCCCACGAGCTCCGCACCCCGCTCACGGCCATCCAGGGCTCGGCCGACCTGGCCCTCCTGCGGGGGGTCGAGGACCCGGCGACCCGCGACGAGCTCGAGCAGATCGCCGCCTCCGCCCGGGTCATGTCCGAGGTGATCACGACCCTCGTCGACGTCGCCCGCGACCGGGCGTCGGCCGGCTTGGCCTCCACCAGCTACGTGGGCGACGTGGTCGACGCGGTGCGCGCCCTGGTCCCGGCGCACCTGACCTTCGTCGACGAGACCGACGGGGCGGAGGGCCGGATCGCGGCGCCACCCGAGCTGGTCCTGCGGATGCTCGCGCCCCTCGTCGACAACGCCGCCGCCCACGCCCGGACGACGGTCCGCCTCGGTGCCGTCGACACCGCGACATCGGTCGAGGTCTCGGTCGCGGACGACGGGGCCGGGATCGACCCCGCCCTGCGCGACACGTTGTTCTCCGTCGGTGCCTCGGGCGGCGGCGGCACCGGCCTCGGGCTGGGCATCGCCCGACGGGTGGCGAGGTCCGTGGGCGGCAGCGTCGACGTCACGAGCCACGACCAGGGCGCCCGGTTCACGGTCAGCCTCCCGCGCGCCTGACCCTCGAGCGCCGCCGCGGTCAGGTTCTGTGCAGGAACCCTCGACCAGGCTCGCGACGTGCACGGAGACAGGTCAGGTCCGTCCTGGCGTCGACTCGCCGACCGCGAGGTCGCCACGTTCCTCGCCGTCGGGGGCGCCGGCTACATCACCGACGTCGCCGCCTTCAACTGGCTGCGCGACGCCGCCCTGCCGGGCACCCACGGCCCCCTCGCCGCCAAGGTCGGCGCGGTCGCGATCGCGACCGTGGTCACCTATCTCGGCAACCGGCTGCTGACCTGGCGCGGGCGCGGGTCGGCCAGCCGGCGTCGCGAGGTCGCCCTCTTTGCGGTCTTCAACGTGGTCGGGCTGCTGATCTCGGTGCTCACCCTGGCGCTGACCCACGACGTGCTGGGGCTGACCAGCCGACTGGCGGACAACCTCTCCGGCAACGTGCTCGGCGTCGGACTCGGCACCGCCTTCCGCTACTGGACCTACCGCCGCTTCGTCTTCGTCGGCGGGGAGCCGCCCGCCCAGCCGGACCACGAGCAGGCGGATCCCCTGCTGACGCGGTGAGAGGGCTGGATCAGGTGCGCTCGAAGAGCGATTGTCCGACGTACTCGTCGGTGCCGATGCCGGTGGGTACGGCGAAGAGCGCGGAGCCGGTGACCTTGACGTACTCCATCAGCGCGTCGGTCTTGGCCATGGCGTTCTGGACCGGGATGAAGTGGGTGTCGGGGTCGCGCACGTAGGCGATGAAGAACAGGCCGGCGTTGAGGCCGCCGAGGGCGTCCGAGCCGTCGACGAAGTTGTAGCCGCGGCGCAGCATCCGGACGCCGTCGTTGAAGTCGGGGTGCACGACCCGGATGTGGGCGTCCTTCGGGATCACCGGTCCGTGGCTGCCCGGCATCGAGAACTTCGGCTCGGTGAACTCCGAGCCGCCCGACAGCGGGGCGCCGGTGTCCTTGGTGCGGCCGATGAAGTCCTCCTGGTCGCCCAGCGTCTGCCGGTCCCAGATCTCGATGTTCATGTTGAAGCGGCGCGCGACCAGGTAGGAGCCGCCGGCGAGCCAGTCCGCCTTGGCGTCGTCGCCGGCGCCGACCCAGACGTGCTCCTCGACGTCCTGGGTCTCCTCGGACTTGATGTTGGCGGTGCCGTCCTTGAAGCCGAAGAGGTTGCGCGGCGTCGACTGCGAGACCGAGGTCGTCGAGGTCCGGCCGAAGCCGAGCTGCGACCAGCGGACGGCCACGGTGCCGAATCCGATCCGGGCGAGGTTGCGGATCGCGTGCACGGCGACCTGCGGGTCGTCGGCGCACGCCTGCACGCAGAGGTCGCCGTACGACTTCTCGGGGTCGAGCATGTCGCCCGGGAAGTGCGGGAGCGTCCGCAGCGCCGCGGGCTGCCGGTCCGCGATGCCGAACCGGTCGCGACCCTTCTCGTCGCGGAAGAGGCCGGGACCGAAGCCGAAGGTCAGGGTCAGGCCGCTCGCCGACAGCCCGATCGCCTCGCCGGTGTCGTCCGGCGGCAGGTTCGTGTCGCCCTCGGTGGGGCCGATCTCGCCGGCCGGGAGCCCCCGCGTCATCCGGTCGGCCGCCTCGGTCCACGCCTTCAGCAGCGCGACCAGCTGCGCCCGGGAGCCCGTGGTGACGTCGAAGGCCGCGAAGTGCAGGCGGTCCTGCGCCGGGGTGACGATGCCGGCCTGGTGGTCGCCGCGGAAGGAGTAGGCCGCGCGTGCGTCCGGCGCGGAACCGTCGTCGGTGGCCGCGCTCGCCCGGCCCGCCGCGAACGCACCGGCGGCGAGGCCGGCCGCGGCGACGCCGCCGCCGACCAGACCCCGCCGGGAGATGCCGTGCCGGGACTGCTCGGTCGCGTGCTCGGTCTCGGGCACCGTCTCGTGCTCGCTCAGGACAGCACCGCCGCGGTGAGCTTGGACAGCGGCTCGGACAGGGCGTTGACCGCGTTGGAGAACTGCTGGACCTCGTCCTGCGACAGGTCGGTGTAGACGGTCCAGCCGTCGCCGTCCTTCTGCGCGTCCAGGAGCGCCTGCACCGCCGCGAACCGCTCCGTGAGGCTCTTGGCCAGCGCCGGGTCCTTCTGCTCGACGATCGGCTTCACGCCCTCGAACGCTACGCGGGCGCCGTCGACGTTGGCCTGGAAGTCCCACAGGTCGGTGTGCGACCAATTCTCCTCCTCGCCGGTGATCTTGGACTTGGCGACCTCCTCGAGCAGGCCGCGCGCGCCGTTGGCGATCTGGTCGACGGTGTACGTCGACTTCTGGACCCGGGCGTCGAGCTTGCGGGTGTTGGCGAGCAGGTCGTCGCCGTACGTCGCCCGCTCAGCGGTGCTCAGCGTCTTGTACGACGGGTCGCTCTCGGGCCAGAGGTCCTTCTCGATCCGGTGCCAGCCGGTCCACTTCTGGCCCTCCTCGAGGTCGGTCTCGCGCAGGTCGAGCTTGGGGTCGAGGTCGCCGAAGGACTCCGCGACCGGCTCGATCCGCTCGTAGAACATGCGCGCCTGGGGGTAGAGGGCCCGCGCCTCGTCGTCCTTGCCGGCCTTGTAGTCGGAGACGAACTCCTGGGTCGCGACCAGGAGCTGGTCGGCCTGGTCGCGGACGTAGACCTGGTAGTTCTTGGTCGCCTGGTCGACCAGCTGCTGGTCGTCGGCGGAGACGCTCGGCTCCTCGGCGGACTTGCTGACGGTGAAGTCGCCGCGGATGCCGTCGCCCTTCATGCCCGGCTTGCACGCGGTGACGTAGCTGCCCTCGGGGGCGCTGACCACGAGCTGGCGGGAGAGCTGGGGGCCGATGTTCTCGATCTCGCCGACGATGCGCAGGCCGTCCGAGCCGAGGAGGTAGAACTCCGTGACCTTCGAGCCCTCGTTGGTGACGTCGAAGGTCAGGGTGCCCGACGGCGCGTCGGTCGAGGAGAGCTCGCACCCGTCGTCGGTGGAGGTCACCGAGACGGTCCGGGGGTCGCTGCTGTCGCCGCCGCCGTCGGTGTTCTCGGTGCAGGCGGACAGCAGCGGCGTGGCGAGCAGCAGGGTCGCAGGCAGGGCCACGAGCAGGGGCTTGCGCATCGGGTGTCTCTCGATCCTTCGAACGGGTCAGCTGACCGGAGTGGGGGTGGACGGCGCGGGCGCGTTGCTGCGGCGCCGGAGGGTGCGGAAGAAGAGCGTCATGACGGGGACGACGTAGAGGACCCAGACGGTGGCCTCGAGCACCGTGGTCTGCGGGGAGAAGTTGAAGATGCCCTTGAGGAGCGTGGCGTACCACGTGGACGGGTCGATCGTGTCCGAGACGTCCCAGGCGAGGTTGTTGAGACCGGGCAGGATGCCGGCCTCCTGGAGGTCGTGGACGCCGTACGAGAGGACGCCGCCGGCGACCAGGATCAGGAAGGCGCCGGTCCAGGTGAAGAACTTGGTGAGGTTGATCGAGATGGCGCCGCGGTAGAGCAGGTAGCCCAGGACGACGGCGGTCCCGATGCCGAGGGCGGCGCCCACGAGCGGCTGCCAGGTCGCGTTGGTGTCCCGCGACACGGCCTCGGTCGTCGACCAGAGGAAGAGGGCGGTCTCCAGGCCCTCGCGGCCCACGGCCAGGACGGCGACGAGCACGAGCGCGAACCACGATCCCTCGGCCGCGCTGTCGATCTGGCCGCGCAGCTCGCCGCTGAGGCTGCGCGCGGCCTTGGCCATCCAGAAGATCATCCAGGTGACCAGGCCGACCGCGATGATCGACAGCGAGCCGCCGATCGCCTCCTGGGCCTCGAAGGTCAGGCCGCGGGGACCGTAGAAGAGCGCGAACCCGAAGCCCAGCGCCACCGCGACTGCGATGCCGACGCCGAGCCAGATCCGCGGGAGCAGCTCGCGCCGGTCGGTCTTGACCAGGTAGGCGACGAGGATGCTGACCACGAGGCAGGCCTCGAGGCCTTCGCGGAGGCCGATCAGGTAGTTCGCGAGCACGAACCGGCACTGTACGCCTGCCTGATTAGGATTGCCTAACCAACATTGCGTACATCACGGTCCGGTCAGGTTCGGTGCAGGCTCCGGGCAGGTCGCCGGCAGGTGCGCGCCTCAGATCGGGCAGCCGTCGGGGCCGCAGGCCGCGTCGTCGGCGGCGTCTCCCCCGGCCATCTGCAGGACCGGGTGGGACGCCGTCCACGCCTGGTCGAGGACCTGGGCGAAGAGCTCGGCCGGCTGGGCGCCGGAGACGCCGTACTTCTGGTCGACGACGAAGAAGGGGACGCCGGTCGCGCCGTACGCGCGGGCCTGGGCGACGTCGGCCTCGAACGCGTCGGCGAAGTCCGAGCCGGCAAGGACCTCGCGGACGCGGGCCTCGTCGAGTCCGGCGCCGACCGCGATCTCGGTGAGCACGTCGTGGTCGCCGACGTTGCGGGCCTGCTCGAAGTACGCCGAGAGCAGCGCCTCCTTCAGGTCGCGCTGGAGCGCGGCGCCGCCGGTCTCGAGGGCCAGGTGGAGGAGCCGGTGGGCGTCGAGGGTGTTGGTGTGGACGGTCTCGAAGAGCTTGAAGTCGAGGCCCTCGACGGCCGCGAGGTCGATGAGCTGCTGCTGCATGTCGCGCATCTCGTCCTCGGTGCGGCCGTACTTGCGGGCGATGACGCCCGTGCTCAGCTCGTGCCCGTGCTGGGGAGCAGTGGGGTCGAGCTGGAAGGAGCGGTAGACGATCTCCACCTCGTCGCGGTGCGGGAAGCCCGCGAGGGCGGTCTCCAGGCGGCGCTTGCCGACGAAGCACCAGGGGCAGACGACGTCACTCCAGATCTCGATCTTCACGTCGAGCGCAACGCCGTCCGCCGCCTGGTTCTTCCCGTCGGTGCGGGCGGTCAGTGGCCGACCGGCTCCATGCCCTCCTCGGGCAGCTCGACCTCGCCGATCATCTCCTCGATCTGCTCGGTCGAGAGGGCGACGGCCATCGCCCAGTAGTAGACGACCAGGCTCCACACGGCGACGACCAGCATGTCCCAGCCGAAGCCGATGAAGGCGTCGTCGCCGTCGGGGCCGAAGTCGCTGAAGAAGACGATGAGGCCCATGACGACGAGGTAGGGAAGCAGCCACGACGCGGCCCGCCAGTCGAGCGTCGGCTTGTGCGGGTTGAGGCCGAAGACCCGGTTGCCGACCAGGATCGCGTAGCCAACCAGGATCGAGACGCCGAGCTTCCAGTCGGTGTCCCACCCGCTCCAGAGGATGATCAGGTTGGCGATGACGAAGGCGAGGGGCGAGAGGATCTCCGCGGCCGGCAGCCGGTAGGGCCGCTCCGCGTCGGGCAGCCGGCGCCGGAAGGCGCCCAGCGAGAGGGGCGCGCCGCCGTACATGAGGACGGACGCGCTGGTGATGAGGCCGACCAGCGACTGCCAGCTCGGGAACGGCAGGAAGCAGATGCAGCCGGTGACGAAGGCCGCGATCAGGCCCGCCCACGGGACGCTGCGCTTGTTGGTCCACTCGAAGACCGAGGGGACGTAGCCGTTGCGGGCCAGGCCGTAGGCCAGGCGGGAGGAGCCGGTCGTGTAGATGAGGCCGGTGCCCGCCGGGCTGATGATCGCGTCGAGGTAGATGATCGTCGCCAGCCACCCGATCGAGAGCAGGGTCGCGATCTCGGCGAAGGGCCCGGTGAAGGTCGTGTAGAGGCCGTCGCCCACCTGGTCCCACGTGTCGCCGATCGCGCTCGACGGCAGCGCCAGCAGGAAGGTGATCTGCAGCAGGATGTAGATGATCGTGCCGATCACGACCGAGCCGATGATCGCGAACGGGACGTCGCGCTTGGGGTTGCGGGACTCACCGGCGAGCTGGTCGGCCTGCTCGAAGCCGAGGTAGCTGAAGATGATGCCGCCCGTGGAGACGGCGGCGAAGATGCCCTTGAGCCCGTCGGGGTTGAAGCCGTTGGCGGCGGTCAGGTTGCCGGTGTCGAAGTTCGCGAACGCGAGCACCAGGATGGTGAGCAGCGGGATCGCGATCTTCCACCAGGTCGCCGCGCTGTTGGCGGTCGCGAGGCGCTTGACGCCGAGGAAGTTGATCGAGGTCAGGATCGCCATCAGGATGATCGCCACGATGATGCCCGTGGTGCTGAGCACCTGGGTGTCGGGGTTGATCCAGTCCTTGGCGAAGTCGTAGTGGCCGGCGTAGGTCAGCATCGCCGAGACCTCGATCGGGGCGACCGTCGCCGCGTTGAGCCAGGCGAACCAGCCGAACGACGCGCCGGCGACGCCGCCGAACGCGTAGTGCGGGAAGCGGGCGGTGCCGCCCGAGACGGGGTACATGCCGCCGAGCTCGGCGTGCACGAGCGCCAGGACGACGATCGCGACACCACCGATCAGCCAGGAGATGATCGCCGCCGGACCGGCCGCCTCGAGGGCCTCCTGGGGCCCGAAGAGCCAGCCCGAGCCGATGATCGAGCCCATCGAGGCCCACATCAGGCCGATCAGCCCGACCTCGCGCAGCAGCTTGGTGCTGCGCTCACGTGGTTGCTGCTCCGTCGCTGCCATCCGGGTCGCACCTCCTGGGCGCCGTCACCGGTCCTCCCGAGCGGAGGGGGCGCGAGCGCCGGAGATTGGTTACCCACTTCGTTCGGGAATCAACGTCCCGACCCGGAACTGCAGAACCTATATCCTCTATCGAGATCTCGGTGGCGGCCGGGGCCGCTGGGCCCGACAGTGGTCGCGTGCATCTTCGGATACCTCTGCTCGAGCACGACGACTCCCCGCGCGCGTTCATCGAGCCGACGGAGCAGATCACGCCACGCGACGTACCCGCCGCCTGTGTGATCACGTTCTTCGGCGACGTCGCCGAGCGACTCGTGGACCGCCGGGGTGCCCGGGTGCTCAGCGAGAACCGCTGGGAGGACGGCCCGCACCCGCTCCTCGAGATCGAGCACGAGGGCGAGCGGCTGGCGGTCCTGCGCGCCGGTGTCGGAGCGCCCCTGGCCGGCGCCCTCCTGGAGGAGACGATCGCCCTCGGGTGCACCCACTTCGTCGTCTGCGGTGGAGCCGGCACGCTGCACCCGGACCTCACCGTCGGGCATCTCGTCGTCGTGTCCTCCGCGATCCGTGACGAGGGCACGTCGTTCCACTACGCACCTCCGACCCGCGAGATCGAGCTCGACCCCGCTGCGCGCCGGGTCCTCGAGGACGTCCTCGACGAGCGCGGGGCGCCGTACGTCGTCGGCCGGACCTGGACCACCGACGCGCCGTACCGCGAGACGCCGACCAGGATCGCCGCCCGCCGCGACGAGGGCTGCCTGACGGTCGAGATGGAGGCATCGGCACTCGCTGCTGTCGCGGCGTTCCGCCGCGTACCCCTCGCCCAGGTCGTCTACTGCGGCGACGACCTCTCCGGCGAGTCCTGGGACCACCGCTCCTGGCAGACCCTGTCCGACGTCCGCGAGGACCTCTTCGATCTCGCCGCCTCCGCGGCCCTCGCACTCGCACGCGCCGACCTGGCTCTGAGGTCCGTGGATGGCTGAGGCGTGGCTGTTCGTCCAACGCTCGCTGGGAGTGTTGAGACCCGCCAAGGTGGAGTGCTCAGGTGCGCCGAAGAAGCCGAAGCCACCTCCCGCGTCGTGCCGGGACAGTCACTGAGACGTCCCCGTCCGAACGAGGTTCCCGATCAGCTCCGGCAAGCTTGATACCGGCATGGAAGGCAAGTACTTGCTGCTGGTCCTGGCCAAGGCCCGCCCGGTCCAACCAGCTCGCGATGCGCGCTCGCTGTCCCTCTGGAAGCGGCTCCCAGGTGGTTGCGGCACTGACGTCGAGCCAGTTTCTCAGACCGGTCCGACCGAGTCCCGACAGATGCGGGTCCGGGTCCGCGGCGCCGCGCAGGTCGGCTTCAACGCGGTGCCACCCGCCGGCAGCGCGAGCCAGGCGCCAGGCGGCACGTCGGCCCGACGGCATATCGGAGGACCACGCGGGCTCAGCGGCAGCAGGCGGCACGCCCAGGCGAGCCAGGGCTCGAGCCGCGGCGGTGCTGACCCGCGCACTCGGATCGACCAAGGCCGGCGTGAGCAGCTCCACCGCCTCAGCGCTGCTGGCGCGCGCTTCGACCGTGACGACGGCAGCAGCCCGGACCCGTCCGCTCGAATGCCGGAGTGCACTGACGGCGGCTTCGACGTCCTGCTCCCCGCCGAGGTCGGCCAAGCCGTCCAAACACGCGACAAGCACCCGCGGAGACGCGTTCTCGTCAGCGAGTGCGCGCCGGTAGAAGGCGGGGATGTCCCAGCCGCGCCGGCGCGCGCGCCAGCGTGCCTGTTCTCGAACCCGTGGCGCCCGATCGAGCAGGAGGCTGCCCAACGCACTGTCGCCAAGGATGGCCTCGGGCACGCGGGTCAGCCCGACAAGGCGCGCCTCGACGGACCTGGCACCAAGCAGGCGCGCCATCACACCTGGATCCGGTGCCTGCATGAGCCACTCGGCGCAGCTGGCTCGGATCCACTGGTCAGCGTCATCCTGGGCCGCCAGCACCAGCTGCTCGATCGTGAACAGGTCGCGCTCGTGGCCGAGCTGAAACGCCCAGCGACGCACCCGGCGCCGGTCGCTCTGTGCGAGCTGTGCCACCAGATCACTCAGTGGCACGTCGTCGAGAAGGGCACCGCTCGCCCTGTCGAGTGCCGCCGGGGAGTGCTGCCTGTTCACTCCCGCAAGGAGGACGTCGAAGACCGCCTCGGCGGTATCAGCGCGCAACAGATCTCGAAGCGACTCCCACGCCCGTTCCCGGACCGCTGGAACATGATCCAGCAGGCGTACAGCCAGGGCAGGCGCAGCGACTTCCCCGGGCATCGCACCCAGAACCCCTACGGCACGTTCCCGGAATCGGCCGTCCACGTGGAGGCTGGTGACGACGGCGACGAAGCCCGATGGCTCAGCAAGGGTCGTGCTCATCCATCCTCGAACCCCACTCACCGGGGTGCCGTCGCCATAGGTGGAAGCCCGGGCGCCCTGGTCGACGAGCAACCAGGAACGTCCGTCCAGCCGAGCCAGCACCGCGATGCCAGCGGCCCAGTCCGTAGTCACCTCGTCCGAGGCAGCGTCGGCGAGCTGCCGCGCGAGGGCTCGGGCCTCTGGCAGCGTCATCACAGACTCATTTTGTCTTGCGCGGCACTCGTGGGCTCACAGGTTTCAGCACTGGCCGAAGCGCAACGGCGTCGAGGCGCGCAACTGCGTGCTTGGTTGGGGCTTATTGGCGTCGATGGAAGCTGACCGAGCCGCTCGCGTCTCGGGTCATGTCGTAGGTGGTGTCGTGGGCGCGCATGTGGTGCCAGTGGCACAGGCCGATGGCGTTGGCCAGGTCGGTGCGTCCGCCCTTGGCCCACTCGATGAGGTGGTGGGCGTGGAGGCCGGTGGTCCGGTCGCAGCCCTCGGTCGCGCATTGGCCGTGTTGCCGCAGGGTGATCGCGATCCGTTGGGCCTGGGAGTGGAGCCGTTGTTCGCGGCCGAGATCGAGGATCTCGGACTTGCCGTTGAGGACGACGGGGAGGATCCCGGCCTCGCAGGCCAGCTGCCGGGCGAGGGCGGCGCTGATGCGGTCGCCGGTGTCGAGGATGGTCCCGGCCTGCTCCAGCCGCCCCAAGAGCGCGTCTTCGGGGATGGTGACGAGGAGGGTGGCGTTGAGGCCGCCGGTCTTGGGGAGCTTGTCCTTCGGGTAGCGCATGATCAGCTCGCTGAAGGCCTGTCCCATCTCCTCGGGTCCGGTCCCGGAGCCCTTCACCGCGTTCTGGTGCTTGGCCGCCATGGTCGCGAGGACGATCTTTGTGAACGCCGCCCCTTCGAGGGTGGGCATGACGCCTTGGTAGTGGGTCTTCCCGTGCCCGTCGTCCCAGATCCGCAGGTAGGTCGCCCTCAAGGCGGCTTGTTCTTGGCGGTCGAGGATCTCGGCCTCGTGGGCGTCGGCGCCGTCGGGGTCGATGACCTCCCACAACCGCCGCCCGAGCCGGTCCAAGGCTGTGGCGTCGTGCTCGGCCGCGAGGTCGAGCAGGTGCTGCTCCGCCTTGGTCTTCTGCTCGGCATTGGTCTCGTCGGGGAGGGTGTCGACCCAGCGGAGGATCACCCGGGCCTGGTCGCGACCGATCACCCCGGCAGCCAAGGCGGCTCGGGTGTACGGGTGGGCGTGGAGCTGCTTGCCGAGCTTCACGATCGCGTGCGCTGCCGCACGGGTGGTCCGGGTCTGGTTGGCCAGCCACACCGCGGTCGAGGACGAACCGCGGTCCTGCCCGACGTGCTGGTCGTCGGCGTGCCGGGCGAGGCGGGCCTCGAGCTCGGCGACCTGGGCCTTCAGTGACTGAAGCTCGACGAGCGCGTCCGCTGCTTCCTGGTCGGTCATCGACCATGCGGCAGTGTCGGCGACGGAGGCCAGATCAGCACTGGCGTGCGCGATCGCCACCGACACTCGGTGGGTGGGAGTCGCGCTCGTTGCCATGCCTCAACTCAAGCACTGGCCACCGACACTGAGATGCTCAGATCCGTTGTTTTGAACGGGATGTGGACAACTCTCGCGCCTCGATCATCGGGAGGGCTCAAGCCGCGGGGAGGGTGACGGTGAAGGTGGTGCCCTCGCCGAGGCGGGAGGCGACGTCGACCTTGCCGTCGTGGCGTTCGACGATGCTGGCGACGATGGTCAGCCCGAGGCCGGTGCCCTGCTCGCGGAGCGCGTCGGGGTTGGTGGTGCGGAAGAACGCCTTGAAGAGACCGCGCTGGTCCTCCTCGGAGATGCCGAGGCCGTCGTCGGCGACGCGGAGGACGACGTGGTCGCCGTGCCGGTCGGCGGAGATGTGGACGCCGCCGCCGGTGGGGGTGTACTTCACGGCGTTGCTGACCAGGTTGCCGACGAGCCGGTCGATCTCGGTCGGGTCGCCGGCGACGGTCAGCGGCTCGGCGGGCAGGTCGACGCCGAGCCGCACGCCCTTGACCTCGGCAGCGGAGTCGACCAGCGAGGCGACGTCGGTGACGACGTCGCGGACGTCGACGGCGATCCGCTCGAGCGGGTGCCCCGGGTCGCTGACCCGGGCGAGCAGCAGGAGGTCGTCGACCACCTTCTGCATCCGGACGGCTCCGCGGGTCATCGCCTGGTGGTGGGAGGCGACGGTGGGGTCGAGGTCGAGGGCACCGAGCAGCTCGAGGTTGCCGGCGATCACGGTCAGCGGCGTGCGCAGCTCGTGGGAGAGCGTCGCGACGAGGTGGCTGCGGTAGTCGTCGAGCTGCTGCAGCTCGGAGACGGCGAGCCGCTCCCGCTCCAGCGACCGGGCCGTCATCAGCGCGGCGCCGAGGTCGTGCCCGATCTGGATCGCCGAGTCGATCTCGACGGCCGACCAGGGCGGGTCGCCGACGAACCGGGAGAGCGCCAGAAAGCCGATGCACTCCGGACCCGCACCGAGCGCGACCGCCAGCGCCGTGTCGACCTCCATGGCCTCCAGCTCGCGGTGCACCGACTCCGGGATCTCCGGCGAGACGCCGACCTCCACGATCATCGCCCGCTGCTCGGCCCACAGGACCGGCGCGAGCGTGTGCGCGACCTCGACCGCCTCGTCGGAGAGCACGATCATGTCGCCGCTCCCCTTGCGGGCGTAGGCAACGCCCCGCGGATCGAGCACCTGGAGCCACGAGCCCCCCGCCTGGAAGCCGTCGACCAGGGGCCGGTGGGTGTGCTCGAGGACCGCGTCGAGGGAGACGTGCGCCGGTCGCGACGCCATCCGGATCATCCGGCGCGCGGCCTCGGCGTGTGCGATCTGCTCGACCATCTGCTCGCGCTCGATGGTGGTGAGGACGGCGCGCTCGGCCTGCGCGGCGTACCGCTCGAAGAGGCTGCGCTGCCGCGCGTCGGGCAGCCGACCCGTGACCGGCTTGTCGACCGAGATGATCCCGATGACCTCGCCGGCGTCGTCGCGCAGGATCGCCAGGAGGGCGTCCATCGGGTTCCACCCGTCGGGCCCGACGGCCTCGTCCTGCTCGAACCGGACCCAGTGCCCCTCGAGGTCCTGGGTGGTGCCCGCGGGCAGGTAGCGCAGTCGCGGTCCCCACTCCTCGGCGCGGGCCATGATGGGCTCGATGAGCGAGACCGGGTCGGGCCGGGAGAGGTACTCGCGGTGCTCCTCGGGCCCGTAGTAGGCCACCGTCACCAGCTGGTCGCCCATGACGACGGACAGCACGGAGTACTCGAAGCCGATCATCTCTCCGACCGACTCGGCCATCAGCTGCAGCACCGCGCGCGCGGAGGAGTCCGACCACCCGGCGCGGTCCGGGTCACCGGGTCGAGACGGTGGCTGCTCCTGCACGCGACCGAGTATGCAGGTCGACGCCCGCGACCGACGTGAACTCATGCGAAGTCTCGGCTATATGATCCCGCGGACCAGGAGGTTCGGATGCCACGTCCCTCTCGGACGGGGCCGTCCGTCCGCCCCATCGCGCACCGGTCGTTGGTCGATCGGGTCACCGACGAGCTTCACCGATCGATCCTGAACGGCGATCTGCCGCCGGACGGCGCCGTCTCCATCGTCGAGCTCTGTGAGCTCTTCGAGGTCAGCCACATCCCGGTTCGCGAGGCCCTGCGACGCCTCGAGCGGGAGGGACTGATCCACCTCCGCCCCGCACGGTCGGCCGTCGTCGCGGCACTGACCACGGACGACCTGGACCAGACGTACCGGCTGCTCGAGGTCGTCGAGGGCGATCTGATCATGCGGGCGGTGCCCGCGATGACCGACGACAGGCTCGAGCGCATCCGCCGGAGCCTCGCCGACCTGACCGAGCTCGACACGGCCGGCATCGAGACCGCGGCCCGCGCCGATGCCCACCGTGCCCTCCACCTCGCCTTCGTCGCCGACGTCGCCGGAGAGGTCGACCGCCGTGTGCTCGAGATGCTGTGGTACTCGGCGGACCGCTACGAGCACGTCCTCGCCGCGGCGCCCGAGTCGCGGTACGCCGAGGACCGCACGCTCGTGGAGCTGGCCCGCGCGGGTGACCCCGAGCGGCTGCGGACCGCTTGGATCGCCCACCTCCGCGACAGGTCCGCCGCTGTCCGCGAGGCCCTCCCCAGCGACTAGACCCGCCGGTGGGCGCGGCCGCCGAAGTGCAGGTACGTCGGGGTGCCGGCCGCATCGGCCGGGTCGAAGAAGACCGCGAGCAGCGCGCTGTCGGCGATCGGCAGCTCGAGCAGGAACGAGTCGTCGCGCTCCACCGGAACCAGCGGCAGCCGCTCCATCGGGGGCAGGCTCTGCATCTCGGCCGCGGCGTGCGAGGCGGTGATGGTCGCGACGAGCGCGCCGTCCGCCTCCTCGATCCGGAAGACCAGGCCGGAGCGCTCGTAGGTGCCGACGAACCGAGCCGGGTCGGCGACCACGAGGGAGTCCAGCGGCTCCGGGTCCTGCCGGGGCGTGACGCCGAGCCGCTCCTCGAAGAGCCAGGCGGCGAGCTCGCGGTACATCGACAGCGCGCTCTCGACGTTGGTCTGCAGGCAGAAGCCGAAGCGCTGCTCGGGGGCGACCCGCATGAAGGCGTTCTGGCCGAGCGAGTTGCCGTCATGGCCGATCACCGCGACGTCGCCGAAGTGGTCGAGGATCCAGCCGAGGCCCCAGGCCTCGCCGAGGACGGTGTCGTCGACGAGGGAGATCTGCGGCTGCTGCGCGGCGGCCACGAGGTCGGCGGAGAGCAGTCGGGTGCCGTCGGCGGCGACGCCGCCGTCGAGATGCAGCCGTGCGAAGCGGAGCACGTCGCCGGCGCTCGCGACCAGCGAGGCACCCATCGGGCCGCAGGAGCGGAAGAGCCCCCAGGGCTCGCTGACCCGCAGGCCGTCCGGGTTCTCGGGGTCGGGCTCGTGGCCGACGGAGTTGGGGTGCGGGATGACCTCCTCGGGGAAGACCACCGAGTGCTGGAGGCCCAGGGGCGCGAGCAGCCGCTCCTTCATCGCGGTCTCGAAGACCGTCTCCCCCACGACCTCGACCAGGCGGCCGAGGATCGAGAAGCCGCTGTTGCTGTAGCTCCAGATCGTGCCGGGCTCCGCGATCTGCGGCAGGTCGACGATCTCTTTCATGTAGCGCGGCAGCGCGTCGTCGCCACGACCGGTGTCGATGAAGACGTCACCGTCGAAGCCGCTGGCGTGGCGCAGCAGGTCGCGCACGGTGACGGTGTCGCGAGCCTCCGCGTCTCGGACCTCGAAGTCGGGGAGGTACTTCTTCACCGGCTGGTCGAGGTCGATGAGCCCCTGGTCGACGAGCATCAGCACGAGCGTCGCCGTGTAGAGCTTGCCGATCGAGCCGGGGAGGAAGAGCGCGTCGGTGGTGACCGGCGACCCGGTGCGGATGCTGAGCACCCCCGCGGCCACCTCGGTGATCTCGTCGCCGTCGAGGACCGCGAGCTGGGCGCCCGGGACGTGGTGCTGCTCGATGAGCTCGGCGAGCTTCGCCGCGAGCTCGGACTGGGTGAACGACACGATGCCTCCGATTCGCCGTACCTACACTGTAGGTAAGTAGTAACCTACACCGTAGGTAGACCTGTCAAGAGGCGAGGCGGAGATGGCGGCACTGACCCGGGAGCGGATCCTGCAGACCGCCGTGCGCCTGGCCGACCGCGACGGCCCGGACGCCGTCACGCTGCGCAAGATCGCGGCCGAGCTCGGCGTCCACGTGACCTCGCTCTACAACCACGTCCCGACCCGCGAGGCCGTCACCGACGGCATCGTCGAGCTGCTGCTCGACGAGGCGAAGCTGCCCACGGGCCCGGTGCCGTGGGACGAGTGGGTACGGCGGTACGTCGAGGGCATCGGCGAGATCGCAGCCACCCACCCAGGCGCCTTCCACGCCCTCGGCCAGCGTCCCGTCCAGGGGGCCCGGGCGGCCGCCTCCTTCGAGATCGCGCTCGCGGCCTTCGCCGAGGCCGGCTTCAGCGCCGCGGACGGCTTCGCGGCGCTCAAGGCGGCGTCGTACCTCGCCCTGATGATCGGCATGGAGCGCAGCATGGTCGCGCGCGGGCAGGTGCTCGAGACCCAGCTCGACGCGCTGCCCGAGGAGTCGTTCCCGATGGTCCGCTCAGTGGCGGCCGACGTCTCGGACTACGAGTACGTCTGGTCCTTCGGCGTCGAGACGCTGGTTGCCGGGCTCCGCGCTCAGCTCGGCCCGAAATGACGCCGACCCGGCAGAAGTGAGCGAGCCTGCGAGCTCGCCATCCAGAACTTCTGCCGGGTCAGCGATCAACTTGTGCCGGGTCAGCGGGTGGCGGTGCCCTCGGTGTAGTCCGAGTCGTGGCTCTTCACCCAGGCCATCAGCTTGCGCAGCTCGCGGCCGGTCGACTCGATCGGGTGCTGCTCGCCCTTCTTGCGCAGCTCGGTGAACTCCGGCGAGCCGGCGTCCATGTCGTCGATGAAGCGCTTGGCGAACGCGCCGTTCTTGATGTCGGCGAGCACGTCCTCCATGTTCTTCTTCACGTCGGGCGTGATGACCCGCGGGCCGGAGACGTAGTCACCGAACTCGGCGGTGTCGGAGACCGACCAGCGCTGCTTGGCGATGCCGCCCTCGTACATGAGGTCGACGATCAGCTTGAGCTCGTGGAGGCACTCGAAGTAGGCGACCTCGGGCTGGTAGCCGGCCTCGGTGAGGACCTCGAAGCCGTACATGACCAGCTGCGAGGCGCCACCGCAGAGGACGGCCTGCTCGCCGAACAGGTCGGTCTCGGTCTCCTCGGTGAAGGTGGTCTTGATGCCGCCGGCACGCAGGCCGCCGATGCCCTTGGCGTAGGACAGCGCGAGCGGCCAGGCGTTGCCCGACTCGTCCTTCTCGACGGCGACGAGGACCGGGACGCCGCGGCCGTCGACGTACTCACGACGGACCAGGTGGCCGGGGCCCTTCGGGGCGACCATGAAGACGTCGACGCCGGCCGGCGGGGTGATGTAGCCGAAGCGGATGTTGAAGCCGTGGCCGAAGACGAGGGTGTCGCCCTCGGCGAGGTTGGGCTCGATCTCCTCGGCGTAGAGCTTCCGCTGGTGCTGGTCGGGGGCGAGGATCACGATGACGTCGGCCTCCTCGGCAGCCTCCGCCGGGGTGACGACGCGCAGGCCCTCGGCCTCGGCCTTGGCGCGGCTCTTCGAGCCGGGCTGGAGGCCGATGCGGACGTCGACGCCCGAGTCGCGCAGGGACAGCGCGTGGGCGTGGCCCTGGCTGCCGTAGCCGATGACCGCCACGTTCTTGCCCTGGATCAGGGACAGGTCGGCGTCGTCGTCGTAGAACATCTCAGCCACTGGGGCTTCTCCTTCGTTGTTGTTTCGCTTGGTACGTCGGGGGGCGCCGTCAGCCAGCGGCCGGCGGTGCGGGGATGGCGACCGGGCGCAGGCTGCGCTCGGAGATGGACCGGGAGCCGCGACCGATCGCGACCATCCCGGACTGGACGAGCTCGCGGATCCCGAAGGGCTCGAGCACGCGGAGCAGGTCGGCCAGCTTGTCGGCGTTGCCGACGGCCTGGATGGTGACCGCGTCGGGGGCGATGTCGACGACCTTGGCCCGGAAGAGCTGGACGGCGTCGAGCACCTGGCCGCGCGACTCCACGTCGGCCTTGACCTTGACCAGGATCAGCTCCCGGTTGACCGAGGCGCCGCCGTCGAGCTCGACGATCTTGATGACCTCGACGAGCTTGTTGAGCTGCTTGGTCACCTGCTCGAGCGGGGACTCCTCGACGTCGACCACGATGGTCATCCGGGAGACCTCGGCGTGCTCGGTCGGACCGACCGCGAGCGAGTCGATGTTGAAGCCGCGGCGGCTGAAGAGACCGGCGATGCGGGCCAGGACGCCGGGCTTGTTCTCGACCAGCACCGACAGGGTGTGCTTGGTGTTGACCGTCGCGGTCATGCGCGGAGCTCCACATCTGCGTCGTCGTCGAACTTGGGGGCGAGGTCGCGGGCGTACTTGATCTCGTCGTTGCTGGTGCCGGCGGCGACCATCGGCCACACCATCGCGTCGCGGTGGACCCGGAAGTCCACGACCACCGGGACGTCGTTGATCTCCATCGCCTTCGCGATCGTCGAGTCGACGTCGTCCGGGCTGTCGCAGGAGAGGCCGACGCAGCCGTAGGCGTCCGCGAGCTTGACGAAGTCGGGGATCCGCTTGGAGTGCAGGTCGGTGTTGGAGTAGCGCTCGTTGTAGAAGAGCGACTGCCACTGCCGGACCATGCCGAGCGACTCGTTGTTGATGATCGCGACCTTGATCGGGATGTCGTTGATCGCGCAGGTGGCCAGCTCCTGGTTGGTCATCTGGAAGCAGCCGTCGCCGTCGATCGCCCAGACCGTGTCGTCCGGCCGGCCGACCTTGGCGCCCATCGCGGCCGGGACGGCGAAGCCCATGGTGCCGAGGCCACCGGAGTTGATCCAGGTGTTGGGCCGCTCGTAGCCGACGAACTGCGCGGCCCACATCTGGTGCTGACCCACCCCGGCGCAGTAGACCGACTCGGGGCCGGCGATCGCGCCGAGCCGCTCGAGGACGTACTGCGGGGCGAGGCTGCCGTCGGTCGGCTTGTCGTAGCCGAGCGCGTAGGTCTTCTTGATGCCCGCGACGAACTGCACCCAGCCCTCGTAGTCACCGGTGTGGCCGGCGTCCGCCTCGGCCTTGAGCGCCACGACCAGGTCGCTGATCACCTCGCGGCAGTCGCCGACGATCGGGACGTCGACCGCGCGGTTCTTGCCGATCTCGGCCGGGTCGATGTCGGCGTGGATGACCTTCGCGCCGGGCGCGAACGAGTCGAGGTTGCCGGTCACCCGGTCGTCGAAGCGCGCACCGAGGCTGATGATCAGGTCGGACTTCTGGAGGCTGGCGACCGCGGCGACCGTGCCGTGCATGCCCGGCATGCCGAGGTGCTGCGGGTGGCTGTCGGGGAACGCGCCCCGCGCCATCAGCGTCGTCACCACCGGGATGCCGGTGAGCTCGGCCAGCACCCGCAGCTCCTGAGCGGCACGCGCCCGGATCACGCCGCCGCCGACGTACAGGACCGGGCGCCGGGACTCGAGGATGAGCCGGGCGGCCTCGCGGATCTGCTTGGAGTGCGGCCGGGTCACCGGGCGGTAGCCGGGCAGGTTGAGCTCGGTGGGCCAGGCGTACGACGTCATCGACTGCAGCGCGGACTTCGCGACGTCGACGAGCACCGGGCCCGGGCGGCCGGTGGAGGCGATGTAGAAGGCCTCGGCGACGGTCCGCGGGATCTCGGCCGGGTCGGTGACCAGGAAGTTGTGCTTGGTGATCGGCATCGTGATGCCGCGGATGTCGGCCTCCTGGAAGGCGTCGGTGCCGATCATGCTGGCGCCGACCTGGCCGGTGACGGCCACCATCGGGACGGAGTCCATGTGGGCGTCGGCCAGCGGGGTGACCAGGTTGGTCGCGCCCGGGCCGGAGGTCGCCATGCAGACGCCGACGCGGCCGGTGGCCGAGGCGTAGCCCTGCGCGGCGTGGCCCGCACCCTGCTCGTGGCGTACGAGGATGTGCCGGATCGAGGAGTCCATGAGGGGGTCGTACGCCGGGAGGATCGCGCCGCCCGGGATGCCGAAGATCTCGGTGGTGCCTGCTGCCTCCAGCGACCTGATCAGGCTCTGTGCGCCCGTCATCTGCTCGCTCATCGATCCTCTGTCCTGTCTCGTTGCCTGCCGTGCCCTGCTGATGGTTTCAGCCCAACAAAAAACCCCTCGGCCCGGCTGGTGGGCGGCGAGGGGTGACGTGCGTGCGGAGTCTGCCGACTCAGCTCACACGTCGCGTGCGTACAAGAATGTCCTGGCGCATGGGCTCACCGTAGCCGCCCGGGCCTCCCGCCCGCACCCGAGTGTGACAGGCGTCCCAACATATGGGACGCCAGTCTCAGCCCGTGGAGGGCTCGCGGCCGTCGGCGGTGCAGACGCAGACCTTGTTGCCGTGGGCGTCGGCGAGCACCCAGAACGCCGGCACGGCGTCCTCGCTGACCAGCGTGCCGCCCGCCGCGACCGCCGCCGCGACCCGCTCCTCGGCGACCTCGCGCGGGACCACGATGTCGAGGTGGAAGCGCTGCTGCACCTCCCCCGTGGCGTCGGGCGCCTCCTGGAACCACAGCGTGTTGTTGCGGCCTCCGGGGTCCATGATCTCCGGCCACTCGTGGGGCTGCTCGTAGCCGAGCACGGCCGCCCAGAAGGGCTGCACCGCGGCGGCGTCCGGGACGTCGAGCGCGAGCTCGAGCGTCGAGACCTCGCGGGGCGCGGACTCGATGCCGAGCTCCGCGGCGATCGCGGAGATCCGTCGAGCGAGCGCGACGTCGCGGCTGGTGACGCCGCCGACGTCGTGGCTCTGCAGGTCGATGTCGACCTGGGGGTAGGTGAGCACCACGTCCGGGTGGTGATCGGCCTCCTCCGCCGCCTCGGTGATCCGGGTGACCAGCTCCAGCCCCTTCACGAAGCTCCCCGTCTTGAAGCGGGCGTGCAGCTTCACGAGGAAGAACCGCCAGTCGTCGAGGCCCTCCTCCCTCACCTGGGGGTAGCGCAGCTTCTGCTTCGGGTCGCTCACGGGATCACCATCTGTCCGATGTCCTGGGGGTTGTAGGCGATCTCCCAGCGATAGCCGTCGGGGTCGCCGAAGTAGCCGGAGTAGCCGCCCCAGTCGCGCTGCTCGCCGTCGTGCACCGGGTCGGCACCCGCCGCCCGGGCCGTCGCCAGCACCTCGTCGACCTCCTCAGTGGTCGCGAGGTTGTGGGAGAGGGTGATCGGCACGATCCCCGCCCCGCGGCGGATCGTCCCGACCTCCGCCTCGAAGCCGGCCTCCGCCCAGAACGACAGCACGAGGTGCTCCCCCGCCTTGATCATCAGCACCTCGCCCGGCACGAAGAGCTCGGGCGTCCAGCCCAGGCCGTCGACGTAGAAGGCCCGCGTGGCGTCGAGGTCGGCCACGGCGAGCGTGATGAAGCTGATCCGCTGGTCCATCTCATGCACTCTGGCACAGTCCGCCGACAGCCGCCCCCGGCGATCTCCGGTGGTTGAGGTGCGAAGGCGCTCTGGCGCCCTGGCGCCTCGAAACCCCCGGAACTGTCCCTAGCGTCCCTGTCCGTCTCATCTGGCGTGGCGACGAAAGACAGTCAGAGAAGTATGTGGTCACCGTTCGCTGTGGTCACCCGAAGCGATTTCCAGCTGCCTCCCGGCTTCGCCGTTCGCTCGGGTCGACCGTGGTGGCCCGGACCGAAGCACAGACATGGCTGTGGCCCCACCGGGTCCTTTCCGTCGGCCGGTGGGGTGGGGTCAGCGGGTTCGTCGTCGCTTGTGGGTGAGGTCGACGAGGTAGTGCTTGCCGGATGGTGAGGTCCATTCGAACCGGGTGCGGCCGAGTCTCCGGTAGGTCCAGTGGCCGAACGTCTTGAGGCGGTGGTGGTACCTGCACAGGGGGGCGAGGTTCCAGGAGGTGGTCTTGCCGCCGTGGGCGTAGGCGGTGATGTGGTCGAGGTCGCAGCCGCGGGCGTTCTTCGCGCAGCCGGGAAAGACGCAGGTGGGGCAGGTCAGGATCGCCTGCTCGCGCTGCTGGGCGGACGGTTCGTAGCGGTCGACGGAGAGTTCGGCGTCGAGCTCGAGGACGGGCTTGATGGTGACCTTGGTGCCGGCGAGCTGGCACCAGCCGGCGATCTGCTCGATGGTGGTGTGCCCGAGCCGGCCGTGGCGGCCCTCGATGTCGAGGATGTCGTGGATCTGGTCGGGCTCGTGGTGGGTGTAGACCACGACCTCACGCGACACGGCATCGCCGGTGGCGCCGAGTCGGCCGGCGGCCATCGCGCGGCGGATGTCGAGGTCGAGCTCGGGGTGGGCCTCGCCGAGGAGGGCGGCGCCGGTCTTGAGCCGGGCTTCCAGCGCCAGGGCGTCGGGGTAGTCCAGGAGCCCGGAGACGGGCACGAGGCCGCCGTTCAACGCGGCGGCGTCGAGGCGGACCTCGAGGTGCTGTTGCTGCCACCGGTCGAGACGCTCCATCTCCTCGTGCTCGTCGTCGACGCGTGCGGCGGCTGCGGCGACGGTCTTCTCGATCTGGGCGTAGGTGCAGGTCCCGATCACCGGCACCAGGGCGGCGTCGACTTCCGCGGCGGCGCCGGGTGGGAGGCGGCGGGTCTGTTCGGTGACCCGCCGCAGCTTCCACACCGCAACGTCACCGGCCATCACCTTCGACCAGAGGCGCGGGAGGCGGTAGTGGGCTTCGAGGGCGGCGCCGATGAGCGCCCTTCCTTGGTAGGTGGACAGTCCGCAGGCGGTGGCGAACTCCGCGATCGCGAACTCCGACATCCCGGGCGCACCCTCACCGGCCAACGTGGCGGGCTGGTCGGCGTACATGATCAGGTCGCCGAGCTCGTCGACGACGGCGTCGGTGACCGGCGCGGGGTGGGCCTGCGCCCAGCGCAAGGCGAGGGACAACCGCTCGGCCTCCGCCATGAGAGCGACCCGGGTCTGTTCCGCAGCAGCATCCAGCAGCACCGACGGTGAGGTCGGTGCGGTAGGAGTCTGCGTGGCGGCCATATCTGATTCTACATCGAATCGAACGGGTGTTCTAGTTCGATTCGAGCTTCTTTCTGGGTTCTTGGGCCCGGGCCACAGCGGTCGACCCGAGCCAACGTCGAAGCCGGGCGGCGGCTGGAAATCGCTCCCGGGTGACCACAGCGGACGGTGACCACGTATTTCTCGAACTGTCTTTCGTCACCCACGCCGGAGGACGCGCACAGGAACGCTGGGGACAGTTCCGGGGTTTCGAGGCACGGCCCTAGCGGGCCTCGCACCTCAACCAGCGGAGGAGCGTGAGTCCGAGAGAACGACCTGGCATGTCGAGAACGCGCATCCGGCACCGTCCCTGGGGTAGACCGGCAGGACGACCTCAGGAGGACCCATGCCCACGATCCACCGCTTCGACCACATCGGCGTCACCGTCAGCGACCTCGACACCGCCGTCGACTTCTTCGTCTGGCTGGGGTTGGAGGTCGAGGGGCGGACGTTCGTGGAGGGCGAGTTCCTCGACACCGTCTGCGGCATCCCCGGCGCGCGGTGCGAGGTGGTGATGCTGGTGCCGCCGGGGGGTGGGACGAAGCTCGAGCTGGCGACGTTCGTGCGACCGGAGCACGTGCCGGGCTCGCCGGACGCGATGGCCAACGAGATCGGGCTGCGCAACGTGTGCTTCCAGGTCGACGACCTCCCGGGCGTGGTCGACGCGCTCGCGACGAAGGGCTACGGGCTCGTCGGTGGGATCGGCGAGCACGAGGGCACCTGGCGGATGGCCTACGTGCGCGGGCCTGAGGGGATCATCGTGTCGCTGGCCGAGCAGATCGGGCAGGAGGGCTGAGCGGCGTCAGCTGCCGGCCGTCGGCGTCGAAGTTGGCGGGGTCGAGCCAGGCCTCGTGGGCGGCGCGTACGGCGGGCCACTCGGTGTCGGTGATCGAGAACCAGTCGGTGTCGCGGTTGCGTCCCTTGGTGACCAGGTGGTGCCGGAAGCGGCCCTCGTAGCTGAAGCCGAGGCGCGTGGCGGCGCGACGGGAGGGCTCGTTGAGCGAGTCGCACTTCCACTCGAAGCGGCGGTAGCCGAGCTCGTCGAAGGCGTGGCGCAAGGCCAGGTGGACGGCCTCCGTAGCGGCGGTCGTGCGCTGGAGCGCGTGGGAGTGGAGGACTCCGGCGACCTCGACCTGGCCGTGGGCCGGCTCGATCCGCATGAACGAGAGCATCCCCTGCGGCGCGGCGCCGGCCGGGACGATCGCGAACGTCTCCCAGTCCGGCGGCGCGAGGGTCGCCTCGACCAGCGCCGCCATGGCGGGTACGTCGGCGGGCGGCTCGGTCGGCCGGTAGGTCCAGAGGTCGTGGTCGCCGGGGCCGCACAGCGCGGCGTGCAGGTCGGCCGCGTGGTCGACGGAGAGCGGCTCGAGCGCGACGTACCGGCCCTCGAGGCGGGTCGCCACCGGCCACGGTCGCGGGGTCCACTCCGGGACCACGTCACCGACCGGTTGGCCGAAGGCATTGGTCGAGGGCATGCCCGAACCCTAGGTTGGCTCCATGACCGAGCGCGCGGGTATTGATCCGACCATCACCCCCAGCGGCACCGGCTGCGTCGAGTGCGACGCGGCGGGCGGGTGGTGGGTGCACCTGCGCCGCTGCACGCAGTGCGGCCACGTCGGCTGCTGCGACACCTCACCGGCGCAGCACGCGACCGCGCACTGGCGCGCGACCGGCCACCCGATCATCACCAGCTACGAGCCCGGCGAGGACTGGTTCTGGGACTTCACCACCGAGAGCGGCTTCGTCGGTCCGACGCTGCCGGACCCGCAGTGCCACCCCGAGGACCAGCCGACGCCCGGGCCGGCGGGCCGGGTCCCGACGGACTGGCGCGACCACATCCACTGACCGGCGACGCCTGACGCTCATGCGAGCGTCTGGGTGATCTCCCGCCGGTCACCGTCGACCACGACCCGCGCGAGCGCGCCGTTGACGAGCGGGAGGTACGGCGCGACGTGCCCGCACTCCACGTCGAGCACGATCGGGATGCCGAGGTCCCCGAGCGCGTCCGCGACGGCGCCGGCCTGGGTCAGGTCGGGGGCGTCCGGCGCGGAGGTGCGGCCGATCAGCACCGCGTTGGCGTGCGTGAACCAGCCCGCGTAGCGCAGCGCGTGCAGGGTGCGCGCGATCGTGTAGGCGTTGTCCTCGCAGGCCTCGAGGTAGACGACCAGGCCCTCGTCGGCGTGGTCTCGCCCGAACCTCGCCACGTCGCCGTACGGCGTGGCCGCGACCGGGCCGACGGTCTCGATGCAGCCACCGATCAGCCGCCCGGTCACGTCGACCTGCTGGTCGCCGAGCGTGCGCCAGGTGCCGGTCGACTCGAGCGTGAAGCGGCTGACGCCCGGCTCGGCGACGTAGTCGTCCCACCCGGCCGCCCGGTAGCGGCCCGGGCTGGTCTGGGTGAAGGGGCCCGGCCCGGACGCGAGGTCGGTCCAGTGCAGCAGGCCCTCGGGCGCGGCGTACGGCGTGTCCATGAGGTTCGATCCGTGCAGGGTCGCCCAGCCCAGCCGGAGCGAGATCGGCAGCATCAGCGTGGTGAGGTCGCTGAAGCCGACCAGCCAGGTGGGCTCGGCGTCCGCGAGCTGCTCCCAGCCGAGCCGGTCGAGCAGGTCGATCGCGAGCTCGCCGCCCCACGGCGGCACGACCCCGCGGATCGTCGGGTCGGCCAGCATCGCGGTCAGCTCGGCGGCGCGCTTCTCCTTCGGCGCCGACACCACGCCGTCGATGCCGAGGCAGTCGCCGAGGACCACCTCGTAGCCGCGCTCCTCGAGCGACCGCACCGCGGCCTCGAGCCGTGGCCGGTAGGACGGCTGCACGCCGCTCGACGGCGCCGTGACGCCGATCCGGTCGCCGGGCTGGAGTGGAGCAGGGCTCCGCAGCATCGGGAGGGGCATGAGGGTCAGGCTGTCATCCGCTCGAGGGAGTCGCGAACCGATTCCAGGCCGGCCCGCACCTCGGCGTACGACGTCGACAGCGGCGAGAGCCCGATCCGCAGGCCGTGGGGGTCGCGGTAGTCCGGGATCACGTCGCGCTCCCACAGGTCCGCGGTCACCTCGCGCATCAGCGGGTGGTTGAGGGTCACGTGGCCGCCGCGCAGCTCGGGGTCGCGGGGCGAGGCGACCACGACGCCGTACGCCGCGAGCAGGTCGTCGGCCAGGTCGATCGCGTGGGACGTCAGCCCGACCGACTTGGCGCGGACCGCGTCCATCCCGGCGCCCTCGACGAGCTCGAGCATGTCCTGGAGGGCGAGCATCCCGAGGATCGGCGGGGTGCCCGAGCAGAAGCGCCGGATGCCGGCGGCGGGGGCGTACGACGGGCCCATGAGGAAGGGGTCGACCGAGCCGAGCCAGCCCTGGATCGGCTGGGTGAGCTCGTCGAGGTGCCGCTCGGCGACGTAGCAGAACGCCGGCGACCCGGGTCCGCCGTTGAGGTACTTGTAGGTGCAGCCGACCGCCAGGTCGACGCCCCAGTCGTCGAGCGTGAGCGGCACGGACCCGGCCGAGTGGCACAGGTCCCAGAGCACGAGTGCCCCGGCTTCGTGGGCGATCCGGGTGAGCTCGCGGGCGTCGGCGAGCCACGCGGAGCGGTAGGCCACGTGCGAGACGACGACGAGCGCGGTCTGCGGCCCGACGGCCTCGGCCAGCAGCTCCGGGGTGACGCCGGCGGTGGGGTCGACCTCGATCCAGCGCAGGGTGAGCCCGCACTCGCGGGCGACCCCGTCGGCGACGTACCGGTCCGTCGGGAAGTTGTCCCGGTCGAGCACGATCTCGGTGCGGCCGGGGCGGGCGGCGACGGCCGCACGCATGAGCTTGTAGAGCAGCACGGTCGTCGAGTCGCCGATGGTGGTCTGCCCGGGCGCGGCGCCCAGCACGACGCGGGCGAGGTCGTCGCCGATCCGCTGCGGGAGATCGAGCCAGCGCTCGTCCCAGCCGCGGATCAGCCGGCCGCCCCACTCCTCCTCGACGAAGCGGGCCAGCCGCGGCCCGGTCACCGCGAGCGGCCGGCCGAGGGAGTTGCCGTCGAAGTACACGAGCCCGCTCGCGGCGCCCACGAAGTGGTCGCGGTACGCCGCGAGCGGGTCGGTGTGGTCGAGCTGGCCGACGTCCTCGGTGGTCACCCGAGGTTGTCTACCAGACCCGGCGCGCAGTGGTTCAGCAACGGCGCAGGGCCACGGCCTTCGTGACGGCGTGCGGGGCGACCGGCGGCGGCGGGGCGACGACCGAGACGGAGAAGTCCTCGTCGTAGGTGAGCCCGTCGAGGTCGGTCGCGCGGACCGTCACGGTGTAGGTGCCGATGCTCAGCGCGTCGGTGTTCGCCCAGAGCGCGGGCCCGCCGCAGCCGAAGACGTCGAAGGCGCCGTCCGGCGCCGGGACGTCGTCCTGGTCGACGGCACCGACGATGCTGAAGGTGACCTCGTCGTCCGCGTCCTGGTCGACCGCCGACAGGTCGCCGACGGGGTTCCAGCCGCTGTGGGCCTCGACCGAGGTCGCGTCGACGAGCGAGATGTCCGTCGGAGCCTCGTTGACGTCGTCGAGGTGGATCGTGAAGGACCCCTCGATCCAGGCGCCGTTGCTGTCGGTCGCGCGGATGGTGACCGGGAAGCTGTGCGGCGCGTCCTCGTAGTCCAGGTCGTACACGGACTTCAGCACGCCGGCGGAGGTGATGGTGAAGTAGCCGGCCGGGATCCGGCACAGCGACCGACGGGTCGAGGACGAGAGGCAGGCGCTGGTCAGCGTGTAGGTGACGCCCACGCCGTCGGCGACGGCGTTGCCGACGACGGCGTTCGTGCCGGCGTTCTCGTCGAACGAGTCGTGGGTGAGCCGCAGGTCGGTCGGGCCCTCCGAGACGTCGATCGCGTGGACCGTCAGCTCCTTGCTGACGGTCGCGCCGTGGGAGTCGGTCGCCTGCACCCGGATCTGGTAGGTCGGGTGGGTCTCGAAGTCGAGGGCGACGAAGGTCGTCAGCTGGTCCCCGTCGATCGCGAAGTAGCCGTTGTCGGTGGAGCCGGCGCCGTCGACGAGCGCGAACGTCGCCGTGTCGCCGGCGTCGGGGTCGACGGCGGAGAGCGTGCCGACGGTGAGGTCGGTCTGCCCCTCGGCCACGGAGTCCGGGCTCAGCTGGACGTCGGTCGGCGCCTCGTTGACGTCGGCGACGGTGATCGTGAAGTCCTTCTCGACCGTGTCGCCGGACTTGGCGACCGCCTGGACGCGCAGGCTGCGGGTCGCGGCCGCCTCGTGGTCGAGCGGCGCGGCCGTGACCAGCCGGTCGCCGGCGATCGCGAAGGCGGCGGCGTTCCCGTTGGAGAGGCCGGACAGGATCTTGTAGGTGTAGGCGCGTGGCGGCGTGTTGGGGTCGACCGTCGACAGGGTCCCGACGGTGGTGCCGGCGGGCTGGTTCTCGTCGACGGTGGTGCCCGAGAGCAGCAGGTCCGTGGGCGGCTGGTCGGCGACGTCGCGGACGTCGATCTCGAACCGGCCGTCGCGCGTGCGCCCGGTCTTGTCGGTCACGCGCACGCGGACCGAGAGCTCGGGAGCGGTCTCGAAGTCGAGGGCGCCGGCGACCTCGAGGCGCTTGCCCCGGATCCGGAAGAGGTCGTTGTCGTCGTCCCCGGCGCCGGTGACCAGCGAGAAGACGTGGCGGTAGCCCCGGTCGGGGTCGAACGACGTGAGCTTGCCGACCAGGGTGCCGCGGGCGGCGTCCTCGGCGACGCTGGAGCCGCTGAGCGAGATCTTGCCGGGGCGGTGGTGCACGGGCTGGGCGGCGGTGGCCGGGGCCGTGGCCCCGACGAGGAGTCCGCCGACGACGGCGGCGGAGCAGACGGAGGTGAGCAGGGCGCGCATGAGGTCCTCAGGGGTGGGTGTGGTGGCGCTTGACCCCGTTCCGATCGGCGCCTGTCCGAAATCCCTGAGGACCGGTCTGGTCAGGCCGGCTCGGGGCGCGGTGCCGTCATCTCCCGGACCGCGGCGTAGCGCTCACGCACCTGCGGCGTCGGGTCGACCCGGGTCTCGACCACGCCCTCCAGCGGCCATGCCGGCGGCTCGGCCGCGCCGGTGAGCACCCAGGCGGCCTGGCGGGCGGCGCCGCGCGCGACGTACTCCCCCGGCTCCGGCACGGTGACCGGCAGGCCGAGGACCGCCGAGGCGATCTCGCGGACCGCGGCCGAGCGGGCCGCACCACCGACGAGGATGATCCGCTCGATCGGGGTGCCGAGGGCGCGCACCGCGTCGACGGCGTCGGCGAGCCCGCAGATCATGCCCTCGACGGCGGCGCGGGCGAGGTACGCCGGGGTGGACGTCTCGAGCCGCAGGCCGTGGATCGCACCGGTCGCTTCGGGCTTGTTGGGGGTCCGCTCGCCCTCGAGGTAGGGCACCAGCGCCATGCCGCCGGCGCCCGCGGGCGCGGCGAGGGCGAGGTCGGACAGCTCGGCGTGCGTGACGCCGAGCATCCGCGCCGCCGCGTCGAGCACGCGGGCGGCGTTGAGGGTGGCGACGAGCGGCAGGTACCGGCCGGTCGCGTCCGCGAAGCCCGCGACCGCGCCGGTCACGTCGCCGACCGGCTGGTCCGCGACGGCGCAGGCCACGCCGGAGGTGCCGATCGAGACGACCACGTCGCCGGAGACGGCGCCGAGCCCGAGGGCGGCGGCCGCGTTGTCGCCGGTGCCGGCACCGAGCGGCGCACCGCTCGGAAGGGACAGGCCGGACTCGGCCGGGCCGAGCACCCGCGGCAGCACGACGTCGTGGCCGAGGCCGAGCTCGAGCAGGTCGCGGCGGTAGTCCTCGGTGAGCGGCGACCAGTAGCCGGTGCCGCTGGCATCGCCGCGGTCGGTGACGAGCGTGTCGAGGGAGGTGCCGCCGGCGAGCTTCCAGGTCAGCCAGTCGTGCGGCAGGCACACCGCCGCCGTACGCCGGGCGCTGTCGGGCTCGTGGTCGCGCAGCCACCGCAGCTTGGTGACGGTGAAGGACGCGACCGGCACGAGGCCGACGGCGTCGACCCACGCCTGCGGGCCACCGAGCTCGTCGATGAGGTCGAGGGCGGCCCGGGCGGAGCGGGTGTCGTTCCACAGCAGCGCCGGGCGGACGACCTCGCCGGCCTCGTCGAGGCAGACCATGCCGTGCTGCTGGCCACCGACCGCCACGGCCGCGACGTCGTCGAGCCCGCCGGCGGCCGCGATCGCCGCCTGGAGCGCCTCCCACCAGGCGTCGGGGTGGACCTCGGTGCCCTCCGGGTGCGGTGCCGAGCCGCTGCGCACGAGCGCGCCGGTCTCGGCGTCGCAGACGACGACCTTGCAGGACTGGGTGGAGGAGTCGATCCCCGCGACGAGAGCCACGGCCAGACCCTAGTACCGCCGTGACCCCCGTCTCTGCCAAGGTGTGCTCCGTGCGCGACCCAGCCGGCCAGAACCTCGTCCTCACCCACGGCGCCCACCGCGCCGAGGTCGTCACCGTCGGCGCGTGCCTGCGGTCCCTGAACCGTGACGGCATCGACCTCGTCGCCGGCTGGCCGGTCGGCGAGATGGCCCCCAGCTCGCGGGGCGCGGTGATGATGCCGTGGGTCAACCGGGTCGGCGACGGCCGCTACGACTTCGGCGGCCGGACCCTCCAGCTGGCGCTCAGCGAGCCGGCCAAGCACAACGCGATCCACGGCCTCGTCCACTGGGTGCCGTGGACCGTCGCCGACCAGGCCGACGACCGCGTCCTGCTGACCTACGCGCTCCCGCCGCAGGCCGGCTACCCCTGGCCGCTCGACCTCGAGGTCGACCACCGGCTCGGGGACGACGGCCTCACCACCACGCTGTCCGCGACCAACGTCGGCACCGAGGCGGCGCCGTACGGCTCCGGCCTGCATCCCTACCTCACGGTCGGCCGCCGGGTCGACGAGTGCGTGCTGACCCTGCCGGCCGACACCTGGTGCGCCATGGACGAGCGCGGCCTGCCGGCGCCGGCGGTGCCGGTCGACGGTACGGAGTGGGACTTCCGCGGCGGCCGGGCGATCGGTGACCTCGTCGTCGACCACCCGTACGGCGGGGTCGCCGACGGGGCGACCGCGACCCTCACCGACCCGGACACGGGCCGCTCGGCGAGCGTCACCGTCCACGAGGGGATCGGCTGGCTGCACGTCTTCACCGGCGACACCATCCGCGGTCACGAGCGCGAGGCGCTGGCCGTCGAGCCGGTCACCGCTCCCCCGGACTCCTTCCGCACGGGCGTCGACCTCGTCGTGCTCGAGCCGGGCGCCACGCACCGGGCCTCCTTCACGATCGCGGGTAGCGGACCCGCGTGAGGTAGCCGACCGCGAGCCCGGCGGCCACGCCGATCACGGTCTCGACGCCGCGGTCGGCGAGCAGCTCCGAGGTCGGCACCGGCACGGCCAGGTGCACCATCAGCAGCGCCAGCGGCGTGATCGCCACCAGCGCCAGCGCGTAGGTGCGGCCGACCACCAGCTCGGCCAGGGCCTGCAGCAGCGCGACGACCAGGATCACGGCGAGGCCGTCGAGGTCGAGCGCGAGCAGGCCGGCCGCGACGACCAGGCCGGCGGCGGTGCCGACGACGCGGTGCAGCCCGCGCACGACCTGGTGCCGGAAGTCCCGCGCCACCAGCGGCACCACGGCCGAGACCATCGCCCAGTAGGGGTGGCCGATCCCGGCGCCCGTCGCGATGCTGCCCGCGACGAAGACGCCCAGCGAGCAGGGCAGGACGTGCCAGCGCAGGCTCGCCCGGTACGACGGCCGCGGGGCGGGCTCACCCTCCTGCTGCCGCCACCAGGCGCCGGCGTTGCCGACCACGACCGAGAACGCAGCCGACCCGGCGCCCACCCCGAGCGCGACCGGCAGGTCGGCGTACGTCGACGGGATGGCGGCGCAGGCCGCGCAGGCGAAGACCAGGAAGAGCGGGCCGGGCGGGTGCCAGCCCTCGGCGTCGGAGGCGAAGGACCCCAGCGCCGCCACGCTCGCGGCCACCGGGATCGCCCACCACGCCCGGTCCGGCGAGGTGGCGACAAGGGTGCCGACGCCGATCGCGGCGGTGAGGTAGACGGCGAGCCGGGCCTGCAGCTGCAGCCGCGCGGCGCCGACGCGCTCGCGGCCGTAGAGCGAGGTGAAGGCCCCGAAGGTCGCGAAGATCGACCACTCCAGCCGGTCGGCCGCGAGCAGCACGAGCAGCGGCACCAGCACCGAGACGCTGGCCCGCAGCGCCACCCGTCTCGCAGTCATGGGGCGGTCACTGGAAGCTGACGAAGCGCACCCGCGGCCGCAGCGCGTGCACCTCGCGCGGCCCCATCCGGCGCACGTCCTCGTCGTAGAAGAGCTTGAAGCCCATCGTGAACTGCCGCGGCCGCGCCACCGCGTGGTACGTCGCCCGCTTCTGCCGCTGGGTGCCGAAGCCGTCGACGTGCTGCACCATCGCCAGGTCCGGGCGGTCGCGGACCTGCGCGATGTCCTCGACCATGTCGCGGCGGAACTGGTGGAGGACGAGGAGCTTCTGGGGCAGGTCGTGCCGGCGCACCATCCGCGCGAGCCAGGCCGTGGTGCGGTTGACCTCGCGGGCCCGGACCTGACCGACCGTGCGCGCCGGGACCTGGTGCGGTCCCATCCGCCACTCGGGGTCGAGCGCGAGCCCGACCCGCGGGTCCTTCAACGCCCACGCCCAGCGCTTCGCGACGTCGAGGAAGTCTGAGCGCCCGGGCTGGAGGTCGAGCAGGAGCAGCGCGTCGTGGCGGCGCGCGGCCGCGAGGTAGCGCTGCACCTCCGAGCGCGGGATGTCGTGGCTGTAGTCGCCGTCCGGTCCGGGCGACCCGTCCGCGATCGTGACGATCAGCTCGTAGACGTGCCGGACGTCGTAGCCGTGCCGGGCGAAGGGCTGCGCAGCGGCCCGGAGCCGCCGGTCAATCACGTTCGGCCGGCTCTCGCCGAGCACGCCGAGCGCCGGGGTCTGCCCGGAGCCGTAGTAGGCGACCAGGAAGGTTTGCCGGCCGAAGACCTTCGGCCGGACCTTCGTCCTCGGCGTGGCCTCCGCCGACGGCTCGGCGGTCGCGCTCGGGGACGCCGGCGACGGTGACGGTCTCCCAGCCGGGTGGGCGGCGGGCGCGGCACCGCCCGCGGACTCGTCCCGCGCGCCCCAGGCCACGACGAGGAGCGCGACGATCACCAGCAGGACCAGGAAGAGGATCGGTCCGCGGTGGTCGGGCTGCGATCCGGGCATCGCGGTCAGCTGGTGATGGCGCCGTGCGCGGCGGACTGCACGACCTTGGCGTACTTGCCGAGGACGCCGCGGGTGTACTTCGGCGGGCGCGGCTCCCAGCCGACCTTGCGCTGCTCCCACTCCGCCTCGTCGGCGCTCTCCACGTCCAGGCGACGGTTGGCCACGTCGAGGGTGATCTGGTCGCCGTCGCGCAGGAAGGCGATCGGCCCGGCGTCGACCGCCTCGGGGGCGATGTGGCCCACGCACAGGCCGGTGGTGCCGCCGGAGAACCGGCCGTCGGTGATGAGCAGGACGTCCTTGCCGAGACCGGCGCCCTTGATGGCGCCGGTGATGGCGAGCATCTCGCGCATGCCCGGGCCGCCCTTGGGGCCCTCGTAGCGGATCACCACGACGTCGCGGGCCTGGATCTTGCCCTGCTCGAGCGCGTCCATCGCCGCGCGCTCGCCGTCGAAGACCCGCGCCGTACCGGTGAAGACCGACTCGTCGAAGCCGGCGCTCTTCACGACCGCGCCCTCGGGGGCGAGCGAGCCCTTGAGGATCGTCAGGCCGCCGGTGGCGTGGATCGGGCGGTCGATCTTGCGGAGCACGTCGTCGTCGAGGCTCGGGGGGCTGAGCTCCTCGAGGTTCTCGGCCATCGTCTTCCCCGTGACGGTCAGGCAGTCCCCGTTCATCAGTCCGGCGTCGAGGAGCGCCTTCATCACAACGGGGATGCCGCCGATCTTGTCGACGTCGTTCATCACGTAGCGACCGAAGGGCTTGAGGTCACCGAGGTGCGGCACCTTGTCGCCGACCCGGTTGAAGTCGTCGAGGGTGAGGTCGACCTCGGCCTCACGGGCCATCGCCAGCAGGTGCAGCACGGCGTTGGTGGAGCCGCCGAGCGCCATGACGACGGCGATGGCGTTCTCGAAGGCCGGCTTGGTCATGACCTGGCGGGCCGTGATGCCCTGGCGGAGCATCGTGACCACGGCCTCGCCCGACTTGTGGGCGAAGCCGTCGCGGCGGCGGTCGACGGCCGGCGGGGCGGCCGAGCCGGGCAGCGACATGCCGATCGCCTCGGCGACCGCGGCCATCGTGTTGGCGGTGTACATGCCGCCGCAGGCGCCCTCTCCCGGGCAGATCGCGCGCTCGATGCGGTCGACCTCGTCTCGGCTGATCTTGCCGGCCAGGCAGGCGCCGACGGCCTCGAAGGCGTCGATGATGGTCACGTCGTTGCCGTCGACCTGGCCGGGCATGATCGACCCGGCGTAGAGGAAGACGCTGGCGAGGTCGAGGCGGGCCGCGGCCATCATCATCCCGGGCAGCGACTTGTCGCAGCCGGCCAGCAGCACCGAGCCGTCGAGCCGCTCGGCCATCATCACGGTCTCGACGGAGTCGGCGATCACCTCGCGGGAGACCAGCGAGAAGTGCATGCCCTCGTGGCCCATCGAGATGCCGTCGGAGACGGAGATGGTGCCGAACTCGAGCGGGTAGCCGCCGGCCGCGTGCACGCCGTTCTTGACCGCCTGCGCGAGCCGCTGGAGCGACAGGTTGCAGGGCGTGATCTCGTTCCAGCTGGAGGCGACGCCGATCTGGGGCTTCTCCCAGTCGTCGTCCCCCATGCCGACCGCGCGGAGCATGCCGCGGGCGGCGGTCCGCTCGAGGCCGTCGGTGACGTCGCGCGAGCGCGGCTTGAGGTCGGGGGTCGGGCGCGTCTCGGTCATGGAACCGAGGGTATGGCAGTACGACGAGCGGCATACCCTTGCGGCATGCCGACGCTTCGCTCCGCCACGTCCACCTCGGGCCGCAACATGGCCGGTGCCCGCGCCCTCTGGCGCGCCACCGGCATGACCGACTCGGACTTCGGCAAGCCGATCGTGGCGATCGCCAACTCGTTCACCGAGTTCGTCCCGGGCCACGTCCACCTGCGCGACCTCGGCAAGATCGTCGCCGAGCAGGTCGCCGCCGCGGGCGGCGTCGCCAAGGAGTTCAACACGATCGCGGTCGACGACGGTATCGCGATGGGCCACGCCGGCATGCTCTACTCGCTGCCCAGCCGGGAGCTGATCGCCGACGCGGTCGAGTACATGGTCCAGGCCCACTGCGCCGACGCGCTCGTCTGCATCTCCAACTGCGACAAGATCACCCCCGGCATGCTGATGGCCGCGCTGCGGCTCAACATCCCGGTCGTCTTCGTGTCCGGCGGCCCGATGGAGGCCGGCAAGACCCAGGCCATCGAGGGCATCGTCCACTCCAAGCTCGACCTGGTCGACGCGATGGTGCTGGCCGTCAACGACGCCGTGACCGACGAGCAGCTCGACGTCGTGGAGCGCTCCGCGTGCCCGACCTGCGGCTCCTGCTCGGGCATGTTCACCGCCAACTCGATGAACTGCCTGACCGAGGCGATCGGCCTGTCCCTGCCGGGCAACGGCTCGACCCTGGCCACCCACAGCTCACGCCGCGCGCTCTTCGAGGAGGCCGGCCGCCTCGTCGTCGAGATCGCCAAGCGCTACTACGAGGATGACGACGAGTCGGTCCTCCCCCGCAACATCGCCACCCACGAGGCCTTCGAGAACGCCTTCGCGCTCGACGTCGCGATGGGTGGCTCCACCAACACCGTGCTACACCTCCTGGCCGCTGCCCGCGAGGCCGGGATGACCTTCTCGGTCGACGACATCGACGCGGTGTCGCGCCGGGTGCCGTGCCTGTCGAAGGTCGCGCCGAACACGCCGAAGTACCACATGGAGGACGTCCACCGGGCCGGCGGCATCCCCGCCATCCTCGGCGAGCTGCACCGCGGCGGGATGCTCAACACCGGCGTCCACTCGGTGCACAGCCCGTCCCTCGACCAGTGGCTCGCGGAGTGGGACATCCGCAGCGGCACCGCGAGCCGGGCCGCGCTCGACCTCTTCCACGCCGCGCCCGGCGGCGTCCGCACCACCGAGGCCTTCTCGACCGACAACCGCTGGGGCTCGCTCGACACCGACGCCGCCGACGGGTGCATCCGCGACGTCGCGCACGCCTACACCGCCGACGGCGGCCTGGCGATCCTCAAGGGCAACCTGGCCGAGGACGGCTGCGTGGTGAAGACCGCTGGCGTCCCCGAGGAGATCTGGTCGTTCACCGGCACCGCCATCGTCTTCGAGAGCCAGGACGACGCCGTCGAGGGGATCCTGTCCAAGAGGGTCCAGGAGGGCCACGTGGTGGTGATCCGCTACGAGGGTCCGAAGGGTGGGCCGGGGATGCAGGAGATGCTCTACCCCACGTCGTACCTCAAGGGCCTCGGCCTCGGCCAGAAGTGCGCGCTGATCACCGACGGCCGCTTCTCCGGTGGCACGTCGGGCCTCTCGATCGGTCACGTCTCCCCCGAGGCCGCTGGCGGGGGCACGATCGCGCTGGTCGAGGACGGCGACACGATCACCATCGACATCCCGAACCGCTCGATCGTGCTCGACGTCGACCCGCTGGTGCTCGACCAGCGCCGGGCCGCCCAGGACAAGCGCGACCGCCCCTTCACCCCGCTCGATCGTGACCGGGTGGTGTCGGCCGCGTTACGGGCGTACGCCTCGATGGCGACGGCTGCGTCCGACGGTGCCTACCGCCTCGTTCCGGAGTAGTCCGGACCTCTAGCCTTTTCGGGTGACCGTGACCTGGAGCGAGTACGACGCCGTGCTGTTCGACCTCGACGGGGTGATCACCCCGACGGCCGAGGTGCACATGCGCGCCTGGGCGGAGATGTTCAACGCCTTCCTCGGCGAGTACGACGCCCCGGGCGCCGACACCGCGCCCTACACCGATTCCGACTACTTCGCCCACGTGGACGGCAAGCCGCGCTACGACGGCGTCCGCGACTTCCTCCGCTCGCGCGGCATCGACGCGACCGAGGACCTGGTCGTCGAGCTCGGCGATCGCAAGAACGACGCCTTCAACGAGGTGCTCGCGCGCGACGGGGTGCGCCCCTACCCCGGCTCGGTGCTGCTGATCGACCACTTGCAGGGCCTCGGCCTGCCGCTCGGCGTGGTGTCGTCGTCGGCCAACGCCCCGGCGGTGCTGGAGGCCGCGGGCCTGGCGGACCGCTTCCGCACCGTCGTGAGCGGCACGGTCGCCCACGAGCTCGGCCTGCCGGGCAAGCCCGCTCCGGACACCTTCCAGCACGCCGCGGAGGTCCTCGGCGCGGAGGCCGGCCGCTCGGTCGTGCTGGAGGACGCCGTCTCCGGCGTCCGGGCCGGCGCGGCCGGCGACTTCGGCCTCGTGGTCGGCGTCGACCGCGGAGCGGGCGCCGCGACGCTCACCGAGGCGGGCGCCGACGTCGTCGTCGACGACCTGGCCGACCTGGTGCCCGGGAGCGCGGCATGAGCCGGCACGTCGGCGCCGACCCGCTCGACCGCGGGCGCTTCCCGGTCGACCCCTGGGGCCTGGTCGAGGACAGCTACCAGGCCGACGACCTCGGCCTGACCGAGACGCTCTTCTCCGTCGCCAACGGCTACCTCGGCATGCGCGGCAACCCCGAGGAGGGGCGGCCGGCCTACTCCAACGGCACCTACGTCAACGGCTTCCACGAGACCTGGGAGATCCGGCACGCCGAGGCGGCCTTCGGCTTCGCGCGCACCGGCCAGACGATCGTCAACGTGCCGGACACCAAGGTGCTCAAGGTCTACGTCGACGACGAGCCGCTGACCTTCGGCACCTCCGACCTCGAGCAGTACGAGCGGTGCCTGGACTTCCGCGACGGCGTCCTGCGGCGCAGCCTGGTCTGGCGCACGCCGTCGGGCAAGCGGGTGCGGATCGACTCCACCCGGATGGTGTCGATGACCCAGCGCCACCTGGCGCTGATGACCGTCGAGGTCACCATGCTCAGCGGGGACGCGCCCGTGGTGATCTCCTCGCAGATCCTCAACCGGCAGGACGGCCGCGACGAGTACCACGGCCGGACGGCGCAGGGCTTGGTCGAGCACGCCGACCCGCGCAAGGCCGGCGCCTTCGCCGACCGGGTGCTGCTGCCGCGGATGAGCTACGCCACCGAGGACCGGATGCTGCTGGGCTACCAGTGCGCCAACTCCGGCATGACCGTCGCGGTCGCCGCCGACCACGTCCTCACGACGACCGACGTCCACGAGGTCGTCGCCCGCGCCGACGACGACCAGGCCAAGATGGTCTTCCGGATCGACGCGACCGAGGGCACCACGACCCGGCTCGAGAAGCTGGTCGCCTACCACTCCTCCCGCGGCGTACCGGTCCGCGAGCTGTCCGACCGCTGCGACCGCACCCTGGACCGCGCCGGGCGGCACGGCGTCGCCCACTACCTCTCCGACCAGCGCGCCTGGTACTCCCGCTTCTGGCAGACCGCCGACGTGGAGATCGCCACGGAGAGTCCCGAGGACGCCGCCGTGCAGCAGGCGATCCGCTACAACCTCTTCTCGCTCGCGCAGGCCAGCGCGCGCACCGACGGCATCGGCGTCCCGGCCAAGGGGGTGACGGGCTCGGGCTACGAGGGCCACTACTTCTGGGACACCGAGGTCTACGTCCTCCCGTTCCTCACCTACACCTCCCCCGAGGTCGCCCGGAACGCCCTGCACTTCCGCTCGGTCATGCTCCCGGCCGCGCGCGAGCGGGCCCGCGAGATGGCCCAGGCCGGGGCGCTCTACCCGTGGCGCACGATCAACGGCGAGGAGGCGTCGGCGTACTACGCGGCCGGTACGGCGCAGGTGCACATCGACGCCGACATCGCCTACGCGCTGATGAAGTACGTCCGCGCCACCGACGACCGCGGCTTCCTGCTGCGCGAGGGCATCGACATCCTCGTCGAGACCGCACGGATGTGGGCCGAGCTGGGCTTCTGGCGCAGCAACGGGGAGCCGTCCTTCCACATCCACGGCGTCACCGGGCCCGACGAGTACACGACGGTCGTCAACAACAACCTCTTCACCAACGTGATGGCGCGGGCCAACCTCGAGGAGGCCGCGATCGCGGTCGACCGGATCCGCACCCACGACCCCGAGGGCTGGGTCAAGGTCGCGAGCCGGCTCGGCATCACCGAGGAGGAGGTCGCGGAGTGGCAGGCCTGCGCGGACGGGATGACGATCCCCTTCGACGAGGGCCTCGGCATCCACCCGCAGGACGACTTCTTCCTCGACCGCGAGGTGTGGGACCTCTCCCAGACGCCGCCCGAGACGCGGCCGCTGCTGCTGCACTACCACCCGCTGGTCATCTACCGCTTCCAGGTGCTCAAGCAGGCCGACGTGGTGCTCGCGCTCTTCCTCCAGGGCGACCGCTTCACGCTCGAGGAGAAGCGCGCGGACTTCGAGTACTACGACCCGATCACCACCGGCGACTCCACGCTGTCGGCCGTGGTGCAGTCGGTGATCGCGGCCGAGGTCGGCTACCACGAGGCCGCGCTCGACTACTTCCACCAGGCGCTCTACGTCGACCTCGCCGACCTGCACGGCAACACCGTCGACGGGCTGCACGTCGCCTCGACCGGCGGCGTCTGGAGCGCGCTGGTCTACGGGTTCGGCGGGATGCGCGACTACCGCGGCGAGCTCTCCTTCGACCCGCGGCTGCCGGCCACCTGGCCGTCGCTGACCTTCCGGCTCTGCTGGCGGGGCTCGCTGCTGCTGGTCGAGCTGACCCAGGACGAGGCGCGCTTCTCGGTCGTCGAGGGCGACGCCGCGGTGCCGGTGACGGTCCGCGGGACGTCGTACGTCGTCGGCACGGACGCTCCGCTCGTCGTCGCGCTCCCCGACCAGGGCGCCCGCATCGACGGCCTGCTCGGCGACCACCCGGTCATCGGCGGGACGCGTGCGGACGGCAGCACGATCACCGCGGGCGTGCCGGAGCCGATCCAGCCGCCCGAGGAGCCGGACGCGACCGGGGAGCTCCCCGTCTACGCGCCCGATCCGTCGATCATGCCTCCGCCGCGGATCTGAGTCGCGCGAGCCCCTTCTCGAAGTCCTTGCCGACCAGCTTGTCCATGTTGATGAGCTTGCCGAGCACGCCCCAGACCCCCGACTGCTCGCCGCGCATGCGCCACTCGACCGTGGTGCCGCCGGCGCTGTCGGGGGCGAAGGAGAAGCGCACGTCGTTGGTCGCCGAGAAGGGCTTCTGGAAGACCAGCGCGACGTCGATGGCCTCGGGCGTGGACGCGACGATCTCCATGCTGCCCCGGCCGGCCTTGCGGTTGCCGCTCCACTCGTAGTGGGCGCCGACCCCGCTGTCGGGCCCGGTGTAGGTCCGCTGCATGGCCGGGTCGACGTCCTCCCAGGGCGACCACTGCTGCCAGTGGTGGAAGTCGTCGACGAGGGCGTGGATGCGGGCCGCGTCGGCGGCGATGGTCGTCATCCGGACGACCTCGTAGGAACCCATGGCGTGATCCTCGCTCAGATGGCCGCGGCCCGCACGACCATCACGTCCGGCAGGTCGCTGACGATCTCCCGCCAGGTCTCGCCCTCGTCGGCCGAGGCCCAGACGGCGCCGTTGCGGGCACCGAAGTAGAAGCCGGTCGTCGGCTGGTCGTCGGCGCACATCGCGTCGCGCATCACCGCGACGTAGAACGAGTCGGGCAGGCCGTCACCGAGCTCCTCCCACGTGTCGCCGGCGTCGCGGGAGCGCCATACCCGGGCCTTGGCCTCGGGCGGGTAGCGCTTGTCGCCGCCGTTGATCGGGAAGACGAAGACGGTGTCGGGCTCGTGCGGGTGCACGACGATCGGGAAGCCGAACTCCGCCGGGAGCCCGTCGGCGATCGAGGTCCAGGTCCGGCCCTCGTCGTCGGAGCGGTAGACGCCCCCGTGGTTCTGCAGGAAGAGCCGCTCGGGCCGGCTCGGGTGGCGGGTGATCTTGTGGACGCACTGGCCGAACTCGGGGTACTGCTGGCCCTCGGGGAGGAACTCCGCGCGGATGCCGTGGTTGCGGGCCTCCCAGCTCCCGCCGCCGTCGGCGGTCTGGTAGACGCCGCCACTGCTCAGCGCTGCCGTGACCGACCGCGGGTCGTCGGGGTGCGGGAGGATCGTGTGGAAGGCCTGGCCGCCGAAGCCCGCGCCCCAGTCCGGCCGGTGGGGGTGGTCCCAGAGCGCCCGCTCGAGGGTGAAGGTCTCCCCGCGGTCGGTGCTGCGGAAGACCGCGGCCGGCTCGGTGCCGGCGTAGACGACCCCGTCCTCGGGGCCGGGCACCAGCTGCCAGATGCGCTCGACGGTCGCGTCGGTGCCCTCGGGGAAGCGGACGGCGCCGTTGGGCGTCTCCTGCCAGCTCGCGCCCTCGTCGTCGGAGCGCCAGACCTGCGGGCCGAGCCAGCTCGACGACGCACCGACCAGCAGCCTCGGGGTCTCCCCGCGGCTGTCGACGAGGCAGGAGTAGACCTCCTCCATGTCGAAGTGCGGTCCGGTGAACCGCCACTCCTGACGGGCCGCGTCCGACGTCCCGATCCACAGACCCTTGCGGGTCCCGACCATCAACACCGTCTTGTCCGACATGCCTGCCTCCTGGTGCGCCCTTCGTCTCTTCTACCCTGACCCGGTGGTCGGCCGGAAGTCATCGCTCGCGCTGGTGTCCCCCGTCTGGCTGGTCCTGATCGGCATCCTGTCGGTCCAGTTCGGCGCCGGCATCGCCAAGTCGCTCTTCGACGAGGTCGCGCCGACCACGATCGTCTGGCTGCGGCTGGTGACGTCGGCGATCGTGCTCTCGCTCGTGGCCCGCCCCGTGCTGCGCGGGCGGACCCGCACCGACTGGCTGGTCGCGGTCGCGCTCGGCGTCTCCCTCGGCGTCATGAACTGGGCGATCTACCAGTCCTTCCAGCGGATCCCGCTGGGCTTGGCGGTGACGCTGGAGTTCCTCGGTCCCCTGACGCTCGCCGTCGTCGGCTCGCGGCGCGCCCGGGACCTGCTCTGGGTGGCGCTCGCCGCCCTCGGCGTGGCGGTCCTCGGGCTCGCCGGCAGCGGCGGGGCGCTCAGCCTGGCGGGCGCCCTCTTCGCGCTCCTGGCCGGCGCGATGTGGGCGTCGTACATCCTGCTGAGCGGCGCGACCGGCCGGCGCTGGCCGGGGCTCGACGGGCTCGCCGTCGCCTCGGTCGTCGCGACGCTGCTGCTCACCCCGCTGGCGCTGGCCGTCGGCGGCTCCGACCTCGTCGACCCGAGGATCCTGCTGCTCGGCGCCGCCGTCGGGCTGCTGTCCTCGGTGATCCCCTACAGCTGCGAGATGGTCGCGCTGCGCACCATCCGCCCGTCGGTCTTCTCGATCCTGATGAGCCTCGAGCCGGCCGCCGCCGCCCTCGCCGGCATCGTCGTGCTCGGCGAGTTCCTCTCGCTCGAGCAGTGGCTCGCGCTGGTGTGCATCGTCATCGCCTCGGTCGGCGCGACCCGCTCCACCCGGCCGGTGGCCCCCGCTCCGGACTGAGGCAGAGTTCACGGAACCGTCACACGGCGTTGACCGCGGGGAATCGGCGCCTGCCTACCGTGGAGGTCACCTCAAGCCAACTCGGGAGTGCCATGGGGGGCACGACATGAAGCTCGCACCACACCTGGTCGACCGGCTGGTCGAGCGTCTCGTCGACCCCATCGCCGACCGGGTGAGTCGTTGGGCCGTGGAGTCGCAGCAGCGATCCCGGCGCAACGCGATGATCGCCTCCACCGCCCTCGCACAACGGCGTGCAGAGCTCGACGACGTCGAGGAGTTCCTGGCCGCGCTCGGTCAGTCCACGGCGAGGGAGGTTGCAGCTCACGCTGCGCATGGCTGAGCTCACCGGGCGGGACCTGCCTCTCCCTGGCCGCCCGGTGAGCTCAGCACATCTGACTACCCTCTCCTCATGAGACGCCTCGTCGGAGTTCTCGCCACGGCCACGCTCGCCACCACGCTGCTCAGCTCGTGCAGCAGCAGCGACGAGAGCGACGGGGCGCCCGACGACACGGTCACCGCCGACGCTCCGTCGACCAGCGCGCCGACCACCGGGTCGAGCGGTTCGAGCGGGAGCAGCGGCTCGAGCGAGAGCGCCACCCCGACGTACGCCGGCCCGCCGAAGGTCGTCGGCGAGATCGCCACCGGCCTGGCGGCCCCGTGGGGCGTGGCGTTCCTCCCCAACGGGAACGCGATCGTCACCGAGCGGGACACCACGAAGGTGCTGGAGATCAAGGGTCCCGAGCACTCGGTCGACACCGTCGGGGTGCTCAGCGACGCGGTCGGGCTCGGCGACCAGGGCGGCGAGGCCGGCCTGCTGGGCGTGGCCGTGTCGCCCGACTTCGCGAGCGACCACCTCCTCTACTTCTACTTCAGCACCGACCACGACAACCGGATCGTGAAGGCCCGCCTCGCCCACGACCGCCTCGGGCCGATCACGCCGATCCTGACCGGCATCCCCAACGGCTTCATCCACGACGGCGGCCGGCTCGCCTTCGGGCCGGACGGCTACCTCTACGCCTCGACCGGCGAGACCGGCAACAGCGCGCTCGCCCAGGACAAGAGCTCGCTCGGCGGCAAGATCCTGCGGATCACCACCGACGGCAAGCCCGCTCCGGGCAACCCCTTCCCCGGCTCCCCCATCTGGTCCTACGGCCACCGCAACGTCCAGGGCCTCGCCTTCGACGACGACGGCCGCCTGTGGGCATCGGAGTTCGGCGAGCACACCTGGGACGAGCTCAACCTGATCCAGAAGGGCCACAACTACGGCTGGCCGACCGTCGAGGGCCGCGGCGACGTCGCCGGCCTCACGAACCCCAAGGTCGTCTGGGACACCGAGACCAACTCCCCGTCCGGGCTCGCCTACCTCGACGGCCACCTCTGGCTCGGCGCCCTCGCCGGCGAGCGGCTCTGGCGGGTGACGGTCGACGGCACGACGGCCAGCGACCCGAAGGGCTATTTCATCGGCCGCTACGGCCGGATCAGGACCGTCGTCGCCGCCCCCGACGGCCGCCTGTGGGTCACCACCAGCAACCGCGACGGGCGCGGCACCCCGCGGGCGGGTGACGACCGCATCCTGCTCGTCAGGCCCTGACTACCCGGCGACCGTCCCGGTCACGGTGGCCTTTCGCGAGGCCCGGCGCAGGGTGGTCAGCACCGCCGGGCCGAGCAGGACGATCGCGACCGCGTTGGTGATCGCCCGGATCGTGTCCCAGCTGCCGGTCGAGGTCAGCACCGTGTAGACGACGAACGTCCGCAGGTTGTCCCACACCGGCGCGCCCGCGACGTAGGACAGCGAGCCGGCGTGCCCCTGCACCACGATGCCGGCGATGAAGGGCCAGCTCGAGAGGTTCATCAGCAGCCCGAAGAGGTACGCCGAGACCACGCCGTACGCCGCCAGCATGGCGATCTCGGCCCGCCCGGTGACCCGTCGGGGCAGCAGGCCCGCGCCCATGCCGATCCACGCCGAGCACAGCATCTGGTAGGGCAGCCACGGTCCGACGCCCGCGGTCAGCAGGGCCGAGGCGAAGAGCGAGGTGCAGCCGAGCACGAAGCCGAAGCCCGGTCCGAAGACCCGGCCGGCCAGGATCAGCAGGAAGAACGTGAGCTCGACGCCGGCGGTGCCCGGCGAGATGCCGCGCAGGATGGCGTTGATCGCGCTCAGCACGCCGAGGACGGCCAGGACGCGCGGGTCGAGGCCGTTCTCGTTGAGCTCGGCGAGCACGACCGCCAGGATCACCGGCAGCAGGCCGAGGAAGAGGAACGGCGGGTCGACCCGGTCCCCCGCGTGCACCTGCAGCAGCAGCGGCCAGCAGAACATCGCGAGGCCCGCGAGCGAGGCGAGGGCCAGGATCAGCGCCGACCGCGGCCCGACCCGGACGGCAGCGACCCCGGCGCTCACGAGGCGTCCAGCTGCGCGGCGACCTCGTCGACCCGCAGCCAGGGCGGCCCGAGCACCTTGGTGACCTGCGGGGCGAAGGACGGCGACTCGGCGACCACGCGGCGTACCGGGCCGGACGAGACCACGTCGCCGTCGGCGAGCACGACCACGTCGTCGGCGGCCTGGGCGACGAACTCGACGTCGTGGGTGGCGACCAGCACCGAGCAGCCGTCGGCGGCGAGGCCCCGCAGGATGCCGGAGAGCACGTGCTTGGCGGCGTAGTCGAGGCCGCGGGTGGGCTCGTCGAGGAGCAGCACCCGGGGCCGCGAGACGAGCACGAGGGCGAGGGCCAGCGCCAGCCGCTGACCCTCGGAGAGGTCGCGCGGGTGCTGGTCGTCCGGGATGCCCGGCACCAGCCGGTCGAGCAGGTCCCGGCAGGCGCCGCTGCCGCCGTCCGCGGCGGCGCACTCGTCGGCGACCGTCTCGAGGTAGAGCAGGTCGGCGGCGTTCTGCGGCACCAGCCCGACCAGGGCCCGGCGTCCCTCGGGATCGAGGTCGGCGGGGTCGGTGCCCCAGGCCTCGACCCGACCGCCGGTCCGTCGGCCACTCCCCTGCAGCGCCCAGATCAGCGACGACTTGCCCGCGCCGTTGCGGCCCATAAGCGCGGTGACCCGGCCGGCGCCGAGGGTGAGGTCGACGTCGCGCAGCGCGACGGTGCGGCCGTGGACCACCTGGAGCCCGCGGACCTCGACCGCGGCCGCCGCGGCGCTGGTGGTCTCGACCGGCGGCCGCAGCCGCTCGCCCAGGTCGCGGGCCCGGCGGCGCGCGTCCCGGACGCTGAGCGGCAGCGGGCTCCAGCCGGCGGCGCGGCCGAGCTCGACGATCGGGGGTACGACGGGCGAGTCGACGAGCAGCTCGCCGGGCTCGCCCACGTGGACCCGTCCGTCGCCGGTGAGCAGGCACATCCGGTCGGCGAAGGGCACCACGCGCTCGAGCCGGTGCTCGGCGAGCAGCACCGAGAGACCGAGGTCGTGGACGAGCCGGGTCAGGGTCGCGAGCACCTCCTCGGCGGCCGTCGGGTCGAGGGCCGAGGTGGGCTCGTCGAGCACCAGGAGCCGCGGGTGCATGGTGAGGACCGAGCCGATGGCGACGCGCTGCTGCTGCCCGCCGGACAGCGTGCGCAGGTCGCGGGCGCGGAGGTCGGCGATGCCGAGCAGGTCGAGGGTCTCCTCGACCCGGCGGCGCATCGTCTCGGCCGGGAGGCCGAGCTGCTCCATGCCGTAGGCGAGCTCCTCCTCGACGGTGTCGGTGACGAAGCCGGCGGCGGGGTTCTGGCCGACGTACCCGATCGCATGGGCGCGCTCGCGCGGCGCGGTCCGCACGATGCTCGTCCCGTCGAGCAGCACGTCGCCGTCGAGGGTGCCGCCGGAGAAGCGCGGCACCAGGCCGGTGACCACGCCCAGGAGCGTGGACTTGCCGACGCCGGTCGGCCCGGAGACCAGCACCAGCTCGCCCTCGTCGACGGTGAGGTCGACGCCGTCGAGGACCGGGTCGTCGTCGTACCGGAAGGTGATGCCGCGCAGCTCGATCACGCCGCCACCAGCCTCGGGGCGGGCGACGCGAGCGGGCCGACGAGTGCGAGGACCACCATGAGCAGGGCGACGGCGCTCACCTGCGGGACGGCGTCGAGGTCGGGGTAGGCGATGGCCACCTGGTGCCGGCTGATCCACCAGCCCAGCGCGCCCACCAGGACGCCGGACGCGGCGACCGCGGCCTCGGGCCACTGCCACGGGTCGGGGCGGTACCGGCTGCGGCCGACCCGGCGTCCGGCGCTGACCAGCCCCGCGGCGGCGGCACCCACGCCGAGGGCGAGCATCGGCAGCGCGAGCACCCGCGGGGCGGTGGTGTCGAGCACGGCGTAGGTCCCCACGCAGATGCCGCCGAGTCCGACGAGCATGAGGGCGCCGGTGGTCCGCCGTTGCGCGGGCGTGCTGTCGCCGGACCGGCCGTAGCCGCGCGTGTCCATGCCCGCCGCGAGCGCCAGCGAGCGCTCCAGCGCGTCCTCGAGCACGGGCACCAGGAAGCGGCGCAGCCGGCGCACCCGGTGGGTGTCGCCGGCCCGGAGCGCCTGCGCGGCACGGACCCGCCGCGCGCTGTCGGCCAGCTGCGGGAGGACCGAGACGGCCACCACCAGCGCGGTGCCGATCTCGTAGAGCGCCGGCGGCACTGAGCGCAGCAGCCGCTTGGGGTTGGCCAGCGAGTTGGCGGCGCCGACGCAGATGACGATCGTCGCGAGCCGGAGCCCGTCGTAGAGGGCGAAGAGCAGCGCCTCGGCGTAGAGCGGCCCGAGCAGGGTCACGCCGGCGACCCAGTCGGGCAGCGGCACCGTGGGCAGGTCGAGCAGCACGTGGCCGCCGGTCCAGCCGCCGAAGACGACCCAGAACGCCAGCCGGATCACCACGATCACCAGGCCGAGGCCGACGTAGAGGCGGAAGGAACGGCCCCAGGGCTGGTCGGAGCGACGCAGCGACACCACCGTCGCGGCGGCGCCCACGAGCATCAGCAGCACGAACGGGTTGGTGGTGAAGGTCGCGGCGGCGCAGAGCCCGAGCGCCCACACCCACCAGGCGACCGGGTGCAGGTCGCGTGGGAGCCGGGTCCCGCTCACGACGCGCCCCGGCGGCGGCGTACGACGGCCACGCCGGCGGCGCCTCCGAAGAGCAGCACGACGACCACCGGCCCCACCCAGCCGGGCAGGCCTCCCTCGCCCGGGTCGGCCGGGTCCGAGGACGCCGGTACGGCGTCGCCGGTCGCCGTCGGCGACGCGGTCTCGGTCGGGTCGGTCGACTCCGTCGGCGTGGCCGACGCCGAGGCCGACCAGATCCGGTGCCGGTGCTTCGTGCCGGACGTCGAGGCCGAGGCGCCGTCCGTGGCGCTCGCCGACTCGGTCGGCCCGGCCGGCCCGGTCGAGGCGGAGCCCGACGGCGTGGAGGTGGTGCCGCTACCGGAGGAGGACGTCGGACGGCTGCTCGGCCGATGGGTGGGCCGCGTGGTCGGGGTGGCCGAGGCGGTCGGGTGGGGGCTCGGCGCCGCCCCGGGCTGGGCCCGGGTGGTCGAGCCCTGCCAGGAGAGCGCGACGTACCCGCCGTCGGGGACCCGCAGCCCACCGACGCCGGTCGTGGCGTACGTCCAGGAGCCCGACTCGCCGTCCGACCAGTAGAGCGCCCAGTAGGCGTCCGCTGGCGGGGTGTTGACGCAGGGGCTGTCCGAGGGGGATCCCGAGACCCGGCAGACGAAGCCGGGCTGGCGCTGCACGTAGGTGAGCGGGAAGCCCGCGGCCGGGAACAGGCTCGACGCGGCGTCGCCGCCGCCGCCCGGGACACACGCCGTCCGCACTCCGCCGCCGAGCTCGTGGAAGTCCACGACGACGCTCACGCCGGACCCCGTCGAGCAGGTCGCGGCGGATGCCGGGGGTCCCGGAAGCACCGCCGCGGCGACCACGAGGGCCGCTGCGGCGGTGCCGCGGAGCAGACGGGTCAGCAGCACGTCAGCGGACGGTGAAGCTGGCCTTGGCCTTGCGGTTGGCGAAGGCGCCCTTCACCTTCACCCGGGCGGTGCCGGCGTGCTTCGACGCGGTCAGCGAGGTGCGGACGACGCCCTGGCCGTTGGCCTGGCCGAAGGCGGACGTGCCGGAGCCGCTGTGGGCCGTCGACGGCCACGTGACATCGACCAGGACCGTCTCTCCCGGCGCGAGGCCGGAGACGCGGATGACCTGACGGCCACCCTTCGCGACCGACCGCTTCTTCAGCGACACGGTGAGCTTCTTCGCGCCGAGCGCGTTGATCGCGACGGTGTCGAAGGTGCCGCCGGCGTTGGCGACCTTGACCTTGCTCACCTTGGTCTTGTCCGGGATCGCGACCTTCAGGTCCACCTCGCCGTCGACGCCGGCGTACCCGAGGACGGACTGCTCGCCCCGCATGGCGCAGAGGGCCTCGCCCGGTGCGGCGTCGGTGACGCCGACCGGCTTGGCGCCGCCGGCCTTGACGTACTCGGAGGTGAAGTGGGCCTGCGGCTCGTCGGCGCTCGTCTGCGCGGCGAGCAGGCCCGGCAGGGCCTGCGCGGTGGCGCGGACCGCCTGGTCGTGCTTGGCCTTGCCCATGGCGTGCTTCTGGGCGTTGGCGAGCGCGGCGTCGTCGTAGGTGACCGCGCCGGCGTCGGCGTCGTCGTAGGAGACGCAGGTGGCGACGTTGGTCGCCTGGTGGGCGCGGAGCCACGCGGCCGCCCGGGCCGCCGCCTCCGGCTGGCCCGAGATGAGCAGGGCGTACGCCGCCGCGCCGGTGCTGTTGGCGTTGGCGGTCGGGATGTCCGCGTCGGAGCCGAAGCCGCCGTTGGCCTTCTGCTGGTCGACCAGCCAGTCGACGGCCTTGGCGACCTGGGCGGCGACGTCGGCGTCGTCGAGCTGGGACTGGAGCGCCTCGATCGCGAGCGCGGTGGCGTCGACGTTGGGCTGGCCGTCACTGCCGTCGCAGGTCTGGTCCGCCTCCAGGTCGACGGTGAAGTCCTGGCGGAAGTAGCCGTCCGCGCACTGCTGCTGGAGCAGGAAGTCGGTGACGGCGTCGGTCTTCGCGCTGCCGGCGGCGTCGAGCGCCTCGGCGGCGAACGCCTGCCCCAACACGTTGGCGTAGTCGGCGGCGTACTGGACGGTCGGGTCCCAGTCGTCCTGGATCCGGCCCGCGAGGGCGCCGTCGTCGCCGACGGTGCTCTCCAGGTCGCTGATCAGGTCCCGCCCGCCGTACGCCGTCGCGTCGTCGCCCGCGGCCTGGGCGAGCACCGCCGCCTTGGCGGCGCTGCCGGCCGACAGGTCGGTGCCGTAGCCAGGCGCCACGTAGCTGTCGATGGCGGCGGCCATCGCGTCGCTGATGCCCTCCACCACGGAGTGGGGCGCACCGGCCGACTCGAGCGTGTGGAAGGCGAGGCCGACGTCGATGGTCAGGCCGTAGTCGTCGAAGTCGTACTGCCGGTTGTGCACCAGGCCGTCGGTCAGCTGGCCACCGAGCCAGTAGCCGGCCGCGGTCGCCGGAGCGGGGTCGGTCGTGGCGTCGGCCGATGCCGGGGCCGACGTCGCGGCCAGCGCGGACATGGCGAGCGCAGGCACGGCCAGGACGGCCGCCGCTCCTCGGAGGGTGGGGCGCATGATGTTCCTTCCCGCAGCTGCGTTCCTCGACAGCGCGTGATCGGGACGCGTCGCGGAAGGTGCTCCGGCTCGCCGTCGTCCCCTCCGAGCGGGCGACGGCCTACGGTTGCGGGTCAGCGCCGGATTCGGACCGGCTTCCCCCACCACGGGCGTTCAGTTGGATTGCCCGCGCAGCATAACCCGCCGCTCAGCCGAGGACCTCGAAGGTCTTGGTGGCCGTCCGGCCGGCGACCTCGCCCTGCACGACGACCGTCACGGTCCGCGGCTTCCCGGTGACTCGGAAGCGGGTCGCGAAGGTCCCGTCGGACGTCGCCCGCCCACGGCCGACGCGGGCGCCGGCGATCTTCACCGTCACGCGCTCGGCCGCGGCGAGTCCGGAGACCCGGACGGTCTGCTGGTGGCCCTTGGCAACCTTCTTCCGCAGCGCGACCGCCAGCCTCTTCGGGCCCAGCCCCGTCAGCTCGACCGAGGCGAGGGTGCCGTCGACGGTGGCAGCCGAGAGCCGGAGGGACTCGCCGTCGTCCGGCCCGAAGATCACACTCTGGTAGCCGCCGGTGGCGTCGGCGCTGACGAGGACCCGTTGGAGGGGCGCCTCCGCCACTAGGCACAGCGCCTCGCCGGGGGCGAGACCGTCCACCCGGAAGGGATGCATCGCTCCAGCCGTCACGTAGCCGGACGGCAGGAGGGCTCGCGGCTCGCCAGCCCGACCCGGCGCCCACCGGAGGGCGGGCAGCGCCTCGGCGGTCGAGCGCTGGTACGCCGCGAGGTTCCCCTCGTCGATGTCGTCCTGGGAGGAGTAGGCGACCGCGCCCTCGTCGTCCGAGGCGTAGTAGTTGCACGTGCCCACATCGGTGAGCTGCCGGGAGCGCACCCAGGCGGCGGCCTCCCCCGCGGCCCCATCCTCGCCCAGGGCGCCGAGCGCGCGGGTGGCCAGCGCTGCGGTGGGGGTGTCGTCGAGGGAGCCCTGCTCCTGGAGGATCCAGTTCATCGCGTCGCGGAGGGCGTCGTCGACGGGCGCGGTGCCTTCCTGTCCCACCAGCGCGAGCACGGCCCGGGCCGTCGTCGCCATCGCATCGTCCCCGCACCCTGCACCGACGGCTGATGGGAAGGCCCCGTCGGTGCACTGTCGCGCGAGCAGATCGGCGGTCGCTTCTCCCAGCAGGTCGCTGTCGGCGAGGTCGAGGGCCTGGACACCCACGGCTTGCGCGCCCGAGTCCGCCGACACCCGCCCGCCGTCGGACAGGGACTCCAGCCGGGCGACCAGGTCGACGCCGCCGAAGTCGGTCGGATCGTCGCCGGTCGCAGCCGCGAGCAGGATCGTGTGCGCGGACGCCGCGGCGGAGCCCGCGGTCTCCTCGTCCGCCGTCGCGGCGACCTGGTCGCGGATCGACCCGACCGTCCCGGCGTACCCACCGACCTCGTCCAGCGCCAGTGCGACGTCGATGCTCAGCCCCGGATCGCCGGCGGGCAGGTGCGCCGCGAGCCAGGCGGCGCCGTCCTCGGCCGGAGCCGGATCGGCGGCGGCGTACGACGAGGTCGTGACGGCGAGCACCGGTACGGCGAGAGCGGGCAGGGTCAGGGCGGCGACGATGCCGCGGGCGAGAAGTTGCACGCGGCGATCATCCCCCGTCAGGACAGCTTCTCGAGGATCAATTCCCGAACTCGTCCGGCGTCGGCCTGGCCACGCATCTCCTTCATCACCGCACCGATCAGTGCCCCGGCCGCGGCCACCTTGCCGTCGCGGATCTTGTCCGCGACGTCGGGGTTGGCGGCGATCGCGCCGTCGACCGCGGCCGAGAGCGCGCCCTCGTCGGAGACGATCGCGAGCCCGCGCGCGGCGACGACCTCCTCGGGGGTGCCCTCACCGGCGAGCAGGCCGTCGAAGACCTGGCGGGCGAGCTTGTCGTTGAGCGATCCGCCGTCGACGAGGGCCTGGACGGCCGCGACCTGCGCGGGCGCGACCCCGAGATCGGTGATGTCCACCCCGGCGTCGTTGGCTCGTCGACCGAGCTCGGACAGCCACCACTTGCGCGCCGCCTGCGGGGACGCGCCGGCGGCGACGGTCTCCTCGATCAGTCCGACCACGCCGGCGGCGACGACGTCGCGCATCTCCAGGTCGGTGTAGCCCCAGTCGCCCTGGAGGCGGGCGCGCTTCGCGACCGGGTTCTCCGGGAGCGTGCCGCGCAGCTCCTCGACCCACTCGCGCGACGGCGCGACGGGCACCAGGTCGGGCTCCGGGAAGTAGCGGTAGTCCTCGGCGTCGGACTTCTCGCGGCCGCTCGTGGTCACGCCGGTGTCCTCGTGCCAGTGGCGGGTCTCCTGGAGGACCTTCTCCCCGGCGTCGAGGACCGCGGCGTGGCGCGACATCTCGTAGCGCACCGCGCGCTCGACCGAGCGGAAGGAGTTGACGTTCTTGGTCTCCGACCGGGTGCCCAGCGTTCCGGAGCCCTTGGGCGACAGCGACAGGTTGACGTCGGCACGCAGGTTGCCCTGGTCCATCCGGGCCTCGGAGACGCCGAGCGCGACGATCAGGTCGCGCAGCTGGGAGACGTACGCGCGGGCCACGTCGGGCGCCTTGGCCCCCGCACCGAGGATCGGCTTGGTGACGATCTCGATCAGCGGGATGCCGGCCCGGTTGTAGTCGATGAGGGAGTGGTCGGCGCCGTGGATGCGGCCGGTCGCGCCGCCCACGTGGGTGGCCTTGCCGGTGTCCTCCTCCATGTGGGCGCGCTCGATCTCCACCCGGAAGGTCTCCCCGTCGACGTCGACGTCCATGAAGCCCTCGAACGCGATCGGCTCGTCGTACTGCGAGGTCTGGAAGTTCTTCGGCATGTCCGGGTAGAAGTAGTTCTTCCGCGCGAACCGGCACCACTCCGCGATGTCGCAGTTGAGCGCCAGCCCGATCCGGATCGCCGACTCCACAGCCTTGCCGTTGACGACCGGCATCGCGCCCGGGAGGCCCAGGCAGGTCGGGCAGACCTGGGTGTTGGGCTCGGCCCCGAACTCGGTCGGGCAGCCGCAGAACATCTTCGTGACGGTGTTGAGCTCGACGTGGACCTCCAGGCCCATCGCCGGGTCGTACGACGCGAGCACGTCGTCGAAGGCCACCAGGGTGTCGGTCATGAGAGGTTCTCCTCCGGGGGAACGAGCGGGCCGCCCCACTGCTCGAGCAGCAGCGCCTCGAGGGCGGCGCCGACCCGGTAGCAGCGGTCGTCGGCGAGGGCCGGGGCCAGGATCTGGAAGCCGACCGGGAGGCCGTCCTCCGCGGCGAGGCCGGCCGGCACCGAGATGCCGGGGACGCCCGCGAGGTTGGCCGGGATGGTCGCGAGGTCGTTGAGGTACATCGCGATCGGGTCGTCGAGCTTCTCGCCGAGCTTGAAGGCCGTGGTCGGCGCGGTCGGCGAGACCAGCACGTCGACCTGCTCGAAGGCCGCCTCGAAGTCGCGGCTGATGAGGGTGCGCACCTTCTGCGCGGTGCCGTAGTAGGCGTCGTAGTAGCCGCTCGACAGCGCGTAGGTGCCGAGGATGATGCGGCGCTTGACCTCGTCGCCGAAGCCGGCGTCGCGGGTGGCCCGCATGACCTCCTCGGCGCTCGCACCCTCGGCGGGCCAGACCCGCAGGCCGTAGCGCATCGCGTCGAACTTCGCGAGGTTGCTCGACGCCTCGGCCGGGAGGATCAGGTAGTAGGTCGCCAGCGCGTGCACGAAGGTCGGGCAGGAGACCTCGACGACCTCGGCGCCGGCCTTGACCAGCAGGTCGACCGACTCCTGGAAGCGGGTCATCACGCCCGCCTGCCAGCCGTCGCCGGACAGCTCGGTGATGATGCCGACCTTGACGCCCGAGAGGTCGCCGGTCGCGCCCTGGCGCGCCGCCTCGACCAGTGGCGGGAGCGGCTGGTCGATGCTGGTGGAGTCGCGCGGGTCGTGGCCGCCGATGAGCTCGTGGAGCAGGGCGGAGTCCAGGACCGTGCGGGTCACCGGGCCGACCTGGTCGAGGGAGTTGGCGAGCGCGACGAGGCCGTAGCGGGACACCCCGCCGTACGTCGGCTTCACGCCGACCGTGCCGGTGACGGCTCCGGGCTGGCGGATCGAGCCGCCGGTGTCGGTGCCGAGCGCGAGCGGCGCCTCGAAGGCGGCCACGGCCGCGGCCGAGCCGCCGCCGGAGCCTCCGGGGATCCGGTCGAGGTCCCACGGGTTGTGGGTGGCGCCGTAGGCCGAGTGCTCGGTGGAGGACCCCATCGCGAACTCGTCCATGTTGGTCTTGCCGAGGATCGGCAGGCCCGCTGCACGCAGCTTGGCGACCACGGTCGCGTCGTACGGCGGGACCCAGCCCTCGAGGATCTTCGAGCCGCAGGTGGTCGGCAGGCCGTCGGTGGCGAGCACGTCCTTGACCGCGATCGGCACGCCGTCGAGCGCGTGGAGCGGGGCACCGGCCGCGCGCCGGGCGTCCGACTCGGCGGCCTGCGCCAGCGCGCCCTCGGCGTCGACGTGCAGGAACGCGTGCACGGGTCCGTCGACGGCGGCGATCCGGTCCAGGTGGGCCTGGGTGACCTCGGCCGAGGTCACCTCGCCGGCGGCGAGGGCGTCCGCGATCTCCGCGGCGGTCCTCCGGGTCCAGTCGGTCGTCACTGCTCGTCCCCCAGGATCCGCGGGACGGAGAAGCGCTGCTCCTCGACCTCGGGAGCGCCCGACAGCGCCTGCTCGGGCGTCAGACCCGGGACGACGACGTCGTCGCGGAAGACGTTGGTGAGCGGCAGCGCGTGCGACGTCGGCGGTACGTCGTCGCCGGCCACGCCGCTGATCGAGGCGACCGACTCGAGGATCACCGACAGCTGCGGTGCAAGGTGGTCGAGCTCGGCGTCGGACAGGTCGATCCGGGCGAGGTTCGCCAGGTGCGCGACCTCGTCTCGGGTGATCTCAGGCATGGGGTCAATCCTAGAAGCAGCATCGGGCGACGGCCCACCCGAGGGTGAGCCGCCGCCCGAGCCGCGCGGCCGGTGCTACTTCTTCTTCGGCGCCTTCACCTTCAGCACCGCGGTCGTCGAGCTGGCCTCGAAGTCACCGGTCGGCACGTAGGTGACGGTGACCCGCTTCTTGACCACCTTCGGCTTGGTCGACTGCCGGTGCGCCACGAACTTCACCGTGGCCTCGCCCGAGGTCAGGGTCGGACTGGCGACCTTGACCCCGTTGACCCGGACCACCACGGAGCCCGTCGGCGTCCCGCTCTCGGCGGTGACGGCGATCGCGACCGTGACCTTCTTCCCCTTCACGACCGTGCGTGGGGTGAGGGTCGCGCTGGTCGAGGTCTCGACGTCGACCGGGTCCGTCGGCGGGTCGGTCGGCTCGTCCGTCGGCGGGTCGGTCGGCTCGTCCGTCGGCGGATCCGTCGGCGTGGTGGTCGGCGGGCTCGTCGGCGTCTCCGTCGGGGCGATGATGCTGATCGTGCCCGCGTCGGCGGTGGAGGTCGTCGTGCCCTCGCTGCCGATGTTCATCACCGTGTCGACCGAGACCGACGTGGTGCCGGACCCGACCACCTTGAAGGTGAGGGTCGCCAGCCTGGTGTCGCCCTCCGCGCCCGGCGAGGTGCCGAGCTTGGTGTGGGTGACGGTCAGCGTGCCGTCGTCCGTCGAGGCCGCCGTGCTGCCGGTGGTGCCCGACGTGGCGGACACGAACTCCACGACGTTCGGGTCGTAGCCCAGCGACAGCTCGTAGGCGTAGAGGTCGTCCGCCGACTCGTCCACGGTGACCGTGAACGTCGACCCGACGTTGACCGTGGTGTCCGACGCGGCCACGACCACGCTGCCGTCGCCCGGGGCGTCGGTGTCGGTGCCCGGACCGGTCGTCACGTCACCGTCGATCGCGCCGTACAGGCTCGGCGTGGTGCGGTGCTCGGTGGCCTGCTCGTAGGAGTAGGCGTAGCCGAGCAGGTCGCCCTCGTCGTAGTCGCGACCGAGGAACTCCAGGTTCATGCCCGCACCGGGCAGCGTCTCGGCGTCGGTGGTCTGTCCGGCCGGCACCGTGACCGCCGGCATGCCCGTGTTGGGGCTGAGCCGGAGGTTGCTGCTGTAGGTCGTGTAGGGCAGCGCAGTCGGGTAGACGATGGCGTCGAGCCCGTCGCTGTCCATCAGGCTCGTGAGGTACGTCGAGCCGTTCTCGATCTTGGTCGTGTGGCTGCCGGTCGGCCCGGCCCAGGCGTCGTACGTCGACTGGGTGACGGCGTTGCGGCTGACGTAGGTCGACTTGTACCCGGGGACGAACTTGTTCGAGGCGATGATCGCGTCGAGCGAGTTGTTGGTGACGTCGTCGCCGAGGTGGCTGGCGATGTAGTTGTTCAGGTCGTGCTTGAACTCGTTGGTGCTGCCGGAGCCCTCACCGAGGATCCCCGAGATCGTGATCCCGGAGCTCGGGTCCGCCGCCAGGGTCGAGGGGTCGATCTCCGTGACCGTCGCGCCGGCCGCTCGCAGGTCGGCGACGGCGTCGAGGAAGATGCGTCGACCCGCGACCTGCGCCGCGTTGCTGGCCGAGGCCGGCGGCACCATCGAGGTGAAGTACGCGAAGTGCTTGCCCTCGAGCGCGTCCTTGTCGAGGTAGGAGGTGTAGGAGTCCGGGACGTGGGCGTCCGCGTCGGCGGTCGCCGCGTCGTTCGGGTCGGAGCCGACCACGGCGTCCAGCGCGATCGCGGCATCCTCGACGGACCGGGCGATCGGGCCGCCGGTGTCCTGGCTCAGCGCGAGCGGCACGATGCCGTCCCGACTGGCCAGGCCGACCGTGGGCCGCACACCGACGAGCTGGTTGTAGCTCGAGGGGTTGCGGATCGAGCCGCCGGTGTCGGTGCCGAAGCCGATCGCGCCGAGGTTCGACGAGATGGCCGCGCCGGTGCCGCCGCTGGAGCCACCGGCCGTCTTGGACGTGTTGTACGGGCTGGCGACGTACTTCACGCCGTTGGTGCTGGTCGCCGAGTCGTACGCCGAGCCCGCGCTGTAGGTCGAGGAGAAGCCGTAGGCGAACTCGTCCAGGCTGGCCTTGCCCAGGATGATCGCGCCGTCGCCGCGCAGGCCCTTGACCATGAACGCGTCGTCGTCGGTCTGGTTGTCCTCCCAGCACGCGCAGCCGGCGGTGGTCGGCATGTCCTCGGTGTCGTAGTTGTCCTTGAGCAGGATCGGGATGCCGTCGAGCATGCTGCGCGGGCCGCCGTTCTCCGCCCGCAGCCGGTCGCTCTCCGCCGCGGCCGCGAGCGCCTCGCCGCCGGTCGCGATGATCGCGTTGAGCGGTCGCCCGCCGGCACCGGTGTCGACGAGCGTGTCGTTGTACGCCGAGATGCGGTCCAGGTAGTCCTGGGTCAGCTCGACGGACGTGATGACACCGGCGTTCATCGCCTTCTGCATGTCGACCGCGCTGGCCTCGATGACGTCGAAGGAGCCGTCGTCGTAGATCATTCGCTGCGCGAGCGCGGCGAGGTCGAGGACGTCGAGGACGTCGTCACCGTTGAGGTCGGCGGCGGAGACGGCAGCCCAGCCCGGGTCGCCTGCCTGGGTGCCGAGCGCCGCGTTCAGGGCGTCGAGGTCGGCCTGGGTGATCTGGTCGTCACCCGTGAGGTCGCCCTCGGTGTAGTACGGCTCCAGGAAGGATGCCGTGGTGGTGGCGGCGGGGTCCGCCGCATTGGCCGCTGGGCCCGAGCCCACCGCCAGCGTGGACAGGGCGAGGCCGGCCGCCACCACGGCGGCACCGACTGCCCTGTTCTTGGAACGATTCACGTTCGATCTCCTTGTGCTGGATGTGGAGAGGCGAACGTAGATCGGGACTATTTCTGTCCAGTATCGATGGAGGCGGCGAGGATGACAGGGGCGTAACTTTCACCCGTCGGACCGACCCAACCGATCGCGACGCCGGCGCATCTTCACCGGTGACCGCTCGAGGAGGATCGATGGCGAGACGACAGACGGACGAGGAGTTCACCGAGTTCGTCCATGCGGTGTGGCCGGGGCTCTACCGCACGGCGTACCTCATGCTCGGCGACCACCAGCTCGCCGAGGACCTCGTGCAGACCTCGCTCGCCAAGACCTACGCCTCCTGGCGCCGGGTCAAGGAGCCCGCCGCCGCCCCGGCGTACGCCCGGACCGTGCTGGCCAACACCGCGGCCTCGTGGTTCCGGCGCCGGTCGTGGCGCAACGAACGACCGACGGAGACCATCCCGGACCACGGGGTCGAGCACGATGCCAGCACCCGACCCGCACTGGTCGACGCGCTGGCCACGCTCGCGCCGCGGCAGCGCGCCGTCGTCGTGCTCCGCTACTACGACGACCTCAGCGTCCGCGAGGTCGCCCACGCCCTCGGGATCAGCGAGGGCACCGTGAAGAGCCAGACCTCCGACGCGCTCGCGCGACTGCGGGTGCTGCTCGGCGACGAGATCGCCGCGAGCGAAGGAGCCTCCCGTGACTGACCGACTCTCCACCCTGATGCACCAGCAGGTCGACGCGCTCGAGGTGCCTCCGGCACCGGCCGCGCAGGTCATCGCCGCCGGCCGTGGACTGCGCCGGCGTCGTACGGCGGGGGTCGCTGCCGCCGTCGTCGCGACCGTGCTCGCCGTCATCGGCATCGCGGTCGTCGACCAGCGCTGGTCCGACGACGACGCGATCACCCCCGCCGAGCAGAAGGCCTACGTCGAGAAGGGTGCCTGGGCGGTCGGCAACGAGCTGCACATCGGCGACCACGTGGTCACGCTGCCCGGCATCGACCAGATCGGCTACTCCTCGCTCGGCGCCATCGTCTTCGACGTACGCCCAGGTCAGGACTACGACTCGACCACGTCCGAGACAGTGCTCGTGACGCCCGACGGGAAGGTGAGATCCCTTGCACTGCCGGGCCTGGATCTGCTGCTCAACCCTCCGGCGACAGACCCCACCTCACCGGTCATCGCCTATGTCCGTCCCTCGGACGCAGCGCAGGGCGACGTGGTCCTGGCGGACCTCTCGACGGGCGAGACCACCGTGTTCAGCGACGCCATTCCTCCCCATCAGGGCCAGGTGAGATCTGACCCCGTGGCGCTGACGCCCGACGCCGTGCTGGTGAACAACACCTGGTCGGTGGACCGGTCGACCGGCGACCGCACCCGTCTGCGTCTCGAGGGGCTCACCCCCCTCAGCGGTTACGCCCACGGCCTCCGTCTCACCTCCGACTGGCAGACGATGACCTTCCAGGTCCGTTCGGGCGACGACGTGCTCCTCGACCTGCCCGACACGAGCGGCACCAGCAACGGCCAGTCGCCGGCGCTTCTCTCCCCCGATGGGCGCTATGTCGCGGTTTCCACCGGCGACGCCGGCCTCGACGTCTACACGGTGGCGAGTGGGAGGTCGATCCACCTGGGCGGCGACTGGGACCTGGAGGACGTCGGCTGGACACCCGACGGGCACCTGGTCGGGAAGCAGTATCCGACCAATGCGTCCGAGGTGCAGACCTGCGATCCCGTGACCGGCACCTGTGTCGGCACCGGGATCACCGTCACCGAAGAGCTCCGGCTGGTCCGCGGTGCGGATGCGATCCCCAACTCATGACGATCAGCCGAGCGCGTCCGGACCACCTTCGAGCAGCGCCTTGAAGCCGTCCTCGTCGAGGACGGGGACGCCGAGCTGCTCGGCCTTGTCGGCCTTGGAGCCGGCGTTGTCGCCGACCACGACGTAGTCGGTCTTCTTCGACACCGAGCCCGCGGCCTTGCCGCCGCGGGACAGGATCGCCTCCTTGGCGGAGTCGCGGCTGAAGTCGACCAGCGACCCGGTGACCACGACGGTGAGCCCGTCGAGGGTGCGCGGGACGGACTCGTCGCGCTCGTCCTCCATGGTCACGCCGGACGCGGTCCACTTCTCCACGATCTCGACGTGCCAGGGCTCCTTGAACCACTCGATGACGGCCTCGGCGATCGTCGGCCCGACGCCCTCGGCGGCGGCCAGCTGCTCCTCGGTGGCCTCCCGGATCGCGGCCATCGAGCCGAACTCGGTGGCCAGCGCCCGCGCCGCGGTCGGCCCGACGTGGCGGATCGAGAGGGCCACCAGCACCCGCCACAGGGGAACCGCCTTGGCCTTGCCGAGGTTGTCGAGGAGGCGTTGCCCGTTGGCGCTGAGCTGCGGGCCCTCCTCCCCCTTCTTGGGCGCACGGGTGAAGAGCGGAGCGGCCATCACCTTCGCGGCGTCGAGGTCGAAGACGTCGCCCTCGTTGGCGATCGCACCCGCGTCGAGCAGCGCGACGGCGGCCTCGTAGCCGAGACCCTCGATGTCGAAGGCACCCCGGCCGGCGACGTGGAAGACCCGCTCCCGCACCTGGGCCGGGCACTTCTCGTGGTTGGGGCAGCGACGGTCCTTGTCGCCCTCCTTCTGCTCCACCAGCGTCGTGCCGCAGGCGGGGCAGTCGTCCGGGCCGACCCACGGCTCCAGGCCCTCGGGCCGCAGCGCCAGCACCGGGCCGAGGATCTCCGGGATGACGTCGCCGGCCTTGCGCAGGATCACGGTGTCGCCCGGGCGGACGTCCTTGCGCTCGACCTCGTGGTAGTTGTGGAGGGTCGCGTTCTCGACCGTCGAGCCGGCCACCCGGGTGGGCTCCATGACGCCGTACGGCGTGACCCGGCCGGTGCGGCCGACGTTGACCCGGATCTCGAGGAGCTTGGCGTTGACCTCCTCCGGCGGGTACTTGAAGGCGATCGCCCAGCGGGGCGCGCGGCTGGTCGACCCGAGCCGGCGCTGGAGCTGCACGTCGTCGACCTTCACGACCACGCCGTCGATCTCGTAGGGGACGATCGTGTGTCGCTTCTCCCCCGCGTTGGCGATGTAGGCCTCGACCTCCTCGAGCGTCGGGACCACCCGCACCTGGTCGCTGACCGGCAGGCCCCAGGCGGCCAGCGCCTCGTAGGCGTGGGACTGCGCCTCGGGCTCGAAGCCGCGGCGCTCGCCGATGCCGTGGCACACCATCCCCAGGGCCCGGGACGCCGTCACCCGGGGGTCCTTCTGGCGCAGCGAGCCCGCCGCGGAGTTGCGCGGGTTGGCGAACGGCGCCTTGCCGGCGTCGATCAGCGACTCGTTGAGCCGCTCGAAGGCCTCGACGGGCAGGAACACCTCGCCGCGCACCTCGATCAGCTCGGGCACCGGGAACTCGTCGGTCCCGGTCAGCCGGTCGGGCACCGCCTCGATGGTGCGCACGTTGGGCGTGACGTCCTCGCCGGTGGTGCCGTCGCCGCGGGTGAGCGCGCGGACCAGGCGGCCGGCCTCGTAGAGCAGGTTGATGGCGAGCCCGTCGACCTTGAGCTCGCACAGCAGCGCCGGCGACTCGACGCCGTCGCGGCCGAGCCGGGAGTACCACGCCTCGAGCTCCTCGGCGGAGAACGCGTTGTCGAGGCTCTCCATCCGGCGCAGGTGGTCGACCGCCGTGAACTCCGTCGAGACGGCGCCGCCGACCTTCTGGGTCGGCGAGTCCGGAGTACGCAGCTCGGGGAACTCCTCCTCGAGCGCCTCCAGCCGACGCATCCGCCGGTCGAAATCGGCGTCGTCGAGGGTCGGGTCGTCGAGCACGTAGTAGCGCCAGCGGGCGTCCTCGATCTCCTCGGCCAACTGTCGGTGCTCGTCCCTAGCCTCAGCAGGAGCGGCGTCGACCTGTGGCTCGGAAGGAGTGCTCATGCCCCGCATTCTGCCGGGACCCACCGACAGCCCGATGAGTCCGGGTCGGGGCGGCGGTCCAGATTTTCCTCCCAACTTTTTTCGATTGGCGGGAATGCATCGGCCGATCTACGCTGTTGGCGATGAAACGAAACCGTTTCGTTTCATCTTGGTTAACGAACGACGAACGAAGGACCGGCAGATGAGCCCCAGCACCGAGCGCCCCCGCATCGAGGGCGACCGCGAGCAGGAGATCTTCGACGCCACCCTCGCCGTCCTCGCCGACGTGGGCTACGACCGGCTCACGATGGACGCCGTCGCGGCGAAGGCCAAGGCGTCCAAGGCGACCCTCTACCGCCGCTGGAACAACAAGGTCAGCCTCGTCATCGAGGCGCTCCAGCACGAGAAGGGCGCGCACGACACCGAGGTGCCCGACACCGGGTCGCTGCGCGAGGACCTGCGGTCCGTCTTCTGCGGCGTCGGCGGCCTGACCGACCAGGACCAGGTCGCCCAGTTCGCCAGCGTCCTCACCGCCATCGCCCGCGACCCCGAGTTCGCGGAGGCGTTCCGCCGCGACGTCATCGGGCCCAAGATCGCCGTCACCCGGCAGCTCTGGGAACGCGCCCACGAGCGCGGCGAGCTGCGCGACGACGTGGACCTCGACCTGCTCGAGCCCGCCCTGGCCGGGATCGTCCTGCACCGACTCTTCGTCATGGGACAGATCCCCGACCCCGACACGATCACCCGCGTGATCGACCAGATCATCCTGCCGGCCGCCACCCGCGCCCCGGCCGACCACCAGCCAACCCAGAAGGAAGACTGATGACTGACGTCACGACGACGCCGGAGGCCCAGGCCTCGGGCAGGAAGCAACACCTGGGGTGGGCACTCGTGCTCATCTGCATCGCGCAGCTCATGGTGGTCCTCGACGGCACCATCGTGAACATCGCGCTCCCGTTCATCCAGAACGACCTCGACATCTCGACCGCCAACCTGCGCTGGGTCGTCACCGGCTACGCGCTGGCCTTCGGCAGCCTGCTGCTCCTCGGTGGCCGCCTCGGCGACCTCTACGGCCGTCGCAAGGTCTTCATGATCGGCCTGGTCATCTTCGGCGTGGCCTCGCTGCTCGGCGGTCTCGCCACCAACGAGGGGCTGCTGCTCGCGGCCCGGGCGTTCCAGGGCTTCGGCGCCGCGCTCGCCTCGCCGGCCGCGCTCGCGCTGATCACCACGACGTTCCCGGCCGGACCGTCGCGCAACCGGGCCTTCGCCGTCTACGCCGCCATGTCCGGCGTCGGGGCGGCCGTCGGCCTGCTGCTCGGCGGCTGGCTGACCGGCACCCACCTCGACATCGGCAGCCTCGACATCGACGGCTGGCGCCTCACCCTGCTGATCAACACCCCGATCGGCATCGCGGCCGCGCTCCTCGCCCCGCGGGTCCTGGCCGAGTCCGAGTCCCACCCGGGCGAGCTCGACCTGCCCGGCGCCGTCACCGGCACCCTCGGCCTGCTCGGCCTCGTCTACGGCATCAGCCGCGCCGGCAACGACGGCTGGAGCGACGTCTGGACGGTCGCCAGCCTGGTGGCCGGCGTCGCCCTGCTCGCGATCTTCCTGTGGGTCGAGAGCCGCGTCGAGCACCCGCTGCTCCCGACCCGGGTCTTCGCCAACCGCACCCGCGCGGCCAGCTTCGTGGCGATGTTCTTCGCCCCGGCCGCGATGTTCGCGATGTTCTTCTACCTCAGCCAGTACATCCAGACGGTCATGGGCTACAGCCCGATCAAGGCCGGCGTCGCGTTCCTGCCCTTCTGCGTCGGCCTGGTCGCCGCGGCGGGCATCTCGTCCAACCTGATCAACCGGATCGACCCGCGCATCCTCGCGGGCATCGGCACCCTGATGGCCGCCGCCGGCCTCTTCGGCTTCTCGCGGCTGCCCTACGACACCTCGCTGCCGATCCAGGACCTGCAGGCCAGCTACGCCACCGACCTGCTGCCCTACATCCTGCTGATGTCGTTCGGCATGGGGATGACCTTCGTCCCGCTCACGCTGACGGCGGTCCACCACCTGCGGGCCGAGGACTCCGGCATCGGCTCCGGCGTGCTCAACACCATGCAGCAGGTCGGCGGTGCGCTCGGCCTCTCGCTGCTCGCCACCGTCGCGACCCAGCGCATCGACGACCTCGTCAAGAGCGTCGGCGAGGCTGCGGCCAAGCTCGGCGGCACCCCGACCGCGGAGCAGCAGGCCGTCGCGTCCCACCAGATCTTCACCGCTGGTGCGACCGATGCGTTCCTGTTCGGCGCCGGCCTCATGGTCCTCGCCTCGCTGGTCACCTGGATCTTCCTCACCGTGAAGCACCAGGAGCTCGCGACCGACGGCCCCGAGGGCGTCCCGGTCCACGTGGGCTGACGCCGCACCGGCACCAACTGATCGCTGACCCGGCAGAAGCTCTCACTTCTGCCGGGTCAGCGTCATCTCAGGAGGCGAGGGCGTCCTGGAGGGCCTCGATGAAGGCCGGCAGGTCGTCGGGGTCGCGGCTGGTGATGAGGCCACCGTCGACGACGACCTCCTCGTCGACCCAGGTGCCGCCGGCGTTGCGTACGTCGTCGGCCAGGCTGGCGAAGCTGGTCAGCCTCTTCCCGCGCGCCAGGCCGGCCGAGACGAGCAGCCACGGACCGTGGCAGATCACCGCCAGCGGCTTGCCGTCCGCCAAGGTCTGCCGGACGATCTGCTGGGCCCTCTCCTCGGTCCGGATCCGGTCGGCGTTGACCGTCCCGCCGGGGACGACGACCGCCTGCACGGTCGAGACGTCGAGCTCGTCCAGCGTGCCGTCGACCTCGATCGTGTGCGTCGGGGTGGTGTCACCCTCGACCGCTTGGATCGGGTCGGTCCCGGTCGAGTAGATCCGGACCTCGGCGCCCGCCTCCCGCAGCGCATCCCGAGGCCTGACGAGCTCGGCCTCCTCGAAGAAGTCGGTCGCGATGATGGCCACGGTCTTGCCGGAGAGATCAGTCATGCCGGGTCGGTACCCGACCGGCCCCGGCGCACGCTCACCTGATCGGCCAGACCTGCAGGTGGAGGACGGGTCAGCGGGTCAGGTGACCGGCCGCCTGGCTGAGCAGATGGAGCGCGGCGCGGGCCCATCCCGGGGAGGCGCCGGCCAGGCCGCAGGACGGGGTGACCACCAGCCGCTCCCCCACCTCGGCCGGGTCGAGCCCGACCATGTCGAGCCAGCGCAGCACCGACTCGGTCACGCCCGCGTCGGTCGGTCGGGTCGACGGGTCGACGGACGGGACCACGCCGAGCGCGACCGTCCCACCCGCCTCGAGCGTCTCGGCGAGCGCGTCGTGGTCGGCGGCCGAGGTCATCGCCAGGTCCACCGACAGCCCCTGCGCGCCCGCGCCGCGGAGCAGCCCGAGCGGGGTACCGGCGGCGCAGCTGTGCACCCACGGCTCGGCCCCCGCCTCCGCGACCGCGGCGAGCACCCATCCGAGCGCCTCGGACGCCTCGGGCAGGTCGACGGTGCGGTGCCGGTGGAAGCCCGATGCGGTCGGGACCTTGCCGCCGAGCACGGCCGGCAGGGCGGGCTCGTCGACCTGCACCACGAGGCGCTCCACGCCCGGCAGCCGTCGGCGTACGTCGGCGACGTGGCCACGCACGCCCTCGGCGAGCGCCTGGGCGAGCTCGCGCCGGGCGCCGACGTCGGCGAGCACCTTGTCACCGCGCGGCTTCTCGACGGTCGCCGCGAGCGTCCACGGGCCGGCGACCTGGAGCTTGAACGCCGCGCCGAAGCCCTGCGCCTGCTCCTCGAGCCCGTCGAGGTCCTGGGCGAGCAGGCTCCGCGCCCGGCGGTGGTCGACGCCGCTGCCGTCGGTCCCGGTGAGCCGCCACCCGGCCGGCTGGAGGTCGGCGCCCAGGTCGGTGACCACGGCCAGCGCGCGACCGGTCATCGACGCGACGGCGCCCCGGCCGGGGACCTCGGGCAGGTGGGCCAGGTCGGTGAGCTCGCCGAGGACGACCTTGACGGCCTCGTCGTAGGCGGCCTGGTCGTCGCCGGGCATCGACCCGACGCCGGTCGCGAGGCTCACGCCGTCGCCGCGATCGTGGCCGACCCGACCACACGGGTGTCGTCGTAGATGACGGCGGCCTGGCCCGGCGCGATGCCGTACGCCGGGTCGAGCAGCTCGATGTCGACCGTGTCGCCGACGTGCACCCGGGCGCGGTGCTCGCCGCCGTGCGCGCGCAGCTGGACGGTCGCTTCCAGCCGCGACGGCACGGTGCCGCACCACCGCGGTGCGGTGCCCGTGAGCCGATGCACGGCGAGTCGCTCGCGCGGGCCGACCGTGACGGTGCCCGACACCGGCTCGATGTCGAGCACGAATCTCGGCTTGCCGTCGGCCGCCGGGACGCCGAGCCGCAGGCCGCGGCGCTGACCGATCGTGTAGGCGTAGGTGCCCTCGTGCTCCCCCACGACCGCGCCGGACTCGTCGACGATCGGGCCGCCGTGGTTGGGCGCGCGGTCGCCGAGCTTCTCGCGCAGCCAGCCCGCGTTGTCGCCGTCGGCGACGAAGCAGATGTCGTGACTGTCCGGCTTGTCCGCCACGAGCAGCCCGCGCTCGGCGGCCTCCGCGCGGACCTCCGGCTTGGTCGACCCACCGAGCGGGAAGAGCGAGTGCCGCAGCTGCTCCTGGTCGAGCACGCCGAGCACGTAGGACTGGTCCTTGCCGTGGTCGACGGCCCGGTGCATCTCGACCAGCCCGTCGGCGCCCGTGCGCAGCTGCGCGTAGTGGCCGGTCGCGACGGCGTCGAAGCCGAGCCCGAGCGCCCGATCGAGCACGGCGGCGAACTTGATCTTCTCGTTGCAGCGCAGGCAGGGGTTGGGCGTGCGGCCGGCGGCGTACTCGTCGAGGAAGTCCTCGACGACGTCCTCGTGGAAGCGGTCCGAGAGGTCCCACACGTAGAAGGGGATGCCGATGACGTCGGCCGCCCGGCGCGCGTCGTTGGCGTCCTCGATCGTGCAGCAGCCGCGAGCGCCGGAGCGGTACGACGCAGGGTTGCGCGACAGGGCGAGGTGGATGCCGGTGACGTCGTGGCCGGCCTCGACCGCTCGGGCCGCAGCGACGGCGGAGTCGACGCCGCCGGACATGGCAGCGACGACCCTCATCGAGCCCTCGCCGCCCGGGCGCGTTCGACGACCGGGCCGATCGCCTCGACGAGGGCGTCGACGTCGGACTGCGTGGAGGTGTGGCCGAGGGAGAACCGCAGCGAGTGGCGCGCCTGGTCCTCGTCGCAGCCCATCGCGAGCAGCACGTGGGACGGCTGCGGCACGCCGGCCGAGCAGGCCGAGCCGGTCGAGCACTCGATCCCGCGGGCGTCGAGGAGCATCAGCAGCGAGTCGCCCTCGCAGCCCGGGAAGCCGAGGTGGGCGTTGCCCGGGAGCCGCAGCTCGGGGTGACCGTGCAGGTGGGCGTCGGGCACCACCTCGATCACCCGGCGCACCAGGTCGTCGCGCAGGGCGGCGACCCGGGTCGCGTGCTCGGCCTGGTGCTTGACCGCCAGCTCGACCGCGGTCGCGAAGCTCGCGATGGCCGGGGTGTCGATGGTGCCGCTGCGGATGTCGCGCTCCTGGCCGCCGCCGTGCACCAGCGCGGTCACGTCGACCTCGCGGCGTACGACGAGCGCGCCGACGCCGAACGGGCCGCCGACCTTGTGCCCGGTCAGGGTGAGCGCGTCGACGCCGGAGGTGGCGAAGTCGACGGCCACGGCGCCGACCGCCTGGACGGCGTCGGTGTGCACCGGGATGCCGTACGACGCGGCCAGCTCGACGACCTCGCCGATCGGCTGGAGCGTGCCGACCTCGTTGTTGGCCCACATCACCGACACCAGCGCGACGGACTCCGGCTCGCGCTCGACCGTGGCGCGCAGCGCGGCGAGGTCGAGACGGCCCCGCTCGTCGACCGGCAGCAGCTCGACGTGAGCACCCTCGTCGGTGGTGAGCCAGTGCAGCGGGTCGAGCACCGCGTGGTGCTCGATGGCCGTGCTCAGCACCCGGGTGCGGCGCGGGTCGGCCGCGCGGCGCGACCAGTAGATGCCCTTGAGGGCCAGGTTGTCCGCCTCCGTCCCGCCGGAGGTGAAGACCACCTCGCCGGGTCGGCAGCCGAGGGCCTGCGCGATGGTCTCGCGGGACTCCTCGACGACCCGCCGGGCGTGCCGGCCGGAGGCGTGCAGCGAGCTGGGGTTGCCGACCTCGCGCAGGTGCGCCGTCATCGCCTCCACGGCCGCGGGCACCATCGGGGTGGTGGCGGCGTGGTCGAGGTAGACGGTCGGGCTGGACATCGCAGCGACCAGCGTACGGCGCCGGGTGGGCACACACCCACCCGACGCCGCCTGGTGGCTACTTGGTGACCTTCAGCGTCCCGAGCTTGGTGGGAGCGCCGTCAGCGACCGCGCACGGGAACGGCGAGGTCGGGACCGGCTGTCCGTCCTGGTTCAGGGCGTTGAAGGTGAACGCCTTCGGGATCGACACGACGTAGGAGCCGGGCTTCTTCGGCGCCTTGAAGCCGTTGGCGATGCCCTTGGCCTTGAGGGTCATGCCTCCCGAGTCGGGCACGTCGGTCTGCGGGATCTTGACCTTCGACAGCGGGACCTTCATCGAGCCCACGGCGTACTTGATCTTGCTCGCCGACCCGGAGATCGCGGTGATCCCGAGGATGTCGCGCATCGGCGTCACCAGGGTCTCCGGGAGCTTGACCTTCATGTTGACGGGGCGGGCGGCGACCTTGGAGCCCTTCTTCACCTTGGTCGGCAGGTCGATCTTGATGGTGACGCCGAGCGTCTGGTCGCCGAGCGCGGTCGTGCAGGTGTAGCTGCTGTTCAGCGATGCGGGCTTCGCCTCGGCCGCCGGGGCGGCAGCGACGACGCCTCCGGCGACCAGGGCGGTGGCGGCGCCGAACGCGGCGAGCCGGGTGGTGCGGACATGCGTGTTCACAGGTTCTCCCTCCGAGACCGCACCCCTCCCGGGTGCGGAGTGATCTCGAACCTGCCACTCCGCGCGAGAAGTTGCAACCCTCAGTTGCACTCCCTGTCGCGACTTTCTAGCCGACCACGGCCGCGGCGAGCAGATTGAGTGACTCCTCGAGCTGGTCCTCGCTGACGAGGGGGAAGCGCACCTTCTCCAGGATCGCCGGGTCGGTGACCTTGCCCCAGTCGTAGGTGAGTCGGACGTCGGTCGCGCCGGACCCCTGGGCGGTCAGCTCCCAGACCCACTCCCACCCCGGCGGCTCGGTGTCGGCCGGCGCCGTCTGCCACGCGAGCAGGTGGTTGGCGTCGTAGCCGGTGACGGTGTTGTCGGTCTGGTAGTCGCCGCCCATGTGGTCGCCCGTCATGTTCATCCGGAAGACCTGTCCGGCGGCGGTGATCCGGTCGGTCCTCTCGTCGCTGACCACGAAGCCGGAGCCGTCGAGCTCGGCGTGCCGCTCGGGGTTGGACAGCACGTCGAAGACCTCCGGAGTCGCGGCGTCGATGGTGCGCTGGACCGTGATGCTCGTGTCGGTGCTCATCACCCCACCGTTGCTCGCCGCCGCGCGAGACTCAAGGCGGGTCACTTGAGGGCGACGGTCGCGATCACGGCCCGGTGGTCGCTGCCCGGTACGTCGACCGTGCGCATCGAGATCGCAGCCAGCCGGGGACCGACGAGCACGTGGTCGATCTGCGCGAGTGGCAGGCCGAGCAGGTCGAAGGCGCCGGTGACCGGCCAGGTCGGCTGCCAGCCGTCGTTGGCCAGCTCCCCCACGTCGCGGTAGCCCTCGTCGGCCAGCGCCCGCATCGGCGCGTGGTCGACGGTCGCGTTGAAGTCACCGGCCAGCAGGTCGGGGTGCAGGTCGTCGACCGCCGCGGCGACGGTCGCCTGGTCGGCCGCCCAGTCGCCCTGCGTGCCCGGCGACCACGGGTGCACCGCGAGCACCGTGAGCCCGTCGGTGCGGAAGCTCCAGCCGCCCAGCTCGAGGTCGAGCGGCTGCGGGTCCTCGATCGGCGTCCGGGAGAACGCCATCGTGGCCGCGTCGCCGTAGCCGTCGCCGTCCGCCGGGGCCCGGTAGGGCAGCAGGTCGTCGAGCCCGGCCCGGTCCATGTCGGCCAGCACCGCCGGCGTCAGCTCCTCGAGCACGAGCAGGTCGACGTCCGCGTCGCTGACCCGGCGGACGAGCTCGATCCCGTCGGCCGCGCCCTGGTAGAGGTTCGCCGTCATCACCACCAGCGGCTGCGCATCGGCCGCGGGCGGCGGGTTGGCTCCGGTCACCAGCGGCGCGAACCACCAGCCGTGCAGCACGAGGCCCGCGACCGCGAGCACCGCGACGGGAGCCGGCCACGACCGCCAGGCCGGCCGGCGGCGGCGGCGGACCAGCAGGACCACGAGTGCGACCAGCAGCGCCGCGGCGTACAGCGCCAGCGCGAGCGGGGTGAACGCCTCGACCTGCACCCAGAACGTGCCGGTCGACTCGACCAGGCGAGCGATGGTCAGCAGCAGGGCAGGGAGCAGCAGCGCCGCCTCGAGGAGGCAGAGGAGGACGACCCGCAGACGCACCCGCAGAAACTATCGGTGCGACTCCAGCACGCGCGCGCCCTCGCGCCCCGTCGTGTTGCGCACGCCGGCCCGCGAGCCGGCGAGCTTGGCGCGGATGTGCTCGTCGACGGTGACCGCGTCGTACAGCCGCGGGTGGCCCTCGTCGACGCACGAGTCGAGCGGCACCACGACCGCCTCCGGGTTGCCGTCGTGGAAGTAGGCCGCGGACCGACGCCGCCGGATGGTCCCGTCGACCACGGGCGGCTTGACCCGGTGCAGGGTCGAGGACCAGCGCTCGTTGGTGAGCCGGGCGGTGAGGTCGCCGAGGTTGATCAGCAGCGCGCCGGGCGCCGGGCTGACGTCGTGCCAGACCCCGTCGCTGCCGAGGACCTGGAGGCCCGCGACGGCGTCGGCCCACAGGATCGTCACGATCCCGAAGTCGGTGTGCTCGCTCATCCCGACGAGGTCGCCGTCGAGGGTGACGTCGGTGCCCTCGGGCAGCGCGTAGTGGTTCATCCGCAGCACGTCGATCGACGGCGCGGTGAGCGCCGGGAAGAACGCCGCTGACAGGCCGAGGGCGTCGCCGAAGATCCGGGTCATCGTGCGGGCGACCCGACCCGCCTCGGCGAAGTAGGCCGAGACCTGCACCTCGAAGCCGGCCACCTCGGGCCAGGTGTTCTCGGCGAAGTGCTCCGGCACGAGGTCCATGCCGGGGAACTCGCTGGCCGCCCGGCCGACGTTGTAGGCCTCGAAGAAGTCGTTCATCCGGGTCGCGGACTCCACCCCGAGGCTGAGGCTCAGCGACTCCGACTTCGGCGGGGTGTAGCCGCGGTTCTCGACGGGCGGCCGCACGTAGGCCCGCTTGTCCTCCAGGCCGAGCCCGAAGAAGGCGTCCATCGCGTCGGTCAGACCGCCCACGACCGCGTCGGGCACGCCGTGCCCGAGCACCTGGATGAAGCCGACCTCACGGCAGGCCGCGTCGATCTGGCGGGCCACCTCGGCCCGCTCGTCGGGAGAGCCGTCGCCGACGTACGGCGCGATGTCGACCACGGGGACCTCGAACACGGGCGACAGCGTAGACCCGCCGCGATTTCAGCCGTGTGTCACAGGAGCACGAGGGCGTCGCGGTGCACGACCTCGCGCTCGTACTCCGCCCCGAGCTCGCGCTTGAGGTCGCTCGTGGAGCGGCCGAGCAGGCGCGGGAGCTCCTCGGCGTCGAAGTTGACCAGACCACGCGCGATCGGGGTGCCGTCGGGGGCGGCGATGTCGACCGGCTCGCCGGCGTGGAAGGTGCCCTCGACGGCCGTGATGCCGGCAGCGAGCAGCGACGCACGGCGCTCGACCAGGGCGCGGACGGCGCCCGCATCGAGCACCAGGGTGCCCTTGGGCTCGGTGGCGTGGGCCAGCCAGAGCAGCCGGGTGGGTCGACGCTTGCCGGTCGGGTGGAACAGCGTGCCGACCCGGTCCCCCGCCAGCGCCTCACCGGCGCGGTCGGCCGAGGTCAGCACCACCGGGATGCCGGCGCCGGTGGCGATCCGCGCGGCGTCGACCTTCGTCTGCATGCCGCCGGTGCCCACGCCCGCGGCGCCGGTCTTGCCGATCCGGACGCCGTCGAGGTCGTCGACGGACACCACCTCGGGGAGCAGCGAGCTGTCCGGGTGGCTCGGGTTGGCGTCGTACAGTCCGTCGACGTCGCTGAGCAGCACCAGCAGGTCGGCGTGGACGAGGTGCGCGACGAGGGCCGCGAGCCGGTCGTTGTCACCGAACCGGATCTCGGTGGTCGCGACCGTGTCGTTCTCGTTGACGATCGGCAGCACGCCGAGCTCGAGGAGCTTGGCGAAGGTCTGGTAGGCGTTGCGGTAGTGCGAGCGCCGGGTGACGTCGTCGACGGTGAGCAGCACCTGCCCGGCGATGACGCCGTGCCGCGCGAGCTCCTCGGTGTAGCGGTGCACGAGGAGCCCCTGGCCCACGGACGCGGCGGCCTGCTGCGCCGGCAGGGCCTTGGGGCGCTTCTTCAGGCCCAGCGGGGCCAGGCCCGCGGCGATCGCACCCGAGGAGACCAGCACGACCTCGGCCCCGCGGGAGCGGGTCGCGGCGAGGACGTCGACGAGCGCGCGCATCCGGTCGGGATCGATCCCGCCGGCTGCGGTGGTCAGGGAGGAGGACCCGACCTTGACGACCACCCGCTTCGCCTCGGTCACCTCGGTGCGCTCGCTCACTCGCCGGGGTCGTCCTCTGCCCAGTCGGGGTCGTCGGCGCTGCCGATCTCGTACGACGAGGGACCGTACCGCTCCGGCTTGTCCAGCCTGCGGGCGACGTCGGCGCGGGTCTCGTTCTCGCCCCGGTCGCCCATCGCCTCGTCGATCGCCCGGCGGCGGCGGGCCGCGGGGCGGGACTCGTCGAAGCGCTGGTCCTCGCCGCGGCGGCCGAGCATCTCGGCCCCCGCGTCGATGCCGGGCTTGAAGTCGAAGACGACGGCGTTGTCGGGGTGGCCGATGAGGACGGCGTCGCCCTCGACGGCACCGAGCTCGGCCAGCTTGGTCTCGACCCCGAGCCGGTTGAGCCGGTCGGCGAGGAAGCCGACGGCCTCCTCGTTGCTGAAGTCGGTCTGGCGGACCCAGCGCTCCGGCTTCTCGCCGCGCACCCGCCAGCCGTCACCGGTGAGCTTGACCGTGAAGGTGTCGCTGCCGTCGGCCGAGGCCGGGCGGAGCACGATCCGGGTGGCCTCGACGACCTCCTTGTCGGCCCGCGCCGCCTCGACGATCGCGGCCATCGCGAAGGTGAGCTCGCGCAGCCCCTCCCCCGAGGCCGCCGAGATCTCGAAGACCCGCAGGTCGCGCTCGCGCAGCTCGTCGAGGACGAAGCCCGCGATGTCCCGACCGTCGGGCACGTCGACCTTGTTGAGCGCCACGAGGCGCGGGCGGTCCTCGAGGCCGCCGTAGCGGGTCAGCTCGTTCTCGATCACGTCGAGGTCGTCGATCGGGTTGCGGCCCGGCTCGATGCTGGCGCTGTCGATCACGTGGACCAGCGCGGCGCAGCGCTCGATGTGGCGCAGGAAGTCGTGGCCGAGGCCGCGGCCGTCGGCGGCGCCCTCGATGAGGCCGGGCACGTCGGCGACCGTGAAGGTCGTGTCACCCGCGGTGACGACGCCGAGGTTGGGCACCAGGGTCGTGAACGGGTAGTCGGCGATCTTGGGCCGGGCCCGCGAGATCGCGGCGATCAGGCTGGACTTGCCGGCGCTCGGGAAGCCGACCAGCCCGATGTCGGCGACGACCTTGAGCTCGAGCACGATCTCGAGCTCGTCGCCGGGCTCGCCGAGCAGCGCGAAGCCGGGCGCCTTGCGCTTGGACGACGCCAGCGCGGCGTTGCCGAGACCACCGCGACCGCCCTGCGCGACGACCAGCTCGGTGCCGGGGCCGACCATGTCGGCGAGGACGTTGCCCTGCGGGTCGGTGACGAGGGTGCCGTCCGGGACGGGCAGCACCAGGTCGGAGCCGTGGCCGCCGTTGCGGTGCGCACCGGCGCCGTGGCCGCCGTGCTCGGCGCGCCGCTTCGGGCTGTGGTGGTAGTCGAGGAGCGTCGTGACGTCCGGGTCAACCCGGAGGATCACCGAGCCACCGGGACCGCCGTTGCCGCCGTCAGGGCCGCCGAGCGGCTTGAACTTCTCCCGGTGCACCGAAGCCACGCCGTTGCCGCCGCGGCCAGCGCTGACGTGCAGCGACACGCGGTCGACGAAGGTGGGGACGGCCATGGTGCCTACTCTCTCGAAATGCCGAAGAGCGCCCCGGGAACGGGACGCTCTTCGAGATGAAGCTGTGCAGCGAGCGTCAGGTCACTCGCCCGGGACGATGTTGACGACCCGGCGACCCCGACGGGTGCCGAACTCGACAGCACCGGGGATCAGCGCGAACAGGGTGTCGTCGCCGCCGCGGCCGACGCCGCTGCCCGGGTGGAAGTGGGTGCCGCGCTGGCGGACGATGATCTCGCCGGCGCCGACGACCTGACCGCCGAAGCGCTTGACGCCGAGCCGCTGAGCGTTGGAGTCGCGGCCGTTCTTGGTGGACGCCGCGCCCTTCTTGTGTGCCATCTGTTCAGTCCTTCGAGGGAGTCGTGGGTGCGATCAAGCCTGATCAGGCGTTGATGGCCGTGACCTTGACCTGGGTGTACTTCTGACGGTGACCCTGGCGCTTCTTGTAGCCGGTCTTGTTCTTGTACTTCTGGATGATGATCTTCGGGCCCTTGGTGGCGCCGAGGACCTCAACGGTGACCGACGCCTTGTCGAGCGCCTTCGCGTCGGAGGTGACCTTCTCGCCGTCGACGACGAGGACCACCGGGAGCTGCACCGAGTCGCCGGCCGCCGTGGTGACCTTGTCGATCTCGATGACGTCGCCCACGGCAACCTTCTGCTGCTTGGCGCCTGCGCGCACGATCGCGTACACCGCGGTCTCCTTCGTCGATCTGCTGGAACTGGAACGTCTATGTCTGGGGCGCAACGCTTGGGCGGCGCCGCACAGAAAGGGCGCGCTGAGCGCACCGAGAGTCAATAGTACGGATCTCGCCCCGACCGGGGCAAATCCGTGCCCGGAGCCCTCAGCGCTTGCGCGAGCCCTTCTTCTTGATCGGCACGTGCTCCACGTGCGGGTCGTCGGCGCCGGGCTCACCACCGGGCTCGGCGTCCGACGTGCCGGGCTCGACGATGCCGTCGGCCGGCGGGACGCCGATGCTGCCCACGGACCCCGGCGGCGGGGCCGCGGCCTCGCTGACCGGCTCGTCGGCCGGCGGGCCGGCCGGACGCGTCGCGCGGCGGCCGCGGGTGCGCGTGGTGACCTTGGGCGCGGCCGGCTCCTCGGGCGCGGGCTCCGGTGCGCTCTCGGGCTCGGGGGTCTCGACGGGCTCGACCACCGGCTCGACGACCGGCTCGACCGCGGGGGCCGGCTCGGGGGTGGTCGCGGGGCGGCTCGCCGAGCGACGGCTCCGGGTACGGGTGGTGACCTTGGGCGCAGCGGGCTCCTCGGCCACCGGCGTCCCGGCCGGCTCGACAGTCGGCTCGACAGTCGGCTCGGACTCGACCACGCTCTCCGGCGCGGTGTCGACCGGGGTCTCGGGCTCGTCCCCCTCGCCCTCGTGCTCGGGGCGGGCCATCGCGGCGACGTCCTTGGGCGACGGCGGCTTGGGGCTGCCGCCGCCGTTCCCGCCGCCGTTCCCGCCGCCGTTGCTGCCGCTACCGGCGTTGTCCTGGTCGCCACCGCGGCCGCGGCCACGGCTGCGGCGACCGCCGCGGCGGGACTCCTCCTCGCCGCCACCCTGCTTCGGCTCCACCGGGTGCTCGTGGATCACCACGCCGCGGCCCTGGCAGTGCTGGCAGTTCTCGCTGAAGGCCTCGACCAGGCCGGTGCCGATCCGCTTGCGGGTCATCTGGACCAGGCCGAGCGAGGTGACCTCGGCGACCTGGTGCCGGGTGCGGTCCCGACCGAGGCACTCGACGAGGCGGCGGAGCACCAGGTCACGGTTGGACTCGAGGACCATGTCGATGAAGTCGACGACGATGATGCCGCCGATGTCGCGCAGCCGGAGCTGGCGGACGATCTCCTCGGCCGCCTCGAGGTTGTTCTTGGTGACCGTCTCCTCGAGGTTGCCGCCGGAGCCGGTGAACTTGCCGGTGTTGACGTCGACGACGGTCATCGCCTCGGTACGGTCGATGATCAGCGACCCGCCCGACGGCAGCCAGACCTTGCGGTCCAGGCCCTTGGAGATCTGCTCGTCGATGCGGTACTCCGCGAAGACGTCGGCCTTGCCGCCCGCGCCGTGCGGGCCGGGGTCGTAGCGGACCAGCCGCTCCTCCAGGTCGGGCGCGACGTGCGCGACGTAGCCCTGGACGGTGTCCCAGGCGTCGTCGCCCTGGATGACCAGCTTGGAGAAGTCCTCGGTGAAGAGGTCGCGGACGACCTTGAGGGTGAGGTCCGGCTCGCCGTACAGGAGCTGCGGGGCGTTGCCGCGCGCCTTGGCCTCGATGTCCTCCCAACGGGCCTTGAGGCGCTCGACGTCGCGGGTCAGCTCGTCCTCACTCGCGCCTTCGGCGGCGGTGCGGACGATGACGCCCGCGGTGTCGGGGACGATCTCCTTGAGCAGCGTCTTGAGGCGGTTGCGCTCGGTGTCGGGCAGCTTGCGGGAGATGCCACTGGTGGTGCCGTCGGGCACGTAGACCAGGAACCGGCCCGCCAGGCTGATCTGGCTGGTCAGCCGGGCGCCCTTGTGCCCGATCGGGTCCTTGGTGACCTGCACCAGCACGGTCTGGCCGGAGCTGAGCACCGACTCGATCTTGCGGGGCTGGCCGTCCTTGTGGCCGAGCGCCGACCAGTTGACCTCGCCGGCGTACAGGACCGCGTTGCGGCCCTTGCCGATGTCGATGAACGCCGCCTCCATCGAGGGGAGGACGTTCTGGACCCGGCCGAGGTAGACGTTGCCGATCAGCGAGGTCTGGGACTCGCGGGCGACGTAGTGCTCGACGAGGACGCGGTCCTCGAGGACGCCGATCTGGGTGAGGTCCTCGCGCTGGCGGACCACCATGACCCGGTCGACGGACTCGCGGCGGGCCAGGAACTCGGCCTCGCTGACGATCGGGGCGCGGCGGCGGCCGGCCTCGCGACCCTCGCGGCGGCGCTGCTTCTTGGCCTCGAGGCGGGTGGAGCCGGAGACCGCGGTGATCTCGTCCTCGACCGAGCGCTGGCGGCGGACCCGGGTGACGGTGTTCTCCGGGTCGTCGGACGAGCCGTCGCCGCCCTCCTCGCCGGCGCGACGGCGCCGACGGCGCCGACGCGAGCTGCCGCCCTCGCTCGGGGTGTCGTCGGCGTCGCCGGAGTCGGCGCTGTCCTCGGCCGCGTCGGACGACTCGTCCTGGTCGGTGTCGGTGGGATCGGAGGAGTCCGAGGAGTCACCGGCCTTGCGGCGGCGGCGACCGCCCCGACGGCGACGGCGACGCGGTGCGCCGGTGCCCTCGCCACCCTCGCCACCCTCGGCGTCGTCGGTGTCGGCCTCGGTGGACTCGGTGGACCCGGTCGGCTCGGTGGACTCGGTCGGCTCGGCCTCGGGGGCCTCGGCGGGCGTGGTCTCCTCGGCCTCGGGCTCGGGTGTGGCCGCCTTCTTGGCCGTCGCCTTCTTCGCGGTGGCCTTCTTCGCGGTGGCCTTCTTGGCCGTCGCCTTCTTGGCCGCGGCCTTCTTCGCCGGTGCCGACTCGGGCACCTGGAAGAGCATCGCGGTGGCACCGGCCTCGCCCTCGGCGGCCGGGGCCTCGGTGGGCTCCGGCTCCGCGGCGGCCTTCTTGGCGGTGGTCTTCTTCGCGGCGGCCTTCTTCGCGGTCGCCTTCTTCGCGGCGGCCTTCTTGGCCGGCTTCTCGGAGGGCTCCTCCGCCTGAGCCGGCACGGGGGCCTCGGCGGGCTCCGGCTCCGCGGCGGCCTTCTTGGCGGTGGCCTTCTTCGCGGTGGCCTTCTTGGCCGTCGCCTTCTTGGCGGTGGTCCTCTTCGCGGCGGCCTTCTTGGCCGGCTTCTCGGCCGGCGCCTCCGCGGCGGGGGCGGCGTCCGGGGTGGTGGCGAGCGTGTCCTCGCCGACCTGGGTCTCGTCGGGCATCTGGTGTGCTCCTCGGCCCGACCGCGGGGCGGTCGAGCGGTTCCGAGCCGTCCGCCCGAGGTGGTCAAGGCGGCGGCGCTAAGCCTGCGTGTGGCGGCGACACCCTCCGCGGTACGTCACCCCGGAGCGACGTCCGACGCCTGCCGCGGTCGCAAGGCCTGGTCCCCTCGGTCAAGAGGGTGACCTGGTGGCGGGTCGCTGTCACCGACCTGCCGGCCGCGTCGCGGTCTGGCGCCGATCGTGCCTCGTGGTGTGCCGGGCCACGGATGGACCGGCGAGAACGTCGTCGGGTCGTCCCGGACGGGTGTCCGGTGCAACCAGGGCGAGTATCGCACACGACCGGCCGGAGTCCGTCACCGTCACGTCGCCAGCGGGTCGCCCACTGTTCCCTCGGCCTCGTCGAGCGGGCCCTGCGCGAGCCGCGTGAAGAGCGGCGCGCCGTCGGTGGTGAGGCCGGACACGGCTCCGAGGCCGGCGAGCACGTCGTCGGGTCGTACGGCGGGCACCGCGTGTCGCAGCACGAGGTCGATCCGGGCCCCGGTGTCGGTCGCGGTGGCGCTGAGGGAGACGACGGGGGCGCGGCAGTCGAACTCCCGCAGACCCTTCTTGGTCATCCGCTCGACGCCCACCTCGGGAGCGGCGAGGAACTGCTCGACCGCGGCGACCACCGGCTCGGCCGGGCCGGTCACGTCGATCAGCCAGTGGCTGGCCTGGAGCCGGTCGGCGAGGGCCCCGCCGGGCGACTCGACGACCTCGACGACGTCGAGGCCGTCGGGCAGCGCCTCCTCGAGCTGCGCGTGCACGACGGCCGGGTCGACGACCTCGGCGAGGGCGATCTCGAGGTACTCCGCCTCGCTGGCCGAGCCGGTCGGCGCGGCGCCGGCGTACGAGATGCGCGGGTGCGGGTTGAACCCCGAGGAGTAGGCCATCGGCACGCGCGCTCGGAAGATCGCCCGCTCGAAGGCCCGACTGAAGTCGCGGTGGCTGGTGAAGCGGAGCCGGCCACGCTTGGCGTAGCGGATCCGCAGCCGCTGGACGGGAGGGGCTTGCTGCTCGGGCTGGTCACGCACCGACCAAGGTTACGAGGAGAGAGCCTGCTTCATCGCAATCGACGGGTAGACCGTGCTCACCCGGTGGCCCTCCAGCCAGGTGGTGAGCCGGGCCGCCTCCAGGCCGAGCGCCGCGCGACCCTCGGCACCGACGTCCTCGAGGAGGTTCAGCACGACCACGCCGTCGGGGTCCTGGACCCAGCAGCCGACGATCCGGCCGTCCCACCAGGCGGTGGTGCCGGCGTTGCCGTTGGTGTCGAAGAGCATCGGCGCGTGCGGCCCGAGGTGGAAGTCGCGCTCCTTCCACCCCATCACGGTCGGATCGAGGACCGGCAGGAGCGCCGCCCAGGGCTCGACGGCGGCCTCGACCTCCAGGTCGTCCGCGTGCAGGTGGGCCGGACGGCCGTCCTCCAGCTCGACCTCGACCGCCCCGACGTCGGCGAGGGCAGCGCGGACCGCGGTCTTGGTGCCGCCCAGCCACCAGACCAGGTCGGCCTCGGTGCCCGGTCCGAAGGTCACCAGCCAGCGGCGCACGAGCTCGGCGTAGCCCTCCCGCTCCTTCAGCGGCTCCGGCACGGACCCCAGCCACGACGACATCGACGTCCACTGCGGCCGCGCGGTGCGCCAGTGGCCGCCGTTGCGGCCGCGGACGATCCGGCCCTCGACGCCGAGCTGGGTGAGCACGCGAGGAGCCACCGGGACGTTGGCGCCGTAGGACTTGCCCGGCGAGAGGTCGAGGCGGCCGGCGAGCTCGGGGACCGCCTCGCGGATCTCCTGCGCGGAGAGCTCGGCGCCGTCGGCGAGATGGGCCTCGGTCGCGGCCTCGGCGGCCGCGAGCCAGGCAGCCCCGTCGTCGGTCAGGCCGGCCTGCTCGACCTCCTTGGCGAGCCGGGTGCCGATCGCCCGGGCCACCCGCGCCGAGGCGCTCCCCCACGCGGCGGGCAACAGGTCGCGAGGGAAGACGAAGAGCGTGCGCCGCATCGCGAGCTGCTTGACCAGGGTGCGGTCGTCGTACAGCGCCCGGTCGACCTCGGCGACCGTCAGGCCGTCGACGCGTGCCCACAGCGAGAGGTAGACGCTCGGCGCCTCGGTCGCGTGGAGCACGGTCATCGCCCGCGTCGCGGTCTCGGGGTCGGCCGCGCGGTGACCGGGCGCGAGCGCGTGTCGGCGGGCGAGGCGGTGGCGTCTCTCGACATCGGTGACCCGGCGCATGTGAGTCATCCTGCCGAAGACGTCCGACACCGGCCCTGACACGATCCCCCGGTGAGCACTCCCGAGCGCCGTACGACGGCCCTGGTCCTGGTGGGCATCGTCCTGCTGTCGCTCAACCTGCGGCCCGCCGCGGTCAGCATCGGCCCGGTGCTCGACGAGATCCGGGACGCCTTCTCGATGAGCGGTCCGACCGCGGGCCTGCTGACCTCGTTGCCGGTGATCGGCTTCGCGGTCTTCGGGGCGATGGCGCCCGCGGCCGCGCACCGGATCGGGCTGCACCGGGTCACCCTGCTCGCACTCGTCGCCGCGGTCGTCGGGCTGACCGGCCGGGCGCTCACCGGCAGCGAGGCGCTCTTCCTCGCACTGTCGATGCTCGCGCTGGCCGGGATGGCGATGGCCAACGTCCTGCTCCCCTCCCTGGTCAAGCTGCACTTCCCCGACCGGATCGGCTTCATCACCGCGATCTACACCACCGCGCTCTCGACCGGCCTGACCGCGGCGCTGATGCTGACCGTGCCGCTCTCCGACGCGCTCGGCGGCTGGCGGTGGGGCATCGGCGCCTGGGCGCTGGTCGCGGCCGTCGCCGCCGTCCCGTGGATCGCGCTGGCCACCCAGGACCGGCACCTGGAGGTCACGCCGCGCACGATCTCCTTCCGCGACGTCGCCCGCACCCGGCTCGGCCTGGCGATGGCGGGCTTCTTCGGCCTCCAGTCGCTGCAGGCGTATGCCGTCTTCGGCTGGTTCGCGACGCTCTGGCGCGACAGCGGGTACGGCGCGACGACCGCGGGCATCCTGGCGGGTCTCGTCGCGGGGACGTCGATCCCGCTCTCGCTCTGGCTGCCGAACGTGCTGGTCCGCTCCGCGAACCCGGCCATGGTGCTCTTCGTCGTGATCGCGACCTACCCCGTCGGCTACGTCGGGCTGATGGTCGCGCCGTACGCCCTCGCGCCGCTGTGGGCGGTCGTCGTCGGGGTCGGCACGGTGACCTTCCCGCTGATCCTGACCCTGATCGGGCTGCGCGCCCGGACGCCCGAGGGCACCGCCGCACTCTCGGCCTTCACCCAGTCGACGGGCTACCTGATCGCCGTCGCCGGACCGTTCACCATCGGTGTCGTGCACACCGCGACCGGCGGCTGGAACATCCCGCTCCTGCTGCTCCTCGTGCTCGCGCTGCCGCTCTTCGCGCTGGCGGCGTACGTCACCCGGCCGATCTACGTGGAGGACCAGCTCGGCGTCGACGGGTTCAGCGAGCCTCGACGGGGGTAGACCCCGCGGCATGAGCGACCAGCCGCCGCGGAGTAGCGACCGCCGGCGTTGAACGGACGACCGGGACCCTGGAGGGCAGCCGACGCTGAGCCCGGCACCCCCGTCATCCGGTTGATCGCACGTTCGTACGGCGCCGTACGAACGTGCGATCAACGGCGGAGAGCCTCCCCGGAGCGAGGGCGCTGTGGAGAGGAGCTCGCGCCCCGCGCCGGCTCGTGATGGGTTGGCGCCATGCCCTCCCTGATCGACCCCGGCGGTCGCGTCGACGACCTGGTCAACGCCTGCCTGCACCTCATCGACACCGAGGGCGTCACGGCTCTCACCGTCCGCAAGATGGCGGCCGTCCTCCGGCTGAGCCCGTCCTCGCTGTCCGCGCACCTCACCAACAAGCACCGGATGCTGGACCTCGTCACGAAGCGAGTGGGGATGCGGCTCGTCCGGGTCATCGACTACCGGGTGCACCGCGACGGGGCTGCCGCGCTGGTGCCGGACGACGACACCTTGCCGTTCGTGCGCGCCTGGCTGGGGCTGGTGGAGCTCAGCAGGGCCGACGAGGTCACCGGGGCCGGAGTCGGGCTGCTCGACGAGGAGCTGCAGGCCGCGGTGGAGTCCGCCTACACGCGGAAGCGACACGACCCGGACGTCGAGATCCTCTGCTGCGTCGCCACCGGACTGTGGGCGGCGATGTGCGCTGCGGACCGTCCGATGTCCGCCGACCGAGCGCGCGACCTGATCACGCGTGCCGAGGCGTCGCTGGGGTTGGCGCTCCCGCCGGCGGCCTGACCCCCAGCCACTGCAGCGCCCCGTGGGCGGACCGCTAGACGACGCTGAGCGGGAGCAGCTGCCGACCCGTGGGACCGATCTGGATCTCGGTGCCCATCTCGGGGCAGACGCCGCAGTCGTAGCAGGGGGTCCAGCGGCAGTCCTCGACCTCGACGTCGGCGCTGCCGTCGGCGACCGCGAGGGCGTCCTCCCAGTCGGCCCACAGCCAGTCCTTGTCGAGGCCGGAGTCGAGGTGGTCCCAGGGCAGGACCTCGTCGTACTCGCGCTCGCGGGTGGTGAACCACTCGAGGTCGACGCCGCTCTGCCCATCGGGAAGGGCCGCGAGCGCGGACTCGGCCGAGGCGACCCAGCGGTCGTAGGAGAAGTGCTCGCTCCAGCCGTCGAAGCGGCCGCCGTCGCGCCACACCTGCTCGATGATCCGGCCGACCCGGCGGTCGCCGCGGGAGAGCAGGCCCTCGATGATGCCGGGCTTGCCGTCGTGGTAGCGGAAGCCGATGGCGCGGCCGTACTTCTTGTCCTCGCGGACGGTGTCGCGCAGCTTCTTCAGCCGCTCGTCGGTGGTCTCGTGGTCGAGCTGCGCGGCCCACTGGAAGGGCGTGTGCGGCTTGGGCACGAAGCCACCGATGGAGACCGTGCAGCGGATGTCGTTGCGGCCGGAGACCTCGCGGCCCTTGGCGATGACCTTCTTGGCGAGCTCGGCGACCTGGAGGACGTCCTCGTCGGTCTCGGTGGGCAGGCCGACCATGAAGTAGAGCTTCACCTGCCGCCAGCCGTGGGAGTACGCCGTCGCCACGGTGCGGATCAGGTCCTCCTCGGTGACCATCTTGTTGATCACCTTGCGCATCCGCTCCGAGCCGCCCTCGGGGGCGAACGTGAGGCCGGAGCGCCGGCCGTTGCGCGAGAACTCGTTGGCCAGCGTGATGTTGAAGGCGTCGACGCGGGTCGAGGGCAGCGACAGGGAGACGTTGGAGCCCTCATAGCGGTCGGCGAGGCCCTTGGCGACGTCGCCGATCTCGGTGTGGTCGGCGGAGCTCAGCGAGAGCAGCCCGACCTCCTCGAAGCCGGACTTGCGGATGCCGTTCTCGACCATGTTGCCGATCGTCTCGATCGACCGCTCGCGGACCGGGCGGGTGATCATGCCGGCCTGGCAGAAGCGGCAGCCGCGGGTGCAGCCCCGGAAGATCTCGACCGAGAAGCGCTCGTGGACGGTCTCGGCCAGGGGCACCAGCGGCTTGGCCGGGTAGGGCCACGCGTCGAGGTCCATCAGCGTGTGCTTGCGGACCCGGAAGGGGATGCCCGGCCGGTTGGGGACGACGGCCTCGATGGTGCCGTCGGCGGCGTACGTGACGTCGTAGAAGCGCGGGACGTAGATGTTGCCGCTCACCGCGAGCCGGCGCAGCACCTCGTCGCGACCGCCCGGCCGGCCCTCGGCCTTCCAGTCGCGGACGACCTCGGAGATGGCCAGGACGACCTCCTCGCCATCGCCGAGGACGGCGGCGTCGAGGAAGTCGGCGATCGGCTCGGGATTGAAGGCCGCGTGGCCGCCGGCCAGGACGATCGGGTCGTCGTCGGTGCGGTCGGCGCTGTGCAGCGGGATGCCCGCGAGGTCGAGGGCGTTGAGCATGTTGGTGTAGCCGAGCTCGGTGGAGAAGCTCAGGCCGAAGAGGTCGAAGGACCGGACCGGGCGGTGCGCGTCGACGGTGAACTGCGGGATCCGCTCCTCGCGCATCACCCGCTCCATGTCGGGCCAGACGGCGTAGGTGCGCTCGGCGACGATCCAGTCGCGCTCGTTGAGCACCTCGTAGAGGATCTGCACGCCCTGGTTGGGCAGCCCGACCTCGTAGGCGTCGGGGTACATCAGCGCCCAGCGGACGGTCTCGCCCTCGGGGGCGGCGTCCCAGTCCTTGACGGTGGAGTTGAGCTCGCCGCCGACGTACTGGATCGGCTTGGAGACCGACGGGAGACGCGGCTCGAGGAGCGGAAACACCGACTCCGGGGCCGACTCCGGGGCGCTCGCGGGCGCGGACATGCAACTACCTCGCACGACAGGGATCAGGGCAAGCCACCAGGGTACGTCGTGCGGCAGGGCGCCGACGAACCGTCAGTCGCCGTCCGTGAGCTCCTCGAGCGCCTTGCGCGCCTCGACCAGCTCGTCCTGGGCCAGTGCGATCAGGGTCTCGAGTCCGGCCACCCCGAAGCGGTTCGTGACGTGGTGGACGGCTTCGGCGATGTCAGGCTCGACGGAGTCGTTCATGTTCCCATCCCAACACACGCCGACCTCAGACCGGCGGCTCCACCGGCTCCGGCGGCGCGTCCTCGGCGCGGGCGGCCGCGGCGGCCGAGGTCGCGCGGAGCTCGACCGGCGGCATGAGGAGCAGCAGGATCAGGAAGCCCACGACGCCGACGCAGGCGGCGAGCAGGAACACGTGATCCATCGACTCGGCGAAGCCGACCTTGAACGGGTGCGCGATGACCGGGTCCATCCGGTCGATGACCGAGGAGTCGTCCTGCACCTGGGCGATCAGGTCGGGGCTCGGGCCGTGGCCCGCCGCGACCGCCTGCTGCCAGGCCGGTGTCTGGGACTCCTCCTGGATCGCGTCGGCGATGTTGCCGCCGACGGTCGAGAAGAGCACCGACAAGAAGACCGCGACGCCCATGGTGCCGCCGATCTGGCGGAAGAAGGTCGCCGAGCTGGTGGCGACGCCGATCTCCCGCGGCGACACCGAGCTCTGGATGATGAGCAGCAGCGGCTGCATGCAGTTGCCGAGCCCGAGGCCGAGCACCAGCATCGCGAGGCTGAGCTTCCACAGCGGGGTGTCCGCACCGGTGAGCGTCAGCAGGAAGAGGCCGATCGACATCACCGCGGACCCGGCGACGGGGAACCAGCGGATGTGCCCGGTGCGGGAGATGATCTGGCCCGAGCTGATCGAGCCGAACATCAGGCCGGCCACCATCGGCAGCATCAGCAGGCCGGACTCGGTGGGCGAGGCGCCGTGCACGATCTGGAGGTAGAGCGGCAGCAGCATGATGCCGCCGAACATCGCGACACCGACGATCACGCTGGCCACGATGGTGACCGCTGCCGCGCGGATCCGGAAGATCCGCAGCGGGATCAGCGCCGCGTCGCCCATGGCCCGCTCGGCGAGGTAGAAGGCGACGAGACCGATCGCCCCCACGACGTACGCCGTGACCGACCGCGGCGAGTCCCAGCCCCACTCGCGGCCCTGCTCGGCGACGGTCAGCAGCGGCACCAGGCCCACGACGAGCGCGGCGGCGCCCCACCAGTCGATCCGGATGCCCACGGCGCGGGTGTGGTGGACGTGCAGGGTGCGGTAGACGACCGCGAGGGCGGCGATGCCGATCGGGACGTTGACCAGGAAGACCCAGCGCCAGCCGCTGATCCCCAGGATGGTGTCGGCGCCGGCGAAGAAGCCGCCGATGAGCGGGCCGAGCACGCTCGAGGTGCCGAACATCGCCATGAAGTAGCCCGTGTAGCGAGCCCGCTCGCGCGGCGACACGATGTCGCCGATGATCGCGAGCACGAGCGTGAAGAGGCCACCGGCGCCGAGGCCCTGGAAGGCGCGCGCGGCCGCGAGCTCGTACATCGAGTCGGCGAACGAGCAGAGCGCCGAGCCGATCACGAAGACCGAGATCGCGAACATGAAGAGCTTCTTGCGGCCGTAGAGGTCGCCGAGCTTGCCGTAGATCGGCGTCGTGATCGTCGCGGTGATCAGGTACGCCGTGGTCACCCACGCCTGCACCGACAGGCCGTTGAGGTCGTCGGCGATCGTGCGGATGGACGTGCTCACGATCGTCTGGTCGAGCGCACCCAGGAACATGCCGAGCATGAGCCCCGAGAGGATGGTGACGATCTGACGGTGGGAGTACTCGCCGGAGTGGTCCTCGGCCTGCGGAGTGGTCTGCTCGGTCATCGCCGGCCAGCCTAGCCCGGCCGGTGCCCTATGCGGAGACTGTCTCCTCCAACGCGCACGCCGCCTCGAGGAGGAACCGGTCGCGGCCGTGCGCGGCGACGAGCTGGAGCCCGACCGGGAGTCCGCCGGCGGTCCGGCCGAAGGGCACCGAGATCGCCGGGCAGCCGGTCACGGTGATGAAGTACGCCGCCCGCATCCAGTCGAGGTAGGTGGCCATGGGGCGGCCGTTGATCTCGGTCGGGAACTCCTGGTCGGCCGGGAAGGGCGGCACCTGCGAGACCGGCAGCACGAGCAGGTCGTGCTGCTCGAAGAAGAGCCGCATCCGCTCCGCCAGCGCGGTGCGCTGGGCGTAGGCGCGGGCCACGTCGGCGCCGGTGAGGTGCTCCCCCGCCCGGATGTTGTCGGCCAGCGACTGCTTGAAGGCGTCGGGGTGGGCCGCGAGCCGCTCCCCGAACCGGGCCTGGAAGTGCCAGGCCCGCAGAGTGCGGAAGGTGTCGTCGGCCTCGGGCAGGTCGGGGTGGGCGTCGGTGACCGTGGCGCCGGCGGACGAGAGCACGGCGGCCGACGCGCCGACGATCGACGCGACCTCGTGGTCGACCTCGATCGACCCGCCGAGGTCCGTCGACACCGCGACCCGCAGGCCGGCCAGGCTGCCGCCGAGCGGCGGCGCGAAGGCCGCGCCGGGGTCGCCGAGCGCCTGCGGAGCCCGCGGGTCCGGGCCGGCCATCACGCTCAGCAGCAGGGCCAGGTCCCCCACGTTGCGCGCCATCGGGCCACCCACGGACGTGGTCTCCCACTGGTTGTAGAGCGGCCACTCCGGGACCCGGCCGAGGCTGGGCCGCAGGCCGACGACGCCGCAGAACGACGCGGGGTTGCGCAGCGACCCGCCCATGTCGGAGCCATCGGCGAGCGGCACCATCCCGGACGCCAGGGCGGCCGCTGCGCCGCCGGACGAACCGCCCGCGGACCGGGACGGGTCGACCGGGTTGAGGGTCGTGCCGAAGACGCGGTTGAAGGTGTGGGAGCCGGCCGCGAACTCCGGCACGTTGGTCTTGCCGATGGTGACCACGCCGGCGCGGCGTACGCGCTCGACGATCAGCTCGTCGTGGTCGGGCACGTGGTCGGCGTACAGGACGGAGCCGTAGGTGGTGCGCCAGCCGGCGACGGCGTGGGTGTCCTTGAACGCGAACGGCAGTCCGTGCAGCGGGCCGACCTCCCGGCCGGCGGCCAGCGCCTCGTCGGCGGCCGCGGCCCCCGACCGGGCGCGCTCCTCGTCGAGCGAGACGATCGCGTTGAGCTGCGGGTTGCGCTCCGCGATCCGCTCGAGATGCAGGTCGAGGAGCTCGCGCGCCGAGATCTCGCGGCGGCGTACGGCGGCCGCCTGGTCGCGGGCGGTCGAGTCGACGGTGAGAGCCGTCATCGCCGACCGAAGACGCGACCGACGATGACGCCGAGCACGACCAGGCCGGCACCGACGGCGATGCCCTTGAGGAAGTCTCCGTCTCCGCTGGTCGAGCTCGTCGAGACCCCCGGGCGCGCGAAGACCACGCCAGGTGCGTCGGCCGGGCCGGCGCCGGTCGGCGCCTCGACGGGCTCGACCACCGGTCCGCTCGTGATCGCCTGGCCGACGTTGCCGAAGAACTCGCCGGCCATCCGCTTGGACACGCTGGTGAGCATCCGCTGGCCGACCCCGCCGACCATGCCGCCGACGACCGCGTCGGCCTCGTAGGCGATCTGCGTCGCGCCGGGCGAGGGCTCGGTGAAGGAGACCTGGACGGTCGCGTCGATGGTGCCGGGCGCACCCGCACCGGACAGGCGCATGGTGAGACCGCGGTGCTGGTCGAGGTCGGAGAGCGTGCACTGGCCCTGGTAGGTGCCCTTGATCGCGGCGACACCGGCCGTGACCGTCATGTCGTAGGCGTGGTCACCGGGGCCGCCGGTCGCCACGAGCCGCTCGCAGCCGGGGATGGTGGCGACCAGGACGCGCGGGTCGAGCAGCGCGTCCCACACCTTGTCGACGGGCTGCTCGAGGACGTTGGTGCCGCTGATCTTCATGAGGAGTGCTCCTGGCGCAGGGTGAACAGTTCGGAGGGAGAGATCGGCATCGCGGTGATGGGGATGCCCTCGGCGTCCTCGATGGCGGCGGCGAAGACCGCGGCGGACGGGATCACCCCGGCCTCGCCCGCACCCTTGATGCCGAGCGGGTTGAGCGGCGAGGCGGTCTCGAGGTGGTCGACGTCGATGCCGTCGGGGACCTCGGTGACGTAGGGCATGAGGAAGTCCATGAACGACGCGTTGAGCAGCTGCCCGGACTCGTCGTACGCCATCCGCTCGTAGAGCGCTCCCCCGACGCCCTGGGCGACGCCGCCGTGGATCTGGCCCTCGACGATCATCGGGTTGATCAGCTTGCCGCAGTCGTGGACGACGGCGTACTTGAGGATCGTGATCTCGGCGGTGTCGGGGTCGGTCTCGACGATGACGGCGTGCATGCCGGACGCGAACGTCGCGCGCTCGGGCGAGTAGAAGTCCTTGCCCTCGAGCCCCGGCTCCTCGTCCTCGGGCACCGGCGGCTTGCCGGGGTCGCCGACGGAGAACTGGGTGGCGGCCTTGGACGCCTCGTCGAAGGCGTAGCGCAGCGGGTTGGAGAGCACGGAGACCGTGCCGAGGTCGATCGAGGTGCCGGGCGAGCCCTTCACCGACACGACGCCGTCGACGATCTGCAGGTCCTTCTCGTCGGCCTCCAGCGCCTCGGCGGCGATCTTGAGGACCTTCTCCTTGGCACGCTTGGCCGCGAGGTGGATAGCGGACCCGCTCATCACCGCCGCGCGCGAGGCGAAGGTGCCCACGGCGTACGGCATCCGGCGGGTGTCGCCGGTGACGACCTCGACGTCCTCGAACGGACACCCGAGCTCGTCGGCGACCAGCTGCGCGAAGACCGTCGCATGGCCCTGGCCCTGGGTGGTCAGGCCGGTGGCGACCTTCACCTTGCCGGAGGTCTCGATGTGGACGTGCGCGCCCTCGTAGGGACCGACGCCGGTGCCCTCGACGTAGCAGGCGAGGCCGATGCCGACCCGGCGGCCCTGCGCGGCCATCTCGGCCTGGAAGGCCGGGAACTCGTCCCAGCCGACGAGCGCCTTGATCTTCTCCAGCGAGGCCGGGTAGTCGCCCGAGTCGTACTCCAGCTCGCGGCCGTCCTGGAAGATCAGGCCCTGGTCGTAGGGGAACTCGTCGGGCTGGATGAAGTTGACCGCGCGCACCTCGGTGCGGTCCTTGCCGAGGTACGCCGCGATCGCGTCCATGGTGCGCTCCATGGCGTAGCAGCCCTGCGGCCGGCCGGCGCCGCGGTAGGGCGTCACCATGACCGTGTTGGTGTAGAGCGACTCGAAGACCACCCGGTAGTTCTGCGGCTTGTAGGGCCCGAGCAGCTGGGTGGAGGTGATGATCGGGACGATCAGGCCGTACGGCGTGAACGCGCCGTGGTCGTGCCAGAACTCCACGTCGAGCCCGAGCAGCCGCCCGTCGTCGTCGAAGCCGACCTCGATGTGGTGGACCTGACCGCGCTCGTGCGCGGAGGAGATGAAGTGCTCGCGGCGGTCCTCGGTGAACTTCACCGTGCGGCCGAGCGCCCGCGCGGCCATCGGGACCAGCAGCTCCTCGGGCCACGGGTGGTTGATCTTCACGCCGAAGCCGCCGCCGACGTCCGGGGTGACGACGTCGACCTGACCGAGGCCGAGGCCCATCTTCACCGCGACCGCAGCGCGAACACCGGTCGAGCTCTGCGTCGAGGTCCACACCTGCAGCCGGTGCAGGTCGGGGTCCCAGCGCGCGACGGTGCCGCGGCCCTCCATCGGCATGCAGGCGCTGCGCTCGACGGTGAGGTCCAGGCTCAGCGTGTGCGGCGCCCGGGCGATCGCGGCCTTGGCGTCGCCGACCTCCTGCTCGAGGCGGGCGCCGACGTTGCCGGGCACGTCGTCGTGGACGAGACGCTCCGCGGCGCGGGCGGCCGCGATCCCCACCACGGGCGGCAGGAACTCGTAGTCGACCCGGATCCGCGCGACGGCGTCCTCGGCGACGTACCGGTCCTCGGCCACGACGAAGGCGATCGCCTCGCCGACGTAGTTGACCTCGTCCTTGGCCAGCGCGTACTGCGTGCGGCCGTGGGTGAGCGCGGGGTGTGGGATCAGCAGCGGCAGCGGCTCGGCCATCGGACCGGTGAGGTCGTCGTAGGTGTAGACCGCGTGCACGCCCTCGACGTCGAGGACGTCGGCGACGTCGATGTCGAGGATCCGCGCGTGGGCGTGCGGCGAGCGGAGGACCGCGGCGTGCAGCACCTGCTGCTCGACGGCCACGTCGTCGACGTACCGGCCCAGGCCACGCAGGAAGCGCTGGTCCTCGACCCGCTGGACGCCCTGGCCCATCAGCTTGGTCGTCATGACGCACCTCCGGTGGTCGAGGTGCGAGCCTCGGAACCCAGCTCCGCTGCTCGCTCGACCGCCTTGACGATGTTCTGGTAGCCCGTGCAGCGGCAGAGGTTGCCGGCGATCATGTCGCGCGCCTCCTCGTGCGTGGGCTGGGGGTTGTCGCGCAGACCGGCGGTGATGGTGGTGAGGAAGCCGGGGGTGCAGAAGCCGCACTGGAGGCCGTGGCACTCCGCGAAGGCCTGCTGCACCGGGCTCAGCGAGCCGTCGGCGTGGGTGAGTCCCTCGACCGTGGTGATCTCGTGGTCCACCGCCGAGACGGCGAACATCAGGCACGCCCGCATCGGCTCGCCGTCGACCAGGACGGTGCACGCCCCGCACACGCCGTGCTCGCAGCCGACGTGGGTGCCGGTCAGCCGGAGGTCGTGGCGCAGCGCGTCCGACAGCAGCCGCCGCGCGGGCACCCGGATCTCGTGGCTGGCGCCGTTGACGGTCAGGCGTACGTCGTGCAGCTCCTCGCTCACCGTGCTCCCTCCGCGTGCTGGTCGGCCCACTCCCGAGCCGATCGAACCACCTTGCCGGTGAGCACCCGCACAAGCTGGGCGCGGTAGGCCGCGGTGGCGTGGATGTCGTCGGCGGGCTCGAGCTGCGCGAGCGCCGCCTCCCCCAGGTCCGCGTCGTCGACGCCCGAGAGGTCGACGACGGTGGGGACGTCGCTGACGGACAGGTAGCCGACCTCGACCGACTCACCCTCGACGAGGGCGGCCGCGCCGACAAGCGCGTAGTCGCCGTGCCGGCGGGCCAGCTCCTGGAAGGCCACACCCGCACCCGGCGCCAGCGCCGGGAAGAACGCCGAGACCGCGATCTCGTCGTGGTGCAGCGAGGACTCCAGCGGCCCGACGTACAGCTCGCTCGCCGGGATCGTCCGGCGGCCGCTCGGGCCGTCGACGTCGACCGACCCGCCCAGCAGGGACAGGACGACCGGCATCTCCGCGGCGGCGTCGGCGTGGATCAACGAGCCGACGGTGGTGCCACGGTTGCGGATCGTGGCGTGGGCGACGTGCGCGAGCGCCATCGGCACCAGCGGCTGCACCCGGCGCACGTCGGGTGAGGCCAGGACGGCGGCGTGCCGGGCGAGCGCACCGATGCGCACGCCGCCGTCCTCGACCTCGATGGCATCCAGGCCCGGGATCGCGTTGATGTCCACGAGCATCGCCGGGGCGGCGAGGCGCATCGACAGCAGCGGCACCAGGCTCTGGCCGCCGGCCAGCACCTTGGCGTTCGGCTCGCCGGCCAGGATCTGCACCGCCTCGGCGATCGATCCTGGCCGGCGGTAGTCGAACGGTGCTGGCTTCACAGGACCTTCGTCACCTCTCCGGAGGTTCGGTCGGTGTGGCTGCCCCGGCGGTTCACCAGGTGGAAGTAGACGATCACCATGATCGTGCCCAGGGCGATGCCGCTGAGCGAGAAGTCGTCGGTGATCTTCAGCGTCACGCCACCCACACCGGCGATGATGCCTGCCGCCAGGCCGACCATGTTGACTGGGTCGCCGAAGTCGACGCGGTTCTCGACCCAGATCTTGGCGCCGACCAGGCCGATCATGCCGTAGAGCACGACGGTGATGCCGCCGAGGACACCGCCCGGGGTGGCGTTGACGATCGCGCCGAACTTCGGGCACAGGCCCAGCAGGATCGCGACGATCGCCGCCACGTAGTAGGCGGCGGTCGAGTAGACCCGGGTCGCCCCCATGACGCCGATGTTCTCGGCGTACGTCGTGGTCGGCGAGCCGCCGAAGAGGCTGGCCAGCGCGGTCGCGCCGCCGTCGGCGGCGATGGCCCGGCCCATGTACGGGTCGAGGTTCTCACCGGTCATCTCGGCGACGGCCTTGACGTGGCCCGTGTTCTCCGCGATCAGCGCGATGACGCCGGGCAGCACCAGGAGGATGAAGGTCAGCGAGAAGCTCGGGCTGTGCACGGCGTCGACGCCGTCGGCGAGGGTGCCGCTCGGCAGGCCGATCAGGTCGGCGGCCTTGACCGCGGACCAGGACACGCGGTCGTGGGCGACCGGCTCGCAGCCGGTGCCACCGCAGGAGGTGATCTGCCCGAAGATGCCGTCGAAGATCCACGAGATCAGGTAGCCGAAGATCAGCGCGAGGAACACCGCGATCCGCGACCAGAAGCCGGGCAGCAGCACCGCGGCGATGATCATGAAGGTGGCGGTGAGCAGCGCCACCCACTGGTCCTGGGGCCAGTAGATGCCGGCCACGACCGGGGCCAGGTTGAAGCCGATCAGCATCACCACGGCACCGGTGACCGCCGGCGGCAGCACCTTGTGGATCAGGCCGGCACCGGCGAAGTGGACGAGGACGCCCACCGCGAGGAGGACCAGGCCGGAGACCAGGATCGCTCCGGTCACGTCGGCCGAGTCGCCGCCCTGGGCGCGGATCGCGGCCACACCGGCGACGAACGAGGCGCTGGTGCCGAGGTAGCTCGGGACCCGGTTCTGGGTGACCAGCAGGAACAGGATCGTGCAGATGCCCGAGAAGAGGATCGCGAGGTTGGGGTCCAGCCCCATGACGACCGGGAACACGAACGTGGCACCGAACATGGCGACGACGTGCTGGGCACCGATGCCCACGGTCTTGCCCCAGTTGAGGCGTTGGTTCGGCGCGACGGCCTCACCTGGTCGGGGATCGACTACATCCCACTTGAACATCGACATGACACACACCCTTTCGGCGTCAGGACGGGCCCGAGTCCGCTCAACCTAATGAGAGCCATGACACACCTTCGACGGCGACAGATGCCGAAGGAACGCCGTACCCACTGGCACCTCTTGTGGGCGGGTCGGGGCGCCGGAATCCCTGTCACACAGGCGTGATCGGCGTGTGATCAGCCGTTGACCGGGAGGGCGGTCAGGTGGCCATCTCGAGCACCCGCAGGGCCACCGCGACGTCGAGCCGCAGGTGCGGGTCCGTCGACAACGGGCCGAGCAGCCGCTCGAGCTTGGAGACCCGGTAGCGCATCGTGTTGTAGTGGAAGAACTGCAGGCGCGCGGCCTCCGCGACGTTGAAGTTGGTGTCCAGCAGCACCTGCAGGGTCTCGCGCAGGTCGGCGGCCTCCGTCGTGCGCTCGCCGAGCGGGCCGAGGACGTCCTCGACGAAGGCGCGCAGCTCGGCCGAGCCGGTCGGGGTGTCCGGGATCAGCGCGATCAGCCGGTGCAGGCCGAGCTGGTCGAAGAACGTCGTCGAGCCGCCGCCGTTGACCCGACGACCGACCTCGACCGCCCGCCGGGCCTGGGCGTACGCCGCCGGCAGCTCGTCGAGCCCGCGGGCGACCCGGCCCACGCCGACCGAGAAGGGCCGACGGCCGCCGCCCTTGTCGCCGGCCACCGCGGTGACGGCACGCCGGACGACGCCGTGGCCGTCGACGGGCTCGCCGTCGCCCTCCAGGATCGGCAGCAGCGTGACGACCTCGGAGGAGAAGTCGGCGGTGGGGATGCCGGGCTCCAGGGTGTCGGCGACCTGCCGCCAGGCGGCGGAGAAGCGCTCCTGCCACTGGCGCCGCTGGGTGCTCGACACGGGCTCCTCCCCGACGACCGGGTCGATCTCGGCGACCACGACGACGACCGGCCGGGAGAGGTCCCAGCCGAAGGTCTCGGCGTGCTCGGCGACGTACGCCGCGGACGCCGTACGACGCAGCAGGACGTCGCGCAGGAAGTCGCCCTGGTACTTGTTCTCGACCGCGGTCACGGCCTGCTCCCGCGTGATCAGCAGCGCGGCGACGGCCGCGGCCCGCTCGAGCGCGTGCACGTCGTCGTCGGAGAGCTGCTGGTCGGGGCGCACGGCGACCAGGCGCGCGAGGTCGACGCCGCCGGCGGCGACCCGGGAGACGTGGGAGGGATGGGGGCCGCCGGCCCCCATCCGCTCGACCCGCAGCCGACCGGTCGGGTCGACCAGACCGGCCTCCGCGAGCAGCTCGCGGTGGTCGTCGCGGAGCGCCGACGCCCGGACCCGACCGTCGGTCGAGGTGAAGGCGACGCCGACGTCGAGGACCCGGCCGACCTCGGCGGCGATGCCGTCGAGGTTGCCGCCCTCGAGCACGATCTGGGTCAGCCCGGTGTGCAGCGCATCGACCCGGGCGAGCGCCGCACTGGCGAGCTCCTCGCGGTCACCTGTTATCAACATCTGCACTCCCCTGCCCCCGCTGTTGGCACAACCTCACATCGGCAAACCGTAATCGACCCGGATAGCGTCGGGAAGGTGATCCCCGTCGGTGCACCTCTCCGCGTCCGGGATCACCTGCGCGGAGCGGCCGACGGAGTGGTGCCGGTAGTGCACCGCGGACGCGACGCGGTCTACCTCGACGTGGCCGGTCGCTGCGTCGGCGTCGTCGGGCGCCGGGCGACCGCCGTCCCGAGCGCGCTGCGCACCACTCTCGACGCCCTCGACGTCACCGCCGCCTCGCTCGCGGGTGGCGTGCTGCACCTCGACGGCGAGCCGCTGGTCGTCGGCCGGATCGTCGACGTGTCCGTGCCGTCGCTCCCCGGCGTCGTGATCGGGGCGGCCGTCGCCGCCCCGCCCCCGGGCGAGGTGGCGGCGATGATCGGGCGGGGCGACGGGCTGACGCCGTACGACGACGACGTGCTCTGCGGCTGGCTCGCGGTGCACCGCGCGGCCGGGATCGCGACGCCCGACGTCGACGCCGAGGTCCGCGCCCACCTGCACCGCACCACGCTGCTCTCCGCGACGCTGCTCGAGTGCGCGATGCACGGCGAGGCGATCCCCGAGTTCGCGGCCTGGCTGGCCGCACCCGACGACCCCGACCGCACCGCGGCCCTCGCCGCGGTCGGCCACACCTCCGGACGCGGGATGCTCCAGGGCGCCCGCGCCGCACTCCACTCCCTGAAAGAGGCCGCATGACCCACACTCACGTCGAGCTCCGGCCCGGCGCGTACGCCGACTCGGTGACGCTGCTGCAGGTGAGCCGGACCGTCCAGGGCCTCGACGGCGTGCTCGCCGCCCAGGTCGCGATGGCGACGCCGCTCAACGTCGAGGTGCTGACCGGCATGGGCTTCGAGGTCCCGGACGCGACGCCGAACGACCTCGTGGTCGCGCTCCGGCTCGCCGCAGCCGACGGGCTGGCGGCCGCGCTGGCCGGGGTCGACCAGGCGCTGCGCGACGCGACCAAGCGGGTCGAGGGTCCGACCGAGGTCGCGCCGCCCCGCACGACGGCCAGCGCGCTGCGCCGCTCTGCCGGGACTCCGGGCCATGACGCGATCGCGCTCGTCTCCGTCCCCGGCGCGAGCGCGCTGGTCGAGGCGATGGACGCGGTCGACGCCGGCCGCGACGTGATGGTCTTCAGCGACAACGTGCCGGTCGAGCAGGAGGTCGCCCTCAAGCGCGCCGCCGCCGAGCGCGGCGTCTTGGTCATGGGTCCCGACTGCGGCACCGCTGTCGTCGGCGGCCTCGGGCTCGGCTTCGCCAACGTGGTCTCCCCCGGCCCGGTCGGCATCGTCGCCGCGTCGGGCACCGGCTGCCAACAGCTGCTCGCGCTCCTCGACCACGCCGGGGTCGGCGTCTCGTCCGCGCTCGGCGTCGGCGGCCGCGACCTCTCCGCCGAGGTCGGCGGGCTGGCCACCCGGGAGGCCCTGCGCCGGCTCGATGCCGACCCGGCCGTCGAGCTGATCGTGCTCGCGTCGAAGCCCCCGGCGCCCGAGGTGGCCACCGAGATCGAGGCGTACGCCGCCTCGCTCGGCACCCCCGTCGAGCTCGCCCTGCTGGGGCCGGGCCAGCCCGACCTCACCGCGGCCGCCGAGAGCGTGCTGCGCCGGCTCGGTCGGGAGGTCCCCGCCTGGCCGGTCGTCGACCCGACAGAGGGCCTGCGTCGGGTCGACGGGGTGGTCCGCGGGCTCTTCGTCGGCGGCACGCTCAAGAGCGAGGCCCAGCTGATCGCCGGCACCGAGGGCGGTCACACGTTCGTCGACTTCGGCGACGACGAGTACACGACCGGCCGTGCCCACCCGATGATCGACCCGTCCCTGCGCCTGGAGCACCTCGCCCGCGCGGCCACCGACCCCGACACCGGCGTGCTGCTGCTCGACGTCGTGCTGGGCCACGGTGCCGAGCCCGACCCCGCGGCCGCCCTGGCCCCCGCGCTCGCCGGCATCGCCCAGCCCGTGGTGGTGGCCGTCGTCGGCACCGCCGCCGACCCGCAGGACCGCGACCGACAGGTCCGCGCGCTGGTCGAGGCCGGTGCCGAGGTGCACCTCTCCAACGCCGGCGCCACCCGCCGTGCCCTCGAGCTGATCGGAGCCCAGTCGTGACCACCCCCGCCGGAGTCGTGAACGTCGGTGCCGATCTCCTCGGCGACGCCGTCGCCGACCAGGCCACCCCGGTCACCCGTGTCGACTGGCGCCCGCCGATGGCCGGCACCGAGACCGACCTCGCGACCGTCGCCGCCGACCCCCGCCGCCGGGAGGCGAACGAGCGCGCGGTCGCCGCGATGCTCGACGTGACCGCGACCCTGGTCGACGTGCTGCCCGCCTCCGAGGCGCTGGGCCTGCAGCGCGGTGAGTTCCTGCACGCCGGCCCGCCGATCGGCTGGGACCGCGCGTCCGGCCCGCTGCGCGGCGCGCTCCTGGGCGGCGCCGCGCTCGAGGGGCTGGTCGAGGATCCCGAGGACGCCGCCGCGCTCTTCGAGTCCGGCACGTCCGTCTCGCTCGAGCCCTGCCACCACCGCTCCGCGGTCGGGCCGATGGCCGGCGTGGTCACCCCGAGCATGTGGATGTTCGTGCTCGAGGACGCCGCCAGCGGCCGCCGTACCTACTGCTCCCTCAACGAGGGACTCGGCAAGGTGCTCCGGTACGGCGCCTACTCACCCGAGGTGCTGACCCGGCTCCGGTGGATGGGCGACGTGCTCGGCCCGCTCCTGCAGAAGGCCGTGCGGGGCACGGCTCCGGTCGACGTCACCGGCATCCTCACCCAGATGCTGCAGATGGGCGACGAGGCCCACAACCGCAACCGCGCCGGCACCCTGATGCTGCTGCGCGACCTCTCACCCGCCATGGTCGCCGTGGGCGTCGACAGCGCGGACGTCGCCGAGTCGCTGCGCTTCATCGGCGGCAACGACCACTTCTTCCTCAACCTCGCGATGCCCGCCTGCAAGCTCGCCCTCGACGCCGCTCGGGGCACCGAGGGGTCGACGATGGTGGTCGCGATGGCCCGCAACGGCACCGACTTCGGCATCCAGGTCGCCGGCACCGGCGACGAGTGGTTCACCGGCCCGGCGCAGCTGGCCGACGGCCTCTTCCTCGGCGACTACGGCCCGGACGACGCCAACCCCGACATCGGCGACTCGGCGATCACCGAGACCGCGGGCATCGGCGGCTTCGCGATGGCGACCGCGCCCGCGATCGTCCGCTTCGTCGGCGGCTCGGTGCCCGACGCGCTGGCCACCACGCGCCGGATGCACGAGATCACGCTGGCCGAGAACCCGCGCTGGTCGGTGCCGGTGCTCGAGTTCCAGGGCACCCCGACCGGCATCGACGTCTCGAAGGTCTGCCGCACCGGGATCCTCCCGCAGATCAACACCGGCATGGCCGGCAAGGTCGCGGGCGTGGGTCAGGTCGGCGCCGGGCTCGTCACGCCGCCGGCCGAGATCTTCCCGAAGGCGCTGGCCCGGCTGGCTGAGCTGGCGGGTCAGTAGCGCAGCCAGCCCCGGAAGCCGATCACCGCGCCCTGGTCCCGGCTGGCGTCGAGGAAGACGTAGAGCGGCCCACCCGGGACGTGCTCGCGATCGGCGAGGACGCCGCTGCTCCGCTGCACCTCGTGGAAGTAGCCGTCGTAGCCGCGGATCTCCCCGCCGGTCACCACCATCGTGTGCCAGCCCTCGTCGCCCCAGCCGCACAGCCAGCTGTTCTGGCCGGTGCCGAGGTGCGAGGCGTAGACGTAGACCTCGTGCCGCCACACCCGGGAGTCGCGGCCACCCGGTGCGTCGCGGCAGCGGGTGGGCGTCGAGGCCCAGCGCACCTGCGTCGAGCTGCGGAACGGGTAGCTGTCGTACCAGGTGCGGGACTCGGCCCAGCCCTGGCAGATGCCGGCGTTGTCGCGCCAGCTGCCCTCGCAGCTGCCGGTCCGGACGTCACCGGTCCGGTAGGCGTTGATGTGGAAGTGCACGTGATGCCAGGAACCGCTGCTGCTGCCGGCGTCCTCGTCGTTCGCGGCCGCGCTCCCGACGGGGAGCACGAGGCTGGACAGCGCGGTCAGGATCGTGAGGACCGCGGCGGCGGCCCTGCCCGGAGACGTCATGCCAGGACGGTAGGGACGAGTACCGGACCGGCACTGTCGGCTTCCTGACAGATGGCAGCTCGGGCTCAGACCAGGTCCGGCGGTCTCCAGAAGGCCTTGGTGATGTCGACGCTGCCCGACGGACGCAGCGGCGTGCCCTCCTCGAGGTAGGCCTGGTGGGCCTCGCCCTGGTGGCTCTCCGGGAGCGACCCGTCGGCGCGCACCACCCGCCACCAGGTCGCTCCACCGCCGTGCCGCGCCATCGCCGACCCGACCAGCCGCGGGCCGCCGCCACCCACCACCGCACCGACCACCTCCGCGATGGCGCCGTACGTCGTGACCCGGCCGCGGGGCACCGTGTCGACGCACCGCAGCACCAGCTCGACGTACTCCTCGATGTCCAGGCTCACGGCTGCGCCTCCCGGTCGGAGCCGGCGAGCGCGACGGCGGCGGCGAGGGTGGCCGCCAGCGCGACCGCGACGCCGGTGACCCAGATGCCGTGCTGCGCGGTGTCGTCGCGCAGACCCCGGCCGAGCAGCCAGGTCGGCGGCACCACCAGCAGGACCAGGGCACCGCGGACCGCCCAGCGCCGGACCAGCGGTCCGTGCACCGGCATCTCGCCCGGTCCGTAGGACGCCAGCACGGCGGCGACGTGGGAGACGACCAGGGCGACGACGGCGACCAGCACCATCGGGTCGAGCCCGTCCTCGAGCGCGAGCGTCCACCAGGCCAGCACGGCGAGATAGGTCGCGATGCCGACCGACGACTCGGGCAGCGCGGCGAAGCCGACCGCGAGGGCCAGGATCGGCAGCAGCACCCACCACGGCGCCCACGACCCGGCCGGTCCGGTGGCGAGCACCGCGACGACGGGCCCGAGCAGGACGAGCCCGCGCAGCACCAGCTGGCTGGCCGTGAGGTCGCCGAGGCCCTCGGCCCAGCCCCTCACCGGCCCGCCACCCGCGGCAGGGCGGCGCGGCGGGCGAGGCTGCGCAGCACCCGGTCGATGGTGCCCGGGCCGCGCCACGGCACGACCGGGCAGCCCAAGGTCGCGAGCCGGTCGAGGACCAGGCTGCGCTCGAGGCTCCGCATCCGCCAGGCCAGGGCGGCGAGGGCGGGGTCAGTGTCCTCGGGCACGGCCGGTCGTACGTCGGGGGGCAGCGTGTCGACGACCAGGACGGCCACGCCGCGGCGGGTGAGCGTCGCGGCGGCGGTCCCGACGGACTCGGCCAGCATCGGGGAGAAGACCAGCACGACGGTGCCGCCGGTGACGCCGAGCTGGAGCAGTCCGCCGCCCTGCTCGGCCCGGCCGTCGAGCTCGCCGGGCCGGATCGCGGCGAGAGTGTGCTGCACCCGGCGGAGGTGCCGGGCGCCGGTGCCGTAGCCGACGTGCTCGCGACCGCGCCCGATCACCCGGAGCGCGACCCGGTCGCCGCTGCGGACGTGGTGCTCGGCGACGGCGGAGGCCGCACGGACCGCCACGTCCAGGCTGCTGGCCTCGCCGTCGATGCCGCCCGAGGCGCCGTGGTCGGCGAGCGCGTCGACCACGAGGAGCACGCCGGTGTCCTCCTCGGCGCGTGCCGTGACCACGTGCAGGTCACCGGTGCGGAGCGAGACCCGCCAGTTGACCCGCCGGAGCCGGTCGCCGGGCTGGAAGGGCCGGATCCCGTCGAGCTCGGTGCCGCTCCCCCGGCGCCGGGACCGGTGCGCGCCGACCAGGCCGAGCGGCTGGGGCACCTCCGCGCGGGAGTCGTACGGCGCCGGCCCGGGCAGCACCCGCACGAGCTGCCCGCCGGCGGTCACGGGGCCGAAGCGGTAGCCGGCCCACGGGGTGAAGAGCGCGACCCGCTCCTCGCCGAGCAGCCGCCGACCCCACCTCCGCGGTCCGATCTCGATGTCGGGCACCGGCTCGTCGCCGAGCAGCGCCGCGACCCGGCCGTCCCGCGGACGGGCGACGACGTACGGCGCCTCCTGCACGACCCGGGTCAGCACCTCGGCGTCGTCGGCGTCGGTGACGGCGAGCCGGGAGGTGGTGCCCTGGCCCTCGTGCAGCACCTGGTGGTCGAGCGCGGAGCCGACCGTCGGGGTGCGCTCGGGCCGGTGCAGCAGGCCGATGCCGGTGAGCAGCACGAACGGCGCCCCGATCACCACCAGCGACGGGTCGCTGAGCAGCAGCGCGCCGGCGACCGCGAGCGCTGCGGTCACCATGGATCGCGCCAGCGCCGCGGTCGGCCGCCAGCGTGCGTCGAGCGGCGCCTGGTTCATCGGTGGTGCTCGAGGGCGGTGGGCGTCGGGACCTGGCCGAGCACCTGGTCGACGACCGTCCGTCCGCTGGCGTCGCTCATCCAGAGCTCGGGCCGGACCGTGATCCGGTGCGCGAGCACCGAGCGTGCGATGGCCTTCACGTCCTCGGGGATCACGTAGTCGCGGCGGCGCATCACCGCGAAGGCCCGCGCCGCCAGCACGAGCCCGAGCGACCCGCGCGGTGAGGCGCCGGTGAGCACATCGGGGTGGGTCCGGGTGGCGGTGGCGAGGTCGACGCAGTAGCGGCCGACGCTCTCGTCGACCGTGACCGTCTCGACGGCCTGCTGCATGGCGAGCAGGCCGGCGGCGTCGGTGACCTCCTCGAGGTCGACCTCCTCCTTGCGGCGGTCGAGGCGCCGGGCGAGCACGTCGTACTCCTCCTGCTTGCCGGGGTAGCCGAAGCTGACCCGCAGCAGGAATCGGTCGAGCTGGGCCTCGGGCAGCGGGAAGGTGCCTTCGTACTCGATCGGGTTGGCGGTGGCGAGCACGTGGAAGGGCTGCGGCAGCGCGAAGGTCTCGCCCTCGACGGTGACCTGTCGCTCCTGCATCGCCTCCAGCAGCGCCGCCTGGGTCTTGGGCGGGGTGCGGTTGATCTCGTCGGCGAGCAGCAGTCCGGTGAAGAGCGGGCCGGGCCGGAAGTCGAAGCGCGACTCCCGCTGGTCGTAGACGAAGGAGCCGGTGAGGTCGGCGGGCAGCAGGTCCGGGGTGAACTGCGCGCGCCGGAAGTCCAGCCCGAGGGCGCGGGCGAAGGAGCGCGCGGCCAGCGTCTTGCCGAGTCCCGGGTAGTCCTCGAGCAGGACGTGGCCCTGGGCGAGGATCGCGGCCAGCACCTGCATCAGCGCCTCGCGCTTGCCGACGACGGCCTTCTCCACCTCGACGAGCACGCGGTCGGCGAGGTCGGCCGCCTCGGGGACGGTCAGTGTGGTCATGCTCAGAGCTCCTCGATCCGGGTCAGGCAACGGTCCAGCTGGGCGGGCGCGACGCGGCGTGGCGGCCCGGTGAGCAGGTCGGTGAGCTCCGGGCCGAGCAGCGTCGCGGCGCTCGGGTCGTCGCGGCCGACGCCGTGGCGCTGGCGCAGCACCTGGTCGGCCAGCACCCCGAGCCGGTCGCGCAGCGCCCGGTCGTCCTCCTTGGCGGACAGGTGCGACTCGAGGAGCGCGACGTAGCGGCCCAGGCGCGGGTCGCCGCCCGCACGTACGGCGTGCAGCTCGGACTCGACGGTCCAGACCGGCTCGTCGCCGGCGAGCGCGTCGACGACCAGGCCGACGAGGGCGGTGTAGGTGCCGACGAGCAGGGCCAGCCGAAGCGGGTCGGGGTCGAGGTCGAGCACCGTCAGCACGACCTCGAGCACGACGTAGACGACCACGGCGGCCGCGCCGCGGCGCCACCAGCGCGCCCTCGCGCTCACGCGGTGACCCCCAGGGACCGGCCGAGCGTGCGGTGGATGGTGTCGAGCGCCTCGAGCGCCTCGGCCCGGTGCTGCTCGGTCACGGGGTGCTCGGAGAACCGGGCCTCGCGGAAGAGCGCGGCCAGCCGGGCGACCGCCGAGGTGTCGGCGTCGACCAGGTCGAGCACGCGCAGGGTGTACTCCGCCGAGGTCTCCCAGGGGCGGCGCTCGATGCCCGCCGACGCGGCCTGGTCCTCGAAGCGGCTCCAGCAGGCGACGACGGCGTTGCGCGGGTCTCCCTCGGTGAGGGCCGCGCGCTGCGCCGCGGCGTCGGCGAGCATCTCGCGGGCCACGGCCGCGCCGTGACCCAGGACGTCGAGCTCGACGGCGGCGTCGCGCGCCGAGCGGGTGTGTCGTCGGCGCCGCTCCCGGCGTACCCGGACCGCCCAGCGGGTGCCCCGGTAGACGAGGTAGCCGGCGACGACGACGGTGGCCAGGTTGAGGATCAACGCCAGGACGGCGAAGACCTTGCCCTTGCCGGTGAGGTCCCGGTTGGGGTCGACGATCTTCTCGTCGGCGCGTCCCTCGCCGGAGTCGGACGTGGAGGCGTCGGTCGGCGACGCGGTGTTGCGCCCGGGCCCGTCGCCGCGCAGCACGTCGCCGGGGCCGATCGAGGCGGCCCAGGTGACCAGCAGGACGGCGAGCAGGGTGGTGACGACGACCGTCGCCACCGCCACAACACCAGCGCGCCGAGCGGACATGTGCGGCAACTTACCCGCACACGCCCGCCCGGCGGCGGCTCAGATCAGGTGGCGCAGCGGCTCTCTCAGAGAACCGGGTCGAACGGCTCGGTGCCGTTGACCAGCTGCAGGCCCGAGATGCCCGAGTGCGCCTGCGCGTAGGCGAGCTCCTTGCCGAGGTCGCCGATGTTGTTCGACGCCGGGAGCGGGGCCAGGCCGAGGGTCGAGAGGACGCCGATCGCCTTGCCGTCGGCGCTCACGAACGCCGAGCCCGAGTCGCCGGGGATGCCCGGGGAGACGGTGTAGAGCGGGTGCGACCAGCCACCGTCGGCGGCCTGGTCGCCGAGGCTGATGCCGGTGTGCGGCGACAGCACCGAGATGCCGGCCCGGAGGCTGGAGTTGCCGTAGGTCCAGACGCGGTCGCCGGCGGCGGTGCCGTCGGTGTCGATGCCGGTCGGGCCGCCCCAGAACGGGATCGACGGGTTGACCTTCGAGACGTCGGCGGCGTCGACCTTCACCAGGGCGAGGTCGTTGTAGGCGCAGGTGTTGGCGTCGGTCTCGCCGATGCTGTGCATGGTGTTCCACGACGAGTAGGCCAGGGTGCCGGAGCCGACCTGGGTGCCCTCGTCGATGAGGCTGCCGCCCTCGTTGAAGGTGACCTTGGTGCCGAGCGGCAGCGACTGGGTCGAGCAGCCGTCGGTGTCGGTGGACGAGCCGGTGCCGGCGCAGTGGGCGGCGTAGCCGACGTAGGTGGCGCCCGAGCCGTCGGTGAAGACGAAGTTGGCGGTGCACTGCGCACCCTCGGTGTACATCATCGTGCCGGGGTGGATGGCGGCGCTGTCGGCCGGCGCCCAGCTCTGGGCGGACGTGGCCGGCGCGGCGGTCGAGATGGCGGCGGCGAGGACGCCGGCGCTGATGATCGTGCCGGCGCCGATGAGGCGGTGAGTGATGCGCATGAGGTGGTGACCCTCCCTGGGATGTGCAGGTGCACGGACGGGGTCTCAACGACCCCCTCCCAGGGAGGGTTACGCCCCGGTAACGGACGGTTGCCGTCCGTCACCGGTCAGTACGAGGGCTGGCTCGGATCGATCTGGTTGACCCAGGCGACGACGCCGCCGCCGACGTGGACGGCGTCGGCGTACCCGGCGCCCTTCACGATGGCCAGCGTCTCGGCCGAGCGGACTCCCGACTTGCAGTGCATGACGATCTGCTTGTCCGACGGCAGCTTCTCGAGGGCGGACCCGTTGAGGAAGTCGCCCTTCGGGATCAGGATCGAGCCCGGGATCTTGTTGATCTCGTACTCGTTGGGCTCACGCACGTCGACCAGGACGAAGTCCCGGGTGCCCTCGGCGCGCTCCTTGAGCATGTGCTCGAGCTGGACGACCGAGATCGTCGAGCCGGCGGCCGCCTCGGCGGCGTCGTCGGAGATCGCGCCGCAGAAGGTCTCGTAGTCGATGAGACCGGTGACGGTCGGGTTGTCGCCGCACAGCGCACAGTTGGGGTCCTTGCGCACCTTGAGCTTGCGGTACTCCATCTCCAGGGCGTCGTAGATCATCAGCTTGCCGATCAGCGGCTCGCCGATGCCGGTGAGCAGCTTGATGGCCTCGTTGACCTGGATCGAGCCGATGCTGGCGCAGAGCACGCCCAGCACGCCGCCCTCGGCGCAGCTCGGGACCATGCCCGGCGGCGGGGGCTCGGGGTAGAGGCAGCGGTAGCACGGCGCGTCGTCGGCCATCGTCGGCGCGAAGACCGAGGCCTGGCCGTCGAAGCGGTAGATCGAGCCCCAGACGTAGGGGATGCCCAGGAAGTACGCCGCGTCGTTGACCATGTAGCGGGTCGCGAAGTTGTCGGTGCCGTCGACGATCAGGTCGTAGCCACGGAAGATCTCCATGACGTTGTCGTTGTCGAGACGGGTCTCGTGCACGATCACGTTCACGTAGGGGTTGGTCTCGGCGATCGACTCCTTGGCCGACTGCGCCTTCGACTTCCCGATGTCCGACTGGCCGTGGATGATCTGGCGCTGCAGGTTGGACTCGTCGACCTCGTCGAACTCCGCGATGCCGAGCGTGTGCACACCGGCCGCGGCCAGGTAGAGGAGGGCGGGGCTGCCGAGGCCACCGGCGCCGATGACCAGCACCTTGGCGTTCTTGAGCCGCTTCTGACCGGTCATCCCGACGTCCGGGATGATCAGGTGGCGGCTGTAGCGGCGGACCTCGTCGATGGTCAGCTCGTCCGCGGGCTCCACGAGCGCGGGAAAGGACACGGCGTACTCCTCAGGGTCGGTTCGTCGGCGCAACAACCTCCGACCTCGCCATGTTCCCCGCCAGGACGACACGTGCCGCGCCGTGTCCCGTCATCCGGACGCGGGTGACCGACCGGTATCTTGTGCGCGTGACGGCAGAGCAGTACGACGCCCCGGCGGCCCGGCCCCGTGGTGCCCGCATGCCCCGACGCGAGCGACGCGCCCAGCTGATGGCGTCCGCGCTCGAGGTCTTCGTCGCGCAGGGCTACCACGCAGCGGCGATGGACGACATCGCCGAGCGGGCCGGCGTCTCCAAGCCGGTGCTCTACCAGCACTTCCCCGGCAAGCTCGACCTCTACCTCGCGCTGCTCGAGGTCTCCTGCGACACGATCATCGCCAACTGCCGCGAGGCGCTGGAGTCGACGCACGACAACAAGCAGCGCGTGGCGGCCACGATGGACGTGTTCTTCGCCTACGTCTCGGCCGACACCGGCGCCTTCCGGCTGGTCTTCGAGTCCGACCTGACCAACGAGCCCGCGGTCCGCGAGCAGGTCGAGCGGGTCACCAGCGAGTGCGCGGCCCTGATCGCCCACGTGATCGCCGACGACACTGGCCTGCCGTCCGACGCGGCCCGGCTGCTCGCGGTCTCGCTCGTGGGCATGGCGCAGGTCAGCGCTCGCTACTGGCTCTCCGACCCCGGCGGCATCGGCCAGTCCGACGCCGCCGCCCTGGTGGCGGGCCTCGCCTGGCGCGGCATCCGCGGCTACCCCCTCACCGACGACCACTGACCCGGCACACTTGCCGGCGAACCATCAGACCAAGCAAGGAGGACCTCGTGGAGGTCAAGATCGGCGTCCAGAACGCTGCCCGTGAGCTCACCGTCGAGGTGGAGGACAGCCTCGAGAACCTCGAGAAGGCCGTGAGCGACGCGGTCGCCACCGAGGGCGTGCTGTCCCTCAGCGACAACAAGGGCCGCAAGGTCATCGTCCCGGTCGCCAAGCTCGCGTACGTCGAGATCGGCCACGGGGTCGCGGGCCAGGTCGGCTTCCGTTCGTAACGGATCCACAGGTAACGGAGTAGCGCCGGGCTGCGGCCCGGCGAGATGATGCGGCCATGGTCGCGGCGCTGCTCTGGGCCCTCGTCGGGGGCATCGTGCTCGGTTTCCTCGGCAAGCTCTTCGCGCCCGGAGACACCGACCGGGTGCCGCTGTGGCTCACGATCCTCTGCGGCATCGGCGGCGGCCTGATCGGCAACTTCCTCTACAGCCTCTTCTTCGAGCCCCAGACCCGCGGCATCGACTGGTGGCGGCACGGCTGGCAGGTCGCCACCGCCGCCGTCCTCGTCGGCCTCGCCGCCGGCGCCTCCACCCGCGAGCGGGTCTGACCCGGCGCTGGTTGAGCCCGCCCGCCCGCTGGTTGAGCCCGTCCGCTGGTTGAGGTGCGAAGGCGCCCCGGCGCCTGAGCCTCGAAACCCCGCAACTGTCCCTAACGTCCCTGTCCGCCTCCCCCGGCGTGGGTGACGAAAGACAGTTCGAGGAATACGTGGTCACCGTCCGCCGTGGTCACCCGGGAGCGATTTCCAGTTCGCTGTCGACTTCACCGTCCGCTCGGGTCGACCGCGGTGGCCCGGACCGAAAGAAGAAAGAAAGATCGAATCAGACTAGAACACCTGTTCGATTCGATGTAGAATCAGATATGGCCGCGACGCAGACTCCTACCGCACCGAACCCACCGTCGGTGCTGCTGGATGCCGCCGCGGAACAGACCCGGATCGCTCTGCTCGCCGAGGCCGAGCGGCTCGACCTGGCGCTGCGGTGGGCCCACGCCCACCCCGCGCCGGTCACCGACGCCGTCGTCGACGAGCTCGGCGACCTGGTCATGTACGCCGACCAGCCCGCCACCCTGGCAGGAGAAGGCGCGCCCGGCATGTCGGAGTTCGCGGTCGCCGAGTTCGCCACCGCCTGCGGACTCTCCACCTACCAGGGCCGCGCACTGATCGGCGCCGCCCTCGAAGCCCACCACCGCCTCCCGCGCCTCTGGTCGAAGGTGATGGCCGGGGACGTGGCGGTGTGGAAGGTCCGCCGGGTCACCGAACAGACCCACCGCCTCCCACCCGGCGCCGCCACCGAGGTCGACACCGTGCTCGCGCCGATCATCGGGACCTGCACCTACGCCCAGATCGAGAAGACCGTCGCCGCAGCCGCCGCACGCGTCGACGACGAACACGAGGAGATGGAACGCCTCGACCGCTGGCAGCAACAACACCTCGAGGTCCGCCTCGACGCCGCCGCCCTCAACGGCGGCCTCGTGCCCGTCTCCGGGCTCCTGGACTACCCCGACGCCCTCGCCCTCGAAGCACGGCTCAAGACCGGAGCCGCACTCCTCGGCGAGACCCACCCCGACCTGCCGCTCGACATCCGCCGCGCAATGGCCGCCGGCCGACTCGGCGCCACCGGCAATGCCGTGTCACGGGAGGTCGTGGTCTACACCCACCACGACCCCGACCAGATCCACGGCATCATCGACATCGAAGGCAGCCACGGCCGCCTCGGGCACACCACCCTCGACCAGCTCGACGACTGGTGCCAGCTCCCCAACACCCGCGTGACCATCAAGCCGGTGCTCGAGCTCGACGCCGAACTCTCCGTCGACCGCTACGAGCCATCCACCGCCCAGCGGGAGCAGGCCATCCTGACCTGCCCCACCTGCGTCTTCCCCGGCTGCGCGAAGAACGCCCGCGGCTGCGACCTCGACCACATCGTCGCCTACGCACAGGGCGGGAAGACCACCTCCTGGAACCTCGCCCCCCCTGTGCCGCTACCACCACCGCCTCAAGACCTTCGGCCACTGGACCTACACCAGGCTCGCCCGCACCCGGTTCGAATGGACCTCACCATCCGGCAAGCACTACCTCGTCGACCTCACCCACAAGCGACGACGAACCCGCTGACCCCACCCCACCGGCCGACGGAAAGGACCCGGTGGGGCCACCGTCATGTCTGTGCTTCGGTCCGGGCCACCACGTTCGACCCCGACGTACCCGCAAGCCGGGAGGCAGCTGGAAATCGCTTCGGGTGCCACAGCGGACGGTGACCCCTTGTGGACAGCTCCGGGGTTTCGAGGCGCCAGGGCGCCAGGGCACGCCTTCGCACCTCAACCGCCGGGTCGCCGTCAGTCGTCCCAGCAGATCGTCCAGTCGGCGTCGGCGCCGGAGGGGGTTGGGGTGAGGCAGCTGGAGGGGGCGGCGGGGCTCGGAGGCACCGGCTGCGGGTCGTCGGAGGTCAGGTGCGGGACGACCAGGGCGACGAGCGCGGCGACGGCGGCGACGCCGAGGGCGCCGACGACCACGCCGGCGTGCGGCGCGCGTCGCCCGTGGTGCTCGTCACCTGCCATGCAGGGATGGTAAGAGCGAGCGCCGTTCGCGAACGCCGAAACGCGATCAGCTGTCGAGGCCGAGCTCGGCCATCCGCTCCGTGTGCCGCTCGGTGATCCGGGTGAACATCCGACCGATCGCGGCGAGGTCGAGGCCGGGGCGGTCGACGCCGCCGGCGAGCAGCGCCGAGAGCGCATCACGGTCGGCGGCGACCCGCTGGGCCTGGGTGAGGGCCTCCCCCATCAGCCGGCGACCCCAGAGGGCGAGCCGGCCGCCGAGGCGCGGGTCCGCGGCGATGGCGGTCCGGACCCGGTCGACGACGAACGCCGAGTGCCCCGAGTCCTCCAGCGAGGCGACGACGAGGTCGCGGGTGTCGGCGTCGAGGTAGGCCGCGATCTCCCGGTAGAAGTCGTTGGCCATCCCGTCACCGACGTAGGCCTTGATCAGCCCCTCGTACCAGTCGTCGGGGGCGGTGTACTCGTGGAACCGGTCGATCGGCTCCCGGAAGGGCGCCATCGCGGCGAAGGGATCCGCTCCGAGCTGCTCGAGCCGCTCCCGCAACCGCGCGACGTGACCGAGCTCGGCGGAGGCCATCGAGGCGATCGCCAGCTTGTCCTCGAGGCTGGGCGCGAGCTTAGCGTCCTCGGCGAGCCGCTCGAAGGCGGAGATCTCGCCGTACGCGATCGCGCCGAGCAGGTCGACCACCGCCTCCCGATAGGTCGGGTCCTCGAACGCCACGGGTGTGGATGCGGTCACGTGCGCACCCTACCGATAGACTGAACACGTTCCAGGTCGCCCGGGCCACCGCGGCGGCCGCCGTATGTGCGCGGCAGGCGCCCATCGTCGACGCTGACGAAGCCAGCCGCATCCGACATTCACTCGGTTGATTCCGGCTGACTCACGAAAGCGACAAGACCCTGACCACGTTCCGAGAGCTCGGGGTGCTCCCCGAGATCTGCGACGCCCTCGAGCGCGCCAACATCACCACGCCCTTCGCCATCCAGGAGATGACCCTCTCCGTCGCGCTGATGGGCACCGACCTCATCGGCCAGGCCCGCACGGGCACCGGCAAGACCCTCGCCTTCGGCATCCCGGTGCTGCAGCGCAGCGTCGCCCCGAAGGACCCCGACTACGCCGAGATCCCGCAGGGCAAGCCGCAGGCGCTGATCGTCGCCCCGACCCGCGAGCTCGCGCTCCAGGTCTCCAGCGACCTCTCCCTCGCCGGCGCCGACCGCGGCCTCCGGGTCCTGACCGTCTACGGCGGCGTCGGCTACGAGCCCCAGATCGAGGCCCTCGAGGCCGGCGTCGACATCGTCGTCGGTACGCCGGGGCGCCTCATCGACCTCGCCAACCGGCGGGTCCTCGACATCTCCCACGTCCACGCGCTCGTCCTCGACGAGGCCGACGAGATGCTCGACCTCGGCTTCCTGCCCGACGTCGAGAAGATCCTGCGGATGACCCCGGAGACCCGGCAGACGATGCTGTTCTCCGCGACCATGCCGTCCGCGATCGTCGCGCTGGCCCGCATGCACATGCGGCACCCGATGAACATCCGCGCCGAGTCGTCGTACGAGAACGCCACCGTGCCGGCGACCGCCCAGTTCATCTACCAGTGCCACGACCTGGACAAGCCCGAGATCATCGGCCGCATCCTCCAGGCCGAGGACGTCGAGAAGATCATCGTCTTCACCCGCACCAAGCGGCAGGCGCAGCGGGTCGCCGACGACCTGGTCGAGCGCGGCTTCAAGGCCAGCCCGCTGCACGGCGACATGGCCCAGGTGGCCCGCGAGAAGGCGCTGGCGAAGTTCCGCGAGGACAAGATCCAGGTGCTCGTCGCGACCGACGTCGCCGCGCGCGGCATCGACGTCCGCGGCGTCTCGCACGTCATCAACTACACCTGCCCCGAGGACGACAAGACCTACGTCCACCGGATCGGCCGCACCGGCCGCGCCGGCGCGTCGGGCATCGCGATCACGATGGTCGACTGGCAGGACCTGCACCGCTGGAAGCTCATCAACAAGGCCCTCGACCTGCCCTTCGACGAGCCGCTGGAGACCTACTCGAGCTCCGAGCACCTCTTCCACGACCAGGGCATCCCGCCGGGCACCAAGGGCCGGATCGTCGACCCCGCCCCGGTCGAGCGCAAGCCCCGCGAGGACCGCTCGTCCGACCGTGGCGACCGGGGCGACCGCCCCTCGCGCAACCGCAACCGGACCCGCACCCGGACCCGCAGCGGCGAGACCGTCGCCGACTCCGGCCCGGCCGCGAGCTCCGAGGGTGGCAGCAGCGAGGGTGGCGAGTCGAAGGCCGGCGGCAACCGCAACCGGCGTCGCCGCCGTCGTCCGTCCGGCTCGGGCAGCAAGCCCGCCGCCGCGACGGAGTGAGCTGACCGCCTAGGCGGTCACGACGACCTTCGCGCCGATCGGCGCGAAGTCCCAGAGCGCGATCGCGTCCGGAGTGCGCTGCCGGATGCAGCCGTGCGACTGGGGCGTGCCCAGCTGCTGCTTGGTCTGCAGCGGGCTGCCGTCCTTGGTCGGGATCGTGTGGAAGCCGATCGCGGCGCCGCTCGGCCCCTGCGTGAAGCGGACGAAGTACTGCATCACGCCGGAGTCGTCGATGCCGACCGCCCAGCGCGACTTGCTGTAGACCGCGTAGGTGCCGGGGTCGAGGTTGTCGAGCTTGCTGCCGGAGACCAGGTAGGTACGGCGTACGTCGGTCCCGTCGTCGACCAGCCAGACCCGCTGGCGGCTCTGGCTGAAGACGATCCGCTTGCCGGTGCCCGAGCCGGCCGGGAGCGCGGTGTCCTCGGCCGGGTCGTCCGCGCTCTCGGAGACGCGCGGTGAGACCGAGGTGGAGGCGCTGGGGGTCGGCGTGGGCGTGGGCGTCGGCGCGGCCGTCGAGCTGCTCGCCGCGGGGTCGATCCTGGCCGCGGCAGGCCCGCCGGAGGTGCCGGGGAAGCCGGCCACGGCACCGACGACCGCCACCACGGTCACGGTGACCGAGGCGCCGAGGACGGCCAACCGCCCGTAGCGCGGCCGTACCGGGGCCCGGTGCCGGCTCACGACCGGCGCCCTGCCTTCCGGGACTTCTTCGCCTTCGGGCGCTGCGACCGCTCGACCAGGTGGCTGGCGACCTCCCGGTAGGCCTGGGCACCCTTGGACGAGCGGCTGGTCGCGAGGATCGAGCGGCCCGCGGCCGGCGCCTCGGCGAACTTGATCGTCTTGGGGATCGGCGGCTCGACGACCTCGAGGTCGTAGGTCTCGGAGATGGTGTCGAGCACGGCGCGCGCGTGGTTGGTGCGCCCGTCGTACAGCGTGGGCAGCACGCCCCACACCTCGAGGCCGCGGTTGGTGAAGCGGCGTACGTCGTGGACGGTGTCGAGCAGCTGCCCGACGCCGCGGTGGCTGAGCGTCTCGCACTGCAGCGGGATGAGCACGCCGTCGGCGGCGGTGAGCGCCGCGACCGTGAGCACGCCGAGGGAGGGCGGGCAGTCGAGGATCACCCAGTCGTACTCGACCTCGTCCTCCGCCAGCGTCTCGATCATCGTCTTGAGCACGTGCTCGCGGCCGGTGCGGGTGAGCAGCTCGGCCTCGGCGCGGGCGAGCTCGATGGTGGCCGGCACCAGGTCGACGCCGTCGTCGGTCTCGATGATGACCTCGGTGGGGTCGAGGCCCTTGGTCAGCACGTGGTGGACCGAGAGCTCAAGGTCCTCGGGGTCGATGCCGAGGGAGAAGGTGAGGCACGACTGCGGGTCGAGGTCGACCAGCAGGACCGACTGGCCGAGCTCGGCCAGGGCCGCCCCGACGGACGCCACCGTCGTGGTCTTGGCGACGCCACCCTTCTGGTTGGCGATCGCGAGTGTCGTGGTCATCGTGGCCCATCATGCCGGACGGGGGTGCCGACTCCCGGCAGCAACCTGTTTGAATGCGGCGCATGTCTACCGCGCTCGTGACCGGCCCCACCGCCGGCATCGGCAAGTCCTTCGCCCACCAGCTCGCCGCGCAGGGCCACGACCTCGTCCTGGTGGCCCGCGACCGGGCCCGGCTCGAGGAGGAGGCGGCCGAGCTGCGGGCGTCGTACGACGTCGCGGTGGAGGTGCTCCCCGCCGACCTGGTCGACCGCGAGGAGCTCGCCACGGTCGAGGCCCGGCTCGCCGACGCCGACCGCCCGGTCGACCTCCTGGTCAACAACGCCGGCTTCGGCCTGAAGAAGCGCTTCCTGGACAACTCCGCCGACGCGGAGGAGGCGATGCTCGACGTGCTGGTCACCTCGGTGCTGCGGCTGAGCCACGCCGCGCTCGGGCCGATGGCCGAGCGCGGCCACGGCGGCATCATCAACGTCTCGAGCGTCGCGTCCTTCCTGCCCCGGGGGACCTACGGCGCCGCCAAGGCGTGGGTCAACAGCTTCTCGGAGTGGGCGCACTACGAGTACGCCGACCGCGGTGTGGTCGTCACCTGCCTGTGCCCGGGCTTCACCAAGACCGAGTTCCACGAGCGGATGGACGTGCAGCGCGGCTCGGCCCCCGACTTCATGTGGCTCGACGCCGACAAGCTCGTCGAGACCGCGCTCAAGGACCACGCGAAGGGCCGGGCCTGGTCGATCCCGAGCGCGCAGTACAAGACGATCGCGACCGCTGCCCGCTACGTCCCGACCTCGCTGCTGCAGCGCTTCCAGTCGCTGGGCCGCCGCTAGCCCACGGTCTCAGCGGCGTACGACGGTCGGCGTCTCCCGGCTGCTGGCCGCCGAGGCCTCGGCGGCCAGGTCGAGCAGCCGCTCGAGCTGCTCGGGCGCCGTGGTGTTGCAGCCGAGGTCGTGGTCGGTCTTGCCGACCCCGTGGTAGTCGCTGGATCCGGTGGCGACGAGCCCGAGGTCGCGGGCGATCGCCCGCAACCGCTCGCGGGTGGCCTCGTCGTGGTCCTGGTGGTCGACCTCGATGCCGGCCAGGCCGACCTCCTGGAGCTCCCCCAGCGTGGTCTCGTCGGGCCGGCCGAGGCCGCCGCGGCCCCAGGGGTGGGCGATCACGCTGACCCCGCCGGCACCGGCGACCGCACGGATCGCCTCCTCGAGCGGGGCGGCGTAGCGGTCGACGTGGGCCGGCTTGCCCCAGCCGAGGTAGCGGTCGAAGGCGGCGGTCCGGTTGGGCACCACCCCGAGGGTGACCAGCGCGTCGGCGACGTGGGGACGGCCGCTCGCGGCGGCGCCCGGCGCGGCGCGGCGTACGTCGTCCTCGGTGATCTCGATGCCCAGCTGCTGGAGCCGGGCGACCATCACCGGCACCCGCGACTCGCGGCCGTCGAGGACCCGCTGGAGCTCGGCGGCGAGCGGTGGGTACGTCGGGTCGGGCAGGTAGGCCAGCAGGTGGACGCTGCGGTGCCGGTGCCGGGTGCTGATCTCCATGCCGCGCACCAGCGTCAGGCCGGCCGCGCTCGCCTCGTCCGCGGCCTCGGCCCAGCCGTCCGCGGTGTCGTGGTCGGTGATGGCGAAGACGTCGAGACCCGCGGTGGCCGCCGCCCGCACCAGCTCGGCGGGCGTGTCGGTCCCGTCGCTGGCACGCGAGTGCGTGTGCAGGTCGATGCGCACACCCTGACCCTAGTGTCGGGTCCTGTCACCAGCCTGGGCGGTGTCCCCCGAAGGGCAGCTCGACCAGCTGCGGCCCCGCACCCGAGAGGTCGCGGAGGATCCAGTCGTCGCGGAGCAGGAGGAGCGCGGAGGCGGGCCGCAGCACGATCCACAGCCACCGGCCCGCGGCCTCGCCGGCCAGGACCGACCGGTCGAACTCCCCGTCCGAGGTGCTCGTCGAGACGTCCCAGAGGTTGACCGGCTGGCTGCCGATCCGCACCCGCGCCGTCGGCGGCCGGTCGGCGATCTCGTGGCCGGGGTCGTCGTACCGGCTCCCCGCGCAGCGCGCGCCCAGGCCGGTCCCCGCCTCCTCGGCGACGACCAGGACGTCGACCGGCCCGTCCAGCTCGCTGGTCCCGGACGTGCAGGTCAGGGTGCCGCGCGCGTCACGGGTGCCGTCCGCGACCGACGCGAAGTCGGTGACGCTCCACCCCGGGCTGATCGGCCACGGCACGTACGTCGGGAAGTCCTGCGCCTTCGCGAGGTGCTCCGCGAACGCGTCGTACGTCGCCTCCTCCGGCCGCCAGAGCGCGGCCCGTCCCCCGTGGTCGGGACATGGGACCACGGGCGCCGAGCACCGCACGCAGCTGGCCGCCAGCGACATGCGCTCAAGCGTCCGGAACCGGGAGGGCCGCCGTCAAGCGTTCCAGCGACGCAGCACCGGCTCGGCGTGCTCCCAGCCGAGCACCGAGACGGTCGCGGTGTCGAGCTGGAAGAAGCGGCCGGTGGTGACCGGCCGACCCAGCCAGCGGGCGGCGAGGGCGCGCAGCGCGTGGCCGTGCCCGAAGGCGAGCGCGGGGCCGTCGACCGAGCGAGCGCGCGCGACGACGCGGTCGAGCCGGTCGGAGACCTGGTCGGCGGTCTCGCCGCCCGGGGTCGGGTGCGTCCAGATCGTCCAGCCGGGATCGGTCTCGCGGATCTGCGGGGTGGTGATGCCCTCGTAGTCGCCGTAGTCCCACTCGACCAGGTCGTCGTCGACCTCGGCGTCGGGGAAGCCCGCCAGCTCCGCCGTACGACGCGCCCGCTGCCGCGGGCTGGTCAGCACCAGCGCGAAGCCGACCTCCGCCAGCCGGGGCTCCAGGGTGCGCGCGACGTCCTCCCCCTCGGGCAGCAGCGGCAGGTCGGTCGTCGACGTGTGGCGACCCGCGACGCTCCACTCGGTGGGACCGTGCCGGACCAGCCAGAGCTCGTTCACGAGCCCCATTCAACAGGCCGGACGCCAGCCTCAGTCATTCCTGTCCCGTCGGCTCGATCCGTTCACACTCTCGACAAGCCACGCCGCCACGACCGCGGTCACGGATCCGACAACACCGATTCCTACGATCATGAGTGCAGCAGCCACCAGGCGCCCTGTCGTTGTCACGGGATAGAAGTCGCCATATCCGACCGTCGTCACTGTGGTCAGGGCCCACCACAGGGCATCGCCCGACGTCGTGATGGTCGCACCGGGGGCGTCCCTCTCTGCGTCGAGCACGGCCAGAGCGCCCAGACCGGTGGCGGCAACTGCGACACCGGCGACGTACACCGATACACGGCCAGCAAGGTTGCCGACCGCCGACCTGTTCAGGATGCGCGCGAACGCAAGGAGACGTAGTAGCCGAAGCGGTCGAAACACCGGAGCCGCGATCAGCACGACGTCATACCAGTGACGAACCGCGTAGTGGGCGGTGTCTTCGGCCAACCAGAGACGGATGAGGAAGTCGAAGGCGAAGGCCACCCAGATCGTCCAGCTCGCTACGCCGAGGACGTCGCCCAGGTCGTGATCCAGTCCAGGATCGAGGATGGGCCACGCATAGGCGACGAGAAAGGCGACGGCAAGCAGGAGAAGCGGGACTTCACTGGTCCGCTCCCAGCGCTCGACCCGCGATCTGCCGCCCGACATGGCGCTGACACTAGTGATCGCCGACGGCCGACCTCGGACAATCGCCTCGACACGCTTTCGATGGACGCACCGCTCGCAAAGACGCTCGGCGTGCCACGATGCGGGCCATGCCTCTCTCGCGGGCCCGCGCGGCCACCGCCGCCGGCTTCCTCACCCAGGGCCTGATCCTGCTCAGCCTGACCACGCGGCTGCCGGACATCCAGGACAAGTGGGGCTTCTCCGACGTCACGCTGTCGCTCGTGCTGCTGATGATGGTGCTGCTGGCCGGCGTCGGCTCGGTGATCGCCGAGACGCTGGCCAAGCGGCGCGACAGCGCGCTGCTCCTGCGCTCCGGCCTGCTGCTGATCGCGGTCGCCGTCCCGGTCCTCTGCCTGGCCCCCGCCGAGGGCGTCTTCATCGCCGGCATGGCCGGCTACGGCATCGGGCTCGGCGTGGTCGACGCCAGCACCAACATGCAGGCGGTCGCCCTCGAGCACCGCTACGGCCGCCCGATCCTGCCGTCCTTCCACGGCGCCTGGACCCTCGGCGGCGTGTTCGGCGCGCTCATCGGCCTCGCCACCGCGTCGGCCTCGGTCGAGGTCAACGCGGTCGTCGGGGTGCTGCCCCTCGTGGTCGCGTTCGCGCCGTTCCTGCCCCGCGACCACGGCCCGACCGAGCTGCCCGAGGCGCTGGCGGTGCCGTGGCGGCCGATCGTCCTGGTCGGCGTCGCGATGGTGCTCTTCTACATGATCGACACCGGCGTGCAGACCTGGGGACCGCTCTTCCTGGACCACACCTTCACCACGCCGGAGCGGTACGTCGCGCTCGCTGCGCTCGCCTACCTGCTCGCCAGCGGCGCCGTACGCCTCGCCGGCGACGGGCTGGTCGCCCGCTTCGGCGCGGTCCTGGTGCTGCGGGTCGGCGCGCTGGTCGGCGCGGCCTCCCTCGCCGTCGTGGTCTTCTCCCCCACCTGGCAGGTCGCGGTGCTCGGCTTCGCGCTGCTCGGCGCCGGCGTGGCCGTCGTGGCCCCGCTGAGCTTCTCCGCGGCCGCCCGGATCGCCGGCGGCCCCGACGGCGCCGGCCTCGAGCCCGCCGTCCGCCAGGCCCGAGTCGACGCCGTGATCGCCCGCTTCAACCAGTTCAACTACGTCGGCGCGCTGCTCGGCTCGGTGATGACCGGCCTGGTCGGCCAGGACTCCCTGCGGGTCGGCTTCGCGGTGCCGATGGTGCTGGTGCTCGGCATCATCCCGCTGGCCACGGCGTTCGTGCCGAAGGTCGCCGAGGTGGTCAGTGCACCCCGGCCATCAGCCTCCTGATCGGCTTCACCGCAAGCAGGAGCAGCACCCCGACGGCGATCGCGACCAGGCCGATGATCAGGAAGTAGCCGGTCTCGTCCTTCGGGTCGTAGTACTCCGCGAGGCGGCCGGACATGGCCGTGCCGAGGGCGATCGAGAGGAAGTAGAGCGCCACCATCTGGGTGTGGTACCTCGCCGGCGCGAGCTTGGTGGACAGCGACAGCCCGGGCGGGGAGATGAAGAGCTCGGCGAGGGTGAAGACGAGCAGCACCCCGGCCAGCGCCCAGAGGTTGACGGTGTTCTCGCCCTTCGGCAGCGGCAGGAAGAGCAGGAACGCCGCGCCCATCAGCACGGTGCCGACCCCGAACTTCACCGGGGTCGACGGCTGGCGTGAGCCGAGCCGGGTCCACACCGCGGCGAAGACCGGCGCCAGGGCGATGATGAAGACCGGGTTGATCGACTGCACCCACGAGACCGGCATCGTCCAGCCGAAGAAGTCGCGGTCGACGCGCTCGTCGGAGTAGATCGTGACCACCGTGAACTGCTGCTGGTAGAGCGACCAGAAGACCGCGTTGGTGACGAACATCGGCAGGAACGACCAGACCCGGCTGCGTTCGACCGCCGACACCTGGGAGCTGGTGAGCATCAGCGCGAAGTAGAGGATGCTGGCGGCCACGGTCACCCAGATCACCCAGTCGGACAGGTTGCCGGCGTTCATCCAGCCGAGCGCCACGAGCACGGCCACCACGACGACGAACGCGACCAGCGCGGCGACGTACCGGACCCGCTCGGCGGGCTGCAGCGGGTTGGGGACGACGCGGGTCTCGTCGGGGAGCCGGCGGCGGCCGATGGAGTACTGCACGAGCCCGAGGAACATGCCGATCGCGGCGAGCCCGAAGCCCCAGTGGAAGCCCTCGTTCTCCTGGAACCACCCGGTCAGGAGCGGGCCGACGAAGGCGCCGATGTTGATGCCCATGTAGAAGAGCGAGAAGCCCGCGTCGCGACGCTCGTCGTCCTCGCGGTAGAGGGAGCCGACCAGCGAGGTGGCGTTGGCCTTGACGCCGCCGCTGCCGAGCGCGATCAGCGCGAGGCCGATGCCGACGCCGGCGAGGTCGGGGATCAGCGAGAGCGAGATGTGGCCGAGCATGACCACGCAGGCGGCGTAGAAGAGCGTGCGCTCGGCGCCGATCAGCCGGTCGGCGAGCCAGGCGCCGAGGATGGTCGCCAGGTAGACGGCCCCGCCGTACGCGCCGACGATGCCGGTCGCGGTGGCCTTGTCGATGCCCAGGCCGCCCTGGTCGGCGGAGTAGTACAGGTAGATCAGCAGGATGCCCTGCATGCCGTAGAAGCTGAACCGCTCCCACATCTCCACGCCGAAGAGGTTGGCGAGGGGCCAGGGCTGCCCGAAGAAGCCGCGGTCCGGGGTGCTGCTGTCGTGCTGGGCGGTGCTGGAAGTGCTCACCAGAGGACCCTGCCCGGGCCCTCCGGCGAGCAAACGGTCACGCCTGAGCGGGGCCGCTCCAGTTCTTGTCCGGCACCGGGGTGGGGCGGCCGGGCTGCTCGCCGCCGCGGGCCTCGAGGTAGCTGTTCTTCGGCACCATCACCTTGCGCCGGAAGACGCACACCACGGTGCCGTCCTGCTTGTAGCCGATCGTCTCGACGTAGACGACGCCACGGTCGTCCTTCGACTTCGACTCGGTCTTGTCCAGGACCGTGGTCTCGCCGTAGATCGTGTCGCCGTGGAAGGTCGGCGCGACGTGGCGCAGCGACTCGACCTCCAGGTTCGCGATCGCCTTGCCGGAGACGTCCGGGACGGACATGCCGAGCAGGATCGAGTAGATGTAGTTGCCCACGACGACGTTCTTGCCGAACTGCGTGGTCTCCTGCGCGTAGTGCTCGTCGATGTGGAGCGGGTGATGGTTCATCGTGAGCAGGCTGAACAGGTGGTCGTCGTACTCGGTGACCGTCTTGCCGGGCCAGTGCTTGTAGACAGCGCCGACCTCGAACTCCTCATAGCTGCGTCCGAACTGCATGCGGACACTCTGCCCGTACGCCGCGCTCCGCGCACCCGGGGCTACGGGTGGGTAATGTCACGCGGTCGGCTCAGGAACCCCCGCCGCCGGCCTTCCGCCGGTGCATCTGCGGGGCGGCACCGCCGCTCACCTCGGAGCCGTGCGCCTTCTCCTTGAGCGGGGCGTCCTGGTGCACGCCCTTCTCGCGTGAGTTCTTCCGATCCAGTGCCTCCCGCATCTTGGCCTTGAGGTCGTCGTTGGCGTTCGACTCGGGCATCGGTCCTCCTGCGGAAAGGTGGCTGCTGGTCGTGGCCACTCTCGCACGTGGACCCTGGGGCGGCCACCTAGAATCGGCGCCACCAGACCCCGGGGGGACAGGACCGCACGTGGCAAGGAACATCCGCGACCTGGCGCCCCTGGCGTTCCCGGTCGCCGGGCTCGTGGCCGCGATCGGGGTCGCGGTGCTCGTCTTCGCGACCCACCATGGCCCGACGATCCCGGACGGCTCCCCCGGCGCCGCCTCGGTGTCCCAGGGCGCGAAGCCGCGCCCGCACCACGACCCGACCGCCCCCGGCAGCGCGAAGCCGCCGAAGCCCCCGAAGCCGGGCGAGACCTGCGTCCCTGCCGAGCGCACCGACGAGATCACCGTGGTCACCTTCAACATCCACTCGGCGCGGACCGGGACCGGCGCCGTGGGGCTCGCCCAGATCGGCGCCGAGCTGGCCGCGATGAAGCCCGACGTGGTGCTCCTGCAGGAGGTCGACCGGGGCCGGGCCTGGTCGGCCCGGCTCGACATGCCGTCGGTGCTCGCGAAGGACCTCGACATGCACTGGGCCTTCGGCGACAACGTGCGCCGGACGACGACCAACCAGTACGGCACCGCGATCCTCTCGCGCTTCCCGATCGTCAGCTGGCACAACCAGCTGCTCCCCCGCCCGCCCGGCACCCAGCAGCGCGGCCTGCTCGAGACGATCCTCGACATCGACGGCGTCCGCACCCACGTCTACGTGACCCACCTCGAGAACAGCTCGCCGACCGCCCGGCTGCTCCAGATGCGCGCGATCGCGCCGGTCCTCCGGGCCGACACCGGGCCGAAGCTGCTCGGCGGCGACTTCAACAGCGTGAGCACCTCCCCGGTCGGGGCGCTGGCTCGATCGGTGCTCTCCGACACGTGGCGCGCGATCGGGTCCGGGTCCGGCCTGACGGCCCCGGCCGGCGCGCCGCGGGTGCGCATCGACTACCTCTACTACGGCAACGGTGGCGACACGACGATCACGCCCCGGAGCATCGAGGTGATGCCGCGCTCGGCGGTCTCCGACCACCGCGCGGTGCGGGCGACGTACACGCTCTCGACGGGCAGCGCCGACAACGTCTGCGTCCCGGTCATCGGCCAGGACGACCTGCCGTAGGGCGACGCCCCTACGTCCCCTCGCGGCGACCCCGGCTCTTGCCGAAGGGGTAGGGCCCGTGGCCGGTGGTCCGGGTCTCGCGGAGCGCGGCCAGCAGCGCGTCGTCGCAGGAGCCGTGCACGAAGGTCGCGAGCCGCCGCAGCTGCTCGTCGGAGACGGCCTGGTCGTCGCTGGTGACCAGCTCGTAGCGCAGGTCGATCACGCGGTCGGGGCGGGTACGGCGCAGCTCGGCCTGGATCTCCTCGACCCGGCGGATCGCGCCGAGGACCTCGTCGCGGTCGTGGGACTGCCAGAAGCCCGAGCCGACGACGGCCTCCTGGTCGCGCTCGTTGAGCACGTACAGGCAGCCGGGGAAGGTGCGGTCCATGAAGTCGAAGAAGGCCTCGGTCTCGCCCGGCCGGATGCGGTGCCAGAGCACCTCCTTGAAGCCGAGCACGTCGACCTGGTCCGAGGACACCGACCCGAGCAGGTGACCGGTCACCAGCTCACGGGTGCTCTCGACGAAGCTGCGGGGCGTCACGTCGTTGAGCCCGTAGAACGCCGAGTGGCTGGCCTTCGGGTTGTGCTTGAGGTGGATCTTCCGGAAGGCCTGCGCGGTCGCCCGGGCGCGGAAGAGCGGCAGCAGGTAGAAGCCGTTCTCGCCCCGGACCAGGGTGCGCGGCAGGGTGTTGAGCAGGCCCTGGACCAGGGTCGAGCCGGACCGCCCGTAGGTCACCACGAAGACGTAGCGGTAGGTCTTCGGGCGCCGGGCGAAGCGGGCGCGGAGTCTCGACGTTCTCGACATGGGGTGGCCCTCCTCAGACCGTGCCGAGCAGCGTGCTCGGCACCCGGACCAGCGGCTGGTGGCGCAGCGCAGGGACCTGGCCCTGACCGGTGCTGCGGAACCAGTTGCGCTCCTGCTGGACGATCCCCGACAGCTCGACGGTGCGCGGGTCGAACTCCGGGACGCGCTCGGCGTCCACGTCGGCGACGGCCTTGTCGAAGACCTTGAGCAGGTCCTCGGAGCTCCGTGCCCAGCTGGACCCCTTGGCCCGGCCGTCGGCCTCGACCAGGGCTCGCCGGTGCGCCGCGACCTTCTCCAGTCCGTCGCGGTCGGCGAACTTCAGGTGCAGCATGAAGAGCTCGCGGTCGATCGCGAACGGCGCCTCGATGCCGTGGGAGGCCCAGCGCCAGCCGGCGGGGACGCGCTTGACCGACGGCTTGCACATGAGCGGGGTGAACTTCGCGAACCGGCGCTGGTCGAGGACCGGCTCGTCGGGACGCAGCGGGCCTTCGACGCTCGGCACCTGCACGACGTTGAGGGCGAGCGGGGCGAGCACGTCCTGGTCGGGACGGGCGGCGAGGTACGCCGGGAGGTCGGCGTGGTGGACCGGGTCGGGGAGGATGAACTCGTCGGCGTCGACGAAGACGACGTAGTCGTAGACGGCGAGGAAGCCGGCGGCCAGGCCGCTGAGCAGCGTCATCCGGGCCCGCTCGTACCCGGGACCCGGGAGCGCGGGCAGCCGGTGCACCGTGCACGGCAGGTCCTCGGTCGAGCCGTCGCTGCTGTTGTCGTCGAGCACAACGAGGTTCTCGGCTCCGACCTGCGCGGCGTAGTGGCGGACCCAGCGGGGCAGCATCTCGGCCTCGTCGCGGACCATCGTCATCACGCAGACGGTCGGCCGGGACGTCTCGGCCTCCTGCCCCTCGCTGCGGCCGCGGCGGAACAGGGGGCGGGCCATGCGCCGTACTCTAACGGCGCCCTCGAGGACCGGGCGTCGGGGCCGACGCTCCACCGATACCCTGGCCCCTCGTCGAGAGGATTGACATGGCACGCCGGGTGTTCCTGCACATCGGTCCACCGAAGACCGGGACCACGTTCCTCCAGGCCGCGTGGTTCAAGCACCGCCACGTGATGGCGGAGCAGGGCGTGCTCTACCCGGGCGACCAGCTGATGGACCAGTTCCGCGCCTCGGCGGTCGTGCTCGACAAGTCGCGGGTGACCGACCGGATGCCGGCCGCGGATCTCGCGTCGTGGGAGCGGCTCAGCGACGCGGTGCGCGCGTGGGACGGCGACGCGATCCTGAGCAGCGAGCACTACGCCATCGCGAAGGGGCCGCGGGTCCGCGCCGTCCTGGACGCGGTCGCCGACCTCGGCACCGAGCTGCACCTCGTGGTGACGGCGCGTGACCTGGCACGCTTGCTCCCGGCGGCCTGGCAGCAGAGCATCAAGCAGGGGAACGACGAGACCTTCGACGCTTACTGGCGCGGGCTTGCAGAGGAGCCGCACCAGCCGTTCTGGCGTGCGCAGGACCTCCCGCGGCTGCTCGACCGGTGGGCGGCCGATCTCCCGCCCGAGCGGGTGCACCTCGTGGTCCACGGCCGGCCCGGCACCCCCCACACGCTGCTGTGGGAGCGGATGTGCGCCGTCACCGGCGTCGACGCGGGGATCCTGAAGGAGGTCGACCGGACCAACGAGTCCCTCGGCATCGTCCAGGTGGAGTTCCTCCGGCGGGTCAACGCCGGCCTGCCGACCGACCGGGACCGGATGGACATGGGCCGGATGACGAAGAACTACATCACCAAGGAGGTGCTCGCGCTCACGGGTACCTCCACCCCGCTCGCCCTCCCCGACGAGGCCCGCGCGTGGCTGGTCGAGGTCGGCGACCGGGTCGTGGCCGAGCTGGAGACGAGGCCGTACGACGTCGTCGGCGATCTCGCCGACCTGCGGGGGGATGCCGAGGGCCGGCCGGGGCGCACCCCCGACTCGGTCAGCGACGCGGAGGTCGCCGACGTGGCGTCGGCGGCGTTCGCCCAGATGATGGTGCACGAGCTCGAGCGCAGGCGCGCCCAGCGGAACCGTCAGGCGGCTGCGGCGACCAGGCGCACCGCGAAACGGGCAGCGAAGAAGGTCGCCGCTCCCCCGCCGGGGCTGCTGGGTCGGCTGCGCCGCCGCCTGGCGGGCACCCGGTAGCCGGTCCCTGCGGCTACTTCCTGCCCTTCGGCCTCATTCGCCGCGCCAGGCCCTCCAGCCCGGCGACCGCGGCCGCGAGCTGCTCCTCCACCGGGACCGACGCGGGTGCGACACCGGGCACCGTCAGCGGCTCGAGCTCGGCGAGGTCGCCGACGACCCGGACGCCCGATCCGCGCAGCCCCTCGATCATCTTCCGCGAGCGCTGGTGCAGCCACGCCGGCGGCTCGAAGCCGACCGGCGGCTCCGCGCCGCGGCGGGCGCCGAGGGTCTTCTTCGCGAGGGGCTGCTTGACCCTCCGGACGTACTGGCCGTAGTCGAGGTCCTCGACGCGCGTGTTGAGCAGACGGAGCACCTCGGCCGACGCCGCCCCGAGGGACTCGTTGGCCGGGCCCGGCAGCTCCACGCCCGACGGGTCGACGCCGAGCGCCTCGGCGAAGCGCTGCCACAGCAGCTCGACGGTCGCGCCCGGGCGGGGCACGGTCACCACGGTCACGCCGGAGACCCCGGGCCCGGCAGCCCAGCGGCGCGCCACCGCGTCGGCATTCTGCTCGCGCCAGAAACGCCGGCCGAGGCCCTCCGCACGTGCCTGGACGCCGGCGACGTAGGCGTCGTAGGTGATGTCCCGGCCGTTCTTGAGCGCCTCCTGCCACATGGCGGGGACGCCGCGGCCCAGGTCGCGCGCCGTCACGAACACCTCGACGGGCAGGCCGCCGAGGGACTCGACCACCTCGGCGATCTTGGCGGGGCCGGCGGGGCCGAGGTACTCCATGGAGATCAGGGAGGTCCCGGGGAAGGCCGCGGCCTCGTCGACCAGGGACTGCCAGGCGCCGTCCTCGGGCTCGAGGGCGACGCGCTGGCGGTCGAGCACGTCGCTGACACCCCGCACCTGGGCGGCCCAGTTGTGGCCGAGGAAGAGCACGCCGCGCTCGGCCAGGAGGTCCCGGTTGCCGGCCGCCAGACGCTGCACGAAGCTGGTGCCGGACTTCATCAGTCCGACGTGCAGTACGACCCGTTGCGACACGTCCACTCCCGCCTCGTCCACTCTCCCGCAGCCCGCCCTCCGAGCCGGGTCTAGCCTAGGAGGCGCCGCCGCCACCGGGCGGCACGGGTCTCCGGCGGCAGCCGGAGCTCGGCCACCTCGGCGGCCAGGGCGTCGTTCTGCTCCTCGAGCTCCTCGATCCGGGCCCGCAGGTCTCGCGTCCGCAGGAGCATCTGGGCGACCACGTCCGGCATCCCGGCGAGCACCTCGTCAGCGGTCACGGTGTCCGGGTGCGGCGTCCCGGACGGCACGGGCGGCGAGATCAGCTCGTCGAGGTCGCCGTGCACCTGGTAGCCGCCGGTCCGGACCTTCTCCACCCACGCGTGCGCGAGCGGTGCGACCCGGTCGGCGACCGGGGCCGGGGTGATCGCGCGACGGGAGTCGACCGTGCTCAGCACGGACTGGGCGAACCAGCGCTTGACGACCTCGGCGTACCACGGCTGCGGCAGCCGGTCGCCGAGCGCGTCGAGCACCTCCCGGAGGAAGGCGACCTGCGGCGCGCCGAGGGACTCGTTGCGCCGTGACACCCGGGAGAGGTCGACGACGTCGGGCGGGAACCCGAGCGCGTCCGCGAACCGGTGCCAGAGCAGGTCCGGCTCGCCGCCCCGGCTGGGCGTGACGACGACGTGGATCCGCTCGGGCGGCGCCACCCGCTCCCAGTGGTCGAGGAGCCAGGCGAGGTTGTGCCCGCGCCAGAAGCCGGCCTCGGCCGGATCGGTCGGCAGGCCCTCGAGGACGCTCGCGGCGAACTCGTCGAAGGACTCGGCGAAGCCGTTCTTCACCCGTTCCTGCCAGCGGGCGGCCATCATCCGGACCGGGTCGCGCACGGTCAGCACGACGTGCGGCTCGAAGTCGGTGAGACGAGCGGCGATCTTCTTGATCTGCTTGGTGCGCGCCGTACCGAAGTTCTCGTGGCTGATCACCACGTCGAGGTCCATGCGCCGCCCCCGCCGCAGCAGGTGGTCGAAGGTCCCCTCGACCTGCTCCGCGGTGAGGCCCCACTGCTCGGGATCGCCGGTCATCTCCACGGCGGCGTGGAACATCCCCTCCTGCTGGACGTAGGGGTAGATGAACCCGTGCTGCTTCAACGCCTCGCGATTGTTGGCGAGGATCGCCTGGAGGTACGTCGAGCCGCTCTTCGGCATGCCGACGTGCAGGAACAGCCGGTGCCTCGTCGGGGGCTGTTCGGGCGCGGGCGCCTCGGGCACCTCGTGCGCGTCGGACATGGGGGTGAATCTATCGGCAGCGCGGACGCGAGCGATCAGCCGAGCTTGTAGTCCTTGAGCAGCGCGCGGCCGATGATCATCTTCTGGATGTCGGAGGTGCCCTCACCGATGAGCATGAACGCGGCCTCGCGGTAGAGACGCTCGATCTCGTACTCCTTGGAGTAGCCGTAGCCGCCGTGGATCCGGAAGGAGTCCTGGACGACCTCGTTGCAGTACTCCGCCGCGAGCATCTTCGCCATCCCCGCCTCGACGTCGTTGCGCTCGCCCTTGTCCTTCATCCCGGCGGCGCGGACCATCATCGTGTGCGCGGCCTCGACCTTGGTCGCCATCTCCGCGAGGCGGAACATGATCGCCTGGTGCTCCGCGATCGGCTTGCCGAAGGTCTCGCGCTGCTGGGCGTAGGCGATGGCCAGCTCGAAGGCGCGCAGCGCGATGCCGCACGCCCGCGCAGCGACGTTGACGCGGCCGACCTCGACGCCGTCCATCATCTGGTAGAAGCCCTTGCCGGGCTCGCCGCCGAGGACCTGGTCCGCGGCGATCTGGTGGCCCTCGAAGATCGCCTCGGTGGTGTCGACGCCCTTGTAGCCCATCTTGTCGATCTTGCCGGGGATCGTGATGCCCTGGCCGACCTCGCCGAAGCCGGGCTCCTTCTCCACCAGGAACGTCGTCATGTTCCGGTAGACGCTGTCGGCACCCTCGTCGGTCTTGGTGAGCAGCGCGATCAGGGTCGAGGTGCCGCCGTTGGTCAGCCACATCTTCTGACCGGTGATCGAGTACGACCCGTCCTCGGCCTTGGTGGCCTTGGTGGTGATCGCCGAGACGTCCGAGCCCAGGCCCGGCTCCGACATCGAGAAGGCGCCACGCACCTCACCGGCAGCCATCCGGGGCAGGTACTTCTGCTTCTGCTCCTCGGTGCCGTGCTGCATGATCATGTAGGCCACGATGAAGTGGGTGTTGATCACGCCGGACACGCTCATCCAGCCACGCGCGATCTCCTCCACGCACAGCGCGTAGGTCAGCAGCGACTCGCCCAGGCCGTCGTACTCCTCGGGGATCATCAGCCCGAAGATCCCCAGCTCCTTGAGGCCGTCGACGATCTCCTGCGGATACTCGTCCGCGTGCTCGAGCTCGGTGGCGACCGGCAGGATCTTCTCGTCCACGAAGCGGCGCACCGCCTTGAGGATCTCCTGCTGGTCCTCGGAGAGGCCGTCGGTCTGACACAAGCGACCCATGATGGATCCTTCCTGAGGGGCTGCTGGACCGGCAGCGATGCTAGCCGGACCTGACTCGCCGGTAACCGGCGTGTGACGTGGTCAATCGGTGAGGGATCTCACTCCGCCCTCACTCCACCCTCACTCCGCCGCCGTCGAGCGGCCGGTACGCCGGGGGCGCAGCCGGTCGAGGACGCCGGGACGGTCGACGCGGATGGCGCCGGTGCGGCGCTCGGCCTCGGTCTCCCCGCGCTCGGCCAGGAGCGTCGCGAGCGCGGAGACCGCCGACGCGGCGACGTCCCTCTCCCGAGGCCGACCGGAGCCGATGTCGAACGCGGCGTCGGGGCAGCGCAGGTCGTCGAGCGAGCCCTCGACCCGGTAGCCGGCAGCGGCGAGGGCCGCGATCTGGCGCTCGGCCGCGGCCTCGCACCAGGCGCGGAACTCGGCCGGCACCAGGCTCCGCTCCCCCGCCTGCCGGCCGAGCACCTGCGTGCCGAAGGACCGCTTGACGACGTCGTTGTAGACATAGCGCCGGTGCACCTCGTCGGGCAGCTCGGCGTTGACCCGGCGCAGCAGGTCGACCTGGACCCGCCCGAGGCTGGAGTTGCTGGGCCGGTCCTCGGGCACCAGCAGGCCCGGGTCGACCTCGAGGACGGAGGAGAACCGCTCCAGCAGCAGCGTCAGGGGGCTGCCGGGCGGCGGGACCGTGACCAGGTGCATCCGCTCGGGGCCCAGCGCCTTCGACCACCGGCGCAGGACGCCGGCGGCGTCGAGGTGGATCCACGGCTGCTTGAGCCGGCCGGCCTCCTCGAGCCGCTGCAGCTTGCGCAGGTAGCGCTCGAGCCGGGCGGTGCCGCCCGCCTTCACGTGCTCCTGCCACGACGACGGCAGCTGCCGGGCCAGGTCGCGGACCGTCACGACGACATGGACCTCGCGGTCGCCACACATCTCCAGCAGCCGGACGATCTGGCCCGGCCCGGCGCCGGCCAGCGACTCCTGGCTGAAGACCGCCCGCGAGCCGGTCGCCCGGTCGAGCTGGGCGCGGAACCGCTCGACGATGTTGCGGTCGGACTCCTCGTCGCGGCGCGACTCGTAGCGGTTGCGGACGACGACCATCAGCTCGAAGCACTCGCGCTTGCTCGGCGGGACGAGGTCGAGCCCCTGCGCGGCCAGGCCGTCGGCGCCGGCCAGCAGGGCCGCCTGGAGGTAGGAGGTGCCGGTCTTCTGGAGGCCGACGTGGAGGTAGAGCCGGCGCGGGTCAGCCACGCGGCCAGCCTACGGTCAGCCGATCACCCGGAGCATGCTGACGCCCTGGTTGAGGGCCAGCGGGCCGACGTTCACCGAGACGGTGGACTTCTTGAGGACCAGGTCCTGGGTGAGCTTGCGGCTGATGTCGTAGCGGGTCTGCCAGGCACCGGTGGCGTCGCTGACCATCAGCAGCGAGTGCGGCACGTTCGCGGCCCGCCACTTCTTCACGCAGGACGCCGGGCAGGCGTGCAGCCAGCTGTCGGGGTCGCCGCTGTTGGCGAGTGCCCGGGCGAGCCGCTGCTGCTGGACGGTCGGGTGGTTGTTGGCCGTGGTCACCCGGACGTGGACACCGCGGGCGACGGCCTTCTTGCTCGCCTTGAGCAGCCCGCCGAGGGCGAACTGCGGGGTCGCGAACCGGACCGTCGAGCCGGGCTCCGCGGCGCGGATCGCGCCGCTGAGCTCGGTGAGGACCGCGCGCTGCGCGGTCGCGTCGCCGCCCGGCTGGTTGCCGAAGACCGTGGTGTCGGTCGGCGGGTCGGTCGCCCAGGTCAGCCCGGCGACGACCGCGTCGTGGTCGGAGCGAAGCTCGACGGGGTACTGCAGCACCGGCGCGAGCACCTCGGGCTGGCTGCCGAAGATGTAGTCGATGGTGTTGCCGTGGTGGTCGCCGGTCGGGAAGTAGGCGCCCAGCGAGTCGTACGTCGGCACCAGGCCGTCCGCGGCGACGATGTCGCGCGGGTAGCGACCGCTCGTGTAGTGGACGTTGAAGTCGCCGCCGACCAGCACGGGCCCGGACGGCGCGAGCCGGCTGACGAGCATGCCGAGCCGCTTCATCGAGCGGTCCAGCAGGTCGGGCATGCCCTTCGTGAGCGGCGCGATGTGCGCGGAGACCACGGAGACGACCCGACCGTCGACACCCTGGAGGGTCACCCAGTTGGCCCAGCGGCGCCCGAGCTCGACCTGCTTGCCCGGCGGCTTGCCGCGCCAGTTGCTGATCATGAAGGAGCCCTCGTCGAGCGCGGTCCAGCGGTCGGTGCGCCACGCGACGGGGGTCGCGGCGGTGAACCGGTCGGTCATGTCGCGGTAGATCGAGTAGCCGGTCGGCGCCATCACCGCGTCGCTGCGGAAGGGCACCTCGTTGTAGGTGACGAAGTCGGGCTGCAGGCCCAGCACCGTCGCGACGTCCTTCTGGAAGCGCTCGACGGTCAGGCCGGTGTAGATGTTGGCCTGCACCATGGTCACGTCGGCGACCGGGTCGGTGCCCGGGTCGGAGCCGTTGCCCCCGGCGCGCTTGTCGGCCTGGGCGATCGGCGCGGTGCCGACGGCGGTGCCGACCAGCATCGCGAGGACGGCGCCGGCGGTCGCCACGCGGCGCCGCCAGGGGGTGTTGCTGCCCATGCCAGGGACCTCCGAGGGGGGTTCGCGCCCCCACCGGGCGCTACGTCACATCAATCACAACATTCACATCCGTCACGGGGCAACCGGTTCCGGAGAACTACAGACGTGTAGTTATCGGGTCACGCCCAACGCCGCCGCCAACGGGGTCGCGAGCCAGCGCGCGTAGTCCGGGGTGACGTGCTCGGAGTCGCGCAGGGTGATGTACTTCCCCACCACCGACGGGCACAGGTCCTGGGCGCAGAACCACGGCCCTGCATCGACGACGCCCGCCCCCGCGGCGCGCGCCGCCCGGAAGGACGCCTCGGCCTCGCGGTGCGCGTAGGGCCCGGGCGGGAAGGCGCAGTCGCCGAGGTCGGGGTGCCCCTGGCTCAAGCAGACGCCGGTCTCCCGGGGCAGCTTCGGGGTGTTGCCGACGACGAACACCCGGCCGGTGTCCGCCTCGAGGTCGTCGAACAGCTCCTCCCACCCCTGCTGGAGGACGGCGAGGTAGTGGTCGAAGTCCGAGCGGTTGCCGACCACGGCCCCGCTGCCGGCGTCCGCCGTCGGGTCCTCGTACCAGTTGGCCGAGGTGGAGACGACGACCAGGTCGGGATGGATCGAGGCGATGGTCTGCTTCGCCCAGGCCTTGAAGTCCTCGCACGGGTCCCACCGGCGGCCCGTGGCCCGGTCGATCTGGACCAGGTCGGTGGCCGAGCACCCGCTGTAGACCAGCACGTAGACCTTGAAGCCGTACTTCTTCCCGATCTCGTCGATGCCCGGCGAGAGCGCGCGGGCGTGGGAGTCGCCGAGCACCACGATGCTGCGGTCGGCGTCCGGGTCGCCGATCGGGCAGAGCTCGCGGGTGCCGGTGCGGTAGTCGCAGGCGCCGAGCGACGCGGTCTGCGCGCGGAGGTCGAACAGCCCGGGCGTGAGGTCGCCGGGGACCGCCCGGCCCTGCTTCGCCGCGAGAACGGATGCACGGACGAGGGCGACGTACGGGTCCGGGCCGAGCTTCTCGGTCCCGCCGTACTCCGCGGTGCTGATCGGCGGCTCGTGGGAGAACTCCCCCAGCTGGTAGCGGACGTACTGGGTCGAGCCGACGACCGTCACGAGCACCATCGCGATCGCGACCGGGTAGATGAGCAGGGCCCGACCGCGCCGCTTCCAGGTGCCGTGGCGGAAGGGCGTCTCGATCCACCGGTAGCTCGCCCAGCTGAGGACGAAGACGAAGACGAGCGTCCCGCCGCGGACGGCCGGACGGTCGAAGCTCTCGACGCCGAGGTGGCTGCGCAGCAGCACGATGATCGGCCAGTGCCACAGGTAGAGCGAGTAGGACCAGTCGCCCACCGCGACCGCCGGTCGCAGCGACAGGACGCGGCCGACGACGGTCGTGCCGCCTCCGCCGCCGGCGGCGATCAGCGCGACCGTCCCGAGCACCGGGACGAGCGCCCAGCCGCTGGGGAAGGAGGTCGTGGCCGAGAAGAAGAGGGCCGCGACCGCGATCGCCCCGATCCCGGCCAGCGCGAGGACCTGGCGCGCCGCGGCGGGCAGCGCCTCACGCCGGATCAGCAGCGCGAGGGCCGCCCCGGCGCCGAGCTCCCAGGCGCGGGTCAGCGTGGAGAAGTACGCCGTGACGGGCGAGTCGTAGGTCGCCCACACCGACCACGCGAGCGAGAGCACGCAGAGCGCCACGGTGAGCACGCCCGCGTCGCGGCGGAAGGTCCGCGCCGAGCCGCGGCGGCGCCAGCGCACCAGCAGCAGGACGCCGAGCAGGAGCGCCGGCCAGACGAGGTAGAACTGCTCCTCGACCGAGAGCGACCAGTAGTGACGCAGCGGCGAGGGCGGCTGGCCGATCGCGAAGTAGTCGGTGCCGACGTCGGCCATCCGGATGTTCGCACCGAAGAAGGTCACCCACACCGCGTCGGTGAGGATCGTGCGCACCCGCAGCAGCGGCAGCGTGACCAGCGAGACGGCGACCGTGGCCAGGGTGACCACGGTGGCCGCCGGCACGATCCGGCGGGCCCGGCGGGCGTAGAAGTCGGCGAGCGAGATGCGGCCACGGCGTACGACGTCGCCGAGCAGCAGCGAGGTGATCAGGTAGCCGGAGACGACGAAGAAGACGTCGACGCCGACGAAGCCACCGGTCAGCGTGCCCGGCGCGAGGTGGTTGGCGATCACCAGGAGCACCGCCAGCGCCCGGATGCCCTGGATGTCGGGCCGGAAGGTCAGTCCGTGACCGGGTGCGTCGCTGGGGGGTGTGCCGGTGTCGGTCGCCGCCTCACTCGACATGCGCGGTGGCACTGATGAAGTAGTGGTCGCTGATCCGGTTGGTGACCGGGCTGGTGTCGCGCCAGTAGCCGCTCCAGGAGATCTCCGAGGAGCCGACGACCCAGTCGACCGGGATCGGGCTCCGCGGCGGGACGCAGCCGGACGCGTAGCTGCCGCCGTTGGGCGCCGTCAGCGACGCCTGCGGGACCACGTTGCAGTAGAAGAGCTCGCGGTCGTTCATGTCGCCGGTCACGAAGACGGGCAGACCGCTCTCGGCACGGAGGTTGTTGACCACCGCGACCAGCGACGCGCGGCCGCGCTGGCGCTCGGCGGTGTACCGGCCGGCGCCGGCGGAGGGGTGGGTGTTGACGACGTAGAACTCGCGCCCGGTCGCGTTGTCCTCGAGCCGGAGGATCGGCTGCGGGTGCGGGTGGCTCATGAACGTGATCGTGAAGGAGCTGCCGCTGACGAAGGTGAAGCGGCTGGCGTCGTAGAGGATCGAGTTGTCGGTCTCCGTCGAGCCCCACGCGGTCCCCGGCCAGGCCGTCAGCCCGGTGCGCGAGGTGAGCGCGGCGAGCTGGTCGGGCTGGGTCTCCTGGGTGCCGACGATGTCGACGCCGTGGCGGATCATCAGGTTGGCCGCGCCGACCGAGCGGGTCGCGGCCGCCGGGTAGCGGCTGCGCTCGCCACCCGGGCCCGTGTGCTGGCTGCCGAGCACGTTGAAGGTACCGATCGTCAGGTCGAACGGCGCGGTCGGCTCCTCCTCCGCCTTGCGCGCGGTCCGCTGCGCGGCCTTACGGACCAGCTCGACCTGGGGCTTCTTCACCAGCGTGCGCGCCTGGACCACCGGCTGGGGGTCACTGGCCGGGGCGATGCTGGCGGCGGCGCGCGAGGCGCCGGCGGCCGGGGTCTTCGTCCTCGCCCCACCCAGGTCGGCGGCCGCGACCCGGGCCCCGTCGGTGGTGGTCTCGTCGCCCGACCCGGAGAGTCGGATCGCCGCGAAGACCGCGGTGCCGAGGCTCGCCACGATGAGGATCGTCAGCAGCGTCGTGAGCCGTCGCCCGGCCGGTTGAGGTGCTCGGTGGGCATGGCGCGACACCGAGGAAGGCTAACACCCGCTCACCGGTTGCTAGCCTTCCGCACATGCTCTTCACGGCCTCGACGGTCAAGGATTCCCTCGAGAACGTGGAGTTCTTCGTGGCCGCCAACCTCGCCTCCGGGGTGGACCACATGGTGGTCTTCCTCGACGCTCCCGAGGCGCGGGGCCAGGGCGAGGTCGCGGCGGCGCTGGACGCTCACCCGCACGTCACGTGCGTGCCGACGCGGCGCGCCGACTGGTGGGCCGGCGACCGGCCGCAGAGCCTCAACATGCGCCAGCGGATCAACGCCAACTGGACCCGGTCGGTGCTCGAGCCCTTCGACTGGGCCGAGTGGCTCTTCCACGTCGACGGCGACGAGGTCGCGTGCCTGGACCGCGACGCGCTGGACGCGGTCCCGGCGGGCGTCGACTCCGTCTGGCTGCCGCCCTGGGAGGCCGTCAGCGAGTGGGACCGGTCGGGTCGTCCGACCCGCTTCAAGCGACTGCTCGAGGACGGAGACCTCAACCTCCTGCACGTCCTGGGCGCCGTCGACGAGCCGTCCAACCAGAGCTACTTCCACGGCCACGTCATGGGCAAGTCCGGCGTCCGGCCGGGCTCCGGGCTCGGCCTGACCCTCCACGTGCCCGTCACCGCCGACGGCGAGCGACCCGAGCGCCACGAGGACCCGCGGCTGTGCGTGCTCCACTACGACGCACCGTCCGGTGAGGAGTTCGTGCGCAAGTGGACGGCGCTCGCCAAGGCCGGCCCGACCCGCTACCGCACCTCGCGGCAGCCGTCGGCGCGAGCCCTCAAGCGGCTCGTCTCGAGCGACCTGCCGCCCGAGACACGGGACAAGTACCTGCGCCGGATCTACGACCTCACCACCCGCGACGACGTCGAGCTCCTCGGCGACCTCCGGCTGCTCGCCGACCGCGACCCGCTCGCCGCCGGCGGCACCCCCGCGGACTTCCCCGCCGGCGCCCGCGAGGCCCTCGCCGAGCGGGTGACGGCGCTGTCCGCCGGCCCGAAGGCGGGCTACTTCGTCGAGGACCCGCGACCGGGGAACGACCGCCAGTCCCGCTGGCGCAAGCGCCTCAGCCCGCGGGACTGACCCGGCTCCTCCTGCTGCCGCGCCTCGCGCAGCGCCCGGACGTCGCCGAGCATCGTGGCCGCGAGGTCGACGGCGACGTCCGCGACCTCGGCGTCGGTCACCGACGTGGTGCTCCGCCGCGGCTCCAGCTCGGCCGGCACCCGCAGGTGCTCCAGCTCGCCGACCACGTCGTACGGCGCACCCCGGAGGTGCTCGATCGCGGCCTCACCCCGTCGACGACAGTCCTCGACCTGGTCCGGCTCGGGCCAGAACGACTCGCCCCGCCGCGGCACCAGGCGCTCGTCGGCCAGGAAGGTCCGGAGGTAGACGCCCTTGTCGAAGGCCTTCGTGAAGCCCTCGAGCCGGCCGTTGATGCGCCGCAGCGTCTCGGCCTCGGCGACCCCCATCGAGGTGTTGGGGAACGAGCCGGCCAGGTCGATCCCGTCCGGGTCGACGCCGAGGATGCCGGCGAAGCGCAGCCAGACGTCCTCGCGGGGCGCCCCGGGCGTCAGCACCAGGACGTGCACGCGCTCGGGCGGCACCGCCGCGGCCCAGCGCTCGAGGACCAGCCGCAGGTCGAGGGTCCGCCAGTTCCAGATGTCGGTCGGCCGGACCGAGACGTCGCGGCCGTAGTCGGCCATCGGCGTGGTCGAGCCGTTCTTCAGGCTCTCCTGCCAGCTCGCGGTGAAAAGACCCAGCGGCTCCCGCGCGGTGACCACCAGGTGCACCTCGGCCGGAGCCAGGGCCGCCACCATCGCGACGGCCTGTTCCGTGGCGGCGGCGGCGAAGAACTCGTGGCTGATCAGCCCGGTGCCCGCAGAGCGGTCCAGCTCGGCGCGGATCCGGTCCCAGGCGGTCCGGTGCTGCTCGGGCGCCCGGGTGTGGCTGCGCTGCTCCCGCACCGTGCGCGACGCCCACAGGTGGTCGCGCCGCTCCTCCCCCGGGACGACGAGGCCGCGCTCGCGCAGCGCGTCCCGGTTGGACCAGATGATCGTCTGCAGGTAGGTCGTCGCGGTCTTGGGCAGGCCGATGTGGACGAAGACCCGCTCGGTCATCGGGCCACCATCAGAGCGACTCCCGGAACCGTTCGATCGCCTCCTGGACGCGTGCCTCGTCGCGCGTGGCCACGGGGACCAGCAGCTCCTGGACGACGTCGACGATCTCGGCCAGCCGCAGGTTGTGCTGGCGCATCTCGGTGAGGTCGGCCTCGAGGTCGGCCACCCGCTCCTCGAGCCTGCGGATCGCAGCCCGGGTCCCACCCGGTCGCAGCGAGCTCAGCTCCACGTCACCACTCTCCCAGCACTCGCACGGCCCGACGGCCGTTCCGGTCAAACTCAACCACGTCGATGCCCGTGGCGCCCGCCCGGCGCAGGGCGGCCCGGAACGCCGCGACGTCCGGGGTGCCGACCAGCCACGCGGGCGGGTTCTTCGTGGTCGGCAGGTAGAACTCGGCGAGCAGCTGGCCGCCGTCGCGCAGCGCCATCGAGCACAGCCGGGCCAGCGAGTCGCGCCCGAAGCCGGAGGTCGCGTCGACGACGTGCCGCGCGAGGATCACCTTCGGGCCCGGCCGGCGCGCGAGCCAGGCCCCCTCGGCGAGCACCGAGCGCCACTCGGTCAGGTTCAGGTAGCGGGCCTCGAGGTCGAGGCCCTCCTCCTCCGCGGCGGCCTGGGCCATGCCGAGCGCGCGCGGCACGTAGTCGTACGCCGTCACGCGCAGCCCGCGGCGGGCCAGCCAGAGGCTGTCGGACCCGCGCCACGCCCCGACCTCCACGACCTCGGCCCCGATCGCCTGCGCGACCTTGCGCGCCTTGCGGGCCAGCCGCGACGGCTCGGGCGGCACCGGCTTGCGGAGCGTGACGGCCGAGCGGCGGTCCCACAGCCGGGACCCCGGCTTGGTGCCGCGGAACCAGTCGTCGAAGGCCCGGATGGTGCGCTCCGGGGTGGTGAACTTGAACGCCGGGTCCGGCACCTTCCAGCTGGGGCCGTACATCGCCTCGAGGAACTTCTCCGGCCGCGCCGGCACGGGCATCGGCCGCCCCTCCAGCTCGGCGGTCCCGAGCGGGAAGACCCAGGCCGGGTCGAAGTCCACGCCGACCTCGCCCATCAGGTAGAGCCGGCCCTGGTCGAGGAACCCGCCGAACACGTCGAGCCCGCGGGTCACCTCGGCCTCGGTGACCGAGATCTTGAAGGCGCCGCCGCTGTAGCGGGAGATCTCCCACCCGTCGGCGGCGAGCCGCCGCTGGATCTCGAAGGACTCGCGGACCACGTCCACGGGGTCGCTGTGCCGGCTGACGTAGCCGAGGTCGGCGTCGGAGTCGTGGCCGAGCACGGCACCCTCCCGCACCGCGCCGAGCAGCGTCCCGTAGGCGAGGAACGGCTCGACGCCGGTCGCTCGTACGGCGGCGAGCACGGCCTCGGTCGCGTCGAGCAGGGCCGCGATGTCGTCGTCGGACCGGCCGGCGAAGGTCGGCACGAGACGCCCCGACTTGTCGATGCCGAGGTCGACGCCCATCCGGTTCTGCACCAGGATCTCGCCCTCGCCCGACCCGAGCGCGACGTCGCGGTCGAAGCACACCTCCCCGGTCGCGGAGTCACGCAGGCTGATCCGCGCGCGACCGTCCAGGTGCCGCTGCAGGGACGCCGGCCACGCGACCCGCCGCACGGGCGCGATCCCCTGGAGGGGCCGCGGCGCGCGGGCCTCGGTGTCGCGTCGGCTCCAGAACGTCCAGACCCGGCGGTCGTCGACGCAGACGTCGACCGAGCGGTCCGCGGTGGTCGCGAAGGCGATGCCGCGGTCGTCGACCCGCCGGACCCAGAGGAACCGGGGCACCGGTCAGTCCGAGTCCATGTGGGCGTAGGGGTTCACGCCGGTGGTGGAGTACGGCGTGCCGTCCTCGAGCACGGCGTTCTTGCCGCTGCCGAAGACCAGCTCGTCGCCGGTGTCCTGGGCGTCGACCGCGCCGCGCCGCGCGGTGGTCGTGCCGTTGCCGCCGGTCGTGCCGTTGCTGGTGGTGTCGGACGGCTCGGACTTCGGGAAGTTGTCGTACCAGTAGTCGAGGTGGTCCTGGTAGCGCAGCGTCAGCGCCTTGTTCCAGTAGATGCCGAGGTTCTCGTCGCTGGACCGCGCCAGGCCCGACCAGTTGGCGGAGCCGTTGAGGACGACGTAGTTGCCCCGGTCGCCACCGACGTTCCCGACGATCGACATCGCCTTGAGGTGGAAGTAGTTGTCGAACTCACCGTCACCGTTGAAGTCCTGGACCAGGTGCTTCATCGGCACCGGGCCGCGGCCGCTCTGGCTGCGCAGCAGCTTGCCGATCGCGACGCCCACGACGGTGTAGCCGATGTGGATGTTGCAGCCGTTCTGCCAGAGCTGGCGCACCTTCTGAGCCAACCGCATGCCGCGCTCCTTGCGGATCACGTCGGGCGCGATCCGGAGGGTGGTGCGGTGGTTGGCGGTGTTGGTGGCGCGGCGGCACGTGACCTGGTTGAGCAGCTGCATCACCGGGTCCTTGGGGGTCTTGCCCTTCCGCGTCTTGCCGGCCAGCGGGAACATGATCTGCCGCGTGGCGCCGAAGCGCGCGGAGGCGAACGGCCGCTTCAGCGGCTTGTCCTGCTGAGCCTCCTGGAACCGCGCGAGCCAGAAGTTGTAGACGTCCTTGTTCCGGACGGTCGTGTAGATGTCGTTCCACTGGTTGTTGGTCGACGCGAGGGTGAGGTTGGCCGAGCCCTGCATCGCCACGTTGTGGGCCTTGCCGGCCTGCGAGAAGAGGAAGAACTTCGCGTGCGCCGAGCCGGTCTTGCCACGGCACGAACCCTGGCAGGTGCGCGCCCAGCTGAGGTTGGACTTCCTGTCGATGCCCTTGTTGCCCTTGCGCAGGCCGTTCTTCAGCCGACGGAACGGCTGGTTGGGGACCTCGTCGGAGTTGTTCTTCGCGTCCATGATGATCCGGACCGTGACGCCGCGGCTCTGGGCGCGCAGCAGCGCGTCGGTGCCCTCGCGCGTCAGGAAGTTCCAGGTGAAGAAGTGGATCCGGCTGCCGTGCGGGGCGGAGTTCACCGAGCGGAGGATCTTGCGGAAGATCGTCCGGCGCGTCTGGGTGTTGCCGATCGGGCTGTTGAACGTCGGCCCGGCGTGCGGCGTGAAGTGGTCCGGGGTCGCCGACGCCGGCGAGGCGGTCATCGGTAGCGCGAGGAGGCCGATCGTGACCAGCAGGGCTAGAAGTCTGGCCGCGCGCATGGGGCTCCTCATCGGTTCGGGGTCGTGTCGCTCTGTCGGGGCGCGCCACGGACCGGGGTCGGTCGCGCGGCGGCTGATGGTGCTCAGGCGCGGCACCTGCGCAGCGCCGCGCGGTAGTCGTGGTCCTTGAGGAGCGACACCGTCGTCATGTGGATGGTCCCGCCGGGCACGCCGTAGTAGCGGTCGTCGTAGGTGACGAGACGCTGGCCCGACGAGCAGCCGAGGCCGTGCACCTTCACGTAGGTGCCGTCGTCCTCGACACACCCGCGGTAGGACCGCGGCAGCGAGCCGTCCTCGGTCCACGTGTCGCCGCAGGTGGGCGCGTCCGCGGGTGCGGTGGTGGACGGCGAGGCGGAGTCGGTCGCCGAGTCGGTCGCCGAGTCGGTCGCCGACACGGTGGGGTCCGCGGCGGTGCCGTCGGAGTCCGAGGTCTCGTCGCCACAGCCGGCGAGGCCGCCTCCGAGCGCGATGCCGAGCGCGGCCGTGCCGAGGAGCACGGGCAGGCGCCGACGAGGCGAACGAGAGGCGAACATGCGTGGAGTATAGGTCGCCACGGGTGTCGGAACGGGCATCGACGGTGTACTCACAGGTTCGCCGGTAGCGTGTCCGGACGTGAGCACCACCCCTGCCCGCGTCTTCGCGGCCCGTCTCGTCGGGCTGCCGATCTTCGACCCCCAGGGCGACCAGGTGGGCAAGGTCCGCGACCTGGTCGTGGCGGTGCGCTCGGAGGTCCACCAGCCGCGCGTGCTCGGCCTGGTCGCCGAGGTGTTCGGGCGGCGCCGGATCTTCGTGCCGATGACCCGGGTGACCAACATCGACAGCGGCCAGGTCTACACGACCGGGCTGCTCAACATGCGCCGCTTCGAGCAGCGGCCGACCGAGACCCTGGTGATCGGGCAGATGCTCGACCGCACGGTCACCATCCGCGGCACCGGTGTCACGGGCACCGTCTACGACGTCGCGATGGAGCAGGCGCGCAACCGCGACTGGGTGCTCTCGCGGGTCGCGGTCCAGGAGCCCGCGAAGGGGCTGCGCCGCCGCGGCCAGTCCCACGTCGTGGAGTGGCGCGACGTCGACGGGCTCAGCCGGCGCGAGGAGGCGCAGGGCGCCACCCACCTGGTCGCCGCGCTCAACGAGATGCGCCCGGCCGACGCGGCGAACATGATCCACGACCTGCCGCCCGAGCGTCGTACGGCGGTCGTCGCCGCCCTCGACGACGAGCGCCTCGCCGACGTCCTCGAGGAGCTGCCCGAGGAGGACCAGGTCGAGATCCTCGAGCACCTCGACTCCGAGCGGGCCGCCGACGTCCTCGAGGAGATGTCCCCCGACGACGCGGCCGACCTGATCGCGGACCTGCCGCCGGAGACCGCCGAGGCGCTCCTGGAGCTGATGGAGCCCGAGGAGGCAGAGGACGTCCGGCGCCTGCTGTCCTACGTCGAGAACACCGCCGGCGCGATGATGACGCCCGAGCCGGTGATCCTCGGCCCGGACGCCACCATCGCCGACGCGCTCGCCCACGTGCGCAACCCGGAGCTGACCCCGGCGCTCGCGGCACTGGTCTACGTGTGCCGCCAGCCGCTCGAGCCGCCGACCGGCAAGCTGCTCGGGGTCGCCCACATCCAGCGGCTGCTGCGCGAGCCCCCCTCGACCCTGGTCGCGGGCGCCCTCGACGACTCGATGGAGTGGCTGCGCCCGGAGGCGACCATCGACGAGGTCGCGGCCCACCTGGCCACCTACAACCTGGTGGCGGCGCCGGTGGTCGACGAGGCCGGGCACCTGCTGGGCGCCGTGACCGTCGACGACCTCCTCGACCACATGCTGCCCGAGGGCTGGCGTGACCGGGCCGTCCGGCACCACGAGGACGTGTCATGAGCGACCGCTCGCCGCGCCTCGACACCCCGAAGGACCTCAAGCGCAAGCCGCTGGTCCGCCGCCCGTCGTACAACTCCGACACGTTCGGGGTCTTCGCCGAGGGCTTCGCCCGCTACATGGGGACCGCGCGGTTCCTCATGTGGATGACCGCGGTCGTCGTCTTCTGGGTCGTCTGGAACATCGTGGCGCCGCGCTCGATGCGCTTCGACGACTACCCGTTCATCTTCCTGACGCTGGTGCTGAGCCTGCAGGCGTCGTACGCCGCGCCGCTGATCCTGCTCGCCCAGAACCGGCAGGAGCAGCGCGACAAGGTCGTCGCCGAGCAGGACCGGCAGGCCAACGCGCGGGCGCACGCCGACATGGAGTTCCTGGCCCGCGAGGTCGCCTCGCTGCGGATGGCCGTCGGCGAGGTCGCGACCCGCGACTTCCTGCGCTCCGAGCTGCGCTCGCTGCTCGCCGACCTGGACGAGCGGGCGCTGGAGAGTGTGAAGGGTCACGCGGAGGATGACGACGCCGGCGTGGCCGGCGCCTGACCCCACCGTAGACTCGGCGATCATGAGCACCACCACCCTCGAGCACGTCCAGGCGGCCCTCGCGACCGTCCAGGACCCCGAGATCAAGCGTCCGATCACCGAGCTCGGGATGGTCGAGTCCGTCGAGGTCGACGACGCCGGCGTGGTCCGGCTGACCGTCCTGCTGACCGTGGCCGGCTGCCCGCTCAAGGACACCATCAACCGCGACGTGACCGCCGCCGTCGCGGGCGTCGCCGGCGTGACCGACGTCGACCTGTCGCTGGGCGTGATGACCGCCGAGCAGCGCGCCGGCCTCAAGGACATCCTCAGCGACGGCAAGGCGCAGCGCGAGATCCCGTTCGCCCAGCCCGGGTCGCTCACCAAGGTCTACGCGATCGCCAGCGGCAAGGGCGGCGTCGGCAAGTCCTCGGTGACCGTCAACCTCGCCCTGGCACTGGCCGGGCAGGGCCTCAAGGTCGGCGTCGTCGACGCGGACATCTACGGCCACTCGGTCCCGGCCATGCTCGGCGTCGCCGACCAGCGCCCGACCCAGGTCGACGACCTGATCATGCCGGTCCCGACCGCCAGCGGCGTCTCGGTGATCTCGATCGGGATGCTGAAGCCCCGCCGCGACCAGGTCGTCGCCTGGCGCGGCCCGATGCTCGACCGGGCGCTCGTGCAGATGCTCGCCGACGTCTACTGGGGCGACCTCGACGCGCTGCTCCTCGACCTGCCGCCGGGCACCGGCGACATCGCGATCTCGCTCGGCCAGCACCTGCCGGGCGCCGAGGTGGTCGTGGTGACCACCCCGCAGGAGGCTGCCGCGGAGGTCGCCGAGCGGGCCGGCACGATGGCCTCGATGATGCACCAGCGCGTGGTCGGCGTCGTCGAGAACATGAGCTACCTCCCGTGCCCGCACTGCGCCGCCGATGGCACCGACCACCGGCTGGAGATCTTCGGCTCCGGCGGCGGCGCGCGGGTCGCCGAGACGCTGTCGCAGCGCTTCGGGTACGACGTGCCCGTGCTCGGCGAGATCCCGCTGGACACCTCGCTGCGCGAGGGCGGCGACGTCGGCAAGCCGATCGTCGACGCCGACCCCACGGCCCCCGGAGCCGTCGCGCTCACCGCGATCGCGACCCGTCTCGCGGGCCGCGGCCGCGGGCTCGCCGGCATGCAGCTGGGCCTGACGCCCACGAGCAAGTTCTGACGCAGTAGGTTCTGCAGCGTGTTCGGGATCGGCCTACCGGAGCTCGCGGTGATCCTCGTGGTCGCCGTGATGGTCTTCGGTCCCGACAAGCTGCCCGACCTCGCGCGGCAGGCGGGGCGACTCATGCGGCAGGCGCGCTCGATGGCCAACGCGGCTCGTGACGAGCTGCGCGCCGAGCTCGGTCCGGAGTTCGCCGACCTCGAGCTGCGCGACCTGGACCCGCGGGAGATCGTCCGCAAGCACATCGCCGAGGCGATGGCGGAGGACGACGAGGACGAGGCCCCCGCCCGGCGTGCCCGGAGGGGCCAGCGGCCCCTCGGCGAGGGCGAGCGGCCGCCGTACGACGACGACGCGACCTAGGTCCTGGCGCTCAGTCCCGCCGTTGCACCGCGGCGAGGGTGGCGAACGCGACGAGGACCTCGCGGCCCTCCCCCACGACCAGCTCGGCGAAGTCCGCGCCGACCCGGTGGACCCGACCGTCGTGGCGGCGCCCGTCGACCAGGTGGACGACGCACCGGTCGCCCGCGTCGGCGACCCGCCGGAGCGCGGCGCCGAGCCCGAGCCGGGCCAGCGGCGACCAGGCGACCTCGGGGAGCGCCCGGGGCGAGGCGCCGTGGACGGCGGCGACGGCGTCGAGCCGGACCACCCAGTCCTGACCCGCGCCGCCGACCAGGCACCATCCGGTCGCGACGCGCTCGAGCACCCCGGTCACGACGCCGACACCGAGCACGTCGAGCGCGACCTCCGCACCGACCGTGGCCGCGAGCCGGCCCGCCAGGGTGACCTGCTGGTACTCCGCCCGGCTCCGGTCGGCCAGCTCGGCCTCCCGCTCGGCGTCGTAGAGCGCCTCCGCCTGTCCCTCGAGGTCGTCGAGGAGCGCGAAGAGCTCTTCCTCCCAGGTCACGCGCAGCACCGTACCGGGGCGCCTGGAGCCGCGCCCTACACCTCGAGTGCCCGCAGCGAGCGTCCCGCGGCGTCGCGCAGGGCATCCGTCACGTCCCGGTAGCCGGTGACGTCGACCTCGCCGGCGACGGAGCGCATCTGGTACGGGTCGTCGTCGAGGTCGTAGAGCTCGACCGCCCCGCCCTCGGCGTACCAGTCGATGAAGGCGAAGCTGTCCTGCCGGAGCATCGACCAGCCGAGCTTGGGGTTCTCGGAGTAGAGGCGCCGGCGCCAGCCCGCCCAGCTGCCGGAGCGCAGGCCGTCGAGCATCGACCTCCCGTCGAGGGCACGGCCCGCGTCGGGATCGAGGCCGGCCAGCGCGAGCGTCGTCGGCATCAGGTCGGCGGTGCTGACCAGTGCGGTCGACTCCCCGGCCGGTACGCCGGGGCCGCTCACCACGAACGGGACGCCCGTGGACTCCTCGTAGGGCTGCTTCTTCTGGAAGAGCCGGTGCTCGCCGAGCAGGTAGCCGTTGTCGGAGACCAGCATGATCACGGTGCGATCGAGCTGCCCCGTGTCGGCGAGCGTCTGCAGGAGCCGGTCGACCTGGTCGTCGAGGTCCTGCAGCTCCTCGAGCTTGCCCTCGTAGATCCGCCGCATCGTGAGCAGGTCCTGCGGCGGCAGCGACTGGAGGAACGCGGGCTTGTCGCTCATGTCGGCCTCGTTGAAGGCCGGCGGGTCCCACACCACGTCGTCGAAGTCGTGCCGGTGCCGACGGCTCGGGCGGTAGGGGTCGTGCGGGCTGGTCGGCGCGAACACCGCGAACCACGGCTCGGCGGCGTGGTCGCGCAGGAAGACCCGGCACTGGCGCGCGGCCAGGTGGTCGGGGGCCGCACCGCGATGCACCTCCTGCGGGCGCACCTCCCCGTCGACGTTGACCGCGTCGACGTGGTCGAGGGTGGTGACCCAGCGGGACCAGCCGGGCGCGACGTACGACGGCTCCTTGCCGTGGCCGTTGAGGTACTTCCCGAAGTAGCCGTTGGTGTAGCCGGCGGCCGCCATCCGGGTGGCCACGGTGTCGTGATCGAGGCCCTTGTGGAGGAAGAGCGGCAGGGTGTCGTTGGAGACCACCCCGTGGTTGTGCGCGTACATGCCGGTGAGCATCGTGGCCCGCGACGGGCCGCACCACGGCACGGCCACGTAGCCGTTGACGAAGTTGGTGCCGCGGGCCACCAGGCCGTCCATCGTCCGCGGCATCAGCTTGAGCATCCGCCGGGTCTGGTCGTCGGTGATGATCCACAGCACGTTGGGCGTGGGGGCGGCGGCCCGTCGGTGCCCGGACCCGGTCGCGGTGGCGTAGCCGGCGGCCGCGGCCAGCAGGCCGGCGCCGGTCGCGCTGCCGGCGGCACCCCACAACAGGCTGCGGCGCGTGAGCGCCGGAGGACGACCCGAGGACGGCATCTCGTCTCCTGCGTGTGGCTGGTCCCAGCACCCCGATCGATCAACCCGACCCATCCAAGCAGCCGGTCCAAGGTGCGGCGCTGGTCACGACGTGGCTGTGCACAAGCGGTTGACATCGTCGTTGAACAAGCGTTTCCTGATGCAAACAGACGCAAACACAAGGATTGGTATCTCGGGCCATGACCTTGACCGGACCCACGCTCCCCCGTGCACTCGCCGTCGTCGGTGCCGCGAGCGCGGCCGCCGCGACGATCGTGGTGGTGGCCGGCCCGGGCCTGCTCGGGGCGCGAGCCACGCCCGACGGTGCATTGGTCGCCGCCTGCGCCGCGGTCGCGCTCCTCGCCACCGCCTGGCTGTGGCTGACCACGTGCGTGATCGCGATCGCCGCCGTGCGCGGCCGCACCACGGTCCGCGGCGTACCGGCCCCGGTCCGCCGGGTCGTGCTCGCCGCCTGCGGGGTCGCCCTCGTGGCCGGCGCGGTCACGCCCGCCGACGCCACCCCGGGCGCCCCGCACGAGGACCACGCCCCGATCACCGGGCTGCCCTACCCCGACCGAGCCCTCGGCGGGCTCCCGGGCGGTGCGGTCCTGACCCTCGGCCGGATGCACCGGGCACCCCGGAGCACGCCCGCCACCGGCGTCCGGGTCACGGCCGGCGACTCGCTCTGGTCGATCGCCGCGGCGGACCTCGGACCGGGCGCCGGCGACGCCGCCGTGGACGCCCACTGGCGCGAGATCTACCGCCTCAACCGGGCCGAGATCGGCCCCGACCCCGACCTGATCCGTCCCGCCCAGCGGTTGCGGCTGCCCACGCCTGACCGCCCGTCCCGGAGGTAACCACGATGTCCCAGTCCACGGTGATCCCGCTCCCGGTGCCGCGACCGGTCCCGGTCAGCAGCGTCCAGGGCACCCTCGCCCTCGACCTGCAGCCGCGCCAGGACCCGCCCGAGCTCCGGCGCCACGAGGGCCGCCGCTCGGCGGACGTGATCGACATCGGCTCCCGGACCCGCGGGGAGGCCGAGCAGTGGGTGCACCGCTACGCGCAGGCGGCCGTCGAGATCGTCGGTGGTGACCGTCCGGTCAGCCAGCTGCTGCGCTGGAGCAGCCGCGACGTCTTCGAGGACCTCGACCGCCGGGCGCGGCTGGTCGCGCACGCCGGGCGGCACCAGCCCGGTCAGGGGCGGGTGCAGCCGGTCCGGCCGCGGGTGCAGGGCGTCCGCACCTGCTTCATCTCCGGCGACGTCGTCGAGGTCAGCGTCCGGGTGCGGTACGGCGACCGCTCCCGCGCCCTCGCCGCCCGCTTCGAGCGGCTCGCGGCCCGCTCCACCGGCCGCTGGGTCGGCCTGGAGCCGGAGCACCCCGGCGAGCGCCGTTGGTGCTGCACGGCGCTGGAGTTTGCGTAGGCAGCGTCGACGAGCGGAGCTCGTCGGCACGCGGCCTACCAGGTCGAGTGCCGCCGCGACCGAGCCTGCGAGGTCGCGACGCGGTGTATCGAGACCCGGTGAGACGACAGACGGCGGTGATCCGGAGATCGCCGCCGTCTGTTGAGTCTCAGAGGTCTCGATACGCTCGCTGGCGCTCGCTACTCGACCAACGAGTCGTCGCGGCTAGGAGACGCGCGCCGTGAGGCCGGTCGGGCCGCCGGGGCGGCCGTGGCACTGCTTGTACTTCTTGCCCGAGCCGCAGGGGCACTTGTCGTTGCGACCGGTGCCGGCGAACTCGTCCTCGGCGGCGACCGAGGTGGCCGTGACCGCGGCCTCGCCGTCCTCCGACGGGGCGGAGTAGGAGAGGTTCTGCGGCTGCTTCGGCACCTCCAGGCCCTTGGCCTTGATGCTCGGCTGCTCGGCCGAGGGGAGGTGGCGGGCCATGGGCTCCTCGACCTCGTCCTCCTCGATCTCCTCCTCCTCAACCTCCACCTGGACGTCGAGGTTGAAGAGGAAGCCGACCGACTCCTCCTTGATGCCGTCCATCATCGCGGCGAACATGTCGAAGCCCTCGCGCTGGTACTCGACCAGCGGGTCGCGCTGGGAGTAGGCGCGCAGGTAGATGCCCTCGCGGAGGTAGTCCATCTCGTAGAGGTGCTCGCGCCACTTGCGGTCCAGCACGGAGAGCACGACCCGGCGCTCCAGCTCGCGCATCACGACCTCGCCGATGGCGTCCTCGCGGGCGTCGTAGGCGAGGTTGGCGTCCTCCTTGAGGAGGTCCAGGAGCTCCTGCTGGTCGATGTGGTCGAGGCCGCCGGCGTCGGCGATGACCTTCTCCTGGTCGACGCCGACCGGGTAGATCTGGCCGAGCGCGGTCCACAGGGCGTCGAGGTCCCACTCCTCGGAGAACTCCTGCGTCGCGCCGCGGACGTAGCCCTCGACGGTGTCGTCGAGGAAGGTCCGGATCTGTTCCTGGAGGTCCTTGCCCTCGAGGACCTCGCGGCGCTCGCCGTAGATCACCTTGCGCTGGCGGTCCATGACGTCGTCGTACTTGAGGACGTTCTTGCGGGACTCGAAGTTCTGCGACTCCACCTGGCCCTGCGCGTTGGCGATGGCGCTGGTGACGCGCTTGTTCTCGATCGGGACGTCGTCCGGGATCTTCAGCACCTGGAGCACGCGGTCGACCCAGTCGGACTTGAAGAGCCGCATCAGCTCGTCCTGCAGCGACAGGTAGAAGCGCGACTCACCCGGGTCGCCCTGGCGGCCGGAACGACCGCGGAGCTGATTGTCGATGCGCCGCGACTCGTGGCGCTCGGTGCCCACGACGTAGAGGCCGCCGAGCTCACGGACCTCGTCGTGCTCGGTCGCGACCTGCTCCTTGATCCGCTCGAGCATCGCGGGCCAGGCCTCGTCGTACTGCTCGGCGGTCTCGCCGGACGGCTCGAGGCCCTGCTTGCGCAGCTCCTGGTCGGCGAGGAACTCGGTCGAGCCGCCGAGCATGATGTCGGTGCCTCGACCGGCCATGTTGGTCGCGACCGTGACGGCGCCCCGGTGGCCGGCCATCGCGACGATCTTCGCCTCGTCGGCGTGGACCTTCGCGTTGAGCACGGAGTGCGGGATGCCGCGCTTGCGCAGCTTCTGCGAGAGGTGCTCGGACTTCTCGACCGACACGGTGCCGACCAGTACCGGCTGGCCCTTCTCGTGGCGCTCGGCGATGTCGTCGACGACCGCGTCGTACTTGGCCTCCTCCGTGCGGTAGACCAGGTCGGGCTGGTCGATGCGCGCCATCGGCCTGTTGGTCGGGATCGGGACCACGCCGAGCTCGTAGATCTTGTCGAACTCCGAGGCCTCCGTCATGGCCGTACCGGTCATGCCGGAGAGCTTGTCGTACATGCGGAAGTAGTTCTGGAGGGTGATCGTGGCGAGGGTCTGGTACTCCTCGCGGACGGTCACGCCCTCCTTGGCCTCGATGGCCTGGTGGAGGCCGTCGTTGTAGCGGCGGCCGGCCAGCATGCGGCCGGTGTGCTCGTCGACGATGAGCACCTCGCCGTTCATGACGACGTACTCCTTGTCGTTGCGGAACAGCTCCTTGGCCTTGATGGAGTTGTTCATGAAGGAGATCAGCGGGGTGTTGACCGAGTCGTAGAGGTTGTCGATGCCCAGCTGGTCCTCGACCTTGGTGATGCCGGGCTCGAGCACCGAGATGGTGCGCTTCTTCTCGTCGACCTCGTAGTCCTCGTCCTTGACGAGGGTGCGCGCGATCTTGGCGAACTCGGCGTACCAGGCCACGTCGTCCTGGGTCGGGCCGCTGATGATGAGCGGGGTGCGCGCCTCGTCGATGAGGATCGAGTCGACCTCGTCCACGATCGCGAAGTTGTGGCCGCGCTGGACGCACTCCTCGATCGAGCCCGCCATGTTGTCGCGGAGGTAGTCGAACCCGAGCTCGTTGTTGGTGCCGTAGGTGATGTCGCAGTCGTACGCCGCGCGCCGGGCGTCGGGACGCATCTCCGGGAGGATCACGCCGACGGTGAGGCCGAGGAAGTGGTGGACGCGGCCCATCATCTCGGACTGGTACTTGGCCAGGTAGTCGTTGACGGTGACGACGTGGACGCCCTTGCCGGCCAGGGCGTTGAGGTAGGCCGGCGCGACCGCGACGAGGGTCTTGCCCTCACCGGTCTTCATCTCGGCGATGTTGCCAAGATGAAGCGCGGCGCCACCCATGATCTGGACGTCGAAGGGACGCAGGCCGATCACCCGGCGGGCGGCCTCGCGGACGGTCGCGAACGCCTCCGGCATCAGGTCGTCGAGGGACTCGCCGTCCTCGTGCCGCTTGCGGAGCTCGTCGGTCATGCCCTGGAGCTCTTCGTCGGTCATCGCCACGAAGTCGTCCTCGATGGCGTTGACCGCCTGCGCGACGGCCTCGAGCTGGCGCAGGATCTTGCCTTCGCCGATGCGGAGGATCTTGTCGAGAATGGCAGGCACGTGTGTCCACTTCCTGGAAGTAGCCGCGGATGGTCGAGCGGCGCCACTCTACCCAGCGGCCGAAGCGTGCCCTAACCGCCATCGGCAGACCTGGGCATTCGCGTCAATGCCTATTGACACGAATATCCGGCATCGATGTCAATGGGCACTGACATGAAAACCACGCGCCGCTACACCATGACCGCCCGGGCCGAGGCCGTCGAGCAGACCCGGACCCGGATCATCGAGGCCGCCCTGGCGCTGGCCGAGACCCGGCCGGTCTCCGCGATCACCCTCGACGCGGTGGCCGCGGCGGCCGGGGTGAGCGTGCAGACGCTGCTGCGCCGGTTCGAGAGCCGGGCCGGCCTGGTCGAGGCGGTCCGGCAGCACGCCGTCGCGATCGTCGCCGAGGAGCGGCGTACCCCCGTCGGCGACATCGACGCCGCGATCCGCACCGTGCTCGACCACTACGAGCTGCGCGGCGACGCGGTGCTCCTGATGCTCGCCGAGGAGCACGAGGACGCGGTGACCCGCGAGGTCACCGACCGCGGCCGGGAGTTCCACCGCGCCTGGGTCGCGAGCGCCTTCGCCCCCTTCCTGCCCTCCCACGACCGGGCGCGCGAGGAGCTCCTCGACCTCCTCGCCGTCGCGACCGACGTCTACACGTGGAAGCAGCTGCGCCGCGACCGCGGGCTCGACCTCGCCACCACCCACGAGCGCGTCGACACCCTCGTCCGCGCCCTGCTCGCCCACTGATCCCACCTGTCACCGGGAGCACCCATGTCCGACGTCCTCTTCGTCACCTGGGACGGCGGCGGCAACGTGCCGCCCGCCGTCGCGCTCGCCCACGAGCTGGTCGGCCGGGGCCACTCCGTCCGCTTCCTCGGCCACCCGACCCAGACCGCGACGCTGGCCGCGACGGGCCTCGACGTGGTCCCCTCGCACCACCTGCGTCCCTTCGACTCCGCGCGCGACTACTCCGCGCTGCGGATGCTCGGCACCTTCGCCGACCGGGGCACCGGCCGGGACCTCCTCGGCGCCGTCGCCGACCGCCCCGCCGACCTGGTGGTCGTCGACGCCCTCGCCTTCGGCGCGATGGACGCCGCGCGCCGCGCCGGGCTGCGGTACGCCGTCCTCGAGCACATGTACGACGCGGCCTACCGGTCCGGGATCCTCGGCGGCCCGATGGGCCTCAACCTCCGGCTGCGCCGGCTCGCGCCCCGTGCCGCGCTCGACGCGGCGGCCGTACGGGTGCTGACCACGCTCCCCGAGCTGGACCCGACCTCGGCGCCGAACCTGCGTCAGGTCGGCCCGGTGGTCGACTGGTCACCCCGGGTCGGGGCCGAGCCCACGGTCGTGATCAGCCTCAGCACCTTCGGGTACGGCGGGATGGCGCGGGTGCTCCAGCGGCTGGTCGACGCGACCGAGGGGCTGGACGCCCGCGTCCTCGTCTCGACCGGGCCGGTCGTCTCCCCCGACGACCTGCGGGACCGCCCGGGTGTGGAGGTGCATCGCTGGCTGCCGCACGCCGAGGTGCTGCCGGATGCGTCGGTGCTCGTGACCCACGGTGGGCACGGCTCGACCATGGCCGCGCTGGCCCACGACGTGCCGGTCCTCGTGGTCCCGCTCGACCCGAAGTCGGACCACCGGGTGATGGGGCGCAGCATCCAGGCCGCCGGCGCCGGCGCGACGATCTCCCCGAAGGCCGCTCCCGCCCAGCTGCGCGCCGCGCTCGCCGCCCTGCTCGCCGACGGACCGCACCGCGGGGCAGCGGCCCGACTTGGGGCGGCGATCCGGGCGACCGACGCGGTCGCGGCCGGCGCCGACGCGCTGGAGGCGGCGATCAGGGACGGAGCAGGGGCGCCAGGTCGCCGCGCGGCTCGACCGTGATCGAGGCGAGGCCCAGCCAGTCGGCGAGCCGACGCAGCTCGGCCGACAGCTCCTCGGCGGTCTCACCGGGAGCACCCGGCTCGGCGTACGCGCCCTTGACCACCAGCCGCCCCGCCCCGGCGTCGAACTGCCGGTCGGCCTTGAGGTCGACGCGCGCGACGATGCGGTCGCCGAGGAGGAAGGGCAGCACGTAGTAGCCGTGCACCCGCAGCTCGGCCGGCACGTAGATCTCGATGCGGTAGTGGAAGTCGAAGAGCGACTCGGTGCGCGCCCGCTCCCACACGACGGGGTCGAAGGGGCTGAGCAGCGCCCGGGCGTCGACCCGGCGCGGGAGGCGGGCGTCGCGGTGGAGGTAGGCGGGGCGCTTCCACCCGGCCACCTGCACGGGGAGCAGCTCGCCCTCCTCGACGAGCTCGGCGACGGCGGTCGCGGTGTCGGCGACCTCCATGCGGTAGTAGTCGCGCAGGTCCTGGATCGTCGCGACTCCGTGGGAGCGGGCGGCCCGGCGGACCAGCTCGCGGCCGGCCTCCGCGCGGGTGGGCGTCGGCAGCGCGAGGACGGCCGGCGGGATCACCCGCTCGGGCAGGTCGTAGCGGATCTCGAACTGGCTGTTGCGGCCCGCGATCGCCACCTGGCCGGAGGTGTAGAGGTAGTCGAGGACGCGGCGGGTCTCGGACCAGTTCCAGCCCCAGTTGTCCTTCTCCCGCGGCAGGCCGTCATCGAGGTCGCGCGCGGTCGAGGCGCCGCGGTCGGCGATCTCGGCGAGCAGGCTCTTCTCCAGCGCGATCACCTCCTCGGTCGCGGCGACGAAGCCCCACTTGCCCCGCTTGGCGCGGTAGTCCTCCATGCGGTGCTGCATCACCGGCCAGAGCTCGACCGGCATGAAGGCCTGGACGTGCGCCCAGTACTCGACCATCCGGCGCGGGCGTCGCTCCGAGGCGCGGCGCAGCAGCTCGGGGTCGTAGGGGCCCATCCGCGAGTAGAGCGGCATGTAGTGGGCGCGCTGGAGGACGTTGACCGAGTCGACCTGGAGCACCCCGGTGCGCTCGAGGGTGCGCTGCAGGGTGCGCATCGTCGGCTCGGCGTGGGGCTTGTCGAGGAAGCCCTGGGCGGCGAGCGCCGTACGACGCGCCTGCGCGACGGACATCGACTCCCGGGGCATGCAGTGAGGCTAGAGGAGCCCACGGACAGTCCCCGTCAGAATCCCTGAGTGTCAGTGACCCTGGCGTCCAGCGCGTGCTCTGGCAAGGCGGAGGACCGAAGGCGGCCTTTGAGCGGAGCGGGCCGTCGAGGGACGACAACGCAGCCAGAGTGCGTGATGGGCGTCAGGGCAGATCGAGGAGCTTCTCCTTGACGGCATACATGACGGCTTCCATCCGGGAGTGCAGCTGGAGCTTCTCGAGGATGTTGCGCACGTGATTCTTCACCGTGTTGTCGCTGATGTAGAGCTCCTTGGCGATCTCCCGGTTGTTCATGCCCTTGGCCACCAGCCGGAGCACCTCGAGCTCGCGGTCGGTGAGCCGGAGCCCGGGGACGTGGTCGCGCTCGGGGCGCAGCATCTGCTTGAACTCGTCGATCAGCTTGACCGCCATCGAGGGGCTGATCAGCGACTGGCCGTCGGCGACCACGCGCACGGCCTGGGCGACCTCCTCGATCGAGGAGTCCTTGAGGAGGTAGCCGGCGGCGCCGCTCTTGACCGCCTCGTAGAGGTCGGCCTCCTCGTCGGAGACGGTGAGCATCACGATCTTGGCCGACGGGACGGTCTCCTTGATCGCCACGCAGGCCTCGATGCCGGAGCGCTTGGGCATCCGGATGTCGAGGAGCACGACGTCGGGCGCGGTGCGCTCGGCGAGGGCGGTGCCCTCCAGCCCGTCGCTGGCCTCGCCCACGACCTCGATGCCGGGCTCGACGGCCAGCAGCATCGTCAGACCGCGACGGAAGAGCTCCTGGTCGTCGACCACGAGCACGCGAATCGGCTCACGATCGGCGTCAGTCGGCTCGGCCACCTGTGCATCATGGCACGGGTGGACCCCCCGGCGCGCGCGTGCGGGGGGCGGGGCATGCGAACGGGATGGCCCGAAAGGGCCATCCCGTCCTTGTGGAGCGGACCGCGCAGCACCGCCTGGATTGCCGGGCACCGGGCCCGGCCGGTGCTCAGACGGTCGCCTCCACGTCCAGCGAGATCACACCGTAGTCGTATCCGCGCCGGCGGTACACGACTGCGGGCCGATCGTTCTCCTTGTCGACGTAGAGGTAGAAGTCGTGACCGACGAGCTCCATCTCGTAGAGGGCCTGGTCGAGGGTCATCGGACTGGCCGGGTGGGTCTTCTCGCGGACGACGAGCGGACCGTCGCCGGTCACCGTGATCGGGCCGACCTGCCGGTCGGTCACCAGCTCGTCCTCGAGCGACTCCGGCACGAGCTCCTGGTCGTCCGCGAGCGCGGCGCCCACGGACACGGGGGTCCGGCCGCCCTTGTGCACCCGGCGCCGGTCGGCGGCCCGGCGCATCTGCGCGGCCATCTTGTCGAGCGCGAGGTCGAGGGCGGCCATCTTGTCGGCCGCGCACGCCTCGGCCCGGATCACGGGCCCCTTCGAGAGCGCCGTCAGCTGGAGACGTACGGCGCGGTCGGCCTGGCGCGGGTTCTTCTCACACTCGACCTCGACGTTCATCCGGATGATCCGATGATCGTGCTTCTCGAGCTTCGCCAGCTTCTCCTCGACGTGACTGCGGAACCGATCGGACAGCTCGCAGTGACGACCCGTGACCACAACTTCCATGTGAACCTCCCGATTGCACTGACCCCATGAGTGGGGGTTTATCGGTCAGCCCCGCGCACGACCTCCTTCGGGCGTGCCGGGGAACCGGCGTCCTCCGAGGACACCGACGAAGGTGGGTGGAGTCCGTCCGGCCGACCTGGTCTTCGACCCCACACTCGCCTGCTGAGGCTTCCGCAGCTTCTCCGCCACTAACGGCCTTCTCCCGGCGTCCGTCGTGTCTGACGACGGGGCCGGGGCAGGACTTACGACTAAGCCGCACCGTGCTCGCCGACCGCTCCCCCGACGGGGGCGGACCGACTTACGTGGACCGTTTCGCCTGCGACTGGCATCGGCTTGCCGGCTCAGCGCCCGGGACTCCCGGAGCGCCTCGACGACGCAACCACGGACCCGGACGGACTCCATGCACAGACGTTAGACCCTCCCCTCAAGTGATGAAAGGGGCCGGAGGTCCCGACCGCTCGAACGTCGGCGTGTCGCCGCCACCGCGGCCGCGGCGACGACCGTGAGACCCACTCCCTCGAGCGCGCGCTGGGCCTCCCGGAGGGTCGCCCCGGTGGTGATCACGTCGTCGCAGACGACCACCCGGGCCGCAGGTGTGCGCGCCGCGAGCCGGCGGAGCGGACCCGTCGGGCAGCACATCGAGCTGGCCAGGTTGGCGGCCCGGGCGGCGGCGTCGAGGCCGGCCTGGTCGACCACGCCGGACCGGCTGCGCAGCAGGGGCGCGACGCGTACGTCGCGCCCCTCGGCCCGCAGCCGTCGGCCCGCGGCGCGGGTGACGGCGCCGAGCGGGTCGTGGCCGCGGGCGCGGGCGCTGCCCCGGCGGGACGGCACGGGCACCAGCACCACCGGGCCGGGTGGGAGGTCGGCGACGGCCGCCGCGACGGCGACGGCGAGCAGGCGGGCCAGCGGCGGCCGGAGGCCGAGCAGCCGGCGCTCCTTGTGGCCGACCACCATCGCCCGCACGACGCCGGCGTACTCCCCCGCCGCCCACGGCGGCACCAGACCGGCCGGCACCGGCGTCGGCCAGGCGGGCCGGCCTCCGTCGGGCAGCGAGTCGGGCAGCGTGGCCGCGCACGGCTCGCAGAGCACGCGGCCGGGCCGGGCGCAGCCGACGCAGCGGCCGCCGAGCAGCAGGTCGACCCCGCCGTCGACGACGTCGCGGAACCCGCTGCCGGCCACGCTCCGATCGCACCACCCCAGGACCGCCGTCTCAACCGCGGCGGCGGCGCCTGTGGATCAGCCGCTGCCGGCGTAGGTCACGTAGGTGACGCCGTCGGCCAGGCCGGAGGCACGGGGAACGGACGTCGAGAGGTCGACCAGGCTGTTCGGGGTGACGCCGTAGACCGTGTCGTCGGCGGACGGGGAGCCGGCGAGGTCGCGCAGCTTGCCGGGAACGGTGCGGGTGGCGTTGTCGGCGGCGGGCGAGCCGTCGACCGTCGCGGAGCCGACCTGGGCGAGCGAGGACGAGAACGGGCTGAGGATCGCCAGGGCGGTCGGGCTGCGCCAGGTGACCGTGCGCACCGGCAGGTCGTTGTCCGGGACGCCGACGATCGTGTGCGCCGCCGTCGCCCAGAGGACCCGGCCGTTGCGGTTGTGGGCGATCCGGCTGACCACGACCGCGAAGCCGGCCGGGCGGCGTACGGCGGCGACGAGCCGGGTGCCGTCGCGCGACACCGTGAAGCTGCGGACGTCCGCGCCGCTGATGCCGCGGATGTCGACGGTCTGGCTGTCCCCGCCGGCCACCCAGCTCACGACCGCGCCGTCGGGGGTGCGGTCGACGAGCCAGAGTCGGCTCGCGAAGTCCCACACCGGTGGCAGCAGATCCGTGCCATCGTCGTACGCCGTCACGACCTTGCCCTTGTCGGCGCCGCTGACGGGCGCCTCCAGGACCGACCGGCCGTCGTCGGTGACGCCGGCCGCCGTGCCGGCGCCCAGGCTGATCCCGACGGTCCGGATGCCGACGGCGGCGGCGCCCATCGGTCCGCTCACCGGCTCGATCGCCCCGCCGGACGCACCCGAGGACAGCCGGCCGTTGCGCAAGGCGTAGAGGAGGGGGCTGGCGTTGGCGCCCGCTGGGTCGTACTGCGCGCCGCCGTCGATCCGGTAGGCACTGACCCCTCCCGGGAGGGCGAGCGCCTCGGTGTTGATCGAGACCCGGAGCGCGGTGATCCCGCGCACCTGACGCAGGGTCCAGGCGAGCTGGACCATCATCAGCTCGGTCGACTGAGGCGTGAGCTGGGCCGCGTCCCCTCGGAGCCCGATGTCCGCGATGCCGTCGTCCGAGACGTCGACCGAGAGCGAGAGCTTCATGCCGGCGGGGACGAAGCTCTGCGACACCCGGTCCAGCGTCGGTCCCGGTCCGAGCAGCAGCGCCTGGACGAGGTTGCTGGCCAGCTGCTGCCCGCTGGAGACGTAGACCGGCTCCGGCACGAGGATCTGCGCGGTCGGGTCGAAGTAGTAGAGCGACGCCGCCTGGTACCGCTGCTCGAACCACGACTCCGGCACGATCAGCGCGTCCGGGGCGGCGTCGATCCGCCACTCCCCGTCCTCGTAGGTCATCGGGAAGTCGATGGTGCGCTCGGACATGGGCAGCGAGCCCTGCCACGCGCCCTGCGCGTCGAGGTGGTGCGGGTCGGGCAGCGTGACCGCGACGCCGTTGGGGGTCTCGCGCAGCGGCGCGAAGTCGGCGTAGGTGATGGTCTGGTTCTCGGGGTTCCAGCTGGCCGCGGCGTCCTGGGAGAGGAACTCCTTGGCGGTGTTGGCCTGGACGGGATAGGCCTGCATCGCCTCCAGGAAGCCCCGGACGATCCCGGCCCGGGTGTCGCCGGCCTGCGGGGGCTTCGGGTCGATGTAGCCGCCGCGGATCCGGTCGGTCCCGCCGTCCGACCGGGTCTGCACGACCGGGCCGCTGGTGGGCATGCTCAGGCACCCGCTCAGGAGCAGCGCGGCGCACAGCACGACGCCGACCAGGGGGGTACGTCGCGCGCTCACGAGACGGGCTCCGTCACGTCGGCGGGCACGAGCGGCAGCGGGCTGTGGCGGAGCACCTGGCCCGCGCGGCGCGGCAGCGTCAGGCGGAACTGCGCACCCTCGCCCGGCCGGCCCCAGGCCTGGAGCCAGCCCCCGTGGAGGTGGGTGTCCTCGAGCGAGATCGAGAGGCCGAGACCGGTGCCGCCGCTGGTGCGGGCCCGCGCCGGGTCGGCGCGCCAGAAGCGGTTGAAGACCATCGACGCCTCGCCCGGGGCGAGGCCGACGCCGTAGTCGCGCACCGCGATCGCGGCGGCGTGCTCGTCGCCGTCGACCTGGACCACGATGCCCGGGTCGACGCCGTCGGTGGCGGCGTGGTCGATCGCGTTGGTGACCAGGTTGCGGACGATCCGCTCGACCCGGCGTACGTCGGCCTCGGCGAGGCAGGGGTGGCCCGGCGCCCGGACGACCACCGTCACCTGCCGCTGCTGGGCGAGCGGACGGGTGGCGTCGACGATCCGGTGGGCGACGTCGACGAGGTTGACGTCGTCGAGCTCGAGCACGGCGGCACCGGCGTCGAAGCGGCTGATCTCGAGCAGGTCGGCCAGCAGCACCTCGAAGCGGTCGAGCTCGGTCTGCAGCAGCTCGGCGGCGCGGGCGGTCGCCGGGTCGAAGTCCTGGCGGGCGTCGTGGAGCATGTCGCCGGCCATCCGGACGGTGGTGAGCGGGGTGCGGAGCTCGTGCGACACGTCCGAGACGAAGCGGCGCTGCACCCGGCTGAGCTCCTCCAGCTGGCGGATCTGGCGCTGGAGGTTGCTGGCCATCTGGTTGAACGAGGTCGCGAGCCGCGCGAGGTCGTCCTCGCCGGCCACCTTCATCCGCTCCTGCAGCTGGCCGGCCGCCAGCCGCTCCGCCGTACGCCGCGCCAGCCGGATCGGGCTGACCACCTGGCGGGTGACCAGCCAGGTCATCCCCGCCACCAGCACCAGCAGCAGGATCGCGGCGGTGAGGAGGGCGCGCGTGACGAGGGCCAGCGTCTCCTCCTGCTCGTCGAGCGGGAAGAGGTAGTAGAGCGTGTAGGTCTGGGCGTCGGCCGGCAGCACGACCTGCGACCCGACCACGATGCCCGGCTGCGCGGTGGTGACCCCGTCGCCGTCGGTGCTGCGGATGGTCGTGTAGGTCCACGCCGTCGAGCTCGACCCGTCGAAGTGCTCCTCGAGCGAGAGCGGGACGCTGCTGGTGGCGAGGCCCGGGGTCGAGTTGGTGCCGCCGTCGGCGATCCGGCCGCCCTCGCCGGTCGGACCGGCCAGCACCACCGAGAAGCCACGGGTCTCACCGCGCTGGATGATCGGCGTGACCAGGTCGCTCTTCTGGGTGGCCGCGTCGGCGTCAGTGCCGGGCACCGCGAGGAGCCGGTCGCGCGCGTCGGCGGTCTCGTCGTTGGCCTCGGCGACGACGGCGTCGACGCGGTGGTCAAGCAGGCCGTCGCGGGTCTGCTGGACGAGGTACCAGCCGACGATGCTGATCACCGCGGCGGAGAGCAGCAGGGTGCTCGCCACGACACGGGCCTGGATCGAGCGACGCCAGAAGGTGAGACCCCGGCGTACCGGCTCAGGGAGCCAGCGGGTGCCGCTCGGCCTCAGGTGCAGCATGCGGGGTCACGCGTTTCCGGCCTTGTAGCCCACACCGCGGACCGTCACGACGATCTCGGGGTTCTCGGGGTCGTGCTCGACCTTCGAGCGCAGGCGCTGGACGTGCACGTTGACCAGGCGGGTGTCCGCCGCGTGGCGGTAGCCCCAGACCTGCTCGAGGAGCACCTCGCGGGTGAAGACCTGCCACGGCTTGCGGGCCAGGCAGACGAGGAGGTCGAACTCCAGCGGCGTGAGGCTGATCGGCACCCCGGCGCGGACGACGGAGTGGCCGGCGACGTCGATCGAGAGGTCGCCGATGAGGAGGTTCTCCTGGGTGGGCGCGTCGAAGCGGCGGATCCGCGCCCGGATGCGCGCGACGAGCTCCTTGGGCTTGAACGGCTTGACGACGTAGTCGTCCGCCCCGGACTCGAGCCCGACGACCACGTCGACGGTGTCGCCCTTCGCGGTGAGCATGACGATCGGGACGCCGGACTCGGCGCGGATCTCCTTGCAGACGTCGATGCCGTCCTTGCCGGGCAGCATCAGGTCGAGCAGCACGAGGTCGGGCCGGTAGGCCCGGAACTCGTCCATCGCGAGGTCGCCGCGCGCGACCATCCGGCTCTCGAAGCCCTCCTGGCGCAGCACGATGGTGAGCATCTCGGCCAGGGACGCATCGTCGTCGACGACGAGGATGCGTCCCTTGGCCGAGGGCTCGCTCAGGTGGCCGGACGCAGCTCCGGCGGGCTCGCTCATGCTGTCCATACTGTCAGCAAGTGTGCCAGCCGACCGGTCGCCGGCGGCTGCTCCCCCGCTGGTCAGTAGCGGTACTGCTCCGACTTGTACGGGCCAGCCACGTCGACGCCGAGGTAGGACGCCTGGGCGTCGGTCAGCGTGGTCAGCTTGACGCCGAGCGACTCGAGGTGGAGGCGCGCGACCTCCTCGTCGAGGTGCTTGGGCAGCACGTAGACGCCGACGGGGTACTCGGCCGGCTTGGTGAAGAGCTCGATCTGCGCCAGCACCTGGTTGGTGAAGGAGTTGGACATCACGAACGACGGGTGACCGGTGGCGTTGCCGAGGTTCATCAGGCGACCCTCGGAGAGCACGATGATCGAGTTACCGGCCGGGAAGGTCCAGACGTCGACCTGCGGCTTGACGTTCTTGCGGGCGACCCCGGCGTACGACTCGAGGCCGGCCATGTCGATCTCGTTGTCGAAGTGGCCGATGTTGCCGACGATCGCCTGGTGCTTCATCCGCGACATCTGGTCGGCGGTGACGACGTCCTTGTTGCCGGTGGCGGTGATGATGATGTCCGCGACGCCGAGGACGTCCTCGAGGGTGGCGACCTGGTAGCCGTCCATGGCGGCCTGCAGCGCGCAGATCGGGTCGATCTCGGTGACGATGACGCGAGCGCCCTGGCCCCGCAGCGACTCCGCGCAGCCCTTGCCGACGTCGCCGTAGCCGCAGACGACCGCGACCTTGCCGCCGATGAGGACGTCGGTCGCGCGGTTGATGCCGTCGACGAGCGAGTGGCGGCAGCCGTACTTGTTGTCGAACTTGGACTTGGTCACCGAGTCGTTGACGTTGATGGCCGGGAAGAGCAGCGTGCCTTCCTTCATCATGTCGTAGAGACGGTGCACGCCCGTGGTGGTCTCCTCGGTGACGCCCTGGATGGCGTTGGCCTTGGGGGTCCAGTAGGACGCGTTGGCCGCGAGCTGCTCGTTGAGCACGTCGAAGATGACCTTCTGCTCGTGGCTCGTGGCGGTCGCCGGGTCGGGCGCCTGGCCGGACTTCTCGGCCTGGACGCCGAGGTGCACCAGCAGGGTGGCGTCGCCGCCGTCGTCGAGGATCATGTTCGGCTGCTCGTCGGCCCAGTCGAGGATCTGGCGGGTGCACCACCAGTACTCCTCCAGGGTCTCGCCCTTCCACGCGAACACCGGGACGCCCTGCGGGTCCTCGGGAGTGCCGTTCGGGCCGACCGCGATCGCGGCGGCGGCGTGGTCCTGGGTGGAGAAGATGTTGCACGAGGCCCAGCGGACCTCGGCGCCGAGCGCGACCAGGGTCTCGATGAGGACCGCGGTCTGGATCGTCATGTGCAGCGAGCCGGCGATGCGGGCGCCCTTGAGGGGCTGCTCCGCGGCGTACCGCTCGCGCATCGCCATCAGGCCGGGCATCTCGTGCTCGGCGAGCTGGATCTCGGTGCGGCCGAAGTCGGCCAGGCTGAGGTCGGCGACCTTGAAGTCCATCTGTTGTCTCCTCTGAGGTGCGGAGCTGGGTCTGCGTCGCGCATCTGCGCGCCTCGGGATCTCCCACGCGGACGGGAACCAGCGTAGGCCCGCTGTCCGCGGTTGGCGGAATCCTCGGCGACCGCTCGGTCTCCCCTGGCCTCCCCGGCCCGGTGTCAGTCGCCGACCAGCACCGGCCGCGCCGTCACGACCCGCAGGGCCTCGGTCCGACCCGGGATGGTCACCGTGCCCGCCACCGGCCGCCACGGCCCGTCGCCGACCCGGAAGTCCGCGGCGTACGTGACCGCGACGCTGGGCTGCACCCGCCCCTTCCGCAGGTAGCGGTGGGTGATCTCGAGGTGGGGGTACCTCGCGCCCGGGCCGTCGCTCTGCTGGCTGGCGCCGTCGCCGAACCGCCAGCCGTACGAGCTCGGCCGGATGCGGAGCTCCACCCGCTGCCCGAGCAGGTGCACCACCCGGGTCATCTCCCCGCGCTCGGTGTAGAAGTTCGTGTCGAAGTTGACCAGCGTCCGTCCGCCCGGCGGCTGCACCACCAGCTCCGCCCCCGGCAGCGGGAGGCGTCGGAAGGCGGAGGCGACGATGCCGGGGGTGATGGTCGCTGCGGGGACGACGGCGTCCGGAGGGAGGTCGCAGTACTCAAATGGATCAGCCTGCAAGACGATCGCCTCGCGCACACAGACCGCATCGAGATCGGAGTCTCGCGGCGGAGGGACATCCGATGTACCTATGACATGCGACGAGGATCCGCATGAAGGCACGCTCAACTGGGCGCCCAAGGTGATTGCGTTGTGCGCACTGGTCGCTGCGACCCCAGACGACCCGCCGCACGCCGCGACAGCCTCCGACGGGAGAAGGACCACCAGAGGCAGCAGCAGACTGGCGAGAAGGACCCTCATACAGGTATGTCCAGGTAGACCATTCGCCAGCCGTTCGGACTGTCGGCGACGTATGCGTACATGTACCCAGGACCGGCCTTGTATTTCGTCAACTTCCCGTTGTCGTCAGCCACCGTTTGTGACGAGATGTCCGCGGTGACGTAGCCAGCCCAGTCTGCCCCTCGATCAAGCGGCAGCGGCCTGACGCTCCTGGGTTCCCAAAGTCCCCCGCTCATCTCGCCGCCGGCTGAATACGTGTCGTCTATCGTCTGAGCGATCAGCGCACATGACTTGCAGCGATCGGCACTTAAGGACCTGAGTCTGGTGGTGTCACCGCTCTCGATCGAATAATTCAGAACCGTCAGCCAGTAGTTCACGAATGCCCGAGCCGCTGACTCCCCGTGGCCAAGGGCTGCCTCAGGCATGTCGGGGATCGGCTCGGTCGTGGGCGACGTGGCGACCGAGGAGGTGGCCGGCGACGAGGGCGCCCGCCGGGGCTCGGGGGCGCCCTCCCCGCAGGAGGCGACCCCGAGCACCAGGCTGGCAGCGGCAACCGCAGCAACGACCGCCCGAGATGCAGTCACGGCGTCGATCATTCCCCGGCTCGGCGCGGACCGAAACCGGGCTCCGGCAATCTGTGGACAACCGTCGGGCAAGCGCTGTCGGCGTACTTCTCAGGGAAGTCCGTCACTTCTCGGGCGTTGCAACGCCTGAGAAGTGCGGGAGTCACCGGTGCACCGGTGAATCCTGCACCGGTCGGTCAGTGCGCGCCCGACCGCTTCGGGAGCACGGAGACGACGGCGACGAGGAGCGCGCCGACGAGGAGGCCGAAGGCCGCGGAGAGGAGGGTGTTGGTCAGCCAGCCGAGCGTCGCCGCGAGCCAGCCGGCGACGTCCTCGAGGGCGTGGTGGACGTGGTGCTCGACGTCGTGGACGAAGTCGTACGGCGCGTGCCAGCCGAGCTCGTCGAGCCCGACCAGCTCGATGTGGCCGCCCACCCAGAGCATCGCGGCGACGCCGACCACGGAGATGACCGCCAGCAGGCGGGGGGTCCCCACCAGGAGTGCGTGGCCGACCCGGCCGAGGAAGCCGGTGGAGCGCTGGGTCAGCGCCAGGCCGATGTCGTCGAGCTTCACGATGATCGCGACGACGCCGTAGACCGCGATGGTGATCGCGATGGCGACGACGACCAGGATCAGCAGCCGGCTGAGGAAGGGCTCGTCGGTGACCTCGTTCAGCGCGATCACCATGATCTCGGCGGAGAGGATCAGGTCGGTGCGGATCGCGGCGGAGGTCATCGCCTTCTCGGCGTCCTCCCCCTCGGCGCCGACCGGCACCGGGTGGTGGTCGTGGCCGCGCAGCCGCACCCAGATCTTCTCCGCGCCCTCGTAGCAGAGGTAGCCACCACCGACCATGAGGATCGGCGTCAGCAGGCCGGGCAGGAACTGGCTGAGCAGCAGCGCCACCGGCAGGATGATGAGCAGCTTGTTGCGCAGCGAGCCGATGGTGATCCGCTTGATCATCGGCAGCTCGCGGTCCGCGGTCACGCCGTGGACGAACTGCGGCGTCACGGCAGTGTCGTCGACGACGACCCCCGCTGCCTTCGTCGTGGCCCGGCCGGCGGCCGCGCCCACGTCGTCGATCGAGGCCGCGGCCATCCGCGCGAGCGCCGCGACGTCGTCGAGCAGCGCGAAGAGACCACCAGCCATGCCGGAAAGGCTATCGGGACGCTAGCGGGACGCAGACTCCCGTACGTCGTGGTGCAGCCCCGCGTCGACGCCGGCCTCGATCTCGGCCTGGACCTCGGGCTGGACCTGGTCCTTCGCGGCGGTCAGCGCCACCGCGTGGCGGACGTGCCGCTCGCCGTAGCCGAGCGGGTCGACCAGCTCGGTGAGCCGCGATGCGACCGGACGGCTGGCGAGGGCCAGGGCCAGGGCGATCGCCGCGACCGTTGTCAGCGCGAAGGCGATGACGGCGTGCTCGTCGGCCCACCCCGAGTAGCCGGCGTACTCCGCGGACTTCACGAAGAACCCGTGGAAGAGGTAGACGACCAGCGTGTAGGCGCCCATCCGGGTGAACCAGCCGCCGACCCGCGGGACCAGCGCGAGGAAGGCGCACGCGCCGAGCGTGCCGATCGCGAGGACCAGCGCGCGGGTCAGGAGGGCGTGGAGGTCGTCGGCGTAGCCCATCTCGTCGTAGCGGGAGCGGTAGTAGAGCCACTCGGTGCTCGCCCACGCGTCGGTCCAGGTGGTGAGCACCCAGATGCCGACGAAGACGCAGACGGCGGCGACCTGCGCGGGCTTGCGGCGCAGCCACTCGAGCCGCTCGGGCGTTGCCTTCAGGCCCATCACGAAGAACGGCAGCAGGCCGAGGACGCGGGCGATGTCGAGGGTGTCGCCGGCGTACATGCCGGCGACGAGGCTGACGACGACGGCGACGGCCAGCCCACCCCACATCGGCTTGAAGACCGGGGTGAGCAACCGCCAGAAGAAGAGGGCGGAGAGGTACCACATCGGCCAGTGCGGGTCGCGGAAGAGGTCGTTCATCTCCTCGCCGCCGACGTAGATGCGGAAGAGCGCGAGCGCGCACTCGAAGACGAGGTAGGGCACCACCACGGTGCGGACCAGCTGCCACATCCGCGCGCGGGTGTAGGTGAAGCGCTGCGAGAGGTAGCCGGTCACGAGGACGAACGCCGGGACGTGCCAGGCGTAGAGGAAGTCGTAGCAGTGCTCGACGGCCGCGGTGTCGGGCAGCATCACCCACGAGTGACCGACGACGACGAGGGTCACGAGCGCCATCTTGGCGTTGTCGAGCCACGGGTCCCGGGTGGTAGTCACCTCTCGGTACTACCCGACAGATCGGGAGATCAGTCCTCGACGAGTCCGATTCTCAGGTACTCCGCAGCGTAGGTACCGCTGAGCAACAGGCTCGCGTAGCGGGCGACCTCGGTCGGCGCCTCGGTGGTCACCGTCTCGACGCGTACGCCGCGCGCGGTGGCCGCCGCCTGCAGCCGGCCGCGCTGCTCGCGGACGACGGGCTCCTCCGCGCCGTCGTCGAGCACCAGCAGCACGGGCCGGCGGTCGCCGGTGTCCTCGGCGAAGGGGTCGTCGAACACGTCGCGCTGGCGGGCCGCCTCGAGCACCGGGAGGAGGTGCTCGGCGTCGCCGGCCAGGGCGGTCCGGCCGGTCGAGCGGCGTACGGACTCCGCGACCCGGCGAGCAGCGCGGGCGGCGAGCACCGACCCTCCCCACACCAGTGGGGTGGCGTCGGCGAGGGCGATCGCGAGCATCTTGGCGGGGTTGATGGCGAGGTCGCGGTGGGGCGAGCAGGCGATCGCGACGTCGTCGAGCGCGGCCGCCACCGACTCGGCGTCGGCCTGCGGGCCGAGCGAGACGCGGCAGAGGTAGTCGAGGACGACGACCGCGGTCGCGAGCTGGTCGCGGACCGCGGTCGGCAGGATGGTGCTCCAGCGACCGGCGGCGTGCTCGGCGACCAGCGAGTCGGGCGGGCAGGCGACGACGACCTGGCAGCCGCGGCGGACCGCCTCCGCGACGGCGGACGCGGCGCCGGTGTCCGCGCCGTCGGGAGCGAGTACGACGACCAGGTCGAGGCTGCCGGCCCAGCCGGGCAGGGCGGGGGCCGGCCAGGCGACGAACGGCACCGGGCACCACGGCTCGAGCACCGCACGCAGCAGCCGCGAGTCCGGCCCGGCGGCGACGACGGCACGGGGCCGGGCCAGGTCCTCGGCCCGCACCACCGCCTCCGCGGTCGCCTCCGCGACGTCGCCGGCGGCGCGGCGTACGCGCGCCCCCGACTCCGCGAGCGTGCGCAGGCGCAGGTCACCGCCCGCGAGGGCGGTCTCGTCGTCCAGCCGGGACTCGTCGAACCACGTGGCCATCTCGTCGGCCGATCAGGCGGGCTTGCGGGCCTCGTCGACGAGCAGCACCGGGATGCCGTCGCGGACCGGGTAGATGAGCCCGCAGCCCTGGCAGACCAGCTCCTCGCCCTCGACGCTCACGCCCGCACGGCAGGCGGGGCAGACGATGATCGCCAGCAGGTCCGGGTCGAGCTCGCTCATCTCTCACTCCTGATCTGGGCCAGGACGCGGTCGCGCACCTCGGCCATGGTGTCCTCGTCGCGGCCCTCGACGTTGAGGCGGAGCAGCGGCTCGGTGTTGGACGGCCGGACGTTGAACGCCCAGTCCGCGTGGCTGACGGTGAGGCCGTCGAGGTGGTCGGTGGTGACGCCGTCGAGGGCGGTGTACGCCGCCTCGATCTCGGCCGTCACGCCGGACTGGTCGGCGACCTCGGAGTTGATCTCGCCGCTCAGCACGTAGCGCTCGTAGCGGTCGAGGAGCTCCGAGAGCGGCCGCTCGGTCTCGGCGAGCGCGGCGAGGGTGTGCAGGGCCGCGAGCATCCCGGAGTCGGCACGCCAGAAGTCGCGGAAGTAGAAGTGGCCGCTGTGCTCGCCGCCGAAGACCGCGTCCGTCTCGGCCATCGTGGCCTTGATGTAGGAGTGGCCGACGCGGGTGCGGACCGGGGTGCCGCCGAGCTCGGCGACCAGCTCGGGCACCGCGCGGCTGGTGATCAGGTTGTGGATCACCGCGGAGCCCGGCGACTTGGCCAGCTCGCGCTCGGCGATGAGGGCGGTCAGCGTCGACGGCGAGACCGCCCGGCCGCGCTCGTCGACGATGAAGCAGCGGTCGGCGTCGCCGTCGAAGGCCAGGCCGATGTCGGCGCCCTCGGCGAGGACCCGCTGCTGCAGGTCGACCAGGTTGGCGGGGTCGATCGGGTTGGCCTCGTGGTGGGGGAAGGTGCCGTCGAGCTCGAAGTACATCGGGACGAGCTCGACCTGGTCGCCGAGGCGGGCGAAGACGGCCGGGGCGGTGTGGCCGGCCATGCCGTTGCCGGCGTCGGCGACCACCTTGAGGCGGCGGCCGGTGACCGGCGCGAGCGAGAGCAGGTGCGCGGCGTACGCCTCGAGGACGTCCTGCTCGCTGATCTCGCCGACCGGCCCGGTGGCGGGCTCCTGCGCGCCGGCCGCCCCGGCCACGAGGTCGCGGATGTCGGCCAGGCCGGTCTCCGTGCCGACGGGGACGGCGTGGGCGCGGCACATCTTGATGCCGTTGTACTGCGCCGGGTTGTGGCTCGCGGTGAACATCGCACCCGGGTGGCCGAGGTGGCCGGAAGCGAAGTAGAGCTGGTCGGTCGAGGCGAGGCCGATCATCACCACGTCCGCGCCGGCCTCGCTGGCGCCGGCCGCGAACGCGCCGGCCATCCCGGGCGAGCTCGGCCGCATGTCGTGGCCGACCACGACGGTGGTGGCGCCGATGACCTGGACGAAGGCCCGGCCGGTGGCGTGCGCCAGGGCCTCGTCGACCTGGTCCGGGACGGTGCCGCGGACGTCGTACGCCTTGAAGACAGCGTGGACGTTCGCGGGGTCGAGGGTGTCGGCCATGACGCAAACCCTAGTGGGGACGCGTCAGCGGACCCACTGATGGTGGTCGAGCGAGCCGCGCGACCGAGGGACGAGGTCGCGACCGGCGTGTCGAGACCGGGACATTCAGTCCGTGGTCAACACCCTCAGGTGACCGCGGCGGGCGGTCTCGCGCCCGGTCTCGTCCTCGGGGGCGATCCGGACGGGCGCGACCGGGCGGGCCGCCTCGCGGACGGCGTCGGCCAGCGCGAGCAGGTCGTCGCTGGAGGGTCCCTGCGCCTTCGGGTCGGGAGCCAGGCGCAGGACCTCCCAGCCACGCGGGGCGGAGAGGCGCTCGCTGTGGACCTCGCAGAGGTCGTAGGCGTGCGGCTCGGCGTAGGTCGCGAGCGGGCCGAGCACCGCCGTCTGGTCCGCATAGACATAGGTCAGTGTCGCCACCGCGGCGCGGCCGCAGGCGGTGCGCGAACAGCGGCGGGAACTCACGTCGCAGACGGTACCTCCCGGGACCGACACACCCGATTAGGCTCGCTGTGTGGATCGGAGCGTGGATCGACCTCGACGTACCCGGGACCGGCGCGGGCGCGGGATGCGCGGGCCGGCCGTGCTGCCGCGGGTCCCCGGCCAGCCCGAGCTGCGCACTTCGCGCGAGCGCTTCGACGACCTCGCGCTCGGCATCGTGACCGAGATCGACGAGCGGTGGCAGGACAAGCTCGGGCTCGTGGAGTACGCCGTCGAGGACACCCCGCAGATCCCCGACGACTGGGCCTCGGGCACCGTGCCACTCTCCTCGCTGGTGCGCGGCAGCGGCGCGACCCCGACCCGGCTGGTGCTCTTCCGGCGGCCGATCGAGCACCGCTGCGAGAACCGCTCGGACCTCGAGGCGATGGTGCTCACGGTCGTCGTCGAGCAGGTGGCCGAGCTGCTCGGCATCGACGCCGAGCAGGTCGACCCGCGCTACGAGCGCGACGACGACTGAGGGCTACGGCAGGCCCGGTCGAACGGCGGGCACCAGGCTGCTGGTGACCGGCACGACCAGGGGCGCCACGGTCGCGCCGTCGGTCCGGGTGACCAGCACGGCGCCGCTCACCGAGGTCTTGGCCGGAGTGATGGTGACGAGGACGGCGGTCGCGGGCAGCTCGACGCTGACGCCACGGCCCGGGGTGATCTCGACCTTCGTGCTGTCGAGCGTCGAGCCGTCGGCGGCCCGCGACTCCACGGTGACGGTGCCGGCGCGGACGGCGCCGGCCAGGGCGAGGGTCTTGGTGGTCGCGCCGGCGCCGCGGGCCGAGCCCTCCGGGAGCAGGGTCGTGGCCGCGTCGGAGATCGCAGCGCCGGGGACGGCGTGCGAGAGGTCGCTGCGGACCTGGGAGCGCAGCGTCGAGGTCACCGGCGTCGTCGAGGTGATCGAGAGTCCCAGCGCGTCGTCGTCGATCGCGTCGCCGAGCACGCTGGTGAGCGTCACCCGCTTCACGGTCTGCGGCGGCACCCGCACCTCCTTGAGCCCCTCGGGCGCGAAGACCGAGTCGGGAGTCACCACCTTGACGCTCACGCGGGCCTCGTCGGTGCCGCCGTTGGCGAGGACGAGCGTGCGGGGGCCGGAGCCCGGCGCGAGGCCCATGAGCAGGCTGTGGGCCTCGGGCTCGGTCTGGCCGGGCAGCCAGTCCCGAACCATCGGCGCCGAGCCCACCCGGTCGAAGGTGTCGAGGAGGCTCGCTCCCACACGGCCGCGGACGGTCAGGAGGTCGAGCGCGAGCTCGCCCTTGCGCGGGATCAGCTGGGCGAGGTCGAGCCGCACGGTGCTGTGCCCGGGGACCGACACGCCCCGCAGGCGCGGCGCGTCCACCACACCGGCGCTGCCGAGGACCGTGATGTCGGCGAGCGCCGTGCCGCTGTCCGGGTTGGTCAGCTCGAGCGTCGACCGGTGTCCGGCGCCCGCGCCGACGCCGGTGAACCACTCGTGCGCGGTCGGCGGCAGGCACGCGGCCGTGGCCAGCTCGTCGCCACCGGTGCGCCCGGCGACCAGCCCGGGGGCCAGGTCCCCGGTGCCGGTGACGGCGGTGCCCTCGGCGGCGTCGACGGTGGTGACGCGGCCGGACCCGACCGTCGCGTCCGTGGCCTTGTCGCCGAGGCCGACGCTGACCTTGCCGTCCACCCCGTCGCCGGCGGACGTGATCGCCAGGCCGTCGTCGTCGAGCGGCCCGGGGCAGACGAGCGTGGCGGTGCTGAGCGTCGTCTCCGTCGGCGGGTGGGAGGCGGTGGCGTCGTCGTCGGCCCGGACCAGCAGCAGCGCGAGCACGCTGGCCAGGGGCAGCACGACGGCGAGGATCGTCGTCACGTTGAGACGGGTACGGCGCGCCGCGGACCGGCGTCCGGGGGTCGGGGTGGGCGTGCTCACGGCGTCGACCTCCTCCGGTTGACGGTCGGCAGGCAGAGCACGAGCACCACGACCACGGCGACGCCCTGGACGACGAGGAGCACCACGCGCAGCCACGAGGTCGGGCCGTCGAGCTGCGACCCGTCGAGCGGACGGTCGATCTGCCAGGCGCGGGTGGTGCGCTCCTCGGCGCTCGCCTGCACGAGCCCCGACGCGGAGTCGAGCACCCCGGCGACGTCGCCGTCGGCGGGGGTCGGCAGCACGACGTACTCGATGCCGGCGGCCGCGAGCTGGTCGACGACCTCGGGCGAGGGCCGCGAGACCAGCGCCTGCACGTCGTCGGTGAAGTCGTGGTCCTCGGCGGTGAGGGTGACGATCTCGTCCTCGCCGACGGTCATGCCGTCGCCGCGGCGGACGGTGTAGGTGAGGCCGTCCTCGACGGTGCCGCGCACGACGAGGATGCCGTGCTCGGGGCCCTCCTCGGAGCTCTGGACCATGTAGACGGGGATGTCGGTGTCGATGCCGTCGGTGACCGCGGCGTCGCTGCCGAACCACCAGACGATCCCGCCGAGCGGGACCACGGCGGCCGCGACCCCGAGCACGCCGGCGACCGCGCGGCGCCACGAGCGCAGGTCGGTGGCGAACCCGGCGGCGCCGAGAACGGCCGCCACCAGGAAGCAGCCCTGGAGGACCACGACCAGGACCCCGAGGCCGGCCGGCGCGGTGGCCGCGGCCAGGGAGAAGGAGACGAGCCCGAGCAGCGCGGCGACGACGGCGGTGACGAGGGCGACGATCCAGCAGACGAGGACCGGGATGCGGGTCGCCCGCGGCACCAGCGCGAGCACCGCCAGGACGGCGAGCACCACGCCGATCCACCACGGGGCGCCGAGGCCGTCGAGCCGGCCGCTGAGCAGGTCGAGGGTGTCGGCGGTCGGGACCGGGAGCCGGCCCACGTCCAGCAGCAGGCCTTCCGCGGCGCCGCGCTGGATCGCGGGGATCCACCAGGGCGCGAGCAGCAGCGGCACCAGCCCGATCGCGGCCGCCGGCGGGCCCCAGACGGAACGGTCGCGGACCGCGCCGCGGACCACCAGCGCGGCCGAGGACACCACGACCAGCCCGAGGGCGGCCGCGAGCACCCAGAGCACCGGCGCGAAGGCGCAGCCCAGCGCCAGGAGCAGGCCGACCCGCCACGCGGCGCGCCAGCGGCGTACCCCCTCGGGGTCGGCGAAGCCGAGCGCGGCGTGGGCGAGCCAGGGCAGCACGGTCGCCACGGCGACCAGGCCGAGCCAGCCATCGCCCCACGCGCCGCACACGACGGGCACCAGGGCCCAGCTGACCGAGCCCCAGAGCAGCACCCAGCGCGGCGCCCCGGTGACGACGACGAGACGGCCGACGACGCGGAGGAAGCGCCACGCGCCCCACATGCCGAGCGGGACGGCGAACAGGAAGACCGCCGAGACGGCGGCCAACGGGCTGCCGCCGAGGACGGTGGCGAGCAGCGCCATCGGGAAGACGTACGGCGGCGCCGGGACGGCCGTCCCGGTGCCGAGCGGGTGCCAGGTCTCGGTCTGGAGCCCCCACCAGTCACCGACGCCCGCCGGGGTGGGCGACAGCCCGCCGCCGGCCAGCGAGCCGAAGGCGGCGCGGGCGGCCACGAGCGCGACGACGACGGTGAGCGTGAGCAGCAGCGCGATCGGGTTGGTGAGGAAGCGCGCGACCAGGCCGCTGTCGTCAGCGAAGAGCTCGTCCTCCTCCGACTGCCGGGGCCGGGCGACCGTGCTCGCGGGGGCGTGCTCGGCCGCCGCCGCTCGGCGCCGCTCGGCGACGTCCGCGGCCTGGTTGGTGGCCGCGGCGGCGAGGTCGCCGAGGAAGTCGAGTCCGTGCCGGTAGGGCAGCCACCACGGCGCGAGCAGGCTGCGCGCGTGCTCCTCGGCCACGGCGCGGTCCTGCCGGGCCCTGCGGGCGGCGCGGATCTCGCCGGGGTGCGCGTAGAGGTTGAGCAGCGCGGCGAGGTCGTCGAGCGCCTCGCCGACCGAGCGGACCAGCAGGAAGCCGATCATCCGCAGCACGGTGCCGAACGCGAGCCGGACCACCAGCCACGGCAGCGCCCGCGCCCGCGCGTTGGCCAGCAGCGTGTAGAGCGCCGCACGGCGCTCCTGGTAGTGGGTGTGCCGGCCGGTCAGCGGCGTCCGTCGTACGCCGCGGTGCGCGGCCTCGGCGTGGAAGACGATCGCGTCCGGGACGATCAGCGTGCGGTGGCCGGCGGCCGCGGCCCGCCACCCGAAGTCGATGTCGTTGCCGAAGATCGGCAGCTGGGGGTCGAAGCCGCCGAGCTGCTCGAGGACGGTGCGACGCACCAGCATCCCGGCGCTGTTGACCGCGAGGACCTCCCGGACCTCGTCGTGCTGACCCTGGTCGTACTCGCCACGCTCGAGGCCGGTCTCGCGCCGGCCGGTGCCGGTGATGGTGACGCCCAGCTCGAGGAGGCGGCGCAGGGAGGGCCACTCCCGCAGCTTCGGGCCGAGCACGTCCGCGCCGGGGTCTGCGGCCGCGGCGGCCAGGAGGGCCTCGAGCGCGCCGGGGTCCGGGGTGGCGTCGTCGTGCAGGATCCAGATCCACTCGGGGAGCTGGCCCCGCTCGCGGACCCGCTCGAGACCGAGCTCGACGGCGGCGGGGAAGGACGTGGAGCCGGGGGCAAGGACGACCTCGTCGAAGGCCTGCTCGAGCAGGTCGGCGCTGTCGTCCTTGCTACCGGTGTCGACCGCGAGGACGGCCGCCAGCGGCGCCCGCTGGGCCCGGACGCCGTCGATGACGGTCGGGAGCCAGCGGCCGCCGTCATGACTGACCAGCAGGGCCACGACCGAGGAAACCACGATCGTGAACCCTAACTGTCGGGCGGTTGCGGCTCCGACTCGGCGGCGACGCCCGCCTCAGGTCAGACGGCGCGCTTCTTCAGCTTGCGGCGCTCCCGCTCGGAGAGACCACCCCAGATGCCGAAGCGCTCGTCGTTCATCAACGCGTACTCGAGGCAGTCGTCCCGCACCTCGCAGGTCAGGCAGACCTTCTTGGCCTCCCTGGTCGACCCTCCCTTTTCGGGGAAGAACGCCTCGGGGTCGGTCTGCGCGCACAGCGCGCGCTCCTGCCAACCCGCTTCCTCGGCTTCTGCGTCGAGGAGAAAAAGTTCCCTCACGGCCTTCGCCCTTTCGACCCGGTGTTGCTCCCACATCCTCGGATCTCGGACGGTTCAGCACCCCCGGGGAAGATCCGGGGCCCGGCACCGCGCCGAGACACGCGAACGACACTGTGGGAATTACATGCCTGTCGTACCCCGAAAGTCAACCCCGCATCTGCTATGGGCTCCAGCAGGACCGACCCACGGCTCCGGCGGTTGGCCGCGTGGGGCAAGGTATCCGCATGCGTGACATCACCGTGCTCTCCGGCGGCATGGGGGGCGCGCGGTTCCTGCAGGGTCTCCTGCACGGCATCGCGACCGGCCGGCTGCCGGGCGTCGACCCCGACGCCGTGGTCACGGTGGTGGCCAACACCGCCGACGACCTCTGGATCCACGGCCTCAAGGTGTGCCCCGACCTCGACACCGTCATGTACACCCTCGGCGACGGGATCGACCCCGGGCGCGGCTGGGGCCGCCGGGACGAGACCTGGTCGGTCAAGGAGGAGCTCGCGACGTACGGCGTGGAGGCGACCTGGTTCGGCCTCGGCGACCGCGACATCGCCACCCACCTGGTCCGCACCCAGATGCTCGACGCCGGCTACCCCCTCTCCCAGGTCACCGAGGCGCTCTGCGCGCGCTGGCTGGCCCCGACGTACGGCGACCGGCTGCGGCTGCTGCCGATGACCGACGACCGGGTGGAGACCCACGTCGCGATCGCCGACGCCGAGGCGCCGAGCGGTCGCCGGGTCGTGCACTTCCAGGAGTACTGGGTGCGGCTGCGGGCCGAGGTCCCCGCCGAGGCGCTGGTCTTCGTCGGCCTCGAGGAGTCCACCCCCGGGCCCGGGGTCGTCGACGCGATCACCGATGCCGACCTGGTCCTGGTGCCGCCGTCCAACCCGGTCGTGTCGGTCGGCACCATCCTCGGCGTGCCGCGGGTCCGCGAGGCGCTGAGGGCCACGCGCGCCCCGGTCGTCGGCCTGTCCCCCATCGTCGGCGGCCACCACGTCCGCGGCATGGCCGAGCAGATGCTCACCTCGATCGGGGTCGAGGTGAGCGCGGCGGGGGTCGGCCTCCACTACGGCGCCCGCTCGGCCGGCGGCGTGCTCGACGGCTGGCTCGTCGACCAGGGCGACGCCGACCAGCTCGCGCGGCTCCACGAGGCCGGACTGGCCGCGGCCGCCGTACCCCTGATGATGACCGACCCCGACGCGACGGCGGCGATGGCGTCGGCCGCGATCGGGCTGGTCGCCCCGTGATCCGACTCGGTGTCTACGCGCCGGACGGCGCCCCCGAGGTGATGCCCGGCGACGACCTGGTCGGGCTGGTCGTGGCCCTCACCGAGCTCGCCGACGGCGACGTGCTCGTGGTGACCAGCAAGGTCGTCAGCAAGGCCGAGGGCCGGATCCGGCGCGGCACCCGCGACCAGGCGCTCCCCGGCGAGACGGCGCGCGTGGTCGCGCGCCGCGGTGAGACCTCGATCGTGCGCAACCACCTCGGCCTGACCATGGCCGCGGCCGGCATCGACGCGTCCAACGTGCTGCCCGGCCACGTCGTGCTGCTGCCCGAGGACCCCGACCGGTCCGCGCGCGATCTCCGCGAGGGCATCCACGCCCAGACCGGCCTGAACGTCGCGGTCGTGGTCAGCGACACCGCCGGGCGGGCCTGGCGCGAGGGCCAGACCGACATCGCGATCGGTGCCGCGGGACTCGTCGTCGCCGAGGACTTCGCCGGTCGGACCGACGCCCACGGCAACGAGCTCGCCGTCACCCTGCCCGCCGTCGCCGACGAGATCGCCGGGGCCGCCGAGCTCGCGACCGGCAAGCTCGGCGGCCGCCCGTTCGCCGTCGTCCGGGGTCGCGCCGACCTCGTGCTCCCCGCCGGCGAGCACGGACCCGGCGCCGCGTCGCTGGTCCGCGCCGACGGCGCCGACCTCTTCGGGTACGGCGCCCGCGAGGCGGTCGTCCGCGCCCTGACCGGCGCCGAGGCGGACCGCCGCCCGTTCGGCGCCCCGGCGTCGGCCGACGAGCTGAGCGCCGTGATCCTCCGGGCCACCGGTCTGCACACGTCGCACACCCGCGCCGGCGGCGAGGGGCTGCTGGTCACCACGCCGCGAGGGCTGACCCGGGCGGTGCAGGCGCTGGCGTTCGCCCACGGCTGGGTGGCCGGCACCACCGACGCCGCCATGGAGCTCCGGCTCCGCCCCGCGGCGTACTGATCCACGGGTCTCCCCCGTAGACTCTGCCGTCGTCCGACCGACCATCCCCTGCACGACCTGAGGATCACGACGTGGCCAAGCCCGCCAAGACCGACCGCCAGGCGGTCATCGAGCAGATGCGCAAGAAGCAGAAGAGCGCAGAGCGCCGCCGCGGCACGATCATCGTGACCGTGTGCGTCGTGGCCGCCGTGGCCATCGTCGCCGCGGCCGCCGTGCCGATCCTCAAGGACAAGTGGGACAAGCGGCAGTTCACCGAGAAGTCGCTCTCCAGCATCGGCGACCCGGCCTCGACCTGCACCAAGATCACCACCAAGAAGGCCGACGGCAACCAGAACCACGTGCCGATCAACACCCCGGTCGACTACACGACCACCCCGCCCGCGTTCGGACCGCACTGGAACGAGACCGGCGTGGCCCCGGCCCCCTTCGCGCGGCACTTCTACACCGCCGAGGACCGTCCGGCGCTCGAGGCGCTGGTGCACAACCTCGAGCACGGCTACACGCTGCTCTGGTACGACGAGACCGTCGCCGACGACAGCGAGCTCATGACCGAGATCGAGGGCATCGCCGACAAGTTCGGCGACCAGAACTTCCGCGACAAGTTCATCGCGGTCCCGTGGCTGAAGAACGACGAGAACTACAAGCCGTTCCCGGACGGCGAGCACGTCGCCTTCACGCACTGGTCGGCCGGCGGCGACGGCGTGACCGACACCAGCAAGCAGGTCGGCGTCTTCCAGTACTGCTCCGGCGTGAGCGGCGAGGCGCTGTCGGACTTCATGGACAAGTACCCCTACACCGACTCGCCCGAGCCGACCGCCATGTGAGCACCCTCGCCCGAGCCTGCTCGGGCGAGGCCAGGCGCCAGGCCTCAGGTGAGGTCGGCTCGGCCCGACTGCTTGAGCCCCTCGACGACCTGCTTCACGTCCTGCGCGCGGGCGCGCGTGGTGACCAGCAGCGCGTCGGGCGTGTCGACGACCACCACGTCGTCGAGCCCGACCACCGCGATCACGCGCCCCGCGGCGGGGACGACGAGGCCCGAGGCGTCGACCGGCCGGACCAGGTCGTCGTCGCCGAGCACGGTGACCGAGCCGGCGCCGGTGAGCAGGGTGGCCAGGGCGTCGAAGTCGCCGACGTCCTCCCAGTGGAAGGCCGACGGCACGCTCGCCACCCGACCGGCGGCGGCGGCCGGCTCGGCGATCGCGTGGTCGAGCGCGATCTTGGGCAGCCCGGCCCACAGCTCGTCGAGGCGCTCCGGCGCGGCCGCGATCGCCCGCAGGTCCGCGGCGAACGCCGGGTGCCACCGTGCGAGCAGGTCCAGCAGCACGGTCGGCCGGACCACGAACATGCCGGCGTTCCAGCGGTAGCGCCCGGTGGCGACGTAGTCGGTCGCGACCGCGACCGACGGCTTCTCGACGAACTCCTGCACGTGCCGCGCGGCCGGGTGCCCATCGACCGGTTCGCCGAGGTGCACGTAGCCGAAGGCCGAGGAGGGGAAGGTCGGCTCGATCCCGATCGTCACCAGCCAGTCGTCGCGGGCGACCTCGACCGCCGTACGGACCGCCTCGCCGAAGCCGTGCGGGTCCGGGATCACGTGGTCGGCCGGAAAGGACCCCATGACGGCGTCGTCCGGGTCGCGCCGCTCGAGCAGCGCGGCGGCCAGGCCGATCGCGGCCATGGAGTCGCGCGGCGCCGGCTCGGCGAGGACCAGGTCGGGCGCCACCTCGGGCAGCTGGCCCAGCACCGCCTCCCGGTGCGGGCGCCCGGTCACGACGACGAAGCGGTCCTCGGCCAGCGGGGCGAGCCGGTCGCGGGTGTCCTGCAGCAGGGTGCGGCCCCCGCCGGTCAGGTCGTGGAGGAACTTCGGCACCGAGGACCGCGACAGCGGCCAGAGCCGGGTGCCGGCCCCGCCAGCGGGGATCACGGCCCAGAAGTGGTCGATCGCAGCCATGGTGGAACCCTAGTGTCGTGACGACCTTCACCGACGTCCTGGCACGCCAGCTGCGCGCCGACTCCGCCCGGCCGCTCATCACCTTCTACGACGAGGCGACCGGCGAGCGGGTCGAGCTGTCGGTGACGACGTACGCGAACTGGGTGGCGAAAACCGCCGGCCTGCTCGCCGACGAGCACGAGCTCGAGCGCGGCGGCGTGCTCTGCCTCGACCTCCCGACCCACTGGCTCGGTCCGGTCTTCCTCGGCGCCGCCTGGACCGTCGGGCTGACGGTGGTCGGGCCGGACGAGGCGGGCACCCCCGACGCGGTCGTCTGCGGACCCGACGGCCTGGAGCGGTGGGCGCCGTACGCCGGGTCGATGCCGGTGCTCGCCTGCGCCCTGCTGCCGCTGGGCGTCCGCTTCGCGGACCCGCTGCCGGCCGGCGTGCACGACGTCGGGATCGAGGTGTGGTCGCAGCCGGACGCCTTCGGCGCCTGGGACCCGCCGATCGGCGAGGACGCGGCGTACGTCGTCGACGGTGTGCCGACCACGCAGCAGCAGCTGTGGAGCGCGGCCGCCGCCGGGAGTCTCCTCACCGACGGCGGCCGCCTCCTGACGGAGGCGAACCCGGCTTCCCCACCAGGACTCGCCACCTTCGCCGAGCCGCTCACGAAGGGCGGCTCGGTGGTCCTGGTCGTGCACTCCGGACCGGGGCGGCTCGAGGCGATCGAGACCGCCGAGCGTGCCACGGCCCGCTTCCCTTGAGCGCGGACCGACCAGGACGTCTGAGGCCGGTCACCCGGCCAGGTCGTAACCCCCCATTCCGCCGCCGAGGTAGCGGCGCTTGCCGAAGCCGGACGCGGTGCCTGGGACGAGCCAGAGCGCTCCGGTCGCCTTGTCGCGCACGATGAGGTCGGCGTGGCCGTCGCGCTGGATGTCGCTGATCCCGATCACCCAGTCGTAAGGCGTGAGGTTCAGTCCCAGCGCCTTCGGGCTGGTCAGCCCGCCCGGACCGTTGCCGGGGTAGAGCGTCAGCTTCGACCCGTTGCGGAAGAGCGAGTCGGGCGCACCGTCGCCGTTCCACCGCCCGACCGCCACCTGGCGGCCTGCGGTGATGGCGCTGTGCGCGACGTAGCTCGCCTTGAGGCCGGAGAGGCCCGAGCCCGGGTAGATCCGCATCGAGCCGCCCTTCGGCTGTCCCATGAGGTCGGGGTAGCCGTCGCCGGTCATGTCGCCCACCGCCGCGAGGAGGCGGACCTTGCCGAAGCCGGTCCCGATCTTCACCGGCGCCGCGAAGTGGCCCTCGCCGTCGCCGCGGCGCAGCATCAGCGAGCCGTCCTTCTTGGTGCGGGTGATCACGTCGGAGTGCCCGTCGCGGTCCCAGTCGCCGGCGTTGAGGACGAGGTTCGCGCCGGGGATGAAGGTGCCGCTGGCGATGGGGGCGCGCAGCTCGGTGGTGCCGCGGTTGGGCAGCAGCCGCACCGTCGAGCCCTTGCGGAAGACGACGTCGGGGGTCTCGTCGTCGACGACCTGGGCGGCGCCGAGCATCGACCCCTTCTTGGTGAAGGCCTTGAGCGGGCCGAGCGCGTGGCCGTAGGTGCCGTCGCCCTTCGACGGGAGCACCCAGCCCTTGCCGGAGGAGTCCCGGGCGACCAGGTCGTCGTGACCGTCGCCGGTGAAGTCGCCGTACCCGCGCAGCGCGGTGTACGCCGACCACGACCCGGCGAGCGTGGTGCGCGCCTTGAAGCTGCCGGAGCCGGCGCCTCGGTGGAGCCACATGGCGCCGTCGGCGTCGCGGGCGATCAGGTCGGGATGACCGTCGCCGTCGACGTCGCCCGCGCCGACCAGGAGGTCGTAGCCGCCCCACCCGGTGCCGAGGTGGCGGACCTTAAAGCTGCCGCCCTTCCGGCCCAGGAAGGCGTCGAGCCGGCCGGTGGCAGGCACCCGGGCCACGAGGTCGCTGCGCCCGTCGCCGTTCAGGTCGCCGGCCGCCGTGAGCAGGTCGTGGCCGGCCGCGGCCTTGATGGTCCGACTGGGGGCGCCGAACGTGCCGGCGGCGCTGCCCGGCCGGACCTGGACCGCGCCGTCGGCACCCGTCACCACGAGGTCCGCCACGCCGTCACCGGTGAGGTCCGGCGAGAGGATGGCGCCGGCGTCGGCCGGCAGGTCGGTGGCCGCGGTCGTGGCGCTCGCGAAGGCGGTGAGCCCGCCGGTCGGGATGGTCACCAGTTGGTCGTCGCTGGTGCGTCTGGCGACGATGTCGGGGTAGGCCGCACCCGCGACGTCCGACTCGAGCTCGCGTCCCGACCAGCCCTTCTGGGTGGCCGCGGCGAGCTTGCGGATCTGCGGGATCTTCGCGTAGAGGTACTTGCCCGGGCAGGCGGTCGAGGCGGCGTCGCGGTGGCCGTTGATCGCCTCGAAGTAGCGGGACCCGACCCACTGCTTCGTCGAGGAGGCGTTGACGCCGTGGAGCGAGAGCTTCCAGGCGAAGAGCGCGCCGTACGCCTGGACCATCGCCTGCGAGGGCTGCTTGATGTCGTAGTTGCCGATCGCCGACATCGCGAAGGAGTAGTCGTTGTAGTTGAGGGTGTGGGCGCCGACCACCGGGCGGTCGACGCCGCCGTACCGGCCCTCCCAGATGCGGCCGAACCGGTCGACGAGGAAGTTGTAGCCGATGTCGGACCAGCCGCGGGACTGCGTGTGGTACGCGTAGATGCTGCGCAGGATGCCGGGCACCTCGGCGCGCGTGTAGTTGTTGGCGTTGACCGTGTGGTGGACGAAGCCGGCGTGCACCTCGTAGTAGTGCAACGAGCTCTTCTGCCGCATCGACTCGTCGGCGCCCCACTGGGCGCGGGAGTAGATCTTCGGCTTCGGGGTGAACATCGCCGCCTGGAGGTCGATCTGGTCCGAGCCGTCGGTGCCCTCGCCGGCGTCCGTCGCGATCGTCGTCGGCGTCGCCGCCGCGTCCGCGGCGGCACTGGCCGCGGCGGTCGCGTCGCCCCGCGTGCCGTCCATCGTCGAGGTGTCGAGGGCCGGCTTCTCCTCGGCGGTCCGCGCCGCGTGGCCGGGGTCGATGACGGCGAGCTTCATGTCCGGCGGCAGGCTGCCGTCGGCCGTCGTCGCCTGGACCTGGACGTCGTCGACGTCGCCGACCAGCAGGGCGTCGGTGCCCGGGCGGGCGTGCCGCGCCTCGGCGCTGCCCGGGTCGGGGGCGTGCTCCGGGTCGTAGTCGACGTCGATCCAGTCCGACCAGCTCGAGCCGGTGCGGGTGCGCACCTGGATGGTGATGTCGTCCTCGGCGATCGAGACGCCGTGCTCCCAGGTCACGCCGACCGAGCCGTAGCCGGTCACCGTCTGCGGGGTGCTCGTGAGCATCCCGCCGCTGCGGACCAGCGCCGCCTTGCTGCCCTCGCTGCCCTTGCCCGGCGCCACCCGGGCCGCGGTCGCCGGAGCCTCGGTGTTGGCGGCGACGCTCGTGCGCTGCCGCGCGGTGGCGCCGGTGGCCGCGGTGAGCGGCACCTCGCGCACGGTCGGGTCGACGACCTGGGTCGGCACCTTCGAGGCCCGGGCGGTCTCCCGCGTGTAGGCGCTGAGGGAGGCCGAGGTCGACGGCGTGGTCACGCTCGCGACGCCTCCCGAGGGGGTCTCCCGGACCACGTCGAGGCTGAGGACGGACGCCGCGGGCGTGAGCGCGGCGAGGACGACACCGAGCGCCAGGAGCTGCTGGCAGGCGGTGACGAAGCGGATCTTGCTGGGCGGCATGAGCGGTTACTCCAGTGCGGGGGAAGTTCACACGGGTAGCAACTTTCACACGCGTCACAGAGGTCGCGGAAGGAGAAGTGAGTAACTACAAGAGTGTAATTTCTACTCGACACGCCGATAAATCCGAGATTTGTCAAGAAATCTCATTCTTGTAATTCGACGCCGCGACAGAGAGTTTCGTCGGCCGGCCGATGAAACTCTCGCCGGGACGATGAAGCTTCGTCGTCCCGGCAGGAGATCTATCGGCCGGCCGATGAAACTCCCGCACGGCCGGCCGCCGCGCAGGGCGCCGACGGTCGGCTCACCGGGTCCGAGGGGCGCTCAGATGTCGGCGCCGAGCTCCTCGTCCTCGTTCTCCTGGCCGTCGTCGCCGGAGTCGTACTTGACGTACTTGATGCCCTCGTTGACCTCGCCGTCGAAGCCGACGCGGCCCTGCTCGAGGACGATGACCCGGTCGCACATCTTGCGGACCGAGCCGGCGGCGTGGCTGACGTAGACCAGGGTGCGGCCGCCGTCGCGGACCTCCTGCATCTTGGCCAGGCACTTCTGCTTGAAGGGCTTGTCCCCCACCGCGAGGACCTCGTCGGCGAGGAAGATGTCGGAGTCGACGTGGATCGCGATCGCGAAGCCGAGCCGCGAGCTCATGCCCGAGGAGTAGTGGCCGACCGGGGAGTCGAGGAACTTGCCGAGCTCGGCGAACTCCGCGATGTCGTCGAACTTGCGTCGGGTCTCGGCCTCGGACATGCCGAGGACGGCGGCGTTGAGGTAGATGTTCTCGCGGCCGGTCAGCTGCGGGTGGAAGCCGGCCCCGGTGGCGATCAGGCCGGCGATCCGGCCCCGGGTCAGCACCTGGCCGCCGTCGGGGCGCATCACGCCGTTGATCAGCTTCAGCAGGGTGCTCTTGCCGGAGCCGTTGAGGCCCATCAGGCCGATCGACTCACCCTGCTCGATGACGAAGGAGACGTCGTCGAGCGCCTTGAAGCTGTTGCTGATCTCCTGGCGTCGCAGGGCCGCGACGGTCATCTGCTTGAACGTGCGGTGGTAGCGCAGCGTGAAGCTCTTGGTGACCTGGTCGACGACGATCGACTCGCTGCCGCTCATCAGAGGCGCTCCGGGATCTTGTTCTCGAGCCGGGAGAAGACCAGCTGCGCGAAGCAGAGCAGCGCGACCCCGACCAGCAGCGCGAGGACCGAGTAGGCCCACAGGTCGCTCGGGAGGTGCTCGGCGGCGGTCTGCGCGGGGTCGTCCGTGGTGCCTACCCAGAACGCCTTCTGGAAGAGCAGGACGGCGCACGCGACCGGGTTGTAGAGGTAGTACTCCGCGGCACTGCCGAAGCGGTCCTGGACCATCGTGTACGGGTAGATCATCGGCACGCCGAAGCGGACGAAGTTGGTCAGGATCTGCCCGACGTTGGAGACGTCGCGGAAGTAGACGTTGGCCGCGCTGAAGAGCAGCGCCATCGCCGTCCCGACCGTGGCGATGATGAGCAGGGCCAGCAGCAGCGCGACGGCTCCCGCGAAGGTCGGCGTCCAGCCGAGGATCACGCAGGCGATCACCATGATCACCAGCTGGGGCACCACGTGGTAGCCGGAGACCAGCATCGAGGCGACCGGGAACATCTCCCGCGGCAGCGCCATCTTCTGCACCAGCGCCTTGTTGCGCACGATCGAGCGGGTGCCGGCGTTGAAGGTCTCGTTGAAGAAGTGGACGATGATGATCCCGCAGAACATGTGGATCGCGAAGACCGGCACGTTCTTGTGCAGCTGGAACAGCACGCCCATGACGAAGTAGTAGATGAAGAACTGCGTCAGCGGGTTGATGTAGGACCAGAGCAGCCCCAGGAACGAGCCCTGGTAGCGGGCGCTGATCTCGCGCCGGATCAGCAGCCGCAGCAGGTAGCGGCGGCGGAAGACCTCGAGCAGGCCGGTGGTCGCCGACGGCGGCGCGAGCGGCGCGTCGACGTGGTGCTCGGGTCGCTCGGGCCGCTCGGCGGCGGTCACCGGTTCGGTCACGTCAGTCATCGGTCCACGGCCGGAACGTCTCGTCCCACGCCTCCGGCGAGGTCACCTGCGCCAGCTGGGCGCGGTACTCCTCGGCCAGGCGCGGCCACTCCTTGCGCAGCCGCCGGTGGATGGCGACGGTCTTGGCCATCAGGTCCCGGAACTTGTCCGGGTCGCGCTCGTAGAGCGCGGCCGACGTGCCGTCGTTCATCGAGACGATCACGGAGTCGTACTTGGTCAGGCGGTACCACTGCGAGTCCATCGCCGGCAGCTCCGCCTCGGGGTGCTGGCGGCTGAGCTTGCGCACCGGCAGCAGCTGCCGGATCGGCGCCTTGAGCGCCGCGAGCTTGACCTCCATCGGGGTCGGGACGGCGGTGTCGTCACGGCCCTTCCTCGGCGGCTTGGACCGGCGTACGGCGGGGAACGCGTCGCGGTCGGCCTCGAGCCGGGCGTCGGTGAAGCCCTTCACGAACTCCCGGACCTCGGCGAGCCGGCTCGGCAGCATCTCGTGCAGGTGACCGGGGCCGGCCAGTACGTCCTCGAGCGCCTGGTGCCGGATCTCGACGGTCGAGTACTGCATCGACACCAGGTGCTTGATCTGGTGGTTGAAGCTCTCCTGGACCATCCGCCCGCCGTTGGGGTACGGCGAGTGCAGCAGCGCGGCCACGAAGCGGTTGCGGTGGTGGAAGTAGGCCTGCCAGTCGACGCCGTCGTTCTTGTCGGTCCACGGCACGTGCCACACCGCGGCGCCCGGGAAGGTCACCGTCGGGTAGCCGGCCTCCTTGGCGCGCAGGCCGTACTCCGAGTCGTCCCACTTGAGGAAGAGCGGCAGCGACAGGCCGATCTCGGCGATCACCTGTCGCGGGATCAGGCACATGAACCAGCCGTTGAAGTCGACGTCGATGCGCTTGTGGAGCCAGCGCGCCGAGCGCAGGTTGCGGGCGGCGAAGTCCCAGTCGTTGAAGACGCCGGGCGCCGACTGCCACCAGAAGCGCCACGGCTGCACGATCTCGCCGAAGCTGTGCATGCGGGACTTCGCGAAGAGGCTGAACATGTGGCCGCCGACGATCGTCGGCCGCTTGGCGAGATCGCCGAAGGTGACCGCCCGGATGATGCCCTCGGGCTCGCAGACGACGTCGTCGTCCATCATCATCGCGTACGTCGCGGTGCCCTTGCGGACCGACTCGAGCTGGCCGCGGGCGTAGCCGCCCGAGCCGCCGAGGTTGCCCTGCTCGATGATCCGCAGGGTGTCGCCGAGCGCGGCCTCGGCCTTGGCGAAGTACGCCGAGTCGGCGACCTTCTGGGTGCCCTGCTCCATCACGAAGACGGTGTCGAGGTAGGGCCGCAGCACCTCGTCCTCGCCGATCTGGCCGAGCAGCTCGGCGCAGAAGTCGGGCCGGTTCATCGTGGTGATCGCGATGTCGACGGTGCCGTGCTGGACGCGGTCCTCGGGCACCTCGGCGGTCCACTCGGCGCCCTCGACGACGACGTCCTCGTCGCCGGCGACGACGTTGTACCAGTACCAACCGCCGTCGACGAAGGGCTTGAGGGTCAGGTCGAAGGTGAAGGTCTCCGCGTTGCCGGACTGGGTGGTCTCGGCGTCCACGCGCTGCGAGCGGCCGTTGGCCATCGACTTGTAGACGATCACGGTCGCGCCCTTGCCGCGGAGCGTCACGGCGAGGCTGACCTCGTCGACGATCGTGTAGCGGCGCCAGTAGCTGGCCGGGAACGCGTTGAAGTAGGTGCCGAACGACAGCCGCTCCCCCATCGGCACCTGGAAGGCCGTGCGGGACCGGATCTGGTCGGGATGGATCGCCGCGTCGTCACCGATCGCCTGCCGCATCGAGGCGGCGTTCATCTCGCGGGCGTTGCGGTTGTGCCCGACCTCGTACTTGTCCGCGTCGAGGACGGCGGGACCGGCGTCGACGTACAGCGCCAGGACGTCGAGGTCACGGTCCAGGGGCAGGACCTGTCGCTGGAGCAGTCTCGTGGTCACTCGGGGTCCCCTCGAAAGTGCGGGCTGGAGGAGCGAAGCGGGGGAAGGCCGCAGTTTCGTGGGGTGATCACTCGTCAACGCCTCCGCTGGTGAGCGGCGCGCCCTCGGCGAAGTGCGGCCGCAGCTTGTTCTCGAACATGGAGAGGGCCGAGCCGATCGCCATGTGCATGTCGAGGTACTTGTAGGTGCCGAGCCGCCCACCGAACAGCACCATCGGCTCCTGCTTGGCCAGCTCGCGGTACTTGAGCAGCTTGGCACGGTCGTCGGCGGTGTTGACCGGGTAGTACGGCTCGTCGCCCTCCTCGGCGAAGCGGGAGTACTCGTGCACGACGATCGTCTTGCCCGGGAGATAGGTCCGCTCCGGGTGGAGGTGCTTGAACTCGAGCGTACGGGTGAACGGAAGGTCCTCGTCGTTCGCGTTGACGACGCCGGTGCCCTGGTAGTCGTCCACGTCGAGGGTCTCGCGCTCGAGGTCGATGGTGCGCCAGGAGAGGCGGCCCTCGGCGTTGCCGAAGTACTCGTCGACCGGGCCGGTGTAGACGATCGGGACCTGGCCCTTGTAGTCGTCGGCGACGTCGAAGAAGTCGGTGTCGAGCCGCACCTCGATGTTGGGGTGGGACGCCATCCGCTCGAGCCACGCGGTGTAGCCGTCGACCGGCAGGCCCTCGTAGGTGTCGTTGAAGTAGCGGTTGTCGAAGGTGTAGCGCACCGGCAGCCGCGTGATGATGTCGGCGGACAGCTCCTTCGGGTCGGTCTGCCACTGCTTGGCGGTGTAGCCCTTCACGAACGCCTCGTACAGCGGGCGACCGATCAGGCTGATCGCCTTCTCCTCGAGGTTGGTCGCGTCCTTGGTGTCGATCTCGCTGGCCTGCTCGGCGATCAGGGCGCGCGCCTCGTCCGGGGTGTGCGCCTTGCCGAAGAACTGGTTGATCAGCCCGAGGTTCATCGGGAACGAGTAGACCTGCCCCTGGTACTTCGCGAAGACCCGGTGCTGGTAGCCGGTGAAGTCGGTGAACCGGGTGACGTAGTCCCACACCTTCTTGTTGGAGGTGTGGAAGAGGTGCGTCCCGTAGACGTGCACCTCGATGCCGGTCTCCTCGTCGAACTCGCTGTAGGCGTTGCCGCCGAGGTGCGGGCGGCGCTCGAGCACGAGCACCTGGAGGCCGAGCTCCTCGGCGCACCGCTCAGCGATGGTGAGACCGAAGAAGCCGGAGCCGACGACGACGAGGTCAGGGGGCGACTCTGCACTGCTCTGAGGAGGGACTGACACGGTTGGTCAGTCTACGGATCGAGCGGGTGCGTGCCGCATTCCCCGCGCGTCGCGCATGGCTCGGATCACATTGGCCGCCTCACCGCGCCCCCCACGGACCGGGCTGAGCAGCACCACCATCGCGGCGATCAGGTAGGGCTTGAGCCGCACCAGCGCGTTCTCGCCGTACCGGAGGTGCACCGCGAAGAGGTTGCGGTACATGTAGTAGCCCTTCCACCCGCTCACGTCGTGCTGCTGGTCGAAGTCGAGCTGGCGCACGAGCACGGCGTCGCGGACGGCCCAGATCCGGAAGCCGGCGCGGCGGGCGCGGACGGCGAAGTCCACGTCGTCGTAGAAGATGAAGTACGACGGGTCGGGCAGCCCGATCGCGTCGATCACGCGGCGGCGTACCATGAAGCCCTCGAAGGCGACGTTCTCGAGCTCGACCCGCTCCGGCATCCGGTCGCGGCTGCCGAAGTCGGTCTCCACCATCCCGGTCTTGGGGCGGATGGCGAGCGGGTTGCGCAGGTCGAAGCGGGTGGCGGCCTTCTCCACCAGGTGCCCGGCGGTGTCCTCGCGGACCGCCATCAGGCAGTCCTCGTCGGTGTCCATCAGCACGGTCAGGCAGTCCGGGGCGGGGAGGACGTCGTCGTCCATCAGCCAGACCCGGTCGAAGCCGCGGGCATAGGCCTCGCGGACCCCGTGGTGGAAGCCGCCGGCGCCGCCGAGGTTCTCCGCCGAGCGGAGCACCTCCAGCTGCTCGACCGGCGCGGCGGCGAGCACTTCGGGCGTGTGGTCGGTGCTCGCGTTGTCGACCACGATCACCGCGTCCGGCTGCCGCTCGAGCGCGGCGAGCCCCTCGAGCATCCGGGCGAGCAGGTCGGCCCGGTTGTAGGTGACGACGACGATCGCGACGGTCTCGTCGGTCATCGGAGGTACCTCTCGTGACCGGTGAAGTCGCCGCGCACCCCGGCGTACATCGCCCGCAGGCTCAGGCCCAGGCGGTGCGCCGAGGGCTTGGTGAAGGTGTAGAACCACGCCGTCTTGGCGACGAACGCCAGCGCGTGCGGCCAGCCCTTGTAGTCGCGCAGGTTGACCAGGTTGTTGCGGGCCATGCAGTAGTGCTTGAGGTCGCTGGGGCTGTGGTTGTACGTCGTGCGGCTGAAGGCCATCGGGGTCCCGAGACTGCCCACGGCCGGGTGCCGGACCTGCGCACCGACGACCGTGGCGATCCGGGCGCCGGCGGCCTCGGCGCGGAGGCGGTACTCGTGGTCGTCGCCCCAGATGAAGAACTCCGAGCGCGGCAGCCCGATCCGGTCGACCAGGTCGCGGGTGACGAGGACGCCGTTGAAGGGGATCACGATCCCGTCGATCCGCCCGTCGCGGGCCGCGGCGACCACGTCGGCGAGCTCATGGACGACGCGGGTGCCACCGGGCAGCCGGATCGGGAAGACGAGGCGGCCGAGGGCCTCGCGGTCGACGACCAGCGGCCCCCAGAAGTCGAGGTCGTCCTCGGCGAGCAGCGTGGTCAGGCAGTCGGGGTCCGGGAGCCCGTCGTCGTCCATCAGCCACGCGAGGTCCGCGCCCCGCTCCATCGCCCAGGCGAGGCCGTCGTGGAAGCCGCCCGCGCCGCCGCTGTTGGTGGCCAGGGTGCGCCCGAGGACCGGCACCGTCGGGTGGTCGGCGCCGGCGTCGCGGTCGTCGAGGCCGGCCAGCCACTCCCCCGTGCCGTCGGTCGAGGCGTTGTCGACGACGAGCACCTCGGCCAGCCCGGGCACCTGGTCGAGCCGCTCCACGAGCTCCTGCAGCATCGCCAGCCGGTTGAACGTGACGACCACGGCGATCACGCGTCGGTCGTCGGCAGGCACGGCGTACACCCTAGAGAACGGCGTCCCCGATCAGCAGGCCGCGTCGAGGTCCTCGGACTCGTTGGCGGCGTAGCCGGAGCTGAGGGAGCCCAGCGAGCCGCCGGTGACGGTGCTGTTGGCGTGCTTCTTCGCCTTGCCGGGCGCGTCGGCCGTGCCCTCGGCGCGGTCGATCGCCTGGGCGACCTTGCTCTTGATCAGCTTGATGTCCGGGTCGGCGGTGTTGATCATCGGCGGGACCAGGGAGAGCGTCGAGATCTTCTGTCCGCGGGCCTTGAGCGCGAGGGAGATGAAGCGGTCGACCTCGCTGGCCGGGATGTCGGTGGAGATCATCGCCGAGCTGGCGTCGGCGATCTTCTCGAAGTTGCGGACCGCGACCTGCGGGCTGATCTGCTGGAGCATCGCGTTCATCACGCACTTCTGGCGCGCCATCCGCGAGTAGTCGTCGGAGTCGTAGCGCGCCCGGGCGAACCACAGGGTGTCGAAGCCGTCGAGCTTCTGCACGCCCGGCTCGATGTGCGTGTAGAAGGGGTCGGTCGGGAGCCCGACCGGGATCGACTGCCGGACGTTGAGGGTCACCCCGCCCACGGCGTCGACGAGGTCCTTGAAGCCCTCGAGGTTGACCATCGCCCAGTAGTTGATCTTCAGGCCGGTGATGCCCTCGATCGCCATGATGGTCGCGTCGATGCCGGGGGTCTTCGAACCGGGGAAGAGCTCGGTGTTGTCCAGCGCCCAGGTGTTGACGCCGTTGAGGTAGTCCTGGTCGAAGCCGTCGGGGAACTGCTGGTGCATCACCGACCCCTTCACGAAGGGGAAGTGCTGCATGTTGCGGGGCAGCGAGATGAGCACGGTCCGGCCGGTCTCGGCGTCGATGCTGGCGACCGTCATCGAGTCCGGCCGCAGGCCCCAGCGGCTCGCGCCGGAGTCGCCGCCCATGAGCAGCACGTTGTAGCGGCCGTCGTGAGCGCTGCTCGCGGTGCCGCTGCCGAACATGGTGAGGATGAAGTGGCGCTGCACGCCGACCAGGTGGGCGCCGAAGAGCAGCGCGCCGGCGACCGTCAGGCAGAGCACGCCGTTGACGCCGACCGCCGTACGCCGGTGCCCCATGCTCAGGGTGAGCGGCTGGCCGATCCGCCAGGCGTCGATGCAGAGGAAGGCCCAGCCGATCGCCGCGGCGGTCAGCACCAGCCGCAGCCAGAGGAGGGCGGCGGTGTCGGAGGCCAGCCAGAAGAAGAGCTCGTGGTCGAAGAAGCCCACCACCAGGACCCCGAGGGTCGCGACCACGAGGACGAACCAAATCCGCATCGCGATCCGGCCGACCTTGCGGTTGCCGGCGACCAGCTGGGCCGAGCCGGGCAGGACGAGGGTCATCAGCATGAGGGCCATGGCCCGGCGGAAGCGCACCCGAGCGGCGCGGTCACCCGCGGTGAACCGCGGGACCTGGCTGTCGAGCGACCCGGGGGAAGAGACGGGCGGCATCGAGGGCCTCTCTGCGTGAGGAGCTGGAAGCTGGAGGACAACGGGGAAGGTGATGCTGCCCGCAAGTATCACCAGTCACAGCCGCCACACGGGTCACGACGCGCCGGGCGGCCTGGCGTCGTCCGAACCAGTCGTGGGTCCGGAGACGGGTCCGGCGCCGCCGAGCGTGCTCCGGACGGTCACGGGCCGCACGGTAGCCTCCGCTGCATGACCGATCGTCCTCGGGATGATGGCGGGCCCGAGGACGGCTCCCCCGACTTCCACTGGCTGTACGGCGACCAGCAGCGCGCTGAGGGCGAGGAGCCCCGGCCCGACGAGACCCGGGTGATGCCCACCATGCCGCGACCCTCCGACCCGTCGGCCGCGACCCCGCCCACGCCGCCCCCGCCGTTCCCGGCCGGGCAGAACGCCCAGCCGCGCTCGGGTACGACGCCGCCGACCCCGCCGCCGCTGGCCCCGACCCCGGGCGCCCAGCCACCGAAGCGACGTCGCGGGTTCCGGTTCTGGCTGCGGATCGTGCTCGTGCTGCTCCTGCTGTGGGTGGTCTACCTGGTCGCGGTGCCGCTCTACGCGTGGACCAAGGTCTCGAAGATCGACTACGAGCCGTCCGGCAAGCGCCCCGACGACCAGCCCGGGCACACCTACCTCATGGTCGGCAGCGACTCGCGCGCCGGGCTCAGCGCCGCGCAGCGCAAGGAGTACGCCACCGGCAACGCGTCCGGGCAGCGCACCGACACGATCATGCTGCTGCACACCGGCAGCGGCCCCAACCTGCTGATGTCGATCCCGCGCGATTCGCTGGTCGACATCCCCGGCTACGGCACGACCAAGATCAACGCGGCCTACGCCTACGGCTACGCCAACGGCGGCGGCGAGGACGGCGGCGCGCAGCTGCTGGTCAAGACGATCGAGCAGAACACCGGCATCCGGATCGACGACTTCGTCGAGATCGGCCTCGGCGGCGTCGTCGACATCGTCGACGCGGTCGGCGGGGTGCAGATCTGCCCGACCGCCAACATGAAGGACCCGCTCGCCGGCCTGAACGTCAAGAAGGGCTGCCAGGACGCGGACGGCCGGACCGCGCTCGCCTACGCCCGATCGCGGCACACCTCCAACCTCGGCGACCTCGACCGCGCCAAGCACCAGCGCGAGGTCGTCTCGGCGGTGGGCAAGGAGGTGATGTCGCCCTGGACCTTCATCAACCCGGTCCGCTACTGGAAGGTGATGATGGCGATGCCGGACTCCTTCGCGTTCGGCGAGGGCATGTCGCCGGTGCAGGCCGGGCTCTGGGCGCTCGCGATGACGCGGGTGAACGGCGACACCGGCATGACCTGCGGCGTCCCGATCTCCGACCTCGCCGTGCACTGGGACGCGGACCGGTCGAAGCAGATGTTCGACTACATCAAGAACGACAAGACCGACGACATCCCCCAGAGCCTGTGCACGCCGAGCGGCCTCCCGAAGAGCGTGACCGGATGACCTACGAGACGCTCGACTGGTCGGTCGACGGCGACGGGGTCGCGACCCTGACGCTCGACCGCCCCGACCAGCTCAACGCCTTCGACCTGACGATGGCCGGCGAGCTGGAGCAGGTCTTCCGCACCGACGCGTGGGACGACGACGTCCGGGCGGTCGTGGTCACCGGCGCCGGCCGCGCGTTCTGCGCCGGGATGGACCTCTCCGCCGACGGCAACGTCTTCGGCCTCGACGAGTCGGTCCGCCCGACCGTGGCCGACTTCCGCGCGGCGTACGACGAGGCGCCGTACGCCGACGGCGTGCGCGACACCGGCGGCAAGGTGACGCTGGCGATCCACGCGCTGCCCAAGCCCGTGATCGCCGCGATCAACGGCCCGGCGGTCGGCATCGGCGCGACGATGACGCTGGCGATGGACCTGCGGCTGGCGTCGACGAAGGCCCGGATCGGCTTCGTCTTCGGTCGGCTCGGGATCGTGCCCGAGGCGGCGTCGAGCTGGTTCCTGCCGCGGATCGTCGGCCTCCAGCAGGCGCTGGAGTGGGTCTACTCCGCCGACATCCTCGACGCCGAGACCGCCCTCGCCGGGCGGCTGGTGCGCAGCCTGCACGAGCCCGACGACCTGGTGCCCGCGGCGCAGGAGCTCGCCCGGTCCTTCGTGGTCGGCCGGTCGGCCTCCGCCCTCGGCCTCGCCAAGCGCCTGGTCTACCGCAACGCCGCCGCGGCGGACCCGCTGGAGGCGCACCTGTCGGACTCCCTGGCGATGTACTGGCAGTCGATCGGCGACGGCAAGGAGGGCGTCGCGGCCTTCCTGGGCAAGCGCGCCCCGGAGTTCACCGGCCGCGCCTCGGAGCTGCCCGAGATCTACTGAGGCGTGGACCGGGGACGCCGGTCGCTGATCCGCTTCGCCTTGCCGAGCGACCGCTCGAGGGCGTGCGGCGCCAGCACCTCGACCCGGGCCGTGACCCCGATCCGCTGCTTGATCCGCTCCGCGAGCCGGGCGGCGAGCGCGCCGTCGTACGGCTCGGCGGCGGCCTCGACCTGCACGGTCAGCTCGTCGAGGTTGCCGGGACGGGTGAGCACGCAGAGGTAGTGCGGGGCCAGCCCCTCGACGGCGAGGATCTGCTCCTCGACCTGACTCGGGAAGACGTTGACCCCGCGCACGATCATCATGTCGTCGGTGCGCCCGGTGACCTTCTCCATCCGCCGGAAGGCGGGGTAGGCCGTGCCCGGCAGCAGCCGGGTGAGGTCGCGGGTGCGGTAGCGGACCACGGGCATCGCCTGCTTGGTCAGCGAGGTGAAGACCAGCTCGCCGCGCTCGCCGTCGGGCAGCGGCTCGAGCGTCACCGGGTCGACGACCTCCGGCAGGAAGTGGTCCTCCCAGACGTGCAGCCCGTCCTGCGTCTCGCCCGACTCCTGCGAGACCCCGGGGCCCATCACCTCCGAGAGGCCGTAGATGTCGACGGCCCTGATGCCCGACCGGGCCTCGACCGCGCGACGCATCTCGTCGGTCCACGGCTCCGCGCCGAAGATGCCGACCTCCAGGGCCGTGGACCGCGGGTCGACGCCCTGCCGATCCATCTCGTCGAGGATCGCGAGGAAGTACGACGGGGTCACCATGATCACCCGCGGTCCGAAGTCGACGATCAGCTGCACCTGCCGCTCGGTCATCCCACCGCTGACCGGGACCACCGTGCAGCCCAGCCGCTCCGCGCCGTAGTGGGCGCCGAGCCCGCCGGTGAAGAGGCCGTAGCCGTAGGCGACGTGCACGACGTCGCCGGGCCGCCCGCCGGCGGCGCGGATCGAGCGGGCCATCAGCTCCGCCCAGGTGTCGACGTCCTCCTGCGTGTAGCCGACGACGGTCGGCCGTCCGGTCGTGCCACTGCTGGCGTGCACCCGCACCACCTCCTCGCGCGGACGGGCGAACATGCCGAAGGGGTAGTGGTCGCGCAGGTCGGCCTTCGTGGTGAACGGGAAGCGCGCGAGGTCGGCGAGCGTGGTCAGGTCCTCGGGCCGCACTCCGGCCGCGTCGAACGCCCGGCGGTAGTGCGGGACCGCGTCGTACGCCGAGCGCAGCGTCGCGCGCAGCCGCTCGAGCTGGAGGGTCTCCAGCTCGGCGCGGTTCAGGTCCGGGACCGCCCCGATCACCAGAACGCGCCTCCCACCTCGCGGCTGCGGCCGACGAACGTCGCGACCACGGTGTCGCCGGCGAGCACGGTCACGTCGTACGTGCCGTCCCGCTCGTCGCGGTCGCGCTCGACCGCGGTGGCGACCAGCTCCTGACCGACCCGCGTCGGTGCCCGGAAGCGGATCTCCGCGCCGGCGGCGACCGTGCGGCGGTTGTAGGAGTTGCAGGCGACGGCGAAGGCCGAGTCGGCGAGCGCGAAGGTGAGGCCGCCGTGCCCGATGCCGTGGCCGTTGACCATGTCGTCCCGGACGACCATCCGCACCGTCGCGGTCCCCGGCCCCACCGCGTCGATGCTCATCCCGAGCGCGCGACTGGCGTGGTCGGCCGACCACATCGCGGTGGCACTCCCGGCGGCGACCTCGTCCGGCGTCACCCGGTCAGGTTAGACCCGTTGCACCCTCAGGCGGCCGGACCGGAGGACGCGTCGGCGTTCGCGACCAGCTGCGAGCGGAGTCGTCCGAGGATCCGGTTGAGCAGCCGGGACACCTGCATCTGGGTGACCCCGATGTCGGCGCCGATCTCGGCCTGGGTGCGGCCGCCGAAGAAGCGCAGCTCGAGGATCCGCCGCTCGCGTGGCGTCAGCCCCCGCAGCACGGCCGCGAGCGTGACCCGCGCCTCGGCGGTGTCGTACGCCGGGTCGAGCGATCCGAGTCGGTCGCCGAGTGCCTCGTCGCCCTCGCTGCTGGGCAGGTCGAGCGACGCGGGCGAGAAGCAGCCGGTGGCGCCGAGGGCGTCCAGGACGTGCTCGAGGTCGACCTCGAGGTGGCGGGCGAGGTCGGAGGGGCGCGGCGAGCGGCCCAGCTGCTGCGCGAGCTCGCCCTCGGCGCCCAGGATCCGGCCCTGGAGCTCCTGGATCGAGCGCGGCGGGCGCACCGCCCAGCCGAGGTCGCGGAAGTGGCGCCGCAGCTCGCCCCGGATCGTGGGGACCGCGAAGACGAGGAAGTCGACCTCCCGGCCGGGGTCGAAGCCGCGCACCGCCTTCACGAGGCCGAGGTAGGCGACCTGGTCGAGGTCGTCGGAGGCGATGCCCCGGCCGCGGTAGCGCTTGGCGCAGTCGCTGGCCACGCCCATGTTGATCCGCACGATCTCGTCGTGGAGCTGGTGCCGTTCCCCCTCGTCAGCGTTCAAGCTGCGGGCGAAGAGGTCCGATGTCTGCTGACGTCGGTCCATGTCCCTCACCCTCCTCGCCGCCCGGACGAGGCACACCACCCTTTCGGGCGGAGGGGACAGGACCCTCACAGGGTGCGCGCGAGCAACCCCTGGAGAGCAGCGAAGTGGCGCTCGGTACCGGCCTCGTCGTACACGGACGTGTCGGCCATGGAGTAGCCGTGCGCAGCGCCCTCGTAGATCTCGTTGACGTGCGGTCGGCCGGCGTCGGTGAGCACCTGCTCGAGCGCCTCGACCTGCTCGATCGGCATCGAGGAGTCCTGGTCGGCGTGGCCGAAGACGTACTCGGCGGTCGAGCCGGCGATGGCCAGGTGCGGGCTGTCCGGGGCGTCGGTCACGAGCCGGCCGCCGTGGAAGCCACCGACGGCGGCGACGGTGCCCGGGAACTGGCCGGCGGTGCGGACCGCGAGCCGCGCGCCCATGCAGTAGCCCGTGACGCCGATCGGTCCGTCGCCCGCGTGCTGCTCGAGCTCGGCCACCCAGGCCACGGCGTCGGCGGTCGAGAGCTCGGGCGTCAGCGCACCGACGCGCTCCATCACCCCGCCGCCGAAGAACGCCTCCCGCGCGCCGGGGTCGCGCAGGTCCGCCTTCGGGGCGAGGTCGGCGGCGCGGCCGTCGCGGTAGAAGACGTGCGGAGCGAGGACGACGTAGCCCCAGGCCGCGATCCGGTCGGCCATCTCCTCGATCCGCGGCCGGAGGCCGATCGCGTCGACGTAGAGGAGGACGCCGGGCTTCCCCGGCTCACCGGTCACGTAGGCGTCGGCGACGCCGTCCGGCGCCGTGATCTCGATCGTCTGTCCCATGCCGGCGAACCTACGGCACCCTCGTCGCCACCCCACGGGTGAGGTAGCCCCAGGGTCGCGAGGGGCCGGGCGCCAGGTAGCCGGTCTCGACCTCGGTGACCGCGAAGCCGGCCGCCTCGACCAGCGTGACCGGGTCGCGGGTCAGGTGACAGCCTCCGAAGAGGACGCTCTGCACCGGGTCGAGCCGGCGCTGCCAGCGGCGGACGCCCGCGTCGGGTGCGACCCCGTGCTCGAGGAAGTGCAGCGGCGTGCCCGGACGCAGCACCCGGTGCAGCTCCGCGAGTGCGCGGCCGGCGTCGGGGATGGTGCACAGGCTGAAGGTCACCAGCGCGGCGTCGTACGACGCGTCCGCGGCCGAGATCGCCTGCCCGTCGAGCCCGAGCCGTGCCACCTCGACGGCGGTGCCCTCGCGACGTGCGGCGGAGCGCGACCACGCCAGCTCGGACGGCTCGACCGCGTCGAGGGCGTCGACCTCGGGCGGGAGGCAGGGCAGGTTGAGGCCGCTGCCGAAGCCGACCTCGACCACCCGCCCGGACAGGCCGGCACAGACGCGCTCGCGGTGCTCCGTCACCGGCTCCTGCGAGAGCGACAGGTCGACCAGCCGCGGGACGACCCGCTCCTCCCACCAGCCCATGGCGTCAGGCTAGTGACGCGCGCGCGAAATCCGTGCCCGAGGTCGTGCTCCGAGTGCGTACCTCGCCAGGCGGCGGAGCGCAGGGCTACCGGGCGTATCTCCAGCTCTGCCAACGCAGCGAGGTGCGTGCTCGGGGTGCGACATGGGGTGCGGAGTTCACGTGCGGGTCACGAGAGACGTCACGCTCACCTCGAAGCCGTTGACCATCGCGTTGCCCGAGAGCGCGTCGACCAGGCGTCCGGGCGAGAGGACGTTGGAGTTGACGCCGGGCCGGGTCGCGGCGACGCCGAGCCGGGCGCCGGGCTTGTCGTGGCCCCACCCGTGGGGCGTGGAGACGACCCCGGTCATGATCCCGTCGTCGACCTCGAGCTCGATCTCGATCGACCCCGCCTCGGAGGTGACCCGGACCAGCTCGCCGTCGGCCAACCCGCGCCGCGCGGCGTCGCCGGGGTGCATGACCAGCGTGCAGCGGTTGCTGCCCTTCACCAGCGCCGGGACGTTGTGCAGCCAGGAGTTGTTGGAGCGCAGGTGCCGGCGGTTGACCAGCAGCAGGTCGGGCCGCGGCCGGTCCAGCCGCTCCTCGAGCCGGGCCAGGTCGGCGGTGATGTACGGCGGCGCGAGCACCAGCCTGCCGCTCTCGGTGTCGAGGACGTCGGCCAGCCGGGGCCGCATCGGGCCGAGGTCGATGCCATCGGGTGATGCCTGGACCTTGGCGAGGGTCAGCCCGTCGGGGACCTCGCCGTACCGGTCGCCGAACGGCCCGGAGCGGATCTGGAGGTCGAGCAGCCGCATCGGCCCGCCCTCGTCGTAGTGCTCGCGCGCGGCGGCGCCGTCGACGCCGTGGGCCATCGCGAGCACGTCGAAGAAGCCGTCGTCGATCGCGGCGACGTCGAAGTCGGCCATCGGGGTGCCGAGGCAGGCTCCGGCGAGCCGGATCAGGATCTCCCACTCCCCCGGCCGGTCCGGGTCCTCGGGGGCGAAGACCGGCGGCGAGAACTTGGCGTGGCTGCGGACGGCGAACATCCACAGCATGTCGTCGTGGTGTGGCGACTCCAGCGCGGAGAAGCCCGGGAAGATCACGTCCGCGTGCCGGGTGGTCTCGTTGATCCAGAGGTCGACGCTGATCATCGCGTCGAGGCCCGGCAGCGCGGCGTCCAGCTTGTCGCCCTCGGGCGAGGACAGCACGGGGTTGCCGGCGACAGTGAAGAGAGCCCGGATCTGGCCCTGGCCCGGGGTGCTGATCTCCTCGTGCAGGCAGGAGACGGGCACGTGGCCGAGCACCTCGGGCGCCCCGCGGACCCGGCTGCGCCAGCGGCCGAAGTTGGGCACGCCCTTCTCGAGCTCGGGCATCGGCAGGTCGCTGACCGTCCACGCCGACGGGAGGGGGAACATCAGGCCGCCCTCGACGTCGAAGTGCCCGGTGAGGATGTTGACGACCTCGACCAGCCAGCTGGCGAGGGTGCCGAACTCCTGGTTGCACAGGCCGATCCGGCCGTAGAGCGCCGCGCGCGGCGTCCCGGCGAGCTCGCGGGCCAGCGACCGGACCTGGTCGGCCGGCACGCCGGTGACGCCCTCGACCCGCTCCGGCGTCCAGGGCTCGGCGAGCAGGCCGAGGGCGTCGACCGGCGAGCGGCCGCCGTCGAGGTGCTCCTCGACGTGCCCGAGGTCCACGAGGCCCTCCGCGAAGAGCACCTGCACCATCGCCATCAGGAACGCCGCGTCGGTGCCGGGCACGATGGGGATCCACTCGCTGGCCTTGGCGGCGGTGCCGGTACGGCGCGGGTCGACCACGACCACCCGGCCGCCGCGGTCCTGGATCCGACCGATCTCGCCCATCAGGTCCGGGCAGGCCAGCAGCGAGCCCTGCGAGGCCTGGGGGTTGGCGCCCATGACGACGAAGAGGTCGGTCCGCTGGACGTCGGGCACCGGGATCTTCCACATCCCGCCGTACATCAGGTGCGCGCCGACGTTCTTCGGCCACTGGTCGACGACGCCCGGCGAGTAGATCATCGGGATGCCGGACATGCCGATCAGGATCCCGACGTAGCGGCTGAGGTCGAAGGCATGCGCGAGCGGGTTGCCGACGTACGCCGTGACGGCCTCGATGCCGTGCTCGGCGATGACGGGCGCGAGGAGCTCGTCGACGCGGGCGTAGGCCTCGGCGTACGACACCTCCTTGAAGCTGCCGTCCGGCTGCTTGACGACCGGCCGGCGGAGCCGGTCCGGGTCGTGGTGGAGCGTGCCGAGGGTCGTGCCCTTCGGGCAGATGTGGCCCTGCGACCACGCGTCGTCCTGGTCGGGCGTGATCCGCTCGACGCGGTCGCCGCGGACGTGGACGTTGAGGCCGCACATGGCCTCGCAGAGCGGGCAGGTACGGCGGTGCACCACCAGCGGCGGCTGCTCCGAGGTCTCGGTCATGTGCCGAGCATAGGGCCGCAAATTCCATCACGTGATGGAATTGATCGGGACGACGATAGGGTCCGGCGCGTGACCCAGCGCGACCAGCTCCTCGCCGCCGCCGAGCGGCTGTTCGCCGACCAGGGGGTCGACGCCACGTCGCTGCGGGCGGTGATGGCGGCGGCCGGCACCAACGTCGCGGCCGTCAACTACCACTTCGGCTCGAAGGACGCCCTGCTCGCCGAGGTGATCCGGCACCGCAGCGGCACGCTGCGCGCCGAGCGCGAGGAGCGCCTCGTCGCGCTCGAGGACGCCGACCCACCCGACGTGCACGCCCTCGCCGAGACCATCGTGGGGCCGGTCGCCGCGCTAGCCCGCCGCGGCGACGACGCCTGGATCCGCCTGGTGAACTCCATCGCCGCCACCCGCCGCGAGCCGGGCTGGACGCTGCTCAACGAGACCTTCGCCCCCCAGGCCGACCGCCTCGCGGCCGTGCTCCTCCGCATCCACCCGAACCTGCGTCGTACGACGCTCCGCTTCCGGATGGCCGAGGCGACGTCGATGGCCTTCCGGGTGGTCGGCGACCTCGACTTCGTCCGCCGCAACGTCGGGTCGGCCGCCCGCCCCGCCTCGGTGGACGCCGTCGTCGCCGACCTCACCGAGGCTGTCGCCGCGATCCTCGGCGGCTCCGGAGGTTGAGGTGCGAGGAGCGTCAGCGACGAGCCTCGACACCACCGGAGCACCGTCGGGCGGTCAGAGCTGCGACTGCACGCCCGCGAGGAGCTGGCGGGCCATCACGATCCGCTGGACCTGGTTGGTGCCCTCGTAGATCTGGGTGATCTTGGCGTCACGCATCATCCGCTCGACCGGGTAGTCGCGGGTGAAGCCGTAGCCACCGAGCACCTGGACGGCGTTGGTGGTGACCTCCATGGCGACGTCGGAGGCGAAGCACTTGGCCGCGGCACCGAAGAAGGTGAGGTCCTTGTCGCCGCGCTCGGACTTGCCGGCGGCGGCGTAGGTCATCTGGCGCGCGGCCTCGACCTTCATGCCCATGTCGGCGAGCAGGAACTGCAGGCCCTGGAAGTCGCTGATCGGCTTGCCGAACTGCTTGCGCTCCTGGGCGTAGCCGAGGGCGTAGTCGAGCGCGCCCTGGGCGATGCCGACGGCCTGGGCGGCGATGGTGACGCGGGTGTGGTCGAGGGTCTTCATCGCGGTCTCGAAGCCGGTGCCCTCGGCGCCGATCATCCGGCTGCCCGGGATCCGCACGTTGTCGAGGTAGACCTCACGCGTGGGCGAGCCCTTGATGCCGAGCTTCTTCTCCGGGGCGCCGAAGGAGACACCCTCGTCGGACTTCTCGACCACGAAGGCCGAGATGCCGCGGCTGCGCTTCTCGGGGTCGGTGACGGCCATGACGGTGTAGAACTCCGACTCGCCGGCGTTGGTGATCCAGCGCTTGACGCCGTTGAGCACCCAGTCGTCGCCGTCGCGGACGGCGCGGGTCTTCATGCCGGCGGCGTCGGAGCCGGCGTCGGGCTCGGAGAGGCAGTAGGAGAAGCCTCCCTCGCCGGCGGCGAGCTTGCCGAGGTAGTGGGCCTTGAGCTCCTCGGAGCCGGAGATCTGCACGGGCAGCGAGCCGAGCTTGTTGACCGCCGGGATCAGGCTCGAGGAGGCGCACGCGCGGGCGACCTCCTCGATGACCAGCACCGTGGCCAGCGCGTCCGCGCCGGCGCCGCCGTACTGCTCCGGGACGTGCGGGGCGTGGAAGTCCGCGGCCAGCAGCGCCTCGGCCGCCTCGTGCGGGTAGCGGGCGTTCTCGTCGACGTCGGCGGCGTACGGCGCGACCTTGGCGTCGCAGAGGTCGCGGACGGCCTCGCGGATCGCCTGGTGCTCCTCGGAGAGGGCGAACATCGGGTACTCGGAGCTCATGCGCGTGCCTTCGGTGTCGACGAAACGGTACTGCGTACCATATCCGCAGGACTTGATCCCACCAACGTAAGGCCCCCGCCATGGTCGCCTCCACCCGTCGCCGGCTCGTCGACAGCGCGATGGCGCTCTTCGCCGAGCAGGGCTTCGAGAGCACGAGCGTCGAGGACGTGGTGGCGCGCGCCGGCGTCGGCCGCACGACCTTCTTCCGCCACTTCCCCACCAAGGAGGACGTGGTCTTCCCCGACCACGACGCGCTGCTGGAGAAGGTCGATGCCCGACTGGCGACCGGGACCGCCGCCACCGCGCGCACGGCACTCGAGGAGGCGAGCGCGATCGTGCTCGACCACTACCTCGACGAGGGCGAGACGGCCCGTCAGCGCTACCGGCTGACCCGCGCCGTGACACCGCTGCGGCACCGCGAGCTGGCCAGCGTGCACCGCTACGAGCTGCTCTTCAGCCGGCACCTCCGGGCCTGGCTCGGCGACGCCGACGACGCCCCGCTGCGCGCCGAGCTCACGGCCGGCGCGGTCATCACCGCCCACAACCACGTGCTGCGCCGCTGGCTGCGCGGCGAGGTCGACGACCCGCAGGCGGCGTTGGCGGCGGCGCTCGACCTGGCCCTGGCTCCCCTGGCGCCGACACCGGACCCGCGCCGGCTGGGCGCCCGCGAGGTGGACGCCGTCCTCGCGGAGGTACGCCGCTCGCTGCTCGGCGGCTGACCCGGCAGACAGGGCCGGGCAGACGAACGCCCGGCCGGGGGGAGGCCCGGCCGGGCGTCGTCGAACAGGGTGGGGCTAGACCTCGACGGTCACTTCTTGACCTTCACGGTGATCGGGAAGGAGTCCCCGGCCGGGTTGGTCGAGGCGTCCCCGCCGTAGCTGACGACGAGCGTGTGGGTGCCCGGCTTGAGGCCCTTCACCGAGATCTTCGCCTTGCCCTTCTTCAGCGGCGCGCTCCCGACGACCTTCTTGCCCTCCTTGGCGACGACCTTCCCGGTCGCGGTCTTGAAGGCGCCGTTGACCACGACGGAGATCTTGGCGGGCTTGCCCTTCTGGATCGCCTTCTTCGGCCCGGCGGCCTTGGCGATGGTCGAGTCCTGCTTGTTGACGGTCATCGAGCCCAGCACCGGGCCGTCGCCGTCCGCGATCGAGCACGGCCCGGAGAGGAGGTCCCCCGTCGTGTCGGTCGTCAGGACCGCGTCGAACGTCGCCGGCATCAGGAGGTCGTAGGTCCCGGCCGCCGGAATGGTGATCGCCGCGTTGTTGGCCGCGGTCGGCAGCGTCAGGTCCGACCCGTCGGACGGGATGGCGGTGTTCGCCGCGGTCAGGGTCTGGACGGGCACCGAGCCGGCCGAGCCGATCCGGAAGGCGAAGTCGTCGGTGGAGACGCCGGCGGCGGTCGAGTGGGCCTGCTGCTGGAGGCCGGCCAGCACGGCGGCGGGGATGGTGAACGCCACGCCGATCTCGGCCGAGTCGGCCGGGACCACGAAGCCGGAGGCCAGGGGCGGGATCGACACGGCAGCCGTGGGCGTGGCGACCAGCGGGATCGTCTGGCCCATCATCGTGCAGTTGTAAAGGGTCGACGTGGCCTCATCCGCCGCGGTGGCCGGGGCCGCAGCAGCGAGCGCGCCGGCGGCGAAGAGGACGGAGACACTCGCGGCCGCGACGCGGGTGGAGTGGCGAGCTGACATGGGCAGGAACTCCTTGCTCTGGCTTCTACAGCCGTCGAGGTGACGGACGTCACGAACACTAGAACCTGTTCCAGTTCGGCGCAGGGAAACGCTCAACTCCCGGCCCCGGACGTGCGAAAGCCCGGCCGGAGCAGAACCCGGCCGGGCTTTCGACGATCGAACTCAGCTGGTCAGTCGGTCACTTCTTGACGGTGACGGTCGACTTGGCCTTGCTGCCGCTCACGCTCGGGATGCCGGCGTAGGTGACGGTGACCTTGTGCTTGCCGACCTTCAGCTTCTTGCCGAGGTTGACGACGGCCTTGCCCTTCTTGTTGAGCTTGCCGGTGCCGAGGGTCTTCTTGCCCTCCTTGACGGTGACCTTGCCGCTGGTGACCGGACCGCCGAGCGAGGTGCTGGTGACGGTGACGGGGAGCTTGGCGGCCTTGCCCTTCTTGACCGAGACGGCCTTGGCGGAGGTGGCCGAGCTCTGCTGGAGCAGCTCGAGGCTGGCCAGGGTCTGCGCGGTCTGGCCATCGGCGAGGACGCAGTCGAGCGGCACGTCGTTGCCGCCGATGACGGCGGTCACCGTCATGGCCGACGGCATGATCGCGGACGCGGTGCCCGGGTCAGGGGTGGTGAAGGCCTCGTTGGTGCCGGAGCCGTTCCAGGCGCCGTCCTCGACCGGACCGTCGAGCGGGACCGGGACGCTGGTGCCCTCCATGTCGAAGGCGAAGTCGTCGACGCGGAGCTCGGAGGCGCCGTAGCTCGCGAGCATGCCGGCGGTCGTCGAGTCGACCGTCGCGGTCACGGAGAGCAGGCCGGCCGGGACGGCCGCGCCGGCCCAGTACTGCGGCACCGGGAGGTCGCCGCTGACGGTCAGCGTGGAGTCGAAGGTCAGGCCGAGGCCGGCCTGGGTGCAGGTGTAGGTGTTGCCCGCCTCGGCGGCGTTGGCGGCCGTACCGGTCGCGCCGACGAGGGCACCGGCGGCCAGGGCGGTGGTGACGCCGGCGACGGCGGCGCGAGCGGTGATGCGACGAAGGTTCATGGAAAGTGCTCCCTCCCGAGCAACTCAGGTTCTGCGCTACCGGTCGGTAGCAGAGACGGCGGTCACACTAACCCGTTGCCGCAAGCCCCGCGACAGAACCCCGGTAAATGGGGCAAAACCACAGGTTCGGGGCTCCGACCTAGGCTTCGAGGCATGACCGCATGGCAGGACCCGGAGCGGATCACGGCGCTGCTCGACGACACCGAGACCTGGGCCGTCGTCGGCCTCTCGGGCGATCCGTCCCGCGAGGCGTACGGCGTCGCCCGCGTGCTCCAGCAGCACGGCAAGCGGATCGTGCCGATCCATCCCTCGGCTCCGACGGTGCACGGCGAGCAGGGCTACGCGACCCTGGCGGACGTGCCGTTCCCCATCGACGTCGTCGACGTCTTCCGCCGCTCCGAGGCGGCGGGCGAGTTCGCCGACCAGGCGGTCGCCGTCGGCGCACGCGGCGTGTGGTTCCAGCTCGGCGTCGTCGACGTCGAGGCCTACGAGCGCACGACCGCCGCCGGCGTCTCGATGGTCATGGACGTGTGCCCGGCGATCGAGTGGCGCCGCCGCGGGTGACCGCAGAGGACAATGGTCGCGTGGTCGCGTTCGGCTGGCTCGTCCTGACGCTCGTCTTCGTCGACGAGCTGCTCGCCGTCGCGGCGTACGGCGTCTGGGGCTGGCAGCAGGACCCACGGTGGCTGCTCGTGTGGCTGCTGCCGCTGCTCGCGATGACCGTGTGGTTCCTCCTCGCGTCGCCGAAGGCGCGCTGGGGCGGCGCCGTACGACGCCCCGTCACGAAGGTCGTGGTCTTCGGGCTCGCCTCCCTGGCGCTCTGGGACGCGGGCCACCCGGGCTGGGCGGTCGCGCTGCTGGTCTTCTCGGTCGTGGTCAACGCTCTCGCGCAGGTGCCCGCGATCGCCGCGCTCGCCCGCGAGGAGAGCCGTGCCTGACCTGCGGGTGCCCACCGGCCCTGGCATCCCGGACGGGCTGGTCATCCCGGCGGCCGAGCTGGTCGAGCGGTTCAGCCGCTCCCCCGGCCCGGGCGGTCAGTCGGTCAACACGACCGACAGCCGGGTCGAGCTGGTCTGGGACGCCGCGACGTCGGGGGCGCTCACCGAGGCCCAGCGCGCCCGGTTGCTCGCCCGGTTGCCCGACCCCGTCGTCCGGGTGGTCGCCACCGAGCAGCGCTCGCAGCTGCGCAACCGCGCCGCCGCGCGCGAACGGCTCGCCGAGCTGGTGCGCGCGGCGCTGGCGCCACCGCCTCCGCCCCGACGCCCCACCAAGCCGACCCGCGGCTCCCAGCGGCGCCGCCTGGATGCCAAGAAGCAGCGCGGCGAGACCAAGTCGCTGCGCGGCCGGGTCAGGGACGCCTGACCCGGCGGGGACCGGCTGCTGGCAGCCCTTCCCCGCGCAACACGCCGTTGCGCATCGGCGTGTCGTGCGGGTTACGGCTGCTGACAGCCGTTCCCGGCAACCCGGCGTGACCCCGCCCGGACGGCATCGACGAAGGCGGCGACGAGCGGGTGCACGGGCGCCCCGGCGAGGGCGCCGATGTGCGGCTGGAACATGCTGGCGACGTAGAACGGGTGGCCGGGGAACTCCAGCACCTCGGCCCCGGCGTCGGCGGCGGTCGCGCCGACGACGACGCCCGCGCCCTGCAGCCGCTCGACCGCGTCGGCGGTCGGGGCGTAGTGGCAGAAGTGCATGCCCACGAAGGGCTCGGGCACCCAGTCCGCGAAGCGGGTGCCGGGCACCGGCGTCACCAGCCGCTCCTCGCCGTCGAGGCTGCAGGCGAGCGCGCCCACCACGTTGTCCTCGGCCTCGCCGTCGGACTCCGCGTGCGTCGCGGCCTCCCCCAGCACCGAGCGGACGAACTCGACGACGGCGTACTGCATGCCGCCGCAGGAGCCGAGGAAGGGGACGCCCCGCTCGCGCACGGTGGTCAGCGCTCGCAGCACCGCGTCGTCGTCCGCGTACGGCGAGCCGGGGACCAGCCAGACCCCGTCGTACTGCTCGATGGCGAAGCCGGAGTCGGACGGCACCCAGACCATCTCGACGCCGAGCTCCGCGAGCATCGGTCGGAGCGCGTTGAGCTCCTGGTGGCTGCGGTGGCCGCGGTCCTCGCCCAGCAGGGCGACGACCGGATCAGGGTTTCGAGACAGGCGCAGAGCGCCTTCCTCAACCACCGAGTCTGCTCAGTTCCTCGTCGACGATCGACGGGTCGAGCTTGCGGAAGATCGGCGTCGGCTTCTCGACCGGGGTGCCCGGCACGACGGCCTTCCGCTCCCAGGCCGGGAAGTGGGAGTACTCGCCGGTGATGATCGGGTACGGCGCGCCGCCGTCGAGGTCCTCGACCTCCTCCAGCCGCGGCATCGGGGCGATGTCGCCGGCCCCGCCGAGGGCCTTGTCGACCTCGTTGGCCGCGAACGGCAGGAAGGGGCTCAGCACCAGGTTGAGGTCGGCCACGCACTGCGTCATCACGTGCAGGATCGTGCCGAGGCGCTCGCGCTCGTCCTCGCCCTTGAGCTTCCACGGGGTGCTGTCGGAGACGTACTTGTTGACGTCCGCGACCGCCCGCATCGCCTCGCCGATCGCCTGCTTCTGCCGGTGCCGGCCGATCAGGTCGCCGACGACGCCGAACGCCGCCGCGGTGGAGTCGAGCACGGCCTGGTCCTCGGCGGTCAGCTCGCCGGCCTTCGGGATCTCCCCGAAGTTCTTGTTCACCAGCGTCGCGGTGCGGTTGACCAGGTTGCCCCAGCCCGCGACCAGCTCGTCGTTGGTGCGCCGGACGAACTCCGACCAGGTGAAGTCGGAGTCCTGGCTCTCCGGGCCGGCCGCGGCGACGAAGTAGCGGAACGCGTCGGGCTGGTAGCGGCTGAGCAGGTCGCGGACGTAGATCACGACCCGCTTGGAGGAGGAGAACTTCCTGCCCTCCATGGTCAGGAACTCGCTCGAGACCACCTCGGTCGGCAGGTTGAGCTCGCCGTACTGACGGGGTGTGCCGCCCTTGTCGCCCTTGCCGGAGTAGGCCAGCAGCTCGGCCGGCCAGATCTGGCTGTGGAAGGTGATGTTGTCCTTGCCCATGAAGTAGTAGGACAGGGCCGCGGGGTCGTTCCACCACTCGCGCCAACGATCAGGCTCGCCGAGGCGGCGCGCCCACTCGATGGAGGCGGACAGGTAGCCGATGACCGCGTCGAACCAGACGTAGAGCTTCTTCGTCGGGTTGTCGCGCCAGCCGTCGAGCGGCACGGCGATGCCCCAGTCGATGTCGCGCGTCATCGCGCGCGGCCGGATCTCCTTGAGGATGTTCTGGCTGAAGCGGATCACGTTGGGCCGCCACAGACCCGTCGCCTCGCGGCCGTCGAGCCACTCCCCCAGCGCGTCGGCGAGCGCCGGCAGGTCCAGGAAGAAGTGCTGGGTCTCGATGAACTCCGGCACCTCGCCGTTGATCCGCGAGTGGGGGTTCTTCAGGTCGGCCGGGTCGAGCTGGTTGCCGCAGTTGTCGCACTGGTCGCCGCGCGCGCCGTCGTACCCGCAGATCGGGCAGGTGCCCTCGATGTAGCGGTCGGGCAGGGTGCGGCCGGTGGAGGGCGAGATCGCGCCGTACGTCGTCTGCTCGACGAAGTAGCCGTTCTCGTAGACGCCGAGGAAGAGCTCCTGCACCACCGCGTGGTGGTTGCGTGTGGTGGTGCGCGTGTAGAGGTCGTAGGTGAGCCCGAGGCTCGCGAGGTCCTCCGCGATGATCCGGTGGTTCTGGTCGGCGAGCTGCTGCGGGGTCAGCCCCGCCTCGTCCGCGGCGATGAGGATCGGGGTGCCGTGCTCGTCGGAGCCGGAGACCATGAGCACGTCGTGGCCGGCCATCCGCATGTACCGACTGAAGACGTCGGAGGGCACGCCGAAGCCGGCCACGTGGCCGATGTGGCGCGGGCCGTTGGCGTACGGCCAGGCGACTGCGGAGAGAACCTTGCTCATGGGGTGATCCTATTGACCCGGCGCCACCGGGTTCTCGGCGCCTGTTGGGGTGGTCAGACGGTGCGGCCGGCGAAGGCCGCGATCCGGGTGTAGGGGTCGGCGTCGGCGCCGACGGGCTGCTCGGCGCCGAAGGCTCCACCGCGGTTGTCACCGGTCAGGTTGGCGCGCATGAAGGCCAGGCCGACCTCGGCGACCTCCGGGTCGAGCCGCTCGATCGGGTAGCCGATCGCGGTCGCCAGGTCCCACGTGTGCACGGCCAGCTCCGCGACCTGCCAGGCCGCCGGGCTGACCTCCTGGCCGGCCTCCTGCTGGTGCCAGGCGTGGACGAGGTCGTCGCCCGCCGTACGGAAGGCCGGTCCCCAGGACTCCGCGACGTGGGGCGGCGGGGCCGACCAGTCCACGTCGTCGCCCCGCATCATCGCGAGCAGGTGTCCCGGCGCCGCCACGAGGTGGTCGGCGAGTGCGGCGACGTCCCAGTCCGCGCACGGCGTCGGATCCGCCAACGCGTCGGCGTGGACGTGGTCGAGCACGTCGCCGGCCTGGTCGACCGCACGGGAGAGGACGTTGACCTCGGTGTCCATGCGGCCAACCTAGGACGGGCCTCAGCTGAAGTCGAGGTCCTCGGTGCGGCTGCGCTTGAGCTCGTAGAAGTGCTCGTACTTCGACAACGTCACGAAGGCGTCCCACATCCGGCCGGCGTCCTCGCCGACGGGCTTCTTGCTGATCACCGGGCCGAAGAACGCGCGGCCCTCGAAGGCGATCGTCGGGGTGCCGACCTCGTTGCCGACCTGGTCCATGCCGCGCTGGTGCGACTCCGCGATGGCCTCGTCGTACGACGAGTCGTCCATCGCGTCGGCGAGGGCGACGTCGAGCCCGGCCTCCTCGAGGGACGCCACGATCATCGCGCGGTCCTTGTCCTGCTTCTCGATGTGGATGCGCGTGCCCATCGCGGTGTAGAGCGGCAGCAGCACCTCCTTGCCGTACTTCTGCTCGGCGGCCATCAGCACGCGGACCGGCTGCCAGGCCGTCTTGAGGAACTCCCGGTAGGTGTCCGGGATGTCCTTGTCCTGGTTGAGGTAGGCCAGGCTCATGATCTGCCAGGTGACCTCGATGTCGCGGACCTGCTCCACCTCGAGGATCCAGCGCGAGGTGATCCAGGCGAAGGGACAGGCGGGGTCGAACCAGAAGTCGGCGTTCGTCTTCGACGGGGTGCTCATGTCAGGCCCAACCGGCGTGGCCGGGGAGTATTCCCTCAGGTGGCCAGGGTCAGGACCAGCCCGGCGACGGCACAGACGCCCAGGGACCGCAGGACCGGCCAGCGCAGGCCGAAGACGAGCAGGCCGCCGACGGCGCCCAGCAGCGCCGGCTCCCACTGGAACGTGGACCAGTCGGGGAGGAGCAGACCGAGGTGGTCCCAGCCGACCCGCTCCGCGCCGGCGAAGAGCGTGTGCACCGCGAAGTAGAGGGCGAGGTTGGCGATCACACCCACGACCGCGGCCGTCACCCCGGTGAGCGCTCCCGAGAGCGGCTCGTTGCCGCGGAGGCGCTCGACGTACGGCGCGCCGAGGAAGATGAAGAGGAAACCGGGCACGAAGGTCACCCACACCACGAGCACGGAGGCGAGCACCGCGGCGACCCAGGGGTCGAGACCGGCCGGGTCGCGGAAGGCCCCCAGGAAGGCGACGAACTGGACCACCATGACCAGCGGCCCCGGGGTGGTCTCCGCGAGCGCGAGGCCGCGCACCATCTCCTGCGCCGTCAGCCAGCCGTAGTGCTCGACGGCGGCCTGGGCGACGTAGCTGAGCACGGCGTACGCGCCCCCGAAGGTCACGAGGGCCATGCCCCCGAAGAAGACGCCCTGGTCGACGAAGACGGTGCGCGACCCGTCCGCGAGGGCGAACGCCAGCGCGACGGGCGCCATCCAGAGCACGATCCCGACCGCCAGCACGACCAGGCTGCGCCGCGCCGATCGGGGCGCGGTGTGGAGGGCGTCGTCCGGGATCAGCGGCGCCTCCTCGTCGACCGCCGTCGGCGCCTCCGGCGCCCGCACCAGGTCGGGCCGGCGGCGCGAGAGGAGCCAGCCGGCGAACCCGGCAGCGAGCACGACGACGGGGAAGGGCACGGCCAGCACGGACAGGGCCACGAAGGCCGCCACCGCCATCGCCAGCAGGGCCCGGTTGCGGATCGCCCGGCTACCGAGGCGCAGTACCGCCTGCACGACGATCGGCAGGACCGCGGCCGCCAGCCCGAGCAGCACGCCCGTCACGATCGTCGACTCGCCGTGCGCGACGTAGACCCACGACAGCGCCAGGATCGTGAGGAACCCGGGGAGCACGAAGAGCGCGCCGGCGATGACGCCGCCGAGCCAGCCGTTGAGGAGCCAGCCGCTGTAGATCGCCAGCTGCTGCGCCTCGGGGCCGGGCAGCAGCATGCAGTAGCTCATGGCGTGCAGGAACCGCTGCTCCCCGATCCACCGGCGCTGCTCGACCAGCTCGCGGTGCATGACCGCGATCTGCCCGGCGGGGCCGCCGAAGGTCTGCCACGAGATCAGGAACCAGGCCCGCACCGCGGTCCGGAGCGGGACGACGTCCCTCCGCTGACCGGCCACGCGCCCATCCTGCCGGTCCGCGTGCTTTTCGGCGCGGAGGGGGCGGATGGCAGGATGCCGGACATGCCTGGAACCAACCTCACCCGGGACGAGGCCGCCACCCGCGCCGCACTCCTGGACGTCACGTCGTACTCCATCGACCTGGACCTCACGACGAGCGAGACGACCTTCGGATCGACGACCACCATCCGCTTCACCTGCGCGGAGCCCGGCTCCGACACGTTCGCTGACCTCGTCGGCGCAGAGGTCCACGAGATCACGCTGAACGGCCGCTCGCTCGACCCGGCGACGGCGTACGCCGACAGCCGCATCGCGCTGCCGGGCCTGGAGGCCGACAACGAGCTCGTCGTGGTCGCCGACTGCACCTACTCGCGCACCGGCGAGGGCCTGCACCGCTTCGTCGACCCCGCCGACGACCGCGTCTACCTCTACTCGCAGTTCGAGGTGCCGGACGCCCGCCGGGTCTACACGACCTTCGAGCAGCCCGACCTCAAGGCGCCGTTCACGTTCAACGTCACCGCGCCCGACCACTGGAAGGTCGTCTCCAACTCCCCCACGCCGGAGCCCGAGGCCCTCGCCGACGGCAAGGCGGTCTGGCGGTTCGCCCCGACCAAGCCGATGTCGACGTACATCACCGCGGTCGTCGCGGGCGAGTACCACGAGGTCCAGCACGTCTACCGCGGCAAGCACGGCGACATCCCGCTCGGCCACTACTGCCGCCAGTCCCTCGTCGAGCACCTCGACGTCGAGGAGCTCGTGAAGATCACCGAGCAGGGCTTCGACTTCTTCGAGGCCGCCTTCGACTACCCCTACCCGTTCGGCAAGTACGACCAGCTCTACGTGCCGGAGTACAACATGGGCGCGATGGAGAACGCCGGCTGCGTCACGCTGCGCGACGAGTACCTCCCGCGCAGCCGCCAGCCGCGGTCGTTCTACGAGTTCCGCTGCTCGGTGATCCTCCACGAGATGGCGCACATGTGGTTCGGCGACCTCGTGACCATGAAGTGGTGGGACGACCTCTGGCTCAACGAGTCCTTCGCCGAGTGGGCCTGCTACCACGCCGAGGTCGAGGCGACGGAGTTCACCGACTCCTGGACCGGCTTCGCCAACGCGCGCAAGCAGACCGGCTACCGCCAGGACCAGATGCCGAGCACCCACCCGATCGCCGCGGACAACTACGACCTGCGCGCGGTCGAGGTCAACTTCGACATGATCACCTACGCCAAGGGCGCGTCGGTGCTGAAGCAGCTCGTCGCCTGGGTGGGCCTCGACCCGTTCATGGCCGGCCTGCAGCAGTACTTCAAGGAGTTCGAGTTCTCCAACTCCGAGTTCACCGACCTGCTCCGGTCGCTCGAGAAGGCCTCGGGCCGCGAGCTGTCCGGCTGGGCGCGCGAGTGGCTGCAGACCGCGGGCGTCAACACGCTCGCCCCGGCTTTCGAGCTCGCCTCGGACGGCACCTACCAGTCGTTCGCGGTGCGCCAGAGCGCCCACCCGGACTGGCCGACCCTGCGCCGCCACCGGATCGGCATCGGCCTGTACGACGAGGTGGACGGTCACCTGGTCCGCCGTACCTCCATCGAGACCGACGTCGAGGGCGAGCTCACCGAGATCCCCGAGCTCGTCGGCCAGCTGCAGCCCGACCTGCTGCTGCTCAACGAGGGCGACCTGACCTACGCGAAGATCCGCCTCGACGAGCGGTCGCTGGCCACCGGCATCGCCGGGCTCTCGAAGCTCGACGACTCGCTCGCCCGGGCCCTGGTCTGGGGCGCCGCGTGGGACATGACCCGCGACGCCGAGCTGGCCGCGTCCGACTTCGTCGACCTGGTGCTGGCCAACATCGGCAGCGAGACCGACGCGTGGGGCGTCAGCCGGATCCCGACGTACGCGCTCCTCGCGGTCAACCAGTACGTCGCGCCCGAGAAGCGTGCGGCCGTCCGCGAGCGCTTCGAGGCCGGCTTCCGCGAGCTGATGCTCGCCGCGGAGCCGGGCAGCGACCAGCAGCTCACCTTCGCCCGCACCTTCGCCGCCGTCGCACACACCGACGCCGCGATCGCGGACCTCGAGGCGCTGCTGGACGGCGGGCTCGAGGTCGAGGGCCTCGCCGTCGACCAGGACCTGCGCTGGCTGCTGATCACCGCGCTGGCGGTCAACGGCCGCGAGGGGATGAGGATCGACGCCGAGACCCGGGCCGACAACACCATCTCCGGCCAGGAGCACGCCGCCGCGGCCCGGGCCTCCCGCCCGACCGCGGAGGCCAAGGCCGAGGCGTGGGAGATCGCGATGGTGCGCGACGACGTCCCGAACGAGACCCAGCGCAGCGTCGTCCTCGCCTTCCAGCGGGTCGGCCAGGACGACGTCCTCGCGCCGTACGTCGAGAAGTACCTCGGCGCCGCTGAGACGATGTGGGAGGAGAAGGGCACCGCCCGGGCCTCGACCGCCCTGGAGTTCATCTTCCCCAAGCAGCTGGCCAGCCAGGAGCTCCTCGACCGGGTCGACGCCTGGCTCGAGTCCTCCTCGGCCAACCCGGCCGCGCAGCGCTACGTGCGCGAGGGCCGGGCCGACGTCGCCCGCGCCCTGGCCGCCCAGGCCACCGACGCGCAGTAGCCGAGTCGGCGCAGACTCACCCTCGAGTCGGCGTTGATTCACCCCTCCTGGGGTGAGTCAGCGCCGACTCGGCGTCTCAGGGCTGCTCGGCGTGCAGCGTCTCGGGCGCGGCGGCGTGCTCGGCGAGCATCTGGATGCCGCGGCGGAGGCCGCCGACCAGGTCGCCGGCCGCGAACGACGACTGCATCTGCATCGTCGTGAGCTCGACCTCCTGGTCGCTCAGCGAGCGGCGTACGACGCCGCCGGTGACGACCTCGAGCGCCCGGGCGGCCGGGTCGAGCATGATCAGGATGCTGCGCGGGGGCGCGACCAGCTTGTTGTGCAGCTGCGTCGCGAAGGCGCGGGGGTCGGCGCCGGCTCGGCCGACGAAGACGCTGAACTCGAAGCGCGAGACCTGCTCCGCGGCGCGGATGGCCTCCTCTACCTGGAAGCGCTCCGCGGCGTTGAACTCACCAACGCCCACTTGCGCCACCAGCCTTCGACTCCTCGTTGTCGGGAGCCGGGAGCTCGGCGGTGCCCTGGCGCGGGCCGCCGAACCACTGGTCGGCGGTGGCCTGGCCACCGGGGGTGAAGCGCTCGCCCTTGACCACGCCCGGGATCACCACGAGCAGCGTGATCACCACGAAGAGCGCCAGCGGGATCCCGATCAGCACGAGCACGACGTGCCAGGGGTCGACCGGCTTGGGGTCGCTCCAGAACTCGGGGACGTCGGCGTTCGCCGGACCCGGCACCGCCAGCACCAGGCCGGCCACGAGCAGAGCGAGGGAGGTACGACGGAGCAGGTACGCGAGCTTGGTCACGGGCAGAAGAGTATCGCCCCCGCTCGCTTCGCCGGACCTTGCCCGGTGCGGTAGACATGGGGCCCATGTTCGCGTTCGACGCCTCACAGTCCTGTGACTCCTCCGACGCGCTCTGCAAGATGGTCTTCAGCTGGACCCACAACCAGACGCTGGCCAACGCCTCGGACCTCCTGATCGGCAAGCCGCTGGCGATCGCGTGGCTGCTGCTCCTCTTCTTCGTGGTGCGCTGGCTCCTGCAGCGCCTGGTCGACCGGCTGGTCGCCCGCGCCGAGGACGGCGTGCTCTCCGACAAGGTGAGCCGCTTCGGGCTGCGTGGGAAGGCCGCCAAGGAGATGACGGCCCGCGACCTGGCCGCCAGCACCCGCCGGGTCCAGCGCGCCAAGACCATGGGCGACCTGCTCAAGAGCATCATCACCGGGCTGCTGCTCGCGATCTTCGGGACGATGATCCTCAGCGAGCTCGGCGTCAACATCGCGCCGATCATCGCCAGCGCCGGGATCGTCGGCCTGGCGCTGGGCTTCGGCGCCCAGTCGCTGGTCAAGGACTTCCTGTCCGGCATCTTCATGATCTTCGAGGACCAGTACGGCGTGGGCGACGTGATCGACGTCGGGGAGGCCAGCGGCACCGTCGAGGCGGTCAGCCTGCGGGTCACGCGGCTGCGCGACCTCAGCGGCACGGTCTGGTACGTCCCGAACGGTGCCATCGTGCGGGTCGGCAACATGAGCCAGAACTGGTCGCGTGCGGTCGTCGACGTCAGCGTCGGCTACCACGAGGACCTGGCGCGCGTGAAGCGCGTGCTCCAGGAGGTCTCCCACGACCTGTGGGAGGACGACGAGTTCCGCGGCATCATCATCGAGGAGCCGGAGGTCACCGGGGTCGAGGCACTCGCCGCCGACGGCGTGACCCTGCGCGTCCTGCTCAAGACCGCGCCGATGGAGCAGTGGGGCGTCGCCCGGGCGCTGCGCCAGCGCGTGAAGGCCCGCTTCGACCACGAGGGGATCGAGATCCCCTTCCCGCAGCGGGTCGTCTGGCACCGCGACGAGCAGACGGGCCCCTCCCCCGCAGGGGAAGAGCCCGTCGGCAACTAGTGTCCTGAATCAAAAGTTCGTGTGCGCTTCGCGCACACATCGCACGCACCTCGCTGCGTTGCCGTCGCTCGCTGGACGACCTGGTAGAGCTTCGCTCCGGCGCCTTGCGATGCACCCACGCTGAGCACGCGCAGTGCGCATGAACTTCCGACTCAGGACACTAGCTGTCGGCGCGGCGTACGACGCTCAGGCGAGCGCCGCGTCCAGCTTGATCGGCACGGCGGCGAGCGCCTGGCTGACCGGGCAGCCCTCCTTGGCGGCGGTCGCGGCGGCGACGAAGTCGTCGTTGCTCATGCCGTCCACGACGGCCTTGACGGTGAGCCGGATCTCGGTGATGCCGGTGCCGGGCACGAAGTCGACCTCGGCGCTCGTGTCGAGCGAGGTCGCGGGGGTGCCGGCCTTGGCGAGCCCGTTCGAGAGGGCCATGGAGAAGCAGGAGGAGTGCGCCGCGGCGATGAGCTCCTCGGGGCTGGTCTTGCCGTTGGCGTCCTCGGCACGCGAGGCCCAGGAGACGTCGTAGGTGCCGATGCCGGACGACTGCAGCGTCACCTGTCCGGCGCCCTCGAAGAGGGTGCCCTCCCAGTGCGTGCTCGCGGTGCGGGTGGTGGCCATGTGCTGATCACTCCTCGTGCGTTGCTCGAAAAGACTTGGTGATCGCGAGTCTGGCACGCCGGTGTGCGAGGCGTTCCCGAGGATCGTCACAATGGGATGGTGACGACGTTCTACGAGGAGATCGGCGGCTTCGAGACGTTCCGGCGGATCGTGGCCAAGTTCTACGAGGGCGTCGCCGAGGACCCGGTGCTGCGGCCGCTCTACCCGGAGGAAGACCTCGGCCCCGCGGAGGAGCGGTTCCTGCTCTTCCTCGTGCAGTACTGGGGCGGGCCGACGACGTACTCCGACACCCGCGGTCACCCTCGCCTGCGGATGCGGCACGCGCCCTTCGCGGTCAACCCGGAGGCCAAGGACCACTGGCTGATGCACTTCCGAGCCGGGTTGGACGAGGTGCAGCTGACCCCCGAGCAGGACGCCCAGTTCTGGGACTACGTCACCCACGCCGCGCAGTTCATGGTCAACACCTTCGAGTGATCTCGGGATCGCTGTAACGCGGCGACGATCCCGTGACAGGTGTGGGGTGACCGGGCGGGACACCGCCACCCCTGACCAGGAGGTACCTCCATGCGCAGGACCACCGCAGCCCTCACCGCGAGCACGGCGATCGCCGCGGCCCTGACCTTCAGCGCCGCCTACGCCACCCAAGGCACGGGTGACGACCCGAGCGCGACGCCCGCTCCGGTGCTGAACAAGAACGGCCACGAGGTCAGCTCCCACGCCGCCAAGGGGCAGGCCAAGGCCGCTGAGGTGCACGCCCGCAACGCGGCCAAGCACGCGCTCGAGCACCCCGCCCCGACCGCGACCGAGACGCCGGCCGAGGAGCCGTCGGACGAGGCGTCCGAGACGGCCGCGCCGGAGCCGACCGAGACGGCCGAGCCGACCGAGGCGCCGGCGGCGACCACGACCGACGACCCGAAGGGTCCGTGCGACCACGACGGCGACAAGGGCGAGCACGGCGAGCACGCCGAGCACGCCGACCGCGGCCACCACTACGGCCAGGACCCGGCCCACCACGCGGAGCGCGGTGACCACGGCGACCACGGCTGGGGCCACCGCGGCGGCACCGACGACTGACCCGGAGGGGGACGCCCCGGCGCCGTTTGGCGCCGGGGCGGAACGGGGGAACAGGACAGACATGGACCACTCGCCACGGACACCCGCCGACGGTCTGCGGGTCGCGGTGCCCACGCTGGAGCCCGACGAGGTCTTCCTCGCCCAGCTGAGCGCCCTCGCGGCCGCCAGCGCAGCGGCAGAGGCCCACCCCGCAGCGACCGGTCGGACCGGGTCCGGCTGGCGGGTGGCACTGGCCGCCGCGAGCGTCGCCGCGGTCGTCGGCGGGATCGCCTGGCTCGGCCACGTCGGTTCGACCGACACGCCCGCGCCGATCGACCGGCCGACACCGACGACCCCGGTGTCGCCGCCCCAGCAGCCGAGCCCGGCCCCCACGGTGAGCGAGCGCCCGGACTCGAGCTCGGACTCCTCCGACTCGGACCCGGGGTCGAGCGAGCAGGGACAGGTCACCCAGGCACCACCGGCGTCCGGCCGGCCGACCAGCGGGAGCGACGCGTCCGACGACCAGCCCGACGCGGACCGGGGTCCCGGCGGCCATGACGGGCAGGCGTCCGACGAGAACGGCTCGGAGGGGCGCGGCCGACCCGACGCCCCGGGGGACCGCGGCCACCACTACGGGTGGTCCAAGGATCGTGGCCGATCCACCGACGACCACGGACGGAGCGGTCGGTCGGGAGAGTGAACCGCCGGGACGACGAGCAGGTCACGCGCGCCAAGCAGGGCGACGCGGAGGCGTGGCGCGCCCTCTACCGCGCCCACGCGGGCCGACTGCTGGTCTGGCTGGGCACCCGTCCGACCCAGGACTACGCGGTCGCGCCGGAGGACCTGGCCGCCGAGGCGTGGCTGGTGGCGGCGCAGAAGGTCCAGGACTTCCACGGTGACTCCGACGCGTTCGCCGGCTGGCTCTTCGGCATCGCCCGCCACCTGGGCAGCAACATCAGCCGCCGCGGTCAACGCCGGGCCACGACGCCCGCCGACACGCTCACCATGCCGCACCCGGCGGTGTCGGGCCCCGAGGCGGCGTACGCCGGGCACGACTGGGTGACCCGCGTGCTGGCCGGGCTCCCGCCACGCGAGCGTGACGTGGTCACCTGCTGCGACGTGGTCGGTCTCGACGTCGCGGCGACCGCCGAGGCGCTCGGGATGACCGCGGTCGCGGTCCGGGTGGCCAGGCACCGCGGGCTGCGCCGGCTCCGTGGGCTCGTCCCGGCCGATCCCGGCACGCGGACGGACCCCGAGCCGGCGGCTCAGGTCGGCAGCAGCGCGCGCAGCCGCTCGAGGTAGGGCTCCGCGGGCGCGGTCGAGCGTTGGGTCGCCTGGTCGAAGAAGACGATCACGACGCGCGCCCGCGCGAGCACCCGGTCGCCGTCGCAGATGAGCGAGTCGATGGTCGCGGAGCGCTGGCCGACCCGCGACACCCAGGACCAGGCGTCGTACGGCTCGGGCCGGAAGAGGATCGGGGCGCGGTAGTCGACGTCGGTCTGGGCGACCACGAGCGTGAGCGGGTCCAGCCCGCGCCAGAGGCGGGCGAACCCGGAGATCCGCGCCTCCTGGAGGTACTCGAAGTACTTCACGTTGTTGACGTGCCCGTAGACGTCGACGTCGGAGAAGCGGACGTGCACCGGGTAGTGCAGCACCTCGTCCGGCCGCGACCGGGCGAGGCGCGCACTCGGCGCCGAGTCGTCCGGCTCCAGGAAGCCGCCGAGGGTCTCGCGCTCGACCTCGGTGAGGCGGCGAGGCCGCTCGTCGGCGAAGACGTACGGCGTGAGCACGGTCTTCGCGCGCAGGTAGACCTGCCGGTCCCCCTCGGGCGTCTCGTGGAAGATCTCGTAGGCGACGGTGAACGTCGCCGCGCGGATCTCGGTCACCCACGACTCGATGCTGACGGGGCGGAAGCCGAAGTGCAGCGGCGCGACGTAGGTGACCTCGTGGCGGGCGACCACCACCCCCTCGGCGAGCTCGCCGGTGCTGGCGGCGGGGCCGTGGGTGCGCAGCATGTCGACGCGGGCCTCCTGGAGGTAGTCCACGTAGACGACGTTGTTGATGTGCCCGAGCTGGTCCATGTCGGCCCAGCGCATCGGGCACTCGTAGCGGTGCCGCACGGTCCGATGCTGCCAGACCGTGCGGCGACCGGTTGTCCGCGGTCGGTGCCGCGGACGGTCAGTGGCTGAGGAGCAGGCCGCCGTAGTAGCTGCGCATCGACTCGTGGCGGGCCAGGCGCACGCGGCGGTTGCTGGCGACGAAGCGACCCGCGACGGTGCCGGCGGAGGCCAGGGCCACGGCCGCGACGAGGGCGACGACGGCGGTGAGGACGACGGCGGTGGTGAGGCTGAAGGAGATCATCACAGATCCTTTCTACATCTGTAGTGTCTACGTATGTAGAAGGTACGCCGCTCCCCCGGCACGGGGCAAGCGGCGCGGTAGTGTCCCGCCTCACAGGCCCCGGGCCGCCGTCACGGAAGGACCCCATGCCCCCGCTCCCCGACCCCGCCGAGACCCCGGCCGCGCGCGGCGCGACGCTCTCGCCCCGACGCCGCCAGCTGCTCGAGGCGGCGCTGCACGTGATCGCCGACGAGGGCCTGCGCGGGCTCACGCACCGCGCCGTCGACCGACGTGCGGGCCTCCCCGAGGGCAGCTGCTCGGCCTACCTGCGCACCCGCAAGGCGCTCCAGGCGGCGCTCACGGAGTACGTCGCCGACCGGCTGGTCGCCGACGTCGACGAGCTCGCCGACCGGCTCCGTGGCAACCTCCAGAAGACCGGCAAGGCCGGCGGCGTCGACGGCGCGCTGGAGCTCTTCGGGCGCTGGCTCGAGCAGCGCGAGCTGCTCGTCGCGCGGCTCGAGCTCACGATGGCCGCCACCCGCGACGCCGACCTCGCCCGGCTGCTGGCCGACCACCGCTCGCGGCTGGTGCAGATCGTCGAGGCGATCATGACCTCGGCCGGCCGGGAGCACAGCGACGCGCGGGCGGAGGCGCTGGTGGCGTCGTACGACGGCATCCTGCTGGCCGCGCTGCTCCGCCCGGTGGACGAGCGGCGCGCCTTCCTCTCCCGGTCGCTGGAGGTCCTCGGCACCGCGCTGACCGGCGAGCTCGAGGCCTGAGCGCGGGCGTGACGAGCGTCTCGCCCGCGCCGTTAGAACACGGTCTAGTCTGACTGGCGGCCCACCCGCGTCATCTCGATCCAGAAGGACGGTTCCCATGCCCGAGGCAGTCATCGTTTCCGCGGCCCGCACCCCCATCGGCCGCGCCAACAAGGGCTCGATGACCGAGTTCCGTCCCGACGACCTGAGCGCGTTCATCGTGCAGACGGCGCTGGACAAGATCCCGGCCCTCGACCCGACGACGATCGACGACCACTACCTCGGCTGCGGCCTCCCGGGCGGCGAGTCCGGCAACAACATGGCCCGCGTCGTCAACGTGCTCAACGGCCTCGACGACGTCCCGGGTGCGACCATCACGCGCTACTGCTCCTCCTCGGTGCAGACCACCCGGATGGCCTTCCACGCGATCAAGGCGGGCGAGGGCGACGTCTTCATCTCCTCCGGCGTGGAGACCGTGTCGCGCTTCGTCAAGGGCACCTCCGACCACTGGCCCGACACCCACAACCACGAGTTCGACGAGGCCAAGGCGCGCACCGACAAGACCGCCGAGGGCGGCCAGGGCTGGCACGACCCGCGCGAGGACGGCCTGCTCCCGGACGTCTACATCGCGATGGGCCAGACCGCCGAGAACGTCGCCAAGCTGCGCGGCCTGAGCCGCCAGGAGCTCGACGAGTTCGGCGTCCGCTCGCAGAACCTCGCCGAGAAGGCCATCAACGACGGCTTCTGGGCGCGCGAGATCACGCCGGTGACCACGCCCAGCGGCACCGTCGTGAGCACCGATGACGGCCCGCGCGCCGGCGTCACCTACGACGGCATCAAGGACCTCAAGCCGGTCTTCCGCCCCGACGGCGTCGTGACCGCCGGCAACTGCTGCGCGCTCAACGACGGCGCGGCGGCCGTGATCATCATGTCCGACACCAAGGCGGCCGAGCTGGGCCTCGAGCCCCTGGCCCGGATCGTCTCCACCGGCGTCTCCGGCCTGTCCCCCGAGATCATGGGGCTCGGCCCGGTCGAGGCGACGAAGCGCGCGCTGGCCCACGCCGGCATGAGCATCGGCGACATCGACCTCGTCGAGATCAACGAGGCGTTCGCGGCCCAGGTCGTCCCGTCGTACCAGGAGCTCGGCATCGACCTCGACCGCCTCAACGTCAACGGCGGCGCGATCGCCGTGGGTCACCCCTTCGGCATGACCGGGGCCCGCCTCCAGAACACGATGCTCAACTCGCTGGACTGGCACGACAAGACCACCGGCCTGATCACCATGTGCGTCGGCGGCGGCCAGGGCATGGCGCTCATCCTCGAGCGACTCTGACCCACGGTTCCCGTCGCGTCGCCCGGCGCGACGGGAACGGCCCCCTATAGTGCGAACCGTGATCGACTCGGGGGAGAACGAGACACACTGGCTCGACGAGGACGAGCAGCGCTCCTGGCGTGCCCTGCTGATGGGCATGACGCTGCTCATGGATCGGCTGGACAACGACCTGCGCCGGGTCTGCGACCTCTCGCTGGTGGAGTACGAGATCCTGGTCCGCCTGTCCGAGAGCCCGGGGCGCCAGCTGCGGATGGCCCAGCTCGCCGACGCGCTCGCCCACAGCCGGAGCCGGGTCACGCACACGATCGCCCGGATGGAGCGGACCGGCCTGGTCGAGCGGGCCAGCTCGCCCGAGGACGGTCGCGGGGTCGTCGCGTCGATGACCGACCGCGGCTACGCACTCCTGGCCCGGGTCGCCCCCGTGCACGTCGGCGGCGTCCGGGACAACCTGGTCGACCTGGTCAGCGCCGAGGACTTCGCCGCGCTGGGCCGGGTGATGGACGCCGTGTCCGACCACCTCGTCGCCGGACACCCCGAGATGGAGATGCGCTGAGCTGACCCGGCAGGAACTGATCGCCGGGTGAGCGATCAGTTGCTGCCGGGTCGGCGATCAGTCGCGCGTGAGGCGCCGGTGGGTGACCCGGTGCGGGCGGGCGGCCTCGAGGCCGAGGCGCTCGATCTTGTTCTCCTCGTAGGACGCGAAGTTGCCCTCGAACCAGAACCACTTCGCCGTGTCCTCGTCGTCGCCCTCCCAGGCGAGGATGTGGGTGGCGACCCGGTCGAGGAACCACCGGTCGTGCGAGGTGACCACGGCGCAGCCGGGGAAGTCGAGGATCGCGTCCTCGAGCGATGACAGCGTCTCGACGTCCAGGTCGTTGGTGGGCTCGTCGAGCAGCAGCAGGTTGCCGCCCATCTTCAGCGTGAGCGCGAGGTTGAGGCGATTGCGCTCACCACCGGAGAGCACGCCGGCCTTCTTCTGCTGGTCCGGGCCCTTGAAGCCGAACGAGGCGACGTAGGCGCGGGAGTTCATCTCGAAGTTGGCGACCTTGATGAAGTCGAGCCCGTCGGACACGACCTCCCAGACGTTCTTGTTGGGGTCGATGCCGCCGCGGCTCTGGTCGACGTAGGAGATCTTCACCGTCTGGCCGACGTTGAGCTGACCCTCGTCGGGGGTCTCGGTGCCGGTGATCATCCGGAAGAGCGTGGTCTTGCCGACGCCGTTGGGGCCGATGACGCCGACGATGCCGGCGCGCGGGAGCGAGAACGAGAGGTCGTGCATGAGGGTGCGACCCTCGAAGCCCTTCGTGACGCCCTTCGCCTCGAGCACCACGTCACCCAGGCGCGGACCGGCGGGGATGTTGATCTCGGAGGTGTCGATCTTGCGGGCGCGGTCGGCCTCGGCCGCCATCTCCTCGTAGCGGGCGAGGCGCGAGCGGCTCTTGGTCTGCCGGGCCTTGGCGTTGGAGCGGACCCACTCCAGCTCCTTCTCCAGCATCTTGGCGCGCTTGGCGTCCTTCTGCCCCTCGATCTTGAGGCGTTCCTTCTTGGTCTCCAGGTAGGTGGAGTAGTTGCCCTCGTAGGGGTGCGTCTTGCCGCGGTCGAGCTCGAGGATCCACTCGGCGACGTTGTCGAGGAAGTAGCGGTCGTGGGTGATCGCCAGGACGGCGCCGGGGTAGGACTTGAGGTGCCCCTCGAGCCACTGCACGGACTCGGCGTCCAGGTGGTTGGTGGGCTCGTCGAGAAGCAGCAGGTCGGGCTGCTGGAGCAGCAGCTTGCACAGCGCCACGCGGCGGCGCTCGCCACCGGAGAGGTTGTCGACGATCGCGTCCGGCGGCGGGCAGCGCAGCGCGTCCATCGCCTGGTCGAGCCGGCTGTCGAGGTCCCACGCGTTGGCGTGGTCGAGGTCGGTCTGGAGGTCGCCCATCTCCGCCAGCAGCGCGTCGTAGTCCGCGTCGGGGTCGGCGAGCTCCTCCGAGATCTCGTTGAAGCGGTCGAGCTTGCCCTTGATGTCGCCGACGGCCTCCTCGACGTTCTCGAGCACCGTCTTGCCCTCGGTGAGCGGCGGCTCCTGCTGGAGCATCCCGACCGTCGCCTCGGGGTCGAGGATCGCGTCGCCGTTGTTGGCGTGGTCGAGGCCGGCCATGATCCGCAGCAGCGAGGACTTGCCGGTGCCGTTGGGACCGACCACGCCGATCTTCGCCCCGTGCAGGAACGAGAGGGTCACGTTGTCGAGGACGACCTTGTCGCCGTGGGCCTTGCGCACGTTGCGCAGGGTGAACACATACTCCGCCATGGTCCCCGAGCCTAGTTGGAGTCGGCGTGCGCGACCCGATCGGGGGTCGGCGGCCCCGGACGGGGAGGTCCGGGACCGCCGCGCTCAGGCGGCCGCCTCGGGTGCGTCCGGGGCGGGCGGGTGCTGCTCGGGGCGCGTCGCCCGGGTGAACACGCTCGTCCCCCGGCTCAGGTCGTGGCCGACGTGGATCGCGTCGATCTCGAACGAGACCACCTCGACGTTGTCGGCGTTGACGTAGGAGCGGGTCTCCAGCCGCCCGTGCACGACGACGGGGTCGCCGCGCCGCAGCGAGGCGGCGCAGTGCTCGGCCAGGGCACGCCAGACGTTCACGGAGAACCACTGCGTCTGGCCGTCGGACCACGACTCGGTGCGGCGGTTGAACTTGCGGGGCGTGCACGCGAGCCGGAAGCTGGCCACCGGCACGTCGCCGGCCCGGCGCAGCTGGACGTCGGCTCCGAGCCAGCCGCGGACGGTGATGGTGCTGTCGCTCATCGATCTCTCCTCGTCTCCGGGCCCGGGAGCGGGCCTCGTGGGTCGAGGACGAGGCAACGCGGCGGCACCGACGGTTCGCGTCCCGGCGTGGCCGGGCGGTGGAGAACGCGGTCCGAGCTCCGCCTGTGGACGGAAGGTGGCCCGGCTGCGCGGTGGACCGGAGGCTCAGGCCAGGGCGCGGGCGAGGCCGTTGCGGACCGTGGTGTAGGCCACCAGCTCGGTCTCGACGGGCTCGATGACGAGCTCGTGGGCCACCTCGTCCACGCCGTGCCGCAGCCGCTCGTCCGCGACGGCGGCGCGGGCGCGGGCCATCCGGCCCACGAGCACCCGGGCGACCAGGCCGAGCACCAGCCCGAGCACGATGCCCCCGACCAGCAGCACCACCGGGATCGGGGCGCCGGCGACCTGGAGGCTGTCGTCGCCGAGCCGGCCGAGCCCGGCCAGCGCACCGGTCCAGCCGAGGCCGGCGACCGCGGCCAGGAGCAGCAGCCACTGGAGGACCCGCACGAGCGTGCACCAGACGGGCAGCCGCGCGGCCCCGAGGTCGGTGGCCGCGAGCGCGCCGTCGAGCCGGTCGCCGAGCTCGTCGAGCCGGGACACGGAGGCGCGGCGCACGGCCTCGACCCACGGCTGGCCGAGGCCGGTCGAGACGTCGTCGGCGAGCGCCCGGACCTCGGCGTCGACGCGTTCGCGCTGGACGCCGGTCGCCTCGGGCACCGAGGTGCGGGTGCGGCCGCTGAGCCGCTCCCCCTCGTCGCCGAGGTCGAGGCCCAGCCGCTTGACCGGGTCGGTCTTGATGCCGGAGAGCCAGCCGATGATCGGCCAGCCGGTGGCCCGGTTGCCCCGGATCCGCAGCGACGCCTCGACGGCGTCGACCACGGTCGGGACGCCGGCGGCCTCCGCGAGCGCGGCGTCGAGCGCGGCCACCCGGGCCGGCTCGACCACGCGGGTCTGCCCGTCACCGGAGGCCGAGGACATGCGCTCGGCGGCGCCGCGGACGTCGGCGTCGAGGCGGGCGCGGGTGGACTGCTTCTGGGCGGCACGCGCGGCGATCTCGGCCCGCAGCTCCGGGACGCCGGTGCCGTTGCGGGCGCTCACGGCGAGCACCGGCACGCGGTCGAGCCCGTCGGCGTCGAGCAGCCGCCGGATGTCGTCGAGCATCGACTGGCGCCGCTCCTCGGGCACCGTGTCGATGTGGTTGAGGACCACGAGCATGACGTCCTGCTGCACCGCGGAGGGGGCGAGGTATCGCTCGTGGATGGCCGCGTCGGCGTACTTCTGCGGGTCGAGCACCCACACCATCACGTCCGCGAGGCCGATCAGGCGGTCGACCTCCAGGTGGTGGGAGACCTCGGTCGAGTCGTGGTCCGGCAGGTCGAGCAGGACCACGCCGTCGAGCTCGGCCTCGGCGCCGCGGCGGCCGCTGTCGAGCATCGAGTCGCGGGTGGTCTGGTGGCGCGGCGGGATGCCGAGCCACTCGAGCAGCTCGTCGGCGCCGTCACGGCCCCACACGCAGGCGGTCGCCCACGACGTCGTGGGCCGGCGTACGCCGACGGCGGAGAGCTCGAGCCCGGTGAGCGCGTTGAAGGTCGAGGACTTGCCGGACCCGGTGGCGCCGGCGATGGCGACCACGGTGTGCCGCGCGGAGAGGCGCAGGCGGCCCGCTGTGAGGTCGACGACCTGCTGGGCGGCGTCGACGAGCTCGTCGTCGAGCCGGCCCCGGGCGGCCCGGGTGGCGTCGTCGAGCCCGTCGATGCGGGCGCCGATGTCGGTGCCGCGGGTGACCAGGCGGTCGGTCCCCTCGAGCAAGGACGTCATCTTCTCCCTCGACCCGCTGTGTGACAGTGCGTTCCCACCCTAGGGCACGGGGATCAGGTCAGCAGATCCTGGTCCGGCCGGGCCTGCTCGTAGCGTCGGTCGTCGACCCGCCGGGCGGCCGCGCGCACCTGCTGGGCGGCGTCGTCGGGCACCGCGAGACCCTCCAGCAGTCCGAGGTAGCGGTCGCGCTCCCCCGCGAGCAGGGCGCGCACCCGCCGCTCGAGGTCGGCCCGGGCCCGCGAGACCAGGTCGCGGGTCAGCTCCGACCCGTACACCGCCTCCAGGAGGCCGCGCCCGGCGCCGACGCCGGAGTCCTCCTCGTGCGTGGGCACCGCGTCCGAGAGCGCGAGCACGATCAGGGTGACGCTGAGGCCGCGTACGCCGTAGGCGAGGTAGCGGGCGGTCCTCCGCTCCGGACCCTCGGCCTTGACCAGCTCGGCCACCGTGGCCTGCCAGGCACGGACCTCGGCCTCCGCACGACGGCGCAGGTCGGTCGACGCGCGACCGAGGCCGGGGTCCGCGGCGAGCAGCGGCTTGCCGTGGTCGAGCGCCGACCAGGCGTCGTACGCCGCGGTCGCGCCGCGCTCGGCCTGGTCGAGCACCATCAGCTCCAGCGCCGACTCGAGCGCCACGGAGACCCGGTCGGCCTGCTGCGCGGTGCCCTTGACCGCGCTGACCAGCCGGTCGCGGATCCGGCCGGCGCGCTGCTCGAGCGAGCGCAGCAGCTCGCCGGTGCCGACCAGCTCGCGCCAACGGCCGAGCACCTCGCCGCGCAGCAGCGAGCCGTCGGAGCACGCGGCGACCGCGGCCTCCTCGGCGTCGTCGTAGGCCGTCGTGGCCGACTGGCGGAGCCCGTCGAGCGACACGACCTGCTCGGCGACGGCGTCGGCGACGACGTGGGCCTGTCGGGCGAGGGTGCGGACGGTGCCGTCGAGGGTCTGCCGGACCACGGCGGACCGGGCGTCGGAGTCGTCGGCGAGCGACTCGAGCCAGGCGCGGACGTCGGCGACCTCGCGGGCCGGCAGCAGGCCCTCCTCGTCGATCGCGGCCTCGTTGACGGTGAAGAGCGGGGAGTCCTTGAGCCCGCGGCTCGCGAGCATCCGGGCCAGGTGGGCGGCGACGGTCTCGACGGCGTCCGCGGGGGTGCGGTCGAGCACGATCGCGACCGCGGTGGAGCGCTCGGCGGCACGCTTGAGGTACTCCCACGGCACCTGGTCGGAGTAGCGGGCGGCGGAGGTGACGAAGAGCCACAGGTCACCGGCCGCCAGCAGCTGCGCGGCGAGCCTGCGGTTGTCCTCCTCGACGGAGTCGACGTCGGGCGCGTCGAGGATCGCGAGGCCGGCGGGCACGGTGTCGGAGGCGACCAGCTGGAGCGAGTGGCGGTCGTCGGTCGAGTGGTCGACCCGGACCAGGTCGGGCAGCAGCCGGTCCTGGCCGAACCACTGCGCGTCGTCGGGGTGGTGGACGAGGACGGGCGACCGGGTGGTCGGCCGGAGCAGCCCGGACGCGGTGACGCGGCGGCCGACCAGCGTGTTGACCAGGGTCGACTTGCCCGCACCGGTCGAGCCGCCGACGACGGCCAGCAGCGGCGCGTCGAGGCTCATCTGCCGCGGCAGCACGTAGTCCTCGAGCTGGTCGACCAGCTGCGTGAGCGTCGTACGGCGTGCCTCGACCTCGGGCACGTCGAGCGGGAGCCGCACGGCCTGGAGCGCGTCGTGCAGCCGCACCAGGGCCGTGAGCATGCGGGACTCGTGGTCTGGGGAGACCGTCATCTCGTGGGTACCACCTGTCCAGGGAATGCGATCGACGGTCGGAGCGTGTCGATCCGCTGGAGGAACTCCTGTCCGCGCGCGGCATAGTCGGGCGGCGGGGTGCCTCGCAGGAAACGGTAGTGCAGGAAGCCGAGCTCGATAGCAGCCTGCTGGTAGTCGCGCATCGCCTGCTCTGCCGGTTTTCCGCCGACCTCCCGTGCGTAGGCCCTGCTGCGGCGCCGTGCGCCGAGGTCGACGACCCACCCGATGTCGGTCGCCGGGACCAGCCCGCGGGCGGCCGCGTCGGTAAGCGCGGAGGCGAGCAACCGACGCTCGGTGCTGCGCGACCAGACCGCGAGCGAGAACATGCCGATGAAGGCCGGGGCCATCAGCACGACGTACGCGAGCGCGAAGTTGCCGAGGCCGTAGACGGTCGCGGTGTTCCAGATCGCGTGCGCGGCGACGGCGCACGCGTAGCCCGCGAGCGGCCAGAGCGTGCGGCCCAGGCCGGTGCGGGACGCGACCGCCAGGCCGACGCCGACGCCGGTGAACGCCGTGAAGAGCGGGTGCGCGAACGGGCTGACCAGGCAGCGGACCACGAAGGTCGAGGTGACCGCCTCAGTGCCGCCCGGGCCCATGCCGTCGGTGCCGTTGTACGCCGCGGCCAGGTAGAGGATGTTCTCGGTGAACGCGAAGCCGATCCCGACCATGCCGGCGTAGACGATGCCGTCGAGGACGCCGTCGAGCTCGGCGCGGCGCCACCAGAGCAGCAGCACCAGGAAGAGTCCCTTGGTGGCCTCCTCGGTCACCGGCGCGACGATCTCGAGGCTCAGCGTGTCGGAGAAGCCGCCGACCAGGCCACCCACGCCCTGGAGCAGGATCGCGACGGCGGTCGCGACGAAGCCGCCCCACAGCAGACCCGCGGCGAGCAGGGTGCGCGGCTCGGGCTCGTAGCGGTCCAGCCAGATGTAGCAGCCGACCAGCGGGCCGACCGGCAGCGCCGCGAGCGCGGTCGCCAGGACCACGCTGCCGGGGGCGCCCGAGAGCGCGACGATCGCGAGCATCACGAGGGCGCCGAGCAGCACCAGCACGGTCACGACGACCGTGAAGGCCACCGACGACGCGGTGCCGCTCCGACGCGCTCCAGGCATGGGCGGCAGCCTATCGGGGGCAGGCCGTCCGACCCGTCCCCCGGCGTACAGTGGAGCGGTGAACGAGCAGCAGAGCGCCGACCCCAAGACCGAGAGCCACGACCCCGCCGTCCCGGAGGCCTACGCCGCGTTCATGCGCGAGGGCTGGGGCGAGCGCGAGCTCGACCTCCCGGTCCAGGACGTCGCCGGACCGGCCGCCGAGCGCCGGGCCCGCCTCGCCGCGGCGTTCCCGGGCGAGCGGCTCGTGCTCCCGGCCGGCACCTACAAGGTGCGCGCCTACGACACCGACTACCGCTTCCGTCCCGACACCGCCCACACCTACTTCTCCGGCAACCAGACCAGCGACGCCGTGCTGGTCGTCGAGGACGGCGAGTCCGTCCTCTACGCGCGGCCGCGGTCCTCGCGGGAGACCGACGAGTTCTTCCGCGACCGGCAGTACGGCGAGCTGTGGGCCGGCCGGCGCCCGTCACTGAAGGAGATGTCGGACTCCCTCGGCATCGAGGTCTGCCACGTCGACGACCTCCCGACCTTCGGTGACGACCGCAAGACCCGCGACCTCACCACCGACGCCGACCTCGCGCGCGTCGCCTCCGAGCTGCGGCTCGTGAAGGACGACTGGGAGGTCGCGCAGCTGCAGGAGGCCTGCGACATCACCACGCTCGGCTTCGAGGACGTCGTGCGCGAGTGGGACCGCTGCATCGAAATGGGCGAGCGCTGGGTCGAGGGCACCTTCTTCCGCCGGGCGCGGGCGATGGGCAACGACATCGGCTACGACTCGATCGTCGGCGGCGGCAAGCACGCCACCACGCTGCACTGGATCGAGAACTCCGGCCCGATCACGCCGGGCGAGCTCGTGCTGCTCGACATGGGTGTCGAGCAGCGCTCGCTCTACACCGCCGACGTGACCCGCACGCTGCCCGTCGACGGCACCTTCACCGACCTGCAGCGCCGCCTCTACGACCTCGTCCATGCCGCCCAGGAGGCCGGCATCGCCGCGGTCCGCCCGGGCCAGCCCTTCCGGGCCGCCCACCACGCCGCGATGGAGGTGCTCGCCCACGGGCTGGCGGACCTCGACCTGCTGCCGGTCTCCGTCGAGGAGGCCCTCGACCCGGACAGCCGCGTCTACGCACGCTGGACCCTCCACGGCACCAGCCACATGCTCGGCATGGACGTCCACGACTGCGGCATGGCCGCACCGGCGACGTACGCCGAGGGCACGCTGGCCGAGGGCATGGTGCTGACCGTGGAGCCGGGCCTCTACTTCCAGGAGGACGACCTGCTCGTCCCCGAGGAGCTGCGCGGCATCGGCATCCGGATCGAGGACGACATCCTCGTCACGGCCGACGAGCCGCTGAACCTCTCCGCCGCCCTCCCCCGCACCTCGACCGAGGTCGAGGAGTGGATGGGCCGGCTGCGCGGCTAAGCCACCTCTAGGCACAGCTCGGCCAGGCGCCCCAGCCCTGGCCGTTCTGGATCCGCTCGGCGACGCGGATCTGCTGCGCCTTGGTCGCGCGGTGCGGGTAGGCCGCGAACCGTCGCCCGCCGTACCCGTTCCAGGTGCGCTTGCTGATCTGCAGGCCGCCGAAGTAGCCGTTGCCGGTGTTGATGTGCCAGCGACCGCCGGACTCGCACTGGGCGATCCGGTTCCAGGTGCGGGCCGAGGCCGCGTCGGCGGAGGTGGCGGTGCCGACGACCGGGGTGATGGTGGCCGCCGCCAAGGCGGCCGTGGTCAGGAGCGTGCGCATGCGCATGGTTGATCTCCTCGAACGCCTGCGGGGTCGGAGGCCGCGGATGTGCGGCGCCACCGCTCCTGCCTCGGATCACATCGCGGGACTCCCGGTCGGGCAGGACGCGGCGGACCGGGGCCGCCCCGGGGTCACCCGGGGCGGATCGACCGTAGGCAGGTCCCCGGGCCGGAACTCAAGTCGAGGACGGCCGGGCCCCGCCCGGGTTGTGGTCGAGACCACGCAGCAGCGAGCGCCGCAGGCGTGGCCCGAACGGCCGCTCCACCCATCGGTGCACCGCCCACGCCAGGGTCGTGGTGGCACCGATCGCCACGGCGAGGACGACCCACTTGTCGACGTAGGGGTGCAGGGTCTTGATGATCCACAGCCCGTAGACCTGGTGGACGAGGTAGAGCGGGTAGGTGAGCAGCCCGGCCGTGCTCAGCCAGCGCCACTGCAGGTGCTGCAGCCGCGTCGTCGAGGCGAGGGCGACCAGCCCGAACGACCCGAGCAGCACCAGCGAGATGACCCACGGGTCCGGCGCGGCACCGGTGTGCTCCGTCGTGGCCGACATGTCCCCGGTGACGGTGGTGATGCACAGCGCGAGCTCGAACGCGATCCCCAGCACCAGCAGCGGCGACCAGCCCTCCCGGTGCACGAGGTAGAGGAGCATGCCCGCCGCGAAGAACGGCGCGCCGTACGCGTCGAGGAGCACGCTGAACGCCGTGTCGTCGTACTGGCTGAAGACGGCGCCGACGACCGGCCAGATCAGGGCGACGGCGATGACCCGGTCACGGGTGATCCCCCACATGAGGAAGAGACCGATCAGCAGGTAGAACCGCAGCTCCACCCAGAGCGTCCAGTAGACGCTGTCGACGTCGGTGGTGCCGAAGGCGCCCTGCACCATCGTCAGGTTCGTGACGGTGTCGAGCGGGTTGAAGACGCGCAGGTAGGCGCCGGCGGCGACGAGGAGGGTCGCGGTGAGCAGGACACCGGCCCAGTACGCCGGGAACAGGCGGCTCGCGCGGCTCGCGACGAACTGCGGGATCGACCGCCCCCAGGCGCTCATCAGGATGACGAAGCCGGACAGGAAGAAGAACAGCTGCACGCCGAGGTTGCCGTAGCGCGTGGCGTCGAAGAGGCGCGGGAACTGCCCGCCGGGCTCGAGGCCCCAGAAGGACGAGTGGATCGCGGTGAAGTGGTAGAGCACGACACCGGCGGCGGCCACGAAGCGGAGCCCGTCAAGGAGGGCCAGGCGACCGGCCCGCGGCCGCGCCGGTGTCGCAGTGGGTGCGGGTGGCGTCGAGCGGTCGGTACGGACGGGTGCCTCGATCGTCGTCTGCATCCGTTCGGACGCTACCGACGGAACCCAAGAACCACCTGAACGGGTGAGGGTGCCCTCGCTGTGCGCCGGGCACTGACCCCTCAGGAGGCGGCGGGCCCCGGCACTCCACTCACGCAGCGCAGCGACGGAACCCGCCGTCTCCGTCCACGTCCGGCGACCGGCATGCGGCATACTGACCGCGGCTCACAGCCGCCCGCCTCCGTAGCTCAGCTGGATAGAGCAGCGGCCTTCTAATCCGCCGGTCACAGGTTCGAGTCCTGTCGGGGGCGCTCACCACGATGCATGGATTCCACTGACCGGTGACGTGCGGGCCGTGGGCAGTCGCGTGGTGACACGTCTTCGGTCGACGGGTGGCGTCTCTGCAGCATCGCGGGTTTCGCCCGCGCGGGTGAGACGCCGATAACCCACGACGGTCATGCTGACTGCGGCCACGAGGCGTTGCCGCCGCCGTCACACTGGCCAGCCCTCAGATGACCGAGATCGCAGCCGATGCGAAGGGTGCACTACGGTGACCCGTTCCTCGAGCATCGGGGGCGCGAGCGAGGCTCGGGCAGCAGCTCACACCCAGTTCAACCTCAGATGACACGTCGACCGACCGGGGGTCCACCTTTGAGTCCCCGACGAGTCGCCGGCTTCGTCGGCCTCCTCGTGCTCCTGCTGCTGAGCGCAGGCGCACCGGCGCTCGACACCGCCTCAGGATGGGATGCGACGTCCTATGCCGGGTGGCCCGGAGTGGGTATCTCGGCGTGCTTGTTCGTCCGTGGCGGTGGTGCGTGGCGGTGGTGGAACTTCGCCATCCAGAGCCTGGCGCTGGGTCTGGTTCTCGGGGCTACGTACGACGTTCCCTGGTGGCAGGGAAGCGTGGCCTCCCTCGCGGTGACGGTGCCGGGCTCGTTGTCGGCCCATTGGGTTCGACCCGGCTCCGTCGCGCTGCGTCGATTCAACGAAGGCGAGGTCGACGCCTACCACGGGACGACCGCGCTCGCAGGGCTCGTGTGCGGCGTGCTGAGCGCCATGGCCGCCGCTGGAGCCGGACGTGGAGGGGTCGACCAGGTCGTGCTGACGGGCGTGGTCTCGTTCTTCGCGGCCACGACGGCGCAGCTGGTGCTGCTCCCGTTCGTCCTCCGGCGGGCCGGCGGGTGGTTCACAGCGGGCAACAGCGTTGAGCTCGCAGCGCAGCGCACCATGCTGTTGCTCTTCACCGCGGGGATCTTCGCTCCTCACGCGATGCTCCCGGTGACCTTCCTGCTCTTCCCGGTGCTGGGTTGGGCGGCGATCCGCGCGAAAGCTCCTGAGACCCACCTGCAGGTCTTGGTGGTCTCGGTGTCCGCATTCGTAGCCGCGCTCGCCGAACGCGGGCCGCTCGCGCTGGAGAGCATCTCTCACCACGATCAGTTCGCTCCCCTGCTCGTGTACATGTTCATGGCGTCGGTCTGCTACCTGCTGGTCCCGCTGGCGTTGACCGTGGAGCGACTGACGTCGGTGACTCGGCAGGCGACCAGGGCTGCCACGACCGTGCAACGGATGCTGGACTCAGCGACGGGCACCGTGTTCATCGCCACCGATCTCGACGGCCTGGTGACTCACTGCAACCCTGGGGCGGAGGCCGCGATCGGGGTGAGGGCGGCCGATCTCATCGGACGCTTCACCTTCTCGCTCCACGCGGAGGAAGAGGTCCGTCGACAGGCTGCCGCGCTTGGCGTCGACGGCAACGATCACCGGGGGCGGTACGAGGCCGCGGTCTCGGCTCAGATGGCTGCCGGGCTCAGGCGAGACTGGGAGTTCATCCGCGGCGACGGCGCACGGCGGGTCATCTCGCTCAATCTCAGTCGCCTGACCGAGCCCGGCGGCAGACCACTGGGCTACATCGCCAGCGGTGAGGACATCACCGAGCGCGTCAGGGCGCAGCAGGCACTGGAGCAGGCCTACAGACGGGAGCGGGCCGCGGCCGAGGCGTTCCGATCCGCCGACGAGATGAAGCAGGAGCTGGTGTCCATCGTCAGCCACGAGCTCCGCACCCCGATCACGAACATCAATGGCTACGCCGAGTTGTTACGGGACGGGGACATGGGCAGGCTCTCCGACTCCCAGGCGATGGCCGTGGCGAGGATCTCGCGCAACGGCACGCGCCTCCATGGGCTCGTGGACGACCTGCTGACCCTGTCGCGGGCCGAGGCAGGTGGGCTTGCGATCGACGTGAGGCCGGTCGATCTCAACGATGTCGCCTTGGCGGCGCACGACATGGTGACCACGCAGCTGGCCAACCGCAACCTGGTCGTCCGGGTGAGACTCGCGCCCTATCCGGTGGTGGTGCACGGCGACCAAGGACTGCTCGAACGCGCCGTCGCCAACCTGTGGAGCAACGCCATCAAGTTCACGCCCGACGGAGGAACGATCGATCTCGGCGTCGGCATGGAGCGGGGACCTTCGTCGCGCAGTCTCCGGTTCATCACCGTGCAGGACAGTGGGATGGGAATCCCCCCGGCCGAGCACGAGGACGTCTTCACCCGGTTCTACCGCACCGCAGCCGCGGGCGAACATGCGGTCCAGGGATCCGGCCTGGGTCTCAGCATCGTGAAGACGATCGTCGAGCAGCACGCTGGAACGATCGTGCTCGACTCGGCTCCGTCCTCGGGGACCACCATGCAGATCCGCCTTCCCGCCCCGAGCTCCTAGTGCTGCGGGTGGAAAGTATCTGGATGGTGGGTGTCGTCAGGGTGCGTGCACCTGCGTGGTCGTCGCGTCCGTGGTCGTTCAGGCGCCACCGCTCAGCGGGTCGTGTCGATCACGCGGAGCCGGTCCGGCTCGAAGCCGTTCTTCATCCCCCAGGCGACGGCCTGCGAGCGCCGGCCGACGTCGATCTTGCGGTACGCCGTCCGGATGTAGGTCTTGACCGAGTTGATCGACAGGTAGGTCCGCTCGGCGATCTCCTGGTTGCTCAGCCCCTGGGTGATCAGGGCGACCACCTCCGCCTCGCGAGCGGTCAGGCCGTGCTCGCGTCCGGGCCAGTCTCCGCTCGCCCCGGCCCCGACCTCGGTCGTGGACTCGGGCGGCGTCACCGTCTCGCCCCGGTGGACGGCCTCGATGCCGGCGACGATCTGGTCGGCAGCGAGCCCCTTCGACAGGTAGCCGCGCGCGCCGCGGTCGATCGCCTTGCGCACGAGCGCAGGCTGGGTGTTCCAGCTGAAGATGACCACCCGGGCATCGCTGCCGCGCACCAGGTCCTCCAGGTCGACGCCGTCACCCTGGATCTGGCCGAAGGTGTCGTAGAGGATCACATCGACGTCGCTGATGACCGGGAGGCCCGAGTCGAGCTCGATGATCCCGATCCGGTCGTGGTGGGGCGCGAGCATGGCGGCGACGCCGGCGACCACGAGCTCGTAGTCGTTGACGATCGCCACGCGGATCGGCGTGGAACCCATGGAACAACCCTAGTCCGCGGCGCGCCGTCGGTGACCGCAATGCACGTGATCGGTGCGATCGGGTCGACACGCGCGTCAATGCCGGGTTTCCGGACTCGCGCGGGTTAGAAAGGACTCGGCCCCGCTTGGTATGAGCTCGCGGGGCTCATTTCATTTCGGAGCCGGGCTCAGTCGACGGCAGCAGCGGCGTACGCGTCGATCTCGCCGAGCACCCGCGCCTTCACGTCCTCCTCGGCGAAGGACACGCGCACGGCGGTCCGCGCGAGCTCGGCGACGCCGGCCTCGTCGAGGCCCAGCAGGTCGGCGGCGATCTCGTACTCGCGGTTGAGCGTGGTGCCGAACATCGGCGGGTCGTCGGAGTTGACCGTGATCGTCACGCCGGCCTCGCGGAACGCGATGATCGGGTGCTCGTCCAGGGTGGCGACCGCCCGGGTCGCGATGTTGGACGACGGGCACACCTCGAGCGGTACGCCGGCGGCGGCGAGGTGCGCGAGGAGCTCGGGGTCCTGCGCGGAGGAGGTGCCGTGGCCGATCCGCTCGGCGCCGAGCAGCCGGACCGCGTCCCACACCGTCTGCGGGCCGGTCGTCTCGCCGGCGTGCGGGACGCTGTGCAGACCCGCCGCACGCGCGGCGTCGAAGTGCGGCTGGAACTGCGGCCGCGGGACGCCGATCTCCGGCCCGCCCAGCCCGAAGCCGACCAGCGCGTCGGTGCGGTGGTGCAGCGCGTAGTCGAGGGTGGCGTCGGCGGCCGGGAGACCGGACTCACCCGGGATGTCGTAGATCCAGCGCAGCACCAAGCCGAAGTCGCGCTCGACGGCGACCCGGGCGTCCTCGATGGCCTCCGTGTAGGCCTCGATCGGCATGCCCAGGTCGGCGGCGTCCGGGCGCACCGAGGTGTACGGCGTGCAGGTGAGCTCGGCGTACCGCAGGCCCTGCTCGGTCGCCATCTCCCGCCCGATCTCGTGGGTGAGGTAACGGATGTCCTCCGGGGTCCGGATCAGCCCGACGACGGCGAGGTACACCTCGACGAAGTGCGCGAAGTCGCGGAACTCGAAGAAGCGACGCAGCTCGTCGGGGTCGCTGGGCACCGTGCCCGGGTGGCGCTCGGCCAGCTCGGAGACGATCCGCGGCGACGCGGACCCGACGTGGTGGACGTGGAGCTCGGCCTTGGGGAGGTGGGCGATGAACGTGGAGAGGGACTCGTTCGGCACCCGCCGATCCTGCAGACCGGGATCGCGCTACTGCAACTCGGCGATGAGGTTCTTCGCGAGGTCGTCGACCGTGGTGCCGTCCTGGAAGACCTTGCCGTTGAGCAGGATGGTCGGCGTGCTCTGCACGCCGGCCGAGCCCGCGGCCTTGGTCGCCTTCGTGACCCAGTCGGTGCCCTCGTCGCCCTCGATCGCGTCGCGGACGTCGGACTCCTTCGCGCCCGCCTGGACGGCCAGGTCGGCGAGGTCCGAGCTGGTCGGGAACGACGAGCTGGACTCGCTGGGCTGGTTCTCGTAGAGCAGGTCGTGGAACTTCTTGGCGATCTCCGAGCCCGACTTGTCCAGGACGATCGAGAAGGCGCCCGCGGAGCGCACCGAGTAGCTCGACGGGTCCCCCTGGCCGAGCAGGTCGAAGGGGCGGTACTCGACCTGGACCTTGCCGTCGGCCGCCAGCTGAGCGAGGTCGTCGCGCGAGGCCTTCTCGAGCTCGCCGCAGTAGGGGCAGAGGAAGTCCTCGTAGATCACGACCTTGTTCGGGGCGTCGTCGGGACCGATGGCCACGCCGTACTGGCTGCTGGAGCTCGCAGCGTCGGCGTTGACGTCGGTGGTGTCGTCGAGGCCACGCGAGATCAGGAAGCCGGCGAGCACGATGACGACGAGGGCGATGACGACGCCGCCGACCATCAGGTTGCGGCGGCGGGCCTCCTGCCGGCGGCGCTCCTCGAGCGCAGCTGCAGCCCTGGCGGCGCGGTCCTCGGCACGGTTCTTCTTCGACATCAGCTTCCTTCGGGGACGGTACGGCGGAACATCAGCGAGTCCAGCGAGAGTCTGCTCGTCGGCAGCCAGGCCAGGTAGAGGGAGCCGACCAGCAGGGCGGCGTCGCGGGCGATCTCCCAGGGGTACTTCGACGCGGCGTCGGGGTCGTAGCCGCCCCCGCCGAAGCACCCGCAGTCGATGGTGATCCCGCGCGCCCACGCGGAGGAGATGCCGACGATGAACGCGACGAAGAGGATCGCCGAGAGCACCGCCGCTCCACGGGTCAGCAGACCCACCACGAGGCACAGGCCGACGACGAGCTCGACGACCGGCAGGAGCTGCCCCACGGTCGGCACGATCGAGGACGGCAGCAGCTGGTAGGCACGGACGGCCGCGACGCTCTGGGCAGGGTCGGGCAGCTTGACGACCGCTGCCGCGATCCAGACGCCCCCGACGACCAGGCGCACGACCAGGCCGATCCACTCCTTCACGCCCCCGACCCTAGAGGGGGCGCCTGAGCCGGAACTGAGAGTCGGAGGTCCCGGCCTTCCCCGACTAAGGTGCTGTCCCGTGAACGACAGACTGGTCTGGATCGACTGCGAGATGACGGGACTCGATCTCGGAGCCGATGCGCTCATCGAGGTCGCGGCCCTGGTGACCGACTTCGAGCTCAACGTGCTGGGCCAGGGCGTCGACCTGGTCATCAAGCCCTCCGCGGAGTCGCTGGACCAGATGAACGACTTCGTCCGCGACATGCACGAGAAGTCCGGCCTGCTGCGCGAGCTCGACTTCGGGATCACGCTCGACGAGGCCGAGGAGCGGGTGCTCGCCTACATCAAGGAGCACTGCCCCGACGGCAGTCGTCCCCCGCTGGCCGGCAACACCGTCGCCACGGACCGGGCCTTCCTGGCCCGGGACATGCCCCACCTCGAGTCCTTCCTCCACTACCGGATCGTCGACGTCTCCTCGATCAAGGAGCTCTCGCGGCGCTGGTTCCCACGGGCCTACTTCCAGGCGCCGGCGAAGCGGGGCAACCACCGGGCGCTCGCGGACATCCAGGAGAGCATCGAGGAGCTGCGCTACTACCGCGAGGCGGTGTTCGTGCCGTCGCCCGGACCGGAGAGCGACGTCGCGCGGGCGATCGCGCACCGGCACGGCGGGGCGCTGACCGGACTGTCCGACGACGTACCGGCCGCCGAGCCCGATTCCACGAACGGCGAGTAGTTCCCCTAGAATCTCCGACGGTCCTCCGGGACCGCCTTGGTGGGTATAGCTCAGCTGGTAGAGCGCTGCGTTGTGGTCGCAGATGTCGCGGGTTCGAGTCCCGTTACTCACCCCAGTCAGAGAGGGCCGTCGGCCTCGCGAGGGCGAGGTCGGCGGCCCTTTCTCATGCCCGTTCCGACTGCCTTGTCATTTTCTTGCGACACCCGTGCACCAAAGAATGTGACCACAAGCTGTCAATTTCAGTCACAATGGGCGAATGCAGGAAGCACTGATCGACCTCAGCCGCACCATCGACCTCGCCACCCTGGGCGACCGGGTCCGCGCCGCACGCCTGCGCGCCGGCCTCACCCAGGCCCAGGTCGCGGCCGACACGATGTCCGTCGGCTACATCTCTCGGATCGAGAGCGGCAGCCGCCGCCCTGACCCCACGCTCCTCGAGACGATCGCCGAGCGCCTCGGCGTGACCGTCGACGAGCTGCTCGTCGGAGTCTCCCCCGACCGGATGCTGGAGCTGCGGGTGATGCTCGACCACGCCGAGCTCGCCCTGGGCACCGGCTCCCCCCAGGCGGCGCTCGAGCCGCTGGCCCGGATCCTCTCCGACCCGCAGACCGAGTCGGTGCCGGACCTGCGCCGCCGCGCCAGCTACCTGCAGGCCAGCGCGCTCGAGGGCACCGGCGACCTCGAGGCGGCGATCATGCTCCTCGAGGACCTGGCCGAGAGCGGCCAGCAGGACCTCCAGTGGCTGACCGGCCTGACCACGCTGTGCCGCTGCTACCGGATCTCCGGGGAGCTCGGCCGGGCGATCGAGATCGGCAACCGGGGCATCCGCTTCATCCAGGAGCACGGCCTGGAGGGCCTCGACGAGGCGATCCGGCACACCCTGAGCATGTCGTCGGCCTACTTCGAGCAGGGCGACACCGGGTACGCCGCGCGGCTGTGTCGGCGCGCCATCGAGCGCGCCGAGGAGACGGCGTCGCCGATCGCCCGGGCCTCGGCGTACTGGAACCTCTCGGTGATGGAGTCCGAGCGCGGCAACGCCGAGCTCGCCCTGCCGATGACCGAGCGTGCGCTCCGGATCCTGGAGTCGACCGAGGAGTCGCAGAACATCCCGCGGCTGCGCTCGCAGCTGGGCATGATCCAGCTCCGCACCGACCCGCCGACGCCGGAGGACGCTCTCGAGATCCTCACCCGCGCCGGCCACGAGCTCGCGTTCACGGGCGCCGCCCCCACGGAGGTGGCGATCAACCGGCTCGGTCAGGCGCGGGCGCGCTTCCTCATGGGCGAGCTGCCCCAGGCACGCATCCTGGCCGACGAGACCGTCGAGGAGACGCGCAACAGTGCCCCGGTGCTCGCCGCCGAGGGGCTGGCCCTGCTCGGGCAGGTCGCTGCCCTGGACGAGGGCGCGCCGACGGCACGCACGTACTTCCACGAGGCCGTCCTGCTCCTGAGCGGAGTCGGCGCGGACCAAGCGGTGGCCCAGCTGTGGTTCGAGCTAGCGGGACTGCTCGAGGGCGTGGGTGACATGGAGGCGGCTCTGGACGCCTACCGGCGAGCGGGTGCCTCGACGGGCCTGGTCAGGCCCGTTGCGGTTCCCCAGCGCGACTACGTGCGCTGAGCAACGAGTGGTGGTTCAGCAGCACCAGTGGTTGCCGCCGGCGGTGGTGACCTTGCTGGAGTCGGCGGCGGAGGCGGGCGAGACCGCCTGAGTGACGCCCAGGAGCGACAGCGCGACGACGGCGGCGACGGCGACCTTCTTGACTGCGTTCATGACACGTTCCCCTTGTCTGTTGTGATCCCACATCGAGCGTGTGTGACAAATTGTGGTCACATCTTGTCAAGTTATGTGCGAGAATGGGAACAGATCCGCGCACGAGATAGTGGTCCCGGCACCCCAGGTGTCCCCCCACACCCCATCCGCCGGGCCACTTCTCGGGCGTGCGCGGCCTATCAACACCGCCTCCGCCGGGCCCTTCGGGACCCGGCGGAGTCATGTCCGGACCGGTCGTGACCGGTCCGGCATGTGGGACGGTGGCGGCGTCAGATGCCGGTCAACCGGCTGTCAGTCCGCAGTCAAGAGCGGTCAGCGCCACCCGAGGGCGGGCGCGAGGTCGCGCAGGACACTCTCGAGGACGTGCGCGTTGTAGTCGACGCCGAGCTGGTTGGGCACGGTGAGCAGCAGCGTGTCGGCGGCCGCGATCGCCTCGTCCTCGGCGAGGTCCTTGACCAGCTGGTCGGGCTCCCCGGCGTAGGACTTGCCGAAGCGGGCCAGCCCGCCGTCGAGGTGACCGACCTGGTCCTCGCTGCGTGACTCGTGGCCGAAGTAGGCACGGTCCATGTCGTTGACGATCGGGAAGATGCTGCGGCTGACCGACACCCGCGGCTCACGGTCGTGGCCGGCGGCCGTCCAGGCCTCGCGGAACCGCTGGATCTGCTCGGCCTGCAGCTGGTGGAAGGGCACGCCGGTGTCCTCGGTGAGCAGGGTCGAGCTCATCAGGTTCAGACCCTGCTCGGCGGTCCACTCGGCGGTCGCCCGGGAGCCAGCGCCCCACCAGATCCGGTCCCGCAGGCCGGGTGACTGCGGCTCGAGCGGCAGCAGTCCGGGCGGGTTCGGGAACATCGGACGCGGGTTGGGCTGGGCGAAGCCACGCCCGTCGATGACGTCGAGGAAGACGCGGAGGTGGTCGCGGGCCATGTCGGCGTGGTCGGCACCCTCCCCCGGCACGTAGCCGAAGTAGCGGAAGCCGTCGATCACCTGCTCCGGTGACCCACGGCTCACGCCGAGCTGGAGCCGGCCGCCGGCGATCAGGTCCGCCGCCCCGGCGTCCTCGGCCATGTAGAGGGGGTTCTCGTAGCGCATGTCGATCACGCCGGTGCCGATCTCGATCCGGCTGGTCCGGGCGCCGATGGCCGCGAGCAGCGGGAACGGGGCCGCCAGCTGACGGGCGAAGTGGTGCACGCGGAAGTAGGCGCCGTCCGCGCCGAGCTCCTCGGCGGCGACGGCGAGGTCGATGGACTGGAGCAGGGCGTCGGACGCGGACCGGGTCTGCGACTGCGGCGAGGGCGTCCAGTGCCCGAACGAGAGAAAGCCGATGTTCTTCACGTCGTCACAACGCTTGGTTGAACCCTCAATCTTCCCGCTCGGCGACATTCTCTGACTATAGTCAGAGAATGGTCTCCTCCGAGCTCGCGACCGACACGCTCCGCCGGTTCAACCGCACCTACACCCAGCGCATCGGCGCCCTCGACGAGTCCTTCCTCGGCACCGGACGACCGCTCGCCCTCTCCCGGCTGATCTTCGAGATCGGTCCCGCCGGCGCGACCGTGCGCGACCTGCGGGCCCGCCTCGACCTGGACTCGGGCTACCTGACCCGGATGCTCGGGCGGCTCGGCGACGCCGGGCTGGTCGAGGTCGTGCCCGATCCGGCCGACCGGCGCCGCCGGGTCGCCACCCTCACCGCCGCGGGGCGGGAGGCGTGGCGCGACCTGGAGGCCCGCTCCGAGGACCGGGCGCGGGCGCTCGTGGACCCGCTCACCGAGCGGCAGCGCGCCCGGCTGACCGACGCCTTGGCGACCGCGGACCTGCTCGTCCGGGCCGCGACGGTCCACCTCCGCGAGGTGCCGCCGACCGACCCCGCCGCGCTCGACGCCGCCGGCCGCTACTTCGCCGAGCTCGACCGGCGCTTCCCGCGGGGCTTCGACCCCGGCACACCCGACCACACGGGCACGTTCCTGCTCGCGACCAGCGACGGCGCGCCCGTGGCGTACGGCGGGGTGCAGCACCTGTCCGCCGAGACCGGCGAGGTCAAGCGGATGTGGGTCGACCCGGGCTGGCGCGGCGCCGGGCTCGGGTCGCGGATGCTGCGCGAGCTGGAGGGGCTGGCCGCGCGGCTCGGACACCGCCGGGTCGTGCTCGACACCAACCGGACGCTCGGCGAGGCGATCGCGATGTACGGCCGCGCCGGCTACACCGAGATCGAGCGCTACAACGACAACCCGTACGCCGAGGCGTGGTTCGAGAAGACGCTCACGCCGCGCCGAGCAGCGGGAGCCTGACCCGGAAGGTCGTGCCGACCCCCGGCTCGGACTCGACGCCGATCGAGCCGCCGTGCTGCTCGACGATCGCGTGGGTGATCGACAGGCCGAGGCCGCTGCCGGGGATCGCCCGCTCCTGGGCGAGCGAGGACCTGAAGAAGCGGCTGAAGAGCAGCTCGACCTCCTGCGGGGGGATGCCGATGCCCGTGTCGCTCACCGCGATGACGATCTCGTCCTCGAGGCTGAGGTCGACGTTCACCTTGCCGCCCTCCGGGGTGAACTTCACGGCGTTGCCGACCAGGTTGATCACCACCCGCTCGAGCATGTCGCGGTCGCCGAGGAAGGGCACCGGGTCCTCGGGGTAGGACACGTCGAGGGTGAGGTCGCGGTGCTCCAGCGCCGGCGCGACGACGGCGCAGCCGGCCGCCACCGTCTTGCGGAGGTCGACGACCCGGTCGAGGAAGCCGATCCCGCCGTCCTGGATCCGCGAGAGCGTCAACAGGTCGTCGATCAGCGACAGCAGTCGCGAGCTGTTGGCCGCGACGCGGCGTACGGCGTCCTGCTGGTCGGGCGCGAGCCGGCCGTACGCGCCGTCCTCGAGCATCTCGAGGTAGCCGAGGATGCTGGTGATCGGGGTGCGCAGCTCGTGGCTGACGCTCGAGACGAAGGCGTCCTTGACCTGGTCGACCTCGCGCATCCGCTCGAGCGCCTCGCGCTCGGTCTCGAGCGCGGCGACCAGCTTGCGCTCGGCCTCGACCCGTTCGGTGATGTCCTCCGAGGTGCTGACGTAGCCCGTGACCTCGCCGCGGTCGTCCTTGACCCGGTTGAGCGACATCGAGTGCATCCGCTCGACGCCGTCGGCGCGGACGAAGCCCATGTCCGTGGAGCCGATGCCCATCATCGCCTGGGCGACCGCGCTGAAGTCGACCTGCGTGCCGAGGGCCTCGGCCTTGGTCGCGATCGCCGTGTCGGAGTGGAGGTGCCGCGTGGTGCGACCGAGCATGTCGTCCTCGGCGTACCCGAGGAGCCGGACGGCGCCGGGGTTGAAGAGGGTGATCTCGCCGCGCGAGTTGGTGCCGATGATCGCGACGTTGGCGATGCCGTTGACGATGTTCTGGACCTTGTCGCGCTCCGTGGCGGTCAGCCGCGCGTTCTCGATCTGCTCGCCCACGGCCAGCATCAGCGGCACCACGACGAGCGCACACACGATGAGGAACGACGCGAGCAGGATGCCCTGGGAGTCGGCGCTGAAGCCGTAGCGCTTGCCGGCGTTGGCGAACGGCCCGCGCCCGTAGGAGGTCATCAGGATCGCGAAGGCCTCCACCGCGAGCATCTGGGCGAGCGCCTCGAACGGGCGGGTCCGCAGGGCGCACCACGCGAGCAGGGGGATCAGCACGAAGACGACCGACGGGAAGTCGTGCGGCGCGAAGACCAGGGGCGACGCGACCAGCACGGCCAGCCACTGGATGCTGCGCTCGGTCGGACCGGCCGCGCTGTCGTGGTTGCGGAGCAGGCAGAAGAACGGGACCAGGATCAGCTGGGAGGCGAGGTTGGAGGCACCCACCGCCAGGCCCAGGACCCACGGCTCGCCCCAGCCGCTGAGAGCGCTGGTGACCATCGCCGCGGTCCCGCCCACGAGGCTGCCGACGGTGGTCGCGAGCACCAGCCGCGACAGGTCGCCGCTGGTGAAGAGCTCCGGGCGCTCGCGCCGTCCGCCGGTCAGGATCCACCAGACGACACCGACCTCGATCGCCATGCCGATCCCGATGCCGATCGCGACGGCGTTGTCGCGCTCGGTGGCGATGGTGGCCACCCCGATCACGCCGGTCAGGACCAGCAGCACCGCTGTCGGCGGGCGGGTCGTCACGAGCAGGCAGCCGGTCGCGAGCCCGATCGGCCAGATGCCGATCGCGGTGCCGCCGTCCGGGGTGCTGTGGACCGCGGACAGGCCGAAGAGCGCGGTCGCCCCGAACAGGACGACCACGCGGACCACCCACGAGCTGACCACGGCGCTCCTCCCGACCCGGTGCGGCACCCCATCTTGTCGTGCTCGGCGCTCCGGGCGTCGGCGCAATGCCGAATCGGACTACGTTGGCCCGATGACCTCTGGGGAGAGACGGGACGTCGTCGTCGTGGGCGGAGGACACCACGGACTGGTCGCCGCGGCCTACCTGGCACGCGCCGGGATGTCGGTGCAGGTCCTCGAACGGCTGCCCCGCACGGGCGGCGCGGTGGCACCGGCGGACCCCTTCGCCGGCCGCTGGGCGACCTCCGTCGGGGCGCTGCCGGACCGGTTGCTCGGTGAGCTCGGGCTCGACCTGGAGCTGCGGACCGGACCGGCCGAGCCCGACGTACCCGACGCCGAGCGGGCAGCGTGGGACCGCTGGCTGGCCGACACCGGCCAGCTCGCGGACGCGGTCCGCACCACCCTGCTCGACCCGCTGCCCCTCGAGCGCGACCTCCGGGCCCGGGTCGACCCGGACGTGTGGCGCGACCTCGTGGTGCGGCCGCTCGGCGAGACGATCGAGGAGCGGTTCCGCGACGACGGCGTCCGCGGCCTGGCCGCGGTCGGCGCGCTCAGCGCCGGGGCCGTGTCGCTCCACGATCCGTCGCTGCGGCAGAACCGCGCGTTCCTCGACGACCTGCTGCAGCGGTCCAGCGGACGCCGGGTGCCGGTCGGCGGGATGGGCACGCTGGCCGCGGCGCTCGAGGGCACAGCGACGGAGGCGGGGGCCGAGATCCGCACGTCGGCGGGCGTGAGTCGCATCGACGCCGGCGACGACGGGGCCGAGGTGACCTGGGACGGCCCCGACGGCGCGGGCACGGTCGCGGCCCGCTGGGTGCTCGCCGACGTCGCCCCCTGGGTCCTCGAGATCCTGCTCGGTCACGGGGAGCACCCGGAGACCAAGCCGGTCGGCGCGCAGGTCACGGTCGACCTCCGCCTCGACCACGCCCCGGCCTGGCACTCGGGAGCACCTCCGACCTGGCTCGCCTCCGGTTACGGCCAGCTGACCGCGGCGTACGACGCCACGACGGCCGGTGTGCTCCCCGACCCCGTCCCGGGTCGGCTGGAGCCGACCGATGACCCTGCCGCGTGGACCTTCCACGGCCTGCTCACGCCCGCGACTCTCTTCGACGCCGACCCCGACGCCGGTCGCGCGATGGTCGCGGACCGGGTGGTCGCCGAGCTCGGCCGGCACCTGGTCGGGCCGGTGCGGGCCGACGCCCAGGTGTCGCTCCCCCAGGACGTCGAGCGCGAGCTGGCGATGCCCGGCGGGCACCCGCTGCACGGCGACCCCGAGTGGCCGTGGGCCGGCAACCGGGCCCGGCTGGACACCCCCGCCCAGCGGTGGGGTGTGCAGACCGACATCGCCTCCGTGTTGCTCTGCGGAGCCGGTTCACGACGCTCCGGAGGGGTCTCCGGGGTGGCCGGGCACGCCGCCGCGAGGGCCGTCCTGGAGGCGGCCGCGGAGGCCCGATGAGCGGCGTGCGGTCCCGATTTTTCGCACGCGTTCCCCGCTGGTAGAGTTCACGTCGCTTCGGAGCAATCCCTCGGGGTTGGTTCCTGAGCAGGGCGCCATTAGCTCAATTGGCAGAGCAGCTGACTCTTAATCAGCGGGTTCGGGGTTCGAGTCCCTGATGGCGTACCACCCAGCGAGGCCCTTCCCGATCGGGAGGGGCCTCGCTGCGTTCCGGTGCGGCCCGCGCGTCCCGGCTACGGTGGGAACCGTGCAGAACCTCTGGTCGTACGGCTCCCACCGCAGCGTCCTGTCACTGTGGTCGGACGGCTCGCTGCTGAGCATCGGCTCGGTCGGCTCGGTCGCCTCCCTCGGGAGCGTCGGATCCTTCGCGTCGATGTTCTCCTTCGGCTCCTCGATGTCCCGGCTCTCGGTGCTCTCCTTCCAGAGCGACGGGTCGGTGCTCTCCTCGCAGGCGAAGTCCTCGATCCTCTCCTCGCAGAGCCACCGGGCCGCGCTGGCCGAGCGCGAGCACGGCACGCTCCCCGCCGCCGCGGCACCGGCGATCGCACTCGCGACACTCGCCACTGCGGCCGCGGCGTACGTCATGATCCGGCGGGCGGTCGGCTGATGGAGATCGCCCGGGCCCTCGACGCCGTCCGCGCCAACCGCCAGGCGGTCCTGGTCACCCTCAAGCGCGACGGCCATCCTCAGCTCTCCAACGTCCTCGCCGCGGTCGGCGAGGACGGTCGGGTGCGGGTGTCGATCACCGAGGACCGCGCCAAGTACGCCAACCTGCGCCGGACCCCGTGGGCCGCGCTGCACGTCAACGGCCCCGACTTCTGGTCCTACGGCGTGCTCGAGGGCGACGTCGAGCTGTCACCGGTGGTCGCCGAGCCTCACGACGCGGCCGCCGACGAGCTGGTCGAGCTCTACCGCGCCCTCGCGGGCGAGCACGAGGACTGGGAGGACTACCGGGCCGCGCTGGTGCGCGACCGCCGGGTGGTCGTCCGGATCACGCCGACCCACGCGTACGGCGCCCTCCGGTAGAGCTGCAGTAACCCGCGGCGCCGACGGCTCGTTGTCCGGGCATGCGCCTCTCGCCGATGCCCGTCCTCGCCGCCGCGGCCGTCCTGGCCACCGCCTCCGTGCTCGTCGCGGCTCCGGCCGACGCCGGCGCCCGCTCGGGGCGCTGGGCGGCGGCCGCCGACGCGGCCATCCACCCCGGCACGATGATGTACACGAAGGGCGCCCAGTGCACCGCCAACTTCGTCTACACCGACGCCGCGGCGCACGTGTACGTCGGCTACGCCGCCCACTGCGCCGGGGAGGGCGAGGCCACCGACACCGACGGGTGCAGCACCGCGTCGCTGCCGCTCGGCACGAAGGTCACCTTCGCCGAGGGCGGCAGCCTCGTCGACGAGGGCACGAAGGTCGGCAGCGGCCGGCTCGTCTACTCGTCCTGGCTGAGCATGCAGGAGCGGAAGACGTCCGACGCGCTGGCGTGCGCCTACAACGACCTCGCCCTGGTCCGGGTCCGCGCTGCCGACGTCGCGAAGGTCAACCCGTCGGTGCCGGTCTGGGGTGGACCCACCGGCATCGACACCGACGGCACCGCCTCCGGCGACCAGGTCTACACCTACGGCAACTCCAGCCTCCGCGCCGGCGTCAGCGAGCTGTCGCCGCACACCGGCATCAGCCTCGGCGACCAGGTGGCCGACGGCGGCTGGTCGCACCCGCTCTACACCGTGACGCCGGGCATCCCCGGCGACTCGGGATCCGGCTTCCTCTCCGCCGACGGGACCGCCATCGGGGTGCTCTCGACCCTCGGTCTCGCCCCGCTGCCGGCCTCCAACAACATCGGCGACCTGGCCAAGGAGCTGGCCTGGGCGCAGCGCCACTCGGGGATCCACGGCCTGCGTCTCGTGCGGGGCACGGAGCCCTTCTCCGGCCTCTCCTGAGCGCTCGGGAGCGCTCCCAGACGGCTTCCCTCAAGATCGGCTCAGCGCTTCCCTAAGGTTCCCCGAGGTCTCCCCCAAGCCTGTTCCTCGCCTGTCACCCGCGTGTGACGCTTCTCCGGACACGTTCTCGAACCCCTGGAGCAGGCACGATGCGCACCACTCTCACCACGCTCGCGGCGGCCATCGCCGTGCCGGCTCTGCTGGCCCTCGGCGCCGCTCCCGCGATCGCCGGCAGCACCAGCCCCGGCGGGAACAACGGCACCGTCAAGATCGCCGAGATCGACGACGTCGCCACCCCGAGCAACGACCCGCACGTGAGCTGCTCCTTCGCCGTCGAGTGGTACGGCTTCGACCAGGGCTCGACCATCTGGTCCGACGTCACCTTCGAGAGCCAGGCCCCGACCGCCGACGCGACCATCGCGGTCACCGGCGCCACCCACGTCTTCGTCGGCGGCGACCCGGCCGGCGGCGGCACCGACCTCGACGGCCGCGTCGTCTACACCCTCTCCTTCACCGGCACGCCGCAGGCGCAGCAGGGCTTCCACGTGAAGATGACGACCGACACCGCCGGCTCCCACGGCTCGGACAAGAAGTCGAAGGTGTTCTGGGTGAGCCCGTGCGCGAGCTCGACCCCGACCACGGACCCGACCACGGACCCGACCACGGACCCGACGCCGACCACCGACCCGACCACCGACCCGACGCCGACCACGGACCCGACCACCGACCCGACGCCGACCACGGACCCGACCACCGAGCCGGTCACCGAGCCCGTCGTCTCCGACCCGAGCAACCCGGGTCCGACCGTGACGCCGTGGAGCTGGGACTGGACCTACGCCGCGCCGAGCTGCACCGCGCTGACCGTCGACTACCCGGCCAACCTCCCGTCGGGCCAGGCCAACGACGTCAACGTCCGGCTGGAGACCAACCTCGGCCAGGTCACGCTGAACTTCCACAACAACACCGGCACCTGGTCCGGCCACACTGTCTTCACCTTCGCCGCCCACCCGCAGTGGCCGGCGGGCGTCACCTCCGCTACCCCGGTGTGGGTCCAGGTCGGCGGCACCAACTACCACTGGCAGGGCACCTGCACCGACGCGACCGACACGGGCAGCACCGGCTCGACCGAGTCCCTGGTCAGCGGCTTCAGCAGCGGTACGACGCAGGTCACCCGCGGCGCGACCCCGCAGGCCGTCTGGGTCTCGGTGGCCGAGGACGCCACCGACGACTCCGTCGTCCTGCAGCGGCTCGCCTCCGGCTCGTGGCGCACCGCCACCACCGCCACCATCGACAGCGCGGGCCAGGCCCGGGTCGCGTTCCCGCGGCTGACCAAGCGCGGCTCCTTCAAGTTCCGCGTCTCGGTCGACGGTGTCGCCAGCAAGCCGATGGTCGTCAAGGTTCGCTGACCACGAACCGGCGCCCAGGGTCTGAGGCGCCTGGGTGCCGGTTCCCGGGGGAATCGCGGGGGAAGGGTGCGTGACCTGTGATGTCCCGTCGACGCCGACGGCTGGACCTACGCGATCCAGGACACGGTCGCCTGGGTGGACGACTCCGGTACCTACCACGACTCCGGCTGGCCGGAGTGCCTCGAGCCGCCGCGCTCGAGCGACGTGCGGACGAGCCGTAAGGAGGTGACGTTCCGGTTCGCGTCCGTGCACGCGGACACCGAGTACGTCAGCTGGCGTCCGGTCGTGCTGGTGGAGTGCTGACCTGATCGACTCGGACGGTCAGAGGTAGAGGCCGGTGGCCTCGTCGCCGACGCGGTCGGCGGCGACGGCGTGGATGTCGCGCTCGCGCATCACGACGTAGAGCTCGCCGTTGACCTCGACCTCGGCCTTGTCCTCGGCGTCGAAGAGCACCCGGTCGCCGACCTCGATGGTGCGGGCGTGCGGGCCGACGGCGACGACCTTCGACCAGGCGAGGCGGCGCGCGCCCATGGCCGCCGTGGCCGGGATGACGATGCCGCCGGAGGAACGACGCTCCCCGGACTCGCGGTCCACCTCGACCAGGATCCGGTCGTGGAGCATCTTGATGGGGGTCTTGTCGGACACCTGGTCGCTCAGCGGACGATCTTGCGGATCACCACGAAGGTGACGACGACGCCGACGACGCCCCCGACGACCTTGAGGATGTTGTCGGTGCGCGGCTGGCCGGTCTGGGTGTCGACGAAGTGGGCCTTGATGCTGCTCACCTCGCGGCTGACGATCGTCTTCGGGTGCGCGCGGTAGAGGAGCTGGTCGATCGTGGTCGCCAGGCGTTCCCGGGTCTCCTCGATCTCCTGCTCCAGAGCGGACAGCTGCTGGTCCTGGCCCACGGTTGCTCCTCGGTCGATGGTGTCGAGTGGAGGCTATCAATCGTGCGGACGCGCCATCGTCCGCGGGTCGAAGCCGAACGGCAGCTCCAGCCGGTGCTCCTTCATCAGCGCGTCGTCGGTGAGGACGTCGTACGTCGAGCCGTCGGCGACGACGGTGCCACCGCTGAGGATCACCGAGCGCGGACACAGCTCCAGGGCGTAGGGCAGGTCGTGGGTGACCATCAGGACGGTGACGTCGAGCGAGCGGAGGATGTCGGCCAGCTCGCGACGGGAGGCCGGGTCGAGGTTGGACGACGGCTCGTCGAGGACCAGGATCTCCGGCTCCATCGCGAGCACGGTGGCGACGGCGACCCGGCGCCGCTGCCCGAAGGAGAGGTGGTGCGGCGGGCGGTCGACGTACTCCTCCATGCCGACCCGCTCGAGCGCGCGCATCACCCGGGCGTCCAGCTCGTCGCCCTTGATCCCGAGGTTGGCCGGCCCGAAGCCGACGTCCGCGCGGACGGTGCCCATGAAGAGCTGGTCGTCGGGGTCCTGGAAGACCACGCCGACCCGACGCCGGATCTCGGCGAGGTTCGCCTTCTCGACCGGCAGGCCACTGACCGCCACCGAGCCCGCTCCGGCGGTGAGGATGCCGTTGAGGTGGAGCACCAGCGTGGTCTTGCCGGCGCCGTTGGGGCCGAGGAGGGCGACCCGCTCGCCCTGGTGGACGTGGAGGTCGACGCCGAAGAGCGCCTGGTGGCCGTCGGGGTAGGCGTAGGCCAGGCCGCGCACGTCGAGGACGGGGGTCACCGGAGCATCACCGGGGCATCTTCCCGGTGTAGCCGCGGGACAGCATCGCCAGGTGCACCCGCTCGCCGCGCTCGTAGGAGCGGATGAAGAGGGCGCCGGCCGAGCGCGCGAGGACCGGCCAGTGCCGCGGGTTGCGGGCGGTGAAGCCGCGGGACTCGCGGGCCACCTTCATCCGCCGCATCTCGTCGGTCACGACGTCGAGGTAGCGGACCATGAACGACATGATCTGCACCAGCTGCTGCGGCAGGCGCAGCCGCTCGAGCCCGAGCAGCAGGTCCTGGGGCTCGGTGGTCGCGGCGAGGGTGAGGCTGGCGAGCACGCCGAGCGTGCCCTTCACGAGCAGCGCGATGCCCGCCTCCAGGCCGTGCTGGCTGACGCTGACGCCGAGCACCTCGGTGCGCGGGCCGGTCGCGACGAACGGCAGCAGCACCGCGAAGAGCAGGAACGGGACCTCGACGACCGTCCGCTTCAGGAGGTACGTCGGGGGGACGCGCGAGACGCCGATGACGGACGTGATCGCCAGGAGGTAGACGACGAAGGCGGCGTACCAGTCGCGGGGCGTCGCCACCACGACGATCATGAAGGCCAGGAGCGCGAGGATCTTCAGGTGCGCCGGGAACCGGTGGACCGGCGAGTGCCCGTGGTAGTGCAGCGTGTGGCCGTGACCGGCGCCCACGTCAGGAGCGCTCGTCCCGGGACCGGCGACGGACGAGGTAGGTGACGCCGCCGGCCAGGGCCAGCACGACGAGGACACCGATCACGCCGGTCAGGCTGCCGTAGCCGTCGAAGAGCCCCTGGTGGGTGCGGCCGGTGCCGGCGAAGCCGTGGTCCTCGGACACCTTGGTCAGCCCGTCCGGGCTGCCCGAGGCGAAGCGGCTCACGACGCCGGCCAGCACCACGGCGACGACACCGACGCCGACCAGGACCCACTTGGTGGAGAGGTTCCTCATGCCGCCGCCCCCGTGCTGGTGCGGATCTCCAGCTCGCGGCGGGCGAGGACCGGACGCGCGCCGTACACGAGATCGGGGCGTACGGCGAGGACGGCGCCGACCGCGAGGAAGGTGATGATCCCCTCCCCGATGCCGATGAGCACGTGCACGCCGACCATCGCTGTCGCGAGGTTGTCGAGCGGGATGTCGGCGGTGCCGCCGACGGCGTAGAGAGCGACGAAGAGGAGCGCGGCCACCGGCACCGACACCAGGGCCCCGATGCCGGCCTGGACCGGGACCAGGGAGAGCCGCTTGGGCAGCACCAGCTGGAGTCCCTTGAAGACCAGCCAGCCCACCACGACCGTGGTCAGGCCCATCAGCGTGATGTTGGTGCCGAGGGCGGTGATGCCGCCGTCGGCGAAGAGCAGGCACTGGACCAGGAAGACCACGCTCAAGCAGAGCACCGCGGTCCACGGCCCGACCAGCACGGCCGCGAGCGCTCCGCCGAGGAGGTGGCCGCTGGTGCCGGACGCGACCGGGAAGTTGAGCATCTGCACGGCGAAGATGAACGCGGCGACGAGACCGGCCATCGGCGCGGTCCGGTCGTCGAGCTCCTTGCGGGCCTTCACCAACGAGACGCCGATCGCGGCCGCGGCGACGACGCCGGTCGCGGCGGACGTCGGTGCGTCGAGGAAGCCGTCGGGGACGTGCATGCGCGCTCCTGTCCAGCGGATAGGTTGGGGACGCCCGGGATATATCGCCGAGCCTACGTTATTGCACATCGTTTGCGACAAGGAGTCCGCCCCGTGACCGAGCGCCTCTCCCCCGGCGACACCGCACCGCAGTTCACCCTGACCGACGACACCGGCGCGGAGGTGTCGCTCGGCGACTTCCTCGGCCGCAAGGTGATCGTCTACTTCTACCCGGCCGCGATGACCCCGGGCTGCACCAAGCAAGCATGCGACTTCACCGACTCGCTCTCGTCGTTGCAGGCCGCGGGCTACGAGGTCGTCGGCATCTCGCCGGACAAGCCCGCGAAGCTCGCGAAGTTCCGCGAGCGCGACGGCCTCACCATCACCCTGCTCTCCGACCCCGACAAGTCGGTGCTGGCGGCGTACGGCGCGTTCGGGGAGAAGAAGCTCTACGGCAAGGTCGTGGAGGGCGTCATCCGCTCGACCGTCGTGGTCGACGAGGACGGCAAGGTCGCCGTCGCGCAGTACAACGTGAAGGCCACCGGCCACGTCGCCAAGCTGCGCAAGGACCTGAAGCTCGACGCGGTCTCCTGACGGGCCTGGCCCTCGTCGTACCTGACGGAATGGTCGTGGTGCGGGCCGGATCACGACCATTGCGTCAGGTACGACGGTCTCTGGGACACTGACGCCGCGCGCCCGTAGCCCAATGGGTAGAGGCACCAGGTTTAGGTCCTGGCCAGTGAGAGTTCGAGTCTCTCCGGGCGCACAGAAGTGGCACCCGGGTGACGCGCGTCACCTAGAGTCCCGCCATGGACTCGGCGCTCACCACGGTCGCCCTGCCGCTCGCGCTCGGCGTGATCATGTTCGGGCTCGGACTCGCACTGACGCCGGACGACTTCCGGCGGGTGCTGCGCGCGCCCCGGGCGGTCGGGGTCGCCCTCGTCTGCCAGCTGCTCGTGCTGCCGCTGGTCTGCTTCGGGATCGTGGTCGCCTTCGACCTGCCCGCGGAGCTCGGCATCGGCATGATGCTGCTCGCCGCGTCACCGGGCGGTACGGCGGCCAACCTCTTCAGCCACCTCTTCCGCGGCGACGTCGCGCTCAACATCAGCCTGACCGCGATCAACTCGGTGGTCTCGATCGTGTCGCTGCCGATCGTGACCAACCTCGCGATCCACTACTACGACCTCGGCGAGTCGGTGGATCTCCAGGCGCGGAAGGTCATCGAGGTCTTCGTCGTCGTCCTGGGGCCCGTGCTGCTCGGCATGCTCGTCCGCGCCCGCTCCGAGGACCTGGCCCACCGTGCGGACCGCCCGGTCCGGATCGCGTCCGCGGCCTTCCTCAGCGTCATCGTGCTCGGCATCATCGCCGCCGAGGCCGGCGACGCCGCCGGCGACATCGCCGACGTCGGCGTCGCGGTGTCGGTCTTCTGCGTGATCTCGCTGCTGGTCGGGTACGCCGTCCCGCGCGTCGCCGGCGTCACCGAGCGGCAGGCGGTCGCCTGCTCGTTCGAGATCGGGCTGCACAACGCGACCCTGGCCATCTACGTCGCCGTCGAGGTGCTCGACGTGGACCGGATGGCCGTGCCGCCCGCGGTCTACGGGCTGCTGATGTTCTTCTTCGCGATGGCCTGGGGCCTGGTCCTCACCCGCCGAGGATCCGCGCGACGATCGGCGCCATCCGCCGCAGCGCCCAGCCGCGGTGACTGATGGCGTCCTTGTCCTCGCGGGAGAGCTCGGCCGTGGTGAGGCCGGGGCGGTCCTCGGCCACGAAGAGGACGTCGTAGCCGAAGCCACCGCTCCCCCGGCACTCCCGGATCACGTGGCCGGGCATGGTGCCGGAGGCGCACTGCTCGTACGCCGGGCCGTCACCGTGCACGAACGCGACCGCGCACATGAAGTGGGCGCTCCGGCGCTCGTCGGGGACGTCGGCCAGCTGGGCGAGCAGCAGCTCGTTGTTGCGGTCGTCCGACTTGGGCGGGCCGGACCAGCGGGCGGAGAGCACGCCGGGCATGCCGTTGAGCGCGTCGACGCAGAGGCCGCTGTCGTCGGCCAGGGAGGGCAGGCCGGTCGCGGCGAAGCCGGCGCGGGCCTTGAGCAGCGCGTTGCCCTCGAAGGTGGCCTGGTCCTCGACCGGCTCGTCGTAGCCCTCGACGTCATCGATGCCGAGCACCTCGATGTCGGGCAGGTGCTCGAGGAGGATCCGCTCCATCTCCTCGATCTTCTTGCGGTTGCGCGAGGCCAGGAACACCTGGGTCATCGCGCCAGCGCCTCCTGCTGGAGCCGGGTCAGGTCGGCGCAGCCCTTCTCGCCCAGGGCGAGCAGCGCGTCGAGCTCGGCCCGGTCGAAGGCGGCGCCCTCGGCGGTGCCCTGGACCTCGACGAACTTGCCGTCGCCGGTCATCACGATGTTCATGTCGGTCTCGGCCCGGACGTCCTCGACGTAGGGCAGGTCGAGCCGGGGCGTGCCGTCGATGATGCCGACGCTGACCGCGGCGACCGAGCCGGTGAGCGGCTCGCCGGTCAGGGCGCCGGTCGAGCGGAGGTGGGCGACCGCGTCCGCGAGCGCGACGTACGCACCGGTGATCGCGGCGGTGCGGGTGCCGCCGTCGGCCTGGAGGACGTCGCAGTCGAGCTGGATGGTGTTCTCGCCGAGCGCCTGGTAGTCGATGACCGCGCGCAGCGAGCGGCCGATCAGGCGGCTGATCTCGTGGGTGCGGCCACCGATCCGGCCCTTGACCGACTCGCGGTCCGAGCGGGTGTTCGTCGAGGCGGGGAGCATGGCGTACTCCGCCGTCACCCAGCCGAGGCCGGAGCCCTTGCGCCACCGCGGGACGCCCTCGGACGCCGACGCGGCGCACAGCACCTTGGTCTTGCCGAACTCGACCAGCACCGAGCCCGCGGCGTGGTCGAGCCAGTGGCGGGTGATCGTGATCGGGCGGAGCTCGTCGTCGGCGCGGCCGTCCTCGCGGGGGGTCGTCATGCTCCGACCTTAGTGCGACCCACTCTCCGGTCGGTCACCGCCAGCCGCACCGCCAGCGGGCCCAGGTCCCGGGCTCGGCGCCCCACCCAGGGCGCGCCCTCGGCGACCATCCACATCACGTCGCGGCGCCAGCTGGGCTCGTAGCCGCCCTGGGCCTCGAGCCCCGGCAGCTGGAAGTGCATGCCCTCGCCGTGCAGCAGCTCGCCGTACGCGTGCGCCAGCGCGCGATGCCCGAGCTCGCTGGGGTGCAGCCGGTCGACCGACCAGAAGCGCCGGGTGGCCACCTCCGGCCGGGTCGCGAGGTCGAGGCGGATGCCGCCGTACGACGCGTAGACCTCGTCGTAGACCCGGTTGACCACCTCGATCCGGGCCGCGAGCGGCCGGCGCAGCACGCCCGGGAGCCCGAACACCGCGCCGTGGTCGTGGAAGCGCGCCGTCACGAGCATGGCGCCGGACCCGTGCAGCGCCTCGGCGCAGGTCATCAGATCCTCGCGGATCCGGACCGGGTCCCAGGTAGACCGCATGGTGTCGTTGACGCCGACGATCAGCGACGCCAGGTCCGGGGCGTGCGCCACCGCGTCGGCGAGCTGCTCGCTGCGGACATCGGCGCAGATCGCGCCGGACACGGCGAGGTTGCAGAACGAGACGTCGTACGCCGTGCCGAGCGACTCGGCGAGGAGCCGAGCCCAGCCGCGCCACCCGCCGGGCACCGGGTCCCCGATCCCGACGGTGGTGCTGTCTCCGAGTGCTGCCAGCCTCAGGTACACGCCTGGAGCGTGTCGGACCGGGCTTCGGGCTGCCCGACACGAGATGACGTGTCGGACAACCCTCGGTGAAGGGCTACTTCACCTCGGCGCGGAGGATCCGCCAGATGCCGAAGGTCAGGGGCACGACCAGCCAGAGGATCCCGGACACGACCAGCTCGGCCCAGTCCTTGCCGCTGCTCGACCACTCCCAGACGGCCTCCTGCGCGGACTGGAAGTCCAGCCACGGCCGGAGGTCGGAGAACCAGCCGATCAGCTGGGCGCCGATCTCGAAGAGACCGGGCAGGACCCACTTGTAGACGAAGAAGAAGACGATGGCCGCCGGGGTGTTGAGCAGCAGCGCGGCCAGCGCGAACCCACCCAGCATCGCGAGGACCTGGGTCACCAGGAACGCCGAGAAGTCGTCCCACCCGAAGGTCCAGTCGGCACCGCCCTGGAGGATCCCGTAGAGGGCGTTGCAGAGCGCGCCGACCGCGATCGAGACGACCACCGTGACCAGCGTCAGGGCCACGCCGACCAGCGCCTTGGCGGCGATGACGTGCGGCCGCCGCGGCTCCAGGGCGAAGGTCACCATCGCGGTGCGCTGGCTCCACTCCGTGGTGACCACCATGATCCCGAGGACCGGCAGCAGGATCGAGGTGAGGAACGCCGCGGTGCCCACGAAGTCGCCGAGGGCGACCGACTCGTCCTGGCTCACCACGACCGCGAGGACGATGATCTCGGCGGCGGCCACGATCAGGGCGATGGACGCGATCAGCCAGAAGCCGGCGCGGGTGTCCCACGACTTGCGCAGCTCGACGCGGACCAGGCGGGAGAACGGCGTCGGCGCGGTGCTGCCGAGGTCGAGGGTCATGGCGCTCACCTCACTTCACCTCCGCGCGCAGCACCCGCCAGACGCCGATCGCGAGCGGGATGACCAGCCAGAGGAAGCCCGAGACCGCGAAGTAGGCCCAGTCCTTGCCCGTCATCGTCGCGTCGACCAGCGGGCCCTGGGCGTAGTTGAAGTCGATCCAGGGCCGGATCCTGTCGAACCAGTCCATCAGCTGCGCACCGAGCTCGAAGAGCCCGGGGAGGACGAAGGAGTAGACCATGTAGATCACGATCGCGGCCGGCGTGTTGAGCAGGAGGGCGGCGAACGCGAAGCCGGTCAGCATGCCGATGACCTGGAGCAGCACGAAGGCCGCGGTGTGGGCGACGCCGGCGTTCCAGACGACCGGGTCGTCGCCGAGCGCGCCGTACAGACCGTTGCAGATCGTGGCGAGCACGAGGGCGATCGCGACCGCGACGACCGCGAGCGCCAGGCCGACGACGAGCTTGGCGGCGATCACCAACGGCCGGCGCGGCTCGAGCGAGAAGGACACCATCGCGGTGCGCTGGCTCCACTCGCTGGTGAGCAGCATGATGCCGATGACCGGCAGCAGCAGCCCGATCGAGAAGTTCGTCGAGGTGAGGAAGCTGTTGTAGGTGAGGAAGACGTCGTCCTGGCTGATCCCGACCGCGAGCTGGATCGCCATCACCACAGCGGTGAGGATCGCGGTGGAGATGAGCAGCCAGCGACCCGATCCCGTGTCGTAGGCCTTGCGCATCTCCACGCGCACCAGGCGCGAGAACGGCGTGGGCGTGGTGCCGGAGATGTCGAGCCCGTGGCCGAGGCCGGGGGCAGCGGTGCTGTTCATGCTCATGCCATCGCCTCCCGCTGGGTGTCGGAGGTGAGCTCGAGGAAGAGGTCCTCGAGGCCGCCCTCGCCGGAGCGCAGGTCGGTGAGCACGACGCCGGCCTCCAGGGCCGTGCGGCCGATCTCGACGGTCTCGGACTCGACCCGCAGACCCTCGCCCGCGCTGGCGACCGTGATGCCCTTGGCGCTCAGGGCCGTGGCGAGCGCCTGGTTGTCGAGCGCCGTGACGAAGGAGTGGGCCGCGCCCTTGGCGGCACCGGCGAGCAGCGTCTTCTTGTCGCCCTGGGCGACGATCCGGCCCATGCCGATGAGGATCATCTCGTCGGCGATCTGCTCGACCTCGTGCAGCAGGTGGCTGGAGAGCAGCACGGTGCCGCCGCGCTCGGCGTACCCCTTGAGGAGGCCGCGCATCCACCGGATGCCGGCGGGGTCGAGGCCGTTGGCGGGCTCGTCGAGGATCAGCACCGACGGGTCGCCGAGCAGCGCGTGGGCGATGCCGAGGCGCTGCTTCATGCCGAGGGAGTAGTTGCGCAGCCGGCGCTTGGACTCCGAGGCCGTGAGCGAGACCAGCTCGAGCATCTCGTCGACGCGGGTGCCGGGCAGACCCATCGTGCGGGCACCGATCTCGAGGATCTCGCGGCCGGTGCGCCCGGCGTGCTGCGCGGACGCATCGAGCAGGACGCCGACGTGACGGCCGGGGTTCGGGATGTCGCGGTAGAGGTGGCCGCCGATGGTGACCCGGCCCGAGGTGGGCGGGGTGAGGCCGACCATGACGCGCATCGTGGTGGTCTTGCCGGCACCGTTGGGGCCGAGGAAGCCGGTCACCCGGCCGGGCTGGCAGACGAAGCTGATGTCGTCGACAGCGGTGAAGGTGCCGTACTTCCTGGTGAGTCCCTGGACTTCGATCATGGCTCCACCTTGCCCGAGGCCGGCGCCCCGGCGCACGGGACGCACGGATGGACCGCCCTGACCAAAGTAGGGGTTCCGGCGCGACCCGAGTCCGCTGTACGCCGCGGACGCGGCCCCTAGCCTTGCGGGGTGGACCGTCCCTCGCCCCAGGAGTACCAGTCGCCGCTGCGGCTCTGGGGACACCTGTGGCGCCTCCTGGCCATGCTGCTGATCTCCGCGATCGCGTGGCTGCCGGTCGCCGACAAGCAGGAGGACATCTCCGAGCTGTGGGTGCTCGCCGACCTGGCGCTCGGCGCCGCGTCGTTCGTCCTCGTCTTCTTCCGGCGCCGGTGGCCGGTCACGGTCGCGCTGGTCCTGGCGCTGGTGAGCGCCGTGTCGGGCACGGCCTCCGGTCCGGCCGTGCTCGCGATCGTCTCGCTCTCGACGCGGCGCCGGTGGCGCGAGATCGCGGTGGTCGGCTCGGTCAGCTTCGCGGCGAGCCAGTTCTTCAGCACCGTGCTGCCGACCGGCGACGAACCCTTCTGGATCGACATCACCGTCAACCTGGTCGCCTCCGTCGCGGTGATCAGCTGGGGCATGTACGTCGGCTCCCGGCGCGAGCTGATCTGGACCCTGCGCAACCGGGCCGAGCGGGCCGAGGCCGAGCAGGAGCTGCGGCTCACGCAGGCGCGCAGCAACGAGCGGGCCCGGATCGCCCGGGAGATGCACGACGTGCTCGCCCACCGCATCTCCCAGGTGTCGATGCACGCCGGCGCGCTCGCCTACCGCGAGGACCTCACCGCCGACGAGATGCGCGCCAGCGCCTCCGTGATCCGCGACCAGGCGCACGAGGCGCTCACCGACCTGCGCGACGTGCTCGGCGTGCTGCGCGACGACGCCGGCGAGCGCCGCAGCAGCCCGCAGCCGACGTACGCCGACCTCACCTGCCTCGTCGCCGAGGCCCGCGAGGCCGGGATGCGGGTCGAGGTCGAGGACCTCTTCGGCGACGCGCCGGTGCCGGACGCCGTGGGCCGGACCGTCTACCGGATCGTCCAGGAGGGCATGACCAACGCCCGCAAGCACGCCCCGGGCGCACTGCTGACCGTCCGGATCAGCGGCAGCCGCGACGACGGCATCTCCGTGGTGCTCACCAACCCGGTCGGCTTCGGGCCGACGCAGACCCCCGGCGCCGGACTCGGGCTGGTCGGCCTCACCGAGCGCGCCGAGCTGCGGGGTGGGCGTCTGGAGGCGGGGCGTCGCGGGGCGATGTTCGAGCTCCACGGCTGGATACCGTGGGCGTCGTGACCACCCGCGTGCTCGTCGTCGACGACGACCCGCTGGTCCGCTCGGCCCTCCAGCTGATGCTGGGCGGGCAGCCCGACCTCGAGGTCGTCGGCGAGGCCGCCGACGGCGTCCACGGCCTGCGCCTGGCCCGGGAGCTGCGGCCGGACGTGGTGCTCATGGACATCCGGATGCCGCGCCTCGACGGGCTGGCCGCGACCCGCGAGCTGCACGGCGAGCCCCGGCCGCCGCGGGTGATCGTGCTGACCACGTTCGACGCCGACGAGCACGTCGTCGAGGCCCTGGGCTCGGGCGCCGACGGCTTCCTGCTCAAGGACACCCCGCCGGCCCAGATCGTCGAGGCGATCCGCAAGGTGGTCGCCGACGAGCCGATGCTCTCCCCCTCGGTCACCCGCACGCTGATCCGTCGGCTGCGCGCCGAGCCGGACGAGTCCGCGTCGTCGGCGGCGACCCGCGCGGCCGAGGCGGAGGCACGGCTGGCGTTGCTCACCGACCGGGAGCACGAGGTCGCGCTCGCCGTCGGGCGTGGGCTCAGCAACGCGGAGATCGCCGCCGAGCTCTACCTGTCGGTGCCGACGGTGAAGGCGCACGTCTCCCGGCTCTTCGAGAAGCTGACGGTCACCAACCGCGTGCAGATCGCCATCTGCGTCCACGACGCGGGCTACATGTCGTAGACCGCTCCGGGCCTCGCGAGCTCCACCGGGCCGTCGTACGCCGCGGTCGCCTCGCCGAGCGCGACGGCGGGGTCGTGCCAGGGCGGCACGTGGGTGAGCACGAGGCGCCGGGCACCGGCGCGGGTCGCGACGTCGCCGCCGTCGGCGCCGGTGAGGTGCAGGTCGGGCGGGTTGTCGTCACCGGTGCGGAAGGACGCCTCGGCGAGCAGCAGGTCGACGTCGCGGGCGAGGTCGTCGAGCGCCGCGCACGGACCGGTGTCGCCCGTGTAGGCGAGGGTGCGGCCGCCGGCGCTGACCCGCACGCCGTAGGCCGGGACCGGGTGCTCGACCTGGACCGGCTCGACCGTGAACGGCCCGATCTCGACGACGCCGTCCCAGGTGCGGAAGTCGAACTCGGCGGTCATGCCCGGGTCGGCCGGGAGGTCGTAGGCGCGGGCCATCCGCGCCGCGGTGCCGTCGGGCCCCCAGACCGGGATCCGCGGCTGGGCGCCGGTCGGGTGGTACTTGCGCAGGACGTAGTAGCCGCACAGGTCGAGGCAGTGGTCGGCGTGCAGGTGGCTGAGCAGCACGGCGTCGACGGCCAGCGGGTCGACGTAGTGGTGCAGCGCGCCGAGGGCGCCGCTGCCGAGGTCGAGCAGCACCCGCCAGGTGCGACCGTCGCGCTCCTCCTCGAGGAGGTAGCAGGAGGCCGGTGAGTCGGGTCCGGGATAGCTGCCGGAGCAGCCGACGATGGTCAGGCGCACGTCACACCGTCAGTCCGCCGACGAACTGGGACGCCGCCACCATCTCGGGGCCGAGGAAGCGCCGGCCGATGACCTCGAACTCGTCGGGCGAGCCCGTGGTCAGGAAGGTGTACGACGGGGTCCCACCCGGCCGCATCAGGTCGGTGCCGACGAGCATCTTGTAGACGTCCTTGGCGCACTCCTCGGCGCTGCTGACCAGCGTGACGTTGTCGCCCATGACGTAGGAGATGACGCCGGTGAGCAGGGGGTAGTGGGTGCAGCCGAGGATGACCGTGTCGACGCCGGCCGAGGTGAGCGGGTCGAGGTAGTCGTGGGCCACCGCGATCAGCTCGTCGCCGCCGGTCACGCCGGCCTCGACGAAGTCGACGAACTGCGGGCAGGCGCGGGTGAAGAGCTCGACGTGCGGCGCCGCCGCGAACGCGTCGTCGTAGGCCATCGACTCCGCCGTCGCGCGGGTGCAGATGACGCCGATCCGGCCGGTGCGGCTGGCCGCGACCGCGCGGCGGGTGGCCGGGAGGATCACCTCGACGACCGGGACGTCGTAGCGCTCGCGTGCGTCGCGGAGCATGGCGGCGGAGGCGGAGTTGCACGCGATGACGAGCGCCTTGACGCCGAGCGCGACCAGGTGGTCGAGGCACTCGAGGGCGTACTCCCGGACCTCGCCGATCGGCTTGGGGCCGTAGGGCTGACGAGCGGTGTCGCCGACGTAGACGATCGACTCGTGCGGCAGCTGGTCGATCACCGACCGCGCCACCGTCAGGCCGCCGAAGCCGGAGTCGAAGATCCCGATCGGGGCATCCACGTCGTCCACACCGAGAAGGCTAGAGCGTCGGACCCCCGACGCGGTGGCTGCGCGACTCAGGTCACGGGAGACGCCGGTCACGGCAGGTACGGTCAGGTCCATGACGTCTCGGACCGCGCGGCTGCTGCTCGTCCCCCTGCTGGCCACCACCCTCCTCGGACCGGCGGCCGCCGCCGAGGCCCGGACGGCGCCGCCGGGCCGGCTCGGCCACGCACCCGAGGTCACCGGGCGGGTGCTCGCGATCTCCGTCGACGGGCTCAACACCCAGGCGATCCGCAAGCTCGGCACCGACCGCGCGCCGACCTTCCACCGCCTCCTCGACGAGGGAGCCGGCACGCTCAATGCGCGCACGGAGTACGAGCAGAACGTCACCCTGCCCAACCACACGAGCATGATGACCAGCCGCCGGATCGACGCCGCGCGGGGCGGCCACGGTGTCACGTGGGACGACGACCGCCCGGCGATGACGGTGCAGAAGGCCGCCGGCCACGCGGTCGAGTCGGTCTTCGAGGAGGTGCACGACGCCGCGCAGAAGACCGCGCTCTTCACCACCAAGGAGAAGTTCGGCCTCTACGAGCGCTCGTGGCCGCACGCCATCGACCGCTACACCGTCCGCGAGAACCAGCAGCGACTCGTCCGGCTCGCGCGCAAGGACCTGGTGGCCAAGGACCGACGGTTCGTCTTCCTGCACGTCTCGCTGCCGGACCGGTTCGGCCACTCCGACGGCGGGATGTCCGCCGCCTACCTCGACGCCGTCGCGACCACCGACCGGCAGCTCGGCACGGTCGTCGACGCGATCGCCGACGACCCGCAGCTGAGCGACGTGCGGATCGTGCTGACCGCCGACCACGGCTTCGCGCCGGGGTCGACCAGCCACTCGGCACGGATCCTCGCCAACTACCGGATCCCGTTCGTGGTGTGGGGCGACGGCGTCACCGCGGGCGACCTCTATGACCTCAACCCCGACTACCGCGACCCGGGCAAGCGGCGGCCGGGGTACGCCGCGGCGCGGCAGCCCGTGCGCAACGGCGACCTGGGCAACCTCGCGCTCGACCTGCTCGGCCTGCCGAAGATTCCCGGCAGCGAGCTCGACGCCGCGCAGGACCTCGACGTCAGCTGAGGGGCCTCAGGCCCAGAGCTGGCCCTCGAGGCGGTCCTCGGCCTCGTCGACGGTGCCCTCGTAGGCGCCGGTGGAGAGGTACTTCCAGCCGCCGTCGGCGACCACGAACGCGATGTCGGCCGTCTCCCCCGCCTTGACCGCCTTGGCGGCCTGGCCGAGCGCGGCGTGCAGGATCGCCCCGGTCGAGACGCCGGCGAAGATGCCCTCGAGCTCGAGGAGCTCGCGGACCCGGCGGACGGCGTCGCGCGGGCCGACCGAGAAGCGGCTGTCGATCAGCTCGGCGTCGTACAGCTCGGGGACGAAGCCCTCGTCGAGGTTGCGCAGGCCGTAGACCAGCTCGCCGTAGCGGGGCTCGGCGGCGACGATCCTGACCTCGGGCTTGGCGGACCGGAAGAAGCGGCTGACGCCCATGAGGGTGCCGGTGGTGCCGAGGCCGGCGACGAAGTGGGTGATCGAGGGCAGGTCGGCGAGCAGCTCGGGGCCCGTGCCCTGCTCGTGGGCGAGGGCGTTGGCGGCGTTGCCGTACTGGTAGAGCATCACCCAGTCGGGGTGCTCGGCGGCGATCCGCTTCGCGACCCGGACGGCCTCGTTGGAGCCGCCCGCGGCCGGCGAGGAGACGATCTCGGCGCCCCACATCCGCAGCAGCTGACGGCGCTCCTCGGAGGTGTTCTCCGGCATCACGCAGACGATCCGGTAGCCCTTGAGCTTGGCGGCCATGGCCAGCGAGATGCCGGTGTTGCCCGACGTCGGCTCGAGGATGGTGCAGCCGGGTCGCAGCGTGCCGTCCTTCTCGGCCTCCTCGATCATCTTCAGGGCCGGGCGGTCCTTGATCGAGCCGGTCGGGTTGCGGTCCTCGAGCTTCGCCCAGAGGCGTACGTCGGCCGACGGCGAGAGCCGCGGCAGCCCGATCAGCGGTGTGCCGCCGACGGAGGCGAGCAGGTTGTCGTAGCGGGTCATCTGAGGAACGTCTCCGGGTCGAACTGGTCCAGCGGGATGATGCGGACGCGCGGCAGCGGGACCTTGAAGGCCATCACCTCGTCCTCGAGGTCGTGGACCTCGATGCCGCGGGCGTCGTACTGGATGCTGGTGTACTCGCGCAGCGCGATCACGCCGACCCGGCGCGACCCGTCGGCGAGCCGGTCGAGGTGGTCGACGAAGTCGGCGTCGTGGCTGACCAGCAGCACGTCGTCCTCGCGGACGACGAGGGCGTCCAGGGTGCGCTGGATGCCGATGTCGACGACCTTCTGGTCGGTGCTGCCGGCCAGCGGCACCGGGCGGTAGCCGATCGCCAGCAGCGCCTGGACGAAGGTCGAGGGCAGCTGGCCGTTGGAGGCGTTGAGGAAGAACAGGCCGGTGACCGGCTGGTCCCACAGCTCCTCGGCGTACGCCGTCACGCGCTCCCAGCGCGGCCGCTCCTCGGGGAGCGGGCGGCGCCCGAGCAGCGAGTTGCCGAGGGTCGCGTCGATGTTCTCGCCGTCGACGAGGACGAAGGTACGACGCTCGGCCATCGCGTCAGCCGATCAGTGTGCGCCGCCGGCGACCGCCGGCAGCACGACGACCTGGTCGCCGTCGGCGAGCTCGGCCTCGAGGCCGCCGATGAAGCGGACGTCCTCGTCGTTGATGTAGACGTTGACGAAGCGGCGCAGGTCGCCGTTGTCGATCAGACGGTCCTTGATGCCGGGGTGGTTGACCTCGAGGTCGTCGATGAGCGCGCTCAGGCTGGCGCCGTCCGCGCTGACGGCCTTCTCACCACCGGTGTAGGTGCGCAGGATGGTCGGGATCCGGACCTCGATGGCCATGGCTGTGACTCCTCGTGACACTCAGTTGCTGGGCAGCTCGTCGACCACGGTGACCTCTTCCTCGGTCACCTCGCCGTCGACGATCCTGTAGGACCTGAACTCCACCGGGCCCTCACTATTCCCGTGCTCGCGTGTGCTGACGAGCACGTAGTGGGCGTTCGGCTCGCTCGCGAGGCCGATGTCGGTGCGGCTCGGGTAGGCCTCGGTCGCGGTGTGCGAGTGGTAGACGACCACCGGCTCCTCGTCGTTCGCGTCCATCTCCTTGTAGAGCTGGAAGAGGTCCGTCGAGTCGAACTCGTAGAAGGTCGGCGAGCCGGCCGCGTTGACCATCTCGACCCACCGCTCCGGCCGGTCGCTGCCCTCGGGGCCCGCGACGATCCCGCACGCCTCGTCGGGGTGGTCGCGCTTGGCGTGGGCGACGATGGCGTCGTACGTCGCCCGGTCGATGGTCAGCACGCGGTCCAGACTACGAGACGGCGGACCGGAACCTGGTCGCGGTCTCACCGGCGAGGACGTCGTCGATCCGCTCGACCAGCCACTCGGGCATCGGCGGCAGGTCGGACAGCGGCCACCAGCGCACGTCGGTGTTCTCGTCGTCGTTGACCCGCGCCTCGCCGCTCACCCACGAGCAGGCGAAGGTCAGGTCGAGGTAGATCGCGAGGTCTCCGTTGGCGTGCGTGACCTGCGGGCTCACCTTCACCGAGGCCAGCCGGTCGACGCTGACCTCGACGGCGGCCTCCTCGAACGCCTCGCGCGCGGTGCCGACGGCGGGCTCCTCCCCCGGGTCGAGGATGCCGGTGATCGGCGCCCACTGGCCGTTGTCGAAGCGCAGGGTGAGCAGCACCTCGCGGGCCTCGGCCGGGCCGCGCAGCACGATCGCGGTGACGCCGGGCAGCCACATCTCGCGGGTGCCGATGAGGGCGCGCATCTCGGCGACGTACGGCGGGATCGGCATGGGACTCCTCGATCGGGTCAGTCGGTCAGGGCCTGCACGAGCGTCTCCTGCAGGTAGCCGACCCACTCGTAGATGTCGTGCGCCTGGGCGCGCGCGTCGTCGTCGGGCAGCGCGTACCAGAAGGCCTCGTCCCCCTCCTCGACGCCCAGCCGGGTGGCGAGCGCCAGGCGCAGGTCGGTGAAGGAGCGCATCCAGGTCTCGGCGGTCGGCTCGTCGAGCTCGACGTCGATGACCAGACCCTCCTCGGCCAGCTCGGTCGGCAGGCCGGCCTCCTCGAGGGTGTCGATGATCGTGATGGCGGCGTCGGCCTTGCCGTCGCGCAGGGTGCCCTCGGTGAAGCGCCGGAACTCCGCGGCGGCCTCCTCGTCGGCGGGGTAGGCCGTCGGGAAGAGCCGCGCGAGGACGGGATCCTCGGGCGCCTGCGTGGGACCGCTGAAGTCGAACATCGCCTCGAACGGGTCGGCGCTGTCGTCCCGCGGGACGGCCGCCTCGTTGCGGAGCAGCTCGACGAGCTGGCCGGCCAGGGAGCGCAGCAGGTCGGCCTCGAAGCCGGAGAAGTTGGCGATGATCAGCTTGCTGCGGCGATGCCTCTGGAACCCACCCACCCGGTCAGTCCTGCTTGTCCATCGTCGCCCACAGGCCGTACTCGTGCATGGCCTGCACGTCGCGCTCCATCTCCTCGCGGCTGCCGTGGCTGACCACCGACTTGCCGTCCTCGTGGACCTCCATCATCAGCTTCTCCGCCTTGTCCTTCGCGTAGCCGAAGTACTTCTGGAAGACGTAGGTGACGTAGGACATCAGGTTGACGGGGTCGTTCCACACGATCGTCACCCACGGCTTGGCGGTGAGGGTGATCTCGTCGGGCGTGAGGGTCGGCTCGACCTCGACGGGCGCGGTCACGACCCCATGTTGGCACACTGTCGGTCGTGGCCAACTCAACCGCGCTGTTGACCGATCACTACGAGCTGACGATGCTCCAGGCGGCCCTCCGATCGGGCACCGCGGACCGGCGCTCGGTCTTCGAGCTCTTCCCACGGAGGCTGCCGGAGGGGCGCCGGTACGGCGTGGTCGCGGGCGTCGGCCGGGCCCTGGACGCGATCGAGCGCTTCGTCTTCGACGACGAGGTGCTGGCCGCCCTCGACGGCGTCGTGGACCGGGCGACGCTCGACCGGCTGGCGGCGTACCGCTTCCAGGGCGACGTGTGGGGCTACGCCGAGGGCGAGGCCTACTTCCCGCACTCGCCGGTGCTGGTGGTCGAGTCGACCTTCGCCGAGGCGGTGCTCCTGGAGACCGTGCTGCTCTCGGTCTACAACCACGACTCCGCCATCGCCTCCGCCGCGTCCCGCATGACGCTGGCCGCGGGCGACCGGCCCTGCATCGAGATGGGGTCGCGGCGCACGCACGAGGAGGCCGCCGTCGCGGCCGCGCGGGCGGCGTACGTCGCGGGCTTCGCGGCGAGCTCCAACCTCGCGGCCCGGCATCGCTACGGCGTTCCCACGACCGGCACCAGCGCGCACAGCTTCACGCTCCTCCACGACACCGAGGACGACGCGTTCCGGGCGCAGGTCGGGTCGCTCGGCGCCGGCACGACCCTCCTCGTCGACACCTACGACATCGAGGCGGCCGTCGAGCGCGCGGTCGCGATCGCCGGGCCGGAGCTCGGTGCCGTGCGCATCGACTCCGGGGACCTCGGCCTGCTCGCGCACCGGGTGCGCGCCCAGCTCGACGGCCTCGGCGCGACCTCGACGCGGATCATCGTCACCAGCGACCTCGACGAGCACGCGATCGCGGCGCTGGCCGCCTCGCCGGTCGACGGGTACGGCGTCGGTACCGAGCTGGTCACCGGCAGCGGGCACCCGACCTGCGGCTTCGTCTACAAGCTGGTCGCCCGCGAGTCGGCCTCCGGCGACCTGGTCTCGGTGGCCAAGCGCAGCGTCGACAAGGAGTCGGTCGGCGGCCGCAAGTACGCCGTGCGCCGACGCTCGGCGAGCGGCGTGGCCGAGGCCGAGCTGATCGGCGTCGGCCACCCGCCGCGCGACGACGGGGACGACCGCGAGCTCCTGGTGCCGCTGGTCCGCGCCGGCGAGATCGTCGGGCGCGAGTCGCTCGACGCAGCGCGGGAGCGGCACCTCGCCTCGCGCGCGGAGCTGCCCGACGAGATCCGCCAGATGTCGCGCGGGGAGGCGGTCATCCCTACGGTGGGCGTATGAAGCGTGCGTTGATCGTCGTCGACGTCCAGAACGACTTCTGCGAGGGCGGCTCGCTGCCCGTCGCCGGCGGGGCGGAGGTGGCCGCCGACATCGGGTCGCTGCTGCGGTCCTGGTGCGCGAAGGGTCCGGAGTCCCCGACGTACGACCACGTCGTCGCGACCAAGGACCACCACGTCGACCCGGGCGCGCACTGGGCGAAGGAGCCCGACTACGTCGACTCGTGGCCGGTGCACTGCCGGGTGGGGACGGACGGGGAGGCCTTCCACCCCAACCTGGACCCGCAGCCCTTCGACGCGATCTTCCTCAAGGGTGAGCACGCGGCGGCCTACTCCGGCTTCGAGGGTCGCTCGGTCGACGGGGTCGCGCTGACGGACTGGCTGCGGACGCACGAGGTGACCGCGGTCGACGTGTGCGGGATCGCGACCGACTTCTGCGTGCGGGCCACGGCGCTCGACGCCGTCGGCAACGGCTTCGAGACCCGGCTGCTGGTCGACCTGTGCGCCGGCGTGGCGCCCGAGTCCACGACCGCGGCGCTCGACGAGCTGCGCACGGCCGGGGTGCACGTTGCCTGACCTGCTGACCTCGCTCGACGACGGGGTCCTGACGCTCACCCTGAACCGGCCGGACGTCTTCAACGCGATGAGCGACGAGATGTCCGACGGGCTCGCGACCACGCTCGAGCGGGTGCCCTCGGACCCGGACGTGCGGGTCGTCGTGATCACCGGCGCCGGACCGGCCTTCAGCGCCGGCGCCGACATCTCCGGCGAGGACGCCCACGAGCGCTTCGACGTCCGCGCCCTGGACCGGGCCAACCGGATGGTGCGCGCCGTCGTGTCCTGCGACAAGCCCGTGGTCGCGGCCGTGAACGGCGTCGCCGCCGGTGTCGGCTGCTCGGTCGCGCTGGCCTGCGACCTGGTGGTCGCCGGCGCCTCCGCGTCGTTCCTGCTCGCGTTCGCCCGGATCGGCCTGATGCCCGACGGCGGTACGACGTACACCGTCGCGGCCTCGGTCGGTCGCGCTCGCGCCATGCGGATGGCGCTCCTGGCGGAGCCGCTGTCGGCGGCCGACGCGCTGGAGGCGGGCCTGGTCACCCACGTCGTACCGGACGACGACCTCGCGGCGACCGTCGCGAAGATCGCCGGCCGGCTCTCCTCCGGACCGCCGCTGTCCTTCGCCGCGACGAAGAAGGCGATCAACGCCGCCACCCTGACCGGCCTCGACGACGCCCTGGAGCGCGAGCGCACGGGGCAGACGGTGCTGCTCCGCACCTCGGACGTCGCCGAGGGGATGCGCGCCTTCTCCGAGCGTCGCCGGCCGGTCTTCCGAGGAGAGTGACCGCGGCGCTCAGCGCTGGTGGTAGCGGATCTCCTTGTGCCGCTTGGGGCTGTAGCAGCTCGTGCCCACCAGGGCGCTCGGGACCTCGAAGCGCTTGAGCACGGGGCAGTAGAAGCTGTCCTGGGTGGCCTTCACCATCCGCCAGGATCCGCCGTGGCGCCGGCCGTCGGCGTAGTCGGTGTAGAGCGTGGCCGCGCCACCGCAGCTGCCCTCGGCGCCGGTCGCGTAGCCGAGGGTGTCGTACTTGGTGACCACGACCCCGGCCTGCTTCACGCACGACGGGCTCCCCCCGGCCTGCTTCTCCTGCCGCTGCACCACCTTGCTGCGGCCCACGACGTAGTCGCGGAAGTCCTGCGAGGTGCGGCCGAGCCAGCGGTCGGCCTGACGGTGGGTGTGGATCACGTGGATGCCCTTGATCGTGACCACCTTGCCCGGCGCCGCCTGCGCCGGCGCCACCGCCGCCCCGAGCAGGCCGAGGGTGAGTGCGGTCATCGTGAGAGCGGCCAGGAGGCCCTTGGCGAGACGGGAGAGCCCGAGAGAGGTCATGTCACTTCCTTGCGGTCGTCGTGTGCTGTCCTCCCTGGGACGACCCTGCCACGCGGTTGGTTGTCAGCTGATCGTGACGGGGGTGCCGCCGGAGACGAGGCGCCAGTCGACGGAGGCGAACTCGGCGGGGTCGATGGTGCCGTGCTCGGTGACCCAGTCGATGAGCAGCTGACGGATCTCGTTCTGCCGGTTGTAGACGACCGTGGCGGTCGAGACGGCCGGGAAGCCGCCGCCACCGGACTGGCGGTAGTTGTTGACCGCCATCACGAACTGGTCGGCGTCGGCGACGGGCGTTCCGTCGTACGCGAGGTTCAGGATCCGCGAGTCGACGGGCTGCGAGATGTCGATGTCGTAGGTCAGCGGGGCGTCGAGGCCGGCGACGGCGTCGTAGTTGTAGTCGGGCGTGCCGTTGGGCGCCGCCGTCGTCACCGCGTTGGTCACCTGGTCCATCGTGAACGGACCGCTGCCGGTGACCTGCTTGAAGTAGCGGGCGGAGTACTCGAGGTAGGCCTTCACGTCGGCACCGCTGACCTGCACCCCGAGCAGCGTGTTGTCGTAGATGTAGAGGCCCGCGACGTCGCGGACGGTGACCTCGCCCGCCGGGAACGACGCGGCGCGGTTGAAGGGCGCCGCGATCGACAGCACCGGCAGCGACGCGGCGTCACCGCTGAGCCCCGCCTTCACCGCGTCGGCCTGCACGTAGTTGACGAAGTCGATGATCGGGACGTCCTCGACCACCGCGCGGGCCGCGGTCAGCTCCTCGGCGGAGGTGCCGATGACGGAGTTGACGTAGTCGATCACCGTGTCGTGCTGCTCCTGCACCGCGCCGGCCACCGCGGTGTCCTCGTCGACGGTGTTGGAGTTGAGCACCTGGGAGCCGGCCTGCACGAGCAACCACTCCGGCTTGCCCCGCTTGGTGAAGACCTCCTGCACGACGAGGTCCATCACCGCGAGCCGGCGGCCCCAGTACGACGGCTCGCACAGCAGCACCTGCTGGCCGGTCTTCTTGTTGCGGACGAACTGCTGGGCGATCTCGACGTGCGCGTGACCGACCAGGATCGCGTCGACGTGCGGCACCTCCTCGGCCACCAGCGACGAGGCGTTCTCCGGGAAGGGCAGGGCGTCGCCGTACGACGACGAGGTGGTCGCGCCGGAGTGGGCCGAGACGATGACGAGGTCGCAGCCCTTCTTCTTCAGCAGTGGCACGAACTTCTTCGCCTGCTCGACGAGCCCGGGGAACTCCATCTTCCCCTCGACGTTGGCCTTGTCCCAGATCGCGATGCCGGGGTTGGTGAGGCCGAGGATGCCGACCTTGAGGGTCCGGCCCTTGCCGAGCTTGAAGGTCTTGATCAGATACGGCGGGAAGGCCGGCCGCTTGGTCTGCGGGTCGACCGCGTTGGCGCCGAGGAGCGGGAAGTCGAGCTGGTCCTCGAAGGTCCGCAGGGTGTCGAGGCCGTAGTTGAACTCGTGGTTGCCGAGCGCGGCCGCGTCGTACTTCACGAGGTTCATCGCCCGCGCCATCGGGTGCGTGGCGCCGTCGGTGATCGGGTCGATCTTGGCGTAGTAGTAGGCCAGCGGGGTGCCCTGGATCGTGTCGCCGGCGTCGAGGGTGAGGATCGGCTCGCCCTTGCGCTCCTTGCGCATCGCCTTGATCAGCGTGGCGACCTTGGCGAGCCCGATGTCGTTGTGCGCGGTGTCGTCGAACTCGGCGTTCTTGAAGTAGTCCCAGTTGTAGACGTTGCCGTGCAGGTCGGTGGTGCCGAGGACGGTGAGCCGCACCCGCTTCCCACCGCGCCGCGCGGCGGCGACCTCCGAGGTGGCGGCGTACGACGGTTCGGCGTAGCCCGCGGCGGTCAGGGCGGCGGCGCCGGTGACTCCCCCCGCGATGACGGCACGACGAGACGGCATGACTTCAGACACGACAGTTCCTCCCGAGAACGGACATGAGCGCAGGACGTTCTATCCCGCGGGGCCGCGCGAGCACAAGGGATGACATGATCCGCAACGCAATGTTCACCCGTTCCTCGGCCCTCGCCCCGCTTCACGAGCCGCGGTTCCGGTGGTACTTCCTCTCCCGCCTGGTCAACCTCGCCGGCTCGACCATGGCACCCGTCGCGCTGGCCTTCGCCGTCCTGGAGGTGAGCGACTCCGCGGGTGCGCTCGGCCTGGTCCTGGCCGCTCGCACCATCCCGGAGGTGGTGTTCCTGCTCTTCGGCGGCGTCGTCGCCGATCGCCTCGGCCGGGCGCTCGTCATCCAGGTCTCGAACCTCGGCGCGGCGGCCACGCAGGCGGCCATCGCCGCGCTGCTGATCTCGGGGCACGCCGAGCTGTGGCACTTCGTGGTCCTGGGCGCGTTCAACGGCACCCTCTCGTCGATGAGCATGCCGGCGATGGCCGGGATCGTCCCGGCGCTGGTGCCCCGTGACCAGCTGCAGCCGGCCAACCTGCTGATCGCGATGTCGCGCGGCGCCCTCACGATCATCGGACCGAGCGTCGCCGCCGTCCTCGTCGCCGGCGTGGGGCCCGGTTGGGCGCTCGCCGCGGACGCCGCGACGTGGCTGGGCGCCGCCGTCCTGCTCGCCCCGGTCCGGCTCCCTCCCCGCGAGCGCCACGGCAGCACCCCGTCGATGGCGCGCGAGCTGCGCGAGGGCTGGGACTACGTCCGGAGCACGACCTGGCTGTGGGTCGTCGTGCTGGCCTTCGGCTTCATGAACGTCATCCACGCCGGAGGTCTCCTCACGCTCGGCCCGGCGCTCGCCAACGACACCGACATCGGTGCGCACGGCTGGGGCCTGATCCTCTCGGCCGAGGCGTTCGGGGTGGTCGCGATGACCCTGGTGATGATGCGGGTGCCGGTGCGCCGGCCGCTCCGGTCCGGGATGCTCGGGGTCGCCTTCCTCGGGCTCCCGCTGATCGTCCTCGGCGCCCACCCGCAGACCGGCGCGGTCATGGTGGTGGCGGTCCTGGCCGGCATGGGCACCGAGGTCTTCAACCTCGGCTGGAACCTCGCCATGCAGGAGCACGTGCCCGACGAGATGCTCTCGCGGGCCTACTCCTACGACATGCTCGGCTCGTTCGTGGCGATCCCGGTGGGCCAGCTGACCTTCGGCCCTCTCGCCGCCGTGTTCGGCACCCGGGAGGTGATGCTGGCCGGCGGCGTGGTCTACGTCGCGATCGCGCTGCTGACCCTGCTGTCGCCGTCGGTGCGCGACCTGCGTCGGGTCGCCGCGGCCGGCGCCGTCAGCACCACTTCTCCGCCAGCGTCCTGATCACCGTCAGGTTGCGGTTGGTCGCGACCCCGAGGTGCTTCTCGACGGTCGCGTTGGTCAGCTTCGCCTCGTGGTAGTTGTCGCCGAGCAGCAGGTGCACCGCACGACCGCCGACCTTCGCGACCTCGTCGGCGGTCCCGACGGCCTCGACCTTCGCGACCGCAGCGGCCGACGGAGCCTCCTTGAGCAGCGAGACGTAGTGCCTGCCGCCGTGCCCGAAGGACTCCGCCTCGTCGGCGATCGCCGCGAGCTCCTTCTGCGTGAAGACGATGGTCGGCACCTCGAAGCCCCGGTCCTCGAGGTAGGCCTTCTCCAGCGCGGCCTCGATCCTCGCCCGCGACCGCATCGTCGTGTCGAAGCGGACGTTGCCGGTGTTGATGTGGGTCGCCACGTCGGTGAATCCCGCCGCCTCCGTCGCCGCGACGATCGCGTCCTTGGGGAACTTCCGGGTCGCGCCGAGGTTGATAGCCCGCAGGAACGCGATGTACGTCGCCATGCGCACATCCTGCCCGAGCGACGCCCCACTAGATATACATAGGTTTCCGATGTAATCTGGAGGCCGTGTCCGACATCGATCTCGCCTCCGACCTGGTCGTCCAGGCCGCCCGCCTGGTCCGCGCCGTACGCCGGGAGCTCGAGCTCCCGGCCGGGACCAGGGTGCTGAGCCTCCTCGACCAGTACGGCCCCCTCGGCATCACGCAGCTCGCCGAGCTGGACCGGTGCTCGCAGCCGACCATGTCCGGCGCGGTCGCGACGCTGGTCGAGCTCGGGCGGGTCGCCAAGGAGCCCAACCCCGAGGACGCGCGGTCCTCCCTGGTGACCCTCACGCGTGCCGGACGCGCCGAGCTCGCGCGGGTGCGGACGACGTACGGCGAGCACGTCGCCGCCGTCATCGCCGCCGACCCCGACCTCACCACCGACGACCTCGCCACCGCGGTCGCGGTGCTCCGCAGCATCCTCGAGAAAGGACCTCAGTGACCTCCCCGTCCGCCTCGTTCCTCAAGCAGCCCCGCGCCGTCTGGGCCGTCGCCTTCGCGTGCGTCATCGCGTTCATGGGCATCGGCCTCGTGGACCCGATCCTCAAGGAGATCGCGGCCGACCTCGGCGCCACCGGCAGCCAGGTGTCGCTGCTCTTCAGCAGCTACATGGCCGTCATGGGCGTCGCGATGCTGATCACCGGCGTCGTCTCCAGCCGGATCGGCGCCAAGCGCACGCTGCTCTCCGGCCTCGTCGTCATCATCGTCTTCGCGGCGCTCGCCGGCTCCTCCGACTCGGTCGGCGCCGTCATCGGTTTCCGCGCCGGTTGGGGCCTGGGCAACGCGCTCTTCGTCGCGACCGCGCTCGCCACGATCGTGCAGGCGTCGAAGGGCTCGGTCGCGCAGGCGATCATCCTCTTCGAGGCCGCACTCGGCCTGGGCATCGCGTCCGGTCCTCTCGTGGGCGGCCTGCTCGGCCAGCAGTCGTGGCGCGCACCCTTCTACGGCGTCTCGACGCTGATGGCGATCGCGCTGGTCGCGACCGCGTTCTTCCTCCCGAGCACCCCGCCTCAGGGCCGCCGTACGTCGCTCGCCGACCCGTTCCGCGCCCTCCAGCACCCCGCGCTGCTGCTGCTCGCCCTGGTCGCGATCTTCTACAACATCGGCTTCTTCACGCTCATGGCCGCGGGCCCGTTCGCGCTGCCGTCCTTCGGGATCATGCAGATCGGCTGGACCTTCTTCGGCTGGGGCGTCCTGCTCGCGATCACCTCGGTGGTCGTCGCGCCGTGGCTGCAGCGCCGGTTCGGCACGCTGCCGACCCTGACCGCGGTGCTCTCGCTCTTCGCCGTCGTCATGGCGCTGATGGCCGTCTTCGCCGAGCACGAGGCCGCGATCGCGGTCGGCATCATCGTGGTCGGCGCACTCCTGGGCATCAACAACACCCTGGTCACCGAGGCCGTCATGGACGCCGCCCCGGTCGAGCGGCCGGTCGCGTCCGCGGCCTACTCCTTCGTCCGCTTCACCGGCGGCGCCATCGGCCCCTACGTCGCGATGAAGCTCTTCGAGCACCAGGGCGTGCACGCGCCCTTCTGGTTCGGCGCGATCGCGATCGCCGTCGGCGTCGTGATCATCGCCGCGGGCTCTCCGGTCATCCGCAAGGCGCTGCACGGCGAGGTCGCCGGCGGCCACGGCGCGGACACCACCGAGGGCGAGGCCGAGGCCGAGCTCGTCGGGGACCTCGCCTGACCCAGCCGTAAATCCTTCGCGCCCTCCGGCCCACGACGTCTATCGTCGTGGGCCGGTCGTGGATCAGCAGCCGACCCGGTGTGCCGGGGTCGGTCCTGCGCGTCGTACCCCGACCGATTCCCCTGTGAAGGGATCTCCTGGCATACGCGCGATGTGCGCGGGGGTTCGACTCCCCCACCTCACCGGGCGGACGGGCGGGCGCGTGAGCGGCCGGCCACCAGCGGCCCGGCCGGTCAGCACGACGGACGGTGCCCCGTGACGGGTCGTGCGCCGGCCCGTCCGCCCCAGCACCAACCCGCACCATCCAGCACCACCCACCACCCCATGACCGAAGGAGGTCAGCCATGTCCCTGTTCAAGACCACCACGATCGTGCGTACCGGCGAGCGACTGCTCGAGTACGTCGACGGCACCTGCACCCGCGTGCTCGAGCCAGGCAAGCACCGGCTGGCCCCGAACGCCGAGGTCAAGCGGGTGCACGTCCTCGACCGGCTCGACGTCACCGCCCCGCAGGAGGTCCTGACCGCCGACGGCGTCGCCGTCCGCGTCACCACGGCCGTCCGCTGGGCGGTCACCGACGCGCGGCGCTACGTCGAGGCGGCCGTCGACCCCTTCGGGCTCGTCTACCTGGCCATCCAGGTCGCGCTGCGCGACGAGCTGGTCGACGTCACCGCCGAGGACGCGGTCCGCCGGGCCCGCCTGGCGCTCGGCGAGACGCTCGCCGGGGCCGCGCGGACGGCTGGTGCCGAGGTCGGCATCGCCGTGCGCACGGTCGTGGTCAAGGACGTGATCCTCCCGCACGAGCTGCGGGCGGCGTACGCCGAGCTGGTGACCGCGCGGGCCCGCGGCCTCGCCCAGCTCGAGGCGGCGCGCGCCGAGACGGCCGCCCTGCGGTCGCTCGCCAACGGCGCGAAGCTGCTCGACGAGCACCCCGCGCTGGCCCGGCTCCGCCTCGTGCAGGCGCTGCCGCACGGCTCGACCGTGGAGCTCACCACTGCCGAGTGAGGCGGCTCGCGGGGACCTCGTCAGAGGTTCCCGCGGGCCTCCTGCTCGCGCTCGATCGCCTCGAAGAGGGCCTTGAAGTTGCCCTTGCCGAAGCCGAGCGAGCCGTGCCGCTCGATGAACTCGTAGAAGACCGTGGGTCGGTCGCCCATCGGCTTGGTGAAGATCTGGAGCAGGTAGCCGTCCTCGTCGCGGTCGACCAGGATGCCGCGCCTCTTCAGCTCCTCGATCGGCACCCGCACCTCGCCGATCCGGGCGCGCAGCTCCGGGTCGTCGTAGTAGGAGTCGGGGGTGTCGAGGAACTCGATGCCGTTGTCGCGCAGGATGTCGACGCTGCGCAGGATGTCGTTGGTCGCGAGCGCGATGTGCTGGCAGCCGGCGCCGTCGTAGAACTCGAGGTACTCGTCGATCTGCGACTTCTTCTTCGCGATCGCCGGCTCGTTGAGCGGGAACTTCACGCGGTGGTTGCCGCTCGCGACGACCTTCGACATCAGCGCGGAGTAGTCGGTCGCGATGTCGTCGCCGATGAACTCGGCCATGTTCGTGAAGCCGAGGACCTTGTTGTAGAAGGTCACCCACTCGTCCATCCGGCCGAGCTCGACGTTGCCGACGCAGTGGTCGACGGCCTGGAAGAGTCGCTTCGGCCGGCCGGATCCAGCGGGGCCTTCGCGGCGCGCGACCTTCGTCGTCGCGGCGACGTAGCCGGGCAGGTAGGGGCCGGTGTAGCGGGACCGGTCCACGAGGGTGTGGCGGGTCTCGCCGTACGTCGCGATCGCGGCGATCCGCACGGTGCCGTGCTCGTCGGACTCGTCGTGGGGCTCGACCAGGATCGTCGCACCCATCGCGCGGGCGTGGTCGATGCACCGGTCCACGTCCGGGACCTCCATCGCGAGGTCGACGACGCCGTCGCCGTGCTTGCGGTGGTGGTCGAGCACCGGGCTGTCCGGCGTGACGCCGCCGGTGAAGACGAAGCGGGCGCTGCCCGAGCGGAGGACGTAGGACTTCGAGTCGCGGCAGCCGTTCTCGGGGCCGCGGTAGGCCTCGAGCTCCATCCCGAGCGCGAGCTGGTAGAAGGTCGCGGTCTGCGTGGCGTTGCCGACCACGAAGCACACGGCGTCCTGGGCCGTCACCGGGAAGGGGTCGTTGGCGGCGTCGTACTCCACGAGCCCGACCAGCTCCTTGAGCTGCTCGAGGGTGAGGTCGGCCTTGAGCTCGTCCGGGGTCAGCGTCATGGCGAGGAGCCTGACCGCGCAGGACAGGATGTGCAACAGTACGTCGAAACGCTGGTCAACTTGCCCAGGAGGAGGCGGCGGCGTGGACGAGCTGGACGGCAGGTTGATCGACCTCTTCAGCGCCGACCCCCGGATCGGGGTGCTCGAGGCCTCGCGCCGGCTCGGTGTCGCCCGCGGCACGGTCCAGGCCCGGCTCGACAAGCTGGCCGCCACCGGCGTGGTCACCGGCTGGGGCCCCGACCTCTCCCCCGCCGCGCTCGGCCACCCGGTCACGGCCTTCCTGACCCTGGAGATCCGCCAGGAGACGAGCGGCGGCGGTCACGACGCGGTCGCCCAGCACCTCGCGGCCATCCCGGAGGTGCTCGAGGCGCACACGATCACCGGCGCCGGCGACCTGTGGGTCCGCGTCGTGGCCCGTTCGAACGCCGACCTGCAGCGCGTCATCGACCACGTCCTCGACGACGCGCGCATCGTGCGCTCCTCGACGGTCATCGCCCTGGCCACGCAGGTCCCCTACCGGGTGCTGCCGCTGGCCCGCGCGGTGGCCGACGGTCCCTGAGGGCCTGCGCCCCTGTGGACGACGGATCCATCGCACGCTCAGCTCCCCGATGCTGGGTGCCATGGAGGTCGCGGAGGTGGTCAGCGAGATGGGCGGTGTCGCGACCCGGGCCGCCCTCCCGACCCCCGGGAGACGACCCTCCTCCACTGCCTGCGCTCGCTGCCGTTCGACGAAGCACTCTGCGTCGCGGACTCGGCGCTACGCGACGGAGATCAGACGATCCTCCGGCGGGTCGCCCGGACGGCGCGAGGCGCAGGCGCGGCGAAGGTCCGACGGGTGGCGTCGCTGGCCCGAGCCGAGGCGGCGAACCCGTTCGAGACGTGCCTGCGCGTCATCGCCGGCGAGGTGCCCGGGCTGCGGGTCGCGCCCCAGGTCACCCTGACGACGATCCCGGGTGCACCGCGCCCGGACCTGGTCGACGTCGACCTGCGGATCGTGCTCGAGGCCGACTCGTTCGAGTGGCACGGCGACCGCCGGGCACTGCGACGAGACGCGCGGCGCTACAACCTGATGGTCGTGCACGGATGGCTGGTGCTGCGGTTCTCCTGGGAGGACGTGATGCTCCATCCCGACGAGGTCCGCGAGGTACTGGTGGCGGCGACAGCACAACGACGTACAGAAGTCGGCTGTCGGCGATGCGTCGCCGCCTGAGCCGCCGCCCGATCAGGACTTCTGTACGTCGTTGTGCTGACAGGTCAGCGGGTGGCGAGCTCCCGGCCGGCGACGGAGGCGGCCTCCTCGGCCTCCTTCTTCATCAGCGCGGCGACCTCGGTGAACTCGTCGAGGGCGGGGTTGACGCCGACCAGGGTGAACTCGCGCTCGATCAGGGTGAGGTCGGCGCCCCAGATGTCGACCAGGATGCGGCGCAGGAAGTCGGTGCTGTGGTCCCAGCCCTCGCGCGGGGTGCCCTCGCCGTACGCGCCGCCGCGGGTGGTGACCAGGACGACCGGCTTGCCCTCGAGCAGGCGCGCGCCGTGGGGGCCGCCGGCGAGGACGAGGTCGAACCACGCCTTCACGTGCTGGGAGACGCCGAAGTTGTAGAGCGGGAAGGCGAGCACCACGGCGTCGGCCTCCTGGAGCTCGGTCGCGAGGCCGGCCGCGAGCGAGAGCGCCTCGGCCTGCGCGGGGGTGCGCTGGTCCTCCGGGGTGAACGAGCCGTGGATCGCGTTGGCCCACGCGTCGGCCGGCAGCGGGTCGGTGCCGAGGTGGCGGGTCACGACCTGCTCGTCGGGACGGCCGGCGCGGAACTCGCCGAGGACGAGGTCGGCCAGGGCGGCGCTCGCCGAGGCGGGTCCCTGGATGGTGGCGTCGATGCGGAGCAGGGTCACTGGGATCTCCCGGAGGTTGGATTTGAATGTTCAACTCCACGGTAAACCGGTCGACTTGAATGTTCAAGTCAGTACGCTGGAGAGATGACCGACGCGCCCTGGCTGGACGATGACCAGCTGCGCGACTGGAAGTCGCTGATCGGGCTCGTGATGACGCTCCCCGCGGCGCTGGACGCCCAGCTCAAGCGCGACACCGGGCTGAACATGTTCGAGTACCACGTGCTCGCCGCCCTCTCCGATGCCCCGCACGGCGCGCTGCCGATGAGCGACCTCTCCGTCCTCGCCCAGGGCTCCCCCTCCCGGCTCTCCCACGCGGTGACCCGGCTGGAGAACGCCGGCTGGGTCGAGCGCCGGGCGTGCGTCGAGGCCGGCCGGCGTACGGCGGCCCACCTGACACCCGCCGGCCGCCGCAAGATCGAGGAGGCGGCCCCGAGCCACGTGCGCGAGGCCCGCCGGCTCGTCGTCGACCGGCTCGGCCCCGAGCAGCTGGCCGCGCTCGGTGCCGCCGCGCGGTCGGTCGTCGAGGCGGTCGACGCCCCCTCCTGCACCGAGTGCTGAGGGCGCCGAGAGCGCCGAGCGGCTAGGCCAGGCGCTCGGCGAGCTCGGCCGCGGCCCGGGCGACCGCGGGCCCGACGGCAGCGGTGTCGATCTCCGGGTCCACGGTGACGATGCCGACGGAGGCCTCGAGGGCGGGGACGCCGCGCACCGGCGCGGCCAGGCCGCGGGCGCCGGCCTGGAGCTCGCCGGTGGTCGCGACGTACGGCGTGGGGTCGCCGTCGCGGGCGAGCAGGATCGCCTTGCCGGCCGCACCCTGGCTGAGCAGGTGCCGCGCGCCGACCCGGTAGCCCACGTGGAAGTCGGTCCAGGACGGCTCGACCACCGCGACGGCCAGCGCCTCGTCGCCGTCGGCGACCGTGAGGTGCGCGGTGGCGCCGACCTCCTCGGCCAGCCGCCGCAGCACGGGCGTGGCCACGTCGCGCAGCACCGGCTGCACCGCGGTCGCGAGCTGGAGCACGCCGAGGCCGATCCGCAGCCGGCCGCGGTCGTCGCGTCGGACCAGCGCGTGGGTCTCCAGCGTGCTCACCAGCCGGTGCACGATCGTGCGGTTGACCTCGAGCAGCGTCGCGAGCTCGGTGACGGTCAGCCCGTCCGGGGTCGCGGCGAGCACGTCGAGCACGCGCAGCCCACGGTCGAGCGTCTGCGAGGTCTCACCGGCCACCCGGAGACCCTAGCGAGGTCAGGAGCTCTTCCGGGTCGCCCACTCGCGCAACCGGTCGATCCGCGTCATCAGCTGGTCGCTCGTCGCGACCGCCGCGGCCGGGCCGCCGCACTCCTTGCGCAGCGCCGCGTGGGTGACACCGTGCGGCTGGCCGGTGCGGTGGTACCAGGCGGCGACCAGGCCGTTGAGCTCCCGCCGCAGCACCGCCAGCTGCTCGTGGGTGGAGACCTCGGCCAGGGAGTCGGCGGCCTCCTCGATGCGGGTCGCCTTCTGCTTCTTGGCCCGCTCGCTCTGCCGGCTATGCAGCAGCTCGCGCACCTGGTCGGGCTCGAGCAGGCCGGGGATCCCGAGGAAGTCCATCTCCTCCTCCGACCCGACGTGCACCTCGCCCGCGTGGCCGAACTCGCCGCCGTCGTAGAGCACCCGGTCGAAGCGCGCCTCCGAGCCGAGCGCCTCGAAGGAGAACTCGAGCTCGTCCGAGGCGCCCTCCCCGGCGTTGGCCTGGGCGAGCAGGTCGTTCTCGGCGGCGAAGATGTCGCCGTCGTCGTTGACCTTGCGGCCGAGCACGTGGTCGCGCTGGACCTCCATCTCGGAGGCGAAGCCGAGGAGGCTCGGCACCGACGGCAGGAAGATCGACGCCATCTCGCCGCGGGTCCGCGCTCGCACGAAGCGGCCGACGGCCTGGGCGAAGAAGAGCGGGGTCGAGGTCGTCGTCGCGTAGACGCCGACCGCCAGGCGCGGGACGTCGACGCCCTCGGACACCATCCGGACCGCGACCATCCAGCGCTTGTCGTTGGCGCTGAAGTCGCTGATCTTCTTCGACGCGGCCTTCTCGTCGGAGAGCACCACGGTGGCGCTCTCCCCCGACACCGTCTTGAGGATCTTGGCGTAGGCGCGAGCGGAGTCCTGGTCGGTGGCGATCACCAGGCCGCCCGCGTCCGGCACGTGGCGGCGGACCTCGGAGAGCCGCTTGTCCGCGGCCGCGAGCACCGACGGGATCCACGAGCCACCCGGGTCGAGCGCGGTGCGCAGCGCCTGGTTGGTGAGGTCCTTGGTGAGCGGCTCGCCCAGCCGCGCGGCGATCTCGTCGCCGGCGCGGGTGCGCCAGGTCATCTCGCCCGAGTAGGCCATGAAGAGCACCGGGCGGACGACGTGGTCCGACAGGGCGTGCGCGTAGCCGTAGGTGTAGTCGGCGACCGAGGTCGGCACGCCGTTGTCGCCGGGCGCGTAGGTGACGAACGGGATCGGGTTGATGTCGGAGCGGAAGGGGGTGCCGGTCAGCGCGAGCCGCCGGGTCGCGGGCTCGAAGGCCTCGCGCACGCCCTCGCCCCACGACAGCGCGTCGCCGGCGTGGTGCACCTCGTCGAGGATGACCAGGGTCTTGAAGCGCTCGGTGCGGATCCGCATCGCGAGCGGGTTGACGGCGACGCCGGCGTACGTCACGGCGATGCCGACGAAGTCCTGCGAGGTCTTGCCCTTGCCGGCGGAGTACGTCGGGTCGATCGGGATGCCGGCCCGGGCCGCGGCCTCGGCCCACTGGAGCTTGAGGTGCTCGGTCGGCGCGACGATCGTGACCCGGTCGACGACCCGGCGGCCGAGCAGCTCCGCGGCCACCGACAGCGCGAAGGTCGTCTTGCCGGCGCCGGGAGTCGCGACCGCGAGGAAGTCGCGCGGGTGAGAGTCGAAGTACTGCTTCATCGCGGCCGACTGCCACGCGCGCAGCGAGGTCGCCGTGCCCCAGGCGGCCCGCTCCGGCCAGGCAGGACTGAGCGCGTTCGGCTGCGGGCCGGGGTCCGGCCCGGTCACTCGTCGGAGCCGCTGTTGTCGCCGGCGTCGTCCTTGAGGGACTCCCAGACTTCCTTGCACTCCGGGCACACGGGGAACTTCTCCGGCGCCCGGCTCGGCACCCACACCTTGCCGCAGAGGGCGACGACGGGGGTGCCCATCACCATCGCCTCGGTGAGCTTGTCCTTCTCCACGTAGTGGGAGAAGCGCTCGTGGTCACCCTCGTCGGTCGGGACGGTACGGCGGTCCTCGCGGACGTCCGTGTCTGTCGAGAAGCCGATGGTGGTCACGGACCCAAGGGTACGTGACTTCGGGGTCAGTTGAGCTCGGGGTCGAACGGGCGTGTGGAGTGCCACGCCATCTCCCCCGGCTGGCGGCGGAGCACATCGCGCCACAGCTCGGCCGGGTCGTCGCGGAACGCGTCGGCGGCCTCGGCGGGGACGACGTACCAGCTGCCCTCCTCGATCTCGCCGTCGAGCTGGGCGGCACCCCAGCCCGCGTAGCCGGCGAAGATGCGCAGGCCGGCGAGGCTGCCCTCGAGCAGCTCGACCGGGGTGTCGAGGTCGACCAGCCCGAGCGCGCCCTCGACCGCGCGGAAGCCGACGGGGACGTCGGCCGCGTCGCGCAGCACGGCGACGGCGAGCGCGCCCTCCGGGCCGACCGGGCCACCCTGGAAGAGGACGTCCGGCTCGTCGACCGCGCCGGCCCAGGCGTCGAGCACGTCGCCGACGCGGATCACGGAGGGCCGGTTGAGCACCACGCCGAGCGCGCCCTGGTCGTCGACGTCGAGGAGCAGCACGACGGTGTCGACGAAGTTGGGGTCGAGCAGGGCAGGCGTCGCCACGAGCAGCATCCCGGCTCGCGCCTCGGTCATGTCCCCATCATCGCGCATGCCCGGGTGCTCGAGACGCACGACAGCCCCGGCCCGACGCGGGAGGGGGGAGTGGCGTCGGACCGGGGCTGCCTGGCCGGTGGTGCTGGTCGGTGGGTCAGGCCGCGAGCGCGGCCTTCAGGCGACCCAGGAGGGTGCGGGCCTCGGGCTCCTCGGGAGCCGGGGCGCCGACGTACGTCGCGCGGGCCTGCTCCTCGATCGCGGCGCCGACGCGCGCAGCGGCGGCGTCGGGGACGCTCACACGGCCGGCCATCATGGCCAGCAGGATGTGCTCCTTGGCGGCCGACTTCTCCATGGCCACCGCGATCTCGGGCGTGGCCGGGGTCGCGCGCTGGCGGTCGACGATCGCGAGGACGCCGGGGAGCTCGTCGGCGGTCGCCTGCCAGGCGGCGACGACCGCGCTCTCGAGGTCGAGCGGCTGGAGCATCAGCTCGCGCTCGATCCGGCCGGCCAGGCGGGTGTGCCACCGGAGCTGGAGGGCGCCGAGCAGGCTGAGCTCGTCGGGGAAGGTCTCGTGGACGCCGGGCACGTCGAGCGGCAGGAGGCCGTCGCGGCGGCGGTTGGCACTGGCGATGGCGTCGCGGAGGATCTCTCCGCGACGGTGGAAGGACGTCCAGGTCATGGTGTGCTCCTTCGATGAACGGGTGCATCGCGGTCACATACCGCGAGTACGTACCCACGGTATGCAGCCATACCGACGGTATGCAAGAAACCCCCCGGTGATCCGAGTCACCCGTACCGACGGTCGGTATTAGGCTCGCCCCCTGATGAGCAAAGGCGTGAGCAAGCCCTCGGTGTCCAAGCTGGTGCCCCGCGGCGTCCCGGTCCCGGGAGCGAGCCGCCGCCAGCAGTACTCCGCCTCGACGAAGCGGGCGCTGGTCGACGTGGCCGAGCAGCTCTTCACCGACAACGGGTACGCCGCGACCTCGCTGGACACGATCGTGGCCGGCGCGCGGGTCACCAAGGGCGCGCTCTACCACCACTTCAGCGGCAAGCAGGCGCTCTTCGAGGCGGTCTTCGAGCGGGTCGAGGGCGACGCCTCACGCGCCATCCAGAAGGCGCTCAAGGGCAAGAAGGACCCGTGGGAGAAGGCCATCGCCGGCCTCCGCGCCTTCCTCGAGGTGGTCCAGGAGGCCCGCTACCGCCGGATCGTGATCCAGGAGGGCCCCTCGGTCCTCGGCTACGAGCGCTACCGCGAGCAGGAGGAGCGCTCGACCTTCGCCAACGTGCTCGACATCGTCAGCTCCGTGCTCGAGGCCGGCGAGTGGGACCTCGACAAGGACCTGCAGCAGACCTTCGCCCGGATCTTCTTCGGCGCGATGTCGTCGGCCGGCGAGTCCGTCTCGAGCGCGCCCGACCCCGTCCAGGCGGCCGCGAACGTCGAGATCGCGATCGGCTTCATCCTCGAGGGCTTCCGCGTGCTCGCCGAGACCGGCGTGGAGCTGCCGGTCGTCGACGCGCTCGCGGAGGAGCCCGTCGAGGAGTGAGCCCTACTTCGTGTAGGTGACGTTGCCGTTGGCGGCCGGGACCAGCTCGATCCAGGTGTGGCCGGCGGGCACCGTCAGCTTGCCGGCCTTCGTGGACAGCGAGATCGGCGAGTCGAGGTCGGACTTGGACCAGGTGCCGCGGACCAGCTTGCCGCCGTGGAAGATCATCGCCTGGCCCTTGCCCACGAGCTTGGTCTCGGGCACCGGGTTGCCGGCCGGGTCGAGGTAGCCGGCGTCACCGACCTGCACGCGCAGCACGAGCACCGTGTCGGCCGGGAACTGGTCGTCCGGCGCGGCGTTGGAGTCGTCGTTGGTGTAGGTCTTGCCGTTGTAGGTCCAGTTGGTGGTGTGACCGCCGCCGAAGGAGGCCGCGATCTTGGTGGCCGCCTGGCCGTCCGGGAAGTCGTCGTCCGAGCCCCACGGCAGGTAGTCGGCCGGACGCGCGGCGTCCGTCTCGGCGGTCTTCGCGACCGTCTGGAGGTTCGCGAAGACGTTGTACGGCGCGCTGCGCGTGGTGTCGCGCGAGAGGCCGGCCGACCCCTCGGGGTAGTAGGTGATGCCGGCGGCCTTGATGATCTGGATGGTCTTGAAGGCCGCGCCGCTGGTCACGACCGAGGCGTCGACCGGAGAGACGATCCCGACGTCGCTGGCGCGCATCGACCGCACCGGGCCGACCCGCTCGGGCAGCTGGGAGTAGAAGAACGCCGCGAGCCGGGTCAGGCCGCCCTCGACCAGCTCCTCGACGACGAGGTCGGCCTCGCCGAGGCCGGCCTGCGGCGAGCTCGCCTCGGTGTTGTCGATCTTGGTCACCAGCACCGGGTGGGTCTGGCTCGCGCTCTCGTCGCCGGTGACCGGCAGCCCCGTGAGCGGCCAGTCCGAGGCGATCTCGTCGCCGCCGGCGACGCTCTGCGCCGCGGGCGTCTGGTCGTCGGAGGAGTCGGAACCGCCGCCGCAGCCGGCGAGCACGAGGCTCGAGGCGACGAGGACAGCTGCCAGAGATCGGGGGTACCGCAGGTGGGCACGGCGCACGACATCGCTCCGTTTCGTGAAACTCATGTGACTTGGTCGACTTCCAGTGTGCAGCCGCGATGGTCGCACGTGGGGAGGCGCGCCCGTGAATCCGGGCGCGCCTCCTGACGCGGGTGCGCTACCCGAGCTTGGCGCCGCCGTCGACGTACAGCGTCTGGCCGGTGACGTACGACGCCTCGTCGCTGCACAGGAACGCGGCCGCGGCCGCGATGTCCTCGGGGTAGCCCACGCGACGCACGGGGTTGGCCTCGGCGTTCATCTTGCGGAAGTCGTCGATGTCGATGCCGAGCCGGGCGGCGGTCGCGTCGGTCATCTCGGTGGCGATGAAGCCGGGGGCGATCGCATTGGCGTTGACGCCGAAGGGGCCGAGCTCGATGCCGAGGGTGCGGGTGAAGCCCTGGATCCCCATCTTGGCCGCGGAGTAGTTGGCCTGGCCGCGGTTGCCGAGCGCGGAGACGCTCGAGAGGTTGAGGATCTTGCCGTACTTCTGGGCGACGAAGTGCTTCTGCGCGGCCCGGGTCATCAGGAACGCACCGCGGAGGTGGACGTTCATGACGAGGTCCCAGTCGTCGTCGGTCATCTTGAAGAGCAGGTTGTCGCGGGTGATGCCGGCGTTGTTGACCAGCACGTGGATGCCGCCGAGCTCGGAGACGACCCGCTCGACCGCGGCCTCGGCGGAGGCGGCGTCGCTGACGTCGCAGCCGATCCCGATCGCCGTCGCGCCGTCGGTCAGCGGCAGCCTGCCCGCTGCCTCGGCCGCCTGGGACTCGTCGAGGTCGAGGATCGCCACCGAGGCGCCCTCCTCGGCGAACCGCGTCGCGGTGCCGAAGCCGATCCCGCGCGCTGCTCCGGTGACGACGACGATCCGCCCGTCATAACGACCCATCGATGCTGCTCCCGTTCTCGTGTCGGTGCTCGTGCTGGTAGTGGCTACCCCACAGTAGGGCAGGTCACAGCACGGCCCGGAGGCGGTCGGCGTACTCCGCGCTCTCGCCCTCGGCGTACGACGTGCGCGGCCAGAAGAAGCCGCGCAGCCCGTCGCCCTTGGTCCGGGGCACGACGTGGAGGTGCAGGTGGGCCACCGACTGGCTGACCACGTTGTTCATGGCCACGAAGCTGCCCTGGGCGCCGAGTCCGTCGACGACCGCGGTGGCGAGCCGCTGCGCGGCCTCGAGGAAGGGGTCGCGGAGCGCTGCCGGCAGGTCGGGCAGCGTCACCACGTGCTCGCGCGGGACCAGCAGGACGTGCCCCTTGAAGACCGGGCGACGGTCCAGGAAAGCGACCACGTCGGGCTCGTCGAGGACGACGTCGGCCGGCACGTCGCCGGCGACGATGTCGCAGAAGACGCAGCTCACGCCCGGCGCCCCACGCCGCCCTGGAGGAGGCCGAGCAGCACGAAGGGCAGGAGGCACGCGGCCGTGAAGCTCCACGCGGTGAGGCCGGACCAGGGGTCGGAGAGCACGAGGTTCATGCCCACTCCCCCGATCACGGCGCCGACGACGCCGACCAGGACCGTCAGCAGCGGCGCCGGGTCGTCCGGGCCGTGCCGCAGCACCCGCGCGAGCACGCCGAGGATGACGCCGGCGATGAGGAACGCGACCATGGCGGCACCCTAGTGTCCTGAGTCGGAAGTTCATGCGCACTGCGCGTGCTCAGCGTGTGTGCATCGCAAGGCGCCGGAGCGAAGCTCTACCCGGTCGTCCAGCGAGCGACGGCAACGCAGCGAGGTGCGTGCGATGTGTGCGCGAAGCGCACACGAACTTCTGATTCAGGACACGCGACACGTTCCGGTGTGGGGACCTCAGTCGCAGTAGCGGCGGCAGCGATCGGGAGCGACCGCGGCGCGGGCGTAGCTGCCGACGTAGTCGAAGTGCTGGGTGTCGCCGAGGCCGTAGGTCCAGCGCAGGCCGTGGCGCGCCATCACCTCGACCACGGCGTGGGTGGAGGACCGCCAGGCCACGCGCGGGTGCGAGTGCGACTGCCACCAGGTGTTGGGCACCGTGCCCTGGGCGGAGCGGTAGGGGTTCTCCCAGGTGTTGACGTCGAGCGAGCGTCCCCACGAGTGCGGCGAGCGCGTGCCCGGGCGGCCGGTGACGTCGCGGCAGTTGAACGCCGAGGTGTTGCCGGCGGCCATCGACGCGTAGTCGTCGCCACCCCGGGAGCGGGCGCCCCAGCCGAACCGGTCGACCCGGTACATCGCGCGGATCGGGAGGTCCCGCCGGTACATCTCGGCGAGCGCGCCGCCCATCGCGCGGGCGGCGTCGGCGTTGGCGACCAGCTCGCCGCGGCGGCGGTAGCCGCTGTAGTCCCAGTAGTTGACGCGGACCAGGCGCAGCTGGCTGCGGCCGACCGGGCAGCCCCGGTGCCAGGAGATCCCGGTCATCTGCCGCCAGATCCGGGCCGGGATCCGGCTGACCACGAGGTGCGCGCCGGTGCCGACGGCGTGCGACTGTGCGGGGAGGCTACGGCGCGGGCGCGGGGCGGCCTTCGGGAGCCGCACCGGCGTCCCCGGCGGTCGGTTGTCGATGCGGTGCACCGCGCTGCGGTCGCCGCGGACCCAGGGCAGGTCGGCCGCGCGAGCCTGCCAGCGGGTGTCGGTGCGCGGCCGCAGCGTGACCCGGGCGGTCCCGTCGCCGCCGGTGCGGACGGTCCGGGCGAGCCGCCAGCCCTGGGGCACCTTGCGGAAGAGGCGCACCGGTCCGGCGACCGGGTCGTCGTTGCCGGCCCGCCAGCGCACCACGAGGGTGACCTTCTGCTCGTCGACGACGCGGTGCGGGCCGGTGAGGCGGAGGGTGCTCGACCGCTTCGCCAGCGGCATCGTGGTCTCGTCGGAGGCGGCGGCGTGCGTCTCGTCGCCGGCGTACGACGCGGAGACGTGGTTGAGGTCGGGATCCCGGTCGGCGGTGAGCTCGGTGGCGGCCGTGCCGTCGTCGCCGGTGGTGACGACCTGGACCTGGTCGACACCGTCCGCCGGCCTCTCGAGCCGGACCTCGGCGCCGGCGACCGGCTGGCCGCCCGCATCGGTGAGCGTCACGGTGACGGTGCTGTGCGCCCCGGCGTACGCCCGGGTCGCCCCGACGGCGAGCGTCGTCGGCGCCGGCTCCGCGGCACCGGCCGGCGAGCCGAGACCGAGGGTGAGCGCCAGGAGCGCGACGAACAGGACCACCCGAGACGTGGACGACATGCGGGGCAGTCTGCCCCAGGCCCCGCCGCCGAACCTCGCCGACCGTGCGCGGCCGCCGCCTACCCCGGGCGGACGGCGAGGATCGTGACGTCGTCGCGGGTGGCGTGCTCGTGGTCGCGCACCTCCGAGCGGACGGCCCGGACGAGGTCGTCGACCGGGAGCGTGCCGGCGCGTCGTACGGCGTCGCGCACGCCCGCGTCGCCGAACTCCCGGCCCGCGTCGTCGCGAGCCTCCAGGACGCCGTCGGAGAAGGCGATGAGGAGGTCGCCGGGGCCGAACGGGACCTCGCGGACCTCCCAGGTCGCGTCGTCGAGGACGGCGCTGACCAGCGGTCCGGTGGGATCGAGGAGGGTCGCCCCGAGCAGCGGCGGCGGGTGGCCGGCGTTGACGTAGGAGAGGGTCTGCGTCTCGAGGTCGACGATCGCGACGACCAGGGTCACGAAGGTCTCCGGCGTCTCGTCCAGCAGGCCGCGGGCCACCGCCGCGACGTCCGCGAGGTGCCCGCGGTCCAGCGCCGTCTCGATCGCGATCTTGAGCCGGAGCCCGACCAGCGCTGCCGCCGGCCCGTGACCGGACACGTCGCCGAGCACCACGGCCACGCGGTGCTCGTCCAGCTCGACGACGTCGAGGAAGTCGCCGGCCAGCACTCCCTCCGCGGAGGCGATGTCACCCGCGACCGCCAGGTCCTGGCGGCGCAGCGGGCGCGGTGCGAGCGCGGCCTGGAGGGCGGCCACCGCGGGCTCGCCCAGCTCGAGCGCCTCGGCCGCGCGTCGCGAGGCGTCGAGCTCGTCGAGCTCGTCGAGCAGGTGGCGGCGCATGGTGTCGACGTCGTCGCCGACCTCGACCACCTCGCGCGGGCCGGTCGCACTGACCGACTGGTCGAGGCGACCGCCGGCCACCGCACGACTCTGCCGGCCGAGCACCGCGAGCGCCCGGAGCAGGGTGCGGTTGAACGCCGCCGCGCCGAGCAGGGTGGTGCCGAGGAAGGCGAGCACGGTCAGGGCGAGCAGGAAGGAGAGCCGCCGGAGCAGGCTGTCGGCGCGGTGGGTCGCCGCGAGCTGCTCGGCCGCGATCTGGTTGTCCGCCGCCGCGTGGGCGGCGCGGACCTGGTCGAAGAGCTCACGGCCGGTGCCGGTGGCGACCAGGTCGGAGGCCCGGCCGAGGTCGCCGCTGCGGGCGGCGGCCAGCTCCGGTCGGACGGCCTGTCGGAGCCACTGCTCGTGCGCGGCGTCCATGACCTGCACCAGCCGCCACACCGACGGGGACACCTGCTCACGCAGCAGCGCGAGGTCCTCGTCGATCTGAGGTCCGGCGGCGTCGTACGGCGCGAGGAACTCGTCGCGCCCGGTCAGGATGAAGCCGCGCTCGCCGGTCTCCTGGTCGACGTAGAGCGCGAGGACGCCGCCGAGCTCGACCCGGGCCGGGTTGAGCTCGTCCTCGATCCGGTCCTGCACGTCGACGAACTGGGCGACGGTGACGGTCAGCAGGATCCCGACGGCGATGCTGAGCAGGGCGACCACGGCGGCCACGCCGCGGACGACGGTGCGCGCCGAGTAGGTCGCGCCCGCCCCTGCCACCCCCGCATTCAAGCAGGTCAGCAGGCGGCCGGTACGCGCTTCGAGGCCAGGTGCTTGCTGCTGACGGTCGCCTGCCCGGTCGACGCCGGGAAGCCCCGCTGCCAGTCGGAGATGAGGCTCGTCTGGTCCATCTCCTCGTCGCCGTCCCCCAGCAGCGACAGCCGCAGGGTCATCGGCACGCCGGGGACGGCGTCGCGGTCGACGACCGAGCCGACGGCCGCGCCGTTGAGAAACCAGGTGAGGTGGTCGCCGGTGACCTCGACGGCGACGTTGTAGGCGTTGGCGAGCGGGGTGTAGCGCGCTCGCGCGGTGCCGGACCAGGTGGTCCGGCCGGAGCGGACGCCGTAGTGCACCTGCCGGGAGAACGGCGAGATGCTCGCGATGGTGACGTTGTGGGCGCCGCAGTCGTAGTCCGACGCCTTGGCGGGGACCAGCTCGGCGAGGACCTGGTAGGCGTTCCCACCGCGCTCGAAGGCGTTGCGGATGCGCAGGCTGGTCTCCCAGCGGCCGGAGGTCATCGCGTTGCCGGTCATCGTGGCCGTGGTGGTGCCGAAGTCGCCGGGGCCGGGTCCGGAGTAGCGCTTGCTCTCGAGGTCGAGGCCGCCGTTGTACTTCGCGACCCGGCCGGTGCCCGTCGAGCGGTCGACCCAGCTGCCGTGGAGGTCCGTGCCCCGCGACGGCGGGCTGGAGAGGGACTGGCCGTACTCCCAGGCGAAGTCGAAGACCGACGGGTACCACGCGTGCGCCTGGCTGGCGGTCTGCGGCTGGGCACCCAGTCGCGGGGTCGTCGTCGTCCGGGCGGCGGCCGTCGATGCGCGTCGGCCGGGCGGGTGGCTGACGGCGTACGACTCCTGCGCGTGCTGCCCGACGAGCACGTAGAGCGGGAAGGACTGGGTCCAGCCGATCCGGTTGCCGCGCACGGTGTAGTCCTCGGCGCGGACCCGGTAGACCGTGGTGCCGGCGCGGCCGGGGAGACCCGTGAAGCGGCCCGAGCCGTCGCTGCGCACCTTCGCGTGGGCGACCGTGCGCCACCTCCCGGCCTTGCCCACGCGCTTCTGGAGGGTGAGGTGGCGGCCGCGGAAGACCGGGAGGTCGGCCGAGTCGGAGGCGCGGACGAGGTCGTCGGGGGTGGTGTCGACCGTGATCCCGTAGGGCTCGCCGGCCGCGACCAGCGCCGGCAGGCCGGTGGTGCTCAGCGCCTGGCCGGTGACGCCGATCGTGAGGTCCTGGGTCTTCGCACTGAAGGTGTGCGCCGGGGTCGCCCGGCCGCCGCCGACGACGCGGTAGCTGATCCCGAACATGCTCGGCGCCTGGTAGTGGAAGGAGAAGCTGCCGTCCGCGCGGGACTTCGCGTGGAAGCCCTCGACGGTGTCCCAGACGCCGCCGACGACGCTGCCCATGTTGAACTGCAGCTGCAGCGGGCGTACGCCGCGCCTGCCGAGGGTGCCGGTCCAGGTGAGCCGCTGGCCTCCGACGTACACGCCCGGCGAGACGTCGAGGCGCGCCGGGTGCGGCCGGGCGGCGGTCGCCACGGGTACCGACGGTCCGATGGTCGTGACGAGGCCGGCCAGCAGCGCAGCGATCCCGAGAAGCGCAGTCTTCACCCCGGCAGTATCGGGAGGATCGGCTCGTCAGATGAGGGAAACGGCGAACCCGGCTCAAGGTGTCCGCATGATCACCGAGTAGCCGTAGCCGCCGTGGACCGAGGCGACGCGGTTGATCCCGCTGATCGCGACGGCGGTCGTGCGGGTGCCGCCCGAGACGCCGAGCTGACCCAGGTTGTTCAGGCCCCAGCCGTAGAGCTGCCCGCCGGCGCCGACGGCGAGCGCGTGGTCGCGGCCCGCGCCGATGACGGTGATCCCGGACAGGCCGTTGGCCACGCCCGGCGTGGAGCGGTTGGTCCGGTTGCCCGAGGACAGCTGGCCGTTGTTGTTGCGCCCCCACGTCCGCACCGTGCCGTCGGCGAGCAGCGCGACCGAGAACTCCGCGCCCGCGTGCACGGAGACGGCGTTGGTGATGCCGCTGACCAGGACCGGGGTGTTGCGGTTGGTCGTGGTGCCGTCGCCGACCTGGCCGTAGGTGTTGTCGCCCCACGCCATGATCCGGCCGTCGCTGCGCAGCGCGAGGACGTGGTTGCGCCCGCCCGCGAGCTCGGTGATGGTCATCCCGGCCAGGCCGCTCACCGGGCCGGGCGTCGTACGACGGGAGGCGTTGGTGCCGTTGCCGAGCTCACCGGCCGTGCCACGGCCCCAGGTGCGGACCGTCCCGTCGCCGAGCAGGGCCATCGCCATGTCGCGGCCGGCCGCGATCTGCGTGACGCCGGACAGCCCGGAGACCGTCACCGGCCTCGTGCGGGTGGTCGTCGAGCCGTCACCCAGCTGCCCGGTCGCGTTGTAGCCCCACGACCGGACCGTGCCGTCGGCCAGCCGCGCGTAGGAGCTGTAGTGGGCCGTGGTGATCTGCACGGCGGTGGTGATCCCGGCGACCTGCACCGGGCTGCGCTGGTCGGTCAGGTTGCCCTGCCCGGTCGCGCCCATGGACCCGTCTCCCCAGGCGTAGACCGTGCCGTCGTCGAGCAGTGCGAGCGCGTGCTCGCGACCGCCCGCGACGTCGGCGACATCGGTCAGCCCCGGCATCTGCCCGAAGCCGGTGCGGTTGGTGGTGGTGCCGTTGCCGAGCTGGCCGTCGGAGTTGAGCCCCGAGGTCCAGACGGTGTTGCCGGGCGCGGCGTACGCCGGCGACCCGACGACGAGGCCCGAGACGGTGACGACGGTGACGACGGCGACGGCGAGAAGCCGGCGGCGATGGAGTGGACGCATGGGAGACCCCTCAGTTCGAGCGCCCCCGTGCCGCTGCCGTCAGGCTATGTCGCTGTGGCTCTCCTGTGATCCCGAATCTGGGGGACGCCGGTACGCCGGTCAGAGGTCCTTGCGGAAGTGCACGTCGGACGACCCGACGACCGGCACGTCCTCCCAGCGGAAGATCTCGACGTAGCCGTGTCGCTCGTAGAAGCCCGGCGCCTGGAAGGTGAACGAGGTGACGAAGACATGGGTGCACCCTCGCCGTCGCGCCTCGGCCTCGAACTCGGCGAGCAGCCGGGCGCCGAGGCCGGCGCCGCGGGTGTCCTCACGCACCCACGTCATGCCGATCCCCGCTGCCACTCCCCACGTCCACCCGCTCATGCCGGCGGCGAGCACACCGTCGTCGTCGAGGACCTGCACCGTCAGCTCCCGGGCGGCGGCCGTGCCCCGCGTGGCCGCGGCGTTGACGAGGTCGAGCTCGTCGGACAGCCGCTGGTCGAGCGCGGGGACCGCGTCGCCCACGACGGAGCGGTAGCAGCGTCCGTCCTCGGCGGTCGGTGTGGTCGGGCTCTCGTCGGTCACGGTGACGGATGGTGCCACGGGCCCGACCGACCGGCGAACCGGCAGAGCCTCTACCCCGTCGCCATCGATCCGGCCAGCACGGTGTCGACGCTGGCGGCGGCCTGGGCGCCCGTGACCCGTCGGTGACCGACCAGCAGGCGATACCACTGCAGGCCGAGCAGGAGATCGACGAGGAGGTGCGGGTCGACATCCTCCCGCAGCTCCCCGCGGCGGATCCCTCGACGCACGGCTTCGAGCATGGGCTCCCGCCAGTGCTCGTGCAGCGTGCGGTAGGTCGCTGCGAACTCGTCGTTGGCCTGGGCGTGCGCCATCAGCGACCGGTTGGCGAGGGCGGTGCCGCGATCGCGACGCAGGTTCCGACGCGCCACCGGGACCACGATGCCGACGAGGTCCTCCCGCACGCTTCCGGTGTCGGGTGGCTCCAGGCGCTCGTCGCTGGCCCCGATGAAGGCCTCGACGACCAGGCGACCGAGGTCGCCGCCGTACCAGCGGTAGATCGTCTGCTTGCCCACCCGGGCGCGGGCCGCTATCCCCTCCACCGACATGGCTCCCCAGCCGCCCTCCTCCAGCAGCTCGACCGTGGCGGCCAGGATCGCCTTCTGGCTGGCGAGACTGCGCGGGCGTCCGGAGGGCACGGTGCCAGCATACCCACTTGCGAGACGCTCCGTCTCGTTCTACTTTTACGAGACGGAGCGTTCCATAGCGCTCCATGGGGAGGAGGCCGAGGAGAGCCATGATCGAGACAGCACTGGTGACCGGCGCCGGACGAGGGATCGGCAAGGAGGTCGCCCGCCAGCTGGCGGAGCGCGGGATGCGGGTGTGGGTCACCGCCCGCACGCGCGAGGCGGCCGCGGCCGCGGCGACCGAGGTCGGCGGCGAGCCCCTGGTGCTCGACGTCACCGACCCCGCGTCGATCGACGGCGCGGCGGCCGCGGTCGCGGACCTGGACGTCCTGGTCAACAACGCGGCGTCCTACCCGGACTGGGGTGCCACCGCGCTGACCGCCGACCTCGACGAGCTCGAGGCCGCGTGGCGCACGAACGTCGTCGGCCCGTGGCTGGTCACGAGGGCCTTCGTGCCGGCGCTGCGACGGTCGCCGAACCCGCGCATCGTCACCGTGACGAGCGGGTCCGGATCTCACGGCGACGAGCAGTTCGGACTGTCCAGTGGACCGGCCATGACGCCGTACGCCGTGACCAAGGCGGCCGCCAACGCCTGGACGCGCAAGCTCGCGGCCGAGCTCCCGGACATGCGGGTCAACGCGGTGGATCCGGGCCTGACGGCGACCGCGCCGGGCATGGCGGAGATGGGGGCGCGTCCGGTCCCCGAGGGAGCCGCCTCGGTGGTCTGGGCCGCCGTCCTGGACCAGGACGGGCCGACCGGGGGCTTCTTCCGCGACGGGGTCCCGCATCCCTGGTAGGGCGCGACCGGGTCGGCCGCTGCGTGCCAACAGAGAAGCCCGGACCCGTGAGGGTCCGGGCTGTCCGGGATCTCCGAGGAGATCATCGTGGAGCTGCGGGGAATCGAACCCCGGTCCTCGAGCGTCGAACCAGGTCTTCTCCGGGTGCAGTCCGTGATGTCGCTTTTCTCGGCCCCGGGGCTCGCACGGACACGTCCCCGACAGGCTCAGTCACGGAATAGTCCCGCTCACCCTCCGCGACCCGGAGTGAGCAGCAAGTCTCCTAGATGACGCCTGGGTCCGGGACGGAGACGGATGCCCGGTCAGACGCTTCGATCACCGCTCAGGCGGCGAGAGCGAAGGAACTGCGCTTAGCGTTGGCAGTTATAGGTTTCCAGCGAACGTTTACGAGATGACGCTGGCTTCTCGACCCGCTTCCCCTGGAACTAACGTCCCAAGTCGAAACCGATCAGCCCCTCTTGAGTTGTGACTCCAGTCTACGGGTCACAACGGAGCGACGGCATCAGGGATTCCCGCACCAGGCCCGCAGCGCGGGTACGCCGTCGCCGTCGAGCTGGTCGAGCAGGGCGCTGCGCCCGCTGAGCGCCATCGCCAGCGCCCGCGCCGGGCCCGCGACGCGCTCGCCGCTGCCGTGCGACCAGTCCAGGTCGGTGGCGGTGACCGCGAGACCGGGCCGGCCCTTCGGGACGAAGCCGCGGCGGGCGGCCGACGAGACCAGGAAGTCCAGCACGTCCCGCCAGGGCTCGAGCGACGCGGCCGCGTCGAGCCCCAGCGGGACGAGCATGTCCTGGGTGTGGATCCGCAGGTCGGTGAGCGGGGCGTGCCAGTCCATCGTGGGCGGCGTGAACCGGTGGTCGGCGTACTCACGCAGCCAGGCGGTCACCTGCTCCGGCTCCGCGTCCGCCCGCCAGCGCACGAGCAGCTGGTTGGCGCGGTCGAAGCTCCCCCGGCCGGCGGCGATCGCCTTGAGGAGGGTGAGCGCCGAGGTCGAGGGGCCGCTGGTGAGGTGCACCGCGACCTCCTTGACCGTCCACGCACCGCAGAGACTGGGCGTCGCCCACTGCGCCGCAGTCAGGCCGTCGAGCAGGTCGGCGAGGGAGCGACGCTCGGCCGCGATCTGGCTCCAGGGGTCCACGGAGCCAGTATCGGGGTCACATGTTTCAGGCGCCGGCGCGCAGGCCCTGCTTCTCCAGCCACTCCAGGCAGGAGGTGGCGACCTCCTCCCAGCCGCTGTCGATGGTCAGCGAGTGGCCGCGGTCCTCGAACTCGAGGAGCTCGGTGACGGCGCCGGAGTGGCGGTACTGCTTGAGCGTGGCCTTGGTGACCGCCTCGGGCACGGTGTGGTCCTGGCCGCCCATGATGAGCAGCAGGGGGCCGCGGTCCTCGTTGTCGGTGGCGACCTTGGCCGGTGAGTGCAGCGAGAAGTTGGCGGCCGCGGCCTCGAAGAGGGGCTTGCCCGGGGCCGGGATCGTCCACTGCTCGAAGAGCCGGTCGGACTCCTCCTCGGAGACCGCGTTGCCGAAGCTGTAGCGGAACTGCTCGGCGGTCAGCGAGACCGCGTGGTGCTTGTTGGCGGGGTTCTTGAAGACCGGCAGCGTCGCGCGCAGCGCGGAGAGCGGGAGCGGCAGCACGCCCTTGATCTGGGCGGCGTCGATGGCGATGGCACCGGCGGCCGCGTCCATGCCGAGCAGCTTCTCCGAGATCATGCCGCCGAAGGAGTGGCCGACCAGGATCGGCTTCTCGGGCAGGGTCTCGAAGTAGGCGAGGTAGTGCTCGACCACGTCGTCGATGCCGTGGTCGGCGATGGCATCGGGGTTGGCGCGGGAGCCCTCGACGGTCTCGGCGTCGCCGGGCCAACCGGGCGCGGTCGCGGCGTACCCGGCCCGATCGAAGAGCTCGACCCACGGCTGCCACGAGGTCGCGTGCAGCCAGAGGCCGTGGATGAAGACGACGGGTCGTCCGGTGTCGGTCATGGTTCCTCCATCGAGGTACGGGTGAGATCAGGTGAGTGGATCCATCGTGGCCCCGCGACGACGCAGTCGGCTTCAGTCATCTGACCGAAGAGGCCGCCCGACCCGCGCCCCTAGCGTCGTCGGCATGGACCTCGGACTCACTGGAACCACCGTCGTCGTCACCGGCGCCGGTCGCGGCATCGGGCTGGCGACCGTGCGGGCCTTCGTCCGCGAGGGCGCCCGCGTCGTCGCGGGGTCGCGGACGGCGACCGACGACCTGACCGCACTCGCCGAGGACGGCGTCGAGATCGTCGTCGTCGACCTCGCGAGCCCGGACGGGCCGGCCGAGCTCGTCGCGGCCGCCGGACCCGACCTCGGCGCACTCGTCGACAACGTCGGCTTCGTGCACCCGCGACCCGACGGCTTCACCTCCGTCACCGACGAGATGTGGGAGCAGACGCTCGGGCTCGACCTGCTCTCCCACGTGCGCACGCTGCGCGCCGCACTGCCGGTGATGGTCGCCCGCGGCGGCGGCAGCATCGTCACCATCGGCTCGGTCAACGCGGCCCTCCCCGACCCGCTCGTCGTCGATTACTCGGCGGCGAAGGCGGCCCAGGTGAGCCTGACCAAGGCGATCGCGCAGGAGTACGGCGCCCGCGGCGTCCGCGCCAACAGCATCAACCCGGGTCCCGTGGCGACCGACCTCTGGCTCGGCGCCGGCGGGGTCGCGGACGTGGTCGGCGCGGCCACGGGCCAGGACCCGGCCGCCGTGCAGCAGGGCGCGGCCGGCGCGAGCGCGACCGGTCGCTTCACCCGACCCGAGGAGGTCGCGGACCTCGCCGTGGTCCTCGCCAGCGGCCGGTGGCCCAACCTCACCGGAGCCGGCGTCACCATCGACGGCGGCCTGGTGCCCACCCTCTGAACGCCCCCGAAAGGAACTGCCATGAGCACGCGCCCCACCCTCGTCTTCGTCCACGGCGCCTTCGCCGACTCCAGCGGCTGGTCGAGCACGCTCGCCGACCTCGACGGCCGCGGCTTCCCGGTCCTCGCGGTCCCCAACCAGCTCCGCGGGCTGACCGCCGACGCCGACCAGGTCCGCTCGGTGCTCGCGACGATCGAGGGACCCGTCGTGCTCGTCGGGCACTCCTACGGCGGCGCCGTGATCGGCGAGGCCGCGCGCGGCGCCGACAACGTCCGGGCGCTCGTCTTCGTGGCGGCGTACGCCCTCGACGAGGGCGAGTCGATCGCGACGGTGCTCGACCCCGAGACCTACCCGGGCGGCCTGCTCGGCCCCGACACCACGGTGGTGCGGCCCTTCGGTGAGCAGGACGGCGACCTCTACATCACCGAGGACGACTTCGCGACGGTCTTCGCCGCCGACGTCGGCGCGGCCCGCAGCCGGCTGATGTACCTGACCCAACGGCCGCTGTCGCTCTCCGCCTTCGGCGGGACCGCGGCCGCCGACCCGGCGTGGCGGTCGCTCCCCTGCTGGGCGCTGGTCGCCGAGGAGGACAACGCGATCCCGCCCGCCGGTCAGCGGTGGATGGCCGAACGGGCCGGCGCCACCATCAGCAGCACGACCTCGTCGCACGCCGTCATGGTGTCGCGCCCGGAGGCGGTCACGGCAACGGTGCTCGCGGCTGCGGAGAGCGTGGGCTGATCGCGGCCGCCAGCTGGCTGCGGCTGGTGATCCCGAGCTTCGGGAAGATCCGGTAGAGGTGCGAGCCGACCGTCCGGTGCGAGAGGAAGAGCCGCTGGCCGATCTCGCGGTTGGACAGCCCCTGCGCGGCGAGCTCGGCGATCGTCGCCTCCTGCGCGGAGAGCGCCTCGCGCGGGCTGGCCGACGGACCCCAGCCGACCTCGCCGGTCGCCCGCAGCTCCTGGTCGGCCCGGTCCGCCCACGACGCGGCGCCGAGAGCGGCGAAGGCCCCCCGCGCGGCGCGCAACGGCTCCCGGGACTCGACCACGCGGCGCTGTCGGCGCAGCCACTCGCCCAGCGCGAGCTGGAGCCGGGCCCGGTGCCACGGATAGGGCCGGGCGGCGCCGTCGAGGGCGGCCGCGAAGAGCGCCTCGGCGGACGCGTCGTCGGCGAGCACCGCGGCGGCGTACTCCAGCGAGATCGCGGAGCCGAGCGCCGGCACCGGACCGGCCAGCTCGGCGCAGGCGGCGACCAGGTCGCGCACCGGCTCGCGACGGCCGGTGCGGACGCCCGCGTCTGCGAGGTAGCCGATGGTCCACAGCTGCTGCACGCGTTGGTACGACGGGTCCGCCGGGTCGAACGTGCGGTGCAGCTCGCCGTACGCCTGCTCGGGCCGGTCGGCGCCGAGCTCGGCCAGGGCTCGCGTCATCTGCACGCCGGCCAGCAGCGAGGAGCTCGCGTTGGGCAGCTGCACCGCGGTCTGCTCGGCCTCGGCGAGCAGCACGTGGCGGGCGTCGAAGCGGCCCGCGACCGCGTCGGACAGCGCGACCGCGGCCCGGGCGGTGGCGGCCCACACGGCCTGCCCCGTCTCGTCGCCGAGCCGCACGGCCTCGTCGGCCGACCGAGCGGGATCGAAGACGCCGAGGTTGATCTCGGCCCACGACCGGATGGCGAGCGCCTCCGCCAGCAGGCTGAGGCGACCCTGGGCGCGCAGCTCGTGGATCGCGGTGGTGAGGAAGGTGTCGGCGCGGTCGAAGTCGCCCACGCAGAAGGCGGCGATGCCGAGGAGCCCGGCCAGGTCGGGCCGGCCGTCGGCGTCGGCGGGCCACCGGCCGAGGTCCGCGACGATCGTCGCAGTCTGCTCGAAGGACTCGGCGAGGCCGAGGACGGCCAGCATCCGCGGGTCGTGCGGCGGGAGCGGGACCTGGCCCACGGCGGCGACGATCTCGGCGCGGACCTCGGGGCCCGGGTCGCGCCACCAGACCCGGCGGGCGGCGCCGAAGAGCAGCTGGACGGCGAGGTCGGGGTCGCCCTCGCGGGTCGCGGCGCGGGCGAGGCCGACGATCCGCCGGATCTCGGACGGCTCGCTGGACGCACCGTCGTGGAAGGCGCCGTCGAGCCAGGTCAGCCGCGACCGGTCACGGGCGTGCAGCGTCGTGCCGGCCACCCGCGCCTTCAGGTCCTCGACCTGTGCGTGCCGGCCGAGCTCGTAGGCGAGCTCGGCCGCGCTGAGCAGCCGGGAGGCCCGGGACTCGGGCTCGGGGCTGAGCGCGGCGGCGCGCTCGAGCCAGACCACGGCCGTCGTCACCGCGCCGCGGCGCCGAGCGTCGGCGGCGGCGGCCTCGAGCTCGGCGGCGACCTGCTCGTCCCGCCCCGGTACGGCGGCCGCGCGGTGCCACACGGCCCGGTCGTGGTCGGCGGCGAGCACCTCGGCAAGGGCCGCGTGCGCGGCGTACCGCTGGTGCCGCGACATGCTCTGCCGCAGCGCGGAGCCGATGAGCGGCGTGGCGATCCGGTAGTGGTCGCCGACGACCGCGAGCAGCCCGAGTCCCTCGGCGCGGTGGGCGGCGTCGGCGTCGACCGGCTCGCCCAGCAGGAGCGTGGCCGCCGCGAGCACCTCGGTGAGGTCGTCGCCATCGTCGACCGCGGCGACGTCGAGGACGGCGCGGGCCACGGGGTCGAGCTCGTCGGCCCGGGTGGCGAAGGCACCCTCCAGGCGCGCGGTCATCGGCAGGTCCTCGTCGAGCTCGGCCCAGGACTGCCGCCCGTCGGAGAGCGAGGTGGCGAACTCCGCGAGCGCGAGCGGGTTGCCGCCGGCCTGCCGGACGATCCGCTCGGCCAGCGACGCGGACAGCTGGGGCGCCCGCGTGTGGAGCAGCTCCAACGAGGTGGCGTCGTCCAGCCCCGCGAGCGTCGTCCAGGACATCGAGCGCGGGTCGCCCAGCTCCGGGACGAGCGCTCCGGAGGTCGCGACCACGACGACCCGCTCCCCCAGGATCCGGCGGACCACGAAGCCGAGCACGTCGAGCGAGGGCTGGTCCATCCGGTCGAGGTCGTCGAGGCTGAGCAGGACCGGGACGTCGGCGGCGGCGTCGACCAGCAGCTCGAGCGCGGCGAGGGACGTGAAGAACGGGTTGACCTCGATCGCCCCGCCCATCGCGAAGCAGGCCAGCAGCGCCTCCCCCTGCTGCCGGGGCAGCTGGTCGACCCCACCCAGGACGGGACGCAGGAGCTGGTGGAGGGCGGCGTAGGGCAGGTGCGCCTCCGAGCCGGTCCCGCGCGAGGCCAGGACCGTCCAGCCGAGCTCGCGGGCCTGCTCCTCGACGTGGCCGAGGAGCGCGGTCTTGCCGGACCCGGGCTCACCGAGCAGGCCGACGCCCGGCGCGTCGGTGCCGATCGCCGCGAGCAGGTCGGTCAACGCACGGATCTCGGCGTCGCGCCCGAGGAGACCCGGCCCGGTCGTGGTGGTCACCGCACGAGCATCAGGCCATGGGAGCGTTCCCGTCTACCGATCCGCTCGATCTGCCCCCACCCGGAGGAGGACCAGGGGCTGTCCCTCGGTGACCGAGGCGTCCGGCCAGCGCTCGACGTACGCCGCGAGCGCGCCCGCGTAGTCGACGTCGCCGGGCTCCACCAGCCGCGCCGTCGCGGGCGCCCAGACACCCTCGCGCAGCACCTCGACCGAGGTCGCGACGCGGTCGAGGTTGCGCCACCAGGTCTTGCGCTCGGGGCGGCCGGGGACGAGCACCAGACCGCCCGGAGCCAGGGCGTACTGCACGGGGAAGCGGAAGGTCCGGCCCGACGTCCGGCCGCGCACCGCGAGGCCGACAAGGGAGCCCTGCAGGCCCGCCGGGTGCCGCGACGCGAGCCGGCGGAGCATCCAGCGGCTCGACACGGACGGTCCGGAGAGGCTGGGCAGGAAGGGTGCGGTCAGGCCACCGAGCACACCGCCCGCGACGACACCGGTCGCCGTCCCGGTCGCGAGCACCGTCCACGTCGGCCAGCTCGCGTCGGGTGCGGTGGCACCGACGAAGATCACCGCCATGACCACGGGCCAGGCCGCGGCGTTGGCGACCGTCCACCGTCGGGGATGCCGGACGACGCCCCGCAGGGCGGTCGCCTGGGCCGCGCCGAGCACCGGGCCCAGCACCAGTCCCAGGGCCGCTGCCCCGAGGACGACGAGCAGCATCGGAGGCTGCTCGGCTTCGCCTCCACCGACGGCCGACGGCGCCGACGCCGCGGCCCAGCCCAGCCCGGCGACGAGCACCGTCACCGCCAGGTAGCGCGCTCGGGACAGGCCGGGGGCGATGCGGCCGAGGACGGCGCCCTGGGCGACACCCAGGGCCACTCCCTCCACCAGCCCGCCCGCCACGACGACGGCCAGGGCCGCCGCTGCCGCCATCCCGTCGGCCAGCACCGCCGCTCCCGCCGCGGCCGTCATCCCGACCGTCTCGGCCATCGCGCAGGCGACGACCCAGGACCGGTAGGGAGTGGCCCGCTCGGAGCGGACGGTGGTCTCGAGCACGACACCAGTCCACGCCTCGCGCCGCGGAGCGGTCAGGGTCGAAGGTCCTCGGTCGAGGTGCCGGTCAGCCGAGCGAGAAGGTGGCGAGGACCGCGTCGTGGTCGGAGGCCAGCTCGCGGGTCGACTGGGCGGTCGGCGTGATCCCCGCGGTGTGGAAGACGTAGTCGATGGTGTTGCCGCCGTGGTCGCCGGTGCCGCCCGCCGGGACGCCGAAGGTGTCGTACGTCGAGGTCAGCCCGGCGGCCGCGAGACCGGTGCCCGGCCAGAGCGGGCCGTGGTAGCCGGCGTTGAAGTCGCCGCCGACGAGCACCGGGCCGCTCGTCTCGAGCTCGTGGACGAGGTCGGCGAGGCCGGCGACGAAGATCGGCAGCAGGCCCGCCGTACGCCGCAGCGTCGGAGCGGGGTGGGCGGAGACGACGGTGACGACCTGGCCGGCGGCGTTGCGCAGGGTGACCCAGTTGACCGCTCGCTCGCCCCACTTCACCTTGCGGGTCGTCAGCCAGCGGCTGCCCTCGTCGACCGCGGTCCACCGGTCGGTGCGCCAGAGCACGGGCGTCTCGGCGAGGTAGGGCGACCCGGTCGCGCGGTAGGAGGTGTAGCCCGCCGGCCGGATCTGGGTGTCGGTGCGGTGGCCGGCCTCGTTGAGCGTGACGAAGTCGGGCTGTGTGGAGACGACGGCCGCGAGGTCCTGCGCGAAGGACGTGGCGGACATGCCCTGGTAGAGGTTCGCCTGGGTGATCGCGATCGTGGCCGGGCCGGCGGGGGCGGTCGGGCTGGGTGTCGACGCGGGCGTCGACCCCACGCGGGCGGCGGTCCGGGGCACGACCACCGGCTGGCCGGCGACGGGTGCGCTCGGGGTACCGGCGGACGGCGCGGCGGGGGTCGGGCTCAGGTGCAGGGTCGCACCCTGCCGGACCGGGGCGGGCTCGGGCGTGAAGGGCGCGATCGAGGGCGCCGGGGCGACGACCGCCTGCTGGTCGGCCGCCGACGACGCGAGGTGCCAGCGCACGACATCGCCGCCCACGACTCCGACCCCGGTGATCGCCGAGGCGATGACCAGGGGGACGAGGACGCGGTCGAGCACGTCCTGGTTATCGGTCGCTGCGGCTCAGACCTGAGGGGCGGAGACCTTCACGAGGATCCAGTTGCGCGGGTTGCCGTGCATCGCGGTGCGGGTCAGCGCGAAGATGCCGGTGAGCCGCTCGCCGTGCAGGTCGACCTTGATGTGGCCCGCCTCGATCGCGGTCGCGGCGTCGGGCTCGGTCAGGTTGTCGTAGGTCCCGCGGTCCCAGGTCGACTTGTGGTCGTCCTCGTAGTCGGCGTGCGCGAGCTCGTGGTCGTCGACGTGGACGGCCAGCCGCTTGATGTGCGGGTCGGTCGACGGCTCCTTCGGCACCGCCCAGGACACCAGCACGCCGTCGACCTCGAGCCGCAGGTCCCAGTGCAGCGTCGTGGCCTGGTGCTGCTGGACGACGAAGATCATCGGTCCCGCCCCAGGAGCGCGTGCCCGTTGTCCCAGCAGACCGCGCGCAGCCAGTCGTCGCCGAGGTCGAGCCGGGCCAGCCCCTCCAGCTGGTGGGCGTAGGGGTAGGGGATGGTCGGGAAGTCGCTGCCGAGCAGCACCTTGCCGGCGAGGCCGAGGTCGCGGACCCGCGGCACGAGCTCGTCGGGGTAGGGCGGGAAGAAGTCGGTGAAGACCATCGTGGTGTCGAGGCGCACCTCGTCGTACCGCTCGGCGAGGGCGAGGAAGTCCGCGCACTCCGGCGCGCCCATGTGCGCGATCACCAGCCGCAGCCGCGGGAAGCGGCGCAGGAGTCGCTCGGTCGAGGCGGGACCGGTGAACTCGTTGCCGACGGGACCGGAGCCGGCGTGCACCACGATCGGCGTCCCGGCGTCCTCGAGCGCGCCCCAGACGCCGTCGAGGAGCGGGTCGTCGGCGTGGAACTCCCCCACCTGCAGGTGCACCTTGAAGATCTCGACGCCCGCGGCGATCCGCTCTCCGACGTACGACGCCGCCTCGGGCTCGGGGAAGAACGTCGCCGACCACAGCGACTCCGGCACGTCGCGGGCGAAGCCGGCCGCCCAGTCGTTGAGGTACTCCGCGACGCCGGGCTTGTGGGCGTAGGGCAGCGTCGGGAAGTGCCGGATCCCCATCGCGCGCAGGAGCTCGACCCGCTCGGCGTGGTCCTGCCGGTAGCGGATCGGCCACTCCCGGCCGATCTTCGGGCCGGCCGCGTCGAAGACGGCGTAGACCGCGCGCTGGATGTTCGGCGGCAGGAAGTGCACGTGCACGTCGACGAGGCCGGGCAGCCCGAGCGACTCCCAGAAGCGGCGTACGGCGGGGGCGTCCGCCTCAGTCACTCATGCCCTTGAGCCGGCGTCCGACGGCCTGCTCGGTCTCGCGGTTGGCCTGGCGCTCGGCGAGCGCGGCGCGCTTGTCCCACGACTTCTTGCCCTTGGCGAGCGCGATCTCGACCTTGGCCCGGCCGTCCTTGAAGTAGAGGGACAGCGGGACGACCGTGAGGCCCTTCTCGTTGACCCGGCGCTCGATCTTGTCGATCTCGACCCGGTTGAGGAGCAGCTTGCGCTTGCGGCGGGCGGCGTGGTTGGTCCACGTGCCGTTGGCGTACTCCGGGATGTGCACGCCGTGCAGCCAGGCCTCGTGGCCGTCGATGTCGACGAACCCGTCGACGAGGGACGCGCGCCCCTGACGCAGCGACTTCACCTCGGTGCCCTGGAGGACCAGGCCCGCCTCGTAGGTGTCCTCGATGAGGTAGTCGTGCCGCGCCTTCTTGTTCTGCGCGATGAGCTTGCGCCCCTCTTCCCTGGCCATCCCACCATTCTCCCAGGTCGGGGCAATCCGGTTACGGCAGCCAGTTCATCGGGTCGACGGCGGTGCCGTTGACCAGGATCGTGAAGTGGAGGTGGCAGCCGGTGGACCAGCCGGTGGAGCCGACGTACCCGACGGTCTCGCCCTGGGTGACGTGGTCGCCGACGTTCACGCGGTAGCTGGTGGCGTGGTTGTAGACGGCGGTGACGTTCTTGCCGTTGATCTGGCCGAGGCTGACGTAGAGGCGGTTGCCGTAGACGTCCGACCAGTACTTCTCGATCACGGTGCCGCCGGCGATCGCCTTCATCGGCTCGCCGCAGGAGACGCCGAAGTCGGTCCCGTCGTGCAGGCCCCAGTAGTGGTAGATCGGATGGATCCGCCAGCCGAACGGCGAGGTGACGACCCCGGGGACGGGGCGGATGAAGAGGCCGTTGGTCGGGCCGGTGTAGCCGCCGCGGGCGCGCCGCGCCTGGGCCAGGATCTTCTGCCGGATCCGCTGCTCGCGCTGCTTGGCCCGGTGGAGCGCGCGGAGATCCTTCTGCCGGGCGTCGCGGGCGTCGGACTGCGCGGCCCGCCGGTCCTGGACGAGGTCGCGGACCCGGTCGCGGGCCTCGCGGGTCTCCTGGTGCAGCGCCTGCATCGTGACGAGGTGGTCGGCGGCGGCCTGCCGCTGGACCTCGACCTCGTCGCGGGCGTCCTGGACCTGGCGCTCCCGGACCTGGAGCAGCACCTCGGCGGCGTGGAGGTCGTCGTACGCCGCGGTCTGCTTGCCGACGATGACGCTGTGCGCCTCCTCGCGCCGGGTGAGGTCCGCGGTCGACCGGGAGTTGAGCAGGGCCCCGAAGGCGATCAGGTCGGGGTCGCCCTGCTCGTAGATGTCGGTGATCGTGTCGGTGACGGTCTGGCGCTGCTCCTCGAGCGCGGCCTGCCCGTCGGCCAGGTCCTGCTCGGCGGTGGCCAGCTTGGACTCGGCGGCGGCGAGCTTCTCCTGCATGTCGCGGTCGCGGACCTTCGCCGCGTCGAGCCGCGTCGAGGCCGACTGGTACGCCGCGCGGGCGCCGTCGAGCTGCTTCTGCGCCGAGTCGAGGGCGGCCTGGGCCTTGCGGAGCCGGCTGCTCGACTCGTCGAGGTCGCGCTGCGCGTGGTGGATCTTCGACTGCGCGTGCTGCTGCCGGTCCTTCAGCTGGTGCGGATCGGCGCTGGCCAAGGGGATGGCCACCGCGCCCACGGCCAGCGCGCAGACCGTGGTGGCCGCGAGCAGGCGAGGGCTGGCGGTACGGGGGAAGAGACGCACCGGGCTGCCTTCACGTGTTCGGGGAAGTGAACGCGACGACGGTAACCCGCCGGATTCAGGTTCTGAGGGATTTGCGGCTGACCAGGAGTGTCGGCACCAGCGTGAGCACCGGCGCGATGATCGCGATCCGGACCGCGGCGTACCAGAAGGCCGACCAGTCGATCCACGGGATGAAGCCGACCGACTCCCGCAGCCGGTCCTCGAGGCCGAACTGCATGACGGCCGCGAGGGTCCCGCCGACCAGCAGCACGGAGATCGCGGCGGTCACGATCGCCTCGAGCAGGAACGGCAGCCGGATGTAGAGGGACGACGCACCGACCAGCCGCATGATGCCGATCTCGCGGCGGCGGGCGAAGACCGCGAGGCGGATGGTGTTGGCCACCAGCAGGAGCGCCGCCACGACCAGGACGACGGCGATGACGGCCGAGAGGATCTGCATCAGCCGCATGCTCTTGAGGATCGGGCCCACGACGTCGCGCTGGTCACGGACGCTGCTGACGCCGTCGAGGCCGATGACCGCGCTGGTGATGCCTTGGTACTGGTCGGGGTCCTTGAGGGTGATCCAGATCGACTCGGGCATGTCGTCCGCGGTCGCGGCCGGGTTGGGGCCCTCGAACTTCTCCGGACCGAGGAGCTCCTTGACCTTCTCGAAGGCCTCCTCCTTGGTCTCGAAGTGGTAGTCCGCGACCTCGGGGCTCTCGTCGACGACCTTCGCGATCGCCTGCTTCTGGGCGTCGGTGACCTCGCCGGTGCAGGACGGGTTGTCGTCGCGCGCCTTGCACAGGAACGCCGTGATCTGGAGCTCGGAGCCCCACTGGTCCCGCGCCTTGTCCGACTGCTCGTGGATCAGCAGGCCGAAGCCGACCAGGGTCAGGGACACGAACAGGGTGAGGATCACCGCGATGTGCATCGACAGGTTGCGGCGCAGGCTCTGGCGGAGCTCGGAGAAGACGTAGCGAAGCTGCATGGGTGAGAAGTCGTCCTTGGGTCGGGAGTGCTCAGTGCTGGAAGCCGTAGACGCCCTGCGCCTGGTCGCGGACCACCCGGCCGTGGTCGAGCTCGATGACGCGCTTGCGCATCTGGTCGACGATGCCGGCGTCGTGGGTGGCCATCAGCACGGTGGTGCCGGTGCGGTTGATCCGGTCGAGCAGCTTCATGATCCCGACCGAGGTGCTCGGGTCGAGGTTGCCGGTGGGCTCGTCGGCGATGAGGATCTGCGGCCGGTTGACGAACGCGCGGGCGATCGCGACCCGCTGCTGCTCGCCGCCGGACAGCTCGTCGGGGAGCCGGTCGCCCTTGCCCTCGAGGCCGACCAGCTCGAGCGTCTCGGGGACCAGCCGCCGGATCTCGGTCCGCGAGCGGCCGATCACCTGGAGCGCGAACGCGACGTTCTCGTTGACGGTCTTGTTGTTGAGCAGCCGGAAGTCCTGGAAGACGGTGCCGATCTGCCGGCGCATCCGCGGGACCTTCCAGCTGGCGAGCCGGTTGATCTCCTTGCCCGCGACGTAGACCCGCCCGGCGGTGGGGCGGTACTCCCGGAGCACCAGCCGCAGGAAGGTCGACTTGCCCGAGCCGGAGGTGCCGACGAGGAAGACGAACTCCCCCTTCTCGACATCGACCGACACCTGGTCGAGCGCAGGGGCCACCTGGCCGGCGTAGGTCTTGACGACCTTCTCGAAGCGGATCACGGGAATCGACGATAACCGCACCGCCTGAGCGCATCGCGGACCGCATAGGTTGTCGGGCGTGCCTCCCGTGTCCCGCCTCACGACCGTGGCCGCTCTCGGCGCGGTCGCGCTGCTCGTCGCGCTCGGGCTCGGCGGGTGCGACGACGGGGACTCCGGACCCACCAGCGCGCCCACGCCGTCGAGCACCCCACTGGACGACTTCGACTCCTCGGGGCTGGTCGTGGGCCGCACCGGCTTCTGCGCCCGGGTCGCTCCCGCCGCAGTCGAGGAGGCGCTCGGCGGCTCCGTCACCGACAGCAGGACCTGGTCCAACGGCGACCGGGCCGAGGTCGAGCCAGGGGTGACCGACGTCGTGCACGAGTACGGCTGCTCGTGGACCTCGGACGGCGGCGAGGCGCGGGCCTGGGTCTTCGCGCCGCCGGTGACGATCCGGCAGGCGCGGGTGCTGGCGCGCTCCGCCGCAGGTCAGCGGGGCTGTACGACGATCGCGGACGCCCCGGCGTACGGCGCTCCGACGGCCGCGGTGCGCTGCCGCGCCGACGGAGCGGTGACGACCAGCTTCCACGGCCTCTTCGGCGACGCCTGGCTCTCCTGCTCCCTCACCACGCAGGACCGATCTGCCGCGATCCTCGAACGCGCGGGGCGGTGGTGTGTCACAGTCGCGCAGGCGTCGTCCTAGGCGCCCCGATCTCGGAGGTTCCTGCGTGCGCCGTGCCCTGGCCGTCCTGCTGCTCGTCCCCGGCCTGCTGGCCGTCGCCCCCGCCGCCGAGGCGGTGCCGACCTGCGGCGGGAAGAAGGCCACGATGGTCTTCGGTGACGGCGATGACGAGGTGCAGGGCACCCGTGGCGACGACGTCATCGTGCTCGGAGGCGGTGACGACTTCTTCACCGGCGGCCGCGGCGGGTCCGACATCGTCTGCGGTGGGGCCGGGGACGACCACCTGCACGACGCGGACCGTGCCCGCGGCGGGAGGGACCTCTTCGACGGCGGGCCGGGCACGGACTCGCTGACCTTCGCCGGTCACGGCGTGCAGGTGTCGGTGCCGGCCGGGCAGGAGTCCGGCCACGAGAGCGACCGGTTTCGGCGCATCGAGGTCTACCACGGCACATCGGGCGATGACGTCTTCGCCGGCAGCAGCAGGGCCGAGACGTACGTCGACGAGGGTGGCGAGGACCTCGTCGACCTCGGCGGCGGCGATGACGTCGCGACCGTGACGGGGTCCGGATCCCTGAGCGCGGGCGCGGGCGACGACGAGATCGCGGTCTCCTTCGCCGCGGAGCCGAGCATCGCCGCGGGCCCGGGCGACGACATCGTCCAGATCGCCGCCTCGCGCCCGTCGGTCGACGGTGGGCCGGGCAACGACTTCGTCGGGTTCTGGTACGACGGCGAAGGCGTGATCGTCGACCTCGCTGCGGGAAGCGTCAGCCAGGCGACCTACGGCGACTTCGGGGCGCTCGCCTTCGAGAACGTCTTCGGCACGGCCGGCGACGACACGATCTACGGGACCGACGGCCCGAACATCCTCCAGGGAGGAGAGGGCACCGACACGATCGACGGTCGCGGCGGCGACGACGCCTGCGCGGGCGAGGTCGTCGTCAACTGCTGAGCGGCTCCGCCGTGGCGTCGCCGTGGCGCACCGGGCAGCCCCGCTGGCCGGGCACCGGGAAGGTGCCGAGCTCCTCGACGCGGTAGCCGTCCGGGTAGCTGCGGATCTGGGGCAGGTCCTCGACCAGCTTCGGCTCCTTGCGCGCCGGGAAGGCACGGAGCAGGAGCGCGCGGGCCTTGAGCGCGCCGCGCGACGCGGCGATCACCCACGCCGGCGGCGTGGCGTAGCGGAACGCGGCGCGCAGCGGCGGATCCATGAGCGACCGGCTGAAGACGCCCATCACCGGCCGGGCGATCCGTGGCTGGAAGCCGACCATCAGCGCGAGGGTGGCGTCGGCGACCCGGCGGCCGCCCTCGTCGTACGCGAAGTGCTCGGCCTCGTAGGAGTCCATCAGCTCCTCGAAGCCGGCGTAGGTCTCCGGGATGTCCTGGATGCCCATGTGCCGGCCGAGGGTGCGGTAGTACTGCACGCTCGCCTCGAGCTCGATGGGCGTCAGCGGGCGCTTGCCGAAGTCGTCGAGCCAGCGCTTCGGGACCACGACGAAGGTGCTGAGCACGTAGCGGAACTCGTGGTTGGGGATGTCGTAGGCGCGGTGCATGGCGTTGATCCGGCGGATCGCGGCCTTGGACTCGGGGTCCTCGAAGCCCAGCCGGTTGGGCGGCTCGAGCAGCAGCGCGGTGTCGTCGTACCGCTTCTGCGTGCTGGCGGTGAACTCGCCCGTCTCGTCGAGCAGTCGGCCGATGCCGGGGACGGCGTAGGTGCGGAAGAGCGCGAAGCCGAGCGCTTGGTTCATGTCCCACGGGAACTCGTGGGCCACGACCTTGGCGTAGATGTCGACGTAGTCGGTCGCCGGGTCGAGCGCGTCGTTGTAGCGCCGCCAGTGGTCACGCCTCATGCGGCCGACCCTAGAACAGGTTCTGCCGCACCGGCAGGGGGCGTCGTACCTGACGTTACGGTCGTGGATCTCGCGAAAACACGACCATCTCGTCAGGTACGACGGTCGGCGGCGTGCCCGGCTAGTTGGACTCGGCCTTCTCCGCGCCGCGGCGCCAGCGGATGCCGGCCTCGATGAAGCCGTCGATGTCGCCGTCGAAGACGGCCTGCGGGTTGCCGACCTCGAAGCCGGTCCGCAGGTCCTTCGCCATCTGGTAAGGGTTGAGGACGTAGTTGCGCATCTGGTCGCCCCAGGCGGCGGCCACGTCGCCCTTGAGGTCCTTCTTGAGCGCAGCCTCCTCGGCCTTCTTCTTCGCGAGCAGCTTGGCCTTGAGGACCACCATCGCCGAGGCCTTGTTCTGCAGCTGCGACTTCTCGTTCTGGCAGCTGACCACGATGCCCGTCGGGATGTGGGTCAGACGGACGGCGGAGTCGGTGGTGTTGACCGACTGGCCACCGGGGCCGCCCGAGCGGAAGACGTCGACCCGGATGTCGTTCTCGTCCACCTCGATCTCGTCGGTCTGCTCGAGGACCGGCACGACCTCGACGGCCGCGAACGAGGTCTGGCGGCGGCCCTGGTTGTCGAACGGGCTGATCCGGACCAGGCGGTGGGTGCCGGCCTCGACCGACAGGGTGCCGTAGGCGTACGGCGCGTGGATCGCGAACTCGGCGGACTTGATGCCCGCCTCCTCGGCGTAGGAGACGTCGTAGACCTCGACGGGGTACTTGTGCTGCTCGGCCCAGCGCGTGTACATCCGCATCAGCATCTCGGCGAAGTCGGCCGCGTCCACGCCCCCGGCGCCGGAGCGGATCGAGACGATCGCCTCGCGCTCGTCGTACTCGCCGGAGAGCAGGGTGCGGACCTCGAGGGCCTCGACCGACTTGTGCAGCCGGCCCAGCTCGACCTCGGCCTCGGCGAGGGAGTCGGCGTCGCCCTCCTCCTGCGCGAGCTCGACGAGGACGCCGAGGTCCTCGATCCGGCTGCGCAGCGAGGTGATCCGCTCGAGCTCGCCCTGGAGGGCGGACAGGCGGCCGGTCACGCGGGTGGCGTTGGCCTGGTCGTCCCACAGGTCCGGCGCGGCGACCTGCTCGCCGAGGTCGGCGATCTCGGCGCGCATGGAGTCGAGGTCGAGCACGTGCTCGATCGTCCCCATCGTCGTCTGGAGCTGCTTGATCTCTGCGTCGAAGTCCGGTCCTGCCACGAGGGTCAAGGTTACGGGTCCGCGGCGTGCAGTCCTAACGGCGACCGAAGACCTGGGAGATCCACCACCGACCGTCGTCGTCGCGGCGGGCACCCATGCCCATGAGGCGGTACTGCGGCCGCAGGATGTTCTCGCGGTGGCCCTCGGAGTGCATCCAGCCCTGGTTGACCACCGATCGGCCGCTCGCGAATCCGTAGGCGATGTTCTCGCCGGCCATGGTCAGGTGGCAGCGGCGCATGATCGGGCCGAGCGACTGGTGGACCATGTCCTCGGTGCGCGCCATGTGGCGGGCCCACCGCTCGGCGAAGCCCTCGACGCACCGCTGGGAGCGCAGGTCACGGCGGTCGTGCCGGTCCCGCTGCTGGTTGGTCGCGGCGAAGGCCTGCTTCTCGTAGCGGTCCGACGGGCTGTCGGCCGACGCCGGCGCCGCGCTCAGCAGGCCGACGAGCAGCGCCACCGGCGCGAGCGCGATTGCGATCCTGATGGTCCGAGACATCGCCTCACTGTGCCACCGACCCGGCCGCGACGGCCAGTGTGCGGGTAGTGGCCTCGCTAGGGTCCACCCCATGCGACTCGGAGCGAGGACGGCGGCACTCGTGCCCGTGGTGGCGCTCGCGGCCGCCGGGTGCGCCCTGCTCGGCGGTGGCGCCGACGCCGGCGACACCGTCGCTGCGGAGGTCCAGGCCCTCGGCACCGACGCCGCGGTCGTGCAGCTGCCGACCGGCCGGCTCTCGGTCCTGCTCGGCGAGCCCGTCGACAGCGTCGCCGCGGACGAGGCGGCCGACCAGGAGGACCACGACCCGCCCGACGGGGGCGCGTTCGTCGGCGTCGGGTGGACCTTCGACCCGGGCGCGGGCCTGAGCACGACCCAGAAGGCGATGGTCCTCGACGACGACGTCACGCCGACCGTGACCCTGGTCGCGGGTGGCGACCGCTACCCGATCGACCAGGCCCTCGACGACGACCCCGCCCTCTTCGTCGCCGTGGCCGGCAGCGACGACGTACGGCTCGAGGTGGACTTCGACGGCGTCGTGCAGACCGTCAGCTCCGGCGGCCGGGTCGACGAGGGCGACGCCGCGGCGCTGTACGACGCCACCGGGTCGCGGGCTCCGCTGATCGACTGCTCCGACCAGCGGCTGCGGCCGCCGGCGGACCTCGACCTGCTCTGCAGTGCCGAGCTCGACCTGGTGCCCTACGTCAGCGGCCCCGGCTGGGCGGACGCCGGCGCAGCCTGGGCGGTGGTGCGCCTCGAGACCACGGTGTCCGGGGTCGAGGTGACCTCCACCGAGGACAGCTCCACGCTGGACGGCGACGACCCGACCCTGACCGTGCCGAGCGACGTCACCCGCCCGGGCTTCCGGAGCGACCAGCTCGTCTTCGACAGCAGCGCCGACGCCGCGCACGTGCTCGACGTCGCCCGCACCTACACGACCGCCGACGGGACTACCGACGGGACCACGCAGGTCACGCTGCGGCCGTAGGTCAGGCCGCCTCCCACGGGTCGTTCATCGCGCCGCTGAGCGCCTCGGACGGCCGCGGCCAGGTCTCGTTGGGCAGGCCGTTGTGGCCGAACGAGGCGGTCAGGCCGTCCCAGTCGCCGGCCGAGCCGATGTTGAGGCTGGCCCAGTAGGAGATGTACGTCGTGACCACGTTGCTGATGTCGGAGACCACGCCCGCGATCAGCTCGACCGCGACGCCCGCGCCCAGCGAGGCCCAGTTGCCGGCGTCTCCGATCTTGCCGGCGCTGGCGGCGAGGTTGCCGGCGAGGTCGACGATGTTCTGGAGCTGGTCGCTCCAGTGGTTGACCAGCGTGAGCGAGTTGTCGTCGAGCAGGTCGGCGGCGTTGAGCAGCATCTCGCTCATCCCGGACACCGCGTCGGTCTGGGTGCCGGAGGCCGTCGAGTAGGCGCCGTACGCGCGGCCGGTCCAGCTCGCGTCGAGCAGGCCGTTGACCTCCTTCAGCGAGGTCTCGATGGTGCCGAGCTCGCGGACGGAGTCGCGGTAGGCGCTGCTGATCGAGCTCATCATCAGCGGGTCGCCGAGGATCGAGCCGATCGACTCGCGGATCTTCTTCTGGCCGTCCTCCCACGCCGCCCACACCTGGTCCTGCGCGGCGTCGAACTTCTTCTCCAGCTCGTGCCCCGCGAGGCCGCCGAGGATGCCGCCGAGGGGCCCGCCGGCGATGGTGCCGAGGATGCCGCCCGCCTCGGTGAGGTGGTCGTTGACGAAGTTGGCCATCGCCTTGATGAAGCCGTTGACGGCGTCGGTGACGTCGTCGATCGCGTCGTTGACCTGGGTCAGGAAGACCTCCGGGTCCTTGGATGCCTCAGCCATCGCTGACCTCGTTCGTGTAGGTGCGGAAGTTGGCGGCCTGGTCGGTGTCGGTGTGCGAGAAGTCGTTGGCCGTCTCGACGAGACCGTCCGCGATGTAGGAGGTGATGTAGGAGCCGTCGAAGGCCGCCTGGCAGATCGAGTGGTTGAAGTCGGTGCGGAACTGGCCGGTCGTGTAGAGCGTGTCGGCCATCCCGAAGATCCCGACGTACCCCTCCCCCGGCTGGCAGAGGCTCAGCACCTTCTTGAGGCTGGAGGACACGTCGTCCCAAGTGTGGCTCGCGCCGATCAGGTCCTTGGCCTCGACCGAGAAGCCGCCGGCCGGGGCGTGCGGGACGCCGTGGTCCGGGTGGTCCTCGGGTGCTTCTCCGTACGGCGGCGGGCCGCCTCCGTCGCTGGGCCTCATGCCGGCTCCCCCTTCTCGTAGGCGTCCCGGAAGGCCTCCCTGAGCGCGTAGCGCACCTCGGGCTCCGGGGCGTTGCTCAACCAGTCGCGGTCCGCCTCGAGGCCGACGACCCCGATGGTCAGGCCGACGCGGACGCGGACCTCGGCGTACTTGGACGTCCCGACGACGACCTGGTCGCGGTCGGGGAAGGGCTCGCGGCGCGGGTCGTCGACGCGAGCGGTCGGCCGCTCGAGCCGCGGCAGCCGGGGGCGCGGGCGGGGCTCGACCCGGCGCTCGCCGGCGATGAGCTGGCGGCCGAGGTGCGCCTCCTCCTCGCCGTCGCCGCGGAGCTCCGCGTTGGCGGCCATCCGGCGCAGGTCGGCCGTCATCAGAGCCTCCTGCACGACCGCCCACAGGGTGAGCGGGTCGCGCATCTGCTCGGTGAGCCGGACGGTGGGTACGTCGATCACCCACCCGGTCGGGTCGACCAGCAGCTCGACGCGCTGCGCGCGGTCGGAGCCGGTGGTCGGCGTGGTCACCCGGTAGAGATCCGGGTCGAGGAGCGCACCGAGGCGGTCGAGCCGCCGTCGCGCGCCAGTGCTGAGCGTCGCTTCCGTCATCGTTCCCCCGATAGCCGAGCCGTCGTCTCCCGCCCTCTTCCCGCCCGGCTCGGAGCCGAAACCGCTCGCCGGTCGGACCGTCGGCGACCGGTCCCGGCGTTCGCGCTCCTGCCGAGCCTGGGCGGGACGAGGCACTTCCGGACGGATTTCGTCTCCACGAGCGCCGGTTGAGCCCCACACTGGGTGATCGTGCGCCGACCGACTCCCCACCTGCTCACCCTGACCGCCCTCGGGGCGCTGGCGTGCGTCGGCGCGCTGCTGCCCGTCGTGACCACGCAGGCGGCGCCGCGACCCGCGGTCGCGGACGGCTGGCGGGCACCGGTGCACCTGTCCTCCTCGGTCACCGGCCGCGACGCACTCGCCGCGCTGCGTGACCGGAGCGCGGTCGCTGACACCGCGGCCGCCAACGGGATGACCTCCGCCGGGCTGGCCGAGCTGCTGCGATCCGACGACACCGCCTGGCTGGACACCTCGGGACGGCTCTTCTACCGCGACACCGCCCGCTACCCCGCGCGGTCCGCCGCCCGGGCGGCCACCACCCAGGACCTCCCCTTCCCCGCGAGCGACGCCTTCTCGCTGCACAGCGACCCCGGGTCGCAGCGCACGCTCTACCTGAACTTCACCGGCGGCACGGTCACCGGCACCCAGTGGAACAAGGAGTCGGGGCGCAGCACGCTCACGGCGACGCCGTACGACATCGACGGCGACAGCTCCTCCTTCAGCACCGCCGAGCGCAACCTCGTCCAGCAGGCATGGCTGCGGGTCTCGGAGGACTACGCGCCCTTCGACATCGACGTCACCACCGAGCCGCCGACCAACGCGCAGCTCGTGCGGTCGTCGCCGAGCGACCAGGTCTACGGCATGGAGGCGATGATCACCGGCTCGGCGACCATCGAGAGCGCGGTCTGCGGCGGCGTCGGCGTCACCGGGGTCGCGTACGTCGGCGTGTTCGGCGAGGTCGGCGACGACTACCTGCCGGCCTGGGTCTGCGCCCACTCCTTCAGCGACCTCCTCAACGTCTCCGAGAGCGTGAGCCACGAGGTCGGCCACACCTTCGGGCTCCAGCACTGGGGCTCCGCGACCGCGGAGTACTACGCCGGTCAGGGCGGCTGGGCGCCGATCATGGGCAGCGGCGCCCAGCCGATCATCCAGTGGACCAACGGCTGGTACTCGGGGTCGAGGACCTTCACCGACGACGGCACCCAGGACGACGTCGCGGTCATCGCGCGGAACGCGCCCTACCGCACCGACGAGGCCGGCGACACCGTCGGCACCGCCGCCGCGCTGACCGGCGGCACGGCCGTCATCGGCAGACGCACCGATGTCGACGTCTGGTCGTTGGGCGCCTGCTCCGGCGCGACCACGATCGACGCCGAGCCCGCGGCGTACAGCCCCGACCTCGACGTCCAGCTCACCCTGCTCGACGCCTCGGGGAGCACCGTGGCCACCGTCGATCCCACCTCGTCGAAGGTGAGCGCCCTGGTCGCGTCCGGGATGAACGCCGTCCTGGCCCGCACCCTCTCCGCCGGCGACTACTACGTCGCGGTCGACGGTGTGGGCCGCGGGTCGAGGACGACCGGGTACGACGACTACGGCAGCCTCGGCTCCTACACGCTGAGCGTCACCGGCTGCGACGCGGTCCCGACGGACCCGACCGAGACGCCCACTGTCACCCCGACGGTCGACCCGACCGAGACCCCGACCGTCGCGCCCGGCCCGCCGAGCACCCCGGCCGCGCCGGCCGTGCGGCGTGGCGCGAGGGGCGGAAAGCGCACGATCCTCGCGTCGTGGGCCAAGCCGGGCACCACCGACCCGATCACCGGCTACCAGGTGCGGATCTACCGCGTGGTCTCCGGCGTGCCGCGCGTCTCCGCGACCTACTCCGTGCAGCCCTCGTGGCGCACCGGCGTGGAGATCAAGGTCCGCACGGGGACCTGGAAGCTCGCCGTCCGGGCTCGCAACGCCTACGGCGCCAGCGCCTTCGGCCCGCTCAGCAAGGGCGTCAAGGGGCGCTAGTGCCGCGGGAGAAAAGTCGTTGGACGGCTCGAGCCGCCATGGCATGCACCTGGCCGCGTTGGCATCGCTGGAGTGACGCCCGGTAGCCCGGCGCGACGCCGCCTTGCCAGGCACGCACCCTGACGACACCAACCATCCAGATACTTTCCACCCGCGACACTAGGCCGCGCCGCGGACCGGCTCGCTGACCGGCACCGGCTCGGTCACCGCCGGCGACGCCCGCCGCGCCATCACGACCAGCGTCAGGACGCCGACCACCGCCGCGGCGACGAGCAGCAGCGCGGGCACCGGTCCGCCGACCAGGTTGTGGCCCTGGGGGCGGTAGACGAAGTACCACTCCTGGTAGGCGATCGCGACCACGAACCAGGCGAGCATCGCGGTCGCCCACATCCCGGCGATCCGCCACTCGCGTCGCTCGAAGTGGATCGACCGCTCCCCCACGGCCCGCAGCGGGCGGCGGCGGACCGAGAGCATGGCGAGCGCGGCCAGGGTGGCGAAGAGCGGCATCACCGTCATCAGGTAACGGTCGTGGAAGCCGCCGCCGATCCGGATGAAGCCGATGATGTTGGCCCCGGTCAGGCCCGCGTTGACGACGAGCATCGTCCAGGACGGGTCGGGCCGCCAGCCGGGGCCGATCGCACCCGCCCGCACCCGGCGCACCACGACGTACGGCACGACCGTCAGGAAGACGACCAGCGGGATCCAGGCGGCGACCAGGGGCTCCCAGAGACCGGGCACGCCCCCGATCCCGGACAGGCTGGTGACGGGCACCCGCTGGAACTTCTCGATCAGCGCCTCCTGCCCGGTGAGGTCGCCGTACAGGTGCAGGTTGCGCAGGTAGAACCAGCCGGTCGCGAGGGCGGGCACGCCGCCGGTGACGACCGCGGCGAGCAGCCCGCGGCGGGTGCGACCGAGGCAGAGCAGCAGGGTCAGGCAGCAGACGGCGACGACGAGCACGCCGGGCGCGCGGGTGCCGGCGGCGAGCACACCGGCCGCCGCGGCGACCGCGATCCGGCGGTTCGTGATCGCGCCGGGGCCGCCCCGCAGCATCCGGATCGTCATCAACATCATCAGCAGGGCGGCGGCGCAGCCCCAGCCGTCGTTCATCAGGTATCCCGCGCGCAGCGCCAGCGTCGGTGTCACCGCGATCACCGTCGCCAGGGCGACGACGGCGGGACGGCGCGGCACGAGGTCGCGCGCGATCAGCCCGACCAGCAGCACCCAGAGGCCGTAGCCGGCCGTGTTGGCCAGCCGCATCGAGATCACCGCGTGGGTGAGGTCGCCGCCGAAGATCCACCAGAGCGGGACGAGCATCGCGTGGTAGAGCGGCGGGTGGTTGGCGGTCCAGATGTCCATGTGCGCGCCGTCCCACCCGACCAGGCCGAACGAGCCGGGCGGGTAGTCGGCCCAGCTCCGGACGATCGGCGAGTCGATCGTCGGCAGGTGTCCGTGGGCGAGCGCGACGACGTACCCGAGGTGGGGCGCCTCGTCGTTGCCCCAGCTGGGGATCTGGGTCGAGAGCGCGACGTTGGCGCCGATCAGGCAGATCAGCAGCGACATCAGCGCCGGGACGGCGAAGGGGTGTGCGCCGGCCCGGCGCCACAGATCTCTCATCAGAGGTCGGTCCTCCTGTCGGCCGGGCGGAGCCCGGGGCTGGGGCGGACGCCGGTACGCCGGGCGCGGAGTGCGGCGAGCCCGGCGATCGCGAAGTCGGCGGCCGCGTGCACGACCCGGGCGAGCAGCGCGGTCGCGATCGCCGCGTCCAGGCCGACGACCGGCTCGAGCAGCGCGATCAGCACCCCCTCCCGGGCGCCCAGGCCTGCCGGGGCGATGACGAGCAGCACGCCGGCGACATGGCTGAGCGCGAAGGCCGCGATGATCGCGGGGAGGTCGTCGAGCCCGGCCCGGGCCGGGCCGAGCAGCGCGAGCACGCCGACGCCGTAGGCGAGCCAGACGCCGGCCATCAGGACCATCGCGGGGCCGACGTCGCGGCGGACGACGGGGAGCGCCAGCACGACGGCGCCGGCCACGAGACCGAGCGCCCAGAGCCAGCGGGGGCCGCCGGCGTCGAGCACGCCGGTCACGACCGCCGCGGTGCCGACGACGGCGCCGGTGGCCGTGTGCACGAGCAGGAAGAGGCCGGACGCGGTGACGCTGCGCCGGGCCGGCACGTCGTGACGTCGGCCGAGCTGGGCCTGCGCCGCGAAGCTCCAGACCGACCCGGGGACGTACTTGCCGAGCTGGCCGACGAAGAAGATCGCCGACGCCGCGCGCTCGGGCACCGGCGAGCCGAGCCGGGCGAGGATCCGGCGCCAGAGGATCGCGGTGAGCGCGAGGCCGAGGAGGGTCACGAGCAGGGCGGCGGCCAGTCCGAGCGCGCTGGTGTCGGCGAGCGCGTCGGCGATCTCGTCGCCACGACCGCGGAACCCCAGCCAAGCGCAGCCGAGGGTCAGCAGGACGAAGAGGATCCGCGCCAGGTCCAGCGCACGGGCACGGGTCACGCCGGTCCCGCGAGCCGGAGGAGCGCCGTACGCGTCGGGTAGGGCAGCGCCGGGGTGAGGCCGCGCGTCGTGATCACGTCGAGCCGGCCGCCGAGGGCACCGATGGCGTCGCGGTAGCGCTGCCGGTCGACGTTGTCGAAGACGATGAGCCCGTCGGGGGCCAGCCGGCCGACCGCGCGCTCCAGGCACGCCTCGCGCGCCCGGCCGTCGATGACGACGACGTCGAAGAGGCCATGGGTCTCGTCGATCGCGGCGACGTACGTCGAGAAGTCGAGCCCGGCGTGACCGGGCTTGGCCGACCCGATGGCCGGCGCCGGGGTGGCGGTCGGCGGGACCAGCGTCAGGTCGACATTGGCCGGCAGCCGGGGTCGCAGCGCCTCCGCCCAGCCCGCGTCGTGCTCGACGGAGTGCACGGACCCGGACCGGGAGGCGAGCCACAGCGTGGAGGCGCCGGAGCCCCACTCGAAGACGCGGGCGCCCGGCCGGCCGGCCAGGAAGTCGGCGACGTGGTCGATCGAGTCGAAGGTCCACCACGGCACGTCGAGCCGGGCCAGCTCGTCGATGTCGTAGATGGCGAAGAGCGAGACCGCCCAGGTCGCGACGCGGGAGCGGGGCGCGCGGCGCTCGAGCCGGGCGAGGACGCCGAGGCTGCGCAGCAGGCCGCCGAGACCCCGGAGGACGCAGGTGTAGGCGCGCTTCACAGCGGCACCCGCCTCGGCGTCACCGGCCGCACGGTCGTCTCCGTCGGCAGCTCGGCCGCGGTCGCGCCGAACCGCGCGCGTTTGGTGTGCTCGAGGTTGGTCTCGATCAGCGAGCGGTTGGTGCGGATCAGGTCGGAGATGATCCCGAGCATCACGCACAGCGACGACATCAGGACGAGTGCGGCGCCGACCAGCAGCGACTGGAGGTGGCCGCCGCCCTCGGAAGACGCCTCGAGCCACGCGTAGCGGGCGAACGGCACCAGGCCCAGGGCGCCGAAGAGCACCGCGGCCCAGCCGAAGACCAGGTAGGGCCGGTACATGATGTAGGCCCGGACGATCGCGGCGGCCGAGCGGAAGACGTGCTGGCGCTGGGAGCGGAAGAGCCGCGACTCGCGGGTCTTCGGGTTGGTGACGACGGGGATGCTCGCGATCGCCATCCGCTTGTAGCCCGCCTGGATGATCGTCTCCATGCAGTAGGAGAAGCGGGTCACGGTGTTGAGCCGCATCAGGCTCTCGCGCGAGTAGGCCCGGAAGCCGCTGGCCGCGTCGGGCAGCTCGGTGCCGGCGGCCCGGTTGACCACGGCGCTGCCGAGGCGCTGCAGCCGCTTCTTGTTCGGCGAGAAGTGGTCGATCAGCTGCACCTGGCGGTCGGCGATGACGATGTCGGCCTCGCCGCGCAGGATCGGCTGGACCAGGTCCGCGATCCGCTGCTGGGGGTACTGGTTGTCGCCGTCGGTGTTGACGACGATGTCGGCCCCGACGGTGAGCGCGTGGTCGACCCCGTCGGTGAACGACCGGCCCAGCCCCTGGTTGCGGCGGTGCCGGATGACGTGGTGGACGCCGTACGCCTCCGCGACCTCGACGGTGCGGTCCGAGGACCCGTCGTCGATGACGAGGACCTCGATCTCGTCGATGCCGTCGATCCGGTCGGGGATCGAGCCGAGGACGTGCGGAAGCGTCGCCTCCTCGTTCAGGCACGGCACCTGGACGACCAGCTTCACTCCGGTCTCGCTCACTCTCGGGGACACTCGGGCACACCGTGGACACGCGATAGACGGTTGTCGAGCAGGATGTTGCGCACCGGGGACGGGATGCCCACGCGGGCCGGGCGTGTCGGTGTACGGCGGGTGAAGAGCCGACGAACCCACGCGTGAGCCCTGCCACCGCCGGTCGGGCGGCGTCCAGAATGTCGCCCGTGGTCCGACGCTGGTGGGTGCCGCTGGCGCTGTACGCCGGCGTCGCGCTCGTCTACCTGCTGACGATCAGTCCGGACCCGAGCCCGGACGTCTTCACCGCCGACTTCGCGGCCCGCCACATCGCCCTGACCGGCGACCCGGTGCCGCACATCCCCGACTTCCCCCGGCTCGACGACAACCCGATCCGGGAGACCTGGATCGTCGAGACGGCCGACGGGCGCGAGGCGGTCGGGCGGGCGCCCGGGGTGATCGCGGCCGTGGTGCCGGCGTACTGGCTGCTGCGGCCGGGCACCGTCTCCGCGGTCCCCGGCGGCATCACCGCTGCGCTGGTCACCGCGGGCACGGTGACGCTGCTCTTCTCGCTGCTGCGCCGCCACCTCGGCGACCGGCGGGCGCTGCTCGCCGCGCTGCTCTTCGGGCTGACCACGCCGATGTGGAGCGTGGCCGCCAACGGCGTGTGGCCGCACACGCTGACCAGCTTCGGGATCATCGGCTCGGCATGGGCGGCGGACCGCGGGCGGTGGTGGCTGGTGGGACTCTTCGGCGGCGTCATCCTCTGGGGACGGCTGCACGCGTCGGTGATCGTGGCGGTCCTCGGCGTCGGGGTGGCGTGCGTGCGGCGCCGGCCGTCCATCGCGCTGCGGGTGGGGGCCGTGAGCGCCGGGATGCTCGCGCTGATGATGGTGTGGACGCACTGGATGTACGGCCGCTGGGACCCGAGCTCGGGCTACCGCGCCGGCGACTTCACCGGGAACGCCGCCGGCAACGCGGTCAACGTCGTCAACTTCCTCGGCTTCTTCGTCTCCCCCGACCGCGGCCTGCTCGTCTGGACGCCGCTCGTCGCGCTGCTCACCCCCGCTCTCGTGCGCGCCTGGCGCGACCTCCCCGACTGGAGCCGCTCGCTGCTCGTCGGCGGCCTCGTCTACCTGGCGATCCAGGGACTGCTGGTGCGGTTCAGCGGCGGCGACCAGTTCTACGGCTACCGCACCAGCCTCGAGCTGCTCGCCTGCGCGACCCCGGCCCTGGCCCTGTCGGCCGACCGGATGGGGCCGCTGGCTCGCCGCCTCTTCACGCCGTTGGCCGTGCTCCAGCTGGTGATGATCGTCCCCGGCGCGGTGCTCGACGACTTCTACGTCGACGCCGCCGACGTCTGGCGCCACCAGGCCTTCGTCAACGGCGTCCTCGACCGGCCCCTCGTGATGGCGCTCTTCGTCGCCGGCTCACTCGTGGCGGCCCGGGTCGTCGCTATGTGGATGACCGACAACAAACCTCGCAGCACGTCACCTCTCGGCGACCACGACCGCCGACCCGGTCGCGCCGATGCTCGCGATGCCCGGTGAGCCCGGGACGGTGAGCGGGAGGTCGAGCGGGGCGCTGACGCGGACCTCGACGCTGGAGGTCGCGGGGTGGACGGCGACCTCGAAGGTGAGACCCGGGTAGGCGGCGTACGCGCCCGAGGCGGCGAGGTAGTCGTGCACGGCGCTGCGCACGGCGTCGGCGGTGACGTCGAGGCGACCGGTCGGGACGCCACCGGTGTAGACCTCGCGGCCGCTCGCGCCGAGGTCGGCGCCGCGCAGGGCGGCGCCGTCGGCGACGGTGTCGAGGCCCTGTCGCTGGAGGTAGGCCGCGGACGCGTCGACGACCATCGCGACCGCCATCGCCAGCACGAAGACGAAGCCGATGATCATCAGCGTCGCCTGGCCGTCCTCACCCCTGGGGCGCCGCACTGCTCACCTCCTGGAACTGACCGATCGGCACCGTGTGGGTCGCGTCCAGCGCGAAGCTCGGCGCTCCTCCACCGAGCACGTCGGGCAGCAGCGGCAGGTCGACGCGGGAGGCGACCACGACCGTGATCACCGAGGTGCCGCTGTGGCAGTCGTGCGGGTACGGCGTGCAGGTGACCGTCACGCGGACCGGCGCGTCGTCCGGGAGCCCCTGGTCGCTGAGCGCCTGCCGCGCCGCGGCCTCGGCGCGAGCCTGGCCCTCGGCGTCGGTCGGGGCGAGCGCGTAGGCGCGGCCGGCGGCGCGAGCGGCGCCGGAGACCCCGAAGGCGCCGCGCTGCACCTGGAAGACCGAGACGACGATCCAGACGATCGGGATCAGCAGCAGGATGCCGAGCCAGACCAGCTCGACCAGCGCGCTGCCCTCCTCGCCGCGGGTACGGCGACGCGGCCGTCTCACGGGCGTTGCTCCTCGACGGCGTGGCCGGTCACGGTCAGCTCGATGCCGGGGCCGCCGATGCCGAGCGCGGGCACGACCGCGTGCACGGTGACCTCGACGCCGGGCTGTCCGTCGACCACCGCCTCGTGGGCGTCGACGTCCTGGGCGAACCGCCCGGAGATCGCGCCGTCGATCTGGCTGCGGGTGCGGGCGGCGCCGTCGGCCGGCCCGCGGTCGAGGGTCGCGGCGTACCGGGCACCCTCGGAGGCGGCCGACGCGAGGGTGTTGCGGACCAGCATCACCAGCGCGACCTGGAGGACGCCGAGGAAGACCGGCACGAGCACGACGAGCACCAGCACGAAGTCCACGACTGCGGACCCGCGCTGGCCGCGCCGGCGCCGGAGGAGCACGGGTGGCTACTTCACGCTGTCGAGCGCCGACGCCAGCATCGACTGCAGCTGGGGCGCCGCGACCGCGGTGATCGCGACGACCAGGCCGGCGGTCATCACGGTGATCATCACCCAGCCGGGCACGTCGCCGCGCTCGTCGCGCTCGCGGGTCAGGGACAGGTGGAAGCGGATCAGCAGGTGTCGCATCGTCTCCTCCAAGAGGTGAGTGGGGTCAGGGGGTGGTCAGGTGCAGGCCCACAACGCCGGGCCAGAAGGCGAAGAGAACCGTCACGGGCAGGACGAGGAAGACGACGGGCACCATCATCAGGACCTCGCGGCGGGCGGCGGACTCGATGAGCTCGCGGCGTCCGGCCTCGCGGACGTCGGCGGCCTGCGCGTGCAGCACGTCGGCGAGCGGCGTGCCGCGCTCGACCGCGACGGCGATGCCCTGAGCGAAGCGGGCGACCAGCGGCAGGCCGCTGGCGGCCGCGAGCCGGTCGAAGGCGGCGCCGACCGGCTCGCCGGTGCGGATGTCGGCGAGCACCCGGCCCAGGTCGGCCGACAGCGCGCCGCCGCTGCGCTGCACGACGCGGTCGAGCGCCGCCACCGGGCTCTCGCCGGCCGCGACCGCCAGGGCGAGCAGCTCGGCGACGGTCGGGAACTCGGCCAGCACCTGGCGCTCGCGGCGGCGTACCTGGTGGGTGAGGTGGGTGTCGCGGGCGAGCACCCCGGTCACGAACGCGATCCCGCACAGCACGGTCCACACGAGCAGCGACCCGGGGTGGGTGAGCAGCCGCAGGACGCCGACGGCCGCGGTCGCGGCGAAGCAGCCGACGCCCCACAGCACCTGCTCGATCCGGAACTCGTGCACGGTCTTGTCGAGGTCGGCGCGCGCCAGCCGGCGGCGTACGGAGCTCGCGCCGCCGAGGATCCGCTCGACCGTGTCGGCCGCCGCCCGCAGAGGTGGGCCGAAGACGCCCGCCGTCGCGGACGTCGGCGGTGAGGGGACCCGCAGGCCAGGGGTGCGGCCGACCTGCGGGAGGTCGCGGACGTAGGGCAGCACCCGCAGCGCGAGCTGGGGACGGCGGATCGCGCGGACCCGGGCCGCGACCACCAGCAGCCCGGCGGCCGCGCAGCCGCCGAGCAGGGCGCCCCACATCGCCGGCGTCATGCCAGGATCCGATGCTCGGTGGGCAGCCGGCCGATCCGCATCATCAGCCGGTAGGCGACGACGCAGAGCACCGCGCCGACGACGAGGACGACCACGCCGGCACCGGAGGCGTAGCGGTGGATCACGCCGGACTGGAAGGACATGAGCAGCAGCACCAGCCAGGGCGAGGCGACCGCGAGCCGCGCGCCGTTGACGGTCCACGCCTGGCGCGCCTCCATCTCCGAGCGGGTGCGGAGGTCCTCGCGCAGGTACGACGAGAGGTTGCGCAGCAGGCGACCGAGGTCACCGCCACCGACCTCGCGCGCGACCCGCAAGCCCTCGACGACGCGGTCCCCGACGGGGTCGGCGAGCCGGTCCTTGAGGCGGTCGAGGGAGTCGCCGAAGCGGCCGGTCACCTGGTAGTCGAGGGCGAACTGGTCGAAGGCCGGCCGCAGCGGCGCCGGACCGCGCACGGCCAGCCCCGCGAGCGCCTCGGGCAGCGACAGCCCGGCGCGGACGGCGGAGGTCAGGTTGTCGACGGCCTCGGGCCAGACCTCGGCCAGCTCACGCTGGCGCCGACGCGCACGCCCCGAGACCATCGAGACCGGCAGCGAGCCTCCGATCAGCCCGAACGCGACCGCGACCGGCGGGGTGCCGGACACCACCTGGACGACGGCGGCCGCGCAGACGCCGACGACCAGGCAGAGCAGGACGAAGCCTGTCACCGACACCTCGCCCAGCCCGGCCCGGGCGAGCAGGTCGGCGAGCCGGCCGGAGCGACGCTCGTCCATCCGTGGACGCCGGGGCAGGAAGAACGCGCTCCACACCAGCAGCAGGCCGATGCCCACCCCGAGGCCGACGAGCGCACCCATCAGGCGCCGCCGGCCACGATCCGGTGCACGTCGATGCCGAGCCGGGCGAAGCGCTCGGGCCGGGCCGGCATCCCGCCGACCCAGCGCAGCTCGGGGCCTCGCCGCTCGAAGACGGACTCGATCTCGATGACGTCGTCCTCGGTGCGACCGGGGACGGAGACGATCTCGTCGACCCGGCGTACGCCGTGCTCGTCGATGCCGAGGTGGACCACGAGGTCGACCGAGGCGGCCACGGTGGGCACCACGAAGCGCGCCGAGATGTTCTCGCCCGCGAGCAGCGGCAGGGTGCACATCTTCACGAGGGCCTCACGGGCGCTGTTGGCGTGCAGCGTGCACATGCCGGGCAGCCCGGCGTTGAGGGCGAGCAGGAGGTCGAGACACTCCTCGGCGCGCACCTCGCCGACGACGATGCGGCTGGGCCGCATGTTCACACATATATACTTTTCGCATGAACAACGTCGTCGGGAGCGCTTCGCTCTACATCCGCTTGTCGAGGCAGGCCAAGGGATCGAACCTCAGCCTCGACGGGATGATCAACGACTGCCACAAGCTCGCGGCGAGCCTCGGTCTCCATGTCTATGCCGTCCACATCGACAACGGGAAGAGCGGAGCGATCCGCAACCGCCCCGAGTTCCTCGCCTGGCTCGACGACGCTCGCAAAGGCCATGTCGGGACACTCATCGGCAGCCACTCCGACCGGCTCACGCGCGAGGGTGTAAACGCCGCCGCGATGGTGCTGGACGTCGTCGAAGGCAAAGACCCGACCACCGGCGCCGTCGTCCGCTCCCCCGTTCGTCTCGCCACTGTCGACGGACTCGACTCCGAGAAGGACTCCGAGGCCTTCCGCTGGCGGTTCGTCATCGCCGCCGAGGTCGCTCGTGCCGAGCGAGAGCGCATCCGGGACCGCAACGTCGCGACGAAGGAGCGCCTTGCCGCGACGAAGCGCTTCCCGGGCGGCGCGATTCCCTACGGCTGCCAGGTCGTCGAGCGCCCCGACCCGCTGGACGGCGGGAAGGTCGGCAAGTACCTCGAACGCAAGGAGGAAGAGGCCATCGTGCTCGAGGAGGTGGCCGCGCGACTTCTGCGCGGTGACAGCGTGCGCTCCTGTGTTCACTGGCTCAGCACCGAGGGAATCAAGACCCGCCGAGGTCGCGAGTGGCAGCGCACCTCCCTGATCAGCACGCTGCTGAGCGCGCCATCCGGCGAGCACGTCTTCAACCCCGCGACTCACCGCGCCCTCGCCGAACGCCTGCAGCCCAAGCGACACGGCGGGGTCAAGCACAACGGTGGTCGCCCGGCTGCCCATCTCCTCGTCGGCGGCATCGGCAAGTGCGGAGGCTGCGGTGGGAACCTCACGACGGCCGGTGGACGGCCGAAGGATGACGGCACGGCCTACCCGACGCGCTACACGTGCATGGGCAAGTCGAAGGGCCAGGCCTGCCCGGGCGGCGCGACGATCAACGCGAAGGCATGCGACGAGGAGATCGAGCGCCGCTTCCTTAAGCGCTACGGCATCCAGCCGTACATGGAGATCCGCACGGTGCTCATGGGCGGCGAGGAGCTTGAGGAAGCAAAGGCCGCTGACGCCGCTGCCCAGAAGGCTCTGAGCGAGACGCTGAGCGCCGAGAACTTCGCGGCTGCCCAGGAAGCCCGCACGAAGCTTGAAGCCGCCCAGGCTCAGCCGATCCGGCGGCAGGACACACTCCACCTCACTGGCGAGACGTTCGCCGAGCGCTGGCAGTCGTCCAACCTCGAAGGGCGTCGCAAGTTGCTCATCGACAACCTCGCTGAGCCTGTGGTCGTGTTGCCCGGGAGGCCGAAGCAGGGGCCCGGTCGAGGCAAGGTCGTGAACCTCGACCGCATCGAGATCGCGTGGCTGATCGACGAGCCAGACGAGGACTAATCCATAAACCTCGTCTCTAGGGGTTGCTTTTATATGGGTAAACAGCGATAGTTCATACACCCGGGTATGCGAACTATCGACTATCACCAGGAGCGCCACATGTTGCACATCACCCTCGGCCCCGAGAGGCCCGTCGACCCCGAGCAGGACGAGCTCGGCCGCGACCGTGTCGGGTTCTCCCCCACCATGAGCGATCTCGCGCTCTACGACGCCAACCACGGCTGCTGGAAGCTCGGTCCGCGCGCCAACAAGGAGCGCTACATGATCGTCTCCTTCGACGGGATCGTGCGCCAGGCCATCGAGATCGACTCCATCGAGCCGGTGGCGCGCGGCAACCGAAGCGTCGTCAACGGCGAGATCCTGCGCGAGGGCCACCCGGTCTTCGAGAAGTACGTCGGCAAGACCTCCCCCGTTCAGGGCGTCCGCAACCCTGTCACGTACTTCGAGGATGACGTGGACGGTAAGCCGTGCCGTTGCGGCTGCGGAGGGAGCGTCAGCAGCAAGGACTTCCTGCCGGGCCACGACCAGACCGCGCTGCATGAGCGCGTGAAGCAGATCGGCACGGTCGCCGAGTTCCTCGACTGGTTCGACGTCGTGCGAGGAACCAAGACGGTTCGCTGATCACGACGAAGCATGTTGAAGCCCCCGAGCGTCGAACTGCTCGGGGGCCTCTGACTCTGCTAGCTGCTATCCCTGGGAGAACTCCCACAGGGCTGCCCGGTCGAGGATCTCGACGGCGGCAGCCTCGGCGTCCCGGCGAATCCAGCCATGCCGCTCGAAGAGGCACAGGGAGTCCCGGACCTTGCTGGACACCGAGTTGTGCTTGCCACCACCAGGCCTCGGCTTGACCGTGCCCGCCGGGAGCTGGGCGCGCAGCTCCCGGCGGTAGACGCGATCATGAGGCGACAGCGCGAGGTGCTCGGCGACCTGCTGGTCGATGCGGCCCACCGCGTCAGTCCGTGCGGCCCATGGCGCGGTCCCACTCGCGCGCACTGGGTGAGAGGACCGGCACGGGTGACAGATAGACGTGACCGAGCGCCTTACGGTCGATCGCCTCGCGGACGACGTGGTCCTCCGGGTGCTTCTTGCGGACCCGCCAGAGCACGGACTGGTCGAACTCCGTGCCGTGCTGCAGTGCCTCGGCGGTCCACTCCGGCAGCTCGCCCTCGGGAGTCGGGTCCTCAGCCAGGTACTCGCCGGACCAATAGGGGCTGTCCGAGTTGGCGAGGTCGCGGGCGCGGCGCAGGTCGCCGACCAGCGCCTCGGGACGGACCGACCGCGAGTCCTTGTGCTGGTGCCACGCCTTGTCGTAGGCGCCGCTGGCGATGTCGTGGTCCCGGACCTGACCCATGAGGCTCTGCCACTCCGCGAACGCGGCAGCGGCCTCGGTGAGGGCCTCGGCGGCACGCTGGCGAGCCGGCTCGATCCCGGCGACCAGGTTAGATCGCTGGGCCTCCCGGATGTCCTCGCGCTCCGAGACCCGGATGGCGTCACGGACGGCTGCCCTGGCGTCGTCGAGCGCATCGACGGCAGCCTGCTTCGCCTTCGGGCTCTTGGCCTTGCCGGGGGCCTCGGGGTGAGCGGCCTGGCGCTGGGCGTCGTACGCCTTCGCAATCGCGGCGCGGGCCGCAGCGATGGCGTCGGTCAGCTCGTCGGGCTGCCCATCGTGTCGGGCAATCTCGAAGAGCCGGTCCTCCTCAGCCCTGATGCTGCCTCGGCCGACGTTGCGCTGGGCCTGGCGCTGGGCCTGGCGAACCTTCGGCGGAACCCACTCGGTGAGCGGCTTGGAGTCGAAGGTGACGTCGGCGAACGGGTTGTCGCCCTGGGACGTCGGCAGGGCGTCGTTGAGGGCCTGACGCTCGCTGTCGGTCATCGGGGCGCTGCGCTCCGGGCCGTCGGGGTCGATGTCCTGCTCGTAGTGGTTCGAGGACTTGACGCTGTCGATCTCGTCCTGGGTGGGGGTGTTGTCGTTGAAGATGCTCACGGTGCCTCTTTCCGCGCCGTCGAATGCGGCGCTGTGTCTGGCCCCAGTCGGATGCTGGGACTCAAGGGATCTCCCTTCTCTCGTCGTTGTAGGACTTCGTCCCGACACTCAGTTCGACGCTCTGCCGTCGTCCGCTCCGGGATCAGGCTCGACGGGGGCGCGGCAGGCCTTGTCGAGCCGCCGGAAGCGGTTGTGTATGCGCCTCACCATGAGTAGCTCCGTCGCTTGGCAGCTCGTCGCTCGGCCAGCCGCGTCCTGTCCGCGTCTGTCATCTGTCGCGTCGTGATCGCTGCAGTGGCCTGCTCGTGCTGGCTGTCGTGGACGCTAACCCGCTCTGCCCGCTCGCTGGCCGACCTCGCCAGCGCCTCCGCCAGCGCTCGCTGATTGGCCGACTCACCGTCCTTTGCTCCGCCTGACTTCGCGCTCAGGGCGCCACCCTTCCGCTTGGGTGCGATGACGGCGGCGACCCGCAGAGCCACGGCGAGGGGAAGGTTCAAAGTGGCGGCGCTGACGCAGTCGCAGACCCGTGCGCCGTGCCCCGAACACACCCACCGCCTTCGGCGGACGTCGAACTCGACCAGCGACTCGTCGCCCCGCATCGACCGCACCACGGCGAGCATGCCGTCTCGCTCGGCCACGTAGCGGCGAATCTTGGATGGGCTCGTACTTGAGGTATTAGCCGTGGTGGTCATGCTTCCTCCGGGTGCTCGATGTGATTGAGGAAGTGCTTGGCTCGGCGCAAGGCGATCAGGTCGGACTGCCCAGCGGGTGCAAGCAGCGCCCGCGCGCGGTCCTCGACGCAGGGCGGGCCAGCCAGAGCCTCCGCACGCGTCGCGGCCACGTCACCGGCGGAACGGCCGCTGATGACCGCGTCGGGCACCTTGGCTCGAGAGCGCTGCAGGCGCTCCCACTGGCGCACGGCCTCGGCGAAGGTCGCCCGCGCCTTCGCGAGGTCGCCACCGGCTGCGGCGATGTGCTTCACGGCCTCCGGGTACAGCGGGTGTCCGTCGTCGGGGCTGATCTCCAACATGGAGAATTCGCCCACCTGGACTGCGTTTCGATCGATTGCCACGTCTACCTCCGTTAGTCGTTGGGTCCGTCTGCGGCGCGCTGGTACTTCCCGACCCGCTCGGCCTCTCGGCTCCACCGGGTCTGGCCGCCCTTCTGGCCACGTGCGGCGTGAGAGAACGGGCTGAGCCCGGACTCGTCCGGCAGCCGGAGCTGCCGCAGGTGCTTCGCCATCCGGTCGCGTGCGCGCTCGGCCTCGATCAGCAGCGGGTTGACCTGCATCCCGCCATGCGAGGCCCGCACCATCGGCTCCGGGTCGCGCGCGTAGGCAAGGGTCAGCTCCTCGGCGAGTGACAGCGACCGGCACGCCGCTTCGAGCACCGACCACTCGTCGGGGCGGAGCGTGTAGCGGTTGGCGATGTCGGCGTAGAGCGCCTGAGCGTCGGCCGTCAGGCCCGCTGGGATCACCAGTGCCTCACCCTCGGCGATCGCCGGAGTCAGCCCAGCCTCGGCGACCAGGTCGAGCGCCTTGGCCTGGTCCTCGTCGTTGAACGTCTCGTCGTCGGTCACAGGTAGACCCCCTGGTCCTCGGCGGCCCGCATGACGTCGCTGCGCAGCTCTTCGAGGATGTCGTTCTCGTCCTTGAGCGCGCGCACCTGAGCGGCCAGGTCGTCACGCTCGCGGCGCAGAGTCTCGATCTCGTCGAGGGCAGCCGACGGGCAGCAATGCTCCCGGATGCCCTGGATGGCCGAACACGTCGGGCAGATGAGAGTCACTGGTCCTCCTCGGGCTTGAGGTAGTTGATGGTGGTGACGCGGCGGCCGTTGGACTTGCGGCTATCGACGCGGACACCGATGGCTGCGAGCGTCTCGGTCGCGCGAGTCAGCGCAGCCGAGAAGCGGGTTCCGTCCCTGGGCACATACGTGTCGTGCGGGCCGAAGAAGTTCCCTGCCTCGCCCATCCAGCGCTTCCACGCGACGAGGAGATCGGTTGCCGTTCCGCTCTTGATGCACAGCGCGTCGGTCGCGACCCAGTCCCTGATCGCGGAGGCGAAGGGGTCCTGCTCGCCAGCCTCGCGCAGCGTGCTCTTCGTCGACAGGCGGTAGGCCTCGGCGCACTGCTCGTCGTGCGCGAGCAGGACCATCCAGTAGTCGACCATGCGCGGCCCCTGGGGGTTGGCGGCCATCACGTCGGGCAGCCTGTCCAGCACCCGTGCGACGCCGTCACACAGGGCGGCGAGCGCGGCCGGGTGGGCGGCCTCGAACGCGGACCGCAGTGCCCTCTCGGCCACCTTGGTCTCGCGGCGCTCGAAGTACAGCGGGATCACTCGCTCGAGTGCGTCAGATCGGAAGTACGGCAGCGTTACGGCCGTCATGACGCCGGTGCGCTTGTAAGCCAGGACGGTCAGGCCATCGTCGGAATAGAGCGTCCGCTTCTCCGTCGAGTCGCCAGTCACCAGTCGGCAGACGTGGTCGGAGAGGTTCTCCGAGACCGAGGTCAGGTTGTCGTAGCCCACGAGGAATCGGGAGGACGCCTTGACCTGGTCGTCGTCGAGGCTCTTGCCGAAGGACGACCCCAGCTCCTTGCGGGGGTCCAGCACGTTGACGATGGCGTGCCCGGTGTTGGTCTTCCCCGAACCGGGGGGGCCGATGGGGAACAGGATCGGTCGGGGGACGTCGCCGAAGACCGAAGCGACCAACCATCCGCGAGCGAGCAGCCAGCGCTCATCGTCGGCCGCGAGACCGAGGGTCTCGCGGAAGCCGTCCCACGACCCGTCCTCCGCCGGTTCCGGGAGCGGCTGCAGGGACGCGGGGCGTCGGAAGAAGATGCCCGCCGGGGGCTGGTCCTCTACCGACCAATTGCCGGGGCGGATGGCGACGCAGCGCGAGGACCCGGGGATGCCGAGGTCGATGACGACCAGGCCTCCGTCGGCGTACGCGCGCAGGTGAAGCGTGACGCGCTCACCGGCCTCGGCCCACTTAGCGATGAGGATCTCCATCGCGTCGTCGAGCACCTTCCCCGGAACGTTCGCGTCCTTCTCGTTCCAGAAGTGCGCCTTGACCTTGCGCGCCAACCGCGTGCCACGAGCGCCGAGCATGATCGGCAGAGCCGGAGCCCCGACCTCGATGGCGAAGAGGTCGCCGTCCTCGGTCAGGTAGAAGTCGAAGTGATCCTCGATGTGGGCGATGATCTGCTTGAGTCCGGGCCCCTTCTCCTGCTGCTTCGGGCGCTGCCCGGAGGGAGCAGGCGCGGGCGTGGCAGACGAGTGGGATTCCAGGGCGCGACCGATGGCGTCTCGGGCGTCGTAGGTGTCGACCGGTTTGCCGTCTACGTAGAGCAACGACTTGTCGTGCCGGATCCTCTCCGACGTCAGGCCGCGAGCGAGCCCATACGCGACCCACTGCGCAGCGGAATCCCAGATCTCGGGCAGCCGGGCGGGCGGCGAACTCCCCCGAGCCGTAGGACCCCCACTGCTTACGTCAGCGGCGGTCTTGATGTCGTTGGCCATCTCGCTCAGGCGTCCCGCTCGAACGGCGCCTCGATGAACTCGCCCGGCTCAACGTCAGCGACAAGGTTGTCGCGCTTGGCCCGGAGCGCCTGCACCTCCTCGACCAGCCAGAAGTAGGCGGGCACGCCGCGCGGGTTCTTGCTGGCGAAGCGGGTCAGACCGTGCTTCTCGGCCAGAGTCGGGAAGTACTTCGGCGTGACGCCGACGACGTACGACGCCTGGATCGTGCCCACGACCTCGCGGCCGTCGGGAAGGAGCTTCGGCCCCTTGGGCGGAGTGAATGCCACGGAATGCCTCCAAGATGCTGATCTCGCCGAGCCAGCAGGACTGCTGACTCGGGCTCGGCCAACCTGGGGGCTGGCCTCACAACTTGGAGCTCCTTCGTGGACTGGACGGCGGGACGTGTTCCCAGCCGACGTATCTACGGTAGATGACCTATCGACCCTCTCGCTGAGATCGGCCGATATTGCTGACCCAGAGGCGTGCAGGCCTTGCGGATGCTCGCCCCCGGACACTGACCATTGGTGCCGCCGCCGGAAGACAGGGTCGCTAGGGACGCTGGATCCGGCACCCTTATGTACTTCTTCCCCCACACCCCCCTTCTTCCTCCTTCTCAAGAATCGCAAGTAAGAGGTACCGCCTACAGCGTCCCTAGCGACCCTGTTTGAGTCACTAGAGGGGTCTGACCTGGGCATACACGCTCTCAGGGGCAGGGTCGCTAGCGATTTCCCAGCGACCCTCAGCGACCCTCAGCGACCCTCAGCGACCCTCAGCGACCCTGTCAGCGACCCTGCTGCGGGAGCTTCCACGCGGCGTGTAAACAGACCGACAGGTGGCGCACCACAACCCCTGAAGGCCCAGCTACCCCACAGGACGGCTTTGGCAGGTCAGCAAGGGGGCCTCCCCCACCCCCCGGATCGACGGCCGTGACGCGGTCAAGGGCAGGCGTCTGCTCGGCCAACCGCGCCCATCGTCGGGATCGTCGACAACAAATCGAGCGAACCTGTGTCGAGGACTTGCGAGGTGTCATACACCTGGCGCATACTCCGATCTCCCGAGGTGTATGACACCTCATCGACCCAAGGAGATCCGATGCCCCGCATCGTCCGCACGACCACCGGCAACGCTCACCAGGCGATCGCCAACCTGTCCCCCTTCGCCACGTCCGGCGCCCTGTCTGGCCGCGCCCCGCATGGTCAGCACTTCGGACCATGGGACTCCGGCCGCCTCCCCCGCGAGCACATCGAGTCGTTCCAGCGCGCGACCTACGCCGTGTTCTCCTACGCGACCCCGATCGCCTGGGTTGTCGATGGCGCCTGGGTCATCCCGACCACGCGCTACAGCCTCACGACCTCGCGCCACCAGTCGGCCGCACGTCACGGCGCCCACCTGTCCGGCCTCGACGTCACTGCGCAGGTGGCGGCATGAGCACCACGGAGACGACCACTGTCGATCTCGTCATCCGCCTGCACGTGGCTGGCGCGCCTGCCGACGTGGCGACCTACCTTGATCCGCTCTACTGCCTTGCCGACGTGATGGCGGTGCAGGCCGAGGACGGGCTCTGGTCGCTTGGCTCACCAGAGGCCGAGACCAACGACGGCCCAAGTCACTTCGTCGCCGACATCGATCGCGCACGTGTGCAGGCCATCCTCATCGAGGGACGCACGACGACCGGGAGGGAGTGAGCATGCGCGTCAAGATCGCTGCCATGGTCATGCTGCTGTTCCTGAGCTCGACCTTCCCGCCGCTGCTCCTCGTCGCTCTCCTCCTGGCGTGCAACATCCCCCTTGCAGGCCTCGCCCGGCGGCGACGAACGGCCGCGTTGAGACGTGCCGCCCTGGAACAGGAGCGCGAGCGGGAGCGCTTCCGAGCCCTGATGGAACTGTCATGAAGGATGGTGCCGTGGACGTCTACATCGAGAGCGCGCCCGAGAACATCACGCCGGAACTCGCGCTGAGGGCTGAGCGCGTGCTCGACGAGCGGTGGAACGGGTGGCTCCGACCGCTCGCGACCGTCAAGGCCTTCGGGCAGTTCCTCGACGCCTGGCGCGCCAACGATCCGAACGGGATCTGGGGCTACGCGACCGAGGTCGGCGACACCCTCGTGTGCACGGTCATCGACTCCGACGAGCCCGCCGACGAGTTCCCGCGAGCGGGCGAGACGGCCGACGGGACGCCCCTGTACGACCTGACGGGATGGGTCTGGGTCACGGCCGACCACTACGACGCGCGATGATGTCGGCATGGCGAACCAGCCGAAAACGACAGCGCGCGCTGTCCGGATCTCCGACGAGGTCTGGGACGCGGCCCAGACTCGGGCGAAGGGCGACGGCGTGACGACGACCGACGTGGTGCGCCGAGCGCTCGTGGAGTACCTCGGACTGCCGTCCGAGACGACCGGCTTTGCCAGCGACCGACAGAGGACGGGCCAGCGCTCGACCGATGACGTCTGATCCGCTGACCCCGCCGAGCCCGGGACGTCGGAGCGCGATGCGGCAGCAGCGCGTGAAGGACACCGAGCCCGAGATGCTCCTACGTCGGGCGCTGACTGCTCGCGGCCTGCGCTATCGCCTGCACCGTCGCCTGCTCAAGGACTCCCGTCGTACGACTGACATCGCCTTCGGTCCCGCACGGGTCGCGGTGGACGTGCGCGGCTGCTTCTGGCACGGCTGCCCCGAGCACTGCCGACGAGGCTCGGCAAACTCCGAGTGGTGGAACGCGAAGCTTGAGGCCAACATCGCCCGTGACGAGGACACCGAGCGCCGCCTCACGGAGGCCGGATGGCTCGTTCTCGTCGTCTGGGAGCATGACGACCCGAAGCTGGCGGCAGATCGGGTTGCAGCCGCTGTTCGGGCACGCACACTCGCAGCAGCATCCAGCCCCAATCCAGAGAAGGAACTGGAGAAGTGGCGACGGCTTTGGGGCAGCTGAGCTACGCGCCGCCGAGAAAGCGGGCTACCGCAGCGGCTACATTCGCCATCGTTCCGACAACCGGCGCTATCGACTTCAGAGCATCCCAGCTTGTCCGGAACACGGCCTTCTTCTCGTCCGCAGCGGCCTGAACCATCGCTTCGGCGAACTCGGTCGCGTCTGGGTTGTTCAACTTCTCCACCGTCGCCAGCAGGTCGGCGAGCGCCTCTTTCAGATCTGCGTCTCGTCCCTCGATTCGGTTGAAGGAACCAGCGATCACCGAGTCCACTGCCACTACCGCATTGCCGCTTGCCTTGATCTTCACCGTCTTGTTGGCCATCACGACCTCCTTCGCATAAAAACGCTCAACCCGTATGCCGCCTCGAGCCGCCTGAACAACGGCTTCTGCTTCCCGTGCCCGCTCGACAACGACCCGAAGGCGAGTTGCCAGTCCTTTGCTCTCTTCGCTCACGAGGTCTGCGAGCTGCTCTAGCTCCCTGAGGTTCAGTCTGCCGAATCCGGACGCAAGCGCGACCAACGGCGGCCGGGCTACCTTGCCGTCCCTGACGCTGGCGAGATTAGTTGACAGGGAGGCGACCAGGTCGGCGAGTGCTTGCAGGTCGAGCTGAAGCTTCCCCTTGCTATGGGTTCGGCCTACACCGCGCAGAAACTCGAGCTCCGTGTGCATTCTCCAGAGCGTGCCTCGGAAGCGACGAACCATTTTCAGTTGGCCGCGAGTCCCTACCATTCGGTACGACGGGACCATATATCCATGGACTCGGGCAGAGAGCGCTGCAGCGTCTGAGTTGGCAACCGTCGACTCAATGAGGACCGCTGGGCCGCAGTCAGTCACCGGGTTATGCGCGACCGCCACCGGTGCGCTGCCTGTCGAACGCGCGACAGCGAGGGCAAGCGGGCGACCGACATCTCGCAACGCTCTTGAGTGCTCAGACCTCCCGCCGACGGCGACCCGGAGCTGCAAGACGTCGTCGACGAGCCACTCCACCCGATGGCTTCCCGAGTCCGCGCAGGCAAGGCCGATGTCGAGCCGATAGCCGTACCGGAAGCCGTATAAGCGGCGGTACACGACCGAGAACGGCGCTCGGCAGGTGCCGGGATCGTCGACGAATCTCACTAGCCGACGCGCGTCACAATAGGCAGGCTCTCCATCCCAGCCGGCGATCGGACCCGATCGCCGCACCTGGACGCCGCCGATGGATCGTAGGAATTCGACCCCCGGCGTCGGGTCCGGCCAAGTCGGTCTCGCCAACCTATTAAGACCGGGATCCGCCAACACGGGACGTAGATCCAGCAGCGGGACTTGGAATACCACGAACTGGCGGCGCCCGCCGTCTGGCGCTAGGGCCGACGAGTGGGGCGCGTCACTCACGAGGCGATCCTATGGACGTTGAACTGAAGTGTCGACGAAATCGCGTGGTCCGCCGCCCCCGACCGCACTGCGGTATCCTGAACGAGGCCGGTGCCTGCGCGGTGCCGACCTAGCAGATTCGGCTCACGCGCAGCCAAACCGTCCATAACCCTCTGGTGAGGGGCCTCCAAGATTTGGAGCAGCTACGGGTTCGATTCCCCTGGCTTGGTGCGATCAACACGGAGCTGGCACGTTGCCCCACCGTTCGGCGGGGGGCGTCGTGTGCCTCGACGGGCCCTCCTAGATGGCGATCCGGGCGCGCAGGTACTCGCGGACGTCAGCCTCGATGTCCGCGCGAGTCTCGTTCCGCGTCTTGAAGTGCTCAGCCCATGCACGTCCGGGATGCAGAACGTCCCAGCGGGAGACCGTGCCCGCGCGCCGACCAACGCCCGGGTCGTGGTTGCCGAAGCCGTCCACGATGCTGTTCCACACCGGGGCGAAGCGACCGATCATCAGTGACTCACCGAGTGGGATCCAGATCTCCTGGGTGACGAGCCACCGGGCGTAGAAGTCTTCGATGTACAAGTTCTCCGCTGACACAATGCTGTTGGCGTGCTGCTTGAGCCTAGAGCTGAGCGCGGTTCCGCCGCTCGCAGTCGCGACCTCGACGCCCTTGCGCGAGCCCTTCGGCACCGCCTTCCCAACGTAGATCGGAACCTCGAAGGCCTCACGCTGGTTGACCGCGCCGAGAGTCTCGTAGGGCGCGGCGTCGCCGGTGTAGTAGATCGCGTAGACCCCGGCGCCAGTGAAGCGGCTCATCTGGTCCATGCGCGTAGGAGTCGAGTCCAGCAGCGCGTTCTCAACGCTGTGACCGAGGTTCTCCATACTGAGCGGGTTGTAGGGCTCGTCGGTCATGCCGTCGCTGCCCGCGACGTCTTGCCCCGACGGGCAGCGTGGGCAGCGCGGAAGTCCGCCAGAGCGATGTGCTCTGCGACGCTCCCCGCGACCTTCTGCGCGAGCACGACCGGCACGGCGTTCCCCAACTGGCGCATGGCTTCTCCCCAGGCGCCGTGGAGCTCGTAGCGGTCGGGGAAGGTCTGCAGGCGGGCGCTCTCGCGAATGGAGAAGTAGCGGATCGAACCATCCACGTTCAGCAACATGTTCTCGCCACCAGGGACACCATGCCCGCCAGCCTTCAGGGTCTTGGCAGGCATGTCGATGTGACTGCCCGTGTGGCCGGGATAGGAGCGCGCGCCCGGCTGCAGGATGTGGTTGTGGTGCATCCGGCTACCGCCGAGCGTCGGCTCCGGCAAGTCGCTGATCGCGTCCCGAACGGTGCGCCACGGCAGCGCGAGCTCCTCGGCCGGGACATGGCGAAGAGCAGCCACGCGCGTGGCTACTCGCGGGCTCATCTCGGGGCGATTCTTCTTCGCGACCTTATGCCGCTCCCAGTAAGTGCCGCTGACCCACTGAGCGTGCAGGAGGGCGTCGTATGAGTGGGTCGCCGCCGGGAAGGAGAACTCGGCCCCAAGATCGCTGCGGAAACCGATGATGAAGACGCGGTGGCGCTGCTGCGGGACTCCGTAATCCGCCGCGTTCACCAAGGTCGGGACGACGTTGTAGGTGAGGTCCTCGCCAGACTTGCTGTTGGTGTGCTCGCTCTGCAGACGCTGGAAGTGGTCAAACCAGGTCTCCCCCTCGCGGCTGGTGATCTCGGGGTGACCGAGCTGCAAGAGGATGTACTGGTAGTAGTTCGCGAACGCGGTGCGGGTCAGGCCCCGGACGTTCTCGAAGATGAAGGCCTTCGGGCTGAGGGTCCGTACGACCTCGATGGCGGCAGGGAACATGTCGCGCTTGTCGTCGGCCGCGCGGGCCTTGCCGCCCATGCTGAACGGCTGGCACGGCGGCCCACCGGTGACGAGGTCGACGGGCTCGGTGACCTGCGACCAGTCGACGGCGCGAACGTCGCCCTCATGCACCTTCCAGCCGTCGACCAGCGGGTAGCCCAGCGCCTGGTTCTCGCGGACGGTGTCACATGCCCAGCGATCCCACTCGACTACGACCTCCGGATGGAAGCCCGCGAGCTCACAGCCGAGAGCGAGACCACCGGCACCGGCGAAGAGTTCTACGGAGCGCACGCGGGCAGATTACCTCGGTGTAACTCTGTCTGCACCCCCATCTCGGCGTGTCCAGACGACACGCCGAGTGCGGACCTCAAGCCTCAACTAGAGGTCGAAGGTTTCCCGCAACCGCGCGATGAGCAGAGCCGCGATCTCGCGGTCTAGCTGGATCGTCTGACTGACCTTGGGTTCCGACTGGCGGTCGTCCGAACCATAGGTACTGAGTTGGAACAGGGTCACACCCTCTGCCCCGTGGACGACCTGCCAGCGGCAGTCGACCTCGGTGGGATGCACCCTGCTTCCGGCTCTTTCCTCGCGCTCGATAGTCCGCACCAGTGCCATGGCTGGACGATAGCTGTCGCCCAGCCCGAGGGGGCAGAAGCAAAAGCCTGCGGGCAGTCACAGACACGCCCACGCGAAGCGCGTCTCACGCAGGGCTTGAGATCTGGAGTATCATCCGCGCCCCCCAATGCGGCCAGCCCGACGGCCCCTGCGAAGACAAAACCGCAGGTCAGAGGCCTGATCAGGCCTCTACAGGAGCTAGATATGCGTCAGCCCCGGCGGCAACCGGGGCTGGCGAACGCTCTCCAACTGGCTATGGCAAGAAAGCGATGGCTCAATACTGGAAGTGAATAACTCAAAAGTCAAACACTCTAGACGAGACCAGGGGCTGGAAGAGGGCACGGCGAAGCGGCCCCCTAAGCAACAAACACTATACTACTCGTCCAGGCTCGTTACAAGACATAGCTCCATACGAGCGACCCAGCGGCCCTGCGCGAGATCGAAACCGCAGGTCAGAGGCCTGAAACGAGCACAACCCCGGCGGCAACCGGGGCTGTGGAAGCTCACTCCAACTGGCTATAGCAAGAGCGATAGCCCTAATCATTGTTTGTTCTTAATAGGAAGTCAATGACTGCGAGCGAACAAACTAACGACTCGAGCGGTAGTCAGTTCCAGCGATTCAAAAACCTACTATCGTACCCAGCTCAACAAAGCTAAGAGAGCGGGCGCGCCAGCCAATAGAAAGCGAACGGCGCCTGGCAGTCCAAGGGACTCCCAGGCGCCGACCTCAATTATGAGGGGCCACGCAGCAGCACAGTGATCAAGCCAGTAACGGCAACGATCGCGGCTGCGAGCGCCGTCAGAGTCGCAGAGCCAGCTCTCATGGCGAGGTACACCAGAACGAGCGAGGCCGCGAGTGCGACGACGACTACGAGGCCCCAGATCGGGGACCCCATAAGAATTCTCCTCTCTTGCCTATAGCCAGTTGGATTTCTTTTTCTCGTCCCACGCCCTTGGTTTGCCGCCCGGGAATGGGACTTGAGATGAACTATCTCACGAGGTCCGAGACTCGGCAAGCATTGATGCGCGCGCCCCGGTTATCCCGCGTCAACATGCGCTTCCGGGCGCCACGACTAACCCGTCTAGCCGTTCAGTCACTGAACCCCAAAGGCTCGTAATTGTGGTGTGAAAACTAGACATGTGTGTGCGCAGGCTCTCCTTGACCAGGTCGCGCAGCACGATCTCGCCGGTGCCCTCGAGGCCGGACTGCCGGGTCTGCAGCGGGACCCAGTCCGGGTGCGCGAACCGCAGCTCGAAGACCTCCTCGCAGGACACGACCCGGTCGCCGCCGGGGATCGCCGCCGCGAGGCAGTTGAGCATCGTGGTCTTGCCGGTCTGGGTGCCGCCGGAGACCAGCACGTTGAGGCCGGCCCGGATCGAGGCCTCGAGGAACGCCGCCGCCGGTGCGGACAGGCTGCCGAGCTGGACGAGGTCGGCGAGCCGCGAGGCGCGGACGACGAACTTGCGGATGTTGACCGCCGAGAAGCCGCGGCTGATGCCCTCGAGGACGACGTGGAGACGGTGCCCCTCGGGGAGCATCGCGTCGACGAAGGGCTGGCTGACGTCGATGCGGCGGCCGCTGGACTTGAGCATCCGCTCGACCAGCTCCTGCACCTGGGCCGTGGTGAGGACGAGGGTGGTGAGCTCGTGGCGACCGTTGCGGGCGACGAAGACCCGGGAGGGGTCGTTGATCCAGACCTCCTCGACCGAGTCGTCGTCGAGGAAGGGCTGGAGCGGGCCAAAGCCGGAGACCCGGGCGACCAGCTCGCCGACCAGGGCGTCCACGTCGGGGACCGGCGCGACCTGGCCGGTCAGGCTCCGCTCGTCGTGGGCGCGGACGACGCCCTCGGCCAGTCGCCGGACCAGCGCCGCGTCGCGCTGAGGGTCGACGCCCTCGCGGCGGACCAGCTCACGGACGTGCTGGTCGAGCTGCTCGACCAGGTCGTCGTGCGCGGGCGTGCCCGCGTCGACCACCGCTGCGTCGTACAACGACATGCGATCCCCCGATGGATTCGTCGCCGTGAGTTGCCAGCCTCTTGCCCGAGGCGGCCGGAGCGCAAACGCTCCGGCCGCTCCCTGTGGACAAGCTCGCTCGGGACAACGACGTCGCGGACCGGGGGTTCCGCGCGATCAGGGTCAGCGGGCGCGGAGGGTGCCCGGGAACCAGCTGTTGGTCCAGACCCGGTCGAGGCGCACGCGGGTGCCGGAGTAGGGCGCGTGCAGGACGACCGGGGTGCCGTTGGGGGCGCGGCCGGCGAAGACGCCGACGTGGTACACCCCGCCGCCGTCGTAGAAGAACATCAGGTCGCCGCGGTGCATGTGGGCGCGGGTGATCCGGCGGGCGAAGTGGGCCTGCGCCGAGGAGGTCCGCGGGATCCGGGAGAAGCCGGCGTGGCGGAAGCTGTAGTAGGTCAGGCCGGAGCAGTCGAAGCGGCCGGGGCCGGCGGCGCCGTACGCGTAGGGGTCGCCCTTCTGTGCGGCGGCGACGCGCATCGCCGCGGCGACCTTCGGGTAGGTGCGCTTCTTCTTGTGGTGGTGCTTCGCGGCGTGGTGCGTGGTCGCGGCCGTGTGGGTGGCCGTCGCCGCGTGGGCGTCGGCCACCGGGGCCGAGGTGAGCGGGCCGATGGCGAGCGCGCCGCTGAAGGCGAGGCGGACGCCGGTGCGCGAGCAGGCGCGCAGCATCGACGGGAGAGTGGTCGACATGGACGTGGTTCCTTCCCACGCCTGCGAGGTGAGCTGTCGGGTTCGGGCGGAAAGGTGCCCGGCCTGCTGGATGTCTGGCACCCAGGAGGCTTCACCCCGAGCGGCCGCACCGCGGCCGCGAAGATGGGTCCCCCACTCCTGTCCGACGGGTCATGTCACGCACCCGGGAGGACAGGACTCGGCGTGCCCGGGGACGGCCTGCCGGTGGGCAGACCGCTCGAAACTACCCACGGGCACTCGGCTTCCCACATCGTCAGACAACGGATGCCGTGGCCCAGGCCACACTCCCCGCGTGGATCCGTCGTCCGATTGGACCCAGATCACAGAGTGCGACGGCTGTGGTTCAGGTCGCCGCGTCCGTGACGACCCGCCCGTCCTCGAGGCGTACGACGCGGTCGGCGACCGCCCATACCCGCTCGTCGTGGCTGGCGACGAGGACCCCGGAGCCGGCCCGCGCGGCGCCGACCAGCACCCCGATCACCTGCTCCACGTGGTCGTCGTCCTGGTGGCCGGTCGGCTCGTCGAGCACCACCAGCCGGGGCGAGAGGACGAGCGCACGGGCGACCGCGGTGCGCTGCTGCTCCCCCAGTGAGGTCTCGGTGACCGCGCGGCGGGTGAACGCCCCCAGGTCGAGCGCCTCGGCGAGCCCGGCCAGCCGCTCGTCGAGGAGGGCGGCGTCGAGGCCGGCGCGATAGGCCGGGAGCGCGATGTTGTCGGCGACGCTGAGCCCGGCCAGCAGGCCGTGCTGCTGGGGCACCGACGCGATCCGGGCCCAGTCCGCGACCGACGGGCAGGCGTCGCCGTCGAGGGCGACGGTGCCGGCGTCCGGCGACTCGAAGCCGGCCGCGAGGTGGCAGACCGTGCTCTTGCCGGAGCCCGACGGGCCGGCCAGCGCGACCAGCTCCCCCGGCGCGACGCTGAGCGACACGTCGTGGAGCACCTCGAGGCGCTGGCCGCGCACGGCGTACCCGTGCGAGACGCCGACGACCCGGAGCCCGCTGTCAGTCATGGCTCTCCTCCGGCCGGCGCAGCCGCACCCCGTCGCCGTCGGCCTCGACCACGACCCGGCGGTCGGGGAAGAGGTCGAGCACCTCGGGCGGCAGCTGGAGGCGGCCGGTGCCGTCGATCACGGCCGCGGCGGTACGGCGGCCCGCGCTCTCGCTGGAGAGCACGCCGTGGCGCAGGCGGAGCAGCCGGTCGGCGCGGTGGGTGATCCGGTCGTCGTGGCTGCTGATCACCACGGTCGACCCGGCGGCCGCCGCGGCGAGGAGAGCGTCCATCACCCGGTCGGCGTTGGCGTGGTCGAGCTCGGCGGTCGGCTCGTCGGCCACCAGCAGCTCCGGGGCGCCGACGAGCGCCATCGCGACGGCGAGCCGCTGCTGCTCGCCGCCGGAGAGCGCGTACGGGCGGTGGTCGGCCCGGTCGGCGAGCCCGACCGCGGTGAGGGACTCGTCGAGGTGGCGGTCCGGGGCGCCGCGCCAGGCCGCGACCTGCCGGAGCTGGTCGATCGCGCGCAGGTGCGGGAAGACGGCGCCTGACGAGCGCTGCGGCACGAAGCCGATCCGGCGGCGGCGCAGCCGGCGCAGCTCGCGGGTCGAGGCCGCGCCCACGTCGTGGCCGAGCAGGCTGAGCTGCCCCGCGCTGGGCCGGTCGCGGGCGCCGAGCAGGGTGAGCAGGCTGCTCTTGCCGCTGCCCGACGGGCCGGCGACGACCGTGAGGGCGCCCGGACGGAGCTCCAGCCCGATCCCGCGCAGCGCGTGGGTCTCGCCGGTCGCCGACCGGAAGACCTTCATCAGGTCCTCGCAGGCCACGGTCGCGCTCATCTCAGCCGCCTCCACGCAGCACCTCCGCGGGGTCGTGCCGGCGGACCGGCAGCGATTCGGCGAGCCAGGCGAGCAGGACCAGCAGCGCCAGCCCGGCGACCGGCACCGCGGCGTCGGCGACGCCGGTGCGCGGGTGCGCGATCGGCGGGATGCTCGGGGACGCGTCGATGGTGGTAGGAGCGAGCAGCAGCACGCCGACGGCGGCGCCCGCTGCGAGGGCGGCCGTGGCGAGCGCGGCCGCGAGCTCCCAGGCGCGGGCGCGGGCGAGCTCGTCGTCGCGGAAGCCCATCCGTCGCAGCAGCACGTCGGAGGTGGTGTCGCGTTCGGCGAGCCGGAGCGCCAGGAGCAGGCCGGCCGCGAGGGCGAGGACGAGGAGGACCACGCCGAGCGCCAGGACGTAGCCGGCGGCCCAGGACGAGGCGACCAGGCCGTTGTCGATGCGGGCGTCGGCGGCGGTCGCGACGACGCCGTCGGTCGCGACGTCGGCCTGGTCGAGGTCCGCTCGCAGCCCCGAGGCGGAGTCGCGGCTCCACACGAACGACGTGAAGGCGCCGGGCGTCTTGCTCAGGGAGCCCTCCTTGCGCGGGTCGATCGTCGGCGGCACCAACCGGAAGAGCCAGCGACTGTCGGCGACCGCGGTGAGGACACCGGGGTCGGCCTCCGAGCCGGGGAAGGCCGGGACCACGCCGACCACGCGGATCGGGACCGACGAGCTGCCGTCGAAGACGATGATCGAGGTGGCGCCGACCTCCAGGTCGGTGTCGCCCACCAGGATCACCGGCAGCACCTTGCTCCTGCGGTCGAGCCGGGGCACGAGCCGCCGGCCGCCGGAGACGTCGTCGGACGCGCCCCAGTCGGCGACGTCGGCGAAGCTGTCGGGGTCGATCGCGAGCAGCGGGAACTGGCCGAAGTCCGGCGGCAGCGTCACGCCCCGGGTCCAGACGACCGTCGTGCCGTCGACGGGCGGCAGCACCGCCCGCTCCGTGCCGTGCGCGCGCAGGCTCTCGGCGACCTCGATCGTCGTGGGCGCCCCGGCCAGGGCGGCCGTCTTGTCGGCGACGCCGACGTCCACCCCGCGGCGGACGGTCAGGGAGTAGGAGAAGAGCGCGAGGGCCACGGCGACCACGGCGGTGAGCGCGGTGATCTCGCGGACGACGGGGCCGGTACGCCGGGCCGCGAGCCAGCGCGGGGTGCCCGGCCGGGCCCGCGTCGTACGACGGGAGCGGAGCCAGCCGACCGCCCGGATCACCACCATCGCGACGCTCGCGGCGACCAGGAACGCGAAGGCCGCGATGAACGGGCTGCGGTTGCGGTCGGACGGGTCGGCGGAGAGGACGCCGAACGCGACGACGGCCGTCGCGACCACCAGCAGGGCGCTCCACGGCACCACCACCCGGCCGCGGCCGAGCCGGGAGACCCGGTCGAGCCGGTCGGTGGCGAAGGCCGCGATGCCGGTGGTCGCGGCGAGGAGCAGCAGCGCGGCGCCGGCCGTGCGCGCGGCGAGCCCGACCTCGGGCGCGCCGACGGTCAGGATCGCGCCGTCGGACGGCCCGGCGGTGTGCACGCTGAGGACGGCGAGGCCCAGGCCGGCCGGGACCGCGACGAGGCAGGCGAGCAGCGCCTCGAGCCCGGCGAGCAGCGCGAGCTCGACCGGGTGGAGGCCGAAGCCGGAGGCGACCAGCTGCTCGCGGCGGCGGCTGCGGCCGAGGAGCACCCAGGCCGAGACGAGGAGCAGCACCGCGAGCGCCTGGCCGGCCAGGGCGTGGGGATGCACCTGGCGCTCGGCGGAGGTCGCGGTGAGGTCGGCGGACTCGCTGATCCGGGGCAGCCCGGAGATGGTGGTGAGCGTGGCCGGCCGTGGCTGTCCGGAGGCGAGCGCGAAGTAGAGGTCGGTGGAGCCGTCGAACGCCTCCTTGCCGAGGCGCTTCGTGCGCGCCACGGCCGCCGCGGCCCCGTCCGGCGTCACGTCGGGATCGAGCCGCAGGTCGGCGGTGTAGATGGGGGTGTCCGCGATCTTCACCATCATCCGGTCGAAGGTCGACCGGCCCAGGATCGCGAGCGGGAGGCTGACGGTCGGCGCCTCCGCGTTGGTGGGGTAGAACCACCGCCCGGCGTCCGGGTTCTTCGCGAGCTGCGCCGGCAGCACCCCGCCGGCGACGGGGTCGTAGGTGCCCGCGAGCACGGTGGGCGCGACGGTGAGGTCCTCGCCCAGGAAGGTCGAGATGGTGCCCAGCTTCACCTTGTCCCCGACCTCGAGGCCGAGCTCGTCGGCGACCTCGGTCGGCAGCCAGACGCCGTCGGCGTCGGGGTCGCCGCCCAGGGCCTCGATCGCGCCGTCGTGGTACCACATCGCCGCCGTCGAGGTGGCGCCGTTCGCGACCGCCACGGCCTTGAGGGAGATGCTCAGCGAGGTGTCGGCGGCGGTGAGCACCGGGTCGCCGTACGACGGCATCGCGGCCAGCGCGTCGAGCAGGTCGTCGGCGCCGTCTCGGTCGATCACCGCGTCCCAGGTGACCCGCAGGTCGCCGGAGCCCTCGCCGTAGCGGGTGCCGTCACCGGCCGCGAGCCCGGAGCGGAGCGCGGTCGCACCGGCGGTGTCGACGAAGAGCCGCGGCGCGACCACGGAGGCGACCACGAGCGTGACCGCCAGGAGGACCAGCGCGCCCCAGCCGGGTGAGCGCAGCAGCCGGCCGGGCGCAGCCCTCCACAGGGCGTGCGCGGCCGGCCGGATCACGCCGTCACCCTACGACCGTGGGAGCGCTCCCGCCAGGCACTTTCAGCCGTCGACCTCGGCCAGCAGGTCGGCCACCGAGTCGACGATCCGGGTCGGTCGGTAGGGGAAGGTCTCCACCTGCTCGGGCCGGGTCGACCCGGTCATCACCAGCACCGTGCGCAGGCCGGCCTCGAGGCCGCTGATGATGTCGGTGTCCATCCGGTCGCCCACCATCACCGTCGTCTCGGAGTGGGCCTCGAGCCGGTTGAGGGCGCTGCGCATCATCAGCGGGTTGGGCTTGCCGATGAAGTACGGCGTGCGTCCGGTCGCGGTGCTGATCAGGGCCGCGACCGACCCGGTGGCGGGCAGCATGCCGTGCTGGCTCGGCCCGCTCGGGTCGGGGTTGGTCGCGATGAAGCGGGCGCCGGCGGCCACCAGCCGGATCGCCCGGGTGATCGCCTCGAAGGAGTAGGTGCGGGTCTCCCCCAGCACGACGTAGTCGGGGTCACGGTCGGTCATCACGTAGCCCACGTCGTGCAGCGCGGTGGTGAGGCCGGCCTCCCCGACGACGTACGCGGTGCCGCCGGGGCGCTGGTCGTCGAGGAACTTCGCGGTCGCCAGCGCCGAGGTCCAGATCGCCTCCTCCGGCACGTCGATGCCGCTGCCGAGCAGCCGGGCGCGCAGGTCGCGCGGGGTGAAGATCGAGTTGTTGGTGAGCACCAGGAAGCGCCGGTCCGACGCCTTGAGCCTCTCGATGAACTCCTGCGCGCCCGGGATCGGCACCTCCTCGTGGACGAGCACGCCGTCCATGTCGGTCAGCCAGGTCTCCACGGGGCGCGAGGTCATGGCCGCATGATGGCAGAGCCCGGGGTCAGCGCCGCGGGAGCAGCACGTCGATGCCCTCGGCGGGGTGCTCCCCCTGGACCCGGCCGCCGAGCGCCTCGACGACGCCGCGGACCTGGGAGACCCGGTCGAGCTGGGGGCTGTCGCCGGCCTCGGCGTGCTCCTCGGCCTGGACGTGGACGCGCAGGTGGCCGCCGGGCTCGCCGCGGAAGACAAGCCGCACCGGGCCGGCGCTGCGGCGTACGACGTCGGCGAGCAGCAGGTCGGTGACGTGCTCGACGGGGCCGGGCGTGTAGGTGAGCTCGAGGTCGCCCTCGACCGCGGCGGCGAGGGTGCGGTTGCGGGCCGCGAGCCGGTCGGCCCAGCGCTGGGCGAGCTGCGTGGAGAGGTCGGCGAGGTCCAGCTCGGCGCCCGCGACCAGGGAGCCGCGCCGGGTGAGGTCGACGAGGTCGCCGGCCACGGCGTCGACGGTCTGGACGCTGGCCAGGGAGCGCCCGATCGCCTCCTTGGCGTCCTCGGGGACGTCGTCGCGCAGGGTGAGCTCCTCGAGCTCGAGCCGGATCCCGGTCAGCGGCGTGCGCAGCACGTGGGAGGCGTGCTCGGCGAACTCCCGCTCGCGGTGCAAGCGGTCCTCGAGCTGCAGGGCGCTCGAGCGCAGCGCGTCCGAGATCGACCGGGCTTCCGGGATCCGGGTCTCCGGGAGGTCGAGGTCGAAGCGGCCGCGGCCCAGCGCGGCGGCGGCGAGCGCGAGCCGCTGGAACGGCGCGGAGAGGACCGTCGCGATGAGGAAGCCCGCGATGCCCGCGGCGACGGCGATGAGCAGGAAGAGCGCGGCGATCGAGCCGATGTCGCGGCCGAGGATGTCGCGCATCACCGACCGGGACTGGCTGACGGTGACGGTGGTGCCGTCGCGCATCGAGCTGCCGGAGATGTCGTCCTCCGGGTCGGCGTCCTCGTCGTAGTCCGACCCCGAGGCCACCACCGGGGCACCGGTGCCGTCGTCGTAGGAGATCCGCTCGTCGTCACCGACCAGGCCGTCGAGCAGCTCGGGGGTGACCTCGCGCCCGTCGGCGGTCCGGTCGTGGAGGATCGCAGCCACCAGGTCTGCCTCCTGCGTGACCTGGACGGCGACCTGCTCGCGGATCACGTCGCGCAGCACGTAGGTGCGGACGGCTCCGGCCACGAAGAGGAGCACGATGCTCAGGACGACGAAGGCAGCGGTGAGGCGCTCACGCATCGGGGGTGCCGCCCTCGAGGCGGAAACCCACGCCCCGAACAGCCACCACCCGGTCCGTCACTCCCACGCTCTCGAGCTTCTGGCGGAGCCGACCGATGGTGACGTCGAGCGTCTTGGTCGAGCCGTACCAGTTCTCGTCCCACACGTCGGCCATCAGCCGGCCGCGGGAGACGACCTTGTCCCGGTTGGCGGCCAGGATCGAGAGCACCTCGAACTCCTTGCCGGTCAACGGGACCTCCTCGGTGCCCGCGTAGACCCGCCGCGCCTCGATGTCGATGCGCAGCCCGTCGTGGCGGGCGGGCTCGGCGGCATGGCCGCCGGCCGAGGAGGTACGGCGCAGCAGGGCGCGGACCCGCGCCTGGAGCTCGGCCAGGCCGAACGGCTTGGCCAGGTAGTCGTCGGCCCCGTAGTCGAGACCCACCACCCGGTCCAGCTCGCCCGCCCGCGCGGTCACGATGATGATCGCCCCGTCGTACCCGTCCTCCCGGGCACGGCGGCAGACCTCGAGCCCGTCGATGTCGGGCAGTCCGAGGTCGAGGATCACCAGCTCGGGCGACGACGCCAGGGTCTCCAAGGCCTTCTCGCCGTTGTCGACCCACTCGACCTCGTAGCCCTCACGCTCCAGTGTGCGGACAAGGGGGAACGCGATGTCCTCCTCGTCCTCCACGACCAGAACCCGGTGCGCCATGTGAGCGAGCATAGGGCCCGAGCGGTGTGTCCACGCGCGAGTACTCACGGGTTCGCCTCCTCGAGTTGCCCCCGTTCGACCTCCCCGTCGGCAGTGCCGTCGCCACCGTCGGCCGTCGGGCCGAGCAGCTGCGGGCGCCGGCGGCGGCCCCAGCGGTGCGTGAGCAGCAGCACGAGGGCCACTGCGGAGCACGCCGTGAGCAGCCAGCCCTGGGGGTGGAAGAGCACGATGTAGGCCCACCCGATCCAGGGCACGGTGAAGACCACGCGGGGCAGCGTCGGGCCGTCCGGGTGCAGCGTCCACGGGTCCGCGGCGCTGTGCGCGTCGGCCTTCGTGACGATGCCCTCGGGCCCGATCGTGACGATCCGGTGGGTCACCATGCCGTCCCCATCGGCCGTGGAAGGCGCTCGATAAGTGATCACGTCACCCGGTCGCAGGTCGCTCACCGGGACGGTGCGCTCGAAGACGATGGTGCCGCGGTCGATGGAGCCGGCCATGGAGTCGCCGGTCATCACGTAGCGCTGGAGGCCCAGACCGATCGGGAGCAGCACCAGCACCGTGACCGGGCCGAGCACGACCAGGAACAGCAGCAGGCGTCCCCACGGCGTCGCCGGGGGACGGTGTGGTGCGGTCTTGATCTCCATGGGGGCTGGCTTTCCGAGACAGCGGTCCGAGACTCGTAGGGACACGAGAGGGACCTGCCTGCTCGACGTACCCCCCAGCGCGTCGAGCAGACACGTCCACTCCCGATGGGACGGCGTACGCCGCGGCGCTCCCCCCAGATGCGCCGTGCGAGCCGTCCTGTGTGCCGCTGACGGCGATCGTCCGCGCTCCCCCCAGATACGCGGCGGCCACCCTCAGCCGCCGGGACCGACGGAGCGGTCCCGAGCCTTCTTCAGTTGTGCGGTGGTGCGGTGGATCAGTTCGAGTTGGTCCAGGTGTACGTCGCCACCGCCGGGTCTCCCTGGTTGGCGTACGGCGCGCTCTCCGGCAGCGAGACGGTGAACGTGAACGTGCTGGACCCGCCGGCCGGAAGACTCCCGACGTCCTGGGAGACGTCGTTCATCGCCCCGAACTGGCCGTCGTAGACGGTCACGCCGTCGTGCTCGATCGTCAGGTGGAGCTCACCGCCCGCGAACGTCGTCGGGTTCGCGTTCTCCTCGAAGGAGAGGCGCGACTCGGCCGATCCGGAGTTGCGGATCGTGACGCTCTTGGTGACGGAGTCGCCCGGCTCCAACGTGGTGATGGTCAGCTTGGCTCCCTGGTCCGCGGCAGCCGTGAGACGGACGCCTGCGGTTCCCTCGCTGGCGCTCGTCCACGGCACACCCAGCACCATCAGCAGCCCGCCGACGCCCAGGATCAGCACCAGCGGCAGGATGAGCCGCCGGGCGCCACCGGACGAGGTCCGAGCCGCGACGGGAATCGGCGTCCGCGCCGGTGTCGTCATGGTCATCTGGATTGCCCCCCGGATGCTGCTGTGTGATTCGCCTGAAACGTTAGGGCCGGCGCTGCCACGCTCGGTCCACACGGCCTCCACGCGGGACCCACTGTTTGGTAACAGATGAGCGCGAGAGCCTGGGATCTCTGAGGCGTGTGTGACGAATGTGTCAGGAGCGAAACAGGTCGCCGTGCTCGGCCACCCGGGCGAGCACGGCGTCGGGGCCGAACTGGTCGAGCCCGAGGGGGTCCTCGGCGCCCTCCTCGACCTCGTCCCAGGTGACCGGGGTGGCCACGGTGGGGCGCTCGCGACCGCGCAGGGAGTAGGGCGAGATCGTGGTCTTGGAGCCGGCGTTCTGCGACCAGTCGAGGAAGACCTTCCCGCCGCGGCGGGCCTTGGTCATGGTCGCGGTGACCAGCTTCGGGTGCTCGGCCTGGAGCTCCTCGGCGACCTCCTTGGCCAGGGCCGTGGACTCGTCGGAGGGCAGCCGGGTCGGCAGGTCGGCGTACAGGTGCAGGCCCTTGCTGCCGCTGGTGACCGGCTTCGCGACGAGGTCGCGCTCGGCGAGCCGGTCGCGCACGAGCAGCGCCACCTGGCAGCACTCGTGCAGCCCGGCTGGCTCCCCCGGGTCGAGGTCGATGACGAGGCGGTCGGCGTTGCGCGGCTGCCCGTTCCGGCCGACCGTCCACTGGTGCACGTGCAGCTCGAGCGCGGCCAGGTTGACCAGCCAGGTGAGGGTGGCCAGGTCGTCGACGATCGGGAAGACGAGGGTGTCTCCCCCGGATCTGGCAGAGGAGGACTGCGCACGGGAGCCGGTCGTCGGGACCTTCGCGGTGTGCACCCAGGACGGCGTGCCGGCGGGGGTGTTCTTCTCGAAGAAGCTGCCCTCGGCCACGCCGTGCGGCCAGCGGATCCGGGTCACGCAGCGGTGGGCGAGGTGCGGGAGCAGCACCGGCGAGATCTGCGCGTAGTAGTTGAGGACCTCGCCCTTGGTGTAGCCGGTGCGGGGGTAGAGCACCTTGTGGAGGTTGCTCAGCGTCAGTGTGCGGCCGTCGACGTCGACGCGGACCTCTTCACGCTCGGCCGCGGGTGGCGCCATCAGCGGCCGATCCCGATGACCGGCGCGAGGTCGGGGTCGAGCCGGCGGACCAGCGCCCGGATGAACCACCGCGGCGCGCTGGCGCAGCCGGCGGTGGCGCCGGAGCCGTTGACGTGGAGGAAGATCCCGGCGCCGCGGTGGCGGACCTGCCGGTGGTTGAAGCCGGTGACGATCGACCACTCGTACTGCGTCGGGTAGTCGGTGAGCCGCTCGGAGGAGTTGTCGTCGCTGCTCGGCAGCCACCAGCGGAAGCCGCCCTGCCGCTGGTTGCGGTAGCGGTTGTAGAAGTCGGAGCCGTTGTCCTCGACCCAGAAGTCGCCGCGGCGGATCCTCCGGTAGGGCAGCGCGCCGGCGTCCCCGCGGGGGTGGGTGCCGAAGACGGAGGTGAGCCGGTAGGTGCCGAGCGGCGTCGTACCGGTGCCCTGGTGCCGGCGCGGGCCGCGGACCAGGCCGCCGTAGCCGGTGCGGCCGTCGGCGGCGCGGAGGATCCGGTCGACGCTGCCGTCGTGGCGGATCCGCCACAGGCTCACCCGGGCGTGCCAGCCGCGGGTGTGCTTGACGGTGACGACCTGCCGGGTGTGCTTGCGGAGCACCACGTCGACCCCGTCGAGCCGGACGTGGGCCCGCTCGGAGCGCGGCTGGGCGCTCGATCCCGCGGCGTGCGCCGTCGGGACGGCGAGCAGCGTCGTCAGCAGCACGAGCGGGATGAGTGCGAGCCTCACAGGTCCTCCGGGGTCAGGTCGGTGCGGACGCCCTGGAAGGAGGGCTGTCGCAGACGGTCGTACCCACGTCCGTGGGTGTCGATGTCCACGACCAGCACCGGCTCGAGCCAGTGCGTGCCGGTGGCGTCGATGCGCGGCACCTCGTCCGCGAAGGGACTGCTGGTGCGCCCGAGGTCGGCGACCAGCCCGGTCAGCACGGCGCTCTGCCGCGGCCCGATCCCGCTGCCCACCCGGCCACGGTAGACCAGCCCCTCGGGGGTCTGCTCCCCCACGAGCAGCGCCGCCAGCCGGTCGGACGTGCCCTCCTGGGGACGCCAGCCGCCGACGACGTACGAGAGGCGGTGACGGTGGGCGAGCTTGCGCCAGTGGGGCGTGCGCTCGCCCGGGCGATAGGTCGAGGTGAGCCGTTTGCTGACGACGCCCTCGAGGCCCTGCTGCCGGGTCGCGTCGAACAGCATCGCGCCGTCGTCGTACCCGGCCGGCACCTGCCAGGACCCGTCCAGCCCGAGCCCCTCGAGCAGCTCGCGGCGCTCGAGGAGCGGCCGGGAGGTGAGGTCGTCGCCGTCGAGCCGGAGGAGGTCGAAGACCATGTAGATCGCCGGCACGGCGTCGGCGAGGCGGGCGGCGGTGCGGGCGTTGCGGACGTGCATCCGCTCCTGGAGGGTGCGGAAGTCGGGCAGCCCGCGGTCGTTGAGGGCGATCACCTCGCCGTCGACGAGCAGGTCGCGGTCGCCGAGCGGGCTGTCGGCGAGCTCGGGCCACGCGACGGTGATGGTGTTCTCGTTGCGGCTGGTCATCCGGAGGACGCCGTCGCGGACGTCGGTGAGCGCGCGGACCCCGTCCCACTTCACCTCGTGCGTCCACCCCTCGCCGACGGGCACGTGCTCGGTCTTGGTGGCGAGCATCGGACGCATGCGCCCCATCATGCCCGCGTGCCACACTGAGCCGCATGCGTGCGATCTGGAAGGGCGCGGTGTCGTTCGGGCTGGTCAGCGTGCCCGTGAAGCTCTACTCCGCCACCGAGTCCCACGACGTCTCCTTCCGGCAGGTCCACGCCAAGGACGGCGGGCGGATCAAGTACCAGCGGATCTGCTCGCTCGACGGCGAGGAGGTCGCGTACGCCGACATCGCCAAGGGCTACGAGACCGAGGACGGCGAGATGGTCATCCTTACCGACGACGACCTGGCCGAGCTGCCGTCGACGTCGTCGCGGGAGATCTCGGTGGAGAAGTTCGTGCCGTCCGACCAGATCGACCCGATGCTCTTCGAGAAGTCCTACTACCTCGAGCCCGAGAACCCCGGCGCCAAGCCCTACGCGCTGCTGCGCCAGGCCCTGCTGGACGCCGACCGGATGGCGGTCGTGACCGTCGCGCTCCGGCAGCGGACCACGGTCGCGGTGCTGCGCGTGCGCGACGACGTCATCGTGCTGCAGACGATGATGTGGCCCGACGAGATCCGCACCCCCGACTTCTCCGTCGAGACCGGCGACGTGAAGCCGTCCGAGGTCAAGATGGCCACCATGCTGGTCGAGACGCTGGCCGGCGACTTCGACCCCGCGGAGTTCGAGGACGACTACGCCGAGGCCGTCGAGACCCTGGTGAAGACCAAGATCGAGGGCGGCGAGGTCAAGCGCACCGAGACCTCCACCAAGTCCTCCGGCGAGGTCGTCGACCTGCTGGCGGCGCTGCAGCGGTCGGTGGACGCGGCGAAGTCCGCACGGGGCGAGTCGGGCTCGTCGGCGGACGAGAAGCCCGCGAAGAAGGCGGCGACCAAGAAGGCGCCGGCGAAGAAGACCGCCGCCAAGAAGTCGGCCGCCAAGAAGTCCGCGACGAAGACGGCGGCCAAGAAGACCACGGCGAAGACCACGGCGAAGAGCACGAAGAAGGCCGCCGCCAAGAAGGCCAGCTGACCCGGCTGACCGGGCGGCGGTGGGTTCCGCTCGGTTCCTCCTGGCAGGAACGGGCCGAACCCACCGCCGACCGGAGTCAGGCAGGTGGGTAGATCGACTTGACCTCGGTGTAGTGCGACAGGCCCTCGGGGCCGAACTCGCGGCCCACGCCGGAGGCCTTGTAGCCGCCGAACGGCGCGGCGAAGTCCATCGTGTAGGTGTTGACGCCGTAGGTGCCGGTGCGCACCCGTCGGGCGACGTCGATGCCGCCCTCCACGTCGCCGGTCCACACGGTGCCGGCCAGGCCGTACTCCGAGTCGTTGGCGATCCGGACGGCGTCGTCGACGTCGTCGAAGGGGATCACCGAGAGGACCGGGCCGAAGATCTCCTCCTGGGCGATCCGCATCCGGTTGTCGACGTCGGCGAAGACGGTCGGGCGGACGTACCAGCCGCTGGAGAGGCCGTCGGGCATGCCGTTGCCGCCGAGGACGACGCGGGCGCCCTCCTCCTGGCCGAGCGCGATGTACTTCTCGACGCGCTCCTGCTGGCGCTGCGCGACCATCGGGCCGATCTCGGTGGCCGGGTCCATCGGGTCGCCGACCTGCATGCCGGCGACGGTCTCGGCGAGCGCGTCGACGACGTTGCCGTAGTTGGCGCGCGAGGCGAGGATCCGGGTCTGCGCGACGCAGGCCTGCCCGGAGTTCATCAGCGCGGTGAACTTCAGGCCCTCCATCGTCGCGGCCAGGTCGGCGTCGTCGAGGACGATCGCGGCCGACTTGCCGCCCAGCTCGAGCGAGACCCGCTTGAGCTGCTCGCCGCAGACCGCGGCGATCTTGCGGCCGGCGGCGGTCGAGCCGGTGAAGGCGACCTTGTCGACGCCCGGGTGGGCGACCAGGTGGGCACCGGCCTCACGGTCGGCGGCGACGATGTTGACGACACCGGCGGGGACGCCGGCCTCGTGCAGCAGCTCGGCCATCAGGTAGGTGTCGAGCGGCGTCTCCGGAGCCGGCTTCACGACCATCGTGCAGCCCGCCAGCAGTGCCGGGACGACCTTTGACATCGTGGTGAACTGCGGGACGTTCCACGGCGGGATCGCGGCGACGACGCCGACCGGCTCGCGGCGCACGATCACGTCGGTGCCGAGCGCGCCGGTACGCCGTTCCTCCCACGGGAACTCGCGCGCGATGCCCAGGAACGTCTCGATCTGCATCCAGGGCGCGGGCGACTGCGCGAGGTTGGCGAAGGAGGTCGGCGAGCCCATCTCCAGGGTGATCAGCTCGGCCATCTCACCGAGCTTCGCGGCGTACAGGTTCGAGAAGTTCTGGACGACGTCGATGCGCTCCTGCGGCGACATCCGGGGCCACGGGCCCTCGTCGAAGGCGCGGCGGGCGGCCGCGACCGCGGCGTCGATGTCGGCGGTGCTGCCCTCCGGGACGGTCGCGATCACCTGCTCGGTGTGGGGCGAGACGACCCGGATGGTGTTGCTCGTGGCCGGGGCGGCCCAGTCGCCGTCGATGTAGAACGCGGTGCGGTCGAGAGACATGCGGTTGCTCCTGGGGTGGTGGTCAGGGGGCGAGGGTGAAGAAGTCGGTGAAGCCGGTCGGGTCGTGCCGGCCGATGCAGAAGTGCTCGAAGAGGCCGAAGCCCTCGGCGCCCTGGTCGGGGCCTTCGGTCACGACGGCGCGGCCGACGTGGTCGACGCAGCCGAACATGAAGCGGCCCTGCACGGCGTCGTCGGCCATGTCGTAGGTGAGGCGCTCGGTGAACTTCTCGCCCTTCCACATGCCGTGGGTCCAGTCCGGGTCGCCGCCGTACCCGCCACCGACGTGGAGCGGCACGGCGAGGCGCGACTCGACCTCCAGGACCAGCGGGGTCCCGTCGGGCGTGGTCGCGCGGATGGTCGCGCCGGTCGGCGTCCGGGTGCCGGAGGTGTAGTGGACGTCGATGAGCGGCCAGCCGAGCTGCTCGACCCGGCCGTCCGTGAAGACCCGCGAGCAGTCGTTGAGGCTGCGGTGGCCGTCCGGCTCCTCCTGGATGATGAAGACCACGGCGTACTCGTCGAACTGGATCGGCACGTAGAGCCACCACATGCCCTCGAACGGCGGGTTGGCCGGTGCTCCCGCGGGCTCCGCCTCCCCCACGGGACGGATCCCCCAGGACCGGTCCCTGCTGCCGAGCCAGAGGTCGGGGGTGACGTCGATGTCCTCGCCGTCGATGGAGACGGTGCCGCTCCAGGTGCCGAGCTGCGCGAACCGCTGGGCGTCCAGGGTGACCCGGCTGCCGGAGCGCAGCATGTGGGGCAGCTCCTGGACGACCGGGCACGTTCCGTCCCAGGTGAGGTCGGCCGAGATGCCCTCGGTCTCCTCGATGGTGATCCGGATCTTCTGCATCGGCTCGACGACCTCGAGGCGGTAGTTGCCCACGTGCTGGTTGAGCCGGTCGCCGTCGATGAGGTCGGAGAAGTGCAGGGCCGTGTGCTTGCCGCCGCGGCTGACCAGGAAGTAGGCGTCCTTGGTGCCGAGGTTGGGGTAGTAGCCCAGGCCGGTGATCAGCATGATGTCGCCGCTGCGGTCGTGGGCGTTGAAGTAGCACCGGTCGTAGAAGTTGCGGTCGCTGCTGGCGGCCCACTCGACGGGGAGCGGGGCCTGGTGGATGGGGTACTCGTCGAGAGGACCCATGCCGTTGATCGCCATGTCCTAAGCCTTTGCCTGCTCGAGGAGCCGCTCGACGAGCGGCCGGTGGTGGAAGACGGTCTCGATGTCGTCGGGGCGCTCGATCTCGCCGAAGTGGATCTGGCGGGCGCCGGTGCGCATGAAGACGATGTTCCACTGGACGGCGTTGTAGACGTCGTACCAGAGGAGGTCGCCGAGCTCGACGCCCGTGAGGCGGGTGTACTCGGCGCGGATCTCGTCCTCGCGCATGAACTCCGGCATGCCGGGCATGCCCATCACCTCGGTGATCGCCTCGAAGACCTTGTGGGCGAACATGATCCAGGAGACGTCGAGCTCGCGCGGGCCGATGGCGGCCATCTCCCAGTCGAGGACGGCGACCGGCTCGAAGTCGCGGTACATCATGTTGCCGATCCGCGAGTCACCCCAGCACAGCACGGTGTCGTGGCTCTCCGGGTGGTTGGCCTCCAGCCACGCGAGCGCGCGCTCGGTGAGCGGCGACCGGCCGGCGTCGGGGACGGCGTACTCGTACCACGCACGGACGCTCGCGAGCTTGCGCTCGAGCAGCGTCGCGCCCTGGTGGCCGTGCGCGGCCGGGTCGAGGAAGCCGAAGGTCGTGCCGGCGTCGGGGATGGCGTGCAGGTCGGCGAGCACCTTGACGCTGAGGTCCTGGAGGCGCTTCTGGTCCTCGGCCGGGGCGTCGAAGAGCCAGTTGTCGCCGAAGTTGTAGGGCAGCACGTCCTGCGGCACGACGCCCTCGATGCGGTCCATGAGGAAGAACGGCGTGCCGAGCACCTCGCCGGTGGCCTCCATCCAGCGCACGGCCGGCACGGGGACGCCGGTCTGCTCGCCGACGATCCGCATCACGTCGTACTGGTCCTGCAGCTCGTAGCTCGGGAAGACCGGGACGTCGGTGAGGGACGGCGCCACGCGCGCGACGTACTCGCCGAGGCGCTGCTCGCCCCCCTCGGTCCACGCGACGTCGAGGATGAGCGTCTCCGAGGACATGCCGTTGGCGTCGATTCCGCTGTGCAGCGTCACGACGGGCTCGGCGCCGTCGGGCAGCACCGTCGCCATCCACGCGGTCAGCCGATCTCGTGCCTCGCTCGGGTCCCTGCTCGACCGTTGCATCCTCATGTCCGCCGGCGGGGGCGCCTGGGTCACGTTCCCTCCCTGGGTGCTGCTGTGACGTGGCTCTCAGCATGGGTGGAACGTGTTCTAGTTGTCAACGACTCGGTGGCTGTTCTTGACGCGCGTCAGACGGCGGGTTTCCCCGGCCGGCCGGGGAAACCCGCCCGACATGCCCACGGCCCGCGGCGTGTCGGGCGGCGAACGGCTGACGACCCCGGAGCGTCGGCGGCACCGGACCAGAATCCGTCCACAGGGCTTCGACTGGGGCGGTTCTCCACAGCGCCACGGTCGGCAGCCTGCAGCGAGACCCGGTACGACGATCAATGGACCCATGATGCTTCCACCGAGGGCCGACCTCCGAGACGACCGCTTGATGCTGACGCGCGAGCTCCTCGCCGGCGGCTACACCGACAAGGCCATCGCCCGTCTCGTCCGCCGGGGCGTCCTCGTCAGCATTCGTCATGGCGCGTACGCCTATGCCGACATGTGGCCGCGTCTGAGCCCCGTGGAGCGTCGTCAGCTGATCGCACTCGCCGTGCTCCGATCGGCGCGTTCGCCGGTCGCCCTGTCCGGCCCGAGCGCCGCAGAGGCACTCGGCGTACCGGTGTGGGAACCGGGCGAGGAGACGCATCTCCTCCGCCTCGATGGGAAGGCGGGACGGCGCGAGGCCGGGCGCGTCGAGCACCGTGGCCACGCCATCGCCGAGGACCTCACGTTCAAGGCGGGACGCCCCATCACGTCAGGCACGCGGACCGCCATCGACATGATCGCAATCTCCGACACACCACACGCCTTGGTGACCGTCAACGGCCTGCTGAACGCCGGCGAGACGACGCTGAAGCAGATCGAGTACCGGATGCGGAGCATGCGCACGGATCCACATCTGCTCAACAGCCACGTCGTGCTCGGCCTGGCGGACCCACGGATCGAATCGGCGGGCGAGAGCCTCGCCTCGTGGATGTTCTGGCGCCAGCACCTACCTCGGCCGACGCCACAGTACGAGGTACGCAACCGGAACGGGAGGGTGATCCACCGAGTCGACTTCGCTTGGCCAGAGCTGGGCGTGTTCCTCGAGTTCGACGGCAAGGAGAAGTACCTGCGCCATCGCCGCCCCGGCGAGTCGGTCGTCGATGCCGTGCTCCGCGAGAAGCGCCGTGAGGAACTGATCTGCGGGCTCACGGGCTGGCGCTGCATCCGCATCATCTGGTCGGATCTCTTTCGTGCCGAGCGCACGGCCGCCCGCATCCTCGCCACGCTCGAAGGGCGCCCTTGGGCCGCCTAACCCCGGGGTCGTCAGCCGAAACCCGCCCGCCACGCCGGTGCAGGACCGGCGTAGCGGCGGGTTTCCCCGGGCAGCCGGGGAAACCCGCTCCAGACCGTCACACGATGTCGGAGACCTGCACCCGCGCCTCGTCGGCCTCCTGGTCGGTGAGCATCCGCTGGGAGCGACGCTCGGCCTCGACGCGGCGGAGGTAGTGGTCGACTTCGTCGGCGGTGCGGGTGGGGTCCCAGCCGAGCTCGGCGGCCATCAGGGCGGCGACGCCGGGGGCGGCGGAGACGCCGCGGTCGAAGGTCTCGATGGAGATGCGGGTACGGCGGGTGAGGACGTCGTCGAGGTGGCGGGCGCCCTCGTGGGTCACGGCGTAGACGACCTCGGCGGCCAGGTAGTCCTCGGCACCCTCGAGCGGTACGCCGAGGACGCGTCGCGACTCGACCAGGTCGAGGAGGTCGTCGACGAGGCCGCCGTACCGGCCGAGGAGGTGGTCGATCCGGGCGACGTGCAGACCGCTGCGCCGGGCCAGCAGGACCCGCTGGTTCTGCCGCGTCTCCCAGTCGGCCGCGCCGACGAGGGGCACCCGGTCGGTGATCGAGGCCCGCACGGTGAAGCCGCCGAGCGTGGAGGTCAGCGAGTGGGCGGCGGCGTCGACGGCGTCGCGACCCATGACGCGGTACGTCGTCAGCTTGCCGCCGGCGATCATCACCAGCCCGGGCACGGGCGTGACGACGGTGTGCTCGCGGGAGATCCGCGAGGTCGGCTCCGACTCGCCGGAGAGGAGCGGCCGCAACCCGGCGTACACGCCCTCGACGTCCTCGTGGTCGAGCGGCTCGCGCAGGATCGCGTTGACGTGCTCGAGGATGTAGTCGATGTCGGCCTTGGACGCAGCCGGGTGCGCCTTGTCGAGCGACCAGGGGGTGTCGGTCGTGCCGATGATCCAGTGCCGGCCCCACGGGATCACGAAGAGCACGGACTTCTCGGTGCGCACGATGAAGCCGGCCTCCGAGCGGATCCGGTCGCGCGGGACGACGAGGTGGATGCCCTTCGACGCCTGCACGTGCAGTGCGCCGCGGCCGCCGACCAGCTCCTGGATCTCGTCGGTCCAGACACCGGCCGCGTTGACGACCACCCGCGCGCGGACCTCGAAGTCCTCCTGGGTCTCCAGGTCGCGGGCGCGTACGCCGACGACCCGCTCGCCCTCGCGGAGGAAGCCGGTCACCTCGACGCGGGTCGCGACGTGCGCGCCGTGGGCGGCGGCGGTCCGGGCGAGGCTCAGCACGAGCCGGGCGTCGTCGACCTGGCAGTCGTAGTACTGGATGGCGCCCGCGAGCGAGGCCGGGTTGAAGTCGGGGGCGAGCCGCTGCACGGCCCGGCGCGACAGGTGCCGGTGCCGCGGCAGCCCGCTGCCGTAGCGGCCGGCCATCGCCATGCCGTCGTAGAGGGCCAGGCCCGCGCCGACGTACGGCCGCTCCCAGCCGCGGTGGGTCAGCGGGTAGAGGAACGGCACCGGACGGACCAGGTGCGGCGCGAGCCGGGTGAGCAGCAGGCCGCGTTCCTGGAGCGCCTCGCGGACCAGCCCGAAGTCGAGCATCTCGAGGTAGCGCAGGCCGCCGTGCACCAGCTTGCTGCTGCGGCTGGACGTGCCGCTGGCCAGGTCGCGCTGCTCGAGGAGCCCGGTGTTCAGGCCGCGGGTCACCGCGTCGAGCGCGGTGCCGGCGCCCACGACCCCGCCGCCGACGACGAGGACGTCGAGCTCCCCCTGCCCCTCGATCCCCCGCATCGCGGCGAGCGACGCCGAGCGGGCCTGCGGGCTCAGGGCACTGGACCGAGACATGGGTCCATCCTCGCAAACCGATGTGTCCGCGATGTTCCCTGCCCGCGCTAGAAGACCCAGCGAGTGGCGCCACCCTCACCGGTGGTGGCGAGCGCCGTCGCGGATCGTACGTCGAGGCGGTAGACGTGCCACGGCGGCGGACCGGCGGACGGGGCGCTGAACTCCGCGGTCAGCGCGAGCCCGCTCTCGTCGACGCGGCACGGCCAGTCGACGGCCCAGTCGGCGGCCCGCGCCGCGACGACCTCGGGGTCCGTGACCAGCGACGCGGTGCCCTCGACGACCAGGTCGAACTCCTGGGTGGCGACGCTCAACGCGCAGCGCGGGTCACGCTCGACGTTGCGGGCCTTGCGGGTCGACCGCCCGGTCTCGAACCAGAACGCAGCGTCGATCCACAGGGCGCCGACGCCGGTGACGTGCGGGCTGCCGTCGGGGTTGATCGTCGAGAGCCAGCTGGAGTGGCGGTCGGGTCCACCCGAGCCGGGCGCCTGCCCGTAGCCGCGGTCGAGCCGGTCGGCGACCGCCGTCCACTCCAGTGGTGGGAGGTCGTAGAGGTCGGCGAGGTTGCGCGTCTGCATGACGTGTCGACCCGCCGCGGCCGGCGGACTCATCGCCTCAGGACCGCAACCGCGGCCCCAGGCTCGTGCGGTGGTCGGCGATCATCGTGTGCCGCTCCCGGAACGCGGCGACCACCTCGGTGTCGATCTCCGCGATGGCCAGCCCCTCCTCGACGCCGATCCGCGCGAGCGGGCGGCCCTCGGGGTCGTAGACCGCCGAGCCGCCGATGAAGTCGAAGGCACCGCACCGACCGGTGAGGCCGGCGAGCACGACGTACATGCCGTTCTCGACCGCCCGCGCGGCGTAGTAGAGGTCGCGCCGGTGCTCACCGCCGGGGAAGTACGCCGCGGACGCGAGGTAGCCGAGCGCCCCGTCGCGCGCGGCGGCCTGGGCGTGCTCGGGGAAGCAGCCGTCGTAGCAGATCGACAGGCCCAGCTCGACGCCCTGGACGGCGATCGAGGCGCCGTGGTCACCGACCGTGAAGAGGCTCTTCTCGAGGCCGTCGAGGTGCTGCTTGTCGTACGGCGCGGTCGTGCGACCGTCGGGCCGCACCACGACCTGGCTCAGCCGGCGCTCGCCGTCGCGCTCGAGCGCGGTGCCGACCACGACCGTGAGGTCGCCCAGGACGGCGGCCGTCCGGAGCGGGTCGAGCCAGGGCGCGTCGAGGTCGGCGACGGCCGGCAGGCGGCCGGTGAACGCGTCGACGTCGTAGCCGGTGAGGAACGCCTCCGGCAGCACCAGCAGCCGCACGTCCTGCGTGGCCGCGAGCCGGACGAGCCGGACCGCGGTCGCGACGTTGGCGGCGACGTCGCCGGCGACCGAGGCGGCCTGGCCGGCGGCGACCAGGAGGCGGGTCATGCCGGGGATGCCGCGGCGACCGCCTCGGCCAGCCCGCGGGCCGCGAGCCGGTCGGCGCGCTCGTTGCCCTCGTCGCCCGCGTGGCCCTTCACCCAGTGCCACTCGACCTCGTGACGCGCACAGGCCTCGACCAGCCGGCGCCAGAGATCCTCGTTCTTGACCGGCTGCTTGGCGCTGGTCCGCCAGCCGTTGCGCTGCCACGACGTCACCCAGGAGGTGATGCCGTTCCGGACGTAGGTGCTGTCGGTGTAGAGGTGCACGACCGAGGGGCGGGTCAGCGCGTCGAGTGCCTCGATCGGCGCGGTGAGCTCCATCCGGTTGTTGGTGGTCGTGCCGGCGTCGCCGCCGCACAGCTCGCGCTCGTGCGCGCCGTACCGCAGCAGCGCGCCCCAGCCGCCCGGACCCGGGTTGGGGACGCACGCCCCGTCGGTGTGGATGGTCACCTCGCTCACTGCCGCAGGGTAGCCGCCGACCGGTTTGTCGGATTGTCCGACAAGAAAATACGGACACGTAACGTCGTCGAAACAGGCGCTCCCTAGGTTGCAGGTCGACCCGCCTCTCTCGGACCCCACGGCGCGGGCCAAGCACCCCCGAGAAGAGAGAGGCGAGATGACACTCGCACGACTGACGGCGCGCGGCGCGGTCCTGGCCATGACGGCCGGACTGCTCGCGGTCAGCGCCACCTCCGGCCCCGCCCAGGCGGCCGTGGACCCGATCGCGGGCGGCCAGACGGCCTCCCCGGCGGACACCCTGTTCCCCAACCAGGGCAACAGCGGCTACGACGTGAGCCACTACGACATCGACTTCAAGGCGAACTTCACGCCCTCGACGACCGCGAACGCGGTCGGCACCAGCACCCTCCCGGACGCCACGACCACGATCACCGCGTCGACCACGGGCGCGCCGCTGTCGTCGTTCTCGTTCGACTTCCAGGGCTCGGCGGGCAACCTGGCCGCTAGCACCCTCAACGTCGACTCCGTGACCGTCGACGGCGTGCCGGCGACCTTCACCCGGATCGAGAACACCACCGGCGGCTCGTCGAGCAGCGCCGCGAACGACGTGCACAAGCTGATCATCACGCCCGCGACCCCGGTGAGCGGCCCGTTCACGACCGTCGTGAAGTACCACGGCAGCCCGGTCGCCCACACCGACGCGGACGGCTCGTCCGAGGGCTGGAACAACACCACCGACGGCGCGACCTTCGTCAACCAGCCGGTCGGCTCGATGACGCTCTACCCGAACAACAACACCCCGCGCGACAAGGCCACGTACACCTTCACCGTCGACGTGCCCTCGAAGCTCTCGACGTCGAACTACGCGAACGCCGGCGGCAAGCCCTACGCGTCCGCGGTCGCCAGCAACGGCGAGCTGGTCTCCACGACCCCGAGCGACGACGGCAGCCGAACCACCTGGGTCTGGAACGAGACCAAGCCGATGGCGAGCGAGCTCGCGTTCGTCTCGATCGGGCGGTACGACGTCTACTCGTCGAACATCACCCTGGCCAGCGGCCGGACGATCCCCGAGTGGACCTTCATCGACCCGGCGATCTCCACCGCCAACCAGACCACGACGCTCGGCACCCGCGCGCAGCTCAAGCAGATCCTCGACTTCTTCGAGACCAAGTACGGTCCCTACCCGGGCGACAGCACCGGCCTGGTGACCGACGTCGTCCCGTCGGCGATCAACTACGCGCTCGAGACCCAGGACCGGCCGTTCTTCCCGAACAGCGCCGGCCGCGGCACGACGTACCACGAGATCATGCACCAGTGGTTCGGCGACAACGAGTCGCCCTTCGACTGGAACGACATCTGGCTGAACGAGGGTCCGGCCACCTACTCGGAGACCCAGGTGCCCTACGAGGCCGCCGGGTCTTCGGTGAGCTCGCAGGGCGTAGCCACGACCTCAACCGTTCCGCCTGAGACCTCGATCTACAACTCGTTCAACTCCTCCTCGAGCGGAAGCTCGCTGTGGACCGTCCCGGTCGCCGCGATGTCCAACGCCTCGCAGCTCTTCGGCAGCCCGACCTACACCCGCGGCAACTACACGCTCCACGCGCTGCGCACGGCGATCGGCGCGGACACCTTCGCGACGCTGATGAAGACCTGGCAGACGCGGTACGGCGGCCAGAGCCACACCACGGCCGACTTCATCGCCCTGGCCCAGGAGCTCTCGGGCAAGGACCTCGCGTCGTTCTTCAACACGTGGGTCTACACGACCGGCAAGCCTGCCTGGCCGGCGAAGTACACCTACGGCGTGACCGGGCCGACCGGTCTGGTGAGCAGCGGCGACGCGGCCACCTACACCCTCGGCGTCCGCAACACCGGCAAGGTCGCGATGACCGACGGCCAGGCCGTGATCTCGGTCGACGTCTCCGACCTGACCGACGACGGCACCATCGGCACCCTGCCGGCCGGCGTCAGCCGGAGTGGCAGCACGCTGACCTGGAGCGTGCCGGCGACGGCCCTCGGCGCCACCTCGACGGTGGACATCCCGTTCACGGTCACGGGCGCCACGGGCACCACCCTGAAGGCGGTGGCCAGCACCGGCTCGACCGTCCTCGGCGGCACCTGCGTCTCCTGCACGGCCAGCACGGTCGTCGGCCGCTCGCCGATCACCCCGGCGCCGGCCCCGACCATCGACGGGCTGACCGGCGGCGCCCCGGTCGTCGGCCAGACCCTGACCGCCACCACCTCCGACTGGCCGGACGGTCCGTCGCTGGCCTACCAGTGGTTCATCGACGGCACCCCCGTCGCCGGTGCGACCAGCGCGACCTGGACGCCGGGCATCGACGTGGTCGGCTCGCCGGTCACGGTGACCGTGACCGGCACCCAGAGCGGGTTCCTCCCGACGTCCGCGACCAGCACCGCCACCGCGGTCGGGGTCCGGGCGAGCCTGACCACGGGGACGCCGACCATCTCGGGCACCCCGAAGATCGGTGAGAAGCTGACCGTGGACCCGGGCACGTGGTCGCCGGGCACGTTCTTCACCTACCAGTGGCGCGCCAACGGGACCAACATCTCCGGCGCCACCGGTCCGTCCTACACCCCGGCCGTCTCCTCGCAGGTCGGCCAGACCATCGACGTGGTCGTGACCGGCAACAAGGGCGGCTACAACACCGGCACCGGCACCAGCGCCGCCACGGCGGCGGTCGCGGCCGGTGACGCGCTCAGTCTCACCCCCACGCCGGTGCTCTCGGGGACGCCCAAGGTCGGGACGCCCTACGCCCCGTCGTACGGCGCCTGGGACGACGGCGTCACGCTCACCTTCCAGTGGGCGGCCAACAGCGTCAACGTCAGCGGCTCGGCCGGCACCGGTGGCTCGATCACCCCGACGGCCGCCCAGCTCGGTCAGACCCTCACCCTCACGGTGACCGGCACCAAGCCGGGCATCACGCCGGTGGTGAGGACCAGCAACGTCAGCGTCGCGATCGCCAACGGCACCCAGGTGCTCCAGCCGATCCCGACCATCACCGGGACGGCGCGGGCGCAGTCCGAGGTCACCGGCGTCCCCGGCGCGTGGGACTCCGGCACCACCCGCACCTACCAGTGGGCGGTCGACGGGACGCCGGTCGACGGCGCGACGGGGACGACGTACACCCCGACGCTGGCGCAGATCGGTCACCAGCTCACGTTCTCGGTCACCAGCACCAAGACCGCGTACGACCCGGTGACCACGACCAGCGAGCCGAGCACCATCGTCGGCCTCGCCCAGACCCTGCGGCCGACCCCGACGATCTCGGGCACGCCGAAGGTCGGGGTGGCGCTGACCGCCGACCCGGGCACCTGGGACGACGGCACCAGCCAGGTCTTCCAGTGGTACGCCGACGGTGAGCCGGTCGACGGCGCGACCGCGTCGACGTTCACGCCGACGGGACACGAGCTGGGCGCGGCGATCACCGTCGCCGTGACCAGCACGAAGGCCGACTACGAGGAGGTCACGAGGACGAGCGACCCGACCGGCACGGTCGACGTCGGCACCCTGGGCTCGACCCCGACGCCGATCATCACCGGCACGCCGAAGGCCGGTGAGCGGCTCACCGTGGAGGGCCTCAACTGGGACGCGGGCACGCACCTGGCCATCCAGTGGTCCGTGGGCGGCACGCCCGTGGACGGTGCGACGGATCCGACCTTCACGCCGACCGTCGGCCAGGTCGGCTCCGTGGTGACGGTGGCGGTCACGGGCTCGAAGGACGGCTACGTCTCGGTGACGAGGTCGAGTGCTCCGACCGCCGCGATCGCCCCCGCCGACCTGAAGAGCGCGGTGCCGGTCATCGGCGGCACCGCGAAGGTCGACCACGCCCTGACCGTCTCCACCGGCGACTGGGAGGACGGCACGACCTTCGCCTACCGGTGGCTCGTCGACGGATCGCCGGTCGCCGGCGCGACCGGGTCCGGCTACACGCCGGCCCCCGCGGACGCCGGGTCGGTGGTGACGGTCGAGGTGACCGGCACCAAGACCGGCTATGCGACGGCGACCCGGACCAGTGAGGGCGTCACGGTGGCGGCGGGTGACCTGACCCGTACGCCGGTGCCGGTCGTCAGCGGTCCGGTCCGGGTCGGCAAGCGGGTCACCGCCGACGTGGGCACCTGGGACGCCGGCACCGAGCTGGCCTACCAGTGGACGCTGGACGGCGCACCCATCGCGGGGGCGACCTCGGCCGGCTACCTGCCGGTCCCGGCCGACAAGGGCCACGCCCTGGCCGTGACCGTCACCGGGACCAAGGCCGGCTACCTGCCGGTCAGCACCGACAGCGACGCCACCAAGGTCGCGGCCGGCGTGCAGGCTCTCCGGCCGGTCCCGACCATCACCGGCAAGGCCAAGGTGGGCAAGACGCTCTCGGTCGCGAAGGCGACGTACGACGAGGACGTCAAGGTGACCTACACCTGGTACGCCGGCGGGCAGGAGGTCGGCGGCCACGGCCGCACCCTGAAGCTGAAGAAGGGAATGGTGGGGACCTGGATCACCGTGGAGAGCACGGCCACCAAGGCCGGCTACAAGACGGTCGTCCTCACCAGCGCGGCGACCAAGAAGGTGAAGAAGTAGCCAGCTGAACGACGCGACGGGCCCCGTCACACCTCCGGGTGTGGCGGGGCCCGTCGTCGTCAGGGGCGGACGTGGCTACTCGACCACGACCTCCACGCGCTGGAACTCCTTGACCTCGGTGTAGCCCGTGGTCGCCATCGAACGGCGCAGCGCGCCGACGAGGTTCATCGTGCCGTCGGCGACGCGGCTGGGGCCGAAGAGGATCTCCTCGAGGGTGCCGACCGTCTCGAACTGCACCCGCTGACCGCGCGGCAGGTCGTGGTGGTGGGCCTCGGTGCCCCAGTGGAAGCCGCGGCCCGGCGCATCGGAGGCGCGGGCGAACGGCGAGCCGACCATGACCGCGTCGGCGCCGCAGGCGATCGCCTTCGCGATGTCGCCCGACTTGCCGATCGAGCCGTCGGCGATCACGTGGACGTAGCGGCCACCGGACTCGTCGAGGTAGTCGCGGCGGGCGGCGGCGACGTCGGCGACGGCCGAGGCCATCGGGACGGCGACGCCGAGGACGGTGCGGGTCGTGTGGGCCGCGCCCCCGCCGAAGCCGACCAGGACGCCGGCCGCACCGGTGCGCATCAGGTGCAGCGCCGCCTGGTGGGTCGCGCAGCCGCCGACGATCACCGGGACGTCGAGCTCGTAGATGAACTCCTTGAGGTTGAGCGGCTCGGCCTGGGAGGAGACGTGCTCGGCGGAGACGGTGGTGCCGCGGATGACGAACATGTCGACGCCCGCGTCGACGACGGCCTTCGCGAACTCCTTGGTCTTGCCCGGCGACAGCGAGCCGGCCACGGTCACGCCGGCCTCGCGCATCGCACGCAGCCGCTCGGTGATGAGCTCGCCCTTGATCGGCTCGGTGTAGATCTCCTGGAGCCGGCGGGTTGCGTCGGTGCCCTGCAGGCCGGCGACCTCCTCGAGCAGCGGGTCCGGGTCCTCGTAGCGGGTCCACAGTCCCTCGAGGTTGAGCACGCCCAGGCCGCCGTACCGGCCCAGTGCGATGGCGGTGTCCGGGGACATCACGGAGTCCATCGGTGCGGCGAGGACCGGGATCTCGAAGCGGTAGGCGTCGATCTGCCAGGCGGTGCTGACCTCCTCGGGGTCGCGGGTGCGCCGGGACGGCACGATCGCGATGTCGTCGAAGGAGTAGGCGCGCCGGGCGCGCTTGGCCCGGCCGATCTCGATGTCGGTCACCGAGCCAGCCTATCGAGCCGCGCTCCGCCGCCCGGGCGCCCCCGACGCACCGCACTCCCCCGTGGACCGGTGCCGCCGGAGGCGCCGTCGCCCCGGTCTCGTGCGAGACGCCGGACGTCCCCGTGCCGCCCGGCTGCTGCGCTGGTCCGTCGAGACCTGGGACCAATTGGATACCGAAAGACCGTAATCAATAAACCTGGGTCGCATGGGCGTTTGCGGGAACCCTCACCCCGGGCGCAGGGCGGTCCGCAACGACCGGCGCAACCAGGCGGCGTACCGCTCGACGGTCCAGCCGCGCTGCTGCACGAAGGCGAGGTAGGTCTCGGCCAGGGTGAGCACGTAGACCTCGTCGACGGCGTCCGCCCCCACCGGCCCGGACGCCAGGAGCCGGACGACCTCGCGCGACGTCGCGGCGTGCCCCTCCTTGGCCGCGTCCACCAGCCGGCGCAGCTCGTCGTCCTGCTCGGCACCCGCGGTCATCACCGGCACCAGCGGCGCCATCGGTTGGAGCGCCGTGCACGCGAAGGACACCAAGCGGTCCAGCCGGAGCTCGAGGTCGGGCTCCAGGTCGAGCCGCAGGTCGGCGAAGGCCGTGGGCAGGTCCACGCCTCCCTCGAAGCTCGCGCGACGGAAGGCCGCCATGAACAGGCCCGGCTTGCCGCCGAAGGCCTTGGCGACCAGCTCGACGGAGACCCCCGCCCGGTCGGCGACCGCGGCGACCGTGGTGCCGCCCCAGCCGCGCTCCGCGAACATCGCCGCCGCGATGTCGGCGACCCGGTCGCGGCGCCCCTGGGCGGCCGCCCGCCGGCCGGCTGCGTCGTAGGAGCGCTTCGTCACGGCCAGATCCTAGGTCCGCGGGTGGTCCGCGGGTCGGTCTCCGGGTCGGGGCAACCTCCGAGGTGGTCCAGGTGGTCGGGCAGGGTATGGAGGCCCTGACGATCTCGGGAGGCGACGTGGCGGTGGTGGAGTTCGACGACTTCGTCGCCGCCCGCTCGACCGGGCTGCTGCGGACGGCGTACCTGCTCACCCGCGACCACGCCCTGGCCGAGGACCTGCTGCAGACCGCGCTGACGAAGGCGTGGTTCTCGTGGTCGCGGATCCAGGGCGACCCCGAGCCCTACGTGCGCAAGATCCTGGTCAACACGTTCGCGTCCTGGTGGCGGCGCAAGTGGAACGGCGAGCACGCCCACGCCGACGTGCCCGAGCCGGAGCCCCCGGCCTCGTCCGGGGACGACGACCGGCACGACCTCTGGACGGCGATGGGCCGGCTGCCCCGACGGCAGCGCGCGGTGATCGTGCTGCGCTTCGTCGAGGACCTCAGCGAGGCGGAGACCGCCCGGCTGCTGGGCATCTCGCCCGGCACCGTGAAGAGCCAGACCAGCAAGGCGCTCGCGAAGCTGCGGATCGACCCCGCGCTCGCGAGCCGCGAGGAGGACCTCCGATGAGCACGCTCCGCGATCTCCGCACCGTCCTCGTCGAGCGCGCCGACGCCCTCGACGATCCCGACCGCTACATCCGTCCGGTCGCCGTCCGGGCCCGGATCCGCACCGCCCGCCGGCGGCGGACCGGCGTGGTCGCGGTCGCCGTCGCGGCCACGGTGGTCCTGGCCGCTGTCGTCGTGGGAGCGGTCCGCGCCCCGGCCGGGATCCAGCCCGCCGACGTCGCGGGCGTCGAGGTGCCCGGGTCGATCCAGGTGCTCGGATTCCCCTACGACCGCGACCACACCGCGACCCTCGGGAGTGACGACCAGGACCGACTCGGCGAGACCGACCGGGAGCGCGCGGTCGTGCTGGTCGGCAGCGGCCTCGGCGACGGCTCGGCGACCTTGTTCGCCGACAGCGAGGCCGTCGCCCGGGTCCGGTCGGGCAGCCAGACCTCCGTGCCGGTGTCGGTCAACGCCCCCGACGCCGTCCTGCGGATCCGGTACGACGGCACTCCGGTCGGCGCCCGGGCCGGCGTGGCGGTCTACGAGTCGACCGGCGAGCTGGCGGCCGGCGTCAGCGACGGGGAGTCGGTCTTCCGCGAGAGCTATGCCGGCCAGCCCCTGCTGGGCGCGGCCTTCGCCGACGAGGGCGCGCCGAGCGTCGACTTCCAGGCCGACGGCGCGGGCTCGATGCGGTTCGTCACCTCCTGCGACAGCGAGGGGCACTACTACGTCAACGTCGACGTCGACGGGAAGCCGGCGCTGGCGATCGGCTGCAGCGGCACCTGGGCCGACGCCGCCTCCGGCAGCGCCGGCACGCTCGACCACCTGGACCCGGGGACGCACGACGTCCACGTCTACCTCTCGGACGACGGCAAGGACGGCACGCCGATCGCGGTCGACGGCGTCAGGTTCGGCGCCGCCGTCTACGCCGAGGACGACACCGTCGAGTACGCCGGTCGCGCCTGGCGCCTCGTCGCCACCCGCCACCCCGAGGACGGCCGCACGACGGTCGACACCACGGACGGCGACGTGCTGCTCGGGGTCGCCGGGCGTGGCAACCACACGCTCTTCTGGACGGGGCAGCTCAGCAAGGGCCGCTCCCTCTCCCAGATGCGCGGCTACGGCAGCACGCTGGCCGGGGTCCTCGTCGCCGGCGACGTCTACCAGGTGCGCGCCGCCCGGCCCGACGTCGCGATCCGGGTCTACCGGCCGGAGTAGCCGGGGTCAGGCCGTGTGGTGCACCTCCTGGAGCCCGTAGACGGGGGTGTCGATGCCCTCGAACCGAGCCTTGAGCTGCAGGGCCAGGTAGAGCGAGTAGTGGCGGGACTGGTGGAGGTTGCCGCCGTGCATCCAGAGGTGCTCGACGTTCGTCGGCTTCCACATGTTGCGCTGTTCGCCCTCCCAGGGCCCCGGGTCCTTCGTCGTCTCCGACCCCAGGCCCCAGCACTTGCCGAGCCGGTCGGCCGTCTCCTGGTCGATGAGGTCGGCGACCCACCCGTTCATCGAGTTGTAGCCGGTCGCGAAGACCACGACGTCGGCGGGCAGCTCGGTGCCGTCCTCGAGCACCACGGCGTCCTCGGTGAGGTGCGTGACCTGGCCGTGGGCGAGCCGCACCTCGCCGTCGGCGACCAGCTCGGCCGCGCCGACGTCGATGTAGTAGCCCGACCCGCGGCGCAGGTACTTCATGAACAGCCCGGACCCGTCGTCGCCCCAGTCGAGCCAGAAGCCCGACCTCTCGAGCCGGTCGTAGAAGTCCTTGTCCCGCGCGGCCATCGCCTCGTACGCCGGGATCTGGAAGGTGTGCAGGATCCGGTAGGGCAGCGACGCGAAGATCAGGTCGGCCTTCTCGGTCGTGACGCCGGCGGCGAGCGCCCGCTCCGAGTAGAGATCGCCCAGCCCGATGTCCATGAGGCTGTCGCTCTTCACGATGTGCGTCGACGAACGCTGCACCATCGTGACGTCGGCGTCGTTCTCCCACAGCGCCCCGCAGATGTCGAAGGCGGAGTTGTTGCTGCCGATCACGACCGCCCGCTTGCCGCGGTAGGCGTCCGGACCGGGGTGTGCCGAGGAGTGGTGCACGTCGCCGCGGAACGTCTCGATCCCGGGCACGTCGGGCATCCGCGCCTTCCCGCTCATGCCCGTGGCGAAGACCAGCTGCGTCGGCCGCAGCGTCAGGGGGCGTCCCTCCCGCTCGAGCTCGACCGTCCACTCACCGGTCTCGTCCGACCAGGTCGCCGACCGCACCTCGGTGCTCGACCAGTACGGCACCTCCATGACCTTCACGTACGACTCGAGCCAGTCGCCGATCTTGTCCTTGGGCGCGAAGACCGGCCAGTTGTCGGGGAACTTCAGGTAGGGCAGGTGGTCGTACCAGACCGGGTCGTGCAGGCAGAGGGACTTGTAGCGGTTGCGCCACTGGTCCCCCGGCCGCGGGTGCTTGTCGACGACGAGGGTCGGGACGCCGAGCTGGCGCAGCCGCGAGCCGAGGGCGATGCCGCCCTGCCCGCCGCCGACCACGAGGACGTACGGCTGGGTGGTGCTGCCGAGGCTCTCCGCCTCGTCCTGGCGGCGCTCCTTCCAGGTGCGGCGGTGCTTGTCGGCGCCGTGCTCGGCGCCCATCGGCCGATGGGTGCCGCGCGGCTCCTCGTGCCCCTTCAGCTCGTAGAGCGCGGTGAGCAGCGTCCAGGCGCGGTCCTCGCCGTCCTCCTCCACCAGCCGGAGCAGCCCGTTCGCCCGACCGACCGCCGTCTCGAAGCCGATCCACGCGGTGACGACGCCGTCGGCCTCCTCCGGCGCCTCGGTCGTCGCGAAGCCGGTCGCGGCGGTCCCGGCCGCGCGAGAGGTCACCAGGTCGGCGACCTGGTCCCGCCCCTCGACCGTCTTGAGGTTCCAGGTGAAGGCGACGAGGTCGCGCCAGTAGCACTCGGTGGCGAAGAGCGCCGCCACCGCATCGGCGTCGGCGGCGCCCAGGCCGCGCTCGAAGGCCGACAGCCACGCGTCGACCCGGGCCTGCGGACCGGGTGCGGCGGTTGCGGTCCCGGTGTCCGGGTCCAACGTCTGGGTCATCGGGTCCTCCAGGTGCTCGGGGCCACCCGGTCGCGTGGCCGTCGTCACAGCAGACACCGGGCCGCGGGCGGCCGCGAGCGTTGCAGCGCGTTGCAAACCGAGACGGGTCGACCTGTGGCGTGGCTCACACGAGCGACCTATCCTCCGATCAGGAGGAGCGCCATGTCGATCGCCGGTCAGGGCGCGGTCACGCCCGGCACGGACCTGTCCGTGCACGCCCGCGAACTGCGCCGCGTGCACGACGCCGTGCTCTCCGGATCACGCAGCGCCGGTGAGCCACGGGCGGTCGTCGCCCGCTCCTGGCGGCGCGTGCTCGCCGTGGGCCTGGACGCCGACGGGCGCAACGCCCGCGACCCGCTCCCCCTCACCGAGACCCTGCAGCGGCGTGAGGGCTCGCCGATCGCGCTGGTCATCGACGAGCTGCGGCACGTGCTCACCTCGGTCGCCGATGCCTCGACCTTCCTGATGGTCGTCACCGACGCCGACGGCGTGGTCCTGTGGCGCGAGGGATCGTCGCGCGTGCGGCGCCAGGCCGACACGCTCGGTTTCGCCGAGGGCGCACTGTGGACCGAGGAGACCGTCGGCACCAACGCGATCGGCACCGCGCTGGCCGAGGCCGCGCCCGTCGAGCTCTTCTCGGCGGAGCACTTCGAGCAGGCCCAGCACCCGTGGTACTGCAGCGCGTGGCCGATGCACGACCCGCGCACCGGCGAGCTGCTCGGCGTGGTCGACGTGAGCGGGCCGGCGCTGACCCTGCACCCCGCGATCCGGGTGCTCGTCGAGAGCGCGGTCCGGCTGGCGGAGACCCGCCTGGTCGACCTCCACCGCGGCCGGCTCGAGCGGCTGCGGCGTACGGCGGAGCCGCTGCTCGGCGGCGCGGGCGGCCCGCTGCTGGTCGTCGACGACCTCGGCTGGGTGGCGCACAGCTCGGGGGTCGCCCGACGCGACCGGATCCAGGCGCCGCAGCCCGATCTCCCGATGGCCGTGCCCGGGCTGGGGCGGTGCGTGCCGGAGCGGCTGGGCGAGGGCTGGCTCCTCCGACCCGGCCGGACCGTCGACCGGGTCACCGCACGGCTCGACGTTGCGGGTCGGTCGCTCGAGGTCCGCAGCGGGGACGGCACCTGGCGCACGGATCTGAGCGGCCGGCACGTCGAGCTCCTCCGACTCGTCGCCGCTGCCGGCCGCGGCGGGGTGTCCGCCGTCCAGCTCAGCGCCGCCCTCTTCGGCGACGTCGAGCACGTCGTCACCGTGCGGGCGGAGCTGTCCCGGCTGCGCCGGAAGGTCGGCGCCCTCGTCGACCCGCACCCCTACCGGGTGGCCGACGGGGTCGAGCTGACCGTCCTCGATCAGCGACCGGCGTAGTTGGGCGCCTCGACGGTCATCTGCACGCCGTGCGGGTGGCTCTCCTGGAGCGAGGCCTGGGTGATCCGCACGAACCGGCCCTTCTCCTGCAGCTCCGGGACGGTCGCGGCGCCGACGTAGAACATCGACTGGCTCAGCCCGCCGATGAGCTGGTGCGCGACGGCCGCGAGCGGGCCGCGGTAGGCGACCTGGCCCTCGATGCCCTCGGGGACGATCTTGTCGTCGCTCTCGACCTCGGCCTGGAAGTAGCGGTCCTTGGAGTAGGACTTCTTGCCGCGGCTCGACATCGCGCCGAGCGAGCCCATGCCCCGGTAGGACTTGAACTGCTTGCCGTTGACGAAGACGAGGTCGCCCGGCGACTCCTCGCAGCCGGCCAGCAGCGAGCCGATCATGACGGTGTCGGCGCCGGCGACCAGCGCCTTGGCGATCTCGCCGGAGTACTTGAGGCCGCCGTCGGCGATGACCGGGACGCCGGCCGCCTTGCAGGCCAGCGACGCCTCGTAGACCGCGGTGATCTGCGGGACGCCGACGCCGGTGACGACGCGGGTGGTGCAGATCGAGCCCGGCCCGACGCCGACCTTGACCGCGTCGGCGCCCGCGTCGACGAACGACTGGGCGCCCTCCTTGGTCGCGACGTTGCCGCCGACGACCTGGACGTGCTTGGTGGCTGGATCGGTCTTCAGCCGCTGGACCATGTCGAGCAGCATCCGCACGTTGCCGTGGGCGGTGTCGGCGACGAGCACGTCGACGCCCGCCTCGATGAGGGTCGTGGCGCGCTGCCAGGCGTCACCGAAGTAGCCGATCGCCGCGCCGACCATGAGGCGGCCGGCTCCGTCGTACGACGCGTTGGGGAACTGCTCGCCCTTGACGAAGTCCTTGACGGTGATCAGGCCGGTGAGGTGGCCGGCGTCGTCGATCAGCGGGAGCCGCTCGCGCTTGTGCTTGCGCAGCAGGACGGTCGCCTCGTCGCGGGTGATGTCGGAGTGGCCGGTGATGAGCGGCATCGGCGTCATCACCTCGTCGACCTTGGTGGTCGCCCACTCCGCGACCGGGGTGAAGCGCAGGTCGCGGTTGGTGATCATGCCGATCAGCCGGTTGTCGGTGTCGACGACCGGGAAGCCGGAGATGCGGTACTCGCCCGCGAGCTTGTCGAGCTGCTCGAGCGTGGCGTCGGGGTTGATCGTGACCGGGTTGGAGATGATCCCGGTCTGGGTCCGCTTGACGAGGTCGACCTGGTAGGCCTGGTCCTCGATCGAGAGGTTGCGGTGCAGCACGCCGAGGCCGCCCTGGCGGGCCATCGCGATGGCCATCCGCGACTCGGTCACGGTGTCCATGGCCGCGCTGACGAGCGGCACCTTGAGCGAGATCTCGCGGGTCAGCCGCGAGGTCATGTCGATGTCCGCCGGCGCCAGGTCGGAGTGACCCGGCAGCAGGAGGACGTCGTCGTAGGTCAGGCCCAGGCTGGCGAACTTCTCGGGAACCTCCACTCCCCCAGCCTACCGTCGGGGTGGGGCTACTTCCGAAGTGGCTTGAGGTCCCGGACGGGCACCCGGACGGTGAGCGTGTCGGCGGCCATCCGGATCCGGCCACGCAGGCCGGCGGCCATCACCATCGGCAGCACCGCCTGGTTGTCCGAGCGGGTGGTGAGCACGATCTCGGCGGCCCCCATGCTGCTCGCCAGCCGGGCCACGTCGACCAGCAGGCGGGTGCCGATGCCGCGGCGCTGCCAGGCAGGGTCGACGCGCAGCGTGACGGGGCGTACGTCGGGCTCGTCGGCCGCGGGCCGCACGACGGCCAGGCCGACGGAGACGCCGTCGACCATCGCGGAGACCGAGTCGTCGCCCGCGACGTACTCGGGGCTGGTGCCGCCGCCGACGCGGCGGCCGAGGCTGGGGACCATCGCGCTCTCGCGGGAGCGCTCGAGGACGTCGGAGACCAGGTCGGCCATCGCCGCGCCGCGGGCGTGCTCCGTGGCGGTGAACGGCGCAGCCCGGCGGACCTGCATGAGCACGTCGCCGACGGTCATCTCCATGAGGTCGAGCGTGTCGTCGCCGGCCGACTCGGGGTCCGCGTCGGCGTCGAAGAGCCGCGCGACGACCTCGGGGAAGGACGCGGGCTGGGCCAGGATCGAGCGGGCCGCCTGGACGTAGCGCGTCGGCTGGTCGGTCAGCGCGGCCTCGGTGCACGGCCCGGCGCTGACCGAGGTGCCGCCGGAGCGGCCGATGAGGTCCGCGATGTCGGCGACCGCCCAGTCGTCGGGCGTGGCGAGCACCAGCTCGTCGGTGACGGACTCGACTCCCGGGAACACCTGGACGCCGAGGATGTTCACGCCGGCCTCACCGCAGGTCGCGGCCAGCGAGGCGAGTGCTCCCGGGCGATCGGGCAGCGTCGTACGGACCCTCCACAACATGGCCACAGGGTGCTCTCACCGCATTGCGCGATGGCAACTCCCGTGTTTCCGGCGCTTTACGCTGCACCCCGTGACGTTCCTCCGCCGGCATCCGGTCGCCGTCGCCGTGGCCGTCGCGATCCTGGCGCGGCTCCCCGCGCTCACCCGGCCGATCCGCGCCGACGAGGCGGGCTTCCTGCTCGTGGCCCGGGCGTGGGACCCGCAGGCGGACAGCCCGTTCGGGCCCTTCTGGGTCGACCGGCCGCCGCTGCTCATCGCCGTCTTCCGCGGCATCGACTGGCTCGGCGGGGAGACCGCGCTCCGGGTCGTCGGCGCCCTGGTCGCCGGACTGTCGGTGCTGCTCGCCGCTCGCCTGGCGGCCGCGGTCGCGCCGGGGCGTGCCGTGCCGTGGGCCGCCGGTGTCGCCGCGGCGCTGCTCTCCAACCCGATGATCGACGTGGTCGCGGTCAAGGGCGAGCTGCTGGCGGTGCCGGTCGTGCTGGGCAGCATGCTGCTGACGCTCCACGCCGTACGCCGCCGCTCGGCGTGGCTCGCATTGGCGGCCGGCGTCCTCGGGGCGCTGGCCGTCGGGCTGAAGCAGAACCTCGCCAGCGCGCTCGTCTTCGCCGCCGTGCTGCTCGCGGTCGCCGCCCTCACGGGCCGGCTGCCCCGGCGTACGGCGCTCGGGCTGGGCGTCGCGGGCCTGGCCGGAGCGGCGCTCCCCGTGCTCGGCACCGTCGTGTGGGCGCGCGCGGAGAGCGTGCACCTGCATGCGGTCTGGTACGCCGTCTACGGCTTCCGCTCCGACGCCGCCCGGGTGATCGCCGACGGCGCGTCGGCGGCGCCCGAGCGCCGCGCCTGGCTGCTGCTCGCCATTGCGCTGGGCAGCGGCCTGCTCCTGGTGCTCGGAGGACTGGTCGCGAACCTCCCCCGACTCTGGCGCGACGACCCGCCGGTCGTGGCGGCGACCGTCGCCGTCGTCGGCTTCGACGTGGCGGCGCTGGTCGCGGGCGGGAGCTACTGGCAGGACTACCTGACGCCGCTGGTGCCGGGCGCCGTGCTCTGCGTCGCGCTCGTCGCCGGGCGGGCCGACCGGCCGGGCCGGATCATGCGCGGCGTGGTCGTCGCGACCGGAGCGTCCGCGGTCGCGGCGATGGCCTTCTGGCTGGTCTGGAACGCCACGGGCCGGCAGGAGTTCGACGAGGTCCACACCGGCGAGGCGATCGCCGGCGCCGCGGAGCCCGGCGACACGCTCGTGGTCTTCGGGGGCCGCGCCGACCTCCAGGACACCAGCGGCCTCGGCTCGCCGTACCCCTATCTCTGGAGCCTGCCGATGCGCACCCGGGACCCCGGGTACGCCGACCTCACCGACCTCCTCGCCGGCCCGGCTGCGCCGACCTGGCTGGTCGAGTGGGTGTCCTTCGACGCCTGGTCGGACGACGGCGTCGCCGACCTCGAGCAGGTCGTGCAGGAGCGGTACGTCGAGCACGGCACCACCTGCAACGGCCACCCGGTCTACCTCCTGAAGGGCGTCGACCGACCACCCGTGCAACCGAGCTGCGACTGACTGACCCCGAAATGCCGAGTCGGGGGGGGGGGGGCCCGGGGGGGGGGGGGGGGGGGCGGGGCGGGGGGGGGGGGGGGGCCCGGGCGGGGGGACCAGCGTCTCGGTCGTGAGCAGCATGCCCGCGATCGAGGTGGCGTTGACCAGCGCGGAGCGGGTGACCTTGACCGGGTCGAGGACGCCCTGGGCGACGAGGTCGCCGTACTCGCCGGTGGCGGCGTTGTAGCCGTTGCCGACACCGAGCTCGCGCACCTTGGTGGTGACGACGTAGCCGTTCTCGCCGCCGTTCTCGGCGATCCAGCGCAGCGGCTCGTCGGCCGCCTTGCGAACCACGCGGACGCCGATCGCCTCGTCGCCGGTGAGGCCGAGGTCGCCCTCGAGCACCGAGACCGCGTGGACGATGGCGGAGCCGCCGCCGGCGACGATGCCCTCCTCGATCGCGGCGCGCGTCGCGGAGACGGCGTCCTCGATGCGGTGCTTCTTCTCCTTCAGCTCCACCTCGGTGGCGGCGCCGACCTGGATCACACAGACACCGCCGGCGAGCTTGGCGAGGCGCTCCTGGAGCTTCTCGCGGTCCCAGTCGGAGTCGGTCGACTCGATCTCGGCCTTGATCTGGTTGACGCGGCCCTCGACCTCGGCGGCGTCGCCGGCGCCGTCGACGATCGTGGTGTTGTCCTTGGTCACCACGACGCGGCGGGCCTGGCCGAGCACCTCGAGGCCGACCTGGTCGAGCTTGAGGCCGACCTCGGGGGCGACGACCTGACCACCGGTCAGGGTCGCGATGTCCTGCATCATCGCCTTGCGGCGGTCGCCGAAGGCCGGGCTCTTCACCGCGACGGCGTTGAAGGTGCCGCGGATCTTGTTGACGACCAGGGTCGACAGGGCCTCGCCCTCGACGTCCTCGGCGAGGATGAAGAGCGGCTTGCCGGACTGGATGACCTTCTCCAGCAGCGGGAGCAGCTCGGCGACGGCCGAGATCTTGCCCTGGTGGAGCAGGATGTACGGGTCGTCGAGGACGGCCTCCATGCGCTCCGGGTCGCTGACGAAGTACTGGCTGATGTAGCCCTTGTCGAACTGCATGCCCTCGGTGAACTCGAGGTCGGTGCCCATCGAGTTGGACTCCTCGACGGTGATGACGCCGTCCTTGCCGACCTTGTCGAAGGCCTGCGAGAGCAGGTCACCGATGTGGCTGTCGCGGCTCGAGATGGTGGCGACGGAGGCCATGTCCTCGACGGACTCGACCTCGCGGGCGGCCTCCTTGAGGGCGTCGCCGACGGCCTCGGCCGCGGCGTCCATGCCGCGCTTGAGCGCCATCGGGTTGGCGCCGGCCGCGACGGCGCGCAGGCCCTCGTGGACCATCGCCTGGGCGAGCACGGTCGCGGTCGTCGTGCCGTCACCGGCGACGTCGTTGGTCTTGGTCGCGACCTCCTTGGTGAGCTGGGCACCGAGGTTCTCGAACGGGTCGTCCAGCTCGACCTCACGGGCGACGGTCACGCCGTCGTTGGTGATGGTCGGGGCGCCCCACTTCTTGTCGAGCACGACGTAGCGGCCCTTGGGGCCGAGGGTCACCTTGACGGTGTTGGCGAGCGCGTCGACGCCGCGCTCGAGGGCGCGCCGGGCGTTCTCGTCGAACTCCAGGATCTTGGGCATTTCTCTCCCTAACGAAGTCAGGTCGTGAGTCCCAGCGGGCGCGTCAGCGCACCGTGGGACGCACCACCCCGGGGGAATAAGGCAAACACCGG
>NZ_JAIQZJ010000002.1 GCF_020073815.1 Nocardioides mangrovi
CCCCCCCGGGGGCCCCCCCCCCCCCCCGCCCGCCCCCCCCCCCCCCCCCCCCCCCGACCCGGAGGAATTCAGGAAACGACGGCCAGGACGTCGCGGGCGGAAAGGATGAGGTACTCCTCACCGGCGTACTTGACCTCGGTGCCGCCGTACTTGCTGTAGATGACCTTGTCGCCGACGGTGACGTCGAGCGGGACGCGGTTGCCGTTGTCGTCGATGCGGCCGGGGCCGATCGCGAGGACCTCGCCCTCCTGCGGCTTCTCCTTGGCGGTGTCCGGGATGACCAGGCCCGAGGCCGTGGTCTGCTCGGCGTCGAGGGGCTTGACGACGATCCGGTCCTCGAGCGGCTTGATGTTGACCGACACGATGTCGACCTCCACTTTCTGGGACTTCACATGAGCAGCGATTTGATGGGTGGTGCACGTCTGGTGCCTGCGGCCCGGGTACGCCGTCGCGGGGGTCGTACCGTCGTCGCAAGCGCTGGCACACTCACAGGGAGAGTGCCAGATCAGAAACTAGCACTCTGACCAACTGAGTGCCAGAGAACCCCCTGCCTGGGAGGATCCGGGGATGGACCTGGACGCCTTCCGCTGGCTGCTGACCGACGACGGGCAGCGGCTCCTGGCGGCGGCCGTCGCCGAGGTCGCCGAGGACGGCGACCCGCTGGCGGTCCAGACCCGGCTGCGGCGCGGCGCCGGGGCCGAGCACGTCGCCGCGGCGATGACCCAGGCCACGCTGCGGATCCGGGCCCGCGACAAGCTCGGCGAGCTGGCCGACCGGATGTACTTCACGCCCGACGGGCTCGAGCAGGCCACCCGCCTCCGCGTGGCCGAGCACCGCGCCGCGCGGCTCGTCGCGGCCTCGACCACCACGCTCATCGACCTCGGCTGCGGGATCGGCGGCGACCTGCTCGCCGGGTCGCGGGCCGGCCTGGTCTGCGCCGGGGTCGACCTGGACCCGGTGCGGGTCGAGGTGGCGCGCGCCAACCTGGACGCGCTCGGCCTGCCCGGCGCGGTGCAGGTCGCGGACGCGACGACGGTCGACACCCGCCCCTTCGACGTGGCCTTCGCGGACCCGGCGCGGCGTACGGCGCGCGGACGCACCTTCGACGTCGACGACTGGACCCCGCCGTGGTCGTTCGTCGAGGGCCTGCTCGGCCGCGACTCCTGCGTCAAGGTCGCGCCCGGCATCCCCCACGACCTCGTGCCCGCGGGTGTGGAGGCCGAGTGGGTCAGCGACCGCGGCGAGGTGAAGGAGGCGGCGCTGTGGTCGGGCCGGCTCGCGACGACCGCACGCCGCGCGACCGTGATCGGCGAGACCGGCCTGGCGACCATCACCGACGAGGACGACCCGGGGGCACCGGTGCGCGAGCTCGGCGCCTTCCTCTACGAGCCGGACGGTGCGGTGATCCGGGCCGGGCTGGTCACCGCCGTCGCCGCCGGGGTGCAGGGCGGGCTGGTCGACGAGCACATCGCCTACGTCACCTCCGACGCGTCCTTCCGCACCCCCTTCGCCCGTGGCTACCGGGTGATCGAGGAGCTCCCCTACCGCGAGAAGCAGCTGCGCGCGGCGCTCCGCGAGCGCGGTGTCGGCCGGCTCACGATCAAGAAGCGGGGAGTCGACGTCGTGCCCGAGCAGCTGCGCAAGCGGCTCGACCTGCACGGCGAGCAGGAGGCGACGATCGTGCTCACCCGGGTCGCCGGCGACGGCACCGCGCTGCTGGTCGCGCCGTTCTGAGCACCGGGCACACGAAGATCGCCCGGGAACCGGTGCGGGTTCCCGGGCGATCGTGAGGGTTGCTGCGGGTCAGACCGCCTGCGCGACTCCCGGCAGGTCGGCGGCGGCCTCGTGGGTGATCCGGCGCGAGTGCCAGAGGCCGAGGCCGAAGAGGACCAGCAGGGCGGCCGCTCCGGCGAAGGAGACGATCGCGGCGATGCCGGCGATGGTGCCGATCGTGGCGAACGCGTAGCCGTAGAGGAGCAGGCCGCGCAGGGTGTTGCCCATGAAGAGCGTCTGCCGCAGGCCGGCCAGGGCCTGACCCTCGTCGGAGGCCTTCTGCTCATCGGTCATCGAGACGTACTCGCCGCTGACCTCGTTGTAGGTCCGGCCGTCGCTGGCCTCGTTCATGTGCACGAGGATGTAGTGGTCGGCGTACGCCTTGGCCTCGGGGCCGGTGTCCAGCGCGCTGCCGGCGTAGGGCTTCAGGGCGTCCTGGTCGGCCTGGGGCAGGGCGGAGAGGGCGTCGCCCTCGGGCATCGTGATGCCCTGCATGGTGAGCTGGTCGTGGACCTGGTCGCCGATGAACGTGTTGGCCCAGGTGAGCAGACCGCCCGCCACCAGCAGCACGGCCGCTAGTGCCAGTCCGGTCCAGGAGATGAGCTTGTCGAATGCCGAGCGCATGGTGCGCCTCCCTCTTCTGGCGGGGATTCCCTTTCGTCCTCGCTTCACCTAGAACGTTAGAAATTCCTGAGAGGCCTGATCAGGGCACGACGGTCCCGCTCGGAGGACCAAGGTCCTCCGAGCGGGCAGGTGGAGGTCCCTACCCGAGGGCCGCCTTCTCGGCACCGATGGTGGTGTCGTCGCCGTGACCGGTGTGCACGACGGTGTCGTCGGGCAGCGCGAAGAGCCGGGCCCGGATCGACTCCTTGATGAGGTCGGCGTCGGAGTAGGACCGGCCGGTCGCGCCCGGGCCGCCGTTGAAGAGCGTGTCGCCGGTGAAGACGCAGCCGAGGTCGGGCGCGTAGAGGCAGACCGCGCCGGGCGCGTGCCCGGGCGTGTGGAGCACCTGGAGCGTCGTACCGGCGACGTCGATGCTGAGGCCGTCGGCGAGGTCGAGGTCCCACAGGTAGTTCTCGTGGGTCAGCTCCCAGAGCACCTTGTCGTCGGGGTGCAGCATGATCGGCGCGACGACCTCCTCGCGGAGCGCGGGCGCGACGCGGACGTGGTCGTCGTGGGCGTGGGTGCAGACGATCGCCTTGACCTTGCGGTCGCCGACGACGCCGAGGATGTCGGCGACGTCGTGCGGCGCGTCGATGACGATGCACTCGCTGTCGTCGCCGACCACCCAGATGTTGTTGTCGACGTCGAAGGTCTGGCCGTCGAGGCTGAAGGTGCCGCTGCTGATGCCGTGGTCGACACGAGCCGTCACAGGACCACCACCGAGCGCAGGACGTCGCCGTGGTGCATCCGCTCGAACGCCGCCTCGATGTCCCCGATGCCGATCTCCTCGGTGACGAAGGCGTCGAGGTCGAGCCGGCCCTGGCGGTAGAGGTCGACGAGCATCGGGAAGTCGCGGGTCGGCAGGCAGTCGCCGTACCAGCTGGACTTGAGCGCGCCACCGCGGCCGAAGACGTCGATGAGCGGGAGGTCCGGGACCTTCATGTCCGGCGTGGGGACGCCGACGAGCACCACGGTGCCGGCCAGGTCGCGTGCGTAGAAGGCCTGCTTCCACGTCTCGGGGCGGCCCACGGCCTCGACCACGACGTCGGCGCCGTCGGCACCGTCGAAGAACTCGCCGCAGATCCGCTTGATCTCCTCGACCGCGTCGACCTGCGAGGAGTCGACGGTGTGCGTGGCACCCATCCGCTTCGCGGTCTCGAGCTTCTGGGGGTCGATGTCGACGGCGATGATCGGGCTGGCGCCGACCAGCGCGGAGCCGGCGATCGCGGCGACGCCCACGCCTCCGCACCCGATGACCGCGACGGACTTCCCGCGGGTCACCGCACCGGTGTTGATCGCCGCGCCGATGCCGGCCATCACGCCGCAGCCGAGCAGGCCGACGGCAGCGGGACGCGCGTCGGGGTCGACCTTGGTGCACTGGCCGGCGGCGACCAGGGTCTTCTCGGCGAACGCACCGATGCCGAGCGCCGGCGAGAGCTCCGTGCCGTCCTCGAGCGTCATCTTCTGCGTCGCGTTGTGGGTGTTGAAGCAGTAGTGGAGGTCGCCGCGCTTGCAGGCGCGGCACTCCCCGCAGACCGCGCGCCAGTTGAGCACCACGAAGTCACCCGGCGCGACACCGGTCACGCCCTCGCCGACGGCCTCGACCACACCCGCGGCCTCGTGGCCGAGCAGGAAGGGGAAGTCGTCGTTGATGCCGCCCTCCCGGTAGTGGAGGTCGGTGTGGCAGACCCCGCAGGCCTGCACCTTCACCAGCGCCTCGCCCGGACCGGGGTCCGGGACGTTGATCGTCACGAGCTCGACGGGCTGACCCTTGCCACGGGCGACCACGCCCTTCACCTGATGCATGCGGCCAGCCAACCGCATCGGGCAAGAATTGCAACCATCAACCCGGCGTTCGCGTCTGGGTGGTGTGTTGACGGAACAGACAGGAGTGGCGCCGGTGGATCGGGACACCGACTTCACCGCGTACCTCGAGGCTCGCCAGGCGCGCCTGCTGCGCACGGCGTACCTGCTCACCGGCGACCAGCACCAGGCCGAGGACCTGCTGCAGACGTCGCTGGCCAAGCTGTACCTCGCGTGGGACCGGGTCCGCGACCGAGGATCCGTGGACGCCTACGTCCGCCGGATCATGGTCAACGAGAACAACTCGCTGTGGCGCCGTGGGTGGCGTCGACGGGAGACGGCCACGGACACGGTGCCCGAGACGGCACCCGTCCACGACCGGTACGACGAGGGGACGGGCTCAGCGGTGTGGGCGGTCGTGCAGACGCTCCCCCGCAAGGCCCGTGCCGTGGTGGTGCTGCGCTACTACGAGCAGCTGTCCGAGGCCGAGACCGCCGACGTGCTCGGCATCTCGGTCGGCACCGTGAAGTCCCAGTGCAGCCGGGCCCTGGCCACGCTGCGCGACCGCATCGGGGAGGAGGAGCGATGACCCAGGAGACCTTCGAGCGCGAGCTCGCCCGGCGTGCCGACGAGGTGCACGGCGCGCCCCTCACCTTCGACGTCGTGTCCGGGCGGGCCCGGCAGATCCGGCGCCGCCGGCGTACGGCCGTCGTGGCGGGCGTCGCCGCCGCCGTCGCCGCCGTCGTGCTGGTCCCGACGGCCCTGTCCGGTGGCGGGCACGACCGGGCCCCCGAGCCCGCACCGGCGCCGACCGTACCCGGAGCCGCCGTGCTGCACGACGGCGTCGTCACGCTGCCGGGTGGCGGGACGGTGCCGGTCGCGGTCGACAACGCCGACGTGACCCAGATGTCGGTCCTGGTGGACGGCCGGATCGTGCTGGCCCTGCAGGAGCCGTACGGCATCCAGGTCTACCGTCCGGACGGGGCCCTCGAAGCGCGCTATCCGGTGCGCTACAACGTCTTCGCGACCTCGGCCCGCGACGACGTGGTCGCGTGGGTCGCGAAGGACCTGTCCGTGCAGGTCCTCTCGAGCGGGACCACCGAGCCGTCGACCTGGCCGCGGATCCCCCGCCTCCCGGGGACCGACGGCAACATCAGCGCGGTCCTCGACGCCGACCACCTCCTCATCGACGACGGCACCACGACCTCGGTCGAGATGACGGCCGACGGCGAGACCGACCTCGCGACCAGCGAGCCCTTCCGAGTCACCGACGTCAGCCCCGATGGCTCGTTGTGGGCGGTCACGACGGTCCCGGACGTCGACAGCCAGTTCGGCTGCGGCGGGCTCTACGACCCGGAGTCCGCGGCCCTCGTGGCACGCAGCTGCGACGTCTCGGGCCTGCGCTTCTCCCCCGACGGTGAACACCTGCTGAGCGTGCGCGGCGACAACAACATGGCGGGCGAGGTGAAGGTCGTCGACCGCGACCTGAGGACCACGGACGTCGTCGACACCGACGTGATCAGCAGGGTGGCGTGGGACGACTCCGCGCACGTGCTCGTCGCGGCCGTCGACCTCCGGTCGAGCCAGTGGTCGCTCACGCGGCTCGAGCTCGGCGGCGGCGACCCCGAGATCGTCGTCCCGCCGAGTCCCGGTGGGAATCCCGAGATCATGTCGGAGTTCACGTTCTCGGAGTAGCTGACGAGCGCCGGGGTCATCCTTCCGTCACCGTGACGCAACACGATGTAGCCGAAAGTCGGAGGCATCCGGACATCCAGCGTCGGTAGTGTCATCTGTCGTGTTCGCTGCCCTCGGTCGCCTTGCCTCCCGTCGTCCCTGGTACGTGATCGGCGTCTGGATCGTCGCCGCGATCCTGCTGGTCGCCTTCGCCCCGAAGGTCGACTCGACGACCGACCAGGCCGACTTCCTGCCCGACTCCTACGAGTCGATCAAGGCCACCAACCTGGTCACCGAGGCGTTCCCGCAGCAGCAGGACGCGGGCGCCACGATCGTCTTCGACCGCACCGACGGCGACCCGCTGAGCGACGACGACGTCGCCGAGGCCACGAAGATCGTCAAGGAGCTCGACCTGCCGCCGGTCTTCACCGGCGCCGAGGACATCCAGGTCTCGCAGACCAAGCAGGTCGCGATCGTCAACCTGACGCTCGACCCGGACGCGACCGGGCAGGACCCGGACGAGTACAACCAGACCAAGGACCTGCGCGACGAGCTCGCCGACGCCACCGACGGCACAGACCTGCGCGCCCAGACGACCGGCAGCCTGCCCCAGACCTACGACCAGGCCCAGTCCGGCAGCAGCGCGGAGGCGATCGTCGGCATCGCCACCGTGGTGCTGATCCTGGTGCTGCTCGGCATCATCTTCCGCAGCGTGCTGATCGCCCTGATGCCGATCCTCGCGGTCGGCTTCATCCTCTCCCCGGTCTCGTCCGCGCTGATCAACATCGCGGCCAAGCTCTTCGACCTGCAGAAGGACGACTCGACGACGGTCATCCTCATCGTCGTCCTCTTCGGCATCGGCACCGACTACATCCTCTTCTTCCTCTTCCGCTACCGGGAGCGGATGCGCGAGGGCGAGGAGCACCGCGCCGCCGTCGCCCACGCGCTCGAGCGCGCGGGCGAGGCGATCGCCTCGGCGGGCGCGGCGGTCTTCGTCGCCTTCATGACGCTCGCGCTCTCCTCGCTCGGCATCTTCCAGTCGATCGGCCCCTCGCTGGCCATCGCCGTCGCCGTCACCCTCGTCGCCGCGCTCACGCTCTTCCCGGCGCTCGTCACGGTGCTCGGCAAGGCGCTCTTCTGGCCCTCGAAGAAGTGGAAGGAGCCGTCGCAGGGTGACCGGTTCGCCCGGATCGGCGGCTCGCTCGGCCGGCACCCGGTGCGGTACGCCGTCGCCTCCGGCGGCACCCTGGCCGTGCTCGCCGTCTTCGCGCTCGGCTTCAACCCGACCTTCGACCTCGGCTCGTCCTCCTCGTCGAGCACCGTCGAGTCGGCCGAGGCCACCAAGACCTTGGAGGACGGGGGCTTCGCGGCGGGCGCGACCCAGCCGGCGCCCGTCGTGCTGCACTCCGAGGGTCAGCTCACCCAGGACGCCGTCGACGAGTTCGCGAAGGGCCTCGCGGGCATCGACGGCATCGCGCAGGTGGGCCAGGCCGTGCTCTCCCCCACCGACCCCTCGACGGCGATCGTCATGGTCGTCCTCGACGACGACCCGTCCTCCGACGCGGCCCTGAAGGCCGTCCGCGACGACATCCGGCCGGCCGTCCACGACCTGGCCCCCGAGGGCACCTCGGCGTACGTCGGCGGCCTGACCTCGGTCTTCGTCGACTTCCAGGCCGCGATGAACCGCGACTACTCCGTCGTCTTCCCGGTCGCCGCCATCATCATCATGGTGATCCTGGCGCTGCTGCTCCGGTCGCTGGTCGCGCCGTGGTACCTCATGCTGTCCGTCGGCCTCGGCTTCGGCGCGACCCTCGGCGCAGCGGTGATCATCTTCCAGCACCTCGCCGGCGACCAGGGCCTGATCTTCCTGCTGCCGATCTACATCTACCTCTTCGTGGTCGCGCTGGGCACCGACTACAACATCCTGATGATCGCGAGGCTGCGCGAGGAGGCACGGGAGGGCAAGTCGCCCCGCGAGGCAGCAGCGCAGGCGGTCCGGCACGCCGGTCCGACGGTCGCCGCGGCCGGCCTGATCCTGGCCGGCACGTTCGCCTCGCTGATGCTGGCCGGCAACTCGCTGCTGACCCAGATGGGCTTCGCGATCTCCTTCGGCATCGCGGTCGCGGCGTTCGTGATGGCGATGTTCTTCACACCGTCGCTGACCGCCCTGATCGGGCACGCCGCCTGGTGGCCCGGCCACGGCGACGAGAAGAAGTCCGAGGAGCTCTCCGAGCAGCACTGACCTGGGTCCGGGGTCAGCGGCGTAGTCCCGGACGTTTTCGTGGCTGCGCGCGACTCCGGACCGCGAAAACGTCCGGGAGTACGCAGTCGCCGGTCAGACCAGGACCTCGGTCACCGGTAGCGACGAGTCGGCCGGGAGGTCGAGGGCGGACGGGGTGCGGCCGCGGGCGACCATCTCGGCACCCAGCGCCGCGACCATCGCGCCGTTGTCGGTGCACAGGCCGGGGCGCGGGACCCGCACCCGGATGCCCTTCGCCGCGGCCCGCTCCTCGGCCATCGCCCGGAGGCGGGAGTTGGCGGCGACGCCGCCGCCGATGAGGATGTCGTCGATCCCCTCGGTGGCGGCGGCGTCGATCGCCTTGCGGGTCAGGACGTCGCAGACCGCCTCCTGGAACGACGCGGCGACGTCGTTGACCGGCACCGGCTCACCGGACCGCTCGCGCGCCTCGACCCAGCGCGCGACGGCCGTCTTGAGGCCGGAGAAGGAGAAGTCGAAGCGGTGCCGCTCGAGGTCGCGACGCGAGGTCAGGCCGCGGGGGAAGTCGACGTAGACGCTGTCGCCCTCGCGGGCGGCGCGGTCGATGTGCGGGCCGCCCGGGAAGGGCAGGCCGAGGAGCCGGGCGACCTTGTCGAAGGCCTCGCCGGCCGCGTCGTCGATCGTCGCGCCGAGCGGGTCGACGCCGACGGTCACGTCGGTGACCCGGAGCAGCGAGGAGTGGCCGCCGGAGACCAGCATCGCCAGGCAGGGCTCGGGGAGCGGTCCGTGCTCGAGCTGGTCGACCGCGACGTGGGCGGCCAGGTGGTTGACGCCGTAGATCGGCTTGCCGAGCCCGACGGCCAGCGCCTTCGCGGCGGCCACGCCGACCATCAGTGCCCCGGCCAGGCCGGGGCCGCTGGTCACCGCGATCGCGTCGACGTCGCGCAGCTGGATGCCGGCGGTCTCGCAGGCGCGCTCGATGGTTGGAACCATCGCCTCGAGGTGGGCACGGCTGGCGACCTCGGGGACGACGCCGCCGAAGCGGGCGTGCTCGTCGACGCTGCTCGCGACCGCGTCGGCGAGCAGGGTGTGGCCGCGGACGATCCCGACGCCGGTCTCGTCGCAGGAGGTCTCGATCCCGAGGATCAGCGGCTCGTCGGTCACGCGCTCATCGTGCCTGACCGGGCGTACGCCGCGGGAGCCACCCCCAGCAGCCGTCGGAAGTGACGGGTCAGGTGGGCCTGGTCGTGGAAGCCGACGGCGACCGCGACCTCGGCGGCCCGCTCCCCCGCGAGCAGCATCCGACGGGCCCGGTCGAGGCGCCGGCCGGTGAGGTAGCGGTGTGGGGCGATCCCGAACTCGGCGCCGAAGGCCCGCACCAGGTGCGTCGGGCTCGTGCCCAGCGCAGCGGCGGCGGCGTCGAGCGTGACGCCGTCGACGACCCGCTCGTCGAGCAGGTCCCGCAGACGGTGGGCCAGCGGCCGGTCCCGGCGTACGGCGGAGGCCGCGCCGGCCAGGCGCTGCCGGAGTCCGTCGGCGACCGTCGTCAGCCGCACCTCGGCCTCGAAGGCGTCGCCCGGGTGCCGCAGCGCGTCGTGCAGGGCGCTGACGTCACGGCGCAGCGCCGGCTCGACCCAGCCGGGATGGTCGACGGCCGCGCCGATCCGGTCGACCCCGATCCGGTCGGCGTCGAGGTAGACGACCCGCTTGCGGAAGCCGTCGGCCTCGACCGAGCGGCCGTCGTGCGGGACGTGCGGCGGCAGCAGCGTGACCCGGTCGCCGAGCGCGCCGTGCTCGTGGCGCTCGAGGTCGTAGCGGACGGTGCCGGTGTCCACGAGCAGCAGCGTCCAGGTGTCGTGGGTGTGCGAGGGATAGGCGTGCTCGGGGAAGTGGGCGTGCAGCACCTCGGCCACCCCGGCGACCGGCGGCCGCCAGGCGCGGATCGTGGGCGCCGGCATGTCAGGAACGTACAAGACCACCGGTCGTACCCGGGCCGATCGTGGACGCATGGCCACCGACATCCGATTCGACACCAAGGTCGCCGTGCTGGTGCGCGACGACCTCGCGACCTGGCAGCGGCTCAACGTGACGGCGTTCCTGGTCAGCGGGGTCACGCATGCCTGGCCCCAGCTGGTCGGCGAGCCGTACGCCGACGCGGACGGCACGGCGTACCTCGCGATGCTCGGCCAGCCGGTGCTCGTCTTCGAGGGCGACGCGACGACCCTCACCCAGGCGCACGAGCGCGCCCTGCGCCGCGACCTGACCGTCGGGGTCTTCACGGCCGACCTCTTCCGGACCGGCAACGACGACGACAACCGCGCCGCGGTGGCCGCCGTACGCCGCGACGACCTCGACCTGGTCGGCCTCGCGGTGCACGGCCCGCGCAACGCCGTCGACAAGATCGTCAAGGGCGCCCGCCTGCATCCCTGAAGGATCTTCCGTCAGGTCGCAGGTCGGGCGTAGGTTGACCCGGTCAACCACCCCTCCTCATCCCTCCAGGAGCCCCCCGTATGCGATTCTCGGGACGCTTGGGTGTCGGCATGCTCGCCGCCGCCACGGCCGCCGGCCTCTTCCTCACCCCCACCGCAGCGACGGCGCGCACGGTCGACGACTCGACCCTCACGCCGCACACCCACTTCACGGTGCTGCCGCTCAACCCCGACCGCAGCGTGCCGGCGCCGCCGGCGAACGGCGAGAACATCCCCAACATCGACTCGGTGAAGTCGACGATCCGGGCCTACTACAACGCCACCGGCGGCGTGGCCAGCCAGACCAGCTCGCCCTACATCACCCAGCTCCAGGGGATCGAGCAGGCCATCCTCACCCAGGCACCCGACCCGGCCCCGGCCGGCACCGCGGTGGTCTTCGACGTCGACGCGACGCTGCTGGCCGACTACGACTTCGAGGAGGCGGTGCACTTCAACTACGACGCCACCGTCAGCGCGGAGTGGGTCGCCGACCACCGCTACCCGGCGGTCCCCGGCATGGCCGACCTGGTCTCGACGCTCGCCGCCCGCGGCTACGACGTGTACGGCGTCACCGGCCGACCCGGCGACCAGCAGGCCGACACCATCGCCAACCTCACCGAGCAGGGCTTCGTGGACGGCGACGGCAACGCGCTCTTCGACGCCGACAACCTCTACACGACGGGCTCCTACACGCCGGCCGCGAAGCCGGACTACGTCGACTGTGCCGCGGACGGCACCGACGCCTCCTGCTCGACGGTCGAGAAGAAGGCGTTCACCCGGCAGCACATCCAGGACAGCAGCGGCGACACGATCGTGCTCAACGTCGGCGACCAGTACTCCGACCTGCAGGGCGGCTACTCCCTCAACAGCGTCAAGCTGCCCAACCCGACCTACTACCTGCCGAGCCCGGACATCGCCGGTGCCCCGTCGAGCGACTCCTCGCTGGCGCTGCCCACCGAGTTCGAGATGGCCGCCGACGGGTCGAGCGGGCAGACCACGCCGGGTGACGAGATCCCGAACATGGACAACGTGAAGGCCGAGATCCGCGCCTACTACGGCGCCACCAACGGCATCGCCAGCAAGACGGACTCGCCGTACATCAGCCAGATGGCGAGCATCGCCGACGCGTGGCGGACGAAGCTCACCAAGGCCTGCACCAAGGGCGTGAAGAAGAAGACGCACCCGGCGGTCGTCTTCGACGCGGACGACACCACCCTGATGACCTACGACATGGAGGACGGGGCGATGAAGTTCAACTTCGACCCGACCCTCCAGAATACCTGGGTCCAGGAGGGCCGCTTCCCGGCCACGCCGTCGATGCCGAGCGTGGTGAAGGCCGCCAAGAAGGCCGGCTGCAAGATCGTCGGGCTCACCGGCCGCAACAACGCCCAGCGGGTCGCGACCCTCGACAACCTGGCGCGCTACTACCACGACAGCGACGGCAACCCGTACTTCAAGTCGGCGTTCTACTTCACCAAGTGGAACACCAGCAGCGACAACCCGCCGGCGTACGTCGACTGCGGCCTGGACGGCAACTCCGCGTCCTGCTCGACGATCGACTACAAGGCCTCGACCCGGAAGTACATCGAGGACTCGCTGGGCCTGCACATCGTGGCCAACTTCGGCGACCAGTTCAGCGACCTCATCGGCGGCTACTCCGACAAGGTCAAGAAGCTGCCGAACCCGACGTACTACCTGCCGTGATCGGATGCGCCGCAGCCTCGACCGAGGCTGCGGCGCATCACCACGGCCGTCGTGCCGTCGCGGTAGTAGCGGCGGCGGCGGTCGACCTCGACGAAGCCGCGGGCGGCGTAGAACCCCAGCGCCCCGGCGTTGTCCTCCCGCACCTCCAGCAGCACCCGGTCGGCGCCACCCTCCTGGGCCGCGCCGACCACTGCGTCCAGGAGCTGTGAGGCGAGACCGGTACGCCGGTGCGCGGCGTCGACCGCGATCCGCTGGAGCTCGGCGACGTCGTCGACGATGCTCGCGGTCGCGTGTCCCACGACCACCCCCTCGACCTGGGCCACGAGGTAGCGGACCGTCGGCAGGTTGCCGGTCACGCCCTCCTCGACGAGCGCCTCGGACCAGGCGTCGTCACCGAGGTTGGCGCGCTCGAGCTCGGCGATGGCCAGGACGTCGTCGGCGCCGGCGGGCCGGACGGTCACCACGCGCTCACGAGACGGGCTTCGGGGTGTGCCCGGCGACCGCGTCGGGGCGACGGAGGTAGAGCGGCTCGGGGTCGAGCAGCTCGACGCGCTCGCCGGCGATCGCCCGCGCCAGCCAGCCGGCGCTGGGCGCCGACGGGCCGGCCGGCCGGGGGAACGCCTCGGGGTAGAGCAGCGCCCCCTCCCCCACCACGGGCGCGTCCGTCGCGAGCGCGGCGGGCTTGTCCACGACGGGGCCGTCCAGCCGCGCCCCGGTCTCGTCGTACCGCGCGAGGTAGACCTCCTTGCGGCGGGCGTCCGTGGCGACGGCGAAGTCGCCGTGGGGCACGGTGCCGGTGTCGACCGCCTCGATCGCGAGCACGTCGAGCGAGCACGCGCCGTACACGGGGATCTCGAGCACGAAGCCGAGCGTCCGCGCGGTGACCAGCCCGACCCGGAGCCCGGTGAAGGGGCCGGGACCGACGCCGACCGCGATCGCGGTGAGGTCCTGGCGGACCAGGCCGGCATCGGCCAGCGCGCGCTCGATCAGCGGCGCCAGCTGCTCGGCGTGCTTCATCGGCCGGTCCGCGACATGCTCCACGACGGGCGGCGCGTCCGGGTCGCCGTCGTGCAGGGCGACGGTCACCAGCGGGGTCGCGGTGTCGAAGGCGAGCAGCACGGCCCCGACGATAGCCGCGCCCACCGCGTTGCCGAACTATGGGCGTCTTGTGGATCGGCTGTCACCCGCTCGTGGATCGGGCTCCCCTACTGTCGGGGACGAGGACTTGGCCGGCCGTTGACCGCGGTACATGGGGATCCGCGGGCGCCTGGGGGGAGCGTTCGTCGGTCTGTCCCGGAGGGCCCGTCCCGCGCGCTCGATGCTCCGAGAAGGCGGGCCGGGCCCTTCTACGTCCCTGTCGCGGCCCCGAGCTCGACCGCGACGTCGAGCTGACCGGCGTGCCGGGCGTACTCCGCGAGCACGTGGAAGCAGATCCACTCGAGCGTCGGCGGGTCGTCGGCGAATCGGCCTCCCGGCGAGGCGGTCGCGTCGAGCGGGAAGTCGCGCAGCACGCCGTGGGTCCTTCGCCCGATCTCCTCCAGCCGCGCAGCGAGGTCCTCGGCGCTGAGGTCGTCGGCGACCACCCAGCGCCCCTGGAGGTCGGCGTCCCAGGGCTCGTCGACGGTCCAGTCGCCCCACGGCTCCGCGACGGGCTCCCCGAGGAACCCCCAGACGAACCACCGCTGCTCCATGTGCAGCACGTGGCTGAGCAGCTCGATCGGGGTCCACCCGCTCGGCAGGCGGGTACGGCGCCGCTCGTCCTCGGGCAGCGCGAGCACGGTGGCGGCCAGGTCGCGGCGTACCCAGTCCAGGTAGGCCGACCAGCGCGGCGCGCCGGCGGGGCCGTGCTTGTCGGGCTCGGCGTCGTCCCGCGCCACGCGCTGGTCGTCGGTCACCGGACCATCATCGCGGGTCAGGGCGCGACCGCGGCCTCGACCGTCTCGTGGACCTCGAAGACCTTGTCGAGACCGACCAGGCCCAGCAGGCGCAGCGCCGGGCCCGCCGAGCAGACCAGGGCGATCGTCTGCTCCCGCGAGGTGGCCCAGCGTCGCGCGGCCACGAGCGTCCCGACCCCGGTGGAGTCCATGAAGGTGACGGCGTGGAGGTCGACCACGGTCCGGGGCTGGGCACAGAGGACGGGATCGAAGAGGACCTGACGCAGGCGGGGCGAGGTGAAGACGTCCACCTCGCCGCTGACCGTCACGAGCGTGTGCCCGTCCCCGGTCTCGATGCCGATGTCGAAGCTGGTCTCGGCGGCCATGCGGGGACCTTAGCCTCGCCGGAGGGCGCCCCACGCGCCGGGACACCCTTTTCCACCCCTACGGGTGAGGTCTGGACCAGCGCAGAAGAAAAATCGCCCAAGCCCTCAAGTCCCGCCGTGGGGCGCCGATCACCTAGGCATCAGTCGCCAGGGCCTCGGGCCCGACGCTCAGGGGGCGTGGCGACCTGTGCAAGAGCCCGCTGCCGCGCGCTCGGATCCACCGTCCCGAGATGGATCCGAGAAGGCGGCAGCGGGCTCTTCACCCATCTCCGGCCACCGTGACCTCACTCGACCCGGTTGCCGTCCTCGTCCCAGTGGGACGCCACCTTCTTGCTCGGCTGGACCCGCGGGGGCTCGCCCGGCATCTTGGGGTAGTCGGGCGGGAAGTTCAGCTCGCCGCCGGGCAGCTCCTCCCACAACCGCAGCAGCGGCTCCAAGGAGTACGCCGTGTCGTCGATGCTCGCCCACGGGTCGCCGTCGGCGACGCGGTCGGGGACGGTGAAGAGGTTGTAGTCGCGCGGGTCGGAGATGCCGGCCAGCTCGGCCCAGGTCACCGGGGTCGACACGGGCGCGCCCGGCTTCGGCCGCAGGGAGTAGGCCGAGGCGATGGTGCGGTCGCGGTTGTTCTGGTTGAAGTCCACGAAGATCCGCTCACCACGCTCTTCCTTCCACCACTCGACGGTGACGCCGTCGTCGCGGCGGGCGAGCTCGCGGCCGAAGCCGATCGCGGCGTGCCGCACGTCGGTGAACTCCCAGCGCGGCTCGATCCGGACGTAGATGTGCACGCCGCGGTTGCCCGAGGTCTTCGGGTAGCCGACCAGGCCGAGCTCCTCGAGCAGCTCCTGGGCGACCCCGGCGACCCGCACCGCGTCCGAGAACGTCGTACCGGGCTGGGGGTCGAGGTCGATGCGCAGCTCGTCGGGATGGTCCACGTCGCCGCGGCGTACCGGCCAGGGGTGGAAGACGATCGTGCCCATGTGGGCGCACCAGACCGGGACCGCGATCTCGGTCGGGCAGATCTCCTCGGCGGTGCGACCGGAGGGGAAGGTGATCTCGACGGTCTCGAGGTAGTCGGGGGCCCCCTTCGGCACCCGCTTCTGGTAGAACGCGTCGGCGTCCTTGTCCTGCGGGCCGGTCGCGAGCTTCATCCCCTCGCGGACGCCGGAGGTCCACCGCTCGAGCGCGGTCGGCCGGTCGCGCAGCGCACGCATCAGGCCGTCCTCGACGCTCGCGAAGTACTCCGCGACCATCAGCTTGGTGACCTCGGGGGTCCGGTCGGTCGCCTCGTAGATCACCCGGTCGGGGCTGGACACGCGGACGGCGCGACCGCCCGCCTCGACCTCGGCTGCGGGTGGCTTCGCCATGCTCCGACCCTAGGGCACGGGTCCGACGGAGGCTGCGATGATCAGCAGGTGCCGGACCTCCGCCGGGCGACCGCCGTCGACGCGCCGTCGATGCACCGGATCGCCCAGGACGCCTACGCGCCGTACGTCGAGCGCATGGGCGGCCTGCGCCCGCGGCCGATGGACGAGGACTACGCCGCGAGCGTCGCCGCGGACGAGGCCTGGGTCGCCGACGAGGACGGCTCCGTCGTCGGCTTCGTCGTGCTGGTCGACGACGGCGACCGGATGCTGCTCAGCAACGTCGCCGTGCTCCCCTCCCACCACGGCCTCGGCGTCGGACGGGCGCTGCTGACGCTGGCAGAGGAGCGGGCGCGCGCCCGCGGCTTCGCCCGGATCCACCTCTACACGCACGTGACGATGGTCGAGAACCAGCGGCTCTACGAGCGGATCGGGTACGCCGAGACGCACCGCACGGACGAGGCCGGCTTCGCCCGCGTGTTCTACGAGAAGACGCTCACCGCCGGCTAGAGCACCGAGTTGGGCTCGAACCGCGGCCGCTGGTCGGGGTCGTCACGGCCCGGGCGGACGAACTCGAAGCCGGCGGTCCGCACCATCTCGGTCTCGTCCCGCTCCCCCAGGTCGGTCGCGCAGGCGAGGTGCATCGGCGGCAGGTGGAAGGCGTTGCGGGCGACCTCGTCCGCGGTGCCCAGGAAGGCGATCGGCCGACCCAGCGACTCGCCGCACACGCCGCAGATCCGGCTGAGCGCGCACTGCGTGACCCATCGCTTGGACGTGAGCTCCGGCATCAGGAGGCGCTGCGCGTCCATCCGCCCAGCTCCCTCCGCCGCTCGGGACGCTCCGCGTCGGTACGCCGCTTCCGATCCCGTGCCGGTGTCGACGGCTCCGGCTGATCACTGGAGGTCATCCGGTTCGGCAGCGACAGCTTCATGATCGTGCGCAGCGCCTGGCCGTACTGCCGGTGCAGCGGGCCGACCGTGTAGGGCAGGTCGTACTTCTCGCAGAGCGCCTTCACCCGGACCGAGATCTCGGCGTACCGGTTGCTCGGCAGGTCCGGGAAGAGGTGGTGCTCGATCTGGAAGCCGAGGTTGCCGCTCATGACGTGCAGCAGCGGCCCGCCCTCGAAGTTGGCGGCGCCGAGGACCTGGCGCAGGTACCACTCCGCCCGGGTCTCGTCCTCGATCTCCTCCTCGGTGAAGTGCATCGCGCCGTCCGGGAAGTGGCCGCAGAAGATGATCACGTAGGACCACAGGTTGCGGATGATGTTGGCGGTGACGTTGGCCCTCAGCGTGCTCTTCCAGTGGCGGCCGGACAGCGCCGGGTAGACGACGTAGTCCTTGATCACCTGGTTGCGGCCCTTGCGCCAGATCTGCGTGAGCTGGCGCTTCATCTCCTGCGGGTCCTTCTCGCCCTTGCGGATCCGCTCGATGTCGAGGTCGTGCAGCGCGACGCCCCACTCGAAGAGCAGCGCCAGCAGGCTGTTGTAGACCGGCTGCCCGATGTTGGCGGGGTGCCACTTCTGCTCGCGCGCCATCCGGAGGATGCCGTAGCCGATGTCGTTGTCGTAGCCGAGCACGTTGGTGAACTGGTGGTGCACGTAGTTGTGGCTGTGCTTCCACTGCTCGGCCGGCTGCGCGGTGTCCCACTCCCAGTTGGACGAGTGGATCTCGGGGTCGTTCATCCAGTCCCACTGGCCGTGCATGACGTTGTGGCCGATCTCCATGTTCTCGAGGATCTTGGCCAGGCCGAGCAGCGCCGTACCGGCGGCGTACGCCGGCCGCCGTCCCCTGCCGGTGTGCGGCGCGGCCAGCATCGCGGCCCGGCCGGCCGCGGCCATCGCGCGCTGCACGGCGATGACGCGGTTGATGTACGCCGCGTCCTTCGCGCCGCGCGACTCCTCGACCTCGGCCCGGATCGCGTCGAGCTCGCGGCCGATCTGCTCCACCTCCTCGTCGGTGAGATGGGTGTACTCGCGGACGTCCGAGATCGCCATGGTCCAGGTCTCCTTTCGTCTCACTGGGTTTCGAGGCCCCTCGCTCGTTCCTCGCTCGGGGCACCTCAACCAGCGCTAGATGTCGAGCGTGCAGTCGCCCACCGCGGCGGTGACGCAGGTCTGCACCTGTTCGTTGGGCTGGTGGAGCTCCTCGCCGTTGCGCAGGTCGCGGACCCGGCCGCTGACGAGGGTGAGCGTGCAGGTGTGGCAGATGCCCATCCGGCAGCCGAACGGCATGCCGACGCCGGCCTCCTCGCCGGCCTCCAGGACCGTCGTCGCGCCGTCGACCTCGATCTCCTTGCCGGAGGTGCGGAAGGTGATCGTGCCGCCCTCGCCCCCGTCACCCCCGAGCTCGAGCGAGAAGCGCTCGAGGTGGAGCCGGCCCTCGAGGCCGGCCTGCTCGAAGTGGGTCGTGATCGCGTCGAGCATCGGGCCGGGCCCGCAGGCCCAGGTCTCGCGCTCGCGCCAGTCGGGGCAGAGGGCGCCGAGGTCGGAGAGCTCCAGCATCCCGTCGGTGTCGGTGTGCAACCGGTGCACGGTGAGCCCGTCGTGGGCCGCCTCCAGCGCGGCCAGCTCCTCGCGGAAGATCATCCGCTCCGCGGTCGGCGAGGAGTAGTGCATGACCACGTCGGGCATCGAGCCTCGTCGCGCCATCGTCCGCAGCATCGCCATCACCGGCGTCACGCCGCTGCCGCCGACCAGGAAGAGCATCCGCGGGGGCGGCGGCTCGGGCAGCACGAAGTCGCCCTCGGGCAGTGCCAGCCGGACGATCGTGCCGGGCGCGAGGCCGTTGACCAGGTGGCTCGAGAGCCGTCCCTCGGGCATCGCCCGGACGGTGATCGCGATGGTCCGGCCGTCGCGGCGCGGTGGCGAGCTCACCGAGTAGGAGCGCCACTGGAAGCGTCCGTCGACCTGCACCCCGATCCCGACGTACTGGCCGGGACGGTGGTCGTAGCGCCACCCCCAGCCCGGGCGGGTCACGAGCGTGGCCGCATCCTCGGTCTCGGGACGGACGTCGACGACCAGCCCGCGCAGCTCGCGCTCGCTCCACAGCGGGTTGAGCAGGCGGAGGTAGTCGTCGGGGTGGAGCGGCGTCGTGAGCTTCGCACCGGCGCTGCGGAGGCGTTCCCACGGGATGGTCGCGGCCATGAGTCCTGAGTGAACACTTGTTCTCTGAATGCGTCAACTAATCTGGAGGCGTGACGTACAACGTGGAGAAGACCGACGAGCAGTGGCGCGAGGAGCTCTCGCCCGAGGAGTACGCCGTCCTGCGCCAGGCCGGCACCGAACGCGCCTTCACCGGCGAGTACACCGACACCGAGACCAAGGGCGTCTACTCCTGCAAGGCCTGCGGGTCGAAGCTCTTCGAGTCCGACACGAAGTTCCACTCCGGCTGCGGCTGGCCGTCCTTCTACCAGCCGATCACCGACACCATCGAGTACATCGAGGACACCTCCCACGGGATGAAGCGGGTCGAGGTGCGCTGCGCCAACTGCGGCTCGCACCTGGGCCACGTCTTCCCCGACGGCTACGGCACCCCCACCGGCGACCGCTACTGCATCAACTCGATCAGCATCTCGCTGGAGCCCGCCGACTCCTGATGCCGCGTCTCTGCGTCCGCTGACACAGGAGGCATCGAGATGGGCTCGGGGCCGGTGCCGGATGTGTCAGCGGGCACGGGTGACCAGGCCCCAGCGGCGCGGGCTCCGACCGGTACGCCGCCGCGCCGCCTCGAGCCGCCGGACGACGGCGGCCGGCGCGTCGAGGTCCGGACCGGCGAACGCCACGGTCTCCAGCCCGACCTCGCGGAAGGCCTGCTCCTTCTGCAGGTCACGCACGTAGACATCGCGGCTGCGGTGCACCCAGCCGTTGAACTCGACGGCCAGCCCGCACTCGGCGTCGAGCAGGTCGGGCATCCCCAGGACGAGACCCTGCTCGTCCGTGACCAGCGGGTTGAGCAAGGGCGTCGGCCAGCCGGCGTCGAGGACCCAGATCAACCGGAGCAGCGTCTCCCCCGGTGACCGGCTCCCGACCATCGCGAGGTCGAGCACCCGTCGCGCCTGCCGGATCCGCACGTGCCCCGATCGCGCAGCGAGGTACGCCGACCACCCCTGCGGGCCGAGGGCTCCGGCGGCGTACGCCATGTCGGCGTGCACGAGCGCTCGGCGCAGCTCGTGGGAGCGCACCTCGTCGTACAACGCACGCTCTGCGCTCGTGCAGCGGATCCCGTGCACCGAGCGGACCTCGCTCTCGGGCAGGTCCTCCCGCGACACGGTGATGGCCGGATCGTCGCGGATCCGCCCGGCGCCCTCGACGAGCGGGACCGGCAGGACGGAGCGTCCGTCGCCGGCGACCCCGTCGCAGAAGCCGACCCCGTGGAGGCGGAGCGCGGCCCACCCCGTGACCGCGCCACGAGCCCCGGCCCGTTGGGACGCCTCGACGATCCGCTGCTCCACGCTCCCCGGCGTCCCGGCCGGCACGTAGCGTCCCGGACTCGTCCGTCGCCAGGCCCGCCCGCGGGCCGCACCACGGGTCGGCCCGCGCACACCCGTCGGGTCGATGGACACCGGCACGACCAGGTCGCGGACGCGCGGGGCACGGAGCTCGAAGGACATGCCGGGACCGTCCCCACCTCGCCGTACGACGAAAAGATCGGTCGCGGCGCCTGTGGACGGCCACGTCCGCTGACACGCCAGGCACCTCGTGCCGCCCGAGACGGTGCGTGGTGTGTCAGCCGGCGAAGAAGCCGGACGGGCCGAGCTCGGAGCCCATCCGCGGGACGTACTGGTCGAAGTAGACCCGGGCGATCAGCTCGCGGCGGGAGCGCACGTCGGCCTTGTCGAAGACCGACTTGAGGTGGTCCTGCACCGTGTACGCCGAGAGGTGCAGGGTCGCCGCGATCTCCTTGGTGTCGACGCCCTGGAGCACCAGCTGCGTGACGTCGCGCTCGCGCGGGGTGAGGTCGAAGGCGGCGACGACCAGCGCGACGATCTCCGGCGGACGGGCCTCCTCGATCGTCACCACCACCTCACCGACCCGGCCGTCCATGCCCGAGAGCGGCGCCGCGTGCAGGACCAGCCAGACGCCGTCGGCCGACCGCACCCGCGCCCGAGGTGGGGCGCTCGAGTCGCCGCTCGCGTAGCGGCGGGCCGCGCCCACGAGCGCCGAGACCGGGCTCATCGGGTCGGCGGCGGCGGAGCCGGTGGTGAGACGGGCCAGACGCTCCTCGGCGCCGAGGCTCATCTGGAGCACCTGGCCGTCCGCACCGACGATGATCACGGCCGGCCCGGCGCTGCCCGGGGGGACGACGTCGGCGAGGCGGGCGAGCATCCCGGTGCGGACGCCGCGGGCGAACTGGCCCGAGAGCGAGGCCAGGAGCTCGACGTCGTCAGCCGAGAACGGCGTGTCGTCCGGCCCGCGGAAGAGCGCCATCGCGCCCCAGGACTGACGGCCCTCGCGGAAGGCGAGCCGGGCCTCGTCGCCGAAGCCGAAGTGAGGGCGCATGAAGGTCTCCATGCGCGCGGAGCGGAGCGGATCGCCGTGCAGGAGCGCGACACCGGCCGCGGGCACCTCGGCCTGGGCGAGCTCGGTGAAGGCGGTCGGCTCGACGGTGCCGTACTCCAGGAGCCCGAACTCGTGGTCGTGGCTGTTGACCTCCTGCAGGTGGCCGTACTTCCGCGCGCTGGTGAGCATGGTGCTGCCCGGGTCGTTCGTGGCCAGGCAGGCGGCCACCCAGGGGACGGCCCGGTTGACCGACAAGGTCGCCTCGGCGAGGAACGTGTCGAGGTCGAGGCCGGCGCGCGAGAGCACGTCGACGTCCCCACGGACGCGTTCGACGGTCAGGGCGGTGGCCACCCGACCAGTGTCCGGGGCCGGGCCCGGGGCGGCCATCCCACATTTCTGGGTGGTCTGGACAACCCAGGCCGACCGGTCGAGAAGTCCCCACGCGACCGGGATGGGCGAGGACGCTGCTGCCCGGAAGGGTTCTCGCCATGACCACCATCCCCGAGCACGCGCCGCTCGACGACCTCGGCCGACTCCTGCACGAGGACGACTACCCGGCACAGCTGGCGCTCGCGCTGGCCCGGCTGGAGGCGACCCTCGCCCGGACCGGACGCAGCGCCCGCGAGCTCCGGGAGCTGCGCGTCTCGACCACCGACCGACGCGCCTTCACCGATGCCCGCGACGTGCTCGACGAGCGCCTCGCGGACCTCGGCGCCCACCCCGTCACCACCGTCGTCGAGGTGAGCGAGCTGCCCCCACCCGGGACGCTCGTCGCCATCGGCGCCGCCCTCACCGACACGCCCGTCACTCCCGAGAAAGCACCGTCATGACCACCACCCCCACCATCGACTCGCTCCGCACCGTGTGCGAGGGCCGCGTCCACCTCCCCGGCGACCCCGGGTACGACGCCGCCCGGCTCGCCTGGAACCTCCTCGTCGACCAGCGGCCCGCCGCGGTCGCCGTCCCCCACACCGTCGACGAGGTCGCCGACGTCGTCCGCGCCGCCGCCGCGGCCGGCCTGCGGGTCGCCCCGCAGAGCACCGGCCACGCCGCCGCTCCGCTCAACGAGAGCGACCTGTCCGGCGTCGTCATCGTCCGGCTCTCCGAGCTCACCGGCGTGAGCATCGATCCCGAAGCGGGCACCGCCCGGGTCGTCGGCGGCACCCTGTGGGCCGACGTCGTCGCCGCGGCCGCGCCGTACGGCCGGACCGCGATGCACGGCAGCGCCGGCGACGTCTCGGTGATCGGCTACCTGCTCGGCGGGGGCCTGTCGTTCTACGGCCGCCGCCACGGCGTGGCCGCCAACTCGGTGCGCGCCGTCGAGGTCGTCACCGCCGACGGGTCGCTGGTGCGCGCCAGCGCGACCGAGCACCCCGACCTCTTCTGGGCGCTGCGCGGCGGCGGCGGCAACCTCGGCGTCGTGGTCGCGATGGAGATCGAGCTGCTGCCCTACGCCGAGGTCTTCGCCGGCATGCTGCTCTGGGACCGCGAGCGCTCCCCCGAGGTGGTCCGGGCCTGGGCCGCCTGGACCCGCGAGGTCCCCGACTCGGTGACCACCTCGCTGCGGCTGATGAGCTTCCCGCCCCTCCCCGACCTGCCGCCCTTCCTCAGCGGCCGACAGATCGTCGTCATCGACGGCGCGGTGCTCGAGGACGACGACCGGGCCGCCGAGCTGCTCGCCCCGCTGCGCGCCCTGGCCCCGGAGATGGACACCTTCGGCCGGATCCCGAGCACCGGCCTGGTCGCGGTGCACATGGACCCGCCCGCCCCGGTGCCGTCGGTCGGGCAGCACCTCGTCGTCGGCGAGCTCACCGAGGACGCGGTCGTCGCGCTGCTCGGCGAGGCCGGCCCCGGCTCGACGACGTCGCTGATGTTCGCCGAGCTGCGCCACCTCGGCGGGGCGCTCGCGCACCCGGTCGAGGGCGGCGGGGTGCTGACCTCCGTCGCCGGCGACTACGCGCTGCTCGGCGTCGCGATGGCGCCCTTCCCGGAGGCCGCGGCCCAGGGACGTGCGGACGCGGCGGCGCTGTGCGCGGCGATGGCGCCGTACGCCACCGGCACCCACGTCCTCACCTTCTGCGAGACCCGGGGCGACCTCGCCACCGTGTACGGCGAGGGCTGGGAGCGCCTGCGTGCGGTGCGGGCCGAGGTCGACCCCGACGGGGTGTTCCTGGCCAACCACACCATCGCCTGAGCGGGTCGGTTCAGGACTCGTCGACCAGGAGTGGGGTGACCACCACGGTGCCGTCGCCCCACTCCCGGTCGGCCCACCTCTGCAGCGAGCCGTCGTCGTAGACGACCGTGACGACCACGTTCTGCCCGTGGACCTCGGAGCCGTCGGCGCCGGGGAGGTCGGTGACCTCGCGGGCGATGGCGGCCAGCTCCACCGCGGTGTGGTGCTGTGCGGGTACCGGGTAGGCCGGTGATGCGAGTGGCGCGGGGTCGTACCCGGCCGCGGGCACCGCGCTCTCGACGGTGAACGTCTCACCGTCCCAGGTCCCCGTGACCGCGTAGCCGCCGAACCGGACCTCTCCCGAGTGGTCGTAGGTGCCGTCGTGGTCGCTCCAGTCCCAGCCGGCGAGCGGCAGGCCGTCGCACTGCGGCGGGTAGGACTCGCGGACGCCACCGACGCACAGGGTGGGGCCGTCGCCCGGGTCGAGGACGGTCGCGAGACCCAGCGTCGAGACCCGGCCCGGTGCGGCCGGGATGTGCACCGGCATCGTCGAGCCGCCACTCGTCTGCTCCACGGGGACCAGCGCCGAGCGGACCTGGACCCGGCCGGCGCCGTACTTCTCGTCCAAGCGGCGCTGCAGCGTGCCGTCGTCGTAGACGACCTCGAGGTGGACCACCCCACCCCGGTGGCTGGCCAGCAGGAAGCCGCCGACGGTCGTCAGGCTCTCCTGCAGCCCGGCGACATCGACGTCAGCGTCCCCTCTCGTGTCGGACACGGGCAGGCCGGGACGGGTGAGCATCTTCAGGTCGGCGGTGGGACCGGCGTCGACGACGGTGAACGTGTCGCCGTCGTAGGTGCCGGTCAGGGCGAAGCTGCCGAAGCGGACCCCGGCTCGCGACTCGAAGCCGCCGCGGTGCTCACGCCAGCTCCAGCCGGCCAGGGCCGGGCCGTCGCACTGTGGCGGCAGCGAGGTCGCCACCACGCCGACGCACAGCACCGGCCCGTCGCCACGGTCGATCACCTCGAGCGCGCCGCGCGTGCGCAGCAGCTGCGGACCGGCGGGACCGGGGGACGCCGACGGGTCGGCGGTCCCCTGCACGGGGTGGTCGACCGTGCCGTTGCCGCAGCCCGCCACGAGCAGCAGCGACGCGACGGCGAGCAGGGTCCTCATGCCGGTACGACGGGCGGACCGTCGTACCGGTTCCTAGTCAGGGCAGGCGGTCGACCAGGTCGGCGACGTCGATGCGGGCGCCGGTGTAGAACGGCACCTCCTCGCGGACGTGGCGGCGGGTCTCGGAGCCGCGCAGGTGGCGCATCAGGTCGACGATCCGGGACAGGTCGTCGGCCTCGAAGGCGAGGATCCACTCGTAGTCGCCGAGCGCGAACGACGGGACCGTGTTGGCCCGCACGTCGGGATAGCCGCGCGCCATCTGGCCGTGCTCGGCCAGGAGCCGGCGCCGCTCGCCCTCCTCGAGCAGGTACCACTCGTAGGAGCGAACGAAGGGGTAGACCGCGACGTAGTCGTGGGTGCGCTCGTCGGCGAGGAACGCCGGCAGGTGGCTGCGGTTGAACTCCGCCGGCCGGTGCAACGCCATCTGCGACCAGACCGGCGCGAGCCGCCGGCCGAAGCGGGTGCGGCGGAAGCGGTGGTACGCCGCCTGCAGCGCGTCGGAGGACGCGGCGTGCCACCAGACCATCACGTCGGCGTCGGCGCGCAGGCCGCCCACGTCGTACACGCCCCGGACCACCACGTCCTCGGCCGCGAGGTCGGCGACCAGCGCCTCGAGCTCGGCCGCCTCGGCCGCCCGGTCGGCGCTCCCCTCAGATCCAGGGGAGCCCAACGTGTCCTCGAGCCGGAAGACCGACCACATGGTGTAGCGGATCGTCTCGTTGAGCTCGTTGATCCGGGCGGCGTTGGACTTGATCTCGGCCTGGGGGTCGGTCTCGGTCATGCCTCCATGATGAAGGGTGCCCTTACCCGGGCCCGTACCCGGCCTCCCGCGACCCCGGGACGACCGGGGACAACCGGGCAGAGCTGTCGTACGCTGGCGGCCCCTCGACTCGGGAGGTCGCCATGTTCTGGTTGGTCGCAGGAGCAGTCGCACTCGTCCTGTTCGCGCTCGCGTGGTGGACCAGCGGGCGGGCGCGCAAGGGCGTCGACGGCAACTCCCTCCGGCGCAACCGCGGGGCGATCGACGGCAACATCAACGGCGTCCACGACCCCGGCCGCTCCGGCCCGGGTGGCATCGGCCTCGGTGGCGGAGGCGGCGGCGCCGGCTTCTAGCCCGGCCCCGAGGAGACCCTGGCGGCGGCGCGATGCGCCGAGGCGATGACGGCGGGGATGCCGACGCCCTCGTACGCCGCGCCGCAGATCGCCAGGCCGGGGACGGCGTCGACCGCGACCCGGATGCGGGCGACGCGGTCGAGGTGTCCGACGGCGTACTGCGGGAGGCCGCCGCCCCACCGCTGGACGTGGGCGTCGATCGGGGTGGCGGTGAGGCCGACGGCGTCGCGGAGGTCGGCGAGCGACCAGGCGACCAGCTCGTCGTCGGCGGCCTGCAGGGCGGCCTCCTCGCTGTGCCGGCCGAGCGAGGTGCGCAGGAGCAGCAGGTCGTCGCCCGTCTCGGCACCGGCCGCCCGGACCCAGCCCCACTTGGCGAAGGAGAAGGTCGAGGCCTTGATCCGGCGGCCGTCGACCGGCGGCACCAGGAAGCCCGAGGAGTCGGTGGCCGCCAACGCCGGGGCGTCGGCGGCGCGGACGGCGAGGGTGACCACGGCCATCGACGCGTAGTCGATCGCCGCCAGCTCGGTCGCCGCCATCGGCGCGACGGTGCCCAGCAGTCGCGCGCTCGGGGCGGCCGGGGTGGCGAGCACGACGGAGTCGGCCTCGACGACATCCGGCGCCGTCGTCGGCCCGACGACGAGGGAGAAGCCGGAGCCGGTGCGGGAGAGCTCACGGACGGTGGCGTCGGTCCGGACGGTCACGCCCGCCGCGAGTGCCTCGGGCAACCGCCCCATGCCGCCGGGGATCCCGGCGAAGACCGGGAGGTCCGAGGTCGCCTCGGGCAGCGTGCCGCCGGCGGCCAGCGTGAGCAGCTGCGGCACCGCGGCGCGCGCCGAGAGTGCGCGCGCGTGGCCGGCGTACACCCCGCCGAGCAGCGGCTCGACGAGCCGGTCGGTGACCTCGGCGCCGTAGCGCCGGTCGACGAGGTCGCCGACCGCCACGTCGTGGTCGTACGTCGCCGCGGCCGGCTCGCGGACCCGGGCCAGCCCCTCGGCGGAGAGGATCCCCGAGGCGGCCAGGGCGTCGAGGTCGAGCGGGACCCCCATGAGCGACCGCGGGAGCGGACGCAGTGCGTCGCGGGTCCAGATCCGGGAGGACGCGGTGGTCGGGTGCTCGAGCGGCAGGCCCAGCTCACGAGCCAGCTCGACGCCCTCGGGCCGCCGGTTGAGCATCGCCTCGGCGCCGACGTCGACGGTCACCCCGGCGACCTCGGCGCGGAGCAGCTTGCCGCCGACCCGCGGCGACGACTCGAGGACGAGCACGTCGTGACCGGCCGCGGCCAGGTCACGGGCCGCAGTCAGGCCGGCGACACCGGCTCCGACCACGACGACCCTGCTCACGCGTGCGAGTCTCGCACGCCGGCCCGGTCAGCCCACGAGCCGCCCGAACGCACTGCGGTGGAAGACCAGGGGCTGCCCGACGGCGTGCTCCACGGCGTGCAGCTCGAGCAGCACGATCGTGTGGTCGCCGGCCTCGACCTCGCGGTAGATCGAGCAGTCGAAGCGGGCCAGGCCCTCGTCGAGCACGACGGCGCCGTCGCCGGTCACCGAGATGGGCACGCTGGTGAAGCGGTCCTCGACCGGACCGGCCAGCTGACGGCAGACCTGGCCGTGGTGGTCGGCCAGCACGGTGACGCCCAGGTGACCCGCGCGCCGCAGCTGCGGCCACGTCTTCGAGGTGTTGGCCACCGAGAAGGACACCAGCGGCGGGTCGAGGCTCACCGACGTGAACGAGCTGGCCGCCAGTCCGACGGGCGCGCCGTCGACCTCGGCCGCCACGGCGACGACGCCGCTCGGGAATATCCCGAACGCCTCACGCAGCCGCGCGGGGTCGAGGTCCTGGTTGGTGGGGAAGACCGAGATGCTCATGCGGGTGCTCCGATCCTGTTGTCGAGCCTGGCGTCGAGAAGTGCGGTGATGGCGGGGCGGGCGAGGCCGAGCCAGTGCTCGTACGCCGCGGGGTCGTCGTACGCCGCGTCGACGACGTAGAGCCCCTTCGCGGGGACCAGCCCGCCGATCTCGGTGAGCACCGGCCGCAGCGAGAGCTCCGGCGCGAGCGCGTGGCCCGGGCCGGCGCCCAGCATCAGCGGCACGGCCACCCCGCGGAGGCCGTCGGTGGCGAACCGGTCGAGGAAGAGCTTGAGCAGCCCCGTGTAGGTGCCCTTGTACGTCGGGGACGCGACGACCACCAGGTCGGCGTCGCCCACCTGGTCGACGACGTCGGCGACCACCGGGTCCTGCCAGTCGAGCAGCCGGGCGCCGAAGGTGGTCAGGTCGACGACGTGGTCGGGCTCGCGGCCGGTCAGCTCACGGGCGAGGTACGTCGCGGCCGCGAACGTGCGGCTCTGCGGCTTGGGGTTGCCGACGACGACGGACACCCGGGGCGCGCCCGTCACGACGCCGCCCTCGAAGCGCCGAAGGGCACGGCGGCGGTCGTGGATCGCTGCGGAGCCGGGTGCTCCCAGAGGCCACGCCGGGCCAGCTCGGGCAGCACGCCCTCGCCGAACCAGTAGGACTCCTCGAGGTGCGGGTAGCCGGAGAGCACGAACTCCTCGATGCCGACCTCGCGGTACTGCTCGATCAGGTCCGCGATCTCGGCGTACGACCCGACCATCGCCGTGCCGGCGCCGCCGCGCACCAGGCCGACGCCGGCCCAGAGGTTGGGGTGGATCTCGAGGCCGTCCTTGGAGCCCGCGTTGAGCTCGAGCATCCGCGACTGGCCGACGGACTCGCTCCTGCGGAGGCCGGCCTGGACGCGCGCGATGTCCTCGTCGGAGATGCCGGCGAGGAGACGGTCGGCCTCGGCCCACGCGGCCTCGGAGGTGTCGCGGGCGATCGTGTGCAGCCGGATGCCGAAGCGCACCTCGCCCTCGCGGCCCTCGTCGGCGGCGAGCTTGCGGACCCACTCGACCTTGTCGCGGACGGCGGCCGGCGGCTCGCCCCAGGTGAGGTAGACGTCGACGTGCTTCGCGGCGACGGTGCCCGCGGCCGGCGAGGAGCCGCCGAAGTAGATCTCCGGCAGCGGGTCGGGGACCTGGGCCAGGACGGCGTCCTCGACCTGCAGGTGCTCGCCGCGGTAGGTCACCGGCTCGCCGGTCCACAGCCGCCGCACGATGGTGAGGAACTCGTCGCAGCGGGCGTAGCGGCCGTCCTTGTCGAGGAAGTCGCCGAACATCCGCTGCTCGTGACTCTCGCCGCCGGTGACGACGTTGAGGGCGAGCCGGCCGCCGGAGAGGTTCTGGAAGGTGCCGGCCATCTGCGCCGCGATGAACGGCGAGGTGAGGCCGGGCCGGAAGGCGACCAGGAACTTCAGCCGCTCCGAGACCTGGCTGAGCATCGCCGTGGAGATCCAGGCGTCCTCGCACCAGGCGCCGGTGGGCGTCAGCGCGGCCTCGAAGCCGAGCTGCTCCGCCGACCGGGCGACCTGACCCAGGTAGGGCACGGAGGCGGGGCGACCGGACGGACCGGCCTCGACGCCGTGGCCGCCACCGACGACCTGGCGGCCGTCGCCGCCGTTGGTGGGCAGGAACCAGTGGAACGTGAGCCTCGACATGACGTCCTTCCTAGAGCTGACCGTGGTTGGGCGGCAGGGTCCCCTCGACGGCGAACCTGCCGAGGTGCTGGACCTTCCAGGCCGCGGGGTCGTGGAGCGTGTGGGTGCGCGCGTTGCGCCAGTGCCGGTCGAGGTTGAGCGAGGCCAGCGCCGCGCGGGTGCCCGCGACCTCGAAGAGCCGGCTGGCGACGTCGACCGCGGCGCGGGTGCTCGCGGCGCGTACGGCGGCCACGGCCAGGCTGGCCTCGCCGGCGGTCTGCGCGGAGAGGTGCCGGTCGGCGTGCTCGACGGCGAGACCGGCGTCGGCCAGCAGCGCCTCGGCGGCGCGCACGGCGAGCTCCATCTCGCCGAACGCCTGCACGACAAGCGGGTCGTCGGCGGCCCGCTCGACCCCGGCGTCCGGGTAGGGCCGGCTCTTGGTGGACACGAACGCCGCGGCGTCCTCGAGCGCCGCCCGCGCGATGCCGGTGTCGATCGCGGCGTGCAGCAGCTGCGCGAACGCGCCGTACGTCTGCGGACCCTCGAAGGTCAGGTGGTAGGGCACGATCCGCGACTCGTGCACGACCACGCGCCGCAGCCGGACGGTGCCGCTGGCCGTGGTGCGCTGCCCCATCCCGTCCCAGTCGTCGACGACGGTGACGCCGTCCGCGCGCCGGTCGACCCAGGCGACGTGCAGGGGTCCGTCCTCGCCGAGGTGCGCGAGGACCGGGATCCAGTCGGCGAAGAGCGCGCCGGTGCTGTAGCCCTTCTCGCCGTCGAGCACCCACTGCCCGGTGCCGTCGCCCTGGTCGAGCGGCCGCAGCGTGGTGCGGAAGTCGCGCACGTGGCGGGTGCCGACCTCGGACTGGGCGTTGCCGAAGCGCTTGCCGTCGAGCGCCTGGCCGAAGAAGAACTCCTTCTGCAGGGAGGTCGCCTGGTGGCGCAGCGCGTTGACGTAGACGAAGTGGCTGTGCGGGATCTGCGCGACGTTGGGGTCGCCGATCGCGAGCAGCCGGAAGACCTCGGCGACCGTGCCGGCCGGCAGGTCGGCGCCGCCGTACGTCGCCGGCACGGTGATGCCGAGCAGGCCCGAGGCCGAGAGCAGGTCGAGCTGCTCGGCGGGCAGGATCCGCCGGGCGTCACGCTCCGCGGCGCCGTCGGCGAGCACCGCCGACAGCTCGGCGGCGACCCGGATCGCGTCGTCCGGGCGCAGGACCGGCGCGAGCGGGAGCTCGGTGAGGGAGTGGGCGGCGCTCACGCGTGCACTCGCTCGAGCTCGGCGGCCTCCATCTCGCGGACGACCGGCAGCACGTGACGGCCGAAGTACTCGACGTCCTCGTGGTAGTGCAGGAAGCCGCAGAGGATGAGGTTCGCGCCGCGACGCTTGTACTCGAGCATCCGCTCGGCGATCTGCTCGGGCGTGCCGATCAGGCCGGTGCGGAAGCCGTCGTTGTACTGCACGAGGTCGGCGAACTCCGAGTCCTGCCACATGCCCTTCTTGTCACCGGTCGACTGGCCGGCCTGCTTGACCGCGGAGCCGAAGCCCTCGACCGCCTCGCGGTCGGCCTTGTCGATGATCTCGCGGAGCACGTCGCGGGCCTCGGCCTCGGTGTCGCGGGCGACCACGAAGCCGTTGACGCCGAAGCGGACGGTGCGACCGTGGACCTGGGCGACGTCGCTGACGTCGCGGATCTGCTCCTGGATGCCCTCGGGGGTGTTGCCGTTCATGAAGTACCAGTCGGCGACCCGGCCGCCCATGCCGCGGGCGTCGGTGGAGTTGCCGCCCATGAAGATCTCCGGGTGCGGCCGGCCCGGCACCTCGACCGGCTTCGGCTTCAGGTCGAAGTCGTGGAGGCGGTAGAAGTCGCCGCCGAACTCTGCGTGCTCGGAGGTCCAGATCTCGCGCACGTAGCGGATGAACTCCTCCGAGCGGCGGTAGCGCTCGCCGTGCTCGAGCCACGGCTCGCCGAGCTTGGTGAACTCGTCCTTGAACCAGCCGCTGACGACGTTGATCGCCATCCGGCCACCGGTCATCACGTCGGCGCTGGCGACCAGCTTGGCCAGCACACCGGGCTGCCAGAGCCCCGGGTGCACGGCCGCGATCACCTTGAGGCGCTCGGTGGCCAGCGCGATCGCCAGGCTGATGCTGGTCGACTCGTGCTGGTAGGCCGCGCCGTACGACGCGATGTAGCGCACCTGCGAGAGGGCGTACTCGAAGCCGTTGTCCTCGGCCAGGCGGGCCAGCGTCTTGTTGTAGTCGTAGCCCCAGTCGGTGCGCTGCTCGATGGTGCTGACGACGAGGCCGCCGCTGACGTTGGGCACCCAGTACGCGAACTTCAGCGGCTCCGCGGGCGACTGCAGGGACTCGGTCACGCGACTCTCCTTCTCCTCGAACTAACTATGTCGATTAGATTTATGTACTTTAGTGCTCGGTGCAAGCCAGACCGACCCCACACGCGGGCGGAACGGGCGATGGGGTGACAGGCAGGACCTGTCACCGGGAGGAGACGACATGCGGATCGAGCAGCTGGAATACCTGACGGCGGTGATCCAGCACGGGTCACTGCGCCGCGCCAGCGAGCGGCTCCACCTCTCCCAGCCGGCGCTGAGCGAGGCGGTCTCCAAGCTCGAGCGCGAGCTCGGCGTGACGCTGCTGGACCGGCGCCGCTCCGGTGCTCGGATCAGCCGCCGCGGCCGCGACCTGATCCCGAACGTGGTCGAGGTCCTCGAGGCCGTCGACCGGCTCCGGCAGGCCGCGGGCGACCAGGCCGCCGGGCACCGGGTGGTCCGGGTCGGCACGGTGAGCACCGCGACCTCGACGCTGCTGGTCCCGGCCGTCCGCGAGCTGCGGCGTACCCACCCCGGCAGCGAGGTCGAGGTCGTCAACACCCAGCAGGTCCAGATCGACGACGGGCTGCGCGACGGCACCCTCGACCTCGGGCTGGTCAACCTCCTCGCCGGCGACGACCGGCCCACCGATCTCACCGGTACGACGCTCGCGCAGGGTCGTCCGGTCGCCGTGCTGCCCGCCGGGCACGCCCTGGCCAGCGCGGACGCGGTCACCATCGACGACCTGCGGGCCGAGCCGTTCGTCGCGATGCGGGCGGGCTACCTGATGCACCGCTTCGCGCACCGCCTCTTCGAGGACCGGATGCCGAGCTTCTCGACCACCACCGACGGCGCCGAGCTCGGCAAGATCATGGTCGCGCAGGGGCTCGGGCTCACCGTGCTGCCGGACTACAGCGTCATCGACGACCCGCTGGTGCGCGCCGGACTGATCACCCACCGCCCGCTCGCGGCCGACCGCACCGTCGTCCTCCTCGAGCTCCGGCAGCGCATCGAGCGGCACACGCCCGAGCACGTGCGGGCCCTGTGCGCCGCCCTCGTCGAGCGCGCCGCAGCCCTGCACCGGGCCGCGGGAACCGCCCCGCTCCCGGTCGCGTCCCAGGGGGCATGAACCGGTCACCCGCTCGCCTCTCCCTGGTCACGGCCGCCCTCGCCGGCAGTCTCCTCCTCCTGGCCGGCTGCAGCGGCACCGGCGACTCCGGCGCCAGCGGCGACTCCGACGCCGGCGGCAGCAGCGCCAGCCGGGCCGACGACGGCGGCGGCACCACCCTCGAGAAGTCCCTGACCGACGGCACGGTCGCGGACGCACCGGCCGACAGCGCCGCTGTCGCCGGCCCGGCCTCCGGCAAGAACCGGCCCGCGGCTCAGGTCGACGACCTCCAGCAGGCGCTGATCAAGAAGGGCACGGTCGAGCTGACGAGCACCGACGTCGGCAGGGCCGGCTTCGAGGTGCAGAAGATCGCGGACCGCTACTCCGGGCAGGTGACCGAGGAGCAGACGGAGACGAGCGACGACGGCGACCCGTCGTACTCCCGGATGGTGCTGCGGGTGCCGGTCGCCCACTTCGACGACGCGATGGACGACATCTCCGCCGCTGCCGAGCTCGTCGGCTCGAACACCAAGCAGGAGGACGTCACCTCCGAGCTGATCGACACCCGGACCCGGATCGAGGTGCAGAAGCGCAGCATCGCCCGGATCAGCGTGCTCTTCGACCGGGCTCAGAGCATCCGCGACATCATGGCGATCGAGGCTCAGCTCTCGCGACGCCAGGCGGACCTGGAGTCCCTCGAGCGGCGCGCGGCCTACCTCTCCCACCAGTCGAGCTACTCCACGATCACGGTCGACATCGACCGGACGCCGGAGAAGAAGGCAGCGGTCGCCAAGGACGACGACTCCGGGTTCGTGGCAGGGCTGAAGGCCGGGTGGGGTGGGCTGTCGACGTTCGCGGTCGGGCTCGCGACGGTCCTCGGCGCCCTGCTCCCCTGGCTGGTCGTGGTGGCGCTGGTCGGGCCGCCGGCGTACCTGCTGGTGCGGTGGCTGCGCCGGCGGCTCAGCGCTCGAAGTTCTGGACGAACTCCGTCAGCCGCGTGAGCTGGTCGGGGTCGGTGCTGGGCAGCACCCCGTGGCCGAGGTTGAAGACGTGGCCGCGGGCGGCCCGTCCGGCCTCGATCACCTCGGCGGCCCGGGCGGTCATCACCTCGGTGGGCGCGAAGACGAGCGTGGGGTCGAGGTTGCCCTGGACGCCGCGGTCGCCGACCTTCGCGATCGCGTCGGCGAGCGGGGTGCGCCAGTCGACGCCGACCACGTCGGCGCCGGCCTCACCCATGAGGCCGAGCAGGTTGGCGGTCCCGACGCCGAAGTGGATCCGCGGGACGCCGAGCGCCCCGGCCCGCTCCAGGACGTGGGCGGAGTGCGGGAGCACCTGGTCGCGGTAGTCGGCGGGGGTGAGGGCACCGGCCCAGCTGTCGAAGAGCTGGACGGCGGAGGCGCCCGCCGCGACCTGGACCTCGAGGTAGGCCGCGGAGATGCCGGCGATCTTGCGCATCAGCGCCTGCCAGAGCTCGGGCTGGGAGAACATCATCGCCTTGGTGCGCGCGTGATCCTTCGACGGACCGCCCTCGACGAGGTAGGACGCGACGGTGAACGGCGCACCCGCGAAGCCGATGAGCGGGGTCCCGTGGAGCTCGGCGACCAGCTCGCGGACCGCCTCGGTGATGAACGGGACGTGCTCGGGCGTGAGGTCCGGGATCGCCTCGACGTCGGCCATCGTGCGCACCGGGTGGGCGACGACCGGGCCGACCCCGGGCTTGATGTCCAGGTCGACGCCGACCGCCTTGAGCGGCAGCACGATGTCGGAGAAGAAGATGGCCGCGTCGACGCCGTACCGGCGCACGGGCTGGAGCGTGATCTCGACGACGAGCTCGGGGTTCATGCAGGACTCGAGCATCCCGACGCCCTGGCGGACCCGGAGGTACTCCGGCAGCGAGCGGCCCGCCTGGCGCATGTACCAGACCGGCGTGTAGGGCACCTCCTCCCCGCGGAGCGCCTTGAGGAACGCGCTGTCACGGAGCCGAGGATGGGGTGCCATGGTCGAAGCCTGACACCTCGGTCGGCGTGTTCGCACATCGGGTTGGCAGGGGTCGACCTACTGTGAACCCATGGTGGTCGGTCAGGAGACACACCCGAGTCCGGGTGTGGGCGCGGCGCCTGCGGAGTTCCGTGAGGCGGTGGCGACCATGCGCGCCGCCCGGCTGCGCCCTGAGGTCTTCTGCGAGGAGATGCCCGCGCCGCAGCGGATCGCGCCCTGGGCCTCGGCGCTCTCCGCCGACGTCACCGTCGACGACACGGACGTCGCGACCGGCCGGATCATCCTGCTCCACGACCCTGCCGGCAACGACGCGTGGGACGGCACCTTCCGGTGCGTGGCCTACGCCCGTGCCGAGATCGACCTGGAGCTGATCACCGACCCGATGCTGGCGATGGTCGGCTGGACCTGGCTGACCGAGGCGCTCGACGCCCACGGGGCGTCGTACGTCGCCGCGTCGGGGACGGTCACCCGGGTCGCGACCGAGAGCTTCGGCGGGATGGCCGACGAGGAGGGCAGCGCCCAGATCGAGATCCGGGCGTCCTGGTCGCCGGTGCGGCCGCCCGAGGCCGCCGACCTCGGACCGCTCGACCTCGCACCCCACGTCGAGGCGTGGAGCGAGCTGCTGTGCACCGCGGCCGGGCTGCCGCCGGTGCCCGACGGTGTTGCCGTGATGCCGAGCCGCCGCGGCCAGCGGGGCTCGTGACGATGACCCAGGACCCGACCCCCGCTCAGACCGACGCCGAGACCCCCGGGTCTGCGGAGACCCCGGAGGCTCCCGAGCCCGAGAAGCCGCTGCTCACCCTGCGCGACGGCCTGCCCCCGGTGGTGGACACCGACGCGGGTCTCGCCGAGGTGGCGACGCGATTGGCCGCCGGCACCGGGCCGGTCGCCGTCGACGCCGAGCGCGCCTCCGGCTACCGCTACTCCGCCCGCGCCTACCTCATCCAGCTGCGCCGCGAGGGCTCCGGCACCTTCCTGGTCGACCCGATCGCCTTCGGGTCGCTGGCCCCGGTGCAGGAGGCGCTCGACGGTGTCGAGTGGATCCTGCACGCCGCGACCCAGGATCTCCCCTGCCTGGCCGAGGTCGGGATGCGCCCGTCCGCGCTCTTCGACACCGAGCTCGCGGGGCGCCTGCTCGGCTATCCCCGGGTCGGCCTGGCGACCCTCGTCGAGACCCTGCTCGGCTACCGGCTCGCCAAGGAGCACTCCGCCGTCGACTGGTCGACGCGGCCGCTGCCCGAACCGTGGCTGGAGTACGCCGCCCTCGACGTCGAGGTGCTCGTCGAGCTCCGCGACCGGATCGGCGACGAGCTGGAGGAGGCCGGCAAGCAGGAGTGGGCGCGCCAGGAGTTCGAGCACCTGCGCGGCTTCGAGCCGACCGCCCGCGTCGAGGCGTGGCGGCGTACCTCCGGCCTGCACCGGGTCCGCGGCCGGCGCGCCCTGGCCGCGGTGCGCGCGCTGTGGGAGACCCGCGACGAGATCGCCGAGCGCCGCGACGTGACGCCGAGCAGGATCCTCCCCGACGCCTCGATCGTGATCGCGGCCCAGGCGATGCCCGCCGACCGGGCCGCGCTGCTCTCCACGAAGGGCTTCCACGGTCGCGGCGCCGAGCGCTACGCCGCCCGCTGGGTGGCCGCGCTGCGCCAGGCCGCCGAGATGGACGACGCGGACCTGCCGACCCGCTCGCCGCGCGGGGACGGGCCGCCGCTCCCCCGCGCCTGGGCCGAGAAGGACCCGGTGGCCGCCCGCCGGCTCACCCTCGCCCGCGACGCGCTCACCGCGCTCGCCGAGGAGCACGGCCTCCCGGTCGAGAACCTCCTCACCCCCGACTACCTGCGGCGCGTCCTGTGGACCCCTCCGGCCACGCGCGAGCCCGCCGCGCTGGCCACCGCCGTCGGCGCACAGCTCACGGCGCTGACCGCGCGCCCCTGGCAGGTCGACCTCGCCGGCCCGGTGATCGTCGACGCGATCCTGACCGCCGACGCCGAGGCCGCGGCGGCCGCTGAGTCGTCCGACTGAGGTCGGTCCAGGGCTTCGGTCGGGCCCGGGCAGCGGTGGGTTCGGCTCGCTCTGCTGTCGACGAACCGAGCCGAGGTCACCGCCGACCCGCGGCTCAGCCTCCGTCGGAGGGCGAGGCGGAGTCGGACGGGGACGCCGACTCGGAGACCGACTCGGGGTCGAGGACGGGCTTGGAGAGCTCGTCGATCCGCTCGGTGACGGCGTCGAGGTCGAGGACGCCGACGCCGTAGACCATCTGCTCCAGGCTCGGCTCGACCGCGTCCTCGAGCTGCGGCAACGTGTCGATCAGCGGCGCGATCGACATCGACCGGACGCTGGTGTTGAAGAAGGTCGAGTGCGCCGGCTGCTGGTCGGGCTGGAGGAAGTCGTCGGACAGTGCGACCGCCACGTTGGCCGGGTCGAGGTAGCCGGTGCGCGCCAGGGTGCTCACCGACTCGTTGGAGATCTCGTGAACCATGAAGTCCGCGGCGTACGGCGTGCTCGCGGCGGTGGCGGACAGGCACAGGCCGGTCACGTCGCCGACGGTGGCCGAGCCGTCGAGCTTGGGCATCGGCATCACGTCGAACTTGAGTCCCTCGACCTGGCGCAGCTCCGGCACCAACGCGCGGGTGCCGGCGATCATGCCGAGCTTGCCCTTCTCGAACCAGGTGAGCGCGGGCGACTTGAGCAGCTGGCTGTTGTCGAGGGTCACCTGGGGGTTGCGCAGCAGCTCGAGGGTGCGCTCCAGCGCGTCGCGGCTGCCGTCGCTGGAGAAGGCGAGCGACGTGGGGGCCTCGGCGTCGTCGAAGACCGAGCCGCCACCGGAGACGATGAAGGGCGAGAGCCCGTTCAACGTCGGCGCGATGTGGACGCCCTTGGTGTTGCGGCCGGGCCGGGACGCGAACTCCGCGGCGGCCGCGAACTGGTCGAAGGACCAGCTGGTGGCGTCCTCACCGGGCGCGTCGAGACCGCGGTTGGTCATCTTGGTGAAGTTGACCAGACGCTTGTTGTAGTAGATGACCGTCGGCGCGACGCCGTAGGGCATGCACTGGAGCCGGTCCTGGGCGCTGAACGCCTGCAGGGCGTTGCGGGAGTAGTTGTCGCCGAAGGCGACGCCACGCTCGTCGAGCAGCTCGTCGACCGGCTGGTTGAGGTTGTTGTCGAGCAGCCACGAGAGATCGGTGCGCGAGGCCAGGAACACGTCCGGGACGGCGGCGCCGCCCTCGATGTCCTTGCGCATCGCCGCGCGGTTCGGCCACGACCTCACCTCCACCTCGAGGTGGTCGGGGTCGGCGTTCCAGGTGGCCGCGGTCGTCTCGTAGGCCCGGATCTCCTCCTGGCTGCCGAAGACCCCGAAGGTCAGGTGGCGCGGGGCCGCGGAGGTGCTGGTCGACGGGGACGGCGACGGCGCGTCGGATCCGTCGGTGCAGGCCACGAGGGTGCCGAGCGACCCGATCACCACCGCAGCCGCCAGTGCTCGCCTCGCCCTCACCTGATCTCCTCCCCCGTCGTCGCACGAATGCGCCCGGGCACACCCGGGCGCTGGCCCACCCTATCGACCCCGCGATGACCTGCGGGTCAGCCCAAGGTGTGATGCTTCCGGGCCCCCGCGACGACCCGGTCGAAGGTCGCGCGGTCGAGCGCGGCACCCTCGCGGCGTACGGCGGAGGGCGCGAGCCGGATCAGCCGGTCCAGCCGCACCTCGCTCGGCCGGCGCTCGCGGTCCCACGCCCCGGTGCCGACGTCCATCCAGTGGCGACCCCACCGCGCCTCCTGCTCGCCGTCGCGGTCGTGGTCCTTGCTGGTGAGCATCAGGCCCAGGAGCTCGCCGTCCTGGACGCCGACGAGGAGCACGGGACGGTCCTTGCCCTGGCGCGGGTCGTCCTCGTAGGGAACCCAGCCCCACACGACCTCACCGGGATCCGGCCGGCCGTCCGCCTTGGGCGCATAGGTGACGGAGGGGCCACTGGCGGGGCCGCTGATCGGCGGGGACGGACGACGGCGTCGGCGGAGAAGTCGGCGCAACATGAGCCGAGGCTAGCCCGGGCCCGCAGCGTGGCGCCGCGGCGAAGCCGCATCGGGCGAAGCCCGATCGCGACACGCTCGGCCCATTCAAGCCCGGGCGGCAGCGTGGCGCCGCCGCGAAGCGGCACGGAGCGAAGCTCCGTTGCGACACGCTCGCCCTATCCAAAGCTGCAGCACGCCGGACCGGGAGCGCCTCACGGCGCGTGGCCGCTCGTAGCGGCTGATGTTGGGACCCGGGGCTGCCGCGGCCCGGCGTGCTGCGTCCATTGTAACGACGTCAGGTGAGCCGGTGCTCCAGTTCGAGGTGTCCCGCGGCCTCGAGCTGCTCGGAGAGCACCAGGATCCGCTGCACCTCCGCCTCGGTCGGACCGGCGAGCGACGCGCGGCCGGCGGCGACCACACGGGCGAACGCCGCGGCGCGCAGCAGCACGTCCGCGAAGTCGCTCCCGGCGATGCCGCGGAGCACCTCGTCGATCATCGTCTTGAGCTGCTCGGGGCCGGGCGGGTCGGCCACGCCGGCCACCACGCGGGCGACCTGGGCGCTGCGTCGTCCGGCCTCGAACTCGTGCGCGACGCCGACCGGGTCGGCGTAGACCCAGGAGCGCAGCAGGAAGAGCCGCCACAGGCAGCCGGCCAGCGAGTCGGCGGGCGAGCCCGACCAGACCTCGGCGATCGTCTCGATGCCCTCGGTGTCGGCGAGGTGCACGAGCCGCTCCGCCACGGCCGCGTCGTCGGAGTCCCGCGCGCCCCGGACCAGCAGCGCGGCCGCACGGTCGGCGGCCTCGCTCACCAGGGCCGGGTCGGCGCCGCCGCCGAGGGCCGCGAAGAAGAGGCTCCCCGGCGTCATCGGGCGGTGGTACTGGCGGTCGGTCACGGGTGCATCACCCGGCGAGCGTACGTCGGATGCGCTGGTCGCTGACGGGCGTGGGGGTGCCGAGCTGCTGCGCCCACAGCGAGACGCGGTACTCCTCGAGCATCCAGCGCACCTGCCGCAGCCGGGCGCCGGGCGGCCGGCCGGCGTGCAGAGCGTCGAGCTGGTGGAGGTAGGCGTCCTGGACGTCGGCGATCTGGTCCATGAGCTGCCGGTCGCGGGCGACCTGTCCGGCCAGCTTGTCGCGACGCTGCTCGAGCGCGGCGAGGTAGGTCGGGTAGCGACGCAGCTGGGTCGCGCCGGCCTCGCCGACGAAGCCGGGATGCACGAGCCGCGCGAGCTGCGCCCGCAGGTCGGTCAGCGCGGGGAGCATCGTCATCTCGGCCCGGCCGCTCAGCGCCTTCTCGGCCCGACGCCAGCCGTCGAGCACCCGCATCACGTCGGCCATGGTGGCCCGCACGTGCGCCTCGTGGTCGCGGGTCGCCTCCGCGCGGAGCGCGGCGTACGCCGCCTCGTCGCGGACCGCCGGACGGGCATCGACGACGACCTGGAGCACGGCGGCCCGGCAGTCCTCGAGCAGCTCCGCGACGCTGGCGTACGGCGACCCCGCGAGGCCGAGCTTCTCCGCGTTGCTGAGCCCGTCGAGCAGCGCCTTGACAGGGGACGGCACCTCGAGCTGCAGCAGGCGGCGTACGCCGAGGCGGTGCTGCGCCTCCTGCTCCTCCGCCGAGCCGAAGACCTGGAGTCCGACGGTGGCCCCCTCGTCGACCAGGGCCGGGAAGACCTGCACCTCGTGGCCGGCGCGCTTCTGCTCGAAGGACGTCGCAATGGTGCCGAACACCCACGTGGTCTCGCCGGTGCGGGCGAGCCCGCTGTCGGCGGCGACCTCGGCGATCGCCTCGGCGAACTGGCCGCGCAGCGGTGCCTTGAGCGCGTCGAGGTCCTTGCCGCGGGCCTGCTCCGCGCCGTCCTCGTCGACCACCCGGTAGGTCGGCCGCAGGTGCTCGGGCACCTTCGACCAGTCCCACGCGTCGCGCGGCACGACGACGCCGGTGGTCGAGCGGCACCAGCGCTCCAGCGCGTCGAGCAGTGGCTCCTCGCCCGGTGGCACGGTCGCGAGGAACTCGCGGGCCCTGTCGGGCGCGGGCACGAAGCTGACCCGGAGGTTCTTCGGCAGGCTGCGGATCAGGCTGGTGACGAGCTCCGCGCGCAGGCCGGGGACGTTCCAGGAGAAGTCCTCGGCCTCGACCCGGTTGAGGGTCGCGACGGGGACGTCGATGGTGAGGCCGTCGTCGGCGGCGCCGGGCTCGAAGTGGTAGCTGATCGAGAAGGTCAGCCCACTCCCCCCACCCGAGTCGGCCTGCCACTGCTCGGGGTAGTCGGCGGCGGACACCTCGTCGGCGGTGTCGTGCGTGAGCATCGCCAGGTCGAAGGTGAGCAGGTCGGGCGTCCGGCGACGGGTCTCCTTCCACCACTGGTCGAAATGCGCGCCGCTGACGACGTCTGCGCCGACCCGGGCGTCGTAGAAGTCGAAGAGCGTGTGCTCGTCGACGACGATGTCGCGGCGCCGGGCACGGTGCTCGAGCTCCTCGGCCTCCTCCAGCAGCTTGCGGTTGGTGTCCATGAAGCGGTGCCTGGTGTGCCAGTCGCCGTAGACGAGGGCGTGGCGGATGAAGAGCTCACGGGCCAGCGGGACGTCGACCTTGCCGTAGGAGACGAGCCGGTCGGCGACGAGCGGGACGCCGTACAGGGTGACTCGCTCGTAGGCCATCACGGCCGCACGCTTCCGGCTCCAGTGGGGCTCGGAGTAGGTGCGCTTGACCAGGTCGCGGCCGAGCCGCTCGGCCCACTCCGGCTTGATGGCGGCGTTCTGGCGGGCCCAGAGCCGGCTGGTCTCGACGAGCTCGCCGGCCATCAGGAACTGCGGGTTCTTGCGGTGCAGCACGCTGCCGGGGAAGACGGCGAAGCGCGCGCCGCGGGCACCGAGGTACTCGCGCGGTCCTCCCCTGGATCGAGCACCGTCCTTCTTGTCCCGCTCCTCGAGCAGGCCGATGTGCGACAGGAGACCCGAGAGCAACGCTTGGTGGATGCCGTCGCTGTCGGGGTTGTCCGCCGGCTGGCCGACCTGGATCTTCATCTCCTTCGCGACCTGGCGGAGCTGGGACTCGAAGTCCTGCCACTCCCGGACGCGCAGGTAGTTGAGGAACTCGCGGCGGCACATCCGCCGGAACGCCGAGGACGAGAGCTCCTTCTGCTGCTCCTTGAGGTAGCGCCAGAGGTTGAGCCAGGTGAGGAAGTCGCTGCCCTCGGCCTTGAAGCGGGCGTGCTGCTGGTCGGCCTGCGCCTGCTCCTTCGGGTGGTCGGCACCCGGGCGCTCGCGCGGGTCCTGGAGCGACAGGGCGGCGGCGATCACGATGACCTCGCGCACGCAGCCGAGCCGCTCGGCCTCGAGGATCATCCGCGCCAGGCGCGGGTCGATCGGCAGCCGGGCGAGCCGCCGGCCCATCTGGGAGAGGCGGCCGGTCTTGAGGGCGCCGAGCTCCTCCAGCAGCTGGACACCGGACTGCACGTTGCGTCGGTCGGGCGGCTCGACGAACGGGAAGCGGCCGATGTCGCCGAGGCCGAGCGAGGCCATCTGGAGGATGACGCTGGCGAGGTTGGTGCGCAGGATCTCGGGGTCGGTGAACTCCGGCCGGCCGTCGAAGTCCTCCTCGGAGTAGAGCCGGATCGCGATGCCGGCCTCGACGCGGCCGCAGCGCCCCGAGCGCTGGTTGGCCGATGCCTGGCTGATCGGCTCGATCGGCAGCCGCTGCACCTTGGTGCGCACGGAGTAGCGGCTGATCCGGGCGACGCCGGTGTCGACGACGTACCTGATGCCGGGCACGGTCAGGGACGTCTCGGCGACGTTGGTGGCGAGCACGATCCGTCGGGTGGCGTTGCCGTGGGAGCTGAAGACGCGGTGCTGCTCGGCTGCGGTCAGCCGGGAGTAGAGCGGCAGCACCTCGGTGCGTGGCAGCTCGCTGAGCGCGTCGGCGGTGTCGCGGATCTCGCGCTCGCCCGGCAGGAAGACCAGCACGTCGCCCGGCCCCTCGGCCGAGAGCTCCTTGACCGCGTCGACGATCGCCTCGGTCTGGTCGCGGACGACGACCTCGCCGTCCTCGTCGTCCTCCTGGAGATCCATGAGCGGGCGGTAGCGGATCTCCACCGGATAGGTGCGGCCGGAGACCTCGACGACGGGTGCGTCGAAGTGGTCGGCGAAGCGGTCGACGTCGATGGTCGCCGAGGTGATGATCAGCTTGAGGTCGGGCCGCTTCGGCAGCAGCCGCTTGAGGTAGCCGAGCAGGAAGTCGATGTTGAGCGACCGCTCGTGGGCCTCGTCGATGATGATCGTGTCGTACTTCTTCAGCTGCCGGTCACGCTGCAGCTCGGCGAGCAGGATGCCGTCGGTCATCAGCTTCACCCGGCTGCTCTTCGAGGTGCGGTCGGTGAAGCGCACCTGGTAGCCGACGAGTTCGCCGAGCTCGGTCTTCAGCTCGGAGGCGATCCGCTCGGCCACCGACCGCGCGGCGATCCGGCGGGGCTGGGTGTGCCCGATCAGGCCGTTCGTGCCGCGGCCCAGCTCGAGGCAGATCTTCGGCAGCTGGGTCGTCTTGCCCGACCCGGTCTCGCCCGCGACGATCACGACCTGGTGGTCGCGGATGGCCTGCGCGATGTCGTCGCGGCGCTGGGTGACCGGCAGCTCCGGCGGGTACGAGATCTGGAGCTCGGGAGGCGACGCGGTCATGACCGGACAATTGTGCCAACCCTGTCCACTTAGAACATGTTCTAGTATCCGGCCATGACCGAGGCACAGGAGTACGACGTCGTCGTGGTCGGGTCGGGCGGGGGCGCGATGACCGGCGCGTTCCTGGCCCAGAAGGCCGGCCTGTCCACCGTGGTGGTCGAGAAGACCGCGCTGCTCGGCGGCACCTCGGCGTACTCCGGAGGCGCCTGCTGGCTGCCGGGCAGCCAGGTCCAGCAGCGGGCGGGGATCCCGGACTCGACCGAGTCGGCCCGGGAGTACCTGGCCGCGATCCTGGAGGACCCGGACGAGGCGAAGGTCGAGGCGTTCCTCGCGCACGCGCCAGCGCTGGTCGCAGAGCTGGAGGCGGACCCGGCGATCGACTTCGAGTGGCTGCCCTTCTCGGAGTACTACGACGCGCCGGGCCGGGTGCCGTTCGGCCGCTCGATCCAGCCGACCAACGTCAAGCGCGGCGATCTGCCCGAGCGGGTGGGCGCACTGGTCCGGCCGCCGGTCGAGCGGGACCGCGTCGGCGAGGGCGGCCGCACCACGCTCAGCGGCGGGCAGTCGCTGATCGCCCGGCTGCTCGACGGCTTCCTGCGCGACGGCGGCACGGTGCTGACCGAGCTGCCGGTGACGGGCCTCGTCCTCGACGGCGAGCGGGTGGCCGGCGTGGCCGCGATGACCCCGGAGGGGCCGATCGAGATCCGCGCTCGTCGCGGCGTGCTGATCGCCGCGGGCGGCTTCGAGGGCAACGCCGAGGAGCGGGCCGCGCACGGGGTCCCGGGCGACGTCGCGTGGACGATGGCGCCGCGCGGCACCAACACCGGCGAGCCGATCGCCGCGGCCGTGGCGGTCGGTGCGGCGACGGACTACCGCGGCGTCGGCTGGTTCTGCCCGGGCCTGGAGCAGCCGGACGGCGGTGGCTCCTTCACCCTCGGCTTCCGCTCCGGGCTGATGGTCGACCAGCGCGGCGAGCGCTACGGCAACGAGTCACTCCCCTACGACCGCTTCGGCCGGGTGATGGCGCAAGCCCCGGAGCGCATCCCGTCCTGGTACGTCTTCGACTCGCGCGAGGACGGTCGGCTGCCGGCGATCGCGATGCCCGAGGGCGACCCGGCCGCGCACCTGGAGGCCGGCACCTGGGTGCGGGCCGACTCGATCGACGCGCTGGCCGAGGCGATCGGCGTACCGGCGGAGACGCTGGCGGCGACCGTCGAGCGGTTCAACGGCTTCTGCGAGACCGGGACCGACGAGGACTTCGGCCGCGGCGAGGACGAGTACGACGGCTTCTTCGCCGGCGGCACCGGGCCCAACAAGGCGCTGACCCCCTGCACGGAGCCGCCGTACTACGCCGCCCGCTTCGTGCTGTCCGACCTCGGCACCAAGGGCGGCCTGGTCACCGACGTCGCCGGCCGCGTGCTGCACGAGGACGGCACGCCGATCCCGGGCCTGTACGCCGCGAGCAACAGCGCGGCGTCGGTCTTCGGGACCTGCTACCCCGGCCCCGGAGCGCCGCTGGGTTCGGCGATGGTCTTCGCGTCGCTCGCGGTCCGCGACCTGCTGGGCTAGCTGCCCGGCTGCTGCGGCACCTGGCCACCGGGGGCCTGCTGCCCGTTGCCGGGCACCTGACCTCCGCCCGGGAAGGTGCCGCCGCCGGGGAAGCCGCCGGGGCCGCGCTGGAAGGACGAGCCACCGCCGTCGCCGTGCGCGACGTACCCGAGGGCGAAGCCGAGGCCGCCGCCCACGAGGAGCGCGACGACGGCGACCGTGGCGACCCACGGGAGCGCCAGCCGGCGGTCGCGCACGCGGGGCGCGACCGGTGGCGGCTGGTAGGGCGGGTACGAGGGCGGGGGCGACGGCGCCGTTGCCGTCGGGGCCGTCGGATACTGCTCACTCATGCCGGCGACGCTGGCGCGGGAACCTGTGCGGACCCTGTCGAGCCGCGGTGAGGTTCTCGTGAGATCACCACAGTCGTCTCACAGGAACGTCACAGTTAGGGTCGAGAACGTGTCCACCATGGACCTGACCCGACCTGACGGATCCCCCCTGCGCGTCCTCGTCGTCGACGACGAGGTCAACATCGCCGAGCTCGTCGCGATGGCGCTGCGCTACGAGGGGTGGCAGGTGACGATGGCGCACACCGGCACCAAGGCCGTCGCCGCCGCCAAGGAGCTGCGGCCCGACGCCGTGGTGCTCGACATGATGCTGCCGGACTTCGACGGCCTGGAGGTGCTGCGCCGGATGCGCACCGCCCAGCCCGACCTGCCGGTGGTCTTCCTGACCGCCCGCGACGCCGTGGAGGACCGGATCGCCGGCCTCACCGCCGGCGGCGACGACTACGTCACCAAGCCCTTCTCCCTCGAGGAGCTGGTCGCCCGGCTCCGTGCCCTGATGCGCCGCGCCGGCGCTCAGCAGGCCGCCGCGTCCTCGCTCCTCGTCGTCGGCGACCTCGAGCTGGACGAGGACAGCCACGAGGTACGCCGCGCCGGCGCCGACATCGCGCTCACCGCCACCGAGTTCGAGCTGCTGCGCTACCTCATGCGCAACCCGAAGCGGGTGCTCAGCAAGGCCCAGATCCTCGACCGGGTCTGGAACTACGACTTCGGCGGCCAGGCCAACGTCGTCGAGCTCTACATCTCCTACCTGCGCAAGAAGATCGACGCCGGCCGGGAGCCGATGATCCACACCATGCGCGGCGCCGGGTACGTGCTGAAGCCGGGTTCATGAGGCATCGCTTCGCGTCGCTGACCTCGCGCCTGGTCCTGACGACCGTCGCGCTGGCGCTCGTCGTCTCGGTGCTCATCGGCACGATCACGACCTTCGCCGTGCGCGACTACCTCGTGAACCAGCTCGACGAGAACGTGCATGCGAGCGTCGAGGGCGCACGCAACTTCGGGGTCAGCCGCCCGGGCCCCGGGATCGGCGGTCCGGGACGCGACGTCGGCACGATCGCCGCGCAGTGGACGAGCGACGGCTCCAGCTCCATCGGCCAGCTCCGCACCCAGCGGGCCGACGGGATGAACGACCAGACCGACCTCTCCGACGACGAGATCGAGACGCTGCAGTCCCTGCCGACCGACGGGACGGTGCACACCGTCGACCTCGGCGACGACGGCTCGTTCCGAGTCGCCGTTGCGCAGAGCTCGGTCGACTCGACCATCGTCGCCGTGGGCATCGGCACCAGCAACGTCGACGACGTGGTCAACACCCTCATCTGGTGGGAGGTGCTCCTCGGCCTGGTCGCGGTCCTCGGCGCCGGCGGCGCCGCCACGATCGTCGTACGCCGGCAGCTGCGGCCGCTGCGCGAGGTCGCGGCGACCGCGCACACGGTGGCCGAGCTGCCGCTGGAGTCCGGCGAGATCGACATCCAGGCGCGGGTGCCCGAGCACCTCACCGACGAGCGGACCGAGGTCGGGCAGGTGGGCGCGGCCCTCAACACGCTGCTGGCCCACGTCGAGTCCTCGCTGTCGGCGCGGCACCGCAGCGAGCAGCAGGTGCGGCAGTTCGTCGCCGACGCCTCGCACGAGCTGCGCTCCCCGCTGGCCACGATCGCCGGCTACACCGAGCTCGCGCGGCGCCGGCCCGGTGACACCGAGATCGTCGGCACCGCACTCGACAAGGTCGAGGAGGAGTCCGGTCGGATGACCTCCCTGGTGGAGGACCTGCTGCTGCTCGCCCGCCTCGACTCCGGGCGCCCCCTGGAGCGCGAGCCGGTCGACCTGACCCGGCTCTGCGTCGAGGCCGTGTCCGACGCCCGCGTCGTCGACCCCACGCACCGCTGGCGGGTGGACGTGCCCGACGACCTGGTCGATGCACCCGCCGAGGTGGCCGGCGACCAGCTGCGGCTGCACCAGGTCCTGACCAACCTGCTGACCAACGCCCGCAAGTACACCCCGGAGGGCAGCACGATCACGGTCACCGTGCGCCGCGACGGCTTCAGCGTCCACGACGACGGTCCCGGCTTCCCGCCGGAGCTGGTCGGGCGCGCCTTCGAGCGCTTCGTCCGCGGCGACGCCGCCCGCACCCGCGGCTCGGAGCTCGGCGTGGGCGGGGTCGGCCTGGGTCTCTCCCTGGTGGAAGCGATCGTCACCGCCCACGGCGGCCGGGTGACGCTGCGGTCGCGGCCGGGCGAGACGGTGGTGGACGTCAGCCTTCCGGTGTGACCGCGATGACGGCCGGGAGCGACGCGACCAGGAAGCCGATCAGGTCCTCCTGGGTCATCCCGTGCGGGTCGTCGATCCAGGTGAGCACGGCGTCCTCGGCCATCGCCGACCAGGCGCGGACGACGAGCCGGTTGGCCGGGGTGTCGGCGACGACCTCGCCGCGCAGGTCCTCGCGGAAGGCGCGGCTGTTGAGCGACGAGCGCGCGTCCTCGTAGATCGCCCGCAGGCTCTCGTTGCCCCCGGCAGCCGCCCGGACCAGCGACACGTACCCCTCGTGGTTGGCCACGACGTAGTCGACGTACGCCGTCAGCGACGTCATCAGCCGGACCAGCGGCTCCCCGTCGGTGGGCGGGGTGGTCTGCGCGATCAGGTCGTCGGCGGCGTGCCGGACCACGGCCTCGTGGAAGGCCTGCTTGCTGCCGAAGTAGTGGTAGAGCAGACCCCGGGAGATCCCGGCCTCCTCGGCCAAGAGGTCGATCGACAGCTCGTCGAGGGAGCGGTGCGCCAGCAGCCGGACGCCGAGGTCGAGCAGCTGCTCGCGGCGCTGCTCGGGCGAGAGCCGGGTGCGGGGCGTGGTGGTCACGAGACCTCACTCTATTGACGGTCGTTCAATAGCGCCAGTACGGTCGGCGTCATGGCTGCCCAGTCTCCCCAGCCGGAGGTCGCCCGCGTCGACCATCTCATCGTCGGCGCCGGATTCGCCGGGCTCTGCGCCGCGATCAAGCTCCAGGAGGACGGCGAGCGCGACTTCCTCGTGGTGGAGAAGGGCTCGGACGTCGGCGGGACGTGGCGCGACAACACCTACCCCGGCGCGGCCTGCGACGTCCCGAGCCAGCTCTACTCCTACTCCTTCGCGCCCAACCCGGAGTGGTCGTCGTCCTACTCCCCCCCACCGGAGATCCAGGCCTACATCCGCGGCGTCGCCGAGCGGTCGGGGACCCTGGACCGCTTCGTCTTCGACACCACCTTCGACGGCGGCGACTGGGACGACGTCGAGGCCCGGTGGCGGGTGCAGGTCACCGGCCCGGCCGGCACCCGCACCGTCCTCGCCCGTACCCTCACCCTCGGCGCCGGCGCGCTCTCGGAGCCCCGGCTGCCCGCGATCGAGGGCATCGAGACCTTCCAGGGCCACCTCTTCCACTCCTCCCGGTGGGACCACTCGGTCGACCTCACCGGCAAGCGGGTCGCGGTGGTCGGGACCGGCGCCTCCGCGATCCAGATCGTGCCCGAGATGCAGCGGGTCGCCGGGCACCTCGACGTCTACCAGCGCACCGCGCCGTGGATCATCCCCCGCAACGACCGGGTGTACGGCGGTCTCGAGCGGCGCCTGCTGCGACGGGTGCCCGCCCTGGGCCGGCTCTACCGGACCGGCATCTACTGGGCCCACGAGGGCTACGTTCCGGCGTTCACGATCGAGCCGAAGATGGCCGCGCCCGCCCGGGCCGCGGCCCTCGCCAACATCCGCAAGGGCATCTCCGACCCGGCGCTGCGGGCGCAGGTGACGCCGCACTTCGAGATCGGGTGCAAGCGGATCCTGCGGTCCAACACCTACTACCCCGCGCTCGCGGCCGACAACACCGAGCTGGTCACCGACCGGATCGCCAAGGTCACCGGTGACGCGGTGGTGACCGTGGACGGGGTCGAGCGACCGGTGGACGTGCTCGTCGTCGCCACCGGCTTCTGGACCACCGAGCTGCCGATCGCCGAGCACGTCCGCGACGCGGCCGGCCGCACCCTCGCGGACGTGTGGCAGCGCGACGGGATGGCGGCGTACAAGGGCACCACGGTGCCGGGCTTCCCCAACCTCTTCATGCTGACCGGACCCAACACCGGCCAGGGCCACACCTCGATGGTCTTCATCATCGAGGCGCAGGTGGCCTACCTGCGCGACGCGATCCGCACCATGCGGGAGCGTGGCTGGGCCGCTGTCGAGCCACGGCAGGGAGCGTTCCAGCGCTGGAACGCGAACCTGCAGCGGCGCATGAAGCGCACCGTCTGGACCCGCGGCGGCTGCGACAGCTGGTACCTCGACGAGCACGGCCGCAACACCACGCTGTGGCCGAAGTCGACGGTCACCTTCCGGCGCGACCTGGCGCGCTTCGACGCGGACGCCTACGACGTCCGCCGCACCGATCCGACCCCGACCCGAGAGGACCTGCCCGCATGAAGAGCTTCGAGGACAAGGTCGCCGTCGTCACCGGCGCCGGCTCCGGCATCGGCCGGGCGCTGGCCGTCGACCTCGCCCGCCGGGGCGCGCTGCTCGCGATCTCGGACGTGAACGACGACGGGCTCGCCGAGACGGTCGACCTCGTGAAGGCGGCCGGCGCGCGCGAGGTGCGCTCCGACCACCTCGACGTGGCCGACCGGGCCGCGTTCACGGCGTACGCCGAGGCCGTCGTCGGCCAGTTCGGCCGGGTCAACCTCGTGGTCAACAACGCCGGCGTCTCGCTGACCGGCGACCTGGTCGACCTCGCCTACGAGGACATGGACTGGATCGTCGGCATCAACTTCTGGGGCGTCACCCACGGCACGAAGGAGTTCCTGCCGCACCTGATCGCCTCCGGCGACGGCCACCTGGTCAACATCTCCTCCCTCTTCGGGCTGGTGTCGATGCCCGGCCAGAGCATGTACAACGCCGCGAAGTACGCCGTCCGCGGGCTCTCCGAGGCCGTCCGCGAGGAGATGCTGGTCGCCGGCCACCCGGTCGGCGTGACGGTCGTCCACCCGGGCGGCATCAAGACCGGGATCGCCCGCAACGGCCGCTACTCCGAGGTCGAGGACGGCGCCCAGACGGCCCGCTTCTTCGACGAGAAGCTGGCCCGGATGACGCCCGAGAAGGCGGCGTCGGTGATCCTGGCCGGCGTCGAGAAGGACAAGGCGCGGGTGCTCGTCGGCCTCGACGCGCACATCGTCCACCAGCTCGGCAAGATCGCCGGGTCGCGCTACCAGGACATCGTCGCCAACCGCGCGAAGCGCCTCATGCCTCCGGGGACGAAGGTCGTCTGATCCTGCGTGCGGCGCGGCCGGTCCGGACCCTGAGCGGGCCGACCAGGCGCGGGCCGGCGAGCCGGCTCTCCAGCTTGCGGGCCTCGCGCTGGATCGGCTGCGCGACGTACTCCCCGAGGATCACGCCGGACGCGAGCGCCAGCGCGACCGCCCCGGCGGTGAAGAGCGCCAGCAGCCCCTCCGAGGTCGAGTCGCCGCCCTCCGAGAGGAGGCTCAGGCCACGGTAGATCGAGAGGCCCGGGAGCATCGGGACGATCGCGGGGACGACGACCACCAGCGGCGGCACCCGCAGCCGGGACGAGACGCCGTAGCTGATCAGGCCGACGAAGAAGGCGGCCATCGCCGTCGGCCACGCCCGCCCGATGCCGCTGACGTTCGCCGAGGTGGAGATGAGGATGGCCAGCGCGGCGACCGCCGCGATCGTCACCAGCGTCCGGCGCGGCGCGTAGGAGGCGAAGGCGAACGCCGCCGCGCAGATCGCGGCCCCGATCGCCGCCGCCGACGCCTGCTTGAGGTCGCCGACCGCGCCGGGGTCGAGGCGCCCGACGTCGACGCCGACCACCTCGGCGACCTGGAGCCCGCCACCGACCCCGGCGATGATGCCCGCGGTCGCGAGCAGCGCCTCGGTCAGCCGGGCACCGGCGGTGACGTAGAAGCCCGACAGGGCGTCCTGGAGCGCGCCCATGAAGCCGATGCCGGCGAGCAGCATGATGATGTTCGCGGTGACGACGACCGACGGGTTGAGGTCGAAGCCGGGGGCGGCCACGCCCACCGCGATCAGCGTCGCGACGCCGCCGCCGGCGACCTGGCGGTAGAACGCCGGCAGCCGGCGCCGCGCCATCAGCATCTGGAGCCGGTCGATGACGACGGCCGCGACGAACGCGATCGCCACCACGGCCCCGTCACCGCCGAGCTGCAGGCCGACCCCGGCGCACATCGCACCCCACCCGAGCGTGACCGCCCAGCGCGGCAGGGTGTGGCCCGAGGACACGATCCGGGCCAGCGTGCTGCGGGCGTCGCGGAGCTCGACCTCGCCGCGGAGCACGTCGCGCACGAGGTGGTCGACCAGGGTGAGGTCCTCGTAGTCGATCTCGCGCTGCTTGACCTGCCGGATCAGCACGAACGCCGGCAGCTCGGGGTCGGGCTGGAAGCTCATCGACAGCGACGTGAAGGTCACGTCCACCTCGGGGTTGCGGACGCCGTACTGCCACGACAGCGCCTGCATCGTGGCGGTCACGTCCGCCGCGCCGGCTCCTGACGACAGCAGCAGCTCGCCGACGCGGAGGCAGAAGTCGAGAGTCAGGTTGAGCTCGCGTGCCTCCAGCATGGCCGCCATGGTGGCAGCCAACTGGTAGACAGTCGACGTGACCCCGGACGTGAGCCCCGCACCCGGCGACGCCGTACGTCTCGAGATGACGAAGTGGGGCGACCGTCCCCACTGGGAGCTGGACGCCATCTTCCTCGGCAGCGACGATCACGGGGACTGGATCGGCGCCCCCGCCGGCACCCTCAACGCGCGGCCCGGTGCTCGGTTCGTCTCCGAGGTCGATGCGGTGACGCTGGTGCCGCGGGCCGAGCACCTGGCGTGGTGCCTGCCGACCTTCCAGGCGCCCGGCATCTGGTGCACGGTCTACGTCGACGTCGCGACGCCCGCCGCCTGGGACGGCCGCGTGCTGCGCTCGGTCGACCTCGACCTGGACGTCATCCACGGCGCCGGTCACGGCGGTCGGGGGCGCATCTGGGTCGACGACGAGGACGAGTTCGCCGACCACCGGGTCCGCTTCGGCTATCCCGACGACGTCGTCGCGGCCGCGGTCGCGTCGGCCGAGCGGGTCCTCGCCGAGGTCACGGCCGGGCTCGCGCCCTTCGACGGGACCGCCGACGCGTGGCTCGCCCGGCTGGCCGCGCTCGACCCCACCTGACCTGTGGAACGCTTGCGCCCATGCGGATCGACTTCCACTCCTCCCCGGAGCCGACGCTGGGCGTCGAGTGGGAGCTCGCGCTGGTCGATCGCCGCACCCGCGACCTGCGCAACGACGCCACCCACCTCTTCGCCCGCGCCAAGCCGCGACTGCCGGACCCGAACAAGCTCCACAAGGAGCTGCTCCGCAACACCGTCGAGATCGTCAGCGGGGTCTGCCACACGGTCGGCGAGGCGATGGACGACCTGCGGCAGACCCTGGAGGTCGTCGTCCCGGCGGGCGACGCGCTCGACATCGACCTGTACGGCGCCGGCACCCACCCCTTCGCGTCCTGGACGGTCCAGCAGCTCTCCGAGGGGCACCGCTACGAGGAGCTGATCAACCGCACCCAGTGGTGGGGCCGGCAGATGCTGATCTGGGGCGTGCACGTCCACGTCGGGCTGCCCGAGCGGGAGCGGGTGATGCCCGTGCTCTCGGCGCTGCTCAACCACTACCCCCACCTCCAGGCGCTCTCCGCGTCCTCGCCGATCTGGGCCGGCATCGACACCGGCTACGCCTCCAACCGGGCGCTGATGTTCCAGCAGCTGCCGACCGCCGGGCTGCCCTTCCAGTTCGAGCGGTGGTCGGAGTTCGAGGCCTTCGCGCACGACCAGGTCACCACCGGCGTCATCGAGGAGCTGACCGAGATCCGCTGGGACGTCCGGCCCGCGCCGGTGCACGGCACGCTGGAGAACCGGGTGTGCGACGGCGTCTCCAACTTCACCGAGCTGGCCGCGCTCGTCGCGCTGATGCACTGCCTGGTCGTCGACCTCGACACCCGGCTCGCCGCCGGGGAGACGCTGCCGACCATGCCGCCGTGGCACGTGCAGGAGAACAAGTGGCGGGCCGCCCGCTACGGCCTCGACGCCATCGTGATCACCGACGCCGCCTCCCACGAGCGGCTGGTCACCGACGACCTCGCCGACCTCCTCGACCGGCTCGCTCCGGTCGCCGAGCGGCTCGGCTGCGAGGCCGAGCTCGCCACGGTCGCGGACATCCCGAGCCGCGGCGCGTCGTACCAGCGCCAGCGAGCGGTCGCCGAGCGCACCGGTGGCGACCTCGTCGCGGTCGTCGACTCCGTCGTGCAGGAGCTGCGCTCCGGGCTCTGACCGCGGTCTGACCGCGGTCTGACCGCGGTCTGACCGTCAGTAGCCGCCCTCGGGCGGCACCATCTCCAGGCGTACGCCGAGCAGTCGCACCGGCCGCTCCCGGTCGCGCGGGTCGAGACGATCGAGGAGCGAGACGGCCGCGTCGGCGAGGGCCGTCGGGTCGTTGGTGGGCGCGGGCAGGGTCAGGCTGCGGCTGACCGTGGAGAAGGGGCGCAGCCGGACCTTGAGCCCCACCCGCGCCGCGAGCCGGCCCTCCCGGTCGATGTCCTCGACCACGCGACGGGTGAGGGCCCGGACGGCCTCGTCGACCGCGGCCGGGTCGAGGAGGTCGGCCTGGAAGGTCTCCTCACGTCCGTGCGCCCGGGGCACCCACGGCGTCGCGTCGACCGGGCCGGTGTCGGCGCCGCGTCCCAGCCGGCGGTACCACGGACCCATCGTCGGGCCGAGCTCGGCGGCGAGGACGTCGACGTCGGCGGCGGCGAGCTGGGCGACCGTGTCGATGCCGAGGGCGGCCAGCTTCTTCGCCGTCTTCGCCCCGACGCCCCAGAGCGCGGTGGTGGGCCGCTCCCCCATCACCGCGAACCAGGTGTCCCCGGTCAGCTGCGAGATGCCCTGCGGCTTGTCGAAGTCGGTCGCGATCTTGGCGCGCACCTTGGTGTCGCCGATCCCGACCGAGCAGTGCAGCCCGGTGACGGCGAGCACCGCGTCGTGGACGTGCGCGGCGAACTCGCGCGGGTCGCCCAGCTCCCCGTGCCCCGGCCCGGCAGCCAGGAACGCCTCGTCCCAGCCGAGTACCTCCAGGACGACGGGCACCCCGCCCCACTCGAGGCCGCGCAGGCTCGCCATCACCCCGGCGGACGCCGCGTCGTAGGCGTCATTGTCGACGGGCAGGAAGACCGCGTCCGGGCACTTGCGGGCCGCGAGCCGCAGCGGCATCCCGGAGCCGACGCCGAAGGCGCGGGCCTCGTACGACGCGGTCGACACGACGCCGCGCTCGGTCGGGTCGCCCCGGCCTCCGACGACCACCGGAAGGCCCGTGAGCTCGGGATGGCGGAGCACCTCGACCGCCGCCAGGAACTGGTCCAGGTCGACGTGCAGCACCCAGGGCTGGTCGGTCGCCGGGTCGCTCATCGGGGTGGCGGCGGGAGCGCGTCGGTCGACTCGAGCTGGTCGAGCCCGCTCACCATCAGCAGGTCGACGACGACCGAGCGGAGCTGGGCGAGCACCGCCTCGGCGGCGAGCACGTCGGTGCGCTCGACCCGCCCGGTGGCGTCGCCGACCGCGAGCAGCGGCACCCGGGCGGCGACCGCCATCTGGTCGCTCGCCAGCTCGGCCGCGGCCAGCTCGGCGGCGTCCGCGAGGTCGAGGGCGATCTGGGAGTAGGACACCGGGATCGGCCGGCGGTGGTAGGCCGCGACCGCGGTCTGCCGGACCAGCACGCGGGTGCTGCGCAGCGCCCGGTCGAGCGGGTCGACCAGCTCCGACATCTTGCGCAGGTCGTCACGGTGGCGCACCCGGAACGGCGACGACGCCACGATCGACAGCCCCTCCTCGGCGGCGGCCTGGAGCTCCCGGATCAGGTGGTCGGTGGACCGCGCGTCGGCCAGCAGCGCGAGCGCCTCCGCGCTCTCGCCGTGGACCATCACCTCGCCCGCGGCCCGCAGCAGCCCCGCGATCTTGCGCATCACCACCGCGGCCTGCTCGCGAGGTCGCCGCAGCGGCGCGGCCGGGACGACGGTCGCGGCCACCAGCGCGACCGCACCACCGATGACCGCGTCGGTCCAGCGGGTGAAGGCGGCGTTGGCGTCGGGGATCAGGGTGGCGACGACGATGGACTGCACGGCCGCCTGGGTGACCAGGAGCTGCCCGCCGTCGAGGAGGAACGCGGCGGACATCGCGAGCGCCACGATGAGGGCGATCTGCCACCAGCCCGACCCGATGCCGGCCACGATGAGGTCGGCCAGGAACACCCCGACCGCGACCCCGACCGTCACCTCGGCGACCCGGCGCAGCCGCTGGCCGTAGGAGGTGCCGAGGGCCACGACCGCCGCGACCGGGGCGAAGAACGGCGTGGTGTGCCCGATCAGGTCCGCGGCGATCAGCCAGGCCACGCCGGCGGCGATCGCGCACTGGCCGATCTGCCAGAACTTCGACTGCCACCGCCGGATCCTGGCGCGCACCGACGTACGGCTGCGGTCCCACATCCGGTCCAGCGGTCCCGCCTCCACGGGACCGATCCTCGCACGATCGCTACTGCGCGTGCGCCCAGTCGAGCGCCTGCTGGAGGTCGCCGAGGTCGCGGTACCAGGTCTTCACCTCCGTCCAGCAGCGGACCCGGTCGACGCGGCGGTCGTACTCCCGGCACTCGGCGTGCGCCTCCGAGTCGGTGGGCGGATAGAGGCCGGAGCCGTCGTAGAACTCGATCTCGAACCCGTTGGCCTTGTCGCCGGTGACCGCGACGATCGTGTCGCCGGGCGGCTCGTCGTCGGCGGCGACCGCCGCGGCGCCGAGCGTGCCGAGCGAGCCGACGAGGCCGGCGCCGAGCGCGAGGAGGACGAGTCGGACGGGCAGGTGGGTGGTGCGTCGCATGAACAGCTCCCGAGGGGCAGGTACGCCGGACGATCCGGCGTGCGAGCGACGCTAGGCGCGGCCGCGGACGAGCCGCGGCCGCGCGGCGTACCCCTGGGGAGACCGCGGTTCGGAGCCTCCCTGTGGAGAGAAGGTGGCCGGTGCCCTGAGCACGCCCAGTGCGCAGGAACCTCCCACTCAGGTCACTAGTTCGCGACGGTCACCGTGATCGTGCCGGTGCAGCCCGCGCTCGAGACGAGCGCGGTCATCGCGCTCTTCTCCGCGCTGTCGACGCTGAGGCTCCAGCGGTGCTTCACCGCGACCCACTCCCGCAGGTAGCGGCACTGCTGCTGCGGCGGGAGCCACTCGGCGATGTCCTGGTCGCCCTTGGAGCGGTTGAGCGCGGCGGTCACGCCGACGAGCGTGCGGTAGTCGCCGAGGTCGTTCGCGTAGGACTGCCGCGTGGCGGCGGACCACGATCGGGCGCCGGAGTCCCAGGCCTCGGCGAGCGGGACCATGTGGTCGATGTCGAGGGCCGACGCGCTCGTCTGCGAGACCCCGTCGTAGTAGGAGTACCAGCGGCCACCGGACAGGGAGCAGCCCGAGCCGACGGTCGGCGCCTCCTCCGCCTCGGAGATGAGCACCTCGTCGCGGGTGTCGCAGCCGTCGCCGTCCGCGTCGACCCAGTGCACGAAGAGGTCGCGCGAGTAGCCGGTGCGGACCTCGGCGGCCACCGGCAGGTCCGCGATGGCCTGGCTCAGGGAGGCGGAGTACGACGCGGCCTGCGCGGCGGACGGGATCGCGACCAGCCCGGCGGCCGCGAGCAGGACGGAGAGGAGGGCGAGCAGCGGACGACGGACCATGGAGCACTCCCGAGATGAGTTCCGGATGGACCCCTCGACCCCATCCCGAGCCGGGCCGGGTGCGCAAGGGGGATCGCCGGGCTCGGCGGTTCGTTCACAGGAGGTTCACAGAGCGGTGCGGTGGGTACGACGTGCGCATGACCGACTCGGTCGATGCTCCGGTGCGCCTGCTCGACGGGCGCTACGAGCTGCGCGCCCACCTCGGCTCGGGCGGGATGGGCGCCGTCTACCGGGCCCACGACCTGCGCCTCGACCGCGAGGTCGCGATCAAGGTGCTCCGCGACGGGCCCGACGACCCACGCGACCCGGAGGACCCCGATCACGTGGTGCGCCGCGCGCGGCTGCACGCCGAGGCACGGCTCGCGGGCGGCCTCCAGCACCCGGGCATCGTCCGGGTGCTCGACTACGGCGAGGAGCGGCACGCGACCGGCCGTTCGCCGTACGTCGTCATGCAGCACGTGCCCGGCCGGCCGCTGTCCGCGGTGCTCCGCGAGGACGGCGTGCTGCCGGCGGAGTCGGTGCTGCTGCTGGTCCACGAGGTCGGGGCGGCGCTGGCGGAGGCGCATGCCGCGACGGTCGTGCACCGCGACCTCAAGCCCTCCAACATCATCGTGCGCCCCGATGGTCGGCCCGTCCTGGTCGACTTCGGCATCGCCCGCTCCGACGGCGACGACCCGCTGACGCAGACCGGGGAGATCATCGGCACCGCCGACTACCTCAGCCCCGAGCAGGTGTCGGGCCAGCGGGCCACACCGGCCTCCGACGTCTACGCCCTCGGCGTGGTCGCCTACCAGTGCCTGACCGGGACCTCGCCCTTCCACCGCGAGACGCACGTCGCCACCGCGCTCGCGCACCTCCACGACGCAGCGCCGCCGCTCCCCGACACCGTCCCCACTCCGCTGCGCGACCTGGTCCACCAGATGCTGCGGCAGGACCCCGACCAGCGGCCCGGGGCCGCGGAGGTGAGCGCGCGGGCGCGCACCGCGACCGAGCCCACGACCCAGGCGCTGCCGGCCGTCGCGCGGCCCGCACCGACGGCCCTGTGGCCGTTCGCCCGGCCTCGCGGCCGCAGCCTCGCGATCGCCGGCGCGGCCCTGGTCGCCCTGGTCGCCGGTCTGGTCGTCTGGGGCATCGCCGGAGGCGACCCGGTCACCCCGCCCGCGGCCGCCGGCGTCGCGGTCCCGGACGTCGTCGACGAGCAGGTCGCCGAGGCCAGGCAGGACCTGCACGACGCCGGCTTCGAGGTCGACGTACGACGGGTCGACGCGGCCGCTCCCGCGGGACAGGTGCTGCGCCAGTCGCCGACCTCGGGCGGCAAGGGCGCGCTCCGCCCGCCCGGGTCCACCGTGACCCTGCGCGTCGCCTCCGGCTGGGTGGCGATCGATCCGGACACCCTCGTCGGCCTCGACGTCGACCGGGCCGCCGCGGCGCTGTCCCGCCGCGGGCTGGTCGCCGTCCGGGCCGGGACCACCGCCTCGGACGCCCCGGTCGACAGCGTGGTCGAGGTCGGCGTCGACGACTCCGTCACCCGCCTGCGCCGCGGCTCCACCGTCCCGCTGGTCCTCGCCGCGGCTCCGGTCGTCACGAAGCAGTCCGGCCACCCGCACCCGTCGGCTCCCGGCAAGGCGAAGGGGCACGGCAAGCCGCCGAAGCCACCCAAGCCCGGCAAGAAGCCCGGCAAGAAGCCCCACCCCTGACCGGTGCGGTCCGCTCCCCGCGGCGGCCTTGTGGCGACCGTCACGGCACGTCATGATCGGACGCCCGACCACCCACCGGAAGAGGCAGTGTGGCCACTCTCATCGACCCGACGGCGACCGCGTTCCTCCTCACGGAGAACCGCAGCATGCCGATGCACGTCGGCGGCCTGCAGCTCTTCGAGAAGCCGGAGGGTGCCGGCGAGGACTACGCCCGGGAGATGTACGAGTCGATGCGCGACGTCGGCGAGGTCGCGCCGCTCTTCCTCAAGCGTCCGCACCGGTCCCTGACGACCGCGGGCCAGCTGGTGTGGGTCGAGGACGACCAGTTCGACATCGACCACCACGTCCGCCACAGCGCGCTGCCGCGGCCCGGCCGGATCCGGGAGCTGCTGGAGCTCAGCGGCCGCCTGCACAGCACCCGGCTCGCGTGGGAGCGGCCCCTGTGGGAGGCCCACGTCATCGAGGGCCTCACCGACGGACGGGTGGCGCTCTACACCAAGACCCACCACGCCCTGGTCGACGGCATCTCGGCGATGCGGCTGCTCCAGGGCGTGCTGACCACCGACCCCGACCGGCGGGGGATGCCGGCGCCGTGGGACGCCCGCACCCGCCCGGCACGGGCGCCGCAGCCCTCCGCGCCGACCAGCCTCGCGGACCTGCCGGCGTCGGCGGTCCGGTCGGCGCTCGGCATCTCGGCGGAGGCCGCGGGGCTGCCCGGTGCGCTGGTGCGCACCCTCAACAAGGGCCTGCGCAACGAGACCTCGGCGATCTCGCTCTACGCGCCCCGCACGATGTTCAACCAGAAGATCACCGGCTCGCGCCGGTTCGCCGCGCAGGACTGGCCGATCTCGCGGCTGCGGGCGGTCGGCAAGGCGACGGGCACCACGATCAACGACGTCGTGCTCGCGATGTGCGCCGGAGCCGTCCGCTCCTACCTCCTCGAGCTCGACGCGCTCCCGGACGCATCGCTCGTCGCGATGGTCCCGATCGGCCTCAAGGCGAAGGAGTCGCAGCTGGCCTCGACGGAGGGCGGCAACGCGGTCGGGTCGGTGATGTGCCAGCTGGGCACCGACCTCGCCGACCCGGCCGACCGGCTCCAGGCGATCCACCGGTCGATGGTGGACGGCAAGGACGCCCTGTCGAGCATGACGCCGACGCAGATCCTCGCGATGAGCGCGCTCGGCCAGGCGCCGGCGATCCTCGCGCCGATGCTGCGGATGCAGGGCATCGTGCGGCCGCCGTACAACCTGATCATCAGCAACGTCCCCGGCCCGCGGACCACGCACTACTGGAACGGCGCGGCCATGGTCGGCACCTACCCGCTCTCGATCCCGATCAACGGCATGGCCCTCAACATCACCTGCACGTCGTACGACGGAGCCATGTCGTTCGGCCTGATCGGCTGCCGCCGCACCGTCCCGCACCTCCAGCGGATGCTCACCCACCTCGACGGCGAGCTCACCGCGCTCGAGCAGGCCGCCGACGTCTAGCTAGCGCATCTCGCAGGCGCGGTCGTCACCCCATTCGGGCGAGGGCAGGCGACCGGGAGCTGACCGAGGATGGTCCGACGAGGGCGCCCCCGGTCCAGGGTGGGGCCGGTGACGATCCTGGTCCGTCGCAGGCTCCACCCTGTCCTCACGCGTCCCGGCGCTCTCGGCGCCGACACCGGCTGCGACGACCAGCAGCACGCCGACGACGCCCAGCGGACCCGGGACCTGGTGCAGCGCGACCAGCCCGATGAGCAGCGCGAAGGCCGGCTCGAGCGCCATCAGGGTGCCGAAGGCGCCCGCGGAGAGCCGGCGCAGGGCCAGCAGCTCCAGCGTGAAGGGCACGACCGGCAGCAGCACCGCGAGCCCGAGCCCGGCCAGCAGCAGCGTCGGCGTCAGGTGGCCGACGACCGACGGACCGGCGACGACCGTCGCGACGACGCCCGCCACCGGCATCGAGATCGCGAGACCCGCGACGCCGCTGACCTGGTCGCCGACGTGCTGGGTCAGAAGGATGTACGCCGCCCAGCAGGCGGCCGCGGCGAGGGCGAACCCCACCCCGACGGGGTCGGCGGTGCCCGCCCACGGCTCGGTCAGCCCGAGCACCCCGAGCGCGGCCAGCAGCGCCCAGAGCCGGCCGGTGCCGCGGCTGCGGGCGACCGCCACGCCGAGCGGGCCGAGGAACTCCAGCGCGCTCGCCGTCCCCAGCGGCAGCCGGGCGACGGCAGCCATGAAGAGCAGGGTGAGGCCAGCGGTGACGACCCCGAGCGCGACCCCGGCGCGCAGCGCCTCCGGCGTGAACGCGCCACGGCGCGGCCGGACGACCACGAGCATGATCACGCCAGCCCAGGCGAGCCGCAGCCACGCGGCACCCTCGGCACCGACCTGGTCGATGAGGCCGACCGAGACCGCGAGCCCGAGCTGGACGCACAGCATCGACGCGACCGCCATCGAGGCGCCGACCCGGGTGGGAGAGAGGTTCATGCGGTCCAGTGAAGCGACCTCATCCGTTCAGGTCCACGTGACTCTGCTGGACATACCGTTCAGCAAACACGAACAATGAGCACGTGGACCCACGGCGCCTCCGGCTGCTCCTCGAGCTCTCTCGGCTCGGCTCGATGCACGAGGTCGCCGCCGAGCTCGGCACCACGACCTCGGCGGTCTCCCAGGGCATCGCCGCGCTGGCCCGCGAGGTCGGCACCCCGCTCGTGGAGCCCGACGGCCGCCGGGTCCGGCTGACGCCCGCGGGCACCCGGCTCGCCGACCACGCCGTCGGGATCCTCGCCGCGATCGACGCGGCCCGCCTCGACCTGGACCCGGCGTCCGAGCCGGCCGGCGTGCTGCGGGTGGCCGGCTTCGCGTCGGCGATCCGTCGCTCCCTGCTGCCGGTGATGGACGACCTGGCGCACACCCACCCGCGGCTCGAGGTCCGGATCCTCGAGCACGAGCCGCTCGAGGCCTTCGACCTGCTCGCGCGCGACGACGTCGACCTCGCCCTCACCTACGACTACGACCTCGCGCCCGCGTCGTGGCGCACCGACCACGAGGTGACCCTGCTCGGCACGGTCGCCTGGGGACTGGGCGTCCCGGCGCGCGAGCGGCGCGCACCCTTCGCGTCGTACGCCGACCGCGACTGGATCGTGAACTCCCGCAACACCGCCGACGAGGAGGTGCTGCGGATGCTCGCGTCGATGGCCGGCTTCACGCCGCGGATCACCCACCGCATCGACGCGCTGGAGCTCGTCGACGACCTCATCGTCGCGGGCCGCGGCATCGGGCTCCTCCCCCGCGGGCGCGCGTCCCGCCGCGGTGTGCGCGTGCTGCCGCTCACCGACCCGCCGGTGACGATGCGGACCTACGCGGTCGTCCGCCGCGGCCGCGACCGCTGGTCGCCGCTGCGGACCGTGCTCGACGCGCTGGCCGCCGGCTCCTCGTAGCCGCCGCCGACCACCTCGGCGACCGCCCGCAGCCGCGCCCGGGTGATGTCGGCGACCGTGAGCAGCCCGGCGAGGTGGGCGTTGGACCCGACCCGCGTCGGCTCCGCGGAGTTGATGCTCACGCAGCGGCGGGTACCGCCATCGGCGGCGTTCTGCAGGGCGACCGCGTGCCCCGTCGTACCGCTGCCGGCGAAGAAGTCGAGCACCAGCGCGTCGTCGGGCATCGTGCCGAGGATCCGGCGGACGAGGCCGGTCGGCTTGGGCGACTCGAAGACGTGGCCGACGAGGTCCTTGAGCTCGGCGACCGCAGTGTCGGTGGAGCCGATCTCCTCGGCGAGCCAGACGGTGCGCAGCTTCTTGCGCCGGGGCGCGCCGTCGGCGGGCTGCAGCCAGTCGAGCTGGTAGACGTCGACCCGCTCGCCGGTGCGGCCGTTGACCCGCCGGCAGACCAGGTCGCCGGGGCGCTCGTCGATGCGCGGCCGGCTCCACCGCCACACCGCCGGCCGGCCGTCGCCGAAGACCGGGCCGATCTCCACGGCGCCCTCGAACGGCGCGGTGCTCACCCGCCCGCTGTCCGGGTCGCCCCACACCGTGAAGTGCAGCGTCCGCGCGGTGACGGGGTTGAACTTCTTGTTGGTGTTGCGCAGCGGCAGGTGACGGTAGCGGCGCCCGTCCGCGGTCACGAGCGGGAAGTCGCGCTCGTCGACGTGGTCCGGCGAGGTCGCGTCGAGCGCCGTACGACGGGCGTCGCGGGCGTAGACGAGGAGGTACTCGTGGCTGGTGGCGAAGCCCCGCCCCAGCTGCCGGCCCTTCGGGTTGAGGTTGACCGCGACCTGGGCGAGGAAGTTCTGCTCGCCGTACACCTCGTCCATCAGCAGCCGCAGGTAGGCGACCTCGTGGTCGTCGATGCTGACGAAGATGGCACCGGTCTCGGCGAGGACCTCGCGCGCCGCCTCCAGCCGCGGCCGCATCATCGCGACCCAGGTGGCGTGGCCGCGGAAGTCGTCGCGGTAGGCGAACTCGTTGCCGGTGTTGTAGGGCGGGTCGATGTAGACCAGGTCGACGGGACGGCCCAGGAGCGCCGGGAGCGTAGGCAGCACGTCGAGGTTGTCGCCCTCGACGAAGGTGTTCCACGACGGCACCACACCGCGACACTAGGCGATTCCTACCCGGATCCTGGGGAGCCGCGACTTACCATCGGGCAGGTGCGTAGGCGGATCTCGGTCGTGGTGGGGCTGGTCGCGTGCACCCTCGTGGGGGTCGCGCCCGCCCTCGCCGGCGACCCGACGTCGGGTCCGACGGCGCGGTCGGACCAGCACCGCAACCTGAACCCTCAGCAGACCTCGGACCACGAACGGGGCGACGTCGCCGCGCCGCTCCCGTCCTTCCTGCGCCGCGCGACAACCTCCTCCAGCGCGCCGGTCACCTGGCGGGTCGCGCCCGGCGTCCACTACACGAAGTGGTCCCAGACCGACGCCCGCGGCCCGATCCGGGCCCACCTGCTCACCGTGAGCACGCGGAAGAAGGGCGTGCGGATCGACTACGCCAGCGTCGGCGGGGTGCGGCAGACGGCGACGGTGCCGGACATCCTGGCCCGCGACAAGGCCGTCGCGGGCGTCAACGGCGACTTCTACGACATCGGCCACTCGGGTGCGCCGTTCGGGCTCGGCAAGGATCGGCAGCGCGGCCTGCTGCACGGCCGCGAGAACAACGGCAACGCCGCCTTCTACATCGCCCGCAACGGTCGCCCGGACATCGGCTCGCTGCCGATGGAGGCCTCGATCGTCGACCACCCGCGGATCAAGGTCACCAACCTCAACTCACCGGCGGTCGCGGCCGGCGGGGTCGGCATCTACACCCACGCCTGGGGCCGGACCACCGGCACCGGCATGACCAACGGCCAGCAGAAGGACATCCGCGCCGTGTGGGTCGAGCACGGCAAGGTCGTGAGGAACCGCTCGCACCTGCAGACCGGCAAGGACGTGCGCGGCCTCCTCCTCGTCGGCCGCGGCCGCGGTGCCGAGCGGCTCAAGACGCTGCACAAGGGCACCCCGGTCAGGGTCCACTACGGCCTGCCCGCCCGGCCGCAGATGGCGATCACCGGCAGCAACTACCTCGTGCACACCGGGATCATCCAGGCCACCGACGACCGGATCCTCCAGCCGCGGACGGCGGTCGGGATCGACCACGACACCGGCGAGGTGCTCTTCCTCGTCATCGACGGCCGGACGGCGCAGAGCCGTGGCTACACGCTGGTCGAGCTCGCCGACATGATGATCGACCTCGGGGCGGACGAGGCGATCAACCTCGATGGCGGCGGCTCCTCGACGATGGTCGCCAAGGGCCAGAGCGGCAGGACCAAGGTGATGAACCATCCCTCGGACGGCTTCCTGCGCCACGTGGCCAACGCGGTCGAGGTGACCTACACGCGGCCCAAGAAGCACTAGGAGGCACTGAGCGAGTCGTCCACCGCCACGAGTGCGACGGTCGTGATCGGCGCCAGGCACTGGATCTCCGCGGACGGCTTGCCGCTCGCGCTGATGCTCAGGTCGGCGCCGGACCCGGTCACGGACACCTCGTTCGGCGGCGAGCAGCCGAGGTCGACGACCGCCGCCCCGAGGCGCTGCCCGTCGTCGAGGTCCGCGTGCTCGGCAGCCGCGAGCACCTCGCGCTGGAGCTGCTCGGAGGGGAAGCCGAAGACGTAGCGACGCAGCGACCTCTCGCTGTCGACCCAGGTGATCTGGTCGGTGACCTGGCCGCCGCCCTCGGTGACGGTGATCATCGCGACCTGGTGGTAGAGAGCGTCCGCCACGGTGCCGCTGCCCACGGGGGCACTGCCGCCCGACTGGTCCGAGCCGCAGCCGCCCAGCACGAGCGCGGCGGCCACCAGGAACGGTCCGAGAAGTCGCATGTCAGTGGGACGGTACCCGTCCCGTGCCGGTTCCCCACCGGCGTGGCAGGCTTCGGGCCGTGGCCCGCTTCACCCGCGCCGAGCTCGAGTCCTTCCGCGACGCCGAGGTCCCCGACCTGCTGCCCGGCCCCGGCGACCCGCCGCTGCGGCTGCTCTTCGTCGGCATCAACCCGGGCCTGTGGACCGCGGCCGTCCAGACCCACTTCGCGCGCCCGGGCAACCGCTTCTACCCCGCGCTGCTGGAGGCGGGCATCATCGACCGCCCCGTCGACGCCGGCGCCGGGATGACCGACGCCGACCGCGACTACTTCCGCGCCCGCGGGATCGGCATCACCAACGTCGTACGCCGCGCGACCGCCCGCGCCGACGAGCTCACCACCGAGGAGCTCCGCGCGGGCGGCCGGGCGCTGGTCGAGCGGATCGAGCGCACCGCCCCTCGGGTCGTCGCGATCGCCGGCATCACCGCCTACCGCGCCGCCTTCTCGGTCCCGAAGGCGTCCGTCGGCCGCCAGCCCGAGCCGCTCGGGAGCGCCGAGCTGTGGGTGGTGCCCAACCCGAGCGGCCTCAACGCCCACGACACCGTCGACTCCCTCGCGGCGGCGTACGCCGACGTCGCGCGGGCGGCTGGGCTGCTCTAGGTCCACCTGTCAGGGTGGAGGGATGACCGACCCCACGGGACCGATCGTTGTCACCGGAGCCAACGGCTTCGTCGGCTCTCGCGTGTGCCGAGCACTCGTCGAGCGAGGCGCCGCCGTTCGGGGCGTCGTCCGCCGCGCCGGCACGGCCCCCGAGAGAGTGGAGGAGCACGTCGGCGACTTCGGCGACCCGGTCTTCGCAGCGGCGGTGCTCGACGGCGCGGCCGCGGCCGTCACGACCGTGCACCCGATGGGCAGCGACCGCGCAGTCCAGCAGCAGGTGGGTGTCGAGGCCACCGCGACCTTCGCCCGCGCGGCCGCGGACGCCGCGGTGGCCCGACTGGTGCACGTCTCGACCGCCGCCGTCTACGACCGCTCCCCCGGCGTCGGCGACATCGACGAGTCGGCGGATCTCGTCGGCGAGGACGGCAACGACTACGCCGTCACCAAGCGCGACACCGACGCAGCGATCGCCGGGATCGACGGCCCGACCCGGGTGCTGGTCCGGCCGCCCGCGATCCTCGGTCCGGGCGAGACGTCCGTGTGGAACTCGCTGCGCCCGGCCGCGATGCGGGAGGACGCCGCGCAGCGCCGCACCCCGCCGGACGGAACGTTCGCCTGGGTGCACGTGGACGACCTCGCCACGCTCCTCGCCGACGTCGCGACCGGTCAGCTGCCCGGACCGGTCGACGGCGCCTGCACGGTGGTCAACGTCGCGGCCGAGCCCGCGACCCAGCGCGACTACTACGCGACGGTGGCCGGCGCCCTCGGCGTCGACCCGGTCTGGAGCGACGAGCCGGCCTGGACCGGGCGGATCGTGACCGACCGCGCGCGTGCGTGGGGCTGGACGCCCCAGGTCGCGCTCGATCAGGCGCTCGCCGAGATCGCCGCCGGCCTGTAGACGGCGTACGTCGTCGGGCCCAGCTCCTCCGAGCTCACGAGGTGCAGCTCGGCCACGCCGTCGAACAGGCGCCCGCCCTGCCCGAGCACGACCGGGAAGGTGATCAGCCGGTACTCGTCGACCCGACCCGCGGCTGCGAGCGCCCGGACGACGCTGACGCTGCCGATGACCGCGATGTCGCCGAGGCCGTCGAGGTCGTCGATGCCGGTGCGGTGGTGGGAGTTCGGCCAGGCCGAGAGGTCGGGCGCGGTGCTGCTGAGCACCACCTTGCGGGCGCGGTTCATCGCGTCCGCGAAGTCGCCGCTCCGGGTCGGCCACAGCGTGGCGAAGTGCTCCCAGGTACGCCGTCCGAAGAGCAGCGTGCCGGTGTCGTAGAGGTCGCCGAGGCGGAACTTGTCGCCCGCGATGCCCTCGGGTCCGTAGCGGAAGGCCCAGCCGCCGTACGGCGTGCCGCCGCGGCCATCGGGGTCCTCGACGACGCCGTCGAGGGTGGTGAAGGAGACAACGGTGAGTGTGGTCATGCCAGGACATACCGACGCGGCGGCCCCGACTCATCGCACCCCAGGCAAAAGACCTCAGGCGAAGAGCGCGAAGACCGCCGGATCCGCATGGACGGTGAGGCGGGTGATCAGGTCGCCGGAGGTGGTCGCGACCTGCATCGAGTGCGGCTCGCCGTCGCGCCGACACAGGAAGGCCGCCTCGCCGTTGGCCCACACCGGCTTCGTCTGCCAGCTCGTGCCGCGGGTGCGGAAGACGCGCTCCATGAACCCGCCGTAGTCCGCCCGACCGCGGTACCAGTTCCACATCGGCGGCATCTCCATCACGACGTCGTCGGCCAGCATCGCCACGATCGCCGCGACGTCGGCACGCTCGAACGCCGCGACATAGCGGTCCACCACCGCACGCTGCTGCGCCGGCGGCTCCGCCTGACCCTCCGGGTCGACGCCCTCCTCGGCGAGTCGGGTGCGGGCTCGCTGGAGCGCGCTGTTGACCGCAGCCGTCGACATGTCGAGCGCAGCCGCCACCTCCGCGGCCGGCAGCTCGAGCGCCTCGCGCAGGAGCAGCACCGCGCGCTGCCGGGCCGGCAGCAGCTGGAGCGCCGCCACCAGCGCGATCCGGAGCCGGCTGCGCTCCACGGCACCCGCCTCCGGGTCGGCGGGCAGCGGCACCAGCCAGGGCACCTCGGTCCCCGGCACGAAGTCGGCGTCCGGGTCGGTGAAGACCTCCCCGACGCCCGACGGCAGCGGCCGCGACCGCGCACTCTGGAGCGCGTTCAGACAGGCGTTGGTGGCGATCCGGTAGAGCCAGGTGCGCAGCGAGCTGCGCGACGCGTCGTACCGGTCCGCCGCTCGCCACGCGCGCAGCAGTGTCTCCTGCAGCAGGTCCTCCGCGTCGTGCGGCGAGCCGAGCATCCGGTAGCAGTGGACGAGGAGCTCGCGACGGTACGGCGCGACGGCCGCCTCGAAGGCGGCCTGCGCATCGAGGCTCACCCCGGGAACGGGTGGTCCTTCCCCAGCACCACGAGGCCGTCCTCGACGACGAACCCGCGCGCCTTGTCGGCCTCGAGGTCGACGCCGAGCTCGGCGCCCGGCGGGATCACCACGTGCTTGTCGATGATCGCGTTGCGCACGACCGCGCCCGCGCCGACGTGGACGCCGTTCATGAGGACCGCTCCGGTCACCTCCGCGCCGGCGTCGACGCGCACAGCGGGCGAGAGCACCGACCGCTTCACCTTGCCGCCGGTGACGACGACACCGGGCGAGAGCACGGCCTCGTCGACGCGCGCCTTCTCGCCGCCGCCGCCCTGCACGAGCTTGGCCGGCGGCTGCGGGCCGTAGGAGGTGTAGATCGGCCAGTCGAAGTTGTAGAGGTTGAAGACCGGCAGCGGCGAGACGACGTCCATGTGCGCGGCGTAGTAGGAGCCGAGCGTCCCGACGTCACGCCAGTAGCCGCGGTCGCGGTCGGTCGAGCCCGCGACGTCGTTGTCCTTGAAGTCGTAGACCGCGGCCTGCTGGCGGCGGACGAACGACGGCACGATGTCGCCGCCCATGTCGTGCTTGGAGCCGATCTCGCTCGAGTCGCGGGTGACCGCCTCGACCAGCGCGTCGGCGTCGAAGACGTAGTTGCCCATCGAGGCGAGCACCTCGCCGGGGCTGTCGGGGAGGCCGACGGGGTCCTTCGGCTTCTCCAGGAACTCCCGGATCCGGGTCGGCTCCTCGGGGTGCACGTCGATGACGCCGAACTGGTCGGCCATCTCGATCGGCTGCCGGATCGCGGCGACCGTGCAGGCCGCGCCGCTGCGGATGTGCGCCTTGACCATCTGGTCGAAGTCCATCCGGTAGACGTGGTCGGCGCCGACCACGACGACGATGTCGGGGCGGTCGTCGCGGATCAGGTTGAGCGACTGGTAGATCGCGTCGGCGCTGCCGAGGTACCAGTGCTTGCCGACCCGCTGCTGTGCCGGCACCGGCGTGACGTAGTTGCCGAGCATCGTCGACATCCGCCAGGTCTGGGTGACGTGGCGGTCGAGGCTGTGCGACTTGTACTGCGTCAGCACGACCACCTGGAGGTAGCCGGAGTTGACGACGTTGGAGAGCGCGAAGTCGATGAGGCGGTAGATGCCGGCGAACGGCACGGCCGGCTTCGCGCGGTCGGCCGTGAGCGGCATCAGCCGCTTCCCCTCGCCGCCCGCGAGGACGATCGCCAGGACCTTCTTGCGCGCGCGCAGAGCCATGTGCCCAACGTAGCGGGATGTCGGTAGGTTCGAGGTTGTGCGCGTCGACGTCCTCTCCCGCGAGTACCCACCCGAGATCTACGGCGGGGCCGGTGTCCACGTCGCCGAGCTGGTCCGTGCCCTACGGGCGCGTCCCGACGTGGAGGCGCACGTGCACGCGTTCGGTGCGCTCCGCGACGAGCCGCTGACCTCGTCGTACGCCGACCTCGCGGAGCTCTCGGGCGCCAACGCCGCGCTGCGCACCCTCGGCGTCGACCTCGCGATCGCCGACGGCTGCGCCGGCACCGAGCTCGTGCACTCGCACACCTGGTACGCCAACATGGGCGGCCACCTCGCCGGGCTGCTGTACGGCGTCCCGCACGTCGTCACCGCCCACTCGCTCGAGCCGCTGCGACCGTGGAAGGCCGAGCAGCTCGGCGGCGGCTACGCCGTGTCGTCGTGGGCCGAGCGGACGGCGTACGAAGGCGCGGCCGCCGTGATCGCGGTGTCCTCGGCGATGCGCGACGACGTGCTGCGGTCCTACCCGGCGGTCGACCCGGGGCGGGTGCACGTGGTGCACAACGGCATCGACACCGCCGACTGGTCACCGCGGGCGAACCCCGACCGCGTCCGGGAGCTCGGCGTCGACCCGGAGCGTCCGTCGGTCGTCTTCGTCGGCCGGATCACCCGGCAGAAGGGGCTGCCGCTCTTCCTGCGCGCGTGCGCCGCCCTGCCCGACGAGGTGCAGATCGTGCTGTGCGCGGGCGCCCCGGACACCCCCGAGATCATGGCCGAGGTCGAGGGCCTGGTGGCGTCGCTGCGCTCCTCGCGGTCGGGGGTGGTGTGGATCCCCGAGATGCTGCCGCGGCCTGATGTGGTGGCGCTGCTGACCGGAGCGACGGCGTTCGCCTGCCCCTCGATCTACGAGCCGCTCGGCATCGTCAACCTCGAGGCGATGGCGTGCGAGACCGCCGTGGTCGCCACCGCGACCGGCGGCATCCCGGAGGTCGTCGTCGACGGCGAGACCGGGCTGCTGGTGCCGATCTCGCAGGCGACCGACGGAACGGGCACCCCGCTCGACCCGGACCGGTACGTCGCGGACTTCGCCGCCGCGCTGACCTCCGTGGTGAGCGATCCCGACCGGGCCGCGGCGATGGGCCGGGCCGGGCGCGAGCGGGCGATCTCGGCGTTCAGCTGGGCCGCGATCGCGGAGCGGACGGTCGAGGTCTACCGCTCGGTGCTCTAGCTAGCGGATCCGCACCCGGATCTCGTCGCCGGAATAGCTGTCCATCGTGGCCGGACCGACGGGCAGGTCGACGGGCACCGTGAAGGTCCAGGTGATCCGACCGTCCTCGTCGGCGTCCGCGGTGCCGACCAGCTCGCCGTTCAGTCGGAGCTCGACGTCGCGCGAGGGCTGCACCGTCTCGCCCTCGTCGTCGGTGGTGCAGCCGAGCGTGGCCGACGACCCCCCGGTGTCGTCGCACCCGTCCAGGAAGTACCGGCCGCGCACCGTCACCTCGCTCCCCCGCGTCAGGACCGGCCGGTCCCGGGCGACGTCGACGCCGGGGACGACGACCTGCGGGCCGGCGCAGCCCGCGGCCGCCGGACTGGACGGGAACGGCGCCGCCGCCAGCCCGGTGAGACCGAGCAGCAGGGCGATCAGGGTGCGACTCACATCGCTGGGACGCGCCGTACGACCGAGCGGTTCCCATCGTCGGGTCGCACTGGACAGTCCTTTGTCTCGCCTGACAGCCGTTGCAACGGCTGTCAGGCGCAGGGATACCCGGTCGACCGGGTATCCCTGCACGGCGCCCCCTGTGGATGAGCGTTCGCGACCGTCGGCGGGCGCGCCGATGCTGATCCGCATGACCGACACCTACCGTCCCCTCGTCCGCACCCAGGCCGACCTCGAGGAGGTCTGGCGCTTCCTCATGCGTCCGCTCGGCTTCGGCCGGCGCAGCGTCTGGCTGCTCCACCTCGGCGCCGACCGGCGCCCGACACCGGTGCTCACCGAGATCACCGACTGCGCCGACCGCCCCGAGCCCGACCACGCCGCCGGTCTCGCCGCCACGCTCCGCGAGCTCGACCGACAGGAGCCCGGTGGCAGCGTCGCGTTCCTGGTCAGCCGGCCCGGCCGCGGCGTCGTGGACCGCGACGACGTCGCGTGGGCGGTCTTCCTGCACGAGACCGGCCGGGAGGCCGGCGTACGCCAGGAGACCGTGCACCTCGCCACCGACGACGACGTCGTGGCGATCCCCCTCGACGACCTCCTACCGCGTTCCGCCTGATCCGGACGGTCGACCCGCTACCGTCCCCTCCGTGACCAAGAACGTGTTCTTGTTGTGGGACCTCGACCCGGCCCGGCTGCACGATCCGGAGCTCCACGACGCGCTTCGCGACGCCGGCGCCGACCGCCTCCAGCTCAACGTCGACGACGACCACGTCGCCGGCGCGATGCGGATCCCCCACTTCGTCCGGCCGGTCGAGGCCATCGTGATGACGTGGGACGCCGATGCCAAGGCGGTCGCGGCCGCGCTGGGCGCCGCGGGCGGCACAGTCCACGGGTACTCCGTGGAGGAGCGCCGCCGGCTCGACCCACCGGAGTCGTGGGACGGCTCGCGCGCCGACGCCCTCGCCAACGTGGCGATCCTGCGCCGGCCGGCCGAGCTCGAGCGGGCCGAGTGGCTGCGCCGGTGGATGGTCGAGCACACGCCGATCGCGATCCGCACCCAGGCGACCTTCGGCTACGTGCAGAACATCGTGCAGGGTGCCGTCACCCCGGACGCCCCGGCGGTCGACGCGTTCGTCGAGGAGCTCTTCCCGAGCGCCGGCGCCACCGACATGCACGCCTTCTACGGCAGCCGCGGCGACGACGCCGAGCTCAACCGGCGCCTCACCGAGCTGATGGCCAGCGTCGCCCGGATCGGCGCCGACCACGACCTCGACCTGGTGCCGAGCAGCCGCTACCTCTACGCGCTCGGGGAGTAGACCCGGACGTCGACGGCGTCCGGGTAGAACGCGACCCGGCCGGCGATCGGCGCGACCGCGTCGTACGGCGCCTCGTAGCTCCACACCTTGTTGTCGTACGTCTCGCCGTCGGCGACCAGGCTGTAGTAGGACGCGTCGCCCTTGTAGGGGCAGTACGTCGCGTGGTCGGTCCGCTGCAGCACGTCCGGGTCGACGTCGGCCAGCGGCACGTACTGCACCGGCGGGTAGCTCGCCTCCTGCAGCGTCAGTGCGTCGGAGGTGTCGGCGATGGTGCGGTCACCGAGCGTCACCACGACCCGACCGTCGGTCGGGGTGATCGTGATCGGGTGGCTGTCGTCGGGGACCAGGACCGGCTTGTCGCTCATGCCCGGCACAACCACGGGCGCTAGATGACGATTCCCAGGAGCAGCACGACCACGAGGCCGGTCACCGACAGCACCGTCTCCATCAGCGACCAGGTCTTCACGGTCTGGCCGACGGTCATGCCGAAGTACTCCTTCACCAGCCAGAAGCCCGCGTCGTTCACGTGGGAGAAGAAGAGCGAGCCGGCCCCGACGGCGAGCACCACCAGCGAGGTCTCGCCGGTGGACAGCCCGTCGACCAGGCCGATCATCAGCGACGACGCGGTGATCGTCGCGACCGTCGCCGAGCCCGTCGCCAGGCGGATCAGCACCGCGAGGACCCAGGCGAGCAGCAGCACGGAGATGTTCGCGTCCTTGGCCCAGTCGGCGAGCAGGGTGCCGATGCCGGTGTCGACCAGCACCTGCTTGAAGCCGCCACCGGCCGACACGATCAGCAGGATGCCAGCGATCGGCGGCAGCGCCGAGGCGACGGTGTCCGACAGCTTCTGCCGGTCCATCCCGGCCCGGACGCCGAAGGTGTACATCGCGACCAGCACCGAGATCAGCAGCGCGACGAACGGGTTGCCGATCACATCGCCGACCTGCTGGACGGTGCTGTCGGTGTCGTCGATGACGATGTCGAGGATCGCCTTGCCGAGCATCAGCACGACCGGCAGCAGCACCGTGGCGATGGTGACACCGAACGACGGCCGCGTGGTCGCGTCGCGCTCCTCGGTCTCCCAGGTGGTCGGCGCGTCGATGACGACCCAGGTGCCGGCGAGGCGGCCGAAGAGAGGCCCCGCGACGATCACGGTCGGGATGGCGACGACCAGGCCGAGCGCCAGGGTGACGCCGAGGTCGGCGTGCAGGTAGTCGATCGCGGTGACCGGGCCGGGGTGCGGCGGCACGAAGCCGTGCATCGCCGACAGGCCGGCCAGGGCCGGGATGCCGACGGTGATCAGCGAGACCTGTGCCCGGCGTGAGACCAGGTAGATGACCGGCATCAGCAGCACCAGGCCGATCTCGAAGAACATCGGCAGCCCGATGATCGCGCCGACCGCCGCCATCGCCCAGGGCAGCATCCGCCCCGAGGCGCGGCCGACGATGGTGTCGACGATCTGGTCGGCGCCCCCGGAGTCGGCGAGCAGCTTGGCGAACATCGCGCCGAGCGCGATCAGCGCGCCGACGCCGGCCGCCGTCGAGCCGAAGCCGGCGGTGAACGACGCCAGTACGTCGTTGACGTTCTCGCCCGCCACGATCCCGACGGTCAACCCACCGAGGATCAGGGCCAGGAACGGGTGGAGCTTGACCAGCGTGATCAGTACGACGATCAGGGCGATCGCGGCGAGGGCCGCGACGATCAGCTGCCACCCGGGTGCGACCGGGTCGACGACGTCCATCAGGGATCAGGCCTCCTCCGCCGGGTCACCCCGACTCAGCGTGCAAAGCCTCCACGTACCCCTGGACGATCTGGTCGACACTTTGATCGACGTCGACGACGATCCCGTCCTCGTCGGGAGCGAGCGGCTCGAGCGTCGCGAACTGCGAGGTCAGCAACGACGCCGGCATGAAATGACCGGGCCGGCTCGCCTGGCGCCGGGCAATGACCTCCTGGGTGCCCTCGAGCAGCAGGAAGCGCAGCCCGGGCACGTGCGACCGGAGCTGGTCGCGGTACTTCCGCCTGAGCGCCGAGCAGCTCATCACCCCGCCGTCCTCGTGCACGGCCAGCCAGTCGCCGACCAGCTCGAGCCACGGGTAGCGGTCCTCGTCGGTGAGCGCCTCGCCCCGGCTCATCTTCGCGATGTTGGCCGAGGGGTGCAGGTCGTCGGCGTCCTCGAAGGGCACCCGGAGCCGCTGCGCGAGCGCCGCCCCCACTGTCGACTTGCCGGACCCCGAGACACCCATGACGACCAACGGACCCATGCCGTCCAACCTATCCCGGCGTCCCGGTGACGAACGCCGTCGCCGCCCGCTCGAAGGTCCGACCGTGGCGCAGCATCGCGTGCTTGCCACCGGGCACCTCGACGTACTCCACCTCGGTACGGCGGCGCAGGCTGGCCACGACCGCGCGGGCGCGCTCGGGCAGCGCGACGTGGTCGTCGGTGCCGTGGACCACGAGCACCCGGCGTCCGGCCAGGTCCGCGTCGTCGGTCGGGTAGACCCACGGGTTGAGCGCGACGACCGTGCGCACCGCGTCGGCCTCCCCGGCCAGCAGCGCGGCGCGGCCGCCGAGCGAGTGGCCGACCAGGCTGACGGGGATCTCGCCGTACCGCGCCCGCAGCTGAGCGAGCGCCCAGCGGACATCGTCGACGGGCGTGGTCGTGGCGTCCCAGCCGCGGGTGGAGTTGAGCAGCCGGACCACCGCCAGCCCGCGGTCGGCGCGGGCGATCCGCCGCGCGATCGGGACCATCCGCAGCACCGACAGCTGGGTCGGGCTGACCGCCGGGCGGGAGGGTCGGGCGGCACCGCCGTGCAGCACGAGCACGAGCCCCGTGGGACGACTCGGCTGCTGGGTCGCCACCAGTCGCGGCGTACGACGCTCGTCCCCCTCGGCCATCGCGGTCCAGTATGCCGACGCCCCCCGAGCGCGCTCGACCTACTTGCCGGTAGCGTCGGACGAGCGCACCCGATCAGGAGGTCCCGATGCAGCTGGCGCTGTCGGCCGAAGACGCCGAGTTCCGTGACGAGATGCGGGAGTTCTTCACCACGAAGATCCCGCAGGAGATCCGCGACATCGTGCGCGATCGTGGCGAGCTGAGCCGCGAGCAGTTCGTGCAGAGCATGCAGATCCTCAACGAGCACGGGCTCGCGGTGCCCAACTGGCCCACCGAGTGGGGCGGCCAGGACTGGACCCCGCTCCGTCGCCACATCTGGCACGAGGAGCTGCAGCGGGCCTACGTCCCGCAGCCGCTGGCGTTCAACGCCTCGATGATCGGTCCGGTCATCGCGCAGTTCGGCTCGCAGGAGATGAAGGAGCGCTTCCTGCCGAAGACCGCCAACCTCGACATCTGGTGGTCGCAGGGCTTCTCCGAGCCCGACGCCGGCTCGGACCTCGCGTCGCTGAAGACCCGCGCCGTACGCGACGGCGACGAGTACGTCGTCAACGGCCAGAAGACCTGGACCACTCTGGGTCAGTACGGCGACTGGATCTTCACCCTCGTGCGCACGAACCCCGAGGTGAAGAAGCAGGCCGGCATCTCGATGCTCCTCATCGACATGCGGTCCGAGGGCGTCGAGGTCCGCCCGATCGAGCTGATCGACGGCGGCCACGAGGTCAACGAGGTGTGGTTCACCGACGTCCGCGTCCCGGCCGAGAACCTCGTCGGCGAGGAGAACCGCGCCTGGGACTACGCCAAGTTCCTGCTCGGCAACGAGCGCGTCGGCGTCGCGCCGGTGGGCGCGACCAAGCGCAACCTCGCGCAGGCCAAGGAGTGGGCCGCGTCGGTCTCCGTCGGCGACGGCACCCTGCTCGACGACCCGCTGGTCTCGACCCGGATCGTCGAGCTCGAGAACGAGCTGCTCGCCCTCGAGCTGACCGCGCTGCGCGTGGTCGCCAACTCCGCCGACGGCAAGCCGCACCCGGCCTCGTCGGTGCTCAAGCTCAAGGGCAGCGAGCTGCAGCAGGCGGTCACCGAGCTGATCGTCGACATCGCCGGCCCGGCCTCGCTGGCCAGCGGCGCCGGTGACGACTCCGACCTGCCGCTGTGGACCCGGCGCGCGACGCCGACGTACCTCAACTTCCGCAAGGCCTCGATCTACGGCGGCTCCAACGAGGTGCAGCGCCAGATCATCGCCCGCACGATCCTGGGACTCTGAGGGAGACGACGATGGACTTCGAGTACGACGACGAGCAGCAGGCCCTGCGGGAGGCCGTGCGCGGCCTGGTGGGCAAGGCCTACTCCGACTTCGAGCAGCGGCGCCAGACGGTCGCCGACGACCCGGGCTTCAGCGAGAAGCTGTGGTCGCAGCTGGCCGAGATGGGCATCCTCGGACTGCCGTTCGCCGAGGAGCACGGCGGCATGGGTGCCGGCGCGGTGGAGGTCGGCATCGTGGCCCAGGAGCTGGGCCGCGTGATCGCCCCCGAGCCCTTCCTCACCACGGTCGTGCTGGCCGGCGGCCTGGTCGCCGCGGCCGGCTCCGACGAGCAGAAGGGCGAGCTCCTCGGCGCGCTGTCGGCCGGCGAGAGCGTGCTGACCTTCGCGCACGCCGAGCCGGGATCGCGCTGGCAGTCGACCACCTCCGGCGTGACCGCGACCGGGTCCGGCGACGACTGGACGATCAGCGGCGTCAAGGAGCCGGTGCCGCACGGTGCCCGCGCCGACGTCCTGGTCGTGTCGGCCGCGCTGCCCGACGGCGGCACCGGCCTCTTCCTGGTCGCCGCCGACGCCTCGGGCCTGACCCGCGAGGGCTACCGCACCCACGACGGCGGCCGGGCCGCCCGTGTGGCGTTCGACGGCACGCCGGCCACGCCGCTCGGCTCCGGCGGCGACGCGACCGGGATCATCGGCCGGGTCACCGACATCGCCCGCGTCGCCGCGGCCAACGAGGCGGTCGGCGCGATGGAGGTCGCGCTGCACACGACCGCGGAGTACCTCAAGAGCCGCAAGCAGTTCGGCGTACCGCTCACCACCTTCCAGGCGCTCACCTTCCGCGCGGCCGACATGTACGTGTCGCTCGAGCAGGCGCGCAGCCTGGCGCTGTGGGCGTCGATGGTCGTCGACTCCGGCTCGGGCGAGGAGGCCGCGACCGCCGCGTCGCGGGCCTCGCTCGGCGTCAGCCGGGCCGGCCGGCACATCGGGCAGGAGGCGATCCAGCTGCACGGTGGCATCGGCATGACCGCGGAGTACAGCATCGGCTCCTACACCAGCCACCTCACCGCGCTCGACCACCTGCTCGGCGACGGCAACCACCACCTCGGCCTGCTGGCCGCCGGTGTGGGCGGCTACGACGAGGTCGAGCCGCTCCCCTGATCCAGGAGTTATCCACAGATCGACGAACGGCGGTGTCCCCGGGCCTCTGGCCCGGGGATGCTGCTGTTCATGGCTCTCGGGATCACTGCCAACGGGATCGAGTTCACGGACGCGGTCACCGACCTGCGCGCCGCGGCCGACCGGCTGCGCGACGACCGCGACCGTGCCGCGCGCTCGGTCGACGGCCTGCTGAGCGGCTGGACCGGCACCGCCGCCGACTCCTACGACGCCGGCTGGGCGGCCTGGTGCGACGGCGCCGGTCGCGTGCTCGATGGGCTCGCCACGATGGCGGACCTGGTCCAGTCGGTGGCCGCCGACCTCAGCCGCACCGACGACTCCTCCGCCGCCGACCTGGCCCGACTCACGAGCAGGCTCGGCTGATGTACGGCGTCGACACCGAGGAGCTCCTCGGCACGGTCGAGGACCTGCGCCGCTGCGGCGCCGCCCTCGACGAGCTGCTCGACGAGGTGGCCCGGCGGGTGGCCGCACTGCACGTGAGCTGGTCCGGCCTCGCCGCCGACGCCCAGGTCGCCGCCCAGGCGGAGTGGGAGGCCGGCTTCCGCGAGATGCAGGCCGCGCTGGGCGCGATGCGCGCCGCGGCCGACCACGCGCACGGCAGCTACCGCGAGGCCGTCGACACCAACCTGCGCATGTGGGAGCAGGTCTCATGAGGCTCGCGGTCGCCGAGGCCGGCTACGCGTCCGCGACCGAGGCGTTCGTGACCGGCAACGAGCTCGCCGCCCGCGCCGCGACGACCCTGGTCGAGCGGCTCGCCGCCTCGGGCGGGATGGCGGGGAACGACTCGACCGCGGAGGGGTTCGCGGCGTCGTACGACGAGGCGGCGGTCTCGACCGTGGCGGCCCTCGCGCCGCTGGTCGGGTCGTTCGCGACGCTGGCTCGCCTGACCGAGGCGTCGCTGACCAACCACACGCACGCCGAGGCCCGGTCGGTGCTGCCGGACTGGGCGCGCCAGGTGGTCGGACCGCCCACGGTGGCCGACCGCGCCGTCGGCGTACGCCTCTCGCCTCCGCCGTCCGCGCTCGGTGCCGCCGACACCCCGCCCGGCGGGGCCGCCGGCCTGGTGCTCGACGTGCTGCAGGACGTCTTCTGGCCCAACGCCGACACCGACCGGGTCCGCGCCGCCGCGACGGTCTGGCGTACGGCGGCCGCAGCCCTGCGCCTGCTGGTCGCCCACTGCAACACGGCCCGCTCCGCGCTGGCCGACGAGCGCTCCCCGGAGATCCCGGTCGCGCTCGCCGCGACCGCCCAGCTCCGCGACCGCGCCGACGCCCTCGCCGACCAGCTCGACGCCCTCGCCGACGCCTGCGACACCTACGCCGCCCAGGTCGACGAGAAGCGCGCCGAGCTCGTCGACCTGCTCGAGAGCCTGGTCAAGGAGTTCGCCATCGGCGCCCTCGTCGCCGGCGGCCTCTCCTTCCTCTCCGGCGGCGCCGCCGCCGGCCTCGGCGGCTCGGCCGCCACCGCCCGCATCGCCTCCGCCAGCCGCGACTTCCGTGGCATCCTCGACTCCCTCCGCCTCCTCACCTCCGGCACCGCCACCGGCCTCCGCCCCGTCACCGTCGAGGCCGGCACGCTCGGGGGCTCGCTCGAACGGACCGCCACCGCGCGGGCGGTGTTCATGGAGGCGGGCGAGGAAGGTGGCAGCGCACTGGCTAGCCGGACGCTTCCGCGGTTTCGTCGTGGGTGGCTGAACGACCACGAGGGGGCTGGACACACCATCACCCGACACGTCGATCGATCGGTCGAACAACTGCGCCAACGCCTCGTCGAGCGACAGCGGCTCGACTACGCGAGTACCTTCCGGAACGAGACGGAAGCAGAGGAATTGATCGCGCAGACCTTTCGCTCAAAGGAGGCGGAAATCCAACGCTGGCTCGAGCACGGGAAGGGCACGCAGGACTTCACTCTCGACTTCGGAGACGATGTCGGATCGGTTCTCGTCAGATCCACCGGCGAGGTAGTACCCGGCACGAAGGTGAAGATCGTTCTGCTCGCAGACAGGACGATGCCTGATGGCTGGCGCTTGATAACCGCCCACCCGGATCTCTAGTTCAAAAGGACAACGATGCTGACCTCACCTCTGGAGAATCTAGTGGGCGCGTACTTCCACCAGGACATGTTCGACTTGTACGACGACGAGTTCGCCGCCGTCGACGCCTTCGTAGCGAGCGACCCCGAGCGCGCACGTGCCCTGCCTAACGAGGTCGCCCGAGTGCTGCATGAAAACTCCACGGAAGACGAGCTTGAAGCGCTCCTCCGCGGCTTCGGCCTGGCGTTCTCGACGGGCGGCGTCACCTACCGCGAGTGGCTCACCCAGATCGCCGACCACGTACGCGCGTCCACCTGATCGTGGGACGTCATACGGAGAGAGCCATAGATGGCTCCGACCGTATGACGTTACGGAAGGAGTGACGATGACCAGCACCCCTGCGCTGTGGAGCTTCGTCGGCATCTACTTCAACCAGGACTGGCCCGAGGACTACGGAACCGAAGAGGCCTCGATCGACTCCTTCGCTGCGGACGACCCCGCATCGGTGGCGTCCCTGGTCACCGAGATCCGATGGGTTCTCGATCAGTTCCACACCGAGGAGCAGTTGGCCGACTACCTCGACTCCCAAGGCAGCGAGTACCTCCCGCCGACGGACCAGGACGGCTACCGAGGCTGGCTCGAGCGGATCACGGGCCGCCTTCAGGCTCCCTCCACCTGATCGCATGAGGTCACGGGGCCGGCGCGCGGTACGAGAACAGCTCCCCCGGGCCGACGACGTACGTCCGCGAGGTGGTGCCGGTGGTGATCCGGACGGTCTGGGTGGTGCCGGTGCGGTTCTGGCCGAAGACCCCGACGGTGCCGTCGGAGTTGCGGAAGGCGGCGGTGCTCAGCACGGTCGAGGCGCCGGAGGTGGGCAGCACGCGGGCGCCGGGGCTGGCGGCGCGGGAGAGATGGGCCAGGACGTAGAACTCCGGCTCGCGGTAGAAGCCCGAGGTGGTGACGGTGACCAGGCCGCGGCAGGTCTTGCAGCCCCACCGCGAGCCCTGGTCGACGGGGCCGTGCGCGGGGTCGAGCGCGAGGTTCCACATCATCAGCCCCGAGGAGCCGGCGGCGACGGCGCGGGCCACGAGGTTCTGGGCGTCCCAGCCGAAGGTGCTGGCGGGGGTGTCGGTGGTGCCGGTGCACTCCGTGACCATCCGCGGTACGACGAGGCCGGCCATCTGGTCCGGTGACCCGCCGTAGCAGTGGAAGGCCGCCCCGTCGAAGGCCGCCGACTGCGACGTGACGGCGTCCACGCGGGCCCGGTCGGACCAGTTGTGGTCGACCGCCCACAGCCGTACGCCGAGCCCGTCCAGCCGCGGTCCGACCTCGTCGGCGAGCCGGACCATCTGGTCGTCGGTCATCGTCATGGTCGGGTAGTCCGAGCTGTAGCCCGGCTCGTTGCCGAGCGTCGTGGCCCACAGCGGGACGTGGTGCCGGGCCAGCCAGCGGGCCTGCCGGACCAGCAGGTCGCCGTACGCGTCGACCCCGGAGTCCGAGAGCGCGCCGCCACGGGGGCTGCTCGACGTCTTCATCGACGGCGGCGCCGTCCACGGGGCGCCGACCACCCGCGTCCGGGGCTGCAGCGGCAGCACCTGCTGGCGCAGCAACCGCGCCGAGGCGACCTGCTCGCGCGGGGCCGGCTCGCCCGGCTGCCAGGTCCACGGCGACGCGGAGAAGTCGGTGCCCGAGAGCGGGAGCCGGACCATCGTCAGCCGGGCCCCCTGGGCCGCGTCGGGGTCGAAGAGGGCCGACACCGCACCGGGTCGCCCCTGGAGCAGCTGCACGGAGGAGTCGGTGAGCGCGGCGCCCGCCCCCCACCACTCCTGCTGAGGTTCGTCGAGGTGGACGTCGAGGGTCACGCTCGGCGTGGAGTCGGGGCTGGGCGGCACGACGGTCAGCGTCCGGCCGGGCACCGTCGGCGAGGTGACCTGGAACTGCGCCCGGGGCGCCGTGTGCGGGGACGCCGCCGGCTCTCCCACGGTGGGTACGACGGCGCAGGCCGCCGCACCCGAGGCGAGGAGGACGAGGGCGAGGAGGAGCGCGCGGAGTCGGCTGGGGAAGGACATGACCCCTCCACCGTGACGTGGATGGGCGCCGAACGCACGGGCTTCGTGACGTGTTGCACAGAGAGACCCGGGAGCGGGGACGGCCCCTCAGGCCGTCATCGGGGCCGTGATCGCGGTGATCACGGGCCGGATGACGTCCCGAGGGGCCGGGTCCGGTCGAGCGGCCTCATCGGGTGAGGTGCTGCAGGCGCAGCATCTCGACCTCGACCTGCTGCTGCTGGCGGCGGCGCAGGTCCCGGAGGCGGGTGTGCTTGTCCTGGTGGGAGAGCGACTGCCACATGGCGCGGCGTTCGAGCATCGTGGTCTTCACGGTGGTGCCTTCCTGTCGGTTCCCGCCTCCCTGGCGGGCTCGCCCATCGTGCGCGCGCCTGCTTGGAGCCGACTGGGAGCCGACTGGGAGGGAGCCGTCAGGGCCGGGGCGGCGCGCTCTCGTCGAGGCGCTCGCGGAGCCGGTCGCGCACCTGCTCCGGCGTGAGCTGCGCCCGTTGGCGCTGGTCGCGCGCGATGATGGCTCCCGACGCGGCGACGCCGGCCAGCCCGGCCAGGCCGAGCACCTTCCACAGCTTCACGAGGACCTCCATGACCGTGACGACGTTGACGCTCGACGAGGCCGTCGACCTCACCCGCACCGGCGACCTGTGGCTCTTCCGCGGTCGCTCCGCCGCCGACCACGCTATCCGGGTCCTGACCAACGCGCCGGTCAACCACGTGGGCATGGCGGTGGTCCTCGACGACCTGCCACCGCTGATGTGGCACGCCGAGCTCGGCAAGGGGCTGCGCGACGTGTGGACCGACAGCCACCATCGCGGCGTGCAGCTGCACGACCTGCGGGAGGCGGTCGTGCAGTGGACCGGCCGCTACGAGCAGCGCGCCTGGCTGCGCCAGCTCGACGCGACCGTGACGCGCGAGATGGAGGACGAGCTGATGCGCACCATCGCGCGGCTCGACGGGACGCCCTTCCCCTCGACCGCCAAGCTCGCGCGGCGCTGGGCGATGGGACGGGTACGCCGGCAGGCCGGCATCGAACTCACCTACTGCGCGGAGGTGGTCGCCGCGACGTACGAGGCCATCGGCCTGATCGACGGCGACCGCCCGACCAACTACTACGACCCAGGCATGTTCTGGTCGGGCGACGACCTCGACCTCCTCGCCGGCGCTCGGCTCGGCGAGGAGATCGCGGTCACGGCGTAGCCGCGGCGGGGACTCAGCCCTGCGCGCCCTGCGACTTCCAGTACTCGTTGAGCGCCCCGTTGGTCTTCACGAACCACACGATCGCACCGACGAGGAAGAACCAGCCGAGCAGCAGGTACCACAGACCGGTCGCGGCGCTCACCGGCTTCGGGCGGCCCTTGCGCTCGTAGAGGCCGCCGACCTCGTTGGAGCTGATGAACGGCATCACGATGCCGACGAGGATGGCCAGGAGCAGCGCGATGCCGCCGCCGACGCCGTTGCCGCTGTGGCGCTTCATCTCGTCGTGGGTCTTGTAGTACCAGTACCAGGTGTAGAAGCCGAGCGTGACGATGGTCAGCAGCACGCACGTGCCGGTGCTGCGCACCTTGCCCACCGGACCGTCGACGAGGCCGGGCATCGGCGCCATCGCGGTCATGCCGGGCGCCGGCGCGGGGACGGCGTCCGGCGCCGGAGCGCCGTACGGCGGCGGGACGGAGGCCGCCTCGGGTGCGGGGGTCGGGTCGTTGCTGTCGGTCATGACGTGATCCTCACGGGAAGTGGACAGACGCTTGAGGCTAGGACCTGTGAGCGTGGCCACCCGGAGATTTCACGGGCCGCACGCGACCCGGTCTAGACCGGTGTCGCCGGGCAGGATGGACGCATGACCGAGTCGCTCCGCACCGCCCGAACCACCTTCGAGATCGCGGCCGAGGCGTTCCTCGACCTCGCCGCTCGGGTGCCGCTCGAGCGGTACGCCGGCGCCGGCCTCGGCAACTGGGACCTCCGGGCACTGATCGGCCACACCGGCCGCTCGCTCATCACCGTCGCGACCTACCTCACCACCCGCGCCGACGAGGTCGTGGCCGAGGACGCCGCCGACTACTTCGCGGTGGTGAGCGGACTGGTGCACGGGACGGCGCGCGACGCCGTGCACCAGCGCGGGATCGAGGCCGGCGTCGCGCTGGGCGAGGACCCGATGGCCCGGCTGCGCGAGTCCTACGACGACGCCCGGCTGGCCCTGGACCTGCTCGAGGACGAGGACGCCGTCGTCGACACCGCGGCCGGCGGGATGCGGGTCAGCGACTACCTCCCGACGCGCACCTTCGAGCTGACCGTCCACTCCCTCGACATCGCGCGGGCCACGGGGACCGACTTCGACCCGCCCACCGACGCGCTCGCCGAGACGCTGGCGCTGGCTGCCGCGAGCGCGCTGCGCCAGGGGCACGGCGTCGACGTGCTGCTCGCGCTCACCGGCCGGCAGCCCCTGGCCGAGGGCACCTCGGTGGTGCCGTGACCGGCCGCGGTCAGCTGAGGGCCCAGACCCCCGGGCGCCCCTTGGTCATCAGCCCCTCGGAGACCAGCGACTGCCGGGCCCGGCGGGCGGCGTAGCGCCACCGCAGCTCGCCCTCGGGCGTCGTCTCCCGGTCGGCGTCGCCGAGGCGCTCGGCCATCGCCGTCTCCAGCCGGTCGAAGAGCTCGTCCTGGTCGAGCTCGCCGCCCGCCTCGCGGAGCACCTCGAGGATGTGGGGGGCGAAGACGTCCGGCGGTGTCCACCGGTGCCGGACCACCCGTGACGGCGCCGACGCGGCCGACGACCCGGGCACGCGCGGCGCTGCGGCCTTGCGGCGTACGACGGGGGTCGCCCGGGTGGTCGGGGTGCTCGGCGGCGGAGGTGCCGGCGGGTTGCCGTGAATGCAGGTGCTCCTCGGCAGGTCACACAGCTCGCAGTAGTCCACGTCGCTCATCGCCTTCAGCCTAACGACTACCCTCGACCGCATGACCGACGCCTCCGGTGAACAGTTGTGGTCGGTCGCGAACGGCGCCGTCGAGGGACTTCCGGCCCGGCTGCAGCTGACCGACTCCGGGCTGTCGATGCAGCTCGAGGGTGAGCCGGCGCCCGTCGCGGTGTCCCTGCGGGAGATCACCGACGTGACCGCCCAGATCGGCCTGCTCACCGGCTTCGTGACCCTCGAGCTGGGCGAGGAGACGATCACCGTCTCCCGGATCCCGAAGGCCGAGGCACGCGCCTTCACCGAGGCGCTGCGCGCCCAGCTGCGCCACCTCCCGGCGGCACCCGACCCCGCATCCGACCCCGCACCGGACCCCGCAGCGGGGCACCGGCCCGAGGCCGGTCCGAGCGGCGACGGCTCACCGCTGGCGGAGCTGGAGCGGCTGGCCCGGCTGCACGCGTCGGGCGTGCTCACCGACGAGGAGTTCCAGGCCGCCAAGCGGACCCTCCTCGGCCGCTTGTGAGACGGTCCTGAGGTATCTGAGGTAGCCCTCCGCGCACCTAGGACACACGCCCGATGTGCGGACCTACCTCAGACGACCACGGTAGGGGCATCAGCCAGTCCTACCGAGGAGCCCACGATGTACAGCTCGATCACCATGACCACCCCGATCCTCGACCCGGCCGGCGCCCTGATGCTCGCCGGCCTGTCGCAGTCCGGGGACGACCGGACGCGCGGCGCCCGCCGGCGCCGTCGCTTCCAGCGGCACAGCAAGCTGCTCAAGCAGCTCGCGTGAGCGTCCGCCGGGTCACCAGCGCGGGTGCACCGCGTCCCGGAACCACGTGTCGTAGAGGCGGGTGACCCCGGCCAGCAGTCCCTCGGGCAGCGGGTCGGCGTCACCCGCCGCTGCGTTGGCGCGGGCCTGGGTCACGTTGCGGGCGCCCGGGATCACCGTCGTCACGCCTGGCTGCTGCCACACCCAGGCGAGCGCGACCTCTGCCGGGCTGAGCCCGGTCGGACCCACCTCGTCGACGAGCCCGATGAAGGCCTGCGCCGCGCGCACCCCGGTCTCGTAGTCCACGCCCGAGAAGGTCTCGCCCTGGTCGAAGGCCGACCCGTCCCGGTTGTAGGTGCGGTGGTCGTCGGCCGCGAAGGTCGTCTCCGCCGTGTAGCGCCCGGACAGCAGCCCCGACGCGAGCGGGACCCGCGCGATGATCCCGACCCCCGCCGCGGCCGCCGCCGGCAGCACCTCGTCGAGCGGCTTGAGCCGGAAGGCGTTGAGGATGATCTGGATCGACGCGACGTGCGGCCTCGCGATCGCGGCGAGCGCCTGGTCGCAGGTCTCCACGCTCACGCCGTACGCCGCGATCGCGCCCTCGTCGACCAGCGTGTCGAGGTCGTCGTACGTCGCGTCCGCCTCGATCACCGCGCTCGGCGGGCAGTGCAGCTGCACCAGGTCGAGCGTGTCGACGCCGAGGTTGCGCCGGGACCGGTCGGTCCAGGCGCGGAAGTTGGCCATCGTGTAGTTCTCCGGCAGCTGCTCCTCGCGGCGACCCATCTTGGTCGCGACGGTGAGGCCGTCGTGGGTCTTCAGGAAGCGGCCGATGAGCTGCTCGCTGCGGCCGTCACCGTAGACGTCGGCGGTGTCGAGGAAGGTCACGCCGGCCTCGACCGAGGCCTCGAGGACGGCCAGCGCGTCCCCTTCCGAGACGTCGCCCCAGTCGGCACCGAGCTGCCAGGTGCCGAGTCCGACGACCGAGACCTCGCGGCCGGTCCTGCCCAGGGTGCGCTGCTCCATGCCGCCAGTCTGGCAGCAGGACGGAGCGGTCAGGCGCGCGGCTCCAACGGCGCCACCGGCACCTCGATCGCGGGCCGCTCGACCCCGCCGTCGACCTGGAAGATCTTGCCGGTCACCCACGACGACGCGGGCGAGGCGAGGAAGAGCGCGGCGTTGGCGATGTCCTCGGGTGTGCCCGCGCGCCGCATCGGCGTGTTGGCCTCGTAGGTCGCGCGCAGGTCGTCGTCGGTGAGCACCATCGCCAGTCCCTGGGTGGCGACCCCGCCCACGCCGATCGCGTTGACCCGCACCCGCGGCGCCCACTCCGCAGCCAGGTCCTGGGTGATCCGGTTGAGCGCGGCCTTGCCGGCGCCGTACGCCGCCATCGCGGTCATCGTCATGTCCGCGGAGCGCGAGGAGATGTTGACGACCGAGCCGCCGCCCGCGGTGTCGACCATGGCCTGCGCGGCGAGCGTCGACAGCAGGAACGGCACCGTGGCGTTGAACTTGAACGCCGTCTCGAGGAAGCGCTCCGAGGTGGCCAGCCCCGGCCGCGGGCCGCTGCCGCCCGCGTTGTTGACGAGCACGTCGAGCCGGCCGAGGTGCGCCACCGCCGTCTCGACGAGGGCGGCCCGGGCGTCGGCGTCCATCACGTCCGTCGGCACCGCGAGCCCGCGGCGCCCCCGCGCCTCGACCTCTGCGACGACGGCGTCGAGGTCGGCAGCGGTGCGGGCGGCCACGACGACGTCGGCACCGGCCTCGGCGAAGCCGATCGCGATGCCGCGGCCGATGCCCTGGCCGGCGCCGGTGACGATGGCGACCCGGTCGGTGAGGCGGAAGTTGTCGAGGATCACGGCGGTCACTCTCCCACCCGGGTGGACCGCCGTCAGGGCTTGCGGCAGACGAACCCGAAGACCGTGATCGCCGAGAACGCCCACCCCGACCGCGCCGCGGCCGACTGGCTGCGCATCGCCTCGTCGGCCTGCTCGCGGGTGATCCTCCCCTCGGAGACGGCCTGGTCGGCGGCCAGGCGGGTGAGCTCGGAACCGACGAGCACCTCCTGCGGGTAGACCAGCGCCGACGAGCCGATGTCGGGGTCGACCTCCAGCCCGGCCTCGATCGCGAGCCGGGGCAGCTGCCGCGCCGACAGGGGGTTGGCGAGCTGGCCCATGAAGGAGTCGAGCATCGCGGCCGCCACGGCCGGGTCGATGTCCGAGTCGACCCGTGAGGCGTGGTCGGAGTCGAGCAGCAGGGCCCGCCCGCCGGGGCGCAGCACACGGGCGATCTCGACGAGGGCGGCCCGCGGGTCGGGCACGTGCTGGAGCACCCGCTCGCACCAGACCACGTCGACGCTCTCGTCCGGCATCGGGATCTCGGTCGCCAGACCCTGGCAGAGCTCGATCGCCGTCCCGGCCCTCGCCGCCCGTTCGGCGGCGACCGTGCGCAGCATCCCGTTGGGCTCGATGCCGACCACGCGGCCGTCCGGACCCACGAGCCGGGCGAGCCGCCGCGTCATCGTGCCGGTGCCGCTGCCCAGGTCGACGCAGGTCTCCCCCAGCCGCACCGCCCCGGCGCTCAGCGCCCACCCGCGCAGCCGCTCGATCGACGGCGCGGCGTCCTGCGCGTCGAGCACGCTGACCATCGCGTGCACCGCGTCCTCCGCGACCGTGCCCGGCCGGAACGCCGTCCCGAGCGTGAAGCCGGCCCCGCTGACCTCTCCCATCGTCATGGCACGAGGTTCCTCCTCCGATGTCGGTGACGCCAGTCACAATCGAGACATGGGGTACGACGAGGAGCTCGCGGGCCGGATCCGCGACATCGCGCTCGGCGAGCCGGGCCTGAGTGAGCAGAAGATGTTCGGTGGCCTGGCCTTCCTGGTCCACGGCCACATGGCGGTCGCGGTCAGCCACCGGGGCGGACTGCTGCTGCGGGTGCCGCCCGAGCGCACCGAGGAGCTGCTGCGCGAGCCGCACACCGACGAGTTCGTGATGCGCGAACGCACCATGGCCGGCTGGCTGCGGGTCGAGCCGGCGGGCGTCGAGTCCGAGGCGGACCTCGAGCGCTGGGCCGCGATCGGCCTCGAGCACGCGCGGTCACTGCCGCCGAAGTAGCCGGTCGAGTCGAGCCTTTTCGCGGGTCGAGCCGAGGCTTTCGGTCGGCGTGTCCGCGGATGACGTCGACTCACTCCACCGAAACCCTCGACTCGACCCGCGGATCGGTCACGACCGCTCCAGGAGCACCAGCACCTCGTAGTGGTCGGTGTTGGGGAACATGTCGAGCACCTGCGCCCGCACCGGCCGCAGCGACGGCATCGCCGCGAGGTCGCGGGCGAGCGTCTGCGCGTTGCAGGAGGAGTAGAGGACGTCGGGCACCTCCGATCCCTCCAGCCACCCGGCGAGCTCCGGCCCGATCCCCCGTCGCGGCGGGTTGACGACCACCAGGTCGGGCGGCGCCGCCCGACCGAGCGCCCAGGCCGTCGCGTCGCCCGCCTCGAACCGCACGCCGCCCAGGTCCGCGTCGGCCGCCGACTGGGTCGCGCTCGCGACCGCCTCGGCGCTCACCTCGACGCCGGTGACCTCCCGGGCCGTCCCCGCGAGCGCGAGGGCGAAGCCGCCCACGCCGCAGTAGAGGTCCCACACCCGCGCCGGCGCGAGCTCGCCCACCCACGACCGCGCCCGGTCGTAGAGCTCGGCCGCCATGGCGGTGTTGGTCTGGAAGAAGCTCTGAGGACGCAGGTGCAGCGCGAGCCCGGCGACCCGCATGGTCAGCGTGGCCCGCTCGGTCAGCAGGATCTCCCGATCGCCCTCGAGCACGGCCTTGTGCTCGGGCTGGAGGTTGACCGAGACCACCGCGACGGACGGCAGCTCGGCGAGCAGGCCGGGCAGGTGCTTGCGCAGCCGGGCGACCGGCTCCTGGGAGCGGAGCACGAAGCGCACCATCAGCTCGCCGTCGGGCGACTCGGTCACCAGCAGGTGCTTGAGCTCACCGCGCCTCGCGGCCAGGTCGTACGGCGCCACCGCGGCGCGGGTGACGAAGTCGGCCAGGACCGGCAGCGCGGCCTGGATGCCGGGCAGGTGGAGTGGGCAGTCGCGCAGGTCGACACCCACACCGGACGGGCCCAGGATGCCCAGCACCGGCTCCTCGGCGGTGCCGGTGACCACCATCTTGGCCTTGTTGCGGAAGCCCAGCTGCGGGCTCGCGACCGGCGGCTCCCAGGTCAGACCGGCCGGGCTGCCGAGCAGGTCGACGACCGACTCCTGCTTGGCGGCGAGCTGCGCGGCATAGGACAGGTCGAGCCAGCCGCACGAGCGGCAGCGGTCGGCGTCGAAGTGGTGGCACAGGGTCGGCATCGCCCGGCAAGGCTACGGGCGGCCGCCGACAGCGACCCAGATCACACCCCTCCGGGGAACTTCGTCGACGGTTGTCGGAATCAACCAGTCGCCCACCGGGTTGGGCCGAGCATGACCGCCGCCCTCGATCGCCGTACCGACTACCGGGTGACCTTCCTCGTGCTGTGCGTGGGCGTCGCGTCCTTCTCCCTGCTCCAGTCGATGGTCAACCCGGTGCTCCCGACGATCGAGGCCGCGCTCCACACCGACCAGTCCACGGTCACCTGGGTCCTCACGGCCTACCTCGTCTCGGCCTCGGTCTTCACGCCGATCATCGGCCGGGTCGGCGACAAGGTCGGCAAGGAGCGGATGCTCGTCGTCGCTCTCGGCGCCCTTGCGGTCGGCTCGCTGCTCGCGGCCGTCGCGGGCACCATCGGCGTGCTGATCGCGGCGCGCGTCATCCAGGGCATCGGCGGCGGTGTGCTGCCGCTGACCTTCGGCATCATCCGCGACGAGTTCCCGCGCGAGAAGGTCGCCTCCGCGATCGGTACGGCGGCCGCGCTGCTCGCCGTCGGTGGCGGCGTCGGCCTGGTCATCGCCGGCCCGCTGGTCGACGCGCTCAGCTACCACTGGCTCTTCTGGATCCCGATGATCATGACGATCGTCGCGACCGTCGCCGCCGCGGTGTGGGTGCCCGAGTCGCCCGAGCGCACGCCCGGCCGGATCAACGTCGGCACCGCGCTGCTCATGTCCGCGTGGCTGGTCGCCCTCCTCATCGGCGTCAGCCAGGGTCACCACTGGGGCTGGGGCTCGACGAAGGTCGTCGCCCTGTTCGTGGTCGCGGCCGTGCTGCTGCCCACCTGGGTCTGGGCCGAGTCGCGCAGCGACCAGCCGCTCGTCGACATGCAGATGATGCGGATCCCGACCGTGTGGACCGTCAACCTCGTCGCGCTGCTCTTCGGCTTCGCGATGTACTCGACCTTCGCCTTCCTGCCGCAGTTCCTCCAGACCCCCGAGTCGGCCGGCTACGGCTTCGGCGTCTCGGTCACCGAGTCCGGCCTGCTGCTGCTCCCGCAGACCATCGCGAGCTTCCTCGGCGGCGTCTTCGCGGGCCGGCTCGCCGCACGCTACGGCTCCAAGGCGCTGCTGGTCGTCGGCGCTGCGCTGATGGCGCTCGGCACCTTCGGCCTCACCTTCCTCCACGGAGCCGCCTGGCTGATCGTGGTCGAGTCGGTGGTCTTCGGCCTGGCCTTCGGACTGGCGTTCGCGGCGATGTCGAACCTGGTCGTCGACGCGGTCCCGCAGTCGCAGACCGGCGTCGCGAGCGGCATGAACACCAACATCCGCACCGTCGGCGGCGCGATCGGCTCCGCGGTCCTGGCCACCGTGATCACGAGCTCGGTGGAGCCCTCGGGCCTGCCGGTCGAGAGCGGCTACACGCACGGCTTCCTGCTGCTGGCGCTGATGGCCACGGCCGCCGCGGTCGTCGCGCTCTTCATCCCCGTGGTCCGGGCGAGCACGCACGTCGTCCCCGGCCCGCAGGCCGAGTCCGAGGCGGAGCTCGAGCCTCAGCCGAGCCGCACGTAGGCGCTGCGGGTCGCCGCGCCCCACCCGGCGGCGTTCCGCGCGGTCACCGTCGCCCGGACCCGCGCGCCGCGCGGGAGCCCCCTGACCTTGGCCCGGGTGTCGTCCGGCCCGAGCAGGAGCGTCCGGCCCCCGATCTTGAGCCGGTACGCCGTGACGCCGTCGTCGGGCGCCGGCTGCCAGCGCACGGTGACGTGGCGGCGCGCCGCCTTCGCGACCACCGCGGTCGGGCAGGTCGTCACCTCGGGCGTCGTGGTCGCCGTGGGCGTCGGCGATGCGGACGTCGTCGGCGACGTCGACGCGGTCGGCGTGGGCGTCGCGGTCGGGGTGGTCGGCGTGGGCGTCGCGGTGGTCGCAGGGTCCAGCTCGATCGCCGTCACGGCCGCGTCGAGGTCGACCGTCACCGACGAGCCGGTCGACGTCGCCACCGGGGCGGCGCTGTCGAGGTGGTGCACGGCGACGTCGTAGGACGACCCGAAGCCGAGCGTCACCGAGGCCGGGGTGACCGTCTGCCGGGTCTGCGAGCCCGGGTCCCAGAGCGAGGCGTCGCGCCAGAGGAGCAGCACGTAGCTGCCGTCGCTGCGCTGGGTGAGCAGGTACTTGCCGTCGGACGGCCATCCACTGACCGAGATCGGCAGCGACCCGGGGCGGAAGGACGTGCCCGGGTCGTCGAGCAGCGCCAGCAGGTTCTGCATCGTCGTGTACGCCGGCTTCGGCGACAGGTCGTGGCGCAGCAGGCCGAAGTGGGCCTCGGGGTTGGTCAGGCCCGGGTCGTCGAACTCGTCGATGAGCTCGTAGCTGTACATCCGCGAGTCGCCGCGCGAGACGTGCTCGAGCAGCAGCCGCGGGAGGTAGGCCGCCGCGACGTCCTCGGGCACGGCCGGGTGGCTGGACTGGGCGTTGAGCGCGTTGTGGTAGCCGGCCTCGGTGGTGATCGTCTTCTGCTCGGGGACCGCGTCGATCAGTGCGGCGAGCACCTTGGTGATCTCGGTCGAGGGGACGTAGCCGCCCGGGTAGACGTGGGCGTTCGCGATGTCGGCATAGGAGCTCAGACCGTCGGTCTGGGGGTAGTTCCACCGGAAGGCGAGGGCCGGCGAGAGGAGCGGCAGGTCGGCCGTGGCGGGGTTCGCCCTGGCGGCCCGGTAGAGGCCCTCCTGCCAGTCGAGCAGCTCGCTCGGCCAGTCGCTGCGGCCCGAGAGGTCCCACTCGTTGGTGCCCTCGAGGCTCTCGACCGCGCCCCCGCTCAGCTGGTCGGCGACGGTGTCGACGTAGTCGGCCGGGGTCGCGCTGTCGGTCGGGCGGCCGAGGATCAGGTCGAAGCGGACGCCGGCGCGCTGGGCGACCGCCTTGATCGCGGCGTACTGCCGCGGTGCGTCGAGGTAGAGGTCGTCGCGGACGTGGCGCACCCCGAGACCGGCGAGCGCGTCGGCGACGGCGCCGTAGTCCCGGTAGGGGGTGTCCAGGAAGTTGGTGTGGATCCCGATGCCGTAGGAGTCGACCACGGAGTCAGCCGGGATCGCCTGGAGGGTCGTGGTGCTGGCGGCACCGGCGCTCTCGGACGGCAGGGCCGCGAGGCCGGCTGCTGCGGCGACGGCGGCTCCCGCGAGCAGGGTGGCGACGGCGCGAGGCATGGGTTCTCCATCGGTCGGTGGACACGAGCACCTGAGCGATCGGCCCCTACGGTGTTCACACCGCATGGAGAATGTCCAGGGTTTGTGACGAACATGAACAACACAAGTCGTCTCGTTTCTCGCGTAACACCGTGACGACGCGCGTCGTTGAGGACGCATGCAGGGGTCGGGTCGCTTGGACTTCCTCGACGGGATCCGCGGCGTCGCGATCGCCGCGGTGCTGGCCCTGCACTGGGCGAGCTGGTACGTCCCATTTTTCCACGGCGGGTCGATCGGCGTGGACGTTTTCTTCGTTCTCAGCGGATTCGTGATCACCACGGTGCTGTGGCGCGGTACGACGCAGTGGGGCGCCTTCCTCCGCCGCCGGGTGGTCCGCCTCTACCCCGCGCTGCTCGGCCTGGTCGTCGTCAGTGTCGCCCTCTACGCCGTCACGCCCTGGGCACCGGTCGGGCCGGCCGACGTCGCGCGCCGCGGCCTGATCGCCCTCACCCAGACGTCGTCGGCCTGGGCCGCGACCCGGTCCGGCAGCATGTGGCTGCCCGGGCTCGAGCCCTTCGGGCAGACCTGGTCACTCGCCGTCGAGTGGTACTTCTACGCGCTCTGGCCGCTGCTGGTGCTGCGTGCCCGCGCCGCCGACTGGTCCGCCGCACGCCTCGCCGCCGTGAGTCTCGCGGCCGCTGCGGCGGCGTACGCGCTCGCCGTGCCGCTGCCGACCTTCGCCTTCTACTTCGGCCCCGTGGAGCGCTGCGCGGAGCTGCTGGTCGGCGCCGCGCTCGGGCTCTGGCTGGTCGACCATCCGCCGACGCCGCGACGGACCCGGGTCGCGCCCGTCGTCGCACTCGCGGCGGTCATCGGCTACGCCGTGATCGGCACCGACGCCCAGACCTGGGGCTACCGCTACGTCGGCGTGCCGCTCGCCGTGGCCGGCGCCGTGCTGCTGATCCGGGCCGGGTACGCCGGACCGGGGCCTGCGCAGCGGGTGCTCTCGCACCGGTGGCTGACCGGCCTCGGCCGGGTCAGCTACAGCCTCTACCTGTGGCACCTGCTGCCCTTCGTGCTGCTCGCCGACGCTCCGCTGCCCAAGCCGGCGCTGGGCCTGCTCGCCGTCGCCGCGGCCGCCGTCCTCACCTGGGCGAGCCACCGCCTGCTCGAGCGTCCCTTCCTGCGGCCGCGCAGCGAGCTGCTCCGGATGCGCCGGCCCGGGCGTCCCGACCCGGAGCTCAGGCCGAGTCCAGCACCCCTCGCTTGACGAGCTCGGTGACGAGGTCGTCGGCGGCCGTGGTGGTGGGGTTGAGGCCGATCCGCTCGGCGACCGAGAGCCGCAGCGACGACCCGCGCCGGCCGTGGGTGTCGAGGTCGGCGAAGAACTCCGCGAAGGGCTGCGTCCACGGGTCGTTGTCGACCACCTCGCCGGGCGCCCAGTCGAGCACGTCGGCGGGCAGGAGCTCGCGGTCGTAGGTCGACCGGTCGGGCACCAGGAACGCGATCGGCCGGTCGACGAGCAGGTAGTCGACCCAGGCGCTGGAGTAGTCGGTGACCAGGCCGGCGGACGAGCCGAGCAGCGGGTAGAGGCCGACGCCCACGCGGGCGAGGTCGTCGTCGTCGATGGTGACGACCCCCGGCGTACGACGGCGGTCGGCGTCCATCGGGTGCGGCTTGACCACCAGCTGGAGTCCGCGGTCGGCCAGGCCGGCCAGCAGCCCGGCGAGACCGGCCGCCGCGTCGTCGCGGACGACCGCCGCGTCGTGCACGCGCACCGCCCCGACCGCGCGCGGCTGGCGGAAGGTCGGCAGCCACACGACGTAGGGGCCCGTGATGCCCAGCGCCGCGAGCTGGTGGGGCGTGAGGTCCCGCCACAGCTGGTCGGTGCGGGGGTTGCCGGTGAGCAGCAGCCGGTCGCGGGGGACGTCGAACGCCTCGGCCTGGAAGCCCGAGAAGAGCGTGGTGCTGCCGACCAGGTAGGTGCTCGCCATCGGGGCCCCGACGCCGCGGGCGGGCCGCACGTCCTTGGGCCCGTCGCCGTGGAAGAGGTTGACCACCGGCTTGCGCGGCACCGGCCGCGGGCTGCCGTAGAGGCCGTGGGTGAAGAGCACGGCCTCGGCGCGCAGGTAGGCCCACAGGCCGGCCGGGCTGGCCTTGGGCACCAGCACCATGCCGCGGTCCGCGAGCGCCTCCACCTCGACCGGCACGGGCCCGCCGTCGCGCAGCCAGACGATGGTGCCGGTGTAGCGGCCGAGCAGCGCGCGGGCGACCTCGACGCCGTTGCCCTCGGTCTCGGGGCTGGCGGAGAGCACGACCGAGCGCGAGGTCGGGACCACCCGCGAGAGCAGCCGGAGGCCCACCCGCAGGCTGACCAGCACCAGGTCGAGGGCGAGGTTGCGCAGGACCCTCATACCGGGACCACCTCCCTGTCCGCGTCGGTGGCGGGGACGGCGTCGGCGAACCGGGCCACGGTGCTGGTGACCAGGAAGCCGAGCAGCCCGCCGACGGCGTGGCCGATGCCCCACGACGCCGCCACCCAGATGGTGCCGCGGTCCGCGAGCGAGAAGGCCAGCCCGAGCATCACGACCGTGCTGACCAGCTGGACCAGGATCATCGCCGGCAGGTGGGCGGCCAATCGGAGCCGCATCATCCCCCAGTAGTTGAAGGCCGCCCCGACGACCGCGAGCGCGAGCACCCGCAGGGTCGCGGTGCCCTCGTCGGAGTAGTGGGCGCCGAAGATCCGCAGGAAGGCGGGCGCGAGCGCGCACATCACCAGGCACCCGACGACCGCGAGACCGAGCAGCAGCGTGCCACCGCGGCGCACGACGGCGTGCCGGTGGTCGGGGGCGCGCTCGGCCTGGGCGTAGGCCGCGTTGGCGATCGTCAGCACCACCGCGTGCAGCAGGGTGACGACCTGGAAGCTGATGAAGTAGGTGCCGCCGGCGGTCGACCCGAGGGCGTTGACCACGAGCAGCGGGTAGACGAGCAGCGGGACGACGGTCAGCACGTAGGTGACGTAGCCGGCGGCCGCGAAGCCACGGTGGGCGAGCAGCTCGGGCGAGGGGCGCAGGCGACGTTCGCCGGGGACGCGGCGCAGGATCACCCAGACGCTCGCGAGCGCGCAGCACGCGATCGCGCCGGCGACCGAGCCGTAGAGCCCGAACGCGCCCGCCGAGGCGAGCAGGAAGGGCAGCCCGCACTTCACGACCCCGAGCAGGATGCCGTTGGTGACGAGGTAGTCGCGCACCCGGTCGATGCCGAGGAAGACGTTGTCGGTGAGCACGTTGAGGGCGGTCGCGGCGACCAGCAGCGCGAAGCCGGCGACCAGCCAGGGCGAGTGCAGCACCTCGGCCAGGCGGGGTGACGTCCACGGGAGGAGCAGGGCGTAGCCGAGCCCGAAGAGCGTGCCGGCGCCGAGGACGACGACGCCCGTGGTGAGCACGTCGCCCGTCGGGCGCGAGCTGATCGGCATGGTGCGCAGCACCACGATGTTGAGACCCAGCTGGGCGAAGAGCGCGAGCGAGTCGCCGGCGGCGACCAGCGATCCGGCCAGGCCGACGTCGTGGGGCGAGGCCAGCCGGGCCGCGATCACCCAGAATACCGCCCCCGCGCCGGCCATCAGCACGGTGGTGAGGAAGAGCAGCGCCGAGCTCGTGAGGAGGCGCCTCATCGGTAGACCCTCGCCTGCGGGGCGTCGTACACGAGGTCCATGCGGTGGTCGAGCGCACCGAGCGGGTAGCGGTAGGTGAGCAGGTCGCCGGTGTAGAAGATCGTCGACTCCCCCTGGTCGAGCACCTGCGCGTCGATGAAGACGTAGGCGTCCTTCGAGAGCATCGTCGGGTAGAGCCGGTCGGAGACCGGCGCGCGGTTGTCGCTGAGGCCGAGCAGCCGGACGTTGACGTTGCGGCTGCCGATCACCCGCGCGTTGGTGGTGTCGGCGTGGTCGACCTCCGCGAGCCAGTGGAGACCGCGGGTCTCGGCGTCGGTGGAGAAGAAGCGGTCGTAGTAGGTGCCGGCGTTGGCCAGGGCCATCCGCTGCGGCTGGTCGCCGGTGAAGGCGGGGACGACGCCGGTCAGTGCGAGGTACATGCCGACCGGCACGAGCCCGAGCAGGACGAGTGCGAGCCGGGGCCGCCAGGCGGTCACCGGCCGCAGCGCGACCACCAGGCCGAGTGCTGCGATCGGCGCGACGACGAGCAGCGTCTGCTGGAAGGCGCGCAGCACGCCGTAGTCCACCGACAGGTTGGGCACCACCACGATCGCGCCCAGCGCGGCCATCGACCCCCAGGCGAGGCAGGCCGCCTCGCGGCCGGACGCGGCCCCCATCCGGGAGCGACCCAGGCCGCGGCGCAGCACCCGGAGCAGGCCGAGGAGCAGGAAGACCTGCATCAGCGCCGCGGCCGCGATCCGGGCCAGGTCGCCGATCGGGCTGGAGGGCGTCTCAGCCAGCGCGGGCCGCAGCTCGGCGGCGACGAGGTGGGTGAAGACGCGCTGGTCCTGCGGGATCTCCGCGCGCCGGGCGTCGAGGGTCGCGTCGACGAAGAGGTCCATCCGGTCGCGCGGCGTGGTCTGGTCGCCGGACAGGATCCAGTACGACGTGTCGGACGAGCTCGGCCCGTCGACGCCCTGGCCGGTGATCGCGTCGACGGTCTCCTGGAGCACCTCCGACGCGTGGCCGCCCGTGTGGGTGACCGGGCCCGCCCACACGAGCGTGAGCGCGACCAGCGCCACCACGACGCCCGGGTGCAGCAGCACCAGCGCGCCGTCGTACGGACCGCGCCCGCGGCGGCGCCGGACCACCCCGACCAGCGCGAGGCCGACCAGGCCGGCGCCCAGCGCCATCAGCAGCACGTAGGTCGTCGAGTAGTGCGAGAGCACGACGCCCAGGCCGAGCGCGACCACCAGGACCCGGTCGTACCAGCCGCGGTGGCCCGGCTCGGTCGCGGCGAGCAGGACCAGGGCGAGGAAGAAGAAGGCCATCTCCTGGCGGACCAGGTAGGGCATGTCGGTGGCGAAGGTCGGGAACGCGATCGTGAGGATCGTGGCGACCAGCGCCAGCCGGCGGCTGACGAAGCGTCGCGACAGCAGGTAGGTGAGCACCGGCACGACCGCGAAGACCAGCTGCAGCAGCACCTCGAAGACGATCTCGCCGGAGAGGCCGGTCGCCTGGGCGAGCACCGTCGGCAGGATGGTGACGCTGAGGCAGGCGTTGTAGGCGCTCGGCAGCGCGTCGAGCTGCCACTGCTGGGCGCCGTCGGTGAGCCGGAAGGCGAGGAACTCCGCCTGGATGTCGTGACCGGTGATCCCCCAGCCGCGCAGGGAGGTGGCGAGCAGCAGCCCGGCCGAGACGAGGGCCAGGCACGCGGCGTCACGGCCCGTCGAGCGGGTCCGCCCGAGCAGCAGTGCGAGCAGCGAGCCCGCACCGGCGACGACCGCGGCGACCGCGACCGCGCCACCGGCCCCGTTGTTGAGCCGGATCGCGCCGGCCACCGAGCAGAGCAGGGAGACCACCGCGAGGGTGGGCGCCGTCGCGAACCGGGCCTCGCGGACCGCGCGGGCCGTCGTACCGGCCCACCCGGCGGGGGCCAGCGGCAGCGCCCGCCGCCAGCGCAGCACGGCGACGTCGAGCACGAGCCAGGTGATGGCCAGGGGCAGCGGCGCGAGGGGGTGCGCGACGCCGAGCCGCGGGAGCGCGGTGTTGAGCAGGAGCCCGCCGAGCAGGAGCGCGAGGATGCTGAAGCCGAAGGCGTAGGCCGCCTGCGCGAGCCGGGTGTCGCCGGGCAGCGTGGCGCGTCGGTAGAGCGCCAGCGTGGGCAGCCCCACGAAGGTCGCCAGCGCGAGCGCCGGTCGCAGCACCGGCAGGTCGAGGTCGAGGCCGACCACCGTCTGCGCCAGCACCACGAGGAGGTACGGCGCTGCGCGGGTCGCCAGTGCCCACGGGCCGGAGGCGCGCTCGGCGAGACGGCGCAGCTCCGGGGTCCAGGGCAGCGAGAAGCCGGTGCCGAGCTCGGAGGAGGACTCAGCCACGGGCGGCCTCCGCCGGTGCCGGGAGTCCCCAGCGGGCGAGCGGGATGTCGGTGTGCTCGGGCCAGCGCAGCAGGACCGGCTCGTGGATCGCCAGGATCCGGTCGAGCAGGTCGCGCGGCTCGGCGCCCCGCGAGTCCAGCGGCTCGTGGAGGCGGACGAAGGCGCCCTGCGCGTCGCGCTCGGTGGTGAGCACGACGACGGGCGCACCGGCCGCGGAGGCGAGCCGGGCCGCGCCGAAGGAGCCGAGGACCTCGCGGCCGAGGAAGCGCACCGGGGTGCGACCGGGGACGTCGGTGGCGATCGCGAGGATCTGCCCACGCTCGAGGAGCTCGACCATGCCGGCGGCGCCGACGTCGGCGCTCACCGGGGTGCCGCCGTTCATGCAGCTGATCGCGACGTGCTGGCGCAGCCACACCGGCGCCTCGTCGGTGAGCATGTAGGGGTAGGCGACCATGTGGCCCGGGAAGCCGAGACGAGCGATCGACGGGAACGCGCCGTCGTAGTGGCCGTGGTGCAGGAAGCTCAGCAGCACGCCCCGGCCCTGCTCGCTCGCCGTCCGCAGGTGCTCGACACCCTCGACGCGGAGCGAGGTGAGCAGACGCGGGTGCCAGCGGAGCTCGCCGCGGACGGCCTGGGCGTGGACGTAGGCGCGGGCGACCCGCTCGAGGTCGGCGTCGGGCCGGGTGTGGTCGAGCAGGAAGCCCATCTGGGTGCGGGCGTCCTGGCGGACGCTCTCGCGCCGCCACTCGGCGCGTGCGCGAGCGGCCGCCAGGGCGGGGACGAGTCGCTCGGGGACGCGGGCCCGGAGCCGGGCTGCTCGCTGCTCGGTGGTCGTCATCGGACTGCTCCCTCCAGGAGGCGGACGGTGCGGTCGGCCTGGCGCTCCCAGGCCCAGCGCTGCGGGTCGGGACTGGTGACCGGGTCGGTCAGGGCCTGCGCGAGCGCGTCGGCCAGGGCCACCGCGTCGCCCGGAGGGACCAGACGGCCGTCGACGCCGTCGCGCACGGCGTACGGGATGCCGCCGACGGTGGTCCCGACCACGGGGCTGCCGCAGGCCATCGCCTCGGCGAGGGTCATCCCGAAGGCCTCGGACTCGGTGAGTGACGGGAGCACGGTGACGCCCGCACGTCGGTAGTGGGGCGCCAGCGCGGCGTGGTCGACCCGGCCGTGCCAGGTGACCAGGTCGGCGACCCCGAGGTCGGCGGCGTGCTTCTGCAGGGCCTCGACGTCGTCGCCGTCGCCGACCACGTCGAGCCGGGCGCCCGGGACCAGGTCGCGCAGCCGGGGCAGCGCGTCGAGGAGCACGGGCACGCCCTTCCAGCGCGACGTCCGCTCGAGACGCCCGACGTAGAGCACCCCCCGGCCGCGCGGCTCGTCGCCCGGGCCGAAGACGGTCGTGTCGACGCCCGGCGGGAGCAGGTGCGCGCGGCCGGTGGCGTGCGCGAGGGAGGCGGGCGAGACGGCGACCAGCTCGCGGCAGCGGTCGAGGACGCGCGGCAGCACCCGGCGCTCGTAGGCGCGCAGCAGCGGGTCGGCGGGATGACCGCCCTTGACCATCGAGCCGGAGTGGTAGGTCAGCACGACCGGCGCCGCGGAGACGTACGCCGCGAGGTCGGCCAGCCCGGGCACGGGGGCGTGGGCGCTGACCACGTCGACGTCGGCGAGCAGTCGGCGCAGCTGGACCGGCCAGGCCGGGTGGACTGGGGTGTTCGAGACGGTCAGCCAGGTGCCGAGCCGCACCACCCGCATCCCGTCGTACGTCGTCTCGGTGCGGCGCCGGCCGCGGCCGGTGGTGACGACGAGGACGTCGTGGCCGGCGTCGCGCAGGGTGCGGGCCACCCAGGCGGCGTACTCCTCGACGCCGCCGGCGTCCGGTGGGAAGCGCGGCGTGACGACGGCGGCCCTCATGAGGCGGCCCCTGCCGTCGACCACTGCCCCGGGCAGGCTGCGTGGACGCGCTGGTCGAGGTCGGGCAGGCGGACGTCGAGCTGGTAGCGGCGACCGGCGCCTCGCAGCGTCTCGTCGACGGTGACGGACCGGCCGGGGTCGACGGTGACGGTGCCGGTCCGGCGTACGCCGCCCGCGGTGACCACGTAGGCGAGGTCGCGGGCGTCGGCGAGGTGGCTGGTGACCGTGAAGGTCGCGTGCGCGTCGCGCCCGGCGGCCGAGCACACCTCGAGCGTGCCCGTGGCGCTCCGGGCGAAGCCGAGCTCGACGTAGCGCTGCGGCTCGTGGGTCGCGGACAGCCGCAGCTGGTCGCGCACGCCCGGCAGCAGCACCGCCGCGACGGCGACCACCACGACCACGAGCACGGTCACGGGCAGCACCCGCTGCCACCAGCGCGGTGCTGCGTGCAGGCTCCCCACCAGCCCAACCCTCCCCAGGTCCAGATCCCCATCCATGCCCCCGAGACCGGTTCAACGTCAGGGTGTCGCCCGGGTTACGCGGAGGCATACTCGCCGCCGTGAGTCACCGAGTCCTGCACGTCGCGCACCACGCCGTGCCCCACCTCGGCGGGTTGGAAACCGTCGTCGCCGCCGAGACCCGTGGGCTGGCCGCGCGCGGCTGGGAGGTCGCGCTGGTCACCAGCGCGACCGCCACCCGGCCGGGCACGACCGTCGCGGACGGCGTGCGCGCCGTCCGGGTCCGCGCCTGGAACGGGCTCGAGGAGCGGTACGGCGTGCCCTTCCCGCTCTACTCCCCGCGGCTGGTCGGCGCGCTCGCCCGCGAGGTACGCCGGGCCGACGTCGTCCACGTGCACGACGTGCTCTACCTCACGAGCTGGGTGGCCGCGCTGTGGTGCCGGCTGCTGCGCACGCCGTACGTCGTGCACCGCCACGTCGGCTTCGTCCACCACTCCTCGGCGCTGGTGCGACTGGTCCAGGCGGCCGTGGTCGCGACGATCGGCCGGTTCGTGCTCGGTGGAGCGCGGGTGGTGCTGCCGATCGACGAGCACGTCGCGGCGTCGCTCCCGGCATCCGCGCGGGTCGAGGTGCTCGGCAACGGCGTCGACACCGACCGCTTCCACCCGGGCCCCCGGCCCGACGACCGGCTGCCCCGGGTCCTCTTCGTCGGCAGGTTCGTGCCGAAGAAGGGGTTCGAGCTGGTGGCGGCCGCAGCCGACGACGCCTACGAGATCGCGTTCGCCGGCGGCGACCGCCCGCGCGGCCTCGACGACCCGCGACTCACCTTCCTGGGCGTCGTGCCGGTCGCGGAGATGCCCGACGCCTACGCCCGTGCGGACGTCATGGTCGTCGCCTCGGTCGGCGAGTGCCCGCTCACGGTGCTGGAGGCGATGGCGTCGGGGCTGCCGGTGCTGCTGCGCGAGGATCCCGCCCTGCACACCGAGTGGACCTCGGGCCCGGGTGTGCGCTTCGTCGACATGGACGCCGGCGACCTGCGGGCCGCCCTGCGCACGCTGGTCGCCGACCGGGACGAGATGCGCCGGCTCGGCGAGGACGGCGCGGCGTACGCACGAGCGGCCTACTCCTGGGACGTGCACGTCGATCGTCTGGACCGGATCTACCGGGAGGCTACCCGGCCGTAACCCCACGTTGCCCGTCACGTTGGGTGGGGCGTCACCTAGCCGGAACCAGTCGACTTGTGGGGGGTTCGACCTGTGTCTGTTGCCACGCGCTACCGCATCGCCGCGATCGTCCCGTGCCACAACGAAGAGGTCGCCGTCGCGACCGTGGTGCGTGACCTGATCGAGGCCATCCCGGGCATGACCGTCTACGTCTACGACAACGGGAGCACGGACGAGACGGCCGACCGCGCCGCCGACGCCGGCGCGGTCGTGTGCCGAGAGCCCATGCTGGGCAAGGGGAACGCGGTCCGACGGGCATTCGCCGACATCGACGCCGACATCTACCTGCTCATCGACGGCGACGACACCTACGACGCGGCCGCGGCGCCGGAGATGGTCGCGAAGCTGGTGGCCGACAACCTCGACCAGGTCGTCGGCGTACGCCGCGGCTCGGCGTACCGCCAGGGTCATGAGCGCGGCAACCGGGCGCTCAACCGCATCGTCGGCGGCATCTTCGGCGACACGATGGGCGACATGCTCTCGGGCTACCGAGTCTTCTCCCGCCGGTTCGTGAAGAGCTTCCCGGCCGTGTCGCGCGAGTTCGAGATCGAGACCGAGCTGACCGTCCACTCGCTCGCGCTGCGGATCCCGTCCGAGACCCACGACATCGCGTTCAGCGACCGCGCGGAGGGCTCGGAGTCCAAGCTGCGCACCTACCGCGACGGCTGGAAGATCCTCAACGTCATCCTCAACCTGACTCGGCACGAGCGCCCGATCTACTTCTACGGCCTGATCTCGGTGCTCTTCTGGTTCGTGGCGGCCGCGCTCGCCGCGCCGGTGATCGCCGACTACGTCCGGACCGGCATGGTGCCGCGGCTGCCGAGCCTCGTGGTCGCGTCGTTCCTCGTCCTCATCGGCTGCCTGTGCTTCACCGTCGGTCTGATCATGGACGGCACCCGCAAGGCCCGCCACGAGGTGAGCCGGCTCTCCTACGTGCGGCACCCGTCGGTGCGCAGCACCTACGTGCGCGACCCCGAGTACCACGACCAGCCGCCGGTCGCCGTACCGCTCGTCCCCGCTCCGCGCGCGGGCTGACACCGCGGCTGAGACGGACCCACCCGCCCACCGGGGCTCGGCTAGCGTCGTGACATGTCGCTCCTCCAGGCGCCGCCGACCTCCCGTCCCCGTTCGCTCGCCCGGATCGCGCTCGGCGCGATCCTGGTCTTCGCCGGGGTCAGCCACCTGACCTTCGCCCGCGAGGAGTTCGAGGCCCAGGTGCCGTCGTGGTTCCCGGGCCCGAAGGACCCGGTCGTGGTGGTCTCCGGCATCGTCGAGATCAGCCTCGGCGCCGCCCTGGTCGGCTTCGCCCGGGGACGGGTGGGCGTCGGACTGGTGGTCGCCGCCTTCTTCGTCGCGATCTTCCCCGGCAACATCGCGCAGTACGTCGAGCACCGGGACGCCTTCGGTCTCGACACCGACCAGAAGCGCTTCGTCCGGCTCTTCTTCCAGCCGGTGCTCGTGGTCTGGGCGCTGTGGTCCACCGGTGCCTGGCGGGACCGCCCGCGCCGCTGAGCCCCGCTCCTCATCCGGCGCAGTCGGCCAGCGCCTCGTCGGTGCGGTCGTCGGGCTCGTGGACCTCGAGGTCCTGCAGGTGCCCGGAGGCGAGGTCGTCGGCGAGCAGTCGTCGTACGTCGCGTGCCGCGACCCCGGGCTGCCAGACCATCGCGACCCGCCGCCCACGCAGCTCCGACCACGTCGCCCCGCGACGCAGCCAGCCGTCCATCAGCACGTCGGTCTGGGGCGGGTGGGCCGGCACCAGGCTCGCCCAGGCGAGCGTGAGCGGCCCCGGGCAGACGAGCCCGGTCAGCCGTAGACCGGTGCCGTCCGGGCGGGCGCGGACGAGGTCGCGGACCGCGAGCGGCACGTGGAAGGAGTTGCCCCGCAGCTCGTAGAGCCCCCCGCTCGCGACGGCCCGCACCGGCACCGCCCGGACGACCTCGACGGCCGCCGCGCCGCGTCGCCGGATCCCGATCTCGACACCGTCACCCCTGGTCCGCGCGCCCACGGACCCATCCCAGCAGGGACCACCGACAGTGGAGGTCGCGCAGCGGACGGCCTCGGCGGCGGCACCACCAGCCTCACTCGCCACACTCCTCAGGCGACTCCGTCACTTCTCGGCCGATGCAACGCCTGAGAAGTGCGGCATTCACCGGTGCACCGGTGAATGCCGCGCTAGCCGAGCCGCTCCACCCGCAGCCGCAGCGCGTTGCCGATCACCGAGACCGACGAGAGCGCCATGGCGGCGGCCGCGATCATCGGCGAGAGCAGCATGCCGGTGACCGGGTAGAGCACGCCGGCGGCGATCGGGATGCCGGCGGCGTTGTAGACGAACGCGAAGCCGAGGTTCTGCCGGATGTTGCGCATCGTCCGCTCCGACAGGGTCCGGGCCCGGAGGATGCCGGTCAGGTCGCCTCCGAGCAGGGTGATCCCGGCCGACTCCATCGCCACGTCGGTGCCCGACGACATCGCCAGCCCGACGTCGGCGGCCGCCAGCGCGGGTGCGTCGTTGACGCCGTCACCGGCCATCGCGACCACGCGGCCCTCGCGCTGCAGCCGCTGCACGACCTCGGCCTTGTGGTCGGGCAGCACCTCGGCCTCGACCCGGTCGATCCCGAGCGTCCGGGCGACGGCCTCGGCGGTGGCGCGGTTGTCGCCGGTGAGCATGACCACCGCGATGCCGTCCGCACGCAGGCCCGCGAGCGCGGCCGGGGTGGTCTCCTTGACCGCGTCGGCGATCGCGACCAGACCGGCGAGCGCGCCGTCGACCGCGACGTGGACGACCGTCGCGCCCTCGGCCCGCAGGCGGGCGGCGTCGGCCTCCAGCGTCGCGACCTCGACACCCCGCTCCCCCAGGAACGCCGCGGTCCCGAGCACCACGGACCGCCCCTCGACCGTGCCGAGGACGCCCCGGCCGGCGGGGGCGTCGAAGTCCGTCACGGGAGGTACGGCGAGGCCACGCTCGTCCGCGGCGTCCACGACCGCCCGGCCGAGCGGGTGCTCGGAGGCACGCTCGACCGCGGCGGCCAGGCGCAGCAGCTCGTCCCCGTCGAACGGGCCGACGACCTCGGTGACGGACGGGCGACCCTCGGTGAGGGTGCCGGTCTTGTCGACCACGAGGGTGTCGACCTTCTCCAGCCGCTCGAGCGCCTCGGCGTTCTTGATGAGCACGCCCACGTGGGCACCCCGACCGACGCCGACCATGATCGACATCGGTGTCGCCAGGCCGAGGGCACAGGGGCAGGCGATGATCAGCACGGCGACCGCGACGACGAGTGCGTGGGCCAGCCGCGGCTCCGGCCCGACCAGGGCCCAGACGACGAACGCCAGCAGGGCCACGCCGATGACCGCCGGCACGAAGATGCCGGCCACGCGATCGGCGGTGCGCTGGATCGGCGCCCGCGAGCGCTGCGCCTCGGCGACCATCGCGACGATCCGCGACAGCATCGTGTCGCGCCCGACGCTCTGCGCGCGCATGGTCAGCGATCCGGTCTGGTTGACCGTGCCCCCGATGACCGGGTCACCGGCCTCGCGGGTCACCGGCATCGACTCGCCGGTCACCAACGACTCGTCGAGCGTGGACCGGCCGTCGACGACCTCACCGTCGACGGGCACCTTGTCGCCCGGCCGGACCCGGAGGAGGTCGCCGACGACGACCTCCTCGAGCGCGACCTCGTCGTCGCCGCCGTCCTCGCGGACCCGCCGGGCCGTGGTCGGGGTCAGCCCGAGCAGCGCCTTGATCGCGCCCGAGGTCTGCTCACGCGCGCGGAGCTCGAGCACCTGGCCGAGCAGCACCAGCGCGGTGATCACCGACGCGGCCTCGAAGTAGACGCCGACGTCGCCGTCCTCGCGGAAGGCGTCGGGGAAGATCCCGGGCGCCACCGTCGCCACCACGGAGTAGACCCAGGCGACACCGGTGCCCATCGCGATCAGGGTGAACATGTTGAGGTTGCGGGTCCGCACCGACGCCCAGCCGCGCACGAAGAACGGCCACCCCGCCCACAGCACCACCGGCGTGGCCAGCACCAGCTGCACCCACGGCAGCCTCTCGGCCATCCCGAGGACCAGCACCGGGACGGCGAGCACGACGCTGACCCAGAAGCGCCGGGTCATGTCGACGAGCTCTTCGCTCGGCCCGGTCTCCGCGGTGACCAGCACGGGCTCGAGCGCCATGCCGCAGATCGGGCACGCGCCCGGACCGTGCTGCCGCACCTCGGGGTGCATCGGGCAGGTGTACTCAGCAACCTCCTGACCTGCGGGCACCTCGATCTCCGGCGCGTGGCCGTGGAGGTAGGCGTGCGGGTCGGCGAGGAACTTCTCGCGGCAGCCGGGGTTGCAGAAGAAGTACTCATGCCCGTCGTACGTCGCGCGGTGCTCGGCGGTCGCCGGGTCCACGCTCATCCCGCACACGGGGTCGGTCGCGCGGTCGGTGGCATGACTGCTCATGCCACCGACCATACCCCCTGGGGGTATCGAGTCAAGTCCGGGTCAGGCGTGCGCCCTCGGTCGCGGCACCGTCAGCACGAGCACCGCCGCGAGCGCTGCGGCGCCGGCGCACACCGCGAAGAGCCAGCGGTACGCCGTCAGGCTGGCCGCCGCGTCTACGACCTGACCGTCGGCCACCTCGTAGACGAGCGAGGACGCCAGGATGCTGGTGCCGACCGCGGTCGCCAGGGTGCTGCCCAGGCTGCGGAAGAGCGTGTTGAGGCCGTTGGCGGCGGCGATCTCGTGGGGCGGGGTGTAGGCGTTGATGAGCGACGGCATCGCGGCGTACCCGATGCCGGTGCCGATGCCCACGACCGTCGCGCCGACGAAGATCTGCCACAGCTCGCCGGTCAGGACGATCCGCAGCAGCCAGCCGGCGGCGACGATCGCCGCGCCGAGAGCGAGCGTCTGCGGCGCACCGCGGAGCACGATCAGGCGGGCGGCGAGCGGCGCGAAGACCAGCATCGCCAGGCCGCTCGGCAGCATCGCCAGGCCGCCGACCAGGAGGCTGGACTCGAAGCCGTAGCCGGTCCACTTCCCCGCCTCGACGAAGGTCGAGGTGCCGATGAACGAGGCGAAGAGCGCGAAGCCGAAACAGATCGAGGCGAGGTTGGTCATCAGGATCGGGCGGCGGGTCAACGCCTTGAGGTCCACCAGCGCGTCGCGGGTGCGCAGCTCGAACCACGCGAAGACGGCGAAGACGACCACCGACGCCGCGAGCAGCAGCCACACCCGGCCCGAGCCCCAGCCCCACTCGTGGGCCTGCTCGAGCGGCAGGATCAGGCAGACCAGGCCGGCGGAGAGCAGCACCGCGCCGACCAGGTCGACCCGGCCACCCTCGCGCTGGCGGGACTCCGGGACGACCAGCAGGATGCCGACGAAGGCGATCGCGCCGACGACGGTGTTGATCCAGAAGAGCGCGTGCCAGTCGGCGTGCTCGGCCACCAGGCCGGCCAGCGGCAGGCCGAGCGATCCGCCGACGCCGAGCATCGCGCTGATCAGCGCGACCGAGGAGGCCACCCGCTCCCGCGGCATCAGCGTCGCCAGGAGGCTGATACCGAGCGGGATCGCGGCACCCGACGCGCCCTGGATGGCCCGGCCGACGATGAGCCAGCCGAGGTCGTCGGAGAGCGCGTCGATCAGCGAGCCGACGGTGAGCGCGCCGAGCGCGACCAGCAGCATCAGGCGCTTGCCGAACATGTCGCCGAGGCGACCCAGGATCGGCACCGCGACGGCACCGGCGAGCAGGGTCGAGGTGAGCAGCCAGTTCGCGGAGGCGCCGTACTCCTCCTGGAGCTCGCCGAGCACCGGCACCAGCATCGACTGGGTGAGCGAGACGACGAGGGCACCGAGGCCGACGAAGAGCAGCTCGAGGTTGGCGCGGCTGCTCGAGGTGTGGGCGCGGACGGCGGCGTCCTCGGGCTCGGCGCCGGCGGTGAGTTCGGGGGATTCGGTCACCTCGACATCGTACGTCGCGCCTGACACTCAGTGTCAACAATGGCGCGCTACTCTTCGCTCATGACGACCGAGAGCCCGCTGCGCGAGGTGGCCCGCAACGCGGTCCGCGACGAGGTGATGCGGGCCGCCTGGCTGCTCTTCGCCGAGCACGGCTTCGAGGCGACCACGGTCGAGCAGATCGCCCAGGCGGCCGGGATGTCGCGGCGCACCTTCTTCCGCTACTTCACCGGCAAGGACGAGCTCATCCTCGAGAAGCTGCTCGAGGCCGGCGACCGGCTCGCCGAGGCGCTTCGGGCCCGACCTGCCGACGAGCCGGCATGGGCGGCCCTGCGCGGCGCGTTCGACAGCGTGGTCGCCGGGCAGGAGCAGAACCCCGAGGCCGCCCGCCGCCTCGGCCAGCTGCTCCGCGACGAGCCCTCCACCCGCGGCACGATGGAGGTCCGCCGCCGGCGCTGGACCGAGACCCTCGGGCCGCTCGTCGCCGAGCGGCTCCCGGACGGGTCCCCGCTCGCCGGTGCGGCCGTCGCCGGTGCGGCCATCGCCTGCCTCGACGCCGCACAGGACGCCTGGTTCGAGGACCTCGACTCCCGCTTCGTCGACCACCTCGACGCCGCGATGGCCGCCGTCAGCGCGGGCGTCTGACGTCCACGGCCACGTCGGCGACGGCTACGGCGCGAGCTGCTCGCGCGCCAGGGCGACGATCTCCGCGTTCGTGTTCGCGTGGCCGGCGATGCCCCAGCCGCCGTCGTAGGTCTCGGTGAGCAGCACCCACGTCCGCTCGGTCAGGGACGGGTCGCCGGCGACCTCCGCGACGACGTCGGCGAGCCGGCGCACGGCGGCCAGCTGCTTGTCCCGGTCCAGCGCGCCCGCGTTGGTCAGCACCTGGACGCGGACGTGGTCGTCGCTCCCGTCGACGTCCGAGACCACGACCTCGTGGACGAAGGCCGCGGTGTTCTCGCGGAAGAGGGCGATCGGCGGCACTCCCTCGACCTCCATCAAGGTGGCAGCCAGGGTGCGGGCGAGCCCGCTCGGGTCCGCGAACCGCCCGGGCGCGGCGTACACGTCGATCATCGGCATGGGTCTCTCCTCGCGTCGAAAACTATGGTGGTCTGCATAGTAGTGCGAAACTATGCCTACCTGCATAGATCTGGACGGAGGACCGTGATGGCCAAGGGCGAGGTGCGCGCCCGGATGGTGACGACCGCGGTCCGGCTGCTCGCCGAGAAGGGACCCACCGGCGCGTCGTTCGGCGACGTCCTGGAGGCCGCCGGCGCGCCGCGCGGCTCGACCTACCACCACTTCCCCGCCGGCAAGCGGGAGATGTACGACGCCGCGCTCGACCTCGCGAGCCAGCGGGCCGACGCCGCGCTCGAGGGCGTCCGCGGGCAGCCGGCCGACGTCGTGGTCGAGACCTTCTTCGGGATGTGGCGCAGCCTGCTCACCCACACCGAGCTGCGCGCCGGCTGCGCCGTGCTCGCGGTCGCGGTGGCCGGTGACGACGCCGCCAACGTCGAGCACGCTGGCGAGATCTTCGCGGCCTGGCGCGGTCGGCTCGAGTCGCTGCTGGTGGAGGGCGGGCTCGACGTCGGGCGGGCCCGCACCGTCGCCGCAGTGTCGATCAGTGCGGCCGAGGGCGCGGTCGCGCTGGCCCGCGCCGAGCAGTCGCTGGACGCCTTCGAGCTGGTCGCCGCGGAGCTGGTGGAGCTGGCGCGACGCGCCGGCTAGCGTGAGCTAGGCGGGGGTGGGTGCCGCTGTGGCGGACGCCAGGCGGCGCAGCTGCGGCACCAGGTTGCGCCGGTTGGTCTCGGCCAGCCAGCCGTTGGGCAGCGACAGCCGGACCACCTTGTGCCAGGCGCTCGCCACCTGCTTGACCATCGGGCGGGCGTTGTAGGCCAGACCGAAGCGGTCGAAGACCTCGCGCACCTTCGGCGCGATCTCGACGTACCGGTTGCTCGGCAGGTCCGGGAAGATGTGGTGCTCGATCTGGTGGGACAGGTTGCCGGTCATCAGGTGCAGCAGCCGCGACCCGGAGATGTTGGCCGAGCCGAGCATCTGCCGGACGTACCAGTGGCCGCGCGACTCGTTCTCGTCGAGCTCGTCCTGCTCGAAGGTCTCGACGCCCTCGGGGAAGTGGCCGCACATGATCACCGAGTGGGACCACAGGTTGCGGGTCAGGTTGGCGACCGCGTTGGCCGCGAGGGTCGAGCGCCACGCGCGGCCGGAGAGAGCCGGGTAGAGCACGAAGTCCTTGCCGATCTGACGCCGCGCCTTGGCCAGGGTGACCTTGAGCTCGGCCTTCTTCTCCGGCGACATGTTGCGCTTGTCGCGGATGTGGTCGCCGAGGTCGAGGTCGAACATCGCGATGCCGTACTCGAAGATGCACGCGGTGACGAAGTTCCACGCCGGCTGCACGAGGTAGCGCGGCTTCCACTCCTGGGCCTCGTCGACGCGCATGATGCCGTAACCGAGGTCGTTGTCCTTGCCGACGATGTTCGTGAAGGTGTGGTGGGTCTCGTTGTGCGCCCGCTTCCACTGCTCGGCCGGCGAGACGTGGTCCCACTCCCAGGTGGTCGAGTGGATCTTCGGGTCGCGCATCCAGTCCCACTGGCCGTGCAGGACGTTGTGGCCGATCTCCATGTTGTCGAGGATCTTGGCGACCGCGAGGCCCGCCGTACCCGCCACCCAGGCGGCCTTGTTGCGGCTGCGCAGCAGGACCGCGCGGCTGCCGAGCTCGAGGAGTCGCTGCACCCGCACGAGGCGACGGATGTACGCCGCGTCGCGTTCACCGCGGCTGTCGAGGACCTGTTGGCGGATCGCATCGAGCTCCGCTCCCAGGCGTTCGACCTGTTCCGCGGTCAGCCCACCGGTCGTGGTCGTCGGGACGGGAATCGCCAAGGCGGTCATGCCTCAGTGTGGCGGGTCGGTGGTGACTTCGCACCATCCGGGACCCATGGGGCTGCTGTGAATGCTCAGGCTGACCGCGAGGCCGCTGCGTCGATCCTGCGGAGCACGGGCGAGGCGAGCGCGCCGTGCACGAAGACCGAGAGCACGACCGTGAAGGCGACCGTCGACCACAGCCGGTCGACCCCGAGCTCCGGGGCCTCTCCGGCCGCGTAGGCGAGGTAGTAGATCGAGCCGATGCCGCGGACGCCGAAGAACGCCGCCGCCCGCCGCTGCCCGCGGTCGAGCGGAGGCCGCTCACGGGAGGACCGCGGCGCGAGCGCCAGCATGCCGGCGACCGGACGGACGACGAATACGAGGAGCACACCCACGAGGACGCCGCGCCAGTCGAGCGCCGTGAGCAGTCCGCGGCTCAGCGCGATGCCGAGAACCAGGAGCACGAAGAGCGTGAGCAGACGCTCGAGCCGCTCCGTGACCTCGTGCATCGCCGCGTGGTAGGCGTGCGAGCGCTCGGCGGCGCGAAAGGTCATGGCACAGGCGAAGACCGCCAGGAAGCCGTAGCCGTGGACGACCTCCCCGATCCCGTAGGCCGTGACGAGGGTGGCCAGCGCCATCAGCGACTCGCCGCGCTCGGCGACCCGCAGCGAGGGGCTGTGGGCGCGGAACGCGACCGCCGCGAGCACCCGCCCGACGACGACGCCGGCGACGACACCGACGACGACCTTCCCGACGAGGTACCAGGAGAGCCACGTCGCCCACCACTCGCCGAGCGTTCCCTTCGTCGCCAGCAGGATCGCGGCGTAGACGAACGGGAACGCGAGCCCGTCGTTGAGGCCGGCCTCCGAGGTGAGCGTGAAGCGCAGCTCATCGGACTCGTCGACCTCGAGATCCCCGGTCTGGGGTCCGGCCACCTGGACGTCGGAGGCGAGCACCGGATCGGTCGGCGCCAGGACGGCGCCGAGCAGAAGTGCGGAGGCGGCCGAGAGCCCCAGGCCCCACCCGAGCAGGGCGATGCCGGCGATGCTGAGCGGCATGGCCACGCCCAGTAGCCGCCACGTCGTCCCCCACCTGCGCCACGACGCGGGCCGGCGCAGGTCGAGCGGTCGGTCGATTGCCAGGCCCACCCCCATGAGCGCGACCAGGATGACCAGCTCGGTCACGTGCTCGATGCCCGCCCTGTTCTCCTGCGGGTCGAGCGGCAGTCCGTCGGGAAGCGGTGTGAAGCCGAGGCCGATGCCGACGCCGACGAGGACCATGGGAGCGGAGACCGCCCAGCGGTCGAGTGCCGCCGGGAGGACGATGGCGAGCAGCAGGCTCGCCCCGGCGACGAGGTAGACGAGTTCTGCGGTCATCGTCCGCGCGGTACCCGCTCGAGCGCACCGGCAACACCACTCCTGCGGCCGCAGCCCGCACCCGCCGTTGCATGAGACCGCTCTCATCCACGCCTCACGGTCGTCCCATCGAAGCCGGTCACGCTCGTGCCATGAAGACACTCGCGCTCACCGCCGCCGCCCTGCTCACCCTCCCCGCCCTCGCGCTCACCGTCGCTCCGGCCCACGCCGGCGACGCCGACCGCGTGCGGACCGGCTCCTGCTCCGGCTCCACCGACTGGAAGATCAAGGCCGGCCCCGACGACGGCCGGATGGAGGTCGAGGCCGAGATCGACAGCAATCGCGCCGGTCAGACCTGGCACTGGGTGCTGAAGCGCAACGGCTCGGTCGTCGACCGCGGCGTGTCGATGACGCGCGGCCGCAGCGGGTCCTTCGACGTCGAGCGGCGTACGGCGGACGGCGCGGGCACCGACTCCTTCCGCTTCCGCGCGGTCAACCGGGCGTCCGGTGAGACCTGCGTGGCGCGGGTCAGCCGCTGACCCGCTGCGCTCCGAGGACGGTCAGCAGCGCCAGCTTCTCGTGGCTCTCGCTGCCCGGAACCGCGGTGAAGACCAGGAGCGACTGCGACTGGTCGACGTCGTAGAGGTTCTGGCAGTGCACCTCCAGGAGACCGACCTCGGGGTGGTCGATCCGCTTGATCTTGGTGCGCTGCACGCCGACCTCGTGCTCGGACCAGACCTGCACGAACTCCTCGCTGCGCTCCAGCAGCGTGTCGACGAGCTCGGCCGCGGGCGAGCCGGGGCCACCGCGGGTGTACGCCGCCCGCAGGTCCGCGGTGAAGGCGCGGCCGTGGAAGTCGTGGTCCTCCTCGGGGTAGATGCTCCGCGACTCGGGCTCGGTGAACCACCGGTAGGCGACGTACCGCCGCAGGCCGGCGTAGCCGGACTCGTCGCCGACCAGTGCGATCGCCGGCTGGTTCTGCAGCAGCGTCTCCCCCAGCCCGTTGACCACCATCGCGGGCGTGTCGGTGAGCCGGTCGAGGATGCGCATGATGCCGGCGTCGACGTGGTCGGTGCGGAGCGCGCGGTCGGGGACGGCGTGGCCGCCCAGCCGGAAGAGGTGGTCGCGCTCGTCGAGCGAGAGCCGCAGCCCGCGGGCCAGCGCGGCGAGCATCTGCTCGGAGAGGTTGGTGCTGCGCTGCTGCTCGATGCGCGAGTAGTAGTCCGTGGACATCCCGCAGAGGGCGGCGACCTCCTCGCGGCGCAGGCCGCCCGTGCGCCGGCGCGGACCGCGCGGCAGTCCGACGTCCTCCGGCTGGAGCGCCTCGCGGCGGGTGCGGAGGAAGTCGGCGAGCTGCGCGCGGTCCATGCCGGCCAGTCTCACAGGTTCATCCCGCCGGAGGCCTCGATGCGCTGGCCGGTCACCCAGCCCATCGCGTCCGAGGCGAGCGCGGCGACCGCCGTACCGATGTCGTCGGGGTCGCCGACGTGGCCCATCGCGATGACGCCGGCGAGGTGGTCGCGGACCTGGTCGCTGTCGCGCAGGTAGCCACCGCCGAAGTCGGTGCCGGTGGCTCCCGGCGCGATCGTGTTGACCGCGATCCGGCGGCTGCCGAGGGCCTTGGCGAGGTAGCGCGTGTAGACCTCGATCGCGCCCTTCATCGAGGCGTAGACCGAGTACGACGGGTCGCCGGTGAAGCGGGCCAGGCCGGTCGAGGTGTTGATGACGCGGCCGCCGTCGGCGATCAGCGGGAGCAGCGCCTGGGTCAGGAAGACCGGGCCGACGAAGTGCACCGCCACCAGGGCCTGCACCTGCTCCATCGTCGTCTCGCCGACGGGGGTGTCGACCATGGCGCCGGCGTTGTTCACCAGGACGTCGAACGTCTCCCGGTCCCACCGGTCGGCCAGCTCGCGCCGTACGTCGTCGGCGAACGCCGCGAACGTCTCCGTCTCGGTGGTGTCGAGGCGCAGCGCGACGGCCTCGCGGCCGCTCTCCTGGATCTGCGCGACGACCTCGGCCGCCTCGTCGGCATTGCTGCGGTAGGTCAGCAGCACGTCCACCCCGGAGGCGGCGAGGGCGAGCGCCTCGCTCCGCCCCAGGCCCCGGTTGCCGCCGGTCACGATCGCGATCTTCTGGTTCTTCTCGTTGGTCATGCCTCCACGGTGGCGCGGTCGCCGGGCCGGATGAAGGCCGCACTGATCCAGGGAGCGGGAGTCCCTGGTTGAGGTCATCCTTCCGGGGGATGGGCCGCCGCCCCGTCCGGGCGCATGATGAAGTCGTGGGTGCCGAGCAGCGCCGCCGTCACGTCTCGCCAGGCTCGGTGTACCTCGCCGTACGCCGACACGACCCGACGATCCCTGTCGTGCGCCTGCGCAAGCGGACGCTCGCCGCTCTCTCGCACGCGCTGGAGGACGAGATCGAGCTCCGGTGCCTCCACCCCGTGCTCTTCGGCGGGTTCCAGCACGAGGACTTCCTCCGCGACCCGCTCCCCCGGTGGCAGGAGCTCGCCCGCACCGCCCGGGCGTGCGTGGTCTTCGCCGCGACCACGAGCCACGACCCCACGGAGCCGGTCCGGCTCGTCGAGCTCACCGGGAACGCGCCGCTGCGGCAGGAGTGGGCCGTGGTCGCCGACGACGAGGCCTTCGGGGTCGTGCTGTCGGCGTGGGAGATCCCGGGCCAGGACGACATCCAGGACCGGGACCGCTCCTTCGAGCTCGTGTGGTCCGTCGAGTCCGGACCGATCCGCCGGGCGGCCCGGGTCTGCGCTGCCATGGCCCTCGCCGGCGGGCTCCCGGACGCCGACCGGCTGCTCACCACCCTCGAGGAGACGCCGACCGCCGAGGTCGGTCCGCGCGCCGTGACCGAGGTCGTCGCGCGGATCCTCACCTACGTCGACGCCGGCGGGCGCTCGGTCATCTAGCTCAGATCGGCGGCCGACCTGCCGATAGGACCGGCGTGACCTCCAGCGTCGGCTCCGCCTCCGCGAGCACCGCGTCGACCGGCTCGTCGGGCGGCTCGAACCTGCAGGCCGCCTACCGCCAGGCGCTCAAGGACCTGAAGAAGGCGGAGCAGAAGCTCGCCAAGGACGCCGCCAGCCGGGCCAGCGACGAGACCATCGCCGGCGACCAGCTCGCCGTGCAGGCGGCTGCCGCCGCGGTGACCGCGGCCGAGCAGGCGATCGAGCAGGCCGCCGCGGACGCCGCGAAGCACCGCCAGGACGCGGCGAAGCAGCAGGCGTCCGAGCGGGGTCAGGAGGACCGGTCGCGCGACCTGCCCGACCGGACCTCCGACGTCGTCGACACCTACGCCTGAGCCGTCACCACCGGAGGGTCAGGGCGAGGCCGTCGGGATCGACGTCCGCGGCGACCACCCGCCCGTCGCCCATGCCGCCCATGCCGGCGCCGCACCCCGACCCGCTGCCGCCGGCCCCGGTGAGGCGGTCCAGGATCCGCGCGGGGAGCTCCCGGCCCGCGACCTCACCGGCCACCGGCTCGAACGAGAGCGCGCCGTCGGTCACCTCGGGGCGCACCGTGACGACCAGCGGCAGCGCTCCCATGGGCGTGCCGATGTCCGCGCCGACCTCCACCGCGTCCGCCGCCAGCTCGACCGAGACGTCGTCGAGCGGGCCGCCGGCCAACCGGTCGGCGACCAGGTCCTCCACCTCCGCCGCCCCGAGCACGGCACGGACCTCGGGGCCGCCGGTCAGGGCCTGCCAGGTGACCGATCCGCCGGCGAACGTCACCGGGACAGACCCCTCGAGGCACGACGGCCGCAGCTCACGGTGGAGGACCACCCGCGGCACCACCTCCAGGGCGAACCCCAGCGTCAGGGCGGCCGCGCCGACGACGTACGCCGCCCGCCGCCGGCGCCACACCGTGCCGAGCAGCACCGCTGCGACGGCGCCGCCGATGACCAGCAGGGCGGCCAGCGTCAGCGCGAGGCCGAGCCCCCGCATCAGGTGCGGGCCGGCTCGGCCGCAGGGGTGCCCTCGACGTGCAGCCGCGGCAGCCGGCGCCCCAGCCAGCGGGGCAGCCACCAGGCCCGGTGCCCCAGCAGGCCGAGAGCGGCCGGGACGAGCGTCAGCCGCACCACGAAGGCGTCCACCAGGACCCCGACCGTCAGCGCCAGCGCGATGCTGCGCAGGGTCGGACTGCCCGCGACCACGAAGCTGCCGAAGACGCCGGTCATGATGAGCGCCGCCGCGACCACCACCCGGGCCGAGTGCCGACCGCCCTCCGCGATCGCGGCGCGGGGCTCGACGCCGTCGAGCACCGCCTCGTGGATCCGCGAGACGAGGAAGAGTTGGTAGTCCATCGCCAGGCCGAAGAGCACCGCCATCACGATCACCGGGCTGAAGCTCACCAGCGGGCCGGTGGCGCCGCCGGTGATGCCGTCCCCGAGCCAGCCCCACTGGAAGACGGCGACCGTGACGCCCAGCGCCGCGCCGAGCGAGAGCAGGTAGCCGAGCGCCGCGGTCAGCGGGACGAGGATCGACCCGAAGACCAGCACGAGCAGCACGAACGACAGGCCGACGACGACGAGGGCGAAGGGAAGCAGCGCGCCGGAGAGCCTGCTCGAGACGTCGATGCCCTGCGCGGTCGCACCCGTGACCTGGATGGTCGCGCCCGTGGCCGTCGCGAGGTCGGCGGACTCGGAGCGGATCGAGTCGACGAGGTCCTGGGTGGCCGCGTCGGCCGGTCCGGTCGTGGGCACCACCTGCACCAGCGCCCACTCCTCGTCGGCCGAGAGCCGCGGCTGCCCGACCTGCGCCACGCCGTCGGTGGCCGCGAGCTGCGCCGTCACCGACGCGGCCGCCGCGGCCGGGTCGCTGGACGCCGAGAGGTCGGCCAGCACGAGCAGCGGCCCGTTGACGCCCGGTCCGAAGCTGTCCGCGACGGTGTCGTAGCCCTGCCGCACCGAGCTGTCGGTCGGCTCGCTGCCGGCGTCCGGGAGGGCGAGCTGCATGCTCGCGACGGGGATCGCGAGCACAGCCAGGGCGAGCACGCCCCCGACCAGCACCCGCACCGGCCGCCGCGCGACCCCGCGGACCCAGCGCTCCCCGTGCGGTCCGCGATCCGCGACCTCGGGCTCCGGTGTCCGCCGGTCGCGGGGCCGCAGCCGCTCGCCCAGGATGCTCAGCAACGCGGGAACCAGCGTGGTGGCCACCAGGACCGCGACCACGACCATGCCCGCCGCGGCGACGCCCATCACCGTGAGGAACGGCAGCCGGGCGACCGCCAGCCCCAGCAGCGCGATCACGACCGTGGTGCCCGCGAAGACGACCGACGTCCCCGCCGTCGCCGCCGTGGTCGCGACGGCGTCGCGCACGCTGGCACCGCCACGGAGCTCCGAGCGGTGGCGCACGAGCAGGAGGAGGGCGTAGTCGATGCCGACCGCGAGGCCGAGCATCATCGCCAGCGAGGGCGCCGTGGTGGAGATGGCGGTGACGTCCGAGGCGAGCCAGATCCCGCTCAGCCCGACCACGACGCCGATCAGGGCGGTGAGGATCGGCAGGCCCGCGGCGATCAGGGAGCCGACCGTCACGGCGATCACGACGAGCGCGAGCAGCACCCCGACGGCCTCGGCGGCGTGGCTGCTCCCGCCCGGCCCGGAGCCGTACGCCGAGCCGGTGAAGTCGACCTCGACCCCGCTCGCGACCGCCGGGTCCAGCGCCGCCTCAACCGCGTCGAGCGTGGCGTCGTCGACCTCGCTCTTCTCGGCCGTGAGGCGGACGTCGGCGACGCCGACCCGGCCGTCGTCGGTGAGCTGGCCGCTCTGGCCGGGCGGCACGACGCCCGCGACGCCGGTCACCTGGGAGGCCGCGGTCAGGCTCTGCTCGACCGCGCGGCCCGTCGATCCGGACGCGAGGGTCTCGCCCTCGGGTGCGGTCATCACGACCTGGACGGTGGCGCCGCCGGCACCCGGGAACTCGCGGTCGACGGTGTCGATGGCGATCTGGGACTCCGACCCGGGGACGCTGAACTCGTCCGCGAGGTCGTTGCCCCAGGTCGCGACGCCGAGCCCGAGCAGGACGACGAGGGCGAGCCAGGTGGCGACCACCAGGTAGCGGAACCGGTGGGTCAGGGTGCCGAGACGGCGGAGCAGCCGGGACATCGTGCTTCCTTCACAGGGTCGGAGATGGGTCCGACTCGAGGGAACCGGCGGCTGCTGACGGGCGGGCTACGGACGACCTGACGGTTTGCTGACGGTCGGCAGCCGCACGGTCACGGTGGCGCCCCCGCCCGGCGTCGTCGAGGCGGTCGCGGTGCCGCCGTGGGCATCGGCGATCGCCCGCACGATGGCGAGACCCAGGCCCGAGCCGGACTCCCGCCGTACGGACTCGACGCGGTGGAAGCGCTCGAAGACCCGCTCCAGATCGTCGGTGGCGAAGCCGGGGCCGTGGTCCACCACGGAGACGGTCGCCGCGGACGGTCCGCTCTCGGCCCGGACCTCGATCGGCGTCCCCTCCGGGGTGTGGTGGAGCGCGTTGCCCACGAGGTTGCCGACCAGCTGCTCGAGGCGCCGGCGGTCGGCGTGGACGTCCGGGTCGCCGGTGACCTCCAGGGCGATCGGCCGCCCGGGATCGACCACGCGGGCGTCGTCGACGATCCCCGCGAGCACGGGCTCGAGGCGGAGGTCCTCCAGCTCGAGGGGCAGCCCCTGGTCCATGCGGGCCAGCAGGTCGAGCTCGTCGACCAGCAGGCGCATCCGTCCGACCTCGGACTCCATGCGCTCCATGGCGCGCTCGAGCTCGTGCGGGTCGGCGAGCCCGCCCTGCGCGTAGAGGTCGAGCCAGCCGCTGAGGCTGGTGAGCGGGGTGCGCAGCTCGTGGGACGCGTCCAGCGTGAAGTCGCGGACCGCCTCCTCCGCCTGGGCACGGGCCTCGAAGGCGCCCGTGAGGGCGGCGCCCAGGCGTTCGAGCTCCGGCGCGGAGCGCTCCGTCGCCGTCCGGAAGCCGCCGCCCCCGCCGTCGGTCGCGGCGTCGTCGGCGAGCTGCACCATCGCCGTGAGCGGGCGCAGGCCGCGGCCGATCGTCCAGGCCGCGAGCACGCCGAGCACCACCATCGCGACGACCGCGAAGGCGACCCCGGCCCGGCGTACCTCCCGGACGACGGCCTGGTCGTCGCTGCGGTCGATGGCGACGACCACCTGGCTGACCCCGAGCGACCCACGGTCGGCGGTGTCGACGGTGAGGCCGGGCGTGAGGGTGCGCATCGCGGCGTACGACGTGCCGTCGACCTCGGGGTCGACGGCCTCCCCCACCCGGGCGCCGAGCACCTCCGCGAGCAGCTCCTCCTCACCGGTGCCCGCCGACGCCTGGTCCCGACGATCGACCTCGAAGACGACGTCGCCGTCCTCGTCGAGCCCGACGAGCAGCAGGCCGCCCGGGACGGCCACCGACGCGAGCCGCTCCTCGGGGATCGAGACCGCGGGCCGGCCGCTCAGGAGTCCGCCGACCGTGCGGCTGGTGGCGACGAGCCGGTTCTGGGCGCGCTCGTCGAAGTGTCGCGTCATCACCACCGACGACAGCAGCGGCGCACCGGCCAGGCCGACGAGGAGGAGGACGAGGAGCGGGACCAGCAGCCGGAGGCGGAGCGAGGTCCGCGACGGGCGGGTCACTCGGGCACCCGCGCGGTGTAGCCGAAGCCGCGCACGGTGTGGATGAGGGGCGGCCGGTCGGCGTCGACCTTGCGGCGCAGGTTGGAGACGAAGCGCTCCACGACGTTGGTCCCGCCGAAGCCGTAGCCCCAGACGTGCTCGAGCAGCTGGCTCTTGGAGAGGACCCGTCCGGCGTTGCGCAGGAGGTGCTCGAGGAGGCGGTACTCGGTCGGCGACAGCTCGACCGGCTCACCACCCCGGGTGACGCGGTGGGCGACCGGGTCGAGGACGAGGTCGGCCAGGCGCAGCGTTTCGTCGGTCGTGGTCGTGCCCGCGCGCCGCAGCAGTGCCTCCACGCGGGCGGTCACCTCGGCGACGCTGAAGGGCTTGACGACGTAGTCGTCGGCGCCGGCGCGCAGACCGCGCACGCGGTCCTCGACCGCGCCGCGTGCGGTCACGAACAGCACCGGCAGCTCGACGCCGCGACGGCGTACGACGCTCAGGAGCTCGAAGCCGTCCAGGCCCGGCATCATCACGTCGAGCACGACGAGGTCCGGGTCACGGCCGGGAGCGCCCGGCTCGAGGCACGCCAGGGCGGCGATCCCGTCCCCGGCCTCGACGACCTCGTGGCCGGCGAAGCGCAGCGTGGAGGCCAGCAGCGCCCGCACCGGCTCCTCGTCGTCGACGATCAGCACCCGGCTCACGCGGGCGAGTCTAGGGAGCCGCCATCAGGAGGCCGTCGACGTCGCCCCGTCCGTCGAGCCGCCGGTCGCCCGGCCGACCGCCTGGTGCACCATCGACTCGAGGTCGAGGCCGGTGGAGCTCTTGAGCATCGCGAGGGTCTGCACGACGTTGTCGTTGACCTGCCGCGGCAGCGCTCCGGCGCCCTCGGTCGAGATGACGGTGAGCTGGTCGATCCCGGCGATCGGCGCCGCGACCTCCTTCGCGATCTGCGGGAGCACCTCGACGAGCATCTGCAGCACGGCGGCGTCGTTGTAGTGCGCGAACGCCTCCGCCCGCTTGTCCATCGCCTCGGCCTCCGCCTGGCCGACGGCCAGGGTCGCGGCCGCCTGGGCCTCGCCCTCGGCCCGGGTCGCCTCGGCCTCCGCGGTACGCCGCGCCTTCTCGGCCTCACCGGTCAACCGGGCCTCCTGCGCCTTCGCCTCGGCGGCGGCGATGGTCGCGGCCTTGCGCGCGTCGGCCGCGGCGATCTCGGCGTTGCGCCGGCCCTCCGCCTCCTGCTCGACGCGGTAGCGCTCGGCGTCGGCGGGCTTGCGCACCTGGGTCTCCAGGTCGCGCTCGGTCAGGGCGGCCCGGCGTACGGCGACCTTCTCCTGCTCGGTGAGGATCGCCTGGTCGCGATCGGCCTGGGCGAGCGGCCCGGCCGCTGCCGCCTGAGCCGCCGCGGCGTCGGTCTCCGACTTGATCTCCGCCTGCTTGAGCGCGAGCGTGCGCTGGGAGACGGCGATCTCCTGCTCGGCGGCGATCTTGGCCTGCTCCGCGGCCTGCCGGGCGTTGGCCTCGGCGATCGCGGCAGCCTGCTGGATCCGCGCCGCCTCCGGCCGTCCGAGGTCGGCGAGGTAGGTGCCGTCGTCGGTGACGTCCTGGATCTGGAAGGTGTCGAGGATCAGGCCCTGTCCGGTCAGGGAGTTCTCCGACTCGTCGGCCACCCGCTGGGCGAAGGCCGCCCGGTCGCGGATGATCTGCTCGACCGTCAGGCCACCGACGATCGAGCGCAGCGCACCCGCGAGCACCTCCTGGGTGAAGGGCTCGACGTCCTGCTGCTGGCTGAGGAAGCGCTGCGCGGCGAGCCGGATCTGGTCGGCGTTGCCGCCCACCTTGACGATCGCGACACCCTCCACGTTGAGCTTGATGCCCTGGCCCGAGACCGCACCGCGGATCTGGACCGAGATGCGTCGCGACGACAGGTCCATCGTCGCGAGCTTCTGGACGAAGGGGATGACGAAGACGCCGCCGCCGAGCACGACCTTCTGGCCGGAGAGGTCGGTGCTGAGCTGTCCGGTCTCCGGGTTGAGGACGGCCTTGCCCTTGCGGCCGGTGACGATGAACGCCTGGTTGGGCCCGGCCACCTTGTAACGGCTGGTCACGAGCAGGACGAGGAGGACCAGGAGGACGACGAGTCCTCCGAGCGCGGTCAACAGAGCCATCGGGATCCTTCCGAACGAGGGTTCAGGGCAGTTGGTTCCACACGGGCGCGACCGTGACCGCGGTCGGCGACAGCACGCTGGTGACGTGGATCTCCGCCCCGGCCTCGAGCGGTACGTCGGAGCGTGCGTTGAGCCGGAGCGTGTGGCCTCCGACGTACACGGTGACGGTGCCGAACCCGTCGGCCGGGATCGCGCTGACGACCCGGCCCGCGTGGCCGACGGTGTCGTCGGTGCTGACCGACTCGTCGGTGCCGCCGGACCGGATGAGCCGCGTCAGCCAACCCGCGAACCAGGCGAAGAGACCACCCGCGACCAGGCCGACCGGCCACGCGACGACGGCGGGCGCCCCCGCCGCATCGGCGACCGCGCCGCCGAAGCCGGTCGCGGCGATGAACGCGCCGATCACCTCGGTGGAGAAGAGGTCGCTCGGCAGCCCGTCGGTGACGCCGTCGAGCACGTCGCCGAGCAGGAGGCTGATCGCGAGCAGCACGAGTCCGACCACGCCGATCACGAGGAAGACCGTCACGCGGTCGTACCTACCCCCGGCGATCCGAGGTGAATCCTGCCGTCGGCCCGATCAGGCGAGGAGACCGACGCGCTGCAGGCTGGTGACCGTGTCCGCGATCGTGTCGGCCGACGGTCGCGGGTCCCAGCCGAGGACCGCGCGGGCGCGGGACACGTCGAACTCGTTGACCGGGACCGGATCGCCGTCGACCTCGCGGGTCGGCGCCTGCGCCGCCAGCTCGCCGAAGCGCTCGCGCAGCGTGTCGGCCAGGCCGAGCCACGAGGTCGCCGGCGGCGAGGTCAGCAGGAACCGTCGGCCCGCGGCCTCCGGCACCTCGAGCGCCCGCACGTGCGCCTCGGCGACGTCGCGCACGTCGGCGATGCCGAAGGACTGCCGCGGCGCCTCCGCGAAGCGGCCGCCCAGCATCCCGATCACCAGCCCGGCCGAGCTCCCGACGTTCGCGCTCAGCAGGGGGCCGAAGATGCCGGTCGGGTTGAGCACCACCAGCTCGGGGGCGCCGTGCTCGGCGACGTCGTCCCAGGCGGCGCGCTCGGCGACGACCTTCGAGAGCGGGTAGGGCGCGAGCGTGTCGCCCGGCTCGGTCCAGTCGTCCTCGGTCCACGGGCGCCCGACCGATCGTCCGTAGCCGATCGCCGCGAACGACGACGTCAGCACGACCCGTCGTACGCCGCCGGCCCGGGCGGCCCGCAGCACCCGCAGCGTGCCCTCGCGAGCCGGGACCACGAGCTCGTCGGGGTCCTCGGGCTGCGCGAGCGGGATCGGGGAGGCGACGTGCAGGACGCCGTCGACCCCGTCGACCGCCGCGGCCCAGCCGGCGTCGTCCATCAGGTCGGCGGCGACGACCTCGACGTCCGCGCCGACCGTCGCGCGCACCTCGTCGGTGCGGGCGAGGTCGCGGACGGTCGCGCGCACGTCGTAGCCGGCGCGGAGGGCGGCCACGATCGTGTGCGAGCCGAGGTAGCCCGAGCCACCGGTCACCAGGATCCTGCTCATCGGATGTCCCTCCCCGCCTCGAGCTCGGCGACGACGGCGGCCTCGGCCTCGGCGTCCCCGGCCTCGCGCGCGGCCCACAGCCGCGCCTTGGTCTCGATGTAGTCGAGCCGCGCCTGCATCTGGTCGAGCTCGGCGCGCAGCCGTACGGCGTGCCGCTGGAGCAGCAGCCTCTGCTCGCGGGCGTCGCCGTCGGCGCGCTGGTCGCGGTAGCGGCGCAGGTCCTCGATGCCCATCCCGGTGGCGCGCAGGCAGGACAGCCAGGTGAGGTCGTCGACGACCTCGGCGCTGTACCAACGGTGCCCGCTGTCGTCCCGTGGCACGGGCGGGACCAGCCCGATCCGCTCGTAGTAGCGCAACGTCGCCTGGCTCAGCCCGGTCCGTTCGGACACCTCGTGGATCAGCACGTGCTCCAGTCTGCGGACCCTGAAGCGCTTCAGGTCAAGCCGTCGGGACCGGGCGGTATCAGCGACGCCGGACGCCGCTCCTCGACGAGAAGGGCACGATCGACCGTTCCGGGAGGTCACCATGTCGATCACCTCGCAGGACCACCCCCGCGCCTGCCGCCGGGTCTGGGCGCAGGACGTCAACGTCGCCGTCGACGTCATCGAGACCCGCCTCGACTCGATGGAGGCCTCGCCCGACGGCCTGACCCCCGCGCAGCAGGCCGTCGACGACGGCATCCGCCGTCGCCTGGCCGCCGCTCGCAGCGCCACCCTGCGGCAGGACCCGGTGCCGGGCGCGCTGAGCAACTGGTGGCGCGGCACGCTCGTCGACGCGGCGTACCAGAACCTCCACGCCGCCGAGGCGATGCTCGTCGGCCTCTACTCCCCCGACGAGGTCGAGGCGGAGATCCCCGAGGCCGTCGCACGCGTCGAGTGCGGCCTCGACCGCGACGACCCGCGGCGGATCGCGGCGCTGCGACTCCTGGAGGTCCGCGACCCGGACCCGGTACGCCGCGCGCGGCTCGCCAAGGCCGTCGAGGTCGGCTTCGGGGCGGCCGACGCGGAGTACGCCCGGCTGCGGAACTTCCGCAACACCGTCCTCGGGGGCGCCGTCACCATGTCCGCCCTGCTCGTCCTCTTCACCGTCTACGTGATGCGCAACCCCGGCGACGTGCCCTTCTGCTTCACCCCGGACGGCACCCGGGAGTTCTGCGCCTCCGGGCCGGGCCCGGCGTCGGCGCACGACGTCCTGACCGTGGTGCTGCTCGGCTCGCTCGGCGGCCTGCTCGCCGCGATCCTCGCGATCCGGAACATGCGCGGCACCGCCTCGCCGTACAACGTCCCCCAGGCGCTGGCGCTGCTCAAGCTCCCCCTCGGCGCGGTCAGTGCGATCGGCGCCCTGATCGCGATCCGCGGCGGCTTCATCCCCGGCTTCTCCGACCTGGACAGCCAGGAGCAGATCCTCGCCTACGCCTTCGGCTTCGGCCTCGCCCAGCAGCTCCTCACCGGCCTCGTCGACCGCCAGGCGCGCTCGATCCTGACCACCGCGCCGGGCAAGGCGTCCGGCGCCTCGCGCCCCGAGCGGTCAGCCGGCCGCCTCGGCGACGCCCGCCAGGAGCCGGTCGATGTCATCCCCGCTCGTGTAGGGGGCGAGTCCGGCGCGTAGCGCGCCCGCGTCGCCGAGGCCGAGCCAGCGGGACGCCTCGAGGGCGTAGAAGTTGCTGGCCGGTGCGTTCACGCCGAGCGTCGCCAGGTGCTCGTAGACCTCACGGTCCTCCCGACGGCCGACGGTGAAGAAGACCGTCGGCGTACGCCGCTCGGGGTCGCCGAAGAGCGTGACCCCGTCGATGCCGCGCAGCCCCTCGAGCAGGCGCTGGAGCAGCCGGTCCTCGTGCTCCTCGACCGCCGCCATCGACTCCAGCACGCGGGTCCGCCGGTCGTCGGCGTCGGACGCGATCCCCGCGATGTAGTCGATCGCCGCCGTCGTCCCGGCGAGCAGCTCGTAGGGCAGCGTGCCGAGCTCGAACCGCTCCGGCACCCGGTCGGTCGACGGCAGCAGCTTGTCGGGGTGCAGCCGCTCCAACAGCTCGGGGCGGGCGACCACGATCCCGTGGTGCGGGCCGAAGAACTTGTACGGCGAGCACGCGAAGAAGTCCGCCCCCAGCGCGGCCACGTCGACCGGCGCGTGCGGCGTCAGGTGCACCCCGTCGACGTAGAGCAGCGCCCCGACCTCGTGCACCGCCGCCGCGATCGCGGGGACGTCCGGCCGGGTGCCGAGCACGTTCGACGCGCCGGTCACCGCGACCACCTTCGTCCGCTCGCTCAGCTCGGCGCGGACGGCCTCGACGGGCAGCTCCGCGGTCTCCCGGTCGAACCCGACCCACCGCACCGTCGCCCCGGCCCGCTCCGCGGCCTGCACCCAGGTGCGCACGTTGGAGTCGTGGTCGAGCCGGGTCACCACGACCTCGTCCCCCGGCCCCCACTCCTTGCTCAGCGCCCGCGACACGTCGTACGTCGCCTGCGTCGCCGACCGCGTGAACACCACCCCGCCCGGGTCGCACCCGAGGAGGTCCGCCACGGCCTGCCGGGTCCCGACGACCAGCTCCTCCGACCGCCGCTCCGCGTCCGTCACCGTCCCGCGGTTCGACAGCCCGGCGGTCATCGCCGCCAGCATCGCCTCCGGCACCTGCCGCGGCGTCTGGCTCCCACCCGGCCCGTCGAAGTACGCAACGCCCCCGTCGAGAGCGGGGAAGTCCTTGCGGATGCGGTCGAGGTCGAGGCTCATGGCGACATCATGTCGCCCCTCGCAACCACCCGGCCTGATGGGCTAGGAAGGACAAATGATCTTCATCACCGCGACGTTCCGGGTCAAGGAAGCTCACGCCGATCGCTGGCCCGAGATCTCCCACGCCTTCACCGAGGCGACCCGCGCCGAGCCCGGCAACCTCTGGTTCGACTGGTCCCGCTCGGTCGACGACCCGCTCGAGTACGTCCTCGTCGAGGCCTTCCAGGACGACGCCGCCGAGGCCCACGTCACCTCCGACCACTTCAAGCAGGCCCAGGCCGACCTGCCGCAGTACCTCGAGGAGACCCCGCGGATCGTGAACTTCCAGGTCCCCGGCACCGACTGGTCCGAGCTCGGCGAGATGCGCGTCGACTAGCAGCCGAAGATGTGGCCGGCGCGGACGTTGATCTGATTGCCCGCGATCGACGCAACGTCATACGGATGGAGCCTTCTATAGCACCGTCCGTATGACGTCCCGAGCTCAGCCGGCGACGGCACCCGCAGACGCCGACCGCCCCGACACCGGGTGGTGTCGGGGCCGTCGTGCGGGCCTGGGTCAGCTGCAGCCGGAGGTGCTGCCGCAGCCCTCACAGACGTAGCAGGAGCCGGCGGGGCGCATCTTGGTGCCGCAGGTGAAGCACAGCGGGCTGTCGACGGCGGTGCCGGTGATCTGCTCGAGGAGCTCGGCGGAGGTGTGGGCTGTGGCGGGGGCGGGCGCGGCGGCCGCGATGCCCTCGACGGACGGCTTGTCCTCGGCCTCGACCTCGATCACCTCGTCGTCGTCGGCGAGGAGCTCGATGACCGGGGACTCCATCAGCTCGGCCGCGGTGTTGCCGGTCTCCGGGAGGGGCTCGTAGGAGCCGGTCTCCAGGTAGCGCTGGCGCTCCTCGGCGGAGTAGATGCCCAGGCCCTGACGGGTCTCGAAGTCGAGGTAGTCGAGGGCCAGGCGGCGGAAGACGTAGTCCATGACGGACTGGGCCATCCGGATGTCCGCGTCGTCGGTCAGACCGGCCGGCTCGAAGCGCTGGTTGGTGTACTTCGAGACGAAGGTCTCCAGCGGGACGCCGTACTGCAGGCCGATCGAGATCGAGATCGAGAAGGCGTCCATGACACCGGCCAGGGTCGAGCCCTGCTTGCCGAGCTTGAGGAAGATCTCGCCGAGCGAGCCGTCCTCGTGGGCACCCGAGGTCATGTAGCCCTCGGCGCCACCGACCGTGAAGGAGGTGGTGCGCGAGACGCGGGACTTCGGGAGGCGCTTGCGGGTCGGGGCGTAGACGATCTTCTCGATCACCTTCGGCTCGGCCTCGGTGACGACCGCGGCCGCCGCGTCGGCGGCGTCCTTCTTGGCCTTGCCGCCGCCGTCGGCGAGCGGCTGGCCCACCTTGCAGTTGTCGCGGTAGATCGCGGTGGCCTTGAGGCCGAGCTTCCACGACTGGAGGTAGACCTCCTCGATCTCCTCGACGGTCGCCGTCTCCGGCAGGTTGACCGTCTTCGAGATCGCGCCGGAGAGGAACGGCTGCGCCGCCGCCATCATCCGCACGTGGCCCATCGGCTTGAGCGAGCGGGCGCCCATGGCGGTGTCGAAGACCTCGTAGTGCTCGGTCTTCAGGCCCGGGGCGTCGATCACGTGGCCGTGCTCGGCGATGTAAGCGACGATCGCCTCGACCTGCTCGTCGACGTACCCGAGCTTGGTCAGCGCGCGCGGGATGGTCTGGTTGACGATCTGCATCGAGCCGCCGCCGACGAGCTTCTTGAACTTCACCAGCGAGAAGTCGGGCTCGATGCCGGTGGTGTCGCAGTCCATCATGAAGCCGATGGTGCCGGTCGGCGCGAGCACCGAGGCCTGCGCGTTGCGGAAGCCGTTGGACTCGCCGAGGGCGATCACGTCGGCCCACGCCTGGGTGGCCAGCTTGTGCACCTGGCTGTCGGCGATGTGCAGGGTGCGGACGGTGTCGTTGGCCGCCTGGTGCTTGCGCATGACCCGCTTGTGGGCCTCCGCGTTGCGGGCGTAGCCGGCGTAGGGGCCGACGATGCCGGCGAGCTCCGCCGAGCGCTTGTACGACGTGCCGGTCATCAGCGAGGTGATGGTCGCGGCCATCGAGCGACCACCGTCGGAGTCGTAGCCCAGGCCCATCGCCATCAGCAGCGCGCCGAGGTTGGCGTAGCCGATGCCGAGCTGGCGGTAGTCGACCGTGGTCTTGCCGATCGCCTCGGTCGGGAAGTCGGCGAAGCAGATCGAGATGTCCATCGCGGTGATGATGATCTCGACCGCCTGCGCGAACAGCTCGCCGTCGAAGGTGTCGTCGTCCTTGAGGAACTTGAGCAGGTTCAGCGAGGCGAGGTTGCACGAGGAGTTGTCGAGCGACATGTACTCCGAGCACGGGTTGGACGCGGTGATCCGGCCGGTCTCGGGGTTGGTGTGCCAGTCGTTGATCGTGTCGTCGTACTGGAGGCCCGGGTCGGCGCACTCCCACGCGGCCTGGCTGATCTTGCGGAAGAGGTCGCGGGCGTCGACGCGCTCGATGACCTCGCCGGTCTTGCGGGCCCGCAGGCCGAAGTCGGTCCCGTCCTCGACCGCACGCATGAACTCGTCGGTGACGCGGACCGAGTTGTTGGCGTTCTGGTACTGGACCGAGGTGATGTCGGCGCCGCCGAGGTCCATGTCGAAGCCGGCGTCGCGCAGGGCGCGGATCTTGTCCTCCTCGCGCGCCTTGGTCGCGACGAACTCCTCGATGTCGGGGTGGTCGACGTCGAGCACGACCATCTTCGCCGCGCGACGGGTGGCGCCACCGGACTTGATGGTGCCGGCGGAGGCGTCGGCGCCGCGCATGAAGGAGACCGGGCCGGAGGCGGTGCCGCCGGAGGAGAGGAGCTCCTTGGAGGAGCGGATCCGGGAGAGGTTCAGGCCGGCACCGGAGCCGCCCTTGAAGATGAAGCCCTCCTCCTTGTACCAGTTGAGGATCGAGTCCATCGAGTCGTCGACCGAGAGGATGAAGCAGGCCGAGACCTGCTGGGGCGACGGGGTGCCGACGTTGAACCAGACGGGGCTGTTGAAGGAGAAGTACTGGTGCGCGAGCAGCCAGGTCAGCTCGTGCTCGAAGACCTCGGCGTCGGCGTCGGTGGCGAAGTAGCCGAAGTCGCGACCGGCCTTGGTGTAGGTCTTCACCACGCGGTCGATGATGTGCTTGAGGCTCCACTCACGCTCGTCGGAGCCGACCGCACCGCGGAAGTACTTCGTCGTGACGATGGTCGAGGCGTTGACCGACCAGAAGTCGGGGTACTCGACACCGCGCTGCTCGAAGACCGTGACACCGGTCTTCCAGTTGGTCTGCACGACGTCGCGGCGCTCCCAGGTGATCTCGTCGTAGGGGTGCACCCCCTCCGTGCTGAAGACCCGCTGGATCTTCAGGCCGGCTCCCGCCTTGCTCCCGGCCTTGCCGCTCACCGTCTCGGTCATCCCTCTGCGTCCCGTCTCTCGAGGTTGTGTGCTGGTTTCGATCATTGCTGCGGCCACCGACAGTCGCGGTGGCGCGGAGTTCTTGGTGGGCCCGGCGCGCGCAGCTTCCCCACTACGCACGCCGGGCCGTCTGGGGTCAGCCCGTCGGAACGGGCTGCGTGACGACCGCGCGCTCCGCCCGGAGCGCGGCGATCTCGTCCTCGAAGTCGTCGGCGGACTCGAAGGCCCGGTAGACGCTCGCGAAGCGCAGGTAGGCGACCTCGTCGAGCGCGCGGAGCGGCTCGAGGATCGCCAGGCCGACCTCGTGGGCCGGGATCTCGGCGGCTCCGCCGAGGCGCAGCGCGTCCTCGACCGCCTGGCCCAGGCACGCCAGCTGGTCCTCGGTGACCGGGCGGCCCTTGCAGGCCTTCCGGACCCCCGCGATCGCCTTCTCGCGGGTGAAGGGCTCGGTGGCCCCGGACCGCTTGAGCACGGTCAGCTGCATCATCTCGACCGTAGTGAACCGGCGCTCGCACGCCGAGCAGGTGCGCCGGCGGCGGATCGAGCCGCCGTCGTCGGCCACCCGGGAGTCGAGGACCCGCGTGTCGGTGTTGCGGCAGTACGGACAGTGCATCGCGGGCCTCCTCCCCAGGACCTGTGGAAATCCCAGTGTCACGTTGTGTAGAACAAGCCCCAGCCTGTGGGGCTTCCGCGGCGGGTGATGTGGAGGACCACGACCACCAGATGTGGATAACTACATCGTTGTAACTACTAGATGTAGTGGAACCCTACGCCCGGTGACAGGGTGGTGCAAGTGGCGCGGCGAACTTCTCGCGACGCGGCGTCGCGGTTCGGCAAAGCCGCAGGTCAGGGCCCTAGAACGGCGACGGGACCGGCGCCCCGGGACGGCGTGTCGCGGGCGATAGTTCACCCACCGGGGTGGTTTAACGCTGGACCATCGACGGGGAGAAGTCCTGCGGGGGCAACGGGCCCCCACCACTCCTTCGGAAGGCTCCCTCCGTTGACTGCCACGAGCACTGTGTCCACGAGTTCCGCGTCGCCCTCCACCTCCGACCGCACGGCTGCGGTCGAGACCCGCACCGAGACCACCGCCCGGCTCTTCGCCGAGCGGTCCCAGGTCGATCCGGACGCCCCCGACGCCTACGTGCGCCGCGGCCGGATCGACGACGACCTGGTCCGGCTCAACATGCCGCTGGCCCGCGACCTCTCCCGGCGGTTCCGCGGGCGCGGCATCGCCGACGACGACCTCGAGCAGGTCGCGTACGTCGGCCTGGTCAAGGCCGTCCACGGCTTCGACCCGAGCCAGGGCAACCCCTTCGCGTCGTACGCCGTCCCGACGATCCGCGGCGAGATCCGCCGGCACTTCCGCGACCTCGGCTGGGCGGTGCGTCCGCCGCGGTCGATCCAGGAGACCCAGCAGAAGATCTCCGGCTGCGAGGCCGAGCTCTACCAGGAGCTGGGCCGCGCCCCGCGGCCCAGCGAGATCGCCGCCCACCTCGGGCTCGAGCTCGAGCAGGTCATCGACGCCCTCGGGGCCAGCGGCTGCTTCGCGCCGACCTCCCTCGACGCGCCGACGGGGAGCGAGGAGGGCGACGAGAGCGTCGGCATGCGGATCGGCGCGTCCGACCCCGGCTTCGACCTCGCCGAGGCGCGCGCCACCCTGGCGCCGCTGCTCGCCAAGCTCTCCCGCCGCGAGCAGCTCATCGTCGAGATGCGCTTCTTCCGCGGGTGCACCCAGGCCGAGATCGGCGCCGAGATCGGGGTCAGCCAGATGCAGGTCTCGCGGCTGCTCACCCGGCTGGTCGCGCGGATGCGCCAGGAGCTGGCCAGCACGGCGCCCGCCGCCTGACGGTCGGTCGCCGGGTCAGGACGCGGCGGTCTCGAGGTCGCCGAGCTCCATCACGAACCACGAGGTCGTGCCGGTGGCGTCGGCCTCCGAGCCCCAGCGGTCGGCGAGCGCGTCGACCAGCACCAGGCCGCGCCCGAAGACGCGGAGCGGGTCCTCGTCCTCGACGAGGTGGACGGTCGACTCGGCGTCGCCGGGTCGACTCGACCCGCCGAGGTCGCGCACCGCGACGGTGAGCTCGTCGCCCTCCAGGGTGACGGTCAGCTCGCTGCTGGTGCCGGCGTGGATGACGGCGTTGGTGACCAGCTCGGAGAGGCAGAGCTCGGCGCTGTCGGCGGGATCGCCGGAGACCGACCACTGCTCGAGCTGGTCGCGCAGGAAGTGGCGCGCGGCGCCCGCGGCGCGCGGGTCGCCGGCCAGGATCAGGGTGGCGCTGCGGCTGGCGCGACCGGTGATGCCGGGGACCTCGGCTGCGGCCTCGGCCGGTCCCCTGCCGGCCTGCGCGCGGACCCGGCGTACGGCGTCGGCGGTCGCGCGGCCGACGTCCTCGAGCCCGATCAGCTGGTCGGGACCGAACTCCTGCGGGCTGTCGTAGAAGACCACGAGGCCGCCCAGGGGGGACGGGGTGTCGGGCAGCGGCACGGCGGCGAGCGCCCGGCTTCCCTCGGCCGTCTGCTCGGCCAGGAGCTTGGTGTAGCGGTCGGCGAAGCTGCCGACGTCACCGACGACCGGCTCGCCGAAGCGCACCACGTCGGTCAGCGGGACGTCGTCGTAGGCGTCGATGTGGCACCAGGTGGCGGCCTCCACGTCGAGGGTGTCGGTCACCAGGAACCGGAGCCGGCGACCGCCGCCCTCGGTCAGCGCGATGCCGGCACGCCGGACGCTCGACTGCTCCATGAGGGAGCGCAGCAGCAGGCGCGCTACCGCATCGACGTCGGTCGCGTCGGTGAACGCGACGGGCACACTCCCGTCACCGGACCACCCCACGGCCGACAGCCTAGAACACGGCGGCACCTCGACCGTGGTGGCCACACGCCGTGGTCCGATCAGCAAGAATGGCGCCGTGACGGATGGGACGGGAGCGACGAGCGGCAAGCGCGCCGGGTCGCGCCGCGGCCCCCGCCGCAAGAAGCGCTTCTCGCCCGCGCTGCTCTTCCTCGCCCTGGCGATCACCGGCTGCGTCGTCGCGTGGGGCTACCTCGTGTACGCCGCGATCGACTTCGGGTCCACGGCCCGCGGGGGCGACACCACCGCGTGGTGGTTCCTCGCTCTCGCCTCGGTCGGCGCGGTGGCCTGCCTCTTCGTCGGGCTGATGCTGGTGGCCCGGGCGCTGCGCCGGCTCGGCATCACCAGCGCCCCGCCGCCGCGCGAGCGGCCCGACGACACGCCCGAGCCACCGCGCCCGATCGGCGGCCGGCACGCGGGCTGACGACTGCCGGCTACCGGTCGCGCAGCCGGCGGACGAACTTCAGGCCCGACCACGTGTCGTCCACCGCGGCCACCTTCACGTCGACCCAGCCCAGCTCGAGCCCGAGCTCGCGGACGTAGCCGTCGTCGAGGTCGCTGGCGATGCCGAGCGCCTTCTGGGCAGCCTTCTTCGGCCAGCACATCCAGACCATGCCGGCGGTGGCGGTGCGGTCGAGCAGCTGCGGGAGCCGGGCGGCGAGGCTCGCGCGGGTGGTGTGGAAGGTGAGGGTCACGTCGAGGTTGCGGCCCGGCCCGGGCAGACGGCGTACGACGCGGGCGCCGGCCTCGCCCAGCCCGAACCCGTCCGGAGCCCGGTCGAGGAGCACGACGTGCTCATCCTTGATCCCGAGCTTGGTGAGCAGCGGAGTGCCCGAGTAGCCGGCCATGGCCCGAGCGTAGAGACAGGTGCGAGGGGCGGGACCGCGCGCAGCCGCTCGGTCCCGCCCCTCGTCTTCCCCGGTGTGCGCCAGCCGGGGTCGAGTCGGCTGACGACGTGTGTGGGTGCCGCTACGGGGCGGGCACCAGGAGGCGCTGGCCGGCGACGACCATGCCGGAGTCGAGCGCGTTGAGGTCCTCGATCTCGGCGATCATGGCCCGCACGTCGCCGTCACCGGCGACCGTGGCGGCGATCCCCCAGAGGGTGTCGCCCGGGCCGACCTGCACCACGCGCGTCGGCGCGGGGGTGCCGGGGTGGTCGGTCGCCACCGAACCCGAGGCGAGCGCGAAGCCGACGAGGAGGACGACCGACAGCGCGAGCAGGACCACGACGACGCGTCCGCGGCGGGTGAGACGCACCGAGCTGCGCCCACCGCTGCGCCCACCGATGCGGGGGGCGGGGCGGGCGGCCGGCTTGCCGGTGAACATCTGGTCGATCGTCATGCTGCTCATGGGTGAACCTCCTGGGGAAGTGGCCGTCGCTCGGCCTCGGGTCCGGTGTGTCGGATCTGGTGTCGGGATCAGTTCTAGAGGCCGCCACCGACAGTCACCCCTGGGAAGTGGGGAACCTGTCTGGACCTCCGGATCGATCAGACGTTCGATCGAACACATGTACGAAGTTAGAGCACCTGTTCGAACGACGCAAGCACCTGGCGAACATTTGTTCGAGAGGATCGACGGACCGGCGCGGCCGACACGCCGTTCGAACAGATGTTTGAACCCGGGCGGCCCGGAGGACTACCGTCGGTCCATGGCCACCCAGAAGAAGGGGACTGCGCCCGGCTCACCCCGGGTCGCAGAGCTCCCCGACGGACCGCCCGACGCGACGGGTCTGACCCCGCGGCAGCAGCGCGTGCTCGCGCACATCAAGGACTCCATCGAGAAGCGCGGCTACCCGCCGAGCATGCGCGAGATCGGCGAGGCGGTCGGCCTGACGAGCTCCTCGAGCGTGGCCCACCAGCTCAAGACGCTGGAGGAGAAGGGCTTCCTCAAGCGCGACCCCAACCGGCCCCGGGCCCTCGAGGTCTTCCTGCCCGAGGTGATGGCCGCGCGTCGCGCCCTCTCGGCGGCCGAGGAGTCGGCGTACGACGAGACCGGCGTCGGCGACGCCGCCCCGCCGGCGCAGTACGTCCCGCTGCTCGGCCGGATCGCCGCCGGTGGGCCGATCCTCGCCGAGGAGCGCTTCGAGGACGTCTTCCCGCTCCCCCGCCAGCTGGTCGGCGACGGCGAGCTCTTCCTGCTCGAGGTCTCCGGCGACTCGATGGTCGACGCGGCCATCTGCCACGGCGACTACGTGGTCATCAAGCGGGAGCAGACCGCCCAGAACGGCGAGATCGTCGCGGCCATGATCGACGGCGAGGCGACCGTGAAGACGTTCCAGCGCAAGGACGGAAATGTGTGGCTGCTGCCACACAATGTTGCCTACGATCCTATTGACGGCACCCACGCCACCATCCTCGGGAAGGTGACGGCGGTGCTGCGCCGGGTCTAGTCGGGTCGGCGGCCGAGGCTGTCGGGGGAACACCTGAGCGGACCCTGGGGTTGATTCCGGGTAGTGCCCGGATGGCACGGGGAGGTCGCATGGAGAACGTTGGGGCTGTGACGACAGCACCTGCGCTTCGCCCGAAGGGGGACCGGACGACGCCCCGCTGGGTCCGGGCGATCTTCGAGCTGCTCCTGATCCTCGGGCTCTGGGTGCTCTACAGCCTCGCCCGACTGCTCGCGGACACCTCGATGAAGCCCGCGCTGTCCCGCGCCAACGACCTCCTCCACATCGAGAACCTCCTCGGCATCAGCTGGGAGTCGCCGCTCAACCAGCTCTTCACCGACCACAAGGTGCTCGGGCTCGCGGGCAGCTACTGGTACGCCTCGCTGCACTACGTCGTCACCGGCGCCGTCCTGATCTGGCTCTGGCGCCTGGGCGCCGACCGCTACGGCCCGGCCCGGCGCGCGCTCGTCATCGGCACTCTCTTCGGCCTGCTCGCCTACATCACGCTGCCGACCGCGCCGCCGCGCTACCTCACCGGGTACGTCGACGTCCTCAGCCTGCACGCCGCCGACGGCTGGTGGGGCGGCGACGCCTCCGCGCCGCGCGGCCTCGGTGGGCTGACCAACGAGCTCGCGGCGTTCCCCTCCCTGCACGCCGGCTGGTCCCTGTGGGTGGCCCTCGCGCTCCAGGTCTACGCCACCCGCTACTGGGTGCGCGTCCTCGGCTGGCTCTACGCCCTCGGCACCGCCGTGGTCATCGTCGGCACCGGCAACCACTGGGTGATCGACGCGCTCGTCGGCTGGATCGTGATCCTCGTGGCGTGGGTGCTGGCCGCCGCGATCGGTCGGATCCCGATCCAGCGGTTGTGGCAGAGGCCCGCCGTTGAGCGAACTCCGGATGAACTCTCGCCCGTGGCGCCCGCGTCACGTGAGGAGCCGCCGGTCGTTGGGTAGGCCGTGCCCATGTCCACGCCGCCACCCCTGCCCGTCCACCGCCGGACCGTGCTCGCGTCCGGTGCTGCCGGCGCCGCCGGCGTCGCGCTGACCGCAGGCGGACCCGCCGTTGCCGTCGCCGCGACCGCAGCCCGCGCCCACCCCTTCCGGCACGGCGTCGCCTCGGGCGACCCACTCCCCCATGCCGTCGTGATCTGGACGCGGGTCACCCCGACCCCGGCGAGCACGCCCGGGTCGGGCAAGGGCCCGCAGGTCGAGGTGCGGTGGGAGGTGGCCCGGGACGCCCGCTTCCGCCGGATCGTGCGCAGCGGCCGCTTCGCGACCAGCGCGGCCCGCGACCACACGGTCAAGGTCGACGTCACCGGCCTCGCGCCGGCCACCGACTACCACTACCGCTTCCACCTCGGCGACGCGACGAGCCGGGTCGGCCGCACCCGTACGGCGCCCGCGGCCGACGCCTCACCCGAGCGCCTGCGCTTCGGCGTCGTGTCCTGCGCCAACTGGCAGGCGGGCTGGTTCGCGGCGTACCGCGGCCTGGCGGCGCGCGACGACCTGGACGCCGTCGTCCACCTGGGCGACTACATCTACGAGTACGGCCCGGGCCAGTACGGCTACGGCCCCGACGACGAGGACATCCGGACCCACGTGCCGGCGCACGAGATCCTCTCGCTCACCGACTACCGGCAGCGGCACGCGCAGTACAAGCGGGACCCCGACCTCCAGGACCTGCACGCGCGCTACCCGTGGATCGTGACCTGGGACGACCACGAGGTCGCCAACGACGCCTACAAGGACGGCGCGGAGAACCACAACACCGACCTCGGCGAGGGCGACTTCCACCGGCGCCGCGCTCGCGCGCACCGGGCGTACGACGAGTGGATGCCGGCCCGCCTGGACGGCACCGCCCGGCTCGGCGACGGCGACCGGCTCTACCGGCGGCTGCGCTTCGGGCAGCTGGCCGAGATCAGCATGCTCGACCTGCGCACCTACCGCGACGCCCAGCTGACGGTGCCCGACGGCGACGTCAGCGACCCCGACCGCACCATCACCGGCCGCGCCCAGATGGACTGGCTGAAAGCCTCGCTCGCCAACAAGCGGGCGCAGTGGAAGGTGGTCGGCAACCCGGTCATGATCGCGCCGGTCGACTTCGCCGCCCTGCCGCACGACCTGGTCGACCCGATCAACGACGTCACCGGGCTGCTGCCGCGCGACGGCGTGGCCTACAACGTCGACCAGTGGGACGGCTACACCGACGACCGGCGCGAGATCTTCCAGCACATCCGCGACCACCAGGTCACCGACGCGCTCTTCATCACCGGCGACATCCACTCGGGCTGGGCGGCCGAGCTGCCCTACGACGCTGCGACGCTCTCCGATCCCTTGGCGATCGGGGACACCGCCGGCGTGGAGTTCGTCTGTGCCTCGGTCACCTCGAGCAACCTCAAGGACATCACCGGCACCCCGCCGCGCACCACGAGCGTCGCCGTCGAGGAGCTGATCAAGGCCAACAACCGGCACATCCGGTACCTCGACTTCGACAGCCACGGCTTCTCCGTGCTCGACCTGACCGCCGAGCGCGCGCAGATGGACTGGTACGTCATCGGCGACCGCGCCGACCGCGACACCCCCATCACCTGGTCGGTGTCCTACGCCACCGCGACCGGCACCGGCCGCATCGAGCAGGTCGAGGAGCCGGTGTGACGACCACCCGACGGACGTTCCTGCGCGCCGGAGCCGCCGGCCTCGTCTTCTCCACGGCCGCCGGCTTCTCGCCGTCGTACGCGGCGACCACGACCCGCAAGCGCGCCTACGTCGTCGTCATCGACGGCTGCCGGCCCGACGAGCTCGACAGCGGCCTGACGCCCACGCTGGCCGGGCTCCGCGACGCCGGGCTGCGCTTCCCGCGCGCGCAGTCGATGCCGGTGATGGAGACGATCCCCAACCACGTGATGATGATGACCGGCGTCCGGCCGGACCGCTCCGGCGTGCCGGCCAACTCGATCTACGACCGCGAGATGGCCGCGGTCCGCGACATGGACCAGCCGACCGACATCACGGTGACGACGCTCATCGAGCGGCTCAACCGGCACGGTCTGACGACCGGCACGGTGCTCAGCAAGGAGTACCTCTACGGCGTCTTCGGCGAGCGCGCCACCCACCGCTGGGAGCCGCAGCCGACGCTGCCGATCACCGAGCACGCGCCCGACGTCTTCACGATCGAGGCGGCGATCACGATGCACCAGGAGCTCGACCCCCACCTGATGTTCGTCAACCTCGGCGACATCGACCGCTTCGGGCACGCCGACCTCACGGGCACCACGCTCAGGCTCGCGCGGCGTGCGGCGCTCGCCGACACCGACGCCCAGGTCGGCCGGTTCGTCGACGCCCTCCAGGAGTCGGGGGCCTGGGACCACGCGGTGATGATCGTGCTCGCCGACCACTCGATGGACTGGTCGACCCCGGGCAAGGTGATCAGCCTCTCGGGGCCGCTCGCCGAGGACGACCTGCTGGCCGACCGGGTGCAGATCGCCGACAACGGCGGCGCCGACCTCCTCTACTGGACCGGCCCGGACAACCAGCGCGAGCAGGCGGTACGCCGGATGCGGGCGATCACGACGGAGCAGGAGGGTGTGCTGGCGGCGTACGACCGGACCGCGCCGTGGCTGCGGCTCGGCCCCGAGGCCGGCGACGTCGTGGTCTTCTGCGAGGCCGGCTGGCGCTTCAGCGACCCGGACCCCGTGACCTCCAACCCGATCCCCGGCAACCACGGGCACCCGGCCACCCGCTCGATCCCGTTCTTCGTCGCCGGCGGCCACCGGGCCGTCCCGCGGAGGACGGCCTCGACCCGGATGGCCCACACCGTCGACGTCACCCCCACCCTCGCGCGCTTCTTCGGCGTCGGCGCCCCGAAGGGTGGCTACGACGGTCGCGCGCTGCTCTGAGTCGGCCCGGCGGGTTGGGATTTCACAGGTTCGTAGGGTTCAGTAGTCCGGTGCTCCCTGGTCCTCGCCTGCTGTTCCCCACGCTCATCTCGGCCCTCTCGACCGCCCTGGTCGCGGGGGTCCTGACGGCCGCACCGGCGACCGCGACGGCTGTCGCGGACCCGGAGCCGGAGGGGTCGACGGCGGTCGCGGAGCAGGCGCTGGCGACCGTGGAGGCGGCGCTCGCGCCGACCGCCGGCGCGCGCGCCGAGGGGCGCAGCACGGCCCCCACCGAGACGGGGACCGACCTGACCATGGCGCTGCGCGACCTGCGGATCCACCAGGACGAGCTGACCACCTCGGCCGAGCGTGCGCGGGCCGCGGCGCTGCTGAACAACCGCCCCCCGACGACGTCGGACTGGAGCGACCCGCAGCAGCGCGACTTCGGCAGCGTGCGCGTGCACTGGGACGCCGGCACCGCCGGCAACCAGTGGGTGTCCAAGGTCGCCGACGTCGTCAAGCACGTGCTCGCGACCTACGACAAGGCCGGCTACCGGGCCCCCGAGTCCGACGGCACCCGCGGTGGCGGCAACGGCCTGTTCGACGTCTACCTCGACGACCTCGGCCCGTCGTACTACGGCTACTGCAGCACCGACCAGGAGCCGTCCGACCCGGGTCCCTACGACACCTGGGCCTACTGCGCCTTCAACACCGACTACTCCTGGGCGAGCGCGCACACCCCGCTGCAGAACCTCAAGGTGACCGCGGCGCACGAGATCTTCCACGCCGTGCAGTTCGCCTACGACTACTTCGAGGACCCGTGGTTCTACGAGGCCACGGCGACCTGGGCCGAGGACGAGCTCTACACGAGCATCAACGACAACCGGCAGTACCTCCAGGACAGCCCGATCTCCAACCCCACCCGGCCGCTCGACCTCGGCAACGGCCTGAGCGTCTACGGCGGCTGGATCTTCTTCCGCTACCTCACCGAGCGCTTCCCGCGGACGGTCGGCGGGCTGCCGGTGATCATCCGGAAGATCTGGGAGGACGCCGACTCGGTGACCGGTCCCGACGACTACTCCATCCAGGCCGTGACCAAGGTGCTGGCCGACCACGACGTCTCGCTGCGCCGGGTGCTCGCCGACTTCGCCGTCGCCAACCGCCGCCCGGCGGCGTCGTACGCCGAGGGCAAGCACTACCCGCAGGCGCCGCTGCGCCGCACCGTCACCCTCACCAAGGCGCACCGGAGCACCGACTGGGCGACCGTCCGGCTCGACCACCTCGCCACCTCGACCCTCGCCGTCGCCCCGGGCTCCGGTCTGGCGTCGGGGTGGTCGCTGAAGATCGGCGTCGACCTCCCGAACACCAAGCTCGGCTCGGCCGCCCTCGTCACCGTCTACCGCACGCACGGCGACCCGCGCACCCACCTGGTCAAGCTGGGCAAGCGCGGAAACGGCGACGCGAAGGTGTCCTTCGGCTCCCGCGCCGTCGACCACGTCGAGATCACCCTGACCAACGCCGGTACGGCGTACCGCTGCTGGCAGTCCGGCGGCGCCTACTCCTGCCACGGCCGGTCGAAGGACGACAACCGCGCGATGAAGTGGAAGGTCCAGGCGGTCCGGAGCTAGTCCTGCGCCGACCCCGCCAGCCGGGTCAGCGCCTGGCGGACGACGGCCGGGTCGGTCGTCGTCCACATCGGCGGCAGGCTCGCCTTGAGGAAGCCGCCGTAGCGGGCGGTCGCGAGCCGCGGGTCGAGCACCGCCACGACGCCGCGGTCGCTGCTGGTGCGGATCAGCCGGCCGGCGCCCTGCGCCATCAGCAGCGCGGCGTGGGTCGCGGCGACCTGCATGAAGCCGTTGCCGCCGGCCTGGTCGGCGGCCTTCTGCCGCGCGCTCAGCAGCGGGTCGTCGGGCCGGGGGAAGGGGATCCGGTCGATGAGCACGAGCTGGCAGGTGTCGCCGGGGACGTCGAGGCCCTGCCAGAGGCTGAGGGTGCCGAAGAGGCAGGTGTGCGGGTCGCCGACGAACTGGGCGGCGAGCTCCGGGAGCTGGGCGTCGCCCTGGGCGAGCGTGGTGAGGTGCGGCAGCCGCTCGCGCACCACCTCGGCGGCGGCCTCGGCCGCGCGGCGCGAGGAGAAGAGCCCGAGGGTGCGGCCCTCGGCGGCGTCGACGAGGTCGACGATCTCGTCGAGCGTGGCCGCGCCCAGACCGTCGCGGCCCGGCTGCGGCAGGTGGCGCGCGACGTAGAGGATCGCCTGCCGGCCGTAGTCGAAGGGGCTGCCGACGTCGAGCCCGCGCCAGGGCATGGTGTCGCCGACCGGGGCCGCGGTGGCGTCGGTCGCCCGCTCGGACGGCTTGAGGCCGACGCTCGTCGCGACCGAGGAGAAGTCGCCGCCGAGCATCAGCGTCGCTGAGGTGAAGACCACGGTCTTGTCGCTGAGCAGCTTGTCGCGCATCGGGCCCCACACCTGGAGCGGCGCGACGCAGAGCCGTGGGGGCATCCGCTCGGTGCCCTCGGTCAGCCACAGGACGTCGGAGTCGAGGTCGGCGGCCATCCGCTCGGCGGTCGCGAAGACCTCCTGGACGGCGCCCTTCGCCTGCTGGAGACCCGCATCGGCGTCGTCGCCCTTGTCGGCGCCGCCCTTGGGGTAGGCCGAGACGCACGCCCGCGCCGCGTCGCGCACCAGCACGAGCGCGTCGGCGAGGTCCTGCGGCACCGGGTCGAGCCGCCCGGTCCGGGCCTCCCCCATCGCCGCCCGCAGCGCGTCGGCGGCGTCGGCGAGGTCGTCGGCCTCGCTGCCGTCGACGTGCCGCTGGCTGCGCCGCGCGGACCGCTCGACCTCGGCGGCCCACAGCTCGTCGGTGGCCGCCTGGGTCACCCGCGTGGTCAGCTCGTGGGCCTCGTCGATCACCACCACGTCGTACTCGGGGATCATCGGCACGCCCTCGATCGCGTCGATCGCGAGCAGCGAGTGGTTGGTGACGACCAGGTGGGAGCGCTGGGCCTTCTCCTTGGCGAGCTCGGCGAAGCACTCCTGCCCGAAAGGACACTTGGTCGCGCCGAGGCACTCGCGGTGGTTGACGCTGACCTGCCGCCACTCGCGGTCGGTGTGGCGCGGCGCGTGGTCGCGCTCGCCGCTGCCGCCGTGCTCGGACTGCTCCTCGGCCCAGGTGCGCAGCTCGAGCACCTTCTTGCCCAGCGATCCCTCGGGCAGCACCACGTCGAGGGCGCCCTGGTCGTCCGGGACACCCTCGCGGATGCGGTGCAGGCAGGCGTAGTTGGAGCGGCCCTTGAGGACGGCGTACGACGTGTCCACGGCCGTGCCCTCCGGCGCCGCCTCGACCGCCTCCACGAGCCGCGGCAGGTCGCGCTCGACCAGCTGGTGCTGGAGCGCGAGCGTCGCGGTCGCGATGACGACCCGGTCGTCGTGGAGGAGGCTCGGGACCAGGTAGGCGAGGGACTTGCCGGTGCCGGTGCCGGCCTGCACCAGGAGGTGCTGCTCGTGCTCCATCGCGTCGGCGACGGCCTGGGCCATCGCGACCTGGCCGGCGCGCTCCTGCCCGCCGAGCGCCGCGACCGCGGCGCCCAGGAGCTCGGTCACCGGGGAGGTGACGGTGGGGGCCTCGGACACCCGAGAACCCTAGCCGCGGCGTCCGACTGGCGCGCTTCGCCGTCCCCAGGCCACGTGAGCGGTTAATCTCACTCAGCAACGGGAGTGCGACGGAGGTGGGATGAGCGAGGTCCTGGAGATCCCCGCGCCCGGTCACCGCACCCTCGAGGTCCTCGTCAGTGGCGACCCGATCGGCCTCCCGCTGCTCTACCACGCCGGGTCGCCGAGCGCCGTGGTCGACTTCCCGCCGTTGCAGGACGCCGCCGAGCGCGCCGGGATGCGGCTGATCACCCACTCACGCGCGGGCTACGGCGGCTCGTCCCCGAAGCCGATGCCGACCACCGGGCCGCTCATCGTCGACGACCTCGGTGACCTGACCGCGATCCTCGACCACTTCGACATCGGTGCCTTCGTCACGCTCGGCTGGGCCGGCGGCGGACCGCGGGCGCTCCTCTGCGCGGCCACGATGGCCGACCGCTGCCTCTCCGCCTCGACCGTCGCCTCCGTCGCGCCGGTCGACGGCGCGGGCCTGGACTGGGTGGCCGGCATGGTGCCGGCCAACGTCGCCGAGCTGGCCGCGGCCGCCCAGGGCGCTCGCGCGTACGCGGCCTACCTGGCTCGCGAGTTCGCGCCCTTCCTCGACGCGACCGCGGAGATGGTCGCCGAGTCGATGTACGGCGCGGTCACGGCCGTGGACCGGCCGATGGTCACGCCGGAGTACGCCGCCTTCCTCGCCGCGACGTTCCGCAGGTCGGCGATCCAGGGCGTGACCGGGGCGCGCGACGACGGCCTCGCGATCATGAGCCGCTGGGGCTTCGACCTCGACGAGATCGCGGTGCCCGTGTCCATCTGGCACGGCGTCGCCGACGCGATGGTGCCCTTCGCCCACGGGGCCTGGCTGGCCGACCACGTGCCGGGCGCACGGCACCACCTGCTGCCCGACGACGGGCACCTGACGATGCTGGGCCGGCTCGACGAGATCCTGGCCGACCTGCGCGACCTCGCCGGCCTGCGCTAGCCGGCGCTAGAGCGCAGCCAGCTCGTCGCGGACGTAGTCGCCGAACTCCTCGTGCCCGGCGGCGGTGAGGTGCAGCCGGTCGCCGAGGTAGGGCAGGTCGAGGCCGGACGTGCGCACGTAGGTCACGTCGTACTGCTCGCAGAGCCGGGCGAGGAGGTCGTCGACGGCCGGCACCCGCGCGGCCCGCGACGGCGCCATGGCCGGCCCCACGATCACCACGTGCTGGCCGTGCAGGACCGACATCAGCCGCACGAAGCCGGCGCGGACGTCGGCCGCGGTCTGGTCGAAGTCGTTGAGGCCGCCCTCGACGACCACCAGGTCGGCCCCGCCGCCGATGGCGGACGCGGCCCGGTCGGCGAAGGAGACCCGGCCGCAGGGACTGGCGTGCTCACTGAAGCCCGAGCCCGAGAAGCCGGCCACGTGCACCGAGCCCGCGAGCCGCGAGGGCCACGACCCGACCGAGCGGTCGAGGCCGAGCCCGGCCGACCAGGAGTCGCCGATCACGACGACCCGCTCGCCGGTGCCGGTGTCCTCGGTGGCGCGGATCCGGGAGTCGCTCGCGAACTGCTGGCAGCGGTCGTCGTCGGCTCTCGCCCGGTCGGCGACGTGCACGATCACCAGCGACGCCAGCACGAAGGCCAGGACGCCTCCGAGCACGGCAGTACGCCGACGTACCGACCTGAGCGAACCCGCGTCCGCAGCCCCCCGAAGAACCACGAGAGCAATGATGGGGTCGCGGCCCCGGATCTGCTGGCGATGTTGCCGACCCGTGACCTGGTCGCAAGAAATACCCCGAGAAAGAGGGTGGTCCCATGAGCGAGCGACGGCAGGTCCCCGGTCCCGACGGACGCACCATCGAGGTCCTGGAGATGGGTGATCCGGACGGCCTCGCCGTCCTCTACCACGGCGGCTCACCGTCCGCGGTCGCCGAGCACGCGCCCTTCGACGAGCTCGCCCGCAGGCGCGGGCTGCGGATCGTCACCTACTCTCGTCCCGGGTACGGCGCCTCGACGCCGCGGCCGGCGGCGGGTGCGTACGCCGACGACGTCGAGGAGTCGGCGCTCGTGCTCGACCACCTCGGGATCGGCGAGTTCCTCACCTACGGCTGGTCCGGCGGCGGCCCACGCGCGCTCGCCTGCGCGGCGCTGCTGCCCGACCGGTGCCTCGCCGCCGCGACGGTCGCCGGCGTGGGGCCCCTGCACGGCGCCGGCCTGGACTGGTTCGACGGGATGGCGGAGGAGAACCACGCGGAGTACCACGCCGCCGAGCAGGGCCGGGAGGTCTACGAGGCCTACCTGCTCGAGCACTTCATGCCGGTGCTGCAGGCGACGCCCGAGGAGCTGTCCGAGGCGCTGGGCGGGCTGGTGACGCCGGTCGACCAGGCGACGATGGTCGGCGACTTCGCGGACTGGATCAGCCGCACCTTCCGCCACGCCGGCGCCCAGGGCGTGGTCGGGGTCCGTGACGACGGCATCGCCGCCGTCACGCCGTGGGGCTTCGACCTCGCCGACATCCGGGTGCCGGTCGCGGTCTGGCAGGGCCGGCAGGACGCGATGGTGCCCTTCGCCCACGGCGCGTGGCTGGCGGCGACCGTGCCCGGCGCCCGGGCGCACCTCCTCGAGGAGGAGGGGCACCTGTCGATCCTCGACCGGCTCGACGAGATCCTCGCCGAGCTCAGGCAGCTGGCCGGACGATAGCCGGCGTGCGTCGCAGCACCCCGGCCAGCGTCGCGGTCACGCCCAGCAGGAGCAGGCCGAGGACGACCACGCCGGCCCAGCCGGCGCCGGCCCACGCGGGTCCGGCGACGCTGCCGAAGAGCGACGAGCCGAGGTAGTAGGAGAAGAGGTAGAGCGAGGCGGCCTGGGCCGCGGACACACCGCCGGCGTACGCACGGGCGGGGACCCAGCCGCTGGCGATGCCGTGCACCACGAAGAAGCCCGCGACCAGCAGCCCGAGGCCGGCGACCACCAGCGGAAGCGAGTCGACCAGGGTGAGCAGCAGGCCGGCCAGGGCCAGCACGCAGCCCGCGGGGAGCACGGCCCGGCGGCCGAGCCGGTCGGCCATCCGGCCGGAGACGGCCGAGCTGACCGTGCCGAGCGGGTAGACGAGGAAGACCAGGCTCGCCGCGCCGAGGCCGAGGTGGAAGGGCGCCGCCTCGAGCCGGAAGCCGAGGGTGTTGAAGACCGCGACCAGCATCCCCATCGAGCAGCCGCCGATGCCGTAGAGCGCGAGCAGGGCCGGGTCGGACAGCGCGCGAACGGTGCGCTGCAGGACCAGGCGGAGCCCGGGTGCCGAGGGCTCGAAGTGGGCGGAGGGTGGCAGCAGCGCGCGCACCGTGACCGCGCACCCGACGGCGAGCAGCCCGGACGCCGCGAGGGCCCAGCGCCAGCCGGCCACCTCGCCGACCGCACCGGTCAGCAGCCGGCCGGTCATGCCGCCCAGCGCCGTACCGCCGATGTAGAGACCCGCGGCGCGGGCGTGGGTGGAGACGTGCAGCTCCTCGCGGAGGTACGCCGTCGCCACGGCCGGGAGCCCCGCGAGGGCGACGCCCTCGGCGAACCGCAGCACCAGCACGCTCGACCACGTGGGCGCGACCGCACAGCCGAGCGCGACGACCGCCGACGCGGCGAGCGAGCCGTGGATGAGTCGGGTGCGGCCGAGCAGCTCGGAGGCCGGGCCGGCGACGAGCAGTGCGAGACCGAGGCCGAGGGTGGTCAGGGACAGGGTGAGGGTGCTCGCGCCGGTCGAGACGCCGAAGTCGGCCGCGAGCTCCGGCAGCAGCGCCTGGGTGCTGTAGAGCAGCGCGAACGTCGCCATGCCCGCGACGAAGAGCGCCGCCACCACGCGGCGGTAGCCGGTGCTCCCCGGCAGGTGTCCCTCGATCTCCACCTGGTCGACTGTGCCGCGCCGGACGTCATACTTCCAATGTCTCGATTGCTCGGTCTCGATACGATCCGTGCATGATGGTTCGCGACCTGGAGTGGCTCGTCACCGTCGCCGAGCTCGAGCACGTGACCGATGCCGCCGCCGTGCTCGGCGTCCCCCAGCCGACGCTGTCGCGCGCGATCGCCCGCGTCGAGGCCGAGCTCGGGACGCGGGTGTTCGAGCGAGTGCCCACCGGCGTACGGCTGACCCCGACCGGCGAGCTCGCCATCGCAGCGGCCCGCGACATCGCCGACCGCCACGACCAGCTGGTCGACGACGTCGCCACCCTGCTGGATCCGGACGCGGGCGTCGTCCGGCTCGCGTTCCTCGACTCGATGGCCGGGCTGCTGGTGCCACGGCTGCTCCGCGACTTCCACCAGGTCGCGCCGCGGGTGCGGCTCGTGCTGCGACAGGAGCCGTCGCGGGAGATCGTCGACGACCTCACCACCGGCGCCGCCGACCTCGCGATCACCACCCGTCAGGACGGGCTCGGCTGGGCTCCGCTGCTCGACGAGCGGGAGGTGCTCGTCGTCCCCGCCGGCCACCGGCTCAGCGGCCGCAAGCGGGTCGCGCTGCGCGAGCTCGCCGAGGAGGAGATGGTGATGATCCCGCCGGGCTTCGGGTTCCGGCAGCTCACCGACGACCTGCTCCGCACCGCCGGCATCACCCCGCCGATCTCCTTCGAGAGCCAGGACCTCGCGACCATCGAGGGTCTCGTCGCCGCCGGCCTCGGCGTCGCGATCGTGCCCGAGCACCTCGCCGGCGCCTCCGGCACGGTCGGCATCACGCTCGAGGGCGCGAGCGTGCGCCGCTCGATCGGCCTGGTCTGGCGCACCGACCGTGACCTGTCCCCCGCCGCCGCCCGCTTCCGCGACTTCGCCAGCCGGCCCTAGGCGCCGGGCGGCGCGGGAGTTTCAGCGGCCGGCCGACTCAGAGCGCGTACGCCGCCAGCTCGCCGGCGAGGTCCTCGTTGGCGCGGCCGACGACGATGGTGCCCTCGCCGGTGTGCTCCATCGAGGCGATCTCGCCGTGCTGGTGCAGGCGGTTGATCAGGTCGCCGCGCTCGTAGGGCAGCAGCGCCTTGAACTCCACGCCCGGCCGGGGCAGCTCGCTCTCGACGAGGCGCAGCGCCTCGGCGATGCCCTCGCCGGTCTTGGCGGACACGACGACCGAGTGCGGCTCGGCGCGCTGGAGGCGGCCGAGGACCAGCGGGTCGGCGGCGTCGGCCTTGTTGATCACGATGATCTCGCGGACGTCGGTCGCGCCGATCTCGGCGAACACCTCACGCACCGCGGAGATCTGGCCCTCCGGGTCGGGGTGCGACCCGTCGACGACGTGCAGGACGAGGTCGGAGTCGGCGACCTCCTCCAGCGTCGAGCGGAACGCCTCGACCAGCTGGTGGGGCAGGTGCCGGACGAAGCCGACGGTGTCGCTCATCGTGTAGACGCGGCCGTCGGCGGTCGTCGTACGCCGGGTGGTCGGGTCGAGCGTCGCGAAGAGCGCGTCCTCGACGAGCACGCCGGCGTCGGTGAGCCGGTTGAGCAGCGAGGACTTGCCGGCGTTGGTGTAGCCCGCGATCGAGACGCTGGGGATGTGGTTGCGACGGCGCTCCTGGCGCTTGGTGTCGCGGGTCCCCTTCATCTCGCGCAGCTCGCGGCGGAGCTTGGCGATCTTGGTGTTGATCCGGCGACGGTCGGTCTCGATCTTGGTCTCACCGGGACCGCGACCTCCGATGCCGGCACCGGCGGCGACGCGGCCACCGGCCTGGCGGGAGAGGTTGCCGCCCCAGCCGCGGAGGCGCTGCTTCATGTACTGCAGCTGGGCGAGCTCGACCTGCGCCTGGCCCTCCTTCGACTTCGCGTGCTGGGCGAAGATGTCGAGGATCAGCGCGGTCCGGTCGACGACCTTGACCTTGAGCCGGTCCTCCAGGTTGCGCAGCTGGCTGGGCGCCAGCTCGCCGTCGCAGATGACGGTGTCGGCGCCGGTGGCGCGGACGATCTCGCCCAGGCCCTCGGTCTTGCCGCGGCCGATGTACGTCGCCGGGTCGGGCGACTGCCGGCGCTGGTAGATCGCGTCGAGGACCTCCGATCCGGCGGTCTCGGCGAGCAGCGCGAGCTCGGCCATGGAGTTCTCGGCGTCGTCCACCGTGCCCTCGGTCCAGACACCGACGAGCACCACGCGCTCCAGGCGGAGCTGGCGGTACTCGACCTCGGTGATGTCCTCGAGCTCGGTGCGCAGGCTGGCGACGCGGCGGAGCTGGTGTCGCTCGGCCAGGTCCATCTCACCGGTGGTGAGGTCCTCGGGGTCCGGCTCGTCGGCGGAGACCACGGCGTAGCCGGACTCGAGCTCCTCGTCCTCGTCCCAGGCGTCGGTCTCCTCGAGCGCGGAGTCGAGGTTGAAGTCAGATGCGTTACTCATACGCGTTCAAGAGTAGGTCGGCACCGGTCGGGCGGCGAACTCTTTACCCAGGTGCCTACCGACCGAGCCGTACGCCGACGAACGCGACGTCGTGCTTCCCGACGCCGAACCGCACACCCCCGACGGCGTAGATCCGGTCGCCGGCCAGGGCCACCGCTCGCCCCTCCGACCACGACGACGCGACCGTCGGCGAGCCTTCGCCGTACGCGATCGTCCGGTAGCCCTTGCCGTTGAACGAGGCGTCGAGGACCCCGGCAGCGGTGTACCGCGAGACCGCCACCCGGTGCGGGTCCTCGCCGGCGGCCCAGCCGACCGCGACGATCCGGACGTCGTCCTGGACGGCGAGGTCGTCGGCCTGGGAGTAGTAGTCGAAGAGGTCGTCGGTGTAGCCGTCGCCGCGGCCGAACGACGGGTCGAGGCTGCCGTCGGGCAGGTAGCGCAGCAGCATCTGGTAGCGATAGTCGCCCGGGCCGTACGCCGAGCCGCCGACCAGCACTGTGCCGTCGGGCTGGTGGCGCACGACGTTGCCGAGGTTGCCCTCGCTGTCGGCGGCGTACGTCGTGACCCCGCCGGCGGTGCCGAAGCCCGGCTCGGGCAGCCCGGCGGCGTCGACCCACTCGGTGCGGACGCCGCGGACCCCGTCGTCGTCGGTGACGCCGACGCCGGTCGCGAGCAGGCTGCCGTCGGGCTGGACCTCCACGCCGTTGACCGTGCCCGCGAACGGGTGCGCGGACGTCACGACGTCGACGAGCTCCCCGTCGGCGCCGTAGTGCGCGACCGCGAGGCGGTCGCCGGCGATCCCGCCCGCGAGCACCGAGCCGTCGTCCAGGAGGAGCAGGTCGAGCACGGTCGCGGCGCCGGCCGGGAGGTCGGTGGTGACGACGCCGTCGGTGCCCCAGCCCGGGTCGAGCGTGCCGTCGGCGCGGTAGGCGACCAGGGCGAACCGGCCGTCGGAGGTCCCGCCGACCAGCGAGCGCCCCGAGCCGCGCAGCTCGACGGTGTGCGCGGCGTCCGAGTCACCGATCGCGGTGACCGCGCGACCGTTGCCGCTGAAGCCGTGGTCGAGGGCGCCGTTGCGCCTCCACCGGGCCACCGCCCACCGGCTCACGCCACCGGTCTCGACCGTGCCGACGGCGAGCACCTGCCCCTTGCCGGTGACGGCCAGGTCGGCGGCGATCTCGGTGTCCCGGCCGGCGCCGAAGTCGGCGTACGCCTTGCCGCGGTCGCCGAAGGAGGCGTCCAGTCCCCCGGCGGGCACGGGGGCCAGCGCCAGGGTGGCGGCGAGGAGGGCGTGGAGCGGGACGGGCATGATCTGCTGACTCTACGGTGGCCCCGTGAGAATCCCACCCGTCCCGGACGGCATCCGTCTGCTCGGCATCACCGGCGCCCCGGGCGTCGGGAAGTCGACCCTCGCGCAGGCGCTGGGCCTGCCGGTCGTGCCGATGGACGGCTTCCACTACGCCGACCGCGAGCTCGTGCGGCGCGGGCTGCGCGACCGCAAGGGCGCCCCCGAGACCTTCGACGCGGAGGGGTACGCCGCGCTCCTGGCCCGGGTGCGGCTCGGCGAGGCGGTGGCGCCGGTCTTCGAGCGCGAGCTCGAGCAGCCGCTGGCCGGCGCGCTGTGGGTGCCCCCGCGCGGCACGGTGGTCACCGAGGGCAACTACCTGCTGCTCGACGAGCCTCGCTGGCGCGCCGTGCGCGAGCAGCTCGACGTGGTCTGGCACCTCCACGTCGCCGACGACGTACGCCGGACGCGGCTGGTCGCCCGGCACGTGGAGTTCGGCAAGTCGCCCGCCGAGGCCGCGGCGTGGGTGGCGCGGGTGGACGACGCCAACGCGGCGCTGGTCGAGGCGGCGGCCGCCCGGGCGGACCTGGTGGTCGAGGTCAGCTGACCGGCTCCAGCCCCTGCGACCAGAGCGCCGTGCCCGCCCCGTCGTACAGGGTCACGGTCAGCAGCCCGTCGGCGTCGATGTGCACGTGGCCGAAGAACTGGTTGCCGGCCCGCGGCGACTGCGTCCACGACGTCGTCTCGTTGCCCTTGGAGTAGACGACCTCGGGGCCGAAGGTGCCGTCCAGCGAGGAGTCCTTGACGCTGAACGTGCCGGCCGCGACCGGGCCGGAGATGAACTCCCAGAAGGGGTCGAAGTCGGTGTAGGCCGCGCGGTCCGGGCGGTAGTGGTAGGCCGCGGTGTAGTGCACGTCGGCGGTCAGCCACACCACGTTGCGGACCCCGTGCCGCTTGAACGCCGAGAGCACGCGGGCGATCTCGGGCTCGCGACCGGTGGGCTGGCCGCTGTCGAGGTTGGCGGCGCTGTCGAGGTCGTCGCTGTGGTTGGAGGGCGCGGAGATCGGCAGGTCGGCGGAGATGACCTTCCAGGTCGCGGTCGAGGCGGCGACCTCGCGGATCAGCCAGGCCTCCTGATCGGTGCCGAGCAGCCCGGGCTGGCCGGCCTCGGCCGAGGTCGGATTGGGTCCGCGGTAGGAGCGCATGTCGAGCACGAAGAGGTCGAGGTGCTGGCCCCGCGGGACCTTCCGGTAGATCCGCTGCCGGGCGTAGCCGTCGCCGCCGCGGTCGACCATCCGGCGCACCGGCACCGGCTGGTACTCCTGCCACGCGCGCCGGCCGCGGGCGGCCAGGACGTCGCAGCTCCGCTCGGTGTAGCGGCTGTCGTCGAGCACCTCGCCCGGGTACCAGTTGTTGCAGGTCTCGTGGTCGTCCCACTGGCTGACGGTGGGGACCTCGGCGTAGAGGGCCCGGACGTTGTCGTCGAGCAGCGGGTAGCGGTGCCGGCCGCGGAACTCCTCGAGGGTCTCGGCGACCTTGCCGACCCCCTCGGCGACCACGTTGCGCCAGAGGTCGCCGGTCGGCTCGCGCACCGTCGCGTCGATCTCGATGTCGGCGTAGATCGTGTCGCCGCAGTGGAGGAAGAAGTCGGGACGCGTGTCGAGCATCGCGCGGTACGCCGTCAGCCCGCCGAGGTCCGGGTTGATCCCGAAGCCCTGCCCGCAGGTGTCGCCGGACCACACGAACGACTGCGCCGCGGCGTGCACCGGCGCGGTGCTGAAGCTGATCAGCTCCGGGGCGCTGGACGTCCCGTCCGGCGCGGTGAAGGACACCTCCGCGTCGTACCGGCGCCCGGGCGCGAGCCCGTCGACCATCAGCCGCGCGGTGTGGTCGGTGCGCTCGTCGGCCCAACCGCCGGACATCCGGCGCACCAGCCGGCCATTGCTGGACAGTCGCACCGACATTCGCGCGTCCGCCGACGCCCGCGCCCAGAGCACCGCCGAGGACGTGGTGACCTCGCCCGACCGGGCGCCCGACGTGAGGTGGATCCGGTCGCGGACCAGCGACGCCGATCCGCTGCGCAGGCCGGCGACCACGAGTCCCGGCGTCCCTCCGATCGCCACCCCGGCTGCCAGGGCGGCCCGTCTCCCGAGGAGGACCATGGCCCGCACGCTGGCGAGTGCGGCCGACGGGACCCGTACGCCGACGTGTCGTGTCGGCGTACAGATGATGATCAGCGGGGCTCGGCGGCGAACTCCCCCGGCGTCAGGCCGGTGACGGCCTTGAAGTCGCGGCCGAAGTGGGCCTGGTCGGCGTAGCCGAGGTCGGCGGCGACGCGCGCGAGGTCGGGGCCGGCGTCGCTCAGCCGCTCCGCTGCCTCGTGGAGGCGGCGGCGCTGCACCAGCCACTTGGGCGAGAGCCCGATCCGCCGGGCGGTGAGGCGCTGGAGGGTGCGCTCGGTGATCGCGAACTTCTCGCAGACCTGGCTCACCCGCTGCACGGCCGGGTCGCCCTCGACGTGCTCGACGATCGCGTTGACGAGCAGCCCCTCCTCGTCGATCGGCAGCAGGCCGGCGATCCACTCCTCCATGGCGGCGACCGCCTCGACGCGCCGGGCCGGGTCGTCGGGGTCGTCCCCGATCGTCGCGCGGACCCGCGCGACGAGCGCCTCGTCGGGGAGCGGGACGACCTGGTCGGTGAGCCGGTCGACGGGCCCGTCGGCGAGCGTCGTGCCGACAGCGGGCTGGAACATCGTGCCGAGCGCCCAGCCGGAGCCGGCGAGCTCCTGGGTGGACAGGCCGCTGCTCGGGCCGACCAGGATCGCGTACTCGTGCGAGATCACCGTCAGGCAGACGGGGTACTGCAGCACCCGCTGCACCGAGGTCGCACCGTCGGGCAGCGACCAGACCGGCATCCAGTAGCGGCGTACGGCGTCCGCCAGCGGCGGGCTCGGGGCGTAGCGGTGGATCGGCGGGGTGTAGCCGGTCTCGTCGAGGAGGTGGGCTCGCTCCGTGGGGTCGATCGAACGCGGGCCGGTCATGTGTCGGATTCTTGCAAGAGCCTCCGACATCGGCACGCGATCGTGGAGGCATGACCTTCTACGACGACGCCGCCGACCGCTTCACCGCCACCGTCTCCGCGACCAGCGACTGGTCCGCCGCCAGCCCCTGCGAGGGCTGGACCGCCGCCGACCTGGTCGACCACGTCGTCGACACCGAGCGCGACTACTTCACCCGGTCCGACCTCGAGCTCGGCGACCGGCCGAGCGGGTCGCCCGAGGAGGTGTGGGCGGCGCACCTGGCCGCCGTCCGCGACGTCGTCGACGACGACGTACGAGCGCGGGAGTACGACGGGTTCTTCGGCCGGACGACGATCGGCGCGACCCTCGACGACTTCTACGGCTTCGACCTGGTCGTCCACGGCTGGGACCTCGGCAGCTCGCAGGGATCCCCCACGACCTTCACCGAGGCCGACATGGACGCCCTTGACCAGGCGTTCGTCGGCTTCGGTGACCACGCCTACGACGAGGGCGTCTTCCGGCAGCCGGTCGACGTGCCGGACGACGCCGACCGCCAGACGAAGATCCTGGCCCGCATGGGCCGCTCCTGACGGGTCGGCTACTTGGGGGGCATCCGGATGCCGCCGTCGACGCGGACCACCTCGGCGTTCATGTAGCTGTTGGTGATGCACTCGACGACCATGCTGGCCAGCTCGTCCGGGACGCCGAGGCGCTTGGGGAAGAGCACGCTCTCGCCGAGCTTGGCCTTGAACGCCTCGGCGCCCTCACCCTCGCCGTAGATCGGGGTGTCGATCAGGCCGGGGGCGACGGTGTTGAGGCGGATGCCGGAGGCGGCCAGGTCGCGGGCGACCGGGAGGGTCATGCCGACGACGCCGCCCTTGGAGGCGGAGTAGGACGCCTGGCCGATCTGGCCGTCGAACGCGGCGACCGAGGCGAGGTTGCAGATGGCGCCGCGGCAGCCGTCGGCGTCGGGCTCGTTGCGGCTCATCGCGGTCGCGGCGAGACGGGTCATGTCGAAGGTGCCGATCAGGTTGATCGCGATCACCTTGCGGAAGGCGTCGAGGTCGTGGGCGGAGTCGAACTCGCCGTCGCGGCCGATGGTGCGCTGGGCCCAGCCGATGCCGGCCGAGTTGACGACCGCGCGCAGCGGGGCGATCTCGGCGGCCGCGTCGACCGCGGCCTTGATCTGGTCGGTGTTGGTGACGTCGACCTGGGCGAAGACGCCGCCGATCTCGTGGGCGAGCGCCTCGCCCTTGTCGGCCTGCAGGTCGGCGACGACGACGACCGCGCCCTTGGCGGCGAGCTGGCGGGCGGCCGCGGCACCGATGCCCGACGCGCCGCCCGTGACGATGGCACTGGCTCCGTTGATGTCCATGGCCCGGAGCATAGAACCCGTTACAGGCCGGTGGTCCCCCGGGCCACGACGACAGCCGGGCCGGTCATCAGGATCCGGTCGTCGGCGGTCCACGCGATGGTGAGGGTGCCGCCGGGCAGGTCGACGCGGTACGTCGAGCCCGGGCCGCGCCCGTCGGCGACCGCGGCCGCGACCGCCACCGCGCAGGCGCCGGTGCCGCAGGAGCGGGTCTCGCCCGAGCCGCGCTCGTGCACGCGCATCGCCACGTGGCCGTCGCCGCGGCGTACGACGAACTCCACGTTGACGCCGGCCGGGTAGACCGCGTGGTCGTAGTCGGGCTCGTCCAGCAGCGGACCGACCGGGCCGTGCCGGTCGAGCGACTCGACGAAGGCGACGGCGTGCGGGTTGCCCATGTCGACGTGCTGCGCGGGCCAGGCGTGGTCGCCGACCGCCACCTTGGTCTCGCCGAGCACCTGCGGGACGCCCATGTCGACGGTCAGCTGTCCGTCGGCCTCGACGGTGATCGTCTTGACGCCGTCGCGGGTGTCGACCGGCAGCGGCTCGCGCGGGTCGGCCAGGCCCTCGTCGAAGAGGTGCTGGGCGAAGACCCGGATGCCGTTGCCGCACATCTCCGAGACCGAGCCGTCGGCGTTGCGGTAGTCCATGAACCACCGGACGCCCTCGTCCGCGCCCCGGCGTACGACGCGCAGCACGCCGTCACCGCCGATGCCCGCGCGCCGGTCGCAGAGCGCCCGCACCCGCGCGGCCATCTCCTCGTCGGTCAGACCGCCGTGGACGCTGCCGTCGTGGTCGGGCAGCAGCACGAAGTCGTTCTCCGTGCCGTGGCCCTTGAGGAAGGGGTAGCCGGGCACGTCAGTACATGCCCTTCTCGTAGTTCTCGGGCTTGTAGTAGTCGTCGAGCTGCTCGAGCGACATGCCGCTGGGCTCGACGTCGCGCGCGATCACCGCGCGCCGCGGGACGACGCCGTTCGGGTCCCACGTCTCGGGCTTCCAGAGACCGGACCGCAGGAAGGCCTTCGCGCAGTGGAAGAAGACCTCCTCGATCTCGACGACCACCGCGAGGATCGGCCGGTGGCCCTTGACCACCATCTCGTCGAAGAACGGCGCCTCGCTGACCAGCCGCGCGCGGCCGTTGATCCGCAGGGTGTCGCCGCGGCCGGGGATGAGGAAGTTCAGGCCGACGTGGGGGTTCTGGAGGATGTTCTTGTAGCCGTCGGCGCGCTTGTTGCCGGGCCGCTCCGCGATCGCGATCGTCGTGTCGTCGATGACGTGGACCAGCTGCCCGGCCGGGTCGCCCTTCGGGGACGCGTCGCAGGCGCCGGTCGCCGACGCCGTCGCCATCACGCAGAACGGCGCCGCGGCCAGCCAGTCGCGGTCGACGTCGAGCAGCGCAGTGCGGCCCTTGTCGCGGGCACGGGCGTGGGGCTCGCCGAGGAGGTCGACGAGGTCGTCGACCGTGGTGATCTCGGTCCAGTCGGTCCTGGCGGGGGCGGTCGTCACCCGTTCACGGTACCCGTGGGGTCACCGCTCCCCTCCACTCATTTCGGTGTGACGACCATCGCCGAGCCGCCACCCCGTCGCTTCGGCTCGGCGGCCGCCACGAGGCTGCCGTCCTTGCGCAGCTCGATGCCGGTCGCGGCGCCGATCTCGTGGGTGCCGGTGAAGATGTCCTCGTAGGTCTCGACCTGGTGGCCGAGCGCCTCCAGCGCATCGCCGTACCTCCGGACGAACGCCGGCTCGGCAAGGTCCTCGGCACTGTTCTGCTGGGTCGCGCGCGGCGCCGCGATCGCCTCGGGGAGGCTCATCCCGAGGTCGAGCCGGTCCACCAGGATCTGCAGCACGGTCGTGATGATCGTGGCGCCACCCGGCGAGCCGACCGCGACGTACGGCGCCCCGTCCTTCAGCACGATCGTCGGCGACATCGAGCTGCGCGGCCGCTTGAGCGGCTCGATCCGGTTGGGGTCGTCCGCGTCGTACTCCGCGCTGAAGTCGGTGAGCTCGTTGTTGAGCAGGAAGCCCCGACCCGGCACGACGATCCCGGAGCCGCCGGTCTGCTCGATGGTGAGCGTGTACTCGACGACGTTGCCCCACTTGTCGACGACCGTGAGGTTGGTGGTCTGGGTGTTCTCGTTCTCGATGGTGTTGGTGGAGGCGCTCCCGCCGTCGCCGCACACCCCGTCGTACGACGTGACGTCACCGGCGTCGACCGGCTTGTCCATCGTCGAGCCGCCGCTGATCTGGCAGGCCCGCTCGGCGGCGTAGTCGTCGGAGAGCAGGTCGGCGAGCGGCACGTCGACCTGCGACGGGTCGCCGACGTAGGCGTTGCGGTCGGCGAAGGCGAGCGCGCTGGCCTCGAGGTAGAGGTGCAGGGCGTCGGCCTTGGGCAGGCTGGAGAGGTCGTAGCGCTCGAGGATGTTGAGTGCCTCGCCGACCGTCGAGCCGCCGGACGACGACGGGGCCATGCCGTAGACGTCGAGGCCGCGGTAGCCGATCCTCGTCGGTGCCTGGTCGAGCGCCCGGTATCGGCGGAGGTCCCGGGCCACCATCGAGCCGACCGGGACCGGCAGGTGCGGGTGCCTCACGGTCGGCGGGTCCTGGACGGCGTCGACGATCTCGTCGGCCAGCCGGCCGCGGTAGAGCGCCTTCGGGCCGCGCTGCGCGATGAGCCGGTAGGTGCGGGCGAGGTCGGGGTTGTGGAAGGTCGAGCCGACCCGCGGCGCGTGGCCGCCGGCGTAGTAGAGGTCGCGGGTGGAGGTGAAGGCCTTGAAGCGCTTCTCGTTCTGCTGCACCTGACCGCGGAAGGTGTCGTCGACGGTGAACCCGTGCCGGGCGAGCGCGGTCGCCGGCTTCAGCGAGCGGCCCAGCGAGCGGGTGCCCCAGCGGTCGAGCGCGCGCTGCCAGGTGGCCAGGGTGCCGGGGACGCCGACGGAGACGCCGCTGGTCACCAGCTGCGGCGAGAAGTTGTAGGGCTTGCCGGTCTGCGGGTTGATGAAGGCGTCGTGCTCCATCGCGGCCGGCGCGGTCTCTCGCCCGTCGATGGTCTGCACCTTGCCGGTCTTGGCGGAGTAGTGGACGAAGTAGCCGCCCCCACCGATGCCGGAGCTGAAGGGCTCGGTGACTCCGAGCGCGGCCGCCGTCGCGATCGCGGCGTCGGTGGCGTTGCCGCCCTCCCGGAGCACCTTCAGCCCGATCCGCGTGGCGTACGGGTCGACCGAGGTGACCGCCCCGCCGGTCCCGCGCGCGACGGCCTTCTTGGGCGGGCCGGGGTCAGCGTGACCCGGTGACGCGACGACGAGACTGGTGAGCAGGGCGAGCGGTACGACGATCCCGAGACGGCGCATGCACTGTCCCGTGCCCGGTCACCCCGGCGGCGAAACGGTGTAGCGGGCGCAGAGGAACTCCCGGTTGCGGCCCAGCTCCTCCAGGCTCAGCTCGAGCCGACGGGGCAGGAGCGGCGCTCCCCCGCCCAGCACGACGGGGGCGTACTGCACCCACACCTCGTCGAGCAGGCCGGCGTCGGCGAACTGCCCCACCAGGTCGCCGCCGCCCATCAGCCAGATGTTCTTGCCCGCGGCGGCCCCGGTCATCGCCGCATGGACCCGGCGTACGTCGTCGGTGGTGAAGGTGACGCCGTCCTGGGGCGCGAGGTCGCGGTGGGTGAAGACCCAGGTCGGGAGCGAGGCGTCCCACTGGTCGCCCTCCTGGTCGAGCACCCACTGGTACGTCGTCGCGCCGACCGCGCCGGCGCCGACCTCGGCCCGGAAGCCCCCGAAGCTCATCAGGCCCTCCGGGTCGATGTCCCTGCTGAGCAGCCAGTCGAGGGAGTTGTCCGGGTCGGCGATGAAGCCGTCGAGGGAGCTCGCGGTGTAGTAGATCGTGGTCATCCGGCTTCTCCATCCTGTCGGTCGTTCTGGCGGCGCAGCCAGTTGATCGGGTCGCCCTCGTCCACCTCGACGCCGAGGCCGCGCAGCATCGCGCGGACGCCGAGGCGGCGGTGGGCGGAGTAGGTCAGCACGTGGGCGACGATGCTGCCGAGCACGAAGCTCTCGGGCGGCTCGCAGAGCGCATCGACGATGCGGTCCTCCCACCCGCCGCGGCGCTCGACGTCGCGGACCATCTCCAGCCAGCGCGCCGCGGCCACGTCGTGACGCTGCAGCAGCGTGCCGGGGTCGTCGGCGGCCTCGGCCGGGAAGTCCTCGCCGAGGATCGCGGCGAGCCACACCTCGAGGGTGAGGACGAGGCGCTCGAGCACCCGGGCGACGCTGGCCTCGTCGCCCTCCCAGGTCAGCAGCGCCGGGCCGGCGTCGCGCCGGTAGTCCTCGTCGCTGAGCTGCTTGGCCTGCTCGAGGAGGTAGCGGGTGTCGTCGAGGTCGTGGTGGACCAGGAGGTCCAGCGGCTGGGTCATCGTCTGCTCCCCGGTGTGCACCCACAGCGACATGGGCGGGTGGAAGTGGATGCCGTTGGGCGCGGGCAGCCAGTGGCTTCCCGTCAGGGGCTCGCTGGGCGGGCCGCCGTACGCGCGGGCGTAGGCGCGGGCGAAGCCCTCGACCGACTCGTAGCCGGCCGCGAACGCCGCGTCGGTCACCGAGGTGCCGCGGCGAAGCTGCCAGGCGGCCCGCTCCAGCATCACCCGCCGGCGCATCGCCACCGGCGGCTCGCCGGCGCCTGCGGTGAGCTGGCGGGAGAAGTGGTACGGCGAGGCGAACGCGCCGCCGGCCATCTCCGCGAGGCTGCCGTGCTGCTCGTCGAGCACCGCGTCGAGGAGCTCGCGGAGACGGTCGCGCTCGGTCATGGACCCAGTCTGGTGGTCAGGGGCCGGTCGCTGCTTGACCGATCTTGCTCACCTCGGCGACCGCCCGGTCGGCGAGGTCGGGGTCGTCGTACCGGAGCCAGACGACGCGCGGGTCCTTGCGGAACCACGAGTCCTGGCGGCGCGCGAAGCGTCGGGTGGCGAAGACGGTCCGGTCGCGTGCCTCGACGTAGGTGAGCTCGCCGCGGAGGTGCGCGATCACCTCGCGGTAGCCGATGGCGGTCGGGGCGGTGCGGCCCTCGGCCAACCCTTCGTCGAGGAGCCGCTCGACCTCGTCGACGAAGCCGGCGCCGAACATCGCGTCCACGCGCTCCTCGATGCGGACGTCGAGGGTCGGCCGGTCGATGTCGACGCCGAGCTGGATGGTCCGCGGGTCGGCGTAGTCCAGCGTGGGCAGGGAGGCCGTGAAGGGCCGGCCGGTGATCTCGACGACCTCGAGGGCGCGGACGATCCGGCGGCCGTTCTCGACCAGGATCCGGTCGGCGGCCTCGGGGTCGACCTGACGGAGGCGCTCGTGGAGGACGGCGCTGCCGACCTCGTCGAGCTCCGCCTCCAGCCGGGCGCGGACGGCCTCGTCGGTGCCGGGGAACTCGAAGCGGTCGACGATCGCGCGGGTGTAGAGCGCGCTGCCGCCGACGAGGACCGGGGTGCGCCCGGCCCCGCGGATGGTCCCGATCTCGGCGCGCGCCCAGCCCTGGAACTCCGCGACCGTCGCGGGGTCGCGGACGCCGAGGGTGTCCAGGAGGTGGTGCGGGATGCCGCGGCGCTCGGCGACCGGGAGCTTCGCCGTACCGATGTCCATGCCGCGGTAGACCTGCATCGCGTCGGTGTTGACCACCTCGCCGTCGAGGCGCTCGGCGAGGTCGAGCGACAGCCCGGTCTTGCCGGAGGCGGTGGCGCCGACGACGGCCACGATCGGCGGGGTTGAGGTGGTCGGCATGTGGTTAGTGTGGCAAGCATGACCGCACCCGTGCCCGAGGAGAACGACGAGCCGACCGCCACCGACGGCGAGCAGACCCCGCCGGGCGAGCACGACAGCGAGCTGCCCGGCGCCGGCGACCGCACGACGTCCGCCGAGGAGCAGGAGGAGAATGCGGAGACGTCGCTCGACGAGCCGTCCGACGGCTCTGGAGGTGAGTGAGATGAGCGAGTTCGACTTCCACGAGGATCCGCTGCCAGAGGAGGAGGAGTCCCCCGTCTCCGAGGACACCGGCACCGTCTACGGCGAGCAGGGCGAGGCGGAGCTGACCCCCCACGACGTCGAGGACCCGGAGGACGACGCGTGACGGGAGATCCCACGCACGGCCGCTTCGTGGTCGTGCCGGCGTCGTACGTCTTCCTGCTGCGCGACGGCGCCACCGGCGCCGAGGTGCTGCTGCAGCTGCGCCAGAACACCGGCTACATGGACGACCACTGGGCCGCGGCCGCGGCGGGTCACGTCGAGCAGGGCGAGACGGCGTACGACGCCGCGCACCGCGAGGCCCGCGAGGAGATCGGCGTGTCCGACCTCGACCTGACCTTCGTGACCGCGATGCAGCGCACCCGCGGCGGGGAGCCGATCGACGAGCGGATCGACTTCTTCTTCACCGCGCGGTCGTGGTCCGGCGAGCCGCGGATCGTGGAGCCCGAGAAGGCCGCCGAGCTGCGGTGGTGCCCCCTCGCGGAGCTGCCCGACCCGGTCGTCCCGCACGAGCGGTCCGTGTTGGAGGCGCTGCGAGCGGGTACGACGACGGCGTACTCCACCTTCGGATTCTGAACGGAGCGCCCATGCCTGACCTCGGCAAGATGCCCGAACCCGAGATCGAGCCCGGCGAGCCGCCGGCCGGTGGCCCCGACGCGCCGCCCGAGGACCCGGAGTCCGGCGGCGCGATCCCCGATCCGCCCCTGGCGGACAACCCGGCGATCGCGGAGAAGGTCCCCGACCCGGTCCTGAAGGAGGTCGGCGAGGCCGAGGACACCTCCACCAAGGCCACCCGCGACGAGAGCGGCACCGAGGCCGACGGCGAGCCGGACAAGGAGTCCCCGGCATGAGTGGACTCAACCCGGAGAAGAACCCCGAGGAGGAGTTGCGCGCCTCCAATTCGAACCAGCACGGGGACGACGGCACCCGCGACGTGTCCGAGCACGAGCGCGACCCCGACGAGGAGACCCTCCCCGAGCAGTCCGTCGGCAACCCGGAGGACAACCCGGACGGCGTCCCGCCGAAGGCGGGCTACCCCAGCAAGGATCCGCGCTCGCAGGACCACCCGTACCGCACGGACTAGCTTCCGCGCTGGTCGACGTGCGAAGACGCCCTGGCGCCTGAGCCACTCCGCTGGTTGAGGTGCGAAGGCGCTGTGGCGCCTGAGCCTCGCAACCCGGTGAGCTGACCTTCGGCCTGCGGGAGGACACGGACTGCTCGCCGACAGGCAGCAACGGCGGGTACGGCGCGCTTCGGGTCGACGTCGCCTCCCGGATTTCCGGTGATCTCGGCACGGTGGTTGAGGTGCGAGGAGCGCCAGCGACGAGCCTCGAAACCCGGCGAGCTGACCTTCGTCCTGCGGGAGGACACGGACTGCTCGCCGACAGGCAGCAAAGGCGGGTACGGCGCGCTTCGGGTCGGCGTCGCCTCCCGGGTTTCCGGTGGTCTCGGCACGGTGGTTGAGGTGCGAGGAGCGCCAGCGACGAGCCTCGAAACCCCGGCAAGCCAACCACGGCCCGATGTCCGGAACACGGCTCGGGATCGTGACCATCCTGTGACCCAGAGCCCTGTGAATACGGGGGTTCTGAGCATCTCAGTGTCGGTGGCCAGTGCTTGAGTTGAGGCATGGCAACAAGCGCGACTCCCACCCACCGAGTGTCGGTGGCGATCGCGCACGCCAGTGCTGATCTGACCTCGATCGCCGACGCTCCGGTCTGGTCGATGAGCGACACCGAGGCAGCCAGTGCACTCGTCGAGCTTCAGTCACTGAAGGCGCAGGTCGCCGAGCTCGAGGCCCGGGTCGCGCGGCACGCCGACGACCAAAACGTCGGGCAGGACCGCGGTGCGTCCTCGACCGCGGTGTGGCTGGCCAACCAGACCCGGACCACCCGCGCCGCAGCCCACGCGATCGTGAAGCTCGGCAAGGACCTGCACGCCCACCCGTACACCCGTCGCGCGCTCGCGGCCGGGGTGATCGGTCGCGACCAGGCCCGGGTGATCCTGCGGTGGGTCGACACCCTCCCCGACGAGACCACCGCCGAGCAGAGGGTCAAGGCGGAGCAGCACCTCCTCGACCTCGCGGCCGAGCACGACGCGAAAGCGTTGGACCGGCTCGGGCGGCGGTTGTGGGAGGTGATCGACCCCGACGGCGCCGACGCCCGCGAGGCCGAGATCCTTGAACGCCAAGAGGCCGAGGCGCTGCGGTCGATGTACCTGAAGGTCTGGGACGACGGCGAAGGGTCGACCTGTGGGTCGTTCAAGATGCCGCAGCTCGGCGGCGCCGCGTTGCGGAAGATCCTGGCCGCGGTGATGGCTGCCAAGCACCAGAACGCCACCAAGGGCGCCGGCACCGGCCACCTCGCCGCTGTCCGGACCGGTCCCGAGGCTCAGGGGCAGGCGTTCTACGAGCTCCTCATGCGGTTCCCGAAGAACAAGCTCCCCAAGCTCGGCGGCCTCAACGCCACCCTCCTCGTGACGATCTCCGAAGAGTCGCTGATGGGGCGGCTCGAGCAGGCCGGGACCATCCTCGACACCGGCGACCGCATCTCCTCCGCCCTCGCGAGGCAGCTGGCCTGCGAGGCCGGGATCCTCCCCGTCGTCCTCAACGGCAAGTCCGAAGTACTGGACCTGGGCCGCGAGCAGCGGCTCCACTCCCAGGCCCAACGGATCGCGATCACGCTCCGCCAGCACGGCCAGTGCGCGACCGAGGGCTGCGACCGGACGACCGGCCTCCACGCCCACCACATCCGGGAATGGTCGAAAGGTGGCCGCACCGACCTCGCCAACGCCATCGGGCTCTGCCACTGGCACCACATGCGTGCCCACGACAACGCGTACGGCATGAGCCGCGGCCCGAAGGGATCAGTCAGCTTCCACCGGCGCGAATAGGCCGACCCGGGACACGCTCACACCTTTCCCCGGACGCCGACTCCCGGCTCCCCGGGTTTCGAGGCTCGTCGCTGACGCTCCTCGCACCTCAACCAGCGGGAAGCCCGCGCGCCCCGACCACAGGTCGGCGTCCTCCGGCGGGAGGACGCCCGACCCGGTCCGTCAGGGGCAGCTGACGGCGGCGATGTCGGTGGCGAGCAGGCGCTTGCCGGCGGCTCGGACGTCGACGTGGGTGGAGCGGCCGGTGGGGACGGTCAGGTAGTAGTTGCTCGACGACGCGGGGCGGACGGTGAACGAGGCGGTGGAGTCGCCGTACGACGAGGCGACGGCGTAGGCGACCTTCTCGTCGGTGGTGTCCCGGTTGTCGAGGACGATCTGGGCGACCGAGTCGGAGCCCTGGCAGGAGACGCCGCCGAGGGACGCCTTCGGCGCGACGCGGGCGACGTAGCAGGAGTCGAGGGCGCGGACGGTCGCGGAGAGCCGCAGGTCCTCGCGGCCCATCTCGGGGACACGGACCCGCACCGAGACGGTGGTCCGCTGCGGGACCGAGACGGTGACCCGCTTCTTGGCGGCGGCCGGGACCCAGACGTAGACGACGGGGTCGGCGTCGTGGTCGCCGTTGCGGACGACCTTGAACTGCGCGCGGTGCGCGGACCGCGAGTTGTCGAGGACGATCCGGCGCTGGGTGACGCCGACGCGGGCGTCCTTGGTGCAGGTGCGGTGGCCGGACATGTGGGCGCGGGCGTCGTACCCGGTCGCCGCGGTCGACGCACCGGCGGTGGTGAGCAGGGTGGCGACGGCGCCGAGGACGACGGTCGCGATGGCGAGCTTGCGCATGAGGGTGGGTTCCTTCCCGAGAGGACGTGACGGGAGAAGACCCTCCGTTGAGACGGCATGGCCGATCAAGGCGCCCGCGAGCGCCTGTGGATAGAGGTCAGCGCAGGCGCGTGACGTCGAGCTCCGTCTCGACCGCGGTGCCGTCCGGGCCGGCCTCCACGAAGTACGCCGCGGCGCCGTCCTTCTCGGTGAACGCCTCGACCATCTTGGTGCCCCGGTAGAGCACGCCGGCGCCGTCGTCGGTGGCGTAGCCGGACGGCAGCGTGCCGTCGGCGATCAGCGACTGGAAGAGCGGTCGGCGCTGCTCCTCGGAGTCGTAGTGCACCCCGTTGGAGAAGGGCAGCAGGCCGAGGCCGTTGGTGATCGGCCGCAGGTCCGGGCCGAAGGAGTCGGTGGTGCCGCCGACGTGCCAGCAGATCGAGCCGGCCGAGACGCCGGTCAGCACCACGCCGGCCTCCCACGCCGCCCGCATGGCGTCGTCGACGCCGTGCAGCCGCCACATCGCGAGCAGCCCGGCGACGCTGCCGCCCCACACCCACACGACGTCCTGGTCGAGCAGGTGGGCGGTGACGTCCTCGACGTTCGGCATCGTGAAGAGCTGCAGGTGCGAGGCGTGGAAGCCCTTGTCCTGAGCGGCGTTGTAGAAGTCGCGGTAGAGCCCGGCGTCGTCGCCGCACGCCGTGCCGAGGAAGGTCACCTTGGGCGCCCGGCCGGTGACGCCGGCGAGCTCGACGGCGTGGTCGGTCAGCGGTCCGACGCCCCAGCGGAGGCGGTCGTGCGGCGCCCAGCCACCGGACGTCGCGAGGATGGTCGGTGCGTCAGCGGGCACAGGCGTCGGCCTCCGGGAGCGGGGCGGGTACGCCGATCGCCGGCATGCCCAACGAGACCCCGGCCGGCGTGGCCGGGGCGGCGGTGCGCGCCGCCCAGGCGTCGCCCGAGCGGGTACGGCGGGCCGCGACGAAGGTGTCGGCGACCAGGTGGTGCGGCGCGGCGTACGTGATCTCCACGGTCACCATGTCGCCCGGCCGCACCTCGACGCCGGGCGGAGGCGCGAAGTGGACGAGCCGGTTGTCGGGGCCGCGACCGGAGAGCCGGTGGGTGTCCTTGTTCTTGCGGCCCTCGCCCTCGGCGACCATCAGCTCGACGCGGCGGCCGACGAGCGCCTTGTTCTCCTCCCAGGCGATCTGGTCGACCAGCGCGACGAGGCGCTCGTAGCGGTCCTTCACGACCGCGGGCGGGACCTGGTCCGGCAGCGTGGCGGCCGGGGTGCCGGGGCGCTTGGAGTACTGGAAGGTGAACGCGCTCGAGAAGCGCGACCTCGCGACGACGTCCAGCGTCTGCTGGAAGTCCTCCTCGGTCTCGCCGGGGAAGCCGACGATGATGTCGGTGGTGATCGCCGCGTCCGGCATCGCGGCGCGGACCCGCTCGATGATGCCGAGGTACTTCGACGACCGGTAGGACCGGCGCATGTCCTTGAGCACCTTGTCGGAGCCGGACTGCAGCGGCATGTGCAGCTGCGGCATCACGGTGGGCGTCTCGGCCATCGCCTCGATGACGTCGTCGGTGAACTCCGCCGGGTGCGGGCTGGTGAAGCGCACCCGCTCGAGACCCTCGATCTCGCCGCACGCGCGAAGCAGCTTCGAGAAGGCCTGGCGGTCGCCGAACTCCACGCCGTACGCGTTGACGTTCTGACCCAGCAGCGTGATCTCCGAGACCCCCTCGGCGACCAGGGCCTCGACCTCGGCGAGGATCTCGCCGGGCCGGCGGTCCTTCTCCTTGCCGCGCAGCGACGGGACGATGCAGAACGTGCAGGTGTTGTTGCAGCCCACCGACACCGACACCCACGCGGCGTACGCCGACTCGCGGCGGGTCGGCAGCGTGGACGGGAAGACCTCGAGCGACTCGAGGATCTCGACCTGGGCCTCCTCCTGCACGCGCGCCCGTTCGAGCAGCGCCGGCAGGGAGCCGATGTTGTGGGTGCCGAAGACGACGTCGACCCACGGAGCCTTCCGGGTGATCGTCGAGCGGTCCTTCTGCGCCAGGCAGCCGCCGACGGCGATCTGCATGCCCGGCGTCGCGGCCTTGATCGGCGCGAGGTGGCCGAGGTTGCCGTAGAGCTTGTTGTCGGCGTTCTCGCGCACCGCGCAGGTGTTGAAGACGACGACGTCCGCCTGCTCGCCCGTGGGGACGGCGGCGTAGCCCGCGTCCTCCAGCAGGCCGGAGAGCCGCTCGGAGTCGTGGACGTTCATCTGGCACCCGTAGGTGCGGACCTCGTACGTGCGCGTCATGACAGTCGACAAGGGTACGGCGCCCCTCCGTCCCACCCGAAACCCGCGACGACGGTCACATAGAGTGCGCGCGTGCAGCATCTCGACCGTCGCTCCCTGCTCCTCTCCGGAGCCGGCGTCGCCACCACCGCGGCCCTGATGTCCTTCGCACCGGCGGCGGCCGGCGCGACGTCGACGCAGGTCTTCAAGGGCCACTTCGACCCGGGCAACGCGCGCGACTGGGTCTACCTGCCGATCGAGGTGCCGAAGGGGATCCGCTCGATCGAGGTGTCCTACACCCACGACCCGCCGCACGACACCGGCCTGGGCTACAGCCAGAACGTCATCGACCTCGGCGTCTTCGACCCGCAGGGCTTCCGCGGCTGGTCCGGCGGCGCCCGCGACCGCTTCAAGATCAGCCGCTCGAGCGCGACCCCGGGCTACCTCGCCGGTCCGGTCCGCCCCGGCACCTGGCGGGTCGCCCTGGGGCCCTACCAGATCGTGTCGCGCACGAAGTACGCCGTGACCGTGCGGCTGCACCACGGCGACCCGGCGCCGAAGTTCCATCCGCAGATCGCGCCGACGAGCACCGGTCTCGGCACCGGCTGGTACCGCGGCGACCTGCACGTGCACACCGTGCACTCCGACGGCGGGCAGACCCAGCAGGACGTGCTCGACTACGCGCGGGCCGCGGGCCTGGACTTCATCGGCAGCTCCGAGCACAACACCAGCTCGGCTCCGCTCACGTGGGGCAGGTACGTCGGCGACCTCGACGACTTCCTGGTCATCCCGGGCGAGGAGGTGACCACCCGCTACGGGCACTGGCTCGCCATGGGCATGCCGGCGGGCACCTGGATCGACTGGCGCTACGCACCCCAGCCGAAGAAGGACAACAAGGCGCTGGCCAAGGCCACCGCGCAGGTCCGCGCGGCCGGCGGGCTCGCCATCGCCGCGCACCCCTACATCCCGGTGCCGTCGATCCGCTGGGACTTCGGCACCGACTTCGAGCACATGGACGCCGTCGAGGTGTGGAACGGCCCGTGGGACACCTACGACAACAAGGCCGTCGCGGAGTGGCACAAGCTGCTGGTCGCCGGGCGGCGGATCCCGGCCGTCGGCAACTCCGACAGCCACCAGCAGAGCCAGCAGATCGGCCTGGCGCAGACCGTCGTACGCGCTGAGTCCCTGGCGGTCACGGACCTGGTCGCCGGCTACCGGGGCGGCCACTCCTGGATCACCGGCTCCGCCGACGTCGACATCCCGGAGTTCACCGCCACCCTCGACGACGTGTCCGGCCAGTGCGGCGACACCGTGCCGAGCGGCCCCGACGACGAGGTGACGGTCCGGCTGACCGTCACCGGGGTGAGCGGCGCGACGGCCTCCCTGATCGGCCCGACGAGCACGCTGGCGCGCGCCGCTGCCGTCGACGGGACGATCACGCTGGAGACCCAGGTGCCGGGCGGCACCGCGTTCGTCCGCGTGGAGGTCCGCGGCGGCTCCACGTCGACCAGCCCGATGCTGGCGCTCACCAACCCGATCTACCTGACGGCGGTCACTTCCGCGGCGTGACCCAGAGGCGGATGACGCCCTCGATCACCACGGTGCCGTCGTCGCGGACCCCGCGGACGCGCACCGGCAGGTTCGGGTCGGACCCCGTCCACTGCTCGGCGTCGGTCTCGGCGATGCAGGTGATGTCGCTGGTGGCCTTGGCGGTGTAGGCGACCTCCATGCCCTGGGGGATCCACCGCTTGTCGGCGGGGATGGTCGCCTCCGCCAGGGCGCCCATCGCGGCCTCGAGCCCGTTGCAGAGCGCGATGGCGTGCACGGTGCCGAGGTGGTTGTGCACCCGGCGCCGCTTGGGGATCACCAGCTCGGCGCGGTTGGGCTCGATCAGGGTGAAGCGCGGCCGGATCGAGGCGAAGTACGGCGCCTTCTGGGCGAAGAGGAGCGAGAACACGCGCTCCCCCAGCGGCAGCGGGGAGACCTTGGTCCACATCGTCAGCACCTGGCTCATGCGGAGGATATTACCCACGAGTAACCTTCGTGCCAATCGCGAGGAGCGCCGTGACAGGGCAACTCGCTGACTGTACGGTTAGCGAATGACCGGCACGATCCGGAAGACCCTGCCCGGAGTGGCCTACCACTCCGACGAGACCTACGCCGTCGACCGGGAGCGGGTCTTCTACCGCAACTGGATCTACGTCGGCCGCGCCGAGCGCGTGGCGAAGCCAGGCGCGTGGCTGCGGGTCGAGATCGCCGACGAGAGCATCCTCGTCGTGCGCGGCAAGGACGAGCAGCTGCGCGGCTTCTACAACGTCTGCCGCCACCGCGGCTCCCGGATCTGCGACGACGAGCAGGGCGAGGTGCGCAGCCATCTCCGCTGCCCCTACCACGCGTGGGGCTACGCGCTCGACGGCACGCTCGTGACCACGCCGATGATCGAGAAGGACGAGATCGACCGCGAGTCGACCTCGCTCTGGCCGGTCCACGTCGACGTCTGGGAGGGCTTCGTCTTCGTCAACCTCTCGCGCGAGGAGCCGCGCTCGCTGGTGGAGCACCTCGCCGACCAGCAGGACGACCCGCTCAGCCTCGGCCGGTTCGGCCTGGCCGACCTCCGCATCGCTCGGATCACCGTCAACGAGGTCCAGGCCAACTGGAAGATCGTCATCGAGAACTACAACGAGTGCCTGCACTGCCCGACGATCCACCCGGAGCTCGTCGCCGTCGTCCCGGCGTACAAGCGGGGCGACATCTTCGAGGACGGCCGCCACGACGGCGGCGTCTCGCTCGCCGACGGGCGTACGGCGATCGTCGACGACCCGCGGCTGCGGCTGCCGCTGCTGCCGGGCTTCCACCAGGCCGGCGGCCAGGGCAGCCAGGGCGGCGATCCGGAGTCCTACTACGGCGCCGGCGTCTACCCGACGATGTTCCTCGACGTCGACGGGTCGAGCTGCCTGGCCACCGCGGTCTTCCCGACCGGGCCGCAGAGCTGCCGGCTCGTGACGGAGTACCTCTTCAGCCCCGAGGCGATCGCGGACCCGGCCTTCGACCCGTCCCCGGTCGTGGAGTTCAACGAGCGGGTGACCCGGCAGGACAACGAGGCGTGCGAGCGGGTGCAGCGCGGCGTCACCTCACGGGCCTTCGACCACGGCGTCTTCCCGGCAAAGGACTCCTGGGTCCACGGCTTCGACCAGCGCTACCTGCGCGACGTCACCTGACCGTCAGCCACGACGCGGGCGTCGAGCGCCAGCACCCCCGAGGGGCCGGCCAGCACCGGGTTGAGCTCGAGCTCGACGAGCTCGGGATGGGCGGCCGCGACGACCGAGACCCGGCTGACCAGGTCGGCCAGCGCATCGAGGTCGACCGGCGCCCGACCCCGGACACCCGCGAGGACCGCGGCGCCGCGCAGCGTCAGCAGCAGGTCGCGGGCCGCGGCCGGCGTCACGGGCGCGATCGCGCAGGCCGTGTCGCCGAGCACCTCGGTCAGGACGCCGCCGAGCCCGACCATGACCACGGGCCCGAACGTGCGGTCGCGCACGGCGCCGACGATCAGCTCGACCCCGACGTCGAGGTCGGCCATCTCCTCCACAGAGACCGCGGGCGGAGCCAGGCGCGCGACCAGGTCGTCGTACGCCGCCTCCGCGGCCGCGCGGTCCGCCAGGCCCAGGACCACGCCGCCGCCCTCGGACTTGTGCAGCCGGCCGGTCGCCTTGAGCACGACCGGGTAGCCCATCGCCGCCAGGGCACGGTCCAGCTCGCCGGCGTCGGTCACCGTGCGCTGGGTCGGGAACGCGATCCCGACGTCGGCGAAGAGCGCCCGCGCCGCGTCGTACGACGTGGCGGCGACGGGCGGCCCGGGCGGCGGCAGCGGCTCGGCGAGTCCCGACGGCGAGCGCTCGCACAGCCCGGCGAGCACCGCGCAGGCTCGATCGACGTCGCGGTGGACGGGGATCCCGGCGGCGCGCAGCAGCTCGGCCGACGGGCTCGTCGGGTGGATGGTCTGCACGACCAGCGGCTTGTCCTGGGCCGCGACGCTCGCCGCCATCCGCGCCGCCGCCGCGAGCTCGGGCGCGGTGAGGTTGGACTGCTCGGTGGAGTAGCCGCCGAAGAAGCCGGTGAGGAGGACTCCGTCGACCTGGCCCGAGGCGAGCAGCAGCTCGACGCCGCGGGCATAGCTGGCCACGTCCTGCTCCCCCGCCCCGGCGAGGTCGACCGGGTTGCTGACGGTGGCCTGGCCCCAGAGGGCGGCCGCGAGGTCGTCGGTGAGCCCACTCGTCAGCGCCGGGGTGCTGAGCCCGGCTGCCGCGAGCGCGTCGGCGGCGACGGCGCCGTGCCCACCACCGTCGGTGAGGATCGCGACCCGGCGGCCGGCCATCCGGCGGGGTGCGCGCAGCGCCACCAGCAGGTCGGCCAGCTGCGTCGGGTGGTCCACGCGGTGCGCACCGGACGCCGCGCAGGCGGCGTCGACCACCATCGACGAGCTCGTGAGCGACCCGGTGTGGGAGGCCGCGCCGCGGATGGCCGCCTCGCTGCGCCCCGGTGCGAGCAGGACCAGAGGCTTGCCGGCGTCCCGCAGCGCGCGGGCGGCTTCGAGGAACGCGCGGCCATCCCCGACGTCCTCGGTGTAGACCGCGACCGCGCGGGTCCCCGCGTGGTGGACGCAGGCGCGCAGGAAGTCGACGAGCCCCAGGTCGGCCTGGTTGCCGAGCGAGACGAACCGCGAGACGCCGAGGCCCCGGTCGGCGAGCAGCCCCGCGAGGTCGAGCACGAGGTTGCCGCTCTGACTGAGGACGGCGACGTCGCCGGGCGGCAGCTCGGCGTGGGCGAGCTGCAGGCCGGAGCCGGTGTCGACGATGCCGAGGCAGTTGGGCCCGAGCAGGACGGCTCCGCCCGCACGGGCGACCGCGAGTGCCTCGGCCTCGAGCCGCGCGCCCTCGGCGCCGGACTCCGCGAGCCCGGCCGTGATCCCGACCAGCGCCCGGGCGCCGGCCGCCACCGCGTCGGTCACCGCGGCGACGAAGCCGCCGGCCGGCACGCAGAGCACGGCCAGGTCCACCCGTTGCTCGGCGGCCGCGGCGGCCGCCACCGCCGAGGGGTACGTCGGCCGGCCCAGCACCTCGCCGCCGCTGCGGTTGACGAGCAGCACGGTCCGGTCGCCCGGCGAGGAGAGGGCACGGCGGCTGAGGATGTGGCCCCACTTCGCGGAGTCGGCGCTGGCGCCGACGATCGCGACCGTCCGGGGCGAGAAGAGCGCGTCCAGGGGCCCGGCCATCGGGCCGGGCGACGCCGGCCCCGGTGACCCTTGACGCCTCATCGGGGCGACCCTAGCATCGCCTGACTGATTGACCAGTCAGATTCACGGAGGTCGCGTGCCGGACAGCAGGAGCCCCAGGAACCAGCGCGAGCAGGCGGCCGCCGACGCACGCGACAAGATCCTGGCCGCCGCGGCGGAGGTCATCGTGCGCGACGGCCTGGCCCAGGTGCGGATGGCCGCGATCGCCCGGACGGCGGGGGTCTCCTCCGGGCTGCTCCACTACCACTTCGACACCAAGGAGCAGCTCTTCGGCGAGGTGCTGCGCTACTCCCACGCCGTCTCCGCCGAGCTCAACCAGCTCGCGATGGACAACGCCGGCGAGGACCCGGCCGAGCGGCTGTCGTCGTTCCTCGACCGGTGCCTGCCCAGCGACCACCAGCGCGCCGACGAGTGGCTGCTCTGGCAGGAGCTCGCGCTGCTCTGCATCCGCGACCCGCACCTGGCGAAGGTGGGCACGGACCTCTACGAGGACCTCTACGTCACCGTCGCCGACATCGTCCGCGAGGGCGTCGCCACCGGGGTGTTCACGACCACGCTCGACCCCCGCTTCCTGGCCGAGACGGCGGTCGCACTCACCGACGGCCTCGGCGAGCGCGTCCTCGCCCGCGACCCCAACCTGGGGATCGAGGAGGCCCGGGCCGCGATCGCCACCGCGGTGGGGATCCTGGTCGGTCACGACGGGCCGTTGCCGGCCCCGACGCCCTTCCGAGGCGGGGCCGAGGCGTGACCCGGCGCCCCGGCCTCGAGCTGCCCCGCCCGACCCGGCGGGGCCTCCTGGCCGGCGGCCTCGCGCTGGGCGCGTCGATGACGCTCCCCGGCTGCGCCTACATCCGCGACGACGCCCCGACCGACGCGCCGCTCCCGGAGTCCGCGAAGGCCGAGATCGACGGCGACCTCGTCTACTTCAACTGGGCCGACTACCTCGCGCCGAGCGTCGTGAAGGGCTTCGAGCAGGAGTACGGCGTCAAGGTCATCGAGTCCAACTACGACTCGATGGAGGGCATGTACGCCAAGCTCGCCGCGGGCAACCAGTACGACGTGGTCTTCCCGATCGCCAAGTGGGTGGTCAAGCTGCGCCAGGAGGGGAAGGTTCGGCAGATCGACCACGACCAGCTCGAGAACGCCCACCAGGTCTTCTACTCGGGCTCCTACTTCAACAACCCCTGGTACGACGCGGGCTCGAAGGTCTCGATCCCCTTCACCGTCTACAAGACGGGGATCGGCTGGCGCACCGACCGGGTCTCGTCGATGACCGGCAGCTGGAAGGACCTCTGGAACGACGAGGCCCGCGGCCACATCTTCACCCTCGACGACCAGGACGAGGCGCTGGCGATGGCCGCGCTGCTGCTCGGCTACGACGTCAACACGGCCGACCCGTCCGAGCTCGGCGACATCAAGGACCTGCTGATCAGCCAGAAGGACTACCTCCGCGCGTACTCCTCCGACGACATCAACAACATGATGAGTGGCGACGCCTGGGTCCACCACATGTGGAGCGGCGACGTCCTCTACCTCCGCCAGGGGCTGGCCGACGACCCCACGACGTTCGACTTCGAGGCGCCGAGCGAGGGCGTGCCGATCAACTCCGACACCTACGTCATCCCCACCAACGCCAAGCACCCCGGCACCGCGATGGTCTTCATCGACTACCTGCTGCGTCCCGAGAACGCCATCAAGAACATGCACTACCTCTACTACCCCTTCCCGGTGAAGGACGCGCTGCCGGCGTTCGCGGAGCTGGCCAAGGACGTGCCGGCCTGCAACGTCGAGATCTCCGACCTCGAGAACGAGAACGTCTTCCGGCTCCTCAGTGCCGAGGAGACGCAGCGCCGCGCGGCGGTGTGGACGGAGGTGAAGGCGAGCTGATGTCCGAGGTGGCGGTGAAGCGGCGATCGGCCCAGCGAACCTCGCTGTGGGGTTGGCTGCTCGCGCTGCCGACGGCCTGGATGGTCGCGTTCTTCGTGTCCAGCATGGCGATCATCGTGCTGCTCTCCTTCGGCCGCACCACCAACGACGGCTACCCCGTCTTCGCCACCAGCACCGCCAACTACCGGGCGATCTGGAACGAGGTCTACCTCGAGCTCTTCCTGCGCTCCCTGACCTACGCCGTCGCGACGGTGGTCATCTCGGTGCTGATCGCCTACCCGGTCGCCTACACGATCGCCCTGCACGGCGGCCGCTACAAGAACGCCCTGATCGCGGCGATCGTGGTCCCGTTCTTCGCCAGCTACCTCGTCCGGATGTACGCCTGGAAGGCGCTGCTCTCCGACGACGGCCTGGTCAACAGCGGGCTGCGGCACTCCGGCCTGACCGACGGAGTCACGTTCCTCAACACGCCGTACGCCGTGGTCGGCGGGCTGGTCTACGGCTTCGTGGTCTTCACGATCCTGCCGGTCTACGCCTCCCTCGAGCGGCTCGACACCTCGCTCATCGAGGCCGGCAAGGACCTCTACCACAGCCCGATGCGCACCTTCTTCACCGTCACGCTGCCGGCGACGCGGGCCGGGCTGTACGGCGGGGTGCTGCTGGTCTTCCTGCCCGCGCTCGGCGACTTCGTCAGCGCGCAGCTGCTGGGCGGCGCCAACACCTACATGATGGGCAACCTCGTCCAGCAGCAGTTCGCCGAGGGACAGAACTGGCCGCTGGGCTCGGCGCTCACCGTCGGCATGATGGCCGCCCTGACCGTGCTGATGGTCGCCTACCTGCGCGCCACCTCGACCCAGAGGCGTGAGTCCTAGTGGCGACCCGGAGGCTGGAGCGGAAGCCGGCACTGGCTGTCGCGATGACGGCGGTCTTCTTCGCCTGGCTCTACCTGCCGATCCTGGCGGTGGCGCTCTTCAGCTTCAACGACAAGAAGTCGCTCTCGGCGTTCTCCGGCTTCAGCCTGCGCTGGTACGACGACCTGGTCCACAACAGCGCGCTCCTCGACTCGCTGATCGCCAGCCTGAAGATCGCGACCGTCTCCACGGTCGGGTCGCTCGTGTTCGGCACGATGCTCGCCCTCGGCCTCGAGCGGGTGACCTCACGACGGGGTCGGGTGATCGGCGCGGTCACCCTGCTGCCGCTGGTGACCCCCGAGATCGTGACCGGGGTCGCCGCGCTGCTGCTCTTCACCGGGATCGGGCTGAAGCTCTCGATGACCACGGTGATCCTCGCCGAGATCACCTTCTCGATCGCCTACGTCACCGTGATCGTGCGCGGGCGCCTGGCCGGCATCGCCGGCGAGGTCGAGGAGGCCGCGCGCGACCTGGGCTGCACGCCCTTCCAGGCGGTCCGCCTGGTGACCCTGCCGACGCTGCTGCCGGCGCTCATCGGCGCCGGGCTGCTGGTCTTCGCGCTGGTCTTCGACGACTTTGTGCTCGCGTTCTTCACCACCGGCGTCGACCCGCAGCCGCTGCCGGTGCGGGTCTACTCCTCGATCCGCTTCGGCGTCTCCCCCGCCATCAACGCGATCGGCACCCTGATGCTGCTCGCCTCGGCGCTGCTGATCGTTGCCGCCCTGTGGGTGCCGCGCCTCTTCCACCGCGGCACCTCGAGCCTCGACCTGATCACGGGAGGTGACCCACGGTGAGCACACCCCCGAGCCCACCCCCGAGCACGCCCTCCGTCTCCCTGCGCGGCCTGACCAAGGACTTCGCCGGCGCGACCGTCGTCGACCACCTCGACCTCGACATCGCCAGCGGCGAGTTCTTCTCGCTCCTCGGCCCCTCGGGGTGCGGCAAGACCACGACGCTGCGGATGATCGCCGGCTTCAGCGACCCGACGTCCGGGACGATCCTCGTCGACGGCGAGGACGTCACCGGGACGCCGCCGCACCAGCGCGACGTCAACACGGTCTTCCAGAGCTACGCCCTCTTCGAGCACCTCGACGTGCGCGGCAACGTCGGCTTCGGCCTGCGGCGCAAGGGCATCGACCGGCGCACGATCGACGACCGCGTCGGCCGGATGCTCGAGCTGGTCGAGCTCGGCGACCGCGCACGGGAGAAGCCGGCCCGGCTCTCGGGCGGCCAGCGGCAGCGCGTCGCCCTGGCCCGCGCCCTGATCAACGAGCCCCAGGTGCTGCTGCTCGACGAGCCCCTCGCCGCCCTCGACCTCAAGCTCCGGCACGCGATGCAGGCCGAGCTGAAGGCGATCCAGCGCGAGGTCGGCATCACCTTCCTCTTCGTCACCCACGACCAGGACGAGGCGCTCAGCATGAGCGACCGGGTGGCGATCATGAACAACGGCGTCATCGAGCAGTGCGGCGCTCCCGAGGACGTCTACGAGCGGCCGACCTCGGTCTTCGCCGCGGGCTTCATCGGCACCAGCAACCTGATCAGCGGCACCTGGTCACGCGGCTGCGTGTGCGTCGCCGAGAGCCTGGCGATCCCGGTGCCCGGCCACCAGGACTCGGCCGAGGGCGACGCGGTCAGCCTGACCGTCCGGCCCGAGAAGATCTGGCTCAGCGACCTGACCCCGCAGATGTTCCGGGTGCCCGGCACGATCGTCGCCACCAGCTACCACGGGGCCACGACGCAGTACGTCGTCGCCATCGCCGACGGCCTCAGCCTCACCGTCCTGGAGCAGAACCTCCCGCGGATGCGGGCCGACGACCGGTGGCAGGCCGGCGACCGGGTCGAGCTCGGCTGGCTCCCCGAGCACACGGTGGTCCTGCGATGACCGACGTCGTCGTCGTGGGCGCCGGTCTCGCCGGGCTCGCCGCGGCCCGCGACCTCGAGGCCGGCGGCGCCCAGGTCACCGTCCTCGAGGCGCGCCCCCGCGTCGGCGGCCGGGTCGAGCAGGTCGAGCTGCCCGACGGGCGCCGGGTCCAGCTCGGCGGCGAGGTGGTCGGCAACGCCCACACCAGCTACCTCGGCCTCGTCGAGGAGCTCGGGCTCACGCTCGCCCCGTCGTACGTCGCCGAGCCGGGCGAGATCACCCGCCAGGTGCCCGAGTCCGTCGACGTCGGCGACTGGCCGTCGTGGTGCACCGAGGCCGATCGCGCGTCGTACGACGAGGTGCAGGCCGCGCTCGCGAAGGTGCATGCCGCCATCGATCCCGACGACCCGTGGTCCTGCCCCGACCTCGAGCGGCTGGACCGGCTCAGCGTCGGCGACTGGCTGCGTGAGGTCGGCGCGACCGCGAACGTGCTGCGGCTGTGGGAGCTCGTGCACCTGAGCCTGTCCGACGGCTCCGTCGAGCGGCAGAGCCTCTTCGCCTACGCCCGCAAGACCGTCGTGGGCGGCACGACCGGCAGCTACGACGTCGAGCAGTGGGAGAACCTCCGCGTCGCCGAGGGATCCGCCACCGTCGCGCTGACGATGGGCGCGGCACTGCGCGACCTCCGGATCGACACCCCGGTCCGCAGCATCCGGATCGGCGCGGGCGGCAGCACCGTCACGACCGCCGCCGGCGAGGAGATCCATGCGGACGCGGTCGTCCTCGCTGTGCCGTCAGGCCCGGCGCGCGACATCGACATCCAGGGCGTCAGCGACGCGCGGCTCACCTCGCTGCGCCGGCAGCGGCACGCGTGGGCGGCCAAGTTCGTCGCGGCGTACGACGAGCCCTTCTGGCGCGAGCGTGGCCAGAACGCGCTGTCGGAGAGCGAGGGCGTGCTCGGCTCGACCTGGCCGCAGCAGCGGGGCGTGCTCTCGGCGCTGGTGCCGCCGGAGCGGTACGCCGCCTTCGTCGCCACCGACCCGGAGACCCGGACCCGGGAGGCGCTCGACCAGGTCGCACAGATGTTCGGGCCGGAGGCGCGGTCGCCGCTGCAGACCTGGACCCGGCTCTGGGGAAGCGACCCCTGGACGCAGGGCTACGTGACCAATTGGCGGCCCGGCGACGTGATGGCGGTCGGGCCGCTGCACGGGACCCACGAGCCGCCGTTCTACGTCTGCGGCTCCGACCAGTGGGTCGCCGGCTACATGGAGGGCGCCGTGCGCACCGGTCGAGCCGCGGCCGCCGCGGCGCTGACGGGAGGACACTGATGGACTTTGGCCTGACCGACGAGCAGCGCAGCATCGTGGAGGTGACCCGCGCGTTCGTCGAGCGCGAGCTCTACCCCCACGAGGAGGAGGTCGAGCGCACCGGCGTGCTCCACCCCGAGCTCGCCGCCCAGATCCGCGAGAAGGCCCTGGCGGCCGGCCTCTACGCCGCCAACATGCCGGAGGAGGTCGGCGGCGCCGGCCTCGACACGGTCACGTGGGTGCTCTACGAGAAGGAGCTCGGGCGGGCCAGCTACGCGCTGCAGTACACCGGCGTCGTACGCCCCTCGAACATCCTGCTCGCCGGCACCGAGGAGCAGCGCGAGCGCTACCTCTACCCGTGCGTGCGCGGGGAGAGGATCGACTGCCTCGCGATGACCGAGCCGGGCGCCGGATCCGACATGCGCTCGATGCGCACCCGGGCCTCGCGCGACGGCTCGGCTCCGGACGCGGGCTGGCGGATCCGGGGCACCAAGCACTTCATCAGCCACGCCGACGAGGCCGACTTCGTCATCCTGGTGGCGGTCACGGGAGCCGACGACGCCGGACGGCCGACGATGTCGACCTTCCTCGTCGACCTCGACACCCCGGGGTTGACGGTGCACCCCGGCTACCGCAACGTCTCGCACCGCGGCTACACCAACTCGATCCTCGACTTCGACGACGTGCGGGTCGGGCCCGAGGCGCTGCTCGGGGAGGTGGACAAGGGCTTCGAGCTCGCGGGCACCTGGCTCGGCTCGACCCGGCTCCAGGTCGCCGCCTCCTGCCTCGGCCGCGCCGAGCGCGCGCTCGGGCTCTCGGTCCAGCAGGCCGCCACCCGCGAGCAGTTCGGCCAGCCGATCGGCCGCTTCCAGGGCGTGGGGTTCAAGCTCGCCGACATGGCCACCGAGCTGCGGGCGGCCGAGCTGATGACCCTCTTCGCCGCGTGGAGGTACGACCAGGGCACGGCCACCGACGCCGACATCGCCATGGCCAAGGTGAAGGCGACCGAGATGCTCGCGATGGTCTCCGACGAGGCCATCCAGATCCATGGCGGCATGGGCCTGATGGACGAGCTGCCTCTGGAGCGGATCTGGCGGGACGCCCGGATCGAGCGGATCTGGGACGGCACCTCGGAGATCCAGCGGCACATCATCAGCCGCTCCCTGCTGCGCCCGTTGGGGGCCTGAGATGGACGAGGACCTGAGCGACGTCGTCCGCACCCGCATCGAGGACCGCGTCCTCGAGGTGACCCTCGACCGGCCGCCGGCCAACGCGATCGACCTGCCGACCAGCCGAGCGATGGGCGAGGTCTTCGCGTCGTTCCGCGACGACCCCGACCTCCGGGTGGCGATCGTGCGCACCGCGGGTGAGAAGTTCTTCTCCGCCGGCTTCGACCTCAAGGCCGCGGCCGACGGCGCCGCCGTCCAGGGCGAGTACGGCGTGGGCGGCTTCGGCGGGCTCCAGGAGCTGCCCGACCTCAACAAGCCGGTGATCGCCGCCGTCCACGGCATGGCGGTCGGCGGCGGCTGGGAGCTCGCGCTGTCCTGCGACCTGATCTACGCGTCCGAGGCCTCGCGCTTCGGCCTGCCGGAGATCAACGCCGGCACCCTCGCGGACGCGGCGACCATCAAGCTGCCCAAGCGGATCCCGTACCACGTCGCGATGGAGCTGCTCCTGACCGGACGCTGGATGTCGGCGGACGAGGCCGCCCGCTGGGGCGTCGTCAACGAGGTGCTGCCGGACGAGGAGGCGCTCATGGCCCGCGCCTGGGAGACGGCGCGGCTGCTGGCCGACGGCCCACCGCTGGTCTTTGCCGCGATCAAGGAGACCGCCCGCGCCGCCGAGTCCCTGCGGTTCCAGGCGGCCATGGACCTCGTCACGTCGAGCGACCTGCCGACGGTCGCGACGCTCTACAGCTCGGAGGACGAGCAGGAGGGCTTCCGGGCCTTCGCCGAGAAGCGGAAGCCCGTGTGGAAGGGGCGCTGACCTCAGCGGCGACTCTGGCGCGGAAGCCGTCGGGGGATGCAGGATCCGGATCGTGACCGACACCGACCGCACCCGCCTCCCGCTCGACGTCGACACCACCACCCGGCCGATCCGGCCCGTCGAGGCTCCGCCACGGTCCCCCCACGTGGTCGTCGTGCTCGTCGACGACATGGGCTTCGGCGCGTCCTCGCCGTACGGCGGCCCGTGCGAGATGCCCACCGCGCAGCGACTGGCCGACGAGGGCCTGCGCTACAGCCGGTTCCACGTGACCTCGCTGTGCTCGCCGACCCGGCAGGCGCTGATGACAGGGCGCAACCACCACTCGGTCGGCATGGGCGTCACGAGCGAGATGTCGACGCCGGAGCCCGGCTACCACGGGTACCGACCGGCCAGCGCGGCCACGATCGCGCAGATCCTCAGCGGCAACGGCTACTGCACGGCGGCGATCGGCAAGTGGCACCAGACCCCGCCGGTGGAGGTCAGCCCGTCCGGCCCGTTCCCGCGGTGGCCGATGGGCGAGGGCTTCGACTACTTCTACGGGTTCATGGGCGCGGAGATGAACCACTGGTACCCCCAGCTCTACCAGGGCCGGTACGCCGTCGAGCCCGACCGCCTGCCGGAGGACGGCTACCACCTCTCGGAGGACCTGGTCGAGAAGGCGATCTCCTGGATCGAGAACCAGCAGGCGATCACCCCCGAGCGGCCGTTCTTCACCTACGTCGCGTTCGGCGCCACGCACGCGCCCTTCCACGTCGCACCCGAGTGGCGGGACAGGTACGCCGGACGCTTCGACGAGGGCTGGGACGCGCAGCGGGAGGCGACGCTGGCCCGGCAGAAGGAGCTCGGGATCGTCCCCGAGACGACCGACCTGGCCCCGTGGGCGGACGGCGTGCCGCGCTGGGACGAGCTCGACGACACCGAGCGCCGGGTCGCCGCGCGGTTCATGGAGACCTACGCGGGCTTCGCCGAGCACACCGACGCGCAGGTCGGCCGGCTCGTGGACGCGCTCGACGACATGGGCGTCCTCGACGACACCCTGATCTTCTACCTGCTCGGCGACAACGGGGCGTCCGGTGAGGGCGGGCCGCGCGGGACGTTCCGCGAGCACCTGGTCGGCCACGGCATCCAGGACGACACGGCCGACATGGCCGCCCGGCTGGACACCCTGGGCGACGCCTCGACGTACGCGATCTACCCGGTCGGCTGGGCGCTCGCCATGAACACGCCCTACCCGTGGACCAAGCAGCTCGCCCATCTCGGCGGCACCCGCGACGGGATGATCGTGCGCTGGGGCAACGGGATCCGGGCACGGGGGGAGATCCGCCACCAGTGGCACCACGTCATCGACGTGCTGCCGACGATCCTGGAGGCGGCCGGCGTACCCGCCCCGGCGGCGTACGGCGGCGTCGAGCAGCAGCCGATCGAGGGCACCAGCCTGGCCTACACCTTCGACGCCCCGGACGCCGACGACCGACGGTCCACGCAGTACTTCGAGATGATCGGCAACCGCGGCGTCTTCCACGAGGGCTGGACGGCGGTGACCCGCCACGGCATCCCCTGGGAGATGGTGGCCACCTCGAAGCGACCCTTCGACGAGGACGTCTGGGAGCTCTACGACCACACCAGCGGCGACTGGAGCCAGGCCCACGACGTCTCGGCCGAGCACCCGGAGAGGCTGCGCGAGCTGCAGGAGCTCTTCCTCCGCGAGGCCGAGCGCTACCAGGTCCTGCCGCTCGACGACCGGGTCACCGAGCGCGAGAACCCTGACGTCGCGGGCCGGCTCGACCTGCACAAGGGTCGCTCGACGCTGTCCTTCGGCCCGCGCGTCGGGCGCTTGACGGAGGAGGCCGCCCCGAACGTCAAGAACCGCTCGCACGTGATCACCGCCGACCTCGAGGTGGTCACCGGCGTCAACGGCGTCGTCGTCGCGCAGGGCGGCCGCTTCGGCGGCTGGTCGCTCTATCTCGTCGGCGGGGTCCCCCACTACGCCTACAACTTCGCCGGCCGCGACCTCACGGTGGTGCGGGGCGGCAAGCCGATGCTGCCCGGGCGGCACGACCTGGTCGTGCGCTTCGAGTACGACGGCGGACCGCCGGGCAGCGGTGCCCACGTCACCCTGGAGGTCGATGGCGCACCGGTGGGCTCGGGCCGGGTCCCGGTGACGACGGCGTACTACTTCTCCTTCGACGAGACCTTCAACGTCGGCGTCGACCGCGGGACTCCGGTGATCGACGACTACCTGCCGGTCCGCAACGCCTTCGAGGGACTCATCCACCGGGTGCGCTTCGACCTCGGGGCGGTCGGCGAGGAGGTCACCGACGAGGACGCCGCCCGCGCCCACCTGACCCACCAGTGACGGGCGGGTGAGGCTCAGCGACCGGTGAGCTCCGTCGCCCCGGCGACGGCCAGGGCGCCGAGGGCGGTGAACCGGCGCGCGGTGATCCGCTCCGGCGGCCCCCAGATGCTCACGACCGCCACCGGGCGTCCACCCGAGTCGAGCACGGGAGCGGAGACGCCCCATGCCGACTCCTCGAACTCGCCGCGGCACACGGAGAAGCCGCGCTTGCGGGTGCGGGCGAGCTCCTCCCCGAGCGCTGCCCGCGAGCCGATGGTCGCCGCGGTGAACCGCTCCAGGCGGCCCCCGGGCGGCAGGTTCAGCAGCGCCCGGACCTCGTCGTCGCCGGACCAGGCCAGCAGCACCTTGCCGGTCGAGGTGGCGTGCAGCGGGACGGGCTGCCCCTGGAAGGAGACGGACACGATCGCGCCGCCGACCGCCTCGGCGACGTAGACCAGCGCCCCGTCGCGGAGCATCGCCAGCGCGGCGGTCTCGCCGGTCTCCTTCGCGATCCGCTGCAGCACCGACCGCGAGGCGCGGACCAACGAGGTGCTGCTGGCCTGGCCGGCCAGGTCGACGAGCCCGAACCCCAGGGAGTAGCGACCCGTGCGGCGGTCGAGGCTGACCAGCCGCTGCTGCTCCAAGGTGGTCAGGATCCGCCACGTGGTGGTGCGGTTCAGGCCCACGGTCGCCGCGAGCGAGGACGCGGTCGCGTCGGTGCCGGCCGCCGCCGCGACCGCGCGGAGCAGCGCCGCAGCCCGCTCGACGGACTGGACCATCCCCGATTCACGGGAACTTGTGGTTGCGGAAGACACAACTTGTTGCGTATTGCGAGACAAAGGCGAAACCCTTCTCTTTACCCATTGACCCCGTCTCGGGACCTCTTTATGTTCCCTGCATCACCTTCGACGTCGTTCGGATAGTGAAACAGAGGAGTCACAACGTGAACCAGCCTCGCAACTCCCTCAGTCTCTCCCGGCGCCAGCTCCTCCGGTACTCCGGTATCGGCGCCGCGGCCGTCGCCGGCAGCAGCTTCCTCGCCGCGTGCGGTGGCGACGACAGCGGAGGCGGCGGCGGAGGTCCGCAGAGCTCCGGCGGCGTCCTGATCCACGGCGCGACGGGCGGCGGCAGCAAGGACACGCTGGACCCGCACGCCCCGGTCACCAACCCGGACATCGCCCGGGTGAGCAACCTCTTCGAGCCGCTGCTCTTCTGGAACAACAACTACGAGCTGGAGCCCGCGCTGGCCGAGTCCGTGGAGGCGTCGAAGGACAGCAAGACCTGGACGGTCAAGCTGCGCCAGGGGGCCACCTTCCACAACGGCAAGCCGGTCACGGCCGAGGACGCGTGGTTCAGCATCCAGCGCGTCGCCAACCCCAAGGGCCCGCTGTCGGCCGGTGGCCAGCTCTCCCAGATCCTCGACTTCCAGTCGACCAAGGTCGTCGACGACAGCACGCTGCAGCTGGTGCTCAACACGCCGTACGCGCTCCTCGACTCGCTGCTGGCCGAGTACACGCTCGGCATCATCCCGACCGACTTCGACGTCAACAACCCGGTCGGCACCGGCGCGTTCCAGTTCAAGTCGTTCGAGCCCGGCAAGAGCAGCACCTTCACGAAGTACGCCGACTACTGGGGCGACGCGGCGTTCGTCGACGAGCTCCAGATCCAGGACTTCGCCGACGACAACGCCAAGGTCAACGCGCTGCAGGCCGGCCAGATCCAGACCGTCGACAACCTGCCCTACAACCTGATCGACACGATCAAGGGCGCCGGCGGCGGCGTGCTGATCGCCGAGACCGGCGCCTGGGTGCCGTTCACGATGCGCGTCGACGTCGCTCCCTTCTCCGACAACCGGGTCCGCCAGGCGATGCGCCTGATCGTCGACCGCCAGGCGATGATCGACCAGACCCTGAGCGGCTACGGCTCGCTGGGCAACGACCTCTACGCGCCGTTCGACGCGGCGTACGCCAGCGACCTGCCGCAGCGCGAGCAGGACATCGAGCAGGCCAAGTCCCTGCTCCAGCAGGCCGGCCAGGACGGCCTCCAGGTCGAGCTCTTCACCGGGGCCGACATCGGCTCGGTCGCCCCGGCCGCGGCGAACCTCTTCGTCGAGCAGGCCAAGCAGGCCGGCGTCGACGTGAAGGTCACCAAGAAGACGCCGTTCTACGACGACGACTACCTGTCCTACCCGTTCGCGCAGGACTTCTGGAACACCCGCAACTACATCCCGCAGGCGGTCGTCGGCACCTTCCCGCCGAGCCAGGGCGGCACCTACAACGAGACCCACTGGGACAACGCCAAGCACCGCGACCTCGTCAACGCCGCCGCCAAGGAGCTCGACGAGACCAAGCGGAACGACCTGCTGCACCAGGCGCAGGAGATCGAGTACGACGAGGGCGGCCTGATCATCTGGGGCTTCCGCAAGCAGGTCGACGGCTACGGCGCCAACGTCCAGGGACTCGAGCCGAGCAAGTACCTCCCGCTCGGGTCGTACAAGTTCAACAAGGTGTCGGTCTGAGATGACCGAGGCCGCGACCCTCCCAGATCCGTTCGAGGAGGTCGCACCTCCCCGGGGGCGCTCGGGTGCGGCCGCGTGGACGACCTGGCTCCTGCGCCGGCTCGGCCTCGCGGTCCTCACCCTGTGGCTCGTGTCGGTCCTCGTGTTCGTGGCGACGACCGCCCTCGGTGACCCGGTGCGCGCCATCCTCGGCCGTGACTACAACTCCAACCCCGGCCGCGTCGCCCAGCTCGAGGCGCAGCTCAACAGCAACGACAGCCTGGTCTCCCAGTACTTCAGCTGGCTCGGCGGTCTCCTCACCGGGGACCCGGGCACCTCCCTGGCCAACCAGCAGCCCGTGTGGGGGCAGATCTCGGGCAGCGTGGTCAACACGCTCGTGCTGATGCTGCTGGCCGCGGTGGTGATGATCCCTCTGGCGTTCGGGATCGCGATGATCTCCGCGCACTACCGGCGGCGCCGGCCCGACACGGTCATCCAGACCGTGCTCCTCGCGCTCGCCGGCGTACCCGAGTTCGTCACCGGCATCCTGCTGGTCGCGCTCTTCTCGACCTCGGTCTTCCACATCTTCCCCGCAGTCACCATCGACTCGCCGGGCGGGCATCCCTGGGACGTCCCGAAGGGCATGGTGCTCCCGGTCGCGACGCTCGTGCTCGCGGTGACGCCGTACGTCTCGCGGATCGTGCGCGCCACGCTGCTCGACGTGCTGGACAGCGACTACGTCGAGCTGGCCCGGCTCAAGGGCATCCCGGAGCCGGTCGTCATGCGCAAGCACGCGCTGCTCAACGCGATCGTGCCGGGCATCCAGGTCATCGCGCTGCAGCTGGCCTGGCTGGCCGGCGGCGTGGTCCTGGTCGAGACGCTCTTCGCCTACCCCGGCGTCGGTCGCCAGCTCGTCGACTCCGTCCGCAACCACGACGTGCCGATGGTGCAGGCGCTGAGCATGATCATCGCCGCCGTCTACATCGTGGTGAACCTGGTCGCGGACGTCCTCTCCATCCTGCTGACCCCCCGAGCGAGGACGGCGATCTCGTCATGAGCGACACCAGGAGCCACACCTCCCCGCCGTCGTTCTTCCGGCGCGCGCTCCGGCAGAAGCGGTTCTCGGTCGGGCTGACGGTGACCCTGCTGGTGGTCCTCTTCGCGATCTTCGCGCCCTTCTTCGCGCCGCACGGCGAGAACGAGACGACGGGCCCGCCCTACGCCAAGGTGGGCGTGCTCGGGACCGACTACCTCGGCCAGGACGTGCTGAGCCGGGTCATGTACGGCGGCCAGGAGATCCTCGTGGTCTCGACGTTGGCCACCGTGCTCGGCATGGTGCTCGGCATCCTCATCGGCGTGGTCGCGGCCTACAGCGGCGGCTGGTGGGACGAGGTGATCATGCGGCTCAACGACGTGCTGCTGGCCTTCCCGCAGATCCTCCTCGCGCTGGTCGTGCTGACGGCGCTGCAGAACCCCTCCACCTGGGTGATCGTGGTGCTCGTCGGCACGTCGCACGCCCCGCGCGTCGCGCGGCTCGCGCGAGGGGTGGCGCTCGGCATCGTGTCCCGCGACTTCGTGGTCGCCGCCGAGGCGCTCGGCGAGAAGCGCTCGCGGGTCATCCTCGCCGAGGTGCTGCCGAACATGACCGGCCCGCTGCTGGCCGAGGCGGGCCTGCGCCTCACCTACTCGATCGGCCTGGTCGCCGCCCTCGGCTTCCTCGGCTTCGCGGCCGACCCGGGCGCGGCCAACTGGGGGCAGATGATGAACGAGAACCGTCTCGGTCTCGCCACCCAGCCGTGGTCGGTCCTGGCTCCCGTGGTGATGATCGCGATCTTCACGATCGGCACCAACCTGATGGCGGACGGACTCGCCCAGGCGGCCGAGAAGGGCGACGACTGATGGCCACGACCCAGGCGACACCTCCGGGCCCGGCCTCGGGCGGCGGTCTCGTCGTCGAGGACCTCGGCGTGACGCTGACCGGGCGACCCGCCGACGTCGTCGACGACATCGACCTGGTCCTGCACCCGGGCGAGGTCGTCGGCCTCGTCGGCGAGTCGGGCTCGGGCAAGACCACGGTCGGTACGTCGCTCCTCGGCTACTCGCGCGCCGGTGCCCTGATCTCGTCGGGCAAGGTCCTGCTCGAGGGCAGGGACGTCCTCCAGCTCCCGTGGAAGGAGGTCCGCCAGCTGCGCGGCGAGGAGATCGCGTACGTGCCGCAGGACCCCGCCTCGGCGTTGAACCCGAGCATCCGGATCGGCAAGCAGCTCGTCGAGCTGCTCGAGCTGCGCGGCATCGGGACCGCCGAGTCCCGGCGCCAGGGGGCGCGCGACGGGCTCGCCGAGGTCGGGCTGCCGAACGACGACGAGTTCCTGAACCGGTACGCCCACCAGCTCTCCGGCGGCCAGGTGCAGCGGGTCGCCCTGGCGATGGCGTTCCTGCCGAAGCCGAAGGTGCTGGTGCTGGACGAGCCGACGACCGGCCTCGACGTCACCACCCAGAAGATGGTGCTCGACACGATGGCCGAGCTCTGCCGCGCCTACGGCGTCAGCGCCCTCTACGTGACCCACGACCTCGCGGTGGTCGCGAACATCGCCGACCGGGTCGCGGTGATGTACGCCGGCCAGATCGTCGAGCTGGGTCCCCGGGACGCGATCTTCGCCAAGCCCATGCACCCCTACACCCGGGCGCTGCTGGACTCGATCCCCCACCTCAGCCAGGCCCGCGCCCTCACGGGCATCCCGGGCCGGACCCCCGCCCCCGGGGCGCGTCCGGGCGGCTGCCGCTTCAACGACCGCTGCTCGTTCGCGGTCGACGCGTGCCGGGCGGAGGTCCCGCAGCTGCGCACGCTCGAGGCGGGCCACGAGGTGCGCTGCCTGCGGACCGACGAGATCGGGCTCTGGGACATCAACCTCGGCAACGTCCCGGACGCCGATCCCGACCGGGCAAGGGACGTGATCCTCTCCGTCGAGGGGCTCGACGTCTTCTACGGCCGCAAGCAGGTGGTCCACGACGTGACCTTCGACCTCGCGAAGGGCGAGGTCGTGGCCCTGGTCGGCGAGTCCGGCAGCGGCAAGACGACGATCTCCCGCTGCGTCGGCGGGCTGCACCGGGACTGGAAGGGCACCATCGCCTTCGAGGGCCGCGAGCTCGCGGCGAGTGCCCGCAAGCGCAGCGCCGAGGACCGGCGACGGGTCCAGTACATCTTCCAGAACCCCTACCTCTCGCTGAACCCGCGGCTCACCATCGAGCAGATCATCCGGCGCCCGATGGAGCTGTTCGGTCTCGCCAAGGGCAAGCAGGCGACCGACCGCGTGCTCGAGCTGATGGAGCAGGTGGCCCTCGGCCCGGGGATGCTGCACTACCAGGCGAGCCGGCTCTCGGGCGGCGAGCGGCAGCGCGTCGCGATCGCTCGCGCGCTGGCCGCGGAGCCTGACGTGATGATCTGCGACGAGATCACCTCGGCCCTCGACGTGTCGGTGCAGGGCTCGATCGTCTCCCTCCTCGAGGGCCTCCGGAAGGAGCGCGGCATCAGCATGCTCTTCGTGACGCACAACCTCGCGCTGGTCCGCTCCATCGCGGCGCGGGTGGAGATCCTCCAGGCCGGCCGCGTGGTCGAGGAGGGGTCCGTCGTCACGGTGATGGAGACCCCGCAACGGGACTACACCCGCAACCTGCTGGCCAACAGCCCGCGGATCGACTGACAGCGCCGACCGGCGCCTCGATCGACGAAGGAGACACCCCCGTGAACCGCAAGGTCATGATCACCTGCGCGCTGACCGGAGCCGGCGACACCGTCGGCCGCTCCGAGCACGTGCCGGTGACGCCCGAGCAGATCGCCGAGTCCGGCATCGCGGCTGCCCGCGCCGGCGCGACGATCATCCACATCCACGTCCGCGACCCCGAGACCGGCGTGGGCTCGCGCGACGTGTCGCTCTACCGCGAGGTCGTCGAGCGGGTCCGCGCCTCGGACGTCGACGTCATCATCAACACCACCGCCGGCATGGGCGGCGACCTGGTGCTCGATCCGCACGACCCCACGACGTTCCTCGAGGGCACCGACCTGGTCAGCGGCGTCGACCGGCTCCCCCACGTCGAGGAGCTGCTGCCCGACATCTGCACGCTCGACTGCGGCAGCCTCAACTTCGGCGAGGGCAGCCTCGTCTACGTCTCGACCCCCGACATGCTCCGCGAGGGCGCCAAGAAGATCCAGGAGCTCGGCGTCCGCTGCGAGATGGAGATCTTCGACACCGGACACCTGTGGTTCGCCAAGACGCTCGTCGAGGAGGGCCTCATCGACGAGCCGGCTATGTACCAGCTCTGCATGGGCATCCCGTACGGCGCGCCGGCTGACCCGCTCACCCTGGCCGCGATGGTCAACCAGCTGCCGGAGGACGCCGTGTGGGCGTCGTTCGCCCTCGGCCCCATGCAGATGCCGTGGGTGGCGCAGTCGGTCCTGCTCGGCGGTCACGTGCGGGTCGGGCTGGAGGACAACCTCTACCTGGCCAAGGGCGTCAAGGCGACCAACGCGCAGCTCGTCGAGCGTGCGCGCACGATCGTCGAGTCGATGGGCGCCTCGGTCGCCACCCCGGACGAGGGGCGCGAGATCCTCGCGCTCGAGAAGCGATGACGCGCCCGGCACCGGAGGAGGTGCGCACCGTCGTCTGCTGCGGTGCGGGCGTCATCGGCGGCGGCTGGGTCGCCTACTTCCTGGCCCGCGGCTACCGGGTCGTCGCCTGGGACCCGGCGCCGGACGCCGAGCAGCGGCTGCGACACCTGGTGGATGCCGCCTGGCCGGCGCTCACCGAGCTGGGCCTCGCCGAGGGCGCGAGCATCGACAACCTCAGCTACGAGCCCGACCTGGCCACCGCCTGCGCGCAGGCGGACTTCGTCCAGGAGAGCGCACCGGAGGACCTGGAGCTCAAGCGCACCCTGCTCGCCGACATCGACGCGGCCACGCCCGAGGGCGTCGTGATCTCGTCGTCCACCTCCGGCTACGGGATGAGCGAGATGCAGGACAAGTGCGTCCATCCCGACCGCACCGTCGTCGGCCATCCGTTCAACCCGCCGTACCTGATCCCGCTCGTCGAGGTCGTCGGCGGGACGAGCACGTCGCCCGACGCCGTCCGGTGGACCGCGGACTTCTTCACGCTGGCCGGCAAGTCGGTCATCACGATGGAGCGGGAGGTGCCGGGCTTCGTCGCCAACCGGCTCCAGGAGGCGCTCTGGCGCGAGGCGTTGCACATGGTCGAGGCCGGCGAGGCGACGGTCGAGGAGATCGACCTGTCGATCACCGACGGGCCGGGCCTGCGCTGGGCGCTCCAGGGGCCGATGCTCACCTTCCACCTCGCCGGCGGCCAGGGCGGCATGGCGCACATGCTCGACCACTTCGGTCCCTCGCTGCTCTCGCCGTGGACCCGGCTGGCGGCCCCGGAGCTCACCCCCGAGCTGCGGGACGCCGTCGTCGAGGGGTGCGAGCGCGAGGCCGACGGCCGCAGCATCGACGACCTGGTCGCCGAGCGGGACCGGGGCGTGATCGCGATCCTGCGGGCCCTCGGCCGGGCATGAGCACCGAACCGGTCGTCTGGAGGGAGCCGGTCCGCGACGAGTGGATCGACTACAACGGCCACCTGTCGGAGGCCTACTACGTGCTGGTGCTGGGGCACGCGACCGATGCCGTGATGGACGCGGTCGGCCTCGGGCCGGCGTACCGCGAGGCGAACGACGCGTCGCTCTACACGCTCGAGGCGCACGTCCGCTACCTCGACGAGGTGGCGGCCGGCAGCGACCTCGAGGTGCGCTCGTCGGTGATCGGGGCGAGCGGCAAGCTGCTCTGGATCTGGCACGAGCTCTACGCCGAGGGCCGGTTGCGAGCCACCGAGGAGGTGCTCGGCGTGCACGTCGTGGGCCGCGCCTCCGCGCCCTTCCCCGACGACGTGGCCGACCGGGTCCGCGCCGCGTGCGTCGACCCCCCGGAGGAGGCGAGCGGCCGGATCCGGCCGCTCGCGAAGGCTTAGGCGAGCAGCTCGACCCGGTTGCCGTGGGCGTCACGGACGTGGCACCGCTCGAAGCCCGGGAAGGTCTGCCGCTCGGTCCAGTCGACTCCGAAGCCGAGCGCGGCCAGCCGCTCGGCGCACTCGGCCAGGTCGTCGACGACCAGGGCCGGGTGCGCCTTGCGGGCAGGTGCGAAGGGCTCCTCGACGCCGACGTGCACCTCCGCCGTACCGGCCCGGAACCAGGCGCCGCCGCGACCGGCGAGCGACGTCGGCTTGGCGACCTCGGTCATGCCGACGCCCTCGACCCAGAAGCGCCGGGCGTCGTCCTCGCCGCCGGGCGGGCACGAGACCTGGACGTGGTGGAGCCTCATTCCGGCGCCTGCCCGACCACGAAGATCCGGCGGAAGGGCAGCACCACGCCGTGCTCGCGCTCCGGGTACGCCGCGGCCAGCCGGCGCTTGTACTCCGCCTCGAAGTCGGCGCGGAGGTCGTCGGGCAGTGCCTGCAGGGTCGGCCGCGCGCCGGTGCCGGAGACCCAGGTGAAGACCGGGTCGGGACCGGTGAGGACGTGGAGGTAGGTCGTCTCCCACGCGTCGACCGCGCAGCCGAGACCGGCCAGCGCGTCGAGGTAGACCGCCGGGTCGTGGCTGCCGGGCACCGCGACGCCGGACAGGTGCGCGGCGTACGGCTCCTGCGCCGCGAGCTCGGTGCGGATGGTGTGGCTCGGCTCGTCGAAGTTGCCGGGCACCTGGAAGGCCAGCCAGCCGCCCGGAGCGACGGCCTGGACCAGTCGTGGGAGGAGCTCGAGGTGGCCGGGGACCCACTGCAGGGTGGCGTTGGAGACGAGCACGTCGACGCTCCCGGGAGCGGGACGCCACTCCCGTAGGTCGGCGACCTGGAAGCGGATGCCGGCCAGCTCGCGGGCCTTGCCGATCATCTCGGGACTGGAGTCGAGGCCGAGGACGTCGGCGCCCGGCCAGCGCGCGGCGAGCAGGGTCGTCAGGTTGCCGGGGCCGCAGCCGAGGTCGACGACGGTGCTCGGGGCGTCGGCGCGGACCCGCGCGAGCAGGTCGACGAAGGGACGGCCGCGCTCGTCGGCGTACGTCAGGTAGCGGTCGGGGTCCCAGGTGTGGGCGGCGTACGGCATGCGTCCTCCTAGATATCTTGACGTCGAGATACTTTGCTCCGGCTTTGTCTTGATGTCAAGATTCTCGACGAATCGGATAGGCTCCTCCCCATGCGGGACGAGGTGGACGAGCTGGTCGAGGCGTGGGCGCGCGAGCGCTCCGACCTCGATCTTGCCCCCGTCGAGGTCTTCAGCCGGATCGGCCGGCTGGCCCGGCACCTCGACCTCGCTCGCCGCGTCGCCTTCACCGAGGCGTCGGTGGAGTCCTGGGAGTTCGACGTTCTCGCCGCGCTGCGCCGGGCAGGTGCGCCGTACGAGCTCTCGCCGGGGCGGCTGCTCCGCGAGACGCTGGTGACCAGCGGCACCATGACCAACCGCGTCGACCGGCTCGCCGCCCGCGGGCTCGTCGAGCGGCTGCCCGACCCGCACGACCGTCGGGGCGTGCTGGTCCGGCTCACCCCCGAGGGGCGTGCGTGCGTCGACCACGCCTTCGAGAGGCTGCTCGAGGCCGAGCAGACCTTCCTCGCCGCGCTCCCGGAGAAGGACCGCGGCCGGCTGGCCGGGCTGCTGCGGACGCTGCTCGCGCCGTTCGCGGGCTGAGGTCCGGACTACTCCAGCGCCTCGGCGGCCTCGAGCCACTCGAGCTCCAGCTCGCCCTTCTCGGTCGCGAGCGCGTCGAGCCGGGCGCTGATCTCGGCGAGCCGCTCGTAGTCCTGGGCGTGCTCGAGCACCTCGGCGTTGAGCGCCGCCTCCTGCTCGGCGATCCGCTCGAGCTGGCGGTCGATGCGCGCGATCACCTTCCGCGCCGCCCGCTCCTCCGCGCTCCCGGCCTTCGCCCGAGGGGTCTCGGCGGCCGCGGGCCGAGCAGCCTCGGCGGCCTGGGCCTGCTCGAGCAGGTGCAGGGCCTCGGCGCGGCGCTCGAGGTACTCGTCCACGCCGCGGGGCAGCATCGAGATCCGGCCGTCGCCGAGCAACGCCCAGACCGAGTCGGTGACCCGCTCGAGGAAGTAGCGGTCGTGGGAGACCACGATCAGCGTGCCGGGCCAGCCGTCGAGGAAGTCCTCGACGACGTTGAGGGTGTCGATGTCGAGGTCGTTGGTCGGCTCGTCGAGGAGCAGCACGTTGGGCTCGCTGAGCAGCAGCCGGAGCAGCTGGAAGCGGCGGCGCTCGCCGCCGGACAGGTCGCCGATCCGGGCGGTGAGCCGGTCGCCGGTGAAGCCGAAGCGCTCGAGCATCGAGGTCGCCGTGATCTCGCCGTCGGCGGTGCGGGTGACCCGGCGGATCGACTCGACGGTCGGCAGCACCCGGCCCTCGGGGTCGAGGTCGTCGAGCTGCTGGGTGAGGTGCTCCATCGCCACGGTGCGGCCGAGCTTGACCTTGCCGACCCGGGGCGCGAGCTCGCCGGCGAGCATCGAGAGCACCGAGGTCTTGCCGGCGCCGTTGACGCCGACGATGCCGATCCGGTCGCCCGGCCCGATCCGCCAGGTGGCGTGCGAGAGCAGCTGCCGCTCGCCCCGGAAGAGGTCGACGTCCTCGACGTCGATGACGTCCTTGCCGAGCCGCTGGGTGGCGAAGCGCTGGAGCTCCATCCGGTCGCGCGGCGGTGGCACGTCCTCGATGAGGGCGTTGGCCGCGTCGATCCGGAACTTCGGCTTCGAGGTCCGCGCCGGCGGGCCGCGGCGCAGCCAGGCGAGCTCCTTGCGGACCAGGTTCTGGCGCCGGATCTCCGACGCGGCGGCCTGCCGCTGTCGCTCCGCCTTGGCGAGCACGAACGCGGCGTACCCGCCCTCGTAGGCGTCGACGGCCCCGTCGTGGACCTCCCACGTCCACTGGCAGACGGCGTCGAGGAACCAGCGGTCGTGGGTGACGACGACCAGCGCCGACGGCCGCGCGGCGAGGTGCTGGGCGAGCCAGGCGACGGCCTCGACGTCGAGGTGGTTGGTCGGCTCGTCGAGGACGACGAGGTCGTGGTCGCCGAGCAGCAGCGCGGCCAGCGAGCAGCGCCGCCGCTCGCCACCGGAGAGACCCAGGACGGCGCGGTCGAGGTCGACGCCGGCGAGCAGCACGTCGACGATCTCGCGGGTGCGCGGGTCCGCGGCCCACTCGTGGTCGGACCGGCCGGCGAGCACGGCCTCGCGGACGCTGTGGGTGTCCTCGAGCTCGTCGCCCTGGTGCAGGTAGCCGATCAGCAGCCCGCGCTGGCGCGAGACCCGCCCGGTGTCCGGCTCCTCGATGCCGGTCATCACCTCGAGCAACGTGGTCTTCCCGTCGCCGTTGCGGCCGACGATGCCGACCCGCTCGCCGGCAGAGATGCCGAGCGAGACGTCGCTGAGCAGCGGGCGGATGCCGTAGGACTTCGAGACGCGCTCGAGGTTGAGGAGGTTCGCCATGGTCAGCCGTAGGTCACCGTGTGCGCGCCCGCGACGGCGCCGCCGGCGACCAGGACGACGTCGTACTGCTCCTGGAGGCCCCCCGCGACCGCGCGGGCTGCGTCGGGGTCCTCGCAGAGGAAGACGCAGGTCGGACCGGAGCCGGAGACCATCCCGCGCAGCGCGCCCTCCGACTCCCCCGCCTCGATCAGCCGGCCGAGGTCCGGGCGCAGGTCGAGCGCGGCCTCCTGGAGGTCGTTGTGCAGGGTCGCGGCCAGCGCGTGCGGGACGCCGGCGTCGAGGGCGTCGAGCAGCGCCTCCGGCACCGGGGGTACGGCGGGCGCGTCCGGGCGGAGCCGGTCGAAGTGCCGGTAGACCTCCGGCGTGGACAGCCCGGTCGGCGACGGGACCAGCACCCACCACCAGCTGCCGTGGTCGGCGACCCGCTCGACCAGCTCGCCGCGGCCCGTCCCGAGCGCGGAGCCGCCGATCAGCGCGAACGGCACGTCGCTGCCCAGCCGGGCGGCCAGCTCCAGCAGGTCGTCGTCGGTGGTGCCGGCGTCCCAGAGCCGGTCGAGGGCGACCAGCGCCGCGGCGGCGTCGGCCGAGCCGCCGGCCATCCCGCCGGCGACCGGGATCGACTTGTCCACGTGGGCGGTGCCGCGCACCTCCAGCCCGTGGTGGGCGGCGAGCAGGGCCGCGGCCCGGTCGACGATGTTGTCGCCGCCGAGCGGCACCTGGCCGCGGTCCATCCAGTCGCTGACCGCGACGTCGACCGACCAGCCGTCGGCGTCGACGACGGTGAGGTCGTCGTAGAGGCCGACGGCCTGGTAGACCGTGGCCAGCGGGTGGAAGCCGTCCTCGCGGGGCGCGCCGACGCCGAGGTGGAGGTTGATCTTGGCCGGCGCCCGCACCGTCAGGGTCATGCGGGGAGCCTCTCGGCGATCCGGACGAAGTCGTCGACGGTGAGCGTCTCGCCTCGAGCGAGCGGGTCGATGCCGGCGCCCGCGAGCGCGGCGTCGACGGCCTCGGACGGCGCGAGCACCCGCAGCACGCCGCGCAGGGCCTTGCGGCGCTGGGCGAAGGCCGCGTCGACCACCGCGAAGACCTGCTCCCGCGTGGCGGTGGTCGTCGGCGGCTCGCGACGCGTCCAGGCGACCAGGCCGGAGTCGACGTTGGGCGCCGGCCAGAAGACGTTGCGCCCGATGGCGCCCGCGCGCCGGACGTCGGCGTACCAGGCGGCCTTGACCGACGGGACGCCGTAGACCTTCGAGCCCGGCTGGGCCGCGAGCCGGTCGGCGACCTCGGCCTGCACCATCACCAGGCCGCGCTCGAGCGACGGCAGGAGCTGGAGCAGGTGCAGCAGCACCGGCACCGAGACGTTGTAGGGCAGGTTGGCGACCAGCGCCGTCGGCTCCGGGCCGGGCAGCTCCTGGACGCGCATCGCGTCGGCGAGCACGACCTCGAAGCGGTCGGCCTGGTCGGGGGCGTACGTCGCGATCGTCTCCGGCAGCAGCCCGACCAGCTTGTCGTCGACCTCGATCGCGACCACCCGGCCGGCGACCTCGAGCAGCGCCAGGGTCAGCGAGCCGAGGCCCGGTCCGACCTCGACCACGACGTCGTCCGCGCCGACCCCGGACTCGCGCACGATCCGGCGCACGGTGTTGGCGTCGATGACGAAGTTCTGGCCGCGCTGCTTGGTCGGCCGGAGGTCGAGACGGGCCGCCAGCGAACGCACGTCCGCCGGCCCCAGAAGTCGGGGACCGGCGGACGTGGACATGCCGTGAAGGTTATCGGTCAGCGCGGCAGACCCAGTGAGGCGGCACAGGCCGGCCAGGCGCCGTACCCGCCCGAGGCGTTGCGGACCTTGGTCGCGATCGCGATCTGGGTCTCGCGGCTGTTGTTGCTCGGCAGGCCGGAGCCGCCGTACGCCTGCCAGGTGCCGAGGCTGAACTGGAGGCCGCCGTAGTAGCCGTTGCCGGTGTTGGTGGCCCAGTTGCCGCCGGACTCGCACCGCGCGAGCTGGTCCCAGACGGTGCTGCCGCTGGCGAAGTTGGTCGCGGCGGGCTTCGCCTTGGTGCCGACCTTGACGATCTCGTCGACCGGGGCCGTGAGGACGTCCTGGTGGAGCACCTTGCGCACGGCGACCTGGCCGTTGCGGTAGACGATCCGGTAGGTCACGTCGCGCGTGCCGGTCTTTCCGTCGCGGACCACCGAGGTCTCGCCCTCGTACATGGAGGAGTCGTCCTGCTCGACGGTGCTGTAGTCCATGACCTCGCCGTCGACGCGCTTCTTGACGATGCGGACGTCGGTGAAGACGAGCTTGTCGCCGTCGGAGAGCACGTGGCCGGGAGCCGGCCGGGTCTCGTCGTGCTTGCCGACGTCGACGCCGAGCTCGTCGAGGGCGTCCTCGACGGTGAGCGCGGTGACCGTGCGCTTGACCGGCTTGTGGGCGCCGATCGTGACGGTGAGGGTCTTGGGGGTGACCACGTCGAGGGTCATGCCCCCGCGGTCGATGGTGCCGCCGCGGCTGGTCGACAGGTCGGCGCCGTTGTAGCGCAGGCCGATCTCGTCGAGCGCGCGGGAGACGGTCGTCGCGGTGACCCAGTAGGTCTTCTCCTGGCCGTCGACGTTGAGCTCGAGGGGCCGGGCGAACCGGACGGAGATCTTGGAGCCGTCGGTGATCGACTCGTCGGGCGAGGGCAGGACGATGTCCTTGCTGCCCACGTCGATGCCCTCGGAGGCGAGGACGTCGCCGACGGTGTCGCCGAAGACGGTGACGTTCTCGGACTTGCCGTCGAGGGTGAGGGTCACCGACTTGCTGAGGGTGCTGTAGCCCCACGTGGTGCCGGCGACCGCGAGGACGATCACGGCGGCGAGGGTGCCCATGAGGGCCTTGCTCTTGGCTGCCCGGCTCAGCAGGCCGCGGGCCCGGCTGGTCAGGGGTGAGTGCTCATCGCTGGGCACGATTCTCCGAACGTCGTACTCCCCGGTCCTCGGGTGCCAGTGCGGTGACGCACGCCGTTCCGCTCGGGGCAGAGTGGGTGCGCCGGGTGCTGTCTGGTGGGGGCCCGATGGGCCACCGGCACTGGTCAGAATCGATCCCGATCCCGGCTGTCAGGTGTTCTAGAGCACCAGCCTTCCTGCTCGAATGCAAACCGAACCTGTCATATCTCTGTCCGGCGTGAGCAGGATCTCGACGGTAAAGACTTGCCTCATTCGCCACTTTCGTCCCACCTGTCGCTGGAGCCCCATGTCGACCACCGCAGGTGCCCCTTGTCGCCTCGAACGCCGCGGGCTTCGTGCTGCCCGAGGACCGCGACGCCGTGCTCGCCGAGGCGCGTGAGGTGGCTCCTTGGCTGCGGTCGGGGGTGACGCGCGGACGAGAGCTACCCCCAGGTGCCGCCGAAGGCGACCTCGGTGTTGGCGTCGACGGCGGCGCAGAGCTCGCCGAGGTCGTCGCCGCGGACCTCGGCCATCGCGCGCATCGTCAGTGGCACCAGGTAGGACGCATTGGTGCGGCCGCGGTGGGGCGTGGGGGTGAGGTACGGCGCGTCGGTCTCGACGAGGAGCCGGTCGCGCGGCGTGATCGCGAGGGCGTCGCGCAGGTAGCCGGCGTTCTTGAAGGTGACGGTGCCGGCGAAGGAGAGGTGGGCGCCCCGGTCGAGGCAGGCGCGCGCGAAGCCGGCGTCGCCGGAGAAGCAGTGCATCACCCAGCGCTCGGGCACGCCCTCGCTGTCGATCACCCGCAGCACGTCGTCGTGGGCGTCGCGGTCGTGGATGACCAGCGTCTTGTCGAGCCGCTTGGCCAGGTCGATGTGCCGGCGGAAGGACTCCTCCTGCACGGCCGCGCCGTCCGCGCCGGTGCGGAAGGTGTCGAGGCCGGTCTCCCCCACCGCGCGCACGTGCGGGCCGGACGCGGCGAGCGCCTCGATCTCGGCCATCGCCGCGTCGAGATCGGGCAACCGCGGCGCTTCGTTGGGGTGCAGCGCGACGCCGGCCACGATCGCGTCGTACGTCGCCGCGGCCTCGACCGCCCAGCGGGCGCCCGGCAGGTCGCAGCCGATCTGCACGATCCGGGTGACGCCGACGGCGGACGCCGCGGCCAGCGCCTCGCCGACCGGGAGAGCGGGCCCGTCGCCGCGGGCGATGTCGAGGTGGCAGTGGTTGTCGACGACCGGGTGGGGCAGCGGCTCCGGCGCGGGCGGACGGTCACTCATGCGACGGACCGGATCCGCGCGAGGATCGCGGCCGCGCACTCCTCGGCGGCCTGCGTCGGGATCCAGTGGGTGACGCCCTCCAGCACGATCAGCTCGTACGGCGCGTCGACCCACCGCTCGGTGCCGTCGACACCGACCCGGCCGATGGCGATGTCGCGGTCACTCCACAGCATCGTGGTCGGCACGGTGACCCGGTGGTCGGCCCCGCCGCCCGTCGATCCCTTGCGGCGGCGCTTGCCACCCGAGAGCGGCAGCGCGCGGTACCAGCCGAGCGCGTGCGGCAGCGCGCCGTACTCCACGATCTCGCGGCGGAAGCGGGCGACCTCGTCGGCGGTCATCCCGGCCTTCCGCATGCTCTGGTCGAAGCGGCCACCCGGCTTGCGGGCCGTGAGCTCCGGGACCAGTGGGACGGTGAAGAAGGCCATGTAGCGCGACCGGCGACGCTGGCTCTTGGTCTTCATCGCGCGGGCGAAGGCGGCGGGGTGCGGCACCGAGACCGCTGTCCACGTGGTGATCAGGACGGGTCGGCGCAGCACGGTCGCCCAGCCGACGGCCGCACCCCAGTCGTGGCCGACGAGGTGCACAGGCCCGCCGATCCGCTCGATCAGCGCGACCACGTCGCGGACCAGCAGCGACACCTGGTAGTCGCGGCGCCGGCGCGGCCGCGCGCCCGGCGAGTAGCCGCGCTGGTCGAGCGCGAAGGTCCGCAGCCCGGCCTCGTGCAGGATCGGCGCGACCAGCCGCCAGGTGGTGTTGCGCTCGGGGAAGCCGTGCAGCAGGACGACCGGGGTGCCGTCGGCGGGGCCCTCGTCGAGGACGTCGAAGGTCAGGCCGGCGTGCTCGACGGTGGTGATCCGGTCGGTGCTCGCGTAGGTCATGCCATCCCACCTGCCCCGTGCACGAGGTTGTAGACCTCCCGTTTCGGTACGCCGGCGCGCTGGGCCACCTCGGCGATCGCGTCCTTGCGGCGGACGCCGTCCGCCTCGAGCGCCGCGACCGCGGCCTTGAGGCTCTCCGGGTCCGCGGCGATCTCCGCCGAGGGATCGGCGCCGGCGACCACGATGGTCACCTCACCGCGCACGCCCTCGGCCGCCCAGGCGACCAGCTCGCCGAGCGGGCCGCGGCGTACCTCCTCGTGGGTCTTGGTCAGCTCGCGGCAGACGGCGGCGGGCCGGTCGTCACCGAGCGCCTCGGCCATCGCGGCGAGTGCGGCCTCGGTGCGGTGCGGTGCCTCGAAGAAGACCATGGTCCGCTCCTCGGCGGCCAGCGCCGCGAGCCGGCGGGACCGCTCCCCCGCCTTGCGGGGCAGGAAGCCCTCGAAGCAGAAGCGGTCGACCGGCAGCCCGCTGACCGCGAGGGCGGTGAGCACCGCCGAGGGGCCGGGCACAGCGGTGACGGGTACGTCGTGCGCGACGGCGGCGGCGACGAGGCGGTAGCCGGGGTCGGACACGCTCGGCATCCCGGCGTCGGTCACCAGCAGCACCCGCTCGCCGGCGAGCAGCGCCTCGAGGAGCTGCGGGGTGCGGCCGGACTCGTTGCCCTCGAAGTAGGAGATCACCCGCCCGGTGACGGTCACCCCGAGGTCGGTGGTGAGCCTCTTGAGCCTCCGCGTGTCCTCGGCGGCCACCACGTCGGCGGTCGCCAGCTCCTCGGCGAGGCGGGGCGGGGCGTCCGCGACCCGACCGATCGGCGTCGCCGCGAGCACGAGAACGCCGGGGTCACTGGGCTGCACGGCCTAGAGTCTTCCACCGTGACGACCGAGGCGCCCCCCGAGTCCCCCCGGGCTCCCGAGGAGCGGATCGGCCTCTCCCGCAACGCAGCCGGCCGCGCGGTCCCCTCCGCGTGGGCGCGGACGCGGTCCCGGATCGCCTCGGAGGACCCTGCGATCGGCTGGGCCGCGAGCATCGGCGTCGCCCTGCTCGCGCTCTTCCTGCGGCTCTGGCACCTCGGCCAGCCGCACGAGTTCGAGTTCGACGAGACCTACTACGCCAAGGACGCGTGGTCGCTGATCAACAACGGCTACGTCCGCAGCTACGTCGACAACGCCAACGAGCACATCCTCGACGGGAAGATCAGCGGCCAGTGGAAGGACGAGCCGTCGATGATCGTCCACCCCGAGGTGGGCAAGTGGCTGATCGGGCTGGGCGAGAAGGCCTTCGGCATGGACCCCTTCGGCTGGCGGGTCTCGGCCGCGGTCGCCGGCGCGCTCATGGTGCTGGTGATGTGCCGGCTGGCCCGGCGGCTGACGGGCTCGACCGTCCTCGGCGTCGTCGCCGGCCTGCTGCTCACCGTCGACGGCCTCCACTTCGTGCTCTCGCGCCTCGGCCTGCTCGACATCTTCGTGGCGCTCTTCATCCTCTGCGGCGTGCACTGCGTGGTCGCCGACCGCGACTGGTACCGCCGGAAGATGGCGCGGCTCCAACCCGAGCAGGTCACCAACGACCGCTCGTGGGGCCCGGTGCGCGGGCTCTTCTTCCGCCCGTGGCTGCTGCTGGCCGGTATCTCGTGGGGTCTCGCCTGCGGCTCGAAGTGGGAGGCGGTCTACCCGCTGGCCGCGTTCGGGCTGATGGTGTGGCTGTGGTCGGCGGGTGCGCGGCGCTCGTTCGGCGTCCGCTGGTCGGTGCCGAAGTCCGCCCTCGCCGACGGCGTACCGGCCTTCCTGCACCTCGTCGTGGTCGCCCTCGTCGTCTACGTCGCGAGCTGGACCGGCTGGCTCGTGCACGCGAACCAGTACGAGGAGCACCTGTCCTCCACGCAGTACACGCGCTTCGTCGCCGAGGGGAAGACCTGCGACGACCCGGAGGTCCTCAACGACAACCGCTGGCCGACCGCGACCGAGCCGGACGCCAGCGGCCTCGGCGAGGTGTGGCAGTCGCTGCGCTCGCTCTGGTACTACCACCACGACGTCTACGAGTTCCACACCCACTTCCTCAACTGCAGCACCCACACCTATGCCTCCAACCCCGCCGGCTGGCTGGTGCTCAACCGGCCCGTCGGCGTCGCCGCCGACACCGACATCCAGCCGGGCACGCGGGGCTGCGAGGCTCCGACCGGCAGCACCTGCCTGCGCCAGGTGCTGCTGCTGGGCAACCCGACGATCTGGTGGGGCGGTTGCCTGGCACTGGTCTTCGGCCTGGTGATGTGGATCGGCGCCCGGGACTGGCGCTACGGCCTGTGTCTCGTGGGCGCGGTCTCGACCTGGTTGCCGTGGCTGCAGTACGACGACCGGCCGATCTTCTCCTTCTACGCGATCATCACGCTGCCCTTCATCGTGCTCGCGCTGACGCTCGCGATCGGCACGATGATCGGGCCGTCGTCACAACCCAGCCGCAGACGGACGATCGGGGTGGTCGTGTCCGGCGCCTTCGTGGTGCTGGCGGTGCTGAACTTCGCCTGGTTCTGGCCGATCTACACCAACCAGCTGCTCACCCACGGCGAGTGGCTGGACCGGATCTGGTTCACGCGCTGGGTGTGAGCGCGGCCCGCTCGACGGCGGCGCCACTGGTTCGTCGTGGGATCTGCTGGTTCACCAAGGGATGAAGGTGAACCTGCGCCTCCCACGGTGAGTTCCGTCCGGGGAGCGTCGGTTGAGGACGATCCCTTGGTGAACCGCCACCCACCACGACGAGCCCGCACTTCCACGACGAACTAGCTCAACCCTCGACGGCCCCGCGCACCCACGCCCACATCGCCGTCCGCTCGGCCTCACCGGTGCGCGTACGCCGGAGCAGGTGGGCCGGCCGGGGCCGCCGGTCGTGCCAGAGCCGGCCGCCGGCGGGCGTCGGCTCCGTCGCCGCGAGCCAGACCGTCGTGTCCGCGCCCTCGTCGGCGTCGCGGAGCAGCGGCCCTGTGATCCGCCGGAAGGTCGGCAGCGACTCCGAGACCCCGGGGGTGTCGGCCCAGCCCGGATGGGTCGCGTGGACGGTCACGCCGTGCGCGGCCCAGCGCGACTGGAGCTCAGGGAGCAGCTCGACCTGCGCGCGCTTGCTCCGGGCGTACGCCGTGGTCGGCGAGTAGTCGCCGTCGAGGTACTCCGGGTCGTCCGCACGCAGCCGCTGGGCGTACATGCCGCCCGAGGTCACCAGCACCACCCGCGCGTCGTCCAGCCGGCCGGCCCCGGCGAGCAGGTCGGTGAGCAGCACCGGCGTCAGCACGTGCAGCGCCATCGTCAGCTCGTGCCCCTGGGGCGACTCGGTGCGCTCCGGCGGCATCGCGCCGGCGTTGTGCACGAGGACGTCGACCGATCCGTCGACCTCGGCGGCCAGCGCGCGCACGTCGTCGAGGTCGGCGAGGTCGCAGCGCCGGAGCTCCAGCCGCGCGAGCGGGAGGCGGCCCTGGACCTCACGCACCACCCGGGCGCCCTTCTCCAGGTCGCGGACGACCAGCACGACCTCGGCGCCGAGCGCGGCGAGGCCCTCGGCCGTGGCGATGCCCAGGCCGCTGCTCGCGCCGGTGACCACGGCGCGGCGTCCGTCGAGCGCGCCGGGCTCCGGATCGGCGGGCCACCCCGGCAGGCGCCGGCGTACGGCGAGGCCGAGCCGGGTGTAGCCGGGAGCGACCGTGCGGTCGAGGGCGGTGTCGACCACCGTGTCGAAGGTCGTCGCGAGGTTCGCCATGTCGGCGACGGTAGCCAGTCGGGCGTGGAACGATGCGTGCGTGCCGTCGTGGGTCCCCGGGTGGGACGACTTCCCCGAGCCGCTCCTGGACTTCTGGACCGAGCGGCACCTCTGCACGCTCACCACCCTGCGCGCCGACGGGATGCCGCACGTCGTGCCGGTCGGCTGCGCGCTGGACCTGGAGCAGCGCTGCGCGTGGGTGATCACCAACGGCACCTCCCGCAAGGCCCGCAACGCCGGGGCGTCGGCGCCGGTGGCGGTCTGCGCGGTCGACGGGGGCCGCTGGTCGACGCTCGAGGGCCGGGTGACGGTGCTGCGCGACGAGGCGTCGGTGGCCCGGGCGGTCGAGCGCTACGCGAGCCGCTACCGCCAGCCGAAGCCCAACCCCGAGCGGGTGGCGCTGCGCATCGAGGTCGACCGCTTCCTGCACGGCCCCGCTTTGGCGACCCGCTGACCTCCCTGTCACGCTTGCCCCATGCCGACCGACGACCACGAGCTCTCGGACCTCCACCGGGAGATCCTCGAGTTCGAGCGGGACTGGGTCGCCTACGCCGGCACCAAGGACGAGGTCGTGCGTGACCGCTTCGACCTGAGCCCGACCGACTACCACCGGCTGCTCAACCGGATCATCGACATCCCGGGCGCCGAGGACCACGAGCCGCGCGTCGTACGCCGGCTCCGACGACGCCGGGCCGCGCGCCACGAGGAGCGCACGGCCCGACGCGCCGGTGGCGCCGCCTGACTCCCGACCCGGTCAGCCCACCGTGAGCGGCACGACGGCCACGGGGTTGGTGAACTCGTCGAGCCGCACGCTGACCTGCGCCGTCCAGTCACCGTCGCGCGGAATCGTGACCGTCGCGCGATAGTGACCGGCGCCGATCCGCTCCAGGTCGGCGTCGCCGAGCGTGAGGTCGTCGTCGCGGACCTCCAGCGTGGGCGTGCGGTAGGGCGTGAGCGCCGTCCCGTCCGGATCGACCAGGGTGAGATCGAGGTCGTACGACCGACCGCCGGCCGGGTGCACCGCGACCTCGGCGGTCCCGGACGCGCCGAGATCCGCGGACCCACCCGATGTCTCGCCGGCGGCCGCGGCGGGCGGCTGCGGCAGGGAGGGCCAGGCCAGCCCGGCGGCGACGACGAGCGCCAGGGCGGGCACACCCGCCCACGCGGCGCGACGCCCCCGACCGCGGACCAGGCCGACGACGAGGTAGGCGAGGAGCACGAGCAGCGCCGGCCAGCTGAGGAGGCCGTTGAGCCAGGCGACCCAGTCGGTCAGGCCGCCGAGGACGCGGCCGTCGTGGGCGAGCTGCTGGAGCGGGCCGAGGAGCACCGCGCCGACGAAGCCGAGGCACCAGGCGAGGTCCGACCAGGCGGCCGGCCGACCCAGCGCGGTCAGCAGCACGACACCGAGGAGGCCGGCGAGGGCCAGACCGGCGGCGATCCCGCGGGCCACCAGGACGCTGGTCGGCGCGGCGGTCACGGTCGCGCCCGCCGCGGTGACGTCCTTGGTGGACGTGCCGATCGAGAAGTCCAACGCACCGCCGACGATGTGCCCGTCGGCCGAGATCACCTTCCACGCGACCACGACCGTGCCGGTGCCGGGATCACCGCTCGGCGTCACGACCACCCGGTTGTCCTGGGCGACCGCGTCGACGGCCCAGTCGCCGCCGTCGGCGGTGAAGCCGTGCACGAAGTCGGTGTCCAGGCGGACCGGTTCGTTGAAGGTGAGCACCACCTGGTCGGGCGCCTTCTCCAGCACCGCTCCCTGGGCGGGGTCGGTCTTCAGTAGGCTGGCGTGGGCCGAGGCCGGCGCCCCGGTCGCGAGGACCAGGACGCCGGCGACGACGAAGCCGAGCAGGAGGCGGAGCGGCCTCACGCGCCCGTGCGGGTGCGCACCAGTGCGGCGCCACCGAGGACCAGCCCGAGCAGACCGGCGACCAGACCGGCGATGGCCAGGCCGTTGCCGGAGTCGTCGGCGTCGGAGTCGGCGGCAGCCGTCGTGCCGCCGGTCGACGCGGACTCCGCCGACCCGGAGCCGTCCGCCGCGGTCACCTCGAAGGACGGCGCCGGGTGCTCGAGGTCGTCCTCGGACTGCCCGGCGGCGGGGACCTCGGTCCACGCCGTCTGGCCCTGCTCGCAGGTCTGGATCGCGGGGAACACCAGGGTCTTGCCGGCGTCGTCCTCGGGGATCTGCAGGGAGAGCTCGAAGGCGTCGCGCTGACCGTCGGGCAGCGGGGTCTTGGCCGTGTAGACGACCTGGCTGGTCCGCTCGGTGATCTGGTCCCCGTCCTCCGCGGTGATCGGCTTGTCCAGCTTGGTGGTGACCTTCTCGACGTCGTAGAAGGGGTTGCGGGTCGGGGTGACCTCGATGATGTCCTCGGGCACCTTGACGGCCACCTTGGTCGTCGGCGACCCGTCGCAGCCGTGCGGGACGCTGACGGTGAGGATCGTGTAGGCGCCGGCGGCCGTCGTTGACGGGGTGACCGTGACGTGCGCCGAGGCCGGGCCGGCGAGGGCCAGGCCGATCACCGCGACAGCGGCGGGGACGACGGCGAGTCGGGCGTGGGTACGGCTGAGCTTCATGGGATGTCTCCTGATCAGGAAGGGTGGGTGGGAGGGGCGCCGGTCAGACCGTGTCGAACCACGACGCCAGGGCGGGGACGCGGCGCAGCACCAGCTGGTCGAGCAGCAGCACGACCACCAGCGACAGGCCGAAGAGCGGCAGGAAGACGCCGAGCGCGACCAGGCCGACCAGCAGCACGGGGGTCGCCTTCAGCGGCATCCGGCCGCGCGGCGCGCCGAGGCGCTGACCGCCCTTCGGCCGACGCCGCCACCACATGAGCGGCCCGGTGATGCAGGCGCCGATGACCGCGACGCACATGAGCGCCGAGCCCCAGAAGGACCACAGCCCGAGGCTGCGTCCCTCGTGCAGACCGATGCCCTGCGAGACGACCTTGGCGAGCAGCGGGTAGTCGTCGAACCCGTACGTCGACACCACCTCGCCGCCGTACCGGTCGATGTGCACCGTCTTCTCGTCCGAGGGCGCGTCGAAGGCGTAGCCGATCACCGAGTAGACGCCGCTGGTGTCGTCGACCGCCGGCAGGGCGACGGTGAAGGGATGGCGCAGTCCCTGCTCGTCGGCCACGGCGACCGCGGTGTCGACGTTGGCGACGCTGCGCTCGCCGTCCGTCGGCCGGCTCGACGACGGGACCGGCGAGTCCTGCTGCGCCCACGGGATGTCCTGCTGGTGGCTGTGCGGCAGCGACTCGTCGAGTGTCGACGTCGGGTTGCTCAGCGCGCCCGGGTCCGTGCTCCACATCGAGGAGCCGTGACCGGTGGCGTACTCCTGGACCTTCGCGCCCCAGAAACCGGTCCACGGCAGGCCGGTGACCAGCAGGGCGATCAGGCCGACCCCGGCGACGGCGCCGATCAGACCGTGCCGCCAGCGCAGGATCGAGCCCGGCCGGCCTGCCCTTCTCGCTCGGCGGCGGGCGCGCCAGCCGCGGACGAAGAGGTAGTAGCCGGTCAGCGCCATCACCAGCGCCCAGCAGGCGCCGATCTCCATGACCCGGTCACCCCAGGTGCCGGCCATCAGGTCCGCGTGGATGCGGATCGCGGTGCCGGACAGGGTCGTGTCCGGGTTCAACGACCCGAGCACCTCGGGCCCGTACGGGCTGACGTAGACGTCCCGGCTCGCGCCGGTCGACGTCGTGATGGACACGATGGTCGGGCTGTGGTCGTTCTTCGGCTCCGTCAGCGACACCGGCGTCGAGCCCGGGTAGGCCTGGTCGACGACGGCGAGCTGCTGGACGTAGGGCTGGGCCACCGCCCCGCTGGGCGGGTCGACCTTCATCAGGTCGGCGTGCATGAGGGGCTCGAGCTGGAAGCGGAACAGGTAGATGAGGCCGGTGGTGGCCAGCACCAGCAGCACGGGGGCGACCAGGAAGCTGGCGAAGAAGTGCCAGCGCCACACGGCGCGGAACCAGCCGGAGCCGGTCGGCCGTGGTCGCCCCGGCGGCGCCGCGGGCGCAGGGGTCAGTACGTCGGTCATGTCTCTCCTCGAGAGCAGGAATGAGGGCGTGCGGGAACGCACGGGGTACGGCTCCTCGTCCGGCGCCGTCGCGAGCGAGTTGTCGCGCCGATCTGGCAAGGCGGAGGTGCGAAGGCGGGCCGGAGGCCCGTCGAGTCGCCGACAACGCCGCCAGATCGGATGCGACGACTCGCGCAGCAGGCGCATCCGGACGAGGAGCCGTGCCCCTAGAACGCCGGGACCCGGGATGGTCTCGGCGTGTGTTGCGGTGTCTCAGGCCGCGAGGAGAGGTGGCCCGCGCCGCGAGCGCGGCTGCGACTGCCAGAGGGAGATCCAGACGGCCGGGGCGGCGTACGCGACGCGGCGCAGGGCCGGGACCGGGGTGACGATGCCGGCGGCGGCCGTCCAGGCCAGCAGCAGGCGGCGCCCGGTGAGCGCGAGGACGCTCCACAGGCAGCGCTCGCCGTACCCGAGCCAGAGGCCCACGAGCGCGGCGGCGACGAGGTGGACGACCATCATCGGCGCGTGGGCCGACATGTCGTTGAGGAGGTGCCCGATCGGCACGGCCGGGGCGAGGGTGCTGGGCTGGCCGGACATGCCCTGGTAGGCGTCCTGGAGCGAGCCGACGCGCTGCCCGTCGACGGTCGGGAGGACCGGGAGGCCGCCCGGGTGCGAGGTCATCGGCATCGTGGCGTCGCCGCGGTGGCCCGCGGTCACGGTGAGGACGAGGTGGATGACGGTCTGGCCACCGACGAGCATGGTGACCAGGCGCAGCGTCGAGGCCGGTCGGCTGAGCATCGGTGCGCTCAGCGCGATCGACATCGCCCCGAGCGCGACCAGGAGGACCGGCCCGGGCAGCAGGCCGTCGGCCATCACGTGGCCGATCACGCCGAGCGCGAAGGCGAGCCCGCCGACGACGAACGCGCGCAACCACAGCACGGCTGCGTCCACCCGGTTCGTCACGGTGGGCATCCTCCCACGACCGCGCGGATGATCGGCCGGGAGATGCCGAACGGGCGGCTCCCGGTGGGAGCCGCCCGTGTGCTGGTGGTGGAGCTGAGGGGATTCGAACCCCTGACCTTCTCATTGCGAACGAGACGCGCTACCAACTGCGCCACAGCCCCAGGTGTTGCGGTCGGAAACGTTAGCACCCGGGTACGGCGCCCTCCGAATCGGCTCGCAGGTCGGGTCAGTCGACCAGCGCCTGCTCGAGGAGCTCGAGGGCCTGGCGGGCGTAGCCGCGCCACATCCGGGCGAAGGCGGGCATCAGCAGCGCCGTCGCGGAGCTGCTCGGGTGGACCGTCCAGGACCACGTGACCCGGACGCCGGTGCCGGCCTTCTCGAAGGTCCAGAGGCCGTCGATGGAGCTGGCCAGCGGCCGCATCGGGCCGGAGACCTGGTCGATCCGGTAGCCGAAGGAGGCGGGCCGGTCGAGGCCGGTGAGGGTCTCGCGCATGGTGCCGCCGTCGGCGAGCACGATCGTGCGGGTCTGGCCGAGGGCGCCCCACTCCCCGTCCTGGTCGCGGACCTCGCGGATCGGCGGCAGCGCGGCGTACCGGCGGGAGAAGAGGAAGGGCAGCGGCAGCGGGAGGACCGCGTCGAAGGCCCGGGCGACCCCGACCGGATAGCTGCGGGAGGCAGCCACCTCGAGGTCGTGGGTCATGGCCTCAGGAGCCGAAGGCGCGGCCGTCGTCGCGGGACTGGCGGGCCTTCTCGGCCTTCTGCGCCTCGTCGGCCTCGCGGGCCAGCTGCGCGTCGGCGTCGGTGCGGCCCGAGGTCCAGACCCCGGTGTCGTCGAGCTCGATGGTCCGGACGGTACGGCGGGCCGCGGCCGGCTTGGAGACGTACGTCGGGAGCGTCACGGGGACCGGGTCCCACAGGGCCGGGTCGCTGACCGCGGAGATGCCGGCGGAGGTGTCCTCCATCGGGTCGATCTCGGGCTCGCCCTCCTCGGCGGCGGCCGCGGTCGGCGCAACCGTGGTCGGGGCGGGCTGCTCCTGCTCGACCGGCCGGTCGGCGGGCATCCGGGCGGCCGGCACCAGGCCGCGACGCTCGCCCTTGACCATCACCCGGCAGGCGACCAGCCAGGCGGCCAGCAGGGCGACCGGGATCGCGACGTATCCCCACGAGATGACGGCGAAGGCGGCCACGCCGACCACGGCCGCGGCGGCGACGAGCAGCAGCGCGAGGACGTTGCGGCGGCGCTTGGTCGCGCGCTTCGCGGCCGCACGCCGGGCCCGCAGCTGGGCGGGCGTGAGCTCGGGAGCCGGGGCGGCCGCCGCAGCAGGCGCCGGGGCGGGCGCCGGCGACGACTCCGCCTCACCGGCGGGCTGTCCGGGTCGGACCAGCCGCGCGGTGCGCTTGTCGGCCGGCTCGCGACGGGCCAGGACCCGCATCCGCTGCGAGAAGCCCTCGACGCCGCGGCTGCGGGAGCTCGACTCGTGGTGCTTGAGCGCGAGCGGAAGGAGGTAGGCACCCCACGCCACGGCGAGGGCGACGAAGATGAGAGCGCTCAGGTCCACGTAGCAGAGCGTATGAGCGGTACCGCAGCCAGCCACGGATGTCTACAGGTGTGTCGCAAAATCACTCCTGTGACTCGTGTGCAAGCAACCGCGCGACCATCCCCTCGGGGCACTCCTCGACGGTGACGGCGTAGAGCCGGTGGTCGCGCCACGCGCCGTCGATGTGCAGGTAGCCCGGCGCGTAGCCGATCTCGCGCAGCCCGAGCTTCTCCACCACGCGCAGGGAGTTGGAGTTCTCCGGCCGGATCGCGATCTCGATCCGGTGCAGCCCGGCCGCGCCGAAGCAGTGGTCGATCACCAGCGCCACGGCCCGCGGCATCACGCCGTGCCCCGCGTAGTCACGGTCGAGCCAGTAGCCGACCGACGCGAACTGCGCCGAGCCGCGCACCACGTTGTTGACGGTCACCTGACCGGCGAAGCGGCCGGCGACGTCGACCGCGAAGGGGTACGTCGTCCCCTCCCGGGCCTGGCGGTTGAGCCGGCGGACCAGGCCGCTGAACGACGTCGGCCGCACCGAGATGCCCGGCGGGCTCGTCGCGTCCCAGGGCCGCAGCCAGGACGCGTTGCGGCGCCGGGCCTCGCGCCACGCCCGGGCGTCCCGCCGGTCCAGCGGCCGGACGGTGACGTCACCGGAGGTGAGGACGACCGGCCAGGCGCTCAATGATCGCTCCCCACGACCTGCTCCGCGGCGTGCACCAGGATCGGCCGCAGCACCTCGAGGCCGTCCTTCACTCCCCCGCGCGAGCCGGGCAGGTTGACCACCAGGCAGTCGCCGACGATGCCCGCCAGCCCGCGGGAGAGGACGGCGGACGGCACGCCCTGCGCGACGCCGTACGCCCGGATCGCCTCGGCGATCCCGGGGACCTCGCGGTCGAGCAGCGGCCGGGTGACCTCGGGCGTCCGGTCGGTCGGGGTGAGGCCGGTGCCGCCGGTGGTCAGCACCACGCGGGCACCACCCTGCGCCGCCGCGGCGATCGCGGCGCCGACCGGGTCGCCGTCGGGGACGACGACGGGCGCGTCGACCGTGAAGCCGAGCTCGCGCAGGACGTCGACGATCAGCGGGCCGGTGGTGTCCTCGTAGACGCCGGCGGCCGCGCGGTTGGACGCGACGACCACCTCCGCCCGCAGGCTGGTCACGATCTCACCCAGTCGCCGGACCTGCCGCCCGACTTCGCCTCGACCCGGACGTCGGTGATCACCGCGCCCTTGTCGACCGCCTTGACCATGTCGACGACCGTGAGGGCGGCGACGGAGACGGCGGTCAGCGCCTCCATCTCGACGCCCGTACGGTCGGTGGTCCGGACCGTCGCGCTGATCTCGACGGCGTCGTCGGCGACGGCGAGGTCGACGGTGACGCCCGAGATCGACAGCGGATGGCACAGCGGGACCAGCGCGGGGGTCTGCTTGGCGCCCATGATCCCGGCGATCCGGGCGACCGCGAGCGCGTCGCCCTTCGGCACGCCGTCACCGCGCAGCAGCGCGACCACCTCGGCGGAGACCAGCACCCGTCCCGACGCCGTCGCGACCCGCGTGGTGACGGCCTTGTCCGACACGTCGACCATCCGGGCAGCGCCCGACTCGTCCACGTGGGTGAGCCCGGGCCGCTCCGTCATCAGAACTCCTCGTCGAGCCTCAGCACCTGCACCTGGGTGCCGGCCGCGACCTCCGTGACGTCCTCGGGGACGACGACCAGCGCGTCGGACGATGCCAGATCGCCGATCAGGTGGGAACCGTGTCCGCCCACCGGGGACACGTAGGGCCCGCCCGCGTCCACGCCGTACGACGCCCGCACGAACTGCCGGCGCCCGGCCGGCGAGCCGATCGTGTGGGTGAGCCGCGCGGGGACCGTCGGCCGGGTGACCGGGGTGCGGCCCATCAGGGTGCGGATCGCGGGCAGCACGAACTGCTCGAAGGAGATGTAGCTGGAGACCGGGTTGCCGGGCAGCGTGAAGATCGGGGTGGCGTCCTCGCCCACGTGGCCGAAGCCCTGCGGCTTGCCGGGCTGCATGCCGACCGGGCCGAACCACACGGTGCCGAGCGGCGACAGCGCCGCCTTCACCACGTCGAAGTCGCCCTGGGACACCCCGCCGCTGGTGACGACGAGGTCGGCGCGGACCAGCTGGTCGTGGAGCGCGTCGAGGAAGGCGCTCGGCTCGTCGGGGACGATCCCGACCCGGTAGGCGATCGCACCCGCCCGGCGCGCGGCGGCGGCCAGCAGGAAGGAGTTGCCGTCGTAGATCGAGTCGTGGCCGAGGGGGGTTCCGGGCTCGCGCAGCTCGGACCCGGTCGACAGGATCACCACGCGCGGGCGCGGGCGCGAGCGCACCGTGGCGCGACCGACCGCCGCGAGCAGGCCGAGGTGCCGCGGACCGAGCACGGTGCCGTGGGAGACGAGCATGTCGCCGGTGGCGACGTCCTCGCCCGCGGGCCGGACGTGCTGGCCGAGGGCCGGCGCCTGGTCGATCCGCACCTGGGCGACGCCGCGGTCGGTCCACTCGTAGGGCACGACGGTGTCGGCGCCGGCGGGGACCGGGGCGCCGGTCATGATCTTGGCCGCGGTGCCGGGCGGGAGGGCGAGCAGCCCGGCCTGGCCGGCCCCGATCTCGCCGACCACGGGCAGGTGCACGGGGGCCTCGGCCGTGGCCGTCGTGACGTCGTCGAGGCGGACGGCGTACCCGTCCATCCCGGAGTTGTCGAAGGTCGGCAGGTCGATCGGCGAGACGACGTCCTCGGCCGCGGCGAGCCCGAGCGCGTCCATGAGCGGCTGGGGGAAGTCCGGCAGCGGCTCGATGGCCGCGAGGATCCGCGCCCGGTGGTCGTCGACGGAGGTCAGCGGGTGGCCACCCATCCGGCTCAGTGGTCCGTGCCGTCGGCGAGGACGGTGTCGGCGGCGACCCGCTGCGCCGACCGGGCGGTCAGCTCGACGTCGCCGACGACCTGGACGCCCTTGCCGAAGGTCCAGTCGCCCTCGACCTTGAGCGAGCTCGCCTTGCGCATCGACGGCGCCCCCTCGGGGAAGCGCTTGTCGAACTCGCCGACCAGCTTGTAGAAGTCGCCGTCGAGGTCGACGAACGGGACGTCGTTGGCGACCTGGTCGAGGACGAAGTCCTGGCCGAGGTCGTAGACGTCCGAGCGCAGCACCAGCAGGTCGTTGGTCGTCTTGACCGGCACGAAGCGGTCGCGGCCGACCTCGATCAGCCGGGCGCCGTCGAAGACCTCGATCGCGGCGCCCATCGCCGTCTCGACCTGGATCACCTCGGGCGTGGACTTGTCGCCGGGGTCGACGTTCTTGACGTTGCGGATCAGCGGCAGGCCGAGGATCCCGTCACGCACGTCGAGCGCGTGCTTCATCGCGGCGAGGTCGAACCAGATGTTGTTGGTCGAGCAGTAGCGGTGCCGGTCCAGGTCGGCGAGCGCCTCCTGGTCGGCCTTCGGCGTCTGCGCCGTCTCGCGCAGCACCAGGCGGCCGTCGTTCTTGCGGCGGGCGAAGTGGCCGCCCTTGCGGTCGGAGGGGGTACGCCGGACGGCCTCGATCGCGAACGGCGCGCCCGTGGTCGCGAACCAGCCGGCGATCTTCGGGTCCGGGACCGCGCCGAGGTTGTCGGAGTTGCTGACGAAGACGCGCTCGTAGCCGGCTGCGATCAGCTGGTCGAGCAGTCCGGTGCCGCGCAGCGCGGTGTAGAGGTCGCCGTGGCCGGGCGGGCACCACTCGAGGTCGGGGTCCTTGGGGTAGGAGACCGGGGTGAGGTCCTTGGCGAGGAGCTTGGGCTCCTTGTTCTGCAGGAACTCCAGCGGCAGCCCCTCGACCGGCAGGCCGTCGTAGCGGGCCAGCGCGGCCATCGTGTCCGCGGACGTGCGGAAGCTGTTCATGAAGATCATCGGCAGCGTCGCGTCGTACTGCGTCCGCAGGTGCAGCACCTGGCGCGCGATCACGTCGAGGAAGGAGAGGCCACGGCGCACGCACAGCAGCGACTTGGCGCGGTCCATCCCCATCGAGGTGCCGAGGCCGCCGTTGAGCTTGATGACGGCGGTCGAGCGGATCGCGGCGGCGGCGTCCTCGTCGGACACCTCGACGCTGCCCAGGGACTCGACATCGACCGGGTCGATGGTCGACTCCGGGATCATGCCGGTCTCGCCATGCTCGAGGAGCCGGTAGTAGTGGGCGAACGTGTCGATCGCGACCGGGTCGACCCCGGCGGCGGCCATCTTCTCGCGTGCCTTGTTCAGGCCAGCACTTGCCATGTTCACGATCGTAGGCTTCCCGCGTGGGAGCCACCCAATCACCTGCCAAAGTCGCCGTCCGCGACCGGCTGCTGACCGCCCGCCGCCGGCGGTCGCTCCTGGACGTCCAGATCGCGGCCGAGGCCATCGCCGAGCACCTCCTGGCCGTCCCCGACGTACGCCGGGCGGCGACCGTCGCGGCGTACGTCTCGATGGACGGCGAGCCGGGCACCGCACCGTTGCTCGACCGGCTCCGCGCAGCCGGCAAGCGGGTCGTGCTGCCGGTGCTGCTGCCCGACGACGACCTCGACTGGGCGGTCTACCCGGACGCACGGTCGCTCGCCCCGGCCCGCTTCGGGATGCTCGAGCCGACCACCGAGCCGCTCGGCCTCGAGGCCGTCGCGACCGCCGACGTGGTGCTGGTGCCCGGCCTCGCGGTCGACTCCCGGGGCTACCGGCTCGGCCGCGGCGGCGGCTCCTACGACCGGGCGCTGGGGCGGGTGCCCGTCGGCACCTTCACCTGCATCCTGCTCTACGACGAGGAGGTCGGCGTCGCGGTGCCCGTCGAGCCGCACGACCGCCCGGTGGGCTGGGCGGTCTCGCCGTCGGGTCTGCGACGGCTGGGGCCCTGAGATACGATTGGCACTCGACGCACCAGAGTGCCAGCCCGTGCCCGAAGGAGACCCGTGCCCACCTACCAGTACGCCTGCACCGAGTGCGGCCACGCCTTCGAGCAGGTCCAGAGCTTCTCCGACGACGCGCTGACCGTCTGCCCCGAGTGCCAGGGCAAGCTGCGCAAGCTGTTCAACGCCGTCGGTGTGGTCTTCAAGGGCTCCGGCTTCTACCGCAACGACAGCCGGTCGACGACCAGCTCCGCGGACACGTCGTCCTCGTCCTCGACCGACACGAAGACCGAGACCACGTCCGCGAGCAAGTCCGAGACGAAGTCGGAGAGCAAGCCGGCCGCCACGGCGTCGACCGGTTCCTCGGACTGACCCCTCTCGGGCGGCCTGTGGAGAGCCGGCGCGGGGCCGGCTGATCCCGCCTAGCGTCGCGGCATGCGCCGCCTCGTCACGCTCCTCCGCCCGGTACGCCGCGCCGTGCTCGCCCGGCGCCGCCTGCTCGCCGCCCTGCTGGCCGCGGTCGCCGTCGCGACCGGGCTGCACGCGGCCTCCGCCGCGCCGCCGGCCGAGGTGCCGGTCGTCGTCGCGGCGCACGACCTGCCGTCGGGTGCCGTGCTGACGGTGGGCGACGTGCGCACGGTCGGCTTCGATCCCGCCTCCGTGCCCGAGGGCGCGGTGACCGATCCCGCGGGTCGCACGCTCGCCGCGCCGCTGCGTGCGGGCGAGCCGCTGACCGACGTCCGGCTGGTCGGGCCGGCGCTGACCGACGGCTACCCCGGGCTGGTCGCCGTGCCGGTGCGGCTGCCCGACGCCGGCATGGCCGGCCTCCTGGCCGTCGGCGACCGGATCGACCTGGTCGCGGCCGACCCCCAGGGCGCCGCAGCCACCGTCGTGGCGACCGGCGTACCCGTGCTGGCGCTGCCGGACTCACCCTCCGCGGAGGCGGCGACCGGGCTCACCGGTCGGCTGGTCGTGGTCGGCGCCGAGCCCGCGGAGGTCACCCGGCTCGCCGACGCGGCGGTGCGGTCCTTCCTCACCTACGCCTTCGCGGACTAGCGTCCCGCCATGAGCGGATTCAAGAACTTCCTTCTCAGGGGCAATCTCGTCGAGCTCGCGGTCGCTCTGATCATGGCGCTCGCCTTCACGGCGATCGTCACGGCGACCGTCGACCTCATCATGGGCCTGATCGGCAAGATCGGCGGCCAGCCGGACTTCTCCGGGTGGACCCCCGGCGGGCTCCCCTTCGGCGCCTGGGTCACGGCGGTGATCAGCTTCCTGATCATCGCGGCGGTCGTCTACTTCATGATCGTGAAGCCCTACACGATGGCGAAGGAGAAGTACTTCCCGAGCCCGGCCCCGGGGACGCCCGAGGACGTCAAGCTGCTGCAGGAGATCCGCGACCTGCTCGCGACGCAGCAGGGCCGCCCGACCTCGGGTCAGTCGGACATCTGATCGGTCAGTGACCGCCGTGGTGCGGGGGCACCTGCTCCCGCAACCACCGGTCTCCGGTCGACTCGCCCTCGGGCGTCGCCGGGTCGCGCTCGTCGCTGGTGGTCTCCGGCATCGACTCGCCGAAGACCTCCGCGCGACGCTTGCGGCGCTCCCACTCGGCCTGCTGCTCGGGCGTCCGGTCGCTCACGTGCACAGCCCGGCATCCTCGAGGGCCTGCGTGTCGGCCTCGTTGGAGCCGCCGCTGCCGCCGTTGCCGCCCCCGTTGCCGCTGCCGCCGTTGCCCGAGCCCGGCACGTTGCCGGCGCTGATGACGTCCTCGCTCAGCCGCTTGGTCAGCGGCTCGTCGTTGGCGATCTTCTGCCACACCTGACGCGCCTGCGGCTGCTTGAAGACCAGGCGGTTGGGGTCGGCGGGGTCCGGGATCTGCGGGATGGTGATGAACTGGATGTTGTCGAGCCCGATGTCCTTGAACTCGCTGCCCAGCTCGGCGATCTTCACCAGGTTGCCCAGGCCCTTGTCGACGGTGAGCGACTTGGTCGCCGCGTCGAGGAAGCGGACCAGGTGGTCGGGGCGGGCGAGCGTGCCGGCCGTGATGACCTGGTGGGCCATCGAGGCGATGAACGCCTGCTGCCGCTTCATCCGGCCCACGTCGGAGCCGTTGCCGACGACGTACCGCTCGCGCACGTAGTTGAGCGCCTCGGTGCCCTTGAGCTTGCGGGTCCCGGCCTCGATGTTGATCTGGTGGGCCGGGTCGACGATCGGCTCGGGGATGCAGACCTCGACGCCGCCGATGGCGTCGACCATGCCCTTGAAGCCCTCGAAGTTGACCACGACGTAGTGGTCCAGTCGCACGCCGGTGATCTGCTCGACCTGCTGGATGGTGCACGCCGGGCCGCCGACCGAGAAGGCCTCGTTCCACATCGCGCCGGTGGCGCCCGGGATCGTGTTGCCGTCGTCGTCCGTGCAGTCGGGCCGGTTGACGATCAGGTCGCGCGGGATGCTGATGCCGTAGGCCCGCTGCCGGTCCGCGGAGAGGTGGAAGAGGATCGTGGTGTCCGACCGCTGGCCGCCGCCGGTCAGGTTGTCGATGTTGCAGCCGTCGCAGTCGCGGCTGTCCGACCCCATGACGAGGACGTTGAGCGGCTCCTTCGGACCCTCGACCGCGACCTTGGTCGGCCGGTCGGAGAGCTGGTCGGAGAAGTCGACCACGTTGAGGTTGCCGTTGAGGTGGCGGTAGAGGAACACGACCGAGAGGCCGGTCGCGAGGGCCAGCACGACGACGCTCGCGAGGAGGACCTTGCCGACGGTGTGCCGCTTGCGGACCTTGCCACGGCGCTTGGGTACGCTCGTGTCGGACGGGGCACCGGTGGTCTCGGGTGCGTCGTCGGACATGGGGCCTCGTGCTCTCGTGCTGTCGGTCGGGGCGGCCACGGCGGCGCTGAGCCGCCGGGTGACGTCGGAATCCCCCGGAGCGTACGGAGCGAAACCAAGACGAACCTGAATTGTCCCCTGCCCCGGTGACGCCCGCCAAAACCCCGACGCCGGGTCCGCCGTCTCCCTATCGTGGTCAGATGGAGACCGACGACCGGACGGAGCCCCTCGACCTCGGGGTGCTGCTGGCGGTCGCGTGGGCGACCTTCTTCGACCGGCTGCACCACCACATGGCCGACCGCGGCTTCGCCAACTTCACCACCCGCACCGGCTTCCTGCTCCGCGTGCTCGACTCCCAGGCGCTGAGCCTGCGCGAGGTCGCCGACCGGCTCGAGGTGTCGAGCCCGGCGGCGCTCAAGGTCGTCGTCGCCATGGAGGAGGAGGGGTACGTCGAGCGGGTCTCCACGCCCGGTGACCGGCGGGTCCGAGCGATCTCGCCGACCCTCCGCGGCCTCGCGGCCCTCGCCGAGGCGCGGGCGTTCCACCGCGAGTACGAGCGGCGGATGGCCGCCCGGCTCGGGGAGGACAGCGTCATCGCCCTGCGCCGGGCCCTCGAGGAGATCGGCGCGGACGCCTCGGAGGCGATCCCGGGGGTGCTGCGTCAGCGGGCCGAGTCGGCACGGGCCGCCGCCTCCACCACGTCGCCACCGCCAGACCGGTGATCACGTCCCACAGGCCCCACAGGGCGGCGACGAACGCGACACCGCCCAGGTCGTCGAAGAAGCCGAGCGCGAGCACCAGCGCCAGTCCGGTGTTGCGCACGCCGAGCTCGAAGGTCATCGCCCGCACGCCCGGCTCCGGGAGCCGTACGGCGCGGCCGGTGCCGTAGCCGACCAGCAGCGAGACGAGGTTCTGCGCCACGATCGCGACCGCGACCGCGCCGAGGTAGGTCACGAGCGTGTTCAGCTGGCCGGCCAGCCCGCCCACGATGATGAGCAGGAGCAGCACCAGCGCGGCGGGCTCGACGAACCGGCGCGCCCACGCCGACGCCGCGGGCCACCGCCACCCGACGAGGAGGCCGGCGGCGAACGGCACGCCGATCAGCAGCGCGACGTCGACGACCATGTCCCACGGATCCAGGTGGACGTCGCGCAGCAGGGCGTCCGCGGCGGGGTTGAGCGCGCACCAGGCGGCGACCGCCACCGGCGTGACCGCCACCGCGACCACGTTGGACGCGGCGGTCATCGAGATCGACAGCGCGACGTCGCCGCGGGCGCGGTGGGTGAGGATGTTCGAGAGGTTCCCGGCCGGGCAGCAGACGACCAGGATCATGCCGATCGCGACGGACCCCCGGACGTCGAGGACCAGGGTGAGCAGCACGGTCAGCGCCGGCATCACGACGTACTGCGCGGCGAGCCCGGCCGCGATCACCCCAGGCCGCCGGGCGACGGCGCGGAAGTCCTCGAGCCGGGTGTCGAGCGCGATGCCGAAGAGGAAGACCGCGATCACGATCTTGGTGACCAGCTGGAAGCCGTCCCCGAGCTCGATCTGCAGGTGGTCGATGTCCGGCGCCGCGGACGCGAGCAGCATCACGCTCGCATTGTTAACTCAGGTTAATCACTGCGCAAGGGTGGCCGGACCGGTGGGTAGATCAGGCTGAGCACCGCCGCGAGGGTGAAGTAGCTCCGGACCAGCCGGAAGACGAGGTACTCCGGGACGTAGAGGACGGCCCGCGGCCGGCCCAGCAGCAGGCAGACGAGCACCGCCATCAGGAAGGGCAGCCCGACGATCGTCGCGACCACCGGCTGCCAGCGCAGGGTCGGCAGCACCGCGTGGAAGACGACCAGGAGGAGGAAGGCGAAGATCAGCATCGGCACGAGCATCGCCCGGCGGGCGGCGTTGATCAGCTGCAGCGGCAGCACCACCGCGCCGGCCATCGAGGCGCTGCTGAAGATCGCGTGCCGGTGGTGCCCCGAGAGGTGGTAGATGCTCCGGAACCACCGGGTGCGCTGCTCGCGCATGTGCGCCCAGGTGCGCGGGGTCTCGGAGCGGTAGACCGCCCGCGGGTCCGAGACGCAGCGGTAGCCGGCGGTCCCCATCCGCAGGCAGATGTCGGTGTCCTCGCCGTTCATGCCCTGCACGATCGGGCCGACCTCGTCGAGCGCGGCCTTGCGGTAGGCCACGAACATGCCCGGGATGCCGAGGATCCCGTCGTACCCCATCAGCGAGATCTGGAAGAAGCCGTGCCGGACCAGCACCTCGACCGTGCGGGCCCGGTCGAAGAACGTGTCGAGGGTGGTGGGGAGCGGCAGCCCGCCGACCGCGCCGACGCCGCCGTCGGCGAAGTGCCGCATCGCGCGGGCCAGGCAGCCCTCCCCCACCACCGTGTCCGCGTCGATGCGTACGACGAACGGCTCGGTGATCCGCGCGAGCCCGTAGTTGAGCGCGATCGCCTTGCCCGGCGTGATGCAGACGAGGACCTCGCCGGTCAGGTTCGGACAGTGCTCGATCGCCGTCTCCGCGACCGCGATCGTCTCGTCGGTCGAGGCGTTGTCGACCACGTAGAGGCGCACCGTGCCGGCGTACGCCGCAGCCGCACGGTCGACCGCGTCGATGGTGGCCGCGATCAGGTGCGCCTCGTTGTGGGCGGGGACCAGCACCGCGACGGGCGGCGCGTAGGGCCTCCGGCTGGACCTCCGGAGGAGCACCAGCCCGATCCCGGCGGTCAGGAGCGCGAGCACCTGCTGGACCAGGAACACGCCCGGCCCGATGCCGCCGAGCAGCGCGACGTCGCGCATCGCGCGGGTCAGCGGCCCGGCGTACCGCTCGACCAGCGCGGCCGTGGCGAAGGCGAGCACCAGCGGGACGACGATCCGCGGCCACGCGTGCCAGCGGATCCGACCGGTCATCGGGAGCTCGACCGGCGGCGGCAGGTGGGCGTTGCGGAGCACCACGATCGGGAAGGAGATCATCGCGACCATGCCGGAGACGATCTGCTGACCGACGACGGGGACCTGGACGCCGGCGTCGCGGGCGAGGTACGCGGTCACGTCGACCAGCAGGATCACCACCGCGAAGGTGCCGAGCAGCTGGCCGCACACGCGCGCCCGCCGGCGCAGGTCCGAGGCGATCGAGCAGCCGAAGACCACGAAGAACACCGTGACGAAGAGGCGGACCGGCACCGCCGCCCGCTCGCCCGCGGACGGGAGCACGACCAGGTCCCGGCTGGTGTCGTCGCCGGCGTAATGGGCGAAGACCGCGATCACCAGCAGCCCCAGCAGGCTGAGGGTGGTGAAGTTGACCAGGAAGCCGTTGACGACGCGGGGCGGGCGGGCGAGCGCGTACTGGGCCGGCGTGCTGTCGACCGACCGGAAGTGGTCCGAGACCGCCTCCGGTGGTGGCGGCTCGGTCACCCGCCCGGGTCCGCGCGCACCGGCGGCGCGGTCACCACGCGACCCGATCCGCTGACGACGAAGCCACCGCCGTCACCGGTGACCAGGCGTGCGGACTCGCGGGCGTACGGCGGGACGACGTCGCCGGGGACGCCGACCGCGGTGACGGCCACGCCTCCCGGCACGCACTGGACCACGAGCCCGTCGGCGAAGGACTGCAGGTCGAGGCCGGCCGCGGTGATACGGCCGTCGGCGACCTGGACCGGGGCGTCGGCGGGCGGGTTCCCGAGCAGGAGGAACGGCCGCTGGCCCGGCGTACCGTCCCAGCCGAAGGCGAGGTCCTGCTCCCAGCCGCTGAGCTCGGCGAGCGTGGGCACCAGGTCGGCCAGGGAGGTCGCCGGGTCCTCGGCGCTCGCACTCGGCAGGAGGACGTCGAAGCCGCCGGCGTAGTCCGCCGGCACGGCGGTGAAGCCCTCGCCCGTGCCGCCCAGGACCAGCCGCGAGGACGGGAGGACCTGCACCTGGTAGGTCGTCTGCCGGACGTTGCAGCCGCCGAGGTCCCGGTCGCGCAGGAGCGTGATCGACAGCTGGTTGCGCAGCGCCTCGAGCCCGGAGGGCAGGTCGAGCGTCACCTGCTGGGCGGCGTCGTCGCCCGGGAGCCGGACGCTGTCAAGGAGCTGGCCGTTGAGCTGGACCTGCACGAGCCAGCGTGAGTCGTCGGTGGTGATCGGGACGCTCACCTCCAGCCGCAGGCGAGTGGGGAGCGAGCCGTCGGGCAGGTCCGCCAGGGAGTAGGCCGCGCGCCAGGTGCGGGTGTCGGTGAGCGACTGGACCGAGGTGTCGACGCCCAGCGACTCCAGGGTCACGCCGTCGCCGGCCAGGCGCTCCGGCTCGGCCCTCCGGGGCGAGGAGGCCCCGGTGTCCGCCGTGGTGACGGCGGCGGTGCTGAGGAAGGTCGGGGTCACCTCGGACGGCTCGAGCACGCCCAGGTGGGCGAGGTCGCCGACCGTGCCGACCTGCACCGTCGGGTCCGCGTCCCCGGACGGGTCCCCGGCGTCCCAGCCGAGGTCGGCCAGGGTGTCCGCGGGGCCCAGCAGCACCTGGCTGTCCTGGTCGTCGGGCAGGTCGTCGGCGTTGCCGACGTCGCGGTAGGTCACCTCGTGGCCGGCCTGGGTGAGCGCGACGGCGTACCGGGCCGCGGTCTCGAACCACTCGGTGTCGCCCGCCGGGAAGGCCAGGTCGAGGGTGACGTCGTGGTCGAGGTCGGCCACCACGTCGCGCACCGTGTGCAGCGGCGAGGACAGGGTGCCGCGGACCCGGGTCCGGTCGGGGTCGAGCACGACGAGCGCGCCGAGCTCCTGGGTGATGGTGCAGCGGCGCTGGTCGAGGCTGCCGGTCAGCCGGACCTGGACCCGGACCGAGCCGTCCTCCGCGACGCTGTCCGGCAGCGGGATGTCGGCGTCGAGGTCGTGCTGGCCGGCGTCGAGCTGCTCGACGTAGACGGACTGACCATCGGCGAGCACCCGCAGGAAGACGGTGCTGTCCTCCGCCGCGGCGGTCGTGCCGACCAGGGACAGCCGCGGGTTGCCGACGGTGGAGTCGACCGGGAGCGCCATGGTGACGGTCTGCGTGGTCGAGTTGTCGTCGCTCAGCCGGAGTCCGTCGACCATCCCGATGTCGCTGAGCGTCGTGGAGACCTGGCGGTCCGGCGATGCGTCGTCGGCCTCGCCGCTGAGCCACTCGGGCCGGACGAACACGAAGACGAGCACCAGCACGACCACGATCCCGAGGAGGACCAGCGCGCCGCGGGGCACCAGGCGGTTGCCGCGCTTCGACGGTCCGGAGGTGCTCATGACCTGGCCCGTACGGCGGCGCGCCGCTCGTGGTTCCACAGGGCGGTCGCCGGGATCCTGCTGCGGTCACAGCGGTCGGCGTACCGCTGGGCGATCTCGACGGACTCCTGCAGGAGCCCCTCCTCGAGGAGGATCGGGTCGAGGCCGAGCTCCTTCAGCTTGTCGGCGCGGACGGCGAGCTCGTTCGCGACCGCCTCGGCGCGGGGGTTGGTCAGCTGCGCGACCTCGGCGCCGAGGACCCGGTGGACCAGGTCCGCGAGGTCGCGGACCCGGTGGGTCTCGGTGGCCTGGTTCATGATCCGCACCCGCCCCTCGACCTGGTCGCCGGACTCGACCGCGAGCAGGACGCACCGGACGGTGTCCTGGATGTTGATGAACGCGCGGGTCTGCCCGCCGATGCCGTGCACCGTCAGCGGGTAGCCGATCGCGGCCTGCATGAGGAAGCGGTTGAGCACCGTCCCGAAGTCGCCGTCGTAGTCGAACCGGTTGATCAGCGCCGGGTCGAGGCGGGTCTCCTCGGTCTGGGTGCCCCAGACGATGCCCTGGTGGAGGTCCGTGACGCGGACCCCGTCGTTCTGCGCGTAGAACTGGAACAGCAGCTGATCCAGCGACTTCGTCATGTGGTAGACGCTGCCGGGCCTGGTCGGGTAGAGGATCTCGCGCTCGACGGTGCCGCCCTCGCGGTCGGGATAGCCGACGCGGAGGTAGCCCTCGGGCAGGTCGACCGGCGCCGTCTCGTAGCCGTAGACACCCATGGTCCCGAGGTGCACGACGTGGGTGTCGAGCCCGGCTTCGACGAGCGCCGCGAGGAGGTGGTGCGTCGCGTTGACGTTGTTGTCGACGGTGGAGAGCTTGTGGGCGCTGTCCTTCATCGAGTACGGCGCGGAGCGCTGCTCGGCGAAGTGCACCACCGCGTCCGGCCTGGCCTCCCGGAGCAGCGCCAGCAGCGCGTCGTAGTCGTGGGCGACGTCGAGGTCCTCCCACCCGATCTCGGCACCGGTGCGGCAGCGCCACGCCTCGATCCGCTCGGGCAGCGTCGCGATCGGGGTCAGCGACTGGACCCCGAGCTCGTCGTCCATCCGACGCCGCACCAGGTTGTCCACGATCACCACGTCGTGCCCGGCGCGCGAGAGGTGCAGCGCGCTCGGCCAGCCGCAGAAGCCATCGCCGCCCAAGACCAGCACCCGCATTGGTTCACGGTAGGGAGATCTCGCCCCACCTTCCTCACCCGTCACGGGTGAGGTGCCGCAGGCTCGGGCATACTGGCCCGCGACCAGCCCCGGTAGCTCAGTGGATAGAGCAGCCGCCTCCTAAGCGAAAGGTCGCGAGTTCGACTCTCGCCCGGGGCACGTGAGGCCGACCGAGAGAGCAGCCGCGCTCCGTCGAGGTCCGGAAGCGAAAGGTCGCGAGTTCGACTCTCGCCCGGGGCACGTGAGGCCGACCGAGAGAGCAGCCGCGCTCCGTCAAGGTCCGGAAGCGAAAGGTCGCGAGTTCGACTCTCGCCCGGGGCACGTGAGGCCGTCGACGAGCGAGACCCGGGCGCATCCACGCCACGTCGGGATCGTGATGGACGGCAACCGCCGGTGGGCGCGGGCGGCCGGACACCTCGACCCGAGGGTCGGCCACCGGGTCGGGGCCGAGCACCTCGAGCGGTTCCTCGGCTGGTGCGCCGGCCTGGGGATCGAGCACGTGACGGCGTACGTGCTCTCGGCTGACAACATCCGCAAGCGGCCCGAGGCCGAGGTGGCCAACCTGCTCGACCTGCTCGCCACGACGATCCCGCGGGTCCTGACCCGGCCGGACCAGCCGTGGCGGGTCCACGTCTCCGGCGACCGGTCGCTGCTCGACGAGCGGGCGCGGCGGGCGCTCGCCGAGGCCGAGCGGGCGACCGCGGACCGCGCCTCGCACCTCACGCTGGCGATCGCGTACGACGGGCGCCAGGACATCGTCGAGGGCATCCGCCGGAGCGTCGCGCTGCTCGACGGCCGGGCACCGACGGTCGAGGAGATCACCGCCGCCCTGCCCGGCGGCCCGGTGAAGGAGATCGACCTGGTGATCCGCACCAGCGGGGAGCAGCGGCTCTCCGGCTTCTTCCCCTGGCAGAGCGTCGGCGCGGAGATCTACTCCAGCGAGAGGTTCTGGCCGGCCTTCAGCGAGGCGGACCTGGCGGCGGCGCTGGCGTTCTACGCCGACCGTCGTCGGTGAGGTCGCGCTCGTACCAGCTGCCCTGCTTGCCGCCGATCTCCGCCGGGTCCGCCCGTCCGATCTCGACGAAGCCGGTCTTCTGGAGCACCCGCTGGGAGGCGAGGTTGGTGTCGGAGACCGAGGCGCGGAGCGTCGTCACGGCGTACCGGTCGGCCGCGAGGCCACTGATCTCGCGGACCGCCTAGGTGGCGACGCCCCGGCCGGCTGAGCTCGCCGCGACCCGGTAGCCGAGCTCGGCCACGCCGTCGCCGAGCAGCAGGAGGTTGAAGCGCCCGAGGACGACGCCGTCCTCGACGAGCAGGTAGCAGGCGCGGTGACCGGCCCCCTGGTCGGCGAGGAGCTCGGCGTGGTGGTCGGCGAAGTGGTCGAAGTAGTCGTCGCCGCGGTCACCGATCGAGCGCGCGAACCACGCGCGGTTGACGATCTCGAAGTCGAGCACCGCCGGGGCGTGGTCCGCGCGGAGCAGCTCCAGATCGGCCACCGGTGTCAGTCCACGACCTCGAAGCGGATCCCGGCCGCCTGCAGCCGGACGAGCAGCGCGTCCCCCATCGCCTGGGCGGTGGTGACCTGGCCGGCGGTGGTGGGGTTGTCGTCCAGGGCGAGGCAGAGGGCGGACTCGGCGAGCATCTTCGCGGTCTCGCCGTAGCCGGGGTCGCCGCCGGAGACCCGGGTGCGCAGGGTCCGCCCGTCGGTCTCGCCGACGAAGTCGACGGTGAACCACGACTTCGCGCGCCGCGCCTCGTCCGGGCCGTCGCCGCGGGCGATCCGAGCGCCGAGCGCCCGGCGCAGGGGGCCGATCTGCGCGGCCAGCGCGACGCCGCCGACGAAGGCCGCGCCGCCGGCGGCGTACCGCAGCGTCTTGGTGCCGGCGAAGTGGGAGTAGCGGAACTCCGGGCCGTACGACGCCAGCGCGGCGCCGCTGCGGGCCACGATGAACGGATCGATGGTCGGCATCGGCAGCAGCCAGTAGCCGAGCAGCGGGTCCCGGTGCGGCTTGCCGCCCACCGCGCGTGACGAGCGGCCCTCCGGCCTCGGCTCGGCCTTGCGCCGGTCGGCCGCCGCGGCCCGCATCTGCTTGCCCCGCGAGATCTGGCCGAGCGCGGAGTGGAAGGTGCCGCCGGAGAACATGCCGCCGGCGCGGACCACGCCGCGCAGGGTGACCGGCCCGGTCGGCGCGAGCTCGCGGACGGTGAAGTAGGCGCCGAGGTCGTGCGGGACAGAGTCGAAGCCGCACGCGTGGACGATCCGTGCCCCGGTGCGGACCGCGGTCTCGTGGTGGTCGAGGTAGACGCGGTCGACGAACTCCGGCTCGCCCGTCAGGTCGACGTAGTCGGTGCCGGCGGCGGCGCACGCGGCGACCAGCGGCTCGCCGTGCTCGAGGTAGGGGCCGACGGTCGAGATCACCACCCGGGTCCGGGCCGCGAGCTCGGCCAGGGACTCGGCGTCGGAGCTGTCGGCGACCACGAGGGGGACGTCGACCCCGAGCCGCTCGCGCACCGCCTCCAGCTTCTCCTTGCTCCGCCCGGCCAGCGCCCAGCGTAGTCCGGCAGGGGCGTGGGCGGTGAGGTACTCGGCGGTCAGGCCGCCGGTGAACCCCGTCGCGCCGAGGAGGACGATGTCGAGCTCGCGATCAGCAGGCATGCGCGCCATGCTGTCAGGCGGACGACGCCGCGACGACAGCGTGTGACGCGACGTACGCTCGGAGCATGTGCCGCAACATCCGCCCGCTGAACAACTTCGAGCCGCCGGCCACGCGTGACGAGGTGTCGGCGGCCGCGCTGCAGTACGTCCGGAAGGTGAGCGGTACGACGAAGCCGAGCCAGGCCAACCAGGAGGCGTTCGACCGCGCGGTCCGCGAGATCGCGCACATCACCGAGCACCTCCTCGACGACCTGGTGACGACCGCACCGCCGAAGAACCGCGAGGTCGAGGCGGCCAAGGCCCGGGCCCGGGCGGAGCTCCGGTACGCCCGTTGACCGAGCTGCACGAGCGGACCGACCTGCTCCACCTGCTGCGGAGCCGGCCCCTGGTGGTGCTGACCGGCGCGGGCCTGTCCACCGACTCGGGGATCCCCGACTACCGCGGGCCCCAGGCGCCGGCGCGGATGCCGATGACCTACCAGGAGTTCGTCTCCGGCCCCGAGGCCCGGCAGCGCTACTGGGCGCGCAGCCACGTCGGGTGGGGGCGGATGCGGCGCGCCGACCCCAACGACGGTCACCGCGCGCTGGCCCGGATCGCGCCCGACCTCCTCATCACCCAGAACGTCGACGGCCTGCACGAGAAGGTCGGCACCCCGCGACTCGTCGCGCTGCACGGCCGGATCGCCGACGTGGTCTGCCTCGGCTGCCGCGAGACCTCGACCCGCGCCGCGCTCCAGGAGCTGCTCGGCGAGCTCAACCCCGGGTACGCCGACCGGCACGCCGCGGTCGAGGTGCGACCGGACGGCGACGTCGACCTCGAGGACACGGCCGGGTTCGTCGTCCCGGCGTGCGACGGCTGCGGCGGGATCCTCAAGCCGCACGTGGTGTTCTTCGGCGAGAACGTCCCGGCCGAGCGGGTCGCCCGCTGCTACGCCGCGGTCGACGCGCTGGCGGAGACCGACGGGGTGCTGCTGGTCGCCGGCTCGAGCCTCACCGTGATGTCCGGCCTGAGGTTCGTACGACGCGCCGCGAAGGCCGGGACGCCCGTCGTGATCGTCAACCGCGGCACCACGCGGGGCGACGACCTCGCGACGTACCGCGTCGAGGACGGCTGCAGCGAGTTCCTCACCGCGCTGGCGGGCTGACCGCCCGGGACCGGCTCAGCCGGCCTGGTCCTTGGAGAGCTCGCCGAGGAGGTCGACGATCTCGTGCAGCGAGAGGTCGTGGACGGCCGGGTCGAGGCCCTCGACGCGCTCGAGGGCGAGGTCCTCCGGCAGCCGGGCGCCGATGTCGAAGGTGTAGATGGTGTCGTCGATGTCGAAGTCGATGCCGCCGACCTGCGCGGCGTAGTAGTCACCCTCGGCGGTGTGCAGCACCACGCCCTCGCGGTGCTCGAGCCCGCGCTCGAGCCCGGTCTGGCTGTGGGCGACCACCACCGCCCGCTCCCCACGCACCCGTACGGACGGGTCGAGTGCCACGATCTCCATCTGTACCCTCCCACTGCCTCCCCCGGCAGCCACCGACCCGGTCCCCCCGACCCGGTCGCACCCACCGTAGCGACGTCACCATCACGACAAACTCAAGGCGGACGCAAGACGCCCACAATTGTCCGGCCAACGCCCGAGCGGGTCGGTAGTTCTGCGTGCCGGAGGTCACAGCCTCCGGACGAAGATGTGGTCGGCTGCCTCCGGCACGATCTCCGCGGTCTCGCCGCCCGAGCCCACCAGGACCCCGGCCGGCGTCGCGACGACGGTGATCGTCTTGTCCGGCAGCGCGCCCACTCGGCGCATCGCGCTCATCAGGATCTCGTCCTTCTGCATCTCCTCCGAGATGCGTCGGACCAGCACTCTCCCCTCGTCCGAGCCGGCTGCCCGGGACAGCGGCTCGACTCCCTCCATGAACTCCTCGACCCGCTCGCTCTCGCCCAGCTCGTCCAGGCCCGGGATCGGGTTGCCGTACGGCGACTCGGTCGGGTGGTCGAGGAGCTTGAGAAGGCGACGCTCCACGGTCTCGGACATCACGTGCTCCCATCGGCACGCCTCTTCGTGCACCAGCTCCCACTCGAGCCCGATGACGTCGGTGAGGAGCCGCTCGGCGAGGCGGTGCTTGCGCATCACCCGGGTCGCCAGGCGCATCCCCTCGTCGGTCAGCTCGAGATGACGGTCGCCCTGGACGGTCAGCAGACCGTCGCGCTCCATCCGGGCGACGGTCTGGGAGACCGTCGGACCGCTCTGGTGCAGTCGCTCCGCGATCCGGGCACGCAGCGGGACGATGCCCTCCTCGACCAGCTCGTAGATGGTCCGGAGGTACATCTCGGTGGTGTCGATCAGATCGCTCACGCCTCCATTCTGTCGTATGGCACCCACTGGCAGGCTGGAGGCGATGTCCGAGTCCCCTGTTTCCGCCCCCACCGCCGTCATGTGGTTCCGGCGCGACCTCCGCCTGGCCGACAACCCCGCGCTCCTCGAGGCCGTCGCCGACGGTCCCGTGCTGCCGCTATTCGTGCTCGACCCGGCGCTCTGGCGCCCGGCCGGGCCGAGCCGGCGCGCCTACCTCGGAGCGTCGCTCCGCGCCCTCGACTCCGCCCTGCGGCAGCGGCGCACCCGGCTCTCCGTGGTCCGCGGCGACCCGGTCCGCCGGGTCGTCCTGGCCGCCCGCGAGGTCGGCGCGACCCGCGTCCACGTCGCTGCCGACTTCGGGCCGTACGGCGCCCGCCGCGACGCGGCCGTCGAGGAGGCGCTCGCCGAGCACGGCATCGAGCTGGTGCGCACCGGCTCGCCGTACGCCGTCGCGCCGGGCCGGGTGACCAGCGGGAGCGGGGAGCCCTACAAGGTCTACACGCCCTTCTCCCGCGCCTGGGCCGAGCACGGCTGGCGGGCACCGGTCGAGGCCCCGAGCGGCGGGAGCTGGCTGGAGCTCGAGAAGGACACCACCGAGATCCCGGACCCGGCGCTGCCCCCGGGCCTCGAGCTGCCCGAGGCCGGCGAGGCCGCGGCCCGCCGTACCTGGCAGGACTTCCTGGACCGGGTCGGCGACTACGAGGGCGAGCGCGACCGGCCCGACCTCGACACCACCTCGCGGATGTCGACCCACCTGCGCTGGGGCGAGATCCACCCGCGCACGATGCTCGCCGACCTGGCCCGCCTGCGCAGCGACGGCGCCGCGACCTACCGCAAGGAGATCGCCTGGCGGGAGTTCTTCGCCGACGTGCTCGCGGCCCGCCCGGAGACCGCGCGGGAGTACCTGCGCCCCGAGTACGCGCGGATGCGGTACGACGAGCCCGACGCCCAGCTCACCGCCTGGCAGCGCGGCCGCACCGGCTTCCCGATCGTCGACGCCGGGATGCGCCAGCTGCGCGCCACCGGGTGGATGCACAACCGCGTCCGGATGATCGTGGCCAGCTTCCTGGTCAAGGACCTGCACCTGGAGTGGCAGCACGGCGCGCGGCACTTCATGCACTGGCTGGTCGACGGCGATCTCGCCTCCAACCAGCAGAACTGGCAGTGGGCCGCGGGCAGCGGCGTCGACGCGGCGCCGTACTTCCGCGTCTTCAACCCGACCACCCAGGGCCGGAAGTTCGACGCCCGCGGCGACTACGTCCGGCGATGGGTGCCCGAGCTCGCCGAGGTCGCCGACCCGCACGACCCGAGCGCCGAGGACCGGGAGGCGTCGGGCTACCCGGAGGCGATCGTCGACCACGCCGCCGAGCGCCGCGAGGCCCTCGACCGCTGGGAGGAGATCAGGTGACCTCCCGAGGAGCGGGGCGACGTCCCTAGGATGTCCCGCATGGCTTTGAACGATCCAGCACAGCAGCAGGAGTGGTGGCGGCACGCGGTGACCTACCAGGTCTACCCGCGGAGCTTCGCCGACGGGAACGGCGACGGGATCGGCGACATCCCCGGGATCACCTCCCGGCTGCCGTACCTGCGCGACCTCGGCGTCGACGCCATCTGGATCTCGCCGTTCTACACCTCGCCGCAGCACGACCACGGGTACGACGTCGCCGACTACTGCGACATCGACCCGCTCTTCGGCACCCTCGCGGACGCCGACGCGCTCCTCGAGCGGGCCCACGAGCTCGGCCTCAAGGTGATCGTCGACCTGGTGCCCAACCACACCTCCAGCGAGCACGAGTGGTTCCAGGCCGCCGTCGCCGCCGGACCCGGCAGCCACGAGCGCGACCGCTACCTCTTCCGCGACGCGCCCGCGGACGGCTCGCTGCCCAACAACTGGATGTCGGTCTTCGGGGGTCCCGCGTGGACCCGCGTCGAGGACGGCACCGGCGACGACGCCCAGTACTACCTGCACCTCTTCGACTCCAGCCAGCCCGACCTCAACTGGCGCAACCCCGAGGTCGGCGACATGTTCGTCGACGTGCTGCGCTTCTGGCTCGACCGCGGGGTCGACGGCTTCCGGGTCGACGTCGCCCACGGCCTCTTCAAGGAGGAGGGGCTGCGCGACCAGCGCCGCCCCGAGGGCGTCGACCAGCTCCGCGGGCAGTCCGCCGGCGAGTCGATGGTCGAGCGCTCCGAGGTCGACGAGCCGATGTGGGACCAGCCCGAGGTCCACGACGTCTACCGCCGCTGGCACGAGGTGCTCGCCAAGTACGACGGCGACCGAATGTTCGTCGCCGAGGCGTGGACGCAGACGCCGGAGTCGATGGCCCGCTACATCCGCCCCGACGAGTTCAGCCAGGCCTTCAACTTCGCGTGGCTGCTGGCCGACTGGAAGGCCGACGCCTTCCGCGGTGTCATCACCGACACGCTCGACGCGGTCGGCCTGGTCGGCGGCTCCCCCACCTGGGTGCTGAGCAACCACGACGTCATCCGGCACGTGACCCGGTACGGCGGCGGCGAGCTCGGCCTGGCCCGGGCCAAGGCGGCCACGCTCACGATGCTCGCGCTGCCCGGCTCGGCCTACCTCTACGAGGGCGAGGAGCTCGGCCTGCCCGAGGTCGAGGTCGCCCCGGAGTTCCGTCAGGACCCGCTCTTCCTGCGCACCGGCGAGGGCGGCCGCGACGGCTGCCGCGTGCCGGTGCCGTGGAGCGGCACGGCCCCGCCGTACGGCTTCGGACCCGGGACGGGTCAGCCGTGGCTGCCCCAGCCCGACGACTGGGCGCCGCTCACTGCGGAGGCCGAGACCGGCGACGACGCGTCGACGCTCGAGTTCTACCGGGCGGCGCTCGCCGTCCGTCGTACCTTCGCGACGACGGCCGGGGACGACGTGGAGATGCTCGAGCTCGGCGAGGACGTCGTGGCGTTCCGCCGCGGCCCGGTGACCTGCGTGCTCAACTGCGGCACCGCGCCGGTCGACCTGCCCGAGGGCCGGGTGCTGATGGCCAGCGGCCCGGTCGACGGCACGCTGCCCGGCGACACGGCGGTCTGGCTGGGCTGAGGATCAGGCGTCGAGGGCGACGTTGTAGCGGCCGAGCAGCCGCACGAACGTCGCCAGCTCGGCGTCGTCGAGATCGGCGAGCCGGTCGTCGACCCACACCCGGCGCTCGGCGGCGACGACCTCCATCCGGTCGCGGGCGGCCTCGCTGACGGCGACCAGGCTGGCCCGGCCGTCGTCGGGGTCCGGGGTGCGGTCGACGAGGCCGAGGTCCATGAGGTGCTGGACCTGACGGCTGATGGCGCCCTTGTCGATCGTGAACGCCTCGGCCATCGCTGAGGCGCGGACGGGTCCGTGGACCTGGAGCCAGGAGAGCATGAGGTAGGTCGACCCCTGGAGCTCCGGGTGGACGGCGCGGGCCCGCTCGGCGATGACCCGACGGACGCGGCGGATCATCACGCCGACCTGCTCCTCGAGATCGCGGAGCAGATCGACGCGGGCGGCGGTCCCGGGGGTCACGGTGGTCATCGCACAGCCTCGGCCTTCACGACGGCGGGGTGGATCTCGGCGGCGACCTCGGGCGAGGTCTCGGCGATCTCCTCGATGTTGGAGGTCCGCAGCGGGACCTCCTTGATCAGGATCACGCACACGAGGGCGATCAGGGCGAACGGCGCGGCGACCAGGAAGAGCTCGCCGAACGACTGGCCGAACGCGGTCTCGAAGACCGCGCGCACCGGCTCGGGCAGGGTCGACAGGTCCGGGATGGAGTGGCTCTCGGTGCTGTCGGTCGCGATCCCCATCGCCTGGAGGGCGCTGGTGACCTTCCCGGCGACCTGGTGGCTGAGCAGCGCACCCAGCGCCGAGACGCCGATCGAGCCGCCCATCGAGCGGAAGAACGCGACGACCGCGCTGGCCGAGCCCATCTCGGACATCGCGACGTTGTTCTGGACCGCGAGCACGAGGTTCTGCATGGTCATGCCCATCCCGACGCCGAGGATCGCCATGAAGAGGCCGACCTCGGCGAGGTTGGTCTTCTCGTCGATGGTGCCGAGCAGCGCGAGGCCCGCGACGACGAGCACCATGCCGCCGACCAGGAAGCGCTTCCAGCGTCCGGTCGCGGTGATGATCCGGCCGCTGAAGATGCTGGAGACGAAGAGCCCGCCGACCATCGCGATCGACATCAGGCCGGCGTGGGTCGGGCTCATGCCGCGAGCGGTCTGGAAGTACTGGCTCAGGTAGACCGTGGAGCCGAACATCGCGACGCCGACCATGATCGAGGCGATCGTGGCGAGCGTGATGGTGCGGTCCCGGAAGAGGTGCAGCGGGATGATCGGGTCCTTGGCGACCCGCGCCTCGACGTACACCGCCGCGGCGAGCAGCACCAGGCCGAGCACCACGAGGGCCGCGCTGGTGGCCGAGCCCCAGGCGAAGTCGTTGCCGGCGAGGCTGACCCAGATCAGCAGGGTGGAGACGCCCGCGACGATCAGCGTCGCGCCGGCGTAGTCGATGTCGACCGCGCGCTTGACCACCGGGAGGTGCAGGGTCTTCTGGAGCAGGAAGAACGCGATCACGGCGAAGGGCAGGCCGACGAAGAAGCAGCCGCGCCAGCCGAGCGCCGAGTCGACGATGACGCCACCGATGAGCGGGCCGCTGACGGTCGCGAGCGCGAAGACCGCGCCGAGGTAGCCGGAGTAGCGACCGCGCTCCCGCGGCGACACGATGGTCGCGAGCACGACCTGGACGAGCGCGGTCAGGCCGCCGACGCCGAGGCCCTGCACGACGCGGGCGCCGATGAGGACGCCCATGCTCGGCGCGAGCGCGGCGGCGACCGAGCCGGCGATGTAGATGAGCAGCGCGACCTGCACCAGCAGCTTCTTGCTGAAGAGGTCGGCGAGCTTGCCCCAGATCGGGGTGGTCGCGGTCATCGCCAGCAGCGTCGCGACGACGACCCAGGTGTAGCCGGTCTGGCTGCCGTGGAGGTCGGAGACGATGCGGGGCAGGGCGTTGGAGACGACGGTGCTCGAGAGCATCGCCACGAACATCGCCAGCAGCAGGCCGCTGAGGGCCTCGAGGATCTGCCGGTGGGACATGGGAGCGTCGTCGGCACGTGCGGCGGCGGCAGGTTCGGTGGTCACGGAAGCTCGATTCACGACGACTAGAAGGTTGTCGGTGGCAACTATATTCCCGAAAGGTTGCCACCGACAACGAAGTGTCGATCACACGGGGTCACATGTGAGCCGGACTACTCTCCGCCGTCTCGTGCCGGGTCGGCGTCCTTGTCGCGGTGCAGAGCCTCGGACAGGCGGGCAACGGTGTCGTCGTCGGGCGAGGCGGACTGCCGGTTGCTCTCCTCGAGCTGGGCGAGCAGCTCGGCCCGGTGGACCTTCAGCGACCGGGGCGCGTCGATGCCGACGCGCACCACGTCACCGCGCACCTCGAGCACCGTGACCGTGATGTCGTCACCCAGGACGACGCTCTCTCCCGCACGGCGGCTCAGTACCAGCATGGGCCCACCGTATCCGGACGGGGGTGGATCAGCCGAGCAACGGGGCCGCGACGGGCAGGCCGGGCTCGTCGAGCACGATCTGCCCGGCGACCCGCGCACCGGGGTTGACCAGCAGCGGTGCGGCGAGGTTGGCGGTGGTGTCGCCCAGGCCGGCGCCAGGGTTGAGGACCACCAGGACCAGGACGTCGGCGGCCGACTCGATCCGCAGGTCCTCCACGACGTCGTCGCCGACCTCGGGGGCGTAGTCCGGGAAGAAGTGCATCGGCGGGACGACGAGGAAGCGCAGGCCCTCCTCGTCGAGCGAGGTGAGGCTGAAGAGGTCGCTGCCGGGCTCGAGCTGGACCAGCGCGAAGCGCGTGTGGTCGGGGAAGCCGGGCAGCGGCCGCACCATCTCGATCACGGGGATCTCGAGCGACTCGGGCACGGCACCTCCTTCCACGGTGGTCTCGGTGGGGGTGGGAGCCATCATCGTCATCGTCATTTCAGGAAGTCCAGGAGGCTGGGCTGCACGACACGCGACGTGGCCGCCAGCGCGGCCTGGTAGGCGACTTCCTGCAGCTGGAGGTCGACCGTCGCCTTGGCGAGGTCGACGTTCTCGACCTCGGAGAGGGAGTTGTTGAGCGAGAGCTGAGCGTCGGACGCGACGCTCTGTGCCTGCTCCACACGGTTCGTGCGCGCTCCGATGTCGGAGCGCACATTGGTGATCCGCTTGACGTCCGTGTCCAGCGCGTCGACGTTGTCCGAGACAGCGTCCAGGTCCCCCGACCGCAGAGCGGCCGCCAGGGCCGTCAGGTGGTCGAAGAGGTTGTCCCCGTCGTCACCGAAGACCTCCGGGCCCTCGATGTCGACGCGGACCTTCGTCCCGTCGGCGACGGTGCGGACCACGCCGGTCCCCAGTCCGATCGCGTCAGGGTCGGAGAGCTCGCCGTCCGAGGTGTACGCCGTACCCCCGGCGGTGACGCCACCGAAGACCGGGCGGTCCAGGTAGGTGACGTTGGCATTGCTGATCAGGCCGGCCCGGATCTGGTCGATCTCGGTGGCCAGCGCCTCGCGCGAGGTCGCCCCCGCGGCGCCGCTGTTGGCCTGGACGGCGAGGTCGCGGGCGCGGGTCACCTGGCTGGTGACCGTGCCGAGCGTGCCGTCGATCTGGTTGAGCCAGCCGAGTGCGTCGTTCGCGTTGCGGACGTACTGGGTCTGGTCGTTGACCGCCGAGCGGATGCGCATCGCGATCGTCGCGCCGGTCGGGTCGTCGGAGGGCCGGTTGATGACGCGCCCGGTCGTCAGCTGCTCCTGGACGCTGGCCACCCGGTCCATCGCGGTCTGCATGCCGTTGTACGACCGGTACATCAGCATGCTCTGAGTGATGCGAGTAGTGCTCACAGACCCACCTTCCCGGTCCGGTTGATCAGGGTGTCGAGCATCTCGTCGACCGTGGTCATGACGCGGGCGGCGGCCTGGTAGGACTTCTGGGCCATCACCATGTTGACCGTCTCCTCGTCCTGGCTGACGCCGGTCAGCTGCTCGCGGGCGTTGTCGACCTGGGTCGTCATCACCTGCTGGTTCTCGGCGAGCTGCTTGACGGTGTTGACGCTGCTGCCGAAGTTGTTGACCAGGCGCTGGTAGGCGTCGCCGACGGTGATCGCGTCGGACATCGCGTCGGCGTTGGCCGCGTCGAGCACGCCGCCCGACTCGCTGGAGGCCGCGATCTCGCTGGTCTTGGTCAGGACCACCTTGAGGCTCGCGGCAGCGTCGTCGGGGTCGTAGGAGAAGAAGTCCGACCCGATGTTGCCGTCGATGTCGTAGCCCGTGGTCTGCACCGCGTTGATCGCGTCGGCGAAGTCGGCGGCGATCTGGTTCAGCCCGGACACGTAGTCGGGGATCACCTTGTCGATGAGCTCGACGCCGGCGCCGATCTCACCCCCGAGCGCACCGTCGACGTCGGTCGAGGTGCCGTCGGGCGCGACCACGGAGAAGGTGATCTCCGCCGCCGGGTCGCTGGCCGTGCCGTCGGCCTCGATGCCGGAGGCGATCTCGATCTTCGACGCCTTCCCGCCCGACACCAGGGAGACCCCGTTGACGGTGATGTCCATGCCCCCGTCGTCGCGGATCTTCGCGGTCGCGCCCGAGAGCTCGGAGAGCCGCAGCGCCAGGGCGTCGCGGGTGTCCATCAGGGTCGAGGTGTCGCTGCCGTTGGCGGTGGCCGCAGCCAGGGTCTTGTTGGTGGAGGCGAGCTGGTTGGCGACGTCGTTGATCTCCAGGACGTTGGCGGACACCCGGGCCCGCTGGTCCTGCGCCTCGGCGGCGAAGTTCGACGACTGGAGGTTGAAGGCGTCCGCCGCGATGGAGGCGGTGGAGAGCACCTGGCTGCGAGCCGCGTCGCTCCCGGGCGAGTTCACCAGGTCCTGGAGCGCCGACTTGAAGTTGTTGAGCGCGGCCGCGAGGCCGGAGCTGCTCGGCTCGGCGATCCCGGTCTCCAGTCGGCTCATCGCGGCCGACTTCAGGTCCAGGTAGCCCTGCGTGCCGTGCTCGCGGCGCATCCGCGCGTCCAGCAACGGGTCGTTGATGCGCTGCACACCGCTGGAGGTGACGCCGCTGCCCAGGCTCGAGGAGCGCGACCACAGCGCCGAGGTGTTGGCGGTCTCGATGGTCTGGCCGATCAGGCGGCGGCGGACGTAGCCCTCGGTGGAGGCGTTCGCGACGTTGGTGCTCGCGACGTCGATGACCCCCTGCTGGTAGCGCAGGGCGGTGAGGGCGGTGTTGATCGAGGAGAAGCCCGTCACGTCACAGGCTCCGGTCGAGGACGGCGCTGCGGGCGGCGCCGGTGTCGACGGCCCCGCCGGCGGTGTAGGTGGTGCCCGAGCGGTCCAGGCCGAGCAGGGTGTCCTGGGTGGCGCGGAGGCCGGCGACGATCAGCGCGCGGTTGGTCTGCGCGACCCGGGCGATCTCGTCGGTGAGGCGGAGGAACTGGTCGCGGTGCTCGACCAGGATGCCGGTCCACGGCTCGTCGGCGACGGCGATCAGGTCGCCGAGGCTCGCGTCCGGGCCCAGCCCGGCGAGCTCGGCCGCCTCGTTCGCGGCGACCGCCCGGAGCACCTCGAGCTCCCGCAGGGCGGCGACGGCCTCGTCGACGTCCCGGGAGGCGTTGGCCAGCCAGCGGGTGCGGCCGCTGGCCATGATCAGCTCCTCGACCTCCAGCCGGTAGAGCAGAGCCTCGAGCAGCTCGCGCTCTCGCCACAGCACCCATGTCAGCTTCTGCACGACATCCCCTGGTTTGAGTCAACTGGTCCAGACGCCTTGTGCGCCGGTGTCGAGGAAGAAGATCGGCGGACGAACGGGCTTCCTGAGCGGAAAAATCCCTTTAAAGGAGCGGATCCTGCCGATGGAGGTGGTGCCGACACATCCCAGCCCGCTCCCCGCGGAGGTCCGAGTTGAGTAAAGATTCAAGGAATCTGCAAGAAAACCGGACGGGTCCGTTTCTGAAATGCACAATTACTCCCGTGACCCATTACAACGACGTCCCGCCGGGCTCCGAGGCGTTGATCGTGGTACACGTGCCCCTGGTCGGCCACATCGTCCGAGAGACGATGGCCAGGGTCCCGTCCCACGTTGACCGCGACGACCTCACCTCGGCCGGACTTGCCGCACTCGTGCAGGCAGCCCAGTCCTTCGACCCCGAGCGTGGCGTGCCGTTCAACCGGTACGCCACCACCCGCATCCGCGGCGCCATCCTCGATGAGCTCCGCAGCATCGACTGGGCCTCGCGCTCGGTCCGGCGTCGAGCCCGCGAGCTCGACGCCACCCGGTCCCACCTGGCGACCGTGCTCGGTCGCTCGGCGACCGCCGCCGAGGTCGCCCAGGCCACCGGCCTGAGCACCGAGGACGTCACCGCCAACGACGACGACGTGGCGCGGGCGCAGGTGCTCTCGCTGCACGCGTCCGAGGACGACTCGCTCGGTGAGAGCCTCGTGTCCAGCAGCCCGACCCCCGAGGCGCTGCTGGAGCACCGCGAGAAGCTCACCTACCTCACCGAGGCGATCGCCGAGCTCCCCGAGCGGCTCCGCCTCGTGGTGGAGCAGTACTTCCTCGCGGAGCGGCCGATGGCCGAGATCGCGGCGACCCTGGGCGTCACCGAGTCCCGGGTCTCCCAGCTCCGGGCGGAGGCGCTCGTGCTCCTGCGCGACGCCCTCAACCACGAGCTGGAGCCGGACCTCGTCCCCGAGGCGGCGCGCCCCGGCGGGGCGGCTGCCCGGCGCCGGGAGGCCTACTTCGCGGCCGTCGCCGCCCGGCACGCCTCCGGGCTGCGCGGGTACGCCGGACCCGGCACCCTCGCCAACCAGATGGGCATCAACGCCAGCGCCTGATCCACCCTCCCCCACCGTCCACGGGCCTGGGGAGATCGGCCGAGAAAATCTCGGCGATCTCCTCAGGCCCGTTCCACATCTGCCGAATGGAACGGCGTACGGAAGCCCACGGACGGGCTCCACTCCGACTCAGGACCCAAGGAAGGAACCCATCATGAGTCTCCGCATCAACACCAACTCCGACGCCCTCAACGCGTACCGCAACCTGTCGGTCACCCAGGGCCAGATGTCGAAGTCCCTCGAGAAGCTGTCCAGTGGCTTCCGGATCAACCGCGCGGCCGACGACGCCGCGGGCCTCTCGATCTCCGAGGGCCTCCGCTCGCAGATCGGCGGCCTCCAGGTCGGCGTCCGCAACGCGCAGGACGGCATCAGCGTCGCGCAGACCGCTGAAGGTGCGCTCACCGAGGTCCACTCCATGCTGCAGCGCATGAACGACCTCGCGGTGCAGTACAACAACGGCACCCAGAACTCGGACTCGCAGTCGGCCCTCCAGTCGGAGTTCGACCAGCTGTCCGCCGAGATCGGCCGGATCCAGGACAACACCACCTTCAACGGCGTCGCCCTCTTCGGTGGCGACACGCTGAACTTCCAGGTCGGCTACTCCTCCTCGGACAGCATCTCGATCGACCTGAGCGGCTCCGTCGACACCAGCGGTCTCGACATCACCGACTCGCAGTCCATCCAGGACAGCATCACCAACGTCTCCTCGATGCGTTCGACCCTGGGTGCCACGCAGAACCGCTTCGAGCACACCATCAACAACGTCAACACCGAGATCGAGAACCTGACCGCGTCGGAGAGCCGCATCCGCGACACCGACATGGCCAGCGAGATGGTGTCCTACACCCGCTCGTCGATCCTGTCCCAGGCCGGCACCGCGATGCTCGCGCAGGCCAACCAGGCCCCGCAGGGCGTCCTGAAGCTCCTGGGCTGAGCCTGACCCGCTGACCGGCCGCCCGGCCGGACAGCGATGACGACCGGGGTCCCGGGAGTGCATCACCACGCTCCCGGGGCCCCGTCGTCGCATCCGGACCCGTTCCCGATCCGAAGGAGAAGTCGTGGCCACCTCCACGAGCAGCATCAGCGGACTCGCGAGCGGGCTCGACACCGCCAGCATCATCAGCCAGCTGATGACCCTGGAGGCCCAGCCGCAGACGCGGCTCAAGACGCAGCAGACCACCGAGAAGTCGGTCGTCTCCGCGCTCCAGACGATCAACACCAGCGTCGCCTCGCTGGCCACGGCCGCCGCCTCGCTCGCCAAGGCGAGCACCTGGCAGACCGTGAAGGGCACCTCCTCGGCGACCGGCTTCTCCGTCACCACGAGCACGGGCGCGACGGCCGGCTCCTTCGACGTGAAGGTGGTCAGCCTCGCCAGCCGGTCCCAGGCCGCGTTCTCGACGGCGTCCGGGCTCAGCGACACCGTCACGAGCCAGAACCTCACGCTCACCACGAACGACGGCACCGAGCACGACGTCGACACCGGCTCGGGCAGCCTCACCGACGTCATCAAGGGCATCAACGACCTCACGTCCGAGACCGGCATCACCGCCACCGCGGTCAAGGTGGCCGACGGCAGCTACAAGCTGCTCGTCCAGTCCGCGACCACCGGGGCGGACACCAGCTTCACCCTCACCAACGCGGACGGCAGCGACCTGCTGGGCGGCGCGACCGTCAAGGACGGCACCGACGCCTCGATCGACCTCGGGCTGGGCGTGGTCGCGACGTCCTCGACCAACACCTTCGAGGACGTCACGCCCGGCGTGGACCTGACCCTGTCCTCGTCGCTGGCGGTCGGTGACACGAGCACGATCAGCCTGGCGCAGGACAGCAGCGACATCACCGCGACCGTGAAGTCGCTGGTGGACTCGATCAACTCGATCCTCACGAGCATCGACACGCAGAGCAAGTTCGCCAGCTCGAGCTCCTCCAGCTCGACGAGCACCACGAGCAGCGGCGTCCTCGCCGGCGACGCGGTCACCCGCGACCTGCGCTACGCCCTGCTCAACACGGTCTTCGGCGGCACCGGCTCGATGGCGACCGCGGGCATCCAGACGACCCGCGACGGCATGCTCACCTTCGACGAGGACACCTTCACCGCGGCGTACGCGGCCGACCCGGAGGGCATCGCCGCGAAGTTCACGTCCGGGGCGACGACCGACGCAGACGGCTTCGCGGCCCGCGTCGCGACCGTCGCCAAGGCCGCGAGCGACAGCATCGACGGCAGCGTCACCAAGGCCGTGAAGAGCCACAACACCCTCGTCGACACCCTCCAGAGCCAGATCGACGACTGGGACACTCGCCTCGCGCTCAAGAAGTCGACCCTCGAGGCGCAGTACACGGCCCTGGAGACGACCATGCAGTCGCTCAACAGCCAGAGCAGCTACCTCACGTCCCAGATCGCCGGGCTCCCGACGTGGGGATCTTCCTCATCCAGCTGACCGACGTGCCGAAGAACTGAGTACCGCAGGAACCAGTGCCGGAGAACGACTCGACGGCCCGCTCCACCCGCCACCAACCCCCCTCATCGTGACCACGGAAGGAACATCGATGAACACCACCGCCCGCAACGCGTACCTGGCCTCCTCCGTCACCACCGCGAGCCCGCAGCAGCTGCTCATCATGCTCTGCGACCGCCTCGCCCTCGACGTCCAGCGCGCGGCCGACGCCCTGCGCACCGGTCAGCCCGGCCAGGCGCACCCCCACCTGCTGCACGCCCAGGAGATCGTCCTGGAGCTCGCGGCCAGCCTGAACGTCGACGTGTGGGAGGGCGCGGCCGGTCTCGCGTCGCTCTACGACTACCTCCACCACGAGCTCGTGCGGGCGAACATCAACAAGGACCTGCGGGCGACGGAGTTCTGCCTCGACATCGTGACCACCCTGCGCGACACCTGGCGCGAGGCCGCCGGGTCGCTCCTGGCCGAGTCCGCGTGAGCGACGACGTGGTCGTCGAGACCCCGGAGCACGCCGAGATGCGGCTCCGGCTCCACTGGGAGACGGCGCTCGACCGGCTCGAGCTGGACGTGATCCTGGCCGAACGGCTGCTTGAGGACCCGACCCGCCAGGTGCCGGAGCCCTGGGACGAGCCCCTGCTGGCCGGCCCCATCCCCGGTGACCTGCAGGAGCGGGCGATCTCGATCGCGGAGCGGCAGCGCCGGGTGCAGGTGCGGCTGAGCGAGAAGCTCACCTCGATCGGCCAGCAGCACGCCTTCGCGCAGCGGATCCAGCAGGCGACCCGCCCGCCCGAGGTGCCGGTCTACCTCGACCTGCGCGCCTGACCCGCCGCCTGACCCGCCGTCGGCAACACGCCGCGCCGTACCGGACGGAATTTCTCCAGAACTCCTCAAGAGGAGTGCCTCCCGACCGATGTCAGGGGTGAGCACGGAACGCTCGCCCCTCGCCGAAGGATCGGCATCGCAACGCTTTCATCTCGGAGGCTCAGCGTGTCGTTCTCCCTGTCCGACCCCGTGGGTGCGGTGCTCAACGCCGCCCTCGACGGCGTCGCCCTGCGTCAACGCGTCACCGCGGACAACATCGCGAACGTCGACACCCCCGGCTACCGGGCGAGCAGCGTCGACTTCGAGACCAGCCTCCGCGCCGCCATCGCCTCCGGCGACCCGGGCGACGTCTCGGTGACCACGCAGGCCACCGACACCCCGGTCGGCGCCAACGACAACAACGTCGACCTGCGCGAGGAGACCCTCACCGCGGTCCAGTCGCAGTTCCAGTACCAGATGCTGACCCGCGCGACGACCGAGCGGTTCAAGCTGATCAGCACCGTGGCGGCCGGCTGATGGGTGCCTTCGACACCCTGCGCATCGCGAGCTCGTCGATGGGCGTCCACCAGGTGTGGCTGGACTCCCTCGCGAACAACATCGCGAACGTCAACACCGCCACCTCGACGAGCCAGACCGCCTTCCAGGCGCAGACCCCGATCGTGCGCTCGAGCGCCGGCGGCGGCGTCGAGATCGCCGGCATCGCGCTGAGCGACCCCAACGGCCGGGTGACCTACGACCCCGACAGCCCGCTCGCCGACGCGAACGGCAACGTGCGCCTCCCCGAGGACGACCTCGCGAGCCAGATGACCCAGCTGGTCATGGCCCAGCGCGGCTTCCAGGCCTCGGTCCAGGTGATCAAGGACGCGCAGGAGACCTACCAGTCGGCCCTCTCGATCGGGAAGTCGTCATGAGCGTCTCCGGGATCGAGTCGGTCGGCTTCACGCCGTACACCGCTCCGACGTTCGCGACCTCGGGCAGCAGCTCGGTCATCTCGTCGGGGTCCGCCTCCGGCACCCAGGCGGCCAGCGGCAACTTCGGCGACATGGTCCTCGACGGTCTCGACAAGCTCGAGGGCGTCCAGGACAAGGCCGACAGCCTCGCCGTCCAGGCCGCGACCGGCAACCTCGACAACATCCACGACTACACCATTGCCGCCTCGGAAGCCTCCGTGACCGCCCAGCTGACGGTCGCCGTCCGCAACAAGGCGCTGGAGTCCTTCAACGAGATCATGCGGATGCCGATCGGATGACCCACGGATGAAGCAGAACCTCAACCGCACCCTCACGAGGTTGCGGACCACCTTCATGTCCTTCACGGTCGGCCAGCGCATGGTCGCCGTCGTCGGCACCGGTGCGCTGCTGCTCGCGGCGTTCATGGTGTTCCGCTGGGTGTCCACCCCGGACTACGCGCCGCTCTACAGCAACCTCGCCTCCGAGGACGCCTCCGCGGTGATCGACGAGCTCAACGCCGAGGGTGTCTCCTACCAGCTGGCCGACGGCGGCAGCACGATCATGGTGCCGAAGGACTCGGTCTACTCGACCCGCGTCAACCTCGCCGGCCAGGGCCTCCCCGCCAACAGCGCGAGCGGCGGCTACGACATCCTCGACGGCCAGGACATCTCGACCTCGGACTTCCAGGAGCAGACCGACTTCAAGCGGGCGATGGAGGGCGAGCTCGCCAACACCATCGAGGCCATCGACGGCGTCAACACCGCCGTCGTCCACCTCGCGCTCCCCGAGAAGAAGGTCTTCGCCGACGAGCAGGACCCGCCGACCGCGTCGGTCCTCGTCAGCACCTCCACCGGCACGCTGGACGCCGAGAAGGTCCAGGCGATCGTCAACCTGGTCGCCGCCAGCATCGACGGGCTCGACCCCGACGCCGTGACCGTGGCGGACTCCAGCGGCCAGGTCCTCTCCGGCGAGGAGGGCGGCGCCGGCTCGAGCACCCGCGACCAGGCGGTCGCGGACTACGAGGCCGACCAGACCTCGCAGATCCAGGCGATGCTCGACCGCGTCGTCGGGGCGGGCAACTCGATCGCGACGTACACGGCCGACCTCGACTTCGACAAGGTCACCAGCGAGTCGACGACCTATGACACGAAGAAGGAGGCTCCGGCGCTGTCGGAGTCGACCTCGAAGGAGACCTACAACGGCGCCGGCACCTCTGGCGGCGACACCGGCGTCGTCGGCCCCGACGGCCAGATGGACAACAGCGGCACCGGTACGACGACCACCACCGGCACGGGCTCCGACTACGCCAAGGAGTCGACGACCCGCGACAACGGCGTGGGCCAGGTCGTCGAGCACCGCGAGAGCGCGCCCGGGGCACTCAAGGCCCAGCACGTCAGCGTCGTGCTCGACGCCGCCACGGTGCAGGGCATCGACCCCGCCAGCGTCAAGGACCAGATCGCGGCCGCCCTCGGCATCGACACCAAGCGCGGCGACACCCTCGAGGTCACCTCGATGCCGTTCGACCGCACCGCCGACGAGGCCGCCTCGAAGGAGCTGGCGGACGCCGCCGCGGCGAAGGCCAAGGCCGCGCAGTGGACGATGATCCGCAACGGCGGCATCGCCGTCGGCATCGCGCTGATGCTGCTCCTGGCCTGGCTGCGGGCCCGCAAGGGTCGCAAGCAGCGCGAGGAGCGCACGACGTACCTCGTCGAGCAGCTGCGCCAGGACGCCGCCGACCGCGCGGCCGCCGTGGCCGCGGTCGAGCAGCCGCCCGCGATGGCAGCACTGGAGACCGCCGAGCAGCAGGCCAACGAGGAGCTCAAGCGTGAGCTCGCCCAGCTCGCCGACCGACAGCCCGACGAACTCGCCACGCTGCTCCGCGGCTGGCTGGTGGAGCGCCACTGATGAGCATCGACCTCGCCACCCTTGGCGTCCGCAAGGCCGCCATCATCCTGATCCAGCTCGGCCGCGAGAAGGCCGCCGCGGTCCTCAGCCACCTCTCCGAGGCGGAGGTCGAGGCGATCTCGGCCGAGATCGCCCGGCTCGACGTCGTGGACGCCAGCGAGAGCACCGCGGTGCTCACGGAGTTCACCGAGATGGCGACCGCACAGTCGAACATCGCCCACGGCGGTCTCGCCTTCGCGCGCACCATGCTCGAGCAGTCGCTCGGCGAGGAGCGGGCCAAGGAGATCATGGAGCGGCTCCAGGCCGCGGCCGTGAAGATGCCCTTCCAGTTCCTGCACCGCGCCGACCCCGGTCAGCTGCGCACCTTCATCGCCGACGAGCACCCGCAGGTGATCGCGCTGGTGCTGGCCCACATGACCCCGGACAAGGCGTCCGTCGTGATCGCCGGCCTGCCGCCCGAGCTCCAGGCCGAGATCGCGCACCGGATCGCGGTCATGGACCGCACCTCCCCCGAGATCATCCGCGCCGTCGAGGCGAACCTCGAGCGCAAGCTGTCCTCGGTGCTCCAGCCGTCGGAGTCCATGCGCGTCGGCGGCCTCGACCCGCTGGTCAACATCATCAACCGGTCCGACCGGGTGACCGAGCGGGCAATCGTCGAGGGCCTCGAGGCGCTGGACGCCGAGCTGGCCGACGAGGTCCGCAGCCGGATGTTCATGTTCGAGGACATCATCCACCTCGAGGACCGGTCGGTTCAGCTGGTGCTGCGCCAGACCAACGAGGCCGAGCTCGCGCTCGCCCTCAAGGGCGTCAGCGAGGGCGTGCGCGACAAGATCACCACCAACCTGTCCTCCCGCGCGGCCGAGACGCTGCTCGAGGAGATCGAGCTGCTGGGCGCGGTGCGCCTGACGCAGGTCGAGGAGGCCCAGCAGTCGGTCATCCGCAAGATCCGCCAGCTCGAGGAGCAGGGGCAGATCACGGTGCACCGCAGTGGCAGCGAGGAGCAGCTCGTTGTCTGAGGCACAGCAGGTCACGTGGCGGACGCCCGAGCGGCCCGACCTCCGCACGGGGGTCTGGACGCGTCTCGGCGACCACCGCGTCCTCGGCGACGGCGCCACCGAGGCGGTGCTCGGCTCGCTGGCCGAGCGCACCCGGGAGGCCGCGCGTGCCCAGGGGTACGCCGTCGGCTGGTCGGAGGGCCACCAGTCCGGCCTGCGCCGGGCGGCCGACGAGGCCGAGGTGGCGCGCGAGGAGGCGGCGCGACGCGAGGAGCGTCGCGAGGCCGAGCACGCCGCCGCGATCGCGGCGCTGGCCCGCGCCGCCGCCGAGCTGACCCGCGCGTCGGCGCAGGTGGCCGCGCAGATCGCCGACCAGGCCACCGACCTCGCGCTCGAGCTCACCCGCGAGCTGGTCGGGCACGAGCTCACCGTGTCCGCGGACCCCGGAGCGGGCGTCGTCGCCCGCGTCCTCTCGGTCCTCCCCCGCGACCCCAGCACGGTCGTCCGGCTGCACCCGACGATCGCCGGCGCGGTCGCGTCCGAGCTCGCCGAGCACGGCGCCTCCGTCGTACCGGACCCGACGCTGGAGCGGCACGACGCGGTCGTCGAGACGGCCGAGACCGCGGTCGACCTCCGCCTCGGCACCGCCCTGGACCGACTCCGCGAGGCCCTGTCGTGAGCGCGCTGACCGCCGACCGCGTCGCGGCCGCCCGGCACGCCGTCGTCCCCGTCCGGCACGGCCGGGTCGTCGGCCTGCTCGGGCTGCGCGTCACCGTCGCCGGCGTACCCGCCGCCCTCGGCGACCTGCTGACCGTCCACGGCGCCGGCGGACCGGTCCCGGTCGAGGTCGTCGCCAGCGAGCACGGCGTGCTCGCGTGCCTGCCGCTCGCCGAGACCTCCGGCCTGCGCGTCGGCGACCACGTCGAGGCCAGCGGAGCCGGCCTGCGGATCCCCGTCGGCGAGGAGCTCCGGGGTCGGGTGCTGGACGGCCTCGGCCGCCCGATCGACGGCGGCCCGTCGCTCGCCCACCTCCCCCAGGTGGTCGTCAACAACGAGACCCCCCACGCCCTGCTGCGGCCGCGGATCGACCAGCAGCTCAGCCTGGGCGTCCGCGCGATGGACGCGCTCACCGCCTGCGGCCGCGGCCAGCGCCTCGGCATCATGGCCGGCTCCGGCGTCGGCAAGTCCAGCCTGCTGTCGATGATCGCCCGCGGCACCGACGCGGAGATCTCCGTGATCGCGCTGATCGGTGAGCGAGGTCGCGAGGTCCGCGAGTTCCTCGAGAACGACCTCGGCCCGGAGGGCCTGGCCCGCTCGATCGTCGTGGTCGCCACCTCCGACGAGCCGCCGGTGGTCCGGCTGCGCGCGGCGTTCGTGGCCACCCGGATCGCCGAGGCGTTCCGCGACGCCGGCCGCCACGTCGTGCTGATGATGGACAGCCTCACCCGGGTCGCGCTCGCGCAGCGCGAGATCGGCCTCTCCGCCGGGGAGCCGCCCGCCACCCGTGGCTTCCCGCCGAGCGTGTTCGCGATGCTCCCGCAGCTGCTGGAGCGCGCCGGCACCTCCCCGACCGGCAGCATCACCGGCCTCTACACCGTCCTCGTCGAGGGCGACGATCTCCAGGACCCGATCGGCGACTCGGCGCGCTCGATCCTCGACGGGCACATCGTGCTCACCCGCGAGCTCGCGACGTCCGGGCACTTCCCGAGCATCGACGTGCTCGAGTCGATCTCGCGGGTCTCAGCGATCGTGACCCCCGAGGGCAAGCAGGACGCGCAGCGCCTGCGCCGGCTGCTGGCCGCGCACCGCAACGTCAAGGAGCTCGTCGAGATCGGCGCGTACGTCGCCGGGACCGACGCCGACGCCGACCTCGCGCTCGCGCTCATGCCCGCCATCGAGGCCTTCCTGCGCCAGGACATGGACGACAGCACCCCGGCCGCGGCCACCTGGGCCGCCCTCCACCAGCTGGTGAGCGCATGAGCCGCCAGCAGGCGGGCAGCCTGAACGGCGTCGTCCGCGTCCGCGCCGTCCGCGAGCGCGACAGCCGGACCGGCCTGGCCACCGCCCTCAACGAGCAGCGCGCCGCCGCCGACCGGGTGTCCGAGATCGAGCACCTGATCGTGACCCTGCCGGCGCCGGTCACCTCCGACCTGCTCGCCTTCCAGGGCCGCCAGCACTCCCTCCAGATGCTGCGCGAGTCCCTCGCCGCCGCCCGGGTGGACCTCGAGGCCGCCTGCCGCCTCACCCTGGCCGCCCGCGAGCGCTGGATGACCGACCGCAGCCGCCTCGCCGCGGTCGAGTCGCTGGTCGAGCGCCGCGCGGCCGCCGAGCGCGCCGAGCGGCGCCGCCGCGAGGACCGCGAGCAGGACGAGGTCGCCACCGACCTCTGGCGCCGCGGCCGGGCCCTCGCCGCCGCGAACGGGGGTGCGCGATGAGCATCGACGACGTGACCGCCCGGATCAGCCAGATCCAGGCGCAGCTCGCGCAGTTCGCGCCGGCGACGACCAGCAGCAGCTCGGGCACCGACTTCGCCGCCGCCCTCCGCACCGCCAGCGACACCACGTCGACGACGCCCGGCTCCACCGGCTACTCCAAGGGCGACGCGGTCGTCGCCGACGCCCGCAAGTACCTCGGCGTGCCCTACGTGTGGGGCGGCACCGACCCGCAGACCGGCCTGGACTGCTCCGGCCTGGTCCAGCGCGTCTACGCCGACCTCGGTTACGACCTGCCGCGCGTCTCCTACCAGCAGGCGCAGGCCGGCCGGCCCGTCGACGGCCTCGAGAACGCCCAGCCCGGCGACATCCTGGCCTTCGGCTCCCCCGTGCACCACGTCGGCATCTACATCGGCGACCACCAGATGATCGAGGCGCCGCGCACCGGCCTCGACGTCCGGGTATCCGACGTCTACGAGACCCCGACCGCGATCCGCCGGATCGTGCCGGACGCCTCGTCGACCTCGTCGACCTCGTCCGTCAGCGGCTCGACCGCCGCCGGCCGGGTCGCCGCGGGCACGCCGTACGCCTCGCTGTTCGAGTCCGCCTCGGCCAAGTACGGCGTCAGCGCCGGCCTGCTGTCCGCGGTCGCCGAGCAGGAGTCGGGCTACAACCCGAGCGCGACCAGCCCGGCGGGCGCCCAGGGCCTGATGCAGCTGATGCCCGCGACCGCCGACGGCCTCGGCGTCAGCAACCCCTACGACGCGGCCCAGTCGGTCGACGGAGCGGCGAAGCTGCTCAGCAGCCTGCTCGACCGCTTCGGCCGCACCGACCTGGCCCTCGCCGCCTACAACGCAGGACCCGGTGCGGTGCTGCGCTACGGCGGCATTCCCCCGTACCCGGAGACGACGAACTACGTCCGATCCGTCCTCTCCAAGGTGGAGGCAGCATGACCACGACCCCCCTCGCGACCGGGCTCCTGAACGGCCTCGGCGCCGCGATCACCGGCGACCCGGCCCTCGGCGGCACCGGCACTGCCCCGGCGCCCGGCGCCGGCGCCCTCTTCCTCTCCCTCGTCGCCACCCTGCTCGACGGCGGTACGCCGGCAGCCGGCAGCGCGACCACGGACCCGGCCGCGACGACCACTTCCCCGGCCGTCGCGGGCACCACCGACCCGGCGGCGGCCACCGCCGGCACCACGAGTGGACCGACCGACCCGGCCGCCACGGCGGTCCCGACCGCGCCCGCCGAGAACGGTCCGGCGACCGCCGCCGAGCTCGCGGCCGACCCCGCCGTCGTCCTGGCCGGTGCCGGCACGACCGCCACCGACCCCTCCGGCGAGGCCGACCAGCAGGACGAGGCGGAGGGTCGGACCGACCCGACCGACCCGACCGACCCCGGGACGGTGACGGTCGACCCGATGCTGGCCGGCGTCGTACCCGCGGCCCTCGCGACGATGGTGCCGGTCGCCCTCCCCGTCGTGCCGACCACGACCGCGACGGACCAGCAGCCCGCGACGGCGACCGAGCCGGCGACCGACGACCTCACCGTGGCCGCCCCCGGCTCCGCGCCGACGTCGGCGCCGGGCACGCCCGGCGGCACGGTCGACCGGCGCACGGACGTGGCCGCGGCACGTCACGAGGCCAAGGCCCCGACCTCGGGCACGGAGGAGCGGTCCACCGTCGCGCCGACGCAGAGCGACGACAGCGGCCCCAGCGACAGCCAGGCCGCTGCGACGGCACCGGCGCCCGCCGCCCAGGCCGTCGCCCATGCCGCGCAGGACACGAGCCCGGCTCCGACGACCACCACCCCGGTGGGCGCCGCGGCCCCGGTCACCTCGACCGCCGTGGCCGCCGCCACGACGACCGGCACCCCGGCCGCCGACCCGCACCGCGTGGTCGACCAGGTCTTCCAGCAGGTCGTCCAGGCCAGCAGTGGCGGCACCCAGGAGACCTCCCGCGTGACGGTGAGGCTCAACCCGGAGAACCTCGGCGAGGTCCGGGTCGTGCTCACCCACCGGCGCGGTGAGCTGCACGTCAGCCTGACCGCTGGCGCCGACCAGGCCCGCGCGGCGCTGGCCGACGGCACCTCCGAGCTCGGCCGGCTGCTCGCGTCGGCCGGCCACGCCGAGTCGCGGATCGTGGTCCGCGACCTCGCCGGCACCAGCACCTCCACCCCCGCCCCGACCGCGCCCCCCGGCACCGACACCGGCCTCACCGGCGACACCGCCGGCTGGTCGGGCGGCTCCGGCGCGGGCGCGGCGTGGACCGGCTCCGCGGACCAGGACCAGCGCCAGGGCCGCCCCCAGTTCTCAGGAAGCACCACCGCCATGGACGGCACCCCGGTCCCGACGAACCCGTCGCGACCTTCCCGATCGGCAGGTCACCGCACGACCAGCCTCGACCTGTCCATGTGAGGAGAAGCCATGTCCGTAGCAGCAACCGAGGCGGTGTCGTCCACCACGACCTCGAACGGGCTCTACACGGCGACGAGTGCGTCGTCGAGCTCGGACAAAGACATGTTCCTGAACCTGATGGTGGCCCAGCTGCGCTACCAGGACCCGATGAACCCGGCGGACTCGAGCGAGTTCCTGTCACAGAACGCGCAGTTCACGGCGCTGGAGAAGATGCAGGACGTCGCGGACCAGACCGCGGCGCTGCTCCAGAGCCAGACCGCGTTCGGCGCTGCCGGGATGGTCGGCAAGACCGTGTCCTACCTCGACGAGAACGGCGACACCCAGAGCGGCAAGGTCGACTCGGTGAGCTTCGACTCGACCGGCCCGATGCTCGTCATCGGCGGCACGAACGTCTCGCTCGCCCAGGTCTCGTCGATCTCCACCGGCTCCGACACCGGCACCGGCTCGGGCTCCGGCTCCTCCTCTTCTTCCACTTCCACCACCGCGTGACCCACGCGCGTTAGGAGACACCACCATGCTTCGCTCCCTCTTCGCCGGCATCAGCGGCCTGCGCGTCAACCAGGTCATGCTCGACGTCACCGGCAACAACATCGCCAACGCCAACACCATCGGCTTCAAGTCCAGCCGCACCGTCTTCTCCGACACGCTGTCGCAGATGCTGACCTCCGGCTCCTCGGCCAACGGCACCCGCGGCGGCACCAACCCGATCCAGATCGGCCTCGGCGTCCAGGTCGCCGGCACCAACACCAACTTCCTCCAGGGCTCGAACCAGACCACCGGCGGCGCGACCGACATGATGATCCAGGGCGACGGCTTCTTCGTCGTCAAGGACGGCGGCGCGACCCAGTACACCCGCGCCGGCGCGTTCAGCTTCGACTCGCAGGCCAACCTGGTCACCCCGACCGGTGCGCTCGTGCAGGGCTACCGCCTCGACTCCGACGGCGAGCCCGTCGACGGCGACATCGGTGACCCCGACGCGCTGAACAGCATCAGCCTCGACAACGAGACGCTGCAGGACCAGCTCGGCCTGGACAGCTCGATGGAGCTCACCAGCTACTCGATCGGCTCCGACGGCGTCGTCACCGGCACCTTCTCCGACGGCGAGACCGAGGAGACCTACTCGATCGCCCGGATCGCGCTCGCCAACTTCTCCAACCCGATGGGCCTCGACAAGGCCGGCGACACCAGCTACACCGCGAGCGCCAACTCCGGCGCCGCCGAGATCGGCGTCCCCGGCGAGCAGGGCGAGGGCGACCTCGTCGTCGGCTCGGTCGAGATGTCGAACGTCGACCTGGCCGCCGAGTTCACCAACCTGATCCTCGCCCAGCGCGGCTTCCAGGCGAGCTCGCGCGTCATCACGACCTCCGACTCGGTGCTCGAGGACCTGGTCAACATCAAGCGCTGATCCCGCGCTCCGCCGTCGGCGCTGATCCACCCCCCAGGGGTGTGATCAGCGCCGACTCGGCATTTCGGCGCGTTCACTCTCAGGTCCAGACAAGCTCCGCCGATTCCAACTGTCGAGCAGCCACGGACGGCCGCTCGGTTATTTGCCCAAGGACGGTGCGCATGATCACGCTCACGCGACTCTCAGGAACGACGTTCGCGCTCAACTCGGACCTGATCGAGCGCGTCGACGCCACTCCCGACACGGTCGTGACGCTGGTCGATGGCAAGAAGTACGTCGTGGTCGAGTCGCTGCGGGAGGTGGTCGACGCGATCCGTCGGCACCGCGGCGAGATCCTCGCGATCAGCACCCTCGTCGACGTCGAGCCGTGGCAGCCACCCGACCGTGAGCCGCACCTGGGCACCGTGACCGAGCTCCCGCGACGTTCGTCCGACAAGGAGGCGTGATGGATCCGGCAACCATGATCGGCGTCCTCGGCGCCCTGGTCTTCATCGTCGTCGCCAACGTGATGGAGGGCGGCAACCCGGCGAGCCTCATCGCCATCCCGGCGATGCTGCTCGTCCTCGGCGGCACCCTGATGGTCTGCATCGCCGGCGGCACCATGGCCGACGCGAAGCTCGCGGTCAAGGGGCTCGTCAAGGCCTTCACCGGCAAGCGCCCCGACGCCGCGGCCGCCGTGCCGACGCTGGTCTCGCTCGCCGACAAGGCCCGCCGCGAGGGCCTCCTCGCCCTCGAGGACGCCCTCAACGAGATCGAGGACCCCTTCCTGCTCCGCGGCCTGACCCTCGCCATCGACGGCACCGACCCGGAGGAGGTCCGGGACATCCTCGAGGCCGAGGTGACCGCGGTGAAGGCGGCGACCAAGCAGACGGCGAAGTTCTTCACCGCCGCCGGTGCCTACGCGCCCACCATCGGCATCATCGGCACCGTCATGGGCCTCGTGCACGTGCTCGAGAACCTGGCGGAGCCCGAGAAGCTCGGCCACCTGATCGCGGGCGCCTTCATCGCGACCCTGTGGGGCGTCATGTCGGCGAACGTGTTCTTCCTCCCCGTCGGCGCACGCATCACCCGCCTCGGCGAGCTCGAGGCCGCCCAGATGGAGATCGTCATCGAGGGCGTCGCCTCGCTCCAGGCCGGGGCCAACCCGCGCGTCGTGCAGCAGCGGCTCAGCTCCCTGCTGCCCGCCGACCAGCGCGAACCGGAGGCGGCCTGATGAGCGGAGGCCACGGCGGACGCCGCAAGAAGCACGAGGAGCACGAGGAGCACGAGAACCACGAGCGCTGGCTGGTCACCTACGCCGACATGCTCACGCTGCTCATGGTGCTCTTCATCGTCATGTTCGCGATGAGCTCGGTCGACCAGCAGAAGTACAACGCGCTCAAGAACGGCCTCGCCGAGGGCTTCGGCGCGACCAGCTCCTTCATGAAGGGCTCGGACTCGATCCTCGACGGCCACCTCAACGAGGCGACCGACCCGTCGCTCAAGGGCACGCAGATCTTCGAGCAGCTCTCCCCGGAGCAGCAGACGCTCGTCACCAAGGCACTCGACCAGGAGAAGGCACGCGCCCAGCAGGCGTCGTACGACGCCGCCTCGAAGGAGGCCACCAAGCTGAAGGACGCCCAGCAGGCACTCATGGGCGCCCTGTCGAAGGCGGGTCTCGCCGACGACGTGTCGACGACGATCGACGATCGCGGCCTGGTCGTCAGCCTGGTCTCCCGGCACGTGGTCTTCCAGCCCAACATGGCCGACCTCAGCCCCCGCGGCGAGGAGGTCGTCGACACCCTCGCCCCGGTGCTGCGGTCCCTGGGCAACGACCTCCAGATCAACGGCCACACCAACCAGGCCGCCGGGCCGCCGAAGTACTACGCGACCGACTGGGACCTCTCGGCCGCGCGGGCGCTCACCGTGCTGCGGCGCCTCAACGAGGTGCTCGGCATCCCGGGCGACCGGCTCTCGCTGGCCGCCTTCGGCCACGAGCAGCCGCTGATCCCGCCGGACCAGCCCCACTCCCAGGAGATCAACAAGCGCGTCGACATCGTGGTGCTCCCCGACGTCGACCAGTCCGCCAAGGAGCTCCTCGGCGAGATCGCCCAGGGCAAGGCGACCGAGCAGCAGTCCGAGCACGGGACCGAGCACACCAGCACGAACACCAGCACCGACACCGACACCGGCGGCGAGGGCGAGACCTCCTCCGGCGACGGGCACGACGAGGCGTCCGGCACGACGTCCACCGAAGGAGAGCACTGATGACCGCGACCGCTGAGAAGGCCCCCGACAAGGAGGCCGAGGGCGAGGGCAAGAAGAAGGGCGGGAAGAAGAAGCTGATCATCATCGTGGTGGCGGTGCTCGCCATCGCGGGTGCCGGCTACTGGTTCTTCCTCAAGCCGAGCGGGCCCGAGCCGCCGCCCGAGCCCGGCGCGATCCTCACCCTCGACTCGACCCAGATCAACCTGTCCGGCGAGCACTACCTGCGCCTGGGCCTGGCCCTCCAGCTCACGACGACCGCCGGGGAGGAGGTCGACGGCAGCAAGGCGCTCGACGCCGCGATCGAGCTGTTCAGCGGCCGGACCCTGGAGCAGGTCGAGGGCCACAGCCGGGAGAAGCTGAAGGACAAGCTCGAGAAGGAGCTCGAGGAGCTCTACGAGGGCGAAGTGATGGGCGTGTACTTCACGGAGTTCGTCACGCAGTAGCCACGACGTACGCCAGATGTGGGCCAAGTCACATCCGGACAATTCCTCAAGATGTCGCGAGTGGGGCCGATCCGTGTGTTCGTGCCCCCCTCCGACGTCTCCGTCAGCCAGCCCGGACCGGGCACGGCCGACCCGGGCGCCCGTCGGACCGTGGAGCCGGTGCCCTACGACTTCCGGCGACCCATCCAGCTGTCCCGTGAGCACCAGCGGATGCTCCAGGTGTCGCTGGACGGTTTCTGCCGGCAGGCGACCACCGTCCTGACGTCCTCCTTGCGCGCGGTCTGCACGGTGACGCCCGGCGCGATCGAGCAGTCGACGTACGCCGAGTACGTCGACTCGCTGCTGCCGACGACGTACCTGACGATCTTCTCCGCCGAGCCGCTGCTCTCGAAGTGCATGCTCGAGATCCCGCTGACCGCCGTGATGACCGCGGTCGACCACATGCTCGGCGGCCCCGGCCGCGTCCAGCAGCCCGAGCGACCGCTCACCGAGATCGAGTCCGGCGTGGTCCGCGGCCTGGTCGAGCGCCTCCTCCGGGAGCTGCGCTACTCCTTCGCCTCGGTGCTCACCTTCGAGCCGGTCGTGACCGGGGTCGAGTACAGCCCGCAGTTCGCGCAGGTCGCCGGCGCCTCCGACGTGATGGTCGCGATGAGCATGGAGCTCAAGCTCAACGACCGCAGCACCCGCATGACCATGTGCATGCCCTTCTCCGGCCTGCACCCCCACCTCGTCCGCGCCGCCGCCCCCGCCCCCGTCTCCGACCGGGAGCGCGCCCAGCGCGAAGCCGCCGCGGCGGAGCTCAAGGACGGCTTCCAGCGCGTCCCGGTCGACGTGGCCGTCCGGCTCCGTCCGACGACGCTGCGCCCCGGCGACCTCGCGACGCTCACCCCCGGTGACGCCATCCGCCTCAACCACCCCGCGTCGGCGCCTCTCGAGGTCGTCGTCGACGGGATCAACTTCGCCCACGCCACCGCCGGCACCAGTGGGTTCCGCCTCGCCGCCCTGATCGTGGGCACCCCCAAGGAGACGCCATGAGCACCGGACCCATCCCCGCCGCGCAGGACATCGCCGCCTCCGCTGCCGCCGCCGCGGCGTCCGTGCTGCCGTCGGCCGCGCCGCTCACCCTCGGCGCCGTGGCTCCCGGTGACCCGCAGGTGGCCGGCCCGTTCGCCGGGGCGATCGTCGCCGACGTCGAGGGCTCGGTCCCGGGCAGCATCGCCATCCTGGTGGGTCAGGAGCTCGTCGACGCGCTGGCCTCGAGCCCGATGGGGAGCCTCGACCTGGCCGCGGCCCTCCAGCCGACCATCGACGCCGTCGCCGAGGCGCTCCACTGCCGCACCGCCGCGGCCCGCCAGGTCGGACTCGGCCTCGTCGCCCGCGAGATCCCGTCGCCGTTCACCGTCGCCTACCTCCACTCCGAGGCGGTCGCCGCCGCGGTCCTGATGCCCGACGTCCTGCTCGCCTCCGCCCAGAACGCCGCCATGTCCGGCGCCGCGCCGTCCGAGCCCGAGGCGGCGGCCCTCCCCGTGCCGGCGGCCCCGGCAGGCATGCCGACCGCCGGGCCGGTCATCCCCGGCGGCTCCTCGGTCACCAACCTCGACCACCACCGCAACGGCATCGAGCTGCTGCACGGCGTCGACATGGAGGTGACGGTCGAGATCGGTCGGACCCGGATGACCGTCCGCGACCTCCTCGACCTCACCCCCGGCGCGGTCCTCGAGCTGGACCGGGCCGCGGGCAGCCCCGCCGACCTGCTCGTCAACGGTCGCCTCATCGCCCGCGGCGAGGTCGTCGTCATCGACGAGGACTTCGGTCTCCGGATCACCGAGATCGCGGCCGACGCCGCTGCGGCGGGCTGATCCGCCGATGCTCGAGCTCACCATCCGGCTGGTCTTCTCGCTGGCCGTCGTCCTGGGGCTGCTCGCCCTGCTGGCCCGCTTCGGCGGGCGCAAGTTCGCCGGCAGGCGCGACGCGATGATCCGCGTCGTCCACCGCCAGGCGATCTCGCGCGGCACGGCCGTCTCGGTCGTCGCCGTCGGCAGCCGGGTCCTGGTGCTCGGCACCACGGAGCACCAGGTGCGCGTGCTGGCCGAGCTCGACCCCGAGGAGATCGAGGAGGCCGACGTGCTCAGCCTCGTGCCCGGCGAGGTCGAGACCGCGGAGTCCGCGACCCAGCCCCTCGCGATCGCCCCGGCCGAGCCGGTCCGCGGCAGCCACCGCGCGGCCACTCCGGCCGGCGGCCGCCGCAAGGCCCCGCAGGGTGCGACCGGCGGTGCGCTCAGCGGCTCCGTGCTCAGCACGGACACCTGGCGGCAGGCCCTCGCCGCCGCCACCCGGCGGGCCTCGTGACGCCGCTGGCTCGCCGCGGCCTGCTGCTCACCGGTCTCCTCGGTGTCACGGTCGCGGCGCTCCTCGCCGCGCCCGCGACGGCGTACGCCGACCCCACCGGCCCGACCGGTCCGTCCGGCCCGACCGGCGACTCCAACGTGACCATCGGCCTCGACGGCCTCACCGACAGCCCGAGCACCTCGGTCACCGTGCTGATCGGCCTCACGCTCATCTCACTGCTGCCGGCGATCCTGCTCAGCTGCACGGCCTTCACCAAGATCTTCGTCGTCCTCGGCCTGACCCGGAACGCCCTCGGCCTCCAGCAGACCCCGCCGAACCAGGTGCTCGCCGGGCTCGCGCTCTTCCTCAGCCTCTTCGTGATGGGCCCGGTGCTCTCGCAGATCAACAGCGAGGCGCTGCAGCCCTACCAGGACGGCGAGATGAGCTCGTCGCAGGCGATCGACGCCGGCCTCGGCCCGCTGCGCGACTTCATGCTCGACAACACCGACGACGACGAGATCGAGCTGCTCACCAACGTCGCCGACCGGGAGACGCCGAAGACCCGCGATGACGTGCCGACCACGACGCTGATCCCGGCGTTCGTGCTGACCGAGCTCAAGCAGGCCTTCATCATCGGCTTCATCATCTTCATCCCCTTCCTGGTCATCGACCTGGTCGTGAGCGGGGCGCTGATGGCGCTCGGCATGATGATGATGCCGCCGGTCATGGTCTCGCTGCCCTTCAAGCTGCTGCTCTTCGTGATGGTCGACGGCTGGGCCCTCGTCATCAAGTCCCTCGTCGCGAGCTACGGATAAGGCCCGGGAGTCCTGTCATGACCGACACCACCGTCATCGAGATCGCGCTGCAGACCATGCTGGTCGCGCTGAAGCTCTCGGCGCCGATCCTGCTCACCGCCCTGGTGATCGGCTTCGCGATCTCGCTCTTCCAGTCGCTGACCCAGATCCAGGAGGTCACGCTCGCGTTCGTCCCGAAGCTGGTCGGCGTCGGCGTCGCGCTGCTGATCTCGGGCAACTGGATGATGCACACCCTCGTGGACTTCACCAACGACCTGTTCGAGTCGATCCCCGGCATGCTGGGCTGAGCGCGCTCCTCCGTCCATGACCCTGACCGTCGCCGGCGAGCCGCTGATCGCCTACCTGCTCGCCTCGGTGCGCATCATCGCCTGGCTGGCGATCGTGCCGCCCTTCTCCGGGCGCACCGTGCCGAGCATGGTCAAGATGGTCATCGCCCTCGGCCTCGCCTTCGCGGTGGTCCCCGAGTCCGCCGACATCCCGCTGGACACGATCGGGCTGATGCTCAACGTCGGCACGCAGGTCTGCGTGGGCGTCGCGATGGGCTTCGTGACCTACCTCCTCTTCGCCGCCATCGCGGCCGCCGGCAGCCTGATCGACACCTTCGGTGGCTTCTCGCTGGCGCAGGGCTTCGACCCGCTGTCGATGAACTCCAACACGGTCTTCGGCAAGTTCCACCAGATGCTCGCCACCGTGCTCCTCTTCACCACGGGGGCCCACCTGCTGGTGATCGGCGGCCTGCTGAAGACCTTCCACTTCCTCCCGCTCGGCACCACCCCCGACTGGGGCAGCTTCTCCGACGTGGTGTTCACGACGTTCGGCCTCTTCTTCACCACGGCCGTGCAGATCGCGCTGCCGCTGATCGCGGTTCTCTTCCTCGCCGACCTCGGCCTCTCCCTGATGACGAAGGTGGCCCCGCAGCTCCAGGCGATGACGGTGATGTTCCCGGTGAAGATCGGCCTCACGCTGCTCCTGGTGGGCCTCTCCTTCCCGGTGCTGCCGCACGCGATCGACCGCCTCACCGACCTCGCCCTGCAGGCGACCTCGACGATGTCCGGGGCGGGGTGACCGACGCGTGTCCGAGGAGAAGACCGAGAAGCCGACACCCAAGCGGCGGAAGAAGAACCGCAAGGAGGGCCAGGTCCCGCGTACGCAGGAGCTGGGCGCCTGGTGCGCGCTCGCGCTCTTCGCGATGGCGCTGCCGAAGCTGCTCGCCCACGAGGTCGGCAAGCTCCAGACGATGATGACCACGAGCCTCAGCATCGGCGGCCAGGCGGACGTGCCGACCGCGCTCGCCCTGCTCGGCCACGCCCTCTGGCACGTGCTGACGACCCTGGTCGTGCTCGGCTCGATGGTGATGGTCGTCGGGGTCGCCGGCGCGCTCGCCCAGGGCGGCTTCTTCCTCGCCACCTCGGCGATGAAGCCGAAGCTCTCGAAGATCAACCCGATCGCGGGCATCAAGCGGCTGTTCGGCGTCAAGACCCTCTGGGAGGGCGCCAAGATGCTGCTGAAGACCGCGGTGGTCGTGCTGCTCGTCTACTCGGCGGTCAAGGGTCTGATGCCGCTCATCGGCGGCCTGGTCCCCATGCAGGTCGTGCTCGACCAGGTCGCGCACGACGCGCTGGGTCTGGTCCGGAACGTCGCGATCATCGGTGTGGTGCTGGCCGCGGCCGACTACCTCGTCGCCCGCCAGCGGATGAACAAGCAGACCCGGATGACCAAGGACGAGGTCAAGCAGGAGCACAAGCAGTCCGAGGGCGACCCGATGCTCAAGGGCGCGATCCGCTCCCGCCAGCTGGCCGCGGCGCGCAACCGGATGATGGCGGACGTCAAGACGGCGGACGTCGTCCTGGTCAACCCGACCCACGTCGCGGTGGCGCTGCGCTACGAGCCCGAGCGCGGTGCGCCCCAGGTGGTCGCCCGGGGTGCCGGCGTGATCGCCGCCGCGATCCGTGAGCGGGCCGCCGAGGCGCGGGTGCCGATGGTGCGCGACGTACCGCTGGCGCGTGCCCTCTACTCCTCCACCGAGGTCGGCCACCAGATCCCCGCCGAGCTGTTCGCCGCCGTCGCCCAGGTCCTGGCGTTCGTCATCAACCGGCGCACCCGCGGCCAGAGCGGCGGCGAGCACCGCAGCCCGCGCCTCGAGTCCGACCTCCCGCCGGTGAGCCGGCCGGGACGCCGTCGCCGCGACGTCTCAGGTCCGGCGCTCGCGAGCCGATAGGCCTCCCGGAGACACCAGGACGGAGTCGACCAGCAGGTGCCAGGGACGGCGCTCGGATCCACGAATGCCCCCTCACACGCCTCGGGAGACCCGTTGCCCACGAACCAGCTGACCAAGCTGGCGGTGCCTGTCGGCATCGTGGCGATCGTCGTCATGCTCGTCGTACCGCTGCCCGCGGTCGTGCTCGACCTGCTGATCGCGCTCAACATCACCGCGGCCCTGCTGGTCCTGATGACGGCGATGTTCGTGCACAAGCCGCTCGACTTCGCGGCCTTCCCCTCGATCCTGCTGGTGATGACGCTCTTCCGGCTCGCGCTCAACGTCAGCGCGACCCGCCTCGTGCTGCTCCACGGCCAGGCCGGCAAGGTGATCGACACGTTCGGCCACTTCGTGGTCGGCGGCTCGCTCATCGTCGGCCTGATCGTCTTCTCGATCCTGCTGATCATCCAGTTCGTCGTCATCACCAACGGTGCCGGCCGCGTCGCCGAGGTCGGCGCGCGCTTCACTCTCGACGCGATGCCCGGCAAGCAGATGGCCATCGACGCCGACCTCAACTCCGGCCTCATCGACGAGGACGAGGCGCGTCGGCGTCGGGCCGAGGTGCACGCCGAGGCCGACTTCTACGGCGCGATGGACGGTGCGTCGAAGTTCGTCAAGGGCGACGCGATCGCGGCCATCATCATCACCCTGGTCAACCTGATCGGCGGCTTCGCGGTCGGCGTCGGCCAGATGGGCATGCCCTTCAGCGACGCGATCACGACGTACAGCCTCCTCTCGGTCGGCGACGGCCTGGTCTCGCAGATCCCGGCGCTGCTGCTGTCGGTCGCCACCGGTCTCGTGGTGACCCGCTCGGTGAGCGAGCAGGACATGGGCTCCGACATCGTCCGCCAGATCACCAGCAACCAGATGCCGCTGCGCATCGCCGGCTTCGGCGCCCTCGGCCTGTGCGTGATCCCCGGCCTGCCGAAGCTGCCGTTCATCGTCGCCGGCGGCCTGATGCTGATCCTGTCCACCCGCGCCCCCAAGCCGGGCGCCGAAGTCGAGAAGGCCGCCCTCGAGGCGCCGGTCGTCTCCGCCGACACCCCCGAGCTGCTCGCCGCGGAGATCCAGGTCGACCCCCTCGGCCTCGAGCTCTCCGCCGACATGGTCGACCTCGTCGACACCAGCCGCGGCGGCGACCTGCTCGACCGGGTCCGGGCGCTGCGTCGCAAGATCGCCACCGACCTGGGCATCGTCGCGCCGCCGGTGCGGACCCGCGACAACCTCATGCTCCCCAGCCAGACCTACGCGATCATGCTCTTCGGGATCGAGGTCGCCCGCGGCGAGGCGCCGTCCGGCACCGTCCTCGCGATCGGCGACTACCTCGGCTCGCTGCCGGGGCAGCCGACCCAGGAGCCGGTCTTCGGCCTCGAGGCCAAGTGGATCCCCGCGGAGCTGCGCAGCCAGGCCGAGCTCGGTGGCGCCACCGTGGTCGACCGCGCGTCGGTGATCACCACCCACCTCGCCGAGATCATCACGCAGTACGCCGGCCGCCTGCTCGGCCGCGAGGACGTCCGGATGCTCACCGACGTGGTGAAGCGGACCCACCCCGTCGTCGTCGAGGAGCTCACCCCGGCCCAGCTCAGCCTGGGCGAGATCCAGCGGGTGCTCCAGACGCTGCTCGACGAGGGCGTCTCCATCCGCGACCTGGTCCGGATCTTCGAGGCGCTCTCGCTCCGCGCGACCCGCACCAAGGAGCTCGACCCGCTCGTCGAGGCCGCCCGGACGGCCCTCGGCGCGGCGATCGCGGCGCCGTACCTCGTGGACAAGACGCTGCACGTCATCACCCTCGACCCGCAGCTCGAGCAGCGGATCCTCGAGTCGCTGCGCCCCGGCGAGGCCGGCCAGACCATCGCCCTCGACCTGGACACCAGCCAGGCGCTGATGAACAACCTCGGCCAGCACGTCGTCAACGTCGAGAACCAGAACCTGCGCCCGGTCCTCGTCTGCGCCCCCCAGCTGCGCGCCCCGCTGCGCCGGCTGGTCCACCCGATCGTGCCGCGCCTCGCGGTGCTGTCCTACCAGGAGCTGTCGGGCGCCGAGCAGATCCGCTCCGAGGGCGTCGTGACCGCCGACCGCCAGCTGGCGAACCGCTAGTCCCCATCCCCGCCCCCGCCCCCGTCCCCCGTCACCCCTGGAGGTCCCGCATGAGTCCGTTCTCCGGTCCGGTCGTCCTCGGCACCCTCGTCGTCGGCTCGCCGGCGATGTACGCCGCCTACACCGGCATGCTCTCCACCAACGTCGCGCTCGTGCGGGTGCTGATCTGCCTCGTCGCCGTGTGGGCCGCGTGCTCGCTGGTTGCGAGCATCGCCCAGTCGACGGTCGCCTCCAACAACGCCGCGAACAACGCCGCCGACGCCACCCGCGTCGACCTGGAGGCGATCCCGGTCCCGATCGAGGAGTCCGACGCGGCCTGACCGCCGGCGTACCTGCGGGCGTCACGGGAAATGCAGCGACCCGCAGGCGTTCGGGCCGAGTGGCCCGGCTCCGGTGGACGTGATGACCGGATCGCCTGCGGGTCGGGTGACTGCTTGGGATTCACCAGCAGCCGTCCCGGAGTGACTCCACCCCGGGTGATGCTGATGGGCTGCTAGCGGGCAGCCACCTCACGCGTCCTGAAAGAACTCATTCTTCGGACCACCTCCTTTCCCGTGTACGACGAGCGTAGGTCGGCCGGCGCCTTCGCTCAACGGGTTAATGCGCTCCCCGACGACCCGCGACTGTCTATAGCGGCCCTGTCCGCCACCCCCGGCGTGGGTGACGAAAGACAGTTCGAGAAATATGTGGTCACCGTTCGCTGTGGTCACCCGGGAGCGATTTCCAGTTCGCTGTCGGCTTCGCCGTTCGCTCGGGTCGACCGTGGTGGCCCGGACCGAAGCAAGGAGCACGACGGATGCCCCACCTGCTCGGGGCTGGTGGGGTGTGGGGTCAGCGGGTTCGTCGTCGCTTGGCGGTGAGGTCGACGTGGTGGATCCGTCCGGATGGGGAGGTCCATTCGAACCGGGTGCGGCCGAGTCGTCGGTAGGTCCAGTGGCCGAAGGTCTTGAGTCGGTGGTGGTACCTGCACAGGGGTGCGAGGTTCCAGGAGGTGGTTGTCCCGCCCTGTGCGTAGGCGGTGATGTGGTCGAGGTCGCAGCCGCGGGCCGACTTTGAGCAGCCGGGGAAGACGCAGGTGGGGCAGGTCAGGATCGCCTGCTCCCGCTGGGCGGTGGATGGCTCGTAGCGGTCGACCGAGATCTCGGCGTCGAGCTCGAGCACCGGCTTGATGGTGACCTTGGTGCCGGCGAGCTGGCACCACTGGGCGATCTGTTCGATGGTGGTGTGCCCGAGCCGGCCGTGGTTGCCTTCGATGTCGAGGATGTCGTGGATCTGGTCGGGCTCGTGGTGGGTGTAGACCACGACCTCCCGACTGGTGGCCCCCTCGGTGGTGCCCAACCTGCCGGCGGCCATCGCGCGGCGCACGTCGAGCGACAGGTCGGGGTGGGCCTCGCCGAGGAGTGCGGCGCCGGTCTTGAGCCGGGCTTCGAGGGCGACCGCATCCACATAGTCGAGGAGCCCGGAGACGGGCACGAGGCCGCCGTTGAGGGCGGCGGCGTCGAGGCGGACCTCGAGGTGCTGCTGCTGCCAGCGGTCGAGGCGTTCCATCTCTTCGTGCTCGTCGTCGACCCGTGCGGCGGCCGCGGCGACGGTCTTCTCGATCTGCGCGTAGGAGCAGGTCCCGATGATCGGCGCCAGCACGGTGTCGACCTCGGCGGCGGCGCCGGGTGGGAGGCGGTGGGTCTGTTCGGTGACCCGGCGGACCTTCCACACCGCCACGTCCCCGGCCATCACCTTCGACCAGAGGCGCGGGAGGCGGTGGTGGGCTTCGAGGGCGGCGCCGATCAGTGCGCGGCCCTGGTAGGTGGAGAGTCCGCAGGCGGTGGCGAACTCCGCGATCGCGAACTCCGACATGCCGGGCGCGCCTTCTCCTGCCAGGGTGGCGGGCTGGTCGGCGTACATGACCAGGTCGCCGAGCTCGTCGACGACGGCGTCGGTGACCGGCGCGGGGTGGGCGTGGGCCCAGCGCAGTGCGAGGGAGAACCGCTCGGCCTCGGCGAGCAGGGCGATCCGGGTCTGTTCCGCGGCGGCATCCAGCAGCACCGACGGTGAGGTCGGTGCGGTAGGAGCGGGTGCGGAAGCCATGCCTGATTCTACATCGAATCGAACAGGTGTTCTAGCCCAATCGGACTCTTTCTCTTCTTCTTTCGGCCCGGGCCACAGCGGTCTACCCGAGCCAACGTCGAAGCCGGGAAGCGGCTGGAAATCGCTCCCGGGTGGCCACAGCGGACGGTGACCACGTATTGCTGTAAATGTCTTTCGTCGCCACGCCGGAGGAGGCGGACCGGGCCGCTAGGGACAGTTGCGGGGTTTCGAGGCTCGGCCCTAGCGGGCCTCGCACCTCAACCAGCGGACGGGCTCAACCAGCAGAAGGACCGGACTCGCGGTAGCTGCTGTCGGGCAGCATCTCCGGGCAGTCGCCGCCGGGGTCGGTCGCGAGCTCGAAGTGCCAGGGCTCGTTGGCGAACGTCTGGCACAGCCCGTACGCCGAGCCGTGCTCGCTCAGCCAGGCGTCGGCCTCGCGGTTCGGGCCGATGTCGACGGCGTCGCCGGTGACGTGGGCGGAGGTGTCGGGCGTGGAGACCCAGTGGAGTGCGGCGGAGACGCTGCCGTACTTCTGCACGGCGTCCTCGAGCAGCCGCTCCTGGTGCGCCTTGCTGCGCCATCCGCTGGTGACCGAGACCCGGACGCCGTCGGCCCGGGCGTCGGCGGCGGCGTCCACGACCGCGGCGCGGAGGTCGGGGTCGAGGTGGGCGATCGTGGGCCGCTTGGCGGCGGGCAGGTCGTCGGCGGCCTCGGATCCGGAGCAACCGGTGATGGTGAGGGTGAGGGCGAGCAGGACCGGGAACAGGTTCACGCCTGGACCGTAGGCAGCGCGGGGGTGCCGGCGCCTCGGCCTCGGGTGCCGCCTCGCGGCACCCGAGGACCGCAGAGGTCAGACCCAGGACCGAGGGACGTCAGCCGGTGGCGGAGGCGCCGGGGCTCTGGTTGCCGGCCGCGTCGCGCGCCACGACACGGAACGTGTAGCTACGGCCCGACACCAGTCCGGTCGCGGCGTACGACCTGGCGCTCGCACCGAGCGTCGCGACCCGCGTGCTCCCGCGGTAGACCCAGTAGGCCGTCACCGCCACGTTGTCGGTCGCCGCGGACCAGCGCAGCGTCGCGCGGGTCCCGGACCGGGTCAGGCTGAGCGTGCCGGGTCCTACGGGAGCCGTGGTGTCGGGGACCCGGATGCTGACCGACGAGCTGACCGCGCTCACGTTGCCGGCGGCATCCCGCGCCCGCACGGTGTAGGTGCTGCTCCGGCCCTGCGGTGCCGTCCTGTCGGTGTACTGCCGGCCGGTCACGGTGGCGATGACGGTGCCGCCGCGGAGCACGTCGTAGCCCGTGACCCCGGTGGCATCCGTGGAGGCGTTCCAGGTCAGCGACGGCACGCCACCCGCGAGCGCCACGCGCAGTCCCGTCGGACGCGTCGGGGCCGTCGTGTCGGCAGGCGGCGGCACGGTGATCGACACCGGGACGCTCGCGTCCGACACGTTCCCTGCGGCGTCCCGCGCCCGCACCGTGTAGGTCTGAATGCCGGTCGGCGCCGCCGAGTCGTCGTAGGCCAGCGACGTCGTGGTCGTCAGCAGGGTCGTCCCCCGGTAGACGTCGTACGCCGTGACGCCGACATCGTCACCGGAGGCGCTCCACGACAGGGACGGCACCCGCCCGACGAGCGTGCCCGCGAGGACCGGGGCGGACGGCGGGGTCGTGTCGGGCACCTCGATCGTCACGGAGGACGACGGGTCGCTGACGTTGTCCGAGCCGTCGCGCGCGGTCACGGTGTACGTCGCGGTCCCGGCCGGCGCCGTGTCGTCGACGTACGCCGTCTCCGTCGTGGTGGCGAGCAGCGTCGTCCCCCGGTAGACGTCGTAGCCGGTCACCGAGCGGTCGTCGCTCGAGGCGTCCCAGGTCAGGGACGGCTGGTGGTCGACCAGGCTCACCCCGAGCCCGGTGGGCACACTGGGTGGGGTCGTGTCCGGCGCCGGGGCACTGATGACCAGCGGGTCAGAGAGCTCCCCGGCGCGACCGGTCGGGTCGACGGCTCGCACCTGGTAGAAGTGGCTGCCCTCGGCGACGCCGGCGTCGACGAAACGCGTCGTCGCCGTGGTGGCGACCCGGACGCCGTCGCGGAGCACGTCGTAGGTCACGGCACCGTCGTCGTCCGTGGACGCATCCCAGCTGAGGACCGGCCGTTCGCCCGCGTCCAGCGCGAGCGCGGTGCTGCCGGGCACGGTCGGGGCGTCGGGGTCGGGCGTGCCGTCCCCGGTGAGCGCCCAGGAGTTGGCGTACTGGTTGAACCAGGCCTGCTCGAGCGGGTCGAGCGTACGGTTCTTGCCGTAGGACACCTGGTAGTCGTAGAGGTTCTTCGTCTGGTCGGCGTTGTCGAAGACGAGGTACATCCGCAGCCGGGGGAAGCGGCCTGCCTCGACCGCCTCGCGGGCCTGGCGGTAGTAGAGGTAGGCGCTCTCCTGGGTGGTGTTGTAGATGCTCCACTCGGCGATGCCCCAGGGCTTCGACAGGTAGTCGTGGCCGGGGGCGCTGTGCGCGGTCAGCAGGTCGTAGAAAGTGCCGACCTCCTCGTCGAAGCTGACGCCGACGTCGCTGTCCTCGTAGCCGGTGTAGGTCACCCAGTCGACGAGGTCGTCGCCGGGCCACAGGGCGTCGACCGTGCAGTCGTACTTGGGGTAGCCCATGTAGTTCATGACCCAGACGACGTTGTCGACGCCTGCGGCATCGAAGCGGGCGCGCACGTTCGCCCACATCGCGCGGTACTCCTCGGCCGTCCCCATGGTTCCGGTCGGGGTGAAGCTGCAGCCCGACGGGGCGACGTCGAGGTCGTTCTCCGGCTCGTGGTGCAGCGTGAGGAAGATCTTGGCGGGTGCGACGGACTTGATGCTCGCCGCCATCTGGTCGATCTGCTGGTTGACCGCGTCGTTGCCGCCGGTCGCGGTGGCGAAGTCGTTGGTCAGCGCCCAGTTCGTGTAGAGCAGCGTGTTCGGCCGGTTGATGAAGTACCGGTCGTTGTCGGTGAGCTGGTTGGCCGTCGTCTGGCCGACGGCGTGGAAGGTGTGCGCCACGTCCATCTGCCGGCCGGTGCGCTGCTCGAAGTAGAGGTACTGGTTGAGCGACCCCGCGGTGATCCCCGGATAGAGGTTCGAGTTCCCTCCGAACCACGGTCGGCACGGGTTCTCCAGCTGCGCGGTGAGCGTGCAGTCGGCCGGGCCGTCCGCACCGGCGGGCGCGGTCGGCACCGCCGCGACGAACCCGACCAGCGCCAGCGCGAGCGCCGCGAGCACGCCGAGCAGTGATCTGGTCGACGAGCCTCGCGTCAGGGCGGCCACGCTCGGACGCTAGAGCAGCCGATCCGCGTGCGGCATCACCGATGAGGGGTACGTCGCGGCCACCTACACCGAGGTCTCCTCCACCGCGGCGGCGGTGAACTGCGCCTGGTAGAGCCGCGCGTAGGCGCCACCGCTGGCGAGCAGCGACTCGTGGTCGCCCTGCTCGACGATCGCACCGTCCTCCATCACCAGGATCAGGTCGGCGTCGCGGATCGTCGAGAGCCGGTGGGCGATCACGAACGACGTCCGGTCGGTGCGCAGCGCCGCCATCGCCTGCTGGAGCAGCAGCTCGGTGCGGGTGTCGACCGACGACGTGGCCTCGTCGAGGATCAGCAGCGCCGGGTCGGTCAGGAAGGCCCGGGCGATGGTGACGAGCTGCCGCTCGCCGGCCGACAGGTTGGAGCCCTCCTCGTCGATCACGGTGTCGTAGCCCTCGGGCAGCGAGTGCACGAAGCGGTCCACGAACGTCGCGCGCGCGGCCTCGAGGATCTCGTCCTCGGTGGCGTCCGGGCGTCCGTAGGCGATGTTGTCGCGGATCGTGCCCTCGAAGAGCCAGGTGTCCTGGAGCACCATGCCGATCTGGCCACGCAGGTCGGCGCGCGGCATCGAGGCGATGTCCACGCCGTCGAGGGTGATCCGGCCGCCGTCGACGTCGTAGAAGCGCATCACCAGGTTGACCAGCGTGGTCTTGCCCGCACCGGTCGGGCCGACGATCGCGACGGTCTCCCCCGGCCGCGCGACGAGCGACAGGTCCGTGATCAGCGGCCGCTCCGCGTCGTACGAGAAGGAGACGTGCTCGAAGGCGACCTCGCCCCGCCGCGACGCGGACGGTACGCCGGCGCCGTCGACCGGCTCCTCGTCGGCGTCGAGCAGCTCGAAGACGCGCTCCGCCGAGGCGACGCCCGACTGGAGCAGGTTGGTCATCGACGCGACCGTGGTGAGCGGCTGGGTGAACTGCCGGGAGTACTGGATGAAGGCCTGCACCTCGCCCAGCGACAGCGACCCGCTGGCCACGCGCAGGCCGCCGACGACGGCGACGAGGACGTAGTTGAGGTTCCCGATGAACATCATCGACGGCATGATCAGGCCGCTCACGAACTGCGCGCCGTAGCTGACCTTGAAGAGCTCGTCGTTCTCCTCGGCGAAGGTCCGCTCGACCTCGGCTTGGCGGCCGAAGACCTTGACGAGCGCGTGGCCGGAGAAGGCTTCCTCGATCTGCGCGTTGAGCTTGCCGGTACGCCGCCACTGCGCCACGAACTGGCCCTGCGAGCGCTTCATGATCTGCTGGGTGACGATCAGCGACAGTGGCACGGTGACCAGCGCGACCAGCGCCAGCAGCGGCGAGATCCAGACCATCATCGCTAGCACCGCGAGGACGGTCATGACCGAGGTGAGCAGCTGGCTCATCGTCTGCTGCAGGGTCTGCGACACGTTGTCGATGTCGTTGGTGACCCGGCTCAGGAGCTCGCCGCGCGGCGAGCGGTCGAAGTAGTTGAGCGGCAGCCGGTTGATCTTCTCCTCGACGTCCTCGCGCATCGTGCGGATGGTGTTCTGCACGACCGTGTTGAGCACGTAGCCCTGCAGCCAGGCCAGCAGCGAGGCCGCGGCGTACAGCGCGAGGACGACCAGCAGCACGTGCGCGACGGCCGTGAAGTCGACCCCCTGACCGGGGACGACGTCCATGCCCTGCACCGCGTCGGGCAGCGCCGAGTCGGGGGTGCCGGCCGGGAACTTCGAGCCGATGAAGCCGTTGAAGACCAGGTCGGTCGCGTGGCCGAGGATCCGCGGCGCGATCGACATCATGATGACGCTCGCGACGCCGAGGACGACGACCGCGATCGCCTTGGTGCGGTCGGGACGCATCAGTGCCACGACCCGCTTGGCGGACGGGCCGAAGTCCATCGCCTTCTGGCCGACCATGCCGCCGGCCATCGGGCCGCGACCGGGTCCGCCCTGCGGCGCCTCGATCCGCTCGGTGGCCTGGAACTCCTGCTTCTTGCCCGGTGCTCCGGAGGGAGAGGTGGTGTCGGTGCTCATCAGGCCGCCTCCTCCGCGGTGAGCTGGGAGGTGACGATCTCCTGGTACGTCGCGCAGCCGGCCAGCAGCTCGTGGTGCGTGCCGCGGCCGACGATGCGCCCGTCGTCGAGGACGAGGATCAGGTCCGCGTCGCGGATCGTGGACACGCGTTGCGCCACGATCACCACCGTCGCGTCCCGGGTCTCCGGTTTGAGCGCCGCCCGCAGTCGGGCGTCGGTCGCCAGGTCGAGCGCCGAGAAGGAGTCGTCGAAGAGGTAGATGCCGGGCTTGCGGATCAGCGCCCGCGCGATCGCGAGCCGCTGCCGCTGGCCGCCGGAGAAGTTGGTGCCGCCCTGGGTCACCGGGGCGTCGAGCCCCTCGGGCAGTGCCTCGACGAAGTCACGGCCCTGCGCAACCTCGAGCGCGGCCCACATCTCCTCGTCGGTGGCGTCCGGCTTGCCGTGCTGGAGGTTGCTGCGCACGGTGCCGCTGAAGAGGTAGGCCTTCTGCGGCACCAGTCCGATCTGCTGCCAGAGCAGGTCCGGGTCGAGACGGCGTACGTCGTGGCCCGCGACGCGGACCTCGCCCTCGGTCGCATCGAAGAGCCGCGGCACCAGGTTGACCAGCGTGGACTTGCCGGCGCCGGTCGAGCCGATGACGGCCACGGTCTGACCGGGCCGGGCCTGGAAGCCGATGTCGGAGAGCACCGGCTCGTCGGCGCCCGGGTAGGCGAAGGTGACGCCGTCGAGGTCGAGGTGGCCGCGGCGAGCCGGGTCGGGCGCCGCGGCGTCGGTCGGCACCGGCACGGAGGTGTGGGTGTCGAGCACCTCGACGATCCGGTCCGCGCAGACCGAGGCGCGCGGGACCTGCATCAGCATGAAGGTCGCCATCATCACCGACATCAGGATCTGCATCAGGTAGGAGAGGAACGCCGTCAGGGCACCGACCTGCATCTGGCCGCTGTCGATGCGGTGTCCGCCGAACCAGATGACGGCGACGCTCGAGACGTTCACGACCAGGATCACGAGCGGGAACATCGTCGCCATCCAGCGTCCGGCCGCGACCGCGACGTCGGTGAGGTCGTCGTTCGCCTTGCCGAAGCGCTTGGTCTCGTAGGGCTCGCGGACGAAGGCACGGACCACCCGGATGCCGGTGATCTGCTCGCGCAGCACGCGGTTGACCTCGTCGATCCGGGTCTGCATCTTGCGGAAGTTCGGGACCATCCGGCTGACGACGAAGCCGACGCAGAGGAAGAGGGCCGGGACCGCGACGGCCAGGACCCAGCCCAGGCCAGTGTCCTCGCGCAGCGCCATGAAGACGCCCCCGACCATCATGATCGGCGAGGACACCGCGATCGTGCACGACATCAGCACCAGCATCTGCACCTGCTGGACGTCGTTGGTGGTGCGGGTGATCAGCGACGGGGCGCCGATGTCCTGGACCTCGCGGGTCGAGAAGGTGCCGACCCGGTGGAAGAGCGCGGCGCGCACGTCGCGGCCCATGCTCATCGCGGTCCGGCTGCCGAAGCGCACGGCGATCACGGAGCAGACGATCTGGCCGATGGACACGACGAGCATGAGCGCACCGGTGCGCAGGATGTAGTCGGTGTCGCCCTCGACGACGCCGTTGTCGATGATGTCGGCGTTGAGCGTCGGCAGGTAGAGCATCGCCACCACGCCGAGGAACTGGAAGAGCACGACGACGCTCAGCCAGGCGCGGTACGGCGCGAGCTGGCTGCGCAGCAGTCGGATCAGCATCAGGAGATCTCCTTGGTGGTCCGGGCCTCGGGTCGGAGCATCCCGACCAGCACGGTGTCGACGATCTCCTCGGGCGACAGCAGCCGGTCGTCGGAGATCATGATGTGGCTGCCCGCGAAGGTGAGCAGTCGGAGGACGTGGGCGAAGTGGTCGACGGGCACGCGGAGCTGGTCGGCGTCGCGGGCGATGACGGCGGAGAAGAGCAGCTCCTGGCGGGCCCGCCACTCCTGGGCCACCCCGTTGTCGTGCAGGTGCTTCGGCGGGCCGACCAGGCCGACCTTCTGCATCAGCCCGAAGGTGGCGCGGAAGCGCTGCTGGAGGATCGAGGTGAGCACCACGAGCCGGTCGCGCAGCGGCAGGTCGGGGTCGATCTCCTCGATCCGGGCGATCACGTCGCCGGGCTCGAAGGCCGCCTCGATCGCGGCGTCGACGAGCTCCTCCTTGGACTCGAAGACCCGGAAGATGGTGCCCTCGGCGACCCCGGCGGCCTCGGCGATCAGGCGGGTCGTGACGGCCCGGCCGTGCTCGTAGAGGAGCGGCCGCGTCGCGGCGATGATCGCCTCCCGGCGCTCCTCGGGCGACATCGGCCGCGCACGCTCGCGTCTGCTGGTGTCCACGAGGGACGAGCATAAGTGAGTGAGCACTCACTCACAAACGGTTTTTACGGGGCGAGCCGCTCCGTGACCCACCCGCCCCGGTCACCGGCCGTCCGGCGGTAGACCAGGCGGTCGTGCAGGCGGGACGTCCGGCCCTGCCAGAACTCCACGACCTCGGGACGGACGACGTATCCGCCCCACTCCTCGGGGGTCGGCACGTCGTCGGGGTAGCGGGCCGCCGCCTCGTCGTACGCCGCCTCGAGCTCGCCGCGATCGGCGACGACCTGCGACTGGTGCGAGGCGACGGCGCCGAGCCGGGAGCCGTGCGGCCGGCTGGCGAAGTAGGCCTCGACGTCGGCGCGGGGCAGCGGGGTGGCGACGCCGTCCACGCGGACCTGGCGCTCGAGCACGTGCCAGGGGAAGAGCAGGGCGCAGCGCGGGTTGCCGGCCAGCTCCTGACCCTTGCGGGAGCCGGTGTTGGTGAAGAAGACGAAGCCCGCCTCGGAGACGCCCTTGAGCAGCACCATGCGCGACGACGGCGCGAAGTCGGCCCCGACGGTGCTGACGACCATGGCGTTGGCGTCGTGCCGGATCGCCTCGTGCGCCTCGCTCATCCAGCGGTCGAACATCGCGAACGGGTCGGGCTCGAGGTCGGACTCGTCGAGGCCGGCGCGGGCGTACTCCTCACGGAGCACGGAGAGGTCGAGGTCGGACATGCTCCCGACCCTAGTAGTGACCCCTGACGAGGGTGCGGTGCACAATGCGCGGGTGACTGACGTACACCACGGGCTGGAGGGCGTCGTCGCCTTCGAGACCCAGATCGCCGAGCCCGACAAGGAGGGCTCCGCCCTCCGCTACCGGGGCGTCGACATCGAGGAGATCGTCGGCCGGGTGCCCTTCGAGAACGTCTGGGGGCTGCTGATCGACGGCGCGTACACCCCCGGCCTCTCCCCCGCCGAGCCCTACAACCTGCCGGTGCACACCGGCGACGTACGCGTCGACGTCCAGGCCGCCGTGGCGATGCTCGCCCCGGCGTTCGGCTTCGGCCAGACCTACGACATCAGCGACGAGCAGGCGCGCGAGGACATCGGGCGGCTCGCCGTCATGGTCCTCTCGTACGCCGCCCAGTCGGCCCGCGGCCTGCAGCAGGCCGTGGTCCCGCAGAAGACGGTCGACGAGGGCGCGACGCTCGCCGAGAAGTTCCTGATCCGCTGGAAGGGCGAGGCCGATCCCAAGCACGCCCACGCGATCGACGCCTACTGGAGCTCGGCGGCCGAGCACGGCATGAACGCCTCGACGTTCACCGCGCGGGTCATCACCTCCACCGGCGCCGACGTGGCGGCGGCCTTCTCCGGCGCGATCGGCGCGATGAGCGGACCCCTGCACGGCGGCGCCCCGTCGCGTGTGCTCGGCATGATCGAGGACGTCGAGAAGAGCGGCGACGCGACCGCCTACGTCAAGAGCCTCCTCGACAGCGGCGAGCGGCTGATGGGCTTCGGCCACCGGGTCTACCGGGCCGAGGACCCCCGCGCCCGCGTGCTCCGTCGTACGGCGCGCGAGCTCGGCGCCCCGCGCTACGAGGTCGCCGAGGCGCTCGAGCAGGCGGCGCTCGCCGAGCTGCGCGAGCGCCGCCCCGACCGGGTGCTCGAGACCAACGTGGAGTTCTGGGCGGCGATCGTCCTCGACTTCGCCGAGGTGCCGGCGAACATGTTCACCTCGATGTTCACCTGCGCGCGCACCGGCGGCTGGTCCGCGCACATCCTCGAGCAGAAGAAGACCGGGCGCCTGATCCGCCCCTCCGCGATCTACACCGGCCCGGCCTCGCGGCCGGCGTCGGAGGTCGACGGGTGGCAGGACACCTGGGGCGCCTGACCCCGTCGTACGTCGCCGGTCACCACGGGTCGGGCAGCCCCACTCCCGTGGTGACCAGGCTGCGCAGGCTGCCGCCGACGTAGTGCGACCACCCCGCCGAGCACGCGCCGTAGCACTCGTTGTCGGGGACCAGCCCGACGTGCGTGAAGCGCAGTTCGGTCCCCCCGTCGGTCGGCGCGATCTCGAAGACGATCTCGGTCCCGGTCCACTCGTCCGGCTCGGCGATGAAGGTCAGCCGGCTGTCGACGACCCGCCAGACCACCCGCCGCCCCGGCTCGAGCTCGACGACGCGCTGCCGGGTCTCGTGCTGCGGCGGGTGCCGGTAGGTGAACTCCTCGCCCACCTCGTCGGCCCGCCCCTCGATCTCGCCGGTCCACCACGTGCCCACGTCGAGGACGGCGGCGTACACCTCCTCGGGCGTCTGCTCCACGGTGAAGCGGGTGCCGTAGTCGGTCCTGGTCTGCTGGCTCATCTCTGTCTCCTCCATTGTGCAACCATTGGTTGCACAAAAGCCTGACATGCCCTACGGTCATGTGCAACCATTAGTTGCCTATCGGTCAGGAGAGAGCCCATGGAGCACGGCAGCATCGAGCGCGAGCTCACCATCGACGCCAGCCCCGAGGTCGTCTACGAGGTCATCAGCTCGCCCGAGCACATCCGCGAGTGGTGGCCCGACGAGGCCGACCTGGTCCCCGTCCCGGGCGCCACCGGCACCATCACCTTCGGCGACCCGGGATCGCCGGACGCGAAGGTCGAGACGCTCACGGTCGTGGACGCGGAGCCGCCGTACCGCTTCTCCTTCCGCTGGGCCGGCGGGCTGCTGGTCACCTTCGAGTTGGTGCCCGAGGGCGACGGGACGCGCGTGCGCTTCTCGGAGTCCGGCTTCCGCGAGCTCGGCTGGGAGGCGGCGGTGCTCGAGGAGGCCTACGCCGACCACGTGCAGGGATGGGACCACTTCCTCCCCCGCCTGGTCACCTACGGCGCGGACGTGGCGGTCCGCTCGTGACCAGCACCGTCGACGACGACCTCTGGTCCGCGGTCGGCGACCCCACCCGCCGCCGGATGCTCGACCTGCTGCTCGCCGACGGCGTCGGCACCGCGACGACGCTCAGCGACCGGCTGCCGGTGACCCGGCAGGCGGTCGCCAAGCACCTCGGCGTGCTCGACCGGGTCGGCCTGGTCCACGGCACCCCCGCGGGCCGCGAGCGCCGCTACGAGGTCGACGAGGCGCAGCTCGCGCGCGCCGTCGCCCAGCTCACCGCCGTCGGCTCCGCCTGGGACGGCCGGCTCCAGCGGATCAAGCGCATCGCCGAGCGGATCGAGCAGGAGAAGAAGCGCTAGTTCCGTCCGGTGGTTGAGGTGCGAGGAGCGCCAGCGACGAGCCCCGAAACCACCACCCGCAGCGGGACCGAAAATCGGTCGGAAAAAAATCTTTCGAAGTTGTCCACATCCCGGTCAAAGCAAGGGTTCTGAGCATCTCAGTGTCGGTGGCCAGTGCTTGAGTGAAGGTATGGCAACGAGCGCGACTCCCACCCACCGAGTGTCGGTGGCGGTCGCGCATGCCCGCCATGATCTGACCTCGATCGCGGACACTCCGGCATGGTCGATGACCGACACCGAAGCAGCCGACGCCCTC
>NZ_JAIQZJ010000026.1 GCF_020073815.1 Nocardioides mangrovi
GCCAAGGGCGCGTTAGCGTGAGTCACGAGGACCTCCAGTAGGTGGGTAGGTGTGGTAACCCCCTCCGTACTGGAGGTCCTCGCTATTCGTCTACGCCTCGCCGTTCACAACCTGATGAGGAACTACAGCTAGTCGGCCTCACCTAGCCCCTTCCCTGCTACCGGCCGGTAGCCCTAGGGTGCGTGACCGTGGTCACATCTCGGGCTCGAGCCCTCCTCTCTGTCCTGACCGTCCTCGCCGCGTCGACCGCGGGTCTGCTCGTGGGGGTGTCGCCGGCCTCGGCCGACGGCCCCGGCGTGGGCACCCCGTGGGTCGTCACCCTCGGCGACTCCTACATCAGCGGTGAGGCCGGCCGGTGGGCCGGCAGCAGCAACGCCTCCTCGACCCGGGCCGACGCGCTCGGCCCGACGGCGTACTTCGACAACGCCAGCGGTACGGCGGAGACGATCAACCGCTGCCACCGCAGCAAGTCCGCCGAGGCCTACATCGGCGGCGGCGTCAACGGCTACAACCTCGCCTGCTCCGGCGCGACGACCGCGACCAGCGACGGCGACAACTTCAAGCCCGGCCTGGACTTCTACGACAACGGGGCCGGCAAGCGGGGCCAGGCCGCGATGCTCCAGACCTTCGCCGCCAGCCACCGGGTCGGCATGGTCGTCGTCTCGATCGGCGGCAACGACTTCAAGTTCGCCGACGTCGTGACCTCCTGCGTCGCCGACTTCCTCGCCTCCCCCACGTGGTGGAAGGACTACTGCTACGACGACAGCTCGGTGAAGGCCAACTTCACGAGCGCCAACGTCGCGGCCGTCCGCGCCCGGATCAAGAACGCGCTGCTCAACGTGGCGACCGCGATGCGCAACGCCGGGTACGCCGACAGCCAGTGGACGCTGCTGGTGCAGAACTACCCGAGCCCGATCCCGCGCGGCTCCGGCTTCCGCTACGCCGAGAGCGGCTACACCCGGCAGAGCACCGGCGGCTGCGGCTTCTGGAACAAGGACGCCGACTGGGCCAACGACACCGCCCTGCCGACCATCAACAACGCGGTCTTCGGCGCGGTCGCCGACACCGCGCTCACCAACACCCGCACGCTCGACCTGTCCTCGGCGTACAACGGCCGCCGGCTCTGCGAGAGCACCGTCGGGCTCTACGAGGAGAAGGGCCTCGCGAGCTGGACCTCCGCGGGCGCGGTCGACCAGACCGAGTGGATCAACCAGATCCGCACCGTGAGCACCTGCTGCTCCAACAGCCCCTACTACATCCAGGAGTCGCTGCACCCGAACTACTGGGCGCAGCTGGCCGCTCGCTCGTGCGTCCGGCAGGCCTGGAACGGCGGCGCCCCGCGCAGCGGGAAGTGCACGATCGCCGGCACCGGGCTGGTGAACGGCGAGCCGAGGATGTCCCTCAACTAGCTCAGCTGAGCAGCATCGGGATCAGCATCTCGTCGGGCGTCAGCGACCCGTGCAGGCCCACCAGGGTGGCCTCGTAGGGGAAGTCGACCGAGGAGAGGATCGCGGTGTCGCCGTGGCAGGCGACGACCACGTCGCCCAGGCGGGGCAGGACACCCGGGAGCACCGGGCCGAACCAGCCCCGCGCCACGGCGTCCTCGCGCGCGAGGACCGCCGCCCGGTCGCCGAGCACCTCGGTCCAGGCCGAGACCACGTCGGCGAGCGCGCCGCGGTGGCAGTAGAGGTGGCGGAAGCGCGCCTCGCCGCCGAGCAGGGCGACGCCGTCGCGCAGCTCGGTGCGCTCGTCGACGTCGACCCGGCTCTCGCTGGGCGAGTCGATCATCCCGTGGTCGGCGACCACGAGCAGCCGCACCGACGGCGGCAGCGCCTCGCGGAGCTGCTCGGCCTCGGCGTCGACCATGGACAGCTGCTGGAGCCAGGGACTGGAGGCGACGCCGTGGCGGTGGCCGGTCCAGTCGAGGTCGCCGTCGTAGAGGTAGGTGAGCGAGCCGGGCTCGACCGAGCTCGCGACCGCCGCGGCGATCCGCTCGCCGGCCTTGTCGGCGCCGACGTAGTCGGCACCGCGGTGGGCGGCCACGGTGAGCCCGCTGCTCCGGAACTCGCGCTTGTTGACCACCGTCACGGTCGCTCCGAGGGCGCGCAGCTGCCCGAACGCCGTGTCGTGCGGCTGCCACTCGAGCGGGTCGACGTCCTTGTCCCACAGGAGCGCGTTGAGCAGCTTGTCGGTGCCCGGGACCCGCGAGGTGAAGCCGACCAGCCCGTGCGCGCCCGGGGTCAGGCCGGTGCCGAACGAGGTCAGGCTGGTCGCCGTCGTCGAGGGCACGCCGGCGGTCGCGGGCGCCTGCTCGGCCAGCAGGGTCGAGAGGAAGGGCGCCATGTGGGCGTAGCGCTCCAGCAGCCGGGCGCCGAGACCGTCGACCAGGAAGACGACGTACGCCGGGGCATCGGGGAGCGTGAGGCCGGTCGGCGGGTGCGGCACGGGCAGGCCGAGGGCCGCGCCGACCGCCGGCACGACGTCGCCGAGCGACCGGTCGCCGTACGCCGGCTCGAGGAACCCGCCCACCTGCGCGCTGCTGCTCAGTGCTCGTGGGTGCGCGCGGACAGGGACTCGGCGAAGGCCAGGAGCCCGGCCACGGCGTCGGCGCCGTCGGCCGCGGCCGAGACCCGCAGCGAGAAGTCGTCGGCGGCGAGCACGCCGGTGTAGCCGTGGTCGGCGTCGCACTGGGGGTCGCTGCACCCGGCGGGCTCCAGGTCGACCCGGCTCACGCCGCCCCACCCGATGGTCATCACGGCCTCGACCGGCGGGTGCGGGCCCGCGGTCGGGTTGGCGATCATCCGGGTGACCACCACGGACCTCACCGAGGAGAGCCGGATCGCCTCGGTGGAGGTGGAGGTGTAGGGCTCGGGCAGCAGGTCGTCGCCCTCGTGCTCGTCGGTGTGGGCGATGATCAGCCGGCTCGGGGTGAGCACCACGACCGAGAGGTGCCGGCGCACCTCGTCGCGGTCGAAGGTCGGCTCGTGGTGGACGTAGAACGCCACCACCTCCTCGCCGGCGACGGCGCCGTCGACGCCGTCGGCGACCACCTCGGGGTAGTAGCCCGTGCGGTGGATGGCGTCCCTCAGCTCGAGGGCCCGGTCGCGGTCCTCGGTGGTCCTGCTACGCATGCCGGTCAGTCTGTCACGGGGCTCTTCTAGGAGGGCAGCGTGTCCCCAGCGGGCCGGGCCAGGCGGCGGACGAACCAGTCCGAGCGCGGGTCGACCACGGGGTCGATCCGGGCCGCGGCGGTCAGCACCGTCGACCGGTCGGCGCCCGCGAGGACCAGCGAGAGCTCGAGCGCGCTCACCTGCGGGAGGTCGTTCTGGATCTGCGCGACGCGCTGGATCAGCCGCTCGACCTCGGCGATGTCGACGACCTCGCTGCCGCGGTAGCCGAAGAGCATCGGGGCCGACTTGATCTCACGGACCATCGCCGCGGCGTCGCGCGCCCCGAGCGGCGGGATCCGGTAGGACCGGTCGGCGAGCAGCTCGGTGAGCGGCCCGGCGATCCCGAAGGAGACGACCGGCCCGAAGAGCGGGTCCTCGATGCTGCGGATCGCGACGGGGACGCCGGGCGGGGCGTTCTTCTGCACCACGAAGCCGGCGCTCTCGGGCTGCTGGATCACCGAGGTCAGCGTGTCCCAGGCGTCGGTCATCTCGTCGACGTCGTCGATGTTGCGCCACACGTGCGCCTGGTCGGGCCGCTCGCGCAGGTGCTCGGCGGTCGCCTTGAGTACGACGTCCCAGCCCAGCGCCTCGCCCGCGGCGAGCGCCTCCTCGCGGGTGGCGACCTGACGGGTCTGCCAGAGCTCGACGCCGTACGCCGCGAGCAGCGCCGTCAGCGACTCGAGATCGAGCTCGGTGCCGGCGGGATTCTCCACGACGAGCCGGTTGACCAGCGCCTTCGCGGCCGCGGCGTCGACCTCGGCGTCGTCGAGCGGGGCACCGTCGGGAGTGCGCAGCCAGACGGCGTACTCGACGACCCGGGCCAGCGCCCGGACCGCGGCCTCGACGCCCGGGTAGGACGGCACCGACCCGCGGCCGGCCGTCGAGCCGGCGACGTCGGGGACGCGCAGCAGCTCGGGCACGCCCTCGGCGCCGAGGAAGGAGGAGACCAGCGGCTTGTCGGACTGCTCGCCGACGGCGGCGAGCACGTTGGCGACGTCCTCGCCGGAGACGTTGATCGGCGGCACGTAGACCGCGACCACCGAGTCGACCTCGGGGTCGTCGATGGCCGCGTCGAGGGCGTCCTCGAAGTCCTCGGCGCCCGCGTCGACGCCGAGCGCGGTCTGCTTGTTGACCACGAGCCCGACGGCGGCGGCCGAGTCGGCGGCGAGCAGGCCGAGCGCGTCGGAGTTGCCGACGATCGCGATCCGGCGGCCGCGCGGCAGCGGCTGGTGGGCCACCAGCTGGGCCACGTCGAACATCTCGTCGAGCGTGTCGACCTGGATCACGCCGGCCTGGCGGAACATCGCGTCGACCGCGGCCGGCGGGGCCGCGATCTTGCGGACCGCGTGCCCCATCGGGACGCCCTGGGTGGTGCGACCCGACCGGACCGCGATGATCGGCTTGCGCAGCGAGACCCGGCGGGCGATCCGGGAGAACTTGCGCGGGTTGCCGATGGACTCGAGGTAGAGGAGCACGACCTCGGTGGAGTCGTCCTCCTCCCAGTACTGCAGGAGGTCGTTGCCCGACACGTCGGCGCGGTTGCCGGCGCTGACGAAGGTCGAGAGGCCCAGGCCGCGGTTGTAGACCTTCTCCAGGATCGCGGTGCCGAGGGCGCCGGACTGGCAGAAGAACCCGGCGCGGCCGCGCGGGGGCATCAGCGGCGACAGCGAGGCGTTGAGCGAGATCGACGAGTCGGTGTTGATGATGCCCAGGCAGTTGGGGCCGATCAGGCGCAGGCCGTAGGAGCGGGAGAGCCCGACCAGCTTGCGCTGGCGCACGCGGCCCTCGTCGCCGGTCTCGGCGAAGCCCGACGAGACCACGATGAGGCCGTGGACGCCCTTGGCGGCGCAGTCCAGCACGACGTCCTGGACCGACTCGGCCGGCACCGCGACCACCGCGACGTCGACCTCGTCGGGGATCTCGGCGACCGTCTTGTACGTCGGGAGCCCGGAGACCGCGCTGGAGGTCGGGTTGACGGCGTAGACCCGGCCGGTGAAGTCGCCGGTGATCAGGTTGCGCACCAGCGCCTGGCCGATCGTCTCCTGGCGGCGGCTCGCGCCGATCACGGCGACCGAGCGGGGGTTGAAGAACTTCTCGATCGACGCGGCCTCGGCCTTGTGCTCGCGCTGGTAGGTCAGCCCGATCGCCGTGTCGGTGGGGTCGATGGAGAACTCCAGCTGGAGCACCCCCTCGTCGTACTCGCTGACGACCTTGTAGCCGGCATCGCGGAAGGTCTGGATCATCCGGGCGTTGTCGGGCAGCACCTCGGCGACGAACCGCTCGACGCCGCGCTCGCGGCCGGCCTGGGCGAGGTGCTCGAGCAGGAGCTGGCCGATCCCCCGGCCCTGGTGCTGGTCCTCGACGAGGAAGGCGACCTCCGCCTCCCCCGGCTTGATCGTGTCGTAGCGGCCGACGGCGATGATCCGGCCCTGGAGGGTGAGCACGAAGGCGACCCGGGCGACGTTGTCGACGTGGATGAAGCGCTCGGTGTCCCGCTCGGAGAGCCGGGGCATCGGCGAGAAGAAGCGGTAGTACTTCGACTGGTCGGAGACCCGGGCGTAGAACTCGGTGAAGACCTCGCGGTCCTCGGGCCGGATCGGCCGGATGTGGGCCGTGCGCCCGTCCCGCAGCAGGACGTCGGCCTCCCAGTGGCTGGGCGCCGGGGTCGTGGGCTCCGCGTCGGTCACGGGGCGAAATCTACCGGGAGGGCCCGACACGGCGAGCCCCTACCGGTTCGGTCGGTGCCACTTGGAAGAATCGGACCCATGGCACGGCGTACGACGAAGCAAGGCCCACCCGACGACGACTTCGAGGAGCACATCCTCGACACCGACATCAAGCAGGAGATGGAGTCGTCGTTCCTCGAGTACGCCTACTCGGTCATCTACTCCCGCGCGCTGCCGGACGCCCGCGACGGCCTGAAGCCGGTGCAGCGCCGGATCCTCTACACGATGAACGACATGGGCCTGCGGCCCGACCGCGGCCACGTCAAGAGCGCCCGCGTCGTCGGTGAGGTCATGGGTCGGCTGCACCCCCACGGCGACGGCGCGATCTACGACGCCCTGGTCCGGATGACCCAGCCCTGGGCGATGCGGCTCCCGACCGTCGACGGCCACGGAAATTTCGGCAGTCCTGACGATTCTCCCGCGGCGATGCGTTACACCGAGTGCCGGATGGCACCGCCCGCGGTCGCGATGACGGGCTCGATCGACGAGGACACCGTCGACTTCAAGCCCAACTACGACAGCCGCGAGTACGAGCCGAGCGTGCTGCCCGCCGCGATCCCGCACCTGGTCGTCAACGGCACCACCGGCATCGCGGTCGGCATGGCCACCAACTGCGCCCCGCACAACCTGGTCGAGGTCGTGCAGGCGCTGCGCCACCTGATCAGCCACCCGAACGCCTCGGTCGACGACCTGATGCGCTTCGTGCCCGGCCCGGACCTGCCGACCGGCGGCAAGATCGTCGGCCTCGAGGGGATCCGCGACGCCTACGAGACCGGCCGCGGCACCTTCCGGATGCGCGCGACCGCGCGGGTCGAGGCGGTCACCAACCGCCGCAAGGGCATCGTGGTCACCGAGCTCCCCTACGGCGTCGGCACCGAGAAGGTCATCGAGCGGATCAAGACCCTGGTCCAGGGCAAGAAGCTCCAGGGCATCGCCGACATCAAGGACCTCACCGACCGCGACAACGGCCTGCGACTGGTGATCGAGGTCAAGAACGGCTTCGTGCCGGAGGCGTTGCTCGAGCAGCTCTACAAGCAGACCCCGATGGAGGACTCCTTCGGCATCAACGCCGTCGCCCTCGTCGACGGCCAGCCGCGCACGCTCTCCCTCAAGGAGATGCTGCGGGTCTTCCTCGACCACCGCTTCGAGGTCGTCCGCCGCCGCTCGGAGTTCCGGCGGCGGAAGGCCGCCGACCGGCTCCACCTGGTCGAGGGCCTCCTCGTCGCGATCCTCGACATCGACGAGGTCATCCAGCTGATCCGGTCCAGCGACAACGCCGCGGCGGCCAAGGAGCGGCTGATGTCGGTCTTCGACCTGACCGAGATCCAGGCCGACTACATCCTCGACATGCCGCTGCGCCGGCTGACGAAGTTCTCCCGCATCGAGCTCGAGAAGGAGCAGGACGAGCTCCGCAAGACGATCGACGAGCTCGACGCGATCATCCAGGACACTCAGCTGCGCTGGAAGGTCGTCTCCGACGAGCTCGCCGAGGTCGCCAAGACCTACGGCACGCCCCGTCGTACCGTCCTGCTCGAGTCGGCCGGCACCACCGTCAGCGCGGCCGCCGTGCCGCTCGAGGTGGCCGACGACCCCTGCTTCGTCTACCTCTCCTCCTCCGGCCTGCTGGCGCGTACGGCGAACGCCGAGCAGCCCGGCTCCGGCGGCGGCCGGGCCAACCACGACGTCGTGGTCTCCGCGGTCGCGGCGACCGCCCGCGGCGAGGTCGGCGGCCTGACCAGCACGGGACGGCTGGTGAAGATCGGCGTCCTGGAGCTCCCGCAGCTGCCCGACACCGCCAACGACCCGCACCTCGCGGGCGGCCTGCCGGTCAGCGAGATCCTGAGCCTCGAGACCGGCGAGCGGCTGCTCGGGCTCTGCACCCTGCGCACCGACGGGCCCGGCCTCGCGCTCGGCACCCGCCAGGGCACGGTCAAGCGGGTCAACCCCGAGGTCCTCGGCAAGGACGAGTGGGAGGTGATCCGGCTCGCCGACGGCGACGAGGTCGTCGGCGCGGTCGAGCTCGTCACCGGGTCGGAGACGCTGTGCTTCGTCACCTCCGACGCCCAGCTGCTCCACTTCGGCGCCGACGCGGTCCGGCCGCAGGGTCGCACGGGCGGCGGCATCGCCGGCGTACGGCTCACGTCCGGGGAGCGCGTCGTCTGGTTCGGCGCGGTCGATCCCGACGCACCCGAGGGATCCGTCGTGGTGACCTCCTCCGGCTCGTCGACGGCGCTGCCCGGCACCGAGCCGGGCGCGGTCAAGGTCGCGCCGTTCACCGAGTACCCACCCAAGGGCCGCGCGACCGGCGGGGTGCGCTGCCACCGCTTCCTCAAGGGCGAGGACACCCTGGTCTTCGCCTGGGTCGGCGCCGCCCCCGCGCGGGCGGCGGCCGCCAGCGGCGCGCCCGTGGACCTGCCGGAGGCCACCGGCAGGCGGGACGGATCCGGCCAGCCCGGCAGCCAGCCGATCGTGGCCTGTGCCGGTCCGGTCGCGGCCCGCGTGCGTGTGCAAGGGTGACCCCGTGCGACTCCCCCGCCGCCTGACCTCCGGCCTGACGGCCGCCCTGCTCGCCGCCTCGCTGACCGCCTGCGGCGGCGGCAGCGACGGCGGGGGCGGCGGCTCCGACCAGACCCCGGAGGAGGCGCTCGCGGCGGCGAAGACGACGCTCGACGACACCAGCGGTGTCACGCTCGGGCTGACCACCGACGACCTGCCCGACGGCGTCACCGGCGTCGAGAAGGCCGAGGGCGTCGGCACCCACGCACCGGCCTTCGACGGGACGATCACCGTGGTCCTGACCGGGCAGGCGTTCCAGGTGCCGGTGGTGGCCGTGGACAAGAAGGTCTACGTCCAGCTGCCGCTCACGACCGGCTGGCAGGACATCGACCCGGCCGACTACGGCGCGCCCGACCCGGCCCGGCTGATGAGCTCCGGCCAGGGCTTCTCCTCGCTGCTGCCGGCGACCACCGACCTCGAGCAGGGCGACAGCGTGCGGGGCGGCGAGGACAACAAGGAGGTCCTCACCACCTACACCGGCACGGTCGGCTCCGACGTGGTGAAGAACGTGATCCCGACCGCGACCGGCGACTTCGACGCGTCGTACACGATCAGCGACGACGACCAGCTGCGCAGCGCGACCCTGACCGGGGTCTTCTACGAGGACTCGGACCCCATGACCTACACGGTCACCTTCGACGACTACGGGACCGACAAGAACATCACGGCGCCGTGAGCGGGTCGCCGCGAGTCCTCCTCGGGCTGGCAGCGGTGGCGGTGGCCTTCGCCGCCGCCGACACCTACGTCGTCGTCCTCGCGCTGCCGGACATGATGGCCGGCGTCGGCGTACCCGTGGAGCAGCTGCAGCGGGCCGCGCCGATCGTCTCCGGCTTCCTGCTCGGGTACGTCGCGATGCTGCCCCTGATCGGTCGGATCGCCGACCTCCGCGGACGGGTGCCGGTGCTGGTCGCCGCGCTGCTGGTCTTCGCGCTCGGCTCGCTGGTCACCGCGCTCGCCTACGACATGCCGACGATGGTCACCGGCCGCTTCCTCCAGGGCGTCGGCGGAGGCGGGCTGGTGCCGGCCACGCTCGCGCTGGTCGCCGACCTCTACCCCGCCGAGCGCCGCGGCGTCCCGCTCGGCGTCGTCTCGGCGGTCCAGGAGATCGGCAGCGTCCTCGGCCCGCTCTTCGGCGCCCTGGTCCTCGCGGTCGCCGACTGGCGCACGATCTTCGCGATCAACCTCGCCGTCGGCCTGCTCCTCGCGGCTGCGATCCGCGGCGCCACGGCGGTCGAGGGGGGAGCCCAGCGAGCCCCGAGACCCCGTGCCTTCGACTGGCCCGGCCTGCTCCTCGCGCTCGTCACCCTGGCCGCGGGCATCCTCGTCTTCACCGAGCCCTCCCAGCTCATGCAGGACCTCACCTGGGGACAGCTCTTCATCCCGGTCGCCGGCGACGGCCGCTGGCTCACCCCGCTCGGCCTGAGCGCGATCGGCGCCCTGGTCCTGCTGGTGCTGCGGTGCTGCACGGCCGCGCGTCCCCTCCTCGACCTCCGGGCCTGGGTGGCGACGGTGCGCGAGGCCGACGTCGTCGGCGCGCTGCTCCTCGCGCTCGCCCTGGCCGGGGTGATCCTCGCCTTCGCCACCGCCGACCCCAAGATCCAGGTCTTCTCCGACCAGGGCCTCTGGTACCTCCTCGCCGGCGCCCTGGCCGCCCTCGCCTTCGCCGTCCACCTCCGCCGCACCCCGGCACCACTCGTGCCGACCGGCTCGCTGCGCCGTACGCCGGCCTGGGGCGCGATGCTCGTCAGCTTCTTCGTCGGCGCGGCGCTGATCGCCGCGCTCATCGACATCCCGCTCTTCGCCCGCACGACGATCTACCCCGGCGACCAGCTGGCGGCGGCGCTGGTGCTGGTGCGCTTCCTGGTCGCGCTGCCGGTCGGCGCGGTCGTCGGCGGCTACCTCACCCGGCGGGTCCCGGCCGGCGTCGTCACCGCGGTCGGCATGGCGGCCGCGGCCGCGGCCTTCCTCTGGATGGCCACCTGGGACCTCGACGACCTGCACAGCCCGCTCGCGACCGTGCCCCTGCTGCTCGGCGGCCTCGGCTTCGGGCTCGCGCTGGCCCCCGTCAACGCCGCGGTGCTGGCCAGCACCCGGGTCGAGGTGCACGGGCTGGCGAGCGCCTTCGTCGTGGTGTCCCGGATGGTCGGGATGCTGGTCGGCATCTCGGCGCTCACCACGGTCGGGCTGCGCCGCTACTACGCCGAGCAGGCCGACGTACCGCCCGCCCGCGAGGTCTGCGGCGGTGCCAGCCGGTGTCCGGAGTTCACCCACCTGCTCCGGGTCGCGGGCATCGCCCAGGAGCACACCGTCTTCATCGGCGCGGCCGGTTGCGCCGTGGCCGCCGGCCTGCTCGCACTGGTCCTCTTCCGGTCCGCCCCGACCCGGGCGGTCTCGACGGGCGACCTGCTCCGCGCCGCCGGCTGACCCGTCCGCTACCGTCGCCAGCGTGAGCTTCGACGACCTCCTGGCAGCCAACCGTGAGTTCGCCTCCGACTTCGCCTACGGCGGGTTCGACGGCGTCGCCCGAGCCGGTGTCGCGCTGGTGACCTGCATGGACTCCCGCATCGACCCGCTCGGGATGATCGGCCTCGAGCCGGGCGACGCCAAGATCTTCCGCAACCCCGGCGGCCGGGTGACCGAGGCGGCCCTCGAGGCCATCGTCCTGGGTGTCCACCTGCTCAACGTGCAGCGCGTGCTGGTCGTCCCGCACACCCGCTGCGCCGTCGCCTCCAACTCCGAGGAGGTGATCCGGGAGCGGATCGCCGAGTCGGCGGGTGTCGACGCCACCTGGCAGCGCTTCCACGTCATCGAGGACCAGGTCGCCACCCTCGGGCTCGACGTCCACCGCGTCACCTCGCATCCCCTCGTTCCCGAGACCGTCGAGGTCGGCGGCTTCATCTACGACGTCGACACGGGCCTGCTCGACCGGAAGTACTGACCCGCCGATAGCCCGAATTGACGGTGCGGAGCGCCACCTGGCGGCGCAGAATGTCCGGGTGGAGCTGTTGGAGCGCGCCTCCGCGCTGACCGCGCTGCGCGAGTACGCCGCCGAGGCCGCCACCGGCAGCGGTCGTCTCGTGCTGGTTGCGGGCGAGGCCGGGGTCGGCAAGTCGACACTGGTCGACGCCCTGCGGGCGCAGCTCGACGATGCCCGCTGGTACACCGGCGCGTGCGACGGCCAGTTCGTGCCGCGACCGCTCGGCCCGTTCCTCGAGATCGCGGCCGCGCTGGGGTCCTCGACGACCCCGAGCGAGCACCGCGACGACCTCTTCGCCCGCGTGCTCGCCGACCTGCGCGCCGCCACCGCCGACGGGCTCGTGGTCGTCTCCGTCGAGGACGTGCACTGGGCCGACGAGGCGACGCTCGACCTGCTCCGCTACCTGGCCCGCCGGATCGGGCACGACGCCCTGCTGGTGATCGCGACCTACCGCGACGAGGCGCTCGCCCCCGGCGAGCCGCTCCGGGTGGCCCTCGGTGACCTGGTCACCCAGCGCACCACCCGCCGGCTCGATCTCCCGTCGCTGACCGCGGACGCCGTACGCCGCCTGGCGGTCGACGCCGGCGTCGACCCGGACCGGCTGCACCGGCTCACCGGGGGCAACCCCTTCCTGGTGACCGAGGTCCTCCAGGCGGGCGCCGACGTCCCGGCCTCCGTGCGTGACGTCGTGCTCGCCCGCCTCGCGGCGCTCGACCCGGCCGCGCGGGAGGCCCTCGAGGTCGCCGCGGTGCTCGGGTCCCGGTTCGCCCACGCCGAGCTCGTGTCCGCCACCGGCGTCTCGACCGCCGGGCTCGACCAGTTGCTCGGCTGCGGGATCCTCGTCGACGACTGCCCCGGCCGGCTCCGCTTCCGCCACGAGATCGCCCGGCTCGCGATCGAGACGAGCCTCGCCGACCACCGCCGGCGGCCGGCGCACGCCGCCGTGCTCGCGACGCTGGCCGACTCCGGCTGCGACGACGAGGCGCGGCTCGCGCACCACGCCGAGGCCGCGGGCGACCCCGTGGCGGTCCTCCGGCACGCGGTCCCGGCCGCTCACCGCGCCGCCGCCCTCGGGGCGCACCGCGAGGCCGCCGCCCAGTACGCCCGCGCCCTGCGGCACGGCGACTCCCTGGGGTCGCGGGAGCGGGCCGAGCTGCTCGACGCCCTCGGCCACGAGGACACCTTCGTCGACCGCTGGGAGGAGGCCGCCTGGGCGCGCACCGAGGCGCTCGAGCTCTGGCGGGAGGCCGGGGACCCGCTGCGCGAGGGGGCCACGCTCAGCTGGCTCTCGTCGGTGCGGTGGCGCCTGTGCCAGGGGCGTGCCTCGAGCGACGCGGCCGCCGCCGCGGTCGCGGTCCTCGAGCCGCTCGGGCCGACCCCGGAGCTGGCCTGGGCCTACCTGATGCAGGCCGGCGACCTCGACGACGACCGCGAGCTCGGCGACCGGCTGGCGCTGGCGGCCGAGATCTCTGCCGAGACCGGCGCCCTGGACGCCCTGGTGACGGCCCGGGTCTGGTTGGCGCAGCGGGCGGCCGGCGCGGGCGCGGACTGGGAGCCGCTCATGCGCGCCGCCCTGGAGCTCGCCGTGGCCGAGCGGCTCGAGAAGCAGGTCGCGACGGTCTACGCGTCGGCGTACGAGCTCTTCGAGGTCGAGCGTCGCTACGCCCGGGGCGAGCAGTGGTACGCCGACGGGCTGGCCTACAGCGACGAGCGGGACATCACGACCTACTCCACCTGCCTGCGCGGCCGCCGCTCGCTCGCGCTGCTCGACCTGGGTCGCTGGACCGAGGCGGAGGAGCTCGCCGAGCTGGTGCTCGCCACCCCGGCCTCCCCCGCCAACCACCTGACCTCGCTCACCAGCCTCGGCCTGCTCCGCGCCCGCCAGGGCGACGACGACGCGGTCAAGCTGCTCGACTGCGCGCTCGACGCCGCGGACGACCTCGACGACCCGCCGTACGTCGTCCTGGTCCGGCTCGCCCGCGCCGAGGCCCGCTGGCTCGCGGACGACCTCGACGGCGCCTCCGCCGAGCTCGCCGCCGCCCGCGCCCGTGTCCACGACCGGCTACCGTGGGAGGACGCCGAGGTCGCGCGGTGGGAGGACCGGCTCGCCGGCCCGGCACCGGAGCCCGCGGTCGCGCTCCCCCACGACGCCGCCGGCTGGGACGCGCTCGGCTGCGGGTACGACGCCGCCCTCGCCCTCGTCGACGCGGGCGACGAGGCGTCCCTGCGCGAGGCGCTGACCCGCTTCGACGACCTCGGCGCCGACGCGGCCGCCGCGCTGGTCCGCCGGCGGATGCGCTCGGCCGGCGTCCGCTCCATCCCCGCAGGCCCGCGCCCGACGACCCGCGAGCACCCGCTCGGCCTCACCCAGCGCCAGCACGACGTGCTCGAGCTGGTGGCCGAGGGGCTGACCAACGCCGAGATCGCCGCGCGGCTCTACATCAGCGCCAAGACCGTCGACCACCACGTGTCCGCGGTGCTCGGCAAGCTCGGCGTGGCCAGCCGGGTCGAGGCGTCCGCCGCCGCCGAGCGGCTCGGCCTGCTCAGCGCCTGACCCATCCGCGTCACCTAGGGAGCTGCCTAGGGAGGTGCCGACGCAAGATGGGGGTGGCTCACCGATTCGCCGACCCCCGCCGCGGCGCGAGTCTCGTCCGGTCAGACAACGGATGAGAGGAGCAGGCCGATGCCGCTCTACCTGGATGTGCACCACATCAGCGGCGGGGTGTCGATCGACGACGTCGCCCACGCCCACAAGCAGGACCTCCAGACGCAGGGGACGTACGACGTCAGCTACCTGCGCTACTGGGTCGACGAGGGCCAGGGCAAGATCTTCTGCCTCGTCGAAGCGCCGGACGCCGAGACCGCCTCGACCGTGCACCGCGAAGCGCACGGGCTCGTGGCGGACGAGGTCTACCAGGTCACGGAGGGCGCGTGATGACGGCCCTGCGTCGGACGGCCGCCGCGCTCGCCGCCGCCGTCGTGCTCGCGCCGGCCGCCGCCAGCGCGATGCCCTTCCCCGAGCCGCCGGCGGGCCGGAGCGGCGTGCACGCCCAGGTGCAGCAGGTGCGCGACGCGACCGCGAAGTACCGGTCACCGCACCGGGCGAAGCGGGACGGGTACGCCCTCCTGAAGGACGCCGCCGGCATCGCCTGCATCGACGACCCGGCAGGCGGGATGGGCGTCCACCTGGTCGACGGCGACGCCGTCTCGGACGCGAAGGCCCGCGCGGGCCACCCGGAGGCGCTCGTCTACGAGCCCACCGAGCAGGGCAAGCGCCTGGTCGCCGTCGAGTACGTCGTCTTCCGCTCGGCCTGGCGCAAGCACCACCCCACGGGCAAGCCGCACCTCTTCGGCCGCGCCTTCGAGCTCCAGGGCGCCGACAACCGCTACGGCCTGCCGCCCTTCTACGAGCTCCACCTGTGGGCGTGGAAGCACAACCCGTCCGGGCTGTTCGACGACTGGAACCCGCGGGTCCACTGCCCGCCGGTCGCGTAGGAGCCGTCGGCCGGGACGCACGCCTCAACCCGCGGGCGTCCCGGCCGATGAGGGAGCCGATGGCCGACTACAACCTCCTCACGCACTCGGACATGGTCGCCGTCGGACGCGGCCACTACCGAGGACGCTCGGGCGCGCCCGAGCACCACTACGTCGAGGCGACGATGATCGAGCTCACCACCAACCAGAGCTACGACTTCGTCGGCGTCGTCCCCGCCTGGGGCGACCGCGAGCCGCTCTACATCTTCACCTCGCCCCTGGTCCTGCGCGACCAGGAGGAGAAGCACCGCCGCGAGCGCGGCTGATCAGCGCGGCGTCGTCGGCTCGCTCGACCGCGCCTGCGCGCGGTCCCGCTCGGCGTCGATCCGACGCTGGGCGTCCACGATGCCGTCGCGGACGGCGTAGCGGACGACGCGGTAGGCGACCGTGAGCACGACGAAGACGGCCAGGATGCCGACGAGGACCCCGAGAAGTGTGATCAGCACACCTCACCGTAACCGGGTCAGGCGTCGAGCGTCTCCATGTCGACCTCATAGGCGCCCTGGACGATGAACTCCTTGCGCGGGGCGACCTCGGAGCCCATCAGCAGCTCGAAGACGCCGGTCGCACTCTCGGCGTCGTCGACGGTGAGGCGGCGCAGGGTGCGGTGACGGGGGTCCATGGTGGTCTCGGCCAGCTGGTCGGCGTCCATCTCACCGAGGCCCTTGTAGCGCTGGACCGGGTCCTTCCACTTCACGTTCTTCTTCTTCAGCTCCGCCAGCTTCCGCTGCAGGTCGGCGTCGGAGTAGGTGTAGACGTACTTGTCCTGGCCCTTGCGCGGGTTGGAGATCTCGATCCGGTGCAGCGGCGGCACAGCGGTGTAGACGCGGCCGTCGGCGATCAGGTCGGGCATGTACTTGTAGAAGAGGGTCGCCAGCAGGCAGCGGATGTGCGCGCCGTCGGAGTCGGCGTCGGCCATGAAGATGATCCGGCCGTAGCGGCGGGCCTCGAGCTCGAAGGTGCGGCCCGAGCCGGCACCGACGACCTGGATGATCGAGGCGCACTCGGCGTTCTTCAGCATGTCGCCGACCGAGGCCTTCTGGACGTTGAGGATCTTGCCGCGGATCGGCAGCAGCGCCTGGAACTCCGAGTTGCGGGCCAGCTTCGCCGTACCGAGCGCCGAGTCACCCTCGACGATGAAGAGCTCGGTCTTGTCGTTGTCGGCAGCGCGGCAGTCGGCGAGCTTGGAGGGCAGCGCCGAGGACTCCAGGGCGTTCTTCCGCCGCTGCGTCTCCTTGTGCTGGCGGGCCGCCAGCCGGGTCTTGGCCGCCGCGGCGACCTTCTCCATGACCCGCTTGGCCTGCTCCTTCTCGGCCCGCTTGGTGGCGGTGAGGAACTTCTTGAGCTCGGCCGACACCACGCGGCGCACGACGGTCCGCGCGGCCGGCGTGCCGAGGATCTCCTTGGTCTGGCCCTCGAACTGCGGCTCCGCGAGGCGCACCGTCACGACCCCGGTGAGACCCTCGAGCACGTCGTCCTTGATGACGTCGTCGTCGTTGACCTTGAGCACCTTGCTGGCCTTCATCGCGTCGTTGAAGGTCTTGGTGATCGCGGACTCGAAGCCGCTGACGTGGGTGCCGCCCTTGGGGGTGGCGATCACGTTGACGAAGGAGCGCAGCACGGTCTCGTAGCCGGTGCCCCACCGGACGGCGACGTCGACGGTCAGCTCGCGCTCGACCTCCTGCGGCGTCATGTGGCCCTGGGCGTCGAGCATCGGCACGGTCTCGGTGAACGTGTCGGCCCCCTGGAGGCGGACGATCTCGGTGACCGGCTCGTCGGGCGCGAGGAAGTCGGCGAACTCCGCGATGCCGCCGTCGTGGCGGAACTTCTCCTCCCGCGGCGTCTCGCCACGCAGGTCGCGGATGACCAGCTCGAGCCCCGGGACGATGAACGACGTCTGGCGGGCCCGCCCGATCAGCTCGTCGAAGACGAACGTGGCGTCCTTGGTGAAGATCCGGGTGTCCGGCCAGAACCTGATCCGGGTGCCGCTCTTGCCCTTCGCCACGCGGGAGCCCTTGCGGGTGAGGCCCGACCGGGGCTCGAACGCCGCGTCGGGTCCGTCGCCGGCGAAGACGCCCGGGGCGCCGTGGCGGAAGGAGAGGCCCTGCTCGGAGGGCGGGCGCTGCACGTCGATGTCCATGCGCGAGGACAGCGCGTTGACGACCGAGAGGCCGACGCCGTGGAGACCACCCGTGGCGACGTACGAGCCGCCGCCGAACTTGCCGCCGGCGTGCAGCTTGGTGGCGACCACCTCGACGCCCGGGAGCCCGGTCTTGGGCTCCTTGTCGGTCGGGATGCCGCGACCGTCGTCGTGGACCTCGGCCGAGCCGTCGGGATGGAGCGTCACCTCGACGCGGTGGGCCGCACCGGCCAGCGCCTCGTCGACGCCGTTGTCGATGATCTCCCACAGGCAGTGCATGAGCCCGCGGGTGTCGGTCGACCCGATGTACATGCCGGGACGCTTGCGGACCGCCTCGAGTCCCTCGAGGACGAGGAGGTGCGCGGCGCTGTACGTGTTGTCGGCGATCGTGGGGCTCCTGCGGACGGTGGGGCGAAATCCAATGTTTACCTGCCCTCCGAATCTACCTGCGACACGCCGAGGCACGATGAAGGCACGCCTGCTTGCGGCAGGTCTAGCGTGAGTGCCACTTCCCCGAGCAGCACCCGCGCAGCGCACCAGCAGCACCAGGGCAGCACCACGACGGTGGGTCACGTCACGATGTGGACACGATCGGTCTCGGGTCGAGGTATCCGCAACGGGACGACGACATCACGCGTCAGACTCGGAAGCACGACGCACCACCTGAACCGCACCATATCTTCTTCACCGGCAGGGCTTTCAAGGAATGGAAATCTGCCGATAGGGGAAGAGACTCCATGATTGGATGACGTGACTGACACGACGTTGGACGACAAGGCCTTCCGGGGAATCTTGGAACCCACCAGTACGTTGTGCCAGACACCGAGGACCAGTCCTCGACGTGAGAGAAATGAGGCCGAAGTGACCACTGCAGTTGCCCCCAGCGCCGCCGCGCTGAGCGCAGCGGACCGTTGCGACCGTTGCGGAGCCCAGGCCTACCTTCGTGTGGAGCTCCAGTCCGGTGGCGAGCTCCTCTTCTGCGCCCACCACGCCCGCGAGCACGGTGACAAGCTCAAGGAGATCGCCGCCAACGTCGTCGACGAGACGCACAAGCTGTCCGACACCCCCGCCAGCGCCTCGGACGACGAGCGCTGAGCCCAACTCCCCCCGCTTCCACCGCGGCCCCGGACCACTCGGTCCGGGGCCGCGGTGTTTGCGCGTGGCTGCTCTGAGAGGGTGCTGACGTGACCGCCACCACACTGGTCGCCGCCCTCCTGGTCGCGGTGGGGCTGGTCGGCATCCTCGTCCCGATCCTGCCCGGATCGGTCCTGGTCGTCGCGGGCGTGCTCGTCTGGGCCTGGGCGACCGGCGGCGCGACCGCGTGGACCGTCTTCGCGGCGGCCACCGCGCTCGTCGTCGCCGGGGCGGTCGTCAAGTACGTCGTCCCGGGCCGGCGCCTCCAGGTCGCCGGCATCCCGGCCACCACCCAGTGGGCCGGGGTGGCGGTGGGCGTGGTCGGCTTCTTCGTCGTCCCCGTGGTCGGCCTCTTCCTGGGCTTCGTGCTCGGCGTGTGGCTGGCCGAGGCGGCCCGGCTCGGCGCCCGGGAGGCGTGGCCCTCGACGCTGCACTCGCTCAGGGCGGTCGGCCTCTCGATCCTCATCGAGCTCGCCGCCGCCCTCGTCGCCACCCTCGTCTGGGTCGCCGGGGTGGTGGCGACGTGAGCGTCCTGCTCTCGCTGCTCGCGGCCGCGTCGTACGGCCTCGGCGACTTCAACGGCGGCCTCTTCTCCAAGCGCGGCGGCCCGTGGGCGGTCTCGCTGACGGCCCAGCTCGGCGGCACGGTCCTGGTGCTCGTCGTCGCCCTGATCCACGGCGGCTCCCCGACCGGCACCGATCTCGCCTGGTCGCTGGTCGCCGGTCTCGGCAACGGCTTCGGCACCGCCTTCCTCTACCGAGGCCTCGCCAGCGGCCGGATGGGGGTGGTCGCGCCCGTCTCGGGCGTCGGCGCCGTCGTGGTCCCGGTCGTGGCCGGGGTCGCGGGTGGCGAGCGGCCCGAGCTGGCCGTCTGGATCGGCATCCTCCTCGCCGTCCCCGCCATCTGGCTGGTCGCCCGCGAGCCCGATGACGCTCCGATCGGCTCCGGCCTGCTCGACGGCGTCCTGGCCGGTCTCGGCTTCGGCACCCTCTTCGCCGCCCTCGCGCAGATCCCCGAGGAGGCGGGCTTCCTGCCGCTCGCCCTCAACCAGCTCATCGCCGGCGGCGCGATCATCGTCGTCGCGCTGGCGCTGCGCCAGGACTGGGTGCCGCGCAACCGGTACGCCGCGGGCGGGATCATCAGCGGCGCCCTCGGGGCGCTGGCGACCGGCCTCTTCCAGGTGGCGACCCGCCAGGGCTACCTGACCGTCGCGGCGGTGGTGACCTCGCTCTACCCCGCCTTCACGGTGCTGCTCGCCGCGACGGTGCTCCGCGAGCGCGTCCACGCCACCCAGGGCGTCGGGCTCGGGCTGTGTGCCGTCGCGGTCGCGCTCGTCGCCGCGGGCTGAGCCGCCCGCCCAGGACGTCTCAGCCGGCCGTCAGCCAGGCGGTCCACGACCGCGGCTCGCCGAGCCAGTCCTCGACCGGGTGACTGCCGTCCCACTCGTCGGTCATCAGGACGCCCACCCGCACCCGGTCCGGCGTGCCGAGGCAGTCACGGTCGGCGTGGAGGACCATCCGGTCGGCGTCGTACCGGAGCCGGACGCTGTAGTCGCAGTCGATCGGGTCGCCGACGCCCCGGCGGTGCCGCGAGCGCACGAGCTGGTAGTCGGTGCCCGCCTGGAGGCCGGTGCCGAGCTGGAACTCCGGCCCCCGCCGGCGGCCGACGGTGTCGAAGAAGACCGACAGGCCCGCCGGCCCGCCGGTGGAGCGGCGGCGCAGGTCCGTGAAGCGGACCACCACCGCGATCCCGTCGCCGCCGTGACGGACCGTCACGTGGCGGATGTCGGTGAGCGAGGCGCTCGCGTCGGCCGGGTCGCGGTAGCCCGCGGTCTCGGCGGCCGCCGGGGCGCCGACGAGGGCGACGAGCGCCGCGCCCGCGACCAGGACGGAGAGGAGGGGCTTCCCGAGACTCATGCCTCTGAGACTCCCCGAGCCCCGATCCGGTTGCAACCGATCGTCGCGCGCCGGCCAGGACGACCGGTCAGCGGCACGCGACGGGGAGCGCGACCGGGCCCCGGATGACGGTCGCGTTGCGCCGTCGTACGGCGCCGGCGCGGCGCAGCGACGGCATCCGCTCCGCGAGCTGCCGGATCGCGACCGTCGCCTCCAGCTCGGCGAGGGGCCGGCCGACGCAGTGGTGGATGCCGCTGGAGAAGGCCAGGTGGTCGCCGCCGTCGGTGCGGGTGAGGTCGAAGCGGTCGGCGTGGGCGAAGACCGCGGGGTCGCGGTCGGCGCCGCCGATCAGGACGTTGACCCAGCGACCGCGCGCGACGGGGGTGCCGCCGACCTCGGTGTCGTCGAAGGAGACCCGGGTGGTGCGCTGGACGGGGCCGTCCCAGCGCAGGGTCTCCTGGACCGCCGCACCGGCGAGGCCGGGGTCGTCGACCAGCGCGCCCCACTGCTCGGGGTGGTCGAGCAGCGCGTTGACGGCGTTGCCGACCAGGTTGACCGTGGTCTCGAACCCGGCGACCAGCAGCAGCGAGCACAGCGGGACCATCTCGGCCGGGCGCACCTGCTCGGCGTCCTCGGCGGCGACCAGCTCGCTGACCAGGTCGTCGGCCGGCTCGCGGCGACGCCGTTCGAAGAGATCGGTGAAGAGTCGCTCGATCGCGGCGTCCGCCTCCATCACGGCGCGGGCGTGCCCGAGCGAACGGATGCCCGAGAGAGCGCTGCCCAGCGCTGCGCCGTACCGGCTGAACGTCGCGGTGTCGGCGTCGGGGATGCCGAGCAGGTCGCAGATGACCGCGATCGGCAGCGGCGCGGCGAGCGTGGGAACGAGGTCGAACCGTCCCGTGGTCGCCTCCGTGCGCTCCGCGTCGTCGAGGAGCCGCTCGACGGTCTTCTCGACGCCGGTGCGCAGTTCGGCGATCCGGCGCGGGCTGAAGGCCGGGGCGGCGATCCGGCGCAGCCGGGTGTGGTCGGGCGGGTTGCGGTCGAGGAACGAGAGGTCGAACTCCGGCGGCGGGTCCTCGCCCTCCGGCTGCACGCCCCACCGGCGGCTGCGCAGGATCTCCTTGCAGGCCGCGTGGTCGGCGGTCGCGAGGTTGCCCATCGCGGTCGTGTAGAAGGTGCCGCCCGCCCGGATCTGCTCGTAGATCGGATAGGGGTCGTCACGGCCGGGTGCGTAGCGCAGCCGGGCGAAGAGGTTGCGGCGCACGTAGGCGTCGTACGCGCCCCGGGCCTCGCCGAGGTAGAGCCCGGACGCGAAACGGGCCGCACTGCGCAGCTGCGCGGTGCGGCCCGTCATGGCGCGGGGCTCGGCTCAGTCGAGGTAGTCGCGGAGGACCTGCGACCGGCTCGGGTGGCGGAGCTTCGACATCGTCTTGGACTCGATCTGGCGGATCCGCTCGCGGGTCACGCCGTAGACCTTGCCGATCTCGTCGAGCGTCTTGGGCTGGCCGTCGGTGAGGCCGAAGCGCATGCTCACCACGCCCGCCTCGCGCTCGGAGAGCGTGTCGAGGACGGCGTGCAGCTGCTCCTGGAGCAGCGTGAAGCTGACGGCGTCGGCCGGGACGATCGCCTCGGAGTCCTCGATGAGGTCACCGAACTCGGAGTCGCCGTCCTCGCCGAGCGGGGTGTGCAGCGAGATCGGCTCGCGGCCGTACTTCTGGACCTCGATGACCTTCTCGGGGGTCATGTCGAGCTCCTTGGCCAGCTCCTCCGGGGTGGGCTCGCGGCCCAGGTCCTGGAGCATCTGGCGCTGCACGCGGGCGAGCTTGTTGATGACCTCGACCATGTGCACCGGGATGCGGATGGTGCGGGCCTGGTCGGCCATCGCGCGGGTGATCGCCTGCCGGATCCACCAGGTGGCGTAGGTCGAGAACTTGTAGCCCTTGGTGTAGTCGAACTTCTCGACCGCCCGGATCAGACCGAGGTTGCCCTCCTGGATCAGGTCCAGGAAGAGCATGCCGCGACCGGTGTAGCGCTTGGCCAGCGAGACGACGAGGCGGAGGTTGGCCTCGAGGAGGTGGTTCTTGGCGCGGCGGCCGTCCTCGGCGATCCACTCCAGCTCCTCCTGGAGCTTGGGGGTCACCTTGGAGCCCTTGGCGAGCTTCTCGTCGGAGAAGAGGCCGGCCTCGATCCGCTTGGCGAGCTCGACCTCCATCTCGGCGTTGAGGAGGGGCACCTTGCCGATCTGCTTGAGGTAGTCCTTGACCGGGTCGGCGGTCGCGCCGGCGACCATGACCTGCTGCTCGGGCTCGTCGGTGTCGTCGGCGGCGGAGACGACGAAGGAGGCCTCCTTCTCGTCCTCCTCGATCGTCGGGTCGGCCTTGACGTCCTTCTCGAACTGCTCGTCGGAGACGTCCGGCAGCACCTTCTTGCCGTCGGGGCCGATCACGACCTCGGTCACCTCCACCTCGACCTCGACGACCTCCTCGGTCGACGCGGCCTTCTTGGCGGCGGCCTTCTTCGCGGGAGCGGCGGCCTTCTTGGCCGGCGCCGCGGACTTCTTGGCGGCCGTCTTGGCGGTGGTGGTCTTGCGGGTCTGCGTCGCGGCGACGGCACGGCCGGTGCTCACCGGCAGCTGCACGGAGATCCCCAGCGCGGCGAGGTGGCCGAGCAGCGCCTTGAGGTGCTTCGGCGCGACCGCGGCATCCTCACTGGCCTGGCGGACCTCCTCGGGGCTGATGGAGCCGGTCGGGGTGCCACGCTCGACCAGGGCCACGATGGCAGGGTGCGTGAGCACCTCGGCGGGGAGCATCTTGCGCGCGTTCGAGGACACGAACACCTCTCGTGAAACGACAGTCGAACCGATCCAGGGCGCGGCCCGTCCCGGAGACGTCAAGAGCCGCGGACCTCATTCTGCCACGGGCACCCTGAGATCCACGCACTCCCCCGCGAATCAGCCCGTCCGGCGAGATCGCTCAGGAGGAAGCGGCCTTCGCGGCCGCCTTCTTCTCCTTCTTGTAGTCGCGCACCTTCTGCAGGCTGGCGCCGTCGACGACGTCCGCGACCGACCGGAAGCCGTCCTCGGCGTATGCGCCGACGGCCGCCTCCCAGCCGTCCGGTCGTACGCCGAGCTGCTTGGCCACCAGCGCCACGAAGATCTGCGCCTTCTGCTTGCCGAAGCCGGGCAGCGCCTGCATCCGCTTGAGCAGGTCCTTGCCGTCGGCCGCCTCGGCCCAGATCCGCTCCGCGTGCCCGTCGTACTCGTCCTCGACGATCCGGGCCAGCTCCTGCAGCCGCGCGGCCATCGAGCCCGGGAAGCGGTGGATCGCCGGTGGCACGGCGCACAGCGCCGCGAACTCCTGCGGGTCGGCCGCCGCGATCCGCGCCGGCTCGAGGGTGCCGAAGCGGTCGAGCACCTTCGACGGACCGCGGAACGCGTGCTCCATCGGGTACTGCTGGTCCAGCATCATCCCGACCAGCAGCGCGAACGGGTCGTCGGTCAGGACCTGGTCGGCGTGGTCGTCGCCGGTGATGTGGATGGCCATGGGTCCATCCTGCCGCAGGACGCCGGACGGGGCTCCGTGTGAGGAGTTCCACCCGAGGGCACATCGACACGACGACGTCTCCATGCGTTAGGTTTGCCTAACCTAATCATGATCGGAGACCTACGATGCGTTCCACGCGCACCCTGCTGGCGGCGGCAGCCTCGCTCGTCCTGGCCCTGACGCTCACCTCCTGCGGCGACAGCGACGAGTCGAGCGGCGCGACCGACGACTCGAGCACCGCCGCGGCCACCGACGCGTTCCCGGTGACCATCGAGCACGTGTACGGCGAGACCACGATCGAGGAGAAGCCCGAGCGGGTGGCGACCGTCGCGTGGGCCAACCACGAGGTGCCGCTGGCGCTGGGCATCGTGCCGGTCGGCATGAGCAAGGCCACCTGGGGCGACGACGACGATGACGGCGTCCTCCCCTGGGTCGAGGACAAGCTCACCGAGCTCGGCGCCGACACCCCGGTGCTCTTCGACGAGACCGAGGGCATCGACTTCGAGGCCGTCGCCGACACCCAGCCCGACGTGATCCTCGCGGCGTACTCCGGCATCACCAAGGAGGAGTACGAGACGCTCAGCAAGATCGCGCCGACGATCGCCTATCCCGACGTCGCGTGGGGCACCTCGGTCGAGGACATGATCCTGATGGAGAGCAAGGCACTCGGCATGTCCGCCGAGGGCGAGCAGCTCGTCGCCGACCTGGACCAGCAGGTTGCGGACTCCTACGCCGCGCACCCGGCCCTCGCCGGCAAGAGCGTGATGTTCGCCTACATCGACCCCAACGACCTGAGCCAGGTCGGCTTCTACACCACCCACGACACCCGCCCGGGCTTCATGGAGAGCGTCGGCATGACCATGCCGAAGGTGGTCGAGGAGGCCTCGGCCGAGACCGACGAGTTCTACGTGACCCGCAGCGCCGAGAACCCCGAGGACTTCGCCGACGTCGACGTCTTCGTGACGTACGGCGACCCGAACGGCGACATGGTCAAGACGCTGCAGAACGACCCGCTGCTCTCGAAGATCCCCGCGATCAAGAAGGGCGCCATCGCGATCCTCGAGGACTCGACCCCGCTCGCCGCGTCGGCGAACCCGTCGCCGCTGTCGATCGGCTGGGGCATCGACGAGTACTTCGACCTGCTCGAGGCAGCGGCCGAGAAGGCGTGACCACCCGTCTCACCTGGTTGCTCGTGGCCCTGGTCGCGCTCGCCTTGGCGGGCGCGGCCTCGGTCGCGTTCGGCACCCGCGTCGTCGGCTGGCACGACGTCGTCCACGGCATCGCGGGCAACGAGGAGACCATCGGCCAGGCGGCGGTCGTCAAGCGGATCCCGCGCACCCTGCTCGCGATCCTCGTCGGCGCGGCCCTCGGCCTCGCCGGCGCCGTGATGCAGGGCGTCACCCGCAACCCGATCGCCGACCCGGGCATCCTCGGGGTCACCTCGGGCGCAGCGCTCGCCGTGGTCAGCGGCATCGTCTTCTTCGGCCTCTCCTCCCCCACGTCCTACCTGTGGGTCGCGGTCGCCGGGGCGGCGCTCGCCGCGACGTTCGTCTACGCGATCGGGTCGCTGGGACGCGGCGGGGCGACGCCGCTCAAGCTGGCTCTGGCCGGTGCGGCCAGCACGGCCGCGTTCAGCTCGCTGATCAGCGCGATCCTGCTGCCGCGGGTCGACGTCATGAACGTCTACTGGCACTGGCAGATCGGCGGCGTCGGCGGCGCGACGTACGAGCGGATCGGGCAGGTGCTGCCCTTCCTCGCCGTCGGCGCGGCCGTGTGCCTGGCGGCCGCGCGGGGCCTCAACTCGCTCGCCCTCGGCGACGACGTCGCCGCCGGCCTGGGCGAACGGGTCGCGACGACCCGGCTGCTCGCCTTCGTGGGCGCCGTGACCCTCTGCGGCGCCGCGACGGCCGTGGCGGGCCCGATCGCCTTCGTCGGGCTGATCGTGCCCCACGTGTGCCGGCTGCTGATCGGGATCGACCACCGGTGGCTGCTGCCCTTCGCCGCGGTCGCGGGCGCCATCCTGCTGACCGTCGCCGACGTCGTCGGCCGCGTCATCGCCCGCCCCGAGGAGATCGACGTCGGCATCATCACCGCGTTCGTCGGCGCGCCCTTCTTCATCTGGATCGTCCGCCGGCAGAAGGTGCGTGCCCTGTGACCGCCGTCCTCGACCCCGACGCAGCACGTGACGCAGCGGTGGGCCGGATCGCCCGCGGCCGCCGCCGGCGTACGACGCGGCGCCTGGTGGTGCTGGTCGTGCTGGCCCTGCTGGTCGTCGGCGTGTACGCCGTCAGCCTGATGGTCGGCAACACCTTCTACGGGCCCGGCGAGGTGTGGGACGTGATCCGCGGCGAGACCGTGCCGGGTGCGTCCTTCACCGTCGGCGAGCTGCGGCTGCCGCGGGCGACGCTGGCGGTGCTGACCGGCGCGGCGTTCGGGCTCGGCGGCGTCACGTTCCAGACGATGCTGCGCAACCCGCTCGCCTCCCCCGACATCATCGGGATCAGCTCCGGCGCCAGCGCGGCGGCCGTGATCGGGATCGTCGTCTACGAGCTCGGCGCGACCGCGGTCTCCGTCGTCGCCATCCCGGCGGCGCTCGGCACGGCGCTGCTCATCTACGTCCTCGCCTACCGCGACGGCGTCGCCGGCACCCGGCTGATCCTGATCGGCATCGGGGTCGATGCCATGCTCCGCAGCGTCATCGCCTACGTGCTGATGCGGGGCGCGGTCTGGGACATCCAGGCCGCGATGCGCTGGCTGACCGGCAACCTCAACAACGCGTCGTGGGCGACCGTCCGGCCCCTCCTGGTCGCGATGCTGCTCGCCGTACCCCTGCTGCTGACGCAGGCGCGGGGCCTCGCGCTGCTCCAGCAGGGCGACGACTCCGCGACCGCGCTCGGGGTCCGGGTCGAGCGCACCCGGCTGGTGGCGATCCTCGCGGCGGTGGCGCTGATCGCCTTCGCGACCGCGGCGGCCGGGCCGATCGCGTTCGTAGCGTTCCTCTCCGGGCCGATCGCCGCGCGGCTGGTCGGCGGCGGCGCGTCGCTGATGGTCCCGGCCGCCCTGGTCGGTGCACTGCTCGTGCTGAGCGCCGACCTGGCCGGGCAGTTCGCCTTCGACAACCGCTACCCCGTCGGCGTCATCACCGGTGCGCTCGGGGCGCCGTTCCTGCTCTACCTGCTCGTCCGCACCAACCGGGCCGGAGGCTCGCTGTGACCGAACACCACTCACTCCAGGTCGAGGACGTCACCCTCGGGTACGGCGACCGCGTGGTCGTCGACTCCTTCGACCTCGCCGTCCCGCCGGGCCGGATCACCGCGATCGTCGGGGCCAACGCCTGCGGCAAGTCGACGCTGCTCCGGGCGATGTCCCGGCTGCTCGCGCCGCGCACCGGCCGGGTCGTCCTCGACGGCAAGGACCTGCACCGGCTGCCGACCAAGCAGGTCGCGCGCACCCTCGGCCTGCTCCCCCAGTCGCCGATCGCGCCCGAGGGCATCGTGGTCGCCGACCTGGTCGCGCGCGGGCGCAGCCCGCACCAGGGGGTGCTGTCCCGCTGGAGCGCCGAGGACGACCGGGCGGTCGCCGAGGCGCTCACCCTCACCGACACCCTCGAGCTCGCGGACCGGCCGGTCGACGAGCTCTCCGGTGGTCAGCGGCAGCGCACCTGGATCGCGATGGCGCTCGCCCAGCACACCGACATCCTGCTGCTCGACGAGCCGACCACGTTCCTCGACGTCAGCCACCAGGTCGACGTGCTGGACCTGCTCACCGACCTCAACCGGCAGCGCGGCACCACGATCGTGATGGTCCTGCACGACCTCAACCTCGCGGCGCGGTACGCCGACCACCTCATCGCCGTACGCGACGGACGACTGCACGCGGCCGGCGACCCCGCCGACGTGCTGAGCGTCGAGACGGTCCGGGCGGTCTTCGGCATGGACAGCCAGGTCGTCCCCGATCCGGTGTCCGGCCGGCCGATGGTGCTGCCGATCGGGCGGCACCACGCCGGCGCCGCTCGCTGAGAGCCACCACCCGCCAGCGGGTGGCGACCGCCCACCCGCACCGACCGGACGCTCGGAGCCTCGAGGGAGCCGGAGGGAGACAGGGCGATGACGGCGTTCACGGTGTGGAAGTTCGAGGATCCCGACGGCGCGGAGCGGGCCGAGAAGGTCCTGATGTCGGCGCAGACCGAGGGTCTGGTGACGATCGTCGACCACGCGGTGGTCACCTGGCCGGAGAGCGCCGACAAGCCGGACACCCGGCACAAGCGGGACAGCGCCTCCCGGGGCGCGGGCTGGGGAGCCCTCTGGGGCATCCTCGGCGGCGCACTCTTCATGGTGCCGATCGCCGGCGCGGCCCTCGGCGCGGGGATCGGCGCGATCGCCAAGGCCACCGACGGGACCGGGATCACGAAGGACGACCTGGCCCGGATCCGCACCGAGATCGTGCCCGGCACCTCCGCCCTCTTCCTGGTCACGGAGAACGCCGACCTCGACCGGCTCGGTGAGCGCTTCCACGGTCGCGACAGCACCCTGATCAGCACCAACCTGACCCCTGCGGAACGAGAGACCCTGCTGGATACTTTCGGGCATGCCTAGCGACCCGGACCGCCCCGACCTGCTCGGCCTGCGGCGGGGCGGCGAGGGCGCGATCACGGGCACGGTGGTCTGCGCCGCCGTCATCGCGTACGGCGCCGGGCACGTCGACTCGACCGGCCAGCTCAGCATCGCCATCCTCGGCACCGTCGCGGTCTACTGGATCGCGCACCTCCACGCGGTGACGATCGGGTCGTCGCTGACCCATCGGCACCACCCCGTCGCGGCTCTGCGGCACGCGTTGGTGGAGACCCTGCCGATCCTGGGCGCCTCGATCGTGCCGTTGGTCGTCCTGCTGCTCGCGACGCTCCTCGGCGCCGACCTGCGCGGCGCGGCCTGGGCGGCACTCATCGCGACCATCGCGCTGCTGACCGCCTACAGCTACGTCGCGGGCGTGCGCGGTGGGCTCGACCTCGGGGGCCGGGTCGCCAGCGCGGCCGCGGGCGCCGGCGTCGGCCTGCTGGTGGCGTTGCTCAAGGTCCTCCTGCACTGAGACGAGCGCTGCGCGTCCCGGTCCCGGGTCACCCGATGCGGTCCGAGCGTCCGGTCGTCATCAGCTCGACGACCGCCCGGCGGTCGAGCTCCGCGACCGGGTGGACGCCGGCCAGGCGCCCGAGGTAGAGGACGGCGATCCGGTCGGCGACCTCGAACACGTCGTTCAGGTTGTGCGAGATGACGACGACGGCGACGCCCCGTCCGGCCAGCCGGCGGATCAGCTGGAGCACGACGGCGGTCTGGGCGACGCCGAGCGCCGCGGTCGGCTCGTCCATGATGACGAGCCGGGAGTGCCACAGGACGGACCTCGCGATGGCCACCGACTGCCGCTGGCCACCCGAGAGCGACGCCACCCGCTGCCGGACCGAGGCGATCGTGCTGACGGACAGGCTCGCGAGTGTCTCCCTCGCCGCCTGCTCCATCGCGTCGTGGTCGAGCAGCCCGTGTCGCAGCCGCTCCCGTCCGAGGAACATGTTCTGCGCGACGTCGAGGTTGTCGCAGAGCGCCAGGTCCTGGTAGACGGTCTCGATCCCGAGGGCGGCCGCATCCCGCGGGCCTCGGAAGGACACCTCGTCCCCCTCCCACAGCAGCCGGCCCTCGTCCGGCCGGTGGATGCCGGCGATGCACTTGATCAGGACCGACTTCCCCGCACCGTTGTCGCCGGTCAGCGCGGTCACCTGCCCGACCGGGACGTCGAGGGTCACGTCGGTGAGCGCCTGCACGGCCCCGAACGACTTCGAGAGGTGCTCGAGGCGCAGCAGCGGGACGTCCGGGCTGGTGCCGGCGTACGCGAGGTCCACCGCCGCTCGGTCACCGACTTCCGCGGTCATCGCGGGCACCTCACTCTCGGCGTCAGGCCTCGTGCACCGATCCCACCCTGCTCGACGGCGGTCCTCGCGACCACGGCCGACGGGCACCCAGCGGCCGGGACCTAGTGCCCTGCCGGTCGAGGTGCCCTCCGGCGACGCTGGAACGACCGACCGGCGGAAGGAGTCCGACGATGAGCTCGACCACCTACCCCGTCCGGGTCGACGCCGACCTGGACACCGATCTCCGGCGATGGCTGTGGTTGGTGAAGTGGATCCTGGCGCTCCCCCACTGCATCGTCCTGGTGTTCCTCTGGATCGCCTTCGCGGTCCTCAGCCTCGTGGCCTTCTTCGCGATCCTGTTCACGGGGCGCTACCCGCGAGGCATCTTCGACTTCAACGTCGGCGTCCTCCGGTGGAGCTGGCGCGTGGGCTACTACGCGTACGACGCCCTCGGCACCGACCGCTACCCGCCGTTCAGCCTCGGCGAGCACCCCGACTACCCCGCGCGGCTCGAGATCGACTATCCCGAGCACCTGTCGCGCGGGCTCGTGCTCGTCAAGTGGTGGCTCCTCGCGATTCCGCAGTACCTCCTCGTCGGACTGTTCTTCGGCGGCGTCCACGAGGCCGGCAGTGCGGGTCTCGTCGGGCTGCTCGTCCTCTTCGCGGCCGTCGCCCTGCTCTTCACCGGCACCTACCCGGCCACGATCTTCGACCTCGTCGTCGGGCTCAACCGCTGGGGTCTGCGGGTCGCGGCGTACGCCGCCCTGATGACCGACGAGTACCCACCCTTCCGGCTCGACCTCGGCGGGTCGGACCCCGCCGTCGTCGCCGAGCCGGCCTGACGAAGGAGGAGTCATGCGCAAGAAGATCATCGTCCTGGGAGCCAACTTCGGCGGGATGACCGCCGCCCTCAAGATCAAGCACGAGCTCCACGGTGACGTCGACGTCACCGTGGTCGCCGCCAGTGACCGCTTCCTCTTCACCCCGAGCCTGATCTGGCTGCCCTTCGGCAAGCGGTCGACCGATGACATCACCTTCGTGGTCGCCCCGACCCTGGAGCACCACGACATCGACTTCGTGCACGTCGCCGCGACGGGGATCGACCCGGTCGCGCACACGGTGACCACCGCGGACGGCGTGGCGCGGCCCTACGACTACCTCGTGATCGCCACCGGCTACCGCAACGACGAGAACGTCGTTCCGGGCTTCGCCGAGCACGCGCACACCATCACCACGCTGCCGCAGGCGCAGGAGACGCTGACGGCCTGGCGCCGCTTCCTCACCGATCCGGGCGACGTCGTGATCGCGGCGACCCAGTCGGCCGGCTGCTTCGGTGCGGCGTACGAGTTCCTCTTCAACACCGCCCACCAGCTGAAGAAGAACGGGCTGCACCGCGACGTCCGGCTCACCTACGTCACCGCCGAGCCGTTCCTCGGCCACTTCGGCATCGGTGGGCTGCCGCACGGCGAGCAGCTGCTCGGAATGTTCCTCGAGCGGCAGGGCATCGCCTCCCGGATCTCCACCGCGATCGACCACGTCGAGGAGGGCGCGCTGGTGCTCGCCGACGGCGAGGTCCTCCCCTACTCCTTCGGGATGGTGGTGCCGCCCTTCCTCGGCCAGGAGTTCCTCAGCGGCACCGAGGGCCTCACCGACGAGAAGGGCTTCGTGCCGGTCCGGCCGACCTACCAGAGCGAGAAGCTCGACGACGTGTACGCCGTCGGCGTGGCCGCGGCAGTGCAGGTCCCGTGGACCACCCCCGTGCCGGTCGGCATCCCGAAGACCGGTTTCCCGACCGAGGCCCAGGCCGCGACGGCGGCCGAGAACATCGCCGCCCAGGTGCGCGGCGAGCTGCCGACCCACGAGAAGCCCTTCGGGGACATCCCGGCGCTCTGCGTGATGGACGCGGGCAACAACGGCGTCGTGATCCTGGCCGACAAGATGCTGCCGCCCCGCAAGCACGGCCTGCTCATCCCGGGGCCGCAGTCGCACGCGATGAAGGTCGCCTTCGAGCGCTACTTCCTGTGGAAGATGCGCAACGGCTACGTGCAGCTCCCCTGAGCACCCCTCAGTCGTTGGGCGCGGACACCGTGCGCCGCGCCCCGGCCTCCGCCGCCGCATGCGGGCCGCACGGGCGTGGGGTGGCGATCCGGTTGAGCATCCGGGCGGCCTGCACGGCGGTGCCGTAGCGCCACCGGATGACCCGGGCGGACGGGGTGCTGCTGGACGAGTGGCTCACGTGCGACTCCTCGACATCGGCGTGGGCTGATCGGATGCACCGACGCTAGGCAGGCACCACCGGGCCGGCCGAGGGCCGATGGGCCCGGGCCTGCGGGGACCAGGTGCCCGGCGCGGCCAGGTCGCCTCGTCGGGACCCGTCAGTCGAGCGCCGCGAGCACGTCGTGGACCACGAACGCCGGCCAGACCAGCCCCTCGAGCACCGCCAGCACGTGCCACCAGAACCCGTCGGCCTGCTGCCAGAACCACACCCACGCACCGAAGATCCCCAGGCCGTAGATGGCGCCACCGCCCGCGGCGGCCCCCGATCCGCTGTCGGCCATCACCGTGCTCCTCTCGATCGTTCCGGCCCCGGGGACCTGGCTCCGGCCCCGCGGCGGGCCATGACCACCGACAGGGCGACCAGCGCGGCACCGACGACGACGAGCGCGATCGCCGCGGCGGTCGAGTCGCTGAACCACCGCGCCATCGCCGCCGGGACGTTGACCAGGGCCGCGAGGCCGCCGAGCGCGAGCAGGGCGAGATCGCGCCGGACGACGGCGGCGACCACGACGCCGACGACCGTGACGAGCACGAGGACGAGCCCGGCGTCCGTGGTCGAGGACATCATCGCGCCCAGGACGGCGGTACCGGCGCCGAGCAGCACCGGCGTCTCGGGCGGGCTCAGCACGCGGGCGAGCCCCAGGGCCGCCCAGAGCAGACCCACCGCCCACACCCCCATGCCGGGCTCGCCCGGCAGGTCGAGGCGATCCACGACGGCCGCAGCCAGGAGGGCCGCCGATGCCATGGTGGCGGCCTGCTGCAGCCCGTAGCGCAGCGCCGCCCACAGCGCCGCCGCGTAGGCGAGCGTCGCCGCGGCGACCAGGACCACGACCGTCTCGTTGCGCAGGTCCGCCGACGAGAGCACGTCGCCGAGCAGCACCGCGACCGCACCCGCCCAGGCCGCGGTGGACGCGAGCCACAGGACCCCCCGGAGCCGGCGGCCGGCGCTGCCCAGCCGGTCGGGGACGGCGGCACCGCCGAGGAGCAGCGCCACGGCGGCACCGAGCACGACGCCGAGCCGGGCGCCGGACGCGAGGTCGGACCAGTAGTAGGCCGCGAGCAGTCCGCACCCGGCGAGCGCGACCGCGCCGCCGACGTACGCCAGCGCCTCCTCCACGAGCGGCGTACGCCGGCTCGGCGGCGCCGGCGACTGGGCCACGACGCGCATCTCGTCGGCCTGTACCGGCGTGATCACCCCTGCCTCGACCCACCGCTCGAGCAGCTGGTCGAGGGAGTCCGGGACGCGGGTGACCGTCACGGCAGCAGCCCGCCGTCGAGCGAGAGCAGGTCGTGGACCTGGATGTCGTGGGTCATGGCGTCCTCCTGTCGACCGGTCCACGGTCGCGCCGCCGGCCCCAGCCGGGGAGGGGACAACGTCCCGACGCCGACGGGACCCACGGCCGTGCCGCGCGCGCCGGATCGCGCGCAGGCTCGAGATGTCGCCACAGGACGGAGGAGGACGTCATGAGAGCACTCACCTTCGAAGGCCCCGGTCGTCGCGTCTGGCACGACGTCCCCGACCCCGTCGTCACCGGTCCCGAGGACGCGGTGGTGCGGGTCGACGCGGTCACCATCTGCGGCACGGACCTGCACATCCTCAAGGGCGACGTCCCCGAGGTGACGCCCGGCCGGGTCCTCGGCCACGAGGCGGTCGGCACGGTGCTGGACGTCGGTGCCGCGGTGTCCGGCTTCGCCGCCGGCGACCGGGTGCTCATCTCGTGCGTCGCGGGCTGCGGCCGGTGCCGCTTCTGCCGGGACAACCTGGACGGGCAGTGCCTGCAGGGTGGCGGGTGGAACCTCGGGCACCTGATCGACGGCACCCAGGCCGAGCGGGTGCGGGTGCCGTTCGCCGATCGCGCGCTGCACCACCTGCCCGCCTCGGTCAGCGACGAGCAGGCGCTGCTCCTCGCCGACATCCTGCCGACGGCGTACGAGATCGGCGTCCGCAACGGGCGCGTCACGCCGGGCTCGACCGTGGCCATCGTCGGGGCCGGGCCGATCGGTCTGGCCGCCGTCCTCACCGCGCGCCTGATGACCCCGTCGCGCATCGTGGTCGTCGATCCCGCTCCCGGGCGCCGCGAGGCCGCCGAACGGGCCGGGGCCGACCTCGCCGTCCCCGACGCGGCCGCCGCGCTGGACGCGATGAAGACGGCGACCGACGGCCTGGGCTTCGACACCGCGATCGAGGCGGTCGGCGTCCCCGAGACCTTCGAGCTCTGCACCGACCTGGTGCGCGCCGGCGGCACCGTCGCCAACGTCGGGGTCCACGGCGCCCCCGCCGCGCTCCACCTCGAGCGGCTCTGGATCAAGGACGTCACCATCACCACGGGTCTCGTCGACACCTCGTCGACGCCGATGCTGCTGCGGCTGCTCGCCGAGGGTCGCCTGGACACCGAGGGACTCGTGACCCACCGGTTCGGGCTGGACGAGATCCAGGACGCCTACGACGTCTTCGAACGTCCCGCCGACAGCGGCGCGCTCAAGGTCGCGCTCTTCAACGGATGACCCGGCCATGACGAGGACTGCTGCCATGACCGCCGCGCCGAGCAGGAGCCGGCGCGTCGCCCGGGTGCGCGACGCGATGACCAGCCGCGTCGTCGCGGTCGACGGCGAGACCAGCATCGGCAGCGCGATCGACGGCACCCTGGCCGTCGGCCACACCCATGTCGTGATCGTCGACGGCGAGCGCCGGCTGCTCGACGTCATCCCGGTCCAGCTGCTGTCCACGGCGCTGCTCGCCCGCCTCGTCACGCGGTCGTGGCCCGTCGGCGCGGTGACCGTCGCCGATCCGCTCCGCATCACGGCCGACGCGCTGCTCGCCGACGCCGTCGCCGCGATGCTCGATGCCGCGACCGACGCGATCGGTGTCGTTGACGAGGACGGCCGGCTCGTCGGCATCCTCACCTGGCCCGACGTCGGGCGACACGTCGCCGGCGTCCCCTCGACCCGTCCCCGACGTCCCTGAGGAGGTCGTCATGCACCCCATGTCCCTGCACGCCACCGCCGAGGCGCTGGTCGCCCCTGGGAAGGGCATCCTGGCCGCCGACGAGAGCCTGCCCACGATGGAGAAACGGCTCTCCCGGATCGGGGTCGAGTCGACCGAGCAGGTACGCCGCCGCTACCGCGACCTCCTCCTCTCGACACCCGGCCTGGCCGAGCACGTCAGCGGCGTCATCCTCTTCGACGAGACGATCCGGCAGCACGACACCAGCGGTACGCCGTTCCCCCAGGTGCTCGCGGACGCCGGGATCATCCCGGGCATCAAGGTCGACGCGGGCACCCGCCCGCTGGCCGGCTTCCCCGACGAGGTCGTCACCGAGGGCCTCGACGGCCTCCGGCTCCGCCTCGCCGAGTACGCCGCCCTGGGCGCCCGGTTCGCCAAGTGGCGCGCCGTCATCCGGATCGGGGCCGCGCTGCCCACCCCGGGCTGCATCGCCGCCAACGCCCACGCGCTGGCGCGCTACGCCGCCCTCGCCCAGGAGGCGGGTCTCGTGCCGATCGTCGAGCCGGAGGTCCTGATGGACGGCAACCACTCCCTGCCGACCTGTGCCTCGGTCACCGCCACGGTGCTGCGCACGGTGTACGACGAGCTGGCCCGGCACCGGGTCGTCCTCGACGCGACGCTGCTCAAGCCGAACATGGTGCTGCCCGGCGCGTCGTCGCACGAGACCGTCGACGACGACGAGATCGCCGCCCGCACGCTCGCGGTCCTGCGGGACACGGTCCCGGCGTCGGTGCCCGGGATCGTCTTCCTCTCCGGCGGCCAGACGCCGGAGCAGGCGACCGCCCGCCTGGACGCGCTCAACCGGCGTGCACCCCAGCCCTGGCAGCTCAGCTTCAGCTACGGGCGAGCCCTCCAGGCACCGGTGCTGGACGCCTGGGCCGGCCAGGAGCAGAACGTCGAGGCGGCGCAGCAGGCGCTGCTCGAACGCGCCTGGCTCAACGGCGCGGCCCGCCACGGCCGGTACCGGACGGACATGGAGGGTGCCCGCCGGACCACCACCGGCGTCTGACGAGGAGGACCTGCGGTGCGCGCCCTCGTCCTCGTCCTCGTGCTCCTCGTGGGCGCGTCCACCGGATGTGCCGGTGCCGAGACCGGTGACACCTCCCGGGCGGCGTCGGCGACGGTGACCTACGCGCCGGGCCTCGCCGCCACCGTCTACCTGCCCGAGGGCGAGCGGCGGGTGCCGGTGGTGGTGATGGTGCCCGGCGGGGGCTGGGCGACCGCGGACCCCTCCGGCCTGATCGGGTTGGCCGGCTACCTCGCCGACCACGGCGTGGCCGCCGCGACCGTGCACGTCCGCTCAGCGGAGGACGGCGTCACCTACCCGACGCCCGTCGGGGACGTGCTGTGCGCGGTCGCGGGCGTCGTCGACGAGGTGCGCTCGCGTGGCGTCCGCCCGACGACGGTCGCCGTCCTCGGGCACTCCTCGGGCGCCCATCTCGCGGCCCTGGCCGTGCTGACCGGCGACGAGCGCTCGGGGACCTGCGGCGCGCCCGCCGTCCGGCCCGACGCCCTCATCGGGTTGAGCGGCCCCTACGACATCGCGCAGGTCCCGGACCTGGCCGTCACGCTGCTCGGCAGCACCCCGGAGGAGGACCCGGCCGCATGGACCGCAGCGAACCCCGTCCGGCAGGCCGCGCGGCGGCCCGCCGTACCCGTCCTGCTGCTGCACGGCCGCGACGACGACCTCGTGCCGCCGTCCTTCACCGAGGGTTTCGCGGCGGCGCTCGAGGCCGGCGGTCACCGGACCACGGTGCGGATGGTGACCGGCGCCGACCACGACACGATCTACGCCGCCGAGGTCGCCGGTCCGCCGGTGGTCGAGTGGCTGGCATCGCTCGCGCAGGCCCGGGCGCGGCCCGCCGCCGCCCCGGCGCACCTCGACCCGGCGGCGCTACCGCGCGGCGCCGACCCCGGCGTCGCACGACTCGTGCGCGACACGCTCCGCGACGGCGACCGCCGTCTCGCGGCGACCGCCCGTGGCCGGCACGACGCCCTCTGGACCGTCGCCGGCGGCTACCTCCTGCGTGACTACGACGTCGGCCGGCATCACCAGGTGCGCGTGGTCTTCCTCGGCCGGGACGGCAAGCTGCGGACCGTCGCGCGCTCACGGGCCTGGATCGACGTGGCGGTCTCCCCCGATGGACGTCGGGTCGCGATCCGCCGGATCGCCGGGCGAGCGGGGCAGCGCAGCCTGCTGAGCGTCGAGATTCCGCGCAGCGGACGCGTGCTCGCCGAGCACGAGCTCCGGCTCGCGACGCTCGTCGCCGTCACGGGCGGCCGGGTGCTGCTCGCGCGGCGCCTGCACGGGCACCACCCGGTCACCCAGTGGTGGAACCTCGAGCGCGACTCCCTGCGCACCGTCGCCCATCAGGCCGCGATCCGCGCCGACACCCGGCGCGGCCACGTGGTGCTCAGCACCTCCTCGGTGAACGACGCCTGCGTTCGGGTCGCTCCGATCGCGGCGCCGGGACGCACCTCGTGGCGCAGCTGCACCGCCGGTCCGTACGCGTGGTCGCCCGACGGGACGCACGCGGCCGCCACCCGGACCTACTTCGATGCGGCCGGGACCGACCGCTGGTGGGTGGTCGACGGCCACGACGGTGCGCGCCAGGCCCGGATCACCGGGCGCCTCGACTGGCACGCGGTCTGGGAGGACGACGACCACGTCCTGACCCTGGCGCAGGGCGACAGCGGCGGCGCGGCCGTCGTGCGCTGCGACCTCACCGGTGCCTGCGAGCGCGCGAGCCGGACCTGGCCGACGCCGCTGCCCACGGAGCCGTCCCTCTACTACCGGTCGCCGCCCGTCGTGCTGGCCGACCGCTGACCCCACTGAGGAGGAGCCATGTCCGCATCCACCCGACCGTTGCGCATCCTGCTGGCACTCGCCTGCGCCGTCCCGATCGCGCTGGTGGCCACACCGGCCCGGGCGGCCGGCATCGACGGCACCCCTGGCGACGACCACCTCGTCGGCACCCCGGGACCCGACCTCGTCCACGCCCTCGCGGGCGATGACGTGGTGCGCGCCCTGGCCGGCGCCGACCGCGTGCTCGGCGCCGCAGGTGACGACGTGCTGCGGCTCGGACCCAACCCGCTGCGCCCGGGACCGAGCGGCGACACGGGTCTCGGCGGGCCGGGCGACGATGTCCTGCGCGGCGGCCCCGGCTTCGACGTGCTCGTCGGCGGCCGCGGCGCGGACCTGCTGATCGGCGGGCCGGGCGACAACACGCTGGAGGACCGCCGTGGGGCCGACACCGTGGTCGGCGGCCCGGACAGCGACGTCGCCTACGTGGGTCCCGGAGCTGACCGACTGCACCTCGGTCGCGGGAGCGACGCGGTCTTCATCGGCGTCGACGACCGGGTCGACCTGGTCGTCTGCGGGCCGGGCGACGACACGGCTTACGTCGGCCCGCGTCCCGACCCCCTCGACCGGATGATCGGCTGCGAGCACGTCACGGACCGGCCGTGACGGTGGGACGCTCGCCCGAGGAGAGCGTGGCCGGCACCATCGTGGCCGCGGTGGACGGCTCCGACCACGCGCTGCGTGCCCTGACGTGGGCCGTCGAGGAGGCGCGGGCGGAGGGTCGGCGACTCACGCTGGTGGCGGCCGGCGACGACGCCAGGGCCGTGGCGACCGCGGCGGTCGCCCGGGTGCGCGAGCTGGCACCCGAGCTGGCCATCGACGCGCTGATCTCGGGCGACGACCCCCGCCAGGTGCTGACCGACCTGTCGGCCCGGGCGCACCTGCTGGTCGTCGGCTCACGTGGACGTGGGCCCGTGTCCAGCATGCTGCTGGGCTCGGTGAGTGCCTACGTCGTCGCTCACGCCGCCTGCCCCGTGGTCGTCTGCAGGCCCGACGAACACCCTCGCCCTCGCGGGCGCGGGGTGCTGGTCGGCGCGGACGGGACGCCGGAGTCGCGGCCGGTCCTCGACTTCGGCTACCGGCAGGCGGCGCTGCACGGGCTGCCGCTCACGGTCCGGCACTGCTTCTGGGACGCGGTCGCCGCGGCCGCGCTGTACCACCGCTCCCGCGGCGAGGACGTCGATGCGCCCGACCTGACCGAGCTCGAGGCGATGCTCGCCGAGTCGATCGCCGGGTACGCCGAGACCTACCCCGAGGTGGAGGTGACGCTGAGCCTCGACCACGGCCTGGTGGACGAGGCGCTGACCCCGCGCGGTCAGACCTGGGACCTGGTGGTCGTCGGCCGGCACCCGATGACCTCGCTCTCCCGGGTCGTCATCGGGTCCATCGCCACCTCCGTCGTCGAGCGGGCTCACACGACGGTGGCCGTGGTCCCGGAGGAGCCCTCCTGAACCCGATCGCGACGCCGGCGCCACCGATCGAGGGCGAGGACCGCCATCGCGGGCGCCGCCGCCACGACCGCGATCGCCACGAGCCGCTGGGTGCCGAGCGCGCTCGTGCCGAGCAGGTCGCGCAGCGGTGCCCACGCCGTCGCGGCCAGGAGCAGCACCGCGGCGACCGTCACCGCCGCCTCGAGGCCCCGCGCCCGCCACCCCTGCCCGGCCCGAGGCGCCCGGAGCGCGAGCGCGAGCCACAGCTGGGCCAGTCCCAGGCACACGAAGACCGAGGTCTGCTGGACGGCCGTCGTCGCGGCGGCGGTGCCCACCGCCAGGGAGGCCGCCGCGATCAGCGCCGCGGTGACCGCGATCGGCGCGAGCAGCCCGCCCAGGACCGAGCGCTCGGGCGACGGCGAGGGGCGGGCCATGTCCGCGGGATCGCCCGGCTCCCCGCCGAAGGCCACCCCGGGCACCCCGTGGGTGATCATGTTGATCCAGAGGATCTGCCCGGCGGTCAGCGGCACCGGCATGCCGATCCACGGAGCGACCATCAGGACGGCCACCTCCGCGAGACCACCGGAGAGCCCGTACCGCAGGAACCGGCGGATGTTCGCGTAGATCCGGCGTCCCTCGGCCACCGCCACGACCACCGTCCGGAGGTCGTCGTCCGCGAGCACCAGGTCCGCGGCCTGCCGGGCCACCTCCGTCCCACGGCCGCCCATCGCGACGCCGATGTCCGCGTTGCGCAGGGCGGGCGCGTCGTTGACGCCGTCCCCGGTCATCGCGACCACGTCGCCGCGCGCCTGCCAGGCGGCGACGATGTCGACCTTGTCCTCGGGTCGGGTCCGTGCGTAGACCCCGATCCGGGCGACCCGCTCGCGGTGCCAGCCGCGGGCGACGTCGCGGCCCGTGGCGACCTCGGGCGCGCCGTCGACGATCGCGAGCTCCCGGGCGATCGCCCGAGCGGTCTCCGGGTGGTCGCCGGTGATCATCACGACGCGGATGCCGGCCTCGCGGCACGCCGCCACCACCTCGCGCGCCGACGCCCGCGGCGGGTCCACGAGCGCGACCAGGCCCCGCAGCGCCCAGTCGCGCGGGTCATCGAGGAGCGCGGAGAGCGGAGGGCAGGTGGGTCCGGCGACCGGCACGGCACGGTCGGCGACCGCCAGGACCCGGTGGCCGGCGGCCGCGAGGCGGCCCGCCGCGTCGGAGACGCGAGCGGCGAGCAGGTCCTCCCCGATCAGGGGCAGCACGGACTCGGGGGCGCCCTTGCAGATCGCCAGGCGACCGGTCGGTCCCGCGTGCAGCGTGACCATCCGCTTCGCCGCGCTGTCGAAGGGCTCCTCCTCGACCCGCTCCCAGGCCTCGCGCGCGGACAGGGCGTCGGGGTCCCGATCGGTCGCGGCCACCAGGAGGGCCTTCTCGGTGGGATCCCCCGCGATCTCCGGGGCAGCGCCCACGGGCGTGCGCAGCTCGGCGTCGTTGCACAGCACGAGGTCGCGGAGCAGCTCGGACGGGGACGGGCCGGTCGGCCCTTCCGGGGTCCAGAGCTCGCGCACCTGCATCCGCCCCTCGGTGAGCGTGCCGGTCTTGTCCGAGGCGAGCACGGTCACCGAGCCCAGGGTCTCGACCGCGGGCAGGCGCCGGACCAGCGCGTGCCGGCGGGCCATCCGGTAGGCACCGAGCGCGAGGGCGACGGTGACGACCGCCGGCAGCGACTCCGGGATCGCGGCGACCGCCAGGCTGACCGCCAGCACGACCATGGTCACCGGGTCCTCGCCGCGGGCCACTCCGAGCAGCAGCACCAGGGTCGCCAGACCGAGCGTGAGCCAGACGAGCTGGGCGGAGAGCCGCCCGAGCCGCACCTGGAGCGGAGTCGGCCGCACGCCCGCGGCGAGCACCGCGGCCGCGATCGCGCCGAGTCCGCTGGCCGTCCCGATCCGGACCACCACCGCCTCGGCGTGGCCCCGGGTCAGGACGGTGCCGGCCAGGAGCTCGTTGCCGGCGCTCCGACCCACCGGCACCGACTCGCCCGTCATGGCGGACTCGTCGACCTCGACGCCCGCGGCGGTGACCAGCCGGACGTCGGCCGGTACGACGTCGCCGGCGTCCAGCCGGACCAGGTCCCCCGGCACCAGGTCGGCCGCCGGCAGGACGACGACCAGCCCGTCACGGAGTGCGGTCGCAGCAGGCGCCGCCAGCTGGTCGAGGGCGTCCAACGCGTTCGCGGCGCGCACCTCCTGCACGACTCCGATCGCGGTGTTCAGGACGACGACGGCGATGATGATCGAGGCGTCGCTGAGGTCGCCGAGCGCGACCACCACGGCGAAGGCCCCGAGCAGCAGCAGGATCATCGGGTCGCGCAGCTGCTCGAGGACCCGGCGTACGACGCCGCGCGGCGGCCTCCGGGGCACCCGGTTGGGCCCCCACCGGGCCTGCAGCACCGCGACCTGCTGCGCGGTGAGGCCCCGGGCGCCGACCTCCTGCGACTCGCTCATCATCGACTCCTCGCGGACGTGCCCGGACGTG
>NZ_JAIQZJ010000027.1 GCF_020073815.1 Nocardioides mangrovi
GCCAAGGGCGCGTTAGCGTGAGTCACGAGGACCTCCAGTAGGTGGGTAGGTGTGGTAACCCCCTCCGTACTGGAGGTCCTCGCTATTCGTCTACGCCTCGCCGTTCACAACCTGATGAGGAACTACAGCTAGCTGGTGGTCGCCAGCACCAGCGGACGGACCTCCGCGGCGCCCGCGGCGCGCACCGCCCGGGCGGCGAGGGTGAGGGTCCAGCCGGTCACCACGAGGTCGTCGACGAGCAGGATCCGCGACCCCGCGGGGACCTCACCCTGCAGGGCGGACCGACGGCCGACGGCGGCCACCCGCTGCGCCGAGTTGGCCGCTCCCTGGCCCGGGACGACGTCGGGGTCGACGATCGCCCACCGGCCCACGACCGGCACCTTCAGGTAGCGCGAGAGCCCCTCGGCGAGGTCGGCGGTGAGGGTCGGCCGGCTCGCGGACTCGACCTCGACGAGCCCGTCGACCGGCGGTCGCCAGTCGCCGAGCACCTCGATCACGGCCCGCACCAGCGGGACCGGGACCGGGCCGTCGGGGGTGCCGGGGGCGAAGAGCTCGCGCAGCGCGTTGCCGTAGCCGAGGTCGGTGAGCCGCGCGACCGCACGGCCCTCCTCGGCCGCCTCGGCGATCTTGCCGCGCAGGTCGATGCCGAGGTTGGCCAGCGAGGTCGGCCACATCTTGCGGGGCTCGACCACGACGCCGGGCCGGGCCAGCCGGGCCTCGGCCTCCTCCACGGCGTCCGCGGAGACCTCCCGGGCGACGTCGAAGCCGCCGCAGTTGTCGCACCGGCCGCAGTCGACGGCGCCGGGGTCGTCCAGCTGCTCGCGCAGGTAGCGCATCCGGCAGTCGTCGGTCGCGATGTAGTCGAGCATCGCCCGCTGCTCGCGCTCCCGCGCCTCCTGGACCCGGCGGTAGCGCTCCTCGTCGTAGCTCCACGGCCGGCCGGTGGACTCCCAGCCGCCGCGGACGCGGCGTACGGCGCCGTCGACGTCGAGCACCTTGAGCATCGTCTCGAGGCGGGTGCGGTTGAGGTCGACGTAGGTCTCCAGCGCGGCGGTGCTCAGCGGCCGGCCCTCCTCGGCCAGCACGTCCAGGACGCGGCGGACCTGCTCCTCGCGCGGGAAGGCGAGCGAGGCGAAGTAGGCCCAGATGTCGCGGTCCTCGATCGCCGGCAGCAGCACCACGGTCGCGTCCGGTGTGCCGCGGCCGGCGCGGCCGACCTGCTGGTAGTAGGAGACCGGCGAGGACGGGGCCCCGAGGTTGACCACGAAGCCGAGGGTGGCGTCGAAGCCCATGCCGAGGGCGCTGGTCGCGACCAGCGCCTTGACCCGCCCGCCGGCGAGGTCCTGCTCGAGCGCCTGCCGCTCGGTGGTCTCGGTCTGGCCGGAGTAGGCGGCGACGTCGTGGCCGCGCGAGCGGAGGTAGTCGGCGACCTCCTGGGTCGCCGCGACCGTCAGGCAGTAGACGATGCCGGAGCCCGGCTGCTCGGCGAGGTGGTCGGCCAGCCAGGCCAGCCGCTGCTCGGCGGTCTTCAGGGAGACCACCCCGAGCCGGAGCGACTCCCGGTCGAGCGAGCCCCGGAGCACCAGGACATCCGTGCCCATCTGCTCCGCGACGTCCTGCGTCACGCGGGCGTTGGCGGTGGCGGTGGTGGCGAGCACCGGGATGCCGTCGGGGAGGTCGGTGAGGAGGGTGCGGATCCGGCGGTAGTCGGGCCGGAAGTCGTGGCCCCAGTCGGAGATGCAGTGGGCCTCGTCGACGACGAGGAGCCCGCAGGTCGCGGCCAGCCGGGGCAGCACCTCGTCGCGGAAGCCGGGGTTGTTGAGCCGCTCCGGGCTGACCAGCAGGACGTCGACCTCGCCGGCCCGGATGGCGTCCTGGATCGGCTCCCAGTCCTCGGAGTTGGTGGAGTTGATGGTGACCGCGCGGATGCCGGCCCGCTCGGCCGCGGCGATCTGGTTGCGCATCAGCGCGAGCAGCGGCGACACGATCACGGTCGGCCCGGCGCCCTGCTCCCGCAGCAGGAGGGTGGCCACGAAGTAGACCGCCGACTTGCCCCAGCCCGTCTTCTGCACCACGAGCGCCCGCCGCCGCTCGACGGCGAGCGCCTCGATCGCGGACCACTGGTCCTCGCGCAGCTGGGCGTCGTCGCTCCCGACGAGCGCGCGCAGGTGGCGCTCGGCGGAGGCGCGTACGTCGGTCGCGGCGGTGGTCATGCCCTCTGTCTACCAGCGGCGTCCGACGGCCGGCACGACGGTGGGGCCGGGCTGTGGATGACGGGCAGGATCAGGCGGCCGGGCCCTTGCTCCGGACGTCGGCGACCGACTGCATCGCCTCGCGCAGCTCGGCCAGCCAGTCCTCCTCGTGCTGGCCGACCAGGCGCACGCACCAGGCCAGCGCGTCCGAGCGCGACCGGGCCACGCCGGCGTCGACGAGCGTGTCGAGCACCAGCCGCTGGGGCTGCCGGAGCCGGGTCATCACCGGCGCGGCGACGTGGGTCCACAGCTCCGCGTGGTCGCCGACGACGACCCCCCACGACACCTTCGCGTCGTACCGGTGCTGGGCCTCGCGGGCGATCTCCATGCGCTGGGCGCGGGTCTCCTCGCGGAAGGCCGACGCGCGGCCGGCGCGGGCCTCCGCGCGGGCGACGTCGGTGGCGTCCTCGGCCAGCTCGACGTCCGGGATCGTGAGCCGGAGGGTGATCTCCTCGCGGTCGATCGTGATGTCCGCGGGGGCGGTCTGCCACTCCGCGGGGAGTCGCCCGGCGAACCAGCCGGCGACGCGCTCTCGCGCTTCCTCGGTCAACATGCTTACATGATTACACCGCAAGCAAAACGATGCCACGGGTGGAGGATGCCGACATGGGTGTGGACGAGCCGGGACTGCCGACGCTCTACGACTGGGCCGGAGGCGGTGACGCCGTCCGTCGCTTCATCGACGCCTTCTACGACCGGGTCGAGCGCGACGACCTGCTGGCCGGCTTCTTCCCCGGCGGCGTCCACGAGGACCACCGCGCCCACGTCGCCGCCTGGTGGTCGGAGGTGCTCGGCGGACCCGCGACCTACACCGCCGAGCACGGCGGCTACGAGGCCATGCTGGCCCACCACCGCGACCTCGCGATCACACCCGAGCAGCGGCACCGGTTCGCCTCGACCATGAGCCTCGCGCTCGACGACGCCGGGCTGCCCGACGACCCGGAGTTCCGCGCCGCGGTCATCGGGTACGTCGAGTGGGGCACCCGTCTGGCGATGCACAACTCCCGCCCCGGCGCAGCCGACGTCGTCGAGCACGCACCCGTCCCGCGGTGGGGATGGGGCGTCGCGCCGCCGTACCGAGGCTGAGGTATCGCCGACGACGACGTATCTGACGAATGCCCGTCCGCTCCTCGAACTCCAACGCGGCTCACTCGGGTCGCCGACCTCAGGAGCGAATCATGAACAAGTCAGTCCCGATCGCGGCCGCAGGTTTCGCCGTCCTCGCCATCAGCGGCAGCGCCCTCCTCGGTGCCACCACCGCCACCGCCGCCGACGGCGGCAAGGCGGCGCTGCCGCACCTCGCCGCCAAGAAGGCGCAGGTGGTCGCCTGCTCGGGCGGCACCACCGTCTCGATGAACTACCGCAGCATGGACCAGCAGTCGATCGCCGCCGGCGCCACCGCCGACGTCGAGGGCTCGCAGATCACCGTCAAGGGCCCGAAGAAGGGCACCGACCGGATCCTCGTCACGCTCTCCGCGCTCGCCATCAACGGCAGCAGCCAGCTCGGCCTGGCCAGCCTCTACAAGGACGGCGTCGGCACGCCCGAGGGCCAGAAGTACTTCGGCTACGGGAGCACCCCGGCCACCGTGCAGTTCTGCGGCACGATCAACAAGGGCCAGCACACCTTCGTCGTGAAGATGCAGGACGACGGCGGCACCGGGCTCACGATGTACAACCCGACCATCACCTTCCAGCGCTTCAACTGACCGCCGTCAGGCGGCGGTGAAGGCCCCGTCGGCGAGCACGGGTACGACGTCGGACGCGTCGAGCTGGGCGGCCAGCTCGACATCGTCCGGGAAGCCCCCGTCGACGAGCTCACGCCCGCTGGTGCTGGCGGGCAGCTCGGTCGGCAGCCGGTCGGCCACCGCACGGAACGCCTGCTCGGCCACGCGGGCCTCCACGGAGAGGTCCACGGATCCGAGGTCGGCCAGCGCCGCCACGACCGCGCCGGCACCCCAGAGGTCCTCGACCGCCGGACGCAGGGTGTCGTCCGGCCACCGTTCTCCGGCCGCGACGACGACCACCGGGGACTCGTCGTCGTGGCCGGCCGGCCGGTCCCGCAGCCAGCGCGCGACCGCGCTCCGGTTGCGCAGCGAGGCACCGACCACCTGCACCCCCGCGTCCGCGAGTCCGAAGCAGATCGACGAGCCGTTGGGTGAGGGCAGCACCAGGCGTCGTACGCCGGTCGCGGCCAGCACCGTCGAGGGCGACAGGCTGACCTCGCCGGGGTGCGCGGCCCGACGTCCGACCGCGAGGACCGCGTCCCGGGTCCGGGCGTAGGTCGTCGCCCGGACGTCCGCCCACCGGAAGGGGTAGACGGTCATGCCGCGCTCGACCGCGACGGTCAGCGTGGTCGTGAAGGACAGGACGTCGACGACGACCGCCACGCCGCCGGGCCGGATCGACGCGGCCGCGCCGGTCGGACCCCACTCGACGTGGACGGACGTCACCAGATGCGCACCCGGTCGGCCGGGTCGAGCCACAGACCGTCGCCCTCGACGGTCTCGAAGACCTCGTGGAACTCGTCGAGGTTGCGCACGATGTTGGCGCGGAACTCCGGCGGGCTGTGCGGGTCGATGGTGAGGTACTGCTGCTCCTGCTCCTTGCGCCGCTTGGTGCGCCAGCAGAAGGCCCAGTTGAGGAAGAGCCGGCGCCGCGACTCGGCGTCCGCGCTCCCGTCCTGGGAGATCAGGTACGCCGTGTGACCGATCGTCAGGCCGCCGAGGTCGCCGATGTTCTCGCCGACGGTGAGCGCGCCGTTGACGTGCTCGCCGGGCAGGGCGCGCGGCTCGAAGGCGTCGTACTGCTCGATCAGCGCCTTGGACTTCACCTCGAAGGCGGCCTTGTCGTCGGGGGTCCACCAGTCGTTGAGGTTGCCGGCACCGTCGTACTGCGCGCCCTGGTCGTCGAAGCCGTGGCCGATCTCGTGCCCGATCACCGCGCCGATGCCGCCGTAGTTCTCGGCCTGCTCGGCGTCGGGCGAGAAGAAGGGCTTCTGCAGGATGCCGGCGGGGAAGCAGATCTCGTTGGTGCCGGGGTTGTAGTAGGCGTTGACGGTCTGCGGCAGCATGAACCACTCGTCGCGGTCGACCGGCCCGCCGATCTTGGCCAGCTGGCGGTCGGTCTCGAAGGCCGACGCCGCGGCGACGTTGCCCATGAGGTCGTCGCTGGTGACGTGCAGCGCGGAGTAGTCGCGGAAGGTGTCGGGGTAGGCGATCTTCGGGCGGAAGGTCGCGAGCTTCTCGTAGGCCCGCTCCTTGGTCTCCTCGGTCAACCAGTCGAGCTGGGAGATCGACTGGCGGTAGGCCGCGAGCAGGTTGGCGACCAGCTCGTCCATCATCGCCTTGGACGCCGGCGGGAAGTGCCGCGCGACGTACTCCTTGCCGACGGCCTCGCCGATCGCGCCCTCGACCAGGGCGACGCCGCGCTTCCACCGGGCCCGGAGCTCGGGCGTGCCGTTGAGCGTGCGGCCGTAGAAGTCGAAGTTGGTCTCCACGAAGTCGTCGGTGAGGTACGCCGCGGCCGCGCGCAGCACGTGCGCGAGCAGCCACGAGCGCCACTCCTCGAGGCCGATCACGTCGAGGACGCCGGACAGGTGGGAGAAGAAGGACGGCTGCCGCACGCAGACCTCGGCGAGGACGACGTCACCGTCGATCGCGGGCCCGCCGAGGTTGGTGATGTAGGCGTCCCAGTCGAAGCTCGGGCAGAGCTCGACGAGCTCGGCCTTGGTCATCAGGTTGTAGGTCTTCTGGACGTCGCGGGTCTCCGCACGCTCCCAGTGGCCGGCCGCGATCCGGGTGTCGATCTCGAGCACGGTCGCGGCGGCGACGTCGGGGTCCGGCGTGCCGGCGAGGCTGAAGAGGCGGGTCAGGTAGGCGACGTACTTCTCCCGCACCTCGGCGAACTTCTCGTCCCGGTAGTAGGACTCGTCGGGCAGGCCCAGCCCGCCCTGCACCAGGTGGAAGAGGTAGCGGTCGGAGTCCTTGGAGTCGGTGTCGACGTAGGAGCCGAAGAGGCCGTGTCCGCCGATCCGCTCGAACTCGCCGAGGAACGCCGCGAGGTCGCGCACGTCGCGCAGCCCGGCAACCGCCTCGACCAGCGGCCGGATCGGCGCGGTGGCGCGGCGGTTGATCGTGTCGGTGTCCATGAAGGAGGCGAAGAGCGCCCCGATCTTGCGGGCGTCCTCGTCGACCTGCTCGCCACGGGAGACGCGGCCGGCCAGGTCCTCGATGATCGCGTGGACCTGCTCCTCGGCGGCGTCGGCGAGCTGCACGAACGGTCCCCAGCTGGACCGGTCGGAGGGGATCTCGGTGTCGACGAGCCACCGCCCGTTGACGTGGCCGAACAGGTCGTCCTGGGGCCGGATGTCCAGGTCCATGCCCTCGCGGGCGTCCTCGAGAGTCGTCACGGCCCCGACCCTAGATGACAGGTGGCGAGAGGAGAACGGCACTAGCCTGCGGGCATGACCGACGTACCTGCCGACGCCCTGCGCGTCGTCGCCACGATCCCCACCGACCCGGCGAAGTCCGAGGAGGTCGGTGCCGCGCTCGCGACCCTCGCCGCCGCCACCCTCGCGAACGAGGAGGGCTGCTACGCCTACGACGTCTACGCGTCCGCCGCGACCCCCGGTGTCTTCGTCACCGTCGAGGCGTGGCGCGGCCAGGCCGACCTCGACGCCCACATGAGCACCCCGCACATGGCGGACGCCTTCGGTGTCCTGGGTGGCGCGATCGCCGGCGACGTGGCGATCCACCCGCTCCGGGCCCTCTGAGGCTGCCCGTCCGTCGGCGGGTCTTACCCGCCGGAAACACCCGCGGTCGATACTTCCGCACATGAGCACCGTCGACGTACCTCTGGAGCCCCGCGACTACGGCAGCAAGGTCGCCGCCGTCGAGCCGGGGGGCGTGGAGTTCATCCCGCTCGAGGAGCGGCACGGGTCGCCCGTGCAGCTCCTGTGGACGTGGGCCTCGCCCAACCTCGAGTTCGCGACCGTCTTCGTCGGCGTGATCGGCACCCTCTTCTTCGGGCTGTCCTTCACCCAGGCGGCGCTGGCGATCCTTCTCGGTACGGCGCTCGGCGCGATCACCCACGGCTACCTCTCGACGATGGGCCCACGCACCGGGCTGCCGCAGATGGTCGCCTCGCGCACGGCGTTCGGCTTCTGGGGCAACGCCCTGCCGGCCGTGGTCAGCTCGGTGATGGCCGGCATCGGGTGGTTCGCGGTCAACAGCGTGAGCGGCGCGCTGGCGCTGGCGTCGCTGACCGACCTGCCCGACGTCGTCTGCCTGCTCATCGTGGTCGGCATCCAGGTCGTGGTCGCCTTCTTCGGCCACAACTTCGTGCACGTCTTCGAGCGCTTCGCCTTCCCCGTCCTCGCGGTGATCTTCCTGGTCGCGATCGTCGTCGTCTTCACCAAGGCCGACCCGGGCGCGCCCAGCGGCGGCGGTGGCTTCGGCGGCTTCATGCTGCTGGCGTCGGCGAGCTTCGGGTACGCCGCGGGCTGGAACCCCTACGCCTCCGACTACTCCCGCTACCTCGCGCCGACCACCGGCCGGGTGCAGGTCTTCGCGTGCGCCGGCCTCGGCATCTTCCTCTCCTGCGCCGTCCTCGAGCTGGCCGGTGCCGCGGCCGTCACCGCCGGGGCGGACCCCTTCTTCGGCAACCCGACCACGGCGTTCACCGACCTGCTGCCGTCCTTCCTCGGCAACCTGACGCTGCTGGCGATCGCGCTCGGCGCGGTGTGCGCGAACGTGCTCAACATCTACTCCGGCGCGATGGCCTTCCTGACCCTGGAGATCCGGCTGCCGTCCCACATCCGGCGCGCGCTGGTCGCGGGCGTCTTCGGCGTGATCGGCTTCTTCGTCGGCTGGAGCGGCCTGCAGGACGCCGGCTCGAAGTACGAGAACTTCCTGCTCGTCATCGCCTACTGGGTCGCACCGTGGCTGGGCGTGATCCTCACCGACCGGCTGCTGCGCCGCGGCACACCGTCGGTCGGCGCGATGCTGACGAAGGGCTACGCCAACTGGGCCGGGCCGATCGCCTTCGTCGTCGCGACGGTGGTCTCGGTGTGGCTCTTCTCCGACCAGACCAAGTACGTCGGCCCGATCCCGTCGAACCACCCCGGCGTCGGCGACCTGACGCCGGTCGTCGGCTTCCTGATCGCGGCCGTCCTCTACGCCGTCCTCTACCGACCGCTGGCGGCCCCCACCCCGCCGACCCCGGCAGCGGTAGCGTCCGAGGCATGAGCCTGGACCTCACCACCGCCCGGGACTGGCTGGCCGTCGCCGTCGAGGAGGCCCGGCTCGGGCTCGCCGAGGGCGGCATCCCGATCGGCGGCGCCCTGGTCGCCGCCGACGGCACGGTGCTCGGTCGCGGCCACAACCGCCGGGTGCAGGACGACGACCCGTCGATGCACGGCGAGACCTCGGCCTTCCGCAACGCCGGCCGGCAGCGCACCTACGCCGGCACCACGATGGTGACGACCCTGTCGCCGTGCTGGTACTGCTCGGGCCTGGTCCGCCAGTTCGGCATCTCGCGGGTCGTGGTCGGCGAGGCGACGACGTTCTTCGGCGGCCACGAGTGGCTCGCCGACAACGGGGTCGAGGTGCTCGTGCTCGAGGACCCGGAGTGCATCGGCCTGATGACCGACTTCATCGCCGCGCGGCCCGAGCTGTGGTTCGAGGACATCGGCGAGGACCCCGCCTGAGCGGGATCGTCGGCGTCGATCGTTGCCGGGTCAGTCCCGGACGCGGACGACGGACTTGCCGAGCGTCTTGCGGTCGTCCATGTCGATGAGCGCCTGGCCGAACTCCTCGAGCGCGTACGACGCACCGATCGGCGGTCGGACGATGCCCGACTCCATCATCGGCAGCAGCTCGGCCCACTGCTGCTGCATGTAGCCGGGACGGAACATCGCGTAGGCGCCCCAGCCGACGCCGCGGACGTCGATGTTGTTGAGCAGCAGGCGGTTGACCTTGACCTCGGGGATCCCCTGCCCGGCGGCGAAGCCGACCACGAGCAGCCGGCCCTGGGTGCCGAGGGAGCGCAGCGAGTCGGTGAAGACGTCGCCTCCGACCACGTCGACCACCACGTCGACACCCTGGCCACTGGTCAGCTCCTTGACGGCGTCCTTGAACCCGTCGAGCAGCACGGTCTCGTCCGCGCCCGCGGCCTTCGCGATCGCGGCCTTCTCGTCGGTGCTCACCACGGCGATCGTGCGCGCGCCGTACCCCTTGGCGACCTGGATGGTCGCGGTGCCGACGCCGCCGGCGGCGCCGTGCACGAGGACGGTCTCGCCGGCCTTCAGGTCGCCGCGCTCGGCGAGCGCGAACTGCGCCGTCAGGTAGTTCATCGGCAGCGCCGCACCCTCGTCGAAGGAGAGCGCGTCGGGGAGGTGGAACGTCGAGTCCGCGGGGTTGGCCACGAGCTCGCCCGCGCCGCCCCAGCCGCCGACGCCCGCCACCCGCTGGCCCGGCTCGTAGCCCTCCGGCCCGCTGACGACCACCCCGGCGAAGTCGACGCCGAGCGTGAACGGCACCTCCGGCTTGAGCTGGTACTCCCCCTTGCTCAGCAGCAGGTCCGGGAACGAGATCCCGACCCGGTGCACCTCCACCAGCACGTCGCTCTCTCCGGGCGTCGGCTCCAGCACGTCGCGCACGACGACGTCAGCAGGACCGGTGGTGTCGATGACCTGGGCTGCACGCATGCGCCCGACGCTAGCGGGTGGGTGTTGGCCGTCGCTGGTTGAGGTGCGAAGGCGCCCTGGCGCCTGAGCCTCGAAACCCGGCGAGCTGACCTTCGGCCTGCGGGAGGCGCGGACTCCTCGCCGACAGGCAGCAAAGGCGGGTACGCCGCGCTCCCGGTCACCGCCGCCCCCGAACTTTCCGGTAAGTGCCAACCCGGTGGTTGAGGTGCGAGGAGCGCCAGCGACGAGCCTCGAAACCCCGGAAAGCCGACCATGGCCTGGTGCGCTGGTAGTCGACTGTCGGCGGTCGACGAGCAGGCGTTCCGGCGCGGGATCACGGCTCGGGATCGTGACCATCCTGTGACCCAGAGCCCTGTGGATATGGGGGTTCTGAGCATCTCACTGTCGGTGGCCAGTGGTTGAGTGGACGTATGGCAACGACCGCGACTCCCACCCACCGAGTGTCGGTGGCGATCGCGCACGCGAGTGCTGATCTGACCTCGATCGCCGACGCTCCGGTCTGGTCGATGAGCGACACCGAAGCCGCCGAGGCGCTCGTCGAGCTTCAGTCACTGAAGGCGCAGGTCGCCGAGCTCGAAGCCCGAGTCGCCGCCCACGCCGACGAGCAGCACGTCGGGCAGGACCGCGGCGCGTCTTCGACCGCGGTGTGGCTCGCCAACCAGACCCGGACCACCCGCGCTGCGGCCCATTCGGCTGTGAAGCTGGGCAAGGACCTTCACGCCCACCCGTTCACCCGAGCCGCGCTCGCCGCCGGCGTGATCTGCGCCGACCAGGCCCGCGCGATCCTGCGCTGGGTCGACACGCTCCCCGACGACCTCGACCCGGAGCTGAAGGTCAGGGCCGAGCAGCACCTCCTCGACCTCGCGATGGAGCACGACGTCAACGGCCTCAACCGGCTCGGGAAGCGACTCTGGGAAGTGATCGACCCCGACGGTGCCGACGCCCGCGAGGCGGAGATCCTCGAACGCCAAGAGGCCAAGGCACTGCGCTCGATGTACCTCAAGGTCTGGGACGACGGCGACGGCTCCACCTGCAGTGCGTTCAAGATGCCCCACCTCGGCGGCGCCGCCCTGAAGAAGATCATCGCCGCCGTCATGGCCGCCAAGCACCAGAACGCCACCAAGGGCGCCGGCACCGGCCACCTCACCTCAGAGCGAACCGGTCCCGAGGCTCAGGGGCAGGCGTTCTACGAGCTGCTGATGCGGTTCCCGAAGAACAAGCTCCCCAAGCTCGGCGGCCTCAACGCCACCCTCCTCGTGACCATCTCCGAGGAGTCGCTGCTGGGGCGCCTCGAGCAGGCCGGGACCATCCTCGACACCGGCGACCGCATCAGCGCCGCGCTCGCCCGGAAGCTGGCCTGCGAGGCCGGAATCCTCCCCGTCGTCATGAACGGGAAGTCCGAGGTCCTGGATCTGGGTCGCGAGCAGCGGCTGCACTCCAAGGCCCAGCGGATCGCGATCACCCTGCGCCAGCACGGACAGTGCGTCGCCGAGGGCTGCGACCGTACGAACGGCCTGCATGCCCACCACCTCATCGAGTGGGCGAAAGGCGGACCCACCGACCTGACCAACGCGGTCGGGTTGTGCCACTGGCACCACATGAAGGCCCACGACACCGGCTACGACTTGACCCACCACCCCAACGGCAGCGTCACCTTCCACCGACGCTTATAGGAGGCCCGTGGAGCCGGCACTGGCTCGGCCCCTACAGGTCAGCACCGAAGACCAGCGCCGGTGCTCCGCCCTTCTCCACCTCGCGCTCGAGTGCGAGACCGATCTTCACTGCCACCCGCTGCGACGGTTCGTTGTCCGGACGGATGATGGCGATGAGATGCCCGACCCCCGAAGTGCGAGCGACCTCGCGGACGGCCAGGCCCGCCTCAGGCGCGTATCCCCGACCCCGCAGGTCCGGACGGACGTGCCACCCGGCCTCGACGAACCACTCTCCCTCGACCTCCTGCATGGTCAGGCCGCAGTCGCCGACGAACTCCCCGGCGTGGGTCTCGAGGACCCACAGACCGAACCCGTGCTCGGTGTAGTTGCGTCGGTTCCACGAGATCCAGCCCTCAGGTCCGCGCGAGCCCCCGAGGTCCAGCGAGGAGATGTCCGGCAGGTCCGCCTCGGTCATCTCGCGGAAGCGGAGCCTCGGCGTCGGCTCGGGCAGCACGCCATCACCGTAGTCCCGGCGGGAGGATCAGCCGGGGCGGACCAGCTGGTTCATCTCGAAGTGCATCGGGTCGGTGTAGTGCCAGTCGCCGCCCCAGGTGAAGCCCCAGTGCTTGAAGATCGCGACGACGCCGCGGTCGATCTGGCCGGCGGTGCCGCGCTGGTTCTCGACGGCGTTGATGTCGAGGGCGAGACCGAAGGCGTGGTTGGAGAGCGTGGTGGTGCCGGCGATGAAGCGGGGGTAGTAGCAGCCGGCGTACTGGCTCGGGTGGATCTTGTCGGCGAGGCCCTGGGCCTGCACGTCCTGGAGGGCGGCCTTGAGCTGGGGGAAGATCAGCTTGTTGCAGGTGACGTTGCCGAGGATCGGCACCGTCTCGGTGGTGATGTGCGAGGCCACCCATGCGGGGTCGGGGGCGATGTGGCCGCCGCCGAGGACGGTGTAGCGGTAGGTGCCGACGGCGTCGGCGATGGTGCCGACGACGACGGCGGTCTGCACGACACCCGGGTCCAGGCCGTAGCGGGCGACGGCATCGGTCATCGAGACGGTCGTGTCGGTGCCCTTGAGGATCTTCTCGATCGGCTTGCGCAGCGGCTCCGGGGCGGTGCCGCCGGTCCGGATCAGCAGCGCGTTGCCCTCCGTCATGCCGAGGTCGTCGATGTAGGTGTCGTTGACGACGGCGTCGACCAGCCAGGACTGCGCGGAGTAGGCGCCGACGTGCACCTTCACCGCGTCGTCGGTGCTGCCGAGGGCGAGGTAGTCGTTCTTGTCGATCGGGGAACGCTTGACCAGCCCCGGTCGGATCGCCAGCTCGCCGCCGGCGACGCGCTGCCAGAACGTGTCGGCCTGGGCGCTGTCGGCCTTCGTGACCCAGTTGCGGTAGGTCGCGGGGTCGACCGCCGCGACCCGGATCGTGCGGTTCTCGATCGGGATCGAGGCGAGCGAGATCTGCTCGACGTCCTGGACCCCCTCCAGCTTCTCGATCGCGTCGATCCGGTCCTGCGGGATCGTCGCGGCGCCGTTGACCACGATGTCGGCGGGCGCGATCGCACCGGTCCGCTTGCCCGGCGGGTCGACCGCGTGGGCCGGGTCGAGGACGGACGCGGTCGCCGTCGGCGACCCGGACGCGGAGGCGCCGGGGTCGGTCGGCGGCGTCGACGACGCCGGGTCGCCGGCGTGCTCGCCGCCGCCGTCGCAGGCGGTCAGCGACGCCGTCAGCGCACCCATGAGTGCCGCCGTGCCGAGCGCGCGCGCCAGTCGCATAACCCCTCCCCAGGTGACGAGGGTACGTCTACCCCGGGCGGGACCCGGCTACCCCCGGCGGCGCCGGATCTCGGCGTTGATCGCCGGGACCACCTCGTGCAGGTCGCCGATCACGGCGTACGTCGCCTTGGTGACCATCGGCGCCTCGGCGTCGGTGTTGATCGCGAGGATCGCCTTCGCCGACGAGCAGCCCGCCCAGTGCTGGATCGCGCCGCTGATGCCGCACGGGATGTAGAGGTCCGGCGAGATCCGGGAGCCGGTCTGGCCGACCTGCTCGTGGTGCGGCCGCCAGCCGAGCGAGGTGACGACGCGGGAGACGCCGAGCGAGGCGTCGAGCAGCTCGGTCAGCTCGAGCAGGTCCCCGAAGCCGTCCGACGACCCGGCGCCGCGGCCCGCGCCGACCACGACCTTCGCCGACTTCAGCGACCCGGACAGGTCCGGCTCGGGCTCCTCGGTGGACACCACCCGCGCGACCAGGTCGGCCTCCGCGACGGCCGGCGTCTCGACGACGACCTCGGCCGGGCCCGGCGCGTCGGCCGGAGCCGCCTCGACCGCGTGCCCGGCGACGGTGAAGACCGCCGGTCGCTGCGAGAGCTGCATCTCCTCGAGCGCCGCACCGCCGACCACCTGCCGGGTGACCGTGAAGGGTGAGAGACCGCCGAAGGACAGCACGTTGGCGGCCATCGCCACCCCGGCCCGTGCTCCGACGTGAGCCATCACCTCGTTGCCCCGCGGGGTGCCGGCAGCCATCACCACGACCGAGCCCGCGGTCTCGCGGACCGCGAGGACGCCCGACGCCCAGGCGGCGCCCGAGAACGCCTCGAAGGCCGGACCGGTCAACGCGTGCACACGACGTACGCCGTACGCCGCGAGCTCGTCGACCAGCGACGCGGACGGCTCACCGACCAGCACCACGTCGATCGGGACGCCACCGCCCGCTGCGGACAGGTCGCGAGCGAAGGTGACCGCCTCGCGGGACACCTCGACGGCATCGCCCGCGAGCGAGGTCTCCACCAGCACCAGGATCATCGGGACAGCACCCCCAGCTGTTCGAGCACGTCGACCACGGCCGGCGCGGCCTCCGCACCCTTGCCGAGGATCTGCACGTCGGACGGCGCGGGCGGCGGGAGCAGCAGCCGCACGCGGCCCGGACCGGCCGGCTCGGCGGTCGGGGTGCGCTCGTCGATGGCGACCTTCTTGGCCTTCATCCGGCCGGGCACGGTCGGGTAGCGGGGCTCCACGCCGCCCTCGAGGACGGTGACGACGGCGGGCAGCGGGAGCCGGTAGGTCTCGTGGCCGTCCGGCCCGGCGCCACTCGCGGCGACCTGACCGTCGGCGACCGAGACGTTGGTGACGCCGTTGACCACGGGCCAGCCGAGCTCGTAGGCGAGCCGGATGCCGACCTGGAAGTCGCCGCTGTCGGCGGCGTCGTTGCCGAGCAGCACCAGGTCGTGGCCTCCCCCGGACTCCTGGGAGTCGCGGACGACGGCGGCGATCTCGCGCGCCACGTCGGCCGGGCCGAAGGTCTGCGGGTCGGCGACGACGTGGGTCGCGGCGGTGCAGCCGACGGCGAGCGCCGCCCGCAGCTGCTCGACCGCGTCGGCGTCGCCGAGCGTCATCACCGTGGCATCGCCCAGCTGGACCGCGATCTCGACCGCGCACTCCTCGTGCGCGCTCATCGTGAAGCCGGCGTACCGGCCGTCGACGGCCTGCGCGTCGTCGGTCAGCACGACCTCGCTGGAGGAGTCGACGACCCGCTTGATGCAGACCAGGGTGGTCATCGAATGCGCTCGTTCGAGGGGTCGAGGAGGGCCGTCGCGTCGACCGAGCCGACGGTGACCGGGTAGAGCTCCTCCATGTAGGACACGGCGAGCTCGTTGCCGATCACCGCCTCGGCGGGCGGCAGGTAGGCGAGCAGCAGGTGCTTGCCCAGCGAGGGCGCGGAGCCGGCAGTCGTGACGTAGGGGTGGTGGCCGTGGCCGTCGGTCAGCGTGCCGCCGTCGCGGGTCAGGACCGGCTCCCCGCCGAGCATGTAGCGCTTCACCCCGGATGCCGAGGTGTGGTCGTCGACGACGAGCGTGCAGAGCACCGCGGCCGGCGAGGACTCCCGCTGGGCCAGGTAGGCCTCCTTGCCGACGAAGTCGGCGGCCTTCACCTTCGGCCGCTGCATGCCGGCCTCGACGATCGACCGCTCGGCGTCGAGCTCGTAGCCGAACGCCCGGTAGCCCTTCTCGATGCGGCCCGTGGTGCCGTAGACGCCGATGCCCACGGGCACCGCGCCGTACGCCGCCCCCGCGTCGAGCAGCGTGTCCCACAGCCCGGCGGCGTCGTCGGCCGCGACGTAGAGCTCCCAGCCGAGCTCGCCGACGTAGGAGATCCGCGAGGCCAGGACGGTGACGTCGCCGACCGCGATCTCGCGGCAGGTCAGGAAGCCGAAGCCGGCGTCGCTGACGTCCGCGGAGGTCAGCGAGGCCAGGATGTCCCGGGCCCTCGGGCCCCAGAGGCCGATGGTGACGACGTCGTCGGTGCGGTTGGTCAGCGTGGTGCCGGCAGGCACGTGCGCGGCGAACCACTGACGGTCGGCCGGCCCGTGCGCGGCGCCGGTGACCACCCGGAAGTGGTCGTCGCCGAGCCGCATCACCGTGAGGTCGGACTTGAAACCGCCCTTGGGGTCGAGCACCGGCGTGTAGATCACCTTGCCGACGGGGACGTCGCACTGCGCCACGCAGGTGACCTGCACGGCGTCGAGCGCGCCCGGACCCTCGATGTCGAAGACCTCGAACGCCGACAGGTCGATCACGCCCGCCGCCTCGCGCATCCGCAGGTGCTCGGCGTTGATGATCGGGCTCCACCAGCGGGCGTCCCACTCGTGCTCGCGCGGCATCACGGCGTCGCCGTACTGCTCGAGGAGCCCGGCGTTGGACTCGTACCAGTGCGGCCGCTCCCAGCCGCCGGTCTCGAAGAAGACGGCGCCGAGCTTCTGCTGCGACTCGTGCATCGGGGCGAGCCGCTGGTCGCGGTCGGACTCGTACTGCTCGGCCGGGTGCACGATGCCGTAGGTCTTGATGAAGGACTCGGTGGTGCGCAGCCGGGTGTGCTCGCGGCGCAGCTGGTGGGGGTGGAAGCGCGCGATGTCGCTGTGGCTGACGTCGATCTCGGAGTGGCCGTTGACCATCCACTCCGCGACCGCGCGCCCGACGCCGGGACCCTCCTTGATCCAGACCGCGGAGGCGGTCCAGAGGCCGGCGACGTGGCTCTCGCCGAGGATCGGGCTGCCGTCGCAGGTCAACGAGAGCAGGCCGTTGATGGCGTAGCGCATCTCGGCGCCCTCGGCGCCGAGCAGCTCCGGCATCAGCTCGTAGGCCTGCTCGAGCTGCGGATCGAAGTCGTCGGAGGTGAAGGGCATCTCGGTCGGCGACAGCTTCGCCTGCTCGATCGAGGGGATCTCCTCCGGCTCGTGGAGGATCGCCCGGTGGGCGTAGGAGCCGACCTCCATGTCGGCGCCGTGCTGGCGCTCGTAGCAGAAGGTGTCCATGTCCCGGACGATCGGGAAGGAGATCTCGCCCTCCCGCTCGGACAGCTGCGGGCACGGGCCGACGCTGATCATCTGGTGCACCGCCGGCGTGAGCGGGATCGAGACGCCCGCCATGTCGCCGATCTTCGGGCTCCAGACCCCGCACGCGATGACGACGTACTCGGTCTCGATGTCGCCCTGGTCGGTCCGCACCCGCCTGATCCGCCCGTCCTCCACGTCGAGCCCGAGCACCTCGACGTTGGGGACGGTGGTCAGGGCGCCGGACTCGACCGCGCCGTCGCGCATGATCGTGCCGGCGCGCAGCGAGTCGACGACGCCCACGCTCGGCGTCCAGAAGGCGCCGATGAACTGGTCCTCCTCGATGAAGGGGACCTTCTCCTTCACGAAGGCCGGCTCGACGAGCTCGGCCTCGATCCCCCACGCCTTCGCCGACGACATCCGGCGACGCAGCTCCTCCATGCGCTCCTCGGTGCGCGCGATCTCGAAGCCACCCGACTCCGTGAAGACGCCCATCTCCTTGTACTGCCTCATGGAGTCGAGGGTCAGGTCCGTGATCTCGCGGGAGTGGTCCACCGGGAAGATGAAGTTCGACGCGTGGCCGGTCGAGCCGCCCGGATTGGGCAGCGGGCCCTTGTCGATCTGCACCAGGTCGCGCCAGCCGAGCCGCGCGAGGTGGTGGACGAGGCTGTTGCCGACGATGCCGGCGCCGATCACGACGACCTTGGCCGAGGCGGGAACGGTGGCCATGGAGCTCTCCGGTCTGTGTCCGAGGGATGGTGCCTGCGTTGCGTATCACGCAACGTGATTCGCCATACGAAACTACGACAAGGATCGCCCGGCCCCGGCCGGGAGGTCAACCCCCGGCCGGGGTGGGTGATCGTGGGTCAGCCGGTCAGCTGGAGACGCCGGCCGCCTCGAGCCAGGGGGCGACCTTGTCCGGGTTGGCGTCGACCCACTTCTTCGCGGCGTCCTCGGGGTCCATGCCGTCCTCGGCGATGTACTTCGCGACCAGGTTCTGGTCGTCGTTGGTCCAGCTGAACGCCTTGACGAGGTCGTACGCCGGGCTGCCGGAGTCGGCGAAGTCCGACGAGACGATCTTGTTGAGCGGGTAGGGCGGGTAGTCGCAGGCGACCTTGTCCGGGTCGGCGTCGCAGCCGTCCGTGTACTTCGGCAGGTCCACCTTGACCAGCGGCACCTCCGCCAGGAACCACTGCGGCTCGTAGAAGTAGCCGATCATCGGCTTCTTGTTCTCCTCCGCGGTGCGGAAGGCCTCGATCAGCGCGTTCTCGCTGCCGGCGTAGACGACCTTGAAGTTCAGGTCGAGGTTCTTCACCAGCGCCTCGTCGTTGGTCACGAAGCCCGGGTCACCGTCGTAGAGGGTGCCGAGGTCGCCCGACTCGCTGGTCTTGAACATGTCGGCGTACTTGTTGAGGTTCTCCCAGTTGGTGATGTCCGGGTACTTGTCGGCCATCCACGGCGGGACGTACCAGCCGATGACCCCGTCGTTGCCGGTCAGGCCTGCGTCGACCGCACTGCCGTCGCCGCCCTGGTCGGTCATGTACTTCTTCGCGAGCTCCGGGTGCCCCCAGTTCTCGATGACCACGTCGACCGAGCCGGTCCCGAAGCCCTTCCACGACACCTGCTCGTCGAGGTTCTTGTAGTTGACCGTGCACCCGAGCTTGGTCTGGGCCAGGTAGCCGACCACGTAGGCGTCCGCCTCGTAGCCGACCCACGGGTTGACCGCCATGTTCAGGTCACCGCAGTCCTTGGTCCCCGCCGGTTCGTCGGCGTTCTGGATGGAGTCGCCACCACACGCACCGAGCGTGAGCACCGACGCCGTCACGAGGGCGGAGAACCCCGCCAGCGTGCGCTTGACTCTCATCTTCGACCTTCCATTTCTCTTAGTGACGATTCATCCGAGCATCGTGGACGGCCCGCGCTGCGGGCGTCGTCCGGCCTTGAGGGTGGCGCTCTCTCCCGCGCGCGCGGCGCCGTACGTCGTGATCCGGTCGAGCATGATCCCGAGGAGCACGATGGTGATGCCGGCGGCGAGGCCCTTGCCGACGAAGTCGGCCTGCCGGAAGCCCCAGATGATGTCGAAGCCGAGACCACCGGCGCCGACCATCGCGCCGATGACCACCATCGACAGCACGTAGAGCAGACCCTGGTTGGTGGCCAGCAGCACCGAGCCCCGCGCCATCGGGAGCTGGACCTTGGTGATCTCCTGCCACCGGTTGGCGCCGGTCGAGCGCGACGCCTCGATCGTCTCGGAGGAGACCCCGCGGATGCCGTCGGCGACCAGCTTGGTCGCGATCGGCGCGGCGTAGATGACGCCGGCGATGATCGCGGTGAAGCGGTTGGGTCCGAAGAGGATGAGCACCGGGATCAGCGGCACGAACGGCGGGATCGTCTGGCCGGCGTCCAGGAAGGGGCGCAGCACCCGGTCCGTGGTGAGGTTGCGGCCCATCGCGACGCCGAGCACGACGGCGATCGCCACGACGAGCACGGTCGCGACGAGCACCGAGGTCAGCGTGACCATCGCGTTGTACCAGAGGTCGAGGAGGTAGATCCCGGCCAGGCAGACGAACGTCGCGACGAGGGCGCGCAGGCCGCCGACGATCATCGCGATCAGCAGCAGCGCGAGGCCGGTGACGAACCACGGCGACTCGGCGACCAGGCTCTGCACCGGGTTGAGGAACCAGTTGGTGAAGCCGTCCTGGATCGAGGTGGTGAAGCCGGAGAGGTCGGTGAGCAGCCAGTCGCCGAAGTCGTCGACCGCGTTGCGTATGGGGGTACCGAGGTCCGGACTCGAGGGGAACTCGTTCGCCCACACGTACATGTGTGAGAGGTAGAGGGCGACCAGGGTCCCGGCCGATCCGGCGACCAGCACGATCCGGCGCAGGCGACGGCCGTGGTTGCCGGCGCGACGGGCCTGCTCGGCGCGGACGCTCGCGGCGGTGGTCGTGCGGTCGAGCGTGATCGCGAGCACCACGATGCAGATGCCGGCGACCGCCGCCGTGCCGAACTGGTTGCGCTGGAGCCCGTCGATCACAGGCTGCCCGAGGCCGGGACCGTCGATGTACGCCGCGATCGTGGCCATCGCCAGCGCGGCCATGATCGTCTGGTTGACGCCGACGATGATGGTGCGCTTCGCGAGCGGGAGCTCGACCTTGACCAGCCGCTGCCACGCGGTCTGACCGAGCGACGAGGTCGCCTCGACGACGCCGGGGTTGACCGTGCGCAGGCCGTGGGCGGAGATCCGGATGACCGGCGGGGTCGCGTAGACGAGGGTGACCATGATCGCCGCGGCGGGACCGATGCCGAAGAGGATGCTGAAGGGCAGCAGGTAGACGAAGGACGGCATCGTCTGCATCACGTCGAGGACCGGCGTGACGATCGCCGAGACGACCTTGCTGTGCGCCATCCAGATGCCGAGCGGGATCCCGACGAGGCAGGAGAAGACCACCGAGAAGAGGGTGATCAGCAGGGTGTCGACCGACTCGGTCCAGAAGCCGAGGAAGCCGAAGAGCAGGAACGCCGGCACCACGAGCAGGACCAGCCGCCACCCCGCGATCGCGAAGGTCGCCAGCGCGGCCAGCGCGACGATCCCGAGCCAGCCGAACTGCGGGAACGGCCGCGGGAACGGCGCAACCGTGAACAGGTGCTGCAGCCAGGTGAAGATCGAGTCCAGGCCGTCGGAGAGGCCGCTGATGATCCGGACGACGATGTCGGACGGCGAGGCGAAGGCGTCCTGGAGGTTCTCGCTGAGGTCCTGGAGCCAGTCGTGGACGCCGGTGCTCGTGGAGGTGCCGATGTGCAGCGTGTGGGTGCCCTCGGTGAACGACCAGACGATCACCCAGCCCACGACGACGGCGAGCAGCGCCCACAGCCGCGGGTGGGCGCGCACCACCGCGACGACCCGGCCCTCGTCCCGGATCCGGGCCCTGGAGCTGGTCGCGGCGGTCGTCATGCGAGCGATTCCTCGGCCACGACGACCCGGAGGATGTCCTCGTCGTCCACCAGCCCGACCACGGTGTCGCCGTCGACGACCCGGCAGGGCCCACGGTGGTCCAGCACCGTGCGGGCCGCGTCGCGGACGATCTGGTCGGACCGCAGCACCGGACCGTCGACCGCCTGGCCGTCGGGCTCACGCATCACCCACTTGAGCGTCAGCACGTGCGACTTGGGCACCTCGGAGGTGAAGTCCTTGACGTAGTCGTCGGCCGGCGCGCCGACCACCTCGTCCGGCGTGCCGATCTGCACGATCTCGCCGTCGCGCATGATCAGGATCCGGTCGCCGAGCTTGAGCGCCTCCTGCAGGTCGTGGGTGATGAAGACCATCGTCTTGCCGAGCTCGTGGTGGAGCCGGATCACCTCGTTCTGCATGTCCCGCCGGATCAGCGGGTCCAGCGCGGAGAACGGCTCGTCGAAGAGCAGCAGCGACGGGTCGTTGGCGAGCGCCCGGGCCAGGCCGACGCGCTGCTGCATGCCGCCGGAGAGCTGGTCGGGGTAGGACATCTCGTAGCCCGACAGCCCGACCAGGTCGACGATCTCGGCGGCCTTCTCGCGGCGCTCCTTGCGTCCGACGCCGCGGACCTCCAGGCCGTAGGCGACGTTGTCGATCACCTGGCGGTGCGGCAGCAGGCCGAAGTGCTGGAAGACCATCGAGGCGTGGGTACGGCGCAGCTCGCGCAGCTCGGACTCGTTGGCCTTGGTGATGTCGTGCCCGTCGATGACGACCTCGCCGGCGGTCGGCTCGATCAGCCGGGTCAGGCAGCGCACCAGCGTCGACTTGCCGGAGCCGGACAGGCCCATGACCACGAACACCTCACCCGGTGCGACCTCGAAGGAGACGTCGCGGACGCCGACGACACAGCCCGTCTTGGCCTTCAGGTCGGCGCGCGAGAGGTCCGCGTCCGGCGTACCGATGATCTTGTCGGCACCGCGGCCGAAGATCTTCCAGAGGTCCTTCACGGTCAGCGCGGCGTCGGTCATGACGACTCCTCGGGATAGAGCGGCATGCCGTCGCGGTAGCGGTAGAACGGCACGTCGGCGGGCGGGAGCGGGGTGTTGCCCGCGATGAGGTCGGCGGCCTTCTCGGCGACCATCATCACCGGGGCGTAGATGTTGCCGTTGGTGACGTAGGGGAAGACCGAGGCGTCGACGACGCGCAGCCCGTCGACGCCGTGCACGCGCATCGACGACGGGTCGACGACCGCCGTGTCGTCGACGCCCATCTTGGCCGTGCACGACGGGTGCAGCGCGGTCTCGGCGTCGGCGCGGACCCAGGCGAGGATCTCCTCGTCGGTCTCGACGGCCTTGCCGGGCGAGAGCTCGCCGTCGTTGTACGGCGCGAACGCCGGCTGGTTGAGGATGTCCCGCGCGACCCGGATCGCCTCGACCCACTCGCGCCGGTCGTTGGGCGTCGAGAGGTAGTTGAAGAGGATCGACGGGTGCTGCTTGGGGTCGCGGCTCCGGACCTTCACGTGGCCGCGGGTGTCGGCGTACATCGGACCGATGTGCACCTGGTAGCCGTGGCCCTCGGTCGGCGCGGACCCGTCGTACCGGATGGCGACGGGGAGGAAGTGGAACATCAGGTTGGGGTAGTCGACGTCCTCGTTGCTGCGCGCGAAGCCGCCGCCCTCGAAGTGGTTGGTGGCGCCGAGGCCGCGGCGGTGGACGAGCCACTGGTAGCCGATGCCCGGCCGCTTGCGCCACGCGAGGCCGGGCGCGATCGAGACCGGCTGCTTCGAGGCGTACTGCACGTAGACCTCGAGGTGGTCCTGCGCGTTGGCGCCGACGCCGGGCAGGTGCTGCACGACCGGGATGCCGAGACCGCCCAGCAGCGCCTGGTCGCCGATGCCGGAGAGCTGGAGCAGCTGCGGCGAGTTGATCGCGCCGCCGCAGAGGATCACCTCGCCGGCGTGCGCCGTACGACGGGCGCGGCCGGCGCGCAGGTAGTCGACGCCGACCACGCGCTTGCCCTGCACGCGCAGCCCGGTGGCGAAGGCGAGGGTCTCGACCTTGAGGTTCTTGCGGTGCCGGACCGGGTGCAGGTAGGCGCGGGCGGCGGAGAGCCGGCGGCCGCGGTGGACGTTGCGGTCGAAGGGCGCGAAGCCCTCCTGGCGGTAGCCGTTGACGTCGTCGGTGAGCGGGTAGCCGGCCTGCTGCGCGGCCTCGAAGAAGGCGCCGAAGAGCGGGTTGTCGGCGGGCCCACGCTCGAGCACGAGCGGCCCGTCGCCGCCGCGCCACGCGTCCGCGCCGCTGCTGCCGTCCTCGAGGATCCGGCGCTCCATGCGCTTGAAGTAGGGCAGGCAGTGGAGGTAGTCCCACTCCTTCATCCCCGGCTCGGCGGCCCAGCGCTCGTAGTCGAGCGGGTTGCCGCGCTGGAAGATCATCCCGTTGATCGAGCTCGACCCGCCGAGCACCTTGCCGCGGGCGTGGTAGACCCTCCGGTTGTTCAGCTCCGGCTCCGGGTCGGTCTCGTACTTCCAGTCGTAGAGCCGGTTGCCGATCGGGAAGGGCAGCGCGGCCGGCATGTGGATGAACGGGTCGATCCGGAAGTCGGAGCGGCCGGCCTCCAGCACGAGGACCGTCGTACCGGGGTCGGCGGAGAGCCGGTTGGCGAGCGCGCACCCGGCCGAGCCGCCACCGACGATGACGTAGTCGTACCGGTCCGCACCCATGACCCGACCCCTATCCCTGGAACCAGCGTTGTTCGGCCGGGCGGATGTTGTGCCAGACGTGCTTGGTCTCGCGGTACTCGTCGAGTCCCGCGCTGCCGAGCTCGCGGCCGATGCCGGACTGCTTGTAGCCGCCCCACTCGGCCTGGGGGACGTAGGGGTGGTAGTCGTTGATCCACACCGTGCCCATCCGCAGCCGGCCCGCGACCCGTTGTCCCTTGCCGGCGTCCTGGGTCCAGACCGCGCCGGCCAGTCCGTAGATCGAGTCGTTGGCGATCCGGACCGCGTCGTCCTCACCCGCGAAGGTCTCGACGGTGAGCACCGGGCCGAAGGACTCGTCCTGGGTCACCGACATCCCACTCGTGCAGCCGTCCAGGATCGTGGGCAGGTAGTAGAAGCCCCCGGCGAGCGTGGGGTCGTCGGGACGCCGTCCGCCGGTGCGCAGGATCGCCCCCTCGGCGATCCCGCGCCCGACGTACGCCTCGACCTTGTCGCGGTGCGCGGCGCTGGTGAGGGGTCCGGTCTCCGCCTTGTCGTCGAAGGGTCCACCGATGCGGATCCGCTCTGCCCGCTCGACGAGCCGGTCGACGAACTCGTCGTGGATCGACTCCTCGACGACGAGCCGCGCGCCGGCCGAGCAGACCTGGCCGGAGTGCAGGAAGACCGCGGTGAGCGCGAAGTCGAGGGCGACGTCGAGGTCGGCGTCGGCGAAGACGATGTTGGGGTTCTTGCCGCCCAGCTCGAGCGCGACCTTCTTGACCGTGCCGGCCGCCGCGGCCATCAGCCGTCGCCCGGTCTCCAGACCGCCGGTGAAGGAGACCAGGTCGACGCGCGGGTCGGTCGAGAGCGGCGCGCCGGCCGTGGCACCGGCGCCGAGCACGAGGTTGCCGACGCCCGCCGGCAGGCCGGCCTCCTCCAGGAGGCGCATCAGGTGGATCGCGGTGTGCGGGGTCAGCTCGCTCGGCTTGAGCACGAACGTGTTGCCGGCGGCGAGGCAGGGCGCGACCTTCCAGGACACCTGGAGCAGCGGGTAGTTCCAGGGCGTCACCAGGCCGCAGACGCCGACCGGCTCGTGGACGATCCGGCTGACCACGTCGGGGTTGCCGGTGTCGACGACCCGCCCCGCGTCCTCGGCCGCGACCCGGCCGTAGTGGCGGAAGACCGAGACGACGTCGGCCACGTCGTACTGGCTCTCGACGAAGCGCTTGCCGGTGTCGAGCGACTCCATCCGCGCGACGTCGTCGGCGTCGCGCTCGAGCAGGTCCGCGACGGTGAGCAGCAGGTCGCCGCGCTCGCGGCTGGAGGTGTGCGGCCAGGGCCCCTCGTGGAAGGCGCGGTACGCCGCGGCGATCGCGGCCTCGGTGTCGACGGCCGTGGCCTCGTCGACCTCGGCGACGAGCGACCCGTCGGCCGGGCACCGGATCTCGCGGCGCGCGCCACCCTGCGCGCTCGTCCACGCGCCGTCGAGGTAGAGCTCAGCCACCCTGCGACCCACTCCCCGCGCGACGAGCGTTATGTTGCGTATCACGCAACGCGATGCTCTCCGCGCAACCGGTTGTTAGGCCTGAGGATGGTGAGCGGCCACCGCCCCGTCAAGGGGAAGCGACCAGATGTAACGCTCTGGTGATGTCAGCGGTGACCCCAGCCGAGGCGGTGCGAGACCTCCTCGGCGGCGGTCAGCAGCAGCGGCAGGACCTCCTCGACGCGGGGGTCGGGGAGGCGGAACGTCGGGCCCGAGACGCTCATCGAGGCGATCACGTCGCCGTGCGCGTTGCGGATCGGGGCGGCCACCGCGGTGAGTCCCTCCTCGAGCTCGTCGACGGCGACGGCGTACCCACGCTCGCGGACGTCCTCGAGCTCGGCGCGCAGCTTGGCCTTCGTCGTGATGGTCATCGGGGTGTAGCGCGACAGCGTGCCGAGCACCTCGGTGACCCGCTTGTCGTCCAGACCACTGAGCAGCACCTTGCCGTTGCTGGTCGCGTGCAGCGGGATGTGCTGGCCGACCCAGTTGTGCGGCTGCAGCGCGGACGATCCGGCGACCTGGTCGAGGTAGAGCGCGGAGCTCTCGGAGAGCACGGCGATGTTGACGGTCTCGCCGCTGTCCGCGGCGAGCTGGCGGCAGACCGGGCGGGCCTCCTGGACGAGGTCGAGCCGCGCGGTGGTGGCACCGGCGAGGCGCAGCACGCCGACCCCGAGCCGGTAGCGGCCGCGGTCGGTCGTCTGCTCGACGAGACGGTGGGACTCGAGCGTGGCCACGAGGCGGAACGCCGTACTCTTGTGGACGCCCAGCTCGCCGGCGATCTCGGTGACGCCCGCCTCGCCGACCCGGGCGAGGACCTCGAGGATGGTCAGCGCCCGGTCGACCGACTGGACGCCGGCGCTCGCGTCGTTCACGATGGCGACAGTAGCCGAGTTTGTTGCGTATCGCAGAAACTGTTTCGATCAGCGCAACACTGATGCGAAGGTGAGACCGTGCCCTCTCTCGCGCCCCCGACCATCGCGGCGGGTGACTTCGTCCTGATCCTGTCCTGCCCCGACCGGCCCGGCATCGTGCACGCCGTCTCCGGCTTCCTGGTCGAGCACGGCGGCAACATCCTCGAGAGCCAGCAGTTCGGCGACCGGCTCAGCGGCACCTTCTTCATGCGCATCGACGTCGAGGTGCCCGGCACCACGACCGCCGACCAGCTGCGCACGGAGTTCGCGCCCATCGCCGCGGAGTTCGAGATGCGCTTCGAGCTCTGGGACGCGCGGGCGCCGTACCGCACGCTGATCATGGTCTCCAAGCAGCTGCACTGCCTCAACGACCTGCTCTTCCGCACGAGCACCGGCTCGCTGCAGATCGACGTGCCGGCGATCGTCTCCAACCACCCCGACGCCGCCGACATGGCCGCGTCGTACGGCGTGCCCTTCTTCCACGTGCCGGTCACCCCGGACACCAAGCCGCAGGCGGAGGCCCGCCTGCTCGAGCTCGTCGAGGAGCTCGACGTCCACCTGGTCGTGCTGGCCCGCTACATGCAGGTGCTGTCCGACGGGCTGTGCCGCTCGCTCGCGGGGCGGGCGATCAACATCCACCACTCGTTCCTGCCGAGCTTCAAGGGCGCCAAGCCCTACCACCAGGCCTACGACCGCGGCGTGAAGCTGGTCGGCGCGACCGCCCACTACGTGACGGCCGACCTCGACGAGGGGCCGATCATCGAGCAGGACATCATGCGCGTCGACCACGGCTACGACCAGGACGCCATGGTCGGCGCCGGACGCGACGTCGAGGCGCAGGTGCTCTCCCGCGCGGTCCGCTGGCACTCCCAGTCGCGGGTCCTGCTGAACGGCTCGCGGACCGTCGTCTTCCGCTAGCGGTGGCGCCTGCGGGGTCCGGCTGTCAGCAGCCGTGACCCGCAGGTGACTCAGGCCGTCCAGCGCACCGAGTCGGCCACGAGGTCGGCGGCGGGGTGCACGCCGAAGAGGTCGGGGCGCCGCTCCATCAGCTCGGCGAGGTGCCGGGCGCGCACGCTGGCGCGGGCCGTGCGGGCGTCGGCCTCGGACTCGAACTGCTGCTGCTCGTCAGTGGTCATCGACGGGTCCCCTGTCGCGTGGAGTGCTGCTCGAGGCGCAGTACCCACCAGGCGGCGGCGTACGCCGCGGCCGCGACCGGCAGCATCGCGAAGGTCTCGGTCAGCGCGATCGCGACGACCGTGGACCCGGCCATGCCGAGCAGTGCGCCATTCATGCCCAAAGTCTAGTTACTCACTAGACTTTTGAAAGCGCCGTCCGAGTCGGGTCAGGCGGTCCAGCGGATCGCCTCCGTGGCGACGTCCGCCGGCTCGTAGACACCGACGAGCTCGGGGCGCCGCGAGAGCAGGGCGCTGAGGAACTGCACGCGGGCGTAACCGCGTGCGGGCTTGAGGGCGGATTCCCACGCGGACAGCGGGTCGCCCGAGGTGAGCTGGGTCATACCCGGAGGGGTGCCCGCCCGCGGGTTCGCCTGAACCCGCCGCGCCGACCCGGACTGGACCAGCGCCCGCCGGAATGGCGCAGCCCGGCGCGGGTGGCGCGGGGTGGTCAGCCGAAACCCGCCCGGCACGCCGGGAGGCGCCTGCGTGTCGGGCGGGTTTCCCCGGCCGGCCGGGGAAACCCGCCGCTGCCGCGTCGGCCCGGCCGGGTCAGTCGCCGAGCTCCGCCCGCCGGCGTACGACGTAGGCCTCGAGCTCCTCGCGGGTCGCCTCGTCGAGCGGCGGCTGCTCGTACTCCTCGAGCCGCTTCTGGTAGACCTCGCCGGCGCGCACGGCGGTGTCCTTGGCGCCGTTGCGCATCCACCGCTCGTAGTTCTCCGAGGAGGAGAGGAACGGGCGGTAGAAGCAGGTGCGGAAGCGCTCCATCGTGTGCATGGCACCGAGGAAGTGGCCGCCGTGGCCGACCTCCTGGTGGGCGTCGAAGGCCAGCGACGCCTCGTCGATCTCCAGCGGCGTGAACTCGTGCTGGAGCATCTGCACCAGCTCGCAGTCGATGACGAACTTCTCGTAGCCCGACACCAGGCCGCCCTCGAGCCAGCCGGCCGAGTGCATCACCCAGTTGGCGCCGGCCAGGAAGGTCGGCAGCAGCGTCATCATCGCCTCGTAGCCGGCCTGCGCGTCCGGCACCTGGGCGGAGGTCAGGCCGCCGCCGGTGCGGAACGGCAGCCCGAAGTGCCGCGCGATCTGGCCGGTGCAGAGCAGGCCGATGCCGGACTCCGGCGTCCCGAAGGTCGGCGAGCCGGACTGCATGTCGATGTTGGAGAGGAACGACCCGAAGACCACGGGGCAACCGGGCCGGATCAGCTGCGACAGGGCGATGCCGGACAGCGCCTCCGCGATCTGCTGCACGAGCGCGGCTGGAATCGTCACCGGCGACATCGCGCCCATCAGGATGAACGGCGTGAGCACGACCGCCTGGTTGGCGGCGGAGTACTCGAACTGCGCCTCGAGCATCCGGTCGTCCCAGCGCAGCGGGCTGTTGCAGTTGATCAGCGAGATCAGCGCCGGCGTCTCCTCGATCGTCGCGCGCGAGCCGAAGAGGATCTCGGTCATCGCGATCGTGTCCGCGGCGTTGACCCCCGAGACCACGTTGCCCATGTAGATCTTGTCGGTCAGCGTCTGCAGCGCGTAGGTCATGTCGAGGTGGCGGCTGTCGAGCGGCGTGTCGTTCGGCTCGGTGACCACGCCGCCCGCGGAGTCGAGGACGCCGAAGGACTGCGAGAGCTTCGCGAAGTTGCGGAAGTCCTCCATCGTGCCGTCACGGCGTACGTCGCCCTCGCGCACGAACGGCGGGCCGTAGACGGCGCCGAAGGCCATCGCGTCACCCCCGATGTGCACCGAGTGCTCGGGGTTGCGGGCCTGGAGGTCGAACTCCTTGGGCGCCTTGGCCACCTGCTCGAGCACGAACTCGGGATCGAGGAAGACGGTGTTGTCCTCGACCTTCTGCCCGGCCGCGGCGAAGAGGTCGCGCGCGCGGGCGTCCATGAACTCCACGCCGATCTCGCTCACCAGGCGTCGCCACCCGGCGTCCAGCGTCGCCATCGCGTCCTGCGACAGCACCTCGTAGCGCGGCATCCGGTTGCGGAACATCGGCCCTCCTGCCTAACCTCATGATGTGGGACCACAGTTCCACAACATGGAACAGGACGGAAGCACCCCATGGCCCCCTCGGTTGAGCAGAGCGCCACCGGCACCCAAGCCGTCGACCGCGCGGCCGCGCTGGTGTCGACGGTCGTGCACGCCGACGCCCCGCTGAGCTTCGCCGACCTCCAGGAGGCCAGCGGCCTCGCCAAGTCCACGACCTCGCGGATGCTCGCGGCCCTCGAGCGCGGCGGCCTCCTCGAGCGCGACCCCGAGGGCTCGTACGTCGCCGGCAGCCTCTTCTGGCTCTACGCCGCGCGCCACGACCCGTGGGAGGAGCTGGTCCGTCTCGCCCGCCCGGCGATGGAGCGGATCGGCGAGGAGACCTCGGAGACCGTGCACCTCTCGGTGACCCGCGGCGAGAAGGTCGTGCAGGTCGCGCAGGTCGACAGCCGCTACCTCCTCGGCACCCGCGACTGGACCGAGATCGACGTCCCGGCCCACACCTCCGCGCTCGGCAAGGTCTTCTACGCCTGGGGCGCGCTGCCCGTCCCCGCCCATGAGCTGGAGCGGCTCACCCCGACCACCATCACCGAGCCCGAGGCGCTGCGCCACGACGGCATCCGCACCCGCAAGCGCGGCTGGGCGGTCACCGACGGCGAGCTCGAGGTCGGCCTGACCGGCGTCGCCGTCCCCGTCCAGGGTGCGCGCGGCGACGTGGTCGCCGCCCTCGGCATCTCGGGCCCCACGCCTCGCCTCGAGGACCGCCTCGACGAGATCGGCACCAACCTGTCGTCCCACGCCGAGCAGCTGTCGCGGCTGCTGCGCGGCCGAGCACCCAAGGAGGGTGTGGCATGACCCCAGAGGAGATCCTGCAGGGCCTGTACGACGAGACCCTGGTCGGCAACGCCCCGCGCGTGCTCGAGCTGACCGAGGAGGGCCTGTCGCTCCAGATGGAGCCGCAGACCCTGCTCTTCGACGCGCTCATCCCCTCGCTCGAGGAGGTCGGCGCCCGCTTCGAGCGCGGCGACTTCTTCGTGCCCGAGATGCTCATCGCCGGCCGGGCGATGGCCGGCGCGATGGAACGGCTCCGGCCGCTGCTCGCCGAGACCGGCGTCGCGACGATCGGCAAGTTCCTCATGGGCACGGTCAAGGGCGACGTGCACGACATCGGCAAGAACCTCGTCAACATCATGCTCGAGGGCGCCGGCTTCGAGGTGATCGACCTCGGCGTCCAGGTCGCGCCCGAGAAGTTCGTGGCCGCGATCGAGGAGCACCAGCCCGACGTGGTCGGCTTCTCCGCGTTCCTCACCACGACGATGCCGATGTTCAAGGCCAACATCAACGCGCTCGAGAAGGCCGGCCTGCGCGACAAGGTCGTCGTCATGGTCGGCGGGGCCCCCGTCACCCAGGAGTACGCCGACGCCGTCGGTGCGGATGGCTACGCCGCCGACGCCTCGGCGACGGTGAAGAAGGCCAAGGCCCTGCTCGACGAGCGTCGCGCCAAGGTCCCTGCCTGATGTCCTACGACGGAGAAGCCCTCCGCACGGTGCTGCGCGGCACCGGCGCCGAGGTCGTCATCGGTCACGACCAGCGCTTCTGCCTGATCGGCGAGCGGATCAACCCGACCGGCCGCCGGATCTTCCAGGAGCAGCTGCGCGCCGGCGACATGTCGGCGATCGAGAAGGACGTGAAGGCGCAGGTCGAGGGCGGCGCCGACGTCCTCGACGTCAACATGGGCGTCCCGCTCACCGACGAGCCCGAACTGCTCGCGCAGGCGATCCGGCTCGTCCAGTCGCTGACCGACAAGCCGATCTGCATCGACTCCTCGGTCGTGGAGGCGCTCGAGGCCGGGCTGTCGGTCTACCAGGGCCGGGCGCTGGTCAACTCCGTCACCGCCGAGGACGACCGGCTCGCCGCGATCCTGCCGCTGGTCAAGAAGTACGACGCCGCGATCATCGCGCTGCCCAACGACCACGACGAGATCCCGATGGAGGCCGACAAGCGCCTCGACCTGACGGCGAAGATCATCCGGGTCGCCACCGAGGAGTACGGCATCGCCCAGGCCGACATCGTGATCGACCCGCTGGCGATGCCGATCGGCGCGGACACCTCGACCTCGCTGGTGACGATGGAGACGATGCGCCGGATCCGCGACGACTTCGGGGTCAACATGACCTGCGGCGCCTCCAACACCTCCTTCGGCATGCCCGACCGGCACACCCTGGGCGCCGCCTGGCTGCCGATGGCGATGACCGCCGGCCTGACCAGCGCGATCATGGACACCCGCACCCCGCAGATCGTCGAAGCGGTCAAGGCGGCCGACGTCTTCCTCAACCACGACGAGTGGGGCATGGCCTGGATCGCGGCCCACCGGGCGAAGGCGGCAGCGACGGCGTGAGCGAGCCCGAGGCGCACGACGGCACCGGCCGGGTGCAGCTGTCGTTCACGGTCCTGGACCCGGATCCCGAGCGGACCGCGCAGCGCTCGGTCCGGGTGCCGCCGGGCGTCACCGTCTTCGACTCCGCGTCGTGGAACGGCATCGCCATCGACTCCACCTGCGGCGGCCACGGCACCTGCCACAAGTGCAAGGTGAAGGTCGAGGGGTCGACGCCCATCACCCGGCACGACGTCAAGACGTTCACGCGCGAGCAGCTCGACGAGGGCTGGCGCCTGGCCTGCCTGGTCAACGCCACGCGGGACATGGCCGTCGACGTACCGCCGCTGACCACCCGGCCCAAGGCCGCGACCGTCGGCGTCGGGCGCCAGGTGATCCTGCGACCCGCCGTCCAGAAGCGGTACGTCGAGCTCGACGAGCCCACCCTCGCCGACCAGCGCACCGACCTGGCGCGGCTCGTCGGCGCGATCGACGATCTCGAGCTCACCCCCGACCTGCACCTCCTGCGGCGGCTGCCGACCGTGCTCCGCCAGGCCGACTTCAAGGTGACCGCAGTGGTCGTCGACGAGGCGCTCATCGACGTGGAGCCCGGCGACACCACGAAGGCGGCGTACGCGATCGCCTTCGACCTCGGCACCACCACCGTCGTCGCGACCCTCCTCGACGTCAGCACCGGGACGCCGGTCGCGGTCGCCTCGATGCTCAACAAGCAGCAGCCCTTCGGCGGCGACGTGATCACCCGGATCAGCGCCACGATGATGGACCCCGAGGCGCTCGGCCGGCTGCGGTCCGCGGCGGCGGAGACCCTGGCCACGCTGGCGACCCAGGTCTGCACCGAGGGCGCCGTCGACCCGGCCCAGGTCTACGAGGTGGCCCTCGCCGGCAACGCCACGATGACCGCGCTCGCGCTCGGCATCGACCCCGAGCCGCTCGGCGTCGCGCCCTTCATCATGTCGACGGCGCAGCCGCCCGACCTGCTCGCCATGGAGCTCGGCCTCGACCTTCACCCGCGCGCCCGGGTCACCCTCTTCCCGGCGCTCGGCGCGTACGTCGGCGGCGACATCGTCGCGGGCATGCTCGCCACCGGGATGGACCGCGACAAGCGCACCCGGCTCTTCATCGACGTCGGCACCAACTGCGAGATCGTCGTCAGCAACGGCGACCGGATCCTCTCGACCGCCGCCCCCGCGGGTCCCGCGTTCGAGGGCGGCGCGATCCGCTGCGGCATGCGCGCGGCCGACGGCGCCATCGAGGTCGTGAAGCTCGGCGCCAGCGAGGAGCAGGGCGTCGAGCTGGGGGTGATCGGTGACGTCGAGCCCAAGGGCCTGTGCGGGTCCGGCCTCGTCGACGCGGTCGCGGAGCTGGTGCGGGTCGGGCTGCTCGACGCGTCCGGCCGGTACGTCGCCGACGACGTCGCCAAGGAGATCGCGCCGGCCCTGGCCGACCGGCTCACCATGCTCGGCCAGGAGCGCGTCTTCGTGCTGCACCGGCCGACGCCGGACGCCGAGCCCGAGGACTGCGTCGTGCTCTCGCAGCGCGACGTCCGCGAGCTCCAGTTCGCCAAGGCCGCGATCTCGACCGGCTGGACGCTGCTGCTCGAGGAGCTCGGGCTCGAGCACCGCGACGTCCAGCAGGTGCTGCTCGCGGGGTCGTTCGGCTCCTACCTGTCCGCGGCCTCGGCCGTGCGGATCGGCCTGGTCCCGAAGCTGCCCGTGCTCCGCATCGTCGCGGCCGGCAACGTCGCGGGCGAGGGCGCGAAGATGGCGCTGCTGTCCGTGCGCGAGCGGGCCGGCGCGCAGGCGCTGCTCGAGGAGGTGACGTATGTCGAGCTCTCCGACCGCGCCGACTTCAACGACCGCTTCGTCGACCAGCTCGGCTTCTGAGCGTCGGGTCGCCCTCATCGCCTGCGGCGCGATCGCCCAGCCCTGCCAGGCGATCGTCGAGCGCACCGGCTGGCCGATCGACGTGCACCCGCTGCCGCCGCTGCTGCACAACCAGCCGCACCTGATCGCGGACGCGGTCCGCCGCCGGGCGACCGAGCTGCGGGCGTCGTACGGCGCGGTCGTGGTGGGGTACGCCGACTGCGGCACCTACGGCGCGCTCGACACCGTCTGCGAGGAGCTCGGCCTGAGCCGGCTGGCCGGCCTGCACTGCTACGACGTCTACGCCGGCGCCGACGTCGTCGAGCGGCTCTTCGACGAGCAGCCCGGCACCTACCTGCTCACCGACTTCCTGGTCCGCTCCTTCGCGCGCACCGTCGTGCAGGAGCTCGGCCTGGACCGCTGGCCCGAGCTGCGCGACGAGTACTTCCAGCACTACACGCGCATGGTCTGGCTCGCCCAGGAGCCGGACGAGGAGCTGCGCGCGCTGGCCGTCGCGGCGGCCGACCGCATCGAGCTGCCGCTCGAGGTCGTCGAGACCGGTGACACCGGGCTGACCGCCGCCCTGGCCGGGCTGCTGCTCCACTAACCTCGCCACGTGGAGGGTGTGATCGGGGTCGAGGACCCGCGGACCGACGACGTGCGCCGCCTGCTCGAGGCGCACCTGGCGCTGATGAACGCGTCCAGCCCGCCCGAGGACGTGCACGCACTGGACGTCGAGGCCCTCACCCATCCGTCGATCACCTTCCTCACCTACCGGGTCGACGGGGAGCTGATCGGGGTCGGCGCGATCAAGGACCACGGCGACGGACAGGGCGAGCTCAAGTCGATGCACACCGCGGCGGCCGCGCGCGGCCGAGGAGTCGCCGGCCTCCTCGTGCAGCACCTGCTCGACCTCGCCGTCGACCGCGGCATGACCCGGGTCAGCCTGGAGACCGGCACCCAGGACGTCTTCGCACCGGCCCGCGCGCTCTACGGCCGGCACGGTTTCGTCGAGTGCGGCCCCTTCGCGGACTACGACCTCAGCCCGTCCAGCGCCTTCTTCACCCGTGAGCTGGAGGTCGAGTCGTGGACCGCCTGAACCGCCTCGCGGAGTACGGCGTCACCGAGCGCGCCGCCCTCGACGAGCTGCTCGACTCCCAGTGGGCCGGTGTGCTCTCGACCGTGGTCGGCGGGCAGCCCCTCGCCGTACCGATGCTCTACGCGCGCGACGGCGACCGCGTGCTCCTGCACGGCTCGACGGGAGCAGGCGCGCTGCGCGCCGTCGCCGCCGGCGCCCCCGCGGTGTTCACGGTCTTCGCGGTGGATGCGCTCGCGGTCGCGCCGACCACGTTCGAGTCCTCGGTCAACTACCGCTCCGCGACGATCCGCGGCCGGCTCGTGACCCTCCCCGACGACGAGCGCGAGGCCACGCTCGACCGGTTCAGCGAGGTGATCCTCCCGGGCCGTACGACGGAGGTCCGTCCGTCGAGCCGCAAGGAGCTGGCCGCGTCGCTGGCGATGGCACTCCCGATCGCCGACGGCGGCTGGCTGCTCAAGGTCAGTGGCGGCTGGCCGGCCACGCCCGAGGAGGCCGACGCGGACCCCGACGTCTGGAGCGGGCTGGTCCCGGTGCGCACGGTCCTCGACCCGCCGCTCGCGGCGCCGTGGGCGGAGGACCTGCCGGTCCCGGAGTCGGTACGCCGGCTCAGCGCAGGCGACTGAGCAGGTCCTGGCGCCAGGCCTCGGTCTCGGCGATCTGGTTGAAGGTGAAGACGTGCAGGCCCTCGACCAGCGCGGTCGGCTCCCCGAGGGTCGGGGCGCACTTCTCCAGGAACCGCTCGCCGGTGAAGCCGCCCGGTGCGGCCAGCCGGGCGAAGGTGCCCTTGTGCTTGGCCAGGAAGCGGGTCGACTCCCCGACGCCGATCTTGGTCGCCATCGCGAGCAGCTTGGTCCGCTCGACCGGGCCCGGGATGCCGAGCAGCAGCGGCATGGTGATGCCGCGGCCGCGCATCCGGTGCACCCAGTCGCGGATGACGTCGGGGTCGAAGGTCAGGTTGCTGACCACGTGGGTCGCGTAGCGGCGCTTGTCCCACATCGACTGCACGGTGAGGTCGTCGTGGATGGTCGGGTGCGACTCCGGGTAGCCGGTGATGCCGACCTGGGCGAACGGCCGACCGAGCTCGCCGAGGTCCTCGAGCAGGCTCAGCGCGTCGGGGTAGTCGCCCGCGGCCTCGGCGTCGCCGCCGGGCACGAAGACCCGGCTGATGCCCTTGCCGGTCAGCCGGTCGCAGATCTCGGCGAGCTCGGCCCGGTCACGCACCATCCGGGCGGCGACGTGCGGCACCACGGCGTACCCGTGGCCGGTCAGCCGCTCGGCCAGGTCGAAGGTCGCCTCGAGGCCCTTGCCCGGCGACGCGGTCACCGTGACGGTGACGTCGCGGGGCACGTTCGCGAGCACCTTCTCCTCGGTGCTGGCCGTGGGCAGCACCTCGTAGCGTGCCTGCTCGAGGAGCCGGACCAGGGTCTGCCGGTTCGAGATTTTGTTGCGCATAGAGCAACCCATTTCGTGATGCGCACCGCCGAGCCCGAGTCTAGCCGTCCCGGGCCACCACCGGAACAGCCGGCGTGCGGATCGTCAGCCACGAGATCACCCCACCCGCCGCGAGCAGCACCGCGCAGACGACGATCGCGTCGCCGTACGCCGCGTCGAACGCGTGCGGGTCGGCGTACTCCTCGCCGGTGAGCCCGACCGCCACCGGCAGGGCAGCGACCGCGAGCAGCGAGCCGGCGCGGGCGACCGCGTTGTTGACGCCGCTGGCGATGCCGGCGTGCTCGTCGGGCGCGGCCGCGAGCACGGTCGCGGTCAGCGGCGCGACCATGAGCGCGAGACCGAGGCCGAAGACGGTGAGGCCGGGGAGCACGTCGGTCCAGTAGCTCACGTCCTCGCCGACCCGGAGCAGCAGCAGCGTCCCGGCCGCCATCACGAGCGGCCCGAGCGTCATCGGGATCCGCGGACCGATCCGGGTCGCGAGCTCACCGCCTCGCGAGGCGAGGAGCAGCATGCAGATCGTGATCGGCAGCGTCGACATGCCGGCCTCGAGGGCGCCGTACCCGCTGACCGTCTGGAGCTGGAGCACGAGGAAGAAGAGGACGGCGCCCAGGGCCGCGTAGACGACGAGGGTCATCGCGTTGGCGGCGCTGAAGGTGCGGTCCGCGAAGATGCCGAGCGGCAGCATCGGGTGGTCGCTGCGGCGCTCGTCGACCAGGTACGCCGCGGCGCCGAGCACCGCCACCAGCAGCGCGACGTAAGCCGCCGCACCGCCCCACGAGATGAGCGCGTAGGTCAGTCCGCCGAGCGCCAGCGCCGCGCAGACCGCACCGCCCAGGTCCAGCTCGCGCGGCGCGTGCGGGTCGAGCGTCTCCGGCACCGCGCGCTGGGCGACGACCACGGTCACCGCCGCGAGCGGGAGGTTGATGAGGAAGATCCAGCGCCAGTCGGCGTACTGCACGAGGGCGCCGCCGACGAACGGCCCGATCGCCGACGCGATCCCACCGAGGCCGGTCCACGCGCCGATCGCCTTCGCCCGGTCCTCGCGGACGAACGCACCCTGGATCATCGCGAGGCTGCCCGGGGTGAGCAGCGCCGCGCCGAGCCCCTGGAGCACGCGGGCGGCGATCAGCACCTCCGGGTCGGGCGCGAGACCGCAGAGCAGGGAGGCGATCGCGAACCAGACGGTGCCGACCACGAAGACGCGGCGCCGGCCGAAGCGGTCGCCGAGCGAGCCGCCGAGCAGGATGAAGGAGGACAGCGAGAGCAGGTAGCCGTTGGTGATCCACTGCAGCTGGGCCAGCGACGCGCCGAGGTCCTCGCCGATGGTGTGGAGGGCGACGTTGACGACGGTGCCGTCGAGCATCGTCATGCCCGAGCCGAGCACCGCGGCCAGCACGATCGCGCGTCCCGTGGCGGTGCCGAGGCGCACCCCGGCCGGGCCAGGCAATCCAGGGACGTCCGTCACACCGAAGACGGTATCGGGGACATCCCCGATGTAGGTCACCCTTACTCGCACCTAGGATCCCGTCATGACGCGCGCGTCCCTGAACGAGTCGAGGCTCTCCGAGCACGTCGACCGGCTCGGCCTCGAGCACCCACCGATCGACCTCGACTCGGTCGACTACGCGGTGGCCCGCCCGGACCTCTTCAACGAGCGCTACGGCCACGTGCTCGACTACATGGCGCGGGTCGAGCTCGAGGTCGACCGCAACGTGCTGGAGCTGACCACGCTGCTGCCCGACCCGCCCGAGATCGACCGCCGCTTCTACGCCGAGGTGTGGCAGCCGCAGGAGACCCGGCACGGGCTCATCCTCGACAAGCTCCAGGTCGAGCTGGGGCGGCCACCCGCGACGCCGGACCTCACCTCGATCGGCGTGAAGATGCGGATCCTCGGTGCACTCGCCCACCTCGACGCCTTCCAGGACGTCTGCCGGATGCTCTACTACCTGACCGGCATGGCCACCGAGCGCTCCGCGGTGCTCGCCTACAACCTGCTCCACGACGGCGTCGTCGAGATGCGCGAGACCGCGGTCGCCGAGACCGTGATCGCGCCGATCAAGCGTCAGGAGCCGGGCCACTACGCCTTCTACCAGCTCTCCGCCCGCGGCCTCTGGGGCCAGCTCGCGGGCTGGCAGAAGTGGATGGTCCGCCGGATGCGGTCCTTCTCCTTCGCCCCGGTCGGTGCCAACGACGACCAGCAGAAGGCCGACTTCGGCGAGCTCATGCGCACCCTCCACATCGACGAGCGGGCCGACGACTTCGCCCAGCAGATCTCCCGCGTCGAGCGGGAGCTCCTCTGGGCGCACCAGCGCGGCCTGCACGTCCCGCCGTACGTCGCCAAGGCCTTCCGCGAGGCGGTCGAGCTCGCCCGGCTGCGCCGCGCGGCCTGACCTGTGCGCTAGGCGCGGAGCGCGCGTCCGGCGAGCCAGGCGATGCCGTCGGCCGTGGCGGCCGGCGAGCCCGAGGGCTGCATGACGTGGCTGAGCACGACGCGCACCACGAGGTCGACGGCGATGTCGAGGTGGGCGGCGTCGAGGCCGGTGTCGTAGGGCGCGACCCGCTCGCTGACCACCTGCTTCGCGACGGCCAGCAGCGACTCCGAGTGGGTGGTCAGCAGGGGCAGCAGCTCGGTGTCGGCGCCGTGGGTGGCGGAGACGACCGCGTGCAGCAGCTTGTTGTCACGGGCCAGCTCGAGGACGCCGTACGTCGCTCCTCGGATCGCCGCCGTGAGGTCGGCCGGCTCGGCGTCGAACGCCGCGGAGACGACCGCGAGGAAGCGCGCCAGCTCGCGGAGGATGACCGCCTCGGCGAGCCCCTCCTTGGAGCCGACCTCGTTGTAGACGGTCTGCCGGCTGACCCCGACCCGCTCGGCGAGCGCCGCCATCGTGACCGCCGACCACCCGGACTCCGTGGTCATCGCGACCGCAGCCTCGACGATGCGGTCCCGGGTGGTCACAGCACTCAGGCTACGGCCTCGAAGTCGACCTTCTCGCGGACCCCGCAGTCGGGGCAGCACCAGTCGTCGGGCACCTCGCGCCAGGCCGTGCCGGCCGCGAAGCCCTCGAGCTCGTTGCCCTCCTCGACGCGGTAGGTGTAGCCGCAGCCGGGGCAGCGGGCCGCCAGGACCTCCAGCTCGGGGGCCTCGTCCGTCCCGGGGTTTCGAGACGGTTGCTGCGCAACCTCCTCAACCACCGCGACGGGGTACCTCGCCAGGATCCTGTCCCGCTTGCGCGGGCTGAGGTTGGCGCGAGAGAGGTCACCGTCGAAGTGGGCGAGGACACGGGGGTCCATCACCCGCCGCCAGACAGCGGGCACGATGGCGAGCACGATCATCCCGGCGTACCCGGTCGGGAGCACCGGGCTCTCCTCGAAGTCGCGCAGCGACTGGTAGCGCCGGGTCGGGTTGGCGTGGTGGTCGCTGTGCCGCTGCAGGTGGTAGAGCAGCACGTTGGTCGCGATGTTGTTGGAGTTCCACGAGTGCGACGGGTCGACCCGCTCGTAGCGCTGCCGCTCGCCGACGCCGACCTTCTGACGCAGCATCCCGTAGTGCTCCATGTAGTTGACGACCTCGAGCAGCGAGAAGCCGACGACCGCCTGGATCACCAGGTAGGGCAGGATCCCGACGCCGAGCCAGGCGATCAGCGCTCCCCAGAGCACGGCCGACATCAGCCAGGCGTTGAGCACGTCGTTGCCCAGCCGGAAGGGGTGCTGCTGGCGGCGGGCGTAGCGACGCTTCTCGAGGTTCCACGCGGACTTCAGGGAGCCGCCGACCGTGCGCGGCCAGAACTGGTAGAAGTTCTCGCCCACCCGCGACGAGGCCGGGTCCTCGGGGGTCGCGACGCGCACGTGGTGGCCGCGGTTGTGCTCGATGTAGAAGTGGCCGTAGAAGCTCTGGGCCAGCGCGATCTTGGACAGCCAGCGCTCGTTCTCCTCGCGCTTGTGGCCGAGCTCGTGGGCGGTGTTGATGCCGATGCCGCCGATGCACCCGATCGAGATCGCCAGGCCGACCTTGTCGATCGTCGAGAGCGCCGTCCCGTCGAGGGAGCCACGCGAGACCAGCCACATCGCGCCCACGAAGCCGGCGTACTGGATCGGCAGGAAGAGGTAGGTGATCCACCGGTAGTAGCGGTCCTGCTCCAGTGCCTCGATGACGTCGTCGGGCGGGTTGGAGCGGTCGAGGCCGGCGACCAGGTCGATCGCCGGGACGACGACCAGGATCACGATCGGGCCGATCCAGAACCAGACGCCCCAGCCGGTCAGCCACCACAGGCCGAGGCCGACGCCGGCGAGCGAGGGGACGACCAGGCCGATCAGCCACAGGTAGCGCTTCTTGTCGGTCCAGGTCGCGGTCGACCCGACCGGGACCGTGCTGTTCGCGATCTGTCCTGCCATGTCCGAGATGCCTCCTGCCGGTGACGGCGGTCACGTCTGGTGGTTGACAAGACCCTAGGAAATGTCAACCCGTTTGACAAGAGGGCATTGAATGTAAACCTCGCGGGTGCCGGCCGAGCTTTGTCGGCCGGCCGATGAATCTCCCCCGCGTCCCGGCTAGGTGTAGTTCCCCGTGACGTTGTGAACGCGGTCGGCGGGAGTGAGGCCTCCGATGCCGGTATGGGGTCGGTGGTGATTGTAGAAGTGGAGCCAGGCGGCGTAGGTCGCTGCGCGGGCCTCGTCGGAGAG
>NZ_JAIQZJ010000028.1 GCF_020073815.1 Nocardioides mangrovi
CCCCCCCCCCCCCCCGCCTCTCCACGGGCCCCGTGCCCTCTAGACCCCGAAGGCAGATTCGGCCTTGCTTGCCTATCTCGTACGCCGCGGCTTCGTCGGCATCATCCTGCTGCTCGTCCTGAGCCTGGTGACGTTCTTCCTCTTCTTCGCCACTCCGGTCGACGTGACCCGCTTCGCGTGCGGCAAGAACTGCACGCCCGAGAAGCGCGCGACCACCGAGAAGGCGCTCGGGTACGACGACCCGACGATCGTCCAGTGGGCCAAGTTCATCCAGGGCGTCTTCGTCGGTCGTGACTACCCCGACGACAAGGAGCTGCAGGAGGCGGCGCCGGACATCGTCACCCACTGCGGCGCGCCGTGCTTCGGCTACTCCCAGGTCAACGCGAAGACGGTCAACGACCTGATCAAGGAGGCCGCGCCGACCTCGATCTCGCTGGCTCTGGTCGCCCTCTTCATCTGGGTCACCCTCGGCATCCTCTTCGGCCTCCTGGCGGCGGTGACCAAGGGCTCGCTCCTCGATAGGGGCATCGTCGGGCTGACGCTGGTGGTCTACGCGTTCCCGACGTTCTTCGTGGGCATCTTCCTGCTCAAGTACGTCGCCATCAAGTGGGGCTGGCTGCCGTTCCCGCAGTACGAGACCATCGCGGACGGCGGCATCGGCGGCTGGCTGTCCAACCTCCTGCTCCCCGCGGTCACGCTGGCGCTCTTCTACCTCGCCGGCTACGTCCGCATCACCCGAGCCTTCGTGCTCGAGTCGATGTCGGAGGACTACATCCGGACCGCCAAGGCGAAGGGCCTCAAGCAGCGAACGGTGCTCTTCAAGCACGCGCTGCGAGCCGCCCTGACGCCGCTGGTGACCATGGTCGGCCTCGACTTCGCCAGCCTCCTCGGTGGCGCGATCATCACCGAGACGGTCTTCAGCTTCCACGGCCTCGGTGCCCTCGCCGTCCGGGCCAACGTCTCCTACGACCTGCCTACGCTGGTGGGACTGCTGCTCCTCGCGGGCAGCTTCGTGATCCTGGCGAACATCGTCGTGGACGTGCTGTACGCCTACATCGACCCGCGCGTCCGGCTGGACTGAGACGGGCTAGGAACTGAACTGATGACCACTCCATTCCTCTCCGTCGAGGACCTCAAGGTCCACTTCCCGACCGCCGACGGCATCGTGAAGGCGACCGACGGGCTCTCCTTCACCCTGGAGAAGGGCCGCACCCTCGGCATCGTGGGCGAGTCCGGATCCGGCAAGTCGGTGTCCTCCTCGGCGATCCTCGGCCTGCACCGCGGCACCAGCGCGCAGGTGAGCGGCCGGATCATGCTCGACGACGTCGACCTGCTCACGATCAGCGACGAGCAGATGCGCCGCAAGCGCGGCGCCGAGGTCTCGATGATCTTCCAGGACCCGCTCTCGGCGATGCACCCCTACTACACGGTGGGCAACCAGATCGGCGAGGCCTACCGGGTCCACCACGACGTCAGCAAGAAGGCCGCCCGGACGCGGACCATCGAGATGCTCGACCGCGTGGGCATCCCGCAGCCGGACCGCCGGGTGGACGACTACCCGCACCAGTTCTCCGGCGGCATGCGCCAGCGCGCGATGATCGCGATGGGACTGATCAACAACCCCAGCCTGCTCATCGCCGACGAGCCGACCACCGCGCTCGACGTGACCGTCCAGGCGCAGATCCTCGACCTGCTGCAGGACCTCCAGAAGGAGTTCGAGTCGGCGGTCATCATCATCACCCACGACCTCGGGGTCATCGCCGAGATGGCCGACGACGTGCTGGTGATGTACGCCGGCCGCTGCGTCGAGTTCGGCACCACCAAGGAGATCCTGACGCACCCGGAGATGCCCTACACCTGGGGTCTGCTCTCCAGCGTCCCGGACGTCACCGGTGACACCGACGCCCGGCTCATCCCGATCCCCGGCAACCCGCCGAGCCTGCTGAACACCCCGCCCGGCTGTGCGTTCAGCCCGCGTTGCCCGCACCGCGACAAGGTCCCCGGTGACCTCTGCACCACCGTGCTGCCGGAGCTGGTTCCGGGCAGTCGGACCGAGACGCACCTGAAGCGGTGCCACCTCGCCAACCCCGACGCCATTTACGAGGCCGAGGTCCTGCCGGAGATCGCGCCGGACCTGGTCGTGGAGGACCCCGCATGAACGACGAGCGCCCGATCCACCCGAGCCCGGCGGGCAACGAGGACCTGCCGCCCTCGGTGGGCATGCCCAACGACGACGAGCACCCGTTCTACAACGACGATGTCGCCGACGACGCCGCCGACTACGTCGCACCCGAGTCGGCGCACGCCCCCTCGGTGCTCGACCCCGACGCCAAGCCGATCCTGGAGGTCCGCGACCTGCGGATGTACTTCCCGGTGAAGTCGGCGGGCGTCATCCGGCGCACCATCGGCCACGTGCAGGCGGTCGACGGTGTCTCCTTCCAGCTGCCGACCGGTGGCTCGCTGGGTCTGGTCGGCGAGTCCGGCTGTGGCAAGTCGACGACGGGTCGCCTGGTCACCCGGCTCTACGAGCCGACCGGCGGCACCATCACCTTCGACGGTCGCGACATCTCGAAGATCTCCGCGAACCAGCTCAAGCCGCTGCGTCGCGAGATCCAGATGATCTTCCAGGACCCCTACACCTCGCTGAACCCGCGGCACACGGTCGGCGCGATCATCGGCGCCCCGCTGCTGATCCACAAGATGGTGCCCAAGGACAAGGTGCTGCCCCGCGTCCAGGAGCTCCTCGAGGTCGTCGGCCTCAACCCCGAGCACTACAACCGCTACCCGCACGAGTTCTCCGGCGGCCAGCGCCAGCGCATCGGCATCGCCCGGGCGCTGACCCTGCAGCCGAAGGTCCTCGTCGCCGACGAGCCGGTCTCCGCGCTCGACGTGTCCATCCAGGCGCAGGTCATCAACCTGCTCCAGGACGTGCAGCGCGAGTTCGACATCGCGTTCCTGTTCGTGGCGCACGACCTCGCGGTGGTCCGGCACTTCTGCCCGGAGATCGCGGTCATGTACCTCGGCAAGATCGTCGAGATCGCCGACCGGGAGACGCTCTACACCCGTCCGCACCACCCCTACACGCAGGCGCTGCTGTCGGCGGTCCCGGACGTGAAGCAGGCCGCGATCGGCGGCCGGCGCGAGCGGATCCGGCTGGAGGGCGACGTCCCCAGCCCGATCAACCCGCCGTCGGGCTGCCGCTTCCGGACCCGCTGCCCGATCGCGCAGGAGATCTGCGCGCGGGTCGAGCCGCCGCTGCTGCAGATCGGTCAGCGTCACAAGGTCGCCTGCCACTTCGCAGGCGAGCTCGGCCGGCACCCGGAGAAGCCGGTGACGGCCCCGCTGCTCGGCGTCGACGACACCGGCGCGCCCGACCCGGGCGCGAGCCCGGCAGCCGACCTCGGCGCCAACGAGCCCGGCTACGCCGACACCTGGTTCGACCTCGACCGCAAGACGATGGCCTCGGCCTGACCGGTAGGTCGTTGCCTCTAGCCTGACCTCGTGGAGGACGGACTCTTCGACGCCCCCGGCGCCGCCCCGCAGTCGAGGGGCGGCACCGGGGGCGCCGGCTCTCTCAACGCGAACACGCACGCGTCGGCGCCGCTCGCGGTCCGGATGCGGCCGCGCACGCTCGACGAGCTGGTCGGGCAGGCGCAGCTGCGGGCGCCGGGATCCCCGCTGCGCCGGCTGGTCGAGGGTGACCAGTCGATGTCGCTGCTCCTGTGGGGGCCGCCCGGCACCGGGAAGACGACGATCGCGTCGATCGTCAGCCAGCAGACCGACCGCCGTTTCGTCGAGGTCTCCGCGGTGTCCGCCGGCGTCAAGGAGGTCCGCGCCGCCATCGACGGCGCCCGGGCCGACCTGGTCGGCACCGGCCGCGAGACGGTGCTCTTCGTCGATGAGGTGCACCGCTTCTCCAAGGCGCAGCAGGACGCCCTCCTGCCCGGGGTCGAGAACCGCTGGGTCACCCTCATCGCGGCCACCACCGAGAACCCGTTCTTCAGCGTCATCTCGCCCTTGCTCTCGCGCAGCCTGCTCCTCCGGCTGGAGTCCCTGACCGACGACGACGTGCGCGCGGTGCTCGACCAGGCCATCGCGGACGAACGCGGGCTCGGCGGTGCCGTCTCGGTCGACGAGGACGCGCTCGAGCACCTCGTCCGGCTCGCCGGCGGCGACGCCCGGCGCTCGCTGACCTACCTCGAGGCCGCGGCAGGTGCGGCGACCTCCCAGGGCAGCGGCACCGTGGACCTCGCGACCGCGGAGACGGCAGTCGACCGGGCGGCCGTGCGCTACGACCGGCAGGGCGACCAGCACTACGACGTGGTGAGCGCGTTCATCAAGTCGGTCCGCGGCTCCGACGCGGACGCCGCGCTGCACTACCTGGCCCGGATGATGGAGGCGGGGGAGGACCCGCGGTTCATCGCCCGGCGGCTGATGATCCTGGCCTCGGAGGACATCGGGCTGGCCGACCCGACGGCGATCCAGACCGCGGTCGCGGCCGCGCAGGTGGTGCAGCTGATCGGCATGCCGGAGGCCAAGCTGACCCTCGCGCACGCCACGATCGCGCTGGCGGTGGCGCCGAAGTCCAACGCCGTCACGACCGCGATCGGGGCGGCCGTCGCCGACGTGCGGGCCGGCAAGATCGGGCAGGTCCCGCCGCACCTGCGCGACGCCCACTACGCCGGCGCGAAGAAGATCGGCCACGGCTCGACGTACAAGTACAGCCACGACGAGCCCTTCGGCATCGCCGAGCAGCAGTACGCCCCCGACATCGTCCTCGACCGGGAGTACTACCAGCCGACGACGCTCGGTGCCGAGGCTGGCATCAAGGAGCGCTGGGCGCGGATACGCCGACTCATTCGCGGGTAATGCTTCCTTGTCATCCGCACCTGAACGATGCGGTAATGACGGGCGTGTCAAGAGAGGCTTGATGCGCATTCTCTCGGGAAGGTTTGCCCATGATCCGCAAGAAGTCCTTGGTCGCCGCAGCCGGTATCGCGCTGGTCCCGCTCGCCGCCATGGCTCCAGCCAACGCCTATTACACGATCGGCGATTGCGACTCGGCCAGCGCAGGCGTAACCCTGACGGTCGTCACCGGCTCGCCGGGCCAGTGGAACGCCTATGGTCATGTCAACGATGGGCAGGGCCGGAACTGGAAGTGGAAGATCTACTCGAAGGTCGCCTCGCAGTCCGGCAACGGGACTCTCGAAGGGAGTGGGAGCCGCACTGGCACCGGCGACATGCCTGCCGGTGCGATCTACTGGGTCAAGCGTGCCCAGCCCGAGCACGTCAAGCTCGTGGTCGACAATGCGGCCGGCACGATCCACTGCACAGCCGCCGTCGACGTCACATCCTGAGGCGACCGAAACGAGCGGGAGACGATCTAGATCGTCTCCCGCTCGTTTCGTCAGGACCGTACCGGATCCTCAATGGTTAGGCCCGCGATAGGGTCGGGGACCATGCAGGACTGGATCGTGCCCGTCGTGGCGGGGGTGCTGGCGCTGGTCGCGCTGGGCCTGGCCGTCGCGCTCGGGCGCGCGCGGTCCCGCACCGAGCAGACGCTCGCGCGGTCGGCGGCCGACACCGCCGCTCTCCGTGAGCAGCTGGCCGCCCTGGAGCGGCGCGTGGACCGCTCGTCGGCGCGGGCCGAGGCTCGCCCGGAGACGTCGTACGTGATCACCGACCTCGGCCACGAGACGGCGCCCGAGCCCGCTCCTGAGCCGGCACCGACCATCGACACCGCGCTCTTCGCCGACCTAGTGCTGCGCGAGACGGTGGTCAAGGCGGCCTCGCTCGCCCACGGCGTACGCCGGGCGCTGGACCCCGAGACCCGCAACCGGATCCGCTTCGAGATGAAGCGCGAGGTGCGTCGCGCCCGCAAGCAGCGGCGGTCCGACACCCGCGAGGCGCGCCGCGAGTGGGCGGCCCGGCAGCGGGCCGAGGATCGGGACGAGGACACGGCCGCATGAAGCGCGGGCTCTGGTTCGTCGCCGGGGCCGGCACCGCCGTCTACGTGATGGTCCGGGGCCGGCGCGCGGCCGAGATCTTCACCGTCGACGGCCTCAAGGACCGGCTGGGCGCCCTGGAGGTCGGCGCCCGGATGTTCCGCGACGAGGTCGCGCAGGGCCAGCACGAGAAGGAATCCGAGTTGCGCGAGAAGCTCGGCCTCGTGCCTCATGGAACTCCCGAGCTCACCGGAGGTCGCCACAAGGCGATCCCGACCAGCACCACCGACCAGCAGCAGGAAGGCAGCAACTGATGGACACCGCGGAGATTCGCCGGAGGTTCGTGGCTCACTTCGAGTCGCACGGCCACACGCCGGTGCCCTCGGCCTCGCTGCTGCTCGACGACCCGAACCTGCTGTTCGTCAACGCCGGCATGGTGCCCTTCAAGCCCTACTTCCTCGGCCAGGAGACCCCGCCGTACCCGCGCGCGACCAGCGTGCAGAAGTGCGTGCGCACCCCCGACATCGAGGACGTCGGCAAGACCACCCGCCACGGCACGTTCTTCGAGATGTGCGGCAACTTCTCCTTCGGCGACTACTTCAAGGAGGGCGCGATCGAGCTCGCCTGGGAGCTGGTCACCAAGCCCCTCGCGGATGGTGGTTGGGGCCTGGAGGAGAGCCGCCTCTACCCGAGCGTGTACGCCGACGACGCGGAGGCGCTCGAGCTCTGGAAGAAGATCACCGGGCTGCCCGAGGAGCGCATCCTGCGCCTGGGCAAGCGGGAGAACTACTGGTCCATGGGCGTGCCCGGCCCGGGTGGCCCGTGCTCGGAGATCCTCTACGACCGCGGCTCGGCGTACGGCCCGGAGTTCGACCCCACCCGGCTCGGCCCGGACATGCCGACCGAGCTGGAGGACCGGCTCCTGGAGATCTGGAACCTCGTCTTCATGCAGGACGAGCTCTCCGCGGTCCGCTCGAAGTCCGACTTCGACATCGCGGGCTCGCTGCCGAAGAAGAACATCGACACCGGCATGGGCCTCGAGCGCGTTGCCTTCCTGCTCCAGGGCCGGGAGAACATGTACGAGATCGACGTGATGTTCCCCGTCATCGAGAAGGCGATGGAGCTCACCGGCCGCCGGTACGGCGCCGACCACGAGGACGACGTCCGCTTCCGGGTCGTCGCCGACCACGTGCGCAGCTCGATGATGCTGATCGCCGACGGCGTGACCCCCGGCAACGAGGCGCGCGGCTACGTGCTGCGCCGCCTGCTGCGCCGCGCGGTGCGCTCGATGCGCCTGCTCGGCTACGAGGACCCGGCGCTGCCGGAGCTGCTGCCGATCAGCCGCGACAAGATGGGGGAGACCTACACCGACCTCCACAAGGACTGGGACCGCATCGCGCGGGTCGCGTTCGCCGAGGAGGAGGCCTTCCGCAAGACCCTCCAGGCCGGGACGCAGATCTTCGACCTCGCGGCGTCCGACGCGAAGGCGGCCGGTCAGACCGTGCTCACCGGCGACCGCGCGTTCTCGCTGCACGACACCTACGGCTTCCCGATCGACCTCACCCTGGAGATGGCGTCCGAGGCGGGGCTCAGCGTCGACGAGCAGGGCTTCCGCGCGCTCATGGCCGAGCAGCGCGAGCGGGCCAAGGCGGACGCGCGCGCCAAGCGCGGCCAGCACGCCGACACCGGCGCCTACCGCACCGTGCTCGACGAGTACGGCCCCACCGAGTGGCTGGCCTACGAGACCCTCGAGACGGAGTCCAAGACGCTCGCGCTGCTGCGCGAGGGCATCGCGGTGCCGTCCCTGGCGGCCGGTGAGGTCGGCGAGCTGGTCCTGGACCGCACGCCGTTCTACGCCGAGTCCGGCGGTCAGGCGGCCGACGCGGGCACCATCGAGTTCGACGGCGGTCGGCTCGAGGTCGTCGACGTCCAGCGACCGGTCCGCGGGCTGGTCGTGCACCAGGTGCGGGTCGTCGACGGCGAGCTCAACCCCCGCCACGTCCTGCACGCTCGGGTCGACCCCGAGTGGCGCACCGGCGCGCGCCAGGCACACTCCGGCACCCACGTCGTGCACGCGGCGCTGCGCGAGGTGCTCGGCCCCTCCGCGCTGCAGTCGGGCTCGTTCAACCGGCCCGGCTACCTGCGCCTCGACTTCGGCTGGACCACGGGCCTGAGCCCGGAGCAGGTCCGCGACATCGAGCGGGTCTCCAACGAGGCGCTGCGCGCCGACCTGCCCGTCGGCTGGCAGTACATGACGCTGTCCGAGGCCAAGGACTGGGGCGCGATCGCGCTCTTCGGGGAGACGTACGACGACACCAAGGTCCGCGTGGTGGAGATCGGCGGCCCGTGGTCGCGCGAGCTGTGCGGTGGCACCCACGTCGACCACTCCAGCCAGATCGGCACGATCGTGGTGACCGGCGAGTCGTCGGTCGGCTCCGGCAACCGCCGCATCGAGGCCTTCACCGGCGTCGAGGGCTTCGCCTACCTCGCGCGGGAGCGCGACGTGGTCGACCAGCTCACGGGCCTGCTCAAGACCCAGCCCGACGACCTCGTCCCGCGGATCACCGACCTCGTCGAGCGCCTGCGGCTGGCCGAGAAGGAGATCGAGAAGGTGCGCGTCGGCCAGCTCCTGGCGGCGGCGGGCGAGCTCGCCGCGGGCGCGACGAAGGTCGGACCGGTCAACCTGGTCGCGCACCGCGCCGACGGCGCGAGCGGCGGAGACGTCCGCACCCTGGCGCTCGACGTCCGCGGCCGGCTCCCGCAGGGCGAGCCGGGTGTCGTGGTGGTCATCGGCGCCGCGGACGGCAAGGTGTCCGTGGTCGCGGCGCTCAACGACGAGGCGCAGGCCCGCGGCCTGCGCGCCAACGACCTGGTCCGCGCCGTCGGACCGCTCGTCGGCGGCAAGGGCGGCGGCAAGGCCGACGTGGCGCAGGGTGGTGGCACCGATGCGTCCCGGGTCGACGAGGCCCTCGCGGTCGTCAGCACCGAGGTCGGCCGCGTCGCGGCCGGCTGAGCGCGGCGGCATGCGCCACGGCGTACGACTCGGCATCGATCCCGGGGACGCCCGGATCGGGGTGGCGCGCAGCGACCCCTCCGGCTTCCTCGCGACGCCGGTCGAGACCGTCCGCCGCGGCAAGGGCGACCTCGCCCGGATCGGGAAGATCCTGGCCGCCGAGCAGGCGGAGTCCGAGGTCGTGGAGGTGGTCGTCGGGCTGCCTCGCTCCCTGTCCGGGGGCGAGGGTCCGGCGGCGGCCAAGGTGCGGGAGTTCGCGGCCGCGCTGGCCCGCCGGGTGGCGCCCGTGCCGGTGCGGCTGGTCGACGAGCGCATGACCACCGTGTCCGCGGAGGCTATGCTGCGCGACCGAGGCCGCACCGGGGGGAAGCGGCGCGCCGTGGTCGACCAGGCGGCAGCCGTCCTCATCCTGCAGCACGCACTGGACACCGAGCGCACGTCGGGGAACGCGCCGGGCGAGATCGTCGAGGAGACCTGATGAGCGAGCACGAGCCGGACGAGCACGACGACCCGATGCTCGTGGGCGGGTCCGGTGAGCCCGGACGGCGCCGCGCAGCCTCCCGGCGGCGCAGCGTGCCCGGCTGCATCGCGGTGCTGGTCGCCCTCGCCGTCGTCGTCGGCGGCCTCTACTTCGTGGCCAGCTGGGGCGTCGGCGCGATCAAGGACCAGTTCGACGGCGCCGACGACTACCCAGGCCCCGGCCATGGCAAGGTGAGCTTCGAGGTCAAGAAGGGCGACACCGTCGCCGCCATGGGCCGCAACCTCAAGGCGGACGGGGTCGTAGCCTCCGTGCAGGCGTTCACCGACGCGGCGGCCGCCAACCCCGACTCGACCCGGATCCAGGTCGGCTTCTACGCGCTGAAGAAGGAGATGGCCGCGGACGACGTGGTCGAGATCCTGGTCGACCCCGACAACATCGTGAAGGACACGGTCACGATCCCCGAGGGCCTGCGGGTCGTCGACATCGTCAAGCTGCTGGCCAAGAACACCGACTTCTCCGCGGCCGACTTCACCAAGGTCCTCGACCACCCCGACCAGCTGGGACTGCCCGACTACGCGGGCGGCAACCCGGAGGGCTACCTCTTCCCGGCGACCTACGACTTCGGCCCGACGGCCACTCCGGAGAGCATCCTCCAGGACATGGTCACCCGCTGGAAGCAGGCCGCCGACGACGCCGACCTCGAGTCGGCCGCGGCCGACCTCGGCTACACGCCGCAGGAGCTGATGACGGTCGCGAGCCTGGTCCAGGCCGAGGGCCGGGGCGACGACATGCCCAAGATCGCCCGGGTCATCTACAACCGGATCGAGCACCCCGACAACGGCATCACCAACGGGCTGCTGCAGGTCGACGCGTCGGTCAACTACGCGCTGAACCGCTCGACGATCGCGGTGCTCACCCAGGACCAGATCGACTCGGTCGCGGACTCGCCGTACAACACCTACAAGCAGGTGGGGCTCCCGCCGACGCCGATCGAGGCGCCGGGCGACGACGCGATCGCCGCGGCGGCGCACCCGGCCGACGGCGACTGGCTGTTCTACGTGACGGTGAACCTGCGCACCGGCGAGACCAAGTTCACCGACTCCTACGACGAGTTCCTGCAGTTCAAGCAGGAGCTGCAGGACTACTGCGCGACGCAGTCCGACCGCTGCTGAGCGACCGATGCGCTGTGCCGTCCTGGGCGACCCGATCGCCCACTCGCTGTCACCCGCCCTGCACCGGGCGGGGTACGCCGCCGCGGGGCTCGACTGGACCTACGACGCCGTGCGGGTCGGCGACGACGGGCTCGCCGACTTCCTCGCCGGGCTCGGCGAGGAGTGGCGCGGGCTCTCGCTGACGATGCCGCTCAAGCGCCGTGCGCTCGCGCTCGGCAGCGGGGTGACCGACCGCGCGCGGCTGGCCGGCGGCGCCAACACCATCGTGCTCGACGGCGGCCGGGTGGTCCGCGCCGACAACACCGACTACCCGGGCGCCGCCGCCGCCGTCCGCGAGTGGTACGCCGGGCCGGTGAGCGCCGGGACCGTGCTGGGCGGTGGGGCCACGGCCGCGTCGACCGGCCTGGCGCTGTGCGACCTCGGCGCCCGTCGCGTGCGGGTGCTCGCCCGCAGCGCGGACCGCGCGGCGGCCGCGGCCGCGGCGATCGCCGCCCATCCCTCGCAGCCGCAGGTCGAGGTCGCCGGGCTCGACGCCGGGCCCGTCGACGGCGAGGTGGTCGTCTCGACCATCCCCGCGGCGGCCCAGGACGAGCAGCTGCTCGCCCGGTGCTCCGACGTCCCGGTCGTCTTCGAGGTGATCTACGACCCGTGGCCGACGCCGCTCGCGCTGGCCGCCGGTGACCGCGTGCTCGTCTCCGGCCTCGACCTGCTCGTGCACCAGGCGGTGCTGCAGTTCGAGCTCTTCACCGGCGTGCCCGGCCCGCTGGAGGCGATGCGAGCGGCGGGGGAGCAGGTCCTCGCGGAGCGGCACGCCGGGCGATGAGCTCCGCCGAGGCTGTCGGGCTCGCCGCGGTCGCGGCGATCGTGTGCGGCTTCGCCGGCCTGGCGGTCCCGGTCGCGATCGCCCGGCTGCCCGAGCCCATGGGATCCGTCGCCGACCGACCTCGGATCCTGCTGCGCGCGGTGCTCGGCTGCGCGGTCGTCGCGGCCGTGGTCGCGCCGTCGGTCGGCGTCCACGCCGCGCTGCTCGTCGTGCTGCCACTGATCCCGCAGGGCGTCCTGCTCGCGATCGTGGACCGGCACACCCACCTGCTGCCGAGCCGTGTCATCTGGCCGATGCTCGGCCTGGCGAGCGGGACGGTGCTGCTGGCCGGAGTGGTGGCCGGCGACGGCGTCGCGGTGGTGCGGGCCGCGATCGGCGGTGCCGCGACCTTCGCGTTCTTCCACGTGCTGTGGTGGGTCCGGCCCCAGGGGCTCGGGTACGGCGACGTGCGGCTGTCCGCGGTGGTCGGCACCGCACTCGGGTTCCTCGGCACCGCCGAGCTCCTGATCGGCGTGTACGCCGGGTTCGTGGTCTTCGTGCTGGCCGCGCTGGGCCGCGCCGCGGTGCGCCGTGACCGGAGCCTGCTGCGGGAGCCCTCGCCGTACGGCCCGGCCATGCTCGGCGGGGCGCTCCTCGGCCTCGTCGTGGGCTCCTATCTCGCGTCCAGGTGACCGCCGACCGGCATCCGGGACGGCGTGAAACACTGGCGTCATGCTGCGCTGGTTGACCGCGGGCGAGTCCCACGGCCCCTCCCTGGTCGCGATCCTGGAGGGGCTGCCCGCCCATGTCCGGGTGACCTCCGACGACATCGCCGACTCGCTGGCTCGACGGCGGCTGGGCTACGGCCGCGGCGCCCGGATGAAGTTCGAGCAGGACGAGGTCACGGTCGTCGGTGGCGTCCGCCACGGCGAGACCCAGGGCGGCCCGGTCGCGATCGAGGTCGGCAACACCGAGTGGCCCAAGTGGGAGAAGGTCATGTCCGCCGACCCGGTCGACCCGGTCGAGCTGGAGGCGATGGCCCGCAACGCCCCGCTGACCCGGCCCCGACCCGGGCACGCCGACCTGGTCGGCATGCAGAAGTACGCCTTCGACGACGCCCGCCCGATCCTCGAGCGCGCCTCGGCCCGCGAGACCGCCGCCCGCGTCGCGCTCGGCCGGGTCGCGTCCAACTTCCTCGAGCAGGCCGTCGACGCGCGGATCGTCTCCCACGTGATCGAGCTCGGCGGCGTCCGCGCCCCGGCCGGCCTGTGGCCCGAGCCCGGCGACGTGGCCCGCCTCGACGAGGACCCGGTCCGCTGCCTCGACGCCGACACTAGCAAGCTGATGGTCGAGCGCATCGACCAGGCCCACAAGGACGGCGACACCCTCGGCGGCGTCGTCGAGGTCGTCGTCCACGGCCTGCCGCCGGGCCTCGGCTCGCACGTCCACTGGGACCGCCGCCTCGACGCGCGCCTCGCGGGCGCCCTGATGGGCATCCAGGCGATCAAGGGCGTCGAGGTCGGCGACGGCTTCGAGCTCGCCGCGACCCCCGGCTCGCTGGCCCACGACGAGATCGTCCCGACGGCCGACGGGATCCGGCGTACGTCGGGACGCTCGGGCGGCACCGAGGGCGGCATGTCCACGGGCGAGGTGCTGCGGGTCCGGGCCGCGATGAAGCCGATCGCGACAGTCCCGCGCGCGCTGCGCACCGTCGACGTCGCGACCGGTGAGGAGGCGGTGGCCCACCACCAGCGCTCCGACGTCTGCGCGGTCCCGGCGGCCGGGATCGTCGCCGAGGCGATGGTCGCCCTGGTGCTGGCCGAGGCCGTCCTGGAGAAGTTCGGCGGCGACTCGGTGACCGAGACCCGGCGCAACGCCCAGTCCTACCTCGACACGCTGCGCTACCGGTGAGCCGACGATGATCGTCCTCATCGGCCCGATGGGGGCCGGCAAGACCACGGTGGGCGCCCTGCTGGCGGAGCAGCTCGGCGTGACCGTCCGCGACACCGATCAGGACGTCGAGGCGGCCGAGGGCCGGCCGATCTCCGAGATCTTCGTCGACTCCGGCGAGGACGCCTTCCGCGACCTGGAGCGCGAGGCGGTCGCGACGGCGCTCGCCACCCACGACGGCGTGCTGTCGGTCGGCGGGGGAGCGGTGCTCGACCCCACGACCCGCGAGCTCCTGGCCGGCCACGACGTCGTCTTCCTCCGGGTCGGGCTCTCCGACGCCGTGAAGCGGGTCGGCCTCGGCTCGGCTCGGCCGCTGCTGCTCGGCAACGTCCGCAGCCGGATCAAGGCCCTGCTCGACGAGCGCACCCCCGTCTACGAGTCGGTCGCGACGGTCGTCGTCGACACCGACGGACGCTCGCCGGCCGAGGTCACCGCCGAGGTCGTCGCCGCCCTCGGGGCCCGCGCATGAGCGCGACGACCATCCGGGTCGAGGGACCCGCGCCGTACGACGTTGTCGTCGGCCACGGCGTCGCCGACCTCCTGCCCGAGCTCCTCGGCGAGGATGTCGCCCGGGTCGCGGTCGTGCGCCCCGCGAGCCTCCCCGAGGTCGCCAGCTCCGTCCTGGAGGCGCTCGGCGCGACCTGCACCGCGCTCGACCTGCCCGTGCCCGACGGCGAGTCCGCCAAGACCGCCACCGTCGCCGCGGGCTGCTGGGAGGCGCTCGGCGCGGCCGGCTTCACCCGGTCCGACGTCGTCGTGACCGTCGGCGGCGGCGCGACCACCGACCTGGGCGGCTTCGTCGCCGCGACCTGGCTGCGCGGGGTGCGCGTCGTGCACGTGCCGACCACGCTCCTGGCGATGGTCGACGCGGCCGTCGGCGGCAAGACCGGCATCGACACCGGGGCCGGCAAGAACCTCGTCGGCTCCTTCCACGAGCCCGCGGGCGTCCTCTGCGACCTCGCCACCCTGGCGACCCTCCCTCGCGCGGAGCTGGTCGCCGGGCTCGGCGAGGTGATCAAGTGCGGCTTCATCGCCGACCCGGTCATCCTCGAGCTCGTCGAGGCCACCGATCCCGCCGACCTCACCGCCGACTCGCCGGTCCTGCGCGAGCTCGTCGAGCGCGCGATCCGGGTCAAGGCCGAGGTCGTGGCCGCCGACCTCAAGGAGACCGGCGGCGCGGACGGTCATCCCGGCCGCGAGGTGCTCAACTACGGCCACACCCTCGCCCACGCCATCGAGCGGGCCGAGCACTACGGCGTGCGGCACGGCGAGGCCGTCGCGATCGGCTGCGTCTACGTCGCCGAGCTGGCCGCCCGGGCCGGCTCGCTGGACCCCGAGCTCGTCGTCCGGCACCGCTCCGCCTTCGCGCGGGTGGGCCTGCCCACGACGTACGCCGGGGCGCCCTTCGAGGAGCTCCACGACGCCATGCGGGTCGACAAGAAGAGCCGCGGCAACCAGCTGCGCTTCGTGGTGCTCCGCGGGCTCGCCGACCCCACCGTGCTCGCCGGCCCCGACGAGGCCGACCTGCGCGCCGCCTACGCCGCCATCGGAGGCCCGGCATGACCGACGCCGTGAAGGTCCTGGTCCTCAACGGGCCCAACCTGGGACGGCTCGGCCGCCGCCAGCCGGAGATCTACGGCCACACCACCCACGCCGAGCTCGCCCACCAGTGCGTGGCGTGGGGCCGCGACCTCGGGCTCGACGTCGAGGTGCGGCAGACCAACCACGAGGGCGAGATGCTCGACTGGCTCAACGGCGCCGCCGACGACGGCACCCCGGTCGCGCTCAACGCCGCCGCCTGGACCCACTACTCCTACGCGATCTTCGACGCCTGCGCACAGCTGACGGCGCCGCTGGTGGAGGTCCACATCTCCGACCCCCACCAACGACCCGAGGAGTTCCGGCACTTCTCCGTGGTGACGCCGTACGCCGTCGAGGTGGTCGCCGGGCACGGCATCGACGGCTACCGGATGGCGCTGGAGATCCTCGCGCGCACCTGATCCGCGGGAACCCGATCCGGTCGGCTCCCGTCGGACCGGCATGAACGTCACCGTGAGCGTGCGCAGCCTCCTCCTGACCGGCCTCGTCGTGCTGGCCCTGGCCGTCGCCTACCTGCTCGGAGGCTCGGCCGGCAGCGGCACCCCGGCCCAGGCGGCCGACGACACCGGCCCGACGCAGCCCGAGCACCGCGTCCTGACGATGACCGGGACCGGCGACGCCACCGCCGTGCCGGACCAGCTGTCCTTCGGGCTCACGGTCTCGCTGACCCGGCCCGACCTCGACACCGCGCTCGCCGACGCCAACGCCGCCACCGAGCGGGTCCTGCGGGCCCTCGCCGGCCACGGCGTCGACCGCCGCGACGTGCAGACCACCGGGCTGTCGATGCACGCGGTCTACGACTACCCCCCGTACGAGCCGCCCACGATCCGCGGCTACCAGGTCTCCCAGCGCGCGTCGGTGCACGTCGACGAGCTCGCCGACGGGGGAGCGGCGGTCAGCGCGGCCGTCGCCGCCGGGGGCGACGACGTACGCATCGGCAACATCCGGCTGCTCGTCGGCGACTCCGACGCCGTCATGAAGCAGGCGCGCGACGCCGCCGTCGCCGAGGCCCAGGCGAAGGCGCAGCAGTACGCCGAGGCGTCGGGCCAGTCGCTCGGCGACGTGGTCACGCTGCGGGAGGTGCGGACCAAGCCGCTGCCCACCGCGACCGACGAGGTGGGCCGGATGCGGGGCACCTTCGACGCGGCCGCCCTGCCGTCGGTGCCGATCCGGGCCGGCAAGGAGAAGGGCTCCGTGACGGTCAAGGTGGTGTGGGAGCTCCGGTAGGCGGATTCTGTGCGCGCCGCTTCGTGCCGATAGACTCGCTCGCTGGTCCCACCCCGACGTACGAAGGCTGACACGCGCGCATGGCAACGACGAACGACCTCAAGAACGGCATGGTTCTCAACATCGACGGCCAGCTCTGGTCCGTGGTGGAGTTCCAGCACGTGAAGCCGGGCAAGGGCCCCGCGTTCGTGCGCACCAAGCTGAAGAACGTCGAGTCCAACAAGACCGTCGACAAGACCTTCAACGCCGGCACCAAGGTCGAGACCGCCACGGTCGACCGCCGCACCATGCAGTACCTCTACAACGACGGCTCGTCGTACGTCTTCATGGACGTCACCAGCTACGAGCAGCTCGAGATCGCGCCGGAGATCGTCGGCGGCGCCGCGAACTTCCTCCTGGAGAACCAGGAGGCCGTCGTGGCCACCAACGAGGGCCGCGTCCTCTTCATCGAGCTCCCGGCCTCGGTCGAGCTCGAGATCACCTTCACCGAGCCCGGCCTCGCCGGCGACTCCGCCACCGGCCGCACCAAGCCGGCGACCCTCGAGACCGGCCACGAGATCCAGGTCCCGCTCTTCATCAACCAGGGCGAGAAGGTCAAGGTCGACACCCGCGACTCGTCCTACATGGGTCGCGTCAAGTCCTGATGGCAGCCCGCTCGAAGGCCCGCAAGCGCGCGCTCGACGTCCTCTACGCCGCCGAGCTCCGCGGCGAGTCGCCGGTCGAGGCCCTCGACCGGGCGATCGCCGACGGTGAGGGGCCGACCAACGACTACACCGCCACCCTGGTGCGCGGCGTGGTGGAGCAGCAGGCCCGGATCGACGAGGTCCTCTCGACGTACGCCGAGGGCTGGACGCTCGCGCGGATGCCCGCCGTCGACCGCAACGTCCTGCGCCTCGGCGTCTGGGAGATGCTCGTCGCCGACGACGTCCCCGACGCCGTCGCGATCAGCGAGGCCGTGGCCCTCGTGGGCGACCTGTCCACCGACGAGTCCCCCCAGTTCGTCAACGGCGTCCTCGCCGCCGTCGCCCGCAACAAGGCGTCGCTGGTCTGAGGCCTGGCACTCTGAGGTTTCGGCTGCTGGCAGCCGAACCCTCAACGGCGGAGAGCCCGCCCTCTTTCCCCGACTCCCTAGGCTGAGCGCATGAGCGCTGTCGAGGTGGACCTGGTCGTGATCGGCACCGGACCGGGCGGGGAGGCGCTGGCGACCGGGGCCGCGAAGGCCGGCCTCGAGGTGGTCGCGGTCGACAAGCACCTCGTCGGCGGCGAGTGCCCCTACTACGGCTGCATCCCCACCAAGATGATGGTGCGGGGCAGCGACGCCATCGCGGAGGTACGCCGGATGCCGCAGGTCGCCGGCGAGGCGACCGCCACCCCGGCGTGGTCGGTCGTGCACCGTCGCATCGACGAGGACGCCACCACGCACTGGGACGACACCATCGCCGTCGACCGCCTGAAGGCCGCCGGCGCCATCGTCCACCACGGCGTCGGCCGGCTCGCGGGCCCCCGACAGGTCGCGGTCGAGACCGCCGACGGGGAGACGGTGACCTACACCGCCCGCCGCGGCGTCGTGGTCAACCCCGGCACCCGGCCGGCGGTGCCGCCGGTCGACGGGCTCGCGGACACGCCGTACTGGACCAACCGCGACGCCGTACGACTGGCCGAGCTCCCGGGCTCGCTGGTCGTCGTCGGCGGCGGTCCGATCGGCTGCGAGATGGCGCAGGTCTTCGCCCGCTTCGGCGTCCGCGTCACGGTGGTCCAGCACGGCCCGCGCCTGGTGCCGGCCAACGAGCCGGAGGCGGCGGCGCTGCTGCAGCAGGTCTTCGAGAGCGAGGGCATCCGGGTGCTCACCGGTGTCGAGCTCACCCAGGCGTCGTACGCCGACGGTCAGTTCGCGCTGACGCTCGACTCGGACGACGGCGGCTACGCGCTGACCGCCGACAAGGTCCTCGTCGCGGCCGGACGTACGCCGAACCTGGACGACCTCGGCCTCGAGACGGTGGGGCTCGACCCGACGGCGTGCACGCTGGAGACCGACGAGCGGCTCCGCGTCCAGGACGGGCTCTGGGCGATCGGCGACGTCACCGGCAAGGGCGCGTTCACGCACGTGTCGATGTACCAGTCGGCGGTCGCGCTGCGCGACATCACGGGGGAGGAGGGCGCACCTGCGCGCTACCACGCGGTCCCGCACGCCACGTTCACCGATCCCGAGATCGGCGGCGTGGGGATGACCGAGCAGCAGGCCCGTGACGCCGGGCTCACCGTCAGGACCGGGTTCACCCGCCTCGAGGAGTCCTCACGCGGTTTCACCCACGGACCGGGCGGGCACGGACTCATCAAGGTCGTCGAGGACGCCGACCGGGGCGTGCTGGTGGGTGCGACAGCGATGGGGCCCGCAGGTGGGGAGATCCTCGGCTTCCTGGCCGTCGCGGTGCACGCGGAGGTCCCGGTCGAGACGCTCAGGACGATGATCTATGCCTACCCCACCTTCCACCGCGCGATCGAGTCGGCGCTCGCCGACCTCGGCTGACGGAGGGGCGAGCACAGCGAGGCTCGAGCCTCTCGCCCCCGCGCGGCTGTCGCGCTCGTGACACCGGTCGAGGCGGACGTCGTGGTCCTCGGGCTCGGCGCCGGCGGTGAGCACGCCGCCCGCAAGCTGGCCGAGGCCGGTCTCGACGTCGTGGCGGTCGAGCGCGACCTGGTCGGCGGCGAGTGCCCGTTCTGGGGCTGCACGCCCTCCAAGCTGCTCATCCACTCCGCCCACCGCGGCGACCCCTGGTCACGCGCGGCCGAGCGGGTCCGCGAGGCCACCCACGACTGGACCGACGACCACCACGCCGAGCCGCTCGAGAAGGCCGGGGTCCGCATCGTCCGCGGCACCGGCCGCCTCGTCGCACCCGGCCGGGTCGAGGTCGACGGGGCGACCCTCTCCGCCCGCCGCGGGGTCCTGCTCGACACCGGCACCGAGCCCGCCGTGCCGGACGTCGACGGGCTCCCCGGCACGCCGTACTGGACCAACCGCGACCTCATGCGGCTCACCGCCCCACCGGCGTCGTTGATCGTGCTCGGCGGCGGCCCGATCGGCTGCGAGCTCGCGCAGACCTTCGCCCGGTTCGGGACGCGGGTGACGCTGGTCGAGGTCGAGGACCGGCTCCTCGGACCGGAGGAGCCGGAGGCGGCCGAGGTCGTCGAGCGGGCCCTGCGGGCCGACGGCGTCACGGTGCACACCGGCGCCGACATCGCGAGAGCGGCGTACGACGGCGCGTTCACGCTCGACCTCGGCGACGACCGGGTCCTGGCCGAGCGTCTCCTCGTCGCGACCGGACGGTCTCCCCACATCGACGGCGACCTCGAGGTCGACGAGCGGATGCGTGCGGGGGAGCGGCTCTGGGCGGTCGGCGACATCACCGGCAAGGGTGCCTTCACCCACGTGGCGAAGTACCAGGCGCGGATCGCCGTGCGCGACCTGCTCGGCGAGGACGGCCCGTGGGCCGACTACCGGGCGGTCAGCCGGGTCACCTTCACCGACCCCGAGGTCGGCGCCGTCGGGCTGACGGAGGAGCAGGCGCGCGAGGCGGGGATCCGGGTCCGGGTCGGGACCGCGGACGTCGCCTCCTCGAGCCGCGGCTGGATCGCCGAGGCCGAGGGCGTGGTCAAGGTGGTCGTCGACGCCGACCGCGGGATCGTCGTGGGCGCGACCACGGTCGCGCCCTCCGGGGGCGAGGTGATCGGCCTCCTGACCGCCGCCGTGCACGCCGAGATCCCGGTCGCAGCCCTCCGCGAGATGCACTACGCCTACCCGACCTTCCACCGGGCGATCGCTCGGGCGCTGCGCGACGTGTGAGGCCCCCGAGATCGGGGAAGGAGCGTGGGCGACCACGTTGGCCACGGAGGAGGGGACCCTCATGTCGCAGGAAGCATGGAGCTCGGGAGGCTCGCGACACGACACCGACGACACGAGCGACCGGCTCTACACGCCGGAGGACCTGGCGGCCTACGCCGCCCGGCGCGAGGCCCGCAGCGGCGGCGGTGACACCCGCGAGACGCGGCTGACCTACGGCGACCCGCTCTCCGACCCGCTGCCCGCGGCCTCGACGCCCGCGGCGCCGATGCCGACCTCGCCGCCGCCGGCCGGCCCGCCGCCCACGGCGTACGCGCCGCCGACCGCTGCTCCGGCGACCCCGGCTCCGGCGGGCCCGCCGCCCGCCGCCCCGCCGGTAGCGGCACCGGCCGCCGTGGAGCCCGCCCCGACCGCGCCAGAGGCACCGGCCGAGGTCTCGGCCGAGGGCGAGTCGGGTGAGCCGCGCCGCTTCATGAGCGCCACCGACTTCCTCGACCGCCGCGACGCCGACCAGGGCTACGGGCCGCCGACCTGGGGCTGGCGCGGCAACCTCCGCAAGTGGACCGGCGGCCTGATCACGCCGAAGATGGGCCCGGCCGAGATGTCCTACGAGGACGACCGCCGGGCGATCCAGCGCGACTTCGACGGCCCGCGCACCATCGCCTTCATCAACCCCAAGGGCGGCGCCGCGAAGACCACGGGCGTGCTCGCGGCCGGCTACACGTTCGGCACCGTCCGCGGAGGCGGCGTGGTCGCCTGGGACAACAACGAGACCCGCGGCACCCTCGGCATCCGCGGCACCCGCAGCAGCCACCGCAACACCACCCGGGAGCTGCTCGAGGAGCTCGACCGCTTCACCGACGTCTACCAGTCGCGGATCGGTGACCTCGGTGCCTTCGTGCGCTCGCAGGGCGACGCGCACTTCGACGTGCTCGCCTCCGACGAGCGTCCCGACGTCACCGGCACCATCCGGGCGTCCGACTTCGACTCGATCCACAAGCTGATGGAGCGCTTCTACCGGATCATCCTCATCGACACCGGCAACAACATGCGCGCCGAGAACTGGCTCGCCGCCGCCGGCGCCGCCGACCTGCTCGTGGTCACCTCGACCGTCCGCGAGGACACCGGCTACAGCGGGCTGTGGATGCTCGACGCCCTGCAGGACGCCGGCTACCAGAACCTCAAGTACAAGACGGTCACGGTGCTCTCCGACCCGTCCGCGAACGTCGACAGCAAGCTCGCCGCGGACCTCGTGGACGTCTACCAGCAGCGCACCCGCGGGGTCTACCGCGTGCCCTACGACCCCGCCCTGGTCGCCGGCTCGGCGATGCCCTACAACCAGCTCTCGCCGAACACCCGGATGCAGTGGCTCAAGGCGTGCGCGGGGATGGCGGCCGCGCTGTAGCTGCGTCGTACCCTCTGCGGGTGTCGATGCTCCAGGTCAACCGCTCCATCCGCGTCCGGGAGGTCCCGACCGGGCCTCGGCGATGGTTCGGCTCCCGGCCGGACGTGGGCGACTACGGCTGGACCGGCCGCGTGTGGCGCCGCTGGTCGGGCCGTCGCTGGGCGTCGCCGGTCAGCTCGCTGCAGCGCGAGCTGCTCCTCGGCGAGGCGACCCCGGCCACCTGGCCGATGGTGCCGCCCGACCGGCTCGTGCGCGGCCTCGCGCTGGCGGTCGAGCGCCAGGTCAGCCTGTACGGCGCCGACGTCGTCTACGACGGTCCGCACGGGGTGGTCGTCGCCTACCGGCGCCGGGTGTCGCACGTCCTCCACTTCGTGATGACGCTGCTGACCGGCGGCCTGTGGGCGTTCGTCTGGCTCGGCGTCGCGCTCAGCGCGCGCGAGGAGCGCCGTCGCCTCGAGATCGACGCCTGGGGCCACGTCTGGGCGGTCCCGCTCCGCTCGCGCTGATTCCTCCGCGACGCCGATCGCGCTTCCCACCTGACGAGATGGTCGCGATCCGGCTCGAATCACGACCATCTGGTCAGGTGCGACGGGTGGGACCAGGAGCGCCGGGGCATGGATCCGGTCCGATCCGGGTTACGGACGGACATGCGTGCAGTCGTCTACCGCGAGACCGGTCCCTCCTCCGTCCTCACGCTCGTCGAGCGTGACCTGCCCGAGCCCGGCCCCGGCGAGGTGCGGGTCCGCCTGGTCCGGGCGGGGGTGAACCCCACGGACTGGAAGTTCCGCGCCGGCATGATGAGCGGGTACGACGAGGTGACGCCCGGCCAGGACGGCGCCGGCGTCGTCGACGCGGTCGGTGCGGGCGTCACCGGACTGGGCACGGGCGACCGGGTGTGGCTGGTCCTGGCCCAGCACGGCCGGGCCTACGGCACCGCCGCCGAGTACACCGTCCAGCCGGCCGACCGTGTCGTCCCCCTTCCCGACGGCGCCGACTTCGACCTGGGCGCGAGCCTCGGCGTACCAGCCGTCACCGCGCACCGGGCGCTGACCGCCTCCGAGTTCGGACCGGCGCGGCTCGGACCGGGCGCGCTGGCCGGCCGGGTCGTGCTCGTGGCCGGGGGAGCGGGCGCGGTCGGCAACGCGGCCATCCAGCTCGCCCGATGGTCGGGCGCGACCGTGATCACCACGGTCAGCGGCCCGGAGAAGGCCGCGCTCGCGTCGAGCGCGGGCGCCCACCACACCGTCGACTACACCCAGGGCGACACCTCGGCGCGGATCCTCGAGCTCGCTCCCGACGGCGTCGACATCGCCGTCGAGGTGGCGCCGGCCCAGAACATCGGCATCGACCTGGACGTCGTGAAGACCCACGGGCTGGTGAGCATCTACGCCAACAACGGCGGCGACGAGATGACGATGCCGCTGCGCGCGGCCTTCGGGAAGAACCTGCGCTTCCAGTTCCTCATCCTCTACACCCTCGACGACGGCCTGCTCCGGGCCGCGCTCGAGGACGTGGCTGCTGCCGTCGAGGCCGGTGCGCTCCGGGTCGGCGAGGCGGCCGGCGTCCCGCTCCACCACTACCCGCTCGCCGCGACCGCGGCGGCGCACGACGCGGTCGAGGGCGGAGCGGTGGGGAAGGTGCTGATCGATGTCGCCGACGGGTGACCAGGTACGTGGTTGAGTGGAGCCATGGCCAAGCCGTTGTGGGTCGTCGCGGGGATCGTGCTCGTGCTGCTCGGCCTGCTGTGGACGCTCCAGGGCATCGGCGTCATCGGCGGCAGCTCGATGAGCGGCACCACGACCTGGTCGATCATCGGGCCGATCGTCCTGCTGGTCGGCGCCGTGATCACCTCGGTCGGCATCCGTGGGCGCAGACCCTGACGGTGCACCCGTCGGTCGGCGGGTGGTGCTCGGCCTCCTCGGGCTCGGGGCGCTGGGCGTCGTCACCGGCGCCACGGTGCAGGACGGCCTGAGCCGCTTCCTGGCGCCGATCCAGATGAACGACCCGACCGGCCTCACCTCGCTGGTCCCGCTCGGCAACACCTGGCGCTACTACTCCGTCACCGGGGCCGTCGAGCCGCGCGACGCCGCGACCTACACCCTGAAGGTCGACGGGCTCGTCGACCACCCGTCGACGTACCGGCTCAGCGACCTCGAGGCGCTGCCGCAGCTGTCGTTCACCGACGACTTCCACTGCGTGACGGGATGGCACGTCCCGGACGTGCCGTGGACCGGTGTCCGGGTCGCCGACCTGCTCGAGCGGGCGGCGCCGACGACGGACGCCGTCGGGGTGCGGTTCCACTCCTTCGACGGCACCTACTCCGTCAACATGACGCTCGACCAGGCCCGCGCCGACGACGTGGTGGTCGCGCTGCGGATGTACGGCGAGCCGGTGACCCACGACCACGGCGGGCCGGTGCGGATCTACTCGGGCTCGATGTACGGCTACAAGAGCACCAAGTGGCTCTCCGGCATCGAGGTCACCGACAACGACGACCCGGGCTACTGGGAGTCCCGCGGCTACCCCCTCGACGGGATCATCGATGAGTGACCGGTCGTCCTCCCCGTCGTCCGTCGACCGCTTCGCCCCGGCCGAGCGCTGGGTGCACCGCTCCGTCGCGATGCTGATGGGCACCTGCCTGGTCACCGCGGTGATCCTCTACAACGGCTCGATCATGCTCGCGGTCGGCCACCGGCACCTCGTCGAGACCGTGCACGTCTGGAGCGGCCTCGCGCTGCCGGTCCCGATGCTCCTCGGGGCCCTGTCCGCGGCCTACCGCGCCGACGTCCGGCGGCTCAACCGGGTCACCTCCGCCGACTGGCGGTGGCTGCGCAGCCGGACCCGTCGCGACGGGACCATCCGGGTCGGGAAGTTCAACGCGGGCCAGAAGGTCAACGCCTGGCTGGTGGCCGGCTCGACGGGCGTCCTCCTCGGCACGGGGATCCTCATGTACTGGACCGGCCTGGTCCGGCTGGCGTGGCGCTCCGGGGCGACGTTCGTGCACGACTGGACGGCGCTCGCGGTCGGGCTGCTGGTGCTCGGCCACCTCGTGTACGCCGTCCGCGACCCGGAGGCGCGGCACGGGATGCGCAGCGGCCGGGTGTCCCTCCGCTGGGCCCGCCGCGAGCACGCCGCCTGGGCCGACGAGGTCGATCCGTCCGGGACGTGAGAACTCGCCGGGCCGGTTCGCTCACGGCCGCCGCGCGGGGGTAGGGTGACGACCGATTCGAACATCCTTTAACGAGCCGTCCAGTGAGGCGGAGAAGGAGGTCCGAGGCGGTTGCCTGCGCACCCTCAGCACACCCCGTCGGGTTCCCCCGACGGCGACTCCACCGCTCGCGTCGTGCTCGACGCCGGTGACATCCAGCGGGCGCTGACCCGCATCTCCCACGAGATCCTCGAGCGCAACAAGGGCGCCGACGACCTCGTCCTCCTGGGCATCCCCAGTCGCGGCGTACCGCTCGCCGAGCGGATCGCCGAGCGGATCGCCTCCGTCGAGGGGTACGCCGTGCCGGTCGGCTCTCTCGACGTGACGATGTACCGCGACGACCTCCGGATGAAGCCCGCCCGGGCCCTGCTGCCGACCTCGATCCCGCCGGGCGGGATCGACGGAAAGGTCGTCGTCCTCGTCGACGACGTGCTCTTCTCCGGCCGCACCATCCGGGCCGCGCTCGACGCGCTCAACGACATCGGCCGCCCGCAGGCGGTCCGGCTCGCGGTGCTGGTCGACCGCGGCCACCGCGAGCTGCCGATCCGCGCCGACTTCGTCGGCAAGAACCTCCCGACGTCCCTGATCGAGCGGGTCCGGGTCACCCTCGCCGGCATCGACGAGGTCGACGCCGTCACCATCCAGGGACTCGCCCCGGAAGGAGGAGCAGCGTGAAGCGCCACCTGCTCAGCGCGGCCGACCTGAGCCGCGACGACGCCGAGCTGGTCCTCAGCACCGCCGCCGAGCTCCGCGAGCTCGCCGACCGGCCGATCAAGAAGCTGCCCGCCCTGCGCGGCCGCACCGTGGTCAACCTCTTCTTCGAGGACTCCACCCGCACCCGGATCTCCTTCGAGGCCGCGGCCAAGCGGCTCAGCGCCGACGTCATCAACTTCGCCGCGAAGGGCTCGAGCCTCTCCAAGGGTGAGAGCCTGAAGGACACCGCGCTCACGCTCGAGGCGATGGGCGCCGACGCGGTCGTCGTCCGCCACGGCGCCAGCGGTGCCCCGCACCGGCTGGCCAACTCCGGGTGGGTCCGCTCGAGCGTGGTCAACGCCGGCGACGGCACCCACGAGCACCCCACCCAGGCGCTGCTCGACGCCTTCACGATGTGGCGCCACCTCGGCGAGTCCAAGCCCGGTGGGCTCGAGGGCCGCAAGGTCGCGATCGTCGGCGACGTGCTGCACAGCCGGGTCGCGCGCTCCAACGCGCTGCTCCTGCAGACCCTCGGCGCCGACGTCACGCTGGTGGCGCCGCCGACGCTGCTGCCGGTGGGCGTGGAGACGTGGCCGGTCGAGGTCTCGTACGACCTCGACGCGGTGATCCCGAAGGCCGACGCCGTGATGATGCTGCGGGTCCAGGCCGAGCGGATGAACGGCGGGTTCTTCCCGACCGCCCGCGAGTACTCCCGCCGCTACGGCCTCGACGGGCGCCGGATGGCGACCCTCCAGGACCACACGATCGTCATGCACCCCGGGCCGATGGTCCGCGGCATGGAGATCACCGCGGACGTCGCCGACAGCGACCGGTCCGTGATCGTCGAGCAGGTCACCAACGGCGTCGCCGTCCGGATGGCCGTCCTGTACCTGCTGCTGGGCGGCTCCACGCCCGCCGTCGGAGGAGAAGAGTGAGCACCAGCTACCTGATCAAGAACGTCTCGGTCCTCGGCGGCGAGCCGACGGACCTGCTGCTCAAGGACGGCGTGATCGCCGACGGCGCGGACGCCTCCGCTGACGGCGCCGAGGTCATCGACGCGACGGGACTGATCGCGCTCCCGGGCCTGGTCGACCTGCACACCCACCTGCGCGAGCCGGGCCGGGAGGACGCCGAGACCGTCGAGACCGGCACCCAGGCGGCGGCGAAGGGCGGCTACACCGCCGTCCACGCGATGGCCAACACCGAGCCCGTCGCCGACACCGCCGGCGTCGTCGAGCAGGTCTGGCGGCTGGGCCGCGAGGCCGGCTACTGCGACGTCTTCCCGGTCGGCGCGGTCACCGTCGGTCTGCAGGGGGAGCGGCTCGCCGAGCTCGGCGCGATGGCCGACTCCGCCGCCCGGGTCCGGGTCTTCTCCGACGACGGCAAGTGCGTGAGCGACGCGGTGCTGATGCGCCGCGCACTGGAGTACGTCAAGGCGTTCGACGGCGTCGTCGCCCAGCACGCCCAGGAGCCCCGGCTCACCGAGGGCGCGCAGATGAACGAGGGCGAGCTGTCGGGCCGCCTCGGCCTGGCAGGCTGGCCGGCGGTCGCCGAGGAGGCGATCATCGCCCGCGACGTGCTGCTCGCCGAGCACGTCGGCTCGCGCCTGCACGTCTGCCATGTCTCCACCGCCGGCTCCGTCGAGCTGATCCGCTGGGCCAAGGGCAAGGCCGCCAAGGACAAGACGTGGAGTGTCACCGCCGAGGCGTGCCCCCACCACCTGCTGCTGACCGACGAGCTGGCCGCGACGTACGACCCGATCTACAAGGTCAACCCGCCGCTGCGCTCGGCCGCCGACGTCGAGGCGCTCAAGGCCGGCCTGGCCGACGGCACCATCGACATCGTGGCCACCGACCACGCGCCGCACCCGCACGAGGACAAGGACTGCGAGTGGGCGGCCGCCGCCTTCGGCATGCTCGGCCTCGAGACCGCGCTCTCGATCGTGCAGCAGACGATGGTCGACACCGGCCTGCTCGACTGGGCCGGCGTCGCCGAGCGGATGTCGGCCGCACCGGCCCGGATCGGCCGGGTCTCCGACCAGCACGGTCGCCCGGTCGCGGTCGGCGAGCCCGCCAACGTCGTCCTCTACGACCCCGCGGCCACGCGGGTCGTCGACCCCGCCGAGTCCGCCAGCCTCAGCCGCAACACGCCCTACCGGGGCATGGAGCTGCCGGGCCGGGTGGTCGCGACGTTCCTCCGCGGCACCGCCACCGTGCTCGACGGGAAGCTCCAGTGAGCGCCGCGACGCCGGCCCTCCTCGTCCTCGAGGACGGCCGCACCTTCCGCGGTGAGGCCTACGGCGCCGAGGGCGAGACCTTCGGCGAGGCGGTCTTCAACACCGGCATGACCGGCTACCAGGAGACGCTCACCGACCCGTCGTACCACCGGCAGGTCGTGGTGATGACCGCGCCGCACATCGGCAACACCGGCATCAACGACGAGGACCCGGAGAGCCGCCGCATCTGGGTCGCCGGGTACGTCGTCCGCGACCCCGCGCGCCGCTCGTCGAGCTGGCGCGCGACCCGCACCCTCGACGACGAGCTGCGCGAGCAGGGCGTGGTCGGCATCTCCGGCATCGACACCCGCGCGCTGACCCGCCACCTGCGCGAGCGCGGCGCCATGCGGGTCGGCATCTCCTCGACCGAGACCGACCCGGCCGCGCTGCTCGCCCGCGTGCAGCAGTCCGGCGAGATGGCCGGCGCCGAGCTCGCCTCCGAGGTCTCCACCCAGGAGACCTACGTGGTCCCGGCCATCGGCGAGAAGAAGTTCACCGTGGCCGCTCTGGACCTGGGCATCAAGTCGATGACCCCGCACCGGATGGCCGAGCGCGGCATCGAGGTGCACGTGCTGCCGGCGACGGCGAGCCTGGAGGAGATCCGGGCCGTCTCGCCCGACGGCCTCTTCTACTCCAACGGCCCCGGCGACCCGGCCGCGACCACCCACCAGATCGACGTGCTCCAGGGCGCGCTGGCTGCGGGCCTGCCCTACTTCGGGATCTGCTTCGGCAACCAGCTCTTCGGCCGTGCGCTCGGCTTCGGCACCTTCAAGCTGAAGTACGGCCACCGCGGTATCAACCAGCCGGTGATGGACCGCACCACCGGCAAGGTCGAGGTCACCGCCCACAACCACGGCTTCGCCGTCGACGCGCCGCTCGACACCGAGACGCAGACGCCGTACGGCGTCGCGAGCGTGAGCCACGTCTGCCTCAACGACGACGTGGTCGAGGGCCTGGAGCTCCGCGACGCGAGCGGGAGCCTGAAGGGCTTCTCCGTCCAGTACCACCCCGAGGCCGCCGCCGGCCCCCACGACGCGGCGTACCTCTTCGACCGGTTCGTGAGCCTGATGGAGGGCACCGTCTGATGCCGAAGCGCGACGACATCAAGTCCGTGATGGTGATCGGCTCCGGGCCGATCATCATCGGCCAGGCCTGCGAGTTCGACTACTCCGGCACCCAGGCGTGCCGGGTGCTCAAGGCCGAGGGCCTGCGGGTGGTGCTGGTCAACTCCAACCCCGCGACGATCATGACCGACCCCGAGTTCGCCGACGCGACGTACGTCGAGCCGATCACGCCCGACTTCGTCGAGAAGGTGATCGCCCAGGAGCGCCCCGACGCGCTGCTGCCGACGCTCGGCGGTCAGACCGCCCTCAACGCCGCGATCGCGCTGCACGAGCGCGGGGTCCTGGAGAAGTACGGCGTCGAGATGATCGGCGCCAGCTTCGACGCGATCCACCGGGGCGAGAACCGCGAGCTCTTCAACGCGATCGTCCACAAGGTCGGGGGAGAGGTCGCCAAGAGCTTCGTCTGCCACACCCTCGAGGACTGCGAGAAGGCCGTCGTCGAGCTGGGCTACCCGGTCGTGGTGCGCCCGTCGTTCACGATGGGCGGCACCGGCTCCGGCATCGCCTACGACGAGGGCGACCTCGCTCGGATCGCCGGTGCCGGCCTGGCCGCCAGCCCCACCACCGAGGTGCTGATCGAGGAGTCGATCATCGGGTGGAAGGAGTACGAGCTGGAGGTGATGCGCGACAAGGCCGACAACGTCGTCATCGTCTGCTCGATCGAGAACTTCGACCCGATGGGCGTCCACACCGGCGACTCCATCACCGTCGCCCCGGCCATGACGCTGACCGACCGCGAGTACCAGCACCTGCGGGACCTCGCCATCGACATCATCCGCGAGGTCGGCGTCGACACCGGCGGCTGCAACATCCAGTACGCCGTCAACCCGGTCGACGGCCGGGTCATCGTGATCGAGATGAACCCGCGCGTCTCCCGGTCGAGCGCGCTCGCCTCCAAGGCGACCGGCTTCCCGATCGCGAAGATCGCGGCGAAGGTGGCGATCGGCTACACGCTCGACGAGATCCCCAACGACATCACGCAGGAGACGCCGGCCTCCTTCGAGCCGACGCTCGACTACGTGGTCGTGAAGGTGCCGCGCTTCGCCTTCGAGAAGTTCCCCGGCGCCGACCCGCGGCTCACCACGCACATGAAGTCGGTGGGCGAGGCGATGGCGATCGGCCGCAACTTCACCGAGGCGCTGCAGAAGTCCCTGCGCTCCCTGGAGTCCAAGCACGCGCCGTTCGACTGGGTGAAGCAGACCATCGAGCTCGACAAGGCCGCGCTGCTGGAGGAGATCCAGGTTCCGCACGACGGCCGGCTGCGCAAGGTGATGGACGCGATCCGTGCCGGCGCCACGCCGGACGAGGTCTTCGACGCGACCAAGATCGACCCGTGGTTCGTCGACCAGCTCGCGCTGATCAACGAGGTCGCCCAGGAGCTCATCGCGGCGCCCGAGCTGACGCCCGAGCTGCTGCGCACCGCCAAGCGGCACGGCTTCTCCGACGAGCAGCTCGGCCGGATCCGCGGCACCACCGCCGACGTGATCCGCGGCGTCCGCCACGCCCTCGGCATCCGCCCGGTCTACAAGACCGTCGACACCTGCGCGGCCGAGTTCGCGGCCCGCACGCCCTACCACTACTCGTCGTACGACGAGGAGACCGAGGTCGCGCCGCGCGAGAAGCCGGCCGTGATCATCCTCGGCTCGGGTCCCAACCGGATCGGGCAGGGCATCGAGTTCGACTACTCGTGCGTGCACGCGTCGCTCACGCTGAGCGAGGCGGGCTACGAGACGATCATGGTCAACTGCAACCCCGAGACCGTCTCGACCGACTACGACACCTCCGACCGGCTCTACTTCGAGCCGCTCACGCTCGAGGACGTCCTCGAGATCGTGCACGCGGAGGAGCAGGCCGGGCCGGTCCTCGGCGTCATCTGCCAGCTCGGCGGCCAGACCCCGCTCGGCCTCGCGCAGGGGCTCAAGGACAACGGCGTCACCATCCTCGGCACCTCGCCGGAGGCGATCCACCTGGCCGAGGAGCGCGGCGCCTTCGGTGCGGTGCTGGCCGACGCCGGGCTCCCCGCACCCAAGTACGGCATGGCCACCAGCTTCCCCGACGCCCACCGGATCGCGGCCGAGATCGGCTACCCGGTCATGGTGCGCCCGTCGTACGTGCTCGGCGGCCGCGGCATGGAGATCGTCTACGACGACGCCGCGCTCGAGGGCTACATCGCCCGGTCCACCGAGATCGGCCCGGCCCACCCGGTGCTGGTCGACCGCTTCATCGACGACGCCGTCGAGATCGACGTCGACGCGCTCTACGACGGCGAGGAGCTCTTCCTCGGCGGCGTGATGGAGCACATCGAGGAGGCCGGCATCCACTCCGGCGACTCGTCCTGCGCGCTGCCGCCGATCACGCTCGGCAAGGCCGAGATCGACCGGATCCGCACCGCGACCAAGTCGATCGCCCGCGGCGTCGGCGTTCGAGGGCTGCTGAACATCCAGTTCGCGCTGGGCTCCGACGTCCTCTACGTGCTCGAGGCCAACCCGCGTGCCAGCCGCACGGTGCCGTTCGTCTCGAAGGCGACCGCGACCCCGCTCGCCAAGGCCGCGGCCCGGGTGATGATGGGGGAGACGATCGCCGAGCTGCGCGCGGCCGGCGTCCTCCCCGCGACCGGCGACGGCGGCACGCTGCCGCCCGACCAGCCGATCGCGGTCAAGGAGGCGGTGATGCCCTTCAACCGCTTCCGCACCCCCGACGGCAAGCAGGTCGACACCGTGCTCGGCCCGGAGATGAAGTCGACCGGCGAGGTGATGGGCTTCGACGCCGACTTCGGCTCGGCGTTCGCGAAGGCCCAGGCCGGCGCGTTCGGGCCGCTGCCCACCAGCGGGAAGGTCTTCGTCTCGATGGCCAACCGCGACAAGCGACACATGATCTTCCCGATCAAGGTGCTCGCCGACCACGGCTTCGAGATCCTCGCGACCCAGGGCACCGCCGAGGTGCTCCGCCGCAACGGCGTGCGCACCACCATCGTGCGCAAGCACTGGGAGGGCGAGGGACCCAACGGCGAGAAGACCACGGTGCAGCTCATCCTCGACGGTGAGATCCAGCTCGTGATCAACACGCCCAACGGCTCGGCCAGCGGCTCCTCGGCCCGCCTCGACGGCTACGAGATCCGCACCGCCGCGGTGATGGCCAACATCCCGTGCATCACCACGGTGCAGGGCCTCGGCGCGGCCGTGCAGGGCATCGAGGCGCTGGAGCGCGGCGACATCGGGGTCCGGTCCCTCCAGGACTGGGCGGCGGCCCGCGCGTGACGGCGTACGGCGCGCTCTTCGACCACGTCCTCACCCGCACGGACCCCGAGCGGGCGCACCACACGGCCTTCCGGGCGATCCGGGCGGCGCGGCCGGTGACCGGGCTGCGACGCACCCCGGGAGAGCCCGTCCACGCGATGGGCCTCACCTTCCCCAACGTGCTCGGCCTCGCCGCCGGCTTCGACAAGAACGCCGTCGGCATCGACGGGCTGGCCGCGCTCGGCTTCGGCCACGTCGAGGTCGGCACGGTGACCGGGGAGGCCCAGCCCGGCAACCCCCAGCCCCGCCTCTTCCGGCTCACCGAGGACCGCGCGATCGTCAACCGGATGGGCTTCAACAACGACGGAGCCGACGTGGTCGCCGCACGGTTGCGGCGGCGTTCACTGGCACTGGCACGTGGGGAACGAGGCGACCGCAACCACCATCGGCAACCCCGCGCGCTACTTGGTGTGAATATCGGCAAGAGCAAGGTCGTCCCCGAGGACGAGGCGGGCCGCGACTACGAGAAGTCCGCGCGACTGCTGGCGCCGTACGCCGACTACCTGGTCGTCAACGTCAGCTCGCCCAACACGCCGGGCCTGCGCAACCTCCAGGCCGTCGAGAAGCTCGAGCCGATCCTGACGTCGGTGCAGGCCATCGCCGCCCTGGACGACCGGCGCGTGCCACTGCTGGTGAAGATCGCACCCGACCTCTCCGACGAGGACGTCCTCGCCGTCGCCGACCTGGCGCTGGCGATCGGCCTCGACGGCATCATCGCCACCAACACGACCATCTCCCGCGAGGGCCTGCGCATGCCCGCCACGAAGGTCGAGGAGATCGGTGCGGGTGGGCTGTCGGGTCGGCCGCTCACGCAGCGGTCCTGCGACGTGCTCCGTCTGCTGCGCGGCCGCGTCGGCCCCGACCTCACCCTGATCGGCGTCGGCGGCATCACCACCGTGGCGGACGCCGAGGCCCGCCTGGCCGCGGGTGCCACGCTGCTGCAGGGCTACACCGCGTTCGTCTACGAGGGTCCGCTCTGGCCCCGCCGGATCGTCAAGGGAGTCCAGCCATGACCGGGACCTTCGGAGCACGCCTCCACGCCGCGATCGCCGACCGCGGGCCGCTGTGCGTCGGCATCGACCCGCACGTCGGCCTGCTCCAGGACGCCGGCCTCGGCGACGACGTGGCCGGCCTCGAGACCTTCGCCCTGGGGGCGGTCGAGGCGGTCGCGCCGTACACCTCGGTCATCAAGCCCCAGTCGGCGTTCTACGAGCGCTTCGGCAGCCGCGGCATCGCCGTCCTGGAGCGGGTGATCGCCGAGTCCCGGGCCGCCGGGGCGCTCGTCCTCCTCGACGTCAAGCGCGGCGACATCGGCTCCACCAGCCAGGCGTACGCCGACGCCTACCTCGACCCCACCTCGCCGCTGGCCAGCGACGCGATCACGGTGAGCCCGTTCCTCGGCTTCGGCTCGCTCGACCCGGTCTTCGACGCGGCCCGGCGCCACGACGCCGGCGCGTTCGTCCTCGCGCTCACCTCCAACAAGGAGGGCCCGGAGGTCCAGCACGCCCGCGTGGACGACGGGGGTACCGTCGCCGGCCTGATGCTCGACCACCTCCGCCGCCTCAACGCCGACGCCGAGCCCCTGGGGTCCTTCGGCGCGGTCGTCGGCGCCACGATCGGGTCCACCGACGAGGACCTCGCCTTCAACGGCCCGCTCCTGGCGCCCGGCTTCGGCGCCCAGGGCGGCACCGTCGACGACGTACGCCGCCTCTTCGGCAGCGCCGCGGCGGTGCTCCCCAGCTCCTCGCGCGAGGTGCTCCGGCTGCCGACCGCCGAGGCGATGCGCGACTTCGTGCTGCGCACCAACGACGAGCTGCGCGCGTGAGGAGGCTCGGCGTCGTCGCCCTCCTGCTGCCGATCGTGCTGACCGGCTGCGGCAACGACACCGACTCCTACTGCGACGCCGTGAAGGACCACCAGACCGAGCTGGGCGACATCGCCGGGAGCGGCGACGCCGACGCGCTGCTCCAGGCGCTCGACATCCTCGAGGACCTCCGCAGCAAGGCCCCGGCCGACATCAGCGACGACTGGCAGCAGGTGGTCACCCGCATCGAGGCGCTGCGCGACGCCCTCGACGACGCCGGGGTCGACCCTGCGACGTACGACCGCGACAAGCCGCCGTCCGGGCTCAGCGAGCAGCAGAGGGCGGCCATCGACGGCGCCGCCAAGGACCTCGGCAGCGGGACCACCCTCGCCGCGCTCCAGGACCTCGACCAGCAGGCCCGCGACGTCTGCAAGACGCCGCTGACCCCCTGACCCGGGAGCGCCCGGTCAGGGCGCGAGCGTGACCCGTCGCTGGGCCTCCACCCGGTCGCCGCTGAGCCGGAAGGCGGTGACGCTGAGCGCCACGGACCGACCGGACATCCGCGACGGGCAGGTCAGGTCGAGCGAGTGCCCGCGCCGCTTCTTGTGGCAGCCCTCGCCGCCCGTCCAGCGCCACAGCACGTCCTCGTAGCCCCCGCCGACGGCGGTGACGGTGAAGGTGCGCCCGGCCCGCGGCCGCCCCGAGAGCGTGAAGCGGACCGGCGCGGTGCGCACCTCCGTCGTTCCCGCCACGTAGGCGACCCGCCCGTCGGCCCCGAGGGCCTGGACGGTGATTGAGGCGGTGGTGCCGACCGCCTGCAGGCAGACGTACGACGCGCTCGCGGCGCGCGGCGACGCGGCCGAGGAGGAGACGAGGCGGCACGACCCGGCCGCGTCGGGGAAGCGCCAGCCGACCACCGGCTCGTCGGCGGTCGCGCGCACGGTGACGGCCTGCCCCTTCCAGGCGGAGGTGCGGGCCGCGGCGGGGGCGGCCTTCGCCGTCACCTGGACCGCCGGCGGGGCCGGCAGCGGCGGCACGGTGTCGAGGAAGGGCGACCGGGCGATGTTGCGGTTCGAGTCGAGGTAGGAGCCCGGCGCCGGGTCGGTGGAGAAGTAGTCGTCGTTGCCGCAGTCGAACCAGTTGCGCTGCCAGGAGGGGCAGTCGTGGCTGACCGGGTCGGTCGACGCCTGCTCGCCGTTGCACATGAGGTCGGCCGCCTGGTTGCAGTGGCCCCAGCCCGAGGCGTGCGGTGCGTCGCCGGCGACGGCACCGAGGGCGTGCCCGAGCTCGTGCGCCGCGATCGCGGTCGTCGAGACCGGCCAGCAGGGCGCGTCGATCCGGGAGATCGACCCCGACACGTTGCCGTCCGAGAGCCCGCAGTTCCGCCTCGACTCGGTGAAGACCAGGTACTTCCGGTCACTCCGGTCGTAGCCGAGCGTGCGCAGCTCGGTGTCCATGACGTCCCAGCCGTCCGCGATCGCGGCGGGCGAGACGACGACGTCCGTGACGGTCGGCACGCAGCGCGCGCCGTACAGCCACCGGACCCGCAGCCCGCCCCCGGTCTTGGCCGCCGAGGCCGCGAAGACGTCGTCGACGGTGCTGACCTCCTCGAGGATCTGGGCGCGCTTCGTGGCCGACAGCGCGGGCATCTTCGACGAGCGCACGTAGAGGACCTGCACCCGGTCGCCGTCGGTGCCGGTGCCGGTGCAGGAGGGAGCCACGTGCGCGGTCAGCCCGGCGACCCGCTGGGCCGGCACCCGGCGCATCAGCAGTCGGTGCGGCACGACCCGCTGCGGGAGCACCGCCCCCGCCATCGGAGTGCCGGCGGACGGTACGACGGCGCTGGGGTCGCTGGTGACCGCGGTGAGGGCCTGGGTGGCGGATGGGAGCGACATCCCGCCGACCAGGGCGCCCACCAGGGCGGCGGCGGCACCTACCGTGCGCAGCATGGGATGGCTCCAATCCGTTGGCGGTCGGTCCAGGTCGGATTCCTGGACCACGCGCCAATCCGTTGGCGCGCCGTTGACGTCCCCATCGGCCGCCGACGGCCGAACCTTCGGCGGATGGCCGACCGGGGTGCGATTGCTGGCCCGGCGGGCTACTGACTAGATTGACCCGACATCTGTTCCTCCCTCGATCCGAAGGACCCGTTCACGTGGCCCTGCCCCCGCTCACTCCCGAACAGCGCCAGGCGGCGCTCGACAAGGCCGCCGCCTCCCGACGGGAGCGGGCCGAGGTGAAGAACCGCCTCAAGAACTCCGGCGCCTCGATCTCCGAGGTCATCGAGGAGGGCCAGCGCAACGAGGTGATCGGCAAGATGCGGGTCGTCGACCTCCTCCAGTCGATGCCCGGCCTGGGCAAGGTCCGTGCCCGTCAGGTGATGGAGCGCCTCGGCATCGCCGAGAGCCGTCGGGTCCGGGGCCTGGGTGCCAAGCAGGTCGCGGCCCTCGAGAAGGAGTTCGCCGGGCGTGACTGACGCGCCCCACCACCCCTCACGTCTCGTCGTCCTCGCGGGGCCGACCGCGGTCGGCAAGGGCACCGTCGCCGCCGACGTACGCCGGCACCACCCGGAGGTCTGGATCTCCGTCTCGGCAACCACCCGCGCCCCCCGGCCGGGCGAGGTCGACGGCGTGCACTACTGGTTCGTCTCCGACGCCGAGTTCGACGCGATGGTCGAGCGCGAGGAGCTGCTGGAGTGGGCCGTGGTCCACAAGGCCGCCCGCTACGGCACCCCGCGCCGCCCGGTCGAGGCCACCCTCGCCGAGGGCCGGCCCGCGATGCTCGAGATCGACCTCCAGGGCGCCCGGCAGGTCCGGGAGACCATGCCCGGCGCGCTCTTCGTCTTCCTCAAGCCCCCGTCGTGGGACGAGCTGGTCCGCCGGCTCGTCGGCCGCGGCACCGAGACCGCCGAGGAGCGCGAGCGGCGCCTCGAGACCGCCCGGGGGGAGCTGGCCGCGGAGGAGGAGTTCGACGTGACGATCGTCAACCACGAAGTTCACGCTGCCGCGGAGGAGTTGGTAACCTTGATGACGCGCGGTCCGCAGTGACCGCTGCTCCCATCTCCTAGTACTCCAGCGAGGCTTCCGCGTGTCTGCCCCCAACATCGCCGCCGAGGGCGTGACCAACCCCCCGATCGACGACCTGCTCCAGAAGACCGACAGCAAGTACAAGCTGGTCCTCTACAGCGCCAAGCGGGCCCGCCAGATCAACGCCTACTACTCCCAGCTGGGCGAGGGCCTGCTCGAGTACGTCGGCCCGCTCGTCGACACCCACGTCCAGGAGAAGCCCCTCTCGATCGCGCTCCGCGAGATCAACGACGACCTCCTGACCTGCGAGGACGTCGACCCGGCCGAGCTCGCCGCCGAGGAGGCCGCTCGGGCCGCCGCCGCGGCGGAGGGCACCTACGGCGCGGAGTGACGCGCTGAGCACCGACCACGACGACGAGGCCGCTTCCCCGACGGGGAGGCGGCCCCGCGTCGTCCTGGGCGTCGCCGGCGGGATCGCGGCGTACAAGGCGGCCGAGCTGCTGCGCCGCTTCACCGAGTCCGGCCACGACGTCACCGTCGTGCCGACCGCCTCGGCGCTCGAGTTCGTGGGCGCGCCGACCTGGGCGGCGCTGTCCGGCAAGCCCGTCGCGACCGACGTGTGGTCCGGCGTCCACGAGGTGCCGCACGTGCGGATCGGCCAGCAGGCCGATCTCGTCGTGGTCGCCCCCGCCACCGCCGACCTGCTCGCCAAGGCGACCCACGGGCTCGCCGACGACCTGCTCACCAACACGCTGCTGACCGCGCGCTGCCCGGTCGTGTTCGCCCCGGCCATGCACACCGAGATGTGGGAGCACCCCGCCACCCGCGCCAACGTCGCCACCCTGCGGGAGCGCGGCGTGCTGGTCATCGAGCCCGCCGAGGGCCGGCTCACCGGCAAGGACACCGGCAAGGGCCGGCTGCCCGAGCCCCAGGAGATCTTCGAGACCTGCCGCGAGGTCCTGGTCCGGGGCGCGGCCGGCGCGCCGTCGGCCGACCTGGCCGGGCGCCACGTCGTCGTGTCCGCCGGCGGCACCCGCGAGTACCTCGACCCGGTGCGCTTCCTCGGCAACCGGTCCTCGGGACTCCAGGGCTACGCCCTGGCCCGCGCCGCGGCCGCCCGGGGCGCCGAGGTCACCCTGATCGCCGCCAACGTCACCCTGGCCGACCCGGCCGGCGTCAAGGTGGTCCGCGTCGAGACCACCGCCCAGCTCCGGGACGCCGTGGTCGCCGCCAGCCTCGCCGCGGACGCGGTCGTGATGGCCGCCGCGCCCGCGGACTTCCGGCCGACCGACGTCAGCGACGCCAAGATCAAGAAGGCCGCCGACGGCTCCGCGCCGGCGATCACGCTGGCGCAGAACCCCGACATCCTCCACGAGATCAGCACCGACCGGTCCCGGGCCGACAGCGTCATCGTGGGCTTCGCCGCCGAGACCGGCGACGACACCGGCTCGGTGCTCGACCTGGCCCGCGTCAAGCTCGCCCGCAAGGGCTGCGACCTGCTCGTCGTCAACGACGTGAGTGGGGGAGCGGTCTTCGGCAGCGCCGACAACGAGGCCGTGATCCTGGGCGCCGACGGCGCCACGGTCGACGTACCTCACGGCTCGAAGAGCGCGCTGGCGCACGTGATCTGGGACGAAGTCAGCCGCCGACTACCGACTGGTTAGGGTGTGCGGCATGACCGGACGACTGTTCACCTCGGAGTCTGTGACCGAGGGACACCCTGACAAGATCGCCGACCAGATCAGCGACTCCGTGCTCGACGCGATGCTCGAGCAGGACCCCCACAGCCGGGTGGCCGTGGAGACGCTGCTGACCACCGGCCTGGTCGTGGTCGCGGGTGAGGTCACCACCACCGGCTACGTCGACATCAAGCAGAAGGTGCGCGACAAGATCCTCGAGATCGGCTACGACTCCTCGCACAAGGGCTTCGACGGCGCCTCCTGCGGTGTCATGGTCGCGATCGGCGGCCAGTCCGGCGACATCGCGCAGGGCGTCGACACCGGCCACGAGAGCCGCACCGGCTCCGTGGACGCCATGGACAAGCAGGGCGCGGGCGACCAGGGCCTGATGTTCGGCTACGCCTGCGATGACACCGACGTGCTGATGCCGCTGCCGATCGTGATGGCCCAGCGCCTCGCCGAGCGGCTCACCACGGTGCGCAAGGACGGCACGCTGCCCTACCTGCGCCCCGACGGGAAGACCCAGGTCACCATCGAGTACGACGCCGACGACCGTCCGGTCCGCGTCGACACCGTGGTGCTCTCCTCGCAGCACGACGAGGACACCGAGCTCGACACCCTCGAGGCCGACGTCAAGAAGCACGTCATCGACCCGGTCCTCGCCAGCTTCGACCTGCCCTCCGAGGGCTACCGGCTGCTGGTCAACCCGACCGGCCGCTTCGTGGTCGGTGGCCCGATGGGCGACGCCGGCCTGACCGGGCGCAAGATCATCGTCGACACCTACGGCGGCATGGCCCGCCACGGCGGCGGCGCCTTCTCCGGCAAGGACCCGTCGAAGGTCGACCGCTCCGCGGCGTACGCCATGCGCTGGGTGGCCAAGAACGTCGTCGCCGCCGGCCTCGCCAAGCGCTGCGAGGTCCAGGTCGCCTACGCGATCGGCAAGGCCCAGCCCGTCGGCGTCTTCGTCGAGACCTTCGGCACCGGCGTCGTGCCGGACGAGCAGGTCCAGCAGGCCGTCCTCGAGGTCTTCGACCTCCGCCCGGCCGCGATCATCGCCGACCTCGACCTGCTGCGCCCGATCTACGCCAAGACCGCGGCGTACGGCCACTTCGGCCGCGAGCTCCCCGAGTTCACCTGGGAGAGCACCGACCGCGCCGAGGCGCTCCGCAAGGCCGCCGGTCTCTGACGCCGAGTCGGCGCTGATTCACCCCCGAGTCGG
>NZ_JAIQZJ010000029.1 GCF_020073815.1 Nocardioides mangrovi
GGCTGTAGCGCAGGTTGAGCTTCGTGTAGGCGTCGTACACACCACGCGAGATCGCCTCGCCGTCCTCGATGCCGGTCAGCACGCCCTCGGACTTCTTGCCCATCACGATCGCGGTGCCGGTGTCCTGGCACATCGGCAGCACGCCGCCGGCGGAGATGTTGACGTTCTTGAGCAGGTCGAGCGCGACGAAGCGGTCGTTCCCGGACGCCTCGGGGTCGTCGATGATCTTGCGGAGCTGCGCGAGGTGCGCGGGCCGCAGGTAGTGGCTGATGTCGTGCATCGCCTCGGCGGTCAGCCGCTGGATCGCCTCGGGCGAGACCTTGAGGAAGGTCTGCCCGTCGGCCTCGAAGGTCGAGACGCCCTCGGTGGTGACGAGGCGGTAGGGCGTCTCGTCCTTCCCGGTCGGGAGGAGGTCGCTGTACCGGAACTCTGCTTCGCTCACGAACCCCGAGGGTATCCCGACGGCTACGCTGCTCGGCATGGAGGGACCGCTCGAGCCCGACTCGTCCAGCATGCGCATCTCCGACGACGACCGTCACCGGGTCGCCGAGCAGCTGCGCGAGGCCGCCGGGGCGGGGCGGCTCGACCTCGACGAGCTCGACGAGCGGCTGGAGGCGACGTACGCCGCCCGCACCTACGCCGACCTGGTGCCGATCACTCGGGACCTGCCCGTCCTACCGGCGTCCCGGCCGGCGAGCACGCCCGTCGTCGCGGGACCGGAGTCGGAGCGGCACCTGGCGATCCTGAGCGGCCTCGAGCGCACGGGCGTCTGGGTGGTGCCCCAGCACCTCAAGGTCTTCGCGATGATGGGCGGCGCCGACCTCGACCTGCGCGAGGCGCGGTTCTCCGCGCCGGAGGTCGTGATCTCGGTCAGCTGCTTCATGGGCGGCGCCCAGATCACCGTCGGGCCGGACGTCAACGTGGTGATGGAGGGCACCGGGATCATGGGCGGCTACTCCGGGCCGAACGACGCGCTGGGGATCGTCGACCCGAGCCGTCCGACCGTGCGCGTGCGCGGCGTCGCCGTGTGGGGCGGCGTCTCGGTGGAGCGCAGGAGCTAGGCGGGGGCCCCTTCGGTCGCGCTCGGGATCCGCCCGGCGTGCTCGTGGTCGACGGTGAGGTTCTCGCCGGTGGCCGGGTCGAAGAGGTGCATCTTCGAACCGTCGACCCAGATCTCGGCCTCCTCGCCCTCGGTGATCCGGCTGGCGCCGTCCAGCGACACGACCAGCTGGGTGTGCAGCGACTCGCCGTCCAGGTCCCGCTCGAGCTGGCGCAGCTGCTCCTCGACCTCCGGCGGGGCCTCGAACGGGATGTAGGCGTAGGTCTCGTTGCCGAGCCACTCGACGACCTCGACCTTGGCCGTGAACGTCGAGCCCGACGCCTTCTCGGTCTTCACCGAGGCGTCCTCGAAGTGCTCGGGCCGGATGCCGGCCATCAGCAGGCCCTTGCCGGCGGCCTTCTCGGCCTTCTCGCGGGGCAGCTCGACGGTGCCGAAGGGCAGCTTCACCGACGTGCCCTCGACCGTGGCGGGCAGGAAGTTCATCGGCGGTGAGCCGATGAAGCCGGCGACGAAGAGGTTGCCGGGGTTCTCGTAGAGCTCGCGCGGGGTGGCCAGCTGCTGCAGGACGCCGCGCTTGAGCACGGCCACGCGGTCGCCGAGCGTCATCGCCTCGGTCTGGTCGTGGGTGACGTAGACCGTGGTGATGCCGAGCCGCTTCTGCAGCCGTGAGATCTCGGTGCGCATCTGCCCGCGCAGCTTGGCGTCGAGGTTGGACAGCGGCTCGTCGAAGAGGAAGGCGTCGGCCTCGCGGACGATCGCCCGGCCCATCGCGACGCGCTGGCGCTGACCACCGGAGAGGTTGCCGGGCTTGCGCTCGAGGTGCTCGTCGAGCTCCAGCGTCTTGGACGCCGCGCGCACCTTCTCGTCGACCTCGGCGTCCGGCGCCTTGGCCAGCCGCAGCGGGAACGCGATGTTCTCGTAGACCGTCAGGTGCGGGTAGAGCGCGTAGTTCTGGAACACCATGGCGAGGTTGCGGTCGCGCGGCGCCAGGTCGTTGACCCGCTTGTCGCCGATCATCATGTCGCCGGAGGTGATGTCCTCCAGGCCGACGATCATCCGCAGCAGCGTCGACTTCCCGCAGCCCGACGGACCCACGAGGATCATGAACTCGCCGTCCTGCACGTCGATGCTGACGTCGTTCACGGCCGGGAAGCCGTCGCCGTACTGCTTGACGATGTTCTTCATGTCGATGGAGGCCATCGGGTCACCCCTTCACCGCGCCGGAGGTGAGACCGGCGACGATCTTTCGCTGGAACAGCAGGACGATGATGATGATCGGGACGGTGACCACCACGGAGGCCGTGGCGAGCAGGCCGTACGGCGGGTTGAACGGGTCGGGTCCGACGAAGAAGGACAGCTGGGCGGGCACCGTGCGCGAGTCGGTCGTGGAGGTCAACGAGATCGCGAGCACGAACTCGTTCCACGCGAAGAAGAAAGTCAGGATCGCCGCGGTGAAGACGCCCGGCGCCGCGAGCGGGACGATCACCTTGCGGAAGGCCTGCCACGACGTCGCGCCGTCGACCTGGGCGGCCTGCTCCATCTCCCACGGGATCTCGCGGAAGAAGGCCGACAGGGTCCAGATCGCCAGCGGCAGCGTGAAGGACATGTAGGGGATGATCAGGCCCGGCCAGGTGTTGAAGAGGTGCAGCGTGCGCCACAGGTCGAAGAGCGGGCCGACGAGCGCGACCACCGGGAACATCGCGATCGCCAGGGCCAGCGAGAGCACCAACCGCTTGCCCTTGAACTCCAGCCGCGCGATCGCGTACGCCGCCAGCGTCGCGAAGACGACCGACAGCAGCGTCGCGATGATCGCGATGCCGAAGGAGTTGCGCAGCGCGTCGAGGAAGTCGTTGTTGGTGGTCTCCTGGCCGGGCGTCACGCTGCCGATGCCGAGGATGTCCCGGTAGTTCTGCAGGGTCCAGTCCTGGGGCAGGAAGTGCGGGCTGCCGGCCGCGGTCTCGCCGGAGCCCTTGAAGGACAGCGACAGGATCCACACGACCGGGAGCAGGCACCAGACCAGGATGATCACGAAGCCGACCCAGGTGCCGACGACGTTGCGGGTTGCCCGTGATGTCGTGGCCATCAGGCCTCCCCTCGGGCCTGGGCCAGATCGACCCGGAAGAGCCGGACGATCAGCCACGCCAGCAGCAGCACGGTCAGGAAGAGCAGCACGGACAGCGCCGAGCCGAGCCCGAGCTGGAACTGCTGGATGACCTGGCGATAGGTCAGGAACGAGGACGACTCCGTGTCCTGGGCGCCGCGCGTCATCACGTAGATGTTGTCGAAGATCCGGAAGGCGTCCAGCGCACGGAAGAGCACCGCGACCATGATCGCGGCCCGCATGTTCGGGAGGATCACCTTCCACAGCCGCTGCCACCAGGTGGCGCCGTCGACCTTCGCGGCCTCGAGCATGTCCTCGGAGACCTGCGAGAGCCCGGCGAGCAGCAGCAGCGCCATGAACGGCGTGGTCTTCCAGATCTCGGAGACCATGATCGCGAACATCGCCGGCCAGTGGCTGCCGAACCAGTTGGTGTCGGGCGAGATCCACGGCAGCCAGGAGAACCACGCGTTGACGAAGCCGTTGTTGAGGCTGAACGCGAACTGCCAGGCGTACGCCGAGACCACGGTGATGATGCCGTAGGGGATCAGGATCGCGGTCCGGATCGCGCCGCGGGCGAAGACGATGCGGTGCATCACCATCGCGAAGGCGAAGCCGATCACCAGCTCCACGGCGACCGTGACCACCATGATGATCACGGTGTTGAGGGTGTCCTGCCAGAAGAGCGAGTCGGTGAGGACGGTCCCGTAGTTGGAGAGCCCGACGAACGACTTGTCGTCCGGCGTGGTCAGCCGGTAGCGGAAGAGCGAGAGGTAGAGCGCCTGGATCATCGGCCACGCGGTGACGAGCAGCATCACGATGACCGCGGGCAGCACCAGCCGCTGGCCGAGCCGGTTCTCCGCTCGCGAGCGGTCGCTCACGACCGGACGCTTCTTGGCTGGCGGGGCAGCCGGGGCCGCTGCGGCACCCGCGTCCGTGGTGCTCACAGCAGGCTCCTTCCGTGGAGGACGTCGTCGATGAACTTCTGCGAGTCCGCGGGGGTGCTCGAGCTGACCGACGACGGCGGGTGCCAGGTCGACTGGAGGCCGCCGGAGATGTCGCTCCAGTACGGCGTCACGGTGCGCGGCGCCGCCGCGTCCAGGCTCTCCTGGAAGAGCTTGAGCAGGTCGGCGGGGTAGGTCTTCTGGAGGGCGTTCCCGTTGGCCTCGTAGCCGGCGACGCTCGCCGGCATGTTGCCGGTGATCTCCGCGTTGACCTCTTGGTTCTCCGGGCTGGTGATGCACTCGATGGCCTGCATCGCCTCGTCGACGTGGTCGGAGTAGGTGCTCACGCCGAGCCCGATGCCGCCGTACGGCGGCCGCGACTCCTGGCCCGCGACCGTCTGCGGGTAGCGGGTGTAGCCGATGTCCTTGTTGAAGCCGGGGTTGCTCGCCTCGTAGCTGTTGTAGATGTAGGTCCAGTTGACCATGAACGCGCCCTGCGGACCGCCGAAGGTGCTGCCCGCCTGGCCCTCCTGGGCGACCGAGAGGTCCGCGGGTGCCGCCGAGGAGTGGGCGAGCTTCTCGATCACCGCCGCGGCGTCCTCGCCGGCCTTCGAGTCGATCTCGAGCTTCATGTCGAGGCCCTTCTCGGTGTCGGAGGCCAGCTCGCCCCCGGCGCCGGAGATCAGCGCGTTGATCCAGACGACGTAGCCCTCGTACTTGTTGGCCTGGACGGCGACCTTGCCGCCGTTCTTCGACGCGGCGTCGATGATCTGGTCCCAGGTGACGGGCTGGCTCATGTCGATGCCGGCCTTCTCGACGAAGGACTTGCGGTACCAGAGCACCTGCGTGTTGGACCAGAACGGCGCGACGACCAGCTTGCCGTCCCAGGTGGCGGCGTCGGTCGCGCCCTGGAAGGACTGCTGCGTGAGCTTGTCCTGGAGGTCCTGCGGCAGCGGAGCCAGGAAGCCGGCGTTCGCGAACTCCGCCGTGAACGGCGGGTCGATGCTCATGATGTCGATGCCGGAGTCGTGGGCGGCCAGGCGGCGGGCCAGCTGGATCCGCTGCTCGTTGGCGTCCTGGGGGAGGACCTGGGTGGTGATCGTGTAGTCGTCGGTGCTGCAGTTGGCGGCGACCTTGGCCTGTCCGCCGCTGTCCGGGTTGATGTACCAGGTCAGCTGCGTCTTGCCCGAGTCCGCGCTGGCCGAGCAGGCGGCGAGAAGCCCTGAGACGGTCAGCACTGCCGCGGCTGCTGCAGCGCTTCGCCGTACACGATCCATGCGCTCCACCTCCCGAGTGGTCTCCATCACATCTAGTCCTCTCGGCGGTCCTTGTAAACCCAGAGGCGGAAACCCGCGCGGGCGGCTCGACCCGTGGGCGCGTTCCCACCCGCTGGCCCGACCGGCTACTGTGAGCCCGCTCACCTTTACTACGGATCGTCCGGCACGTACCTGCCGGTGAAGGAGTTGTTGAAGCATGGCCACTGTGCGTTTCGAAGAGGCGCAGCGCTGGTACCCCGGCGCCGACAAGCCCGCGGTGCCGGGCATCAGCCTCGAGATCGGCGACGGGGAGTTCATGGTCCTCGTCGGCCCCTCCGGTTGCGGCAAGTCCACGACCCTGCGGATGCTCGCGGGTCTCGAAGAGGTCAACAAGGGGAAGATCTTCATCGGGGATCGCGAGATCACCCACATGCCCCCGAAGGACCGGGACATCGCGATGGTGTTCCAGAACTACGCGCTCTACCCCCACATGTCCGTCGCGGACAACATGGGCTTCGCCCTCAAGATGGCGAAGGTCCCCACCGAGGAGCGCAACAAGCGCGTCGGTGAGGCGGCCCGGATCCTCGGCCTGACCGAGTACCTCGACCGCAAGCCGAAGGCGCTCTCCGGCGGTCAGCGCCAGCGCGTCGCCATGGGCCGCGCGATCGTCCGCCAGCCGCAGGTCTTCTGCATGGACGAGCCGCTGTCCAACCTCGACGCCAAGATGCGCGTCCAGACCCGCACCGACATCGCCAAGCTCCAGCAGGACCTCGGCGTCACCACGGTCTACGTCACCCACGACCAGGTCGAGGCGATGACGATGGGTGACCGCGTCGCGGTCATGAAGGACGGCTACCTCCAGCAGGTCGACACCCCGCTCGGCCTCTACGACAAGCCCGTCAACCTCTTCGTGGCCGGCTTCATCGGCTCACCCGCGATGAACCTCATCGACGCCAAGGCCGACAACGGCCAGGCGAAGATCGGCGACTACCTCGTGCCGGTCGACCCCGGCGCCGCGAAGAAGATGCAGGGCAACATCACCGTCGGCGTCCGGCCGGAGTCGTGGCGCGTGGTCGGCAACAGCGACGCCGGCCTGCCGGTCCGGGTGACCGTGGTCGAGGACCTCGGCGCCGACGCCTTCGTCCACGGCACCAGCGGTGTCGAGGGCACGCCCAACAACATCGTGATCCGGGTCAGCGGGCGCAACCACCCGCAGAAGGGCGAGACGATGTACGTCACGACCGACCCGGCCAACGTCCACGTCTTCGACACAGACACCGGCGAGCGCCTCTCCGACTAGCCGAGCCGGCGCTGTCTCACCCTCGAGTCGGGGGGGGGGGGGGGGGGCCCGGGCGGGGGGGGGGGGGGGCCCCCGGCGGGGTGGCGGGCGGGGGGGGCCCCCGCCGCCGCCCCCCCCCCCCCCCCCCCGCCCCCCCCCCCCCCCCCCCCCCCCCCCCCCCCCCCCCCCCCCCGACTCGGCATTTCAGGCGCGGTCAGCCGTACGCCGGATCGCGGCGACGAAGGTCTCGAAGAGGGCCGGCGGGAGGTCGTGGCCCATGCCGTCGACGAGCAGCAGCTCCGCGCCGGGGACCGCGGCGGCGGTGGCCCGGCCGCCGGAGACGTGCACCATCTTGTCGGCCAGCCCGTGCACGACCAGGGTCGGCACCCGGACGCCGTGCAGCCGGGAGCTGCGGTTGGGCTGGGTGAGCACGGCCAGCATCTGGCGCACCACGCCCATCGGCTCGGTGCCGCGGTCGTAGGTGTCGGCCGCCCGCTTCTCGACCGCCTCGATGCTCTGGGGGTAGGCCGGCGAGCCGGTCAGCCGCCAGAAGGCCGCGCTGCCGCGGATGTAGGCGTCGCGGCCGGGCTTGCGGGGTGCGAGCAGCGACGGGTACAGCGAGGGGTGCTGCCAGCCGACCGTGCGCTTCCCGGTCGTCGACATGATGCTGGTCAGCGACCGCACCCGGTCCGGTCCCGCGATCGCCATGGTCTGCGCGATCATGCCGCCCATCGAGACGCCCACGACGTGCGCGGACGCGAGCCCGAGGTGGTCGAGGAGCCCGAACGCGTCGTCCGCCAGGTCGCCGAGGCCGTACGGCGGTCGCACCCGGCCTCCGGCGAAGGCCCGGACGACGGCGCCGCGGGCGACCTTCGCGTCCACGATCGTCGAGCGTCCGGTGTCGCGGTTGTCGAAGCGGATGACGTGGAAGCCGGCGCGGGCCAGGTCCCGGCAGAGCTCGGGGTCCCACCAGGTCATCGGGCCGCCCAGGCCCATCACCAGCAGGAGCGGGTCCCCGTCGGGGTCGCCGAACGTCTGGTAGCACAGCTCGATGCCGCGGCCGACGGGCGCGAGGAGCTCCTCGGAGACGGGGATCGGGGCGGGGGTTGGGGCCTCGTCGGAGCGGGTAGTTCGGGAGCGGGACGGCACCTCGCCAGTCAAGCAGGTGCCGGGGGACAGGAGGAACGGTGGATCTCGAATCGGCAACCAGTCCGCGGAATGACGGTGATTCCGTGTTTCGAGCACGTAACGTGGACAGCGTGACCCAGGCCACACCACGCCCGGCAGCGGTGGCGAGCTTCCTGCTCCCGCACGGCTTCGCCTGCCCGCACCCCGCGTCGGTGCTGCGTGAGGCGAGCGCGGTCGTCGAGATGGGCCGCTTCGTCCACCGGGTCGCGGGCGACCGGCGCACGCGCCGCGCGACGCCGTACGCCGCCCGCGAGGGCAGCCGCCACGGCGACCCGGTGCTGCTGGTCCCCGGCTTCCTCGCCGGCGACGGCACCCTCGCGCTGATGGCGCGCTCGCTGCGGGCGCAGGGCTTCCGCACCTACCGCTCGCACATCCACGCCAACATCGGCTGCACCCTGAGCGCGGCGGCCCAGCTCGAGGCGCGGCTGGAGACGATCGCGCTGCGTCGCGAGTCGCGGGTGCAGATCGTCGGGCACAGCCTCGGCGGGATGCTCGCCCGCGGCATCGCCGTACGCCGTCCCGACCTGGTGTCCAACATCGTCACGCTGGGCAGCCCGATGCTCGCCCCGGGCGCCCACCACGCCAGCCTGTCGGCCAGCCTGGAGCTGCTGGTGCGGCTGAGCCGGGCCGGCGTGCCCGGCCTGATGGCCGAGGACTGCGTCGCCGGTGCGTGCGCGCGGCGGAGCTTCGACGAGAGCCGCACGGCGCTGCCGGCCGACGTCGGCTTCACCGCGGTCTACTCCCGGCGCGACGGCATCGTCGACTGGCGGGCCTGCATCGATCCGCTGGCGCACGCCGTCGAGGTCACGGCCTCGCACCTCGGCATGGCGTGGGACCCGCGGGTCCTCGACGTGGTGAGTGGCTCGCTGCTGCGGGCCGCGGACGCCTCAGCTGTCGAAGTCGATCGCGGCAAAAGCGCGTAGCTTCTGGAGCTGGTGCTCGGAGGTGATCGAGCGGATCGTGCCGCTGCGCGAGCGCATCACCAGCGAGTGGGTCGTCACGCCGCCGGCGCGGTAGCGCACCCCGCGGAGCAGCTCGCCGTCGGTGATGCCGGTCGCGACGAAGAAGCAGTCGTCGCCGGTGACCAGCGTGTCGGTGGTGAGCACGTGGTCGGGGTCGAGCTCGTGGCCGGCGTCGATCGCCTTCTGGCGCTCGTCGTCGTCCTGGGGCCAGAGCCGGCCCTGGATCACGCCGCCGAGCGCCTTCATCGCGCAGGCGGTGATGATGCCCTCGGGCGTGCCGCCGACCCCGAGCAGGAGGTCGATGCCGGTCTCGGGCCGGGCCGCCATGATCGCGCCGGCGACGTCGCCGTCGCTGATGAACTTGATCATCGCCCCGGTCGCCCGGATCTCCTCGACCAGCCCGGCGTGCCGCGGGCGGTCGAGCACCATCACGGTGACGTCGCTGGCGTTCTTGCCCTTCACCTTCGCGACGCGGGCGATGTTCTCCGCCACGGGGACGCGGATGTCGACGACGTCGGCGGCCTCGGGCCCGGTGACCAGCTTCTCCATGTAGAAGACGGCGGACGGGTCGTACATCGAGCCGCGCGGGGAGACCGCGAGCACCGACACCGCGTTGGTCATGCCCTTGGCGGTCAGGGTGGTGCCGTCGATCGGGTCGACCGCGACGTCGCACTCGGGGCCGGTGCCGTCGCCGACCCGCTCGCCGTTGTAGAGCATCGGGGCGTTGTCCTTCTCGCCCTCGCCGATCACGACGGTGCCGTTCATCCCGATCGTCGAGATCATCACCCGCATCGCGTTGACCGCGACCCCGTCGGCGCCGTTCTTGTCGCCCCGGCCGACCCAGCGGCCGGCGGCCATCGCGGCGGCCTCGGTCACCCGCACCAGCTCGAGCGCGAGGTTGCGGTCGGGAGACTCCGGGGCGACGGCGAGGCTCTCACTCATGGGGCGGACTCTAGCGGGCCCGCGTTGCCGTAGACCGTGACCTCGCTCGCCTTGACGACGAACACGACGTCGGATCCGGGTGCGAGGTCGAGGTCGGCGGCGGCGTGCACGGTGATGTCCGCGGCGAGGTGGCCGGCGTGGACCCGCACCTGGTCGCCGTGCGGCTCCAGCTCGGTCACGCGTACGGCGAGGCTGGTGCGCGGGCTGCCGCCCGGGGCGTCGCGGAAGACCGAGACGGCGCTGGGCCGGAAGACCGCCACGACCGGCTCGTCCGGGGCGGGTGCCGGGCCGTCGGCGAGGCCGGCGACCGTGGTGCCGTCCGCGGCGACGACGGCTCCGTCGCGCCAGGTGCCGGTGACCATGTTGAGGCCGGCGACCCGCGCCGCGAACGCGGACTGCGGGCGGGTGAGCACCGCGTCGGTCGGTCCCTCCTCGACCACCCGGCCGCCCTCGACCACGACGACCCGGTCGGCGAGCAGCAGCGCGTCGAGCACGTCGTGGGTGACCAGGACGACGCTGCGGCCGGCGAGCACGCGGCGCAGCACCTGGCGCAGCGCCGGCCGGACCGCGACGTCGAGGGCGGCCATCGGCTCGTCGAGCAGCAGCACCCGCGGCTCGGCGGCCAGCGCCCGGGCGACCGCGACGCGCTGCGCCTGCCCGCCGGAGAGCTGGCCCGGCCGCCGGTCGGCGAGCTCGCCGACCCCGACCTCGTCGAGCCAGTCCTGGGCGGCCGTGCGCGCCGCCGTACGACGGGTGCCGGCGCTGCGCGGGCCGAAGGCGACGTTCTCCAGCGCGCTCAGGTGCGGGAAGAGCAGGGGGTCCTGGGCGAGCAGCGCGACCCGGCGGTCGTGCGGTGCGACCCAGGCGCGGGGTCCGGTGAGCTCGCGGCCGTCGAGCTCGACGCGGCCGGCGTCGGGCCGCAGGAGGCCGGCGACCACCGCGAGGAGCGTGGACTTGCCGGCGCCGTTGGGACCGAGCACGGCGACGGTCTCGCCGTCGCCGACCTCCAGCGCGACGTCCACGTCCCGGTCGAGCACCCGGGCCTCCATGCGCAGGCTCACGTCGTGCTCCGTCCCGGCCGCGCGGCCGCGATCACCAGGACCGCGACCACGACCAGCACGAGCGACATCGCGACCGCCGCGTCGGGGTCGGTCACCCGCAGGTTGTAGATGAAGAGCGGCAGCGTGCGGGTGGTGCCCTCGAGGCTGCCGGCGAAGGTGATCGTCGCACCGAACTCGCCGAGCGCGCGGGCGAAGGACAGGACCGCGCCCGAGACCAGTCCGGGGAGCACCAGCGGCAGCGTCACCCGCCGGAAGACGGTGGTCGGGCGCGCGCCCAGCGAGGCCGCCACCGTCTCGTAGCGCGACCCGGCGCTGCGCAGCGCGCCCTCCAGGCTGACCACCAGGAACGGCAGCGAGACGAAGGTCTGCGCGAGCACCACCGCGGTCGTCGAGAACGCGACCTGGACGCCGAGCGCGTCGAGCTGTCCGCCGAGCAGGCCGCGGCGCCCGAACGTGTAGAGCAGCGCGATGCCGCCGACCACCGGCGGCAGCACCAGTGGCAGCAGCACGAGGGAGCGTACGACGCCCTGCCCGGGGAAGCGGGTGCGGGCGAGCACGAGCGCCATCGGTACGCCGAGCACCAGGCACAGGACCGTGCTGGCGGCGGAGGTGCGCAGGCTCAGCGAGAGCGCGGTGAGCGCGGAGTCGGAGGAGACCAGGCTCCAGAAGTCACCCCACTCGACCCGGCTGAGCATGCCGGCGAGCGGCAGCAGCACCAGCGCACCGCCGAGCGCGGCCGGGACGAAGATCCAGGCGGGGACCCCGACCGGCCGCTCGCTCCTCACTGGGTCCACACGGCTAAGGCTGCCCGAAGCCGGCGTCTCCCAGGATCTGCTGGCCCGTGTCGCCGACGACCATCTGGATGAACTCGTCCGCGAGGTCGGCGTTCTTGCTGTCCGCGACCGGCGCGATCGGGTAGGTGTTCACGACCTTGCCGGACTCCGGGAAGGTGACCCCGTTGACGGCGTCGCCCGCGGCCGTCACGTCGGTGACGTAGACGACGCCGGCGTCGGCCTCTCCGGAGGTGACCTTGGCGAGCACGTCGGTGACCGACTCCTCCTCGCTGACCGGGTGGAGGGTGAGGCCGAGCTTGTCGGCCATCGTCTGCGTCGCGGCCCCGCACGGCACCTCGGGCGCGCAGACGACGAGGTCGACGCCGTCCTTCGCGAGGTCCTGGAAGCTGGCGATGCCGGCCGGGTTGTCGGGCGGGGTCGCGATCTCGAGGGTGTTGGTCGCGAAGTCCTGCGGGTCGGCGCCGGTGAGGTCGGCGTCGACGAGCTTGTCCATGTTCGCGGTGTCGGCCGAGGCGAACACGTCGGCCGGGGCGCCCTCCTGGATCTGGGTCACCAGGTCGGAGGAGCCGCCGAAGCTCAGCTTCACCTCGACCCCGTCGTGAGCGGCCTCGAACTCGTCGGCGATCTTCTCGAACGTCGACGTCAGGGAGGCCGCGGCGTAGACGGTGAGGGTGGTGTCGCTCCCGCCGCCGTCGCTGTCGTCGCTGCCGCACGCAGCGAAGGGCAGGACCAGGGCGAGGGCCAGGGGGACGAGCAGCTTCTTCATGGACGCTCCACGACGACGTTGGTGGACTTGACGGAGGCGATGGCGCGGACGCCGGGCTCGAGGCCGAGCTCGGTCGCGGCCTCGCTGCTCATCAGGGACACCATCCGGTAGGGGCCGCAGACCATCTCGACCTGGGCCATGACGGTGTCCTTGACGACCTTGGTGACGATGCCGGCGAGCCGGTTGCGCGCACTGACCGAGGACGCGCGCGTGGCCTCGCGGTCGGGGTGGTCCGCCAGCGACTCGGCCAGGGCGGCGAGGTCCGCGCCCGGGACGACGGTCCTCCCGTCCTCCTTGGTGCTGGCCACGCGGCCCGCCTCGACCCAGCGGCGCATGGTGTCGTCGCTGACGCCGAGGAGCTCGGCTGCCTCCGCGATCCGGTACGTCGTCACGCGGCGATCATGCCGCATCTGCGGTCACGTGACGAGTGACAGGACCGCAACTGCGGAAATCAGGCTGATCGGGGTGACGATCAGCGAGACGCGGTGGAACTCCCGCATCGAGGGCGGGTGCTGCAGCCGGACCATGCCGCGACGCCACAACAGGTTGGCGAGCGAGCCGGTGTAGCTGAGGCCGGAGCCGATGTTGAGGCCGAGCAGGGCGGCGAGCACCGCGGTGTCGCCGAGCGGCGCGAGGAGGGGGACGACGAGCAGGGTCGCCGACAGGTTGGTGAGCAGGTTGGCGAGCAGCGTCGCGAGCAGCGCGATCCCCAGCAGGCTGACGAAGCCGGTGCCGTCGGGGACCAGGTCGGTCACCCAGTCGCCGAGGAAGCCGGCCGCCAGCGCCGCGACCACGATGCCGAGGCAGAGCACGAAGAGCGCGAACGCCGGGTGCGCGGCGTGGACGGCCTCGCCGACCCCGACCAGCCCCCGGCTGCGGCCCCACGCGACGAGCACGACCGCGGCCGCCAGGGACACCACCCACGGCTCGATGCCGAACGGCGAGACCAGCGCGAAGCCGGCCAGCATCGCCAGCACCACGACGAGCGGGACCAGCGGCAGGTCCGGGCGCTCGGTCGGCCCGGCGAGCTCCGGCTCGGCGGCCAGCTCGCGCCGGAAGAGCAGCCGGAGCGCGACGTACTCCACCACGAGGACGACGGCGAGCACCGGCGCCATCACCAGGGCGAAGCCGCCGAAGGTGAGGTCGAGGTGCGGCATCGCGAGCAGGTTGGTCAGGTTGGAGACCGGCAGCAGGAGCGAGGCGGAGTTGGCCATCCGCAGGCAGGCGTGGACGCCCGGGCGGTACGACGTGCCGGTCGCGACCGCGGCGGCCACGACGACGGGCGTGAGGAGGACGACGGTGGCGTCGAGGCTCAGCACCGCGGTGACGGCGGCGGCCAGCAGGAAGACACCGGTGAAGATCGGCACCGGCCGGCCGTGGCCGAGGTCCCGCACCCGCGCGGCCGCGGCGGTGAAGAGGCCGGCGCGGCCGCAGACGTCGGCGACGACGAGGATCGTGACGAGGAAGACGACGACCGGCCCGAGGTGGCGCAGCGTGTCCTCGACGTCCGACCAGCTGAGGATCCCCGTCGCGAGCGTGACCGCGGCGGCGGCGAGACCGACCCCGGCCTCGACCCGGCCCCGCGGGTGGGAGTAGGCCGTCACGAGCAGGGCGACCAGGGCGACCACGGGGATCACGTCGAGGGCCGCCACGCGGCGACACTAGAGCACCTGAGAAACTCTGCCGGTGAGCCAGACCAGCCAGACCGGGCAGAGCGGGACCCCCGGGCGCTACAACCGCTCCTTCGGCGGGCTGGTCGGGTCGATGATCGTGCTGGTGCTGGTGGTCCTCGGGATCGTCGTCTTCCGCGGCGCGTTCCGGGACACCCCGGACTACGAGCCCGACCACATCGACTACCTCGAGCTGGTCACCAGCGTCCAGCAGCTCGGCCTGAAGCCGGTCTACCCGCCGTCGCTCCCGGACGGCTGGTACGTCAAGGACGCGTCGTACCTGCCCGGTGACCGACCGGCGGTCGACATGGTCTTCACGACCGCCGACGAGCACACCGCCGGCATCCACCAGGAGGACGCCTCCGACCACGGCCTGATCGCGACGTACGTCGGGGAGGCCGCGACCGAGGACGACACCAAGCCGCTGGTCACCGACCTCGGCTCGTGGCACAGCTGGACCGACACCGACGGCGACCACGCGTGGACGACCGAGATCGGCGACGACACGGTGCTCGTCTACAGCTCCGGCGATGCCGACGACCTCCGCGACCTCGTCGAGTCGCTGACCACCGCGAAGCTCGACCCCTCGACGGTGTCCTAGGGCCCTCGACGGCCGCCCGGGTGCTACCCGGGGTAGAGGTCGAGGTCCCGGCCGGCCTCGACGTACTCCTCCGGCAGCTCCGTCGTGCTCCACCACGGCTGCCGCGCGATCTCGCTGAGCCCGTGCAGTGCCAGCACCGGCTCGGTCTGGTACTCGCCGCCCGCCCACGGGTTGGTGTTGAGCGCGAAGACCACGACCCGGAGGTGCCGGTCCGGGCTCAGCACCTCGGCGACCAGGCGCTTGGACGCCGCGCCGAACTCGGAGTCGCCGTCGTCGTGGTAGGTGCGCAACGTGTCGCCGTCGGGGAGCTCGCGGACGGAACAGTCGGTCATGAAGGACTCGCAGGTGTACGGCGGCCCGCCGACGCTGCGCAGCAGGGGCTGCAGGTTGACCATCACCTGCCCCGCGGGGCCGTTGCTCCCGAGGGGGGTGAAGAGCAGCGCCGCCAGCGCCTCGCCTCCGGACACGTCGCCCTGGAAGCGGCCGAAGGTGCCGTGGGCGACCGAGGCGACGGCGTCCTGGAGCGCGGCCGCGGTGCCGGCCGCCGTGATCGGCGCGGACTCGCCGCTGAGATCGGCTTCGGTACCGGTCGACGGCGGTCCGTCGGAGACGTGGATCTCAGGCGTTCCCGGGCGCAGCGCGTAGCCGGTCACCGCGAGCACGGTGACCGCCGCGACGGCGCCGACCGCAGCGAGGGCCCGGCGGCGGCGCCGGATGCCCAGGCCCTGCCTGCGGGACGCGGTGGTCAGGGTGGCGAGGTCGGCGGCGACGTCGGCGACGGCGTCCTCGAGCTGGTCGCGGAGCATCATCGGGGGTCCTCTCCTTCGTGGTCGGCGAGGTCGGGGAAGTGGGTGCGGAGCCGGGCCAGCGCACGGGAGGCGCGGGTGCGGCAGGCGGACTCGGACAGGCCGGTCTGGGTCGCGACCTCGGCGACCGGGAGGTCGTGGAAGTAGCGGAGCACCAGCACCGCGCGATCGGTCGGTGGCAGCGTCGCGAGCGCGTCGAGCAGGGACAGACGCAGCGTGGCGTCGCCGGTCGCGGCCGGTGCGTCGACGCCGTCGAGGAGCGGCAGCTCGGCCACCCGCTTGCGGCGCCGGTCGGAGAGGAAGACGCGGGTGAGGATCGCCCGGACGTACGCCGTCGGGTTCTCCGCCCGGCTGACCAGGCGCCACCGCGCGAACGCCTGGGCGTACGCGCTCTGCACCAGGTCCTCCGCGGCGTGCCGGTCCCCGGTGAGCAGCACGGCGGTCCGCAGCATCCGGTCACCGGTGGCGGCGACGAGCTCCTCGAAGGTGGCGGGCCGGTGCGCCACGGTCACCGCCTCGTCCAGCAGTTCGGTCTTCACACCCTTCCAGAGGGGTGGGGTGCCCGGAATGTTGCAGATCAGTCCTCGTCCGGGTCCTGGTCGCCCTCGATCGCCGAGTCCAGCCGCTGGCGGGCGCCGTCGAGCCAGTCCTGGCAGATGGTGGCGAGCTGCTCGCCGCGCTCCCAGAGGGCGAGCGACTCCTCGAGGGTGGTGCCGCCGGCCTCGAGGGCGCGGACCACCTCGACGAGCTCCTCGCGCGCCTGTTCGTACGACGGGGTCTCCTGCTGCTCACTCTTCTTCGGCATCGGGCTCCCTGTCGATCGTCTCGGTGCTGGTGGTGGTGGCGTGGATGCGGCCGTCGGCGACCCGCACGCTGACCGGGGCGCCGGCGGCGACGCCCGCGACGGAGGTGACGACGTGGCCCTCGGAGTCCTGGAGGACGGCGTACCCGCGCTGGAGCGTGGCCAGGGGCGAGAGCGCCCGGGCGCGGGCGCGCTGGTGGCCGATCTCGTCGGTGGCCCGGTCGAGCCGGTGCCCGAAGGTGCGGCGGGCCCGGTCGCGCAGCTGCGCGACCTCGTCGATCCGGGCGTCGACCAGCGAGCGGGGGTCGGCGAGCGCGGGCCGGGAGCGCAGGGCGTCGAGCCCGGCCTGCTCCCGCGCCAACCACCCGGCGAGCGCGCCGCGGAGCCGGTCGCGGGCGCGGCCGACGTTGCGCAGCTCCTCGACGACGTCGGGGACCACCCGCTTGGCGGCGTCGGTCGGCGTCGAGGCGCGGACGTCGGCGACCAGGTCGAGCAGGGGGGTGTCGGGCTCATGGCCGATCGCGGAGACGACCGGGGTGCGGACCTTCGCGACCGCGCGGATCAGCGCCTCGTCGGAGAAGGGCAATAGGTCCTCGACCGAGCCGCCGCCGCGGGCGACGACGATCACCTCGACGGCGGGGTTGCGGTCGAGGCGCTCGACGGCCTCGATCACCTCGGCCGCGGAGCGCGGGCCCTGCATCGCGGCGTACGCGACCTCGAAGGCGACCGCGGGCCAGCGCCGGCGGGCGTTCTCCAGGACGTCGCGCTCGGCCGCGCTGGTGGGGGCGGTGACGAGGCCGACGGTGCCGGGCAGGAAGGGCAGCGGACGCTTGAGCTCGGCGGCGAAGAGGCCCTCGGCGGCGAGCAGCTGGCGGCGCCGCTCGAGCCGGGCGAGCAGCTCGCCGAGGCCGACCATCCGGATGTCGCGGGCGTAGAGGGAGAAGGTGCCGCGGTTGGCGTAGTAGGACGGCTTGGCGTGCACGACGATGCTGGCGCCCTCGACCAGCGGCGGGTTGAGGCCGTCGAAGAGCACCCGCGAGCAGGTCACCGGGACCGAGATGTCGGCGACCGCGTCGCGCAGGGTCATGAAGACGGTCGCCATCCCCGGCCGGCGGCTGACCTGGGCCACCTGGCCCTCGACCCACACCGCGCCGAGCCGGTCGATCCAGCCCGCGACCGCGTTGGCGATCTGGCGGACCGGCGCCGGCGACTCGAGGGAGGTCTCCAGTGCCATGCCCGCGAGATTAGGGGATGCCACCGACCTCTCTAGACTGGACGGCATGACGACCGGCCTTCCGACCAATATGGGCATGCCGCCGATCCTGTCGCCGGACGAGGCCGAGAAGGCCGTCCTCCTGGCGGCACCGCGTGGCTACTGCGCCGGCGTCGACCGCGCCGTCATCACCGTGGAGAAGGCGCTCGACCTCTACGGCGCGCCCGTCTACGTGCGCAAGCAGATCGTCCACAACAAGCACGTCGTCGCCGACCTCGAGGCGCGCGGCGCGATCTTCGTCGAGGAGCTCGACGAGGTGCCGGCCGGCGAGACCGTGGTCTTCTCCGCGCACGGCGTCTCCCCAGAGGTCCACCGCCAGGCCGAGTCCCGCGACCTCAAGACCATCGACGCGACCTGCCCGCTGGTCACGAAGGTGCACCACGAGGCCAAGCGCTTCGCCAACGAGGACTACGACATCCTCCTCATCGGCCACGCCGGCCACGAGGAGGTCGAGGGCACCGCGGGCGAGGCGCCCGACCACATCCAGCTCGTGCAGAGCCCGGCCGACGTCCCCGGCATCGTGGTCCGCGACCCGAAGCGGGTCGCGTGGCTCTCGCAGACCACGCTGTCGGTCGACGAGACCCTCGAGACCGTGGCCGCGATCCGCGAGCGCTTCCCCGAGCTGCTCGACCCGCCCAGCGACGACATCTGCTACGCCACCCAGAACCGTCAGCTCGCGGTCAAGGAGATCTCCGCCGGCACCGACCTGGTGATCGTGGTCGGCTCGGGCAACTCCTCCAACTCCGTGCGCCTCGTCGAGGTCGCGCTCGAGGCGGGCGCCAAGGCGTCGTACCGCGTCGACGACGCCACGGAGATCGAGGAGGCCTGGCTCGACGGCGTCCGCACCGTCAGCGTCACCTCGGGGGCGAGCGTGCCGGAGGCGCTGGTCGAGGGCGTGCTCGCCTACCTCGCGGAGCGGGGCTACCCCGACGCCCGGGCGGTGCACAGCGCCGAGGAGTCGCTGATCTTCGCGCTCCCCAAGGAGCTGCGCCGCGACCTCAAGGCAGCGGGACGGGTCTGAGGTACGACGTGGCTCGCTACCTCGACGTCCACCCGGACAACCCGCAGCCGCGCCTGCTCGGCCAGATCGCCGACGCGCTGCGCGACGACCAGCTGATCGCCTACCCGACCGACTCGGGCTACGCGCTCGGCAGCCGGCTCGACAACCGTGACGGCCGCGACCGGATCCTGCGGATCCGTGGTCTCGACGACCGCCACCACTTCACGCTCATGTGCAAGGACTTCGCCCAGCTCGGGCAGTTCGTGCAGATCAGCAACACGGCGTTCCGGGCGATCAAGGGCGCGACGCCCGGGCCCTACACGTTCATCCTGCCGGCGACCGCCGAGGTGCCGCGCCGGCTGATGCACCCGAAGAAGCGCACCGTCGGCGTCCGCATCCCCGACCACGTCTTCGTCCAGGCGCTGCTCGAGGAGCTCGGCGAGCCGCTGCTCACCAGCACGCTGATCCTGCCCGGCGAGACCGAGCCGCGCAGCCAGGGCTGGGAGATCAAGGAGGAGCTCGACCACCAGGTCGACATCGTGGTCGAGGCGGGGGAGACCCTGGCCGAGCCGACCACCGTGATCGACTGGTCGGAGGGCTACCCGGAGGTCGTGCGGGTCGGCGCGGGCGACCCGAGCCGGTTCGAGGCCGCCTGAGCCTGGGCCTGACGCTGGGCCTGGGTCCGGCCCTGGGCCAGCACCCGGTGCCGGATGGCGAGGGTGGCCAGGGTCAGGGCGTAGCCGACCACCAGCGCGGTCGCGTGGTGGGCGAGCCCGGACACCACGGCCTGCACGATGCCGTCGGTCCGGTCGGCGATCACCGCCGGTCGGGTGGCCCCGAGCAGCAGGAAGACGCCCATCATCAGCAGCGGCGGCAGCACGCCGACGGTGAAGAAGTCGCGCTGGCGCACGGCGAGCGCGACCGCGACGCAGGTCGCCGCGAAGCCGAGGTCGAAGAGCCAGCCGACGTGGTCGAAGACCACGATGTCGAGGGCGACCGCCGTCAGGACGAGCGCCAGCCCGAGCAGGACCACCTGGCGGCCCGGCTCGTGGCCTTCCTCCCACAGGGTCTGGCTGTGGCTCACAGGGCGAGGGTATGGTCCCCGCTCTCGTCACCGTCGGCGGCGCGCCGTTGCACGACCCGGAGCTCGGTGGGTGATATGGACCGGCTGGCGGCGTCCACCTGGCGGGGCGCGGGCAGGTCGCCGAGCTTCCGGGCGCTCACCAGGACCCGCGACTCCAGGGACCCGATCGTCTGGTTGTAGTGGCCGACGGCAGCGGTCAGCGAGCGGCCGAGCTGGTCGAGGTGGCCGTTCATCGTCGCCAGCCGGGCGTGCAGCTCGCGGCCCAGGTCGTGGACCTCGCGGGCGCGGTCGGCGAGCACCTCGTGGCTCCACCCGTGGGCGACCGTGCGGAGGAGCGCGATGAGCGTGGTGGGCGTCGCGAGCACCACCTGGCGCGTGGCGGCGTGCTCGATCAGCCCGCCGTCGGTCTCCAGCGCCGCGGCGAGGAAGGACTCGGCGGGCACGAAGAGGACGACGAACTCCGGGCTCTCGTCCAGCGACCGCCAGTACTGCTTGGAGCCGAGCTGGTCGATGTGGGTGCGCAGCTGCCCGACGTGGCGGCGCAGGTGGTGGCGCCGCTCGTCCTCGTCGTCGGTCGAGGTGGCGTCGAGGTAGGCGTCGAGCGGCACCTTGGCGTCGACGACCACCCGGCGACCGCCGACCAGGTGCACGACGAGGTCGGGTCGGCGGGCGCCGTCGTCGAGCCGGGTCTGCTCGGTGAAGTCGCAGCGGTCGACCAGCCCGGCCAGCTCGACCGCGCGGCGCAGGTGGAGCTCGCCCCACCGGCCCCGCACCTGCGGCTTGCGCAGCGCGGTCGCCAGCGACTGCGTCTCGCGGCGCAGCCCCTCGGCGGTGTGCCGCATGTCGAGCACCTGCTGGTTGAGCTGCCCCTGCCAGGTCGCCCGCTGGTGGTCGAGGTCGCGCATCTGGTCGCTGAGCCGGTCGAGGCCCTGCATCACGTCGGCCTGGTCGACCAGGCCGGCGGCGTACGTCGTCATGGTGGTGGTCCGGGAACGCGACCACAGCACGCCGAGCACGACACCGAGGCCGAGCCCGACGAGCAGGGTGAGGAAGAGCGTCACGGGGTTCATGGGGCCAGTGTGGCGGGGGGTACCGACACCGGCGGTGGAACGACCCTCAGTCGGCGAGGTCGACGACGACCGGGGCGTGGTCGGAGGGGGCGCCGGTGCCCTGGGCGGGGTCGCGGGCGTCGCGGTCGACGAAGGCGCCGGTGACGCGGCCGGCCAGCGACGGCGAGCCGAGCACGAAGTCGATCCGCAGGCCGCGGTCGCGCTCGAAGCGCTGCCGGTAGTAGTCCCAGTAGGTGTACGACGGGTCGTGCGGCTTCACGGTGTCGACCCAGCCGTCCTCGGCGAACCGGAAGAACGCCTCCCGCTCGGCGGGGGTCACGTGGGTGGAGTTCTTGAACTGGGCGACGTCGAAGACGTCGTCGTCGGTGGGGCAGACGTTCCAGTCGCCGACCAGGGCCGCATCGCCGCCGAGCCAGTCTTGCGCGGCGGTGCGCAGCGCGGCGTACCACTCCAGCTTGTAGGCGTAGTGCGGGTCGTCGGGCTTGCGGCCGTTGGGGATGTAGAGCGACCAGACCCGGACGCCGCCGCAGGTCGCACCGATCGCCCGGGACTCGATGTCGGCCGGGCCGTCGTCCTTGGCCCAGCCGGGCTGGCCGGGGAAGCCGGTGACCACGTCGTCGAGCCCCACCCGGCTGATGATCGCGACGCCGTTCCACTGGTTCGTCCCGGCCGCGGCCACGTCGTACCCCCGCGCCTGCAGGCCCATCAGCGGCAGCTGCTCCTCGCGCGCCTTGGTCTCCTGGACCGCGAGGACGTCGATCTCGTGCTGGTCGAGGAAGGCCTCGACGCGGTCGATGCGGGTGCGGAGGGAGTTGACGTTCCAGGTCGCGATGCGCACCGGTCCAGCCTAGGGGCCGGGTTAACACGGGTGACACGTCCGCCCGTCACCCTGTGGCGCATGACGCAGGCGACGTCGGAGTGGAGCGGGCACGTCATCGTGTGCGGCCTGCACGACGAGGGCCTGCGCGTGGTCGAGCAGCTGCACGCCGTCGGGGTGCCGGTGGTGGTCGTCGACCCGGTGCCCGACCACCGGCTGGTCGAGGCGCTGCGCGTCCTGCAGGTGCCGTACGTCGCGGCCGACGCGCGCGAGCCGGCCACCCTCGCCACCGCCGGGCTGGCTGGTGCACTGGCGCTGGTCTGCGCCGAGAGCGACGACCTCCAGACCCTCGCGACCGCGCTGCTCGCCCGCGAGCTCCGGCCCGAGCTGCGGGTCGTCGTCCAGCTGCGCAACGCGGCGGTCGGCCGGGCGCTCGCCGACGTCGGCGTCGCGGTGCTCGACGTGGCGAGGCTGACCGCGCCCTCGGTCGTCGAGGCCTGCCTGCGCAGCGGCGCCTGGACGCTCCGCCTCGGCGCGGAGAGCTTCCGCGTGGTGGAGACGACCTGCCTGCGGCCCGGGCGGCTCCGCGACCTGTACGGCGACCTGGCGCCGATCGCCGTGGTGCCCGCGGCGACCGGGCGCGCGGCCGTCGCGCCCGGTCGCGACACCGAGGTCGAGGCCGGCGACACGGTCGTCGTGGTCGGGACGCCCGACGAGATCGGCGACATCGACCCGGGCGCGCGGCGTACCGCCACGGCGCCGGCGTTCGTCGGCGCCCGGGCCCCGCGGCCGCCCCGGGCGCAGCGCTCCCTGCTGCGCGACCTGGTCGCCGACATCGACCGCCGGATCAAGCTCGCGCTACTCGCCCTGCTGGGCCTGATCGCCGCGTCGATGACGATGCTGCTGGTCGGCTACGAGGAGCCCAGCGGGCGTCGGATGACGCCGCTGGACGCCCTCTACTTCACCGTCGAGACCATCGGCACCGTCGGCTACGGCGACTTCTACTTCCGCGACCAGCACCCGTGGCTGCGGCTGTGGGCGATCTGCCTGATGGTCGTCGGCGCGACCCTGGCGACCGTCTTCTTCGCGCTGCTCACCAACGCGCTCATCGGGCGGCGGATCGAGGAGACCCTCGGCCGTCGGCGGATCACCGGCCTCGACGGCCACGTGATCGTGGTCGGCGTCGGGTCGATCGGCGTCGCCGTCGTCGACGGGCTGCGGGCCGCCGGCACCGAGGTCGTGGCGGTCGACGGCGACGAGGGCAACCGCTTCCTGGGCCAGCTGCGCGAGAAGCAGGTCCCGGTCGTCACCGCCGACGCGACCCTCCCCGAGACCCTGGCCAGCCTCCGGCTCGACCGGGCCCGAGCGGTCGCGGTGATGACCAGCGACGACCTCGCCAACCTGGAGGCCGGCCTGGCCGTCCGCGACCTCCTCGGCGAGCGGTGGCCGACCGTCCCGGTGGTGCTGCGGCTCTTCGACCAGCGGCTCGCGGACACGGTCGCGACCAGCTTCGACTTCCGCTTCGTGCGTTCCCCCGCCGCGCTCGCCGCGCCGTGGTTCGTGGGCGCCGCCCTCGGCCTCGACGTGATCGACACCTTCTACGTCGGTGACCGGCCGATGCTCGTCGCCCGCCTGGACGTACGCCCGGGCAGCGGGCTGGACGGCCTCGCGATGCGGGACCTCGCGGCGCGGATCCTCGTCGTCTCGCTGGTCCGCGAGGGCGGGCCGGCCGAGCACAAGCCGCGGCGCGACACCCGGTTCGCGGCGGGGGACACCGCCTTCCTGGTGGGGCCCTACGAGGAGCTCCTGCACCTGCTGCGCACCGATGCGCCGAGCCCGGCGCGGCGTACCACCGGAGATGTACAAGAAACCTTGTAGATGTCGGCGACGCTGCCTAGCGTCACCCCGTGACCTCGATCGAGACCCTTCGCGCCGTCCACCACCCCACGCGGCGACGGATCATCGACCACCTCTACCTGCACGGCCCCGCGCAGGTCGGCTCCCTCGCCCGCGACCTCGAGCAGCAGGTCGGCAGCATCAGCCACCACCTGCGGATGCTCGAGCGCGCCGGCATCGTCGCCGCGGCGCCCGAGCTCGCCGCCGACGGGCGCACCAGCTGGTGGCGGCTCGCGCAGGACACGCTGACCTGGTCGGTGGAGGACTTCGACCACGCGGCCGACCGCACCCAGGCGCGGGCCGCCGAGCGGCTCAACATCGACCACCAGCTGGCCAAGCTCTCCGCCTGGAAGCGCGGCTCCGACCAGGCCGACCCGGCGTGGCGGCGGGCGGCGTTCAGCACCGAATACCTAGCGAAGGCCACGCCCGACGAGCTCGTGGCGCTCCAGGCGGCGCTGCACGCGGCGGTGCAGGAGTGGCGCGACGGCATCGACCTCGACGACGGAGCCGACCGGGAGCCGGTCTTCGTCTTCGCCCACGGCTTCCCGACCCGGCCGTGAGCGTCGTGGTCCGCGACCGACTCGCCCTCGGCTGGCTGCTCGTCAAGGGGCTCTCCGACGCCGGCGACGCGCTCTGGACGGTCGCCGTCGCCTGGACCGCGGTGCACGTCGCCAGCCCCGCCGTCGCCGGCCTCGTCGTCGCCGCCGGCACGCTGCCGCGGGCCGTCGTGCTGCTCCTCGGCGGCGTGGTCGCCGACCGCCTCGAGGCGCGCTGGGTGATGCTCGTCGTCAACCTGGCCCGCATCGCGGTCCTGGTCGCGACGTCGGTCTGGGTGCTCACGGCCGGTACGACGGTGCCGGTGCTGGTCGTCGCGGCGGTGGCCTTCGGTGTCTGCGACGCGGTCTACGAGCCCTCGGCGGCGACGATCGGCCGCCAGCTGGTCGCGCCCGACCAGCTGCCGGCATACACCGGCGCCGGGCAGACGATCAGCCGGCTGGGCAGCATGGGTGGAGCCGCGGTCGGCGGCCTCGTGGTCGCGACCTGGGGGCTCGGCGGGGGAGCCGTCGCCAACGCCGTGACCTTCGCGATCGTCGTCGGCTACCTCGCGGTCGCGCTGCGGCCGCGCTACCCGCTGCCCCGTGCCGAGGCCGAGCCGGTGCTGCGCGGGGTCGCCCGCGGCTTCGCGCACCTGCGCGACGAGTCGACCACCCGCACCCTCGTGCTCACCCTCTCCGGCCTCAACCTCGCGGTCTCGCCGGCCCTCGCGCTCGGCGTCGCGCTGCGCGCGCAGGACGGCGGCTGGGGCGCGGGCGCGGTCGGCCTGATGCAGGCCCTGGTCGGTCTCGGGGCGGCCGCCGGCGCCGCCACCCTGCTCCGCTGGCGGCCCACCCGGGAGGCGGTGGTCGGCTTCTGGCTGCTGGTCCTCCAGGGCGTCGCGATCGCCGGCATCGGCGTCGGCACGGTCGTGACCACCGCGCTCGCGTGCACGGTCATCGGCGTCACCGCCGGCGCGGCGTCCTCGCTCCTGGGCGCGACCTTCACCGCGCTCGTGGACGGCGAGTACCTCGGCCGGATGGTCGCGATCACCCGCCTCGGCGACGACGTGCTGATGCCGCTGGCGATGGCCCTCTTCGGCCTGCTCGCCGGGTCGGTCGGCGTGACGGCCGCGTGTGCGGCGTACGGCCTGGCGATGGCGGGTGCGATGGCGGTCCCGCTGTCCCGGCCGGTGATCCGCGGACTCTCCCTCCGGGCGGCGCCGGACCTGGTTTGATCGCGCCCATGAGGCGCACCGTGCAGGCCATGCTCGTGATCGCGATCGTCATCGACCTCGCCTACTGGACGATCTGGTTCAGCGACCGCGACGTCCTGGCGAGCGAGCACACGCACGCCTACTACGACTTCGAGAACGCCTTCCCGCTGGCCGACCTCTGGCTGGGCCTCGCGTGCCTGCTGGCGCTGCTGGCGCTCCGCGCGGAGACGCGGTCGGCGACCTTCTGGCTGACCTGCGCCGGATCGGCCGGGATGTACCTCTTCGGCATGGACTTCCTCTACGACGTGGAGAACGGCATCTTCACCTCCGGCGGCGGTGGCGTGGTCGAGGCGTGCATCGTCGCGCTGACGCTGGTCTTCTCACTGACGGTGTTGCGGTTCGCGTGGACCCGGTCGCACGCCGTAATTTGATCTCGTGGCCCAGCTGACCTCGATCCACCGCTTCCCGGTGAAGTCGTGCCGGGGCGAGTCGGTCGGGTCCGCGGTCGTCGAGCCTTGGGGACTGGCCGGGGACCGGCGCTGGATGGTCGTCGACGACGCGGGCGCCGGCATCACGGCGCGCGAGGTCAACCGGCTCGTGCTCGTGCACCCGGAGATCACCGACGGCGGACTGCGGATCACCGCGCCCGACCTGCCGGCCCTCGAGGTGCCCACGCCCGACCCGGCGCGCCAGGTCCCGGTCGCGATCTGGTCCTCGACGCTCACCGCCGCAGCGGCCGGCGCCGAGGCGGACGCCTGGATCAGCAAGGCGCTCGGCGTCGCCGCTCGCCTCGTCCACCTCGACGACCCGACCCGGCGGCCGACCAGTCCCGCCTTCAGCGAGCCCGGCGACCTGGTCTCCTTCGCCGACGGCTACCCGGTGCTGCTCACGACGGAGGAGTCGCTCGCGGCGCTCAACGACGTCGTCCTCGCCTCCGCCGACACGGGCCGCGACCCGCTCCCGATGACGCGCTTCCGGCCCAACGTCGTGGTCTCGGGCGTCGAGCCGTGGGCGGAGGACGACTGGCGCCGGATCCGGATCGGCGACGCGGTCTTCCGCGCGGTCAAGGGCTGCGCCCGCTGCGTGCTCACGACGATCGACCCGGACTCCGCCGTACGCGAGAAGGAGCCGATCCGCTCGCTCGCGAAGATCCGGCGCTGGGACGGCGCCACCTGGTTCGGCATCAACCTGGTGCCCGACACCTACGACGTGACGATCCGCGTCGGCGACGAGTTCGAGGTGCTGGAGGCCGTCGCTCCCGGTTCGGGTCCGCTGCGTCCCGCGCCGTAGACTCGCCGCCCGTGGCACTCACCATCGGCATCGTCGGGCTCCCCAACGCGGGCAAGTCCACGCTCTTCAACGCACTGACCAAGAACGACGTCCTCGCGGCGAACTACCCGTTCGCCACCATCGAGCCGAACGTCGGCGTGGTCGGCGTCCCCGACGACCGGCTCGAGAAGCTCTCCGAGATCTTCGGCTCGGCCCGGATCCTGCCCGCGACCGTCGAGTTCGTCGACATCGCCGGCATCGTCCGGGGTGCCTCCGAGGGCGAGGGCCTGGGCAACAAGTTCCTCGCGCACATCCGCGAGTCGGCCGCGATCTGCCAGGTGACCCGGGTCTTCCGCGACGAGGACGTCACCCACGTCGACGGCGAGGTCAACCCCGCCAACGACATCTCCACCATCCAGACCGAGCTGATCCTCGCCGACCTGCAGACGGTCGAGAAGGCGGTCCCGCGGCTGGAGAAGGAGGCGCGCGGCAAGAAGGAGCTCACCGCCAACCTCGACGCCGCCAAGGAGGCGCTCGCCGCCCTCGAGGCCGGCACCCCGATCATCGCCACGAAGATCGACCGCTCGCTGATCCGCGAGCTCTCGCTGCTGACGGCCAAGCCCTTCATCTACGTCTTCAACTGCGACGCCGACGAGCTCGCCGACGAGGCCCTCAAGCAGAAGATGCGCGAGATCGTCGCGCCCTCCGAGGCGATCTTCCTGGACGCGAAGTTCGAGGCCGAGCTGGTCGAGCTCGGCGACGACGACGAGGCCCGCGAGATGCTCGCGGAGATGGGCGTCGACGAGCCCGGCCTCGAGGTGCTCGCCCGGGTCGGCTTCGACACCCTCGGCCTGCAGACCTACCTCACCGCCGGTCCCAAGGAGACCCGCGCCTGGACGATCCCGCAGGGCGCGACCGCTCCCCAGGCGGCCGGCGTGATCCACACCGACTTCGAGCGCGGCTTCATCAAGGCCGAGATCGTCTCCTTCGACGACCTCGTCGGGCTCGGCTCGATGGCCAAGGCCAAGGAGGCCGGCAAGGTCCGCATGGAGGGCAAGGACTACGTCATGCAGGACGGCGACGTCGTGGAGTTCCGCTTCAACGTCTGATGGACACGATCAGGCGGCGTCGGACGAGCCGAGGATCGCCTCACGGGTACGGCGCCACGAGGTGGCGCGCTGCCGGTCACTGACCAGCGCGGTGCTGTGGGTGCGCAGCTCGCGCTCGGCGCTGGCGCGCCAGGCGTGGCCGTGGGTACCGGCCAGGCACGCGCGGAAGTCCTCGAGCCAGCCGGCGACCCAGTCCTGGGTGTCGACGGAGGTGGTCATGTCCCCCTCATCGGCAGGGGAGGAGACCGACCTGAGAGGTCGGGCCGGACGGACTAGAACTCGACCTCGGCGGCCGTCGCGACCGAGCCCGAGGCGGAGGCAGTCGTCAGCCCCCAGTCGGCGTACATGTTGGTGAAGTTGATCTTGGTCTGCGCCGAGATCAGCTCACCGCCGGAGTACTCCGCCGGGATCTCGCCGGTCGTGTGGCAGTCGGACACCAGCGTTACGTCGTAGCCGCGGTGCACGGCGCCGTGGAGCGTCGAGCGGATGCAGGCGTCGGTCTGCGCGCCCGCGATCACGAGGTGGTCGGCGCCGAGCGCGTCGAGCAGGTCGCCCAGCTCGGTCTCCTCGAAGGAGTCGCCGTAGCGCTTCTGCACGACGGGCTCCCCGTCGGCGGGCGCGAGCCCGTCGGCGAGCTGCCACGGCTCCTCGCCGGCGACCAGCTCGCCGCTGTTGTGCTGGACCCACACGACCGGCACCTGCGCCGCTCGCGCCTTGTCGACTAGCCCGGCGACCCGCGAGACGACGCCCGCTGGGTCCCAGGTGCCGTCGTCGGCGAGCACCCCCTTCTGCAGGTCGACCACCACGAAGGCCGTGGACTTCTCCGTCTTCCCCGTGTTCTCAGCCATGCCAGCACCGTACGACGGGCCGCCGACAGTCACATCCTGGCGAGCAGCGGGCGCGGGTCGGGGTGGTCGTCGGTGCCCTGCAGCACGACGGTGTCGGCGCCGGCGTCCGCGAGCTCCGCCACCCACGCGCGGACGTCCCGGCCGTCGTCGGGGCCGACCTGGGTGTAGACCGCGACCTCGGCGTCCGGGCCGACGACCGACCGCGCCCGACGTACGACGTCGGGGTCGGTCACCGAGTCGAGCAGCACCCCGTCGGCCACCTCGCCCGCGAGCGCGACGGTGCGCGGGCCGCGGGCGCCGACCAGCAGCCGCGGCGGCTCGGCGGGCGGCCAGTCGAGGGCGACCGCGTCGAGGTGCACGTAGCGCCCGGAGACGGTGACGGTCTCGCCGCGCAGCAGGGCCGCGACCGCCGCCGTGTGCTCGCGCAGCAGCGTCACGGGCGAGTCGACCCGGGCGCCGACCTGCCCCATCCAGTCCTGCACGCCGTGCCCGAGCGCGACCACGAACCGCCCCGGGAACATCCGCGCGAGCGTGGCGATCTCCATCGCCGCGATCGCCGGGTTGCGCAGCGGCACGGGCAGCAGCCCGACCGCGACGTGCACGCGGCTCGACCAGGCGAGGGCCGCGGCGGCCGCGGTCAGCCCGCCCTCGAGGAAGCAGTCCTCCCACAGCCACAGCTCGTCGACCCCGGAGGCGTCGACCGCCTCGACGACCGCACGGAGGTCCTCGGGCGGGCTCTGCGGACGGAAGACGACGCCGGTCCTGGTCATGGCCCGACGCTAGCCTTGACGACGATGACCGAGAAGCTCCCCGCCGGCGTCCGGGTCCTCGACCGCATGATGAAGGTCAACCCGGGCCTGTCCGTCGCGCGGATGACACCCGCGCAGCTGGAGAAGGTGCAGGCGACGGTCATCCCCGACGGCGGCGTCGCGGACCTCTTCCTCGGCCGCCGGCAGCCGGGCGTCGACGTCCGCTCCATCAGCTTCCCGGCCCGGCACGGCGACCTGCCGCTGCGGATCTACACCCCGGAGACCTGGTCGCGCACACCGCGGCCGGTGGTGCTCAACTTCCACGGCGGCGGCTTCGTCCTCGGCAGCGCCCGCCAGTGCGACTGGTCCTGCAGCCTGGTCGCCAAGGAGCTCGACGCCGTCGTGGTCTCCGTCGACTACCGGCTGGCCCCGTCCTACCGCTTCCCGGCCGGCGTCGAGGACTGCTACGACGCCCTCATCTGGACCGCCGCCCACGCCGGCGACCTCGACGCGGACCCGCGTCGGCTCGGGGTGATGGGCGACAGCGCCGGTGGCAACCTGGCCGCGGTCGTCGCCCTGATGGCGCGCGACCAGGGCGGCCCGCGGATCGGCCACCAGGCGCTGGTCTACCCGGCGACCAACATGACCGACGAGCTGCGCGACGACCCGTCGGTCACCGCCAACACCCGCGGCATCGTCCTCACCAACGACGACATCGAGGTCTTCCGCGCCCACTACCTCCGCCCGGAGGACGACCCCACCGACTACCGGCTCTCGCCGCTGCTGGCCGACAACCTCTCCGGTCTCCCGCCGGCGGTCGTCGTGGTGGCGGGCCTCGACCCGCTCCACGACAGCGGCATCCGCTACGCGCAGGCGCTCGCCGACGCGGGCAACGAGGTGCGGGTGGAGGACTTCCACCTGATGCCGCACGGATTCCTGAGCTTCCCCTACTTCTGCGCCAGCGCCCGTCCGGCCGTCGACGCGATCGTCCGGGCGCAGCGAGAGGCGCTCGGCTGAGACGCAGCCGTCAGGCCGCGGCCGGTCGGTCCACCCACCGGTCCAGCGCGGCGCTCACCGCGGTGCGGGAGATCGGCTTCGAGACGTAGTCGTCCATGCCCGCCTCCAGGCATCGCTCCCGGTCGCCGTCGATGGCGCTCGCGGTCATCGCGATCACCGGCGTACGGCGGCCGCCCGCCTCGCGGCGCCGGATCTCCCGGGTCGCGGCGAAGCCGTCCATGACCGGCATCTGCACGTCCATGAAGACCAGGTCGTAGTCGCGGACCGCCATCGCGGCGAGACCGGCGGCGCCGTCCTCGGCGAGGTCGACCTCGTAGCCCAGCGCCCGGACAATGCCCTCGGCGACGAGCTGGTTGATCTCGCCGTCCTCGACGACGAGCACCCGGCCTCGGTCACTCACCGGCTCGGTGCGCGTCTCCGCGGTCTCGGCCACGGGCTCTGCGGCGGGTGCGTCGAGGGCCGCGGAGGTCAGGCGGAGCAGGGTGCTGCGCAGTCGGGAGAGGGGCACCGGCTTGGTGTGCAGCGCGTCGAAGCCGGCTGCGACGGCCTCGGCCGGACCGACCGCCGGGCTCGAGGTCAGCAGCACCAGCGCGAGATCGTCGAGCTCGGGCGCGGCGCCGATCAGGCGGGCCAGGTCGAGGCCGTTCATGTCGGGCATGCAGAGGTCGAGGAGACCCACGTCGTACGGCGTGCCCGCGGCCACGGCCTCGCCGAGCGCGGCCAGGGCGGCCGGGCCGCTCTCGACGGCGTGCACCGTCATGCCCCAGGCGCTCAGCTGGCCCTCGAGGATCATCCGGTTGGTCGCGTTGTCGTCGACGACCAGCGCCCGCCGGCCCGTGAGCGCGCCGGCGGACGAGGTGCTCTCGACCGCCGGCGCGGCCACGATCCCGAGCGGGACGGAGAACCAGAACGTGCTGCCGCGGCCGAGCTCGCTCTCGACGCCGATCGCGCCGCCCATCGCGTCGACGAGCTGGCGGCAGATCGCGAGGCCCAGGCCGGTGCCGCCGTACCGACGGGTCGTCGAGGAGTCGGCCTGGGAGAAGGGGTCGAAGAGCCGGGCGCAGTCGTCGGGGTCGATGCCGATGCCCGTGTCGGTGACCTCGAAGCGCACGGTGACGCTCTCGGAGGTGCCGCCGGTGAGGGACGCGCGGATCACGACCTCGCCGGACCCGGTGAACTTCACCGCGTTGCCGGCCAGGTTGAGCAGGACCTGGCGCAGCCGGGCCGGGTCTCCGCGCAGTCGTGCGGGGAGTGAGGGGGAGCAGGACGCGAGCAGCTCGAGGCTGCGCTCGCCGGCCGGCTCGGCCATCAGCTCGGCGACCTCCTCGACCATCCGGACCGGGTCGAAGTCGATGGACTCCAGGTCGAGGTGCCCGGCCTCGACCTTCGAGAAGTCGAGGATGTCGTTGATGATCGCGAGCAGCGCGTCGCCGGCCGTACGCACCCCGTCGGCGTAGGTGCGCTGCCGCTCGTCGAGCTCGGTGCCGAGCAGCAGACCGGTGAGGCCGAGGACGCCGTTCATCGGGGTCCGGATCTCGTGGCTCATCGTCGCGAGGAACTCCGACTTGGCGCGGGAGCCGGCCAGGGCGGCGTCGCGGGCGGCCGCGAGCTCCGCGCGCGCCTCGCTCTCGGAGCGCAGCAGGCGGAGGGTGCGGACGAAGGTGAGGACGGTCAGGACCAGGGTCCCGAGCAGCAGGGTGCTCGGGTCGACGGTGAGGTCGAGTGCGACGGCGAGCTGCCACACGGTGGTCGGGACGAGCAGCGGGACGACCGCGATGAAGAGCTTGCCGTGCATCCGGCGGTGCTCGGGGTCGAGCGGGGCTGCGGCGAGGGGCGGCTCCGGCACCCGGAGGGCCGCCGTCGCCAGGAACATCGAGGCGAGCATCCACCCGACCTCGTTGACCGGCGAGGCCGTGCCCTCGATCGCGAGGACGTAGTAGCTCAGGTCGGCGCCGATCCAGCACCAGAGGCCGAGCGCGAGGAAGGGGCCGACGGCGCGGCGGGTGCGGGGGTGGGCGAGGGCGCGCAGCGCCAGCCCGATCAGCAGGGCGTCGAGCACCGGGTAGGCGATCCAGGCGACGCGCGCGAACTCGCCGGTGGTGTCCTCGGCCGCCAGCTGGTCGATGGTGAAGGTCCAGACCACCAGGATGCTGACCGCGCCGAGGGTGATCACGTCGAGCAGGGCGTCCGGCGCGAAGCGGCGATCGCCCCGGCGGGCGACCGTCATGACCACCAGCGACCCCACCAGCGCGGCGTACCCGAGGAAGTACGGCGTGTCCGCCACGCTCCGGTCGGCGTCGCCGGTCATCCATGCGTGCGCCATCACGGCGACGTCGCCGATCGCGGCCAGCGTGATGCTGGCGGTGAGCAGCGCGGGCACGAGGCGTCGCCCGCGCGGTGCGCCGAGCGCGCCGACCCAGGCGAGGGCCGCAGGGACGGTGTCGCCGACGAGGAAGGTGGCGTTGCCGAGCCGGTCGGGCCCGACGAGGTGGAGCGCGAGGACCACGACCTCGAGGGCCCAGAGGCAGCGCACGAGGGCGGAGCGTCGACTCGATGCCACGGGCGCCTCCTTCGTCCTCCCCCAAGGCCGTCGAGTGCCCATCGGCAGGCCGGGTCGGGACCTGCGAAATGACCGGTGGGTAACCTCCGTCACCTTGGACGACTCCGGCGTGCGAGGATCCCGCCGTGGACACCACTGACGTGATCATCGTCGGCGCCGGCCTGGCCGGTCTGACCGCCGCGGCCGAGGTCGCCGACGCGGGCAAGCGGGTCGTGCTCGTCGACCAGGAGGGCGAGCAGTCCCTCGGCGGGCAGGCCTTCTGGAGCCTGGGCGGCCTCTTCTTCGTCGACAGCCCCGAGCAGCGCCGGATGGGTATCAAGGACTCCCGGGAGCTCGCGCTCCAGGACTGGCTGGGCAGCGCGCAGTTCGACCGCGAGGAGGACCGGTGGCCGCGCCGCTGGGCCGAGGCGTACGTCGACTTCGCCGCGGGGGAGAAGCGCTCCTGGCTGCGCGAGATGGGCCACCGGGTCTTCCCGATCGTCGGCTGGGCCGAGCGCGGCGACGGTCGCGCGGACGGCCACGGCAACTCCGTGCCCCGCTTCCACATCACCTGGGGCACCGGCCCCGGTGTGGTCGAGCCCTTCGAGCGCCGGGTGCGCGAGCACGCGGCAGCGGGCCGGATCCGCTTCGCCTTCCGGCACCGGGTCGACGAGATCGTGGTCGAGGGCGGCGCCGTCGTCGGCGTCCGCGGCAAGGTGCTCGAGCCGACGTCCGTGGACCGCGGCAGGGCGAGCAGCCGCGTCGAGGTCGCCGACTTCGAGCTCCGCGGCGGAGCCACGATCGTGAGCAGCGGCGGCATCGGCGGCAACCACGACCTGGTCCGCAAGACCTGGCCCAAGCGCCTCGGTACCCCGCCGAAGTTCATGGTCGCGGGGGTGCCGGCGCACGTCGACGGCCGGATGATCGCGATCTCGGAGTCGGCCGGCGCCCGGATCATCAACCCCGACCGGATGTGGCACTACGTCGAAGGCCTGCGCAACTGGGACCCGATCTGGGACAACCACGGCATCCGGATCCTGCCCGGGCCGTCCTCGCTGTGGCTGGACGCCTCCGGCAAGCGGCTGCCGGCCCCCAACTTCCCGGGCTTCGACACCCTCGGCACGCTGACCCACCTGCGGCAGACCGGCTACGACTACTCGTGGTTCGTGCTGACGCAGAAGATCATCGAGAAGGAGTTCGCCCTCTCCGGCTCCGAGCAGAACCCCGACCTCACCGGCAAGGACATCAAGCTGCTCCTGTCGCGGGTGAAGAAGGGGGCGCCCGGGCCGATCGAGGCGTTCAAGGAGCACGGCGAGGACTTCGTCGTCGCCGACTCGCTCACGGACCTGGTCCGCGGGATGAACGAGCTGGCCGACCCCGGCGTACCCCCGATCGTGGAGGCGGAGCTCCGCGACCTCATCGAGTCGCGCGACCGTGAGATCGACAACGCCTTCACCAAGGACGCCCAGGTCACCGCGATCCGCGGCGCCCGCAACTACCGCGGCGACAAGCTGATCCGCGTCGCCTCGCCGCACCGGCTGCTCGATCCGAAGGCCGGGCCGCTCATCGCGGTGCGCCTCAACGTGCTGACCCGCAAGACCCTCGGCGGCCTGGAGACCGACCTCGACGGCCGCTGCCTGACCTCGTCGGGCGAGCCGCTGCCGGGTCTCTACGCCGCGGGCGAGGTCAACGGCTTCGGCGGCGGCGGGATGATGGGCTACAACGCGCTCGAGGGCACGTTCCTCGGTGGCTGCCTCTTCTCCGGGCGTACGGCGGGACGGGCGGCCGCGCGGGCGGTCTGACGCCCGCCTGGCCGCCGGCTCAGTGCGCGCCGGTGAGGTTGAGGCCGACCACGCCGAGCACGATCATCGCCAGTGACAGGCCCTTGACCCAGCCCATCGACTCGCCGAGGAAGGCGAAGCCGGCGACGGCGACCAGGGCCGTGCCCGCGCCCGCCCAGATGGCGTAGGCGACCGAGACCGGCATCGTCCGGACGATCACCGTGAGCAGCCAGATCGCGACGGCGTACCCCGACATGACCGCGATGGTCCAGGGGATGTTCGTGAAGCCCTCGGCCTTGGGGAGCAGGGCGCTGGCGGCCACCTCGACGGCGATGGCGAGAGCCAGCAGGATGCCGGCGATCATGATGGTTCCTCTCGGATGTAGCGACTGCTACAACTGTAGCAGTCGCTACGCTGTCCGTGTGAGTCGACGGGACGAGCTGCTGGACGAGGTCACCGACCACGTCCTCGCCCACGGGCTGATCGGGCTGACGCTGCGCCCGCTCGCCGCCGCCATCGGCACCAGCGACCGGATGCTGATCTACCACTTCGGCAACCGCGACGCCCTGGTCTCCGCCGTCGTCGCCCACGCCGGTGACCGCAGCGTTGCCGCGGTCCGCGCCCTCCCGCCGGCCCGGAACGTGCGCGCCGCCGTCAACGCCCTCTGGGCGGCGTACGGCGAGGAGCCGCTCAACAGCTGCCTCGACGTCTACGTCCAGGCCGCCGCCACCGGTCTCTTCGGCAGCGAGCCCTACCTCAGCGAGGCCCGCGCCAGCAACCAGCGCTGGTCGGTCGCCCTCCAGGACTACCTGGTGCGCAGCGGCGCCCCCACCCGCCGGGTCGGCCGGATCGTCACCCTTGTCGACTCCGCCCTCTTCGGCTTCCACCTCGACCTCGCCACCGACCGCCCCGACGAGCTCGCCCGCGGCGTCGACGACCTCGCCCGCGCCGCCCAGTCCCTCGCGGGCTGAACCACGGCTCGAGTGGTGTCGTCGTCCTCCCGGCGGCGCCAGGATGCGTCCTCCGCCGGTGGCGTCAAGGGTTCGCTTCGCCGCTTCGCGCCCTTGACTCCACCGGCTCCGGACGAGTTGGCGCCTATCGGGAGGACGCCGCCCTGTGGTCGGGGCGCGCGGGCTTCCCGCGGGTGCCTGCTGGTTGAGGTGCGAGGAGCGTCAGCGGCGAGCCTCGAAACCCGGTGACCCGAGAGCCCGGGTCCGGGGAAGGGTGTGAACGTCTGCCGAGGTCGGCTTATAAGCGTCGGTGAAAGGTGACCGAGCCTGACGGGTGGTGGTTCATGTCGTAGGAGCTGTCGTGGGCCTTCATGTGGTGCCAGTGGCAGAGCCCGATGGCGTTGGTCAGGTCGGTGGATCCGCCTTTCGACCACTCCACGACGTGGTGGGCATGCAGGCCGGTCGTGCGGTCGCAACCGTCGGTGGCGCACTGCCCCTGCTGACGCAGGGCGATCGCGATCCGTTGGGCCTGGGAGTGGAGCCGCTGCTCGCGGCCCAGGTCCAACACTTCGGACGTGCCGTTCATGACGACCGGGAGGATCCCGGCCTCGCACGCCAGCTGCCGGGCCAGCGCGGCGCTGATGCGGTCGCCGGTGTCGAGGATGGTGCCGGCCTGCTCGAGCCGCCCCATCAGGGAGTCTTCGCTGATCGTGACGAGGAGGGTGGCGTTGAGGCCGCCGAGCTTGGGGAGCTTGTTCTTCGGGTAGCGCATCAGGAGCTCGTAGAACGCCTGCCCCTGTGCCTCTTGCCCGGTCTGGTGGGAGGTGAGGTGGCCGGTGCCGGCGCCCTTGGTGGCGTTCTGGTGCTTGGCTGCCATGACCGCGGCCAGGATCTTCCGCAACGCGGCGCCGCCGAGGTGCGGCATCTTGAACGCGCCGTAGGTGGAGCCGTCGCCGTCGTCCCAGACCTTGAGGTACATCGCCCGCGCTGCGGCCTGTTCTTGGCGTTCGAGGATCTCGGCTTCGCGGGCGTCGGCGCCGTCGGGGTCGATGACCTCCCACAGCCGCTTCCCGAGCCGGTTCAATGCCTTGGCGTCGTGGTCGGCGGCGAGGTCGAGGAGGTGCCGCTCGGCAGTGTCCTGGTGTTCCT
>NZ_JAIQZJ010000030.1 GCF_020073815.1 Nocardioides mangrovi
GAACAAGCCGCCGCCCGGTCGATGTACCTCAAGGTCTGGGACGACGGCGACGGCTCCACCTATGGGTCGTTCAAGATGCCCCACCTCGGCGGCGCGGCGTTGCGGAAGATCCTCGCCGCGGTCATGGCCGCCAAGCACCAGAACGCCACCAAGGGCGCCGGCACCGGGCATCTCACCGCTGTCCGGACCGGGCCGGAGGCTCAGGGGCAGGCGTTCTACGAGCTCCTCATGCGGTTCCCGAAGAACAAGCTCCCCAAGCTCGGCGGCCTCAACGCCACCCTCCTCGTGACCATCTCCGAGGCGTCGCTGATGGGGCGGCTCGAGCAGGCCGGGACCATCCTCGACACCGGCGACCGCATCTCCTCCGCCCTCGCGAGGCAGCTGGCCTGCGAGGCCGGGATCCTCCCCGTCGTCCTCAACGGCAAGTCCGAAGTGCTGGACCTGGGCCGCGAGCAGCGGCTCCACTCCCAGGCCCAACGGATCGCGATCACGCTCCGCCAGCACGGCCAGTGCGCGACCGAGGGCTGCGACCGGACGACCGGCCTCCACGCCCACCACATCCGGGAATGGTCGAAAGGTGGCCGCACCGACCTCGCCAACGCCATCGGGCTCTGCCACTGGCACCACATGCGCGCCCACGACACCGCCTACGACATGACCCACCATCCCAACGGCAGCGTCACCTTCCACCGGCGCATCTAGGCCGACGCCAGAGACCGATTCTCGGCTCACCGGGTTTCGAGGCTCGTCGCTGACGCTCCTCGCACCTCAACCAGCGGGCACCCGCGCGCGGCCCGCGGGAAGCCCGCGCGCCCCGACCACAGGTCGGCGTCCTCCCGATAGGCGCCAACCCGTCCGGAGCCGGTGGAGTCAAGAGCGCGAAGCGGCGAAGCGAACCCTTGACGCCACCGACGCAGGACGCACACTGGCGCCGCCGGGAGGACACCGACATCCAGGCGCCTCGACAGCGGGACAGGTGCGTCAGACGAATCGCGACCGCAGGCCGGCGATGCCGCCGCGCATCATCCGGTCGTGGTTCCAGCGCAGCAGCGGTCCGGCGACGTACGACGCGGCGCCGAGCCAGCCGCCGACGGAGACCTCCTGGGTGAGGTCGAGGCGGGTGCCGGAGTCGGTGGCGGCGAGGCCGAAGCGCACCGACCCGGCGAGGTCGCCCGAGAGGCCGACCTCGAGCAGGTCGGCCGAGCGCGAGACGGCGTGCAGGACCAGGTCGAGCGTGTAGGGCAGCGCGGAGCGGCAGAGCACCCGGGCGTCGTCGGGGCCGAGCGAGGCGACGGCGACGACCTGCGGCCACCACTCCGGGTAGCGCTCCAGGTCGACCAGGGCCGCGTGCACCGCCGACGGGGGCGCGGCGATCTCCCAGGTGCCGGTGAAGTCGAAGGTGCGGCGCACCCTCGTATCGTGCCCCCTATGAGCGACCTCCTCGCCGCCGCCCGCGCCTGGGCCGCCGACGACCCCGACCCGCAGACCCGCGCCGAGCTGGAGGCCGCGATCGCGACGGTCGAGGCCGGAGGCGACGACGCAGACCTGGCCGACCGCTTCGACGGCACGCTCGAGTTCGGTACGGCGGGGCTGCGCGGCGAGCTCGGCGCCGGGCCCAACCGGATGAACCGGGTCGTGGTCACCCGCGCCGCGGCCGGGCTCGCGGCCTACCTGAAGGACACCGGCCACGCGGGCGGCTCGGTCGTGATCGGGTACGACGCCCGCCACAACTCCGACGTCTTCGCCCGCGACACCGCCGAGGTGATGACCGGCGCCGGACTCACGGCGTACGTGCTCCCCCGCCCCCTGCCGACGCCGGTGCTGGCGTTCGCGATCCGCGAGCTGGGCTGCGCCGCGGGCGTGATGGTGACCGCCAGCCACAACCCGCCGCGCGACAACGGATACAAGGTCTACCTCGGCGACGGGAGCCAGATCGTGCCGCCCGCCGACAGCGGCATCGCCGAGCGGATCGCGGCTATCGGCGCGATCGCCGACGTGCCGCGCGGGACAGCCGGGAAGGTCCTCGACGAGGAGGTCGTCGACCGCTACCTCGACACGGTCGCCGGGCTCGCCGGCGACGGCCCCCGCGACCTCGACATCGTCTACACGCCGCTGCACGGCGTCGGCGGCGTCCCGGTCGAGCGGGTCCTGGAGGCCGCCGGCTTCAGCGAGCCGGCCGTGGTCACCCAGCAGGAGCAGCCCGACCCGGACTTCCCGACGGTCGCCTTCCCCAACCCCGAGGAGCCGGGGGCGATGGACCTCGCGATGGCGCTGGCCGCCGAGCGCGGGGCCGACCTCGTGGTGGCCAACGACCCCGACGCCGACCGGTGCGCCGCCGCCGTCCCCGACCCGCACGGCTGGCGGATGCTGCGCGGCGACGAGGTCGGCGCGCTGCTCGCCCACGCGCTGCTCGCCAAGGGCAAGCCCGGCACCTATGCGTGCAGCATCGTCTCCTCGAGCCTGCTCGGGAAGCTCGCCGCCGCCGCGGGCCGGCCGTACGCCGAGACGCTGACCGGCTTCAAGTGGATCAGCAAGGTCGACGGGCTCGCCTACGGCTACGAGGAGGCGCTCGGCTACTGCGTCGACCCCGACAACGTGCTCGACAAGGACGGCGTCTCGGCGCTGCTCCTGCTCTGCGAGCTGGCCGCGGAGGCGAAGGCCGAGGGCCGCACCCTCGTCGACGTCCTCGACGACATCGCCCTCGCCCACGGGCTGCACGCCACCGACCAGCTGTCCGTCCGGGTCACGGACCTCGCCGAGATCGGCGCCGCGATGGCCCGGCTGCGCACCAGCCCGCCGGCCGAGCTCGGCGGCCTCGCCGTCGAGCGGGTCGACGACCTCAGCGCCGGCAGCGCCGACCTGCCGCCGACCGACGGCCTGCGCTACCGCCTGGCCGAGGGCGCGCGGGTCATCGTGCGCCCGAGCGGCACCGAGCCCAAGCTGAAGTGCTACCTCGAGGTGGTCGTGCCGGTCGACCCCGAGGACGGCGTGGATGCCGCCCGGATCGCCGCCGCCGGTCGCCTCGACGCGATCCGCGACGGGATCAAGCAGGCCGCGGGGATCTAGGGGGATCTAGCTACAGCGCCAGCCAGACCACGAACGCCAGCACGAGGACCACCGACCCGACCAGCTCGGGCCAGGCCCAGGTGCGGCGTACGCCGGACGCCAGGGCCTCCTGCTCCGGCGATCCACGGCGCACCCCGGCGCGGGTGCGTGCCTCGTCGGCGAGGTGGCGGATCCGCTCCTCGACGTGGGCCTGGTAGGCGCCACGCGCGCCCGCGGAGATCGCGCTGGCCTGCGCCTGGAGCTCGTCCATGCCCTGCTGCTCCAGCCCGCCCGGGCGACGCCGGGCGTAGATGACGTCGCGGGCCGAGTGGCCGATCGCCGGCGAGACGTAGCGCTTGTCCCCGGCCCAGACGGCGAGCACCTGGGTGATCACCACCCGGTCGACGGCGGCGAGCGGGATCCGGTCGGTCTGGAACATGCCCCGCAGGACCAGCTCGTCGCCGGTCGCCCACACCGCCGGACGGAGCAACGACGCCCACGACAGCACGCCGCCGAGGGCGGCGAGGAGGGCGACGCCGAGGGCGGTGTCCGGTGACCACGCGACCACCGCAGCGACGAAGATCACGGCCGTCGTCACGACCCCGAGCCACCCGATGATGCGTCCGCTCGTGGGCGGGAACCGTTCGGTCACCGGTTCGTCGTCAGGTGTTGTCATTGACTCGTCTCTGGTTGTAGCGCTCGACGAACCCAACCCTATGCTGGGTCGGTGACCGCCACTGCCAGCAACCTCGACCTGTACGCCGAGGTGACCCGCTCGGAGGCATCGCTGCGACGGTTCCTCCACGGGCTCCCCGGCGTCGACCAGGTGGGAGCCGACGCGCGCGCCGCGGGGCTCGGGACCCGGTCGATCAAGACCAGCGCCAAGGTCTACGCCCTCGACCTCGCGATCCGGATGGTCGACCTGACGACCCTCGAGGGCCAGGACACCCCCGGCAAGGTGCGGGCGCTCGCCTCCAAGGCGATGCGCCCCGATCCGGCGGACCCGAGCTGCCCGCAGGTCGCCGCCGTCTGCGTCTACCCCGACATGGTCGCCACCGCGAAGGAGACCCTCGACAGCAGCGGCGTCCACGTCGCCGCCGTCGCCACGGCCTTCCCGAGCGGCCGCGCCGCCCTCGACATCAAGCTCGCCGACACCCGCGACGCGGTCGAGGCCGGCGCCGACGAGATCGACATGGTCATCGACCGGGGCGCCTTCCTCTCCGGCCGCTACCAGCAGGTCTTCGACGAGATCGTCGCGGTCAAGCAGGCGTGCGCCCGGTCGAACGGCGAGAGCGCGCACCTCAAGGTGATCTTCGAGACCGGCGAGCTGCAGACCTACGACAACGTCCGCCGCGCCAGCTGGCTGGCGATGATGGCCGGCGCCGACTTCATCAAGACCTCGACCGGCAAGGTCCAGCCGGCCGCGACGCTGCCGGTCACGCTGATCATGCTCGAGGCGGTCCGCGACTTCCGCGAGCAGACCGGCACCATGATCGGGGTCAAGCCCGCGGGCGGCATCCGCACCGCCAAGGACGCGATCAAGTACCTCGTCATGGTCAACGAGATCGCCGGACCCGACTGGCTCGACCCGGACTGGTTCCGCTTCGGCGCCTCCACGCTGCTCAACGAGCTCCTCATGCAGCGCACCAAGATGACGACCGGCCGCTACTCCGGCCCCGACTACTTCACGCTGGACTGATCAATCATGGGTTCCCCCTTCGAGTACGCACCCGCCCCCGAGTCGCGCAGCATCGTCGACATCAAGCCGTCCTACGGCCTCTTCGTCAACGGTGAGTTCGTCGACGGCCACGGCAAGAGCTTCAAGACGATCAGCCCGGCCACCGAGGAGGTCCTCGCCGAGGTCGCCGAGGCCGACGAGGCCGACGTCGACGCCGCGGTGAAGGCCGCCCGCAAGGCCTACGACAAGGTCTGGTCGAAGATGCCGGGCCGTGAGCGCGCCAAGTACCTCTACCGGATCGCGCGGATCATCCAGGAGCGCAGCCGCGAGCTCGCCGTCCTGGAGTCGCTCGACAACGGCAAGCCGATCAAGGAGTCGCGCGACGTCGACGTCCCGATCGTCGCCGCCCACTTCTTCTACTACGCCGGCTGGGCCGACAAGCTCGCCTACGCGATGCCACACAGCGCCGGGCGGGGCAGCGACCCGCAGCCGCTGGGTGTCGCCGCGCAGGTGATCCCGTGGAACTTCCCGCTGCTCATGCTGGCCTGGAAGATCGCGCCCGCGCTGGCCTGCGGCAACACCGTCGTCCTCAAGCCGGCCGAGACCACGCCGCTGACCGCGCTGCTGTTCGCCGAGATCTGCCAGCAGGCCGACCTCCCGCCGGGTGTCGTCAACATCGTCACCGGCGCCGGTGGCACCGGCCAGGCGCTGGTCTCGCACCCGGGCGTCGACAAGGTCGCCTTCACCGGTTCGACCGAGGTCGGCAAGGCGATCGCCCGCGCGGTCGCCGGCACCGACAAGAAGGTCACCCTCGAGCTGGGCGGCAAGGCCGCCAACATCGTCTTCGACGACGCCCCGCTCAACCAGGCGGTCGAGGGCATCGTCAACGGCATCTTCTTCAACCAGGGCCACGTCTGCTGCGCCGGCTCGCGCCTGCTCGTGCAGGAGTCGGTCGCCGAGGAGCTGCTGGCCAAGCTCAAGCGCCGGATGTCCACGCTGCGCGTGGGCGACCCGCTCGACAAGAACACCGACATCGGCGCGATCAACAGCGCCGAGCAGCTGGCCCGGATCCGCGAGCTCTCCGACATCGGCGAGGCCGAGGGTGCGGGCCGCTGGTCGCCGGAGTGCGAGCTGCCCCAGCACGGCTTCTGGTTCCCGCCGACGCTCTTCACCGGCGTCTCCCAGGCCCACCGGATCGCCCGCGAGGAGATCTTCGGCCCGGTGCTCTCGGTCCTGACCTTCCGGACGCCGAGCGAGGCGGTCGAGAAGGCCAACAACACGCCGTACGGCCTCTCGGCCGGCGTGTGGACCGAGAAGGGCTCGCGGATCCTCTCGATGGCCAACCAGCTGCGCGCCGGCGTGGTGTGGGCCAACACGTTCAACAAGTTCGACCCGACCAGCCCCTTCGGCGGCTTCAAGGAGTCGGGCTACGGCCGCGAGGGCGGCCGCCACGGTCTGGAGGCCTACCTGCGATGAATGCACGCATCGACGTCCGGAAGACCTACAAGCTCTACATCGGCGGGGCATTCCCCCGCTCGGAGTCCGGCCACTCCTACGAGGTGGCCGACAGCAAGGGGAAGTTCGTGGCCAACGCCGCCCTCGCCTCCCGCAAGGACGCCCGCGACGCCGTGGTCGCCGCCCGCAAGGCCTTCGGCGGCTGGTCCGGGCGTACGGCGTACAACCGCGCGCAGATCCTCTACCGGATCGCGGAGGTGATGGAGGACCGTCGCCCGCAGTTCGTGCAGGCGACTCAGCAGTCCGAGGGCCTGTCGGCGGCAAAGGCCGACAAGGTCGTCGACGAGGCGATCGACCGGCTCGTCTGGTACGCCGGCTGGGCCGACAAGATCACCCAGGTGGTCGGCAACGCCAACCCGGTCGCGGGCCCGTTCTTCAACCTCTCCACCCCCGAGCCGACCGGCGTCGTCGCCGTGCTCGCGCCCCAGGAGTCGAGCCTGCTCGGCCTGGTCAGCGTCGTCGCGCCCGCGATCGTCACCGGCAACACCGTCGTCGTGGTGTCGTCGTACGACCGGCCGCTGCCGGCGGTGACCTTCTCCGAGGTGCTCGCCACCTCCGACGTGCCGGGCGGCGTGGTCAACATCCTGACCGGCTCCGCGGCCACCATCGGCCCGTGGCTGGCCAGCCACATGGACGTCAACGCCATCGACCTGACCGGCATCGCGGGCGAGACCGCGCTGGCCACCGACCTCGAGGTCGCGGCCGCCGACAACCTCAAGCGCGTACGCCGGGCGCCGGCGGCCGAGCCGGACTGGACGCTCGACCCCGGGCTGGAGCCGATGACGGCGTTCCTGGAGATCAAGACCGTCTGGCACCCGATTGGGGTCTAGCGCCCGCGTGATCGTGCTCGCCGGCCCGTCCGGGGCCGGCAAGTCCCGCCTCGCCGAGCGGATCGGCCTGCCGGTGCTGCGGCTCGACGACTTCTACAAGGACGGCGACGACCCGACGCTCCCCCGGATCGCCGAGGGCGCCAACAGGGGCATCGTCGACTGGGACGTCCCCGAGTCCTGGCTGCTCGACGATGCGATGGCGGCGGTCGAGGAGCTCTGCCGCACCGGCCGTGCGGAGGTGCCGGTCTACGAGATCGCGCAGAACGGCCGCTGCGGCTGGCAGACCCTCGACCTCGACGGCAGCGACCTCTACGTCGCGGAGGGGATCTTCGCCCAGGAGATCGTGCAGCGCTGCCAGCAGGCCGGGCTGCTCGCGGCGGCCTACTGCGTGCGGCAGCACCCGATGGTGACCTTCTGGCGGCGGCTGACCCGCGACCTGCGCGAGCACCGCAAGCCGCCACTGGTGCTGGTCCGTCGCGGCTGGGTGCTGATGCGCGACCAGCAGCGGGTGGTCTCGCACGCCGTCGGGATGGGCTGCCGTCCGCTCACGCCGGACCAGGCGTACGCCGCTGCCGTCGCGCTCCGCTCCTGACGCAGCTCCTGACGCAGCGCCCGAGAGCGAGCATGATGGGCGGATGACCGCCTGGCCGCGACAGCCGGACAACCGCACCTGCGGGCCGTCCTGCGTCGTGGTCGCCGAGACGCTGCCCGACCTGCCGGACCCGCGGCCCGACTTCACTCAGCAGGTGCTCGCCATGCACCGGCGGCTCAACACGGTCTGGCCGCGGGCGCTCGGCACGACGCCCTGGGCCGTACGGCGCGAGCTGGGCGGCCGGGTCCGCCGCTACCACGAGGCCGAGGTGCTGGCCGCGCTGCCGCGGCCGGTCCCGGTCTACCTGGGCAGCCGCTGGGTGCCCCGGCACGTCGTCCTCGTGCTCGAGGAGCGCGACGGGGTGCCCTGGGCCTACAACCCCGCGACCGGTCACCTCGCGCCGCTCGCGTCGTCGAGCTGGAGGCACCGCTGGTTCGCGGTGCTCCCGGCCTGAGTGACGGGGACGCGACCTAGGTAGGCATCACGCCCTAGGCGAGCGCCTTGGCCTTGAGCGCGTCGTACTCTGCCTCGGTGATGGTGCCCGAGTCGAGCAGCGCCTTGGCGCGGGCGATCTCGTCGGCCGGCGAGCCGGCTCCGGACGACACGGACCGGATGTACTCCTCCTGGCTGGCCTGCGCCGCCTTCACCGCCGCCATGTTGCGCTCCGCCATGCCCTGACCGCGGGCGATCAGGTAGACCAGCGAGGTGATCAGCGGGAAGACGATCAGGAAGAAGACCCACACCGCCTTCATGACCCCGCTCGTGCTCCGGTCGCGGAACAGGTCCGTCAGGATCTGGAACAGCACGACCAGGTAGGCCATGAGCAGGAAGAAGGAGATGATGAACCAGAAGAAGTCCCAGAAAGAGTCCATGGCAGGACCGTAGGGACACCTCAGGCGGGCGGGTTCACCTGATCCGGGTGAGCCTGCTGCGGATCCGGACGCCGGGCCAGCAGCGCCTGCGCGGCGAGCGGGCAGACGAGCACGGTGAGCGCTCCGCCCGCCACCAGGACCGACGCGTTGGTGGTGGTCATCGCGCCCTCGTCGACCGCGACCGAGGTGACCGCGACGATGATCGGCAGGCCGGTCGTGGCGAAGAGCCCCATCGCGACGCTCTCGCGATCGGTGAAGCCACGCCGCGACGACAGCGTGACGAGCCCGCCGCGGACCAGCACGAGCAGGAGCAGGAAGACCACGAGCGCCACCGGCTCGTGGACGATCGCCATCGGGTCGATGGCCATCCCCGAGGTGACGAAGAAGACCGGGATGAGGAGACCGAAGGCCAGGCCCTCGAGCTTGTGCTCCAGGCTCCGGTCGCCGGCCGGCACCAGCCGCCTGAGCACGAAGCCGGCCGCGAAGGCGCCGAGGACGGCGTCGAGGTCGAACGCCGCCGCCGCGACGCCGAGCGTGACGAGCAGCAGCACGACGAGCCGCACCGTGGTCTGGCCGGAGGTCTCGGCACCGCGCCGGATCACGGCCAGCACCCGCGATCCCTCGCGGCCCAGCCGCGCCGAGAACCGGTGCACCAGCACCGCCAGGACCGCGAAGAGGGCGAGCACGACCACCGACCCGATCGCGCCCCGGGCGCCGAGCAGCACCGCCATCGCGACGATCGGGCAGAGCTCGCCGTACGCACCGTGGTTCATCAGGGTGCGCCCGAACGGCGTGGCGAGGAGCCCGCCGTCCTTGAGGATCGGGAGCAGCGTGCCGAGCGCGGTGGAGGTCAGCGCGATCGCGACCGCGACCTCCGCGTGGATCGCGTCGGCCATGCCGATCAGCCCGATCACGCCGAGGGCGACCACGAAGCAGGCGACCCAGGTGGCCAGGGCGCGCCGGCCGCCGCGGCCGACCAGCTCGTCGATCTCGATCTCGTAGCCGGCGAGCAGGAAGAGCATGCCGAGGCCGAGCTCGCGGAGCATGCCGACGCCCTCGCCGGTGACGGCCAGGTCGAGCACGTTCGGCCCCACCAGCACCCCGAGGACGAGCAGCAGCACCACCTCGGGCACCCGGTGGCGGAGCAGCAGGCCGGCCAGGAGCGGGGCGAGCACGGCACACAGCACGATCCAGAAGATCGACTCCGCGGCGCCCGGCATCGTCGGCCTAGCTCGTCCAGACGATGAAGACGAGCAGCAGCCACGCGGCGGCGATGCCGACGGCGACCAGGGCGGTGAGCGACGCGAGCACGAACCAGGTCCGGCCGGCGCCCTCGACCCGGTCCTCCGTCGCGAGGACGTCGACGCGGTCGTGGTGCTCGGGGTCGTAGGCGACCTCGAGGGTGTCGCCGACCCGCGGCGGCGGGGCCGGTACGTCGGTCAGCGTCTGGGCCTCGACCGGCTCCGCGGCGCCGGCGGGGACGTAGCTCACGCGCGGGAAGTAGCGGGTGTCCGGCTCGGCACCCAGGCTGAGGTCCTTGGCCTCCAGCCCGACGACCGTCGCGGTCGCCGTGACCGCGCGGTCGCGGAAGCTCGCGGCTGACCGGCGGACGGAGCGGCCCTTGACCAGGAGCACGAGCGCGACCAGCAGCACCAGGACCGCGGCGCCGAGCAGGAGCACGGTCGGCACGTAGTGGATCCTCACCGGGGTCCCCGATCGATTGTTCGCGGAGGAGCGAAGCGGGGGAGCGGAGAATCGAGTGGGGTGTTCTTCACTCCGCAGGCTCCTCCCGCAGGGCGGCGTACGCCGGCTTGATCACGTCCGAGATCAACGCGAAGCGCTCGTCGAAGGGCAGGAACGACGACTTCATCGCGTTGACCGTGAACCACTCCAGGTCGCGCAGACCGTACCCGAAGGCCTCGACCAGCGACCAGAGCTCGTGGGTCATCGAGGTCCCGCTCATCAGGCGGTTGTCGGTGTTGACGGTGACCCGGAAGCGGAGGTCCTTGAGCAGCCCGATCGGGTGCTCGGCGATCGAGGCGGCGGCCCCGGTCTGCACGTTGGACCACGGGCACATCTCGAGTGGGATCCGCTTGTCGCGGACGTACGCCGCCAGCCGGCCGAGCTCCACCGAGCCGTCGTCGTGGACCGTGATGTCGTCGATGATGCGGACGCCGTGGCCGAGCCGGTCGGCCCCGCACCACTGGATCGCCTGCCAGATCGACGGCAGCCCGAAGGCCTCACCGGCGTGGATGGTGAAGTGGAAGTTCTCCCGCTGGAGGTACTCGAAGGCGTCGAGGTGGCGGGTGGGCGGGTAGCCCGCCTCGGCACCGGCGATGTCGAAGCCGGCGACGCCGCGGTCGCGCCAGGCGACGGCGAGCTCGGCGATCTCCATCGAGCGGGCGGCGTGGCGCATCGCGGTGAGCAGCTGGCCGACGCGGATCGTGCGGCCGGCCTCCGCGGCGGCCGCGACACCCTGCTCGAAGCCCTCCTGCACCGCGGCGACGACCTCGTCGAGGCTCAGCCCCGCCTCGACGTGCTGCTCGGGCGCGTAGCGGATCTCGGCGTAGACGACGCCGTCCGCGGCGAGGTCCTCGACGCACTCGCGGGCGACGCGGGTGATCGCGGACGCCGTCTGCATGACGCCCACGGTGTGGTCGAAGGTCTCGAGGTAGCGCTCGAGCGAACCGGAGTCCGCCGCGTCGGCGAACCACTGTCCGAGCGACGTCGCGGTCAGCTCCCCCTCGACGGCGGGCAGCTGGTGGCCGACCTCGCCGGCGAGCTCGAGCACCGTCTGCGGCCGCAACCCCCCGTCGAGGTGGTCGTGCAGCAGCACCTTCGGGGCCCGGCGTACCTGGTCGAGGGTCGGTGTCATGCCTCGATCCAAGCAGAGTCGGGGCGGCTCGATAGGTTGGGCGCATGCGCGTCTTCACGACTCTCGACGAAGTCTCGGCCGCGAAGGGCGAGGAGCTCGGCTCCTCCGAGTGGCTCACCATCGACCAGGACCGGGTGAACCAGTTTGCCGAGGCGACCGGTGACCACCAGTGGATCCACGTCGACGTGGAGCGGGCGGCGAGCGGCCCGTTCGGCGGCACCATCGCCCACGGCTACCTCACGCTCTCGCTGGTGCCCTTCCTCGGCAGCCAGGTGATGAGCTTCGAGACCCCGGGCGCCAAGCTCAACTACGGCGCCAACAAGGTCCGCTTCCCGCACCCGGTGCTCGTCGGCAGCCGGATCCGCGCGCACGTCGCGCTCGCCGACGTCGCCGACCTGCCCAGCGGCAAGCAGGCGACGATCCGCTACACCGTCGAGATCGAGGGCGTCGACAAGCCCGCCTGCGTCGCCGAGACGGTCGTCCTGCTGCTCGAGTCCTGAGAGCCCTATGTCAAGCAGCCTCCGGTAGGAGGGTGTTGAGCCGGCCGTGTAGGTCGGGGTTGTAGGGCACGTGGTCGTGCCAGCATCGCCAGAGGATTCTGGTCCAGCCCTGGGCCAGGATCC
>NZ_JAIQZJ010000031.1 GCF_020073815.1 Nocardioides mangrovi
CCCTTCCGTCTCGTTCGTCCCTGACCGGTCCGGTCAGGCGGCGCAGTCGCGGCAGATCATCTTCTTGGTGTCGGCCAGCTGGCTGCGGTGGTGGACGAGGAAGCAGCTCATGCAGGTGAACTCGTCCTCCTGCTTCGGCTTCACCTCGACCGCCAGCTCCTCGTGCGACAGGTCAGCGCCCGGCAGCTCGAACGACTCAGCGGCTTCCGCCTCGTCCTCGTCGACCTTGCCGGAGTTCTTGTCGTGGCGACGAGCCTTGAGCTCTTCGATGCTCTCCTCGGACTGCTCCTCGTCCGTCTTGCGCGGTGCGTCGTAGTCGGTCGCCATGTGTATCTCCACTCTGGGAGCTCCTGCTCCCCCACGTCTCTTCGTCCTCGTCGGCGTCGGCAGATTGTGCACCATGAACGTTCCAAACCGCACACCGGTTCGACGCCGGAGACGGTGAACATCTCGTGAAACGGCCCTATTCCCCCCGAAACGGGTGATCATGCGGGTGAGGCCGGGTGAGCCGGGACCCGCTCAGAGCCGCTCAGCGGCCGCGAAACCGGCCGCGAAACCGGCCGCGAAACCGGCCTCGTGGACGAGGTCGAGGACCTCGTCGAAGCTGTGAGCAGGCGCACACACCAGCAGCGTCCGCCCGCCGACCCCGGTGCCGGTCCAGGTCCGGGCGCCCGCGATCCGCGCGATCAGCCCCGCCGCGGCGTAGTCCCAGCTGTTGACGCCCTCCTCGACGTAGGCGTCCATCCGGCCGTCGGCGACCAGGCAGACGTCGAGCGCGCACGAGCCCAGGCGGCGTACGTCGCGCACCTGCGGCAGCAGCCGCGTGACCGCCTGGCCCTGCAGCACCCGGAGGTCGCGGTCGTAGGAGAAGCCGGTCGCGACGAGCCGCTGCCCCATCGGCACCGCCTCGCGGACCGCGATCGGCTCGCCGTCGCGGGTGGCGGTCGCCGCGGCCCCGGCGTCGCCGAGGTGCCCGACGTACTCCGTGCCGGTCGCGACCGCGATCACCACGCCCGCCACGACCTCGCCGTCGACCTCGGCGGCGATCGAGACGGCGTACTGCGGGAGCCCGTAGAGGAAGTTGACGGTGCCGTCGATGGGGTCGACGATCCACCGCACCCCGGTGCTGGAGGCGATGTCGTCGCCCTCCTCGCCCAGGAAGCCGTCGCCGGGGCGGGCGGCCAGGACGAGCCGGCGGATCAGCTCCTCGCTGGCCCGGTCGGCCTCGGTGACGACGTCGACGTCGCTGGACTTCGTGTCGGCGACCGTGACCGTGCCGGCCGCCCGCTCGCGGACCAGCGCGGCCGCCTCGCGGGCCACGTCGAGGGCCAGCCCGGCGAGGTCGGCGGGACTCGTGGCGGCGCTCATGCGCCGGCCAGCGCGGGTCGGTCGGCGCGCGGGTTGGGGCAGCAGCCGACGGCGCACCGGTCCCAGCAGGCGGGGAGGTCGCCGACGGCGGCCCGGGCGACGTCCTCGCCGCGCTCGACGGCCGCTCGCTCGAGGAGCAGGTCCCGGACGGCGGCCACGAAGCGCGGGTCGACGCCGGCGGTCGCGGCGCGCGCGGCCGGCAGGCCGAGCTTCTCCGCGGTCGCCATCGCCTCGGTGTCGAGGTCGTAGACGACCTCCATGTGGTCGGAGACGAAGCCGATCGGCACCATCACCACCGCCGGGACGCCGTCCGCGTGCAACTGCTCGAGGTGGTCGTTGACGTCCGGCTCGAGCCACGGGATGTGGGGTGCGCCGGAACGGGAGCAGTAGACGAGCGCCTGGCGGTGCCGGCGGCCGGTCTCCTGGCGGACCCGCTCGGTGACCTCGCGGGCGATGCTCTCGTGCTGGGTGACGTAGCCGTCGCCCTCGGGCCCGCTGCCCTCGGCCATGCTGATCGGGATCGAGTGGGTGACGAAGGCCAGGTGCGCGCCGTCCCGCACGTCGTCCGGGAGCTCGGCCAGCGCGGCCAGGGTCGCGTCGACGGCCGGCTCCACGAAGCCGGGGTGGTTGAAGTAGTGGCGCAGCTTGTCCAGGACCGGCGCGTTCTCGACGCCGCCGTCGACGGCGTCCGCGGCGGCGAAGAGGTTCTCGCGGTACTGCCGGCACGAGGAGTAGGACGAGTAGGCGCTGGTGACGAAGCAGGCCGCCCGACGGACGCCGTCGGCCGCCATCTGCCGCACCGTGTCGGTCAGGTAGGGGTCCCAGTTGCGGTTGCCCCAGTAGACCGGGAGGTCGATGCCCGCCCCGGCGAGGTCCTCGCGCAGCGCGGCCAGGAACTCGCGGTTCTGGTCGTTGATGGGCGACCGGCCGCCGAAGAGGAAGTAGTGCTCCCCCACCTCCTCGAGCCGCTCCCGCGGGATGCCCCGGCCCCGGGTGACGTTCTCCAGGAACGGCACGACGTCCTCGGGCTTCTCGGGTCCGCCGAACGACACCAGCAGCAGGGCGTCGTAGGGGCTCACGTCTGCGGTCATGACCTCATCCTAGGAAGCGCCCGATATCGATTCGTGCGCGGGCGAGCGCCACCGATAGCGTCGGGCGGTGTTCACGTCGTACGGCCGGATCCTGCGTCACCCCGGCGCGCTGCGGATGTCGATGACCGGCCTGGTCGCCCGGCTCCCGATCTCGATGGTCGGGCTCGGCATCGTGCTGCTCGTCTCGGCGGCGACCGACTCGTACGGCGTGGCCGGGGCGGTGTCGGCGGCGTACATGTTCGCCAACGCGGGCTTCGCGATCCTGCAGGGGCGGCTGCTCGACCGGCTCGGCCAGGGCAGGGTGCTCGCGGTGGCCAGCATCGGCTTCGGCACCGCGGTGGGGTTGCTGGTCGCCGCCGTGCAGGCGGACTGGCCGATCGTGCTCACCTACCTCTTCGCCGCGGTCGGCGGGGCGTTCCTCCCCCAGGTCGGCTCCTCGGTGCGAGCGCGGTGGTCCTTCGTGCTCGACCAGCCGGCCGACGTGCAGACCGCGTTCGCGCTCGAGGCGGTGCTCGACGAGGCGGTCTTCATCCTCGGACCGATCCTGGTGGCGGTCCTCGCCACGACCTGGCACCCGGTCGCCGGCATCGCCGTCGCCGTGGTCGCCTGCGTGGCCGGGACGCTGACCTTCAGCAGCCAGACCAGCACCGCACCCCCGCCGCACCCGCGCGAGACCTCGACCGGCCCGCGGACCCCGATGCCCTGGCGCGCGATCGTCCCGCTGGCCGTGGTGTGCGCCGCCCTCGGGGTGCTCTTCGGCGCCGCCGAGGTGACGACCGTGGCCTTCGCGGAGGAGCACCACCACAAGTCCGTCTCCGGGCTGCTGCTCGCCCTCTGGGCGGCAGGCAGCCTCACCTCGGGCGTGATCACCGGCGCGATGCACTGGCGTGGCGGCCCGTCGACGCGGGTCCGGTGGGGCTCGTTCGCGATGGCCTGCGCCATGGTGCCGCTCTTCTTCGTCACCGCGCTGCCGGTGATGGGCGCGGTGCTCTTCGTCGCCGGCTTCGCGATCGCGCCGACGATGATCGCGTCGATGTCGCTGACCGAGGCGGTGGTCCCGGCGGGCCGGCTGACCGAGGGCATGGCGATCATGCAGACCGGCCTGGTGGCGGGCGTCGCGCCCGGCGCCACGCTCAGCGGGCTGGTCGTCGACCACCAGGGCGCGTCCGCGGCGTACCTCGTCTCGGCCGCGGCCGGGCTGGTCGCCGCCGTCGCGGCCCAGGCGCTCCCGCGCACTAGAACGCGTTCCACTCCGGAGGTACCCTCCGCGGCGTGATCTCCACGCTCGCCGGGCTGCTGCTCGCCCGCGCCGACGACGACGGGCCGGCACTGCTCTTCGAGGACGCGACCTGGTCGTGGCGCGAGCTGCTCCGCGAGGCTGCGGTCCGCTCGGCGGCCCTGCAGGAGCTCCGGCCGGCCGACGGGCGGCCGTGGCACGTCGGGGTGCTGATGGACAACACGCCGGACTACCTCCTGCTCGTGGCCGCCGCCGGGCTGTCCGGCGCGACCGTGGTCGGGATCAACCCCACGCGCCGTGGCGCCGAGCTCGCGGCCGACGTCCGCTCGACCGACTGCGCGGTGATCCTCACCGAGCCCGACCACCTGCCGCTGCTCGAGGGTGTCGACCACGGCGCGGGCACGGTCCTGGCCGCCGGGACCCCGGCGTACGACGACCTGCTGCGCCGGCACGCGGACGCGCCCGTCGCCGCGACGCCCGAGGCGCTGGACCCGGCATCGGTGCTGCTGCTCCTCTTCACGTCCGGCTCGACCGGTGCGCCCAAGGCGGTGATCTGCACGACCGGGCGCTTCGCGCTGCTGTGCCAGGTGACGCCGCTGCAGCTGACCCGCGACGACGTCGCCTACAACGCGATGCCGATGTTCCACGGCAACGCGCTGATGGCGTCGTGGGGGCCGTGCCTGGTGCACGGGGCGACCTTCGCGCTGCGGCGCCGCTTCTCGGCGTCCGGCTTCGCCGACGACGTCCGCCGCTTCGGCGCGACGTACTTCAACTACGTCGGCCGGTCGCTGTCCTACGTGCTCGCCCAGCCCGAGCGTCCGGAGGAGCGGGACAACCGGCTGCGCACCGGCTTCGGCACCGAGGCCTCCGCGCGCGACCGGGAGGAGTTCGAGCGCCGCTTCGGCTGCCCGCTCGTCGAGTCCTACGGGTCCTCGGAGGGCACCTGCTCGATCCGGCGGACGCCGGAGACGCCGGAGGGCGCGCTCGGCCTCGCCGCCGAGGGCACGCCGGTCGAGATCATGGCGCCGGACGGGACGCCCTGCCCGCCGGCGCGGTTCGCGGACGACGGCCGGATGCTCAACCCCGAGGAGGCGATCGGCGAGATCGTCGCCACCGGCGCCGCGGGGCGGTTCGAGGGCTACTACGGCAACCCGGACGCGACCGCCGAGAAGATCCGGGGCGAGGACTACTGGAGCGGCGACCTCGCCTACCGCGACGCGGAGGGCTGGATCTGGTTCGCCGGCCGCTCCGCCGACTGGCTGCGCGTGGACTCGGAGAACTTCGCCGCCGCGCCCGTCGAGCGGATCCTCTCCCGACACCCCGGCGTCGCCGTCGCGGCCGTGTACGCCGTCCCGGACCCGCGCACCGGCGACCGGGTGATGGCCACGCTCCAGGTGACGGGCTCGCCCGCCGACTTCGACCTCGTCGGGTTCGCCGGCTTCCTCGACGACCAGCCCGACCTCGGCACCAAGTGGGCGCCGAGCCTGGTCCGCCTCACCCGCGACCTGCCCGTCACCGCGACCCGGAAGGTCGACAAACCGACCCTCAAGCGGCTCCAGTGGGGTGGCGCCGACCCGGTCTTCGAGCGCACCGCCGACGGCTACCGGCCGCTGACCGCGGACCGGGCCGAGGAGCTGCGGGCGGAGTTCGCGCGCCACCGGCGTACGGCGCTGCTGACGACCTGACTACGATCCGCCCCGTGAGCGAGTGGAGCAACTGGTCCGGCCTGGAGTCGTCGCGTCCGCAGCGGGTCGAGGAGCCGGCCGACGTCGCCGGCGTCGTCGCCGCCGTCGAGCGCGCCCGCGCCGAGGGGACCACGGTGAAGATGGTCGGCACCGGCCACAGCTTCACCGCGATCTCGGCGCCCGAGCACACGATGCTGCGCCCCGGCGGGATGACCGGCATCGTCGGCGTCGACCGCGAGGCGATGACGGTGACCGCGCTGGCGGGCACCCCGCTCAAGGACTTCAACGCCGGGCTCGAGGCGCTCGGGCTGAGCCTGCACAACATGGGTGACATCGCCGAGCAGACGCTCGCCGGCGCCACCTCGACCGGCACCCACGGCACCGGCGGCATCGCGGCCTCGCTCGCCGCGCAGATCGCCGGCCTCGAGCTCGTCACCGGCACCGGCGAGGTGGTCCGCGCGAGCGAGACCGAGAACCCCGACCTCCTGGAGTTCGCCCGGGTCGGGATCGGCGCCCTCGGCGTCCTCACCCGGATCACCTTCAAGGTCGAGCCGCTCTTCGTCCTGGAGGCGACCGAGACCCCGATGTCGTGGGACGAGGCGCTCGACGGCTTCGACGAGCGGGTGGCCACCCACCACCACGTCGACACCTACTGGTTCCCGCACACCGACCGGCTGATGTCGAAGACCAACGACCGCGTCGCCACCGACGTCACCGACATCGAGCCGCTCTCGCGGCTGCGGGAGTGGTGGGACGACGAGTTCCTGTCCAACACGCTCTTCGGCGCGCTCAACCACGTGACCAATCGGGCGCCGGCGATCATCCCGCGCTTCAACCAGGTCTCCAGCCGGCTGCTCTCGGCCCGCTCCTACAGCAACGTCGCACACCGGGTCTTCACCTCGCCGCGCACGGTCGTCTTCCGGGAGATGGAGTACGCCGTCCCCCGCGAGGCGGGTCTCTCGGCGCTGCGCGAGGCGCGCGCCGCGATCGACGCGTCCGGGCTGAAGATCACGTTCCCGGTCGAGATCCGGGTGACCCCGGCCGACGACATCCCGCTGTCGACCTCGACCGGCCGCGACTCCTTCTACCTGGCGTTCCACACCCACCGCGACGCCGACCACCTGGAGTACTTCGCGCTGCTCGAGCCGATCATGCGCGCCCACGACGGCCGCCCCCACTGGGGCAAGGTGCACACCCGGACGGCGGCCGACCTCGCGCCGGCGTACCCCCGCTTCGAGGAGTTCCTCGCCCTGCGCGACCGCCTCGACCCGGACCGCGTCTTCGCCAACCCCTACCTGCGCCGCGTCCTCGGCGACTAGACGCTCGCGGGCCCGGTCGGGACCGGCGCCTGCCAGTGCCGCCAGATCGCGAGCAGCCGCCAGGTCGTGCACAGGCCGCCGCCGATCAGCGCGACGGTCCAGTAGCTGAGGTCGGTGTGCGCGAGGCCGACGACGACGAACGCGCCGGCGAGGGCCGGGGTCGCGTAGAGCTCGCCGCGGAAGACCAGCGGCACGCGTGAGGCGAGCAGGTCGCGGATCATCCCGCCGCCGATCCCGGTCACCATCCCCATCAGGGCCGCCGGCACCGGACCGAGTCCGTAGTCGAGCGCCTTGAGCGCACCGGTGACGCAGAAGAGCCCGAGGCCGAAGGCGTCGAGCACGTTGATCGAGCGCTCCATCCGCCCGACGACCGGGTGGAAGACGAAGCCCAGCAGGCCGGCGGCGACCGGCACGATCAGGTAGCGCCAGTCCGCGAGCGCGGCGGGCGGCGTCGCCCCGATCAGGACGTCGCGCAGGAAGCCGCCGCCGAGGCCGGTGGTGCCCGCGAGCACGAGGACGCCGAACACGTCGAGCCCCTTGCGCACCGCGACCAGCGCGCCGGAGATCGAGAAGACGAAGATGCCGAGCAGGTCGAGCACGACCTGGGTGGTGCTGGGATCGGTGGTGGCCACCCGTCGACGCTAGTGGTTCGCGGGTTCGCGCCGGCCACCGCAACGGGTGTGACAGGAGTGACTCGTCCGGCACGCCGACCGGCTCCCCGACCGACGACCTCCGCTGGCGTAGGCTCGCGCTCACCGATGACCGCACCCATCCCTCACCCGATGCCCCCGATGCCCGAGGCCGAGCCCGGGCCGGCCACCCGGCCTGCGCCCGCGCAGCTCCGGCTCACCGGGGCCACCGACGACGGCAGCCAGCTCCGGCTCCTCGACGAGGAGGGTGCCGAGCACCTGCTCACGATCGACGACCGCCTGCGTGCCGCGGTGCAGGCGAGCGGCTCCCCCGCGACCCGGGGTGGCCGAGGAATGGAGAAGACGATGGAGAGCACCCTCCGGCCCCGCGACATCCAGGCCCGGATCCGGGCCGGCGAGACCCCGGAGGCGGTCGCCCAGGCGGCGCAGACCTCGGTCGAGAAGATCATGCCGTTCGCCGCCCCCGTGCTCGCCGAGCGCCAGCACGTCGCCGACCGCGCCCAGCGCTCCTCCGTGCGCCGCACCGACGCCGCCCCCGGCGGCGCCCGCACCCTCGGCGACGCGGTCGCCAGCCACCTGCGCGGCGCCAACGTCGACCCCGAGACCGTCGAGTGGGACGCCTGGCGGCGCGAGGACGGCCGCTGGTCGCTGACCGCGTCGTACGTCGCCGCCGACCGCTCCGGCACCGCGACGCTCACCTTCGACGCGCCCGGCAACTACGTCACCCTCGACAACGAGGACGCCCGCTGGCTGGTCGGCGAGGCCGTCGCCGCGCCCGAGCCGCCGCAGGACGACCTGCGCCACGCCCGCGAGCGCCGGCTCTCCGCCGTCATCCCCGACGACGAGCTGCCCCTGGGCGGTGAGATCGGGGGCGAGGTCGGCGACGAGCTGGGGGACGACGCCATCGACCTGGTCTCCGAGCAGCCCGTCGAGGCGTTCCTCGACGCCGAGCCGCCGACCGAGCCCGAGGTCGTGGCCGAGGAGGCCGAGCTCCGTGAGGAGGCGGCCGACGCCGCCGCCGAGGACCCCGAGCCCGAGGCGGAGCACGAGCAGCCCACCCGCCGCCCGGTGAAGAAGACCCGCGGCCGCGCGTCCGTCCCGAGCTGGGACGAGATCATGTTCGGCGGCGGGGACAACCGCTAGCCGACCCGCCGGGGGGCTCAGCAGCGGTCGCGCTCCACCCACCGGAGGTCGGTGTCGACGCTCGCCGTGCCGGTCTCGCCGTCGGCGGTGCGGTAGGTCGCCTCGACACCACCGATGTGGACGCCGTCCGCCCTGAGCGCGCGGGGGTCGAAGCGCAGGTGCAGGACCAGCAGCCCGGTCTCGTCCTCGATCGGGCTCCAGAAGACGACCGAGCCCATCTGGATCGTCGACAGCATCCGGTCGTTGATGCCCCGCCGCCAGCCGTCCCACCGCAGTGCCCCGCTGTAGTCGATGCGGCCGCCGAAGTTGACCGGCGGGACGGTGAAGCCGGGACCGATCGCCTTCGCGCCGTCCGAGTCGACCAGCCGGAAGTGGAAGCTGTCGAGGTCCTCGTGGGCGCGCCACATGACGTCGAACCACGCGAGGTCGAGGATGCGGTCCGCCGGCTCGACGCAGTCGTGCTCGCGGATGGTGCCCGTCGTCAGCTCGAGCGCCGGCTCCGCCTCCGCGACCGCACTGGTCGACGGGCTCGCCTCGGACGTGGCGCTCGACGGCGAGGCGCCCGTGCTCTCCGGCTCGTCGGGGTCGGAGGAGCAGCCGGCGAGGGCGAGCACACCACAGGCGGCGGCGAGGACGGCGCGGTGAAGGATCACGCCGACCGTCTTCCCCGACCGGCCGGGTCTATGCCGATCGGTGCGGGATCTAGGCGATCGGCCTCGACGGGTCGGTGATCCAGCCCGACCAGCTGCCCGGGTAGAGCGCCGCGCGGATCCCGGCGAGCTCCATCGCGATCACGTCGTGCGCGGCGGTGACGCCGGAGCCGCAGTACGCCGCGACCGACTCGGTCCCGTCGACCCCGGCGGCGGCGTAGAGCGCCTGGAGCTCCGCGGCCGACCGGAAGCGCCCGTCGACCCGCAGGTTGGTGCCCGTCGGCACGTTGACCGCGCCGGGGATGTGGCCGGCGACCGGATCGACCGGCTCGACCTCGCCGCGGAAGCGCTCGGGCGCCCGGGCGTCCACGAGCACCGCGACCCCGAGGACGTCCTCGGCCTCGACCACCGGCATCTGCCCCGGCCGGGCGGAGAAGTCGCCCCGGCTCGGCAGCACCGCGCCGGTCTGCACCTCGCCGCCCGCCTCGACCCAGGCCGACCAGGCGCCGTCGAGCACGCGCACGTCCGGGTGGCCGTGGTAGCGCAGCAGCCACCACGCACGCCCGGCGGCGAGGCCGGTCCAGTCGTCGTAGACGACGACCGGGCGGTCGTCGCGCACGCCGACCGCGCGCATCGCGGCCTCGAAGTCACCGGTCTCCGGCAGCGGGTGCCGGCCACCGTCGCCCGGTGGCGCGGCCAGGTCGGCGTCCAGGTCGACGTACGCCGCCCTCGGGATGTGTCCCTGCTCGAACTCCGGCCGCCCGGGCGGCCCGCCCATCCGGTAGCGGACGTCGAGCACGGTGACGGACCCCGGCCCGGAACCCAGCAGCTCGTGCAGGTCGGTGACGGAGATCAGCGGGGAGCCCATGAGAGGATTCTGCCCCGTGGCTGAACTGCACTTCTTCACCGGCACGATGGACTCGGGCAAGAGCACGCTGGCGCTCCAGACCAACCACAACCACGCGGCCCGTGGCCGGATCGGACGGCTCTTCACCACCCACGACCGGGCCGGCGAGGCCACGCTCTCCAGCCGCCTCGGGCTGACCCACGACGCCATCGAGGTCGGACGAGACTTCGACTTCTGGCGCTACGTCGTCGACTCGCTCACCCGGGGCGGTCGGATCGACTACCTCATCTGCGACGAGGCCCAGTTCTACACCCGTGCGCAGATCGACCAGCTCGGCAAGATCGTCGACGAGCTGCAGCTCGACGTCTTCTGCTTCGGCATCCTCACCGACTTCCGCACCCAGCTCTTCGAGGGCAGCGCGCGGCTGGTCGAGCTGGCCGACCGGATGCACGTCCTCCAGGTCGAGGCGCTGTGCTGGTGCGGCAAGCGCGCCACCCACAACGCCCGCACCGAGAACGGCGCGATGGTCGTCGAGGGCGAGGTCATCGTGGTCGGCGACGTCGACAAGATCGACCAGCCGCCCGCCGACGTCGCCTACGAGGTGCTCTGCCGCCAGCACCACCGGCGCCGGCTCACCGCCGCCCGCGCCAAGGCCGTCTCGCTCGCCCCGGAGCCGCTGCCCTTCGGCTAGTTGTAGTTCCCCGTGACGTTGTGAACGCGGTCGGCGGGAGTGAGGCCTCCGATGCCGGTATGGGGTCGGTGGTGATTGTAGAAGTGGAGCCAGGCGGCGTAGGTCGCTGCGCGGGCCTCGTCGGAGAG
>NZ_JAIQZJ010000032.1 GCF_020073815.1 Nocardioides mangrovi
GTATGTCCGGCGGCGTCCTACTCTCCCACAGCCTCTCGGTTGCAGTACCATCGGCGCTGAAAGGCTTAACTTCCGGGTTCGGGATGGGACCGGGTGTTTCCCTTTCGCTATGGCCGCCGTAACTCTATGTGGCGTCCACTCACCGGGGTGTTCACGGTGGTGGGCCAAGCTTCGTTGTTCTGTTGTTGATCCAGTTGTTGATCCAGTTGTGTGCTGGATGGTGTGCTGGATGGTGTGTTGGTTCTTGTGTAGTGGACGCGAACATGTTGTTCGTCTTTACGCGTAGTCGATGGCTTTGTGGTTTTGGTTGAGGGTTTGTGTGACAAGCCCTCGGCCTATTAGTACCGGTCGGCTGGGCATTACTGCTGTACACCTCCGGCCTATCAACCCAGTGTTCTGCTGGGGGCCTTACCCCATCGAGTGGGTGGGAAACCTCATCTTGAAACGTGCTTCCCGCTTAGATGCATTCAGCGGTTATCACTTCCGAACGTAGCCAACCAGCCGTGCCCCTGGCGGGACAACTGGCACACCAGAGGTTCGTCCATCCCGGTCCTCTCGTACTAGGGACAGCCTTTCTCAAGTTTCCTGCGCGCGCGGCGGATAGGGACCGAACTGTCTCACGACGTTCTAAACCCAGCTCGCGTGCCGCTTTAATGGGCGAACAGCCCAACCCTTGGGACCTACTCCAGCCCCAGGATGCGACGAGCCGACATCGAGGTGCCAAACCATCCCGTCGATATGGACTCTTGGGGAAGATCAGCCTGTTATCCCCGGGGTACCTTTTATCCGTTGAGCGACCACGCTTCCACATGCCGTGGCCGGATCACTAGTTCCGACTTTCGTCCCTGCTCGACATGTCTGTCTCACAGTCAAGCTCCCTTGTGCACTTACACTCAACACCTGATTGCCAACCAGGCTGAGGGAACCTTTGAGCGCCTCCGTTACTCTTTAGGAGGCAACCGCCCCAGTTAAACTACCCATCAGGCACTGTCCCTGAACCAGATCATGGTCCTAGGTTAGACATCTAGTACGACCAGAGTGGTATTTCAACGTTGACTCCACACCAACTGGCGTCGATGCTTCAAAGTCTCCCACCTATCCTACACAAGCCGAACCAAACACCAATACCAAACTATAGTAAAGGTCCCGGGGTCTTTCCGTCCTGCCGCGCGTAACGAGCATCTTTACTCGTAGTGCAATTTCGCCGAGTCCACGGTTGAGACAGCGCCCAAGTCGTTACTCCATTCGTGCAGGTCGGAACTTACCCGACAAGGAATTTCGCTACCTTAGGATGGTTATAGTTACCACCGCCGTTTACTGGGGCTTAAATTCTCCGCTTCGGTATTGCTACCTAACAGGTCCTCTTAACCTTCCAGCACCGGGCAGGAGTCAGTCCGTATACATCGTCTTACAACTTCGCACGGACCTGTGTTTTTAGTAAACAGTCGCTTGGGCCTGGTCTCTGCGGCCATCACCGCTACCGGAAGCAAGTTCCGTCACGGATCCGGCCCCCCTTCTCCCGAAGTTACGGGGGCATTTTGCCGAGTTCCTTAACCATGGTTCGCTCGATCGCCTTGGTATTCTCTACCTGATCACCTGAGTCGGTTTGGGGTACGGGCGGCGCGTAGCTCGCTAGAGGTTTTTCTCGACAGCATAGGATCACCCACTTCGCCCATACGGGCTCGGCGTCACATCTCAGGGCCGTGCTCGAAGCACAGCGGTCCGGATTTGCCTAGACCGCCCCCTACCTGCTTACCCACGGACAACCATCGCCGTGGCTGGGCTACCTTCCTGCGTCACCCCATCGCTTGACTACTACCGGATCGGGTCCCACGCTCCACACCAGCGCCTCACCCCGAAGGGATCGGTCATCTGATGCTTTGGGTGGTTAGCATCACCAGGTTCGTCATGGGCGCTACTTTGCCGGTACGGGAATATCAACCCGTTGTCCATCGACTACGCCTGTCGGCCTCGCCTTAGGTCCCGACTTACCCAGGGCAGATTAGCTTGACCCTGGAACCCTTGATCATTCGGCGGAAGAGTTTCTCACTCTTCATTCGCTACTCATGCCTGCATTCTCACTCGTGTCGCGTCCACCCCTAGGTCACCCTGAGGCTTCACTCGCGACACGACGCTCCCCTACCCACCCACACACCTGAACCACAATCGTGGCTAAGCACACGTGTGAGTGCCATAGCTTCGGCGGATGACTTGAGCCCCGCTACATTGTCGGCGCGGAATCACTTGACCAGTGAGCTATTACGCACTCTTTCAAGGGTGGCTGCTTCCAAGCCAACCTCCTGGTTGTCACTGCGACTCCACATCCTTTTCCACTTAGTCACCGCTTAGGGGCCTTAGCTGATGGTCTGGGCTGTTTCCCTCTCGACTACGGAGCTTATCCCCCGCAGTCTCACTGCTGCGCTCTCACTTACCGGCATTCGGAGTTTGGCTAACGTCAGTAACCTGGTAGGGCCCATCGGCTATCCAGTGCTCTACCTCCGGCAAGAAACACACAACGCTGCACCTAAATGCATTTCGGGGAGAACCAGCTATCACGAAGTTTGATTGGCCTTTCACCCCTATCCACAGGTCATCCCCTCAGTTTTCAACCTAAGTGGGTTCGGTCCTCCACGCGGTCTTACCCGCGCTTCAACCTGCCCATGGATAGATCACTTCGCTTCGGGTCTTGATCGTGCTACTCAAACGCCCTATTCGGACTCGCTTTCGCTACGGCTCCCCCACACGGGTTAACCTCGCAACACAACGCAAACTCGCAGGCTCATTCTTCAAAAGGCACGCCGTCACCCCAACACCAACATTGCAAAGAGGTTGGCAGCCGGGCTCCGACGGATTGTAGGCACACGGTTTCAGGTACTATTTCACTCCCCGCCAGGGGTACTTTTCACCTTTCCCTCACGGTACTTGTCCGCTATCGGTCATCAAGGAGTATTTAGGCTTAACGGGTGGTCCCGCCAGATTCACACGGAATTTCAGGGGTTCCGTGTTACTTGGGATACCACTCAACAGACTGATGCTTACAACTACGGGGCTATCACCCTCTACGGCGCCGCTTTCCAACGGACTTCAACTTCACATCAGTTTTATGACTGTTCGACCCACCGGCAGATGGATCAGAATGGTCCCACAACCCCCCACACGCAACCCCTGCCGGGTATCACACGCATGAGGTTTAGCCTCCTCCGATTTCGCTCGCCACTACTCTCGGAATCACTGTTGTTTTCTCTTCCTGTCGGTACTGAGATGTTTCACTTCCCGACGTTCCCTCCACACGCCCTATATATTCAGGCGTGGGTAACACGACATGACTCGTGCTGGGTTTCCCCATTCGGACACCCCCGGATCACAGCTCGGTTGCCAACTCCCCAGGGCTTATCGCAGGCTCCTACGTCCTTCATCGGCTCTTGATGCCAAGGCATCCACCATGTGCCCTTCATAGCTTGTCGCACAAACACTCAACAAAAACTACAAAGCAAAACTACAAAGACTAGACATCCGACGACCAGTCCCCAAAGGAGACAACTCGAGGTCGCCGGTTGCTATATCGCGATGTCTCCTGGTGAAGAGACATCGCAAGATGCTCGCGTCCACTATCCAATTCACAAGAAACCCGCCCA
>NZ_JAIQZJ010000034.1 GCF_020073815.1 Nocardioides mangrovi
CGGGGTGAATCAGCGCCGACTCGAAGGTGATGCTGCGCCGACTCGGCTCAGTGGCCGTGCCCGTGGCCGTGGCCGGCGGCGGCCGCCGGCTCCTCCTCCTCGGGCTTGTCGACGACCAGCGTCTCGGTCGTGAGCAGCATGCCCGCGATCGAGGTGGCGTTGACCAGCGCGGAGCGGGTGACCTTGACCGGGTCGAGGACGCCCTGGGCGACGAGGTCGCCGTACTCGCCGGTGGCGGCGTTGTAGCCGTTGCCGACACCGAGCTCGCGCACCTTGGTGGTGACGACGTAGCCGTTCTCGCCGCCGTTCTCGGCGATCCAGCGCAGCGGCTCGTCGGCCGCCTTGCGAACCACGCGGACGCCGATCGCCTCGTCGCCGGTGAGGCCGAGGTCGCCCTCGAGCACCGAGACCGCGTGGACGATGGCGGAGCCGCCGCCGGCGACGATGCCCTCCTCGATCGCGGCGCGCGTCGCGGAGACGGCGTCCTCGATGCGGTGCTTCTTCTCCTTCAGCTCCACCTCGGTGGCGGCGCCGACCTGGATCACACAGACACCGCCGGCGAGCTTGGCGAGGCGCTCCTGGAGCTTCTCGCGGTCCCAGTCGGAGTCGGTCGACTCGATCTCGGCCTTGATCTGGTTGACGCGGCCCTCGACCTCGGCGGCGTCGCCGGCGCCGTCGACGATCGTGGTGTTGTCCTTGGTCACCACGACGCGGCGGGCCTGGCCGAGCACCTCGAGGCCGACCTGGTCGAGCTTGAGGCCGACCTCGGGGGCGACGACCTGACCACCGGTCAGGGTCGCGATGTCCTGCATCATCGCCTTGCGGCGGTCGCCGAAGGCCGGGCTCTTCACCGCGACGGCGTTGAAGGTGCCGCGGATCTTGTTGACGACCAGGGTCGACAGGGCCTCGCCCTCGACGTCCTCGGCGAGGATGAAGAGCGGCTTGCCGGACTGGATGACCTTCTCCAGCAGCGGGAGCAGCTCGGCGACGGCCGAGATCTTGCCCTGGTGGAGCAGGATGTACGGGTCGTCGAGGACGGCCTCCATGCGCTCCGGGTCGCTGACGAAGTACTGGCTGATGTAGCCCTTGTCGAACTGCATGCCCTCGGTGAACTCGAGGTCGGTGCCCATCGAGTTGGACTCCTCGACGGTGATGACGCCGTCCTTGCCGACCTTGTCGAAGGCCTGCGAGAGCAGGTCACCGATGTGGCTGTCGCGGCTCGAGATGGTGGCGACGGAGGCCATGTCCTCGACGGACTCGACCTCGCGGGCGGCCTCCTTGAGGGCGTCGCCGACGGCCTCGGCCGCGGCGTCCATGCCGCGCTTGAGCGCCATCGGGTTGGCGCCGGCCGCGACGGCGCGCAGGCCCTCGTGGACCATCGCCTGGGCGAGCACGGTCGCGGTCGTCGTGCCGTCACCGGCGACGTCGTTGGTCTTGGTCGCGACCTCCTTGGTGAGCTGGGCACCGAGGTTCTCGAACGGGTCGTCCAGCTCGACCTCACGGGCGACGGTCACGCCGTCGTTGGTGATGGTCGGGGCGCCCCACTTCTTGTCGAGCACGACGTAGCGGCCCTTGGGGCCGAGGGTCACCTTGACGGTGTTGGCGAGCGCGTCGACGCCGCGCTCGAGGGCGCGCCGGGCGTTCTCGTCGAACTCCAGGATCTTGGGCATTTCTCTCCCTAACGAAGTCAGGTCGTGAGTCCCAGC
>NZ_JAIQZJ010000035.1 GCF_020073815.1 Nocardioides mangrovi
CTCACTGGTTGACCCTGGGGGTGGACGAGGCGAATCGTCTTGTCTGCACCCCGGGTCTGCTGGGTCACTGCCGAGCTGAGCGAGTCGCTCTTCGGGGACGACCTGGCTGAGAGTTGCAGGGCCTGGTGGCCCGGGACGTGCAGATCGGCCATAGGGCTATGCGCCAAGGCTTGCCGGCCTGGAGCGCCTCAGTGAGCGACCGACCGTCACGTCCCGGACCGGAGTGCTGATCCGTGGGCTGACGGAAGGAGCACTCGCATGCAGGCTACGCCCACTTTCGCCGGGATCGACTGGTCCTGGCAGCACCACGCACTGTGCATCGTCGATGCCGATGGCCAGCGCATCGAGGAAGTCACGGTGCCGCACTCGCGACCGGGTCTGGCCAAGATCACGACGGTGCTGCGCCGTCACGGTGTGGCCCGGGTTGGGATCGAACGCGGTGACGGCCCGGTGGTCGAGCACCTGCTCCGTGATGGGTTCGAAGTCGTGGTCATCAGCGCCCGGCAGGTGAAGTCGCTGCGGGCTCGCTACGGTTCGGCGGGCAACAAGGACGACCGGTTCGACGCCTTCGTCTTGGCCGACGCGCTGCGCACCGACGCCGGCCGTTGGGTGGTCGTGCAGCCCGACAGCGAGGAGACGATCGCGCTGCGAATGCTGGTCCGCGCCCGACATGACCTGATCGACCACCGGATCGCGGTGCACAACCAGCTGCTGGCGGTGTTGCAGCACAACTTCCCCGGCGCGATCGGCCTGTTCAGCCAGCTCGACATCGCGATCAGCCTGGCGTTCCTACGACGCTTCCCGACCGAAGCGAAGGCCGCCTGGCTGATCGCAGGCAGGGGCGAGCTGCGGATGGCGCACTGGCTCAAGGCCAACGCCTACTGCGGCCGCCACACCCCGACCCGCCTGGTCGGCCACCTACGCCAAGCCGCCACCGGCCGCGTCACCGGTGCAGCAGCCGAAGCCAGCGAAGCCATCGTGCTGACCCTCGTAGACCTGCTCACCACGCTGCGCCACGAACAGGACCAGCTCGAGGCCAGGATCAAGGAAGCGCTGCTCGCCCACCCAGACGGGCAGATCTTCCAGTCGCTGCCCCGCGCCGGCACCATCCGCGCCGCCACCCTGCTAGCCGAGATCGGCGACTGTCGAGCCCGCTTTCCCGACCCAGCCTCGCTCGCTGCCGCAGCCGGTGTCGCACCCTCAACCAGACAGTCCGGCAAACACCTCAACGTCGCCTACCGCCGCGGCTGCAACAAACAACTCCGCGCAGCCCTGGTCGACTGGGCCCAGGACACGCCACGCGCCAACGCGTGGGCCCGCGACACCTACGACCGAGCCCGAGCACGCGGCTGCCGCCATCCCCACGCAGCGAGGATCCTGGCCCAGGGCTGGACCAGAATCCTCTGGCGATGCTGGCACGACCACGTGCCCTACAACCCCGACCTACACGGCCGGCTCAACACCCTCCTACCGGAGGCTGCTTGACATAGGGCTCTCAG
>NZ_JAIQZJ010000003.1 GCF_020073815.1 Nocardioides mangrovi
GTGCGGGTTCCGGCTGCCAGCCGCCGAAACCCGCGAGATCAGCCCGTCGGAGATCTCGACGAGCACGTCGTCCCGCACCGCGCCGTCGACCCAGGCCCGCTCGAGGAGGTACGACGAGCTCACCGGGTCAGCCTGTCGAGCGTGTCGGCCAGGGCGGAGACGCCGACCAGGCAGTCGGCGACCTCGGCGTGCTCGGCCGGCGAGTGGGAGACGCCGGTCGGGTTGCGCACGAAGAGCATCGCGGTCGGGATCCCCGCGGCGGAGAGGATCCCGGCGTCGTGGCCGGCCTGGGTCGGGATGATCGGCCAGGCGCCGCCCTCGTGGTCGGCGGCCACGGCGGCCGCGAGCGCCGGGTCGAAGGTGACCGCGCCGGAGACCGACTCGGCGGTCACCGTCAGCGACGTGCCGTCGCGGTCCGCGCGCTCGCTGCCCTGCCGCCCGATCGCGTCGACGAGCTCGGCCAGGCCGGCGTCGGTCGAGCACCGCGCGTCGAGCCACGCCGTCACCGCGGACGGGACGGCGTTGGTGCCGTTCGGGGTCACCGCGACGCGGCCGAAGGTCGCGCGCTGGCCGGCCAGCCGGGCCTGCTTGTTGGCCGCCAGCGCCGTCATCGCGTAGGTCAGCATCGGGTCCTGGCGGTCCTCCATCCGCGTGGTGCCGGCGTGGTTCGCGGCACCCGCGAAGTCGAAGCGGTAGCGACCGTGCGGCCAGATCTCGCTGGCCACGCCGATCGCCGCGCCGCGGTCCACGAGGTCGCGACCCTGCTCGACGTGCAGCTCGACGAACGTCCCGACCGACGACAGCAGCGACGACGCCGCACCCGGCACCACGTCGCCCAGCGCCACCCCGTCGCGGTCGCGCAGCTCGCGCGCCGCCTCCCACGACAGCGCGCCGGACGCGAGCCGCGAGCCCAGGCAGGCGAGGCCGAAGCGCGAGCCCTCCTCCTCGACGAAGACCGACACCCCCACCGGCCGCGTCGGTACGACGCCGCGCGCCCGCATCAGGTCGATCGCGGCCAGCGCGGACACGACACCGAGCGGTCCGTCGTACGCGCCCCCGTCGAGCACCGAGTCGAGGTGCGAGCCGGTGAGCACCGCCGGCCCGGAGCCGACGTCCCACCAGCCGACGGCGTTGCCGATCTCGTCGGTCTCCACGCGCAGCCCGCGCGCAGCGCACTGCTCGACGAACCACTGGGCGAGCTCCCGCTCGGCCGAGGCGAAGGGTTGCCGGAAGTAGCCGCCCGACGAGGCCGACCGGCCCACCGGCGCCAGGTCGCCCCACATCCGCTCGAAGTCATCGGGCACGGCTGCCTCCATATCCTTGGCCGCCATGGAGTTCCAGGACGTCGTACGGCGCCGCAAGATGGTCCGCAGCTACACGACCGACCCGGTCGACCCGGCGATCGTCGACCTGGCGCTGCGCAACGCGACCCGCGCGCCCAACGCCGGCTTCAGCCAGGGGTGGGCCTTCCTCGTGCTCGACCGTCCCGACGACGTACGCCGCTTCTGGGCCGCGACCGCCGACGACCTCGACCACCCGGACCGGTGGCTGGCCGGGATGATGCGGGCGCCCGTCGTGATCCTGCCGTGCTCGAGCAAGGCGGCGTACCTCGACCGCTACGCCCAGCCCGACAAGGGCTGGTCGGACCGCGACGAGGCCCGCTGGCCCAAGCCCTTCTGGGACATGGACACCGCGATGGCGGCGCTGCTGATCCTCCAGACCGCGACCGACGCGGGCCTCGGCTCGTGCTTCATCGGCGTCCCGCCGGACCGGGACGCCGCGGTGCGGGAGGCGTTCGCGATCCCCGACGACTTCGACCCGGTGGGCGTCGTGACCATCGGCCACGCCGCCACGACGGTCGGCGCACAGGGGTCCCCCGCCAAGCGGGCCCGCAAGCCGATGGACGGCCTGGTGCATCGGGGGCGCTGGGGACACGACTCCAGTCCATCGGCGTGAGCGGGCCGGGTCAACGACCGCGCCGCACCACGAGTCTCACATCCGAGACGAATAGCCTCCGCTCGTGACCACGCCCCCCGTCGACCCGGTCGTCGAGAAGCTCCAGGCCCTGATCCGGATCCCGACCGTGTCCCACCGCGACCCCGGTCGGGTCGACACGGCCGCCTTCGACGCGTTCGGCGCGGAGCTCGCGCGCCAGTTCCCGCTGCTGCACGAGCGGCTCGAGCTGACCCGGATCGACACCCACGGCCTCCTCTTCCACTGGGCCGGCCGGAGCGCGGAGCGGCCGGTGGTGCTGATGGCCCATCTCGACGTCGTGCCGGTCGAGGAGGACGCGCCGTGGCAGCACCCGCCCTTCGGCGCCGAGATCCACGACGGCGCGATCTGGGGCCGGGGGACGCTCGACGACAAGGGTCAGCTGGTCGCGATCTGCGCCGCCGTGGAGGCGCTGCTCGCCGACGACTTCATCCCCGCCCAGGACCTCTGGCTCTCCTTCGGCTGCAACGAGGAGGTCTCCGGTCCGGCGGCCCCGCTCGCGGTGGAGGAGCTGACCCGGCGCGGCGTACGACCGTGGTTCGTGATGGACGAGGGCGGCGCGATCGCCGCCGAGGCCTTCCCCGGCGTGGCCGCGCCGATCGGCGTCGTCGGCGTCACCGAGAAGGGCGTCACCTCGATCGAGCTCCGGGTGGACGGCCGCGGCGGCCACGCCTCGACGCCGGCGAAGAACGGCCCGACCGTCCGGATCGCCAAGGCGATCGCGAGGCTCGACGCCCAGCAGATGGCGGCCAGCATCCCCGACCCGACGATCGAGCTACTGCGCCGGATCGCACCGCACGGATCGACCCTGTTGCGACCGCTGATGGCCAACGCCGCGCGGCTGCGGCCGGTGCTCACCCGGGCGCTGATCGCGGCCGGGTCTGAGCCGGCCGCCATGACGCGCACGTCCTTCGCGATCACGACCCTGTCCGGCTCCCCCGCGCTCAACGTGATCGCCTCGACCGCCACGGCCGGCGTGAACATCCGGATCATGGTCGGCGACACCGTCGCCGGCGTCCTCGAGCACGTCCGCCGCACCGTCGACGACGACCGGGTGCAGATCAGCGTCGTGGAGGAGAACGAGCCGAGCCCGATCTCGCCGTACGACGGCGACGAGGCGTTCACGCTCCTGGAGGACACGATCGCCGAGGTGTTCCCCGACGCGATCCCGTCGCCCTACGTCATGATGGCCGCGACCGACTCGCGGTTCTTCACCTCGATCTGCTCCCGGGTCTACCGGTTCGCCCCGTTCCGGATGACCAAGGCGCAGCGCGAGTCGATCCACTCCTACGACGAGCACCTCGGGATCGACGCCTTCGTCGACGGCGTGCGGTGGTACCAGCGCCTGATCGAGAGGATTCCCGCATGAGTGACGCGGCATGACGGTGACCCAGGACCCCCGGGTCCGCGGCCTCTTCGCCATCGTCGGGTTCCTGGTCTGCGTCGAGCTCGCCAGCGGCATCCTGCAGGGCTACTACACACCGATCTTCAGCGACATCGCCGACCACCTCGACATCGCCGACGCCGACGTCAACTGGTTCGAGGCCGCGCAGCTGATCGTCTCCGCTCTCGTCGTGCCCCCGCTGGCGCGGATGGGCGACCTGGTCGGCCACAAGAAGGTGCTGCTCCTCTCGACCGCCGTCACCGCTGTCGGCTCGTGGGTGATGGCCTTCGCGCCGTCGTTCGCGACCTTCCTGGTCGGCGCGGCGATCCAGGGCGCGTACGTCGTCTGGCTGCCCCTCGAGGTCGCGATCATCCACCGGCGCACCGCCGGGACCGGGCGCCAGCACCAGCTCACCCGGCGCGCCGCCGCGATCCTGGTGGGCGCCCTCGAGCTCGCGGTGATCATCGGTGCCCTCACGTCGGGCGCGCTGGTCGAGGCGACGTCGATGACCGTGCTGCTGGCACTGCCCGCCGTCGCGGTGACGGCCTGCTTCGTGATCATCTGGTTCGGCATCGAGGACATGGAGGGCACCGCGACCGGCGGCATCGACCTCGGCGGGCTGGTGCTCCTCACCGCCTCGATCGGACTGGTGATGGGTGGCCTGATCGCGATCCGGCTGCAGGGCCCCGGCAGCATGCTGCCGTGGGTGCTGATCCTGCTCGGGCTGGTCGTGCTCTCCGTCTTCGGCCGCTACGAGCTCGGCCAGGACGACCCGATCGTCGACGTACGCCTGCTCAGGACGCCCGGCCAGTGGCCGGTGCAGCTGACGGCCTTCCTCTTCGGCATGTCCGTGCTCGGCGCGCAGATCCCGCTCTCGACCTTCGCGCGCACCGACCCCGACGTCGCCGGCTACGGGCTGGGCGCGAGCGCCGGCTTCGTGTCGACGCTGATCGGCGTCTACGTGATCTTCCTGGCGATCGGCGCGTTCACGCTGCCGCTCACCACGCGGGCGCTCGGCCCGCGCGGGGCGCTGATGATGTCCTCGGTGCTGGTGGCGGTCGGCTACGCGCTGTGGCTGCCCTTCCACGACCACACGTGGCAGGCGCTGATCAACATGGCCGTCGCCGGGCTCGGCTCCGGCGCGCTCGTTGCCGCGCTGCCCGCGACCGCCGCGGCGGCCGCTCCGCCCGAGCGCACCGGCTTCGCGACCGGCATGACCAACGCGACCAAGACCATCGGCGGCGCGATCGCGTCCGCGATCTTCGCGATCGCGCTGTCGGCCACGGGCTCGATCGCCGATCCGGAGAAGGGCCACGCCCCGCTGTCGGGTTACCTCACCGTCTGGACGGTGTGCGCCGTCGCGGCCCTCTGCGCCGCCGCCGCACTGATGATGCTGCCGCGGCACGTCGCCGAGGAGCCGGCGCTCCCCCTGGTCCAGTAGCACTGGCTCAGTAGGCTGAGGGTGATGCCCCAGGAGCAGGACCCCGACCGCGCGGCGAGTCGCGCCGCGGCCCGCGCGCGCATCCAGCAACAGCAGACCTGGGTCGACGTCCAGATCCGGCAGGCGATGGAGCGCGGCGAGTTCGACGACCTCCCCGGCGCCGGCAAGCCGATCGAGAACCTCGGCACCGAGCACGACCCCGACTGGTGGGTCAAGCAGCTGGTCGAGCGCGAGCGGATCGTCGTGCTGCCGCCCAGCGTCGCGCTGCGCAAGGAGGACGCCGAGCTCGACGAGCAGCTCGACGCGATCAACTACGAGGCGGAGGTACGCCGGGTCGTCGAGGACTTCAACGAGCGGGTGATCCGGGCGCGCTACTCGCTACACCCCGGACCTCCGCTGGTCACCATGCCGCGCGACGTGGACGAGACGGTGGAGGCCTGGCGCACGCGGCGAGCGGCCCGACGAGTCGCCCGGACGGAGCCCGCCGTACGACCGCGGAGGCGGCACTGGTGGAATCGACGCACACGAGGAGAGGGAGTTCGATGAAGAAGATCGCCGTCGTCGGTGGTGGCCTGATGGGGTCGGGCATCGCCGAGGTCAGTGCCCGCGCGGGCCACGACGTGGTCGTGGTCGAGTCGTCCGACGACGCCGCGAAGGCCGCGCTCGGCCGGCTGGAGAAGTCGCTGGCGCGTGCGGAGGCGAAGGGCAAGATCTCCTCGGCCGCCGACGTGCTCGGGCTGGTCCGGGTCGAGACCGACCTGGACGCGGTCGCCGACCGCGAGGTCGTGGTCGAGGCGATCGTGGAGGACGAGGCCGCCAAGGTCGCGCTCTTCAAGTCCCTGGACGCGGTCGCCGAGGCCCCGGACGCGATCCTGGCCTCCAACACCTCCTCGATCCCGATTATGAAGCTCGGCGTGGTCACCTCCCGCCCGACCCAGGTGATCGGCATCCACTTCTTCAACCCGGTCCCGGTGCTCCAGCTCGTCGAGCTGGTCCCCTCGCTGCTGACCTCCGAGGAGACCACCGCCCGCTCCCGCGCCTGGGTCGAGGAGTCGCTGGGCAAGCAGGCGATCGACTGCCAGGACCGCGCGGGCTTCGTGGTCAACGCGCTGCTGATCCCCTTCATCCTCTCCGCGATCCGGATGTACGAGTCCGGCTTCGCCTCCGCCGAGGACATCGACCGCGGCCTGGTCCTGGGCGCCGCCCACCCCCAGGGCCCCCTCGCGCTGGCCGACCTGATCGGCCTGGACACCACCAAGGCCGTCGCCGAGTCGCTCTACGACGAGTTCAAGGAGCCGCTCTACGCCGCCCCGCCGCTCCTCCAGCGGATGGTCGACGCCGGCCTGCTGGGCCGCAAGACCGGCCGCGGCTTCTACACCTACGCCTGACCACCTCGCGCCCCACCGGTCACACCCGTCAGGGTGGTCAGCCGGAACCCGCCCGACACGCCGCTCCATCGGCCGCGTGTCGGCGGGTTTCCCCGGGCAGCCGGGGAAACCCGCCGCCGACTGTCAGATCCGTCATACCGGCGGGTAACGATCCGCTGCTACGTTCCGCCCCATGAGCGGTTCCCGCAGCGCCAAGGACTTCTTCCGACCCCTCGCGGTCGGCGCGCCGACGCCCCTGACCGAGATCCCGGCCCGGCCGAGCCGGGCGATCCACTTCTTCGACCCGAGCAACCCGAAGATGGCGGCCAAGATCCCGGACATGGTCGGCACCGTCGACGTGCTGCTGGGCAACCTCGAGGACGCCGTCAAGGCCGACAACAAGGTCGCCGCGCGAGAGGGTCTCGTCGAGATCGCGAGGAAGACGGCCAACCTCGGAGGACAGAGCGGGCCGACCCAGCTGTGGACCCGGATCAACAGCCTCGACAGCCCGTGGGCCCTCGACGACCTCACCACGCTCGTCCCCGCGATCGGCGACAAGCTCGACGTGATCATGGTGCCGAAGGTGCAGGGCGCCGAGGACATCCACTACGTCGACCGCCTGCTCGCCCAGCTCGAGGCCAAGGCCGGGCTCGACCGGCCGATCCTGGTGCACGCGATCCTCGAGACCGCCCGCGGCGTCGCCAACGTCGAGGAGATCTGCGGCGCCAGCCCGCGCATGCAGGGCCTCTCCCTCGGCCCGGCCGACCTCGCCGCCGACCGCCGGATGAAGACCACCCGGGTCGGCGGCGGCCACCCCGGCTACCTCGTGCGGGAGGACCCGCCGAAGGAGAACGGCGTCGCCAACCTCGAGGCCGCCCGCGCGACGTACCAGCAGGACCTCTGGCACTACACGATCGCCCGCATGGTCGACGCCTGCGCGATGCACGGCATCTACCCCTACTACGGCCCGTTCGGCGACATCGCGGACACGACGGCGTGCGAGGACCAGTTCCGCAACGCGTTCCTGCTCGGCTGCGTCGGCACCTGGAGCCTGCACCCCAAGCAGATCGCGATCGCCAACAGGGTCTTCTCCCCCAGCGTCGAGGACATCGCGCACGCGCGCCGCGTGGTCGCCGCGATGGGCGACGGCACCGGCGCCGTGATGCTCGACGGCAAGATGGAGGACGACGCCTCCCTCAAGCAGTGCCTGGTCATGGTCAAGCTGGCCGAGCAGCTGGCCGCGATCGACCCCGAGCTCAAGAAGCAGTACGACGCGATCGAGGTCGCCTGAGATGACCGACTTCACCCCGCTGCGCAGCGTCCTCTACATGCCGAGCTCCAACGCCAAGGCGCTGGAGAAGGCCAAGACGCTGCCTATCGACGGCGTCATCTTCGACCTCGAGGACGCCGTCGCCCCCGACGCCAAGCCCGCCGCCCGCGAGGCCGCGGCGGCGGCCGCGGCCAGCGGCGAGTACGGCCGCCGTACCCTCACCATCCGCGCCAACGGCATCGGCACCGAGTGGCACGACGCCGACCTGGTCGCGGCCGCGCAGGCCGGCCCGGACGCCGTCGTCGTCCCCAAGGTCAACAGCGCCGCGGAGGTCGGCCGGCTGGTCGACGCGCTCGAGAAGGCCGGCGCCCCCGACCACACCAAGCTCTGGGCGATGATCGAGACCCCGGTCGCGATCCTCGACGCGCTCGCCATCGCGCGGGCCAGCGAGCGGCTCACCTGCTTCGTGCTCGGCACCAACGACCTCGTCAAGGAGCTGTACGCCGAGCACGTGCCCGGCCGCGCCCCGATCCTGCCGAGCCTGCACACCGCGCTGCTCGCGGCCCGGGCGGCCGGCATCGCCATCCTCGACGGCGTCTACAACGACGTGAAGAACACCGACGGCTTCCTCGCCGAGTGCGAGCAGGGCCGGCAGATGGGCTTCGACGGCAAGACCCTGATCCACCCCGGTCAGGTCGAGGGCGCCAACACCGCGTTCGCCCCGTCGGAGCAGGCGGTCGAGGACGCCCGCGGCCTGATCCAGGCCTGGGAGGACGGGCAGGGCTCCGGCGTCGTCACCTACAACGGCCGGATGGTCGAGAACCTCCACGTCGAGTCGGCCCGCCGTACCCTCTCCATCCACGACGCGATCCAGGCCCTGAACCAGGACTGATGCGCGCCGTCGTCCAGCGCGTCCTCGGCGCGAGCGTCACCGTCGACGGAGTGACCGTCGGCGCGATCGAGGGCCCCGGCCTGCTGGTCTACCTCGGCGTCACCCACGACGACGGCGCCGCCGACGTCGCCTGGACCGCCCGCAAGATCTGGGACCTGCGCATCCTCCGCGACGAGCAGTCGGCCTCGGACGTCGCCGCGCCGGTCCTGGTGGTCAGCCAGTTCACGCTGTACGGCGACGCCCGCAAGGGCCGGCGCCCCACCTGGCAGGCGGCGGCACCCGGACCGGTCAGCGAGCCGTTGTACGACGCCGTGTGCCAGGCGCTGCGCGACCTCGGCGCCCAGGTCGAGACCGGCTCGTTCGGTGCCGACATGCGCGTGGAGTCCGTCAACGACGGGCCGATCACGATGATCCTCGAGAGCCCCCCTGACCGCTAGCGTGGCCTCATGGCCGGGACGGGCGGGGAGGGCCGCGGTCTCTTCCACCGGATCACCGGTGGGGTGACCGAGCGCGTCGTCGACCTCGTCGACCCCGACATCGTGCTCGACCAGGTGGACGTCGACGCCCTGGTCGCGCGGATCGACGCCGACGCGCTGCTGGCGCGGATCGACATGAACGCCCTGCTCGCCCGCGTCGACCTCAACGCGCTCCTCGACCGGGTCGAGATGGATCCGCTGCTCGACCGCGTGGACCCCGACCGGCTGCTCGCCCGCGTCGACGTCGCCGCCCTCGTGAGCCGGATCGACCCCGACGAGCTGATGTCGCGGCTCGACCCGAACGCCCTCCTCGACCGCGTCGACATGAACGCGTTGCTCGCGCGCGTCGACATGAACTCACTCCTCGACCACGTCGACATGAACACGCTCCTCGACCACGTGGACCTCAATGCCCTGCTGGCGAAGGTCGACGTCGAGGCGCTGCTGGCCCCCGTCGACCTCGAGGCGCTGGTACGCCGCTCCGGCGTGCCCGAGCTGGTGGCCGAGAGCACCAACCAGCTCGCCGGATCGGCGATCGACCTGGTCCGGCGGCAGCTGGTCGCCCTCGACGTCGTCATCGACCGGATCGTCAGCCGGCTGCTCCGACGCGACCCGGACACCCAGCCCGTCGGCCCGCCCCTGCTGCTCGTGACCGAGCCGGCGCCGGCCGCAGGCCCCCGGCTGACGGTCAGCGGCCACTACGCCGGCCCGGTGACCCGCGCCGCCGCGGCCGCGCTGGACGTCGCGATCATCACCACGTCGTACACGCTCGGGATCGCGGGCCTGGGCTTCCTGGCCGGCGTCTTCCTGGGCACCACCTTCGACGACCTCAACGACAACGGCCCGATCGCTGTCGGTGCGCTGGCGGTGTGGGCGTTCCTCTACTCCTTCGGGTCGCACGCCGTCGCCGGCCGCACGCTCGGGAAGGGGATCGTCGGCCTGCGCGTGGTCGGCCGGGACGGCAGCCCGTTGTCGGTGCGCCGCGCCTTCGTGCGCACGCTCGCCTTCCCGTTGAGCGCGCTGGTGTTCGGCATCGGCTACCTCATGGTGCTCGTGCAGCGCGAGCACCGCGCGCTGCACGACCTCATCGCCGGCACCGCATCGGTCTACGACTGGGGCGAGCGGTCGGCGGAGATCCCCGGGCCGCTGTCGGCGTTCCTGGCCCGTCAGTCCGGCTGACCGGCGAAGTCGGCGCGACGGAGGAACGCGAGCACCTTCGCCGCCGGCATCTCGCAGGGCCGCAGCTCGTCGCCGGCCTCGACGAGGTAGACGTTGGTGCTCACGACGTCCGTCCCGCCGAGCTCCTCGGCGTAGACCGACACCGCGCGGCCGTCGGCGCGCAGGGTCTTGGTGACGCCGTACCGGCGCCCGTCGTACGTCGCGACCGACCAGCCCTCGGGGACCCGGCCGACGAGCTCACGCAGGGTGCTCAGTCGCGGGTCCTGCGCAGCTGCTCGTCGAGCCAGACCTTGACGCTGCCGAGCACGCCGGCGACGTCGTGCATCAGCTTGCCGATGGCGTCCTGGCTCTGCTGGAACGTCTCGGAGTAGCTCCTCGCGGCGGCCTTCGCGGCGTCGGTGAGCTTCGCGTCGGCGTCGTCGGTACGGCGCGGGTAGTCGCCGCCGAGGACCCGGGTGTAGTCGCCGGAGTCGACCCACCGGCGCAGCTCGGTCGCGCGGACCACGGCGAAGGGGTGCGAGCGGTTCTCGACGAGCAGCAGCTTGAGCACGGAGTCGCGCAGGTCGGACTCGTCGTACTCCTGGCCCTGGGCGAAGAACGAGGTCGCGTCGAGGTCGTCGAGGTGACCGCCGCTGGCGAGCTTCATGTGCACCCGGAACGCCGCCGCCGGGTCCTGGGTCGCGAGCAGCCCGGCGCGGTCGGCCGAGAGCTCGGACTTGCGCGACCACTCGTAGAGCGCGGCCATGATCGCGCGCGCGCCGAGCGCGCCTCCCGGCACCGAGGAGAGCACGCCGCTGAGCGTGATCATCCGCTGCAGCATGGTCTGGTAGACGGCGTGCCCGCTCATCGCGTGGCCGAGCTCGTGGGCGATCACGAAGCGCAGCTCGTCGTCGTCGAAGAGGTCGACGACCCCGGAGTTGACCACGACGATCGGCTTGTTCATGCCGATCGTGACGGCCCCGAGCATCGGGTTGGCGGCGACGTACAGCTCGGGGAGCTCGGGCGCGTCGAGGGTGCGCCCGGCCTCACCGAGGAGGCGGTGCAACCGGGCGAAGTTCCGCTCGTCGACCCGGACCGCGGAGCCGAGGAAGACGAGGCGTACGGCGCGCTCGTTGAAGAGTCCCGACAGCGCCTTGAGCAGCGTGTCGAAGCCCTTGAGCTTGCGGAGCGCGACCAGCGCCCCCTGGTCAGCGGGGTGCTCCCACGCGCGGGAGCTGATGCCGGTGAGGGTGGCCCGGGTCCGAGCCGGCTCGGTCGTCACACCGTCACTCTGACATGGGGATGCGAACGCCGCGGTCGTCGGCGACCTCGGCGGCGCGGTCGTAGCCGGCGTCGACGTGCCGGATCACGCCCATGCCCGGGTCGTTGGTGAGGACCCGCTCGATCTTCTCGGCCGCCAGGGCGGTGCCGTCGGCGACGCAGACCTGGCCGGCGTGCAGCGATCGGCCCATGCCGACGCCGCCGCCGTGGTGGAAGGACACCCAGGTCGCACCCGAGGCGGTGTTGACCAGGGCGTTGAGGATCGCCCAGTCGGCGATGGCGTCGGAGCCGTCGAGCATCGCCTCGGTCTCGCGGTAGGGCGAGGCGACCGAGCCGCAGTCGAGGTGGTCGCGGCCGATCACGACGGGAGCGGAGAGCTCGCCGGAGGCGACCATCTCGTTGAACTTCAGGCCCGCGAGGTGGCGCTCGCCGTACCCGAGCCAGCAGATCCGCGCCGGCAGGCCCTGGAAGTGCACGCGCTCACCGGCCATGGTGATCCACTTCCGCAGCCGCTCGTTCTCGGGGAAGAGCTCCAGGATGGCGCGGTCGGTGGCGGCGATGTCGGCCGGGTCGCCGGACAGCGCAGCCCAGCGGAAGGGGCCCTTGCCCTCGCAGAAGAGCGGCCGGATGTACGCCGGCACGAAGCCCGGGAACTCGAACGCCCGGTCGTAGCCGCCCTTGCGGGCCTCGTCGCGGATCGAGTTGCCGTAGTCGAAGACCTCGGCGCCCTTGTCCTGGAACTCCACCATGGCCCGCACGTGCGCCGCCATCGAGGCCTGGGCCTCCTTGGTGAAGGCCTCCGGGTCCGTCGTACGACGCGCCTCCCACTCCTCGAACGGCACCCCGACCGGCAGGTAGAAGAGCGGGTCGTGGGCCGAGGTCTGGTCCGTGACGATGTCGATCGGGGCGTCCATCTCCAGCAGCTGCGGGAGCATCGACGCGGCGTTGCCGAGGACGCCGATCGACAGCGGTCGCCGCTCGTCGCGGGCCTCGATGGCCAGCGACACGGCCTCCTCCAGCGAGGCCGCCTGGACGTCGAGGTAGCGGTGGTCGATCCGGCGCTGGATCCGCGCCTGGTCGCACTCGATGCAGATCACGACGCCGTCGTTCATGGTGACGGCGAGCGGCTGCGCGCCGCCCATGCCGCCGAGGCCGGCGGTCACGGTGATGGTGCCGGCGAGCGTGCCGGCGAACCTCTTGTCCGCGACGGCCGCGAAGGTCTCGAACGTGCCCTGGAGGATGCCCTGGGTGCCGATGTAGATCCAGGACCCGGCGGTCATCTGGCCGTACATCGTCAGGCCGAGGTCCTCGAGCCGCCGGAACTCCTCCCAGTTGGCCCAGTCGCCGACCAGGTTGGAGTTGGCGATCAGCACCCGCGGCGCCCACGCGTGGGTCTTCATCACGCCGACCGGCTTGCCGGACTGCACGAGCATCGTCTCGTCGTCACCGAGCGTGGTGAGGGTCCGCACCAGTGCGTCGTACGCCTCCCACGACCGCGCGGCCTTGCCGGTCCCGCCGTAGACGACGAGGTCCTCGGGACGCTCGGCGTTCTCGGGGTCGAGGTTGTTCATCAGCATCCGCAGCGGCGCCTCGGTCTGCCAGGAGCGAGCGGTCAGCTCCGTGCCGTGCGCGGCGTGGATCGGGAGGCGGGGGTTGCTCGAGGAGGCCATGCCTCCAGTGAACGAGGTCCGACGCGAGACCCGCCAGTGTGCCGCGACCCCAGCCGTCTCGGGTACGAGACGACCGGGGTCGCGGAGGAGGTGTGGGTACTGCGAAGAGAGCGTCAGACGCGGAAGCGGCCGACGGCCTCCTCGAGCTGAGCGCCCATCTCGGCGAGCTCGCCGGCGGAGCGCTGGGCGTCGGTGACACCGGCGAGCGTCTGCGCGGCGGAGTCGGCGATCCCGGAGACGTTGCCGGCGATGCCCTCGGAGCCGTTGGCGGCCTCGAGCACGTTGCGGTTCATCTCGTTGGTGGTGGCGGTCTGCTCCTCCACGGCGGACGCGATGGTCATCTGGAAGTCGTTGATCTCCGCGATGACGGCGCTGATCTGGCCGATGGCCTCGACGGCACCGGTGGTGTCGCCCTGGATCATCTCGACCCGGCGGGCGATGTCCTCGGTGGCCCGCGCGGTCTCCTGCGCGAGCTCCTTGACCTCGCCGGCGACCACCGCGAAGCCCTTGCCGGCCTCACCGGCCCGAGCGGCCTCGATGGTGGCGTTGAGCGCCAGGAGGTTGGTCTGCTCGGCGATCGAGGTGATCGTCTTGACCACCGAGGCGATCTCCTGCGAGGAGGTGCCGAGCTTGCCGACCGTCTCGGTGGTGGCGGCGGCGACACCGACGGCGTTGCCGGCCACCTGGGCGGCGGCGTTGGCGGACTGCGCGATCTCGCGGATCGCCGACTGCATCTGCTCCGAGCCGGCGGCGACGGTGCCGACGTTGCGGGAGACGTCCGAGGCGGAGGACGAGACGAGGTCGGCCTGCTGGGCGACGCCCTCGACGTTGACCGCGATCGCGCCGGCGGTGCTGCTCAGGTTGGCCGACGAGCCGGCGAGACGCTGGGCGAAGTCGCGGACCATGACCATGACGCCACCGAAGGCCTCGAGCGACTTGTTGAGCGAGCGGTTCATCTCGGCGATCTCGCGGGGGCCGGACTCCTCGACGCGGATGGCGAGGTCGCCCTCGGCGACCCGGGCGAGGATGTCGCGGGTGGCGTCGATGGGCCGGGCCACCGCGCGGGCGCTGGCGAAGCCGAGGCCGACGCTGAGGGCGAGGCCGACGACGATGATCGCGATGGTCAGGGTCCGGGCGGACTCGAAGGCGTCCTTGGCCGACTGGGCCTGGTCGGCGGCCGACTTCTGCTCGGCGCTGTTGGCGGCGTCGATCGCCTTCTGGGCGTCGTCCGCGAGGCTGGTGAGCTGCTGCAGGACGGTGGCCGACTCGGCGGCCGAGAGGGTGCCGGTCTTGAGCTTGTCGACCTCGTCGATGGTGCTCTGGATCGCGGTCGCGAAGGCGTCGACGCTGGCCGCGACGTCGGACGAGAGGTCCATGGCCTTGACCGTCTCGATGCTGGAGTTGAGCTCCTGCAGCGAGGCCGCCTGCATCTTCTGCTCGTCGGCGAGGACGGCGTCGGGCAGGCCGGTGATCGCGAGGCGCGCGTCGTGGGTCTCGTACTCCCACCACAGCACCTGCAGGTTGCGGGTGCCGTCGAGCTGGACGGTGCCCTTCTCGTAGACCGCCTGGGCACGGTCGCTGATCGTGTTCATCCGCGTGAGCGCGAAGCCCGCGACCACCACGCTGGCCAGCGAGACGACGAGGAACGCCGCGAGCAGCCTGGTCCGCAGCGAGAGCGAGGACAGGGACGAGTTGGACACGTTGCACACACCTCCACCCCGGACCGTCCGTCGGTCCGAGTCACGGAGGTCTGGATCGACCGTCTCAGCGTCGACCTGAGGGATCGCTCACCAGCGGAGCGGGCCGACGACCCCCTCGGCCGCCCGCAGCACGGCTCCGGAGGCGACCAGCTCGACCGTCGCCTCGATCTCCGGCGAGAGGTGGCGGTCCGGTCCGGGCCCCTCGACGCCGGAGCCGCGCAGCAGCGCGACGACCGCCCCGGTGGCCGGGGACGGGGTCAGCGGGGCGCGCAGGTCGAGCGCCCGCGCGGCCGTGAGGACCTCGATCGCCACCACCCGGGTGAGGCCGTCGACCGCCCGCCGCAGCTTGCGGGCCGCGGACCAGCCCATCGACACGTGGTCCTCCTGCATCGCGCTGGACGGGATCGAGTCGACCGAGGCCGGCACCGCGAGGCGCTTGAGCTCGGAGACGATCGCCGCCTGGGTGTACTGCGCGATCATGTGGCCGCTGTCCACGCCGGGGTCGTCGGCGAGGAAGGGCGGCAGCCCGTGGTTGCGGGCCTTGTCCAGGAAGCGATCGGTACGACGCTCGCTGATCGAGGCCACGTCGGCGGCGACGATCGCGAGGAAGTCGAGGACGTAGGCCACGGGAGCGCCGTGGAAGTTGCCGTTGGACTCGACCCGACCGTCCTCGGCGAGGACGACCGGGTTGTCGACCGCCGAGGCGAGCTCGCGGCCGGCGACCAGGATGGCGTGGTCGACGGTGTCGCGGGCCGCGCCGTGCACCTGCGGGGAGCAGCGCAGCGAGTAGGCGTCCTGGACCCGGTTGCAGTCCGGCCCCCGGTGCGAGGCGACGACGCCGGAGTCGGCCAGCAGGGCCGTGAGGTTGGCCGCGGACGCCGCCTGCCCGGGGTGCGGACGGATCGCCTGGAGCTCGGGCGCGAAGACCCGGTCGGTGCCGAGCTGGCCCTCGACCGACATCGCGGCGGCGACGTCGGCGGTCCGCAGCAGCATCCGCAGGTCCTCGATCGCCATCACCAGCATCCCGAGCATCCCGTCGGTGCCGTTGATGAGCGCGAGCCCCTCCTTCGCGGCCAGCTCCACGGGTCCGAGCCCGGCGGCCGCGAGCGCCTGCGCGGCGGGCATCAGGGTGCCCTCGGCGTCCCGCACCTCGCCCTCGCCCATCAGGGCGAGCGCGCAGTGCGAGAGCGGCGCCAGGTCGCCGGAGCAGCCGAGCGAGCCGTACTCCCGCACCACCGGGGTGATCCCGTGGGTCAGCAGCCCGGCGAGCAGCGACGCGGTCTCCCGGCGTACGCCGGTGTGGCCCGTCGCCAGGGTCGAGAGCCGCAGCAGCATCAGGGCGCGGACCACCTCCCGCTCGACCTCGGGGCCGGACCCGGCCGCGTGCGAGCGGACCAGCGAGCGCTGCAGCTGGGCCCGCATCTCGGTCGGGATGTGCCGGGTCGCGAGCGCGCCGAAGCCGGTCGAGACGCCGTACGCCGGGGTCGGTGCGGCGGCGAGCTCGTCGACGACGGCCCGGGCGCGGTCGATCGCCGCGAGCGCGTCCTCGCCCAGCCGGACGGCCGCGCCGCCGCGGGCGACGGCGACGAGGTCGGCGAAGGAGACCGGACCGACGCCGATCTCGACGGGGTCCAGGGCGGTCGGTGCGAGCACGTCGGTCATGCCGCCATCCAACTCCCGGGCCCGGGGCCGGACCACCCCGCCGGCGGCGCGGATGTCTGGGATACGAGATGAGACGGGGGTCACACGTAGCGAGAACAGGTTTCACCCGTTTGTTGAACACGGGGTGGGGGGACAGTCCGTGCACATTCCTCGGGAGGGATACAGAGATGGTCAACACCTGGAGAAGTCCTGCTCTGCTCACGGCCGCGGTCGCGGTCCTCGGTCTGACCGCCGGCCTCGGCGTCAGCACCGCCAACGCCGCCACCGGCTCGGCGCCGCAGCGCGTCAAGCCCAGGACGGTCGCCACGGCGTTCGCCCTGCAGAGCGCCGGCTACGCCACCAAGATCAAGGGCGGTCAGGTGCCCGCCCAGTCCGGCACCACCGCCTGGGACGTGATCGGCTGCACCAACGAGGCCGGCACGACCAACACCAACGACGTGACCGACGTCCAGCTGCCCGGCCTCGGCACCGTCGGCGCCGGTACGACGAAGCTCTGGACCACCAGCAAGAAGGGCACGGTCTCCTCGTGGGCCCGTCACTCCGTCGGCGACATCGTGCTCAGTGACTCGCCGCTCGGCACCCTGTCGATCAAGGCGGTCACGACCACGGCCCGCGCCTACCACAACGCCTCGGGCTTCCACACCTCGACGAACACCGACGTCGGCAAGCTGTCGTTCGCCGCAGCGGGCGGCCTGCCGCCGGTCGACCTCCCGATCCCGGCGCCGGGCCAGCCCGTCGACATCCCGGGCTTCGCGACGATCACGATCGGTCACTCCAACACCCACGACCGGGCGACCCAGGCCAACGCCTACGCCAACGGTCTCAAGGTGGAGCTGACCGCGAGCGGTACGTCGGTGCACATCGCGCATGCGGAGGCCAACCTCTACGAGGGCATCAAGACCGGCATCTTCAAGGGCTCGTCCACCGGCCTGACCGGTGACGTCGGCTCCGGCACGCTCAACCTCGGCAAGAACCTCCTCTCCCGGATGCCCTGCCAGGGCACCGACGGCAAGGTCGTCAGCAAGAGCGCGGCCGGGGTCGACCTCGGGGGCCAGGTGGTCGTCGGCGCCGCGAAGAACACCCAGTTCGGCAAGCAGACGGCGAGGAAGGCCACCGGATACGAGCGCAGCCAGATCGCCTCGGTCGACCTCGGCGGCGGCGCGCTGCACATCGACGGCATCGTCGCGAAGGCGAAGGTGACCCGCGCGAACGGCAAGCTGGTCCGCTCCTCCGACGGCACCACGCTGGGTGCCATCACCGCCAACGGCGAGCCGCAGCAGATCCCCGACACCGGCGTCCTCGAGATCCCCGGCGTCGCGAGCATCCAGCCGGGCGTGGTCAAGAAGACCGCCCACGGCCTCCGGGTGGTCGGGCTGCGGATCACCCTGCTCGACGGCACCGGCGCGACCATCGACCTGGCCACGGCCAAGCTCGACATCGCTCGGCCCAGCTGAACCGGCTGAGCGCCACCTCACAGGTCACCCTGCAAGACGGGAAGGGTCGCGCGGGCCGGTCAGGCGTTGACTGGCCCGCGTGACCCTGACCGCCGTCCCCACCGTCGCCGCCGGCCGCCGGTGGGCGATGCTCGGGGCGAGCACGCTCGCCCAGGTCGCCAGCGCGGTGATGATCCACGGCCCGGCGTTCCTCATCCCGAGCCTGCACGCCGACGGCATGAGCCTCGCCGAGGCCGGACTCGTCGCGGCCGCACCGACGGTCGGCGTGATGCTCACCCTGGTCGCGTGGGGCGCGGTCACCGACCGGCGTGGCGAGCGCTTCGTCCTCCTCACCGGCCTCTCCATCACCGTCCTGGCCGGGGTCGCGAGCGCGCTGACCAGCGGCACCGCCGCGCTCGTCCTCACCCTGCTCCTCGCGGGCGGCGCCGCCGCGACCACGAACGTCGCCGGCGGCCGCGTCGTCGTCGGCTGGTTCCCGCCGGACCGCCGCGGCCTCGCGATGGGCATCCGGCAGATGGCCCAGCCGGTGGGCGTCGGCATCGCCGCCATCTCGGTCGCGGTCGTCGCGGACGCCGCCGGGCCCCACGCCGCGCTCTGGATCCCCACCGTCGCCTGCGCGGTCGCCGTGGTGCTGGTCGGCGCGGTCGTCGTCGACCCGCCCCGGCCGGACGCCGCCGACCCGGTGGCCGCGGTCAACCCCTACCGGCAGGACTCCTTCCTGGCCCGGGTCCACGGGGTGTCGGTCCTGCTGGTCGTGCCGCAGTTCCTCATCTGGACCTTCGCCCTCGTCTGGCTGGTGCAGGACCGCGACTGGCGCCCGGCCGCCGCCGGCACCGTCATCGCGGTCGCCCAGGTGGCCGGGGCGCTGGGCCGGATCGCCGCCGGCCACCTCTCGGACCGGGTGCACAGCCGGATGCGGCCCCTGCAGTGGGTGGCGATCGCAGCCGCCGCGACCATGGCCCTCCTCGGCCTGGCCGCGGCGCTCGACCTCGCCGTCGCGGTCGTCCTGGTCGTCGTCGCCACGGTCGTCACCGTGGCCGACAACGGGCTCGCGTTCACGGCCGTCGTGGAGCGCGCCGGGCCGTTCTGGTCCGGCCGCGCGCTCGGCGTGCAGAACACCGCGCAGTTCCTCGCGGCCTCGGCCGTCCCGCCGCTCGCCGGGCTGGCGGTCACGCACATCGGGTACGCCGCGGCGTTCGGCCTCGCCGCGCTCTTCCCGCTCGTGGCCGCGCCGCTGGTGCCGGTCCGCGAGGAGCGGCCGCTCGGCTGAGCGTGAAGGATGCCCGATCGGGTACGGCTCCCCCAGGAACGTCGGGGGACGTCCGAGGAGGAAACCCATGACCCTGGTGCTGCTCGTCCTGATCGTCGTCGTGATCGTCGTCGTCGCGGTGGCCGTCGCCGCCGTCGTCACCACCAACCGCCGCCGCGACCGTCACCGCGAGGAGGCCACGCAGCTGCGGGCGCGGGCCGCCGAGCAGGGCGGCACCGTCGGCGCGCTGCGGCACGACGTGGCCGCCGCCGAGAGCCGCGCAGAGATCACCCGCGCCGAGGCGGAGCGCGCCGAGCAGGAGGCCGACGAGGCACGCCGGAGCCTGGCGATGGAGGAGGCACGGCAGGAGGACGTGATCCGGGACGCCGACGCCGTCGACCCGGACGTCGACCACCGCTCCGCGGACTACCAGCCGGGCAGCGGGACGCACCGCAAGGCCTGACCGTCCGGGTGGCCGTAGCCTTCGGCCATGAGCCAGGTGCCGGCGGCCACGCGCGCGCTCCGCGTGCTGCGCTTCCTGGCCGGGCAGCCCGACCCCGTGCCGCTCGACCGGATCATGCGCGCCTGCGAGCTGCCGCGCAGCACGGCGTACCACCTCCTCAACGCGATGATCGAGGAGGGCTTCGTCGTCCACCTGGCCGACGAGCACCGCTACGGCCTCGGGGTCGCGGCCTTCGAGGTCGGCAGCGGCTACGCCCGCCAGGAGCCGCTGCAGCGGATGGCGCGCCGTCCGCTCGCCGCGCTGGTCGACCGGACCGGCCACTCGGCCCACCTGGCGATCCTGCACGGCCGGGAGGTGCTCTACGTGATCGAGGAACGCGCGCCCGGTCGGCCGCCGCTCGTGACCGACGTCGGCGTCCGGCTGCCGGCGCACCTCACCGCGAGCGGCCGGGCCATCCTCGCGCGGCTGCCACCGACGCAGGTGCGCGCGCTCTACGCGTCGCCGGAGGACTTCGTCGACCGCAACGGCCGCGGCCCGCGGCGGCTGAGCGAGCTGCGCGCGATCCTCACCGACACCCGCAACCGCGGTCACGCCACCGAGCACGGCGAGATCACGACGGGGCTCGCGAGCGTGGCCGTCGCGGCGGTCGACCACAACGGCCACCCGGTCGCCGCGGTCGCCGTCACCTACCCCGAGGACGCCGGCGCCGAGCACCTCGCGGAGGCGGTGGGGGCGACCGCCTCCGCACTCTCCCGCCGGATCGGCGGACAGCCCGCATCGCGGTAATCGGTGCGACCCCGGCCCGGCGATCCGGGAGGATGGGCCGGCCATGCCGACCACCTCCGCCCGCGCCTCGCTGGGCCTCCTGCAGATCTCCCTCGCGGGCGTGCTGTGGGGCACCGGTGGCCTCGCGGTCCACGTGATCCGCGAGGCCGAGCCGCTCTCCGTGGTCACGATCAGCGCCTGGCGGATGCTCATCGGGGCCGTGGCGCTCCTCGCGATGGTCGCGCTCGCCCGCCAGCTCGGCGACCTGCGCGAGCTGGTCCGGCGCCGGCCGGGCCGCGTCGTCGTCATCGGCGTCGCGACCGCGACCTACCAGGCGCTCTACTTCGCGGCCGTCGTCTGGGTCGGGGTGACCGTCTCGACGGTCGTGAGCCTCGGGCTGGCGCCGCTGATCGTGACCCTCGTCGAGAGCGTGCGGCGACGCCGCGCCCCCGGCTCGACCGACGTGCTGATCCTGGCCGCCGCCCTGGTCGGGCTCGTCCTGGTCAGCGTCTCAGCCGGCTCGGCCGGCGGCCCCCACCCGGTCCTGGGCGTGCTCGCGTCGATCGGCTCCGGCACGGCGTACGCGCTGACGACGGTGGTCGGTCACGGACTGGCCCAGTCGACCGGCCCGCTCTGCCTCGCGACCGCGAGCACCTCGGTCGGCGCCCTCGCGCTGGCCCCGCTCGCCGTCGGTGCCGGTGTCGGCGGCGGCGCGCTGACCGACCCGGTCGTCGCGGGGACGCTCGTCTACCTCGGCGTGCTCACGATGGGCATCGCCTACCTGCTCTTCTACGCCGGGCTGCGCACCGCGCCGGGCAGCTCGGCCGTCATCGCGACGCTGCTCGAGCCGCTGACCGCGGCGGTGCTCGCCGCCCTGCTGCTCGACGAGCGGCTCGGGGCCGCGGGCGTGCTCGGCGGCGTGCTGATCCTGGCCGCGGTGGCCGGCCTCGGCCGGAGGCCGGCCACCGCGCTGGACGTCAGCCCAGCCCCCTAGTCCTGCGTCTCAGCGCAGCGCCTTGACCAGCGCCGTCAGCTTCTTCGACGGCGTCCTCGACCAGTCACCGGTCATCGCCACGATCGAGATCCGGTTGGCGTCGAGCGCCGTGGTGTCGGCGTTCTTGTTCGTCGACTTCCGGTCGCTCGGGATGCCGAGGGAGTACGTCGCGCCCTCGGTGGTCGTCGCGCCGTTCCAGGTCATGTCGAGCATGTCGCCGTTGCCGAGCACGTTGAGGGCGGGCTTGCCCTGCTTCTCGTCCGCGCCGACGTAGGGGAAGTTGACGTTGAGCAGCGTCGACGGCTTCAGCAGGCCGGCGCCGCGGAGCTTGCCGATCAGCGTGACCGCGAAGGCCGCGCCGGGGGTGTACGTCGGGCAGTTGACGCCCGACACGGCGCACGGGATGAGGTCGAACTGCTCGCTGAAGGCGATCGCCGGCCGGCCGAACTCGTGCGCGGTCACGGCGGCGCTCGTCGTGCCGCTGTGGAAGACGCCGATGCCGGCGTTCTGGCCCCAGTTGATGCCGCTCAGCACCAGGTCGGGGCCGGCGGGCCAGTAGGTCGCGGGCAGGAAGTTCTGGATGCCGATCCGCACGGTGTCGGACGGCGAGGCGCTCGGCGACCCGGTCGTGCAGGTCATGTTGGAGTTGCAGACGCCGTAGACGGCGCCGCCCGCGCCGGCGTCGGCGCAGTCGCCGGCGTACGTCTCGGGCACCGATGCCGGCGTCACGGTCAGGCCGGTGGCGCGATCCGTGGTGATCCGGCCGCCCTGGCCGCTCTGCTGGCCCCACGGTCCGATCACGACCACGTCCGCGCCGGCGGCGCAGAGCGCCTTGCGCAGCTCGTAGAGGCCCTGGCCGTCGGAGCCGTCGGCCTTGGTGCCCTGCACCGAGTCGTCGTTGGTCAGCAGGATCTTGAGCCCCTTGACGGTGGCCGGCGGCTTGGCGGACTCCGCCGACGCGCCGACCTGGCCCGCGAGGAGCCCGGCGACGAGGACGGCGACCGCCCCGATCGCGATCCCGATCTTCCGATGACGTGCGTGCATGTGGTTGCCCTCCCTGAGCGGACCGCGGCTCCCGCGGCGTGTGACGCGCATCATATACATTTGTAGAACAGATTTAGAACATGTTCCAGTCCGGTGCGGGGAAGGAGGTGACCCCCGGCCGCGACCGTCGTTGGACCGGCGTCGCCGAACGAAGGATCACGCCCGTGCCCCAGCTGCGTCGTCACACCCGGGTCGCCCTCGCCGTGCTCACCGCCGGCGCCGTCCTCACCACCGGCGTCGCCCTCGGCGGCGCGACCGGGCTCCGCGAGGGCAGCCTCAACGCCCGCTACGCCTACGCCCAGAACGCGCTCGGCAGCCTGGCGGCCGACAAGAACGCGATCTCCCGGGCCGGCGAGCTCGGCGACAGCACCCACGACCCGACGAGCGCGGCCGAGAAGGCCCGGAGCACGGCGTACGTCGACCGGGAGCGCGCCCTGCCGGACCCGCAGCTGACCACGGTGCCGGTGATGCAGGAGCGGCGGGCGAGGCCGCAGGACCGCTACGCCATGGCCAACGGCTGCTACGCGCTGGCCGGCGACCCGATCTACTTCAAGCCGACCGACCTCGGCGACTACCTCCTCTACACCGCCGACGAGCAGTTCGTCGTCGCCGAGGGCGGCCGCGCCCAGGCCCCGAGCGCGGCCACCGTGTGGACGGCGCGGAAGAGCGCCGACGGCTTCACCTTCAGCAACGACGGCAGCCCGCTCAGCATCGACGGCGTCAGCGTCTTCGACCTGCGGACGACCAGCGGGTGCACCGACTACCCCGAGTCCCAGATCGACGTCGAGGGCGACCCGACCGCCGGCGTCACGCCCTACCAGGAGGTGCGCGGCTACGTCGACGCGCACACCCACGGCATGGCCTTCGAGTTCCTCGGTGGCGCGGCCCACTGCGGCAAGCCGTGGGACCAGTACGGCGCGCCGTACGCCCTGGTCGACTGCCCCGACCACACCGCCACGGGCGGGTACGGCGGGGTGCTCGAGAGCGTGCTCTCCGGCGAGCCGCACCACGACCCGGTCGGCTGGCCGACCTTCAAGGACTGGCCCGCGCCGGAGTCGCTGACCCACGAGGGCACCTACTACCGCTGGCTTGAGCGGGCCTGGCGCGGCGGGCAGCGGATCTTCGTCAACCTGCTCGTCGAGAACAACAAGCTCTGCCAGATCTACCCGCTGAAGAAGAGCCCCGAGTACGCCCGGTGCGACGACATGGTCACCGTCCGCCGCGAGGCGAACGACATGTACCAGATGCAGGACTACATCGACGCGCAGTTCGGCGGCCCCGGCAAGGGCTTCTACCGGATCGTGAAGAACCCCTTCCAGGCCCGGCGGGTGATCAACGAGGGCAAGATGGCCGTGATCATGGGCATGGAGACCAGCGTGCCCTTCGGCTGCACCATGAAGCTGGACGTGCCCCAGTGCGACATCGGGGACATCGCCGACCAGCTCGACAGCCTGAAGAAGCTCGGGCTGCGGCAGTTCGAGCTGGTCAACAAGTTCGACAACGCCCTCTCGGGCGTGGCCGGCGACAACGGCGCTGTCGGCGCGGCCGTCAACGCCGCGAACTTCCTCGAGACCGGCTCGTTCTGGGACATGCGCCACTGCGAGCCGGCCGACGGCGAGTCGCACGACCGCGACCAGGTCGCCGTACCGGAGATCTCCGGGGAGCAGCAGGACGCGCTCTTCGGCGCGGTCGCCGAGCTCTTCGGCGACCTGCACACCGCGCTCCCGGTCTACGGTCCGCCGCACCACTGCAACGCGCGCGGCCTGACCACGCTCGGCGAGTACACCATCAAGGCGCTCGCGCAGCGGCACCTGGTCTTCGACCCCGACCACATGAGCGTGAAGGCGCGCTCGGCCGCCCTCGACGAGATCGACGACCTCGGCTACCACGGCGTCGTCTCCAGCCACTCGTGGTCGACCCCCGACGCCTACCCGCGGATCTACCAGGAGGGCGGCTTCATCACGCCGTACGCCGGCGACTCGACCGGCTTCGTCGAGAAGTGGCGCGCGCACCAGGGCTGGGCGGACGAGCGCTACTACTGGGGCATCGGGTACGGCGCCGACATGAACGGCCTCGGCGCGCAGGGCGATCCCCGCGGCGCGGACGTGGCCAACCCGGTCACCTACCCCTTCACGGGCCTCGGCGGCGTCACCATCGACCAGCAGCACGCCGGCGAGCGGGTCTACGACATCAACATCGACGGCGTCGCGCAGTACGGCCTCTACCCCGACTGGATTGAGGACCTCACCCAGGTCGCCGACGCCGAGCACCCCGGCGACGGCGCGAAGATCCAGGACGACATGGAGCGCGGCTCCGAGGCCTACCTGCAGATGTGGGAGCGCGCCGTCGGCATCGCCCCCGACTCCTGCCGCAACCCGGAGCTCCGCAAGCCGGTCGCCCGGGTCTCGTCACTGGTCCACCGAGGCATGACCACGACGGCCGTGATGCGCGCCGTCGGCCAGCCCTACGAGCGGCTCGGGTCGACGTACACCTTCTGCGCACGGACGCCCTCGGACGCCCGGGTGACGATGACGGCGAGGTTCTCGAGGAGCGGGAAGGTCACCGCCCTCCGGCGGACCTGAAGTTACCTGCCGGTAGGATCCTTCTCACGCCGTCACGGGACTGACGTCGGGGGACGCTGGGAATAGAGTCCCTCGGACGCCGTACGGCGTTGCCCGACTGCCGTCGCCGAGTCGCTCAAGGGAGTCCCGCTCCATGCAGATCTTCGCCATCGTCGTCTCGCTGGCCGTCACGGTCGTCGCCGTGGCCGCCATGGTCGTGGCCGTCCGGCAGATGCTGGCCGTGCTCCGCCAGGGCCAGGCCGCACCCGGCCGCAGCGACGCGAAGGGTCCCCGCACCCTGACGATGCTCAAGGAGACCTTCCTCCACACGCGGATGCTCCAGTGGCACTGGGTCGGCATCATGCACTGGTTCGTCTACCTCGGCTTCATCGTGCTCAGCACGGCGGTGTTCACGGGCTACTTCCAGCTCTTCGACCCCGAGTTCGTGCTGCCGGTCATCGGTCACTGGTTCGTCTACGAGTGGGTGTGCGAGGCGCTCGGCGTGCTCAGCACGGTCGGCATCGTCTTCCTGATCGTCTACCGCCAGAAGCACCACCCGCGCCTCGAGGGCCGCAACAGCCGCTTCTTCGGCTCGACCTTCTGGCAGGCCTACTTCGTCGAGTTCATGGCCCTGCTCGAGGGCTCGGCGATCCTCTTCATCCGCGGCGCGGAGTGGAAGCTCGACGACGACGCGACCCGCTTCCACTTCCCGATCAGCTCCTACCTCGGCGACGTGCTCTACCCCGACGGTCACGACGCGCTCGAGAACATCGTCGTCGTCATCGCGATGATCAAGATCCTCTCCGCGATGGTGTGGCTGATCGTGATCGCCCGCAACCTGACGATGGGCGTCGCCTGGCACCGCTTCACGGCGTGGTTCAACATCTGGTTCAAGCGCGACGCGACCGGTCGTACGGCGCTCGGCGCGGTCAAGCCGCTGACCTCCGGCGGCAAGGCGATCACGCTCGACGACATCGACGACCTGGACGAGGACACCCGGCTCGGCGTCGGCGCGATCGAGGACTTCAGCTGGAAGGGCATCCTCGACTTCACGACCTGCACCGAGTGCGGCCGCTGCCAGTCGCAGTGCCCCGCCTGGAACACCGAGAAGCCGCTCTCGCCGAAGCTGCTGATGATGGGCCTGCGGGAGGCGGCGTACGCCCAGGCCGGCGCGCCGGCCCACGCTGAGCCCAAGGCGCTGATCGGCAAGACCGACGCCGATGAGGCGCTCGGCTCCGGCGCCGAGGTGACCGACTGGTTCTACAACCCGACCGACGGCGACTTCGTCATCGACGAGGACGTGCTGTGGTCCTGCACCTCGTGCGGCGCCTGCGTCCAGCAGTGCCCGGTCGACATCGAGCACGTCGACCACATCATCGACATGCGCCGCTACCAGATCCTGGTGGAGTCCAACTTCCCCGCCGAGCTCAACGGCCTCTTCAAGGGCCTGGAGAACAAGGGCAACCCCTGGAACATGTCGCCCTCGGCCCGCCTCGACTGGGCCAAGGACCTGCCCTTCGAGGTCAAGGTCGTCGGCGACTCGATCGAGTCGCTCGACGAGGTCGACTGGCTCTTCTGGGTCGGCTGCGCCGGCGCCTACGAGGACCGCGCGAAGAAGACCACCCGCGCCGTCGCCGAGCTGCTCGACATGGCCGGCGTGTCCTTCGGGGTGCTCGGCAACGGCGAGACCTGCACCGGCGACCCGGCCCGCCGCGCCGGCAACGAGTTCGTCTTCCAGGGCCTCGCCCAGCAGAACGTCGAGACCTTCCAGGAGTACCGGGTCAAGAAGGTCGTCTCGACCTGCGCCCACTGCTTCAACACGCTCAAGAACGAGTACAAGGAGTTCGGCGTCGAGCTCGAGGTCGTGCACCACACCCAGCTGCTCAACCGGCTGGTGCGTGAGGGCAAGCTGACCCCGGTCAACGACGGCGCCGGCGCCCACAAGCGCACGATCACCTATCACGACCCCTGCTACATCGGCCGCCACAACGGCGTCTACTCGCCGCCGCGCGAGCTGCTGCAGGTGCTGCCCGGTGCCGAGTTCGCCGAGATGGAGCGCAACTCCGAGCGGTCCTTCTGCTGCGGCGCCGGTGGCGCCCGCATGTGGATGGAGGAGAAGCTCGGCTCGCGGATCAACGTCAACCGCACCGAGGAGGCGGTCGGCACGGGTGCCGACCAGATCGCGGTCGGCTGCCCCTTCTGCCGGGTGATGCTCTCCGACGGCCTCACCGCCCAGCAGGCCAAGGGCGAGGCGCGCGAGGAGGTCGAGGTCCTCGACGTCGCGCAGATGCTGCTCGCCTCGGTCAAGGGCGAGATGGCCACCAAGCTCGCGCCCGGCGCGGGTGCCGCCGCGGCTCCGGCCGCACCGGCCGAGGCGAAGTCGGCCCCCGCCGAGCAGCCCGCCGAGCAGCCCGTCGAGACCAAGGCCGAGCCGGAGGCCGGCGACGAGACCATCACCGAGGACACCGTGGTGGAGACCGCGGACGCCGGCCCGGCTGCGAAGGCCTCGGGCGGCTCCTCGCTCTTCGACGACGCGGGCTCGATGTTCGACGAGCCCGCCGAGGCGAAGGCGGAGCCCGCGACCGCCAGCGAGGACAAGGCCCCCGCCGAGGAGGCGCAGGCCGCGAAGCCGGCGTCCTCCGGTGGTTCCCTCTTCGACCTGGGTGGCGACGACGCACCCGCCGCGGAGCCCGAGAAGAAGCCCGAGCCCGAGGCGAAGGCGGAGCCCGAGGAGAAGCCTGCTGCGAAGCCGGCCTCCTCCGGCGGCTCGCTGTTCGACATCGCCGCGGACGAGCCGGCCGAGGCGCCGAAGGCCGAGGCGAAGGCGGCCGAGCCCGCCGCCGAGAAGCCCACGGAGAAGCCCGCCGCGGAGCCCCAGGCCGACCTCGGGTCGGGCGGGTCGCTCTTCGACCTCGCCGCCCCAGAGCCGGAGGCCCCGAAGGCCAAGGCCGCTCCCGAGCCGAAGCCGGCAGCAGAGCTCGAGCCGGCAGCAGAGCCCGAGCCGGTGGCCGACGAGAAGCCGGAGCCCGCCGCAACGGCGCCCGCTCCGACGTCCTCGATCCCCGAGGGCGGCTCGCTGTTCGACATCGCTGCCCCCGAGCCCGAGGCCCCGCAGGCGAAGGCCGAGCCCACCCCGGAGCCCGAGCCGGAGCCGGAGCCCGAGCCCGAGCCCGAGCCCGAGCCCGAGCCGGAGCCGCAGGACGAGGCGACCGACGAACCCGAGGAGAAGCAGGCGCCGAAGACCGAGTCCGCCCCGGCGCCGACCGCGACGATCCCGGAGGGCGGCTCGCTCTTCGACATCGCCGCCCCCGAACCGGAGGCCCCGCAGGCGAAGGCCGAGCCCACCCCGGAGCGCGAGCCGGGGCCCGAGCCCGAGCCGGAGTCCGAGGCCGAGCCCGAGGCGAAGCCCGAGCCGGAGCCGGAGCCGGAGCCGGCGGCGACGTCCGGTAAGCCGGACCCGACCGCGCTGAGCGCGGCGGCCACCTCGGCGGCGGCCCGCTCGGACGCGGAGCCGGCAGCAGAGGATCCCGAGGACTCGGCGGAGCCTGAGCCGGAGCCCGAGCCGGAGCCGGAGCTCGAGGAGGCAGCGGAGCCGGAGGAGCCCGAGGAGAAGCCGCAGCCCAGCGGCGAGGCCCACCAGCCGAAGACCGACGCCGACATCCACGGCGCCGGCTCGCTCTTCGACCTCTGACCCGCTCACCCGGGGGGTCGTCAGCCGATACCCGCCCGACACGCCGTACCCACCCGGCGCGTCGGGCGGGTTTCCCCGGGCGACCGGGGAAACCCGCTGCTCTCACCATCCGCGCGTAGCGTCGGCTCCGAACAGGAGCTGACATGGATCCCCGGGAGTACCGCGACGCACGGTGGCACTCGCTGCTGCGCGAGGCGGAGGACCTCGGGGTCGCGCCGGAGGAGGCGCCGGGGCTGGTCGAGGGGGTCCTCGGCAGCCAGGAGCGCCGGATCCGCCGGTCGGCCGACCCCGACCCGCTCGTCCGCGAGGCACTCCACGACGCGGTCGACCCGCGGCCGGCGGGCCGGGGCGGCCGGAGGGTGCTGGCCGTCGGTGCGGCCCTCGCGCTGCTCGTCGGCGGCGGCACGGCCTACCGCGAGCTGACCCGACCCGACCCGCCCGGCGACCAGCTGCGCGGCGACCAGGTCCCGTCCCTCTTCGGGTACGACGGACCGACCGCGGCCCAGGTGCTCAAGGACCGCGGGATGCGGGTCCACCTGCAGCCGTTCCAGTCCTGCGAGGTGCTCGACCGGGTGACCGGGGCCGACCCGCCGACGGGCACGCCGTACCACCGCGGCGACCCGATCACGGTCTACACGGCGCTGCCCTCCGACATCACCTGCCTGACCGACTACCAGGACCGCGCGACGGCCTGGGCGTTGCTCGACTTCGCGAACGGCCGCGGGCGCGCGCCGCGGTTCGCCCACCACGTCGTCGTGTACGGCGGGGACGGGCAGCGGCTGCTGCTCACGCGCCGGGCGGCCGGCCACCGGGAGGCCTGGGAGCCCAGCGGCGTGCTCGACGGCCTCCGCGCCGCGTCGGACGCGGTCAGCCTGGCCACCACCGAGCCCGCGACGTACGCCGTGCCCGCGATCCGCATCGTCCCGGCGACCACCGGGCTCGGGAGCTGCGCGGCTCCCGGTCCGACGGTCACCGGGTCGCACGATGCGTTCTCGGTGCTGATCCAGCCACCGGACCGCCAGGGGTGCGGCGTCCGGCTCACCGTCTACCGCGACGGTCGGGCGATCGTCGCGGTGGCGTACTACCCGGTGGCCTAGCCGGCGTTCTGACCGTCGGCGGACTCGTGGTGCGCCGGCACCTTCACCGGGCGCAGCCGCGCCCACGCGAGGAAGATGACGCCGACCACGAGCATCGCCAGGCCGGCCCACAGGTTGGCGCTGGCGTCGCCGGTGCCGTTGTCACCGGCTCCGAAGATCCCCATGACGGTGAGGATGATCCCGTAGAGGCCGACCAGGCCGCCGATGACGTTGCGGATGTCGAAGGCGCCGGCCGTGTGCTGCTTGCTGGGCATGTCGCGCTCCCGTCAGAAGAGGAAGTTGAGGATGATGACGAGGACCAGGGCGATGCCGGCGAGGGGCATCGTGCGCTGGTACCACGGATGCGAGGCCTCCTCGGGGTCGACGAGGTCCTCCTTCGGCGTCTCGGAGTAGACGAGTCCGCGCAGCTCGGCCGCCGGCTTGGGTTGGGTCCCCATCGAGACCACGATGCTGAGGACGATGTCGACCACGAAGGCCGCACCGGCCGCGACGAACGATGCGCCCTGGCCGCTCAGCGAGAGCACGCCGGTGCTCCACGACCCGAAGGCGTCCTCGCTGAGGAAGGCGACGATCACCGCGGCGATGGTGCCGGACGAGAGACCGACCCAACCGGCGGTCGCGGTCATCCGCTTCCAGAACATGCCGAGGATGAAGGTCGCGAAGAGCGGGGCGTTGAAGAACCCGAAGAGCGTCTGCAGGTAGTTCATGATGTTCGAGAAGTTCGACGCCAGCTGGGCGGTGAAGATCGCGATCACCGTCGCGGCGACGGTCGCCCAGCGACCGACCCGCAGGTAGTAGCCGTCCTCCTTGTCCTTGACGACGTAGCGCTGCCACAGGTCGTAGGACATGACGGTGTTGAACGCCGAGATGTTGGCCGCCATGCCGGCCATGAAGGCGGCCAGCAGGCCGGCGATCGCCACGCCCAGCAGGCCGTTGGGCAGCAGGTCGCGCATCAGGTAGATGAGCGAGTCGTTGAAGGTCACCGTGCCGCCGGCACCACCGGACACGGCCTGCCCTTCCTTGGTCTTGACGATCTCGGTGACGAGGACGGCGGCGATCATGCCGGGCAGGATCGTGATGAAGGGGACGAACATCTTCGGGTAGGCACCGATGATCGGCGTCTTGCGGGCCGAGGAGATCGAGTCGGTCGCCATCGCGCGCTGGACCTCGACGAAGTTGGTGGTCCAGTAGCCGAAGGACAGCACGAAGCCGAGGCCGAAGACGATGCCGACGATCGACCAGAAGTCCGAGGAGAAGCCGGTCAGCGCGGTGCCCGGCCACGAGTTGAGCTGCTGGTCGGCGGTCGCGGAGCCGCCGACGCCGGCGTTGGCGGTGATCTTGTCCTTCAGGCCGTCCCAGCCGCCGACCTCGTGCAGGCCGAGGATCGTCAGCGGCAGCAGCGCGGCGACGATCACGAAGAACTGGAGCACCTCGTTGTAGATCGCGGCGCTCAGGCCGCCGAGGGTGATGTAGGAGAGGACGATGATCGCGGCGACGATCAGCGCGAGGGTGAGGTTCCAGCCGAGCAGCGCGTTGATGATGCTGCCGAGCAGGTAGAGGTTGATGCCCGCGATGAGCAGCTGCGCGACGGCGAACGAGATCGAGTTGACCAGGTGCGCACCGGTGCCGAACCGCTTGAACATGAACTCCGGGACCGAGCGGACCTTCGACCCGTAGTAGAAGGGCATCATCACGACGCCCAGGAAGAGCATCGCCGGGATCGCGCCGATCCAGAAGTAGTGGACGGCCGGGAGGCCGAACTGCGCACCGTTGGCCGACATGCCCATGATCTCGACCGCGCCGAGGTTGGCGGAGACGAAGGCGAGACCCGTGACCCAGGCCGGCAACGACCGCCCGGACAGGAAGAAGTCGAGGGAGTCGGAGACCTGGCGTCGAGCCAGGAGACCGATCCCGAGGACCACCGCGAAGTAGAGAGCGACGATCACGTAGTCGACGGCGCTCGCATCGATGATCGTGCTCGAGAGGACGGTCGGACCGCTCATCAGAGGCCTTTCAGATCCGGGGGCAGGGCCATCAGATCTGGTCCCCCGTTGTGATCGACAACAAACCTCTGCCACCACGCGGACGCCATCTGACACCACTTTCTGCTTGACGTGACATCACGGTGATGTCATCGTGGTGCACATGGACATCACGCCGTACGTCGAGGGCCTGCGCCGCGACCTGCTCGCGGCCGCCGACGCCGCCGGCCCCGAGGCCCGCGCGGTCACCGAGCGGCTCGCCTTCGCCCTCGATCCCGCCGCCCGGCTGGCCCTGATGGAGGCGGTCTCGCAGGCCGCCGCCGAGATCACCGCGGAGATGCCGGCGGGCGGCGTCGACGTCCGGCTGCAGGGCCGCGAGCTCGAGTTCTCCGTCCAGTCGCCGCCGGCGGCTCCGACGCCTCCGCCTCCCCCGGCACCGCCGGGCGCCCCGGGCGCGGAGGAGGCCGACGAGGACGGCAACGTCGCCCGGATCACGCTCCGGATCCCCGAGTCGGTCAAGACCCGGGCCGAGGAGCTGGCCGCCCGCTCGGGCCACTCGCTCAACACCTGGCTGGTCAACGTGGTCCGCGCCGCCACCCGCGGCGACGGCGCGATCAACGTCGACATCGACCTGTCCAGCATCCCGTTCCTGTCCGGCGGCGGGAACGACCCCTTCCACAACAAGAGCGGCACCCGCCGCATGACCGGCTGGGTGTAGCCGACACCCGCCCCCTCCACCCCCCACCTCGGGACCGGCGCACGGCCGGCCCCGTGGATCCGCACACCCTCACGCAGGAGACCGCGATGACCGAGCACCACTTCGACACCCCGCAGCCCGTCGAGCTGTTCACCGAGATCGGCAAGGGCTCCGTCGCCATCGACGCGACCGACACCGGCGAAACCACGGTCGTCGTGGTGGGCCGCGACGCCGACCAGGTCGCCGTCCGCCAGGACGGCCGCCAGGTCAGCGTGGTCGCGCCCCGTCAGCGCGGCGGCTTCTTCGGCGGCGACAGCCGCCTCGACGTCCGCATCACGCTCCCGACGGACAGCAACGCCGTGGTCCGCACCGGCAGCGCCGACATCACCGCCACCGGCACCCTCGGCACCGTCCAGCTCAAGAGCGGCTCGGGCAACGTCCGCTGCGGTACGGCGACCGGCCCGCTGCTCGCGGAGACCGGCTCCGGCGACGTCCGGGTCGACGAGGCCCAGGGCCCGCTGAAGGTGAAGAGCGGGTCCGGCGACATCCTCATCGGCCGCGCCGACGGCACCGTCACGGTCTCCACGGGGTCCGGGGACGTCCGGATGCACGCCAGCCACGGCACCACGGTGGTGAAGACCGGCTCGGGCGACCTCGAGGTCCGCGAGTCGACCGGCGACGTCACGCTCAACACCGGCTCGGGCGACCTCGTCGTCGCGCGCGCCGAGCGCGGCCGGGTCAGCATGAAGGGCGCCTCGGGCGACGTGACCGTCGGCGTACCCCCGGGCGTGCCCGTGTGGACCGACATCTCGACGGTCACCGGCGACATCCGCTCCCAGATCCAGGGCGCCGGCGAGCCGCAGGACGGCGCCGACCACCTCGAGGTCCGCGCCCGCACCGTCAGCGGCGACATCGTCCTCACCCAGGCATGAGCACCGACAGCCCCACGACCACCAGCGACCCCACCAGGAGGCACCCCATGGAGTTCAGCAGCGTCACCCTCAACGCCGAGCTCGCTCGCCAGGAGCTGCGCGAGCGCACCGCCCACGCCACCGAGCCGCGGATCCCCGCGACCGCCTACCGGCACCTGCTCGCCCAGCGGCTGCGCCGGGTCGCCGACCGGATCGACACCTGATCCGGCGTCAGCCCTTCATCGCGACGCCACGACGCCAGTAGCCCATGAAGGCGACCTGGCGGCGGTCGAGCCCGAGGTCCTTGACCAGCGCACGGCGCAGGCCGGTGACCACCTGGGACTCGCCCGCGATCCAGGCGTAGACGTCGTCGAGGTCGTGGCCGACCACCGTCATCGCGGTGTCGACGTCCTCGCCCGAGGAGGAGTACGTCGGGGTCTCCCACAGGTCGGGGTCGACCTCGTCGACCTCGTCGGCCTCTCGGGGCAGCGCGGCCGAGGCGCCGAGGTGGTCGAGGACGGCCGGGTGCAGCCGGGTCCCGTGCGCGCCACCCTCGCGGGCCAGCCAGACGACCCGGACCCCCTCCGGGTGCTGAACGGTCAGCACATCGGCCGCCGTCGGCACCTCGAGGAACGCCGCGCCGGTCGCCGACCAGGGCAGCTGCTCGAGCACCGCGCAGATCGCCGGCACCGCGGTCTCGTCGCCGGCGAGCAGCAGGCGGCGCGCCGTCCCGGGGTCGAACTCGATGCCGCCGTAGACCTGGCCGCGGCGCGGCGCGAGCACCACCACGCGGTCGCCGACGCGGGCGTCCGCCGCCCAGGCGCAGCCCGGTCCGGGCTCACCGTGGTCGTCGGCGTGCACGACGATGTCGACGACCAGCCGGGTGTCGACGTCCTCGCCGACGACGTCGCGGATCGTGTAGGTCCGCATGTGTCCGCGCTCGTCATCGGGGAGCGCCAGCCACGCGGCGTACCAGTCCTCGGCGGCGAAGCGCGGCAGCGGGCCGCGCGGCTGGCCCGGGAAGATCAGCTTGATCCGCTGGTCGTAGGTCGGGCCGTCGACGCCGAAGTCGGCCAGGCAGCGGCCGCCCAGCTCGACCCGCACGAAGGTCGGGGACAGCCGCTCGACCCGGACCACCTCGACCTCGTCGAGGATCATCGGGAGCGGCTGCGCGGTCGTCGTCATGTAAGTAAGGCTAACCTAACTTCCACGACGGTCCAGGGGCGGTCCTAGATCTGGGTGCGGTGGAAGTTCTGGAAGGACCGCGACGGCGTGGGGCCGCGCTGGCCCTGGTAGCGGGAGCCGTACTTCTCCGAGCCGTAGGGGTGCTGGCTGGCCGAGGTGAGCTGGAAGAAGCAGAACTGGCCGATCTTCATGCCCGGGTAGAGCTTGATCGGCAGCGTCGCGACGTTGGCCAGCTCGAGGGTGACGTGGCCGGAGAAGCCGGGGTCCACGAAGCCGGCGGTCGCGTGCGTCAGCAGGCCGAGGCGGCCGAGCGACGACTTGCCCTCCACGCGGGCCGCGATGTCGTCGGGCAGCGTCACGACCTCGTACGTCGAGCCCAGCACGAACTCGCCCGGGTGCAGGATGAACGGCTCGTCGCCGTCCGGCTCGACCTCGCGGGTCAGGTCCGACTGGTCGGCCGCAGGGTCGATGTGCGGGTACTTGTGGTTCTCGAAGACCCGGAAGAAGCGGTCCAGGCGCACGTCGATCGAGGAGGGCTGCAGCATCGCCGGGTCCCAGGGGTCCATCGCGATGCGGCCGGCGTCGATCTGGGCCAGGATGTCGCGGTCTGACAGCAGCACGCTGGCACCCTACCGGTGGCCGCGCCGCGCCCGGCGGGACAATGACGCAGTGAGCTTCCAGCGGTACGTCGCGATCGGCGACTCCTTCACCGAGGGCGTCGGCGACGCCGACCCGACCCGGCCCAACGGCGTGCGCGGCTGGGCCGACCGCGTGGCCGAGGTGCTCGCCGCCGCGGACCCGGCCTTCGGCTACGCCAACCTCGCGATCCGCGGTCGCAAGCTCGGCCCGATCCTCGACGAGCAGCTCGAGCCGGCCCTCGCCCTCGAGCCGGACCTGGTCACCGTCTACGCCGGCGCGAACGACATCATGCGGCCGCGGGTCGACGTCGACGCGCTCGTGGATCGGTACGACGGCGCGCTGGGCCGGCTGGCCGCGACCGGCGCCCGGGTGGTCGTCTTCACGGCGTTCGACCCCGGCGGCTCGGCGATCTACCGGCCGCTGCGCGGTCGCTTCGCCCTCTACAACGAGCTGGTCCGCGCGGCCGTCGCCCGGCACGGCGCGACCCTGGTCGACTACTGGAACCTCCGCGAGTACCGCGACTGGCGCTACTGGGACGCCGACCGGATGCACATGGGCCCGGCCGGTCACCAGCGGATGGCGATCGCGGTGCTCGACACCCTCGGCGTACCCCACCACCTCGAGCCGCTGCCCCTGGTCGACGCGCCCGCACCCACCCGTGCCGAGCAGCGCCGCGAGAACCTCACCTGGGTCCGCGAGATGGCGATCCCGTGGGTGCACCGCCGGCTCACCGGCCGCTCCTCCGGCGACGGTCTCGACCCGAAGCGTCCGACGCTCGCGCCGATCGACTAGGATTCCCGCGTCCCGCAAGGGACGTGCGGATGTAGCTCAGTTGGTAGAGCGCGACCTTCCCAAGGTCGATGTCGCGAGTTCGAGTCTCGTCATCCGCTCCAGCTCCTCACCCACCCCGCCCCCGCGATATGTAACGCGGAGTTATCGAGCCTGCTGAGCCGGCACAACGGGGCGAGGGATGCCGTAACTCCGCGTTACATGCCGGCCCGGCGCCCGCGCGAGCCGCCTGTGACAATTGGTTCAGTTGACGATCCATGTGACGATTGGGACGAACACACCCTTCCCCGTCTGTGTCTCGAGGTCCTCGGATGTCCCGCCCCCGCCCCCGCACCATCGCGATCGGCGCGCTGATCGTCCTCCTCGCCGTCGCCCCCTTCGTCCCCCGCGGCTCGCACCACGACGACGGCTCGATCCTCCCGTCGGGTGACGGCAACGGCAGCGACTCCGCCCTGCGCCCGGCGATGACCGCGGGTACGTCGCGGATCACCCCGGCCATGCAGCGCGAGATCGACCAGGTCGTCGCCCAGGGCCAGCGCGTGGGCCGGCTGGGCAAGGCCTCCGCCAACCAGCTGGTCGACGACGCCGTGCGCTGCGCGGACCTGGACGGCCAGCGCTACTGCCTCGGCTTCGGCTGGACCCAGGACACCCAGGCGCAGGTCCAGGCGCGGATGGCACGCGCGGCGCGCACCGCCGCCAAGATGCCCGCCCGGATCAACACCGGCGACCTCGGCCCGGCCGCGTCGCTGGCGCGCTACGCGCGGATGAGCCCGGCCGACCGCGCGGCCGCCGACCGGGCCGAGCTCGAGGACGCGGCCCGCTCGGTCGCCAAGGTCTGGCTGCTGCGCCACGAGATCCAGGGCGAGGCGCTGCCCGCGGACTTCCTCGCCGACCACCCCGAGGCCCGGGCCGCGACCGCGACCACCCCGGCCGACCTGTCGACGGACGCCCCGGCGACCGCCGCCCGTACCAAGGCCACCTCGAAGCCGAGCGCGACGCCCACGGCCACGGCCACCCCCACGACGAAGACGACGAAGAAGCCGACCGCCACCCCCACCGCGACCGCGACGCCCACGAGCACCACGTCGGCGGCGGCCACCAAGAAGGCCTCGGACTACCCGCGCCGGTCGGTGATCATGAACCCCCAGCACGTCTCCGAGCAGCACATGACCTACTGGTGCGGTCCGACGTCGATGCAGATGATCGCCTGGGGCTGGGCCGGCAAGGCCCGCAGCCAGCAGCACTGGGCCGACAAGCTCGGCACCACCACCGGCGGCACCGCGATCACCTCCATGGTGCGCGTGACCAACCGCTACACCGGGTGGGACAACCCCGCCCGCGCCGGCCGCTACATCACCCTCGACATCGGCTCGTGGTCCTACCAGAAGTGGTGGCTGCTGATGATGCGGCACATCCACGACTACCGGGCGCCGGTGATCCTGCACCCGATCCTGCTCAAGAAGTTCTACCCCTACCTCGACGACGACGCCTCCGGGCACTTCCAGGTGGGTCGCGGCTACGACAAGCGCGGCAAGAAGCCGGACCAGCTCGGCTACTTCGAGCCGTGGAACCAGCAGCGCTTCGACCCCTCCGAGCCCTACATCTCCCGGGTCCAGTGGCGCGCGGCCTACAAGAGCTACCGCGCCAACCAGGCCCACTTCCAGCACAACGTCGGGGTCTGATGCGCCTCCGGTACGCCGTACCCGTCGCCGCCCTGGCGCTCGTCCTGGCCGGCTGCGGCGGCAGCGACGAGTCGCCGGCCTCCTCGGACACCACCCCGACGCCGACGTCGCCGCCGACGTCGAGCGCGACCACTCCCAGCGGATCGCCGACCACCGAGAGCTCGCCGACGGCCGAGCCGGACGGCGGCACCGCCGACGCCCCCGAGCAGCTCGAGGCCTCCGAGCAGCTGCTCAGCTGGCAGCCCGTCGAGGTGCCGCTCAAGGACGCGGTGACCCGGCACGGCTCGTGGATGCTGACCGTCGCGGGCAGCGGCGGCAGCGCGACCCTGCAGGGCGAGGACGGGTCCACCCGGTACGCCGCCAGCGGCCGGCGGGTCTCGGACGCGCTGCTCGACGACGACTGGGCCGTGGTGGTGCTCCAGGACCGCACCGAGTCCCAGCCGTCCGTCGCCCGGATCACCGAGCTGGGGACCGGGAAGACCTGGGAGCTCGACGGCGGCTCCGACGTCCCCACCGTCAACGGCGGCACCTGGGCGCTCGACGACGACACCCTCGTGCACGCGACGGTCGCGAACGGCGCCTACTGCCTGGCCTCCGTCGACCTCGAGAAGCAGACCTCCAGCGTCGGCTGGTGCGCCCCGAAGCGGCACGGCTTCAACGCGGCCCATGTCACCGACGCCGGCACCGCGGTGCTGTCGTTCGACGACTCCCGGCCCTCCTGTCGCACGGTCGTCGCCCTCGACGGCGCGAGCGCGACCCCCTTCCCCGGCGTCCACGACTGCTCGGCGTGGGAGGGCCTCGTCACCGATGACGGCGCCGTCTGGTCGGTGATCCCGCAGGAGCGCCAGGTCGAGAAGGCGCACTTCTACGCGCGCGTCGGCCAGGGCTACTACGACCTCGGCCCCGGCACCGCCGGCACGCTGACCTGGTGCGACGACGCGGCGTACTTCGTCCGCGACCCGCAGCAGGACGGCGCCGCGGCCGCGCTGATGCGCTGGACCGCCGACGACGGGCTGAGCATCGCCTACCAGTCGCCGAAGGGGCAGGCCTTCCTCGAGGACCCGCGCTGCGGCGGCGACGCGCTCACCGTCACGGCCCGCACCTCCTCCGGCGACGAGCAGGTCACCACCGATCTCTAACCTGGAGGGGTGACCGATGCGTTCTCCGGCTTCCCCGTCGCCGCCCTCGACTTCTACGACGACCTCGAGGTCGACAACACCAAGTCCTTCTGGGAGAAGCACAAGGCGGTCTACACCGAGAGCGTGAAGGCGCCGATGACGGCGCTGTGCGCGGCGCTCGAGCCCGAGTTCGGCGCCGCCAAGATCTTCCGGCCCTACCGCGACGTCCGCTTCGCGAAGGACAAGACGCCGTACAAGACCCACCAGGGCGCGTTCGTCCGGGTCGGCGAGGCGACGGGCTGGTACGTCGAGGTCTCGCCGCGCGGCGTCCGCACCGGCGGCGGGTTCTACGAGGCGAGCGGTCCGCGGCTCGCGGCCTTCCGCGAGGCGGTCGCCCACGACCGCTTCGGGCCCGAGCTGGAGAAGATCCTGAGGACCGTGGAGAAGAAGGGCTTCGAGATCGGCGGCGAGCGGCTCAAGACCACGCCGCGCGGGTACGACGCGGACCATCCTCGGATCGAGCTGCTGCGCCACAAGTCGCTGGTCGCCGGGCACCAGCTCGGCTTCGAGCCGGTGATCCACACCCCCGAGCTCCTCGACCTCGTCCGCGCCGACTGGCAGGCGGTCCGCCCGCTCGTCGAGTGGTGCGCGCGGCACGCGGCCGTCTGAGTCCTACCCCTGCCGGAGCACGCGCGCGATGAAGGTGTCGAGGTTGTCGCGGAGCCGGGCGACCTTCTCCTCGACGGTCAGCGTCTCGTAGACGATCGGGCCGGCGTCGGAGCGCCTGCCGCGGACGTAGAGCGAGCAGGCCAGGTCCGAGCACATGTAGGTGCCGGACGAGTTGCCCTGCTGGCCGGCCCGGCCGGCCCGGGGCGCCACCATCAGCGAGACCGAGCCGGAGCGCATCGTCATGCAGAGCGCGCACATGCTCGAGCGCCGGATCGTCCCGGAGTTGGGGGCGCGCAGCACGACGCCGCGGAGCTCGCCGCCGTGCTCGGCGACGAGGTAGCCGCGCAGCGGCGCCTGCGGGTCGCGCCAGCCGAGGTAGTCGAGCTCGTCCCAGGGCCGTTCGGCGAGGTCGGCGGGCAGGTTGATCCGCTTCGCCTCGCCCTTCGAGCAGTTGACGAAGCTGGCGCGGACCTCGGGCTCGAGCAGCGGCTTCATGCCCTCCACGGTAGGTTTCCTATAGGCTTTAGGCAAATCCCTATGAGATGGAGGAATCATCGATGCCACGAGCGGGCCTGACCAGCGACCGGGTCGTCCGCGCCGGCGCCGAGCTCGCCGACGAGGTCGGCCTCGACGACGCGACCGTCTCCGCGCTCGCCCGGCAGCTCGGCGTGAAGGTCGCCAGCCTCTACGGGCACGTCGACGGTGCGACCGGCCTCCAGGAGGGGATCGCCCGGCTCGCCCTCGACGAGCTCGCGGACCGCGCCGCCGAGGCCATCGCCGGCCGGTCGGGCCGCGACGCGCTGGTCGCCTTCGCGTCGGCGTACCGCGACTACGCCCGCCAGCACCCGGGCCGGTACGCCGCCACCCGGCTCCGGGTCGGTCCGGACAGCCCGGTCGTCGAGGCCGGTCGCCGGCACGCCGACCTCACCCGCGCGGTGCTCCGCGGCTACGCCCTCGAGGAGTCCGACACCGTGCACGCCGTGCGGCTCCTGGGCAGCACCGTCCACGGCTTCACCGACCTGGAGCTCGGCGGCGGCTTCGACCACAGCGAGCCCGCACCCGAGGAGAGCTGGGCCCGCACCCTCGACGCGCTCGACGCGACCCTGCGGTCGTGGGCGATCAGCCCGCCGGGGTGAAGCTCGCCATCGTCCGGTCCGGCTCCCAGAAGGCCTTCATCGAGGCGACCCGGCCGTCGTCGTGGATGACGTAGACCATGATCAGGTCGGTCGTCGTGTGGCTGCCGTCGGGGAACGAGGTCCTGATCCGGCCGATGTTCGCGCAGGTGTTGCTGCCGGGGTTGGCGAAGGACTCGTAGATCTCGAACTCGAACGTCGCGATCGGCGCGATCGCCTTCTCCCAGAAGGCCGCGATGCCCTCGTGACCGCGGTGTCCCTTGCCCTCCGGGTCGAACATCGACGGCCCGACCGGGTCCTCGATCACGGCGTCCTCGGCGTAGACGGTCAGCCACTCGGCGAGGTCGCCCTTCGCCACGGCGGAGTAGGAGCGTTGCGACGCCGCCCGGGCCGGGTGGTCGTCGTTCGGCGCGGTCCAGGTGATGGCGTCCGACGTGATCATGACCGCATCCTAGAACACGTTCTTGTTTCGACGGCTCGACCACCGAAGACTCGACAACCGAAGACCGGCGGTCACCCGGATTTCACCGATCGTCCGCACGCGGGTGCGAGCGTGACGACATGGCCAAGCGCAAGGCGTACCTGCACATCGGCCCGACGCAGAGCGGCGGCGACTTCCTCGACTCGGCCCTGGCCGAGCACGCCCCCGCCCTCGAGGACGCGGGCCTCCGACACCCGGCCATCTCGGCCGAGGAGATGTTCCGCGCGGCGATCGAGATCCGCCGCGACCACCGGGCGTGGGGCTACGAGCGCCGCGAGGTCGAAGGCGTGTGGGCCGGCATCTGCCGCCGCGCCTGGAAGGGGAAGAAGAACGTCGTCTTCAGCCAGGACCTGCTCGCGGGCTGCACCGGCGCCCAGGTCGACCTGCTGCTCGACGGCCTGCACGGCTTCCAGGTCCACGTCGTCGTGACCGGCACCGAGGTGCCTGTCGCGTGGGCGCCCGTCGTCAAGCCCGAGCGCCTCCACGTCATCGAGGTCCCCGACACGGATGCCGAGCAGGCCGTGTGGCTCGCCTTCGGCGAGATCGCCGGCTTCGACGCGAGCGCACTGCCGCTCTCGCCGGCCTGGTCGGCCCCGCGGCCCGAGCCGACCGACGTGCTCGCCGAGGTCGCGCGGCTGCGCGCGCACAACCGCGTGCTCGAGGAGCAGAACGCGAAGCTGACCCGCAAGAAGGACAAGCTCAAGCGGAAGCTCGCCGAGGCGGGCTGACGACTCAGTGCGGCTGCCAGGCGTCCTCGTCGGCGGTCCGCGACGTGACCGCGTCGGGCAGGCGACCGTCGGCGAGCTGCTGGATCGAGACGCTCTCGAAGACCTCGCGCAGCGAGCGGCGGCCCGCGATCCACACGTGCTGGAGCACGTCGGCCCGGTCGTTGTAGGTGACCGCCTCGGGGCGCAGGCCGTAGACCGAGACGAGCGGTCCGTCGACGGCGCGGATGACGTCGGCGACGGACACCTCCGCGGCCGGACGGCCCATCCGCCAGCCACCGGACTGGCCGCGCTGGGACATCACCACGCCCGCGCGACGCAGGTCGGCGAGGATCGCCTGGAGGAAGCCGTGCGGGATCTCCTGGAGGCGGCCGAGCTCCTCCGCGCTGACCGCGCGACCGTCCTCGCGCGAGGCCATCTCGATCAGCGCGCGCAGGGCGTAGTCGGACTTGGCGGAGACGCGCATGAGCCCAGTGTGTCAGATGTGTTGACTTGTTCAGTCGATCTTGAGGGGTACGTCGGCGACCGGACCGCCCGCCACCCGGACACTAGGCGGGCAGGTGCGCCCGGACCTGCCGGCGCGGGTCGTCGCTGCCGGCGCGCTCGGCCTGCTCGAGCTTGACGGCGTAGGAGACCCAGAGCACCCACAACGTGAAGACGACCGCGGCGATGAGCCCCAGGTTGAGGTCGGAGACACCCGTCTCGACCGCGAGCGTGCGGAGGTTGGTGAGCACGATGACCCCACCGGCCGCGACGCCGAGGACGCGCGGCGGCATGAACCTCACCAGCACCGCGGCGAGCGGCGCGGCCACGACACCGCCGACGAGCAGCGCCGCTGCGGCCGACCACTCGATGCCCTCGCGGCCCAGGGCGAGCAGGAAGCCGAGCGAGGCACCGAGCGTGACCACGAACTCCGCGGCGTCGACCGAGCCGACCACCTTGCGCGGCTCGAGCCGCCCCGAGGAGAGCATCGTCGTGGTGCCGACCGGGCCCCAGCCGCCACCGCCGACCGAGTCGAGGGCACCGGCGACGAGGCCGACCGGCGCGAGGAACCGCGCCGACGGCCGACCCTCGAAGCGGAGGTGGCGCAGGGTCAGGAAGCGCCAGGTGACGTAGCCACCGAGCGCCAGCAGGATGACCGCGACGGCCGGCACCGCGATGCTCGCGTCGACGCTGACCAGCAGCGTCGCGCCGGCGAAGGCGCCCACGAAGCCCGGCAGCGCGAGGATCCCGACGGTGCCCCAGTCGACGTTGCCCAGGGCGGCGTGCGAGGCGCCGGACGCGAGGGTGGTCGCGATCTCGGAGAAGTGGATCGCCGCGGACGCGGCCGCCGGGCCGAGCCCGCCGGCCACGAGCAGCGTCGCCGAGGTGACGCCGTAGCCCATGCCGAGCGAGCCGTCGACGAGCTGGGCAGCGAGGCCCACGAATGCCAGGATCACGAGCTTGCGCATGATGCGCCACCTTCGAAGAAGTAAGTCGATCGTTTTTATGTTCTTTGATCGACGGGCGCCTGTCAACCGCTGCGCGACCGGTCGGCACGATCCCCGGATTTGAAGTTGATTTGACCCTCTGTTGCGTCGGCGCTGACCCGCCGGCCGGGACCGTCGCCGCCATGCCTTCGACCATCGGCGGACTCCCGCTGCACCCGCTCATCGTCCACGCGACCACCGTCCTCGTGCCGCTCGCGGCGCTCGTCGTCCTGCTCGCGGTGCTCTGGCCGCGCTTCCGGCGGTGGGCCGGCCCCCTCCCCGTGGGCCTGGCGCTCGTGGCGCTGGTCCTCACCCCGCTCTCGACCGCGACGGGGGAGGACCTCGAGCACGAGGTCGGCCGGTCTGCGCTCGTGGAGCGGCACGCCGAGCTCGGCGACCAGCTGCTGCCGCTGACCATCGCGCTCTTCGTCCTGGCCGCCGTGTTCTGGTGGCTCGAGCGCCGGCCGGACACCCGCCGGGCGCTGGTCCTCGGCGCGGGCGCCCTCGCCGTCGTCGCCGCCCTGGCCACCGGCGTCCAGGTCGTCCGGATCGGCCACAGCGGCGCGGAGGCCGCGTGGTCCGGGACTGCAGCAACCTCGGGGTGACCACCACTACCGTGAGCGACATGGTGCGGCTGCTGCTCGTCGAGGACGACCCGGACATCCGGCGCACCCTCGCCCGCGGCCTCACCGAGCAGGGCGCCATCGTGGTGCCGGTCGCCACGGCTGTCGAGGCGATCCGGGCGGTCACGGCCGACCGCCCGGACGCCGTCGTGCTCGACCTCGGCCTGCCCGACCTCGACGGGAGCGACGTCCTGGCGCTGATCCGCGCGAGCAGCGACCTGCCGGTCGTGGTCGCCACGGCCCGGGACGACGAGCGGGAGATCGTGCGGCTCCTCGACGCGGGCGCGGACGACTACCTGATCAAGCCGTTCTCGGCCGCCCAGGTGATGGCCCGGGTCCGCGCGGTCCTCCGACGGACCTCACCCATCGACCGTGCCGACCCCCGTGTCGTGGTCGGCGAGCTCGAGATCGACCCGGTCGCCCGGTCGGCGCGGCTGGCCGGTCAGGAGCTGACCCTCAACCGCAAGGAGTTCGACCTCCTCCTCGCCCTCGCGACCCGTGCGGGCGAGGTGGTGACCAAGCGCCAGCTGCTGGCCGAGGTGTGGCAGATGCCGTGGGGCGGTGCGGACCGCACCGTCGACGTGCACCTCTCCTGGCTGCGCCGCAAGCTCGGCGAGACCGCCGCCGAGCCGCGCTACCTCGTCAGCGTGCGCGGCGTCGGCGTGAAGCTGGTCGACCCGACGTGAGCCTGCGGCTCCGCATCCTCTCGCTGACCGTCGGCGCGACCGCCGTGGTGCTCGTGCTGCTCGCGGTGCCGCTGTGGATCCTGCTCCACCGCGCGGCCGCCGAGGAGGGGCGCGAGCAGGCGACCGAGGCCGCGCGCAGCGTCGCCGACTACGTCAGCACCGGCGACGCGGACTCCACGACGCTGGCGGCGTACGTCGACCGCGTCAACGACCGCGAGAACGCCATCCCGGTCAGCGTCGTGACCGCGGACGGCACGGTGGTGGGCGCCGAGCTCCCCGACACCGCCGTCCAGGACCTCGACCCCCACCGCGGCGGCGGGTCCGACCCCGACGACGACGGCGACCGCGACGGCGGCCTGATGCCGGTCTCCGAGCCCGAGGTGCACGAGATCTCGGGAGGCGAGCTGGTCACCGTCCACGTGTCGACCACGGACGGCGGGGCCGTCGTGGTGGCCTACTCCTCCGACGCCGACGCGCGGGCCGCCGTCCGCGACCGGCTCTACCTCCTCGGCGGCGTCGCGGTCGCGCTGCTGGCGCTCGCCGCGGGCGCGGCCGAGGTCGTCTCGCGGCGCCTGGTCCGCCAGCTCGACGCCACCGCGGCCGTCGCCGACCGGCTCTCGCAGGGAGACCTCGCGGCCCGGGCGACCGAGAGCGGCCCGTCGGAGGTACGCCGGGTGTCGGTCGCCCTCAATCGCCTCGCGGGACGGATCGACGAGCTCCTCGCGGCCGAGCGGGAGACGGTCGCGGACCTCTCCCACCGGCTGCGCACGCCGCTGACCGCGGTCCGGCTCGACGTCGAGAGCCTGCCGTCGAGCCCCGAGGCCCAGGAGCTCGAGGCGCACCTCGACCATCTCGAGCGGACCCTGACCGACGTGATCCGGGCCGCGCGCCGCCCGGAGCGCGAGGGCGCGCTCCCGCGGTGCGAGCCGGCCACGACCGTCGCCGAGGGCGTCGACTTCTGGCGGCCCCTGATCGAGGACCAGGGCCGCGTCCTCGACGTCGACGTCGAGCGCGCGACGCACGGGGCGACCGTCGCCTGCGCCCCCGACGACCTGCGCTCGGCCGTCGACGCGCTGATCGAGAACTGCATCGCGCACACCCCGGAGGAGACGCCGCTCGCGGTGTCGCTCGGCCTGGCCGGTGGCGTGCTGCACCTGGAGGTCCGCGACCGGGGGCCGGGGCTCCCGCCGGACGCCGTGCACCGGGGCCGCAGCGACCGCGGCTCGACCGGGCTCGGCCTGGACATCGCCCGACGCTGCGCGGAGAGCTGCGGCGGGCGGCTCGAGACCGACCGCCTGGACGGGTGGACCGTCGTACGGCTGGTGCTGCCGATCGTGGCTCAGCCGGGACACAGGTCGATTTGACCTGGAATTGAGGGTCGGTTCCGGTCCGGTTAGCGGCCCCCGACGCACCGTGGGGGCATGACCGAGAACCCCCGCCGCCAGCTGCTCCGCCGAGCCCGCTACGCCTCCGCCGGCCTCGTGGCCGTCGCCGTGACCGGGACCGCCGTCGCCACGGTCGCCGCGGCCCAGGCCGCGGACGACACGGGATCGGGGTCCACCCAGGGCGGCGACACGTCGAGCACGACCAGCAACAGCAACAGCGACGACAGCGGCAGCAGCTCGTCGTCGAGGACCGGGGTCACCACCCCGTCGACGACCAGCCAGGACGACCAGGCCGCGCAGCCGCAGGCCGGGACGAACGCGTCATGAGCCCCGCCCGCACGTGGCGCGACTGGTCCTGCACCGTCCGGGTCCTGGTCGACGCCGACGAGCGCACGGCCGACGCCGGCGAGCGGATCGTGCGCGACCTGATGGCCTCGGTCGAGCGCGCCGCCAGTCGCTTCCGCCCGGACTCCGAGCTCGAGGTGGTCAGCGACGCGGCTCCCCGGCTGCTGCCCGTCGGACCGACCGCCCAGCGGCTGGTCGCCGTCGCGCTGGACGCCGCCCGGCGTACCGACGGGGCCGTCGATCCCACGGTCGGCGGTCCCCTGCAGGCGCTCGGGTACGACGCGGACATCGCCACCGTCCGGTCGCGGTCACCCCGAGCGGCCCGAGCGACCGACCCGACCGGCGCCGCGGCCGACTGGACCAAGGTGGTGCTCGACACCGACCTGGGCCGGGTCGGGCTCCCCCGCGGCCTGCGCCTCGACCTCGGCGCGACCGCGAAGGCCTGGACGGCCGACGAGGCCGCCCGGCGGATCGCCGCGGCGCACCGCTGCCCGGCGCTGGTCGAGATCGGCGGCGACATCGCCGTCGCCGGCGCCGCACGGCGGCCGTGGCTGGTGCGCGTCGCCGAGGTCGAGGGTGGCCCGGGCGAGGTCGTCGGCCTCACGCACGGCGGCCTGGCCACGTCGTCGGCCGTCGCACGCCGGTGGGACACCCCGCACGGCCCGGCCCACCACGTCGTCGACCCGGCGACCGGTCGACCCACCTCGGGTCCGGTCCGCACCGCCACGGTGTGGAGCGCCTCGGCGGTCGAAGCCAACACGTTCAGCACCGCGGCCCTGGTCTGGGGCAGCCGGGCGGAGGCGCGGCTGCGCCTCGCCGGCGCCAGCGCACGCCTGGTCCGCACCGACGACACCGTCCGCACCGTCGGCGACTGGCCGACCGAGGAGGTGGCGGCATGACGCTCTGGCTCCTCGCCCGCGCCGCGGGCTTCGCCGCCTACCTGACGGCATCGATCGCGGTGGCGCTCGGCGCACTCGCCGCGGTGCAGCGCTCGGCCACCGGCCCGGTCGGACCGCGCCGCCGCCGCAGCAGCGAGCGCCGCCTCGTCCTGCAGCTGGTCCACCGCACCAGCGCCGTCCTCACCCTCGGCCTCCTCGCCCTCCACGTCGCGCTGCTCGTCACCGACAGGTACGTCGACCTCTCGCTCCCCGGGGCACTCGTCCCGTTCACGGCCGGCTACCGCGGCTTCGCCCTGGGGCTGGGCACGCTCGCGGCGTACGGCTTCCTGCTGGCCGGACTCACCGGTGCGCTCCGCGGCCGCGCGGCGTCCCGGCTCGGCACGGCCCGGCGCTGGCGGGTCGTGCACGCGCTCGCCTACCTGACCTGGGTGCTCTGCCTCGCGCACGGGCTGCTCGCCGGCACCGACACCGGCACCTGGTGGTCCTGGCTGCTCTACGGCGGCGGCGTCACCCTCGTGCTCACCACCGTCCTGGCCCGGACGGCGACGGCCGAGCACGAGGCCGCCGCGCCCCTCGCGGTCGCCCGCGAGGACGCCCGGGTCCTGGCAGGTCGGCGATGACCGCGCTCGCCCCCACCCCCGGACCGGGCGTGCTCGCCCTCGGCTCCGCCCGGCTGCTGGCCGGCGCGACCCACGGATCGCCCGTCGACCTCGCCCGGCACCGCTCCCTGCACGGGCCCCGCCGTCCCCTCGACCTCACCGGACTCGTCGCCGCGACCGAGTCGGTCCACCTGCTCGGCCGGGGTGGGGCCGCCTTCCCGGTCGCCACCAAGCTCCGCGCGACCCCGTCGGGCCCGGGCACCTCCGTCCTCGTCAACGGCTCCGAGAGCGAGCCCGCGAGCCGCAAGGACCGCACGCTGATGACCCTGGTCCCCCACCTCGTCCTGGACGGCGCGCTCGTCGTCGCCGAGGCGCTCGGGTCGCGGCGGGTCGTCGTGGCGGTGCACGACGAGGCGTCGTACGCCGGGCTCCGCGCCGCGCTCGCCGAGCGCCGGCGGTCCGAGCCGACCGGGATCTCGGTCGAGGTCCTCCGCCAGCCCGCCCGGTTCGTCGGCGGCGAGGTCCGGGCGCTGATGCGCGGCCTGGACGGCGGACCCGCCGTGCCCCCGGGGCACCGGGTGCTGCCGAGCCGCCGGGGGCTGGGTGGTCGCCCCACGTTCGCGAGCAACGTCGAGACGTTCGCCCAGATCGCGGTCCTCGCCGCGCTCGGCCCGACGCGGTTCGCCGAGGTCGGCGACCCCCACGAGCCGGGGACGACGCTCCTCACCCTGCTCGGGGACGTCCCGACGCCCGGTGTCGTCGAGGTGCCCAGCGGGCTGCCCCTGCGGGCGCTGCTGCCCGACGCCGCCCGACCGGTGCTCGTCGGCGGCTATCACGGCCGCTGGACGAGCCGGACGGATCTGACGCTGAGCCGTCCGGCGCTCCGCGCGGCCGGGCTCCCCCTCAACGCGGCCGTCGTCGCCCGCCTGCCGCGGGACACCTGCGCCCTCGGCGAGGTGGCCGCGGTCGCGACCTGGCTCGCCGGGCAGTCTGCCGGCCAGTGCGGACCCTGCGTGTTCGGCACCGCCTCGGTGGCGCGGGACCTGACGGCACTCGCCGCCGGGCACGCGGACCGCGACGCCCTGGCCCGGCTCGGCGTCGTCGTTCCCGGCCTCCCGGGACGCGGCGCGTGTGCCCACCCGGACGGCACGGCGGCGTTCGTCGGCACCGCGCTGGACGCGCTCGCCGACGAGGTCGCGGCCCACGTCCACCGAGGCCACTGCGGTCGCCCGGTGCGGGGCGTGCTGCCGACGGGAGGCGCCCGATGAGGATCGACGTCGACTGGACCCGCTGCGACGGCCACGGGCTGTGCGCGCTGCTGCTCGCGGAGAACCTCACCACCGACGCCGCCGGCTTCCCGGTGGTGACCCGCGCGGACGTGCCTCCGGGGGCCGAGCGCGACGCCCGCCGGGCCGCCGCGGCCTGCCCCGCGCTCGCCCTGCGGGTGATCGCGGACACCTGATGTTTCGGCGACTTCGATTGCGGGGTTACTGATCGGTACGTACCATGAAGTTACCGACCAGTACCACAGGCATTCCAAGGCGAAGGTGGGGCAGTGAGCCACTACAAGAGCAACATCCGCGACATCGAGTTCAACCTCTTCGAGGTGTTCGGGCGCGACCAGGTCCTGGGCACCGGCCCGTTCGCCGAGGTCGACACCGAGACCGCCCGTGAGGTGCTGGCCGAGGTCGACCGCCTGGCCCGCGAGGACCTCGCCGCGTCGTTCACCGACGCCGACCGGAACCCGCCGGTCTTCGACCCGACGACCAACACGGCGCCGCTGCCCGAGTCGTTCAAGAAGAGCTACCAGGCGTGGATGGACGCCGAGTTCTGGCGCCTCACCACCTTCGCCGAGCTCGGCGGCACCCCGGCGCCCTCCAGCGTCTGCTGGGCGATGGGCGAGCTGGTGCTCGGCGCCAACCCCGCCATCTGGATGTACGGCGCGGGTCCGATGTTCGCCGGCGTGCTGTGGCGCAACGGCAACGAGCGCGACCGCAAGATTGCCCAGCTCGTCGTCGACCACGGCTGGAACACCACCATGGTGCTGACCGAGCCCGACGCGGGCTCCGACGTCGGCGCCGGCCGCACCAAGGCCACGCCCAACGAGGACGGCACCTGGAACATCGAGGGCGTCAAGCGCTTCATCACCTCCGCCGAGGGCGACCTCAGCGACCAGATCATCCACATGGTGCTGGCCCGCCCGGTCGGCGTCGAGGGCGCCGGCGGCCCCGGCACCAAGGGCCTGAGCCTCTTCGTCGTGCCGAAGTACCACTTCGACCTCGAGACCGGCGAGCTCGGCGAGCGCAACGGCGCCTACGTCACCAACGTCGAGCACAAGATGGGCATCAAGGTGTCCAACACCTGCGAGCTCACCTTCGGCGACCCCGGCGTGGGCGGTGGCGAGCCCGCCGTCGGCTACCTCCTCGGCGAGGTGCACAACGGCATCGCGCAGATGTTCCAGGTCATCGAGAACGCCCGCATGATGGTCGGCACCAAGGCCATCGCGACCCTGTCGACCGGCTACCTCAACGCGCTCGACTTCGCCAAGGAGCGGGTCCAGGGCGCCGACCTCTCGCAGTCGGCCGACAAGACCGCGCCGCGCGTGACGATCACCCACCACCCCGACGTACGCCGCTCGCTGATGACGCAGAAGTCGTACGCCGAGGCGATGCGCGCGCTGGTGCTCTACACCGCCACCTGGCAGGACCGGGTGATGATCGCCGAGCACAACGGCGAGCGCGACGAGATGGCGGAGAAGGTCAACGACCTGCTGCTCCCGATCGTGAAGGGCTACGGCTCCGAGCGCTCGTGGGTGCTGCTGGGCACCGAGTCGCTGCAGACCTTCGGCGGCTCCGGCTTCCTGCAGGAGTACCCCATCGAGCAGTACGTCCGCGACGCCAAGATCGACACCCTCTACGAGGGCACCACGGCGATCCAGGGCCAGGACTTCTTCTTCCGCAAGATCGTCAAGGACCAGGGCGCCGCGCTCGGCCACCTGGCCGGCGAGATCGCGAAGTTCCTCGAGTCCGAGGCCGGCAACGGTCGCCTCAAGAACGAGCGCGAGCTGCTCGCCACCGCCCTGGACGACGCCCAGGCGATGGTCGGCCACATGATCAACGACCTGATGTCCGCCCAGGACGAGGTCCGCAACATCTACAAGGTCGGCCTCAACACCAGCCGTCTGCTGATGGTCCTCGGCGACGTCGTCTGCTCGTGGCTGCTGCTGCGCCAGGCCGAGGTCGCGCTGGAGAAGCTCGGCGGCGAGCCGGGCAAGGACAAGGCGTTCTACGAGGGCAAGGTCGCCGCGGCGCAGTACTTCGCCCAGAACGTGCTCCCGAAGATCACCGCCGAGCGCAAGCTCGCCGAGTCCGTCGACCTCGCGGTGATGGACCTCGACGAGGCGGCCTTCTGAGCCGAGTCGGCGCAGCCTCACCCTCGAGTCGGCGCTGATTCACCCTCCACCAGGGTGAGTCAGCGCCGACTCGGCATTTCGGCGGCGCTGCGGACGACGTCGGTGAGCCGGTCCAGGGTCGGGGAGTCGAGGCGCCAGCGCTGCCAGTGGAGCGGTACGTCGACGTGGAGCCGTGAGCCGAGCGGCACGAGGCGGCCGGTCTCGAGCAGCGGGGTCAGCTGCGGTTGCGGGATCATCCCCCAGCCGAGGCCGAGGCAGACCGCCTCGAGGAAGTCGGCGGAGGTCGGGACCCGGTGCACCACCGGCGGCTCGGCGACGCCGCGGGCCGCGAGCAGGTCGTGCTGGAGGGCGTCCTTCTCGTTGAAGACCACCATCGGCATCGCCGCCCAGTCCGGACCGCGACCGCGCCGCCACCGGGCCGCGACCTCGGGCGTGGCCGCCGGGACGTAGCGGAGCGTGCCGATCCGCTCGACCGAGCAGCCCTGCACCGCCACCGGCACCGAGGTGACGGCCGCGAGGACCTCGCCGTTGCGCAGCAGGTCGGCGGAGTAGGCCTGGTCCTCGACCTGCAGCCGGAGCGCCACCTCGCCCCAGCCGGCGACCTCCCCCAGCACGCCACGGAACCACGTCGCGAGCGAGTCGGCGTTGACGGCGACCGGCAGGTCGATCACCCCGTGGTGTCCGTGGACCAGCGCGTCGCGCACCTCGTCGTGCAGCAGCCGCGTCTGCCGGGCGAGCCGCACGAGCACCTCGCCGGCCGGCGTCGGCGCGCACGGCGAGCCGCGCCGTACGACGACCTGGCCGACCTCCGACTCGAGGGCGCGGATCCGCTGGCTGATCGCGGACGGCGTCACGTGCAGCGCGCGGGCCGCGGCCTCGAACGTGCCGTGGTCGGCGATCGCGGCCAGGGCCTCGAGCTGGGCGGGCACGACGTCCATGAAGCGATGCTAATGGTCCTGAAGAAACATTCGCTGGTCTTCATATGGGCGTGGTCCTAGCGTGATCGTCGTGCTCGACTCCACCCCCCTGCACTCCGGGACGGCCGGCCTGCTCACCGGCCTGTCCCTCATCGTCGCCATCGGCGCGCAGAACGCCTACGTGCTGCGGCAGGGACTCGCGCGCGACCACGTCGGCCTGGTGGTGGCGATCTGCACGCTCTCCGACGTGGTGCTGATCTCCGCCGGCGTCAGCGGGATCGGGACGATCGTCGAGCGCGCGCCGTGGGTGCTCGACGTGGTCCGGTGGCTCGGCGTCGCCTTCCTGACCTGGTACGGCGTGAGCTCGCTGCTGCGCGCCCGCCGGGCCGAGGCACTGCGGGCGTCCGGCAACGGCACCAGCAGCCGCCGCGGAGTGGCCGGACGCGCGCTGGCCCTGACCTGGCTCAACCCGCACGTCTACCTCGACACCGTGCTGCTGCTCGGCACCATCGCCAACCACGAGGGATCGACGGGGCGCTGGTGGTTCGCGCTCGGCGCGTGCGTCGCGAGCACCGTGTGGTTCTGCGCCCTCGGCTTCGGCGCCCGGCGAGCCGCGCCGCTGCTCGCGCGGCCGCGCGCCTGGCAGGTGCTCGACGTGCTGATCGGCCTGACCATGCTGGGCATCGCGGTATCCCTTGCTGCTGGCTAGGGTGCTGCACCATGAGTGACGGCGACAGACAGCTCCTGGCCGGGTACGTCGAGGTCTGGTGGCAGGCGATCAACGACTTCACCGACCTCCTCGAGGAGCTCCCCGAGGAGGAGTGGTCCACCCCGACGGACCTCCCCGGCTGGGACGTCCGGGCCGTGGCCTCCCACACCGCCCACCTCGAGTCGCGGCTCGCGGGCGCCGACGAGGAGACCGCCGACGTCGGTGAGCCGCCGCACGTGACCGGCCTGATGGGCCTCTACACCGAGATCGGCGTGGTCAACCGACGCGACGCCAGCCCCGACGCGATCATCAACGAGATCCGGTCGGCCACCACCGCCCGGCACACCGCGCTGCTCGCCGACCCACCCACGGACGCGTCCGCGAAGCCCGAGACGATCTTCGGCGGCGTCCCGTGGGACTGGCGCACCCTGCTGCGCAACCGGCCGCTCGACGTCTGGATGCACGAGCAGGACATCCGCCGGGCCGTCGACCGGCCGGGCGGCATGAGCTCACCGGCCGCGCAGCACACCGCGGAGTACCTCGCCGAGGGCTTCGGCTACGTGCTCGCCAAGCGGGTCGGCGCCCCGGCCGGCACCACGGCCGTGCTGGAGATCGACGGCAGCGCGCCGTACGCCTTCGCGGTCAACGACGCCGGTCGCGGCGAGCGCCTCTCCGCGGCGCCGGCCGACCCGACGATCACCCTCCGGATGGAGCGGGAGGCCTTCATCCGGCTCGCCGGCGGCCGCTGCGCCCCGGAGCCGGGCACCGTCCAGGTCGCCGGCGACACGGCGCTCGGGCAGCGCGTGGTCGACGCGATGGCCACCACCCCGTGACGCGTCGGGACACCTGGTCGCTCGCGGACCTCCCCGCCCAGACGGGCCGGACCGTGCTGGTCACCGGCACCACCGTCGGCGGGCTCGGCCACCACACCGCCCTCGAGCTGGCCCGCCGCGGCGCCCGCGTCGTGCTCGCCGGCCGCACCGAGGCACGGCTGCAGGAGACCGCGCGCGTGATCCGCGACGAGGTGCCGGACGCCGCGCTCGACCAGGTGGTCGTCGACCTCGCCGACCTCGGGTCGGTACGCCGGGGCGCGGCGATCGCCAGCGGCCTCGGCCCCCTCGACGTGCTGGTCAACAACCCGGGCGTGATGGGCACGCCCTACCACCGCACGGCCGACGGCCTCGAGCAGCAGATGGCGACCAACCACTTCGGGCCGTTCCTGCTCACCGGCCTGCTCCTCCCCCAGCTCGCCGCGAGCGGCCACGGCCGCGTGGTGACGGTGTCGTCGCAGATGCACCGGATCGCGCGGCGGGCGCCGCTGCACGACCCGCGGGTGCAGGAGGGGCGCTACCAGCGCTGGCCGGTCTACGGGCAGACGAAGCTGGCCAACCTGCTCTTCACCTACGAGCTCGACCGGCGACTGCGGCGCGCGGAGGTGCCGGTCAAGGCGCTCGCGGCGCACCCGGGCTTCGCCTCGACCCACCTCGCCGCCAACGGGCAGTACGGCCGTTCGAGCGGCGGGATCGCCTCGATCCTGGACGGCGCGATCAGGCTCGTCTCGCCGAGCACGCCGCTGGAGGGCGCCGCCCCGAGCCTGATGGCGGCCACGGCCGACCTGCCCGGCGCGACGTACTGCGGACCGAGCGGTCTCGCCGGGTGGAGCGGCGCACCGCAGGTCACCACGAGCAACAAGCTGTCCTACGACGAGACCGCGCAGCGGCGGCTGTGGCAGATCAGCGAGGACGTGACCGGCGTCCGCTTCCCCTGACGGTCACGACCCGCACCCGCCCGTCCGAATATGTAACGCGGAGTTACGGCCCCTTCCGCCCCGGCACAACGCCCCGGAGGAGCCTGTAACTCCGCGTTACATGTTCCGGCGGCGCTACACGACCCCGGTCCGGTCACGACCGGTCCGCGACCCGCACCAGCCCGCCGAGCACGGGGGCGTACGCCGCGCCGTCGTCGAGGGTGACCACGCCGTGGTGGTTGTCGAGGAGCGGCCCGAGGCCGACCCGGCTCGCCCAGGACAGGCGGCCGGTGCCCAGGTCGAGGGCGCTGAGGTACCAGGCGTCCACGCCGAGCCAGCTGTGCCGCTTGGCCCACACGTAGACCAGGTCGCGGTCGGCCGACACGGCGGGCGTGCCGCTCGGTGCGTCCATGTCCGTCGTCCAGGCGACCCGGCACTCCCCGCCGGCGACCTCGACGCGCGCGATGCCGCGCGACGTGGTCCGGCCGAGGATCGTCGAGCGGACGCCGGCGTACCCGTCGGAGTTCTGCACGACCACGCCCGAGCCGGCCGCGACCATGCCGTCGTCGGTCGCTCCCTCGTCGTCGTCGAAGACCTCGGCGCGGCAGACCACCCCGCCGTCCGTGACCGAGTGGACGACGACCTGGAGCCGGGGGTCGCGGTTCATCGCGGTCGCGACCAGGCCACCGGGCAGCGGCACCGGGGCGCTGCCCGGCGTCCCGCTGTCGTACGCCGCCGACCAGTCGACCACGGCCTTCCCGCCGCGCAGGCCGACCCGGTGGAGCGCCGTCGCGCCCGCGACGTACGCCGTGCCCGCGTCGACCGCGATCGGCCGCGCGACCTCGTCGTCGATGTCGACGCTCGCGACCGACGTGCCGGTGATCGCGCCGACGACGCCGTCGCGGGAGGCGAACCAGGTGCGGTCGCCGTCGACCGCGAGCCCAGTCACGCAGTCACCGTCGCCGAGCGTGCCCGCGAGGTCGACCGACTGGTCCACGACCAGGTCGGGGACACCGACCGTCAGCACCTGCCGGCCGCTCGACGCGACCACTCGGCCGCCGCCGACCGCGAGCCGGCCGGTGCAGCCGGAGCCCGGCAGCCGCACGGACTCCTGCTGGTGCAGGCTGTCGGCGTCGACCAGCCGCAGCACGGGCTCGTCGTCGCCGCACACGGTGACCAGCCGGCCCTCGGCAACCGGGTCGAGCCGCTGGCAGCCGGCCAGGCCGTAGAAGCGGGTCCGCACCTGGGGCGACTCGCCGCCCGGCCCGAGCTCGCCGTCGCCGATCGTCGGGCGGCCGACGTACGACGGGGTCACCCACGTGCCGGCACCGGGCGGGACCCGGACCCAGCCGTCGGGGACCAGCCAGACGACGCCGGCCAGCACCAGCACGACCGCTCCCGCGACCAGCACCACACGGCGGGTGGGCCGCAGCCAGGCCCGCACCCGGGGGTGCAGCAGCGAGAGCGCCCCCAGCAGGAGCACCAGCGGGCCGAGGGCCCAGCAGAGGAGGCCGACGCCCACCAGGACGGCCGTGCGCGCGAACCACATCTCGGGCGAGATCCTACGACGCGGCAGCCGTGCCGCGACTCAGCGCCCGCGAGCGAGGATCCCCTCGCGGCGGCCGACGTACGCCGCGGCCACGAGCGTCGTGGTCATCGCGGTCGCGTTGATCGCCAGCACGGTGATGCCCTTGACCAGGACGTAGGTCTCGAGCGGCTGCGAGAGCAGGAGGGCCAGCCCGATCGTGGCCTTCGCCAGCCACAGCACGGCCCAGAAGACGGTGAGGCCGCGGAAGAGCCGGACGATCCGCGGCCGGGCGGCCAGCTCGTCGTCGAGCGGGTAGAAGTCCGCGGCCAGGCGGGCGACGACCGGCCGCGCGGTCCGCAGCGAGAGCAGGAACATCGTCGCGATCGCGACGTCGAGGACGATCGGCTGGAGGAAGTAGACGAAGGCGCTGTTCGCCAGCAGCGCCACCAGGGTCCGGGCGGTGAGGACGGCCGTCGTCAGCAGCAGCAGCCCCGAGGTCCGCCGGCCGGTGAGGGCCCGCCACCCGAGCGCGCCGTACGACCAGACCAGCGCGGCGACGATGGCGGTCCAGACACCTGAGGCGCAGACGACGGTGTAGAAGACCGCCGCCGGGACGAGGCACCCGATCGCCATGTTGGTGCCGGCCCGCCGGGCCACGGCCGCCAGGCACGGGTGCGGTCGCGCCACGGTGACCGGGGCCGGCAGGGCGGCGGGCAGGGCGAGCGCGGTGACTGTCATGGAGGACCCAACTGGAGGAGGCGTACCTGGGACATCGGCTCGTGCGGGCGATTCTTGAGCGACGTTCCCGTGCCTGCAGGACGGAACCGTGACGTGCTCATGACGCGGAGGTAAGGATCTGCCACTATTCCGCCACACACTGTCCGTATCGGGGGAGATGGATGGACCAGGACCCGACGTCCAAGCACTGCTCGTTCTGCGGCGAGACCGGCAGCTACGACCCGCCGCTGTGCGGTGGTCTCGGCGCGTTCATCTGCGGCGACTGCATCGACGACAACGCCCGCGGCCTCGCCGACTTCCAGGCGACCGGCATCGTCGAGCCGAAGCCGTGGGCCGACATGTCCGAGACCCACCTGCTCAGCCGGCTGTGGCTGATCGCGGGCACCGTGACCCAGGCCGAGGACTTCCTCCGGGACTGGGTGCACATGATCCGCGGGCGCGGCGTCTCGTGGACGGAGATCGGGAAGGCGCTCGGGATCTCGGCCCAGGCCGCCCGGGCACGATTCGGGAGCGCACCCGCGCGGGCATGATGGCCCCATGAGCGACCCTCGTGCCGGACAGCCCGCCGAACCCGCCGACCTGGTCGACGTCGCCCACCTGGTGACGTCCTACTACACCGGCGTCCCGGATCCGGAGGATCCCGACCAGCAGGTCGCCTTCGGCACCAGCGGCCACCGCGGCTCGTCGCTGCGCACGGCCTTCAACGAGACCCACATCCTGGCCACGACCCAGGCGATCGTGGACTACCGCCGCTCGCAGGGGTACGACGGACCGCTCTTCCTCGGCCGCGACACCCACGGCCTCTCCGAGCCGGCCTGGGCCTCGGCGCTGGAGGTGCTGGCCGCGAACGACGTCACCGTCCTCGTCGACGACCGCGACGGCTACACGCCGACGCCGGCGGTCTCGCACGCGATCCTGCGCGCCAACGCCGGGCGGGTCACGGGCGGCGGGCTGGCCGACGGGATCGTCGTCACGCCGTCCCACAACCCGCCGTACGACGGCGGCTTCAAGTACAACCCGCCCCACGGCGGCCCGGCCGACTCCGACGCCACGTCGGTGATCGCGGCCCGCGCCAACGAGCTCATCCGGGCCGGCCTCGACGGTGTGCAGCGGGTGCCCTTCGCCCGGGCCCGGGCCGCGGCGTCGGCGTACGACTTCCTGGGGACCTACGTCGACGACCTGCCGCACGTGGTCGACCTCGACGCGATCAAGGCGGCCGGGGTGCGGATCGGCGCCGACCCGCTCGGCGGCGCGTCGGTGGCCTACTGGGGCGAGATCGCCGAGCGGCACGGCCTCGACCTGACCGTGGTCAACCCGCTCGTCGACCCCACCTGGCGCTTCATGACCCTCGACTGGGACGGCAAGATCCGGATGGACTGCTCGTCGCCCTCGGCGATGGCGTCGCTGATCGCCCAGAAGGACCGCTACGACATCGCGACCGGCAACGACGCCGACTCCGACCGGCACGGCATCGTGACTCCGGACGCCGGGCTGATGAACCCCAACCACTTCCTCGCGGTCGCGATCGGCTACCTCTTCGGCGGGGCGCGGCCGGACTGGCCGGCCGGCGCCCGGATCGGCAAGACCCTGGTCTCCTCCTCGATGATCGACCGCGTCGCCACCTCGATCGGGCGCGAGCTCGTCGAGGTGCCGGTCGGCTTCAAGTGGTTCGTGCCCGGCCTCATCGACGGCTCGTTCGGCTTCGGCGGCGAGGAGTCGGCCGGAGCGTCCTTCCTGCGCCGCGACGGCGGGGTCTGGACGACCGACAAGGACGGCATCATCCTGGCGCTGCTCGCCTCGGAGATCCTGGCCCGCACCGGCGAGACGCCGTCGCAGCGGTACGCCGACCTGGTGGCCGAGCACGGCGAGCCGGCGTACGCCCGCATCGACGCGGCCGCCTCGCGTGAGCAGAAGGCGGCGCTGGCGGCGCTCTCCCCGGACGCGGTGACCGCGACCGAGCTGGCCGGCGAGCCGATCACCGCCAAGCTCACCGAGGCGCCCGGCAACGGCGCGAGGATCGGCGGCCTGAAGGTGACCACCGGGTCCGCGTGGTTCGCCGCCCGCCCGTCCGGCACCGAGGACGTCTACAAGATCTACGCCGAGTCCTTCCGCGGCCCCGAGCACCTCGCCCAGGTGCAGGAGGAGGCGAAGTCGGTGGTCGACACCGCCCTGGGCTGACCACGCAAGCACCCACCGCGCGAATACCCCAGATCGGGGACGCGGTCCCGCATCCCGGGCACCTCCCGCCCGGCCCCCGACATGCTCGGGGGTCGGGGAGTTGGAGGATTCAGTGGGCCGTCTGCTGCACGCTCTCGGCTCCTTCTGCGCCCGGCACGGGCTGGTCGTCGTCGCCGTGTGGGTGCTGGTCGCGGTCGGCGTCGGCACCGCGGTGGCCACGATCGGCGCCCAGACCGGCAACGACCTGTCCCTGCCGGGCACCGGCAGCCAGGCGGCGAAGGACCTGCTCGAGGAGCGCTTCCCGCCGCAGCAGAACGGCGTCAACCCGATCGTCTTCGACGTGACCGACGGGAGGCTGACCGACGACCGCTACCACCAGGCGGTCGTCGACTCCGTCAAGGCGATGCGCAAGCTGCCGCACGTCCACAGCGTCACCAACCCGGTCAGCAGCGGCGGCCAGACGGCCGGGCTGCTCTCGGACGACGGACAGACGGCGTTCGCGCCGGTGCTGATGGACATCGGGTCCGGCGACCTGACCGAGGAGCTCGCGCAGCGGGTCCTGGACGCGACCGAGCCCGCGCAGAAGGCCGGGATCACCACCGCCGCCGGCGGATCCATCGGTACGACGCTCTCCACGGACGAGTCGGAGACCAGCGAGGTCGTCGGCATCATCGCCGCGATGATCATCCTCAGCTTCGTGCTGGGCAGCCTGGTCGCGATGGGGCTGCCGATCGTCTCGGCCGTGGTCGGGCTCGGCGTCGCGCTCGCCACGGTCGGGCTGCTCGGGCACGTGCTCGCGGTCCCGACGAGCGGCCCGACGCTGGCCACGATGATCGGCCTCGGTGTCGGCATCGACTACGCGCTCTTCCTCATCACCCGTCACCAGGACCACCTGCGCGACGGCATGGACGTCGTCGACTCGATCGCCCGGACGGTCGCCACCTCCGGCAGCGCGATCGTCTTCGCCGGGTGCACGGTCGTGATCGCCCTCCTCGCCCTCGGCGTCGCGGGCATCCCCCTCGTCAGCACCCTCGGCCTGGCGGCCGCGATCGCGGTCGTGGCGGCGGTGCTGGTCGCGATCACCCTCCTGCCGGCCTTCCTCGGCCTGCTCGGCCACCGGATCGCCTGGCTCTCGCTGCCCGCCTTCCTCCGACCGCGCGGCCGCCACGGAGCCGGGCTGTGGGCGCGCTGGGCCGGCGTCGTACGCCGCCACCCGCTCGCCGTCGCGCTGCTCTCCCTGGCCGCGCTCGCGCCGCTGATCGTCCCGGTCTTCAGCCTGGAGCTCGGCCAGGAGGACATCGGGGCGACGTCGCCGGAGACCACCGAGCGGCAGGCCTACGACCTGGTCGCGGCCGGCTTCGGCGTCGGCTACAACGGTCCGCTCCAGGTCGCCTCCCGGCTCGACCCGGTCGCGGCGCCGAGCGAGGCGTACACGCAGAAGTACGACCAGGCGACCTCGCTCCAGCAGGACCTGGAGAAGAAGCAGAAGCAGCTGCCGAAGGAGCAGCAGAGGCTCGAGGCCGAGCAGGCCTCGCTCGAGCAGCAGAAGTCGCAGCTCCAGTCCGAGCAGGCGACGCTCGAGCGGCAGGCGGACTCGCTCCAGTCGGAGAAGGCCGACCTCGAGCAGCAGGGCGCCGACCTCCAGCGGCAGCAGCAGGAGCTGGAGGCGAAGCAGGCCCGGCTCGAGTCGGAGAAGTCCGCGCTCGAACGCCGGGCCCGCGCCCGGGCCGCCCGGATCGCGCCCCTCGCCCGCGAGCTGGCACGCCTCCTGGTCCGCGAGCGGGTGCTCGAGCGCCGCATCGACCGGGCCGCGGGTCACCCGGACCGGGTGGCCCGGCTGCGGGCGCGACTGGCCGACGTCCGCGCCCGGGAGGCGGCGGTGCGCCGGCAGCTCGCGCCCCTCGTGGCGCAGGCCCGACGCCTCGCCGACCAGGCCCGGCGGCTGGAGGCACAAGCGGCCGACCTCCAACGGCAGGCCGACGAGCTCCAGCGGCAGGCCGACGACCTCCGCGCGCAGCAGGCCACGCTCGAGGAGCGGGCCGCCGAGCTCCAGCGCCGGGGCGACCAGCTCCAGCAGCAGGCCGACAGCCTCCAGCGGCAGGGCGACCAGCTCCAGCAGCAGGCCGACGACCTGAGGGCCGAGCAGCAGCAGGCCCAGCAGGAGGAGAAGCAGGCGAAGCAGCTCAAGAAGGAGCTGACCGCCATGGTGACCCAGGCGGGCGGCGACCCGCGCGGCACCGACCCCCGCGTCGTCCACCTGCAGGACGGCCTGTCCGGCACCGCCGGCGTCGTCACCCTCACGCCACCGCAGCTGAACACGAAGGGCGACGTCGTCCTGCTCTCGGCCGTCCCGAGCACCGCACCCGCCTCCGACGACACCGCCCACCTGGTCGAGCACGTCCGCGACACGGTGCTCCCGGAGACCAACCAAGGCGGCGGCATCACGTCGTACGTCGGCGGCTACACGGCGTCGTACGTCGACCTCGCCTCCCTGATCTCGGCGCGCCTGCTGCTCGTCATCGGGACCGTCGTGCTGCTGGGCTTCGTGCTGCTGATGATCGCCTTCCGGTCGCTGCTGATCCCCCTGCAGGCGGCGGTCACCAACGTGCTGTCGGCCGCGGCCGCCTTCGGCGTGCTCACCGCTGCCTTCCAGTGGGGCTGGGCGGTCTCGCTGCTCGGCATCGACACCGCGGACAGCTCGGTACCGATCGCGAGCTACGTGCCGCTGATGATGTTCGCCGCGCTGTTCGGGCTCTCGATGGACTACGAGGTCTTCCTGGTCAGCCACGTGCAGCAGCACCACCACGCCGGCGAGGAGCCACGGCAGGCGGTGCGGTCGGGCCTGGGCGCGAGCGCGCGGATCACCACCACGGCGGCCCTGATCATGACGACGGTCTTCGGGAGCTTCATCCTCAACGCCGACCCGACCATCAAGCAGTTCGGTGTCGGCCTCTCGGTCGCGGTGCTGCTGGCGGGGATCCTCGTCGTCACCCTCGCGCCCGCGGCCCTGGTGCTCTTCGGCCGCGCGGCCTGGTGGCTGCCGCGGTGGCTCGATCGGCTGCTGCCGCACGTCTCGATCGAGGGCGAGCCCGAGGCCGAGGTCCCGTCCGGGCCCGACGACGAGGACTACTCCTCGTCGAGGCCGCGCTCGATGGCGTAGCGGGTCAGCTCGACCCGGTTGTGCATCTGGAGCTTGCCGAGGATGTTCTGCACGTGGTTCTGCACCGTCCGGTGCGAGAGCACGAGCCGCTCGGCGATCTGCCGGTAGCTCATCCCCTTCGCCACGAGCTTGAGCACCTCGGTCTCCCGGTCGGTCAGCCGCGGCTCGAGCGGGTCGGGCTCGGGCGCCTCGGAGATCCGCTGGAACTCGCCCAGCACCAGGCCCGCCAGCCCCGGGGTGAAGACCGGGTCGCCGTCGGCGACCCGCCGTACGGCGGCGAGGAGCTCCTCGCGCGAGGCCGACTTCACCAGGTAGCCGGTGGCGCCGGCCTTCACCGCGGCGAGCACGTCGGCCTGCTCGCCGGAGGCGGAGAGGATCAGCACCCGCACCTCCGGGTCCTGCTCGACCATCGCGGCGGTGACCGCCACGCCGTCCGGCTCGGGGATCTGCAGGTCGAGCAGCACGACCTCCGGGCGCACGGCCGCGAAGCGGGCCAGCGCCTGCCGGCCGTCGGCCGCGACGCCGACGACGTCGAGCCCCGCGTCGGCGAGGTCGCGCTCGACCGCGTCGCGCCACATGGGGTGGTCGTCGACCACCATCACCCGGATGCTCATGCCTGTGTTCCTCCTCGGGGTACGACGAGCTCCCACTCGGTGCCGAAGGAGCCGCTGGTCAGCTCGGCGGTGCCGCCGAGGTCGGCGACCCGGCCGCGGATCGCCTCGGTGACGCCGAGCCGGCCCTCGGCGGCGGCCTCGGCCAGCCTGCCGTCCGGGATGCCGGGGCCGTCGTCGCGGACCGCGACCTCGACCCGGTCGGGGAAGGCCTGCAGCAGCACCCAGGCCGGGGCGTCGGCGCCGACGTGCTCGCGGACGTTGTCGAGGCAGGCGCCGGTCGCGGCGACGAGCTCGCGGACGGTGGCGGCCGGCAGGTCGACCGGGTCGGCCGGGCCGGAGACGGTCACGTTGCGGCCGTGCTCGAGCCGGGCCAGCTCCGCACCGAGGTCCATCGTGCCGCCGCCCGGTGCGGTCAGGGCGTCCTGCGCGCGGATCAGGGTGCGCAGCTCGCGCTCCTGCTCCCCGGCGAGGCGACCGAGCTCGGCGGCCTCACCGCCCAGCTCCTTGCCCCGACGCTGGACCAGGGCCAGCACCTGGAGCACGCCGTCGTGCACGACGCGCGCCAGCCGCGCCCGCTCGGCGGCCATCGCCGCTTCCCGCTCGGCGACGTCGCGCTCGGTCGCCATCTGCTGCAGCGAGTCGCAGAGGTAGCCGAGCACCGGGCCGCCGATGACGAGCAGGAAGGCGTTGCCGTAGTCGGAGGCGTCGATCGACTGCCGCTGCAGGTCGGCCCCGGCCAGGAGCACGCCGGCGACCAGGCCACCGAGCAGGCGGTACTGGATCGCCCACGCGAAGAGCGCGCCCATCACCCAGAAGCCGGGCACGCTCGAGCTGTCGTCGGCGCCCTTGACCAGCGGCGTGACCGCGAGCAGCCCGACGGCGACCGCCAGGTCGGCGACCAGCAGGGGCAGGCCGCGCCGGCTGCGGTCGCCGTACGCCCAGGTGGCGATGGCGCTCCACCCGACCATCACGCCGACGCACGCCGCGCCCGCGGCCGGCCGGGTGAACTCGTCGGCGCGGACGATGTTGAGCACGACCGCGTTGACCAGGACGATGGCCCGGAGCACGGCGAGAGCTCGGAACATCCGGTCCTTGATCGCGATCGACGCGGCTGAGGTCCACGAGCTCACGCGGGCAGTCTCGCACCGAGGCGCCACGAACCTGAGTACCCGTGCGGATGCCGGCGCCCCGCCGCGCGGCCGAGGGTTGACCCATGGACAGCAAAGCGCCCGCCGCCAAGAACACCGCCGCCTTCTACGCCCAGTCCGCGATCGCCTTCGGACTGGCCCTCTTCACGATGCTCGTCGCCGTCTACTACCTCCCGGCCGACCCGTGGCCCAAGGCCTTCCTCGCCCTCGGCACCGTCTTCCTCGTGACCTCCTCCTTCAGCCTCGCGAAGTGCGTCCGGGACGCCCAGGAGAGCCAGTACGTCGTCTCCCGGCTCGACCAGGCTCGCGTCGACCGGATCCTCGCCGACCACGACCCGTGGAAGGAGGCCGTCTGACGGGAGCGGCGAGCCCGCTCAGTGAGGCAGCCGGATCCGCAGGAACCGGGGCCGGTAGAGCGTCGGGTCCGCCTCCACCGACTTCGCGTCGGTGTTGTTGCGGCTGTACGACGCCACCATCGTCCCGGGCCGGTCGAGGATCTGCGGGTGCGCGAGCGGCATGTAGGTGACCTCGCCGCTGTCCGGGTCGGTCGGCAGCGTGGCCACCGGCCCGGAGAGCGTGAACGGCCCGGTCGGTCCGGGCGCCGTCCAGATCGCGACCTGGTCGCCGATGTCCCCGCCCAGCTTGCTCAGGGCGTACCAGCGGTCGCCCTGGCGGAAGACGCTGAGCGTCTGCGACACCCCGTCCGCCGCCGGCAGCACCACGGCGGCGCTGCCCGCGTCGCGCTGCCACCGGGACCCGTCCCAGTAGCGCCAGTCCTCGGTCTCGAGCACGTCGTCGGGGCGCACCCGCGCCACCTGGAGCGTGAAGCCGGGCGTCGTCGCGTCCTCCTCGCGGGCGGTGCCGTAGAGGTAGAGCCAGTCGTCGTCGGTGTCGCCGGTCCCGGCCAGCGCGGCGCCCCACTCGGGGCGGCCGGTGTCGGAGTCGTCCGCGCCGACGTCCTCGGTCGCGATCAGCTGCGGGGTGCCGCCGGCCTCGACCACGAAGACCGCGAGTGCGGGACCCACGTTGGCGAAGTCGAAGGACCCACCTCCGGTGGTCGCGACCCGCTGGGTGGAGACGACGACCAGGTCGTAGCCCGGGCGGTGCGCCACGGCCACCGACATCGGCCAGTAGCCGACACCGTCGGCACGGTCCGGGATCAGCGCGCCCTTCGAGTGCGGCAGCACCACCGACACGCAGTCGGTGTCCCACAGCATCATCGAGTTGCGCGCCCAGGTCGGGCCGTCGAAGGACGGGCCGCGCAGGGTGTCGCCGAAGACCAGCAGGAAGCGCCCGTCCTGCAGCTGGACGTCCGCGCCGACGTCGGCGCCCTTGAAGGCCGGGGTGCCCTGGAGCGAGGCGATCTGGTGGTTGAGGTCCGGCACGCTCCGGGCAGTGCTGGCGTCCTGGACGCAGGACGTCTCCGAGGCCTGGCTGGGCAGGAACGGCGTACCGGCGAGCGCCGTCGGCACCACCGAGACCGCGACGCCCATGAGCACACCCAGCGGTACGACGGCCCCGACGACCCATGCCCGCCAGTGCCGCAGCGACAGGTGCGTGCCCGTCCCGGCGGCATCGGTCTCGTCGGGGGTGTCGCGCAGCCAGCGGGCCAGGAGCAGCGCGACGACCGCGAGGGCGCCGGCCCCCGCGAGCAGCAGGACCGACCGCGTGCTCCGGCCCGGGTCGAGGTAGGCCACGTCGGCCAGCGCGTCGAGGGCGGAACCGCACGGGAGCCACGGCGTCACGGTCGGCCACGGCGTGGGCAGCAGGTAGCGGCTGGTGCCGGAGAGCAGCGGGGTCGAGAGCAGGAAGGTCGTCGCGGCCATCGCGACGAGTCCCACCAGACCGAGCAGCGCCTCCAGGGCGAACGTGATCGCGCCGAGCGCGAACGACAGGGCCGCCCCGATGGCGACGACGGCGAGGTGGTGGCCGGGGAGTCGCAGCGCCGGCACCAGCTGGAGGAGGGCGGCGCCTCCGAGCGACGCCGCGCCCAGGCCGACGACCCGGACCACGCCGCGTGCGGCCGACGCCGCCACCGGGCCGCGGGTGAGCGACACGGCCAGGGCGAAGGCGAGGCCGAGGAGGCCGCAGCACAGGGCGTACCACCGGATCCGGGAGGCGCCGCCTGCGTCCGACGGCGCGAGCCGCTGCACCTCGACGGTCCGGTCTCGGCTCTTCTCCACGGCCCGCACCCGGTCGACGACGGCGTCGGTCAGGTCGTCGTCGAGGGCGGCGTGGACGAGCACGACGTCCCGGGTGCCGCGGAGGTCGACCAGCACGGCCGCGACGACCTCGCCGTCCTCGACCTGGCCGCGGGCGTCGGCGGCGTCGTCCGTCCACGTGGCGTCGAAGGGATCGGCGGGCATGGCGTTCGCCTCGGTGGCCAGCTGGTGGGCGACCACCGCCGGCGCGGCGATCAGGATCGGGACGTCGTGGGGCTCGCGGTCGCCACCACCGCGGGCCATCGTCGCGAGCAGCACCGCCTGCACGAGCACGACCAGGAGGCAGCCCGCGAGCAGGAGCCGTCGCGCGCGCACCGGCTCAGAGGTGGTCGGGGACGATGAGGGCGTCCGGGTCCTGGCGCGGCGGCAGGTGGGACAGCGCCAGCTGGACCAGCGCGACCCGGCCCTTGAGCAGCGCCGCGCGCCGCAGCCGGCCACCCTCCTCGCCGAGCTGGGCCTCGACGGCCGCCGTGACCTGCTCGTCGGTGTAGGACGGTGTCGTCCCCGGCTCGACGTCCACGTCGGGCAGCGCGACCAGGGTCGCGAGCAGCTGGTCGCCGAGGCCGTCGAGGAGCTGGAAGCGCTCGAAGCGGGTCAGCGCCTCCCAGGCCTCCTCCTCGGTCCGGCGGCCCTTGCGCACGTCGCGGTCCTGCGCGCCGAGGACGCTCTTGGCCGTCCCGGTGAGGGCCGCGGTCAGCTCGTGCTCGGTGAAGCGCATGGGACAAGGATGCCGGATCACCAGCCGTGCGACAGCGCCAGGACCAGGACGGCGTAGCCGGTGCCGAGCAGGCAGACCGCGACCACCGACCAGGCGAACTCGGCGAGGTACGCCGTGCGGTCGCCGGTGCGCGCTCCGCGGTCCCGGGCGCGGTCGCCACGCCACCAGCAGACCGGGGCGGCGGACGCCACCACGGCCCCGCCGACGCCGACCGGGGAGCCGGAGACCAGGGCTGCGACGAGGAGACAGGCGACGAGGAAGCCGAGGAGCACGACGATCCACCGGGCCTCCCGCATGGCGCAGATCCTAGGATCTGCGCCATGGACCACGCCCGCCTCCTCGAGGTCATCGAGCACGACGTCGTTCCCCTGACCCGGGAGGGCGTGGCCCGCGGCAACAAGGTCTTCGGCGCCGCGATCCTGCGCCGCTCCGACCTCTCGGTCGTGGTCGCCGAGACCAACAACGAGATCGAGAACCCCCTGTGGCACGGGGAGATCCACGCCATCAAGCGCTTCCACGAGCTGCCGGCAGAGGACCGCCCCGTACCCGGCGACTGCGTCTTCCTGGCGACCCACGAGCCGTGCTCGCTGTGCCTCTCCGGCCTGGCGTGGGGCGGCTTCTCCGAGTGCTGGTACCTCTTCGACTACGCCGACACCCAGGACTCCTTCGCGATCCCGCACGACATCGCGATCCTGCGCGGCGTCTACGCCGTGCCCGACCCCGACCGGCCCGTGCCGGCTCCCGGCCGCGACCTCTACAACCGGGTCAACGACTTCTTCACCACCCACGACCTGGCGGCCGCGGTCGCGACCAGCCCCGCGCTGGCCGAGCGGGTCGACCGGCTGCGCGCGACGTACGACGAGCTCTCCGGCACCTACCAGTCCCGCAAGGGCGGGCACGGGATCCCGCACGCCTGAGCCCGTGCCCGGGCCGCCGTCAGGTGGCGATGTCCGGGTAGGGCAGCCCGAGGTGGGCGAGCTTGGCGGCGTAGTCGAGCTGCATCCCCAGCGGCTCGTCGAAGTCGCGCTCGAACATCGCGATCCACAGCGTGAGCGTGAGGAACGGGTGGGCGCCCATCTCGAAGAGCGCGACGTGGTCGTGGGTCGTGAGCGCCGTCCGCTCGGCGTCGGTGAAGGAGAGCCAGGTGCTCTTCTCCGCGTCGATGCAGTTGAGCAGGCGGTTGGCCTCCTCGGCCTCCCACCAGGCGACGGTCCCGGCCGGGTCCTCGCGGTAGCGCTCGGTGAGCTCGTGGTCGCGGTCGATCGTGAAGAGGAACTTGTTGACGAGGTACTTGCTCACAGGAGCGCTCCCTTCGAGGTCAGCGGCGGCCCGTCGATGAGGGAAGGGTCGGGGTACCAGGTGAAGTACGCCTCCATGGTGTGGAAGAGGTCGAGGTTGTCGGCGTAGTCGGCCCGGGTGTGGCCGGCGATCCCCATCATCAGCATGAAGTCCATGAACCCGTGAGTGGCGTTGCCGGGCGCGTGGAGGCTGTCCAGGGTCACGCTCGAGAGGCAGCCGTCGATGTCGCCGTCGGCGATCCACCGCACCGCCCGGGCGTCGAACTCCGGGTCCGGTCCGTGCGGGCCGAACTGGCGCGGGCCGCCGAGCTCCAGGGAGAGGTGGCCGGTGCCGATCACCGCGACCCGCAGGTCGCTCGGCCAGGCGTCGATGATCTCGCGGATCGTCTTCCCCAGCTGGACGAACCGCTCGGGGCGGGGCAGCGGCGGGGCGAAGATGTTGGTGTAGATCGGCACGATCGGCAGGTCGTTCTGGGGGCGCACCGTGAAGATCGGGCAGGTCACCGAGTGGTCGACGCGCAGCTCGTTGGAGAAGGCGAGGTCGAAGCCCTTGTCGATGCCCTCGCGCAGCATGTAGGCCGAGAGCTCCTCGTGACCCTTGAAGAAGAGCTTGGGGAGCCCGAACTCCCGCATCTCGTTCTCCCAGTTGCCGTCGTAGTACGGCGCCTTGCCGATCAGGAACTGCGGCATGTTGTCGAGCCACAGCTGGTGGAAGTGGTCCGAGCCGACCATCACCAGCACGTCGGGCCGCGCCCGGGTCAGCGTCTCCCGGTAGGCCTCGACGGCGCTGACCCAGGGAGCCGCGAACGGCGGCGCCTCCTCCGGGGGCAGCTGGCTCGTCTTGAAGTAGAAGGGATGGTGGGTCGTGGCCAGGATCGCCACCAGCTTCGCCATCAGGCTGTCCTCTCGGTCGTACAGATGTCCGCATGACGGCGGTTCGCCGCACGCAGGTGTCCTCTGAGCGTCCGCTGTGCGAACATCTGCGCATGGCAGGCAGAGGAAGTGGGCCCGACTTCGTGGAGGCGCTCGCGCGCGGGCTGGACATCCTCGCGTGCTTCGACGCCCACCACCGGACGATGACGCTCGCCGAGGTGGCCACGGCGACGGACCTCGCGCGGCCGACCGCGCGCCGGCTGCTGCTCACCCTCGAGGAGCTCGGCTACGTGCGCTCCAACGGCGGCAGCTTCGCGCTCACCCCGCAGGTGCTCCGGCTCGGGTCGGCCTACGCCAGCTCGCTCGGCCTGTGGGAGATGGCCCGCCCGCACCTGGAGGCGCTGGTCGCGCGGACCGGGGAGTCGTCGTCGATGTCCCAGCTCGACGGGTCCGACATCGTCTACGTCGCGCGGGTCGCGGTCCCGAAGATCATCGCGCTGCGGGTCGACATCGGCACCCGCTTCCCGGCCGTGGAGACCTCGCAGGGCAAGGTCCTGCTGGCCGCGCTCCCCGAGGACGAGCGGGCCCGGGTGCTCGCCGAGCCGACCCGCTCCGGCCTGCCCGACCCGGCGTACGACGAGGCCGCCTTCGCCGAGGAGCTCCGCACGGTGCGCGCCCGCGGCTGGGCCCTCGCCGACGAGGAGCTGGCGCGCGGGATCCGGTCGATCGCCGTCCCCGTGCGCGACGGCGAGGGACAGGTCCGGGCCGCCATGAACGTCACCGTCCACGCGGCCGAGACCAGCGTCGACACGCTGACCGGCGACTACCTGCCGATGCTGCTGCACGCCGCGAGCCAGATCGCCGCCGACTGGGCGCTGTGGCAGGCGCGGCCGCAGCGCGGGAGCTGACCGCTCCCCTGCGTCGACCGGCACGTCAGCGGCTGTGCGTCGAGGAGTCGGCGTAGGACGTGTAGGTGTAGGGGTTGTCGAGCACCTTCGACTCCGGGATCTCGGGGTTCATGCCCGCGACCCAGTCCTCCTCGCCCAGGCTGTCGCGCAGGTGGTCCACGGTCTCCTCGATCGCGCGGCGCGCCTTCGCGAGGTCGGCACCGACGAGCCGGTGCTCGTGCTTCACGACCCGGCCGTCGACCACGACGGTGTGCACGTCGCCGCGCTGCGCCTGGTAGACCACGTGGCCGTAGGGGTTGAGGATCGGGAACATCACCGGCGACGCGTCGTTCTTGACCAGCACCACGTCGGCCTTCTTGCCGACCTCGATGCTGCCCACCTGGTCGTCCAGGCCGAGCGCCCGCGCGCCGCCGCGGGTCGCCCACTCGACGACGTCGGCGGCCCGGACCCCGAGGTGGGTGACGGTCTCGCTGGCCGCGTGCGCCTCGTGGTGCTCGCGGGCGCGGTCGGCGGACAGCGTGGCGCGCATCGCGGAGAAGATGTCGGCGCTCTGCCAGACGCTGGTGTCCATCGAGAGCGAGATCGGGATGCCGTGCCGGCGCAGCGCCCAGCTCGACGGGTAGCCCTGGCCGCAGGTCGACTCGCTCTCGGAGGCGACCGAGGCGGTGCCGCCGCTCGCGGCGATCCGCTGGTACGAGTCGTCGCTGAGCGAGGCGGCGTGGACGTAGACGGTCTGCGGGGTCATGAAGCCGTGCTCGTGCATGAGCCGGATGCCGTCGTCGTTGGTCGCACCCCAGACGCCCGCGTGGGTCGTGACCGGTACGTCGAGCTCGCGCGCGACCTCGAACGCGGCCCGCTCCGGGAACTCCGGGTCGCCGGTGACGTCGAAGGCCATCTGGAAGCCGAGCATGTCGGTGCGCTTCATCCGGCGCTCGACGAAGTCCCGGAACTCCGGGGTGGTCGACCACTCCCACGGCCCGGCCTGGATGTTGCCGTAGGCGAAGACGAAGCGACCCGGGACCTCCTCCAGCGCGTCGACCGCGGCGTCCGCGTGGTCGACGGTGTGCAGGTTGTGCGACCAGTCGACGCTCGTGGTGACGCCGGCCTCCAGTGCCTCGAGCCCGCTGAGCAGGTTGCCGGCGTAGACGTCCTGGGGCCGGAACTTCCGGCCGTGCTCGAGGTAGTTCCACACGAAGTACTGGGTGAGCGTCCAGTCGGCGCCGTAGCCGCGCACCGCGGTCTGCCACATGTGCCGGTGGGTGTCGATCATGCCGGGCATCACGATGCCGCCGCCGGCGTCGACCTCGGCGGTGCCCTCCGGCACCTCCAGCGCCGGTCCGACCGCGGCGATGCGGTCGCCGACGACCAGCACGTCGACGTCGGCCAGCACCGTGCGCCGGTCGTCCATGGTGAGCACGGTGCCGCCGCGGAACACCACCGCGGGAGCGTTGACCAGGGCGGTGGCCGAGGTGGTGGTGACGTCGGCGGTGGTGGTCATCTCGGGTCTACCTCCGGGCGATGGGCAGGTCGCGGACAAATGTCCGTTTTGCGATCAGCGTCGTGTAACGCCGGTCACCTGTCAAGGGTTCCGACCCCCACTTGACAGCGTCGGTGAGCGCGCGCGAGATTGGCGGACAGTTGTCCGCAAAACTGTGGAGGAGTGTCGCGGTGCCCACCAGCCCAGGTCGACCCCCGCTCGAGGGCGTGCTGATCGCCGACTTCTCCCGGGTGCTCGCCGGGCCCTACGCCACGATGCTCCTGGCCGACCTCGGCGCCGACGTGGTCAAGGTCGAGAGCCCGGCCGGCGACGACACCCGCCACTGGGTCCCGCCGCGGCGCGACGACACCGGCACCTACTACCTCGCGATCAACCGCAACAAGCGCTCGATCGTGCTCGACCTCAAGGACGCCGACGACCTCGCCGTGGCGCACGAGCTCTCGACCCGGGCGGACGTGCTGATCCACAACTTCAAGCCCGGCGGCCTCGACCGCTTCGGGCTCGGGTACGACGACGTCGCGACCCGCAACCCGCGGGCGGTCTACTGCTCGATCAGCGGCTTCGGCTCCACCGGCGGCGCCCACCTGCCCGGCTACGACCTGCTCGTGCAGGCGATGTCCGGGCTCATGGACCTCACCGGCGACCCCGACGGCCAGCCCTTCCGGGCCGGCATCTCGGTCTTCGACGTGATGACCGGCCTGCACTCGGTGATCGGCATCCTCGCCGCGCTCCGCCACCGCGAGGTGACCGGCGAGGGCCAGCACGTCGAGACCAACCTGCTCTCGACCGCGATGTCGTCGCTGGTCAACCAGACCTCGGCGTACGTCGCCGGCGGCGTCGTCCCGCACCGGATGGGCAACTCCCACCTCAGCCTCTTCCCCTACGAGCCGCTCGCGACCGGCGACGGCGACCTCGTGATCGCGGCCGGCAACGACGGGCAGTACCGCCGGCTCGTGCAGGCCCTCGGAGCGCCCGAGCTCGCCGACGACCCCCGCTTCGCCACCGTCGGCGACCGCAACGACCACCGCGAGGAGCTGCGACCGCTGCTGCTCGAGCGGCTGGCGACCCGGACCGCCCAGGAGTGGTTCGCCGAGCTCAGCGACGCCGGGATCCCCTGCGGCCCGATCAACGACGTGCGCGGCGGGGTCGAGCTCGCGGAGTCGCTGGGCCTGGAGCCGGTCGTCGAGGTCGGCGGCATCCCGACCGTGCGCAACCCGATCCGCTTCAGCGCGACCCCCGCCCGCTACGACCTCCCGCCCCCGGGGCTCGACGACCACGGCGAGGAGATCCGCCGCTGGCTCGGCTTCGGGCCGCACCCGCACGACGACGTACCGCCGCACACCGCCCAGGAGCTCCCGTGACCGACGACCACCCGACGTACGGCACCTCGCTCGGCGTCTCGGACCTGCACACCATCTCGCTGCTCGGCCGCGACCTGTCCGCGGACCTGATCGGCAGGGTCAGCTTCGGGCACCTGGCCTTCCAGCTGATCACCCTCGAGGAGCCGACGCCCCAGCAGGCACGGGTCTTCGAGGCGGTGCTGGTCGCGCTGGCCGACCACGGGTTCACCCCGACGGCGATCTCCGCGCGGATGACCTACCTCAGCGCGCCGGAGTCGATCCAGGGCGCGCTCGCCTCCGGGCTGCTCGGGGGAGGGTCGCGCTTCCTCGGCGTGAGCGAGGACACGGGCCGCTTCCTCGCCGACGCGCTCGCGGAGCTCGACGAGCTGCCGACGACCGAGGCGGGCTGGGACGCGGTGGCCGCCGACGCCGTCCGCGCCCAGCGGGCGGCCGGACGCTTCGTCCCCGGCCTCGGTCACCACCTGCACAAGGAGGGCGACCCGCGCACGCCGGTGCTCTTCGCGATCGCGCGGGAGGAGGGACAGTTCGGCCCGCACCTCGCGCTCTTCGAGGCCGTCGGCCGCGTGGCGCCCGAGGTGACCGGCAAGGCGCTGCCGCTCAACGGCGCCGGTGCCTGCGGTGCCGCGCTGGCCGACATCGGGATCCCGATCGAGCTCCTGCGCGGCGTGGTGCTGCTCGCCCGGTGCGCCGGCCTGCTCGGCCACATCGCCGAGGAGGTGCGCGGCCACCGCGTCGCGGCTGCCGTGTTCGCCGACGTCGAGCGGCACGCCGTCTACGTCGACCCGACGGCCGCGGACGAGTGATACGCGCCGCCCACCTGCACACCTGCGGCGAGCCGCCGCACCCGGTCGCGGTCGACGAACCGGTCGCCGGCGAGGGCCAGGCGCTCGTCGAGGTGACGGCCGCGCCGATCACGCCGCTCGACCTGCTCTGCGCCAGCGGCACCTCCTACTTCGGCGCGCCCGCGACGCCGTACGTCCCGGGGGTCCAGGCGGTCGGCGTCGTCCGCTCGTCGTCGCGGCTGTCCCCCGGCACCCGGGTGTGGTTCCCGACGTCGGCCGGGATGGCGCCCGGCGACGGCGGGATGGCGGAGCTGGCCGTCGTCGCCGACGCGGACCTGGTCCCGGTCGCGGGCACCGTGGCCGACGCGCAGCTGGCCGCTCTCGGGCTCTCGGCGATCGCGGCATGGACCGCCCTGGCGCTGCGCGGAGAGCTGGCCGCCGGCGAGCGGGTGCTGGTCCTCGGCAGCAGCGGCGTGGTCGGGACCGTCGGGCTCCAGGCGGCCCGGCTGCTCGGCGCCTCCGCGGTCTTCGGCGCCGCCATCGAGCCGGGCGCCGAGGACGCCGCGCTGGCGCTTGGCGCCGACGGCTTCGTCCCGCTCTCCCGCGACGACGACGTGGACGGGCTCGCCGCCCGGATGAGGGACGTCGTCGGCGAGGTCGACGTGGTGCTCGACCCGCTCTGCGGGGTGCCGTCCTCGGCCGCTGCCCTCTGCCTCGCCCCTCGTGGGCGGCTGGTCAACCTCGGGTCGAGCGCCGCGCCGACCGCGACGTACTCCTCGACCCACCTGCGCTCCGGGTCGCGGGAGGTCCGCGGCTACACCAACAACGACCTCACCGCCGAGCAGCGGCTCGCGGCGCTGACCGCGATCGAGGAGCACGCGGCGGCCGGCCGGCTGCGGGCGCCGCACGAGGTGTTCGACGTCGAGGACGTCGCGACCGCGTGGACCCGTCAGGCCCGCGGCGAGGTGCACGGGCGCGCGGTCGTCACCTTCACCTGACGGCGAGCGAGCCGAGGAGGGCGAGCTTCTCGACGGCGTCCGTCCCCGGCTCGGGGTGCTGGACGACGAGCATCAGGCCGTCGGTGCCCTCGATCGCCAGCTTGGACATCGAGAGGGTGATCTCCCCGACCTGCGGGTGGTCCATCCGGATCGACCGGCTCTGGACCGGCTTCACGTCGTGACGCGCCCACGCCTGGCGGAACTCCTCGCTGGCCAGCGACAGCTCGCCGACCAGCTGGACCACGCGCGGGTCGTCGACGTCGCCGCCGATCCGGTTGCGGAAGCCCGCGACGAGCCGCGGCGCGGTGCGCTCCCAGTCGGGGTGGATCGCCCGCTCGGCCGGGTCGAGGAAGATCGAGAGCAGGCGGTTCTCCCCCACGCGCACGTTGGGGTTGACCGCGGTGGCGAGGGCGTTGGCGGCCAGGAGGTCGAGGTAGCGACCCTCCACGAACGCCGGCAGCCCGACCACCTCGAGCAGCTGCGCGATCCCGGGCGGGACGGTCTCGCGGCGGGCCCGGCGGGCGCGGGAGCGCGGACGCGGTGCGCCCATCTGGAGCAGGTAGGCCGTCGCGGTCTCGTCGAGCTGGAGCACGCCGGACAGCGACTCGAGCACCTGCACCGACGGGTTGCGGTCGCGGCCCTGCTCGAGCCGGAGGTAGTAGTCGGCGCTGATGCCCGCGAGCATCGCGACCTCCTCGCGGCGCAGGCCGGGCACCCGTCGTACGCCGTGGGTCGGGAGCCCGACGTCGTCGGGCGTGACCTGCTCGCGCCGCGCGCGGAGATAGTCGCCCAGGCGGTTGTCGTCGCTCACCCCAGCCACGGTAGTCGTGCGCCACTCGCGGTCCCTGGTCCTGTCACTCCCAGGAACACCGGGGGGCTGGGTGACCGCGCGCCGACGGGGCACGGTGGAGGCATGACAACCACGACTTCACTCCCCGGCGGCACCTGGACGATGGGCGACCACACGGTCACCCGGGTCGGGTACGGCGCGATGCAGCTCGCCGGCCCGCACGTCTTCGGTCCGCCCGCCGACCGCGACGCGGCGCTCGAGGTGCTGCGCACCGTGGTCGAGCTGGGCATCAACCACATCGACACCAGCGACTTCTACGGCCCCCACGTCACCAACGAGCTGATCCGCGAGGCGCTGCACCCCTACCCGGCCGACCTCGTGATCGTCACCAAGGTGGGCGGCCGCCGCGACGAGAAGGGCGACTGGCTGCCCGCCCAGTCCCCGGCCGAGCTCCGTCAGGGCGTGCTCGACAACCTCGAGCGCCTGGACCTGCCCGCCATGGACGTGGTGAACCTGCGGATCATGGACGAGCCGACCGCCTCGATCGGCGAGCGGATGGAGGCGATGGCCGCGCTGCAGCAGGAGGGCCTGGTCCGCCACATCGGCCTCTCGACAGTCTCGACCCGGCAGGTCGAGGAGGCCCAGGCGATCGCGCCGATCGTCCAGGTGCAGAACATGTACAACCTCGCCCACCGCGAGGACGACGACCTCGTCGACGCCCTGAACGAGCAGGGCATCGCCTACGTCCCCTACTTCCCGCTCGGCGGCTTCAGCCCGCTGCAGTCCTCCGAGCTCTCCGCCGTGGCCGACCGCCTCGGCGCCACCCCGATGGCCGTCGCGCTCGCCTGGCTGATGCAGCGCTCCCCCAACGTCCTGCTCATCCCGGGCACGTCCTCGGTCGCCCACCTGCGTGAGAACGTCGCGGGCGCTGGCCTCGAGCTCTCCCCCGAGGACGTCACCGAGCTCGACGCGATCGGCCGCTGACGGCCCGTATGCCTAGGGTGTGCCGCGTGAGAGCGAGCGGCGTGCACCCATTCGCAGAGCGGTGGAACCACAACACGCACTACTTCCCGCTCCTCGCCTCCCGCATCCCCGTCTCCACGACTCGACTCCTCGACGTCGGCTGCGGGGAGGGCACCTTCTGCCGCTTCGTCGCGGACGAGCATCGGACCGTCGTCGGGGTGGACCACGACCCGTCAGTACTGCCTGCCTCGACGACGAGCGTGCGGTACGTCCTCGGCTCCGCCGAGACACTGCCGTTCGCGGACGGGTCGTTCGACGCGGTGACGATGACGATGGTGCTCCATCACGTGGATCCTGGACGCGCCCTGGCAGAGGCTGCGCGGGTCCTCGCTCCCGGCGGGATCCTGCTGACCCTGGGGTACGGACGGTTCGGTGGCTGGCGCGACCTGGCGCACGAGGTCCGGGACGTCGTGACGCATCGGGTGCTGTCCCGCCGGATGCGCGCCTGGGAAGCCCCGACAGCGAAGGCCGACCCATCCGCCACGTGGGAAGAGGTGCGCGCGATGGCGGAGGCAACGCTGCCGAGCAGCACCTACCGACGCCTGCCGATGTGGCGCTACCTGGTCGAGTGGCACCAGCCGTCGGGCGAGGACTCCTAGCGTCAGCTGCACGTCGAGCCATCAGCTCGTCGGCACCGGCGCGGTCCGCCGGTGGGCGGTTGACCCGGCGGCAGGACCGTCAGTCGCGGCGAGGCCCGGCGTCGAGGTCGAGCACGCCGTCGTACGCGGGAGCGGTGATGCTCGGCTCGGACCGGAGGTCCCAGCCGACCGAGATCGCCGGGTCGGCGGCCTGCTGCCGGTACACCGTCAGGTAGGGGTCGCCGTCGATCGCGGCCAGGAGCGCATCCTGGTCGCCGACCGCAGAGATCCGGAAGGGTTGGGGGTAGGGCACGCCGTCGATGATCACGGTGTCGCCCTCGCACGTGATGTCGCTGGCGCTGACGACCCGCTGGCCCTGCACCGTGACCGCGGTCGCGCCGGCCTCCCACATCGCCTTCATCACCGCCCGGATGTCCTGCTGGTGCACCAGGAGGACGTTCGGGTCGAGCTCGGTGGAGCCGATGACCTTCTCCGGGGCGTCGGCGAGGGTGACCGTCACCCCGGGCCCGGTGCGCGGCATCGAGCCGTCGGGATCCTGGATCTTCCCGCGGTGCGGTTGCGGGTCCGGATCGGCGGCACGGCTCGGGGTCTGCGAGACGGTCGGGCCGGGGGACGGTGCCGGCTGCAGGTCGTGCCCGCCCTCCCGCGCGGCGAGCAGGCCGACGACAGCGAGCACCACGATCGTGGCTGCGGCCACGAGCACCGGCGGCACCCAGGTTCGACTGCTCGGCCGGCGTCCGCCGGAGGAATCGTGCGCAGGCAACGCCGGCATCGGCGGCACGGCCAGCCGGCCGGCCACCTCGTGCAGCTCGCGACTCAGTGTCTCTTCCAGCTCGATCCCCATCTCAGGCCTCCTCTCCCTCGTGCGTGTCGGACCCGAGAGCGGCCCGCAGGGCCTTCAGCGCGCGGTGCGCGGTGGACTTCACGTTGCCGGTCGAGCACCTCAGCGTCTCGGCGATCTCGCGCTCGCTGAGCTGCTCGTAGTAGCGCAGCACGATGACCGCTCGCTGCCGCGGCGGGAGCGACGCCACGTGCGGCCACAGCACGAGCCGGTCCTCGAGTGCCGAGCCGCCGCCTGGGCGCGGCTCGGGCGGGGCATCGGTCAGCAGCTCCAACCCGCGGGACTTCGGCCGCCGCCCGGAGATGTAGAGGTTGGTCATCATGCGGCGCAGGTAGGCCGCCGGCTGGTCCGCCCGGCTGACCTTGTCCCAGGTGCGGAAGGCCTGCACCAGCGTCTGCTGGGCGAGATCCTCCGCGTCTGCGTGGCTGCCGGCGAGCAGGTAGGCCGTCCGATACAGCCGCGGCCACGCGGACGCGGCGTACTCCTCGAACGTCGGCGCATCTGCGCCTGTCGCTGGCTCGCGGTCACCATCGAGCACCCCCTTCGCCACCCTGACGCGGGCCGCGCCGCGAAGGTTGCGTCCCGGACCGTACCGGCTCGCAGCCGTGGAGCTAGACGAGGTCGCGCAGCATGCGGTCGGAGCCGAGCAGCGCCTCGCGGTCGTACGTCGAGGTGCTGGCCATCAGCTCGTCGGCGCCGGTGCGCTCGGCCAGCACCTCCAGCCGCTTCGCGACCGTGGCCGGGCTGCCGGCGACGGCCCGGTCGAGGGAGGCCTCGACGCGGCGGCGTACCTGCGCCGGCCAGTCGGCGTCGCGAATGGCGGCGACGGGCTCCAGCGGTGGGAACTCACCGGTCTGGCGGGACATGGCCATCGCCCACGCCTCGGGGAGGGCGAGGTCGCGGGCGGTGGCGTCGTCGTCGGCCACGGTGACGTCGAGGGAGATGGTGACCCCGGGGGTGCTGCCGCGGTGGGGACGGAAGTCCCGGCGGTAGCGGCGCAGCATCTCCGGGATCTCCTCGGAGTCGAGGACCGGGCCGCCGACGACGACGGGGAGGCCGTGGCGGGCGGCGACCTCGATCCCGCGGCCGGTGGCCAGCAGATGCATCGGGACGGCGCGGTCGGCGGCCGGGCGGGCGGTGACCGGGCCGGTGCCCTCGAGGTAGCCGCGGAGCTCGTCGAGGTCCTCCTCGAAGGTGTCGGCGGCCTCGAGGCCACTGCGCAGCGCCCGGCGGACGGGTGGGGTGAAGCCGACCGAGCGGCCGAGGCCGAGGTCGATCCGGCCGGGGTGCAGGGCGTCGAGGACGAGGAACTGCTCGGCCACGACGAGCGGCTGGTGCAGCGGCAGCATCACCCCACCCGAGCCGATCCGGATCCGCGACGTACGCGCGCCGATGGCAGCGAGCAGCACCGCCGGCGTGCCGGACGCGATGCCGGGTACGGCGTGGTGCTCAGCCACCCACAAGCGGTCGTAGCCCAGCCACTCGGCGTGCTCGGCCCGGAGGACCGTGGCCTCCAGCGCCGCTGCGTCGGGGTGGCCGGCGCGGGTGCGGGAGCGGTCGAGCAGGGAGAGCCTCACAGCCTCCCAACGCCCTGTCGCGCCGCGTCCTTCCCCGGCGACGACCGCCTCAGGAGGCGCCGACCACCGGTACGTCGGGCGTGACCTCGCCCTCGACGGGGGCGACGGTGCCGCCGAAGTACATCTGGGCGAGGTGCGGGTCGGAGAGGATCGACGCCGCATCGCGCTGGGTGACGACCTTGCCGGACTCCATGACGATGCCGTGGGTGGCCATCCGCATGCCGAACCGGACGTTCTGCTCGACGATCAGGATCGTCTTTCCGTTCTCACGCAGCACCATCACGGACTCGTAGAGCGACTGCAGCGCCTTGGGGTCGAGGCCGAGGGACGGCTCGTCGAGGAGCAGCAGCACCGGGTCGAGCATGAGGGACCGCGCGAACTCGACCATCCGGCGCTGACCGCCGGAGAGGTTGCCCGCGTTGTCGTTGCTCCGGTCCGCGACGATCGGGAAGAGGTCGGCGACCTGGTCGTAGCGCTCCTTCACCAGGGCCTTCTTCCGCCGGATGATGTAGGCGCCGAGGAGCACGTTCTCGCGCACCGACATGTGGGGGAAGAGCGCGTTCGACTGCGGCACCTGGGAGATGCCGCGCTCGAGGATGTCCGCCGCGGACGCGCGGTGGATCGGCTCGCCCTGGAGGTGGACCTCGCCGAGCCGGGGGCTGAGCAGGCCACTGACCGTCTTGAGCACGGTCGACTTGCCGGCTCCGTTCGGACCCACGATGCAGGCGACCGAGCCGTGGGGAACGGTGATGTCGACGCCCTGGAGGACGTCGCCGCCGCCGTACCCCGCGACCACGCCCTGCATGGTCAGCATCGGAGCCGCGCTGGACTGGTCGCTCATGCCTCCACCTTCTCCTCGACCACGAAGTCATCGCCCAGGTAGGCGTCGATGACGGCCGGGTCGCGCTGGATCTCGTCGGGCGTGCCGGTGGCCATGGTGCGGCCGCGGGCGAGCACGTGGATCGGGTCGCACAGGCCCAGCACGAACGGCATGTTGTGCTCGACGAGCAGGAACGTCTTCCCGTAGGAGTTGAGCTCACGGATCATCTCGGACATCCGCTCGATCAGCACGGGGTTGATGCCGCCGGCGGGCTCGTCGAGCAGGATCACCTTCGGATCGAGCATCAGGATCTGGGCGAGCTCGACCAGCTTCTGCTGGCCGTAGGACAGGGCGTGCGCCTTCTGGTCGCGGAAGGCGCGCATGCCGACGTACTCCAGCAGCTCCTCGGCCGCGCGGGCCTCCGCTCCGCTGACGGCGATCCGCCCGAGCTGGCCGATGGAGAAGCTGCGCTGGACGGCGACGACGTTCTCGAGCACCGTCATCTCGCGGAAGAGCCGAGTGATCTGGAAGGTGCGGCCGAGGCCGGCGTGCGCGCGGTCCCACGAGGGGCGTCCGTCGATCCGCTTGCCGTCCAGCCAGATCTCGCCGGCGTCTGCCCGGATGGTGTCGTCGATCAGGTTGAAGATCGTGGTCTTGCCCGAGCCGTTGGGACCGATCAGGCCGGTGATCGACCCCTCCGGCACCGCGAACGACGCACCGTCGACGGCCTTCACGCCGCCGAAGTGCTTGCGCAGGTTCTTGACCTCGAGGATCGGGCGGTCGGGCAGCTCGGCGCGGTCGACCAGCTGCACCCGGTCGGTGATCGACGCCAGGCTGCCACCGGTGCCGATGCGGGCACCGACCAGACCGGCCTTGCCGCGCGTCCGGCTCCACTCCAGCGCCGACTGCACGGCCGGGAGCACGCCCTGCGGCAGGAAGATGACGACGCCGACCAGCAGGCCACCGAAGAGGAACAGCCGCGCGTTGCCACCGCCCCAGTCGTTGTTGGCCATCTCGTTGAGCCACTCGATGAGGAACGCCCCGACCACCGGGCCCCACAGGGTGCCCTTGCCGCCGATCAGCATCGAGAGCACCAGCTGCACGCTGATCAGGATGCTGAACATGCCGCGCGGGTCGATGAAGGTCAGGTAGTAGCCGTAGACCGCGCCCGCCATGCCGACCATGAAGGCGCTGGCCATGAAGGCGATGATCTTCTCGATCGGCAGGTTGATCCCGATCGTGGCCGCCTTCGTCTCGTCCTCGCGGATCGCGATCAGGCCCATGCCCAGCTTGGTCCGGCGGATCCACCAGGTCAGGAGCACCTGCACCGCGAGGATGCCGAGCAGCACGTAGTAGAACGGCCAGTTGATGATGTCGCGGTCCCACGTCGGGAGCGGCAGGGTCAGGCCCGCCGTGCCGTTGGTCAGCGACACCCAGTTGATCGCGATCACCTGGACGAGGAAGAGGAACGCCACGGTGATGATCACGAACGACGGGCCGCGCGAGCGCAGCGACACGAACCCGAGCACCAGTGCCACCGCGGACGCGACGACGCCGGCGAGTGGCACCCACAGCCACGGGTTCGTGTCCGGCATCTTCCCGGCCAGCACACCGATGGTGTAGCCGCCGAGGCCGATGAACGCGCCCTGGCCCAGCGACACGTAGCCGGCGAACCCGGAGATGATGTTGAGGCCGCTGGCACCGACCGCGAAGACCAGCGACAGGATGATCATGTTCTGGTAGTAGATGTCGTCGCTGACCATCGGGTAGATGACCAGCAGGGCGGCCGCGACGATCGCGATCACGCGCCCGACCCAGATCGGCTGGATCCTCATGCGGCGACAGCATCCTCTCGGAGTCGGGTGCCCAGCAGGCCCTGCGGACGGATGAGGAGCACCGCGAAGACGATCGCGTAAGGCACCGCGGTGGCCCACGCGGGTGACCAGTACGTCGCGGTCAGGGTCTCCGCGAGGCCGAACATCAGCGCGCCGAGCACGGCGCCGTTGAGGCTGCCGAGGCCACCGAGGACCACGATCGCCAGGAGTCGGGCGATCCACTGGTAGTGGGACCCGGGCACGAACGGGTAGAGCACGCCGGTGATCGCACCCGCGGCCCCTGCGGCGGCGATGCCGATGCCGAACACCAGGGCCGCGACGGACGCGACCCGGATGCCGACCAGCTGCGCCGACGCGGGGTTGGTCGCGGCCGCCCGGATCGCCCGGCCGAGCCACGACTTGGTCAGCAGCAGCCACAGGGCGACGAGCACCACGACGGCGATCAGGCCGCCGTACACCTGCGCCTTCGGGAGGAACAGGCCGCCGACGGTGAAGGACTCGTCGGCGTACGACGGCCGGATCGCGGTCGAGTTGTTGCCCCAGACCTCGCCCATCACCCCCTCGAGCACGAGCGCCAGGCCGAACGTCAGCAGGACGGTCGACGACATCGGGGCGCTGCGGATCGGGGAGACCGCGACCTTGTAGGTGACCCAGCCGACCGCGAAGACGACCGGGGTCGTGATCACGATGGCGAGCAACGGGTCGATGCCGAGGGTGTCCCAGAGCCAGTAGGTCACGAAGGCTCCGAGGATCACGTAGGCACCGTGGGCGATGTTGATCACCCGCATGACACCGAAGATCAGGGTCAGTCCACTCGCTGCGAGGGCGTAGACGCCGCCGAGCAGCAGGCCGAGGACGAGGGTCTGGAGCAGCTCGGTCATCAGCTGGCGCCCCCGGGCTTCCAACCCTGGATGAGCTCGTCGGAGGTGGCGAACTCCTGCGGAAGCACGAACTGCACGGAGTCACCCTGCCACTGGCCGATGAGGAAGTCGCCGTTCGGCGAGCCGTCGTCGTTCCAGGTCAGGTCACCGAGGATCGTCGACACGGTGTTCTCGCGCAGCCAGTCGGCCATCGCCGCCTGGTCGTCGATGCTGCCGACGCCCTCGGCCGCGGCCTGGAGGACCTGACCGGCGGCGTACGCGTCGGCGGCGTCCTCCGGCGGCTCCTGACCGTCGAACATCTCCTTGTACTTCGCGACGAAGTCGGCGTTGCCGGGGGTGTCCGCGGTCGGCGCGTGGCTGATGCCGAACATGATGCCCTCGGTGTTCTCCGGGCCGATCGCGTCGGCGTACTGCTTGCCGAGCGAGGGGGCCGTCGTCTGGTAGAGCCAGTCCGGGGTGAAGCCGGCCTTGAGCATCGCGCGGACCAGGCCGACGCCGTCCTCGAAGACCGCACCGTGGACGACCACGTCGGGGTCGGCGGCCTTGATGGCGGTCACGATCGAGTCGAAGTTCTTGGTGTCGGTGGCGTAGGTCTCCTGGTAGACGGTCTGGATGCCCGCGGCCTCCAGGATCTGCCGGACGCCGTCCACGTTCGGCGCCGCGAACGGGTCGTCGATGGTCGGGTACGCCGCGGTCTTGGGCCGCTCGTCCTCCGGCAGTCCGGCGAGGTACTCGGCGAAGAGCTTGCCCTGCTTGTCGGCGGTCGCCTGCTGGGCGAAGAAGAGGTACTTGAACCCGCGGCTGAACATCTCGGGCGACCCACCGGCCGGCTCGACGTACAGCATCTGGTTCTTCTCGGCGACCGCCGAGGCGGGCAGGTTGAGCAGCGAGGAGAAGGTCCCGAGAAGGAGGTCGACCTTGTCCTGGCTGATCAGCGCGTTGTAGTCGGAGACGATGGTGTTCTGGTTGGACGCGTCGTCCTTGACGACGACGTCCACGTCGCGGCCGAGCAGGCCGCCGTTGTCGTTGACCATCTCCTGCCAGACCTGGTAGCCCTGCTGGGCCGCCTGGCCGGGCTGGGAGAACTCACCGGTCAGTGGGAGCGACGAGCCGATGCGGATCGTGGCGTCGGAGCCACCACCTCCACCGCTCGAGTCATCACCGCAAGCCGCCAGCCCGAGCGCCAGGACTCCGGCCAGCGCCGCGGCGGTCCAGCCGTGGCGAAGCGAAACGTGGGACATTCTTCCTCCTCGGGGTCCGCAATCGATTGCGGCTCTCGCAGTCTTGTGAACGGCGCCACACTCTGTCAAGCAATTCCGCGTAACTTGCGTCCTCTGCGGCGAGTCGACCCGATCTCGGTGGGCCCGCAATCGCCCCGACTCTTGCAAACGGTTGTGGCACCTGCGACGCTCCCCTGCATGGCTCAGGACAACACCCTGACGGCCACGGCCCTCCCCGAGGAGGCCGAGGTCGTCGTGATCGGCGCCGGGCACAACTCGCTGGTCGCCGCGGCCTACCTGGCGCGGGCCGGACTCGAGGTGGTCGTCGTGGAGGCGAACGCCCAGCCGGGTGGCAACACCCGGACCGAGGAGCTCACCCTCCCCGGCTTCGCCCACGACTCGTGCAGCAGCGCGCACGTGCTCATCCAGAACAATCCGCTGATCCGCGACGACGAGCTCGGGCTGCTCGCCGAGTACGGCCTCGAGTACCTCGCCACCGACCCCGCCGTCGTGCTGCCGCAGCCCGACGGCGAGGTCCTGGTGATGCACCGGGACCTCGAGGCGACCGCGGCCGAGCTGGCGCGCTGGTCCTCCGAGGACGCCCGTACCTTCGAGCAGCTCATCGGCGAGTGGCGCGGTGGACTCGCGGCGGCGCACGGACGGTGGAGCTCCCACCTGCCGCAACCGGACGACGCGACCTCGCGGCGCTACCGGGAGCTGCGGAGCAGGAGCGCCTGGGACGTCGTGCACGAGCGGTTCACGCATCCCGTCGTCCGCTCCTTCATGCTCTGGCTGGCGATGGCCACGATCCAGGACCCGCGCCGCGCCGGCACCGGCTTCCTGCCGTCGTCGCTCGCGGCCGGGCGACTCGACTTCGGCTGGACCACCCCGGTCGGGGGCAGCCAGGCGCTCCCCGACGCCCTCATCCGCATCATCGAGAAGCACGGGGGTCAGGTCGTGTGCGGCGCGCCGGTGGTGGGCCTGGTGACCGACGGCAGCCGGGTGCGCGGGGTCCGGGTAGCCGGCGGCACCGAGGTGCGCGCGCGGCGCGCGGTGGTCGCCGGCGGCCATCTCGCGACCCTGCCCTCGATGCTCGAGGGACGTGCCCCGACCGCCGACCTCGAACGCGCTCGCGACTCCTGGCGGCCCGGGCTCAGCGTGCTGGCCGTCCACGCCGCTCTGCGCGGCGACCTCGGCTTCGGACCGAACGGTCTCCCGAGTGCCGCCGCAGGCCTCGGCACCGCCGACGGCATCGTCCGTCACCTCGACCGGTTCGCTGCCGGCGACTGGGACGCCGAGGACCCGTGGCTGCTGGTGGTCAACCAGACCGCGGTCGATCCCACCCGACGGCCCGTCGACGGTGGTGGGACCTTCAAGATCCTGACGATCGCGCCGTACGAGCTGAGCGGCGGGCGGTCGTGGGAGTCGGAGAAGGACGAGTACGGCGCCCGCATCGTCGACCTCGTGCGCCGCCACGCGACCGGACTCGAGGTCGACGACATCCTGGCCATGCGCACCGAGTCGCCGCTCGACGTCGCCGCGCACAACCCCCAGAACCTCGGCGGCTCCTGCCACGGCGGCGAGTTCCAGCTCGACGGTGAGGTGGTCGCCGGCTGGCAGCGCTACGACACCGACGTCCCCGGCCTCTTCCTCACCGGCGCGTGCGTCCACCCCGGCGGCTCCGTCTCGGGCCGCCCGGGCCGCAACGCCGCCCGCACCGTGCTGACCTCGCTCGGCCTCGACCCGCTGGACGTGATGGGTCCCAGCTAGGTGGCCGAGGCGCCGGGAGCTTCATCGGTCGGCCGATGAAGCAACCCGCGCCCGCACCCAACGAATCGCACCCGGGGCTCCCAGAGGTCGGTGAGCGCGGCGAGCCAGCGGGCGGCGACGACCCCGTCGACGGGGCGGTGGTCGACCGACAGGGTGACGGTCATCCGCTTGCCGGGCACGACCGCACCGTCCTCGACGACCGGCTCGTCTCGCACCGCGCCGACCGCGAGGATCGCGGCGTGGGGTGGGTTGATGATCGCGGCGAACTCCTCGACGCCGTACATGCCGAGGTTGGTCACGCTGATCGTGCCGCCCTCGAGCTCGTCCTGCTTCAGCCTCCCGTCGCGAGCACGCGCGGCGAGGTCACGCACGCGCGCGGCGACCTCGCTGACCGGGAGCGACGTGACGTCGCGGAGCACCGGGGTCACCAGGCCCCGGTCGGTGGCGACGGCGACCGCGACGTCGACGGTGTCGAAGGTGCGGACGGCGTCGGGGGTCCAGACGACGTTCATCTCCGGTACGGCGCGGTGCGCGGCCGCGACGGCCTTGACGACGAGGTCGTTGACCGAGACCTTCACGTCGCCGTCGTTGACCTCGGCACGCAACGCGACCAGGGCGTCCGCGCGGACGGTCGCGCGCACGTAGAAGTGCGGCGCGGTCTGCTTGCTCTCGGTGAGCCGGCTCGCGATCGCCCGGCGCAGCCGGGTGTGCGGGATCTCCGACGCAGGGGCGTCGTGGGTCGGTGCCAGAACGGCGCGCGTCTCGGCGACGGGGGCGGGAACGGGCTCCGTCCGGGCGGCGAGAGCGCGCTCGACGTCGCGGCGCAGGATCCGCCCGCGAGGCCCCGTGCCGGGCAGGTCGTCGATGGGGAGCCCGGCGTCCTTGGCGATCTTGCGGGCCAGCGGGCTCGCGAACAGCCGGCGCGTCGGCGCGGCCGCCACCTCCTCCACCACCGGTGTCGCCTGCTCCGGCACGTCGCGCCGCTCCGGGAGGACGGGGGCGGTCGCGACCGCGACGCCGAGGGCGGCCAGGACCGCGTCGAGGTCGTCCACGGTCTCCCCGACCGCGCCGAGGACGGCGATCGGGGCGCCGACCTCGACCTGGGAGCCGGGAGCCACCAGCGTCTTGATGACGATGCCGGCGTCCTCGGCCTCGACGTCGACGACGGCCTTCTCCGTCTCGACCGTCGCGATCGCGTCGGTGGCGGAGAACTCGGCGTTCTCCGCCACCAGCCAGTCGGCGAGGACGGCGTCGGTCGCGTTGGCCGCGACCTCGGGCATGCGCAGCACGGTGGGCACGTCAGTACCTCGCGATCTCGGCGAGCTCGGCGATGACCTCGTCCTTCTGCGCGATGGCGGCGCGCTCGAGCACCTTGCTGATGCTCGGCGACGCCTCGGCACCCGTCACCCGGCGCACGGGTGCGTCGAGCAGGTCGAAGAAGCGGCGATGGATCTCGTCGGCGAGCCAGCCGCCGTACGACGTGCCGACCGCGCCCTGCTCGGCGATCAGCACCTGGTTGGTCCGGGTGATCGACTGCTCGATCAGCTCCCAGTCGATGCTGGCCCGGTCGAGCCAGCGCAGGTCGATCACCTCGGCGTCGACCTGGCCGAACTCCTCGACCGCCTCCAGCACGAAGGGCACCATCCCGAGATAGGTGAGCACGGTGACGTCGTTGCCCGGGCGGCGGATCGCGGCCTTGCCGACGGGCAGCACGTAGTCGAGGTCGTCGATCGGGCCGGGTCCGCTCGAGCCGTAGAGGTCGACGTGCTCGAGTACGACGACCGGGTCCTGGCAGGTGAGTGCGGCGTTCATCAGTCCCACGTAGTCGTACGGCGTGGACGGCGCGACGATCCGCCAGCCGGGGTTGGTCGCGAACACCCCGGCCGGGTCCATCGAGTGCTGCGAGCCGTAGCCGGTGCCCATCGCGACCTTGCTGCGCAGCACGAGCGGGACACCGGACTCCCCGCCGTACATGTGTCGGGCCTTGCCGATCTGGTTGAAGAGCTGGTCGGCGGCGACCCACATGAAGTCGGCGTACATGAACTCGACGACCGGCGTGCAGCGGCCGTCGAGCGCGATGCCTCCGGCGAGACCGGCGAACGCGTTCTCGCTGATCGGGGTGCCGAGGATGCGACCCGGGAAGCGGTCGGGAAGGCCGCGGGTGGCGCCGTTGGTGCCGCCGTTGAGCCGGTGCACGTCCTCCCCCATGACGACGATGCCCGGGTCGGTCTCCATGCGCCGGCCCATCACGGCCGCGACCGCGTCGATGAACTTCGTCTCCTGCACCGGTACGGCGAAACCGGTCGGGTCGACCACGCGAGCGGCGTCGAACTCCGACAGGTCGCCACGGACGCCGACGTCGACCCAGTCGGGGTCGGGCCACTCGCCGGGCCGGATCTGACGCTGTCCGGGCTTGCCGCCCGGCAGCGGCTCGACGAGCTCGCGGCCGATCTCCTCCATCACGGCCTTGGCGGCGGCCACGGCCGCGGCGGTCTCGTCGGCGGTCATGATGCCGCGGCGCTGGAGGTGCGCGGCGGTCTGGGTGAGCGGGTCGCGCTCGCGCCAGGCACGCTCCTCGTCCTTGTCGCGGTAGCCGAAGGCGCTGCCCGCGAACCCGCCGTTCTGGTGGAAGAAGCGGTAGGTGTCGACCTCGACCACCGTCGGCCCGCGGCCGCGGCGCATGTGCTCGACGGCCTCGGTCATCGCGAGATGGACCGCGAGCGGGTCCATGCCGTCGACCTTCCAGCTCGCGATGTTGAAGCCCAGGCCGCGGGCGGACAGGCGCGGCTCGGCGGTCGCCTCGTCGACCGACGTCGACACGGCGTACCGGTTGTTCTCGATGAAGAAGCAGACCGGCAGCGACCAGGCGCCGGCGAGGTTCATGGTCTCGAGCGTGGAGCCGATGTTGACCGCGCCGTCCCCGAAGTAGGTGACCGACACGGCGTCGCCACCGGAGTGCCGGTGCGACCAGGCGAAGCCGGCGGCCTGCGGCACGCCACCGCCGACGATGGCATTGGTGCCCATCGCTCCGGCCTCCTTCCACTGCAGGTGCATCGAACCGCCACGGCCGTGGCTCCAGCCGCGGTCGAGGCCGCAGATCTCGGCGAGCGTCTTGAGGAGCACCTCGCGCACCTGCTCGGACGGCGCCTCCAGCGGGTCGAGCCCCTTCGGCTCGACGTGGTGCAGCGCCTTGGCGAGGAACTGGTGGTGGCCGCGGTGCGAGCCGTTGACGGAGTCGTCGCTGGTGAGCGCGAGCACCGAGCCGACCGCGCCGCCCTCCTGGCCGATGCTCGAGTGGGCGGGGCCGTGGATCAGGCCGCCGGCGGCCAGCTCGAGCACGTACTGCTCGAAGGTCCGGATCCAGACCAGCTGGGCGTAGATCGTGCGCAGCAGGTGGGGGTCGGCGGCGTCCCAGTCGGCCTCGGTGGCGACGACCTCGACCCACGGTGACGCGGGCTCGAGGGGGTGGTGCTCGGGCATGGGTGTCTCCTCGGCTGAGTCGTGGCTCGACAGCACGATGACACAGTATTGGATCCAAAATCTAGTGTGGGAAGTGATGGACGCCACGGTTCCCCGCGTGCTTTGCTGCTTCAGCACGTCAGATCGGATCCGAAAGGTACGTCTTATGCCGATACCGGGGCTGCGCCGGATGGACCACGTGGGGTTCACCGTGCCCGACCTCGACGAGGCGCACCGCTTCCTCGTCGACGTGCTCGGCTGCGACTACCTCTACTCGCTCGGCCCCTTCCGGCACGACGACGACTGGATGCTCGCCCACCTCAACGTGCACCCGCGGGCGGAGATGGTCGAGAACCGGTGGTTCCGCTGCGGCGACCAGGCTGTCTTCGAGGTCTTCCACTACACCTCCCCCGACCAGTCCGACGCGATCCCGCGCAACAGCGACATCGGCGGCCACCACATCGCGCTCTACGTCGACGACCTCGACGCGGCGGTGACGCACCTCGAGTCGCATGGCGTGCGTGTGCTCGCCGGCCCGACCGCCAGCAAGGGCCCCGCCGCGGGCAACCGCTGGATCTACTTCCTCAGCCCGTGGGGGATGCAGTTCGAGCTGGTGTCCTACCCCGGCGGCAAGGCGTGGGATCGGGAGAACCCCGATGACTGACGTGAGCAGCAGCCGCGTGGCGGCGTACCTCCGCGAGGCGATCCTCGGCGGCGACCTCAAGCCGGGCGACCGGATCCGCCAGGAGGAGATAGCGGCCAGGCTCGGCGCGAGCCGCCTCCCGGTGCGCGAGGCGCTGCGGATGCTCGAGGCCGAGGGGCTCACCGAGCACGAGCCGCACAAGGGTGCACGGGTGCCGCGGCTGACGCAGCACGAGGTCGACGTCATCTACCGGATGCGCGAGCGGCTCGAGCCGCTGGCGCTCGTCGAGAGCCTGCCGCAGCTGGGCCCGGCCGACGTCGAGCGGCTCGAGGACGTGCAGCGCCGGATCGAGGACAACGACGACCTCGAGAAGTTCCTCGACCTCGACCGCGAGTTCCACATGCTCACCTACAGCGGCTGCGCGATCGAGCCGCTCAACCAGAACGTCACCCGGCTCTGGAACTCCACCCAGCACTACCGGCGTGCGTACGTCGCACTCGGCGGGCAGAGCCGGATGTGGATCGTCAACGCCGAGCACCGGCTGATCCTCGATGCCGTCGTACGCCGTGACGCCTCGGACGCCGAGCGCTACCTGGAGGGCCACATCCGTCGGACCCGGAACGAGCTCGCGCACCACCCGGAGGTCTTCGACTGATGCGGATCACTGTCAACGGAGAGGATGTGGGCCTCACCTCGGACGGCGACACCACCCTCCTCACTGCGCTGCGCGACGAGCTCGGACTGGTCGGCACCCGCTTCGGCTGCGGCCAGGGCCTGTGCGGTGCGTGCTTCGTCGACGTCGACGGCACCGTGATGCCGTCGTGCCAGACGCCGGTGTGGCAGGTCGAGGGGCAGGCCGTCACGACCGTGGAGGGGCTCTCCCAGGACGGCGAGCCGCACCCCGTGCAGCGGGCGATCCTCGACCGGCAGGCGGCACAGTGCGGCTTCTGCATCTCCGGCATCGTGGTGCGCGCGGCCGCACTGCTGCGCGACGAGCCGGACGCCGACGCCGCCCGCGTCACCGAGGCGCTCGACCGCAACCTGTGCCGCTGCGGCGCCCAGCGCCGGATCATCGAGGCCGTGCTCGCCGTCCGGGAGTCACGATGAGCGAGCTCCCGGCCCACGTCGTCGACAACCCGAGGCTCGGCACCTGGATCACCGTCGCCGGCGGCGTGGTCGAGGTGCACGTCGGCAAGGTCGAGCTCGGCCAGGGCATCGTCACGGCGCTCGCGCAGATCGCGGCCGACGCGCTCGCCCTTCCGTTGAGCCGGATCCGCATGCTCGCCGCCCACACGACCCACGGCCCCGACGAGGGCCTCACCGCCGGCAGCCTGTCGGTGCTCCAGGCCGGACCCGCGCTGCGTCACGTCGGTGCCGTCGTACGCGCGCTCGCCGGCCCGCCCGACGACGAGTACGTCGCGCGCATCGCCGCCCTCGACCCCGACACGGACCTCCTGACCGCCCCGACCGCGGACGCCGTCACCCCTGACGCGGTCGGGAGCAGCACGCCCCGGCTCGACCTGCCCGACAAGGTGCTGGGTCGGCCGCGCTACCTGGCCGACCTGCGGCCCGACGGGCTGCTCCACGGCCGGGTGCTGCGGCCGCCGTCGCCCGGCGCCCGGCTCCTCGAGCTCGACGACGACTGGAAGGCACCCGGCGTCGAGCTCGTGCGCGACGGCTCCTTCGTCGGCGTCGTCGGCGAGCGCGAGGCCGACGTCGACCGGGCTCTGGAGCAGCTCGCCCGCGACTGCGCCTGGGCCGAGGAGGACGCCCTCCCGGACGGGGACGATCTCCCCACCTGGCTGCGTGCCGGCCCGCACGAGGAGATCGAGGTGCTCGACGAGTCGCCCGCGCCGGGCACCCTCAGCGCGTCGTACTCGCGGCCCTTCCTGGTGCACGGCTCCATCGCACCCAGCGTCGGGCTCGCGCGCTGGGACGGCGATGCGCTGCGCGTCTGGAGCCACAGCCAGGGCATCCACCCGCTGCGGATGGCGATCGCCTCGGCCCTCGGGCTCGACCCGGCAGTCGTCGAGGTCGAGCACGTGGAGAACGCCGGCTGCTACGGCCACAACGCCGCCGACGACGCGGCCTTCGACGCCGTGCTGCTGGCGCGCGCCGTACCCGGGCACCCGGTGCAGGTGCGCTGGACCCGGCCGGACGAGCTGGCCTGGGGACCGCTGTCCTCGGCGATGACCGCGACCGTCTCCGCGTCGCTGGCTGACGGGCGCATCGCCGGCTGGTGCTACGACGTGTGGAGCCAGGGACACACCGCGCGGCCGATGTACCGCGGGATCCCCGGGCTCCTCGCCGGCGCCCACCTCGCGACTCCGGTCCCGCTGCTGCCGGCCACGGACCCGCCGACCGCGGCCGGCGGCGGCACCACCCGCAACGCCGTCCCGATCTACGACGTCGGCCCGCGGCGCATCGCCGGGCACCGGCGCGTCGACAGCCCCTTCCGCACCTCGGCGATGCGGGCGTTGGGCGCCTACCTCAACGTCTTCGCGATCGAGAGCTTCATGGACGAGCTGGCCGAGGAGGCGGGCGCCGACCCGGTCGACTTCCGGCTCGCGCACCTCACCGACGAGCGCGCCGCGCGCGTGGTGGCGGAGGCCGCGCGCCTCGCGGAGTGGGGCGAGGAGCTGCCCGACGAGGTCGGCCGCGGCATCGGCTTCGCCCGTTACAAGGACAAGGGCGCCTACTGTGCGGTCGTCGCCGAGGTCGGCGTCGCGTCCTCCGTGGCGGTACGCCGCCTGACCGTGGTCGCCGACATCGGCCTGGTGGTCAACCCGGACGGCGCCCGCAACCAGCTCGAGGGCGGGGCCACCCAGTCGACGAGCTGGACGACCAAGGAGCGGGTCCGCTTCGACCGGCGCCGGATCTCCAGCACCGACTGGGAGACCTACCCGATCCTCACCTTCCGCGAGGCGCCGCTCGTCGACGTCCACCTGGTCGACTCGGCCGCGCCCTCCCTGGGCGCCGGCGAGGCCGCTCAGGGGCCGACCGCAGCCGCGATCGCCAACGCGGTGCACCACGCCCTCGGCGTACGGGTCCGGGATCTCCCGCTCGACGCCGACGCCGTCGTCCGGGCCATCGAGGCCCAGGAGTAAGCCCAGGAGTAAGCCCAGGAGTAAGGAGAGCACCATGCCCCGGATCAGCTATGTCCCGATGGATGCGATGACCGCGGAGATGCGCGTCGAGATGGAGCGCAGCGCGCGCGAGGGCACGCCGCGGCCGGAGTCGTCCGCGGTGCGTGCGCACTGCCCGGACGTCTTCATGACGTTCACCGACTACTGGGACGCGACCTTCCGCAAGGGCGTGCTCGACCACGCCGTCAAGGAGCTGGCACGGCTCTACATCACCAAGACGACGAACTGTCAGTTCTGCGGCAACCAGCGCTCCTCGACCGCCGGCCTGCCGGAGTACGAGGTCGACGACCTGCTCAACTTCGAGCGCTCCGACCAGTACGACGATCGCCAGAAGGCCGCCCTGGCCTACGCGCAGGCGATCGCCTGGGGCGAGCAGGACCTCGACGGCCTGTGGTCGCGGCTGCACGCGCACTTCACCGAGGCCGAGCTGGTCGAGCTCGGCTGCTTCGTGGCCCTGACCTTCGGGCAGCAGTCCTGGATCCGGCTGCTCGGCATCGGCCACCAGGAGTACGACGTCGAGGGCATCGACTCGACGGCCGGACTCGCACCCGGGGTGGCCAGGTGACCGAGCTCCGCTCGATCGAGCGGGTCGGCTTCGTCGGCCTGGGCGCGATGGGCAGCGGAATCGCGCGGCGGCTGATGGACGCGGGCTACTCCGTCGTCGGCTGGAACCGCACCCGGGCCAAGGCGCAGGACCTCGTCGACGCCGGCATGGGCTGGGCCGACACGCCCCGCGAGGTCGCCGAGCAGTGCGACGTCGTGCTCACGATGCTCACCAACACCGCGGCGATCCCGGCCAACGCGCACGGCGACGACGGGCTGCTCGCCGGTCTGCGACCCGGCACCGTGTGGGCCGACCTGAGCACGATCGCCCCCGACGCCAGCGTCGCGCTGTCCGAGGAGGTCGCCACGACCGGCGCGTTCTACCTCGACACGCCCGTCTCCGGCAGCCCGGCGACGCTGGCCGCCGGTCAGATGTCGGTGATGGTCGGTGGCGACCGCGCGGCGTACGACCACGTGGAGAAGCTGCTGCTGTCGATCGGCCCGAAGGTCACGTACATCGGCGCCAACGGCCACGCCATCCTCACCAAGGTCGCGATCAACCTGACGCTGGTGGTGTCGGTGACCGCGTTCGCCGAAGCCGTGGCGCTGGTCGAGAAGGCCGGCGTCGACCGCGCGGCCGTCGTCGACGCGGCGCTCAAGAGCGTGGTCGCCTCGCCCGTGATCGGCTACCGCGCGCCACTGCTGGTCGACGACGACACCGTCTTCGCCGACGTCGAGCTCCAGCAGAAGGACCTGGTGCTCGCACAGGACCTCGGCCGCCGGCTCGGCGCGATGGTGCCGACCTGCTCGGCCGCGAGCGAGATGCTCAGCGCCGCCCGCAGCAGCGACCTCGCCGACCGCGACTTCCTGATCAGCGTGTCCGACGTCTACCGACGAGCAGCAGGAGTGGCCCTGTGAAGCCCCCCTTCCGCACCACCATCGCCGACGTACCTCTCGAGGAGAATCTCAGCGAGGACGAGGGCTGGGTCGACATGCAGGTGCAGTACCTCATCAACTCCGACCGCGGCGGCTCCGACCACCTCACCGTCGGCAAGACCGTGCTGCCGCCCGGCGCCCGCCACGAGCGGCACCTGCACACCGGTGCCGACGAGTTCCTCGTGGTGATGTCGGGCCGCGGCGAGATCCACACCAACACGGGCCGCGAGCCGTCGCAGGCCGGCGACGTCATCTTCACCCCGCGCGGCAACTACCACGGCTTCGTCAACACCGGCGACGAGGACGTGGTGCTCATCTGGGGCTGGAGCGGCGCCGGGTCCCTGTCCGCCGCCGGATATGGCATGCCCGGCCCGGACGAGACCTTCGACGACCCGTCGTGACCTCTCACCCTCCCCTCGACCCGCGGATCCGGCGCGGCACCGAGCGGATGCTGGCGGCCCGGGCCGCCGCCCCCGATCCCATCGGCTGGAAGGCCGGCTTCGGCGCTCCTGCGTCGCTGGCCGCTCTGGAGATCGACCGCCCGCTGGTCGGCTTCCTCACCCGCTCCCGCCTGCTCCCCTCGGGCACCTCAGCGTCGGTCTCCTCCTGGACGAAGCCCATGCTGGAGGCCGAGGTGTGCGCGCACCTGGCGTCCGACGTCGGCCCCGGCTGGACGCCGGCCGAGGCCCTCGCCGCCGTCGGCGGCTGGTCCGTGGCGATCGAGCTCGCCGACCTCTCCTTCGCACCCACCGACGTCGAGGCGATCCTGGCCAGCAACATCTACCACCGCCACGTGATCCTCGGCCCGGTCGTACCTGCGCTTCCCTCGCCTCTCTCCTTCTCGGTGACGAAGGACGGCTCCGAGGTGGCGACGACGTCCGATCCCGAGGCCCTCACCGGCGATCTCGGCTTCGTGCTCGCTTCGACGGCCGACACCCTCGCCGCCTGCGGCGCCGGTCTTCGCGCCGGAGATGTCGTCATCACCGGCTCGGTCATCCCACCGCTCGCGCTGGAGGACGGCGGTGCGTGGTCAGTGGCCGCCGGCGCGCTCGACGCGGTGTCGCTCCGTCTCCTCCCTCTCGCCTGACGATGGCAATTCGAACATCTGTTCGATACCATGAGTCATGGCCGCCCCATTGGAGGAGATGTGCGAGGACGAGGTCCTCGACTTCGCCGACGTGTGCGCGGAGGCCGCCCGGCGCGCGGAGGTCGACCTGCTGCGCGCCGCCTACCAGTGGGCGGTGCTGCACTCTGCCGAGCGGCTCGACCCGGCCGAGTCCGCGAAGCCCGGCCGCGAACGTCCCCGGCAGCTCGGCGGGTCCGGAACGCCGCAGGTCACGGAGTTCGCAGCGGCGTCGTTCGGGGCGCGGATCGGGCGTTCGTCGTACGCCGCCGCTCGCCTCATCGCGGACGCCCTCGACCTGCACCACCGGCACCCGCAGCTGTGGGCCCGCGTCCGCGCCGGGGAGGTCCGCGCCTCCTACGCCCGGCACGTCGCCGCCAGGACCCGTGACCTCGAGCCCGACGAGGCGGCGTACGTCGACGCAGGTGTCGCCGAGTCCGCCGACGGGCGTATCTGCTGGTCGCGGTTCGAGGCGCTCGTGGACGCCAAGGTCGCCCAGGCCGCCCCCGCGGCAGCACGCGAGCAGGAGGAGCGGGCCGCGAAGGCGACGTTCGCCAAGACGCTCCGGACCGAGGCCCGTGGCATGGCCTCCTTCCTGATCCGCGCCGACATCGCGACCATCGACGCGATCGATGCCGCCGTCACCGCGAAGGCCGCCCAGCTCGACACCGAGACCCCCGACGTTCCCGACGACGAGCGGCGCGTGCAGGCAGCCCTCGCCCTGCTCGCCGGCGACGACGCGTCCGTGGACGTCCAGCTCTTCGTGCACGCCTACGTCGGCCCCGACCGCGAGGGCATCGTCCGGGTCGAGGGCCACCAGCCGGTCACCGACGACTGGGTCCGCACCGTCCTCGGTCCCCACGCCACGTTCACGATCCGCCCGGTCCTCGACCTCGCCGGCCAGGCCCCGGTCGACGCCTACGAGATCCCCGACCGACATCGCCAGGCCGTGCACCTGATGACGCCGGCCGACACCTTCCCCTTCGCCTCCTGCACCACGCGAACCATGCAGATCGACCACACCGTCCCTCACGACGAGGGCGGCAAGTCGGGCGTCGGCAACTACGGGCCGATGACCACCACCCATCACCGCATCAAGACCCATGGACGATGGCAGGTGCAGCAGCCGTTCCCCGGCATATACCTCTGGCGCGACCCCCACGGGGCCTACTACCTCGTCGACCACACCGGCACCCGCCGGATCAACTCGGCGCCCACAGGTGCGCCCGCGTCCTCCATTCGCAGCGTCGTCGAGCTCTGGCACGCACCAACGGGCATCGAGCTCGACTACGCAGCCTGACGCAGGCTCGCAGACCACGCTGGCGGGACGTTCGCGGCGGAAGCCGCGGTGATGGTCACGCCGGTCGGACCGATCGGGACGTCACCAGCTGACGGCGACGTACTTCGACTCCAGGTAGTCGAGCATGCCCTCGTGGCCGCCTTCGCGGCCGATGCCGGACTGCTTGGTGCCGCCGAAGGGGGCGGCGGGATCGGAGACGAGGCCGCGGTTGAGGCCGACCATGCCGGAGTCGAGCTGCTCGCTGACCCGGAGGCCGCGGGCGAGGTCGCGGGTGTAGACGTAGGAGACCAGGCCGTACTCGGTGTCGTTGGCCATCCGGATCGCGTCGGCCTCGTCGGAGAAGGTGATGATCGGGGCGACGGGGCCGAAGATCTCCTCGCCGAGGATCTCCGCGCCGAGCGGTACGTCGAGGAGCACGGTCGGCTCGTAGTAGAAGCCCTCGCGGTCGGGGCGCTTGCCGCCGGTGACGACGCGGGCGCCGGCGGCGACGGCGCCCTCGACGAGCTCGTGGACGGAGGCGGCTGCCTCCTCGTTGACGAGCGGGCCGACCTCGGTGTCGTCGGCGGTGCCGGGGCCGACGCGGAGGGCGGCCATCCGGTCGCCGAGGCGCTGGGAGAAGTCGGCGGCGACGGCCTCGTGGACGTAGAAGCGGTTGGCGGCCGTGCAGGCCTCGCCGGCGTTGCGCATCTTGGCGATCATCGCTCCGTCGACGGCGGCGTCGAGGTCGGCGTCGTCCAGGACGACGAAGGGCGCGTTGCCGCCGAGCTCCATCGAGCAGTTGACGACCTGGTCGGCGGCCTCCTTGAGCAGCACCCGGCCGACCTCGGTCGAGCCGGTGAAGGAGAGCTTGCGGACGCGCGGGTCGTGCAGCATCGCGGAGACGACCGCGCCGGAGCGGCGGGCGGGCAGCACGTTGACCACGCCGGCCGGGACGCCGGCGTCCTCGAGGATCTTGGCCATCAGCAGCGCGGTGAGCGGGGTGTCGGAGGCCGGCTTGAGGATGACGGTGCAGCCGGCGGCGAGCGCGGGGCCGATCTTGCGGGTGGCCATCGCGGCCGGGAAGTTCCACGGGGTGACCAGCACGCAGATGCCGACCGGCTGCTGGAGCACCACGATCTTGTTCGCACCCGACGGCGCGGTCATCACCTGACCGGAGGCGCGCACGGCCTCCTCGGCGTACCAGCGGAAGAACTCCGCGGCGTACGCCGTCTCGCCGCGGGCGTCGGGGAGCGCCTTGCCGTTCTCCAGCGAGATGAGGTGGGCGATCTCGTCGGCGCGCGCGGTCATCAGCTCGAAGGCGCGGCGCAGGATCTCCGACCGCTCGCGCGGGGGCGTCGCGACCCAGCCCGCGGCCGCGGCGTCGGCGGCGTCGACCGCAGCGATCGCGTCGTCGACGGACGCCGAGGCGACGGTCGTAAGCACGGCGCCGGTCGCGGGGTCGAGCACGTCGAAGCGGCCGCCGTCCGAGGCGGGCACCAGCTTGCCGCCGATGCACAGGTCCAGCGGCAGGTCGGTGAGCTGGTCGAGGGAGAAGTCACCCATCAGGGAAGGCCTTTCAGTACGGGTTGGCGACGACGAGCTCCTGCGCGGGGAAGAGCGTGAGGATCTGGGGACCGTCCTCGGTGATGACGATCTCCTCCTCGATCCGCGCGGCGGAGACGCCGTCCGAGGCGGGGCAATAGGTCTCCAGCGCGAAGACCATGCCGACCTGCAGCTCGACGGGCTCCTTCATCGAGTTGAGGCGGGAGATGATCGGGCGCTCGTGCAGGCCGAGGCCCAGGCCGTGGGCGAACTGCAGGCCGAAGGCCTCCATCTCGCTGCCGAAGCCGAACTCCTCGGCAGCCGGCAGCAGCGCGGCGACCTCGTCGGTGCCGACGCCGGCCTTGATGCCCTCGATGCCGCGGTCCATCCACTCACGTGCCTTGGTGTAGGCGTCGCGCTGGGCCGGGGTCGAGCTGCCGACCGCGAAGGTGCGGTAGTAGCAGGTCCGGTAGCCGTTGAAGGAGTGGATGATGTCGAAGAAGGCCTGGTCGCCGGGGCGGATCAGCCGATCGGTGAAGTTGTGCGGGTGCGGGTTGCAGCGCTCGCCGGAGATCGCGTTGACCGCCTCGACCTGGTCCGAACCCATCTCGTAGAGGCGCTTGTTGGCGTGCGCGACGATCTGGTTCTCGCGGACGCCGGGCTTCAGCATCTCGACGATGTCCTGGTAGACGCCGTCGACCATCGCGGCCGCCTGGTTGAGCAGCACGATCTCGTCGTGGCTCTTGATGCAGCGCGCGTCGAGCATCAGCTGCTGCGCGTCGACGACCCGCAGGCCCTGCCGCTCCATCTCGAAGAGGAACGGCGGCTCGACGATGTCCATGCCGACCGGCAGGTCGGCCACCCCGGCCTCGACGAGCAGTGACTTGATCTCCGCGACGGCATCGGCCATGAGTCCGACGGACGGCGCAACGGCGCCGCGGAAGCCGAGGAAGCCAGCCCGGTAGTTCTCCTCCGGGACCCACTGGCTGTACTTCTTGTGGTGCTTCACCGCCGACCCGAAGTCCCACAGCACCGGGTCCTTGTCCCGGGCGAGCAGGGCATAGCGGATCATCTTGTCGCCGAGGGCGCCGCCGATCCAGGTCTGGGTGGTGTAGCGGATGTTGTAGAAGTCGAAGAGCAGGAACGCCCCGCACTCGCTGGTCTCCAGCGCGGCCTTCGCGCGCTCGAGCCGGTATCGCCGGAGTCGTTCGAAGTCGACCCGCTCCTCGTAGTCGACCCCCATGTGCCCCGGTGCGGGGATCGGACCGCTCATCCGCCGAGCCCGTCGTCGACGGGGACGTTCTCGGGCTTGAGCTCGATGCCGGAGTTGTGGGCCTGGAGCTCGAGGAGGATCGCGAAGTCCTCCTCGGTGCGGCCGCTGCTGACGCTCGCCTGGACGGCGGCGGCCGCGGCGGCGGCGACCGGCATCGGAACGTCGAGGTCGTGCGCGGCCTCGAAGCCGAGGTCGAAGTCCTTGCGCAGCAGGATCGGGGTGAAGGTCGGCGTGAAGTCGAGGTTCACGAAGGCCGGCGACTTGTAGCGCGTGAAGACCGAGCCCATGACGGAGTTGTTGAGGAACTCCAGGAAGGCCGCGCGCGGAATGCCGCCCTTCTCGGCCAGCACGGTGATCTCGGCGAGGTTCTGGGTGACGACGCCGAGCATCACGTTGTGGCAGATCTTCGCGAGGCGGGCGAGCTCGCCCTCCCCGACGTACGTCGCACCCTTGCCGAGGTGGTCGAGCAGCGGGGCGAACCTCACGTACGCCTCCTCCGGGCCGGAGACCACGAGCGTCAGGCCGCCGGACCGCACGACCTTCCCGTTGCCGCTCACCGGCGACGAGAGGAAGTCGACGCCGCGCTCGGAGCAAGCGGTGCGCATCGCGGCCGAGGCCTCGGTCGAGACCGTCGAACAGTCGATCACCGCACCCGGCACGTGGTCGGGGTCGGCCAGCAGGCCGCCCTCGCCCACGAGGACCTGCTCGAGGTCGGCGGGGGTGGAGACCATCGTGAAGACGACGTCGAGACCACGCAGGTCGGCGATCGTGTCGGCGACCTGGCAGCCGACCTCGGTGAGCACCTCGGCCTTGGCGCGCGTGCGGTTCCAGACCGTCACGTCCTCGCCGGCCTTGGCCAGGCGGCTCGCCATCGCGGCGCCCATCCGGCCGGCGCCGATCCAGCCGATCCTGATCGTGCCGGGCTGGTGGGTGGTGTCGGTCATGAGCCTGCCTTCTCGGTCGTGCGGACGGGAGCGGTGAGCCGGGCGGCCAGCCAGTCGGCGGTGCGCGGCCGGTGCCAGGGCGCGACGTTCGCGCAGCCGTGGTTGCCGTTCTCGAGCATGAGCAGCTCGACCGGGCCGGCGACGGAGTCGCGCAGCCGGACGGCGTGCTCCCACGGGATCAGCCGGTCGAGCCGGCCGAAGACGATGAGGAGCGGGGCGACGAGGTCCTGCGCGACGTCGGCCATCCCGAGGGTGAGCGCGATCTGCCGTGCCTCGTCGTCGGTGGCGGCGCCGCTGCGCACGCGGAACGTGTCTCGGGTCAGCTGAGGCAGGCCCGGCCAGCACTCGCCGAAGTTGAAGGGTCCGGCGAGCGACACGCACGCGGTGACGCGGTCGCCGAGGGCGGCGGCGATGCGGGGCGCGTAGTAGCCGCCCAGACTGACGCCCCAGATGCCGAGCCGGCTGCGGTCGAGCTCGGGCAGCTCGCCGAGCGTCGCCCAGAGCGTCTCGGCGACGGGCGCCCAGTCGCCGCGGATCGGCAGGTCGTACTCCGCCTCGCCCTGGCCGGGGCCGTCGATCGTGAAGGTCGCCATGCCCCGGACGAGGAAGGTCTCCTCCGTCGAGCGCAGCTCCTCCTTGGTCGAGTCGAGGCCGGGCACGAGGACGACGACCGGGTGCGGGACGTCCCCCGCCGGCACCCGCAGGACGGCGACCAGCGTGCTCCCCTCGAAGGGCATCTCCACCCGGCGGCCGGGCGGGTCGAGGTACGGGAGAGCGGCGTCCAGGCAGGCCACGGCGCGGGCGTGCGCGGCCTTCATCTGCTCGACGTCCTCGACGAAGACGAACTTGGCGAAGTGGTGGTAGACGGCAGCCTGGGACAGGTGCTCGCCGGCCGAGCGCAGTCGGCCCTCGGCGAGGGCATCGCGTCCGAGCTGCTCGTGCTCGGCGCCGGCGGCGACCCACGCGGCGCACCAGTCGGCCCAGTGCTCCAGACCGGCGGTGACGCGCTCGAAGTCGGCGACGGTCACGCCGTTGACCGTGAACCGTGGCCCCCAGTGGGACACCGCCGAGGCGACCAGCTCGTCCATCTCTCCCCTTCGGATCGCATACGTTCACGCCGAGGCGACGTGTTACTGCAAACGAGTGCAGCCTCCCGCCACTGCGGGATGATGTCAAGTACGGCGGGCTGCAGACGCCTGTTGCTGCAATCGACTGCACAATCCGCTACGGTGCCGCCGTGGACCTCCTCGTCGTCGGCTCGTTCACCCCGTCCGTGCTGCTGGACGTGGCCGGTCGCACCGGCCGGCTCCGCGACCGCGGGCTGGAGGTGCGCGAGGTCGCGGTGACCTCGTCGCCGGGCCAGTTCCGCTCCCTGCTCGACGGCGAGCTCGACGTCGGGCTCACGAGTCCCGACAACGTGCTCGCCTACCGCTTCAACCCGCGCAACCCGCTCGGCGAGCTCGCCGACGTGCGCATCGTCGCGGCCATCGACCGCGGCATGGGGCTGGGCCTCTACGGACGGCCGGGCACGACGGCCGCCGACCTCGTCGGCGCCCAGGTCGGCGTGGACGTCGGCACGTCCGGCTTCGCCCTCGCGCTCTACTCTCTCGCGGAGGGACTGGGAGTGACCCGCGACCGGTACGACCTGGTCGCGCTGGGCTCGACCCCTCGGCGGCTCGAGGCCCTGCTCGCCGGTGACTGCCTCGCCACCATGCTCAACGCCGGCAACGAGCTGATCGCGGAGGAGCACGGCTGCGTCCGGCTCGCGACGGCGGCCGAGCACCTCTCGCCCTACCTCGGCACCGTCGTGGCCGTCGCCGGCGAGCACCACCTCGGCGGCGCCCGGCGCCTCTCGTCGGCCCTGCTCGAGACGGCCACCGAGATCGCCGGCGGCGGACTCACCGACGAGGCCGCCGAGTCGGCCGCGCGGCGGCTCGGGCTCGGCGACGACCTCGCCCTGCGGTACGTCGAGCGCCTGCGCGACCCGCGCGACGGACTGGTGCCCGACGGCGTGGTCGACACCGGATCGCTCGAGACGCTGGTGCGGCTGCGGCGTACCTATCTCCCCGCGCCGGTGCCCGGCGAGCCCGGCGCCGACGCCCTCGACGCGGCACTCGCGGAGGACTCCGGCCTGGTGCAGGCGTGAGGCGCACCCCGAGGCCGGGCCGCCGCAGCGAGCCACTGCGGCTCCTCCAGCTGACGACCTTCGTCAGCACGCTCGACCGCTTCGCGATGCCCCCGATGCTGGTGGCGATCGCGCACGACATGGACGCCTCGCTGAGCCAGGTCGTGCACGCCGCCGGGGCCCACTTCCTGATCTACGGCCTGTCCCAGCCGCTGTGGGGCATGGTCTCCGACCGTCTCGGCAGAGTCCGCACGATGCGGGTGACGCTGCTGCTGGCCGGCATCTGCACGCTGCTCTCGGCGATCACCTGGTCGCCGCTCAGCCTCACCGTCGCGCGCGGCCTCGCGGGTGGCTTCTTCGGCGCCGCCTACCCCGCGAGCATGATCTACATCGGCGACACCGTGCCCGCCTCTCGGCGGCAGCCCGACATCGCCCGCCTGATGGTGGGCGTGGCCCTGGGTACGGCGCTGGCGTCGATCGGGGCCGGCCTGCTCGCCGACCTGGTGTCCTGGCGGTTCGCCTTCGTGGCCACGGGCATCGCCTCGCTGGTGCTGACCGGCACCCTGCGCGCGCTGCCCGAGCCGGACGCGACCGAGCGGCCCGGCACGGTGCGGGAGGCGATCGGCCGCGTCGGCCGGTCGCCGGTCACGCTGCTGGTGCTGCTCTTCGCCTTCACCGAGGGCGCGGTCCTGCTCGGCGGCCTCACGCTGCTGCCGCCTGCGGTCGAGCACACCGGCGCGAGCGCCGTGCTGGCGGGCACCGTCACGGCGGTCTACGGCGTGGCGGTCTTCCCCTTCTCCCGGCTGGTCGGACGACTCGCGGCGACCTGGCACCCCAGCCGCTTGATCGCGCTGGGCGCCGGGGCGGCCGCCCTCGGCTGCGCCCTGCTGGTCGTCTCCCAGGAGCCGCCGATGGCGCTGGCCGTCGCCGTGCTGCTGGCCCTGAGCTGGACCGCCATGCACTCCTCGCTCCAGACCTGGGCGACCGAGGTGCTGCCGGCCGCGCGCGCCACCGTCGTGTCGTTCTTCGCCGGATCGCTCTTCGTCGGCAGTGCGCTCGCCGCCGTCGTGGTCGCCGACCTCGCGGACGCCGGGCGCTACTCCGTCATCTACGCCGCGTACGCCGCGCTCGCCATCCCGCTCGGCGTGGCCGCCAGCTGGCGACGGGCGCAGTGGCAGCGTCCGCCGGACCGTGACCGGGCAGCCTGACCCCTAGGATGCCCGCCATGCAGACACCGACGCTCCGGGACGTGGCGGACGCAGCAGGCGTCCACCCCGCGACGGCGTCGCGCGCGCTCAACCCGGCGACCCGTGGACTGGTCAACGCCGACACGGCACGTCGCGTGATCAAGGTGGCCGAGTCGCTCGGCTACCGCCCCAATCCGATCGCGCGCGGCCTGAAGACGGCGAAGTCGGGCACCGTCGGCCTGGTCATCCCCGATCTCACCAACCCGCTCTTCCCGCCGATCGTCCGCGGCATCGAGGACGTCCTCGAGCCCGCCGGCTACAGCGGCCTGATCGTCAACACCGACAACGACCCCGGCCGCGAGCGCGCCCAGATCGAGCAGCTGCGCTCACGCCAGGTCGAGGGCCTCATCATCGCCACCGCGCTGCTCGACCACCCCCTGCTGGCGCAGCTGCGCCGCGAGGGCGTGCTGATGGTGATGGTCAACCGGCGACCGGACGGCATCGACGTCCCGTCGATCACCCCGGACGACGCGACGGGGGTGGAGCTCGCCGTTCGGCACCTCGCGGACCTCGGCCACCGACGCATCGCCCACCTCGCCGGGCCGCTGCAGACCTCCACCGGCCTGGTCCGGGCCCGCGCCTTCCGCAGCGCGATCCGCGACCGCGGGCTCGACGACGACCCGGACCTGGTCGAGGTCTGCACCTACTGGAGCGAGGAGGCAGGCGCCGTCGGGCTGCGCACGCTGCTCGACCGCGGCACCGAGTTCACCGCGGTCGTCGCGGGCAACGACCTGATCGCGCTGGGCTGCTACGACGTCTTCGCCGAGCGCGGCATCGACTGTCCGAGCGAGATCAGCGTGGTCGGGTTCAACGACATGCCCTTCCTCGACAAGCTGCGTCCGCCGCTGACCACGATCGCGATCCCGCACCAGCAGATCGGGGCCGAGGCCGCCCGGCTGCTGCTCGACGCGATCGCCGACCCGGCTCGGCCGGCACGATCGGTGCTGCTGCCGCTGAGCCTGGTCGTCCGGGGCTCGACCGCACCACCCCGCTGACCCGTTGCAATCGTTTGTGGTCGTCGCTAGGTTGCGGCCATGACCGACCCGTACGCGCCGCTCTTCAGCGAGGATCTCCCGGGCTCCGACAGCCCCGCCCACTACCTGCTCGCAGAGACGCTCGACGGGCTCTACGCGCCGTACGCGCTGCGCCTCCCCGCCGGTCCCGGACCCCACCCCTTCGTCCTCGTCGCCTACGGCAACGGCGGTGGCGGCATCGACTGGCTGCGCCACCGCGTGCACGGCTTCCGGCACGTCACCGACGTGCTGCTCGAGGCCGGGTACGCGTGCGCGTGGACCCGCTACCGCACCGAGGTCGAGCTCGGCTACGACACCGGCGGCGCGCTCCGCGTCGAAGGCCGCCAGGGCATGGAGCTGATGAACCGCGCGCCGCTGGAGTACGAGGACGAGGTCGCGATCCTGCGGCACGTCGGCAAGCACCCCGCGATCGACCACGAGCGGCTCTTCCACCTCGGCGTCAGCCACGCCGGCGAGATGCTCTTCAAGCTCTGCTCGCAGTACGCCGGCCTCCTGCGCGCCGGCGTCGCGGCCGAGCCGGCGTCGCACGAGCTGCTCACCCTGCGCCTCGAGGACGCCCCGAGCGTCGTCACCGTCGACGGGATGCGCGACATCGAGAGCATGGAGATCCGCTCGACCGAGGCGGCCCGCGCGCGGATCACCTCACCCGAGGAGGTCTCGGCCCGACTCGACGGCGTGGACATCCCCGTCCTCGTGCTCGGTCGTGACCAGGACGAGCTCCAGGGCATCTTCCGGCTCACCTACGAGCTGCTCGCCGAGAAGCGCGACGACGCCGAGTGGCGGACCTGGAGCCACGACGTGCACGGCTACATCTACCCCGAGAACGACGAGCACGGCGTCCCCGTCGTCGACGACGTGCAGCGCGAGGCCCTAGCCGCGATCGTGGGGTTCTTCGACCGCTACCGCTGACCTCGGGCGAGGTCAGGCGGCCCGGGCCTGCTTCCGCGCCTGCTGCTGGAGGCGGGCGGCGGCGGCGCGGCGGATCTTCGGTCCCTTGGTCGTCATCGCCCAGAGCAGCTTGGCCTGCTCGGGGAGGTTCTTGGCGTTGGTGGTCTCCAGCCAGCCGTTGGGCAGCGAGAGCCGCACCACCTTGTGCCAGGCCGAGTAGACCTGCTGCGGCAGCGGGGCCGAGTGGTAGTTGAGGTCGTACTTCTCGAAGAGGGCCTGCACCTTCGGCGCGACCTCGGCGTACCGGTTGCTCGGGAGGTCGGGGAAGAGGTGGTGCTCGATCTGGTGCGAGAGGTTGCCGGACATGATGTGCATGGCCTTGGACCCGGAGATGTTGGCGGAGCCGAGCATCTGCCGGAGGTACCACTCGCCGCGGGTCTCCCGCTCCGGGATCGACTTCTTCTCGAAGGTCTCGACGCCCTCGGGGAAGTGGCCGCACATGATCACCGAGTGCGACCAGATGTTGCGCACCAGGTTGGCGGTGAAGTTGGCGGCCAGGGTCGGCAGGAACGCGCCGAACGGGATCGCCAGGCCCGGGTTGACGACGTAGTCCTTGGTGGCCTGCTTGCGGATCTTCTTCAGCGTCTTCGAGAGGTTGGCCTTGAACTCCGCGGACCGCTTCTCCTTGGGGATCCGCAGGTTGCGGCCCAGCTCGAGGTCGTACGCCGCGATGCCGTACTCGAAGAAGCAGGCGTTGATGAAGTTCCACAGCGGCTGCGCGAGGTACATCGGGTGCCAGCGCTGGTCCTCGTCGACGCGCATGATGCCGTAGCCGAGGTCGTTGTCCTTGCCGACGATGTTCGTGTAGGTGTGGTGGATCTCGTTGTGCGCGTGCTTCCAGCCGTCGGCGGTCGACGCGTTGTCCCACTCCCAGGTGGTCGAGTGGATCTTCGGGTCACGCATCCAGTCCCACTGGCCGTGCATGACGTTGTGGCCGATCTCCATGTTCTCGAGGATCTTGGCCACCGAAAGCCCGACGGTGCCGAGCACCCACAGCGGCGGCAGCGCCGAGCCGAGCAGCACGGCACGCGAGGCGAGCTCGAGGCGGCGCTGCACGTTGACGACGCGGTGGATGTAGGCCGCGTCCTTCTCGCCCCGGGTGTCGAGCACGTCCTGGCGGATCGCGTCGAGCTCGATGCCGAGCTGCTCGATGTCCTCGGGCGTGAGGTGGGCGGTCGGGTTGACGGGCTTCTTCGTGATGGCGGTCATCGCGAGCGTGCTCCTTCGTCGATGTGGCAGGCACCAGCAGCGGCGCTGATGCAGGTCTGGATCGGTACGCCGGCCGAGCCGGTCTCGCCGGGGACGGCGACCGTGACCGCGCCGTTGCGCAGGTCGCGCACGGCGCCGTCGGTCATGGGGATGACGCAGCCCATGCAGATGCCCATCCGGCAGCCGCTGGGCATCAGGACGCCGGCCTCCTCGGCCGCGTCCAGGATCGGGGTGGCGCCGTCGGCCTCGATGGTGCGGCCGTCGGCGAAGGTGACGGTGCCGCCGCTCTGCCCATCTCCGGCCGGCTCGACCAGGACGGTGCGGAAGCGCTCGGTGGTGAGGGCCAGGCCGCGCTCGGCGTGGTGGGCCTCGAGCGCGTCGAGCAGGCCCGCCGGGCCACAGGCGTAGGCGAGCCGCTCGTCGAGGTCGGGCACGAGGTCGGCGAGGTCGGAGACGTCGAGCAGGCCGTGCACGTCGTCGTACCGCTCGACGAGGGTGATGCGCCCGGAGTCGCCGTGGGCGCGGAGCTCGTCGCGGAAGATCGCGGTGTCGGCGTTCTGGTTGACGTGCACGAGCGTGATGTCGACGGCCGGCGCGAGACGCCGTGAGAAGAGGTTGCGGAGCATGCCGATCACCGGCGTGATGCCGGAGCCGGCGGTGACCAGGAGCAGCTTGGCGGGCATCGGCTGCGGGAGCACGAACTCGCCCTCGGCCTGCTCGAGCTGGACCATCGAGCCCACCTTGACGGCGTGGACGAGGTGGTTGCTGACCACGCCGCCGGGGATCGCCTTGACGGTGATGCTGATGCAGCGGTCCCGACGGGGGCCGTGGGTCAGGGAGTAGGTGCGCCACAGGCGGACGCCGTCGACGTCGACGCCGATCCGGACGTACTGGCCGGGGACGTGGCCGGCCCAGTCGCGGCCCGGCTTGATCAGGATCGTCGCGGACTCGGCGGTCTCGGGGGTGACCGAGACGATCCGGCCCTGCAGGCTCTCGCGGCCGCCACGCAGCGGGTGGAAGACGTCGAGGACGTCGTCGACGCTGAGCGGGGTGACGGCGGCGTCGGCGACCCGGCGCAGGCTCTCGCGCAGCGTGCGGCCCCGGGTGGGCCGCGTCGTACCGGACGGGAGGGCGATGCTCATGAGGACCAGTGTGCTGCCGCTCAGGGCGAAGATCATGACCGCAGCACGTGAAGATACGGGTCACAGTTGTTCCCAGCGAACAAAATGAGGGCCACACTGGGACCATGGCCACCACCCGACACACCGCTGACCACGGTCTCCGCCTCCCGCCGCAGGCGGTCGAGCGGATGCGCGCGGAGCTGCCCGAGGTCGCCGAGCACGTCGTCGGCGCCATCATCGACGAGGTCCCGAGCTACACCGACGCCTTCAGCGGGCCGATGGGCGAGACGATCCGTAACGCCGTGCAGCTGGCTCTCGGCGGCTTCCTGTCCCTGGCCAGCGGGCGGCGCGGCGCCGACGTCACCACACCCACGGCTCCGGCGGTCGACGGCGCCTACCAGCTCGGCCGGGGCGAGGCGCGCAGCGGGCGCTCGACCGAGGCGATCCTCGCGGCCTACCGCATCGGTGCGCGGGTGTCGTGGCGGGAGATGTCCACGACGGCGGTGCGCAACGGCCTCGACGGCGAGACCCTGGCGGCCTTCGCGGAGCTGGTCTTCGCCTACATCGACGAGCTGTCCGCCGCGAGCGTCGCGGGGCACACCGACGAGCTCGCGACCACCGGCCGGGTGCGACAGCGCCGGCTCGAGCGGATCGCCCACCACCTGCTCTCCGGCTCGCCGCGCGACGCGGTCGTCGCCGCGGCCGAGCGCGCCGGCTGGGAGCCGCCCACCACGCTCACCGCGGTGATCGTGCCGGAGGCACAGGTGCGGCCGGTGCTGGCCGGCGTCTCCGCCGCGACGATCGCGGCGACCGAGCCGCCCGAGCTCGACGAGGCGGTGCTGCTGCTGGTGCCGGACGCCCACGGGCACCGGCGTACGGCGCTGCTGCGGACGCTCGGCACCCGCGGGTGCACCGCCGGTCCGGCACGGCCGTGGCTGGACGTGCGGGCGTCGTACGACCGGGCGCTCCGGGCCCGGGCGGCGGGCCTCGACCTCGACACCGAGGCGCACCTCGTGCCGCTGGTGCTCGAGGCCGACCCGGCCGCGCGGGCCGACCTCCGTGCCCAGGTGCTCGCCCCGCTCGCCGACCTGCGACCCGGGACCGCCGAGAAGCTCACCGACACGTTGCGCTCGTGGCTGCTCCACCACGGCCGTCGCGACGAGGTCGCCGCCGACCTCTTCGTGCACCCGCAGACCGTGCGCTACCGGATGGGTCAGCTGCGCGAGCTCTACGGCGACCGGCTCGACGACCCCGGGACGGTGCTCGCGATGGTCGTCGCACTCGGTTGAATTCTTTACCAATCCGGTCCCCACGGACCTCCGAAGCCCTTCCGACAGGTTCACCGCCCGCGCGAGCGTGCGCGCGGGCTTGATCGGGAGGAAAGCATGACGAACCACCGCACCGTCCGTACCGCTACCGCGGGTCTCGCTGCCGCTGCGCTCACCGCAGTCGCCGTGGCTGCTCCCTCGACCGCCGAGGGCGCGCCCGCCCACGACCGCCCCACGAGTCTCGCGAAGGTGCTGGCCGCCGACGGCCACCACTTCGACCGGAACTGGGGTGACTTCGACATCCTCGACGCCGCCGTGGGCGCCGTGCTGCAGGCCGACCCGGACAGCGCGGTCGGCGTGCTCGCCAAGCCGCGCACCAAGCTGACCGCCTTCCTGCCCACCGACCGGGCATTCCGCAAGCTGGCCTTCACGCTCACCGGTTCGCGGCCGATGACCGAGAAGGCCACCTTCCGCCGCCTCGCCCGCGCCGCCGGCGTCGACACGATCGAGCAGGTCCTGCTCTACCACGTCGTGCCGGGCAAGACGCTCGGCGCGAAGCGCGTCGTGGCCGCCGACGGCACGAGGCTGACCACCGCCCAGGGCGGCACCGTCAAGGTCCGCGTCCGCGGCGATGTCGTCCGGCTCGCCGACCAGGACCCGGACGTCGCCAACCCGAAGGTGATCGCGACGAACATCAACAAGGGCAACCCGCAGATCGCCCACGCGATCAACGGGGTCCTGCTCCCCGTCGATCTCTGAGCCGGACCTGACCGGCCCGTGCCGGTGGTGCTCGCCCGTCGACGCGCGCGAGCGCCACCGGCCCTAGACCTCGTAGACGCCGGGGAAGGTGCCCGGCGCCGGGTCCTCGCCCACGAGTCCGTCGACGGACTCCCGGACCAGGTCGGCGTGGCCGACGTGCCGGCCGTACTCCTCGAGCAGGTCGTAGACGAGCCGCCGGGCGTTGGGGTGGCGGCCCTCGTCGTCCTGGAGGTCGGCCTCGAAGTCCAGCCCGCCCGCGGCGATCGCCTCGTCGAGCAGCGCCTGCCCCTGCGCGACGGACTCGACGAAGAGCCGCTCGAGCGACTCCGGGGTGTCGTCGTCCTCGACCCGGAGGTGCCAGTCCTGGTCGTCCCAGTCCGCCTGGTCGAAGGGCGGGAAGGGGGCGCGGCCGTGCAGCTTCCAGGACAGCGTGATCGCCTCGACCACGGCGGCGTGCTTGAGCAGCCCGCCGAGCGAGAGCGTCGAGCTCGGGATCGTGGCGCGGATGCCGTCGGCGTCGAGGCCGCTGCACTTCCACAGCAGGTAGCCGCGCATGCGGTTGAGCGAGCCGATCATCGCGGCGACCTCGTCGCCGGCGAGCGGGGGTTCCTGAGCGAGGTGGAGGGTCGTCATGTCCGGCACACTAGGAGCATTCCCGGACGATCCGCTTCCCCGACCGCTCGTGCTCTCGTCGCGCTCGAGCTGATCCAGGCACGCCCCGGGATCACCGCCGACGAGCTGGGCCTCGCCCTGGGGGTCACCGGGCGGGCCGCGCGCCGGTACGTCGCGATCCTCCGCGAGGCCGAGCTGCCGATCGAATCGGTGAGCGGTCCGTACGGCGGCTACCGGGTCGGCCGCGGGCTGCGGCTGCCGCCGCTGATGTTCACCGCCGCCGAGGCGGCCGGGCTGGTGATGGCCACGCTCGAGGGGCACCCGGGCGCGGCCGACCCCGCCGACGTCGTGGGCGGCGCGCTCGGCAAGATCCTGCGGTCGCTGCCCGACCGGGTGGCGGTCGCGCTGCCGGAGCCGACGCGGCCGGCGACGCCGTACGAGCACCTCGACCGGCTGCTCGCGGCGTGCTCGTCGGCGCGGCTGGTCCAGGTGTCCTACGGGCTGGGCGACCACGCGTCGGAGATGGTGCTGGAGCCGTGGGCGGTGGTGCTGCGGCACAGCCGCTGGTACCTGCTCTGCTGGTCCCGGAGCCGGTCCGCCCGACGGGTGCTGCGGGTCGACCGCGTCCTCGACGTGGTCTCGCTGCCGGAGACCTTCACGCCGCCGGCGGACCTCGACGCGCTGCGGACCATCGAGGAGAGCTTCTCGCAGGGCTGGCCGCTGACGATCGAGGTGCTGGTCGACGCCCCGCCGTCCTGGGTCTCCCGATGGGTGCCGCGGAGCCTCGCGCTGCTCGAGCCGGTGGGCGAGGACCGGACGCGGATGGTCGCGACCACCGAGGACCCGGACTGGTACGCCCGTCAGCTCGCCGCCATCCCGGTGTCCTTCACCGTCGTCGAGGGTCCCGAGCTGCGCGCGGCGCTGGCGGCGCTGGCCGCGCGGCTGGCCGGGTCGGCGGGTCCGGCAGGCGCGTGAGCGGCAGCCGGCGTCACCGCGTGACCTGGAACGCCACGTTCCGGGTGTGGTGGTGGCCGGAGGCGTCGACGTAGGTGACGGTGTAGCGGTGCTGGTGGCCGACCTTCAGGTGGTCGGTGCCGATCCGCAGGCTGGCGGTGCCGTCGGGGTCGACCGTGGTCCGGCCGACGACGGAGCCGTGGGAGTGGCGCGCGACGACCTTCGTCGACGGCTTGGCGCCGGTCACCGTGACCGCGGCCTTGCGCCCGGACCGTACGGCGTCGCTGACCGTCACCGAGCTCTGGCCCGAGGAGACCGGGCCGGTCGGGGCCGAGGCGGGGTCGGTCGGGAGCTGGTGCGGGACCGTCTGCGCGGCACCCGGGCGGGCGGGCATCGGCAGCGCGGACGCCGTCAGCTGGGCGGAGTAGTCCGCCTGGCGCACGTCGGGGTCGGCGGCCGCCATCGCGGCGCCGGGCGCGGCCTGGCCGGCCACCGGCTGGAACGCGCCGGCGAGGTCGTCGAAGGTCGACCGGCGCCAGGAGGTGATCGCGTCGAAGGTGACCGGGCCGTGGCCGGAGAGCCCACCGGCTGCGGCGATCGCCTCGATGAGCTGGAGCGGCGAGGTGTGGTCGGCGACCTGGGAGTAGACGTGGCCGCCCACGGTCCACGGCGAGATGATCAGGCACGGCACCCGGAAGCCCGCGCCCGCCGGGAGCCCGCCGCCGGGCGTGCCGCGCGGGGAGGGCATGTCGACGTACTCCTCGGCGTGCAGGACCGGGTCCGGGACCGGCGGCGGCACGTGGTCGAAGAAGCCGTCGTTCTCGTCGTAGTTGATGATGAAGACCGTCGACGCCCACAGGTCCGGGTTGCTCGCCAGCGCCTCGAGCTTGGACGCCAGGAAGTAGGCGCCCGCGGCGGGGGTGTTCGGCGGGTGCTCGTCGGAGGCGTAGGGGCCGTCCGGGAAGAGCCAGGTCACGTCGGCGAGGGTGCCGTTGGCGCAGTCCTCCTCGAAGGCGAGGTAGCTGACCGCCGCCCGCGTCGGGTTCAGCGGGTCGCCGACGCCACCGGGCTGGCCGTTGCCGTAGAGCGTGCCGGTGCCGTTGACCAGGTTGTAGAGCTCGGTGTCGACCTGACCCGGGGTCTTGAAGCTCTGCCACCACTTGAAGTAGTTGTACGACCCCGAGCTCGTGTAGGTCTTGACGGTGTAGCCGGCGTCCCACAGCACCTCGGCCGCGGACTTCCAGGTGAGGGTGTTCGGCGCGACCGTCTCCAGGATCGGGCCACCCTGCTGGCCCTGCGGGTCGTTGGTGCCCGACATCCAGATCGCCCGGTTGGGGTACGTCGGTCCCATCACCGAGCAGTGGTAGTTGTCGAGGAGGGTGAAGTTCTCCGCGAGCGCCCAGTGGAACGGGATGTCGTCCTGGGTCATGTAGCCCATCGTGTAGCTGCCCTTGGCCGCGCCGTCCGAGGCGACGTGGGTGCTCAGCCAGCCGTCCATCGCGCCCTTGTTCCACGACGCGTGCTGGTCGCGCCAGTCGTGCGAGAGCGACGGGATCGCCGCGGCGCCGGTCGTCTTGGTGTCCATGTGGAAGGGGAGCAGGTAGCCGTCGGGGTTGGCCGCGTCGGGCTGCATGAAGACCGAGTTGCCGTTGGCGAGCGTCATGGCGTCCGGGTCGTCGAAGCCGCGCACCCCCGGGAAGGTCCCGAAGTAGTGGTCGAACGACCGGTTCTCCTGCATCACGTAGACGACGTGCTTGATCCGCGAGAGGTCGAACTCCTCCGGCTCGGCCGCGGCCGCCGCCTCGAGCCGGGTCGGGAGCAGACCGGACATGCCGGCCGCGCCCGCGACCGCGGCCGCGCCCATCACCACCGTGCGGCGGGTCGTCTGCGCGTGGACGGGGTTGGTGCTCTGTTCGGTCATGGTTCCTTCTCGTGGGCTCTTCGGGATGTTCGGGTGCGGGAGGCCGGGTCAGCGGGCCCGGACGGCGTGCGTGACCCGTGAGGTGGCGGAGGCCGTGCGGTAGCCGGGGTAGCGGCCGGTGACCTCGACCGCGATCCGGTCGTGCCGGAACGTCCGCGTGATCGCCAAGGTGGCTCGCGTGGCGCCGGCGATGCGCCGGCCGTCGGCGTACCACTGGTAGTCGAGGTGGCTCGCGCCCAGGCGCACCGTCCCGGCCCGCCACGTGCTCGGCGAGGCGGTCAGCGTGCGGCCCACCCGCGCCTTGCCGCGGACCTTCGGCTTCCCGTGGGTCAGCGCCGCGGGCGACACGACGTGCGACCGGGAGACCACCGACGCCGACGGGTACGACGGGAAGCTGCCGGTCACGCGGACCGAGACGGTGGTCCGGGCGTCGGCGGCCGTCAGCGTGTAGGCCGGCGACGTCGCGCCCGTGATGGGAACCCCGTTGCGCAGCCACTGGTAGTCGAACGACGTGACCGTCGCGGTGCCCGCCCTCCAGGTGCCGGGGTCGGCCCGTACCGTCCTGTCCACGGTGAAGCTCCCGGACAGGGTCGGGACCCGGGTCGACAGCGTCTGGCCGGGGTCGCCCGGGTCGCCGGGGTCGCGCACGATGGACACGCCGGGCGAGGTGGCGCTCGCCGGGGCGAAGCCCTCCTTGACCGCGGTCACCGCGACCGAGACGACGCGGCCGCCGTCGGCGGTCGTCGTGGTGTACGTCGCCGCCGTCGCGCCACCGATCGGCACGCCGTTGCGCAGCCACTGGTAGGCGAAGCGGTCCGGCGTCGGCGTCCACGAGCCGGGGTCGGCGGTCAGCACCGAGCCCACGTCGAGACCGCCCGAGATGCTCGGCGCGCTCACCGACACGACCGGGCCGTTGGCGAGCTCGGCGCACGCGCCGGCCGAGAGACCGGAGCCGGTGATCGCGACCTGGTCGGCCGGCTCGGTCGGGCCCGCCGCATTGCCGTCGAACGCCGCGTGCACCACCTGGGCGACCGCGTTGTTCTTGGTGTCAGCGATGTAGAGGACGTTCGTCGACCGGTCGACCGCCACGGCGGACGGCGTGTTGAGGTGGGTGCTCCAGGGGAAGGAGCCGCCACCCACGGGGCTGATGTTCTCGGTGCCGCTGACCGCCGAGGTGTTGACCAGGGTCGAGATCGTGCCGTCGGCGGACACCTGCCGGATCGCGTGGTTGAAGGTGTCGGCGATGAAGAGGTCGCCGGCGCGGTCGAGCGCGATCGCCTGCGGCGTGTTGAGCTGGGCCGACGTCGCCGGGCCGCCGTCGCCCGAGTAGCCGCCGAGGCACTCGTTCTGGGTCTGGCCCGCGGCGAAGTCGCCGGCGACGGTCGTGATCACCCCGGACGCGGCGTCGACGCGGCGCACCACGTTGTTGGACGCGTCGGCGATGTAGACGTTGTCCTGGTGGTCGACCGCCACGCCCGTGGGCTGGGAGAGCCGGGCCGTCGGGCCGGCCGTGCCGTCCCCGGTGTAGCCCGCCCGGCCGGTGCCGGCGACCACGGTGATCGCACCGCCCGCCGTGACCTCGAGGACCCGGTTGTCGTAGGTGTCGGCGATGAGCACGTTGCCGGCGCTGTCGACCGCGACGCCGTTCGGGTGCCACAGGTTGACGCTCAGCGGGGTGCTGGCCTCGGTGACGGCGGCGCCCGCGCCACCGGCCACGCCGGTGCCGGCGAAGCGGTGGATGACGCCGTCGGTGGTGACCCGGCGGATCACGTTGTCGCCGCTGTCGGCGATGTAGACGTTGCCGGCGTCGTCGACCGCGGTGCCGCCGGGCTGGTAGAGCTGGGCGTCCTCGGCCGGACCCTCGTCGCCGAGGTCGCCGTACCCGGTCAGCGAGCCCGCCACCGTGCTGGTCTCGCCGCCGGTGATGGCCGCGAGCACGTTGTCACCGGTGTTGGAGACGTAGACGGTGCCGTCGGCCGCCGAGATGCCGCCCGGCCGGTAGAGACCGCCGGCCGGCGGCAGGGGCAGGCCGGTCGTCTCGTCGATGACCGGGTCGCCGCCCGTGCTGGAGTCGTAGGGCACCGCCGTGAGCAGCGGGCCGGTCGTGTCGACGATGCCGGCGCCGTCGGTGTAGGCGTAGCCCTGCGGCGCGAGCAGGGTCACCCAGTCCGAGGCGGCGAGGGTGAAGCCCGTGGTGCCCGACGGGAGCGCGAGGTGGGCGCCCGCCGCGAGCGTGGTCCCGGACGGCAGCTGGTAACGGGCTCCGGCCTTGTCCTCGAGGACGTAGCCGGACGCGTCGACCGTGGAGCTCGCCGTGTTGGTGAGCGTCACCGCGACGGCGCTGGTCTCGGTGATCTTGATGGCGCGGGTGAAGCCGAGCTGCTCGAGGTCGATCGTGCTGGGGCTGCTGAGCGACTTCTTCAGCGGGTGCGCGACCGAGTCGCCACCGGCGTACAGCGAGTTGTACCAGACGGCCGCGTCCGCGTTGCCGCGGTCGGCGGGCACCGCGTAGTGCTCGGCGTAGTTGCCGTTGGTGGCGGTGCAGACGACCGATCCGTTGAGCGTGTTCGCCGCGCACGGGGTGTCGACCCAGGCCCGCGAGACGAGCGTGCTGCCCTGGTTGACCGAGATGTAGTAGCTGTGGTCACCGCCCGAGTTGGCCATCGAGGTGAACCCGTAGACCAGGACGACCGGGGTGGACGCGGGGATCCCGTAGTTGGACCGGAACTGCGTCGTCGTCTTGACGCCGAAGTACTGGTTCTCGACCCACCAGAAGACCTGGGTGCCGTGCGCCGGGATGACCGGGTCGACCGTCGGCGAGGACTGGCTGGTGTCGGACGGGTCGTGGAAGGTCATCACGGCGCCGCTCTTGGTCATCGTGAGGCCGTACGCCGCGAAGTCGATCGGGTGGTCGGTGGTGTTGGTGACCTCGCTGTACTCGTAGTAGTCGGTGGAGTTGTTGTCGTAGTTGACCTCGGTGACCAGCAGGTCGTTGGGGCCGATCTCCGGGGTGCCGCTGTTGGCCGCACCCTTGGTCGCGTACGCCGAGACCGCGAAGTCACCGCTGCCGTCCGGGTAGCGCGCCCACGACGTCGGGGCCGCCGACGACCACGAGGTCTGGTCGAGCAGGGTGTCGTCGGACTCGGTGAGGTAGAGCGTGTCGGCGGCGGCCGCGAGGTCGACGTCCGCCGCGGCCAGGTCGGCGCCGTCGACGACGGTGAACCCGTGGGCCGCGACGTCCCGGGCCGGCAGCCGGACCGTGTCGCCGGCGCTGTCCTCCAGGACGAGCACCGCGTCGGTGATCGCGGCACCCGTGTTGTAGACCTCGACCCAGCTCTGCGCGGGCGTGTCGCCGACCCGGACCTCGTTGATGGTCAGCCCGGCGAGCGGGTCGCCCGGCTGGGGACCGCTCGTCGACGGGAGCACCACGATCGCGAACTCTCGCGAGACCGTCGCGTGCTCCGACGCGACCCCGCTGTCGATCACGGTGACCCGCACCCGGGAGCGGCCGATCGCCCCGGTCGGAGTGCCGCTGATGACGCCGGTGCTCCGGTTCAGCGTGATGCCGGCCGGCAGACCCGACGCGGTGTAGCTGTAGCCCGGGTGGCCGCCGTGACCGGTCAGCTGGATGTCGGTGATCGCCGTGCCCTGGTGGACCGAGACGTCCGCGACCGGGTCGAGGCGCAGGACCTTGCTCAGGGTGAGGACGAAGGACGTGGTGGCGGTGTCGCTCGGGACGTCGTCGGAGACGGTGACGGTCACGTCGTAGTCGCCGAGGGCGTCGGTGGCCGACGGCGTACCGCTGATGACACCGGTGGCCGGGTCGATCGAGACGCCGTCCGGCAGGCCGCTGGCGGCGTAGGACAGCGCGCCGTACACGGCGGACGCCTGGACCTGGATCGGGTTCATCTCGGCGCTGATCGAGACCTCGGCGTCGCCGACGGGCGTGATCGCGACCCGGTCGTCGTGCTGCGAGTGCGCCGCGAAGGAGTCGAGGTCGGCGACCGTGGTGAAGTCGGCGTTGTTCGCGTCGGAGTCGATGGCGTAGCCGCGGGCGAACTTCCGGGCGATGACACAGGCGTTGTTGGTGCCCGAGTCGAGGCCGGCCACCGTGGCGGAGCCCTTGCTCTCGGCAGCGGTCGGCTGGTTGGTCGAGGCGTTCATCCACCCGACCGCGTCCACGGCGCCGGCGGACTTCGCCGCGGACGACGAGAGGTCGCCGTTGATCGGGCTGGTCCCGCGGGTGGCGTCGAGCAGCTCGATCTGGCCGCCGGTGTTGCAGCCACCCATGTTGCTGCCGCCCTGGTTGCCGTTGGCGGCCGTCGCGACCGACATGTCGAGGTCGGGGGTGAAGCCCGCGGGGTAGGTGCCCTGGTCCGCCGGCGTGTGCGCGTTCTTGTACCAGACGAAGAAGTAGTGGTGCGGCGCGACGGTGCCGTAGAGCTTCACCAGGCTGGAGCAGGCGCCGGTCGCCGAGTAGCTGCGGTAGCAGAGCGCGTAGGCCGGGGTGACCGTCGCGTTCGGCGTCGTCGTCGGGTCGATCGTCCCGAGCGAGATCGGGTGGTCGGTCGGGTTGTAGAGCTCGACCCAGTCGTTGCTCCACCGGACGGTGTCGGAGTTGGCCCCGAAGACCGCCGCGATCACCAGGTCGTCGGTCGCGTAGACGGCGGGTAGGGCGTTGGTCGCGCCGCGGGTGACCCGCTTCGAGACCGCGAAGTCGCCGGTCCCGTCGGGGTAGCGCGCCCAGGAGGTGGACGGGTACGACGTCCAGCTGGTCTCGTCGAGGACGGTGTCGTCGGACGTGGTCAGGTCGAGGGTGTCGGTCGCGGCCAGGTCGAGCCCGGCGGTGGCGAGGTCGGTGCCGTCGACGACGACGTACGCGCCGGCGGCGATGTCACGCGTCGGCAGCCGGTAGGCGTCCCCGTCGGCGTCGACCAGGCTCACCGAGGCGCCGGTGAGGGCGCCGCCGATGTTCACCAGCTCGACCCAGTCGTCGACCGCGGTGCCCGTGGCCGTGACCTCGTTGATCCGGAGGCCGGCCAGGGGGTCGGTGCCGGAGGGGGCCGTGGTCCGCGGGCGCTCGACGACGGTGAAGTCCATCCCGGTCGACTGGTGGGCGCCACCGACGCCGCTGTCGCTCACCGTCACGTGGACGGAGTAGCGGCCGACCGCGTCGGCCGGGGTCCCGCTGATGACGCCGGTGGCGGGGTCGATGGCGAGTCCGGCCGGCAGGCCGGTCGCAGCGAAGGCGTAGTCGGGAGTGCCGCCGTGCGCCGTCACCTCGATCGGCGTGATCGCCATGCCCTTCCGCGCGGTGACGGTGTCCTGCTGGTCCACCCGGAGCGTGCTGCTCAGGCTGAGCGTGAAGGTGGTCGTGGCGGTGTCGGCCTGGCTGGGGGTCTGGTCGGAGACGGTCACCGTGACCGGGTAGTCCCCGAGGTCGTCGCTCGCGGCCGGCGTACCGCTGATGACGCCGGTGCCCGCGTCGATGTCGACGCCGGCCGGCAGGCCGGACGCGGCATAGCTCAGCGAGCCGACGCCCTTGCTGCCCTGGACCTGGATCGGCGCCATCGCCTCGCCCCGGCTGATCTCGGTGTCGGCGACGTCGGCGACCGCGACGCGGCTGCTGGCCTGCGAGCGGAGCGTGAAGTCGGCCGTGGTGAGGGGCGTGAAGTCCGCGGCGTTCTTGTCGGTGTCGACCGGGACGCCGTCGGTGAAGGTCCGGACGGAGACGGAGGCGTTGCTGGTGCCGGCCGAGGCACCGGTGATGGTGGCGACGCCACCGGTCTCGGCGCTGCCCGGCTGGGTGTAGCTGGGCGAGGCGTACTTGGTCCACGCGACGGCGTCGACCACGCCGGCCGTGCGCGCAGCCGACGACGAGAGGTCGCCCGAACCGGTGTAGACGCCGCCGGTCGCGGCGCTCAGCAGCAGGATCTGGCCGCCGGTGGAGTAGCCGCCGAAGCCGGTGTTGGACTGCCCGGAGGGATCGCTCGAGGTGCCCGCGGTGTTGCCGGCGTCGAGGGCGAAGTTCAGGTCCGGCCGGACCCCGGCCGGCGGCGTACCGCGGTCGGTGCCGGCGGCGGCGTTGTGGCCGTCCCAGATCAGGAAGTAGTGGTGCGCGAGCACCGTGCCGTAGAGCTTCATCGAGCTGCAGCTCGTGCCAGCCAGGCTGCGGTAGCACTGGTAGTAGCTCGGGGTGACCGTCGACCCGCTGATCGTGCCGAGCGAGATGTCGCTGTCGGTCGGGTTGTAGAGCTGCACCCAGTCGCTGGTGTAGGCGCCGCCGTCGCTGCCGAAGACGGCGGAGATGACGAGGTGGTCCGGCGTGGTCGCGGCCTCGGCGGGAGCCGCGGTGAGGGAGGCCGTCATCGTCGCGGTCAGGCCCGCGGTCAGGAGGGCAGCGACGAGGCCGCGCCAGCTCTTCAGGATGGTCACGAGGCGCGAGCATCTTGGTGACGACGCAACGGTCGGGGTTGGCCGGATGAACGAACGGGGGGCGTCAGATGATCGTTAGGATTCCTATGTAACTCGTGCCAGGGTGACCGATCGTGGCCGCCCTGAAGGACGTCGAGCACCTGCTCCTCCTCGTCGCCGAGGACGTGCTCGTCGAGGACCTCACCGCGGTGCCCGAGCAGGTCACCACCTGCCGCCGCTACCACCTCACGCCGGCGGGGGAGGACCGCGCCGAGCGCGTGTGGCCGGGCTTCGCGGTGGTGCTCCGCGAGGCCGACATCACCGTCCATCTGCGGGCGTCGATGCCCGACACCCTGGGCGACGTCACCGTGGTCGAGGCCGGCCGCGACACGGTCGAGGCCGTGCTGGGTGGACTGGACCGGCTGCCGCCCGCGACCCTCGTCGCCGTCGCGCTCGGCGGCGGCGACGCACCGCCCGTGGCCGAGACGTGGGGCGCCGCCCTCGGCGGGCCCGGGGTCCTGCTGCTGCACACCCCCTGGACCGAGCGCGCGTGGGTCAGCGACGAGGTCTGCGACCACACCTCGCTGATCCAGCTCTGCGAGCGCTGGGCGGCCAGCCGCGGGACCGACGTGCGCTACTGGATCTCCGAGTGGCGGCGGCACGTGTGCGGCGACCTGGTCGACGCGCTCGATCTCGGCGAGCCGGCCGACGGCCCGGACCGTCCGCTCCCCTACTCCCCGTCGGCGGACGTCGAGGTGGCCGACGGCCTGGTCACGCTCCGGCTCGCCAACGCCGGCGGCACGCGCGGGATCCACCTCCGCATCGACGACGGCACGGGGCCGACGGGCACGACGGTGCCCGCGTCCTCGCTCGCGCGCCCGCGCGCCGTCACCCTGCCGGTCGCGGTCCGCGACGGCCGGTACGACGTCTCCGTGACCGGCCCCGGCTTCACCCGACACCTCACCGGAAGGCTCCCATGAGCGACCCGACCCTGCCCGTCATGCCCCTGCTGCTCGAGCTCGACGTCGTCTCTCTCACGATGTCGCTGGTCAACATCCCCTCGGAGACCGGCGCCGAGGACGGCCTGGCCGCCGCGATCGAGGCCGCGCTCGCACCCCTGGCCCACCTCGCCGTCGAGCGGGTCGGCAACACCGTCGTCGCCCGCACGCCGGACGCCGGCGTCGCCGAGCGCGTGCTCGTCGCCGGGCACCTCGACACCGACCCCGGTGACCCCGACTCCTTCGCCTACGTCGAGATGGGCAAGCTCTTCGGCATCGGCGCGTGCGACGCGAAGGGCGGGCTCGCTGTCCTGCTCCGTTCGGCCGCCGCGACCCCCTCCCCGGGCGTCACCTTCGTCCTCCACGCCGGCGGCGGCCTCGCGACCCTGGCCGAGACGCGTCCCGAGCTCCTCGCCGCGGACGTGGCGGTCCTGGTCGCGCCGACCTCCGGCGGGGTCGCCGACCCGACCCACCCGGCACACGCCCGGCTGGCCGGGCTGGCGGACACCGCCGGCGTACCCGCGTCCGCGGACCGGCAGGCCGAGGTCGACCTCCTGGTCGCTCGCGGGATCCCCACCGTCTCCTTCGGGCCGGGCGACCCGGCGGTGGCACACGCGCCCGGGGAGTTCGTGCCGACGGCGGAGCTCACGCAGTGCGAGTACGTGCTGCGCACCTGGCTAGAGGGCTAGGCGCCCCGCCGCTGCGGTCCCGGCCGAGCCGACTGAGCGGCGTACTTCTCAGGCGACCCCGTCACTTCTCAGGCGTTGCAACGCCTGAGAAGTGAGGGATTCACCGGTGCACCGGTGAATCCTGCAGCAGCTACAGGCCCTGCCACTCCGGCTTCGCGGCGAACACCTCGCGGTAGTAGTCGGCCCGGGCCAGGCCCGAGGCGGCGGCGTCGTCGAGCAGGACGGTCGCGTGGGGGTGGAGCTGGAGCACCGACGCCGGGCAGGTCGCGGAGACGGGCCCCTCGACGGCCGCTGCGACGGCGGCCGCCTTGCCGGGGCCCGAGGCGATCATCACGAGGTGGCCGGCGCGCAGGATCGTGCCGAGGCCCTGGGTGAGCACGTGGTGCGGGACGTCGTCGACGGAGTCGAAGAAGCGCGCGTTGTCCTCGCGGGTCTGGGCGGTGAGCGTCTTCATCCGGGTCGCCGAGGCCAGCGACGAGCCGGGCTCGTTGAAGGCCAGGTGGCCGTCGCTGCCGATGCCGAGCACCTGGAGGTCGACGCCGCCGGCGGCCTCGATCGCGGCCTCGTAGCGGGCCCCGGCCGTGGGCAGCCCGTCGGGCGTCGGGTCCGGCGACTGCACCCGCTCGCGGGCGATGCCGAGGTCGTCGGTGAGCTCGCGCAGGATCGTCTCGCGGTAGCTCTCCGGGTGACCGGCCGGCAGGCCGACGTACTCGTCGAGGGTGAAGCAGCGCACCGCGTCGTACGACGGACCGGTGCCGGCGCGGTGCCGCGCGATCAGCTCCTGGTAGATCGGGAGCGGGCTCGAGCCGGTCGCGAGACCGAGCACGGCGTCCGGTCGGGCGCGGACCAGTGCCTCGATCGTGTCGGCGGCGAGCGCGCCCGCGGCGTCGGTGATCACGACCTCCATCAGGCCAGCTCCATCTCGTCGGTCAGCTCGATCGTCTCCTCGCGCGGCGGCAGGCCGAGCAGCGCGAGCGGGGTCGTGGTGGCGGTCGCGACGGCGTCGGCGACCGAGCAGCCGGTCTGCGCGACCAGCACCCGCAGGCAGTCGAGCAGCGACGCCGCGGACCCGGCGAGGGTGCCGTCGTGCAGGCGGACGGTGCCCGCGGACACGACGACGTCCTGGTCGCCGAGCCGGGCGGGACCGTCGGGCAGGCCGAGCGCGGCGGTGGTGTCCGAGACCGACACGAAGCGGTCCGGGCCGAGGGCGCGCCAGGCGGTCCGCACGAAGAGCGGGTCGAGGTGGTGGCCGTCGACGATCAGCCCGGCCCGCAGGTCCCCGCCGAGCGCGGCACCGACGGGACCTGGCTCGCGGGGCAGGAGCGGGGCCATGGCGTTGCCGAGGTGGGTCACGTACGTCGCGCCTGCGTCGACCGCGGCTGCGATCTCGGCGGTGGTGGCGGCCGTGTGGCCGACCGAGACGACGACGCCACGGGCGACCAGCAGCTCGATCACCTCGAGGGCGCCCCGCAGCTCCGGCGCGATCGTCACCATCAGCACCCCGGCCTCGCGCGACCAGCCGTCTACGAGCTCCGGCGACGCCGGCCGCAGCCAGTGCGTGGGGTGCGCGCCCTTGCGCGACGGCGCGATCATCGGCCCCTCGAAGTGCAGGCCGAGCGGCTCGGCCCCCGACCAGCCTGCGGGCGGGCCGGCGGCCAGCGTGGCCATGGCGGTCGCCCGCGCGGCCGGGTCGCTGGTGATGACGGTCGGCACGAACCCGACGACGCCGTACGCCGGGAGCGCGGCGGCGACCTCCCAGAGCCGGTGCGGCTCGGCGGTCAGGTCGATGCCGGCGGCGCCGTTGACCTGGATGTCGACCAGGCCGGGGTGGGTGGTCATCGGCCGAGCAGCGCGGCGCCGACGGCGGCGACCGGGCGGTCGGCCGGGACGACGCGGAGCCGGCCGGCGAGGTCGAGCGAGGCGAGGAACGGCGAGGACGCGGCCTGGTCGAGCAGCGCCGCGGCGACCACGGCCCGCAGCTGATCGCCGAGCTGGGCGACGCCCCCGCCGACCACGATGGTGCGGGGGTCGACCGCGAGGCTGAGCACCCGGATCGCCTCGGCGACGCCGACGGCGAAGCGGTCGCGCACTGCGATCGCCTTCTCGTCGCCGGCCTGGGCGGCCGCGAAGAGTGCCTGCGCCGGGGGGAGGTCGGTCGACGGCCATGCCGCCGCGATGGCCGACCCCGACGCGACGGTCTCCAGGCAGCCGCGCTGGCCGCACTGGCAGTAGACGCCCATCGGGTCGACGGGCACGTGGCCGATCTCGCCGGCGGCGCCGTGGACACCGCGGCGCAGCCGGCCGTCGAGCACGAGGCCGGCGGCCAGGCCGGTGCCGATGCTGAGGTAGACGAGGTCGTCCTCGCCGCTGAGCGCGGCGGCGCCGAGGCTGGCGACGTTGACGTCGTTCTCGACCACGACCTGCGCGCCGAGCCGGTCGCCGAGCAGGTCGCCGAGCGGCACCCAGTCGCCGTCGAGGCCGAGGTTGACCGCGTGCTTCACCGCGCCGCGCTCGACGTCGACGAGGCCGGGTACGCCGACGCCGACCGGGCCGGTCCACGGCTCGTCGACCGCGTCGCGCAGGGCGTCGACGACCTTCGCCGCGGTCCGCACGACGCCATCGGCGCCGGGCTCCGTGGGCTCGCGCACCTCGGCCTTGATCACGCCGTCGTCGGCGAGCACGAGCCCGAGGGTCTTGGTCGCGCCGATGTCCAGGCCGAGCCTCACCGGTCCCACCCCGCCTTCCTCAAGAGCTCGGTCACGGCCGCGGCCCCCGGCCGAGAGTAGCCACGTGTACAGATCCGGGGCCCGGGTCCGTCGTAGGGGCCGGGCCAGCCCCACTCGATGACGACCGGCGCGAGCCCGATGCTCACGAGTCGCGCCATGAGCTCGCCGATCTCGGGGCGCCGGTGCGCGTCGCGCACCTGCACGATGACAGGGCCGACGCCAGCGGCACTGAACCCGCTTCCTGGTGTGACCGTGAAGTCGGGAGGCAACCCCCAGGGAACCTCGCCGACCGCGATGTTGGCGGCGGTCGCGACACTGATGACGAACGCGCCCTTCAGATCGGGCAGCTCGCCCTCGATGGTGATCGCGGCCCGGGCGCCGGCGAGCTGCGCCTCGTCCAACTGGCGCAATTGCGCTGGTGGGGCAGTCGGATCGGCCATCTGGGCGTCGAAACGGCGCAATTGCGCGATTCGGTCGGCCGCAGACTCGAGCCGCTCGCGTGAGAGTCGCCCGTCGTGGACGGCAGCCACGATCGCGGCCTGGGTCTCGCGGACCAGGGACGCGGGCTTCTCGGGGCCGATGCAGAGCAGGTCGGCGCCGGCCGCGAGGGACAGCACCGCGGCCTCGGGGATCCCGCGGCCGGCCGAGGCGCCGGCCATGTCGAGGGCGTCGCTGACGATCACGCCGTCGTACCCGAGGCGCTCGCGCAGCAGGTCCAGGACCGGCGCGCTCAGCGTGCCGGGCAGCTCCGGATCGACGGCGGGTACGACGATGTGCGAGGTCATCACCGACGCGATCCCGACCTCGACGACCGCCGCGAACGGCACCAGCTCTCGGGCCGCGAGCGTCTCGAGCGGGGCGTCGATGGTGGGCAGCGCGAGGTGGCTGTCCTCGGCGGTGTCGCCGTGGCCCGGGAAGTGCTTGGCGCACGCGGCGACGCCGGCCTCCTGCAGCCCCATCGTCCAGGCGGCGACGTGGGCCGCGGCCAGGTCGGGGTCGGAGCCGAAGCTGCGGGTGCCGATCACCGGGTTGTCGGGGTTGGTGTTGACGTCGGCGACGGGGCCGAGGTCGAGGTTGATGCCGGTCGCGACCAGCTCGGCGCCGATCGCGCGGCCGGTGGCGCGGGTCAGCTCCAGGTCGTTCGCGGCACCGAGCGCGGCCGGGCCCAGCACCGGGCTCCCGTCGACGGCGTGCAGCCGGGTGACGTCGCCGCCCTCCTCGTCGACCGCGATCACGGCACGCGGGTTGGCCGCGCGGATCGCGGCGCTGAGCGCGGCGACGGCCTCCGGCCCGTCGGCGGTGTTGGAGCCGAAGTAGCAGACGCCGCCGAGGCCCTCACGCAACAGCTCGTCGTACTCCGCCGGCAGCGCGGAGCCCGCGAAGGCCGGCAGCTGCACCTGGAGCGCGAGCTTCTCGAGGGAGGTCGTCATCCCTTCACCGCCCCGGAGGTCAGGCCCGAGACCATGCGGCCCTGGACGATGAGGAAGAAGACGATCACCGGGATCGCGATCAGCGTCGAGCCGGCCATGATGCCGCCCCAGTCGGTGCCGCGGTTGACGTCGGTGAAGGTGGTCAGCCAGAGCGGCAGGGTCCGGTGGTCCTCGCGGGTCATCACGACGAGGGCGAGGGTGAACTCGTTCCAGGCCTGGATGAAGCCGAAGACACCGGTCGCCACGAGGCCGGGCGCGAGGAGCGGGAAGGTGACCCGGAAGAACGCCTGCACGCGGGAGCAGCCGTCGATCATCGCGGCCTCCTCCAGCTCGTAGGGGACGCCGGTGACGAAGCCGCGCAGCGTCCAGATCGTGAAGGGCAGCACCTGCGCGACGTAGACCAGGCTGAGGCCGATGACCGTGTTGAGCAGGTCCATCGCCTCGAGCATCTTGTACTGGGAGATGAAGAGTCCCTCGACGGGGATCATCTGGATGACCAGCAGCACGACGATGAAGGACATCCGGCCGCGGAAGCGGAAGCGGGACACGGCGACCGACGCGACGAACGCGAAGAGCAGCGCCACGAAGACGGTCAGCAGCGTGACCATCAGGCTCATCTTCAGCGCGTTGACGAACTGGTCGGTCTCGAAGACGGTCCGGTAGTTGTCGAGGCTGCCGCCGAACGGCACCCAGGTCGGGACCGGGTTGCGGATCTCGTTGCGGGCCAGGAAGGAGCTGTTGACCATCCAGTAGACCGGGAAGACCGCGACCAGGAAGGCCAGGACCCCCAGGACGTTGGCGGTGACCCGCAACGAGCGGCGCGCGGGGCGGGGCATGTCGTCAGGCCTCCCCTTCTTGCTTGAGCATGGCGCGGACGTACGGCGAGGTCAGCACGACGGTCAGCACGAGCATGAACATCGCGACCGCGGCGGCCATCCCGAACTCACCGCCGCCGATGCCGAGCCGGTAGATGTAGGTACCGAGCAGGTTCGTGTCGTGGGTGCTGCCGCCGGCCTTCTGCAGGATGTAGATCTGGCTGAAGACGCGCAGGTCCCAGATGATCTGCAGCAGCCCGACCACGAGCAGCACCGGGCGGACGCTCGGCAGGATGATGTGGCGCAGCCGCGACCACGCGCTCGCGCCGTCGATCTCGGCGGCCTCGAGCAGGTCCTCGGGCACCTGGGTGAGCGCGGCGTACACGGTGAACGCGACGAACGGGACGCTCATCCACACCACGATCACGGTCGCGACGAAGAAGAAGGAGAGCGGTCGCAGCAGCCAGGAGTGGCCCTCGAAGTCGAAGCCCATCTGCGTGAGCAGGTAGTTGATGACGCCGTACTGGGTGTCGAAGAGCCACTCCCACACGGTCAGCGACGCGACGACCGGCATCGCCCACGCGAGCAGGAGGCCGGTCTGCAGCAGGATCCGGACCGACCTGGCCATGTGCCGCATCAGCAGCGCGAGGCCGACCCCGACCGCCATCGTGGCGACGGCGTTGACGAGGCAGAAGACCAGGGACCGGAGGGTGACCCGCCACAGGTACGGGTCGGTGACCAGCTCCCGGTAGTTGTCGAGGCCGATCCACTCCGGCGGCCGGCCGAACTGCTGGGCCAGGCCGAAGTCCTGGAAGGAGAGGACCACCTGCCGCAGGAGCGGGTAGCCGAGCGCCACGAGCAGCGCGGCGATCGCGGGGACCAGCAGCACGTACGGCAGCGCCGTACGACGCGGGCGGGGTGCGGTGTCGCTCACCGGCTCCTCCTTCCTTCAGGCAGTTTCGGGCATGGCACGGCCGGGGCGGCGGATCGCACCGCCCCGGCCGTGGTGTCGTGCAGTCGAGCCGGATCAGCCGTTGAGCTGGCTGTCCATCTGCTCGTCGGCCTTGGCCGCGAGCTCGCTCACGTCGCCGCCCTGGGCGATCGCGCTGAAGAGGTCCTCCAGGACCCGCGAGCCCTCGACGTTGGCCCAGCCCGGCGCGGCCGGGGTGAGCTTGGCGTTGGACGCGGCGGCGATGGTGGCCTGGGCGTACTCGTCGTCACCGAGGAGCGAGGCGAGGGAGTTCTTGGCCGGGGTGAGGCCGTTCTGCGCCAGGATCGTCTGGTAGTCGTCGCTCAGCATCAGGGCGACCGCCTTCTGGGCCAGCTCCTGGTGCTGGGACTTCGACGCGATGGCGATGTCGGAGCCGCCGAGGAGCACCGGCGCGGGGCTGCCGTCGGAGCCGGGCATCGCGAAGACGCCGATCTGCTTGCCGAGGGTGTCGGGGCAGCCGGACTTCGGGTCGTTGATCAGGCCGGTGACCCAGCCCGGGGTCGACATCATGCCGACCTCACCGGCGCACCACGGCGTCCACGGGTCGGCCTCGTTGCCGTCCTTGGGCGCACCCGAGGCCTCGGTGAAGAGCTTCTGCGCGGTCTCGAGACCGGCGATCGACTCGTCGGACTCCAGGGAGCCGCTCCACTCGCCGCCGTCGTCGGTGGCGAGGTCGCCGCCGGCGTCCCAGATGAACGCGGCGCCGTTGCGCCAGTCCTGACCGGGGAACCAGAAGCCGGAGAAGTTGGCCGGCTTCGGGTTGGCCTGCTTGAGCTTGATGGCGTCGTCGACGAACTCGTCCATGGTGGTCGGGACGGCGTCGATGCCGGCGGCCTTGAAGAGGTCCTTGCGGTAGAAGATGTACTTCGAGCCGGCGTAGTAGGGCACGGCGTACGTCTTGCCGTCGACGGTGGCGCCGTCCACGAAGCCCTGGAGGAGGTCGTCGCCGCCGAGGTCGCCGAGCTGGTCGGTCATGTCGGAGAACGCCCCGGCACCGGTGAACGTCGGGGCCTGGGTGTTGCCGATCTCGACCACGTCGGGGGTCTCGGACTCGCTGGAGAGGGCGGTCGTCAGCTTCTCGACGAGGCCGTCCCACTCCTGCTGCTCGATGGTCAGCGTGGAGCCCGGGTTCTGCTCCTCGAAGGTCTTCTTCAGCCAGTCCCGCGCGTCCTGCGGGGTGTCCGTGCCGTTGAGCCAGACCCGGATGTCGGCGGCCTGGGGGGTGCTGTCACCGGACGAGCCGTTGTCGCCGTCGCTGCTGTCGCTGCCGCACGCACTCAGCGCGGTCAGGGCCAGGGCCGCCAGCGCGGCCCCCGCCAGGGTCTTCTTCATGCGCACCGCAGTGTTCCTCTCTCACGGACTTCTCTGGTGGTGATGGGTGGTGATGTGGGTGGTGGTTCCGAGACGTGGTGGGACGGTGGTGGACGGGTGGGTCAGGAGACGCCGAGCTGACCGGCGAGGACCAGGACGGCGGCGCCCACGAGGACCACGTCCTCGCCGAGCTTCGACGTCCGCACGACGAGGCCGTCGGAGCTGACGGGCATGGTCCGCTCGCGGATGGTCCGCTCGGCGGCCTCGCGCAGCGGGCCGTCCAGCAGCTCTGCCGGGCCACTCAGGACCAGCTCGTGCAGGTTGAGGGTGCCGACGACCGGCGCGAGCGCGGCGCCGAGCAGCTCGCCGGTGGAGGTGAGCACCCCGGCGCTGTCGTGCTGCTCGAGCCGGCGGCGCAGGTGGGGTACGGCGAGGATCGTCTCCAGGCAGCCGGTGCGCGAGCAGGCGCAGCGCTCGCCGTCGGGGTCGACGACGACGTGGCCGATCTCGCCCGCGGCGCCGAGGTGACCGTGGAGGAGGGCGCCCTCGAGGACGAGGCCCGCACCGACACCGGTGCCGACCCGGAGCAGCATCAGGCCGCCGTCGCCGCTCTCGCCGAACGTGTGCTCGCCGAGCACGGCGGTGTTGGCGTCGTTCGCGACGAAGACGGGGAGCCCGAGGTCGTCGGCGAGCGAGGTGGCGAGCGGGGTCTCGGACCACTCCAGGTTGGGGGCGTCGATGACCGTGCCGGCGGCGTCGACGACGCCGGGGCTGCCGACGCCGACGCCGAGGACGGGGCGGTCGGTCATCGCGATGAGCTCGGTGGCGAGGCGGTGGACCAGAGCGACGGCGGCGGCACCGCGGGCGCCGGCGATCTCGACCTCGTGTCGGGCCTGCACCTCGCCGGCGAGGTTGATGACGGCGCCGGTCATCCGGTCGGTCGCGGAGAGGTCGATGCCGATGATGTGCGTCGCGTCGGCCGCGAGGCCGACCAGCGTCGGCGGCTTGCCGACCCGGCTCTCGGCCGGCGCGCCCAGCTCCTCGACCAGCCCGTCGGCGACCAGCTCGGCCATCAGGTCGGAGACGGTCACGCGGGTCAGGCCCGTCGTCCGGGCGAGGTCGGCGCGGCTCGCGGGGCCCTCGCGGAAGAGCTGCTGGAGCAGCAGCGACCGGTGGTGGCGGCGGGTGTCCTCCTGGAGGAGCTTGCCGCGGGGCCGGAGCGGGCGGCCCACCGGAGAGGTCTGCGTCACGTTTGTTAGTTCAGCGCACTTACATATTCCTCGTCAAGTGTTTCGCCGAGATTCACCGGGTACCCGGTGGATCTCGCGCTGCCGGGACGAACCTTTGCCGGGGAGGCGTGAGCTCCGTCGGGGAACCCCTACGGCGTGAGCGCCGGCCGGTCGGGGAGGGCCAACGTGAGCACGGCGTCCTCGACCAGGGGGTGGTGCTCGATGTCCTCCTCCACCGCTCGCAGGCGGACGGCGAGGTGGTCCTCGGTGTCGTCGCCGACCAGGTCGACCGCCGCCACGACGAAGAGCCGCTGCGGGCCGACGAACTCCAGGTGCAGGTAGGTCAGCCGTTCGATCTGGGGGTGCTCGAGCAGCCGGGCGATGACGACCGAGCGGGTGCCGTCGGTCGGCGACTCGCCCAGGAGGTAGTCCATGTTGCGGCGGATCAGGAAGACCGCGACGAAGCCGAGCAGAACGCCGATCGCGATCGAGCCGAGCGCGTCGAAGCGCGGGTCGCCCGTGAGCTGGTGCAGGCCGATGCCCGCGGCGGCGATGAGGATGCCGAGCAGGGCCGAGAAGTCCTCGAGGAAGACCGCGCGGAGGGTCGGGTTGGAGGTGCGGTCGACGTAGCGCAGGGGGTGCATGCCGAATCGCTGCGAGGCACCGTGCACCTGCCGGCTGGCCTGCACGAAGGAGGTTCCCTCCAGCACGAAGGCGATGGCCAGGACCACGTAGTTGACGGTGAAGCTCGTCTCCTCGGTCTCGGCGGTCAGCTCGGTCAGCCCGTGCCACACCGACACGACCGCACCCGCGCTGAAGAGACCGAACGCCGCGATCATCGACCAGGCGTACGTCGCGCGGCCGTACCCGCGCGGGTGCTCCTCGTCGCGGGGGCGGCTGCCCTTGCGCTCGGCGAGCAGCAGGAAGACCTCGTTGCCCGTGTCCGCCCACGAGTGGGCCGCCTCGGCGACCATGGCCGCCGAACCGGTCAGCGCCGCCGCGACCGACTTGGCGATCGCCAGCAGCCCGTTCGCCACGAGCGCGATCACCACCGTCAGGAGCGACTCCGAACCGGTCTCGTCGGCGGCCTCCTCGGCCGGTGCGTCTCTGGTCACCATGTCTCCTTCGTACCCACTTCGACACGTACGGTCGACCCCATGCGCCGACTCGTACCCGCCCTGCTGCTGGTGGCCGCAGCCCTCGCCGGGTGCAGCGACGAGGCCTCACCGGCACCGGCGCCCGCACCCGCCGAGACCACCGGCTCCCCGACCGGCGCGCCGACGCAGTACGACCAGTACGTCGCGATCGGCGACTCCTACACGGCCGCGCCGCTGGTGCCGCCGACCGACGCCACCACCATCTGCCTGCGGTCGGAGCGCAACTACCCCGCGCTGCTGGCCGCGGCGATGCCGGGCACCGAGCTGACCGACGTCAGCTGCAGCGGCGCCCGGACCCGCAACGTGATCGAGCCGCAGACCGGCGCCACGGGATCGGTCCCGCCGCAGCTCGAGGCGGTCACGGCCCGCACCGACCTGGTCACCATCGGGCTCGGCGGCAACGACGACTCCCTCTTCGCCGGGACGCTCGGCCGCTGCATGAAGCTCGGCGGCACCGACCCCGACGGCTCCCCCTGCACCGACCACTACCGCGGCACCTCGACGGTCCGGGACGCCCTGGTCGACATCCGCGGCAACGTGGCGGCCGTCGTCGCGGCCGTGCACGCGAAGGCGCCGGACGCGCGGATCGTCGTGGTCGGCTACCCGCAGATCATCCCGGCGTCCGGCAGCTGCGACGACCTGCCGCTGGCCACCGGCGACTACGACCTGGCCCGGCGCATCAACCACGGCCTGGCGAGCGCGGTCGGCGCCGGCGCGCAGCTGGCAGGGGTGGAGTTCCTCGATCTGTGGACCCCGAGCGAGGACCACGACATCTGCGCCGAGGAGCCCTGGATCAACGGCCGGGTCACCTCGGCCCAGGTCGCGCTGGCCTACCACCCGATGGCGATCGAGCAGCAGGAGGTCGCCCGCCTGCTGATGCACCTGCTCGCCTCCGACTGATCGGCCCCGAGTTGCTGCATGCTGGCGCCATGCAGGCGCCACGCTGGGCGCGAGCGACGCCGATCGACGTCACGCGCATCACCGAACGGCTCTACCTCACGCGCGGCGACCGGGTCCGCAACCTCTCGGCCTTCGCCGTGCTGCTCGTCCTCGCCGCGGTCATCGCGTCGGCGGGCGTGGTCTCCGACTCCACCGCCACCGTCATCGGCGCCATGATCGTCGCGCCGCTGATGACGCCGATCCTCGGGACCGCGACCGCGATCGTGCTCGCCGACCGCCGGCAGATCCTGCACGGCATCGCGCTCACCGCCGGCGGTGGCGCAGCCGTCGTGGTGATCGGCTACGCCCTCGGGCTGCTCACCCAGGGCGACGTGGTCGCGGCCACCAACTCCCAGGTCGCGGGCCGGGTCAGCCCGGGACTGATCGACCTCCTCGCGGCGCTCGCCACGGGCGGCGTCGGCGCCTTCGCGCTGGTCCGCTCCGACGTCTCCGACACGCTGCCGGGGGTCGCCATCGCGATCTCGCTGGTGCCGCCGCTCGCGGTCGTGGGCCTCACCGCGGAGTCCGGCGCGTACGACGAGTCGCTGGGCGCCCTGCTCCTCTTCGGCACCAACGTGGCCGCGATCATCTGCACCGGCGTCGTCGTCCTGCTCTGGTCGGACCTGCGGGACGCGGCGGTCGCCGCCGGCGAGCCGGTCGGCGCGCTGGGTCGACGGACCCTCGCGGTGCTCGCGGCCTCGATGGTCGTGCTCGTCGTGCCGCTCGCGCTGGGCACCTGGCAGGTGGTCCAGGAGCAGCTCGTCATCGCCGCCGCGCGTCCGGTCGCCGACGACTGGGCGCACGACCAGGGGTGGGAGGTCACCGACATCGAGCTGCGTCAGGGCACGCTGCACATCACGGCCGTCGGCCGCACCTTCAAGGCGGACGACGCCGCCCTGCGCGCCGCGCTCGACGACGCCGGGCTCGCCGACCTGCCGGCCGAGGTCACGCTCGTCGCCGGCGGCTCCCGGTCGGTCCCGGTCAGCTGAGCGCGTCGAAGACCAGCCGGCCGTCGACCACGGTGGCGGCCACCGGCATCTCCCGCAGCGCCTGGCCGAGCGCGGCGGTGTCCGTGTCGTCGAGGTCGCGCAGCAGCGGGTCGCGGTCGAGCAGCACCAGGTCGCCGAGCGAGCCGACGCCAACGGTCGGCTGGCCGTCGACCGAGGCGGCCAGGGTCTCGCGCGGCGTGAGCGCCTGCTCGCCGTGCCAGGGGCCCCGCTCGTCGGCGCTGCGGTGGACGGCCGCGGCCATCGCCAGCCAGGGGTCCAGCTGGGAGACCGGCGCGTCCGACCCGAGCGCGAGCTCGACGCCGTCCTCGAGCATCCAGCGGAAGGCGAAGCACCGCTCCGACCGCTCGCCCCAGATCTTGTCGGTCAGGTCGCGGTCGTCGAGCAGGTGCGCGGGCTGGACGCTCGCCCGGATCCCGAGCTCCGCCATCCGGCGCACGTCCTCGCGGCGCGCCATCTGCGCGTGCTCGACCGAGCCGCGCGCACCGGTGTCGGCGTACGCCGCGAGCGCCTCCTGGACGGCCGCGTCGCCGATCGCGTGGGTCGCGATCTCCAGGCCACCGCCGTGGGCGCGGGCGAGCTGCTCGCGCAGCTCGACGCCGGACAGGTTGGGCTGGCCCGCGGGGTACTCCAGGCGGTGCGCGTCGCCGTAGGGCTCGCAGCACCAGGCGGTGCGGGTGTTGAGCGACCCGTCGCTGATGATCTTCAGCGGCCCCATCGTCAGCCGCGGGTCGCCGAAGAGCGGGTCCCCGGTGCGCAGCCCGGCCGCGATCACGTCGTCGAGGGTGTCGACGTACGTCGCCCACCGGATCCGCAGCAGGTCGCAGTCGTTGGCCCAGCGGTCGGCCCAGTCGTCGCGGCTGGCACCGAACTCGAAGTCGACCATGCCGACGATGCCCTGGCTCGCGGCGACGTCGAGCATCCGGCGGTAGGCCTCGGGCGAGGTGCCGTCGGTGCCGACCAGCGTGACCAGGCGGGGGTAGGCCGCGAACCACTCGGTCTCGCGCACCACCGAGTCGCGCACCGGCATCGCGAAGTGCAGCAGCGCCGTGGTGTTGAGCCAGGCGTGGTGGCCGTCGCCGCTGATCAGCACGACCGCGGTGTCGCCGGAGACGGCGTCGAGCTCGGAGACGGTGACCTCGCGGTCCCAGCCCGCCGATCGGTGGCCCCAGCCGATGACCGGGAGGTCCGGGGCGGCGGCGATCCGTTGCGCGACCGCGCGGGTGACCTCCTCGGGCGAGCGCGCGGGGGCGAGGTCGAGCCGCTGCGAGGACAGGGTCCACTGGGCCAGGTGCGTGTGCTGGTCCCAGAGGCCCGGCGCGACCCACCGCCCCGCCGCGTCGATCTCCTCGACCCCGGCCGGCCGGTCGAGGCCGGCACCGACGGCGGTCACCGTGCCGCGCTCGACGAGCACGTCGACCGGGGCGTCCGGGACGGCGTCGCCGGGCTGGACCGGGACCAGGCGGGCGTTGCGGAGGAGCAGGCTCGGCATGGGCCAGACGCTAGAGCAGGGGCAGGTCAGGCATGACGCCGGGACTGCACCATCCGGAAGCGGGGCGAGACGTACGACGCGTCGACGTACGACGCGCCGGAGGGGCTGCCGCCGCCGTGGAAGTCCGAGAACGCCCACGCTGCGTTGAGGACCACCTCCGCGTGCAGGTTCTCCGAGAGCATGATGCCGTGGTCGAGCGCGACCGATCGGACCTCGGCGACGACGTCCTCCGAGGTCGAGTAGACCGAGGCCGCCACGGCGCCGTGGCGGTCGGCGGTCAGGTAGAGCAGCGCGATCGACTCCTCGGTGTCCGCGGTCTCGATGAGGAAGGTGACGGGGCCGAGGGTGTCCCCGGGGTAGATCTCGGCGTCGACCGACGAACGCCCGAGCACCAGCGGCGTCCGCAGCACGGCGCCGGGGTGGTCGGGGTGCTTGAGCGGGCGGCTCGGGACCAGGACGGAGCCGAGGGAGGGTCGCGCCATGGCCTGGTCCACGGACGCACCGGCTTCCTCGCCGGCCAGGACCCCGATCAGCTCGACCGCCTGGCGCTCGTCGGCCAGCAGCCGGTCGAGCGCGGCGCCGATCCCGGCGGCGACCTCGGCCGGCGTCTTGGTGCCCTCGTCGGTCTCGATGCCGCCGCGCGGGACGAGGATGTTGTGCGGCGCGGTGATCATCTGCCCGGAGAAGATCGCGAGCGAGAGCGCGAGGTTGTCACACATCGCCTCGAAGTCCGGGGTCGAGTCGATCACCACGCAGTTGACCCCGGGTGTCTCGGTGAAGAGCCTCGCCTGGCCGGCCCGCCGCTCGAGCCACTGGCAGAAGTCGGCGTTGCCGGTGTAGTCGACGATCGCCACCTCGGGCCGGACCGCGAGCGACTGCCGCAGCGGGTCCCCTGGCTCGGCCACGGCGAGGGTCACCAGGGTCGGGTCGAAGCCGGCCTCGGCCAGCACCTCCTGGCAGACCTGGACGGTGATCGCGAAGGGCAGCACCGTCCGCGGGTGCGGGTGCACGATCACCGGGTTGCCGGCAGCCAGCGAGGCGAAGAGCGCCGGCCAGTCGCTCCAGGTCGGGAAGGTGTCGCAGCCGATCAACAACGACAGCCCGCGCGGGATCACCGTGTAGGTCTTGTCCATCGGCGTCCACCCGGGCCGCTCCCACCGGGCCGACCCGGCGACCGAGGTCATCACGCTCCACGACCAGGCGAGCGTCTCCAGCGACCGGTCGAGCGCGTTGGTGACGCCGGCGGCGTACGCCAGCCCGATCGGCATCCCGCACGTGTGCTGGAGCGCGTGCGCGAGCTCGAAGGCACGCGCATCGAGGCGGTCGAGGATCTCCAGGCAGACGCCCACGCGGGCGTCGGGCCCGGCGTCGCGCCAGGGCCGCCGACGGCGGCCGGCCGCGGCGACCAGGGCGTCGACGTCGACCACCCTCGGGTAGGCGACCCGGAGGTCGTAGCCGTACGGCGACCGCTCGGGCGCGATGGTGCCCTCGGCGCCCGGCGTGGCGATCGGGAACGTCGTGCCGAGCCAGGCCTCGAACGCCCGTCGTCCGGCGGCCATCGGGTCGGCCGGGGGCGACCCGGCGGACTCCGCGTCGGGAGGAGCGGCGGGCTCGTCGAACACGGAGAAGTGCGTGCGCAGGGCGGCCGCCTCGACGGCGCCGTCCAGACGCGCACGGTGCCGGTCGAACCAGCCGGAGCCGCGATCGTGACCCACGTGCCCTCCCGAGTGTTGTCAGGCGAGCACACTGTGACACACGGAAACCGGGTCGGCTGGCGAATGACGCGCCGACTAACCTCGGGCCCGTGAGGGTGCGCTGGATGGGGCTCGTGTGCGCGCTCGTCGTGGTGCTCGCGGTCGTCGCCGGCCTGGTCGGCTACCGCCAGGGGCAGGACGACCTGCCGACCCCCGCGTCGTTCTCCGCCGGGCCCGTGCCGGCCGTGCGTCCCAGCTACCCGGTCACGCCGGCCAAGGTGGTCCCGGACGACGACTACCCGGCTCTCCAGCCGGGGGTGAAGCTGCGGCCGACCGTCCTGGGCACGGCGCCGTTCCAGGCCCGGATCCAGGTGCCCCGCGGATGGGCGCGCGTCAACTCGCAGCCAGGGGTGTGGAAGTGGTTCCCGGCCCTCGACGCGACGAAGAACATCTACTTCGTCCGAGTCAGCCAGGTGGGCGTCAACAACGCGACCGTGCCGGCCGCCGTCAACGCGCGCATCAACGCGCTCCGGATCGCCTCCGACGTCGACGACTTCGTGCTGGAGCGGCAGGAGCCCGACCGCTTCGTCAGCCACTACGTGTCCGAGGACCACCTCCGGGTGGCCTTCGAGGGCTACCTGCCCCGCGGCGAGGTCGCCACCTGGTGGATCGCGGTCGTGGGGCGGGCGTCCGACCGGGACGGGCTCGCCGACCTCTTCGGCCGGATGATGGCGGCCTCGCAGACGACCGTCGGCTGATCAGCCGAAGCCGTGGGTCTCGACGTCGTCGAGGACCCGGTTGGCGACGGCGGTGCTGGCGCTGCGGACCTGCACCCACAGCAGGCGGTTCTCGGTCAGCTGCACGACCCGCTCGACGACCACGGCGTCGGTGTCCCCGCACCCGGTGAAGGTCACCGTGAGGGAGTCGGTGGCCTCGATCGGGTCCTGCGACGTCGCGCACTCGGGGTGGCCCGGCACGTGGTCGGGCAGCTCGGTGCCGGGCAGGATGCCGACGAAGACGCCCTGACCGTCCGGGTCGGTCGACCAGTCACCGGAGGTGCCGACGGAGAGGGCGGGCTGGTCGGTGTCGCTGCCCTTCGGGCGCCACCCGTCGTCGGCGACCGCGTGGTCCCACGACGACGGGACCGTCACCGTGAGGTAGCCGGAGGTGTCGGTGACCGTCGCCTCCGTGGGCTCCTCGTGACCGATCCGGTAGCCGAGCACGGCCCCGCCGGCGATGACGGCCAGCGCGACGACGCCACCGACCACCCGCCGGAGCCACCGCCGACGTCGCGGCAGCCGCGGCGGCGGGAGCGAGGCGTCGTCGGCGAGCATCGACGGCGGCGCGCCGGTCTGGGTCAGGTGCGGGTCGAGCGGGAGCTGGGAGGCCGCGCCCGAGGTGACGGGGGCGAGGGCGGACGTGAGCGCCGCGACGTACGACGCCACGTCGGGCCAGCGCTCGTCGCGCTCGACGGCCAGCCCCCGCGCCACGACGGCGCCGACCTCGTCGGGGTAGGGCCGGTCCGGCGACGACAGCGCCGGCGGCGACCCGGGCCTGGCGGCCGCCGACAGCGTCGCGTGCGAGAACGCGGCGCGACCGGCCAGGAGCAGGTAGGTGAGCGCGGCCAGGGAGTAGAGGTCCGAGCGCGGGTCGAGCGGCTCTCCCTGCGCCTGCTCCGGCGAGACGAAGGACGGCGTGCCGGCGATCACGGTCAGCCGCGACGAGACCTCCATCGACTTGCCGAGGCCGAGGTCGGCGACCATCGCCCGCACCTCGCCGTCGACGGCGCGGAAGAGCACGTTGGCGGGCTTGAGGTCGCGGTGCAGCACCCCGCGCTCGTGCAGCGTCTGCAGCCCGGCGCCGACCTGGCGGACCACCTCGAGCGCCTGGCCGGGGGTGAGCCCGTCGATCTCGAGGCGATCGGCGAGGGTGCCCTGGTCGGCGTACGACATCACCAGGTAGGGGCGGCCGTCGTCGATCTCGCCGGCGTCGTAGACGGTGACGACGTACGGCGACTCGACCTTGCGGAGGAAGCGCCCCTCCTCGAGGAAGCGCTGCCGCACCGCCTGGTCCTCGGTCCAGTTGTCGGCCAGCACCTTGACCGCGACCGGCGAGTCGAGCTGCTCGTCGTAGGCGAGCCAGACCGTCGCGAAGGCGCCCGCGCCGAGGCGTCGGCGCACGGCGTAGCGACCGAGACGGGCAGGCATGGGCACCGCGCCATTATCGGGGGACGGCGGCCGGACCCCCGAGGTCGCACCCCGAGGCGTGTCGGGGTCGGCTCAGGGACGCTCAGGGACGGGCCGCCGTCGTTCCCCGATGTGGGACCGCAGCCCGCGCCACGAGGGTTGACCCATGATCAAGGTCGAGTCCCTCACCAAGCGCTACGGCGGCTTCACCGCCGTCGACGACGTCACCTTCACCGCTCGGGCGGGCCGGGTCACCGGCTTCCTCGGCCCCAACGGTGCGGGCAAGTCCACCACGATGCGGATCATGGTCGGCCTCACGCCGGCCAGCTCCGGCATCGCCGAGGTCAGCGGGCGCCGCTTCGCCGACCTCCCCAACCCCGGTCTCGAGGTCGGCGTCCTCCTCGACGCCTCCGCCCAGCACGCCGGGCGCACCGGCCGCGAGATCCTCACCATCGCGCAGCGCACCATGGGCCTCCCGGCCCGGCGCGTCGACGAGATGCTGGACCGGGTCAGCCTGACCCCGTCCGAGGCCGGCCGACGGGTCCGCAACTACTCCCTCGGCATGCGCCAGCGGCTCGGCATCGCGACCGCGCTGCTCGGCGACCCCGAGGTCCTCATCCTCGACGAGCCCGCCAACGGGCTCGACCCGGCCGGCATCCGGTGGATGCGCGACCTGCTCCGCGGGTACGCCGACCAGGGCGGCACCGTGCTGCTCTCCAGCCACCTGCTGCACGAGATCGAGGTCATCGCCGACGACCTCGTCGTCATCGGCCAGGGCCGGATCGTCGCCCAGGGCACGAAGGCCGAGCTGCTCGCCGCCGCCGGCACGCTGGTGCGCACCCGCGACGTCCCGACGCTCGCGCGCGCCCTCGTCGACGCCGACCTGGAGTTCAGCCAGACCACCGACGCGCTGCGCGTCGACGCCGATCCCGACGTCGTCGGGGACCTGGCGCTCGCCGCCGGCGTGGCCCTCACCGAGCTGCGCGCCGCCGACGGCGCCGGCCTCGAGGAGATGTTCCTCGAGCTCACCTCCGAGACCCAGCGTGAATCGATCCGAGAAGGAGCAGCGGCATGACCGCCACCACCGTCGACACCGTCGACCCCCAGGTCGTCCGGACCGCGCGACCCACCCCCGCCCGGATCCCGACCACGCGGATCCTCGCCGTCGAGCTGCGCAAGTCGTTCGACACCCGGTCGGGCTTCTGGCTGATGGCGAGCATCGCCATCCTGTCCGTGGTCGCGACCGGCGCGACGATCCTCTTCGCGCCGGACAGCGAGCTCGACTACGAGGCGTTCGCGACCGCGATCGGCTTCCCGATGGCCGTCATCCTGCCGATCATCGCCGCGCTGTCGGTGACCAGCGAGTGGAGCCAGCGCACCGGCCTGACGTCGTTCACGCTCGTGCCCCACCGCAGCCGGGTGATCGGCGCCAAGCTGGCCGTCACCATCGGCGTCGGCGTCGTCTCGATGCTGCTCGCCGCCGCGATCGGCGCGGTCGGCAACGTGGTCGGCACCGCCATCACCGGCACCGACACCATCTGGAACGTCAGCGCGACCGAGCTGTCCTACATCGTGCTCGGCAACGTGCTCGGCATGCTGGTCGGCTTCATGCTCGGCGTCCTGCTGCGCAACTCCGCGGGCGCGATCGTGGGCTACTTCGTCTACGGCTTCGCGCTCCCGCCGCTGACCTTCCTGCTCGCCCAGAGCCAGGAGTGGTTCGAGAAGGCCCAGCCGTGGGTCGACTTCAACTTCGCGCAGGGCAACCTCTTCAACGGCTCGATGTCCGGCGACCAGTGGGCCCAGCTCGGCGTGACCACGCTGGTCTGGCTCGTCATCCCGCTCGTCGTCGGGCTCCGGATGGTGCTCCGGTCCGAGGTGAAGTGACAGGTATCTCCGGAACCGAGTCCCTTCTCCTCTCGTCCGAACTAGTCGTCTAGTTTGCTGACGAGAGGGGAAGGGACATGGTCATGACCGCAGACGCGCTGACCGCCGACGAGATCGACGACCTCGCGCGCCGCGCCCAGGGCGGGGACACCGACGCGATGGAGGCACTGCTCGCCGCGGTGCGTCCCCGCACGCTGAACGTGTGCCGCGGGGTGCTGCCGCACCTCGCCGACGCGGAGGACGCCTGCCAGGAGGCGCTGCTCAACGTCGCCCGCAAGATCGGCAGCTGGAACGGCCGGGGCCGCTTCACCACCTGGCTGCACGTCGTCGCCGTCAACAGCGCCCGCACGACGTACCGCCGCCTGAAGAACCAGGCCACCCCGCAGGACCCGCAGGAGAGCTTCGGCCTGGACCGGCCCGACCCGCGCACCACCAGCGTCATCGCCGGCACCCGCCTCGACCTCCTCGAGGCGATGGAGACCATCGAGAAGGACCACCCGCAGTTCGTCGAGCCGCTGCTGCTGCGCGACGTCTACGGCCTCTCGTACGACGAGATCGCCACCCTGCTCGGAGTGCCGCTCGGCACCGTCAAGGCGCAGATCCACCACGGCCGCAAGCTCGCCCGTCCCCTGCTCAGAGGCGGCGAGTGAGGGCCACCCTCGCGCTGATCCTGGCGCTCGGCGTCCTCGTCACCGGCTGCACCGGGAGCGAGAGCGCCGAGCCCACCCCGACGCCGTCCGGCTCCGCCACCATCCCCGACCCGACGCCCCTGGACTCCCGCAGCGTGCCGGTCGAGGACCGCGTCTACCCGGAGTACGGCGACCCGGTCGTGGACGCCCTCACCTACGCGCTCCACCTCGACTGGTCGCCGACCACGCGGACCCTGCGCGCCCGGGAGGTGCTGGACTTCCGCGCCACCGACGACGCACCCGTCGTCCACCTGGCGCTCGGCGAGCCGCTCACCGTCGAGCGCGCCCGGCTCGACGGCAGGCCCGTCGAGGTCGCCCACGACGGCACGGACCTCGTCGTCCGCCAGCGCGTCCGGGGCGGGCAGTCCTACCGGCTCGCGCTGACCTACGCCGGCCGCCCTCGGCCCGCCGACGCGCCGACGCAGCGCAGCGACATCGACGGCCTCGGCTGGACGACCACCGCCGACGGCGAGGTGTGGACGATGCAGGAGCCGTACGGCGCGTTCACCTGGTACGCCGTCAACGACCAGCCCTCCGACAAGGCCCGCTACCAGATCGAGATCACCGCGCCCCGCCCGATGGTCGGCGTGGCCAACGGCTCGCTGGGCCTGCGCACGACGAAGCACGGCGAGACCACGACCTCCTGGGACGCCGCCGCGCCGATGTCGTCGTACCTCGTGACGGTCGCGATCGGCGACCTGCGGGAGACCGAGGACCGCTCGGAGTCCGGCGTCCCGCTGACCTACTGGACGCCGGCCGGCCGGCCCGGACTCGTCGACCGGTTGCGGGAGACGCCGGACGCGCTCGCGTGGCTCGAGGACCGCCTCGGCCCCTTCCCCTTCAGCAGCCTCGGCATCCTCGTGGTCGACTCGCGCAGCGGCATGGAGACCCAGACGATGATCACGCTCGGCGACACGGCCTACGCCACCTCGCCGGACGTGCTGGTGCACGAGATCGCGCACCAGTGGTACGGCGACCTGGTCACGCCCACCGACTGGCGCGACGTGTGGATGAACGAGGGCATGGCGATGTACCTCCAGGCCGTCTGGGCCGCGCACGACGACCCGGACGTGCTGCGCAGCACCCTCGCCCAGTGGGCGTCGGACGACCAGGACCTGCGGGACGACGCCGGGCCGCCGGCCGACTACGACCCCGACTCCTTCGGCGCCACCAACGTCTACACGATCCCCGCACGGATGTGGGACGCGCTGCGCCAGCGGGTGGGCGACGACGAGTTCTGGCGGCTGGTCCGCGCGTGGCCGGTGACGCACGCCTACGGCAATGCGGGCTACGACGACATCACGGCGTGGTGGTCGAAGCAGACCGGCGAGGACCTGTCCGGCTTCTTCCACGACTGGCTGCTGGGCGAGACCACCCCGGGGTCGGACGCGTCCGCATCTGCTGTCGGCTGATCCGCTTGCCCCGGCCGCGGTCGGTCGGCGAGCGTGGCCGCATGCGCATCCTGGTCCTCGGCGGCACGGTCTTCCTCTCCCGGGCGGTCGCGGAGGACGCCGTACGCCGGGGGCACGAGGTGACCTGCGCCAGCCGCGGCGCGTCGGGCTCGGTGCCCGACGGGGTGCGGCACGTCGCGTGGGACCGGGACGCGACCGTCCCCGACGAGCTCGACGACACCTTCGACGCGGTCGTCGACGTGGCCCGGCACCCCTCGCGCGTCCGGTCGGCGCTGGCCCGTTTCCCCCGTGCCCACTGGGTCTTCGTGTCCACCGTCAATGTCTACGCCGACGACAGCACGCCCGGAGGCCGGCCCGGGACGCTGCCGCTGCGCGACCCCCAGCCCGAGGACGTCGACCTCTCCGTCGACCCGGAGGCCTACGGCCCGATGAAGGTCGCCTGCGAGCAGCTGGTCCGCGACGGCGCCGCGTCCTGGACGGTGGTCCGCCCCGGCCTGATCGTCGGTCCCGGCGATCCGAGCGGCCGCTTCAGCTACTGGCCGGTGCGGCTCGACGACGGCGGCGAGGCGCTCGCCGGCGGTCGGCCGGAGGACAGCATGCAGGTGATCGACGTGCGCGACCTCGCGGCCTGGATCGTCACCTGCGCCGAGGAGCGGACCACCGGCGTCTACGACGGCGTCGGCGACGTGCTGCCGGTCGGCGACGTGCTCGCCCAGGTCGCGTCCGGCGTCGGCGCGACGGCCACGCTCACCTGGGTGCCGCAGGAGGTGCTGGCCGAGCAGGGCGTCGAGCCGTGGATGGGTCCGGACGCGCTGCCCCTGTGGCTCCCCCGGCCCGAGTACGACGGCCTGCCCGCCCACGACCCGGCGCCGTCGTACGCCGCCGGGCTGGCGACCCGCTCGATCGCCGAGACCGCGCGCGACACCCTCGTCTGGGTGCGCGCGACCCCGGACGCGCCGACGACAGGCCTCTCGCGCGAGAAGGAGGCCGCGGTGCTGGCCGCCTGGCACGCCTCAGAGGGCTAGCGGCTCCTCGAAGCGGGCGCCGAAGGCGACCTCGCCCATCGGCCTGCGGGTGCGCGGCGCGAGCTCGCTCTCGACCGCGAGCCCGACGGCGATGCCCGTGGTGACCTGCCAGTGGGCCGGGACCGCCGCCGCCCGCGCGAGACCGGCGTGGTCGAAGGCCGCGAACTGGTGGCAGGAGAGGCCGAGGGCCCCGGCCTGGACCGTCAGCAGCGCGACCGCCTGGCCGAGGTCGTAGGCGGCGTAGTCGGAGTAGACGAGCGCATCCTCCTCGGGACCCGAGGCCGTGCGGTGCAGCGTGAAGACCAGGGCCGACGCCGCCGGTGCCCACCTGCGGACGCTCGGCGCGAGCAGCGGCACGAACGCGTCGTGGGCGGCGTCGCCGCGGCGGCCGACCAGGAACGCCCACGGCTGCGAGTTGCCGGCCGACGGCGCCCACCGTGCCGCCTCCAGCAGGGACGCGAGCTCCGCGTCGCCGAGCTCGTGGCGTCCGTCGTACGCCCGGACGCTGCGCCGGTCGCGCAGCAGCGGCAGGATCTCGGGCTGGTCCATGTCGGGGCAGCCCGATCGCGAGCCGTCCTATTCCTGCCAGTCCGGGCCCCTGCGCGACGGCACAACATGCCCTCCGCAACGGACCCGGGCCCCACTAGCCTCGGGGGATGACCGAGGCCCGCCCCGCGCGACTCTCCGCCGCCGAGCTGATCGACCTCGTGCTCGACGAGGGGTCGTGGCACTCCTGGGACACCCCACCGGACCGCAGCGGCGTCTCCCCGGCGTACGCCGAGGCGCTGGCGGCGGCCTTCGACGCGTCGGGTGCCGACGAGTCGGTGCTCACCGGCGAGGGCCTGATGAAGGGCCGCCGGGTGGCGGTGCTGATGGGCGAGTTCGGCTTCCTCGCCGGCTCGATCGGCCGCGCGTCCGCGGACCGCCTGGTCGCCGCGATCACTCGCGCGACGGCCGAGGGCCTGCCGCTGCTGGCCGGGCCGGTGTCGGGCGGCACCCGCATGCAGGAGGGCACGCCGGCGTTCGTGCAGATGGTGCGGATCACCGAGGCGGTCGCCGCGCACAAGGCGGCCGGGCTGCCCTACCTCGTCTACCTCCGGCACCCCACGACCGGCGGTGTGATGGCGTCCTGGGGCTCGCTCGGGCACGTCACCGTCGCCGAGCCCGGCGCGCTCGTCGGCTTCCTCGGGCCGCGGGTCTACGAGGCCCTCTACGGCAAGCCCTTCCCGCCCGGCGTGCAGACCTCCGAGAACCTCTACGCCCACGGCATCGTCGACGCGGTCATGCCGCCCTCGGAGATCGCCGGGATCCTCGACCGGGCGCTCACCATCCTGCTCGCGCCGCGGCACGGCATCCGGCCCGTCCCCGACCCGGTGCCGCTGACGCCGCTGCCCGAGGTCGAGACGTGGGACGCCGTGCTGCGCTCGCGGCGACCCGACCGCCCCGGCGTACGACGGCTCCTGAAGTACGCCGCCAGCGACGTGATCCCGCTCAACGGCACGGGTCAGGGCGAGCGCGATCCCGGGCTGCTGCTCGCGCTGGTGCGCTTCGGGGAGGCGCCGTGCGTCTTCCTCGGGCAGGACCGGCGCGGCCAGACCGACGAGCACCCGATGGGACCCGAGGCGCTGCGCGAGGCCCAGCGCGGGATGCGGCTCGCCTCCGAGCTCGGGCTGCCGCTGGTGACGGTGATCGACACCCGCGGTGCGGCGCTGTCGGCCGAGGCCGAGGAGGGCGGACTGGCCGGCGAGATCGCCCGCTGCCTGCACGAGCTGGTGACCCTCTCCGCCCCCACGCTCTGCCTGATGCTGGGCGAGGGCAACGGCGGCGGCGCACTCGCCTTCCTGCCCGCCGACCGGGTGATCGCCGCCCAGCACGCCTGGCTCTCCCCGCTCCCGCCTGAGGGCGCCAGCGCGATCGTGCACCGCGACCTCGACCACGCCCCCGAGATGGCACGCGCGCAGCAGGTCCGCGCCCTCGACCTCCGCGACCGCGGCATCGTCGACCGGATCGTCGCCGAGCACCCCGACGCGGCCGACGAGCCCGAGGAGTTCTGCCGCCGGGTCGGCGCCGTCCTCGAGCACGAGCTCGCCGCGCTCCTCGACTCCGGCCCCGGCTCGCCTGCCGACCGGGCGCGGCGCTACGCCTAGCGGCGGGTTTCCCCGGCTGCCCGGGGAAACCCGCCCGCCACGCCGGGCAGGTACGGCGTGGCGGGCGGGTTCTGGCTGACGACCCGCGCCAACGGACTAGAACGCGTTACAGTTCTGGCCCATGAAGACGTACGCCGTGAGCGGGGCGGCCTCGGGCATCGGCGCGGCGACCGCGAGGATGCTGCGCGCCCAGGGCCACCGGGTGATCGGGATCGACCGGACTGCGGCCGACGGGGTCGACGTCCGGGCCGACCTGGCCACGCCGGAGGGCCGCGCGCAGGCCGTCGCCGACGTCAGGGCGCTCACCGACACGTTGCACGGACTGGTGCCGGCCGCCGGGATCACCGGGCGCACGGGGGTCGACTCGGCGCTGCTGGTGTCGATCAACTTCTTCGGCGCGATCGCGCTGGTCACCGGCCTCCACGACGAGCTGACCCGCGGCGCACGGGACGGCGGCGCGGGCGTGGTGCTGCTGGCCTCCAACTCCATCACCGGCATGCCCGGCTGGAACGCACCCACCGCGCAGGCCTGCCTCCGCGACGACGAGCCGCTGGCCCGCGAGGAGGCGGCGAAGGTCGACTCCGTCTTCGTCTACCCCGCCAGCAAGGCCGCGCTCGCCTGGTGGGCGCGCCGCGAGGGCGTGAAGCCCGAGTGGGCCGGCGCCGGCATCCGGCTCAACTCCGTCGCCCCCGGCGCCACCGAGACGCCGATGGTCGCCGAGATGCGCGCGGACCCGGTCTTCGGCCCGGCCATCGACGCCTACCCCAACGCGATCGGCCGCACCGGGAGGCCGGAGGAGGTCGCGGCGACCATCGGCTTCCTGCTCTCCGACGGCGCGGCCAACATCGTGGGCGCGGTCATCTACGTCGATGGCGGCACCGACGCGATCCTGCACCCGATCAGCCCGCAGGGCTGGGAGGTCACCGGCATCGAGCCGTAGCGGTACGCCGTACCCTCGACGACATGCGCGTCGCCCTGGTGCTCGGCTCCGGCGGCGCCCGTGGCTACGCGCACATCGGCGCGATCGCCGAGCTCGAGCGCCGCGACCACGAGGTCGTCGCGATCTCCGGCTCGTCGATGGGCGCCCTCGTCGGCGGGCTGTACGCCGCCGGCTCGCTCGACGGCTACACCGCCTGGGCGCGCTCGCTCCACCAGCGCGACGTGATCCGGCTGCTCGACCCGAAGTGGTCCGCGGGGGGCGCGATCAAGGCCGACCGGATCTTCGCCGAGGTGGAGTCGCTGGTCGGCGACCGGCTGATCGAGGACCTGCCGATCCCCTTCACCGCGGTCGCGACCGACCTGCGCGCGCGGCGCGAGGTGTGGTTCCAGCGCGGTCCGCTGCTCTCCGCGATCCGTGCGTCGATCGCCATCCCGGGCGTCATCACCCCCGTCGTCATGAACGGCCGCCTGCTCGCCGACGGCGGCCTGATGAACCCGGTCCCCATCGAGCCGACCGCCGCCGCGGCCGCCGACCTCACCGTCGCGATCTCGCTCTCCGGCGAGCGCGTGGCCGGCGAGCAGGCCGGGCCGGCGCGCGAGCCGTCCACCCCGACGTGGCGCGAGGAGCTCGTGGGGCGGGTACGCCGTACCGTCGGCCGCGAGCGGGGGCCCGACCCCGAGCCCGAACCGGAGCCCGATCCCGGACCCGAGCAGCTGCGGATCACCGACGTCGTCGGGCTGTCGATGGACGCCATGCAGGGGCTGGTCACCCGCTACCGGATGGCCGGCCTGCCGCCCGACGTCCTGGTGACGGTGCCGGTCTCGGCGGCGCGGTCGCTGGACTTCCACCGCGCCGCCGAGATGATCGAGCTGGGTCAGCGCCTCACGGCCGAGGCCCTCGACGCCGCAGGACGCTGACCGGTCAGTAGAGCAGCGCCGAGCCCGGGTCCTGCAGGATCCCGGCGACGTCCGCGAGGAAGCGCGAGCCCTTCTCGCCGTCGATGTGCCGGTGGTCGAAGGAGAGCGCCAGGGTGGTGACGTCGCGGACGACGATCTCGCCGGTGACCTCGTCGACCCACGGCCGCTTGTTGATCGCGCCGAAGCACAGGATCGCGGACTCGCCGGGGTTGATGATCGGGGTGCCGGCGTCGACGCCGAACACGCCGACGTTGGTGATCGTGAACGTGCCGCCGCTCATCTCCGCCGGCTGCGTCTTGCCCGACCGCGCCGTCTCCACGAGCTCGCCGAGCGCGCCCGCCAGGTCACCGAGCGACATCGCGTCGGCGTCCTTCACGTTGGGCACGACCAGGCCGCGCGGCGTCGCCGCGGCGATGCCGAGGTTGACGTAGTGCTGGTAGACGACCTCCTGCGCGGCCTCGTCCCACCAGGAGTTGATCTCCGGCGTACGACGGATCGCGAGCAGGGTCGCCCTGGCCAGCAGGAGCAGCGGGTTGACCCGCACGTCGCGCAGCTCGCGCCGTCCCTTGAGCCGCTCGACGAGCTCCATCGTGCGGGTGACGTCGACGGTGACCCACTCCGTGACGTGCGGGGCGGTGAAGGCCGACTGGCTCATCGCCTGCGCCATCATCTTGCGCACGCCCTTGATCGGCTCGCGGGTCTCGCGTGCCCCGGTGGGAACGGGGCTTCGAGACGGTTGCTGCGCCGCCTCCTCGACCACCGTTCCGACGGCGCCCTCGACGTCCTCGCGGCAGACGGTGCCGTTCGGACCCGTGGGCGTCAGGGTGCGCAGGTCGACGCCGAGGTCCTTGGCCAGCTTGCGCACCGGCGGCTTCGCGAGCACCTGCACCGACCCGGTCGCGACGGCGGCCGGCGCCGAGGGCACCGGCTCGGGCGCGGTCTCGGCCTCCACCATCGGCGACGCGCCGACCTCGAAGGCGGCCTGCGCCTGCATGTGCGCGGCAACCGCGCCCGACGAGACCTTGCGGGCCCGGCGGACCGGGCCGCGGTCGGCCTTGTTGCGGCCGACCAGCGACTCGCCCTCGACCCCACCGGACGCGGCCGGGTTGGACAGGTCGATCTCGGCGGGCGCCTCGGGCGTGGCCGCGGCCGGCTCGCCGATCGCGATGATCGGGGTGCCGACGGCGACGGTCTCGCCGACCTCGACGAGCAGCGCGCCGACCTCGCCGGCGTACGGCGAGGGCAGCTCCACGATGGACTTGGCGGTCTCGATCTCGACGACCACCTGGTTGATCTCGACGACGTCGCCGACCTTCACGTGCCAGGCCACGATCTCGGCCTCGGTCAGGCCCTCGCCGACGTCGGGCAGCTTGTACTCCGGCATCCCAGCCCCTCAGAATCCGAGCGATCGGTCGACGGCGTCGAGGATCCGGTCGAGGTCGGGGAGGTAGTCCTCCTCGATCCGCGACGGCGGGTAGGGCGTGTCGAACGCCCCGACCCGCAGCACCGGCGCCTCGAGGGAGTAGAAGCACTCCTCGGTGATCCGGGCCGCGACCTCCGCGCCGAGGCCGAGGTTGACGTGCGCCTCGTGGGCGACGACCGCGCGGCCGGTACGGCGTACGGACTCCAGCACCGGGCCCATGTCGAGCGGCGAGAGCGTGCGGAGGTCGATCACCTCGAGCGAGCGACCCTCGCCGGAGGCGGCCTCGGCCGCCTTCATCGCGGTGCGCACCATCGGCCCGTAGGCCAGCACGGTGACGTCGGTGCCGGCGCGCACCACGCGCGAGCGGAAGAGCGGCTCGGGCGTCGCGGTGTCGTCGAGGTCGGCCTTGTCGGCGTGGTACTGCCGCTTGGGCTCCAGGAAGATCACCGGGTCGTCGCAGGCGATGGCCTGCTGGATCATCCAGTAGCCGTCGACCGGGTTGGAGCAGGCGACCACCTTGAGGCCGGGCGTGTGCGCGAACTGCGCCTCCGGCGACTCGCTGTGGTGCTCGACCGCGCCGATGCCGCCACCGAAGGGGATCCGGATGACCATCGGCATCTTGACCTTGCCCTGCGAGCGGTAGTGGATCTTCGCGACCTGGCAGACGATCTGGTCGTACGCCGGGTAGACGAACCCGTCGAACTGGATCTCCACCACCGGACGGTAGCCGCGCATCGCGAGGCCGACCGCGGTGCCGACGATGCCGGACTCGGCGAGCGGCGAGTCGATGACCCGGTCCTCGCCGAAGTCCTTCTGCAGGCCGTCGGTGATCCGGAAGACGCCGCCGAGCTTGCCGACGTCCTCGCCCATGAGGAGGACCTTGGCGTCGTCCTCCATCGCCTTGCGCAGGCCCATGTTGAGGCCCTTGGCGAGCGTGATCTTCTGAGTCCCCTGCGTGCTCACGAGTGCGCCCCCTCGAACGAGTCGAGGTAGTCCGCGAAGCCGTCGCGCTGGACGGCGAGCTCCTCGGTCATCTCGGCGTAGACGTTGTCGAAGATCTGCAGCGGCTGCGGGTCGGGCAGCGCCTTGCAGCCCTCGCGCAGGTGGACGCCGAGGTCGTCGGCCTCGCCCTGCACCGCCGCGAAGAAGTCGTCGTCGGCGAGCCCGTTGCGCCGCAGGTAGACCTCGACCCGGGCGATCGGGTCCTTGAGCTTCCAGCGCTCCAGGTCGTCGGAGAGCCGGTAGCGGGTCGGGTCGTCCGTCGTGGTGTGGGCGCCCATCCGGTAGGTGTAGGCCTCGACGAACGTCGGGCCCTGGCCGTCGCGGGCACGCTGGAGCGCCGCCTGCGTCACGGCGTACGTCGCGAGCACGTCGTTGCCGTCGACCCGGACGCCGGGAAAGCCGAAGCCGAGAGCCCGCTGGTAGAGCGGGATCCGGGTCTGCCGCTCGATCGGCTCCGAGATCGCCCACTGGTTGTTCTGGCAGAAGAAGACGACCGGGGCGTTGTAGGACGCGGCGAAGATGAACGACTCGTTGACGTCGCCCTGCGAGGAGGCGCCGTCGCCGAAGTGGGCGATCACCGCGGCGTCCCGCTCGGCGTCGCCGGTCCCGACGACCCCGTCGCGCTGCAGGCCCATGGCGTAGCCGGTCGCGTGCAGGGTCTGCGCGCCGATGACGATCGTGTAGAGACCGAAGTTGTTGTCGTTCGGGTTCCAGCTGCCGTGGTCGACACCGCGGAAGAGGCCGAGCAGGTCGAGCGGGTCGACCCCGCGGCACCAGGCGACGCCGTGCTCGCGGTAGGTCGGGAAGACGAAGTCCTGCGGGCGCAGGGCGCGGCCGGCGCCGATCTGCGCGGCCTCCTGGCCGAGCAGCTGGGCCCAGATGCCGAGCTCGCCGTGGCGCTGGAGCGCGGTGGCCTCGACGTCGATGCGCCGGGTGAGGACCATGTCGCGGTAGAAGCCGCGGATCACCTCGTCCTCCGGGACACCGCCGGTGTCGAACCGGAAGTCCGGGTGGTCGACGCGCTCGCCCTCGGGCGTCAGGAGCTGGACCAGCTCCGGACCTCCGTCCTGCTGGGACGGACCGAAGACCTCGACGAGGTCCGGGCCGAAACCATCTGGCTGCTGGGTCACGTGCACTCCTTCGAGGTCATCGGCCTGGGCGGGGTCTCCGCGTGCCGAGGTCAGCTGCTCCGGACGCGGGCGCGGGGTGGTGGCCCTGTGACCCGGAGCACATCGTGCACGGCAAAAGTACCTGCGGCATCGTGGCCGCCGCCAATCAGCCCCGCCCCGAACCGTCGGGATGCACCAGCGGCCCGCTCCACCACGCCGGGAGGAGCGACTCGTCGAGGTCGACGAACGCCTGCGGGTCCGGCGCCCCGGACGCCCCCAGCCACACCCGGACGACGCCGACCGTGCCGAACGCGACGAACGACGCACCCGCCTCGTCGACCCGCAGCCGACCCTGCTCGCGCAGCAGCAGGCTCGAGGCGAGGAAGTGCTCGGCCAGCATCGTGACCAGGCTGCCCGGACCCGCGTCCGGCGCGAGGCCGCGCCGGTAGATCGCCGCGTGGTCGCGCAGGTGCGCGGCGACGTCGTACGTCGTGCGGCGCACCGCCTCGGCCGCGTCCAGGCCCGGGTCGGCCAGGTGGTGGGCGCGGATGCCGTCGAGCTCGGCGGTGAGGGCGTCGCGGAGCAGGTCGCCCGGCGACGCGGCGTGCTCGTAGAACGTCGACCGGTGCACCGCCGCCGCCTCCGCGACCGCGGTCACCGACAGCTCGGCGACGGGGGTGTCCTCGGCGAGCCGCAGCACCGCGGCGTACAGCCGCTCCTGGCTCCTGCGCTGCCGGGCGTCCACGAGGGAATGCAATCCGACACGTGTCGGTTACGTCAATATCCGACAAGTGTCGGACAACTCCAGAAGGGATGACAACCATGGCCACCTACGACGTCTCCGAGCGCTCCGCGATCGTCACCGGAGCGGGCTCCGGCATCGGCCGCGCGATCGCGAGGCTGCTCGCCGCCAACGGCGCGGCGGTGCTCGTCACCGACCTCCTGCCCGACGCCGCCGACGCGGTCGTCGCCGAGATCGTCGAGGCCGGCGGGACCGCGAAGGCCTTCGTCGGCGACGCGTCCGACCCCGAGGTCGCGGCCCGGGCCGTCGAGGAGGCGAACGCCCTCGCCCCGCTGCGGATCGCGGTCAACAACGCCGGCATCGGCGGCGCGAACGCACCGGTCGGCGAGTACCCCGTCGACAGCTGGCGCAAGGTCATCGACGTGAACCTCAACGGCGTCTTCTACGGCGTCCGCGCGCAGGTCCCGGTCATCGCGGCCAACGGCGGCGGCGCGATCGTCAACATGGCCTCGGTGCTCGGCTCGGTCGGCATCGCCGGCTCCTCGGCGTACGTCACCGCCAAGCACGGACTGCTGGGCCTGACCAAGAACGCCGCCCTCGAGTACGGCGACCAGGGCGTCCGCGTCACCGCCGTCGGCCCGGGCTTCATCCACACCCCGCTGGTCGACGCGACCCTCGACGCCGCCACCCAGGAGGCGCTCGCCGCCCAGCACGCCGCCGGCCGCCTCGGCACCCCCGACGAGGTCGCCGCCCTCGTCGCCTTCCTGGTCTCCGACGCCGCCACCTTCGTGACCGGCAGCTACCACCTCGTGGACGGCGGGTACGCCGCCTCCTGAGCCGCACCCGGCCCACCTCGGCGCCGCCTCCTCGTGCGATCCTGGAGGCGGCGCACACCGGTTCGGGGACGGAGGACGCGATGAGCGACGAGCAGCTGGTCAACCGGGTGGTGAGCACCCTGCGCAGCAGCCGTCCCAGTCCCGTCGCCGAGTCGGTGCACCAGGCGGTCCTGGACGCCGCCGCCGCCCTCCAGGTGCGTCGCAGCGCCCTCGCGTCCCGCCTCGCGGCGGGCCGGCCGGCCGAGGCGGACGTCGTCGGCGTCGGCCCGGAGGGGATGAACGCCTGGATGGCCCGCCGCTCGGCGCACTGGCGGACGTTGCTGTCCACCCGCCCCAACGGGCTGCTCGAGCACCTGCGCGTCGGCCTGCCGCTCAGCCGGGTCCGGATCCGCGGCGGCACGCACATCGAGACCGTCTACGACTACTGGGGCCTCGAGCCCGCGGCCCGCGTCATGGTCGCCAACGAGACCCTCGGGATCTACCGCCAGGGCCACGCGCCGTTGCAGATGAGCCTGGTCGACGACCGGTTCGTGCTCCTGCACGGCCCGGAGGTCGACGGCCAGCCGTCGCTGATGGCGACGACGGACACCGCCTGCCTCGCTGCGGCCCGGCACTACTGGGATGCCGCGCGCGCCTCGACCTTCGAGGTCCCGGCGCCGCCCGTGATCGCCGACCTCTCCCCGCGGCAGCGGCAGGTCGTCGCCCTGCTGAGCGAGGGTCACGCCGACGACGTCATCGCCACCTCGCTCGAGGTGAGCATCCGCACCGTCCGCACCGAGGTCGCGGCGGTGCTCGCCACCCTCGGCGTCCGCTCCCGCTTCGCCGCCGGCACCCGCCTCCAGCTGGCGGACGTGCTGCAGACCGACGACCCGCCCGGTCCCTAGTCTGGACACATGTCCGCCTCCGACGTCTCCGCCTCGACCACGATCGCCGCCCCGCCGGCGACGATCTTCGCGATCCTGGCCGACCCGCGGCAGCACGCCCGGATCGACGGGTCCGGCACCGTGCGAGGCGCGGTGTCCGGGCCCGAGCGGCTCGAGCTCGGCTCCCGGTTCGGGATGCGGATGAAGCTCGGCGCGCCGTACCGGATCCGCAACACCGTCGTCGAGTACGACGCGGACCGCCTCATCGCCTGGCGACACGTCGGCACCCACCGGTGGCGCTACGAGCTCGAGCCGACCGCCGAGGGCACCCGCGTCACCGAGACCTGGGACGTCAGCCGCTGCAACGGCCCGACCCGGTGGGTGCTCGGCGCCCTCGGCTACCCGCGGACGCACGCGCGCTCGATCGAGCGGACCCTGGCCACCCTCAAGACGGTCGCCGAGGCAGACACGGCGGCCACGGCCGCCCCGTGACCCCCGAGGACCTGCCGGTCGGCGTCGGCCAGGGCCCGGGGTCGCGGATCCCGTCGAGCGCGCGCCAGGCGGTCCTCGACGCCGCGGCCGTGCTGCAGGTCCGGCGTACCGAGGCGGCCGCGGAGGCCGCTCGGGGGCGGCTCGCCGAGGGCGAGATCGTCGCGATCGGCATGAAGGCGATCAGCGAGTGGATGGCCAGCACGGCCGAGACCTGGGGCGAGATCCTCTCCGTCCGGCCGACCGCGACCGTCGCCCAGCTGCGGGCCGGCCTGCCCGCGAACCGCGCCGGGTTCGAGCGCGGGGTCTCGATGGTCAGTGTCTTCGACTTCTACGGCACCAGCGCCGAGGGCCGCATCCTGCTCGCCAACGAGCCGGTCGGGGGCTACCTCCTCGGCTGCGGTCCGGTGCAGATGAAGATCATCGACCGGCGCAGCGTCCTGCTCGAGGGCCCCGAGGTGGACGGCTTCCCCAGCCTGATGAGCGTGGGTTCCGCCGCGTGCATGGAGGCGGCGTGGCGCTACTGGGAGGCGGTGCTGGCGTCCTGCGTCCCGGCCGACGCCCCGTCGGAGCGCACAGCGGGCGAGTTCACGCGACGGCAGCGCCAGGTGATCGCGCTGATGGCCTCCGACCTCGGCGACGACGCCATCGCGGCCTCCCTCGGCGTCAGCGTGCGCACGGTGCGGGCCGACATCGCCGGCGTGCTCGCGGCGGTCGGCGTCCGGACCCGCTTCGCCGCGGCCGTGCGGCTCCACCGGCTCATCAGCGAGCCCGACTGACCTGCAGGTTCCTGCAGCCGGCGCGACAGGGACGGCCCGGGTCGTGTGTCCTGCTCCCCTCGGGGTTCGGCCGGCCCGCGGGGGAGCCGGCCGATCGTCCCGCGCCACCCGGGTGGGTCAGCGATCTGCCGGACCGGTCGACCGTCGGACGACGAGCTGGGTCGGCAGCACCCGGGTGGGCGGGTCGTCGCTGCGCGTGAGCACCTGGGCCGCGACCGCCTCCAGCGCGCGGGCCCCGGCGTCCTCGGTGCGCTCGGCGAGCGTGGTGAGCGCCGGGCTGCAGAAGTCCGAGCCGACGATGTTGTCGAAGCCGACCACGCTGACCTCCCCGGGCACGGCGACGCCGCGCTCCGCCAGCCGCAGCATCACCCCGATGGCGAGCATGTCGTTGTGGGCGACCACCGCGGTGGCACCCGCGGCCAGCACCGCGTCGGCGGCCGCCGGGCCGCCCGCCAGCACCGGCGCATAGGGCCCGAACCGGGTCGCCGTCATGCCCCGCGCCTCGGCGGCGGCGCGCAGGCCTGCCCAGCGGCGCGCGCCCGACCACGACTCCGGCGGGCCGCCGAGGAAGACCAGCGCCTCGTGGCCGAGGGAGGCGAGGTGGTCCACGATCTGACGCGTGCCGGCGTCGTAGTCGGCGACCACGCAGGCCAGACCCGGCGTCGCCCGGTTGACCAGGGCGATGGGGTTGAGCTCCGCCGCCCGGCGCAGCTCCTCGTCGGGCAGCCGGGAGGCGCTGAGCACGAAGCCGTCGACGGCCGGCCCGAGACGGCGGACCAGCTCCGCCTCGGCGCCGGGGTTCTCCGAGGTGTCGCCGAGGACGAGCGTGAGCCCGGCCCGCGCGGCCGCGCGCTCGGCGCCCTTGATGACGCCGGCGAAGTAGGGGTTGGTGATGTCGGGGACCAGCAGCGCGACCGTGCCGGTGCGCCCGGACTCGAGCGCCCGCGCGGCCGGGTTGGGCGCGTAGCCGAGCTGCTCGGCGACCGCCAGCACGTGCTCGCGGGTCTGGTGGTTGACCCGGCCCGGGTTGGTGAAGGCCCGCGAGACCGTCGACGCGGCGACGCCGGCGGCTGCCGCGACGTCGGTGATCGTGGCACGCTTGCGAGGAGGCACCCTCCGATTGTGGCAACAAATGGCAAACGCTTGTCATGTGACGCCCGCCACCTGAACCTCGACGCCATGACCGCACCGACCACCGCAGCACCGGCCACCGAGCCGGCCCGCACCCCGGGCAAGGCGGCGCTCGCCGCCTGGTTCGGCAGTGCGCTGGAGTACTACGACTTCGCGATCTACGGCACCGCCGCCGCGCTTGTCTTCCCCGACATCTTCTTCCCCGAGGGCAACGACACGGCCGCGACCGTCGCGGCGTTCGCCACCTTCGGCGTCGCCTACGTCGCGCGTCCGATCGGGTCGTTCTTCCTCGGCCACATCGGCGACGGCCTCGGCCGCAAGAAGGTGATGATCGGGACCATCCTGCTGATGGGCATCTCGACCTTCCTGGTCGGCTGCCTGCCGACCTACCACCAGGTCGGCATCCTCGCGCCGGTGCTGCTCGTGGCGCTGCGCATCCTGCAGGGCATCTCGGCCGCCGGCGAGCAGGCCGGCGCCAACTCGATGTCCTTCGAGCACGCCCCCGACGACCGGCGCGGCTTCTTCACCAGCTTCACGCTCAGCGGCACCCAGGGCGGGCAGATCCTCGCGCCCGCGGTGTTCCTGCCGCTGGCCGCGGTGCTCTCCGACGACGCCCTCCAGTCGTGGGGCTGGCGGATCCCCTTCTGGATCAGCGCCGCCGTGGTCCTCGTCGGGCTGGTGATCCGGCGCCGCCTCGACGAGACCCCGGAGTTCCAGGCCGAGGCGGAGGCCGAGGACACCCCGCGCGCGCCGCTGGCCGTGCTGTTCCGCGACCACTGGACCGCGGTGCTGCGGGTCTTCTTCGCCGCGTTCATCGCCACGGTCAACACGATGTTCGCCGTCTTCGCGCTCAACTTCGCGACCTCGGACGACTACGGCATCGGGATCGGCAAGACCACGATGCTCTGGCTCGCGATCGTCGCCAACCTGGTCGCGATCGCAGTCATCCCCTTCTGGGCGACGCTCTCCGACCGGATCGGCCGCAAGCCGGTCTTCGTCACCGGCCTGCTCGGCAGCGCGGTGCTCGTGGTCGCCTTCCTCGGCGCGATCGCGCACGGCCAGGTCGTGCTGATGTTCGTGCTCGGGGTCGCCCTCGCCGGTGTCGTCTACTCGATGCCCAACGCGGTCTGGCCGGCGACGTACGCCGAGTACTTCCCCACGCGCGTCCGGCTGTCCGGCATGGCGATCGGCACCCAGTTCGGCTTCGCGCTGGCGGGCTTCACCCCGACGATCGCGGGCGCGCTCATGAACGGCGACGCGGACAACTGGTACAAGGTCGCCCTCTTCGCCGCCGGCGCGTGCCTGGTCTCGGCCGTCGCCGTGGCCACCGGTCCGCGCGGCACCCACCTGGTCCCGACCCGCGAGGTCGGGCGGCGTACACCGCCCGCGGCGGCCGAGGCCTCCCGCGTGCACGTGAGCGTCGCATGAGCGAGCGCTACCTCCTCGGCCTGGTCGGCACCGGCATCGGCGCCTCCCTGACCCCGGCGATGCAGGAGCGTGAGGGCGCCGCCCACGGGCTGCGGGTGCAGTACCGCATCCTCGACGCCGACGAGCTGGGCCTCGGCGCGGACGACCTGCCGCAGCTGCTGACCTGGGCCGAGCGGCTCGGCTACGACGGGCTCAACATCACCCACCCCTTCAAGCAGGCGGTCATCCCGCTGCTCGACGAGCTCTCCGACGACGCCGACGACCTCGGCGCGGTCAACACCGTCGTGCTCCGCGACGGCCGCCGGCTCGGCCGCAACACCGACTGGTCGGGCTACGCCCGGGCGCTGCGCACGGCACTGCCCGACGCCGTCCGCGACCGGGTCGTCCTGGTCGGCGCCGGCGGCGCCGGCGCCGCGGTCGGCTACGGGCTGCTCGACCTCGGCGCCGCGCACGTGGCGGTCGTCGACACCGACACCGAGCGGGCCGAGGCGTGCGCGATCCGGCTCGCCAAGCGGTACGGCGACGACCGCGTCTCGGTCGCGTCCGACCTCGAGGCCGCGCTCGCCGACGCCGGTGGCGTCGTCAACGCGACCCCGGTCGGCATGCACGGCCACCCCGGCTCCGCCGTACCCGTGGGGCTGCTGCGGCCGGACCTCTGGGTCTCCGACGTCGTCTACTTCCCGCTCGAGACCGAGCTGGTCCGGGCGGCGCGTGAGCGGGGCTGCCGGGTGGTGCCGGGCGGCGGGATGGCGGTCGGCCAGGCCGTCGACGCGTTCGGACACTTCACCGGACGGGTCGCGGACGCCGACCGGATCGCGGCGCACTTCCGGGAGCTGACGGCATGAGGACCGGGATCGCGACCGTCTCCCTGAGCGGGGTCCTCACCGACAAGCTGGCGGCGATCGCGGCGGCGGGCTTCGACGGGATCGAGGTCTTCGACAACGACCTGATCGCCTCGCCGCTCTCCCCGCGCGAGGTGGCCCGTCGGTGCGCCGACCTCGGGCTGGCGATCGACCTCTTCCAGCCGGTGCGTGACGTCGAGGGCGTCCCGCCGGACCGCTTCGACGCCGTGCTGCACCGCTTCGGGGCCAAGCTCGGCGTGATGGAGGAGCTCGGCGCGACCACGGTCCTCTGCTGCTCCAACGTCGGCGCCGACGCGCTCGACGACCGCGACCTGTCCGCCGAGCAGCTGCACCGGCTCGGCGACCTGGCCGCCGAGTGCGGCGTGACCATCGCCTTCGAGGCGCTCGCCTGGGGCCGACACGTCGACCGGGTCGGTCAGGCCTGGGACGTCGTACGCCGCGCCGACCATCCCGCCGTCACCGTCGCGGTCGACACCTTCCACCTGCTCGCCCGCGGCGACGACGGCGCCGCGCTCGCCGGCATCCCCGGTGACCGGATCGGCTTCCTCCAGGTCGCGGACGCGCCACTGCTCGACATGGACGTGCTCGAGTGGAGCCGGCACTTCCGCTGCTTCCCCGGCGAGGGCACGCTCGACGTGGCCGGGGTGGTCGCCGCGACCCTCGCGGCGGGCTACACCGGACCCGTCTCGCTCGAGGTCTTCAGCGACGTCGTGCGCGAGGCCGACCCGGCCGACACCGCTCGCGACGCGATGCGCTCCCTGCTCCTCCTCGACGACCAGCTGCGCGCCACGCTGCCGCCGGCCCCGGTCGCCGTCGAGCCGGCCTTCCTCGAGGTGCCCGCCGGCCGCGGCGTCACGCCCGCGCTGCGGGCGCTCGGGCTGGCCCCGGTCGGCACCCATCGCAGCAAGCCGGTCACCCGCTGGAGCAACGGCGGCGTCGACGTCGTGGTCAACGACGACGACGCGGCCGAGCTGTCCCTCGGCGTCACCGCGGCCCCGGTCGCCGGGATCGCCGAGCGCGCGAAGGCGCTGCTGTGGCCCGAGGTCGACCGCACCCGCGGCGCGGGCGAGGCGCTGCTGCCCGGCATCGGCTCCCCGAGCGGGCTGCACCTGCTGGTGAGCGCGGAGGCCGGCGGACCCGACCACTGGGCGGACGACTTCGTCGGCACGGCGCCCGCCGCCGAGGACCTGGTCGCGATCGACCACGTGGTGGTCGCCGTCCCCACGCTGCGGCTCAACGAGGAGGTCTCCTTCCTGCGCTCGCTGCTGGCGCTGGAGCCCGGCGCGCCCGAGGAGTTCATGGAGCCGCACGGCCGGCTGCGGTCGCGCGCCTTCCGGCCACGGACCGGTGGCCTGCGCGTCGTGGTCAACGTCGAGGACACCGGCGCCGCACCGGCCACCGGCATCACCCAGGTCGCGCTGGCCTGCTCCGACGTCCGGGCCCGGGTGCGGGCCCTGCGGGACGCCGGCGTCCCACTGCTCGCCGTGCCGGACAACTACTACGCCGACCTCGACGCCCGCTTCGGCCTCGACGCCGAGCTGCTCGCCGACCTGCGCGCGCACAGCCTCTTCTACGACCGGGTCGGCGACGGCGAGCTGCTGCACGCCTTCACCGGCCCCCTCGCCACCGGCTTCCACGTCGAGCTGCTCGAGCGGAGCGGCGGGTACGACGGCTACGGCTCGGCCGGCACCCACGTGCGGCTGGCGGCGCAGCGGTCCGCGGGTCAGCTCGCCAGCGGGGGCTAATGCACCTCGCCGAGGTCCTCGTGGGCCTGGTGGGTGACGGGCTCGACCTGGAAGGTGGAGTGGCGCACGTCGAAGTGGGCGGCGGTGCAGTCGGCGAGCCGGTCGAGCACGCCGCCGACGCCGTGCTCGTCGAGGACCTCCTGGGTGACGGTCACGTGGGCGGAGAGGCTGGGCATGCCGCTGGTGATCGTCCAGGCGTGCAGGTCGTGGACGTCGACGACGCCGGGCATCTCCAGCAGGTGGCGGCGTACGTCGTCGAGGTCCATGCCGGCCGGGGCGATCTCGAGGAGCACCGAGGCCGACTCCTTCAGCAGCACGAGCGAGCGCGGCAGGATCAGCACCGCGATCACGAGCGACGCGAGCGGGTCGGCCCGGTGCCAGTCGGCGAGCAGGATGAGCAGGCCCGCGACCACCGCGAGGATCGAGCCGACCAGGTCGGCGAGCACCTCGTTGGCGGCGCCCCGGAGGTTGAGCGACCCGGTGTCGGAGCGGTTGAGGACGACGAGCGAGGCCGCGTTGGCGACCAGGCCGACGAGCGCGAAGCCGACCATCGGTCCGGCGTCGACGTGGGTCGGGTCGGCCAGGCGGGAGATGCCGGCGTAGGCGAGGTAGCCGCAGACCACCAGCAGCACGAGCGCGTTGACCATCGCGGCCAGGATCTCGGCGCGGTGCAGGCCGAAGGTGGACCGCTTCCCGCCCCGCAGGGAGGCGACGTACGACGCCCCGAGCGCGAGCACGACCGCGGCCGCGTCGGTGGCCATGTGGCCGGCGTCGGCGAGCAGCGCGAGCGAGCCGGTGAGCACCGCGCCGACCACCTCGACGACCATCACGACGAGCGTCACGCCGAGCACGATGCGCAGCCGCGACCGGTCCGCCGCGCGGCCGGCGGCGTGCCCGTGTGCGTGCCCGTGGTCGTGCCCCATGGGTCCATTGTGACAACCCGGTCACGACCGGCGGGTGGTGTGGGGGGACGGGAGTTTCGTCGGGGAACCCCGGCGGACCCGACCCCCGGACGGAAGCGCCAGCGTCTACGACGTCCAGACCGACAGGTCCGGCCCCTTCGGGACCACCTGGGTCGGATTGATGTCCCGATGGACGACGTAGTAGTGGGTCTTGATCTGGTCGAAGTCGGTGTTGTCGCCGAAGGCGGGGATCGCGTAGAGCTCCCGCGCGTAGCGCCACAGGTGCGGCATCTCGGTCAGCTTCTGGCGGTTGCACTTGAAGTGGCCGTGGTAGACCGCGTCGAAGCGGGCGAGCGTCGTCCAGAGCCGGACGTCGGCCTCGGTGAGGAGGTCGCCCATCAGGTAGCGGCGGGTCGAGAGCCGCTCCTCCAGCCAGTCGAGGGCGGTCCAGAGACGGTCGTACGCCGCGTCGTACGCCTCCTGCGAGCCGGCGAAGCCGCAGCGGTAGACGCCGTTGTTGACCTCGGTGTAGATCCGCTGCATGACCGGCTCCATCTCGTCGCGGAGGTCGGCCGGCCAGAGGTCGGGCGCATCGTCGCGGTGGAACTCCCGCCACTCGAAGAAGAAGTCGTGGGTGATCCACGGGAAGTCGTTGGTGACGACCTCGCCGCTGGCCTCCTCGACGACCGCCGGGACGGTGATCCCCTTCGGGTACTCGGGGAAGCGCGCGAGGTAGGCCTGCTGGAGCCGCTCGATGCCGAGCACGGGGTCGACTCCGCCGGGGTCGAGGTCGAAGGTCCAGCTGCGCTCGTCGTGGGTCGGGCCGCAGAGCCCGAGCGAGATGACGTCCTCGAGCCCGAGCAGCTGCCGCACGATCAGCGTGCGGGTCGCCCAGGGGCAGGCCTTCGCCGCGACGAGGCGGTAGCGGCCGGGCTCGACCGGCCACATCCGTCCGTCGGTCGGCCCGTGCTCCGGGGTCCGCGCGTCCTTGGTGATCCGGTCCGGGATGTACGACGCATCCCGCTTGAACTCGCCCGAGCTCGCATACGACATGCCGCCAGCGTAGGTGAACGATCAACCACCCGGCTCACCCCGGGGAGGATGAGTCCGGGCGGAGGGACGCCACGAACTCCAGCTTCTCCACGACCCGCGGCGGGATCACGAACGGGTAGAGGTCGTCCTTGCCCATGCTCCGGTTGACCATGTTGAGCGCGACCGCGAGCGGCACCCACACCCCGGCGACCACGTCGCCGAAGGCCGAGAACGCCGTGACCGGAGCGACCGCGGTCAGCCCGAACTCCCCGGCGGTCTCGATGGTGTCGCAGATGTGCAGGTAGTGCGCCCAGGTCTCGGCGAAGTCCTCGAAGGGGTGCATGGTGGCGTACGTCGAGATGAACTCGTCCTCCCACCCGACCGGCGCGCCCTCGGCGTAGTGCCGGTCGATCGCGGCCTGGTAGTCGGCCGACTCGTCGCCGAAGAGCTCGCGGCAGCGAGCCATCCGGTCGTCGCCGCGGACCAGCTGCCACTCGTAGTAGTGGCCGATCTCGTGGCGGAAGTGGCCGAGCATCGTGCGGTAGGGCTCGTCGAGCCGGGCCCGCACCTTCTCCCGGTAGGCGTCGTCGCTCTCGGCAAGGTCGATGGTGATCACGCCGTCGGCGTGGCCGATGACGACGTTCTCGTCCGTGCCACGGTCGGTGGTGCTGAGCAGGTCGAAGGCGAGCCCGTTCTCCGCGTCGACGGTCTTGGCGACGACCGGGAAGCCGAGGCCGTCGAGCTCGGCGACGAGGTGCCGCTTGGCCTGCTCGGCGAGCCGGAACTGCGCGAGCCCCTCCACGTCGTCGTCGGCCGGTCGCGTCCGGGTCAGGTCGCAGGCCGTGCACTGGCCGCCCTCGACGGTCGCCAGCCAGGTGCAGCCGGAGAGGTCGAGGTTGCAGCAGACCCACCAGACCAGACCCGAGGCGTCGACGTACGACCCCCGCTCGTCGACGGGGACGATGGCCCGCTCGTCGCGGGAGTAGCCGAGCGCCGTCCCGCAGGACATGCAGACGGAGTTCTCGAAGTAGAGGGCGTTGTCGCACACCCGGCAGCGATAGGACTTCACGGCGCCGTCGTACCCACTGGAGCCACCGGAGCCACATCGACGGACACGGTGAGCGTCGACTTCTTGGCCTCGGTGAAGATGACGCCCTTCACGGGCGGCACGTCGCCGTAGTCGCGGCCCCAGGCGACGGTGACGTAGCGGTCGCCGACCCACTGGTCGTTGGTCGGGTCGAGGGCGAGCCACTCGCCCTCGTCGACGCCGGGGACCCAGACCGCGGCCCAGGCGTGCGAGGCGTCCGCGCCGACGACCCGGTCCTTGCCGGGCGGCGGCAGGGTCGCGAGGTAGCCGCTGACGTAGCGGACCGCCAGCCCGTGCGAGCGGAGGCAGGCGATCGTCAGGTGCGCGAAGTCCTGGCAGACCCCGGCCCGGTGCCGGAAGGTCTCCTCGACCGTCGAGGTCACCGTCGTCGCGGTCGCGTCGTAGCGGAAGTCGGCGTGGATGCGGTGCATGAGGTCGGTGACCGCCTCGCCGACCGGGCGGCCGGGCCGCAGCGACGCCGCCGCGTAGGACCAGGCCTCGTCGGTCTGCTCGGCGCCCGCCGAGGGCAGCGCGAAGTCGGTGGCCCGCCACGCGCCCGGCGCCTCCGGGTGCCACAGCGGACGCGCCCGCTCCCAGGGGGCGGCCAGCGCGTCCCCGTCGTACGCCGGGGTGCCGACCTCGACCTCGCTGCGGCCCTCGACGGTGAGCCGGCGGTGCGGCCGGGTGACCTGGAAGTAGGTCACGGTGTTGCCGTAGCAGTCGGTGTCGGCGGCGAGGTCGACCGGCTCCGGGTCCACGAGGACCTCCGAGCCGAGCACCTCCTGGGCCGGCGTCGGCCGCGGCACCAGGTGGCCGACGCCGAGGCTGTCGGTGACGTCGTCGTCGTAGGAGTAGGTGGTGGTGTGGGTGACGACGTACCTCATCCGGCACCGCCGCCGAAGGGACGCGGAGCGGGTCCGCTGGCGAAGTGGACCTCGGCGACCGCGTCCGCGAGCCGGCCGATGGCGACGAGGAAGTGGTCGAGGAAGCGGACCAGGTTGGGCCGCTCGACGCCGCCGATGGTGACCAGCTCGGCCACGTCGACCGACCCGAGCTCGGCGACGAGGTCCTCCAGCAGCCGCTCGGGACGCGAGGAGCCGGTCGAGCCGGGGAGCGCGGCCAGGTGGGTCCGCGCCTCGGCCAGCGCGAAGGTGACCGAGCGCGGGTTGGCGGGATCCATGAGCAGCAGCTCGAGCACGCCGGTGGGCCGCACGTAGCCGCGGTAGCGCCGACGGTGGGTCACGGCGCTCTCGGCCGAGGCCAGCACCGCGTTGAGGACCTCGCGGTCGACGTCGATGCCGCGCCGCTCCGTGGTGGTGGCGGCCAGCAGGTGCGCGACCTGCAGCGCCCGCTCGAGCGCCCGGCCGAGCCCGATCGCGTGCCATCCGGCGTCGCGGATCATGCTCGCGGTGACGCCCTGGAGCGACAGGATCCCGGTCAGCATCCGGCCGGCGCTCTCGGCGACCTGGTGGCTGTGCGGGTTGGCCTCGAGCGCGTCCGCGGCCCGGTCGGTGGTGCCGAACGCACGCCAGGTGTCGGACGACAGCTGGTCGCGCACGCCCCGCAGCGCGTCGCGCAGCCCGTCGAGGCCGTGGTCGACGCCGCCGATCCGGCGCGGGTCGAGCAGCACCGAGCGGAAGTCGGCGTCCAGGTCGCCGTCGACGTACGGCGAGGGTCCGGCCAGCCGGTGCACCGCGTCCATGAGCACCGCCAGGCTGGCACCGCCGGTGGAGCGCGGGCGGGCGCGGAAGTCGTCGGCGAGGGCGTGCGCGGCGAGCACCAGGCGGAGCAGGTCCTCGACCCGCTCGGCGTAGCGGCCGAACCAGAACATGCCTTCCAGCACGCGCGGGACCGTCGTCGGCACCGACCGCGCGGCCGTCATCGGCAGCACGCCGGACAGGCCCTGGTCGGGGTCGGTCGGGTCGGACTTGAGCACCCAGACGTCCATGCTGGTGGGCGACCTCGCGTCGTCCCAGCCGTTGGCGAGCCCGCCGACCAGCGGCCGGTAGGCCGAGCCGTAGCGCAGCGTGAAGGTACGCAGCGTGACCGGCGTCGGCCGGGTCTGCCCCCGCGACCACACCGGCGTCTGCGAGAGCGTGAGCCGGTCCTGGCCGACGAAGCGGTACGGCGCCGCCAGGATCCGCTGGCGCACCTCGTCGACCGAGAGGTCGAGGAGCACCTCGGCCGGTCCGTCGATGGGCCGCACGATCAGGCCCTCGCCGATCTCGCCGAGCCGGTCGAGCACCACGTCGAGACCGGCGGGGTCGCCGCACCACCAGGTCGGCGCGGACGCGAGCCGGAGCGGCTCGCCGAGCAGCGCCTCGCACGCGGCGGGGAGGTAGGGCATCAGGCCGGGGTTCTCCAGGACGCCGGCGCCGAGCCCGTTGACGACCCGCACCCGGCCGCGGCGTACGGCCTCGACCAGCCCGGCGACGCCGAGCTGCGAGTCGCCGCGCAGCTCCAGCGGGTCGCTCCACGCGGCGTCGACCCGGCGCAGGATCACGTCGACCTTCTCCAGCCGGCCGGGCGCGCGCAGGTAGACCCAGCCGTCGCGGACGACGAGGTCGCTGCCCTCGACGAGCGGGAAGCCGAGGGTGGAGGCGATGAACGCCTGGTCGTACGCCGTCTCCGAGTGGGTGCCCGGCGACAGGACCACGACCCGCGGGTCGGCGAGGTCGCCCTGGGCGGACTGGATCAGCGCGGAGCGCAGCGCCCAGAAGTAGGGCTCCATCCGGTGCAGCCCGGCCTCGCGGTAGAGCTCGGGGAGCACGCGGGAGATGACGCGACGGTTCTCCATCGCGTAGCCGATGCCGGACGGCGCCTGGGCCCGGTCGGCGAGCACCCGCCACTGGCCGTCGGCGTCGCGGCCGAGGTCGGTCGCGGCCAGCACCAGCGGCCGCGGGTCGATCGCGTCGGGACGGGCGACGACGCGGGTGTAGCCGCTGTGCCCGAAGACCACCGGCGCCGGCACGATCCGCTCGCGCAGCAGCCGCTGCTCGCCGTAGAGGTCGACGAGCACGGCGTTGAGCAGCTCGGCGCGCTGGGCCAGCCCGACCTCGATCGGCGACCACGACGAGGCGTCGAGCACCAGCGGCACCGGGTCGAGCCGCCACCGGCCCTGGCTGCGCCCGGGGCGCGCGTAGGTGACGCCGTCGTCGGTCAGGAAGCGGCCGATCTCGGCCTGCACCCGGCGCAGGTCGGCGTCGGTGAGGCCGACCGCGATCTCGGCGAGCCCCTTCCAGGCCGGCCGCAGCGAGCCGTCGGGCGCGACCACCTCGTCGTACGGCGGCGCCCCGCCGACCAGCGCGGGCTGGGTGACGGCGGCGGCGTAGTCGCGCAGCACGGTCATGCGGGTGGCACTCGCCGGAGGTCGAGCAGGTGGGGGTAGTCGGGGGTGGCGGCGCGTCGGCCGGCCTCGCGGAGCGCGCCGACGTCGATCGTCCCGGCGGTGTGGCCGCGCGGCTCGAAGCGGCTGTGCCGCCGGGCCTCGGCCTCCTGCGCGTTGACCGGCGGGTGCTCGTAGGCGCGGCCGCCCGGGTGCACGACGTGGTAGGACGCGCCGCCGAGCGAGACCGCGGCCGCGGTGTCGACCACGTCGAAGCGGAGCGGGGCGTGCACCGGGATGCTCGGGTGCAGGGCCGACCACGGCTGCCAGGCGCGGTAGCGCACCCCGGCGTACGTCTCCCCCGTCGGGGTGGTGGTCAGCGGCACGGGCACACCCTGACACGTGACGAGGTGCCGCGCGGGGTCGATCCCACGGACCAGCACCTGGAGCCGCTCGACGGAGGAGTCGACGTAGCGGGCGGTGCCGCTGCCGGAGGCCTCCTCGCCGAGGACGTGCCAGGGCTCGATGGCGCTGCGCAGCTCCAGCGCGATGCCGTCGCCGAGGGTGGCCAGGCCGATCCGCGGGAAGCGGAACTCGGTGAACGGGTCGAGCCACGACTCCTCGAAGGGGATGCCGAAGGCGCGCAGGTCGGCGGCGACCTCGGCGATGTCCGCGATGCAGCCGGCGGGAAGCAGGGCGTCCTCGTGGAGGCGGGTGCCCCAGCGGACGAGCGGCGCCGTCAGCGGGCGCTCCCAGAACATCGCGACCAGCGAGCGGACGAGCAGCGCCTGCACCAGCGCCATCTGCGGGTGCGGCGGCATCTCGAAGCCGCGCAGCTCCAGCAGGCCGAGCCGGCCGCGCGAGGAGTCGGGGCTGTAGAGCTTGTCGATGCAGAACTCGGCTCGGTGGGTGTTGCCGGTCAGGTCGGTGAGCAGGTGCCGCAGCGCCCGGTCGACCAGCCACGGCCGCGGCTCCTCGTCCTCGTCGAGGTCGGCGGTGATCCGGGCCAGCTCGGCCAGCGCGATCTCCATCTCGTAGACCGCCTCGGGCCGGCCCTCGTCGAAGCGCGGCGCCTGGCTGGTCGGGCCGACGAACCGGCCGGAGAAGAGGTAGGACAGCGCCGGGTGCCGCTGCCAGTAGGTGATCAGGCTGGCCAGCAGGTCCGGGCGGCGGAGCAGCGGCGAGTCGACCGGCTGGGTGCCGCCGAGGGTGATGTGGTTGCCGCCGCCGGTGCCGGTGTGCAGCCCGTCGAGGTCGAACTTCTCCGTGGTCAGCGCGCAGTGGCGAGCGGCGTCGTAGAGGGTCGTGGTGAGGTCGCGCTGCTCGGCCCAGCTGGCCGTCGGCTGGACGTTGACCTCGATGACGCCGGGGTCGGGGGTGACCACGAGCTGCGTGAGCCGCGGGTCCGGCGGCGGACCGTAGCCCTCCAGCACGAGCCGGCAGCCGGCCTTCGTCGCGGCGAGCTCGACGACGTGGAGCAGGTCGGCGTACGCCTCGAGCCGCTCGGTCGGCGGCAGGAAGACGTGCACGTGACCGTCGCGGACCTCGAAGGCGAGCGCGGTCGTCGCGGCGCCGGCCGGGTCGACGACGGTCACCTCCGGCACCGAGGGATCGAGCGTCGGGCCGGCCTCGAGGTACGACGGGGCCTCGGGCGCCTCGGGGTCGACCCACGAGATCGCGTCGAGCGGCAGCCGCAGCCCCACCGCGCTGGTGCCCGGTCCGAGCACCAGCCGGCCGCGACGGAAGCGCCAGGCCGGGCTGGTCCAGCCGGTCTCCTCGGTCGTCAGCGGCAGCACCCACCCGGTGGGCTCGGTGACGTCCGCGTCCAGGGGCGCGGCGGAGTCGGGCTCCTCGGGCGCCTCCCCCCACGGCTGGCGCGCCTCGGCGACCACGGCCGCGAGCGGATCCTCGTAGGCAGGGAGCAGCTGCTCGGCGGGCAGTCCGAGGAGCGCGGTGACCTCCTGCGCGAGCCGCTCGGCCACCTCGCTCTCGTCCGCACCGGGGGTCCACGGCGCGGCGAACCGGTCCGGGTCCGACCACAGCGGCTCGCCGTCGGTGCGCCACTGGAGCGCGATGTTCCAGCGCGGCAGCGGCTCGCCCGGGTACCACTTGCCCTGCCCGCGGTGGACCACCCCGCCGGCGGCGTACGTCGCCCGCAGCCGCTCGGCGAGCTCGTCGGCGAGGGCGCGCTTCTCGGGGCCGTCGGCGTCGGTGTTCCACTGCGGCGTCGTCGCGTCGTCGCGGGAGACGAAGGTCGGCTCGCCGCCCATGGTCAGCCGGACGTCGCCGGCCACCAGGCGCCGGTCGACCGCCTCGCCGAGCGCGTCGATCCGCGCCCACTGCTCGTCGCTGTAGGGCTTCGTGACCCGCGGGTCCTCGTGCACGCGGGTGACGGTGTTGTGGAAGGAGAAGGTGACCTCGACCGGGTCGGTCGCGCCCTCGATGGGGGCGGCGTTGCTCGGGTGCGGGGTCGCCGAGAGCGGGATGTGGCCCTCGCCGGCGAAGAGCGCGGAGGTCGGGTCGAGCCCGATCCAGCCGGCGCCCGGGACGAAGACCTCGGCCCAGGCGTGCAGGTCGGTGAAGTCCTGTGCCGTCCCGGTCGGGCCGTCGAGGCCGACCATGCTGTCCGGGTCGGCCGCGAGCTGCACGAGGTAGCCGGAGACGAAGCGGGCGGCGAGGCCGTACTGCCGCAGCAGGCTGACCAGCAGCCACGCGGAGTCGCGGCACGACCCGATGCCCAGCGACAGGGTCTGGTCGGGGGTCTGGACGCCGGCCTCCATCCGCACGGAGTAGGCGACGTCGCCGTGGACGGCCGCGTTGAGGTCGGCGAGGAACTGCACGGTGGCGACGCCGTCGTCGGGCAGGTCCGGCAGCTTCTCGCGCCAGGCCGCGGCGGCGGTGCTGTCGTCGACCGGCCGGAGGTACGGCGCGAGGTCGGCGGCGAGGGCGTCCTCGTAGGTGAAGGGGAAGCGCTCGGCGTACTCCTCGATGAAGAAGTCGAACGGGTTGATCACCATCAGGTCGGCGACCAGGCCGACGGTGATCTCGAGGGTGTCGACCAACTCGTTGAAGACCAGGCGGCCGACCCAGTTGCCGAAGGGGTCCTGCTGCCAGTTGAGGAAGTGCTGGGCGGGGCTGACCTGCAGGGAGTAGGCCTCGATCGGCGTCCGGGCGTGCGGCGCGGGCCGGAGCCGGACCACGTGCGGTCCCACCTCGACCGGGTGGGCGAACGCGTAGGTGGTGCGGTGCTCCAGGGCGACCTTGACCGACATGGCCACAGCCTCCCCGAGGATCGTTGCGAGGAGGTAACCCCGGCCTATCCGCGTGCGGTGAGCACCATCCCGTCGGCGGTCTCCAGGCGCCACTCGGCGGTCACCGGTCCGGCGATGCCCACCACGCCCGTCGAGACGACCCGGACGTCGCCGTGGGCCTCGGCGGTCCCGGCCAGCCGGGCGAGGTGGTCGACGGAGAGACCGGAGACCTGCCAGCGCGAGCGCTCGGGGTGACTCGGCCCCACGTGGTCGGGGGTGCCCTGCTCGTCGAGCACGGTGGTGCTCACGTCCGCGCTGTCGACCAGGATGCTGATCCGGTCGCCCTGCTTGGTGATCTCGGTGATGTGGCCCGCCTCGTGGCGGGTCTCGAAGCGCCGGCCCAGGTCGGGCAGGTGGCGCAGCTCGCGCAGCCGGCGGCGGGCGACGACCGCGGCGGCGGCCACGCAGACGGCGGCGGCGGTGAGGACGAGCAGGGCGAGGGCACCGATGACGGCGAAGACGGTGGTCATGCCCCTACGGTGGGCCGACGGCTTGTGGGTCTCCTGTGCGTCCTCTGTGCTGATCAGAGGAGTCCGCGGTCGTCCTTGGCGCGCAGGATGCGGAGCGCCGCGCCGTCGACCAGCGCGCGGAACGCGGCGTGGTCGCGGGCGCGGGTGAGGACCGCGCCGTACATCGCCGGCAGCGTCTCCGGGTGGACGGTGAGCACCAGGTCGCCGCCGGCCGCGAGGAAGCGGGTCGCCCGCTGGCCCATCGGGACGCGGGCGACCTGCGCCGCGCCGCCGAGGTCGTCGGAGACGACGACGCCGTCGAAGCCGAGGTCGCCGCGCAGCATCGTGCCGACGACGTACGGCGAGAACGCCGCGGGCCGGCCCGGGTCGAGCCGTGCGTAGATCGCGGTCGACATCATCACCGCCGGTGCGCCGGCGTCGACGGCCCGCGCGAAGGGCCGGAGGTAGGCGTCGTGGCGGGTGGTGACGCGGTCGGTGACGCCCGCGTGGGTGTCGGTGTTGGCGTGCACGCGGCCCAGGCCCGGGAAGTGCTTGACCGTCGCGCCGACACCGCCGGCGGCCAGGCCGCGGACCAGCGCGACGGCGTGGCTCGCGACCCGCCGCGGGGTGAAGCCGAGCTCGCGGTCGTAGCGGCCGATCGGCGGGTTGTGCCGCGCCGCCCGCCGGCTCGGGACGGTGTCGGCGACGGGGGCGAGGTCGAGGTTGACCCCGGCCCGGCGGAGCTGGCCCGCCCAGGTCCGCGCGTGCGCCCTCAGGGTGGCCGGGGACCAGGTGCCCTGCACGAGGGCGGTCGGCATGTCGTCGAAGCCGCTGCCCTGCAGCACCTGCACCTGGCCGCCCTCCTGGTCGGCCGCGACGAGGAGGTCGACGCCGGCGGTCGTCCGCCGGGTGACCTGCTGCTGCATCGTCCGCGAGACCCGGCGCGGGTCGCGCACCCCGTCGTAGCTGCGGCCGGTCAGGATCACGTTGCCGACGTGGTAGCGGCCGATCTGACCGCGCGTCCGCGCGTCGACCTCGTCGGCCGGCGTACCGACCATGAACAGCTGCCCGACCTTCTGCGGCAGGCTCATCCGCGCGAGGACGGCCCGGGGGCTCCCCTTCGGCGGCTCGCGGTGGAGGGTGACCGCGTGGTGCACCCGCTGGGGCGGCGGCCCGCCCTCGGCGACGGGAGCGTGCGCCTGCGCCGGGCTGGCGGTGAGGACGGCGGCGACGGCGGTCAGGGCGGCCAGGGCGAGCGGGGCGGAGCGAGACATCGCGGGCGACCGTACCGACCCGGCGCCGCCGCCCGGTGGGCGCCCCGCCGGACGCGGCCGAATATGTAACGCGGAGTTACGGGATCCACCGTGCCGTTCTGCCGGCTCAGCAGACTCCATAACTCCGCGTTACTTGCACTGGCGACGATCGCAAAGAATCGTTTGCAAATGAATCTTTGCAGTCGTACGGTGACGACGTGGACCTCACCTCGATCACCCCGTCGCCCCAGCAGCTCAAGGCGCTCACCCACCCGGTGCGGGTGCGGATGCTCGGGATGCTGCGCCTCGACGGGCCGGCGACCGCGACGGTGCTCGCGGACCGGCTCGGCCTCAACACCGGCGCGACGTCCTACCACCTGCGCCAGCTCGCCCAGCACGGCTTCGTGGTCGAGGACCCCGAGCGCGGCAACGCCCGCGACCGGTGGTGGAGGGCCGCGCACCAGACGACGACCACCGACACCGCGGGTCCTGCCGAGCCCGAGGCGCGCGACGCCCTCGACGCCTACCTCCAGTCCGTGGTCACGGTGACGACCGAGCGCCTGCAGCGCTCGATCGAGGAGCTGCCGCTGCTGCCCGAGGAGTGGCGGGACGCGACGACCTACAGCGACTGGGTGGTGCGGCTCACCCCGCGCAAGGCGCTGGCGGTGATCGAGGCGCTGATGACCTCGATCCAGGAGATCGACGCCGAGGAGGACGACGACGAGGCGGCGCCGTTCGTGCTCCAGCTCAACGCCTTCCCCTACCCCGGCAAGGTCGGTGCGCCGTGACCACCCGCGCGAGCAGCCGTACGCCGATGCGCGGGTGGCTGGTCTCCGAGGCGATCTCGCTGACCGGCACCCGGGTCTCGATGATCGCGCTGCCGTGGTTCGTGCTCACCACGACCGGCAGCCCCACCCGGACCGGCGCGGTCGCGCTCGCCGAGATGCTGCCGCTGGTGGTGCTCAAGGTGCTCAGCGGCCCGGTCATCGACCGGATCGGCGCGCGCCGGGTGAGCATCGCCTGCGACACCGCCTCGGTCGCGGCGGTCGGGGCGATCCCCCTGATGCACGAGGCCGGCCTGCTCGGCTTCCCCCTCCTGCTCGTCCTGGTCGCCCTCGCCGGCGCGCTGCGCGGCCCCGGCGACGCCGCCAAGGCGGCGCTCACGCCCGCGGTCGTCGCCGAGGCCGGCGTCCCGATGGAGCGTGCGACCGGACTGCACTCGACGGTCGACCGCACGGCGGGGCTGGTCGGCGCCGCGGCGGCGGCCGCGCTCGTCGCCGCCCTCGGCGCCGCGGACGCGCTGGTCGTCGACGCCCTCTCCTTCGGACTCTCCGCCGCGGTCCTCGCGGCCACGACCGGACGCCTGCCCCGGGTGCAGAGCGAGGAGGCCGGGGACGCGACGCCGTACGCCGCCCGACTGCGGCTGGGCTGGGACTTCCTGCGCCGCGACCGGGTGCTGCTGGGCGTCACGATCATGGTCGCGCTCACCAACCTGCTCGACGCCGCCTACGCCACCGTCCTCGTGCCGGTGTGGTCCGATGAGGTCGTCGGCTCCGCCGGCGGCGTCGCCCTGGTCTTCGCGGTCTTCGGCGGCAGCGCGGCCGCCGGGGCGTTGGTGGCCGCCGCCTGGGCGGCGCGCCTGCCGCGCTACCGCACCTACCTGATCGCCTTCCTGGTCTGCGGGCTGCCGAGGTTCGCGGCCTTCGGCCTCGGGCTCCCGCTCGGCGTCGTCGTCGCGGTCATCGCGGTCTCGGGCTTCGCCGCCGGCTTCATCAACCCGGTCCTGAGCGCGGTGATCTTCGAGCGCATCCCGGAGCCGCTCGTCGGCCGGGTCTCGGCGCTGACCACCGCGATGTGCTTCGCCCTGATCCCGTTCGGCGGCCTCCTCGGCGGCTCGCTGGTCGCGGCCGCCGGGCTCGCGACGGCCATGCTCGTCGCCGGCCTGGCCTACTTCGTCGTCACCATGGCGCCGGCCGTCGACCCGCGCTGGCGCGAGTTCGACCGCCGCCCGGAGCCGGTTCCCGTCCCGGCCTGACAGGAGATTCACAGGACCGAAAAGAAGCACGCCGTGAGGGCGCTCCGGCTGTAACAAATCGCGTCCTCGACCGATACAGGGTTCAACTAATTTCGCCCGCGGCGGCGGGCCCGACGGCGTGCCCTGCCGCCGTCATCGCTCTCTCGGGCGGGACAGGCGGGCCTTCCGCGGACCCCGGAGCACACCCCCCGAGCTCCGGACACCGACGTCTCCCCCGATCGCCGGTCTCCCGAGCCTGCCCTGAGGGAGCACCATGCGTACACGCACCCACGCGATCAGGAGGGCGGTGGCCACGGCCGCCGCGAGCCTGGTCACCGCCGGCCTCCTGGCCGGCGTCCCCGGCGCCGCGGCCGCAGCGCCGGCAGCCCCGAGCGACTGGTCGGTCACGGCCGTCGCCGGCGGCTACCAGGTCTCGCTGGACCTGGACGAGCCGCTGCCGGTCGTCGACGACGCCCCCGTGCTCGTCGTCGACGGCACGGACTACGGCATCGCCACCGAGTCGGCCGACGGCCTGACGCTGTCGATCGTCACCAGCGACGCCTCCGTCGCCGACGCCGACAGCGTCGAGATGGCGTGGTCGAGCGGCACCGTCGAGCAGTCGGAGCCGACCGACGGCCCGGTCACCACCACGCTCGCCAAGGCGCTCAAGCCGGTCGCGAAGAAGGTCGCCCGCCAGGCTGCGTACACCGACGGCTCGACCGCCGGTCCCTACAGCTACGTCGAGGACGACTACGACTTCGGCGACCAGGCGATCCCGATGGCCGGCATCGGCGGCATCCGCGGCGAGATGACCGGCCGGATCTACCTGCCGACGACCGGCGGCGCCCGGCCGACGGTGGTGCTCCTGCACGGCCGCCACACCTCCTGCTCGACCCTCGTCAGCGGCACCCAGAACCCCAACCGCTGGCCCTGCGTCGACGGCCAGATCGAGGTCCCGTCGTACAAGGGGTACGACGCGCTCGGGCAGCTGCTCGCCACGCACGGGTACGCCGTGGTGTCGATCTCGGCCAACGCGATCAACGCCAACGACGCGCAGCTCACCCTGGACAACGGCGCGCTGGCCCGCGGCCAGCTGGTCATCGACAGCCTGGAGATGCTGAAGAAGGCCACCGCCGGCAACCCGGTCAGCTACTACGACGCGGCCCTCGACCAGACGCTCACCCTGGACCAGGCGCTCGCCTCCACCGTGCCGGACTCCTCGGGCCCGATCCCGACCGGCAGCCTGACCGCCGCCGACCTGGTCGGCCGCTTCGACCTGTCGAACGTCGGCATCATGGGCCACTCGCGGGGCGGTGAGGGCGTCGTCTCCGCGGTGACGCTCAACCAGGCCCGCGCGAACCCGTTCGGCATCAACTCGGTGCTGCCGCTGGCGCCGGTCGACTTCGGCCGGATGACGGTGACCGACACCGACATGCTGGTGATCCTCCCCTACTGCGACGGCGACGTGTCGAACCAGCAGGGCCAGCACTTCTCCGACGACTCCCGCTACGCCTTCGACGACAACGCCCTGCGATCGACGGTCTGGGTCATGGGAGCCGACCACAACTTCTTCAACACCATCTGGACGCCCGGGTCCTACCCGTACTCCTCCAGCGACGACTGGAGCCCGACCGGCTCCTCGACCCGCAACGACACGGTCTGCAGCACCTCGATGGCCGGCAACCAGCGCCTCAGCGCCGCCGACCAGTCCCAGACCGGCGCGATCGTGATGTCGGACTGGTTCCGGCTGACGCTCGGTGGTGAGGACGAGTACCTCGACATGTTCGACGGCTCGGTCAAGCCCGCGCTCGACTCGGTCCCGGCCGCGGACGTCCGCGCCGTCGCGACGGCTCCGGCCGACGACCGCGCCGACATCGAGACGTTCACCGGGCCGGCCGCCGACGTGCGCCTGTACGGGTCGGCGACCACCGCGGTGTGCGCCAGCGCCTCCGGTCGCACGCTGCCGCAGGCCCTGCCGGCCTGCGCCACGACGAGCACCCTCCGCTCGACGAGCGCGATGCCGCACTGGACGCCGGCGTCGTTCGCGCCCAACGTCCCGGCGACGCCGATGACGAAGTTCCTCTGGTCGAACGTGACGGGCGGCAGCGCCGCCTCGATCCGGGTCGGCGTGCCGGCCTCGGCCCAGAACGCCTCGTCGTACGACGCCCTCACGTTCAAGACCGCGCCCGACGAGTCGGTCCTGTCGGGCACGGACCTGACGGTCACGGTCGTCGACGGCTCCGGGGCCACCTGGTCCACGCTGGTCTCGGCGGTCAACCCGCTCGCGGTCAAGCGGATGCCGATCAGCGGGTCGACGACGCTGAACAAGATCGTCCTGCAGCAGGTGTCGATCCCGGTCGCCTCCATGAGCGGCATCGACACCAGCCACATCCGCGAGGTGCGGTTCGCCGCCGCCACGGGGCTGGACGGCACCGAGACCGGCGGCGTCTACCTCAGCGACCTCGCGTTCTCGCGCTGGGCGGTCGGCACCCCCGCGGTGACCGGCAGCCTCGCGACGATCGGCGTCGCCCCGACGACGATCGAGGAGGGCTCGGGCCCCGACACCCACGAGGTCGCCGTCGTGCTCAGCAAGCCGGTCGCGACCACGGTCTCCGGCTACTTCACGCTCATCGGCTCGACCGCCAGCACCGCCAAGGCGGGCCTGGCGATGGAGAAGGTGACGTTCGCGCCGGGCGAGACCTGCCAGACGGTCCTGATCCCGACGTACGGCGACAGCGCCGCGTCCTCGAGCGCCACGACGGCGTACAAGATGGACGTCGCGAACCCGCAGGGCGTCATCACCGGCGACCACGCGTTCGACAACGTCACCATCCGCGAGGACGACGGCCTCACCGCCGGCAGCCCGATCCCGGCCGTGGGCGAGCAGGGTGACGCGTGCGCCGAGTACGCCGCACAGTCGCGGGTGTTCCCGCTCGACGCCACCGCCACCAGCGTCACCGACGGGACGCCGGTCACGCTGACGGCGACCGGCTACCGGGTCGGCGAGACGGTGACGTTCGCCGAGGGCGGCGCGGTGCTCGGCACGGTGCTCGCCGACGCCGACGGGTCGGCGACGGTGAGCACCACGGTCACCGGCCTCGGCGCACACGCCTACACCGCGACCGGCGCCGGCTCGCTGCGGGACTCGGCGGTCACGGTGACCGTCCTCGCCCCGACGGCGACGTCCCTCGGGATGTCGCCGGCCACGCCCTCGGTCAAGCAGCCGGTCACCCTGACGGCGACCGTCACCGGCAACGTGCCGTGGCCGACCGAGGTCGTCTTCACCGACGGTGCGACCCGCCTCGGGACCGCCCAGGTCGTCGACGGCACCGCGGTGCTGTCGCTGCCCGGCGGCTTCGCGGTCGGCAGCCACTCCGTCGTGGCGACGCTCCCGGCGACGACGTCGACCACCGGGTCGACGTCGGAGGTCCTGGCGTTCACCCTGGCGAAGGGCGTCTCGACGACGATGCTGTCGCTCTCGTCCCCGACCACGACGTACGGGACCGGCGCCACCGGGACCGTCACCGTCGCGGGCGCGGACGGCGGCACGGTCACGGTCGGGTACAACGGGACGGAGACCGAGCTCGCGCTCGGGTCGGACGGCACGGCGTCGTTCGAGCTCCCCGCCTCGCTCGCGGTCGGCAGCTACCAGGTCACCGCGTCGTACTCCGGCAGCGACAGCGTCGGGTCCAGCACCGCCGCGGCCACGGCCTACGCGGTGACCAAGGCCGGCTCGACGTCCGCGGTGACGGCGAAGAGCACGGTCAAGAAGGGCAAGTCGCTGGCGGTCGCCGTCACGGTGGCCGGGGTCGACGGCGTCGACGCCCCGACCGGGAAGGTGACGGTCACCTTCCTCGGCGTCACGAAGAAGGTGACGCTCGTGGACGGAGCCGGCAAGGCGACCTTCAAGGCCACCAAGACCGGCAAGCGGAAGATCTCGGTCGCCTACGCGGGCGACGAGAGCTACGCCGGCAGCACGGCGGGCACCACGGTCAAGGTCGTCAAGAAGTGACCTGATCCGGCAGCACCCGGGCCCGCCCCGGTCGCCCTCGCGGCGGCCGGGGCGGGCCTCTTCCCGGCGCCGGAGCTCAGCGGAACGCCGCGGCGACCTGGATCAGCCGGTCGTTGGCCTCCGGCTCGCCGATCGAGACGCGGGCGCCCTCGCCGGCGAAGGGTCGCACGGTGATGCCGGCCGCGTCCGCGGCGGCCGCGAAGTCGGCCGTCCGGTCGCCGAGGTCGAACCACACGAAGTTGCCCTGCGCCTCCGGCACGTCCCAGCCGGCCGCGCGCAGCCCCTCGACGACCCGGGTCCGCTCGACGACCAGCGCCTCGACCCGCTCGAAGAGCTCGTCGCGCCGCTCGAGGGACGCGATCGCCGCGGCCTGCGCCACCGTCGAGACGCCGAAGGGCAGCGAGACCGCGCGCAGCGCGGCCGCGATCGGGGCGGGCGCGACGGCGTACCCCACGCGGAAGCCGGCCAGCCCGTAGGCCTTGGAGAAGGTGCGAGTGAGCACGACGTTCTCGTGGCGGCGGTAGGTCGCGATGCCGTCGACGGGGTCGGCCATCCGGACGAACTCCACGTACGCCTCGTCGACGACGACGAGCACGTGCGAGGGGACCTGCGCGAGGAACGCGTCGAGCTCGGCCTGGGTCACGGCCGGGCCGGTCGGGTTGTTGGGCGTGCAGACGAGCACGACCTTGGTGCGGTCGGTGATCGCCGCCGCCATCGCCTCGAGGTCGTGCCGGCCGTCGGGGAGCACCGGCACCTTCACGGCGGTCGCGGCCGCCGCGGTCACGGCGATCGGGTAGGCCTCGAAGGAGCGCCACGCGAAGACGACCTCGTCGCCGGGATCGCAGAAGGCCTGCACCAGCTGGTAGATCAGGCCCACCGACCCGGTCGCGACCGACAGGTCGTCGGCGGGCACGTCGAAGGTCTCCGCGAGCGCGGCGTAGAGCGCGGCGCTGCCCATGTCGGGATAGCGGTTCATCGCCGCGACCCCGGCCTGCACCGCCTCGACGACGCCGGGCAGCGGCGGGTAGGGGTTCTCGTTGGAGGACAGCTTGTACGACGTCATCCCGGGTCGGACCGTCGGCGGCTTGCCCGCGACGTACGGCGGGATCTCCGCCACGGTCGCTCGGGGCTGGGGGGTGGTCATGTCCCGCACCCTAGTGTCGCGGGTGGAAAGTATCTGGAGGGTTGGTGTCGTCAGGGTGCGTGCCTGGCAAGGCGGCGTCGCGCCGGGCTACCGGGCGTAACTCCAGCGATGCCAACGCAGCCAGGTGCGTGCCATGGCGGCTCGAACCGTCCAACGACTTTTCGCCCGCGGCACTAGTGGCGCGCGTCAGCGCGGGCTGCGCGCCCGCCAGGGCCGGAGCAGGAGCGCCAGCACGATGCCGATCCCGACGCCGATCGCGGCGCCGGTGGTGTTGTCGATCATGTCGGTGACGTCGCAGGCGCGGTCGATCCGGGCGAGCGCCAGCTGCGTGTACTCGATCCCGACCGAGTAGGCCGCGAGGCCGGCAAGGCCAAGCGGGACCACGACCAGGGCCGCCCGGGGCCAGCGCACGACGGCCAGGACCAGCAGCACCCCCGACGGGACGAAGACGACCGTGTTGAGCAGCCGCTGGCCGCCGGAGAAGATCCAGAATCCGTCGGGGGCCGGGCCGCCGATGTCCCACGAGCAGGTGGTCAGGCGGCCCTCGGCGGAGACGATCCCGGGGGCGCCGTTGGCCGGGATCAGCGTGATCGTGGCGATCACGGCGACCGACCACACGAACAGCGCGACCGACCAGGCGGTCAGCGCATCCAGGCGGCGTCGCAGCACGAGCCCGAGGAGCAGGGAGAGCCCGCCGGTCACGGCGACGAGGACGAGCATCACCCCCACGCCGCCGACCGGAAACACGGGGTCGAGGTTACGGGGCCGCCATTTGCGGGCAGGGCCTGGAGATGACCACGACCGAGGCACCCGGCGCCCCCACCCTCCAGCGCGGGCTCAAGCAGCGCCACCTGACGATGATCGCGATCGGCGGCGTCATCGGCGCCGGCCTGTTCGTCGGGTCGGGCGCGGTGATCAGCGAGACCGGGCCGTCGGCGTTCCTCTCCTACGCGATCACCGGGGTGCTGATCATCCTGGTGATGCGGATGCTCGGGGAGATGGCGACGGCCAACCCGACGACGGGCTCCTTCTCGGAGTACGCCCGCAGCGCCCTCGGGGGCTGGGCGGGCTTCTCGACGGCGTGGCTCTACTGGTACTTCTGGGTGATCGTCGTCGGCTTCGAGGCGGTCGCCGGCGCGGAGATCGTCCGCTACTGGATCGACGCGCCGCTGTGGCTGGTCTCGCTCGTGCTGATGGTCCTGATGACCGCGACCAACCTGATCTCGGTGCGGTCGTACGGCGAGTTCGAGTACTGGTTCGCCGGCATCAAGGTGCTCGCGATCATCGCCTTCCTCGTCCTCGGCACCCTCTACGTCGTCGGCCTGTGGCCGGACAAGGGCTTCGACGTGAGCCTGATGACCAGCCACGGCGGCTTCTTCCCGATGGGCGTCGGGGCGGTCTTCTCTAGCATCGTCGTGGTCGTCTTCTCGATGGTCGGCGCCGAGATCGCCACCGTCGCCGCCGCGGAGTCCGACGACCCCGAGCGCGCGGTCGCCCGGGCCACGCAGTCGGTGATCCTGCGCGTCGCCACGTTCTTCGTCGGCTCGATGATCCTGCTCGTGCTGATCGTCCCGTGGGACGACAGCGAGCTCGGCCAGTCGCCGTACGTCGCCGCCTTCACCGAGATGGGCATCCCGCACGCCGACGACATCATGAACGCCGTCGTCCTCACCGCGGTGCTGTCCTGCCTCAACTCCGGGCTCTACACGGCGTCGCGGATGGTCTTCGTGCTCGCCGACCGCGGGGAGGCGCCGCGCGCGCTGACCCGGGTGAGCTCCCGCGGGGTGCCGGCCGGCGCGATCCTGACCTCGACGGTCGTCGGCTTCCTGTGCGTGATCGCCGCCCGCGTCTCGCCGGACACGGTCTTCCTCTTCCTGCTCAACTCCTCGGGCGCGGTGATCCTCTTCGTCTACCTGCTCATCGCCGTCAGCCAGCTGGTGCTGCGCCGGCGGACTCCGGAGGACGAGCTGGTCGTGAAGATGTGGGCCTACCCGGTGCTGACGCTGGCCGCCATCGCCGGCATCGTCGCGATCCTCGTGCAGATGGGCATCAAGGACGACACCCGCAGCCAGCTGCTGCTCAGCCTGCTGTCCTGGGGCGTCGCCCTGGTGCTGTACGCCGTGACCCGCCGCTTCTCGCGACCGCGGGAGGGCGCGGAGGTCAGCCCCTCCGAGATCAGCTGAGGGACGCCAGCAGGTGGGCGAGCATCGGCTGCAGCACCTGCGTCTCGGGGTCGTCGAGCATCGAGTAGAAGTCGGCGATCTCGAGCACCACGAAGCCGTGCAGGGCGGTCCAGAACTGCGCCGCCACCGGCTCGGGATCCCCTCGCCGGATCGCACCGGCCGCCATCGCCCGCTCGACGAGCGCCACCAGCTGCGCGAAGGCGGCCAGCCCGACCTCGAGCTCCTCCTCCCGGAGCCGGTACTCCCCGAGCGACGCCGAGCCGAACATCACCGAGTAGAGGTGCGGGTCGGCCAGCGCGTTCTCGCGGTACGCCGCCGCCGACGCCACGAGGTCGGCCACGGGGTCGTCGGTGACCGCGACCGCGGCCACCCGGTCGTAGAGCCGCTGGAAGCCCTCCGCGACCACGGCTCGCACCAGCGCGGGCATCCCGCCGAAGTGCGTGTAGACCGCCATCGTCGAGGTGCCGGCGTCGCGGGCGAGGCGCCGGGCGCTCAGCGCCGCCGGCCCCTCCTCGCTCAGCAGGTCGGCCGCGACCTCGATCAGCCGGCGGCGGACGTCGGGCTCGACGGGATCGGGGGGCACGGTTGCCAGCCTGCCATCACACCGTTATGGTCACTCGATAACAGCGTTATGGAGGCGCGTCATGAACCGGTACCTGCAGGACAACTTCGCTCCCGTCCACGAGGAGCTCACCGCGTTCGACCTCGAGGTCTCCGGCACGGTGCCCGACCACCTCGACGGCCGGTACCTGCGGATCGGACCCAACCCGGCCACCGATCCGGGCGAGGGCTACCACTGGTTCCTCGGCGAGGGGATGGTGCACGGCGTCCGGCTCGGCGGCGGCCGCGCGCAGTGGTACCGCAACCGCTACGTCCGCGCGGTCGGCGACGACTTCGCCCCCAACACCAACGTCCTCGAGCACGCCGGTCGCACCCTCGCGCTGGTCGAGGCGGGCGGCACGCCGTACGAGCTCACGACCGACCTGGAGACGGTCGGCCCCTACGCGCTCGGCACCGTCACCGGCGGCTACACCGCGCACCCGCACGAGGACCCGTCGACCGGCGAGCTGCACGCGCTCTCCTACAGCTGGACCCGGGGCAACCTCGTCGACTACTCCGTCGTCGGCACCGACGGCCGGGTGCGGCACCAGGTCGAGATCGAGGTGACGGGCAGCCCGATGGTCCACGACTGCGCGCTGACCGAGCACTACTTCGTCGTCTACGACCTGCCGGTCACCTTCGACCTGGGCATGGTCGCGGGCGAGGCACCGCGGCCGCAGCAGGCGACCGACCGCCTCATCGACCAGACGCTCCGCACCGGGACGGCCCGCCCGCTGCCCTACTCGTGGGACGACGACTACCCCGCCCGGATCGGCCTGCTCCCGCGCGAGGGCAGCGGCGCCGACGTGCGGTGGTTCGAGATCGACCCGTGCTACGTCTTCCACACCCTCAACGCCTACGAAGAGGGCACCGACGTCGTCATCGACGTGGTCCGCCACGACCGGATGTTCGCCACGGACTTCACCGGCCCCAACGAGGGCCCGGCGTACCTCACCCGCTTCACCGTCGACACGGCCGCGGGCAAGGTCCGCGAGCACCGCTTCGACGAGCACAGCCAGGAGTTCCCGCGCTACGACGAGCGGCTGACCGGTCGCCGGCACCGCTACGGGTACGCCGCCGGCGTGGCCGCGGCCGGCGTCCGGACGGGTGACTCCGTGCTCAAGCACGACGTGGTCGCCGGCACGACCACCGAGCGCCGACTGGGCGCCGGGCGGGAGGTCAGCGAGTTCTGCTTCGTCCCGGCCGCACCCGACTCGGCCGAGGACGAGGGCGTCCTCCTGGGCTACGTCTTCGACCCCGGCACCGGACGCAGCGACCTGCGCATCCTCGACGCCGCGACCCTCGACGACGTCGCGACCGTCCACCTGCCCGGCCGGGTCCCGGCGGGGTTCCACGGCAACTGGGCCGCAGACCCCGCTCAGACCTGAGGCAGCACGACCTCGCCGCCGGGCACGACCGCGAGGTCGCGGCCGATCTCGACGTCGACCGGGTTCGTCAGGCACCGGATCGAGCCGCCGCCCTTGTGGAACTCCGACACGTCCACGACCACCACGGTGAAGCCCCACTCCTCGAGCTGCGCACGCACCCGGTCCGGGCAGGCCGGCATGATCACGGTGGAGCCGAGGACGATCGAGTTGGCGCAGAACGTGGTCAGCGCCTCCTCCTCGGTGAGCACGATCGGCTCGGGGACGAGCTCGAGCAGCGCGGCGGCCGACGCCTCGTCGAGCGCGGCCGGGCAGACCAGCGCGCGCCGGTCGTCGAGCGGGCAGAAGGCCAGGTCGAGGTGGTACATCCCCGGGTGGGTGATCCGCAGGCCGCGGACCCGGATGCCGAGCTCGGTGGCGAGGTGCTTGAGCGCGAGCTCCTCGGTGCGCGGGCCGTAGCCGACGACGAGGGCGTCGCCGAAGGCGAAGGCGTCGCCGGCCTCCAGGTGGGCGCCGACGCCGTCGCGGCCGACGTACGACGTGGTGAAGCCGCGCTCGGCGAACCACGGCTGCGCGGAGGAGGTCTCCATCCGGCGCTCGGCGTAGCGCATGTGCGACATCACCACGTGGGACTGGCCGTCCTCGCGGACCAGGCCGAGGCCGAGGTTCATCGCGTAGACCATGTCCGGGGCGTCCTCGCGCTGCGGCAGCGCCTCGACGGTGCCGCCGTGCCGCTCGATGGTCGCGACGAGCTCGCGCCACTGGGCCATCGCGAGCGCCGGGTCGGGCTGGTCGTCGGGATCCATGAACGGGTTGATGACGTACTCGACCCGGAAGTGGGTCGGCTCGACCGCGACGTAGCGGCGACCCCAGCTCAGCTCCACGGAACCCTCCTCGACATTGTCCGCATGATTGCTTGATTGTCAGACAATCTGACATGGAGAGTGTAGAGCACAATAGGCGCCATGTCCCAGCCGACGGGCCCCTCCCCGGGAGAACAGCGCTCGCCGTTCCGCACGCTGCACCTCGAGCTGTCCTCGACCGTCGACCGCGTCGCCGACGAGCTGCGCCGGGCCGTCTTCGACGGCGAGCTCGAGTCGGGCACGCCGCTGCGCGAGGTCGCCCTCGCGGAGTCGCTGGGCGTCTCCCGGCCGACCGTGCGCGAGGCGCTGGGCATCCTGGTCGCCGAGGGGCTCGCCGTCCGCGAGCCCAACCGCGGCGTCGCCATCTCCACCCCGGAGGGCGACTCGGTCCGCGACATCTGCCGCGCCCGGTGGGTGCTGGAGGGCGCCGGCGTACGCCGCTGGCCGGACGCCGACGAGACGCTGCGCGACGCCGTCCGCACCTCCCTGGTCGCCTACACCAGCGCGGTCCGCTCGGGTGCGTCGTACCAGGAGCTCAACGAGCGCCACCTCGCCTTCCACGTGTCCCTGGTCGGCCTCACCGGCTCGCCGCGGCTGGTCGCCATGGCCGACAGCCTGATGGTCGAGCTCAAGCTCGCGCTCGCGCAGGTCGACCGGATCCGCCGCAACGCCCACGACCAGGCCGACAGCCACACCGCCCTGGTGATGCTGCTCGAGCGCGGCGACGTGACGGGGGCCGCGGACTTCCTGGAGCGACACCTCGCCGACGCGGAGGCCTCGATCCTCGACGCGCTGCGCCTGGACTGACAGGCTGGACCCGTGGGCATCCTCAAGTTCCTCGGCTGGCTGGGGACCAACGCGGTGGCCGTCGCGGTCGCCGCCTGGATCTTCGACGGCATCTACTTCGGCACCGCCGCCAACACCGCGTCCCAGGACTGGACCGACAAGTTCTGGCCGCTGGTGTTCGTCGCGCTGATCGTCGGCATCGTCAACTCGTTCGTGAAGCCGATCATCAACATCCTGTCGATCCCCTTCATCATCGTGACGCTGGGCCTCTTCCTGCTGCTCACCAACGCGCTGATGCTGGCCTTCTCCGAGTGGATCGTCGGCCTCTTCGACGTGAAGTTCACCGTGGACGGCTTCTGGACCACGATCGGCGGCGCGCTGGTGATCACGATCGTCACCTGGATCGTCGGGATGGTCTTCGGCACCGACGCCGAGTGAGCGAGGCGTGACCCCGCTCCCGCCGGCCCGCACGCCCGGCCGCTATCACGTCGAGCTCGTCTGCCTGGGGAACATCTGCCGCTCCCCCACGGCCCACGTCGTGCTCGAGGAGCGGGTGGCGGACGCCGGGCTCGACGACGTCGTCACGGTGACCAGCTCCGGCACCGGCGACTGGCACGTCGGGCAGCCGATGGACCGGCGCGCAGCGGCGACGCTGACCGCGGCCGGGTACGACGCGAGCCGGCACCGCGCCCGGCAGTGGTGCGGGCCGGACGACCCCGAGCCCGCCGACCTCTACCTCGCGATGGACGATGCCAACCTCGCGGACCTCGGTGGGCCGGGGCAACGGACCCGCAAGTTCCGCGACCTCGACCCCACGGATCCGGGCACCGACGTGCCGGACCCGTACTACGGTGGGCCCGACGGTTTCGAGGAGGTGCTGGGGATGGTCGAGCGCACGGCGTCCGCCCTCGTCGAGGCCCTGCTCGCCGAACGGCCCTGGGACACCAGCCGACCGTGACCCGCCAGCCGTTGGTCGCGCAACGTGCCGAGACGCTCCTCGGCACGTCGGTCGTGGCCACGGCCCCCGTCGCGGGCGGCGACATCGCGACCGCGACCCGGCTGCGCCTCAGCGACGGCACCACCGCACTGATGAAGACGCTCCCCCACGCCCCCGACGACTTCTTCCCCGACGAGGCCGCCGGGCTGCGCTGGCTGGCCGAGACCACCGCCGACGGCGGCGTGCAGGTGCCCGAGGTGCTCGGCGTCGACCACGAGTGCGTCATCGTGCGCTGGGTCGAGCCGGGCAAGAACACCGTCGACGCCGCGGCGGCGTTCGGCCGCGCGCTCGCCCGCACCCACGCCGCGGGCGCCCCCTGCTTCGGCCTCGACCGCGACGGCTCCCCCGACTCCTACATCGGCCGGCTGCCGCTGCCCAACCGGCCCGCCGACACCTGGGCCGAGTTCTACGCCGTGCGCCGGGTGCTGCCCTACCTCAAGCTCGCCCGCGACCGCGGCCACGCCGACGGCGAGCACGCCGCCGCCATCGAGGCCGTCGTCGGCCGGCTGCCCGACCTGCTCCCGGACGAGCCGCCCGCGCGGCTGCACGGCGACCTCTGGAACGGCAACGTGCTCTGGGGTCTCGACGGCCAGGCGTGGCTGATCGACCCGGCGGCGTACGGCGGCCACCGCGAGGTCGACCTCGCCATGCTCGCCCTCTTCGGGCTGCCGCACCTGCCCCGCGTGCTCGACGCCTACCTCGAGGAGACGCCGCTCGCCGACGGGTGGGAGGACCGGGTCGCCCTGCACCAGCTCTTCCCGCTCCTGGTGCACGCCTGCCACTTCGGCGGCGGCTATGCCGCCCGGGCCGCCGAGGTGGCGGCTCAGTACACGTGACTGCCGTTCTCAGACCGGGTTCAGGCTCGGCTGGCAGAGTGGCCCCGTGAGCAGCACGACCGCACCCAAGCCGCGCGTCCTCGTCGTCGACGACGACAAGGCGGTCCGCGAGTCGCTGCGGCGGTCGCTGGAGTTCAACGGGTACGACGTCGCGCTCGCCGAGGACGGCGCCGACGCGTTGGCCCGGATCGCCGCCGTCGCCCCCGACGTCGTGGTGATGGACGTGATGATGCCGCGGCTCGACGGCATCGAGACCACCAAGGCGCTGCGCACCGCCGGCAACGACATCCCGATCCTCGTGCTCACCGCCCGCGACGCCGTGGGCGACCGGGTCGAGGGCCTCGACGCCGGCGCCGACGACTACCTCACCAAGCCCTTCGCCCTCCAGGAGCTGCTCGCCCGGATCCGCGCCCTGCTGCGCCGCGTCGTCCCGCGCGACGAGGGCGCCGAGGACGAGCTCCTCTCCTTCGCCGACCTCTCCATGGACATCGCGACCCGCGAGGTGCGCCGCGGCGAGCGCACCATCGAGCTGACCCGCACCGAGTTCACCCTCCTCGAGATGTTCCTGCGCCGGCCGCGGCGCGTGCTCGAGCGCTCCTTCATCCTCGAGGAGGTCTGGGGCTACGACTTCCCCACGACCGCCAACTCCCTCGAGGTCTACGTCGGCTACTTGCGCCGCAAGACCGAGGCCGAGGAGGAGCCGCGGCTGCTCCACACCGTGCGCGGCGTCGGCTACGTGCTGAAGGAATCGTGACCGTCTTCCCCACCGTGGGACCCGACGGTCGATGGCACTACCGCCGGTCGCTCGCCTCCCGCGTCACCGTGCTCACCGCGCTGGCCGCCGGCGCCACCGTCGCGCTGGTCGCGTTCGGCGCCTACGTCACGGTGCGCATGCAGCTCACGGCCACGACCGACGACTCGCTGATCCACCGCGCCGAGACCGCGTCCGCCGAGCTGTGCCAGAGCGGGTCGGTGACCACGGCGTTCCAGCAGGCCGCGAACGTGTGGGTGGCCTGCTTCCTCCAGAACAACCCGAAGGGGGTCAGCAGCGACCCCAACGTCCCGTTCGAGCTCGGTAGCCCCGAGGTCAAGGTCTGGCAGGGCGACACGCACGAGTCGGTCCGCACCATCATCGGCACGGACGGCAGCCGCTGGCGCGTGGTCGCCGTGCACCACGACACCGGCGAGACCATCATGCTGGCGCAGTCGCTGGACTCGCAGGAGGACCTGCTCCGCAAGCTCGGCCTGGTCATGTTCCTCTTCGGCGCGGCCGGCGTGATCGCGGCCGGCATGGCCGGCTGGGCGGTGGCCCGCAACGGGCTCCGGCCCGTGCGCCGGCTGACCACCTCGGTCGAGGACATCGCCCGCACCGAGGACCTCACCCCGCTGCCGATCGAGGGCGACGACGAGATCGCCCGCCTGGCCACGGCGTTCAACCAGATGCTCACCGCGCTCGCGGCGTCCCGTGACCGCCAGCGCCAGCTGGTCGCCGACGCCGGGCACGAGCTGCGCACCCCGCTCACCTCGCTGCGCACCAACATCGACCTGCTCAGCCAGGCCGACGAGACCGGCGGACTGATCCCGCCCGAGGCCCGCGCCGAGCTGCTCGACGACGTCCGCGCGCAGATCGAGGAGCTGACCACCCTCATCGGCGACCTGGTCGAGCTCGCCCGCGACGAGCCGCTCACCCACGTCGTCGAGCCGGTCGACCTGCCCGAGGTGCTCGACCGGGCCGTCGCCCGGGTCCGCCGCCGGGCCACCGGCATCGCCATCGAGGTCGAGACCGAGCCCTGGTACGTCGTCGGCGAGAGCGCCGGCCTCGAGCGTGCGATCACCAACCTGCTCGACAACGCCGCCAAGTGGAGCCCGTCCGGCGGCACCATCCACGTCCGGCTCGCCGAGGGCGTGCTCAGCGTGGACGACGAGGGACCGGGCATCGCCGAGGAGGACCGACCGCACGTGTTCGACCGCTTCTACCGGGCGCGCGAGTCCCGCTCGATGCCGGGCTCCGGCCTCGGCCTGTCCATCGTGCGCCAGGCCGTCGAGCGGCACGCCGGCTCGGTGCACGTCGACGAGTCGCCGTACGGCGGCGCCCGCCTCGTCATGTCCCTGCCCGGTGCCCGCACCCCCGTACCCGACTGGACCCCCGCCTGATGCGCACGCCCACTCGCGCGGCCGCCCTCGTGCTGGCCGCCGTCCTCGCCACGTCCCTGTCCGCCTGCAGCTCCTCCGACGGCTCCGACGGCTCGGCGTCCGACGCCGCGTCCGAGGCGGCCGGGGTCGGCTGGACGCCGTGCGACGGGATCACCGCCGCCGAGGTGAGCCGGATCGCGGGCGAGAAGCTCACCATGCAGACCGGCACCGCCGACTCGCCGCGTTGCGCGTTCCTGCCGAAGCAGAAGGGCGACGCGGCCTTCGAGGTCAGCTACGTCTTCTACGACGGCGGCCTGGATGCCGCGCTCGACGCGATGGGCTCGGCCAGCGACCAGCTGAGGTCGATCGACGTCGACGGGGCAACGTCCGCCCGGATCGCGGTGCGTACCAAGAAGAACGCCGCGGCCGTCACCGGCTTCGTCGAGACCGAGGGTCTCGTGCAGAGCGTCAACGCCGCCCAGCTCGCGCCGTACGACGAGGACGACCTGGTCGCGGTGACCAAGGCGCTGCTCGCGACCCTGGCCGCCGCCGCGCCGGACCCGAGCGACGCCTAGGTGTCGTTTCCCGCAACCGCCACAATGGCGCCGTGACCGCCACCCCGTTCGACCGCACCGACGTCGCCTACTTCCGCAAGGACGGCGACACCCTGCTCCCGAACCAGCCCGCGTGCAGCATGTGGAGCGACGACCAGATGCACGGCGTCGCCCTCAGCGGCGCGCTGGCGCGGGCCGCCGAGCAGCAGCTCGCCGCGGTGGACCGGCCCGAGCTGATCCCCGCGCGGTGGACCGTCGACCTCTTCAAGCCGGCGCGGATGCAGCCGTGCTCGTTCAACACCGAGGTCGTGCGCGAGGGCTCGCGGATCTGCCTGGTCGACGTGACGATGACCCAGCACGGCCAGCGGGTCGCGCGCGCCTCGGCGACCTTCCTCAAGCCGACAGCGGCCGCGCCCGGCGAGGTCTGGGAGCCGGCCGAGCGGCCGTCCCCGCCGCCGCTCGACGTGGCTCCGCCGGCGACCAGCGCGCACGTGCCCTTCTTCCGCTCCGACAGCGCGTGGTCGCAGGACTTCCGCGAGCACCAGAACGCCGGGCGCAAGGCGTCGTGGAACAGCTCCTTCCCGGTCGTCGCGGGCGAGCGGCTGACCGGCTTCCAGGCGGCCGCCGCGATCGCCGACGGCGCCAGCATGGTCACCAACTGGGGCACCGGCGGCGTGGAGTACATCAACACCGACATCGCCCTGACCCTCGCCCGGCCGCCGGCCGGCACCGAGATCGGGCTGCTCGCCACCGACCGGGTCGAGCACGACGGGATCGCCGTCGGGACGGCGACGATGTACGACCGGGAGGGGCCGCTCGGCACGGTGATCGTGGCGGCGCTGGCCAACGCCGGCCGGACGGTCAACCTCTCCGGCGTGGAGTACACCGACGACGGCGAGCGCCGGCAGGTGTGAGCAGGGGCGAGCGCCTACTGGCCCATCACGTTGTGCTCGCGCCACGAGCGCTCGAACGGCAGCCGCCAGGCATGCGGCGCCACGAGCTGGTGGATCGCGTTGGGTCCCCACGATCCGGGTGAGTAGACGCGCACCGGCGGGGGGTTCTGGATCAGCGGCGCGGACTTCTCCCACAGCGTCTCGATGCCCTCGGCGGTGGTGAAGAGCGTGTGGTCGCCGCGCAGCGCGTCGTAGATGAGCCGCTCGTAGGCCTCGAGGACGGCGTACGCCGAGGAGGTCTCGTGCGTCGCGAACTGCATGGAGAGCTTCTCGAGCTTCATGCCCGGCCCGGGCCGCTTGCCGTAGAAGGACAGCGACATCTTCGACTGGTCGGCGAGGTCGAAGGTGAGGTGGTCGGGACCCTGGGTACCCGCGTTGGAGCCGGCCGGGAACATCGTCAGCGGCGGCTCCTTGAACGCGATCGAGATGATCCGCGCGCCCTCGGCCATCTTCTTGCCGGTGCGCAGGTAGAAGGGCACGCCCGCCCAGCGCCAGTTGTCGATCTCGACCTTGAGCGCCACGAACGTCTCGGTGTCGGAGTCGTCGGCCGTCTCGTCGTGGTCGCGGTAGCCGGCGTACTGGCCGCGCACGACGTTGTGCGGCTCGAGCGGCCGCATCGAGCGGAAGACCTTGAGCTTCTCGTCGCTGATCGGGTCGGGCGCCAGGGACGTCGGCGGCTCCATCGCCATGAACGCCAGCACCTGCATGAGGTGGGTGACCACCATGTCGCGGTAGGCGCCCGTGCTCTCGTAGAAGCGGGTGCGGTCCTCGAGGCCGAGGGTCTCGGGAACGTCGATCTGGACGTGGTCGATGAAGTTGCGGTTCCAGATCGGCTCGAAGAGACCGTTGGCGAAGCGGAAGGCGAGGATGTTCTGGGCCGCCTCCTTGCCGAGGAAGTGGTCGATCCGGAAGATCTGGCTCTCGTCGAAGACCTGGTGGAGCCGCTCGTTGAGCTCGACCGCGGTCTTGAGGTCGGTGCCGAAGGGCTTCTCCATCACGATCCGCGACTGCTTGACCAGGCCGGCGGCGTCGAGCTGGTGGACGACGTCGAGGGCGGCCTTCGGCGGCACGCTCAGGTAGTGGAGGAAGTCGACCGGGCGGCCGCCGCGGGCGAGCTCGCTCTCCGCGGCCCGGACCGCGTCGGCGAGCGCGGGCGGGCCGGCCATGTGGGGCACGAAGCTCAGCAGCGCGGCGAACTCGTCCCAGCGCGCGTCCTGCTGCCCGTGCTTCCCGAACTCGTGACAGGCCTGGCGGGCGATGTCGACGAACTGCTCGGTGTCGATGTCGTCCATCGAGGTTCCGACGATCCGGGAGTCGTCGATCAGGCCCGCCTGCCACAGGTGCATCAGCCCAGGCAGCAGCTTGCGCTTGGCCAGGTCGCCCGTGGCGCCGAACAGCACGATGACGTGTCCGTTCTCCATGCCCCCACCGTAGTCACCTGCGGTTACAGGGTGATCAACGCCGATCGAAAACCCGGAGCAGCCGGTCGGCCTTCCAGCCGGCCTCGGCGTACTCCTCGGCGACGTCGGAGCGCACCGTGATGCCGCCGCCGGTGCCGAGGCTCCACCGGCCGTCGCCGGTGGTCGTCAGGCTGCGGATGACCACGCCGAGGTCGGCGCGGCCGTCGGCGCTGACCCAGCCGAAGGCGCCGGCGTACACCCCGCGCGGGCTGTCCTCGACCTCCTCGATGACCTGCATGGTGCGCAGCTTGGGCGCGCCCGTCATCGATCCCGCGGGGAAGAGCGCGCGCAGCGCGGCGACGGTGGTGACGTCGTCGCGGAGCCGGCCGCGGACGGTGCTGACCAGCTGGTGCACGCTCTCGTAGGACTCCACCTCCATCAGGAGCGGGGTGGCGACACTGCCCGGCGCGCAGACCATCGAGAGGTCGTTGCGCAGCAGGTCGACGATCATCAGGTTCTCGGCGCGGAACTTCGGGTCGTCGCGCAGCCTGGTGCGCTGCTCCTCGTCGCTCGCGGGCGTGCTGCCGCGGGGCGTGGTGCCCTTGATCGGCTTGGTCTCCAGCGTCCGGTCGGCGGTGATCAGCGCGTAGCGCTCCGGGCTGCTGCTGAGCAGCCACGCCTCCGCCCCAGGCACGTCGTGCTGCAGGAAGCCGGCGTACGGCGCGGGGTTGAGCTCGCGCAGGCGCAGGTACGCCGTCACCGGGTCGACCTCGCTCTCCCGCTGCTCGCGGTAGGTGAGGTTGACCTCGTAGCTGTTGCCCGCCCGCAGGTGCTCCTGGACCCGGTCGAAGGCGGCGGTGTAGGCCGGGGGAGTTTCATCGGCCGGCCGATGAAACTCCTGCCGGGACGATGAAGCTTCGTCGTCCCGGCGTGAGATCTGTCGGCCGGCCGATGAAACTCCCTCGTGCTCGAACAGCCGGACGTGGTGCGGCCGCATCCAGACGGCGTCGGGCAGGTCGGAGCCGACGAGGGCGGGGAGGTCGGGGCGGCAGGCGTAGCCGAGGTACCCGAACCACTGGGCGTCGGGCGGGCCGGCGGCCAGCTCGGCGGCGAGGACGTCGAAAACGTCGTCCCCGACGACCTCCGAGCGCCCGCCGGCATGGCGGCGCACGACGCGGGCGCCGGCGTCGTAGGAGATCGAGACGTCGTCGGGGTCGAGCCAGCCGACCAGCGAGCGGCGGCCGGACCACTCGCGGGCGCCGCCGCCGTCGAGCCAGAAGCAGCGGGGGTGGTCGGCGGCGACGGACCGGAAGAACGGGACGGGATCCGTCACGACCGCCCCAGGAAGTTGGCCACCAGCGCGGTGCCGTGCTCGGAGAGGACCGACTCGGGGTGGAACTGCACGCCCTCGAGCGGCAGCGACCGGTGCCGCACCCCCATCACGACACCATCCTCGGCGCGGGCCGTGACCTCGAGCGCGGGCGGCACGTCGAGGGCCGCGAGCGAGTGGTAGCGGACGGCCTTCAGCGGTGACGGCAGGCCGGCGAAGACGCCGCGGCCGTCGTGGGTGACCTCGGCGACCTCACCATGGGCCGGCTCGATGCGGTCGACGGTGCCGCCGTACGCCGTGACCAGCCCCTGCATGCCGAGGCAGACCCCGAGCACCGGGCGGGTGCCGGCGGTGAGGACCTCGCGGCCGACGGCGAAGTCGGCGAGGACGTCGGGGCGACCGGGCCCGGGCGAGAGGACGACGTGGTCGAAGGCGAGCACCTCGGCGGCGGTGACCTCGTCGTGCTGCACGACGGTCGGCAGCGTGCCGGTGACCGCGGCGACCAGGTGGACGAGGTTCCACGTGTAGGAGTCGTGGTGGTCGACCACGACCACGCGCGTCGCGATCACGGGGTCAACCTACTCAGAAATAGCGGAGGGCCCGATGAAGCTGGGGGGCAGTCTTCACCGGGCCCATGAGCGGACTCCGCCGTAGTACGTGCCGGAGCCTAGCGGCCTGCCGAGTCGCTTGTCTCCCGAAACACCAGAAGGTCGGCGACGAGCTCGTGGAGCAGGTCGTAGCCGTGCTCGGTGAGGATGGATTCAGCGTGGAACTGGATGCCGCGGTAGTGCGGACCACGCACCAGGTGGATGTCACCGGTCTGGACATCTGCCTCGACCTCGACGCCCTCCGGCACCTCCGCGGAGCCGACGCGACCGACGAACGTGTTGTAGAAGCCGACCCGCTCGGTGCGTCCGGAGATCTCGACCGGCGACTGCGTGCCCTGGAAGACGATGTCCTTGTAGGCCAGCGGCAGGCCCAGGTGGTGGCACAGCGCCTGGTGGCCCAGGCAGACGGCGAGGAACGGCCGCTCCGCCGCCATCAGCTCCGCGACCGCCGCACGCAGCTGCGCCATCTTCGGGTCGTCGCCGTCGCGGGGGTCGCCGGGACCCGGCCCGACGATCACCAGGTCGAAGCCGTCGAGCACACCCGGCGCGTAGTCCTCGTGGCGGACGACGGTCGAGGTCATGCCGAGCACGCCGAGGACGTGGCGCAGCATGTTCACGAAGTCGTCCTCGCCGTCGAGGATCACCACCGACTTGCCCCGGAGGCCCGGGTCCGGCGCAGCACCGCCCTGGTCGGTCAGCCAGAAGCGGGAGAGTCGGCGGTTGCGCTGGTTGAGGGTCAGCAGGACGTCCTCGTCGTTGACCAGCTCGGCGATGTCGGTCGTCGGCACCGGCGCCGGCTCGACCAGCCCGAAGGCGCTGAGGATGCCGCCGGCCTTGGCGTGCGTCTCCGCGACCTCGTACGCCGGGTCCGAGTCGCGCACCAGGGTCGCGCCGGCGGTGACCCGGAGCCGGCCGTCGAGCCCGACGTCGGCCGTGCGGATCACGATCGGGCTGTCCACGATCGGGCCGCCCTTCTCGTCGCGACCCAGGATCGCCAGCGCGGCGCCGTAGTAGCCGCGGCCCTCGGTCTCGTAGCGGTGGATCAGCCGGCAGGCGTTCTCCACCGGCGAGCCGGTCACGGTCGCGGCGTACATGGTGTCGCGCAGGACCTCGCGGGGGTCGCGGGCGGTGCGGCCGGCGAGGAGGTACTCGGTGTGCACGAGACGGCTCATCGGCTTGAGGAACGGGCCGAGCACCTGGCCGCCCTCGCTGCAGATGTCGCACATCATCTTGAGCTCCTCGTCGACGACCATGAAGAGCTCGTAGATCTCCTTCTCGTCGTGGAGGAAGTCGAGGAGCTGGCCCTTGACGTCACCCTCGCGAGGGATCCGGAAGGTGCCGCTGATCGGGTTCATCCGGACGTCGCCGTCGTGGATCGACACGTGCCGCTCGGGGCTCGCGCCCACGAGGTAGCGGTCACCGGTGAAGAAGACGAAGGTCCAGTAGGACCCGCGCTCGCGCTCGAGCAGCCGGCGGAAGACGGTCAGCGCCTTGTCGGCTCCCCAGTCGGCGACGGTGGCGCGGTAGTGGCGCCCGATCACCAGGTTGGCGCCCTCGCCCTGGCCGATCTCGTCGTCGATGATCGTGCGCACGAGCTTGCCGTACTCGTCGTCGTCGGTCTCGAAGCCGCCGCGGTCGGCGAACTCGATGCCGGTGTCGTCGATCGCGTCCAGCACCTCGGCGACGGAGAACTCCAGCTCGGTCTCGACGTCGACCACGACGAGCGGGGTGCCGTCGTCGTGGGCCTCGAAGCCGCGCTCGCGCACCTGCCGGAACGGCACGGCGATGAGCCGGTCGGCGATGTGGCCGCCCTCGGGCACGCCCTCCTCGAGCGGGACGTCGAGGATCGACTCGACCACGCGTCGCGCGCCACCGACGACGCCGACCGTGGCGCGGTCACCGGCCCTGGTGGAGCGTCGGATGATCGCCCAGGCCTCGTGCCCCTGGACGGCCGCGATGGCTTCCCGGGCAGAGATCTGGTTCGTCGTCATGGACGAACTCTACGAGTCAGCCGACCCGGAGCCGGAAGCTGTCCGCGACGCAGCCGCGCAGCACCACGTTGCCCTGGTCCCGGCTGCGCTTGAGGTGCCTGATGCCCTCGGTCCGCACCCGGGCGTCGGCGAAGCGCGCGGGCACGAAGACCCGCAGCGCGCACCGGCCCGCGCGGCCCGCGTGGGTGCCCTTCAGGTCGAGCGTCCCGGCGCGCCCGTCGGAGGTCAGGCGCGTGATCGTGCCGGGCACCGCGCGAGCGGTCGGCCGGCTGAGGGTGTCGCCGAACGCCGGGTCGATCGGCTGCGCGACCTGGTCGGGGCAGGTGTAGCGGTTGAGGCTCGGCGACACCGGGTCGGGCTCGCCGCCGGGCTGGTGCACGACGTGCGGGTTGCCGCAGGCCTGCTTCCAGTCCCACCAGGCGCCGCCGTAGAGGTGGGCGTCCTCCGCCGCGGCGTAGCGGTCGAGCGTGTCGGCGGCGTCGGCCGGGTCCGTGGGCCAGAAGCCGTACTCGCCGCCCCAGACCGTGACGCCGTGCTGCCGCGCGACCTGCTGGGCGCTCGTGAAGCCCGAGGGGATCGGGTTGGGCGAGAGCGACTCGGCGTAGATGTGCGGCGCGAAGACGAGGTTCTTGTCGGTGCTGAAGCCGCGGTCGGGCACCGGGTTGCTGCCCAGCGCCGACCACAGGACGCTCGGCTCCCAGAAGACGATGTGGTGGTAGCCGTAGCCCCAGTCCTCGCCTGCACGGATCGCGGTGATGGCCCGCGCGTAGAAGCGACCGAGGTCGGTGGTGCTGTTGCTCGCGTCGTACCCGAAGCCCGGCTCGTTGAGCAGGTCGTAGCCCGCGACGTTGCGGACCCGTGCGAAGTCCTCGGCCAGCCGGCCCCAGGTGTCGACCAGGTGCGTCTGCACGCCGACGCCGTCCGCGGCGGGCACGTCGTCGAAGAAGTTCTGCCAGGCGTGCCGGACCGCCGGCGCGAGCTCGCGCTCGCCGGTCGTGCAGGTGGAGGCGTCGTCGGTGATCGTGGCCCACGCCGGCGCGCCGTCCCAGCCGTTGTTGGGGTGGGTGCCGTCCGGGCAGGTCTCGTCGAGGGGCGTGTCGACCGCGATGCCGTAGGCGTCCTGGTGCATGTCGAGCACGACGTAGAGGTCGTACGACGCCGCCCAGCGCACGGCCTGGCGGATCCGCGCGACGTAGTCCTCGTCGTAGGCGCCCGGGGTCGGCTCGAGCGCGGACCAGCTGACGACGAGGCGCACGGTGTTGAAGCCGAGCCGCGCGATGTCGCGGAAGTCCGTCCGGGCGATCGGGACGACCGGGGCCAGGTCGGGGTCGGCCTGGAAGTACTCCCCGAGCTGGTTCACGTTGATGCCGTGCAGCAGGACCTGGGCGTCGTGCTGGTCGCGGATCGCCGCGTGCTTGCCGTGGGTCGCGTGGAGGCGCGGGAGCGGCTCGGCGGACGCGGCGGCGCTGGGGAGGACGGGGGTCAGCAGGATCGCCGCGACGGCGACCAGAAAAGCGCGCATGTCACGACAGTGTGGTCAGGAGCTGCGTCGCGCGGGTGAGAACGACGTACAACGTCGCCTTTCCGGTCGCGGACTCGTCCTCGATCTCCTGCGGCCGGACCACCACGATGCCGTCGAACTCGAGGCCCTTGGTGTCGAGGCCGGTGAGCACCACGATCCGGTCGTCGCCGGACGGCGTGACCGAGGAGTCGACCGCCGCGCGGGCGCCGGCGGCGTCGTCGGCGACCTCGGGCCAGGACGCGAGCCAGGCGTTGACCTCGGAGCGCCTGGCCACCGGCACCACGATGCCGACGGTGCCCTCGACCCGGCCGGCCAGGTCGAGCACGGCGTCCCGGGTCGCGCTCTCGAGGTCGGAGACGCCGGTGACGACCTGCGGCTCGACGCCCGTCGAGCGGACCGCGGTCGGGAGGTCGGCGTCGAGGCCGACGCGCTGGGCGTAGGCCGCGGCGTAGGCGTAGATCTCGGCGGAGTTGCGGTAGTTGGTCGAGAGGTGGAACTCGTGGACGTCCTTGCCCTCCAGCGCAGCGGCGCGGGCGGCGGCGGACTCCTCGGCGACCGGCCACGACGACTGGGCGGGGTCGCCGACGATCGTCCACGACGCCGTGCGGCCGCGGCGGCCGACCATCCGCCACTGCATCGGCGTGAGGTCCTGCGCCTCGTCGATGAGGACGTGCGCGAAGGGGTCGTCCTCGATCTTGTGCGTCGGCGGCGCCCACGCCCGGCCGGACGGCGCGAACTCGCGGTCGGCAGCGGTGAAGAGCTCCTGCATGTCGATGCCGCCCTCGAGCAGCCCGGTGTCGTCGAGGTCGCGCTCGTCGTCGGTGCGCGCCGGGACGTCGCCGATCGCGTAGCGCAGCTCGTCGAGGAGCGGGATGTCCTCGACGGAGAGGTCGGGGTGGTTCCAGGACTTGGCGAGCAGCCGCTGCTCCTCCGGGCTGAGGATGCCCTCGGCGACCCGGGCCAGGAACTCCGGCTCGCGCAGCCAGCCGAAGACCTCGGCCGCGTCGAGCGGCGGCCACCAGGCGGCGACGAAGTCGACGAACGACCGCTCGGAGAGCAGGTCGTCGTCGAACGCCTCGCGGCCGCGGTCGCGACCGCGCTCGCCGCGGACCTGGCGCCACATCGCGTCGAGCAGCGCGCCGGCCACCCGCGGGAGCTGGCGGTTGCGGCGGCCCTGCGACATCAGGTTGCGGCGGATGTTCCCCAGGATGCCGCGGTCGAGCACGATCGTGTCGTCGCGCCAGAAGATCCGGAACTCGCGCGGGCTGCCCGGCGCCTGCTGCCGCGCCGTCCGCCGCATCACCTCGGCCATCCGGCCGGCGCCCTTGACGTCGGCGACGGCCGGCTCGTCGTGGCGGGTGGCGCGGACGCCGTCGACGACCTCGCCGAGCGAGCGCAGCGCGACCGCGGTCTCGCCGAGGCTCGGCAGCACCCGCTCGATGTAGCGCATGAAGACGCCGCTGGGGCCGACGACGAGGACGCCGCCGCTCTCGTAGCGGCGGCGGTCGCTGTAGAGCAGGAACGCCGCACGGTGCAGCGCGACCACGGTCTTGCCCGTGCCGGGACCGCCGGAGATCGCGACGACGCCCTTGCCGGGCGCGCGGATCGCCTTGTCCTGCTCGGCCTGGATGGTGGCCACGATCGAGTGCATCGAGCGGTCGCGGGCGCGGGAGAGCTGCGCCATCAGCGCGCCCTCGCCGACGATCGGGAGGTCCGTCTCCGCGTCGGCGTCGAGCAGCTCGTCCTCGACACCGACGACCGCGCGGCCGGCGGCGCGCAGCACCCGGCGGCGTACGACGCGCTGCGGCTCCGCGGCGGTGGCCTGGTAGAAGACCGCGGCGGCCGGGGCGCGCCAGTCGATGAGCAGCGAGTCGCGGTTGGCGTCGCGCAGCCCGATCCGGCCGATGTAGCGCGGCTCCGGGTCGAGCTCGGGCTGCATGTCGAGGCGCCCGAAGACCAGGCCCTCGTGCGCGGCGTCGAGCTGCGCGATCCGGCGAGCGGCCTGGAAGACCATGGCGTCGCGCTCGACGAGGCCGCCCTCGTGCCCGAGGCGGCCACGACTGTGACCCTCCGTGGCGATGGCCTGCGCGGCCTTGGCCGACGCCTCCAGCTGCACGTAGACGCGATCCACGAACGCCTGCTCGGCAGCGATCTCCCGCTCCACCAGCTCTTCCGACAACGCCCTGTCCCCTCAACAGTTTCAGCGAGTCGACAAGCCTACCTGCCCGTTACCTCTTGCGAGACAGGAACTCCGTCATCGCGGTCCTCGCCTCGTCGGAGGCGAAGAGCCGGGCCGACAGCTCGGCCATCTCGGCGCCGTGAGCGTCGATCCGGGCGACCAGCTCGCGGTTGAGGATCCGCTTCGACTCCCGCAGCCCCTGGGCGGCGCCGGTGGCGAGCGAGGCGCAGACCGCGGCGACCTGGGCGTCGAGGTCGTCGGCGGGGACGGCCCGCGTGACCAGCCCGTACGACGCCGCCTCGGCGCCGCTGAAGACCTCGCCGCCGAGGGTGGTGAGCGCCGCGGCCCGCGGGCTCATCCGGTGGTGGACCGTCAGGGAGATGATTGCCGCGGCCAGTCCGAGCTTGACCTCGGTGAGCGCGAACGTCGCGTCCTCCGCGGCGACCGCGATGTCGGAGGCCGCGACGATGCCGATCCCGCCGGCGCGCACCGCGCCGTACAGGCGGGTGACGACGGGCTTGTCGAGGGTGGCGATCAGGCGCTGGAGCTCGACGATGCGGCGGGCGCCCTCGTCCATGCCGCCGGTGGACGCCTCGGACAGGTCGGCGCCCGAGCAGAAGACCCGGCCCTCGGAGGTGATCAGGACGACCTTCACCTCGTCGTCGGCCGCGGCCCGCTCGATGCCCTCGAACAGCTCGGTGACGAGCTGGCGGGAGAGCGCGTTGCGGTTGTGCGGCGAGTCGAGGGTGATCGTTGCGACCTGGTCGGCGACGGCGTAGTGCACGAGTTCAACGGGAGCGGGCTCGGACATGCGGCCATCCTGCCGCACGTCCGAGCCCGTCTCGCCCGGCTCCCCGGTCAGCGCTTGATGCGCACCGTCCGGGTGGTGCCGTCGATCGTCAGCTTCGCCTTCTTCAGGCCCTTGCCGAGCAGCTTCCTGCCGGCCCGGGTCGTCTTCAGGTGCAGCGTCGCCTTCTTGCCGGCCTTGATCCGGTAGCTGCCCTTCGCCAGGAGCGTGCCCTGCGCGGTGAGGGTCGCCTGGCCCGAGCAGCTGCCGACGCCGGTGCTGCAGGAGACGGTGGCGGCGACCCGCGAGGAGCTGACCGTGACCAGCGGAGCGACCGGGGTGACGGCCGGCGACACCTGGATGGTGGCGCTGTCGCTGTTGTCGCCGGCCTGGCTCTCCGGGGTCGAGGTCGTCACGTTCGCGGTGTTGACGATGTGCCCGCCCTGGTCGGCGCCCTTCTCCGTCCGGTTGGCGAGGCAGAGGAGGTAGAGGTCGGCGCCGAGAGGCTGGTTCGTCGGGTTGTAGAACTGGAAGACCCGGACGATCGGCCGCGGGTCGTTGCCGAGCACGGCGAGGCCCTCGTCGACGTCGTACCCGGCCACGATGCCCTTGGCGTCGGCCGCGCAGGACAGCGTCACCTCCATGGTCTGGCCGGCCGGGACGGTGACCGACCTGCGCACCTCGGAGAAGCCCAGCGCGTGGGTGTGGCCGTTGGCGACGCTGACCAGGTTGTCGAGGCAGCGCAGGGTGAACGTCGCCTGGGTGGCACCGTCGCTGCCGTCGTTGACGACCGCGAAGACCCAGCCGTTCGAGTCGTCCGGGTAGGTCGTCAGGACGGGCGCGACCCCGTCGAGCTGGTAGCCCGGCTGGATCGGCGTCTGGCCCGCGGCGCAGGTCAGCGTGGTCGCGGTGCGCCCCACGGGCAGCGCCACGGTCTGGCTGATCGGGCTGCCGACCACGAGGTCGTGGACGTGACCGTTGACGTTCTCGCTCTCGATCTTGACGCAGACGCCGAAGACCTTGGCCTGGGCACGACCGGTCGCCTCGTTGACGAAGGTCGAGGTCCAGCCCGTGTCGCCGACCGCGTGGTTGGCGGTCATGTGCATGTCGGCGAGCGTGCCGGTGCCCTGGTCGACGTGGTCGATGCGGCCGGAGCCGTCGGTGACCTCGTAGCCCGCCATGCACTGGGCGGTACCGGTCGCGGTGTCACCGGCCTCGACGTCGACCTGGACCTCGGTCTTCTGCACGTCGAAGAGGTGCTGGTGGTCCGCGCCGATCGCCGGGAGCGGGTCGACCTTCACCCGGACGTCGAAGCTCCGGGTCGCGCCGGCGGGGACGGTGCCGATCTCGCAACGCACCGTCGAGCCGGTGCGGGTGCACGGCGCGTCCGCGGACACGTAGGTCACCCCGGTCGGCAGGGCGTCGGTGATGACGACGTCCCGCGCGTCGGCCGCGCCGGTGTTGGTGACGGTCAGGGTGTAGGTGACGACGTCACCGACGTGCGGCGTGGCGTCGTCGACCGTCTTGCGGATCGTGACGTTGGTGACCGTCGGCTGGACCGAGGTCGTGGTGGAGTCCGTGTCCTGCACGGTGCCGCCGCTCGGCGTCGTGCCCGTCGCGGTCGCGGTGTTGTCGACCTTGCCGGCGGCCACGTCGGTCGGGGTGACCGTGTAGGTGACGTCCGTGCAGTCGAAGGACTCGCCGGGCTCGAGGCCGGCCGTCGGGCAGGTGACCGGTCCGACCTTCGGGTCGCTCACCGTCACCGGGTCCAGGTGCACGTTGCCGGTGTTGGTGACGCGGAAGGAGTAGGTGATGGTGTCGCCGGCGTCCGGTCCGTTGCCGTCGGTGTCGACGAGCGGGCCGGCGGTCTTCACCAGCTGGATCGCGCCGGTGGCGGGGAGGTCGACCGTGCGGCTGTCGTCGTCGGCGACCGTGCCGCCGCTCGGCGTGGTGCCGGTGGCGGTCGCGGTGTTGTCGACCGAGCCGTGGTCGATGTCGGCCTGCGTGAGCGTGTAGGTCCGCGGATCGCAGCTGACCGACGCGCCCGGCGCCAGCGGCGCCGTCGGGCAGGTGACCGGTCCGACCTTCGGGTCGGCGACGGTCACGTTGGTGAGCGTCACGTTGCCGGTGTTGGTGACCTTGAAGGTGTAGGTGATCGTGTCACCGTCGTCGAGGCCGTTGCCGTTGACGTCGTAGACCGAGCCGGCGGACTTGAGCAGCTCGATGCCCGGGTGCGGGGCGATCGGCGTGGTCGTCGAGTCGCTGTTGGTGACCGGCGACCCGGTCGGCGGGGTGCCCGACGCGGTCGCGGTGTTGTCGACCGTCCCGGCGTCGATGTCCGCCTGGGTCACGACGTACGCCGCGGCGGTGCAGGTGACCGACGCGCCCGGCGCGAGGCCGCCGTTCGGGCAGGTGACGGTGCCGACCTTGGGGTCGTTGACCTTGATCGGGTTCAGCGTGACGTTGCCGGTGTTGGTCACCGCGAAGGTGTAGGTGATCTTGCCGTTGGTCACCGGACCGGCGGACTTGTCCAGGTGGATGCTCGGAGCGGCCGGGACGGGGGTGGTGGTCGAGTCGGTGTCGGTGAGCTTGGTGCCGCTCGGCGCGGTGCCGGTCGTGGTCGCGGTGTTGTCGACGTGACCGGCGTCCACGTCGGCCTGGGTCAGGGTGTACGTCGTCGTGGTGCAGCTGATCGACGCGCCCGGGGCGACCGCGCCGCTCGGGCAGGTGATCGTGCCGCCGAGCTTCGGGTCGTTCAGCGTGACCGGGTCGAGGGTCACGTTGCCGGTGTTCTTGACCGTGAAGGTGTAGGTGATCTTGCCGTTGGTCAGCGGGCCCGCGACCTTGTCGAGCGTGATCGCCGGGCCCTGCGGCACCGGGGTCGTGGTCGAGTCGGTGTCGGTGACCTTGGTGCCGGACGGCGCCGTACCGGTCGTCGTCGCGGTGTTCTGGACGGTGCCGGCGTCCACGTCGGCCTGCGTCAGCGTGTACGTCGTCGACGTGCAGGTCGTGTTCGCGCCCGGCGCCAGCGTGGTCGCCGCGCACGTGATCGTGCCGCCGAGCTTCGGGTCGGTGAGGCCGACCGCGGTGAGCGTCACGGTGCCGATGTTGGTCACCTTGAACGAGTAGGTGATCTTGCCGTTGGTGAGCGGACCGGCCGTCTTGTCGAGCTCGATGGCCGGCGTTCCGGGCAGCGTGGTCGTGGTCGAGTCGGTATCGGTGACCTTGGCGCCGGACGGCGAGGTGCCGGTCGTGGTCGCGGTGTTCTGGACCTTGCCGGCGTCGGTGTCGGCCTGCGTCAGCGTGTAGACCTTCGAGCCGCAGGTCACCGACGCGCCGGGCGCGAGCGTGGTCGGCGAGCAGCTGATGCCGGACGGGAACATCGGGTCGGTGACGCCCACCGCTGTGAAGGTCACGTTGCCGGTGTTGGTCACCTTGAAGCCGTAGGTGATGGTGCCGTTGGAGATCGCGCTCGCGGTCTTGTCGAGCTCGATCGCGGGCAGCGCCGGGACCACCGTCGTGGTCGAGTCGGTGCCGGTCACCGGCGAGCCGGTCGGCGGCGTACCGGACGCGGTGGCGGTGTTGTCGACCTTGCCGGCGTTCACGTCGGCCTGGGTCAGGACGTACGCCGCGGCGGTGCAGGTGACGGTCGCGCCGGGCGCGAGCGCGCCGCTCGGGCAGGTCACGGTGCCGACCTTCGTGTCGGCCACGGTGACCGGGTTGAGCGGGACGTTGCCGGTGTTGGTCACCTTGAAGGAGTAGGTGATCGTGTCGCCGGCGTCGGGGCCGTTGCCGTCGACGTCGGTGATCGCGCCGGCGGTCTTGTCGAGGGTCAGCGCGGGCTTGGCCGGGATGAGGACGCTGACCGAGTCGGTGTCGGTGACCGTCACGTTGTTGGTCGCCTTGCCGCTGGTGGTCGCGGTGTTGTCGACCTTGCCGGCGTTCACGTCGGCCTGGGTCAGCGTGTAGGTCCTCGACGAGCAGGTGACCGAGGCGCCGACGGCCAGCGTCGTCGGCGAGCAGGTGATGCCCGCGAGCATCGGGTCGGTGACGCCGACCGTGCTGAGCGCGACGTTGCCGGTGTTGGTGACCTTGAAGCCGTAGGTGACGGTGTCGCCGGCGTCGGGACCGTTGCCGTCGAGGTCGGCGATCGCGGACGCGGTCTTGTCGAGCTCGATGGCGGGCAGGATCGGGAGGTCGGTGAAGGTGCAGATCACCGTCGCGCCCGACGTGCTCGGCATCGTGAAGGTGCCGGTGCTGCCGGACCCGGAGGCGACCGTCGTACCACCGGCCTGCTCGACGCACTTCCAGGTCGGGGTGAAGTAGTCGTTGAGGTCGGTGCCGCCCGCGGCTGTCTGGGTGATCGTGTAGGTCGTGCCGGGGAGCACGACGACCGGGCCGGCGACCTCGGCATCGGTGTTCTGCAGGCCCGTGTCGGTGCCGGCGGTGGTGCCCGTGTTGCCGGTCGTCACGCCGCTGCCGGTGATGGTGACCTTGAACTGGTCGGCGGCGTCGTGACGGCCCTGCGGCAGGTCGACCCGGGCGGCGGCGGTGCTCGGCGACGAGCACGAGGCCATGTCGTGGAGGTTGAGCGAGACCGTCTTGGTCTGGACGAGGACGCCGCTGGTCGGGTTGACCTTGAGGACCTTGCCGGCGCCGGTGCCGATGATCAGGTAGCCGTTGCCGTCGAAGGCCATCGAGGCGTACTGCCCCGAGTTCTCGGGGAGCGTGGCGAGCGAGGTGGCGGCGAGGGAGGAGCTGCCCGCGGTGCTCGGCAGCGGGCCGTTGACCCGGGCGAGGGTGCCGGCCGCGGTGGTGCTCGCGTTGCTGACGACGTAGAGGTTGCCGACGGCGTCGAAGGCCATGTCGCCGTTGTTGGACAGGCCGCTGATGGTGCCGACCTGGCCGATGCCGGTGTTGGTGCTGGTGTTGAAGGCGTAGAGCTTCCAGGGCGAGCCGCCGGCGGCGTAGTAGTAGAGGCCGTTGACCGGGTTGATCGCGCCCGCGATCACGCTGCCGGCGCTGCTGTTGGAGGACAGGCTGTAGGTGTCCTCGTCGTTGGTCGACGCGTCGAAGCGGACGACGTCGTTGCTGGTGCGGTCGAAGGCGTAGATGTAGCGGCCGCCGCCGTTGGGCAGGGCGAGCGCGTTGAGCGTGTGGCTGCCGGCGTCGATCGTCCCGTTGGCGGTGAAGGTGCCGGCGGTCGGGTTGATCTTGCTGATCGCGTGGGAGTCGCCGTCGATGCTGTAGACGACGTCGGCGGCACAGGCGAAGCTCGGCGAGGACGACGAGCCGCTGCCGCCGCCGGTCGCCCGCGCGGGTGCCGTCGGCAGCAGCGCGAGCGCCACGGCTGCGAGTGCGGCGACGAGCAGGAACACCCCGGTACGTCGTACCGGGTCCGCTGCGTGCGGACGCGAAATTGCGCGCGACAGTGACATATCGCCGGCCCCCCAGCCGTGCCTGCCCCGTGCACGGTGCACGGCATCTCAGGCGATCGGACGGAACGCTAGGGCCCGGATTCACAGGAACTGAGGGTCCTGCGGCGATCTTGAGCCAATCTTTGGAGGATCTTGAGTGCCCGGCCGCAGACCAATCAGATGCGGCCGCCGCGACGAACCACGGGCATGATCCAGCGACTCGTCCGTGCCCTCCTCGGTGTCCTCTCCGCGCTCGTCGGGGTGGCCGCTGGGCACCTGGTCGCGTCCCTGACTGACCCGACCTCCTCACCGGTGCTCGCCGTCGGCTCGGGCGTGATCGATCGCACCCCGACGCCGCTGAAGGAGTGGGCGATCGCCCATTTCGGCACCCACGACAAGGACGTGCTCGTCGGCTCGGTGATGGTCGGGGTGCTGCTGCTGGCCGCCGTCGCGGGCCTGCTCACCCTGCGGCGCTTCTGGTACGGCGCCGTGCTGCTCGCGATGCTGACCGTCATCCCGGCGGTCCTCGCCTCGAACGTGCTCCCGAGCCTGGTCGCCGCCGTCACCGGGGTCGCCGCCCTCGCCTGGCTGACCCGCGTCGCGCCCGAGCCGGAGGGAGGGACCGGGGAGGGACCGGGGCGCCGCGGCGTGCTCATCGCCGGCGGCACGCTCGCGGTCGCCGCGATCGCGATGGGCTCCGCGGGGCGGTGGATCACGTCGTACCGGACCCGCACGACGGTGGTCGACCTGCCGGCGGCGACCGACGCGGCGAAGGCGCTCCCGAAGGGGCTGGACTCGCGGGTGCCGGGGATCACGGCCTTCCGCACGCCCTCGTCGGACTTCTACCGCGTCGACACCCGGCTGGTGCTCCCGATCGTGGACGTCGACAGCTGGACGCTGACCATCGACGGGGACGTGGGGCGCGAGGTGACCTTCACCTTCGACGACCTGCTCGCGATGCCGCTGATCGAGCGGGACATCACGCTGACCTGCGTCTCCAACGAGGTCGGGGGGAAGTACGTCGGCGGGGCGCGCTGGCTCGGCGTACGGCTCCAGGACCTGCTGGATCGCGCCGACATCTCGTCGACCTCGGCCGACCAGATCCTCTCGACCGACGTCGACGGGATGACCATCTCGACGCCGCTCGACGTCGCCACCGACGGCCGGGACGCGATGATCGCCGTCGGCATGAACGGCACGTCGCTCCCGCAGGAGCACGGCTTCCCGGCCCGGATGGTGGTGCCCGGCCTCTACGGTTTCGTCAGCGCCTGCAAGTGGATCACCCGGATGACCCTGACGACGTACGCCGAGCAGGACGCCTACTGGACCAAGCGCAAGTGGGCCACCGACGCCCCGATCAAGATCGCCAGCCGCGTCGACACCCCCAAGCCGCTCGCCACCGTCGACGCCGGCCGCACCGTGATCGGCGGCATCGCCTGGGCGCAGCACCAGGGGGGCGTCTCGAGGGTGGAGGTGAAGGTCGACGACGGCGAGTGGCAGCAGGCCCGCCTCGGCCCGTCCGCCGGCTCCGACTACTGGCGCCAGTGGTACCTCCCCTGGACCGCCGAGCCCGGCCAGCACGCCATCTCCTGCCGCGCCACCGCAGGCGACGGCGACCTGCAGACCACCGAGCGCGCCTCCCCCTTCCCCGACGGCTCCTCCGGCATCCAGGAGATCGTGGTCACCGTCAGCTGAGCTCTTCCGCCCGTTGAGGTGCGAGTGCGCGCCAGCGCGGGAGCCTCGAAACCCGGCGAGCTGACCTTCGGCATGCGGGAGGACACGTACTGCTCGCCGACAGGCAGCAAAGGCGGCGCGGCGCGCTTCGGGTCGACGTCGCCTCCCGGGTTTCCGGTGGTCTCGGCACGGTGGTTGAGGTGTGAGGAGCGCCAGCGACGAGCCTCGAAAACCGGCGAGCTGACCTTCGGCCTACGGGAGGACACGGACTGCTCGCCGACAGGCAGCAAAGGCGGGTACGCCGCGCTCCCGGTCACCGCCGCCCCCGAACTTTCCGGTAAGTGCCAACCCGGTGGTTGAGGTGCGAGGAGCGCCAGCGACGAGCCTCGAAACCCCGGAAAGCCAACCATGACCTGGTGTCCGGGGAGTCGACTGTCGGCGGTCGACGAGCCGGCTTTCCGGCGCGGGACCACGGCTCGGGATCGTGACCATCCTGTGACCCCAGAACCCTGTGGATACGGGGTTCTGAGCATCATCAGTGTCGGTGGCCAGTGCTTGAGTTGAGGCATGGCAACAAGCGCGACTCCCACCCACCGAGTATCGGTGGCGATCGCGCACGCCAGTGCTGATCTGACCTCCGTCGCCGACACTGCCGCATGGTCGATGAGCGACACCGAGGCAGCCAGTGCTCTCGTCGAGCTTCAGTCACTGAAGGCGCAGGTCGCCGAGCTCGAGGCCCGCGTCGCCAGGCACGCCGACGACCAACACGTCGGGCAGGACAGGGGCGCGTCCTCGACCGCGGTGTGGCTCGCGAACCAGACCCGGACCACCCGCGCGGCCGCGCACAGCATCGTGAAGCTCGGCAAGGACCTCCACGCCCACCCGTTCACCCGTCAGGCGCTGGCTGCCGGGGTGATCGGTCGCGACCAGGCCCGGGTCATCCTGCGGTGGGTCGACACCCTCCCCGACGAGACCACCGCCGAGCAGAAGACCACGGCCGAGCAGCACCTCCTCGACCTCGCGATGGACCACGACGCCACAGCCTTGGACCGGCTCGGCCGGCGGTTGTGGGAGGTCATCGACCCCGACGGCGCCGACGCCCGCGAGGCCGAGATCCTCGAACGCCAAGAGGCCAAGGCGCTGCGATCGATGTACCTGAAGGTCTGGGAGGACGGCGACGGCTCGACCTGTGGGGCGTTCAAGATGCCGCAGCTCGGTGGCGCCGCGTTGCGGAAGATCCTGGCCGCGGTGATGGCTGCTAAGCACCAGAACGCCACCAAGGGCGCCGGCACCGGCCACCTCGCCGCTGTCCGGACCGGGCCGGAGGCTCAGGGGCAGGCGTTCTACGAGCTCCTCATGCGGTTCCCGAAGAACAAGCTCCCCAAGCTCGGCGGCCTCAACGCCACCCTGCTCGTGACGATCTCCGAGGAGTCGCTGCTGGGGCGGCGGGAGCAGGCCGGGACCATCCTCGACACCGGCGACCGCATCTCACCCGCCCTCGCGAGGCAGCTGGCCTGCGAGGCCGGGATCCTCTCCGTCGTCCTCGGCGGCGAGTCCGAGGTCCTCGACCTCGGCCGCGAGCAACGGCTCCACTCCCAGGCCCAACGGATCGCGATCACCATCAGACAGGGTGGCCAGTGCGCGACCGAGGGCTGCGACCGGACCAACGGGCTGCACGCCCACCACCTCATCGAGTGGGCCAAGGGTGGACCCACCGACCTCGCCAACGCCGTCGGACTGTGCCACTGGCACCACATGCGTGCCCACGACAACGCGTACGGCATGAGCCGCGGCCCGAACGGGTCGGTCACCTTCCACCGGCGCGAATAGGCCAACCCGGCACACGCTCACACCTTCCCCCGGACGCCGACTCCCGGCTCCCCGGGTTTCGAGGCTCGTCGCTGACGCTCCTCGCACCTCAACCAGCGAGCCTCTTGCGCGCTTGCACGCCTTCGCACCTCAACCAGCGATCCAGCGCGTTGAAAAGAAGGACCAATCCGGTCCGGCGAGGCTGCCGAATCCCTTCCCGACCAGACCCCCACGGGAAGGCACCACGATCATGAACCGCTCCCTCCGCCGTACGACCGGTCTCGCGGCCATCGCGCTGACCGCCACCCTCGGGCTCGCTGCTTGTGGCAGCGACGACAGCGACGGTGGTGCGACCGACACCCCGACCTCGAGTGCTCCGAGCTCCGACACGATGAGTGACTCGCCGTCCGAGGCGAGCGGCGCCGCGGCGCAGACCTTCGGTGACGGGTGCGCGGCCGTGCCGACGTCCGGTGACGGGTCGTTCGACGGCATGGCGACCGAGCCGGTCGCCACCGCCGCGAGCGCCAACCCGCTGCTGAAGACGCTCGTCGCCGCCGTCACCAAGGCCGGCCTCGTCGACACGCTCAACTCCGCCGACGGGATCACCGTCTTCGCGCCCACCGACGACGCGTTCGGGAAGATCCCGAAGAAGACGCTGAACGCGGTGCTGGCCGACAAGGCCACGCTGACCAAGATCCTGACCTACCACGTGGTTCCGGGCCAGCTGTCGCCCGACGACATCGCCGGCACCCACAAGACCCTCGAGGGCGAGAAGCTCACCGTCGACGGGTCGGGCGAATCCTTCACCGTCGGAACGGGTAAGGCCAACGTCATCTGCGGCAACATCCCGACCGCGAACGCGACCGTCTACGTGATCGACTCGGTCCTCATGCCGGGATCGATGAGCTGACACCCACCCCTAGGCAAGGATCGACACGTGGACCATCGCGGCCCCGCCGAGACCGGCGCTCCGTCCCCTGAGGACGGAGCGCCCGTCGGCGCCCCCGATCTCGGCGACCTGCTGCGCCGGGCGGGGCGCGGCGACGAGCAGGCCTTCGCCCGCCTGTACGACCTCGTCGCGGCCCGCGCGTACGGCCTCGCCGTCCGCGTGGTCCGCGACCGGGCCCAGGCGGAGGAGGTCACCCAGGAGGCCTTCCTCGAGATCTGGCGTACGGCGAGCCGCTACGACCCCGATCGCGGGAGCGCGCTCTCCTGGATGCTCACCATCACCCACCGGCGTGCCGTCGACCGGGTCCGGTCGGCCGAGGCGGCCACCCGCCGCGACCTGACCTACCAGCACCAGAACCAGTCCGTCGACCACGACGCGACCGCCGAGGCCGTCCAGGCCTCGCTCGACGCCCACCGGGTCCGCAGCGCCATGGCGGCCCTCACCGAGGTGCAGCGCGAGGCCGTCAGCCTCGCCTACCTCGGTGGCTACACCCACACGGAGGTGGCGACCATGCTCGACCTACCGGTCGGCACCGCCAAGACCCGCATCCGCGACGGCCTGATCCGGCTGCGCGACGCGATGGGGGTCGGATCATGACCACGCCCCAGGAGTTCCACGCCATGACCGGTGCCTACGCCGTCGACGCGCTCGACGACACCGAGCGTGCCGCCTTCGAGGAGCACCTCACGGAGTGCCCCGACTGCCGCGCGGAGGTCGCCAGCCTCCGCGAGGCCGCCGCCCTGCTCGCCGAGACGACCGCGATCGAGCCGCCCGCCGCCCTGCGCGACCGGGTGCTCGCCGACATCACCTCCGTGCGGCCGCTGCCGCCCGAGGTCCCGGCGCCCGTCGTCCCCCTCGCGGAGCGTCGTCGCCGCCGGCCCCGGCTGCTGCTCGCCGCCGCGGCCGCGGTCGTGCTCGTCGGCGCCGGAGCCGTCGTCTGGCAGCAGCCCTGGGACGACAGCAGCACCACCCAGCTGACCGGTGCCGCGGCGGTGCTCGCCGCCTCCGACGCCCGCAGCACCTCGCTCGACTTCCCCAGCGGTGCGTCGGCGACCGTCACCCACTCCGACTCGCTCGGCGAGGCGGTCATCGTCACGAAGAAGATGCCGGCGCCGCCGGCCGGCAAGGTCTACCAGCTCTGGCTCGACCAGCCCGGCGTCGGCATGGTCTCGGCCGGCGTGATGCCGGTCGAGGAGGACCAGACGGTCCTGCTCACCGGCGACGCCGCGACCGCCACCGGGGCCGGCATCACCGTCGAGCCGGAGGGCGGCTCGGACGCGCCGACCTCCAAGCCGATCGCGCTCTTCGACTTCGGGAGGTCCAAGGCGTGACCTCTCCCCGCAGGATCGCCGTCGTCGGCTCGGGCGTCGCCGGTCTCGTGGCGGCGTACGTCGCAGCTCGACCGGACAACCACGCGCACGTCACACTCTACGAGGCCGACGACCGGCTCGGCGGCCACGCCGACACCCACCGCGTCGACGGCCACGCGATCGACACCGGCTTCATCGTCCACAACGAGCGCACCTACCCGACGCTGCTCCGGCTCTTCCGCGAGCTCGGCGTGCCCACCCAGGACTCCGAGATGTCGCTGTCGGTCCGCGACGACGCCACCGGGCTCGAGTACGCCGGCGCGCTCGGCCCGCGCGGACTCTTCCCGCGCACACGCAACCTGACCGACCCGCGCTACCTGCGGATGCTGGCCGAGATCCCCCGCTTCCACCGGCACGCGAAGCGGCTGATGTCGCAGGACGGCGACGACCTGACGCTCCGGGCGTTCCTGGAGCGGGGCGGGTTCACGGCGTACTTCCGCCGCCACTTCATGGAGCCGCTGGTCGCCGCGGTCTGGTCGTGCGACCCGGCGGTGGCGCTCGACTACCCCGCGCGCTACCTCTTCACCTTCCTCGAGCACCACGGGATGCTCGGCGTCTTCGGCTCCCCGCAGTGGAAGACCGTCTCCGGCGGCTCGCACACCTACGTCGACCGGGTCGCGGCCGGGCTGCACGAGGTCCGCACCGGCACCAAGATCACCTCCGTCCTCGAGACCGCCGCCGGCGTCGAGGTCACCGACGGCAACGGCCGGGTCCTCACGTACGACGCGGTCGTGATCGCCACCCACCCGGACCAGGCGCTGGCGATGCTCGCCGAGCCGACGCCGGCGCAGCGCGAGGTGCTGGGCGCGATCACCTACTCCCCCAACGTCGCGCTCCTGCACACCGACACCCGGCTCCTCCCGCACGCGGAGGGCGCCCGCGCGTCCTGGAACTTCCGCCGCCCGGTCGAGGACCGCGGTCACGTCACGGTCACCTACGACCTCACCCGGCTGCAGCGGCTCCCCACCGACACCCACTACCTCGTGACCCTCGGCGGCGAGCACCTCGTCGACCCCGCGGCGGTGATCGAGCGGCGCGAGTACGCCCACCCGCTCTACACCCCGGCCTCGGTCGCCGCCCAGGCGCGGCTGCCGGAGATCTCGACCGATCGACTCGCCTTCGCCGGTGCCTACCACGGCTGGGGCTTCCACGAGGACGGCGCGCGCTCGGGGCGCGCCGCTGCGGAGCGGCTGGGGCTCGGATGGGGGGAGTCCCAGCCGCCCGCCGCGGAACCCGGTGTCTACGCGACCACCATCCGCCACACCCGTCGTACGCCGTGGCGGCGGTCGTTCACCCACCGATCGCACACCTGGCTCGTCGACCTCGACGACCTGCCCGACCACGGCCTCCTCGGCCGGTTCGAGGCCCGCGACCACCTGGGCGACCCCGACCGCAGCATCCGCGACAACCTGGCCGCCTTCCTGGCGCGCGAGGGCGTGGAGCTCGGCGCCGGCCGGGTGCTGATGGCCGCCCACCCACGGGCGTTCGGCTTCTGCTTCAACCCGATCAGCGTCTTCTGGGTCCGCCCGGAGCACGACCGGCCGTGCGTCGTCGTCGAGGTGCACAACACCTACGGCGACCGGCACGCCTACCTCGTCCACCCCGACGCCCAGGGCCGGGCGACGACGCCCAAGGCGATGTACGTCTCGCCCTTCCACGGCACCGACGGCACCTACGACCTGGCCGTTCCCGAGCCGACCCGACGGCTTCACGTGGCCGTCACGCTGACCACCGACGATGGAGCCCGGTTCAGCGCGTCGCTCGCCGGTCACCGCACCGACCACGGCGCCCTGCGTGCCGCACCGGCCGCCCTGACGGGCGCCGTGCTGATCCGACTGCACGGGATCGCGCTGTGGCTGCGCCGCCTGCCGATCCGCCCCCGACCCGACCACCACCAGGAGGGAGTCCGGTGACCCTCGCCGCCGACCGACCCACCCCCACCTCCGAGCAGACCCGGGCCTGGCCCGGCCTCGAGGTCGTCCCGTCCGGCCCTCGCACCGCGGTCTCGGCCGCCGTCGCCCGCCGGCTCTTCCGGCACGCCGTACGCCGACTGCCGGTCAGCGTCTCGATCGACGGGGAGCTGCTCGGCACCGGCGGCCCGACGATGGCGGTGCGCCGGCCCGACGAGTTCTTCGCCCGGCTCGGTCGCGACGGGCTGATCGGCTTCGGCGAGGCCTACCTCACCGGCGCGTGGGAGGCGGAGGACCTCACGGCCTTCCTGACCGTGCTCGCCGCCGACGTCGCCGACCTGATCCCGCGGCCGCTCCAGCGGCTGCGCGGCGCGGTGCAGCACCGGATGCCGCGCGCCCACCGGACCACCAAGGACCACACCCGCGACCTGATCGCCCACCACTACGACCTCTCCAACGACCTCTTCCGGCTCTTCCTCGACGAGACGCTCAGCTACTCCTCCGCGCTCTTCGACACCACGCTCTTCGACCCGGCCATCGACCTCGCGACCGCGCAGCGCCGCAAGATCGACCGCCTGCTCGACGTCACCGGCGTCGGCGGGGGCACCCGCGTGCTCGAGATCGGCACCGGCTGGGGCGAGCTCGCCATCCGCGCCGCCGCCCGCGGCGCGATGGTCCGCTCGATCACCCTCTCGAGCGAGCAGCAGGCGCTCGCCCGGGAGCGGATCGCCGCGGCCGGGCACGCCGACCGCGTGCAGGTCGACCTCTGCGACTACCGCGACGCCGCGGGTGAGTACGACGTCGTGGTCAGCGTGGAGATGATCGAGGCCGTCGGGCTGGAGTTCTGGCCGACCTACTTCTCGACCATCGACGCGCTGCTCGCACCGGGCGGCCGCGCCGGCATCCAGGCGATCCTGATGCCGCACGACCGGATGCTGGCCACCCGCGGCAGCTTCACCTGGATCAACAAGTACATCTTCCCCGGCGGCTTCCTGCCCTCCGCGCAGGCGATCGACGAGATCACCGCGAAGCACACGACGCTGCGGGTGACCGACCGGCTGGCCTTCGGCCTCGACTACGCCGAGACGCTGCGCCGGTGGGACGAGACGTTCCTGGCGCGCGCCGCCGAGGTCCGCGGGCTCGGCTTCGACGAGACCTTCCTGCGGATGTGGCACTTCTACCTCTGCTACTCCCGCGCCGGCTTCGCCTCGCGCTACCTCGACGTGCAGCAGCTGCTGCTCACCCGGGAGGCCTGATGGACGTCGCCACCCGTCTCGCCGACGCGGTCGAGCCGTTCGTCGGCGGCGACCTGCCGGTCCGGCTGCGCGCCTGGGACGGCTCCGAGGCCGGCCCCGCCGACGCGCCGCTCGTCGTGCTGCACTCGCCCGACGCCGTACGCCGCCTGCTGTGGCGGCCCGGCGAGCTCGGTGCCGCCCAGGCCTACGTCACCGGCGAGCTCGACGTCCCCGGCGACCTGGACGAGGCCCTCACCCACGCCTTCGCGGTGGCCGCGGAACGGGGCCTGCCGCGGCGGCCCGGTCCGCGCGCGGTGCTGCGTGCCCTCGGCGCGGCCCGTGCCCTCGGCGTGATCGGCCGGCCGCCGCGCACCCCGGCCTCGCAGGTACAGGTCGCGCGCGACCACTACGACTTGTCCAACGACTTCTACGAGCTCATCCTCGACCCGGCGATGGCCTACTCGTGCGCGTGGTTCGAGCGACCGGACATGTCGCTCGAGGAGGCGCAGCGCGCCAAGCTCGACCTGGTCTGCACGAAGCTCGGCCTCGAGCCCGGCATGCGGATGCTCGACGTCGGCTGCGGCTGGGGCTCGCTCTCGCTGCACGCCGCCGAGCACTACGGCGTCGAGGTCCTCGGGGTCACCATCGCCGGACAGCAGAAGGCGTTCATCGACAAGCGCATCGCCGACCGCGGACTGACCGACCGGGTCGAGATCCGGGTCCAGGACTACCGCGAGATCCCCCACCTCTCGACGTCCGGGGGCGGCTTCGACGCCGTGGGCTCGCTCGAGATGGGCGAGCACGTCGGACGTCGTCACTACGCGACGTACGCCGGCGTCCTGCACCGCGCCGTCCGACCGGGCGGCAGGGTGCTGGTCCAGCAGATGTCGCGGCAGGGCCGCAACGGCGGCAAGCACCCGGGCGGCGGTCCGTTCATCGAGACCTTCATCGCCCCCGACATGCACATGCGGCCGGTCGGCGAGACGATCGGCTACCTCGAGGCCGCCGGGCTCGAGGTGCGCGACGTCCAGGCGCTGCGCGAGCACTACGTGACGACGGTGGCCGGCTGGCTCGAGAACTTCGAGGCCCACCTCCCCCAGCTGACCGCGCTCCTCGGCGAGGAGGTCGTCCGGGTCTGGCGCCTCTACCTCGTCGGCGGCTCGATGGCCTTCCGCGACGGCCGGATGGGAGTCGACCAGATCCTGATGGAGCGGCCGCGGTGAACGGCCTCCTGCCGGTCGCGGGTCTCTCGCTGGCCGCGGCCGCGATCGTGATGACCCTGACGGCGTACACCGCCCGCCGCACCGGCCGGGTCTCCGTCGTCGACACCGCGTGGGGCATCGCACTGCTCGCGGTCGCCCTGGTCTGCGCGGTCCTCGCCGGCACCTGGCAGTCGTGGCTGCTGGTCGTGCTGGTCGGCTTCTGGGCCGGCCGGCTGTCCTCCCACATCTTCACCCGCTCCCGCGGCCACGGCGAGGACCCGCGCTACGAGAAGCTCCTCGGCGGCAGCCTCGACGAGGTCGGCATGGGCGTGGCGGTCCGCAAGGTCTTCCTGGTCCAGGGCGCGGCCGTCTGGCTGGTCTCGCTGCCGCTCCAGGGCGCGGCGGTCGCCGGCCCGGACCGGGGGTGGGTGGTCTGGGTCGGCGTCGCCGTCTGGGTCCTCGGCGTGGTCTTCGAGACCGTCGGTGACGCCCAGCTCAAGGCCTACAAGGCCGACCCCGACCGCGGGCCCGTGATGGACCGCGGCCTGTGGTCGTGGACGCGCCACCCCAACTACTTCGGCGACGCCTGCGTCTGGTGGGGCATCTGGCTGGCCGGCGGCGTCGCGTCCGGGTGGGTCCCGGGCCTGGTCACCGTGCTCTCGCCGGTCGCGATGACGGTCTGGCTGGTGTGGATCACCGGCGCCCGGCTGCTCGAGCAGACGATGATGCAGCGGCCGGGCTACCCGGAGTACGCCGCGCGCACCTCGATGTTCGTGCCGCTCCCGCCGAAGGGTTAGGACTCCTCGCCGGCCTCGCGCTGGCGCTTCTTCTGCTCCTCGTAGGCCTTGCGCTGCGCCTCGGCGCGCTCGCGGACCTGACGGAGGAACTCCGCGTCCTTCTCGGGGTCGACCGCGGCCGCGCGGCCCGGCCGGTCGTACTCCGGGAACGCCGGCTGGTCGCGCTCGTGCGCCGAGGGCCGGCGCACGCCGCTCTCGGGACGCCCGGCCGCCAGCCAGGCGATCGACCCGACGAGCGGGAAGAACAGGATGATCAGGACCCATCCGACCTTGGGCAGGTTGCGGATGCGGTCCGACGGGCTGCCGATCGCGTCCACCAGGCAGAAGACCCAGAGGGCGAACACCACGACACCGAGAAGTCCCTCGAGCTTGATCACGGCGCCGAGTGTCCCCCATCGGGGTGGCTCGTGGGGTCACTTCGCGTGACACTCGGGAGATGGCCGACCCCGACCGGGTGGCGGACGCGTTCCGGGCCGCCCCGCGCGTGTGGTTCCTGCCCGCGGGCGAGCGGCACCGCGCGGCGTACGACGGCCCGATCCCGATCGGCCACGAGCAGACCAGCTCCCAGCCGCGCACGGTCGAGGCGATGCTGCGGCTGCTGGACGTGCGGGCCGGGCAGCGGGTGCTCGACGTCGGCTCCGGGTCGGGGTGGACGACCGCGCTGCTCGCGGCGCTGGTCGGGCCGGACGGCACCGTGCTCGGGCTCGAGCGGGTGCCGGAGCTGGTCGCCTTCGGCCGCGAGAACCTCGCGCGCGGATCCTGGCCGTGGGCGCGGATCGACCCGGCCGACCCGGACCGGCTCGGCGACCCCGCGGGCGCGCCGTACGACCGGGTGCTGGTGTCCGCGGAGGCGGGCGAGCTGCCCGGCGACCTCGTCACGCAGCTCGCCCCGGACGGGAGGATGGTGATCCCCGTCCGGGGCGAGATGCTGCTGGTCGAGCCGACCGCCGGTGCGCCGCGGGTCACGACGCACGGGCGCTACCGGTTCGTGCCGTTGCGGTGAGCCGGTCGGCTCAGAGCGCCCGGCTGCTGGTCGCGTAGGCCTGCGCCTCGAACGCTCGCCAGTGCGACTCGTTCACGTACCGCCACGTGCCGCTGACCGTGTAGTCGGACTGCCAGTGGCCGCGGAAGCAGACGGTGTGGGTGCACACGTGGAACGCGTTGCCGCTCACCGGGCCGCTGCCGATCAGGTTGTGGTCGATGTGGACGTGGTTGACCGAGCCGTGGGCGTAGCCGAACTTGACGCTGAGCCCGCTGTGGTCGCGCCCCATGTAGGAGCCGACGTACGGCGTGATCACGCTGGTGCTCACCGAGAAGGCGGTCCAGTGCGAGGACCCGCCGTGGCGCCAGAAGCCCTGGATGTGCTTGTCGGTGACCCACTGGCCCTTGGTGCACCAGCCGCCGTGACAGGTCTCGTGCCACATGCCGTTCGAGACGTGAGCCCCGCCGAAGGACTGGCTGCCGACCATGAGGTGGGTGACCTGGTTGCCGTGGAAGGTCAGCGACACCAGCCGGCCGCCGTGGTCGACGCCGGAGTAGCTGCCGTTCGCCGGGATGACGCTGGCCGAGGCCGGGCCGCTGGTGGCCACGGTGATGCCGATCAGGCCGGCCGCACTCAGCAGCAGGGCGGCCAGCACGGACACGAGCTTGCGATGCATAGGGGCTCCTCGTGGTGGGGGATGGACAGCGCGAGCCCGAGCGGCACCGGTTGCCGACGCTAGGGCGCCGGCGGCTGTGGGTGTGTCGGGTTCCTGACACACGGCCGAAACATCCGCTCCGGTCCAGACAGATGCGCGTCCGGTCCTGGTCACCCCCGAGTCACCCCGCACCCCTATCCTGCGCAGGTGACCGACACGCACCCGTCCTCCCGGCCGATGCCCGAGGAGCTGATCCGGCTCGCCTCGGCCGACAACTTCCGCGACGTCGCCGGCACCGGCACCGGCTACCCGGTGGCCGGCGGTCGGATGCGGCGCGGGATCTTCTTCCGCTCCAACGAGCTCCAGCTGACCGCAGCGGACGCCGGTGCGCTCGCCGACCTCGGCGTCGCGATCATCCACGACCTCCGCAGCTCGATGGAGGTCGACGCGCACCCCGACGCCGAGGTGCCCGGCGCGACCTGGCAGCACGTCGAGGTCACCGGCATCCCCACCGAGATGGTGCAGGGCCTCGCCGACGCCGGGGCGGCGGCGCGGGTGATGCGCGAGGTGTACGACGCTTTCGTCGTCTCGCCCGCGGCCCGCGCGTCCTACGCCCGGCTGCTCACCGACCTCGCGACCGGCCCGCTGCCGCAGCTCTTCCACTGCACGGCCGGGAAGGACCGGACCGGCTGGGCGTCCGCGCTGCTGCTGGAGGTCGCCGGCGCCGACCGCGCGACGATCCTGGCCGACTACCTCCTCACCAACGACGTCTCCGCCGCAACCCGGACGAAGTACCTCGGGATGATCGAGGAGCACCTCGGCCCGGACGCCGTGGCGGTCTACGAGCCGACGATGGTCGTGGACGAGTCCTACCTCCAGGCGGCCTACGACAAGGTCGCCGAGCACTACGGCTCGGTCGACGGCTACCTCCGCGAGGGCCTCGGCCTCGACGACGAGGTCCTCGGCGCGATTCGCAGCCGACTCGTGGCCTGAGCCCCACACTGGTCAGGTGACCCGACCTGCGTACGCCGCGCGCGAGGTCGGCGCCGTCTGCGCGGTGCTCGCCGCGGGTCTCCTCGCCCTGTCCGCCCGCTACGGCCCGCACCGCGACGAGCTCTACTTCGTGGTCGCCGGGCACCACCCCGCCTGGGGCTACCCGGACCAGCCTGCCGTCACGCCCCTGGTCGCCGCGCTCGCCGACTCGATCGCGCCGTCGCACCTGGTGGTGCTGCGGGCCGCGAGCATCCTGGCCGTGGTCGGCGTGGTGCTGCTGGCGGTGCAGCAGGCCCGGTTGCTCGGGGCGCAGCGCGCGGGCCAGGTGCTCACCGCCGCCAGCGTCGGCTTCTCCGCACTCGTCCCGGGGCTCGGGCACCTGCTCTCCACCGCGACCTTCGACCTGCTCGCCTGGACCGCGGTGCTCGTGGTCGTCACCCAGTCGCTGGTCGACGACCGACCGCGCCTGTGGCTGCTCGCCGGCGCGATCGCCGGCGTCGGCCTGAACAACAAGCACGCCGTTGCCTTCTGCCTCCTCGGCGTCCTGGTCGGCGTCGCGGTCGTCCGCGAGACCCGAGCGGTGCTGCGCACGCCGTGGCCCTGGCTGGCAGGCCTCCTGGCGCTGGCGATGTGGCTGCCCAACCTGGTCTGGCAGGCCCGCCACGACTGGCCGGTCTTCGCGCTGTCCGCCGACATCGCCGACGAGTACGGCGGGGTGGGCGGCCGGATCAGCATGGTGCTCGAGGCGTTCATCATGTTCAGCCCGCTCATCGGGATCGTCTGGATCCTCGGCATCGTCCAGCTGCTCCGCCGCCCGGAGTGGGTCCGCACCCGACCGGTCGCGATCGCGTTCCTGGTGGTGCTCGCCGTCTTCCTGGTGACCGGCGGCAAGGGCTACTACCTCGCCGGGCTCGTCCCGCCGCTGATCGCCGCCGGCTGCACGGTCCTCGCGGCCTCCCGCTCGCGTCGGGGCGTGACTCGGCTCGGGGCCGTGCTCGTCGCCTCGGCCGCGGTCGCCTACCCCGCCGTCCTGCCGGTCCTGCCCGCCGGGACCTTCGCAGGCTCCCCCTGGGAGCAGGTCAATGACGACCAGCTCGACACCATCGGGTGGCCGGGCTACGCCGACCAGGTGCGCGCCGTCGTCGACGGGCTGAGCCCCGAGGACCGCCGTACCGCGGTGATCTTCACCGGCAACTACGGCGAGGCGGGCGCGATGTCCTGGTACGACGTCGGGCTGCCGGTCTACAGCGGCCACAACGGCTACCGCGCCTGGGGCCCGCCGCCCGACTCCGCGTCCCCGGTGGTCGTCGTCTACCAGGGCTCGCCCGCGGGCGACTTCGAGGGCTGCACGCTCGAAGCCCGGCTGCGGAACTCCGCCGGCGCCGACAACGAGGAGGTCGGCGCCGGGGTCTGGGTCTGCGACGGGCCGGCCGGCTCGTGGTCCGAGGCCTGGCCGGACCTGGTGCACTACGACGCGTGATCTGCGTCGTCGTCCGGCTCCTCGGCGATGATCCGCATCTTCATGGTGTCGGTGAAGGTGACCTCGACGGTCTCAAAGCCCTTGTGGCGCTGGGCTCTCGCGTACCCGATGTAGGCGCGGCGGTCGGCGTCGGTGAGCTCGACGTGGTCGGTGAAGGGCGTCAGCAGGGCCCGCGGCCAGAGCCGTCGCTCGAGCACGACGTTGACCTCGATGCCGAGCACACCGATGACGGCGGTCAGCCAGATCAGCCCGATGAGGCCGAGGACCAGGCCGAAGGTCTGGTTCATCTGGCTGGTCTCGGTGAGCACGTTGGTGACATAGGCGGTGCCGAGCTTCTGCAGCCCGATCCACAGGAGCGACGCGGTGACGGCACCGGGCACGGAGCCGCGCCAGATGTTGTGGCTGCGGGCCGCGCCCACCCGGAAGAGCAGGGTGAGGACGGCGGTGTTGACCACGACGGTCAGCAGCGTGATCGGCCACCGGTAGGAGGAGATCGAGTCGCCGAGCACGTCGGTGTTGGCGGCGAGGGTCGAGAGCACCGAGATGACGAGCACCGCGACGCCGGCGGTCATCAGGAGGAGGAGGCTCTTGAGCCGGAGCAGCACCGGGTTGGGGCGGCTGTTGCGCGGCACCGACCAGGCGATGTTGAGGGCGTTCTGGAGTGCCTGTCCGAGCCCGAGCGCGCCGTACAGCGCCACGAGGCCACCGACGACGATCGCGGCGGTCGAGCCGGTCAGGCCCTCGGGGGTGCCGAGCTGGTCGCCGATGATCGGGAACTGCGCGAGCGCGGAGTCCAGGAGGTCCTGCGCGCGCTCGGGGTTGCCCTGGAGGAAGAAGCCGAGGATCGAGGAGCCGAGCAGCAGCAGCGGGAAGATCGCGATGAACGCGTAGTAGGTGATGATCGCGGCGAGGTAGTTGCCCTGGTCGTCGAAGTACTTGTAGATCACCGCGAGCGGGTAGCCGAGCACCGAGAAGCGGCGTTGCGTCCGGTCGACGGCATCGATCGCTCCCACGACCGACAACCTATCCGGGCTCAGCCCGCCGGCGGCTCCACGACCGTCAGGTTGCCGTCCGCGTCGGTGGTGAAGAGCTCGATCCCGTCGGTGACCGCGGCCGCGTCGGCGCCCAGGGCGACCGCGATCTTGTTGGTGGCGTTGCGGGTGACGTCGAGGATCACCTCGACGACCTGCTCGGGCGTCAGGTGCTCCTCCGCGGCGTCGGCGACCTGCTCCGGGACGGCGTACGGCGACCAGATCATCGCGTCGGTCAGCGCGAGCGCCGCGCGCGTCGCCTCGGGGAGGTCGCTGGTCTCGTGGTGGTCGACGGCGGCGAACGTGTCGTCGCCGGCGCCCGCCTCGAGCGCGGCGAGCGAGCGGCGGGACTTGCACAGCCGGCAGTCGTGCTGGCGCGCCCCGCGGAGCCGGACCAGCTCGGTGACGACCGGGTCGAGGGTGTCGAGCCGGGCCACCTCGCGCATGAAGTCCTCGAGCAGCGGCCAGAGCTCGACCGGCTCGATCCGGGGCAGCTGCTCGCTGGTCACCGGGCCGAAGAGCTGCATGCACATGGCGGCGACCCGCGGCCAGTAGTCGTCGACGTAGATCGCCTGCACGACCTCGAACGCCGTCGGCCCGGTCGCCTCCAGGAAGCGGCGTCGCAGGTCGTCGTCGATGATCGAGACGTCGACGCCGAACTGGTCGGCGAAGAGCTCCACCCGCGGCTCGGTGAGGTCGAGGTCCAGCGCGCGTCGGGCCTCGAGGACGGCGGCCATGACGACGGCCACGTCCGGGGCGTAGCGCTCGATCGGCGGGAACACGGGCTCACACTAGGGCGACGGGGCCGGGGTCGGGGAGGGTCGGCATCTCGAGGCCGGTACGCCGGCCGACCAGCGCCGCCCGGGTCACCGACGCGGAGCCGAACCGGCCACGGACGAGGTCGAGGGCCGCGTCGAGGCCGGACTCGTGGACGACGTCGGGGAAGAGCGGCAGCTCGAGCTGCTGGGACCGGCCGTCGACGAGGCCGGAGATGGTGACCCCGAGCAGCGTGCAGCCCCGCTCGTCGATGAGAGGCCAGGCGACGTCGAGCAGGCGGCGGCCGGTCTCCAGCCAGGTCGCGGTCGCGGCGCTCGAGTGGGCGAGGGTGGCCGAGCGGGTGGCGCGGCCGAAGTCGTCGAAGCGCAGCCGCAGCGTGAAGGTCTGGCCGATCCGCTCCCCGGCCCGGAGCCGGCGGGCGACCCGGTCGACCAGGCCGGCGAGCAGTGCCTCCAGCTCCGGCCGGCTCTTCCTCTTCCCCGGCCGGCCGATGGCGGCCTGGGAGCCGATCGAGCGGCGCCGTCGGCCGACCTCGACCGGGCGCGGGTCGAGCAGGTTGGCCAGCGCCCACAGGTGCCGCCCGGCGGCCTTGCCGACCGTGGTGCGCAGCTCGGCCTCCTCACGAGCGGCCAGCTCGCCGATGGTGCGGATGCCGTCGGCGTGCAGCTTGGCGGCGGTGATCGCCCCGACGCCCCACAGCCGCTCGACCGGCAACGGGTGGAGGAAGGTCTCCTCGCCCTCGGGGTCGACCGCGAGCAGGCCGTCGGGCTTGCTCACCGCGCTCGCGACCTTCGCGAGGTACTTGGTGCGAGCGATCCCGACCGAGATCGGCAGACCGACCTCGTCCCTCACCCGGCCGCGCAGCGTCGTCGCGATCTGCTCGGGCGGACCGACGAGGCGGCGCAGCCCGCCGACGTCGAGGAACGCCTCGTCGATGGAGATCCCCTCGACCAGCGGCGTGGTGTCGTCGAAGATCTCGAAGACCTGCTTGCTCGCCTCGACGTACGCCGAGAAGCGCGGTGGCACCACCAGCGCGTCGGGGCAGAGCCGCTGCGCCTCCCGCCCGCCCATCGCCGAGCGCACGCCGTAGGCCTTGGCCTCGTAGCTGGCGGCCAGGACCACCCCGCCGCCGACGATCACGGGCCGGCCGCGCAACCGCGGGTCGTCGCGCTGCTCGACCGAGGCGAAGAACGAGTCGAGGTCGGCGTGCAGGATCACCTTGCCATGATCGAACATGTGTTCGATCATGGCAAGCACCCGACGCGTCGCGGGAGTTTCATCGGCCGGCCGATGAAACTCTCTCGATCCGCTCAGTAGGACTTCGGCAGCCCCAGCGAGTGCATCGCGACGAAGTTGAGGATCATCTCGCGGCTGACGGGGGCGATCCGGCCGGCGCGGGTGGCGACCAGGAGGCCGGCGACGCCGTACTCCTGGGTGATGCCGTTGCCGCCGTGGGTCTGGACGGCCGCGTCGGCGGCGTTGCAGGCGGCCTCGGCGGCGGCGTACTTGGCCATGTTGGCGGCCTCGCCCGCGCCGAACTCGTCGCCGGCGTCGAAGAGCGCGGCGGCCTTCTGGGTCATCAGGCGCGCCATCTCGGTCTCGATGTGCACCTGCGCGAGCGGGTGCGCGACCGCCTGGTGGGAGCCGATGGCGCCCTGGAAGACCGTGCGCTCCTTGGCGTACGACGTCGCCTTGCCCAGCGCGTAGCGGGCCAGGCCGGTCGAGAACGAGGCGGCCATGATCCGCTCGGGGTTGAGTCCGGAGAAGAGCTGTGCGAGGCCGCCGTCCTCGTCGCCCACGATCGCGTCGGCCGGCAACCGGACGTCGTCGATGAAGACCTGGAACTGCAGCTCGGGGCTGACGATCTCCATCGGGATCGCCTGGTACTCGAAGCCCGCGGAGTCGGTCGGCACGACGAAGAGCACCGGCTTCACCTTGCCGGTCCTGCTGTCCTCGGCCCGCGCCACGACAAGCACGTTGTCGGCCTCGTCGACGCCGGAGATGTAGATCTTGCGGCCGTTGAGCACCCACTCGTCGCCGTCCTTCCGGGCGGTCGTGGTGATGTTGTGGGTGTTGGTGCCGGCGTCCGGCTCGGTGATCGCGAAGGCCATCGTGCCGGTGCCGTCGCAGATGCCCGGGAGCCAGCGCTGCTTCTGCTCAGGCGTGCCGTACTTGGTGATGATCGTCCCGCAGATGGCCGGGCTGACGACCATGAGCAGCAGCGGGCAGCCCTGCGCGGCCAGCTCCTCGCAGACCGCCGCGATGTCGCCGATGCCGCCGCCTCCGCCGCCGTACTCCTCGGGGATGTTGATGCCGAGGTAGCCGTTCTTCCCGATCTCCAGCCAGAGCTCGGTGGTCTTCTCGCCGGCGCGGGCCTTCTCGGTGAACCACTCGCGGCCGTACTTGCCGGCCAGCCGGGCCACGGCCTTGCGCAGCTCCTGGCGCTCCTCGGTCTCGCTGAACGTGCTCACTCCTGCTCCTCCACCACTGCTAGGACCTCCCCGGCGGCGACCTGCGCGCCGGGCTTCACGTCGATCTCGGTGACCGTGCCGGCGTACGGCGCGCTCACGGTGTGCTGCATCTTCATCGCCTCGAGCACCAGCACCTGCTGCCCGGCCCCGACCCGCTGGCCCGCCTCGACGGCCACGCTCACGACCGTGCCGGGCATCGGCGCGAGCAGGCTGCCACTGGCGACCTGGTCGGCCGGGTCGACGAAGCGCGGCACCCGGGTCAGGTGCACGTGGCCGCGACTGCTGTCGACGTCCACATCCGCGCCGTTGACGGTGATCGAGTAGGTCGTGCGCACCCCGTCGGTCTCCAGCGTGACCTCCGCCGGACCGGCGGCGACGACCTCGTGCCCGTCCACGGCGTACGCGCCGAGCCACTCGACCTCGGCCTCCTCGAAGACCGTCCGCTGCGGCTGCGACACCACGTTGCGCCACGCGACCGGGATGCCGCGTTGGACGGTACGACGCTCCTTGGCCTGCTCGGCCAGCGCGATCGCGGCCGCCACCGCGGCCCCGGTGGTCGAGGAAGGCGCGCCGGCCCCTGTCTCGAAGCCCTCGAGGAAGTCGGTCGACACGTCACCCGCGATGAATCGCGGGTCGCGCAGGATCGCGACCAGCTGGTCGCGGTTGGTGACCACTCCGTGGATCCGAGCCCGGGACAGGACGCCGGCGAGCTTGCGGGCCGCCGCGTGCCGCGTCGGCGCGTAGGCGATCACCTTGGCCAGCATGGCGTCGTAGTGGGTCGACACCTCGCTGCCCGACTCGAAGCCGGCATCCACGCGGATCCCGTCCTCGAGCGGGATCTCGAACGTGGTCAGCGTGCCGCTCTGCGGCTGGTAGTCGGCCGCCGGGTCCTCGGCGTACAGCCGCACCTCGATCGCGTGGCCCTGCGGCGCCCCGGCCCGGACCCCGAAGGCGTCGGCCTCGGCCGCGATGAGCTGGAGCTCGACGAGGTCCGTGTCGTGCACCAGCTCCGTGACCGGGTGCTCGACCTGGAGCCGGGTGTTCATCTCCAGGAAGAAGAACCGCTCGGCGGACGGGTCGTAGAGGAACTCCACGGTGCCCGCGCCGCGGTAGCCGACCGCCTCGGCCGCCTTCCGGGCCGCCTCGTGCAGCCCGGTGCGGACCTCGTCGGGCAGGTCCGGCGCCGGCGCCTCCTCGACGACCTTCTGGTGACGGCGCTGGATCGAGCAGTCCCGCTCGCCGAACACGCTCGTCCCGACGACCTGGACCTCGACGTGCCGACCGCGCTCGACGTACGGCTCGACGAAGACGGTCCCGTCGCCAAACGCCGACAGCGCCTCCGCCTCGGCCTTCGCGATCTCGCCGGCCAGGTCCTCGAGGCGACGGACGACGCGCATCCCGCGACCACCACCACCGGCGGATGCCTTCACGAGCAGCGGCAGGTCGGCCTCGGTCGGCTCGGCCGGCGCCTCGAGCACGGGTACGCCGGCGGCCTTCATGATCTCCTTGGCCCGGATCTTCGAGCCCATGGCCTCGATCGACTCGGGCGTCGGCCCGACCCAGGTGAGACCGGCGTCGACGACGGCGCGGGCGAAGTCGGCGTTCTCGGACAGGAAGCCGTAGCCGGGGTGGACCGCGTCGGCCCCCGCGCGACGGGCCGCGTCGAGAACCAGGTCGATCCGCAGGTAGGTCTCGCCCGGCGCGTTGCCCGGCAGGCGTACGGCGGTGTCGGCCTCGCGGACGTAGGGCAGATCGGCGTCCGCGTCGGAGTGGATCGCGACGGTCTCGATGCCGAGCGCGTGGCAGGTCCGGAAGACGCGGCTCGCGATCTCGGCCCGGTTGGCGACCAACAGTCGCTTGATCATGGCCGGAACACCCCGAATCGGTCGGTGCCCACGATGGGCTTGTTCTCGATCACGGACAGGCAGATGCCCAGCACCGTGCGGGTGTCGCGCGGGTCGATGACGCCGTCGTCGTAGAGCATCCCGGAGAGGAAGAACGGCAGCGACTGCTCCTCGACGGAGGCCTCGATGAAGGCCCGCATGCCGGCGTCGGCCTCCTCGTCGTACTCCTGCCCGCGACCCTCGGCCGCCGCGCGCGCGACGATCGAGAGCACGCCGGCGAGCTGCGCCGGGCCCATCACCGCGGACTTCGCGGAGGGCCAGGTGAAGAGGAAGCGCGGGTCGTAGGCGCGGCCGTTCATGCCGTAGTTGCCGGCGCCGTACGACGCGCCCATGATCACCGTCAGGTGCGGCACGGTGGAGTTGCTGATCGCGTTGATCATCATCGCGCCGTGCTTGATGATCCCGCCCTGCTCGTACTCCTTGCCGACCATGTAGCCGGTGGTGTTGTGCAGGAAGAGCAGGGGCGTGTCGGTCTGGTTGGCGAGCTGCACGAACTGCGTCGCCTTCTGCGCCTCCTCGGAGAAGAGCACGCCCTGGGCGTTGGCGAGGATGCCGATCGGGCGACCGTGCAGCTTCGCCCATCCCGTGACCAGCGAGGTGCCGTAGAGCGGCTTGAACTCGTCGAAGACGGCGCCGTTCGTCGGGGAGACCCCGTCGCACAGCCGGCGGATCACCTCGCGCGGATCGAAGGGCTCCTTGAGGTCGGCCGGGATCAGGTCGAGCAGACTGTCGGGGTCCTCGTCCGGCTCCGCGTACGCCGACGGCGCGGCCGTGGCCTTCTGCCAGTTGAGCCGGGCCACGATGCGGCGCCCGATCCGGATCGCGTCGAGCTCGTCCTCGGCCAGGTAGTCCGCGAGGCCCGAGGTCCGGGCGTGCATCTCGGCGCCGCCGAGCGACTCGTCGTCGGACTCCTCGCCGGTCGCCATCTTCACCAGCGGCGGGCCGCCGAGGAAGACCTTCGCCTGCTCCTTGACCATCACCGTGTAGTCGGACATGCCGGGCACGTAGGCGCCGCCGGCCGTGGAGTTGCCGAAGACCAGCGCGATCGTCGGCTCCTTGCGCGCCGAGGCGCGGGTGAGGTCGCGGAAGAGCTTGCCGCCCGGGATGAAGATCTCCTTCTGGGTCGGCAGGTCAGCACCGCCGGACTCGACCAGCGAGATCGTCGGGAGGCCGTTCTCCTCGGCGATCTGCGCGGCCCGGAAGATCTTCCTCACCGTCCACGGGTTGGAGGCGCCGCCCTTGACCGTCGGGTCGTTGGCGGTGATCAGGCACTCCACGCCCTCGACGACGCCGATGCCCGTGACGACCGAGGCACCGACGGTGAAGTCCGAGCCCCAGCCCGCCAGCGGGGAGAGCTCGAGGAAGGCGGAGCCCTCGTCGACGAGCAGCTCGATCCGCTCGCGGGGCAGCAGCTTGCCGCGCGCGTGGTGGCGTCCGGCGTACTTCTCCCCGCCGCCGGCGACGGCCTTGGCGTGCTCGGCGTCGAGGTCGGCGAGCTTCTCGAGCATGGCCGTGCGGTGGTCAGCCACGCTCGACGACCTCCTTCATCCGCTCGAGGGTGGTGCGCATGCCGCGCTCGTTGGTGCGGCCGCGCAGCGCGCCGAGCAGCAGCCAGTAGAGGCGCAGGTAGAGCCGGGGCTCGAGCCGGAAGTACTCCGTGACCAGCGAGCCGTCGCCGTCCGGCTCGATGCGGTAGCCCCAGTTGTTGACGGTGATGTTGTCGGCGCCGACGCAGAACTCGAAGACCCGGCCGGGCTCGCAGGCGGTCACCGTGCAGAGCGTCCAGTACGTCGGGCCGACGCCGTTGCGCTTGACGTGTCCCTTGAACTGCGCGCCCTTCACCGGCCCGGTCGAGCCGCGTGTCCACTTCGCCTCGAAGGTCTCCGGCGAGAACTCACCGATGCGGGTCACGTCGCTGACGAGGTCCCACACCTGCTCCGGCGCGGCGTCCATCCGGAGCGTCACCTCGCCCTTCACGAGTGCCCCCTCATGACGCGTAGCCCAGCAGCTTGGCGGCTAGATCGGTCAGCACTTCGCTGGCCCCTCCTCCGATCGGCAGGATCCGGGCGTCGCGGTAGTGCCGCTCCACCTCGGTCCCGTGCATGTATCCCGTCCCGCCGTGCAGCTGGACGGCCTGGTCACAGACGTACGTCGCGCAGTCGACCGCGGTCTGCTTGGCGAGGCAGGCCTCGGCGACCACGAACTCTCCGGCCGCGTGCCGGCGCGCGACCTCGCGCGTGTAGGTGCGCGCGACCTCGACCTGTCTTCGCATCTCGACGAGCTTGTGCCGGACCACCTGCCGGCTGACCAGCGGCTTGCCGAAGGTGTCGCGGTCGCGGCAGTAGGCCGCCGTCAGCTCGAGCGACCGGCCGGCGATGCCGTAGGCGTGGACGGCGAGCGCGAGCCGCTCGACCACGAACTGCTGGGCGATCTGCGCGAAGCCGCTGTGCTCCTCGCCGACGAGGTTGGCCACCGGGACCCGGACGTCGACGAACGACAGCTCGGCGGTGTCGGAGCAGTGCCAGCCCATCTTCGACAGGGCCCGGTCGACGGTGAAGCCGGGAGTCCCCTTCTCGATCACGAGCAGGCTGACGCCGCCGGCGCCGGGGCCGCCGGTGCGGACCGCGGTGGTCACGAAGTCGGCGCGCACCCCGCTCGTGATGAAGGTCTTGGCGCCGTTGACGACGAAGTGGTCGCCGTCGCGGACCGCCGTCGTACGGACCGCTCCGACATCGGAGCCGCCGCCGGGCTCGGTGATGCCGAGCGCGCCGATCATCTCGCCGGCCAGCGTCGGCCGGACGAAGCGGTCGACCAGGTCGGCGTTGCCCGACGCAGCGATGTGCGGGAGCGCGATCCCGCCGGTGAAGAGCGCCGCCATCAGACCGGACGAGGCGCCCTCGGCGAACATCCCCTCCTGCAGGTCCACCGTGTCGAGCACGTCGCCGCCCTGCCCGCCGACCTCCTCGGGGAAGGAGATCCCCAGCAGGCCCTGCTTCGCGGCGGCGAGGTGGAGCGACCGCGGGATCTCGCCGGCGTCCTCCCACTCCTGGAGGTGGGGCGTCACCTCGCGGCGGGTGAACTCGGCGCCGAGCTCGTGGAGCTCCGACATCAGAGCAGCCCCTCCTGGACGTGGACGATCCGCGAGCGGACCCACTCGCCGAGGCCCTTGGCCTGCGGGTCGAAGCGGGTCGACGCGGCGACGCCGTCGCCGAGCAGCCCGCGGATCAGCACGTTGATGCCGCCGAGGTTGGGGAGCACGTGCACCTCGACCTCGAGCTCGGCGGCCTCAGGGACGAGCTCGCGGATCTTGCGCGGGGTGATCAGCTTGGTCAGCCAGGTGACCCGTGCGGCGTACTTGCCCGAGCCGTCGTGGACCACCCACAGCCCCAGGTTGGCGTCGCCGCCCTTGTCGCCCGACCGCGCGTGCACGAACGAGCCGAGCGGCGCGCGGCGAGTGAGGGTGTCCGGCGGGGCGGGGTAGGGCGAGGGTCGCAGGCTGTCGGTGTGCTCGGGGTCGGAGAAGTCGGTCGGGTCGGCGACGACCTCGCGACGGCCGTCCGCGTGCACGACGGTGTGGGTGACGGCCGAGCGCTCGACGTACTCCGCGCGATAGACGCCGTACGGCGCGGGCGCGGCCGGCGGCGCGGTCATCGTGAAGCCGGGGTAGGACGCGAGCGCGAGCTCGACCGCGGCGGCGGTGAAGCCGCGGCCGACCGGGTCGGGCTTCGGGTCCTTGACGGTGCAGCGCAGCAGGGCGGACGCGCCCTCCTCGGTGTCGGCGTCGGCGGGCGGCAGCGCGGTGCGGGTCCAGCTCACCTCGCTGGCGGTCAGGGACGGGGTCAGCTGCTCGCGGACCCAGTCGGCCTTGGCGTCGATGTCGAGGCCGGTGAGCACCAGCTCGACGGTGTTGCGGAAGCCGCCGAGCTCGTTGACGCAGACCTTGAGCCGCTCGGGCGGCGCCTCGCCGCGCACGCCCGCGACCGACACCCGGTCGTGCCCGACCTCGGCGAGCTCGATGGTGTCGAGCAGCGTCGTGACGTCGGGGTTGAGGTAGCGCGTGGACTGGATCTCGTACATCAGCTGGGCGGTCACGGTGTCGACCGTGACCGCGCCGCCGGTGCCCGCGTGCTTGGTGATGACGCTGCTGCCGTCGGCCGCGATCTCGGCGAGCGGGAAGCCCAGGGGGCTGCCGTCGTGGGGCAGCGTCGTGAAGCCGGAGAAGTTGCCGCCGGTCGCCTGGCAGCCGCACTCGAGCACGTGCCCGGCGACGACGGCGCCGGCCAGCTCGTCGTACGACGTCGGCGTCCAGCCGTGGTGCGCGATCGCGGGTCCGACCACGAGCGAGGCGTCGGTGACCCGGCCGGTGACGACGATGTCGGCGCCCTCGCGCAGCGCGGCGGCGATGCCGAAGCCGCCCAGGTAGGCGTTGGCGGTGAGTGCACCCTCGAAGCTCAACGCACGTACGTCGTCGCCCTCGACGTGGGCGATGGCGGGGTCGAGCCCGAGCCCCTGCGCCACCTCGCGCAGCTTGTCGGCGAGGCCGGCGGGGTTGAGGCCGCCGGCGTTGCTGACGATCCGCACGCCCTGCTCGAGGGCGAGGCCGAGGCAGTCCTCGACCTGGCGCACGAAGGTCTTCGCGTAGCCGAGGGACGGGTCCTTCATGGTGTCCTTGCCGAGGATGAGCATGGTCAGCTCGGCGAGGTAGTCGCCCGTGAGGTAGTCCAGCTCGCCGCCCTCGAGCATCTCGCGCATCGCGGAGAGCCGGTCGCCGTAGAAGCCGGAGCAGTTGCCGATCCTCACGCCTTGGCCCGCCCCTCACCCGAAGGGCCGGCGAAGGCCTGCGCGATCCGCAGCCACTGCTCGGCGTCGGTGCCGCTCGCGACCAGGTCGGTGTCGTCGCGATGGACCCGCTGGGTGACGAGCAGGGCGAAGTCCCACGCCGAGCCGGTCACCGTCTGCGCGGCGCCCTCCGGACCCCATGACCACTGCTCCTCCGAGGGCGACACGAGGTCGACGCGGAACTCCTCGGCCGGCGGCGCGAGCTCGTGCACGGAGAACGCGAAGTCGCGGGTGCGGACGCCGAGGTGCGCCACGTGGCGCACCCGGTCGCTCTGCTCCGGGTCGATCCCGAGTGCCTCGTAGACGTCGAGCGCGTGGGCCCACGTCTCCATGAAGCGCGCGGTGGCCATCGACGCCGGCGACATCGGCGGGCCGAACCACGGCATCCGCTCGCCGGACGGGTAGTCGCGCAGGGCGCGGCCGAGCCCCTCGCGGGCGGCACCCCACCGGGCGAGCAGCGCTTCCGGGGCGAGCCGGGCTACCTCCAGGGCCGCCGCGTCGACGTACCCGTCGGGGTCCTGGAGCGCCTCGAGGACGACGGCGTCCCAGGCCTCCTTGCCCTCGGGCGTCCGCGCCCCGGCGGCGAGCACCGCCATCTCGTCGGTCCAGGCCAGGTGCGCGACCTGGGTCGCGACGGTCCACCCGTCGGCGGGGGTGGCGGTCTGCCAGCCACCCTCGTCCAGGCCGGCGACGGCGGTCCAGAGCCGGTCGCCCTCGACCTTCAGGTCGGCCAGCAGGTCGTCGAGCAGGCTCATGGGATCTCCCTCTCCAGCACCTCGGCCCAGCGGTCGAGGATCCGCCCGCGGCGGCGGGCGTCGTTGCCGATCGTGTTGGCCAGGCCGAGACCGCGCACCAGGTCGAGCGTGGCCTGGACGAGCTCGCGGTTGCCGGGCACCGACTCGTCGATGCCGAGCAGCTCGACGGTCAGCCGGTGGGTCTCGCGGCCGACCCGCTGCTCCAGGGGAGCGACGGCCGCGAGCAGGGCGGGGTCGGTGCGGGCGGCGTTCCAGAGCTCGAGCGCGGCCGCGAAGACCGGACTGGCGAAGTGGTCGCCGAGCACCTGCAGCACCGCGCGGGTGTGGCTCGGACCGATCGGCAGCGTGGCGGCGGCCTCGGCGAGCTCGGCGCCCCGCTTCTCGGTCAGGTGCTCGACCGCGGCGACGACGAGGGCGTTCTTGGTCGGGAAGTGGTGGAGCTGGGCACCCCGGCTGACGCCGGCCCGCTCGGAGACCAGGGTGGTCGAGGTCCCGGCGAAGCCGCGCTCGACCAGGCAGTCGACGGTCGCCTCGAGCAGCCGGGCCCGCATCGCCCGGGTCCGCTCCTCCTGCGGCACGCGGGCGGACGCGGGAGAGCTGGCCATGCCCGTCAGCATGGTCGGTCACCAACAAACAGTCAAGCCTGACTTTTTCTTGTACGGGGGCCTGCGGACACGACCGGACAGCAGCGGACATGGGACGGCGCCCGGGACCACGTGGGTCCCGGGCGCCGTACCGGTGCTGCTGGGTGCTGCTTCGTGCTGCTGGCTACGACGTGACGTCGACCAGCGTGATGGCGTCGGTCTCCGGGTAGGACAGGAAGCCGAGGTAGTGGCTGTCGGCATCCAGGCCGGACCACGACACCGTCACCGACGTCTCCTCGTTCTGGGTGACCGGGACCGGGTTCGGGGTGACCGTGAGGTCGCCCGCGGTGGTCGTCGGGTCGATGTCCCAGAAGTCGAAGTCGTACGGGATCGGCGACCCGGAGGCCCCCGGCGCGTAGCCGTCGATCTCGACCAGGTAGGTACCCGGGTCAGGATCCTGGAGCGTCACCGCCTCGTCGCCCGAGGCGGTCGCCGACGAGCCCACCTCGGCCGTGATGTCGGCCTGGTCGCAGGAGTCGCTGGCGTAGACGTACATGTCGATGTCGGCGTCGGCGTCCACCGCGTCGACCTCGAACCTCGCGAGCGAGCTGTCGGCGGCGACTGTCACGCACTCCATGTTGTAGTCACCCGCCGCGACCGAGTCCGACTTCGTGTCGGACTCGGCCATCCCGTGGGTCCCGATGTCCAGGTTGCCCGTGAAGCCGGCCGTGATCGCCACGTCCTCCGAGCCGGAGGTGCCGGTGCCGGAGACCGTGCCCGGAGCGTCCACGCTCAGCGGCCGCAGGGCCACCGGGATCCGGACCGAGGTCGGGCCGGACAGCGTGACCGCGCCCTGGGAGTAGTCGCCCAGCGCGGCGTCGTCCCGGGTGAAGGTGAAGGTGACCTCCTGCAGGTCGTTGACCCGCTTGGACACGATCTTCTTCACGCTGGTGTGCATCGTGAAGCCCGGGACCCCGCCCTTGATCGTCCAGGTGCCCGCACGGGACGCCCGGAAGGTGCGGGTGAAGGACGTCTCGCCGGTCACCGAGCCGTCGGCCATCGACGGGACGTTGACCTGCTTGGCGTCGACCGGGTCGACACCGATGTCGTAGCCCAGGCTCTGGATGAAGCCCTGCCACTGCGTCGCGCCGGAGGTAACGAACAGCCCCGGGTCGAACATCTTCTTGGGGCTGACCTCGCCCGACCCCTGCGCGAGCGCGTCGGTCGACGCCTTGCCCGCGGCGGTCTTGGTGGGCGTGGCCGTGGTCATCAGCGCCGACTTGATCTCCGCCGGCGTCCACATCGGGTGCTTGCTCTGGATGAAGGCGGCCAGACCGGTGATGTGCGGAGCCGCCATCGACGTGCCGGAGTAGAGGTCGTACTTGCGGCCCGAGTTGGACGGCGGCGCGACCGCGGCGAGGACGCTCACGCCCGGCGCCGAGATGTCCGGCTTGAGCAGGTCACCACCGGCGAGCGGCGTCGGGCCGCGCGAGGAGAAGCCCGCGACCTGCGGCAGCGGGGTCTTCGTGCCGGTGACGTTGCCGAGCTTGAACGACGCCGTGGCCTTGTTGCCGGCCGAGGCCAGGTAGTTGTAGACCTTCGGGCCGTCGGTGTCGGAGATGTGGATCGTCGGCACCGAGTGGAAGTCGGCGTCGAGGCTGTTCTCCGACGGGTTGATCAGCACCATGCCGATGCCGCCGGCACGCTTGACCTCGGCGCTCTTGGCGACCCGGTCGTAGACGCCACGCGCACAGACCACGATGTCGCCGGAGGCGTCCCCGAGGGTGTCGGGGCCGCAGAGCTTGGCGTCGTCCTCGTCCGCACCCTCGGCCATCACGTCGGTCGAGGCGACGAGCGGCTTGTCGGTGAGGGTCTTGTCGCTGATCGAGGCGCCGACGATCTTCTTGCCGTTGCCGAGCACCAGCGTGTTCTCGAAGTTGACGTAGGTGCTGGCGGCGACGGTGGTGATCCACGGGGTCGCGTTGTCGAGCGTCGACGCGGACGGACCGCTGTTGCCGGCCGAGGCCGAGATGAAGACGCCCGCCTCGGCGGCCCCCTCGAACGCAGCCTGGATGGAGTCGAGGTCGGCGCTCGCCGAGCCGCCGATCGAGTAGTTGATCACGTCGACGCCGTCGGCGACGGCCTGGTCGATCGCCTGGACGATGTCGGGCGTCGTGCACGAGCTCTTGTCGGGGTCGGCGGCCTCCCAGCAGACCTTGTAGACGGCGAGCTTGGCGGCCGGCGCCATGCCGACGACGGTGCCGAACTTGCGGCCCTCGACGGTGACGTTGTCGACCTGCTCGCCGGCCGCGGTGCTGGCGGTGTGCGAGCCGTGGCCGCCGCCGTCGCGCGCGGAGTCCTGCTCGTAGGGCGACCACTCCGACGGCGGGACCGTCGCGGTGAAGCCGTCGCCGTAGTAGCGGGCGCTGATGATCTTGGTGGTGCAGTCGGTGGCGGCCCAGCCGTCACCGGCCTCGCACTCGCCGTGGAAGTAGGTGCCGTCCGCCTTCTCCATCGTGGTGGCGGTGCCGGTCTGAGAGATGTCCCACGCGGTCTGCGGCTTGGTCGTCAGCTTCGCGCCCTTGAACGACTTGGACTCGGGCCAGATGCCGGTGTCCAGGTCGCCGATGACGATGCCGGCGCCGGCGTTCTTCTGGCCGCCGTGCTTGGCCCAGGCGCCCTTCTTGCCGTTCATGCCGAGGAAGTCGGCTGTGTTGGTCGACGTCACGTGGAGGCTCTCGGACCGGTCCACCAGCAGCACCCGGCTGTCGGTCGCCAGCGACTGGGCCTGCTTGGCGCTCAGGTCGGCGACGAAGCCGTTCGTGGCCATCGTGAGGTGACCCGCGGCGGTGGCGCCGACTGACTTCGCGACCTTCGTCTGCGTGTCACGGAGGTGGCTGGAGTAGGCGGCGACCGCTGCGGACCGGGAGTTGAAGCTTCCGGTCCGCGAGTACGTCGCGGCGTACTTCGGGTTGGCGCCCTTGTAGCCCGAGGCCGCTGGGGCCTTGAGCGTGACGATGTAGCGGCCAGCGGTGAGCTGGCTGAGCGGGGCCTTCACCGCAGGGGCGGTGGAGGCGGCCGTCGCCGGCGAGGCGGCGACGAGCATGCTGGTCACGACCGCACCGGCCGCGAAGAGGCCGGCGGCATGCCGGACCGGCCTCGGGATTCGAACTGGCACCTAGGGCTCCGTCCACGAGAGTTGCCGAGAGGATCGCGCCCTCCCCCGATGGTGGACGGGCACGTGGCGTCCACCCAAGATCACGAAATCGGCCGCGTCAAGAGAGTGGACGCAGGAAATCGTCCGGGAAACAGAAGCGTTACCGGTAGGTGATCGCGTCCCCGTCGAGGTGCGGGTGCTCGTTGAAGGTCAGCAGCCGGGCGCCGGTGGAGCCGACGACCACCCGGGTCACCGACGAGTTGACCGTCACGGCGTTGAAGCGGGCCCACAGCCGGGCCGTGCCGCCCGGGTCCGCCTCGGGGTCGACCAGGCGCGCGCACGCGACGCCGATCGGCCCACCGGAGCTGACCGCGACGACAGTGCGCCCCGACCCCGCCTCGGCGGCGGCCGCGTCCAGCGCCGCGTCGACCCGGCCGACGAAGCCGGCGTACGTCTCGGGGTAGTCGCCGACCCCGGCGGTCCACCGCGACGTGGCCCGCTCGAAGAGCTGCTGGAAGCCGCGCCGGTCCAGGCCGTCGACGCTCTCGCCCTGAGCGCGGACGACCGCGAGGTGGTCGAACTCGTCCCACCGGTCGTCGACGACCGGCTCGGTGGTCCAGCCGGCCGCCTCGGTCATCGCGTCGAGCGTCTCGCGGTGCCGGCGCATCGATCCGCGGACGACGACGTCGGGTGTCAGGCCGCGCTCGGCCAGCCAGCCGCCGAGCCGGCGGCCCTGCTCCCACCCGATCTCCGAGAGGACGTCGTAGTCGTCGGCACCGAACGACGCCTGGCCGTGCCGGACCAGGAGGAGAAGACCCATGCGCGGCAGCGTAGAAGGCTCGCGAAATCCGGCGATGACGGGGCGGCTCGCCCGGGACTAGCGTCGGAAGATGTTCATCCAGATCATCCAGGGCACGTGCACGCGGCAGGACGAGCTGCGCGCGGTGCTGGACAGGTGGCCCGAGGAGCTCGCGCCCGGCGCGGACGGCTGGCTCGGCGGCACCTACGGCTTCACCGACGACGACCTCTTCGTGGCGGTCGTCCGCTTCACCGACCGGGAGTCGGCCATGGCCAACTCGGAGCGTCCGGAGCAGGGTCGCTGGGCCGAGGAGATGATGGCCTGCTTCGACGGGCCCGTGGAGTTCCACGACTCCGACGACGTGACCCTGCTCTTCGACGGCGGCTCGGACGAGGCCGGCTTCGTGCAGGTCATCCGCGGCAGGGTCGACGACCCCGAGCGACTGCGCCGGCTGATCGCCTCGGACCCGACCGAGCTCAAGCGGATGCGGCCGGAGATCCTCGGGGCCACGTTGGCGATCGAGCCGGACGGCACCTTCACCGAGACGGTCGCCTTCACCGACGAGGCGAGCGCCCGCGGTGGCGAGACCGTCGAGCCGCCGGAGGACGTGCAGGCCGAGCTCGCCTACGCGATGGCCGGCGCGACCTTCTACGACCTGCACCACCCCTGGTTCGGCGCCCGCTGACCCGGCAGAGACTTCCTGCCGGGTCAGCGTGCTGTTGCTGCCGGGTCGGCGTCAGGCAGGGAACGAGCCGCCGGACGCGGCCAGCTCGCGCAGGTACGACGTCGGGCGGAAGCGCTCGCCGTACGCGTCGGCGAGCTCGTCGGCGCGGGCCACGAACGCGCCCAGGCCCACCTGACCGGCTGCGTTCTGGTAGCCCTGCATGAACTGCGCGGCGCCGCCGGTCATGGCCGGGAAGCCGATGCCCATGATCGAGCCGATGTTGGCCGCGGCGGCCGACTCGATGACGCCCTCCTCGAAGCACTTCGCGGTCTCGATGGCCTCCGCGAAGAGCATCCGGTCCTTCATGTCCTGGAAGGGGATGGCGTCGGCGATCGGGAACTGCTCGGCGAGGCCGGACCACATCGAGCCGCGCTTGCCGTCGGCGTACTCGTAGAAGCCGGCGCCCTCGAGCCGCGACGGGCGGCCGAGCTCGATCATCTTCTCGACGACCAGGCTGCCCGGGTGCGGGTCGTAGGTGCCGCCGTCGCGCTCGGCGGCGTCCTTGGTGGCCTTGGCGATCTTGCCCATCAGCACCATGTTGAGCTCGTCGGTCAGCTGCAGCGGGCCGACGGGGTAGCCGGCCTGCGTCGCGGCCCGCTCGATCGACCAGGGCTGCTGGCCCTCGGCGACCATCGCGAGGCCCTCGTTGACCATCGTGCCGATGACCCGCGAGGTGTAGAAGCCGCGGCTGTCGTTGACGACGATCGGCGTCTTCCTGATCTGCTGCACGACGTCGTAGGCCCTGGCCAGCGCGACGTCCGAGGTCTCCTTGCCCCTGATGATCTCGACGAGCGGCATCTTGTCGACGGGGCTGAAGAAGTGCAGGCCGATGAAGTCGGCGGGCCGGTCGACGCCGGTGGCCAGCTCGGTGATCGGGAGCGTGGAGGTGTTGGAGCAGAGCAGCGCGTCCGGGTTGACGTACGGCGCGATCTCGGCGAAGACCTGCTTCTTCAGGGACGGGTCCTCGAAGACCGCCTCGATCACCAGGTCGCAGCCGGCCAGGTCGGCCGGGTCGGCGGTCGGGGTGATCCTCATCAGGAGCTCCTGGGACTTCTCCTCGGTGAGCTTGCCGCGCGAGATCGCCTTGGCGTTGAGGCCCTCGGAGTAGGCCTTGCCCTTGGCCGCGCCCTCGGCGGACACGTCCTTGAGCACGACCTGCATGCCCGCGCGGGCGCAGGAGTAGGCGATGCCGGCGCCCATCATGCCGGCGCCGAGGACGCCGACCTTGGTCGCCTTGTAGGGCTCGATGCCCTGCGGGCGGAGCTTGCCGGCGTTGATCGCCTGCAGGTCGAAGAAGAACGCCTGGATCATGTTCTTCGAGCCCTGGTTGACGATCAGGTTCGTCAGGTAGCGCGACTCGATCCGCGACGCCGTGTCGAAGTCGACGCTCGCGCCCTCGACCGCGGCCGAGAGGATCGCCCGCGGGGCGAGGTAGACCGCGCCCTTGGTCTGCTTGCGCAGCAGCGCCGGGAAGGCCGGCAGGAAGCCCGCGAGCGCCGGGGTCTTCGGGGTGCCACCGGGCATCTTGTAGCCGGGCTTGTCCCAGGGGTTCTGCGCCTCGTCGGGGTTGGCCTTGATCCACGCCTTCGCGGCCGGGACCAGCTCCTCGCGGGTCGCGACCAGCTCGTCGACCAGGCCCTTCTCCTTCGCGGCGTCCGGGGAGAACTGCGTGCCCGGGAGCAGCACGTCCATCAGGCCCTGCTGCAGGCCGAGGAGGCGGACGACGCGGGTCACGCCGCCGCCGCCGGGAAGCAGGCCGAGCGTCGACTCGGGCAGGCCGATCTTGACCGAGCGGTCGTCGACGGCGATGCGGTGGTTGCAGGCCAGGCAGATCTCGTAGCCACCGCCGAGCGCGGCGCCGTTGATCGCGGCGACGACCGGGCGCGGGTAGAGCTCGAGCCTGCGCAGCCCGGCCTTGACCGCCTCGCCCATCGCGAAGACCGGCGCGGCGTCGTCCTTGGTCGCCTGCATCATGTTCTTGAGGTTGCCGCCCGCGAAGAAGGTCTTCTTGGCGCTGGCGATCACGACGCCCGTCACGTCGTCGACCTCGTCGTACAGCTTCTGCACGGCGGCGGCCATCGACTCCTGGTAGAGCTCGTTCATCGTGTTGGCGCTGGCGGTCGGGTCGTCGAGGGTGAGGGTGACGATGCCGTCGGCGTCGCGCTCGTAGTGGACGGCCGTCTGCTGCTCGGTGCTGGTGCTCATGGGTGTGTGAGTTCCTGTTCTGGTCAGACGATCTCGACGATGGTGGCGATGCCCATGCCGCCGCCGACGCAGAGCGTGGCGAGGCCGCGGCGCAGGTCGCGGCGCTGGAGCTCGTCGACGAGGGTGCCGAGGATCATCGCGCCGGTCGCGCCGAGCGGGTGGCCCATCGCGATCGCGCCACCGTTGACGTTGGTGATCTCGTGGCTGATGCCGAGGTCGCGCATGAAGCGCATGGCGACGGCGGCGAAGGCCTCGTTGATCTCGAAGAGGTCGATGTCCTCCACCTCGAGCCCGGCCTTGGCCAGCGCCTTGCGGGCGGCCGGGGCGGGACCGGTGAGCATGATCGTCGGGTCGGCGCCGGAGACGGCGGTCGCGATGATGCGCGCCCGCGGGGTGAGGCCGAGCTGGCTGCCGACCTCCTCGGAGCCGATCGCGACCAGGGCCGCGCCGTCGACGATGCCGGAGCTGTTGCCGGCGTGGTGGACGTGGTCGATCTTCTCGACCCAGTGGTACTTCTCCAGCGCGACGTCGTCGAAGCCCGCGTCGCGACCGATCTGGGCGAAGCTCGGCTTGAGGCCGGCCAGGCCCTCCGGCGTCGTGTCCGGGCGGATCAGCTCGTCGGTGTCGAGCACGGTCAGGCCGTTGAGGTCCTTGACCGGGACGATGGCGTTGGAGAAGTAGCCGTTGGCCCACGCCTTCGCGGCGCGGTGGTTGGACTCCGCGGCGTACGCGTCGACGTCGTGCCGGCTCCAGCCCTCGATGGTGGCGATCAGGTCGGCGCCGATGCCCTGCGGCACGAAGCCGGTCGTCAGCGCGGTGGCCGGGTCGGAGGCCCACGCGCCGCCGTCGGAGCCCATCGCGACCCGGCTCATCGACTCGACGCCGCCGGCGAGGATGAGGTCCTCGAAGCCGCCGCGGACGCGGGACGCCGCCTGGTTGACCGCCTCGAGACCCGAGGCACAGAAGCGGTTGAGCTGCACGCCGGCCACCGTCTCGGGGTAGCCGGCCTTGAGCGCGGCGGTCTTCGCGATGTCGCCGCCCTGCTCGCCGATCGGCGAGACCACGCCGAGGACGACGTCGTCGACGCGCTCGGGGTCCAGGGTCGGGTTGCGGACCTTGATCTCGTCGAGCAGGCCGACCACCAGGTCGACCGGCTTGACCTCGTGCAGCGAGCCCGCCGCCTTGCCCTTGCCGCGCGGCGTGCGGATGTGGTCGTACACGAATGCTTCAGCCATGACCGTCCTACTCCATCGAGAGCTGTATCGAGAGCTGCAGAGAGCTGGGGTGGTGAGGAATCCTCTCCTCGATTGTGACACTATTACTGTCACCGTCAAGGAGACGGTCGCTGTGGCGGGGGTCACTCCCGTGCCGCACTGGGGGCTGACGAGCATGGACGAGAACGTCGAGACGCGGCGCGAGCTGCTGACCCTCGACGAGCTGACCGCCCGGGTCGGGATGAGCGTGCGCAACATCCGCTTCTACACGACCAAGGGCCTGGTGCCGCCGCCGATCCGGCGCGGCCGCTCGGGCTACTACAGCTCCGAGCACATCGCCCGGCTCGAGCTGGTCCAGGAGCTCCAGGCGCACGGCTTCACGCTCTCCGCGATCGAGCGGTACGTCGCCGGCATCCCCGTCGACGCCTCCCCCGAGGAGATCGCGCTGCACCGCACGATGCTCGCTCCGTGGCAGGCCGACCTGCCCGTCGAGATGTCGCGCGCGGAGCTCGACCGGCGCACCGGCCGGACGCTCAGCGACGACGACCTCACCACCCTCGCCGCCCTCGGCATCGTCTTCCGCACCAAGCGCGGTCGCTACGAGGTGGCCGTCTCCCAGCTGTCGGTGGGGCTCGGCCTGCTCGACCTCGGCTTCCCGGTCGAGGCCGCGCTCGCCGCCGCGGAGGTGTACGCCGAGCACGGCCGCCAGGTCGCCCACGAGCTCAACGAGCTCTTCCGCACCATGGTGTGGCCGGTCTACAAGGAGTCCGGCGCCAGCGCGGAGACGCTGCGCGAGGTCGTCGAGCGGCTCAAGCCGCTGTCGATCGCCAGCCTGGTCTCGGCGTACGAGGCCGGCATGGACGAGGACCGCCGGCAGCGCGCCGAGCGGCGCGCCCGGCGCGCGTCCGGCGACTAGTGCTGCACCTGGGCTGGCGGCTGGGTCCTGCCGGTGAGTGGTGCGGGTTCACCAAGGGATGAAGGTGAGCCGACACTTCCCCCGGCGAACTCGCCACGGGAGGTGCGGGTTCGACCTGATCCCTTGGTGAGCCACCAGATCCCTCGCCGAACCAGCAGCCAGCCGCGGTCAGCGGTCGAGGCGCAGGTGCAGCCAGGGCCGGGACAGCTCGAAGCGGCGCCCGGTGACCGCGGTCGGGACGATCTCGACCACGTCGTACTTCGGCGAGCCGAGCCACGGCCGCAACGGCAGCTGCTCGGCCCGGTGCGCCTCGTCCTCCTCCAGGTGCCTGGCCCGGCCGCGCACCACGACGCTCACGGCGGTCTCGCCGGCCACGTCGTCGACCTCGAAAGCCACCTCGTGGCCGAGCTCGACGGCGAGGAGCTTGGTGCCGGGTGCGGTGCGGAAGAGCAGGGTGGGGTCGCCGCCACTGTCGTCCACCGCGTAGTTGATCGGCGTGATGTGCTGCTCGTCGACGATCGTGAACGCAAGCCGCCCGAGCTCACGGGCCCGGAGCAGCTCCCAGCACTCCTGCTGGGTCATCTCGGGAAGGGTCGGGTCGTCCATGCACCCACGCTAGGCACCGCCGGGTGGTCCGACGAGAGTCATTGGTCCCGGAACGGGGTACGACCTGGCCGATGACTGCACCCCTGACGATCCTGGTCGCCGGCGCGTCCGGCTTCATCGGCCGCCACCTGGTCCCCGAGCTGCTCGACCGCGGCCACCGCGTGCGCGCGATGACCCGCCACCCCGAGTCGTACGACGGGCCGGGCGAGCCGGTCCACGGCGACGTGGCCGACCCCGGCAGCCTCGGCGACCCCATGGACGGCGTCGACGTGGCCGTCTACCTCGTGCACTCGCTCGACGACGCCGACTTCGAGCGCAAGGACGCCGAGGCCGCGCGGGCGTTCGGGCTCGCCGCGGCCGCGACCGGCGTGCAGCAGATCGTCTACCTCGGCGGCCTCGGCCGCGACGGCGACGAGCTGTCCGCGCACCTGCGCTCCCGGCGCGAGGTCGAGCGGGTGCTGGGCGAGTCCGGCGTCCCGGTCACCGTGCTGCGGGCCGCGATCGTGGTCGGCGCGGGCGGCATCTCGTGGGAGATGACCCGGCAGCTGGTGAAGAACCTGCCGGCGATGGTGGTGCCCAAGTGGGCCAGCACGCTGACCCAGCCGATCGCGCTCGACGACGTCGTCCGCTACCTCGCCGGCGTGATCGGGCTCGAGGACGCGAAGGGCCGCGTCTTCGAGATCGGCGGCGCCGACCAGCTGACCTACGTCGACATGCTCCAGCAGGCCGGCGAGGTCATCGACGGGCGCACGGTCCCCGTCATCACCGTGCCGGTGCTGACCCCGCAGCTCTCCTCGCGCTGGATCTCGCTGGTGACCGACGTCGACACGACCACCGGGCGCAACCTGATCGACTCGATGGGCACCGAGGTCGTGGTCACCGACAACGCGATCCTCGACCTGGTGCCGGGCGACCCCCTGACCTACAAGGAGGCCGTCCGCCGCGCCCTAGAAGAGCGCGGGTAGCGCGAGCAGCATGACCAGCGACCAGGTGCCGTGCACGATCGCCGGGGCGAGGACACCGCCGCTGCGCTCCCGGACGACGGCGGTCACCAGGCCGAGCAGCGCCGCCGCGAAGACGAGCATGGCGTTGCCGGTCGCGAGCGTCGCCACGGTGTAGACGACCGTCGTCACGACCACCGGTCGGCCGACGACGTCGTAGAGGGCGCCGCGGAAGAAGAGCTCCTCGCACACCCCGGTGAGCACCGCGACCAGGCCGATCAGCGGGCCGGACCCGCGCTCGGCGTACGCCGTCACCGACCCCACCAGGTCGTCCAGCGCCGGAATCTCGCGCACCACCAGGGCCCCGACGACGAAGACCGCGCCCAGCCCCAGGCCGACGAGCAGCGGCAGGACCGGGGAGCGGGAGCCGAGCGGCGGCGGTCCGCCGAGCACGCCGCCGAGCGCCCAGGTCGCGGCGAGGACGAGGGCGGCCGGGTAGAACCAGTCCTGGCCGGGCTCGACGTGCAGGGAGATGCCGAGGAGGACGGTCCCGAGCACGAGGAAACCGCCGACGACCAGCGGTCGTCGGCGGTCTCGGATCACAGTCGGCGAGGCTACTTCTTCAGCCCGTCCTTGACGTCCTTCGCGGCGTCCTTCAGGTGCTCGCCGGCGTTCTTGACCTTGGCCCCCATCTGGTCGGCCTTGCCCTCGGCCTCCAGGTCCCGGTCACCGGTCGCCTTGCCGGCGGACTCCTTGCCCTGGCCCTTGAGCTCGTCGACCTTGTTCTCGGCCTTGTCCTTCAGACCCATCGCTACCTCCTCGGGTGTGCGTACACCCGGGAAGTGACCGGTCTGCGCGACGGTCAAACCCCTCGGGGCGCTCAGGCCGAGGAGGTCGGGCGCCGGCCGCGGCCGCCGCGGCGGCGGCGGTTGCCGCTGCCCTGCGGGCGAGCGCCCTGCTGCCCGGCCGGACGCCGGCGCTGACCCTGCTTCGGGGCCTGCTTCGGCCGCTGCTGCTGAGCCGGCGCCTCGACCACGAGACCACCGGGCACCAGCACGCGCTCGCCCGGGGCGAGGTCGGCGAGCACCGGGTGGCTGGCGCCGACGACCTTGGTCGTCGTCGGCTTGATGCCGGCGGCCCGGGTCAGGCTGCGCACCTCACGCACCTGGTCGTCGGTCATCAGGGTGACGACGGTGCCCTTGGCGCCGGCCCGCGCCGTACGACCGGAGCGGTGCAGGTAGGCCTTGTGCTCGACCGGCGGGTCGGCGTGCACGACGAGCGCGACGTCGTCGACGTGGATGCCACGAGCGGCGATGTCGGTGGCGACCAGCGTGGTGGCGCGACCGGAGTGGAAGGCCTCCATGTTGCGGGTGCGGGCGCCCTGGCTGAGGTTGCCGTGCAGCTCGACCGAGGGCACCCCCGCGCTGTTGAGCTGGCGGGTGAGCGCCTTCGCGCCGTGCTTGGTGCGGGTGAAGACGACGGTGCGACCGGGCGCGCTGGTCAGGTCGACCAGGACCGGCACGCGGTGCTCGCGCGCGACGTGCAGGACGTGGTGGTCCATGGTGGCGACCGGCGACTGCGCCGAGTCGGCCTGGTGGGTGACCGGGTTGCGCAGGTAGCGCTTGACCAGCACGTCGATCGCCTTGTCGAGCGTGGCCGAGAAGAGCAGCCGCTGGCTGTCCTGCGGGGTCTTGTCGAGGAGGCGGCGTACGGCGGGCAGGAAGCCGAGGTCGGCCATGTGGTCGGCCTCGTCGAGCACGGTCACCTCGATCGCGCCGAGGTCGCAGTGACCCTGGCCGATGAGGTCCTCGAGCCGGCCGGGGCAGGCGAGGACGATGTCGGCACCGCGGCGCAGGCCGACGACCTGCGGCTGCTGGCCGACGCCGCCGAAGACGGTGCGGGTGGTCAGGCCCGCGGCGGCCGCGAGCGGCGCCAGCGAGGCCTCGATCTGGGCGACCAGCTCACGGGTCGGGGCGAGCACGAGGGCGCGCGGGCGCTTGCTCTGCGCCGGCTTGCCACCCGCGAGGCGGGCGACGAGCGGGACCAGGAACGCGTAGGTCTTGCCGGAGCCGGTGCGGCCCCGGCCGAGGACGTCGCGTCCGGCGAGGGAGTCGGGGAGGGTCGCGGCCTGGATCGGCGTCGGGGTCATGATGCCGAGGTCCGCGAGGACGGTGGACAGGTCCGCGGGCACGCCGAGGTCGGCGAAGCCCGCAGTCGTGACTGCAGAAGACAAGGGGTTCTACTCACTGCTGGGGTGTCTCGCCAGCGATGGGATCCCGAGAGGGGCGCAGGGCACGAGGCCCGCGGGCGGCCCGAGGCAAGACGGAACGGGCTGCACCACCCAGCCTAGGCGCCGGGTGGGCGCACTCCCGCATCCGTGGCTACGTGAACTGCAGCACGCCGTCGTCGACCGGCTTGCGCCCCAGCGTCCTGCGGTCGGCGAGGTAGTCCTGTCGCAGCTTCCACGGCTCGCGGTCGCCCTGGACCGGCAGCTCGTCGAGCGCGCGCAGGATGTAGCCGGACTCGAAGTCCATCAGCCGCTCCTCACCGACGGACGGGTCGCGCGGGGCCACGACGATGCGCGCCCCCGCCTCGTCCATCCGGGTCAGCAGCCGGCACACGAAGTCGGCGACCAGGTCGGCCTTCAGGGTCCAGGACGCATTGGTGTAGCCGATGGTGAAGGCCAGGTTGGGGACGTCGCTGAGCATCAGCGCGCGGTAGGCGAGCGTCTCGTGCGGCTTGACCGGCTCGCCGTCGACCGTCAGCGTCGCGCCGCCGAAGAGCTGGAGCTTGAGACCGGTGGCGGTCACGATGATGTCGGCGTCCAGCTCCTCGCCGGAGGCGAGCCGGATGCCGGTCTCGGTGAAGGTGTCGATCTGGTCGGTGACCACCGAGGCGTCGCCGCGGCTGATCGCCTTGAAGAGGTCGCCGTCCGGGACGAAGCACATCCGCTGGGTCCACGGGTCGTAGGTGGGCTTGAAGTGCCGGTCGACGTCGTACCCCTCCGGGAGCTGCGGCAGCATCTGCTTGCGCAGCCAGCCGCGGATCTGGTCGGGGCGCCGGCGCGAGCGCTGGTAGAAGAAGCGGAAGGTCAGGATCGACTTCCACCGGACGAGCGGGAAGCGGAGCCGCTGGGGCAGCCAGCGCAGGGCGTGGGCGACCGGGTCCGCGCCGGGCAGCGAGAGCACGTACGACGGGGAGCGCTGCAGCATCGTGACGTGGCCCGCGCCGCGGTCGGCCATGGCGGGCACCAACGTCACCGCTGTCGCTCCGGAGCCGATGACGACGACCTTCTTGCCGGTGTAGTCGAGGTCCTCGGGCCAGTGCTGCGGGTGGATCACCGTGCCGCGGAAGTCGTCGCGGCCCGGGAAGACCGGCGTGTGGCCCTGGTCGTAGTCGTAGTAGCCGGTGCAGCCGTAGAGGAAGCCGGTCGTCAGCTGGCTGGTCTCGCCGTCGTGCTCGACCGTGACCGTCCACAGCGCGGTGGAGGAGTCCCAGTCGGCCGCGAGCATGCGGTGCCCGAAGCGGACCAGCCGGTCGACGCCGTACTCCCGGGCGGTGTCCTGGACGTAGCCGCGGATGGACGCGCCGTCGGCGAGCGCGCGCTCGTCGGCCCAGGGACGCCAGGCATAGCCGAGGGTGAACATGTCGGAGTCCGAGCGGATGCCGGGATAGCGGAAGAGGTCCCACGTGCCGCCGATGGCATCGCGGGCCTCGAGGATCGCCAGGCTGCGGCCGGGGTGCTCGGTGCGCAGCCGGCACGCCGCGCCGATGCCCGAGAGGCCGGCACCGACGACGAGGACATCGACATGCTCCGTCATGTCCCGCACCCTACTGAATATCTGTCAACAAGAGAAGAGCTCGACGAAACGGGCCAGCAGCCGGGGCGGGTGCTCGACGTGGCTCGACCGCGCCATCGCGACCAGGCCGTCGGCCTCGGGCGGGTCGAAGTAGCCGTGGCCGGCGTAGGTGCGGATGCGCAGGACGAGGCCCTCGATGTCGAGCTCGGGGTGGAACTGCGTGGCGTAGACGCGCTGCTTGATCCGGAAGGCGTGGACCGGGCAGTCGGCGCTGGAGGCCAGCAGGACGGCGCCGTCCGGGAGCCGGCTGACCGCTTCCTTGTGGCCGAGGAACGCCTGGAACGTCGGGGGCATGGTGCCGAGGAGCGGGTCCTCGCGGCCGGCGTCGGTGAGGGCGATCTCGCGGGCGGAGATCGGCTCGGCGTACGTGCGGTCGACGACGCCGCCCCGGAGCGTGCCGAGCACGCCGACGCCGTAGCAGGCGCCGAGGAAGGGCGCGTCCCGGTCGACGGCCTGCTCGGCGAGGACCTTGAGCTCGGCCTCGGCGCGCTGCTGGGCCGGGCTCTTGGTGTCCTCGGGATCGCTGGTGTTGAACGGCCCACCGCCGAGGATCACGCCGGACCAGTCGTCGAGGTCGACCGGACCGACGGTGTCGAGGCTGTCGCGCTCGAGCCGGACCCGGCGCACGTCGCGCTCGTCGAGACCCGCACAGCGGAGCACGGCGGCGTACTCGCTGTCCGCCGCGGCGTCCTCGGCGCGGGTGCCGATGAAGAGGAACGGCTTCACACCTGGACCGCCACACCCTTCTCGATGAGGGCGTCGACGTCGCCGATGCCCCAGGCGGTGAGCGCCTCGAGGGTGTGCTCGCCGGCGACCTTCGACGGCGGCAGGCCGAGGCTCGGCGCGGTGCGGGAGAAGCGCGGCGCCGGCATCGGCTGGGTGATGCCTTCGTGCTCGACGAAGACGCCGCGGCCCTTCATGTGCGGGTGCTCGACCGCCTCGGTGAAGGGGATGATCCCGGCGACGCAGGCGTCCGTGCCCTCGAAGATCGCGACCCACTCGGCCTGGGTCTTGGTCATGAAGGTCTCGGTGAGGATCGCCCGCATCTCGTCGTACCGCTCCGGCTCGCCCTGCCCCGGGCAGGTGTCCTTGACGCCGAGGATGGTGACGAGCGCGTCGAAGAACTGCGGCTCCAGCGACCCGACCGACACGTGCTTGCCGTCCGAGGTCTCGTAGATGTCGTAGAAGGGGACGCCGCCGTCGAGCAGGTTGGTGGCGCGCTCCTCGCGGTAGCCGCCGCTGGCGAGGAACGCCGCGGTCATCGCGTTGAGGTGGGCGGTGCCGTCGACGATCGCGGCGTCGATCACCTGGCCCTGGCCGGAGACCTTCGCCTCGAGGAGGGCGGCGAGGATGCCGATGACGAGGTACGTCGAGCCGCCGCCGAAGTCGCCGACCAGGTTGCTCGGGAAGTGCGGGCGGCTCTTGTCCTGGCCCATCATGTGCAGCGCGCCGGTGATGGCGATGTAGTTCATGTCGTGGCCGGCCGCCTGCGCGAGCGGGCCGTCCTGGCCCCAGCCGGTCATCCGGCCGTAGACGACCGTCGGGTTGACCGCCAGGCAGTCCTCGGGGCCGAGCCCCAGGCGCTCGGTGACGCCCGGTCGCATGCCCTCGATCACCACGTCGGCGGTCTTCACCAGCTCGAGCACGGTGGCGACGGCCTCCGGGTCCTTGAGGTTGAGCGCCACGCTCGGCCGACCGCGGTTGAGCACCATCGTCGCCCCGCCGGCCAGCATCTGCCCGCCCGGCCGCTCGACCCGGATCACGTCCGCGCCCAGGTCGGCCAGGATCATGCACGCGTGCGGCCCCGGCCCGATGCCCGCGATCTCGACGACCTTCACGCCCCGCAGCGGTCCGGTGCCCTGCCCCAGCTCGTAGCTCATGCCTCGCATGATGACAGAAGTGCTGTCAGCGTCGGGGGGCGGCGCGATCCGTGCGGCGGTGGGTTCGGCTCGGTTTTCCCGAGCGAAAGCGAGCCGAACCCACCGCTGGACGGCCAGTAATCGTCCACAGCGAGCGCTCGAACACCTGAATCCACAGGGCGCTGTCGGTCCTGGCTCGGGCCTCGGGCTCTCGGGTTGGACTCCGGGCATGCGACCGATCCCCGAAACCCTGATGCACGGGCCGTTCAGCCGCGCTCAGGCGCTCGACGTCGGCGTCTCCAAAAAGATGCTCGAAGGCCGACGATTCGTGCCGATCTACCGCGGTGTCTGGCGACACGTGGCGCACGAGATGACCCCGGACGACTGGGTGGTCGCGGCTCGTCTGGCCCTGCCGGCGTCCGCCCATCTGACCGGCATCAGCCGGATCCAGCAGCTGGGTCTCGACTTCGGGCCGCGTCTTCCGGTGCGGTTCGTCGTCGAGGGCGACCTGCACCTGGCCTTCGACAACGTCTTCCTGCACCGCACGAAGCGCCTGGCCCCCACCGACCACGTCGGCGTGGTACCGGCTGCCGCCTTCATCGCCTACTGCGCTCGCGCGCGGGTGATCGACGCAATCAAGGTTGGCGACTGGCTCCTTCACGAGGGTCACACCACCCTCGCCGAGATCAGGACCCTGGCGCTGGCTGGTCAATGGCGGCACGGCGCCGACGAGGCGATCTGGCTCCTCGACCACCTCGATGCCAGGTCGAGATCGTTGAAGGAGAGTGAGGCTCGCGCCATCCTCTGCTTCGCCGGACTCCCGCGGCCCGCCGTGAACGTCGCGCTGCCGGTGGGCGAGCACGTCAAGGTGATCGGTGATCTCTGGTACGCGGAGTGGAACACCCTGATCGAGTACGAAGGCACTCACCACCAGCAAGACCGGACCACCTATCTCGGCGACCTCGACAGGTACGCGCTCATCCGGGGCGCGTCGATCAACTACGTCCAGGTCGCGAAGGAACGGCTCGATCACGCCCGCACCTTCGTCGGAACAGTCTTCCGTGCACTTGTCGATGCCGGCTACGACGGGCAGCCGCCGACCTTTGGCGACCGATGGGACCTGCTCTTCGGCGGCGTGTCCGTCGCGGTCGGTCCGCGGAAGGACCGGGACCGCCACTCAGCGGTGGGTTAGGCACCGTTTCCACCCTGCCAACCGAGCCGAACCCACCGCCGCCTGGGCGGACGACGGGTCAGCGGTGGGTTGCGCTCGGTCTCAGTCGTACAAACCGAGCCGAACCCACCGCTCCACGGCTCAGGCCGGCGGCAGCACCCGCGCCAGGAACTGCCGGGTCCGCTCCTCGCGGGGCGAGCTGAAGATCTGGGCGGGCGGGCCCTGCTCGAGGATCCGGCCCTCGTGGAGGAAGCAGACCTGGGTGGCGACGTCGCGGGCGAAGGCCATCTCGTGGGTGGCGATCACCATCGTCGTGCCGGCGGCGGCCTCGGCGCGGACGATCGAGAGGACCTCGCCGACCAGCTCGGGGTCGAGCGCGGCGGTGATCTCGTCGAGCAGCAGCAGCGTGGGCGAGGTGCACATCGCGCGGACCAGGGCGGCGCGCTGCTGCTGGCCACCGGACAGCCGGTCGGGGTGCTTGGTCGCGTGCTCCTCGAGCCCGAAGCGGGACAGCAGCTCGAGCGCCCGTGCCTCGGCGTCCGCCTTCCGTACGCCGTGGACGCGGCGCGGCGCGAGGGTGCAGTTGTCGAGGACGGTCAGGTGCGGGAAGAGGTTGTAGGCCTGGAAGACCATCCCGATCCGGGACCGGACGGCGCGCGCGTCGACCCGCGGGTCGGAGATCTCGCGGCCGTCGAAGCTGATGACGCCGTCGTCGATCTCCTCGAGCAGGTTGAGGCAGCGCAGCAAGGTCGACTTCCCCGAGCCGGACGAGCCGATCAGGCAGACCACCTCGTGCGGCTCGACCGACAGCGAGACGTCGTCGAGGACGACGCGGTCGCCGTACGACTTCCGGAGACCGGAGACGGACAGGAGGCTCGCAGCGTCAGTCACAGCGTCACTCACAGGGCACCCGCCAGCTCACGTCGCCGCATCCGCGCGGTCAGCCAGTCGCACAGCCGCGCGAGCGGCACGGTCATCGCGATGAAGAAGGCGGCGACCACGAGGTAGGGCGTGAAGTTGAAGTTGTAGAGGGAGTAGTCGCGCGAGGTCGCGAGGGCCTCGAAGACACCGGCCGCGGACGCGAGCGCGGTGTCCTTCTGCAGCGAGACGAAGTCGTTGAGCAGCGGGGGTACGACGCGGCGCACCGCCTGCGGCACGACCACGTGCCGCAGGGCCTGGCCGCGGGAGAGCCCGAGCGCCTCGGCGCTGGCCCACTGCGAGGGGTGCACGGACTGGATGCCGGACCGGAACACCTCGGCGACGTACGCGCTGTAGCTGATGACCAGCGCCACCGTCGCCCAGAAGAAGGGGCTCTTCGGCAGGCCCTGCAGCTCGAGGGCGGGCATGCCGTAGGCCATCACGTAGACGAGCAGGATCGTCGGGATGCCGCGGACGACGTCGGTGTAGACGATCGCGGAGATCCGCAGCGGGGTCAGCCACGCGGAGCGGCTCACCCGGGCCATCGCGATCAGCATCGCGAAGACCAGGATGAAGACCTCGGCGATCAGGAACATCTTGATGTTCAGCCAGATCGCGTCCCAGACGTCCGGGAGCGAGTCCTTGGCGTCCGACCAGCTCAGGAAGTAGTCCTGGAAGCGCGGCCACCCCGGGGACGCGGTGATGCCGAACCCGACGACGACGTAGACCAGCACCGTCATCGCGGTCGCGATCAGGACCGATCGCGTCCGCAGCCGCCGGCGTACCCGCCGGCGCTCCAGCTCGTGCTCGCTCGGTGACCAGTCGGTCACTGGAGCTCGGGGACGTTCACGGTGTCGGAGAGCCACTGCTTCTCGAGCTGGTCGAGCGTGCCGTCGTCCTTGAGCGCGGCGAGCGCCTGGTCGACGCACGGGACGAGCGCGCTGCCCTTCTCGAAGAGCATGCCGAACTCCTCCTGCTCACCGGTCTCCGGCTGGAACTGCCCGATGATCGTGCTCTTCGGGATCTCGACGGCGGAGATGTAGAACGCGGTGGGCAGGTCGGCCAGGATCGCGTCGACCTGGTCGTTCTCCAGGGCGCTCTTGGCGGCGTTGGTGTCCTCGAAGACGGCCGGGTCGCTGTCGGGCTGGATGACGTCGCGGATCGCGGTCAGCGACGTGGTGCCGGTCTGGGCGCCGAGCCGCAGGCCCTTGAGGTCGGCGAGGCTCGTCGCCTCGGCACCGGGGGTGCCCTTGAGCGCGATGACGGCCTGCGACGCGGCGTAGTAGCCGTCCGAGAAGTCGACCACCTCGGCACGCTTCGGCGTGATCGAGATCTGGTTGATGTCGAAGTCGAAGTCCTTCGGGCCGGGCGCGTAGGACTTGTTGAAGGGCTCCTTGACCCAGGTCACCTGGTCCTGGCTGAAGCCGAGCTGCTCGGCGACGGCGTAGGCCACCGCGGACTCGTAGCCCTTGCCGTTGCCCGGGTCGTTGTCGACGAACCACGGCTCGTACGCCGGGGAGTCCGTGGCGATCGTGAGCTGGCCGTCGGTGCGCAGCGGCAGCGAGTCGAGGTCGCACGACCCGGTGCTGCCGGAGGCGGACGGGTCGGAGGCGGAGGAGCCGTCGGACTCCGGGGCGCACGCGGCGGCGGCGACGATGAACGGGATCACGGCCGCGGCGGCCAGGGTGCGACGTACCAGCATGGCCAGAATCGTAGGGCTACCGTCGCAGCATGCGCCGGGCGACTGCTGCTTCTGTAGCCGCGGTCACGCTCGCCACCGGGTGCACGTCCAGCCCACCGGACGATCCCCCGCCCGTGCCCCGGACCCAGACCACCGCGCCGGCGCCGACCGTGACCGCGTCGCCGCCGGCCACCTTCGAGGCGGCGCGGGCGATGCGCACGGTACGGCACCTGGCCGGCCGGATCGGCCCGCGGCTGGCGACCGGGCCGGCCTTCCGCGAGGCGGCGGAGTGGGTGGCCGACGCGCTCCGCGAGCGGGGGTACGACGTCCGCCGCCAGTCCTTCGACGTGCCCGCCGGCGACTCATGGGGCGTGCCGGTCGCCGCCGGCCGCTCCACCAACGTGATCGCGACTCCGGCCGACTTCGACCCGGACGCGCCGTACGTCCTGGTCGGCGCGCACCTCGACACCGTCGCCGTCGCGCCGGGCGCGGAGGACAACGCGTCCGGGGTCGCGGTCCTGCTCGAGCTCGGCCGCGTGCTCGGCGGCACGGGTCAGGTGGTGCTGGTGGCCTTCGGCGGCGAGGAGCCGCGCGGGCCCGGCGACCTGCACCACTTCGGGTCGACGGCATACGTCGCCGCGATGTCGCCGGCCGAGCGCCGCCACCTGAGCGGCATGGTCGCCATGGACCGGGTCGGCGTCGGGGCGGTCGTGCCGCTGTCGTCGGTCGCGGGCACCCCGACCGCCACCCGCGATCGGCTCGCCCGGATCGGCGACGGCCTCGCCGTCCCGACCCTCGTGGAGACCGACGCGGCCAGCGACCACGAGTCCTTCGCCGACGCCGGGCTGCCCGCGGCGCGGATCGGCAGCACGCCGTACGCCGGCTACCACTCGGCGGCCGACGTGCCCGCCGTCGTCAGCCCGGCGCAGCTGCGCCGGGTCGGCGAGCTGGTCACCGCCTGGGCGCGGCGAGCGAGCTGAACGCCCAGAACGGGTCGAGCACCGACCCGGCGTCCGTGACCGGGACGACGTGCGGCGCGAAGTCGTCGTCCATCCGGTAGGGCACGAAGTCGGCCGCCATCAGCCGGCCGCCCCAGAAGGTCGCCTCGAGCACCAGCCCCTCCATCGTCTGCGGCGAGAAGTCCATGTCGAAGACGAAGTTGCCGAGCGAGTGCACGACCAGCGCGTCGCCGACCTGCTCGGCGCCCTGCACCCAGTGCGGGTGCCCCCCGACCACGAGGTCCGCGCCGGCGCGGACCAGCGCCCGCGCCACGACGTGCTGCACCGGCTCGGGCCGGTGGGTGTACTGCGTGCCCCAGTGCGGCAGCACGACCACCACGTCGACCCGGCGTGCGAGCCGGCGTACGTCGCCGAGGACCCGGTCGAGCTCGGCCCGGTCGAGTGGGCCGGTCCGCGGCGGCATGCTCACGGCGTTGGCGCCCGGCTGGTCCGGGCCGGCCTCGGGGGTCTCGCCGATCGCGTTGAAGCCGAGGAACCCGAAGCGGATCCCGTGCCGCGCGACCACCACCGGCGCCCGGGCCTCGGCGAGGTCCGCGCCGGCGCCGAAGGGCCGGAGCCCACCCGCGTCGAGGAGCCGCACGGTCTGCTCCAGCGCGCGGTCGCCGTAGTCGCCGGCGTGGTTGTTGGCCAGGTCGAGCGCGTCGAACCCCGCCCCGCGCAGGTCGGCGCGCACCGACGGCGAGGCGTGGAAGGAGTCGCCGCCCTGGGTCGGCGCACCGTCGTCGGAGAGCGTGCTCTCCAGGTTGCCGACGGTGATGTCCGCGGCCGCGAGCCGCTCGGACATCGGCGCCAGCGGGTCGCCGCTCACCCCGCGGCCGAGCATGACGTCACCGACCACGGTCAGGGTCGTCACCGGCGCGGGTGCGGGACCCTGCACCTGGACGGCGTACGACGCGGGGTCGCGCAGCGGGTCCACGCCGTCGACGGTCGCGACCCGCAGCGCGGGGGTCATCGCGTCCGCGACCTCGATCGCGATGGTGTCCATCGGCAGGTGTCGCAGCCCTGGCGACAGGTCGGTGGTCCGCAGGCGCCCGCCGGCCTGGCCGACCTGCGACCACCGGTGGATCGCGCCGCGCTGCAGCCGGTCGGCCTGCCGCGTGGTGAGGTCGAGCGGCGGCCTACGGGCGTTGACGGCGAAGACCAGCGGGCGGGTGGTGAGGTCGTCGAGGTCCTCGGTGACCCACGGCGGCGGCGACGTGGGCAGGGGTGCCGAGGACGACGGTGAGGCGGACGTCGGCCCCACCGACGACGGCGGCCGGGACCCGCCGCCCGGGTAGTCGGTGCACCCGGCGGCGAGCACCGCCAGCACCACGACCCACCCGGCCTGCGACCGCATGACCCAACGGTAGGTTGCCGGGGTGATCGAGGACCTCTCGGACGACGAAGCCCGCCGCGCGCTGCCCCTGAAGTGGGAGGACCCGGACACGGTCCCGGCCTGGGTCGCCGAGATGGACTTCCGGCAGGCCGAGCCGATCACGCAGGCGCTCGTCGACGCCGTCCGCGACGGTGCGCTCGGCTACCCGCCGCACGCCGACGAGCTCGGCTCGTCGTTCGCCGACTTCGCCCACCGCCACTGGGACTGGTCGGTCCCGGCAGAGGCCTCGGTGCCGACCGGCGGCGTCATCGCCGGCGTCCGGCTCGCGCTCGAGGTGCTCTGCCCGCCGGGACCTGTCGTGGTGCCGCTGCCCTGCTACCCGCCCTTCCGCGACGTCGTCGAGGTGACCGGCCGCGAGGTCGTCGGCGTGACCGTCGACCCCGACAGCGAGCCCGCCGCGCTCGACCTCGGGCAGGTCGAGGCGGCGTTCGCCGCCGGCGCCCGCACCTTCCTGCTCTGCAACCCGCACAACCCGCTCGGCCGGGTCCCCTCCCGCGCCGAGCTGGGCGCGCTCGCCGACCTCGCCCGCGCGTACGACGTCCGGGTGATCACCGACGAGATCCACGGCCCGCTGGTGCTGTCCGGCGCGACGTTCACGCCGTACCTCACCGTCGACGAGCGCGCCGTCCTGGTCACCAGCCCGAGCAAGTCCTTCAACATGCCGGCCGTCCACGGGGCCCAGCTCGTGGTGCTCGACCCGGACGACCAGAAGGCCCTGCGCTCCGTGCCGATCCCGGCGCAGAACACCTGGTCGGCGCTCGGCGTCGTCGCCGGCACCGCCGCCTGGCGCGACGGCGACGCCTGGCTCGCCGCGCTGCTGTCCCGGCTGTCGGTGCAGCGCGAGGTCCTCGAGGAGCTGGTCGCCGACCGGCTCCCCCGCGCCCGGATGCGCCGGCTGGAGGCGACGTACCTCGCCTGGCTCGACCTGCGCGCGTACGGCGTCGCCGACCCGGCCGCGGCCGCGCTCGACCAGGGCGCGCGGGTCGCGCCGGGCCACGACTACCAGCCGGGCCTCGACGGCCACGTCCGGATCAACGTCGCCACCAGCCCGGACCGGCTGGAGCACGTGGTCAACGCGCTCGCGCGCGCCGTGATGGGCTGACGCGCTCGCGCGAAGCAGGATTCACCGGTGCACCGGTGAATCCTGCACTTCTCAGGCATTGCAACAGCCGATAAGTGCAGGAGTCCCCTGAGAAGTACGCCGGATCGGCGACCTCAGCCGATCGACTTGGTCTGCGCGGCGATCACGTCGGCGTACCACTGGAAGGACCGCTTGGGGGTCCGCACCTGGGTCTCGTAGTCGACGTGCACGAGGCCGAAGCGCTGGGTGTAGCCCTCGGCCCACTCGAAGTTGTCCATGAGCGACCACGTGTAGTAGCCGCGGACGTCGACGCCGCGCTGGCAGGCGGTCGCGACCGCCTGCAGGTGGGCGTCGAGGTAGTCGATGCGGGCCTGGTCGTCGACCACGCCGTGCTCGTCCGGGCCGACGTTGTAGGCGCAGCCGGACTCGGTGATGACGATCGGCGGGAGGGCGGCGCGGTAGCGGGCGCGGAGCACGATGAGGTACTCGCGCAGCGCGTCCGGGACGACCGGCCAGCCGAAGTCGGTGACCGGGTAGCCGAGGAGCTCGCGGAACTCGAAGGGCATCTCCGCGTCCTCGGACGTCGCGCCGATCTTGAACGGGTTGTAGTAGTTGAGCCCGTAGAAGTCGAGCGGCTGCCGGATCACCGACAGGTCGCCGTCGCGGACCACGCCCTCGAGCAGCGGCTCGAGGTCGGCCGGGTAGCGGCCGAGCAGCATCGGCTCGGTGAACATGCCGTTCCACAGCGCGTCGAAGAGCTTCGAGGCACCCACGTCCGCCTCGTCGTCGCTGGCCGGCCACATCGGGGCGTGGTTGTTGGCGCAGCCGACGCTGGTCGCGCCGGCGGCGCGCAGCGCGATCGCCGCGCGGCCGTGGCCGAGGAGCAGGTGGTGGGCGACGGGGACGGCGTCGAACATCAGCGACTGACCGGGCGCGTGGGTGCCGATCGCGTGGCCGAGCATCATCACGACGTTGGGCTCGTTGACCGGGATCCAGTGCTCGACCCGGTCGCCGAGCGCCTCACCGACGATCGCGGCGTAGTCGGCGAAGCGGTCGACCGTCGCCCGGTTGAGCCAGCCGCCGTCGTCCTGCAGCGCCTGCGGCAGGTCCCAGTGGTAGAGCGTCACCATCGGCTGGACGTCGGCGGCGAGCAGCTCGTCGACGAGGCGGTCGTAGAACGCGAGACCCGCCGCGTTGGGCGCGCCCGAGCCGGTCGGCTGGATCCGCGGCCACGACACCGAGAGCCGGTAGCCGCCGACCCCGAGCCGCTTCATCAGCGCGACGTCCTCGGCGTACCGGTGGTAGTGGTCGCAGGCCACGTCGCCGGTCGAGCCGTCGACGATCCGGCCCTCCTGGTGGGTGAAGGTGTCCCAGATGCTGGGGCCCTTCCCGTCCTCGCTCGCCGCTCCCTCGATCTGGTACGACGCCGTGCTGGTGCCGAATCGGAAGCCGGGCGGGAGCTGCGGGAGGGGCACGGCACAATCATGCAGGTGGCTGTGGAGATCCGTCGGGGAACCGATCGCTACCTCACCCGGGGTGAGGGCTATTTCACCCGGCACTCGTTCGCGTTCGGAGGTCACTACGACCCGGAGAACGTGCGCTTCGGCCGCCTCGTCTGCCACGACGACCACCGGCTCAAGGCGGGCGCCGGCTTCCCCGACCACGAGCACCGCGACGTCGAGATCGTGACGTGGGTGCTGTCCGGCTCGCTCGAGCACAGCGACTCCGAGGGCCACACCGCCACCGTGCGGCCGGGCGAGGTCCAGGTGCTCTCCGCCGGCTCCGGCGTGACGCACGCGGAGGTCGCCGGCCCCGAGGGGCAGGTCCGGTTCGTCCAGGCGTGGCTGACCCCCGAGGAGCCCGGCACGACGCCGGCGTACGACGTCCGCCCGGTGTCCCTCGAGCCCGGCGCACTCACCGAGGTGGTGACCCTCGGCGACGCCACGCTGCTGGTCGCACGGCTCGATGCCGGCCAGACCGTGACCCTCCCGGACGCGCCGCTGCAGCACGTCTTCGTCGCGGGCGGCGCGCTGACCCGCTCGTCGCTGGCCGAGCCGCTCGCCGACGGCGACGCGTTCCGGATCACCGACGAGCCGGGCCACGAGGTCACCGCCGCCGTGCCGACCCAGCTGATGGTGTGGACGTTCCGGTAGCTCAGCAGATGATGCCGACCGCGCCGGGGACGACCTCGACCACCATCGGGTCGGCGAGGAGCGGGGGCAGGGTGCCGAGCGGCTCGCCGTCGCCGCCGACCGGGATCGGGGCGCGACCGGTGCCGGCCACCTCGACCCGCTTGCCGGACAGGACGGTGACCTCGTCGAGCGCGACGTGGGCACCGTCGTAGACCTTCGGCAGCGAGCGCATCAGGGCGATCCGCGAGGCCGCCTCGATGACCACGACGTCGAGGACGCCGTCGGTGACGGACGCGGGCGGCGCGATCTGCATCCCCTTCCCGTAGTAGGCCGAGTTGGCGACCACGACGGTGGCGGCGGCGTACTCCCGCTCCTCACCGTCGACCGAGACCCGGTAGCGACCGGGGCGGTACGTCGCGAGGGCGCGGAGCGCGGCGTAGGGGTACTGCAGCCGCCGCGGCAGCCAGCCGGCCCGGTCGACGATCTCGGCGGCGCGGGCGTCGACGCCCGCGTAAACCGACCCGGCCACGAGCCGGCGCTCGCCGGGGCCGGTGACGGCGAGCAGGTCGACCCGTCGTACGTCGCCCTCGAGCAGCAGTCGTGCCTGCGCCTCGGGGTCGTCGGGGAGGCCGAGCATCCGCGCGAAGTCGTTGCCGCGGCCGGCCGGCAGCACGGCCAGCGTCCCGGACCGGGCCGAGACCAGGCCGGCCAGCGAGGAGAGCATGCCGTCTCCGCCGACCGAGACCACGACGTCGCCGCGCTCGACCGCCTCGTCGACGAGGCCGACCATCGCGTGCGGGCCGGGTGAGTAGGTGACGTCGACGGTGGCGCCGGCCTCGCGCAGCAGCCGGGCGACGGGCACGACCGCGCCGGGTGCGGCGCCGCCGCCGGCGCTCGGGTTGACCAGGAAGGTGAAGGCTCTGCTGTTCCCCGGGGAGCTCACGGGACCATCACCCCCGGGTTGAGGACCCCGGTCGGGTCGAGGTCGGCCTTGACCGCGCGCAGGACCGAGACGCCGAGCGGCCCGATCTCCCGGGCGAACCACGGCTTGTGGTCGGTGCCGACCGCGTGGTGGTGGGTGATCGTCGCGCCGGCGTCGATCATCGCGTCGCTCGCGGCGGCCTTGGCGCGGCCCCAGCGCTCGAGCGGCGCGTCACCCTCGGGCGCGGCCACGGTGAAGTAGAGCGAGCAGCCGGTCTCGTAGACGTGCGAGATGTGGCAGAGCACGATCGCCGGGTCGCCGAGCTCGGCGGTCAGCGCGCCCTTGACGCCGTCGTACAGGGTGCCGAGGTTGGACCAGAACGTCGCGGTCTCCAGCGTCTCGACGAGCACGCCGACGTCGAGCATCGAGTCGCGGAGGTACGGCGCGTCGAAGCGCCCGTGCGCCCACTTGTCGCCGGCCGCCTCGCCGACCGAGGTGCCACCGAGGCCGGCCAGGACGGCGGTGACCGCGGTGCGCTTGGCCTCCACCGCGGCCGGGGTGCCCTCGAAGCCGGTGATCATCAGGCAGCCCGCCGCGCCCTCGCCGCCGATCGCGGCCGGGTCGGCCAGGTTGATCGCGGTCTCGGCCTCGTCGGAGAGCCGGAGCACGGTCGGCAGCAGGCCCGCCTGGGCGAGGGTGCGCATCGCGGCCGCACCGTCGGCGAAGGACGGCCAGCGCCAGCCCTCGTAGACCTTGACCTCGGCGACCGGACGGACCCGCACGGTGACGGAGGTGATGACCCCGAAGGCGCCCTCGGAGCCGAGGAAGAGCTGGCGCAGGTCGGGCCCGGCCGCGTTGGCCGGTGCCGACCCCAGCTCGAGGCTGCCCCGCGGGGTCGCGACGGTCAGGCCCACGACGAGGGAGTCGAAGCGGCCGAAGCCGGCGCTCGACTGACCGCTGGACCGGGTGGCCGCGAAGCCGCCGATGGAGGCGTACTCGAAGGACTGCGGGAAGTGCCCGAGGGTGACGCCCTCGGTCGCGAGCAGGGCCTCGGCCTCCGGACCGCGCAGGCCGGGCTCGAGGGTCGCAGTCATCGACACGTGGTCGACGGCGAGCAGCTTCTTCATCCGCACCAGGTCGAGGCTGAGCACGCCGGCGTACCCCTCGCGCAGCGCGACCAGGCCGCCGGTCACCGAGGTGCCGCCGCCGAAGGGGACGACGGCGAGGTGCTCGACCACGGCCAGCTCGAGGAGCTCGACGACCTGCTCGTGCGAGGCCGGGCGTACGACGGCGTCGGGCGCGTCGGCGAGGTCGCCGGCCCGGGCCTTGAGGAGGTCGGGCGTCGACTTGCCGCGGGTGCGCAGCCGCCGGGTCTCGTCGTCGGTGTGCACGTGGTCGGGGCCGACGACGGCGGCGATCTTCGCGAGCACGGCGCCGTCGAGGACGGAGGGCGCGAGGGCCGGCTGCTCGACGGCGGGCCGCTCGTCGAGGCCGAACACCATCTCGACGAGGCCGCGGGCCTCGGCGGGCAGGGCGGCGGCGCGGGCCGGGTCGCCCCAGCGGGACGGGTGCATCTCGACGGTCATGCGTTACACTGTGACACATGACGTCACTTCGTCACAACACCGACGAGCAGCCGAGCCCGCGGGACGGCTACCTCGACGCCGCCCGCGACTGCATCCTCGACGTCGGCTGGCGACGGACGACGCTCACCGAGGTCGCCCGCCGGGCCGGGGTCTCCCGGATGACGATCTACCGCGCCTGGCCCGACATGCCGACGCTGCTCGGCGACCTGATGACGCGCGAGTGGGGCGGCGTGGTCGCCGACTCGCTCGCCGAGGAGGACCCGGCCCTGCCGACGGTCGAGCGGCTGGTCGGCGACATCGTCGGGACCGTCCAGCGGCTGCGCGACAACGAGCTCTTCATCCGCATCGTCGACCTCGATCCCGAGCTGATCCTCCCCTACCTCTTCTCCCGCCGGGGCCGCTCGCAGGACGGCATCCTCGAGCTCACCGTGGCCGCGCTCCGCGACGCCCAGGCCGAGGGCGTCGCGCGCGCCGGCAACCCGGTCGCGATGGCCCGCGCCATGCTGCTCGCCGCCCACGGCTTCGTGCTGTCGGCCCACACGATGGTCGACGACGAGGTGTCCGCCGAGGACCTCGACGCCGAGCTGCGCCTGGCCCTGACCCGGAGCCTGCAGCCGTGACCGCTCCGGAGCCGCGGCGGATCACCCCCGGCCTGGTCGACGCTCCCACCGACGTCGACCTCGTCGTGATCGGCCTCGGCATCACCGGCGCCGGCGTCGCCCTCGACGCGGCCAGCCGCGGGCTGTCGGTGCTCGCCGTCGACGCCCACGACCTCGCCTTCGGCACCTCGCGCTGGTCCTCGAAGATGGTCCACGGCGGCCTGCGCTACCTCGCCAAGGGCCAGGTCGGCGTCGCCCACGAGAGCGCCGTCGAGCGCGGCCTCCTCATGGAGGTGACCGCACCCCACCTCACCCACGCGATGCCGTACGTCGTCCCGCTCACCTCCACCGTCACCCGGGTCCAGCAGGCGATGACGCGGGTCGGCATCGCCGCCGGCGACCTGCTCCGCCGCGGCGCTCGCACCGACGCCTCGACCCTCCCGAAGCCACGGCACCTCTCCGCCACCGAGACCCAGCGGCTGGTCCCGGCGCTGCGCCCCGGCGGGCTGCACGGCGCGATGCTCGCCTGGGACGGCCAGCTCGAGGACGACGCCCGCCTGGTCATCACGGTGGCCCGCACGGCCGCGTCGTCCGGCGCCCACGTGCGGACCCGCGCGCGGGTCCTGACCGCTACCGGCACGAGCGTCGAGCTCCGCGACGAGCTGACCGGTGCCACGCACACCGTCACGGCCCGCGCGGTGGTCAACGCGACCGGCGTGTGGGCCGCGAGCCTGGTCGACGGGATCTCGCTGCGACCCAGCCGCGGCACCCACCTGGTGCTCCGTGCCGAGTCCCTGCCCGGCCTGTCGATGTCGGTCTTCTGCCCGGTGCCCGACGAGACCAACCGCTTCGTCATGGTGCTGCCGCAGCCCGACGGCACCGTCTACGCCGGCCTCACCGACGAGCCGGTCGAGGGCGACGTCCCCGACGTCCCGCAGCCGACGGAGGCCGAGATCGGCTTCCTCCTCGACGTGGTGTCGGCGGCCTTCGCCCACCAGCTGCACCGCTCCGACGTGGTCGGCGCGTTCGCGGGCCTGCGCCCCCTGCTCGACAGCAGCGACGGGCGTACGTCGGACCTCTCCCGCCAGCACGCCGTGCTCACCAGCAGCACCGGCGTGATCACGGTCGTGGGCGGCAAGCTCACGACCTACCGCAAGATGGCGGAGGACGCCGTCGACGCGGCGGTCGCCGCCGGCGGCCTGCCGGCCCGGCGGTGCCGCACCCGCGAGCTCCCGCTGCTCGGCGCCGCGTCGCGGTCGGTGCTCGCCGGACTGGAGGAGCCGGCCCGGCTGGTGCGGCGCTTCGGCACCGACGCGGCGCTGGTGCTGGCCGACGCCCGCGAGGTCACCGGCCTGTCCGACGAGGAGCTGCTGGCGCCGGTCTCGGGGCAGGTCCCGGTCACGCTGGCCGAGCTCGTCTTCGGCGTCACCCACGAGGGCGCGGCCGACGTCGACGACCTGCTCGACCGGCGCACCCGGGTCGGGCTGGTGCCCGGCGACCGGGCGGCCGCCGTACCCCTCGCCGAGCGAGCGATGAGTCTGGTGGTCGACGCCGGTCGGTAGTCCCATGCAGACTGGAGCGGTCATGACGACGGTGGACGATCCCGGGGCGGAGCTCGACGACTTCCCCACCCTCACGCAGCGCTACCAGCGCGAGCTGTTGGCGCACTGCTACCGGATGTCCGGGTCGGTGCAGGAGGCCGAGGACCTGGTCCAGGAGACCTTCCTGCGCGCGTGGAAGGCGGCCGAGAAGTTCGAGGGGCGCTCGTCGGTGCGCACCTGGCTCTACCGGATCGCCACCAACGTGTGCCTCACCAACCTGGAGAACAAGCCCCGCCGACCGCTGCCGGCCGGGCTCGGCACCCCCGACGCCGTGGCGGGCGACGCCCTGGAGATGGACCACGAGATCGCGTGGCTCGAGCCGGTGCCCGACGCCGCCGTCGTGGTCGCCGAGCGCGACTCGATCCGGCTCGCGTTCGTCGCCGCCCTCCAGCACCTGCCGGCCCGCCAGCGGGCCGTGCTGATCATGCGCGACGTGCTGCGCTGGTCGGCCGCCGAGGTCGCCGAGGCGCTCGACACCACCACCGCCGCGGTCAACTCCGCCCTCCAGCGCGCGCACGCCCAGCTCGCCGAGCGAGGCCTGACCGAGGACACCGTCTGCAACGAGCTCTCCCCCGCCCAGGAGCAGCTGCTCGAGCGGTACGTCGACGCGTTCTGGCGCAAGGACGTCGACGCGATCGTCAGCCTGCTGACCGCCGAGGCGACCTGGGACATGCCGCCCTTCACCAGCTGGTACAAGGGCGCGCGCAACATCGGCTGGCTGATCGGCACCGAGTGCCCGGGCGGCGCGATGGACATGCCGATGCTGCGCACGTCGGCCAACGGGCAGCCGGCGTACGGCCTCTACATGCGCACCCCCACCGGGGACTTCGAGCCCTTCCAGCTCCAGGTGCTCGAGCTCGACGGCGACCGGGTCCGCCACGTCACGGCCTTCTTCGACCACGCGCTCTTCGAGAAGTTCGGCCTCCCGCTCCGCCTCCCCGCCGACCACCAGCCGGCCGACCACCAGCCCGCATGACCGGCACGCTCGGCGCCTCCGTCGAGCTGCTCGAGCGGGCCCTCGGCTACACCCGCCTCCGCCTCGCCGAGGTCGACGCGAGCCTGCTCGACCGGCCCACCCCGTGCGCCGGCTGGGACCTCGCGGACCTCCTCGCGCACATGGAGGACGCCCTCGACGCCTTCACCGAGGCCGCGGGCGGCGAGGTCTCCGCACCCGTACGCCGGCCGCCGGGGAGCACCGCCACGATCTGCGACAAGGCCTGCGCGCTGCTCGGCGTCTGGGCGCGGCCGGCGCCCGGCGACGTGCTCGTCGGGGACCGCGAGCTCACCAGCAGCCTGCTGGTCGCGACGGCGGCGCTCGAGGTGACGGTGCACGGCTGGGACGTCGGGCAGAGCACCGGCTCCGGGGTGCCGGTGCCCCCGCTCCTGGCCGCCGACCTGCTCCCGGTCGCGCACCTGACCGTCACCCGCCACGACCGGGGTGTCCGCTTCGCCGACCCGCGGCCAGGCCGGCCCGGCGAGCCCGCCGACGTCCGGCTCCTCGACTTCCTCGGCCGCTCCGGACTGGTCCAGTCCGGCTGATCCCCTCATTTCCCCGCGGCGGGCAGCACCGGGCTCCTAGATTCCGGGGCATGCCGAGCACGCCGCCGACCGCCGGAGACCTGGCCCGGGCCGGCGAGGTGACGGCCGCGCTCGCGCTGCTGGCCGCCGAGGCCGACCCGAGCGAGCCCGTCCTGCTGCTGGCCGTCGAGCTCGACTGCCGGCTGGCGCGCGGCGAGCTCGGCGAGGCGCTCGGCCTCGGCGAGCGGCTCGGCCCCTACCTCGACCAGCCCGATGGCGCAGGCGCGGTCGCGCACCACGGTCGCGGCGAGCTGTCCGCCGCGACCGGCGACCCCGACCTCGCCGGCGCCCACTTCGCCCGCGTCGCCCGGCTCGTCCGGCCCGCCGAGGACGACCCGGGCGTGCTGCCCTGGCGGGTCTCGGCCGCCCTCGCGGCGGTGCGCGCCGGGCGTCGGGCCGAGGGCGCCGCGCTCGCCCGCGAGCACCTCGCGCTCGCCCGGGCCGTCGGTTCGACCTACGGCACGGCGCTGGGACTGCGCGCCCTCGCGACCGTCGACCCGCGGGCCGACCACCAGGCGCTGCTGCGCGAGGCGCTCGCGCTGGTCGCGACCCGGCCCGCGGCGCGGCTGGCCGCCCAGGTCCGGGCCGACCTGGCCGGCCTGCTCCTGCTCGGCGCCGGACCCGACGGGCACCTCGAGGCGCTGACGCTGCTCCGCGACGCGGAGACCTACGCCGCGCGCGAGCAGCTGTGGCCGCTCCAGGGCCGCGTCCGCCGGCTGCTCGCCCGGCTGAACCAGCCGTCCCTCGCGGCCTCCCGCGACCGGATCGCGCTGCTCACCGGCACCGAGCAGAAGGTGGCCCGGCTGGCCGCCGAGGGCCGCTCCAACCGCGAGGCGGCCCAGGAGCTCGAGGTGACGGTCAAGGCCGTCGAGTGGCACCTCTCCCACGTCTACCGCAAGCTCGGCATCCGCTCGCGCGTCGAGCTGCCGGGCGCCCTGGGCCTCGCCGTACCTCTGCCCCTAGGGTGACGGCATGTCCGGGCGGACCACGCACACCGCGATCCGGATGGGTGGGCGCGATCCGCACGAGCGGGGCCGCACGTCCACACCGCTGGAGCTGCTCTTCGACCTGACCTTCGTGATCGCGTTCGGCGCGGCCGCGGACCAGCTGGCGCACTTCCTGGCGGAGGACCACGTCGGTGACGGCATCGTCGCCTTCGCGTTCACGACCTTCGCGGTGTCGTGGGCGTGGATCAACTTCACCTGGTTCGCGTCGGCGTACGACACCGACGACTGGATCTACCGGCTGACCACGATGGTGCAGATGATCGGCGTGATCATCCTGGCCATCGGTGTCCCCGACATCTTCGAGTCCATGCTCGCGGGCGGGCACATGGACAACCAGGTCCTCGTGCTCGGGTACGTCGTGATGCGGGTCCCGATGATCGTGCAGTGGTTCCGGGCCAGCAAGCAGGACCCCGACCGCGCGTCGGTGTGCCACGTCTTCATCCTCACGCTGGCGATCTCGCAGACGGCCTGGGTCGTGCTCGCGCTGGTCGACACGTCGATCCCGCTCTTCTTCCTCTGCGCCCTGCCGGTCCTGCTCGTCGAGCTGGTCGGCCCCTTCCTGGCCGAGCAGGTCGGGAGCGGGACGCCCTGGCACGCCCACCACATCGCCGAGCGCTACGGCCTGATGGTGATCATCGCGCTCGGCGAGGGCCTGATCGGCGGCACGGCCACGCTGACCGCGCTGATCTCGACCCAGGGGTGGACCAGCGAGGTCGTCGTGCTCGGGCTCGCCGGCGTCGGCGTCACCTTCGGGATGTGGTGGACCTACTTCGTGATCCCGAGCGGTGACATCCTGCACGCGCACCGGGCCCGCGGCTTCGTGTGGGGCTACGGGCACATCCCCGTCTTCGCGTCCCTGGTCGCGGTCGGCGCCGGGCTGCACGCCGCGGCGTACCGGCTCGAGGACCACTCCGAGCTCGGCGACACCCAGACGCTCGCCGCCGTGGTCGTCCCGCTCGGCATCTACGCGCTGCTGCTCTACGCGCTGTACGCCGCGATGTCGCTGACCCTCGACCCGTTCCACCTGGTGCTCATCGCGATCACCGCGGTGGTGCTGGTCGCCAGCGTGGTGCTCGTCGCGGCGGGTGCGTCGCTGTCGTGGGCGTTGCTGGTCGCGGCGCTGTCGCCGTGGGTGACGGTGGTCGGGTACGAGGCGGTCGGCTACCGCCACAACGAGGAGGTCCTCGACAGCCTGTAGCCGCCTCAGCCGGTCGTGAGCACGACCTTCCCGAGCGCTCGGCGCTGCTCGAGGTCGGCGTGCGCGCGGGCCGCCTGCGCGAGCGGGTAGGTCGTGACCAGCGGGCGCCACTCGCAGGTCGCGACCCGGTCGAGCGCGCGGGCCGCGAGCCCGGGGATGCCGCCCGGCAGCGCCTGCATCCGCGGGCCGAGGGTCCAGCCCGCGCTGATCGAGCGCCGCACCAGGTCCGCGGTCTCGACGCGGGTCGGCGCTCCGGAGGAGAAGCCGAACATCACCAGGCGCCCGCCCGGACGGAGCAGCTCGAGGGCCGTCCGGCCGACCTCGCCGCCCACGCCGTCGTAGACCAGCGTGACGCCCTCCGGGACCTCGCGCTCCCAGCCGTCGCGACCGTAGTCGACGACCGGCACCCCGAGGTCGGCCACCCGGCCGGTCCGCTCCGGGCCCCGCGCCGCGGCGACGACCGTCGCGCCCCGCGCCCGGGCGTCCTGCACGAGCAGCCAGCCGAGGCCGCCCGCGGCCGACGGCACCAGGACGACGTCACCCGCGCCGGCGGGCTCGAGCTCGACGATCCCCTGTGCGGTCCGGCCGGTCCCGACCGCGGCGACCGCGTCGGGGAAGGAGACCCGGTCCGGCAGCCGGAGGAGCAGGTCCACGGTCGTGACCGCCTGCTCGGCGTACCCACCCGGCACCGGGCCGAGGTGCGCGACGACGCGCCGGCCGAGCCACTCGTCGCCGACGCCGGGGCCGACGGCGTCGACGGTGCCGGCGACCTCGCGACCCGGGACCGTGGGCAGGTCCGGCGGCGGGAGCGGTCCCGGCTCACCGCGCCGGACCGTCGTGTCGAGCAGGTGCACCCCGGCCGACGCGACCGCGATCCGCACCTGACCCGCGCCGAGCGTCAGGTCGGGGAGGTCGTCGGGGACGAGGCGCTCCGGCGGGCCGAACTCGTGGAGGCGGATGGCGCGCATGGAGCCATCCGACAAGCTGAAGTGGACTTCAGGTCAAGCGCGCCAGTGGAGCCAGCGCCCGTGGCCATGGGTCTGCGCAACGGCCCGCCCGTCGATGCCGAGGACGAAGCCGTGGTGGTCCTCCGACAGGTCCGCGAAGGTGGCAGCGACCTCGGGCAGCACCCGCGGTCCCTCGTTGCTCACCCAGTGGCAGCGGCCCGCGGCGACCAGGCCGGTCATCATCGCGTGGAAGCGGGCGCGGTCCTCGGGCGCGAGATAGGCGATGACCGCGCTGTGGAAGACGACCACCGGCCCGTGCTCGGCGGCCTCCTCGACCAGGCCGGGCAGCTCCTCGAGCAGGTCGCCGCGGCGGATCGTGGGCGGGTCGGCGCGGGCCACCTCGATCGCACGGGCCAGCTGCGCACGCCGGTCGTCCTGGCCCGGCCAGATCAGCGTGGTCAGCCACTGCATCTGGGCGTCGTCCGTCACGTCGAGCGGGTTGAGGTCGACCCCGCCACGCCAGGCGACGACGGGCGGACCGGCCGGCAGCGGCGCCGGACCGGCCACGTCGGCCCGGAGCTCGGGGCCGCTCCCCGCCCGCCGCTCGCCGTCCGCGGTCGACCACCGGTAGGCGTAGCGGTCGGGGTAGAGGCAGAGCCCGGCCGACGCACCGACCTCGAGGAGCGCGACCGGTCCCGGACCGGCGGCCTCGACGAACGCCGGCACCAGCGTCGCCAGCCGGCCCGCCTCGTTGGTCTGGGTCGACCGGGCCAGGACGGTCGCCCGGATCGTCCCGTCGTCCCCGAGCAGGGCGTCGCGCAGCGCGGCGTAGGGCGCGGTCGCGGGGACGCCGTGCCAGCGCGCGGCCGCGAAGACGAGGTTCGGCTGCTGCTTGTGCAGCGGCAGCGAGGCCAGCCAGGCGACCACGTCCGGGTCCTCGGCGACGCCGGCCGCCCAGGCCGCGAAGGGCGGCGAGTCCGCGGCGTGTGCCACGAACTCGCGGTACTGGACCGCGGTGGCGGCGTACGGCTCCATGGTCCAGCATTCTCCGCATGACGACCTGGGGGCGGCGTCGCGGGGTGGCGGCGGCCGTGGTGCTGGCTGCCGTCGTCGGCGCGCTCACGGGCTGCACCGAGACCGCCGACGAGACCCGCACCCTGCAGGGCCGTCTCGGCCGGATCGACGGGGTCGGCCGGGTCGAGGTCACGTCGCCGTCGTGGGAGCAGGGCGCCGCGATCGCCATCACCTACGAGGACGCCGGCGACCCGAAGGCGCTCGCCGCGCTGATCGGCGACGTCGACGACGTCGCGGCCGACCAGGGCGTCACGCCGTACCGCCTCACGCTGACCCCCGACGGCGCCGGCGGCCACGCGCTCAGCGTCGACGACACCTTCCGCGCCAGCGCCGGCGAGCAGGCCACGCTCGGGGCCTGGTTCGCCGTGACCGCGGCGATGATCGGGCCGGTCGACTACGACGCCGAGGACGGCTGGGAGTGGATCGGCGTCGACTCGGGCGGCGGCATCGCGCACGACGTCGGCGCCGCCCGGGAGCTCGGGTACGGCGGCGCGACGACCCGGTGGACCTTCCGCGACGGCGACACGACGTTCGTCGTCGGTGGTGCCGTCTCGGCCACGGACGTGACGCTGCTCGCCGACGTGCAGAGCGAGGTCGGCTCGGCCGGCCTCCCGGTCCCCGCTGCGGGCTGGCGCCTCGGGCGGTACGCCGGGCACGTGCGGCTCGACGTGGACGTCGCGATCGACGAGGCCACGACGCCCGCGCGCCTCACCGCGAAGACCTACGGCGCGCGGGTCGAGCCGCTCGCCACCGCGGCCCTCGACGCGCTGCGGACCACCGGACTGCGCCGGTTCCTGTCGCTGCAGCAGGCGCCGACCGACGACGAGGACCGGGCCGACGTCTTCGCGACCTGGACCTCGACCCAGCCGCCGGCCCCCGGCCGCGACCGGCTCGGTCGCGGCTGGGACCCGTGGCTGGAGCGAGTGGCCTCGGCCTGAGGGATCAGCCCGCCGGGAGCGCGACGTACGTCGTCTCGAGGTACTCCTCGATGCCCTCGAAGCCGCCCTCACGGCCGAAGCCGCTGGCCTTGACGCCACCGAACGGCGCGGCCGGGTTGGAGATCAGGCCGCTGTTGATGCCGACCATGCCGAACTCCAACGCCTCGGCCACCCGGATCGTGCGGGCCAGGTCGCGCGTGTAGACGTAGGACGCGAGGCCGTACTCGGTGTCGTTGGCCTGGCGGATCGCCTCGTCCTCGGAGTCGAAGGTGCTGATCGGCGCGACCGGCCCGAAGATCTCCTGCACGTTGATCTCGGCGTCGACCGGGACGTCGAGCAGCACGGTCGGCGGGTAGAAGTAGCCCGGCCCGTCGGGGACCGAGCCGCCGGTCACGACGGTCGCGCCGGAGTGGACCGCGTCGGTGACCAGCTGGCTGACCGACTCGACGGCCTTCTCGTCGATGAGCGGACCCACGTCGACGCCGTCGTCCTGGCCACGCCCGACCGCGAGGGCACCCATCCGCTTGCCGAGCTTCTCGCCGAACTCCTGGGCGACGTCGCGGTGCACGAGGAAGCGGTTGGCGGCCGTGCAGGCCTCGCCCATGTTGCGCATCTTCGCGACCATCGCGCCGTCGACGGCCGCGTCGACGTCGGCGTCCTCGAAGACGATGAACGGCGCGTTGCCGCCGAGCTCCATGCTCAGCCGCTGCAGCTGGTCGGCCGACTGCCGGACCAGCACCTTCCCCACCCCGGTCGAGCCGGTGAAGCTGACCTTGCGCAGCCGGTCGTCGCCCTGCAGCGCCTGGCTGAACTCGCTGGTGTGGCTGGTGGTCACCACGTTGAGGACCCCCGCCGGGAGGCCGGCCTCCTCGAGCACGACCGCGAGCGCGAGCATGGTCAGCGGGGTCTGGCTCGCCGGCTTGACCACCATGGTGCAGCCGGCGGCGATGGCCGGGCCGATCTTGCGGGTGCCCATCGCGAGCGGGAAGTTCCACGGGGTGATGAAGAGGCACGGACCGACCGGCTTCTTGATGGTCAGCAGCCGGCTGGTGCCGGCCGGCGCCTGCATCCAGCGTCCGTGGATGCGGACGGCCTCCTCGGAGTACCACCGGAAGAACTCCGCGCCGTACGTCACCTCGCCGCGCGCCTCGGCGACGGTCTTGCCCATCTCGAGGCTCATCAGGTGGGCGAAGTCGTCGGCGCGGGCGGTGATCGCCTCGAACGCCGTGCGCAGGATCTCGCCGCGCTCCCGCGGGGGCGTCTTCGCCCAGTCGGCCTGCGCCGCCACCGCCGCGTCGAGCGCGTCGACGGCGTCGCTGACCGAGGCGTCGGCGACGTCCACGAGCACCGACCCGTCGGCCGGGTCGATCACGTCGAGACGCTTGCCGCCCTCCGCCTCGCGCCAGGAGCCGTCGATGAAGAGACCCCGCTGGTCGGGGCCGAGGAGATCGAGTCCGTTCATGGCGCCCATCATGCCCCTCGGCCACCACCCCGGGAGCGGCTGCACCTTCTCGCAAACCGCTGACAGCCCGACCGCGCTGGTCCTACGCTAGGCACGTCGACTCGGAGGGAGCACTTCTCGTCGGCATGAGCCCCTTGCTGACCCCATGCAGCGAGGGGCTCACCCTTGATGCCTCCGATCTGGCGCACCCCCTCGCGGCAGATCGCGACATCGCGTCGAGGGGCGGAGGCCCTGACCGTGCACGGTCGGGGCCTCCGTCCATTTCGGGGTGGGTTCCCCGCCGTCGATTGGGGTCCGACGGCCCCTTGTGCCGGGCGCCGAAGAGGAGTTCCCTCGGATCGAGGGCCCGACGTCGCGCCCTCGATCCTCGATCGGAGGTTCGGCCATGGCCGACAGGGGCAGCAACCGGAGAGCGCAGGGTCAAGATCTGGGGGCGAGCAGCCCGGACCGGATCAGGAACGTGGTGCTGGTGGGGCCGGCGGGCTCCGGGAAGACCACCCTGGCCGAGACCCTGCTCGCCACCTCGGGCGCGATCACCCGCGCCGGCTCCGTCCGCGACGGCACCACCGTCTGCGACCACGAGGAGTCCGAGCACACCCACGGCCGCACGATCGCGCTGGCCGTCGCCCCGCTGGTGCACGAGGGCACCAAGGTCAACCTCGTCGACACGCCCGGGTACGCCGACTTCGTCGGTGAGCTGCGCGCCGGGCTGCGCGCCGCCGACTGCGCGCTCTTCGTGGTGGCCGCCAACGAGGCGGTCGACGACGGCACCCGCGCCCTGTGGCGCGAGTGCGCGAGCGTCGGCATGCCCCGCGCGGTCGTCATCACCAAGCTCGACCAGGCGCGCGCCGACTACGACGGCCTGCTGATGCAGGCCCAGGACGCCTTCGGCGAGCGGGTGATGCCGCTCTTCGTGCCGGTCCGTCGAGGCGACGAGGTGGTGTCGCTGACCGGGCTGCTCGCGCCGTCCGAGGAGGCGGAGGCCTCGGGGCTCCGCGGCGACCTGATCGAGGCGGTCATCGAGGAGTCCGAGGACGAGACCCTCATGGACCGCTACGTCGGCGGCGAGGAGATCGACGAGAAGGTCCTCGTCGAGGACCTCGAGCGAGCCGTCGCCCGGGCGACCTTCTTCCCCGTCGTGCCCGTCTGCTCGGTCACCGGCGTCGGCTGCGCCGAGCTGCTCGACCTGGCCGTCCGGGCGTTCCCGTCCCCGGCCGAGCACCCCTCCCCCGACGTGTTCCTGCCCAGCGGCGCCGCCGCCGACCCGATCCGCTGCGACCCGTCCGGTCCCCTGGTCGCCGAGGTCGTGAAGACCACCAGCGACCCGTACGTCGGCCGGCTCAGCCTGGTCCGGGTCTTCTCCGGGACGCTCACCGCCGACCAGGCCGTGCACGTGTCGGGCCACTTCTCGTCGTTCTTCGGCGAGGTCGCCGGGCACGCCGACCACGACGAGGACGAGAAGATCGGCGCCCTCGCCCACGTCTTCGGCAAGGCCCAGGTGCCCGCCGACAGCGTGGTCGCCGGCGACATCTGCGCGATCGGCCGTCTCTCCCGGGCCGAGACCGGCGACACCCTCTCCGCCGTCGACGAGCCCCGCGTGCTGCGGCCGTGGTCGATGCCCGAGCCGTTGCTGCCGGTCGCGATCGTGGCCAGCAGCAAGGCCGACGAGGACAAGCTGTCGCAGGCCCTGTCCCGGGTCGCCGCCGAGGACCCGTCGATCCGGATCGAGAACAACGCCGAGACCCACCAGCTGGTGCTCTGGTGCATGGGCGAGTCGCACGCCGAGGTCACCCTCGAGCACCTCACCGACCGCTACGGCGTCCACGTCGACCAGGAGCCCTTCGTGGTGTCGCTGCGGGAGACCTTCTCCGGCTCGGCCAGCGGGCTGGGCCGGCACGTCAAGCAGTCCGGCGGCCACGGGCAGTACGCCGTCTGCCACCTCCAGGTGGAGCCGCTGCCGGAGGGAACGGGCTTCGAGTTCGTCGACAAGGTCGTCGGCGGCTCGGTCCCGCGCCAGTTCATCCCCTCCGTCGAGAAGGGCGTGCGGGCGCAGATGGAGCGCGGCGTCCGGCTCGGCCACCCGGTGGTCGACCTCCGGGTCACCCTCACCGACGGCAAGGCGCACAGCGTCGACTCCTCCGACATGGCCTTCCAGACCGCCGGCGCGCTGGCGCTGCGGGAGGCCGCGGCCGCCACGACCGTCACCATGCTCGAGCCCTACGACACCGTCACCGTCGTCGTCCCCGACGACCTGGTCGGACCGGTGATGAGCGACCTCTCCGCGCGGCGCGGCCGGCTCCTCGGCACCGGCAAGGTGGGCGACGACCGCACCTCGGTGCAGGCCGAGGTGCCGCAGACCGAGCTGGTCCGCTACGCCATCGACCTGCGCTCCTCCACCCACGGCGCCGGCGTCTTCACCCGCACCTTCGCCCACTTCGAGGCAATGCCCGAGGAGGTGGCCCGGGCGGTCCCGGCGCGCGCCTGATCCTGGTCAGGCGGCCCGCAGGAACTGCTCGATGATCGGCCCGGCCGTGCCGGAGCCCGACGAGCCGACGTCGACGAGGACGGCCACGGCGAGGTCGCCCTGGGCGGCGACCATCCAGGCGTGCGTGAGGGTCTTGCCGCCCTGCTCGAACTCCGCCGTCCCGGTCTTCGCGATCACCGGCGGCCCGGGGACGTCGAGCAGGCCGGTGCCGCTGCCCGAGGTGACGACGCCGCGCAGCAGGCCGCGCAGGGCCGCGGTCTCGGACCCGGTGAGCGGCTCGGCCTCGTCGGGCACCGCGGAGTCGACCGACTTCACCAGCTGCGGCACGACGGTGTGGCCGGCCTGGATCGACGCGACCACCGTCGCCATCGCCATCGGCGAGGCGAGGATCCCGCCCTGGCCGATCAGGTCGGCGGCCGCCTCCGTGTCCGACGTCGGGTCCGGCACCTGACCGAAGTAGGCCGGGAAGCCGAGGTCGTGGTCGATGCCCAGGCCGAGTGACGCGGCCGCTCCGGCCAGGTCGCCCTGGTGCACCTTGCCGCGCTGGGAGATCACCGCGGTGTTGCAGGAGTTGGCGATGGCCGTGCGCAGCGGCACGTCGCCGAGCGCGCTGGACGGGTAGTCGTCGTAGTTCTCGAAGCGCTTGCCGTCGACCACGATCGCGGTCGTGCAGGGCACGACCGTGTCGGGCGTCAGCCCGGCGCGCAGCAGCGCGAGGCTGCTGACCGTCTTGAAGGTCGACCCGGGCGCGTACTGCCCGTACGTCGCCGCGTTGTAGCCATCGGTGCCGGGCCCGTTGGCGGCCGCGAGGATCGCCCCGGTCGAGGGCCGGATCGCGACCAGGGCGCTCGCCGGCCCGACGTTCGCCAGGGCCTGCTCGGCCGCGGTCTGCAGCCGCTCGTCCATGGTGAGCCGCAGCGGCGTTCCCTGCTTCGCGTCGAGCCGGTAGAGCTCGCGCTCGCTGCCGTCGGCCTTCACCTCGTTGACGACGACGCCGTCCACACCCTGCAGCTGGTCGTCGTACCGCGCCTGGAGGCCGGACAGCCCGGCGACGTCGCCGACGGCGTATTTGTCGGGGTCGTCCTTGACCATCTCCGCGGTCACCGGCCCGACGGTGCCGAGGATCGGCGCCGCGAACTCACGCGTGGGCGCGAGCGGGACGTCGTCGGGGATCGCCCGGGCGCCCTTGATCCGGCCGTAGTCGCGCGCGACGTCGACCGGCACGTCGTCCTTGCGGAGGACGATCGCCTCGACGAACGCCTCGTCACCGGCCGCCTCGACCTGCTTGGCGTACGACGCCGCGTCGATGCCGACCAGCTGCGCCAGCGCACGGGCGGAGTCGGCGGCCCTGGCCGATCCGACCTGCGTCTTGTCGATGCCGAAGCGGACCACCGGACGGGCCGTGACCAGCGCGACGCCGTGGGCGCCGAGGATCGGGCCGCGCGGGCCGGCGATCGGCGTGACGTCGAGGACGCTGTCGTCGGCGAGCTTCGGCTCGATCACCCGGCGCGACCAGGCGACCTGCCACGCGTCGTCGGCCTCGGTGAGGCCGGCCTCGGTGGTGTAGGTCCACTGTCCGTCGTCCCCGGCGCCGACCGGCCAGGTCCAGGTGAGGGTGGTCGTCGCGCTGCCGTCGGACTCCTGCACGTCGCCGGCCTCGACGGTCGGCTCGAGCTCGCCCATCCCCTCGACCACCTGCTGGTAGTCGGCGGTGACGTCCTGCGGCGTCGTGTCGGTGAAGGCCACGTCGGCGAACGCCCCGCTGGAGAGCGCCGTGGCGAGCCCCTCGGCCGCGTCGTCCGGGTCCGGCCCGGTCACCTTCGACGCGGCGTCGCACGCCGCCAGCGACGTGACGGTCAGGCTGATCACGACCACGGCGGCGAGTCGGCGCATGCACCGGTTCTATCAAGTGGTGCCGACGGGCCCGGGTCGCTGGGCGGGAGTTTCGTCGGGAAGCGTGAGCTACGTGCGGGAACCTCGGCCCGGCCTCAGACCCAGGCCGCCCGGACCCCACCCTCGACCAGGTCCTCGACCGCGGCCTTGAAGCGCGGGCAGGTGGCGATGTCGTGGGCGCGGCAGCTGAGGGCGTGCTCCGTCATCTCGCGGGAGCGGCGCATCTCCTCCATCCGGCGGTCCAGGTCGGCGATGTGCTCCTCGAGCACGCGGTGCCGCTCGGGTGCGCCGGCGTCGAGCATCACGGCGATCTGCTCGAGCGTCATCCCGGCCGCCTTGCTGCGCAGGATCACCGCGATCCGCACCAGGTCGTCGCGGACGTAGCGGCGCCGGTCCGCGCCGTCGCGGCCGGGCTGGAGCAGGCCGACGTCCTCCCAGTGCCGGAGCACGTGGGTGTCGAGCCCGAAGCGCGCCGCGGCGTCACCGATCGAGAGCGTCTCTCCTGAGCCCGGTGCCGGACGGCTTGACTTCATGTCAACATGAAGTCACATCCTCGTGTCCATGGCAATCTCAGACGCGAACCCCGACACTTCTCGGTACGACGCCGTCGTCATCGGCGGCGGCTCGGCCGGGCTCCAGGCGGCCCTCACCCTCGGCCGGGTGCACCGGCGCACGCTGCTGCTCGACGGCGGCACCTACCGCAACGATCCGGCGACCCACATGCACAACTTCCTGGGCCACGACGGCACCCCGCCGGCCGAGCTGCGGGCCGCGGCCCGCAAGGACCTGGCGGCGTACGAGACCGTGACGGTCCGGGACACCACGGTCACGGCGGTGGCCGCGGAGGGCGACGGCTTCCGGGTGCACCTCGGGGACGAGGAGGTCAGCACCCGCGGCCTGATCCTCGCGACCGGCGTGCGCGACACCCTGCCCGACAAGCCCGGGATCCCCGAGCTCTTCGGCGACCTCGTGGCGCACTGCCCGTTCTGCCACGGCCACGAGTTCGCCGGGCGCCCGGTCGCGCTGCTCGGCGACGGCACCGCCCATCTCCAGGGGATCATGGGCCCGGTCGCGTCCTCGGTCACCGGCCTCGACGTCGACACGGTCGCGAGCCTCGAGCGCTCGGGCGACGGCGTCCGCGTCCACCTCGAGGACGGCTCGTCCCAGGAGTACGCCGGCGTCTTCGTCTCGACCGCGCTGACCCAGGCGGCGCCGTTCGCCGAGCAGCTCGGCCTGCGCACGCTGCCGTCGGGCTGCGTCGAGGTCGACGTCCTGCAGCGCACCAGCCTCCCGGGCGTGCACGCCGCCGGCGACATGGCGCACCACCCCGACCTCGGCATGCCGATGGCCTCGGTGCTCACCGCCGCGGCATCCGGCATGGTCGCCGGCGCCGCGATGGTGGCCTACCTGATGTAGCTACCGGCTCTTGTGGCGGGGCTTCCGCGGAGTGCGCGCGTCCTGGCGCGACTGCGGGCCGCCGGTGTCGCGCTGCAGCTCGATCAGCTTGCCGGAGATCCGGGTCTGGCGCAGGGCCTCCCAGACCTCGCCGGGCAGGTCCGCGGGCAGCTCGACGAGCGAGAAGTCCGGCCGGATCTGGATGTGCCCGAAGTCGGCACGGCGCAGCCCGCCCTCGTTGGCGATCGCTCCCACGATCTGGCGCGGCTCGACCTTGTGCCGCTTGCCGACGTTGATCCGGTACATCGCCATCGGCACGTCGCTGCGCGGGCCCCGGTGCTCGCGGGTCGCGCCTCGGGTCGCCGAGCGCTCGGGCCGGTCGCGCTCCTCGCGCGGCTCCCGGACCGGCCGCTCGTCGGCCGGGTCGAGCAGCAGCGGGGTCTCGCCCTGGGCGACCACGGCCAGCGCGGCGGCGACGTCGGCCTCGGGCACGTCGTGCTCGCGGACGTAGTGGCCGATGATGTCGCGGAACCGCTCGATCCGGGAGGTCTGCGTCAGCGCCTCCGTGATCGCGTCGTCGAAGCGCGAGAGCCGGGTGGCGTTGACGTCCTCGGCCGTGGGCAGCTGCATCTGGGTGAGCGGCTGGCGGGTCGCCTTCTCGATGTGCTTGAGCAGGTAGCGCTCGCGCGGGGTGATGAAGGAGATCGCGTCACCGCTGCGGCCGGCTCGGCCGGTGCGACCGATGCGGTGCACGTAGGACTCGGTGTCGGTCGGGATGTCGTAGTTGACGACGTGGCTGATCCGCTCGACGTCGAGGCCACGGGCGGCGACGTCGGTGGCGACGAGGATGTCGAGCTTGCCCGACTTGAGCTGGTTGACGGTCCGCTCGCGCTGGGCCTGGGCGACGTCGCCGTTGATGGCGGCGGCGGAGAAGCCGCGGGCACGCAGCTTCTCGGCGAGCAGCTCGGTCTCGCTCTTGGTGCGGACGAAGACGATCATGCCCTCGAAGTTCTCGACCTCGAGGATCCGGGTGAGGGCGTCGATCTTCTGCGGGTAGCTCACCATCAGGTAGCGCTGCGCGATGTTGGACGCCGTCGCCGTCTTGTTCTTGACGGTGATCTCTTCCGGGTCCTTGAGGTAGGCCTTGGAGATGCGCCGGATCTGGGCCGGCATCGTGGCGGAGAAGAGCGCGACGTTCTTGTCGTCGGGGGTGTCGGCCAGGATCGTCTCGACATCCTCGGCGAAGCCCATGTTGAGCATCTCGTCGGCCTCGTCGAGCACCAGGAAGCGCAGCTCGGTCAGGTCGAGGGTGCCCTTGTCGAGGTGGTCCATGATCCGGCCGGGCGTGCCGACGACGACGTGGACGCCACGCCGCAGCGCGCTCAGCTGGACGCCGTACGCCTGACCGCCGTAGACCGGCAGCACGTGCACGCCCTTGATGTGGGCGGCGTAGCGCTCGAACGCCTCGCAGACCTGGAGCGCGAGCTCACGGGTCGGGGCGAGGACGAGCGCCTGCGGGGTCTTCTGGGACAGGTCGAGGCGGCTGAGGATCGGCAGCGCGAACGCCGCGGTCTTGCCGGTGCCGGTCTGCGCGAGGCCGACGACGTCACGCCCCGCCAGCAGCGGCGGGATGGTCGCGGCCTGGATCGCGGACGGCGTCTCGTAGCCGACGTCGGACAGCGCCTTGAGGACCTTGTCGCTGAGCCCGAGGTCGGCGAACGTCACCTGGTCGGTCGTGGTGTCGTCGTTCTCGTCGTTGCTCACCCGTCAACGGTAGTGGCTCCGTCCAGCGCCGCCACCTTCGTCGTCGCGGTGGGCTGGCTCACTCCGCGGCTCACTCCACCGTCACGGACTTCGCCAGGTTGCGGGGCTTGTCGATGTCGTGGCCCAGCCGCAGCGCCGCGTGGTAGGCCAGCAGCTGCAGCGGGATCGTCATCAGCACCGGGTCGAGCTCCCGCTCGTTGCGGGGTACGACGATCCGCGCGGCCGCCACCTCGCCGAGGTCGACCCCGTCGTGGGTGACGACCACCAGCGGTCCGCGGCGGGCGGCGATCTCGTGCAGCGCCCCCACGTTGCGGTCGGCCAGCTCGTCGGCGGGCACGATCGCGACGGTCGGGACGTCCGGGGAGATCAGTGCGAGCGGACCGTGCTTGAGCTCGGAGGTCTGGTAGGCCTCCGCGTGCCGGTAGGAGATCTCCTTGAACTTCTGCGCACCCTCGCGGGCGACCGGGAAGCCGCGGACCCGGCCCACGAAGAAGAGGCTCTCCGCGTCGGCCAGCCTCCCGGCCAGCTCGGCGATCTCGTCCTCGCGGTCGAGGATCTCCTGGATCTGGGCGGGCAGCCGTTCGAGCCCGGCGATCAGCCGGCGGCCGTCGGCGATGGAGAGGTCGCGCACCCGGCCGAGCTGGAGCGCCAGCAGCGCGAACCCCAGGAACATGGTCGTCAGCGCCTTGGTCGAGGCGACCGCCACCTCGGGCCCCGCGTGCAGGTAGATCCCGCCGTCGCACTCGCGCGCGATGGCACTCCCGACGACGTTGACCAGGCCGACCACGCGGCCGCCCTTGCGGCGTACCTCCTGGACGGCGAGGAGGGTGTCGATGGTCTCGCCGGACTGGGAGACCGCCACGTAGAGCGTGTCCGGCTCGATGATCGGGTTGCGGTAGCGGAACTCGCTCGCCGCCTCGGCGTCGGCGGGGATCCGGGCCAGCTCCTCGATGAGCGCCGCACCCATCTGCCCCACGTAGTAGGCCGACCCGCAGCCGAGGATCTTCACCCGCTTGATCGCCCGGGTCTCGCGGGCGTCCAGGTTGAGGCCGCCCAGGTGCGCGGTCCCGAACCGCTCGTCGAGCCGTCCGCGCAGCACCCGCTGCGCCGCCTCGGGCTGCTCGAGCATCTCCTTGCGCATGAAGGACGCGTGGTCGCCGGTCTCGTACGCCGCCGGGTCGATGTCGAGCGTGGTCGTCTCGCGGGCGGTCGTGAACCCGCTCGCCGTCAGCGTGGCGATCTCCCCGTCCTCGAGGTGGGCGACCGTCGTGGTGTGCCGGACGATCGCAGCGAGGTCGGAGGCGACGAAGACCTCGTGGTCCCCGACGCCGACGATCAGCGGGCTGCCGTTGCGGGCGACGACCATCCGGTCGGGGAAGTCGGCGTGCAGGATGGCCAGCCCGTAGGTGCCCTCGATGGCGGCGAGCGCCTCGCGCACCTTGCCCTCGAGGGTCCCGGCCTCCGAGCGCCCGACCAGGTGGGCCACGACCTCGGTGTCGGTGTCGCTGGCCAGGTCGACGCCCTCGTCGCTGAGCCGCTGCCGCAGCGCCGCGGCGTTGTCGATGATCCCGTTGTGGACCACCGCCACCAGTCCCTTGGCGTCCGTGTGCGGGTGGGCGTTGACGTCGTTGGCGGGGCCGTGGGTGGCCCAGCGGGTGTGGCCGATGCCGACCTTCCCGGCGAACCGCTTCGGCAGCCCGTCCGCGAGGTCCCGCACCCGGCCGGCCCGCTTGGCGACCTTGAGCCCGGTGCCGGACAGCACCGCCACCCCGGCCGAGTCGTAGCCGCGGTGCTCGAGCCGCCCCAGCCCCTCCAGCAGCAGCGGCGCCGCCGGCTGACCCCCGACGTACCCGACGATCCCGCACATGACGCTCTCCTCTGTCTCTGCTATCCGTAGACGATCCGCCGGAGCTGTCGCTCGGTGAGCGGCGGAGCGGCGACCACCCGGTCGGCCAGCTCCTCCGCGATCCGCGCGAAGATCTCGGCGTTCTTCGCCCCGTAGGTCTTCAGGTGGGCGTGCCGCCGCCGCACGTAATCGTCGACCGGCTCGGCGTGGAAGGCGAGCACGTCCTCCACGACCCGGGCCGCCTCGGCCGGACTGAGGCCGGTGCTGGACGCGATGTGCGCGACCAGGGTCGGGTCCGGAGCGGTGGGCACGCCGACGATCGTCGCCACAGCCGCGGTGAGATGCAACTTCCTGCCCGATTTCGGGCAGAAATGACAGTCTCGCGCACGACGAACGGAGCGTTCACTCAGCGGGGGAGCGACACCCCTCCGAATCGGGGCGATCGGGACCTCCAGTGGAGGACTCGCAGCGGATTTTCCGGAAATGTGCCCCTTCGGGTGGGGATGGGCTACTCTTGGTGAACACAAGGTGAACGACAAGCGAACGGAGGGGCACCAATGAGCGACAAGACCGTCAACGGACTCGTGCAGACCTGGGTGCCGGTGACCGACGAGCTGGGCCGGGTCCACATGGAGGCCCACTGGGTCACCACGACCTCGATGCCGGCCGCCGCGCACGCCGCCTGACACCTGCCACGACGCATCACGCACCAGGCCCCCGGGACCCGTTCCCGGGGGCCTGACGCATGTCGGCAGAAAGTTCGGGGCACCCGGGAATGAATCGGACCATGGTCCGGTTCAGGTGATCAAAGGTTCAACCACCTCAACCGACCACCACCCAGGACAGGGAGCCACGATGTCGTTCTTCAACCGCCAGAGCACCGAGCAGTTCGATGCGCCCACCGCCGCCGTCGAGGACATCTCCGGCGACTACACGATCGACCCGACGCACACCCGCCTCGGCTTCAGCACCCGCCACGCGATGGTGACCACCGTCCGCGGCCACTTCAGCGAGTTCTCGGGCACCGCGCACGTCGACACCGCGACCCCCGGCAACTCGAAGGTCAACCTGACCATCCAGACCGCCAGCATCGACACCGGTGTCGCGGACCGCGACGGCCACCTCCGCTCCGCGGACTTCTTCGACGCCGACAACAACAAGGAGATCACCTTCTCCTCGACCAACGTCGAGCGCGACGGCGAGGACTGGGTCATCACCGGCGACCTCGCCATCAAGGGCGAGACCAAGTCGGTCACCATCACCTTCGAGCCCACCGGCTCGGCGCGCGACCCGTTCGGCAACCTGCGGATCGGCTTCGAGGGTGGCACCACCATCAACCGCAAGGACTGGGGCCTGACCTGGAACGCCGCGCTCGAGACCGGCGGCGTTCTCGTCTCCGAGAAGATCAAGCTCGAGTTCGACATCTCCGCGATCCAGAACACCTCGGAGGCCTGAGCACCAGCTCACCTCCGTCTACGACGACGGGCCCGGTCCCCCGGCCGGGCCCGTCGTCGCGTCTCCAGGGGGTGCGGGTCGACCGGGCAACCGCCCGGGCATGACCCCGACCCGCTCCCGCTGGAAGCCTGGAAGCCGGGTCAGGCCGCAGGCGGCAGCGGTGCGCAGTCGCAGGACGAGGTCGCCCGGCGGCGGGCCCGGAACCGGTCGAGCCGGACCGGAGCGGCGGCACCGGGGTCGAGGCGGGAGGGTCGCGCGACGGCGCGACGGGCGGGTCGCCGCTCCTCGAGGGCGACCGGCAAGGAAGAGATGCTGGCGGCGGACATCCGTGTCCCCTTTGTTCGTGCGGGTGCGTGACGACGGCACGAGATCCGTCTCGTGCACTGTCCCGATCGGCGGCCGGCCGGGCGGGCTGAGCGGAAATCGCGAGCGTGCGGGGACCGGTCCAGGCCACACTGCAGGCATGAGCGACCTCGACCTGCCCTCCGGGCTGACCAGCCGACCGCTGGTGATGTCCGACGCCCGCGCCGTCTACGAGGTGATGGCCGCCCAGGAGCAGCAGGACATCGGCGAGGTCGCGATCGAGGAGGCCGACATCGTCGGCGACTGGCAGCGACCGTCGTACGACGTCTCGGCCGGGACGCTCGGCGTCTTCGACGGCGAGACCCTGGTCGCCTACGTCGAGCTGTCCGGCATGGACCGCGGCGACGCGGCCGTGCACCCCGACTACCGGGGCCGCGGCATCGGCACCGCGCTGGCGGGCTGGATGCAGGCCCGCGGCCGCGCGGTCGGCAGCACGGTCGTCGGGATGCCGGTGGCGCAGGGCTCGGACGGCGACCGGCTCCTCGAGCAGCTGGGCTACCGGGTCCGCTGGGAGAGCTGGGAGCTGGTGCTGCCCGAGGGCGCCTCCGTCCCCCACCGCGACCTGCCCGACGGCTACACGCTCCGCGAGGCGACGCCGGAGGACTACGAGGCCTGCTGGACCGTGCTCGAGGACGCGTTCCTCGAGTGGTCGGTGCGTGACCGCGAGCCGTTCGCCGACTTCCTGGCCCGCACGACGGAGCGGCCCGACTTCGCGCCGTGGCACCTCCGGCTGGTCACCGACCCGGACGGCGCGGTCGCCGGCGTGACCTACGTGCGGCTCTTCGAGACCCAGGGGTACGTCGACCGGATCGCCACGCGGCGCGACCAGCGCGGCCGGGGCATCGCGCAGGCGATGCTGGTCGACGCCTTCGCGGCGGCCCGCGACCACGGCGCCACGAGCTCGACCCTCAACACCGACTCGCGCACCGGCGCGCTCGGCCTCTACGAGAAGGTCGGGATGTCCGTCTTCCGCACCTGGGTCAACCGGGGCAAGGACCTCTAGAACAAGTTCCAGTTCTTCTGGTTGGGTGAGCGTCATGCCGCGCACCCAGTTCGCCACCCGCTACGACCTCCGGGCCCCCGGCGCCGACCCCGCGACCCGCCAGGAGATCTTCGCCCGCGCGGTCGAGCAGGCGGCGTACGTCGACCAGCACGGCCAGGACGTGCTGATGATCTCCGAGCACCACGCCGCCGACGACGGCTACCTGCCCAGCCCGCTGCTGGTGGCCTCGGCGTTCGCGGCCGTCACCTCGCGCATCCCGATGACGGTCTCGGCGCTGCTGGTCAACCTCTACGAGCCGGTCCGGCTCGCCGAGGACATCGCCGTCCTCGACCTGCTCAGCAAGGGGCGGGTGAGCTACACCTTCGGGCTCGGCTACCGCCCGGTCGAGTACGCGCTGTACGGCCGCGACTGGGCCCGGCGCGGCGCCGAGATCGAGGAGCGCATCGCGCGGGTGCTGGAGATCTGGTCGAGCGGCGAGACCACGCCCCCGCCGTACTCCCAGCCGCACCCCTTCCTCTTCTACGGCGGCGGCTCCCCCGCGGCCGCCCGCCGGGCGGGCCGCCTGGGCCTCAACTTCCAGCCGCAGCACGGCTCGGACGAGCTGAAGCGGATCTACGAGGAGGCCTGCCGCGAGGCGGGCCGCGACCCGGGCTTCGTGCTCCAGGCACCGGACGGCGGGCCGGCCAACGTCTTCTGCGCACGCGACCCCGAGGAGTTCTGGGAGCGCTACGGCCACCACCTGCTCGCCGACGCCGTCGCCTACCAGGAGTGGCACGGCGAGGCCGGCTCCTACGTGGTCGACCACTCGCGCACCGTCGAGGAGATGCGCGCCGCCGGCGTGTACGTCGTGCTCACCGCCGACGACCTGGTCGACCGGTGCCGCGCCGGCGAGATCCGCCTGGTCACCAGCCACCCCGCCTGCGGCGGCCTCCCCGCCGACCCGTCCTGGGAGTCGCTGCGCCTCGTCTGCGAGACCGTCCTCCCCGCCGTCCGCGGCTAGCGCACCCGGGCCGCGACCACAGTGACGTCGTCGCGCAGCCGGGTGTCCGCGAGGTCGGCGAGCTGGTCGACGAGCTCGGCGAGGGGCCGGTCCCACAGCTCGGCGGCGCGGTGGCGCAGCCGGGCGATGCCGGCGTCGAGGTCGTGGTCGCGCGACTCGACCACGCCGTCGGTGACGAGGAGGACCGTGCTGCCGGACTCGACGCGGAGGCGCTCGGAGGTGCGCGACTGGTCGGCGACCACCCCGAGGGGCGGACCGCTGCCGAGGCCGGCGACGACGGTGCCGCCGCCGGGGTGGACGACCACGACCGGGATGTGGCCGGCGTTCGAGAGCTCCACCGTGCCGGCGGCCGGGTCCACCAGGACGGCGGTCGCGGTGATGAACTGGTCGGCAGCGTCGCGGGCGACCAGCTCGTCGGCCGCCTCGAGCAGCGCCGCGGGCGCGGTCTCCAGGGTGAGCAGTCCCCGGATCCCGGCGCGCACGTGGATCATCGTCGTCGCCGCCCGGACCCCGCGACCCATCACGTCGCCGACCACCAGCAGCAGTCCGCCCGCGACGGTCGGCACGGCGTCGTACCAGTCGCCGCCGATCTGCTCGAGGTCGTCGCCGCCGGGGGCGTAGCTGGCCGCGACCTCGACGCCGTCGAGCACCGGCAGCGGGCTCGCCGCCAGGCTGCGCTGGAGCTCCTCGGAGATCGCCGCGACCCGCCGCTCCAGGTCGATCCGCTCGGTCACGTCCTGGACGCACCCGATGGTGCCGGCGAAGGTCCCGCTCTCGTCGGTCAGCACCTTGCCGTGCGCCTCGATCCACGCGGGGCGTCCGTCGGGGCGGACGATGCGGTTGCGCAGGACGTACGACGAGGACTGCTCGATCGCGCGCTGCACGACGGCGATCGCCTCGTCCCGGTCGTCGGGGTGGATGCTGGCGACCCACGCCTCGTAGGTGCCGTCGAAGCTGTCCGGCTCGAGGCCGTAGATGTGGTGGAGCTGCGGGTCCCAGACGTTGGTGCCGTCCAGTGCGTTCCAGTGCCACGTGCCGAGCTCGGCCGCCGCGTGCGCGAGCCGGAGCCGTTGGTCGTTGGCGGCCGCCTCGGCCTGCGCACGGCGGGTCTGCGTGATGTCCTCGAGCGAGATGATCGCGCCGACGACACCGTCGGCAGGGTCCCGGACCGGGGCCGCCGCAACCGCCGCGACCAGGTCGCCGTCACCGATCCGGACGTCGCCGCGCCAGGTGGTGCCGCCGAGGACCTCCTCGAGCGGCAGCGCGCCGAGCAGGTCCGCCACGGAGCCGCCCTCGAGGCCCGTCCGACCGAAGAGCGTCTCGGCCCGGTCGTTCGCGAACGTCACCGCGCCGTCTCGGCCGGTCGCGAGGACGGCGAGGCCGAGGGCGTCGAGGAGCCGGAGCTGGTCGGTGTAGCGGTGCACGGCGGGCCTCCTTCCGGCGGCCGACGACCACCGGGTGGGGTCATCATGGCAGCGACGGCGGTGCCCGGAGGTCAAATGCGCACGGACGTGACCAAAGTGGTGACGCTCGGGCGGCGGGGCGTCGAGGAGAACCCGAACGACGGCGCCGGGTCCACCGGCGCGAGCACGCCGAGGTCGGCCCCGTCGAACCTCCCGACGATCCCGTCGACGCGGTGCACGTCGGTCGCGCCGTACCACTCCCGGCGCCCGGCGCCGGCCGTCCCACGCGTGCGGACGCCGCGCAGCGCCACGCGGGCGATCGGGTCGGTGACGGCGCACCAGGCCGGGCTCTCCGCGACCCGCGCCGGCACCAGGCGGACCAGCCGGCCGAGACCGGTGCGCGCCCCGACGTCGATGCTCAGGGTGAGCGACGGCGAGCTCAGGACCCAGCCGTCGAGCGCGATCGGCTCGACCCGCACCTCGTCGAAGACGTACGTCGACGCCACGAAGTCGGCCACCTCGTCGGTCGGTGCGAGCAGCACCCGGTGGCCCGCCGCGGTCTCGACCATCGCGTCCGCGAAGGCGCCGTACGGCGAGGCGTCCCAGCGGCCGACGACCACCCGCACCCCGCTCGTCGTGCCGACGCCGGCGATCGCGCCGCGGTACCGGGTCGTCGTCACCCGGGCAACCGTAGTCGGGGCGTAGCCCAGCTGGCCGATCGCCGTTAAACAGGATGGCCGTTCCGTCGGTGCTAGGGGGATCGACGGGGCGGCCTGCCCATGCCCCGGCCGTCCTAGCGGATCGGGGCGCCGGAGATCGAGCGGGCGATGACGAGCCGCTGGATCTCCGAGGTGCCCTCGAAGATCGTGTAGATCTTGGCGTCGCGGGCCCAGCGCTCGACGGGGTACTCGCGGGTGAAGCCGTTGCCGCCGAGGATCTGCATCGCCTCGGTGGTCACCTTGACCGCGGTCTCGCCCGCGAAGAGCTTGGACATCGAGCCCTCGGCGCTCTCGAACTGCTTGCCCTGGCTGGCCATCCAGGCCGCGCGCCACACGAGCAGGCGGGAGGCCTCGATCGAGGTGGCCATGTCGGCGAGCTTGAAGGCGATCGCCTGGTTCTCGATGATCGGCTTGCCGAACTGCTCGCGGGTCTTCGCGTAGTCGAGCGCGACCTCGTACGCCGCGCGGGCGATGCCGATGGCCTGGGCGCCGACCGCCGGGCGGGTGCGCTCGAAGGTCGCCATCGACGCGTTGCCGCGGCCGCCGCTGCCCTCGCGGGCCCGGGCCAGCCGGGCGTCGAGCTTCTCCTTGCCGCCGAGCAGGCAGCGGCCGGGGACGCGGACCTGGTCGAGGACGACCTCGGCGGTGTGGGAGGCGCGGATGCCGTGCTTGTGGAACTTCTGGCCCTGGCTGAGGCCCTTGGTGCCGGGCGGGATCACGAAGCTGGCCTGACCGCGGGTGCGCAGGTCCGGGTCGACCACCGCGGTGACCACGTGGACGTCGGCGATGCCGCCGTTGGTGGCCCAGGTCTTGGTCCCGTTGATCACCCACTCGTCGTTCGCCTCGTCGTATGTCGCGCGGGTACGCATCGCGCCCACGTCGGAGCCGGCGTCGGGCTCGGAGGAGCAGAAGGCGCCGAGCTTGAGGTCGCCCGGGCTGCCGTACATCTGAGGGATCCACTCGCCGACCTGCTCGTCGGTGCCGTTCGCGCGTACGCCGGCGGCGGCCAGCGAGGTGCCGACGATCGAGAGGCCGATGCCGGCGTCGCCCCAGAAGAGCTCCTCCATGGTGATCGGGAAGCCGAGCCCGGTCGGGTCGAACGCCTGGGTGGCGACGAAGTCGAAGGAGTAGAGGCCGATCTTGGCCGCCTCCTCGACGACAGGCCAGGGGAACTCCTCCTTCTCGTCCCACTCGGCGGCGGCCGGCCGGACGACCTCGGCCGAGAACTGGTGGATCCAGTCGCGCAGCTCGCGGTGGTCGGGTCCGAGCTCGAAGGAGGGCGTCGGCGCAGTCGTGTCGCTCACGGATCGCAGGTTACCCATCGGTCACCGCGCGAATCACCCTCCGCCGACCGGTCCGGACCGGACTGTCGGTGGCCGCTGCCAGGCTCGCGCCATGGCTCCCGTGCACCCCACCATCACCCGCTACTTCGAGCGCGGCGGCAGCAGCACGCCCGACGCCGACGGGCTCGCCGAGCTGTTCACCGACGACGCCGTGGTCGTCGACGACGGCACCACGTGGACCGGTCGCGACGGCGTGCGCGCCTGGAAGACGCGGACCGCGAGCGAGTTCACCTACGCCACCACCGTGACCGGCGCGCGGGCTGACGGCGCGGCGATCGTCGTCACCGGCCACCTGGTCGGCGACTTCCCGGGTGGGGAGGTGGACCTGACCTACACCTTCACGCTCGCGGGCGACCTCATCGCACGGCTGGAGATCGCGGCCTGAGAGAACGCGTTCTACCGTGGGGGCATGGCGACCACGTCCCCGGTCCGCGAGCTCCCCCCGTCGCCGCGGGGGCTGCCCCTGATCGGCCGCAGCCTGGAGTACGCCCGCGACCCGATCGCCCTCTTCCGCAAGCAGTGGGAGTCGTACGGCGCGGTGTCGCCGATGAGCATGGTCGGCGGCGACCCCTGGGTGATGCTGCTCGGGCCGGACGCGTGCGAGGTCGCGCTGCGCAACGCCGACAAGGCCTTCGCCAACGGCCCGGCGTGGACCTACCTGGTCGGGCCGTTCTTCGGGCGGGGCCTGATGTTCCTCGACTTCGAGGAGCACCACCTGCACCGCCGGATCATGCAGCAGGCCTTCACCCGCGACCGGCTCGCCGGGTACGTCGGCCCGATGCACGCGGCGGTCGCCGCCGGCCTGGCCGGCTGGCAGCCCCAGGACGGGTTCCAGGCCTACTGGGCGCTCAAGGACCTGACCCTCGGCATCGCGACCGAGACCTTCATGGGCGGGGCGGAGCACACCTCGGCCGAGGAGATGGCCCGGGTCAACCGGTCCTTCATCGCCTGCGTGCAGGCCGCGGCCGCGATCGTCCGCCACGACCTGCCCTTCACCCGCTGGCACCGCGGCATGCGGGGCCGCCGGGTGCTCGAGGACTTCGTGCGCGGCTACCTGCCCTCGCGCCGGGCCGCCGCGAGCGACGACCTGCTCTCGGTGCTGTGCCACATCGAGTCCGACGAGGGCGAGCGCTTCACCGACGACGACGTCGTCAACCACGTGATCTTCCTGATGATGGCCGCCCACGACACCTCGACGTACACGCTCTCGGTGATGCTGGAGAAGCTCGGCCAGCACCAGGACTGGCAGGTCCGCTGCCGCGCCGAGGTCCTCCAGCTCGCCGCCCGGGTCGGCGACCGCCCGACGCTCTCCGACCTCGACGGGCTCACCTCGCTCGACCTGGTGATGAAGGAGTGCCTCCGGCTGCGCGCGCCCGTGCCGGTGGTGCTGCGCCGGACCGTCAAGGACACCGTCGTGCTCGGCACCCGGGTCCCCGCCGACACCTACGTCACCGTGGCGCCGCAGTTCAGCCACCTGATGCCGGAGTACTGGACCGACCCGGAGGCCTTCGACCCCGAGCGGTTCGGCCCGGAGCGGCGCGAGGACCGGTCGCACCGCTACGCCTGGGAGCCGTTCGGCGGCGGGGTGCACAAGTGCCTCGGCATGTTCTTCGCCGGCGCCGAGGTCACCGCCTTCCTCTTCCGTTTCCTCCAGGACTTCGAGTGGACCGTCGACCCCGCGTACGTCGCGCCGCTCAACCACCACTCGCTGCCCTTCCCGAAGGACGGCCAGCCGATCGACCTGCGCCGCCGCTGACCCGCCCCGTCAGGCGTGCGCGGGCGTCTCCGCGTCGAGCTCCTCCTCGACCCCGGGGTCGCCGAGGTCCGCGTGGAAGTCCTGGGGCCGGGTCTGGTCGACGCCCTCGTCGACCTTCATCGCCCGCAGCACGACGGTGAGGACGACGCCGACGACCAGGTTCAGGCCGAAGGCGAGGATCGCGATGTAGACCTTGGTCTCGGTGCCGGGGAGGTTGACCAGCGGACCGCCGAAGTGGTCCTGCACCGGCGACTTCACGCCGTAGGCGAGCCAGGTGCCCCACGCCATGCCGACGGCCCAGCCGGCGAGCAGCGCCCACCGGTGCATCCACCTCGTGTAGAGCCCGATCACGATGGCCGGCAGGGTCTGCAGGATCCAGACGCCGCCGAGCAGCTGGAGGTTGATCGCGAAGTCCTTCGACAGCGCGAGCACGAAGACCAGCGCCCCGAACTTCACCAGCAGCGAGACCAGCTTGGCCTGGCGCGCCTCCTGCGCGTGCGTCGCGGCGCGGTTGATGAAGGCCTTGTAGATGTTGCGGGTCCACAGGTTGGCGGCCGCGATCGACATGATCGCCGCCGGCACCAGCGCGCCGATGACGATGGCCGCGAAGGCGACTCCGGCGAACCACGGGCTGAACTGCTCCTCGAAGAGCTGCGGCACCGACTGCTGCGGGTTGTCGACCTTCACGCCAGCGGCGATCGCCACGAAGCCGAGCAGCGCGAGCAGCCCGAGCAGGAAGGAGTAGGCCGGGAGCAGGGCCGCGTTGCGGCGGATCACCGACCGGCTCCGGGTGGAGAGGACGCCGGTCACCGAGTGCGGGTACATGAAGAGCGCGAGCGCGGAGCCGAGCGCCAGGCTGGCGTAGGCCCACTGCGCCGCCTCGGGCGGCATCGTCGCCTTCGGCGACGCCTCGCCCGCCGCGATGGCGTCGGCGTTGGTGCTGTTGAAGTCGGCGAACCCCGCGGTGACGGTGTCGAAGATGTGGCCCCAGCCGCCGATCTGGCTCGGGATGTAGAGCACCGCGACCAGGATGACGATGTAGATCAGCGTGTCCTTGACGAACGCGATGAGCGCGGGCGCGCGCAGGCCACTGGAGTAGGTGTAGGCCGCGAGCACGACGAAGGCGATGAAGAGCGGCAGGTCCTTCACGAACCAGTTGCTGCTGTCGGTGCCGATGCCCATCACCTCGAGCACCACCTGCATGCCGACCAGCTGCAGCGCGATGTAGGGCATCGTCGCGAGGATGCCCGTCAGCGCGATCGCGAGCGCGAGCGGCCGGCTGTCGTAGCGGCCCTGCACGAAGTCGGCGGGCGTGACGTAGCCGTGCCGGTGGCTCACCGACCACAGCCGCGGGAGGAAGAGGAAGATCAGCGGGTAGACGACGATCGTGTACGGAACGGCGAAGAAGCCGACCGCACTGCCGGCGTACAGCGTCGCGGGGACGGCGATGAACGTGTACGCCGTGTAGATGTCGCCGCCGATGAGGAACCAGGCGATGAAGGTGCCGAAGCCGCGGCCGCCGAGACCCCACTCGTCGAGGCTGTCGAGGTCCTTCGCGCGCCGCCAGCGGGCAGCCGCGAAGCCGAGGACGGTGACGACGAGGAACAGGAAGATGAAGACGCCGAACGCGACGCCGTCGACGTGGTCGATCATCGCGCCTCACCGCCGTCCCGGCCCTCGGGGCGCCCGGGCTCGGCCGGGAGGCCGTGGCGCACCCGGTCGGCGCGGTCGGCGCCGAGGGCGAGGAAGTACGCCGGGAGGGTGAGCGCGACCGCGAGCAGGATCAGCGCGAACTGGAACCAGTAGTAGAAGGGGAACCCGAAGAGCTTCGGGTCCTCGCGGTCGTAGAGCGAGACCCACAGCGGCAGCACCACCGCGGGCAGGAGGAGCAGGCAGATCAGGCTCCAGCGTCGGGCCCCATGGTCGCGCGACGTCATCAATTGCCTCCCGAGATCGAGGATGTCCGTGACCGTGGTCACAAGGAGGTCCCTTACCCAGCCGAGGCGCGCCTGACTCCTCCCGATGATCGACCGGGAACGACCGAGCCCGCCCCGGCGGTGCCGGGACGGGCTCGGATCGTGCTCAGGTCGTGCTCAGGTCGTGCGGTGGATCAGCGGATCAGAACGGGAACACCTTGGGCTTGACCTGCTTGCCGGTGCGGCTCTTCACACACATGATGCCGAGGTCCACGCGGTTGCTGCCGACGCCGTCCCAGTAGAACTGGTACGCGCGGGTCTTGGGCCGCGGGTCCATGCCGTAGTACCAGGTGTGGCGCGGGTTGAAGATGTACCAGCCGCCCACCATCGCCTTGTAGTCCTGGTACTTGCTGCCGTTGTACCCGTCGTCGCACGAGAACTGCTTCTCCTGCGAGCCGAAGTTCAGGTAGTTGTCCCAGTACGGGTTGCCGTGGGTGAAGTCGTGGTTGTAGCCCGGCTTGAAGGCGACCGGCAGCTGGTGCGAGTGGTTGCCACCGACGCTGCTGTTGCCGACGTACCCGTAGAGGCAGCGGTAGCCGACGTTGAGGTGGATGCTCGAGTCCACGTCGCGGAGCAGGAACGCCCAGTTCCAGCTGCGGCCGTCGTCCGACACGAAGCTCCGGTACAGCCAGTTCTTCGTGCTGTAGTCGTAGGAGTCGTAGAAGTCGTAGCTCGGCGCCACGGCGTACGAGCCCGACGGGCAGGACTGGAAGTTGCCGCCCTCGTCGGCGTGCCCGCCGACCCACGAGTCGTCGTAGTCGTCGAAGCTGCCGGAGCTCGACGAGAAGCCGGTGTGGATCGCCTTGTAGTACAGACCCGACACCTTGATGTCGTGCTTGTGGCCGGCGGTCTGCTCGGTCTGCTTGCGGATGCAGGTGAGGTAGAGCTTCACCTGCGCGTTACCGTCCGCGAAGTTCTCGAACCGGAAGAGGTAGCTGTCCTTGTTGTACGTCGAGGCGGTGTAGAAGACCACGTCGCGCTCGTCGTTGTAGATCGCGGTCGAGTCAGGGACGACGTCGTCGCTGGGCTGGTCGACGTGCGCGACCTTCCACATGCCGTCGAGGGCGTAGTCGCCGTCGTTGCAGGTCAGGTAGACGTCACCCGAGTAGTTGTCGGGGTACTCACCGCTGAGGTCGACCTGCTTCTCGACCTTGTACATGTAGACCTCGTGCGGCCGAGGGCCGACGGCGGCGGATGCCGAGCCGACCATGGCGACCACCGCGAGCAGCGGGGCCAACAGGCCGACGACGGCGGCACCGACGAGGAATCTCCGGGACCGGGAATGAGCCGTCATGACGACGATCTCCTTGTGGGTATGCGGTTAGGGGCGAGAGCACGTCTTCCCGAGAACGTTCCTCCGGCCCCCCCAGCCCGGTAGCAGCAGGCTAAGCAAATCCTGTGGAGGCGCGATAACTGGTCTACAACGCTGGTCTACGCCACTGGTCCAGACGAAGCGGACCGCACGCGGCGCGGCGCCGACGGGCCACCGTGAAGACTACGAGCGCCGCCACACCCAGGAGGACGAAGGGCACGTGGGTGGCCGCGCTGAGGGCCACCAGGGCGACGATCCCGAGCACCAGGAAGGCCGGCCGCGGCCGACCGCCGCGGCGGCGTACCGGTCCCGGTCCCGCGATCGCGGGCCGCAGGGCCGGGAGGTCGGCGAACACCGAGGCGAGGTCGCCCCGGGTCCGCGCCGACCAGATCCGGTCCAGTCGCTCCGCGTGCTCCTCGGTCGTGATCCGGCCGAGGGTGTAGTGCTCGCCGAGGTCGGCCGCGGCCGCCTCGCGCTCGCTGTCGCTGATCCGCAGCTGCGACTCGTCCATCACCGCTCCTCTGTCCCCTCGTCGGCGGCCTGCTCGGGGTCGCCGTCGGCGAGGATGCCGTAGAGCTTGCGCCGGGCCTCGACGAGGACGTCGACGGCGGCGCTGCGCTGGGCCTCGCTGCCGGTGCTGACGATCTGCCACACGGCGCCCATCACCTGGCCGATCTCGGGGCGGAGGTCGGCGTACGGACCGGCCTCCTCGTCGGCGCTCTCCCGGAACGGAGCCCACACGGCGGCGAGCTCGTCGGCGTGCTCGGCGACGTAGGTCTCGCCGGCCGGCGTGAGCCGCAGGCTGCGGCGGCCGCGCACGTCGCCGGTCTCGACGAGGCCCTCGTCCTCGAGCTGCTGGATGGTCGGGTAGACGGAGCCGGGGCTCGGGCGCCACGCGCCCTCGCTGCGCTCGGCGATCTGCTGGATGACCTGGTAGCCGTTGATCTCCTCGCCCGCCTCCTGCGCGGAGCGCACGACGTCGAGGATCGCGGAGCGCACGTCGCCGCGGCGGACCCGCGGACCACGCTGGCGCTCGCCCTGGGCGAGGCCGAAGAGCCCAGCCACCCACGGCGGCGGACCCGGGTGGCCCGGCCGACCGAATCCGCCGGGCCCGAACGGCCCGCCCCACGGCCCACCGCGGCGACCGCCGCCGTGCTGCCGGTACTCGTGCTCGGAGTGGTGTGCCCACTGTCGGTTGAATCCCTTGTGTCCCATGTCAGGACTCCTTCTCATGCGTCTGTGTGTGTTCGGGATATCGCAGGGCGACAGTCCCGGACTGTCGTCGACCTTTCGCGATATATCGTGAGCGTACGTCGACCGCGGCGCCGACACAAGCGGGAAGCGGCTGCTGGCAGCCGTTCCCCGCCGCTAGCGCGCGAGCCAGGCGGCGTACGCGTCGAACGTGTACGGCCGGCCGAGGAAGTCGGCGACCAGATCGGCGGCGTCGCGGGAGCCGCCGGGGGCGAGGACGCGGTCGCGGTAGCGCGCGGCCGGGCCGGGGGCGAAGAGGTCGTCGGGGTCGAAGGCGGAGAAGAGGTCCTTCGCGATCACCAGGGACCACATGTAGGTGTAGTAGGCCGAGGAGTAGCCGCCGAGGTGGCCGAAGCTGGCGAACATGTGGGTGTCGTCGATGTAGCGGAAGGGCGAGTAGCGCTCCTGCAGCTCGCGCATCGACGCGGTCAGGTCGACCGGGCGCGAGGTGTGGAACCAGTAGGACATCGCGGCGTAGAACATCTGCGTGCGCGCCTGGTAGCCCTTGCCGTAGTCGTCGGCGGCGCGCATCCGCTCGACGAGGTCCGCGGGGATGGGCTCGCCGGCGGCGTTGACGGCGAAGCCACGCAGCACGTCGGCGTCCCACGCCCACTCCTCGAGCATCTGGCTGGGCGCCTCGACGAAGTCCCACTCGGTGGCGACGCCCGCGAAGCGGGTCCACTCGCCGTGCCCGGCGAGCACGTGGTGCAGCAGGTGGCCGAACTCGTGGAAGAGCGTGACCACGTGGTCGTGCTCCATCAGGCCGCGGGAGAAGTTGCAGACCAGCACGCCCTCGGGCAGCTGCCGGCCCGCGAGACCGTCGGCGAGGGTGAACTGCGCGGCGTGCTTGTACTTGCCCTCGCGCGGGTGCAGGTCGAGGTGGATGCGGCCGATCCGCTCGCCGTCGCGCACCACGTCGTACGTCGCGACGTCGTCGTGCCACACGACCGCGTCGTCGACCTGCTCGTAGCCGAGGCCGAAGAGGCGGGCGGTGACGTCGAGCAGCCCGGCCCGGACAGCGGGGAAGGAGAAGTAGGTGCGCACCTCCTGCGCATCGACCTGGTGCCGCTCCTGCCGGACCAGCTCCTCGTAGTAGAGCGAGTCGGCGGTGTCGATCGCGTCGGCGCCGGGGACGTCGCGGCGGTAGCGCTCGAGCAGCACCTCGAGGTCGCGGCGCATCGGCTCGTCGGCGGCCTCGGCGATCCGGTCGATGAACTCCGGGATCGCGGGGCCGGTGCCGATCATCTTCACGTCGGCGTCGTACGACGCCCAGTCGGCGTAGCCGACCAGGGTCGCGAGCTCGTGCCGCAGCTCGAACATCTCCCGCAGCACCGGCTCGTTGTGCGGCCAGCCGCGCTGCAGGAAGGCCGTGGTCACCTGGCGGCGGACGTCGGCGTCGTGCACGAAGCTGCGGGCGGGCACCGAGTCGGGGTAGTCGGTGGTGACGGCGACGAGGCCGTCGTCACCGGCCGGGTGGGCGTCGAGCCAGTCCTGCGGGAGGCCGGCGAGCCGCTCGGCCGGGACCCGGACCGTGCGGACGTCGTCGCGGATCACCCGGCTGAACTCCTGGCCGAGCTCGGTGAGTCGCTCGTTGATCGCGGTCAGTCGCGCCCGGGTCTCGTCGTCCCGGTCGACGCCCGCGCGCCGGAAGTCGTCGAGCGTCTTGGTCAGCAGCCGCGTCGCGACCGGGTCCAGCCCCGCGGGGTCGAGCGCCGCGAAGACCTCGTAGAGCCGCCGGTCCTGGCGCAGCTCGGTGACGAACCGGTCGACCTCGGCCTCCGACCGCTCGCACGCCGTGCGGACCTCCTCGTCGGGGTGGACGTTGGCCAGCAGCGAGGACGACGCGGCGACGTTGCCGAGCAGGCAGCCGACCTCGTCCCACCGGCGCAGCGTCTCCAGCGTCTCCAGCGTCTCGGCGGACGGCGACTCGCGGAGCTCGTCGACGAGGCCCCGGGCGGCCCCGATGCCGGTGCGGGCCCGGTGCTGCACCCAGTCCAGCGCGTCGTCGGCCGTCGGCAGGACCAGGGGCGTCATGAGATCAGCCTGTCACGCCGGCCCCGCCGTCGTCGCTCATCGGGCGAGCTGGTCGCGGCGCCTCGCGAGGTAGGAGATCTCGGCCGGGTTGTCGGTGGCCGCGATGGCCGCGTCGTACGCCGCGCGCGCCTCGGCGCTGCGGCCGAGCCGGCGCAGCAGGTCGGCGCGGGTCGCGTGCCAGGCGTGGTAGCCGCCCAGGTCCAACCGGTCCACCTGCGCGAGCGCGACGGCCGGTCCGTCGAGCTCGGCGACCGCGACCGCGCGGTTCAGCGCGACGATCGGGCTGGGCGCAACGGCGTACAGCTGGTCGTAGAGCGCCGCGATCTGGCTCCAGTCGGTCGCGTCGGCCTCGGGTGCGTCGGTGTGCACCGCGTTGATCGCGGCCAGCAGCTGGTAGTGCCCGGGCCGGTTGACCGCGAGGCAGGCCCGGACGAGGTCGTGGCCCTCGGCGATCAGCGCGCGGTCCCAGCCGCCGCGGTCCTGGTCGCGGAGCGGAACCAGCTCGCCGTCGGCCGAGACGCGCGTCGTACGTCGCGACTCGGTGAGCAGCATCAGCGCGAGGAGACCGGTGACCTCCGGCTCGTCGGGCAGCAGGGTGCGCAGGATCCGGCCGAGCCGGATCGCCTCGGCGGTGAGGTCCTCGCGGACCGAGTGCTCCCCGGAGCTCGCCAGGTAGCCCTCGTTGAAGACCAGGTAGACCACGGCGAGCACCGCCCCGAGCCGCGCGGTGAGGTCGGCGGGCCCGGGCACCCGGAAGGGGATGTTGGCGCCGGCGATCTTCTTCTTGGCACGCGTGATCCGCTGGGCCATCGTCGTCTCGGGCACCAGGAAGGCCTGGGCGATCTCGGCGACGGTGAGCCCGCCGAGCAGCCGCAGGGTCAGTGCCACCCGCGCCTCCGGCGCGAGGGCCGGGTGGCAGCAGGTGAAGATCAGCCGGAGCCGGTCGTCCTCGACCACGCCGGTCGACTCGTGCGGGGTGTCGTCCTCGATCATCAGTGCTGCCTGGTGCTTGGCGTCGCGGTGGGACTCGCGGCGGATCCGGTCGATGGCCCGGTTGCCGGCGGTGGTGGTGAGCCAGCCGCCCGGGTTGGGCGGTACGCCGTCGGCCGGCCACCGCTCGAGTGCCGTCAGCAGCGCCTCGGCTGCGGCGTCCTCGGCGATGTCGATGCTGCCGAAGCGGCGGACCAGCGAGGCGACGATCCGGCCGTACTCCTCGCGGTAGATCCGCTCGACGGCCGCCCGCGACGCCGTACCCGCGTCGGTCACGCAGGCTCCTCCTGGAAGGGCCGCACCTCGACCGTGCCGCCGCAGGCGGCCGAGGCCTCGGTCGCCCAGGCGATGGCGGCGTCCCGGTCCGGGAGCTCGAAGACCCAGAAGCCGCCGAGCCACTCCTTGGTGTCGAGGTAGGGGCCGTCGGCGAGGACCGGCTGGTCGCCGGTGGCGTCGACGGTGCTGGCGGTGTCCCCGGGCTGGAGGCCGCCGGCGAACACCCAGATGCCCGCGTCCTGGGCCTTGGTGTTGAAGCGGTCGACCGCCTCGAAGGCCGGCTGCATCTCCTCCAGCGACCGGCTGTAGTCGTCGGGGCCGCTGTGCACGCTGAGCAGGTACTGGGTCATCTCTTCCTCCTGAGGTGGGGCCGGTCCGGCCCGTCATCCACACCACGAACGCGTGCGCCCGGATACGACACCCTTCCCGAAAAACGGCGGGGCGCCTACCGTCGCTGCATGACGGACACCGCGGCCAGGACCGACTGGGGAAGCCTCTACCGCGAGCACGTGGCCGCGATCTCCGCCCTCGGCTCCGAGCTGACCGACGACCAGCTCGGCCGGGTCGTGCCGGGCAGCCCGGCGTGGACCGTGCACGACGTCTTCGCCCACCTCGCCGGCGGCGCCTCCGACGCGGTGACCGGCCGGATGGACGGCGCCCCGGGGCCGGAGTGGACGGCCCGGCACGTGGGCGAGCGGCACGCGCTCCCGGTCACGGATCTCACCGCCGAGATCCGCTCCCACCAGGACGCGCTCGCCGAGTCCGTCGTCGACAACCCGCGGCCGGCGCTGGTCTGGGACATCGCGGTCCACCACGCCGACCTGCACGAGGCCCTCGGGCTCGGCATGCTCGGCGAGCCGATGTGGCAGCCGGTGCTCGCCGGCGTCGCGCCGATGAAGTTCGGCTCCGCCGGGATCCCGCCCGACGTCGACGGCTACGAGCTCTTCCGGGCGCTCTTCTCCCGGCGCTCGCGCGCCCAGATGCGGGCCTGGGGCCTCGCGCTCTCCCCCGAGCAGCTGGACGAGCTCTGCATCTTCGGGCCCCGGGAGGACGATCAGCCCGTACCCTGAGTAGGTGCTCCCTCGGGATACTCCCCTGCGCTCACGCGCCCTCGTCACGGTCGTGGCGCTGCTGGCCGTGCCCGCACTCGTGGGCACCGGCGCGGCGCTGGCGAGCGACACCCCGGCCGCGGGGACGACGTACGCCGCACCGGCCGCCCACGCCGAGCAGCACCAGGCCCAGGCGAAGCCGCAGCGCCGGGATCCGCGCCGCTCGCAGGGCCTCTTCGTCGACCCGAAGATGCCGGCCTACAACCAGGGCGGGGTCTACCGGACCCGGATCGGGCAGATGTCGCAGGCGTTCTGGGTGATCCCGGAGGCCTACGGCACGGACGCGGTCCGCGCCAAGGTGAACGAGTACACCGGCGACGCCCTCGCCGCCCACAAGACCCCGGTCCTGTCGGTCTACGGCATCCCGGGCCGCGACTGCGGTCAGTACTCCTCCGGCAACCCGCTGACCACCGCCGCGCAGTACCGCGCCTGGATCTCGCAGCTCGCCAAGGGCCTGGAGAAGAAGAAGGCGCTGGTGGTCCTCGAGCCCGACGCGCTCGCGCTCTTCAGCAGCTCGACGACGACCTGCCCGACGAAGCCGGCCGGCTGGCAGCAGATGCTCCGCTTCGCGTCGAAGAAGCTGAGCAGCACCGGCGCGTGGGTCTACCTCGACGCCGGTCACTCGAACTGGACGCCGTACGACGACCGACCGAGCTACCTCAAGCAGGCCGGCGTGAAGTACACCCGCGGCATCAGCACCAACGTGTCGAACTTCCGCCCCACCGCCGCCGAGAAGAAGTACGCCGCGTTGATGCTCAAGGGCCTGCGCAAGCTCGGGATCAAGCACAAGCACTACGTCATCGACACCTCGCGCAACGGCGCGACCCCGCCGGCCGACGCGGGCTACGACACGATCAACCCGACCTGGGCGCGGCTGGGCAAGAAGCCGCGCCTGGTCTTCCAGGGTGCCTTCGACGGCACCCTGTGGGTCAAGCACCCCGGGGAGTCCGACGGCACCGTCAACGGCGGCCCGCCCTCCGGGCAGTGGTGCGACTTCCTCGCCGACCGGCTCCTGCACCGTCCCGAGTCCACCAGCTGCTGAGCCGACCGGTTACTTCTCAGGCCTTCCTGTCACTTCTCGGCCGTTGCAACACCTGAGAAGTGCAGGAGTCACCGGTGCACCGGTGATTCCTGCTTCGCGCGGGATCAGCAGCTCGAGGGTCAGCCTCACGCCCGGTCCTCCGCGAGGACGTGGGCGACGACGGCGTTCGCGTGGCCGTGTCCCATGCCGTGCTCGTCCTTGAGGAGCGCCACGAGCTCCATGTGCGCGGCGCCCGCGCCGTAGCCGGGGGCCGAGCGCACCACGGCCTGCCACTCCTCGATCGGGCGGCCGTACTTCTTCTCGATCGACGGGAAGTACGACGCCGGGCCCTTCACCTGTGCGGTCACGGTCTCACTCACACCGGATCCGACCCGGTGGCGGGGAAGAACTCATCGCGGGACTAGGTTCGGTCCTCGTGCCCTCCCTCCGCAGCCTCGTCGCCGACACGCGGCCGCTGAGCAACGAGCACTTCCGCCGGCTCTGGCTGGCCAACATCGTCACCGTCATCGGCGCGCAGCTGACGGTCGTGGCCGTGCCGGCGCAGATCTACGACATCACCGGCTCCTCGGCGTACGTCGGCCTCACCGGGCTCTTCGGCCTGGTCCCGCTGATCATCTTCGGGCTGTGGGGCGGCGCGCTGGCCGACGTCTTCGACCGGCGCACGCTGCTGATCATCACCACCAGCGGCCTGATCGGCACCAGCGCGCTCTTCTGGGTCCAGGCCGCCGCCGGCAACACCGACGTGTGGCTGCTGCTGGGGCTCTTCTCCGTCCAGCAGGCCTTCTTCGCGGTCAACCAGCCGACCCGCAGTGCGGTGCTGCCCAAGCTGCTCCCCCCGGAGCTGCTGCCGGCCGCCAACTCGCTCAACATGACGATCTTCCAGGCCGGCGCGATCGGCGGCCCGCTGGTCGCGGGCGTCCTGATCCCGGTGCTCGGCTACCGGTGGCTCTACCTGATCGACAGCATCACGCTCTTCGCCACCATGAGCGCCGTGGTCCGGCTGCCGCGGCTCCCGGTCGAGGGCCCCACGACCACGCCCGGGCTGCGGTCGGTGATCGAGGGCTTCCGCTACCTCGCGGGCCACTCGGTGCTGCTCATGTCCTTCGTGGTCGACCTGATCGCGATGATCTTCGGCATGCCGCGCGCGCTCTTCCCCGAGATCGCGCACCTCGACTTCCACGGCCCCGACGAGGGCGGCCTCGTCTTCGCCCTGCTCTACGCCGCGATCCCGGCGGGCGCCGTGATCGGCGGCGTCTTCTCCGGCTGGGTCTCGCGGGTCGAGCGCCAGGGGTACGCCGTCGTGGTCTGCATCGTCGTCTGGGGTGCCGCGATGGCCGGCTTCGGCATCGCCGTCGGGCTCGCGGACCACTGGCGGACGACCATGCTCTGGGTCGCCCTGCTGATGCTGGTGATCGGCGGCGCGGCCGACATGGCGTCCGCGGCGTTCCGCACCTCGATGCTCCAGAGCGCCGCGACCGACGCGGTCCGCGGCCGGCTCCAGGGCGTCTTCATCGTCGTCGTCGCCGGCGGACCGCGGATCGCCGACGTGGTCCACGGCGCCAGCGCCGCCGCGGTCGGTACGGCGGCCGCCGCTGCCGGCGGCGGCATCCTGGTCGTGGTCGGCGTGGTGGTCGCGGCCCTCGCGGTGCCGTCGTTCATTCGGTACCGGGTCACCCGCGCACCTACCATCGCCCGGTGAACCGCCCCGCGATCGACCCGGACGACCTCGCCACGACCGTGCGTGTGCTGGGTCAGCTGCACCACCTCGACGAGTCCGACCCCGACCTGGTGACCGTCAAGCGCGCGGCGTCGCACATGTACAAGGCGCTCAAGGCCGAGCGCCGCCTGCGCAAGCGTCAGGCCGAGCTGGCCCACGACCGCGCGATCACCGAGGCCACGGCGACCGGCTCGCCGATGCGGATCGACGACGAGACGCAGGGCATCCCGCTGGTCTCGACCGCGCCCGGCGCCTTCGCGGGCGAGCTCATCAACCCCCGCGGCTGCTACATCTGCAAGAGCGACTACACCCTCGTCGACGCCTTCTACCACTACCTCTGCCCGAGCTGCGCGGCGATGTCGCACGCCAAGCGCGGCCAGGGCACCGACCTCACCGGGCGCCGCGCGCTGCTCACGGGCGGGCGCGCCAAGATCGGCATGTACATCGCCCTGCGCCTGCTGCGCGACGGCGCGCACACCACCATCACGACGCGGTTCCCGCACGACGCCGTGCGCCGCTTCTCCGCCCTCGAGGACAGCGCCGACTGGATCGACCGCCTCACGATCGTCGGCATCGACCTGCGCGACCCGACCCAGGTCATCTCGCTGGCGGACGAGGTCGCCGCCGCCGGGCCGCTCGACATCCTGATCAACAACGCCTGCCAGACGGTACGCCGGACGCCGGGCTCCTACCGGCCGCTCGTCGAGGCCGAGCGGGCGCCCCTGCCGACCGGCGTGCGGCTGCCCGAGATCGTGAGCTTCGACCACATCAGCGACGCCCACCCCGCGGCGATCGCCGGCACGCTGAAGCAGCACGCCGTCGCCCACCACGAGACGCCGGCCCACACGCCCGCCTCCATCACGGCGCTCGCGCTGCAGGCCGGCCACGCCTCGCTCGAGGCGCACCTCGCCGGCACGGCCGTCGACGCGGGCGGCCTGCTGCCCGACATCCAGGTCAACAACTCCTGGACCCAGACCGTCGACCAGGTCGACCCGCTGGAGCTGCTCGAGGTGCAGCTGTGCAACGCGACCGCGCCGTTCCTGCTCATCTCGCGGCTGCGCGCCTCGATGCGGCAGTCGCCGGCGCGGCGTACCTACGTCGTCAACGTGTCGGCGATGGAGGGCCAGTTCGGCGGCCGCCGCTACAAGGGCGCCGGGCACCCGCACACCAACATGGCCAAGGCGGCGCTCAACATGCTGACCCGCACCAGCGCGGGCGAGATGTTCGAGACCGACCGGATCCTGATGAACGCGGTGGACACCGGCTGGATCACCGACGAGCGCCCGCACGCGGACAAGCTGCGCATCGCGGCCGAGGGCTGGCACGCGCCCCTCGACCTGGTCGACGGCGCCGCCCGCGTCTACGACCCGATCGTGCGCGGCGAGGCCGGCGAGGACCTCTACGGCCACTTCCTCAAGGACTTCCAGCCCAGCCCCTGGTGAGTCGTCGGCAGCCCGAGGTCCTGCGGTGCGACGATCGGCCCCATGGACGCGATGGAGTGCGACGGCTGCGGGGCGACGATGCGGTGGGAGACCTCGCACTCGAGGTGTGATCGGTGCGGGTACATCCGGCCGTGCTGCGAGGGAGCGCCCGTGACGGCGGGCTGCGTCGTGCCGGCGGGCGCAGTCTCCGGGGCGGCTGCCGCGGGCAGCTGAGCCCCGTGCACCTGCCCGCGCTCCCCGGTCCGCGCGACCTTCCCCGCCTGCTCGAGCGGGCGTCGGCCTTCGTCGACGACCTCGCCGGCCTGGTGCCCCGCACGGCGGCGCTGATCACCGCCGCGGAGGAGCTCCTCGCCGAGGCCGACGCACTGCTGCGGCGCACCGCCGCCGTCGTCGACCGCGTCGACGCGACCCGCGAGGCGGCGGACGTGGTGGTCGCGAGCGCGACCGACCCGGTCCGGCGTACGACCGCGCTGCTCGACCAGCTCGAGCCCACCTTCGCCGACCTCCCCGCACTCACGGTGCGGATCGAGGAGGTCGTCCCGGTGGTGGCCGGCATGGACAACGTGTCCGGCGACCTGCGCAGGCTGCTCGAGATCGTCGGCCAGCTCGACGAGCTGGTCGGGCACCTGCCCGGCATGGGCCGGATCAGGAAGCGGCTCGAGGAGGAGTCAGCTGGGGAGCAGCCCGCGTAGGTAGGCGGCCTGGCCGACGTGCTGCGCGTCGTCGTCGACGATGCTGACCAGCCGGACACCGCGGGTCACCGGCGGGTCCCAGTGGGTGTCCACGACGTCGTCCAGGTCCGCCTCGGTGACGGTGCGCAGGTAGGCGACGGTGGCCTCGTGCGCGGCGCGGAGGTACGCCGCCAGCAGCTCGGCGCTGGCGCGCACCTTCCCCACCTGCTCGCTGGTGTGCCCGTAGCCGTGCTCGTGCGGGTCGAGGTCGAGCCCGAAGCGCTCGCACCACCCGTCGGTCAGCCAGACCTCGTCGGAGCCCGCGAGGTGGGCGACCTGGGCGTCCTGCACGCGCGCGGCGTGCCAGACGAGCCAGGCGACCGAGTTGGCGTCGGGGGTCGGGCGGTGGGCGAGCTGGTCGTCGGTGAGCCCGTCGACCGCGGCCTCGCCGTTCTCCAGGATCCGCTCGAAGAAGTCGATGAAGACGTCTGCCGGAGTCATGACCCCGACGCTACCGACCGTTTGGTCCGCGGCCCATCGGGTAGTGCGCCCGTGTGCGCACCCTCTCGGCCCTGATCGCCACGACGCTCCTCACCGCGGTCGCGCTGCCGGCGGCCGCCGCCCCGTCGTACGACGGCGGGCTGTCGACGCCGCGGGAGGACAGCTACTACCCCCAGCACGGCGATCCCGGCGTCGACGTCCTCCACTACGGCCTCGACCTGCGGTGGCACCGGGGCAGCCGGACGCTCGTCGGCTCGGCCGACATCACCCTGCGCGCCACCGCGGACGCCGACGACCTCCAGCTCGACCTCGGCCGCACCCTGCACGTCAGGGAGGTCAGCGTCGACGGCACCCGCGTCGCCAGCTCCCACGACGGCGCCGTGCTGCACGTCGAGCAGCCCGTGGTCTCCGATCAGCGCTACCTCGTCCACGTCGGCTACCGCGGCACCCCGCACACCGTCGCCGCGCCGTCCACCCGCAGCGACCAGCGCGGCGGGCTCGGCATGCGGGTCACGAAGGACGGCCAGCTGCGCACGATGCAGGAGCCGTACGGCGCGTTCACGTGGTACCCCGCCAACGACCAGCCCTCCGACAAGGCGCTCCTCGACGTCCGCGTCACCGCACCGAAGGGCTGGGTCGGCGTCAGCAACGGACGGCTGCTCAGCCGCAAGCGGACCGCGGCCGGGACGGTGACCCGCTTCCACCTCGCGCACCCGGTGGCGACGTACCTCACCACGCTCGCCGTCGGGCCGTACGTGCACCGGACGGCGACGGGGCCGCACGGCCTGCCACTGAGCTACTGGCTCCCGCGCAGCGACCCGGAGCGCTACCTGAAGGTGCTGCGGCACCTCCCCGCCGACCTCCGCTGGCTGGAGGACCGGCTCGGCCGCTACCCCTTCGAGAGCGCCGGCGTCGTCGTGGTGCCGGGCGCGTCGGCGATGGAGACGCAGACCCTGGTCACCTTCGGAGCGAAGACGTGGGCCGCCAGTGAGATCCCCCGCGAGATCCTGGTCCACGAGGTCGCGCACCAGTGGTACGGCGACACCGTCACGCCATCGGACTGGAGCGACCTCTGGATGAACGAGGGCATGGCCATGTACCTCGAGGCGCGCTGGTCGGCCTCCCACGGCCGCGCGCCCTGGAGCGCCTGGACCAACTACTTCTCCCAGCGGAACCGGAGGGACCGCGCCGAGCAGGGCGGCCCCGGCGACTACGACCCGGGGATGTTCGCCAGCGGCTGCGTCTACTACTGCACCTCGGCGATGTACGAGAAGCTGCGCGGGAAGATCGGCAACGACGCCTTCTGGCAGCTGGTGCAGCAGTGGCCGCAGTCGCAGCCGGACGCCAACGTCGACCGCGCCGGCTTCGCGGCGATGGCCGAGGAGCTGTCCGGCCAGGACCTCGGCGACTTCTTCGAGACCTGGCTGACGTCGCCGACCTGGCCGCCGGCCTGACCCACCCCGGTCCTACGTGGTCATCCGCTCCAGGCGGGTGCGCAGCAGCGGCACCCGGTGGGCGTTGCCGGTCAGGTCGACGTAGCGCTCGCCGTACGCCGCGAGCAGGGCGTCGTCGAGCCGACGGACCGCGCCGGGCGGGTACTTGTAGTCCATCCGCGTCGCGATCGTCTCGGCGTCGACCCCGGCGAGCACGTCGCCGAGCTCGGCGAGCGTCGCGATGCCGAGCTCGGGGAGCAGGCCGGCGATCCAGCCGTAGTGGTCCTGGCGCGACCACTCGGCGTCGGCGTACTGGCCGGCGAGGTAGGCGGCCAGCTCGCGCGGACTGATCGCGTCGCCGGCGCCGGTCGGCTCCTCGACGGCGGCGCCGCGAAGCCGCTCACGGATCGTGGTGAACTCCTGGTCGGCGAGCTCGAGCAGCCCGGCGGCAAGGGTGAAACGGCGGTCGAAGTCGCGCGCGTGCTCGGCCGGGACGCTGCCCTTGTAGCGGATGTCGTGCTCGAACTCCGCCCACGCGTGCTGGAGGACCGTGCGCACCTGGACCTGGGCGACCTGCCCCTCGTCGCCGTCGTCCAGGGTGATCTGCAGGTGGCGGCTCGCGTAGCCGAAGCGGCCCTGGCTGGCGGTCTCGAGGCCGAGGTCGCGGTCGTCGAGCACCTCCAGCTGGGCGCCCAGCACCTCGGCGACCGCGGCGACGTCGGCGTGCACGTAGGTGATCACCCGGACCCCGACCTGGTCGCCGATCTCGCGCAGCGGGTCGGTGTAGGCCGGCACGCCGTCGACCGTGCGCGCGGCCTTGGCCGCGAAGGACTCGACGCTCTTGGCTCGCCCCGCGACGCTCAGGTAGTTGATGCCGGCCTCGTCGAGGATCGAGGTCACCAGCACGACCAGGTCGGCGGCGACCCGGACCAGCGCGGGCTGGCGCTCGGCGTACGCCGCGACGGCCTGCTGGATCGCGCCGTGGGTGTCGAGGAGGGTGGGCGTGACGATGTAGCCGTGCTCGAAGGAGCCGTACGTCGTGACCCGGGTCGGCCAGCGGTCGGCCATCAGGGCGACGTACGCACAGACGACGGCGTCGACCTGGTCCTCGGCGCGGCCGAGCTCGGCCTTGGTGGTGGCGTCCTCGACCTGGACGCGCAGCGCCCGCCAGGTCGGGTCGGGGGGCACCAGCCGCTCCATCAGGTCCATCAGCCGGAGCAGCTCGGCCTGGAGCCCGTCGAGCGTGCGGCCGCGCTTGTCCTTGTACTTCAGGGTCTTGGCGAGGTTGAAGAGCACGATCGTCGCGGGGTGCGGGTAGACCTCGATCGCGCGGCGCTCCCGGCCCGAGCGCGGGTCCATGTCCAGCCGGAGGCGCTTGCAGATCCGGGCGCCGCGCGGCCCGTCGGCCATCTCGGGCTTGCCGAGGTTGGTCGGGTGGGCGCCGGCCTCGAAGCGGTGGAAGTCCTGGTTGAGGTCCTTCTCGGCCTGCCGCGACCCGGTCTGGTTGGTCACGATCAGCGGCGCGTCGAGGCCGACCACGCAGGGGCCCTCGACGTACGGCGCGACCGCGTCCTCGATCTCCTCGTCGGAGTGCACCGACGACAGGTGCACGAGGTGTCCCTCGGCGTCGAGGACGGCGACGCCGGTGCGCTGGCGCTGCCCCCAGGCGAGGTCGATGCCGACGTAGAACACGGACCTAGGGTGCCCTACCGGAGCGATGGGAGGACGAACCGCTCGATCAATGCGCGCTCCTCGGCGTCGTCGCGGCCGGGCACGACGAGCAGCGAGACGATGACGCGGACCAGCCAGCGGGCGGTCTGCTCGTCGCCGAGGATCCCGAGGACGGCGTCGGACTGGGCGAGCGCCGCGGTCGTGCCGGCGTCGGCGGTGCCGAACCACGCGAGCAGCTCGGGCCGGGCGCGGACCTCGCGCAGCGCGGCGAGCACCGCCTCGACCGGGTCGTCGGTGGGCAGCAACGCGACGATCCGGCGCGCCTCGCGCTGCACGAAGGCGAGGTGGAGCGCGTGCCGGTCCGGGAAGTAGCGGTAGAGCGTGGCGCGCGAGCAGCCCGCCGCCGTCGCAATCTCGCCCATGCCGACCGCGGTGACGCCGTGCGCGGCGAAGAGGCCGGCTGCGGCGTCGAGGATCCGGGCCGTCTGGTCGGTCACGCGGCCACCCGGAAGGGGACCGTCGTGGGGCGGCGGACGTAGGGCCCGGGCGCCCAGCGGACCCCGTCGAGGTCGACCGCGAAGTCGGGGCAGCGGGCGAGCAGCTCCTCCAGCGCGACCCGGGCCTGCATCCGCGCGGCCGCGGCGCCGAGGCAGTGGTGGTTGCCCTGACTGAAGGTGAGGATCTGGCCGGGCCGCCGGCGTACGTCGAGCTCGTCGGCGTCGGCGCCGTAGCGGCGCGGGTCGCGGTTGGCGGCGCCGTACAGCAGGAGGGTGCGGCGCCCGGCCGGGATCGTGGTGCCGTGCAGCGCGACCTCGCGGGTGGTGGTGCGGGCGAGGCACTGGACCGGGCTGGTGAGGCGGAGCAGCTCCTCGACGGCGTCCGTGACCAGCGTGGGGTCGTCGAGCAGGAGGCGGCGCTGGTCGCGGCGCTCCTCGAGCAGCTGCACGCTTCCGCCGAGCATGCCGGTCGTGGTGTCGTTGCCTCCGGTGACGACCGCGAAGACGTAGCTGAGGATCGAGAGGATGCCGGCGTCGTCGTCGGCGACGCCCGCGGCGACCAGGTGGGAGACGGTGTCGTCGCCGGGCTCGCGCCGGCGGCGCTCGATGAGCTCGGCGAAGTAGCCGGTCATCTCGAGGTTGGCGCGGGTGGCGCCGGTGATGTCGCCCTCGGCGCTGGCGGAGACGATCGCGTGGGTCCAGTCGTCGAACCGCTCGCGGCCGTCCGCCGGCACCCCGAGGTAGTGCGCGACGACCATCGTCGGCAGCGGCTTGAAGAGCGCCTCGACGACGTCGCCGCCGCCCTCGGCGCGCAACCGCTCGAGCCGCTCGACGACGAACGCCCGGACCTCGGGCTCGAGGCTGCCGATCTGGCGCGGGGTGAAGCCGCGGGCCACCAGCCTGCGGAAGGCGGTGTGGTCGGGCGGGTCCATCATCACCAGCGGCAGGTTGTCGGCCAGGCCGATGGTCTCGAGCTCGTCGTACTCGACGGTGAGACCCTGCGCGGAGGAGAAGGTCGCGGTGTCGACCGCGGCGGCCAGCACGTCCTCGTGGCGGGAGAGCACGTAGTAGTCGCGGCCGCCCGGCCGCCCGACGTGGTGGACCGGGTCGTCGTCACGCAGCGCGGCGTACGACGCCCATGGGCTGGCCCAGGTCTCGGCTGTCCCCGGTCGGTACATGGGTCCGATCGTGAGACAAATCGGCCGATTTGTCCAACGGTGCCAGCCGAGGCCTCGGCTGCTGGCAGCCGAACCCTCGGGCTCAGCGACTCGCGCGCTGCAGCGCGACCCGGGCGGTCCGGGCGGCGGAGGCCGCGCGGTCCTGGCGGGTGCGACCGGGGCGGCGGGAGGGGCTGCGGTGCAGCTCGTTGAGGACGATGGCGGGGTTCACGGTGAGGGGGTTCATGACAGCGATGCTCCGACGTAAGGCGTGGTGTTGACGTCGGGAGGAGTGCTGATTCCGTCGCCAGATACACCGGCCACCACGAAATGAGGTGCCTCAGTCGACCGGGTTCAGTCCACGAGGGCGGGCGGGTGGTGCCCGAACGGCACGTCCTCGGCGTAGCCGAGCGCGGCCAGCACCGAGGGCAGCAGCGCCTTCGCGGTCCGGCGGTAGCCGGCGCCGGAGGGGTGGAAGCGGTCGAGGGAGAACATCTCGTCCGGCTGGGCGATGAAGAACGGGCCGACCACCTCGGCCAGCCCGACCGCCCGGCCGCCCAGCTCCGTGGTCACGTCGCGCTGCACCGCGGCCAGCTGCCGGGACGCCCGCGAGCCGAGGCCACGCAGCGGCTGGCGCAGGGCCCGGAGCGCGCCGAGGTCGGGGCAGGTGCCGACGACCACCTCCGCGCCGGAGCCGCGCAGCGCGGACACCGCCGCGCCGAGGTGCCGCCGCGAGTCGACCGGGCGGATCCGGTGGATGACGTCGTTGCCCCCGACCACGATCACCGCGACGTCGGGGCGGTAGCCGCCCGGCAGCGCCGCGAGCTGGCCGGCCAGGTCGGAGCTCTCGGCGCCGACGACCGCGGCGGTGTGCAGCCGCACCGCGCGCCGGGTCGCCTTCGCCAGTCGACGGGCCAGCTCGGCGCCGAGGGTCTGCTTCGGCCCGTCGGCGCCCAGGCCGGCGGCGATCGAGTCGCCGAGCAGGAGCAGGTCGACCGGGTCGCCGTACTTGCCCTTGTAGACGCGGTCGGAGAAGAGCGCCTCCTCGCCGAACGGCTTGCCGATCACCTCGCGCGCGGCGGCCGCCTGCCGGCGCAGCGCGTACGACGCGCCCGCTGCCGCGGTGGCGGTGCCGAACGCGAGGACTCCCGTCGTGACGGCGATCCGGTGACGAAGACCCATGGTCGGAGCGCACCAGCGCGACCCGACCGGACCGTCACCGGGAGTGGACGGGTCGGTGAACACCACCCGACACCGAGACTTGGCCGGGCGTTCAGCCCGTGGTCGGTCCCGAGGTCGAGCCTGTTCCTACCGTGTGGCCCGTGATGGCTCGCGGCGTGCTCGGCCCCGTGCTCGTGCTCATCGGGGGCCTGATCACCCAGGTGCTGCCCTGGTCGAGCCCGATGGCGAGCGCGCCTGTCCTCGAGCCGCTCCGCGACAGCACCGCCGGCCGGATGTTCGGGCTCGTGGTCGTGATGGCGGGCCTGGCCCTTCTCGGCTCGGCCTGGCTGACGCTGCTCCACGCGACCCACCCCGAGACCGGTCGCGACCCCCTCGACCGGCTGCGGACGGCGCGGATCGCGGGCCTGGCGTGGAGCCTGCCGCTGCTGCTCGCCCCGCCTCTCTTCAGCCGCGACGGCTGGAGCTACGCCGCGCAGGGCGCCCTCACCCACCTCGGGCTCTCGCCCTACATCTGGACCCCCAGCATCTTCGACGGCCAGATCAAGGAGGGCGTCGACCCGCTCTGGTGGAACACCCCGGCGCCGTACGGACCGCTGCCGCTGGGCTGGGGTTCCCAGGTCGCCGCGCTCACCGACAACCCCTGGCTGATGGTGATCGGATACCGGCTGCTCGCCCTGCTCGGGCTCGCCCTGCTCGCCTGGGCGACACCGCGGCTGGCCCGCGCCGGCGGCGCCGACCCCGCGCGCGCCTCGGCGCTGGTGCTGGCCGCCCCGATCACGGTCGTCCACGGCGTCGGCGGCGTGCACAACGACCTCGTGATGGCCGGACTGATGGCGGCCGCGCTCGCGCTGGCCATGGAGCGCCAGCTGCTGCTCGCGGCCGCCGTCACCGGCGCCGCGGCGGCGGTCAAGCTGCCCGGGGGGCTGGTCGGCATCGCGGTCGCCCTGGTCTCGCTGCCCCTCGCCGCAGCGCTCTACCCGCGGCTGCGCCGGATGCTGGTCGTCGCCGCGGTCGCGGTCGGCGTGCTCGTCGGCTCCGGCATCGCGGTCGGCGTCGGCACGGGCTGGATCCACGCCCTCAACGCGCCCGCGCTGGTCCCGACCCCGCTGTCGATGACGACCTGGGTCGGGATCCTGATCGGCGAGACCAGCATCGTCCGCGGGCTCGGCCTGGCTGTGGTCGCCGTCGCCGCAGCGTGGCTGGCGCTGCGCGGCCGCACCGGCGACCCGGCGTACGCCGTCCGCGCCGTCGCGCTGCTCGTGACGGCGCTGCTGGTGCTGAGCCCCGCGGTGCGGGAGTGGTACTTCCTCTGGCCGCTGCCCTTCGTCGCCGCCGTGCCGTGGCGGCGGCCGGTCGAGCAACTGGTCCGCGACCTCGCGCTGGTGCTCGGGATCGCGGCGCCGCTCGACTCCTCGCTGCGCGGTGCACCCGCCGAGGTGGTCGTGGTGCTCGGCCTGGTGGTCCTGACCGTGCTGCGGCTGCGGAGCTACGCCGGAGCCGTCGAGGTCCGCCGTCGCGAGCGCCTCCAGGCGGGTGCGATGGCAAGGCGCCGGCGCGAGAGCAGACTGGACGTCTTCTGAGCGTCGGCAACGCTGCCAGCGTGCCCGAATGGTGGCGCGCAGCAGGCGGACGGCGGCGGTTCCGGCGTCAGGCCGGTCGGCGGGACCGGACGCCGGTCGCGGTCTGACCGCCGGTGTGGACGGCGAGCATCGCCTCGACCGTCTGCTTCCACGGGAAGAGCTCGGCGCGGTAGCGCGCCGCCTCCCGCGTCGAGGCCCGCGGCCGGGCGGCCAGCCGGAGCACCGCGTCGGCGAGCGCGCCGGCCTCGGGCCGGCCCCACTCGCCGCAGGACTCGTCGACCAGCTCCCGGGCGCCGCCCTCGTCGGCGGTCACCACCGGCGTGCCGGCCGCCAGGGCCTCGAGCACCGCGAGCCCGAACGTCTCCGCGGGGCACACCGACAGGGCGATGTCCGCGCGCGCGATCCGGGCCGCGAGGTGCGGACGGCTCGCGACGTGGCCGTGGAAGACGACCGGCGCCGAGCCGACCAGCTGCTCGAGCTCGCCGCGGTGCGGGCCGTCGCCGTACACGTCGAGCTGGAGGGGTACGCCGCGGCGGTGCAGCTCGACCGCGGTCGCGACCGCGAGGTGCGGGCTCTTCTCGCGGGAGAGGCGGCCGACCAGCGCGAGCCGGAGCGGACCGGCGGGCGGGCGGTGCGCGGCGGGGTGGAAGAGCTCGAGGTCGACGCCGAGCGCGACCTGGTGGATCGGGGTGCCGACCCGCGCGGCCGGCGCGGCGAACTCGCCGAGCGCGTAGCGGGAGGTGACCACGATCGAGTCGAACTGCCGCACCAGGATCCGGTTGAGCGCGCCGATCGAGACCACGGACGTGGTCGGCCGGCGGGTGCGGAGGGCCAGCATCGCGTCGAGGCGCTCGTGGGAGAAGAGCACCGACCGGACGTCGTTGCGCCGGGCCCAGCGGGCGACCGGCAGCAGGGTCAGCTTGTCGGACACCTCGACCGAGGTGGGCGCGAAGGCGTCGAGCGCCTCGGCGACCCGCCACGGCTCGACGATCAGTCGGTAGCCGTTGCCGAACTTCGGCGCCCGGAGCTGGACGACGTCGCCGTGCTCGGTCGAGTAGCGCAGGTCGCGGGAGCCCGGGACCACCAGGACGCGGTCGACCCCGGCCTCGACGTACCCGGCACCGAGGGCGTTGACGGCATGCTTCATCCCGCCCGAGGTCGGCCCGACGAAGTTGGCCAGCTGGGCGATCCTGGGCTGCGTCACGCGGCCGCCCGGGTGCGGCCCAGGACCGCGCGGTAGTGCACGTCCGTGAGCTCGCCGACCACGGCGGCCCAGCTGCGTCCCTGCACGGTGGACCGGGCCCGCGCGGCCAGGTCGCGGCGGAGCCCGGGCGCACCGAGCAGCGTCGCGACGGAGCCGCGGAGGGACCCCAGGTCCGTGGGGTCGTAGAGCAGTCCGGTGCGCCCGTGCTCGACCAGGTCGACCGGACCACCGACGGCCGGGGCGACGACCGGGACGCCGCTGGCCTGGGCCTCCTGGACGGTCTGGCAGAACGTCTCGGCGTCACCGGTGTGGACGAACACGTCGAGGCTGGCGAACGCCCTACCGAGCTCCTCGCCGCGGAGCAGGCCGGTGAAGACCGCGCCCGGCAGCTGCCGCTCGAGCTCGCCGCGGGCCGGGCCGTCGCCGATCACGACCAGCTGGACACCGGGCATGTCCGCGAGCACCGAGAGCCGGTGCACCTGCTTCTCGTGGGCGAGCCGGCCGACGTACCCGACGGCCACCCGCGCCTCGTCGGTCCACTGCCGGTGCAGCACCGGGTCGCGGCGGTCAGGGCGGAAGAGGTCGAGGTTGATGCCCCGGCCCCACACGTGGAGGTCGGAGACGCCGAGCGCGGCGAGCTGGTCGCGCGAGGCGGAGGAGGGCACGAGCGTCCGGTCGGTACGCCGGTGCAGGCGGCCGACCCAGCGGTCGAGCACCTGCGCTGCGGCGTCCGCGGCGAGGCCGTACTGGCGGGCGAAGCCGGAGACGTCGGTCTGGTAGACGGCGACGGTCGGGAGGCCGAGGCGTCGGGCGGCCCGGAGGCCGACGTACCCGAGCGCGATCGGGGAGGCGAGGTGCACCAGGTCGGGGCCGAAGCGGTCGAGGCTCCGGCCCAGGTTGGTGTCGGGCAGGCCGAGCGGGAACTCCTTGTAGCCGGGCAGCCCGACGGAGCGGACCCGGACGACGGGAGTGCCCTCGTGGTGGGCGGGCCCCGGGCCGGGGGCGACGACGAGCGTCTCGTGCCCGGCGGTGGTGAGCTCCTCGACCACGTGGCGGACCGTGTTGGCCACGCCGTTGACCTGAGGCAGGAAGGACTCGGTCACGATGGCGACGCGCATGACTTCACGCTGGAGTCGCTACGTGAACGGGTGGTGACCCCTCCGCGAGTGTCTCGCGAAGTCCGGGCGTCAGGGGTGGGTGGCGGCGTACTCTCCCGCGATCGCGGCGCCGAGGCGGGCGTTGTGCCGGACCAGCGCGATGTTCGCCGTCAGCGACGCGCCGCCGGTGATCTCCACGATCCGGCCGAGGAGGTACGGCGTCGCGTCCTTGCCGTGGATGCCGAGCGCGTCCATGTCGGCCAGCGCGCGGTCGATGATCACGCCGATCTCGTCGGCCGGGATCTCGTCCGCGGCGGGGATCGGGTTGGCGATCACGACGCCGCCCTCGATGCCGAGGTCCCACTTGGCGCGCATCACCGCGGCGATCTCGGCCGCCCCGTCGACGCGCATCGGGGCACCGAAGCCGCTGGAGCGGGAGTAGAAGGAGGGGAACTCGTCGCTGCCCTCGACCAGCACCGGGACGCCGAGGGTCTCCAGCGTCTCGAGCGTGAGACCGATGTCGAGGATCGACTTCACACCCGCCGAGACCACCGCGACCGAGGTCTGCCCGAGCTCGGTGAGGTCGGCGCTGATGTCGAAGGTCTGCTGGGCGCCGCGGTGGACGCCGCCGAGACCGCCGGTGACGAAGACCCGGATCCCGGCCATCGCCGCGATCCGCATCGTCGCGGCGACCGTGGTCGCGCCGTGGGCGCCACGGGCCACGACGTACGGGAGGTCGCGGACGCTGACCTTGGTGACGTTGCCGTCGCTGGCGAGCAGCTCGAGCTGCTCGGGTGAGAGGCCGACGCAGAGGCGGCCGTCGAGGATCGCGATCGTCGCGGGGGTCGCGCCGTGATCGCGGACGATGCCCTCGACCTCGGTGGCCATCGCGACGTTCTGCGGGTAGGGCATGCCGTGGCTGATGATCGTGCTCTCCAGCGCGACGACCGGCCGGCCCGCGGACAGCGCGGTCGCGACCTCGCCGGAGAGCTGCAGGGCGGGGTGCGGGGTGGTGCTCATGCGGTCGTGCTCCTGACGAGTCGGTCGGTGAGGTCGGGCCGAACGGTGTGCGGGCTGGCGATGGTGAGAGCGGCGGCCGCGTGGCCGTACGCCGCGGCGGCGGCCGGCTCGGCCCCGTCGAGCAGCGCGTGGCAGAAGGCCGCGAGCATCGCGTCGCCGGCGCCGGTGACGTCGACGACCTCGGCGGGGACGGCGTCGAGGAGGACGTCGCCGTCGGGCCCGCTGAGCAGCGAGCCGCCGGAGCCGAGGCGGACCCAGACGAGCTGGACACCTCGGTCGTGGAGCGCACCGACCGCCCGGGTCACGTGGCGGTCGGTGCGGATCGGGAGGCCGGTCAGCGCGGCCAGCTCGTCACGGTTGGGCGTGACCGCGAAGACGGGACGCTCGGCGACGAGGAGCGGCGCGAGCGCGGCCGCCTTGGGGACGCTCACCGGCTCGAGCACCACGCGGGTGCCCGCGCGGGCGGCCAGGTCGAGGGCCAGGTCGAGGGTGGCGGGGGCCAGGTTGCCGTCGAGCACCACCAGCGAGGCGGCGGCCAGCAGCTCGCGCGCGGCGTGGACGTGGTCGGTGTCGAGCTCGTCGGTGGCGGCCATGTCGGCGACCGCGACGACGAGCTCGCCGTCGGCGTCGAGGACGGCGGTGTAGGTCCCGGTCGACCGGGCCGAGCGGCGTACGTGCTCGACGTGCACGCCGGCGCCGGAGGTGGTGGCGAGCACCTGGTCACCCAGCGCGTCGGCGCCGATGGCGGCGACCAGGTGGGTGCGGGTGCCGAGGCGGGCGAGGTTCTCCGCGATGTTGCGACCGACCCCACCCGCGGACATCGACGCGGTGCCCGGGTTGCTGGTCGCGGCGACGACGGCGTTGCGGCTGCGGGCCTTGACGTCCATGTTGGCGCCGCCGACGACGACCACCGACTGCTGCTCGCTGAGGACGTAGCCGCGGCCGAGGATGACGCCCTTCTTGCCGAGGTTGGAGAGGTGGACGTTGACCGCCGTGCGGGTGGTGCCGAGCGCGCGGGCGATCTCGGCCGACCCGATCAGCGGGTCGCGGCGCAGCAGCGCGACGACCTCCTGCTCGCGGTCGGTGAGGCTCATGCTTGTCAGCATAAGCCATCTTTATTCAGGCAAGTCATCCCGACCGGACGCACCGGGGACCACCAGCGCGGCGATCCCGGTCGTGAGCGGGACGGCTAGGACCAGTCCGATGCTGCTCGCGAGGGTGCGGACGACCTCCTGGGTGATGTCCTCGGTGGCCAGGAGCACCTCGAAGGGCAGGCCGTAGAGCCGCAGCACCAGGAGGACCGCGAGCGCGGTGCCGGCGTAGACGAAGACGATCGTGTAGATCGTCGACGCGATGTGGTCGCGGCCGATCCGCATCCCGCTGGCGAAGACCTGGCGGCGGGTCATCTGCGGCGCGGCCGCGCGGATCTCCCAGACCGACGAGGCCTGGGTGATCGTGACGTCGTTCAGGACGCCGATGCCGGCCACGACGAGCGCGGCGGCGAAGAGGCCCGCGAAGTCCAGCTGGCCGACCATGCCCGAGAGCACCCCGGCGGACTCGTCGGAGACCCCGACCAGCCGGGTCGCCTGGGTGCCGACGACGCCGAGCCCCGCGGTGACCAGCACGCCGGCGAACGTCCCCGCCAGCGCTGTCGAGGTGCGCACCGAGAAGCCGTGGGTCGTGTAGAGCACCACGAAGAGGATCGCCGCGGCGGCGGTCAGCCCGACCGCGAGCCCGGAGCTGCCGACCAGCAGCGCGGGCAGTGCGAACCACCACAGCACCGCGCCGCTGAAGACGACCCCCACCAGCGCGAAGACGCCGCGCCAGCGGGCGACGGCCACCACCACGACGACGAAGGCGGCCAGCAGCACCAGCAGCGGCGTCGTACGGCTGGTGCCGAAGTAGGCGTACGACGGGTCGGCGCCGTCCACGGGCGTGCGTTGCACGACCACCGTGTCGCCGACGGTCAGCCCGGAGTCGCTGATCTGCGGGGGCACCGAGACGGTGACGGTGTCGCCCTGACCGGCGCCCTCCGCGACCGTCACCCGGATCGAGCCGCAGTCGCTGCCACTGCTGCCGCCACTGCCGCCGCCGCTCTGGTCGCCGCTGCAGGCCGGCTGCACGGCCTTCACGTCGGCGGTCGGGAAGGTGACCCCGGGGGCCGCGAAGTCGACCTTGCTGGTGACCGCGTCGACGTCGGAGCCGGACGGCCAGAGGACGACCAGCCCGATCACGGTCGCGATCCCGGCCAGCGCGAGGGCACCCAGCAGGGTGAGCCGAGGCCCGCGGGCGACCTCGAGGCGGTCGGCGTGCCGACTCGCGCGGTGTGAGTGGCCGGCCCCCATGGGGCCCATCCTTCCCGAAGCATGGAAACCCCATGCGGGATCCGCGACCTTTGTCCCACCATGGGCAGGTGCCGACGACCAACCAGTGGCTCGCCTTCGCGATCGCCAGCGCCCTCTTCATCCAGGTCCCCGGCCCGAGCCTGCTCTTCACGATCGGCCGGGCCCTGACCGTCGGCCGCCGCGACGCCCTGCTCTCGGTGGTCGGCAACGCGCTGGGCGTCACCAGCCAGGTGTTCCTGGTCGCGGTCGGCCTGGGCGCCGTGGTCGCGGCCAGCGCCGAGGCCTACACGGTGCTGAAGATCGTCGGCGCGGCGTACGTCGTCTGGCTCGGCGTGCAGGCGATCCGGCACCGCGGCGACGCCCGGGTCGCGCTCGAGGCCGGCCCGGACGAGCCGGACGCCGCGGCTCACGCCTCGGCCCTGCGCTCGCTGCGGATCGGCTTCACGGTCGGGCTGACCAACCCGAAGACGATCGTCTTCTTCGTGGCGTTCCTGCCGCAGTTCGTCAACGAGCCGGCCGGCCACACCGGGCTGCAGCTCGCGGTGCTCGGCCTGGTCTTCGGCGTGATGGCCGCCTGCTCCGACAGCGTCTGGGCGCTGGCCGCGTCCCGCGCCCGTGACTGGTTCGCGAGCCGGCCGCAGCGGCTCGACCGCCTGGGTGTCGCCGGTGGCGTGATGATGATCGGCCTCGGCGCGACGATGGCCGTCGCGACGGAGTAGCCGCCGCTCAGGCGAAGGGGAAGAAGCCGTCCCGGAGGGCACGCAGCGCCAGGATGCGGACGGCATGGAGGTCGTCGACCGTCAGCTGCTGCCGGCCGGCCAGCTCGCGAACGTCGCAGTGCTCGAGGAAGTAGCCCTCGACGACCCGGCGCTGCAGTGTCGGGAGGCCGGCGACCAGCACGGAGAGTCGGTCGGCGTCGGAGGGGAGCTCGGCGAGGGCGAGGTTCATGCCACGGAGTCTCGGGTGGTCACCGTGACGCACGCATGAAGCCGAGCACCCGGTCCGTGTAGAAGTCGTGAACACGACGAGGATCTCCCTATCCTGTGGACGTGTCCCGGGTCCTGGTCGTCGATGACGAGCACCAGATCGGTCACGCCATCAGGTCGGCGCTGGAGCGCGAGGGCGACGAGGTCCTCGTCGCCCACACCGGTCACGAGGGGCTCGAGCTCCTCGCCACCACCCAGCCCGACCTCCTGGTGCTCGACCTGCACCTGCCCGACCTCCACGGCACCGAGATCGTGCGTCGGGTCCGGCCGTGGTTCACCCACCCCGTCCTCGTGCTCTCGGCGGTCAGCGACGAGAGGAGCCGGGTCGAGGCGCTCGACGCCGGCGCCGACGACTTCCTCACCAAGCCCTTCGGCCTGGCCGAGCTCCGCGCCCGGCTCCGGGCGATCCGGCGGCGGACGACGGCCGAGGGCGTCGGTCCCACCTCGTTCACGTACGGCGACCTCGTCGTCGACCTCGCCGCCCGCACGCTCACGGTGGCCGGGAGCGAGGTGCTGCTGACGCCGACCGAGTGGCGGCTGCTGGTAGCCTTCACCTCCAACCCCCAGGTGCTCCTCACCCACCGCCAGCTGCTGACCGAGGGCTGGTCGCAGGGGTACGGCGACGAGAGCCGGCAGGCGCTGCGCGCGCACATCCGGTCGCTGCGCTCGAAGATCGGCGACCCGGCGACCGCGCCGGTCTACATCCGCACCGAGAGCGGGGCCGGCTACCGGTGGGTGGCCGACCCCGGTGCGTCCGTGCCGGCCGCTGCGGCTCCGCCGGGGCCGGACGCCACCGCTGGCGGCGCACCAGGCGGTTCGTCGGCCCGGCTCCACGACCTGAGCAACGTGCTCACGACCATGCGGCTGGCGATCGACCTCGCGGATGGTGGTCTGGACACCCCATCCGATGCGGGGGTCTTCCTCGAACAGATGACGGACCTGGTGGACCGGGCGACGGTTCTCGTGGCCGAGATCGACCGGGGGGACGGGGTGCGATGAGCCTGATCGTGGTCGCCGACGACGAGCCCGAGCTGGGCGACCTGCTCGGGGTCCTGCTCACCCGCCTGGGTCACGAGGTCGTCATCGCCCGCTCCGGGACGGCGACGATCGAGGCCTGCGCCACCCGGGTGCCGGACCTGGTGCTGCTCGACGTGGGGATGCCCGGAGAGCTGGACGGCCTGGAGGTCACCCGACGGCTGCGCGCGCAGGCCGAGACGTCCCGGGTGCCGATCCTGCTGCTGACGGCCCGCGGCTCGGAGGACGACGTGACCTCGGGCTTCGCGGCCGGGGCCAGCGACTACCTGGTCAAGCCGTTCGGCGCGCAGGACGTCCGCGAGCGCGTGACCGCCCTGCTCGAGGCCACGAGCTGAGCGGCTGAGCGGGAAGGTCGCCCGTCAGACGGCGACGCGCTCGCCGGCGAGCTGGCGGAGCAGGTCGGCGACCTCGTTGGTCTCCAGGGTGCCGCCGGCGGTGACGTAGCGGTCGGCCACGGCCTCGGCGAGGGCGCCGTCGACGTGGACCGAGTAGTAGGTGTCCTCGAGGTCGAACTCGAGGTCGACGACCCGGCCGAGGAAGCGGCGGTCGTCGGTGGCGTCCCGGAGCACGACGTACTCGTCGAACTCGAGGCCACGGCTCAGACCGGCAGCGGAGTGCGCGACCTGCAGGCGGCGACCGGACACGGTCCGGGCCTCGATCGGCAGCACGACCTCGAACACAGGAACTCCTCGGAGAACGACGGTGAAGACGGACGGAATGCGCCGCCGGCTCCGAGATGGCCGAGCGATGCAGTACCTATTGTGCGGCTAAATGCACTCGTCCGGTAGAGAACCTGTGAATCCGTGGAAAGTGGCAGTCAGGCGTCAAATAGCGGGGTGGACTCGAAGAGCGCCCGCTCGTCGATCAGCTGGTGCACCCGGTCGACCAGCTGGTCGCGGGTGAACGGCTTGGCGATGAAGTCGTCGGCGCCGCTGAGGTAGCCCCGGCGGACGTCGCCCCGGGTCGCGAGCGCGGAGATCATCAGCATGATCGGGCGGCGTACGTCGGTCCGAGCGGCGAGCGCGACGAGGACCTCGAGGCCGGTCATCCCGGGCATCAGGTTGTCGATGACGACCACGTCGTAGACGCCCCGCACGATCTCGTCGAGGGCGGTGCTCCCGTCGGGCACCGTCACCACGTCGTGCCCGACGCGCTCGAGCATCGCGGCGACCAGCTCGCGGATGTCCTCGTCGTCGTCGGCCACCAAGATCATTGCCATTGGTCGATTGTCTCCTCCGGGCGTGAGGAAGTCGTGTGGACGGGCCGGGCCGGCCGTGAAGGTGCCGTGAGTCCCGTCACCGCAGCTCCCGGCCCTGGTCGTGCGCGAGCAGCGCGACGCCGAGGGAGAGCCGCGAGGCCGGGTCGTCGAGCGGGTGCCCGACGAGCTCCTCGAGCCGCCTGAGGGCGGGGTAGAGCGAGGTGCGGTTGCGGTGCGCGACCCGGGCCAGCTCGGTCTTGTTGCCCCCGACGGCCAGGAACTGCCGCAACAGCTCGACCAGGCCGCCGCCGTACCGCGCCTCGTGCTCGAGCAGCGCGCCGAGCTCGGCCTCGGCGAACTCCTGGAGCCGGGGGTCCTCGCGCAACGACATCAGCAGCCCGGGCAGCCGGATGTCGGCCTGGCGCACGCAGCCGTCGAACGCCGGCAGCGTCGCCGCGACGTCGGCGACGACCCGCGCCGAGCGCAGCGAGGTGGCCGCGGCGAGCACGCCGGTCACGGGGTGGCCGGCCGCGAGCACCGCGTCGGGCTCGACGGCCGTGAGCGCCCGGGCGACGGCGTCGAGGTCGGCGGTCGCGGGCACGAGGAGTCCGACGTGCACCGCGTCGAGGACACCGACCAGCCCGGGGACGCCACCGAGGGCGCTGACCAGGCGGTCGACGGGGGCCTCCGAGCGCAGCCGCGCGACGGCGCCGGCGTACGACGGCGCCTCGGGCACGCCGAGCGCGCGCAGGCGGGCGGCAGCCGCGGCCTCGGTGCCGAGCCGGCCGTCGAGCAGGTCGAGCAGGAAGCCGCCGTGCACGCGCAGCTGGATCGACGTCTCGTCGCGCTCGATCATCCGGCCGAGCTCGAGGGCCTGGGCGGCGCGCTCGGCGACCAGCCGGGCCCGTGCGCGGTCGCGCGGCGCGGTCACGACCAGCCGTCCCCAGGCCCCGCCCTGGATGCCGACCGGCGTGGTCAGCCAGCCCTCGGGGCCGCCGACCTCGCTCACCCGGGGGAAGGGCGTCAGCCGGGACCGGCGCTCCCAGTCGGTGAGCAGCCGGTCCACCGGCTCGTCGCGGGCGGCGGGGACCAGCACCCGGCGGGAGAGGTCCTCGAGCACGACCGAGCTGCCGGCCAGGTCGGCGGCGGCCTCGACCAGCCGCGCCATCGACACCCGGTCGAGGCCCAGCTCGGTGAAGGTCTGGTGCACGTCGCCGGCGAAGCGCACCTCCTCGAACTGCTCGGCCACGATCGCGCGGTGCACCTGCTCGGTCACCTCGACGAAGCGCACCTTCCGGTTGAGCACGACCAGCGGCAGCCCGGCGGCCCGGGCGCGGCGCAGCGCCCGCTCCGGCACCGAGGGGTACGCCGCGCTGAGCTCGACCACCAGCCCGGCCGCACCGACCTCGACCAGCTGGCGCACGACGTCGTCGGCGGCCTCCGCGGTGGCGGCCATGCCGATCCCGGTGGTCAGCACGAGCTCGTCGCCGGCGAGCACCGACCCGATGTCGTGGACCTCGGAGACGTGCACCCAGCGCAGCAGCGCGTCCAGGCCGGCCTCGCCGCTCAGCACGACGGGGTCCCCCGCGGCGAGGACGGGCAGCGCGAGGGCCTCGCGGACGGTCACCGGCATACGACGTACTGTCCCACGTGAGCGAAGAAGTGCGACAGATCGTCCCTCGCCGTGGCGCCGACCGCACGGCAGGCTGGGAGCCATGACGACTCTGATCTCGCACTGGATCGACGGACAGGCACACCCCGGCACCCCCGAGCGCGTGGGGGACGTGACCAACCCGGCGACCGGCCGGGTGACCGGACAGGTCGCCTTCGCCGGCCCCGACGAGATCGAGGCGGCCGTCGCCTCGGCCAAGAAGGCCTCCCTCGACTGGGGCCGCACCTCGGTGAGTGCCCGCGCCCAGGTCGTCTTCCGCTTCCGCGAGCTGCTCAACTCCCGTAAGGACGAGCTGGCGCGGATCATCACCAGCGAGCACGGCAAGGTGCACTCGGACGCGCTCGGCGAGGTCGCCCGCGGCCAGGAGGTCGTCGAGTTCGCGTGCGGCATCCCGCACCTGCTCAAGGGCGGCAACTCCCCGCAGGTCTCGACCGGCGTCGACGTGAAGAGCATCCGTCAGCCGCTGGGCGTGGTCGGCATCATCAGCCCCTTCAACTTCCCCGCGATGGTCCCGATGTGGTTCTTCCCCGTCGCGATCGCCGCCGGCAACGCGGTCGTGCTGAAGCCGAGTGAGAAGGACCCGAGCGCCGCCAACTGGATGGCCGCGCTCTGGCGGGAGGCCGGGCTGCCCGACGGCGTCTTCACCGTGCTGCACGGCGACAAGGTCGCCGTCGACGGGCTCCTCGACCACCCCGACGTCGCCTCGATCAGCTTCGTCGGCTCCACCCCGATCGCGGAGTACGTCTACGAGCGCGCGAGCCGCGCCGGCAAGCGGGTCCAGGCCCTCGGCGGCGCCAAGAACCACATGGTCGTCCTCCCCGACGCCGACCTCGACCTGGCCGCCGACGCCGCCGTCAGCGCGGGCTACGGCTCGGCCGGCGAGCGCTGCATGGCGATCTCGGTCGTCGTGGCGGTCGGCGACACCGGCGACGAGCTCGTCGCCAAGATCGCCGAGCGCACCGGCACCCTCGTCATCGGCGACGGCGCCGACGCTCCCCAGGACATCGGGGCAGACATGGGCCCGCTCGTGACGAAGGTGCACCGCGACAAGGTCGCGTCGTACGTCGACGCGGGCGCTGCCGAGGGCGCGACGCTGGTCGTCGACGGCCGCGCCGTCGACGCGAAGGGCGAGGCGGACGGCTTCTGGCTCGGCCCGACGCTCTTCGACCACGTCACCCCGGAGATGTCGATCTACACCGACGAGATCTTCGGCCCCGTCCTCAGCGTCGTGCGCGCCGAGACCTACGCCGAGGCGCTCGACCTGATCAACGCCAACAAGTACGGCAACGGGACCGCGATCTTCACCAGCAACGGCGGCGCCGCCCGCGCCTTCGAGACCGACGTGCAGGTCGGCATGATCGGCGTCAACGTACCGATCCCGGTCCCGATGGCCTACTACTCCTTCGGCGGTTGGAAGGCCTCGCTCTTCGGCGACACCCACGCCCACGGCGCCGAGGGTGTGCACTTCTTCACCCGGGGCAAGGTGGTCACGACGCGCTGGCCCGACCCGGCGACCGCCGGTGGCCTCGAGCTGGCCTTCCCCAAGAACTCCTGATCCCGGAGGTACGACGAGATGAGCACCGCCTACGAGCTGGACCGCAAGCACGTCTTCCACTCCTGGTCCGCGCAGGCCGAGATCAGCCCGATGGTGATCACGGCCGCGCGCGGCTCCTACGTGTGGGACGACGAGGACCGCCGCTACCTCGACTTCTCGAGCCAGCTGGTCTTCACCAACATCGGCCACCAGCACCCGCGCGTGGTCGCGGCGATCAAGGAGCAGGCCGACCGGCTCTGCACGATCGCGCCGGCCTTCGCCAACGAGCAGCGGGCGCAGGCCGCCGAGCTGATCTCCGGCATCGCGCCGGACGGCTTCGAGAAGGTCTTCTTCACCAACGGCGGCGCCGACGCCAACGAGCACGCGATCCGGATCGCGCGCATCAAGACCGGCCGCTTCAAGGTGCTCTCCACCTACCGCAGCTACCACGGCGGCACCCAGACCGCGATCAACGCGACCGGCGACCCGCGCCGCTTCGCCAACGACACCGCGACTACCGGCACCGTCCACTTCTTCGGCCCCTTCCTCTACCGCTCGGAGTTCCACGCGACCACCGAGGAGGAGGAGTGCGAGCGCGCGCTCCAGCACCTGCGCCGGACCATCGAGGCCGAGGGCCCGCAGACGATCGCCGCGATCATCCTCGAGACGATCCCCGGCACTGCCGGCATCTTCGCGCCGCCGCCGGGCTACCTCGCCGGCGTCCGCGAGCTCTGCGACCAGCACGGCATCGTGATGATCCTGGACGAGGTGATGGCCGGCTTCGGCCGCGCCGGGTCCTGGCTCGCGCTCGACCTGTACGACGTCGTCCCGGACCTCATCACCTTCGCCAAGGGCGTCAACTCCGGCTACGTCCCCCTCGGCGGCGTGATCATCAGCGACCCGGTCGCCGCGGTCTTCGACCACACGCCCTACCCGGGCGGCCTGACCTACTCGGGCCACCCGCTCGCGTGCGCCGCGGCGGTCGCGACCATCCACACGATGCGCGACGAGGGGATCGTCGAGAACGCCGAGCGCCTGGGCCGCGAGGTCTTCGGGCCCGGACTGGCCGAGATCGCCGAGCGGCACGCCTGCGTCGGGGAGGTCCGCGGCGTCGGCGCCTTCTGGGCCCTGGACCTGGTCGTCGACCCGACGACCCGCGAGATGATGCCCGCCGGCGCGCTCAACGAGATCGTCGGCGCCAGCAAGTCCGCCGGCCTGCTGCCCTTCTCCAACACCAACCGGATCCACGTGGTGCCGCCGTGCACGATGAGCGACGACGAGGCGCGCGAGGGGCTCGCGATCCTCGACGAGGCGCTCAAGGTCGGCGACACGCATGTCCGCTAGGCCCACCGCCTACGAGCAGCACGCCCCCGCGAGCGCCGTCGTCGAGGCTGCGCTCGCGGGCTCGCAGCACGCCGTCTTCTGGCTCGAGGACGCGCCCGGCACGTCGTACGACGCCCTGGGCGCAGCCAGCGCCGCCGACCTCGCCGTCGTGGGCGGCGGCTACTGCGGCCTGTGGACCGCGGTGCTCGCCAAGCGCCGCAACCCCGGAGCCCGCGTGGTCCTGCTCGAGGCCAGCACCGTCGGGTGGGCGGCGTCGGGCCGCAACGGCGGCTTCTGCGAGGCCAGCCTGACCCACGGGGAGGAGAACGGCCGCAGCCGCTGGCCCGAGGAGTACGACGAGCTCGAGCGCCTCGGCCACGAGAACCTCGACGCCCTCGAGGCCGACGTCCGCGAGCTCGGCCTCGACTGCCAGCTCGAGCGCACCGGCGCCCTGGCCGTCGCGGTCGAGCCGCACCAGGTCCCCTGGCTCGCCGAGGAGGAGCACGTCCTCGACGGGGCCGGCATCCGCGGCGAGATCGACAGCCCACTCTTCCTCGCGGGTGCGTGGGACAAGGAGGGCTCGGCCCTGGTCCATCCGGCCCGGCTCGCGCGCGAGCTCGCCCGCGTCGCCGCCGACCTCGGCGTCGAGATCCACGAGCACACCCGGGTGACCGGCATCGACCCGCAGTCCGGCGGCGTCGCCGTCCGCACGACCGGCGGGACCGTGACCGCCGACCGGGTCGCGCTCGCCACCAACGTCTTCCCGTCGCTGCTGCGCCGGACCCGGCTGATGACGGTGCCGGTCTACGACTACGTGCTGATGACCGAGCCGCTGACGGCCGCCCAGATGGCCTCGATCGGCTGGGCCAACCGGCAGGGCCTCGGCGACCTGGCCAACCAGTTCCACTACTCCCGGCTCACCGCCGACGACCGCATCCTCTGGGGCGGCTACGACGCCGTCTACCACGCGGGCCGGAAGGTGAAGGCGTCGTACGAGGAGCGCCCGGAGACCTTCCACAAGCTGGCCTCCCACTTCCTCGCCGCCTTCCCGCAGCTCGAGGGCATCCGCTTCTCGCACCGCTGGGCCGGGGCGATCGACACCTCGACCCAGTTCGTCGCCTTCCACGGGCTGGCCGCGCGGGGCCGGGTCGCGTACGCCGCCGGCTTCACCGGCCTCGGCGTCGGCGCGACCCGCTTCGCCGCCGAGGTGATGCTCGACCGGCTCTCCGGGGCCTCGACCCCGCGCACCCGGCTCGAGATGGTGCGGCGCAAGCCGCTGCCCTTCCCGCCCGAGCCGTTCGCAGCCGCCGGCATCAACGCGACCCGCTGGTCGCTGGACCGCGCGGACCACCGCGAGGGCCGGCGCAACCTCTTCCTCAAGACCCTCGACGCCGTCGGACTGGGGTTCGACTCGTGAGCCGCGCGGTCACCAACGTCTTCACCGCCGAGGTCGGCGAGGACCGCACCCACGTCCTGGCCGAGCTCGGCGAGACCGAGGTCGGCGTCTGGGAGATGGGGCCGGGCACCGAGGAGGACACCGAGGTCGACGAGGTCTTCGTCGTCCTCGCCGGCCGCGGGACGGTCGCCTTCGAGGACGGGGAGGTGGTGGACCTCGCGCCCGGTGTCGCCGTTCGGCTCACCGCGGGCGAGCGCACCACCTGGACCGTCACCGAACCGCTGCGCAAGGTGTACGTCGCCCACTGACCGCCCGGGGCTGTCTGACCACCGAGATTTACCCAATCTCGGTGATGCGGCCGCGCGCGAGCGTGGGTATCCGCCCACGATGATGTTCCCGATGATCTCGACCCGCCGCCGCCCCCGCACCCACCGCCCGGCAGTCGGACTCGCCGCGGCCGTCGTCCTCACCGCCGGACTCGCCGCGCCGTCCGCCGCCGCAGCGCAGCCACCCGGACCGGTCAACGCCGGCAACACCTTCAAGTGGGGCGTCGCGAAGCACGACTACGCCTTCAAGAAGCGGTTGTCGCACCGCCAGTGGCGAGTCAGCAGCACCCGCGAGGTCCGGACGACCCACGGCATGCTCGAGCTCGAGTCCCGCGGCAACCGCACGGTGACCGCGACCGAGAACGTCACCGGCCACCGCACCGGCCGCTGGGAGATCCGGCTGCGCTCGCGCAGCTTCGAGGGCCGGCACACCGACTTCCGGGTGCTCACCCAGCTGGTCCCCGGTCGCGGTCGCGACCAGCACTGCGGCGGGCAGAACGTCGCCCTCGAGTCCTACCGGCCCGGGGCACACAGCGTCCAGCACTACGTCCGGGACACCCCGGACCGCGAGTTCCGCACCCAGCGCGCGATCGGGCTGCGCGACGACCAGTGGCACACGTTCGCCGTCGAGGTGACCAAGCAGCGGATCTCGTGGTTCGTCGACGCACAGGTGGTCAGCTCCGAGCGTCGCTCCGCCGCGCTGAGCGGCGCGTCCTTCGCCCTGCGCTTCACCCTCCAGGCCGAGCCCGGCGCCACGATGAACCGGACTCGCATGCAGATGGACTGGGCCCGCTACTGGACCCTCGAGCGGCCGAACCAGCGGTCCACCAAGGCCCCGCAGCTCGACGAGGGCACGTACGGCGGGGCCTGCTGAGGTCATCCATATCGGGGGGATCCGCCGGCCGCTCCGGCTGCCGGCGCCGTTAAGCGGTGGTGACCGCCGCCCCGGCGGCGGTCTACTGGACCCATGTCCCAGTACGGCCAGTTCTGCCCCGTCGCGAAGGCGATGGAGGTGCTCGACGAGCGGTGGACGCTGCTCGTGATCCGCGAGCTGCTGGCGGGCAGCACCCACTTCAACGAGCTGCGCCGCGGCAACCCGAAGATGTCACCCGCCCTGCTGTCCCGGCGGCTCCGGTCGCTCGAGCGCGCCGGCGTCGTCCGCCGCGACCTCGAGGACGGCCGCACCAGCTACCACCTGACCGCCGCCGGCGAGGAGCTCCGCCCGGTCGTCGAGGGCCTCGGCGCCTGGGGCATCCGGTGGATCGGCGACCTCGGCGAGGACGACCTCGACCCCCACCTGCTGCTCTGGGACATGCGGCGCACCGTGCCGGTGGAGGAGTGGCCGGCGCAGCGGACGGTCGTGCACTTCCACTTCGCCGACCAGCCCTCCGCGACCGCGCGCTGGTGGCTCTGCGTGGCCGACCAGCAGGCCGACGTCTGCGACTACGACCCCGGCTACGAGGTCACCGCGACCGTCGAGACGACCCTGTCGACGATGGTCAGGCTCTGGCGGGTCGACCGCACCTGGTCCGACGCGCTCCGCGCCGGCGACCTGCGGGTCGACGCCCCCACCGACGTACGCCGCGCGATGCCGACCTGGCTCGGCCAGATGTCGCTGGGCGCCGTGCCGCACGACCTGCGCGAGCCCGCCGCCGTGCGCTGACCGACACGGCTGGACACCTGTCCAGTGGCAGGATGGACCGCGTGACGCAGGACCTCAGCGCCGTGGCCTGGCCGGTGCGCACCGACCGTCTGACCCTCCGCCCCGCGACCCTCGACGACGTCGCGGCCCTCTGGCGGATCCGCCGGATCCCCTCGGTCCACGAGTGGCTCGGCCACGACTTCAGCGACGAGGCGCGGTTCGCCGAGATGATGGCCGATCCCGACCGGCTCACCACGACGCTCGTCATCGAGCTCGACGGCGCGGTCGTCGGCGACCTCTACCTGCGCGTCACCGACGCCTGGGCCCAGAGCGACGTCGCCGAGCAGGCGAGGAACACCGTGGCCGAGATCGGCTGGGTGCTCGACCCCGCCCACGAGGGCCGCGGCCTGGCCACCGAGGCGGCGCGCGAGCTGCTGCGGATCAGCTTCGAGGACCTCGGCGTACGCCGGGTCAAGGCGCTCTGCTTCGCCGACAACGAGCCGTCGTGGCGGCTGATGGAGCGGCTCGGCATGCGCCGCGAGGAGCACGCGCGGGCCGACTCGCTGCACCGCACGAAGGGCTGGCTCGACGGCTTCACCTATGCGCTGCTGGTCAGCGAGTGGTCTCCCGGACCATCGTCTGCTGGTGCATGATCCGGCCCTGGTAGCGCGACCCCGGGACCACCGGCGTCGGCCCGTGCTTGCGGAAGCCGACGTGCTCGAAGAAGCCGATCGCGCGGGCGTTCTCCGCCGAGGTCTGCAGGTAGCAGCCGGGCGACCCGACGGAGCGGAGCCGGTCGAACCACAGCTCCATCAGCCGAGCCCCGGCACCCGTGCCGCGCGCCTCCGCGGCGATGTCGATGTGCAGGTGGCTGGGCCAGCGCGGGTCGTCGAGCTCCTCGGCGACGGGCTCGCCGCGGCCACGGCAGACGCGCGCGTCGTACGCCGCCCGGGCCAGGTAGAGCGCCGGCCGCGGGCGGAGCCGGATCCGGTGCCGGCGGGCGGCGACCTCGAAGCGCTCCTCCTCGCTGGGGAAGGCCGCGTCGTCGACGCAGCCGGCGAGGTAGCCGGCCGGGAGGTCGTCGACGGTGACCACGAAGACCGAGGCGGGCTCGAGGTCGAGGTAGGGCGTCAGGTAGACGTCGGCCACCGACGGCTCGTGCCCCCAGGCCTCACCGCCGGGGGCTCCGGCGCCGGCCGCACCGAACGCCGCGACCAGGCCGGCGCGGTCGCGTGGGTCGTAGGGACGGACCTCGACGGTCACGAACGGACCAGGCGGGCGATCGCCTCGGACGCCTCCTGGAGCTTCGCCTCGCCCTCGGGCCCTCCGGCGCGCGCGGCGTCGACGACGCAGTGGTTGAGGTGCTCGTCGAGCAGCCCGAGCGCGACCGCCTGGAGCGCCTTGGTGGCGGCCGAGACCTGGGTGAGGATGTCGATGCAGTAGGCCTCGTCGTCGACCATCCGGGAGATGCCCTTCACCTGGCCCTCGATCCGGCGCAGGCGCTTGAGGTAGTCGTCCTTGCGGGTCAGGTAGCCCGGGTGGGCCTGCTCGTCGCTCATGCCGTGCTCCTCTCGCCGGATACCCCATTGGGGTATCGCCGTCGAGGGTACTCCCCGACCCTCGGATCAGCCCTCGAGCAGACCGCTCGCCACCGCAGCGGCGATGCTCGGCGCGAGCGGCAGCCGGGGCAGGAGCGTCGCCTGGACGGCGTGGTAGAGGTCCGGCTTGCCCGACCAGGTGCCGGCCGCGGGCCGGTTCTCCGGGTCGAGCTCGTGCCACCACGACCCGCCGTCGCGATCGATCAGGTGCCCCTCGATGTAGTCCCAGGAGCGCGCGTACCACGCCTCGTACGCCGGGTCCCCGGTGCGCCGCGCGAGGGCGGCGGCCGCGGCGCCGGCCTCGGCCGCGACCCAGTGCATCCGCTGACGGACGACCGGGGTCCCGGACCAGTCGGTGGTGTAGACGAAGCCGGGCGCCCCGTCCGGCGCCCACCCGTCGGTGACCGCGCGGTCGAAGAGCCGGGTGGCCGCGTCGGCCAGGCCGGGCGGCGCCTCGTGGCCGAGGGTGGCCTCGACCTGGAGCAGCAGCCGGGCCCACTCCAGCCCGTGGCCGACGGTCGCGCCGTACGGCTTGAAGGGGTCGGCGGGCCGGTCACGGTTGTGCTCGGGCAGCGGGGTCCACCCGGCGTCGTAGTGCTCGGGGATCCGCCAGTCGTGCGCCGCGGCGACCGTGGCCACCCGGCCCGCGACCCGGCCCGCGCGGCGCGCCCACGCGACGTCGCCGGTCGCGTCCGTCGCGGCCATCATCGCCTCGACGGCGTGCATGTTGCCGTTGATGCCGCGGTAGGGGTCGACCGTCGTCCAGTCCCGGTCGATGGTGTCGACGCACATCCCGGCCGCGTCGTCCCAGAACCGCTCGAGGAAGACCGCCTGCGCCCGCTCGAGCAGCGCGTCCGCGCCGTCCAGCCCGGCGACGGCGGCCGTCGACCCCGCCAGCAGCGCGAACGCGTGGTCGTAGCAGCTCTTGGCCTCGCCGACCGGCCGGCCGTCGGCACCGACCGCGGAGAACCAGCCGCCGTGCTCGTCGTCGGCGAGCGTCGTCCGCAGCCCGCGCGCGACGTCCTCGGCGAGCGGCCGGCAGCCCGGCACGCCGAGCAACGATCCGATCGCGTAGACGTGCACCATCCGCGCCGTGATCCACAGGTGCACCGGCTGCTCGAGCAGCGGCTCGCCCCGGTCCCCCAGCACCGCGGCGCCACCCCGCGGGTGCGCGACGTCCCGTCCGAACTCCAGCAGCCGGAAGAGCTCGGCCTCCAGCCAGGCGCGGTGCGTCGACGTGCTCACCTGCGCACCTTACGGCGCGCCCTCCTTGCCGTTCGTCAGGCCAACCTTGACACTAGGGGTGGCTCGGCGCAGCGACTCGCGCTGGGCGGGGTGGTCGGCCGGCGACGAGTGACGGGCACACGGGGGTCTCGTCACCCGCGCTGGCCAGCGCCCCGCTCAGCGTGTTCTGCAGCTACGGGCCTTGATCAGGCGGTCGTGCTGCGCTCGCGGAGCTGCTCGACCCGGCGGGCGAAGCGCTCCCAGGCGGCCTGTCGCGAGACCCCCATGGCGGTGCCGATCGCGGCCCAGGACAGCTGGCGCGACCGGGCGAGCTCGACCCACTCCACCAGGAAGTCGTCGACCTGCTCGGCCGTTCGGGCGATCAGCGGGAGGTTGCTGAGGATCTCCGCGTCCGACATCGACTCCCACGGCGGCACGGAGGCCTTCGCGGTCTTCGCCGAGGACGAGAACACGTCGGCGTAGTGGGCCACGCAGCTCTCGCAGATCATCGCGCCGTGGCCGCCGGCGAAGAGCATCCCGCGCTTGCCGCGCACCCCGCAGAACGAGCAGTGCTTGCGCTCGACGTCGGTGTCCACGCGTCCTCCTCCTCCGGCTCAGTGGGCCATGTCGACGAAGCGGGAGTAGTGGCCCTGGAAGGCGACGGTGATGTCGCGGGTGGGGCCGTTGCGGTGCTTGGCGACGATGAGGTCGGCCTCGCCGGGGCGGGTCGACTCCTTCTCGTAGACGTCGTCGCGGTGGAGCAGGACGACCATGTCGGCATCCTGCTCGATCGAGCCGGACTCACGCAGGTCGCTCATCATCGGTCGCTTGTCGCCGCGCTGCTCGGGGCCACGGTTGAGCTGGGAGAGCGCGATGATCGGGATGCTGAGCTCCTTGGCCAGCAGCTTGATCTGCCGGGAGAACTCCGAGACCTCGAGCTGGCGGGACTCGACCTTCTTGCCGGAGGTCATCAGCTGGAGGTAGTCGATGACCATCAGCTTGAGGTCGTGCTTCTGCTTCAGGCGCCGGGCCTTGGCCCGGATCTCCATCATCGTCATGTTGGGCGAGTCGTCGATGAACATCGGCGCCGAGGAGACCTCGCCCATCTTGCGGGCCAGCTTGGCCCAGTCGTCGTCGTTCATGTTGCCGTTGCGGATGTGGTTGAGCGGCACCTTCGCCTCGGCCGAGAGCAGGCGCATGGTGATCTCCGAGCGCGTCATCTCGAGGCTGAAGAAGGCGCTGGTGAGGTTGTTGGCGATCGAGGCCGCGCGGCAGAAGTCGAGGGCCAGCGTCGACTTGCCCATGGCAGGACGGGCCGCGACGATGATCATCTGGCCGGCGTGCAGGCCGTTGGTCAGGTCGTCCATGTCGGCGAAGCCGGTCGGGACGCCGTAGAGCCCGGCCTCGCGGTTGGAGATCGCCTCGATCTCGTCGAGGACGCCGTCCATGATGTCGCTCAGCGGCGCGTAGTCCTCCGACGAGCGCTTGTCGGTGATCTTGTAGACCTCGGCCTGCGCCTCGTCGACGATGTCGTCGACCTGGCCCTCGCCGGCGTAGCCGATCTGCACGATCCGGGTGCCGGCGCCGACCAGCTTCCGCAGGATCGACTTCTCGCGGACGATCTCGGCGTAGTAGCCGGCGTTGGCCGCGATCGGGACGTTGGCCGAGAGCGTGTGGAGGTAGGGCGCGCCGCCGATCCGCTGGAGCTCGCCACGGCGCTGCAGCTCGGCGGCGACGGTGACCATGTCGACCGGCTCGCCGCGACCGTAGAGGTCGAGGACGACGTCGTAGATGGTCTCGTGCGCGGGGCGGTAGAAGTCCGTGCCCCGGATCGCCTCGGTGACGTCGGCGATGGCGTCCTTGGAGATCAGCATCGCCCCGAGCACCGACTGCTCGGCGGCCATGTCCTGCGGCGGGGTGCGGTCGCCAGGCGTGCTCGGCCGCTCGCCCGGGGCGTAGGGAGCGGGACCGTCGCCCCAACCGCCCATCGCCTCGTCGGGAGGGGGCTCGGAGAACACCCGTGCCTCGTGCTCGACGCTCACCACAGCTCCCTCGATCGTCCCCGGAATCGACCCTCTGCACGCACGGTAGAGGGCGCCGCCGACAGGCTCCGACGGGCCCGACGGGCACCCCACCCCGACCGAGCAGCCCGACCGACCGGGCAGACGCTATGCCTCGGGTCGCCCCCGGTGGAAGCGCCCTGTCCACACGGCACTGGGGATAACCGGTGCAGACCCGTGGAGTACCCCGGAAGCGGTGTGGAGCGCCCTGGGGATGACCTGTGGAAACGGACGCGTAGGGTCGACATACATGCGGTCTGACCTGCGAGAATGCGGCTGCACACGTTGTGGATCGAAAAAACAGGCCCCGCGGATCCGTTCACGGGCCGGTCAACTCGGCGTCACGTGGTGGTTTGTCGACAAGTGTCCCGGCACCGAGTTATGCACCGTTTGTCCACAGCCCCTGTGACTAGTCGGGTAAGAGACACCATCGCCCGATGACCCTGACGATGACTAGGACCCCATGACCCGCGGCACCACCCGACGCGGCAGCGAGCGTGCGCCCGACCGCGAGACGGACCGGGAGATCCTCCGGCTCGCCGTCCCGGCGTTCCTGGCCCTGGTCGCCGAGCCCCTCTTCCTGCTCGCCGACGCGGCCATCGTCGGCCACCTCGGCACCGCCCCCCTGGCCGCCCTCGGCATCGCCGGCGCGGTCCTCCAGACCGTCGTCGGACTGTGCGTCTTCCTCGCCTACGGCACCACCGGGAGCGTCGCCCGGCGACTGGGCGCCGGCGACCTCCGCGGCGCGCTCACCCAGGGCATCGACGGGCTCTGGCTGGCGGTCGGCATCGGAGCCGGCGTGACCGTGCTCGGCGTGCTGCTCGCCGGACCGCTCGCGCACGCGTTCGGCGCCTCCGACCAAGTGACGGGCCCGGCCACGACGTACCTGCGGGTCGCCTTCCTCGGCGTGGTGCCGCTCCTGCTGATGCTCGCCGCGACCGGGGTGCTGCGCGGACTCCAGGACACCCGCACGCCGCTCGTCGTCGCGATCGGCGGCAACGCGCTCAACGTCGTGCTCAACCTCGTCCTCGTCTACCCGGCCGGCCTCGGCCTGGCCGGGTCCGCCCTGGGGTCGGTGCTCGCCCAGGCGGCCAGCGCGACCGCGTTCGTGGTCGTGGTGGTCCGGGCGGCCCGGCGCGAAGGAGCCACGCTGCGACCCGACCTCGACGGCATCCGCGCGGCCGGGCGCGCCGGCGTCCCCCTCGTCGTCCGCACCCTCACCCTGCGCGGCGCCATCCTGCTCACGACGTACGTCGTGACCGCGGCGGCGGTCGGCGCGCGCGACCAGGAGGTCGACCTCGCGACCCACCAGCTCGCGATGACGCTGTGGGGCTTCCTGGCGTTCGTGCTCGACGCCATCGCGATCGCCGCGCAGGCGATCACCGGGCGCGCGCTCGGTGCGGGCGACGTCACCGGCACCCGGCGGCTCACCGCGCGGATGATCCGCTGGGGTGCGGTCGGCGGCGTGGTGACCGGCGTCCTGATCGCGCTCGCGAGCCCCGTGGTCGGCCACCTCTTCACCGGCGACGCCGACGTGCAGGACCTGCTGCTGCCCGTGCTGCTCGTGGTGGCCCTGGGCCAACCGGTCGCGGGCGTCGTGTTCGTCCTCGACGGCGTGCTCATCGGCGCCGGCGACGGGCGCTACCTCGCTCGGGCCGGCGTGCTCACGGTGGTCGTCTACGCGCCGGTCGCCGTCGCGTGCGCGGTGGCACACGCGGACCTGGTGGTGATCTGGCTGGCGTTCAGCGTGGTCTTCATGGGGGCGCGACTCGCGGTGCTCGTGCACCGCGAGCGCGGCGACGCCTGGCTGGTCACCGGGCCCTCCCTCGCCGAGCCCTAGGGTGACCGGGTGAAGCCGCTGCAGTCGATCGCGATGGGGTTCGTGATCATCGCGCTGTCGGCGCGGGTCGGCGGCTACGACCTGCTGGCCGACCCGGTCGGGTGGCTGCTCGTGCTCCAGGGCTTCGGCCGGCTGCCGGCCGCGCTCTCGCACCGCCCCACCCTGAGCACGCTCGGCTTCGTCGCGCTGGTGATGAGCGTCGTGCTGTGGTTCCCCGGTCTGGCCGACGGGCTCGAGAACACCGACGAGTCGCTGCTGTGGGCCGCCAACCTCCCGCAGCTCGCCTTCGTCGCGCTGCTCTGCCGGGCGCTGTCCGGCCTGACCGACGGGTCGGCGTACCGCTGGCTGCGGACCGCGTCGGTGCTGACCGTCGTCGCCGCCCTGCTCCCCGTCGTCGTCCTCGGCGCCGGCGAGTCGTCGCTCCTCGGCGTGATGGTGGTCGGCAGCGCCGCGGTCCTCGTGCTCGTCATCGTGCTGCTCTTCCGCTACGCCGCCCGCCCGTGGGCGCAGCCCGACGTCGACGCGGCCGGAGGAGTTTCATCGGCCGGCCGATGAAACTCCCGCCCGGACGACGAAGCTTCATCGTCCCAGCGCGAGGTCTGTCGGCCGGCCGATGAAACTCCCACGCGACCGGCCGGGCGGTCCTGACATGCGACAGGGGCCGCCCCTCCTGCTGGAGGGACGGCCCCTGTCGAGGTTCGGCCGGCGGCCGCTTTGCCGCTGCGCGCTCGGACCGGGTGCTCGTCGGGCGTCAGGCCGGGATGACGTTGAGGGCCACCGTGGCGGACACCTCGTCGTGCAGCTTGACCGACACCTCGTGGGCACCGAGCGACTTGATCGGGTTGGTGACCACGATCGTGCGCTTGTCGACCTTCTCGCCCGACGTCTCGGCGAGCGCGTCGGCGATCTCGGAGACCGTGACGGCGCCGAAGAGGCGGCCGCCGGCACCGGAGCGCACCTTGACGCTGACCGGGTTGGACTCGAGCTTGGTCTTGATCTCCTGGGCGTGGCCGAGGTCGCGGACGGCGCGCGAGGAGCGAGCAGACTTGATCTGCTCGACCTGCTTCTCGCCACCACGGGTCCACCGCAGCGCGAGGCCGCGCGGCACGAGGTAGTTGCGGCCGTAGCCGTCCTTCACCTCGACGACGTCGCCGGGGGCACCGAGACCGGTGACTTCCTGGGTCAGGATGAGCTTCATGTCGTCAGCTCCCTTCAGCGACCGGTGGAGGTGTAGGGCAGCAGGGCGACCTCACGGGCGTTCTTGACCGCGGTGGCCACGTCGCGCTGGTGCTGGACGCAGTTGCCGGTCACGCGACGCGCGCGGATCTTGCCGCGGTCGGAGATGAACTTGCGGAGCAGGGCGGTGTCCTTGTAGTCGACACCGGTCGCCTTCTCCTTGCAGAACTGGCAAACCTTCTTCTTCGGCTTGCGAATCACTGCCTTGGCCATTGTGGTGCTTCCTTTCTAGAAGCCCGGCGCGAGCCGGAATGGTTGAGGGTGTTCGGTTGGAAGGGTGATGCTGGATCAGAACGGAGGCTCGTCGGAGCCGGCGCCCGGGGCACCCCAGGGGTCGTTGCCCCCGCCGCCCTGGCCGCCACCCTGCGGAGCAGGGGTCGCCCAGGGGTCGTTGGCAGGAGCGCCGCCGCCACCCTGGGGGCGCGACTGGCCGCCGCCACCGCCGGAGTAGCCACCGCCGCCACCACCGCGCGAGGCGCGGGTGACCTTGGCCGTGGCGAACGCGAGCGCGGGGCCGACCTCGTCGACCTCGAGCTCCACGACGGTGCGCTTCTCGCCCTCACGGGTCTCGTACGAGCGCTGCTTCAGGCGGCCCTGCACGATCACGCGCATGCCGCGCTGCAGGGACTCGGCGACGTTCTCCGCGGCCTGCCGCCACACCGAGCAGGAGAGGAACAGCGCGTCGCCGTCCTTCCACTCGTTGGTCTGCCGGTCGAAGGTGCGCGGCGTCGACGCGATCCGGAAGTTGGCCACGGCCGCACCCGACGGGGTGAAGCGCAGCTCCGGGTCGTCGACGAGGTTGCCGACCACCGTGATGACGGTCTCGCCTGCCATGGAAGCTCCCTTGGGGGTTGGTTCTGATCAGAGTCGTCCGACCACGTCAGCACATCGTTGCCGGTGGCACCGACGCTGGGAAGTGGTCGTCCACAAGAAGGGTCCGGCGCTCAGTGAGCGTCGGGGCGCATGACCTTCGTGCGGAGGATCGACTCGTTGAGCGTGAGCTGGCGGTCGAGCTCCTTGACCGTGGCCGGCTCGGCGTTCAGGTTGATGACGGCGTAGATGCCCTCGGCGTTCTTCTTGATCTCGTAGGCGAGTCGACGCCGACCCCACACGTCGACGGACTCGACGCTGCCGCCGTCGTTGCGGACGACGTTGAGGTACTTGTCGAGCGACGGCTGAACCGTCCGCTCCTCGAGACTCGGGTCGAGGATGACCATCACTTCATAGGCACGCACAGCGGTCTCCACCTCCTCTGGACTAGAGCGGCCACGGACTCTCCGTGGCAGGAGGGCTTGCGTTGGTGTTGCGGTGTCCTGTGGCCGGACCCGTCGGTGGGACGGCACAGGGAACGCCCCAGGCTAGCAGCGGTGGACGCCCGCGATGAATTCGCCGCCGAGCGGGTAGGAGGGCGCCATGACCGAGGGTACGGCGGTGGCCGGCCGCTACGTCCTCCTCGACCGGGTCGGGACCGGCGGGATGGGCGCCGTGTGGCGCGCCCGGGACGTCCGCGCCGCCCCGGGCCAGGACGGCGTCGTCGCGGTCAAGGTGCTCGGCGGGCACGACGCCTCGATGCTGCTGCGCTTCGTGCGCGAGCAGTCGGTGCGGATCCGGCACCCGCACGTCGTCGCCCCCACCGGCTGGGCCGCCGAGGACCACCAGGTCGTGCTCGCGATGGACCTCGTGCGCGGCGGCTCGGTGGCCGACCTGCTCCTCGAGACGGGCGCGCTGCCCGCGTCGTACGCCGCGGTGCTCCTCGACCAGCTGCTCCAGGCGCTGACGGCCGTGCACGCCGCGGGCGTCGTGCACCGCGACGTGAAGCCGGCCAACCTGCTGCTGGAGCCGGGGTCGCCGTACCTGCGGCTCGGGGACTTCGGGGTCGCCGTCGCGGTCGACGACATCCGGCTCACCCGGGACCGCGGCGTCGTCGGCACCGACGGCTACCTCGCGCCGGAGGTGCTCGCCGGCGCCCCGCCGGAGCCGCGCCACGACCTGTACGCCGTCGGCGTCGTCGCCTCGCAGCTGCTCACGGGGCGCCCGCCGCGGCCCGGCGTGCGACCGCTGGTGCCGGAGGGTCCGCTGCGGCCGTGGGCCGAGGCGCTGACCGAGCCCGACCCCGACCTGCGACCGCCGTCCGCGGCGATCGCGCTGGAGCGGCTGCGCCGGATCGAGGTGCCGCCGGACCTCCCGTGGCCGACCGTGCCCGACCGGGTCGGCGACCCGCCGCGCCCGACCGGCCCGCGCTGGCCGGTGGTCGTCAGCGCCGCCTCCCTGGTGGTGATCGTCGGCTGCCTGGTCGCGATCGGGCTGATGCTGACCTAGGGACCACGACCGTCCGCGGCTGCGCCTACGGTGGGCCCATGAGCACGAGCATCGCCGTCGGGGCCCACGTCGAGCAGAGCGACCCGGTCGCCGAGGCGCAGGCGCGCTCGATGCCGCACGTCCAGTTCTTCCTGGGTGACCCGCAGGGCTACCGGGGTCCCGAGTTCGCGTACGCCGGGGGCGCCGAGGGCCTCAAGGCCGACGCCGAGGCGGCCGGCATCGGGCTCTACGTGCACGCGCCGTACATCGTCAACGTCGCCACCACCAACAACCGGATCCGGATCCCCAGCCGCAAGCTGCTCCAGCAGCACGTCGACGCGGCCGCGTCGATCGGGGCGCGCGGGCTGATCGTGCACGGCGGGCACGTCAACAAGGACGACGACCCCGAGAAGGGCTTCGACAACTGGCGCAAGGCGATCGAGGCGGTCGACCTCAAGCTGCCGCTGCTCATCGAGAACACCGCCGGCGGCGACAACGCGATGACCCGCTACCTCGACCGGATCGCCCGGGTGTGGGACGCGATCTCGACGACCGAGCAGTTCGACCGGGTCGGCTTCTGCCTCGACACCTGCCACGCCCACGCCGGCGGCAACCCGCTCGAGACCGTCGTCGAGGACGTCCGGAGGATCACCGGGCGCATCGACCTCGTGCACTGCAACGACAGCCGCGACGACTTCGACTCCGGCGCCGACCGGCACGCCAACCTCGGCGCCGGCAAGGTCGACCCCGACCTGCTCGCCGCGGTGGTCCGCGACGCCGGTGCGCCGGTGATCCTGGAGACGCCGGGCGGGTCCGCGGAGCACGTCGCCGACGCCGGCTGGCTCTCCTCCCGGCTCTGACCGGGCGACCGGTCCGTAGGGTGGGGTGATGGCCACGACCACCGGAACGCCCATGCCGACCATCCAGGACGAGATGAACTCCCTCCTCCAGGAGGCGATCCGCGTCGCCGGCGGGCACCTGGCCGACGCGCCGACGTTCGCCCCCTTCGGTCTCGCGCGCACCCTGGGCGGCCAGATCGAGCGGGCCGAGATGACCGCCGAGGAGGGGTCGGTCGAGGTCGCCGCCGCCGACGTGCACAGCTCGCTGGTGCAGGCCCTCGCCGACCGCAGGGACCTCCTCGTCGCCGCCGCCGTGGTCTCCGACCTGCAGGCTCGCGACTCCGCGGGCGAGCTCATCACCCACCTGGTCCGGGTCGAGGTCGAGCACCGCGACGAGGGCGGGCGCACCCTCGCCGTCCTGGTCAGCTACGACCGTGCCGACGACGGCGTGGTCACCTTCAGCGACCAGCCCCGCACGGAGCCGGCCGAGCGCCGCATCTGGGTCTGATCCGCCTCCCCTCACAGGGGAGTCACAGACGCAGCACGGGGCGCGGCCAAGACGCGACTCCACCGTGGAGGCATGACCGCCACGCTGCTGCCTCCCGTCCAGGCCCCGAACGCGGGCGACGACGTACGCCGACCACGGCGTGACTGGTACCCCTTCGCCCTCGGCGGGCTGCTCCTCGCGACCGCGGTCCTCTACCTGTGGGGACTGAGCGAGTCCGGCTGGGGCAACAGCTTCTACGCCGCCGCCGCGCAGGCCGGCTCGGAGTCGTGGAAGGCCTTCTTCTTCGGCTCCTCCGACGCCGCCAACAGCATCACGGTCGACAAGACCCCGCTGTCGCTGTGGCCGATGGCGCTGTCGGTGCGGATCTTCGGGCTCTCCTCCTGGTCGATCCTCGTGCCGCAGGCGATCGAGGGCGTCCTCGCGGTGTGGCTGCTGGTCAGCACGGTCCGCCGTACGACGCGCTCCTCGGCCGCCGGCCTCATCGCCGGCGCCGCGCTCGCGGTCACCCCCGTGGCGGTGCTGATGTTCCGCTTCGACAACCCCGACGCGATGCTGGTGCTGCTCATGGTCGGCGCTGCGTACGCCGTGCTCCGGGCGATCGAGGCCCCGCTGGACCTTGGGGCGGTCAGGCACCCGGTCCGCTGGATGGCGCTGGCCGGCGTGCTGGTCGGGCTGGGCTTCCTCACCAAGATGCTCCAGGTCTTCCTGGTGCTGCCGGCCTTCGCGCTGGTCTACCTGGTCGCCGCCAACACCGGCGTCCTCAAGCGGCTCGGCCACCTGCTGGTCGCCTTCGGCTCGATGATCGCCGCCGCCGGTTGGTGGATCGCGATCGTCGAGCTGTGGCCGGCCTCGAGCCGCCCCTACATCGGTGGCTCCCAGGACAACTCGATCCTCGAGCTCACCCTCGGCTACAACGGCTTCGGCCGGCTCAACGGCAACGAGACCGGCTCCGTCGGCGGCGGTGGCGGCGGCACCGGCAGCGGCATGTGGGGCGAGACCGGCATCACCCGGCTCTTCAGCTCCGAGGTCGGCGGCCAGATCGCCTGGCTGCTGCCGACCGCGCTGCTGATGCTGGTCGCCGGCTTCTGGCTCGCCGGTCGGGCGCCGCGCACCGACCGGGTCCGGGCCGCGCTGATCCTGTGGGGCGGCTGGCTGCTGGTCACCGGGCTGACCTTCAGCTTCATGGCCGGGATCTTCCACGCCTACTACACCGTCGCCCTCGCCCCGGCCGTGGCCGCGCTCGTCGGCATCGGCGCCTGGCAGCTGTGGCAGCACCGCGGCACCCCGGTCGGCGCCTGCCTCGCGACCGCCGCGGTGCTGACCGCGACCGTCACCTCGTTCGTGCTCCTCACCGAGACCCCCGACTTCGTCCCGTGGCTGCGCTGGACCGTCCTCGTCCTCGGGCTGCTCGCCGCGATCGCGGTCGCCGGCCTCGGCTGGATGCCGCGCCGGATCGCCGCGGTCGTCGCGGCGGTCGCCGTCGCGGTCTCGCTCGCCGGCTCCGCGTCGTACGCCGTCGAGACGGCCGGCACCGCCCACACCGGCTCGATCCCGACCGCCGGCCCGAGCTCGTCGGGCGGCTTCGGCGGCGGCCCAGGCGGCGGGGGCGGCGGGATGCCCGGCGGTGGCGGCGGGATGACCCAGGGTGGCTCGACCACCGGCGGCACCCAGACCGGCGGCGCTCCCACCGGCGGCGGCATGAGCGGCCTGCTCGACAGCAGCTCGCCGGGCGCCGAGCTCGTCGAGGCGCTGCAGGCCGACGCCGGCGACTACACCTGGGTCGCGGCGGCCGTCGGCTCCAACTCGGCCGCCGGCTACCAGCTGGCCACCGAGGAGCCCGTGATGGCGATCGGCGGCTTCAACGGCAGCGACCCGAGTCCCACGCTCGAGGAGTTCGAGCAGTACGTCGCGAACGGCGAGATCCACTACTTCATCGGCGGGTCCGGCTTCGGCCAGTCGCAGGGCGGCAGCTCGGCGAGCAGCGACATCGCCGCCTGGGTGGCGGACAACTTCACCGCCACGACCATCGACGGGGTCACCGTCTACGACCTCAGCGGCGGGGCGGACCAGTGAGCGCGGCCGAGCCGTGGGAGCGGCCGGCGCCGCGGACCGGCGTGGCGGTGACGACTCTCGACGTGGTGATCCCCGTCTACAACGAGGAGCGCGACCTGGCCGCCTCGGTGCTGCGCGTGCGGGAGCACCTCGCGACGCTGCCGTGGTCCTCGCGGGTCACGATCGCGGACAACGCCAGCACCGACGGCACCGCCGTGATCGCGCGGCGCCTCGCGCACACCCATGACGACGTCCGCGTCGTGCACCTGGCCGAGAAGGGCCGCGGTCGGGCGCTGAAGCGGGTGTGGTCGGAGTCCGATGCCGCGGTGCTCGTCTACATGGACGTCGACCTCTCGACCGACCTCAACGCCCTGCTGCCACTGGTGGCGCCGCTGATCAGCGGTCACTCCGACCTGGCGATCGGCAGCCGGCTGCAGCGCGGGTCCCGCGTCGAGCGCGGGCCCAAGCGCGAGCTCATCTCGCGCGGCTACAACCTGCTGCTGCGGGGCGCGCTGCGGGCCCGGTTCTCCGACGCGCAGTGCGGCTTCAAGGCGATCCGCGCGGACGTCGCGCAGGTGGTGCTGCCGCTGGTCGAGGACAACGCGTGGTTCTTCGACACCGAGCTGCTGGTGCTCGCCGAGCGGGCCGGGCTGCGGATCCACGAGGTGCCGGTCGACTGGGTGGACGACCCGGACAGCCGTGTCGACATCCTGCGCACGGCGTACGACGATGTGCGCGGCGTGGTCCGCGTCGGCCGCGGCCTGGTCTCCGGCCGGCTGCCGGTCGGCGACGTCGCCGAGCGGCTGGGCCGCGCGTCGGCGGACGCCGGCGGCGGTCGGCTCGGGATGCAGGTGGTGATGTTCGGCCTGGTGGGGGTCGCCTCGACGATCGCCTACGCCGTGCTCTTCCTGCTGCTGCGCGGCACGCTGTCGGCCTTCGGGGCGAACCTCGTCGCGCTGCTGCTGACCACGGTCGCCAACACCGCCGTCAACCGGCGGCTGACCTTCGGCGTCCGCGGGTCGGAGCGGGCGGTGCAGCACCAGCTGCGCGGGCTGCTGGTCTTCGGGATCGGGCTGGCGGTCACCAGCGGATCGCTGTGGCTGCTGCACGCGACCGGCTCCACCTCGCACGCGGTCGAGGTCGTCGTGCTGACGATCGCGAACCTGGCGGTGACCGTGATGCGCTTCGCGGCCATGCGGGCGTGGGTCTTCGCCCGTCGGTGAACGGGTGGGTGGACGTGCGGGTGAGGGTCGCGTCCCCGGTGCGCGACCCTCACCCCCCGAGATCTCCCCGAGCTCAGATGGCGCTCAGCAGACCCGGATCGTGAGGGTGCGGACCTCGCCTCGCTCGGCGCGGTCGACCCGGCGGCGTACCAGCCGCAGTGGGCGGTCGTCGTCCCCGCCCGGGAACACCAGGAAGAGGAAACCGTGGTCGTCCTGCTCGAGCGGCACGAGGTGACCCGGCCGGTCGAGCAGGTGCCAGCGGCTGAGCCCGAGCCCCCGGCGACGGAACTTCAGCGCCAGGCGCGCCCCCGCCGGCACCGCCAGCTCGAAGCCGGGCTGGGGGTCGTGGACGATGTGCAGCGGCATCGAGCGGATGCTGCTCGCCTGGCTCGACGCCTGGCTCGGCTGCTGGCTCGGCTGCTGGGTCATCAGCGACATGCGGGGCTCCTCGGATCTCTCGATCTCCCTGACGTGGGTGAGGAGCGGCATGACGCGGCCCAGATACGTGTCCCGGCTAACCAAAACAGACGAGGGGCACCGGCGCGCTGTCGGCGGAGACCGCCGGCACCGCCTCGGCCAGCGCGGCGGCCGGATCGAGCCCCGCGGCGAGCCGCTGGTGGACGGCGACGAGCACGTCGTACGCCGCCCGGTCGTTGACCGCCGCCGGTGACGCGATGACGCAGCGAGCGCCGGCGTGGAGCCAGGCCGTGGTCATGCCGATCAGCTCCTCGCCCCAGCGCACGGTCGAGCGGCCGACCTCGCATGCGGAGAGCAGCACGACGTCCGGGACGCGGCGGAGCCGGTCCACGTCGTAGCCGAACCACGGGCCATCCGCGAGCTGGAGACCGGCGAACATCGCGTTCTCCGCGCTGTGCCGTCCGTGCGCCGCGACGTGCAGCACGTCCACCGACTCGGCGAGCTCGGTGACCGCGGCGGCGTTGGCGTCGGCCCCGGTGAGCACCCGCGCCCCCGTCCACTCCTTCGCGGCCGCCGTCACCTCGTCCTCGGCGCGCGCGACCCGCGGCCCGGCGACGAACCCGGCCGAGCCGACCCGCAGGGGCGTCGTCCGGCGCCCCAGCCAGGCCGTCGCGGACTGGGCGACGGTCACCGGGCGGCCGACGTACCCGGGCAGCAGCGTCCACGGGACACCGGCCAGCACGCCGGACGGCGTGAGCACCACGCGCCGCGACCCGACCGCGTCGAGGACCGGCGCGACGAGCAGGTCGGCCAGCACCCCGAGCCGGCCGGCGAGCTCGGCGCGCACGAACGCGCCCATCGCGTCGGGCAGGTCGCTGGCGGCCATGTCCAGGTCGGGCAGCAGGCCACCGAGCAGGGTGTCGAGCTCGTCGCGGTGGCCGAGGTCGACCCACGTCGCACCGGCCGACGTGACGATCAGGGCGACCGCGGCGGTCGCGGTGACGACGTACGCCGCCAGGGCGGTCCCGTCGTCGAGCGCGGCCACGACCTCGTCGAGGGTGACCGGGTCGGCGACCTCACCGGAGCCGCGGTGCTGCCAGGCGCGCTCGCGCACCCGCTGCCGCAGCTCGGCCTCGCGGGCCGCGTCGCGTCGGGACTCGGTGGCCATCTCCCGCAGCTCCGCGAGATCGGCGACGATCTGCTCGTCCGCGGGCGCCCGCACCGGCTGGACCCGGCTGGCCAGCATCCGCGCCCGCTCGGACCACTCGAAGAGCACCGCCGGCTTCCGCGACCCGACGGCCAGGGCCAGGCCGCGGACGCCGAGCCGCGTCCCCGCCCCGGCCACCCCGGTCTGCAGGTCCAGCGACCCGAAGGAGCTCTGCCACTCGTGCAGGTCGGCGAGCCCGGCCCGCAGGTGCTGGAGCGCGTTCGCCCGACGTCCGTCGGCGGCGGCCAGCTCCGCCCGGACGTCGCGGTCGAGGAGTCGCTGCGCCAGTGGGGCGCGCCGGCCGAGCCGCAGGGTCCGCAGCGCCACCCGCGCCTGGTCGGCCCGGTCCAGGCGCACCAGCACCCGCGCGACGTCGAGCCGCGCCTGCGTCGCCTCCCAGCGGAGGCCCTGCTGCTCGAGCTCCTCCGCCAGATCGCGGCCGCGGTCGATGGCCGTCTGGTCGACTCGGCCGGTGGCCACGTCCGCCGACAGCATCGTCGCCTCGGCCCGGACGCGCCATGCCTCCGCGCCCGTCCGACGGAACCGGAGCACCGCCTGCCGGGCGGCGGCCCGAGCGGCCTCGGCGTCGCGGTCGACCAGGCTGCGTGCGAGGGCCAGCTCCCCCTCGCCGCGGCGTTGGTGCAGGCCGCGCGGTCCGTACGCCGCCACGGCCGCGGCGAGCGCTGCGCTGCCCTCGGCGACCAGGCCCGCCGCCATCAGCACCTCGGCGCGGTCCTGCTCGACCATCGCCCGCATCACCGGGCTCTCGTCCGCGAACATCGGGTAGGCCGCGGCCAGATCGCGCAAGGCGGCCACGAGGTCTCCGGCGAGGAACTGGGTGTAGCCCAGGTTGTGGCGGGCCTTCGCCGCGCCGTATTCGTCGCCAGCGTCCCGGTAGGCCTCGAAGGACCGCTCGAACTCCCCGGCGGCCTCGGGCAGGTGCTTGCGCTGCAGCCTCACGTTGCCCCGGCTGAGGTGGACCCGGGCGAGGCGGGCGGGCTCGTCGAGCAGCGGGAGCGCCGCGTCGAGGTGCTCCATCGCCGAGGCGGTCTCCCCGCGGAGCATCTGCAGGAGACCGAGCTGCGAGTGGAGCACGCCCCGGGTCGCGGGCATCAGGTCGGGCATGCCCAGGGACCGCCGGCACAGCTCCATGGCCTCGTCGTGCGCCCCGGTCTCGGACAGCACGTAGGCGAGGCTGGCGCCCACCCGGGCGGCGAGGTCCGCGTCGACAGAGCGGCCGGAGTCGAGATCCGCCCGCGCGCGTTCGAGGAGCCGCCGCGCCTCCCGGTGCCGTCCGCGGTTCATCGCGCGAACGCCCCGGGCGTGCAGGTCCTGGGCCGAAGTCACGTCCTCATGATCGCGCCATACCCGTGCAAGACGTGACCGCATTCCACGCGACACTCACCGCGGCCGCTGCGTCGACCGGTGAGTCGGCCGGCTCGAGGTGCCCCAGGAGGGCGGCCGCGACAGTCCCGGCGACGACCGGAGCGCTGAACGACGTGCCGCTCCAGACGGCGAAACCGCCGCGGAAGTCATCCGGGTCGATCGCCTCACGGAGCCGTCCGAATGCCTGCGTCCGCGCGAGCGGCTCGAAGCCTCCCTGGAAGGCGGGCATGGTGCTCACCACCGAGGCGCCGGAGGCGCGCGTACGGACCCATGGACCGGCGTTGCTGAACATCGCCTCGCTGCGGCGGTTCGGGTTCAGCGCACCGACGGACACGAGCGGGGCGATGTCGGGGTTGAGGTGGATCGGTCCCTCGCCGTCCTCCCACGGTCCGAACGCGGCGGGGAAGGAGGGTCGGCTGGTCGCGTCGTTCCCGGCCGAGCACACCACGACGACGCCGTTGGCCATCATCTCCTCGAGGATCGCGTACATCGTCGGATCGAAGAGCTCGTCCTCGGGGGTCTCGTGGTAGTAGCCCATCGACAGGTTGAGGACGTCGATCGGGTGACCTCCCGGCTCGCCCGCACGATGACGACGCGCTATCTCGGCGATCTGCGCGAGCGTGGCGACCAGGTCGGACTCGACGATCGGGCCGTCGGACGGAACGACCCGCCAGGCCAGGATGTCGGCGTCCGGGCAGCGCTGACGGACGAGACCGGCGATGAACGTGCCGTGTCCGGCGAGCGGGTCGATCGCGCCGTCGAGCGGACCGTCGATGTCACCGTCGATCTCGGGCGAGACGGAGTCCGCGTCCGAGTAGCCGATCGGAGCGCCGTCGAGCGTCACCGTGGTGTCGACGACGCCGTCCAGCCACGGGTGCCGGCCGCAGCCGGTGTCGAGGATCGCGACCACGGGACGGCGCCCGGTGATGTCCTCGTCGGGCGCGCGTCGAGGCGCGGGTCCGACGTACGCGACGGGCTGCCGTCCGCCGAAGCCGATCACCAGGTAGCTGGCGATGGCCCGTGACCCACGGGCATCGGCGGTCGGGTTCGAGTCGTGGAGCGGGTTCGAGTCGTGGAGCGGGTTGCTGTCGTGGAGCGGGTTCGAGTCGTGGAGCGGGTTGCTGTCGTGCAACGGGTTCGAGTCGTGGAGCGGGTTGCTGTCGTGCAACGGGTTCGAGTCGTGGAGCGGGTCGGCGTCGATCGCCGGAGCGACGAGGTGGTCCAGGCTCACGCCCTTGACGGCGTCGACGCCGAACTGTGCCCGGGTCTGCTGCAGCAGCGTCCACGCGTCAGGGGCGATGGTGGCCCGGTTGGAGGCGACGACGAGGCGGAGCGGCTGGTAGCCGAACTTCAGGTCCACCGTGCGCGGATCCTCCGCCTCCGGGACCACGTCCCAGCCGAGCGGCTCGGCCACGACACGAAGCACCTGGAGGGCGTCGTCGACGTCGACCGTCTTCGAGACGAGCAGGCGCGGGCCGACGTAGACGGTCGGGCGGGGGACGACGCCGTCGACCATGAGGGCGGTCGCCGGGTCGAGCAGGCGGCCCTGGACGCCGGCGATGCTGGCGGCCCGCGGCGGGCGCGGGTCGCGATCGAGCTGCTTGCGCGGCGGTCGGGCGGGGCGGTCGGGCTTCTGGTCGGGGGTCTCGGACACGAGTGCCTCAGATCTCGAAGGTGGGGGTGGCGAAGGCCGGGCGGGCGACGTCGTGCGGCTCCAGCCGCAGCCGCATCAGCCCGACCGGCAGGTCGGTCAGCTCGAAGCGACCCGAGTCGCTCACCACCGCGGCATGGCTGCCGGTGGTGTCACCGGGCAGCGCCCGGATGGTCATGGGCTCGGCCGGGACGATCCAGCCGTCGACGCGCGAGCGACCGTTGTCGACCGCGATCCGCAGCAGGAGGTCGGTGTCGCCGTGCACGAACCGCAGCGTGTACGCCGAGGAGCCGCGGGCACCGGCCAGCTCGGTCGACCGCTCGACGAGCGACATCAGCTCGACGTCGAGGTCGGAGTCGGCCATCGCGGCGGCCGCCTGCATGGCGGCGACCAGGTGGTCGGGCACGGGGTCCCGCTCGGTCCACACGTCTCGAACGATCGCCAGGAGGGCGTCGCGGCTCAGCTCGCTCATCGGTGGTCACCTCCGGTCTCCATCAGCGCCACGCGCAGCTTGGCCAGGCACCGGCCGCGGGTCGGGCCGATGCTCCCCACGGGCATCCCGAGATCGGTCGCCAGCTCCCGGTAGTCGGGGCGGTCCTCGAAGGCCACGATCCGCAGCAGCCGGCGGCACCGCTCGGGCAGCCGGTCCACCGCCGCCCACAGCCGGTCTCCCTCGTCGTGCTGGACAGCACTCTCCTCCGCCGACCGCTGCCGCGGAAGGAGCGGTGCGAGGTCCTCGTCCTCGACCGGCATCGCCGACGTGGTCGCGTTCGCGACCCGCCAGGCCTCACGCCGGGCGGTCGTCGTCAGCCAGCCACCCACGGCGACCGGGTCGAGGATCGCCGTACGCCGCCGCACCAGCGCCAGCCAGGTCGTCTGCACGACGTCCTCGGCGGCGGTCTCGGAGAGGCGGTAGGCCCGGACGACGTGCCAGAGCACCGGCGTCATCACGGCGACGAGGTCGTCCAGCCCGGCGGGATCCCCGCCCACCCAGCGGTTGAAGCCGTCCGTCGCCTGGGTCCAGACGGCGTTCGGGCGCGCAGCGTCGCCCGGCCGCTCGGCACCGCCGCGCCCGGACCCGGTCCTGGCCATGGGACGTCCCGCTCCCCGTTGTCTCTCGATGAGGATCACGACCCCCAGGAGTCCGGGGCCGCGCTCCTGATACATCCTCCGTGAGGCGATCCTGCCGAGGAATCGCCTGGATCGGGGGACTTTCGGGCGGTCTGCGTCCGCGAACGCCGGTTCGGTAGCCTCGGACGGTGCCGTCCAGCCCCGAGATCACCGTCCGCGAGATCTCCGCCGACGAGCACCTGGCGTTCGTCCGCGGCCGCTCGTCCGCGAGCTTCCTGCAGACCCCCGCGTGGGGCCGGGTGAAGTCCGAGTGGGGCCGCGAGTCCCTCGGCTGGTACGCCGGGAGCGCGCTCGTCGGTGCCGGGCTGGTGCTCTACCGCCAGCTGCCCCGGGTCAGGCGGTACCTCGCCTACCTGCCCGAGGGACCGCTCCTCGACTGGGAGGTCGAGGACCTCGACCGCTGGCTCGCCCCGATGGCCGCCCACCTGAGGAAGAAGGGTGCCTTCGGCGTCCGGATGGGCCCGCCGGTCGTGACCCGGCGCTGGTCGGCCGCCACGGTCAAGGAGGGCATCGCCGCCGACGACGTGCACCGGCTCGGCGACCTGCCGCCCACCGAGCGCACCCACGAGGGCGCCCGCGTCACCGCGCAGCTGCTCGAGCTCGGTTGGCGTCCCCAGGCTGTCGAGGGCGGCTTCGCCGCCGGCCAGCCGCAGTACGTCTTCCAGATCCCCCTGGCCGGCCGCACCGAGGACGAGGTGCTCGCCGGCATGAACCAGCTCTGGCGCCGCAACATCAAGAAGGCCGTGAAGGAGGGCGTCGAGGTCACCACCGGCGACGACCTCGAGGCGTTCCACGAGCTCTACGTCCACACCGCGCAGCGCGATCACTTCACCCCGCGCCCGCTCCCCTACTTCCGCACCATGGTCGAGGCGCTCGGCGCCGAGGACCCCGACCGGATCCGGCTCTACTTCGCCCGCCACGAGGGCACCCTCGTCGCCTCCACCATCGCGATCCGGGTCGGCGCGCACGCGTGGTACTCCTACGGCGCCTCCTCGACCGAGAAGCGTGAGGTCCGCGGGTCCAACGCGATCCAGTGGCAGATGATCCGCGACGCGATGGCCGCGGGCGCCGACGTCTACGACCTGCGCGGCATCACCGACACCCTCGCCTCGGACGACCCGCACCTCGGGCTGATCCAGTTCAAGGTCGGCACCGGCGGCCAGGCGGTCGAGTACGTCGGCGAGTGGGACCTCCCGCTCAACAGGCCGCTGTACAAGGCGTTCGACGTCTACATGAGGAGGCGGGGCTGATGAGCCTGACCCTCACCGTCGACGGCGACCGCTGGCGCGCCCACCTGCGCGCCGTCGTCGACGCCGAGCCCGACCTGGTGCCGGTCGCGAAGGGCAACGGCTACGGCTTCGGCCTCGGGCGGCTGGCGCGCCGCGCGGAGTGGCTCGGCCTCGACACCCTGGCCGTCGGCACCTACGCCGAGCTGCCCGAGGTCGCCTCCCGCTACTCCGGCGACCTGCTCGTGCTCACGCCCTGGCGTCCGTTCGGGGCCGCGCTGGAGGTCGACCCGGAGGTCGCGAAGCGGGTCGTGCACACCGTCAGCCGGGCCGACGACGTGGCCGACCTGCTCGGCCGCCAGCCGGACGCGCGCTTCGTGCTCGAGCGCACGACCAGCATGCTGCGCCACGGCATGGCCGCGCGCGAGCTGTGGGCCGCGGCCCGCGCCCTCGCCGACCATCCGGGGGCGCGGCCGCAGGGGGTGGCGCTGCACCTCCCGCTCGCCCACGGTGCCCACCTGACCGAGGTGCACCGGCTGATGAACGACGTGGTCGCCGCCGAGGCCGACCTGCGCACCGTGTGGGTCTCCCACCTCAGCGCCGCCGAGCTCACGGCCCTGCGCGCGTCCTACCCCGACTTCCGCTTCCGTCCGCGGATCGGCACCGACCTGTGGCTCGGCGACCGCGGCGCACTGCGGGTCACCGCGACCGTGCTCGACGTGCACGAGGTCGAGCGCGGCGACGCGTTCGGCTACCGCCACCGCACGGCCCCGAAGGCCGGGCACATCCTGGTCGTCAGCGGCGGCACCGCGCACGGCATCGGCCTCGAGGCGCCGCTCGGCGACGCCAGCCTGCGCGGCCGTGCGGCGACCCTGGCCCGGGGCGGCCTGGACGCCGCGGGCTTCGTGCGGTCGCCCTTCTCGATCGACGGCAAGCAGCGGCTCTTCGCCGAGCCGCCGCACATGCAGGCCTCGATGCTCTTCCTCCCGCACGGCGCCCGGGTGCCGGCGGTCGGGGACGAGATCGACGTCCGGGTGCGCTACACCGCGACGGCGTTCGACCGCGTCGAGATCAGCTGACGCGACTGGCGCACCGGGTCGTGCGCCGGCCGCAGCAGGTCGCGCACGACCATCCCGACCAGGTAGAGCTCGCAGGCGACGCGGAGCAGCGTCGCGGCCCAGTAGAAGCCGGCGTCGCCGCCGGCCGCAGGCGCCAGGAAGCCGCCGAGGTACCACCAGACCGAGGCGAAGTAGAGCACCTCCCCGGCCTGCCAGATGATCAGGTCGCGCCAGCGCGGCCGCGCCAGCACGGCGAGCGGCAGCAGCCAGAGGACGTACTGCGGCGAGTAGACCTTGTTGAAGATCAGGAAGCCCGCGACGACCAGGAAGCCCAGCTGGGCGAGCCGCGGCGTCGCCGGTGCGCGCAGTCCGACCAGCGCGACGAGCACGCACCAGACGCCGAAGAGCAGCCAGGTCACCACGTTGATCGTGTGGGGGCTGAAGGAGAAGGGGTCGCCGGTCTGGTCCATGGCCTGCTGCACCACCAGCCAGAGCGACCCGAGGTCGGCGCCGCGCTCGGAGTTGAAGGTCCAGAAGACCTTCCACTCCGCACTGCCGGAGAGGTACGCCGGCGCGTTGACCAGCAGCCACGAGCCCGCGGCCGAGGCAGCCGTCACCGCGAGCGCGCGGTAGCGGCGCTGCCGCACGCAGATGACGAGGATCCCGCCGAGCAGGAAGAGGGGGTAGAGCTTGGCCGCGGTGCCGAGGCCGATCATCACCCCCGTCAGCACCGTGCGGTCCCGCGCCCACGCCCACAGCGCACCGGCCACGAAGACCACCGCGACCATGTCCCAGTTGACGAGCCCCGTGAGCAGCAGCGCCGGTGAGAGCGCGAACGCCGCGGCGTCCCACGGGCGGGTCGGATCGACGCCGGCGAGCAGCCAGGCCGAGATCAGCGCGAGCACCGCGAAGCCGAGCGCGTTGACGATGACGAAGATCCGCATCTCACGCTGGACCGTCGCCCACCCGCCCAGCTCGGCGGGCGAGGCGGCGTACCGCTTGCTCAGGTCGGGCGAGCCGTTGAGGACGTGCGTCACCCGCGCCATCCACCACGCCCAGTAGGAGATGCCGACGGGGTACTCCATCACCTCGTAGCGCTCGCGGTCCTGGGCGTCGTCGCTGTAGGGCCACAGGTCCTCGACGAACCCGCGCCCGGTGTAGAGGTAGGGCAGGTCGGAGTAGCACATGTGGGTGTAGCGGGCGTTGCCGTTCTGCCACGTGTCGTCGTAGCAGCTGCTCTTCTGGAGCATGCCGAGCGCGAAGCAGACGGCGGTCATCGCGAGGATGACGCGCACCGGCGTCCACCACCGGTGCCGGCCGGCGCGGGTGCCGACGGGACCGCCGACGCTCTCGCTCAGCGAGGCGACGACCGGGTCGTCACGGGTGGGGTCGACCCACGTACGACGACCCGACCCCATGCGACAGATCCTGCCTCAACCTCAGCCGCGCCGGCGGCCGCGACGCTCCCGGGTGCCCTGACCGCCGCTCCGACCCGTGCCAGCCCCGGCGCCGTTGCTGGCGCCCTGGGACGGCGAGGCCGTGTCGGAGGGGCTGTCGCAGCCGAGGACGCCGCAGGTCGGGCTGTCGCTCGGCGAGGCGGTGTCGGACGGGGACGTGCTCTCGGTCGGGGTGTCGCTCGGGGTGTCCGACGGGGTCTCGCTCGGCGTATTCGTCGGCTTCTTCGTCGGGCTCGGCGGGGGCGTGTAGGGCTCGTGGCCCTCGCTCGGCGCCTCGCCGTCGAGGTTGGCCGGCTCCGGGAAGTCCTCCTCCGGGACGCCCTCCATGTCCTGCTGCATGACCGCGGTCCAGGTGCGGGTCGGGTAGTTGGCACCGAAGTAGCCGGCCTGCCCGTTGTAGTCGGGCAGCCACCCGTCGAGCTGCTCGTTGCCCTTGCCGCGCACGTACATGACCGCGGTCGCGAGCTGCGGCGTGTAGCCGACGAACCACGAGGAGGAGACCTGGTCGTTGCCGTTGGTCGCCGTACCGGTCTTGCCGGCGGCCGGTCGACCCAGCGCCTGCGCGGCGGATCCGGTGCCGTTCTCGACCACGTTCTGGAGGGCGTACGACGTGTCCGCCGCGACGTCCTCCTTGATCGCGTCGTCGGTGCGCTGCTTGCGCTGGTAGAGGACCGTGCCGTCCTTGTCCACGACCTTGTCGACCACGTGCAACGGGGCCGCCTTGCCGCCGTTGGCGATGCTGGCGTAGGCGTTGGCCATGTTGACCGGGGCGATCGTCGCCGAGCCGAGCGCGATGCCGGACACCGGCTCGAGGCCCGGGCTGTTGTCGATGTTGTTGTAGCCGCTCTTCGACTTGTCCCAGCGGGGGATGCCGAGCGCCTCGGCGGTGTCGAGGATCTTCTCCGGGCCGTCGTCCATCGACATGGTCAGGTCCGCGAACGCGGTGTTGATCGACTCCTCGGTCGCCGTCAGCAGGCTGACGGTGCCGTAGTCGGTGCCCATCCCGTCGTACCCGGTGCCCTCGTTGCGCACGGCGTCGCCGGTGCCCTCGCCGTTGTAGTAGTAGGGCGAGTTGCCGTCGAAGGTGTCCTTGAGCGAGAAGCCCTCGTCGAGGCCGGCCGCGACCGCGAACGCCTTGAAGGTCGAGCCGGGCGCCCCACCGGTCACCGCCCAGTTGATCTGCGAGTCGAGGTAGTCCTGGCCGGCGTAGAAGCCGCGCAGCGCGCCGGTGCCGGGCTCGACGCTGGCCACCGCGACGTGGAGGTCCTTGTTCTGCTTGCCCATGTCGGGCCGGACCTCGGACACGCCCTGCGCCGCCGCGGCCATCGCCTTGCGGGTGAAGGTGGTGGTGATCCGCAGGCCGCCGCCGTCGATCTGCTCGTCCTTGAAGCCGAGGCCGTTGAGCTCGTTGCGGACCATCGAGAGCATGAAGCCCTTCTGGCCGCCCAGCCGGCTGTCGGCGGGGATCTTGGGGAAGCGGGGCAGGCGCCGCTCGGCGCGGGTCGCCTCGTCGGAGGTGATGTTGCCCGCCGTCGCCATCCCGCTGAGGACATAGTCGTAGCGCTCCTTGAGCGCCTCGCGCGAGTCCTTGCCGTTGCTGGGGTCGAAGCGCGTCGGGTTGTTGAGCACGCTGGCCAGCACGGCCGACTGGCGCAGGTCGAGGTCCTTGGCGTCCTCGTCGAAGTAGGCCTGGGCGGCCGCCTGCACGCCGTACGCGCCGCGACCGAAGTAGATGGTGTTGAGGTAGCCCTCGAGGATCTCGGTCTTGCTCATCGTGCGCTGGAGCTTCAGCGACAGGATGGCTTCCTTGATCTTGCGCTGGTAGGAGCGCTCCTGGGTCAGGTAGAGGATCTTGACGTACTGCTGGGTGATCGTGGACGCGCCCTGGGTCGAGTTGCCCGACGCGTTGCTGAAGGCCGCGCGGATGATGCCCTTGGGGTCGATGCCCTTGTCGGTCCAGAAGGAGCGGTTCTCCGCGGCGACGACGGCGTCCTGGAGGTTCTGCGGCATGTCCGCGATCGGGATCGTCTCGCGGTTCTGGATCGCGTAGCTGCCGGCCTCGGTCTTGCCGTCGGAGTAGTAGACGAAGGACGTCTGGGTCTCGAACTCGGCGTTCGGGTCCGGGATGTCCGTCGTCTGGTAGAGGTAGACGAAGCCGCCGACGATGACGAGCACCCCGACCAGGCCGGCGAGGAGGAACCACCGCGCGACCCGCCAGACCTTCTGCTTGCGGGTGCGGGGTCGCTTCGTGCCCGTGGCGGACGGCTTGGTCTGCGGCGCCGTCGTCTGCGCCTTCGTCTGGGCGGGGCCTGCGGCCCGGCGCTTGCCAGTCACGTCGTGGAGCTCCGGGGAAGTCGGGGTCTGAGATCGGTCGTGGACCGTCCGTCAGCGTACGGGGAGGCTCCACGGGCCCCCAAGACGCCGCACGGGTGCGCTTCGCCACGCGCGCGACAGGTCCGGTGTTCGCAACGCGCGGATATATCGCTACGATAGGTCGCATGGCACGTCGTGCGGAGACCATCGAGCTCGCAGTCCTCGGACTGCTGCACGAGGGACCCATGCACGGCTACGAGCTGCGCAAGCGGCTCAACCTCATGCTCGGCTGGGGCCGGGTGCTCTCCTACGGGTCGCTCTACCCGACCCTGAAGAAGATGCTCCGCGCCTCGCTGATCGAGGAGACGATGACCACGAAGACGCCCGGCACCCCCGTGTCGAAGCGGCCCCGGATCACCTACCAGGTCACCGAGGCCGGCACGCGGGAGTTCGAGCGCCTCATGTCGGAGGTCGGCCCCACCGCGTGGGAGGACGACAACTTCGACATCCGGTTCGCCTTCTTCTCCTCGACCGACATGGAGATCCGGCTGCGGGTGCTCGAGGGGCGCCGTACCCGTCTCCAGGAGCGCCTCGACCGGGTGCAGAGCCAGCTGGCCATGACGCAGAAGGAGGTCGACCGCTACGCGGCCGAGCTCCAGCGCCACGGCGTCGAGTCGGTCGAGCGCGAGGTGCGGTGGCTCTCCGAGCTGATCAACGCCGAGCGCAACGGTGAGCGTGAGACCCCGGCGCCCGAGGCGCCTGTGACCCGGCCGTCCGCGACCCCCGCGGGCGACCCCAAGCTGTGACATCAGAAGTGACCAGGAAAGGAAACCCGATGGGTTCGGTTCGAGTAGCAATCGTCGGAGTCGGCAACTGCGCCAGCTCCCTCGTGCAGGGCGTCGAGTACTACAAGGACGCCGACCCGACGGGCACCGTCCCGGGTCTGATGCACGTCACCTTCGGTGACTACCACGTCGCCGACGTCGAGTTCGTCGCGGCGTTCGACGTCGACGACCTCAAGGTCGGCAAGGACCTCTCCGAGGCGATCAACGCCTCGCAGAACAACACGATCAAGATCGCCGACGTCCCGACCCTGGGCGTCGAGGTCCAGCGCGGCCCGACCCTCGACGGTCTCGGCAAGTACTACCGCCAGACCATCGACGAGTCCGGCGCCGAGCCGGTCGACGTCGTGTCGATCCTGCGCGAGCGCCAGGTCGACGTGATGGTGTCCTACCTCCCGGTGGGCTCCGAGGAGGCCGACAAGTTCTACGCGCAGTGCGCGATCGACGCCGGCGTGGCCTTCGTCAACGCCCTCCCCGTCTTCATCGCCTCCGACCCGGTCTGGGCCAAGAAGTTCGAGGACGCCGGCGTCCCGATCGTCGGTGACGACATCAAGTCGCAGGTCGGCGCGACCATCACCCACCGCGTGATGGCGAAGCTGTTCGAGGACCGCGGCGTCACGCTGGACCGCACCTACCAGCTCAACGTCGGCGGCAACATGGACTTCAAGAACATGCTCGAGCGCGAGCGCCTGGAGTCCAAGAAGGTCTCGAAGACCCAGGCCGTGACCTCCAACCTGCAGGGCGAGCTCGCCGGCAAGGTCCACGACAAGAACGTCCACATCGGCCCGTCCGACCACGTCGAGTGGCTCGACGACCGCAAGTGGGCCTACGTCCGCCTCGAGGGCCGCGCCTTCGGTGACGCCCCGCTGAACCTCGAGTACAAGCTCGAGGTCTGGGACTCCCCCAACTCGGCCGGCATCATCATCGACGCCCTGCGCGCCGCGAAGATCGCCAAGGACCGCGGCATCGGCGGCCCGATCATCTCGGCCTCGTCGTACCTCATGAAGTCCCCGCCGGTGCAGCTCCCCGACGACGAGGGCCGCGCCCGCGTCGAGGCGTTCATCAAGGGCGAGGAGTGACCTCCCTGCTCTGAGCACCTGCTCTGGCACGCGTCAACGGCCCCCGGGACCTGGTCCCGGGGGCCGTTGCGCGTCTCGCGACGGGAACGTGCGGTCCAGACCGGATCACGGACACGAATTGTCCGGTGCAGACCGGGGGTAACCACCTCGTCACCCTGCCGTTCGACGGTCGTTGAGGTGGCACCGCGTCGCCACGCAGCGACCCCTGTCCGAGAGTGCGCCCGCCATGAGCCTGCCCCTCCGCCCCGTCCTCGCCGCCGGCATCACGACCGCGCTCACCAGCGCCGTCCTCGCCGCGGCACCCGCCACCCACGCCGCGTCGCAGATCGCCACGGCCCCGACCCACCTGCAGCAGCCCGCGCTCGCGGTCGCCTTCGACGGCCAGGACGCGACCGTCCTCCGCGGCGCGCGCTTCACCGTCGCCGGGACCGTCGCCGACGCCCAGGGCCGCGGCGTCCCGGCCGACCTCACGCTCGCCGTCTCCGACGCGACCGGACGGGTGCTCGGCACCCAGGCCGTCACCGCCGCCGACGACGGCACCTTCTCGACGTCGGTGCCCGGTGCGGTCAGCACGCACCTCGCCCGTACGACGGACCAGCTCGCCGTCCGCGCGGTCGACGTCAGCTACCAGGGCGACGCGATCGACGACGCCGGCGCGCAGGCCGTCGAGCTCGCGGCCGCCGACGCGGGGCTCACCGTCGAGGACAGCTTCGTGTCCTCGGTCGGCTGGGTGAAGCCGGGCGAGGTCTACCCGTCGCGGATCATCGTCCGCAACTCCGACGCCGCTCCGGTCACCGGCGCCACGGTCACGGTCACGGCCCCGACCGGCACCCGCTTCACCGGAGCCAGCGGCCCGGGCACGCACCCCGTCACCGCCGACACGATCACCTGGACGATCCCGACCGTGCCCGCCGCCACCGGCACCACGCCCGGCACCGCCACCCTCGTCCTCGAGAGCACCGCGGAGACCACGAGCCAGGAGCCGACCGTCGTCTGGCGCGACCTGTCGACGACCGCGACGCTCGCCGCACCCGGCGTGAGCAGCACCGTGGTGAGCCACGGCCCGAAGGTGATCCCGCCGAGCGAGTCCTACGACACCGCGCGGTACGGCGACCGGCCGTTCCCCGTCGTCCCGATCCAGTACACCGACCGCTCCTACCTCGCCGACCACTCCGGCGAGGCGCTCGAGCAGAAGATCAACGACCCGGCGGTCGCGGGCTCGACGTACAACCTCTACCAGGAGATGTCGCTCGGCCAGCTCTTCCCGCACGGCACCGTGCCGTCGGCCGGGATCGCGACCGCCGACTTCGACTACGCGCCCGGCTTCCCCTTCACCACGACCGACCCGACGACCGTGAGCACCTGCACCGGCGTCACCTACGCCGACTCCCCGGTCGACGTGGAGGGCACCGCGCTCTACCCGGAGCGGATCACCAACGGCGTCTACAACCTGCCCGGCACCACGGCCTACTACGGCTCCGACGGCGCGGGCTCCGCGGTGGTCGGCTCGCTGACCGGCGTCGCGGCGCTGATGCAGATCGACAGCGGCTGCGGGCCGACCGGCAAGATCGTCGCCGACGCCGCGGCGCTCGCCGACCCGGAGATCGACTACTCCGACTACGACACCGACAAGGACGGCGTCGTCGACTTCTTCATGGGCGTCTTCGCCGGCTGCGGCGGCAACGGCGCCTCCCAGCTCGGCGTCTGCACCGACGACCCGCAGGACGCGCTGCCCTACGACAACATCTGGCCGCACAGCTCCTCGCTGGAGTACTCCTACTCCGACCCGGTCACCGGCCTGCCCGGCTTCACCACCGACGACCAGCTCAAGGACCTCGAGGGCCGGCCGCTCTGGTACACCGACACGTCGTACGACGACATGACGACCACCGACATGGGTGACGCGCTCAAGGTCTTCGTCCGCGTCGGGCCCTACAACCTCAACCCCGAGACCGCCATCGACAAGGCGAGCGTGATCTCGCACGAGTACGGCCACTCGCTCGGGCTGCCGGACTTCTACTCGCTGGGCAGCCGCGAGACCTACGGCGACTGGAACCTGATGGCGACCGACAAGTCGCAGGACATGGACGCCTTCTCCCGCCAGGAGCTCGGCTGGGTGGTGCCCGAGGTGCTCCAGCCCGGCACCACGAAGACCGTGTCCGACTGGACCGACTCCAAGCAGGACACCGGCACCATCCACTGGCAGCGACCCGACGGCACGCCGTACACCCTGAAGAACGGTGCGGACGGCGTCGTGCACAACTCGGAGATGTACGTCGCGCGCCTGCACGGCCGCCAGCTCCTCGACCCGGCGAAGTTCGACACCGGCGACAAGGCCAGCAAGACGCACGCGTGGTTCTCCGGGTCCGGCAACGACTTCGGGTGTGCCGCCGACGGCGGTGGGCACAACCTCGACGTCGCCATCCCCGGCATCGCCGACCTGCCCGCGGGCTCCACGGTGAAGCTCGAGTTCACGTCGCTCTTCGACATCGAGTGGGACTACGACTACGGCTACGTGCTGACCTCGACCGACGGCGGCAAGACCTTCACCTCGCACGAGTCGCTGCGCGACACCCCGACGACGAGCACCACCAACGCCAACCAGAACGCCTGCCAGGGCACCTACAGCAACGGCATCACCGGGTCGAGCTCGTCCTACACCGACCCCGCCACCGTCCAGCTCGACCGGACGCTCGGCAACTACCCCGACTCCTCCTTCATCGCCGACAGCTTCGACATCTCCGACCTGGTCGGCGCCGACGTGCCGGTGCTGCGCTTCAGCTACTCGACCGACCCGGGCCTGGCCCGGCCCGGCTGGTTCATCGACGACCTGAAGGTCACCGCGACCACGCCGAGCGGCGACCAGGTGCTGCTCGACACCGACCTGGAGAACGACGGCGGCCCGGACGACCCGCGGATCTTCAACGGCGGCTGCCAGGCCGACAACCCGGGCGGCGACTGCACGAAGGGCTGGCAGTTCGTGAACGCCGGCGACGAGGCGTCCTTCGACCACGGCTACTACCTCGAGATGCGCGACCGGTCGGGCTTCGACCTCGACGGCCACGGCGAGATCGACCGCGACCCGATCGGCTGGGAGCCCGGTCTCTACCTGGCCTACACCGATGAGGCGCACGGCTACGGCAACGCCGGCACGGACGACCCGCCGGCCCAGTCCCCGCTCGACTCCACGCCCGAGGTCGGCAGCGACACCCCCGACCTGAACGACGCCGCCTTCACCGCGGCGGCCGGGCGGTCGACGTACTCCGACGCAAAGGCGTCACCGCACGTCGACAACTACACCGACCCGACCTCGGCGTCGGGCAACTGGGAGTTCGGCTACGACTGCCTCGGCTTCCAGGTGCTGTCGATGAGCGGCAACAGCGACGGCCCGGCCACCTCCGACGGCGACCTCACCGGCTCGGTGAAGTTCACGATGGCCGACGGCTGCGGCGACTTCGACTACGGCTACACGCCGGTGACGGCGCCGGAGAACACCGCGCCCGTCGCCCGGGCCACCGCCTCCCGGAAGACCGCCACGACCAGCCAGCCGATCACCTTCGACGGCGCCGGCAGCACCGACGCCGAGTCGCCCGACGACCTCGACTACAGCTGGGACCTCGGCGACGGCGGCTCGACCAAGGACGCCTCCGGACCCGGGGTCCGGCACGAGTTCACCGAGCCCGGCACGTACGACGTGACGCTGCTGGTCACCGACCCGGAGGGCCTCACCGACACCGACCACGTCACCGTGACCGTCACCGGCCAGCCCACCGACCCGACACCGACCACGGTCGCCTGCCAGTCCCACAAGGTCGCGAAGCACGGCAGCTGGCGCACCGTGAAGAGCACGAGAGCACCGGGCGGCAGCTACTGCGACAACCTCGGGAAGGCGAAGGGCAAGGACAAGCTGACCGTCTCCTTCACCGGCCCGTCGCTCGACCTGCTGGTCGGCCACGGCACCAAGGGCGGCCTGGCCAAGCTCTTCGTCGACGGGAAGCAGGCGGGCACCGTCAGCTTCCACGGCAAGCACGCGAAGCCGCACTTCACCTTCCGCCGCAAGCTCACCGGCCTCGGCGCCGGCGCGCACACGCTGACGCTGATCGTGAAGAAGAAGCAGGCCTACGTCGAGGGGTTCCGCTACTGACGCTGGGCCGCCCAGGCGAGGAGGGCGTCCCTGGCGTCCTCCTCGCTCATCGGCCCGTGCTCCATCCGCAGGTCGAGGAGGTGGGCGTAGGCCTGGCCGACCTCGCGGCCGGGCCCGATCCCGAGGATCTCCATGATCTGGTTGCCGTCCAGGTCGGGCCGGAGCGAGTCCAGCTCCTCCTGCTCGCGCAGCCGCGCGATGCGCGCCTCGAGGTCGTCGTAGGTGCGCCGCAGTCGGTCGGCCTTGCGCTGGTTGCGGGTCGTGCAGTCGGCGCGGGTCAGCACGTGCAGCCGCTCGAGCTGGTCGCCGGCGTCGCGCACGTAGCGGCGGACGGCGGAGTCGGTCCACTCGCCGGTGCCGTAGCCGTGGAAGCGCAGGTGCAGCTCGACGAGCTTGCTGACCGCGTCAGTGTCGTCGTTGGAGAAGCGCAGCGCCTTCATCCGCTTGCGGGTCATCTTGGCGCCGACGACGTCGTGGTGGTGGAAGGTCACCGACCCGTCGTCGAGGAAGCGCCGGGTGCGCGGCTTGCCGACGTCGTGCATGAGCGCCGCGAAGCGGGCCACGAAGTCGGGGACCTCGAGCCGCTCGGCCTCCAGGTCGATCGCCTGCTCCAGCACGGTGAGGGTGTGCTCGTAGACGTCCTTGTGACGGTGGTGCTCGTCGCGCTCCAGCGCGAGCGCCGGCAGCTCGGGCAGCACCAGCTCGGCGAGCCCGGTGTCGACCAGCAGCCGCAGGCCCAGGCGCGGGTAGGGCGCGCAGATGAGCTTGACCAGCTCGTCGCGCACCCGCTCCGCGGAGATGATCTCGATCCGGCTCGCCATCGCGGTCATCGCCTCGACCACGGCCGGGTCCACGGTGAAGCCGAGCTGCGCGGCGAAGCGCGCCGCCCGCATCATCCGCAGCGGGTCGTCGGAGAAGGAGTCCTCAGGCCGGCCGGGGGTGCGCAGCACCCGGTGGGCGAGGTCCACGACCCCGCCGTACGGGTCCTCGAACTCGCGGCCGGGCACCCGCACCGCCATCGCGTTGACGGTGAAGTCACGACGTCCGAGATCGCCCGCGAGGGTGTCGCCGAAGTCGACGTCCGGCTTGCGGGAGTCCGGGTCGTAGGACTCCGAGCGGTACGTCGTGATCTCGACCTGCCAGTCGCCCTTGCGGCAGCCGATCGTCCCGAACGCGCGCCCGACGTCCCAGACCGCGTCGGCCCAGCCCTTGAGCATCGCCTCGGTCTCCTCGGGGCGCGCGGAGGTCGTGAAGTCGAGGTCGTTGTGCTGCCGACCGAGCATCGCGTCGCGCACCGGACCGCCCACCAGCGCGAGCTCGTGGCCGCCGTCGGTGAAGCGCCGGCCGAGCTCGTCGATCACCGGGGCGATCCGGTCGAGCTCCTCGGCGACGTGGCGCTGGACGTCCGCGATCTGCAGCGGCGGGGGTGGGGCTTCGGGCACGGGCCAGCAGTTTAGTAGCGCGACGGCACGGGGCCCGATTCCGCACAGCCCGCCCCAGTAGAGTCGCGGAGTGCTCCGCCCTCTGTCGCTGCTGCCTGCCCTCGTGGCGGCGGTCGCGCTGGGGACGGCCGCGCTGGTCGGAGTCACCCCGCCCACCCCCGCGGACGCAGCCGCGCCGCGGGCCTCACGCGCCGCCGACCAGGAGCCGCTGGGGGTCAGCATCGACACCCTCGCCCCCTCGGTCCTGCCGAAGAAGGGCAAGGTCCGGATCACCGGCGAGATCACCAACAACGACGACCAGACGTGGACCACGATCAACGTCTACCCGTTCGTCTCCGACACCCCGATGACCTCCGCCGCCGAGCTCGCCGCGGCCGCCGAGGTGGACCCCGAGCAGCAGGTCGGACTGCGGATCAGCAAGCCGGGCGGGCTGCCGTACGACACCATCGACGAGCTCGCCCCGGGCGACACCGTCCCCTACTCGATCGCGGTGCCGCGCAGCCAGATCGGCGTCAGTGCCGAGGGCGTCTACTGGTTCGGCGTGCACGCGCTCGGCCAGGACGACGCCGGCCGCGACACGATCGCCGACGGACGGGCCCGCACGTTCATGCCGCTGGTGGGCAACACCCAGAAGACGGTCGACACCGCCCTCGTCCTGCCCGTCCGGCGGGCGATCCGCCACGAGTCCGACGGCAGCATCGCCGAGGTGTCCGGCTGGGCGCACAGCCTCGACCGCGGCGGCCAGCTCAGCAGCATCGTCGAGTTCGGCACGGCGGCCGGCGACCGGCCGATCACCTGGCTGCTGGACCCCGCCGTACCCGACGCCGTCCGCGCGCTGACCGCCGGCAACCCGGCCCGCTCGCTCGACCCCACCGTCGACGCGAACGGCGACGGTGACAGCGGCAGCGGCGACGAGAGCGAGGACCCGAGCGACGGGTCGAGCGACGACGCCTCCGCCTCGCCCAGCCCGAGCGAGGGCGCCACCGACCTCGGCGACGTCGACCCGGCCGAGGAGGAGGCCGCCACCGCGGGGTCGGCCTGGCTCGAGCGGCTGCACTCCGGGCTCGAGGGCTCGGAGATCCTCGCCCTGCCGTACGGCGACGTCGACGTCGCCGGCGCGGCGACCCACTCCCCGCGCACCTACCGCACGGCCCGGGACCGTTCCGGCACCACCCTGTCCCCATGGGGCCTGCCGATGGCGCCCGCGGTCTCGTCCCCGACCGGCTACCTCAGCGCCGACGGCCTGCGGATGATCGACCCGGACACGACCGCCGTGGTCACCGACCGGATGTTCCGCGGCTCGGCCTCGACGGTGACCCGCTCCGCGGGTCGCACCATGGTGGTCGCGTCGTCGGCGGCGATCAGCGGCGGCCCCGGCCCCGACGACCGCCTCGCGCCGACCGCGATCCGGCAGCGCCTGCTCAGCGAGGCCGCCGTACGCCTGCTGACGTCGCGCAAGCCGCTGGTGGTCGTCTTCCCCAGCAGCTTCAAGACCAGCTCGCCGACCGACTTCTGGGCCGGCCTCGACGTACCGTGGCTGCACCTGACCACGGTCGACTCGATCTCCCAGCGGCCCGGCCGCACGATCGACGTCAGCCAGCTGCACTACCCCGAGAACCAGTCACGCCTGGAGCTCGACGCCGGCGACTTCCAGGCCTCGACCGAGCTCGCTCGCAGCGGCGAGACCCTCCAGAACCTGCTCACCCTCAACGACCAGGTCGCCTCGGCCGTCCGCGACGAGTCGCTCACCGACGTGTCCTACACCTCGCGGCTGCGGCCCTACGCCGCGCGCAGCTCGGCGATCCAGTCGCGCGCCTGGATCCAGGAGCGCCTCCAGTCGGTGCACGTCGACGCCCCGAAGGCGGTCATCCTCTCCAGCGGCAGCGGCCGCTTCTCGGCCACGCTGACCAACGACCTCGACCAACCGGTGACCGTCCGCCTCGACGCCCTCGCCGAACCTCCGTTGCGGGTCTCGGTCCCGAGCGACCCCGTCGAGATCGGGGCCGGCCAGCGCACCAGCGTGCTGCTCAACGCGTCCTCCTCGGCGATCGGCATCCGCAACGTCACGCTGCTGCTGACCGACTCCGACGGCACCAACCTCAACTCCTACGACGACCTGCCGATCCGGTCCAACCGGGTCAGCAACGTGATCTGGCTGATCCTCGGCACCGGCATCGCCCTCCTCTTCGGCGCGATCCTGGTGCGGCTGGTGCGCCGGGTCCGGACGGCGAGGCGGGCATGACCACGGACGCCCCCGCGGGGAACGCGGGGAACGCCGGGAACGACCGGGTCCTCGCCAACACCGCCGTCATGGCGGTCGGCACGGTCTTCTCGCGACTCAGCGGCTTCGTCCGCTCGGCGCTCCTGGCCGCCGCGCTCGGCGCCTCGCTCCACGCCGACCTGTTCAACGTCGCCAACACGATCCCGAACATGCTCTACATCCTGCTGGCCGGCGGCGTGGTCAACGCCGTCCTGGTGCCGCAGCTGGTGCGGTCGGCCAAGCGCGACGCCGACGGCGGCGAGGCCTACACCAGCCGGATCATCACGCTCGCCGTGCTCTTCCTCGGCAGCGTCACGGTGCTGCTGGTCGTCGCGGCGCCGTGGGTGATGGACCTCTTCCTGAGCAGCAAGTACGACGACCCGAACCTCGCCGACCAGCGCGACTCGATCATCGACTTCGCGCGGTTCTGCCTGCCGCAGGTCTTCTTCTACGGCATGTTCGTGCTGGTCGGGCAGATCCTCAACGCCCGCAACCGCTTCGGCCCGATGATGTGGGCGCCGATCGCCAACAACGTCATCTCCGTCGGCGTGCTGGTGATCTACCTCGTCGTCTTCGGTCCGGCGAAGGGCGCCGAGCTGACGGGCCCGTTCACGTCCGGCCAGGAGCTCCTGCTCGGCCTCGGCGCGACCGCCGGCATCGTCGCGCAGTTCGTGATCCTGGTGCCCTACCTGAGCGCGTCCGGCTACCGCTACCGGCCGCGCTTCGACTTCCGGCACACGGGGCTCGCCCACACGCTGCGGCTCGGCGTCTGGACCGTCCTCTTCGTCGTGGTGAACCAGGTCGCCTACACCGTGGTGGTCCGCCTGGCGACGACCGGCACGGCCTCGGGCGGGGACGGCACCGGCTACACGGTCTACTCGCAGGCCTTCCTCATCATCATGGTCCCCCACTCGGTGATCACGGTGTCGCTGGCGACCGCGATCCTGCCGCGGCTCTCGCGGCGGGCCGAGCGCGGGGACCTCGACGGCGTGAGCCTGTCGCTGTCGGAGACCCTCCGCAGCGCCCTCGCGGTCGTCGTTCCGGTGGCCCTCCTGCTGCCGTTCGTCGCGATGGACGCCTCGCACCTGATCTGGGGCTGGGGCGCGGCGAAGAACGACTTCGACGCCTACGCGCCGACGCTCGCGCTCTTCGGCGTCGGTCTGGTCTTCTTCACCGTCCACTACCTGATGCTGCGCGGCTTCTACTCCCTCGAGCGCACCCGCACGGTCTTCTGGATCCAGTGCGCCGTGGCCGCCACCAACATCGTCGCCGCCCTCCTGATCGTCCACCACGTCGACGCCGCGGACACCGCACCGGCCCTGGTGATCGCCTACACGGCGTCGTACCTCGTCGGCGCCGCGATCTCCTACGGCGTGCTCCGCGGCGCCCTCGGCGGCCTCCGCACCCCGCGGCTGGTCCGGTTCGTGGTCCGGCTGCTGGTCGCCGGCGCGGTCGCGACCGGCGCGGTCGCCCTGGCGACGACCGCGATCGGCACCCCGAGCGTGGACGACGCGCTCTGGCTGGCCCTCGTCCGCCTCGCCGTCGCGGGTCTCGTCGAGCTGGTCGTGCTGGTGGCGATGGCCCGGGTGCTGCGGATCCGTGAGGTGACCTCGATGGTCGAGGCCTTCACACGCCGCCTCCCGGTCCTCTCCCGACCCTGACCACGGCCCTACGATGGCCCCGGGACCACCGGAGTCGACGAGGGGAGCTGCGTGCCGAGCGCCATCCGGCCTGGCGACGTGCTCGCCGGACGGTACCGACTGGTCGACCTGCTCACCGAGAGCGGGAACGGCCGGTTCTGGCGAGCCCACGACCGGGTCCTCGAGCGGCACGTCGCCCTGCACGTCATCGCCGAGGACGACGAGCGCGCGGAGGCGCTGCTCGAGGCGGCCCGGCGGTCGGCCACCGTCCCGGACCGCCGGCTGCTGCGCGTGCTCGACGCCGACCGCGCCGACGGGCTCTGCTTCGTGGTCAACGAGTGGGGTGCGGGCGACTCGCTCGACATCATGCTCGCCGACGGCGCGCTCGACCCGCGCCGGGCCGCCTGGATCGTCTCGGAGGTCGCGGCCACCATCGCCGTCGGTCACGAGGCGGGCATCGCCCACGGCCGGCTGGTCCCCGAGAACGTCCTGGTCGACCACACCGGCGGGGTCCGGATCATCGGCTTCGCGGTCGACGCCGCCCTGCACGGCCTGCCGCCGGGGCGGGTCTCCACCGACGTCGCCGACCTCGGCGGGCTGCTCTACAGCGCGCTGACCGGCAAGTGGCCGGGCCGCTCGGAGTCCGCCGTACCCGCCGCACCGCAGGACGGCGGCCGCGTGCTGCGCCCCCGCCAGGTGCGGGCGGGCATCCCGCGCCCGCTCGACGCGCTGTGCGACGAGGTGGTCAACCCCTACGCCAGCGGCACCCGGCTGCGCGAGGTCCACGACGTGGCCACCGCCCAGGGCATCTGCGACTACCTGTGCGCCTTCGTCGGCGACCCGACCGGGCTGGCCGCCGCCGAGGCCGCCGCCGGGCACCGTGGCACCGAGACCGTGAGCCTGCCCGCGATGACCGACCCGCCGGTGCGTGCCGCCGTACCCGAGCCCGACCCGGACCCCGACCCCGAGCCGCAGCCGGAGCCGCATCAGGAGCCGCATCAGGAGCCGCAGCCGGAGCCCACGTCCACGGAGCTGCCCACCGAGGCCGGCCTGCCGATCTTCGACGACGACAACGACGACGTGTCGTGGCTGACCGCTCCCGGCGAGCCTCCGCCGCCGCCGCCCCCCTTCGAGGACCCGCCCGAGCGCCCGCTGTTCGCGCCCGCGCCCAGCGACGGCGGCCCGGCCCGCACGCCCCGCCACCCGCGGCCGGTGGCCGCCGGCCGCGACGAGTACTGGCCGTGGGCGGACACCGGGGCCGGCGGCACGGGCACCGGGGTCCGGGTGTTCGACGAGGACGACGAGCCCGAGCCGGTCCCGGGGCGCAGCTCGCTGCGGGTCGCGGGCGCGATCCTCGCCTGCCTGCTCCTGCTGGTGGCCGTGGTGGTGGCCTTCAACCTCGGCCGGGGCCGCGGCCCGCTCGGCACCAAGTCCGACGACGACCCGTCGTCCTCCCCCACCGGCCGGACGCCGACGACGGCCGCCGCCGGTCCGATCAGCGGCGTCACCGCCACGGACCTCGATCCCCAGGGCGACCCGCCCGAGGAGAACCCCGAGCTCGCCGGACTCGCCGTCGACGGCAAGCCGGCGACCGCGTGGCGCACCAACACCTACACGCAGAACTTCGGCCCGGGCGGCCTCAAGACCGGCGTCGGCCTGGTCCTCGACCTGCACGGCACCCACACCGTCCGCAGCGTCGACGTGACGGTGATCGGCTCGCCGACGGCGTTCTCGATCTACGTCACCGACGAGCAGCCCGCCGATGTCGCCGGTCTCACCCCGGCCGCGCAGGCGACGGCCTCCGAGCCCCGCACGACCGTCGACCTCGACGACGCTCCCGAGGGCCGCTACGTCGTGATCTGGCTGACCAGCCTCCCGCAGGTGCCCGGCGGCTTCCGGGGCCAGATCGCCGACGTCACGGTCGACGGATGAGCGCCGCGGCCACCGACCCGCGCGACGACCACGACCTCCTGCGCGCCCACGTCGAGGGCGACCCGGACGCCTACGCCGAGCTGGTCCGCCGGCACCGCGACCGGCTCTGGGCGGTCGCCCTGCGCACGATGGGCAACCGCGAGGACGCCGCCGACGGGCTCCAGGACGGCCTGGTCGCCGGCTACCGACGCGCGGCCACCTTCCGCGGGGACGCCGCGGTCAGCACCTGGCTCCACCGGGTGGTCGTCAACGCCTGCCTCGACCGGCTCCGCGCGGCGAAGGTGCGCCGGACCGACCCGCTCCCCGACGACCTCGAGGACCACGCCGAGCGCGGGTCCCTGGTGTCCGCGGCCCCGACCGAGGGCGACCCCGCCGAGGCATCGGTCCGCGCGGAGCGGCGTACGGCGGTCCTCGCCGCGCTCCGCCGGCTCCCCGAGGACCAGCGCGCCGCCCTGGTCCTCGTCGACATGGAGGGCTACCCCGTCGCCGAGGCCGCCGCGATCCTCGACTGCGCCGTCGGCACCGTGAAGTCGCGCTGCTCCCGCGGCCGCAGCCGGCTCGCGGAGCTGCTCCGACCCCTTCTCGACGCCGCCGGTGAGCAGGCCCACACGCCGACGGGGAACCCGCCACCGGCGCGGTCCGTCGAATCACCGGACGCACCACGCGGACCCCCGACCGCCGGCTGAGCGCCGTCCGCGCCGCATCGCCCCGCCCCGACGACCTCCGAGGAGGTGACCACCCTGTCCACCGACGACGACCGCATCCGCGAGCTCCTCGCCGACGCCCGGCACACCGGGCCCATCCCCGACGACGTCGCGGCCCGGCTCGACGCCGCGCTGGGCGAGCTCGCCGGCTCCTCGGGTGAGCCCCTTCCGGAGCCGGTGCTGCCCACCCCCGTGCCCTCACCGGCGGTCCCCGACCTCGCGGCCGCCCGGCGCCGTCGTACCGCCCGCAACCTGCTGATCGCCGCCGCCGCCGTGGTGGTCGTCGGCGTCGGGATCAGCCGCCTCGACCTCAGCGGCGTGTCCTCCTCCGCCGACGACAGCGGCTCCTCGGCCGACGGCCCCGCGTCGGCCTCCGACGCCGGTGGCGACGCGGCGGCCGGCAGCGACGGCTCCCTCCGGAAGGCCACCGGTCCGACCGTGGTCCTCGACTCCGACCGGTTCGGGCACCAGGTCCGCGCCCTCCGGCTCCGCGAGCCGGTCGCCTCGGCGCCCGCGTCCGGCGCGTACGACGCACCCACCGACGGCACCACCGACGGTCCGGCCGACCGGCTCTTCGGCGCCGACGGCGAGCGCAGCAGTGAGCTCGGCGCCGCCCGCGCCTCCTGCGACCCCGCCTCGTGGGGTCCCGGACGCCGCGTCAAGGCCCGGTACGACGGCAAGGCCGGCGTGCTGATCTACCGTCCCGCCCAGGGCGACACCCAGGTCGTCGAGCTCTACCTGTGCGGACACGACGACCCGACCCGGTCGATCACGCTCCCCCGTCGCTGAGCGCCCGCCCGAGCACACACCCGAGGCGGGCACGAGCCGGGAAGTTTCCTCGCCTACGATCGGTTCTACTGGTCGCAGCACGCACCCGTCCCCGAGGAGACACCGACTCCATGTCCGACACTGCCCGCGACGTCGTTCGAGATGTCATCGTCATCGGCTCCGGCCCGTCCGGCTACACCGCCGGCCTCTACACCGCGCGCGCCAACCTGAAGCCCCTCGTCTTCGAGGGCTCCGTCACCGCCGGCGGCGCGCTGATGAACACCACCGAGGTCGAGAACTTCCCCGGCTTCCGCGACGGCATCATGGGCCCGGCCCTGATGGACGAGATGCGCGCGCAGGCCGAGCGCTTCGGCGCCGAGCTGGTCGCCGACGACATCGTCGAGGTCGACCTCACCGGCGACGTGAAGATCGTCAAGACCGCCACCGACACCTACCAGGCCCGCGCCGTGATCCTGGCCATGGGCTCGGGCTACCGCAAGCTCGGCCTGCCCCGCGAGGAGGAGCTCTCCGGCCGCGGCGTCTCGTGGTGTGCCACCTGCGACGGCTTCTTCTTCCGCGACCAGCACATCGCCGTGGTCGGCGGCGGCGACTCCGCGATCGAGGAGGCCACCTTCCTGACCCGCTTCGGCTCGAAGGTCTCCCTGATCGTGCGCCGCGACGAGCTGCGCGCCTCGAAGATCATGCAGGAGCGCGCGTTCGCCGACCCCAAGCTGGAGATCATCTGGAACTCCAAGGTCCAGGAGATCAACGGCGCCGACCGGCTGGAGTCCCTCACCCTCGAGGACACCGTCACCGGCGAGACCAGCACCCTCCCCGCCACCGGCCTGTTCATCGCCATCGGTCACGACCCGCGCTCCGAGCTGCTCCCGGGCCAGGTCGACCTCGACGACAACGGGTACGTCGTGGTCAGCCACCCCTCGACCGGCACCAACCTGCCCGGCGTCTTCGCCGCGGGCGACCTCGTCGACCACCACTACCGCCAGGCGATCACCGCCGCCGGCACCGGCTGCGCGGCCGCCCTCGATGCGGAGCGCTACCTGGCCGAGCTCGACCACGCCGCCAGCGGCCCGCGCGACGCGCAGGACCGCGCCGACGCCGAGATGATCACCGAGGAAGTCCAGACCGCAGGCGCCTGAGCCACGAGCAGTCCACCTGCGTGGCGGGGAACAACCGCCACCGAGGTGCTGTTGAGTGTGATCAGACCTCTGTGTTCACCGAAGAAGGGAATCCATCCGTGGGCAACATCAACGCCGTGACCGACGCCGAGTTCGACGCGCAGGTCCTCAAGTCCGACAAGCCGGTCCTCGTGGACTTCTGGGCGGAGTGGTGCGGTCCGTGCCGCCAGGTCGCTCCGATCCTCGACGAGATCGCCTCGACCCACGGTGACAAGATCACGTTCCTCAAGATGAACGTCGACGAGAACCCGGTCACGCCGTCCAACTACCGCGTCACCGGCATCCCGACGATCAACGTCTACCAGGGTGGCGAGGTCGTGAAGACCATCGTCGGTGCCCGCCCCAAGGCCGCGCTGCTCAAGGAGCTCGAGGACCTCGTCTGAGTCCTGCTCCAGAGCTCGCTAGCGAGCACTCCTCGAGGCCCGCGTCGACTTCGGCGCGGGCCTCAGTGCTCCCACGAGCCGTTCGATCGCCGCGTCGACCTCGGTTCGCCAGCGCACCGAGGTCCGCAGGTCCATCCGCATCCGCGGCGTCGTCGGGTGCGCGCGGTGGGTCTTGAAGCCGACGCTGCTGAGGAAGTCCGCCGGCAGCACGCAGCCGGCGCTCCGCCCGGTGGTGTCCCCGAACGCCTCGACCGCGCCCGACCCGCCGCGCTTGATCAGGTCCGCGGCCATCGCCTGCACGAGCATCCGTCCGAGCCCGCCGCCGCGGTGCTCGGGGTCGACGTACGCCGCGGTCAGCAGGACGGCGTCGGGCGACACGGGGGCGGTCGGGAAGCCCGCGGCCCCGGGCACGAACGCCTCGGGCGCGTAGAAGAGGTGTCCGACCGGCACGTCGTCGACCAGCGCGACCCGCCCGCACGACCCCCACTCGCGCAGCACCTCCGAGGCCCAGCCGTCCTTCTCGGCCGCGGCGTCGTCCACCCGCGCCCGGCGTACCGGGTCCAGCTCCCAGAACAGGCAGGAGCGGCACGGCGCCTCGAGGACGTCGAGGTGGTCCAGGGTGAGCCGGACGATCTTGCGCGACATCACACCTCCACGGGTGGAACCCCGGAGCCATCGTAGGCCGGGACCTGTCACGATGGCGGGGTGCGCAAGATCCGACAGAGCAGGAAGCTGCAGAACGTCCGGTACGACGTGCGGGGCCCGATCCTCGTCGAGGCCCAGCGCCTCGAGGCCGAGGGCCACCACATCCTCAAGCTGAACATCGGCAACACCGCGCCGTTCGGCTTCGAGGCACCCGAGGCCATCGTCGCCGACATGGTGCACCATCTGCCGGACGCCCAAGGCTACAGCGACAGCCAGGGCATCTACCCGGCGCGCACGGCGGTCGCGCAGTTCTACCAGTCCCGCGGCCTCCGCGACGTCTCGGTCGAGGACGTCTTCATCGGCAACGGCGTCTCCGAGCTCATCACGATGGTCCTGCAGACGTTCCTCGACGACGGCAACGAGATCCTGGTGCCGGCGCCCGACTACCCGCTGTGGACCGGTGCGATCACCCTCTCCGGCGGGACCGCGGTCCACTACGAGTGCGACGAGAGCAACGGCTGGAACCCCGACCTCGCCGACATCGAGGCCAAGATCACCGAGAACACCCACGGTCTGGTGATCATCAATCCCAACAACCCCACCGGTGCGGTCTACAGCCCCGAGACGGTCAAGGGCCTCATCGACATCGCCCGCCGCCACGAGCTGGTCGTCTTCTCCGACGAGATCTACGAGAAGATCATCTTCGACGACGCGGTCCACCACCACGCCGCGGAGTACGCCGGCAACGACGTGCTCTGCCTGACCTTCAGTGGCCTCTCCAAGGCCTACCGGGTCTGCGGCTACCGCGCCGGCTGGTTGATGATCTCGGGGCCGAAGGAGATCGCCGAGGACTTCCTCGAGGGCCTGACCCTGATGGCCAACATGCGGATGTGCGCCAACGTCCCGGCCCAGCACGCGATCCAGACCGCACTGGGCGGCTACCAGTCGATCGAGGAGCTCATCGTCCCCGGCGGGCGCTTCTACGAGCAGAGCAAGCTGGCCAGCCGCCTGCTCAACGAGATCCCGGGCGTCAGCAACGTCGAGCCGCAGGGCGCGCTCTACTGCTTCCCGCGCCTCGACCCGGAGGTCTACCCGATCGAGGACGACGAGACGTTCGTGATCGACCTGCTCCGGTCGAAGAAGCTCCTGGTCACCCACGGCACGGGCTTCAACTGGCCGCGGCCCGACCACTTCCGGCTGGTGACCCTGCCCGACGTCCAGGTGCTCGAGGAGGCGATCGGCCGGATCGCCGACTTCCTCGCCACCCGCCGCTGACCGGAGGCCACCGCAGATGCGCGACATCACCTACCCGCCCATCATCGTCACGGCGAAGACCGCCTTCCGGGTCCTGGGCCAACGGTTCCAGATGACCGGGACCGAGCACGTCCCCCGATCCGGCGGCGTGCTCCTCGCCTGCAACCACATCGGGTACGTCGACTTCATCTACGGCGGCCTGGCTGCCAACCCGTCCGGGCGCCTGGTGCGCTTCATGGCCAAGAAGGAGCTCTTCGACCACCGGGTCGTCGGCCCCCTCATGCGGTCGCTGCACCACATCGAGGTCGACCGCGGCGCCGGCGAGGCATCGGCGCGGACCGCGATCGACTACCTCCGCGCCGGCGAGGCCGTGGGCATCTTCCCCGAGGCGACGATCTCCCGCTCCTTCGAGCTCAAGGAGTTCAAGACGGGCGCGGTGCGGATCGCCGCCGAGGCCGGCGTCCCGCTGGTCCCGGTCATCATGTGGGGCACCCAGCGGATGATGACCAAGGACCACCCGCGCGACTTCTCGCGCGGGAAGACCATCGCGCTCACCGTGGGCGAGCCACTCCATCCCACCGGCGCCGACCCGGTCGCCGAGACCGCGGAGCTGCGGGCGGCGATGACCGGTCTGCTCGACACGACCATCCGCGCCTACCCGGCCGACGAGCAGCCGCCGGGCTCCTGGTGGTTGCCCGCGTCGTTCGGCGGCTCCGCCCCGACCCCCGCGGAGGCCGAGCGTCTCGACGTCGAGGAGAAGCGGGCGCGAGCCGCCCGTCGTGCCAACAAGTCGACAAAGTGACTAATCGCTTTGCCGCTAGATCTCTAGGTCGTCAGATCGGCCGGTCGTTCCGGTTGCGCGGGTCCATGATGTCGACGATGCGCTGCAGGTCGTCGAGCGAGGCGAACTCGACCGTGATCTTGCCCTTGGCGCGGCCGAGGTCGACCTTCACCCGGGTCTCGAGCCGGTCCGAGAGCCGCTCCGCCAGGTCTGCGAGCCCGGGGGCCACGGGCTTGTTGCGCCGCACCGGGCGGGTCGCCGGGCCGTCGACGTCGCGCACGGCGACGATCTCCTCGAGGCCGCGGACGCTGATGCCCTCGGCGATGACGCGCTGGGCGAGCCGGTCCTGGACCTCCGGGTCCTCGATCGCCAGCAGCGACCGGGCGTGGCCGGCGGACAGGACGCCCGCGGCGACCCGGCGCTGCACGGCCGGTGTCAGCTTGAGCAGCCGGAGCGTGTTGCTGATCTGCGGGCGGGACCGACCGATGCGGGAGGCGAGCTCCTCGTGGGTGCAGTCGAAGTCGTCCAGCATCTGCCGGTAGGCGGCCGCCTCCTCCAGCGGGTTGAGCTGGGAGCGGTGGAGGTTCTCGAGCAGCGCATCGCGGAGCATGTCGACGTCGTCGGTCTCCCGGACGATCGCCGGGATCATCTCGCGGCCGGCCGCCTGGGTCGCGCGCCAGCGGCGCTCGCCCATGACCAGCTCGTAGTCCTCGGGGCCGCGCCGGCGGACGACGACGGGCTGGAGGACGCCGATCTCGCGCACCGAGTGCACGAGCTCGTCCATCGCCTCCTCGTCGAAGACCTGGCGGGGCTGGACGTCGTTGGGCCGGATCTGGCCGACCGGCAGCTCGGCGAAGTAGGCACCGGCGACGGGCTGCAGGCCCGGGGCCGCCGGCTCGGGCGCCGCCGCGGGAGCGTCGCCGTCCTCGGGCGCCTCGGCGGTCGGCGCGGTGGGGATCAGGGAGCCCAGGCCGCGGCCGAGTCCTCGGCGCTGCGGCGGACGGTTGGCGTTCACGAGGCTGCTCCCTGGATCGCGATCTCGCGCGCCGCCTCGAGGTAGGACAGCGCGCCCGGCGAACCGGGATCGTAGGTCATCACGGTCTGGCCGTAGGACGGGGCCTCCGAGACCCGGACCGACCGCGGGATCGACGTCTTGAGGACCCGCTCGCCGAAGTGCTCCCGCACCTCCTCGGCCACGCCCGCCGCCAGCCGGGTGCGCGCGTCGTACATCGTCACCAGGATGGTGGAGACGTCGAGCTGCTGGTTGAGGTGGGCCTTGACCATCTCCACGGTCTCGAGGAGCTGGCCGAGGCCCTCGAGCGCGTAGTACTCGGCCTGGATCGGGATCAGCATCTCGTCGCCGGCGACCAGGGCGTTGAGGGTGAGCAGGCCCAGCGAGGGCGGGCAGTCGATGAGCACGTAGTCGAAGCGCTCCTCCCCCGCGTCGGTGCCGCCGACCAGCGGGTGCCCGTGCACGGCCTTGCGCAGCCGGCTCTCCCGGGCGACCACGGAGACGAGCTCGATCTCGGCGCCGGCCAGGTCGATGGTCGCGGGCACGACCCACAGGCCGTCGACCTCGGGGCTCGGGCTGGCGACCTCCTCCAACGGCACGCCGTCGACGAGGGCGTCGTACGTCGAGGGCACGCCGCGGCGGTGCTCGACCCCGAGTGCCGTGGACGCGTTGCCCTGGGGATCGAGGTCCACCACCAGCACGCGCTGGCCGAGCTGAGCCAGGGCGGCGGCGATGTTCACCGTCGAGGTGGTCTTGCCGACCCCGCCCTTCTGGTTCGCGACCACGAAGACGCGGGTCCTCTCGGGCCGGGACAGCGCCGGGCGGAACCGGGTGCCCTGGCGGGCCAGCACGCTGTGCTCGGCGGCCCGGGCCAGGGGAGTGTGGTGGTCGTCGTCGAAGGTCGGCGCGCCGTCCGCGAGGTCCTCGGCGGTCCGGACGCGGAACGTCGTTTCACGTGAAACATCGGCCACCGGGTCGGTCTCCTCCTGCTGTGGATGACCGGGCTCGGTCTGTGGATATTCACGCTCACCGGCGGTCGGACCACCGGTGGAAAACCCGTCTCCGGGGCCCCCGTGCTCGGTCACGCCGATCGCCTCCGCTTCCGCTTCGATGGGCTCCTCGGCCCGGCGCGACCCTTCGACGTCCGCGCGGCCGCCCCCGTCGCAAGCGGCCAAGATACCCGCCCCGGATCGGCCCAGGCCACCCGGACGGCCACCGTGGTGGAGACCGCCAGGTCCGCCGGCAGCTCCGCGCCGAGCGTGAGCACCTCCGGCGCGCCGCACCCCCACCGCGCGAGCTCGTCGGCCGCCTCCTCGATCTCGGTCTCGATGGAGCTGCCCTTCATCGCCAGCAGCGCCCCGGTGGGCGCGACGAGTGGCATCGACCAGTCGAGCAGCCGGCCCAGGGGAGCGACCGCCCGCGACGTCACCACGTCGAACGTCCGCTCGCCGTGCAGCGCGTCAGCCCGGCCGCGCACCACCTCGACGTGGTCGAGCGCCAGCGCGGTGACGACCTCCTCCAGGAAGGTGGTGCGGCGGAGCAGCGGCTCGACGAGCGTGATCCGCAGGTCCGGCCGGGCGATCGCCAGGACCAGTCCGGGCAGCCCGGCTCCGGACCCGATGTCGCAGACCGACACGTCCGCCGGGATCGGCTCGGCGAGGAGGGCGCAGTTCACCAGGTGCCGCTCCCAGAGGCGGGGCGCCTCCCGTGGGCCGATCAGCCCGCGGATCACACCGTCCGTCGCCAGCAGGCCGGCGTACCGCTCCGCGAGCGGCAGCCGCTCAGACGAGAACACCCTCCGCGCCGACTCCGGCGTGGAGGGTGTTTCACGTGAAACGTCGCTCATCCGAGCACGGTCCTCCCGGTCACGCGGGCAGCACCACGACGAAGCGACGCGGCTCGACGCCCTCGGACTCCGAGGTCAGGCCGGCGGCCGCCACCGCGTCGTGCACGATCTTGCGCTCGAACGGCGACATCGGGTCGAGCGAGACGGACTCGCCGGACTCCTTGACCTGCGCGGTGGTCTTCTCGGCCAGCTCGACCAGCTCGGCGCGCTTCTGCGCCCGGAAGCCCGAGACGTCGAGCATCAAGCGGGAGCGCTCACCGGTCTCCCGGTAGACCGCGAGCCGGGTCAGCTCCTGGAGCGCGTCGAGCACCTCGCCCTTCGCGCCGACGAGCTGCGACAGGTCCGCGCCGACGATGGACACCGCGGCGCGGTCGCCGTCGACGTCCATGTCGAGGTCGCCGTCGAGGTCCGCGATGTCGAGCAGCTCCTCGAGGTAGTCCGCGGCGATGTCGCCCTCACGCTCGAGCTCCTGGAGGCGAGAGCTCTCCGGCTCCTGCGTCCCGGCCTCGTCGACGCTCTCCGCGTCGACGATCTCTGCCTCGGTGGTCGCGGTGTCGGTCGTCGCTGCGTCGTTCACGGGCTCGCTCACTGGTTGCCTCCCTCGGGCTTCGGCTTCGGGCTCGGGTTCGGCCCGCCGGACTTCTTGCGCTGGCTCTTGGACTGCCGCTTGGGCTGCTGCCGCTGCTGCGGGCGCTGCTCCTCCGGCTCGGGCTCGGGCGCCGCCTCGACCGCCGCCGGCTTGCCGTGCCGCTCGGCCTTGAGCCGGTCGCGCTCGAGCTTGGCCTTCTCGGCCGCGGTGCCCGGCGCCGGGTTGTTCCGGATCACGTAGAACTGCTGGCCCATGGTCCACAGGTTGGAGGTGGTCCAGTAGAAGAGGACGGCGATCGGGAAGGCGATGCCACCGACGGCGAAGACGACGGGCAGCACGTAGAGGAGCAGCTTCTGCTGCTGGGCGTACGGGCCGCTGAGCGCGTCGGCCGGCATGTTCTTGCTCATCAGCTGACGCTGGGTGGTGAAGGTCGTCGCGGTCATCGCGACCACGAGGATCGCGGCCACGATCATCACCGCGACCGAGCCGTCGGCGTTCAGGAACGTCGCCTTCAGCGGGATCCCGAAGAGCTCGGCGTTCTGGAAGCTCTGCGCCAGGTCGGTGGTGATGAAGGCCTTCCCGTCACCCTTCGCGGCGTGGTGGTCGAGCAGCCGGAAGAGCGCAAGGAAGATCGGCATCTGGATCAGCAGCGGGAGGCACGAGGCGAACGGGTTGGTCCCGCTCTCCTTGTAGAGCTTCATCGTCTCCTGGGCGAGACGCTCCCGGTCGTGGCCGTACTTCTTCTGCAGCTCCTTGACCTTGGGCTGGATCAGCTGCATGTTCCGGCTGGACTTGATCTGCCGCACGAAGAGCGGGATCAGCGCCGCGCGCACGGTCAGCGTCAGGCCGATGATCGACAGCACCCAGACCAGACCGCTGTCGCCGTTCAGGCCGATGGTCTCGAACAACCAGTGCCACGCGACGAGCACGGCAGAGATGGCGTAGTACAGCGGCGTCATGATGAAGCCGCCGATGTCGCCGAGGAATCCCACGGATCAGGCTCCTTGCTGGGGTGAGGAAGTGGATCCCGCGCGGAGGCGGGGAGAGCGAGGGGGCACCGGGTCGTAGCCGCCGGCGGCCCAGGGGTGGCACCGGCCGAGCCGGCGCACGGCCAGCCAGGTGCCGACGATGCTGCCGCGCTCCGTCACCGCCTGCAGCGCGTACGCCGAGCAGGACGGGTGGTAGCGGCAGACCTGGCCGTAGAGCGGGCTGATCAGCAGCCGGTAGGCGCGCAGGAACCCGATGAGCAGCCAGCGAACCGGGTCGTACCTCATGCGGGGACCTCCGCCCCGGTGCCGTCCAGCGGGGACAGCACCCGTCGGAGGCAACGCTCGAGGTCGGCGCGGAGTTCCGCCGACGAGGCGGACGCCGCCGCCGGGAGCGCCCGGACCACGAGCACAGCAGAGCCCGGGAGCGACGAGACGTGCTCCCGGGCCAGGTGTCGGAGTCGGCGCTTCACGCGGTTGCGGACGACGGCGTTGCCCACGGCCTTGCTGACCACGAAGCCCACCTGCGGCGGTGCCGCGGAGGCCTCGGCGGGCACCGCCAGATGCACCACGACGGTGCGCGAACCGCTGCGTCGACCCCTGCGGGTCGCGTCGCGGAACGACGCACCGTCGGTGAGGCGGTGAGCCGAGGACAGCACGAGGCTGGCCTGGGTCCGGCGGCCGGAACGGCCGTCAGACGGCGAGGCTCTTGCGACCCTTGCGGCGGCGCGAGGACAGGATGGCGCGGCCGGCGCGGGTGCGCATGCGAAGACGGAAACCGTGCACCTTGTGACGGCGGCGGTTGTTCGGCTGGTACGTGCGCTTGCTCATGAAACTCTCTCCATGGTGTTGTCAGGGCGGTCACGCGGGCCGGGCGGCAGTGCACGTGACACGGTGCTGGTGAACGCCGTGCTGGTGACGTGCGAGCGAGCCTTTCGGCTGGCACCGCCCACCCACGCGAGAGACAGCTCTGTCGTGGGCATGCGGCACCGGTCGACACCGGGTGACCAACCAACGGTACGCGCTGGGATTCCACAGGGTCAAACCCGCGCAGACCGGTCCGGTGCCCCCCGAGGTCTGCCCGACGTCGGCCGGGCGTCTGCCCTGTGGATGACGGCTTGCCGCCACGCCGACCGGCTTGTTACGTTCGGCCCCACCGAGGTTCCCCGCCGCCCTCGATCCAGACCGGAAGCACCAGGTCGTGTGATGGCCGTCACAGTTGACGTACACCGCCTCTGACCAGCGCAAACGCGTTCCGATCAGGTCCGGGGGTGCGTCTCGGAACGACACTCTCCACAGGGAGGGGGTCAGGTTCACAACCTGTGGACAAAGTTGTGGACTCCCAGCAGTGACCGCACCGCGACACGACCTGACGGGTTCTCCTGCGAGAGCTTGCGGGCTCCGTCACGATGGGGCACTCGACCGGAGCTCCGGACCCAGGACACCCAGCCGGGTCAGCCGGAGAGACCAGACGACGAAAGCGGGAGCGGTGGAGCAGCACACCTCGGACCTCGATGCGGCCTGGCGGGGCGTCGTCGACGACCTCCAGCCCAACCAGCGGGCCTGGCTGCGCGCCAGCGAGCCGGTGACCCTCCACGAGAGCACGGCCATCGTGGCCGTCCCCAACGACTTCACCCGCAACCAGCTCGAGGGCCGGCTGCGCGCCCAGCTCGAGGACGCCCTGACCGTCCGGTTCGGCCGGGAGATCCGGATCGCGGTCACGGTCAACCCACAGCTCGAGGACGTCGGGCCGCTGCCGGGCCAGGAGATCGAGGACGACTCGTCGACTAGTCGAGAGATCGATATGTCGACAAACGTCGCCGCGCCCAGCGTGGAGCCGGTCGTCCCGTCCGCACCCGAGCCCGTCGACGCGGGCGCCACGCGCCCCAGCTCCTCGCTCGAGACCCGGCTCAACCCGAAGTACACCTTCGAGACCTTCGTCATCGGCTCGTCCAACCGCTTCCCGCACGCGGCCGCGGTGGCCGTGGCCGAGGCGCCGGGCAAGGCCTACAACCCGCTCCTCGTCTACGGCGACTCCGGGCTGGGCAAGACCCACCTGCTCCACGCGATCGGCCACTACGTGCGCTCGCTCTACACCGGCGCGAAGGTGCGCTACGTGTCGAGCGAGGAGTTCACGAACGAGTTCATCAACGCGATCCGCGACGACCGGCAGGACCGCTTCAAGCGGCGCTACCGCGACGTCGACGTGCTGCTCATCGACGACATCCAGTTCCTGGAGGGGAAGACCCAGACCCAGGAGGAGTTCTTCCACACCTTCAACACGCTCCACAACGCCAACAAGCAGATCGTCCTCACCTCCGACCGCGCGCCCAAGCGGCTCGAGGCACTGGAGGACCGCCTGCGCAACCGGTTCGAGTGGGGCCTCATCACCGACGTGCAGCCGCCGGACCTCGAGACCCGGATCGCGATCCTGCGCAAGAAGGCCGCCATGGACCGGCTCACCGCGCCCCCGGACGTGCTCGAGTTCATCGCCTCGAAGATCCAGACCAACATCCGCGAGCTCGAGGGCGCGCTGATCCGGGTGACGGCGTTCGCCAACCTCAACCGCCAGGAGGTCGACATGACCCTGGCCGAGATCGTCCTCAAGGACCTGATCCCCGAGGGTGGCGAGCCGGAGATCACGGCGGCGCTGATCATCGCCCAGACCGCGGCCTACTTCGGGCTCTCCATCGAGGAGCTCACCGGCCCCAGCCGCGGCCGGCACCTGGTGATGGCACGCCAGATCGCGATGTACCTGTGCCGCGAGCTCACCGACCTGTCGCTGCCGAAGATCGGCGCGCAGTTCGGCAACCGCGACCACACGACGGTCATGTACGCCGACCGGAAGATCAACCAGCTGCTCGCCGAGCGCCGCGCGGTCTTCAACCAGGTCAGCGAGCTCACCAACCGCGTCAAGATGCAGGCACGTCAGGTCTGACCCAGGTTCGCGAGCAGCCCCCGGAGCCGCTCGCGGAGCTCGACCAGCTCGGCCAGCGAGAGGCCCATCGCGTCGAACAGCTGACGCGGGACCTCCGACACCTGCTCGCGGAGCCGGTCGCCTGCCTCCGTGACCTCCACCAGCACCCGCCGCTCGTCCTCGGTGTCGCGGCGCCGCACGACGTGGCCGGCCGCCTCCAGCCGCTTCAGCAGCGGGGTCAGGGTGCCCGAGTCGAGCAGCAGCCGCTCGCCGAGCTCGCCCACGCTCAGCGGGCCGCCGGCCTCCCAGAGCGCGGTCATCGTGAGGTACTGCGGATAAGTCATCCCGACCTCGGCCAGCAGGTCCGCGTAGGTCCGGGTCACCGCCCGCGTCGCCGCGTAGAGCGGGAAGCAGAGCATGTCGTCGATGGAGAGCTGTGCCGGGGTGGCCATGGCTCCAGGCTACTCCTTGCACAATTCCATTGCGCACAATAGATTCGTGCGCATGACTCCTCTCTACACCGCCTCCGCGGTCGCGACCGGCGACGGGCGCAACGGCCACGTCACCTCCACCGACGGCATCCTCGACCTCGACGTCCGCATCCCGAAGGAGATGGGTGGCGCCGGCGGCGCCACCAACCCCGAGCAGCTCTTCGCCGCCGGCTACGCCGCGTGCTTCCACAGCGCGCTGCGCCTGGTGGCCGGCCAGGCCGGGGCCGACGTCAGCGAGTCCGAGGTCGTCGCCGACGTCTCGATCGGCACCAACGACGCCGGCGGCTTCACCCTCGCGGTCCAGCTGGAGGTGACGCTGCCGAACGTCGACCACGACCAGGCCGAGCAGCTCGTCGGCCAGGCCCACCAGGTCTGCCCCTACTCCAACGCCACCCGCGGCAACATCGAGGTCACCCTCACCGTCGAGTGAGGACCCGAACCACAACGATGTGAGATGTGGAGCCGGTGTGCAGCCGGTCGCCGGTCACCGGGGACGGCCTGTGGAACAACGGGCCGTCCTCCACCGCCCCGGATCGGCGTGCACACCGGCCCCCGCGTCGTCCACACGCCGTCCACACCGCCTGTGCACGCCGATTTCCGCCGCTGACCTGCACGAACGATGGTTCTCCACAGTTTCCACGGATGCTGTGACTCCCACGTACCTCTACACGGTCCCGATCTCGGTCAACATCCATCCGGGCGCCCACCTGGGGAGAACTCCCCCGAACCTCCCGCCCGTCGGCGCCGCATGGCAGGATGCGCATCCCGACAACTCCTTGCCCGGGATCCCTGTAGTTCGCCGACCCGAAGGAACCACCGTGAAGTTCCGCGTCGAGCGCGACGTGCTGGCCGATGCCGTCGCCTGGGCTGCCCGCAGCCTCCCGGTCCGTCCCAGCGTCCCGGTGCTCGCCGGACTTCTCATCGAGGCGAGCGACGACGGCCTGGTCCTGTCGACCTTCGACTACGAGACCTCCGCACGTGCCACGCTCAGCGCCGAGGTCAGCGACGAGGGTCGTGCCCTGGTCAGCGGCCGTCTCCTGGCCGACATCTGCCGCAGCCTGCCCGCCAAGCCGGTGGAGATGGTGCTCGACGGCGCCCGGGTCTCGCTCACCTGCGGGTCGGCCCGCTTCAGCCTCCAGACGATGCCGGTCGAGGACTACCCCGCCCTCCCGGACATGCCGGCCGCGACCGGCACCGTCTCCAGCGAGGACTTCGCGCACGCCGTCGCGCAGGCGGTGACCGCCGCCGGCCGCGACGACATGCTCCCGGTGCTGACCGGCGTCCGGATCGAGATCGAGGGCTCGACGATCTCGCTGCTCGCCACCGACCGCTTCCGCCTCGCCCACCGCGAGCTCGAGTGGAACCCACGCACCCCCGACGAGTCGGTCGCCGCCCTGGTGCCCGCCCGGGTCCTCGGCGACACGGCCAAGTCGCTGACCGCCGGCGGTGAGGTGACCATCGCACTCGCCGCCACCGGGTCCGGCGAGGGCATCATCGGCTTCGAGGGCCAGGCAGCCGGCGGCCACCGGCGTACGACGACCCGTCTGCTCGACGGCGAGTTCCCCAAGGTCCGCAGCCTCTTCCCGAACGAGCACCTCACCACCGCGCTCGTCGACAAGACGGCGCTCATCGAGTCGGTCCGCCGCGTCGCGCTCGTCGCCGAGCGCAACACCGCGGTCCAGCTCGCCTTCAACGAGGGGGTCCTCACCCTCGACGCCGGCTCCGGCGACGAGGCCCAGGCGTCGGAGTCGATCTCCGCGACCATCGACGGCGAGGACCTGACCACGGGCTTCAACCCGCAGTTCCTGCTCGACGGGCTCGGTGCGATCGACCAGCCGGTCGTCGAGCTGGCGTTCACCCAGGCCTCCAAGCCGGTCGTCATCAGCGGCTCGGTGGAGGAGGGACAGACCGACACGTCGTTCCGCTACCTGCTGATGCCGCGACGCCTCCTGTCCTGACGCCAGGTCCGCGCCCTAGGCTGAGGCCCATGGACATCGGACTCGTCGGTCTCGGCAAGATGGGTGGCAACATGCGCACCCGCCTGCGCAACGCAGGCCACACGGTGGTCGGGTACGACCGCAACCCCGACATCGCGGACGTCGACAGCCTCGCCGCCATGGTGGAGAAGCTGCCGTCCCCCAAGGTCGTGTGGGTGATGGTCCCCGCCGGCGACCCGACCCGCGAGACCATCCGCGAGCTCGGCGACCTGCTCGGCGAGGGTGACCTCGTGGTCGACGGCGGCAACTCGAAGTGGACCGACGACCAGGAGAACGCCGCGATGCTGGCGGAGAAGGGCGTCGGCTTCGTCGACTGCGGCGTCTCAGGTGGCGTCTGGGGTCTGCAGAACGGCTACGCCCTCATGTGCGGCGGGTCCGACGAGGACGTGGCGAAGGTGCAGCCCGCGCTCGACGCGCTCAAGCCCGACGAGGGCGGTTTCGTGCACGCCGGCAAGAAGCCCGGGGCCGGCCACTTCGCCAAGATGGTCCACAACGGCATCGAGTACGCCATGATGCAGAGCTACGCCGAGGGCTGGGAGCTGCTCGAGAAGGTCGACCTCGTCGACAACGTCACCGAGGTCTTCGACTCCTGGCGCTCCGGCACCGTCATCCGGTCCTGGCTGCTCGACCTGCTGGTCGCCGCGATCGAGGAGGACACCCACCTCGAGAAGATCGCCGGCTACGCCGAGGACTCCGGCGAGGGCCGGTGGACCGTCGAGGCCGCGATCGAGCACGCCGTCCCGATGAACGTCATCGCCGCCTCCCTGTTCGCGCGGTTCACCTCGCGCCAGGAGGACAGCCCGGCGATGAAGGCGATCGCCGCGATGCGCAACCAGTTCGGCGGGCACGCGGTCCACACCGAGCCGCCCGCGGGCGGCGACGCCCCCACGTCGTAGTCGGGGCGTAGCCCGACCGTGTACGTCTCCCACCTGTCCCTGCACGACTTCCGCTCCTACACGTCGGCGGACGTCGAGCTCGGCCCGGGGGTGACGGCCTTCATCGGCCGCAACGGGCAGGGCAAGACCAACCTGGTCGAGGCGATCGACTACCTCTCGCGACTCGCCTCCCACCGGGTGGCCAGCGACGCGCCCCTCGTGCGGGCCGGCGCGGACCAGGCCGTGGTCCGCGCCGCCGTGGTCCGCGACGGGCGTACGGCGGTGCTCGAGGTCGAGATCAACCCGGGCAGGTCCAACCGCGCCCGGGTCAACCGCTCACCGCTCCCCCGCTCGCGGGAGCTGGTCGGCCTGGTGCGCACCGTGGTCTTCTCCCCCGAGGACCTCACCCTGGTCAAGGGCGACCCCTCGGACCGGCGGAAGTTCCTCGACGACCTGCTGGTGCTGCGCGCCCCGCGGCTCGCGGGCGTCCGGTCCGACTACGACCGGATCCTCAAGCAGCGCAACTCCCTGCTCAAGACGGCCGGCGCCGCGCGGCGGGGGTCGTCCGCCCAAGAGGGCGCGCTCTCGACCCTCGGCGTCTGGGACGCCCACCTCGCGCGCGTCGGCGGTGAGCTGCTCGCCGAGCGGCTGCTCCTGGTCGACGCGCTGCGCCCGTACGTCGGCAAGGCCTACGAGACGGTCGCGCGCGGGGCGACCCGTGACGACGCGGACATCACCTACCGGCCGTCGTTCGAGCTCGACGGCCAGACCTCCCGCGCGGATCTCACCGAGGCGTTGCTCGCCGAGGTCGAGCGGCGCCGCAACGACGAGCTCGACCGCGGCCTCTCGCTCGTGGGACCGCACCGCGACGAGCTCCTCTGCACCCTGGGCGAGCTGCCGGTGAAGGGCTACGCCTCCCACGGGGAGTCCTGGTCGTTCGCGCTGGCGCTCCGGCTGGCGTCCTACGACCTCCTGCGCTCGGACGGCGACGACCCGATCCTCATCCTCGACGACGTCTTCGCGGAGCTCGACAGCGAACGGCGTGCGCAGCTCGCCGAGCTCGTCGCCGGCGCCGAGCAGGTGCTCGTCACGGCGGCCGTCGGGGCCGACGTACCTGAGGTGCTCACCGGCACCCGCTACGCCGTCGGCGGGGGCGAGGTCGTCCGTGAGCAGTGACGAGCCCGACGCCGTCGACGAGCCGGCGGACGGGGCCGAGCAGCAGGAGCACCAGGCCGACGGGCTCGACCTGGCCCGCGCGCAGACCCGCGCCACCGCCAAGTCGACGCCGGCCGCCCGGACCCGGCAGCGCCGCAAGGACACCCCGAACCGGGGCCGGGTCAGCGGCGCCCACCCCGACGACCGCGACCCGCAGCTCCTCGACGCCACCCTCGGCCGCCTCGTCGCCGACCACGGCTGGGACCTCGACCTGCGGGTCCAGGGCGTCTTCGGCCGGTGGGCGGAGCTGGTGGGTGCCGAGGTCGCCGACCACTGCACGCCGGAGACCTTCGCCGACGGCCGGCTCGTGGTGAGGACCGACTCGACCGCGTGGGCGACCCAGCTGCGGCTGCTCGCGCCGACCGTCGTCCGACGGCTCAACGAGGAGCTCGGCCACGGGACGGTGACGCTCATCGACGTGCTCGGGCCGCACCTGCCGACCTGGAAGAAGGGGCCGCGCTCGGCCCGCGACGGACGGGGCCCGCGCGACACCTACGGGTGAGCCCCACCAGCCCCGCGCAGACGATCTGCCGGGCTCGCCGTCGTACAGGGACCTCACCGCACCCCTGTTCGGCGCTCCGAGCGCCGCTCACGGGGCGCTCACGGGCCGATTTCCGGCGTCGTCGTCCCAAGGCCGAAGTGGCGCACGTGTTCTGAGGCCTTCTGGCGGGTATCATGGACGTTGGCCGCTCGGCGCCCGCGCAGGCGGCCATCTCCATGTGAAGACCGCCGTCAGAAGAGGTGCGCGTGAGCGACGTCAACCCCGTCGAGCCGAGCCAGTCGCCCGACGAGACCCCCGTCCCCGCCCCGACCACCAGCTCTCCCTCGACCAACCGCGTCGAGACCGAGTACGACGCCTCCGCGATCCAGGTCCTCGAGGGCCTCGAGGCGGTCCGCAAGCGGCCCGGCATGTACATCGGCTCGACCGGTGAGCGCGGCCTGCACCACCTCATCTGGGAGATCGTGGACAACGCGGTCGACGAGGCGCTGGCCGGCCACTGCGACCGGATCGTCGTCACCCTGCTCGCCGACGGCGGCATCCGCGTCGAGGACAACGGCCGCGGCATCCCGACCGGCACCGCTCCCGGGCAGGAGCTGCCCGCGCTGACGCTCGCCCTGACCGTCCTGCACGCCGGTGGCAAGTTCGGCGGCGGCGGCTACAAGGTCTCCGGCGGCCTGCACGGCGTCGGCGTCTCGGTCGTCAACGCGCTCTCGAGCAAGGTCGTCGCCGAGGTCAAGAACCGCGACCACCTCTGGCGCCAGACCTTCACGGTCGGCGTGCCCGACGGCGACCTCGAGGAGGTCCGCCCGATGGAGGCCGGTGAGCGCACCGGCACCACCATCACGTTCTGGGCCTCCCCCGACATCTTCGAGACCACGACGTACTCCCTGGAGACGATCACCTCGCGGATCCGCGAGTACGCCTTCCTCAACAAGGGCCTGGAGATCGTCGTGCGCGACGAGCGGCCGCAGGCGGAGGAGATCGCCGACGCGGTCGAGGACGACACCGTCGCCGAGGACGTCGACCAGCAGCGCGCCGACAGCCTCAAGCGGAGCGAGAGCGGCGGCATCGAGCAGGTCTTCAAGTACGACCGCGGGCTCGTCGACTACGTCGAGTACATCAACCGCAAGAAGCAGCCGGCCAACCCGACGATCATCTCCTTCGAGGCCGAGACCCCCGACTCGGTCGAGAACCACATGAGCCTCGAGATCGCGATGCAGTGGAACACCTCCTACACGGAGTCGGTCCACACCTTCGCCAACACGATCAACACCCACGAGGGCGGCACTCACGAGGAGGGCTTCCGCGCGGCGCTCACCTCCCTGGTCAACAACTGGGGCTTCGAGTGGGGCCTGATGAAGAAGCAGGAGGACCGGGTGTCGGGCGACGACATCCGCGAGGGCCTCACGGCGATCATCTCGATCAAGATCGGCGAGCCGCAGTTCGAGGGCCAGACCAAGACCAAGCTCGGCAACACCGAGGCCAAGGGCTTCACCCAGCGGATCGTCAACGACCAGCTGGGTGCGTGGCTCGAGCAGAACCCGCAGGAGGGTCGCGACATCATCCGCCGCGCCCAGGCCGCGGCGTCCGCCCGGATCGCCGCGCGCAAGGCGCGCGACCTGGCCCGCAACCGCAAGGGCCTGCTCGGCGGCGGTGGCCTCCCCGGCAAGCTGCGCGACTGCAGCTCGCGCAACCCGGAGGAGTGCGAGGTCTTCATCGTCGAGGGCGACTCGGCGGGCGGCTCGGCGGTCATGGGCCGGGACAACCGGATCCAGGCGATCCTCCCGATCCGCGGCAAGATCCTCAACGTCGAGAAGGCCCGCATCGACAAGGTCCTCGCCAACACCGAGGTCCAGGCGATCATCTCCGCGCTCGGCACCGGCGTCCACGAGGAGTTCGACCTCGAGAAGCTGCGCTACCACAAGATCGTGCTGATGGCCGACGCCGACGTCGACGGCCACCACATCAACACGCTGCTGCTGACGCTGCTCTTCCGCTTCATGAAGCCGCTGATCGAGGCGGGTCACGTCTACCTCGCCCAGCCGCCGCTCTACCGGATCAAGTGGAACAAGCCGCACGAGCACGAGTTCGTCTACTCCGACGCCGAGCGCGACGCGGTCATGCGCGACGGCCAGGAGCAGGGCAAGAAGCTGCCCAAGGAGGCGCCGATCCAGCGCTACAAGGGTCTGGGCGAGATGAACGCCGACGAGCTGTGGGAGACCACCCTCGACCCCGACCAGCGGGTGCTGCTCCAGGTCACCCTCGAGGACGCCGCGCAGGCCGACGAGATCTTCTCGATCCTCATGGGCGAGGACGTGGACCAGCGCCGTTCCTTCATCCAGCGCAACGCCAAGGACGTCCGATTCCTGGATATCTAGCCGTCTAGGACGAGCACTAGATTCCAGTAGAGGCGACGAGAGAGACAAGACGACGTGACTGAGCAGACCAGCAACCTCGGCAGCGGCGAGGGCGGCGGGGGCGGACGGATCCAGCCCGTCGACCTCCAGGAGTCGATGAAGCGGTCCTACATCGACTACGCGATGGCGGTCATCGTCGGCCGCGCGCTGCCCGACGTACGCGACGGGCTCAAGCCGGTGCACCGCCGGGTGCTCTACGCGATGTACGACGGCGGCTACCGCCCCGACCGCGGCTTCAACAAGTGCGCGCGCGTCGTCGGCGACGTCATGGGTAACTACCACCCCCACGGCGACTCGGCGATCTACGACACCCTCGTCCGGCTCGCCCAGCCGTGGGTGATGCGCTACCCGCTGGTGAGCGGCCAGGGCAACTTCGGCTCGCCGGGCAACGACCCCGCCGCCGCGATGCGGTACACCGAGTGCCGGATGGCGCCGCTGGCCATGGAGATGGTCCGGGACATCGACGAAGAGACCGTCGACATGACCCCGAACTACGACGGCAAGACCGAGGAGCCGACGATCCTGCCGGCCCGGTTCCCCAACCTGCTGGTCAACGGCTCGGCCGGCATCGCGGTCGGCATGGCCACCAACATCCCGCCGCACAACCTGCGGGAGGTCGCCGAGGGCGCGACGTGGGCGCTCGAGCACCCCGACGCCACCCGCGAGGAGCTCCAGGACGCGCTCCTCGAGCGGATCAAGGGCCCCGACTTCCCCAACGGCGCGCTGATCGTCGGGCGCGAGGGCATCGAGCAGGCCTACCGCACCGGCCGCGGGTCGATCACCCAGCGGGCGATCATCGAGGTCGACGAGGACAAGTCCGGCCGGACCGTCCTCGTGATCACCGACCTGCCCTACATGGTCAACCCCGACAACCTGCTCATGAAGATCGCCGAGCTCGCCGACGCGGGCAAGGTGCAGGGGATCAGCGACGTCCGCAACGAGACCTCCTCGCGCGTGGGCCAGCGCATCGTCGTCGTGCTCAAGCGCGACGCGGTGGCACGGGTGGTCCTCAACAACCTGCTCAAGCACACCGAGCTGCAGACCAATTTCTCCGCGAACATGCTCGCGCTGGTCGACGGGGTCCCGCGCACGCTGACCGTCGACCAGTTCATCAGCAACTGGGTCGAGCACCAGATCGACGTCATCCGCCGGCGCACCGAGTACCGCCTGCGCCGGGCCGAGGAGCGGGCCCACATCCTCCGCGGACTGGTCAAGGCGCTGGACGCCCTCGACGAGGTGATCGCGCTGATCCGGCGCTCCCCCGAGGTCGACGACGCCCGCCGTGGCCTGATCGAGCTGCTGGAGATCGACGAGCTCCAGGCCAACGCCATCCTCGACATGCAGCTGCGCCGGCTGGCCGCCCTCGAGCGGCAGAAGATCATCGACGACCTCGCCGAGATCGAGACGCTGATCGCCGACCTCGAGGACATCCTCGCCAACATCAGCCGCCAGCGGCAGATCGTCATCGACGAGCTCGCGGAGATCGTGAACAAGTACGGCGACGACCGCCGTACCCAGATCATCGCGGCGGCCGGCGACCTCTCGATGGAGGACCTGATCCCCGACGAGGACCAGGTCGTCTCGATCACCCGCGGCGGCTACGCCAAGCGCACCCGCGCCGACCAGTACCGCACCCAGAAGCGCGGCGGGAAGGGCGTCCGGGGTGCCACCCTGCGCGGCGACGACGTGGTGGACCACTTCATCTCGACGACGTCGCACCACTGGCTGCTCTTCTTCACCACGGCGGGCCGGGTCTACCGGACCAAGGTCTACAACCTGCCCGAGGCGTCGCGCGACGCGAAGGGCGGTCACGTGGCCGGGCTGCTGAGCTTCCAGCCCGACGAGTCGATCGCGCAGGTGCTGGCGATCCGCGACTACGAGCAGGCGCCGTACCTCGTGCTCGCGACCCGCAACGGCCTGGTCAAGAAGACCCGCCTGGGCGACTACAACAGCCCGCGCCAGGCCGGCGTCATCGCGATCAACTTCCGCGAGGACGACGACGAGCTGATCGGCGCCGAGCTGGTCAACGCCGAGGACGACATCCTGCTGGTCTCGCGCAAGGGCTCCGCGATCCGCTTCCAGGCGGAGGACGGCCAGCTGCGGCCGATGGGCCGCGCGACGTCCGGCGTGACCGGCATGAAGTTCCGGGACGGCAGCGGCGACCACGTGCTCTCGATGTCGATCATCCGCGCCGAGCAGGTCGCGGCCGAGGAGGCCGCCGAGGCCAAGGCCGAGGCGGCCGGGGAGTCGACCGCCGCGGGCGACCTGCCCGACGTGAAGGAGCAGTACGTCTTCACGATCACCGACGGCGGCTTCGCCAAGCGGACCCGGATCTCGGAGTACCGCATCACCAACCGCGGCGGCCTCGGCATCAAGGCGATGCAGCTGGCCAACGAGGACCGCGGGCAGCTGGTCGGCGCCTTCATCGTCGAGGAGGGCGACGAGGTCCTCTCGATCACCCAGAACGGCCAGGTCGTGCGCAGCCCCATCAACGCCGACTTCCGCCCGACCGGACGCTCGACCCAGGGCGTGAAGTTCGTGTCGCCGAAGTCGGGCGACGCGGTCGCGGTCGTGGCCCGCTCGGTGGAGGCCCGCGAGGACGAGGAAGCGGCCGAGGGAGTGGCCGACGAGGGTGCTGTCGAGGCAACCGAAACGGTTCTCGGATCGTCCGACGAGGGTACGGATGCAACAATCGTGGAGAACGAGCCCGATTCCGACGGGGAGAGTGAAGGCTGATGACCGACCGACAGGACACCGCTGTCCGTGCGCCGCTCGGTGAGCGCGCGACGGCGCCCGTCGGCAAGGCCGCCGGCAGCAACGGCTCCGGCGGCGCCGCCCAGGAGCGCTCCGCGCGCAAGCCACGGATCCCCGGCACGTCGTCGGCCGCCTCCCGGCCGGCCCGCCGGGCCCGGCTGCGCCTGACCCGCATCGACCCCTGGTCGGTGATGAAGACGTCGTTCCTGCTCGCGATCGCCTTCGCGGTCGTGACCGTGGTGTCGGTCTTCATCATCTGGTCCGTGCTCGCCGCGGCCGGGGTGTGGGACTCGATCAACCAGACCGTCCAGGACGTCGTCGGTGGCGAGGACGCCTCGACCTGGGACGTCGAGAAGTACGTCGGCCTCTCCCGGGTCATGGGCTTCACGCTGCTGGTCTCGGTCGTGGACGTCATCCTGATCACCGCGATCGCCACCCTGGGCGCCTTCCTCTACAACATGGCCGCGGCCCTCGTCGGCGGTGTCGAGCTCACCCTCGCGGAGGACGAGCGCTGATCCCACCGGGAGCCGAACGGCCTCCCGTTTTGTCGCCGTCCGTGGGGGTCCGGTAGTGTTCCCCCTCGGTTCGCGGGCCTATAGCTCAGACGGTTAGAGCGCTTCCCTGATAAGGAAGAGGTCACAGGTTCAAGTCCTGTTAGGCCCACCATTCCCCCTTGTTCCCCACCGACCCGCGGGAGTCCCGATGAAGAAGATCCTCCTGGTCCTGCTCGTCGCGGCCGCTGCCGTCGTGGTGAAGAAGAAGCTCGACGAGGGCAAGCACGAGCAGGCGATCTGGGCCGAGGCCACGGACAGCGTCCGCTCCTGATCCCTCTGGGATCACTCCCCGCGTCAACCGGGGGCCTTGGCGCAATTGGTAGCGCACCTGCTTTGCAAGCAGGGGGTTAGGGGTTCGAGTCCCCTAGGCTCCACCACCGCTGGACCGCGTCACCTCCCTCGTGGGTTGAGACGTGCGTGGGTCAGGCGGGTCAGGCGGAGGCGGCGTGACCTGCGGCGTACGCCGGTTCGCGATGAGCGGTGTCGGCCGGTCGGGTCTCTCGGTCGCGGTCGTCCCCACCGTCCAGCGCCTCCCGCAGCTCCACGAGCGCTTCCGCTCGCAGCTGCGCCACCCGAGCCTCGGGCACCCCGATCTCGGCCGCCAGCACGCTCATCGGCGTGCGTGCCACGAAGTAGCCCTCGATGACGCGGCGATGCCGTGGCTCGAGCTCGGCGATCGCATCCGTGAGCTGGGCCAGCCGCTCGGCCCGCGCGACCGGCATGTCCACGGCGTCGATCTCGCAGGTCTGGACGCGTGCCCTGTGTGCGGTCCAATCGGTCGCCCGGAGGCGATCGACGACGGCGGCCTTGACCCGCGTCTCGGCGAACCGCGCGAACGGTACGCCCCGGGCCGGGTCGTAGCTGCGGGCGCCGAGCTCCAGGGCCTCCATCCCGGCAGCTCGCAACCCCTCGACGTCGACCGACGGTGGCACTCGTGCCATCACCTGCCGGACGACCCGGTCGACCAGCGCGACGTGCTGCTCGGACCGGCTGTCGATGATCGGTCGTTCGTTCGTCGTGTCGTTCATGGTGCCCCCACCGGCCTGCATCCCCCACGACGCGTGGTCGGACCCGCGTCGCCTGTCTCTCGCCCCCTGTGCTGCGGTGCCATTACGACACGCCCGTCCAGCCGACACGCAAGACTTCCTCAAGATGGGCGCCCGGCCGGCCACCTGGTCTAGTCAGATCTGCCTCGGGGTATCGCCCGAATCGCCCGTTGGGGTGAGCCGGTCGCGCCTACAGTTGCCCAACTTGGATCCGAGACCACGCGAGGGCAGGGGTGAGGGGATGCCGACGAGCGATGCGAACGAGCACCCGCTCTCGGTCGTCGTGTCGCGGGAGCCGACGGGGGTCCCGGTCGTCGTCGTGGCCGGTGAGCTGGACATCGCGTCGGTGGACGCCCTGCGAGCGGTGCTCCTCGATCCGGGGCTGCCGAGTCCGGACCTCGTCATCGACCTGCGTGGTGTCACCTTCATCGACTCGATGGGGCTGAGCAGCCTGGTCGCCGGGCGGCGCGAGGTGAGCGCCCGCGGGGGCACCGTCCGGGTCCTCTGCGTCCCAGGTCCCGTGGCCGCGATCCTGGAGCTCACGAGGCTGACGGAGGTCTTCGAGGTCGTCGAGACGGGCCGGGTCGAGCCCCAGCAGGGTGCGGTCCGACGGCCGTCGGCGTAGCGAACGCCCGACGGCCCGATCCCGCGGACGGAGGCGTCACGCGCCCTCGCGGGCGTGCAGCGACCGGACGGTCGGCGAGGTCGCGACCGACGACGGCTCGGGGTAGGTGCCGAAGAGGCGGTCGGCGGTGCCGGCCGTGGTGACGGTGAACCAGTAGTGCTCGTTCTTGTAGTGGTGGAGCCGGTGGTTGCGCCACACCGACCGGAACCACCGCGACCGCGGCCGGTAGTCGCTGTGCACGAGGTAGTGGGTCCACTCGTAGCCGAGCTTGATGCCGTAGACCGACACCAGGAGCGTCAGCATGCTCGTGGTGGTCGGGGTGGCCAGCCAGGCGACCACGACGTACGCCGGGAGCAGCCAGGCGAGCGCCGGCCAGGGGATGAAGACCAGCGGGATGTCGCGCGGGTCGGCGTGGTGGGCGCGGTGCTTGCGGGCGAGCAGCGAGTCGATCTCGACCGGCCCGAGCTGCCGCGGGCGCCAGTGCAGGATGCAGACGTGGATCACCCACTCGATCGCCGGGAACGCCGCGACCAGCCCGACCGGGATCAGCAGCTCCCACCAGGAGCCGCCGCCGGCGAGCACCCGCCCGACCACGGCCGCGACCAGGAAGGTCGAGATCATCCACGGGCTGGGTGCGCGCCAGAAGGAGCGCCAGGAGTCCCCGAGCGAGACCGACGTACGGCGGGCGCCGGTGATGCGCTGCTCGTCGGCCGCCAGGCGCTCCGCGGCCATGCGCTCGATGTCCGGGCTCGGCTTCGTCATGACTCCTCCAGGGCGGTGAGGGCGGACAGGATGCTGGTGGTCGCCGGGCGCAGCACGTGCTCGGCCGCGGCGCGGGCGGTGTCGGGGTCGCCGGAGCCGATCGCGGCGGTGAGCACCCGGTAGGCGCCGACCTGCCCGACCTCCTCGGCCATCAGCGGGGCGAGCGCCGCGAGGGCGGGCTCGTACGCCGCACGCAGGCTGTTGAACATCAGCCGGAAGACCATCGAGTCCGCGGCGTCGACCACCTGGTCCCAGAACGCCAGGGCCTGGACCTGCCGGTCGACGTCGTCCTCGCTCGCGGCGAGCGCGTCGAGGGTCTCGGTGAGGGTGGCCTCGAGCGCCGGTCCGCCCCGCTCGGCGGCCAGGGCCGCGACCCCCGGACCGACCACCAGCCGCGCCTCGAGGATGCTGCGGGCGACGGCGGTGTCGATCTCGCCGCCGCGCACGAGGAGCCGCGGGAGCAGGTCGAGCCCGGCGTACCGCTTGAAGTCGCGGACCGTGGTCGTGCCGCCGTGGCGGACGTCGAGCAGCCGGGTCTGGGCCATCCGCTGCAACGCCTCGCGGACGGCGGGGCGCGAGACCCCGAGCACCTCGGCGAGCCGGCGCTCGCTGGGCAGCGGCTCGCCGGCGCCGATGGCGCCGTCGACCACCTCGCCGAGGACCTGGTCGAAGACCTCGTCGGGCACGGAGCGGCGGGACACGGGCTGCAGCGGCATGCGCTCGACCGTACAACAGGTCAAGTGGTCTGACCAGTGGGTCGCCCCGTACGCTGGAGAGGTGCCAGAGAAGCTCGCTCCGCGGTTCTGGGGCGCGCACCTGCTGGCGCTGGTCCTCGTCGCGGCCGCCATCGGCCTCGGCCTGTGGCAGTACGGCGCCTGGCAGGCCCACCGCGACGCCCAGGCGGTCGACCTGACCGGGGCGACGCCGGTGCCGCTCACCGACGTGATGGGACCCGACGACCCCTTCCCCGGGAACAAGATCGGCCAGCCCGTCACCGTGTCCGGCACCTGGGTGCCGGCGGGCACGGTCTACGTCTCCGGCCGCGAGCGGGACGGCGTCGAGGGCTACTGGGTCGTCACGCCGCTGGCCGTCGGTGGGGCCGACGACCCGGCGCTGCCCATCGTCCGCGGCTGGGTCGCGCACCCCGGTGACGCGCCCGCGCCCCCGACCGGCACCACCGAGCTCGACGCCTGGCTCCAGCCGCCCGAGGGCACCGGCGAGGTCGACGACGACCCGACCGACGACGTCCTCCCCCAGCTGCGGACCGCCGACATCATCCAGCACGTCGACCAGGACCTCTACGGCGCGTACGGCGTCGCCGAGGAGCCCGAGCAGGGCCTCGACGGGGCCAGCCTCGAGCAGCTGCCCGACGTCGGCGCGCTGACCAGCATCCGCAACCTGCTCTACGCGATCGAGTGGTGGTTCTTCGGGGCCTTCGCCGTCTTCATCTGGTGGCGCTGGCTGACCGAGGTGCCCGAGCCGGAGCGTGAGGACGCCCCCGTAGGCTCTGGGTCGTGAAGCTGTTCTCGACCTACCGGGTGCTCGCGTTCGTCGTCGGCGTCCTGCTCGCCTTCTGCTCGTTCGTCGCGCTCCCGCTGCGCTACATCCCCGCCGACGGCACCGACCTCCAGCAGCTCGGCGAGAACCTGAGCGTCCTGTGGGTCGCCCACGGCTGGGCGTTCATGGCCTACGTCGTCGTGACCTTCCTGCTCTCCCGCAAGCTGCGCTGGTCGATCGCCTTCACGCTCGTCAACCTCGCCGCCGGCCTGATCCCGCTGCTGATCTTCTTCATGGAGCACCGGGTCAACCAGAAGGTGCGTGCCGAGCACCCGGAGGTCGTGGCACCCTCGGCAGCGTGAGGACCCCATGACGACCGCGTTCGTCCTCGGCGGCGGCGGGGTCCTCGGCGCGGTCGAGGTCGGCATGCTGCGGGCCCTCTTCGAGCGCGGCATCCGCCCGGACCTCGTCCTCGGCACCAGCATCGGCGCCCTCAACGGCGCGATGGTCGCCCGCCAGCCGGACCTCGCGGTCATCGACAAGCTCACCGCCCTCTGGGAGGGCGCAGCCAGCTCCACCCAGGGCCAGCAGGTGTACGGCGGGGGCGCGTTGGCCAGCGTGCGCCGCGCGGTCAGCACCGGCACCCACCTCTGGTCCGCCGAGCCGCTGCAGCAGGCGCTGCGCGACGAGTTCGGGGTGGTGACCTTCGAGGAGCTGCCGGTCCGCTTCCAGGTCTGCGCCGCGAGCATCGAGCGGGCTGCGGAGCACTGGTTCGACTCCGGGCCGGTGGTCGAGGCGATCATGGCCAGCGCCGCCGTACCCGGGCTGCTGCCGCCGGCCACGGTCGACGGCGAGCACTACCTCGACGGCGGCATCGTCAACTCCATCCCGCTGGGCCGGGCCGTCCGGCTCGGCGCCACCCGGGTCTTCGTGCTCCAGGTCGGCCGGATCGACCGGCAGCTCAGCGTCCCGCGCCGGCCGTGGGAGGTCGCCCGCGTCTCCTTCGAGATCGCCCGCCGGCACCGCTTCAACCGCGAGCTCGACGAGCTGCCGGCGTCGGTCGAGGCGCACGTCCTCCCGGCCCGCGGCACCTCCGAGCGCGACGACACCCTCTTCGGCAGCCGCGACTTCTCGGGCGTCCAGCAGCGCATCGAGGAGACCTACGCCGCCTCCGCGGCCTACCTGGACGAGCACCTCGGATGATCCGGCTGCTGCGACGGCTGGTGATGGCCTCCGTCGTCGTGGCGCTCGCGGCCCTGCTCTGGGTGACCCTGCCGCTGTGGCTGATCGCCGCCTTCGCGCTGTCGCCGATCCTGCCCGGGCGGCTGCGACCGCTGCGGATCATGTGGGTCGCGATCGTCTACCTCACCTGCGAGGCGCTGCTGCTCGTCGTGATGCTCGGCCTCTGGCTGTCGTCGGGCTTCGGCCGTCGGCTGCGCACGCCGTACTTCGAGGGCATCCACTACGACCTGGTGCAGGGCACCATGTGGGTCTTCTTCCGTGAGGCGCGGCGGGTGCTGCGGCTGGAGATCGCGACCGAGGGGCCGGCGCCGGACGCCCACCCGGGCCGGCCGATCCTGGTCTGCTGCCGGCACGCCGGGCCGGGCGACTCGTTCGTGCTGATCCACACGCTGATGGCGTGGTACGACCGCGAGCCGCGGGTGGTCCTCAAGGACACGCTGGCCTGGGACCCGGCGATCGACGTGCTGCTGCACCGGATCCCGGCCCGCTTCATCACGCCCAACCCGGGCGAGGGCGGGCGGCTCGAGCAGCAGATCGCCGAGCTGGCCACCGGGCTCGACGAGAACGACGCCTTCGTGATCTTCCCCGAGGGCGGCAACTTCACCGAGAAGCGCCGGCAGCGGGCGATCGACCGGCTCCACCGGCTCGGCATGGACCGGATGGCGGCGCGCGCCGAGCGGATGATCCACGTGCTCGCGCCCCGGCCGGGGGGATTCCTCGCCGCCCTCGACGCCGCGCCCGACGCCGACGTCGTCCTGGTCGCGCACACCGGCCTCGACCACCTGGTGGGCGTCGCGGACATCTGGCGCGAGCTGCCGATGGACAAGCGGATCATCATGCGCTGGTGGCAGGTGCCGCGCGCGGAGATCCCGGACGGCCGCGAGGAGCGGATCGACTGGCTCTTCGGGTGGTGGGAGCGGATCGACGGGTGGGTCGAGGAGAACCGCGCCGATCCCGCTCCCGGGACCTGATCAGCTCAGCCGGTCAGGCCTTCTCGTCCACGTCGACGACCTCGGCCGGGTCGTCGGGAGTCGTCGCCGCGTGCGGCGCCTCCGCCTGGTCGGCCAGCGCCTCGGCCGGCGACGCGCCACCCTCGTCGACGTCCTTCGCCGGGGTCGGCGCGGAGGTCGGGGCGGGGGTCGGCGTGTACGACGACTGCCAGTTCTCGCTCTCCGAGCCGCCGCGCAGCTTCGAGACCACGAACGCCGCCGCGCCCGCGACCGCGGCGAAGAGGAAGAAGTTGCGGAGCTTGTGGCTCTTCTTCGGCGGCTCCGCGACCTCGGCGACCTTGTCAGCCGCGGCCTCGGCCGCCTCCGCGGCCTTCTCGGCGGCGATCGCGGCGCCGGAGGCGATCTTCTCCGCGGCGATGGCCGCGCCGGAGGCGATCGCCGGGCCGGCCTTCTCGCGGGCGTCGGCGATCACCGGCGCCGCCTTGGCCTTGGCGTCGGCGATGACGGGAGCCGCCTTGCTCCGGGCGTCGGCGATGACGGGACCGGCCTTCTCGCGGGCGGTCGCCACGGCTGCCTCGACCTGCGGACGGACCTGCTCGACGTACTCGCTCACGGTCTCGTTGGCCTGGTCGAGGAGCGTCTTGTTCTTGCGCAGACCCATGGGGCACTTCCTCTCGTCGTGTCCTGAATCATCCGATCATGTCACCGGCCGCCCAACCAGGCACACGGTCGCCGGGCGGACTGCTTGGCGAGCGTGCGAGGATCGGACGGCACCGGCCCGGCTCCCGCCGGGTACCCCCGGTGTACCCACCGATCACCCGACCGACACCGCACAACACCGAGAGGCAGCCATGGCTGACCAGCAGGCCATCCTGAAGACCAACCGGGGCGACATCACGATCGACCTGTTCCCGAACCACGCCCCGGAGACGGTCGCCAACTTCACCGGGCTCGCGACGGGCACCAAGAGTTACGACGCCGGCAACGGCAAGACCGGCCCCTTCTACGACGGTCTCGGCTTCCACCGCGTCATCGAGGGCTTCATGATCCAGGGCGGCTGCCCGCTGGGCACCGGCACCGGCGGCCCGGGCTACACCTTCAAGGACGAGCCCCACCCCGAGCTCACCTTCGACAAGCCCTACCTGCTCGCGATGGCCAACGCCGGCCCGGGCACCAACGGCTCGCAGTTCTTCATCACCGTCGGCGCGACCACGTGGCTGAACTTCAAGCACACCATCTTCGGCGAGGTCGCCGACCAGGCCTCGCGCGACGTCGTCGACGCGATCGCGACCACCGCGACCGGCCCGGGCGACCGCCCGGTCGACCCGGTGGTCATCGAGTCCGTCGAGATCGTCGGCGCCTGAGCGTCCTGCATTGACCGACCACCCCGCTCCCGCCGGGGTGCCGACCTGCTATCGGCACCCCGAGCGGGAGTCGCACATCCGCTGCCAGCGCTGCGACCGGCCGATCTGCCCGGACTGCATGCGTGACGCCTCCGTGGGCTTCCAGTGCCCCGAGTGCGTGGCCGAGGGCCGGCGTACGACGCGCAGCGCCCGCACCGCGTTCGGCGGCCTGCGGCCGTCCAACGCCGGAATCACCTCGTTCGTCCTGATCGGCATCAACGTCGCCGTCTGGCTGGCGGTGCTGGCCGACTCCTCGCTCGTCGACTGGCTCGCGCTGCGGCCCAACGGCCTCTGCCAGGCAGGCAACGGCTACTTCGACATCTCCCAGACCGTCTGCACCAGCCAGGGCGGCAGCTGGCTGCCCGGCGTGGCCGACGGCGCCTGGTGGCAGCTGATCACCAGCGCCTTCACCCACCAGGCGGTCCTCCACATCGGCTTCAACATGTTCGCGCTCTTCGCGCTGGGGCCGCAGCTCGAGATGATCCTGGGCCGGGCCCGCTTCCTCGCGCTCTACCTCCTCAGCGCCCTGGCCGGCTCGGCGCTGGTCTACTGGGCGGCTCCGGAGTACCAGCCCACGCTCGGCGCGTCCGGCGCGATCTTCGGCCTCATGGGCGCCCTGCTCGTGGTGGCGCTGAAGATGCGGGTCAACCCGCAGCAGGTGCTGATGTGGATCGGCATCAACTTCGTGCTGACCTTCACCATCTCCAACATCTCCTGGCAGGGCCACCTCGGCGGATTCGCCGGGGGCGCGCTGTGCGCCGCGGTGCTCGTCTATGCGCCCCGCCAGCGGCGCACGGCGATCCAGGTCGCCGGTCTCGCGCTCATCGGCGTCGTCATCGCCGTGGCGATCGTGGCCCGCACCGCCGCGCTCTCCTGACCGGACCGGACCACCGGCCCGTTCGTCGGCAGAGCCCTCAGCCCGCGTGCGGACGGGCCGATTGTCCCTGCCATCAGGCCGGCGCCGGGTGCGGAGAAATCCACACCTGTGCACACGCATGTGGAGAACTACATCGGTGTAGTTCTCCACAGGAGTTATCCCCAATGTGGAAACACCGGTCCGCTCTCCCGCCGAAATGCCCACCGCCGGCCGGCCGCAAACGCGACCGACCGGCGGTGGATGGCAAAGAAATCGGGCCCGGAGCCCGCACGGCTACTCCCAGCGGGTGGCGAAGGTGAAGCCGACCGCCATGAAGCCGATGCCCACGACGAGGTTCTTCTGGCCGAGGTCGTTGAAGACCGGCACGTTGGTGAGGTCGTTGCTGAAGACGTAGTAGGTGCAGATCCACAGCAGCCCGATGAGGAAGCAGCCGAGCATGCCGACCACGACGCCGCGGCCGCGGCCGAGCGGGGTGCTCGGGTGGGCCGAGATGATCAGGCCGAGGAAGAAGGCGACGAAGCCGATCACGTAGTTCCAGTCGCCGAGGTCCGCCATGAACGTCGGCTTGCCCGGGTCGGGCGCCGGGAAGGCGGTCGGGTCGACGCGGACGACGACGTAGTAGTAGGCCATCCAGGCGATGCCCAGCACCATCAGCAGGATCGCCAGGATGAAGCGCTTCGACAGCACGGGACCGCTGGCGGGGGCGAGGGGGTCGTGGACCTTGGGGGACACGGGGTGCTCCTGGGTGGCTTGCAACATCAATGGGTGAGCGCGCCGGCGAATCGGGTCGGCGGCGGGCTCCGGGCTACCTTAGTGGGCGTGACCGCCGGATCCCACGCGACGTCCCCCCACGGGCGCCCCCGCGACCGGCGTCGCAACGTCTGGCGGATCGGTACGCCGGTGGTCGTGCTGCTCTGCGGTGGCCTCTTCGTCGTCAGCGCGGCCAACAGCGACGGCTCCGACCTGCGCCCCGGCCGCTACACCGACCTCGCCTCCCTGGTGAAGGACGAGGCGGACCAGTACGACGCGCTCCGCGCCCAGGTCGCCTCGCTCAACTCCCAGGTCGGCGCGCTCACCGCCACGATGAACGACCGCGACGTCGCGCGCGCCCGGCACCGGGTCGAGCGGCTCAAGGACCCGGCCGGGCTGGTCGAGCGCCAGGGGTCGGGCATCAGGATCACGCTCTCCGACGCTCCCGAGGACGTCATCAACTCCACGACCGGCGACGTCAACCGGCTGCTCGTGCACCAGCAGGACATCCAGGCCGTGGTCAACGCCCTGTGGAAGGGCGGCGCCACCGCGGTCACGATCGCCGGGCAGCGCGTCGTCTCGACGACCGGCATCCGCTGCGAGGGCAACTCCGTCCAGCTCCAGGGCGTGCCCTACCCGCAGCCCTACGTCATCGAGGCGGTCGGCGACCAGGGCAGCCTGCTCACCTCGATCGAGGACGACTCCTACGTCTCGGCCTATCGCGAGGACGCGGCCGACCCGAGCGTGGCCGTCGGCTGGAAGCTCGAGCTGGAGGACCTCGTCGTCGCGCCGGCGTACGACGGCCTGCTCGACCTCACCTACGCGCAGCCGCTCACCGGCGGCGCCGCCGCTGGGTCCTCGAGCTGACACCCGGCAGCACGCCCTGCCGGAGCGCCGGCGGGGAAGGCGACCCGCTGGTGCCATCGGACGGCGAGTCGGACGGCGAGTCGGACGGCGTCGGCGTCTCGGTCGACGGGTCGTAGCTCGACACCTGGATGGTGACCGTCGACTTCGCCGGGAGCACCTGTCCCTTGCTGGGTGCCTGGTCGATGACCGTGCCCTTGGGCTCGGTGGTGTCGTCGGTGGTGAAGACCCGCGGCTCGAAGCCGGCGTTGCGGATCGCGGCCTCGGCCTCCTGCTGCATCATGCCGATGACGTCAGGGACCTTCTCCTTGCCGTCGGAGTAGTTGACCGTGACCGTCGTCCCGTCGGCCACCGACTGGCCCTGCGACGGGTCGGTGCTGACGACGACGCCCTTGTCCTCGTCGGACTCGACCTCCGTGAGCGTGACCTGGAGGTGGGCGGCCTCGAGGGTGGCCTGCGCCTCCTCCTTGCTCTGCCCGATCACGTTGGGCACGGTCACCTCGGGCCGGCCCAGGGAGATGACGTAGTCGACGCGGCTGTCGGGGTCGACGTACTCGTCGGACTCCGGACTCTGGCTGATGATCCGGCCGGCCTTGACGCTGTCGCTGTTCTGCCGGTCGATGGTCCCGACCGCCAGCCCCGCCTCGCCGATCAGGCTGCGGGCCTGGGTGTCGGTCTTGCCGATCACGCTCGGCACCGCGACCTGCTCGGGCGCGCTGGGGAAGAGCTTGGGCCACACGAAGTAGGCCGCGAGGACGAGCAGCAGCACCAGCAGCACCGCGAGGAAGACCATCAGGCCGGTCCGCCGCTCGGGCTCGTCGTCCTCGGGCACGTAGGCCGACGACGTGACGGTCGTCGGCGGCGCGGGAGCCGGCGCGGGCACCGGAGCCGGGATCGGCGCCTGCACGGGGCGGCCGGCGAGGTAGCGCTCGATGTCGGTGCGCATCGCGGCGGCCGACTGGTAGCGGTCCTCGAGCCGCTTGGCCAGCGCCTTCATCACGATCGCGTCGACCTCGGGCGGGAGGTCGGTGTCGTGGTCGGACGGCGGCATCGCCGGCTCGCGGACGTGCTGGTAGGCGACCGCGACCGGGCTGTCGCCGACGAAGGGCGGGCGACCGGTGAGGAGCTCGTAGAGCAGGCAGCCGGCGGAGTAGACGTCGGAGCGCGAGTCGACGGTCTCGCCGCGGGCCTGCTCGGGGGAGAGGTACTGCGCGGTGCCGACCACGGCCGCGGTCTGCGTCATCGTCGAGGACGCGTCGCTGATCGCGCGCGCGATGCCGAAGTCCATCACCTTCACGTCGCCGCTCGGGGTGAGCATGACGTTGCCGGGCTTGATGTCGCGGTGGATGATCCCGGCGCGGTGGCTGTAGTCGAGGGCCGAGAGCACGCCACTGGTGATCTCGAGCGCCCGCTCGGGCAGGATCTTGCGGCCCTCGCGGAGGATGTCGCGCAGCGTGCGGCCGGCGACGAACTCCATGACGATGTAGGGCTGGCTCACGCCGGAGCCGTCGGTGGCCGGCTCCTCACCGGTGTCGTAGACGGCCACGATCGCCGGGTGGTTGAGCGACGCGGCGGACTGCGCCTCCCGGCGGAAGCGGGCCTGGAACGTCGCGTCGCTCGCGAGATCGGTCCGCAGCCGCTTGATCGCGACGACCCGGCCCAGCCGGGTGTCGGTGCCCTTCCGCACCTCGGCCATGCCGCCCCGGCCCAGCAGCTCGCCGAGCTCGTAACGACCGCCGACGAGGGGCGGCTGTTGGCTGTTCATCGAGGGTGATCCTGCCTTAGCTACTGGGGGAAGCGCTGTCGCTTGCGGAGTCGGAGGCGGTCGCGGACGGGCTGTCGGACTCGGTCGGCGGCGAGCTGCTCGGGGCGAGCGGACTCCAGAAGGACACGGTCACCTCGTCGCCCTCGTGGAGGGCGCCGGTCGGGTTGACCGCCTCGACGTCGCGCTCGATCTTGTCGCCCGGGTTGTCGACGGGCTGGGTCACCACCCGCAGGCCGAGGTCGGCGAGCTCGCGCTGGACCTCGGCGACCGGCCGGTTGAGGTAGTCCTCCTCGTCGATGCGCACGATGTCGTCGACCGAGGTGTCGCTCGAGGAGGGCTCGCTGGGCTCGGTCGACTCCGAGGTGGCCGAGGCGGTCGGTGTCGTCTCGTCGTCGGTGGGGGTGCCCTCGTCACCGTTGCGGGTGAGGAGCAGCACGACGAGGACGGCGATGACGACCAGGGCGATCACGCCGAGGACCGGCCACAGCCAGCTGCGCCGCTCCTCGTCCTCCGGCAGGGGGGTCGGGGAGGTGATCGGGGCCGACGGCACCGGGGCCATCACCTGGGTGGCGGCCGCGGGCGGCACCGGGACCGGCGCCGCCGCGACGATCCGGGACGCGGCGGTCGCGGGGTCGCGGAGCGCGGCCGCCATCGCGCGACCCTCGGGGTAGCGGTCGCTGGGGTCCTTGGCGAGGGAACGGCGGACGACGGCCGCCAGGTCGGTCGGGACGGACGCCGGCAGCTCGGGCACCGGCTCGCGGATGTGGGCGAGCGCGGTGGCGACCGCGCTCTCCCCGCCGTACGGCCGCCGACCCGCGAGGCACTCGAAGGCGACGACACCGAGCGAGTAGACGTCGGAGGCGGCGGTGGCGGTCTGGCCCTGGGCCTGCTCGGGCGAGAGGTACTGCGGGGTGCCCATCACCTCGCCGGTGCTGGTCAGGCCGACGCCCTCGGCCGCGCGGGCGATGCCGAAGTCGGTGACCTTGACCTGGCGGTCGGGGGTGACGAGGAGGTTGGCGGGCTTCACGTCGCGGTGGACGATGCCGGCGCCGTGGGCGGCGCCGAGGCCGTCGGCCGCCTGGGCGAGCAGCTCGCGGACGGCGACCGGGTCCATCGGCACGTTCGGGCGCATCAGCGCCGAGAGCGGCTGGCCCTCGACGAGCTCCATGACGAGGAACGGCCGGACCACGCCGGAGCCGTCCGCCGCCGGCGCCTCGCCGTAGTCGTAGACGGAGGCGATGTTGCGGTGGTGGAGCGAGGCGGCGTGCTGGGCCTCGGACTCGAAGCGGACCCGGAAGGCCGCGTCGTCGGCGTACTCGAGCTTGAGCAGCTTCACCGCGACCTCGCGGCCGAGGACGGTGTCGGTGGCGCGCCAGACCTCGCCCATGCCGCCGGTGGCGAGGCGGCTGTCGAGGCGGTAGCGGCGTGCGTCGTCGGCGAAGCCGTAGCCGGGCGTCTGCGTCATCGGGCCTCCCTCACTTGATCACGGCCTGCATCACGGCCTTGGCGATCGGCCCACCGAGCTGGCCGCCCGCCACCTCGTCGCGGGGGATGTCGAGGTTCTGGATCATCACCGCGACCGCGACCTGCGGGTCCTCGGCCGGCGCGAAGGAGATGAACCAGGCGTACGGCGACCGGTCGGTCTGGCCCGTCTGCGCGGTGCCGGTCTTGCCCGCGACGTCGATCCCCGGGATCGCCGCCGGAAAGGCGGTGCCGTCGTCGACGGTCGCGACCATCAGCTTGGTGACCTCGTTGGCCGTGGTCGCCGAGACCGCGCGGGAGAGCTCCTCGGGGTCGGTCTTGTGCAGCACCTCGAGGTCCGCCGACTGCTCCTCGTCGACGAGGTAGGGCTTCATCACCGAGCCGTCGTTGGCCAGGCCGGCGGCCACCATCGCCATCTGCAGCGGCGTGGCCGACACGTCGAACTGGCCGAAGCCGGTCTGGCCGAGCTGGGCGTCGTCGAGCTTCTCGGGGAAGACCGAGAGCGCCTGCGGGGTCAGGTCGTCGAAGTAGTGCTGGTTGAAGCCGAAGCCCTCGGCGGTCTTGCGCATGTCCTCGGCGCCGACCTTCTCCGCGATCTGCGCGAAGGAGGTGTTGCAGGAGTTCTCCATCGCCAGGGCGAAGGGGATCTTCGAGTTGTTGGCGCCGCAGTTGCGGCCCTCGTTGTCGATCTCGCCGGTCGGGCCCGAGGTCAGCGGCAGCTGGTAGGTGACGCCGCCGGGCACCTGCGAGCTCGCGTCGTAGAGGCCCTTCTCGATGGCGGCCGCCGCGGTGACGACCTTGAACGTCGAGCCGGGTGGGAGCCGGGTCTGGATCGACCGGTTGAGCAGCGGCTGCGTCGGGTCGTCGTTGAGGCGGGCGGAGGCCTTGCTGACCGAGCTGAGGTCGTGGGAGGCGAGCACGTTGGGGTCGTAGGTCGGCAGCGACACCATCGCCAGGATCTTGCCCGTGGTCGGCTGGATCGCGACGACCGAGCCCTGCACGTCGGAGCCGAGGGCCTTGAGGCCCTCGAAGGCCGCCGCCTGCGCCTTCGGGTCGATGGTCAGCGCGACGTTGCCGCCCTTGGCCTGGTCGTTGCTGAGCAGGTCGACCAGGTTGGTCACGAAGAGGCGGTCGTCCTGGCCGGAGAGGACGTCGTTCTGGGTGAGCTCGGTCCCGGTGGCGCCGAAGTAGGAGAAGTAGCCGGTGATCGGCGCGTACTCCTCGGGCTTGGGGTAGGTGCGCTGGAACTTGTACTTGTCGTCGGACTCCACGCTCTCGGCGACGGGGTTGCGGCCGACCAGGATCGCACCGCGCTCCTGGGAGTAGGCCGCGACGATCACCCGGCGGTTGCGGGCGTCGTCGTTGAGCGCGCCGGCCTTCCAGTACTGCAGGTAGGTCGCGTTGATCATCAGCGCCAGGAAGAGCAGCAGGCAGAAGATCGAGACCGTGCGGATCGGCTTGTTCACCCGATTCTCACCACCTGGGTGTCGTCCTGGCTGAACGCGGCGGTGTCGTCGGAGATGGTCGGCATCGGCCGCCGGGCCTGGTCGGAGATGCGGAGGAGCAGCGCGATGATCACCCAGTTCGCGATGAGGGAGGAGCCGCCGTAGGAGAGGAACGGCGTGGTCAGTCCGGTCAGCGGGATCAGGCCGGTGACGCCGCCGACGACCACGAAGACCTGGATCGCGAAGGCGCTCGCGAGGCCGGTGGCGACCAGCTTGCCGAAGCCGTCGCGGCAGATCAGGGCGGTGCGCAGGGCGCGCTCGACGATGAGGCCGTACATCATCAGCACCGCCATCACGGCGGTCAGGCCGAGCTCCTCGCCGATCGAGGAGAGGATGAAGTCGGAGTTGGCGTAGGGCACCCGGTTGGGGTCGCCGTCGCCGAAGCCGCGGCCGATGAGGCCGCCCCAGCCCATGCCGAACTTCGCCTCGACCGGCTGGTAGCTCTGTCCGCTGTCGTAGTAGTCGAACGGGTGCAGCCAGATGTCGAAGCGGATCCGGACGTGCGGCACCGCGGCGTAGGCGAGCAGCGCGCCGCCCACGAACATCAGGGCGCCGACGACCAGCCACCCGGGTCGCTCGGTGGCGACGTACAGCATGATCAGGAAGAGCCCGAAGAAGAGCAGGCTGGACCCGAGGTCCTGCTGGAAGACCAGGATGCCGAGGCTGACCAGCCACATCGCGAGGATCGGGCCGAGGTCGCGGCCGCGGGGCAGGTCGACGAAGAGCACCCGCCGGCCGGCGAGCGCCAGGGCGTCGCGGTGGAGCACGAGGTAGCCGGCGAACGCGATGACCAGCAGCACCTTCGCGATCTCGCCGGGCTGCAGGCTGAACGGGCCGAGGTGGATCCAGATGCGGGCGCCGTTGATGGTGGCGCCGATCCCGGGCAGCAGCGGCAGCAGCAGCAGCACGATCGCGGCCAGGCCGCTGGTGTAGGTGAAGCGCTGCAGCACCCGGTGGTCGCGGAGCACCAGCAGCGTCAGCGCGAAGAGGATCACGCCGAGCGTCATCCAGGTCAGCTGCTGCTGGGCGAAGTCGTGGGCGTCGCCCTCGGCCTGCTTGGCCAGGTCGATCCGGTGGATGACCGCGAGGCCGAGGCCGTTGAGGGCGGCGACGACGGGGAAGAGCACGGGATCGGCGTACGGCGCGACGAAGCGGATCACGATGTGGGCACCGATCAGCAGCGCCGCGAGCCACCCGCCGTAGCCGAGCATGTCGGCCGGGACCTTGCCCTGGACCCCGAGCCCCACCGCGGCGTAGGCGCCGATGCCGACGACCAGGGCGAGGACGAGCAGGAACAGCTCGGCGCCGCGGCGGCGTCGGTGCACGAAGCCCATGAGCGTCGACTGCTGGGCCATCTCAGCCGCCACTGCCGTCGTCGGTGCTGTCGGTGGGCATCGTCTGGGACTCGGCGAGCCGCTGGACCGTGCTCCGGGCGTCGTCGAGGCTGTCGGCGTCGATGCCCTCGTCGACCTTGCCCGCGTCGAAGTCCGCGAGCCGGTCGACCTCCACGTCGCTGGTCTCGTACGGCGAGGAGAGCGAGACCCCCGGCAGCGAGGCATTGACGCCGCGGAAGATGACGACGACGCCGTCCTGCTCCCCGACGTAGTACTGCCGCTGCGACCACGACCAGAGGGCGGCGAGACCGACCCACACGACGCCGACGACCGCGAGCGCGGCGCACAGGCGCTTGGCCCAGACGTAGCGGCGCGGCGCGCGCGGCGCGTAGCGGGCGGTCTCCGCGTCGATCGGGTCCGCGGTGATCGCGTAGGGGACGTCGTCGGGCAGGTCGGCGATGATCGGGTCGATCTCGCCGGTGTCGCCGGAGCGGTGACCACGGAAGAGACCGCCGCTGCGGGCCCGGCCGCTGCGCCGCTCGGCGGCCGCACCGACGACCTGCGGCTCGGCGGCGTCCCCGCCGGCGGCCTGCTCGGCCGGGACCACGTCGGCGACCAGGCAGGTGACGTTGTCGGAGCTGCCGGCCTCGAGCGAGGAGCGGACGAGCTCGATCGCGGCGTACTCCGGGGTGCCGGAGGAGAGGATGTCGGCGAGGCGGCCGTCGTCGAGGACGCCGCTGGCGCCGTCGCTGCAGACCAGCAGCCGGTCGCCCGCGGCGACCGGGACCGCGAAGAGGTCGGGCTCGCTGTCGCTGACCGCGTCGACCGCGCGCAGGATCAGGTTGCGGTGCGGGTGGACCCGCGCCTCCTCCTCGGTGATCCGGCCCTCGTCGATGAGGGTCTGCACGAAGGTGTGGTCGGTGGTCAGCTGCTGGATCGCGCCGTCGCGGAAGAGGTAGGCGCGGCTGTCGCCCGCGTGGCCGACGCCGAGCCGGACGCCGTCGAAGGCGAGCACGGTGGCGGTGGTGCTGGTGCCGCTGAGCGCGGGGTCCTCGTCGACCAGCTCGACCAGCCGGTCGTGGGCGCGGTGGAGCGCGCCGGCCACCCGGCTGAGCAGCTCCTCCTCGGCGTGGTCCCCGTCCGGGTCCGCCGGCGGCTCGTCGAGCCGGCGGAGCTGTGAGATGGCGGTGCTGGAGGCGATGTCACCGCGGGCCGCGCCACCGACGCCGTCGCAGACGGTGAGCAGCCAGGGTCCGGCGTACCCGGAGTCCTGGTTGTCCTTGCGGACCCGGCCCACGTCGGAGACGGCGGCGAAGGTGAGGCCCAGGTGTCCCGGCACGCGCGGGGTCTCCGCCGTCTCCTGGGCGGACTCCGGGGCGCGGTCGGAGGCGTGGTCGGACATCCGCGGCTACTTCCGGAGCTCCAGGATGGTCTTGCCGATCCGGACCTGGGTGCCGAGGGTGATGGTGGTCGGCTGGCTGATCCGCACCGACCCGACGTAGGTGCCGTTGGTGGAGCCGAGGTCCTCCACGAACCACTGGTCGCCGGACGCGGCGATGCGGGCGTGGCGGGTGGAGACGTAGTCGTCGTCGAGCCGGATCTGCGCGTCGCTGCCGCGGCCGATGAGGATGGTGCCCTGGGCGAGGTCGGCGCGCTCGCCGACGTTGCTGCCCTCGGTGACGATGACGTGGGTCGGGGCGCCGCGCCGCTTGCTGGGCTGCTTCGGGGGCTTCGGCGCCTTGCCGGCGCCGCGCCCGCCGCGGGCGGCCTCGGGGACGCGCGCGCCGAACATGTCGGAGCGGATCACCGAGATCGCGGAGAGCACGAAGATCCAGAGGATCGCCAGGTAGGCGATCCGGATCAGGAAGAGGGTCAGCTCAGACATCGGACACCACCCGCACGGTCATGGTCGTGTTGCCGATTCGTACCTGCGAGCCGTCGCGCAGGCCGGTCCGGCTGATCCGGTGGCCGTCGACGAGCATGCCGTTGGTGGACCCCAGGTCGTGCACCTCGATGGTCAGGTCCTCCGGTCCGCCGCCCACGGTGAACTCGACGTGCCGGCGGCTCACGCCCGGGTCGTTGATCCGGATGTCGGCGTCGGTGCCGCGGCCGACGACGACGCCCGGGGGCTGCAGCGGGTGGCGGGTGCCGTTGACCTCCAGCACCGCCCGCGCCCGGCCGACCTGGGTGTGGGTGGCGTTGCTGCTCACCTTGGCCTGGGCCTGGCTACGGATCCGGAACCGGCCCGTGGTCAGGTCGCCGGCCGGCTCGAACCCGATCGCGATCGGGCCCGGGAAGACGTAGCTCTGCTGGTCGGCGTGCTCCTGGAGCTGGCGGGTCAGCTCCTCGGCGAGCGCGCTGTCGTACGGCGCGAGCCGGTCCAGGTCGGTGCGCGCCAGCTCGACCTTGAAGTCGTTGGGCACCAGCCGGCGGTCGCGGGAGAGGATCTGCGCGTTGTTGTCGCACTCGCGCTGGAGCGCGGCCGCGATCTCGACCGGCTGCACCGCCGAGCGGAAGGCCTTCGCGAAGGCGCCCGAGATCATCTGCTCGAGCCTGTTCTCCAGACGCTGGAGCCCGCCCACGGTGCCTCCTTCCGCGCGTCGTCTGCCGGTGGTCGTCGTCGTGCCCGCTCCACTCGCGTCGAAACCGGCGACCCGATCGTAACGGGGTCACGCAGCCCGGTGCGGGACGCCGGTCCCCCGGTTTGGGCGCGGACCCGGGGCTGGGATAGCCTTGCCCCGCTTCACGCGCGAGTGGCGGAATAGGCAGACGCGCACGGTTCAGGTCCGTGTGCCCGAAAGGGCGTGGGGGTTCAACTCCCCCCTCGCGCACGTGGACGAAGGGCTCGGATCACCCGATCCGGGCCCTTCGTGTGTGTCGGACGTAAGGGATGATCTGGAGATGGATCCCGAGCTCAAGGCCGTGCTCAAGCGCGCCGCTCCCTCCGACCTCGGAGAGCGGATCAAGCGCGCGCGGCTGGCGGCGGGACTGACCCAGGGCGAGCTCGGGGGCGAGCACGCGTCCGTCCCCTACATCTCCCGCATCGAGTCCGGGCAGCGTCGGCCGGACCCCGAGCTGCTCGCGCTGCTGGCGCCGCGCCTCGGCGTGACGGTCGAGCAGCTGCTGTCCGGGCTGATCCCCGAGGAGCTCCCGCCGAGCGACCGGCTGCAGCTCGACTACGCCGAGCTGGCGCTGAGGTCGGGCGAGCCGGAGCGGGCGCTGGCGCTCTCGGGCGAGCTGCTCGGCCGCTACGCGTCGGGGCCGCATCCCGACTTCCTGGAGCAGATCCGGCTCGCGCACGCGACGGGGCTCGAGGCCTCGGGCGACGTGCGCGGCGCACTGGACACCCTCCAGACCGTGGTGTCCGCTCCGTCCGTCGGTACGGCGACCCGCGTGCGCGCGTCGACCGCGCTGAGCCGCTGCTACCGCGACGTCGGCGACCTCGACCGCGCCGTCTCCGTCGGTGAGGCCGTCCTCGAGGACCTCGCCGCGGCGGACCTGCACCACACCGACGAGGCACTCCAGCTGCTGGCCACCGTCGCGGCGGCGTACTTCGAGCGCGGCGAGGTGGAGCACGCGGCGAGCATGTGCCGGCGGGCCGTGGCGCTGGTCGACGAGTCGAACTCGCCCTCGGCGCGCGCGGCCCTCTACTGGAACGCGAGCGTGATGCAGTCCGAGGCGGGCGACACGGTCGGCGCCCTCCCCCTCGCCCAGAAGGCGCTGGCGCTGCTGGAGGAGGCCGACCACCAGGCGAACGTGACCCGGCTGCGTGCCCAGCTCGCCGCCATGCAGCTCCAGCTCGACCCGCCCGAGGTCGAGGCCGCGACGGCCACGCTGGAGCGGGTCGCCGCGGAGCTCGAGACCCTCGGCGGCTCGGCGGTCGACCGGGCGCGGACCACCTTCCACCTCGCGAAGGCGAAGTTCCTCGGCCACGACCTGGTGACCGCCCAGCGCCTGGCGGACGACGCCCTGGCCGGGGCCAGCGAGGTCTCCCCGCGGCTGACGGCCGACGTCCTGGTCCTCCTCGGTCAGCTGGCCGCGGCGAACGACGACCTCACCGCTGCTCGGTCGCACTTCCAGCAGGCGGCCCTCACCCTGGCCGCGGTCGGCGAGACGATGGACCGGCACACGGCCCAGCTCTGGCTCGACCTGGCGAACCTGCTCGAGTCGGTCGGCCTGCAGTCGGAGGCCCTCGACGCCTACCGCCGCAGCGCAGCGTCGGCCGGACTCCAGTCGCGGCAGGTCCGTCCCCGCGACCGATCGCGCTGATCTCTCTTTGCCAACACTGTGCCTACATCCTTGACAGGCGATTGTCAGATGGAGAGGCTGCCTCCACGTCGCGGGTCGCGAGGACACGCGTCGCCGACCGGCTCGGTCGGAGTGGTCCGGTACGGGGGTACGGGTCGACTCCGCGGCCGGGTGAGCCCGGCTCCGGAGCCGTGGTCGGCGGCGCGTGACCTCGGGCGTCGACCGCCGGGTTAGGTTGGCGCCCATGACTGGGGGAGGCCGAGCGCCGGGGCGACCGCGCGACACCGCGCGACAGGGGGCGGTGCTCCAGGCGGTGCGCGAGATCCTCGCCGACGGCGGCTACCCGGCGGTGACCTTCTCGGACGTGGCGGCCCGCGCCGGCGTGACCCGGCAGCTGGTCTACCGCTGGTGGCCCTCGCGGCCCGACCTGGTGGCCGAGGCGATCTTCGCCGAGCTGGAGACCACCTGGCAGGCGAGCTTCCCGGGCCCGCTCGAGGCCGACCTGCGGGTGTACGTCGCCGCGCTCGTCGAGACGGCGGGCCGGCCGGCCGTGCGGGCCGGCGTCATCGGGCTGATGTCGGACCCGGCCGCGGACGACCACGAGCTGCCGGGCCTCGAGGAGTGGGTGCTGGGCCCGCTCGAGGAGGGCCTGCGGGCGATCGTGGACGGCGCGGCCGCGCGCGGCGAGGCCCGCTCGGACCTCGACGTACGTCTCACCATGAACACGCTGCGCGGCGCGGTCGTGATGCACCTGGTGGCCGACGGGACGGAGCCGGACGTGATCGTCGACCACCTCGCCCGGCTCTGCGCCGCCGCGTTGCGGCCCTGACCGGCCGCTCGCGGCGGCGTCCGGAAAAGATCAGGACGATTTCATCCAATCTGCTGCGAAACTGCGCCGCGATCGTTCAGACTTCAACCGAACCCCGCTGGTGACCCGAGACGCCAGCGGGGTTCCCCCATTCCCGGCTGCGGTCAGCGGCGCGACGTGCCGAGCATCGAGCTCAGCGCCCAGATCACCGCGATGTCGAAGGCGATGACGATGACCGCCCACAGCGGGTAGTAGGGCAGCCAGACGAAGTTCATCAGCGCCGAGACGATCGCGAGCACGATGCCCGCGACGAACGCCCAGGGCTGCCCGGCGAGGATGGCCCCGCCGACCAGGACGATGACGACGCCCACGACGAGGTGGATCCAGCCCCACGTGGTCAGGTCGAACTCGAAGACGTAGTTGCTGGTCCGGACGAAGACGTCGTCCTTGGCGATCGCGGAGATGCCCTCGAGGACCTGGAAGAGCCCGACCGTGAGCAGCGCGGCACCGGCGAAGATGCCGATGCCCTCGGCCCAGGCGCGCGAGGTGGCGGACGGTTGGTGGGACATGTCCCGAGTGTCCCGAGGGGACCGGGTGTGCGGGGTCACCCGGAGCGGGTGAGGATGGGGCCGTGGAGCAGAACTGGGCGGGTAACCACACGTACGTCGCGGAGCAGGTCCTGCGGCCGACCTCGGTCGAGGAGCTCGGCGAGCTCGTGGCCGGCCAGGACCGGGTGCGTGCGCTCGGGAGCCGGCACGCCTTCACCGACCTCGCGGACACGACCGGGACCCTGGTCGCGACCGACGCCCTGCCCGGCCCGGTCGAGGTCGATCCCGCCCGGCGGCTGGCCCGGGTCGGCGCCGGGCTTCGGTACGGCGAGCTCGCCGACCGGCTGGCCGCCGAGGGCTGGGCGCTCGCCACGATGGCCTCGCTGCCGCACATCTCGGTGGCCGGCGCGATCGCGACCGGCACCCACGGCTCCGGAGACCGGACCGGCTCGCTGGCCGCCGCCGTCGCCGGCCTGGAGTACGTCGCCGCCGACGGGTCGCTGGTCCGCGTCGGGCGCGGCGAGCCCGACTTCGCCGGCTCGGTGGTCGCCCTCGGCGCGCTCGGCGTCGTCACCGCGGTGACCCTCGACGTCGAGCCGGCCTACGACGTGCGCCAGGACGTGTACGTCGACCTGCCGTGGGACGCCGCCGTCGAGGGGCTCGACGAGCTCACCGGCGCGGCGTACAGCGTCAGCCTCTTCACCGACTGGGTCAGCGGCCGCATCCAGCAGGTCTGGCTGAAGAGCCGCGGCGACCAGGCGCCGGCCGACCCGCTGGGTGCGCGGCCGGCGACGGCGACCATGCACATGCTGGCCGGCGCGGACGTCGAGGCGGTCACCCGGCAGCTCGGCGTACCGGGCCCGTGGCACCGGCGGCTGCCGCACTTCCGGATGGAGTTCACGCCCAGCCGCGGCGAGGAGCTGCAGAGCGAGTACCTCCTCCCGCGCGAGCAGGCGCGGGAGGCGGTCGCGCGGCTGCGCGAGCTGGCGCCGCGCTTCGCGTCGCTGCTCCAGGTCTCGGAGGTCCGCACCATCGCCGCGGACGACCTGTGGCTCAGCGGCGCCCACGGCCGCGACACCGTCGGCCTGCACTTCACCTGGGTGCGCGACGTGCCGGGCGTCTACGCCGTCCTGCCCGCCATCGAGGCGGCCCTGCTGCCGCTGGGCGGCCGGCCGCACTGGGGCAAGTGCTTCGCCGCGACCGCCGCGGACCTGCGCCCGCTCTACCCGCGCTACGACGACTTCCGCGACCTGGTCGCCCGTGTCGATCCGGCCGGCCGGTTCCGCAACGACTACCTGGTGCGGTGTCTCGACCTGCCCTAGTGAGTAGGGCGAGATACCCGCCGGGATACCCGTAAGGGCGAGCCCGAACACCGACCCATAGGACACACTGTGTCCAGCCCGCAGCAGCGGGCGACGACGAGAGGCGCACGTGTCCGAGCCCCGCGGGACCCACACGCCGGCGTACGCCGAGGCCGACCTCACGACCTGCGACCGGGAGCCGATCCACATCCCGGGCGCGATCCAGCCGCACGGGATCCTGCTCGCGCTCGACGACGACCTGCGCGCGGTCATGGTCTCGGCCAACGTCGAGGGGATGCTCGGCGTCACCCCGCAGGCGGCGCTGGGCCGCCGCCTGGCGGACCTGGTGGGCGCCCCGGCCGCGGAGCAGGTGGCCGCGCGGGCGCCGTACGACGAGATCGGCGAGCCGGTGGTGGCGCTGGTCGCCGACGAGCTCTGCGACGTGCGCGTGCACCGCTCCGGTCCGCGGATCGTGGTGGAGGTCGAGCCGGTCGGCGCCAGCGGCCCGTCGCCGATGAGCTACCAGTCGGCGCGCGGCGCGATGGCCCGGCTGGGCGCGGCGACCACGCTCGACGACCTGGTCGACCGGCTCGCGCAGGAGGTCCGCGCGGTGCTCGGCTTCGACCGGGTGATGGTCTACCGCTTCGACCAGGACTGGAACGGCGAGGTCGTCGCCGAGGACCGGCGCGAGGACCTCAACCCGTTCCTCGGCCTGCACTACCCCGCCACCGACATCCCGGCCCAGGCGCGGCGGCTCTACACGGTCAACTGGACCCGCCTGATCGCCGACATCGGCTACCGGCCGGTGCCCCTGCACCCGGTCTTCGACCCGGCCGACGGCTACCCGCTCGACCTCTCCCACTCCACGCTGCGCAGCGTCTCGCCGATCCACGTCGAGTACCTCTCCAACATGGGCGTCACCGCCTCCATGTCGGTCTCGCTGGTCATCGACGACCAGCTGTGGGGGTTGATCGCCTGCCACCACTACTCCGGTCCGCACCGGCCCTCCCACGACGCCCGCGCGGCGGCGGAGTTCCTCGGCCAGGTCTCCTCGCAGCTGGTGGCCGACCGGGTCCGCGCCGACGTACGCGAGCGCACCCTCGAGGGCCGCGCCGTGCTGGCGCGGATGACGGCGCGGATCGCGGCCTCCGATGAGTCGCCGCTGATCTCGATGATGGAGGACCCCGAGCTGCTGTCGCTGGTCAGCGCCACCGGCGCCGCCCTGTCCTACGACGGCACGCTGACCACCGTGGGCACCGTCCCCGACCGTGACACCCTCGAGCGGCTCGCCGCGGCGCTGGAGTCGCCCGACAGCTACGCCACGAGCACCGACCGGGTCTCCCTGCTGATCCCCGAGCTCGCCGACGTCGCGGAGTTCGCGGGCGCCCTGCGGGTCGGCTCGGCACCGGACCGGTGGCTGCTGTGGGTGCGTCCCGAGCAGGAGCAGGTCGTCGACTGGGGCGGCGACCCCAGCAACAAGCTGCTCTACGACGCCGAGAGCCCCGGCGTACGCCTGAGCCCGCGCAAGTCCTTCGACAAGTGGCGCCAGGTGGTGCGCGGTCGGAGCCTCCCGTGGGCGCCGTGGAAGCTCGAGATCGCCGACGAGCTCGGCAAGTACCTCATCGGTCTGCTGCTGAGCCGCTCGCGCGAGCAGATCGTGATGGCCGAGTCGCTCCAGCGCAGCGTCGTCCTCGAGCGCCCCCCGGTGGTCGACGGCCTCGAGGTCGCGGCGCGCTACCAACCGGCCTCGACCTTCCAGCTCGGCGGCGACTGGTGGGACGTCGTCGACCTCACCGGCGACCGGGTCGCGTTCGTCGTCGGCGACGTCGCCGGTCACGGGGTCGCCGCCGCGACCGCGATGACCCAGGTGCGCACCGCCCTCCGGGCCTACCTCTTCGAGGGCCACGGGCCCCGCGCGTGCGTCGACCAGCTCGACCACCTGATGGCGGGGCTGCTCGACCAGCGGGTCGCCACGGCGCTGGTCGCGGTCCTCGACCGGACCACCGGCCGGATCGAGATCGCGAACGCCGGGCACCCACCGCCGCTCATCGTGGTCCCCGGTGGGGCGACCGAGGTCGACGTACCGGTCCGGCCGCTGCTCGGCGTGGGCGCCGGTGAGGCCGAGTCGATCGAGATCGACCTGGCGCCGGGCGAGACCCTGCTGCTCTACACCGACGGCCTGGTCGAGCGCCGCGGCACCGACCTGCGCGACCGTCTGGACCGACTCCTGGTGCTGGCCGGCGAGACGGTCGGCGACGACCTCGAGGCCTGGCTGGACCGGCTGCTGGCCGAGCACGCGGACGGCGACGACGACACGACGGTCGTCGCGATCCGGCGTACCTGAGGTCGACCGGGCTCAGCGAACGCCTCCGGCGTCGGCGAACGCCGCGAAGGCGCGCGAGCGCCGGGCCGCGGCCAGCGCGTGGTCGGGGAGGCCGGCGACGACGAGGGAGATGCCCTCGCGACGGAGGTCGGCACCGAGGGCGGTGACGGTCTCGATGAACGGCATGGTCACCCAGCGCACCTCGGAGCAGTCGAGGACGACCGTCGCGGGGCGCGGGACACGGTCCAGGGCGGCCGCGAGGACCGCGTCCTGGGTCGGCCGGGCGTTTCCGGTGTAGAGCGAGGAGACCAGGCGCAGCACGAGCACGTCGGTCGGATCGCCCGGGTCGGCGGGGAGCGGCTGGGCGCGCGAGGAGCTGAGGTCGCGGATGACCAGGACGAGCGTCAGCACGACACCGATCAGCACCGAGTCGAGGAGTCCCACCGTCAGGCCGAGCGCGGCCGTGGCGGCGGCGACCCAGAACTCGGGCCGGTGCACGAGGTAGAGCTCGACGAAGGCACGGACCGAGACCAGGCCGATGACGGCCACGAAGACCATCGACGCGAGCACCGCCTCGGGCAGGTCGTCGAGGACGGGCCCGAGGAAGAGAGCGACCAGCACGGCCACCAGGGCGGTCGTGACACCGGCGAGCTGGGACCGCGCGCCCGCCCGCTGGTTGACCGCGCTCTGCGAGAAGCCACCCGCCGGCGGCATCGCCTGCGCGAAGCCGCCCAGCAGCGCGGCGACCCCGTTGGCCAGCAGCTCGCGGTCCGCGTCGACGGGCTCCTCGGACTGCTGGCGCTGGGCCCGGGCGACCACGACGGTCTCCATGAACGCCATCAGGGCGATCGCGAACGCGCCGGGCAGCAGGGCGGTGATGTCGCCCCACATCGGCGTGGTCGGTGTCGGCAGGCCCGAGGGCACCCGCGGGATGAGGGCGAGGCCGTGGTCCTCGACGTCGGTCAGCGCGACCAGCAGGATCCCGCCGACGGCGACGACGAGCGGGCCGGGGACCTGCGGCGCCACGCGGCGCAGGAGGTAGAGGAGTCCGATGGCGGCCGCCGACACCGCGACCGTGGTGCCGTCGACGTCGTCGAGCTGCGAGAGCACGTCGGCGACCCGCCCGAAGAAGCCCTCCTCCTCCGGGTCGCCGGCGATGCCGAGCAGGATCGGCAGCTGCGTGGCGGCCACGGTGAGCCCGACGCCCGCCTTCACGCCGGTCATCGTCGCGGGACTGATCTGCTCCACGATCGAGCCGAGCCGGAAGAGCCGCATCGTCAGCAGGCAGGCCCCGACCAGCGCGGTCAGCGTGAACGCGTCCCGCACCAGCTCGTCGGCGCTCCGGTCCTCGGGCAGCCCGGCGAGCACCCCGGCGGTGAGGATCGCGATCGTCGACGTGGTGGACATGCTCAGCGAGTGGGAGCCGCCGAGGAGCGCGTAGGCGAGCATCGGGAGCATGCAGGTGTAGAGCCCCACCTCGACCGGCAGCCCGGCGATGGTGGCGTAGGCCATCGCCTGCGGGACCACCACCGTGCCCGCGGCGACACCGGCCAGCACGTCGTACCGGATCCACTCGCGCCGGTAGCCCCGAAGGGTCGGCGCGAGCATCACGGGGCGCGTCCGCTCGGTCGGCTCGCTACCCACTGGACGGCGTCGTCGTAGGCGTGGTCGAGGGTCTCGAAGAAGGCAGGTGTCTGGACGAGGACGTTCTCCTCCCCGAGCAGTGTGATCAGTCCGGTGCGAGCGAAGACCTCCCGCATCGCGGGGTCGAGGCCGACCACCATCAGCCGGCAGCGTTGGGCATCGAGGGTGCGGGCCCGCCGGAAGAGCGCCTTGAGGATCGTCGAGGAGGCGACGTCGGGCAGTGCCCGGACGTGCAGGATGACCGCTGCGTCGGCCGCGTCGCCCAGCTGCGGCCAGGACTCCTCGAACCGCTCGATCTCCGCGAACAGGCTGACGCCCTCGTAGTGCAGGACCGTGACCGTGCGCGACTCGATGCGCGCCGGCGGCTCGGCCTCGCGCCAGTAGCCGTCCGGCTGCCGCACCAGGGCGACGAGCCGGGCGCGGCGCTGCGCGTTGACGCAGAAGAGGAGGAGCGACAGTCCCGCGCCGAGGAGGATGGCCTGCTGGAGCGGGAGCTCGGTCGTGGCCAGGAACGTCGCCGCCATCGCCAGGGTCGGCAGCAGCCCCGTGCGCACGACCAGGCCGATGTCCGGGACTCGACCGATGATCAGCTCGCCGCCGATGACGATGATCAGGCCCCCGATCACGGGCATCGGTATCCGCTCGGCGACGCTGCCCGCGACCACGACCAGGACGGCGAGGAAGACGCCGGCGAACACTCCGGTCCACCGGGTCCGTGCGCCGGCGCTGGTGGCGACTCCCGTCCGGGAGAGGGAGCCACCGGTCGGCAGGGCGCGGAAGAGTCCACCGGCGACGTTGGCGGCGCCCTGGGCGACGAAGTCGGTCGAGATGTTCGTGCGTGACCCGTCCGGGTTGGGCACCGCCGCGCCGATCCCGGCGGCCTGGGCGAGCGCGACGAGCGCGACGGCGACGGCCCCGACGAGCAGGTCGGGCGCCGCGCCGAGGTCGGGTGCCACGGGGTGGGGGAGCGCGTTCGGGATGCTGCCGATGTCGCCCACCGTCTCGACCTCCCAGCCGCCGACGCCGACGACCACCGAGACGACGATCAGCGCGAGCAGGATCGCGAACGGCTCCAGGCGGCGTACGGCGTGGACGGCGGCCCAGCAGGCGACGGTCCCGATCGCGACCACGAGGGAGGTGAGGTCCCACTGGCCGACGTGGGCGAGGGCGTCGCCGATCTTGGCGAGGGTGTTGTGCGCGTCCGGGCTGTAGCCGGTGGCGTCGCCGATGACACCGGCGACGATCTGGAGGGCGATGCCGGTCGTGAAGCCGGTCATCACCGCGTTGGAGACGAAGCTCATCAGCGATCCGGCCCGCACCAGCCCGAGGACGAGCATGACGATGCCGGTGAGCATCGTGAGCATCGCGATGTTGCTGGCGTCGTCGGGATCGAGGCCGGCCTCGTCGAGGACGCTGTGGGACGTCAGCGCGATCGCGCTGGTCAGGGTGACCGTCATCAGTGCCGTCCGGGCGAACAGCGACCCGACCGCGGTGGGGACCATCCCGGAGTAGAGGCCGATGAGCGGGTTGAAGCCGCCGATGCTCGCGTAGGCCATGCCCTCTGGAATGCTGAACAGCCCCGTCACGAACCCGGCGACCGCGTCCTGACGCGTCGGGCGTCCGATCCGGGGCCACGTCACTCCGGCATCGTGCCGAGTCTCACCGGGCGCAGCCTCACCCGATGTGGGCGAAGATCCCTCGGCGGCTCTGCTAGACAGGGCACGTGATCCCTGAAGGGATGGTGCTCGTCCGGGGAGGAACGACCACCATCGGCAACGACCACTACTACCCCGAGGAGCGACCGCTCCGCGAGGTGACGGTCGAGGACGTCTGGTTCGACGAGCACCCGGTGACCAACGCGGAGTTCGCCCGGTTCGTCGAGGAGACCGGCCACGTCACGGTCGCGGAGGTCGCCCCCGACCCGGCGGACTTCCCGGGCGCCGACCCGGCCCTGCTGGTCCCGGGCTCGCAGGTCTTCACCCAGACGCCCGGTCCGGTCCACCTCGGCGACTGGACCCAGTGGTGGCGCTGGCAGCCGGACGCCTCGTGGCGGGCGCCGCAGGGACCGGGCAGCTCCTGGGAGGAGATCCCCGACCACCCGGTCGTGCACGTCGGCTGGGCCGACGCCTCGGCGTACGCACGCTGGGCGGGCAAGGACCTCGCCACCGAGGCCGAGTGGGAGCACGCGGCCCGGGGCGGCCTCGAGGGCCGTGACTTCGCCTGGGGAGACGAGCTGTCCCCCGGCGGTGCGGTGCTGGCCGACACCTGGCAGGGCCCCTTCCCCTGGCGCAGCGACGACCCCGACGGCCACCACCGCACCGCGCCGGTCGGCAGCTACGCCGCCAACGGCTTCGGCCTGCACGACATGATCGGCAACGTCTGGGAGTGGACCTCCACCCGCTGGACCGACACGCACGCGAGCGACGGCGAGGCCGTCGGCGCCGCCGCCTCCGCCAGCCCCTGCTGCGGCGGCAGCATCCGCCTCGTCGAGACCGACCGCTTCGTCACCAAGGGCGGCTCCCACCTCTGCTCGCCCCACTACTGCCAGCGCTACCGCCCGGCCGCCCGCCAGGGCCACGGCGTCAACGACTCCACCTCGCACGTCGGCTTCCGGTGCGTGCGGCGGGTCTGATGACCCGGTACGTCGACCTCGCCACCGACGGCACCGCCGTCGGTCGCTGCATCGTGCTCCCGGGCCGGCAGTACACGCCCGACGGCCCGCTGCTCTTCTTCGCCGCCCAGGTCGCGCTCGCACGTGGCTGGGACGTCCGGCAGGTCTGGTGGGAGGTGCCCCGCTTCGACGACGACGCCGACGAGGTCGCCTGGGTCGCTGCCGAGCTGGCCGCGGCCGTCGACGGCCACGACGTCCGCGTCCTCGTCGTCGCGAAGTCGCTCGGGACCCTCTGCGCCGCGGCGGCCGCCGAGCATGGGTACGCCGCCGCCTGGCTCACGCCGCTGCTCAGCGAGCCCGACCTGGCGGCACCGCTGCTGGCCTACCCCGCCGCACAGCTCGTCGTGATCGGCTCCGAGGACCCCTACCTCGACCGGGACGTGCTCGAGGCGCTCCCGGGTGAGCAGCTCGTCGTCCCCGGCGACCACGTCCTTCGGATCCCGGGCGACGTGTCGGCGTCGGTGGCGAGCCACGACCGCGTCGTCCGCGCGTTCGACGAGTGGCTGGAGGTGCGGTCATGAGGGTCGCGGTGGTCGGTGCTGGGCTGGCGGGCCTCACCGCCGCCCGCGAGCTGCAGCGGGCGGGGGTCGAGGTCGTCGTGGTCGAGGCGCGCGACCGCGTCGGCGGCCGGGTCGAGGGCGGCGAGCTCGAGGGCCGCCCGGTCGAGCTGGGCGGCACCTGGATCGGCGAGGGGCACTCCCGCATGGACGCGCTGGTCGCCGAGCTCGGCCTCGAGACCTTCCGCACCTGGAACGACGAGGGCAAGGTGCTCATCCAGCTGGGCAACAGGCGGGCCCTGGTCGACGGCGCCAAGGGCGCCGTCCCGCGCCTCAACCCAGTCGCGCTCGCCGACCTCGCACAGGGCCTGGCCCGCTTCGCCCGGCTCGCCCGGACGGTCGACCCGGCGCGGCCGTGGGCCCACCCGAAGGCGGAGCTGCTCGACGGCCAGACCTTCGAGACGTGGGTGCGACGGACCCTGCGCACGCCCAGTGGGCGCGCCTACTTCCGGGTCGCCACCGAGGCGGTGCTCGCCGCTGACACCAGCGACGTGTCCCTGCTGCACATGCTCTGCTACGCCGTCAGCAACGCCGACCTGGAGACGCTGCTCGCCGTCGACCGCGGCGCCCAGCAGGACCGCGTGGTCGGCGGCTCGGTCCTGGTCGCCGAACGGATGGCCGCCGACCTCGACGTCCGGCTCTCGACCCCCGTCGAGGTCGTCACCCAGGACGACGCCGGCGTACGGCTGACGACGCGCGCCGGCGAGACCATCACCGCCGACCGGGTCGTCGTCGCCGTCCCGCCCACGCTCGCGGGTCGCCTGCGCTACGACCCGCTGCTGCCCGCCTGGCGCGACCAGCTGACCCAGAAGCTGCCCGCCGGCACCGTCGCCAAGACCTTCGCGGCCTATCCCACCCCCTTCTGGCGCGACCAGGGCCTCAACGGCCAGGTCGCCAGCGACACCGGCCCGGTCAAGGTCACCTTCGACGTCTCCCCGCCCGACGGTGAGATCGGCATCCTCCTCGGCTTCGTCGAGGGCGGCGAGGCACGCCGCTGGCAGCGCCTGCCCGAGGCCGACCGGCGCCGCGCGGTCATCGACGCCTTCGTGACCTACCTCGGTCCGCGCGCCGCGCACCCGACCGCCTACGTCGAGAAGGACTGGAGCGCCGAGGAGTTCAGCCGCGGTTGCTACGGCGCCCACTTCGCGCCCGGGGTGTGGACCGCGTTCGGCGAGGCCCTGCGGCCGCCGATCGGCCGGATCCACTGGGCCGGCGCCGAGTACGCCGTCGAGTGGACCGGCTACATGGAGGGCGCCGTCCGCTCCGGAGCGGCCACCGCTCGGGAGATCCTCGACCAGACATGACGGTGGCCCCACCGGGTCCTTTCCGTCGGCCGGTGGGGTGGGGTCAGCGGGTTCGTCGTCGCTTGTGGGTGAGGTCGACGAGGTAGTGCTTGCCGGATGGTGAGGTCCATTCGAACCGGGTGCGGGCGAGCCTGGTGTAGGTCCAGTGGCCGAAGGTCTTGAGGCGGTGGTGGTAGCGGCACAGGGGGGCGAGGTTCCAGGAGGTGGTCTTGCCGCCGTGGGCGTAGGCGGTGATGTGGTCGAGGTCGCAGCCGCGGGCCGACTTTGAGCAGCTGGGGAAGACGCAGGTGGGGCAGGTCAGGATCGTCTGCTCGCGTTGCTGGGCGGACGGCTCGTAGCGGTCGACCGAGATCTCGGAGTCCAGCTCCAACACCGGCTTGATGGTGACCTTGGTGCCGGCGAGCTGGCACCAGCCGGCGATCTGCTCGATGGTGGTGTGCCCGAGCCGGCCGTGGGTGCCTTCGACGTCGAGGATGTCGTGGGTCTGGTCGGGTTCGTGGTGGGTGTAGACCACGATCTCCCGTGACACGGCATCGCCGGTGGCGCCGAGGCGGCCGGCGGCCATCGCGCGGCGGATGTCGAGGTCGAGCTCGGGGTGGGTTTCGCCGAGGAGGGCGGCGCCGGTCTTGAGCCGGGCTTCGAGGGCGACCGCATCCACATAGTCGAGGAGCCCGGAGACGGGCACGAGGCCGCCGTTGAGGGCGGCGGCGTCGAGGCGGATCTCGAGGTGTTGTTGCTGCCAGCGGTCGAGGCGTTCCATCTCTTCGTGTTCGTCGTCGACGCGGGCGGCGGCTGCGGCGACGGCACGTTCGATCTGGGCGTAGGAGCAGGTCCCGATCACGGGCGCCAGGGCGGAGTCGACCTCGGCGGCAGCGCCGGGTGGGAGGCGGTGGGTCTGTTCGGTGACCCGGCGGACCTTCCACACCGCCACGTCCCCGGCCATCGCTCGCTTCCAGAGCTTCGGGAGGCGGTGGTGGGCTTCGAGGGCGGCGCCGATGAGCGCCCTTCCTTGGTAGGTGGACAGGCCGCAGGCGGTGGCGAACTCCGCGACCGCGAACTCGCTCATCCCGGGCGCACCTTCGCCCGCGAGGGTGGCGGGCTGGTCGGCGTACATGATCAGGTCGCCGAGCTCGTCGACGACTGCGTCGGTGACCGGTGCGGGGTGGGCTTGGGCCCAGCGCAGCGCCAACGAGAGTCGTTCGGCCTCGGCCATCAACGCCAGTCGGGTCTGTTCTGCAGCGGCATCCAGCAGCACCGACGGTGCGGTAGGAGTCTGCGTCGTGACCATACCACATTGTACATCGAATCGAACAAGTGTTCTAGTCTGATTCGACCTATCTTTCGTCTTTCGGTCCGGGCCACAACGGTCGACCCCGACGTACCTGTAAGCCGAGAGGCTGCTGGAAATCGCTTCGGGTGACCACAGCGGACGGTGACCACGTATTTCTGTAAATGTCTTTTGTCGCCACGCCGGAGGAGGCGGACAGGGACGCTAGGGGCGGTTGCGCCGTGCCTCGGCCCGCCGCAGGGCGTTCTCGCGCACGCGGTTGTTGAGGGTCGTGGCAGCGGTGGCGAGCACGACGATGTTGAAGACCATCTGCAGCAGCACGAGGAAGCGCGCGACCTGGCCGGAGGCGTTGACGTCGCCGAAGCCGACCGTGAGCAGGGTGGTCATCGTGAAGTAGAGCGAGTCCAGCCGCGTGGACATGCCGTGGAACTGCGTGGGGTCCTCGACCTGGAGCCGGTAGAAGGCGAGGGCGAAGACCAGCACGCCACACAGCATCGAGAGCACCAGGCCGTCGACCCGGCGTGCGGGCTGCTCGATCTGGCGGAGCACCTGCCAGAGCACGATCGCGCCGACGGCCGAGATCCAGACGATGCTCAGCACGCCACGCTCGATCAGCCCGCGGTCGAGCTCGCCTCCGACCGGGAGGACGAAGTAGAGCACGATCGCCAGCACCGCGATCGCGATGTCGCGCGCCACGCGCCGCCATCCGGTCATCGCCGACCTCCTCCGCGAATCACCCTCCTCGGGTGAGCGTCCCTCTCGGCCACCACCCGAGGATGGGCCCATCCTGCCGGACCCGGCGGCGGGGACACGGGAGGTGAGTGGGGGTGGATCTCACCGCGATCCGCGACCGGGCGACGACGACGTACCGCACCCGCCGGGACCAGGCCGTCGACCTGGTCGAGAGGACCCCGGTCCTCGGGCGGCTGGTGAGCGAGTTCGTGCGGATCGAGTTCATCGACCGGTGCATGCTGATCGCCGCGCAGGGGCTCCTCGCGCTGATCCCGATGCTGGTGGTGCTGACCGCCTTCCTGCCGCACCTGAGCGGCGATGCGGTGCACACGTTCTCCCACGCGGCCGGCGTCGGTGGCGACGGCACGAAGCTGATCGAGGGGCAGGTCAGCAGCGACCAGGTGCGCACCCAGACCGGCATCATCGGGCTGCTGATCACGATCTTCTCGGCCACGAGCTTCGCGCGGGCGGTGCAGCGGATGTACGAGCGGATCTGGGAGGTGCCCCACGTCGGTGGCATCTCCGGTGCGCGCCGGTGCCTGCTCTGGCTGCTCGGCTGGCTGATGACCCTGCAGCTCGCGGGCGCGCTGCGCCGGATCGCCGACGGGCTGGGCGGACTCCTCGGTGACGGGGCGGCGTTCGTCGTCCAGGTCGTGCTCCTCACGATCATCTGGTGGGCGACGAGCTGGGTGCTGCTCTTCGGCCGCGTCGCCTGGAGCAGGTTGCTGCTCGGCGCGGTGCTGACCGGGGCGATCGGCGTGAGCTACAACCGGGGCTCGTCGTGGCTGATGCCGCCCTACGTGCACGCCAACGCCGAGCAGTTCGGGACGCTGGGCGTCATCCTGGCGATCTCGACCTGGCTGATCGGCTTCGCCGCCGTGCTGGTCGGCTCGGCGCTGGTCGGCCGGATCGTCTCCGAGGACCCGACGGTCACTCGGGTGGTGGGGTCGGCGTGGCGGGCGGTCGGGCGAGCAGCTCCACGACGAGCAGGATGACCGCGGCGATCACGAGCAGCCAGATCGCGAACGACCCGGTCGGGTGGTCGCGCATCACGTAGAGCAGCAGTGCCAGGCCGAGGACCCCGACCCGGATCTGCGTCTTGTACGTCGCGAGCGCGACGCCGAGCCGTCCGGTGTCGAGACCCGCGCGCTCGCCGCCGCTGCGGGCCACCCCGATGGCGCGCGACGTCCCCGAGCGCAGCGCCGTCGGCGCCCGCTCGGGGCCGGTGACCCAGGCGACGAAGGCGACGGCCAGGGCCACGACGAGCAGCGCGCGCAGCGCGAGCCGGATGAAGTGGACGAGCTGGTCGTAGATGGCGGCCGCGGCGTCCAGCGGGAGCTGGTCGGTCGGGACGGCGTTGAGGTAGACCTCGCGGCCGAGGTTGAGGCCGGCGCCGAGCAGCAGCATCGACAGGGCGAGCGCCAGCGCGCCGGCCACGAGCGTGCGCCGCCACGACCGTGCCACGGCGACGGCCCCGATCAGGCAGAGGAGCGCGAGGATCGGCAGCCAGGTGTTGATCGCGTTCAGGAGCCGGAAGGCGGTCTGCGCCTTGGTGATGTCGTCGGACTGGAAGATCGTGAACTGCGCGTTGACGGTGGGCAGTCGCTCCGCGATCGTGAAGCCGCGGTCGATGAGGCGCTGCTTGACGGTGTCGATGAGCGTGGCGAGGTTGATGCTGACGGCGTTGTCGGTGATCTGGACGGTGTCGGTGTCCTTGCCGGTCAGCACCGCGACCATCTGGACGTGCGCCTGTCGGTTGGCCTCGGTCCAGGCGGTCTCGAACTCGTCGGACTCCACGAGCTTCTGCACCTGGTCGTGGACGAAGCCCTCGATGGCGTCCGACAGGGGTGAGGCCAGCGCCTGGAGGCTCGAGGCCGCGAGCGGCGGCAGGCCCTGGTCGCTCAGGGCGTCGACGGCCTGCTGGGTGACGTCGTCGACCTGGAGGCGGGTCACGATCTCCGTGGTGATCCGGTCGGTCACCGCCGCCTGGACGGCGGGGTCGCTCGCGAGCGGGGCGACGGTCTCGAGGTACCGGTCGGTGTCCGACACCGTGTCGTGGGCCCACCGTGCGACCACCGACAGGGGCGCCAGGATCGCCATCACGACGATGAGCAGTGTCGCGACCACCGGCCGCCACCAGCCGGTACGACGACCCTTCAGCCGCTCCACCTCGGCGCGGAGCTCCGCGAGCTCGGCGTCGGACACCTCAGGCCCTTCCGAGGGTCCGGAGCCGGAGGGAGGCTGCGACGGCGATCAGGCCCGCGACCATCAGCCAGATCGCGACGAACACGACCAGCACGTGCAGCGAGATGTCGGTGTAGACGAGCAGGAACCCACCGCCGAGGAGGCTCACGATCCCGCCGAGCAGCTCCCAGCCACGGCCCTCAGGAGGTGGGGCCACGACGGCACCGATGATGCCGATGACGCCGGACACCACCCAGAGGACGCCGAGGACCATCCCGAGCACGACCACGGTCTGCAGCGGGTCGCGCAGGATGAGCAGGCCGACGACCAGGCAGACGCCGCCCAGCAGCCCGACCAGGGCGCGGATCCCGCCGTCGGCCCGGCTCATCGAGAGGGCGCGGACGATGTTGAAGACGCCTCCGACGATCAGCTGGATGGCGAGGAGGGCGACGAACACGCCGACCGTGGCGTGCGGCCAGACCACCAGCACGATCCCGAGACCGAGGGTGATCAGCCCGTAGGCGAGGACCCACGCCCAGTGGTCGGCCAGCTGGGCGAGCCCCAGCGGCAACGGCTCGACCTCGACCACCTCGGCGTGGCCGGATGCGTGCTTGCTCATCTCACTCCTCACTCACGCGACAGCATGGCCGCTGCCTCGAGCTCCAGGTCAAGGTAGGACTCGCCGCTGACGTCGACCGTCACCGCGAGCAGCTTGCCGCCGCTGAACGGGAACGGGTTGGTGTACTGCCGACTCACGGTGTCGGCGCTGTCGAAGCCGACGCACAGGCCGTCGCCGCAGAGGGTGAACTTGCCGACCTGGGCGCGCATCGGACCCTCGGCGACGACCTGGTCGTCGACGTAGAGCTTCGCCGTGCCGGTCGACTCGCCGTACTGCCCCGCGCCCTCGCGGACGAACTCGACGCCGAGCGCGTGCGGCCCCGGCGTGAGCGCCTCGGAGCTGAAGGACTGCTCGGGCGGGATGCCGAGGAAGTTGTAGACGTAGTGCAGCCTCCCGTCCTGGAGGAAGAGCGCGTGGCCGCCGAAGCGCGAGCCGTGGGCGAACATCACGCCCTGCGCCCCCTCGTCGAGGATGACGTCCGCGATGATCTTGTACGACCGGCCGCGCACGCTGACGGCGACGCTCTCGGGGACGGCGACGGCGCCGGGGTAGTAGACGTAGCGCTCGCGCGGCGGCTCGACCTGCGGGCGCTGGATGGTGGTCAGCTGCACGGCCGTGCGGTCGTCGAGCGGCAGCACGTAGTTGGCCTCGGCCTCGGCGAACCAGGCGTCGACCAGCTCCTGGAGCTTCTCGGGCATCTCGGCGGCGAGATCCTTCGACTCCGAGCGGTCCTCCGCGACGTGGTAGAGCTCCCAGGCGTCCTGCGCGAAGTTGCCCTTGCCGCTGATCGGGGCGTGGACGGCCGAGGCCTTCCAGCCGTCCTTCCAGATGCCGCGGGTGCCGAGCATCGCGTAGTACTGCACGGTCTTCTCGGTCGGACCGTCGGCGGGCGCGTCGAAGCTGTAGCGCATCGAGACCCCGTTGAGCGGGTGCTGATCGACCCCGCGGTAGGCGGCGGGCATCTCGAGCCCGGTCACGTCGAGGATCGTCGCGACGATGTCGGTCGAGTGGTGGTACTGGTGCCGGATCTCGCCCTTCGCCTCGATCCCCTTCGGCCAGTGGATCACCATCGGGTCGCAGGTGCCGCCGGCGAACTGCGAGTAGCGCTTGAACATCTGGAACGGCGAGGAGAACGCCGCTGCCCAGCCGGTCGGGTAGTGGTTGTAGGTGTCGGCGCTGCCCAGCTTGTCGAGCATCGCGAGGTTCTCGGCGAGGTCGTCGGGGTAGCCGTTGAAGAACTTGTTCTCGTTGACCGACCCGTTGGGCGAGCCCTCGCCCGAGGCGCCGTTGTCGGCGCAGTAGAAGACCAGGGTGTTGTCGAGCTGGCCGGTCTCCTCGAGGTAGTCGATGATCCGGCCGACCTGGGCGTCGGTGTACTCCGAGAAGCCGGCGTACACCTCGGCGAAGCGGCTGAAGAGCCGCTTCTCGTCGTCGGCGAGCTCGTCCCAGGGCCGGACGAAGTCGGCCGGGTTGGCGGCCTCCTCGGGCATCGGGTTGAGCGGCGTGAGCTCCGTGCCCTCCGGCATGATGCCGCGCTCGATCATCCGGGCGAGCACCCACTCGCGGTAGGCCTCGTAGCCGTCGTCGAAGGCGCCCTCGTACTTCTTGATGTACTCCTCGGGCGCGTGGTGCGGGGCGTGGTTGGCGCCGGGGCAGAACCACAGGTACCAGGGCTTCGACGGGTTCGACGCCTGCTGGTTGCGGAGCATCGCGAGCGCCTGGTCGGCGAGGTCCTTCGAGAGGTGGTAGCCCTCCTCGGGGGAGGAGGGCTGCTCGATGAAGTGGTTGTCCTCGACCAGGTCGGGATACCAGTTGTTCGTCTCGCCCCCGAGGAAGCCGTAGAAGCGGTCGAAGCCCAGCTGGAGCGGCCACATGGACCGGTTGCCGCCGGGGGCGTTGTCCTCCTCGGGCACGTTGTGGTCCTTGCCGACCCAGAAGGTCGACCAGCCGTTGTCCTGGAGGAGGTGGCTGATCGTCGCGCACTCCGGGGGGATCCGACCCGCGGCACCCGGGAAGCCGTCGGTGGCCTCCATGATCGTGGCGCACCGGTTGACGTGGTGGTTGCGGCCGGTGAGGAAGGTCGATCGGGTCGGCGAGCACAGGGCGGTCGTGTGCCACTGCGTGTAGGTGAGCCCGTCGCGCGCGAGCCGATCCATGGTGGGCATGTTGATGCGACCGCCGTACGGCGACCAGGCGGCGAGCCCGGTGTCGTCGTAGAGGACCACGAGGACGTTCGGCGCACCGTCCGGCGCGACCTTCAGCGCGTACGGCGTCCAGTCCGGCGTCGAGTCCCGCACGTCGAGCTCGATGTGGCCGTTGAAGTCCTCGTTCATCTGCCTGCCCTCTCACCTGGTCCCGAGTCATCTCGAGTCTGGTGCTGCGGACGCGGCGTGACCTTCACCCGTTCTGGGTGATCGGCCCGGTCAGAGGAGGCGCATCGCGCGGGCCGCGGCCAGGGCGGCGCTGCGGCGGTTGACCGCCAGCTTGGCGTAGAGGCTGGACACGTGGGTCTTCACGGTGTTCTCGGAGACGAAGAGGCTGCCGGCGATGTCGGCGTACGTCGACCCGCGGGCCAGCTCGAGGAGCACGTCCCTCTCCCGCGGGCTGAGCAGCGGCGCCGGGACCGCCGGCGGCTCCTCGGTCTCGCCCGCGGTACGGGGGCCGTACGTCGTGACCAGGCTGGGCACGTCGGTGACGATCGCGAGCAGCTCGGTGCCCCACTCGGACGGCTGCGTCTCGAGGTGGCGCTGGAGGAGCGGCAGCACCCGGGTGCCGTGCCAGCTCCAGTCGAGGAACGGGATGACGTCGCGGCGCACCTCGGTCAGGGACAGCGCCTCGGTCAGCGCCTCGCGCGCCGCCCGGCCGTCGCCGGTGGCGTCGAGGAGCTGGGCGAGGAGCACGGCGGCGTGCGCGCGGGTGTGGGGCTGCCGGCAGCGGCCGTCACGGACGGCCTCCTCGAGCAGCGCGGTGGCCCGCCGCGGGTCGCCCGCGAGGTCGGCGCGCAGCGCGGAGACGAAGGCGGCGTCACCCGGGCAGCCCTGCGCCGCGAGCCTCTCGGCGGTCGCGAGCAGCGTGGCGCTGTCGCGGGACAGGGTCGCCATCAGGGCACGCTCGACGGCGCCCGTCAGGACCAGGTGACGGGGCAGGGGTACGGGGAGCGGCTCCTCGAGGATCCGCTCGGCCGCGAGGAGCGAGCCGGTCGCGAGCGCGATCCGGGCGCGCAGCAGCCGGGCCCAGAAGGCGGTGAAGAGGTCGGCTTCGTGGAGCGAGGTGAGCGGCTCGGAAACCCAGCTCGTGGGGTGGGTCGGGACGTCGTTGGCCGCGCCGAGCCCGCGCACCAGGTCCAGTCGGCCGACGGAGTAGGGGAGGTCGAGGCCGTGGGCCGCCAGGATCGCGTCCGCCTCGTCGGCCACCTCGTTGCTCGCGAGCACGCGACCGCGGGCGTACTCGACCAGCGCCAGGCTCGTCAGCATCGGGGCCTCGAGCCGCGGCAGGCCGAGCGCCCGGGCGAGCCGGGCTCCGGTGAGGTGCAGCTCGGCGGCGCGGTCGAGGTCGCCGCTCCACGCATGGGCACTGCCGAGCTCCCAGAGCAGGATGGGCAGGACGGCGCTGCTGCTCGCCGGGGTCGCGGCGTACGCCGCCTCGCCGCGCTCGATCGCCGGACCGAGGGGCTCGAGCCCGAGCCGGGCGCGCATCACACCCGCGCATGCGGCCTCGAGCCGCGCGGTCGGGCACTCGCCCTCCGGTGCTGCGACCAGCCGGTCGAGCCAGTGCACCGCCCGGCGTACGTCGCCGACGAACCACCGGTCCAGGGCGAGCGCGAACCACGTCTCGGGGTTGTCCTCGAGGGCGGAGCGCTCGCTCCACGCCAGCTCGCGCGGGAGGTCGCCGTGACCCCGGAGCAGCAGGGCCGGTCCCTCGCTGGCCAGCACGGCGGCCGCGGCCGCGTGGTCGCCGATCGCGACGAGGCGGCGCAGCGCCCGCTCGGTGTCGCCGCGGGCGACGTCGACGAGGACGGCACGCTGCACCGTCGACGCCGCGCGCATCACGTCGACGCCACCGCTGGCGATCCGGCGACGCACGATCTCGGCCAGGAGCGGGTGGATCGCGTAGCGGGTCTCCGCCTCGGTGTCGTCGAGGCCCTCGGGCGTGGTCACGCGGGTGACCAGCAGGCCGGTCAGCTCGAGGTCGGCGAGCACCTCGCCGGCACCGGGGTCCCGGGTCAGGTGCTCGGCGAGGCGCGGGGTGACCTGCGGCTCGCTCGCGACGCACAGCAGCAGGTGCCGCTCGCGCGGACGCAGCGTCGAGAACACCTCGCTCGCGACCCGGTCGGTGGCCGAGTGGCCCAGGGCGTACTGCCGGGCGGCCGCGAGCGGGTCCGGGGCGGCACCCACCGTCCGGGCGGCGAGGACCACGGCGGCGCACCAGCCCTGGCTGCGGCTGGCGATCGCCGTGGCGACGTCGGCGGAGCCCGTGCGGGCGTGGGCCGCCACGACGGCCGCGGACTCGGCGTCGTCGAGGCGCAGCAGGTCTCCCCGGAGCAGGGTCAGCTGCCCGAGCAGCTCGGGGCCGAGCCGGGTCAGCGGCAGGTCCCACCGGGTGGCGAGCACGAGCCGCAGCGAGCCCGGGTCGCGGTCGAGCAGTCGATCGATGTGCTGGATCGTGGCCAGCGGCAGCCGGTGGGCGTCGTCGACGACCACGAGGCCGGGGTGCGTGAGCACCGCGTCGAGGCGCTCGGGGACCCAGCCGAGGTCGCCGGAGACCCAGCGCGCGCCGGCGGCGCGGCGGCGGTCGCGCAGCCAGCCGGCCACGCCGAGCGTCTTCCCGGCGCCCCCGGGACCGACGAGCACGGTGACCGCTCCCTCGGTCGCGTCGTCGAGCCGGCTCCAGAGGCGTTCGCGGCGGACGTAGTCCCGCGGCAGCGCAGGGACGTGCCCAGCGTCGTGCCCAGGTTCGTGCCCAGCCTCGTGGCCCGTCACGGCTTCACGTGGCCCCTTGGTCGACCCCGATGCGGCCATGGTGGTCCCTGTCTGCAGTGAACTCCGGACAGTATGACCTCGACCGATGGTGGTCCTCATCCCCGCGAATGAGGATCGGGGTGATATCCGCACGCGCCGTATGCGAACTCGGTGCTCGGCCGCGGCGGGTCAGATCAGCCCCCGGGCCCGGGCGACGCGGAGGGCGTCCACGCGTCGGTCGACGTCGAGCTTGCGGTAGATCGACGCGAGGTGCGTCTTCACGGTGTTCTCGCTGACGAAGAGCGCGCGTGCCAGGTCGGCGTTGCCGCCGCCGAGCGCCAGCTGGCCGAGCACCTCCCGCTCGCGGGCGGTCAGCAGCGCCTCGGCACCGGCGGACAGGGAGGGGTCCCGGCTCGGGACGGGGTCCGGGTAGGGGCGGCGTACGCCGCGCAGCGTCTCGCTCGCTCGGGCCGCGAAGGGGTGGGGGTCGGGGCCCTCGGCCTGGGCGGCGATGAGCTCGGTGAAGCCGGGACTCACCATGCTGCCGAGCGAGAGCATCCACAGCAGGCGCTGGGGCGCGGCGCGGCCGAGCAGCTCGGGGACCTGGTCGCGCGCCGACTGCACCGAGGCCGGGGTGCCGAGCCGGTGCAGGAAGGCGACCCGGGCGACGGCGGCCGCCATGCCGATGGTCGAGGTCAGGTCGACGGTGCGGGGCAGCAGCTCGGTCAGCAGCCGCACGGTCCGCTGCTCGTCGCCGCCGAGACCGACCAGCAGCGCCTCGGCGAGCAGCGCCTCGGGCTCGGCGTCCACCTCGCGTGCGGCGAGCACGACGGCCTCGATCGCGACCCGGTCGCCCATGGTGACGGCGATCAGCAGCCGGACCAGCTGGTCGAGCCGCTGGATGAAGCGGGGGAGCATCCCGGGCACGTCGCCGCGGCTGTCGAGCACGCGGCGGGCGGCCTCGACCTCGCCGTTCGCGGTGAGCACGCAGGCCCGCAGCAGGCGGCCGAGGCAGATCAGGAGGGGGTCGAGCAGCTCGCCCGGGGTCGCGTCGAACGCCGCGAGCGCGGCCTCGGCCTCGGGCACGCGGAGCTCTTGGAAGAGCCCCCAGCCGCGGGCCAGGTGGGCGCGGGCGTCGGCGACGTCGTGCCGCGAGCCGGCCGGGATCAGCAGCACCGACTCCGCCGTGGTGAGCGCGCTCTGGTAGGCCCCCGCGACCAGCTCGAGCATCGCGCGCTGGGCGAGTGAGGCCCGGGACAGCGACGGCAGGTCGACCTGCTGGGCGTACATCGTGACGTCCTGGACGTGGATGGTGGCGAGCTCGTGGTCACCCAGCCAGGTCTGGAAGTAGGACAGCTCGAGGGTCAGCCAGGCGGCCGGCAGCGGCCCGATCCCCGTGAGGTCGTGGGCGCTGACCTCCTCGTCGTGACGGCAGCCGAGGACCGCCTCGGCCCTGTCGATCGCGGTGCGCGACTCGAGCCAGCCGTAGCGGGCGAGCCACAGCTTGAGCGCCGCCAGCTGGGCGGCGGTGCCGCGGGGGATCGGGCCGCGGGCGGTCGCCTCCGCCTCCAGCGCACGGTCGGTCGCGACCTTCGCGGCGTCGATCCGGCCCTGGGCGCGCAGGAGCGTGGCCTGCAGGACGATCAGGTCGAGGTGCTCGGCCCGGACGTCGATGGGGATCGCTCCGAGCGCCGCCGCGAGCGTGTCGGCCCGGCGCCGGGTGAGCAGGTCCGCCGCGAACTCGCGGAGCACCCGGAGCTGGAGGTCGAGGTCGCCGACGACCTGGGCGTGCCGCACCGCGAGCTCGGCCTCGTGCCGGTCGAGGTAGACCTCGGTCGCGCGGCGGTGCGCGGCGACGAAGACCGGCCAGTCCGGGCCGGTCGGCGCCGTACGCCGGCGGAGCAGGTCGAGCAGCAGGGGGTGGTAGCGCCAGCCGGTGGTGCCGCCGTCGTCCTCGCGGTAGCTGGTGACCAGCAGCCCGGCGGCGGCCGCTTGGTCGAGGACGGCGGGCGCCTGCGGGTTGCCGGAGAGCAGCACGGCGTCGTCGGCGGTGACCTGGGCGTCCTGGCAGGTGGTGAGCAGCACGGTCGCGAGGTCCGGGGCGAGGCCCTCGAAGACCTCGTGGAGCAGGTAGTCGAGCACCGGCTGCCGGGTGGCGGCCAGGGCGGCCCGGGCGTCGGCCGCGTTGGCGGAGCCCGCGAGCGCCCGGGCCCCGAGCACGAGCGCGGCGGCCCAGCCGTCGGCCTGCTCGATGACGGCGGCGACGTCGTCGGACGACGCGTCGGGGTGGTGGGTGCGGACCAGGGTGGCGGCCTCGTCGTCGGTGAAGCGCAGGTCGTCGATGCGCAGCGTGCGCACCGAGCCGGACAGGGCGAGCGAGACCGGGACGACGTCGGGGGCGCTCCGGCCGATCAGGAGCAGCCGCACCGCCTCCGGGCCGGAGGCGAGCAGGTCGGCGAGCAGCCGGCTCGGCTCGGGCGCGAGGAGGTGCACGTCGTCGATGACGATGATGGTCGGGCCGGCGTCGGGGCAGTGGTGGGCGGTCAGCTGCGCCTCGACCTCCGCCGCCCGGTCGCCCCTGGTCCAGGCGACGGTGACCTGGCGGCCGGAGCGGCGTACGCGCTCGGACCAGGCGGCCGCGGCCGCGGTCTTGCCCGAGCCGGCCGGGGCGACGACGAGGTTGACGAGCGTGTCGGGGACCCCGTCGAGGAAGCCGTCGAGCCGGCTGCGGGAGACCAGGACCTCGGGCGGCCGCGGGCTCGGCGCGGCCGGTGCCGGGGCGGCGCGCCCGGGCAGGTCGGAAGCAGGTATGCCGCTGGTGCGCGCCATGGCCGCTCCCTGTGGTCTCCCTGTGCCGGACCCTCACCCGGCAGGGTGAGTCTCGACGCCCGAGCCCTCGGATTCAACTCGTGTCAGTTTTTCCGACCCGGCGAGTCGTCGAGATCACCCGCCGAACACGGCCCGCAGGGCGGCTTCGTGGTCGGGGTCGAGATCGGTCCGGATGAGCTCGGCACGGGGACCGTCGGCGAGGGCGGCCTGCAGCCGGTCGACGACGAGGTCGGGGGCGAGCACCACCAGCGCGGAGGTGCCGGGCGTGACCCGGTCGCGCAGTCGGTTGACGAAGTGGTCGTCGATCCCCACGTCGGCGAGTGACCCGGCGAGAGCGCCGGTCGGTGCACCGAGCGCGGCGCCGAGGAGGGGCACGAAGAACACCAGGCCGAAGAGCAGTCCCCAGAAGCCGTCGCCCAGCGCACCCGGGTCAGCGACCTCGAGCGTCCTCGTGAGCGGCCGCCGGTCGTGGGCGGGCCAGGCCACGACGGCGGCGGCGTGGCCGATCGGCGGGTCGCCGGGGCCGACGCCCTGCAGCAGCCGGGCGGCGCGGTCGGCGGTGTCCGGTCTGTCGAAGCGCCACGCCGTCAGGGTCGCCATCGGCCCTGCCCGCCGTGCGCGAGCCCCCGAGGCGACGGGCCGGGGAGGGCGGGGGAGCTCATGCGCCCAGCCAAGCGGCCCGGCACCGGTCCGTCCTCGCCCGTTTCGTATGAGGACGGGGCGTCGTCGCGGACTTAGCGTCCTGCCAAGGGAACACCGGTGGGTGGCGGACCCGACCGCGGAGGTGACGGCATGACCAGGATGCTGATCCGAGTCGACGCCGAGATCACCGACGAGCTCAGCGGCGCCTTCCCGCACCTCGTCGCGCGGACGCAGCCGGCGACCACGACCCTGACCGGCGAGATGACCGACCAGCAGGAGCTCCAGGGAGTGCTCAACCTCCTGAACTCGCTGGGGATCGGCGTCGTCGAGGTGGTCACGATCCCGGACTGACGCGATGGGTACGACCGACCTGGATCGCGAAGGTGGTCGACTCACCGATCACCGGGGTGGCCTCGAAGACCCGGACGTTGCCGTACGCGCGGGTGGTGCCGTCGCGGTCCCAGCGGCGCACCAGGGCCGCGTCGACCCCGGACAGGTAGAGGGCACCGTCGACGGCGGCGAGCTGGTGCGCGTAGTCCCCGATCATCTTCAGGAACGTCGAGCCGAGGGTCGAGCGCCCGCGCAGCCGCAGCACCACGACCGGTCCGTGGCCGGGCGGCCCGGCCTTCGCGGCGGGCGGCGGCGGCAGCTGACGTTGCAGGGTCCGGGTGCCGGCGAAGAAGAGGGAGCCGTAGACGTCGAGCACGAGGACGTCGTACGGCAGCAGCCGGCTGGGTGCGGGCTCCTGGACGAGCCGGCCCCGGTCGTCGAGCCGGAGCCGGACGACCCGGAGGTCCAGCGCCTCCCGGTTGAGCTGCATCAGCAGGGAGGCCGCGAGCCCGACGCCCACCGCCTCGGCGACGGGCAGCGCCAGCACCGCGACGAAGGTGCAGACCATCGCGATCGCCGGGATCGACCCCGCCCGGGCGACCGACCAGAGCTCGGCGGGCCGGATGGTCGACCACCCCGCGAAGACCAGGACCGCGGCCAGGGTGGGCATCGCGACCCGGCCGACGAGGCCCGAGAAGATCAGCAGGATGGCGAGCATCCAGCAGCCGCTGAAGACCGACGCCCAGCGTGATCGGGCTCCGGCGGCCACGTTGAGCGCCGACTGGCTGACGGACCCGCCGACGACCTGCCCGCCCACGAGCCCGGCCGCGAGGTTGCCGACGCCCTGGGCCGCGAAGTCCTGGCGTCCCGACGACCGGCTGCCGTCGGGGCTGGGCAACGCCTCGGCGACGCCGGCGCCCTGCACGAGCACGATCGCGGCGACCGAGGCCGCACCGACCAGCAGCGACAGGCTGAAGGCGCCGGGGGAGGGCAGCCCGGGCGTCGGGAGGCCCGTCGGGATCGCGCCGCCGTCCGAGACGCGGGCGACGGTCGAGGCGTCCGTCAGCCAGACCACCGCGGTCGGCACGACGAGCGCCACGAGCGCGCCGTACGTCGCCCAGCGGGTCCGGCCGAGGCCGACCAGGAGGGCGAGCGCGCCCAGCCCGCAGGCCGCGGTCGCGAGGTGGACGCCGCCCGGGTGCGTGACGACGTACCAGGCCTTCTGGACCGCGACTCCGCCCTCGGTCGGCGACCCGAGCAGCGTGGGCAGCTGGCCGAGCACGATGTTGGTCGCGATGCCGCCGAGGAAGCCCAGCATCACCGAGTAGGAGACGAAGTGGATGAACCGGTCGAGCCGCAGCACGGCGGCGGCGATCATCAGTGCGCCCGCGACCAGGGTCAGCCAGAGCATCGCATCGGCGCGTTCGGCCCGGTCGACCTCCGCGAGCGTCGAGCCGGCCGCGAGCGCCGCGGCGCTCGTCGTCGTGATCACCATCAGCCGGGTGCTGGTGCTCAGGCCGCCGGCGATCGGTCCGGCGAAGGAGGCGTAGAGGCCGTGGGTGGGGCTGAGTCCGGCGAGCACGGACGCCGCCATGCCGTCCGGGACGCTGCCGATCGCCCGCGGCAGGCCCGCCACCAGGTCCGCCCGCAGGTCCGCGCGACGCGGCCGCAGGTCGCGGAGCCGGCCGCGGACCCGGCGACCGACCGGGCTCACGACGCGCCGGCGACCCCGGGCTCGGCCAGTGGCTCCTCGTCCTTGTTGGAGATCAGCGGACGCAGCCAGCGGGTCGAGGGGTCGATGTCGACGAGCAGCGCCTTCGCCAGCAGGGTGAGCGGGATCGCCAGCAGCGCGCCGAGCGGTCCGATCACCCACGCCCAGAAGATCAGCGAGATGAAGGACAGGGTCGCCGAGAGACCGACGGCGTCGCCGACCACCTTCGGCTGGATCACGGACTGGATCACGACGTTGAGCACGCAGTAGACGACGATCACCGCGATCATCAGCCCCGGTCCGCCGGAGAGCAGAGCCAGGACGGCCGGCGGGATCAGGCCGATCACGAAGCCGATGTTGGGGATGTAGTTGGTGATGAAGGCCAGCAGACCCCACAGCAGCGGCGCCGGCACGTCGAGGATCGCCAGTGCGATCGTGTCGAGGACGGCGACGATCAGGCCGAAGACCGTCGAGACCGCGAGGTAGCGGCGGGTCCCGTGGGCGAAGGACGACAGCGCCTCGATGATCAGCGGCCGGGCTGCCCGGGCGTGCTCGAGCTGCCGCGGGAACGAGCCACCGTCCATCGTCATGAAGAGGACGAGCGCGAGGATGAAGAACAGGTTGGAGACCAGCCCCAGCAGCGCTCCGAGCAGGTCGCCGATGAAGCCGCTCAGCTGGCCGAGGTCGAAGGACGACCCGACCTTGTCGATCTGGTCCTGGCTGACGCCGGCGTCGTGGAGCTGTGCGGTGAGGTCCGCGATCCGCTGGTCGAACTCGTGGGTGTACTGCGGCACCAGGGTCGCGAAGCGGGCCACGGAGACGACGACCGCGAGAGCGAGGCCCACGATCAGCAGGTAGACGACGACCGTGCAGACCAGGGACGCGGCCCAGGTCGGCATGTAGCGGTCGAGCCACCGGCGCAGCGGGTGGACCGTCACCGTGAGGACGAGGGCGAGGAAGGCCGGCGCGATGATGTCGGCCGCGGCCTTGAGGCCGGCGATCACCACGACGGTGGTCGCGAAGCCGAGCATCACGACGACGCCGCGGGGCAGCCCGGTCCGACCGGGTTCGCTCGTGATCGTCACGCCAGCTCCGTCCGTCCTGCTCGCTCGGCCCCATCGTGGGGGACCGCGGACCCATGCGGCTCACCCGACTTGGGTGACCTCCCGCCAGAGGGCCGACCCTACTGTGATCGACATGGAGAGAGGTCCGGTCGAAGTCCTGTTCGTGGCGTTCCCAGGAGACGTCGGCCTGGCCGACATGGTGGGCGTCGTACGACGACCGGTGCAGGCCGGGACGATCCGGCTCATCGACTGCGTCGTGGCCCTGCGCGACGAGAGCGGTGACCTCGCGCTCCTCGACCTCGAGGAGGGGCTGCCTGCGGAGCTGGCCGGTCTCGACATCGACGAGAACGACCTGCTCAGCGACGCCGACCTCGAGGTCTTCGCGGAGTCGTTGGGCGACGGCCAGCAGGGCCTCGCCCTCGTCTTCGAGGAGCTGTGGGCCAAGCAGGCCGTCGACGACCTGGAGGCGCTCGGCGCGGAGATCGCCCTCTTCGGCCGGATCGCGCCCGAGGACGTCGACGCGGCGTTCGCGGCCCAGCTCGATCCCCAGCGCGACGCAGATCCCGACGCAGAGGAGGCCTGACATGATGCGACGGATGGGTCGTCCAGGCCTGGTGGGCACGATGGCGCGGACCGCGGTCATCGCCGGCACCGCCACCGCGACGTCCAACGCGGTCAACCGCCGGCAGGTGGCGCGCGCCCAGGAGCGCGCGGAGGCGGAGGCCTACCGCGAGCAGCAGTACGCCGCCCCTCCCGCCGCGGCACCCGCGCCCGCGCCGGTCGCGCCCGCCCCGGCGGCGGCCGCGGGCGACGACCTGGTCGCCAAGATCGCCCAGCTCGGCGAGCTGCACCAGCAGGGCATCCTCAGCGACGAGGAGTTCGCGGCCGCCAAGCAGAAGCTCCTCGGTTGACGGGCGCTCTCTCCTCGCCCTCGGCCGCGATCGCCGCGATCGTCCTCGCGGTCGAGATCGCGATCATCCTCAGCGCCCTGGTGGTGCTGCCCGGCGGCCGTCGCCCGCAGACCGCGATGGCGTGGCTGATCCTCATCATCGCCGTACCGCTCTTCGGCTTCGTCGTCTTCCTGCTCTTCGGCCGCACCTCCGTGGGCCGCAAGCGCCGGGCCCAGCAGGAGGAGGTCAACGCCGCGATCCTGGCCGCCGCCCCGCTCGACGAGCTCGCGGACGCCGACCGGCACGCGGAGCTGCCGCCCCTGGTGCGCACGATGGCGCACCTCAACCGCAACCTCGGCGTGCTCCCGCTGTCGTTCGGCAACGACGTCGAGCTGATCGACGACTACGAGGGGTGCGTGGCGGCGATGGCGGCCGAGGTCGCGAGCGCCGAGCACTACGTGCACGTGCAGTTCTACATCTCCGCGTGGGACGAGGTGACCGCGCCGTTCTTCGAGGAGCTGGTCCGGGCCGTCGCGCGGGGCGTGCAGGTGCGCTTCCTCTTCGACCACATCGGGTCCAAGGGCATCCCCGTCTACCAGGACATGCTGAGCCGGCTCGAGGGCACCGGCATCCAGTGGGCGCCGATGCTGCCGATCCGGCCCCTCAAGGGCGAGGTACGCCGGCCCGACCTGCGCAACCACCGCAAGATCCTGGTCGTCGACGGCCGGGTCGCCTTCAGCGGCTCGCAGAACCTCATCGAGGCCTGCTACGACAAGCCGAAGAACCAGAAGCTCGGCCGGGCCTGGGTCGAGCTGATGGCCCGCGTCGAGGGCCCGGCCGTCCAGGAGCTCAACGTCGTTTTCGCCACCGACTGGTTCACCGAGACCGGCGAGACGCTGCGCGACCTCGTGGCCGTCCTACCGCCCGCGGCGCAGCCGCGCCCGGGCGACACCGGCGTCGTCCGCGACGTCGGGATCCAGGTGGTGCCGAGCGGACCGGGCTTCGTGACCGAGAACAACCTGCGGCTCTTCAACACCATGCTCTACTCCGCCGAGCGCCGGCTCTCGCTGACCAGCCCCTACTTCGTGCCGGACGACTCGCTGCTCTACGCCGTGACCACGGCGGCCCAGCGCGGGGTCGAGGTGGAGCTCTTCGTCAGCGCGACCGCCGACCAGTTCATGGTCGCCCATGCCCAGCGCTCCTACTACGAGGCACTGCTGATCGCGGGGGTGCGGATCTGGCTCTACCCCGAGCCGTTCGTGCTGCACGCCAAGCACTTCTCCGTCGACGACCAGGTCGCCGTCGTCGGGTCGAGCAACATGGACATGCGGTCCTTCGCCCTCAACTATGAGGTCGTGATGATGATGACCGGCCCGGAGATCGTGGCCCGGCTGCGCGAGGTCCAGGACACCTACCGCGCGCTGTCCACCGAGCTCACTCTCGACGCCTGGCGCGAGCGGACGCGCACGCAGCGCTACGTCGACAACCTCATGCGGCTGACCGCGACCCTCCAGTGAGGCGCGGCGTCGCGGCCGCCCTCCTGCTGGCGGTCCTGGTCAACCTGCCCCTGGTGCACAGCACGGTGACCGGAGCCCACGTGGAGCGTCGGGGCGTCCTGGTCGGGGTGACCCTCGCGATCGACCTCCTGCTCGTGCTCGCCGTCCTGCTCGTGGTCCGGTACGGCGCGAGCCTGCGGCCGGTCGAGATGATTGCGCTCTCCGACGTCGGCCGCTGCGCGCCCGGCGGTCGGTTCGAGCGGCTGGACGAGGACCGCTGGGAGGTGCGCGGCGAGGTGGTCGAGATCGCCCCCGACCGGGTCGTGCTCGACACCGGTGGGCGCCGGGTCGTCGTCCACCTCGACGGGCACGCCAACCCCGTCGGCCACCAGCAGCCGGCGCGGGTGGAGGCCCGGCCCCTCTAGCGGTGGTCCAGGACCGGGGCGACGGCTGGCTCGGCGGCGGTGCGGCGGGAGAGGCCGGAGACCAGCACGGCGACCATCAGGGTCGGTGCGAGGAGCACGAAGGCCATCAAGGCCACGATCACGAACGAGTGGATCGACATTGGGCACCCCTGGAAGTCGGAACGGCCGCCACGGGAGATGTCTCCTCGTGGCGGCCGCCCCAAACGTGCTTCCGGAGTGGCGCAGGTAACGATCGCGCTACGACCGGGTGCCGGACTCCTCGGCCAGCCCGTCGAGCTCCTCGTCGTACGACCCGTCACGCAGGTAGGGCCGGTCGAGGTTCTCGCCCTCGACGTCGACGTTCGGCAGCAGGCGGTCCAGCCAGCGCGGCAGCCACCAGGCCTTCTCGCCGAGCAGGTAGAGCGTCGCCGGGATGAGCACCATCCGGACGATGAAGGCGTCGAACACCACCGCGACGGCGAGCGCGAAGCCCATCGACTTGATGATCGCCTGGTCCTGCAGCATGAACGCCGCGAACACGGCGGTCATGATCGTGGCGGCCGCGGTGACCACCCGGGCGCTGTTGCGGAACCCGTCGACGACCGCCTCCTTGGTGGAGTAGCCGTGGACGTGCGCCTCGCGCATCCGGGTGACCAGGAAGACCTGGTAGTCCATCGCGAGCCCGAAGACCAGGCCGATCAGGAAGATCGGCATGAAGCTCACGATCGGCTGACCCTCCATCAGCCCGAAGGTGCCCTGCTGGAAGATCGCCACGGTGACGCCGAGGGTGGCGAGCACCGACAGCAGGAAGCCGAGCGTCGCGGTGAGCGGCACCAGGATCGAGCGGAACACCAGCATCAGCAGCAGGAACGCGAGCCCGATGACGACGGCGAGGTAGATCGGCAGGGCGTCCGCCAGCCGCTCGGAGACGTCGGTCTGGATCGCGGTCTGCCCGGTCACGCCGATCACCGTGCCGGTGTCGGACTCGATGCCGGCCTGCTCGTCGCGCAGGTCCTGGAGCAGGTCCTCGGTCGCGGTGTCGTCGGGTCCCGACGACGGGGTCACCAGGATCTGCGCGCCGGTCCCGGCGTCGTTCGTGGCGATCACCTGGGCGTTGCTGACGTCCTGCTGGCCCTCGGCCCAGTCGGCGACCTGCGCGATCGAGGCCTGCCGGTCCTTCTCCGGTACGTCGGTCGCGTCGACGACGATCATCAGCGGGGACTCACGACCGGGGCCGAACGCGTCGGTGATGAGGTCGGAGGCCTTGCGCTGCGTGGTGTCGCTGGCGGCGGTGCTGTCGGTCGGGAAGGCCAGGTGGAGGTCCTTCAGCGGGATCGCCAGGGCGCCGAGGCCGATGATCACGGCGAGCACGAAGGCGATCGGCCGCTTGCCGACCAGGCGCGCCCAGCGGACGCCGTTGTTGAGCACGTGGCCGTCGGGCTCGCGGTGCGGGGCGTAGCGGCGTACCCGGCCGCCGAAGGCCTTGGACTTGAGCAGCCCGAGGATCGCCGGCAGCAGGGTGAGCGCGACGAGCACCGCGATCAGCACGGTCGCGGCCGCGGCCAGGCCCATGGCGGTCAGGAACGGGATGCGGACGACGGCCAGCGCGCTCAGGGCGATGAGCACGGTGAGGCCGGCGAAGACCACGGCCGACCCGGCGGTGCCGACGGCGATGCCGACGGCCTCCTCGCGGTCCTCGGTGTGGTGCAGCTCGTTGCGGTAGCGGGCCAGGATGAAGAGCGTGTAGTCGATGCCGACCGCGAGGCCGATCATCGAGGCGAGCATCGGGGTGCTGGAGCCGATGTCCATGAAGGCGGTCATCGCGGTGACGCCGGTGATGCCGAGCGCGACGCCGAACACGGCGGTGAGGATCGGCAGGCCGGCCGCGACGAGCGAGCCGAAGGTGAGCACGAGGACGACGAGGGCGACCGCGATGCCGATCAGCTCGGAGGAGCCGCCGGCCTCGACGTCGCCGCTGAGGCCCTGGCCGTTGGCCTCGACGGTCAGGCCGGCGTCGCGGGCCTGGTCCATCGCGGCGGTGAGGTCGTCGATGGTCGACGCCGCGACGTCCGCGGAGGTGTCGACGTCGAACTCGAAGGAGATGGTGCCGACCTGGCGGTCGGAGGAGAGCGGGCTGAGCGCCTCGGCGTTCGCCTTGGCCTCTCCCGGAGGCGTGCCGCTCTGGCGCGCGGACTCGATCAGCTGCTGGCGCTGGGCGTCGGCGGCCTGGACCGGGTTGGCGAGCTGCGCGTCCTCGGGCATCTGCGGGAGGGCCTCGAGGTCGGACACGAGGGAGTCGACGGCCTTGGAGTAGCGCGACTCGTCGAGCGTGTGCCCCTCGGGGGCGGACACGACGACGGTGACGTTGGCGCTGTCGAGCGCGTCGCCGCTGGCCGGGAAGAGCTCCTGCTGGAGGTCCGCGGCCTTCTCCGACGGGATGCCGGGGATGGAGAACGCGTCGGTCATGGGCTTGGAGAAGCCGGCGGCGATGCCGCCGACCGCGACGAGGAGGATGACCCAGCCGGCGATGAAGGCCGGCCACCGCCGGTAGGCGGTCTTGCCGAGTCGGTAGAGCAGGGTGGCCATGGGTGTGGGCTTCCTGGCTAGTGGGTGGCTGTGGGATCAGCTCGTGAAGAGCTGGCGGGTGGTGGCGAGCTGCACCTCGAAGAGCTCGTCCAGGGAGCGGGTCTCGCCCTCCTGGAGCAGCTCGACGAGCGCGGTGTCGAACAGGGCGAGGAGCAGGCGCAGCAGCAGCCGCGCCCGGGCGCGGTCGAAACCCGCGCCCTCGCGCTCGAGCACGAGCTCGGTGAACTCCTCGGTGATCCCCTCGAACCGCTCGTGGGCGGCGACGAGGAGGCGGGGGTTGGTCGACATCAGCCGGCGGACCAGCTCGACCTGACCGCGGTCCGGCTGCTTGACGGCGAGCACGGCCCGCGCCAGCTCGGCCAGGTCCTCGACCAGGTCGCCGTGCGGGCCGCCGGTGTGGAAGGTGGCGAGCACGGCGGGCGGGATCTCGGGGTGCTCCCCGAGCACGGCGTCGAGCTTGCTCGGGAAGTAGTTGAAGAGGGTCCGGCGGGAGACCTCGGCGGCGCCGGCGAGGTCGTCCATGGTGAAGCCGTCCAGGCCGTGCTCGTCGGTGAGCCGCTGCGCGCACAGGGTGATCCGCTGGCTGGTCTCCCAGCGCTTCTGCTCCCGCAGCGACGTGGTTGCACTCTCGGACATGAAGTGCATTCTTGCACTATCAATCAAGGAGTGCAAACTTGTGGCGACCGTCACACCGATCCCGGCCCCGCTGATGGCAGCCATCGCGGACCCGACTTGCCGGTAACCGACGACGAGGGGGAGGGTTCGAGGCATGGCCGCCACCACCTCGTCGTACTCGATCACCATGCGTCTCCACACCGCCCCCGACCACGGGGTCGTCGGAGCGGTGGCGACGGCGATCGCCCAGGCCGGTGGGATCGTGACCGCGATCGACGTGGCCGAGTCGAGCCACGAGCGGCTGGTCGTCGACGTCACCTGCTCGGCCGCCGACGCGGAGCACGCCGCGCGGCTCGAGGCGGCGGTCGACGAGGTCGCCGGTGTCGAGGTCTACCGGGTGAGCGACCGGACCTTCCTGCTGCACATCGGCGGCAAGATCGAGGTCACCTCGAAGGTGCCGCTGCGCAACCGCGACGACCTGTCGATGGCCTACACGCCGGGGGTGGGTCGGGTCAGCCAGGCGCTCGCCGACCACCCCGAGGACATCCCGCGGCTGACCGTGAAGGGCAACTCGGTCGCCGTCGTCACCGACGGCTCCGCCGTGCTGGGCCTGGGCAACATCGGCCCCGGCGCCGCGCTGCCGGTGATGGAGGGCAAGGCCGCACTCTTCAAGCGCTTCGCCAACATCGACGCCTGGCCGATCTGCCTGGCCTCCCAGGACACCGACGAGATCGTGCGCGCGGTCGAGATGATCGCCCCGGGCTTCGGCGGCATCAACCTCGAGGACATCGCCGCCCCGCGCTGCTTCGAGATCGAGCGCCGGCTGCGCGCCTCGCTCGACATCCCGGTCTTCCACGACGACCAGCACGGCACCGCCATCGTGGTGCTGGCGGCGCTGACCAACGCGCTGCGCGTCGTACGCAAGGCGCTGCCCGAGGTGCGGGTCGTCGTCTCCGGCGGTGGCGCGGCCGGCACCGCGATCGTCACCCTGCTGCTGGCCGCGGGCGTCACCGACGTCGTCGTCGTCGACCGGTCGGGCGCGCTGTCGGCCGACGACGACACGCTCTCGCTGGTCCACCAGCAGCTGGCCGAGGCGACCAACCCGCGCCGCGTCCGCGGCGACCTGCACACGGTCCTCCACGGCGCGGACGTGTTCATCGGCGTCTCGGCCCCGGGGGTGCTCAAGGCGGAGTGGATCCAGGACATGGCGCCCGACGCGGTCGTCTTCGCGCTGGCCAACCCCGACCCCGAGGTCGACCCCGCCGAGGCCGACAAGTACGCCGCCGTCGTCGCCTCCGGTCGCTCGGACTACCCCAACCAGATCAACAACGTGCTGGCCTTCCCCGGCGTCTTCCGAGGCCTCCTCGACGCCCGTGCCCACGAGGTCACCATCGAGATGCTGCTGCGCGCCGCCGAGGCGATCGCCCTCGTCGTGAAGGACGAGGAGCTCAACCCGAACTTCATCATCCCCACCGTCTTCCACCCCGACGTCCCCAAGGCCGTCGCCGCCGCTATCCGCGGGGAGGGCTGACTCGGGTCGGACGGGAGGACCCGGCCGATGCGGCATTCACCGGTGCACCGGTGAATGCTGCACTTCTCGGCCGATGCAACGCCTGAGAAGTGACGGGGTCGCCTGAGAAGTCAGGCGGCCCGGGCCTGTCGGAGTGCCCGGCGAACGAGCTCGGCGGTCCGGGTGGGATGGGCGAGGTCGGCCCAGTCGATCCGGATGCACCGCCAGCCGGTCAGCTCGCAGATGCGCTGCTCGCGCTTCTTCTCCGCGATCACGACGTCGGAGGCGCGTTGCCCGGGCTTGAGGAGCTTCTCGTACTTCACCTTGCCGTCGAACTCGAGGAAGAGACCGAACTCCGGCCAGGCGAAGTCGACACGATGGATGATGCGTCCTGACTCGTCCTTGATCGGATACTGCGCCACCGGCGTGGGGAGGCCGGCGTCGAGGATCAGGTGCAGGGTTCGGCTCTCGCCCACCGACTCGACCAGCCCGTTCGCCCGATGGAGCACGAGGCCGGTCCGGAGGGTGTTCGGCCATCGGTCCATGACGGCGTATCGCTCCAGCAGCTCCTCCTCCGTCGTCATCCCGCAGTGGAGGAAGTGGTTGACGATCACCAAGCCGGCCTCCGCCGAGGCGACGGTGGTGACCTCCAGCGCCAGCCGGGTGGGCGTGATGACGCGGACCCCGTGTCGGTCGACGACGTCGTCCTCGGCGAGCTTCCCGCAGTGCTGGTGGACCCCGGCCTCGTGACGACCCGCCCGCCCGTCGGGTCTGGTGACGTGGACGTCCGCGAGGTCGAGCCCCCAGACCGGCGCGTCGTACTCCGGCAGTCCGGACACGTGGGAGAGCACCACGTCGGTGCACGATCGCTGAACGACGGCTCGCGCCCGCAGCCCGTGCCGTCCGGCAGCATCGAGCTGGTCGTGGTTCGTCTTGTCGGTGTACGCGCCGGGGCGGATCCGGATCAGGACCCCGGCATCGACCAGCCGTCGGATCGAGCGGTCGTCGTGACCGTTGGCGAGCAGCGTCTTGCGCAGGTAGACGGGCGCGTTGCGGGGGTCGTCGTCCGGACGCTCGGGCGGGATCATCATGAGCAGATCCCTGCCCCGCCCGTCTGTGGACGACGCAGCTCGTCTGCCGCCTGTGGAGAACCGGGCGGCGGAAGCACGCGGGGCGCCGTACTTCTCAGGCTTCCCTGTCACTTCTCGGCCGATGCAACGCCTGAGAAGTGCGCGATTCACCGGTGCACCGGTGAATCCTGCATGCGAGCGCTGACCGACCGCGGCCACCAGAAGCGGTCGCCGAGCACCAGCGCGATCGCCGGCACGAGGAGCGTCCGCACCACCAGGGCGTCCAGCAGCACGCCGAGGCAGATGACGGTGCCGAGCTGGGCCAGGACGACCAGGGGCAGCACCCCGAGCACGGCGAAGACCGCGGCCAGCAGGATCCCGGCGCTGGTGATCACGCCTCCGGTGGCCGAGAGTGCGCGGAGCATCCCGCCGCGCGAACCGGCCCCGGTCGACTCCTCACGGGCCCGCGTGACCAGGAAGATGTTGTAGTCCACCCCGAGGGCGACCAGGAAGAGGAAGGCCAGCAGCGGCACCCCGCTGTCCATGGCGTCGAAGCCCAGCGGCCCGGCGAAGAGCCACCACGAGGCACCCATGGCCGCGACGTACGTCGCCACGACCGTCAGCACGAGCAGGACTGGTGCGACCACCGACCGGAGGAGCACGACGAGGCCGGCGAGCACCAGCGCCAGGATGATCGGCACGATCAGCTCCAGGTCGTGGTCCTGGGCGTCGGACTCGTCGATGCGCTGCGCCGAGGAGCCGGTGACGTGGGTGTCGTCGTAGGCGGCGAGCTCGCCGCGGAGCCGTTCGATCGTGGCATCGGTGTCGCTGCCGGCGAGGACCGTGTCGATCACGCTCACGCCGCCCCCGGACTGGCTCACGCGCGCCGACTCCACCCCGGCGGTGCTCCGGACCGTGTCCAGCACGCGGTCCGCGTCGTCGGCGGTCACCACCTGGGTGGGGTCCGCGACGCCGGCCGGGTAGGACTCCGCCAGGCGCTCGGAGGCGGCGATCGCCTCGGGGGTGTCGAGGAACTGGTCGGCCTGCGACAGGCCCAGGGAGATCGACCCCACACCGACGGACAGCGCTCCGAGCAGGACCAGGGTGCCGGCGACGACGCGGCCGGGATGGCGTGCGACACGGTCGCCGATCCGGTGGAACAGGGTGGGCGACTCGCTGGTGACGGCCTGGCCGACGTGCGGGACGCGGGGCCAGAAGACCCAGCGACCGAAGCAGACCAGGGCGGCAGGCAGCACGACCAGGGCGAAGACGGCGGCGACGACGATGCCGACGGCGCAGGCCACCCCGAGTCCGCGGGTCGTCGGGAAGGCCGAGAGCAGGAGGGTGAGCAGGCCGAGCACGACGGTGGTCGCGCTGGCCAGCACGGCTTCCGCCGTACGCCGCAGCGCGGCCGCCATCGCCCGGTGGCGCGACTCCTCGAGCCGCAGCTCGTCGCGGTAGCGCGAGATCAGCAGCAGCGCGTAGTCGGTGCCGGCGCCGAAGACGAGCACCGACAAGATGCCGGTCGTCGACTCGTCCCAAGCCACGTGCAGACCGGCCATCAGCTGGGTCGCCGCGACCGCCGCGAGGCGGTCCGCCACGCCCACGACGACCAGCGGCACGAGCCAGAGGAAGGGGCTGCGGTAGGTGATGACCAGCAGGAAGGCGACGACCAGCGCGGTCGCGAGCAGCAGCCGCGTGTTGGCACCGTCGAAGACGGCTGCCAGGTCGGCCTGGACGGCGGCCGGTCCGGTGACCTGGGCGGTGACCCCCTCCGGCGCCGCGGCCCGGGCCGCGGACCGGAGGTCCTCGACCTCGTCGGCGACCTCGGTGGCGGACCCCGATCGGACCGGGACGACGGTCAGCACGGCGGTGCCGTCCTGCGACGGCTGCACCTCGCCGGCTGCCCCGAGGTCGGGCGCCGCGTCGCGGATCGCGGCGACCTGCTCGCGCGTGAGCTCGCCGGCGTCGGCGGTGAAGAGCACGACGGCCGCGCTGGTCGCCTGGTCGGGCAGGTCGTCGAGCAGCGCGGTGCCCTGCGTGCTGTCGTAGCCATCGGGGAGACTGTCCGTGCTCGTGGTGGTCCGCTGTCCCTCACCGACACCGGCGATGAGGATGCCGGCCAGCAGGAGCGGGAGGACGACGACCGCCCAGGCGGAGCGCCGGGCGGTGATGAGCTCGGGCACGGACATCGACACCTCCGATAGAGTCACTAACTAACTTAGCAACTAAGCAGGTGAGAGAAAATGGCGGGTCCGGCCAGCTCCTTCGCCGACGGGTGGAAGCAGACCCCGAGCCTGCTCGCGCTGCGCGAGGCGATCGAGCGCGGCGGCCGGCTCCGCCACGTGATCGCGCGCCGGGCCGGCCTGTCCGAGAGCGACCTGGTCGCGATGGAGCACCTCATGCGCGAGCCGCTTGGCCCCGCCGAGCTGGCCCGGATCCTCGACGTCAGCACGGCCGCGTCGACCGGGCTGGTGGACCGGCTCGCCCAGCGTGGTCACGTACGTCGGGAGCCGCACGAGGCCGACCGCCGGCGTACCCAGGTCGAGGTCACGGCCTCCGGGCGCGAGGAGGTGCTGGCGCACCTGCTGCCGATGTTCCGGGCGCTCGACGAGCTCGACCGCGGCTTCACCGGCGAGGAGCGCGCGGTCGTGGCGCGCTACCTCGCCGGCGTGGTCGCCGCCTTCGACGACCTCGAGCGTCAGCCGCCGCCCTCGGAGGCGTAGAGCGCGGCGCCGACGACACCGGCCTTGTTGAGCAGCTGCGCGGGGATGATCTCGGTGTCGATCTCGATGAGCGGCAAGAACTCCTCGGACTCCTTCGACACGCCTCCGCCGACCACGAACAGCTCGGGGGAGAAGAGCATCTCGAGCGTGCGGTAGTAGGTCGTCAGTCGCTTGGCCCAGTGCTTCCACGAGAGGTCCTCGCGGGTGCGCGCGCTGTTGGCCGCGCGGGACTCGGCGTCGTGGCCGTCGATCTCGAGGTGGCCGAGCTCGGAGTTGGGCACGAGCACGCCGTCGTGGACGAGCGCCGAGCCGATGCCGGTGCCGAGCGTGGTCACGATGACCAGGCCGGACCGACCCTTGGCGGCGCCGTACCGGACCTCGGCCAGGCCGGCCGCGTCGGCGTCGTTGACGACGTGCACCTCGCGGCCGGTCGCCTCGGTGAAGAGCTTGTCGGCGTCGGTGCCGATCCAGGCCTTGTCGATGTTGGCCGCGGAGTGCACGACGCCGTGGCGGACGACACCGGGCACGGTCACCCCGACCGCGCCCGTGCAGTCGGGGAACTTCGCGAGGAGCTCGACGAAGATCTCCGCGATGTTGTCCGGGGTCGACTTGTCCGGCGTCGAGATCCGCTCGCGCTCCTGCGCGAAGTCGCCGGTCCCGAGGTCGACCGGGGCGCCCTTGATGCCGGTGCCGCCGAAGTCGATGCCGAAGGGCTGCGCGCTGCTGGCCATGGGGTCAACCTAAACCGTTGGGCCGATGCCGGGTCCACCTGTCACGCTCGTGCGGTGCCCACCGAGCTCACGGTCGCGCAGCACCTCGAGGGCCTGCGCGTGGCGATGGTCGCGTTCGTGCGGTACGCCGATCGCGCGGGGCTCGACGCGCCGGTGCCGACCCGGCCGGGCTGGACCGTGCGCGACCTGGTCGCCCGCCAGGGCGAGGCGCACCACGAGGTCGCGGCCCGGGTCCGCGGGGAGGAGCCGGGACCGGCCGAGCCGATCGCCGATGAGCCGCTGGAGTGGCTGCGCGACCGGGCGATCGAGCTGGTCGAGGCCTTCACGCGCGCTCCGCACGACATCTGGGCCCGGCGAGCCTGCCACCAGACCACGATGCACGCGGTCGACGCGCTGGCCGCGGCCTTCGGCCGGGCGCCGGACCCGGCCGAGACCTGGATCTCCCCCGAGCTCGCGGCCGACGGGATCGACGACCTGCTGACCGGTCTGCCGACGCCGGCGACCGTCCGGCTGCGCGCCGACGCCCCGGCGGTGCTGCTGGTGGCGCCGGACGACGTGCCCGACTGGTGGCTGGTCCGGATCGGCCCGCGGCCGGCCGTCGTCCAGCACGGCGCCGGCCCGCGGCCCGCCGTACCGGTCGCCGACTGGGAGCTCCGCGACGGCGCCGTCGCGCTCTACCTCGCGTTCTGGGACCGGTCGGCGCGGCCGATGAGTCGGCGGCCCCGGAGCGGTCCTCCTCTCTGGTCGGCGTGACCCGACCCGACCCGTCCAGCAAGGGAGACCGCATGATCACCGCACGAGGACTCGTGCAGACGTTCCACACCGGCCGCGGCAAGCAGGCGACGGAGGTGCGCGCCGTCGACGGCGTCGACCTCGACGTCGCCGAGGGGGAGGTGGTCGGCTTCCTCGGGCCCAACGGCGCCGGGAAGACCACCACCCTGCGGATGCTGACGACGCTGCTCAGCCCGACCGCCGGCACCGCCACCGTCGCCGGGTACGACGTGGTGCGCGAGCCGGTCCAGGTCCGGCGCAGCATCGGCTACGTCTCGCAGGTCGGCGCCACCTTCTCCGGTGCGTACGCCGGGGACGAGGTCGTCGACCACGGGATGCTCTACGGCATGAGCCGGGCGGACGCCGTACGCCGCGGGCAGGAGCTCTTCGAGCGGCTCCAGCTCGACGGGCTCTGGAAGCGGATGCCCAAGAACATGTCCGGCGGGCAGAAGCGCCGCCTCGACGTGGTGATGGGACTGATCCACGACCCGACGCTGGTCTTCCTCGACGAGCCGACCACCGGCCTCGACCCGCAGGCGCGGGCGAACCTCTGGGACCACATCGCCGACCTGCGGCGCGAGCACGGCGCGACGGTCTTCCTGACCACGCACTACCTCGACGAGGCCGACGCCCTCGCCGACCGGATCCTCATCATCGACCAGGGCCGGATCGTCGCCGCCGACACCGCCGACAACCTCAAGGCGCAGGTCTCGGGCGACCTGGTCGACCTCGAGGTCGCCGCCGACGACCAGGTCGCGCTGGCCGCCGAGCGGCTCGCGACGGTCGCGCAGGCCGTCGAGACCGACGGGCACCACGTGCGCGGCCGGGTGCAGCGCGCCGGCCGGGTGGTCCCCGGTCTGCTGCGCGACCTCGACGCCTCGGGGGTGGAGCTCGACTCGATCGAGGTGCTGCGGCCGACGCTCGACGACGTCTTCCTCACCATGACCGGCCGCTCGCTGCGCGACGCCGAGTCCGGGGACGGGCAACCGGAGACCGAGCGGGAGGAGGTCGCCTGATGGCCTTCGCCCGCGACAGCACGATCGTCTTCCGGCGCCAGATCCGGATGAACCTGCGCAACCCCGCCTGGGTCCTGATCGGGATCATGCAGCCGGTGCTCTACCTCGTGCTCTTCGGCCCGCTGCTCGAACCGCTGGTCGACCAGTTCGGGGTGAGCACCGACAACGCCTACACGTTCCTGGTGCCCGGCCTGCTCGTGCAGCTGGGCATGTTCGGCGCCTTCTTCGCCGGCTTCGGCCTGATCGGCGAGTGGCGCGAGGGCGTCATCGAGGCCGAGCGGGTGACGCCGGCCGCGCGGTCGGCGCTGCTCGTCGGCCGGCTGATGCGCGACGTGCTCCAGCTCTTCGTGCAGGCGCTGATCCTGGTCGGTCTCGGCTACCTGATGGGCATGCGTGGCTCGGCCGCCGGCGTCGTGCTCGGCATCGTCATCACGCTGCTGATCGGCGGCGCCTGCGCGGCCGCCTCCAACGCGCTCGCGCTGACCACCAAGAGCGAGGACGTGATGGCGCCGGTCATCAACATCGTGATGATGCCGGTGCTGCTGCTGAGCGGGATCCTGCTGCCGATGACGATCGGGCCGGAGTGGCTGCAGCGGCTCAGCGACTTCATGCCGTTCCGGTACGTCGTCGACGCCGTCCGCGACTCCTTCGCCGGCGACCTCGGCGACTCCGCGGTCCTGTGGGGCACGCTCTGGTCGCTGCTGCTCGCCGCCCTCGGCACCTGGTGGGGCACCTCGACCTTCCGCAAGGAGAACGCCTAGCTGTAGTTCCTCATCAGGTTGTGAACGGCGAGGCGTAGACGAATAGCGAGGACCTCCAGTACGGAGGGGGTTACCACACCTACCCACCTACTGGAGGTCCTCGTGACTCACGCTAACGCGCCCTTGGC
>NZ_JAIQZJ010000036.1 GCF_020073815.1 Nocardioides mangrovi
TGAAGCTCCTATGGGTGTCAAGCGGCGCGGATCCAGGCGCGGTAGCGGTCGACGAGGGCGGTGTCGATGAACAGTCCTCGCTCCGTGCGGCTGATGGTGATCTGGTGAACGGCCAGGGCTTCGGCTGCAGCTCCTTGGGTGATGTTCTTCGCGCGGCGTAGCTCGCGCAGGTCGGCGACGTCGAGTGCTGGCGCGGGTCGGGTGAGGTGCCTGAAGATCTCGCGGGCGATGGCTCGTTTGAGGATCCGGATGATCTCAACGCTGGACCGGCCGCGGTCGCGTTGGCGAGCCACGAACGCCTTGGTGATCGGGTCGCAGGCCATCCTGACGGTGGCGACGACATGCAAGGCGTAGTTCGCGGCGCGGTCACCGCCGCGCGACAAGCGGTGCCGGGTGGTCTTGCCCGACGAGGCCGGGACCGGCGCGGTCCCACACAGGGCCGCGAACGAGGCCTCGGACCGCAGCCGCTCGGGGTTCCCGCCCGCGGTGATCAACAGCTGGGCTGCGACCGCGACTCCGACGCCGCGTACCTGCAGTAGGTGCGGAGCGATGGTGGCGATCTGGTCACTCAGCTCGACATCGAGGTCGGCGACCTCGGCAGTGAGGTATTGGTGACGCCGAGCGAGGCTCCTCAACGACAACGCAACGGCCCGCTCCGCCCGGTCGTCGAGGACCGTGGGCCGGCAACCGGCCAGGGCCTTGATCAGCCGGACCATCGACAGCCGGCGGTACTTCTCCCGGATCCGGACCGGTGCGATCACCAGCTCCTGGCGGATCTGGACCTGCGCAGCCTGTCGGGACTTCACCGCGGAACGCCTGGCGATGACCAGGGCCCGCAACGCGTCGATGTCCTCGGTCTTCGCGTCCGCCTGAGCGCGTCCCGCGAGGACCGCCCGAGCGGCCTCGTAGGCATCGAGTGGGTCGGACTTCCCCTGCCGGCGCCGCGCAGCACGGTCGGGACGGGTCACCTCACGCACCGCGATCCCCGCCCGCTGAGCGGCACGGGTGATCCCCACCCCGTAGGAGCTGGTGCCCTCGATCCCGATCACCTCGAGCCGACCGTGGCCGACCAGGAACGCCAACGCAGCCCGGTAGCCGGCCGGGGTGGTCGCGAACTCCTGGTCGCCGATCGGGCGACCGTGCTGGTCGATCACCGCGACATGGATGGTGTCGGCATGGGTGTCGATCCCGCCGATGATCCCCACCGGCTCCCCGCGGTCCTTTGTCATGATGGTCCTGCCTTCCGTCATCGATCCCGATCGGTCGGATGGTCGACGCCGGTCGGGCGAGCAGACAGGACACTGATGAGGCTTCGCCAGGCTCTTATGAGGTCATGTCCGCCCGGCCGGCGAACGAACGCCCAGGGACTCGACAGTCCAATCTGAGGGTCAGACCAACAGGTCGACAGTCGGCGGCAGAGTCAGAATCCCCAAGCGCTACAAGCATCATCAGTGTCGGTGG
>NZ_JAIQZJ010000037.1 GCF_020073815.1 Nocardioides mangrovi
TGTAGTTCCTCATCAGGTTGTGAACGGCGAGGCGTAGACGAATAGCGAGGACCTCCAGTACGGAGGGGGTTACCACACCTACCCACCTACTGGAGGTCCTCGTGACTCACGCTAACGCGCCCTTGGCGCCTGGTGGCCGGCTCAAGCTGGCCAAGCTGATCGTGGAGCAAGGCTGGACGGTTCGTCGTGCCGCTGAGCGAATGCAGGTCTCCCCGGCCACCGCAGCAAAGTGGGCTGCACGGCTGCGTGCCGGGCTACCGATGACCGACCGGTCCTCGCGGCCGCACTCGACTCCGTCTCGGACCGCGGCTCGGGTGGAGCGGCGCATCGTGAAGCTGCGGTTCTCCAAGCGGTGGGGGCCGCACCGGATCAGCTACCACCTGGGCGTGCCGCGCTCGACCGTCGGCCGGGTCCTGGCCCGCTATCGGATGCCGTTGCTGGCTCACCTCGATCAGGCCACCGGGCTGCCGGTGCGCCGGCCGAAGCCGGTCCGCTACGAGGTCGCCTCGCCGGGCGACCTGGTCCACGTCGACATCAAGAAGCTCGGCAGGATCCCCGACGGTGGTGGACACAAGAAGCTCGGACGACAAGCCGGAGCACGCAACAACGATGGACACGGCCGCGGGGGTCGTGGCTACGCCTTCCTGCACCACGCGGTCGACGACTTCACCCGCCTGGCCTACTCCGAGCAGCTCCTCGACGAACGCAAGGAGACCGCTGCTGGGTTCTGGACCCGTGCCCACGCGTTCTTCGCCGAAGCCGGCATCACTGTGCGGGCAGTGATGACTGACAACGGGTCCTGCTACCGCTCCCGCGTCTTCGCCGCGGCCCTCGGTGAAGACATCAAGCACCGCCGGACCCGGCCCTACCGACCCCAGACCAACGGAAAGGTCGAGCGCTTCAACCGCACCCTCGCCGCCGAGTGGGCCTACGCCGAGACCTACCTCTCCGACGAGGCCCGCGCAGCGACCTACGCCGCCTGGCTCCACTTCTACAATCACCACCGACCCCATACCGGCATCGGAGGCCTCACTCCCGCCGACCGCGTTCACAACGTCACGGGGAACTACA
>NZ_JAIQZJ010000038.1 GCF_020073815.1 Nocardioides mangrovi
CCGGCGGAATCAGGTGGTCGAAGCAACACCGAGTGGTGGAGGTGTTGTGAGGTGGTTCGTGGAGTTCGGTACGAGGTGCGGCTCGCGTTCTTTGACCGGGTGGTGGAGGGCTGGTCGGTTTCGGCCGCGGCTGCCGAGGCTGGCGTGGCGAAGCAGTCGGCATGGGATTGGTGGCGCCAGTCTGCTCCGGTGACGTTGGAGTTGGCTCGCTCGAAGGTAGGTGGTCTCGGTGTCGTGCCGGTGGTCGAGGGTGTTTCGTCCAGGGGCGCTCCAGCCCAGCGCCGAGCGTTGACCGGTGAGGACCGGGCGGTGATCGCGGCCTGTCTACGCCGACGTGCTGCGGGCGAGAAGATCACGCTGGCGCAGATCGGTGAGCTGCTCGGGCGGGACAAGTCGGTGATCAGCCGGGAGATCGTCCGCAACAGTGGCCCGGATGGCAGCTACCACGGCGGCCTGGCACACCGAGCTGCCCATGAGCGACGACGACGCCCCAAGGAGTTCCGGCTGGTCGCGAACCCACGGCTGTGTCGGCGGATCGAGGCCTGGATGGACGAGGGCTGGTCCCCAAAGCTGATCGCCCGGGTCCTGCGCGAGGACTCCCCGCACATGATCATGGAGCGCGTGTCGCACGAGACGATCTACCAGGCGCTCTACGTCCAGACCCGCGGGTCGCTGCGCAAGGACCTCTACCGGGAGTTGTCGACCAGCCGGCCCCGCCGCCAGCCCCGAACCGGCGCGGGACGGGCTAACAGCCCGTACAAGGAGGCGTTCAAGATCAGCCAGCGGCCTGCCGAGGTCACCGACCGAGCCGTGCCCGGTCACTGGGA
>NZ_JAIQZJ010000039.1 GCF_020073815.1 Nocardioides mangrovi
CTCCCGAAGCTCGCCGACGGTGACTACACCCTCAAGGCCTCGACCTGGAACACCACGGCCGCGACCTACACCTTCACCGTCACCGACGGCGAGGTCGTCACCGACGACACCGGCGACGGCGGCGACGGCGGGGACACCACCCCGCCCAGCGCACCGTTCATCGCCGCGCAAGGGCCGAGCACCGGATCGACGATCGTCCTGGTCGGCAGCGACTTCACCGGAGTCACCGAGGTCGAGCTCAAGATCGACCGCAACCTGACGAACCAGAACGACCGGACGCTCTCCGACACCTCGGCGTTCGTCGTGGACACCAGCGGCGCGCAGGACACGCTCACCATCACCGTCGACCCAGCCGTGAGCGGCACGACGTGGGACATCCGGGTGACGACCGCCGCCGGCGTGTCCGACTGGATGCGCATCAGCCTCGACCAGGGCTGAGTCCGACGCGGCACCGGACGGGGGCCGACGCGATCACCACGTGCATCACCACGTGATCGCGTCGGCCCCCGTTCCGTTCCTCGGGTGTTTGCCTCAGGAGGACGCGGTGGCGGCCGATCAGGTGACTACCAACTCTCCTGCCTACCCCCCAGGGATCTGCGGGTGGGGTGGTCGCCGCCGGACGGACCCGGCGGTTGTTCCCTTTCCACAGACCCAGCAGGAGCTCTCATGTCTGTCCACCGGAATCGGACGCCACGGATGGCGGCCGTTCTCGCGGGTATCGCGCTTGGCGCGACCTTTCTGACCACGACGCCGGCCGCGCAGGCGGCGCCG
>NZ_JAIQZJ010000004.1 GCF_020073815.1 Nocardioides mangrovi
CCCCCCCCCGCCTCGCCGGCCTCACGATCCCCGGACTGGTCAACGACCACAGCCACGCCTTCCACCGGGCGCTGCGGGGGCGGACCCAGCGGGAGAGGGGGACGTTCTGGACGTGGCGCGAGCAGATGTACGCCGTGGCCGAGCGGCTCACGCCGGAGAGCTACGCCGACCTCGCCCGGGCGACCTTCCGCGAGATGCTGGCCGCCGGCTACACCCGCGTCACGGAGTTCCACTACCTCCATGAGCCGGAACCCGCCATGGGCGAAGCCCTGCGCGCGGCAGCGGCCGAGGCCGGCATCCGGCTCACGCTGCTCGACACCTGCTACGTCAGCAGCGGCTTCGGTGCCCCACCCCAGGGCGTCCAGCTCCGCTACAGCGACGGCACCGCCGAGCGCTGGGCCGAGCGGGTCGGCGCCGGCCCTGCCGCGATCCACTCCGTCCGCGCGGTGCCGCGGGACCAGCTCCACGTCTTCCGCGGCCGCAGCCCGCTGCACGTCCACCTCTCCGAGCAGGTCGCGGAGAACGACGCCTGTCTCGCGGCGTACGGCGTCACCCCGACCCGCCTGCTCCACGAGGAGGGGCTGCTCGGCCCCGGCACCACGGTCGTGCACGCCACGCACCTCACCGACGACGACATCGCGCTGCTGGGCGAGACCCGCACCAACGTCTGCATCACCCCGACCACCGAGCGCGACCTCGCCGACGGCATCGGTCCGGCAAGGGCGCTCGCCGACGCGGGCTGCCGGCTCACGGTCGGCAGCGACAGCCACGCGGTGGTCGACCCGTTCGAGGAGCTGCGGGGGCTGGAGATGGACGAGCGCCTCGCGACCCAGCAGCGCGGTCACTGGAGCGCCGCCGAGCTGCTCGCGATCGGCACCCGCGGTGCGCGGATCGCGGTCGGCGAGCCCGCCGACCTGGTCACCCTCGACACCGCGAGCCCCCGGACCGCGGGCACGGGGGCCGACGAGCACACCGCCGTCTACGCCGCGACCGCGGCCGACGTCACCCACGTCGTGGTCGGCGGCGAGCGGGTCTACGCGAGCGGCGACGACGAGCGGATCGGGCACGAGCTCGACGAGGCCATCGGGAGGATCCTGTGACGTCCACGCTGATCACCAACATCGGCGAGCTCGCCACGATGGACCCCGAGGGGCCGGACCTCATCGAGCAGGCCGCGCTCGTCGTCGACGGCGCGACGGTCGCCTGGGTCGGCCTCGCCGCCGACGCCCCGGCCGCCGACCAGCAGGTCGACGCCGGCGGCCGAGCGGTGATCCCCGGCTTCGTCGACTCCCACTCCCACCTGGTCTTCGCGGGCGACCGCGCGCAGGAGTTCGCGGCCCGGATGACCGGGACGCCGTACGCCGCGGGCGGCATCCGCACCACCGTCGCCGCGACCCGTGCCGCGACCGACGAGCAGCTGACCAGCCACGTCGCCCGCCTGGTCGGCGAGATGCGCCGGCAGGGCACCACGACCGTGGAGATCAAGAGCGGCTACGGGCTGACCGTCCGCGACGAGGCGCGCAGCCTCGCGGTCGCCCGGCAGTTCACCGAGGAGACGACGTACCTCGGCGCCCACGTCGTCCCCGACGGCACCACCCCCGAGGAGTACGTCGAGCTCGTCACCGGCCCGATGCTCGACGCCGCCCGGGACCACGCTCGCTGGATCGACGTCTTCTGCGAGCGCGGCGCCTTCGACGTCGACCAGGCGCGCACGATCCTGCGCGCCGGCGAGGAGCGTGGCCTGCGTGGCCGCCTGCACGCCAACCAGCTCACGTACGGCGAGGGTGTGCGGCTCGCCGCCGAGCTCGGGCTGGCCGCCGTCGACCACTGCACCTTCCTCAGCGACGCGGACGTCGACGCGCTCCGCGACAGCGGCACCATCGCCACCCTGCTCCCCGGCGTCGAGTTCTCGACCAAGCAGCCCTACCCGGACGCCCGACGCCTCCTCGACGCCGGCGTCCGGGTCGCCCTCGCCAGCGACTGCAACCCGGGCTCCTGCTTCACCAGCTCGGTCCCGCTCTGCATCGCCCTCGCCGTCCGCGAGATGGGGATGACGCCGACCGAGGCGCTCCGCGCGGCGACGTACGTCGGCGCCCGGGCCCTCGACCGCGACGACGTCGGCGCGCTGGTGCCCGGCCGGCGGGCCGACCTGGTCGTCCTCGACGCCCCCTCGCACGTGCACCTGGCCTACCGGCCCGGGGTCCCGCTGGTGACCCAGACCTGGGTCGGCGGTCACCTCACCTAAGGCACCGGGCAGCCCTACTTAGGGCACCTCCCCGATGTGCGGGCCTACCTCAGACGGCGAATCTCTTCTCACCACCGAGGAGCTGAGGAGCCCACCATGTACGAGAGCATGATCAACCGCGCAACGGTCCGGTCCGAGATGGACTACCGCCTCGACCGGATCCGCACCGACCTGCACGACCGTCGCGCCCGCCGCGCGCTGACCCGGCGCCCCGTCACGGGCGAGTCCGTCCTCGGCGACCGCTGACGCCCGCGATGGGCACGCTGGCTCCGGATCTCCTGACGGATATTGCGGAGCACCCGACAACCGAACACGCGATCATGGACCCCGTGGCAGCACACACCAACGGGACCCTGGTCGGCCGAGACGCCGAGCTGACGGAGCTGTGCTCCCTGCTCGGCGTCTCTGCGTGGCCGGACCCCGACGGGTCGGCCGATCCGCCCGGGCTGGTGCTCCTCTCCGGCGACGCGGGCGTGGGCAAGACCCGGCTCCTGGTCGAGCTCCGGGACCGGGCCGTCGTCCACGGCTGGCAGGTCTTCGCGGGCCACTGCCTCGACTTCGGTGACAGCGCGCTGCCCTACCTGCCCTTCTCCGAGGTGCTCGGGCGCCTCGCGACGGCCCTGCCCGAGGTGGTGGACCGGGTCGCCACGCAGTTCCCCGCCCTGACCCGGCTCCAGCCGGGCCGCCGGATGATGGGCGCCCGCTCCGAGGAGACCGGCGCCCTCGACCGCGCCGACCTCTTCGAGGCCGTGCACACCCTCCTCGAGGCGGCCGCCGAGTCCGCTCCGCTCCTGCTCGTCATCGAGGACACCCACTGGGCCGACCAGTCGACCCGCGACATGCTCAGCTTCCTCTTCTCCCGGCCGTTCGACGCCCCGGTGGCCGTGGTCGCGTCGTACCGCTCCGACGACCTGCACCGCCGTCACCCCCTCCGCCGCCAGGTCGCCGAGTGGTCGCGCCTGCGCGGCGTCCAGCGGCTGGCGCTCTCCCGGCTGCCCGACGAGGCGGTCCGCGCGCTCATCGCCGAGCTGGTCCCCGGCGGGCTCGCCGAGTCTGAGCTGAGCGACATCGTCGAGCGTGCCGAGGGCAACGCGTTCTTCGTCGAGGAGCTGACCAGTGCGGCCGCCGAGCCCGGCCGGTGGGTGCCGGCCGACCTCGCCGACGTGCTCCTCGTGCGGCTCGACCGGCTCGACGACGCGGCGCGGCAGGTGGTCCGCACCGCCAGCGTCTCCGGGCGCCGGGTCTCCCACGAGATGCTGGCCGCGACCTCCGGCCTCGACGGTGCCGAGCTCGACGAGGGACTGCGCAAGGCCGTCGAGATGAACGTCCTGCTCGCCCAGGAGGAGCGCTACTCCTTCCGCCACGCCCTCCTCGGTGAGGCCGTCTACGACGACCTGCTGCCCGGCGAGCGGGTCCGGCTCCACGCGCAGTACGTCGAGGCGCTCCGCAGCGGGGCCGCCCGGGGCACGGCCGCCGAGCTCGCCCGCCACGCCCGGCTCGCGACCGACCTCGACACCGCGCTGACCGCGAGCATCCAGGCCGGCCGCGAGGCGTGGGACGTCGGCGGCCCCGACGAGGCGGCCTTCCACTACCAGCAGGCGCTCGAGCTGCTCAGCGACCCGCGCCGCTGCGAGCGCTCCGAGGTCGACGTCTCCAAGCTCGCCTCGAGCGCGGCCGAGGCGCTCAGCGAGAGCGGCGACCCGCAGCGCGCGGTGGCGCTGCTGCAGGAGCAGCTCGACCGGCTGCCCGCCGACGCGCCCCCCGAGTGGCGCTCGCGGATGCTCACCGCCCGCGCCGGGATCATGATCGTCGTCGACACCGACGAGGACGTCGCCGAGCTCTCCGCCGAGGCGCTCGCGCTCGCCCCCGAGGGCGAGAACCACTGGCGCGCCCGCGCCCTCACGACCCACGCCCGGGTGCTCGTCGGGATGGGCAGGTACGACGAGGCACAGGTCGTCGGCATGGAGGCGCTGGCGCTCTCCGAGCGGCTCGACCTCCACCAGCTCGCGTCCGAGTCGATCACCACGCTCTCCTCCCTCAAGAAGGCCGGCCCCAAGGAGGGCCTGCGCGCCGCGCTCGTCGACGCGGTCGCCCGCGCCGAGCAGGCCGACGCCGTGCACGCCGAGCTGCGGGCGCGCTTCCTGCTCGGCCGCTCCTTCGAGGACTGGGCGGAGTTCGACGACTCCGAGCGGTGGTTCCGCAGCGCGATGGACCGCGCCGCGCGGACCGGCCTGACCTGGGCGCCGTACGGCCTCGAGTCGCGGGTCCAGCTCACCTGGATCCTGTGGGTGCAGGGTCGCTGGGACGAGGTCCTCGAGCTCACCGACCTCGGCTCGGAGCAGCCCCCGCCGATCCCGCGGGCGCTGCTCGACGCGCTGCGGATGAGCGTCGAGCAGGGCCGCGGCGCCGACGTCCGGATGGCCGCGCGCAAGCTGCGCCGCTTCTGGGCGCGCGAGGGCGCCGTCGCCATCCACTCGGCGGCGCTGGAGATGGTGCAGGCCGGCCGTGAGGGCGACGCCGCCGGAGCGATCGCCGTCTACGACGACGTCGTCGGCGTGCTGGGTCGCACCTGGCACGAGTGGTTCAGCGCCCGGATCCGCTTCGGCGCCGTCGCCGTCGGCGCGGTCGCCCACGCGCTCCCGACCATGTCGGCCGCCGAGCGCGCGGCGTACCTCGCCCACGTCGAGCGGATCAGCGACGACGGCAACATCGTCGTGCAGCGCTACTCCGACCCGTCCGGCCACTGGGGTCCCGAGGGCCGCGCGTGGAAGAAGCGCCTCGACGCCGAGACCCTGCGCGTGCGCTGGCTGGTCGGCGTCGACGCGCCGCCGCAGGACGTCCTGGTCGGCACCTGGGCCGAGACGGTGACCTACTTCGAGGACTTCGGCCACGTCGGCGAACTGGCCCGGGTGCGGACGACGTACGCCGGCATCCTGCGCGCGGTCGGCGACACCGCCGGCGTCCGTGAGCAGGGCGACCTCGCCCGCGCGACCGCCCACGAGCTCGGCGCGCTGCCGCTGCTCGACGAGCTCAAGGCGGTCGGGTCGACCCCGGTCCGGTCGGAGTCGGCCCCCGACTCACTCACCCCGCGCGAGACCGAGATCCTCACGCTGGTGGCCGAGGGACGGTCCAACGGCGAGATCGGCAAGCAGCTCTTCATCAGCGCCAAGACCGTGTCGGTGCACGTCTCCAACATCCTCGGCAAGCTCGACGCCGCCGGTCGCACCGAGGCCGCCGCGATCGCCCGCCGCCGGGGGCTGATCGGCTGACCCGCACTGTGTACGCCGGGGCGCCATGGGTACATGATCGGCACATCACGTACGTGACATCCCCACGCGACCTCAGGAGGACCCGATGGTGCCCGAAGAGCCCCTCAGCGACGACGACATGACCACCACCCCGACCGGGGACGCGGGCGGCCTCGGCGGCGACGCCGACGGCACCGACGGTGACGGCACGGACGGCCACGACGGCGACGCGTCGGACGGCGACGGCACCGATGGTGACGGGACCGACGGCGACTCCTCGGACGGTGACGGCACCGACGGCGACGGCACCGACGGGGACTCCTCGGACGGTGACGGCACCGACGGTGACGGCACCGACGGCGACGGCACCGACGCCTGAGTGTCTGCACTCGACCTGCTGAGCGGTGACGCCCAGACCTTCCTGACCAAGGTCTGGGCGTCACAGGTCCACCTGCACCGCACCGAGCCGGCCGACCTCGTCGACCTGCTCTCGCTCGAGGCCGCCGACGAGCTGCTGACCTCGACGGCGATCCGCACGCCCGCGATCCGGATCGCGAAGGACGGGTCGGTGCTGCCGCAGTCGGCGTACACCCGCTCCGCCACCATCGCCGGCCAGTCCCTCACCGGGCTGGTCGACGCCCGCAAGGCGCTCGATCTCTTCGCGGACGGCGCGACCATCGTCTTCCAGGGCCTGCGCCGCTACTGGGCGCCCCTCACCGAGCTCATCTCGGAGCTCGAGCTGGAGCTGGGCCACCCCTGCCAGGCCAACGCCTACCTCACGCCGCCCGGCGCGCAGGGCTTCGCGGTCCACTCCGACTCCCACGACGTCTTCGTCTTCCAGACCGCGGGCTCCAAGCTCTGGGAGGTCCACGGCGACGACGGTCCCGAGGAGGTCCTGCTCGAGCCCGGCCTGTCGATGTACCTCCCCACCGGCACTCCGCACGCCGCCCGCGCGCAGGAGACGGTGTCGCTGCACGTCACCATCGGCATCAACCAGCTCACCTGGCGCGGCCTCGTCGAGCGCACCGTCGCGCCGGCGCTCCGGGCCGTCACCGACGAGCACCTCCCGGCCGGCTACCTCGACGACCCCGCGCTGCTCGCCGACCAGCTGGCCGACCGGCTCGAGGCGCTCGCGGGCGCCGTCCGCCGCACCGACCCGACCGCCGCCGTCGAGCGGGAGGTACGCCGCTTCCTCACTTCCCGCCCGCCCCGCCTGGCCGGTGGGCTGCACGACGTCCTCGGCACGGTCGAGGCCGACACCCGGCTGCGCCGCCGCCCCGGCCACCCGTGCGTGCTGCTCGACCGCGGCGAGCAGGTCGAGGTGCTGCTCGGCGACCGCTCGATGACCGTTCCGGCGTGGACCCGCCCGGCGCTGGACGAGGTCCGGGTGCGCGCCGACCTCACCCCCGCCGACCTGCCCCTCGACCCGCAGAGCAACCTCGTGCTCTGTCGTCGTCTGGTGCGCGAAGGATTGCTGGCGATCGTCTCGTGACCCCTCCGTCGACGGCCTTCCGTTGCGCGGCCGAGAGCCTGTTGCGCGACGAGCCCGTGGTCGGCAGCGCCACCCACGTCCGTACCTGGCTGCTCCTCGAGCACACCGGACCGTGGGGGAGCACCGCCCTCCTCGACGCCCGGCTGCCCGAGGGCCTCGGCGCCGAGCTGCGCCGGCGTGCGCGCGAGCACCGCGCCAAGATCCTGCTGGTCCGACGCTTCGACGCCAAGCCCGACGGCCACGGCCTCCGCGTCTTCGCCGCCCACGCGCACCCGACCCGGCCGCGCCTCGAGTCCGGCACCGTCGCCGATGCGCGGGACGTGCTCGACCTCGACCTCGGCGCACTCCGCGCCGGGGGGAGCAGCGGGCTCGCGCCGTACGACGGCTCGCTCTTCTGCGTGTGCACCAACGGCCGCCACGATGCGTGCTGCGCCGAGCGCGGCCGGCCGGTCGCGAAGGCGCTCAGCCAGGCGCACCCCGACGAGACCTGGGAGATCTCGCACGTCGGCGGCGACCGCTTCGCGGCCAACATGGTGGTGCTGCCGCACGGCCTCTACTACGGCCGGCTCGACCCGCAGTCCGCGATCTCCGTCGCCGGCTCGCACCTCGCCGGCGAGCTCGACCTCGACCACCTGCGCGGCCGGTCCTCCCACCCGATGCCGGTGCAGGCCGCCGAGCACCACCTGCGCCGCGAGCTCGGGGTGACCCGGATGGCCGATGTCGCGTTGGTCGATCGTTCGAGCAACGGCGACACCACCACCGCCACGTTCGACGTCGCCGGCGCGACGTACGCCGTCCGGGTGCACGCCATCCACGACCCCGCCGGCCCGGCGCTGCTCACCTGCAAGGCGAGCCGGGAGAGCCCGGTTCCCCGATTCGAGCTGGTGTGGTTGCGTAGGTCCTCGTGACCACCGCCACACCCGGCGCTGCCCCGCCCGACCTCGGCGCCCTCGCGGCCGCCCTGCCCGAGGGCGCGCTGGTCGCGGACGCGGACCGGATGGACAAGTACCGCTGGGACCGCGCCCACGACCCGGCCGCCGGGATGCCGCTCGCGGTGGTGCGAGCGACCTGCACCGAGGACGTGCAGGCCGCGGTGCGCTGGGCGGCGGCGTCCGGCGTCGGGGTGATCCCGCGCGGCGCCGGCACCGGACTCTCGGGCGGCGCCACCGCGCAGGCCGGCTGCCTCGTCGTCTCCACCGAGCGGATGACCGCGATCGAGATCGACACCGCCACGCGGACCGCCACCGCCGAGCCGGGCGCCCTCAACATCGCGGTCAAGCGGGCCGCCGCCGAGCAGGGGCTCTGGTACCCGCCCGACCCCTCGTCGTACGAGATCTGCTCGATCGGCGGCAACGTCGCCACCAACGCCGGCGGCCTGTGCTGCGTCAAGTACGGCGTCACCACCGACTACGTCCTCGGTCTCACCGTCGTGCTCGCCGACGGGACGGCGGTCGAGCTCGGCGGGCCGCGTCTCAAGGACGCGGCCGGGCTGTCGCTGACCAAGCTCTTCGTCGGCAGCGAGGGGACGCTCGGCATCGTCACCCGGGTGCTGTTGCGGCTCGTGCCGGCACAGCGCGCGCCCTCGACGCTGGTCGCGACGTTCGGCTCGCTCGACGACGCCATCGACACCGTCGTCGAGGTCAGCCGGCGGCTGCGGCCCTCGATGCTCGAGCTGATGGACCGCGCCTCGATCAACGCCACGGAGGACGCCCTCCGCATGGGGCTCGACCGCGACGCCGAGGCCCTGCTGCTCATGCAGAGCGACGAGCCCGCGCCCCGCGGAGCGGCGGAGATCGCCGAGATGGCCGCGGTGTGCGAGGCCCACCGCGCCCGCGAGGTGGTGACCACCGACGACCCCGAGGAGGCGGCTGCGTTCGTCGCGGCCCGCCGCATGGTGATCACCGCGATCGAGCCGCTCGGCTCGCTGCTGCTCGAGGACGTCGGCGTCCCGCTGCCGCGCCTGGGCGAGCTGGTGCGCGGCATCGAGAAGATCGCCGCCGCCCGCGACGTGCTGATCGCCGTCGTCGCGCACGCCGGCGACGGCAACACCCACCCGCTCGTCGTCTACGACGCCGCGGACGTCGACCAGACCGCCCGCGCGAGCGCGGCGTACGCCGACATCATGGCGCTCGGAATCTCGCTCGGCGGCACCATCACCGGCGAGCACGGCGTCGGCCGGCTCAAGCGCCCGTGGCTCGGCGACCAGCTCGGCCCCGACGCGCTGGCCCTCAACCGCCGGATCAAGGACGCCCTGGACCCCCAGGGCATCCTCAACCCCGGCGCGGTCTTCGACCCCGCGGACTAGCCGAACGCCGCCATCACGTGACCCAGCAGGTCGGGGTAGCGCTTGAGGTGGGCGCCGCCGTTGATGTCGAGCACCTCGCCGGTCACCCACGCGGCGCGAGCCAGGTAGACCGCCGCCTCCGCGATCTCCTCGGGCGTGCCGGCGCGGCCGAGCGGGGTGTTCTGCAGGTAGTCGTCCTCGATGCCCGGGACGTCCATGGCCGGCGCGGTGAGCGGCGTGACGACCAGACCGGGCGCGATCGCGTTGACCCGGATCCCCTTCGGTGCGAGCTCGAGCGCCGCGACCTCGGTGAGCATCGAGAGCCCCGCCTTCGAGGAGCAGTACGGCGCGAGGCCGGGGCCGGGCTGCCGCGCGTTGAGCGAGGTCAGCGAGATGATCGTGCCGCCCGCGCCGAGCCGCCGCCCGGCGTGCTTCATCACCAGGAACGCCCCGGTCAGGCAGACGTCGACGACCCGGCGCCACTCGGCCACGTCGAGGTCGACGATGGCGCCCAGCCCCGAGACACCTGCGCTGTTGACCACGACGTCGAGCCGACCGTGCTCGGCGAGCACCCCGTCGAACATCGCCGCCACCGACGACTCGTCGGTCACGTCGGTCTCCGGCAGGTCCGCGACGACGACCTCCCACCCCTCGTCCGCGAAGCGTGCCGCGATGGCCGCGCCGATCCCCGACGCACCTCCGACGACGACCGCCACCTCAGCCATGTGCCCTCCCTCGGGTTTTGTTGACGCGTGTCAATTCAGGGCATACGGTCCGGCGTAGAACACGTTCCAGTCAAGTCCCCGGGAGGGATTCGTGGCGCGACCGACCACCGCCGTCATCGGCGCCGGCATCAGCGGCCTGACGGCCAGCAAGATGCTCGGCGACTACGGCGTCCCGTACACCACCTTCGAGACCTCCGACCGGGTCGGTGGCAACTGGGCGTTCGGCAACCCCAACGGGCACAGCAGCGCCTACCAGTCGCTGCACATCGACACCTCCAAGCACCAGCTGTCCTTCCGGGACTTCCCGATGCCGGAGGACTACCCCGACTTCCCGCACCACACGCTGATCAAGGACTACCTCGACGCCTACGCCGACACGTTCGGCGTGCGCGAGCACATCGAGTTCCAGAACGGCGTGGTGCACGCCGAGCGGCTCTCCGGCGGCGGCTGGGAGATCCTCGACCAGGCCGGTACGACGCGCCGCTTCGACCTGCTGGTCGTCGGCAACGGCCACCACTGGGACCCGCGGATGGCGGTCTTCCCCGGCGAGTTCACCGGCGAGTCGATCCACTCCCACGCCTACATCGACCCGTGGACCCCGCTGCACCTCATGGACAAGCGGATCCTGGTCGTCGGGATCGGCAACAGCGCGGCCGACATCACCGTCGAGCTCTCGCAGCGGGCGCTGCGCAACCAGGTGACGCTCTCGACCCGCAGCAGCGCCTGGATCGTCCCCAAGCTCGTGGCCGGCAAGGCCGCCGACATGAACTACCGGACCATCCCGCAGCTCCCGCTCTCCTGGCAGCGCAAGGTCGCGCAGTGGGGGCAGCGCTTCACCTACTCCGACCCGACGCTCTACGGCCTCCCGGCGCCCAACCACAAGTTCTTCGAGGCGCACCCCACGCAGTCCGGCGAGCTGCCGCTGCGGCTGAAGTCCGGCGACGTCACGCCGAAGGGCAACGTCGCGCGGCTCGACGGCGAGACCGTGCACTTCGAGGACGGCACGTCCGCCGACTTCGACGTCATCATCTACGCCACGGGCTACAACCTGACCTTCCCGTTCTTCGACCCCGACTTCCTCAGTGCCCCGGACAACCGGATCGATCTCTACAAGCGGATCCTCAAGCCCGGCCTCGACGACCTGCTCTTCGTCGGGTTCGCCCAGTCGACGCCGACGCTCTTCCCCTTCGTGGAGTGCCAGGCCCGGCTCGTGGCGGCGTACGCCGTGGGCGAGTACGCCCCTCCCTCGGAGGCCGAGATGCGCGAGGTGATCAAGGCCGACGACCAGCTCTACATGGGCCACATGCTCGACCGGCCCCGGCACACCCACCAGCTCGACTACTTCGTCTACGAGCACCAGATGCGGACCAAGGAGCTGCCCGCCGGGCGCACGCGCGCCCGCGCCGCCGGCGTGCCGCAGCTGGCGGGCCGGGCCACGGTGGAGCGGGTCGGATGACGCCCCCGGTCAGCGGGGTCAGCAGCGGCGCGACCAAGGGCGACGAGCGGCGTACGGCGCTGCTCGGCGCGCTGGAGGAGCAGCTGCGCAACGGCACCACCCTCGACGAGATCAACATCGCCGACATCTCGCGCAGCGCCGGCGTCACCCGCTCGGCCTTCTACTTCTACTTCGAGAACAAGGCGGCCGCGGTCGCCTCGCTCTACGAGGAGATGATCGCCGAGGGCTTCGGCGCGGCGGATCTCCTCGGCGGCGGTGGCTCGATGCGCGAGCGCACCACGCTGGCGGTCCGAGCGATCTTCGACGGCTGGGGGGAGCGGCGCCACCTGCTGCGGGCGGTGCTCGACGCGCGCGCGGCGAGCCCGGCGGTCCGCGACCAGTGGGACGCCTTCACCAGCTCCTCGATCGACATCACGGCCGAGATCATCGAGGCCGAGCGGGCCGCGGGACGCGCGCCCGCCGGGCCCGATGCCCACACGCTCGCGACCACGCTGCTCGACCTCAACCACCAGACGCTCGATCGGGTCGTCCGGGCCCAGCCGGAGATCGACTGGTCCCACCACTTCGACGCGGTCGTGCACGTCTGGGTGACCGCCATCTACGGGAGCGCCTCATGACGACCGCGGTGAAGTACGACGAGATCGAGTTCGTCTCGGGTGGCGCGACCTGCCACGCGTGGCACTTCACCGGTCAGGGAGCGGCGTACGACGGCGAGACCGGTCGGCCGGTCGTCGTGATGGCGCACGGCCTCGCCGGCACCAAGGACTCCGGCCTCCAACCCTTCGCCGAGGGGCTCGCGGCGGCCGGGCTCGACGTGCTGGCCTTCGACTACCGCGGCTTCGGCGCCTCCGGCGGCGAGCCGCGCCAGACCGTGTCGATGGCCGGGCAGCTCGAGGACTACCGGGCCGCGATGGCCACCGCCGCGCGGCTGCCCGGGGTCGACGCGCACCGGCTGGTGCTCTGGGGCGTCTCGCTCTCCGGCGGCCACGTGATCGCCGCCGCGGTCGGCCGCGACGACGTCGCCGCGGTCGTCTCGCTGACCCCGCTCGTCGACGGCATGGCCGCCGGGCGCCACGCGCTCGCCCACCACAAGCCGTCCTCGATGCTCCGCTCGACCGTGGTCGGCGTGCGGTCCAAGGTCGGCCGCACCCGGATGATGCCGGTCGTCGCCCGGCCCGGCGAGCTCGGCGCCCTCACCCTCGAGGGCTGCCTGGAGGACTACCTCGCCCTTGCCGGTCCCACCTGGCGCAACGAGATCGACGCGGCCGTCGGGTTGGAGCTCGGCAACCACCGCCCGGGCAGGCTTGCCGCCGACGTCGCCGCGCCGATGCTCGTGCAGATCGCCGACTTCGACCGCAGCGCCCCGCCGTACGCCGCCGCGCAGGCCGCGTTCGCCGCCCGGGCTGAGGTCCGTCACTACCCCTGCGACCACTTCGATGTCTGGCCGGGCAAGGAGTGGTTCGAACCGGCGCTCGCGCACCAGCTCACCTTCCTGCAGCACCACCTCGGCTAGGCGTCACCTCGGCGCCGTCGCGACCAGGTGGCCGAAGACCACCGTCCGCTCGTCGGTGTGGAAGAGCTCGGCGCAGGTGACGAGGGTGAGCAGGCGCGCCGCGCCGGCCGGCTGGACGCCGCCGGCGACGGGGTTGTCCGGCCGGGGGTCGACCACCCAGCCCTGGGTGTCGTCGACCTCGAGGTCGTCGGGGTCGGTGTCGACCCGGTAGGTCAGCACCGCGTGTGCGGTCTCGACGATCACCTCGTCGCCGGGCCGCAGCTCGTCGATGTCGCGCAGCGGCTCGCCCTGGGTCACCCGGTGGCCCGCCAGCGCGAAGTTCCCGGCCGCCCCCGGGGCCGCGGAGCCGTCGAAGTGGCCGAGGCCCGAGGCGAGCGCGTCCGGGTCGACGCCCTCGACCACGGGTACGGCGTAGTCCGCGCCGAAGCGGGGCACCCGGACCACCGCGATCGCGTCGCCCGGGACGGGATCGTCCGGCCCGAGGGCCTCGACCGGGGAGGTGCTCGGCCCCCACTGCTGCTCGAGCCGCTCGACGGTCCGGGCCTGCGCCCGGTCGGCCACGACCGTCGTGCCGACGTACTGCCAGGCGACGTACCCGAGCAGGGCGACGCCGGCGGCGACGAGGCCGACCCCGGACGTGATGAGGGTGCGCCGCCGGGTCATGGTCGCGAGGCTCGCCCGCTCCGCAGGCCGAGCAGCGTGAGCGCCCCGCCCGCCACGAGGAGGAGGACGCCGAGCGCCACGACGCCGGCCGGCACGGGGGACCCGACGACCGGCAGCGCTCCGGTGCCCGTGGACTGCCCGCCCTGGGAGCCGCCGCCCCCGCCGTCTCCGCCGTCCCCGCCGCCGCCGGAGTCGGGCTGGCAGTCGACCGTGACGGTCTGGTCGACGACGACCGTGGTGTTGTAGCCGGCGACGACGTGCACGGTCTGGTCCTCGTAGGCCGACAGGTCCACGACGATCGTCGTGGTGTCGCCGCCGTAGAGCGGGGCGGACCGCTGGACGGGCTTGTCGTCGACCCGGATCGTGTAGACGACCGCCGAGTCGGGGTCGCCGGTGTTGGCGAGCACCACGGTCGCCAGCGGCGGCGGGCAGACCGTGCCGGCCACCCGTGCCGACGGCTCCGGCACGGGGGCGACGCAGTCGGGCGTGACCGTGTACGACGCGACCTCCGCGCCATCGAGCTCGAGGCTCACCGTGATCGTCCGGTCCTCGACGTCGGGGAGCGTGATGCTCCGGGTCTCGGTCGCGCCCGGTGCGACGACGACGTCCTGCCCGACCTGGCTGCCGTCGACGAGCAGGGTGACGGTGACCGGAGCTGCTCCGTTGTTGGTCACCTGGAGGTCGCCGACGGCGCTCGCGCCGTCACACCCGGAGCTCGCCTCGATGTCGACGGCCGGTGGCCCGGGCTCGCAGTCGACGGTGACGACGCGCGCCGCGATGACCTCGCCGCCGGAGAGGACCTCGATGGTGGCGGTCGCGTCCTCGCCGGCAGCGGTCAGCGTCACGGAGTCGCTCTCGCCCGGGGCCAGCGGGCCGAGGGTCTGCACGTCGACCCCGTCGACCCGGATCGTGAAGGTCGCGGGCTGGGTCGCGTCGGCATCGTTGTGGACGGTCACCGTGACGGCGGGCGTCGTACCCGTGCACCCCGCGTCGCCGATCGCGGCGCTCGGCAGCGGTCCGACGTCGGGCTCGCTCTCGCAGCCGTTCGCGAGCAGGCCCTGGCCCTCGGCCGTCCAGTTCCGGCCCCGGGGGAGCCCCGGCCTGATCGGCGGGATGATGTCGCCCCAGTGGTCGACGTCGGGTCCGAAGATCGGGCCGGTGTGCGCCGAATGGCCGGCGACGGCGGCCGAGGTCGCGATCGCGATCTGGTCGTAGGGATTGGTGCGCGAGTTCGTGCGGTGGCAGATCGTCACCTTCTGGTCGCGCTGACCGCGCGCAGCGCTGGCGGGCTCGGGCAGCACCGCCAGGCTGGCGATCAGCGTGAGGAACGCGAGGAGTGCCCCGGCGATGATCCGAGAGGTCGACGCCATGACTTCGATCCGAGCACGGTCCCTCGACGGTGGCTTCCCCCGGACCGGGCGAGATTGGCTGGCAGGTCCTCACCTAGGAGCTCGTCGGATCCAGGTCTCCTCGCTTCCCTCGAGCACGAGGGTCGGCCGGGTGAGACGCGAGAAGGACGAGGGTCCTCGCGGCGGTGTTCGCCGCAGCGGTGGCTTCGACGACGGTGGGTGTTGACGTGATGCGGGTCAGTTGACGCGCGTCCTGCGGCCGCGGGTCACTGTGCGCGTCTGCTCCTGACGGTTGGGGATCGCCGGGCGCCCCGCCCCGGCGAGGGCCGGGGGCGGGGGCACGGGGTGGCGAGGTGCTGACCGGCTACGAGGTGCGGGCGGCTCTCTCGATGAGGTCCACGATCGGCTTCGGGGTCTCGAGCATCGCGAGGTGATCGGCGTCGCGCTTCACGATGACGCCGTGGGCGCGCTTCGCCATGGCGACCTGCTCGGCCGGCGGAAGGATCTTGTCCTTGGTGCCGACGAAGAAGAAGCTCTTGATGCTCGCCCATGCGGGCGCCTCAGAGCCAGCCGTGAGGGCGCTCAGGGTGACTGGTTCCTGGCTGGCACCCAGCACCTTGGCCTGCGCAGCGCTCAGCTTGGCGGCGAAGGCGCGCTTGAAGAGCGCGGGCTTGATGTAGGTGTCCACGTCGCCCTCCTCGGCACCCGGGTACTGCACGAAGTTGAAGACGGTGCTCGGGTCGGGCACGGCCAGCGCTGATCCAGGCTTCGCTCCGGTGAGCTGGACGACGCTTTCGTCCTCGTCCGGCGCGTAGGCATCGACGTAGACCAACGCCTGGACGCGCGGGATGTCGTTCGCGGCGTTGGTGATCACGCTGCCGCCGTAGGAGTGCCCGACCAGGACGACCGGACCAGTGGTGGCCTGGTTGACGAAGGCCGCGACAGAGTCGGCATCCTGGCTGAGCCCACGCAGCGGGTTCGGCGCGCTCATCACGGTGTAGCCGTCGTGCTGAAGCTGCTTGGTGACCGGGCCGAAGCTGGAGCTGTCGGCCCAGGCTCCGTGCACGAGGACCACTGTGGGCTTGGGGGAGGTCGCTCGAGTGGAGGTGGTCGAGTGGTGGTCAGCCGTTGAGGCATTCGTCGGTGCGGCGATTCCCAGGGTGGCGACGGCCGTCAGCGCGACGCCGGTGGCCAGCATCGTGCCCAGGCTCAGGGGGCGGATCGTCATGGTTGTTCTCCTTCGTGGCGCTGTCGCGCCGATGGGGTTCGGGACACGTGGTGGGACAGGTGAGAAGTCCGCTGATCAGTGGGCGAGGAAGTCGAGCAGCGCCCTGTTGAACTCGTCAGCGTGCGAGACGTTGATGCCGTGGGGGCCGCCCTCGATGAGGACGAGCCGGCTATCGGCGATGGCCGCGACGGAGCGTCGGCCGCTGACCTGGAAGGGGACCACGGCGTCGGAGTCCCCATGGATGACCAGCGTCGGAACGTCGAACCGTGCGAGGTCGTCGCGGAAGTCGGTGCGGCCGAACTGCGAGGGCCCCACCAGAGTCGCGCGGAGTGAGGCCAGGTTGGCGAGATCTCGACCGTGGAGGCGCTGCGGCTCGCTGACGCTGGGCTGTCCACCGGCGGAATAGAGCAGCGTCAGGAAGTGGTCCACAAAGGCGGCGCGGTCGGCACGAATGCCTGCCTCGAAGTGCGCGATCGTGCCGTCGTCAAGGCCGCCTTCCGGGTTGCCATCAGTGACGTGGAGGAATGGCGTCACCGCACTGGCCAGCACCGCTCGGGCCACGCGAGTGCTCCCGTAGGTCCCGATGTAGCGGGCAACGGCCCCGCCGCCCGCCGAGAAGCCGACCAGGGTCAGCTCGGTCAGGTCCAGCAGAGTGATGAGGGCGTCCAGGTCTGAGGCGATGGTGTCGTAGTCGTGGCCGTCCCACGCAGGCGTGGAGGCACCGAAGCCGCGCCGGTCGTAGGTGATGGCCTGGTAGCCGGCCCCGACGAGGACCTCGACCTGCTTCTCCCAGGACCGACCGCTCAGCGGCCATCCGTGAATCAGGACGACAGGCGCTCCAGCGCCCTGGACGTCGTAGTGGAGCTCGACCGGTGAGCCGTTCTCGCTGGCCACGGTGATCTTCGGCATCGTGCGTCTCGAATCCGTCCCTCATGACGATGGGTGGCTGTGCGAGGGACGTCGGCACGGCCACGGCTGGCCACCAACGATGGCGGTCGCTGACCGCTCTGCCGTCCGTCACATGACGTCACGGTCGACGTACGTGTCGACGACTCAGGAGGGCCGCGGTCCGCCGGTGACTTCACGGGCAAGGGCATCGCGCAACGAGGCACGAGAGGTGACGCCGAGCTTCGGGAAGATCCGATAGAGGTGCGTGCTCACGGTGCGCGGGGAGAGGTAGAGCTGGGCGCCGATCTGCTTGTTGGTCAGTCCTGAGGCGGCGAGCTCGGCAATGTGCAACTCCTGCTGCGTGAGGAGGGCACGACGGTCAGCGGTCTCGTCGCCGGATGCTCCCGTCAGTGAGAGCTCGCGCGACGCCCGCTCCGCCCACGGCGCGCTGCCGAGCCCCTCGAAGGCCTCCACGGCAGGGGACAGGACCACGCGGGCGCGCCGAAGGTCGCCCTGGCGTCGCAGCCACCTGCCGTGCGCCAGGCGGATGCGGGCCAGGTCGAACGGGAAGGACGGCGCGGCCCGGTGACCTGTGGCGACCGTGAACAGTCGATCAGCATCAGCAGTGAGGTCGGTCATCGCCAGTGCGGCGGTGCACAGGAGCTCCATCCGCGGTGACACCGCCGGCAGTCCGTGGTCGAGCGCCCCCTGGGCGTGGCGACGCGCCTCGTCGACGTGACCGGTCGCCAACGCGGCTTCGACGACGTCGACGACGCATCGGTACGACTCGTGGGCATAGCGACCGAACGAGCCGGGTGAGATGACGCCAAGAGCATGGGTCCAGGCATCGTCGTAGGCGCCGATCGCGAGCGCGCCGGCTAGTGCGGCGCATTCCACGTGGTGGAGCAGCACACCGACCCCGCGCGGTCGCGCCCACAGGTCGACCGCCGCTCCCAGCCTGCTGGCACCCGCGACGTCACCGCGTTGGGCGAGCACACGTGCGTAGAAGGCGCGGAAGAGATTCGTGTCCAGCTCCCGTCCGAGACCGGTGTTGAGGTCCATGCCCCGCGCGAACGTGTGCGCGGCCTCGTCCCACCGGCCCCGGACGGTGTCGTCGAGGAGTGTCAGCTGCAGCAGCGTCATCACGTCGGTCCTGGACCCGGCCTCGACCTCCCGCTCGATCATTCGCTCCACGAACGACCGATGCTCTCCGAGCGAGTCGACGAAGTAGGCACACAACGCCAACAGCGTCACGTCCATGGGGGAGTGTTCAGGCCAGGTGAAGGCCTCGGCGACGCGGTCGCGGGCGTCCTCGGCGTGTCGCAGCAGGTCTCCACCGACGTCACGCACCAGGAGAGTGAGGGGTCGAAGTCGGTCGACCTGCTCGTCCAGTGCCTCTTCGGTCTGCTCCCAGAGCAGCGGGTCGGCTGAGTACATGCTGACCGCCAGGAGCAGATCGGCGAGTCGGGACAGGGTCTCGTCGTCGATGTCTCGACCGTGGCGTCGGATCGCACCGAGCACGGAGCGATGCGTCGGTACGACGGCGCCGTCGCGGATCAGTTGAAGGTAGCCGTCGGCGATCACCGTCGGCGGCGATCCGAGGTCGCCGGTCAGCCGGTCGAGCCGGCCAAGCAACGTGTCGGCCTCGTCAAGCAGGCCGGCGAAGGTGGCGAGGTAGGCGGCCTCAGCGAGGCGACGCTCGCGATTGTCAGGGTCTTCGCTCAGTGCTGCGGCGCGGGTGAGGAGCCGCACCGCGACGGCGGCTCCGCCGCGACGGATCGCGTGCTCGGCGCCCTTCTGGATGTCGCCGGCGGCGGCCTCGTCGGGTGATGTCGTTGCGGACGCGAGATGGTGAGCCCGCCGGAGCGGGTCGCCTGTGCGTACGTCGGCCAGTCGCAGATGTGCGGCCCGTCGCTGCTCCGCGGGCGCGGAGCTGACGACAGCGGACCTGACCAGCGGGTGCCGGAACGCCGCTCGACCGACGGCTCCGACGTCGACCAGCCCCGCGACTCGGGCACCATCCAGCCGGTGGACCAGGTCGAACTCGATCTCGTCCGATGCCACGCCGTCGAGGGCGAGGAGGAGCAGCGCGAATCTCTCGTCCTCGGACAGCGTCGCGAGTCGCTGGACGTAGACCTGTTCGAGTCGTCGCGGGAGAGGCAGCTCTCCTCGAGAAGCGGCGCCCGGGCTGGAGGCGAAGGACGCAGGAAGCTCGGTGAGGGCCAGCGGGTTGCCGACGGCCCACCGCAGCACTTCCGCTCTGAGCTCCCTGGCGAGGTCGGGGTGCCGGAAGTCGAGGAGCTCGGCGGAGCTGGCCGGGTCCAGTGCCGGCAGCTCGAGGTGCTCGACGCCACCGAAGTCGAGGTCAGTCGTCTCGCCGGATCGCACACCCTGGAGGAGCGCCACCGGGGCGTCACTGAGCCGTCGGGCGACGAACATCAACACCTCGCCGCTGGCCGAGTCCATCCACTGAGCATCGTCGACCACGACCATGCGCGGCATCTCAGCGCTGGCCTGTACGAGGACGTTGAGGGTCGCGGTGCCGAGTGCGATGACGGAGGGGGCGTCACCGATCCTGTGGCCGAGAATGATCTCGACGGCGTCGCGCTGGTGAGAGGGGAGTCCGTGGGCGTGCACGCCGAGCGGCCGCAGGATGCGCTCGAGGACGGCGTGGGGGAAATCCTGCTCGGCTTCTGCGCACTGGTAGCGGACGACCGACCACCCGTCGGATCGGGCGCGTCGACTGATGTCGTCGAGGAGCGCGGTCTTGCCGACGCCCGCATCACCTTCAACCACCAAGGCCCGTACGTCGCCCCGCAAGACACCCATGAGCTGGTCCAGCTCTGCTGAACGGCCGATCAGACGGCTGGCGGGGCCCACAGCACGAGCATAGGCACCGTCCGGCTGACCGACCGGTGCCGGGCATCTGCCAGACGACTCTTTATTGACGGATTTTCAATAGCGGGCGTACCGTCGCCACCATGACCGCCGTCCGCCCCGATCTCTCCGACGTCAGCGAGCTCACCGCGCGGCGGTTCCGGCGGATGAGCCCGGGCAACCAGACGAAGCTGCCCCCGGTCGACACGACCGGCCTGCCGCCCGGCCCGAAGTGGCCGGTGCTCGTGCAGACGGCGGGGCTGCTGCGCTTCCGGCACAAGTTCCACCCCTACCTGCGCAAGCGGTACGGCGACGTCTTCACCGTGCGGCTCGCGCCCGGGGGCCGGCCGCTGGTGTTCTTCACCCGGCCCGAGCACGCGAAGGAGATCTTCGCGGGCGACCCCGAGGTCTTCCACGCGGGCAAGGCCAACGGCATCCTCGGCCCGATCATGGGGGAGCACTCGCTGCTGCTGCAGGACTCGTCCGAGCACAAGCGCGCCCGCAAGCTGCTGATGCCGGCGTTCAACGGCCACGCGCTCCGCGAGTACCAGAGCCTGGTCACCGAGGTCGCCCAGGCCGAGGTCTCGCACTGGCGGCCGGATCAGGAGTTCCGCTCGCTCGACCGGATGAACGCCCTCACCCTCGAGGTGATCCTCCGCGTCGTCTTCGGCGTCACCGACGAGGAGCGCCTCGCGCAGCTGCGCCCGCGGGTCAACAAGACGGTCAACATCAGCCCCGCGATCCTGCTCGGCTGGGGCTACCCGTGGCTGCAGAAGTTCGGTCCGTGGAAGGCCACTATCACCAACCAGCGCGAGCTCGACGAGCTGATGTACGCCGAGATCCGCGAGCGCCGTACGGCGCCGGACCTGGCCGACCGCACCGACGTCCTCTCCAAGCTCATCGTCCAGGGGGAGGACGGCGATGCCGCCCCCGAGAACCGGCTGAGCGACAGCGAGCTGCGCGACCAGCTCGTCACCCTGCTGCTCGCCGGCCACGAGACCACCGCGACCGCGCTGGCGTGGGCGCTCTACGAGGCCGGCCGCGACCCCGAGCTGCTCGCCCGCTGCCAGCAGGCCGCGACCGACGGCGACGACGACTACCTCGAGGCCGTGATGAAGGAGTCGATGCGGCTCCACCCGGTCATCCCGATGGTGGTCCGCACCCTCATGCAGCCGGCCACGATCGCCGGCTACGACCTGCCGAAGGGCACCACGGTCGGGCCGTCGATCATCATCGCCCACCAGCGCGAGGACAACCACGAGGACCCGTGGACCTTCATGCCGGAGCGGTTCCTCGGCCACAACCCGCCCACCAATACGTGGATCCCCTTCGGCGGCGGGGTGCGCCGCTGCATCGGCGCGGGCTTCGCGCAGATGGAGGGCGTCGCCGTGCTGCGCGAGGTGTTCGCGGCGTACGACGTGACCGCGATCGGCGAGGACGAGCCGAAGGTCCGCAACATCACCTCGGTCCCGCGCCACGGCGCGCGGATCACGGTCTCGCCGCGCTAGCGGGCTGCCACAGCTCGACCCGGTTGCCCGCCGGGTCGGTGACCCAGCCGAACCGGCCGACGCCGTCCATCTCCTCGACCTCCGCGGCGACCTCGGCGCCGCGGTCCCGGAGCTGGGCGAGCATGGCGTCGAGGTCGCGGACGCGGAAGTTGAGCATCGTGCGCTGGTCGGGTGCGCCGAGGTAGTCGCTGTCGCCGGGGAAGGTCGCGACGACGGTCGGACCCGGCTCGGGTCGCCACAGGCCGTGCTCGTCGAGGTCGAGCCCGAGGCACTCGCGGTACCAGGCGCCCAGCGCCTCGGGATCGGCCGCGCGCAGGAAGACTCCGCCGATGCCGAGGACGCGTTCCATGCGCCCAGCGTGCCAGAGCGGCGCGGCGGGTGGAGCGCCGATAACGAGTCGCGGCGGGTCGCCCGGGTGGGCGACCATGTCCGCTTGTGATCGATCGTCTCAAAGCACTGCGCATGGACACCACGCCCCTGCGCGAGTCCCGTGACTTCCGGCTGCTCTTCCTCGCCGGCACGGTCTTCTACTTCGGCGGGATGATCACCTACGTCGCGGTGCCGTTCCAGATCTACCAGCTCACCGGCTCCAACTTCGCCGTCGGCGCGATCGGCCTCGTCGAGCTGGCCCCGATCCTCGTCTTCGGCCTGTACGGCGGCGCGCTCGCCGACCACGTCGACCGACGCAAGCTGCTGATCGCGACGGGTCTCGGGCAGGCGGTCTTCACGGTCGTCCTGGCCTGGAACGCCTTCCGCGGCGAGCCCGACGTCTGGATCATCTTCGTGGTCGCCGTCGCGCTCACCTCGTGCAGCGCGCTGCAGCGCCCGTCGCGCGAGGCGCTGCTGCCGCGCACCGTGACCCATGCGCAGCTGCCGGCCGCCAACGCGCTCTCCAGCTTCGGCATCCAGCTCGGCCTGCTCGCCGGCCCGGCGCTCGGCGGCATCCTGATCGCCTCGATCGGCATCGGCTGGTGCTTCGTCGTCGACATATGCGGGCTCGTCATCGCGTCGTTCCTCTACGTGCTGATGCGCAGCTACCCGCACCGCGAGGAGACCACCCCGCCGAGCCTGGCCGGCATCAAGGAGGGCATGGTCTACGCCTTCCGCCGCCGGGACCTGCTCGGCACCTACTTCGTGGACATCGTGGCGATGATGTTCGCGGCACCCGTCGTCCTCTTCCCGGCGCTGGTCGAGGAGGTCTTCGACCAGCCGCACCTGCTCGGCATGCTCTACACCTCCGAGGTGATCGGCGCGATGGTCGCGACGACGCTCAGCGGCTGGACCGCCCGCGTCCACCACCACGGCCGCGCGATCGTGCTCGCCGCCGCGGCGTTCGGCGCGATGGTCGCGCTCGCCGGCGTGATGCCGAACATCTGGCTGGTCGCGCTCTTCCTCGCCCTCGCCGGCGCCGCCGACATGATCTCCGGCATCTTCCGCGGCACCGTCTGGAGCCAGACCATCCCCGAGTCGATGCGTGGCCGTCTGGCCGGCATCGAGATGCTCTCCTACTCGGTCGGCCCGCTCGCCGGCCAGGTCCGGGCCGGCGTCACCGCCGACCTCTGGTCGGTCCGCGGCGCGATCACCTCCGGCGGCATCGCCTGCGTCGCCGGCGTCGGCGCCACCGCCCTGTGGCTCCGCGACTTCTGGACCTACGACGCCCGCACCGACGAGCACGCCGTCGCCGAGCGCGCCGTCCGCGAGTCCGCCGGCGAGGACTGAGCCAGGAGCCTGAGTACCCGTGCGGATGTGACGACCCGGACGGTCCGCCGAGACTCGGGCGGTGACCTCCTCCCGACTGCGCGCCGCCCGGGTCTTCCTCATGTCGACGGCGCTGATCGCCGGCTACTGGGCCGGTACCGGCTGGTACCTCTCCTCCCCGCGCTGCGAGTCCACGCAGACCAACCCGTGGGCGTGCCTGGGGGAGGCATGGTTGTCGGTGGTCGTGGGACTCCCGATGCTGGCGCTGGTCGTGGCGGTCGTGCTGCTGGGTCGCGGCCTCCTCCACGCCCTGGCCGGCGGGGTCGCCAGCGTTGCTCTCGGCACCGTCGCCGTCTACCAGCTCCTCAGCGCCACGGCGTACGGCGGCTCGGACACGATCGGCTGGGTGCTCACCGCGCCTGCGGTCGGACTGGCCGCCGCGGTCTGGTCGGTCCGCGTGCCAGACTCGCGGGCGTGATCCACGGCGTCGAGGTCTCGGTCTTCCTCGCCGCCGCCGGGGTCGTCGCCGGGATCATCGGCACCGCCGGGGGCATCACGAGTCTCGTGGCCTACCCGGCGCTGCTGGCCGTCGGCGTACCGCCCCTGACCGCCAACGTCACCTGCAGCGTCGCGCTGATCGGCAGCGGCGCCAGCTCGGCCGCGAGCGCCGGTCCCGACGTCGAGGGGCGCGGTACGACGATCCGCACCTGGCTGCCGATCGCGGTGCTGCTCTCCCTCGCGGGCGCGGTCGTCCTGGTGTCCACGCCCGACCGGGTCTTCGACCGGATCGTCCCGTTCCTGGTCGCCGCGGGCGCGCTGGTGCTGCTGCTCCAGCCGCGGATCCGGCGGTGGCAGGAGGCGCGCGACCACGCGTGGAGCCGGCCGACCGTCGTCGCCGGACTGGGCGGGATCGCCTTCTACAACGGCTACTTCGGCGCCGGCAGCGGCATCCTGATGGTCGCGCTGCTGATGCTCACCCGGGAGCCGGTGCTCCACCGCGCGAACGGCATGAAGAACGTCATCCTCCTCGTCAGCGACCTCCTCCCCGGGGCCCTCTTCGCCGTCCTCGGCGCGGTGGCGTGGCGGTCGGCGGTCCCGTTGGGGATCGGCGCCGTCGTCGGCGGGCTCATCGGCCCGGTCGTCGCGCGCCGCGCTCCCACCGACCTCCTGCGCGTGCTGATCGCCTGCTGCGGCTTCGCCCTGGCCGGCTGGTTGCTCGTCAGTGCGTGACTGCTGAACCACGCCGGCGACCGCCGCGTATGCACGGATGACCCAACGTCGGGTCGCCGAGAGGACGGAGGTCGCCATGAGGATGCGAGTGTTGGCCGCGGTGGGAGTGCTGGTCTCGGGGGCGGTCCATCTCAAGCTCTACGTCGACTGGGCGCACGAGAACGACAAGGTCGGGCCGGCGTTCCTGCTGAACGCCATCGCCGGGCTGGTGATCGCGATCCTGCTCCTGACCTGGCAGCACTGGGTCCCGCCGCTGCTGTCCGTGGGCTTCGGCCTGGCCACGCTGGTCGCCTTCCTGACCGCCGCGACGGTCGGCCTGTTCGGGGTCTCGGAGGGCTGGTCGGGCTGGGCCGTGTGGACGGCGCTGATCTCCGAGGTGGTCGCGGTCGTGGCGGGCGGGGTGGTGCTGGCTCAGCGGGCGGGTCGCTCGGGCTCCAGCTCCCCGACGGGCACTGCGACCTCGACCGTGTTCCCGGCCGGCGGCAGTGGGCAGGCCCATGCGGGGTCGTAGGCGCACGACGGCGCGTAGGCGAAGTTGAGGTCGACGACGAGACGGTCGCCGGTGCCGCCGAGGTCGGCGCCCTTGATCGTGTCGAGCAGGTAGCGGCCACCGCCGTAGCCGCCGCCGGGCCGGCCGCTCGAGCCGTCGCGGAGCGGGAGGAAGAGGCCTCCGCCGTACGTCGTGAGGCGCCAGAGGTCGAGGTCGCCGACGCCCGGCAGCGTGACGGTGCCGAGGCGCTCGAAGGGCACCATGCCGTCGGTGCCGGTCTGCACCTCCCAGGTCAGGGGCTCGGCGGGCGCGATGGGCACCTCGAAGCGAAAGGCCGGGTCGTACGGCGCGACGGCCAGCCCGTCGAACGACGACCGGTCCTCGGGCAGCAGGGGACTGGCCGGATGGTGGGCGAAGAGCTCGTCACGCCCCCCGCGCCAGAGGTCGTGGCCGGCCTCGGGCGACGATGCGGCGCGCACCTCGGCGTACAGCCCGGAGACGCGCCGCCGCCAGTCGGCGACGTCGATCGCGGACGAGGCGGCGCTCACCCGGCGTCCAGCATCCGCGCCAGGAAGCGCTGGGTGCGGTCCTCCTGCGGGTCGGTCAGCACCTCGGTGCCGCCGCGCTCGGCGACGACGCCGTTGTCGAGGAAGAGGACCTGGTCGGCGACGTCGCGGGCGAAGCGGACCTCGTGGGTGACGATGACCAGCGTCCAGCTCTCGGCCGCGAGGTCCCGGATCACCGCGAGCACCTCGCCGACCAGCTCGGGGTCGAGTGCCGAGGTGGGCTCGTCGAGCAGCAGCACCTCGGGCTTCAGCGCGAGCGCGCGGGCGATGCCGACGCGCTGCTGCTGGCCACCGGAGAGCTGCGAGGGATAGGAGTCCTCGCGGCCGGCGAGCCCGACCTGCTCCAGCAGCACGCGGGCCTCGGCGGTCGCCTCGTCGACGGGACGCTTCTGCACCTGCACCGGCCCCTCGACGAGGTTGCCGAGGACGGTCTTGTGCGGGAAGAGGTGGTGGGACTGGAAGACCATCCCGCTCTTCGAGCGGAGCGCCTTGACCGCCCGCCGATCGGGTGGCGTGGCGAAGTCGATGGTCGCGTCCGAGATCCGGACGACGCCGGCGTCCGGCGTCTCCAGCACGTTGAGCGAGCGCAGGATCGTGGTCTTCCCGGACCCCGACGGGCCGAGGAGGGCCGTCACGCTCCCGCCGTCGGCGGTGAAGTCGACGCCGGTCAGCACCTCGTGGTCGCCGAAGGACTTGTGCAGGCCCTCGACCTGGATCAGCGGGGTCGCGTCGGTCATGTGGCGTACCTGCTCAGTCGTCGTTCGAGCGGACCCTGCGCCAGGCTGACGAGGTAGCAGACGACCCAGAAGTAGAGGGCCGCCATCGTGTAGAGCGGGAGGTACTCCGTGGTCGCGGCCGCGGTCACCTGGGCCTCGCGGAAGAGCTCCGGCACCAGCACCAGTGAGGCGAGCGCGGAGTCCTTGATCAGCGACAGGAGCGTGTTGCCGAGCGGGGGTACGGCGATCCGCGCCGCCTGCGGCAGGATGATCCGCCGCATCGACTGCCCGTAGTCCATGCCGATCACCGTCGCCGCCTCGTACTGCCCGCGCGGCACCGAGAGGATCGAGGCGCGCACGACCTCGGCGGCGTACCCGCCCACGTTGAGGCTGAGCGCCGCGATGGCGGCCGGGTAGGGATCGAGGTCGAGGCCGATGGACGGCAGCCCGTAGAAGACGATGAACAGCTGCACCAGCATGGGGGTGCCGCGGATGATCGAGATGTAGATGCGGGCGATCCAGTCGAGGACCCGGATCGAGGAGAGCCGCGCGAGGGCGGCCGCGACGGCGAGCACCATGCCGATCACGAAGCTGAAGATCGTGAGCGGGATGTTGCCCTTCACCAGCCCCTTGAACATCGGCCACGCGGTGTCCTTCACGACCTGCCAGGTCGTGCGCGAGTCGGTCGCCTTCACGTCGACGTCCTTCGAGCCGCCCTGGACCGTCACGTCGGCGCCGAAGTACTGGTCCGAGATCTTCGCGAGCGTCCCGTCGTCGGTGAGCGCCTTGATCGCGGCGTCCGCCTCCTGCTGGAGCTCCGGGTCGCTCTTGCGGAAGGCGAGCGCCTGCTCGAGCACCTCGTCACCGGCGTCGCCGGCGATCTTGACCTGGTCGTTGCCGGACGTCGCGAGGTAGTCCAGGACCGCGATGTTGTCGTTGACGATCGCGTCGACCCGACCCTGCTCGACGAGCTGCACGCCGGGCCCGAAGTCCTGGACGTACTGCACCTTCGCGCCGGCGTCCTTGGCGACCTGCGCCCAGTTGCTGCTGGCGGTCTGGGCGGTCGTCCTCCCCTTCAGGTCCGCGAGCGAGGTGATGTCGTCGGTGTCCTTGGCGGTCACGATGACGCCGTGGGAGTAGGTGTACGGCGTGCTGAAGAGGTAGCGCGCCTTGCGCTCGCCAGTGATCGTCACCTGGTTGGCGATGACGTCGATCCGCTTGGAGTCGAGCGCGGGGAAGAGCGAGTCGAAGGGCGCCTCGACGAACCGGAGGTCCCAGCCGGCCTCCTCGCCGATCGCCTTGATCACCTCGATGTCGAAGCCGGTCAGCTCGTTGGTGTCGGGGTCGCGGTAGCTGAAGGGCGGGTAGACGCCCTCGGTCCCCACCCGCACCACGCGCGCGTCGTCCGCCTGCGCCGCGGCCGGTGCGCCGAGCACGGCGGCGTACACCAGCACGAGCAGTGCGGGCAGCACCAGGAGGCGGCGGGTCAGGGGCACCCGTCCCGCGTACCCAGCGCCGTCACCCACGAACCATCACGATGCGTGAGCGCTCGGCATCAGGCCATCGCGAAGGTGAGGCAGTCGGCCGGGTCGTCGCCCGCCCCGATGTCGACGCTGTCGGCGGAGCACTCGAGCTTGTCGTTGTGCCGGCAGTCGCTGCGGTGGCAGGCACCCACCTGGCCGTGCGCGGCGGCGCCGGCCTCGTGGTCGCCCGTGGAGACGAACGTGCCGCAGCTGGTGCCGTCGGTGACGGTGATGGCGCCGGCGTGGCAGTCGTGGTCGTGGTTGTAGCTGCACCCCGCGACGCTGCAGGTGCTGATGATGGGGAGCTGCATCGTGGTCATGCCTCCCACCGTGGACCCGTACGCCGGGACCGTCCAGCCTGCTGAGGCTTACCTCAGCTGCGGAGCGCGGCCCAGGCGAGGCAGCCGAGGGCCGCGGTCGAGGTGAGGGTCCGGGCGATGTTCAGGGCCACCCACGCGGACTCGAAGGCACCACGCGATCCGCCGTCGGCCAAGGCATTGTTGAGCGGCACGTTCCCGGCCGCGGTGATCGCGACCGTGCCGATCGCCAGGGCGAGGCCCGCGATCGCCCAGCCCCGAGCGCCCGACGGCGAGGCCACCACGGCCGCGGCCGCGAGGGCCGGGGCGCCGAGGAAGCTCAGCATGAAGACGGGGTTCACGATCGCCACGTTGACGTGGGTCATCGTCGAGACGAAGGTGCGGTCGTCGACCTTCGCGAGGCCGGGCATCACCCCGCACGCCCAGGTGTAGTAGGTGCCGGCCTGGAGCCCGGCGGCCAAGGTTGCGGCGAGGAGGATCGGGGAGCGCAGCTGCGCGAGGAGCTCGGTCATGGGTCCAGCGAACCGGCATCGAGCGAGACGATCCATCGCCGTACGACGCTCTTCCATACGCGAACGTCCAGAACTACGCTCGAACCGTGGATGGACTCGCGGCCCTGCTCGACGGTCCTCGGGCGCGTGGTGCCTTCCTGCTCCGCTGTCTCATGGAGCCGCCGTGGGCGGTCCGCCTCGAGGACGAGTCACCGCTCACCGTCACGGCCGTCGTCTCCGGGGAGCTCTGGGCGCTGCCCGACGACGGGCCGCCCTTCCGGCTCGGCCCCGGCGACGTCGTCGTCACCACCGGCGCCGACCACTGGACGATCGCGGACGACCCGGGCACGGCGGTCCAGGCGGTCATCCATCCCGGCCAGCACTGCACGACCCCCGACGGCCGGACGCTCGAGGAGGAGATGCACCAGGGTGTGCGCAGCTGGGGCAACAGCGCGACCGGGTCGACCGTGATGCTCACCGGCGCCTACGCGCTCGAGGGCGAGGTCAGCCGCCGCCTGCTGCGGGCGCTGCCCCGCTTCATCGTGCTCACCCAGGACGAGCTCGGGTCGCCGCTGGTGCCGCTGCTGGCCGACGAGATCGTCAAGGACGCGCCCGGCCAGGACGCCGTGCTCGACCGGCTCCTCGACCTGCTGCTGATCGCGGTGCTGCGGGCGTGGTTCGGCCGTCCGGAGGCCTCGCCGCCGTCCTGGTACGTCGGCCAGGCCGACCCCGTCGTCGGTCCCGCCCTCCGCCTGCTCCAGCACCACCCCGAGCACCCGTGGACGGTCTCGTCCCTCGCCGCCGCGGGCGGTGTCTCGCGCGCCGCCTTCGCCCGCCGTTTCAGCGACGTCGTCGGCGAGCCGCCGATGACCTTCCTCACCGGCTGGCGACTCGCTCTCGCCGCCGACCTGCTCCGCGACCCGACCGCCACCCTGGCGACCGTCGCCCGCCAGGTCGGCTACTCCACGCCGTTCGCGCTGAGCACCGCCTTCAAGCGGGAGTACGGCGTGAGCCCGCGGGACCACCGGGCGTCGGCCTGACGGTGGTTGAGGTGCTCCGGAGCGAGGTACGAGCGGAGGAGCCTCGAAACCCCCGCAGCCCGAGGAGCAGCCTCTGGTCCGACGCTGCTGAGAGGCTCGCCGGGTTTCGAGGCTCGGGCCTGGCGGCCCTCACACCTCAACCAGCGACGACCCTCAGCGGATGGTGCCGGCCCCGGGGATCAGCGGCAGGTCGAGGGCGGTGACCCAGCCGGGCGGGAGGTCGTTGACGGCCGGGACGGCGTTGAGGGCGCGCAGGCCGGTGGCGAGGCAGCCCGCGACGGCGGGGGCGCGGCCGGAGCCGTCGGTGAAGCGGAACGCCGTCTCCTGGCTGATCGACGGGGATCCGGCGATGTCGACGCGGTAGACGTCGTCGCCGGTGCCGGCCGGCCAGTCGGGGGCGGCGTCGAGGCCGATCCGGTTGACGTGCTCGAGCGTGATCACCTCGCGACCGTCGTACACGCCGTTGATGGTGAAGCGGATCGCCGCGACGTTGCCGGCCTCGATGACGCCCTTCGCGGTCTTGCGATCGGTCGGCGTCACCCACTTCTCCCAGGTGGTGGTGATGTCGTCGAGCTCGATGCCGGCGGCGTGCGCGATCATCGGCACGGTCGCGCCCCACGCCATGATCAGCAGGTCGGGGATCTCCAGCAGGGGCGTGTACGACGGGGGCCGGCCGATGCCCATCTCGTCCTCGTAGTCGCCCTCGTAGTCGGTGTAGTCGAGCAGCTCCGACGCGCGCACCGAGTCGACCCGCCCGCACAGACCCATCAGGGTCATCGGGAAGAGGTCGTTGGCGAAGCCCGGGTCGATGCCGGTCGTGAAGCAGGACGCGCCGCCCTCGGCGCAGGCCTCCTCGATCGGGGTGATCCAGTTGCCCGGGTTCTGCTTCATCGCCGGCCACACCCAGGGCGTCATCGCGGTCGAGCACACGTCGATCCCGGCCCGCAGGAAGGCGGTGATGACGCGGATGTTGTCGTCGGCGTACTGCGCCGTCGGGCCGTAGTGCACCAGCGCGTCCGGCTCCAGCGCGATCAGCTCGTCGACGGACGTGGTGGTGAGGATGCCCGTCTCCTCGAGGCCCACCAGGGGTCCGACGTCCTGGCCCACGCGCTCCGACCGCGTCACGCCGACGCCGACCAGCTCGAACACCGGGTGGTCGAGGACCTCCGCGATCACCATCGCCCCGACGACGCCGGTGCCCCAGACGACGACTCGCTTCTTGTCCATGTCAGTCCTATCGGTCGAAGGCCGCTCGGACCCGGTCCTCGGAGAGGCCGTAGTCCTTGAGCGTGTAGGTGTGCGACGGCTTCGCCTTGCCCTGCTTGGACTCCTGGTCGATCGCCTCGACCACCGCCTGCACGTCGGGCGTCCAGTCCAGTCCGAACTGGTCGTAGATCCGTCGCGTCACCGCGAGCGGGTCGGAGACCAGGTCCTTGAAGGCGACGTCGATGAACTGGTCCTGGTCGTACGCCGGCCGCGCGTCGTGGAAGGCGTGGAACGCGCGCGACCACAGGTCGAGCTGGGTGTGGCCGATGACGCCACCGACGTACGTGTCGCTGTGCCCCACCGTGGTCTCGGCGGACAGCGAGCACGACGACGCGATGCAGGTGACCGGGTCGCGGTGCGTGTAGACGATCAGCGCGTCCGGGTAGACGGTCATCAGGGCGTCGAGCGCCGTCATGTGCGACGGGTTCTTGAGCACCCAGCGCTTCTCGGGGTCGTTCATCCCGACCAGCTGGAGGTTCTGCTTGTGCCGCGCGTAGGCGTCGGTCCAGTCCTGGCGCTTGAGCCACTCGGTGTAGCGCGGCAGGTTCGCCAGCGCCTCGTAGGAGTTGGACTTGCCGGTCTGGCGCAGCAACCGCCAGCACTCCTCGACCGTGGTCGCGTCCATGTAGTGGATCCCCATGAACTCGGGGTTCTCGACGTGATGCGCGGCGAATCCCGACTGCATCGCCTGGAAGATCGGGTCCGACTCCCAGGTCTCCCGGGGCGGGCGCGGCTGCGGGTACTGCGTCAGCCACATCTCCAGGCCCTGCGCCATCGGGTCCGCGTGCAGGTAGCGGTGCAACGCGGTCGTGCCGGTGCGCGGGAGGCCCATCAGGAAGATCGGCCGTTCGATCGGCACGTCGCGGTGCTCCGGGTGCGCGGTGAACTGCGCCTGCGTCAGCAGCACGCCGACCAGCGCCGACTTCACCTCCGAGCGCTGGAAGTAGTTGCCGCGCGGGGTCAGCCCGGCCTCGGGGGAGCCCAGGTCGTCGACCAGGACGCGCAGACCCTGCTCGTGGACGCCGTCGCCGAAGTCGGACATGCCGGTGGTCCGCACGGCCGCGGCGACGATGTCCTCGTACGACCCGACGTCCGCCCGCTCCCGGGTCATGATGTTGTCGGACATGTGCTGCCTTTCGGCGTCAGCTGTGGAACTCGCCGCAGTCGACGGTCAGCATCTGGCCGGTGACGGCGGAGGCGAGGTCGCTGGCGAGGAAGAGGGTGGCGCGGGCGACCTCCTCGGACGACGCGAGCCGCTGGAGGTCGGTGGGCGCGGCCTTCTCGGCGTAGACCTGCTCGTGGGTCTTCTCCTCGACGGCCGCGAGGAAGTCGAAGTAGCCGCGGTTGACGTCCTCGTAGATGTACGACGGCGCCACGCTGTTGACCCGGATCCCGCGCGGGCCGAGCTCGGTGGCCAGCGACGAGGCGAGGTGCTCGAGCGCGCCCTTGGAGAGCTTGTAGCCGGCGTACTCCGGCTGGCTGGAGAAGGAGACGCAGGAGTTGAGCATGATGATCGACCCCTTCGACTCCGACAGGGCGTCGGCGAAGAGCGCGGAGAGGCGCAGCGGCGCGAAGACGTTGGTCTCGTTGACCTTCGCGAGCTTGCGCGGCTCGATCTGGGTGATCGGGTCCATCGGCGGGATCGTGAAGGCGTTGTTGATGATGCAGTCGACGCGGCCGAAGGCCTCGAGGGTGTTGTCGCGCAGGTTGACCCGCGAGTCCTCGTCGGTCACGTCGGTGACGATGCTGACCACCTTCACGCCGTAGCCCTCGAGCTCGGCCTGGAGCTCGAGCAGCCGCGACTCGGTGCGGCTCGCGATGACCAGGTCAGCCCCCATCTTGGCCGCCTCGACGGCCAGCGCCTTGCCGAGGCCGGGGCCGATGCCGGAGACGACGACGACCTTCCCCCTCAGCAGGGGCACTGCGGTGTAGCGGTCCTCGATCGAGGTGTCGTGGGCCTGTGCGTAGCCGAGCTCGCTCAACTGATCATCCTTCGGGCAACGGAGCGCTGCCGGGCGGCGATCCGCGCGGCGTACTCCTCGGTGGTGAGGGGGGTGAAGTGCGGGACCCGAGACGGTACGTCGGCGAGCGGCACCACCTCGGCGACCGGGCCGTCCTCCGGCCCGAGGTCGCGCTCGAGGCGCTGCCAGCGCAGCATCAGCGCGCCGGTGCGGTGGCCGGTGGTCTCCAGCCAGTTGGCGATCGGCGTGCCGCCCGGCGGCGTCTCCGAGATCACGAAGCGCATCTTGCCGTCGGGGTCGACCTGCGCCTGCGCCTTGGTCAGCGAGGTCTGGTGCGTCTCGTAGTCGGTCGAGGCGTACCAGTCCGAGCCGATCTGGATCGCCTGGTAGGAGCAGTCGGTGCACTCCGGGACGGTGATCACCAGGGCCTGGTCCTCGGCGAGGTCGTAGTGGCCGATCGAGGAGCGCTGCGACTCCAGGCCGCCGGGCGTCGACTGCGGCGCGGTCGGGACGTTGGCCGGCTCCTTGTACTGGAAGAAGTGGGGGAAGGCGAACCAGGTGTGGATCGACCCGACCAGCGAGCGCGCCGCGACCTCGTACTTCTTCGCGAGCGTCCGCTCGCTCAGCGGCGCGGCCGGCTGACCGACCGTGTCGGGGCGCTCGATCCAGAGGGTGCCGCGCTCCTCGGTGTCCCAGTCGTTGAAGACCTCGCGCACGATCAGCGTCTTGGCCCCGGGCTCCGCGACGTAGCGGAACTCGAAGTTCCCGTCGGCGTCCTTCTCCAGCTCGCGGTCGTCGAAGGCCATCATCGAGGCGGCCGCCGAGTCGGCGGAGTAGGTCCCGCCCATCACCTGGAAGGACAGGTCGGCGGCGGTGCCGCGGCGCCCCCGGACGACGTACTCGACGCCCTCCTTGAGGTAGGCGTTGAAGTAGATGGCGTCCGGGTTGTCCAGGCCCTGTCGGGAGAACTGGTGGGTCGGGTTGATGAAGACCGGCCGGTCGAGGTCGTAGTCGAAGGCCATCTGCATGGCCATCCGGATCCGGCCCGAGAGGTAGTCGTAGCCCTCGAGGAGGTCCTGCTCGGTCGTGATGAACGGCGCGGCCTCGATCAGCTTCTCGGCCTCGGCGATGGCGTCCTGGAGGACCTTGGTCATCTCGAGCGATCCGGTCATCGGCCTGACCCGCTGGTTGAGGTGCGAGGGCCGCTAGGCCCGAGCCTCGAAACCCGGTGGGCCGAGAGACTGCCGTGGGCGAGCCTGCTTCGAAGGCTGCGGGGGTTTCGAGGCTCCTGCGCTCCTGCGTCGCTCCGGAGCACCTCAACCACCGACCTTCGCGATGATCTGCTCGGCGTACCGCTCGAGGTGCTCGATCTTCTTGTCGAGGGGCTCGGTGTCGGGACCCTTGATGTAGGGCATCCGGAAGCCGACGATGCAGTCGGTGACGCCCTTGTCCTCCAGGCGCTTGATGCCGTCGAGGGTGTAGGCGTCGTACGAGATCACGTGCACCTCGAAGTCGTCGCGGGTGTCGCCCTCCTCCTCGCGGATCTCGGCGAGGCGGGTGAGGAGCCGGTCGAGCTCCTCGCCGTCGCCGCCGGCGTGCATCCAGCCGTCGCCCTTGAGGACGGCGCGGCGCAGCGCGGCGTCGGCGTGGCCGCCGACCAGCAGCGGGATCGTCTCGGTCGCGCCCGGGCACTGCTTGAGCGCGTCGACGTCGTAGAACTCGCCGTGGTACTCGAAGAACTCGCCCGTGGTCAGGCCGCGCAGGACGTCCATGCACTCGTCCATCCGCTTGCCGCGCTTGGCCCAGTCGACGCCCATCGCGGCGAAGTCCTCGGGCCACGGCGAGATGCCGACGCCGAGGCCGAGGCGGTTGTTCGAGAGGAAGGCCAGCGACGAGGCCTGCTTGGCGACCAGCACCGGCGGGCGGATCGGGAGCTTGAGCACGAACGGCGTGAGCCGCAGCGTGGTCGTCACCGCGAAGAGGTGCGCGCAGAGCACCATCGTCTCGATGAACTCCTTGCCGTCGAGGAACTCCCGGTCACCGGTGTCGGTGTAGGGGTACTTCGAGTCGGAGTCCTTCGGGTAGATGACGCTGTCGGCCACCGTCATGCTGGTGTAGCCGGCGGCTTCCGCGGCCTGCGCCAGGGGCGCGTAGTAGGTCGCCTGCGTCATCGCCTCGGCGTAGCTGAATCGCATGGGCCACACAGTAGAACGTGTTCCAGTTTTGTGCCAGAGTTCCCCTGTGGAGCTCCAGGAGATCAGTGACAGGCTCGAGATCGAGGGCGTCGTCATCCGCTACACGCGCGGCATCGACACCGGCGAGTGGGACCGGCTCGACACCGTCTTCACCCCCGACGCCGCGATCGACTACACCGAGTCCGGCGGCATCGCCGACGCCTACCCCGCCGTGAAGTCCTGGCTGGCCGAGGTGCTGCCGGCGTTCTTCCCCAAGCGGATGCACTCGCTGCACCAGCTCGACATCGCGGTCGACGGCGACGAGGCGACCTGCTCGGCGTACTTCCACAACCCGATGCCGCTCGACGACGGCAAGGGCGGGGAGAAGGTCGTGGAGTTCGGCGGCATCTACCACCACACGCTGACCCGGACGCCCGACGGCTGGCGCAGCCGGAAGCTGCACGAGGAGATCGTCTGGAAGCGTGGGATGTGAGGAGCTGACATGGCGGTGAAGGAGAAGCCCGAGGGCCTCGACTCCCCGGTGACCGCGAAGGTCATCAAGTACGGCGCCAAGGCGCAGGTCGTGGTCTTCAAGCTCACCAACGGCCGGATCGGCTCGAAGTGGCGGATCGGCGCGGGCTGGAAGAAGCCGGTGCCGACGCTGCTGCTCGACCACGTCGGCCGCAAGTCGGGCACGACCTTCACGACGCCGCTGCTCTACCTCGACGACGGCCCGGACCTGGTGATCGTGGCCTCGCAGGGCGGCCTGCCGAAGAACCCGCAGTGGTACCCCAACCTGGTCGCGCAGCCGGACACCGTCGTACGCCTGCGCAAGGAGGGGGTACGCCGCGTCCGCGCCCGCACCGCCGATCCGGAGGAGAAGGCCGCGCTCTGGCCGCGGCTGGTCGACCTCTATGCCGACTTCGAGAGCTACGCCGCCTGGACCGACCGGGAGATCCCCGTGGTGGTGCTCGAGCCGCGCTGAGGCCCGAGTTGGATCCGGCTTGCCCCCTGCGGTGAGAATGGGGCCATGTCCGAGCAGCCGCCCGAGCCGCCCGCCGACCGACCGGAGCGTCCCGACGAGGGGCACCCGATCGCGGCCGGCCTGATCGCGCTCGTCGGCGTCGGCGTGGTCGTCGGCCTGATCCTCGGTCTGGTCGTCTTCGCCGGCACCAAGGTCGTCGGCCTCGGCGGTGACGACAGTGCGAGCGACGCGGGGGACGGCTACACGCTGGTCGTCCCGAAGCCGCAGAAGACCACCGGGTCCTCCGGCCCCGAGATCACGCTCGCGCCGAGCGAGAGCGACGCGACCTCGTCGAGCACCCGCAAGTCGCGGCCGAGCAAGAGCGCCTCGCCCGACCTCGAGATCAGCCTGTCGGCCTCCACGACCAGCGCCGGCCCGATGGAGCCCTTCAACCTCAGCGGCGTCTACCCCGGCGGCGAGGGCGCGATCCTCCAGGTCCAGCGCTTCGAGGGCGGCCGGTGGGCCAACTTCAACGCGACCGGGTCGGTCAGCGGGGAGCAGTTCCAGATCCCGATCCAGACGAGCCAGCCCGGGGTCAACCGCTTCCGCGTGGTCGACACCGACAGCGGCCTGGAGTCCGGCGAGGCCAAGATCACGATCGGCTGAGCGGCGCCGCTCAGCCGCAGTCGGCGGTCGTGTCGGCGGGGTCGTCGGGCACGTGCACGTCGCAGCGCACGACGGTGCCGGCGCGGATGAAGCGCACGTTCTCCGTCGTCGAGCCGGGGGAGAGGCTGAACTGCGAGACCGACTCCGGGCCGTCCTGGGGCTTCATCGCCTTGCCGTCGGTCGAGACCGGGTCGAGCCCCTCGTCGGCGAGCGCCGCGTAGGCGGCGTTGGCCGGGGTCCGGGCGTCCAGGCCCATGGCCCTGCCGAGGACCAGCGGCCCGCCGAGGACCGCGGCCGCGAGCACGACGATGAGCAGGCCGAAGACCCAGCGGTTCAGGGAGGTCGTCTCCATGCGGCCCATCATGCCGCGAGGGTGACCTCGGCCGCGCGCGGGCTCCGGCGCCGGCGTCGTACGGCGGCGATCACGGCCGGCTGGCCGGCCAGCACGCCGCCGAGCACGAGGACCATCCCGAGCGCCTGGCCGAGCCCGAACGCCTCCCCGGCCAGCGCCACGCCGATCACGGTGCCGGCCACCGGGTTGAGCAGGCCGACGAGGGAGACCGCCGCGGCGGGGAGCTCGCGCAGGCCGCGGAACCACACGACGTACGCGAGCACCGTGCCCGCGAGCCCGAGGTAGAGGAAGCCGCCGACCGCCGGCAGGTCGAGCGCCGGTGGGGCACCCTCGACCAGGAGCGCGAGCGGCAGCAGCACCAGGCCGCCGGCGACCAGCTGCCACGCGGTGAAGGTGAGGAGGTCGACCGGGGGCTGCCACCGCTTGACCAGCACGAAGCCGACCGAGGAGAGGGTGACCGCCCCGAACGACGCCGCGACGCCCACCGGGTCGACGGTGACGCCGCCACGCAGGACGAGCAGCGCGACGCCGGTGACGCCGACCGTGGCGCCGACCAGCGACGCGGCGCGCGGTCGCTCCCCGACCAGGGCCCAGGCGACGAGCATGACCAGGATCGGCGCGGTCGCGGTCAGGGTCGCCGCGGTGCCGCCGGGCAGCCGGTAGGCGGCGACGAAGACGAGGGCGAAGAAGGCGCCGATGTTGAGCGTGCCGAGCACGAGCGCGCGCCACCACCAGATGCCGGAGGGGAGTCCCGGCCGGAGGGCGAGGAGCAGCAGGCCGAAGGGCAGCGCCCGCACCATCGCCCCGAAGAGGGGACGGTCGGGCGGCAGGAAGGTCTCGGTGACGTAGTAGCCCGAGCCCCAGGCGATCGGGGCCAGGGCGGCCAGCGCGAGGATGCCGGCACCGCGGAGCGCGCTATTGATTTCCATGGAAGACATAATAGTTTCCATGGCAGATGTATTCCGCACCGCCGGTCGTCGAGCGTCGGCGACGCCGCGAGGTGCGTGCCCGGACGATGGGGACCTCCGACCCGTCAACCGCGGTGACCGCTAGCCCTAGGGTGGTGCCATGGCAGCTGCGCGCACCGTGCTCGTGGGCCACGACGGCTCGCCCACCGCCGACCTGGCCCTCGCCTGGGCCCTCGACTACGCCGGCCGGTTCGACGCCGACGTCCGGGTGATCCGCGGCTGGGTGATGTCGACGGCCCCGCGTCCGGCATCGATGACCGGCGGCTACGTGCCGCCGATCGAGGAGTTCGAGGCCGCCGTGGTCGCCGAGCTCGAGGCCGACGGCGCGCGCGTGGTGGCCGAGCGGGGTGCCGCCGACGTCGACGTGTCCTACGAGGGCTTCCGCGGCGCCGCCGCGAACGGACTCGTCGAGGCCTCGCCCGACGCCGACCTCCTGGTGGTCGGCGCCCGCGGCCTGGGCGGCTTCAGGGGCCTGGCCCTGGGGTCGGTCAGCGACCAGTGCGTCCGGCACGCCGCCTGCCCCGTCGTGGTGATCCGCGACGAGCACTCGGCGGACATCGAGCGCTCCCGCCGGCTGGACCGAGGGCTCGAGGGCTGACCCGGATGGCGACACCCGACCTCGACCACGTCGGTCGGATCATGGCGCAGTGGCGCGAGGAGCGCCCCGACCTCGACCCGTCGCCGCAGGGCGTGATCGGCCGGCTGCACCGGCTCGCCGCCCGGCTCACCGAGGAGCTCGTGGCGGTCTACGGCGAGTTCGGCCTCGGCGAGGGCGAGTTCGACGTGCTGGCGACGCTGCGGCGCACGGGCGCGCCGTACGAGCTGACGCCCGGCGACCTCGCCGCACAGACGATGGTGTCGTCGGGAGCGGTCACCAAGCGGGTCGACCGCTGCCTCGAGCAGGGCTGGGTCACGAGGCGGGTCGGCGACGGCGACGCCCGCGGCCGGGTGATCGCGCTGACCGAGTCCGGCCGCGAGGTCATCGACGCGGCGTTCACCGCCCACATGGCCAACGAGCACCGGCTCGTGGACCTGCTCGATGAGCTGGAGCGGGCGCGCCTCGCGCACCTCCTGGAGAAGTGGGGACGAGCGCTCGATCAGGCCGACTGACCGGCCGGGTGCAGCTCACGCTCGGCCTCGGCCGTCCCCAGGTCGGTCCGCGTCGACGGGTCGCGCGTCCAGCGCTGCATCGCCTCGTAGAGCAGCGCGGTGTGCGGCTCGACGGCCGCCGCGTCGACGAGCAGCAGCCCGGGCTCCAGGTGCGAGCGCGCGGGCCAGGCGCGGGGCAGCTGGCGCCCCTGCCAGCTCGTCGAGCCGACCGCGGCCCGGATCAGCAGGTGCGGGCGACGATCCGACCGGACGACCTCGACCCCGGCGACGTCCGCCCAGTCCAGCGAGGACTCGGTCCGCCAGCCGCGGACGACGATCCGCTGCCGGGTGAGGCTCAGCCAGGCCCCGCGTCGCAGGGCCAGCAGCAGATCGGTCAGGGGGAGGGCGAAGAAGCCCGCGAGCAGGAGCCCCAGCACGCCCCCGGCGATCGCCCCGGCGGCCAGCCCGAGCAGGCCGGCCAGCGCGGTCACGGCCGTCAGCCAGCCGCACACGAAGGCGCCGCCCCGCGCGGGCGACGGGTCGTAGCCGACGACGGTCGCCCCGCCGGCCGTCTGCACGCGCTCGCCGGTCGGCCGGACGCCCCACCACGAGCGCGCGACGATCGGCAGGGTCGCCAGCCAGCAGAGGCCGTAGAGCACGAGCACGAGCCGGACCTGCCAGGCCGCGCCGGTCGCGAGCAGTCCGCCGGCGACCAGGGCGATGCCGAGGAGGACGTTGGTGCCGAGCAGGAGGGCGCGCACGGCGGGGTAGCCGCGACTCATCCGAACACCGAGTGCCACGCGCCGCTGACGCCGTCGCCGATCGCGTCGCCCGCGTCGCCCGCCAGGTCACCCACGGCGCCGACGGTATCGGTCAGCTCGCCCCATCCGTCGGCGACGGCGTCGCCGACGTCGCCGATGCTGTCCACGCCGTTCTCCCACATGGAGTCGATCGCGCCGGAGGTGATGATCCCGACGCCGGTGCCGACGATCGCGCCGGCGACCGCGCCGACCGCGGTGCCCGGCCCCGGCACGATGGAGCCGACGGCCGCCCCGACGGCGGCACCGGCACCCACGCCGGCCAGGAAGCCGCCCACGTTGGAGGTCGTGGCCTGGGCGGCGGACTCGCCGTCCTGCATGTCCTGGTAGATGCCCCAGCCCGTCGCGGCGACGCCGAGGACGAAGAAGCCCTTGCCGACCTTGCTGGCGAGCCGCGACCCCTCGAAGTCGGCCCCCTTGGCCGCGTCGCTCGCCTTGATGTCGAGGTCGTCGGCCTTGCGCAGGGCTTCGTAGTAGTCGTCGGGATCGGTGCCGGTGAAGCGACCGTCGGCGTCGATGTAGGAGCGGGCGATCTGGCGCCAGACCTGGGCATCGTGCTTGAAGGCCTGCTCGGCGTCCTTGAACCACCGCGAGATGCGCACCTGGATGCCGATCTCGGCGGCGCTGGTGAAGAGGTCCTGCAGCATGCTGGTGATGTCGTCGCCCTTGGCCTGCCAGGTCGAGGTGAACGCGTCGATCGCCTGCTGCCAGGACTGGTCGGCGGCGTCGGCGGTGGCCACCGCGGAGTTCCAGGCCGTCACCTTCGCGTTGTAGGCGTCGACGGTGGCGACCGCCCGGTCGTGGGCGTCGGCCTCGGTCGGGGTCGCGTCGGCCGGCAGGGCGCCGACGGAGGGCGGCGCGGTCCCCGGGCCGTGGATCACGGTGCCCGTGACCGTCAGCCCGCCGCTGCTCGCCGTCGCCCGCGCCTCGGCCATCTGTCCCTGGGCCGAGGTCAGCGCCGTCGCGAGCGCATCGGTCTCGGTCGCCATCGTGGTGGCGGCCGAGGTGACACCGTCGGTCGAGGACCCGAGCGTCTTGAGCTCGCGCTGGAAGCCGGCGCTGGCCTCCGACGTCCATGCCGAGCTGGCCTGGGACCGGGCCGAGAAGACCGCGTCGCCGTACGTCGTCCCGCCCGTGGCGAGGGTGTCGCGCAGCCAGCCGGCCACGGCGGAGATGCTGGCGGGGTCCCCGGCGATCTCGGTGTCGCGGATCACGGCGCCGACTCCAGGAGCTCGTCCGCCGCCTCGCTGTCGGTCGTGGCGAGGTCGACGTTGCACGCGTCGGCGACCGAGGCGAGCGAGGCGCCGTCGTCGACGAGCCGGGCGCCGGCCTCGCCGAAGCTGTGCAGCATCGCCCCGAGGATCACGGTGGCCAGGCCCGCGTCCGGGGTCGGGACGCCCTGCCCGCTGCCGTCGAAGGTCGTCGCGGCGGCGGTCAGGTCGGAGGTGACGGCGGCGAGCGCCGCGTGGTCCAGGTGGATGCTCATGCGCGCAGCCCCGCCCGGGACTCCTCGGGGACGTAGAGGTCCATCAGCACGAGGTCGAACGGGGCGTTCTGGTGCAGTCGCGGGAGCTCGGCGGTCGGGAAGGTGAACCAGGGCTGGTCTACGCCGCAGCAGGTCTGCAGGCGGTCGAGCGCCGAGTAGACCAGGAGCGCCTGCCGGCCGTCCTCGGTGCGCTGGTAGCGCACCTCCAGCTCCTCGGGGTGCGGTGTCTGCCGGGTGCACGGCAGGTAGAGGATCGGTGGGTAGTGCGCGGGGTCGCGGCGGTCGGGCACAGTCGCTGCGGCAGCCATGGACTCCTTGTCCCCGACCCCGACCCGGCAGAAACGTGTCGCCGGGTCGGGGCTCGGCTTCCGACGGGTCAGCTCGGGATCCAGTCGAAGGTGTCCGGGTTGGGGCCGGTGCGGCCGGCCTCGCCCTGGTCGAGCGCGGTGATCGTGGCGACCTCCTCGTCGGTGAGGGAGAAGTCGAAGATCGCGAAGTTCTCGCGCATCCGCTCCTCGCGCATCGACTTGGGGAAGACGATGTCGCCGCGCTGCACGTGCCAGCGCAGGGTCACCTGCGACGGCGTGCGGTCGTGCGCCTTCGCGATGTCGACGATCGCGGGGTCGTCGAGGACCTTGCCCTGGGCGATCGGCGACCACGCCTCGACGGCGACGCCGAGCCGCTGGGAGGCGGTCCGGGCGGCGTCGTTGGTGAAGTAGGGGTGCGCCTCGATCTGGTTCACCGCCGGCACGACGCCGGTCTCCTCGACGATCCGGGTGAGGTGGTCGGGCTGGAAGTTCGAGACGCCCACGGACGTCGCGCGCCCGTCGGCCACGAACTCGGTCAGCGTCCGCCAGGTCGACACGAAGTCGCCGCCGTACCGGGTGGGCAGCGGCCAGTGGATCAGGAAGAGGTCGATCCGGTCGAGGTCGAGCCGGGTCAGGGTGGCGTCGAAGGCGCGGCGTGCCTCGTCGGGCTCGTGGAAGGTGTTGTTGAGCTTGCTGGTGATGTAGAGCTCGTCGCGGGCGATGGCCGAGGCCTTGATCGCGGCGCCGACGCCCGCCTCGTTGCCGTACATCTGCGCGGTGTCGATGTGGCGGTAGCCGACCTCGAACGCGGTCTCGGTGGTCGCCTGGGTCTGGTCCGGCGGGACCTGGAAGACCCCGAAGCCGAGCTGGGGGATGGTGGTCTGGTTGTTCAGGGTGACGGTCGGAACGGTCATGCCTACTCCATCTCCGGCACCCGGGTAGAACATTCCCCATGGAGCCCGACGTCCTCGATTTCACCGACTACGACACCCGCCTCGGCGCCTACGCCGTGATCGTCCGCGACGGCCACGTGCTGCTCGCGCTGTGGAACGAGCCGACGGTGCCGACCTGGACGCTGCCCGGCGGCGGTGTCGAGCTGGACGAGTCGCCCGAGCAGGCGGCCGTCCGGGAGGTGCGCGAGGAGACCGGGTACGACGTCGAGCTCGGCGCCCTGCTGGGCGTGGACACGTTCGTGATGACCCCCGAGCAGCGGTTCGAGCCGGTGGGGAGGCGGCCGCAGAAGAACGTGCGGGTGTTCTACGCGGCGACCGTGGTCGGCGGCGAGCTGCGCGACGAGGTCGACGGGTCGACCGACGAGGCGCGATGGATCCCGCTGGCCGACGTACCGGGGCTGGTGCGGGAGCCGATGGTGTCCCGCTACGTCGGCTGAGAAATTCTCGGTCGAGGCGGGAATCAACCCCGCCGTACCTTCGTTCGAGTGAGTGAGCAAAGTTGAGTTGATCAGACTCAACTAATTTGTCAGACTCAGGTCCGCGGCGCACGATGGCCGCGAACGAACCAGACTTTTTCGGAGGTAGCAGGACCATGGCACGTGCGGTCGGTATCGACCTCGGCACGACGAACAGCGTCGTCGCCGTCCTGGAGGGTGGCGAGCCCACCGTCATCGCGAACGCCGAGGGCGCACGGACGACCCCGTCCGTCGTCGCGTTCGCCAAGTCCGGCGAGGTGCTGGTCGGCGAGGTCGCCAAGCGCCAGGCCGTCACCAACGTCGACCGGACCATCAAGTCGGTCAAGCGCCACATGGGCACCGACTGGAAGACCGACATCGACGGCAAGGACTTCACCCCGCAGCAGATCAGCGCGTTCGTCCTGCAGAAGCTCAAGCGCGACGCGGAGGCCTACCTCGGCGAGACCGTCACCGACGCGGTGATCACGGTCCCGGCGTACTTCTCCGACGCGCAGCGCCAGGCCACCAAGGAGGCCGGTGAGATCGCCGGCCTCAACGTCTCGCGCATCGTCAACGAGCCGACCGCGGCCGCGCTGGCCTACGGCCTCGACAAGGGCGACGACCAGACCATCCTCGTCTTCGACCTCGGCGGCGGCACCTTCGACGTGTCGCTCCTCGAGATCGGCGAGGGCGTGGTCGAGGTCAAGGCCACCTCCGGTGACAACCACCTCGGTGGTGACGACTGGGACGCCCGGATCGTCGACTGGATGGTCAAGAAGTTCAAGGACAACAACGGCGTCGACCTCGGCGCCGACAAGATCGCCAAGCAGCGCCTCCAGGAGGCCGCGGAGAAGGCGAAGATCGAGCTCTCCTCCTCGAGCGAGACCACGATCCACCTGCCCTACATCACCCACGGTGAGTCCGGCCCGCTGCACTTCGAGGAGAAGCTGACCCGCAGCGAGTTCCAGAAGCTGACCTCCGACCTGCTCGACCGCACCAAGGCGCCGTTCCAGTCGGTGCTCAAGGACGGCGGCGTCGACGTCAGCAAGATCGACCACGTCGTGCTCGTCGGCGGCTCCACCCGGATGCCCGCCGTCACGGACGTCGTCAAGGAGCTGCTCGGCGGCAAGGAGCCCAACAAGGGCGTCAACCCGGACGAGGTCGTCGCCGTCGGCGCCGCCCTGCAGGCCGGCGTCCTCAAGGGCGAGGTCAAGGACGTGCTGCTCCTCGACGTCACCCCGCTGAGCCTCGGCATCGAGACCAAGGGCGGCGTGATGACCACCCTGATCGAGCGCAACACCACCATCCCGACCAAGCGGTCCGAGATCTTCACGACCGCCGACGACAACCAGCCGTCGGTCGAGATCAAGGTCGCCCAGGGCGAGCGCCAGATGTGGTCGCAGAACCAGCCGCTCGGCAACTTCGAGCTGACCGGCCTGCCGCCGGCCCCGCGCGGCATCCCGAAGATCGAGGTCACCTTCGACATCGACGCCAACGGCATCGTGCACGTGACCGCGAAGGACCAGGCCTCCGGCAAGGAGCAGTCGATGACGATCTCCGGCGGCTCCGCGCTGTCGAAGGACGACATCGACCGGATGGTCAAGGAGGCGGAGCAGTACGCCGAGGAGGACGCCAAGCGGCGCGCCGCGGTCGAGACCCGCAACCAGGCCGACCAGCTGGTCTACACGACCGAGAAGTTCCTCGCCGACAACGCCGAGAAGCTGCCCGAGGACGTGAAGACCGAGGTCCAGGCCGACGTCGACGCGCTCAAGGCGATCCTCGAGAACGCCGACGCGAGCGCCGAGGAGATCCAGGCCGGCGTCACCAAGCTCGGTGAGTCCAGCCAGAAGATGGGTGCCGCGATGTACGCCGCGGCCGAGGCCGACCAGGCCGCCGCGGGTGGCTCGGACGGCTCGACCGGCGAGGCCGACGACGACGTCGTCGACGCCGAGATCGTCGACGAGGACCCGGCTGAGGGCGAGTCCAAGTGACCGAGCCGTCCCAGGACGAGCAGCTCATCCCCGAGCCCGCACCGACGCCGGAGGAGCAGGACACCCCTGCTCCTCCGGCGGAGGGCTCCGTCGCGGACGGGGCGGCCGAGGTCGACGAGACCGACGCACGGGTCGCCGAGCTGACCAACGACCTCCAGCGTCTGCAGGCCGAGTTCGTCAACTACAAGCGCCGCGTCGAGCGGGACCGCGAGCTGATCAAGCAGAACGCGACGTACACCGCGCTCGCGCCGATCGTCGAGGTCCTCGACACCGTCGACCGGGCCCGCGAGCACGGCGACCTGGACCCTGGCTTCCAGGCGGTCGCCGACCAGCTCGAGCGGGTCGTCGCCGGCGTCGGGCTGACCAAGTTCGGCACCGCGGGCGACGCGTTCGACCCGACCATCCACGAGGCACTCTCGCACATCGGCGAGGACCCCGAGGTCGCGGTGACCACCTGCAAGGTGATCGCCAAGGCGGGCTACCGGATCGGCGACCGCGTCGTGCGCGCGGCGCAGGTCCTCGTCGTCGACCCGGCGAGCTGACCACGACCGCCACCACCACGACCACCACGAACCTCAGGAACGAGCACGGGAAGGGAGGTGCGCGATGAGCACCACCGACGGAGTTCGCGCCGACTGGGCGCAGAAGGACTTCTACGCCGAGCTGGGCGTGTCCAAGGACGCGACGGCCGACGAGATCAAGAAGGCCTACCGCAGGCTCGCGCGCGCCAACCACCCGGACTCCAACCCGGGTGACACCGCCAAGCACGACAAGTTCAAGGCGGTCGCCGAGGCCTACGACGTCGTCGGCGACGCCGACAAGCGGAAGAAGTACGACGAGGTCCGCTCGCTCTATGCCTCCGGGGGCTTCCCGGGCGGCTTCGGCGGCGGCTTCGGCGGCCAGGGCGGCCAGGGCGGCCAGGGCATCAACCTGGAGGACCTGCTCCGCGACCGCGGCGGCGCGGGCGGCGGTGGCTTCGGCGACATGTTCGGCGACCTCTTCGGAGGTGGCCGGGCGGGCCGCGGTCGACGTACCCGGGCCCAGAAGGGCGCGGACGTCGAGACGACGGCCACGATCAGCTTCACCGACGCCATCGACGGCGTGACCGTGGCGTTGCGGCTCTCCTCGGAGTCCGCCTGCCCCGACTGCAAGGGCACCGGCGGCAAGCCCGGCACCAAGCCGCACGTGTGTCCCGAGTGCGAGGGCGCCGGCTTCGTCGTGGCGTCGGCCGGCGGCGCGTTCGCGATCAACGAGACCTGCCCGATGTGCGGCGGTCGCCAGCTCGTCTACGACGAGGCCTGCCCGACCTGCCACGGCAGCGGCCGCGGCACCTCGTCGCGGACCATCCAGGCGCGCATCCCCGCCGGCGTGAAGGACGGCCAGCGGATCCGGCTGCGCGGCAAGGGCGGCCCGGGCGACAACGGCGGCCCCGCCGGCGACCTCTACGTCACCGTGAAGGTCTCCGGGCACCGGCTCTTCGGCCGCAAGGACGACAACCTCACCCTGGACGTCCCCGTCTCCTTCGACGAGCTCGTGCTCGGCGCGGAGATCAAGATCCCGACGCTCGGTGGCGCGCCGGTGACCCTCAAGGTCCCGGCCGGCACCCCCAACGGGCGCACCTTCCGGGTGCGGGGACGCGGGGCGACCAAGGCCGACGGCACCAAGGGCGACCTGCTCGCGACCGTCGAGGTCCAGGTGCCGGCGTCGGTCGAGGGTCCGGCCCGCGAGGCGATCGAGGCCTACCGCGCCGCGATGGCCGGCAAGCCGCTCCGCTCGAAGCTCTTCGAGGACGCTTGATGACTGCGCCGTCCCGCCCCATGGCCGGCTGCGCGACGCGCCGCGGGCGGGAAGGCGAGGTCTGACATGCCCGGCCGTCCGCCCTTCGAGCCGCCGTCGCCGGAGGCTGCGGTCTACGTGATCAGCGTGGCCGCCGAGCTGAGCGGCCTGCACCCCCAGACGCTGCGCACCTACGAGCGGATGGGGCTGATCACGCCCGGCCGCACCGGCGGCGGGGGCCGGCGCTACTCCCACCAGGACATCGAGCTGCTCCGGGAGATCTCCGACCTCACCTCGTCCGGCATCGGCATCGAGGGGGTCCGGAGGATCCTCGAGCTCGAGCACCGCGTGCTCGCGCTCGCGCAGCGCAACGAGGAGCTCCAGGCGGAGCTCGCCGCCACCCGCGAGGCGCTGCGCCAGGCGGCCCAGGCCGCCCAGGCGCGGCGTACCGACGGCGCCGGCAACAAGCTGCCGGTGCTGCGCGGCCCCGACCCGGGGCAGTCCGTGGTCGTCTGGCGCCGCGGGCGCTGACCGCGCCACCTGCCCGCGCGAGCGGCGGGTGTCGGATCGGACGCACCGGGTAGGTGTCCGGCCATGGTGGTCTCGGACTCCTCCTCCCTCTCGTCCGCGCTCGCCGAGGCCTTCGTCCGCGCCGACGTCGTGGTCCGACGGGTCGGGGACAGCGACCCGCCCGCCTCCTGGTCGCGGACGCGGTCGCGCAGGTGCGGGCCGAGGTGGTGACGCTCGGTGGCCGCTGACCGGGTCCGCGTGCCGGCGCTGCTCAGCCGCGAGCGGACCATGTGGGTCTCGGTCGCGGCCGCAGTCGTCGGAGCCGTCGCCGTCCTCGCGTACGTCGGCGCCACCCAGCCCGCCAACCTTCCCTTCGTCGTGGCGGTCGCGGTCCTGCTCGTGGTCGCCCTCGTCTTCGTCGCCGGCCGGCGCACCTGGGTCGACCGGGCCCGGGGGGCGGTCGTCCGGGAGATCGTCTTCGTGCCGCGCGGGCCGGTGACCTGGGCCGACGCCGAGCGGGTGGCGTTCACGAGGAACCACGCCGGTGCCCTGCTGCTCGAGGTGCGCGGCGCGGGCCGGCGTACCTCCCTCTACCTACCGCTCCTGGCCGTCGACATCGGCGGCGACCGCTGCCAGGACCCGGCCTTCCTGCGCGTGCTCGCCGACGAGGTCGCGCGGTGGGCACCGTCCCGGGCGAGCGTGGCCGACCAGCTGCGGACGCAGGCCGACCACCTCGACGCGGGCGGCGACGTCCGCTCCTCGCCGCTCGCCCGGCGGCTCTCCACGCGTGGCTCGTGACGCCCAAGGGCTTGCGAAAATTCTCCAAGTTGAGTGGAATGCACTCAACTTTAATGAGGTTGTACGAGTGAGGCCACCAGTCCCCGGTGGCCGACCCGTACGTTCACCAGGAGAATCACGCCCATGAGCCAGTTCGGGGCCGAGAAGTTCACCACCCGGAGCCGGGAGGCGATCGAGAGCGCCCAGCTCGCGGCGACGACCGCGGGCAACACCAACGTCGAGCCCATCCACCTGCTCGTCGCGCTGCTCCTCCAGGAGGAGGGCACCGCGGCCGGGCTGGTCGCCAAGGCGGGGGTCGAGGCCCCCACGCTGGTCCGCGCCGCCGCGGCCGAGCGCGACCGGCTGCCCACCGCGTCCGGTGCGACCGTCCAGCAGCCGACCGGGTCCGCCGCGCTGACCCGCGTGCTCGCCGGCGCGCTCGACCTCGCCGCGAGCATGAAGGACGACTACGTCGCGACCGAGCACCTGCTGATCTCGCTCGCGACCGTCGAGAGCAGCGCCCGCACCGTGCTGACCGACGCCGGCCTGACCGCCGACGGCCTGCGCGAGTCGCTGACCGCGCTGCGCGGCAACCGCCGCGTCACGAGCCAGGACGCGGAGTCGACGTACGAGGCGCTGGAGAAGTACTCCCTCGACCTCACCGCCGCCGCCGAGGAGGGTCGCCTCGACCCGGTCATCGGCCGCGACTCCGAGATCCGCCGCGTCATCCAGGTGCTGTCGCGACGCACCAAGAACAACCCCGTGCTCATCGGCGAGCCCGGCGTCGGCAAGACCGCCGTCGTCGAGGGTCTCGCCCAGCGCGTGGTCGCGGGCGACGTCCCGGACTCCCTCAAGGGCCGCCGGGTGCTGAGCCTCGACCTGGCCGCGATGGTGGCCGGCGCGAAGTACCGCGGCGAGTTCGAGGAGCGGCTCAAGGCCGTCCTCGAGGAGATCAAGGACGCCGGCGGCCAGATCATCACCTTCATCGACGAGCTGCACACCGTCGTCGGTGCCGGCGCGGGCGGCGACTCCGCGATGGACGCCGGCAACATGCTCAAGCCGATGCTGGCCCGCGGCGAGCTGCACATGATCGGCGCGACCACGCTCGACGAGTACCGCGAGCGGATCGAGAAGGACCCGGCGCTGGAGCGCCGCTTCCAGCAGGTCTTCGTCGGCGAGCCCAGCGTCGAGGACACCGTGCAGATCCTGCGCGGCATCCAGGAGAAGTACGAGGCCCACCACGGCGTCCGGATCACCGACGCCGCGCTGGTCGCGGCCGCGACGCTCTCCGACCGCTACATCACCGGCCGCCAGCTCCCCGACAAGGCGATCGACCTCGTCGACGAGGCGGCCTCCCGGCTGCGGATGGAGATCGAGTCCTCCCCGGAGGAGATCGACCAGCTCCGCCGCCAGGTCGACCGGCTGAAGATGGAGGAGTTCGCGCTCGAGAAGGAGAGCGACGACGCCTCCGTCGAACGGCTGGCCGTGCTGCGCCAGGACCTCGCCGACAAGCAGGAGACCCTGCGCGGGCTCGAGGCCCGCTGGGAGCGCGAGAAGACCTCGCTCGAGGGCGAGGGCGAGCTGCGCCGTCAGCTCGACCAGCTGCGCATGGAGGCCGACCGGCACCTGCGCGAGGGCAACCTCGAGGCCGCGAGCCGGATCAACTACGAGTCGATCCCGCAGCTGGAGCAGAAGATCAAGGGCGTCGTGGCCGAGGAGAAGACCGATCTCGCGCCCCTCGTGGGCGAGGAGGTCGGCGCCGAGCAGATCGCCGAGGTCGTCGAGGCCTGGACCGGCATCCCCACCGGCCGGATGCTCGAGGGCGAGACCGCCAAGCTGCTCAAGATGGAGGAGGTCATCGGCGAGCGGCTGATCGGCCAGCACGAGGCGGTCCGCGCCGTCAGCGACGCCGTACGCCGCTCGCGTGCCGGCATCAGCGACCCCAACCGGCCGGCCGGCTCGTTCCTCTTCCTCGGCCCCACCGGCACCGGCAAGACCGAGCTCGCCAAGTCGCTCGCGGACTTCCTCTTCGACGACGAGCGGGCGATCGTCCGCATCGACATGAGCGAGTACTCCGAGAAGCACGCGGTCGCGCGCCTCGTCGGTGCGCCTCCGGGCTACGTCGGGTACGACGAGGGCGGCCAGCTCACCGAGGCGGTCCGCCGCCGGCCCTACTCGGTCGTGCTGCTCGACGAGGTCGAGAAGGCCCACCCCGAGGTCTTCGACATCCTGCTGCAGGTGCTCGACGACGGTCGCCTGACCGACGGCCAGGGCCGCACCGTCGACTTCCGCAACACGCTGCTGATCCTCACCAGCAACCTGGGCTCGAACTTCCTGGTCGACCCGACGCTGGAGCCGGACAAGAAGCGCGAGGCTGTGATGTCGGTGGTCCGCTCCTCCTTCAAGCCGGAGTTCCTCAACCGGCTCGACGAGATCGTCCTCTTCGAGGCGCTCACGAAGGACGAGCTGGCCCACATCGTCGACCTGCAGCTGGCGCTTCTCGAGAAGCGGCTCGCGGTGCGCCGGATCCGGATCGAGGTCAGCGACGAGGCGAAGGCCTGGCTGGCCGACACCGGCTACGACCCGGCGTACGGCGCCCGTCCGCTGCGACGGCTGGTGCAGAGCGCGATCGGCGACCCGCTGGCCCGGATGCTCATCGGCGGCGAGGTCGTCGACGGCGGCCGGGTGGCGGTCGACCGGGCGCTGGACGGCGATGGGCTCGTCCTCAGCATCGCGTGAGTTAATGGCGGCGTGACCGAGACCCGCCCCCGTCCGCGCCAGGTGACCCTGGCCGCGTGGCTGATCATGGGCGGGTCGATCGCGGTCGTGCTGCTCGTCTTCGACCGGCTCACGGGGCTCCAGACGCTGGAGACCCGGGAGTCGGTCGAGTCGTTCCTGTCCGAGCCTCCCGGCTCGGACCTCGGGGTCGGCGTCGACGGCGTGCTGTCGGTGATCCGGACCCTCGGGATGGTCGCGGCCGGCTGCGCGACGGCCGCCGCGATCCTCGGCTACCAGGTCCTCCGCCGCAGCCGGAGCGCCCGGCTCGCGGTCACCGTTCTCGCCGTGCCGCTCTTCGTCGCGGGCATGGTCACCGGCGGCTTCGTCCCGGCGCTGGTGGCCGCCTCGGCGCTGATGCTGTGGCTGCAGCCGGCGCGCGACTGGTTCAGCGACAACCCGCCCGTGCGCGAGGCCCCGGCTCCTCCGGTCGCCCCGCCGATGCCGTCCGTGCCGCCGGCCTTCCGGGCGCCGCCGCCCGGCGCGCAGCCGCCGGCACCGCCGTCGCACCCCGGCCTCCCGCCGCGCGTCTGGCCGGCGCCGTACGCCGGCACCCCCGGCGACGCGTCGGCGCCGCGCCCGTCCGCCGTGGTGTGGTCGTGCGTCCTCACCTGGATCTGCACCGGGGTGACCGCCGCCGGTGCGGGGATCAGTGCGCTCGCCTTCGCGCTCGAGCCGGACCTCATCCTCGACGAGGCCCGGCGGCAGAGCCCCGAGCTCGCCGACCGGGGGATCACCGACACGATGCTGATGACCACCACCTACGTGATGCTCGGCTTCGTCGTCGCGTGGTGCCTCGCCGCGGCCACGCTGGCGGTCCTCACCTTCCGCCGGATCGGCTGGGCCCGCATCGTCCTGGTCGTCTCGGCGTCGGTCACCATCGCGGTCAGCCTGCTCGGGACCGCCATGGGCGGCTTCCTGCTCGTGCTCCCGCTGCTCGCGTCGGTGGTCACGGTGGCGTTCCTGCTGCGCCCCGACGTCCGGGACTACCCCGCCGACAGGTCGGCCGCCGCCAGGCGGCGCAGGCCCTCCTCGATCACCCCGGTGTCCTTGCAGAAGGCCCAGCGCACCAGGTGCCGGCCCGCGTCGGAGTCGTAGAAGCCCTGGGTCGGGATCGCGACGACGCCGGCCCGCTCGGGGAGGGCGAGGCAGAAGGCGGTGCCGTCGGCCCAGCCGAGCGGTGCGATGTCGGTGGTCGCGAAGTAGGTGCCCTCGGGCACCCGCACGTCGAGGCCGATCCCGGCCAGACCGTCGCAGAGCAGGTCGCGGCGGGCGCGCAGGTCGGCGGCGAGCGCCCGCGGGAAGTCCGGCTCCTCGTCGAGGGCGAAGGCCACCGCCGGCTGCAGGGGCGAGCCCGAGGTGAAGGTCAGCCACTGCTTGGCGGCGAGCACGGCGCCGACCAGCGCCGCCGGCCCGGTCGCCCAGCCGACCTTCCAGCCCGTGAACGAGTAGGACTTCCCGGCGCTGGACAGGGTGAGCGTGCGCTCGAACATGCCCGGGAGCGTCGCGAGCGGGACGTGCTCGGCGCCGTCGTAGGTCAGGTGCTCGTAGACCTCGTCGGTGATCACGACGAGGTCGTGCTCGATCGCGACGTCCGCGACGGCCTGGAGCTCGGCCCGCGTGAGCACCGTCCCGGTCGGGTTGTGCGGTGAGTTGAGCAGCACGAAGCGGGTGCGTGGCGTGACGGCTGCCCGCAGCTCGTCGGCGTCCAGCCGGAAGTGTGGAGACCGCAGCGTGACGGGGCGTCGTACGCCGCCCGCCATCTGGATCATCGCGGTGTACGAGTCGTAGTAGGGCTCGAGCACGACCACCTCGTCGCCCGGGTCGACCAGCCCGAGGAGTGCGGCCGCGATCGCCTCGGTGCAGCCGGTGGTCACCACGACCTGGCTGTCGGGGTCGAGCTCGATCCCGTAGTGGCGCAGCTGGTGCCGCGCGACCGCCTGGCGGAGTGCGGGGAGACCGGGGCCGGGGGCGTACTGGTTGGCGCCGCTCTCGAGCGCGTGGACCGCGCGGGCGATGACCTCGGGAGGTCCGTCGACGTCCGGGAAGCCCTGGCCGAGGTTGACCGACTGGGTGCGGACCGCGAGGGCCGACATCTCGGAGAAGACCGTCGGCGGGATGCCCTCGAGGCGGTGCGCGAGCATGGGCCGACAGTAGCGCCGATAGTCTCTGGGTCGTGGACGAGACGCTCGCAGCCGACATCGACGCCCTCTGCCGACTGACCGGGGAGTTCACGCTCCGCTCGGGTCAGCAGGCGACCGAGTACTTCGACAAGTACCTCTTCGAGTCCGACCCGGGCCTGCTGCTCCGGGTCGCCCGCGAGATGGTCGGGCTGCTCCCGTCCGACACCGACCTCCTCGGCGGGCTCGAGCTCGGCGGCGTCCCGATCGCCACGATGGTCAGCAGCCTCACCGGCCGGCCGGCGCTCTTCGTGCGCAAGAAGGCCAAGGAGTACGGCACCTGCAAGCTGGCGGAGGGCCCGGACGTCGCGGGCCGCCGGGTCACGCTCATCGAGGACGTGATCACCACCGGCGGCGCCGTACGCGACGCGACGAACGCGCTGCGTGCCGCCGGGGCGACCGTCGAGGTCGTGGTCTGCGCGATCGACCGCAGCCCGGCAGACCAGAACCCGCTCGCCGACGTCGGCCTCGAGGTCCGCCCGGTCCTCACCAAGGCCGAGCTGGACGCCGTACGCGGCTGACCGTCAGGGCTTCTCGCTGGCCTCGACCCGCGTCGGCAGCTCGAGGTCGGTGGTGATCTTCATTCGGCGGTGCTGGCGACGCTTCTTGATCGCCTCGTAGCCGATCGGGACCACGGTGAAGGCCAGGATCACGATCGTCACGTAGTCGATGTTCTCGCCCAGCCACGGGAACGCGGCGCCGAGGAAGTAGCCGAGCAGGGTGATGCTGACGACCCACAGCCCGGCGCCGATCGCGCTCCAGGTGAAGAAGCGCCGGCGCTCCATGAGGGTGACGCCCGCGACCACGGTGATGTAGGTCCGCACGAACGGCACGAACCGGCCGATCACGAGCGCCTTGCTGCCGTGGCGGTCGAAGAAGGCGCTGGTGCTGTCGAGGTACTTGCGCTTGATGATCGCGCCGTCGCGCTCGTAGAGCGGCGGCCCGATCTTGCGGCCTATCTCGTAGCCGACGACGTTCCCGAGGAACGCCGCCGCGGTGAGCATCAGGATCGCGAGGACCAGCTCCACGGGTTCGTTCTCGATCCCGAGGACGGAGTAGCCGGTGGCGTTGCTGCCCGCGATGAAGAGGCCCAGCGCGAAGAGCAGGGTGTCGCCGGGGAGGAAGGGGAAGAAGAGCCCGCACTCGACGAAGACGATCGCGAGAGCGAGCCAGATGAAGGCGGAACCGTACTCGTGCTGCAGCCACTCGGGATCGAGCCACTTGATGCCGAAGATCAGTGGCTCCACCGGCAGCACTGAGGTCACCCCTTCACGATACCTGCCGGGTCCGCATCGCGAGCCGTGATCCCAGGCCTCGCCCCGGCCGTTCGCCTACCGTTTGGCCCGTGGACCCTCGCGCGCCGTACGACCCGATGCCCCACGGGCCCGCCGAGGTCGGGGTCGGCCCCTGGGTGGGACCGTGGCCGGAGGGGCCGCAGTACGACGCGCAGCTGCTCGCCGAGGGCGACCGGCGCAACGTGGTGGACCGCTACCGCTACTGGACGATGGAGGCGATCGTCGCCGACCTCGACACCCGCCGCCACGACTTCCACGTCGCCATCGAGAACTGGCAGCACGACTTCAACATCGGCACCGTCGTGCGGTCCGCGAACGCGTTCCTGGCCGCCGAGGTGCACATCGTCGGCAACCGGCGGTGGAACCGGCGCGGGGCGATGGTCACCGACCGCTACCAGCACGTCCGGCACCACCCGGACGTCGCGGAGCTCGCGGCGTACCTCCACGACCGCGGCGTCGTCCTCTACGGCGTCGACAACCTGCCGGGGTCGCTGCACCTGGAGACGACCGACCTGCCTCGCCGGGTGTGCTTCCTCTTCGGCCAGGAGGGGCCGGGGCTGTCCGAGGCGGCCCGCGAGGCCTGCGACGCGACGTTCTCGATCGCGCAGTTCGGCTCGACCCGGTCGATCAACGCCTCCGCCGCCGGCGCGATCGCGATGCACTCGTGGATCCGCCAGCACGCCGACCTGTCCGACGACGCCGCGTGGCGGGGCTAGATGCCGGGGTCAGACCTTGCCGCGCAGGGCCGGCAGGACGTGCTCGATGAGGGGAGCCAGGTCGGACGGCAGGTCCGGGGCGGTGAGGTCGAGCCAGCGCAGCTCCTCGATCTCGGCGGCCGGCCGGACCTCGACCGGCACGGCCTCGTCGTGCTCGAAGACGGCCGCGTCGACCAGCCACCCGTCCTCGTTGGCGGCCGCGGCGCGGAAGGTGCCGAGCGCGCGCAGCGTCGCAGGCTCGGCGACCACACCGACCTCCTCGCGGAGCTCCCGGGCGCCGGTCTCGGCCGGGGTCTCGCCGGCGTCGGGCTTCCCGCCCGGGAACATGAAGCGCGTCGTGCCCCGCTTGCGGACGGTCAGCACCCGGCCCGCCGGGTCGCGGACCACGACCGCGCTGACGCGGATCACCCGCGCGTCGGTCACTGCCTGGTCTTGTCGTAGCAGACGACGACGAAGCGCTTGCCCGCGACGTCGTACGCCGACGTCAGCCACCCGGGCCCGGAGACGTGCGCCGGGCACCGGCGGTTGGCCGCCGCGTTCAGGTGCTTCCGGGTCGCCTTGCCGTGGGCGTAGAAGGAGAAGGTCGCGCGCCACCGGTGGGCCTCGGCGCACGTCGTGTAGCCGTTCGTGCGGGTGACGCACCGGGCGACCGAGTCGGGCATGTGCCGGCTCAGGTGGGGGAGCGTGTCCGGCAGCGCGTTGAGGTCGCGGGCGCCCTTGATGCTCACCATGCAGTCGAACCAGCGGGCGCCGTCGGCCTGCTGGGACTTCGTCGGCCAGAACTGCCAGTAGGCGTACTGCGAGCGCTGCCACAGGAGCGTGTCGTTGCCCGTGAGGTCGTGGAAGGCGGAGGCGCAGACCTTGCCCGTGGCCCGGTAGATCTTCGCCTTCGGGGAGTCCCAGTCGAGGCGCCCCGGGAGCTTGCCGACGGCGGCCACGACGGCGGTGTGGTCGCCGGCGCAGTCGACCGGGTCCTCGCCGTGCAGGCTGGTCTTCATCCCCTGCGCGTAGGTGATGTCGAAGCAGTCGCCGACGGCCGGCGCGCCGGCCATCGGGTCGGCGGTCTCCCCGGCGTACGCCGTGGTGGGGAGGGTGAGCGCCGCGAGGGCGGCGCCGATCAGCACGAGGCGACCTAGCACGGTGGTCCCAGCTTTCCGAGAGAGGGCTTGCCGCGGATCCTAGGCTCCGCCCGGCCGGGGCCGGGAATCTGCACCGGCCTCGAGGGTCGAGCGGAGCGCGTCGAGGCCGCGGTGGCTGTGCGACTTCACCGTGCCCTGGCTGATCCGCAGCTCGTGGGCGGTCTCGGCCACCGAGAGGCCCAGCCAGTGCCGGAGCACGACGACCTTGCGCTGCATCACCGGGAGTGCCTGCAGCGCGTCGAAGAGCGCGGACCGCTCCTCGACCGGGAAGGGCTCCCGCGCCGCCCGCTCCACCTCGGGGAGCCCGACCGACTCGCGGCGCCACGGGCGGCGGTGCTCGTCGAGGTTCGCGCGGACGATGATCGTGCGCGTGTAGGCCTCCTCCCTCCCGTCGCGACTGACCCGCGGCCACGCGACGTACAGCTTGGTCAGCGCGGTCTGGGTGAGGTCCTCGGCGCGGTGCCAGTCGCCGCAGACGGCGTAGGCGATGCGGCGCAGGTGGGTGCGTCGGGCCCGGACGAACTCGGGGAACCCCTCGTCCCGCGACATCCGGCTCATCGCAGGCCCTCGCCGGAGGCGTACTGCGCGCGGGCGTAGGTGAGCAGCTCGTCGAAGGTGGCGCCGACGACGTCGCGGGGTGGGGTGGTGATCACGTCGAGCTTGCCGTCGATGACCCGCCAGACGACGAAGTACGACCGGGTCTCGCCCTGGACGGTCACGACCGCGGCACCCGTCGGCGTCCGTGCGGACGCGAACGAGTCACCCAGCCGGGGGTCGTCGGTGCGCTGGACGATCTCGGCGCCGGGCGCCGCGACCACCCGGCCGTCGGCGGCCAGCTCGACGGTCGCCGGCCAGCCGTCGTCACCCGGCACGGCTCCGTCGACCTGGTCGGCGAGCCAGGCGTCGAAGTCGGCCCAGCCGTTGCTGGGGACGCTGGAGCTGTAGCCGAAGCCGCCGCCCTTGAGCTCGGCCAGGATCCACTGACGTTGACCCTCGTAGGTGAGGTCGAGACCGTCGGAGGTCCGGGGCGGCGCGTAGCCGTACGGGTTCTCGACGTGCTCGTGCACGACCACGCCGGCGCGGATCTGGAGCTCGCCGTCGACGTAGCGGATCGGGGTGTCGTCCTCCCAGACCGGCTCGGCGGAGGTCGGCGGGGTGGTCGGGTCGGTCGCGACCACGCCGCGGGTGTCCGGCGAGGTCCCGGAGGTCGCGAGCGCGTACGACGCGCCGAGGACGGCGACCGCTGCGCACGCGGCGACCGCCGCCACGCCCCGGCGGCGCCTCACCGCGCCCCGGCCGGCCGCGAGCTGCTGCTCGAGCGGCGGGTGCGCCGGGCCGTCGCCGAAGGAGCGGTCGATCTCGTCGCGGATGTCGGTGTCCATGTCAGGGATACGCGTTCCGCGGGCGATTGGTTGTCAGGGACGGTCGATCAGCTGTGCCACCGCGGCGACGGCGGCCGCCGCATCGGCGACCACGACACCCACGTCGTCGGGCAGCGGCCACGGGTCGACCAGCACCAGCGGGACGCCGGTGCGGCGCGCGAGCGCGATCTCGCTGAGGGTGCCCCAGCTGCAGCCGACCGCGACCACCGCGTCGGCGGCGCGGACCAGCAGCCCGTTGCGCAGCTCGCCGAGCCCGGTCGGGAGGAGATAGGTGTGCTCGGGCGTCCCGGTCGCCCGGTCGGTGCCGGGCATCAGCCCGATCGAGACGCCGCCGGCGTCCCGGCTGCCGCGGGCGGCCGCCTGCATCACGCCGTCGTGGCCGCCGGTGAGCAGCACCGCCCCGGCCTCGGCGAGCAGGCGGCCGACGTCGGCGGCGTGCGCCAGGTCGGACGGTCGCGCGAGATCGGCGGGGCCGACCACCGCGACGTACCTCCCGGTGAGCGGCATGGGCTCACGCTACGACGACCGCTCCTCCGCCAGGACCGTGCGCAGCGACTCGAGGCCCCGCGAGGTGTGGCTCTTCACGGTGCCGGGGCTGATCCGCAGCTCGGCCGCGGTCTCCTCGACCGACAGGCCGAGCCAGTGCCGGAGCAGGACGGTCCGCCGCTGCATGGGCGGGAGCCGGTGCAGCGCGTCGACCAGCACCGACCGCTCCTCGTACGGCGTGCCCGTCGGCGCCGCCGAGTCCGGTGGCGACGTGGTCGGCCGCTCCCGCCGCCACGGCCGGCGGTGCTCGTCGATGTCGGCGCGCACCAGGATGGTGCGGACGTAGGCCTCCTCGCGCCCCTCGTGGCGCAGCCGCGGCCAGGCCAGGTAGAGCTTGGTGAGCGCGGTCTGCAGGAGGTCCTCGGCCCGGTGCCAGTCGCCGCAGATCGCGTAGGCGATCCGGCGCAGATGCTGCTGCCGGGCCGCGACGAAGGCGACGTACTCCTCCTCGAGGTCGCGCCTCACCGCATCGCCTTGCTGGCGCAGGTGTAGTCCCGCCAGAGACCGCCCAGCCTGGCGCTGTCGACGACCCACTGGTCGAAGGTGCGGGCCGGGTCGGCGCAGGCGAAGTCGAGAGTGACGCCCCCATCGCCCCACGACCAGGTGGCGAGGACCCACGAGACCCGCTCGCCGCGCCGGACCTCCAGGGCGGACGAGGCGCGGTAGGAGTCCGAGAACACGTCGTCGTAGCGACCGGTGACGTCGACGTCGGCATAGCCGCGGGCCAAGCCGCCGTCGGCGCCGACGTGCAGCCAGCTGGTGATCCCGCAGCGTCCCGATCGCATCGGCGCGCACGGGCGCTCCCGCTCCACCGGCAGGGTGGTGCTCGCCCGGACCGGCGTGCCGACGCCGTCCGCCGGCGAGACGCCGCGGTCCGCGTCGGCCGCGAGGCGGGCGCCGCCGAACCCGACGGCGGCGGTCACGACGAGCGCCGCCACCCCGCTCGCACCGGCCGCCACCCGTCGCCGGCGCCGGGCCCGGCGGCCGCGGGCGACGTACTCCCGCGGGTCGCGCAGCGGCGGCTCGCCGGCGAAGGTCCGCTCGACCTCCGCCGCGACCAGCTCCTCGAACCCGGTGCTCATGGCGCTCTCCCGTCTGTGGCCCGACACTCCCAGAACGGAGGGTCGACCGGATCGGTTGTCACGGGCCGAACGGCCTGTCGGAGGACTGACCGGTAGCCACTAGGGTCGGTGGCAGAGAAACGCCGTCGTCTGAGGAGCGCAGCCCGATGCCCATCGTGACCCCTGAGAAGTACGCCGAGATGCTGGACACCGCCAAGGACAACGCGTTCGCGTTCCCGGCGATCAACGTGTCCTCCTCGCAGACCCTGAACGCCGCCCTCCAGGGCTTCGCGGACGCCGGCTCCGACGGCATCATCCAGGTCTCGACCGGCGGCGCGGAGTACCTCTCCGGCCCGTCGGTCAAGGACATGGTCACCGGCTCCGTCGCGTTCGCGGCGTACGCCGCCGAGGTCGCGAAGAGCTACCCCGTCAACATCGCGCTGCACACCGACCACTGCCCCAAGGACAAGCTCGACGGCTTCGTCCGGCCGCTGCTCGCGATCAGCGAGGAGCGCGTCTCGCGCGGCGAGGCGCCGCTCTTCCAGTCGCACATGTGGGACGGCTCCGCCGTACCGCTCGACGAGAACCTCGTCATCGCCGAGGAGCTCCTCGACCGCTGCCTCAAGGCGAAGGTGATCCTCGAGATCGAGGTCGGCGTCGTCGGCGGCGAGGAGGACGGCGTCGAGAACGCCATCAACGACAAGCTCTACTCCACCCCGGCGGACGCCATCGCGACCGCGAAGGCGCTCGGCTACGGCGACCGCGGCTACTACATGACCGCGCTGACCTTCGGCAACGTGCACGGCGTCTACAAGCCGGGCAACGTGAAGCTGCGTCCCGAGGTGCTCAAGGAGGCCCAGGAGGCGGTCGTCGCGGAGTTCGGCCTCGAGGCCGGCTCGAAGCCCTTCCACCTCGTCTTCCACGGCGGCTCGGGCTCGCTGCCCGAGGAGATCGCCGCCGCCGTCGACTACGGCGTGGTGAAGATGAACGTCGACACCGACACCCAGTACGCCTTCACCCGCCCGGTCGCCGCGCACATGTTCGACAACTACGACGGCGTGCTCAAGGTCGACGGCGAGGTCGGCAACAAGAAGGCCTACGACCCGCGTGCCTGGGGCAAGGCCGGCGAGGCCGGCATGGCCGCCCGCGTCGTCGAGGCCTGCCAGAACCTGCGCTCCGCGGGCCAGTCGATCGGCTGAGCCCGCGTCGTACCTGAGGAAATGGTCGGTCCCGCACCGGATCCCGAGCCATTTCGTCAGGTACGACGATCAGTCGGCGGCCGCGGCGGGTGCGGGCTGGGACCGCGGGGCGGCGGCGAAGCCGGCGTGCTGGGGCCGCTCGTAGAACATCACCGCGACCAGGCCGACCGCGTAGACCAGGGCCGGGAGCAGCAACGAGTGCTGCATGGCCTGGGAGAAGAGGTCGGCGGCCTGCGGGTCGGCGATCTGGGCGGCGCCCGCGTCGCCGCTGGCCGACGCGCCGGGCAGGTAGTGCGCCAGCATGCTGTCCATGAGCACCGCGATCGCGGCGGAGCCGATCACGGCGCCGACCTGACGGGTGGCGTTGTAGACGCCCGAGCCGGCACCGGCGAGCTGCATCGGCAGGTTGCGGGTCGCCGTGGCACCGGTCGGGGCCCAGATGAAGGCGTTGCCGATGCCGACCAGCACCTGGAAGACACAGATCTCCCAGATCGCGGCGTCGGGCGTGAGCCGCCAGGTGATGAGCAGCATGCCGACCATGCTGATCGCGAAGCCGAAGCCGAGGATCAGCCGCGGGTGCAGCCGGTCGGTGAGGTCGCCGACCGGCTTGGCCAGCAGGATCGACATCATCGCCATGGGCAGCATCAGCAGCGCCGCGTGGGTCGGGTCGAAGCCGCGCACGGCCTGGGCCCAGAGCATCAGCGGGTAGCCGAACGAGGCGGCGATGAAGCCCATCACGCTGATCGCGACGGTGGAGACCGAGAAGTTGCGGTCGGAGAAGAGGCTCAGCGGCACCAGCGGCTCGCGCTTGTTGGCGCGCTGCCAGAGCACGAACGCGACCATCAGCGCGACGCCGGCGACGATCATCGCGATGATCCAGCCGGCCCAGTCCTGCTGGTGACCCTCCTGGATGCCGAAGGCGAGGAGGAAGAGCGCGACACCCGAGAGCGCGACGCCGAGCCAGTCGAAGACGTGCTCGTGGGTCGGCAGGCTCGGCACCAGCCGCAGCGCCAGGACGAAGCCGACGATGCCGACCGGCACGTTGACGAAGAAGATCCACTCCCAGCCGAGCCCGTCGGTGAGGACACCGCCGAGGATCGGGCCGACGACCATCGCCACGCCGGCGGTCGCACCCCACACCGCCATCGCCTTGCCGCGCGCGTGCGGGGGGAAGATGCGGGTGATGATCGCCATCGTCTGCGGGGTCATGATCGAGGCGCCCAGGCCCTGCACGATGCGGGCCAGGATCAGCGCACCGACCGTGCTGGTGAGCCCGCACCACAGCGACGCGAGCGTGAAGACCGTGAGGCCCGCGAGGTAGAGCCGCTTCGAGCCGAAGCGGTCACCGAGCCGACCGGTGATGAGGACCGGGACGGCGTAGGCGAGCGTGTAGGCGCTGCTGACCCACACGACGTCGTTGACCGACGCGTCGAGGTCCTGGATGAGGGTCGGCGTCGCGACCGTCACGATGGTCAGGTCGACCAGGATCATGAAGAAGCCGAGGACGAGGGCGAAGAGGGCCGGCCACGGCTTCTTCCCACCGACGAGCTCGGGCGTGGAGGTCCCGCTGGTTGTGGTCACGAACTCACCCAACACCCGACCATGGACAATTGCTTCCCATGAGCACCTTCTCTGGCAACGACCTGATGGCCGGGCCGCCGCCGACCCTGCTCCCCGAGGACCCGGCCGCTGCTGACCTCGTGCCCGGCGCTGACGCGATGGACGTCGTACGTCGGCATCCCGCGTCGCCGCTGGCCTGGGCCACGCTGGCCACGCTGGCCGCCGACGCCGAGGACGACCCGGTGACGATCTACGCCTACGCCCGCGTCGGCTACCACCGCAGCCTCGACCTCCTGCGCCGCAACGGCTGGAAGGGCCACGGCCCGGTGCCGTGGGAGCACGAGCCCAACCGTGGCTTCCTCACCTGCCTGGCGCTGCTGGCGCTCGCCGCGCAGGCGATCGGGGAGGACGAGGAGTGGGAGCGGTGCTCGACGTTCCTCCGCGACTCGAGCCAGACCGCCTACGACGAGCTGCTCGTCGGCGACTGAGCCGCGACCCGCACCAGGTCGGCCGCCGGCCCGGCCGGCCGGCGGTCGGGCAGCCACACCGCGCGCAGGGCGCGGCCGAGCTCCAGCTCCGCGACCGGGACGACCACCAGCTGGCCGGTCGCGACCTCGGCGGTCACCGCGAGCTCGCTGAGCACCGCGGCCGCCTCGCCGACGCTCGCGGCCGCCTTCACCGCCGCGGTGCTGGCCAGCTCGAGACGGGAGGTCCCGAGCTCGAGCCCGGCGCGGGCCAGCGCCCGGACCAGGGTCTCGCGGGTCCCGGAGCCCTCCTCGCGCAGCACCAGGTCGCCGGCGACGAGGTCGGCCGGCGCGAGCGGCGTACGCCGGCGAGCCCACGGGTGGTCGGGGCCGACGACCACCACGAGCGCGTCCCGGGCGATCGTCGTCGAGGCCACCGATCGGGGGACCGTCGGCGACTCGACGAACCCCAGGGCGACCTCGCCGCGCACGACCCGGTCGACGACCTCCAGCGAGTTGCCGACCTCGAGGCTGACGTGCAGGTCGGGGTGGGTACGCCGGAAGCGGGCCAGCCACTGCGGGGCGAGGTACTCCGCCACGGTCAGGCTCGCCGCCACGGCAAGGTGCGCCGCCTGCTGCTCGGCCAGGGAGCGAGCGCCGAGGACCACCCGGTCGATGGCGGTGATCGCGTCCCGGGCCCAGGCGACCACGACCTCACCCTCGGTGGTGAGCCGGGACCCGGCCGGCGTGCGGAGCAGCAGCTGCAGCCCGAGCTGTCGCTCCAGGCGGCTCAGCGCGCGGCTGGCGTTGGGCTGGGCGATGCCGACCTCGCGAGCGGCCGCGCCCAGCGACCCGGACGCGGCGACCCGGACCAGGAGGTCGAGCGCGGTCACATCCGGTCGCGAGGTCATGCGTTGATGATATGAGTCCGGGCCGGATCGACGGCTACCGCCGCGCCCGCCGCGCCGCGACGCTGGAGGCATGGTCCGGACCGGTCTCCTCCTCGCCGCCGTCGGCGGTGCCGTCGCCCTGCTCGTGCACGCCGCGGTCGCGCCGCTGAGCGCAACGCTCGTCGCGATCGCCCTGGGGCTGGTCCTCTCGGCGTCGGGGCGGGTGCCGGACGCGGCCCGGCCGGGGCTGCGGGTGGCCACCCGCCAGGTGCTGAGGGCCGGCGTCGCCCTGCTCGGCCTCCAGCTCGTGCTCGGCGACATCCTCGCGCTGGGCTGGCCGATGCTGGTCGTCATCGCGGGCGTGGTCGTGCTCGGCATCTCCGGCACCCTCGCGCTGGGCGCGCGCCTCGGCGTACCGCCCGAGCGGTCGCTGCTGGTCGCCTGCGGCTTCTCCATCTGCGGCGCCGCCGCGGTCGCCGCGGTCGAGGGAGTCCGGCGCTCCAAGGACGAGGACGTCGCCACGGTCGTCTCGCTGGTCGTGGTCTTCGGCAGCGTGGCGATGCTCGTGCTGCCCCTCGGGGCCTTCGCGCTCGGCTTCGACCCGGTGGCCGCGGGCGCCTGGTCGGGGGCCTCGATCCACGAGGTCGGCCAGGTGGTCGTCGCCGGCGGCCTCGTCGGCGGGGCGGCACTCCAGGTCGCGGTCGCGGTCAAGCTCGGCCGGGTGCTGATGCTCGCGCCCGTGCTCGCCGTGATCTCCTACCGGTCGCGCGCCGCCGCGGCCGTGCGGCCGCCGCTCGTCCCGGGCTTCGTGCTCGTCTTCGTCCTGTGCGCGGTGCTGCGCAGCGCCGTACCCGTGCCGCACGTCGCGCTCGACGTGGCCGGGCTCGCCCAGAACGCCGCCCTGGCGGCCGCCATGTTCGCGCTCGGCTGCGGAGTCGACGTCGCCGTGCTCCGGCGGACCGGCCGGCCGCTGCTGGTGCTCGCCGCCGGCGCCACCGCGCTGGTCGCGCTGCTCGGCCTCCCGGCCGCGCTGGTCACGGCGTGAGCAGGCTCCGCACCTTCTCGGGCCCGAGCGCCAGGAACAGCGTGGGCAGCCGCGGGCCGCGGTCGGCGTCGACGAGCAGGTTGTAGAGGAGCCGGAAGAAGTCCTTCTGGTCCTGCTTGACCTGGTCGGTCGGCGGATCGTCGAGGCCGAGGCCGCGGGCGAGCTTGGGCACGCCGTACACCAGCGCGGTCGTGGGCTCCAGCTCGAGCTGGTCCGGCAGCCGGTCGAGCAGCTGGCGCAGCCAGAGCTCCTCGTCCTCGGTGAGCGCGGCCAGGCGAGCGGCGTCGGGCACCTCACGGATCGTGGTGCGGTCGCCGTACTCGCTCATCCAGGTCCACGCCCGGCTGAGCCGGGGCTCCAGCTCCTCGGTGGAGGCGCCGACGATGCGGCTGATCTGGGCCTCGTCGCCGTTGGTGATGTCGGCGACCGACGAGAGCTGGCGGAAGGACTCGACCCGCTGCGGCGTCGGCAGCGTGCCCGCGCTCGCGGTCGCCGAGGCGCGCTCGAAGGCGAGCACCTGCGCGTCGCGCTTGTCGCCGGCGCCGGCCTTGCGACCCAGCGCGTCCCACTCGTCGTAGAGCCGGACGACCTCGGCGCCGAAGTCGATGTTGAAGGCCTGCTTGGGCGCCCGGCGCACGTAGAGCCAGCGCAGGATCGGCGCCTCGAGGATGGTCAGCGCGTCCGCCGCCGTGGGCACGCCGCCCGCCGAGGACGACATCTTCTGCACGCCGGCGAAGCCGACGAACGCATAGGCGACGTAGGAGGGGGCGCGGAAGTCGAAGACGCGCTTCACGAGCTCCTTGCCGACGGTGTACGACGAGCCGGGGGTCGAGTGGTCGAGGCCGCCCGGCTCGAAGTCGACGCCCTCGTAGGCCCAGCGCATCGGCCAGTCGACCTTCCACACCAGCTTGCCCTCGTGCTGCGTCGCGACGTTGGTGACGCCGGTGAATCCGCAGGACGAGCAGGTGTAGGTCAGGTCGGTCGTGGCGTCGTCGTACGCCGTGATCTCGACGGTGTCGCGGCCGCAGTCGCGGCAGTAGGGCTTGTAGGGGAAGCGGGCGAGGTCACCGCCGGCTGGCTCGTCGTCCTCGTCGGCGACCGAGTCGGCCAGCGCCTCGGCCTCCTGCTCGCTCTCGGCGACGGCCTCGGCCTTCTTGGTGCGGTACTTCGCCAGCACCTCCTCGATCACCGCCCGGTGGCGGATCGCGTGGAGGACCTGCTCGGTGTAGGCGCCGGAGCGGTACTGCTCGGTCTGCGACACCTCCTCCATCTCGATGCCCATCTCGGCGAGCGCGGCGCGCAGCGGCGCCTTGAAGTGCTCGGCCCAGCTGTCGTGGCACTCCCACGGGTCGGGGACGGCGGTGAGGGGCCGGCCGATGTGCTCGGCCCAGGACGGGTCGACGCCGGCGGGCACCTTGCGGAAGCGGTCGTAGTCGTCCCAGCTGTGCAGGTGGCGCACGGGGATGCCGCGGCGACGGATCTCCTCGGCGACGAAGTGCGGGGTGATGAACTCCCGGAGGTTGCCCAGGTGGATCGGGCCGGACGGGCTCGCGCCGGAGGCGCACGTGATGACGCGGTCGTCGCCGTGCGTCTCGTGGGCGTGCCGGATCGCGTCGTCGGCGGCCCGGGTGACCCAGTCGTGCGGCTCGCCCTGCTGCGCGCCTCGTGCCATCGGTGCTGCTCCTGCGTGGTGGGGCCGGGGGTACGCCGGCCAACGCTACCGGCCTCCGGGTGCCCGCCTGAAACTCCCCTGACGTGCGGCTGGCATGCGGCTGACGTGCGGCTGACGTGCAGAGAGCGCCGGGGCCACCGCCCAGTGGCGGCCCCGACGCTCTTGCCCTGCGCGTACCCGACACGACCGATCCCCCGATGTGGGTCGTGTGGGCGGCGACGCCCCCCGAGGACGCCGCCGACGCGCGTGGCGGCATCGTGACATTGACCGGTACCGGCCAGCCCTAGACAAGCGGACAGCGGCACTAAGATGCCAGCATGGCGCGCGCGGAGCGGGACACGGTGCTGACGGCGCTCGGCTTCGACCGGGCCACCGCCCAGCTCTACGAGGGGATGCTGCCGCAGTCGGGGCGCGAGCTCGGCTGGGTCGCCGCCGCGGTGCTCCGGACGCCGGACGAGCTGGTGGCGGAGATGGCCCCGCTGGTCGAGCGCGGGATCGTCCGGCTGCAGCAGGGCCGGGTGTACGTCGAGGGCCCGGCCCAGGCGCTGGCCCGGCTGATCGACGAGCAGGGCGCCGCCGTCGCGACCGTCCAGGAGCGGCTCGCGGCCCTCGCCACCGCGGTCCCGCTCGTCGCGGGTGGCGGCGCGAAGCCCGCCGAGGGCGAGGTCGTCGACGTGCGGCCGCTCGACGGCGAGGTCAGCTCGGGCGGTCAGCCGGCCACCCTGATCGGCGCCCTGATCGCCCAGAGCAGCGGCGACCTGCTGTGGTTGCGGCCCGACCAGTGGCGCATCGACCGCGAGCCGGAGATGCTCCGCATCATCCGGGACCTGGTCGCGTCCGGCCGCCGCTCGCTCGCGATCTACCCCTTGCGCGTGATGGCCGACGCGCCGGACGTGGTCCGCCGGCGCGCGGAGGCCGGCGAGGAGATCCGGCTGCTGCCGGACCTGCCGACCCGGATGTTCGTCATCGGCAGCACCCACGCCGTGGTGCCCGAGCCGCTGGGCTACGTCGACGAGCCGCGCCTGCTGGTCCGGCAGGGTGCCGTCGTCGGGGTGATGCGCCTGTGGTTCGAGGAGCTGTGGGGCCGGGCCGCCGTGCCCGCGCTCGACGGTGCGGAGCCGCAGGTCGACCTCCGGCGCTTCCTGCTCGAGCAGCTCGCCACCGGCGCCCGGGACGAGCAGATCGCTCGCAAGCTCGGCATCAGCCTGCGCACCGTCCGTCGCCGGGTCGCCGACCTGATGACCGAGCTCGGGGCCGACTCGCGCTTCCAGGCCGGCATCGAGGCCGCCCGGCGCGGCTGGATCTAGGCCCTAGCTCGGCCCATTCAAGCTTCGGCCGGCAGCGTGGCGCCGCGGCGGAGCCGCACGCAGCGGAGCCGCGTTGCGACGCGCTCGGCCCATCAAGGCAGGAGCATCCGGTAGGCGGCCGGCTCGAGACGCCAGGTCCGTCGGTGCTCAGGTCCGTAGATCTCGCCGTCGGCGCTGCACCAGAACGGGCCGCCGGAGACCGACACCTGCGTGCCCCGGAGGTAGATGACGTCGTCACGCTCGTGGTGGGAGGCGAAGCCGAGACGAACCGCGTAGAGCAGCCTGGCGAGCGGGCCGGTCGACCGCGAGACCATCACGTCGACCCGTCCGTCGCGGGCGTCGGCCTCGGGCACCAGCTCCGTGCCCCCACCGACCGAGGGGCCGTTGCCGACCGCCGCCATCAGGATGGGCTCGTCGAGGTCGACGACCACGACGCCGTCGACCTCGACCCGGACCCGGATGATCGGCGGGTTCCAGGCGGTGAGGGCGGCACCGATCGGGTAGCCGAGCTTGCCGAGGTTGGCCTTGCCGACCCCCACGGAGTGCAAGCGGTCCTTCCAGCGCTGACCGCGCCGACTCGCGTTGGCGCCGGCGCCGATGTGCACGCTGTTCACGACGATCTCGCCGACCTCGTCGACCACCAGGTCCATGGGCCGCGGCTTCTCGCGCAGCACGACCCGAGCCGCGTCCTCGATGTCGAGCGGGATGCCCACGCCCCGGGCGAAGTCGTTGCCGGTGCCCATCGGCAACAGGCCGATGTCGTTCTTGTCGAGCTCGCGGCGACGGTAGAGCGCCGACATCACGGCGTGCAGGCTGCCGTCGCCGCCGGCGACGACGATCCGCCGTGAGCCGGCCCGGTGCAGCACGCCGTCGAGCTCGCCGGGGTTGCTGGTCGCGGCCACCTCCACCGAGCACCTCTCGCGGAGCACGCCGAGCGCGGCGGCGAGCCGCTCCTCGTCCGAGGTGCCGGCCCCGGCGTTCGTGATGACGAGGAGGGGGTCCACGTGGCGGACGATAGCCGAGGACGGGATGCCCCAAACCCCGCTTTGGTAGCGTGTGGCCGCAAGAGCTCCGGTGCGCTTGTGCCGGGGCTTCTTTCATTTCAGGGGTCTCGACAGGCTCGACCACCGACAACGGAGGAACACGCGATGCCGGCGATCGCCATCATCGGTGCCCAGTGGGGCGACGAGGGGAAGGGCAAGGCGACCGACCTCCTCGGCGACCGCGTCGACTACGTCGTGAAGTTCAACGGCGGCAACAACGCGGGCCACACCGTCGTCATCGGACAGCCCGACGGCAGCAGCGAGAAGTACGCCCTCCACCTGCTCCCCAGCGGCATCCTCAGCCCCGGCTGCACCCCGGTCATCGGCAACGGCGTCGTCATCGACCTCGCCGTCCTCTTCCAGGAGCTCGACGCGCTGGTCGAGCGCGGCATCGACGTCAGCCGGCTCAAGGTCAGCGCCAACGCGCACGTGATCGCCGACTACAACCGCACGCTCGACAAGGTGACCGAGCGCTTCCTCGGCTCCCGCCGGATCGGCACCACCGGCCGCGGCATCGGCCCGACGTACGCCGACAAGATGAACCGCGTCGGCATCCGGATCCAGGACATCTTCGACGAGAAGATCCTGCGCCAGAAGGTCGAGGGCGTCCTCGACCTCAAGGGCCAGGTCCTCACCAAGATCTACAACCGCCGCCCCGCGACCGTCGACGAGACCGTCGAGGAGCTCCGCGCGTACGCCGAGCGGCTCGCCCCGATGGTCTGCGACACCGGGCTGGTGCTCAACCAGGCGCTCGACCGCGGCGAGACCGTGCTGCTCGAGGCCGGCCAGGCCACGCTGCTCGACGTCGACCACGGCACCTACCCGTTCGTGACGTCGTCGTCGGCGACCTCCGGCGGCGCGTGCACCGGCTCCGGCATCCCGCCGACCCGCCTCGAGCAGGTGATCGGGATCGTCAAGGCCTACACCACCCGCGTGGGCGAGGGCCCCTTCCCGACCGAGCTCTTCGACGACCACGGCGAGCACCTGCGCAAGGTCGGCGCTGAGTACGGCACCACCACCGGTCGCCCGCGTCGCTGCGGCTGGTACGACGCGGTCATCGCGCGCTACGCCGCCCGCGTCAACGGCGTCACCGACTTCGTCCTCACCAAGCTCGACGTGCTCACCGGCCTGGAGAAGGTCCCGGTCTGCGTGGCCTACGACGTCGACGGCGTGCGCCACGACGAGATGCCGGTCAACCAGAGCGACTTCCACCACGCCGTCCCCATCTACGAGCACCTCGACGGCTGGTGGGAGGACATCTCCGAGGCGCGCACCTTCGCCGACCTCCCGGTCAACGCGCAGCGCTACGTCGAGGCCGTCGAGGAGATGTCCGGCGCGCGGATCTCCGCCGTCGGCGTCGGCCCGTCGCGGGCGGCCACCGTGGTGCGGCACGAGCTGATCTGATGGGCTCGATGAAGGTCCTGGTCGTCGGCACCGGAGGGCGCGAGCACGCGCTCGCCCTGGCGCTGTCCGCCGACCCGGAGGTGGCCGAGGTGCACGCCGCTCCCGGCAACCCCGGCATCGCCGCCGTCGCGACGCTGCACGACGTCGACCCGATGTCGGGCGACGCCGTCGCCGACCTGGCCGCGTCGATCGGCGCCGACCTCGTGGTGGTCGGGCCCGAGGCGCCGCTGGTCGCCGGGGTCGCCGACCCGGTCCGCGAGCGCGGCATCGCCGTCTTCGGACCGTCCGGCGCGGCCGCTCGGCTCGAGGGCTCGAAGGCCTTCTCCAAGTACGTCATGGACGCCGCCGGCGTCCCGACCGCCCGGGCCCGTACCTGCGACAGCGCGGCCGAGGTCGAGGCCGCCCTGGACGACTTCGGCGCGCCGTACGTCGTGAAGGACGATGCGCTCGCCGCCGGCAAGGGCGTCGTCGTCACCCGCGACCGGGCCGAGGCCCTGGCGCACGCGTCCGCGTGCGGGCGGGTCGTGGTCGAGGAGTTCCTCGACGGGCCCGAGGTGTCGGTCTTCGCGATCTGCGACGGCACCACGGCGTACGCCCTCCAGCCCGCCCAGGACTTCAAGCGCATCTTCGACGGCGGCCGCGGCCCCAACACCGGCGGCATGGGCTCCTACACGCCGCTCGGCTGGGCCCGGCCCGACCTCGCCTCGGTGGTCCTGGCGACCGTGGTCGAGCCGACGCTCGCCGAGATGCGGCGGCGCGGGGCGCCCTTCGTCGGCTGTCTCTACGTCGGGCTCGCGCTGACCGAGGCCGGACCGCGGGTGATCGAGTTCAACGTGCGCTTCGGCGACCCGGACGTCCAGCCGGTGCTGGCCGTCCTGGAGTCGCCCTTCGGGCAGCTGCTGATGGCCGCCGCCACCGGTGACCTCGCCTCGGTGCCCGCGCCGGTCTTCGGCGACGGTGCCGCGGTCACCGTGGTGCTGGCCTCGGCCGGCTACCCCGAGTCGTCCTCGAAGGGCGACGTGATCCGCGGCGTCGGCGCCGCCAACGGCGTCCACGACGTCGACGTGATCCACGCCGGCACCGCCATCGTCGACGCCCCCGAGCCGGGCGACCCCGGCCACCAGCACCTCGTGACCGCCGGCGGCCGGGTGCTCGCCGTGCGGGCCCGCGGCTACGACGTCGACGACGCGCGGTCGCGCGCCTACGCCGCCGCCGACCTGATCACCTTCGACGGCCTCCAGCGCCGCTCCGACATCGCCGCCGAGCCGCTCGGCGTCGTCGAGGGCGCCTCGGTCCGCTGACCGCCGAGTCGAGGTTTTCGGGCGGTCGAGTCGCGCTCTTCCGTGGCGACGTACGACGGAAAGCCTCGATCCGACTCGCGGAAACCCTCCACTCAAGACGCGGAAACCCTCCACTCGACGGGCGTGGAAGGATGAGGCACGTGGTCGTCCCCAACGTGCTCGCCTCCCGTTACGCCTCCGCCGAGCTGGCCCAGATCTGGTCGCCGGAGCACAAGATCGTGCTCGAGCGGCAGCTGTGGATCGCGGTGCTCGAGGCCCAGCGCGACCTCGGGATCGAGGTGCCGGACGGCGTGGTCGAGGCCTACCGCGACGTCGTCGAGAAGGTGGACCTCGAGTCCATCGCGGCGCGGGAGCGGGTCACCCGCCACGACGTGAAGGCGCGGATCGAGGAGTTCTCGGCGCTGGCCGGGCACGAGCACATCCACAAGGGCATGACCTCGCGCGACCTCACCGAGAACGTCGAGCAGCTGCAGGTCCGCCAGTCCCTCGCGCTGGTGCGCGACCGCGCGGTCGCCGCGCTGGCCCGGCTGGGTCGGCTGGCCGCGGAGCACGAGGCGACCGTGATGGCCGGCCGGTCCCACAACGTCGCCGCGCAGGCGACGACGCTCGGCAAGCGCTTCGCGACTGTCGCCGACGAGATGCTCGTGTCGCTGGAGCGGGTCGAGGAGCTGCTCGCCCGCTACCCGCTGCGCGGCATCAAGGGCCCGATGGGCACCGCGCAGGACATGCTCGACCTGCTCGACGGCGACGCCGACAAGCTGCGGCAGCTCGAGGAGCGGGTCGCCCACCACCTCGGCTTCGAGCGCACCTTCACCAGCGTCGGCCAGGTCTACCCGCGCAGCCTCGACTTCGACGTCGTCTCCGCCCTGGTCCAGCTGGTGTCCGGCCCGTCCAACCTCGCGACCACGATCCGGCTGATGGCCGGCAACGAGCTCGTCACCGAGGGCTTCAAGGAGGGCCAGGTCGGCTCGTCGGCGATGCCGCACAAGATGAACAGCCGCTCCGCCGAGCGGGTCAACGGCCTCTCGGTCGTGCTCCGCGGCCACCTCTCGATGATCAGCGAGCTGGCCGGCGACCAGTGGAACGAGGGCGACGTCTCCGACTCCGTCGTACGCCGGGTCGCGCTGCCCGACGCGTTCTTCGCCGCCGACGGGCTCTTCGAGACCTTCCTGACCGTGCTCGACGAGTTCGGCGCGTTCCCGGCCGTGATCCAGCGCGAGCTCGACCGCTACCTGCCGTTCCTGGCCACCACGAAGGTGCTGATGGCCGCGGTCCGCAACGGCGTCGGCCGCGAGGCCGCCCACGAGGCGATCAAGGAGGCGGCCGTCGGCACCGCCCTCGACATGCGCCAGGGCCAGGCCGAGAACGACGTCTTCGCACGCCTCGCCGGCGACGACCGGCTCGGCCTCACCGCCGACCAGCTCGCCACGCTCGTCGCCGAGCCGATCACCTTCACCGGTGCGGCCGTCGACCAGGTCGAGACCGTCGTACGCCGGGTCGCCGAGGTGACCGCCCGGCACCCCGCGGCCGCGGCGTACTCGCCCGGCGACATCCTCTAGCCGCCTCTAGACGCCTGGCGCGCGTCGCGAGACCTGCAGCGCCCGGACCGCCATCGCCAACGACAGGCAGACGATCGCGGCGCCGGTGAGCAGCGACCAGCGGAGCGCGGCGTCGTCCGAGGCGGCGTCCGTGACCGCCTCGTAGACGGTGACCAGGACGGCCGCGCCGATCGAGGCGCCGATCCGCTGGCCGGTCTGCAGCGCGCCGCCCGCGGCGCCGCCCATCCGCGGCGGCACCTCCGCGAGGGTCAGGGTCATGTTGGGCGACACCACGGCGCCGGCGCCGAGCCCGGCCACCAGCAGCGGCGGCACGAGCCAGGGCCACAGCGGGTCGCGACCCGGGGCGACCAGCGCGGTCAGGGCGACCCCGCCGATCATCGTCACGAGCGCCGCGACGGTCAGCCGGCGACCGACCTGGGAGACCACTCGCCCGGCCAGCGGCGCGCTGACCGCCGACCCGGCGGCGAAGGGCGTCATCAGCAGCCCGGCCTCCAGCGCCGTGAACCCGCGACCCTCCTGGAGGTAGAGCGAGGTCACCAGCAGCACCCCGGTGAAGCCGGTGAAGTAGAGCGCGCCGACGCCGAGCCCGTTGAGGTAGCCGGGCAGCCCACGCAGCAGCGCGACGTCGAGCAGGGGCGGGTGGCCGTGCCGCGCCGTACGCCGCTCCCACACCACGAACGCCCAGCCGAACAGCAGGACGCCGGGCAGCATGACCAACGGCAGCCGGTCGCCGCCCTCGAGCCGGACGACCGGGTAGAGCAGGCAGAGCACGGTGGCGCCCAGGAGCAGCGCGCCCGGTACGTCGATCCGGGTGTCGGCCGGGTCGGTGCTCGGCAGCCGTGCCGGCACCATCCGCACCACCCCGACCATCGCGAGCAGGCCGATCGGGACGTTGACCAGGAAGAGCCACCGCCACCCGTCGGACTCGCCGGCGACGCCGATGATCAGGCCGCCCAGCACCGGGCCGATCGCCGAGGAGACCGAGACGGTCAGCCCGAACGCGCCGAACGCGCGACCCCGCTCGGAGCCGCGGAAGAGCTGCTGGATGAGGCCGGAGTTCTGCGGGGTGAGCAGCCCAGCGCAGGCGCCCTGGGCCAGCCGGGCGGCGATCACCAGCGCGACGCTCGGCGCCAGGCCGACGGCGGCGCTGGTGACGATGAAGCCGGCGAGGCCGACGAGCATCATCCGGCGGCGGCCGTAGGCGTCGCCGAGCCGCCCCCCGGCCACCAGGGTCAGGCCGAAGGCCAGCGCGTAGCCGGACACGACCCACTGGATGGTGCCGGCCGTGGTGCCCAGGCCCTCGCGCATCGACGGGATCGCGACGTTGACGATCGAGACGTCGAGCAGCGCCATGAAGCCGATGACCAGCGACACGGTGAGGATCCGCCAGCGGCGCGGGTCGGGCTCGTACGCCGGAGCGTCGACGCAGGGGGTGTCGACGGCATGCTCGGTCACGGGTTCACTCGTTCCCCGGGCATGATGGCGTCATGCGAGCCGTCGGCGTGGTGGTGACCGGACGGGTGCAGGGCGTCTCGTTCCGGATGTACGCCGCGGAGGAGGGCCGGCGTCTCGGGCTGACCGGCTGGGTGCGCAACGAGCAGGACGGATCGGTCGCCGCCCACCTCGAGGGGGACGACGACGCCGTCGCGGCGATGCTGGCCTGGTGTCGCACCGGTCCGCCGGCCGCGCGCGTGGAGCACGTCGCGGTCGCCGAGGCGGAGCCGACCGGCGCCACCTCGTTCACCATCACCTACTGACGACCGACCGGCTCAGGCGCGGGCGTGCCCGCCCCAGTTGGCGAGCTTGGTCGCGACGACGTGGAGGTCGGCGCGCAGGGTCTCCTCGTCGCCCGGCGGCAGGATGTCGTCCCACTCCACGGCGTACGAGCCCTTGATCTGCTCGAAGCCCGCCGGACGCGCGAAGAACCACACGTGGAAGTGCGAGGAGCCGTCGCCCCAGCGGTTCACGTGGACCCGGCCGATGTGGTCGAGGCCCTGGATGATCCGCACCAGCCGGTTGCAGATGCGGCCGAAGGTCGAGGCCTGGTCGTCGTCGAAGTCGCCGGCGTCCATGTGCTCGCGCGAGTGGAGCACGACCACCATCGGCAGGCCGGTCGGCTTCTCCTCGCGGGTGAGGATCCAGTCCTCGTCCTCCCAGACGATCCGCTCGGGCGGGACGCCGGCGCACGTGTGGCAGGGCGTGCCGCCGGGGTCGCCGTTGCGAGGGGCTTCGGTGCCGGGGGCCTCGAGGACCTTCGGGCGGACGGCCCCGTCGACCACGGTCCACGGGAAGACGTCCCACGTCGAGAACGAGGACGCGGGCAGGTGCCCGTCGGACTCGGCGGCCGCGATGGCCCGGGCGTGGATCTCCGATGCAGGCTCCGGCATGGCCTCACTCTGCCAGCCGCCGGCACGGCGCGTGGCAGGACCCCGGGAGAATGGCGCCATGAGCGCTCCGGTCACCGTCTCGATCACCCGCACCGTCAGTCCCGGCCACCACGACGAGATGGTGGCCTGGATCCGGGCCGGGTCCGCGCTCGCGGCCCGCTTCGAGGGCTTCCTCGGCTCCGGGTGGGTGCGGCCCGCGACGGACTCGGAGGAGTGGCACATGCTCTACCGCTTCGCCGACGCCGCGTCCCTGGCGACCTGGGAGGCCTCGGACCAGCGCGAGTGGTGGCTCGGGGCCGCGCAGGGCCTGGTGGGGGAGTCGAAGATCGAGCGCCGGACCGGCATCGAGGGCTGGTTCGACCCGCCCACGTCGTACGACGTCGTCGACCTGCGGCCCTCCCCGCCGGCGCCGCCACGGTGGAAGCAGGCGACCGTGATCTTCCTGGTCTTCTACCCGCTGAGCGTGGTGGCCAACTGGGTCGCCGGCCAGCTCGTCCTCGACTGGCCGCTGCCGCTGCGGGTGCTCGCGGTGGTGCTCGTGATGACGCCGATCATGACCTACCTCGCGCTGCCGTGGATCACGAAGCGGATGGAGTGGTGGCTGCAGGGTCGCTCCGCTCCGTGGCGGCGCACCTGACGGAACGGTCGTGGATCCGGGCGATCGGCAGCCATCTCGTCAGGTACGACGAGGCCGCCGTCCGGCTCAGGACGAGAAGGGGATGGCTCTAGAGTTGGCCCGTGGCTGCTCTCAACATCCCGACTGCCCCGGCGATCGAGGGTGCGCGGCCCCTCCACCAGGGCAAGGTGCGCGACCTCTACGAGCTGGAGAACGGCGACCTGCTGATGGTCGCCAGCGACCGGATCTCGATCTTCGACTTCGTGCTCGACACGACCATCCCGGACAAGGGCGAGATCCTCACCCGGATGTCGCTGTGGTGGTTCGAGCAGCTCGCCGACCTGGTGCCCCACCACGTGATCTCCACCGACGTGCCGGCCGCCGTGCGCGGTCGCGCCGTCGTCTGCGAGCGGCTGGCGATGTACCCCGTCGAGTGCGTCGCCCGCGGCTACCTCACCGGCACCGGCCTGATCGACTACACCGCGACCGGCGAGGTCTGCGGCATCGCGCTGCCGACCGGCCTGGTGGACGGCAGCCGGCTGCCGGAGCCGATCTTCACCCCGGCGACCAAGGCCGACCTCGGTGACCACGACGAGAACGTCTCGTACGACGCGGTCGCCGCGACCATCGGCGCCGAGCGGGCCGCCGAGCTGCGCGACCTGACGCTCCAGGTCTACGGCCGCGCCGAGTCGATCGCGCGCGAGCGCGGCATCATCCTGGCCGACACCAAGCTCGAGTTCGGCGCGCGTCCCGACGGCACCACCGTCCTCGGCGACGAGGTGCTCACCCCCGACTCGTCCCGCTTCTGGCCGGCGGCCGAGTGGCAGCCGGGCCGCACCCAGCCGTCGTACGACAAGCAGTTCGTGCGCAACTGGGCGCTCTCGCCCGAGTCCGGGTGGGACCGCGCGTCCGGGGAGGCGCCGCCGCCGCTGCCGCCCGAGATCGTGGAGCGCACCCGCAGCCGCTACGTCGAGGCCTACGAGCGGCTCACCGGAGAGCGCTGGTAGGTGGTCGCCTTCGCCGTGCCGCCCGAGGTCGCCTTCGACTACCTGGCCGACCCGCGCCACCGTGCCGAGTGGCAGTCGAGCCTCGCCCGGGTCGAGGACGTCGACGGCGAGGTGCGCGTCGGCCAGACCTGGACCGATGTCACCAAGCCGGGCCTGCGGCCGCGGATGACCACCACCGAGCTCGACCGGCCGCACCGCTGGACCGAGACCGGCACCTGGCGCGGCTTCGCGGCGACCCTCACGCTCACCTTCGTCGCGACGCCGGGCGGGTGCGAGGTGACGGCGACGATGTCGCTCAACGGCGCGGGTCTGCGCGCTCCCTTGGCCCGGGCGCTCGGCCTGGTCGCGCCGTACGCCGTCCGGGGTGACCTCCGCCACGCTGCCGGTAGGTTGGCGGCATGACGACCTACAACCTGGCGAGCCTCCTCGAGGACAGCACGCAGAAGTTCCCCGACCGCACCGCCGTCGTCCTCGGTGACCGCCGGCTGACCTACGCCGAGGTCGACACCTTCGCCAACATGGTCGCCAACCTGCTGGTCGCGCGCGGCATCCGGCCCGGCGACAAGGTCGCGCTGACCTGCCCCAACCTGCCCTACTTCACGGTCGTCTACTTCGGCATCCTCAAGGCCGGCGCGACGGTCGTCCCCCTCAACGTGCTGCTGAAGGCGCGCGAGGTGGCCTACCACCTGGCCGACTCCGACGCGAAGGCCTACTTCTGCTTCGAGGGCACGCCCGAGCTGCCGATGGGCGAGGCCGGCCACGCCGGCTTCGCCGAGACCGACGGCTGCGAGCACTTCTTCGTGATCACCGCCGACCTCGCCGCGCCCTCCCCGATCGAGGGCACTCCCGAGAATCCTGTGGAGACGATGGCCCAGGCGATGGGCGGCCAGGCCGCGACGTTCGACACCGTCGCGACCGACGAGGACGACACCGCGGTCATCCTCTACACCTCCGGCACCACCGGCCAGCCCAAGGGCGCCGAGCTGCGCCACCGCAACATGCGCGACAACGCGCTGTCCGGCGAGGACCTCTTCGGGGCCAGCGAGGAGCGGCCGGACACCTTCCTCTGCGTGCTGCCGCTCTTCCACTCCTTCGGCCAGACGGTCTGCCAGAACGGCGCCTTCGCCTACGGCGGCACCGTCGTGATGCTGCCGCGCTTCGAGGCGCACGCCGCCCTCCAGCTGATGCTGAGCGAGGAGATCACCTTCTTCGCCGGCGTGCCCACGATGTACTGGGGGCTGCTCGGCGCGCTCGCCGACGGCAACCCCGACGGCACGCCGATCGACGTCCAGACGATCGCTGCCAACCTCCGTGTCGCGGTGGCCGGCGGCTCGGCGCTGCCGGTCGAGGTCCACAAGGAGTTCGAGAAGCGGTTCGGCGTCACCATCCTCGAGGGCTACGGGCTCTCGGAGACCTCGCCCGTCGCGTCGTTCTCGAAGTACGGCGAGCCCGTGCGCGTCGGCTCGATCGGGCTGCCGATCCCCGGCGTCGAGATGAAGCTCATCGAGCCGGACTGGTCCGAGGTCGCCGGTGCCGACGCGATCGGCGAGATCGCGATCAAGGGCCACAACGTGATGAAGGGCTACTACAACCGGCCCGAGGCGACCGACGAGGTGATCCACGACGGGTGGTTCCGCTCCGGCGACCTGGCCCGCCGCGACGAGGACGGCTGGTACTACATCGTCGACCGCTCCAAGGACATGATCATCCGCGGTGGCTACAACGTGTACCCGCGAGAGATCGAGGAGGTCCTGATGACCCACGAGGCCGTCTCGCTGGCCGCGGTCATCGGCGTCCCCCACGAGAGCCACGGCGAGGAGATCAAGGCGTTCGTCATCCTCGCCCCGGGCGCCGCCACCACCCCCGACGACCTGGTCGCGTGGGGCAAGGAGCAGATGGCCAACTACAAGTACCCGCGCGTGGTCGAGGTCGTCGACTCCCTCCCGATGACCTCCACCGGCAAGATCCTCAAGCGCGAGCTCAGCTGACCCGGTAGCGCACGTGCGTGGCCAGCGGTGAGTGCTCGGCCTCGATGATCTCGAGCGTCGGGCTGACGGTGCCGTCGAAGATCCGCTCGCCGCTGCCCAGCAGCACCGGGGCGATGTCGAGGCTCAGCTCGTCGAGCTCGCCCGCGGCGATCGCCTGTCGCACGGCGGACGCACCGCCCGCGATGTCGACGTCCCCGTCGCCGGCCTCGCGGGCCAGCCGGAGCGCCTCGTCGAAGCCGCCGGTGACGAAGTGGAAGGTCGTGCCGCCCTCCATCTCCACCGGCTCGTGCTCGTGGTGGGTGAGCACGAAGACCGGGGCGTGGTACGGCGGCTCCGGGCCCCACCAGCCGCGCCACGCGTCGTTCCCCGCCTCGGTCCAGGTCGCCCACCCGCCGCGCACCGGGCCGTACATGTTGCGGCCCATCACGTAGGCGCCGCGCTTGCGCAGCAGCGACTCGGTCCAGCGCCGGTCGACCTCGTGCTGGGGCTCCTGGCTCGGCAGGTGCCAGCGGTGCACCGCGTGCCCGCCGACCCCGAGCGGGTGGTCGAAGGACTGGTCGGGCCCGGCGGCGTACCCGTCGAGCGACACCGACATGTGGGCGGTCGTGAACGTCATGCGCAGTCCGACCTCGGCGGACGGACCGACTCATCGCCCATCAGGCGAACGGGTTGGGCAGCGCGCCGGGCAGCTTCGCGAGCAGCTCGCGGGCCTGGGCGGCGACCTTGTGCTCGACGAGCACCTCGTACTTCGTCGCCACCACCTGGGTGATGGAGGAGAAGTCGCGCTGGCCGCGGGTGAGGGCGTAGCCGATCAGCGCCCAGACGAGTCCGAAGACCGCGCCGAGGAGCACCGTCGAGAGGATCATCGCCAGCACGTTCTCGTCGACGAAGAACGAGAAGATCAGGCCGATGAAGAGGCCGAGCCAGAGGCCGGACAGGATGCCGCCGACCGCGACCCGGCCCCAGGTGAGCCGCCCGGTGATCCGCTCGACCCGCTTGAGGTCGGTGCCGACGATCATCAGGTGCTGCACGGGGAACTCGTTGTCGGAGAGGAAGTCGACGGTCTTCTGCGCGGCCGCGTAGTCGTCGTAGACCGCCAGCGACTGGGGGAACTCCAGCTTCAGCGGATTCGCGCCGGGGACGGCACCGGGAACGCCTGTGGGCATGCTCATGCAGGACAGTCTGCCGCAGTCTCCTAGACTGGCGCCGTGCCTCGCGTAGTCGTCGACGTCATGCCCAAGCCCGAGATCCTCGACCCCCAGGGCAAGGCCGTGCTCGGCGCGCTGCCACGCCTGGGCTTCGGCGGCGTCACCGACGTCCGCCAGGGCAAGCGGTTCGAGCTGGAGGTGGCCGGCGAGGTCACCCCCGAGGTGCTCGCCGAGGTCGAGAAGATGGCCGAGACGCTGCTCTCCAACCCGGTGATCGAGAACTACACCGTCCGGGTGGAGCAGGACGCATGAAGGTCGGGGTCGTCACCTTCCCCGGCTCGCTCGACGACGTCGACGCCCTGCGCGCGGTCGGCATCGGCGGCAACGAGGCCGTTCCGCTCTGGCACGGCGACCACGACCTCCGCGGGGTCGACGCGGTGATCCTGCCGGGCGGCTTCTCGTACGGCGACTACCTCCGCTGCGGCGCGATCTCCCGCTTCTCCCCGGTCATGGCCGAGGTGATCGAGGCGGCCGGCAGGGGCATGCCCGTGCTGGGCATCTGCAACGGCTTCCAGATCCTCTGCGAGTCCCACCTCCTGCCGGGCGCGCTGATCCGCAACGACCACCGCAAGTTCGTCTGCCGCGACCAGCGCCTGCGCATCGAGAACACCCGCACCCCGTGGACCGCGTCGTACGACGAGGGCGCCGAGGTCACCATCGTCCTCAAGAACGGCGAGGGCGGCTTCGTCGCCGACGAGGCGACCCTCGACCGGCTCGAGGGCGAGGGCCAGGTCGTGGCCCGCTACCTCGAGGTCAACCCCAACGGCTCGATGCGCGACATCGCCGGCATCACCAACGAGCGCGGCAATGTGGTCGGCCTGATGCCGCACCCCGAGCACGCCGTCGAGGACCTCACCGGAGCCGGGACCGACGGTCTCGGCTTCTTCACCAGCCTCCTGGAGACAGCCCAGAAATGAGCAGAGCCGCATGACCCCGCTCAAGACCTTCCGCTTCGTCGCGATCGCCGAGGCGGTCACCTGGGCGCTGCTGCTCACCGGCATGGCGTTCAAGTACTCCGACGTCACCGACCTGGGCGTCCGCGTCTTCGGCATGGTGCACGGCGTCGTGTTCATCGCCTTCGTGCTGACCACGCTGCTGGTCGCCGTGGACCAGCGCTGGTCGGCCCGCCGCTCGGTGCTGACCCTGCTGGCGTCGATCCCGCCGTTCGTCACGATCGTGGCCGACCGCTCCGCCGAGAAGGCGGGTGTCCTCGCGACCGCGTGGCGGCTCACCGCCACCGAGCCGCAGCGCACGCTCGACCGTCCGGTCGCCTGGCTGCTGCGCAACCCGGTCCGCGGAGCGGTCGCCGGCGTGGTCGCCGTCGCCGCACTGACCGGTGTCGCCCTGCTGGTGGGTCCGCCCGCGTCGTAGTTCTCGGGGATCGAGTAGCCCGCGAGGAACGAGCGGGCGTATCGAGATCAGCGCTTGCCGGCCTCGAGCGCCGCCCAGCTCTCATAGCCGACCACGCCGGTCACCGGCAGCTTCACCTTGCGCTGCCAGGCCTTCACCATCGTGGTCGTCTCGGCGCCGAACACGCCGTCGATCGGCATCTTCGCGTCGGAGACCGCGGTCGCCTTGAGCGCCCGCTGCACGCGGCGTACGGCGGACCCGGCCGAGCCGTACTTCAGCACCGGCCGGTCCGCGCCCTCGCTGAGCAGGGAGACCCAGTTGCGCGGCGTCCACACCGACTGGACCTTCAGCCGGTGCTGGGTCTGCCAGGAGTTGATGCCGGCGATCGTCGCCTTGGTGTAGCGACCGCTGATCGGACCGGTGTAGAGGTCCTCCTGCTGGAGCAGGCACTGCAGCGCCTTCACCTTGGGCTTCGCGGGGTGGTAGTCGCCCGATGCCGGCTGGAGCCTCTCGTAGACGCCGTAGCCGATCCGCACCCCCCCGCAGTAGGTCTCCGGGTCGGCGACGGAGCCGCGGCCGACGTCGAGGAAGTTGCGGTCGATGTTGATCGTGACGCCGCCCCAGGTCTCGTCGTGACCACCCTGGTACTGCTTGATCCGCGCGTGCGGCATCCAGCCGTCGGAGCGCAGGTACGACGTGCTCGTGTTGGCGCGGCCGTCCCAGCGGGCGACCCAGATCTGGTCGGGCATCGTGTAGACGTCGGGGCGGTTCACCCGCGCGTTGTCGAGGGCGAGGATCCCGGACCCGGCGCTGGAGTAGACGCCGGAGAGGTAGCCGAGCTCGCGGATCTGCCAGGTCCAGCCGCTGAGGAAGGCCAGCGCGGACTCACGGCACCGGGTGTTGTTGTTGTCGTAGCCCTCGAGGTCGTACCAGAGCGTGCTGCCGGCGGCGATCCCGAGATCGGCCGCGACGCCGACGGTCTTCTTGGCCTCCGCCCGGCCCATGGCGCGGGCCTTCGAGTACTTGCCGTTGGCGCCCGGACGCGGCTTGATCGTCACGTCGTCGCCGTACCGGGGGAAGCGCGGCTGGCAGGACGCCTGCGGGCCGAGGGTGATCGGCAGCAGCCGCCAGCCCTTCTGCAGCTGGGTGCGGATCCACCTCGGCGTGAGGTTCGGCTGGCTGCGGCAGGCCCGGGAGTCGCCGGAGATGTAGATGCCGACGGCGAGGAACGGCGAGCTCTGCAGCCACGTGTTCATGGCCTTCTGGGTCGGCGCCAGGCACTGGTCGAACCCGTAGCCGGTGAAGTCGCCCGGCGTGACGACGGTGCTCGCCTTGGCGCGTGCCTGGGTCCGGGCCTGGGTCGTCGTGCCGGTCCCCTCGGCCGGCGCCGTGGCGCCGAGGACGGCGACGACGGTGGTGGCGAGGGCTCCGACGAGGAGGCGTCGGACGACCGGGCGGGACATGCGGGCTCCTGGGGAAGATCCGGGGAAGGACGGGGTCCGGGATGAGCGGCCCAGTCACCATAACCTCAGAAATCACATGCGTAACACGCTTGCCGGGAACTACACCGCTGTACTTCCGATCGGCCGGTCCGAGCGCGACTCAAGGTCTTCCGCTGCCGCCGGCCGGCATTGCAACTTCCGGACGCACGACAGCCGGCCCCCGGAGGACGGGGACCGGCTGTCGGCTGGGTGCGCAGCGGGATCAGGCCGCCTCGACGACCGCCTCGAGCTCGGGCTCGGGGGCCTGCGCCTCCGCGGGCCGCGGGTTGCGCAGCACCACGGCGGCGACCAGCAGCGCCAGGGCGGCGAAGCCGGCCGAGGTGAGGAATGCCGCCTGCAGGCCCGGGACGAACTGCCCGGGCACGGCGCCCGCGGCGTAGACCGAGACGATCACGGCGACGCCGACGGCGCTGCCGAGCTGCTGCGTGGTCTGCAGCAGGCCGGACGCGGAGCCGGCGTGCTCGGGCTCGACGCCCGCCAGCACCGTCGCGGTGATCGGCATGAACACCAGACCGGTGGACAGGCCCGCGATCAGCATCGGGCCGAAGACCGAGCCGAGGTAGGTGCCGTCGGCGCCCGCGCCGCTCAGCCACGCGTAGCCCACCGTCATCGCCGAGGTGCCGATGAGCAGCATGGTCCGCGGTCCGAGGGTCGTGATCAGCCGCGGGGTGATCCGGGACATCCCGAAGATGCCGAGGCTGAAGGGCAGGAACGCGAAGCCCGAGGCGAGCGGGCCGAAGCCGAGCACGTTCTGGACGTACTGGACGACCAGGAAGAACATCGACAGGTTCGCACCGATGATCAGGGCCATCGAGACCAGCGCGCCGATCCGGCGCCGGTTGCGCACCAGGTGCGGCTGCACCATCGGGTGCGGGTGCCGCGTCTCGGTGCGGGCCAGCAGCACGAGCAGCACCGCGCCGAGGACGAAGCCGCCGATCGTGCGGACCGAGGTCCAGCCGTGCTCCGGGGCGCCGATCAGCGCCCAGACGATGGAGACGGCGCCGACGGTCGCGCTGGCGGCACCGACCAGGTCGAAGCGGCCGGGGCGTCGCGGGGTCTCCGAGACGTTGCGGCGCGCGAGGGCCAGGACGGCGAGGCCGAGCGGCACGTTGATGAAGAGCGTCCAGCGCCACGACCCGACGTCGGTGAGCAGTCCGCCGAGGATCAGGCCGATCGAGGCGCCACCGGAGGAGACGGCGCCGAAGAGCGCGAGGGCGCGGTTGCGAGCGGCCTCGTCGGGCGCGCTCGTGGTGAGGAGGGCGAGGACGCTCGGCGCGGCGAGCGCGGCGCCGACACCCTGGAGGGTGCGGGTCGCGACCAGCTGGCCGGGCGTCTGGGCGAGACCGCCGAGGGCGGAGGCCACCGTGAAGACGGCCAGACCGATCTCGAAGGTCCGGAGGCGGCCGAACACGTCGCCGAGCCGACCGCCCAGGAGGAGCAGGCCGCCGAAGGCGAGGGTGTAGGCGTTGAGGACCCACGACAGGGACGCCGGGCCGAAGCCCAGGTCGGCGTCGATGCGCGGGAGGGCGACGTTCACGACCGTGGCGTCGAGAACGATCATGAGCTGGGCGACCAGGACGATCGCGACGCCGGCGGCTGCGCGGCCGGCGTTCGGCGGAAGCTCGGTCGGCAACCCCCGGTTGTGGGAGGTGGTGAGAGACATGGGTGCTGAGTCCTGTTCTGGCCTCGTGGGCCGAGGTACAGTAGATCCGGAGGATTCCTCCGCTTCGAGATCAACCATACGGAGACAGTCTCCGTTTAGCAAGGCCCAGAGGTGAAATTCCGTGCGAGCAGATGCCCAGCGCAACTACGACAAGATCGTCGAGGTGGCGCGCCAGGTCTTCCGTGAGCGCGGGTACGACGCGTCGCTCGACGACATCGCCAAGCTGGCCGGCGTCGGCCCCGGCACTCTCTACCGCCACTTCCCCAAGCGCGAGAACCTCCTCGACGCCGTGATGCAGTCGTGGGTCGACAAGGTCAACGACACCGCCGACAAGGCGCTCACCTACGAGGGCTCCGACCGCGACCTGCTGGTCAACTGGTTCGTCGACTACGTCGGGCTGATCAGCCAGCACAAGGGCGGCCCCGCCAAGCTCACGTCGGCGATGGGCAACCCCGACTCCCCGATCATGACCAAGTGCCAGGCGCTCTCCCGCGCCAACGGCAAGGTGATCGACCGGCTCCGCGAGGACGGCGCCCTGCGCGACGAGGTCGACACCATCCAGGTCTGCCGCCTGGTCGGCGGCATCGCCACCGTGGCCGACCAGTCCGAGCTGGACACCGCCGCCGTACGCCCCATGCTCGAGGTCGTCGCCGACGGCCTGCTCAAGTAGCCCCCGCCCGCCGCACGACCGCGATGTGAGGCCGTCGGGCGTCCGCCGGTAGATTTGCCGCGTGCTGGACACCGTCGCCGTCGCCGCCGAGGACCCCGACCACGAGCAGCCCTGGGCCGATCTCGGCCTCAAGGCCGACGAGTACCAGCGGATCCGCGAGATCCTCGGTCGTCGCCCGACGTCGAGCGAGCTCGCGATGTACTCCGTCATGTGGAGCGAGCACTGCTCCTACAAGAGCTCCAAGGTGCACCTGAGGCAGTTCTCCGAGATCCCCCAGGAGACGCCGGTCGGCGGGATGCTCGCCGGCATCGGCGAGAACGCCGGGGTGCTCGACATCGGGCAGGGGTACGCCGTCACGTTCAAGATCGAGTCGCACAACCACCCGTCGTACGTCGAGCCCTACCAGGGCGCCGCGACCGGCGTCGGCGGCATCGTCCGCGACATCCTCGCCATGGGTGCCCGCCCGGTCGCGGTGATGGACCCGCTGCGCTTCGGCCCGCTCGACGCCGACGACACCCACCGGGTGCTGCCCGGGATCGTGGCCGGCGTCGGCGGCTACGGCAACTGCCTCGGCCTGCCCAACATCGGCGGCGAGGCCGTCTTCGACGAGTCCTACCTCGGCAACCCGCTCGTCAACGCGCTCTGCGTCGGCGTGCTGCGGCACGAGGACCTCCACCTGGCCAAGGCCTCGGGTGCCGGCAACCAGGTGATCATGTACGGCGCCCGCACCGGCGGCGACGGCATCGGCGGCGCGTCGATCCTGGCCTCGGAGACGTTCGACGAGACCGGGCCGGTCAAGCGGCCCAGCGTCCAGGTCGGCGACCCCTTCATGGAGAAGCTGCTCATCGAGTGCACGCTCGAGCTCTTCGCCGCCGGCATCGTCGCCGGCATCCAGGACTTCGGCGCCGCCGGCATCTCCTGCGCCACCTCCGAGCTCGCGGCCGCGGGCGACGGCGGCATGCACGTCGAGCTCGACCGGGTCCCGCTGCGCGACTCCACGCTGGCGCCGGAGGAGATCCTGATGAGCGAGTCGCAGGAGCGGATGATGGCGGTCGTCGAGCCCGACGACGTCGCCGCCTTCCTGGCGATCTGCGCCAAGTGGGACGTCGAGGCGACCGTGATCGGCGAGGTGACCGACACCGGGCGCCTGGTCATCGACTTCCACGGCGAGACGATCGTCGACGTGGACCCGCGGACCGTCGCTCACGACGGGCCCGTCTACAGCCGGCCGCTCGCCCGCCCGGACTGGCAGGACGACCTGCAGGCCGACGGCGCCGAGACGCTGGCCCGACCCGCGACCGGCGAGGAGCTGCGCGAGACCGTGCTGCGCCTGGTCGCCAGCCCCAACCTGTGCGACAAGTCGTGGATCACCGACCAGTACGACCGCTACGTGCGCGGCAACACGGTGCTCTCCCAGCCGTCCGACAGCGGCATGATCCGGATCGACGAGGAGACCAACCTCGGCGTCGCCCTCGCCACCGACGGCAATGGCCGCTACGCCAAGCTCGACCCGTTCGCCGGCGCCCAGCTGGCGCTCGCGGAGGCCTACCGCAACGTGGCGACCGGAGGCGCTCGGCCGCTGGCCGTCTCGGACTGCCTCAACTTCGGCTCGCCGGAGGACCCGGCGGTGATGTGGCAGTTCGCCGAGGCGTGCCGGGGCCTCAAGGAGGCCTGCCTCGAGCTCGGCGTCCCGGTCACCGGCGGCAACGTCAGCCTCTACAACCAGACCGGCGAGACCGCGATCCTGCCGACCCCGGTGGTGGCGGTCCTCGGGGTGGTCGACGACGTCACGCGGCGCACGCCGTCGGCGTGGTCGGCGCCCGGGGAGCGGGTCTTCCTCCTCGGCGACACCCGCGAGGAGCTGTCCGGCTCGGAGTGGGCGCACGTCGTGCACGGCCACCTCGGCGGCCTGCCGCCGACGCTCGACCTCGAGGCCGAGCGGTCGCTCGCGCAGCTGCTGCACGCCGGCGTCGGCCTGCTGACCTCCGCCCACGACCTCTCCGACGGCGGCCTCGCCCAGGCGCTCGCCGAGGGGTCGATGCGGCACTCGGTCGGCGTCTCGGTGTCGGTCGGCGACGACGCGTTCGTCGCACTCTTCAGCGAGTCCACCGCCCGCGTCCTGGTCACCGTGACCGACGGCGACGCCGAGCGGCTGGTCGAGCTGGCCCAGGAGCACGGCGTCCCGATCACGTCCCTCGGCGTGACCGGCGGCGACGCGCTCTCCGTCGACGGGGTCCTCGACATCCCGCTCGACGAGCTCCGGGCCGCCTGGACCGCGACGCTGCCGGCCGCGCTGGCCTGACCATCCGGCGGACCCGGCGCACCGAACCACCACCGTGCGCCGACGTACGCTCCTCACGCTGCCCGCGGTCCTCGGGCTCGCGGCGGCCTGCTCGAGCGAGGCTCACGACAGCCAGGAGGACCCGCCGATGACGGACGCCGCCCGCCACGTCGCGTACGGCGACGACCCGAGCCAGTTCGGCGAGCTGTCGCTCCCGCACGGGGACCCGGTCGGCACGGCGGTCGTCGTGCACGGCGGCTTCTGGAAGCCGGCGTACGGCATCGAGTACGCCCGGCCCCTGGTCCCGAGCCTGGTCGAGGCCGGGTGGGCGGTGTGGGCGATCGAGTACCGCCGCGGCACCGGGGCCGCCGACACCCTCGCGGACGTGCGGGCCGCGATCGACGCGCGGCCCGACGTCGACGGCCCGGTCGTCGGCATCGGCCACTCCGCCGGCGGCCACCTCGTCACCTGGGCCGCCGGGCACGGCGGCCTCACCCAGGTGATCAGCCAGGCCGGCGTGCTCGACCTCCGGGCGGCGTACGACGAGGGCCTCGGGGGCGGGGCCGTCGAGATGTTCCTCGGTCACCCGCCGGCCGAGGCGGACGCCGACGTCGACCCGATCCAGCAGGTCCCGCTCGACGTCCCCGTCTGGTGCGTGCACGCGACCGGAGACGACACGGTCCCCATCAGCCAGTCGCGCGACTACGTCGCCGCCGCGACGAAGGCCGGGGCGGACGCGACGCTCCTCGAGGTCGACGGCGACCACTTCACCGTCATCGACCCGGACAGCGACGCCTGGGCCCGCACCCTCGAGGTCCTCTACCAGGTCGAGTCGTAGGTTCCCGACACTCGAGTCGTAGGTCGAGGACTGTCCAGAAGGTACGACTCGGGCGTCCGGAACCTACGACTCAACGGACGTGCTCCGCGAGGCGTACGGCGGCGTGCCGCACCAGGTCGGTCATCTCGGGGTCGGTGAGCGCCTCCTCGGGGGCCCGGCCGAGGGTGAGCGCGGCCGGCTGGGTCAGCCATGCCCAGGCGCGCCAGGTGTCCATCCCGGCGCCGAGCAGCAGCTCGAGGACTGGCAGGAGCTCGGTGCGGACGGCGCCGTCGGCGTCGAGCTGGAACGCCGGGACGACGACGGTCTCCTCAACCGGCACCAGGAGCAGCTGGTGCTGCTGGGCGGCCTTGTGCACGGCGTACCGGGTCGCGTCGAGGGAGGTGCCGCGCACCTCGGCGAGCGTCTCGTAGCTGTGCCAGGGGGTCGCGACCAGCTCGGTCCGCAGATGCTCGTGGCGGTCGCGGAGCAGCTGCCCCAGGTCCACGTCGTACCGGCTGTCCCGCTCGCTCACCGCGCCATTCTCGCGCGCCGCGTCAGCGCACGTGCATCCGCTCCCCCTGCGGCCCGTAGAGCGCCAGCACCTCGGTCGGGTGCGGACCCGGGTTGCCGACCCAGTGGGGGGTGCGGGTGTCGAACTCGACGACCTCCCCAGGGCCGAGCAGCAGGTCGCGCTCGGCGAGGACGAGCCGCACCTTGCCGGAGAGCACGTACATCCACTCGTAGCCCTCGTGGGTCGCGAGCTCGCCGACCTCACCAGGCCCCGGAGGGAAGATGATCTTGTAGGCCTGGAGTCCACCGGGGCGGCGGGTGAGCTGGAGGTAGGTCCGGCCGTGCCGCGTGGTCGCCCGCAGCCTCACCCGCGGGTCCCCGGTCTCCGGTGCGTCGACCAGCTCGTCGAGCGGCATCTGGTGGGCGCGCGCGAGTGGCAGCAGCAGCTCGAGGGTCGGCTTGCGCTGACCGGACTCGAGACGCGACAGGGTGCTCACCGAGATGCCGGTCGACTCGGCCAGCTCGGCCAGCGTGGCGCCGCGCTCGATGCGGGCGGCGCGCAGCCGCGGACCCACCGCGTCCAGGACGTCGTCGAACTCGCTCATGCGATCAGTTTGCCATTCCGGCAACTAAACTTGTCAATACGGCGAACGTCGCCGCACACTCGGCGACATGGAGAACACACCCAGCTTCGACGTCATCGTCGTCGGGGGCGGAGCCGCCGGACTCAGCGGAGCGCTGGCCCTCGGCCGCGCCCGTCGCTCGGTCCTGGTGGTCGATGCGGGCGATCCCCGCAACGCGCCGGCGAGCCACGTGCACAACTACCTCGGCCGGGAGGGCACCCCGCCGGCCGAGCTGCTCGCGATCGGCCGGGAGGAGGTCGCGGCGTACGGGGTGGAGGTCCGCCGGGCGCGGGCCACCACGGCCGAGCGGACCGAGGCCGGCTTCGCGCTGAGCCTCGACGACGGGTCGATCGTCACCGCTCGGCGGCTGCTGGTCACCACCGGCCTCACCGACGTGCTGCCCGACGTCGCGGGCCTCGCGGAGCGCTTCGGCGACGACGTGCTGCACTGCCCCTACTGCCACGGATGGGAGGCGCGCGACCGGGCCGTCGGCATCGTCGCGAGCAACCCGTTCGCCGTGCACGGCGCGCTCCTGTGGGGCCAGTGGACCGGCGACGTGACGCTCTTCCTCAACGGTCGCGCGGCTCCCTCGGCCGAGGACGCCGAGAAGCTCGCCGCCAGCGGCGTCACCGTCGTCGACGGCCCGGTCGCCGCGGTCGTCGTCGAGGACGACCGGCTGGTCGGCGTACGCTTGGCCTCGGGAGAGGTCGTCGCCCGTGAGGTGCTGGTCGCGGCGCCGCAGTTCGTCGCCAACTCCGACCTGCTGACCTCCCTCGGCCTCGAGCCGGAGCCGCAGGAGATGTTCGGGGAGGTCTTCGGGTACGCCGTCCCCTCGATCGACCCGACCGGACGCACCGCGGTCCCCGGTGTCTGGGTCGCCGGCAACGTGACCGACCTGCGCGCCCAGGTCATCTCGGCGGCGGCGGGCGGGCTGAACGCCGCTGCCATGATCAACATGGACCTCATCGAGGAGGAGACCGCCGCCGCGGTCGCGAGCTACCGGAGGAAGACGGCATGAGCCACGACCACGACCACGACCACGGCCACGGCGGCCTCGAGCACCAGCAGGAGATCACCCGCGACCACTTCGAGCAGCCGTCGTGGGACGAGCGGTACGGCGGCGAGGGGCGCACCTGGAGCGGTCGGCCCAACGCGGTGCTCGTCGCCGAGGTCGCCGAGCTCCCGCCCGGCCGGGCCGTCGATCTCGGCTGCGGCGAGGGCGGCGACGCGATCTGGCTGGCCGAGCAGGGCTGGCAGGTGACGGCGATCGACTTCTCCGAGGCCGGGCTGCGCAAGGCCGCGGCCCACGCGCAGGAGCGCGGCGTCGCCGACCGGATCGAGTTCCGGCAGGCCGACCTGCGCACCTGGACGCCCGACGGGGAGCAGTGGGACCTGGTGACCTCGTGCTTCCTGCACCTCCTCGACGACGGCATGCTGCGCGCCACCGGCCAGATGGCCGACGCCGTCGCGCCCGGCGGCACGCTGCTGGTCGCGGGCCACCACCCCGACGACGCCCACACCGGCCTGCGCTGGTCGATGCCGGGCGTGCTCTTCACCGCCGACGAGCTCGCGCCCGCCGTCGACCCCGAGCGGTTCACGGTCCGTGCCGAGACCCGGCCGCGCGACGAGACCCGCGACGAGCAGACCCACCACGTCGCCGACGCGCTGCTGGTTGCGGTCAGGAAGTGACCGCTTCCCGGCGTACCGTCGGGACATGTCGACCAGTGCCCGGATGCTGCGGCTGCTCTCGCTGCTGCAGACCCACCGCTACTGGCCGGGCGCCGAGCTCTCGCAGCGGCTCGAGGTCAGTCCCCGCACGCTGCGCCGCGACATCGACCGGCTCCGGGAGCTCGGGTACGCCGTCGACGCCGTCCGCGGCGTGGCCGGCGGCTACCAGCTGCGCGCCGGCGGCGAGCTCCCGCCGCTGCTGCTCGAGGACGAGGAGGCGGTCGCCGTCGCGGTCGCGCTCCGGGCCGCGGCCTCCGGCGGCGAGGACACCTCCCTCCAGGCGCTGACCAAGGTGATCGCGCTGATGCCGCCGCGGCTGCGCCGGCAGATGGACGCGCTGCGCTCGCAGACCGACGGCGTGCCGTGGGCCGGCGCGCCGAGCATCGACGCCGCGACGCTGACCACCCTCGCCCAGGCCTGCCGCGACGACGAGCCGGTCGCGTTCTCCTACGTCGCCCGCGACGGCGGAGACACCCGGCGGCGGGTCGAGCCGCACCGGCTCGTCTCGGTCGGGCGGCGGTGGTACCTCGTCGCCTACGACCGCGACCGGCAGGACTGGCGGTCCTTCCGGGTCGACCGGGTGAGCGCCGTCGAGACCAGCGGCCAGCGCTTCCGGCCGCGCGAGCTCCCGGCCGACGACGCACCGGCCTTCGTGCAGGCCGGGATCCGCTCGATGGCCACCCGGTACGACGTACGCCTGCGTCTCGCGCTGCCGGCCGACGTGGCCGAGGCCGACCTCGGCCGCTGGGCGACGGTGACGCCCGACGGCGAGGGCTGCCGGGTGCGGATGCTCACCGACACCCTCGACTGGCCGCTGATGGTGCTCGCCCGGCTCGACGTCGACTTCACGGTCGAGGCGCCCCCCGAGCTGGCGCGTCTCGTCGCCAGCGCGGGGGAGCGCTTCGGGAGGGCCGTTCCCGTTCGGTAGCGGCTCAGCCCTCGTGCGACGCCAGCTGCGCGACCTCGTCGGTCACCTGCTGGGTCGTCTCGACCACGCCGCGGATCGCGCTGCGGGCCGAGTCGGCGGCGGTCAGCTGGGCCGATGCCGCCGACGAGATGACGGTCTGCGCGGAGCTGACCTCGGCGAAGACCGCCTCGATCTGCTCGGCGTTGACCAGGACGTCGTGGGTGCCGGCGCGGACCTCCGCGACCACGCCCTCGATGAGCTCGGTGGCCCGGGCGGTCTCGCCGGCGAGCTCCTTGACCTCGCCCGCGACGACCGCGAACCCGCGGCCTGCGTCACCGGCGCGCGCGGCCTCGATGGTCGCGTTGAGCGCCAGCAGGTTGGTCTGCTCGGCGATGCCGGTGATGGTGCGCGCGATCGCGGCGATCTGGTTGGCCGACTCCTCGAGCCGGCGCATCACCTGGCTGGACTCGTCGATCCGGGCGGTGGCCGCACTGACCGACGACGCGGCGCCGGTGGCAGCGGTGTCGATGTCGGTCGCGGCGGCGAGCAGGTCGGCCATCACCGTCTCCGACTCGCGTACGCCGGAGCGCAGGCTCTCGCCGGCGGCGTTGAGCCCCTGGAGGCGGGTCTCGAGCTGAGCGGTGCGGAGCTCGCGCGAGGCCAGCTCGGTGCGGGCGAGCTCGGCCACCTTGGCCTGCTCGGCCGCGAGCGCCTCCTGGGCCCGCAGCTGCTCGGCGGCGGTCTGCTCGGCGCGGGCCCGCTCGACGCGGCGGGCGTCGTCGGCCGCCTCGGTGTACTTCCACGACCAGGCCAGCGCCGCGCACTCACCCAGCAGCAGCGTGGCGTGCAGGAGCGCGAACCAGATGGGGTGCGCCTGGGCGCGCGGGTCGGAGAAGACCATGGTCGGCGCCGCGAGGCCCATCCCGACGTGGTGCACGGCGACGATGCCGATCGCGAGGAGGAAGGGGATCCACGACTGGTAGAGCGCGACCAGTGCCACCGTCACGAAGAAGTGCAGGTGGAAGTCGGTCATCCCGCCCGAGATGTGCACGAGGAGGCAGGAGCTCCCGATCAGGCCGGTGCTCACGGCCGCGGCGCGGACGGTCTGCGAGGTCGCGACCCGTCCGACGACGAGCAGGCCGACGATCGCGGCGAGCGCCACGGGCGGCACCCAGCTGCAGTTGCACCCGCCCGGGCCGGACAGGCCGCCCTCCGGGTGCCACCAGAGGGCGAGCGCGCCCAGCAGGGGCAGGTGGAACAGGAGCACCAGGCTCAGGGCATCGTGGCGCGCGCGGAACTGTTCCTCCGAGAGTCGGGCACCGCGAGGCACCCAGGAACGTCCAGCGCCGTGGTCGGCAGACGTCATGTCCTCCTGATCGGCAGCTGCCGCCTCGCCCTGAGGGGTGAGCTGGGACGAGGTCGGTGGTCAGGCGGCGGCGACGTACCGCTGCCAGGCGGCCGGGCGCGGCACCGACCGGACGCTGCGCGAGAGGGTCGGGATCAGCGCGGTGGCGCCGCAGACCAGGCCGAGCACGACGATCGCCGTGGCCCCGCCGAGGCCGGCGAGCAGCGCGCCGGCCAGGAACGGCGCCAGCGGCATCGCCGACATCGACACGAACTGCGAGGTCGACTGCACCCGCCCCTGGAGCTCGACGGGCGTGACGGCGATCCGGTAGGAGCCGATGCCGGCGTTGCCGGCCGGGTTGAGGAAGAGTCCGACCGAGAGGGCCGCCGCGACGACGGCGGGGCTGTTCCACAGCGCCATCGGCACGACGAGGGGAAGGAAGCTCCAGGCGACGGCGATGGTCAGCCAGCCGGTGGGCAGCCGGTCGATGATGCGCGGGGCGGCGAGCGCGCCGAGGATGCCGCAGACGCCGGCGGCGGTCTCGACGAGGCCGATCTGGAAGGCGGGCACGCCGCCCTCGATCATCCGCAGCACCGCCGCGAAGAAGAGCGCGTTGACCGCCAGGTTGGTCAGCGCGGACCACGCGGTGAGGACCCGGAAGAGCGGGTGCCGGGCGATGTAGCCGATGCCCTCGGCCAGGTCGCGGCGCAGGTTCGTGCGGGCCGGGGCGGGCGGGGCCGACAGGTCGGTGCGGATCCGGCCGAGCAGTGCCCACGACACGGCGAAGGTCACCGCGTCGACGGCGAACGGCAGCCAGCGCGCCACGGCGTAGAGGACGCCGCCGAGCGGTGCGCCGACCAGGGAGGCGACGTGCTGGCGCGCCTGGTTCTGGGACAGTGCGGTGGGCAGGTCGTCGGTCGCGACGACCGCGCGGACCGCGGAGATCTCGGCCGGCGCGAACACCCCCGCGGCGACGCCGGTCAGCAGCGCCACGACCAGCAGGTGCGGCACGGTGAGGGCGCCGGCGAGACCCGCGACCACGAGCGAGGCGTAGAGGAGGACGCCGGAGCCGCTGGCCACCCGCATCAGTCGGCGGCGGTGCACGCGGTCGGCGAGCACGCCGGCGGGGAGGAGGGCGCCGGCCATGCCGAGCAGGTAGACCGCCTCGGCGGCGGCCGCGGCCAGCGCGGAGCCGGTCAGCGCGAAGGTCACCAGCGGGAAGACGAAGGTGCTGATCCGGCTGCCCAGCTCGCTGACGGTCTGGCCGACCCACAGCACGGTGAAGTCGTGGTTGCGGAGGAGGTCGCCGTGGCTCGTCATATCCGCAATGTATGTTGCGCAACTTCAATTGCGCAAGAGTTAGTGCGCAACTAGTGGTGCGGGTTTCGTCTAGGCTGGGCGCATGGCGACGTACGACGACCCGCGGATCCTCCGCGCGGTCGCCCACCCCACCCGCAACCGGATCCTCAGCGAGCTGTTCGCGGCGGGGTCGCTCCGAGCGGCCGACATCGCCAAGGTCCTCGACATCCCGGCCAACCAGGCGAGCTTCCACCTGCGCCAGCTGGCCAAGTACGGCCTGGTCGAGGAGGCCCCCGACGAGGCGCGCGACAAGCGCGACCGCGTCTGGCGACTGGCCGACGCCGACGGCATCAGCTTCCGCACCCGCGACCTGCGCGAGCAGCCCGGCGGGGAGGCGGCGTACGCCGTCTTCCAGCGCAACGCCGTGGCCTGGGGTCACCACCTCGTCGACCGGGCGCTGGCCGCGGGGCCGGAGGACTCGAGCGTCCACAAGAGCGTCTCGGAGAACGCGCTCCGGCTGACCAAGGAGGAGGCGGAGCAGGTGATGAACGAGATGGGAGCGGTGATCGAACGCTGGCGCGCCCACACCCAGGGGACGGCCGACGACGACCGGATCACCTACTCGGTCTACCAGCTCATCCAGCCCTACCCGGACCGCGAGGACGCCTGATGCCCGCACGCCTCCGCATCGCCGACCCGGACGCCGTGGCCGACGCCTTCGCCAGCGGCGACCTGCGGGTGCTGACCAAGCACTTCCTGGCCGTCCTCGAGCACCGCGCGCCCGGCCACTCGGTCGAGGTGCGGGTCCCGCCGTACGCCGCGGTGCAGGTGATCCCGGGCGTCCGGCACACCCGGGGCACCCCGCCGGCCGTCATCGAGACCGACGCCGCGACCTGGGTCGCGCTGGCCACCGGTGAGCTGTCCTGGGCCGACGCCGAGGCGGCCGGCCGGGTCCGCGCGAGCGGGGAGCGGGCCGACCTCTCGCCGTACCTGCCGCTCACCTAGGTTGGACCCATGAGCAACGAGCTGCGCAGCAAGGTCCAGGCCGTCCTCCCGAGCGTGCGCAAGGACCTCGAGGACCTGGTCCGGATCCAGTCGGTCAGCGCCGACCCCGACCGCCTCTCCGAGGTGGAGCGGAGCGCGCAGCGCACCGCCGAGCTGTTCGCGGCCGAGGGTGTCGACGTCGAGATCGTGCGCGCGTACGACGGCGCCCCGCCGGCCGTCATCGGGGAGAAGAAGGGCCCCGAGGGCGCGCCGACCGTGCTGCTCTACGCCCACCACGACGTCCAGCCGGAGAACGACCACGCCGACTGGGACTCCCCGCCGTGGGAGCCGACCGAGCGCGACGGCCGCCTCTACGGCCGCGGCGCGGCCGACGACAAGGCGGGGATCATGGCGCACGTCGCCGCCCTGCGGATCTTCGGCGACGACCTCCCGGTGACGGTGCGGCTCTTCATCGAGGGCGAGGAGGAGGTCGGCTCCGACACCCTCGTGGAGCTGCTGGGGCAGCACCAGGAGCGGCTGGCAGCCGACGTCATCGTCATCGCCGACTCGGGCAACTGGGACATCGGCGTCCCCGCGCTCACCACCAGCCTGCGCGGCCTGGTCCGCGTCGACATCGAGGTGCGCACCCTCACCCACGCCGTGCACTCCGGCATGTGGGGCGGGCTCGTGCCCGACTCGCTGATGACGCTGGCCCGGGTGATCGCCAGCCTCCACGACGACGCCGGCGACGTCGCGGTCGAGGGGCTGCACCGCGGTCCGGCCGCGGACGTCGACTACCCGGAGGAGCGGCTGCGCGCCGAGTCCGGTGCGGCCCCCGGCATCGAGTGGATCGGCACCGGCTCGAGCGTCGAGCGGCTGTGGACCAAGCCGTCGCTGAGCATCACCGGGCTGGACGCGCCGAAGGTCGCCGGCGCCAGCAACACCCTGGTGCCCGCCGCCCGTGCGCGGATCTCGCTGCGGGTCGCGCCCGGCGACACCACCGAGAACGCGCTCGCCTGCCTGGTGCGTCACCTCGAGTCGCACGTGCCGTGGGGCGCGACGCTCACCCACACCGTGGTCGACACCGGCGAGGCCACCCAGATCGACGCCACCGGACCGGCGTACGACGCGGCGCGGGCGGCGTTCACCGAGGCCTGGGACGGCACCGCCCCCGTCGACATGGGTGTGGGCGGGTCGATCCCCTTCATCGCGGAGTTCCTCGAGGCGTTCCCGCAGGCCAGCGTGCTGGTCACCGGCGTCGAGGACCCGGACACCCGGGCGCACGGCGCCAACGAGGGGCTGCACCTCGCTGAGTTCGAGCGGGTCGTGCTGGCCGAGGCGCTGCTGCTGCGCAACCTCGGCTGATCCGGGTCAGCCGGCCGGCAGGCTGACCCGGAAGGTGCTGCCGCGGCCGAGGTCGGACTCGAGCTCGATCCGGCCGCCGTGCCGCTCGACGACGCGGCGCACGATCGCCAGCCCGAGCCCGGTGCCGTAGCGAGCGGCGGCCTCGGGGTCGGCCGATCGGAAGAACTCCTCGAAGACGCGCTCCTGGTCGGCGGCGGAGATCCCGATGCCGCTGTCGGTGCAGGTCAGCACGACCTCGCCGGCGAGGACCTCGAGCGAGACGGTCACCGTGCCGTGGTCGGGGGTGTACTTCACGGCGTTGCCGATCAGGTTGGTCGGCAGGTGCTCGAGCTCGTGGGCGACGCCGAGGACGGTCGCGCCGCCCTCGGGCAGGTCGGCGGTCAGCGTGATCCCGCGCTGGGCGGCCGGGCCGGCGCTCAGCTCGACCGCGTCGGCGACGATCGGCGCGAGGTCGAGCGGGAGGACCTCGCCGATGTCGGCGTCGGTGGCGCGGTGCAGCACGAGCAGGTCCTCGACGACCCGGGTCAGCCGGACGGCGCCCCGTTGGATGGCGTCGACGGCCGTCCGGGAGCGGTCGCTGAGCTCGGGCGCCGCGCGGAGCAGCTCGGCGAAGCCGACGACGCTGGTCAACGGCGTACGCAGCTCGTGGGAGACGGTCGCGACCAGCCGGGTCTTGTAGTCCGCGAGCTCCTGGAGCTCCTCGACCAGGCGGTGCTCGCGCTCGAAGGTGCGGGCGTTGGCCAGGACGCGGCCCAGGTCGCGGCCGATGTCGATCGCCGCGGCGGTCTCGCCCTCGCTCCACTCCGCGCCGCCGAAGGCCCGGGTCACCGCCAGGACGCCGAGGGACTCCTCGCCCGCGCCGAGGGGCGCGACCAGGAGCGACTCCGCGCCGCCGCCGGTGCCGGCCAGGAAGCCGAGCACGGTGTCGACGTCGGCCTGGGACAGCGGCTCCGGCGGCCGGCGGTCGGGCGCGAAGACGCCGACGGTCTGGCGCTGCCACCCGGCCTCGCCGTAGCGGACGATGACGTCGATCATCTCGGGCGGCGGCTCGACGGGGTTGTCGTCGACGACGGCCCGCGGGTCCTCGCCGAAGAGGTGGAACCACAGCGACTGACCACGGAAGCCCTCGACGATCGCGCTCCCGCAGTCGGCGAGCACCTCGTCGACCGACATCTTCCCGCTCGCCCGGCGGACGATGTCCGCGGCCGCGCTCGCGAGCCGGACCTGCTCGGCCATCCGCTCGCGCTCGAGGATGGCGGACACCGCGCGGCAGGCCTGGCGGACGTGCATGTCGACCTGGGTGCGCCGCTCGCCGACGGGCACCAGGCCGTCGCGGGGGAGCTCCATGCCGAGGACGCCGAGGAGCTGCTGCTGCTCGCCGTACACCGGCGCGACGAGGAGGTTCTCGGGGTGCCAGGCGCCGGGGTCGACGCCCTGGGGCCGGTCGGAGATCCAGCCCCACTTGTCGACGTCGAGCACCATCCGTTCGTGCGGCACGAACTTCAGCGCACCCCAGTCGTCGGCGACCTCGAGCTGCTCGATCAGTGGGTCGACCGGGGCGAGGGTGTCCATCAGCGCCTCGCGTGCGTCGTCCGGGCCGACGACGCAGAGGACGTGGAGGTAGCCGTCGTCGCGGACGCCGCTGATGCCGACCACGTCGAACCCGGTGGCCTCGCCGAGCGCCTCGATGATGGTCAGCAGGCTCGACCGCGCCTGGTCGTCGGAGCGGCGTGACCCGCGGACCGGGCGCTCGAACTCCTCCGACATGACGCGATCCTAGGGTGAGCAACTTCGTGACCGCGGTCACTCTCCGTCGTTGGGGCTGGTGTGACAGGAGATCTCGCCGCCCCGGCCCGCACCACCCGCCGCTCGTTCCTCGGCTACGTCGTCGCCGGCACCACGCTCGTCGCGGCCGCCGACCTCGGCCTCGGGACGACCGCGCCCGCGGCCGCGGTGCCGGGCACCCCTCAACCCGCCGAGCTCTACGACCTCAACGACATGCTGACCGAGGCGGCGATGCCCACGGCGAACCTGATCGCCGTGACGGTCCACGAGGACGGCACGGCCTCCTTCGCACTGCCCCGGATGGAGGTCGGCCAGGGGATCACCACCTCGACGGCGATGCTGGTCGCCGAGGAGCTCGAGCTCCCGGTCGACCGCGTCCGGGTCACGCTCGCCGACGCCCGGCCCGAGCTGCTCTTCAACCAGCTGACCGGTGGCTCCAACACGACGATCTCGACCTACACGCCGATCCGGGTCGCCGCCGCCGTCGCGAAGGGCGCGCTGCTCGAGGCGGCCGCGGTCCAGCTCGGCGACACCGTCGACCAGCTCCGGGCGAAGGCCGGCGTGATCTCGGCGCCCAGCGGCGCTCGGGTCACCTACGGGGAGCTCGCGCGGGTCGCGGCCGCGCAGAGCACCCGAGCGGTGCGGGTGCAGCTCAAGGAGCGCGAGTCCTTCCGGGTGATCGGCGTCGGCCAGCCGCGCATCGATGCCCGGGACGCGGTCACCGGGCGCAAGAAGTACGCGACCGACCTCCACGTGAAGGGGGCGCTGCCGACGATGGTGTGCCGGGCGCCCACGCTCAACGGCACCCCGAAGCGGCTGCGCAACCGCCGGAAGGTGCTCGCCATGCCCGGGGTGCGCGACGTCGCGATGGTCGACTCCGGCGTCGCCGTCCGCGCGGAGACCTTCGGGCAGTGCATCGACGCCGTCCGGGCCATGCACGTCGACTGGGAGGACGGCCCGGTCGCCGGCATGTCCGACCAGGACGTCGTCGACGAGCTGCGTGGTGCCGAGCTGCCGTTGCCGGCGCTGACCGACCTGCTGGCGGCCAACCCGCTCGCGGAGGTCGTCGACGTGGACGTCCTCTACTACTTCCGGTCCAACTCCGCGATGGACACCAATTCCGCGGTCGCCGACGTCCGCGCCGACCGGGCGACCGTCTGGGCCGGGCTCAAGTCGCCGATCACCGCTCAGGAGCGGATCGCCCAGGAGCTCGGGCTGCCGGTCGACGACGTGACCGTCCACGTCGTCCAGGGCGGCGGCTCCTTCGGCCGGCGGCTCTTCTTCGACGGCGCCCTCGAGGCGGCCCAGATCTCGCGCGCGATGGGCAAGCCGGTGAAGCTGATGTGGCACCGGGCCGACGATGCGCGGGTCGGTCGGGGTCACCCGATGGCGACCAGCAAGGTCCGGGCCGTGCACGCCGGCGGTCAGGTCCTGGCCTTCCAGCAGACGCACACCAGCGTCGAGACCGACTTCCGGCACGGCCTCGGGGAGATCATCACGGCGAGCGCGGCCAGCCTGCCGACCGGGCTGGGCAACCTCGGCTTCAGCGAGACGGTCTTCGAGCTGACCCAGGAGGTGCCCTACGACTTCGGCGTGATCAGCCAGACGCTCACCGAGACCGACGACCGCTTCAACACCGGCAGCATGCGCAACATCTACTCGCCCGACGTCCGCGTCGCCGGCGAGCTCGCCGTCGACCGGCTCGCCGAGGCGATGGGGCAGGACCCGTACGACTTCCGGAGGGCCAACCTGCGCAACGACCGCGTGGTCGCCGCCCTCGACGCCGTGGCGAAGGCCGGGGCCTGGGGGCGCACGATGCCGGAGGGCACCGCCCAGGGCATCGCGATCCACCAGGAGTACAAGGGCTGCAGCGCCTGCCTCGTCGAGATCGACGCCCGCCCCGAGCAGACCGGCCGGGAGATCCGGGACGGGGTCGGCGGGCCGCGGGTGACCAAGGTGGTCTTCGCGATCGACGTCGGCCTGGTGGTCAACCCGCGTGGCCTCGAGGCCCAGATGCAGGGGTGCATCAACGACGGCATCGCGCTCGCGCTGACGTCGAGCATGCACCTGCGCGACGGCCACTTCCTCGAGGCCAGCTGGGACAACTACTTCTACACGCGCCAGTGGAACACCCCGCCCGAGGTCGAGGTGATCGTGATGCCCTCCGACAGCGGCCAGCCCGGCGGAGCCGGCGAGGCCGGGGTCGCGGCGACGTTCGCCGCGGTCGCCTGTGCCTACGCGCGCGCCGTGGGCCAGACCCCGGCGTACTTCCCGATCAACCACCGCGACCCGCTCGAGTTCACCCCCAAGCCGGTGGTCCCGCCCGTCCCGCAGTCGCCGACCAACGGCCTCAAGCTCACCTACTGAGGAGACGCATGCCCCGCCAGACCTTCGTCCTCAACGGCAAGCCCGTGACCGTCGACGTCCACGACGACGTCCGCGTGCTGTGGGTGCTCCGCGACCTGCTCGGGGTGACCGGGCCCAAGTACGGCTGCGGGATCAACGTCTGCAAGGCGTGCACCTCGCACGTCAACGGCCGCGCCTTCAACCCGTGCTCGGTGCGCGTGGGCGATCTCGAGCCGGCCGACGAGGTGACCACGATCGAGGGTCTGGCCGACACGGTCGACGCGGACCTGCATCCGATGCAGCAGGCCTGGCTCGACCGCGACGTCGCCCAGTGCGGCTACTGCCAGCCGGGCCAGATCATGGCCGCGGTCGCGCTGGTCCGGAAGGTTCGGCGCGAGGGCCGGACGATCACCGACGCCGACCTCGACGGGATCCGCAACATCTGCCGGTGTGGCACCTACACCCGGATCCGCGAGGCGATCGCGCAGGGCGAGCGCGGGATGGAGCGCGGGATGTAGCGCGGCCGGTCGAACGCCGGCTCAGGCGGCCGGCAGGGTGACCCGGAAGACGCTGCCGCGGCCGAGCTCGGACTCGACGACGAGCTCGCCCCCGTGGCGCTCCACGATCCGCTGCACGATCGCCAGGCCCAGGCCGGTGCCGGGCTGGGCGACCGCCTCGGGGTTGGACGAGCGGAAGAACTCGGTGCCGAGCCGGTCGAGGTCCTCGGGTGCGATGCCGATCCCGGTGTCGGCGCAGGAGAGCTCGACCCGGTCGGCCCTGCGGGAGAGCGTGACGGTGACCGTGCCGCCCTCGGGGGTGTACTTCACGGCGTTGCTGACCAGGTTGCCGCAGATCCGGTCCAGCTCGTCGGGGTCGCCGAGCGCGAGCACCGGGTCGGTCGGGCTGTCGACGACCAGCGAGATGTCCTTGTGCCTGGCCGCCATGGTGCTGAGGTCGACGACGTCCTCGAGGATCCGGTGGAGGTCGACCGGCACCGAGATCAGGGGCGTGTTCGCGTCGCCGACCTTGGCCAGGAGGAGCAGGTCCTCGATGACCCGGACCATCCGCTGGGCGCCGCGCTCCATGGTCGCGAGCGAGCCCCGCGTCGGACCGGAGAGGTCGGGGGAGGCGTCGAGCATCTCGAGGTGACCGAGCACCGACGTGAGCGGGTTCTTCAGCTCGTGCGCGACCGTCGCGATCAGCTGGCCCTTGTAGGCGTCGAGGGCCTGGAGCTCCTCGACCAGCTCGTGCTCGCGCTCGAAGGTGCGGGCGTTGAGGATCGCGTGGCCCAGGTCGTGGCCGATGTCGAGCGCGGCCGCGGCCTCCGCCTCGGTCCACGCGGGACCGTCCGTCAGCCGGGTCAGCGCGAGGTTGCCGAGGCACTCGGGGCCGGCGCCGAGCGGGATGAACATCAGCGAGCCGACCCCGATCTGTGCGAGGAACTCGAGGATGAGCCCACCCTCGGCGTCGGTGATCGGCGGGAGCCACGGTCGGCCGGGCCCCACGATCGCGACCTGCTGGTCGCGCCAGGCCTCGCGCGCGGCGCCCTCGGCGATCCGGCGCAGCTGCGGGCTGAGCGCGACGTCGAGCCCGTCCGCGGAAAGGATCAGCCCCTGGCCCTCCTCCTCGGAGAAGGTCTGGATCCACATGCCGGCGGCCCGGAAGCCCTCGAGCAGCGCCTCGGTGCTGTCGGCGAAGATCCGCTCCAGACTCAGCTGCGCGGTCGCCTTGCGGACGATCCGGCGGGCGGCCTGCGCCATCCGCACCTGGTCGGCGAGCGCCTCGCGCTCGAGCGCGACCACGACGGCCCGGCCGGCCTGCTCGGCGTAGGTGTTGAGGACCTCGCGCTGCGCCTGCCCGGGCCGGAGCCCGTCGAGCGGGAGGTCCATCGCGAGGGTGCCGCGGAGTGCACCGCTGTCGTCGTACAGCGGCGCGATGAGGAGGTCCATCGGGTCCCACGCGTCCGGAGCGTCGATCGGCTGGATGTCGGGCACCCAGCCCCACGTGTCGCCGGCGCCGGGGTCGAGGCGCTCGTGGGGGACGAAGCGGAGCAGCCCCCAGTCGTCGGCCTTCTCGAGCTCGGCCAGCACCCGCTCGACGGTGGTGCGGGTGCCCTCGAGCTCCGCGCGCGCCTGGTCGTTGCCCGCGATCGCGACCGACTCGAGTGCCCCGTCGCGGACCACGCTGATGGCCGCGATGCCGAACCCGGCGACCTGGGTGACCCCCTCGGCGATGAGCTGGAGCGTGTCGCGGGAGGCAGCGTCGGACCACCGCACCTGCCGTGCGGCTTCGTCGGGGGTGAGGTCCCGAGGCATGGTCCTCGTCTTCGTGGGTGGGTTCGGCGCCATGGTAGGCGGATCCGGCTCCCCGCACCGCGATGGGGGCGAAGCGCGGACGCGGCCCTAGACTCGGAGCGTGCCCTTCGAACGCAGCCCCCGCAAGGGTGGTGACGGTCGGCTCACGGCCGCACTCGACCCGCACGAGCAAGGACCGCAGGACGCCTGCGGCGTCTTCGGCGTCTGGGCGCCCGGAGAGGACGTCGCCAAGCTGACGTACTTCGGTCTCTACGCCCTCCAGCACCGCGGCCAGGAGTCGGCCGGCATCGCGGTGAGCAACGGACGCCAGATCCTGGTCTACAAGGACATGGGCCTGGTCTCGCAGGTCTTCGACGAGACGACCCTCGAGTCGCTCAAGGGCCATCTCGCCATCGGCCACAGCCGCTACTCCACGACCGGCGCCAGCACCTGGCAGAACGCCCAGCCGACCTTCCGGCCGACCGCCGACGGCTCGATCGCGCTCGGCCACAACGGCAACCTGATCAACACCGCCGAGCTCGCCCAGATGGTCACCGACCTGCCCGGGCCCGACGACGAGCTCGAGCTGCACACCCGTCCGGTCGAGGAGTCCACCAACGACACGGGACTGGTCACCGCGCTGCTCGCGCACCACCCCGACACGTCGCTGGAGCAGCGGGCGCTCGAGGTGCTGCCGCAGCTCAAGGGCGCCTTCTGCTTCGTCTGGATGAACGAGGACACCCTCTACGCCGCCCGCGACCCGCAGGGCATCCGCCCGCTGGTGCTCGGTCGCCTCGAGCGCGGCTGGGTGGTCGCGTCCGAGGACGCCGCCCTGGCGACGATCGGCGCGAGCGTCGTCCGCGAGGTCGAGCCCGGTGAGATGCTCGTCATCGACGAGAACGGCCTGCGCTCCCACAAGTTCGCCGAGCCGGAGCCCAAGGGCTGCGTGTTCGAGTACGTCTACCTCGCCCGCCCGGACGCGACGATCAGCGGTCGCAACGTCCACGAGGCGCGCGTCGAGATGGGCCGCCGGCTGGCCCGCGAGTTCCCCGTCGACGCCGACCTGGTGATGCCGGTCCCCGAGTCGGGCACCCCCGCCGCGTCCGGGTACGCCGCGGAGAGCGGCATCCCCTTCGGCCAGGGCTTCGTCAAGAACGCCTACGTCGGCCGCACCTTCATCCAGCCCAGCCAGACGCTGCGCCAGCTCGGCATCCGGCTCAAGCTCAACGCGCTCGAGCACATGATCCGCGGCAAGCGGATCGTGGTCGTCGACGACTCGATCGTCCGCGGCAACACCCAGCGCGCCCAGGTCCGGATGCTCCGCGAGGCCGGTGCGCTCGAGGTCCACGTCCGGATCTCCAGCCCGCCGGTGAAGTGGCCCTGCTTCTACGGCATCGACTTCGCCACCCGCGCGGAGCTGATCGCCAACGGCCTCGACGTCGACGAGATCGCCGCCAGCGTCGGCGCCGACAGCCTCGGCTACATCTCGCTGGAGGGGATGATCGAGGCCACCGGACAGGCGCCGGAGCGGCTCTGCCGGGCCTGCTTCACCGGCGAGTACCCGATCCCGCTGCCCGACGAGAGCATGCTCGGCAAGCACCTCCTCGAGTCCTCGATCCAGGCGCCGACGTACGGCAAGGCGCTGCCGGTCCTCAACAACCCCTAGGAGACCTGGGTGTCCCCCGAGAACGCGTACGCCGCCGCCGGCGTGTCCATCGAGGCCGGCGACAAGGCCGTCGAGCTGATGAAGGTCTGGATCGACAAGGCCCGGCGTCCCGAGATGATCGGTGGGATCGGCGGCTTCGCGGGTCTCTTCGACGCGACCGCGCTCAAGTCCTACGACCGGCCGCTGCTCGCGACCTCGGCCGACGGCGTCGGCACCAAGGTCGCGATCGCGCAGGCGCTCGACAAGCACGACACGATCGGCTTCGACCTGGTCGGCATGCTCGTCGACGACCTGGTCGTCTGCGGCGCCGAGCCGCTCTTCCTCACCGACTACATCGCCACCGGCCGGGTCGTCCCCGAGCGGATCGCGGCGATCGTCAAGGGCATCGCGGAGGCGTGCGTCGAGGCCGGCTGCGCGCTGCTCGGCGGCGAGACCGCGGAGCACCCCGGCCTGCTCGACGCCGACGAGTACGACGTCGCCGGCTCGACGACCGGCGTGGTCGAGGCCGACCGGCTGCTCGGCCCCGGCCGGGTCCGGCCCGGTGACGTCGTCATCGCCATGGAGTCCTCCGGCCTCCACTCCAACGGCTACTCCCTCGTGCGGCACGTGCTGCTCCGCACCGCGGGCTGGGAGCTCGACCGACAGGTCGAGGAGCTCGGCCGCACCCTCGGCGAGGAGCTGCTGGAGCCGACCCGGATCTACGCCAAGGCGTGCCTGGCGCTCGCCGACCGCACCGCGACCCACGCGATGTCGCACGTCACCGGCGGCGGCCTGGCCGCCAACCTCGAGCGGGTGATGCCGGTCGAGCTGGCCGCGACCATCGACCGGACCACCTGGACCCCGCAGCCCGTCTTCGACCTCGTCCGGCGGGTGGGCGACGTACCCCAGCCCGACCTGGAGATGACCCTCAACTGCGGCGTCGGGATGGTGGCCCTGACGGCCGCCGCCGACGCCGACGCGGCCGTCGCGGTCCTCGCCGAGCACGGCGTCCGGGCCTGGGTCGCGGGCGAGGTCCGGGCCGACGCCGAGCGGGGCGGGAAGGTCGAGCTGGTCGGTCAGCACCCGGGGTGGTGAGACCCCCCTGGTCCGCTCGTCCGAGGTGATCTGCGCGAGTTCCGCGATCCGATGTGCGGGAACAGCCAGCCAGCGGGTACGGTTGCCCCACGAGAACTCTGAGAATCAGTCCGGGAGCCTGAGCGCCCCGGCCGAGTGTGCGAGGGGGCTGACCCTATGGGGCGCGGCCGAGCGAAAGCCAAGCAGACGAAGGTCGCCCGCGACCTGAAGTACCGCACTCACGAGACGGACTTCGGGGCGCTGGCCAACGAGCTGCATGGCCAGACGAGCAGCGACGACACCGACAAGCTCGACCCGGACGAGCTCGACAAGTGGTCGGACTACTCCGACTCACGTCGCGACTGACCCTCGCCACCTGATTCGCCGACCCGGTCCGCCGGGCTGCTGGCGCGCGCTGCGGTACGGCGGGTTTCCCCGGCTGCCCGGGGAAACCCGCCCGACACGCCGCTGAGCGACGGCGTGTCCGGCGGGAATCCCCGGCTGCCCGGGGAAACCCGCCGGTGGCGCGATCAGCGCCCCGGGAGCCACATCCCGCGCAGGCGGCCGACCTCGCGCATCCGGCGCTCGGCGAGCCGGTCGGCGGCGATGGCGGGCGGTACGCCGTCGGAGGCGGCGAACTCGAAGACGGCGAGCGTGGTGTCGAGGATGCCGGCGGCGCGCTGCTGCGCGCGCTCGAAGGAGAAGCCCTCGAGCTCGTCGGCGACCTGGATCAGGCCGCCGGCGTTGACGCAGTAGTCGGGGGCGTAGAGGATCCCGCGCTCGGCGAGCGCCTTCTCGACGCCCGGGTGGGCGAGCTGGTTGTTCGCGGCGCCGCAGACGATCCGGGCGCTGAGCGTCTCGACGACCTCGTCGGTGAGCGCGCCGCCCAGCGCGCAGGGCGCGTAGACGTCGAGCGCCGAGGCGACCAGCTCCTCGGTCGAGCCCACGACCCGCACGGACGGGTGCTCGTCGCGCACCCGCTCGAGTGACGGGGCGTGCACGTCGGTGACCACCACCTGCGCACCGTCCTCGACCAGGTGCCGCACCAGGTGGTGACCCACCTTGCCGACACCGGCGACGCCGACCGTCCGGCCCTCCAGGGACGGACCGCCCCAGGCCACGGTCGCGGCCGCGCGCATGCCCTGGAAGACGCCGTACGCCGTGAGCACCGAGCTGTCGCCCGCGCCGCCGTGCGCCACGGTGCGGCCGGTGACGAAGGCGCACTCGCGGGCGATGAGGTCCATGTCCTCCGAGAAGGTGCCGACGTCGCAGGCCGTGTAGTAGCGGCCGCCCAGCGCCTGGACCTGCCGTCCGTAGGCCCGGAGCAGGGGCTCGGACTTGTCGGTGTGCGGGTCGCCGATGATGACGGCCTTGCCACCGCCCAGGTCGAGGCCGGCGAGGGCGGCCTTGTAGGACATCCCGCGGGAGAGGGCGAGCACGTCGGCCAGCGCGTCCGCCGTCGAGGCGTAGGGGTGGAAGCGGGTGCCGCCGAGGGCGGGGCCGAGGGCGGTGGAGTGGACCGCGATGATCGCGCGGAGGCCGCTGGCGGGGTCCTGGGCGAAGACGACCTGCTCGTGGTCGGCGCCGAGGTCGAAGACGGACATGGGTGGTCCTGCTTTCTGTGTGGCCACGGGGTGGGTGGCGGTTGTGGTCGGTGCACGCAGGGGTGGCGCGTGCTCCAGGTCACACAGTAGTGCGGTCGGCGGGCCGCATCAGCACGACCTCGCCGTGGGTGCCGTAGCCCAGCAGGGCACCGCCGTACGGCCGCCCGTCGAAGGTGGCCAGCAGCCAGTCGTCACCGGTCCGGACGAGCGTCGGCCACGGGATGTTGGTGGGGTACGGCGCCGCCAGCTCGCCGGTCTCGCGCATCGCGAGGTCGAAGACGGGGTAGCGCCGGGCCCGCTTGTCGCTCGCCAGCACCCGCCAGGCGCCGTCCAGGTGGGCGAGGGTGCTGCCCTCGCACTCCTTCAGCCCGCCGGCCGCCCCGAGTAGCGACAGCGAGTCGAGCGTCGGCCCGCCGGCCAGGGCCGGGTGGAAGCGGAAGAACCTCGTGGCGCTCACGAAGCCGACCAGCCAGCCCTCGGCCGTCCGGGCCAGGTGCGGGTCCCACGTGCCGACCGACCGGAGCCCGTCGACGGGCAGGGGGAGCGGCGTGGTGTCGAGGAGGTGCACCCCGCTGAGCAGGTCGGCGTCCGTCCGGGCCAGCGTCACGCCCACGCGGGGCCGGTCGCGGTCGAAGTCACCCCAGGTGCTGGTCGCCACGAGCCACGCCGACCCGTCGCGCAGGACGTGGGTGGCGTGGTCGCCGTACCGGCCCGGCCGGCCGGACCGCCGGAAGAAGAGGTCGGAGAGGTGGGTGAGCGCGTACGTCGCCGGGTCGAGCTCCCAGAGCGAGGTGTGCGCGGTGTCGAAGAAGCCGGGCCCGGCGCTGGTCGCGGACAGCACGACCCGGCCGTCCTCGACCCCGTCGACGACCCGGACGTCGCGCAGCCCGAGCTGCCCGAACCGGCCGGCCACCGGTGCGTCCGCCGTGAGCGCCGCCAGCCACGCGCCGGAGCGGGTGTCCAGCCGGTCGCGCAGGTCGTGCCGGCCGCGCGCGGTCCACGCCCCGGCCACCCCGGCCGCCCCGGCCGCCCGGGTGAGGACGGTGAGGTGCGTGCCGGTGAGGGCGAGGCCGACCTCCTCGATCGGTGCGTCCGGGCGAGCGAAGCGGCGGGACCGGTGCCGGGTGGTGCGGCCTCCGGCGGTCACCTCCAGCCAGGCCGCGTCGCCGTCCCACCGACCGACCAGCACGTCCTCCCCCGAACGCAGCGCGACGGTGCCCGGACCGGTGGCGGCGGCGTACGGCGCGACGACCTCGGCGAGCGACGAGCCGGGGACGACCAGGTCGACCGGTCGCCGCCGCGCGGCGACCTCGAACGGCGGGAGCACCGGTCAGGCCCGCTCCGCGGTCGCCTGCTCGAGCGCGGCGACCGCGTGGTCGACCTCGACGGCGAGGACGGCGAGCAGCGGCGTGGTGCCCTCGGTGGTGCCGGCGATGCCGAGGGACTCCAGCCGCTGGGCCGCGGCGGCGACGCGGGGGAGGCCGAGGTTGAGCGCGCTGCCCTTGAGCTGGTGGGCGGAGGTGAGGAGCGCGTTGGCGTTGTCGGCGTCGACGGCGTCGCGGATCGCGGTCATCTGGCCACCGACCCGGTTGAGGAAGGACGCCGCCGTGCGCTGGAAGAAGGACACGCCGTCCTTGACGAGGTCCTCGAGCAGCAGCACCCGCTCGCGGTCGAGCACGCCGCTCGGTGGCTCGGAGTCCGGCGGCGGCAGGACGGGAGCCGGGACGGGTGCCGTGACCGTGCGCGGCTCGACGGGCAGGCCCTCCGGCGCCCAGGTCCGGATCGCGTGCTCGAGCTCGCCGGCGTCGACCGGCTTGGTGAGGTAGTCGTCCATCCCGGCCTCGATGCACCGTTCCCGCTCGCCCTCGAGCGCGGACGCGGTCATCGCGATGATCGGCACCCGCCGTCCGGTGGCCTCGGCACTCCTGATCCTGCGGGTCGCGTCGAAGCCGTCGAGGTTCGGCATCCGGCAGTCCATCAGCACGAGGTCGTAGCCGTGGTCCCCGGCGAGCCGGTCCACCGCCTCGAGCCCGTCGGAGGCGAGGTCGACCGAGACGCCCAGCGACTCGAGCATGCCGGTGGCCACCAGCTGGTTGACCGGGTTGTCCTCGACCACCAGCACCCGGATCCGCAGGTCCGCCGCGTCCACCGGAGGGTCCGCCGCGACCGCGGTCTCCTGCACGCCGAGGACGGCCGCCAGGGTGGCCTGGAGCTCGGCATGCCGCACCGGCTTGCTCAGGCTGGTGTGGATCCCCGCATCCGCCGCCTGCTGCCGGGTGACCGAGTGGTCGGAGCTCAGCAGCACCATCGTGGTCGGCCCGACGGCGCGGTCGGCGCCGATCCGGCGGGCGAGCTCGAGACCGTCGACCTCGGGCATCACCAGGTCGAGGAGCACCACCTCGAAGGGGTGTCCGGACCGGGTGGCCTCGCGCAGCGTCGCGAGGGCCTCGGTCGCCGACGCCACGGCCACCGGCTCCAGGCGCCAGGCGGCGAGCTGCTCCTCGAGGATGAGGCGGTTGGTGTCGTTGTCGTCGACGACGAGGATCCGGCGACCGTGCATCGGGGCCGGTACGTCGGTGGGGCGGGACGATCCAGGGACCAGGCCGAGCCGGGCGGTGAAGGAGAACGTGCTGCCCCGACCCGGCTCGCTGGTGACCCAGAGCTCGCCGCCGAGGGCCTCGACGAGCTGGCGGGAGATGGCCAGCCCCAGGCCGGTGCCGCCGTGCCGCCGGGTGGTCGAGGGGTCGGCCTGGGTGAAGGCCTCGAAGAGCCGCTCGCGCTGGTCGGCCGCGATGCCGACGCCGGTGTCGCGCACGTCGACGCGCAGGACGGCGTCGCGGGGGGTCTGCCGCTCGACCCGCGCCTCGATCACCACCTCGCCGGCGTCGGTGAACTTCACGGCGTTCGAGGCGAGGTTGGTGACCACCTGCCCGAAGCGCACCTGGTCGCCGCGCAGCAGGGTCGGGACGTCGGGGTGGCAGGCCACGACGAGCTCGAGGCCCTTCTCGTGGGCCGGGCGGCCGAGCACGGACGCGACCTGGTCGAAGACGGAGCGGACCTCGAAGTCGGCGACCTCGAGCTCGAGCTTGCCGGACTCGATCTTCGAGAGGTCGAGGATGTCGTTGATGATGCCGAGCAGCGTGAGGCCGGCACCTTGGAGGTTCTCCGCGAGCCGCCGCTGGTGGTCGTCGAGGCTGGTGCGCAGCAGCAGCTCGGTGAGGCCGATGACGCCGTTCATCGGCGTCCGGATCTCGTGCGACATGGTGGCGAGGAACTCCGACTTCAGCCGGGAGGCCTCCATCGCGTCGTCGCGCGCGACGGCCAGCTCGATCGCGGTCTGCTCGCGACCGCCGACCAGTCCCAGCTGGGTCGCGATCTGCTCCATCATCCGGTAGGAGTTCTCGTCCGGCGGCACCTCGTCCGCCAGGAGCTCGACGACGGCGGCGACGCGGCCGCCGACGAGCACCGGCATCGCCACCAGGCTGAAGCCCTCCGCGAGCGTGGCGGGCCGGTCGACGACGATCTCGGCGGCGGCGCGGGCCCGGTCGGCCAGGTCCGGGTCGGCGGTCGGCAGGTCGGCGCCGTTGCGCAGGTCGACCTCCTCGACCCCGCCGGCTCCGTCGTAGAGGAAGCCCGCGACGCCCGCCCACGTGGTGTTCTCGCCGACGCCCTGCCCGGTGATGAGCACGGCCTCGCGCAGGGTCGTCGCGCGGTTGGCGGCGCTCGCCATCTGCTGCAGCAGCAGCAGGCGGCGGCTGGCGGCCTCCGCCGCCTCGTCGGCCAGGTGCAGCGCTGTGGTGTCCTGCGCGGTGCCGTGGAGCCGGACCACCGCGCCGGTGGGATCGAGGTCCGGGATGCCCCGGCCCCGGATCCAGCGGATCTCGCCGTCGGGCCGCACGATCCGGTGGTCGAAGGCGAACTCCGCGCCCTGCAGGCCCGCGTCGATGGCCTCCATGGCGTGGTCGCGGTCGTCGACGTGGATGCGCTCGAGATAGGTGAGGTAGTCGATCTGCTCGGCCTGGGTCACGCCGAAGATGCGGCACATCTCGTCCGACCAGCGCACCACGTCGTTCGGGACGTCCCACTCCCAGCTGCCGAGGTGGGCGACCCGCTGCGCCGTCGCCAGCTGGGCCTCACGCTCGGTGAGCGCCTCGACGAGCTGCTTGCGCTCGGTGTAGGGCGTGACCCGGTGCAGCCACCCCTGCCGCCGGCCGTCGGGCCCGATCATCGGCGAGAAGCTCACCAGCCCCCAGACCGAGCTGCCGTCGGGGCGCACGAAGTGGCTCTCGACGTTCACGCCGCCGGCGCCGGTCGCGATCATCCGCGCGAAGTGCCCGGCGAAGTCGGTGCGGCCCTGCTCGTCGAAGACCTCGTGGACGGGGAGGCCGTGGAGCTCTTCCAGGTCGCGGCCCAGGATCTCGGCCATCATCGCGTTGGCGTACGTCGTCCGACCCGAGTCGTCGAACACCCAGACGCCGTCCGGGCCGGCCGCGAAGAGCCGCCGCACGACGTCGGGGTCGGCGTCGTCCAGCCATTCCGGATCGAGCATTGTTCGATGATGACGCACAACGAGGCGAAAGGCAGACCATGAACCACCGGAAGCTCGGCACACCCCAGGATCCGACCTTCGGGTTGGACACCTTCGGCGACGTCTCGACCGGCCCCGACGGTGTCCCGGTCAGCCAGGCGGAGACGATCCGGCAGGTCGTCGCCGAGGCCGAGCTGGCCGACGCGGTCGGCCTGGACTTCTTCGGCGTCGGTGAGCACCACCGTCCCGACTTCGCGGTCAGCGCACCCGACGTGGTGCTCGCCGGGATCGCCGGCCGCACCCGCCGGATCCGGCTGGGCACCTCGGTGACGGTGCTCAGCTCCGACGACCCGATCCGGGTCTTCCAGCGCCTCTCCACGCTCGACGCGTTGTCTGGGGGCCGCGGCGAGATCACGGTCGGTCGGGGCTCCTTCACCGAGTCCTTCCCCCTCTTCGGTCTGTCGCTGGAGGACTATGAGGAGCTCTTCTCCAGCCGGCTGGAGACGCTGGCCTCGCTCCTGCGCGGGGAGCCCGTCAACGACGTGGACGTGCAGCCCCGGCCCGAGCAGGACCTGGTCGTCTGGGTCGGGGTCGGCGGCACCCCGGAGTCGGTCGTCCGTGCCGCGTCGTACGGGCTGCCGCTCGTGGTGGCCGTGATCGGGGGGTCGCCGGAGCAGTTCGTGCCGCTGGTCGACCTCTACCACCGGGCGCTCGCCCACTACGGCCGCGGCGACCTGCCGGTGTCGATGCACAGCCCGGGCCACGTCGCCGCGACCGACGAGCTGGCCCGCGGGCAGCTCTACCCGCACCAGGCCGCGGCGTTCACCAAGATCGGCCGCGAGCGCGGCTGGGGTCCCTACACGCCGGCCCAGTTCGAGGCGAGCGCCGGCCCGACCGGCTCGCTCTTCGTCGGCTCGCCCGAGACTGTCGCGCAGAAGGTCGCGTGGGCGATCCGCACCCTCGGCCTCTCCCGCTTCCAGATGAAGTACGCCGTCGGCTCGCTGCCGCACGAGGAGCGGATGGAGTCGATCCGGCTCTACGGCACCGAGGTGGTGCCGCGGGTTCGCGAGATCCTCGAGGTGTCACCCGAGTGACGATCGCCACCCGGCCTCGTTGACAGGAGCATGCGCGTCCGCCTGCTGCTCCTCCTCGCCCTGCTGACCCCGCTGCTCCCGGTGCTGACGGTGCTGCCCTCGGGCAGCAGCGCGGCCGCACCGCGACCACGGCTGGTCGTCGAGGTGCTCTCGACCCGCGCCGACCTGGTCTCCGCGGGCGACGTGCTCGTCGCGGTGCGGATCCCGGCCGGGGTGCGGCCGGGGTGGGTGCGGGTGACCGCGGGCGGCCGGGACGTGACCAGGCGCTTCGCCGTACGCGACGACGGGCGCTACCTCGGCCTCGTGAGGGGGCTCCCGCTCGGCCGCACCGTGCTGCGCGCCAGCGCACCGGGCGCGCGGGCGGGCTCGATCACGGTCACCGACCACCCGGCGGGCGGGCCGCTCTTCTCGGGTCCGCAGACGCGGCACTACGTCTGCCAGGACGGCGCCACCGACGCCCGGTGCGATGAACCGGCGACCTACGACCTGCTCTACCGCTCCACGAACCCGCTGCAGGCCGACCTCCAGCCCTACGACCCCGCCGACCCGCCCGCCGACGTCGCCACCACGACCACCGACCAGGGCGTCGAGGTGCCCTTCATCGTCCGTCGCGAGCAGGGCTTCCTCGACCGCGACCGCTACACGATCCTCACGCTCTGGCAGCCCGGTCAGCGGTGGAGGCCGTGGTCGCCCCAGGAGCAGTGGAACCACAAGCTGCTGGTCACCCACGGCGGTGGCTGCGGCGCGTCGTACACCCCCGGCGAGCCGCCGCTCGCCGACTACTCCGGCACCCTCGACGGCGTCCCGGCCACGACCCCGAGCTACGTGACCGCCCTCGGCCTCGGCTTCGCCGTCCTCTCGACGGCGCTCGACAACACCGGCCACAACTGCTCGGTCGCGATGAACGCCGAGTCGGTGCTGATGGCCAAGGAGCGGCTCGTCGAGCGGTACGGCGAGCTGCGCTACACGATCGGCACCGGCTGCTCGGGCGGGTCGATCGCCCAGCACACCGTGGCCAACGCCTACCCCGGCATCTACCAGGGCCTGATCACCAGCTGCTCCTACCCCGACACCTTCACGGCCGGCGCGCAGTTCGCCGACTACCACCTGCTGCGGCTCTACTTCGAGGACCCGTCCCGGTGGGGGACCGGCGTGGTGTGGTCGCCGACCCAGATGGCCCAGGTCGAGGGTCACCTCTCGCACCTCAACGCCGTCGTCGCCGACGAGGGCCTCTTCAAGGCGGCTCTCAACCCCGAGAACGCCTGTCCCGGCACGTCCGACCCGGTCGCCGGCGACCCGTCGACCCGCTACGACTCCGAGACCAATCCGACCGGCGTCCGCTGCTCGGTGCTGGACCTGCTGGTCAACCAGCTCGGCCGCCGGCCGGCGTCGGTGTGGACCTCGCAGGAGAAGGCGGCGGGTCACGGCTTCGGCGGGCTGCCCTTCTCCAACGACGGCGTGCTCTACGGGCTCTCCGCGCTGGAGGACGGCACCATCACGCCCGGGCAGTTCATCGACCTCAACGTCAAGATCGGCGGCCTCGACGTCGACTCCCAGCCGATCGAGCAGCGCATCGAGGGCGACCCGGCCGCGATCGCCAACGCCTACCGCACCGGGCTGATCGACGAGGCCAACCACCTCGACGAGGTCGCGATGATCAACCACGGCGGCCCCGACCCGGGCCTGGCCCACGACTACGCCCACGCGTTCTGGACCGAGGAGCGGCTGATGGCCGACCAGGGCGACACCGACAACCGGGTGATGTGGTTCGGCCCGACCCCGCTGATCGGCGACGTCAGCTGGGCGACCGAGGCGCTGACCAAGATGGACGAGTGGCTCTCCGCGGTCGAGGCCGACGACTCCTCGGCACCGCTGGCCACCAAGGTCGCGACCGACCGGCCCGACGACGTCACCGACCGCTGCGTGGTCGACCGGCTCGCCCGGGCCTGCGACGTCGAGCAGCTGCAGGTCCTCCAGACCCGGCTGTCCACGCCGCGGCAGGAGGCGGGCGGCCCGCTCGCGAACGACATCGTCGCGTGCGCGCTCGCGCCGCTCGACCGGGCCGACTTCGGCTTCATGGTCGTGCCCTTCACCGACGAGGAGTGGGCGACGCTCGAGCAGACCTTCCGGCACGGTGTCTGCGACTGGTCGGAGCGCGGCCGCGGCCAGGGGCCGGCCGAGACCTGGCTCCGCTACGACGCCCGTGGCGGCGGCGTCGCGTACGGCGGCCGCCCGCTGCCCGCCGTGCCCGCCCACTCCGGCGGCGGGCTGACCGGCCCGGCGTGGCAGGTGATGCTGCGCAGGTGACGGAGGCGGTCGCGCCTACTTCGACTCGAACCGACCGAGCTCGGTCGCGTCGTCCCGCAGCCTGTCCCAGGGCTCCCGCGTGGTCCCGAGAGCGCTGCACAGGTACGCCGTGCTCGCCCGGCGGATCAGCTCGACCCGGTCCGGGCTCTCGTCGGTGGTGTGGGTGTCGTCGTAGGCGGTGATGCCGCCGAGGGAGTGCTCCGCGCCGGCCAGGACGAGCAGGTCGGTGGCGCCGGGCGCCAGTCGGAAGCCGTCGGTGAACCAGTCGGGTCCGCGTACGGACAGCGGCGAGTCGTCGGCGTCCCCGGCGATGACCAGCGACGGGGTGGTGAGGTCGGAGAAGTCCGGGCTCATGAAGGGGAAGTGCTCCTGGGCGAACGGCGAGAGGTCGGCGCCGCCAGTCCCCGTGAGGGCGAGCAGGACGGCCGCCTTCACCCGCTCGTCCTTCGCAGACGCCGACGAGGTGCCGTCGGCGCCGACGACGCGAGCACCGACGAGCGCGCTCGCGGTGGTGGCGCCGTACGAATGGCCGGCGACGGCCAGGCGGCCGGTCTCGGTGCGCTCGGCGAGGCCGGGGATCGCGGCGAGCACGGTCCCGAGCTCGTCGATGACCTGACGCAGGTCGCGGATCCGGATCTCCCAGAGCTCGGCGCTCCGGGGATCGTCCGCGTCGAGGCCCTGGGCGTCCAGGTGGTTCGGCTGGACGACCACGAACCCCTGGTCGGCCCAGTGGTCGACCAGGGGTCGGTAGCTGTCCATCGAGGCGCCGAAGGCGCCGTACCCGTGGGAGAACACGATCACCGGCAGGCCGGTGCCGGTGCTCGGGGCCGTCAGGTGGACCAGGAGGTCGTCGCCCCGGTCGGGGGCGGCCAGGGCGATCGGGCGGACGGAGACGGTCGGGGTGGTCAGGGTGCTCACATCGGGTCCTTCGGGTAGATTCGAAGCGGAACGTTGTTCCGGAAGAACCACCATAAGCGGAACGCTGTTCCGTTTTCAAGGAGGAGCCCGTGGTGTCGACACCAGCACGCCCCCAGCGCTCGGACGCGCGCCGCAACCAGCAGTCGTTGCTCGATGCTGCGGGCGCGGTGTTCGTACGGGCCGGGATCGACGCTCCGGTCCGCGAAATCGCGCGGGAGGCCGGCGTCGGTACCGGCACCATCTACCGGCACTTCCCGACCCGCGCCGACCTCGTGGTCGCGGTGTTCCAGCACCAGGTCGACTCCCTGGCCGCCGTCGGCGACGACGTGGCGCTGCGGGACTGGATCCTGCGGTTCGCCGACTTCCTCGTCACCAAGCACGGCCTCGCCGATGCCATGGCCTCCGACCGCGTCGGCTTCGAGCGGCTGCACGCGGGGTTCGTGGTCCGGCTCGAGCCCATCTGCGCCCGGCTGCTCGGCGTGGAGGTCTCCGCGGGCCGGATGCGTGACGACGTGCGGCCGCTCGAGCTGATGCGGGCGGTCGGCAACCTCTGCATCGGTGCCGAGGGCGACGACGAGTACGACGCCCGGCGGATGATCGAGGTGCTGCTGAGGGGCCTGACCGCCTGACCGCCCGGACTCCTCGGGGACGGAGGGTTGACGTCGGGACGGTCGAGAAGGAAGCGTGCGCGCATGGAGCGCGTGCCGCACGAGAACGTCGCGACCGTCCTGGTCGAGCCGGCGGTCCTGCACGAGCTCGAGGTGCACCTGATGACCCTCGACCTGCGGCTGTGGCCGATCGCGACCGCGCCGATCTGCGAGGACGGCCCGCGCCGGGCCTTCCAGGTCCGCCGCCGGATGCTGATGGCCAGGCGCGGCGCGTGGGACGACGCGGCCGCGTGGACACCCGTGTGGATCGGCTTCGGCGAGAGCTGGTACGACGGCGCCGAGCCGCTGCCGTGGGCCGCCCACCAGGTCCTGTGGACCACCCTCGAGCAGTACGCCGACCACGTCCGCTACCGGCTCGGCCTGGGTGGGATCCCGCGGCTCGACGTCCCCCACGAACGCACCGCCTGACCTGCAGGTTCGTCGTGTGATCGTGGCCACCGAACCCTTCGGTGGAGCCGGATCCCTTGTCAGCATGGGGGGATGATCGACTGGTCCGACACGATGGTGCAGGTCCTCGTCGCGCTCGGCGTCGCCGTCGTGGTGGTCGTCGCGGCCCGCCTCGTCTGCCGGCTGGCGGCCCGCCGCTGGCCGCAGGTCGGTGAGCTCGAGCGCCGCAGCCGGGTGCCCTTCCGGGTGCTGGTCCTCATGGTCACCCTCAACCCGGTGGTCGCGACGCTGCGCCCGGCGGAGGCCGACACCACCTGGTGGGTCGCCGGCGCCCAGGCCGCCGAGGTGCTCGCGATCGTCGCCGCCGGGTGGTTCCTCACCTCGGTGGTGCTCTTCCTCGAGGACGTCGGGCTGAGCCGCTACCGGGTCGACGTGGCCGACAACCGGCTGGCGCGCCGGATGCGCACCCAGGTCCTCGTCATCCGTCGGCTCACCATCGCCGCCGGTGCGGTGGTCACCCTCGGTGCGGTGCTGCTCAGCTTCCCGGGGGTGAAGGCGATCGGCGCGAGCGTGCTCGCCTCGGCAGGCCTGATCAGCGTGGTGGCCGCGCTCGCCGCGCAGTCGGTGCTCGCCAACGTCTTCGCCGGCATCCAGATCGCCTTCGGCGACGCGGTGCGCCTCGACGACGTGGTGATCGTCGAGGACGAGTGGGGCTGGATCGAGGAGATCACCCTGACCTACGTCGTCGTCCGGCTCTGGGACGACCGGCGCCTGGTGCTGCCCTCGACCTACTTCACCACGACGCCGTTCCAGAACTGGACCCGCCACAAGTCCGAGCTCCTCGGCTCGGTCGAGCTCGACGTCGACTGGCGCGTCGACACCGCCGCCCTGCGCGAGCAGCTCGACGTCGCGCTCTCGACCACCGATCTCTGGGACGGCCGCGGCAAGGTCCTCCAGGTCACCGACGCCGTCGGTGGCTGGGTCCGTGTGCGGGTGCTCGTCACCGCCTCCGACGCGCCCCGGCTCTTCGACCTGCGCTGCCACGTGCGCGAGCACCTGGTCACCTGGATCCGCGACCACGACGCCGGCGTACCCCGGCAGCGCGTAGAGCTGGTCGAGCGGCCGCGCAGCGCCTGACCCCGCTGGAGGGGTCGACACCGGTCGGGGTCGTCGGGCTGCGGCAGCGTCGTGGTGTGGGCCAGGCTGGTGGCGTGACAGACCGCGTCCACGTGCTGCCCGGCTCCTTCAACGTCCGCGACCTCGGCGGCCTGGCGACCGCTGACGGCCGGTCGGTGCGGGCGGGTGCGGTGTTCCGCAGCGACTACCCGGCGTTCGCCGAGCGCGAGGACGGCGCCGACGTACGACGCCTCGGGCTGCGCACCGTCGTCGACCTCCGGCGGGGCACGGAGGCGGCGGTCGAGCGGGTCCCGTGGGAGGACCACGGGGTCGCCTACCACCGCTGCCCGATCACCGCCTTCGAGAAGTCCTCGTGGGAGGCGCGCTACGCGGCCTACCTGCAGGACCGCCCCGAGACCGTCGTCGAGGCCGTCGAGCTGGTGCTGTCGCCCGCCAACCACCCGGTGCTCTTCCACTGCGCGGCCGGCAAGGACCGCACCGGCCTGGTCGCCGCCCTCGTCCTGTCGGTGCTGGGCGTGCCGGAGGAGGAGATCGTGGCCGACTACGCGCTGTCCGCCGACAGCGTCGTCCACATCGTGGGGCGACTGAACGGCATCGACCTCTACCGCGAGCTCTTCGGCGAGCTCGACGCCGATGCGCAGCACCCGCACCCGGAGCACATGGAGGGGCTGCTCGCCTGGCTGCGCGCGTACGGCGGGGCCGAGCGCTGGCTCCTCGACCACGGCCTGGGCGCCGACCGGATCGCCGCGGCCCGCTCCGCACTCCTTGAATAAACGGTCATACCATTCTAATGTGCGCATGTGACCACCGCCTCAACGAGGCGCGACGGAGGAGTCGGAGATGGCGGCAGCGCTGAAGACCGTTCGGGACCGGTACACGGACGTCGAGATCGCGGCGTACTACTACGCGGGCTCGTGGCAGCCGACCAGCTTCAACCAGCTGCTGGCCGAGCAGGCCCGGGCGCAGCCCGACGACACCTTCGTCTTCGACAGCACCACCTCGATCAGCTACGCGGCGATGCACGAGCGGGCGCTGCGGCTCGCGGTCGGGCTCAAGCGGGCCGGGCTGACGGCCGGTGACCGGATCGCGGTGCAGCTGCCCAACTGGACCGAGTTCCCGCTGATCGCGGCCGCGGCCAACCGGATCGGCGTCGTACTGGTGCCGATCATGCCGATCTACCGCGGCGACGAGGTCGGGTTCGTGCTCCGCCACTCCGGCGCGCGGGCCGTGATCACCTGCGGCGAGTTCCGCGGCTTCGACCACCACGCGATGATGCGCAGCCTGCTCGCCGAGGCACCCGAGGTGGAGAACCTGTACGTCGCGCGCGGCACCGGTGCCGACAGCCTCGCCGCCCTCGAGGTCGGCGGCGACCTCGCCGCACTGGCCGCGGAGGCCGGCCCCGACGCGTCGCCCGACGACCCCTTCCTCATCGTCTACACCTCCGGCACCACCTCGCGGCCCAAGGGGTGCTTCCACACGTTCAACACGATCCGGGCCAGTGCCGCCGCGATCCGCGCGAGCCTCGACTACGGCCGCGACGACGTGCAGTTCGGACCCAGCCCCGTCACCCACAGCACCGGGCTGGTCACCAGCGTGGTCCTCCCGCTGCTCGTGGGCGCCAGCTCCTACCTGATGGAGGTCTTCGAGCCGGGCGAGGCGCTGCGGCGCATCGAGCAGCACCGGCTGACCGCGGCGGTCACGGCGACGCCGTTCCTCCAGATGCTGATGCAGGCCTACGACCCCGACCAGCACGACGCGTCGAGCCTCCGGCTCTGGGTGTGCGCCGGGTCGCCGATCCCGGGGTCCGTGGTCGAGCGGTCGCGGGAGATGTTCGCCGGGTGCCGCACCCTGAGCCTCTACGGGCGGTCGGAGAACTTCCTCACCACGATGTGCACGGTCCGCGACGACGAGGGCCGCTCGATCACCAGCGACGGCTCGGCCGTCGCCGGCGCCGAGGTCAAGATCGTCGGCACCGACGGGCTCGAGGTGCCCCGGGGCGAGGAGGGCGACATCGCCTATCGCGGCCCCAGCCACATGATCGAGTACTTCCACGACGACGAGGAGACCGCGCTGCTCTTCACGCCCGAGGGCTTCTCGCGCTCGGGCGACCTCGGCCGGATGGACGCCGACGGCTACGTCCGGGTCACCGGGCGGCTCAAGGACATCGTCATCCGCGGCGGCATGAACATCAGCGCCCGCGAGCTCGAGGAGCACCTGCTGCGACACCCGGGCATCGCCAACGTCGCGGCGGTGGGCATGCCCGACGAGCGGCTCGGCGAGAAGGTCTGCGTGTACGTCGTCCTCGCGCCCGGGGCCGAGCCGCTCGAGCTCGCCGACGTGACGGCGTACCTCCGTGAGCACGAGGTCGCCACCCAGAAGCTGCCCGAGCGCCTCGAGCTCGTCCCCGAGCTCCCGATGACGGCCACCGGGAAGATCCAGAAGCACCTGCTCCGTGCCCAGATCGCGGCGCAGCTCGAGTCGGAGGTCGTTCCCGCATGACCGTCACCCAGCAGCGAGCCGGCCACGCCGGACCGACCCTCGACGCCGAGCGCCGCTACGAGGAGCTCGCCCGGCGGCACGCCATCGAGCTCCGCCTCTCCGCGACCGGCGCGACCGGCGGAGGGATCGCCGCGCTGGTGCAGGGCACCGCCGCGATGACCGCCAACCCGGTCTGGCTGATCGACCCCCGCTCGCGCCTGGTCGCCCGGTCGAAGGAGGCCCGCGGCTCCGACTTCAAGGTGCCGGACCTCGACGTGCTCCTCGCGGACCAGGGCGACGTCGACCTCGACGCCCCCGAGCCGCTGCTCATCACGCCCAGCCCCGGGACCGGCCTCGTCCGCCGCCACGTCGTCGTCCCGGTCAGCCGTGACTCGGTGCTCTTCGCCTGGCTGGTCGTCGCCGAGGTCTCCACCCGCCTGACGCGCGAGGAGGTCTGGCTGGCGCACCGCGCGGCCTTCCACCTCGCCAGCGAGTACGCCGTCCAGCAGCGGGTCGCCCGGGTGTCCTGGAACGCGCGCGCCGCGCTCGCCCGCCAGCTGGTCCGGGGCTCCAACCGCGACGACGACGTCAGCGCGGCCGCCGACTACCTCGGCGTCCGCGTCGACGCGGACCGGGTGCTCGTCTACCTCACCGACGCTCCCGGCGACGAGCCGCGCGACGAGGAGGCCGTGTCGGCGCTGGTCGCGCGCGAGCTCGGGGTCGAGGTGCTCGGCTCGCGTGGACGCGAGGGCACGATCCTCCTGGTCGAGGTGCTCGAGGGTGCCGCGCACATGGCGGCGGTCCACGAGGTCAAGCGCGCGATGCGCCGCGTGGTCGCCGAGCTCGGCGAGCCCGACGCGATCGTCGGCGTCTCCGCGGTGACGCGGGCCGACGCCCTCCAGCGCTCCTACCGGGAGACGCGCGAGGTCGTGCTCTGCGTGGACCGCTTCGCGCGGGCCGGTGACCGGATCATCGCCGTCGACGACCTGGGCCCGGCGCGGCTGCTGGTCGCGAACGGCGACGTCGGCGCCGTCCGCCGCTACGTCGACGACGTGCTGGGTGCGCTGCTCGGCAACGTCCCCGGATCGGCCGACCTGCTGCGCACCCTCCAGTGCTTCTTCGACACCGGACGCTCGGTCCGCGAGTCCGCCGCCCGGCTCGGGATCCACGAGAACACCGTGCGGCTCCGGATGGCCAAGATCCACGACCTCACCGGCCTCGACGTCGCCGCCAACTCCAACGACCAGCTCAGCGCGCAGACCGCGCTGCTGGTGCTGCGCCTCGAGGGCCACCCGGCGATCCCGCCCTTCGACGACGGCTCCGCGACCGCCTGATGCGCGCACTGGTGCTGCCGGCCACGACCGGGCCGGACGGCGCCGGCCTCGCCGACGTACCCGAGCCCGACGGCGCGCACCCGTGGGCCGACGGGGAGCGGCTCCTGGTCGACGTGCGGGCAGCGGCGGTCTCCTTCCCCGACGTCCTGCAGAGCCGGGGCCGCTACCAGCACGGCGCACCGGCGCCGTACGTCGTCGGCGGCGAGTACGCCGGCACCGTGCTCGAGGCGCCGGCCGGCTCGCGCTTCCGCCCCGGCGACCGGGTCGCGGGCTTCACCTGCTGGGGCGCCATCGCCGAGCGGACGCTCGCGATCCCGCGCCACACCGTCCGGATCCCCGACGCGATGTCGTGGGTCGAGGGCGCGGCCTTCTACCTCAACTACGTCACGGCGTGGTTCACGCTCCACCGGGCCGGCTTCCGTGACGGCGAGTCGGTGCTCGTGCACGGCGCCGCCGGCGGTGTCGGCACCGCGACCCTCGACCTGCTGCGCGGGCGCGCGAAGCCGGTGGTCGCCGTGGTGTCCTCGGAGCGGAAGGCCGAGGTGGCCCGCGGCTGCGGGGCCGACGAGGTGGTGCCGGCCGGCGGGGACTGGCTCGGCGAGGTCCGCGAGCTGACCCACGGGCTGGGCGTCGACGTGGTGGTCGACCCCGTCGGCGGCGACCGCTTCACCGACTCGCTGCGCGCCCTGGACGTCGGCGGTCGCCTGATGGTCGTGGGCTTCGCGGACGGTGCGATCCCGGAGGTGAAGGTCAACCGCCTGCTGCTGCGCGACCTCACGGTGATGGGCGTGGCGCTGGAGCCCTGGCAGCAGCGCTTCGCCGGGTTCGCCGACGAGCTCACCGACGCCCTGGAGCAGGCGGCCACCCGCGTCTCGCCGTACGTCGGCACGGTGCTGCCGCTCGAGCGCGCCCACGAGGCGATGGGGATCCTGGACCGGCGCGAGGCCCTCGGCAAGGTCGTGGTCGAGGTGGCCTCAGACCGGTAGGTGCACCAGCATCCCGCCGTCGACGGGGAGCACCTGCCCGGTGATGAAGGACGAGCGCTCGCTCGCGAGGAAGAGGTAGGCCTCGGCGAGCTCCTCGGGCCGGCCGAAGCGGCGCAGCGGGGTGTTCGCGCGCACGGCGGTCGCCCGGTCCTCGGGGAAGCGGGCGAGCGCGTTGGGCGTCGCCGTCACCCCGGGGGCCACGCAGTTGCAGCGGACGCCCTGGGGTCCGTACTGCGTGGCGACGTAGCGGGTCAGCGCCTCCACCCCGGCCTTCGCGATGCCGTACGACGCCCACCCGGCATCGGCCGCGCGGGCCTGCGTCGAGCTGGTGGTCACCACCGTCCCGTTGGTCGCGACCAGGTGGGGGAGCGCCCGGGCGGTGAGGTGCGTGGTCGCCCGGAGGTTGACGTCGAGCGAGAGGTCCCAGCCCTTGCGGTCGCTCTCCGCCACCGGTCCCTCGGACCCGACGAAGACGCCGGCGATGTTGACCAGGCTGTCGAGCCGGCCGTGCTCGGCGACGATCCGCTCGACGAGCGCATCGATGGCGTCCTCGTCGCGCAGGTCCACCCGGTGGCCGGTGCCGCCGAGCTCGGCGACCAGCTCGGCCGGGTCGTCGCGGTCGACGAGCACCGTCGTCGCGCCGGCGTCGGCGAAGCGCCGCGCGGTCGCGCTGCCGATGCCGCCGGTCGCCCCCGTGACGACGACGACCTTGTCCTGCATCTCCCGGGTCTCGCTCACAGCAGCAGCACTCCTCCGTCGACGGGGACGCCCACGCCGGTGACGTACGCCGCGGCGTCGCTGGCCAGGAAGACCGCGGTGCTCGCGATGTCGACCGGGTCGCCCAGGCGGCCGATCGGCACGCGGGCGTCGATGATCTTCTGCTGGTAGTTGGGGGAGTAGTTGGCGGTGGCCTCGGTGAGGAAGACGCCGGGGAGGATCGCGTTGACCCGGATCCCCTTCGCGCCCCACTGGGCCGCGAGGTCGCGGGTCATGCCGAGCACGCCGGCCTTCGCCGCGCTGTAGCCGGTGGCCGGCATCTTCGCCGTCGTGAGCGCCATGACCGACGACAGGTTGACGACCGCGCTGCCCGGCTCCATCACCCGGCCGGCGGCCTGGGCCATCCAGTAGGAGCCCATCAGGTTCACGTCGACGACCTCGCGGAAGTGCTCCGGGGTGTCCTCGGTGGCGGGGTGGTAGCGGCCGCCCCAGCCGGCGTTGTTGACGAGGACGTCCACGCGGCCGAGCTCGTCCACCGCGGTCCGCACGAGGCGGTCGCAGTCCTCGACCTTCGTCACGTCGGTCTCGACGGCGACGCAGCGCCTGCCGAGGGCCTCGACGCGGGCGCGGGTCTCGTCCAGCATCTCGATCCGCCGGGCGCCGATCGCCACGTCGGCGCCCGCTGCGGCCATGCCCTGGGCGATCGCCACGCCGAGGCCGCTGCTCGCGCCGGTGACGACGGCGACCTTGCCGTCCAGCCGGAACCGGTCCCGCCACGCGGGCTCGTCGTACTCCATGGGTCCTGTTCTACGGTCCCTCGCGGGCTTTGGCCCGCGGTGGCGCTCGGCGGCCTGTCGGTCTCTCCATCGCGTCGCGCGCGGCACGCTGGCGCGCGTCGCTCGGCGACCGGAGAGTGGTCGGGTGCCGGTCCAGGAGCTCTCCGATGTCGATGTCGTCGATCGCGCCACCGAGGTCGCGCGCCGTACCTGGCCGGGCGCCGTCGTCTCGGAGGTGCGCCGGCTCGAGGGCGGCGTCTCGTCGCTGACGTACGCCGCGCGCGTGTCGGCCGACGAGCTCGACCAGCAGGTCGTGCTCAAGCTCGCGCCGCCCGGACTCGAGCCGGTGCGCAACCGCGACGTGCTCCGCCAGGCGCGGGTGCTCGACGCCCTCGCCCCGGTGCCGGGCTTCCCCGTGCCGCGGGTGCTGCTGCGCGACGCCGGCGCGCCGCCGGAGGTCCCGCCGATGTTCGCGATGGAGCTGCGGCCCGGCCAGGCCTACGAGCCGCTGCTCGACGTCGCCGACCTCCCGCCGTCGGCGGCCGAGGTCGCGACCCGCGAGCACGAGCTCACGCGGGCGCTGGCCCTGCTCCAGTCGCGGACGCCGGCGTCCCTCGGGGTCGGCGACGAGCCGGTCTCGACCGCCGGCGAGGAGCTGGCGCGCTGGCAGCGGCTCTTCGCGACCGTCGACGCCGACATCGCCCCCGGGCACGAGTCGCTCGGCGAGCGCCTCGCGGCGCGGGTCCCGGCCGACATCGAGCCCCGGCTGGTCCACGGCGACTACCGCGCCGCCAACATGCTCTTCGTCGGCCCTCGTCTCGAGGCCGTCATCGACTGGGAGATCTGGTCGGTCGGCGACCCGCGCCCCGACCTGGCCTGGGTGCTGCTGCACACCGCGCCGTCGCACGTCTTCCACCCCGACCGGTCCGCCGCCGACCTCGAGGCCGGCCGCCTGATGCCGACGGCCGCCGACCTGCTCGCGACGTACGTCGCCGCGCGCCGCGAGCTCGGCGCCTCAGTGGCCGAGCTCGCGGACGCGACCACCGACCTCGACTGGTTCCTCGGGGTCGCGCACTACAAGGTCGCCTCGACGATCGCGGTGATCTGGAAGCGGGAGCGCAAGCGTCCCGAGCCCGACCCCAAGGTCGCGCACGCCGCCGCCCACCTCGACGAGGTGCTGGCGGCCGGGCACGCCGCGCTCGGCTGACGGGCCGGGCCGCGGTGCGTCAGCGGACGGTGACGACGACCTTGCCGACCGCCGTCCGGTCCTCGAGGGACGCGAGCGCGTCGGCGGCCTTCTCCATCGGGTAGGTCGCCCCGATCGCCGGGCGCAGCCGGCCGTCGTCGAGCAGCGCCTGAACGCCGTCCCGCACGCGCGCGAGCGTCCCGGGGTGCTCGGTCTCCATCACGTCCATCGTGATCCCGGTGAGGGTCAGGTTGCGCAGGAGCAGGCGGTTGACCTTGACCTCCGGGATGGAGCCGCCGGCGAAGCCGACGACGACCCCGGTGCCGCCGATCCGGAGCGACCGGACCAGGTCGAGGAAGAGGTCCGCGCCGACCTGGTCGACGAACGCCTCGACACCGCGCCCGTTCGGCGTGAGCGCGCGCACCTGGTCGAGCCACGGTCCGCCGGTCCCGTCGGTGCGCACCACGTGCGTCGCGCCGGCCCGGGCCGCCATCTCGGCCTTCGCGGCCGACGACACCAGCGCGATCGTCGACACCTCGAACGCCGGGCCGAGGTCGAGCAGGCAGGTGCCGACCCCGCCGGCCGCACCGGACACCAGGACGGTGTCGCCGGGGCGGAGGTTCGCCCGGTCGAGCGCGTACCAGGCGGTCGCGTAGTTCATGTAGATCGCGGCACCCTCGGCGTAGGACATGTCGTCGGGGATCTTCACCATGAAGTCGTCGAGGGCGAGCGCCTGCTCGGCCATCCCGCCCTGCCAGACGATCGCGGAGATCCGGTCTCCGGGTGCGACCCACGAGTCGGCCGGCGCCTCGAGCACCGTGCCCGCGATCTCGCTGCCGCAGATGTAGGGCGCGTCGACGCCGGCCTGGTACTTCCCGCGGGTCTGCAGCGGGTCGATGAACGACAGCCCGACCGCGTGCACCTCGACCAGGACCCGGCGGCCGCCGGCCCGGCGGTGCGCGCCGAGCGGCTCCGGCACCTCGCGGACGACGGCGGCCGTGGGCCCGTCGAGGGACTCGACGACGACCGCGCGCATCTGGCCGCCCATCAGTCGAAGTACGCGAAGAGGGACTCGGCCACGCAGGCCGGCTTGTCCTCGCCCTCGATCTCGAAGGTCTGCTTCATCCGGAACTTCGACCCGCCCTCGACCGGCTCGACCGCGAGCAGCTCCGCGGTCATCCGGATCCGCGAGCCGACCCGCACGGGGTTGAGCCAGCGCACCTTGTCGTAGCCGTAGTTGAGCGCCAGCGAGTGGCCGTTCATCTCGAACAGCTCGTACTGGAACTTCGGACCCAGCGACAGGGTGTAGAGCCCGTGCGCGATCGTCACCCCCCAGGGGGAGGCCGCGCCCCGCTCGGGGTCGACGTGCAGCCGCTCCCAGTCCTCGGTGGCGTCGGCGAAGGCGTTGATCCGCTCCTGGGTCACCTCGTGCCAGTCGGTGGTGCCGAGCACCTGGCCCGCACGTGCGCGGAGCTCGTCCGCGCCGGTCATCACGATCGTCATACCCCCCATGCAACAAGGCGATCGGCGTCCTGACGACCGGCTGACGGCAGGGGGCTGGAGAACTCCACACCGGCTCCTCGGCGCGGCGACCGCGTGTCCGCCGAGCCGCCGTACGGTCCCGGCCATGGACATGTCGATCCCCGCAGACGTCACCGCCTTCATCGCCGACCTCGACCGCTTCATCGACGAGGAGATCAAGCCGATCGAGGAGGCGAACCCCGAGTACTTCGACCACCGTCGGGAGTTCTCCCGCACCGACGTCGAGCGCGGTGGCATCCCCACCCGCCGGTGGCGGGAGATCATGCACGAGGCCCGGGTGCGGGCCGACAAGGCCGGCTTCTACCGCTACCCGCTGCCCGAGGCGCTCGGCGGCAAGGGCGGCTCCAACGTCGCGATGGCGGTGATCCGCGAGCACCTCGCGCACCGCGGGCCGGGTCTGCACGCCGAGCTCAGCCACGAGGCCTCGATGGTGGCCAACCTGCCGCTGGCCCTGGTGCTGCACGAGTACGGCACCGACGAGCAGAAGGAGGCCTACCTGGAGCGGCTGGTCTCGGGCGACATGGAGATGGCCTTCGGCCTCACCGAGCCGAACCACGGCAGCGACGCCACCTGGCTGGAGACGCGTGCCGTCCGCGACGGCGACGACTGGGTGATCACCGGCGCGAAGCGGTGGAACAGCGTCGTCGACGTGTCCGAGATCGACCTGGTCTTCGCCCGCACCAGCGGGCAGGACGGCAAGGCCGAGGGCATCTCGGCGTTCCTCGTCCCGACCGCCGCGGAGGGCTTCGAGGTGCCCTTCTACTGGTGGACCTTCAACATGCCGACCGACCACGCCGAGGTGCGGCTGAACGGCGTCCGCGTCCCCGCCGCCGCGATGATCGGCGAAGAGGGCCGCGGCCTGGACTGCGCCCAGCTCTTCGTCCACGAGAACCGCATCCGGCAGGCCGCGTCGTCTCTGGGCGCCGCGCAGTTCTGCATCGACAAGGCGCTGGAGTACACCGAGGAGCGCTCGCTCTTCGGTCAGAAGATGCGCGACTACCAGGGCGTGCAGTGGCAGCTGGTCGAGCTGCAGACCGAGGCCGAGCTGGTGCGCAACACGATCCTGCGGACGGCCTGGGAGATGGACAACCACGGCAAGACGGCGGTCAGCGACAAGGTCGCGATGGTGAACGTCCGGGGCAACCGGCTGGCCTGCGACGCGGCCGACCGCGCGATGCAGATCCACGGGGGTGTCGGCTACAGCCGGCACTACCCCTTCGAGCACATCTACCGGCACCACCGCCGCTACCGGATCACCGAGGGATCCGACGAGCTGCAGTACCGCCGGATCGCCGCCGGGATGTGGGACTTCAGGTCCCGCTGAGCGACCCGTCCAACCCGCCGTGCACCAGCTCCAGCACCAGCTCGACCACGACGTCCGGACCGCCGGTCGTGGCGAGCCGGTGCGCGCGGGCCGGCCAGGTGGACACCGAGAAGACCGTGCCGAGCGCGGCCTGGGTCACGGCGGCGACCTCGTCGGGGTCGAGGTTCGGCAGCCGGCGGGCGACGAGCTCCTCCCACCGGCGGGTGTAGTGGCCCATCCGCGCGGTGAAGGCCGGTCGCCACGGCTCGGCCAGGTTGCCGAGCTCCCGCTGGTGCAGGACGACGAGGTCGCGCCGCTCGAGGGCGAACCGGACGTGGTGGCGCAGTGCGCGGTCGAGGTCGTCGGCCGGGTCGGCCCCGGTCGGGGCGGTGGCCTCGTAGAGCTCGTCCATCGCGAGGTGCAGGAGGGTCGCGAGGATCTCGTCCTTGCCGCTGAAGTGGCGGTAGAGGGAGGGTCCGCTCAGGCCGGCGCGCGCGCCGATCTCGTCCATGCCGACGCCGTGGAAGCCCTTCTCGCGGAAGGCGAGGGCCGCCGCGTCCAGGATGCGCCGGTCCCGCTCGCGGAGGTCGACGGCGCGACGCACGTCCCGGGGCGGGGTCACGAGCGGACGCTAGCACGGACTGTGAACGATCGTTATCATGGGCGATCTGAATGGTCTGACCGTTACGGTCGGGTGGGGAGGTGAGGTCGGGATGGAGGCATCGTCGGCGGCCGCGTCGCGGCGTCGTGCCGAGCTCGCCGAGGCGGGCGCGGCGGCGTACCGCGTCGGCTACGAGCTCGTCGGCCCGCTCGACGACCTGCCCGAGCCCGGGGTCCCGGGCGAGTGCCTCCAGGACCTGCGGATGCTCGACGGACAGCTCGCGATCCTGGCGGGCCTGATGCGCGAGCGGCTCAGCGACGAGACCGTCGACCTGACCCGTCAGCAGGTCGCGGCGCACAGTCACGCGCTGCACGAGGTCCACACGGTGCGCTTCGGGATCCACGACCACCTCGGTCACGAGCGGCTCCGTCGTCTCGACGAGCTCGACCGCGGCCTCTCGCAGCTGCGGCTGGTCACCGACCAGGACCAGCTCCTCGAGTCGGTCTGCGAGGCGGCGGCCGAGTCCTGCGGCTTCGACCGCGTGATGCTCTCGCGCATCGACGACGACACCTGGGTGCCGTGGCACAGCTTCGCCCGCACCATCGGCCCGGCCGAGCGCCGCTTCCAGGCCTGGATGCGGCAGCCGCCGCGGATCCAGCTCTCCCACATGATGCTCGAGAGCGAGCTGGTGCGCCGGCGCGAGCCCGCGATCGTGCGCGACGCGGCCACGGACGCACGCGCCTACGCCCCGCTGGCCCAGGCCGCGACGCAGACGTCGTACGTCGCCGCGCCGATCATCTCGGGCGACCGGGTGATCGGGCTCCTGCACGCCGACAACACGACCGGCTCGGTGGCCGACCTCGACCGCGACCTGCTGTGGTTCTTCGCGATCGGGTTCGCCCAGATCTTCGAGCGTGCGGTGCTCCTGGCCCGGCTGCGCGACCAGCGCGCCGAGGTGATGCAGGCGATGAAGTCGGTCGAGGCCGTGCTCGACGAGCTGGCCACGACCGAGATCGAGCTCTCGACCCGGCAGCGGGCCTCGGAGCTCGCGAGCGCTCGGCCGGTGCCGCCCGCGGTGGTCGAGCGGTCCGTCGAGCTCGAGCGGATCCTGACCAGTCGTGAGCTCGAGGTGCTGGGCCTGATGGCCACCGGTGCCACGAACGAGCGGATCGCCCAGCGGCTGGTGATCGGCACCCAGACGGTCAAGAGCCACGTGAAGCAGATCCTGCGCAAGCTCCGCGCGGAGAACCGCGCCGAGGCGATCTCTCAGTACCTCCGCCTGACGATCGGCGCCCGCGAGGACTGAGGCCCGGGCCCCGTCGGGGCGCCGCTGGGGGTCACCACAGTCGGAGGTCGCCGCACCGTTGTCGATTCGGTCTGACCATTGTAATGTCGACATCGTTCTGCTGAGATCGACGTCACGTCGCTGGCCCTCCGAAGGGGATCCCATGGCTCTGGCTACGGTGCACGACCGCTACTCCGACGAGGAGATCGCCCGCTTCTACGAGCAGGGGCTGTGGCAGGACTACACCCTGTTCGCGGCCGTGCGGGAGCAGGCGGAGGCGCAGCCCGACAAGGTCTTCGGCACCGACTCGACGACGTCGGTCACCTATGCCGAGCTCCGGGACCGGGCGCTCGAGCTCGCGCTCGGCCTGGTGCGTCGCGGCATCGGGGTCGGGGACCGGGTCGCCGTCCAGATCCCGAGCTGGACCGACTTCTTCGTGATCTCCGCGGCCGTGGCGCGGATCGGCGCGGTCATCGTGCCGATCATGCCGATCTACCGCCGCGACGAGGTCGGCTACATCGTCGGCGCGGCCGAGGTGAAGCTCGCGATCACCACCGATCACTACCGGGGCTTCGACCACGCCCGGCTCTTCCTCGACCTCCGGGCCGAGCACCCCGGGCTCGAGACGGTCGTGGTGCTGCGCGGCTCCGGCGTACCCGCCGGCGCGATCTCGTACGACGAGCTGCCCGTCGCGATCGCGAGCCGGGAGGAGCTGGCCGCGGCCGAGGCCGAGATCGGTGCCGGCGTCGGGCCCGACGAGCCGTTCGTGATCGTCTTCAGCTCCGGCACCACCAGCCGCCCCAAGGGCTGCCTGCACACCTTCAACACCATGGCCTGCGGCGCGCGCCTGCTCGGCCGGGGCTGGGGCTACACCAGCGACGACGTGCAGTTCGGCCCGTCCCCGGTCACCCACACGACCGGTCTGGTCACCAGCTTCATCCTCCCGCTCGTGCACGGCGCCGCCTCGCACCTGATGGAGCAGTGGGAGCCGCGCGAGGGCCTCGAGCGGATCGCCAAGTTCGGGTGCACCGGGTGCGTGAGCGCGACGACCTTCCTGCAGATGGTCCTCAACGTCTACGACCCCGACGTGCACGACGCGAGCAGCATGCGCTTCTGGGTCTCGGCGGGCGCGCCGATCCCGGGCAGCTTCGTCCGGTCGGCGCGCGAGCAGTTCCCCGAGATGAAGGTGTTGAGCCTCTACGGCCGCACCGAGAACATCACCACGACCTTCTGCACGGTCGAGGACGACCCGGAGCGCTCGATCACCTCCGACGGCAAGGCGCTCCCGCTCCAGGAGGTGCGGATCGTCGACGAGCAGGGTGCCGAGGTGCCGCGGGGCGAGGAGGGCGACATCGCCTACCGCGGGGCGATGAACTGCCTGGAGTACATCAACCAGCCCGAGGAGACCGCGGTCAACTACACCGCCGACGGCTTCCACCGTTCCGGCGACCTCGGCTCCATGGACGCCGACGGCTACGTGCGGGTCACCGGCCGGCTCAAGGACATCGTCATCCGCGGCGGCCTCAACATCTCGGTGCGCCAGGTCGAGGACCTGCTCTCCGCGCACCCGGCGGTGGGCGACATCGCCGTCGTCGGTATGCCCGACCCGAAGATGGGCGAGAAGGTCTGCGCCTACCTGGTCCCGGCGTCCGGCCACGAGGCCCTCACGCTCGAGCAGATCCGCGACTACCTGCTCGGCGAGGGCCTCGCGATCCAGAAGGTGCCCGAGCGGCTCGAGATCGTGGGGGACCTGCCGACCACGGCGACCGGCAAGATCCAGAAGCACCTGCTGCGCGCCGACATCGCGGCCAAGCTCGAGAGCGTGGACGCCTGAGGTGGACCTCACCGACGCACCCGACGAGGCGGCCTTCCGGGCGGAGGTGCGGGCCTGGCTCGAGCAGACCCTGCCCACCCTCGCCTGGCCCGAGCCCGCGCGCCTCGAGGACCGCAAGCCCTTCTGGCAGCAGTGGCAGCGCGCGCTCTTCGACGCCGGGTACGCCGGCCTCACCTGGGCCGAGGAGTACGGCGGCCGCGGGCTCGACGAACGCATGCGCGCCGTCTTCTCCGAGGAGTGCGACCGGGCCGGGGCGCCCGAGCGACTCAACATCATCGGCGAGGACTTCTGCGGCCCGACCATCGCGCACTTCGGCACGGCCGAGCAGAAGGAGCGGCTGCTCCGCCCGATCCTGACCGGCGAGGAGATCTGGTGCCAGCTCTTCTCCGAGCCCGACTCGGGCTCGGACCTGGCCTCGCTCCGCACGAGGGCGACCCGGGTCGAGGGAGGCTGGAGCATCTCGGGCCAGAAGATCTGGACCTCGCGTGCGCAGATCGCGGCGTACGCGATCCTGCTGGCGCGCACCGGAGGCGCCGAGCCCGACAAGGCGCGGCACCGCGGGATCACGTTCTTCCTGGTCCCGATGGACGCCGAGGGCATCACCGTCCGGCCGCTGCGGCACATGCTCGGCGAGGCCGAGTTCAACGAGGTCTTCCTCGACGAGGTCTTCGTGCCCGACGAGATGGTCGTCGGTGCGGTCGACGGCGGCTGGCGGGTCACGATGGGCACGCTCGGCTTCGAGCGCGTCGCGATCGCCACCGGCCGGGTCAACACCACCAAGGCGATCCGCGACATCATCGACGACGTCCGCGCCGCCAAGGGCGCCGACGGGCAGCCGCGCGGCGCCGACCCGCACGTGCGCCAGCAGGTCGCGGACCTGTGGTCCCGCGCGCTGGTGCACCGGGCGATCTCGATGCGGGTCATCACCGGCGCGGACGCCGGTGGACCGCCCGGACCGGTGACGTCGATCGGGAAGCTCTACTTCTGCCCGCTGGTGGAGGACCTCGCCGACTTCCGGCTCTCGCTGGAGCCGCTCGGCGGCCAGCTCGACCTCGACGACGAGCTCAACGACACCCGCGCGTGGCTGCGCCTCGCCAACCAGGCCCGGGGCACCGCGATCGCCGGCGGCTCGACCTACATCCAGCGCAACATCGTGTCGGAGCGGATCCTCGAGATGCCGCGTGGAGGAACGTCGTGACCTACGTGTGGACCCCCGACGAGGACTACCTGGAGAACTCCAACGTCGCCCGGCTGATGCGCACGCTCGGCGTCGCGACCGCCGACGAGCTCCGCGCGCGGTCGGTCGGGGACATCGGCGCGTTCTGGCAGGCCGTGGTCGAGGACCTCGACATCCCGTTCGCGACGCCGTACGCCCAGGTCGTCGACCAGACGCGGGGCGTGGCCTGGCCGGAGTGGTTCCCCGGCGGCGGCCTCAACGCGGTCGACGCCTGCCTGGGCAAGTGGGCGGGACGGACGCCGGAGGCGGCCGCCGTCGTGCACGAGGCCGAGGACGGCACGACCTCCGAGGTGACCTACGCCGAGCTGGCCGACCGGGTCGCGCGGGTCCGGGCAGGCCTGCGCGCCGCGGGCATCGGCAAGGGCGACGCCGTCGCGCTCTACATGCCGATGACGCCGGACGCCGTGGTCGCGACGTACGCCGTGGTGAGCACCGGGGCGATGCTCGTCCCCCTCTTCTCCGGCTTCGCCCCCGGCGCGATCGCCTCGCGTGTGCAGGACGCCGGCGCCGTCGCCGTGATCACCGCCGACGGCACGCTGCGTCGCGGTCGCTCGACCTCGATGCTGCCCCAGCTGCGCGAGGCACTCGGGAGCTGCCCGACCGTGCGGACCGTCGCCGTCGTCGACAACATCGGCGAGCGCGGCGCTCTCGGCCCCGGTGAGGTCGCGTGGGAGGACTGGCTGGCGCTGGACCCCGACCCGGATGTCGAGCCGACCAGCGCCTCCGACGTGCTCCTGCTGGCCTACACCTCGGGCACCACCGGCAAGCCGAAGGGCGCCGTGCACACCCACGCCGGCTTCGTGGTGAAGACCGCCTGCGAGGTGTCCTACGGCTTCGAGATGGGTCCGGGCCGCACCTTCTGCTGGATCACCGACATGGGCTGGATCATGGGTCCGCTCTCGATCCTCGGCACCCACGGCACCGGCGGCACGCTGCTGCTCTACGAAGGCTCGCCCGACGTCCCGGACACCACCCGCCTCTGGCGCCTGGTCGAGCGCCACCGCGTCTCGATGCTCGGCGTCAGCCCGACCCTGATCCGCGCGCTGCGCAGCAAGGGGCTGCTGCCGACCCAGGCGCTCGACTCGGTGCGCGTGCTCGGCTCGACGGGCGAGCCGTGGGACCCGGAGTCCTACGAGTGGCTGGCGCGCGACGTCTTCGGCAGCCGGGTGCCGATCATCAACTTCTCCGGTGGCACCGAGGTCGGCGGCTCCTTCCTCTGCCCCTACCCGGTCGAGCCGATCCGCTCGTGCTCCCTCGGCGGCCCGGCCCTCGGCATGGACGTCGACGTCGTCGACGACCGCGCCCGGCCGGTGCGCGGCGAGATCGGCGAGCTGGTCTGCCGCCAGCCCTGGCCGGCGATGACCCGCGGCATCTGGAACGACGACGCCGAGGGCTCGCGCTACCACGAGGCCTACTGGTCGACGTACGACGGACTGTGGCGGCACGGCGACTACGCCCTGTGCGAGGAGTACGGCGACGGCACGACCGGCTGGTTCATCCTCGGCCGGTCCGACGACGTCATGAACGTGGCCGGCAAGCGCGTGGCCCCGGCCGAGATCGAGTCGGTCGTCGCGGTCGACGAGGGCGTCGCCGAGTCCGCGGTCGTCGGCATCCCCGACACGACCAAGGGCGAGGCCGTCTGGGTCTTCTACGTCGCCCGCGGGGACGAGGAGGAGTCCGTGGTCGCGGCGCGGGTGCGTGGGCGGGTCGCCGCCGAGGTCGGCAAGCCCTTCGCCCCGAGCCAGGTGCTCCGGGTGCAGCAGCTCCCGAAGACCCGCTCGGCCAAGATCCTCCGTCGGGCGATCAGGGCCGCGGTGCTCGACGCCGACCCCGGCGACCTGTCGGGTGCGGAGAACCCCCAGGCCGTCGACGAGATCCGGGTCCAGGTCAAGGCGCTGCCGTGACCGCTCCCGGGTTCGCGCTAGGCCTCGACGTCGATCGAGGTGCGGTCCTCGACCGCCATCACCGCCTCGGCGTACCCGTGGACGTGCCGCTGCATCCGGCGTACGGCGGCCTCCGGGTCGCCGGCGCGGATCGCCTCGGTGATCGACTTGTGCGCCTGGGCCGTCGTCTGCCGGACCGCCGAGTCGACGAAGCCCTGGTTGTCGGTCGAGGTGTAGATCGCCCGCGACAGCGCGAGCATGAAGCCGTTGAGCAGCTCGTTGTGGCTGGCGACCGCCACGGCGACGTGCCAGTCCACGTTGGCCTGGAGGAACTCCCCGAGCGACCCGTCGCGGGCGATCGAGTCGTTGGCGCGGTCGAGCGCGGCGAGGTCGTCGTCGGTCCGGTGCAGCGCCGCCAGCCGGGCGCACGAGGGCTCGATCGCCTCGCGCGTCTCGTGGAGCGCGGCGAGCCGGATGTTGCGGCCGCGGATGAGCAGGTCGACCGAGCTGGCGATCGACTCCTCGCCGAGACGCTGGATGAAGGCGCCACCGGCGCGGCCGGTCTTGATCCGCACCAGGCCCTGCACCTCGAGGATCCGCAGCGCCTCCCGCACGGTGGCGCGGCTCATCCCGGTCTGGGTGACGAGCTCCCGCTCGGGCGGCAGCGCCGTGCCCTCGGGGAACTCGCCCCGCAGGATGCGCTCGCGCAGCTCGTCGGCGAGCACGTCGGACGCCTTGGGGACCGACATCGGTGCCAGCTGGACCGCGACCCGCGTCGTGCCGTTCTCGGGCGATGCCGGTTCGGCCATCGTTCCCCACATTCTCAGATGTTTTTGGTCATACCTAAAGTAACAGCGAAAGGACCCCGAGATGGAGTGGAGACTCTCCGAGGAGCAGGTGTCCTACCAGGAGACGCTCCGGGACTGGCTGTCCGCGGTCGCGCCGGTCGAGTCCGTCCGCGGCTGGATCGAGGCCGCGGACCCGGCACCCTTCGTCGAGCGCCTCGCCGCTGACGGCTGGCTCGGCGTCGGCGTCGACGAGGAGCTCGGCGGCCAGGGCGGCGGTGTCGTCGAGCTCGCGCTCACGGCGGAGGAGCTCGGTCGTGCCGCGGCGCCGTCCGCGGCCTGGCTGGCCACGGTCCTCGCCGTCCCCGGTCTCGCTGGCTTCCCCGACCGCACCACGGCGTGGCTGGCGCCCGCCGAGGACGCACCCGACGCGGCGACCGGGGTCCGGGTCGACGGCGACGGGCGGCTGAGCGGCACGGTGCCGCGCGTCCTCGCCGGCGACGAGGCGGCGGCGTACGTCGTGGCCGTCGGTGCCCCGGGCGACCGGGCGCTCCGGCTGGTGGAGCGGGCCGCCCCCGGCGTCGAGGTGGCACCGCGCCGGCTGCTCGACGGCACGCGCACGGTCGCCGACGTCCACCTGGACGCGGCACGGTCCGCGCCGCTCGACCCGGACGCGGCGGCCGCCGTCCGCCGGGCCACCGACCTCGCGGCCGTCCTCGTCGCCGCCGACGCGCTGGGCGCCATGGAGCGGATGCTCGAGATGGCGGTCGCGTACAGCCTGCAGCGCCGCCAGTTCGGGGTGCCCATCGGTTCCTTCCAGGCGGTCAAGCACGCCGCGGCCGGCATCGAGGTCGCGGTCGAGGCGTCGCGCTCGGCCCTCTACTTCGCGGCCGCCTCGGTCGAGGCCGGGCTCGAGGAGTGCTCGCTGCACGCCGCGGCGGTCAAGGCGCAGGTGACCGCGGAGGCGAGCCGGGCCGCCGACACCGCGCTGACCATGCACGGCGCGATCGGCTACACCTGGGAGCACGACCTGCACCTCTTCTACAAGCGGGCGCGGCTGGACCGGTCGCTCTTCGGCGAGCCGACCGCGTGGAACGAGCGGATCGCCGACGGGCTGGCCCTCGTCTGAGCGCCCTCGGGGCGCCGACTGTGCCCGCCTCCAGTGGGCCGTCGTCGACCCGTAGTTTCTGGTCAGACCTTTTGTTAGAGTCGCACCAATTCGCTCCCCGTCGGCATCGGGGCACGGCGAGCGTCGTAGGAAGGAATCGTTCGTGGACTTCGAGCTGACGGAGGACCAGCAGACCATCCGCAAGGCGGTGGCCGAGCTGGCGGCCAAGTTCGACGACCAGTACTGGATGGAGAAGGACGCGGAGCACGAGTTCCCTCGTGAGTTCTACGACGCCTTCGCCGACGGCGGCTGGCTCGGCATCACCGCGCCCGAGGAGTACGGCGGGAGCGGCTTCGGCATCACCGAGGCCTCGATCCTGCTCGAGGAGGTCGCCGCGTCCGGCGCCGGCATGAACGGCGCGAGCTCGATGCACCTCTCGATCTTCGGGATGCACCCGGTGATCGTGCACGGCTCGGATGCGATGAAGCAGGAGACGCTGCCCCGCATCGTGACCGGCGACCTGCACGTCTGCTTCGGCGTGACCGAGCCCGGGGCCGGCCTCGACACCACGAAGATCACCACCTTCGCCAAGCGCGACGGCTCCGACTACGTGATCAACGGCCGCAAGGTCTGGATCTCCAAGGCGATGGAGTCCGAGAAGATCCTGCTGCTGACCCGCACCAGCAAGTTCGAGGACGTCGACAAGAAGACCGACGGCCTCACCCTCTTCCTCACCGATCTCGACCGCGCCCACGTCGACATCCGGCCGATCAAGAAGATGGGCCGCAACGCGGTCACCTCCAACGAGCTCTTCATCGACGACCTGCGCGTGCCGGAGGAGCACCGGATCGGCGAGGAGGGCCAGGGCTTCAAGTACATCCTCGACGGCCTCAACCCCGAGCGCTGCCTGGTCGCCGCGGAGGCGCTCGGCATCGGCCGGGCTGCGCTGCGTCGCGCGGTCCGCTACGCCAACGAGCGCGAGGTCTTCGGCCGGCCGATCGGCATGAACCAGGGCCTGCAGTTCCCGCTCGCCGACTCCCTCGCGCGCCTCGACGCGGCCGAGATGATCCTGCGCAAGGCCACCTGGCTCTACGACCAGGGCAAGCCGTGTGCGCGCGAGGCCAACACCGCCAAGTACCTCTGCGCCGACGCGGCCTTCGACACCGCCGACCGCGCGCTCCAGACGCACGGCGGCATGGGCTACTCCGAGGAGTACCACGTCGCCCGCTACTTCCGGGAGGCGCGGCTGACCCGCATCGCCCCGCTCTCGCAGGAGATGGTGCTCAACTTCCTGGGCTCCCACGTCCTCGGGCTGCCGAGGAGCTACTGATGACCGGACCCTTCTCCCTCGCCGGTCGCTCGGCGCTCGTCACCGGCGCGGGTGCCGGTGTCGGCGCCGCCGTCGCGCAGGCGTACGCCGCCGCCGGGGCCGCCGTCCTCGTGACCGACGTCGACAAGGACGCGGCCGCCGCCGTCGCCGACCGGATCGTCGCCTCCGGGGGCCGGGCGGAGTCGTGCGCGCTCGACGTCCGCGACGCCGATCAGGCGACGCAGGCCGCCACGCAGGCCGCCGGCCTCAACGACGGCACCCTGAACATCGTCGTCAACAACGCGGGCGTGATCAGCCCGGCGATGTTCCCCAAGATGACACCGGACGCGTTCCAGCTCGTCCTCGGCGTGCACGTCGGCGGCACCTTCACCGTCAGCCAGGCCGCCCTGCCCGTCCTCCCCGACGACGGCACCGGCCGGATCATCAACGTGACCTCCGCGGCCGGGCTCGTCGGCACGATCGGCCAGGCCAACTACGGCGCCGCCAAGGCCGGCGTCATCGGCCTCACCAAGTCGCTCGCCAAGGAGCTGGCCCGTCGTTCGATCACCGTCAACGCCGTCGCCCCGCTCGCCGCGACTGCCATGACCGAGAACATCCGCACCAACGAGAAGCTCGCGGAGATGACGCTCGCGCGGATCCCGCTCGGCCGCTGGGCCGACCCGGACGAGATCGCCGCGACGTTCGTCTTCTTCGCCTCCGACGCCGCGTCGTACATCACCGGGCAGGTCCTGCCCGTCGACGGCGGGACGGTGATCTGATGCCGCTGCAGGGCCGCACCGCGTGGCTGGCCGAGGCGCTGCGCACCCCCATGGGCAAGGCGCACCCCGACCGGGGCTGGTACCGCGACGTCCACCCCAACGTGATGCTCGGTGCCGTCTACACCGCGCTGCTCGAGTCCACCGGCGTCGCGCCGGGTGACGTCGAGGACCTCGTCGTCGGCTGCACCGCGCCGTTCGGCGAGCAGTCGCGCAACGTCGCCCGCAACGCCTGGCTCCAGGCGGGCTACCCCGCCGAGGTGCCGGCGACGGTGCTGGACCGGCGCTGCGGCTCGGCCCAGTCCGCGGTCGAGATGGCGGCGGCGCTGATCGCTTCAGGCACCCACGACCTGGTGATCGCCGGCGGCGTCGAGCACATGGGCCACATCCCCATGACCGCCGTCGTCGAGATCGAGAAGCTGTACGGCGCGGCCTGGCCGGCCGAGCTGCTCGCTGCCTCGGACTTCCCGGCGATGGGCGAGGCAGCCGAGCGGATCGCCGAGCGGTGGGACATCAGCCGTGCCGAGATGGACGCGTTCGCGGTGCGCTCCCACGAGCTGGCCGCGGCCGCCGTCGAGGCGGGCCGCTTCGAGCGCGAGATGATCCCGCTCGAGCTCGACGGCGAGCGTCGTACGACCGACCAGGGCATCCGTCCGGGCACCACGCTCGAGGGCCTCGCCGGCCTGAAGACCCCGTTCCGGGAGGACGGCCGGGTCACCGCCGGCAGCTCCTCGCCGCTGACCGACGGCGCCGCCGGCGTCCTGGTCGCCTCGGACGACGCGGTCACCCGGCACGGCCTGACCCGGCGGGCGAAGGTGCTCGACCAGACGACGGTCGGCGTGGACCCCGCGATCATGCTCACCGGTCCGATCCCGGCCACCCAGCGGCTGCTGGAGCGCAACGGGATGACGATGTCCGACATCGACCTGGTCGAGTGCAACGAGGCCTTCGCCTCCGTCGTGCTCGCCTGGGAGCGTGAGCTCAAGGCCGACCTCGACCGTGTCAACGTCAACGGCGGCGCCATCGCCCTGGGCCACCCGGTCGGGGCGTCCGGCTCGCGGCTCTTCGCCACGCTGCTGGCCGAGATGGAGCGACGCGACGTCGAGGTCGGCCTGGTCACGATGTGCTGCGGCGGCGGTCTCGGCACGGCCACCCTGGTGCAGCGGGTCTAGGGGCCACCGATGATCGACGTCGGCGCCTTCCTGCACCCCGGGGACGGGGTGTGGTGGGGACAGGGGAGCGCAGAGCCCGAGCCGCTGGTCAACGCCGTCCTCGACGTCGTCGACCGGGTCGGCCCGATCCGCGCGTTCTCCGGGCTCACCTGGAACGAGCGCCTCTCCGGTGACCTGCCCGAGCAGCTGACCGTCGTCTCGTACGGCGGCCTCGGCCGGCTCCGGGCCCTGAGCCGGCACGGGCGCCTCGACGTCGTGCCCTGCCACTACTCCGCGATCCCGCGGATGTTCGCGACGGGGGCGCTGCCCAACGACGTCGGCTTCGTCCAGGTGTCGCCGCCCGACCGCGACGGCTACGTGACGCTCGGGACCGGCGTCGAGTACGTCGCCGACGCGATCCCGCACACCCGCACCCTGATCGCCGAGATCAACGCGCAGATGCCGCCCACGGTCGGCGGGCCGCGACTGCCGCTGTCCGCCTTCGCCGCCGTCGTGGAGACCGACCGGCCGCTCCGCGAGGCGCCCGGGCGTCCGGCGGACCACGTCGACGTCGCGATCGCCGGCCACGTCGCGTCGATCATCGACGACGGCGCCACCATCCAGATCGGGGTCGGGTCGCTCCCGTCGGCGGTCCTCGAGGCTCTCGCCGGCCACCGCGACCTCGGCTTCCACAGCGGGATGCTCAGCGACACCGTGCTCACGCTCGTCGAGAAGGGAGTGATCACCGGCGCCAAGAAGGAGATCGATGCCGGCGTCGTGGTCACGGGTGCCGCGCTGTGCTCAGCCGGCGGCTACGCGCGGCTCGGCGCCCTTCCCGTCGAGTTCCGCGCCGCGTCGTACACGCACGCGCCGCCGGTCCTCTCCCAGCTGGGCTCGCTCGTCTCGATCAACTCCGCGATCGAGGTCGACCTGCTCGGCCAGGTGGGCGCCGAGCTCGCGCGCGGTGTCCACATCGGCGCGACCGGCGGCCAGGTGGACTTCAGCCGGGCCGCGTCGCTGACCGGCACCCGGTCGATCATCGCGCTGCGCTCGACCGTCGGGTCGGGCGAGACGTCCGAGTCGACGATCGTCCCCGCGCTGCGCAGCGGCGTCGTCACGACCGCGCGCGTCGACGTCGACGCCGTCGTCACCGAGCACGGGGTCGCCATGCTGACCGGCTGCACGGTCGCCGAGAGGGCGCTGCGACTGATCGAGGTCGCCGCGCCGGAGCACCGCGAGGCGCTGCAGCGCAGCCTCGCCGAGCAGGAGATGTGATGTCCCAGACGCAGGCCTTCCCCAACGCCACCCGTGGCGAGACGCGCACCGTGCAGATCCGCGAGGTCGGCCCCCGCGACGGCTTCCAGAACGAGCCGGAGACGATCGCGACGCCGGACAAGATCCGGCTGATCGACGCCCTCGGCCGCGCCGGGTTCAAGCGGATCGAGGTCGCCAGCTTCGTCCGGCCCGACGTCATCCCGCAGCTCTCCGACGGCATCGAGGTGCTGCGCGGCATCGACCTGCCCGACGACGTCGACCGGATGGTGCTGATCCCCAACAGCCGCGGCCTCGACAACGCCCTCGCCGTCCGGGACCTCTTCGAGGAGGCCACGCTCTTCGTCAGCGCGAGCCAGACGCACAACACGAAGAACATCAACCGGTCGGTCGAGGAGACGATGGCCGACGTGGCCGTCATGGGCAAGCGCATCGTCGCCGAGGACCTCACGCTCTGCGCCGTCATCGCGACGTCCTTCGGCTGCCCCTACGAGGGACCCGTGCCCATGGACCGGGTCCTCGACCTGGCCGAGCAGTTCGCCGCCGCGGGCGCCACCGAGATCGGCTTCGGCGACACCACCGGCATGTGCAACCCGGCGTACTCCCGCGCCTTCTTCGAGGCCGCCATCGAGCGGCTCCCCGGCATCGAGGTCACCGCCCACTTCCACAACACCCGGGGGCAGGGCCTCGCCAACGCGTACGCCGCGCTCGAGGCCGGCTGCCGCAGCTTCGAGTCCAGCTTCGGCGAGCTCGGCGGCTGCCCGGTCCCGAAGGGGTCCACGGGCAACATCGCCACCGAGGACCTCGTCTCGATGTTCCACGAGATGGGCGTCGACACCGGCCTGGACCTCGCGGCCGTGATCGAGGCGGCCCGGGAGGCACAGTCCACCCTGGGCCGGAAGCTGACCAGCCACTCGATCGTCGCCGGGCCGGTCACCTGGTACCCGGCGTCCTGAACCACTCACCCGATCCCACCAACACAGGAGAGACACCCATGAGCAACCGAGTCGCACTGGTCACCGGAGGCGCCCAGGGCATCGGCAAGGGCATCGCCACCACGCTCGGTGCCGAGGGCTTCCGGGTGGTCATCGCCGACCTCAACCTCGAGGTCGCCGAGCAGACCGCCAAGGAGATCAGCGCCGCGGGCGGCGAGGCGATCGCGGTCCAGGTCGACGTGACCTCCACCGAGTCGGTCCGTGCGGCCGTCGCGACCGTCGAGCAGGAGCTCGGCCCGGTCGAGGTGGTCGTCAACAACGCCGGCTTCGACGACTTCATGCCCTTCGTCAAGACCACCGAGGACTTCTGGGAGCGCATCCTCGACGTCAACTTCAAGGGTCACCTGCGGGTCATCCAGGCGACCGTGCCCGGCATGATCGAGCGCGGCTTCGGGCGGGTCATCAACATCGGCTCCGACGCCGGCCGCGTCGGCTCCTCCCTCGAGGCCGTCTACTCCGGCGCCAAGGGCGGCATCATCGCCTTCGGCAAGACCCTGGCCCGCGAGGTCGCCACCAAGGGCGTCACGGTCAACACCGTCTGCCCCGGCCCGACGGACACCCCGGCGCTGCGCAAGTTCGCCGACGGCCAGGGCGACGACGCCGAGAAGGTGATCGGCGGCATGGCCCGCGCCGTCCCGATGAAGCGCCTCGGCACCCCCGAGGACATCGGCCCCGCCGTGGCGTTCTTCGCCTCCGACGGCGCCGGCTTCGTCACCGGCCAGACGCTGTCGGTCAGCGGCGGCCTGACGATGGCCGGATGAGCCCCGAGACCTGGACCCCGCAGGGCGAGTGGACGGACATCCGCTACGAGACGACCCCGGACGGGATCGCCAGGATCACCATCGACCGCCCCGAGGTGCACAACGCCTTCCGGCCGCAGACCCTGGTCGAGGTCGACCAGGCGCTGCGGCTCGCCCGGGAGGACGAGCGGGTCGGCGTCATCGTCCTCACGGGCGCCGGCGACCGCGCCTTCTGCTCCGGCGGTGACCAGCGGGTGCGTGGCGAGAGCGGCTACCAGCTCGACGAGAGCGCGACCGGCCGCTTCCACGTGACCGACCTCCACGTCGCGATGCGGCGCTGCCCCAAGCCGATCGTCGCGATGGTGGCGGGCTGGGCGATCGGCGGCGGCCACGTGCTGCACCTCGTCTGCGACCTGACCATCGCGGCCGACAACGCCCGCTTCGGCCAGGTCGGCCCGCGGGTCGGCTCCTTCGACGGCGGCTACGGGTCGAGCATCCTCGCCGACCTCGTCGGGCCGAAGAAGGCCAAGGAGATCTGGTTCCTCTGCCGGCAGTACGACGCCGCGACCGCGCTCGAGATGGGTCTGGTCAACACGGTCGTCCCCCTGGCCGACCTCGAGGCCGAGACGATGCGCTGGTGCCGCGAGATGCTCGCGCTCTCGCCGTACGCGCTGCGGCTCTCGAAGCTCAGCTTCCACGCCCACGAGGACGGCTACGCCGGCATCCAGCAGCTGGCCCACGACGCCAACCTCCTCTTCTACGGCACCGCCGAAGCCGCCGAGGGCCGCGAGGCCTTCAAGGCCAAGCGCGCCCCCGACTTCACCCCGTTCCCGCGGCGTCCCTGACCCGCCGACCCCAGGAGAGTCCTGTGTCCGACACCGTCGTCACCTGGCGCACCCACGCACCCGGCATCTGGGTGGTCACCATGGACCGCCCGCCGGCCAACGCTCTCGGCCTGCCGATCCTCGACGGGCTGCACGCGCTGTGCGACGCCGCCGAGGCGGCCGGCGACGTGAAGGTCGTCGTGATCGAGTCGGCTCTGGACGGCTTCTTCGCCGCCGGGGCCGACATCAAGCACATGTCGACCATCGACGCGTCGTCCTTCCTCGCCTACGGCGACCGGATGCGCTCGGCGAACGACCGGCTCGAGGCCGCCTCCTTCCTCTCCATCGCCGCCGTCGACGGGCTCGCCCTGGGCGGCGGGCTCGAGCTCGCGATGGCCTGCACGATGCGGGTGGCGGGCGCCGCCGCGAGGCTCGGCCTCCCCGAGGTCAAGCTGGGGCTGATCCCCGGCGCCGGCGGCACCCAGCGGCTCCCGCGGCTGGTGGGCCACGGCCGGGCCCTCGACATCATGCTGACCGCGCGCCAGGTGCCCGCCGACGAGGCGCACGCGATCGGCCTCGTCGACCGGCTGACCGACGGCCGGGCCGTCGACGCGGCGCTCGACCTGGCCGCCGAGCTGGCCGGGTCGTCGCTGCCGGCCCAGCTCGCCGTCGTCCGCAGCGTCACCGCCGCCTCCGAGCTGCCGCTCGAGCAGGGCATGAAGCTCGAGGCCGAGCAGGAGCAGGGACTCTTCGAGCACGGCGAGGCCGCGGAGGGCATCGCCGCCTTCGTCGCCAAGCGCCGGCCCGACTTCGCCTGACCCGTGCCGCCCCTGGCCCCCGAGACCAGCAGGACGACGCTGCTGGCCGCGCTGGTGACCGTCTGGGTGCTGTGGGGCTCGGTCTACCTCGCCATCCGCATCGTGGTCGACGAGGTCGACCCCTTCCAGGCGATGGCCCAGCGGTTCGCCGCGGCGGCGCTGATCCTCGCCGCGATCGTCGTCGTACGGCGTGGTGCACGAGGCCTCCGCGTGTCCCGCCGGGAGGTCGGCGCGCTGGTGGCCACGGGCGTGCTGCTGGTCGGGCTCGGCAACGGGTTGCAGGCGCTCGCCCAGGTGCGCGGCCTGCCCTCGGGCGTGGCCGCGCTCGTCGTCGCGACCGTCCCGGCGTGGGCGGTGCTGCTCCGGGTCGCCACGGGGGAGCGACCGTCGTCGATGACCCTCGCCGGCGTCGCCGTCGGCTTCCTCGGCCTGGCGGTGCTCGTCCTGCTCGGCCACGGCGTCGGCGAGGCCCTGCCGATCGGTGCCGTCCTGCTCTGCCTGGGCAGCAGCATCAGCTGGACCCTCGGCTCCTTTCTGGCCGGGACGCTCGCCCTCCCCGACGACCTCTTCGTGGTGGCGACGTACCAGCAGCTGGTCGCCGCCTGCTGCTCCTCGCTGCTGGCGTTCGGTCACGGCGAGCGGTTCAGCGTCGACTACTCGGTGGGCGGCTGGGCGGCGCTCGCCTACCTCGTGGTGGCCTGCTCGATCGTCTCGTTCGTCGCCTTCGCGTGGCTGCTCACGCACGTGCCGCTGTCGCTCACCGCCACCCACGCCTACGTCAACCCGGTGGTCGCCGTGCTGCTCGGCTGGGCGATCCTCGCCGAGCCCCTCGGGGCCCCGGTCCTGGTCGGCGGCGGCATCGTCGTGAGCGCCGTGGTGCTCATCGTGACGGCCGAGCGTCGGCCCTCCGACCCCCTCTCGGAAGGGGCTCCTGTGACGGCGATCACTCCTGTGGGGGAGGCGAATGCCCCTTCAGAGGGGCGAAACTATCGAATTGTCAGACCACAATCTCTCCCACGAGCCGGTACGGACGAGCCGTGCCGCTCTCACGAGTAGGGGAGAGCTGTGAAGAGCACAGTTTCGACTAAGGCGGCGACGACCATGGCGGTCGTCCTGGTCCTGGGCACCACCCTCGCCGCCTGCGGGTCGGCGAGCAGCAACGACTCGGGGAGCGATGGCGGTGACGACAGCACGATCAAGATCGCGCTGATCCCGCCGACGAGCGGGGCGCTGGCCCAGTTCGGCACCGATGCGGTGAAGGGCTGGCAGGTCGCCGCCGACATGGTCAACGCCAAGGGCGGCATCGACGGCCACAAGGTCGAGCTGATCACCAAGGGCACCGACGCCGACCCGGCCACCACGATCCGCGTGGCCAAGGAGGCGGTGACCCAGGACGGCGCCCAGTTCATCGGCGCCGTGATGACCTCGCCCGAGCACGCGGCGCTCAACGCCCAGCTCGCCGGCATGGGGGCGCTCGACTTCAACGCGCTCGGCAAGGACGACGCGCTGGTGGGCGAGCAGTGCTCGCCGAACGCCTTCCACATCGTCCAGACGAGCAGCATGGACCTCAACGGCCTGGCGTCCTCCATCGACGAGATGCCCGGTGACAAGTGGGCGATCATGGCCGTCGACTACGCCACCGGGCACAGCGCCGCCGACAAGTTCACCGAGGAGGCGGAGAAGGCCGGCAAGACGATCGTCTCGACGCAGTTCGCGCCGCTCAACACGACCGACTTCGGCTCCTACATCACGAAGATCAAGGACAGCGGCGCCGACGCGGTCTTCGCGGTGGAGTACGGCGCCGACGGCGTCGCCTTCGTCAAGCAGGCCGAGCAGTTCAACCTCTCGTCCCAGGTCAAGACGGTCCTCGGCTTCAACATGGTCTCCGAGCCGCTCTTCCCGACGCTCGGCGACAGCATCGTCGGCTACTACAACAACGTCGGGTACGACGTGAACGCCGACAACGACCTCAACCAGGAGTTCGTGGACGCCTACACGAAGGCCAACGGCAGCGCGCCGTACTACGTCCCGGCCGACAACTTCCTCGCCGCCGAGACGCTCTTCGCCGGCATCGAGAAGGCGGGCAGCACCGACCCCGACGACGTCGCGGCCGCGCTGAACGACCTCACCTTCGACTCGATCGACGGGTCGGTGACGCTCCGCGGCGCCGACCACCAGCTGCTCCGGCCGTCGTACCTCGGTCAGGTCGAGGGCAGCGGCAAGGACCTCAGCTTCAAGATCCTGAGCTCGGCGGAGGCGTCCACCACGACGCCCGAGCCCAGCGCCGACTGCAAGATGTGAGGACGGGTTCGTGAACGCCGCGCAGCTGCTCAACGGCATCGCCCTGGGCTCCTTGTTGATGGTCCTGAGCTCGGGCCTGGCGATGATCTACGGCCTGCGCGGCGTCACGAACTTCGCGCACGGCGCGCTCTACATGTCCGGCGCGTACCTCGCCTACACGCTCTCGGACCGGCTCAGCTTCTGGGCCGCGCTGGTCCTGGTCCCGGTGATCCTCGCGGTCATCGGGGTGGTGCTGGAGATGGTCTTCTTCCGGCCGCTCCAGCACCGGTCCCACATCGAGCTCGGGCTCATCACCTTCGGCCTGGCGCTCATCGCCGAGCGCCTGGTCGTGCTGATCTGGGGGGAGAAGACCCTCTCGGTCGACCCGCCCCCCGGGCTGACGGGCACCACATCCGTCCTCGGGGTCGACTACCCGACGTACCGGCTCGGGATCATCGTCGTGGCGCTGGCGCTGGCGGCGATCCTCGTCATGTGGCTGCGCTACACCCGCACCGGGCTCTACGTCCGGGCGGCCAGCCAGGACATCGAGACCGCCGGGATCATGGGCATCGACGTCAACCGGGTGAGCCTGATCGTCGTCAGCTTCGGCGCCGCCCTGGCCGGCCTGGCCGGGACGCTCGCGGCGCCCTACGTCTCGCTCGACCCCAACATGGGCAACAGCTTCCTCATCATCGTCCTCATCGTCGTGGTGATCGGCGGCATCGGCAGCATCGGTGGCGCGATGGTCGCCGGCATGGGCCTCGGGATCATCCAGACGGTCAGCACCGTCTGGTCGCCGTCGGTCGCCGTGGTCGTCCCGTACGTCGCCCTCGTGGTCGTCCTTCTCTGGCGACCGCAGGGCCTGGCCGGAAAGAGAGTCTCGTGAGCGTGACCACCCTCCCTGACGCACCGCCGGCGGACGTCGTCGCACCGAGGTCCCGGCGCCGGCCGGGGCGCACCCTCCTCGGCGCCGGGCTCATCGTGGCGGTGCTGCTCGCCGGCCTCTCGGTGCCCTACATCATCAAGGACCCCTACACGATGGGGCTCGTCCTCGAGATGGCGCTCCTGGGCCTGCCCGCGCTGGGCATCGGCTTCCTGGCCCGCCACCTCGGCCTGATCAGCCTCGGCCACTCGGCCTTCTTCGGCGCCGCCGCCTACTCGGTCGGCATCGCGGTCAACCGGTGGGACCTCTCGCTCACGGCGGCCGTCGGCTTCGCCGTCGTCGTCGGCACCCTGGTCTCGCTCGTGATGGGCGTGCTCGTGGTGCGGGCGTCCGGCATGGGCTTCCTCATGCTGACGCTGGCGCTGTCGATGGCGCTGTGGCAGCTGGCCCTGCAGACCTCCTTCCGGCCGTGGACCGGCGCGCACGACGGCCTGCTGATCAACGCCGGCGCGGACGCGAGCTTCCTCGGCATGGGGCCGAGGGAGATCCAGGACCCCGGCCTCTTCTGGGCCGGCGTGTGGGTCTCGCTCATGGGTGCGGCCCTCGTGCTCTGGCTGGTCGGTCGCTCCCGCTTCGGCGTGCTGCTTGAGGGCATCCGCGAGAACGAGGAGCGGATGCGCTTCTCCGGCTACGGCACCTTCCTGCCGCGGCTCGCGGCCTTCACGCTCACCGGCGTCGTGGCCTCGCTGGGTGGCGCGCTCTTCGCGGTCAACGCCGGCTACATCTCGCCCGACATCCTCGGCTTCACCCGCGCCGGTGACTCGCTCATCGCCGTCCTCATCGGCGGGCCGGCGAGCCTCGCGGGGCCGCTGATCGGCACCGGACTCTTCGTGTGGGCCCAGGCGCACCTCAACTTCGGCGGCAACCTGCACCTCTTCACCGGGATCGCGCTGATCCTCGTCCTCGTCTTCCTGCCCGGCGGCCTGACCGGCGCCGTGCAGCGCATCGCCCGAGCCCTCCGGAAGGGAGGATCGCGATGAGCATCTTCTCCGCGTCGGGCCTGACGGTCCGCTACGGCGCGCTCGCCGCGCTGACCGACGTCGCCATCGAGCTCGAGCCGGGCGTGGTCCACGGCGTGATCGGCCCGAACGGAGCCGGCAAGTCGACCTTCATCGACGCCCTGTCCGGCCGCCGACGGCCGTCCTCCGGCGTCGTCCGGCTCGACGGCGACGACATCACCCGCCGCTCGGTGCGGTGGCGTCGCGCCCACGGCGTCTCCCGGTCCTTCCAGCGGACCAGCGTCTTCGGGTCGATGACCGTCCGGACGCAGCTGGAGATGATCGCCCGCCGCAACGACGAGCCCGACCTGGACGAGATCGTCTCGACGCTCGGCCTCGACGAGGTCCAGGACCAGGTCTGCTCGGAGATCGCCTACGGCACCCAGCGGTCCGTCGACCTCGCGATCGCCCTGATCGGGCGGCCGCGGGTGGTGCTCCTCGACGAGCCGTGCGCCGGCCTGGTGGCCGACGAGTCGGTCCGGATGCTCGAGCACGTCCGCACCCTCTGCACGGAGCGCGACGTCGCGGCCCTCCTGGTCGAGCACGACGTCGAGGGCGTGTTCCGCACCTGCGACGTCATCACCGTCCTCGACCTCGGCTCGGTGCTCGCCACGGGCGCCCCGGCCGAGGTCCGCGCCAACCCGGACGTCGTCCGGGCCTACCTGGGGAGCGCCGCATGAGCACCGTCCTCGAGTTCCGCCACGTCTCCGCGTCGTACGCCGGAGCGCGCATCCTGCAGGACGTCTCGTTCGCCATCGAGGAGGGCGAGACCGTCGGGCTCGTGGGACGCAACGGCGCGGGCAAGTCGACCACGCTGCTCTCCGTCTACGGCGTTCCGCAGGTCACCGGGGAGATCCTGGTCGCGGGCAAGCCGCTGCGCGGTGGCGCGCACGTGCCGACCAGCCGCGGCGTCTCGCTCGTCCCGCAGGGCAAGCGGATCTTCAGCAACCTGACCGTCGAGGAGAACATCCTGCTCGGGCGGGCCTCGCGCCGGCACGGCTCGTGGACGCTCGACGCCGTCTACGACCTCTTCCCCAACCTGGCGCGCGGCAAGGGCCGTCCCGGCACGTCGCTGTCGGGCGGCGAGCAGCAGATGCTGGCCATCGCCCGGTCGCTGATGAGCGAGCCCGCGCTGCTGATGCTGGACGAGCCGACCGAGGGCCTCGCCCCGGTCATCATCGACGCGATCGTCGAGGCGCTGATGGAGATCCAGAGCCGGGGTACGGCGCTCCTGCTGGTGGAGCAGCACATCGGCATGATCCAGAAGGTCGCCCAGCGCTACCTCGCCCTGCGCTCGGGCCAGCTGGTCGGCGAGGGCGCGGTGAGCCAGCTCGAGGACCGCGCGGTCCAGGAGCTCATCGCCCTCTAGGTCACGTCAGCGGCCCGACTGGAGCGACCTCCACCGTCGCCGGGTCACCTCATGGTCTGACCATTTATGCCCGGCCTAGTCTGGTCGGGACAGCGCCCGAACAGGGAGGACGCCACGTGGAGCACACAGGCCCGCTCGCCGGGCTCAAGGTCGTCGAGATCGGCAGCATCGGCCCGGGTCCGTTCTGCGCGATGCTGCTGGCCGACCTCGGCGCCGACGTGGTCCGGCTCGACCGCGCGAGCGGCGCGGCCCTGGTCGGTCCCAACGCCGACTTCCGCACCGAGGTCATGCACCGCGGCCGCCGGTCGGTCGCCGTCGACCTCAAGAACCCCCGCGGCCGCGAGGTCGTGCTCGAGCTGGTCCGGGACGCCGACGCCCTGCTCGAGGGCTTCCGCCCCGGCGTCACCGAGCGGTTGGGCGTCGGCCCGGAGGACTGCTGGGCGGTGAACCCGCGGCTGGTCTACGGCCGGATGACCGGCTACGGCCAGGACGGCCCGATGGCGCAGGCGGTCGGCCACGACCTCAACTACGTCGCGCAGAGCGGCGTCCTCTCGATGATCGGCCGCGCCGGTCGGGCTCCGGTCCCGCCGTTGAGCCTGGTCGGTGACTTCGGTGGCGGCGGCCTGATCCTCGCGCTCGGCCTCCTGGCCGCCGTGATCGAGGCACGGGAGTCCGGCCGCGGGCAGGTCGTCGACGCGGCGATGACCGACGGTGCGGCGCTGCTCGGCGCGGCGTTCCACGGCTTCGTCAGCAACGGCACCTGGCACAGCGGCAACGCCGGTCGCGGCACCAACATCGTCGACAGCGGCGCCCCCTTCTACGACGCCTACGCCTGCTCGGACGGCGCCTACCTCGCCGTCGCGGCGATGGAGCCGCACTTCTACGCCGAGCTGCTCGAGGTCCTCGAGCTGGACCCCGCGACCCTGCCGCCCCAGCTCGACCAGTCGCAGTGGCCCGCGCTCAAGCAGACCATCGCCGACCGCGTCCGCACCCGGACCCGCGCGGACTGGGTGGCGCGCGCCGACGGTCGTGCGTGCGTCTCCGCGGTCCTCGACCCGGAGGAGGCCTGGGCCCACCCGCACAACGTCGCCCGGCAGACCTTCACCGAGCTCGCCGGCGTCACCCAGCCGACCCCCCAGCCGCGCTTCGGCCGCACCCCGGCCCGCATCGACGGGCCGCCCCCGGCCCCCGGTGAGCACACCCGGTCCGCGCTCGCCGACTGGGGCGTCGACCCCGACACGATCGCCGCCTGGGAGCAGGCCGGCGCCGTACGACAGGAATCCCTGCAGGAGGAGATGGCGTGAGAGCGCTCGACCGCACCTACGAGACGTTGCTGCTGGAGGAGGTGGAGCCCGGCATCGTCGTCGTCACGCTCAACCGGCCCACGCGCTACAACGCGATGACGAACACCATGTTCGACGAGCTGGAGCGGATGGCGCTCGACCTCAACGACGAGGATGACTGCCGCGCGGTGGTGCTCACCGGTGCGGGCAAGGCGTTCTGCGCCGGCTACGACCTCGCCGACGCGGACCTGCTGGCCGACCTCGGCGCGATGGCGATGCTCGACCAGCAGGAGCGCGCCTGCCGCGCCCTGCTCGCGGTCCGCTCGATGCGGCACCCGGTCATCGCGGCGGTCAACGGCGCGGCCACCGGTGGCGGCCTCGCGCTCACCCTGGCCTGCGACATCCGGATCGCCGGACCCGAGGCGAAGTTCAACACCGCCTTCGTGAAGATCGGGCTCTCCTCCGGCGACCTCGGCACCTCGTGGACCCTCAGCCGGCTGTGCGGCCCCGCCATCGCCAGCGAGCTCGGCTTCACCGGCCGGATGGTGCTCGCCGAGGAGGCCGCCGCGCTGCGCCTGGTCAACCGGGTCGCCGACGACTGCGTCGCGGCCGCCCTCGAGCTGGCCCGCGAGATCAGCTCCAACAGCCCCGGCGGCGTCCAGCTCTCGAAGCGCGCGCTCCAGGCCAACATGGAGGTCGGCTCCTTCGCCGCCGCCATCGAGCTCGAGAACAGGGGCCAGGCGCTGCTCACCCGCGGCACCGACATGCCCGAAGCCCTCGCGGCCTTCAAGGAGAAGCGCCCGCCGATCTTCACCGGAGCGTGAGTCACGTGGACATCGACTTCCCCGAGCTGGAGACGCTCACGTTCGAGATCGCCGAGGAGGGCGTCGGCGTGCTGCGGATCAACCGCCCGGACCGGATGAACTCCCAGACGATCCGGATGTTCAGCGAGTACGGCGAGGCCGCGTTCGCGCTGCGCGACGCACCCCTGCGCTCGCTCGTCGTGACCGGCGCCGGCGACCGGGCCTTCTGCGCCGGCTTCGACCTCGACGAGATCCACCAGATCACCGAGATGGGCGTGCGGGAGTTCCTCAAGTTCCAGGAGACCGCGACCGGCGGTATCCAGGCCATCCGGCACCTGCCCTTCCCGGTCATCGCCGCGATCCACGGCCCGGCCACCGGCGGCGGACTCGCGCTCGCGCTCGCCGCGGACATCCGCCTCTGCGACGAGAAGGCCAAGTTCTCCGCGGCCTTCGTCAAGGTCGGTCTCTCGGTCGGCGAGCTCGGCACCTCCTACCACCTGACCCGGCTGCTCGGCCCGGCCGTGGCCGCCGAGATCGGCTACACCGCCCGCATCGTGGGCGCGGAGGAGGCCGCCCGCATCGGCCTCGTCAACCGGATGGTGCCGGCCGACTCGCTGTGGGAGGAGACCCTCGCGATGGCGCGGCTGATCGCCAGCAACAGCCCCAGCGGGGTGCGGATGTCCAAGCGCGCGATCCAGCGCAACCAGGAGATCACGTCGTACGCCGCGGCCCTGGAGCTGGAGAACCGCGGGCAGGCCCTGATGTCGCGCACGCGGGACATGCCGGAGGCGCTCGCGGCGTTCAAGGAGAAGCGCCCGCCCGTCTTCACGGGCGAGTGAGCGGCGCCGATGAGTGACTGGGACTGGTCCGAGGACGACCTCGGCCGGCTGGCCGCGTTCCTCGCCGACCGGGGGCTGACCTCGGGCGCCGTGAGCACGCGCCGGATCGGCGACGGGCACTCCAACCTCACCTACCTGGTGAGCGACGGAGCCGGCCGGAGCGTCGTCGTCCGCCGGCCGCCGCCCCCGCCGACGCCGCCGGGCGCCCACGACATGCTCCGCGAGGCGCGTTGGATCGACGCCCTCGCCGGGACGTCGGTGCCGGTGGCGCCGCTGCTCGCCACGGCCGAGGCCGGCGAGGTGATCGACGTGCACTTCTACGTCATGGGCTTCGCACGCGGACCGGTCGTCACGACACGGACCCCCACGCCGCTGGACACGCCCGGCGTACGCCGCGACCTCGGCCACGCGCTCGTGGACACCCTGGCCGACCTCCACGCCGTCGACTGGCGGGGCCGCGGCCTCGCCGACATGGGCCGGCCGGAGGGCTTCAACGAGCGGCACCTCCACCGGATGGGCCGGCTGGTCGCGGACGGTGCGGGTGACCCGCCCGCCCACTTCGCCCCGATCGTGTCGTGGCTGTCCGCCCGGGTCCCCGCCGAGTCCGGGGCGGCGATCGTCCACAACGACTACCGCGTGGGCAACGTCGTCCTCTCGGAGTCCGCGCCGGGCACCATCGCCGCCGTGCTCGACTGGGAGCTGACCACGATCGGCGACCCACTCTTCGACCTCGGCTACTTCCTCTCCTCGGTGCCCGAGCCGGACACGGCGATGACGCCGACCGAGGAGCTCGGCACAGCGATGCTCGAGCCCGGCTGGCCCACGCGCAAGGAGCTCGCCGACCGCTACGCCGAGCGCACGGGCGCCGACCTCGCGGACCTCACCTGGTACACCACGCTCGCGCTCTGGAAGCTCGCCGTGCTCTACGAGTACGGCCGGCGCCGCGCCGTCCGCGGCGTCGGCGACCCCTACTACGCAGACCAGGCGCTCGTGCAGTCCTTCCTGGACGCGGCGCACCACACCGCCGGGCTCGACCCGGCCCCTCGACCCTCGGAGCACCCGTGACCCAGACCCGCCCGGAGTTCCACGACGCGATCGTCACCCCCGCCGACCTCGACGGGCTGCCGACCGGCTTCTTCGACCGCTTCGTCGTCAACCTGCACCCGACGTCCGGCACGGCGCCGTCGGTGCTCGTCGGCTGCGGACTGCACCCCGTCCGTGGCACCGTCGACGGCTTCGCGGTGCTCGTGACGCCCACCGAGCAGCGCAACGCGCGCTTCTACACCGAGCTCGCCGCGACCGACTGGTCGTCCTGCGGCCCGCTCTCGTGGGAGGTCGTCGAGCCCAACCGCGAGTGGCGGCTCGCGCTCGGCGACAACCCGACCGGGATGACCTTCGACGTGACCTGGCGGGCTCGGGCGCCGTACTGGTGGGGGACCGTCGACGTCGACAACCCGTCGGGCGGCACGACCTCCTTCGACCACCTCTTCCAGTCCGGCCTGGTCTCCGGGACGCTGACCGTCGACGGCGACACGACCCCGGTCGACGGGTGGTACTCCCAGCGCGACCGCTCCCGCGGGCTGCGCACGATGGCCGGCGGCCAGGGGCTGCACATCTGGTACCAGGCGCAGTTCCCCGACCGCTCGATCGGCTTCCTGCTGGTCGAGCGGCGCGACGGCTCGCGGATCATGCTCGAGGGCGCCGTGATGCACACCGACGGCACGCTCGACGACATCGTCGACGTCCGGCACGCGCTGGTGCTCGACGACCTGGACCTGCGCGGCGGCACCGTCGAGGTGACCACGGCCTCGGGCGCCGTCTACCGCGTCGGGTGCGACGGCACGGCCGGTGGCGGCTTCATGGCCGGCGCCGGCTACGGCGGCCACCACGGCGAGGCGAAGGGCGTCGACCACGTGGAGGGCGAGACCTGGGAGCTCGGCTCCGTCTCCCAGCGGACGCTGGACTCCTCGCTCACCGACCGGCTCGCGACCTTCGACTGGGACGGTACGGCGGGGTCGGGGATCTTCGAGCTCGCGCTGTCCCGCTCCTCGTCGTACTCGTACGTGTCGACGCTGTAGTCATCGCTAGCGTCCTTCCATGGACCTCGGACTCGCCGACGCGCCCGCACTCGTCACCGGAGGCAACCGGGGGATCGGCCTGGCCGTCGCCCATGCGCTTGCCCGGGAGGGTGCGCGGGTCGCGCTGCTCGGCCGCGACGCCGCCGCCCTGGCCGCCGCCGCGACGGCGGTCGGGCGGGGCACGCTGACGGTCACCGCCGACACCACCGACGACGCCGCCGTGCGGGCCGCCGTGGAGACCGTGGTCCAGGAGCTCGGCGGTCTCGACGTGGTCGTCAACGCCGCTGCGCCACGGGCGCAGCCGGGCCAGCCGACCGGCCTCGCAGGCCTGGACGATGCCGACCTGCTGCACCAGGTCGACACCAAGGCGCTCGGCTACGCGCGGGTCGTGCGCGCGGCCGCGCCGCACCTCGAGCGCGGCGGCGGGCGGGTGGTGAACATCAGCGGCATGAACGCGCGCTCCACCGGGTCGATCGCCGGGTCGGTGCGCAACATCGCCGTCGTCGCGATCACCAAGAACCTCGCCGACGAGCTCGGTCCCCGGGGCGTCACGGCCACCTGCGTGCACCCCGGGCTCACCGTCACCGAGCGGGTCGAGGGCGACCCGGCCTACCTGGAGCAGGCGAGCCGCAACGGCATCGGACGACCGGTCACCGCCGACGATGTCGCGGCGGTGGTCACCTTCCTGGCCTCGCCCCGCGGGGCCGTCGCCAACGGTGCGGTGATCACCGTCGACGGCGGCCGGCCGGGGCCGATCTGGACCTGAGCACCCCCGTGGCCCAGCAGATCGGGGTCCAGCAGTCCAGCTCTAGAAGATCGACTTCGCGATGATCTCGCGCTGGATCTCGTTGGTGCCGCCGAAGATCGGCGGCGCCAGGGCGCGGCGCACCTGGAACTCCATGCCGTACTCGCGGGCGTAGCCCGCACCGCCCATCAGCTGCATGCCCTCGAGCGCCGCCTTGCGGGCCACCTCGGTCGCACGCATCTTGGCCATCGAGGACTCACGGGCGAGGCCGTCCTCGTGGCCCTCGTCGATCGCCTGGGCGACGTCGTACACGAAGGCGCGGGTGGTCTCGATGTCGGTGGCGAGGTCGGCGACGCGGTGCCGCAGCGCCTGGAAGTCCGAGATCGGCTGGCCGAAGGCGTCGCGCTGGCGCATGTAGGCGACGGCGTCCTCGAGCGCGCGGCGGGCGTTGCCGATGCTGAACGCGGCGATGATCATCCGTTCGACCGAGAGCCCGCGCATCAGGTGCTTCCAGCCCTGGCCGGGCTCGCCGACGACGGCGGAGGCGGACACCCGGGCGCCGGTGAAGAAGACGTCGTTGCAGGTGCGCGCCTCCATGGTCCGCACCTCGCGCATCTCGATGCCCGGGGTGGCGCACGGGACCATGAGCAGGGTGAGCCCGGTGTGCTTGGGGCCCGAGGTGTCCTCACGGACCAGGGTGAGCATGTGCTCGGCGACGTGGGCCGCCGAGATCCAGGTCTTCTGGCCGTCGAGGACGTACTCGTCGCCGTCGCGCACCCCGCGGGTCCGGACGGCGCCGAGGTCCGAGCCGGTGCCCGGCTCGGACAGGGCGATCGCCTCGATCCGGCCGGCGGCCAGGTTGGAGACGATCGTCTTCTTCTGCTCCTCGGTGCCCCACTTGAGATAGGTCTGCGCGGCGGTCAGACCGGTGGAGTAGCCGAGCACGGGAGCCAGGCCGCGGTTGGTCTCCTCGAGGAAGACGCACTCGTCGACGAAGCCGGCGCCGCCCCCGCCGTACTCCGACGGGAGGGAGACGCCGAGCCACCCGAGCGCGGCCATCTTCTCGAGGATGACCGGGCTGTTGGCGATCGCCTCGTGGTCGGTCAGCTCCTCGAGGCCGGCGAAGCCGCCGACCTCGCGGGCGCAGAAGTCCTCGATGGCGGCCGCGAACTCGAGCCGCTCGGCGTCCAGGCGCATGCCTCAGTTCCCCCGGTACGCCGAGAAGTCGGGCTGGCGCTTCTCGTTGAAGGCGGTGATGCCCTCCTTGGACTCCTCGGTCTCGCCGAACATCTTCAGCGTCGTGTAGGCCATGTTGCCGACGCTGATGAAGTGCTCGGTGTCGGTGTTGAAGGACTGCTTGAGCACCTTGAGCGCGGTGGGGGAGTAGGAGTTCATGGTCTTGGCCCACTCGCGCACCTCGTCCTTGAGCGAGGCGGCCGGGACGACCTTGTTGACCAGGCCCCAGTCCAGCGCCTCCTCGGCGGTGAGCCGGCGCAGCATGAACCAGATCTCGCGGGCGCGCTTCTCGCCGACGACGCGGGCGAGGTAGCCGGAGCCGAGGCCGGCGTCGAAGGAGCCGACGCGCGGGCCGTTCTGGCCGAAGGTCGCGGTGTCGGCCGCGATGGTGAGGTCGGCGAGCACGTGGAGCACGTGGCCGCCGCCGATCGCGATGCCGTTGACGGCGGCGATGACGGGCTTGGGCACGTCGCGGATCACGCGGTGCAGGGACTCGACCTCGAAGAGGCCGCTGACCGACGGGCCGTAGTCCCCGGTCTCCATCCGCTGCTTCTGGTCACCGCCCGAGCAGAACGCCTTGTCGCCGGCGCCGGTCAGGCAGATGGTGCCGACCTCGTCGCTGGCCCAGGCCCGCTTGAAGCTCAGCACGAGCTCGTCGACGGTGCGGGCGCGGAAGGCGTTGTAGCGCTCGGGCCGGTTGATGGTGATCCAGGCGAGACCGTCCTCGACCTCGTACGTCACGTCCGTGAAGTCGTCCATTGCGATCCTCGGTGTCCTCTCTCCTCGGGCCCTGCCCGCTTTGGCCTGACCATTGCCGACTGTAGGTCGGCGGAACGATCGTTCACAAGTGCCCTGCGGTGTTCCGACTGGTGGTGTCGACATCCACATCGGGCCCGGCGGTCGCGGTGGTCCGCTCCGGGCCGCCCGACGATGCTCGACGGGTGACCGACGACTTCCCGACCCTGTGCGCGTCCTTCCAGGCCGTGGCCGCCGAGGGCGGTGACCGGCTCGCCCTCGCGGCACCCGGTCACCCCGGCATCACCTGGCGGGAGTACGCCGAGCAGGTGGCCGGCCTCGCGGTCGGCTTCGCCGCTCTCGGCGTACGACGGGGCGAGCGGGTCGCGCTGCTCATGGGCCCGCGCCCCGAGTTCTCGGTGGCCGACACCGCGCTGCTGCACGCGGGAGCCACGCCGTACTCCCTCCAGGAGAGCGAGCCCGTCGACCGCCTCGTCGCCCTGCTGGGCGTGGCCGGCAGCCGCGTCCTCGTGACCGACGCGCGGCTCCTGCCGCTGGCCCGCGACGCCGCCGCACGGATGCCGCTGACGCTCGTGAGCGTCGACGGGCCGGCCGACGGGGTGCTCGGGCTCGACGACGTGCGAGCGGCGGCGGACCCGGATGCCGACGCGGCGGCGCTCTGGCGCGCGGTCACCCCGGACGACATCGCGACGCTGATCTTCACCTCCGGGACGACGGGGGTGCCGAAGGCGGTCCAGCTCTCGCACCGGGCGATCTCCTCCTCCGCCGCCGACACGTTCGCGCTCGCGCCGGTCACGCGCTTCGGCGAGGTGCTCTCCTACCTCCCCCTCAACCACATCGCCGAGCGGTTCATGAGCCACTACGCGGGCCTGACCGCGGGGCTGACCGTGCACTCGGTCCCGGACCCGGCGACGCTCTACGACGAGATCGTCCGGGTCCGGCCGACCCGGTTCTTCGGAGTTCCCCGCATCTACGAGAAGCTCGTCGACCGGATCCGCGCGCTGCTCGACGCGGACCCGTCGCTCGACGCCGACGGGCTGCGCGCGGCGGTCGGCCTCGACCGCGCCGAGTACCTCGGCGTCGCGACCGCGCCGGCGGCGTACGAGATGCTCGCCTACCTCCACGCGGTCGGCTTCCCGGTCTCCGACATCTGGGGCATGTCCGAGGCGGTGATGTGCACGCTCAACCCGCCCGGCGACATCCGGCTCGGGACGGTGGGGCGCTTCCTGCCCGGCATGGAGGGGCGCATCGCCGAGGACGGCGAGGTCCAGGTCCGGGGGCGGCACGTCTTCTCCGGCTACGTCGGCGACCCGGACCGGACGGCCGAGATCCTCGGCGCCGACGGCTGGGTCCGGACCGGCGACCTGGGCCGCATCGACGACGACTACCTCACCATCCTCGGCCGGAAGAAGGAGCTGCTGATCACGGCGACCGGCAAGAACCTGATGCCGGCGGTGATCGAGGGCGCGGTCAAGAGCGCCTCGCCGCTCATCGACCACGTCGTCGCGATCGCCGACGGACGCCGCTACGTCACCGCGCTGGTCGCCCTCGACGAGGACCAGCTCCGCTCCTTCGCCGCGGGTCGCGGCCTCACCGGCGACTTCGCCGAGCTCGCCGCGAGCCCGGAGGTCCGCGCCGAGGTCGATGCCGCCGTCCGTGCCGGCAACGAGAGGCTGGCGAAGCCGGAGACCGTCCGGGGCTTCGCGATCGCGGACGCGCCGTGGCCGCCCGGAGGCGACGAGGTCACCACCACCGCCAAGCTCCGGCGCGCCGAGATCACCACCAAGTACGCCACCACGATCGAGAGGCTCTACGCATGACCGCGTTCGACGTCGAGACCCTGCGCGGCCGCCGGGCCGACCAGCGGTGGAACCGCATGTCGGTGGGCGACCTGCTCGAGCGGGTCACCTGGAGCACGCCCGACAAGGTCGCCCTCGTGGGCTGGGCCGGCGCGTTCTCCGAACCGCGCTTCGAGCGGGTCACGTACGCCGAGGGCGACCGGATCGCCAACCAGGTCGCCCACGCGCTGCTCGCCGAGGGCGCACAGCCGGGCGACCGGGTGCTGCTCTACTGCGACAACTCCGTCGAGGCGCTGCTCACGATGGTCGGCATCGCCAAGGCCGGGATGGTCGCCGTACCGGTCAACTCGCTGCTCGCTCCGGACGTGCTGCGCCACGCCCTCGAGCTGGTCGAGCCCGCGGTCGTGGTGGCCGACGCCGGGCTGGTGGCGCGCGGAGCCGAGGTGCTCGCGGCCCACGGCCGGACGCCCGCGGCCCTCATCGAGGTCGACGGGGAGGCCGGCCCGGGCGGCCGCTCGTTCGGCGCCTGGATCGACGCCCAGCCGACCCACGAGGTCGACGTGCCCGTCAGCGGCGACGACATCTGGGCGCTGCTCTTCACGTCCGGCACCACCTCGATGCCCAAGGCCTCGATGACGGCGCACTCCTACACCTACCTGAGCGGCTACGCCTACGCGATGTCGCAGACCCGCGGGCTGCGCTACGAGACCGACCTCGTGCTCGCGACCTTCCTCCCGATCGTCTACCACTGCGGCCACAACTCGGGGATCGTGCCGGCCTGGATGAGCGGCGGCACGGCGGTGGTCGGGCGCCGGCCCGACGACGTCGGCCTGGCCGAGGCAGTGACGCGCGAGAAGGTGACGTCGGTCTGGGCGGGCTCGCCGCTGTGGGTCGAGCGCCTGGTGGCCGTGGCCGAGCAGCGCGACGACATCGACCTGTCCTCGCTGACGACGGTCATGTTCTCGTGGGGCGCGATGGGGGCGGACCTGCTGCCGCGGCTGGCGGCGGTGGCGCCCCAGGCCCAGCCGCTCGAGGTCTTCGGGCAGACCGAGTCGCAGTCGTGCTTCCGGTTCTGGCCCCAGATGCACCCCGACCGGGCCGCCGAGGCCGTCGCGGGCACCAACCACGTCGGGCTCCCGACGCCACTGCTCGCCGCCGACGTCCACGATCCCGACGGCACCAGCCTGCGCGGTCGGGCCGGCGAGCCGGGCGAGGCCGTCTACCGCAGCCCGATGATCACGCAGGGCTACTACCGCAACCCGGAGGCGACCGCGGAGGCCTTCCGCGACGGGTGGTTCCACTCCGGGGACAGCTGCCGCTACGTCGAGCCGTCGGCGCAGGACCAGGTCATGGTCGACCGGCTCAAGGACGTCGTGAAGACGGGCGGCGAGAACGTCTCCAGCCTGCGTGTCGAGAACGTCCTGGCCGAGCACCCGGCCATCGCCCGCGTCGCCGTCGTCGGCCTGCCGGACCCGACCTGGGGCGAGCTCGTCACCGCCGTCGTCTCCCTCGTCCCGGGGGAGCTCGTCGAGGAGGCCGACCTCATCGCGTGGGCCCGCGCCCGGTTGGCCGGCTACGAGACCCCGAAGCGGGTCGTGTTCGTGGCAGACCTCCCCGAGACCGTGGGCGGCAAGGTGCGCAAGCACGAGCTCCGAGCCCGGCTCGCGAGCGCCTGACATGGCGTTCGTGCGCTCCGGCGCGGAGGAGCTCTTCGGGATCGAGCTGACGGTCGGCGAGGGCGAGGCGCGGGCCTCGATGCCGGTCGGCCCGTGGTTGGTCGGCCCGGACGGGCTGCCGTCGGCGGGGGCGCTCGGCGTGCTCGCCGATGACACCTTCGGGTACGCCGTCAACGCGGCCGCCCCGGGCGGCGGCTGGTCGTCGACCACCGAGCTGTCGGTCACCTTCGTCCGTCCGCTCCCGACCTCGGGGCGGGTGCACGGCCGGGCCCTCGTCGCCGCGAGCGATGCGGCGGGAGGAGTGGCCCGGGGCGAGCTGCGCGACGACGCGGGCGAGCTCGTGGCCTACGGCCACGGTCGCAACAGGTACGTGGCGATCCCGCCGCCGCTCGAGGCGATCTCCTCCGGGCGGGTCGCCCACGGGCTGGAGCTGCCCGCCCCCGGCGAGGCCGCCGGTCTCCTCGCGATCCTCGGCGACGTCGAGGTCGCGGAGCCCGGGCTCCGCCTGACCCTCGGGCCGCGGCTCGGCAACCCCCGCGGCACGCTCCACGGCGGGATCTCGCTGGCGCTCTGCGAGCTCGCGGCGGTCTACGCGGTCCCGGGGCTCAGCACCACCAGCGCGTCGACGCACTACCTGCGGCCGGCGCCGATCGGCACCCGGCTGCTCGTCGAGCCGACGGTCCGGCACCGCGGCCGCACCCTCGCGGTCGTCGAGGTGTCGGTCCGACGTGAGGACGGCGCCGAGTGCGTGCGCGCGACCGTGGTGCGGGAGGCGTCAGCGACGTAGGCCCATGGCCCCGCTGAGCGGCATCGGCCACGGCACCGCCGCGGCCTGCGCCACCCAGGCGTCGATCCCGGCAGCGACGTCGTCGGGGTAGGGCAGCGCCCGGCGGCTGTCGAGGTCGACGTGGACCAGCGCGATCTCGACCGTGCACGAGAGGACCTCCCGACGTCGGTCGAGGATCAGGGAGATCACGTGCCCCGCGCGGGAGGATCGCTCCAGGAAGAGCGTGTGCACGCTGAAGGGATCGCCCTCGTGCATCTCGCTGAAGTAGCGGATGTGGTGCTCGGCCGTGAAGACGCCCATCCGCCTGTTCGCGCGGTAGTCACGGTCGATCCCGACGTCCCGGCAGATCCGGTCGGCGCCGTGGGCGCCGTAGTCGAGGTAGTGCCGCACGTTCATGTGCCCGTTGTCGTCGATGAACTCGGGGGCGACGGTGCCCTCGAGGACCGCCGGCACGGCGAGCACCTCGTCGTACGTCGGCTGCTGGGTGGTCGGTGGCATGGCGGCACCGTAGGACGCGGGAGCGCCGGGTGCGCAGCACCGCGGAGAGCGCGGGTGTGGGGCTCGACAGGTCGCGGGTCCGGCGTCCTTTGACCGGGCGGTCCCGCATCGTGTGTCGTCGTCGCATGCTGGAGATCACCGTGGCCGAGCTGGCCGAGGCGCAGGGGCTCGACCTGGGCGCATCCCCGTGGATGGAGGTCACCCAGGAGCGGGTCGGCACCTTCGCGGACGCGACCGACGACCACCAGTGGATCCACGTCGACACCGAGCGCGCGGCCGGCGGTCCCTTCGGCGGCACGATCGCGCACGGCTACCTGACCCTGTCGCTCGTGCCGGCGCTGCTCAAGCAGCTGATGGTGATCACCGACCACGGCCGGGGGACCAACTACGGGCTGGAGAAGGTGCGCTTCACCTCGGTCGTGCCCGTCGGCGCCGAGATCCGGCTGGCCGCCTCGATCCCCGGGGCGATCCGCCGCGACGACGGCGGCGTGCAGTACCGCGTCGCCCTCCGCGTCGAGGTGATGGGGCAGGAGAAGCCGGCGATGGTCGGCGAGTCGATCTACATGACCTACCCGGCGGGCTGAGCCCTGCCCGGGGGCAGGATCAGGCCTGGGTGGTCGGGCGGACGACGACCTCGGCCACGCCCATCCGGCGCGGCGCCCGGACGACGAAGGCGATGACGTCCGCGATGTCGCTCGGGAGCAGCGGCTCGACGTCGGCGAAGAGCCGTTCGTAGTGCTCCTGCACCGGCTGCTGCTGGTGGCCGAAGAGCTCGGTCTCGACGACGCCCGGCTCGATGACCGAGACCCGGACGTGGTGCGGCGCGAACTCCTGGCGCCACGACTCCGACGCGGCCGTCACCCCGAACTTCGTGGCGTTGTAGATCGCCACGTTGCGGTTGGCGAAGCGGCCCGCGATCGACGAGATGTTGACCAGGTCGGCGACCCGCCGCGGACCGGTCGCGGCCGCGTCCACGAGGTGGGGCAGGGCGGCCTTGGTGACGTACATCAGCGCCTTGAGGTTGAGGTCGACCATGGTCTCCCACTCCTCGAGCGTCGCCTCGAGCGTGGGGCCGTTGAGCATCCGCCCGGCGTTGTTGACCACCGTGTCGAGCCGGCCGAATCTCTCGACGGTCGCGGAGACCGCACCGGTGGCCGCGACCGGGTCCCGCAGGTCCGCGGGCAGGACGAGGCACCGCTCGCCGATCTCCGCGGCCAGCTCGTCGAGCCGGTCGGAGCGGCGGCCCACCACAGCCACCGCGGCGCCGTACGACGCGAGGGTGACCGCGACCGCGCGGCCGATCCCGCTGGTCGCGCCGGTCACGAGGGCGACGGTGCCCTCGAGGTCGCGACTCACCGGGCGAAGGTCTCGATGATCGCGGTGGTGTTCTCGGCGACCCGCTCGGCCGACAGCGTGAAGCTGGGGGAGTAGAGGGCGGCGTGGTCGTAGCGCTTCTCGAGCCGCTCGACCTGCTCGCGGACGTCGTCGGTGGTGCCGTAGGCGGCCATCTCCGCGAGCATCGCGTCGGAGACGGCATCGACCATCGCGTCGTGGTCCTTGGCCCGGAAGGCCGCCTGGATCTCCGCCGTCTCGGCGCCGAAGCCGGAGGCCTCCATGACCGTCCCGTAGGCCTTGGGCGCGACGTAGAAGGCGATCTGGGCGGCCGCCTCGCGCCGCGCCTGCTCGACGGAGTCGGCGATGGCGGTGATGATCACGCCCTTGAGCGCGACGTCGGAGGCGCTTCGGCCGGTCTTCTCGGCGCCGCGCTCGATCGCGGGCCGGGCGACGTCGCCGAGGTACTGGTCGGTGATCGTCGGGTGGCAGATCAGGCCGTTGGACACCCGGCCCGCGACCTCGATCATCCGGGCGTTCACGCCGGCGGTGTAGATCGGGATCTCCGGGCGCAGGGGCGGCTCGATGTCGGCGGTCGGCGTGATGTTGCAGGAGTAGAAGCGACCCTCGTGCACGACGGGTCCCTCGTGGAGCTGCCAGAGCCGGCGCAGCAGCGGGATCAGCTCCTCCATCCGTGAGGCCGGGCCGTCGGGGTCGGTGACCCCGTGCCAGCCGACCATCATCCCGCGGGTGCCGGTGCCGAGCCCGAGCGTGAAGCGGCCCTCGCTCATCTCGTCGAGGAAGCGCGCGTCGTTGGCGAGCACGAGGGGCGAGCGGCCGACGGCGTACGCGATCGCGCTGCCCACGCCGATCCGCGTGGTGGCCGCGGCCATCGCGGCCACGGAGACGACGGCGGAGCGGTTGAGGAACTCTCCCGACCAGGCCCCGTCGAAGCCCGCCTGCTCGGCGCGCACGGTGATGTCGCGGGTGTCCTTCAGCCCGCCTGCCAGCACGGTGATCCCTCGTGTCGTCACCCGCTCAGCATCGGCGCGCGCGGCGACCGGGGCAATCGGAGGTACCCCTGCCGGGTGGAGGGCTCACCAGTGGCGGCGACCGCCGCCGGTGGCGTCGTACCTCCGCCGCGGTGACCATGGCGACGTGGACCCACAGATCCAGCTCGGCATCGCCGTCAACGACGAGCTCTTCAGCCCGGACCCCGGTGCCCGGCGTGCTGTGCTCGACCACATGGGCGACGTCGGGCTCGACCACCTGACGGTCGGCGACCACATCAGCTTCCACGGCGGCACCGGGTTCGACGGCTTCGTCGCGGCCACCGCCGCGCTCGCCTCCCACGACTCCCTCAAGGTCCTGATCGGCGTCTACCTCGCGGGCCTGCGGCACCCGATGGCCACCGCGCGGTCGCTCGCGACCCTGTCGCAGCTGGCGCCCGGTCGGCTGACGCTGGGTGTCGGCGTGGCCGGCGAGGACCGCTCCGAGGTCAGCAACATGGGCGTGGACCCGAGCACCCGCGGCCGTCGCATGGACGAGACCCTCGGCCTGCTTCGACGGCTCGCCACGGGTGAGGCGGTCGACCACGACGGCGAGTTCTTCCACCTCGAGTCCGCGAGGATCCTGCCTCCCGTCGAGCCGCGGGTCCCGATCGTCATCGGCGGTGCGGGCGACGTGGCTGTCCGCCGTACGGCGGCGTACGGCGACGGCTGGCTCGGCATGTGGTGCTCGGCGCGCCGCTACGGCGCGACCCACCAGCAGCTGCTCGAGGCCTGCGAGCAGGCGGGCCGGGACGCGCCGACCTTCGCCGGCCTCAACATGTGGGTGGGGCTCGGCTCCGACGCGGCCGCCGCGCGCACCCGCCTCGGCGAGCGGATGTCGGCGCTCTACAACCTCCCGGCCGAGAAGTTCCAGCACATCACCGCGGCCGGCCGGCCCGAGGACGTCGCCGACTTCCTGTCCGGCTACGTCGAGGCCGGCGCGCGCACGCTGACGCTGGTGCCCGTCAGCGACGACATCCACACCGCGATCGAGCTCTCGGGCCAGGTCCGCACGCTGCTGCTGGGCTCGTGAAGGCCGCGCTCCAGCGGGAGTACGGCGGCCCGGAGGTCCTGCGGGTCGAGGACGTGCCGGACCCTGAGGCGCGACCCGGCTGGACGACCGTGCGGCTCCGGGCGGCGGCGCTGAACTGGCACGACGTCCTCGTGCGCCGCGGGCAGTACTCCTCGCCGCTGCCGCACGTCCCGGGCGCCGACGGCGCCGGGATCGACGAGAGCACCGGCGAGGAGGTCGTCGTGCTGCCCTCGCTGTGGTGGGGCAGCGACGAGTCCGCGCCGGCGACGGGCTGGGAGATCCTCGGTGACCACCGCTTCGGCACCTACGCCGAGCGGGTGGCGGTGCCGGTCGAGTGCGTGCGTCCCAAGCCCGCGGGACTGAGCTGGGCGCAGGCCGCGGCCCTGCCGCTGGTCGGCGTCACCGCCTACCGCGCGCTCTTCTCCCGGGCCGGCCTGCGCCAGGGTGAGTCGCTGCTCGTGCTCGGCGCGGGCGGCGGCGTGGCCACGATGGCGGTCTCACTCGCCGCGGCCGTCGGCGCGACCGTGTTCGTCACCTCGTCGTCGGTCGACAAGATCGACGCCGCGCGCGACCTGGGCGCCGCAGGCGGCGTCCTCTACACCGACGACGGCTGGCCGGAGGCAGCGCGGGAGGCCAACCAGGGCAGGGGATTCGACGTCGTGCTCGACTCCGTCGGCACGTGGGCGCAGTCGCTGCGGGCGCTGCGTCCCGGAGGTCGGCTGGTGGTCCTCGGCGCCTCCCGCTCGGAGCACGAGGAGCTCGCCGTCCGGCCCTACTACTTCGCCCAGCACACCCTGCTCGGCACCACCATGGGCAGTCCCGCCGACTTCGCCGGCCTGCTCGACCTGCTCGCGGCGTACGCCGTGCCGCCGCCGGTGATCGACAGCACCCATCCGCTCGACGACGTGGTCGAGGCCCACCGTCGCCTGGAGGCGGGCGCCGCCTTCGGCAAGATCATCCTGGAGACCAGCTGATGCCCGTCCGCTACGACGTCGACGACCACGGCGCCGCGTTCGTCCTGCTCGACAGCCCCGAGACCCGCAACGCGCTCAGCGACGAGCTGCTCGACGAGCTGCTCGCCCGGCTGGCCGACGCGAAGGCGGACGAGGCCGTCCGGGTCGTGGTCCTGGGCTCCACCCACGACCGGGTCTTCTCGGCCGGCGGCGACCTGAAGGCGTTCGCGTCCGACGTACCCACGGTGACGAAGTACGCCGGTCTCGATCGCTTCCCCCGGCTCTACGAGCTGATCGGCGGCCTCGGCAAGCCGGTGATCTGTGCCGCCGGCGGCGACGTGCTCGCCGGTGCCTTCGGCCTCGCCCTGGCCTGCGACCTGGTCATCGCCCGCGAGGGGGTCCGGTTCGGCTGTCCCGAGATCAACGTCGGCGTCTTCCCCTTCATGATCTCGGCGCTGATCTACCGTAACCTCGACCGGCTGAAGGCCAACGAGCTGATGATGCTCGGCGACCCGATCGACGCGACGGAGGCCGCCCGCCTCAACATCGTCAACGCGGTCGTGCCGGCCGAGGAGTTCGAGGCCACGGTCCGGAGCTGGGCGCACCGGCTCGCGGCGAAGTCGCCGTTGCTGATGCGGATGGGCAAGGACGCGATCGACGCCACCCGCGACATGAGCCTCCCGGACGCCCTGTCGGCGCTGCGGTCGCAGCTCGCGCTGGCCTTCACGACCGACGACATCCAGGAGGGCGTCAGCGCCTTCCGGGAGAAGCGCGACCCCGTGTGGCGGATGAGATGAGGACGGCTACGCACGCTCCACGCATCTACTGGTTCGTGGTCTGCTCCCACACGAGGATCGCCCGCGTCGACGGCGCGTACGTGCCGGTCCCGGACTCGGTCGCGCACGCCAAGCAGATGGGCAGCTCGCTGACCGCCTGCGGGAAGCCGGTCGGCACCTGGACCCGGCTGTTCGAGATCGCCTTCCCGAGCGACGGCGAGAACTGCGCCGACTGCCTGGCCGCGGTGACACCTCGGCGCTGACGCCCGCCGAGCACTGGAGAGAGCCACACCCGGCTGCCCTGCGGCCGCGGGCGCTCAGGAGTCCGGCTGCCTAGGGTCGGCCGGGTGACTGACGGTCAGATCGTTCTCCTCGACGGGGCCAGGACCCCGGTCGGCAGCTTCGGCGGCGCCTTCAAGGACGTCCCCGGATTCGAGCTCGGCGCGACCGCGGTGCGGGCCGCGCTCGACCGCTCGGACGTCGCACCCGAGGAGGTGCGCGAGGTCGTCATGGGGTGCATCGGCCAGGTCGGTCCCGACGCCTACAACGCCCGACGCGTCGCCGTGACCGCCGGACTCCCGACGAGCACGCCGGCGTACACCGTCAACCGCCTGTGCGGATCCGGCCTCCAGGCGATCTGGTCGGCGGCGATGGAGATGCGCTGGAACGACCTCGACATCACCGTGGCCGGCGGCGACGAGTCGATGACGCGGATGCCCTTCTACGACTTCGGCGCCCGCTCCGGCTACCAGCTCGGCGACCGCGCGCTCGTCGACGGCACGGTCATGATGCTCACCGACCCCTTCCACGGCATCCACATGGGCATCACCGCCGAGCGCGTCGCCGAGCGGTACGGCGTCTCGCGCGCCGAGCAGGACGAGTTCGCCGCCGAGTCGCAGCGCCGGGCGGCCACGCCCGAGGCGAGGGCGGCGTTCGCCGAGGAGATCGTCCCGGTCGAGGTCGGTGGCCGCCGACCGGTCACCGTCACCGAGGACGAGCACCCCAAGCCGGAGACCACCGTCGAGGCGCTCGGCCGGCTCCGCCCGGCCTTCCAGAAGGACGGCTCGGTCACCGCCGGCAACGCGTCGGGCATCAACGACGGCGGTGCCGCCGTCGTGCTCGCGACTGCGGGTGCGGCCGCGGCCCGCGGCCTCACCCCGCTCGTGTCGCTCGAGGCGGTGGCGACCGCCGCCATGGAGCCCGAGCTGATGGGCTACGCGCCCGTCCTGGCGCTGCGGTCACTCTTCGAGCAGACCGGCACCCGGCCCTCCGACATCGACGTGATCGAGCTCAACGAGGCCTTCGCGTCCCAGGCCGTCGCCGTGATCCGCGACGCCGAGCTCGACCCCGCCCGGGTCAACCCGTACGGCGGCGCCATCGCCCTCGGCCACCCGGTCGGCGCCACCGGCGCCATCCTGTCCCTCCGGGTCGCCAAGACCCTCGTCCGCGAGGACCAGGAGCTCGGCATCGTGACGATGTGCATCGGCGGCGGCCAGGCCCTCGCCGCCCTCTTCCGCCGCGTCTGAGGCCGCGCGCGCCACTCACCACGTCGCGCTCGGGGTCGACACCGGCCCGACAATGTCATACATTTCGACGTACTCAGACATGCATGATGTCGAACAACGTCGAAAGGCTCTCCGTGGATGCACCGACCGGACCGATCGCGAACCGCTGGACCCGCCTGGTCGGGGTCGCCCACCCGATCGTGCAGGAGGGACTCGGTCCGTTCCGGACCCCGCGGCTGGCCGCGGCGGTGTCGAACGCCGGTGGGCTGGGGACCGTCTCGATGCCGGGGATGCCCGAGGATCTCGAGGCCGGGGCGCGGCTCTTCCGCGACCACATCGAGGAGTGCGCGACGCTGACCGACCGGCCCTTCGCGGTCAACATCCCGGTCGGCGTGGACGCGAACGGCGAGGTCCTGCCCTTCACCGACGTCTACATCCGCATGGTCCTCGACGCCCGGGCCGCGGACGCCGAGCTGGCCCGGCGCCTGACCGTGCTCACCACCTCGGCCGGCTTCCCGGGGGCGTACGTCGACCGGATCCACGACGCCGGCATGGTCCACCAGCACAAGGTCGGGTCGACCCGTCAGGCGGTGAAGGCCGCCCAGGCCGGCGTCGACGTCGTCCTCGCCGCCGGGTTCGAGATGGGCGGCCATGCGCCCGCGGCGATGGTCCACACCTACGTCCTGGTCCCGAGCGTGACCGAGGCGGTCGACGTGCCCGTCCTGCTCACCGGCGGTGCTCGCGACGGGCGCGGCCTCGCGGCCGCCCTGGCGATGGGGGCCGAGGGTGTCGCCATGGGCACGCGCTTCATCACCAGTCGCGACAACTCGGACTGGCACCCGGCGTACATCCAGGCCCTCCTCGACGCCCGGGAGGGCGACGACGTCGCCTTCGACGGGGTCTACGGTCCCTGCCGCGGGCTGCGCAACGCGGCGTCGGACGAGCTGGTCGGGCGCGGGCGCCACGGGGGGAGCGACGCGGTCGCCGAGACGCGGTGGAAGATCGAGTCGATGCAGCGCGCCCAGACCGAGGGCGATGTCGAGCACAGCCTGGTGATGACCGGCCAGGTCGCGTCGGCCATCCGCGAGCTCGTCGACGTGGCCGAGTTCGTGCCGGCCATGGCCCAGGAGGCCGCGGACGTGCTCAGGGGCGTGGTGGGCAGCCAGCTCGGGACCCCGGTCGCCGTCGGCTGACCGGTTCGGCCGACTACTGAGCGGTCACGCGGGCGGAGACGACGACCCGGCCGTCCACGGTGCCGGTGACGTCGCCGACCCACAGCGATCGGCCCGCGTGGACCGTGTGCGCCCGGAGGTCGACCGTGGCGCCGGGCGCCCCGGCCCGCGTGTGGACGCAGTGGACCGAGGTGGTCGCCAGGTCGCAGCCGGCGTCGATCCTGGCCTGGGTGGCCACCAGCTCGGCGGCCGCGAAAGAGACGCCGCCGTGGAGGACTCCGCGCGGGTTCTCCAGTTCCGGGACCACGGCGAGCCGGGTGATGTCGCCGTCCCGCTCCAGCCCGAGCAGCGCCGCGAGTCCGCCTGCGACGGCCGCGGGGGTCGGGAGACCGCCCTGTCGCTGGGCCGCATCCGGCTCGGCCGGCCCGACGCGCCGTCCGCGCTCACGGCAGTGCGCCAGGACGCGGCCCTCCGCGTCGAGGACCTCGCCGACGGCGTACGAGCCGACCTCCACGGTGTGGGCGCGGCCGATGAGGCGGCCGGTGGTCGGCAGCGGCGCCAGCAGGTCGAGGGACAGCTCGGTGCTGACCGTCCATGCGTCCGGGGGCAGGCTCTCGATGAGCGAGTAGCCGAGGACCTCGTCGACCAGCACGCCGAGCGCGCCGACGGCCGTCCGGCCGTCCGGTCCGACGTGGCGCTCGTCGAGCACCAGGGAGCCGGTCATCGCGGCCCCTGCGCCTCCGGTCGCGTCGATCTCGTCGACGCCGAACCAGAGGTCGGGCGACGTCGCTCGGGTCGCGGTGCTCACGCGGCCGAGATCCCGCCGTTGACGCTGATGGCCTGTCCGGTGAGCTTCGCCGCGCTCGGCCCGCCCAGGAAGACGACGAGCGAGGCCTGGTCCTCGGGCTCGGCGACCCCCAGGTGCGCCTGGGCGGCCGCGCGCTCGAAGAGCTTCTTGCTGAAGCCGTCGCGCAGCACGTTCTCGGCCGTCGGGGTCCCGGCGATCAGGGACGGGGTGAGCACGTTGCAGCGCACGCCGTCCCGCTTGCCCTCGATCGCCGCGACCCGCGTGAACATGACGATCGCCGCCATCGCGGCGCCGAGCACCGACTCTCCCGGGGTGGCGACCTTGGCGGCGTCGGAGGCGATCGTGATGATGCTGCCGCCGCCCTGGTCGGCCAGCAGCGGCATGGCGGCCCGGGTGAGCAGCATCGGTGGCAGTGCCTGGCCCAGCATGATCCCGGCCACGTCGTCGTACGGGATCCGGCTCAGGAGCTCGGGCCGGTACGTGGCGGTCGTCGAGCTGACCACGACGTCGAGCCCGCCGAGCAGCCGGTGCGCCTCGTGGACGATGTGCTCGACCTGCTCGTGCTGCGCGGCGTCGCAGCGCAGGAACTCCACCTGGGCCTCCGGTGCCTGCCTGCGCAGGTCGTCGCGCACCGCCACCCCCCGCTCCTCGGTGCGAGCCAGCAGGGCGAGGCGGCGCACCCCCGCGTCGAGGAAGGCTCGAGCGCTCGCGAGCCCCACGCCGGAGGTGCCGCCGGCGATGAGCACGGCCGCCTCGTCGTACCGGGCGACCTTCGGCCTGTCGACCACGGATTCCTCCTCATGTAGGGATCTACAAATTTAGTGACTGAGTGAACTTGAGTGTCTCAGATCGACGCGGCACCATGGCGTGACCCAGGTCACTTGCCGTCCACCGAGCCCGGAGCGCCGTATGTCCACCACCGCCGCCCTCACCACCTCCTACCGACCGGCCGAGCCGGGTGAGGTCCGGGAGGCCACCGTCTGCGACCTCCTGCGTCATGCCGCGGCGACCGTGCCCGGCCGCCTGGCCCTCGTCGACTTCGGCCCCGAGGAGCGCCGCGAGTGGAGCTACGCCGAGCTGCTCACGGATGCGGAGCTCGCCGCCCGGGCGCTCCTGGCTCGCTACGAGCGCGGTGACCGCATCGCGGTCTGGGCACCCAACAGCGGGGAGTGGGTCGTCCTGCAGCACGCGATCGCGTTGGCCGGAATGGTCCTCGTGGCGCTCAATCCCGCCTACCGAGGACGGGAGATGGAGTTCGTCCTGAACCAGTCCGGGGCCGCGGCGCTCTTCTGTCCCGGGCTCTACCGGGGGTTCGACATGGCGGCGCTCGCCGACGACATCCACCCGCGCGTGCCCACGCTGCGCGGCGTCCACCGCTTCGAGGACTGGGAGGCGTTCCTGGCCAGCGGCGATCCCCGGACGGAGCTTCCGGAGGTCCAGCCGCGCGACCTCATCCAGGTCCAGTACACGTCGGGTACGACGGGCTTCCCCAAGGGCGCGATGCTCCACCACATGGGCCTGGTCAACGAGGCCACCTTCGTCGCCGAGCGGGCGGGCATGGCCGACGGCGGCGTCTACGTCAACGCGATGCCGATGTACCACATCGGGGGCGGCGCGGTGACGTCCTTCGGCGCGTGGGCGATGCGTGGCACCTTCGTGCTCCTGCCCGGCTTCGACCCGGGCGCGGTCCTCGAGGCGTTCGAGGCCTACCGGGGAACCCACACCCTGCTGGTGCCGACGATGCTGATCGCCGTCCTCGACCATCCCGACCTGCTCACCCGTGAGCTGTCGAGCGTGCAGACCATCCTGAGCGGCGCCGCTTCCGTCCCGGCGTCACTGGTGCGTCGGACGATCGCGACCCTGGACTGCCAGTTCAGCATCCTCTTCGGCCAGACCGAGTCGCACGGCGTGGTGAGCCAGACGCGGGTGACCGACACGCCGGACGACCAGGCCGACACCGTCGGGCAGCCGTTGCCCCGGCTCGAGCTCAAGATCGCCGACGTGCAGGGTGAGCCGGTGCCGATCGGCGCGCAGGGCGAGATCTGTGTCCGCGGCTACCAGAACATGCTCGGCTACTTCGACATGGAGGAGGAGACCACCGCGACCATCGACGCCGACGGCTGGCTCCACATGGGCGACATCGGGACGCTCGACGAGCGAGGCTTCCTGCGGGTCACCGGCCGGGTGAAGGACATGATCGTGCGGGGCGGCATGAACCTCTACCCGGCGGAGATCGAGGCGGTCCTGCTGGACCACCCGGCCGTCGAGACCGCCGCGGTGGTCGGCGTACCGGACGAGCACTGGGGTGAGCAGGTCGGCGCGGTCCTCCGCATCCGGTCGGGGTTCGAGCGGCCGACGTCGGCAGAGCTGACGGCGTTCGTCCGTGAGCACATCGCCCCGCACAAGGCACCGGTGTACTGGGCCTTCGCCGAGACGCTGCCGATGACCCCGAGCGGCAAGATCCAGAAGTTCGTGCTCCGCGAGCAGCTCTCGACCGGTGACCTCGTCTTCGACGAGGTCCGGTCGCCGACTCACTGAGGAGTCACGAGGCCGCCGGCGCGGCTGGCGGACAGCTCGGTCCCGGTCCAGTCGAGGGAGGCGTCGAGGTCCTCGCCGACGGCCTCGACGTAGGCCCGCACGTGTCGGTCCATCCGTCGGCGGGCGAGGTCCGCGTCGCCGGCACGGACCGCCTCGGTGATCGCGAGGTGGGCGCGGCAGGTGTCGGCCCGGACCTGGGCGTCGACGCGCCCGACATGACCGGTCGAGTCGTAGATCAGCTCGGCCAGCGCCTCCATGAGCCCGGCCAGCAGCTCGTTGCCCGAGGCCCGGGCGACGGCGACGTGCCAGTCCACGTTGGCGCGCAGGAAGCCGCTCACCTCGCCGGCGATCGCCATGGCGTGGTTGCTGGCGTCCATCGAGGCCAGGCCGGCACCGGTACGCCGGGCGGCGGCCAGGCCGGCGCAGGCCGGCTCGACCGCCGCCCGGGTCTGCAGCAGTGCCCCGACCGCGACGTGCGGTCCACGCAGCACCATGCGGACCGACCTCGCGACCAGGTGGCCGTCGGGCCGACGGACGTAGGCACCGCCGGCCCGACCCGTTCGGATCTCCACCAGCCCGTGGACCTCCAGGATCCTGAGCGCCTCACGCACCGAGGTGCGGCTCAGGCCGGACTGCGTCACCAGGGCCCGCTCGGACGGGAGCGCGGTGCCCTCGGGGAGGAAGCCGCCGGTGATGCGGTCCGCGAGCGCCTCGGCCAGCACGTCGCTGGCCTTGGGCACCCGGAGGCGGCCGAGGGATCCGGACGTCATGCGAGCGAGGTCACTTCAGGTTGCAGTCCGGGTTGGCCGTCGGGTTGTTCTCCGACGCCGGAATGGCCGCGGTGGCCTTGAGGATCAGCTGTCCCTGGGCATCTCGCTCCACGGTGCCGACGTAGGTGGGCGCCTCGATCTGGTGGTCCTCGGCGCGCATCGTGACCTCGCCCTGGATCGAGTCGTAGGTGAGGCCCTCGAGTGCGTCGGCGACGTCGCCCGGTGCGATGCTGCCCGCCTTCTCGATGCCGGCGAAGATCGTCTGCATCCCCATGTACCCGTTGCCGATGTTCTCGGTCGGGCCCTCACCGTTCTTCTCGGTGTAGGCCTTCACGAAGGCGGCGGTCTCAGGGGTGTCGGCGGTCGGCAGCCAGTTGTTGGTGCCCAGGGCGCCGACGAGCCGGTCGTCGTCGAGTGCGGCCAACGTCGTCGACGACAGACCCGTGTTGGCGAGCACCGTGTCGTACTTCTGCAGCACGCCGAACTGCAGGGCCTGCTTGTAGAAGTTCACCGCGTCGGCGCCGGCGAGCGACACGACGAGGCCACCCTTGCCGCTGAGCTGGCTGAGGTAGCTGCCGAAGTCCGTGGTGCCGAGAGGTGAGAACAGCTTCGCGCCGAGATCGCTCCCCTCGTCCTCGAGCGCGTTCTCGACACCGGTGGTGCTCGCCTGCCCGAAGGAGTAGTCCGCGGCGATGCTGTCCCACTGCGGCTCATCCTCCTGCCCCAGCCAGTAGGCGATCGTGTTGATCCCGACCGTGTCGTTGGCCGTGGTCCGGAAGTAGCGCGGCGTGCACGCCTTCCCCGTCAGGTCGTCGCTCTGTCCCTGGGTGCCGATCATCAGGGCGTCCCAGGCCTCGAGCTTGGGCGTCACCGCCGCCATCTCGGGCGACGACACCATGCCGATCACGTACGGCGCCTGCTTGTCCTGCACCAGCTTCTGGGCGGCCGCGAGGGCTCCCTCGGGGGTGCCGAGGTCGTCGGCGAACTCGAGCTCGATCTTGTGTCCGTCGATCCCGCCGTCGGCGTTCGCCTCGTCGGCGGCGAACTGGATCCCCTTGCGCTGCTCCTCGCCGTACGCCGCGTAGGGCCCCGACTGGGGCGTGACGACGGCGACCCGGATCGGGCCGTCGGTGTCCTGCTTGGCGGTGTTGGCGGCGCCGCCGGAGCAGCCCGCGGCCGCCATGGTCAGGCCGGCGGCGGCGACGATCGCTCCGCCTCGGACTCGTGCGTTCTTCATCTGTTCTCCCATCAGGACGGCCGCAGGGCCAGGTGTGGTGCGGATCAGACCCCGACGAGGTCGCGGAGCGCCTCGTCCGAGGTGTCTTCGACGCGGCCCTCAGCGACCGTCTCGCCCTTGAGCAGTACGGCGTACCGATCGGCGAGGCGGGTCACGAGGTCCAGGCGCTGCTCGATGAGCAGCATCGACGTGCCGGCCGCCTTGAGGTCGGCGAGGCAGTCCCCGAGAAGATCGATGACCACCGGCGCGAGGCCCTCGGACGGTTCGTCCAGGAGCAGCACCCGTGGGTTGGACATGAGCGCACGACCGATGGCCAGCATCTGCTGCTGGCCGCCGCTGAGCTGCGTGCCCAGCGAGTCGCGTCGCTCCTTCAGGTCCGGGAAGGTGCGGTACACGCTGGCGAGGTCCCAGGGCCCGCGCCGGCGTGGTGCCGTCCCGACGACCAGGTTCTCCTCCACGGTCAGCGTGGGGAGGATCCAGCGGCCCTGCGGCACGAGGGCCGCGCCGCGCCGGGCGGCCTCGTGCGGGCGTCGACCGCGCAGCGGCGCACCGTCGACCGTGATGCTGCCGCCGCGGAGGTGGGCGATCCCGAACATCGCGTTGAGGCTGGTGGTCTTCCCCACCCCGTTCGGGCCGAGCAGCGCGAAGGACTCGCCCTCGGCGACCTCGAAGCTCAGACCGTCGAGGATGAGGGCGTCGTCGTAGTAGGCGCGGACGCCGTCGAAGGCCAGCACCGGGGCGGTCATGCCGCGCTCCGGCCGAGGTAGGCCGCCACGACCTGCGGATCCCGGCGCACCTCCTGCGGTACGCCGTCGGCGATCACCGCTCCGTGGTCGAGCACCGTGAGCCGGTCGCACACGCGGTAGACGACCTCGAGGTGGTGCTCGACGAGCACCACCGTCATGCCGCGGTCCCGCACCAGGGCCGCGAGGTGGTCGGCGAGCGCGATGCTCTCCTCCCGCGACAGTCCCGCGGCGGGCTCGTCGAGCAGCACCAGGTCCGGGGCGCCGACCAGGGCGAGGGCGATGTCGACGCGTCGCTGTTCGCCGTACCCGATCTCGGCGGGCGTGACGGACAGGCACTGCCCGAGGTCCAGGGCAGCGACGATGGCGTCGACGTCCTGCTCGCCCACCAGCCGGGCGGCGAGGTCGAGCTGGTCCGCGACGGTGAGGGTCGGGTAGACGCTGATGCGCTGGAACGATCGGGCGATGCCGAGGTGCCGACGCCGACTGGCCGAGAGGTCGGTGATGTGCCGACCGCGGTAGCGCACGGTGCCGCTGGTCGGTCGACGCCGGCCGGACACCAGGTCGATGCAGGTGCTCTTGCCGGCGCCGTTGGGACCGATGAGGCCGTGGATCGAGCCTTCGGCGACCTCGAGGGTCACCTGGTTGACGGCCTTGACGCTGCCGTAGGCGAAGGAGAGGTCATCGAGCTGCAGCACGGCGGGCTCCTGCGGTGTCGGTGGAGGGGGCGGCTCCGGCGTCGAGCGGATCGCGAGCGGGCGCGGGTGGGGCGGGCTCCGTGGCGCGGTGACGGACCCGGACGACGGCCGCCGTCCGCGCCCGTGCCGCGATCTCGGCGAGCCCGCCGGGCGCCACCAGGACGACGATGATGAGCACGACGCCGAGCACCGCCTGGTAGTGCGCGCCGCTGCCCGACAGGTAGTTCTGCAGCACGATGAAGAGAGCTGCTCCCACCGGGGGACCCAGCACGCTGCGTACGCCGCCGATGACGGCGACGATCAGCGCCAGTCCGCCGGTGGACCAGTAGAGGGTCTCGAGCGAGATGAAGCTCGTGGTGACCAGGTTGACCGTGCCGGCCAGGCTGGCGACGAGCCCGGAGACGGTGAAGGCGACGACCCGGGGCCAGTAGGTGGCGTAGCCGGAGAAGCGCACCCGCTCCTCGTTGTCGCGGATCGAGGCCAGTCGCCGACCCCAGGTCGTCCGGCTCAGTGCCCACAGCGCGGCGACCGAGGCCATGAGCAGGCCCCACACGAGCGGCCACGCGTCGACGGGGTTGCCGTACATCACGACGTCCTTGCCGAGCAGCGACCCCTCGAGCGAGACGTTGAGCCCGTCGGCGCCCCGGGTGATCGAGTGGAGCTGCCCGCCGGCCACCCACACCAGCATCCCGATGGCGAGGGTGAGCATCGCGAACGCGATGCCCGGGACCCGGATCGTCACCAGTCCGACCACGAGCGCCGCGACCACCCCACAGCCGATGCCGGCGAGCAGGGTCAGCCCGATCGGCAGCGAGGCGTGCTCGGCGACGTACGCCGTGCCGTAGCCGGCGATGCCGTAGAACGCCGCATGGCCGAAGCTGAGCTGTCCGGTCTGGCGCAGCAGCCATCCGATGCTGAGGGCGAGGATGCCCATGATCGCGGCCTGCTGGGCGAGCTGGAGCTGGTAGAGCGTCAGCACGTACGGCGCGCCGAGGCCGACGAGCGCCAGGACGACCCAGCCGGCGACCTCCCACCGGGCGCCGCGGCGGGCCCGGCGCAGGGTGTCGGCGACGGTCGGCGCGCTCACAGCGCCGTCCTCCTGCCCGCGATGCCCTGCGGTCGCAGGAGCAGCACCACGAGCATCAGCAGGTAGGGCACGTACGCCGACAGCGTGGGCGCGTGGACCGCGGTGATGGAGTTGGCGAGGCCGATCAGGAGCGCTGCGACCATCGGCCCGCCGATGCTGCCGAGGCCGCCGACGACGACCACGATGAAGGTGATGATCAGGATCTGGGTGCCCATCGCGGGCGAAAGCGTCAGGTAGGGACCGGCCAGGACGCCGGCGAGCCCGGCCAGCCCGAAGCCGAGAGCCACGACCGTGGCGGACACCCGGTCGACGTCCACGCCCATCGCGCCGGCCGTCACCCGGTCGTCGCTGGATGCCCGGACGAAGAGTCCCGTGCGTGAGAACTTGAGCCAGGTCATCAGGCCGGCGCAGGCCAGCAGCCCGACCGCGATCACGAAGAGCCGGTACGTCGGGTAGGTGGCGAACCCGAGGTCGGTGCTCCCGGCGAGCACCGAGGGCGGGTCGATCGTGTAGGCCTGGGTGCCCCACACGGACTGCACCACGTCGGCGATCACGAAGGTGAGGCCGAAGGTCAGCAGCACCATGTCCAATGGGCTCCGGCCGACGAGGTAGCGCAGGCCGAACCGGTCCACGAGAAGCCCGGCCACGGCGAGCACGACGGGCACCACGACGAGGGCGACCCAGAACGACGTCCGGCCCGAGAGCGACATCGCGACGTACGCCGCGAGCATGTAGACGGCTCCGTGGGCGAAGTTGACCACGCCGCGGAGGCCGAAGATCAACGCCAGTCCCGAGGAGAGGACGAGGAGGAGGACGCCGAACGCGAGACCGTTCAGCACCTGGACTGACATGGACACTCCTGGGTTGTCGGGAGATGGGCAGGGTGCAGCAACCGAGGGACCCGGGTGGGTCCGCGGCGGATCGGGGCGGGACGGCGGGGGAGCCGGTCAGCGCCTCTCGTGCGCGGCGTAGGCGTCCTTGGCGACGAGCATCTTCTGCAGCTCGTTCGCGCCCTCCCAGATCTGGGTGACCTTGGCGTCACGCATCAGCCGCTCGACGGTGTAGTCGCGCATGTAGCCGTTGCCCCCGTGGAGCTGGACCGCGGTCGTCGTCACGGACATGGCGGTGTCGGAGCAGAAGAGCTTCGCCATCGACACCGCCGCTCGGGACGCGCTGGTGTTCTCCACCGCGAGGTCGCAGGCGTGGTGCAGCAGCGCCCGACCCGCCGCGACCGCGGTCGCCATGTCGGCGACCATGGCCCGCACCAGCTGGAACCGTGAGAGCGACTGCCCGAACTGCTCGCGCTGCGCGGTGTAGGCCAACGCCTCGTCCAAGGCCGCCTGGGCGATGCCCAGCGCCTGCGCCGCGACCAGCGGTCGGGTGTAGGTCAGCGTGTCCATCATGTACTGGTAGCCACGCGCCGGGTCGCCGACCACGTGGCCGTCCGGCACGAAGACGTCGTCGAGGTGGACGTCAGCGGTGGGGAAGCCGTGGAAGCCCATCTTCTCCTCGGGCTTGCCGAAGCCCAGCCCCTCGTCGCCGGCGTGAACGAGGAAGACGCCGTACGAGCTGTCGGCGCCGCTGCGCGCCAGGACGGCGTACCACGTGGAGTGGCCGGCGTTGGAGATGAACCGCTTCTGGCCGTTGAGCAGCCAGCCGCCGTCGACGCGCTCCGCACGGGTGCGGAGCGAGGCGAGGTCCGTGCCGCCCGTGGGTTCGGTCAGGCAGAAGCTCGCCAGCTCGTCGCCCCGCGCGACACCCGGCACGACCGTCGCGGCGAGCGCCGGATCGGCGTGGACCGCGACGGGGGTGAGGGCCGCCCAGGGGGTGAGCAGGATGCTCGCCGAGCTCGCGCAACCGCGGGCCACCTCCTCCACCGCGATGACCTGGGTGTGCAGGTCGGCACCGGATCCGCCGAGCTCCTCGGGGAACGCCAGGCCGGCGAGCTCCATCTCGCGGAACGCCGCCCGGGAGTGCTCGGGCACCGTGCCGGTGCGGTCGGTCTCGGCGGCGTGCGGCCTGATCCGGTCGTCGACCATCCTGCGGACGCTCGCGCGGAACTCCTCGAGCTCGGTCCGAGCCGTGACCGCGTGACCTCCGTGAGAGGCGTCCTGCGCAGGGCTGGCCTGCGTCGCCGCGATGGTCATGAGACCGCCTCGACCACGTGGACCCGGCTGTCGAACTCGTAGCCCGACAGAGCCGCCCTCATGTCCTCGACCGCGCGCTGGTCGCGGACCGCCACGACGGCGCAGAGCCGAGCGCCGGCGTGGTCCAGCGCCACCTCGGCGGTCGGGTCGATCTGGTGCGCGAGGCCGGCGACCACCCGGGTCACGACGTCGATGCGCAGGGCGGGCTTGGACACCTTGCCCACCGGCGTCAGCGGCATCTCGTCGACCACGATGACCTCGACCGGGGCCGCCGCCCGCTCGTGCACGTGCTCGCGGCAGAACGCCAGCAGGGACTGCGGGTCCGGCGCGGTGCCGAGCACCGGCTCGACGTAGACGACGGGCAGCTCTCCCTTCGCCGGGTCGGGCCTCCCGACCGCGGCCGCGATCTGGACCTCCGGGTGGGCGACCAGCGCCTCCTCGATCTCCTTGGGGTCGATGTTGTGGCCGCCACGGATGATCAGGTCCTTGGCCCGCCCGAACACCCAGACGAAGCCGTCCTCGTCGACCGAGCCGAGGTCGCCGGTGTTGCCCCACCGCCAGTGCGGAGGCAGGTCGCTCGGCACGCCCTCGGGGAAGTAGCCGCCGTCGAGTGCGGGGTCGAGATAGCCCGACATGACGGTCGGCGTGGCGGTGAGCAGGGCACCCCGCTCGCCGGGCGCGCAGTCGCGGAGCCAACGCCCGTCGGCGTCGAGCTCGACCGCCTTGACGCGCACGAAGGGCAGGGTCCGCCCCACCGAGCCGACCCGTGGCTGAGAGCCGTCGTTGAAGTGACCGGTCGTGGTGCCGTGCAGCTCGGTCATGCCCCAGTTCTCGCGCAGCCAGATCCCGAAGCGCTCGTGGAACCGCAGCACGAGGTCCATGGGCACGGTGCTGCCGCCGACGTGGAAGTCGCGGACGACGCAGCCCTCGGAGCTGCCCGAGCCGTGCAGCAGGGCGAGCGCCGTGGTCGGCGTCGCCAGCAACGAGGTCACCCGGTAGTGACGAGCGATGTCCCAGAAGGCTGCGACGGCCTCACGGGACCGGAAGCCGACCTCGGTCAGGGTGAGCAGCGTCCCGCCGAAGACGAGGGTGCGCAGGCCGAGCGAGATCGTGCCACCGCAGTGGAAGTTCGGCATGCCGTGGGCGGTCACGCCGTCGGTCTCGTTGCCCATCAGGGCCGCGACGTTCCAGGCGACCCGCAGCTGCCCGGCCTGGGACATCCGGACCAGCTTGGGGGTGCCGGTGGTGCCGCCGGTCGGCATGATCAGGGCATCGCGCCACGGGTCCTCGTCGGGGGCGAAGTCGAGCCCGCCGCCGTACGCCGCGGCCCGCGTCCGCAGGTCGGCACGGGGGTCGTCGTCGTCGACGTAGAGCACTTCGACGAGGGTCGGCACGTCGGCGAGCAGGGCCGCGGCACCGCCCTTGGCGTCGAGCGTCTCGCGGGTCGTGACGAGCACGGTCGCGCCGACCTGGCGAAGGATGGCGACCACCGGCGCGAGGTCGAGGAAGGGGTTGAGCGGCACGACCGTGCCCGCGGTCTGGCCGCCCCACAGGGCCGTGAGCCCCTCGGGGACCATCGGCAGCATCAGGCCGACGGCCGACGGCCTGCCGCCGGCGATCGCGTGGAAGAGGTTGGCGCTCGACTCGATGTCCGCGATCAGGTCGGCGAAGCTCACCGAGCGGGCCGGCGTGAGGAGGTCGGGGGGCTCGATCAGCACGATGGCCGGCTTGTCCGGCTGCTCGCGAGCGACCTCGCGCAGGCATCCGAGCACGGTGTCGGCCGGCAGCAGCCCCTCCTCGCCGTACGTCGTCTCGATCGCCACGACGTCGGCGACGCTGCGGAGGCGGCGGCGGACGAGGCGTCGGTCAGACAACGGAGATCCCCCCGTTGACGCTGAGCACCTGGCCGGTGACCCGGCGGGAGCGTGGCGACGTCAGGTACAGGGCGGCATGCGCGAGATCGCTGGGCTCCGTCAGTCCGAGGGACGCGGCGCGGGTGATCTTGTCGAAGATCTTCTTGCTGAACTCCTGCGACATCGCGCGGTCGTACGACGCGGTGTCGACGATCAGCGACGGCGTCAGCACGTTGACCCGGATCCCGTCGCGCTTGGCCTCGACGGCGAGGGTCTGGGAGAACGTGACGATGGCCGCCATCGCGGCGCCGATCCCGGTCTCGCCGGGCGTCGGCACCTTGGCGGCGTCGCTCGCGATCGTGACGATGGCGCCCGAGCCCTGCCGGCGCATGAACGGCAGCACGGCGCGGACGGTCAGCAGCGGCCCCAGTGCCTGCTGGGTGAGGATGTCGCGCAGCTGCTCGAGGGGGATCTCGTGCAGCAACGTCGGCTGGTACGGCGCGACCGTCGAGCAGACCAGCACGTCGATGCCGCCGAGGACCCGGTGCGCGGTGGCCGCCGCCTCGAGCGCGCCGTCCGGGTCGTTGAGATCCGCCGACACGAACTCGACACGTGCACTCGGAGCCTCCTCCAGCACCAGCTCGACCGCCCGCTTGCCGCGCTCCTCGTCACGTCCGATCAGCACCAGGTCGGTGCAGCCGGCGCGGACGTACTCGATCCCGGTCGCCAGCCCGACCCCGGACGTGCCTCCGGCGATCACCACACGCTGTCCGGCGAACTCGCTCATCGCCACTCCGTTCCTCATCCGAACGCTGAATCGTTCGATAGGTGAACTCTCAGACCATTTATCGGACGCAGGTGTGATCGGCGCCACGATCGTTGGTGCGGCCCATCGTGGCGTCACGTTTGACGTTTTGCAAGCCTCGGAGCGCAGATTTGTCTAAATCGAGGAGGCATCACGTCGGGCCGCGTGGAGCGATCAGGCCGGGCCTGACTCCCGGTTGATCTCCCAGAACCGCTCGTGGGCGGGCGTCGACCAGTGCCGGCGCAGGCGGCGGAAGAGCGCGGCCCCGTCCCGGCCGACCCAGTCGGGGAGCAGGGCGACGGGCAGCATCGGGTCGCGTCGCATGAACCGCTGCTGGAGGCTGAGGAGCGAGAGGTAGGACAGCAGCACGTCGTCGGGCTCGACGACCTCCTCGCGGCCCTCCTCCTGCTCGAGGAACGTGGAGTACGTCGCCCCCAGTGCGTCGAGGTCCCAGGAGCGCTCGAGCATCGTGGTCGCGTCGAGGCCGACGTCCCGCAGGTGGCCCACGAACGCGAAGCTCGTCTCCTGCAGCTCCAGCGCGGAGATCAGCCGTCGCAGCTCCTCGACCCGACCGGCGTGCGGGGTCAGCCACACCCCAGGTGTCGGGTTGCCCATGCCGAGCCAGGACAATCCCCCGTACAGGCGAGCGCGGGTGGTGCGCTGCTGCTGCGGCACCGTGACGTGCAGGACGAGCCAGCGCTCGTCCCACTCCTCGCCCCCGTCGAGGAAGAGGTGCGAGCGCCGGACGCCGCTCTCGACGAGCTCGCGACCGCGTTCGGCGAGCCGCCAGCGCACCGCGCGGCCGCGGCGCTCGCGCTCGACCCAGCCGACGGCCGCCGAGCGCGCCAGCAGCTGACGACAGGCGTGGTCCTCCACCCCCAACCCGGCGAACACCCGGAGCAGGGCGGCGGTCCAGACGCCCTCGTCAGTGTCCTTGAGCATCTCGCCCACCACGGTGATGAGCAGCGACCGGGCGCTCGCGGGCGGCAGCACGGGAACCCCGCCGCGATTGCCGGGATATCCGTCGGTGACAACCACGGGCCCCATTGTGGCGAAACCATCGATGTCATACACTTTTGAAGACTTGATAACGAAATTCGTCTAACTCCAATGGAGGCAGTGCATGGCGAGCTCAGCGCTCGAGGAACTCCGGGGAGCGGCCCGGGACCATCGGAGCTACATCGCGCGGTGGCGCGCTGAGCACCCCGGAGCCCTCGTGCTCGGGGTGATGCCGATGAACTACCCGCGGGAGCTCGCTCACGCCGCCGGCGTCCTGCCCGTCATCGTGCCCGACGACCTGGAGCCCGTGACCGAAGGACGGGGGCTGATCCCCGAGTTCTACTGCGGCTACACGCGCAACCTGGCCGACCAGGCCGCCACCGGCCGCCTCGGCCAGTACGACGCCATCCTGCTCGCCGACCACTGCATCCAGCTGCTCGGCGCGACCGACGTGGGCAGGGTCCTCGAGCCGCAGCGCGAGGTCTTCCTCGGGATGCTCGCCACGTCGTTGAGCGACTCGTGGGCCGACGCGAAGGTCAGGGAGACCCTCCAGCAGCATCGCCGGGAGATCGAGCGGATCACGGGGACGACGATCCAGGAGGAGGCCCTCCGCTCGTCCATCCGCGCCTTCAACGCCGACCGGGCGTTGCTGCGCGGGCTCCTCGACGCCCGCGCCGCCGGCAGCACGTCGTACTCCCCGGTCGAGCTCGTCGACCTGGTCGCCTCGGCCCAGGTGATGGATCCGCTCGACCACCTTCCCCTGCTGCGAGAGGTGATCGGCGAGCGCTCCGAGCAGGCCTCGGAACGTGACGACCGGGTCCGGGTCCACATCTCGGGGCACCTCTGCCACGCGCCCCGACGCGAGCTCCTCGAGGCGATCGAGGAGTCCGGGGCGACGGTCGTCGACGACGACATCTACACCGGCCGCCGGTACGCGCAGACCGACGTCGACGAGTCGCTGCCTCCGCTGGAGGCGCTCGGCCACTGGTACGCGCAGCGCAACGTCAACCTCCCCTGTCCGACCCGCGTCCAGCAGGAGGTCGACTGGGACGGCTGGCTGCTGGAGGCGATCGAGCGCAGCGGCGCCGAGGTCGTCGTCCACCTGATGCCGAAGTTCTGCGAGCCGCACATGCTCTATTACCCCGAGCTCCGCAAGGCGCTGGATGCCGCCGGCATCCCGCAGCTGCTGATCGAGACCGAGCACGAGGGCATCCCGCTCGAGTCCTTCCGCACCCGCATCGAGGCGCTCGTCGAGCGCGCGCTGCGCATGCGGCCCGCCTACGCCTGACATCTCACTCCTGGAGGAAGCATGACCATCACGACAGACGAGCCCCGCAAGGACCGCAGCCGCCGCCTCGACGTCACCCGCGCCGGCGGTCAGCTGATCACCGACTACTGGGAGGACCTGTTCACCGCACGCGAGCAGGGCAAGCAGATCGTCTGGTACAACGGCGGCGCCCTGAACCCGATCTTCCAGGCCGCCGGCCTGGCGTGGTGCCACGGCGAGGCGTTCTCGGCCCGGCTGGCCGCCCAGCAGCTGGAGGGCCCGGCCCAGCTCGCCGGGGCGGAGTACGGCTACCAGGCCGAGCTGTGCTCCTACTCGCGCACCCACCTCGGTTGCTCGGTGCTCACGATGGGCGCCGACGACGGCACCGAGAGCGGCATCGTCGGGATGCACGACCAGGAGGTGCTGGCCGCCAAGCTGCCCAAGCCGGACTTCTTCGTGAACAACTACGCCGGCTGCTCGACCGGCCAGCAGTGGGACGGCGTCTCGTTCCGGATCTTCGGCAAGCAGCTCCCGATCTTCAACGTCTCCCATCCCTACCTGTGGGGCAACAAGCCCGATGCGGGATACCTGGTGGGGGAGGAGTGGGAGGCCGCGTCGACGTACGTCGCCGAGCAGCTCCGTGAGCTGATCGCGTGGCTCGAGACCCAGACCGGTCGCCCCTTCGACTGGGACCTGCTCTCCGAGTCGATGCACTACATCAAGCGTGCCGCCGAGCTGCGGCGCGAAGGGCTCGAGCTGACCAAGGCTCGCCCGGCCCCGGCGACCTTCTGGGACTGGATCGCCAGCGTCGCGCCGATCAACTTCCTCCCGGGCGACCAGCAGCTGGTCGACTACTTCCAGGACGTGAGGGACGAGATCCAGGGCCGCATCGACCAGGGCATCTCCGCAGTCGAGGACGAGAAGTACCGCCTCTACTTCGACGGCATCATGAACTGGAACAAGCTCGGCTTCCTCTCGCGCAAGTTCGCCGAGCACGGCGCGGCCGTGCTGGCCGGGCGCTACATCCAGAACGCCTTCTGGCAGGAGCCCCAGCTCATCGATCCGGACGACCCGATCAAGGGCATGGCCCAGCACTACCTGCTCTGCCCGACCAACCACGGCGCGAAGACGATCGACTACCTGACGCTGCGCGACTGCGAGGCCTACGACATCGACGGGATCGTCTTCCACTCCACGCGGACCTGCCGCGCCTTCACCGGTCCGCAGCGCCTGCTGGCGAAGTCGGCCCAGGACAAGCTCGGGATCCCCTCGATCTTCTTCGAGGGCGACGTCGCCGATGCGTCCTTCTACAAGGAGGAGATCCTGGAGAGCCGCCTGGTCGCCATGCTCGAGTCCATCGACATGAAGCGCGCGCGGGCCTCGTGAGCCACTACCTCGGCGTGGACCTCGGGTCGACCACGGCGAAGGCCGTCGTGGTCGACGACGAGGGCGCGATTGTGTCCAGCGCGACCATCGCGATGGGGGCCGTCTCGCGCGCGGGCATGGAGGCCGCCGTCGCGCGTGCTCTCGAGCGCGCCGGCATCGAGCGGGACGCGCTCGCCGGCACCGTCTCGACCGGGTACGGCCGACGCCTGGTCCCCGGGGCCCAGAAGAGCTTCACCGAGATCACCTGTCACGCGCGGGGCACCGCGGCGATGGTGCCCGGCGTACGGCTGGTGATCGACATCGGCGGCCAGGACTCCAAGGCGATCACGGTCGACGCCGACGGGCTCGTGGACGAGTTCGCCATGAACGACCGCTGCGCGAGCGGCACCGGTCGGTTCTACGAGGTGCTGGCGCGCGCGATCGAGGTCGACCTGTCGGACCTGGGAGAGCTGGCGATGCGGGGCACGCAGGACCTCGAGGTCAGCAGCATGTGCGCCACCTTCGCCGAGACCGAGATCGTCTCCCTGCTGGCCCAGGACCTCCCGATCGCCGACATCGCGGCGTCCGTGCACCGGGCCATCGCGGCCCGCACCCTGGCCCTCGTGGCCCAGGTCGGGCGGCACACGCCCGTGGTCCTCACCGGAGGCGTGGCCAAGAACCCGGCCGCCGTCCACTTCCTGTCGCGGGCGCTCGGCGCCGAGGTCCAGGTGCCGAGCGAGCCGCAGATCACGGGCGCGTACGGCGCTGCCCTCATCGCGCGCGACGCCACCCGTCGCGGCCGTGCGCCCGTCGACGACGTGGCCGACGCCGACCACCTGTTCCCCCGGACCGACCACGGCGCCCACGGGCACTCGTGCGCCGGCTGCGACGGCACGTTGGTCGACCTGGGCCGCACCATCCCGGTTCGCTGACGAGCACCACGCGAAACGCCCCCGCCGGATCCGGCGGGGGCGTTCTGCGTTGCAGGTCAGAGCCCTGCGATGCTCGGTGGGCAGGGGCGGGGTCGAACCGCCGACCTATCACTTTTCAGGCGATCGCTCGTACCAACTGAGCTACCTGCCCGAGCGACGCACACCTTACAGGAGCGGTCCGGACGCTGCGAAAACGCCGCCGTACTGCGGACTTCTCAGGCGAGCCTGTCACTTCTCAGGCGTTGCAACGGCCGAGAAGTGCGGGATTCACCGGTGCACCGGTGAATCCCGCAGCGGCGGCCCGTCCCATCCGCGCGGCCCCGTATGATTCCGCTCGTGCTCGAGCGAGCACGGGCCCCCATCGTCTAGCGGCCCAGGACCCCGCCCTTTCACGGCGGTAGCGCCGGTTCGAATCCGGTTGGGGGTGCCAGGACCAGCACGTTGCGCGCGCGAGATCTGCCCGCAACGTGGGCGCGCTTCACTGTTCCCGGTCGGGAAGGGAGCGCGGATGACGCTGCTGGTGCGCGGCGCCGTTGCGGTCGTGCGCGGCGACGGTGTCGAGACTGCGGGCGACGTCGAGGTCGACGACGGACAGGACGTCGTCACGGTCCTCGACGCGACGGGCTGCGTCGTGACGCCCGGACTAGTCAACGCCCACCACCACCTGGCCCAGAGCGCCTTCCGGACGCTGCCGGGCACCCGCGGGGTGCCGATGGCGCAGTGGCTGCCGACGATGGCGGCGGCGTACGCCGAGGTCGGGCTCGACCCCGAGCTGATCGGCGCTGCGGCCGCGGTCGCGGTAGCCGAGGGACTGCTGTGCGGCGTGACGACGGTGGCCGACCACATGCTCAACTGGCCGTTCGACGCCTCGCTCGACCTCACGGTCGAGATGGCGGCGGCGGTGGTCGCGGCCGCCGCCCACCTCGGGTCGCGGCTCGTGTTCGTGCGCGGCAGCGCCCGCGACGACGCGGTGTGGGCGGCCGAGTCGGCCCGTGCGATCGCCGAGGAGCTGGTGCCGGTCGGCGGCGTCAGCGCCGACGGGATGCTGCAGGTGGCGGTCGGCCCGGCCGGGGCGCACAGCGACGCGCGCGAGACCTTCGACGCGATGGCCGAGGTGGCGCGCGACCGAGGGCTGCGTCGGCGCACCCAGGCCAACGAGCAGGTCGACGTCGCCATCGCGCTCGACCGCTACGGCCGCCGGCCGATCGAGCTGCTCGGCGACTGGGGCTGGCTCGCGCCCGACGTGACGCTGGCGCACCTCGTCGACCTGCTGCCCGACGAGGTCGCCGCTCTCGCGACCGCGGGCGTCACCGGCACCCACGCGCCCGGCTTCGACGTCCCGATGGGCTGGGGCGTCTCCCGCGTCGGCGACCTGCGGGCCGCCGGCATCGCCGTCGGACTCGGCACCAGCGGCGGCGGCCTCAACGACGCCGGTCACCTGCTGGCCGACGGCCGCCTGGCCCTGCAGGTCTCCGCGCTGACCGGCTCGCCCCTCTCCGCCAGGGACGTACTGGAGATGGCCACCCGGGGTTCGGCCACCGGGCTCGGCCGTCCCGACCTCGGGCACCTGGGCGAGGGGAGTGCCGGGGACCTGTGCGTGTGGGACGTGTCCGGCGTGGCGGACGCCGGCGTCGCCGACCCGGTCGCCGGCCTGCTGTGGGCCGCGCCCGGCCGCCGGCCCCGCGACGTCGTCGTCGGCGGGCGGGTCGTCGTCCGTGACCACGTCCTCCGGACGGCCGACGAGCGCGCCGTCGCCGCACGACTGAGCGCCCTCCTCGCCGTACGACGCTCCGGCTGACGAGCGCCGAGCGGTCAGTGCATCGCCATCCCGCCGGTGACGTTGAGCGCCTGGCCGGTCAGGTAGGCCCCCTCGGCCGACGCGAGGAAGAGCACGAGGCCGGCGACGTCGTCGGGCGTGCCCAGGCGGCCGAGCGGTGACAGCGACGACCAGCGACGGACGTCCTCCTCGGTGCGCGAGTCGGCGCCCATCTCGGTCGGCACGTAGCCCGGGCAGACCGCGTTGACGGTGATGCCGTGCGGGCCCCACTCCAGTGCGGCCACGCGGCTCAGCGCGACGACGGCGGCCTTGCTCGCGGCGTACGCCGCCTCGTGCGCGCCGCCCTGCTTGGCGGCCATGCTCGCGATGTTGACCACGCGGCCGCCGTCGCCGCGCGCGATCATGTGGGCGCCGGCCGCTCGGGTGACGAGGAACGTGCCGAGTGCGTTGACGTCGTTGACCCGCTGCCAGGCCTCCACACTCGTCGCCGTCAGCGGCGCGAGGTGGTGGATGCCGGCGCAGTGCACGACCACGGACAGGCCGCCGACCGTGGCGGCCGCATCGTCGAAGGCCGCGGCCACCGACGACTCGTCGCCCACGTCGGCGACGACGGCGCACGCGAGATGGTCGGTGGCGTGGGGCACGACGCGGTCGAGGCACACGACCCTGGCGCCCTCGGCCGCGAAGCGCTCGCCGATCCGTCGGCCGATGCCCGAGGCAGCGCCCGTGACCAGCACCCCGGTCCCCGTGAACCGGCCGTCCGTCGCGGTCGTCACGACAGCCGGGTGCGGGGCGGGAGCTCGAACCGGTCGATCTCGCCCAGAGCGGCGACCGCCTCGTCCGTGCTGTGCTCGAAGATCCGCTTGCCCGCATCGGCGGACGCGGTGGTCGCGTCGCCGACGATCCCCAGCGGACCGAAGTCGTCGCTGAGCCAGCCGAACGCGACGGGCTTGCCGTTGAAGCCGAGCTGCTCCCACGCGCCCAGGCCCGCCGGCACGTTGCGGACGAGCCGATCGGTGCGGACCAGGTCGGGGCGCAGGTGCAGCACGATCGAGGTCTCGGCCCAGCCGCCGTGGATGCCGATGCCCTCCTCGTCGGCCGCGCCGAGCTCGGGGCCCTCGTCGGGCACGCGCATCGCCGGCATCGCGAAGGTCATCAGCCCGAAGTGCCGCCGGATCTCTCGCAGCGCGACGCCGAGCATCGCGACGTTCCCCCCGTGCCCGTTGAGGAAGACGAGCTTGCGGGCCGGCGTCGCGGCCACCGATCGCCCGAGGTCGACGAGGGTGTCGAGCAGCGTCTCGGCCCGCAGCCACAGGGTGCCCGACGCCCAGTGGTGCTCGTCGGACTTGCCGACCGAGATGGTCGGCAGCTGCCAGACGTCGAGGCCTGCGGCCACGGCGGCGGACACCGCGGCCGTGGCGACGGACTCGGCGGTGAGCGCGTCGGTCACCAGCGGGAGGTGCGGACCGTGGTGCTCGATCGCCCCGATCGGTACGACGAGGATCGAGTCGTCGCCGAGCACCTCCAGGGTCTGCGGTCCGGTGAGCTCGGCCAGCTTGCGGGTGTCGCCCACGTGCCCTCTTCTCCTGCTTCCTCGCTGCTTCGTCTGGCGGGTGCTGCCCGGCCGCCGGGACCCGTGGGCCCCGGCGGCCGGGCGCGATCCCTAGGAGAGCCCGATCGAGGGGTCGATGAACTCGTTGGTGTAGAGGTCGGAGGCCTGGAGACCGTCCTTCACCGGCGACTTCAGCTTCTGGTAGATCGGCAGCGCCGTCTCCAGGAAGGTGCTCATCCGGTCGTCGTCGAAGTCACCGAGGGTGTCGTTCGTCCCGTTGCCGACGAGCTTGTCGGAGATCATCGTGTCGACCGAGTAGTCCGCCACGCCCTGGCTGTAGGTCCAGCCGGTGTTGTACTCCTGCACCAGCTTCAGGATCAGCGCGTTGGCCTTGCTCGGGTCGGCGAAGAAGTCGACCTCCGCCTGCTGGAGCACCGGGGTCAGTGCCTTGAGGCAGGGGGAGAGCTTGTCGAAGTCGGCCGTGCGCACGGCCATCTCGGACTGGTAGGGGTCCCATCCGGTCTCGGAGATCAGCGCGTACTTGACCGGCTTGCCCCAGCTCGGCACCTCGTTCTCGTAGATGTAGGGCTCGGCCGAGGCGAAGCCCTGCTGCACGTCCTTGCCGCCGGCGGCGACGAAGTTCGCGGGCGTGCCGTCGTAGCTGGAGTCCTGGCTGCTCTTCGACACGTAGCCGGCGTCGAGCAGGTAGTCCTGGTACGCCGAGCCGGCGAAGTAGCGCCACACGCCGCCGGACTCGTCCAGGGCCGCCTTCAGGTCGTCCACGCCCTCGACGTCCGGGTAGTACTCCGGGTCCCACATCACCATGATCGGGCTCTGGTCGAGCGGGGCGAAGAAGGCCTTGGTCGGCTGCTTGGCCGAGTTGGCGATCTGGTCGTCGGTGGTGATGTAGCCCATCGTGATCGAGTCGTCGGTGTACATCTGCTGGCCGACGCCGGTGTAGCCGATCGCCGGGCCGCCCGCACGGATCTCGAGGTTGACGCCGGTCGACTTGCCCTGGGAGTAGAGCGTGCCGGTCACCGACTTCTTGTTGGCGTCGATGACGGCGTCGTCGCCGAGCATCTCGTAGAGGTGGCCGTGCTCGGACTCGGGGTTCCAGTCGGTCTGCACGACGATGGTGGAGGGACAGCCGGCCGCGGCGAGGTCCACCCCGCTGGCGTCGGCGGACTCCGCGGCGGTGGGCGTGTCGTCGGAGGAGCCGCAGGCGGCCAGAGCGGTGACGAGGGTCAGGGCGCCCGCGAGGGCGGCCACACGCCGTGAGGATCTGCGCATCGAGGGTGTCTCTCTTTCCGTTGGGTTGTTCACTTCACCGGTTCGTACCAACGGCCGACGGCGAGCTTGGAGAGCAGGCCGAACAGCGCGAAGACGAGGACCCCGAGAAGCGCCGCCACGAAGATCGCCGCGAACAGCTCGGCGTAGAGGGTCTGGCGCGCGTAGATCATCAGCAGCGAACCCAGACCCGGGGTGCCGCGCTGGAAGAAGAAGTCGCCGACGATGGCACCGACCACGGCCAGCCCGGCCGAGGTGCGCAGCCCGACGAAGATCGCCGGGAGGGCGGCGGGGAACATCAGCTTGGCCAGCACCGTGCCGCGCCGGGCCCGCTGGAGCGCGAAGAGCTCGTGCAGCGGCCGGTCCACGGACTGCAGCCCGAAGAGCGTGTTGGAGACCATCGGGAAGAGCGCGATCATCACGCAGACGACCACGCGGGCCTTGAACTCGTAGCCGAACCAGACGCCGATGAGCGGGACGATGGCCAGGATCGGGATGGTCTGGAGGATGACGGCGTAGGGGTACGTCGAGCGCTGCACCCAGGTGGCCATCGACATCGCGACCGCCCAGGCGATGCCGATCACCGCGGCGATGGCCAGCCCGACGATCACGACCTTCGAGGTCTGCCAGAGGCTCTCGAGGATCTGGCTGCGGATGGTGCTGTCCAGGTAGCCCTGCGAGATCACCTCGTCGAGGGTGGGCAGCAGGAACTTCTTGTTCTCGGCCAGGCTCGCGTTGACGGCGTACCAGGCCGCGACGATGAGGCCGAAGACGATCAGGGGCGGGCCGGCGATCGTCACCCAGCCCAGGATGCGTCGACCAGCGCGCGGTCGCGGCGGCGCGACGTACGCCGGGGTGCTCGCGGCGGTGGGCTCGACCGTCTCCTCGACGGTCTGCTCGACGGTGCCTTCGGTGGTGGACATCAGCGGTGCCCCTCTCGCAGTGCGTGCGACACCTCGCCGACCAGCGCCGCGAACTCCGGGGTGTAGCGGATGTCGGGATCGCGCGGCATCGGCAGCGGTACGTCGATCGTCCTGACGATGTGACCGGGTCGGCCGGACATCACGACGACCTTGGTGGAGAGGTAGACGGCCTCGGAGACCGAGTGGGTGATGAACATGCCGGCGAAGCCCTGCTCGACGAAGAGCCGGATCAGCTCGTCGTTGAGCCGCTCACGGGTGATCTCGTCCAGCGCCCCGAACGGCTCGTCGAAGAGGAAGAGCTCCGGGTCGAGGGTGAGCGAGCGCGCCAGCGAGGTGCGCATCCGCATGCCGCCCGAGAGCTGCTTGGGCATGTGCTTCTCGAAGCCCTCGAGGCCGACGAGCTCGATCGCGGCCTGGGCCTTCTGGCGGCGACCCGCCCGCGACATGCCGTTGAGCTCGGCGAGCAGCTCGACGTTGCGGCGTACGTCGCGCCAGGCGAGCAGCGTGGCGTCCTGGAAGACGTAGCCGATCCGGTCGGTGTTGACGGTGACGGTCCCGTCGCTCGCGGTCTCGAGGCCGGACGCGATCCGCAGCAGCGTCGACTTGCCGCAGCCGGAGGGGCCGACGACGGTCACGAACTCGCCGCGCCGCACCGTGATGTCGACGCCCGAGAGCGCGACCGTGCCGTTGGGGAAGCGCATCGCGACGTCGCGGAAGTCGATCAGGGTTCCCGGTGGGGTGGTGCTGGTGGTGGCGTCACGGGTCGCGGCGACGGGCATGCGGGCTCGCTCTCGGGCCGGGGAGACGAAACGGCGATGTTGATCTGCTCAACATTCACGGACGCTACGAGACGAACGTTTCGCCGGCATGACGCAGTCGTAACCAGCGACCGCTCCCGATCAGCGCGTGCGGAGGGTCAGGCCGGCCAGCCGTGCTCGCGCGCCAGCGCGCCGAGGACCTCGCGCACCTTGCGGCTGGCCTCCGCGGCGAGCGGGCTCGTCGAGACGCCCTCCCGCGACACGAGCCGCCCGCCGACGTAGACCCGCTTGAGGTTGCGCAGGCCGCAGGCGAGCACGTAGGAGCGGACGGGGTGCCACAGCGGACCGACGTCCGGCGCGGCCGGGTCGACCACGACGAAGTCGGCCAGCTTGCCCACCTCGAGGCTGCCGACCCGGTCGGCCACCCCGAGCAGCTCCGCCCCGCCGAGCGTGTGCAGGCGCAGCACGGTCTCCGGCATCATGTCGAGCGGCCGGCCGCTCTCGGCGCGCACCAGGAACATCCCCGCCCGCATGTTCTGCCACGGGTCGGACACGTCGGTGCAGGCCTGGTCGTCCAGGCCCATGCCCACGGTCATCCCGGCCGCGAGCATCTGCGGCACCTTGGCGGTCCCCGACGCGAGCCGCCCGTTGGACGAGGGCTGCCACGACATGCCGCTGCCGGACTCGGCCGCGGCGGCGATGATCTCGTCGGTGGTCTGGATGAAGTGCCCGAAGATCATCCGCGGCCCGAGTGCGCCGGAGTCGCGGTAGAGCGCGAACTTCGACCGCTGCACCTCGACCGCCTCCCGCGTCTCGAGGAAGTGCGCCTGGTTGAGGGCGCCGTGGCGACGCATCGCCTCGACCTCCAGCTCCGCCGCGTCCGGGCGGTTCGACCACTGCACGCCGCCGGTCACCGCGTTGCCCAGGGCCACGTCGGGGTCGAGCCCCGCGACGTAGTCACAGACCTGGGCGAACCGGCCGAGCACCTCGTCGCTCGTGCCGACCGCGTCGTCGAGCGACGTCGAGTTCACGAAGCGCAGCCCCGCGTCGGTCTTCGCGTCGACCTGGCGCAGCTGGTAGTCGGCGGGCCGCAGCCGTCCGACCACCTGCCGTACGCCGGCGACCATCGGCTCCCACGGGATCCGGGGGTCGGTGAAGTCGTAGGCCGTCGTGACGCCGTTGCCCAGGAAGTCGAGCGCGCCGTGCAGCGTCGTCCAGTAGATGTCCTCGGCACCGGCGTGGCGGAGCAGTCCGAGCATCGAGTCGCACCAGCCGTAGAGCGTCTCGGAGACCCCGAGCCCGCGGCTGGCGCTGGTGAAGAGGTGGCTGTGGGTCGACACGAAGCCCGGCGCCACGAACGCCCCGTCCACGTCGAGGACCTCCGCGGCCGAGACGTCGGCCGGCGGGTCGCCCGCGCCGAGGGCCGCGATCCGGCCGTCGGCGACCAGCAGCCAGCCCGACTCGACGTACCCGAGGTCGTCGGCGCCCGGCGCCATGGTGATGAGCCGGGCTCCCCGCACCAGCAGGTCGGCAGCGTCAGTGTTCATGAGCGGCGCAGGTGCTCCTTCACGACGACGAGCAGGTAGGGGCGACCGTCCGGGGACCGCCAGTGGTGGGCGACCTCCGACGGGCAGGCGAGGGAGTCGCCCGGCGCGAGCAGGGAGACCTCGCCGTCGAGTCGCACCTCGACGCGGCCGCTGACGACGTAGACCCACTCGTGCTCGACGTGCACGTAGGCCTGGCCGAAGTCGGTGTTGGACCCCGCGACCTCGAGCGTCTGGAAGGGCGCGGCCGCGTCGTAGAGGACGCGGGCGTGGGCGGCGCCGTACCCACCCGTCCGGCCGGCGGTGGCGCGCAGCACCCGCGGGTCGTCGTCACCCGGCGGGCTGGTGTCGGGCACGGCGAGCAGCTCGACCTGGCTGGTCCCCAGGGCGTGCGCGATGCGCTGGAGCGAGGACATGCTCGGGCGGGCCTGGCCCCGCTCGAGCTGGCTGAGGAAGGGGTGGGACAGCGAGCTGAGCTCGGCGAGTTGGACGAGCGTGAGCCCGCGCGCGTGGCGGGCGGCGCGGATGCGCTCGCCCAGGGCGCGGGCGTCGCGGGTGTCGGGGTCGTCGGTCGGGGGAGAGGTCGTCGGCTGGGTCGGCCTGGTCGGCACGGGGTTCCTCGGGGTTCCTCGGGTTCATCGGGCGGGCGCGATGCGTGACGGGCATGAAACGAACGATTCACGTCACCGAAACTGCGGCTCCGTACGTTCGCAGATGTTGAACACATCAACATCTTGCAGCGGAAGGACGGCCCGTGTCACTCCCCCGGGACCTGCAGGTGCTGCGCCACGCCACCCTGCCCGACGGCCGCGTCGTCGACGTCGTGATCGACGACGACACGGTCACCGACGTGGTCCCGGGCGGCGGCGCGGCGCCGGCGCCGGACGGCCCCGCGGCCGAGCTCGACCTGACCGGCTTCGTGCTGATGACCGCCCCGGCCGAGCCCCACGCCCACCTGGACAAGGCGCGCAGCTGGGACGCCATCCAGCCGCCGATGGGCGACCTGGTCCGGGCGATCGACTCGTGGGTCGCGCACAGCGCGACGATGACCACCGAGGAGATCGCCGCCCGCGCCCGGGAGCAGGCCCTGCGGATGCTGCGCCAGGGCACCACCGCCGTACGGACGCATGTCGACCTGCTCCGCGGCGACCAGCCGCTGCGCGGGGTCCGCGCCCTGGTCGAGGTCCGCGAGGAGCTGGCGGGACTGATGGACCTCCAGCTCGTGGCCCTCGGCCACGAGCTGGTCGACGACGACGCGTACGCCGAGGCGCTCGACCTCGGCGTCGACCTGGTCGGCGGGGCCCCGCACCTCGCGACCGACCCGTTCGACGAGCTCGCCCGCGCCGTGCGCCTGGCCGAGCAGCACGACGTCGGCATCGACCTCCACACCGACGAGTCGCTCGACGGACCGCTGACGATCGTGGCGTTCGCCCGGGCGGTCCGCGGCTGGACGCGCCCCGTCACCGCGGGGCACTGCGTCCGCCTCGGCACGCTCGACGCCGAGGAGCTGGAGCAGGTCGTGGCCGAGATCGCCGCGAGCCCGATGGGCATCGTGTCCCTGCCGATCACCAACCTCTACCTGCAGGGGTGGGAGCACCCGGTGGCCACGCCGCGGGGGCTGACGGCGCTCCGGGCGCTGCTCGACGCCGGCGTACCCGTGGCAGGCGGTGCCGACAACGTCCGGGACCCCTTCAACCCGGTCGGGCGCAGCGACGCGCTCGAGACCGCCTCGCTGCTCGTCTCGGCCGGCCACCTGACGCTCGACGAGGCCGTCACGGCCGTCACCGACGGCGCGCGCCGGGTCATGTCGCTGCCCCTCGCCGGGGCCGTGCCCGGGCGTCGGGCCGACCTCCTCGCGGTCCGCGGGGCGAACCTCGCCGAGGTCGTCGCCGACGCCGGTCCCGACCGGTACGTCGTCCACGCCGGACGCCTGGTCGCCCACAGCCACGCCGTCCACGCGCTCGCCCCGACCCGTCCCCCTGTCTCGCCCGTCTCGCCCGTCTCGTCCGCCAAGGAGCCCGCATGACCACCCCCGTCCTCGCCGCCGTCGCCCCCGACACGATGCACGCCCTCGCCGCCGAGCTGCGCGAGCTGATCGGGGCCGACGCGGTGAGCGACGACCCCGCCTCGCTCGACAAGGCATCGGTCGACGGCGCCGTGATGTCGCCGGTCGTGGTCGACCGGCTCCCGCTCGGCCGCGCGCAGCTGGTCGCGTCACCGGTCAGTGCCGAGGAGATCGCGCTCGTGGTGGGCGCCGCGGTGCGCCACGGCGTCCCGATCACGCCCCGCGGCAAGGGCACCGGCAACTACGGCCAGGCGATCCCGATGGCCGGAGGTCTGGTCCTCGACATGTCGAAGGCGCGCACCGTCGTGGAGGTCGGCGACGGCTTCCTGACCGCCGATGCGGGGGCGACGATGATCTCCCTGGAGAAGGCGGCCGCGAAGACCGGCCAGCAGCTGCTGATGTTCCCGTCCACGGTGTCCTCGTCCATCGGCGGCTTCGTCTCCGGCGGCTCCGGCGGCACCGGGTCGATCCGGCACGGCATGCTGCACACCGGCTACGTCAAGGCGCTCGACGTGGTGCACGCCGTCCCCGACGCCGCGCTCGTGCACCTGGAGGGGGAGGAGACCGAGGCCTACCTGCACAACTACGGGACGGCCGGGATCATCGCGCGGGTCACCCTCCACCTGGAGCCGCTCCAGGACTGGCAGGCCTTCTACGCCTCGTTCGAGGACTTCCACGACGCGTTCGCGCTCGTGCGGGCGCTCACGGCGCTGACCCCGACGCCGCGGCTGGTCTCCGCCGACCTGCCCGAGGTGGCCGCGGCGCTCCCGGCCGACGCCGCGCTGCCGGCCGGGCGGGCGAGCCTGCGGGCGATCCTCGACCCCGCCTCGGTGGCCGAGGCCGAGCGGCTCGTGGTGGCCGCCGGCGGCACGGTCGAGGCGGTGCGCAGCGGCCTCCAGCCAGCGATGAAGGTGTCGACCATCAGCTACAACCACCCCGTCGAGTGGCTGATGCGGACCACCGACCGCCGGTGGTTCCACGTCGAGGTCAGCGGCGACTCCCTCATCGACCGGGTCGACGAGCTGCACGAGGTCTACCCCGGCGCGATGCTGCACCTCGAGGGACAGGCGGGCCGGCCGATCGGGATGCTCGTCGCGCCGTACACCGGTGCCGAGGACGTGTGGGCCGGGTTCGAGCGCCTCACCGCCCTCGACGTCGGTTTCCACAACCCGCACCAGTGGTACGTCGACTACCTGCCCGACCGGGCCCGGGAGCTGGCCGTCACGACCGACCCCGGAGGGCTGCTCAACCCCGGCAAGCTCGTCACCCCGGACGTCGTGACCGGCGCGGGCTCGAAGATGGCCTCGCCGCCCGTCGAGCCGCAGCGCCGGGTCGCCCCGTGACCGAGGCGCCGGCGGACCCCTTCGAGCTCCTGACCGAGTGGCTGCCGGGCAACGACGACCCCGTCCGCCCGCTGATGACCCTGGCGACGACGTCCGTCGACGGCTGGCCCGCGGCTCGCACCGTGCTGCTCAGCGAGTACGACGGGTTGGGCTTCTGGTTCCACACCGACAGTCGCTCCGACAAGATCGCGGAGGTCGACCGGGTGCCCCGTGCGGCCCTGGTGATCCACCTCCCCGCGATCGCCCGGCAGGTCGTCGTCCAGGGGACCGTCGTCCCGGCGGACCCTGCGGAGGAGGTGCGCGCCTACAACCGCCGGTCGGCGTACCTGAAGGTGCTCGCCTGGCTCAATGACGCCGACCTCGCCGCCCGGCCGCTCCCCGAACGGCAGGAGCGGTGGGCGGCGTTCTGCGCCGAGCACCCGCCGGAGTCGCTGACGCCGTCCGCGACCTGGACCGGGCGGTGCGTGCGCCCCGAGCGGCTGGTGCTGTGGTGGGGTCGCGAGGACGCCGCGAGCCGTCGGGTGGTCTACACGCGGGCCGGCGAGGGCTGGTCGATCACCGTGCGTCCCGGCTGACCGACGCCGATTGGGACACCGGCGGGGACGTGGGTTAGAGTTCCCTCGCTTCACCGGTTGGAGCGACAGCACCACCGAAGCATGGCCCCGTAGCGCAGTTGGTTAGCGCGCCGCCCTGTCACGGCGGAGGCCGCGGGTTCGAGTCCCGTCGGGGTCGCCAGCAGACGCCCCCGGATCGCGAGATCCGGGGGCGCCGCTCATTTCCGGCCAGTTCCCAGCGATCCGCCAGACTGGCCCCATGCCGGTCGAGATGACGCCCGAGGAGTTCGACGCCCTCGTCGACCGCGCGCTCGACGCGATCCCCGACGAGATCGCCGCCCTGGTGCGCAACGTCGTCGTGCTGGTCGAGGCCGAGGCCCCGGCCGACGACCCCGACCTGCTCGGCCTCTACGACGGCATCGCGCTGACCGACCGCTGGGGCGACCCGTCGATGGAGCTGCCCGACCGGATCTTCGTCTTCCGCGACAACCTGCTCGACATGTGCGACTCGCGCGCGGAGGTCGAGGACGAGGTGCGGATCACGGTCGTCCACGAGATCGCCCACCACTTCGGCATCGACGACGAGCGCCTGCACGACCTCGGCTACGCCTGACCCACCGTCCAGCCGAGAGCGCACGCGCCGAGCGCGACGACGATCGTCGCGACGGCGTACGCCGCGCCGCGCCGCCGCCCGAGCCCGTGGGTCTGGACGGCGAAGGACGAGTAGGTCGTGAAGCCGCCGCAGAAGCCGGTGCCGAGCAGCGCCGCGGCGTGGTCGGAGAGCGCGAGCGCGGAGAAGAGACCGAGCAGGAACGAGCCCGCGACGTTGGCGACGAACGTCCCGCGGTGCCAGCGGCCGTCGAGCCGGGTGGCGAGCAGGAAGCGGCAGGGCGCCCCCACTGCGGCGCCCAGCGCGACCAGGAGCGGCGTCACTCGTCACCGCCCTCGGCCTCGAAGTCGCCGCGCTGGGCGAGCGTCGACCAGTGGTCGGCGATCGCGACCGCGACCAGGCAGGCGGCCAGCGTGCCGAGCAGGTAGAGGCCGGCGGTCGCGGTCCGCCCGTGGTCGAGCAGCGCGCGCGTCTGCTCGGAGTAGGCCGACAGCGTGGTGTAGCCGCCGAGCAGGCCCGGGCCGAGGCCCACGGCGAGCGTCCGGCTGCGGCGTACGGCGGTGAGGGCCGGCAGCAGCGCGAGCAGGAAGGAGCCGGTGACGTTGATCGCGAACGTCGCCCAGGGGAAGTCGTCGGGGTCGCTCGGGAAGAGGTCGGTCAGCCACCACCGCAGCAGGGCGCCGAGCGAGCCACCGATGGCGACCGCGAGCACGAGGCGCGGCAGGGGGGAGCGATCGCTCAAGAGACGCTGCTCTGCCGGCCGGCCACGGGCGCATCCTGCCACGCGAGCGCGGCCTCGCCGCCCTCCTGCCGGACGAACTCGCTGAGGAACCAGCGCTGGAAACGGCGCTGCTCGGGGGTCCGGGCGAGCGAGAGCAGCCGCTCCTCCCGGCAGAAGGCGTCGGCGAGGTCGAGCAGCTCGATGAAGCGCCCGATGGTCGCCGCGGTCGGCCGCGGCATCGCGACCTCGAGGTCGGCGGTCGCGCTGCCGGACGCGAGCGCGGTCTCGATCTGGTCGGCGCCGAGCCCCGCCCGCAGGTCGCTCTCCAGCGAGCCGAAGAGGTCGGAGAGGTCCTTGGCGAGGGGGTAGTCGGCCTCGTGGGCGAGCGCGAGGAGCCGCACCTCCCGACGGAGCTCGCGGTAGTGGCGCTGGAACTCGATGAAGGACCGCAGGGGTACGCCGTGCAGGTGGATGCGCATCTCGTCCTCGCCCGCCGCGGGGTCGGCGGCCGGCGCGCTCGTGCCGGTGACCACGCCGGGCACCATCTCGTCGCCGTAGTGGGCGGCCGGCGCGAACCAGACGGTCTTGCCGTCCTCCTCGATGTCGACCCCCCACGCGCTCGAGCAGCGGGCCACGATGCTGAGCCCGCGGCCGAAGGTGAGCAGCAGCTCGTCGTCGAGGGTCTCGCTGCCGGGCATCAGCGGCGGCTCGACCGAGCCGTCGCGGACCTCGACGCGCGGGTGCTCGCGGGTGCCGCGCACCCGCACCGAGAGGGGCGGTCCCGCGTGCAGGAGTGCGTTGGTGACCAGCTCGGAGGTGCCGAGCTCGGCGCACTCAACGAGCTCGTCGCGACCGATCTCACGGCAGGTGTCGACCACCCAGCGGCGTGCGTCCTGCACGCTGCGGGGACCCGAGCCCAAGGACAGGGCTGGCCGATTCAGCGGCACGGTTGGTCTCCGAAGGGGCTCGTCTGGTCATGGCAGTGCCATTGTCGGCTCGTGTACCCCTGCGATTTCGGGGTGAAACCTCGCTTTCAGACGGAGATCCACGCGGTCTGGACGGGTACCGACGAGGCGATCCGTCGCGCCGGGCTCCGAGGACGGCTGATGTGATCGAACAGACCCCCCGATTGCGAGGTCGGGGGGTCTCGGCGGAACAATGGGTACGAGCGACCGTGTTCAGTTAGCACGATCCAATCGCGGCACGAAAGGTCCGACATGGCAGCGCAGCCAGTCCCGCAGGAAACCCACCAGCCGATCGGGAGCGAGGGACGCCACCGCGTGGTCGTCATCGGCTCCGGGTTCGGCGGTCTCTTCGGCACCAAGGCACTGCGCCGGTCCGACGTCGAGGTCACGCTGATCGCGAAGACGACCCACCACCTCTTCCAGCCGCTGCTCTACCAGGTCGCGACCGGCATCCTGTCCCAGGGCGAGATCGCGCCGTCGACCCGCGAGATCCTGGCCGGCCAGGACAACGCCCAGGTGCTGCTCGGCGAGGTCACCGACATCGACCTCGACGCCCGCACGGTCACCTCCAAGGTGCTGGGCCGCGAGACGACGACGCCGTACGACTCGCTCATCGTCGCGGCGGGCGCCGGTCAGTCCTACTTCGGCAACGACCACTTCTCCGAGTTCGCGCCCGGCATGAAGAGCATCGACGACGCCCTCGAGCTCCGCGGCCGGATCTTCGGTGCGTTCGAGCTCGCCGAGATCGGCGCCCAGCGCGGCGAGAACGTCGACCACCTGCTCACCTTCGTCGTGGTCGGCGCCGGCCCGACCGGGGTGGAGATGGCGGGCCAGATCGCCGAGCTCTCGCACCGCACGCTGAAGAAGGACTTCCGCGCCATCAACACCCGCCACGCGCGGGTGATCCTGGTCGACGCGGCGCCGCAGGTGCTCCCGCCGTTCGGGCAGAAGCTCGGCGCGAAGGCCAAGTCGGAGCTCGAGAAGCTCGGTGTCGAGGTGATCCTCGGCGCGATGGTGACCGACGTCGACGAGCGCGGCATCGAGATGAAGTTCAAGGACGGCCGGGTCGAGCGCATCGAGAGCGTCGCGAAGATCTGGGCCGCCGGCGTCCAGGCCAACCCGCTCGGCAAGACCCTCTCCGAGCAGAGCGGTGCCCCGCTCGACCGTGCCGGCCGGATCGCGGTCAACCCCGACCTCACCCTGCCCGGTCACCCCGAGGTCTTCGTGGTCGGCGACATGATCGCGCTCGACAACCTCCCGGGTGTCGCCCAGGTCGCGATCCAGGGCGCCAAGTACGCCGGCAAGGAGATCGACAACCGGATCAAGGGCAAGGCGTCCCAGGGCCCGTTCCACTACTTCGACAAGGGGTCGATGGCGATCATCAGCCGGTTCCGCGCGGTCGCGCTGATCGGCAAGCTGCGCCTCACCGGCGTGGTCGCCTGGCTGATGTGGCTCGCGCTGCACCTCGTCTACATCACCGGCTTCAAGAGCCGCGTCACCGCGCTGCTGCACTGGGCGGTCTCGTTCATCGGCCGCGGCCGGTCCGAGCGCACCACCACCGAGCAGCAGATCTTCGCCCGGTCGGCGCTCAGTCGCCTCAAGGGTGGTGCGGCCGACCTCGTCTCCGACCCCGGGGCGTACGACGCCGCGCGGGCGATGCTCGAGACGACCCGGCGCGCGGAGCTCGAGGCCCAGGCGGCCGAGGAGGCGCGGCTCACCGACTCCGGCGAGCGTGGCGTCCCGGTCGAGCAGCGGGTCGGCTAGCGCCTACTCGAAGTACTTCGGGGTCGGCTCCTGCCGGTCCTGCTCGGCCATCCGCTCGCGCGCCCAGCGGGGCAGGATGAAGAGGCCCTCGGCCTCGACGGTGACGCCCTCGGCGTCGCTGAGCTGACCCTTGGCCCAGGTGCGGATGCCCTCGCTGCGCTCGATCCAGGCCTCGGCGCGCAGGTCGCCGAGCGGCGTCGCGCGCCGGTAGCGCAGGGTCAGGGTCGCGGTCATGCCGGGCTTGCCGCCGGCCCCGGTGGCCTCGCCGAGCAGCTGGTCGAGGATGAGGGCCGAGACGCCGCCGTGGACCAGTCCCGGCGGTCCCTCGTACGCCGCGCCCAGGTGGAAGTCGCTCCACGCCCGGCCGGTGCTCTCCCGCTCGACCACCACCGGCGGGGACATCGCGTTGCGCAGCCCGACCACGGGGTTGCCCCAGGGCCGGCCGCGACCGGACGCGCTGTAGCGGACGCCGTACGGCCCGTCGAGCTGCTCGGCGCGCAGCCGCGCCGTCAGCGCCTCGACCTGGGCCGTGGCAGCGGCGATCTCCTCGTCGGCGACGGTGGTCCGGATGGTCGCGTCGACGAGCTCGCGCACGGCGTCGGCCAACGGACCGTAGAGCGCCCTCTGCCGCTCGATCTCCGCATCCGCCACCTCGTCGCGCACATACCCGGCCACGCCGGGGATCCTAGAACATGTTTCAGTTTCGTCGCGTCGGAAACCCGGTGGCGACCGGTCCGCACCAGTTGGTGGAATCGTCGCGTGACCACGCTCTCCCATCCCGACGCCAGCCTCGCCGACTCCTGGTCGGAGACGATCGCCGAGTTCCACGCCGCCGGCGAGGAGCACGTGCACGGCGCCGGGCTCTGGGAGTTCGACGACCTCGACGTGTCGCCGGCCGGCTGCGCGGCCGTGGCCGAGCGGCTGGTCGCGCTCGGCGACACCGCCACGCCGATCCCCGAGGACCGGGTCCACTGCACCTACTTCTGGATGACCGATGGCGACGGACCCACGCGCGAGGTCGTCGGGTTCCTGGCGCTGCGGCACGCGCTCACGCCCTGGCTGCTGGAGGAGGGCGGCCACATCGGGTACGCCGTCCGCCCCGCCCGCCGCCGTGAGGGCCACGCCGGCCGGGCGCTCGCCCTCGCCGTCGGCGAGGCCGGCGCGCTCGGCCTCGACCGGGTCCTGGTCACCTGCGACGACGACAACGTCGGCTCCCGGCGGACCATCGAGGCCGGCGGTGGTGTCTACGAGGACACCCGCAACCACAAGCTCCGCTACTGGATCGACACGGCCGGAAAATGAGGTGAACCGCCGGCGTCTCGGGTCACCGACGGTTCAACAGCGGTGAGGCTAGTGAGTCCGAGCCTCGGAGCGCAGCCCCGCGAGGCAAAATTCGTGCGAATCCGCCCGGGTGGAGTAGACCGGTCCGCGCGCGGACCGGCATCGGTGGTAGGCCCCGTGGGACTCGAACCCACAACCCATGGATTAAAAGTCCACTGCTCTGCCAATTGAGCTAGGGGCCCGGAGGCCGGCTGGGAGCCGACCGCCGGGCCAGCGTAGCGGTGGGGGACGGCGGCCCCTACTGGAGCACCGGGGGAGCGCCGTCCTCGTCGCCGGTCCAGTCCTCGTCGACGTCGAAGAGCTCGTGGGCCTTGCCCTGCTCGTCGTCCTTGTTGCCCTTGCCGCGACCAGCGGCTCCGGCTCCACCTCGGCCGCCTGCGCCGCGCGAGCCGGCGCCGGCCTTGCCGGCGGCGCGGCTGGAGCTGCTGCGGCCGGCCGCACCGGCGCCGCGGGCGCCGGTGCCGCTGCGGCCGACGGCCCCGGAGGCACCGGAGGTCGAGGTGCCGGTGCGACCGAGGACGCCGCTCGAGGAGGCGCGGGCGCCGGTGCCGATCGCTCGGCCCGCCGCGCCGGAGGCGCCGGAGACGCCGGAGGTGGGGACGACCCCGCCGCCGAGCACGCCGCGCAGTCCGCCGGAGAGCGCCGCGGCGGCGATGCCGCCGCCGGCCACGCCCGCACCGGCGCCGACCGCGCCACCGACGGAGGTGAGTCCGCCGCCCGGGGTCGCCGTCCCCGAACCGCCGGGGTCGCCGCTGCCGCCGTGGTCGTACCACCAGTCCGGCGGCGGGTCGTTGGTCGGGACCGGCCCGGGTCCACCGGTGGTCGGGTCGTTGCTGTTGTTGGTGTTCGACGGCCCGTCCCCGGGGCCGGTCGGGCCCGTGGGGCCGGTGTCGGTGGGACCCTTCGGCGGGTTCCACGGACCGGAGTCGGTCGGGCCGGCCGGCGGGTGACCGGTCGGGGTGACCGGGGTCCGGCCGCCCGGGTCGCTGCCGCCCGAGGTCGGCGCCTTCTCCGGCTGCGGGTCGGGCTCGCCGTGGATCTCCTTCATCGTGGCCGAGGAGGCCTGGAAGGTGGTGTCCATCTGGTCGGCGTGCTTCTTCGAGACCGCCTCGCGGTGGGCCATCGTGGCCTCGTAGTCGGCGACGCCCGCGTCGTAGTCCTTGCGCGCCTTGATCGACTTGTCCGAGGTGGGGTCGTCGTCGACCGGCTTGAAGTCACCGGGAGCACCGGGCTCCGGGCCGAGCGCCGCGTGCGCCTCCTGGGCGGCCTTGATCTCCTGCGCGGAGAGGCGCAGGGCCTCGGCGCCGCCGCGGAGCGCCTCGGCGCGGTCGTTCATCGCCTTCGCGGACGTCGCGAACGCGCTCTCCATCGCCTGGGAGGTCGCGTGGCCGGCCTCGCCCTCGGGCACGTCCATCGAGCATTTCTGGAGCTGCGTGGCGACGATGTCGAGCGCCCGGCCGCAGCGGTTCCACTCGATGTGGGCGGTGTCGACGACCTCGTGCTTGGCTCCCTCGAGCGCCGTGATCAGGCGGCTCTCCTCCGCGCGCGGCATCAGGCACCGTCCTGGTGGTCGTGGAAGTCGTGGTGGTTGAGGTAGTGCCCGGCGGCCTGGACGCTCTGGCGCACGGTGCCGTAGAGCTCCTGCTGCTCGGTGTCGGTGTCGTCCATGCCCTGCATGAAGGTCGTGAGGTTCTGGCTGTAGATGCCGAGCCCCTTGATCATCTCCTTGAGCGCCTCGACGACGTGCTCGTGCGCCGTGGCGGTCTGGGTGTCGAGGTCGGCGCCGGCCGCCGACCTCCCGAAGGCCCCCACCGTCGAGGTCGTGGGCTGGTCCTCGTGCAGCAGCTCCTGGTTGGTGTAGAGCACACCCTTGATCGTGTCGATCGTGTCCTGATCGACCCCGATGCCCGTCAGGACACCGGACACCTCCGCAATGAAGTTCACGTCTACTCCCCCGAGTGTGGCCAGTTCGGCTGTCACTTTCCCAGCCCCGTGTGAGTTAAAACGACGCGGGTATGACTGGGTCATGAAGCTAGCGCGCGGCCCTCGGGGGCCCCGACGACGCCCGGCCCGCGCCGGCGTCCCCGTCCTGGTCACCGGCCTCGCCCTCGCGGCGGTGCTGACCGCCTGCGGCAGCGACGGCAGCGACCCGTCGGCCGACCCGACACCCACCTCGTCGAGCTCCGGCGCGGGCAGCTCGGCGCCGACCTCGGAGAGTCCGTCGGTCGATCCCGCCACCGGTCTGGAGCTCACGCACGGCGCCCTCACGGTGCACGTCCCCGAGGGGTGGACCCGCGGGAACAGCGTCGGCACGCTCCAGGTGTCGGCGGACGCCCCGCAGCGACGCGGCTACCTCGCGATCGGCAAGATCCCGGCCGTCGACCCGGACGAGAGCGTGATGAGCCAGGGGAAGTTCGCCGCCACGCACGGCGGAGGGTGGAAGAAGGGGTCGGTCACGATCGAGCCGATCGTCAGCCTCGGCGGCGAGCCGGCGTACCACATCTCCGGCATCGAGGAGGGCCTCGGCCCGGCGGACCAGGTCGGCCTCGTCCACGACGGGGTCGCCTACACCCTGAACTTCGACCGCGACTTCGGCGACGGCACCCAGGAGGAGTGGGCGCAGATCATCGCCTCGGTCCTCGCCTCGGCCAGCTGGTCCGGCTGAGCGACCGGCCACGAGCGTCGGCGCGCGTCAGAGGACCCGGAGGCCCTTGCCGACCAGCACCGCGCCGAGGATCAGCAGCAGCACGCTCATCACCGCGGCGTTGTGCTGCTCGAGCCAGACCTTGAGCTCGTCCAGGGGGCCGGCCAGCCGGTCGTGCGCGACCAGGTAGCCGACCACGGGCACGGCCACCGTCGAGGCCGCGAGGACGGTGAAGAACGCGACCGCGACGACCACCTCGCCGGTGTCGGTCCCGGCGCCGCCGATCGCGGTGCCCGCGGCGACGCACAGCAACAGGTTCTTCGGGTTGGCCGCCGAGAGCAGCAGTCCGAGCCCCGCGCCCTTGGTGAGGGTGAGGGTGTCGATCGCCGCCATCCAGCGCGGCAGCGTCGCCTCCTGTCCCGGTCGGGGCCGGCCTCGCCACTGCCGGACCGCCATCAGGAGCAGCAGCGCGCCGAGCGCGATCTTGATCCAGCCCGCCGCGGCCGACGGGTCGTCGCCGTCGTCGTCCAGCCCGGCGCTCGACGCGATCGCGACGACGACCACGGTCGCGAGCAGGATGCCGGCCACCCAGCCGAGCAGGAACCCCGCGCTGGCGGCCCGCGCCCGGGGGCCCAGCAGCATCAGGATCGTGGCGATGACCGGCACCGGGCTGATGGCCACCCCGACCGCGAGCGGCAGGAGCTGGCCGAGCACGCTTCCCATGTCCCCAGGCTCGGGGCGCCCGAGCCGAGGCGGATCACCCGGAGCGGGTGACCGGACCGGTGCGGCGTTGCCTGTCCGTCACACCCCGGACCCACAACCTTCATCCGGCTCCTGAGAAAACCGGACGCAGCCCTCTTGCTGGAACGTGTTGCTTGGTAATGTATGCGGCGCAACAGGTGCAAGTTCCAGCAGGTCTGACGCCCGCGGAGTTTGTGATCCAACGGCGTTTCTTCTTACGTGGGCCTGCCACTCACGCGAAGTCGGAGCGACGTGTCACCGCATCTGGTGTGGACCGTCGAAGTGACGGTTCTCGCCCCGACTAAGGAGTACACGAGCAATGGCTCAGGGCACCGTGAAGTGGTTCAACGCCGAGAAGGGTTTCGGCTTCATCGCGCAGGAGGACGGCGGCGACGACGTCTTCGTGCACTACTCGGCCATCCAGACCCAGGGTTACAAGTCCCTCGACGAGAACCAGAAGGTCGAGTTCGAGGTCACCCAGGGTCCGAAGGGCCCGCAGGCGGAGAACGTCCGTCCGGTCTGACCGCGACTGACGTCTCGGGCTCAGCCCACCACGTCTTCGAGGGGCTCCACCGTTCGCGGTGGGGCCCCTTTCGCATCCCCGGACATCCGTCAGGTCACACCCAGTTTCCATGATCGGGCGTTTCGGGACGTGACCGTCGGGCAGTCTTGGCGTTAGGGGAGGTCAGACACGAGATGCAGGCGGCAGGTGATGGGGTGCAGCACGACCAGTTCGACGTGACCCTCGAAGACTCCGACCTCCTCGGCGAGGTCGAGCTGACCACGAACCTCATCATCGCGGCCAGCGAGTCCGAGGAGCACCTGAGCGTCGACGAGATCGACGAGATCCTCGGCGTCGTCCCTTCGCCGCGCCAGGGCAGTTAGGGCAGCTAGCAGGTCGCGAAGAGCACCGGACCCGACGAGAGGTCCGAGAGCACGTACGCGCCCTCGACCGGGACCAGGTCGAGCCGCACCAGATCGCCGTCCGCCGTCGCCGACGCGACCGTGAAGCGGTCGGTGAAGTCGCCGCCCTGTCCGGGGGCCGGTCCCGCCGCGAGCGTCGCACGGGTGTCGGCGTTGGTCCGGGCCTGGTCGTCGTCCTCGAAGCCCATCGCCACCAGCACGTGGCCGCCGGGCTGCATCGACATCGCGAACGCCGTGACCGGGTTGACCTCGCCCGCCTCGGCGACCAGCCGCTCGCCGGTCGCCTGGTCGTCGTCGTCCGCGTGGCTCATCGCGAGCGCCGAGCAGGTGTAGTCGCCCGCGTAGACCGACGCCGAGAGCGCGTCGCCCGACGCCGAGACGACCTCCTGCATCGGGTCGGGGAGGTCGGTGTCGCCCAGGTGGTCGACGACGCCCTGGAGGTAGTCGGCCTTGTCGCTGGTCAGCACGAGGCCGTCGCCAGCGTCGATCGCGACGTACTGCAGCTCGGGGGTCAGGTCGGCGCCGATCTCCGGGAGCAGGGTGTCGCCCCCCTGCCAGACGCCGTCGTCGCGGTCGGGCCGCGTGAAGCCGCTCGCCTCGAGCTGGTCCCCGACGTGGTCGAGGTCGGCGTCGTCCGGCAGCTTGAGGATCACCACGGCGCCGTCATCGGCCTGGCTGAAGAGCTCCCACGAGACGGTCGCGGGCGAGAAGCCGAAGTGGGCCTGGAGCACGCGGGCCGACTGGACGAGGGCCGACGCGGCGGTCAGGTCGTCGTCGTACCCCTCGTCGAGGAAGTCCTCGACCTTCCCGGGGGAGGAGTCCTCGTCGAGGTGGGCGCCGACGCGGTCGCGGACCGCCGCCCAGTCCGTCCACGAGAGCCGCTGCGCGTCCGCCGGGGCGTACGACGCGGCCCGCTCCAGCGGGGTGCGGTCGTGGTCGCGCCAGAGCCGGACACCGACCAGCGAGGCGGCCACCACGACGAGCGCCGCGACGACCACCATCGCGACCGTGGTGCGCTTCGACAACGGGGGCTCCTGTTCGCGGCTCCGGGGGTGTGAGACTAAGGGCACGACTCCCGATCCGGAAAGCGCCGGCTGCGCGAGCCTTCGCATCCGTTCTGGACGGCGTCGTCGGCGACTCGACGGGCCTCCGGCCTGCCTTCGCACCTCCTTCTTGCCAGAACGGCGCGAAGCCCCGCTCGCTACGGCGCCGGACTAAGAGCCGTACCCTGACGCCATGCCCGGGAAGGACGTGCTCGCCGCCGGCGCCGTCGTCTTCGGCTCCGGCAAGCGGGTGCTCGTCGTGCATCGTCCCCGCTACGACGACTGGTCATTCCCCAAGGGCAAGCTCGATCCGGGCGAGCACATCACCTCGGCCGCGGTCCGCGAGGTCGAGGAGGAGACCGGGCTCCACGTCCGGCTCGGGCCGCCGCTGCACGGGCAGCGCTACCCGGTGACCGGTGGCCGGATGAAGACGGTGTCCTACTGGGTCGGCCGCGCGGTCGGCGACCCCGACGTCTCCGGCTACCGCCCGAACGACGAGATCGACCAGGTCGCCTGGGTGCCGTACGACGAGGCGCGCACGCTGCTCAGCTACGAGCACGACCGCGTCACGCTGCGCGAGGCCTACCCGCTGCGGCGCAAGACCCACGCGGTGGTGGTCCTGCGGCACGGCGACGCGCGCTCCCGGAAGATGTGGCGCCGCCAGGACGACCGGCTCCGGCCGCTGCTCCAGGCGGGCCGGCTCCAGGCCCAGCGGGTGATCCCGATGCTGGCGGCGTACGACGTGACCCGGATCGTGAGCTCGAGCAGCACGCGCTGCGTCGAGACCGTCGCGCCCTACTCCGACACGACCGGGTGGAAGCTCGAGCTCGAGGACGGGCTCAGCGAGGAGGAGGCGAGCGCGGAGAGCGTCGGCGGCATCGTCGACGAGCTGATCGACGGCGACGAGAGCGCGGTGCTCTGCAGCCACCGCCCCGTGCTGCCCGCGGTCTACGAGGCCATCGGCGTCGAGGACCCGCGCCTTGCCCCCGGTGGCATGCTCGTGGTGCACGTGCGCAAGGGCGCCGTGGTCGCGTCCGAGCTCCACCAGGCGCGCTGACCGGATCGCGCTGTCAAGCCCCATTTGGGGTTGTTCACGTGATCGCCGTCTCGTGAGTCCCGGCGCGTCTTCGACTGGGCATGCCGAGTTCACCGCCCGTTCACCGACGGCCCCGGAGCCGTCCACCTCCGCTCCCTAACTTCGCGGTGACAGAGCAGAAGAGAACCCAAGTTCAGGAGCTACGAAGTGATTCGCACTTCCATCCGTCGGGCCGTGGTGCCCGGTATCGCCGTCCTCGCCCTCGCCCTGACCGGGTGCGGCGCCGGCAACGAAGACAACGCCAGCGACGGCGGCGGCTCGAGCAGCTCGGGCCTCAGCGGCGAGGTCGCCGGCGGCGGCTCGAGCGCCCAGGACTCGGCGCAGCAGGCCTGGCGCGCCGCGTTCCAGGGTGACAACCCGGACGTGACCATCACCTACGACCCGGTCGGCTCCGGCGCGGGTCGCGAGAGCTTCGAGAGCGGCGCGTTCCTCTTCGCGGGCTCCGACTCCTACATCACCGACGACGAGGGCGAGCTCAGCAAGGCCAAGGAGCAGTGCGGCGCCGACCCGATCGAGGTCCCGGCGTACATCAGCCCCATCGCGGTGGTCTTCAACCTCTCCGGCGTGGACTCGGTCAACCTCGACGCGAAGACGATCTCCGAGATCTTCGCCGGCAAGATCACGGCGTGGAACGACCCGGCCATCGCCGCGCTCAACGACGGCGTCGACCTGCCGGACACCAAGATCACCCCGGTGCACCGCTCCGACGACTCCGGCACCACCCACAACTTCACCGACTACCTGAGCAAGGCCGGTGACGGCGCCTGGACCGACGAGCCCTCGGACACCTGGCCGATCAAGGGCGGCGAGTCCGCGGAGGGCACGTCGGGCGTCATCGCCGCCGTCAAGGGCGGCGACGGGACGATCGGGTACGCCGACGAGAGCCAGGCCGGCGGCCTCGGCCAGGCCGCACTGAAGGTCGGCAGCGAGTTCAACGCGCCGAGCGCCGAGGGTGCGGCCAAGACCCTCGAGGTCTCGCAGCCGGCCGACACCGCGTCGGACTCGATGCTTGCCTACGACATCGACCGCACCACCACGGAGTCGGGCGCCTACCCCCTGATCCTGACCTCCTACCTGCTGGCCTGCCCGACCTACGACAGCGCGGGCACCGCCGACATCGTCAAGTCCTTCCTGACGTACATCGTCTCGAGCGACGGCCAGCAGGCCGCGGCGAGCGCCGCGGGCTCGGCCCCGCTGCCGGACTCGGTCTCCCAGAAGGCGACGGACGCCCTGAGCGTCATCGCCGCCAAGTAGTCCCGCTTGACCCTGAGGGCGCGGCGGTCCGGAACCCGGGCCGCCGCGCTCCCATGAACCGACAGGAGCTCCGTGTCCGTCACCGAACCGACTGAACGCGCGGCCAGGTCGCGGCCGGCGACGAGCCCGGGCGACCGGGTCTTCGCCGGGCTGTCGTCCGCCGCGGCGATCGCCATCCTGGTGGCCCTCGCCGGCGTGTTCGTCTTCCTCTTCATCGAGGGCTTCCCGGGCCTGCACGCCGACGCCGGCGTCTACAAGCCGGCGGAGGACTTCCTGTCGTACGTCGGCCCGCTCGTCTTCGGCACCGTCTGGGCCGCCGTGGTCGCCCTCGTCATCGCGGTGCCGTTCTCGATCGGCGTCGCCCTCTTCATCTCGCACTACGCACCGTCGCGGATCGCGGCCCCGATCGCCTACGTGATCGACCTCCTCGCCGCCGTGCCGAGCGTCGTCTACGGCCTCTGGGGCGGCCTCGCGCTGGCCCAGGCGACCAAGCCGGTCATCAACTGGCTCTTCGAGCACCTCGACTTCATCCCGTTCTTCGCGGGTCCGCCGTCGGTCACCGGCCGCACCATGCTGACCGCGGGCATCGTCCTCGCGGTCATGGTCGTGCCGATCGTCACCGCGATCTCGCGCGAGATCTTCGCGCAGACCCCGCGCCTCCACGAGGAGGCGGCGATGGCGCTGGGCGCCACCCGCTGGGAGACGATCCGGCTCGCGGTCTTCCCGTACGCCCGCTCCGGCGTCATCTCCGCGGTGATGCTCGGTCTCGGTCGCGCGCTCGGGGAGACGATGGCGGTCGCGATGGTCCTCTCGGCCACGCCGGTCGTCACGCTCAACCTGATCTCCGACACCAACCCGGCGACGATCGCGTCGAACATCGCCTCCAACTACAAGGAGGCGAGCCCGGACCGCCAGGCTGTCCTGATCGCGACCGGCCTGGTGCTCTTCGCGGTGACGTTCCTGGTCAACTTCGCGGCCCGCTGGGTGATCGCCCGCAGTGAACGGAGCATCACGCGATGAGCACCTCGACTCCGCTCGAGCCGGAGCTGGACGGGCTGTCCGAGGGCCTGTCCACGGTCCGGCTGCCGCGCGCCGCGGTCCTGCTGGTCGCCGCGCTCGCCGTCGCCGTGTCCGGTGGCCTGGCGCTGATCCTCGGGTGGGGACTGGTCGGCACCGTCGTGCTGGCGGTCGTCCTCTTCGACATCGGCCTGCCCCTCTGGTCCCGCCTGGTCGAGGGCGGCCGCTACGCCGCCGACCGGCTCGCGACGTGCCTGGTCTACTCCGCCTTCGCCGCCGTGCTGGTGCCGCTGGTCTGGCTGATCTGGCTGGTCCTCAAGAACGGCCTGGGCGCGATCGACGGCGAGTTCCTCACCTACTCGATGCGCGGCGTCGTCGGTGAGGGCGGCGGCATCTACCACGCGCTCATGGGCACCCTGCTCGTCACGCTCGCGACCGCCGTCATCTCCGTGCCGATCGGCATCTTCACCGCGATCTACCTCGTGGAGTACGGCAAGGGCAACCGGCTCGCCCGCTGGACGACGTTCCTGGTCGACGTGATGACCGGCATCCCCTCGATCGTGGCCGGTCTCTTCGCGCTCTCGCTCTTCGTGCTGATCTTCGGTCCGGCGATCCGGATCGGCTTCGCCGGCTCGGTGGCGCTCTCGCTGCTGATGATCCCGACGGTGGTGCGCTCGACCGAGGAGATGCTGCGGCTCGTGCCCAGCGACCTCCGGGAGGCGTCGTACGCCCTCGGCGTGCCGAAGTGGCGCACCATCGCGAAGATCGTGCTGCCGACCGCGCTCGGCGGCATCGTCACCGGCGTCGTGCTCGCCGTCTCGCGCGTCATCGGCGAGACCGCGCCGCTGCTGGTCGTCGCCGGCGCCACCGACTCGGTGAACATGAACCTCTTCAACGGGCGGATGATGACGCTGCCGGTCTACATCTACCAGCAGTACTCCTCGCCCGGGATCGCGCCGCCGACGGGTGGCGACCCGCCGGGCTACGCTCGGGCGTGGGGGGCCGCTCTGGTCCTCATCGTCATCGTCATGCTGCTGAACCTGGTGGCGCGGGTCATCGGCAAGATCTTCGCCCCCCCGACCGAACGGCGCCGTTGAGCGCAACGTTGTGTGAGAGAGAAACCATGGCCAAGAGCATCGACGTCTCCGACCTGAACATCTACTACGGGGACTTCCTCGCCGTCGAGGGCGTCAACATGACGATCCGGTCGAAGGCGGTCACCGCCTTCATCGGACCCTCCGGCTGCGGCAAGTCCACCTTCCTGCGCACCCTCAACCGGATGCACGAGGTGATCCCCGGCGCCCGCGTCGAGGGCAAGGTGGTCGTCTCCGGTCAGTCGCTCTACGACGCGGCGATCGACCCGGTCGCCGTACGCCGCCAGATCGGCATGGTCTTCCAGCGACCCAACCCCTTCCCGACGATGTCGATCTACGACAACGTGCTCGCGGGGATGCGCCTCAACTCCAAGCGGCTGAAGAAGTCCGACGCCGACGCGATCGTCGAGAAGTCGCTCAAGGGCGCCAACCTCTGGAACGAGGTCAAGGACCGCCTGTCCAAGCCCGGTATGGGCCTGTCGGGCGGCCAGCAGCAGCGCCTCTGCATCGCCCGCGCGATCGCGGTCGAGCCCGAGGTGCTGCTGATGGACGAGCCGTGCTCGGCGCTCGACCCGATCTCGACGTCGGCGATCGAGGACCTGATCCACGAGCTCAAGTCCGAGTACACGATCGTGATCGTGACCCACAACATGCAGCAGGCGGCGCGCGTCTCCGACGACACCGGCTTCTTCAACCTCAAGGCCGCCGGTCAGCCCGGCCACCTGGTGGAGTTCAACCCGACCACGAAGATGTTCACCAACCCCGACGAGGAGTCGACCGAGGCCTACATCTCGGGTCGCTTCGGATAACCCCTGCTACGCCTCAGGTGCCCTGGGGGACGGCCGATGTTCTGTCCGGAAGTGTCAGACAAAGCCAGCCAACCCAGTCATCCCAGGGAGCCCCAGGTGCCGCGCAGAGCAGTCGTGGTCGAGGACGATGCGGACACCGCGTCGCTCCTCGAGATCGCGCTGACCTCTCAGGGCTTCGAGGTGAGCATCGCCGACGAGGGTCAGGCGGCCGTCGAGATGGTGAGCGCGCTCCAGCCGGACCTGGTCACCCTCGACGTCGGCCTGCCCGGCATCGACGGGCTCGAGGTGTGCCGGCGGATCCGGCCGCTCACGGACGCGTACGTCGTCATGGTGACCGCCCAGGGCGACGAGATCGACCGGCTGATCGGGCTGGAGACCGGCGCCGACGACTACCTCCCCAAGCCGATCAGCGTCCGCGAGCTCAAGGCCCGCGTCAACGCGATGTTCCGCCGGCCCCGCCGCCTCACCGAGAGCCTCGCCCCGGCGTACGACGAGCCGGTGCCGGTCGTGTCCGTCGTACCCGACTCCGAGATCGCGCACGAGGTGCTCCGCCACGGCGACCTGACCGTCGACGTCGACGCCCACCGGGCGTGGTGCGGCGGGTCCGAGGTCAGCCTGACGCCGACCGAGTTCGACCTGCTCGTCACGCTGATGCGCTCGCCGACCCGGGTGTGGTCGCGCAGCGTCCTGATGCAGGAGGTCTGGGGTCAGACGTGGGGCGAGACGCACCACGTCGAGGTGCACATGGGCAACCTGCGGCGCAAGCTCGGCGACCGGCGCGGCGAGGTGCGGTTCGTCGAGACCGTGCGCGGCGTCGGCTATCGCCTGCGGGCCGCCAGCTGAAGGACCTTCGGCCCCCCGGGCGGACCGTCGCGCTCGTCGACGAGCGTGCCGACGGGGAACACCGCGCCCGCGCCAGGCATCGGCACCTCCGGCCCCGAGGGCACCAGGCGCCGGGGCTCGAGGGGGCGGAAGTCGACTCTCTCCGTCACGGCTACTCCTTGTCCGACCGCCAGATGAGCGAGAGCCCGAGAAGGAGGGCCGCACCGAGCGCGACCCACGAGGCACCGTAGCGGACCACGGGGGAGCGCAGGGCGCGAATGACGTCGCCGACCATCGGGACCACGTGCTCGGTCTTCCAGACGGTCGAGTCGGTGATCGTCGCGCGCCACGGGTCCGGGCCCGGGTTGGCGTCGCCCTGCGTGCGGACCATGACGCTGCCGTCGGCGTGGTGCTTGACCGCGATGACCCGGTGGGTCTCCACGTGCTGGTCGGCGACCGGCGCCCGGAAGGTGAGGATGTCGCCCACCTCGACCTCGTCGGCCGGGATCGGCTCCGACACGACCAGGTCGCCGGGGTCGATGGTGCCGGTCATGCTGCCGGTCAGCATCACCGCGGTGCGGTAGCCGAGCACGTGCGGCCCGATCGCGAGGGCCGCGAACCCGACCACCGCCGCGAGCAGCGCGACCGACGCGAGCGCGCTCAGGCCGCGCCGTACGACGGCGCGCGCCTGGGGCTCGCGGCGGTGCCGCGCGTACGCGGTGAACGGCGGCAGCTCGAGGACGTGGGCGGTCATGGGTATGGTCCGATCAGGAGGCGGTCGGGGTGACGACGGTGGTGGTGCCGGTGCGCTGGGTGCCGGTCAGGGTCCAGGTGACGCCGGTGCTGAGGCCCTGGGTGGAGCTGCCCGACGTCGACGACGGCAGGGTGAGGGTCGCTCGGATGTAGACGGCCTTGCCGGAGTTGATCGTCGGCAGCCAGCTGGAGGTCTGGCCCCAGCCGCTGGTCGGGCCGTTGTCGCCGAGCGGGCCGTTGGTCGACAGGTTCGTCGTCGTACCGGGGCAGGTCATGGCGTTGCCGTTGACGACCCAGGGCTTGTCGCAGTTGTCGACCGTGAGCCGCAGGGCCTGGGTCAGCGCGTTGTTGTTGGTGATCGTGGTGGTCAGGTCGAGCCCGCCGAGCTGCACGGAGTTCGGAGCCAGCTGGATCGTCACCGGGAACACGATCGAGTCGCCGGGCACCATCTTCGAGGCGGTGACCCCGGTGCTGTTGGCGGCCGAGTTCATCAGCACGCCGACGGTGCCCGAGTCGACCGAGGCGCCCGCGTCGGTGGTGTCGGTGTAGGCACCGAAGGTGCCGACGCCGGCGACGCTGGCGGCGCCGCCCACGAGGGCGACGGTGGCGAGGATCTTGGTGATGGTCCGGCGAGCGGTGGTGGTGCGCATCGGGGTGTCCCTTCCGTGGGTTCCCCGCCTGGCGATCGGCCTGCGGGGCGTCCTGACACACCTATGGAACAACTGTCATCTCAAGACCCCGCTGCCCGGATGCTCACCGTTTCTGCAAGACAACTGCAAGGGGTCGGATGCGGTAGTCCCGCACGTTCTCGCGGTCAGAACCGCCCTGGACCGCGAAAACGTGCGGGGCGAACGCCCCCAGGGCCCCGTGGATTACCCCCGCGCGAGATCGAGGATCCCGGCACCGTGTCGCCATGGATCTCTCCGGGGTACGACGCGACGTGGTGCTGCCCGTCCGCGTCGACCCGGAGGGCAAGACCGGACCTACGCCGCATGAGTCTCGCGGCCCGCGCTGGCGGCGCTCCAGCCGCGGACTCTTCGTGCCGGCCGAGGTCGACGCCACCACCCTCTCTCAGCGGGTGGTCGAGGCGGCGGCCGCGCTCCCGGACGACTGGGGCGGGATCACGGGTTGGGCCGCCTTGGGATGGATGGGCGGACGGTGGTTCGACGGGACCCCGTGGGGCGGTGGGGAGACGCGCCCGGTCGTTCGTGCCGTCGGGGGCAACCACTGGGCGCGCGCGCAGCCGGGGCTCCCGATCAGCGAGGAGCGGCTCAAGCCGGGTGACCTCCTGGTGGTCGACGGCGTGCGCGTGACCCACGCGGTCCGATCGGTTCTCTTCGATGTCCGCTACGCCACGAGTCTCCTGTCCGCGGTGACCACGATCGACATGGCCTGCTTCAACGACCTGGTCTCGCTGGCCGAGCTCGATGAGTTCGCGGCCGGGCTGCGCGGTTGGACGGGCATCCCGCTCTTCCGGCGGGCGCGAAGGCTGGCCCGCGAGAACAGCTGGTCACCCCAGGAGGTCGAGATGCGTCTCGAGTGGGAGCGCGCCACCGGTCGCCGGCGACCTCTGTGCAATCAGCCGGTCTTCGACCTCGACGGAGGTCTGCTGGGTACGCCGGACCTCCTCGACCCCGAGGCCGGCGTGTACGGCCAGTACGACGGAGCCTTGCACCTGGCGGGCGCCCAGCGGGCCCGTGACCTGGATCGCCAGCACGACTTCGAGTCGCACGGCCTGGTCGGGGTGACGAAGGTGGCCGCAGATCGGCAGGACCCTGTGCGGTACCTCGAGCGGCTCTCATCGGCCTATGGCCGCGCTGCCGACATCCCGGCCTCGCGTCGTCGGTGGACCATCGAGCCGCCTGGCTGGTGGCGGGACACCACGACCGTGGCTGCGCGCCGCGCCCTGGACGACGGGCTCCGGGGTCGGCTGCTCGGCCACCGGGCGGCCTGAGCGTCGAGGGTCGTAGTCCCGCACGAATTCGCGGGGGTTGGGGGCGGCCACCCCGCACACCGGCGGGGCCAAGCCCCC
>NZ_JAIQZJ010000005.1 GCF_020073815.1 Nocardioides mangrovi
GGGGGGTCGCCCCCCCCCACGATTGGGGGTTGTGGCGGCCCCACCCCCCACAAACGGGGGGGCACCACGACCCTGAGACCCTACTGGCCGATGACGGCGTGCAGGACGTAGTAGCAGCCGGCGGCGACGATGCCGGCCATCGGGAAGGTGAGGACCCAGGCGGCGACGATCGAGCGGGCGACGCCCCAGCGGACGGCGGAGAAGCGCTTGGTGGCGCCGGCGCCCATGATCGCCGAGGTGATCGTGTGGGTGGTCGAGATCGGGGCGTGGAAGACGAACGCCGTCGTGTAGAGCACGCTGGCACCGACCGACTCGGCGGCGAAGCCGCGGGCCGGGTCGAGGTGGATGATGCGGCGGCCCAGGGTGCGCATGATCCGCCAGCCGCCGGAGTAGGTGCCGAGGGAGATGGCGCCGGCCGCGCAGACGACGACCCAGAGGGGGAGGTTCTCCTGCGGCTGGCCGTTGGAGTCGACGTAGTAGCCGGCGGTGGTGAGCGCCAGGAAGATCACGCCCATCGTCTTCTGGGCGTCCTGCAGGCCGTGGCCGAGCGCGAGGGCCGCGGCCGAGAAGGTCTGGGCCATCCGGAAGCCGCGGAAGACGCGGTGCGGGTTGCGCCGGCGGAAGATCCAGAGGATCGCCAGCATCACCACGAACGCGGCCGCGAAGCCGAAGATCGGCGAGAGCACCATCGGGATCAGCACCTTGTCGACGATCGTCGACCAGTGCACGAGGGCGCCGGCGGCCAGGGCCGCGCCGACCAGGCCGCCGATGAGGGCGTGCGAGGACGACGAGGGCAGGCCGAAGTACCAGGTGATGAGGTTCCAGGCGATCGCGCCGAGCAGCCCGGCGAGCACGATCACCAACCCGTGGTTGCCGCCGGGCGGGTTGATCACGTCACTGACGGTGTGCGCGACCTCCTGGCCGAGCAGGGCGCCGACGAAGTTCATGACGGCGGCGAGCACGAGGGCGATCCGTGGCGTCAGCGCACGCGTCGACACCGAGGTGGCGATGGCGTTGGCCGCGTCGTGGAAGCCGTTGGTGTAGTCGAAGCACAGGGCAACGACGACGACCGCGATGACGATCGCGATGTCCATGAGAGGTCAGGACTCCTTGACCGCGATCTGCTCGACCGTGTTGGCGACCTTCTCGAAGGCGTCGATCGCCTCCTCGAGCGCCTCCGTGATGTCCTTGAGCTTGAGCACCTCGATGGTCTTGAACTCGCCGCTGAAGAGCTTGGCGATGATTCGGCGGTGGTTCTTGTCGCCGGTGTTCTCGAGCCGGTTGACCTCGATCCAGTAGTCGTCGAGCGACTGCATCGACTGCAGGTTCGGCATCGCGCCGGCGGTCAGCTCGGCGCACCGCTGGAGCACCTCGACCTGGGCCGAGAGCTCCGGCGGGAGCAGCTTCACCTCGTAGAGCAGGATCATGTCGACGACCTCGTCCATCATGTCCATCACGTCGTCGAGCCCGGAGGCCAGCGCGTAGATGTCCTCGCGGTCGAACGGCGTCACGAAGGTGGAGTTCACCTTCTTCACGATCGCGTGCGTCGTCTCGTCGGCGTCGTGCTCCGCCTCGCGCATCCGGCGGGCGACGTCGTCGTGGTCGGCACCGTCGGCGAGCATCTCCGCGAGCAGGTCAGCGCCCCGGATGAGGTGCTGGGCCGACTCGGTGAGGAGGTCGTAGAAGGCGGTGTCGACGGGGCGGATACGCAAACCCACGGATAACTCCTGTTGAGGAGGAAAAGAACGCGCAACAGACTAGGGGGTGACCTCGCTGAACGCGCAAGTGAGGGCCTCGATGTGCTTTCGGCGGGGCTACGAGGAGCGCCGCCTGCGCTGCGCCTCGATGAGCGCCTCCTGGAGGTGCACGGTGCCCTCGTTGCGGTGCCAGGTGCCCGTGCTGTCGAGCTCCCACGCGAAGGTGTCGGGCGCGAAGGCGAGGTCGAGCAGGTTGCGGACCGTGCCGACGTTGTCGTCGCCGGGCAGCCGCACCAGCACCTCGACGCGGCGGTCGAGGTTGCGGTGCATCATGTCCGCCGAGCCGATCCACGCGGTCGGCTCGCCGCCGTTGTCGAACCAGTAGACCCGGCTGTGCTCGAGGAAGCGACCGAGGACCGACCGGACGGCGATCGACTCGGAGAGGCCGGGTACGCCGGGACGCAGCGCGCAGATGCCACGCACGAGCAGCTCGACCCGGACGCCGGCCTGCGAGGCGAGGTAGAGCGCGTCGATCACGGCCTCGTCGACGATCGAGTTGGCCTTGAACCGGATCCCGGCCGGCCGGCCCGCCTGCTGGTGTGCGATCTCGCGGTGGATCTGGTCGACGAGCCCGGACCGGACCGAGTCGGGCGCGACCAGGAGCTCGCCGTACGACGCGTTGCGCGACCAGCCGGAGAGGTTGTTGAAGAGGTGCGCGACGTCCTCGCCGATGGCCTCGTTGGTCGTGATCAGGCCGAGGTCCTCGTAGGTGCGGGAGGTCTTCGGGTTGTAGTTGCCGGTGCCGATGTGGGTGTAGCGGCGGATGCCGTACTGGCCCTCGTCGCGGACCACCATGGCGAGCTTGCAGTGGGTCTTGAGGCCGATCAGGCCGTAGACGACGTGGCAGCCGGCCTGCTCGAGCTTGCGGGCCCAGCGGATGTTGGCCTGCTCGTCGAAGCGGGCCTTGATCTCGACGATGACCAGCACCTGCTTGCCGGCCTCGGCGGCGTCGATGAGGGCGTCGATGATGGGGCTGTCGCCGGAGGTGCGGTAGAGCGTCTGCTTGATCGCGAGGACGTGCGGGTCGGCGGCGGCCTGCTCGATGAAGCGCTGCACGGAGGTCGCGAACGAGTCGTAGGGGTGGTGCAGGAGCACGTCCTGGCGGCGCGCGGCCTTGAAGACGTCGACCGGCGCGGCCGACTCGACCGGAGCGAGCTGGGGGTGGGTGGTCGGCACGAACGCGCGGTACTTCAGCTCCTGGCGGGGCAGGTCGGCGATGTCGTGGAGGCCGCGCAGGTCGAGCGGGCCGGGGAGCCGGAAGACCTCCTGCTCGGAGATGCCGAGCTCGCTGACCAGCAGCTCGAGCACCTGCGGCGCGATCGACTCCTCGACCTCCAGGCGCACCGGCGGACCGAACCGGCGCCGGAGCAGCTCCTTCTCGAGGGCGGCGAGGAGGTTCTCGGCGTCGTCCTCCTCGACCTCCAGGTCCTCGTTGCGGGTGACCCGGAAGGTGTGCACCTCGAGGACGTCCATGCCCGGGAAGAGGCGCTTGAGGTGCTCGCCGATGACGTCCTCGAGCGGCACGAAGCGCTGGTTCCCGACCGGGACGAAGCGGGAGAAGATCGGCGGCACCTTCACCCGCGCGAAGTGCTCCTTGCCGGTCTTCGGGTTGCGGATCAGCACCGCCAGGTTGAGCGAGAGCCCCGAGATGTAGGGGAAGGGGTGTGCCGGGTCGACGGCGAGCGGGGTGAGCACGGGGAAGATCCGGTCGCGGAAGAGCCGCTTGCAGGCCTTCTGCTCCTCCCGGTCCAGGTCGTCCCAGCGGACCAGCTCGATGTTGGCCTCTGCCAGCGCGGGCACGACGTCCTCGCGGAAGACCCGGGCCTGCCGCTCCGCGAGCTCCTGGGCGGTGCTCCAGATGAGCTCCAGGACCTCGGTCGGCATCAGGCCCGACGCCGCGGGTACGGCGAGACCGGCCGCGATGCGGCGCTTGAGGCCCGCCACCCGGACCATGAAGAACTCGTCGAGGTTGCTGGTGAAGATCGCCAGGAAGCGGGTCCGCTCGAGCAGCGGCAGCGTGTGGTCCTCCGCCAGCTCCAGCACCCGCTGGTTGAAGCGGAGCCAGGACAGCTCACGGTCGAGGAAGCGGTCGTCGTACTTCTCGACCGCCGCGAGCGCGGCGTCGTCGGGCAGGTACGGCGGCTCGACGTCGAAGGGCTCCTCCGGGATCCCCTCACCGTGGCTGGCGACGGCCTCGGGCGGCAGGCTCTCGAGCGTCATGGGGTCAGTGTGGCACCGGCCCGTGAACGCAGGGTGTCCTCAGGCGAGGTGGTAGCGGCTCCGGCAGGGGCAGGACCAGCCGAGGTCGGTGTCGGCGCCGCACATGACTCGCTTGGGCTTGCGGCCCGTGAGTGCTCGCGCTGCCTTCCGGGCAGCCGAGGACCCCTCTCGCTTCACGTCGTGCCCGCACCGCGGGCACCCATTCCTGGAGACTTCCGACACGCTCTCATCTTGCTCCGCAAGGTAAAGAAATCGGGTGAGATTGAGGCAGGTACCACATCACCCGGCCGGGTGGTGCAGACCACTGGGTGAAGCCTCGGTTACCGACCGCGGAAGAATCCGCGTTTCTGGCTCTGGAGCTCGAGCAGCTCCGCCCGGACCTGCTCGAGCTGGACGGCGAGGTCGCGGGCGCGCGCCTCGGCCTCGGTGCGCTCGCGCATCGCCTCCTCGGCGATCTCGGCCTGGTGGCGTACGGCGGCCTCGACCGCGGACCGGTCCCCGGCCCGCTGGGCGGCGGACTCCTCGGCCTCGGCACGCAGCCGGGCCTGCTCGGCGGCGGCGCGCTCGGCGGCCTCGCGGGCCTCGACGGCGACCCGCAGCTCCTCGGCCTGACGGCTGGTCGCCGCTGCGCTGGCCTCGAGGACGTCGCGGAGCTGCTGCTCGGCGACCTGGCGGTCGGCCGCGGCCTGGGCGGCGAGCTCGGCGTGCCCGCGCGCATCGTCCTCGGCAGCCCGTCGGGCGGTCGCGGCCTGCTCGGCGGCCCGCTCGGCCAGGTCCCGGGCCGCGGCGTGCTCCTCGGCCGCCGCGTCCGCGGCGGCGCGGGCCTCGTGAGCGGCGCGGGCCGACTCGGCCTGCTGCTCGGCCCGCAGGTGGGCGCTGGTCTGGTCGTGGGTCGCACGGGACGCGGCCTCGGCCTGGTCCGCCGCCCGGCGCTCGGCCTCCTCGCGCGCGGCCTGCGCCTCCTCGACCCGGACCCCGGCGGCGCGGGCGGCCTCCTCGGCCGCGCTCCGCGCCTCGTGGGCGGCGACCGCGGCCTCGACCTGCACGCGAGCGTGGGCCTCCGCGTCCTCCCGGGCGGCGAGCGCCTCGGCCGCCGCGAGCTCGGCGGCGGCCCTGGCCTCGGACTCGGCGCGGGCGTTCTCGGCGTGCTCACGCGCCCGGTCGTCCGCGGCGATGCGGGCATCGTGCGCGGCCTGCAGCGCCTCGGCCATCTCGGAGGCTGTGCGGTGGGCGGCCTCCTCCGCGGCGGCGGCCTGGGCGGCGGCCTCGGCGTGGGCGCGGGCGGACTCCTCGGCGCGGGCCCGCGCGGTCTCGGCGGCCCCCGCGGCCTCGCCCTGCTCGGTCGCTGCCTGCTCCGCGGCCAGTCGGGCGCTGTGTGCGGCGTCGGCGCGGCGGGCGTGCTCGGCGGCAGCCTCGTCCGCCGCGGCGCGGGCCTCGGCCTGCTCGGCGGCGCGCTGCTCGGCCTCGGCGCGGGCGGTGGCCTGGTCGGCGGCCGCCTGCTCGGCCTCGGCGCGGGCGTCCTGGCTGGTCCGCACGAAGTCCTCGTGCGCCTGGGTGGCGCGCGCCAGGTCGGCGGCCAGCTCCTGCGCACGGGCCTCGGCGGTCTCGCGGTCCTGGTGGGCCTGGCGCGCGGCCTCGGCCGCGGCCAGCGCGGCGGCGTCGGCGGCGGTGCGGGCGGTCGTCGCCTGCTCGGCGAGCGTGGCCTGCTCGCGGGCGGCCTGCGCGGCGGCCTCGTGGGCGGCGTGGGCCTCGGTGGCGGCAGCGGCGCGCTCGGCAGCCGCCTGCTCCGCGGCGGCTCGCGCCTCGGCCTGGTCGGCCGCGGCCCGCTCGGCCGCAGTCCGGGCCTCGGCCTGGGCGGCGGCGCGCTCCTCGGCCGCCTGACGCGCGTTCGTGGCCGCGGCCAGCGCCTGGCCGTGCTCGTCGGCGAGGGCCGCGAGGTGGTCGCTGTAGGACTGGGCCTGGGCGCCGGCACGGGCGGCGGCGGCCTGCTCCGCGGCTTCCCGGGCGCTCGCGGCCTCGGCGAGGGCCTGGCCGTGCTCGTCGGCGAGCGCCGCCAGCTGGTCGGCGTACGACCGGGCCTGGGCGCCGGCGCGCTCGGCGGCGGCCTGCTCCGCGGCTTCCCGGGCGCGCACCGCCTCCTGCTCCGCGGCGGCGCGCTCCTCGGCGGCGGCGGTGAGCTGCTCGGCGAGCTCGCGGGACCGGGCGGTCTCGGCCTCGAGGTCGGCCCGTGCCCGGCTGACCTCGCCGGCCGCCGCCTCCGCGGCGCGCTCTGCCTCGACGCGCCGGGACGCGGCCTCCTCGGCCTCCGTCGCCCGGAATCGTGCGGCCTCCTCGGCCTCGGTGCGGGCGGCGGCAGCGGCCTCGGCGCGGGCCTCGGCCTCGCGGGCCTGGTCCTCGGCGGCTGTGCGGTCCACGGTCTGCTGGGCCGCGGCCTGCTCGGCGGCCAGCCGCAGCGCGGTCGCGACCTTCGCCGAGTCGACGAGCTTCCGGGCGGCCTCCTCGGCCTCCGCCCGGGCTCGGGCGGCCTCGGTCGCGGCCTCCTCGAGACGGGTGCGCTCGGCGGCGTGCGCCTCGCCGGCCTCCTCGGCGGCGCGACGGGCCTCGAAGGCCTCCTGGGCCCGGGCCGCGTGCTCGGCGGCGACCTGGTCGGCCTCGATGCGGGCGCGGGCGGCGACCTGGGCGGCCTCCTCGGCGACCAGCCGCTCGGCGGCCTGCTCGGCGGCGGCCTGCTCGGCGCGGCGACGCAGCTCGGCGGCCCGCTCGATCGCGGCCTGGAGGTCGGACGGGGTCCGTACGGCCGGCGGGGTGAGGGACGGGGCCGGCTGCTCGACCGGAGGAGCCACCTCTTCGGGGCTCTCGGTGGGCTGGTCCGGCTTGCGCTGCCACCACCGGGTGGGAGTCGGGTCGTTGGCGTCCATCACCCTGGAGCCTATTGGCTGTCGCGGCGGCCGTGGAGGGGAACCTCAGTAGACGAGCGCCTGCGCGTCCGGCGCCAGGACCTCCTCGACGTACGCCGCGGCGCCCGCGATCCGTGCGCCGGGCCGGAGGTCCGCATCCGTGATCCCGCGCCGGGCGGCGCACTGGGTGCAGACCGTCACCTGCCCGGCGGCGAGGACCGCGCCGACCAGGTCGGTGGGGGCCGCGGCATGGGGCAGCTCGAAGGACAGCCCGGCTGCGGTGCCGAGCCAGGCGGCCTCGCCGGTCAGCCACAGGCTCACCTCGGCGCCGGCCGCGACGGCGGCGGCGGCCACGGTGAGCCCCTGGTTGCTGCGCTCCGGGTCGTCGCTGCCGCAGGTCACCTTCACGACGAGGGGGCGGGCCATGGACCTCAACCTAGAACAACGACGAAGGGCACCTCCGCATCGGAGGTGCCCTTCGTGGGAAGACGCGTCAGGTGCGGCTCACTTGACCCGGAGGCTGACCGAGTCGGAGCTGTCCTTCCACTTCGAGCCTTCCTTGGCCTTGAACTTGATGCTCACGACGTAGCGCCCGGCGCGCAGGCCGCTGAAGCTGTACACGGGACCGTCGGAGGCGCTGTAGAAGAAACGCTTCGTCGCGCCGGTGCGCTTGTTGACGAAGACGAAGACGACAGTCCCCTGGGGGTCCTTGCTGCCCTTGCTAGAGCTGATCTTGACCTTGATCCTGGCGTGGCCGGGGCGCGCGCCCAGGGCCTTGGCCGAGGTCTTGGTCTTGACCGAGCCGGGGTAGGGCGCGGCGTCGGCGGTCGTCGCGGTCGCCACGAGGCCGCCCGACATGAGCAGTGCGGCAATGAGGCCGATCAGCAGCTTCTTCATGGTATTTCCCCCGTATTGGGCTTTCGTGCGATCCAGGAGGGCCTATCAAACCACAGACCATCGGGCCGTCGGCATTGCCCAATAGGGCTACGAGCGTGGCCACGGGGCAGAATTTACGGCGAGTTCACACGCCTACCATGGCGTTCATGCCCTTCGAACTTCCCGCTAACCTCCACCCCGACTGCGGGCCGGTCGCCTGGCTGCTGGGGCGCTGGGGCGGCCGCGGACACGGCGACTACCCGACCATCGACGCCTTCCAGTACGGCCAGGAGCTCGTCTTCACCCACGACGGCCGGCCGTTCTTCCACTACTTCGCCCGCTCGTGGATCGTCGACGACGAGGGCGAGACCGTGCGTCAGGCGGCCCAGGAGGCGGGCTTCCTGCGCTGCCGCCCCGGGGGCGAGCTCGAGCTGCTGCTCTCACACTCCTCCGGGATCTCCGAGATCTGGTACGGCCGGGCGGACGACGGCAAGGTCGAGCTGCACACGGCCGGGGTCTCGTTCACCGAGTCGGCCAAGGAGGTCACCGGCGGCAAGCGGCTCTACGGCAACGTGGAGGGCGACCTGCTCTACGCCTACGACATGGAGGCCGTGGGCCAGGAGCTCCAGCCGCACCTCTGGGCCCGGCTGGTCCGTCAGTAGGGTCGGACCGTGACCGAGGAGCTCGCCGCGCGGCTGCACAGCCTGGGCTACCGGCTGACGCCCCAGCGGCAGTTCGTCCTCGAGGCGGTGGAGCGTCTGGGCCACGCGACCCCGGACGAGATCCTCGCCGAGGTCCAGCAGCGGTCCAGCGCGGTCAACGTCTCGACCGTGTACCGCACGCTGGAGGTCCTGGAGGAGCTCGGCCTGGTGCGGCACGCCCACCTGTCGGACCGCGCGCCGACCTACCACTCGGTGACCGAGCACGAGCACTTCCACCTGGTCTGCCGGAATTGCCAGAAGGTCGTCTCCGTTGACCCTGAGGTGGTGGCCCCGCTCGCGGACCGGCTCCGCGGGGAGCGCGGCTTCGTGCTCGACGTCGGTCACCTGGCCGTCTTCGGACGGTGCGTCGACTGTGATGTCGACGGTGGTTGAAGTGCGAAGGCGCCCCGCGCCTGAGCCTCGAAACCCCCGTCGTGAGGAGTGAAGATGCGTAGCCCCCTGCTGGACCTGTCCGGTGCCGTCGCCGCAGACGGGATCGACCGCGACGTGGCCGCCCACTACGGCTCCTTCAACGGTGAGCAGCGCACGCTCGTGGGCGGTGACGGCTTCGTCGACCTCTCCCACCGCGACGTCATCCGCGTCAGTGGACCGGACCGCCTCACGTGGCTGCACTCGCTCACGACCCAGCACCTGGAGTCGCTGGCGCCGAAGACCTGGACCGGGGTGCTGATCCTCAGCCCGCAGGGCCACGTCGAGCACGCCTTCTTCGGGTACGACGACGGCGAGGCCTTCACCGCGCACACCGAGCCCGGTGCCGGGGCGGCGCTGGTCGACTTCCTGGACCGGATGCGCTTCATGATGCGGGTCGAGGTCGCCGACGTGACCGACGAGCTCGCCGTGACCTGGCGCCCCGGGTCGACCGCCTCGGGACCCTATGCCGGATACGAGCTCGTGCCGCGCGACCAGCTGACGACGTACGCCGAAGCGGCCGGACCGGCCTGCGGCCTATGGGCGTTCGAGGCGCTCCGGATCGCCCGTGGCGAGCCCCGGCTCGGTCTGGACACCGACCACCGCACGATCCCCAACGAGGCCGGCTGGATCGGCCCGGCGGTCCACCTCGACAAGGGCTGCTACCGCGGCCAGGAGACCGTCGCACGGGTCCACACGCTCGGCCGGCCGCCGAGGCGGCTGACCCTCCTCCACCTCGACGGCTCCGAGAACCGGCTGCCGGCCGTCGGTGCCGAGCTCCGCGACGGCGAGAAGGTCGTGGGCTTCGTGGGCACCTCGGCCCGCCACTTCGAGCTCGGCCCGATCGCGCTGGCGATGGTCAAGCGCAACGTGTCCCTCGACGCGACCCTCACGGTCGACGGGATGCCCGCGGCCCAGGAGGTCGTGGTCGACCCGGAGGTCGGGCTGCACGTACGCCCGCTCCGCTGACCCCAGTTCTCAGTCCTTGCGGTACATCACGTGGGTGTCGGCGTCCGCGTGGGTGAAGCCGAGGCCGGAGTACGTCGCGGTCGCGGGCGCGTTGTCGGACTCGACGTAGAGCAGGATCTCGTCGACCCCGGCATCGGCCAGGTGGTGCAGCCCGGCCAGCGTCAGCAGCTTGCCCAGCCCGCGGCCCTGCGCGGCCGGGTCGATCCCGACGACGTACACCTCGCCGAGCTCGGGGGAGTGCTGCTTGGTCCAGTGGAAGCCGAGCATCCGGGTGCCGTCGGTCGCCACCAGCAGCCCGGCGGGGTCGAACCACGGCTCGGCCATCCGCTCGCGCAGGTTCGCGGCGTCCATGGCGCCCTGCTCGGGGTGATGGGTGAAGGCCGCTGCGTTGACGCGGAGCAGCTCCGCGGCATCGGCCTGCTCGTAGGACCGGAGCTCGATGCCGTGCGGCACCACGACCTCCGGCAGTGGGAGGCCCGTCGCCCTGCGCATCACCCACAGCTCGCGGACCCGGTCGAAGCCGGTGCGCCGCGCGAGCGCTGCCGCGGCCGGGTGGTCGCCGTGCGACCACGCACTGAGGGGGAGAGGCGTCGCGGCGAGCGCCTCGGTCAACAGATCACCGCCGGTGCCCTGCCCGCGCCCACTGGGTGCGACCACCAGGCTCAGCTCGGTGCCGACCACGAGCGCGAAGCCGTCGGCGCGGGTCCAGGACCGCACCGTCTCCGGCCGATGGCGGAGCGTCAGCCGGGTCGCCTCGTCGAGCGGGTCGGTGCCGTCGGCCGCCGCTGCATCGTCGGCGACCTGCGTGATGAGGTCCACGTAATCCACCCTAGGGCGCGAGGCGTCGCTAGGGTCTACGCATGCGGCGGCGGCGGATCACGGTCATCGTTGGCGCCATCATCGGGCTCGGTGTGCTCTTCGCGGCCTGGGCCGGGTGGCGCGCCTACCAGGTCAACCAGAGCCTCAACGCCGCCATCGACGACGCCTCCCGGCTCCAGCGGGCCGTCCTCAACGACGACCAGTCCGGCCAGGACGCAGCGCTCGCCGACCTGCAGGACGACAGCGCCCGCGCGGACGAGTTGACGGGTGGCCCGACCTGGAGCGTTCTCAGCGTGCTTCCCGTGGTGGGCGACGATGCCGACGGCGTCCGCACGGTGAGCAGCGTCGCAGCGGACCTGGCCGACCACGGCATCGAGCCGTTGCTCGACACCACCGGCTCGCTCGACAAGCTGCTCCCGAAGGACGGCCGGATCGACGTGGCCGCCATGGAGGAGCTCCAGGGTCCTTTGGCGGAGGGAGCAGATGCCTTCGCTCGCGCCGACGCCGAGCTTGCTGAACGTGATCCTTCGGCGTACGTCGGACGCCTGCGGGACAAGTACCGTGATTTCGCAGTCCGAGTCGAGGACGCGCACCGGATCCTGAGTGCCGCGGACACCGCGGTCCAAGTGATGCCGTCCATGCTCGGCGCCGGCGGGACGCAGCACTTCCTCCTCGTCTTCCAGAACAACGCTGAGATCCGCTCGACCGGCGGGCTGCCGGGAGCGGTCTCCCTGGTGACCGCAAGTGACGGCAAGGTCGAGATGACGAAGCAGGTGGCCGGCAACTCCTTCGGGGAGCGGGCGACTCCGGTGCTCGATCTGACGGACGCGGAGAGGCAGATCTACGGCGACCAGGTGGGCACCTACTTCCTGGATGCGAACTTCACCCCTGACTTCTCGCGGACGGCAGACCTGATGCGGGCACGCTGGGAGGAGGTCGAGGGAGGCCGCCTCGACGGGGTGATCTCGATCGATCCCGTTGCGCTCTCCTACATACTCGGGGCGACCGGGCCGGTCCAAGCGGGTACGACCGAGCTCACGCAGGACAACGTGGTCGACCAGCTGCTCCACCAGGTTTATCTCGACCACCCGAACCCGCTCGCCCAGGACGCGTTCTTCCGTCAGGTCGCCCGAGCCGTCTTCGACAAGGTGTCGCAGGGTGCCGAGTCGCCGATCGACCTCGCCGAGGCGTTGGGACATGCAACGCGCGAGCACCGCATCTATGTGCACTCGTTCCAGAAGTCGGTGCAGTCGTCGCTCGCCGACACTGCCGTTGCCGGCCAGTTGACCGACCCCGACGCCACGGGCCCTCAGGTCGGCGTCTACCTCAACGACGGCACCGGCTCGAAGATGTCCTACTACCTGCGCTACCAGGTCGGGGTGGACGCGACCTACTGCTCGGGCGGTGTGCAAGGACTGATGGGCTCCGCCCGCTTGACCTCCACCGCCCCGAAGGACGCGGCGTCGCTGCCTCACTACATCACGGGTGGCGGCAGGTTCGGCACCGAGCCCGGCCACCAACAGCTCTTCGTGCGCCTCTACGCGCCTGTAGGTGGCTCCGTCTCCGCCGTCGAGATCAACCGGCGTCCGGTCGACGACGTCACCGCCATTCCCCAGGACGATCGCCTGGTGGTCACGGTCCCCGTCGAGCTGGCGCCGGGCGAGACCGTGGACCTGACCTGGCAGATGCGTTCGGGTGCCGAGCAGACGGGTGCGGTGCGAGTGTCGGTGACACCGGGTATCGCCCCCCGGGACACGTCGTCGACCGCGCCTAGCGCTTGCGCTTCCTGACCTGCTTGCCGTCCGCGCCGTTGGCCTCAGGCGTCGGTGCGTATCCGTACCCGTGCGAGCGGCGCTGGTTCGGCACCATGTTCAGGACCACGCCCACAGGCGCGGATCCAACCTGCGCAAGCCGGTCGGCCGCCTGCGCAAGTTGGTCGCGCGTCGTGCTTCCGTAGCGCACGACGAGAAGCGCGCCATCGCCGTGGGTGGCAAGCAAGGCGGCGTCGGTGACGCCGGGTCTCGCCCCCGGGACACGTCGTCGAACGCGCCTAGCGCTTGCGCTTCCTGACCTGCTTGCCGTCCGCGCCGTTGGCCTCAGGCGTCGGTGCGTATCCGTACCCGTAGCCGTACCCGTAGCCGTACCCGTGCGAGCGGCGCTGGTTCGGCACCATGTTCAGGACTACGCCCACGGGCGCGGATCCAACCTGCGCAAGCCGGTCGGCCGCCTGCGCAAGTTGGTCGCGCGTCGTGCTTCCGTAGCGCACGACGAGAAGCGCGCCATCGCCGTGAGTGGCAAGCAAGGCGGCGTCGGTGACGGGCAACAGCGGCGGAGCGTCGACGACGACGACGTCGTAGTCGTCTCGTACGCGCTTGACCAGGTCACTCATGGCGTTGCTCTGCAGCAGCTCCGCCGGGTTCGGGGGGATCGCGCCGCTGGCGAGCACGTGAAGGTCGCTCTCCGCGTGCTTCTGAATCGCGTCCTCAACAGTGACCCGTCCCAGCAGGACCGTCGTCACGCCGACCGCGTTGTCGAGCCCCAGATTTGCTGCCGCCTTCGGCCGACGGAGATCACCCTCGATCAGCACAGTCCGATGACCCGCTTGGGCGAGGGTGATGGCGAGGTTCACGGCGGTGGAGGTCTTTCCCTCCTCCGGCAATGCCGACGTGACCACGAAGACCTTCGCCGCGCTGTCGACATCGACGAACTGGAGGTTAGTGCGCAGGACCCGGAAGGCTTCCACACGCGGAGCGTGGGAGTCGAGAGCCGTGACCAACGGTCGCTGGCGCGCGCTCCCGTCGAACGGGATGCCGCCGAGGATCGGCGCATCCGTGCCGGAGGCGATGTCGTCAGTGGACTTCACGGTTGTGTCGAGGAGGTCCCGCACAATGGCGATACCCACGCCGAGGAGCAGGCCGAGCACGATCCCGAGGGCGAGGTTGCGGAGGGGCTGCGGTGAGACTGGAGACGTCGGCAGGCTGGCTGGGTCGACAATGGTCGCCTTGATGGGCGTCGTGGTCTGCCCGCTCGGAGTCTCGAGGCGGCGTACCAGATCAACGAGTGCCTCGGAGTAGCCCTGAGCTAGGGCCTGAGCCTGCCGCGGGCTCGGGTCCTTCACCGAGATCTCGAGGTTCACCGTCTCCGGCACGACGCTGGCGCTGACCTTCGAGGAGAGCTCGCTCGGAGTCAGATCGAGGTTCTGGTCCTTGATGACCGTCGAGGCGAGCTCACGACTCTTGATCAGGTCGGCATACGACGTCACGCGCTGAGCAGAGAAGAGACCACCTTGGTTGAGGTCCGAGGCGGTGTCGTCGGTCTGGGTCGTGACGAACAATCGCGCGGTCGACTGGTACTGCGGCGTCACGGCGAACGTGTAGGCAAGCGCGGCAGCAACCACGACCAATGCGGTAGCCACGATGATCCGCCACCGTCGGCGGATCACTCGTAGGTAGTCACGCAGCTCCACGCCGCCCCCTCGTTCTGTTTGCGTCCACTTGGACGATCGGTCGGCGAAAAGTCTAGATGAGGCGGGTCACGCAGAGATTTCCGCGCGGAGTCAGGAGTCGACGCGCTCCGGCTCGCGGGCGTCGGCGGCGATCGACTTCTGCTCCTTGGTGGGGAGCACGAAGCGGTAGCCGACGTTGCGGACCGTGCCGATCAGCGTCTCGTTCTCGGGGCCGAGCTTGGCGCGCAGGCGACGGACGTGGACGTCGACGGTGCGGGTGCCGCCGAAGTAGTCGTAGCCCCACACCTCCTGGAGCAGCTGCTGGCGGCTGAAGACGCGGCCCGGGTGCTGGGCCAGGAACTTGAGGAGCTCGAACTCCTTGAAGGTGAGGTCGAGCGAGCGGCCGCTCACCTTCGCGGTGTACGTCGCGTCATCGACGACGACCTCGCCGGAGCGGATCACGTGCGACTCGGGGTCGTCAGCCTCGCGGCGGGCGGTGAGCCGGCCGATCGCGAGCTTGATCCGGGCCTCGAGCTCGGCCGGCCCGCAGGTGTGGAGCACGACGTCGTCCATGCCCCAGTCGTGCAGGACGACCGCGAGGCCGCCCTCGGTGCAGACGAGCAGCACCGGGACGTCGGTGCCGGTGGTGCGGATCAGCCGGCACAGGTCGCGGGCGTGGGCGAGGTCCTGGCGACCGTCGACCAGCAGCAGGTCGGAGTCGGGCGCCTCGAGGAGGGCGCTGCCCTCGGCGGGGAGGATGCGGACCTGGTGACCCAGGAGCGCGAGCGCCGGCAGCACCTCGGCGGAGGGCTGAAGAGCGCTGGTGAGAAGCAGGAGCGTGCTCATGACGGGGGTCTCCTCCCTGACGGGCGGGGACCGAAACGCAACGCTGGGCTTCGGCCGATCTGTCTTGCTCGTGGACAATACCGTTACATGAGCGTCGCATTGGATGGATCCAAGCGAAATGAGACGGACACCATCCGCGTGCACTACTGGGCCTCCGCCAGGGCCGCCGCCGGGGTGGCGGGCGACGAGCTCCTCGTCGATGGCCCGATCTCGCTCGCCGAGGTGGTACGCCGCGTCCTCGAGCTGCACCCGGGCACCCGGCTGCCCGAGGTGCTCCAGGCCTGCTCCACGCTGGTCGGTGATCGACCCGCGAACGCCGAGGACCCGGGCTCGATCATCGTCGAGCCCGGGTCCTCGGTGGAGTTCCTGCCGCCGTTCGCCGGGGGCTGAGCGCCCCCCGGCCGACAACACGCCGTGGACTGGACCAGTTCGGGGCGTGTGAGTCCCGTCACGTTCCTCTGGGTAGGAGCCTCGGCGCACCGACGGACGGTGCTTCTCGAACGGGACCGGGGAGGGGCCTGATGAGGAAATCGACGAAGGGGGCAGTCGCGGCGGCAGCCGCGGCGGTGCTCCTGATCGGAGCATGGGGAACACAGGCGAGCTGGAGCGGCCAGGGAACGACGGAGGGGACCGACGTCGCGACCGGCTACATCAAGCTCGTGCCCGACTGCGACGGCTGGCTCTTCGGGGGCGACCCCTTCGACGCCGTCAACGACCTGCTGGTGCCGGGGAGCATCCTCGACCGGCACTGCACCTTCACCGTCGACGTGGCGGGCGTGATGACCGTCGCGCTGTCGACGTCCACGCCGTCGTTCTCCAACGACAGCGGGGGCCTCGGGTCGATCCTGCAGGCGACGGCGAGCTTCACCGACGCTGACGGCGACGACATCCCGGACCAGACGGTCGTGTCCGACGGGGACGTCATCAACGTCGACGTGACGGTGAAGCTCCTGTCGACGGTCACCGACGGGCAGGACCTGTCGGCGACCCTCGACGACATCGTCGTCAGCGCCACCCAGGTCTGACCCCGGCTCCGGCGCGATGCCTGGGAAGCGACGCGCGGAGACGGTCCTGGACGGCGTGAAGCGCGCCCTCGAGTGGACGCTGATCGCCGTGGTCGTCGGCGGCGCGCTGGTCACCGTGGTGGTCCCACGCGTGGCCGGCGCGACGCCGTACGCCGTCCGGACCGGCTCCATGCGACCCGACATGCCGCCGGGGACGCTCGTCGTGGTGCGCCCCGTCGATCCCGACGACCTCAGGATCGGCGCGGTCGTGACCTTCCAGCCGCGGCAGGACGACCCGACGGTGGTGACCCACCGGATCATCGGACAGGGCGTCGACGTCGACGGCCGCCCGGTCTTCCGGACCCAGGGCGACGCCAACGACGCACCGGACCCCTGGTCGATCCGCGGTGGCCAGGTGCTCGGGGAGCGCTGGTACTCGGTGCCCTACCTCGGCTACGTGACCATGCTGCTCAGCAGCCAGCAGCGCCAGGTCGCGGTCTTCGTCGTGGCGGGTGGGCTGCTGCTCTACTCCGCGATCATGCTGCTCGGGGCCCTGTGGGACCGGATGCGACGACCGCCCGACCTGCCGACCGGGATCCGGCATGCGTGAGCGCGCATGGGTGGTCGTCCTCGGTGTCGTCGCGGCGCTGCTGGTCCTGCTCGGCCCGGTGCGTGGGACGCAGGCGCGATGGTCCGAGTCCGAGGCGTTGACAGGAACGGCGGTGCGCACCGGCGCCCTTGACCTGCGCGTCGACGGCCAGGACGCGCTCGCCCTGCCGGCGCTGTCCGGCACCGACCTGCTGCCGGGTGCAGTCCTGACCAGGATCGTGACCATCTCCAACGCCGGCTCGGTGCCCCTCACCTACACGTGGGCGAGCTCGGGCACCGACCCGGACGGGCGCCACCTGGCCGCCGCGCTCGACCGCAGCTGGCGGTCGGTCACCGGCGGTGCCTGTGGATCGGCACTGCCCGCCGGACCTCGATCGCTCGCGCCCGGGGCCAGCGAGTCCGTCTGCCTGCGGATCGCGCTGCCGGACGACGCGTCGGCATCGGTCGCCGGCAGCACCACCCGGCTCACCTTCGAGGTGGACTCCGCCGTCGGCGGCTGGACGGACGAGGCGCCGGTGGAGACCGGCACCTTGACGACCATGGTGCTGACGACCCCCGCCATCACCTGCACCCCGCTGTCGGTCTCGTGGGCCACGGTCCCCGGCGCGACGGCGTACCGGATCCTCGACGCCCACAGTGGGGCCGTCCTCAGCACCCTCTCGACCGGCACGCTGACCCAGCTGCTGGGTGGCGTGTTCGGGTCCGTCGAGGTGCAGGCCGTCTTCGGGACTAGCGGCTGGGCGTCCGCGCCCTCCGCAGCCTGCGGGTGACCCAGACGCCTCCCGAGCCCACAAGGCAACCGAGTGTGTTGGCGACGACATCTGAGTACGACGCCATCCGGTGAGGGAGCAGCAGGCCCTGAGTGAGTTCGACGGCGCCGGCGAGCAGGAAGCCAAACGCTGTCCAGTCCCGCCACGTCGTCCGCGGCCAGACGAGCGATCCGAGCAGCGAGACCGGTACCAGGATGAGGACGTTGGACAGAAACTCCGCTCGGACCTGAGTTGCCGTCGCTGGCGAGAAGCCGATGTCGCGACCGAGGTCGCGCAACCAGGATGCCATGGACGACTGGGTGCCCGACGTCGGTGCCAGCAGAGCGACGGCCAGGGCCGCGGAGTAGATGACGAGCGCGCCGGCGACCACCCGTCTCGCTCCCATGACGGGGAAGGTTGTCACAGGTCACGGAATGTGACGGCCGCCGCTCCGGTTGGTGGATGGCATGAGCACCGGAGCCTGGATCGCCGTCGCCGCCGTGGCGGTCGCGCTCGCGGTCGGCACCTACCGACTGCTCACCGACGGCCGCTTCCGCGGCACGCGTTCGGTGGTTGAGGTGCGAGGAGCGTCAGCGACGAGCCTCGAAACCACCTCGCCGGACGATCAGAGCGTATGGACCGACGTCCAGGCTGCCATGCCGGACGCCGTCGCGGGCGAGCAGGCCACACTCGTCCAGTTCTCCTCCGCCTTCTGCGCGCCGTGTCGCGCCACCCGCCGGGTGCTGACCGAGGTCGCCGATCTCGTCCCTGGAGTCACCCACGTGGAGGTCGACGCCGAGCACCACCTGGAGCTGGTCCGACGACTCGGCGTCCTGCGGACGCCGACGACCCTCGTGCTCGACGGAGCCGGCAACGAGGTGACGCGGGCGACCGGGGCGCCCCGCAAGGAGCAGGTGCTCGCTGCCCTGGGCCGTGCGTGATGTCCACATCGTGGATGAGCGTTCCGAATCGTGAGACGCCGATTGTCGGGCACCCGGTCGGGGTCCCTACGCTGGGCGACATGTCCTCGACCCTGCTGACCCGCCGCCGCGCAGTGGACCACTGCCGCGTGCGCTCGTCGCTCTGTCGAATGCGCTGACGCGGTCGCGCCTCTTATCTCTACTGAATTAGTCGACTAATCTCAGGACGGGAGCCGCCATCCGGGCGGTGCGCGACCTCGTGTCGCCCCCACTCGCATCCGTCCGCAGGAGAGACATGTCCACGACCACCACGCACCACGCGCCCATCGCCGGCGCCGGCATCGACCCGCGCGGTCCGCAGGCCGCTGCCGCGATCACCGCGGTGGTCCTCGTCGTCGTGCTGCTGCTCGCCCCGTCCGCGCTCGGCGTCGCGCTGCTCGCAGCCCAGGCGGTCGTCTTCGCGGTCGGCTCGACCCGCGGCGTGCAGCACACGCCCTACTCCTGGCTGTTCCGCCGCCTGATCCGGCCGCGGCTCGCGCCGCCCGCAGAGCTCGAGGACCCGGCTCCGCCGCGGTTCGCCCAGACGGTCGGCCTCGTCTTCGCGGTGATCGGCCTGGTCGGGTTCGGGTCGGGCGTCGACCTGCTCGGCCAGGTGGCGACGGCCTTCGCGCTCGTCGCGGCCCTCCTCAATGCGGTCTTCCGGTTCTGCCTCGGCTGCGAGATGTACCTGCTCCTCAAGCGCGCGACCGCGCGCTGACCACAGACCCCGCGCCCCTTCCTCGGCGCACAAGAAAGGTAGAAGCACATGACCCGCGAGAACTCCCTCGTCACCGCCCAGTGGGTGGAGGACCACCTGGACGACCCGAAGGTGGTGCTGATCGAGGTCGACGAGGACACCACGGCCTACGACAAGGGCCACATCAAGGGCGCCATCAAGCTCGACTGGACGACCGACCTGCAGGACCAGGTCCGCCGCGACTTCGTCAACAAGGCGCAGTTCGAGGCCCTGCTCTCCGAGCGCGGCGTCGCCAACGACGACACCGTCGTCCTCTACGGCGGCAACAACAACTGGTTCGCCGCCTACGCCTACTGGTACTTCAAGCTCTACGGCCACCAGGACGTCAAGCTCCTCGACGGTGGCCGCAAGAAGTGGGAGCTCGACTCCCGTGAGCTGACCGACGAGGCCCCGGGCCGCGCCGCTACGTCGTACACCGCGCAGGAGCAGGACGCCTCGATCCGCGCCTTCCGCGACGAGGTCGTCGCCGCGATCGGCACCCAGAACCTCGTCGACGTTCGCAGCCCCGACGAGTACGCCGGCCGCCTCCTCGCCCCGGCCCACCTCCCGCAGGAGCAGGCGCAGCGCGCGGGGCACATCCCGACCGCGGCGAGCGTCCCGTGGAGCAAGGCCGCCAACGACGACGGCACCTTCAAGTCCGACGACGAGCTCAAGGAGATCTACACCGAGGCCGGCGTCGACTGGGGCAAGGACACCATCGCCTACTGCCGCATCGGCGAGCGCTCCTCGCACACCTGGTTCGTGCTCAAGGAGCTGCTCGGCCAGGCGAACGTGAAGAACTACGACGGATCGTGGACCGAGTACGGCTCCCTCGTCGGAGTTCCGGTCGCGCTGGGCGACGAGCGCGGCGAGGCCTGACCAACGTCCCGGTGGTTGAGGAGGTTGCGCAGCAACCGTCTCGAAACCACCACCCACAGAACGAACCCGGTGGTTGAGGTGCCAGGCGCGCCAGCGCCGATGGAATCCGGTGGTTGAGGTGTGAGGCGCGCTAGCGCCGAGCCTCGAAACCCGGCAACCCGCCCAAGACCCCCACTGCTCACAACGGAAGACAACTCGGGCGGCGGCGCAACCCGCGCCGCCGCCCGCAAGACCCGGTGGTCGAGGTGTGAGGCGTGCTGACGCCGAGCCTCGAAGCCACCTCCACAGCTCGAACGAAGGAACAGAGAACATGTGCGGAGCAACTGAGGGCGGCCTCTCCCTCGACGGGATCGACGTCGCCAAGGAGGCCATCGTCCAGGGTCAGGTCGTCCGTGACGGCCAGCCGGTCGGCAACGCCTACGTCCGGCTGCTCGACCGGACTGGTGAGTTCACCGCCGAGGTTCCCACGTCCGCGACCGGGCACTTCCGGTTCTTCGCCGGCGACGGTGAGTGGACGCTGCGCACCCTCGCGCCCAAGGCAGATCCGGTTGACAAGAAGGTCCACGCGTCCGTCGGATCGGTTGCCGAGGTCGTCGTCGCTCTCTGACAGCGCGACCACGTCCAGACGCGGACGACGCGTAGGGCATTGTCGGGGTTCGAGTGCGCGGGCGATGCTCGCCCTGGGTGACCTGAGGCCGTCCGTTCGTGCCCAGAGTGCGTCGGCGTGGCCGGTGGGATCGTCCTCCGATCTGCTGGGTCGACCTCGCAAGAGTTAACCTCTCCGTGACCCATTCGTCCTCGGCCGATTCGTGCTGGCAACTAGGGTTTCCATTCGGCCGCGAGAGGGCGGGTTGCCCGCGGCCGTTCCCATGCGGCTTGGCCGCAACAATCGATGGCGGGGGTTACGGAACGTGATGGAGGTCTCGGTGTGTGGGCGCGACACCGCGCGCGAGGCCATCGGTCGAAGGAATCGCCGCGCGCTCCGAGAGCCGGCCTGCGCCGAGCGTTCCACGAGCAGGCGTTCGGCGCCGTCGCCAGCAGGGACAGCGGCGTGGCGCTCGCTCGAGTGGTCGCCATGCGAAGGTCGGGCATGACGCTCACGTCCGTCCGCGATCGGCGAGCGGCCCGTCCATGACCAGCGTCGTCCACCTCGCTGAGCCGAGCAACGGGGGCGTTCCGGCCGTGATGGCCGCGATCGCCATTGCCCAGCATCAGGCGGGCATGCAGGTCACGGTTGTCGGTCATCCGAGCTCGGACCAGCGGGCCCGCGTCATCGAGTCCGGGGTCGACTACGTCGACCTGCCCTTCACCGACCTGCGACTCGCTGGCAAACACGCTCGGCTGATACGCGACCGTTCGCGGAACGCCGACCTGATGCACTTCCACAGCTCACGCGCGGGCCTATTTCGCGCGGCTCTTTTCCTCGGCCGGAGGAAAGCCGTCGTGGAGTTCTCCCCGCATGGCTGGGGGTGGCTGGCGGCGCCTCGCCTGGTGCGGTGGCCGTACAAGCGCGTGGAGCGCCTGCTGAAGAGGGTCACCGATCACTTCCACCTGCTCGGGCACAACGAGGTGGAGGAAGCCCGTCGCAACATCGGCCTCAAAGCAACCGAATACACCGTGATCGGGAACGGAGTTGACACCGACGCATTCTCACCGGGCGAAGGGAAGCGTGCAGGAGGGGACGACGGCTTGGAGATCCTGTGCGTCGGCCGTCTTTGTCGGCAGAAGGGCCAAGATCTCCTGATTCGAGCCATCGCCGAACTCGGGCCGGTCCTGCAGCACCGGATTCGGTTGACCCTGATCGGCGCGGGCCCGGACGAGCAGGAGCTGCGTGCCCTGGCCAGCGAGTTCGACATCAACGTGGGCTTCCTCGGGCACCGGACCAACCTGGTGGAGGACTACCGCCGAGCCGACATCATCGTGCTGCCCAGTCGATGGGAGGGCGTCCCTCTCGTCGCGATGGAGGCGATCTCCTGCGGAGCTGCCGTGCTGCTGACCGAGCCCGCCTCAGATCCAGGCTTGCGTCCTTTCGTGCGGACCTGCCAGCCGACGGCCTCGGACATCAGTACGGTGTTGGGCGAACTGATCCGTGATCCGATCGCGCGCAAGGAGCTCCGGGGGCGTGCACTCTCGGCGCGAGCTGAGATGGACCAACGAGCTGCACTTCAGGGCCACGTTCGGCTCACCAACGTCCTTGTCTGGGGTGCTGCCTCATGACGCTGGTCGCAGTGGAGCCTCCTCAGACTCGCACCCGGCCCGGCCAGACCTGGTTCTTCCTCGCCACGGCCCTGGTTGCGGTCCAGCCCTCGTCGCCGACCGGCAAGGGCGCGGTCCTGGCGCTGTCGGACGTGTTCCTCGCGGTCGCGATCCTCGCCAACGTCCGCGGTCTGCCACGCTGCCCGAGGGCCATGCGGGTGCCGATGGCCTTGATGGCTGGGGCTCTCATCGTGGGCTGGTTTCACACCGCAGCCTTCGGCGAATTCTCGACACTCACGTGGGCGACGACGCGACTCGGCGGATTCTTCATCCTGGCCGCATATCTGTTCTTCGCCTACTTCTACGGTAACGATCGCGAATTCGTCAGAACTTCGCTCCGCGCCTTCGTATACACGACGACTGTCGTCAACGTGTTGCTTCTCGAGAGCCTGCCGACCCATGCGCTGATGGCATCTTTTCTGCCGGTGAAGTTTCAGTCGCGACTCTCCGGTGGGCTCTACGACCCGAACGCCAACGGGGCGGCACTGGCATGCTGCTTCCTGCTGGTCGTCTTCGGCGGATCGCTGGTCTCCCGACGCGTTCTCGTCCGCGGAGTCCTGTCCATCGTGCTCGCGTATTGCCTGCTCGAGACCTTTTCCCGCGGCGCTCTGGTGGACGTCGGTGCGGCGGTCCTCTTCATCGCGTTGATCTCCCTCAGGCGCCGTCCGAGCATCATCCTGGGTGCTGCATTCCTGGGTGTTGCGGTCTTCGCGCTCTTCGATGCTGCCGGTGTCATCGCCACTGTCAGCCAGAACCTGTCGGAGCGACCGTCCAGCTCGCTCGACAACAGGTTCTTCTACGTCGAGGACGCGCTCCGTGCCTTCTATCACGACCCGTTCTTCGGAACCGGTCTGGGATCAGCCACTCACCGCAATGGCGCCGTGGTGCATTTCTCGTTCTTCTGGCTTCTGGGCGACGTCGGCATTGTCGGGGCCTTAGGGTTCGCGGGTTTCGCGGTGGTCAACATCATGACCGCGATGAGGCTGACGATCAGTCGTCTGCAACTGGGCATCGCAGGGGCGCTCATCGCCGAACTGGTTGCCTCGTTCAGCTGCGAGTCGATGTATCAGCGTCATTGGTGGATCCTGTTGGGCTTCGGCCTAGCCGTGTTGGACCAGTCGAAACGAGGGCGAGAATGAGCCAGATCTTCGTCGGCGGGGCCGCCAGATCTGGGACGACCGTCTTCGCCACCCGACTAGGCGGGTACCTCGCGAGCTCGGTGCTTCCAGAGGCATACTTCCTCGGCCCCACCCTGCTCTCGGTCGCCACGGGCGCTCCCTTCGCAGGATTCGACCCGGCGTGGAGGCTCCGCACATGGGAGCTGAGCGACGCCGACTTCAACTCGGTCCAAGCGGCGCCCGATGTCGTGGAGGCCTGGTCGAGGGCGCTCCGCGCCAAGGGCGTCGACCCCCTTGGCTCATGGATCGAGCACAGCCCCCACAACATGCGGTATTGCGCCACCCTCCTTCGGGCATTCCCGGATGCGCACTTCGTCCACCTGGTTCGAGATGGACGTGCCGTCGGAGCATCGCTGCGGCGCACCGACTTCGGCCCGCACGTCTCGACGGCGGTTGCCCGTTGGTGGATCGAGTCGGTCGCCATGGGTCTTGCGGCCGAGCGACTTTTCCCGGATCGCGTCCGCCTCGTGCGGTTTGAGGACTTTCTGGCCGATTCCGAGGGCGTCGTTGGCGGCCTTGCGGACGCGTTCGGGCTGGACACTTCTTCGCACACGGTGGCTAACCCGGTCTCGCCAGTCGGTTCGTACACGAGGCGCCACCACAGTCTCGTCGACGGCGAGATTCGCCCGGAGCGGGGCTCCGGTTGGCAGTCGGAGGTCTCGGACGCCTGGGTCAGGCGATTCGAGCGGGTCGCCGGGCCGATGCTCGATGCTTTCGGGTACGAGCTGGTGCACCCACCCCAAGAGTCGCCGGGCCAGGTGTCCCGGGTCGTCGATCCGATGATCGACGGTGTCGTCCAGTTGGGGGTCAAGGCGCCTCGGCGGCGTCTTCGACGGTGGCGACATGCCCGTTGAGAGGGTGCCTGGCGTCAGGAACAGGTGGAACACGCCTCTACTGCTGCTGGATCAGGGAATCTCCAGCGGGTCCAACTTCGCGGCGAGCGTTCTCGCCGTCCGCGCAGCAGACGGTGCTGAGTTCGCGAATGCGGGAATCGCACTTATCCTCGTCCGCCTGACGATCGGCGTCTCTCGCAGCTGGTCATGCGAGGCCTCCGTGACCTACTCGGTCGACCTCTCGAACGTTCCCGCTGAGGTGGGCCGCTCCGCCCGAACCGCCGCCGTCGGCTCCCTGGTCCTGGCTCTCGCCTCGCTTGCGGTCCTCGCTGCGTCCGGAGCACTCTCCTGGGGGACTGGCCTGTTCGTCGTGATCGGCGGTATCGCGATGAGCGTGGGAGAAGCGGCGCGCGCGACTTCGATCCTCTGCCGACGCATGGTTCCGGCACTTTGGTACGACGTCATCTGGACCGTTGCGATGGTGGGCTTGATGATCGGCCTCCGTCCGCACTCGCCTGAGGGTGTGCTCCTCATCTGGGCGGGAAGCTCGATCGTCGCGCTGCTGGTCTTCAGTCGTGCGCTCGGTCATCGCCCGCCGCCGTCCGGACCCTCCGTCCGGCAGCGCCTGGGGCTCGCCATGGAGGCGATGGCCGACCGCGGGGGAAGCCAGGTTGCGACGCTGATCCTGGCGACGGGGCTGCCGGCAACCATGTCGGCCGGCTTCACCGCTGCCCGCAATCTACTGGCGCCGCTGAACCCCATCGCCATCGCGGTCTTCAACTTGGCGTTTCCGGCGAGCCGGGACGCAGAGGCCGCTGCTCGAGGACGTCTGATCGTGCAAAACGTCGTGGTCATCTCTGGCGGGGTGGCGCTGGTCTGCCTGGGGATCCAGCTGGCTCCGCGGGATGTCATGGTCGCGGTGGCCGGCCCGACCTGGGACTCCGCAAAGGAGTTCGTGCTCCCCGTGAGTCTGTCCTACGCCGCCATGTTGTACGTCCAGGCTGCCTCCAGTGTTGCGCGGGGTGCCGGGCTCGCACGCGAGGTCCGCGTAAGTCGCCTCATTGCCGCAGGTTTGGGATTCTTCCCGAGCTTGGCGGTATTTTTCCTGGCCAGCCCGGGGGTCGCTCTCGTGGTGGTCGTTTCGGCTATCGCTTTTCTCGGTTCACTGCAGTTCGTCGTATTCACCTGGAATATGGTCACTTCGAAGGGTTTGATGAGAGTATGAAGATTGGCATTGCCAGTGGGTACTGGAGCCAGAACATTGGGAACGCATTCTTTCAACTGGGTGGTGCGCACATGCTGCGTAGGGCGCTCGGGGACGTCGAGATCATCACGGTGCCCGACGCGCTGGGCAACTGGACCCTGAGGAACAAGGCGACCGGAAACCCGAAGATGTCGTTCGACGTGACCGGTCGCGTTGCAGGCTTGGACTACCTGGTCATCCAGGGCCCGTCCCTCAGTTGGCATGTCGACGAGTTCTGGCGCGAGACCCTTCGGTCCCTCCGCAAGCGTGGCACTCGCGTTCTCCTGACGGGCGTCGCCTTCTACCGCTTCGACGACGACGAGGTGGCCGCAGCGAGGCGGTTCCTCTCGGATGCCGATCCCGTGTGCATCTCGACCCGTGACTCGCGGTCCTATGAGTTGCTCTGCTCGATGGGGTTGGACAACAGCATCATCTTCGATGGCATCGACTCTGGGTTCTGGACGCCGTTCGAGACGGTCCCAGACATCGACGCCGAGCCGTATCTGTGCGTGACCTTCGATCGCTACGTCGAACCTCGATGGCGCATCGCCGATCCAACGCGGGACGCTTTCGTGACGCTGCCGAATGGTGAGCACATCACGTGGAACGTCAACGATCGGCTGAATTCGATCGCGTCGCGCGGAAAGGCGGTCGCCTATGTGTCGGCGGCAATCGATCGTTTCCACAAGGGCGAGCCGCAACTGGCTGGCTATTCAGTTGTCCGGCCGGAGCATCGGAGCAATCCGCCGATGCACTGGAAGGTCTTCAACAGCCCGAACGGCTACATGTCCGATGAGCCGTGGAGCTACCTCGCGCTCTATCGTTCCGCGGCGGCGACCCTCTCCGACCGGGTCCATGCCTGCGTCGCTGCTCTCGCGTTCGGCAGGCCCGCGATGCTCTTCAACTCTTCTCCTCGAGGGAGTCTCCTGGAGCGGGTGGCGGGCCCAGAGATTCGGTCGGACCTGGTCCAGCTGCCGCCCGGCAAGCTCGATGGGCTGCGAAGCCAGCAGGAGGAGTTCCTGCGAGGCGTGATCGTCGGCAGCGAGACGCCCAAGGTTTGAGCCGAGCGCTGGCTCGAGCGCTGGGGATGTCGAGGGGGTCCTGGTCCGACGCGGGCCAGGACCCCGACCAGTGCGTCGACTGAGGTGGCATAGCCTCTTCCGACGCACGTGGCCTGACCCTGCGGGGAGTTCGCGGGATGGTGTGAGGCCGCCGATCGAGCGCGGGTGCCTCAGAAAGCAGAACGCGTCGCCTCCGACCGATCCGGGCGGAGGCGACGCGTACTCAGGCGAGTGAAGCGGCTACAGGATCATGCCCGCGCCGACCGTGACGCCACTCGCCTCGTCGATCAGGATGAAGGAACCGGTGGTCCGGTTCTTCGAGTAGGAGTCGCACAGCAGCGGCACCGTGGTGCGCAGCTGGACGCGCCCGATCTCGTTGAGGCCGAGCTCCTTCGTGTCCTGGTCGCGGTGCAAGGTGTTGACGTCCAGGCGGTACTGGATGTCCTTGACGAGGGCGCGCGCGCTGCGGGTGGTGTGCTTGATGGCGAGCTTCTGGCGCGGGCGCAGCGGCTCATTGGTCATCCAGCAGATCATCGCGTCGATGTCCTGGGACGGCTTCGGCGCGTTGTTGATCCGCGCGATCATGTCGCCGCGGGAGACATCGACGTCGTCCTCGAGACGGACCGTCACCGACATCGGCGGGTAGGCCTCGCTCACCTCGCGGTCGAAGAGGTCGATACCCGCGATCTTCGACGTCATGCCCGAGGGCAGCACGATGACCTCGTCGCCGGGCTTGAGGACGCCGCCGGCCACCATGCCGCCGTAGCCGCGGTAGTCGTGGTGCTCGTCGGACTTGGGGCGGACGACGTACTGCACCGGGAAGCGGACGTCCATCAGGTCGCGGTCGGAGGCCACGTGGACGTGCTCGAGGTGGTGCATGAGCGTGGGACCGGAGTACCACGGCATGTTCTCCGAGCGGTTGACCACGTTGTCGCCGGCCAGGGCAGAGATCGGGATGACCTCGAGGTCGGGGATGTTCAGCTTGGTCGCGAACTGCGTGAACTCCGCGTGGATCTTCTCGTAGACCTCCTGGGAGAAGTCGACGAGGTCCATCTTGTTGACCGCGAGCACGAGGTGCGGGACGCGGAGCAGCGAGAGCAGCACCGCGTGGCGGCGGGACTGCTCGGTGAGGCCCTGGCGGGCGTCGACGAGCACCAGGCCGAGGTCGGCGGTCGAGGCGCCGGTGACCATGTTGCGGGTGTACTGCACGTGGCCCGGGGTGTCCGCGATGATGAACTTGCGGTTGGGTGTCGCGAAATAGCGGTAGGCCACGTCGATGGTGATGCCCTGCTCGCGCTCGGAGCGGAGACCGTCGGTCAGCAGCGCGAGGTCGGTGTAGTCGTAGCCCTTGGACTGCGACGTCGCCTCGACGGCCTCGAGCTGGTCCTCGAAGATCGACTTCGAGTCGAGCAGCAGACGCCCGATCAGCGTCGACTTGCCGTCGTCCACGGAGCCTGCGGTCGCGAAGCGCAGCAGGTCCATGTCGCGGGTCTGCTCGGCCACCTCGGCCTTGGTGAGGTCCTCGCTCATCAGAAGTAGCCTTCCTTCTTCCGGTCCTCCATGGCAGCCTCGGAGAAGCGGTCGTCGCCACGGGTCGCGCCGCGCTCGGTCACGCGGGCGATGGCGATCTCGTCGATGATCTTGTCGATGGTGTCGGCCTCGGACTCGACACAGCCCGTGAGGGTGAGGTCGCCGACGGTGCGGAATCGGACGGTCCGCTCCTCGACGGTCTCACCCGAGCGGACCGGGTTGTGCTCGGACTCCGACAGCAGCATGCCGTCGCGCTCGAAGACGCGGCGCTGGTGGGAGAAGTAGATGGAGGGGATCTCGATGCCCTCGCGACCGATGTAGTGCCAGATGTCCAGCTCGGTCCAGTTGGAGATAGGGAAGATCCGCATGTGCTCGCCCTCGTGGAGGCGGCCGTTGTAGAGGCTCCACAGCTCGGGACGCTGGTTCTTCGGGTCCCACTGGCCGAACTCGTCGCGGTGGGAGTAGACGCGCTCCTTGGCGCGGGCCTTCTCCTCGTCGCGGCGGCCACCGCCGAAGGCGGCGGTGAACGCGCCTTCCTCGAGGGCGTTGAGCAGGGTGCCGATCTGGAGGCGGTTGCGGCTGGTCTTGCCATCGTCGACGACGATTCCGTCCTTGATCGCCTCCTCGACGCTCGCGACGATCAGCCGGGCACCGAGACGGTTGACCCAGTTGTCACGGCAGGCGAGGACCTCGGGGAAGTCGTAGCCGGTGTCGACCTGGAGCACCGGGAACGGGATCTTCGCGGGGTAGAACGCCTTCTCGGCGAGGCGCATCATCACGATCGAGTCCTTGCCGCCCGAGAACATCAGGACGGGCTTCTCGAACTCGGCAGCGACCTCGCGGAAGATGTGGATCGACTCCGCCTCCAGCTGGTCGAGCTGACTCAGCCGGTAGTCGGCGTGGGTTTCGGTCATGACTGACAGGGGGCCTCTCGTCGGGACAGCAGCCGTCATCGTAGCCGTCGGGAGTCCGAACGGGCGAAGCGTGCCAGAACTGCAGTGATCGGGTTCACTTTAGTGCGCGCAGATGACGGCTGCGTGAAACACGCGTGACGAGCACTGCTCAGTACCGGCTCGAGCTCTAGGCTCCAGTCGTGAAGATCGCAGTCGCCGGCATCGGTTACGTCGGACTGTCCAACGCCGTCATCCTCGCGCAGCATCACGAGGTCCGAGCCATCGACCTGGATCCATCTCGAGTCGCCGCCGTCAACGAGCGTCGATGCCCCATCGAGGACGCCGAGCTCGAGGACTACCTCGCGACGCGCGAGCTGAGCCTCACCGCGACGCTCGACAAGGCGGACGCGTACGCCGGGGTCGATCTGGTGGTAATCGCTACCCCGACCGACTACGACCCGCAGACCAACAACTTCGACACGTCCTCGGTGGAAGCGGTCATCCGCGACGTGCTGGCCGCGTCGCCGGCCGCGACGATGGTCATCAAGTCGACCGTGCCGGTCGGGTTCACTGCTCGTATGCGTGCAGCCCACCCGGATGCCGTCATCTTCTTCAGCCCTGAGTTCCTCCGCGAGGGCCGCGCGCTCTACGACAACCTCCACCCGTCGCGGATCGTGGTCGGCGACCGGAGCGCCGTGGGCAAGATGTTCGCCGACCTGCTGGTCGAGGGCGCGGAGGCGAAGGACGTGCCGGTCCTCCTCACCGACTCGACGGAGGCGGAGGCGATCAAGCTCTTCGCCAACACCTACCTCGCGCTGCGGGTGGCCTACTTCAACGAGCTCGACACCTACGCCGCGACGTACGGCCTCGACCCGGCGCAGATCATCGAGGGCGTCGGCCTGGACCCGCGGATCGGCACGCACTACAACAACCCGAGCTTCGGGTACGGCGGCTACTGCCTGCCGAAGGACACCAAGCAGCTGCAGGCGAACTACCGCTACGTCCCGCAGAACCTGATCAGCGCGATCGTCGAGGCCAACACCACGCGCAAGGACTTCATCGCCAACGACATCCTGCGTCGCCGGCCGAAGACCGTCGGTATCTACCGACTGATCATGAAGCACGGCTCCGACAACTTCCGGATGTCGTCGGTGCAGGGCGTGATGAAGCGGATCAAGGCCCGTGGCGTCGATGTCGTGGTCTACGAGCCGTCGCTCGAGGGCGACACGTTCTTCCACTCACGGGTGGTCAAGGACCTCGAGGAGTTCAAGCAGGTCGCCGACGTGATCGTCGCCAACCGGCGCACCGACGTGCTGGCCGACGTCGACCACAAGATCTACACGCGCGACCTCTACGGCCGCGACTGACCGGCCGTCACAGGGAGGTCATGACACCCACGGTCTCCGGGGAGAAGCCCGGGAAGACAGTCGCGGTGCTGGCGGTGGTGCGGGCGGCCACGACCTCGGCCAGGACGCTGCGGTAGTCGGTGGTGACCTGGACGTCCGCGTCGAGGGTGTTCTGCAGGCCGGGCCAGGTGCCGTAGTACTTCCCGCCCTTCACACCGGCGCCGGCCAGGAACATGACGTTGCCCCAGCCGTGGTCGAGCCCGCTGGTGCCGTTCTGCTGCACGCGGCGACCGAACTCGCTGAGCGTCACCAGCGTGACCTTGTCGGCGACCGGGCCGAGGTCGTCGAAGAAGGCGGCGATCGAGGAGGCCAAGTCGGTCGCGTTGCGCAGCATCCAGCCGGCGTCAGGCTTGCCGAGCCCGACGTGCATGTCCCAGTTGCCGCTGTCGACGGTCACCGCCGAGACCCCGAGGTCTGCGCGGAGGGTGCGTGCCACGGCGGAGAGCGCCTTGCCCAGGTCGCTGGTCGGGTACGCCGCGGCGTGGTTGGGCTGCTCCGTCGCCGGTGTGAGGTCGACGACTGAGTCCAGCGCGGTCCTGAACGCGTCGGCGACGGGGGACTTCGAGCCCGTCCACACCGCGCGGAGCGCCCGTATCCGCTCGTGGCTCGCGTCGTCGCCCGCGACGTTGGCAGTCTCGAGCGTCCGGAAGCTCATCACCGGCTCGGGGCCCAGAAACGAGGACGGCATGCCGCTGCCCACCGCGAGTCCCTTGAGGTTGGAGCTGGACCCGACGGCGCCGATCATCCGGTTCAGCCACCCGACCCTGGCGCTCGAGCCCGGATCGGCATCCTCGATCTCCTCCATCGCCGAGAAGTGGGAACGGTTAGCCACAGGCAGTCCCGTCGCGTGGACCGCGGCCAGCTTGCCGGCGGTCCAGAGTGGCAGGAGCGGCGCCAGGCCCGGGTGCAGGCCGAAGGTCGCATCGGCGGCGAGCAGCGAGGTCGCGGGTACCGCGATCCCGGGCCGCCCGGCGTAGTAGGCGGCCTCTGCATGCGGCACGACGAGGGAGAGACCGTCGGCCGCACCGCGCAACGAGATCAGCACGATGACCGAGGTGGCGGGCTTCGTGCGCGAGGTCGTCGCAGCGAGGGCCGGGTTGGTGAGTCCATCCATGGTCACCACGGCGGACCCGAACATCGTGGTCGCACCCACGAGCGCGGCACCCCGAAGGAGTCCACGTCGAGTCGGTGCGCCCGGGGCTGATCTAGCCTCAGCGCACCCGCACGCGGGTGTCTGGGGACGAGGAACGATTTTCATGGTCTTCTCCAGATCCGCAGGTTCAACGCACGTAGAAGTCGGGACTGTCGACGATGGCGGCGGCAAGGCGCGGCCATCTCCACCTGAACAGGTCGCTCGAAGGGCTCACCAGCGTCGTGGGCTCGAGCTCGACCGCCAGGCAGCAGGCGCGCAGAAGGTCCTCCGTCGACTCTCGGTGCAGGAGCAGGCGGGACAAGTGGTCGACAAGGTCTCGAAAGAGCAAGTTTCCGCGCCGTGGCATCCACGACGACGGAGTCGGGTAGGACACCGCCTCCTTGGGCCACCAGCCCCCGACGAGTCCCCAATGCTGTGCCATCGAGGCCAAGGCGCGACTCGGTGTTGCCCAGGACGCGTTGTCGACCGGCTGACCGTCCGGCCGCGGCCAGCTGAACGGCGCCAGGCCCAGCGCAGATACCTGCCAGTTGATCAGGTTGGCGGCTGAGCTCGCAGAGATCGGTTCCGCGATCTCGACGCCGAGCAGCCGGTACGCCGCGATGATGTCCTCGTCGGCATCTCGGACTTTGAGGTCGACAGCGGCGCCGAACTCCGCGGACCGGACCAGCGCCTGCAGCACGGGGACGATGGCGGTGTCGTGGTCGAGATAGATCGCTGCCAAACGGGTGATCAGCGACTCGGGCGGGTCGTCGCTCACGAAGTAGCGTCCCAGCTTGGTCGCGATCCGGCGAGCCATCGCGGGGTGGTGCGCGAGGTATGAGAGGTAACGACCCGTCACTGCCTGGCCGTCGGCGTCGGTGTTCGGGTCGCTGAATCCCATCACCTGCACGGGCCCGGTCCAGTGCACGCTCGGCTGGTAGGAGACGGCCCAGGTCTTGTAGGCGTCGATCCGGTATCCGGTCAGGATCCGCGCCGAGTTCTTGACGTCGTCCTCGGTGTAGTTGCCGAGGCCGACAGTGTGCAGCTCGAGGAGCTCGCGACCGAGGTTCTCATTGGGGTGGAGCTTCGTCGAGGCGTAGGCGCCCAGGTAGAAGGTCATGGCCGGGTGCAGGACCGCCGCTCGCAGGAGGTCTTCGACCCGTCCGAGTGCGTGCTGCCGGATGAGCTCGCCGTACTCCGCGCGAAAGGTGTACACATTGTCGGCGTTGGCCGGAACGTGAAAGTGGTTCTCCCAGAACTCGGTCATCACCTCGAGGACCTGTCGAGGTGAGGTGACTCGACGAATCAGCGATCGTCGGCCGTAGTCGGCCATGACCTCCCATCCGGCTCGCGTCCTGGACGCGTTGCGCTGGTAGAGGTCGAGAGCGTCCCGATGGAGGTCGGGCCACCAGTCGCACAGGTTGTCCGCGCTGCCGTCGTACGCGGTCGCGAGCTGCTGCTCGAACCACGCGAGATGGCCACCGGCGGAGCGGATCTCGTCCGCGAGCTCGGCCGTGATCCCGTAGCTGAAGCGGTTGGCCAGGTGTCGTTCCTGGACCGAAAGCAGGGGCGTGGCCGCAAAGCGTCCCGGCCGGTAGTACTTCTTTTTCTTCCTCCGCTTCTCGGACGCGTCGGCGGGATCAGCGAGGACGGCACCGGAGGCTGCGGCGATCGACGCGCCGCCCGCACCGCGCAGCAGGGTGCGACGAGAAGGCAAGGGAGCAGTGGTGGACATCCGTGTCCTCGGGATCGATCGATGGTCGACTGAGCTCGAGATCCATCTCGAGCACCTGTCCCATCGACCGCGTCACTGCCCCCTTGAGGCATTCAGTGACGGGCGCTGCCTGTGCCGACTATGGCGAACGAGGGGTGCGTTCGCGTGCGTCGTCGATCTTCTCGAGCTCGGCGACGGTCGGTGCGCCGAACATCGGCAGGCCGTGGGCCTTGCGGATCAGACCCCACACCAGCGGGACGAGCACGACCATCGCGATGCCGATCCCGGCGATGAGTCCCGGGTGGGTCTCCTCCTTACCGAGCGGCGCCCAGCCGGCCTTGTCGAGCAGGGCGACGCCCGACATGGTCAGCACGATCACGATCCCGCGTCGGATCACCGACTGCGGGACCCGCGGTGCGATCCGGCTGCCGAGGATCGTGCCCGGCGTCGAGCCGATGACGAGCGGGATCAGGATCGTCCAGTCGAGGCCGTTGATGGCGATGTTGGAGATCGCCGCGGCGAGCACGAGCGGGACCGCCTGGACCAGGTCGGTGCCGACCAGCTTCACGGCCGAGAGCCCGGGGTAGAGCATCAGCAGCGCGATCATGATGACCGAGCCGGAGCCGACACTGGTGACACCCACGAGCAGTCCACCGAGAGCGCCGACGAGCAGCGTGGCGATCGGCCGGATGTGCGGGTTGGGGTCGGCGTCGGGTGCGCCGCCGCGCACGCGGTGCAGGTTGATGTAGAGGCGCAGCGCGTACGTCGCGGCCGCGAACAGCAGCGCGAAGCCGATGCACTCCTTGAGCAGTGTGTCGAGGGAGTCGGGCTCCTGCCCGGCGATCCGGTGGATGATCCACGGGCCGAGGAGCGCCATCGGCACCGAGCCGATGATCAGCCACTTCGCGAGGGTGAAGTTGGGCGAGCCCTCCCGCGCGTGGACCACGGCACCGCCGGACTTGTAGATCGCCGCGGCGGTCAGGTCGGCAGTGACCACGGTGGCCGCGTCGCCGACGCCGAGGAAGATCAGGGCCGGCGTCATCAGCGCCCCGCCGCCCATGCCGGTGAGACCGACGATCACACCGACGAAGAAGCCCGCCGCCAGGATCGAGAAGAACGTCGTGGTGATCAGGTCGTTCATGCGCGCGCAGTCCTCTGTCCGGTGAGTGCGGGGAGTACGACGTGGAGCAGCTGCTCGACGGTGGCGGCACACGCTTCGGCCGCATCTGGGCCCTGACCGTAGGGGTCGGGGACCTCCAGCGCGGTCTCCGTGGCAGCGCGCTGCTGGGCGACCGCCGCGACGAGCTCGCGACCGGCCAGCGCCTCGTCGACATGGCCGACCGACTCGGCGAACTGCCCGAGCGTGAAGATCTTCCGGAACGCGCCCGCGTGGTCGTCGAGGATGAACTGGCGGTGGCTCGACTCGGCGGTCAGCACGAGGTCGGCATAGGTCAGGTGCTCGGTCTGGAACGGGCGGCTGCGGAAGGCCCCCGCGCCGGTGACGCCGCGTGCGGCCAGTGTTGCCGACATGACGAGGTCCATGGGCTTGCCGTCGAAGCCACGGGTGCCTGCTGACGCGAAGGTCACCGAGGTGTCCGACCCGACGAGGTGGCGGGAGAGGAGCTCCATGAAGGGCGAGCGGCAGATGTTGGCCGTGCAGACGTAGAGCACCCGCAGGGGCTGCTCGTGGTGGCGGGGCTGGGTGGTCGCGGGCGGCTGGTCGGGTGCCGGGGTTTCGAGGCTCGTCGCTGGCGCTCCTCGCACCTCAACCACCGGCGGGGGCTCTGACGCTCCTCGCACCTCAACCACCGGCGGGGGTTCTGGCGCTCCTCGAACCTCGACCGCCGGGGCCGGCGGGAGGGCCTCGACGAGCGAGACGGTGCTCGGGGCCGGGAGGTGGAACGGGTCGACGGTCGGCGGTGCGGCGAGGTCGAGGTAGCCGGACTCGCGCAGGGCGTTGATGACGTCGTCGAGGGCGTCCTCGATCGAGCGTCCGGTCGTGTCGACCCGGACGTCGGCATCCTGCGGCTCCTCGTACGGCGAGGAGATGCCGGTGAACTCGGGGATCTCCCCGCGCCGGGCCTTGGCGTACATCCCCTTGCGGTCGCGCCGCTCGCACTCCTCGAGCGGGGTCGCGACGTGCACGAGGAAGAAGGCGCCGCCCGCGTCGCGGACCATCTGCCGCACCTGCTGGCGGGTCGCGTCGAACGGCGCGATCGGGCTGCACACCGCGACGCCGCCGTGCCGGGAGATCTCGGCCGCCACCCAGCCGATCCGGCGGATGTTGGTCTCGCGGTCCTCCTTGGAGAACGTGAGCCCGGCCGAGAGGTTGCGACGGACGACGTCGCCGTCGAGGCTCGTCAGCGACCGCGTCCCGACCTCGTGCATCCGGTCCATGAGGGCGCGCGCCAGCGTGGACTTCCCGCTCCCGGACAGGCCGGTGAAGAAGAGGACGAGGCCCTGCTGGGAGCGGGCGGGCCGGTCCTGCCTGACGATCGCGTCGATCTCCGGCGGGTAGGTGCCACGGGGATCCTCGGTGACGCCGACCATCGGGTCGTCGTGCGCGTAGTTGCCGACCACCTGGATCCCGAGCTCGTGATCGACGTCGGCGTCGCCGTGACTGGCGAGGGGGACGGCGACCACGTCGGCGTTCCGCAGGTGGGCGGCTGCGGAGAGCGTGGCCCGGATCAGCGCGACGGCGGACAGATCGGGCGTGCCGTGGCCGACGAGGGGCATGAGGACGACCGGACCGACCGTCGCGAGCGCGGCCAGCTGCGGCCCGGTCAGCGCGTCGGTCAGGGGGACGAAGGTGCGCCCGGCGTACCGCCGACGGGTCTCCGCCGGGGTGAGGTAGAGCCGTCGGAACGGGCCGTACTGGGCGTGCGTCAGCGGCTCGATCGTGCCGTCCGGGAGCGAGACCTGGGCGAGCGGCAGCCCCTCGGGGTCGACCAGCTCCACGGCCCCGGCGCCGGCCGCACGGGCGGCGACGTCGTCGGGGAGGTGCAGCGTGATCGGGCCGTCCGGCTCGTTGAAGGCGACGGTGGGGGCGAGGGCGCCGCTGACCAGGAGCTCGAGGTCGTCGAGCTCGCGGGGAGTGGGGCAGTACTGCGGGAGCGCGGGCAGGGGCACGGCGTAATCGTGCCATGTCGCTGTAGTTACTCTGCCGCTATGCCGAAGCCCGTTGTCGTCGCCGAGGTGGTCCGGTCCGGTTTCGTGGAGGGCCACCACCACGGCTCCGTGGTCGCCCTGGACGTCCACGGCGCGGTCGACTGGTCCCTCGGCGACGTCACCGGCCCCGTACTGCCTCGCTCGTGCAACAAGCCCTTGCAGGCGGTGGCGATGGTCGAGGCCGGGCTCGACCTGCCGCCCGAGCTGCTCGCGCTCGCGTGTGCGTCTCACTCGGGGGAGGCCTTCCACGTCGAGGGGGTACGCCGGATCCTGGCGTCGGTCGGGCTGGCCGAGGACGCCCTGCAGACCCCGGAGGACTTCCCGCTCGAGGATGCCGAGCGGGACGCCGTGCTGAGGGCGGGCGGGGAGAAGTCCCGCATCTTGATGAACTGCTCGGGCAAGCACGCAGCGATGCTCGCCACCTGCGTGGTGAACGGGTGGGACACCGCCGACTACCTGGCACCGGGTCATCCGCTCCAGGTCGCGATCGCCGCCACGTTCGCGCGCCTGACCGGGGACCCGGTGGCGGTCACAGCGGTCGACGGCTGCGGGGCGCCGCTCCTGTCGGCCTCCCTCGTCGGGTTGGCCACCGGCTTCCGCTCCCTGGCGCGGGCGTCCGCGGGCGCGGAGCGTCGGGTCGCCGACGCGATCCGGAGGCATCCGGAGTGGGTGTCCGGCACCCGGCGCGACGAGCGCACGCTGCTGACCGCGCTCCCAGGCTCCGTCGGCAAGATGGGCGCGGAGTCCTGCTTCGCCCTGGCGCTCGCGGACGGGCGGGCCTTCGCCCTCAAGGTCGACGACGGCGCGATGCGGGCCTGGCCCGTCGTGCTCGTCGCTGCGCTGCAGCGGGCGGGGATCTCCGACCCGGCCGTCGCCGGGGTGGGCAGGTCGCCGCTCCTGGGCGGAGCCGTCGAAGTGGGGGAGATCCGCGCCACGCTGTGACAGGATTTCCCCCATGACCAGGCGGGCGCTGATCACCGGGATCACCGGCCAGGACGGCTCCTACCTCGCTGAGCTGCTGCTGGCGAAGGGCTACGAGGTCCACGGGCTGCGGCGTCGGTCGTCGACGTTCAACAGCCTCCGCATCGAGCACCTCTACCAGGACCCGCGCGACCCGGACGCCCGGCTCTTCCTGCACTACGCCGACCTCACCGACGAGTCCCGGCTGATCCGGCTGTTGCGCCGCATCCAGCCCGACGAGGTCTACAACCTCGCCGGCCAGTCCCACGTCGGCGTCAGCTTCGACGAGCCCGAGTACACCGGCGACACCGTCGGCCTCGGCGCGGTCCGCCTCCTCGAGGCGATCCGGACAGCCGACCTCGACTGCCGCTTCTACCAGGCGTCGAGCTCGGCGATGTTCGGCACCGCGCCCGCGCCGCAGCACGAGGGGACGCCCTTCCGGCCGGCCTCGCCGTACGCCGCCGCCAAGCTCTACGCGCACTGGACGACCGCGACGTATCGCGAGGGCTACGGCATGTTCGCGGTCAGCGGGATCCTCTTCAACCACGAGTCGCCGCGCCGGGGCGAGACGTTCGTGACCCGCAAGGTGAGCCGGGCGGTCGCGCGCATCCAGGCGGGGCTGGCCGACTACCTCTACATGGGCAACCTCGACGCGGTGCGCGACTGGGGCTACGCGCCGGAGTACGTCGAGGGCATGTGGCGGATGCTCCAGGCCGACGAGCCGTCCGACTACGTGCTCGCCACCGGCCGGAGCTTCACCGTGCGGGACTTCGTGGTCGCGGCCTTCGAGCATGCTGGCCTCGACTGGGAGAAGCACGTGCGGGTCGACGAGCGCTACCTGCGGCCGACGGAGTCCGGCGCCCTGATCGGCGATGCGAGCCGCGCCGAGCAGGAGCTCGGCTGGCGCCCCACGGTGCACACGGAGGAACTCGTGCGGATCATGGTCGACGCGGACGTCGAGGCGGTCCGCCACGAGGGCGAGCCGTGGGTGGACCTGCCGCGGAGCTGGCCGAGCGCCTGAGCGGCTGCTAGGCGCCGGGCACGCTGGCGATCGCGACCGTTCCGTCGCCCTCGAGGGCGATCGCGCCCTCGGCGTGCGCGACGAAGAGCGACTCGCCGCGGCCCAGGGTCTGGCGCTGGAGCGCGCTCACCACGTCGACCCGTCCGTCGAGGCACAGCAGGGTGCGGGGTCCCTCGGCCGGGAGCTGGTCGCCGGGCTCCCGAGCGATGGTGAGCGCGAACTCCGCCACCGGCGGGCGGTAGGACAGCGTGTTCGGGCTGACCGTGGCGGGCTCCCAGAGCGGCGCCGGGATCGGCGTGAAGTTGGCGATGTTGAGCAGCTCGGGGACGTCGACGTGCTTGGGCGTCAGGCCGGCGCGCACGACGTTGTCGGAGGAGGCCATGATCTCGACCCCGAAGCCGGACGTGTAGGCGTGCACGACGCCGGCGTCGAGGAACATCGCCTCACCGGGAGAGAGCACCACGTGGTTGAGCAGGAGGGTGACGAGCACACCCGGGTCCGTCGGGTACTTCTCTGCCAGCGACGCGGTCTGGGCGAAGAGGCGGGTGCTCTCCCGCTCCACGCTGGCGCGGTCGAGGTAGTGGCGGCCGGCGGTGCGGCTCGAGCGGTGTCCGCGGGCCTCGGCGGCCGTCGCCGCGACCGCGATCTCGCCGATCAGGTCGCGCAACCCGGCACCGGACTCGGCGAGGATCTGGCTCACCACCGAGTGCAGGGCCTGGAACGGCGGTGCGGCCTCGAGCTCCTTGGCGGTGCGATCCGCCCACGGGTGCTCGAGCAGCCGCAGGATCCGCACCGTCTTCTCGACGTCGCGGAAGCCCGCCATGCCCTCGAAGCGCGTGATCGCGACGATCATCTCGGGCTTGTGGAAGTGGTCCTGGTAGCTGCGGTCCGGGGCGCCGACAGGGATGCCGGCCTGGTCCTCCAGCTCGTAGCCGATGCGAGCGCGCTGGCTCGTGGGGTGCACCTGGAGCGACAGGGGCTCCGCGGCGGCGAGTGCCTTCACCAGGTAGGGCAGGCGGGGCCCGAACGTCTCGAGCGCATGGGCGCCGAGGGCTTTGTCCGCGTGCTCGCGGATGTGGTCGTCGAGGCGGGTGCCGTCAGTCAGGACCGCCGGGTCGGCAGGGTGGGCGCCGACCCACAGCTCGGCCTGTGGTCGGCCGTCGCTGGGCGTGCCGAGGAAGCGCGGGATGAGGGTCGTCGACCCCCATGCGTAGTCCCGCGTCACGCACGTCAGCTGCTCCACCGTTCGATGGTAGGTCGGTGCCGCATCGTCCGGGACCGTTGTTGATCTCCTGTTGCCGACCTGTGGAGGCGCGTGTGCTTGCTGTTGATCGCGCGTAACTCCCGGCTGTCGTGGGTCGTGTGGACAGTCTCACAGAGTCCGTGCTTGCAAGTTGCTTGCTCTTGCTAGCACAGTGGGGGCATGGCGAAGGGCAAGGTCGGCAAGACCGTCGAGTCCCTCGGTGACTACCTCAAGGAGCAGCGGGTCGCGGCCCACCTCTCCCTGCGGCAGCTGGCCGAGCAGACCGGCGTCTCCAACCCGTACCTGAGCCAGATCGAGCGCGGCCTGCGACGTCCGTCGGCGCAGGTGCTCCAGCAGATCGCGAAGGCGCTGCGCATCTCGGCCGAGCAGCTCTACGTGCGCGCGGGCATCGTCAGCCCCGACCCGGGCTCAGGTGGGTCGGTCGAGCTGGCGATCCTCGGCGACCCGCAGCTCACCGAGCGGCAGAAGCAGTCCCTGCTGGACGTCTACGCCTCGTTCCTCGCCCTCAACGGGACCACCACACCCAAGGAGTGACCACCACCATGCCCAAGTTCGAGATCCCCACGATCGAGCTCCCGACCGAGGCCACGCGTCCGCTGTACGCCGGTGTCGGCGCCACCGACGTCGTCGTCGGCTACGTGCGCGACGCCGTCGCGGACCTGCAGAAGCGCGTCACCGGTGTCCAGAAGGACGTCCAGACCCGCATCTCCGCCATCGAGCTCGAGCCCAAGGCTCTGCGCGACCAGGCCCTCGTCGTCGTGACCACCCAGATCGACGCCCTCTCCAAGGAGGCCAAGGTCCGCCGCGAGGCCATCGAGAAGCGCGTCGCCGAGCTCCAGTCGGACGCCGCCGGCATCCCCGCCAGCGTGACCGCGGCGTACGCCGACCTGGCCAGCCGCGGCGAGGTCCTCGTGGGCCGGATCCGCAACCAGGAGTCGACCAAGACGACGGCCACGGCCGCGAAGACCACCACGGCCAAGGCGAAGACCACGAAGACCCAGGCCACCAAGGCCACGAAGTCGACCGCGTCGACCGCCAAGAAGACGGCGAAGAAGACCGCCAAGAAGACCACGGCCACCGCCAAGAAGTCGGCCGCCACCCCGGCGAGCAGCGCCAAGGCGACCGCCACCGCGGCCAAGAAGACCGCGGCGAGCGCCACCACCGCGGCCACCGAGGCCGCCGAGAAGGTCGGCGACTGAAGAGCAGACGAGGAGCAGCTCACGCTGTTCTGATCGTCTCCGATCGCTCCACGAGGCCCCGGGAATCTTCCCGGGGCCTCGTGCTCGTCTCGTAGGCTGGTGATGTGTCCAACGTGTTCGCGCTCGAGTGGGGCCTGATGTCGCTCCTGGCCCTGCTGATGCTCGCGGTGAAGGTCTTCGCCTTCATCAGCAGCCTGACCTACTCCAACGAGGCCTACGACGCCGCGAACAAGCTCAACAAGCCCGCCTGGACGATCATCCTGGGCATCGGCGTCGCCGCCCAGCTCGTGCTCGGCGGCCTGGGCGGCATCATCAGCCTGGCGTTCACCATCGCGGCGCTGGTCTACCTCGCGGACGTGCGACCCGCCCTGCGCTCCCTCACCCGACGGCGCTGAGGTCGGCGTCGACCATCCGGCCGACCACGTCGGCGAAGTCGACCGTCGGTGACCAGCCCAGCAGCTCGCGTGCGCGCGTCGCGTCGCCGATCAGCTCGGTGGGATCGGTCGGCCGGACGAAGGCCGGGTCGATGACGACCAGCGGCTCCCAGTCGTCGATGCCGGCGTGACGGAACGCCGCCGCGACGAACTCCCGCACCGAGTGGCCGACCCCGGTGGCCACGACGTAGTCGCGGGCCACGTCGGCCCGGGCGGCCCGGACCATCGCGTCGACGTAGTCCGGGGCCCAGCCCCAGTCGCGCCGGGCGTCGAGGTTCCCCAGCGAGAGGTGAGTTGCCCGCCCAGCCGCGATGGCGGCGACCGTCGCGGTGATCTTGCGGGTCACGAACTGCTCCGGGCGGCGAGGGGACTCGTGGTTGTAGAGGATCGCACTGACCGCGTGCAGGTCGCGGTGCCGGTAGACGTCGACCATCAGGTGGGCGTAGGCCTTCGCCGCGCCGTACGGGTTCAGGGGGCGCACGGGCGTGGTCTCGTCCTGTGGGGAGCGTTCGGGCTGGCCGAAGATCTCCGCGCTGGAGGCTTGGACGAAGCGCACCGGCTTGCCCTGCTTCTCCTGCACCAGCAATGCCGACTCGAGCAGCGCCGCCGCGGCCAGGCCGTTGACGCGAGCGGTCAGGTCGGGCTCGTCCCACGAACGGGCCACCGAGCTCAGGGCCGCCAGGTTGTAGACCTCGTCCGGGGCCAGGTCGAGCAGCAGTGAACGGACGTCCTCGACCGAGGTCAGGTCGCCTCGGTGGAGCTCGACCCCCGGCGCCGACGGCAGCGGCTCGAGGTCGTGGGCGAGCGCGTGGACCTCGACCCCCTCGGCCACGAGGCGCTCGCCGAGGTAGGAGCCGTCCTGGCCACTGATCCCGGTGATGAACGCGCGCGCCCCCGTGGTCACCGAGCTCACCAGCCCTGACGCGTCGCGGCGAGGTCGGCGTCGACCATCATCGCGACCAGCTCGCGGAAGGAGACCTTGGGCTTCCAGCCGAGGACCTCGCGCGCCTTGCTCGCGTCACCGATGAGGTGGTCGACCTCGGCGGGGCGCATGAAGCGCTCGTCCTGGCGGACGTACGGCGTCCAGTCGTCGATGCCGACGTGGGCGAAGGCGGCGTCGAGGAAGTCGCGGATCGAGTGCGTCTCGCCGGTCGCCACGACGTAGTCGTCGCCCCGGGGCTGCTGGAGCATCAGCCACATCGCCTCGACGTAGTCGCCCGCGAAGCCCCAGTCGCGCTCGGCATCGAGGTTGCCGAGCACCACGTGGTCCTGGAGTCCCAGCTTGATCCGGGCGACGGCCTCGCTGATCTTGCGGGTCACGAACTCGGGGCCGCGGCGCGGCGACTCGTGGTTGAAGAGGATCCCGGACGAGGCGTGCATGCCGTAGGACTCGCGGTAGTTGATCGTCATGTAGTGGCCGAAGACCTTGCTCACGCCGTACGGCGAGCGCGGCCAGAGCAGGGTGCGCTCGTGCTGCGGCACCTCCTGGACCTTGCCGAACATCTCCGAGCTCGACGCCTGGTAGAACCGCACGTCCTCCGGGTGGCCGCCCGCGTGCAAGCGGACCGCTTCAAGCATGTTGAGCACGCCTTTGGCGGTGACGTCGGTGGTGAGGGCGGCGTTCTCCCAGGAGTAGGCGACGAACGAGACGGCGCCCAAGTTGTAGACCTCGTCCGGGTCCGAGTCACGCAGGGCGCGGATGAGGCTGGACATGTCCGTCAGGTCGCCGTGGTGGAGGCGTACGTCGGGGAGCAGGTGCTCGACCAGGTCGCGCTTGGGGTTGTTCTGCCCGCGGATCAGCCCGTGGACGTCGTACCCCTTCGTGAGCAGGAGCTCGGCCAGGTAGAGCCCGTCCTGGCCGGTGATCCCGGTGATGAGCGCGGTCGGCATGGGCCGATCCTCGCAGAAGGAGGGTCAGTACGCGCCGCGAGAGCCGAAGACGGCGCCGACCGTGCGGCCGAGGATCGAGAGGTCCTGGAGCATCGACCAGTTGTCGACGTAGTAGAGGTCGAGGCGGATGGCCTCCTCGAGGCTCAGCTCACTGCGCCCGGAGACCTGCCACAGACCGGTCATGCCGGGGCGGACCCGGAGCCGCCGGATCATCGGACCTTCGTAGAGGGCGACCTCTCGAGCGACCTGGGGACGCGGGCCGACCAGGCTCATGTCACCCCGCAGCACGTTGAAGAGCTGCGGCAGCTCGTCCACGGAGTAGCGGCGCAGCCACCTGCCGGGCTTGGTGATCCGCGGGTCTTCCTTCATCTTGAAGAGCAGCGCCGTCTGACCGGTGTCCTCCTGCAGCTTGGCCACGAGAGCCTCCGCGTTGAGAACCATGCTGCGGAACTTCAGGCACTGGAACTCGGCGCCGTCGCGCCCGATCCGCGTGTGGCTGAAGAACACGGAGCCTCGGTCGAACATCTTGATGCGCAGGGCCGCGAAGACCAGCAGCGGGCTGAACGCCATGATCAGGGCGATCGAGCCGACGATGTCGAAGAGCCGCTTGCCCCACCGGACGGCGTCCGTCGAGCGCGGTGGGTCGATGTGCATGAGTGGAAGTCCGCCGACAGGTCGGACCTGGATGCGCTCACCAGAGACGTCCGTGACGCTGGGGGCGACGACGACCTTGACATCGGCCTTCTCCAGGTCCCAGACGATCCGTCGGAGCTGACCGGCCGACGAGAGCGCGCCGCCGGCGAAGAACACGACGTCGACACCGGTCCGGCGCACGACGTCGGTCACGTTCTCGGCTGTGCCGAGGACCGGAACACCCGCATGGGTCTCACTGCCAGGGGTGTCTGCCGGGATGGCCGCGCCGACCACGTGGTAGCCGAGCCAGGTCTCACGGGACAGTACGGCGGCCACCTCGTCGACGTGGCGCCGAGACCCGGCGATCAGGACCTGGTGCTGGAGGTAGCCCTGGCGACGAGCCTGGTGGATCGCTCGGCGCAGCAGGAAGCGGCCCAGCAGCAGAACCGGAATGCCGAAGACGAAGAGCAGCACGAAGAAGCCGCGGGACATCGAGAACTTGGCGAGGTAGCACGCGACTCCGACGAGTCCAGCGGTCACGAGGCTGGCGTTGAAGACCCGCTTGTACTCGTCAGTGCCCGCGCCGAAGGCGTCCTCCCGGTAGCCGCCGAACGCGGCGATGAGGAGCAGCCAGCCGATGCCGATCAGGGGACCTGCGACCATGACCGACGAGGACACGTCGGCGGGGTCGTCGAAGATGCCGAGGTGCTGCCGCCCCGAGATGCCGACCAGCTCGGCACCCGCCACGACGGCTGCGTCCAGGATCAGTGCGGAGGCAGGCAGGTAGCGCAACGCCCTGCTGGGGGGGCCGATCGTGGTCCCCGTCTGCCGTACCGAGAGAAGTGTCATCCGCCTACCCAACAGCCGTCGTCGCGAGGCTGGCGCCTCGCTCCCCGTCAACAACCGTCCCTGATCATCCCTTGTCCGTCGAGAGCCCGTCCGGGCTATTGGTAAAGAGAATCGCAAGAGATTGTTACGGGAAGCGAATCGGGCGGCATCGGGCAGATTTCAGCCGCTCGGCGTTTCGACTGGGGTGGCCCAGGTCACACTGCAGGCATGACGATCCTGCCGGTGGCGCTCGGGGTGGCGCTCGCGTGGTGCGCCGTCACGCTGCCGCTCGCGGTTGCGGTCGGCCGGGCGTTCCGGGACGGCTCCCGCGAAGCGGGGCCGGATCAGGAGGCGGCGGCGGTCGGGGCGCTGCTCTCGTAGAGGTCCCACGCACCGAGCGCCTCGGGGTGGATGCCCATCGCTGCGCACCAGCTCTCGAACGGGGTGGTCAGGCGCTCCGGCTCAGCGGTGAAGTCGATGATCACGACGTGTCTCCCTCCGTGGATGTAGGCCCCCGATCGGTGGGTCGACCGCCGACCTGAGGTGTTTTCCCGAACTTTCTCCACCTCATGCATCGGCCGCCGGTCGGTTGACCTTGAGGCGCGAGCGGCCTAGCGTTGTCAACCAATTGGTTGAGGAGGGCGGATGTCCGATCAGCTGTCCCGCGCGTTCCAGGCGATGGCCGACCCGACCCGGCGCGACATCGTCGCCCGGCTCGCCGTGAGCGGCGATGCCACGGTCGGCGAGATCGCGGCGCCGTACGACGTGAGCCTGCAGGCGGTCTCGAAGCACCTCAAGGTGCTCGAGGACGCCGGGCTGGTCACCCGCAGCCGCGACGCGCAGCGGCGGCCGGTGCACCTGGAGGCCGGGGTCCTCGACCTGATGACGGGCTGGATCGAGCGCTACCGGCAGCAGGCCGAGGAGCGGTACGCCCGCCTCGACGCCCTGCTCGCCGCCACCGAGGAGGAGACCCTGGGGAGGGGAGCATCATGAGCACCACGAGGAACATGACGCAGATCGAGGCGGTGCCGGACCTTCCGGTCATCCGCATCACCCGCGAGTTCGACGCGCCACGCGAGCGCGTCTTCCTCGCTCATGTCGACCGGGAGCTGTTCATCCAGTGGATCGGCCCGCGCAGCGTCGGCACCACGGTCACCGACTGGGACGCCCGGACCGGTGGCCGCTACGCCTACCGCAACACGCGCCCCACCGATGGCCTCGACACCGGCTTCTACGGCTCCTTCCACGAGGTCCGTGAGCCGGAGCGGATCGTGCAGACGTTCACGTGGGAGGGTGCTCCCGACGGCGTGAGCCTCGAGACGGTGACCTTCGCCGAGCTCCCGGGCGGCCGGTGCCGGATCGTCGCCACCTCCGTCGTGGAGACGATCGAGGGACGCGACGCCATCCTGGCGAGCGGGATGGATGTCGGCGTCAAGGAGGGCTTCGAGAAGCTCGACGGGCTGCTGGAGGGACGATGACCCCGGCCGTGCACCACCGCAGCGTCGCCGCCGACTTCACGGATCGGGTGCTCGGCACGACGGACTGGGACGCCCCGACGCCGGTCGACGGCTGGGTGGCGCGCGACGTCGTCGACCACCTCGTCACCTGGCTGCCGGAGCTGCTCGTGTCCCGGTCGCTGCCTCGACTGGCGTCGGCTCCGGTGCCTGACGGAGATCCGGTCGCGGTATGGCAGGCCCACGCGGCGGCCGTGCAGGCGCTGCTGGAGAGCCCCGACGCGGCCGTCGACGTCGTCGATCCCCACCTCGGCGGCCGGACGCTGGGCGAGATGGTCGACCAGATCTACACCGCCGACGTCTTCATGCACACCTGGGACCTGGCCCGGGCCACCGGTCAGGACGCTACGCTGGACGACGAGACCTGCGCGGCACTGCTCGCCGGGATGGAGCAGATGGAGGACGCGATCCGGGCGAGCGGCCAGTTCGGCGCGCGGGTCGAGGTCTCGGCCGGCGCCGACGCGCAGACCCGGATGATCGCGTTCATCGGGCGCGACCCGGAATGGCGACCGCCTCGCTGACCTGCCGGGCGCTCAGGCGGCGCCGCGGAGCGACTGCGCGAGCTCGAAGAGTGGCCAGGCGTCCGGGTCCTCCGGGCTGAGGTGCACGCGCTCGCACCAGAGCTCGAACGGGGTGGCGAGCGGGGTGTCGTCGTAGTCCGAGAGGTGCACGGCGGAGTCCTTTCGCGGGCGATGCGAAAAGACTAGCAATTAGATAGACAAAGTCAAGAAGATCGCGCCTGTCGGGCCTCCCAGGCGCTCGCAACCATCGAGCGGAGGTCGTGGCGCATCTGCCACTCGAGGTCCCGGGCGGCGAGCTCGCCGCTGGCGACGATGCGGGCGGGGTCGCCGGGGCGGCGGTCCTTGAGCTCCGGCTCGAAGTCGATGCCGGTGACCTCGCGGACGGTGTCCATGATCTGCCGCACCGACACACCCTCGCCGCTGCCGAGGTTGTAGACCGGCTCGAGGGTGTCGCCCGCGAGCAGCCGGCGGGCCGCGACCACGTGCGCGAGCGCGAGGTCGGAGACGTGGACGTAGTCACGGACGCAGGTGCCGTCCGGCGTCGGGTAGTCGGTGCCGTTGATGCTCGGCGTCCGGCCGTCCGCGAGCGCGTCGAAGACGAGCGGGAAGAGGTTGTGCGGGCTGGTGTCGGCCAGCTCCGGGGTGCCCGAGCCGACGACGTTGAAGTAGCGCAGCGAGGTGTGCCGCAGCCCGTGAGCCCGACCGGTGTCGCGGATGATCCACTCGTCGACGAGCTTGCTCACGCCGTACGGCGACTCCGGGTTGGTCGGCGTGGCCTCGGTGACCACGTCGACGTCGGGCGTGCCGAACGTGGCGGCGCTCGAGGAGAAGACGAGCGGCTTCACGCCCGCCTCGTTCATCGCCCACAGCAGCTCGATGGTGCCGGTGAGGTTCTGCTGGTAGGTCGTGATCGGCTTGGACACCGAGACGCCGGCGTACTTGAAGCCCGCGAGGTGGATGACGCCCTCGACGGCGTGCTCGCGCAGCGCGGCCAGCACGGCCTCGCCGTCGGTCGTGGTGGCGCGGACGAAGGGGACGTCGTCGGGGACGTAGTCGGCGTGACCTGAGGCCAGGCTGTCCAGCACGACAGGCTTCATGTCGGCCTCGTGCAGCGCCTTGACGACGTGTGACCCGATGTAGCCCGCTCCTCCGGTGACCAGCCAGCTCATGCCTGTCCCTCTCTGTCCGCCTGTCGGTGCCGTCGAGGATAGTCAGAGGTGGCCCCGGTGCTGGGGGCGCCTAGGGTGGCTCGTATGCCTGCTCGGACCCTCGGCTGCCTGCTCGCCGTCCTGATCGGCCTCACGCTCGCTCCGGCGGCGGCGTACGCCGAGCACCCGGACGGCGTGGCCGCCCGGCAGGCGAAGCCGCTCGCGGGCCGGCTCGTCGTGCTCGACCCGGGCCACCAGCTCGGCAATCACAACTACCCGCGGCAGATCAACCGCCAGGTACCCGCCGGCGGCTTTACGAAGCCCTGCAACACCACGGGTACGGCGACCAACGGCGGCTACCCGGAGGCGACGCTCACCTGGCAGGTGGCCCGACTGGTCCGTGCCCGGCTGGTCGCGCTCGGCGCGAAGGTGATGATGACCCGGCACAGCAATCGCCAGGACCGGTGGGGTCCCTGCGTCGACGTCCGCGGCCGCGACGGCAACAAGCGGAAGGCCGACCTCAAGATCAGCATCCACGGCGACGGGTCGTACACCGCCGGCGCCCGGGGCTTCCACGTGATCGCGCCGACCGACCGGCGCCCCTGGACCCACGACATCTACCGCTCGTCGAAGCGGCTCGCCGTGGACACCCGGGCCGCCCTGCGCCACCGCGGACTGCGGGTCGCCAACTACATCGCCGGCGGCGACGGCCTCGACTTCCGCTCCGACCTCGGCACCCTCAACCTCTCGAACATCCCGACCGTGATGGTCGAGCTCGGCAACATGCGCAACCCGACCGACGCGCGCCGGATGACGTCCCGCGACGGCCGGGCGCGCTACGCCCGCGGGCTGGTCGGCGGCGTACGCCGCTTTCTGGAGTGATGGTCCTCAGCGGGTGAGGAGCAGCACGACGCCGACTGCGCCGGCGGCCCAGACGGCCAGGCCGGTGCCGACCAGGACCCAGATGCTCGTGTCGGACATGCGGGAAGAAGTCTCGGCTGAGTCCACGGCCAGGACGCTACGTGTGACTGGACCCTCGCACTGTCGGCTTGCTGACACTTCACCCCTGTGCGGTTGAATGGACACATGAAGCGGCGGTTCGTGGCGGCGGTGGCCGGCGTGGTGCTCGGGCTCGGGGCCGTGACGGCGTGCACCGGGAGCGACGAGTCGAGCGACGGGGGCACGGCGAGCGGCGATCCAGGGGCGCCGGTTGCGACCATGAACGCGGATGGTCTGCCGGCGGACTACCCGCGCGACCAGGCGCCGTTGGTGACCGGTGGCGAGGTCACGAGCGTGGAGGCGCACGGCGCCAAGAGCTACGACGTGACGATGCTCGTGGACGGCGCCCCGGCCGAGGTCGTGCCGAAGGCCGTCGATCTGCTGACCGGGGCCGGGTGGACCGTGCAGACGGGTACATCTGACCCGGCAGAGGCCGCCCAGGTGCTGCGCGACGGCAAGGGGTTGGCCATCATCACCAACTCCGCCAAGGAAGACCAGACGTCGCTCTCGTACACGATCAAGCTGCCCTGAGGCCGACTCTCGGCGTACGGGGTTTCGAGGCTCAGGCGCCAGAGCGCCTTCGCACCTCAACCGCCGGCTGTGCGGGGTTTTCGAGGCTCGTCGCTGGCGCTCCTCGCACCTCAACCACCGGGAGCGTCAGTCGACGAGGATCCCCTCGAGGATCACGCCGATGACGTCCCGGACGCGGTCCTCGATCTCCTCCTCCGTGGGCTCGTGCTGCTCCAGGCGGCGGCCGAGGGCGAAGAAGAGGCCGGCGCCGTAGATCAGGTCGGTGACCGCGGTCGGGGTGAGCTCCTTGGTCCGCTCGCCGCGGGCGGCCGCCCGGTCGAAGATCGTGGTGATCACGTGGCGGTGGACGGTGCCGACCTCCTGGGTGAACTGCCCGAGCTTCTCGGTGGTGCTCGCGGAGTCCATCACGACCCGGAAGTTGGCCCAGCCCTCGGAGCTGGTCAGGTTGTGGAAGATGTTCGACGCGAGCGCCGTCAGGTCCCCGACCAGGGTGCCGGTGTCGACGACCGCGACCTGCTGGCTGCGCAGGCGTACGGCGTCGGTCAGCAGCGAGTCCTTGTCGTGCCAGCGAAGGTAGACCGTCGACTTCCCCACGCCCGCGCGGCGCGCCACGGCGTCCATGGTGAAGCCGGCCCAGCCGTGCTCGGTGTACTCCTCCAGCGCCGCGTGCAGGATCTTGTCCTCCACCCCCGGTGATCGCGGGCGTCCCCGCGCGCGGCGTACCGGCTCTACTTCCCCGTCCCCCGTCATGCTCGCATTAGAACAGCAGACACACGCCGTCGGAATAGCCCGAACAGGGGAGGTAGCCTCGGGTCTCGTGCCGGCGACCTTCCACTGGAGCGACTGGTCGCTGACGGACCTCGTCGCGGCCAAGGGCGCCCACCGGGTCAGCCTGGTGGTCCCGGCCCGCAACGAGGCGGCCACGGTCGGCGACGTCGTGGCGAAGGTCCGCGCGGCCCTCGTGGACACCGTCGCGCTGGTCGACGAGATCGTGGTGATCGACTCCGACTCCACCGACGACACGTACGCCGTCGCCGCCGACGCCGGCGCGATCGTCCACCGCTCCGCGGAGATCCGCCCCGACCTCGGCACCCGCCCGGGCAAGGGCGAGGCGATGTGGAAGTCGATGTTCGTGACCTCCGGGGAGCTCGTCGTCTTCATGGACGCCGACCTGCTCGACTGGGACACCCACTTCGTCCCGGGGCTCCTCGGGCCGCTGCTGACCCGTCCGGAGGTCGAGCTGGTCAAGGGCTTCTACGAGCGGCCGATGGGCTCCGGCGACGGCGCCGTCCCCTTCGAGGGCGGGCGGGTGACCGAGCTCGTCGCACGCCCGCTCATCCACCTGCTTTTCCCCCATCTGAACGAGCTGCACCAGCCGCTCGCGGGGGAGTGGGCGGTACGCCGCACCCTCTTCGAGGGGCTGCGGGTGCCGCACGGGTACGCCGTGGAGCTGGCCGCGCTGGTCGACACCGAGCGCAGCCGCGGGATCGACGCGATCGCGCAGGTCGACCTCGGCGTACGCGCGCACCGGCACCAGTCGCTGCGCGACCTGACCGGCATGGCGACCGAGATCATGGCGGTCGCCCTCGCCCGCACCGGCGCCGGCCCGGCCGTCGACGAGCGCCCACCGGTGGAGGAGGTGCGATGACGCTGAGGCTCGGCCGTCACGAGTTCGCCGACGACGCCACGCTGATGATGGCGATCGTCAACCGCACGCCCGACTCCTTCTACGACCGAGGCGCGACCTGGGCCGAGGACAAGGCCTTCGAGCGGGTGGCGCTGGTCGCCGCGCAGGGCGCCGAGATGGTCGACATCGGCGGCATCAAGGCCGCCCCCGGCGTCGAGATCTCCGAGGCCGAGGAGAAGGCCCGGGTGATCGACTTCGTCGCCCGCGTCCGCGAGTCCTTCCCCGACCTGGTGATCTCCGTCGACACCTGGCGCGCGTCCGTCGGCGCCGCCGCCTGCGCCGCCGGCGCCGACGTCCTCAACGACGCCTGGGGCGGCGCCGACCCCGAGCTGGTGGACGCCGCCGCCGCGGGCGGCGCCGCGATCGTCTGCACCCACACCGGCGGCGTCACGCCCCGCACCCGCCCCTACCGGATCGAGTACGACGACGTGGTCGCCGCCGCGATCGCCGACACCGTCGCCTACGCCGAGCGCGCGATCGCCGCCGGCGTGCCCCGCGAGTCCGTGGTCATCGACCCCGCCCACGACTTCGGCAAGAACACCTTCCACTCCCTCGAGGTCACCCGGCGGCTCGGCGAGATGGTCGCGACCGGCTACCCGGTGCTCGTCTCGCTCTCCAACAAGGACTTCGTCGGCGAGACCCTCGACCGCCCGGTCGGGGAGCGGCTGGTCGGCACCCTCGCGGCGACCTCGGTCTGCGCCCTCGCCGGGGCCCGGATCTACCGCGTCCACGAGGTCGTCGAGACCCGCCAGACCGTCGACATGGTCTGGTCGATCGCGGGCCGCCGCCCGCCCCGCCGCGCCATTCGGGGGCTCCAGTGACCCGCGTCGTGCTGGTGCCGGGCGCGCTCGCGCTGCTCCGGGAGTACGCCGGCCTCGAGGACCCGGTCGCCGAGCTCCGCGCGGCCTGCCTGGGCGCGGTCGGCTGGCTGGGCACCGACGTGACGGTGCTGGCCGACCGCCAAGGGGAGCGGGTCGCGGCGTACCTGCTGGCGGCGACCGAGCGCGGGGGAGCGGAGGCGTCGTACCTGGTCGTCGGCAACGGCTCGGCGATGCGCACCGAGAGGGCCCCCGGCCACCTCGACGAGCGGTCGTCGGCGTTCGACGAGGCCCTCGGCGCCTCGCTGCGGGCCGGGCGGCCCGAGGTCGACGCCGAGCTGGCCCGGGAGCTGTGGGCCAGCGTCGACGGGATCGCGCAGCTGCGCCGTTCAGGGGAGCTGGGGCCGGCCACGGTCGACTACGACGACGCGCCCTTCGGCGTGCAGTACTGGGTGATGCGGTGGCAGGCGTGAAGATCCTCCTCGGCCCCGAGACCGACAACCTGACGGAGCTCTACGCCCCGCTCGGGACGCCGTGGCTGCGCGCCAACATGGTGACCACCGCCGACGGCGGTGCGTCCGGCTCGTCCGGGACGAGCGGCTCGATCAACAACGCCGCGGACAAGGTCGTCTTCGACCACCTCCGCGCAACCACGGACGTGATCGTGGTCGGCGCCGGCACCGCCCGGATCGAGGGCTACCGGCCGGCCGACCGCCCGATCGTCGTGGTCAGCCGCAGCGACGAGGTCCCGGAGCGGCTGCGTGGCGGCCCGGAGGGCAGCGTGCTGGTGCGGCCGCTCGACGACCCGGCGGACTTCAAGCAGTGGCTCGTCGACCGGGGCTGGAGCCGGATCCTCTGCGAGGGCGGGCCGTCGCTCCTGGGCGACCTGCTCGCCGCCGGCGTGGTCGACGAGCTGTGCACGACCACCGTCCCCCGCCTCGTCGGCGGCGACGCTCCGCGGATCGTGGGCGGACCCGCGCTCGACGTACCCCTGCGGCTGCACACGCTGCTGGAGTCGGACGGGACCCTGCTCGCCCGCTGGCTGGTCGGCTGACGCGACCGAGGACGCCGTCAGGCGTGCGGCCGGTGGCGGTCGACGTAGCGGAGCACGCGGGTGAACATCGTGCTGAGGGCCGTGAGATCGGGGGTGGAGCTCACCGGTCGGTCGGCGAGGTGGAACATGGTCGGGGCAGCCGCGGCGGGGTCGACCCGCGCGGCACAGGCGGCCAGCACCCGGGCCGCGTCGCGGACGGCGAGCGGGTCGACCGACCACATCGCCTCGAACGACCGGTCGGCGTCGTCCACGAGCTCCTGGCCGGGCACCTCCCACGCCGTGAGGACGACCGGCAGCTCGTCGCTGTCGCAGACGACGGCCCACTCGCGCAGCAGCGGAGAGTCACCCGGCAGCGTCACGCGGACCAGCGGTGCGGCCTCCCGGTCGGCCGGGGGCGCACCGAAGTCGGCGAAGACGAAGGCCGACGCCGCGACCCGGGAGAGCTCGGTCCACCGACGCAGGGACGGCTGGAAGTGCCGAGCGTGCTGGAACGCACCGAAGATGCGCGCCCGGTCCGCCCTCGCGCAGAACTCGTCCTCGATGGCCCACGACAGCGCCGTCAGCGTCGACTTCCGGAGCACCTCGACCGCCAGGTGTGGATGCCGCTCGCGCAGCGTCGCGAAGACCGAGCCCGTGCCGGCCACCGAGGTCGGCCCGGAGGCGTCGAGCGGCCCCGTCTCCGAGGAGCTCGCGCCGCGGATCGCGGCCGTCAGGCTGAGCCCGGCGTCGCGGAGTCTCAGGACCTCCGCCACCCGCGCGACGTCACCCCGGTCGTAGCGCCGGTGGCCGCTCGGGAGGCGGATGGCGGTGGGGAACCCGTGCCGCGACTCCCACGCGCGCAGCGACGCCACCGACACACCTGTCTCATGGGCCAGGTCGCCGATCGAGAGCAGGGGTCCGGACATGGGGCCGTTCTACCCGATCACGCGCATATCTGAACAGAAGGTCTAGAGCAGTACTCAAAATCTAGACATCGTGTTCAGATCTCGTTCATCCTGGTCTGGGCGGTGTGCACGAGCCGGCCGTCCCGCCGCATCGCCGACACGACACCCACCGAGGAGCCGCACCCATGGACCAGGCACGCGCCGACGAGTCGCTCGTCGACCACACTCGGGAGGGTCTGGTGCTGGAGCACGTCGTGCTCGTCCACGCCGCGGTGCGCGACGTCGCCGCGCGGGTGCCGGCCAGCGTCGATCGAGCCGATCTCACCTCGGCCGGTCTCGAGGCCCTGGTGGCCGCCGCGCGCTCGTTCGACCCGGACCGGGGAGTGCCGTTCGCGGCCTATGCGCGCACGCGCATCCGCGGCGCGCTGCTCGACGAGCTGCGCTCCTACGACTGGGCCACGCGGAGCGTGCGCCGTACCGCCCGGGACATCGAGAGCGTGCGCAACCGGATGGCTGCCGTGCTCGGTGGGCTGCCCTCGGCCGGTGAGGTCGCCCAGGCGCTGGGCGTGGACGTCGACGTCGTCCACCAGTCGGACCGCGACCTCGCCCGGGCGGCCGTCGCCTCGCTCGACGAGGAGCACGGCGCGGCAGCCGGGCAGATCATCAGCCGCGGTGACGGCCCGGAGGGGGCCCAGGTCCGGCACGAGCAGGTCGAGCTGGTGGCCGACGCCATCGAGATGCTCCCGCCGCGGCTCCGGATCGTCGTACGCGGCTACTTCCTCGAGGAGCAGCCGATGTCGGCGCTCGCGGCCGAGCTCGGCGTGACCGAGTCACGCGTCTCCCAGCTCCGGGCCGAGGCCCTGGTGCTGCTGCGCACCGTGCTCAACCGGCTCCACGACGAGCACCTCCCCGTGCCGGAGGTCCTGGTGGGCGGCGCCGCGGAACGGCGACAGGTCACGTACGTCGAGCAGGTCGCCCGGCGCCATGCGTCGCGTCGACCCTGGATCGGACAGGTCAGGCAGGGTGCCTGACCGGCTCCCCGGTGTGCCTATCGGCGATCGACCAGGCAGGCGGTGATGTTGTCGGCGATCTTGTCGAGCACCTCGTCGGTCACCTCGATCGAGTCGACCCGCATCGCGAGCAGCGTGTGGATCGCGGCACCGTGCAGCACCGACATCAGCGTCGCCGGCGACGCCTGGACCGTCAGGTCGCCGCGCGCCTCGGCCCGGGCGCAGATCTGCACCCCGCGGGCCATGTAGTCGTCGCGGACGTCGGGCGGCAGGATCCCGGTGCGGTTCTCGGTGATCGCCGCGTCGAGGAAGATCCGGTACGACGCCCAGCCGACCGGGTCGCGGAAGCGACGCAGCAGCACCCGGGTCAGCTCGTAGAGGTCGCCGCGCAGCGACCCGGTGTCCGCGGGTAGCGCCAGCGTGGCGTCGTTCGCGCGCATCGCGTCGGCGAGCAGCGCCTCCTTGTCGGCCCAGCGCAGGTAGACCGTCGACTTCCCGACGCCCGCGCGCTTGGCGACCTTGTCGATCGTGAACCCCGACCAGCCCTGCTCGCCGAACTCGACGATCGCGGCCTCGATGATCCGCTCGTCCGCGCCCGCTCTCCGCGGCCGTCCGCGGCTCCGACGCTCCGCCCGGGCAGGCTCCCGCGGCGTGTCCCCCGACATCATGAGGACATTGGAACCGACAGAACCGGTTCCCGTCAGCAGTTGTCCGGTAAATCCCCTGTTAGGAATCCGCAAGATCCGCGTGCTGGTCGCGGAGCTGGCGCTTGAGGATCTTGCCGCTGGGGTTCTTCGGGAGGGCGTCCGCGACCACGACGTACTTGGGCGTCTTGAAGCCGGCGAGCCGCTCCCGGCAGTGCGCGATCACCCCGTCGGGGGAGATCTCCGCCCCGTCCTTGGGTACGACGACCGCCGCCACCGCCTCCACCCAGCGGGGGTGGCTGATGCCGAAGACCGCGACCTCGGCGATGCCGTCGAGCTCGTAGATCGCCTCCTCGACCTCGCGGCTGGCGACGTTCTCCCCGCCGGTCTTGATCATGTCCTTCTTGCGGTCCACGACGTAGAGGCGGCCGCCGTCGTCGAGGTAGCCGAGGTCGCCGGAGTGGAACCAGCCGCCGCGGAACGCCTCGTCGGTGCGCTCCGGGTCGAGGTAGTAGCCGAGGGTGGCGTGCGGGGAGCGGTGGACGATCTCCCCGACGGTCCCGGCCGACACCGGCTGGTCCTGGTCGTCGACGATCCGGGTCTCGACGTTGAGCGCCGCGCGACCCGCCGACCCGGCGTACGCCAGCTGCTCGTCGGGCCCGAGGATGGTGGCCAGCGGGGCCATCTCGGTCTGGCCGTAGAAGTTCCAGAGCGCCACGTCGGGCAGCCGGGCCTGGATCTCGCGGAGCACCTCGACCGGCATCGGCGAGGCGCCGTAGTAGCCCTTGCGCAGGCTCGAGAGGTCGGCGTCGTCGAAGCCGGGGTGGCGCAGCAGGCCGATCCAGACGGTCGGCGGCGCGAAGAACTTGGTGACCCGGTGCTCCTCGATCTTCCTCAGGATCGTGCCGGGATCGGGTGCGGGCAGGATGACGCTGGTCGCGCCGAGGTAGACGTCGACGCCGAGGAAGCAGTCGAGCTGCGCGCAGTGGTAGAGCGGCAGCGTGTGCAGCTCGATGTCGTCGGCGGACATCGATCCGTCGATCGCGCAGGAGACGTACTGCCACAGCAGGCTCCGGCTGCTCAGCAGCGCGCCCTTGGGCCGCGACTCGGTGCCGGAGGTGAACATCATCCGCACCGGGTCGTCGTCCTCGAGGATCACCGCCGGCGGCGTGCCGTCGTGATCGAGCCACTCCTGCAGGTCGCGCCAGCCGTCCGGCACGTCGCCGTCGTGGAGACGTACGACGGCCCGCGTCCTCGCGGTGCCCGTGCTCTGCGCCAGGGCCTGCTCCGCGACCGGCAGCAGCGCGTCCTCGACCACGAACGCCTCGGCGCCGCTGTGGTCGAGGATGAAGGCGATCTCCTCGGCGTTGAGCATGAAGTTGATCGGCACCAGCACCACCCCGGCGCGGGCGCACGCGAAGTTGAGCACCGCGAACTGCCAGCTGTTGTGGCACAGCAGCGCCAGCCGGTCGCGGGTGGTCAGCCCGGCGGCGTGCAGCGCGGCGGCCACCCGGTCGACCACGGCGTCGAGCTCGGCGAAGGTGAGTCGGGTGTCGCCGTCGACCAGCGCGAGCTTGTCCGGCACCCGGCGCGCCGTACGCCGGGGCAGCTCGCCGAGGGTCTGCTGACGCGCCTGGTCCACGAGGGGCGATGTCATGCGGGTCACACTAGGGGTCGGCCGGCGAGATATGTAACGCGGAGTTATGGGATCTGCGGAGTCGTTGTGACGGGGCGGCAGACCCCATAACTCCGCGTTACATACGCCGGCACCCCCCTGGGGCCGGGCCGAGCCAGAGGTCGTCCACAGCGGCGCCCCGGACACGGCTCTCCACAGTCGCGGATCGGACGGCCGCGGACCGGGGGAGCCGGCGGCGATGGTCACCGGCATGCAGACGACGTTCGGGTGGTACCTCGCGCACCAGCACGGCCTCATCACGCGCAAGCAGGCGCTGCGGTCGGGGCTCGAGGAGGATCAGGTGCGCCGTCTGCTGAAGACCGGCGAGTGGATCGCCGTACGCCGGGGTGTCTACACGACGGGGGCCTATTGGGCGACGCTGGACCCGAACGTCGGTCGCCCGCGGCTCGAGGTGTGGGCCGGGGTGCTGGTGACGACCGTGCCGCACGTCGTCAGCCACGACTCGGCGGCGTACCTGCACGGCCTGCCGATCCTGGCCGAGATGCCGCGCTTCGTCCACGTGACGAGGGACGGCGCGCTGGGCGGCACCAAGAACGGGATCAAGCACCACCTGGCGCCGCGGACCCCGGAGCAGGTTGTCTTCATCGACGATCATCCCGTGCTCGACCTGCCCCGCACCGTCGCCGACATCGCGCGGGCGCACGGTGCCCGGCACGGCATCGTGGCCGTCAACTCCGCGCTCCGGGCCGGAGTACGCCGGAAGGCGATCAAGGCGAGCATCGAGGCGATGGAGTTCTGGCCGAACGTCAGGGTCGCTCGTCGGGTCGCGGACTGGGGCGACAAGCGGTGCGAGACCGTGCTCGAGGACCTCGTGCTGCTGATGCTCAAGGAGATGGCGATCGGCAAGATCCACGTGCAGTGGGGATTCCGCGACTCCACTCGGGAGGCATGGGTCGACTTCCGCGTGGGCCGGCACCTGATCGAACCCGACGGCCATCTCAAGTATTTGCCGGTCGGGCAGGGCGGCGTCGCCACCCAGCCGCCGGAGAAGGTGCTCTGGGAGGAGAAGCGGCGGCAGGACTGGCTGTGCGGCTACAAGCTCGGCATCTCGCGTCCGACCTGGACCGACCTCCAACCGGACACGTGGGAGCGCACCAAGGAGCGCCTGTATCGGGAGATCCGCGACACCAACAGCCGGTTCGGCACCTCGGTCGCGGACCTGGCGCCGTACATCATCCGGACGCCGCGGCGGGGCCGGCGCTGAGTCGGGCCGGCGGGTGCGGGGAGGTGCCGGCGAGATATGTAACGCGGAGTTATGGGGACTGATGAGCCGGCACAACGCCGCGGTAGGGCCCATAACTCCGCGTTACATTCACGCCCGTGGACCTGGGGATGACGTTGCCGGTCATGGAGCCGGACCTGTGGGACGCCGACGGGGTGCTCGAGGCCTGGTCGCGCGCGATCGACGAGGGCCCGTGGTCGTCGCTGTGCTTCGGGGAGCGGATCGCCTTCGCCAACCCGGACGCGCTGACCCTGCTCGGCGCGGTCGCCGCCTGGACGTCGAGGGCGCGGCTCGTGACGACGGTGCTGGTGCCGCAGCTGCACGACCCGGTGCTGCTCGCGAAGGCGCTGGCGACCGCCGACCGGCTCTCGTCGGGGCGGCTCACGGTCGGGCTCGGCGTCGGAGGTCGCGACGAGGACTACGCGTCGGTCTCGGCGCCGCTGGCGAGCAGGACCATGGGCGAGATGGCCGCCCGGGTCGCCGCGATGCGCGCCGTCTGGGCGGGGGAGCGGCCGGCGGACTCCGTCCTGCCGGTCGGGCCCGCGCCCGTCCAGCCCGGGGGTCCGCCACTCCTCGTCGGCACCCTCGGACCACGCACCATCCGGTCGGCGGCCGCCTGGGCGGACGGCCTCGCCGGCATGTCGTTGACCGTCGACCTCGACGAGATGGCCTCGGTCTTCGAGCTCTGCCGGACGTCGTGGGCCGACGCCGGGCGACCGGCGCCGCGGGTCACGACCTCCTTCTGGTTCGCCCTCGGTGAGGCCGCCGACGCCCGCGCCCAGGTGCACCGGCACCTGCGGCACTACATGAACTGGGTCCCGCCCCAGTACGTCGACGCGCTCGCCCAGACCGCCGGCTTCGCCGGGTCGGTCGCCGAGCTGCGGGACCTGCTGAGGCGGGTCGAGGACCTCGGCTGCGACGAGGTCCAGCTCATCCCGACGTCCTCGTCGGTCTTCCAGGTGGAGGAGCTCGCCGAGCTCCTGGTCTGACCGCTGGTCTGAACACGAGCGCGCGTTCGTCGTACAGAGGGGCCCGGAGGTCCTACGGTGTGCGCCATGCGGATGGACTGGGTGCCCTTCTCGGCGGCCCTGCTGTTGACGGGCGCGCTGGCGCTCGCGCTCGGCTCCTTCCTGATCCCGTCCGCCGACGGCACGGCCGAGACGCTGCGGGTCGTGCAGCAGCAGGGCGGTCGGTGGCTCGCCGCCGCGGCGATCTACTTCCTGGCCGCCGTCTTCCTGACCCTCGGGCTGCCGTCGGTGCTCATGCTCTTCCAGCAGCGCGCCCGGGTGCTCGGGCTCGTCGCCGCGGTGGTGCTGGAGTTCGGCTTCATCGGCACCGCGGGCTACGCGATGCTGATGGTCTTCTTCCGCTCGCTGGTCGTCACCAACACGATCAAGGACCAGGGGATCGACGACATCGCCCACGAGACCGGGCTGATGGTCTTCCTCTACGCCTGGATCGCCGGCTTCTTCATCGGCGAGCTGCTGCTCGGCATCGCGCTGCTGCGCGCCCGGACGGTGCCGCGGTGGGTGCCGCTCGTGCTGGTGCTGCACGTCGCCACGATCTTCCTCAGCGGCGTGCTCCCCGAGCTGCTCGCCAAGGCCACGATCCTGCTCCTGGTCGCCGGCTTCGCGGGCGTCGCCGTCCAGGTGACGGCGCCCGACGCGCGGCGGCTGCCGACACCGCGCTGACGCCGGCGCCTGACGGGGTCGCGGGGCGCCATCGGCCGGCCGATGAATCTCCCGCCCTCGTGCCGCGCCGCGGGCGTCAGAGCGGACCGAGCGCGCTCGCGAGCGCCGCGACCTGGTCGAGCGGTGGCTCGTAGCCCGGGAAGTAGCAGCACACCCGGTCGGCGAGGTCGCCGAAGCGGCGGCCGAGCTCGGCGGCGCACTCCTCCGGGGTGCCGCGTACGGCGAGGGTCGCCAGCATCTCGTCGGTGACCAGGCCGAACATGGAGGCGAAGTCGCCCTCCTTCGACAGCCGGTTGAGCTCCGGCTGCACCTCGCCCCAGCCCTCGACCTCGAGGACCGGCCGGTACGCCGGGGTCGAGCCGTAGAAGGCGAGCAGGCCACGGACGCCGGTGTCGGCGCGGGCCAACTCCTCCTCGGTGCGGCCCATCGCGACGATCGCCTGCGGCAGGATCGCCAGGCCCGCCCGGGTCCGGCCGGCGCGAGCCAGGCCCTCGTCGACGGCCGGGAGCGTGCGCTCGCGGACGTGGCGGTGGCTGTGGAACGGCATCACGAGCAGCCCGTCGGCGACCTCGGCCGCGGTCCGGGTCATGATCGGGCCGAGGGCGCCGAGCAGCACGGGCGGGACGCCGTACGGGTTGGGGCCGGGGACGAAGGTCGGCGGCATCAGCGTGTGCCGGGTGAAGTCGCCGCGGAAGTCGAGCCGGGTGCCGTCCTGCCAGGCCGTGAGGATCGCCCTGACGGCCAGCACCCACTCGCGCATCCGGGCCGCCGGGCGGTCCCAGGTCGCGCCGTACCGGTGCTCGATGTGCGGGCGGATCTGCGAGCCCAGGCCGAGCCGGAAGCGCCCCTTCGACATCAGCTGGAGGTCGTAGGCGAGGTTGGCCAGGTGCATCGGGCTGCGGGGGATCGCGATCGCCACGTTGGTCATCAGGTCGGTCTCGATCCCGGCCGCGGCGGTGGCGGCGAGGGGCAGGAAGACGTCGTGGGGTCCCTCGAAGGTGAAGAGCCCCGCGATCCCGGTCGAGGTCAGCTCACGGGCGCGGTCGACGGCGAGGTCGGGGCGGGCGTCGAGCTGGAGGTCGAGCAGCACGCGGTCAGTGTGGCGCATCCGACGGTCGCCAGAATTGATTTGTGCACAATTGAACGGCGTACGCTCGAACGATGACCGAGAAGCAGATGCGCACCGTCATGCACGACCGTTTCGGCGAGCCGGAGGACGTCCTCGTCGTCCGCCCGCAGCCCGTGCCGGAGCCCGGCCCCGGCCAGGTCCGCCTGCGGGTCGTGCTCGCCGCGATCCACAACCACGACCTGTGGACGGTCCGCGGCACCTACGGCTTCAAGCCCGAGCTCCCGGCGCGGGCCGGCACCGAGGCCGTCGGCGTCGTCGACGCGCTCGGGGAGGGCGTCGACCGGGTCGCGGTCGGGCAGCGCGTGGTCAGCGGCGCCGGGTTCGGCGCCTGGGCGGAGTACGTCACCGTGCCCGCCGCCGGGCTGGTCCCCGTGCCCGACGCCATCCCCGACGAGGCCGCCGCCCAGCTGGTCGCGATGCCGTTCAGCGCGATCAGCCTCCTGCACTTCCTCGACCTGGAGCCCGGCGACTGGCTGGTCCAGAACACCGCCAACGGCGCCGTGGGTCGGCTGGTCGCCCAGCTCGGACAGGCCCGTGGCCTCCACGTGCTGGGGCTGGTACGCCGGGGCGAGGGCGTCGAGGAGCTCGCCCAGCAGGGCATCCACGGCGTGGTCGCCACCGACGCGGACGACTGGCGCGAGCAGGCGGAGGCCGTCACCGGCGGCGCGCCGATCGTGGCCGGTGTCGACTCGGTCGGGGGCGCGGCCGCGGGTGAGGTGCTCTCGCTGCTGGCCGAGGGCGGCACGCTGGTGTCCTTCGGCTCGATGGGATCGCCGAAGCTGGAGCTCTCCGCCGGCGACCTGATCTTCAAGCAGGCCACGGTGAAGGGCTTCTGGGGCAGCAAGGTCAGCGAGGCGATGTCCGGGCCGCTGAAGGCGCAGCTCTTCGGTGAGCTGATCCAGCGCATCGCGGCCGGCGAGCTCACCCTGCCGGTGGCGGCCACCTACCCCCTCGAGGAGATCGCGGCCGCCGTCACCACCAGCCTCGGCGCCGGACGGGTCGGCAAGGTGCTGCTGCGACCCTGAGTGGTCAGGCGGTCGGTAGGGCGGCCGCACGGCGCGGTGCGGCGCGGTCCAGCGCGACCGCACCGGCCGCCGCGACCACGAAGAGCGACGAGACCGTCAGCAACGTCATCTCGAAGCCGTGCGACCGGCCGCCGTACGCCGCCATCAGCGCGACGCTCGCCGCGCTGCCGATCGTGAAGCCGAGGTAGCGCAGCACCTGGTTGAAGGCCATCGCGCTGCCCGTCTCGGCCTGCGGCAGGTGCGGCACCATCAGCACCGCGAGCGAGGAGAAGGTGAAGCCGCTGCCGACCCCGCCGATGCCCATCGCGAGCAGCAGCTGCCACAGGTGGTCGTGCGCGAGCGCCAGCAGCACCGTCGACGCCAGGAAGGTCAGGCAGCCGGTGGGCAGCAGGAAGCCCGGGCCGAGCGTGACGCGGGCACCGCGGGCGAGCTGGTTGCCGAGCACGCTCATCACGGAGTAGGGCACCAGGATCACGCCGGCCACCCACACCGGCATCGCCAGGCCGAAGCCCGGCTCGTCGGCGCGGACGAGCACCACCGAGAGCGTCAGCAGGCAGTACATGCCGAGGCCGGCGATGAGCGCGACCAGGTTGGGCGCGGCCACGCCGGGACGCACCGCCATCCGCAGGTCGACCAGGGGCGTCGCGCTGCGCAGCGTCCAGAGCACCCAGCCGACCAGGACAGCGGCACCGGCGAGCCCCAGCCCGAGCGTCCGCGGCGAGGTCCAGCCCCACACCTCGCCCTCGCTGACCGCGAGCAGCACCGCGAGCATGCCGAGGCTGAGCAGCACGGCGCCCGCCCAGTCGACGCGCATCGGCACGGGCTCGGCCGACCCGGGCAGGTGCCGCCACGCCATCAGCAGCGTCGCGCCGGTCAGCACCGTGCCGAGTGCGTACGCCGCGGGCAGGCCGCCCAGCTCGGCGACGAGCGAGGTCACGGGATAGCCGAGGCCGGCGCCCGCGACGGTGGTGACCGAGAGCAGCGCGATCGCGCGGTTCATCGGCTCGCCGACCCAGGCGTCGCGGGCCACCGCGATCGCCAGGGGCAGCAGCGCCATCCCGACGCCCTGCATCGCGCGACCCGCCACCAGGACGCCGTACGACGTCGGCACGATCGCGATCGCGGTGCCGAGCGTGACGACCGCCAGGCCGGCCAGGATCGTCGGCCGGCGCAGCCGGCCGCTCGCGAACCGCCCCACGATCGGGGTCGCCACCGCACCCGTCAGCAGGGTCGCGGTCAGCGACCACTGCGCAGTCGTCAGGCGGATGTCGTACGCCGACGCGATGCTCGGCACGAGCGGGGCGCCGAGCGACGACACCACCGCGGTGATGGTAGTGAGCAGCGCCAGGGTGGGCAGCAGCAGCCGCGGCCGCCCACCGGCATCGCTCAACTGACTACTTGCTCGCCTTGCGCGCGCGGCTGGCGATCTTGGCCCGCTCGTTCTGGTCGAGCACGACCTTGCGGATCCGCACGGTCTCGGGGGTGACCTCGACGCACTCGTCGTCGCGGCAGAACTCCAGGCACTGCTCGAGCGAGAGCTTGCGCGGCGGGATCAGCTTCTCGAAGTTGTCGGAGGTGGCGGACCGGATGTTGGTCTGCTGCTTCTCCTTGGTGATGTTGACGTCCATGTCGTCGGCGCGGGAGTTCTCGCCGACGATCATGCCCTCGTAGACCTCGGTGGTCGGGTCCACGAACATCACGCCGCGCTCCTGCAGCGAGGTCATGGCGTACGCCGTCGCCGCGCCCTTGCGGTCGGCGACCAGGGAGCCCGAGGCGCGCGAGCGGATCTCGCCGGCCCACGGCTCGTAGCCCTCGGAGATGTGGTGGGCGATGCCGGTGCCACGGGTGGTGGTGAGGAACTCGGTCCGGAAGCCGATCAGGCCGCGGGCCGGGACCAGGAACTCCATCCGCACCCAGCCGGTGCCGTGGTTGGTCATCTGCTCCATCCGGCCCTTGCGGGTGGCGAGCATCTCGGTGATCGCGCCGAGGTACTCCTCGGGGGCGTCGATGGTCAGGCGCTCGACGGGCTCGTGGACCTTGCCGTCGACCTCCTTGGTGACCACCTGCGGCTTGCCGACGGTGAGCTCGAAGCCCTCGCGGCGCATCTGCTCGACCAGGATCGCGAGCGCCAGCTCGCCACGGCCCTGCACCTCCCAGGCGTCGGGACGCTCGGTCGGGAGGACGCGCAGCGACACGTTGCCGACCAGCTCGGAGTCGAGGCGGTCCTTGACCAGGCGGGCGGTGACCTTGGCGCCCTTCACCTTGCCGACCAGCGGGGAGGTGTTGGTGCCGATGGTCATCGAGATCGCCGGCTCGTCGACGTGGATGAGCGGCAGCGCGATGGGGTTCTCGGGGTCGGCGAGGGTCTCGCCGATCGTGATGTCGGGGATGCCCGCGACCGCGACGATGTCGCCGGGACCGGCGGTCTCGCCCGGCTTGCGCTCGAGGCCCTCGGTGATGAGGAGCTCGGTGATGCGGACGTTCTTGACCTCGCCGTCGCGGCGGATCCACGCGACGGTCTGGCCCTTCTTCAGGTTGCCCTCCTTGATGCGCAGCAGCGCGAGGCGACCGAGGAACGGCGAGGAGTCGAGGTTGGTGACGTGGGCCTGGAGCGGCGCGCCCTCGTCGTACGTCGGCGCGGGGATCGTCTCGAGGATCGTCTTGAAGAGCGGCTCGAGGTCGCTGGAGTCGGGCAGCTCGCCGTTCTCCGGCATCTCGAGACCGGCGACGCCGGCCCGGCCCGAGGCGTAGACGACCGGGAAGTCGAGGGCGTCCTGGCTGTGGTGCTCGTCGAGCAGGTCCATGAAGAGCTCGTAGGTCTCGTCGACGACCTCGGAGATCCGGGCGTCGCCGCGGTCGGTCTTGTTGACGACCAGGATCACCGGCATGTCAGCGTTGAGCGCCTTGCGCAGCACGAAGCGGGTCTGGGGGAGCGGGCCCTCGGAGGCGTCGACCAGCAGCACGATCCCGTCGACCATCGACAGGCCGCGCTCGACCTCGCCGCCGAAGTCGGCGTGCCCGGGGGTGTCGATGATGTTGATGGTCATCGGCTGACCCTCGGCCGCGGGGCCGGCGTAGTGGACCGCGGTGTTCTTCGCGAGGATCGTGATGCCCTTCTCGCGCTCGAGGTCGCCGGAGTCCATCACCCGCTCGGCGACGCCCTCGGCCTGGTGCTCGGTGAACGCACCCGCCTGCTTCAGCATCGCGTCGACGAGGGTGGTCTTCCCGTGGTCGACGTGCGCCACGATGGCGACGTTGCGGAGATCGGTACGAGCAGTGGTAGGCACGAGGGTCGAGTCTAGTGGCGCAGTGTGTCCGGCTCGGAATCCGCAGGCCGCATCAAGACTTCCGCAAGCCACCGCGGCCGGGTCCGGCGCCGACCTACCCTCGACGCGTGGGGGGCGCGCTGCGGCATGCGCTGACGACGGCGGTGGTCCTCGTCGGCGTGCTCGCCGTGCCCGCGGCGCCCGCCGACGCGGTCAGCACCGGGCGGCCGATCGCCGTCGCGGTCGCCGCCGACGGGACGTCGTACGCCGGGTTCGCGGCGGGCGGTCGGGTCCTCCGGCTGACGCCGGACGGCGACCCGGACGGGTCGGTGACGCTCGACCGCGACGACCCGGTCACCGCCCTCGACGTCGACCCGGCCGGCACCCTCTGGGTCGACTACGGCGACAGCATCTCCCAGCTCGATCCGGCCGACGGCACCCTGCTGGCCCACTTCAGCCACCGGCCCTCGCTCTCCTGCCCGGACGACGCCGCCCACGACCCGGGGACCTACGGCGGCATCAAGGCCACGGCCGACGCGATCTACGTCGCCGGGCGCTGCGCCCGCACGGTCGGCGTCTACAGCCCGCTCGGCGACCTCGAGCTCACCCTCGACCTGCCCGGCAGCGGCTACCCGCGCGGCATCGCGGTCAGCAGGGCCGGCGCCGGCGTCCCCGCCCGCCTCTACGTCTCGCTGCCGGACGCGGGCAAGGTCCTCGTCTACGACCTCGCCGGGCTGAAGGCGACCTCCGACCCGGTGCGCACCCTGAGGATCGAGAAGGACAAGCCCGGCTACGTCACCCCCGTGCCCGGCGGCCTCGCCGCCGACGCCAAGGGCCAGCTGGTCGTCACCGACGTCGCCAACAACGCCCTCTACTTCTACGACGGCACCAAGGACTACCACTTCTACCGGACCCTCGGGCACCCGCCGGACCCCGCGCCCGACAAGGGCTACCTCGACGACCCGTCCGCGATCGACCAGGCCGGCGAGAGCCTCGACGCCCACCTCTGGGTCGCCGACACCGGCAACGGCCGGGTCCAGCGCTGGTCCACCGACGGCACCACGCAGTGGATGACGAACGCCCAGCCGCCCGCCGACGAGGGGGCCCCGGTCAACACGGTGCTGCCCGCGGTCGAGGGCTCGCCGGCCGTCGGGCAGGAGCTCACCTGCGACGACGGCGCGTGGGAGGGCGACGTGGCGGCGTACGTCGAGAGCTGGCTGCGCGACGGTCGGGCTATCGGGGCGACCGGACCGACCCACACGATCACCTCCGCCGACGTCTCGACCGAGCTCAGCTGCTCGGTCGTCGCGACCAGCGCCACCGGTGCGCGGAGCGCGCCCGCGGTCAGCGACGCCTTCCCGATCCCCGGTGCGACGTCCCCGCCGTACGTCGTGACCCGTCCCGAGATCAGCGGCGTGACCACGCCCGGCTCGGTGCTGCACTGCTCGCCCGGCACCTGGACCGATCCGAGCCCGGAGTCCTCCGTGCACGGCTGGCTGCGCGACGGCCAGCTGCTCGCGGGCACCAACGCCGCCGACTACCTGGTGACCGCGAGCGACCTCTACCACCGGCTGACCTGCCGGGTGGTCGCGAGCAACGCCTACGGCGCCAGCAGGCCCGCGGTCAGCGACGCGGTGGTGATCGAGGACGGCGGCAGCGGCGACGAGGTCGGCCCACCGTCGAACGACCGCCGCCCCTCCATCGAGGGCACGGCGACGGTCGGCTCGGTGCTCTTCTGCGACCCCGGGACCTGGGAGAACGCGCCGCTCTTCAGCTACACCTGGCGGCGCGACGGCGATGCGATCGGCGGCAGCCAGGGCGACCACCACACCGTCGTCGCCGACGACCGGGGCGCCTCCCTCACCTGTGAGGTGACCGGCACCAACCCCGCGGGGGCGGCGACCGCGACGTCCCCGGCCGTGGTCCCGACGGGCGGGAGCGGCGGCGGGGACGACGACCCCGACGACCCGGGCACCGGCTCCACCTCCACCTGCCGCGGTCGCCCGTCGGTGGCGATCGACCACGGCCACCGCTACGCCCGCGACCCCTACGTGTCGCTGCGCATCCGCGCGCCGCGCGGTGCGACCGGCGTCGTGATCAGCAACGACGCGTCCTTCCGGCACGCGGACACCCGCGGCCTGACCCGCTCGTGCGCCTACCCCTGGACCCTCGACAAGCGGTCGAGCCGGACGCCGAAGACCGTATGGGTCCGGTTCACCGGCGCGAGCGGGAAGGCCTCCGACCAGGTCGTGCTCGACTCCGCCGCCCCGCACATCCGGCGGATCACCGCGCGGTGGCGCGACTCGTGGTGGTCGTGGGTGCTCACCATCCACGCCTCCGACCGCGGCACCGGCATCGCCAAGGTCCAGGTCGGCCACACCCGCGGCGACACCCGGTGGGTGCCGTGGCGCCACCCGGTCAACGACGTCGACAGCTCCAAGCTGCGCTGGGTGCGGGTCTGGGACCACGCCGGCAACGCGAGCGGCTGGTACCGCCTCCGGATCTGACCGGGCCGGTCACCGGGAGGCGGCCGGATATGTAACGCGGAGTTATGGGGTCCGGTGATCCGTTAGACCGGCTCGGTAGCGTCCATAACTCCGCGTTACATATCTCGGCGTGGGTCTCACCGGCGTCGTGCTTGGGTGGAGGCATGCCGCGCATCGCCACCGCCGACCGGGTCTCCCGCGACCAGCTGCTCGACTTCGTCCGCACCCGGCACCACCTAGTGCTCGTAACCACCCGCTCCGACGGGCGTCCCCAGCTCTCGCCCGTGACCGGCGGGGTCGACGCCGAGGGCCGGATCGTCATCTCGACGTACCCCGACCGCGCCAAGGCCACCAACCTGCGCCGCCGTCCGGCGGCGTCCGTCCTCGTCCTCTCCGACGAGTGGGACGACGCCTGGGTGCAGGTCGACGGCACCGCCGAGGTGCTCGACATGCCCTCTCCCGAGGCCGAGGACGGGCTGGTCGAGTACTTCCGCTGCATCTCCGGCGAGCACCCCGACTGGGACGACTACCGCGCCGCCATGCGCCGCCAGGGCAAGTCGCTGGTCCGGATCACCGTGGAGTCGTGGGGTCCGATCGCGACCGGCGGCTTCCCGCCCGATCGCGCACCGGAGTAGGGGCCGGCACCGGTCCAGACGGGCGGCCCGGGAGCACGCGATCCGACGTTAAGGTTCCGGCGTGCGCGGCTTCGCCCCCCTGGGCCGCCTCATCGGTCTTGCCTTGATCTGCACCGGCCTCGGGACCGTGTCTTTGGTGACCGCCGAGACCGCCCAGGCTGCAGCGACCGACGGTCCCACGGCCATCGGTGTCAGTGGCGACGGCACGTCGTGGGTCGGCTTCGCCGGCGGCGGCAAGCTGGTCCGGATCGGGCCCAAGGGCAAGAAGCTCAGCCCGGTCTCGCTGGACACCGACGAGTCCGTCGACGGCATCGTGGTCACCGACGACAACACCGTGCTCGTCGACCTCGAGACCAGCGTGATGGTGCTCAACCGCAAGGGCAAGCAGATCGACCAGTTCGACCACGACCCCGTGCAGACCTGCAGCGACTGGCCCGCCGCGAAGTACGGCGGCATCGCCTTCGGCGCCGGCAAGGTGTGGGTCGCCGACCGGTGCTCGAGCACGATGACCGTCTACCACCGCAACGGCGGCGTCGTGGCGACCGTCGACCTCCCGGGCGCCGGCCACCCGCGCGGCATCACGTACGGCGACGCCCAGGCCGGGCGGGTCGCGATGGTCTACGTCGCGATGCCCGACGCCGGCAAGGTCCTCGCCTTCCGCGCCCGCACCATCCGCAACGCGTCCAAGCCCGCCGACACCGTGCCCCTCAAGCGCCCGTACGGCGGCCGCGCGCCGCGCCCGAGCGGCCTGGCGGTCGACCGCTACGGCCAGCTCACGGTCAGCGACACCGCCAACAACGCGGTCTACCTGCTCGACACCAACAACGGCTACTCGCTCTACCGCACCCTCGGCCACCCGCCGCGCGCGAGCCGGCAGGCGGGGCGCCTCGACAACCCCAGCGCCCTGGCCCAGCACGACCAGGACGGTGGCTCGCTGTCGGGCAACCTCTTCATCGCCGACACCAGCAACGGCCGGGTCCAGCGCTGGGACACCGGCGGCTACACGCACTGGGCGACGCGGGCGACCACGTCCTCCGGCGGCGGTGGTGGCGGCGGTGGCGACTGCGACGGCAGCGACTGGAACTGCGGCGGCGGGGACGACGGCGGCGACAACGGTGGCGACGACGGCGGGGACGACGGCGGGGACGACGGCGGCAGCGGTGGCGGCTCGGCGAGCGCGCCGGTCAACACCGACGCCCCGTCGGTCACCGGGACCGCGGCCGTCGGGGGCGTCCTCACCTGCAACCGCGGCTCGTGGGCGAGCCCGCCCGGCGGCGGCACCCTGTCCTACGCGCGGCAGTGGCAGCGCAACGGCACCTCCATCAGCGCCGCGACCGGCGAGACCTACACCGTCGCCGCCGCCGATGCCGGCACCGCCGTCACCTGCAAGGTCACCGCGACCAACGCGGCCGGGACGACCAGCGTCACCAGCGCCGCGGTCACGATCTCCGGCGGGGGCGGCGCGGGCACGGGTCCGACCAACAGCGACCCCCCGACCATCTCCGGCACGACCGCGGTCGGGTCGACCCTCACCTGCGCCAAGGGCACCTGGGCCGGCGCCACCCCGATCGACTACGCCTACGAGTGGCGGCGCGCCGGCACCGCCGTCGCCGGCGCGACCGCCGCCACGTACGTCGTGGTGTCCGCCGACAACGGCGCCGCGCTGACCTGCGCCGTCACCGCGTCCAACAGCGCCGGCACGACGACCGTCGTCTCCGCCGCCGTCACGATCGGGGGCACCGGCGGCCCGACCAACGCCGTACGGCCCTCGATCAGCGGCTCCACCACGGTCGGCTCGACCCTCACCTGCGGCTCCGGAGCCTGGACCGGCACCCCGACGTTCACCTACCAGTGGAAGCGCGGCGGGACCGACATCTCCGGCGCGACCTCCGCCCAGTACGTCGTCGCGAGCGCCGACACCGGCACCTCGCTGACCTGCGCCGTGACCGGGAAGACCTCAGGCGGCCAGACCACCGCGACCACCGACCCGGTGGCGATCCCCGTCCCGCCCACGATCGGCGGCAACGCGGCGCCCGGCGAGGTCCTCACGTGTACGCCGCCGAACGGCTTCGGCTCGGGCGTCAGCTACCAGTGGCAGCGCAACGGCACCCCCATCGCGCTCGCCACCTGGTCGACCTACACGGTGCTCAGCACCGACCCGCTCCTCGACACCGGGACCCTGCTCACCTGCACGGTGACCTCCGGCTCCTCGTCGGCGACCTCGGCCGGCAAGGTGATCGGAGCCTGGTCCGGCCACGCCCCGTCGAGCACGGGCACCCTCCCGTCGGTCTCCGGCAGCCCGGTCGTCGGCCAGACCCTCACCTGCGACCCCGGCTCGTGGGGTGGCCTGCCGCCGGTGACGACCTCCACGAAGTGGCAGCGCGACGGCCAGGACGTCGGCACCGGGTCGACGTACACGATCGGCGCCGGCGAGGTCGGCTCCCGCCTGGCCTGCGTGGTGATCGCGGCCAACGGCGAGGGCAAGGCGGCCCTGGCCACCAGCCCGGTGACCGTGCTGCCCGCTGCGCCGGCGGTCGTGTCGCAGCCGTCGATCGCCGGAGCCGCGCGGATCGGCTCCGCGCTCACCTGCGACAAGGGCAGCTGGAGCGGCAGCGGCCTCACCTATGCCTACCGCTGGAACCGCAACGGCTCGCCGATCGCGGACACCGGGGCTGCGACGTACCTCGTGCTCAACCAGGACGCCACCGCGTCGTTGACCTGCACGGTCACCGCCACCAACAGTGCCGGCAGCACGTCGCGGACCACGACAGCGGTCACCGCCGACCCGCTCACGGGGAGCACGCCGGTGCCGACGGTGGCCCCGTCGATCGCCGGCACCGCCGCGACCGGCCAGACGCTGACCTGCAACCGCGGCACCTGGACCTCGGCGACCACGCCGACCTACCTGACCCTCTGGCAACGCAACGGAGCGACTGTCGGCACCGGCTCGACCTACACGCTGTCCGCCGCCGACGCGACCGCCTCGGTCCGGTGCGTCGTGGTCGCGACCGTCCCCGGGGTCGCCTCCGGGGCCGCGCGGTCCGACGCGATCGGGGGCAACAGCTGCGGCGGCGCGATCGGCGTCGTGATCAACGGCGGCGACGCGAGCACCGGCTCGGCGCAGGTGACGCTCTCGATCAGGCCGCCGGTAGGTGCGCACAGCGTGCAGATCACCGACGACGGCGACTTCTCCGGTGCCGCGTCGGTGCCGCTCGTCGACGGCTGCACCTACTCCTGGACGGTGCCGTCCATCCCCGGCCTGGCGATGGACACGACGGTGTCGGTGCGCTTCGACACGGCCGCGACGGTCTACACCGACACGATCACTGTGGCGGTGCCGAACCCGTCGTCCGCGTTGCGCTGGTAGTCGCGCCGGTCGGTCGGGTCAGGCGAGCGCGCGGTCGAGGGCCGCGGCGACGTGCAGCGTCGTGCACGGGAAGACGGGGATGTCGGCGTCGGCCTGGCGGACCAGCAGCTCGAGCTCGGTGCAGCCGAGGATCACCCCGCCCGCGCCGGCGTCCCACAGCTCGTCGATGAGGCCGACGACGCTACGGCGCGAGCCGTCGAGCACCTTCTCGTGCACGAGCTCGTCGTAGATGATCCGGTTGAGCGTGTCGTGGTGCCGCTCGTCGGGCACGTGCACGGTCAGGCCGTGCGAGGCGACCCGGTCGGTGAAGAACGACCGCGACATCGCGAACGTCGTGCCGAGGAAGCCGACCGAGTCCAGCCCCTGGGCCTTCACCGCCTCGGCGACCACGTCGGCCAGGTGCAGCAACGGGATGTCGACAGCCTCGGCGACCTGGTCCGCGACCCGGTGGAAGGTGGTCGTGCAGAGCAGCAGGAAGTCGGCGCCCGCCGCCTCGACGCCGCGGGCCGCCCCGACCAGCAGGTCGGCGACCTCGTCCCAGCGCTCCTGCTCCTGCAGGGCGTTGGCCCGGGCGAAGTCGACGGAAGCGAGGACGGTCTGGGCGGACGACAGCCCGCCGACCCGGTCCTCGACGCCACGGTTGAGGTCGCGGTAGTAGACCGCGCTGCTCTCCCAGCTGAGTCCACCGACCAGTCCGATCGTCTGCATGACCGGCACTCTGTCAGACCCGGTGCACCTTGTGCTGCGCGGCCTGCGCCCGCGGACGGATCACCAGCTCGTCGACGTTGACGTGCGGCGGCCGGGTGGCCATCCAGGTGATCGCGTCGGCGATGTCCTCGGCGGTCAGCGGCTCGGCGACACCGGCGTAGACCGCGTCGGCCTTGTCCTGGTCGCCCTCGAAGCGGACCAGCGCGAACTCGTCGGTCTTCACCATGCCCGGCGCGATCTCCATGACCCGCACCGGCTGGTCCCAGAGCTCGAGCCGCAGCGTCTCGGTGACCACCTGGGTGCCGTGCTTGGCGGCGGTGTAGCCGGCACCGCCCTCGTAGGCGATCCGGCCCGCCGTCGACCCGACGTTGAGGATCGCGCCGGCCCCGCTGGCGACGAGCGCGGGCACCAGGGCTCGGGTGACCTGCATCAGGCCGATCACGTTGACCTCGTACATCCGGCGCCAGTCGTCGCTGTCGGCCTGGGCGACCGGGGCCGCCCCGAAGGCGCCGCCCGCGTTGTTGACGAGCAGGTCGAGCCGGTCGCCGACCAGCTCCGCGAGAGCCGCCACCGAGGACTCCGAGGTGACGTCGCACGCGACCGGCGTACCGCCGATCTCGGCGACCAGCGCCTCGATCCGGTCGCGGCGTCGCGCGGCGCAGAAGACGTGGTAGCCGGCGGCGGCCAGGGCCCGCGCGGTCGCCGCACCGATGCCGCTGCTCGCGCCGGTGACGACGGCCGTACGGCGGGGGGTCTGCTGGTCCATGGCGACCATTCTGGTCCGGCCGCCGGGCGACTGGCACACTGGCCTGCCATGCGCGCAGTCGTGGCGGTCATCGCCGTGCTCGGTGGCCTCTGCTGGGTGGGCGCCCCCTGGGTCGACCTCCTCGCTCCCGTCGGGGCCGCGCTCCTCGCCGTCGGCGTCGCCGCCGCCGGGACGCGTCTGGTGAGCAAGGGTCCGGTCTGGCTGCGCCTGGTCGCCGGCCTCGGCTTCCTCGCCCTCGTCGGCTCGGTCGTCCAGGTGCTCCGCGACAACCTCGACGACACGACGGTCTACCTCGCGTGCGGCGCGGTCGCCGTCGTCGTGGGCGGGATCGCGCTCTCCCGGCGCCCGCCGTCGCGCGGTTCCCACACCCGCTGAGGGGGTACCCCGATGTCCGGCGGGAATCAGACACGGCTTCCGGAGGTTGTGCCTTCTTGGGCCTACGAGGCCGCAGCGTCCCGACGAGCGAGAGGACTTCAGGTGGGTGCGGAGCCGATCCGGCGCGTCGCGATGATCAGCCTGCACACCTCGCCGCTCGACCAGCCCGGCACGGGCGACGCGGGCGGCATGAACGTCTACGTCATCGAGCTGGCCCGGCAGATGGCCGCCCGCGGCATCGAGGTCGACATCTTCACCCGCGCCACCAGCTCGACGCTCGAGCCCGTCGTGACGGCGTACGACGGGGTGCAGGTGCGCCACATCCACGCCGGCCCGTTCGAGGGCCTGACCAAGGGCGAGCTGCCCGGTCAGCTCTGCGTCTTCGCCCGCGAGGTGCTGCGCGCCGAGGCCGCCCAGCCGGTCGGCCACTACGACGTCGTCCACTCCCACTACTGGCTCTCGGGCCAGGTCGGCGCGCTCGCCCGCGACCGCTGGGGCGTGCCGCTGGTCCACTCCATGCACACGATGGCCAAGGTCAAGAACGACGCGCTCGCCGAGGGCGACACCCCCGAGCCGGTTGCCCGCGTGATCGGCGAGGAGCAGGTCGTCGAGGCGGCCGACATGCTGATCGCCAACACCGACCTCGAGGCCAAGCAGCTGATCAACCTCTACGACGCCGACCCCTCGCGGGTCCAGGTGGTCCACCCCGGCGTCGACCTCAAGGTCTTCAAGCCGCCGCGCGACCGCGCGAAGCTGCGGGCCCAGCTCGGGCTGCCGGTGGACGCGTCGGTCTTCCTCTTCGCCGGCCGGATCCAGCCGCTCAAGGCGCCCGACGTGCTGCTGCGCGCGGTGGCCGAGCTGCTCCACCAGACTCCCGGGATCCGCTCCCAGGTGGTCGTCCCCATCGTCGGCGGACCCTCCGGCAGCGGCCTCGAGCACCCCGAGTCGCTGGCCCAGCTCGCCACCGAGCTCGGGCTCGACGACGTGGTCCGCTTCGTCCCGCCGGTCACGCAGAAGGAGCTCGCGAAGTGGTACGGCGCCGCGACCCTGGTCGCCGTACCGTCCTACAACGAGTCCTTCGGCCTGGTCGCCGTCGAGGCCCAGGCGTGCGGCACCCCGGTCGTGGCCGCCGCCGTGGGCGGCCTCACCACGGTCGTCCAGGACGAGCGGAGCGGCTTCCTCGTCGAGGGCCACGAGCCGCGGGCCTGGGCGGCCGCGCTGCGTCCCTTCATCGAGATGGACCACCTGCCCGGCCTGATGGGCCGGGGCGCGCTGCGCAACGCGAAGAGCTACTCCTGGGACGCCACCGCCGAGCGCACCCTCCGCGTCTACCAGCGCGCGCGCAGCGACCTGCGGGAGACGGTGTGACCGACGCTGCCGCGGACCCGGCCCAGGTCGTCCGCGACCACCTGGCCGCCGCCGAGCTCGAGTACGACGAGATCGCCGACGGGGTCTTCTCCTTCGCGCTGCCGGGTGAGAAGAAGCTCCAGACGCCGGTGCGCCTCGACATCGGACCGCACGCGCTCGGCGTCCATGCCTTCGTCTGCCGCAACCCCGACGAGAACCACGAGCGGGTCTACCGCTGGCTCCTCGAGCGCAACCTGCGGATGTACGCCGTGGCCTTCGCCGTCGACGCGGCCGGCGACATCTACCTCGACGCCCGCCTGCCGCTCGCCGCGGTGACGCCCGACGAGCTCGACCGGCTGCTCGGCTCGGTGCTCAGCTACGCCGACGAGTCCTTCAACTCGATCCTCGAGCTGGGCTTCGCCTCCTCGATCCGCAAGGAGTGGGAGTGGCGCAAGCTGCGCGGCGAGCCGACCAAGAACCTCGAGGCCTTCCGCGGCTGGCTGGAGTCCGGCGAGGAGCCCGACCCGTCGTCGACTAGGCCGGAGGACTGACCTCCTCGGCGATGGTCCGGGGTTTGCGCCGCGCGACCGCCACGCCGACCAGGGCGAGCGCGCCGCCGACGTACGCCATCGCGGGCGGGGCCTCGCCGAGGAAGACGATGCCCATCACGATCGTGATCGGCGGGACGAGATAGGTCGTGACGCCGAGGCTGCTGGCGCTCATGTGGCGCAGGGCGAAGGCGTAGGTCGTGAAGGCCAGTGCGGTCGGGAAGACACCGAGGTAGACGACCCACCAGATCGAGGACGCCGACGCGTCGCGGGCCTGGTCGACCAGGTCGCCGAGGAAGGGCAGGCACACCACGGCGCCGACCGTGCAGGCGAGCCAGGTGACGTGGATGGCGGGCAGCCGGGCGACCAGCGGCTTCTGCAGGATCAGACTGACCGAGTAGACGACCGCCGAGACCAGGCAGAGCACCACGCCGAGGACGTCGTTGTCGTGACCGTTGCCGGCGCTGCCGAGGCTGATCAGCCCGACACCGCCGAAGGCCAGCGCGAGCCCGATGCCGAGGTAGAGGGTGAAGCGCTCGTGCAGGAAGACCGCCGCGAGCAGCGCGATCAGGACCGGCGAGATCTGGATCAGCATCGCCGCCGTACCAGCGTCGACGCGGCGCTCGCCGGCGTTGAGGGCGACGTTGTAGACGCCGAACCACAGCACGCCGATCGTGACGATCGAGACCCACTCCCGCCCGGTCGGGCGCGGCAGCCCGCGGCTCAGCGCGACCACGCCGAGGCAGGTCGCGCCGACCAGCAGCCGGCCGAGCGACAGGGCGCCGGGGGAGAAGTCCTCACCGAGGTGCCGGATCGCCACGAACGCCGAGGCCCAGAAGACCAGCGTGATCCCCACCGCGGCCAGCGGCAGCCAGGTCGGCGGCGTGCTGGTGTCGGGCTCGGTCGCGGGGATCGTCGTGCTCACCGCGCCAGCCTAGGGACGCGCGAACCCCGCATACACGCGGTTTTCGGACGTCGGAGCGGGAGATCCCGCCAACTCCGACGACGCGGGTCAGAGATCCAGCTTGTACCCCAGGCCGCGCACGGTGACGAGGAACTTCGGCTCGCTCGGCTCCGGCTCGATCTTGGCGCGCAGCCGCTTCACGTGGACGTCGAGGGTCTTCGTGTCGCCGACGTAGTCCGAGCCCCAGACCCGGTCGATGAGCTGACCGCGGGTCAGCACCCGGCCGGGGTTGCGGAGGAACATCTCCAGGAGCTCGAACTCCTTGAGCGGCAGCTTCTGGGTGTTGCCGTCGACCGTCACCACGTGCCGCTCGACGTCCATCCGCACCGGGCCGGCCTCGAGGGTCGCCGGGGAGAGGTCGGGCTCCTGGCCGCGCCGCAGCACGGCCCGGATCCGGGCGACCAGCTCGCGGGGGGAGTAGGGCTTGGTGACGTAGTCGTCGGCGCCGAGCTCGAGCCCGACCACCTTGTCGACCTCGTCGTCCTTGGCGCTGACCATGATCACGGGCACCGTGGAGGTCTGCCGGATCTGGCGGCACACCTCGGTCCCGGGCAGGCCGGGCAGCATCAGGTCGAGCAGCACGATGTCGGCGCCGTTGCGGTCGAACTCCGTCAGTGCGGCGTTCCCGTCAGCGGCGATCGCCACCTCGAAGCCCTCTTTGCGCAGCATGTAGGCCAGGGCCTCGCTGTAGCTCTCTTCGTCCTCGACGACCAGTACGCGGGTCACCGTCGTGCCTCCTGCTGGATGATGGTTGTGCTCATGGGTCCCGAGTGGGTCGAGAGGTGGCGCGGCAGGGTCAGGGTGAACGTGGACCCCTGACCCTCGACGGACCAGACGTCGACCTCGCCGCCGTGCGTCGCCGCGACGTGCTTGACGATCGACAGGCCCAGGCCGGTGCCGCCGGTGGAGCGGTGACGGGCCGGGTCGACCCGGTAGAACCGCTCGAAGATCCGGTCGATCTCGTCGGCCGGGATGCCGATGCCCTGGTCGACGACCGCGATGGTCACCACCTGGTCGTCGGCCTTCGTCGACACCACGACGGTCGCGCCGGGGTCGGAGTAGGAGACGGCGTTCGCGATCAGGTTGGCCACCGCGGCGGTCACCTGCTCCTCGTTGCCGAGCACCTCGAGGTCGCGGGCGCCGCTGGTGACGACCGAGATGCCCTTGGCGTCCGCGTCGATCGCGCTGGTGTCCACCGCGACGCCGATGACGTCGTCGATGTGGACCGGCAGCGGCGTGTCCAGCGGCTCGTCGCCCTGGAGGCGGGAGAGCTCGATGACCTGCTGCACGAGCCGGGAGAGGCGGTCGCTCTCGGTGAGCATCCGCGCGGAGAAGCGCTTGACCGCCTCCGGGTCGTCGGCGGCGTCGTGGACCGCCTCGGCGAGCAGCCGGATGGCGCCGACGGGCGTCTTCAGCTCGTGGCTCACGTTGGCGACGAAGTCGCGGCGCACCGCTTCCACGCGACGCTCGCGGGTGCGGTCCTCGACGAGCGCCAGGACCAGTCGCGAGCCGATCGGCGCGACCCGGACGGTCACGTGCCGCGCGGGGCCGCTGGGGCGGGCGAGGAGCAGCTCGGTCTCGCGGATCTGACCGTCGCGGCGGACCTTGCGGACCAGGTCCGCGAGCTCGAGGGAGACCAGGTTGGAGCCGCGCACCAGGCCCATGGCGTACGCCGGCGCCGAGGCCTTGAGCACCACGTCACTGTCGTCGACGACCACCGCGCTGCTGCGCAGGACGGAGAGGACGGTCGCGACGCCGGGAGGCACGACGGGCTCCTCCACCGCCGCCGCGCTGTGTTGCTGGCGGTCGCTGACGTGCCACGCGAGCACCGCCGCTCCAGCGACGACGGCGCCGATGGCGGCAGCGAGAAACGCCTGCGTCGTCGCATCCACGACTCAATGGTACGAGGGTATTCACCGGGGCTTCGCCCGTCCGGGACCCCGGCTGCTCGATGTTCACGCCGAGTTCACCCGTCCTTTCACGCGGGTCACCCGCCGCGCATAGGCTCGGAGCATGCGCGAGGCATTCCACGACCAGCTCGACACCATGTTCGGCGACCTCGCCGACATCTGCGGGAGCGTCGAGACCGCGGTCCGACTCGCCACCGAGGCGCTGCTGACCGGCGACGCCTCGACGGCGGAGAAGGTGATCAGCGCCGACGTCGACATCGACCGGGCGCGCGAGCGCGTCGAGGACTCCGCGTTCCTGCTGCTCTCGCTGCAGCAGCCGGTCGCCAGCGACCTGCGCACCGTCGTCGCCGCGCTGCGGATGGTGAGCGAGCTGGAGCGGATGGGCGACCTGTCCGTCCACGTCGCGAAGATCGCGCGGCTGCGGGTGCCCAACCTCGCCGTGCCCGACGACGTCCGACCGACCATCGAGCGGATGGCCGAGGTCGCCGAGGAGATGGTCAGCCGGGTCTCGACCATCATCCGCGAGCGCAGCGTCGACGAGGCCCTCGCGCTCGTCCGCGCCGACGAGGAGATGGACCGGCTGCGCCGCGGCAGCTTCACCGCGCTGCTCTCCGCCGACTGGAGCCACGGCGTCGAGGCGGCGGTCGACATCGCCCTCCTCGGGCGCTACTACGAGCGGATCGCCGACCACGCGGTCTCGGTGGCCAACCGGGTCGTCTTCGTCGTCACCGGCGAGAACCCCACCTCGGTCGACGCCTGAGGGGATCGGTCAGGCAGTCGGGGCCGCGTCAGCGGCCCTGGTTGGCGACCGCGGCAGCGGCCTCGGCGGCCGCCTCGGGGTCGAGGTAGCGCCCGCCGGGCACGGTGGGGCGCAGGTCGTCGTCGAGCTCGTAGACCAGCGGCATGCCGGTCGGGATGTTGAGGCCGGCGATGTCCTCGTCGCTGATGCCGTCGAGGTGCTTGACCAGGGCGCGCAGGCTGTTGCCGTGCGCGGCGACGAGCACGGTCCGGCCGGCTCGGAGGTCCGGCACGATGTCGGACTCCCAGTAGGGCAGGAAGCGCTCGATGACGTCCGCGAGGCACTCGGTGCGCGGCATCTCGTCGCCGAGGTCGGCGTACTGCGGCAGCCCGGCCTGGGACCACTCGCTGTCGTCCTCGATCGGCGGCGGCGGGACGTCGAAGGAGCGCCGCCAGAGCATGAACTGCTCCTCGCCGTAGGCGTCCAGGGTCTCCTTCTTGTTCTTCCCCTGGAGGGCGCCGTAGTGGCGCTCGTTGAGCCGCCAGGAGCGGCGCACCGGGATCCAGTGCCGGTCGGCGACGTCGAGCGCCATCGCGGCGGTGTTGATCGCCCGGCGCAGGAGCGAGGTGTGCACGACGTCGGGCAGCACGCCCTCGTCGCGCAGCAGCTCACCGGCGTGCTGACCCTCGGCGCGGCCCTTGTCGTTGAGCGGGACGTCGACCCACCCGGTGAAGAGGTTCTTGGCGTTCCACTCGCTCTCGCCGTGGCGGAGCAGGACCAGGGTGTAGGTCATCGGGTGCCTCGTGTCAGTGGTCGGTCTCGGCGTCCGGGGTCTCGACCGTGCACTGGTCGGGGTCCGGCGTGTCGGACGAGGTGTCGAGGCCTTCGTAGTCACCGCAGTTGGTGTACGTCGGCACCTCGAGGTCGGTGCTCGTCCCGTCGCCGAAGGTGACGGTCACGTCCAGGAAGTCGCCGGCCGCGAAGTCGCCGGTCACCACGATCCCGCTGTCGTCGTCGGCGAGGTTGACCAGGCCACCGGCCGGGATGGTGATCGGGGAGAACGAGTCGAAGGACAGGTCGGTCGACGCGCCCTCGTCGTCGGGGCTCTTGGTGACGGTGCCCGAGATCCCGGTGACCGTCGCCTCCTCGTCGTCCTTGTTGTTCGCGAAGGAGGCGATGAAGGTGCCGGAGCCCTCCTGGCCCGACACGACCACGGCTGCCAGCACGTCGACCAGGGCGTCCCGGTCGTTGGTGCCTGCCCCGGGGGTGTAGTCGCGGTCGGTCGCGTAGTCGAAGCCGCACGAGGTGAGCACGGGCGCGGCGAGCAGCAGCGCGCCGGTGGCGGCGAGCAGGCGAGCGGACTGGCGGAGGGGCATCTCTGAGGCCTTCACGGGTCGGCGAGGACGGTGCGGGCACAGCCTAGCGTTCGCGCTCCTCGTCCTGCCGAGGAGCCCGTGGTCAGGCCCGCAGCCCGACCGAGTCGCCGACCAGGAGCATCGCCACCAGCACGAGCAGGGTCCACAGCAGGGACAGGACCAGCAGCCGCGTGGCCCCGATCCGCAGCGCGATCCGCAGCGGCAGGTGACGGTCGCCGGCCTCGTGGTCGGCCACCAGGCCCGGCAGCGCGCTCAGCACGTGCACGCCGACCCCGAGCAGCGCCGCGAGGACGACCATCGCCACCTGGGGCGGGTCGCCGACCGTGGCGCCGCCCCACCCGCCGTACGAGAGGAAGCCCGGCAGGAGCGCGTACGACGCCGCCCAGGTGAGCCACGAGAGGAGGCCGTGGCGCAGCAGCACGTTGCCGGTCAGCCCGATCGCGACGGAGACGAGGTAGAGGCAGCCGGCGGTGACGCCGTTGGAGATCGAGAGCGGGACCAGCAGCAGGACGCCGCAGATGAGCGCGAACCACGCGGTGCCGGGGTCGAGCAGGCCGCCGGCCACCGGCTTCGCGGTGCGGCCCGCAGCCTCGTCGCGGGCTCGGTCGACCAGATCGTTGTGCCAGCCGAGGATCGCCTGCCCGACGAGCACGGTGGCGAGCACGAGCACCACCTCGCGACCGGACCGACCGCTGATCGCAGCGGCCACGGCCATCCCGCCGGCGGTCAGCAGCGCCTGGCGCGGGTGGGCGGCCCGGAGCAGCAGCACGGCCGTGGTGTGGCCCAGGCTGCGGCGTCGCTCGGCCCGCCGTGCGGCGAGCGCCTCGACGCCCGATCCGGGGGCCTCCTCCTGGTCCGTCTCAGCGGCCTCCGGCCGCCGGCGCAACGTGCGTGACATACCCGGCAGTATCGACCGCTCGGCGGCACCGGAAACCGCCCCGAGGTGCCCGGATTCCGGACGTCCGGACCACTGCCGGGCAGGGCCGCCACCACACCACAGCGGGTTCTGTCAAGCCCGGATAGCCGCTCTGACCTGCGCAAACGCTTCGGGAGCCCACGCAGGGACGTGTTAGAATGTTCACCTAGGAAGGGGTACCTGACATATGACTTTCACCGTCGGCGAAACGGTTGTTTACCCGAATCACGGAGCCGCAGTCATCGAGGACATCGAGATGCGGAAGATCAAGGGAGAGGACAGGCAGTACCTCGTACTCCGGATCGTCGCCCAGCAGGACCTCGTGGTGCGCGTCCCGGCGTGCAACCTCGATCTCGTGGGTGTTCGTGACGTCGTCGACAAGGAAGGTCTCGACCGGGTGTTCGACGTCCTCCGTGCCGCGCACGTCGAGGAGCCCACGAACTGGTCGCGTCGCTACAAGGCCAACCTGGAGAAGCTGCACAGCGGCGACGTCATGAAGGTGGCCGAGGTCGTCCGCGACCTGTGGCGCCGTGAGCGCGACCGCGGCCTCTCGGCCGGTGAGAAGCGGATGCTGGCGAAGGCCCGGCAGATCCTGGTCTCCGAGCTGGCGCTGGCCGAGCACACCAACGAGGACAAGGCGGAGGCCCTCCTCGACGAGGTGCTCGCCTCCTGAGCCGCAGCACGACGTACGACGAGGCCCCGGACCGTTTGGTCCGGGGCCTCGTCGCATGTCCGGGGCCGTTTGTAGGGTCGTCCCCATGGAGCTGGAGGCGCTGGGCACGGTCGTCGACGAGGACCGGGGCCACCTGCCCTACGCCCTGATCCACGGCGAGGCGCTGGTGGCTGCCGCCGTCTGGGCGCTCGGCGAGGCCGGGGTGACCCCGGTCGACACGGGGACCACCTGGGCGGGGATCACGGCCGCGGAGGAGCCCTTCGTGCTCCACGATGCGCTGTGCCCGATGACGCCGCCGGCCTTCCTCGCCGCGTGCGTCGAGCGGGCGGTCGAGCACGCCTGCGTCGTGGTCGGCGTCCGACCCGTCACCGACACCGTCAAGGTCGTCGAGGACGGCCTCGTCGGGGCCACGGTGGACCGGGACGCGCTGGTGAGCGTGGCCTCGCCGGTGGTGCTGCCGCCCGAGGTCGTCGGCGCGCTCGACGACGTGCCGACCACCGACTTCGTCGAGCTGGTCGCCCAGCTGCGCCGCCGCTTCCCGGTCGAGCTCGTCCAGGCGCCGGCGGAGGCGCGGCGGGTGGGCTCCACCGAGGACATCCGCGTGCTCGAGGCGCTGACCGCCCACGAGTGAGCTCCGTCTGAGCCCCGGTCAGGCCAGGCGCAGCGCGAGGGCGAGGTCCTCGGGGAAGGTCACCTTCAGGTTGGCCGCCGAGCTCGGCACCGCCGCGACCGGCAGGCCGGCGTACCGGCTCCAGCAGGCCGCCGTGTCGGTGCCCTCGAAGCCGTCCGAGGCGGCGGCGGTGTAGGCCGCGAGCAGCGCGCCGGCGCGGAACGCCTGCGGGGTCTGCACGCCGTCGAGCTCGGCCGGCAGCGCGTGACCGTCCAGCGCCAGCAGCCCGGGCAGCCGGACCACCGGGATCGCGCCGCCGTGCTCCCGCGCCGCGGCGAGCGTGGCCTCGAAGAGACCCGCCCCGGCGAGCGGCCGGGCGCCGTCGTGGATCGCCACCACGTCGATCCCGCCGGCGTCGATCTCCGGCGCCAGCGCCTCCAGCGCGGCCCACTCCGAGGCGTGCCGCGTCGCACCACCCTCGACCAGGCCGACCTCGCCGTCGCCGAGGTGCGGGGCCAGCGCCGCCGCGACCGCCTCCTGCTCCCCGTCGCGCACCACGACCAGGACGCGGCGTACGTCGTCCAGGGCGAGCGCTGCGCGCACCGACCAGGCCAGGACGGGCGCGTCGCCGAGCGGGAGGAGCACCTTGTTGGTGTCGGCCCCGACGCGCGAGCCGGTCCCGGCGGCGAGGACGACGACGGCGGCGGGCACGGGGGGGAGTCTACGAAGGCCGCGCGCTGGGCCTGTCGGGGAAGTGTTTTCACGGCTGTTACACGGCGAAACAGGTGCTTGACGCGTCACTCCTAGGTTCATGGCACCCGCACCGGGGACTGGGCGGGGCCACGGAAGGGGACCGGATGGCGCCCGGGAGCAGCACCGAGGAGTGGCAACCCGTGTGCCGGGTCGCCGAGCTCGAGGTGGAGCGCGGCGCGACCGCGCTCGTGCACGGGCAGGCGATCGCGATCTTCCGGACCCTCGACGACCGCGTGTACGCGCTGGGCAACCACGACCCCTTCGCCAAGGCCTCGGTCATCGCGAAGGGGATCGTCGGGGTCCGCGACGGCGTGCCGTTCGTCGCCTCACCCAGCCACAAGCACGCCTTCGACCTGCGCAGCGGCAGGTGCCTGGACGACCACCACGTGTCGGTCCCGGCGTACGACGTGCGGGTCGTCGAGGGCGTCGTGCTGGTGGGCCACCGGAAGTCCGACGATGCCGCGTAGTCCGGGCTAGACCTCGTAGACCAGCGCGGTCGCGATCGCGGCCACGCCCTCGCCGCGCCCGGTGAGGCCGAGCCCGTCGGTGGTGGTCGCGGAGACGCTCACCGGGGCGCCCACGGCTGCGCCGAGCACCGTCTGGGCCTCGTGACGCCGCGGGCCCAGCCGCGGCCGGTTGCCGATCACCTGGATCGCGACGTTGCCGACCTCGAACCCGGCGGCGCGGACGCGTCGTACCGTCTCCTCGAGCAGGGCGACGCCGGAGGCACCGGCCCACTCGGGCTCGGCGGTGCCGAAGGTGGACCCGAGGTCGCCCAGGCCGGCCGCCGAGAGCAGCGCGTCGCACGCCGCGTGGGCGGCGACGTCGGCGTCTGAGTGCCCCTCGAGGCCCTGGGGCTCGTCGGGCCAGGACAGGCCGGCCAGGTGGAGGGGGACGCCGTCCACGAGCCGGTGGACGTCGGTGCCGACGCCGACACGACATGGTTGCTGCACGCGTCGATCATGCCTGAGCGAGAATCAGTCCGTGAGGACCTCCCGCAGCGCCTGGTCGATCGCCGGCCTCGTCGCCGGGTACGCCGGCCTGGCCGCCAGCTACTGCCTCGCCATGGTGGTGACCATCCACGAGTGGCCGCTGGTCGCCGTGGCCGAGCAGGTCATCCGGTTGACCCCCGGCGGGATCGTCGAGCGGGCGATCGGGCTGCTCGGTCACCACGACAAGACCGTCCTCCAGCTCATCGTGCTGCTGCTGGTCACCCTGCTGTTCGCGTGGGCCGGCCTGCTCGCGCGGCGCACCTGGTGGGCGCCGACCATCGTCTTCGGGGCCCTGGCGGTCGTCGGCGGGCTCGCGGTGCACGCCACGCGGGGGACCACCACGGTCGACCTGCTGCCCGTCGCGCTCGGGCTCGCGACCTGGTTGGTCTGCCTCTCGCTCCTGACCGAGCCGCTGCGCCGGCACGACGTGGCCGCCCGGACCGAGGAGCCGCTGTCGCGCGACCACACGCGGCGGGAGTTCCTGCTCCGCGGCGGGATCATGGTGGCGGGCTCGATCGCCCTCGGCGTCGTCGGACGCACCGTCGGCCGCGGACGCCGGCACGTCGAGGAGGCGCGACGGCTGCTGCGGCTGCCCGGTGTCAGCGCTCCCGAGGTGCCGGCCGGCGTGCGGGTCGGCCTACCCGGCGTGACGTCGTGGGCGACGTCGGCCACCGACTTCTACCGGGTCGACACCGCGATCGTGGTGCCGACCGTCGAGCCGTCGGACTGGATGCTCCGCATCCACGGCATGGTCGACCGCGAGGTCGTGCTCACCTACAGCCAGCTCATCGAGCGGCAGGTCACCCAGGCATGGGTGACGATCAACTGCGTCTCCAACCCGGTCGGCGGCGACCTGATCGGCAACGCGTGGTGGAGCGGCGTCCGGATCGCCGACCTGCTCGCCGAGGCGGGGGTGCAGGAGGGCGCCGACGCCGTGCTCCAGACCTCGGACGACGGCTGGACCTGCGGGACGCCGCTGGCCGCCCTGACCGACAGTCGCAACGCGATGCTCGCGGTGGCGATGAACGGCAGCCCGCTGCCGATCGAGCACGGCTTCCCGGTGCGGACGATCGTGCCGGGGCTCTACGGCTACGTCTCCGCCTGCAAGTGGGTCGTCGAGATGAAGGTGACCCGCTTCGACGACATCGAGGCCTTCTGGACCAAGCGCGGGTGGTCGGAGATGGGCCCGGTGAAGACGGCGTCGCGGATCGACGTACCGGAGGACGGCGGGTCGATCGCGGCGTCCGGCGGCCGGGTCGGCGGCGTGGCCTGGTCCCAGCACACCGGCATCGCGGGGGTCGAGGTCTCGGTCGACAACGGCCCCTGGCAGGCTGCGGAGATCGGGACGGTGCCGAACGCCGACACCTGGGTGCAGTGGGCCGCGACGCTCGACGTCGAGCCCGGCGACCACCAGCTCCAGGTGCGCGCGCTCGACCGGACCGGAGCCCAGCAGACCGGCGAGGTGCAGGACGTGCTGCCCGATGGCGCCACCGGCTGGCACACGATCCAGTTCACCGCGACGGAGGAGGACGACAGCGATGGGTGAGTTCAGCGACCGGACGGGAGCTGCGCTGGTGATCGGCGGCAGCGGCGGCCTGGGGCTCGCGATCACCCGGATGCTGGCCAGCCGCGGCAGCAACGTCGCGGTCACCTACCACTCCCGGCCGGAGAAGGGCGAGGCCGTCGTCGACGCGGCCCGGGGCTGGGGCGTGCACGCCTCGTCGCACCGCGTCGACCTGGTCGGCGACGGCGCCGCCGACGACGCGGCGCGGGCGGTCGCCGAGGCGGCGGAGATCCACGGAGGCCTGCACACGCTGGTCTACGCCGCGGGCCCGCACGTGCCGATGACCCACCTCTCCCGGGTCGACCCCCGCGACATGGCCGCGCAGCTCGCGGCCGACTCGGCCGGCTTCTTCGCGGTCGCACACCCGGCGCTGCCGCACCTGCGCCGTACCGAGGGCGCGATCGTCGCCGTCACCACCGCCGCCACCACCCGCTTCCCGGTCCGCGACGGCCTGTCGTCGGCGCCCAAGGCCGCGGTCGAGGCGATGGTGCGGGCGCTGGCCGCCGAGGAGGGCCGGTACGGCGTCCGGGTCAACGCCGTCGGTCCCGGGATGCTCACCGACGGCATGGCCGCCCGGCTGATCGACTCCGGTGAGCTGTCCGAGGAGGCGCTCGCCGTCACCCGGAGCAACATCCCGCTGCGTCGCTTCGGCACCGCCACCGACGTCGCCGAGGCGGTCTGCTTCCTCGCCTCCGACCGCGCCGGATTCGTCTCCGGCCAGAAGCTCGACGTGGACGGCGGCTACGGCGCCTGACCTCCGCCCCGACGATGTGAGGCGGAGCGCCCGGGCTCCCTAGACTGGGCGGGTGACCTTCAGGCTGTACGACACCGCGACCCGCGAAGTCCGTGACTTCGTTCCCCTCGAGGAGGGGAAGGCGGGTCTCTACGTCTGCGGTCTCACGGTCCAGTCGGAGCCGCACGTCGGGCACGTCCGCTCGGCGGTCAACTTCGACGTGCTCCAGCGTTGGCTGCGGGTCAAGGGCTTCGACGTGACGTTCATCCGCAACGTCACCGACATCGACGACAAGATCCTCAGCAAGGCCGAGGCGCAGGGTCGCCCCTGGTACAACCTCGCCTACGACATGAAGCGCGAGCTCGACCGGGCCTACGCCGCGCTCAACGTCGCCCCGCCGACGTACGAGCCGCTGGCCACCGGCCACATCCCGGAGATGGTCGAGCTCATCGAGCAGCTCATCGTCCGCGGTCACGCGTACGCCGCAGAGGACGGCTCGGGCGACGTCTACTTCGACGTGCGGTCGTGGCCGTCGTACGGCGAGCTGACCCGCCAGGGCATCGACGACATGGAGGCGGCCGGCGACGCCGACCCGCGCGGCAAGCGCGACCCCCGTGACTTCGCGCTCTGGAAGGGCTGGAAGAAGGCGACCGAGCCGGAGACCGCCTCGTGGCCGAGCCCCTGGGGCCGCGGCCGGCCGGGCTGGCACATCGAGTGCTCGGCGATGGCGGGCAAGTACCTCGGGCCCGCCTTCGACATCCACGGCGGCGGCGTCGACCTGCGCTTCCCGCACCACGAGAACGAGCAGGCCCAGTCCCGCGCGGCCGGCCACCCGTTCGCGTCGTACTGGATGCACAACGCCTGGATCACCACCGCCGGCGAGAAGATGAGCAAGTCGCTCGGCAACTCGCTGACCATTCCGGCGGTGCTGGAGAAGTACCGCGGCATCGAGCTGCGCTACTACGTCGTCGCCGCCCACTACCGCAGCCACGTGGAGTTCTCGTTCGAGGCGCTCGACGAGGCGGCCGTGGGCTTCCGCCGGATCGAGAGCTTCCTCGACCGCGCCGGGGTCACCGAGGCCGGCGAGCTGCCGGCCGCGTTCGTGGCCGCCATGGACGACGACCTCGGCACGCCGGCCGCCGTCGCGGTGCTCTACGACACCGTCCGCGAGGGCAACAAGGCCGCCGACCCGGCGCCGTACGCCGGCCAGGTGCTCGCGATGCTCGACGTGCTGGGCCTGCACCCCGCCGACCCGGCGTGGGGCGGCAGCGGCGGCGACGACCAGCAGCTCACCGACGCCGTCGACGCGCTCGTCGCCGGCCTCCTCGACCAGCGGGCGGCCGCCCGCGCGGCCAAGGACTTCGCGACCGCCGACGCGATCCGCGACCAGATCAAGTCCGCCGGCATCGAGGTCGAGGACACCCCCGATGGACCGAAGTGGAGTCTCGCCTGATGGCAGGGAACAGTCAGCGCAAGGGGTCGGTCCGCAAGACCGCCAAGAAGCCGACCGCCGGGTCGGGCGGCCGGGTGCGCCGCGGCCTGGAGGGCAAGGGGCCGACGCCGAAGGCCAAGGACCGGCCCTACCACAAGGCGCACAAGAACGCCGAGCTCGCCGAGCGGTCGGCCGCGAAGCGCGGAGGGAAGCCGCAGCGCAAGCGGTCGACCGGTGACGCGGAGTGGATCATCGGCCGCAACGCGGTCGTCGAGGCCCTGCGCGAGGGCGTCCCGGTCAACGCCGTCTACGTCGCCGAGGGCACCGAGCGCGACGGGCGGCTCCGCGAGGCCTTCCAGCTCGCCGCCGAGCTGGGCGTCAGCCTGCTCGAGGTCACCAAGCCCGAGCTCGACCGGACCACCGGCTTCAACGGCCACCAGGGCCTGGCGGCGCGGGTTCCGGCCTACAGCTACGCCCACGCCGACGACCTGCTCGACCGGGCGAGCGACGCCGGCGAGCCGCCGTTGATCGTCGTGATCGACCACGTGACGGACCCGCGCAACCTCGGCGCGATCGTGCGCTCCGCGGCCGCCTTCGGGGCGCACGGCGTCGTCATCCCCGACCGGCGCGCGGCGGGCATGACCGCCGCGGCCTGGAAGACCTCGGCCGGTGCCGCGGCGCGCATCCCGGTCGCGCAGACGGTCAACCTCACCCGTCAGATCAAGGCCTACCAGGACGCCGGCTGCATGGCGGTCGGCCTCGACATGGGCGGCACGCTGTCGATGGGCGAGCTCGCCGACCTGGGCACCGGCCCGGTGGTCGTCGTGGTCGGCGCCGAGGGCGGCGGGCTGAGCCGCCTGGTGGCCGAGACCTGCGACGAGGTCGTGTCGATCCCGATGGTCAACTCCGTGGAGTCCCTCAACGCCAGCGTGGCCGCCTCGGTCGCCCTCTACGCGATCGCGCAGGCGCGGGCCTGAGGCTGTCCCGCCGCACTATCATCACGGCCCTGGCGTACGCCGGGGTCTGGTTGGTCTGTGCCGTCCTTGTCGGGCTCGCGCTCTTCCTCACGAGCAGCCGCCAGGTCGTGCTCGCCAGCCACGACGCCACCGTGCGACCGAACTTCACCGGTGAGGCCGTCGTCTACACCGGGCCGGTCCTGCCCGACGTACGCCTCCCGGCCGGCGGGCGCATCGGCGTCGACATCCGGCTCGGCAAGTCCGACGCCGCGTCGACCGACGAGCTCGTGGAGCGCTACGCGCTGATCGCCAGCCAGCCCGAGGGCCAGATCGCCAAGGTCAGCGCGGCGGTGCAGGACATGGCGCTCGACGCGGCGCTGCGGGGCGCCGTGATCGGCCTGGTGCCGATCGGCGTCTGGCTGCTGGTCGGTCGCTCGCGCCGCGCCGAGATCCGCGCGCGGCTCCGGCCGCCCCACGCCGTGATCGCGGTCGGCGTGGTCGTGCTCCTCGGCCTCGCGCTCTGGCAGCCCTGGTCGACCGGCGACGACGACATGGAGGACGAGGAGGACTGGGTGTCGCTGGCCGACTTCCTCGGGCCCGACGTACCCCTGCCCGACGACGCCGAGGACATCGAGGTGCGCGGCGACGTCACCACCGACCAGACCCACCGGCTCATCGAGAGCGCGGTCGACACCTACGACAAGAGCAAGACCTTCTACGCCGAGGCCGCCGACGAGGCCGCCGGCCTCTCGCTCCGCGAGCCGCAGGAGGGGGAGACGGTCGTCGCGTTCGTCTCCGACCGGCACGACAACATCGGCATGGACCCGGTCGCCCGGGCGGTCGCCGACGCCGCCGGCGCGACGGCGGTCTTCGACGGCGGCGACGACACCTCGGCCGGGAAGAGCTGGGAGGCCTTCTCCCTCGACTCGGTCAGCGCCGCCTTCGCGGGGCTCGACCGGTGGGGCGTGGCGGGCAACCACGACCACGGCGACTTCGTCCACGACTACCTCGCCGACCACGGCTGGACGATGCTCGACGGCGAGGTCGTCGACGGCCCGGGCGACACCACCCTGCTCGGCGTCGACGACCCGCGATCGAGCGGCCTCGGCAGCTGGCGCGACGAGACCGGCCTGAGCTTCACCGACGTCGAGGACCGGATCGCCGACGCCGCCTGCGCTGCCGACGAGCGGGTCACCACGATCCTCGTTCACGACGCGAACCTCGGCCGCGAGGCGCTCGACCGCGGCTGCACCGACCTCGTCCTCGGCGGCCACCTGCACGTCCGCGTCGGCCCGACCCGGGTCGTCGGGGAGAACGGCCAGGCCGGCTACAGCTACACGACCGGCACCACCGGTGGCGCGGCGTACGCCATCGCCCTGGGCAGCAAGCCGCGCCGCGACGCCGACATCAGCCTGATCACCTACGCCGACGGCCGGCCCACCGGCATCCAGTGGGTCACCCTGCGCACCAACGGCGACTACGCCATCGGCAGCTGGGTGCCGCTCTCGCTGACCCCGGCGGAGTAGACCTCCATTCCGGACGCCGAGTGACCGACGTCACCTCGGGAGGAGCCCGTCGTTGACGGGCCATGAACCGCACCGCACTGGCCGCGATGGCCGCGTCCGCGAGCCTGGTCCTGGGCCTCACCGCCTGCGGGTCCCAGCTCGATCCGGAGACGGTGGCCGCGGTCGGTGGGACCGGTGTCGGCACCTCGGACACGGGCGGCGGGACGGCCGCCGGGCCGGACGGATCGGTACCCGGTACGACGACCGGGGGCGGCGGCTCGACCGGTGACGGCGGCACCGGCGGCTCGTCCGCGACGGGTGGGTCGGGCGGTGACGGGGCGGCGACGGAGGGCACCGGGGCCAACGCCGCGACCGGGTCGGCCAAGGCCGGCAGCTGCGACGGGTTCAAGAACCAGACCGGGATCACCGACGACACGATCACCCTGGGCAACGCCTCCGACATCAGCGGTCCGGTGCCGGGGCTCTTCGAGTCCGCCCAGGAGGGCGCCCGCGCGTACGTCGCCTACTTCAACTCCCAGAGCGACATCTGCGGCCGCAAGCTCCAGCTGGTGACCTACGACAGCCGCACCGACGCGGCCGCCGACCAGCAGGCCTACGCCAAGGGCTGCGACGAGACCTTCGCGATGGTCGGGTCGATGTCGGCCTTCGACTCCGGCGGCGCCTCGACGGCCCAGGGCTGCGGGCTGCCGGACATCCGCGCAGCGGCCACGACCACGGACCGCCAGGCCTGCACCACGTGCTTCGCCGCCGAGTCCGCCAACGCGCACGAGTTCCAGAACGCCGTGCCCGACTACGTCATCAAGAACTTCCCGGACGCGGCCGACCATGCGGCGATGCTCTACATCAACGCGGGCGCGGCTGCCGAGAACGGCAAGACCCAGGCGGCCGCGATGACCAAGCGCGGCATGCACTTCGACTACGTGCAGGGCATCGACATCTCCGAGTTCAACTACGCGCCGTACGTCCAGCAGATGAAGGACAAGGGCGTCGAGTACGTCCAGATGATCGCGTCGAGCGCCCAGTTCGTCCGGCTCGCGCAGGCGATGAAGCAGCAGGGCTTCAAGCCCGACGTCTTCATGATCGACCCGACCGCCTACTCGCCGGAGTACGTCGAGTCCGGCGGCGACGCCGTCGAGGGCACGACCGTCTTCATCAACTTCACGCCGTTCGAGGAGGCGGGCAGCAACCGCGAGCTCCAGCTCTACCTGAGCTGGCTCGACCAGGTGAAGCCGGGCGCGACGCCGTCGTTCTTCGGGCTCTTCGCGTGGTCGGCCGCGCGCCTCTTCGTCGAGCGGGCGACCGGCCTCGGTGCCAGGCTCAGCCGGAGCGCCCTGGTCGCCGACCTGAAGACGGTCGACGACTGGACGGCCAACGGCCTGCACGCACCCCAGCTCGTCGGCAGCAAGCACGCGCCGCCCTGCTGGCGGTTCATCCGCCTCGAGCACGGGAAGTGGGTCCCGGCCGGCGGCACCAGGTACCAGTGCTCCGGCGTCACCACCGTCGGCTAGACACCTGTCCAGATTTCTCATGTGTTCCCCGTCACCTTCCTCCGAGGCCCTCGTTGGGGAGGTGGAACGTGTTCTGATTCGTGGAGGGAAGACGATGCGCAGGCTCCTGTCCGTGTTCGCCGCCGGCGCCCTGTGCGCGGCCCTGGCCGCCTGCGGGTCCCAGCTCGACCCGGAGACGGTGGCGCAGGTCAACGGCACGACGACCGGTGGCTCGGGCGCCCTCGGCGACGGCAGCGCCGCGGGCGGCTCCGGCGGCACGAGCGGCTCCTCGGGCGACCTCGGTGGCGACGGCAGTACGTCGGGCGGCGGCTCCGGCTCGTCCGACTCGTCCGGGTCGTCGGGCGGCGGCGCCGGTGACGCCCAGCAGGGCACGGGCGCCAACGCCGCCGCGGGCGACACGAAGGCCGGCAGCTGCGACGGCTTCAAGAACCAGACCGGCATCACCGACAAGACGATCACCATCGCCAACGTGTCGGACATCAGCGGACCGGTGCCCGGCATCTTCGAGTCGGCCCAGCAGGCGACCCGCGCCTACGCCGCCTACTTCAACTCCGCCAACGACATCTGCGGGCGCAAGCTCGAGGTCGAGTCGCTCGACAGCCGCGCCGACGCCGGCGCCGACCAGACGGCCTACACGAAGGCCTGCGACGACGCGTTCGCCGCGGTCGGCTCGATGTCGGCCTTCGACTCGGGCGGTGCCGCCGCGGCACAGTCCTGCGGCCTCCCCGACATCCGCTCGACCACGACGACGCCCGAGCGGCGCGACTGCTCGACCTGCTTCGCCGCCCAGGCCGTCGACCCGGACGCCGTCAACGGCGCGATGCCGCGCTACTTCCTGGGCAAGGACAAGGACGCCACCCAGCACGCGGCCGTGCTCTACATCAACGCCGGCGCCGCGTCGGTCAACGCCGAGAAGTTCCGCAACGCCTACGACCGGGCGGGCTGGAAGGTCGACTACTTCCAGGGGATCGACGTCTCGGAGTTCAACTACGCGCCGTACGTCCAGCAGATGAAGGACAAGGGCATCAAGCTCGTCACCTACACAGGCCCCTACCAGAACACCGTCAAGCTCCTCGACGCCATGCAGCAGCAGGGATTCGAGCCGGACGCGTTCGTCCAGGACTCGACGATCTACGACCAGAACTTCGTCGACCAGTCCGGTGACAACGGCGACGGCGTCTACGCCTGGACGACCACCAAGATGTTCGACGACTACTCCGTCAAGGAGATGCAGCTCTATCGCTCCTGGCTGGACCAGGTGAAGCCGGGTGCGGTGCCCAACTACTACGGCCTCTACGCGTGGTCGGCGGCCCGGCTCTTCGTCGAGAAGGCCGTCGAGCTGGGCGGCAGGCTCACCCGCGCGTCGATGGTCGCCGCGCTCAAGGGCGTGCGGAACTGGACCGGCAACGGGCTGCACGTGCCCCAGCAGGTCGGCGCCAAGACGACCGCCAACTGTGGCGGTCTCCTCCAGCTCGACGGTGGCAAGTGGCACCAGGTCTCGGGCTTCCAGTGCGGACCTCTCCTCGACGGGAGCTGACCTCGGATGTCGACCATCCTCTCCTTCACGATCCTCGGCCTCTTCACGGGCGCGGCGTACGCGATCGCGGCCAGCGGCCTGGTGCTCACCTACACGACCACGCGCGTCTTCAACATCGCCCACGGCGCGTTCGGCATGGTGATGGCCTTCATCTTCTGGGACTTCAGCCAGCGCCAGGGGATGCCGCTGTGGCTCTCGCTCGTCCTGGTGCTCGGCGTGGTCGCGCCCGGCACGGGCTGGTTCGTGCAGCGGTTCGTCACCCGCGGCCTCGGCGACGCGCCGGTCAGCGTCTCGCTGGTCGTGACGGTCGGCCTGTTCGTGGGCCTGATCGGCCTCGCGCAGTACCTGTGGCCGCCCGAGCCGCGCACCCTCCCGCCCTTCCTGCCCGACCAGGGCATGGAGATCGGCGGCACCTACGTGACCGCGCACCAGATGATCACCATCGCGTTGTCGGTGGTCGTCGCGGGGCTGCTCTACCTGCTGCTCAACCGCACCCGGATCGGCACCGCCATGCGTGCCGCCGTCGACAACCCGATGCTGCTGCGCCTCTTCGGCGGCCGGCCCGACCGGGTCGCCTCGCTGTCGTGGGCGATCGGCATCTCACTCGCGGCGCTCGCCGGCATCCTGCTGACGCCCGTCATCGGCCTTTCCTACTACGACCTCACGCTGCTGGTGATCAACGCGTACGCCGCCGCGATGCTCGGCAAGCTCAAGAGCCTGCCGCTGACCTTCGTCGGCGCGATGGGGCTGGGCATCCTGCAGTCTTTCGCGGTCGCCTACCTGCCCACCGAGGGCAACCTCGCCGGGCTGCGCGCCGTGGTTCCCGCGCTCTTCCTCTTCGTCGTGATCATCGCGATGCCCCAGGCCCAGCTGCGGATCGGCCAGGTCAAGGGCATCGTCTCGGCGCCGCAGCCGTCCTTCCCGAAGTCGCTCGGCTGGGGCCTCGTCCTCGTCCTCGGCGTCGCGGTGCTCACCGCCGCCATGTCCGACGCCAACCTCCTGCTCGTCGGGACGGCGGCGACGTACGCCATGGTGATGCTGTCGCTGGTGCTGCTGACCGGGTACGGCGGCCACGTCTCGCTCGCGCAGTTCACCTTCGCGGGGGTCGGTGCGCTGGCCTACGCCAAGCTCGACGAGCCCAACCTCTACGGGCTCCTCATGTCGGCGCTGATCGCCGCGCTCGTGGGGGCGCTGGTCGCGCTGCCGGTGCTGCGGCTGACGGGTCTCTACCTCGCGCTCGCGACGCTGGCCTTCGGCGTGCTGATGGACAAGCTGGTCTTCCAGGCCGACTTCGCCTTCGGCTACAACGGCACGCTCCACGCCGAGCGGCTCTCGGTGCTCGGCCGGTCTTTCACCTCCACGGGTGGCTACGTCCTCGTGATGAGCGTGTTCTTCGTGCTGATGGCGGTCGTGCTGCTCCAGCTGCGTCGTGGGGTCCTCGGCCGGCTGCTCATCGCGATGCGCGACAGCCCGGCCGCGTGCGGGACGCTCGGCCTGGACATGCGGTGGTTCCGGGTCGCGCTGTTCGGCCTCTCCGCCGGGATGGCGGGCCTCGCCGGCGGACTCTTCGCCGGCCTCCGCGGCACCATCGGCGCCGCCGACTTCCAGCTCTTCAACAGCCTGCCGCTTCTGCTGCTCGCCGTGGTCTGCGGCGTCACCTCGGTGACCGGCGCGGCGCTCGGCGGTGTCGGCCTGATGCTGCTGCCGGTGCTGCAGAGCTCCCGGCCCGAGCTGGCGGGGCTGGTCTTCGCGATCCTCGGCTTCGGTGCGGTCGCGCTGGGCCGCGACCCCAACGGCATCGCCAACCTGCTCTTCGGCCTGGGCCACCGGCTCGACCGGCGCTTCGGCGACCGGATCCGCACGGCGATCCCGGTGCTGCCCCTACCCCGGAGCCGCGCCGACTCCGGCGAGGACAACGCCGTACCCCTCTCGGGACTGACCACGATTCCGGACCCTGCCCACGACGAGGAGGTGGGCGTCCATGTCGCTGCTCGAGGTTGACGACGTCGTCGTCCAGTTCGGCGGGGTGACCGCCGTCGACCACGCCGCCTTCACCGCCGACGCCGGCCGGATCACCGGCCTCATCGGGCCCAACGGTGCCGGCAAGACCACTTGCTTCAACGTGATCAGCGGCCTGCAGCGCCCGACCCACGGGCGGGTGCTCTTCGAGGGCCGCAGCGTCACCCGGCTGCCCGTGCACCGTCGCGCGCGCCGGGGGATGGGGCGCACCTTCCAGCGGCTGGAGGCCTTCGGCTCGCTGAGCGTCCGGGACAACGTCCGGGTCGCCCGCGACATCCACCGCGGGCTGCTCGGTGTGCTGCGGCCCTCGGCCGTCGACGTCGACGGGCTGCTGGAGCGGGTCGGCATCGCAGCGTACGCCGGCGACCGGGCCGACTCGATCCCGACCGGCGCCGCGCGGCTCCTGGAGCTGGCCCGCTGCCTGGCCGGCGACCCCAAGATCCTGCTGCTCGACGAGCCGTCCTCCGGCCTCGACGAGAGCGAGACCGACGCGTTCGGCGAGCTGCTCGCGGAGCTCGCCGCCGAGGGTCGCGCGATCCTCATGGTCGAGCACGACATGGACCTCGTCATGTCGGTCTGCGACGACATCCACGTCCTCGACTTCGGCAGGGTGATCGCGTCCGGGCCGCCGGCCGTGATCCGCGCCGACCGCGAGGTCCAGCGGGCCTACCTCGGCTACGCCGACGAGCCCGAGGACCACGACCGCGCGAACGACGACACCCGCACCGACCTCCCGGCGGTGGAGACCACGATGAGCATCCCGGCGGTGACCCCATGAGCGTCCCGATCCTCGAGGTGATGGACCTGCACGCGGCGTACGGCCGGATCGAGGTCCTGCGCGGCGTCGACCTCCAGGTGCCCAAGGGCGCGGTGATGGCGCTGCTCGGGCCCAACGGCGCGGGCAAGTCGACGCTGGTCAAGGTCATCAGCGGCGAGAAGCGGCCGACCTCCGGCGACATCCACCTCGGCGGCGTGCACGTGCAGGACGCCGACCCCGAGCAGCTCGCGCGGCTGGGGCTGTGCACCATCCCCGAGGGCCGGTCGGTCTTCCCCAACCTCTCGGTCGAGGAGAACCTCACGCTGATGTCGTACGCCGGGGTCGCCGTCGACGCCGTCCTCGACACGGCCTACACCTACTTCCCCCGGCTCCACCAGCGCCGCCACCAGCTCGCCGGCACGATGTCCGGCGGCGAGCAGCAGATGCTCGCGATGTCGCGGGCGCTCGCCTCCGACCCGGCGCTGCTGCTGCTCGACGAGCTCTCGATGGGCCTGGCGCCGCTGATCGTCGACGAGCTCTACGACACCGTCGCGCAGATCGCCGAGAGCGGTGTCTCCATCCTCTGCATCGAGCAGTTCGCCCGCACCGCCTTGCGGGTCTCCGACTACGCGGCCGTCATGACCGGCGGACGCATCGTGGCCACCGGCGAGCCCGCCGAGGTCATGGCCACCATGGCCGACGTCATCCTGGGAGGCGCAGCATGAAGCGGTACCTCGTTCCCCTCGCGGTCGCGGCCCTGGCCGGCGCCGCCCTCCCGGTCTCGGCCGGGCCGAGCGCGCAGGCCGCGGACGCCAAGGCGGGGTTCTCGGGCTACAGCTCGACCGCGACGGCGACGCCGCTGATGATCGAGGTCTACGAGCCGACCATCCCGATCCCGGCGACGCCGCAGCTCGAGGTCGAGGTCGGCTACACCACCGTCGAGGCCGACTCCGGCAGCTCGGCCGGCCGGGCCAGCTGGCTGTGGCCGGGCGACCCGGTCGGCGAGGGGTTCAAGACCTTCGTCGAGCAGCTGGGGCTCCCCGAGCAGCTCGGGGAGAACGGCTACCCGGTGCAGGTCAACTCCACCCAGCCCGGCGGGGAGGACCAGCAGACGGACGAGCCGTTCCCCGGCACCGTGATGCGCACCAGCGCGAGCACGGGGAGGACCGTCGCCCAGGCCGGCTTCTCGCCGGACGGCCAGGTGCAGGACGGCACCGGCGGCGACGACCAGGACCAGGCCGGGGACGAAGGCACGCCCGGCGTCCCCGGCCTCCCCCAGCTGCCCGGGCTGCCCGGGCTGCCCGGTGCCTCGGACGCGCTCGCCGACTTCGGCGCCGCGATCACCGGCTCCTCGGGGGCCGGCGCCGGCGGCAGCGACGGAGACGGCAGCGGGGACGACGCAGGCTCCACCACGCCCGGCCTGCCGCCCGAGCTCGCGGCGGTCGTCGACGTCGAGGGGCTCACCTCCTCCAGCCAGTCGGTCGCGAAGGCCGGCAGCGTCGTCACCACCGCCCGGTCCGCTCTCGGCGACGTGTCGCTGCTCGGCGGCGTCATCACCCTCGACGGCCTCGTCGTCACCAGCTCCAGCAGCACCGACGGTGCCACCGGCAAGCCGGCCGGGAAGGCCACGATCGGAGGCCTGACGATCGCCGGCCAGGAGTTCTCCTTCGGACCCGACGGCCTCGAGGCCGCCGGCCAGCAGCAGGCGATCCCCGGTCTGCCCGACCAGGCGTCCGCGGCGCTCAAGCAGCTCGGCGTACGCCTCGAGCTGCCCAAGCCGGTGCGCACGAAGGACGGCGCCAAAGCCATCAGCACCATGACCGGGCTGCGGGTCGTCCTCGACCTCGCCCAGCTCCGCAAGAAGCTCGACGCGCTGCCGATCGACCAGCTCGTGGACGCCGTGCCCAGCGAGGCCGGCGAGCTCAAGTCGCTGCTGCAGGCGGTCGCCGGCCTCTCGCCGAAGATCGTGCTGAGCCTGGGCAACGCGTCGACCTCGGTCGACACCGTGCAGGGGATCAAGGTCCCCACCGACATCCCCGACAACGACCCGAGCGCGTCCGGCGGCACGGGCTCGGGTGGGGGCGGCTCCGCCGCCTCCGGCGGGAGCGCCCCGAGCTCGGGCGGGGCGCCTCCCGCCACCAGTGGCGACGCACCCGCCGCGGCCGACGACCTGGGCGACGCCCAGCTCGCCGGGTCCGGCCTCCCGCCGCTCTACTCCATCCCCGGCGCGATCCTCGCCGGCGGCATCGCCCTCGGCGCCGTCGCCGGCACCTGGCTCCGTCGTATCGGCGTCCTCACCCTCGGTGGCGCCGGATCCTGCTCGCACGGCCTCGACAGCGGCCTGCCCGACCTCCGAAAGGCGTGACCCGCCATGACCGCGATGACCCCCGCGACCCCGGCCGCCAGTGACCGGCTCTCGGTCGGACTGCCCCGGGCAGGCAGCCGGACCGGCTCCGGTGCCGCGCCGCTGAAGGACAACCACTACCAGCTGCTCCAGCTCGTGCTGTTCTGGGCGGGCGCGATCCTGCTCCCGCTCGGGCTCGTGGTGATCGTGCTCGGGTGGTACGGCGCGGCCAACACGCCCTACCAGTACGACCAGCTGTCCTACCTCGTCTCCGGCGGCCTCCTCGGCCTCGGCCTGACCTTCACCGGCGGGTTCCTCTACTTCGGCGCCTGGCTGGCGCGGATCGCCGCCGACGGTCGTGAGTCCAACCGCCGCCTCGCCGACACCCTGCTGGTGCTGGCCGACGTCACGTCCCGGTCGGCCGCCACCCGGGACGACGGCGTCGACGTCTCGGCGCTGCCGGTGACCGCCGGCGACGGCACGACCGTGCACCGCCGCGACTGCGCCCTCATCGCGCACCGCGAGGACCTGCGCCCGGTCGGCGAGGACAACGGCCACCTCACGGTCTGCCGCGTGTGTCGACCGTGACCCGTCACTCGTCGTCGGCGGTGACCGCTTCCTCGGGCTTCTCGACGAGCACGGTGTCGACGTAGTCGCGGGCGGTGACCCGGATGTCGACCTCGAGGCCGGCGCGCTCGGAGAGGTACCACCGGTGCACCAGCACCTCGTGGAAGAACTCCGCCGGCTCGAGCTTTCCCCGCGCCTGCGGCGGGATCAGCGCGACGACCGGCTCGTAGACCTGGGTCAGCCACCGGTTGGCGACCAGGCTGCGGTCCTCGCGGCCGAGGTCGTTGGCGGCGGTGAAGGCCGCGATGTCGTTGAGCAGCCGCCGGGCCTGCGCGTCCTCGACGTGCAGGCCGGTCAGCGCCTGGAGCTCCCGGCTGTGGTGACCGGCCTCGACGACCTTCGGCTGGATCCGGACCTCGTCGCCGTCCCAGTCGGTGACGATGTCGAGCTCGTCGACGTCGAAGCCGAGGTCGTTGAGCCGCTCCACCCGCTGCTCGATCCGCCACATCTCCGCGGTCGTGAACTCCTCGACCGCGGTCAGCTCCGCCCACAGCGAGTCGTAGCGGTCACGCAGGAGCTCGACGATGTCGTGGGCCTGCACCTCGTGGTCGAGGGAGTCGCTCGCCTGCAGGTCGAGCAGCTCCGCGAAGACGTTCTCGGTGGCCACGGTCAGGTCGTGCTCGCGCAGCTGGCGGGAGAGGTTGGGCTTGAGCTCGCCGGTCTCGGCGTCGACGAGGTACGCCGCGAACCCGCCCGCGTCGCGCCGGAAGAGCACGTTCGACAGCGACACGTCGCCCCAGTAGAAGTCGGCCAGGTGCAGCCGCACGAGCAGCACCACCATCGCGTCCACCAGCGAGGGCAGGTTGTCGGCGCTGAGGCCGTGCGCGAAGAGGCTGCGGTAGGGCAGCGAGAAGCGCAGGTGCTCGGTCAGCAGGCAGGCGCCCAGCTCCTCGCCGTCGGCATCGACCCGGCCCGTGACGACGCCCTTCGGCACCACCGCGGGCAGGCCGATGCGGTGCAGGTCGCGCAGCAGGCGGTACTCCCGGAACGCGATCTCCTCGACGGTCTCCTTGACGGCGTACGTCGTGTCGCCGAGCCGCACGATCCGCACCACGTGCCGCGAGAGGCCGCGGGGGAGCGGGACCACGTGCTCGGTCCACTCCTCCAGCGGGGTCGACCACGGCAGCGCGAGGAGCGCCGGGTCCGGCCGGTTGGCGACGATGCGGAGTGCCACGCTCCTGAGGTTAGAGCGTCCAGACCGAGAACGACGGCCCGTCGGTCGCCGGCAGCGTGACGACCCCGTCGACCTCGACCAGGTCGGCGTCCGAGCCGGTGGTCAGCAGCAGCGACCCGTCGCCGAAGCCGAGACGCCCGGCGTCCAGGCTCACCGCCGGTGCGGCGGCCCGCCGGGCGGCCACCACCGCCGACCCGGCCGGGTGCTCGCGCACGTAGACGAGGGTGTCGTCGTCGACGTGCGCCCACCGGAGACCGCCACGCCGCAGCGCCTCGGTGGTGTGGCGCAGCCGCGCCAGCCCGGCGTACGCCGCGAGCGTGTCGTCGTCCCAGGCGTCCGGCCGGTCCCAGGGGAAGGGGCGGCGGGAGTCCTCGCCGAGCACGCCCTCGAGCCCGATCTCGTCGCCGGCGAAGAGCATCGGCACGCCGGGCAGGGTGAACTGCAGGCCGGCCGCGACCCGGTGCACCTCGCCGGACCCGACGACGGTGCGGATCCGGGCGCTGTCGTGGGAGCCGAGGATGTTCCAGGAGCAGGTGGTCGCACGCCAGCCGTAGCGGCCCTGCCACTCGCGGAGGCTCTCGACGACCCGCTCGCCGGGGCGCCGCGGCACCGGCACCGGCCGGCCGAACGCGCGGGCGGGGGAGGCGGGGTCGCGCAGCCACGACCAGACCGGCCAGGAGAAGCCGGAGTAGTTCATCGTCCCGTGCCAGCCGTCGCCGTCGAGGTCGGTGGAGGCGTCGTGGTTGTGCTCGCCGATCACGAAGGCGTCGGCGCGCTCGGCCTGCGCCGTACGCCGGACCAGGCGGGCGACCTCGTGGTTGACGTCGACCGCGCCGAGGCGGCCGGTCATGTTGGCGACGTCGACCCGCCAGCCGTCGAGGTCGAAGGGCGGCCGCAGCCACCGCGCGACCACCGAGTCGGGGCCGTCGACCATCGCGGCGCGCAGGGCGGGATCGGCGTGGTTGAGCTTGGGCAGGGTGCCGTGGCCCATCCAGCACTCGTAGGAGCCGTCGGGCAGGAAGTAGTAGAACGACCGCGCCGGCGCGCCCTCGACGTCGCGCGCGGCGACGAACCACTCGTGGGTGTCGCCGGTGTGGTTGGTCGTCAGGTCGCCGAGGATCCGCCAGCCGCGGTCGTGCACCGCGGTCGCGAGCCGGACGTACGCCACGTCGCCGCCGAGGAGCGGGTCGACCTCCTCGAACGTCGAGGCGTTGTAGCGGTGGTTGCTCTCGCCCGGGAAGACCGGGGTCGTGTAGACGACGCTGACCCCCACGTCGGCGAGGTGGTCGAGGTGGTCGGTGATCCCGTCGAGGTCGCCGCCGAAGAACTGCAGCGGGGTGCGGGGGTCGAAGCCCTCGAAGACGACCTCGTCGTCCCAGTGCGCGGGCACCGCCCACTCCGGCACCTCGCGCTCGTCGGCGGCGGTCGAGCGGGCGAAGCGGTCGGGGAAGACCTGGTAGACGACGGCGTCGCGCGCCCAGTCGGGCGGCGCCTCGTGGGAGCTGAGCCGGAAGTCGAAGGCGTCCGGCGGGTCGTGGTCGACCACGCCGGTCGAGGTCAGCCACACCTGGCCGCTGTGCCCGTCCCGGGGAGGCCCGTCCAGCAGGAAGCGGTAGTGGGTGACCGGGTTGTGCACCGGCACGTCGGCCTCCCACCACACGACGTGCTCGTCGCGCGAGGTCTCGACGCAGGGGTGGTACGTCGGCTCCGCGTCGTACGTCGTGCGCAGCCAGACGTGGGTGACCGGGTCGGTCGGGTCGGTCCGCAGCCGCACCGTCACGACCGAGCCGGGGGCGGGGGCCTCGTCGTTGACGTACATCGGGGAGCCGTCGTGGTGTGGCTCGTGCAGGAGCGTCATCGAGCGGTCCTCCGCTGGGGCTCGAGGAAGACGGCGCCGGTGCCCCACTCGCCGGCCTCGTCGTCGGGGTTGCTCAGCGCGCAGGTCTTGAGGCTCAGGCAGCCGCAGCCGATGCAGCTGTCGAGCCGGTCGCGCAGCCGCTCGATCCGCTCGATCTGCTCGTCGAGGCGCGGCCGCCAGGCCCGGCTCAGCCGGTGCCAGTCGGACTTGGTCGGCGTGCGTCCGTCGGGCAGCGTCGCCAGTGCGGCGCCGATCTCCTCGAGGGTGAGGCCGACGCGCTGCGCCGTACGGATGAAGGCGATCCGGCGCAGCGTCGACTGCTCGTAGCGCCGCTGGTTGCCCGTCGTGCGGACCGAGGAGATCAGGCCCTTGGACTCGTAGAAGCGGATCGCCGACGTGGCCACGCCCGCCCGCTCGGCGAGGTGCCCGATGGTCAGGTGGGTCATGGTGACCAGCCTCGCCGAACCTCAACCTTCCTTCAAGTCCGTCACCGCGGTAGTCCCGGACGTTTTCGCGGGGTGGGGGGGGGGGGGGCCCCGCAACAAGCCGGACGACCCGCGCTCCACGCCCTCCCCGGGGTGCGCCCGGGTTTTTTTCGGGGTTGTCGGGCGTGCTGACCGCGAAAACGTCCGGGACTACGCCATCGCGGGTACTTCTAGAACGAGTTCTAGTTCCGGTGGTAGCGTCCGGCGCATGACCGACACCCCCCACCAGCCGGGCAGCCGCGTCGTCGTCGTCACCGGGGCAGCGTCCGGGATCGGCTTCGCGACGGCGGAGCTCTTCCGCGACCTCGGCGACACCGTCTTCGGGCTCGACATCAAGCCGACCGTCCCCGAGGGCGTCACGTACGTCGAGTGCAACGTCGGCGACCTCGACTCGATCAACGCGGCCGTCGAGACGTGCGCCGGCGAGGGCCGGATCGACGTGCTCGCCAACGTCGCGGGCATCGTGCAGTTCGGCCGGATCGAGACGGTCACCCCGGAGGAGTGGGACCGCGTGCACGCGGTCGACCTGCGCGGCCCGTTCTTCCTGATCCAGGCCGCCCTGCCGCACATCCGCGCGGCCAAGGGCAACATCGTCAACGTCTCGTCGGTGGCCGGCAACGTCGCGCAGCCCTACGCCACGGCGTACGCCGCCGCCAAGGGCGGGCTCACCCAGTTCACCAAGGCGCTCGCGCTGGAGCTGTCGCCCGAGGGCATCCGGGTCAACGCGGTGTGCCCGGGCACCGTCGACACCCCGATCGTCGCCGAGGTCTTCCACAAGCTCACCGACGACCTCGACACCCGGGTCGCCGACCGGCTGATGATGATGCTGCCCGGCGGCGCCATCGCGCCGAAGGAGATCGGCGAGACCATCCTCTGGCTCGCCTCGCCCGCGGCCCGGATGGTCACCGGCGCCATCATCGCCCACGACGGCGGCATGAGCTGACCGCTCCGCTGCCCGTAGCATGTGGCCTCGCCGTCCGCTGGACGGCGAGGCCGGTGTAGCTCAGTTGGTAGAGCGCCTCTCTTGTAAAGAGGATGTCGCGGGTTCGACTCCTGTCACCGGCTCTGGACCTCGCGGCCCGAGAGAGATTCATCGGCCGGCCGATGGATCTCCTCCCTGGACGATGAAGCTTCGTCGTCCAGGCGTGAGTTTCATCGGCCGGCCGACAGAACTCGCGGGTCAGGCCGGCCAGTCGACGCTGAGGTACTGCGTCTCCTGGAACTCCCGCAGCCCGTCGCGGGCGCCCTCGCGGCCGAGGCCGCTCTGCTTGACGCCGCCGAAAGGGGCGGAGGGGTCGGAGACGAGGCCGCGGTTGACGCCGACCATGCCGGCCTCGATCCGCTCGGCGAGGCGGACGGCGCGGCCGAGGTCGCCGGCGAAGACGTACGCCGCGAGGCCGTACTCGGTGTCGTTGACCTGGCGGATCAGCTCGTCCTCGTCGTGCCACACGACGACCGGCGCGACGGGGCCGAAGATCTCCTCGGTGAGGATCGCGGCGTCGGCCGGCACGTCGGCGAGCACGGTCGGCGGGTAGAAGTAGCCGGAAGCGTCCGGGAGCTCGGCCCGGTGTGAGATCCGGGCGCCCTCGGCGACCGCGCGGTCGACGGCGGCGGTCACCCGATCGACGGCGGCGGCGCTGATCAGCGGGCCGATCGCGGCGCCGTCGGCGGCGCGACCGACGGCCAGCTTCTCGACCTCGGCGCCGAAGCGGGCGAGGAAGTCGAAGGCGATGTCGCTGTGCACGTAGATCCGGTTGGCGGCGGTGCAGGCCTGCCCGCCGTTGCGGAACTTCGCGATCATCGCGCCGGCGACGGCGGCCTCGAGGTCGGCGTCCTCGGTGACGACGAAGGGCGCGTTGCCGCCGAGCTCCATCGAGGCGTTGAGGACCCGGTCGGCGGCCTGGTGCAGCAGCGCCCGGCCGACGCCGGTGGAGCCGGTGAAGGAGACCTTCCGGACCCGGTCGTCGGTCAGCCAGGCGGTCACGACGCCGGGTGCGTCCGTGCTGGTGACGATCTCGACCGCGCCGTCGGGCACACCGGCCTCGGTGAGCAGTCGGCCGATCGCCAGGGCGGTCAGCGGCGTCTCGGCCGCGGGCTTGAGGACGACGGTGCAGCCGGACGCCAGGGCCGGCGCGATCTTGCGGGTCGCCATCGCGGCCGGGAAGTTCCACGGCGTGACGAGGGCGGCCACGCCGACCGGGCGGTGCGACACGATCGTGCGGACGCCGCCGGCCGGTGCCTCGCCGTACTGCCCGCCGGGGCGCACCGCCTCCTCGGAGAACCACCGGAAGAACTCCGCCGCGTAGCCGACCTCGGCCGCGGCGTCCGCGAGGGACTTGCCGTTCTCGGCGGCGATCAGCCCGGTCAGCTCGTCCTTGTCGCGCAGCATCAGCTCGAAGGCCCGGCGCAGCACGTCGGAGCGGTGCCGCGGCGAGGTGCGGGACCAGTCGGCGAACGCGGCGGCGGCGCGGTCGACGGCGAGACGGGCGTCGTCCGGTCCCTCGTCGGGGACCTGCGCGATCGTGGCGAGGGTGGCGGGGTCCTGGACGGCCAAGGTGCGGGGGTCGGTCACGGGGCACATGGTGCGCAGATGCGTGATCCGAAATCAAACGAATCCGTCTTGACGCATCGGTAACAAAGACGAAATGGCCCGCGTCAATCAGCGGAGGCGACTGATTCCGCAGTTTCGTGTACCGTCGAACCCGACCTGCCACAGCGACGTGAAGGACCACCATGAAGATCGGCGTTCCGAAGGAAGTCAAGAACCACGAGTACCGGGTGGCGATCACCCCGATCGGGGTCCACGAGCTGGTCGCGCACGGGCACGAGGTCTTCGTCCAGCAGGGCGCGGGCGAGGGCTCGCAGATCCCCGACGCGGAGTACGTCGGCGCCGGCGCGAAGATCGTGGCGACCGCGGAGGACGCCTGGGGCACTGACGGCGGCATCGACCTGGTGCTCAAGGTCAAGGAGCCGGTCGCGGAGGAGTACGACCGGATGCGCGAGGGCCTGACCCTCTTCACCTACCTGCACCTGGCCGCGGACAAGCCGCTGACCGAGGAGCTGCTGAAGCGGAAGGTCACGGGCATCGCCTACGAGACCGTGCAGCTGCCCTCGGGTGGGCTGCCGCTGCTCTACCCGATGTCGGAGGTCGCGGGCTGCCTGGCGCCGCAGGTCGGCGCCTACTCGCTGCTCAAGGCCCAGGGCGGCCGCGGCGTGCTGATGGGCGGCGTCGGCGGCGTGGCCAACGCGAAGGTCGTCATCATCGGCGCCGGGGTGTCGGGTCAGAACGCCGCGAACATCGCGCTCGGCATGGGTGCCGACGTGACGTTGCTGGACACCGACCTCGACAAGCTGCGGATGTCGTTCTGGCGCTACAACAACCGCGTGCACGGGCTCGCCTCGTCGAAGCTCGCGATCGAGCAGCAGGTGATGGAGGCCGACCTGGTGATCGGCGCCGTGCTGATCCCGGGTGCCGCGGCGCCGAAGCTGGTGACCAACGACCTCGTCTCCCGGATGAAGCCCGGCTCGGTGCTGGTCGACATCGCGATCGACCAGGGCGGCTGCTTCGAGGACTCCCACGCGACCACGCACGCGGACCCGACGTACCAGGTCCACGGCTCGACGTTCTACTGCGTCGCGAACATGCCGGGCGCGGTGCCGAACACGTCGACGTACGCGCTGACCAACGCGACGCTGCCCTATGCTGTCGCGCTGGCCGACAAGGGCTGGCAGCAGGCGCTGCGAGACGACCGGTCGCTCGCGCTCGGCCTCAACACCCACGCGGGCCAGCTGACCAACGCGCCGGTCGGCGCGGCCGTCGGCATCGACGCGGCTGCCCTCGAGTCGGTCCTGGGCTGACGACCGTGTCCGCCCGGGTCCTGGCGACCGACGCCTTCACCGTCCCGCTGACCGACGAGAGCCACCCCGGCATCTGGGTGGACGGCGGCTGGCCGACCGCGCACACCGCGCTGCTCGCCGAGGTCGGCGGGACCAACGTGTCGGTCTGGGAGATCACCGACGGGGTCGTCTCCGACATCGAGAACGACGAGGTCCTGCTGGTCCTCGTCGGTGCCGGGCGTCTACGTTTCGAGGACGGTGACACGATCGAGCTGCAGCCCGGGGCGTGCGTGCGCGTCCGGGCCGGCGACCGCACCGAGTGGACCGTGCTCAGCACGGTCCGCGCCCTGAGCATCACCCAGCGCTGACCTGACCGACGACCGAGCACAACCGAGGGAGACACCATGACGCAGTACGCCGTGACCGACCCGAGCACCGGTGAGCTGGTGCGGGAGGTGCCGACCGACTCCGACGAGCAGGTGCTGGCCGCGGTGGCCAAGGCCCAGGCGGCGTACCAGTCCTGGGGTCGCACCAGCACGGTCGCCGAGCGTGCCGCGCTGATCCGCCGGGTCGCCGAGCTCCACTACGAGCGCCGCAAGGAGCTCGCCGCGATCATGAACCGCGAGATGGGCAAGCCCATGCCGCAGGCCGTCGGCGAGGTGAAGTTCAGCGCCGCGATCTACGAGTACTACGCCGACAACGCCGAGAAGTTCCTGGCCGACGAGCCGATCGACCTGCTCGACGGCGAGGGCAGCGCCGTCGTACGCCGCCGTCCGCTGGGCGTGCTGCTCGGGATCATGCCGTGGAACTACCCCGCCTACCAGGTCGCCCGCTTCGCCGGCCCCAACCTGACCGCGGGCAACACGATCGTGCTCAAGCACGCGCCGCAGTGCCCCGACTCCGCCGCCGCCCTCGAGCAGATCTTCAAGGACGCCGGCTACCCCGACGGCGCCTACGTCAACATCTTCGCCAGCAACGAGCAGATCGAGCAGGTCATCGCCGACCCGCGCGTCCAGGGCGTCTCGCTCACCGGCTCCGAGCGCGCCGGCGCCGCCGTCGCCGAGATCGCGGGCCGCAACCTGAAGAAGGTCGTCCTCGAGCTCGGTGGCTCCGACCCCTTCATCGTGCTCGGCTCCGACGACCTCGACGCGACCGTCGAGGCCGCCGTCGAGGCGCGGCTGGAGAACACCGGCCAGGCCTGCAACGCCGCCAAGCGGATGATCGTGCACGAGGACCTGTACGACGACTTCGTCGCCAAGTTCACCGAGAAGATCCTGGCCGCGGGATCGGCGCCGCTGTCCTCGACCGCGGCCGCCGAGCGGCTCGAGCAGCAGGTCGCCGCCGCCGTCTCCGACGGTGCCAGCCTGGCCAGCTCCGGCGACCGCGAGGGCGCCCACTACCCGGCCGGCGTGCTCACCGGGATCGACCGCGCGAGCGCGTCGTACCGCGAGGAGCTCTTCGGCCCGGTGGCCATGGTCTTCAAGGTCGGCTCGGAGGAGGAGGCCGTCGAGGTCGCCAACGACACGTCGTACGGCCTGGGCTCCTACGTCTTCAGCAACGACGCCGAGCAGGCGGCCCGCGTCGCCGACCAGATCGACGCCGGCATGGTCTTCGTCAACGGGGTCGGCGCCGAGGGCGTCGAGCTGCCGTTCGGCGGCGTGAAGCGCTCCGGCTTCGGTCGCGAGCTCGGTCGCTTCGGCATCGACGAGTTCGTCAACAAGAAGCTGATCCGCACCGTCGGCTGATCCCGACATCCCCACAGGTTTCGCACAGGAGACCCACCGGGAGCACTCAGCAGAGGCACCGATGCTGGTGCCGTGACCGCGAGCGTGACCGTGCCGGCCCCGGTGTCCCGGAGTGCGCCGGGACCGGCATCGCGCGCTCGCCTGGACGCGGCCGTCCGTACGGCGGCCGTGCTGGCGCTGTGGGCCGGGCTGCTGCTCGTCACCTACTGGTGGGTGGCCGACGGCGGGGTCGAGGACCTCGGCGGATGGGCGAGCGGCCTCACCTCGCTCGGCCAGCTCGCCGGCCTCGCCGCGTCGGTCCTGCTGCTCGCCCAGGTCGTGCTGATGGCGCGGGTGCCGGCGCTCGAGCGGGCCTTCGGCCAGGACCGGCTCGCCCGCGGGCACCGCCTCGTCGGGTTCACCTCCTTCGACCTGATGGTCGTGCACGTCGTCCTGATCACGTGGGGGTACGCCGCCGGCGACCTCGTCCGGATCCCCATCACCTTCTGGGACCTGACCGTCGACTACCCGGGCATGCTGCTCGCGGTGGCCGGGACGCTCTGCCTCGTGATGGTCGTGGTCACGAGCATCCGCGCCGCGCGGCGCCGGCTGCGCTACGAGTCCTGGCACCTGCTCCACCTCTACGCCTACCTCGGCGTCGGCCTCGCGCTGCCGCACCAGCTCTGGAGCGGCCAGCACTTCACCTCCTCGGTCGCGCGCACCGTCTTCTGGTGGACCGCGTGGGCGGCGACCGCCGCCGCCGTCCTGACCTGGCGGGTCGGGCTGCCGCTGTGGCGCACCGTGCGCCACGACCTGCGGGTCGCGTCCGTCGTACCCGAGGGTCACGGGATCGTGTCGGTCCACCTGACCGGCCGTCGGCTCGACCGGCTGCGGGTCGAGGCGGGGCAGTTCTTCCTGTGGCGCTTCGCCGGACGGCCCGGCTGGACCCGCGCCAACCCCTACTCGCTGTCCGCAGCCCCGAACGGCCGCAGCCTGCGGATCACCGTCCAGGCGGCCGGCGACGGCAGCGCCTCGCTGGCCGCGCTGCGGCCCGGGACGCGGGTCGTGGTCGAGGGCCCCTTCGGCCGGCTCTCGCCCCGAGCCCGCTCGCGGCGCAAGGTCGCGCTCATCGGCGCCGGCGTCGGCATGGCCCCGATCCGCGCCCTCGCCGAGGGCCTCGACTACGGCCCCGGCGAGGCGGTCGTCCTGCACCGCTACCGCGACGAGCCGCTCTTCGCGGCCGAATTCGTCGCCCTCATGCAGCAGCGGGGGCTCGAGGTGCTCGCCCTGCCGGGCCCGCGGCGCGCACCGGACTCCTGGCTGGGCCAGGGTGCCGCCGGCCCGCACGCCGACCTCGACGCGCTGATGTTCTGGATCCCCGACCTCGCCGAGCGCGACGTCTACCTCTGCGGTCCGTCGCCCTGGGCGGACCTGGTCCGTGCGGACCTCCGCCGGGCGGGTCTTCCGCCCGAGCGGCTCCACGTCGAGACCTTCGGTTGGTGACCGCGTGAAGAAGATCGTCCTCGTCCTCGCCGGCACCGTCTCCGTGGTGGTGCTGCTCTTCGGCTACGACACCTCGACGTCCGGACCGCTCTCCACCGGATCGCAGACCTCGGTGGTGAGCGGCAGCGGTGCGACCGGCAGTGGCGCGAGCGGCAGCGGTACGACCGCCGCACCGGCCGCGGGCACCACCGTCACCGGTGACACCGCCCAGACCCAGTGGGGACCGGTGCAGGTCGAGCTGACCCTGGACGGCAGCACGATCACCGACGTCTCGGTCGTGCAGTACCCGAACGGCAACGGCCGCGACCAGGAGATCAACTCCTACGCGCTGCCGATCCTGGTCCAGGAGACGATCGACGCCCAGAGCGCCGACATCGACATGGTCAGCGGGGCGACCGTCACGAGCACCGGCTACGTCCAGTCCCTGCAGAGCGCGATCGACCAGGTGTCCGCGTGACCGACCCGGTCTGGCGCGCGGTCGAGCAGGTCATGGGCCTGCCGATCAGCGTCGCGCTCCGCGGGCGGCACGCCGGCTCGCCTGCCGGCGCGGCGACCTGGGCGGCGGTCGTCGACGACCTGCGGGCCGTGGACGCGGCGTACAGCTCCTACCTGCCGGACTCCTGGGTCTCGCGGCGCCGCCGCGGCGAGGACGCGCCGGCGCCGGAGGGGCTCGGTGAGGTGCTGGACCTCGCCGAGCAGGCGCGGCGCCAGTCCGGTGGCGCCTTCGACGTACGCCGAGGCGACGTGCTCGACCTCGACGGCGTCGTGAAGGGCTGGGCCGTGGCGCGAGCGGCGCAGCGGTTCCGCGCGCTCGACGAGACCGACTCGTGCCTGTCCGGGGGAGGGGACATGGCCTGCTGGACCGCCGACCCGGACGGCCGGCCGTGGGAGATCGGCATCGAGCACCCGCTGGACCCCGGACGACTGGTGGCCCGGGTGCCGGTCGCCCGCGGCGCGGTCGCGACGTCCGGCACCGCTCACCGGGGTGCGCACATCGTCGACGCGCGCACCGGCCTGGCGCCGGCCGGCCTCGCGTCGGTGACCGTCATCGGCGCGGACCTGACCTGGGTCGACATCGAGGCGACGGCCGCCTTCGCGCTCGGCGTCGACGGGATCGACTGGCTGCGCGCGCGGCCGGGCCGCAGCGGGCTCGTGGTCCACACGGACGGCACGGTCGAGGCGTGGTCCTCGGCTGACGCCTACCGGAGCTGACGGGTCACGAACGTCATCGGCGGCTCGGCGATCTCGTCCTGGGCCGCGACCAGCTGGATCTCACGGGTGCCGGCGGCGATGGTCCGCTCGAGGATCGCGAAGACCGAGGACGTCGTGCGCGCGAGCGCCTCGGCGGCGGAGCCGGTGGTGCGCAGGTGGGCCAGGTAGAGGGCGGCGGTGACGTCGCCGCAGCCGTTGGGGGTGATCGGCAGCAGGGGAGTCTCGACCGCCCAGGCGCCCTGGTCGGAGACGGCGATGACGTCGAGCTTGCCCTCGGGCACGTCGCCGTGCAGCACGCTGGTGACCAGCACGTCGCGGGGGCCGCGGTCGCGCACGTCGTCGACGGCGTCGAGGATCTCCGTCAGGGTCGAGGTCGTGCGCCCCGCGAGGAAGTCGAGCTCGAAGTGGTTGGGCGTGAGGATGTCGGCCGCGGGCACGACCGTGTCGCGCATGAACTCCGGGATCCCCGGCCGCACGAACATCCCGCGACCCACGTCGCCCATCACCGGGTCGCAGCAGTAGACCGCGTCCGGGTTGAGCTCCTTCACCCGCGCGACCGCGTCGAGGATGATGCCGCCGACCGCCGGGTCGCCCTGGTAGCCGGACAGCACCGCGTCGACCTCGCCGAGCACGCCCCGGTCGTCGATGCCGGCGATCACCTCGCGGACGTCCTCGGGTGGCAGGAGCGGTCCGCGCCACGCGCCGTACCCGGTGTGGTTGGAGAAGTGCACGGTGAGGACCGGCCAGATCTCGTGGCCCAGGCGCTGCAGCGGGAAGACGGCGGCGGAGTTGCCGACGTGTCCGTAGGCGACCGAGGACTGGATGGAGAGGATCTGCACCGGTCGATCTTCTCGCGGCGCGCCGTTGGCTCGCGAACTAGAACAAGTTACAGTTGGCCCGGTTCACATTCCGTCGGTATGTCATGGGGTCCTGGTGGCGAAGAAGCAGTACACGAACGAAGCCGACTACGTCGTCGTGGGCTCCGGCAGCTCGGGCGCCACGATCGCCGGTCGGCTCGCACAGTCGGGTGCGAGCGTGATCGTGCTGGAGGCGGGCAAGAGCGACGAGCAGTACCTCGTCAAGAAGCCCGGGATGATCGGCCCGATGCACGCCGAGCCGAAGCTCAAGCGGCGCGTCGACTGGGGCCTCTACTCCACCCCGCAGAAGCACCTGCTCGACCGCACCATGCCGGTGCCGCGCGGCAAGGTCCTCGGCGGATCCAGCTCGATCAACGGCATGGTCTACGTGCGCGGCAACCGCGCCAACTACGACTCCTGGGCCGCCGAGGGGTGCGCCGGCTGGGACGCCGACACCGTCAACCGGGCCTACCGCCGGATGGAGGACTTCGAGGACGGCGCCGACGACTACCGCGGGGCCGGCGGCCCGATCCGGGTCACCCGCAACGCCGCCCCGCAGGAGGGGTCGCTGCAGTTCCTGCAGGCGACCGCCGACGCACTCGGCGTGAAGGTGCTCGACGACTACAACGCCGCGTCCCAGGAGGGCGTCAGCCGGATGCAGCAGAACGCCGCCGGCGGCCTGCGCTACTCCGCGTCCCGGGGCTACCTCCACCACCTCGCGCCGCCGACGGTGGAGATCCAGACCGAGGTCCTCGCCCGCCGCGTGGTGATCGAGAACGGCCGCGCCACCGGGGTCGAGGTCACCGACAAGGACGGCGTACGACGGACGGTGCGGGCGGCCAAGGAGGTCATCCTCTCCGCCGGCTTCGTGGGCTCGGCCCAGCTGCTGATGCTCTCCGGCATCGGCCACGCCCAGCACCTGCGCGACCACGGCATCGAGGTCGTCGCCGACCTGCCGGTGGGCGACAACCTCCAGGACCACCTCTTCCACGCGCTGACCTTCCGGGCCACGTCGTCGCGGATGCGCGGCACCCCGGCGTTCTTCGCCAAGGGGGTGCTGCAGGAGGCGCTGCGGCCCGGGAAGACGTTCCTGGCCAACTCGGTCTTCGAGTCGGTCGCCTTCGTGCGTACCTCGCTCGCGACGGACGCGCCCGACCTCCAGCTGCACCTGCTGCCGTGGGCCTACCCGGCCGGCAACCAGGACGAGCCGATCCGGCACGAGGTCGACACCAAGCCGGCGATCACGATCCTCAGCACGCTGATCTACCCGCGCAGCCGGGGCACGCTGCGGCTCGCGTCGGCCGACCCGACGGTCTCGCCGGCGATCGACTTCGGCTACCTCTCCGACGACGCCGACCTCGACGTCCTCGCCGAAGGCTCGGAGATGGTCCGCGAGATCATGGGAAGCGCGGCGTTCGGCGGCTCGATCCCGGGCGAGCTGCACCCCGGCGCCGGCGTACGCGGAGACGAGCTGCGGCAGACGATCCGGCGGCGCGCGACGTCGGTCTACCACGGCGTCGGCACCTGCCGGATGGGCGTCGACGAGCTCGCCGTCGTCACGCCGGACCTCAAGGTCAAGGGCGTCGAAGGCCTGCGGGTCTGCGACGCCTCCGTGATGCCGTCGATCACCGGCGGCAACACCAACGCACCGGCCATCATGATCGGAGAGCGCGGGGCCGACCTCGTGCTCGGTCGTTAGAAAGGCTCAGCCATGGCACTCCAGCGTCCGGCCTCGCTCACCGACGACTTCCTCCAGGGCCTCGTCGCCCGGGTGCCGTCGACCAGCGGCGGCTCGTGGAAGCTCACCGAGGTCTACACCGGCGACCTCCTCGTCGAGCTCCCCCAGTCGACGCCCGCCGACATCGAGCGGGCGTACGCCGAGGCGCGGGCGGCGCAGCGGGAGTGGGCGGCCTGGCCGCTCAAGGAGCGGCTGGCGGTCTTCAAGCGGGCGCACGCGCTCTTCATCGAGAACGCCCAGACCACCACCGACCTGATCCAGGCCGAGAGCGGCAAGAACCGCCGGATGGCGATCGAGGAGACCTGCGACCCGGTGATGGTGATGAGCCACTACCTCAAGCGGGCGCCGCACCTGCTCAAGCCGGTCAAGCGCGGCGGGCCGATCCCGATGCTGTCGACCTCGACCGAGATCCGGCAGCCCAAGGGCGTGGTCGCGATCATCGCGCCCTGGAACTTCCCCTTCGCCACCGGTATCTCCGACTCCATCTCGGCGCTGATGGCCGGCAACGCGATCGTGCTCAAGCCGGACAACAAGACCGCGCTCTCGCCGCTCTACGGCATCTCGATGCTCGAGCAGGCCGGGCTGCCGAAGGGTCTCTTCCAGGTCGTGTGCGGTGAGGGCCCGGACGTCGGCCCGACGCTGATCGACCACGCCAACTACGTGATGTTCACCGGCTCCACCTCGACCGGGCGGGTGATCGGCGAGCGCGCCGGCCGCAACCTGATCGGCTGCTGCCTCGAGCTCGGCGGCAAGAACCCGATGATCGTCCTCGAGGACGCCGACCTCGACGAGGTCGTCCAGGGCGCGATCTTCGGCGCCTTCGGCAACACCGGCCAGATCTGCATGCACATCGAGCGGATGTACCTCCCCGAGTCGCGGTACGACGAGTTCCGCGACCGTTTCGTCGCGGCGACCGAGGCGCTGACCATCGGAGCGGCGTACGACTTCGGTCCCGACATGGGCTCGCTGGTCTCGCCCGACCACATGGAGCGGGTGCGCGCGCACGTCGACGACGCGGTCGCGAAGGGCGCGACCGTGCTCACCGGTGGGAAGGCGCGGCCCGACCTCGGGCCGGCGTTCTTCGAGCCGACGATCCTCGAGGGCGTCACCAAGGACATGCTCGCCGGCGTGACCGAGACCTTCGGGCCGGTCGTCGCGCTGCACCGCTACCGCACCGTCGACGAGGCGGTCGCGCTGGCCAACGACACCGACTACGGCCTCAACGCCTCGGTGTGGGGCGGCGACGTCGCGACCGCCTGCCAGGTGGGCATGCGGATCGAGTCCGGCAACGTCAACATCAACGACATCCTGGCCACGGCGTTCGCGTCCAAGGGCACGCCGTCCGGCGGCGTGAAGCAGTCCGGCGTCGGCGCCCGGCACGGCGACCAGGGCATGCTCAAGTACACCGACGTCCAGAACCTCGCCGTCCTCAAGAAGCAGGTCATGGGTGCCAAGCCCGGCCAGGACTACGACACGTACGTCGCCGGGATGCTCGGCGGTCTGAAGATGATGCGGAAGACCCGCATCCGTTGACCCGATCTGAAGGGGCCGAGCGCGTCGCAATCGGGCTCCGCCCGATGCGGCTCCGCCGCGGCGCCACGCTGCCGGCCGCTGACCTGACCGGGCGCGTCGTACTGTCGCTCCCGTGAGCGAGATGACCTACCGCCCCCTGGGTGACTCGGGCCTGATGGTGAGCGCGGTCGGGATCGGCTGCAACGCGTTCAGCCGGCGGGTGGACCTCGACGGGGTGCGCGGCATCCTGGCCGCGGCCCGGGACACCGGTGTGACGCTGCTCGACACGGCCGACATCTACGGCGCGCCGCCGGGTGCTTCGGAGGAGCTGCTGGGAGAGGCGCTCGCCGGACAGCGCGACGAGTTCGTGCTGGCCACGAAGTTCGGCATGGACATGCAGGGCGCCAACGGCAACGACTTCGGCGCGCGCGCCTCGCGCCGCTACGTGCGCCGCGCGGTCGAGGCGTCGCTGCGGCGGCTCGGGACCGACCACATCGACCTCTACCAGCTGCACACCCCCGACGGTGTGACGCCGATCGAGGAGACGCTCTCGGCGCTGACCGACCTGGTCCGCGAGGGCAAGGTCCGCTACCTCGGCTGCTCCAACTTCGACGGCTGGCAGGTCGCCGACGCCGCGTGGACCGCGCGTACGGCGGGCCTCGAGGGCTTCGTGTCGGTGCAGAACCGCTACTCGCTGCTCGACCGCACCGTCGAGGACGAGGTGGTCCCCGCGTGCGAGGAGTACGGCCTCGGCGTCCTGCCGTTCTTCCCGCTGGAGTACGGCCTGCTGACCGGCAAGTACCGCCGGGGAGAGGCCGCGCCCGCCGGCTCCCGCGCCGACCTCGACCCGAGCCGATCGTCCTGGCTGGCCACCGCGGACTGGGACCGCATCGAGGCCTTCGAGGCGTACGCCGCCGCCCGCGACCTCAGCCCGCTCGACGTCGCCATCGCCGGGCTCGCCGCCCAGCCCGCCGTCGCCTCGGTCATCTCGGGCGCGACCTCCGGCGACCAGGTGCGCGCCAACGCCGCGGCGCTGCGCTGGGAGCCGTCCGAGGAGGACCTGGTCGAGCTGGACGCAGTCACGACCGGTTGAGTCCGGACTCGACCTCAGGCGACTTGCAGCGACCGCTTCGAGAGGCCCATCCAGAAGCCGTCGATGACCTGGAGGCCGGGGGCCTCGGGGTCGGTGGCGGCGCCGAGCGTGACGAAGAGCGGCGTGTAGTGCTCGACGGTCGGGTGGGCGTAGGGGAGTCCGGGGGCTTGGTGGCGGTAGTCGGCGAGGGCGTCGACGTCGCCGCGGGCGAGCGCCTCGCCGGCCCAGGTGTCGAAGTCGGCCGACCAGCCGGGGACGGCCGCGTCGATGCGCCACTCGGTGAGGAACGGCAGGCCGTGGGTGAGGAAGCCGGAGCCGATGATGAGCACACCCTCGTCGCGCAGCGGGCGCAGCCGGGCGCCGAGCTCCATCAGCTTCACCGGGTCGTCGGTCGGCAGCGACATCTGGAGGACCGGGATGTCCGCGTCGGGGTACATGATCCGCAGCGGCACCCACGCCCCGTGGTCGAGCCCGCGCGAGGTGTGCTGGTGCACCGGCTCGGTCGCCGGCATCATCGCGGCGATCCGGGTCGCGAGCGCGGTGGCGTCGGGGGTCTCGTAGGTCATCCGGTAGTACTTCGGGTCGAAGCCGCCGAAGTCGTAGACCAGCGGCGCCCGGCTCGCGGACAGCATCACCGGCGCGGACTCCCAGTGGGCGCTGACGATCAGGATCGCCTTCGGGCGCGGCAGGTCCTGTGCCCAGGCGGCGAGCTGTCCCGACCAGGTGGGGTCGTCGAGGAGCGGCGGCGCGCCGTGGCCGATGTAGAGAGCGGGCATCCGGGTCATGATCACTCCAATGGTTGAGACTTCAACCTTATTCCGACGCGTCCCCCGGCGGAAGGGACCAGTCGACCGGAGATCCGCCCTGCTGCTCCAGCAGCGTGTTGGCGGCACTGAAGGGTCGCGACCCGAAGAAGCCCCGGTACGCCGAGAGTGGCGACGGGTGCGCCGACTCCACGGACGGGATCGGATCGAGGAGTGGCTTGAGCTTCCGGGCGTCGGAGCCCCAGAGGATCGCCGTACAGGGGCCGCCGCGGGCGGCCAGCGCCGCGATCGCCCGCTCGGTGATCGGCTCCCAGCCGCGACCGCGGTGGCTGTTCGACGCGCCCGGTTGGACGGTGAGGCTCCGGTTGAGCAGCATCACGCCCTGGTCGGCCCAGGCGGTCAGGTCGCCGTGCCGCGGCGGCATGATGTCGAGGTCGGAGCGGAGCTCGGTGTAGATGTTGACCAGGCTCGGCGGGAGCGGCCACACGTCGCGACGGACGGCGAAGCTCAGCCCGATCGGGTGCTGCGGGTTCGGGTAGGGGTCCTGGCCCACGATCAGCACCCGCACGTCGGCGAGTGGCCGCTCGAAGGCCCGGAAGACCCGGTCGCCGCTCGGCTGGTAGCCGCGGCCGGCCGCGAGCTCCTCGCGCAGGAAGCGGCCCATCCCCGCGATCTGCTCGTCGACCGGCGCCAGTGCCTCGGCCCAGTCCGCGGCCATCAGGCCCTGGTCGACGAGTCCCGCGAGCGCGCTCACGCCCCGCAGCCTAGAAGAGGGTCAGGCGAAGATCATGCAGCTCGAGGTCGCGTGCGCGACCAGCTTGCCCCGGGCGTCGACGAGCTGCGCCTCCGCGAGCGCCGTACGACGCCCGCGCTGGAGCACCTTGCCGACGGCCGTCAGGCGGCCCGAGTCGACGGTGGCGGGCCGCAGGAACTTCACCGACAGGTCGAGGGAGGTGTAGCCCTCGCCGGGCGCCAGGGTCGAGTGCACGGAGCAGCCCGCCGCGGTGTCGAGCAGCGTGGAGATGACGCCGCCGTGGACCGTGCCGAGCGGGTTGTAGTGACGGTGCTCGGGGTCGAGCGACACCGACATGGAGCCGTGCTCGCCGTCGAAGTCGACCATGCCGAGGGTCTCGGCGATCGGCGCCGGGGGGAGCAGGCCGTCGCGGATGGCCATGAGCTGGTCGAGGCCGCTCATCGCGGCCAGGTCGAGCGGCTGGGTCTGCGTCATGGACCCAGCGTGTCCCCGCTTGCTGGGTCTGTCAACAAGACTCAGGTGAACTAGCATGTGACCATGCCCACCGAGCCCGAGGTCCTGGAGATCCCCGCGCTGGCCTGGTCGACCGCCAACTGCACGGTCGGCCGGGCGATGGGCGTGCTCGGCGAGCGCTGGACCTTCGTCGTGCTGCGCGAGGTCTTCAACGGCGTACGGCGCTTCGACGACATCCAGCGGCACAGCGGCATCCCGCGCCAGGTGCTCAGCGACCGGCTCGCCACGCTGGTCGGGGAGGGCGTCCTCGACCGCCGGCCCTACCGCCCGCCGGGCGGGCGCGAGCGGCACGAGTACCGCCTCACTCCCAAGGGCTTCGACCTCTACCCGGTCCTGGTCGCCATCGCCGACTGGGGCGCGCGCTACCTCGCCGACCCCGCCGGCCCGCCCGTCGAGGTCGAGCACCGCGGCTGCGGCGAGCTCGTCCACGCCGAGCTCGTCTGCGAGGCCGGCCACCGGCTCGCCGACCGCCGCGAGGCCGCGCCGCGACCCGGTCCGGGAGCCGTCCCCGCTCAGAAGTGAGCTGACTTCGGCAGGTACGGCGCGCGCCCGCGCTCGCCCACGTCGACCGCCAGGATCGCCTGGTGTGAGGCGTCGCCGGCGATCGCGGACTGGTTGGCGACCAGCACCTCGGTGCCGAGGAAGGTCGCGCTGCACGGGGTGTCGAAGGGGATGTCCGAGCCGTTGTCGCCGGTGAGGGCGGTGCCGATCCGCTGGACCTCCTCGCCCGTGCCGGTCAGCTCGACGAGCTGGTTGGCGAGGCCGGCGAGCGCGACGTAGAGGTGCCCGGACCGGCCGAGGCCGAAGCCGTCCGGGAGGTCGCCCGGCTGCGAGGTCCACAGCGTCGCGAGCTCGCCGGGCTTGCCGTTGGCCTTGACCGGCAGGGAGTAGAGGTGCCCGTTGGTCGGCAGGGTGCTGCCGTCCGAGGCGTTCTGCTGGGCGATCACCAGGTCGCCGCGGCCGGGCCGGTAGCGGATGCCGGTGGTGCCGAACTCGATCGCGCCCTCCAGGGCGGGCGACTCGAACCACCGCTCGGGCTTGCGTGAGCCGGCGGGCAGCCGCCAGACGACACCGTCGCCGTAGTCGGTGACGTAGAGATCACCGTGCGGGCCCCACGTGGCGTAGTTGGGGATCGCGCCGTCGGGGAAGCGGGCGACCGTGCGGAAGCGGCCGGTGCGCACGTCGAGGGTGCGGACCGACGCCGTCGAGGTCTCGAGCAGCACCAGACGTCCCGAGCGCGTCTGGTTGGCGACCTGGACGCCGTGGTCCGCATCCAGCCGCTGCGCTGGCAGCGTCCACGACCGCAGCAGCGTCCCGTCGCTGCTCCACTCGAAGACCTTCGACGGCGCCGAGCTCCCGGAGTCGGTGTACGTGCCGGCGTAGACGCGGCCGTTGGTGTGCACGTGCACGTACGCCGGGAAGCCGGGTGCGGGCACCAGGGAGAAGACCGTGGTGGTGGGAGTGGCCGGCTCCGCGGGGGCCGCGGCGGCGGGGCCGCCCGCCGCCAGCAGGAGCGCGACGGCGGCGACCAGGAGGCTCCGCACCCGGGTCGTCATCGCAGCTGCTCCGCCACCTCGATCGCGGCCCGCTCGCCGGCGCGGACCGCGCCGTCCATGTAGCCGGTCCAGTACGTCGAGGTCTCGGTGCCGGCCCAGTGCACCCTGCCGAACGGCTTCCGGATCGACGGCCCGAACTGCACCATCGTGCCCGGCGCGTAGTTGGCCACCGGCGCGCCCGTCGTCCAGCGCTCCTTGGTCCAGTCGTGCTCGACGTAGTCGATCGGGTGCAGGGCCTCCTCGCCGAAGAGGGCGGCGAAGCCCTCGAGGATCGCCTGCCTGCGCTGGTCCTTCGGCAGGACGCCGTACTCGCGCCAGGTCGCGCCGCCGACGAAGGCGAGCAGCACGCCGGGCTCGCCGGTCTTGGGCGAGTTGTCGAAGACCGCCCGGGCCGCGCCGGAGTCGTTGAGGCCGAAGCCGTTGAGGCCGGCGTCGCGCCAGAAGGGCTTCTTGTAGACCGCGTCGCACTTCATCAGCTGGCCCATGTCGAGGTGGCGCAGCAGCTGGAGCCGCTTGGTCGGGAGGTGGGGGAACCAGTCGATGTCGAGCACGAGCGGCGGCGGCGCGGCGACGATCACCCGCTTGGCGCGGACGGTGCCGCGGTCGCTGTGGACCTCGACCCGGCCGTGCTGCTGGACGATCCGGCGGACGGGCGCGTGCAGGGTGACGATGTCGCCGAGCTTCTTGGCCAGGCCGAGCGGGATGAGCTGGGAGCCACCCACGATCCGGCTCTCCTGGGCGCCGTCCGCGGTGTCGGAGTTGCGCGAGAAGGTGCCGACGTTGGTCTCGTTGCCCGAGCAGGCGACGTACCAGAGCACGTAGAGGAGTGAGAGCTCGTCGGGGTCGGCGCCGAAGCCCGGCTGGGTCCAGCTCTTGATGAGGTTCTCGATGCCGTCGGCGTTGATCGCGTTGGCACGGATCCACTCGCCGAGCGTCTGCTGGTCCCAATCGGCGGCGCTCTCGTGGGTCCACGGCGCGTCGACCGGGATCTCGGCGGCCATCGAGTCGATCCGGCTCAGCAGCACGGCCGCGTCGGGCAGGATCGTGGGGTCCGGAGGCACGGTGCCGGAGTACTCCTGGCGACCGGTCAGCGACGAGACGTAGACGCTGTTGCCCTCGTTGTACTCCTGGAAGGTCCTGACCCCGAGCTCCTTCGCGAGCTTCAGGACGTGGTCCTGGGTCGGCCCGACGAAGGCGCCGCCGGACTCGATCGTGGCGCCGCGGGTGCCCGGGCCGGACAGGTGGTGGTTGAGCACCCGGCCGCCGACCCGTCCGCGTGCCTCGAGCAGCACGACGTCGAGCCCCTTCGCGGCCAGCTTGCGCGCGGCCACGAGGCCGGAGATGCCGCCACCGACCACGACCGCGTCGGCGGTCGCGGGCAGCCGGCCCTGCCGGGAGCTCGCGGCGACGGCCTCGTGCAGGGCGCCGGTGCCGACGGCGAGGCCGACGGCGGACGCGCCGCCCAGCAGCGCGCGGCGGCCCAGGGAGCGGGGAGTCGTGGGAGCCGACATGTGCACCTCCGTTAAACCTGAATATGTGTCAGATTCTTGTTTTGACCCTACAGTGGGGTCATGTCGTCCGTGAAGCCGTCTGCGACGGGCATCACTCGCCGGGTGCCGCGCCAGGAGCGCAGTCGCCGCCGGGTCGAGGACCTCCTCGACGCGGCGGCCCGGCTGGTGGTCGAGCACGGGGTCGAGGCCCTGACCACCCGTGACATCGCCACGGCCGCCGGGGCTCCGGTCGCCTCGCTCTACCAGTACTTCGCCGACAAGGAGGACGTCCTCCTCGCGCTGGCACAACGAGACATGGCCGAGATGGACACGCAGGTAGCGGCCGACCTCGCGGAGGTCGAGGTGCTCTCGGTGCGCAGCCTGGTGCGGACCACGATGCTCGCCTTCGTGCAGGTCTACCGCCGCCGCCCCGCCTTCGTGGAGATCTACCTGCGCGGCCGCACCAACCCCGCGCTGCACCGCTTCGGCCGCGACCACAACCGCCAGATCGCCGAGGGTCTGCGTGCCTACGCACTCGAGTCCGAGATCGCCCACGACGAGCTCACGGTCCAGGCCGCGGAGCTCGCGGTTGAGGTCGGGGACCGGATCTTCCAGCTCGCCTACGAGGACGACATCGAGGGCGACGACGCCCTCATCGAGGAGGGCATCGCGATGGTCACCGCCTACCTGCAGCGCTTCGAGGCGACCCGTGCGTGACGACGTGGCCGTGGCCGCCCGCCGGCTCGCGGACGAGGGCCTGCTCGTCGGGACGGCGGGCAACGTGTCGGTCCGGGACGGCGACCGCGTCGCGGTCACCGGCACCGGAGTCGTCCTCGGCCGGTGCACGCCCGACGACGTGACGATCGTGTCGACGAGCGGCGAGGTCCTCGAGGGTGCGCTGGTCCCGACGTCCGAGCTCGACCTCCACCTCGGGGTGTACGCCGCCACCGGCACCGGGGCGGTCGTGCACACCCACGCGCCCTACTCCACCGCCGTGGCCTGCGTCCTCGCCGAGCTGCCGGTGCTGCACTACCAGCAGCTCACCCTCGGCGGAGCGGTGCGCGTCGCGCCGTACGCCACCTTCGGCACCCCCGAGCTCGCCCGCCACGTGGTCGCCGCGCTCGACGGGCGCCAGGCGGCGCTGATGTCCAACCACGGCTCCGTCGCGCTCGGCGACACCCTCGACCGTGCGGTCGAGCACGCGCTGCTGCTCGAGTGGCTCGCCCGCCTGCACGTGCACGCGTCCACGCTCGGCACCCCGCGCGTGCTCACCGACGAGCAACAGGCCGACGTCATCACCCAGGCCCTCGCCCGCAACTACGGCACCCCCCAGGAGAACCCGTGACTGACATGAAGATCGCGACCGTCGGCGTCCACGTCCTCGACACCCACGTCATCGGCATCGAGTCGATTCCCGCGAGCTCGGACGGCCAGCTCGTCGAGACGATCCGCTGGTCGCCCGCGGGCACGGCCGGAGGTACGGCGGTGGTGCTCGCCCGCCTGGGCGCCGAGGTGCGGAGCCACGGCGCGGTCGGTGACGACCCGATCGCCGACGCCCTGCTGGCGCTGCTCGCGAAGGAGGGCGTCGACGTCGCCGGGCTGGTCCGCAAGCCCGCGCACCAGACCTCGTCGTCCGTGCTCCCGGTGCGCCCCAACGGCGACCGCCCGGCGTGGCACTGCATCGGCGCCAACGGCGCCTTCACCCTCGACGACCTCGACCTCGCAAGCCTCGACGACCGCACCCACGTGCACCTGGGTGGGCCGGAGTTCCTCGGTGGCGAGGCGGCCGGGCAGCTGCTCGCCCACGCGCGCGCTGCGGGCGCGACCACCTCGCTCGACATCCTCGCGCCGGGCGATCCGGACATGCTCGCCTGGATCGCGGACGCCCTGCCGCACACCGACTTCCTGCTCCCCAACGACGAGCAGGTGCTCGGCTTCACCGGCGCCGCGTCGCTCGTCGACGGCGCGAAGGCCCTCGTCGCCGGGGGCGCGGGTTGCGTCGCGGTGACCCAGGGCGCCCGGGGTGCGCTGGTGGTCACCGCCGACGAGGTGGTCGAGGTGCCGGCGTACGCCGTCGACGTCGTCGACACCACCGGCTGCGGCGACGCGTTCTCGGCCGGCTTCCTGCGCGGGCTCTCGCTCGGGCGGGACCTGCGCGGCGCGGCGGAGCTCGGCTGCGCCACCGCGGCGCAGGTCGCCGGCGGCCTCGGCACCGACGCCGGGAGCTACGACCTCGCCGCGGTCGAGGCGTTCGCCGCCTCCGCGGCGACGAAGGGCTGACCGGCGACGAAGAACGCGTTCTACAGTGACCGCGTGAGGGCCCTTCCGCTGCTGCTCGTGATCGCGCTGGGGCCGCTGGCCGTGGCCGCTCCGACGCAGGCCGGCCGGCCCGACCCGGTCGCCGCGCAGCCGCCGTACGTGCGGACGGTCCTGACCGCCGAAGGGTCCCACTACCGCTACCGGCCGACCGACGCCGGCATCCGGGTGGCGGCGGGCCGGCTGCGCGGCGCCGACGAGAACCGGCGCGAGGTCTTCCACCAGCGCGGCGCCGAGGTCACCCGCGACCAGGGGAGCTGCGCCACCTGGCACGGCGCGACGAGCCCGATGGCCCAGGAGGGCCTGGCTGTCCGGATCCGCGAGGACGGTCACCGGCGCCGGGCCGTGACGCTGACGAAGAACACGATCTTCAACGTCCACTACATCTTCAACATCCTGACGTGGGACACCGCCCGTCGTGGCGACCCGTGGCGCAAGGTCGGACAGTTCGACATGTCGGGCGCCGTGGGCGCCTCGCCCACGCGGCTCTACACGCTGCCGTGGCGGGTCTGCCTCCGGGTGGTCGACCTCCGGGTGTCCTTCCTGGTCTGGCCGCTCGGGCGGGTCGCGCGGCCGCGCTGGGGTAACCCGACGTACTCACGGCACGCGCGGCTGCCGCGCACCTTCGACGTGCGCGGCCGGCCCGGCTGGTACGTCGGGCACATCCCGGCGCGCGGCCGGATCGTCTACCGCAACCTCACGACCTGGTAGCCCGCACCGGCCGGGCGAGCCGGTCGAGGAAGGCCACCAGCAGCGCCTCGCGCATCGCGGGTGTGGCCAGGTCGAGCATCGCGTTGACGTCGGCCATCCGGTCGGGGAGCGACAGGTCGTCCCCGCCGGTGAGGCCGGCCGCGAGCAGCAGCCCGTCGAAGTCGTCGTCGGTGAGCGCGGCGGGATCGAGGGCGGCGATGAACGCGGCCACCTCCGGGTCGACGGCGGTCGGGCCGGCGGCGACCGCGGCCGCCACCGACTCCCGCAGGGCGGCGAGGAAGTCGTCGGCGTGGGGGAGGGTGCCGGCACTGACCGAGAGGTGGATGGTGGCCGGCTGGCCGGCGTAGGCCATCTGTGGCTGGACGTACCAGTCGCGCAGCGCCATCTCGTCGCAGACCGTGAAGGCGTCGCACGTGGCGTCGGTGACCAGCGCGACGAGCGTGGAGTCGGGCGTGGCCACCAGGCTCAGCTCGGGGATCTCGGCGACGCCGGCGACGATCCGGTCGACGGCCTCGAAGACGTCACGGGTGAGCCGCTCGTAGCCGGCGTGCCCCAGCGTGGTCGTCACCGCCCAGGCGCCGGCGAGCGGGCCGCCGGACTTGGTGGACTGGATGGTCGAGTTGAGCATCGTGTAGCCGGGCCAGTCGGCGTGCGCGAAGTACTGCGGGCGTCGGTGGGCCGACGAGCGGTGCAGCAGGACCGAGGTGCCCTTGGGGGCGTAGGCGTACTTGTGCGTGTCGACCGAGATCGAGGTGACGCCGTCGACCGCGAAGGTCCACGGCGGCACGTCGCGGCCGATCCGTGCGGCGTAGGGCAGCACCCAGCCGCCGATGCAGGCGTCGACGTGGCAGCGGATCCCGCGCTCGGCGGCGTGCGCCGCGACCGCCGGCACGGGGTCGACGACGCCGTGTGCGTACGACGGCGCGGACACGACGACCAGGACCGTGCGGCCGGGGTCCGCGTCGATCGCCGCGACCATCGCGGCGGCGTCGGCGCGGAAGTCGGGGCCGACCGGGACGACCACGGCCTCGACGCCGAAGTAGTGCGCGGCCTTGAGGAACGCCGCGTGCACGGTCGACGGCACGACCATCCGCGGCCGGGTCACGTCCGGCCGGCTGTCGCGCGCGCCCTGGACGGCCAGCAGGCAGGACTCGGTGCCGCCGGAGGTGACGGTGCCGACCGCGCCGTCCGGGGCGTCGAGCAGGTCGGCGGTGAAGCCGACCAGCTCGTTCTCCATCTGCAGCAGGCTCGGGAAGGCCGTGGGGTCCAGGCCGTTTGAGCCGGCGTACGCCGCCACCGCCTCGCGGCCGATCCGGTCGACGTCGGGCAGCCCGGAGTCGTAGACGTAGGCGAGGGTGCGGCCGCCGTGGACGGGCAGGTCGGCCGCCTGCATCTCACGGAGCCGGGCGAGGACGTCGGTCATGCGGTGACCCTCTCATCGACCTGCGCGGAGTCGAGCGAGTACCTCCGCAGCCACCACAGGCTCAGCACCATCAGCACGGCCGGGAGCACCGAGAAGCCGAGCGTGATCGCGGTGAGCGCCGAGTCCGGCTGGAGGACGTGCACGTCGTCGGTCGACGACCGGTAGCCGCCGATCGCGAGCACGAGGGCGTAGACGCCGGGGCCGAGGGCGAGCCCGAGGGTCTCGCCGGCGGTCCAGACGCCGGTGTAGACGCCGACCCGGTTGCTACCGGTGCGGCGCGCGTCGACGGCGGCCGCGTCCGGGAGCATCGCCATCGGGAAGACCTGGCAGCCGGCGTACCCGACCCCGACCAGGCCGACGGCCAGGAAGACGACGGCGGCCGGCGCGCTCTGGGCGGTGGCGGCGAGCAGGGCGCCGGCGGTGAGGACGACCGAGGAGATGAGGTAGCCGCGCTTCTTGCCGATCCGGGTGCCGACCGCCGACCACGCGGGGGTCAGCACCAGGGCCGGGCCGACGAAGCAGACGAAGAGGATCGTCGAGGCGCCGTCCTTGCCGAGCACGTCCTTGGCCAGGTAGTCGACGCCCGCCAGCATCGAGCCGGTCGCGAGCGCCTGGATGACGAACGTCGTCAGCAGCCAGCGGAAGTCGCGTGCCTCGGCGACCACCCGCAGCTGGTCGCGCAGGCCGCCCGCTCCCGGCTGGGCCGCGGTGACCGGCGCGCGGCGGGTGCCGACGTACGCGCCGACGGTGCCGACCAGGATGATCACGGCCATCGCCAGACCCATGACCCGGTAGCCGTCACGCCCGCCGACCGCGTCGCGGATCGCGGGCGCGCTGGCGCCGGCGAGCATGATCGTGAAGGCGAGGATCGCGACCCGCCACGTCATCAGGCGGGTGCGCTCGTCGTACGACGACGTCATCTCGGCGGGCATCGCGACGTACGGCACCTGGAAGAAGGCGTACGCCGTCGCGCACCCCAGGAACAGCACCAGCACCCACGCCGCCTCGAGCCACGTCGCCATGCCGGGTGCCGCGAAGAGCAGCGCGAACGCCACGCTCAGCGCGATGCCGGCCCGCAGCAGCCACGGCCGCCGCGGCCCGCGCGGGTCGGTGGTGCGGTCGCTGATCCGCCCCGCGATGGGATTGAGGATGACGTCCCACGCCTTCGGCACGAAGACGATGAAGCCCGCCAGGACCGCGGCGATGCCGAGGCTGTCGGTCAGGTACGGCAGGAGCATCAGGCCGGGGACCGTGCCGAACGCACCGGTCGCCACCGATCCCGAGCCGTAGCCGATCCGCACACCTCGGGGCAGCTGGCGCGGCAGCTCGTGCGGCTGGGCGTCGGTCGCAGACATGGGCGGAGGCTAGCGCGTGGGGGCGACTGCCAGGCACCCTCGGAGGCGTGGGCTCACCCGACGTGCGCCTCGACATCCAGGGGCTCCGCTGCGTCGCCGTCGGCGCGGTCGTGGCCGATCACGCCGGTGTCCGGCACCTCGCGGGCGGGTACGTCGGCGTCGACGTCTTCCTCGTCGTCTCGGGCTTCCTCATCACGAGCCTCCTGCTCCGAGAGGCGGATCGCGACGGGCGGATCTCCCTGCGTGGCTTCTACGCCCGCCGGGCCCGTCGGATCCTGCCCGCGGCGACCGTCGTCCTGGTCGCGGTCGCGATCTACTCGGCGAGCGAGCTCTCCTACGTGCGGACGGTCCGGGTCCTCGACGACGTCCGGTGGGCCGCCGCGTTCCTGGCGAACGTCCACTTCGCCCGGTCCGGCACCGACTACTTCTCCGCCGGCCTGCCGCCCTCGCCGGTGCAGCACTACTGGTCGCTCGCGGTCGAGGAGCAGTTCTACCTGGTGTGGCCGGCCCTGATCGCAGCGCTCCTCCTCGTCGCTCGTCGGCGCCGGATCGCGTCCCCCCGACGACTGGTCGCGGCCGTGCTGGCCGGGTGCTGCGCGGCGTCGCTGACGTGGTCGGTCGTGCACACCGCCTCGGCGCCGACCGCGGCCTTCTTCTCCTCCCTCGCGCGGGCGTGGGAGCTCGGTGCCGGAGCCCTGCTCGCCCTCGCCGCGACGCGCCTGCTCCTCCTCCCTCGCCTCGCCCGTCACTGCCTCGCACTGGCCGGCCTGGTGGCGATCGGGCTGGCGATGACGACCTACGACGCGACCACGGCACTTCCCGGCTACCACGCCCTGGTGCCCGTGCTGGGGACGGTCGCGGTCCTGGCCGCCGGCGTCGGCTCCGAGCCCGTCGGTGTCGCCCGGGTGCTGAGCGTGCGGCCGATGACGTGGATCGGAGACCTGTCGTACTCGCTCTACCTGTGGCACTGGCCGGTCCTCGTGCTCGCCGGCGCGCGGCTCGGGCACCGGCGTACCGGCGTCGAGACCGCCGTCCTCCTGCTGGCCGTCCTGGCGCTGGCCGCCGCGAGCTACTACCTCGTCGAGAACCCCGTCCGCAGGAGTCCTCGGCTCCGGCCGTCCCTCCGCAGCCTCGCCCTGTGGCCGGGGACCCTGGCGCTCGTCGGCTGCAGCGTCCTCGCCGCCGACCGGATCGCGTCCGACCAGCTCGCCGACCGGGTCGCCGCTTCGCAGAAGTGGGCCGCGCTCCGCGACCAGGCGCCGACGGTCGGGGCGGAGCTGACCTACTCGCTGCAGCTCGCCGACGACGGCGCGCCGATCGCCTTCCCGCTCGTGAGCGCCGACCAGATCGAGAGGTTGCAGGACGACCGGTGGCACCGGCGGTACACCTGCAACGCGTACCACGACCGGACCAGCACGCGCCTGCGTCCGGTCGGCGACATCGACGCGGACCGGACGATGGTCGTGCTGGGGGACTCGCACGCCGGCCAGTGGCTGCCCGCCCTGGACCTGATGGCGCAGCGCGACGGCTACCGACTCGTCCCGGTGATCAAGTACGGCTGCGTGCCCTACCCCGTCGCCCTGCTCACCGAGAACAGGAGCCGTAACTACACCGAGTGCGCCGACTTCCGGCGCTGGGCGTTCGACCAGATCGCCGAGCTCCAGCCCGACCTCGTGTACGTCGGCTCGCGGGCGATGCCGCCCAACATGACGGTCCGGGGGAGCGATGCCGACGCGGCCTGGTACGACGGCGTCGCCTCCGCCCTGGCCGATCTCACCGAGCTCGCCCCCGACGTCCGGATGATCGGCGACGTCAGCATGATCGGCCTCGAGCCGGCCGACTGCCTCACCGACCGGCACGCCACGATGGCCTCCTGCACCGCCACCGAGAAGAAGCGGACCGTGGTGGCCAACCGGCTCGGCCGTCGTGCTGCAAACGCCGCCGGCGTGCCGTTCGTGCCGGTCGCGCAGCTGGCCTGCCAGGACGGACGCTGCCCCGCCTTCGCGGGCGCCAGGATGGTGTACGCCGACCACAGCCACCTCAGCATCGACTGGGTCGAGCACGTCTGGCACGAGTTCGACCGTCTGGTCGCCGAGACCGCCGGTGCTGGCGGACGGTGACCGCGAACGCCGTCCTCATGTGCTCGGGGTTGCCCATGTTTCCCGCTGGTTGAGGTGCGAGGAGCGTCAGCGACGAGCCTCGACGCCCGGAAACCCAACCGCCGCCTGGTGTCCTGGGATCGGACTGTCCCACCGGCTCCGAACGGGTTGGCGCCTGTCGGGAGGACGCCGTCCTGTGGTCGGGGCGCGCGGGCTTCCCGCTGGTTGAGGTGCGAGGAGCGTCAGCGACGAGCCTCGAAACCCGGTGGGCCGGGAGTCGGCGTCCGGGGGAAGGTGTGAGCGTGTGCCGGGTCGGCCTATTCGCGCCGGTGGAAGGTGACCGAGCCTGTCGGGCCGCGGCTCATGCCGTACGCGTTGTCGTGGGCCTTCATGTGGTGCCAGTGGCAGAGCCCGATGGCGTTGGCCAGGTCGGTCGGTCCGCCCTTCGACCACTCCACGACGTGGTGGGCATGCAGGCCGGTCGTGCGGTCGCAACCGTCGGTGGCGCACTGTCCGTGCTGGCGGAGGGTGATGGCGATGCGTTGGGCCTGGGAGTGGAGCCGCTGCTCGCGGCCCAGGTCCAACACTTCGGACTTGCCGTTCATGACGACCGGGAGGATCCCGGCCTCGCAGGCCAGCTTCCGGGCGAGCGCGGGGGAGATGCGGTCGCCGGTGTCCAGGATGGTCCCGGCCTGCTCGAGCCGCCCCAGCAGCGACTCCTCGGAGATCGTCACGAGCAGGGTGGCGTTGAGGCCGCCGATCTTGGGGAGCTTGCTCGCCGGGTAGCGCATCAGCAGCTCGTAGAACGCCTGCCCCTGAGCCTCGGGCCCGGTCCGGACAGCGGCGAGGTGGCCGGTGCCGGCGCCCTTGGTGGCGTTCTGGTGCTTGGCAGCCATCACCGCGGCCAGGATCTTCCGCAACGCCGCGCCGCCGAGGTGCGGCATCTTGAACGACCCACAGGTCGACCCTTCGCCGTCGTCCCAGACCTTCAGGTACATCGATCGCAGCGCTTTGGCTTCTTGGCGTTCGAGGATCCCGGCCTCACGGGCGTCGGCGCCATCGGGGTCGATGACCTCCCACAGCCGCCGGCCGAGCCGGTTGAGGCCCTTGGCGTCGTGGAGCTTGGCCAGCTCGAGGAGGTGCCGTTCGGCGTTGTCGCGTAGCTGCTGGTCGATCTCCTCGGGGAGGGTGTCGACCCACCGGAGGATCACCGCCGCCTGCTCCGGGCAGATCACGGCGGCCGCGAGTGCCTCACGGGTGATGGGGTGACGCTGCAGGTCCTGGCCAAGCCTCACCATCCGGTGCGTCGCCGGACGGGTCTGCTTCGTCTCGTAGGCGAGCCATGCGGCGGTCGACGACGCGCCGCGGTCCTGGCCGACCTGCTGCTCGTCGGCGTGCGCGGCGACCCGGCCTTTGAGCTCGGTGACCTGGGCCTCGAGGCGGGTGAGCTCGACGAGGGCGTCGGCTACTTCGGTGTCAGTCATCGACCATGCCGGAGTGTCCGCGATCGAGGTCAGATCATGGCGGGCGTGCGCGACCGCCACCGACACTCGGTGGGTGGGAGTCGCGGTCGTTGCCATGTCTTCACTCAAGCACTGGCCACCGACACTGAGATGCTCAGAACCCCCATATCCACAGGGTTCTGGGTCACAGGATGGTCACGATCGCGAGCTGCAATACCGCGCCAGAACGCCTGCTCGCTGACCGCAGGTCGGCGTCGTCCCGATAGGCGCCAACTCGTCCGGAGACGGTGAGGTCAAGGGCGCGAAGCGGCGAAGCGAACCCCTGACCTCACCGTCGGAGGACGAACACTGGCGCCGACGGGAAGACGCCACGAGTCGGATCCCAGGACACCAGGCCATGGTCGGCTTTCCGGGGTTTCGAGGCTCGTCGCTGGCGCTCCTCGCACCTCAACCAGCGAGAAGGCCGGGCGTCAGGGCGCCTTCGCGCCTCGACCATCGAGAGGTCAGCGGGAGAGGGCGCGGGAGCCGGCGGAGGAGTAGCGGCGCTGGGGGTTGGCGCCGATGGCATCCGGCGACGCGGCCTTCTTCACCGTGGCCTTCTTCACCGCGGTCTTCTTCGCAGGCGCCTTCTTCGCGGACGGTGCCTTCTTGACGGGCGCCTTCTTCGCGGCGGCCGGCTTCTTCTTGGGAGCCGCCTTCTTCTTCGGCACGGACGCGCCGTCCCACTGTGCGAACCACTGGTCGAGGGCGACCCAGGTGGTGCCGCGGGCGGCGCGGCCGGTGAGCATCCCGAGGTGGCCGCCGGGGACGATCTCGAAGCGGACCTCGGGCGAGCCGGTGAGGAGGTCGACCGAGGGGCGGACGGCGGCGACCGGGGCGATGCCGTCGGTGGCGCCGGCGAAGACGAGGGTCGGGGTGGTGACGTCGGCGAGCGAGACCTCGTGGTCACCGAGCTGGACGGTGCCGGTGACGAGCGCGTTGCCCTTGGCGAAGCGGTGGTAGAGCTGACCGAAGCTGCGGCCCGGGTAGGCCGTCATCGCGTCGGTGAACCGGTCGACCGCCTCGATCTGGGCGAGCCAGTCGGTGTCGTCGAGGTGGGCCGCGATCGCGAGCGGCTTGGTCACCAGCTTCTGGAACGACGAGAGCTGGAACGCCCAGCGCACCAAGGGAGTCGGCGCCCCTCCGACCGCCCGGTAGGTGCGCGTGATCAGCCCGCGGCCGGCGGTGAGGTCGAGCAGCGGACGCAGCGGGGCGACCAACGGCACCTTCGTCACGTCGACCGGCGAGCCCAGCACCGATAGCGAGGCGATCGGCAGCTCCGCGCCGGCGGCGGCGAGCATCGCGAAGATGCCGCCGAGGCTCCAGCCCACGACGTGCACCGGCCGTCCGCCGGCGTGGCGCGACACCTCCCGCACCGCGGTCGGCACGACCTCCTCGACCCAGTGCTCCAGGCCGAGCCCGCGGTCGCGGAAGGAGACGTTGCCGTACTCCACGAGGTACGTCGGACGCCCGGTCGAGACCAGGTGCTCGACCAGGGAGCAGCCGCGGCGCAGGTCGAAGCAGGTGGCCGGAGCGGCCAGCGGGGTCACCAGCAGCACCGGGTCGCCGGCCGCGTCGATCGCCGGGTCGGGCGCGTAGTGGTAGACGGCACGGAGGGTGCCCTGGTCGACCAGGGTCCGCGGCATCGGGCGCACATCAGCCAGGCCGCCGTAGAGCACCGCGTGCGCGACGTTGCCCGCGGCGGCGACGACCTGGTCCGGCTTGGGCAGCAGGTCCATGCCCCGAACCTACCCGGACGAGGGCGAGTCGTACCGTCGCAGCATCCAGCGCTCGGGCTGGTCCATCACCGCGAAGCCGAAGCGGGCGTAGAGCCCGTGCGCGTCGGCGGTCGCGAGCACCGCGCGGCCGACCTGCATGCCCGCCAGCTCGCGGTCGACCGCCTCCATCAGCGAGATCCCAACGCCGCGGCCGCGGGTGGCCGGGTCGATGTAGACGTCGCACAGCCAGGCGAACGTGGCGCGGTCCGTGACCAGCCGGCAGAAGCCGACCTGGCCCGACTCGTCGTACGCGCCGAAGCACAGCGACCCGGCGATCGCGCGCTCCAGCACGTCGCGGTGGCGGCCGAGCGCCCAGTAGGCGTCGGTGGAGAGCCAGCGGTGGACCCGGTCGACGTCGAGCAGCGCCGGGTCGGTCGAGATGGTGACCATCACGACCGCTTGGCCGGTCGCACGGACTTGCCGTGCGAGGGGCGTACGGCGGCGAGCTCGGCGAGGAAGCTGTCGGCCCAGGCGGCGACGTCGTGCTGGCGCACGGTCTTGCGCATCGCCTTCATCCGGCGGCTCGCCTCCCGCTCGTCGGTCCGGTAGGCGTCGAGCAGCGCGGACTTCATGCCGTTGATGTCGTAGGGGTTGATCAGCCAGGCCTGCCGCAGCTCCTCCGCGGCGCCGGCGAACTCCGACAGCACCAGCGCGCCGAGGTCGTCGTGGCAGCAGGCGACGTACTCCTTCGCGACGAGGTTCATGCCGTCGCGCAGCGGCGTGACGACCATGATGTCGGCGGCCCGGAAGAGCGCGGCCATCTCCTCGCGGGGGTAGGACGCGTGCAGGTAGTGGATCGCGGGGCGACCGATCTTGCCGAGGTCGCCGTTGATCCGCCCGACCAGCCGCTCGATGTCGTCGCGCAGGATGCGGTACTGCTCGACCTGCTCGCGCGACGGCGTCGCGACCTGGACGAAGACGGCGTCCTCGACGTCGAGGTGGCCGTCGGCGATGAGCTCGCCGAAGGCGCGCAGCCGCGCGTAGATGCCCTTGGTGTAGTCGAGCCGGTCGACGCCGAGGAAGACCTTGCTGGGGTTGCCGACGGCCTCCCGGATCTCCTCCGCACGAGCCGCGACGCCCTCGGTCTGCGCGAGGTCGGCGTACAGGTTGAAGTCGATCGAGATCGGGAACGCCGCGGCCCGCACGGTGCGCCCGTCGGGCAGGTAGACGAGGTCGCGGTGGGTCTTGTGGCCGACGCGCTGCCGGACGAGCCGCACGAAGTTCTGCGCCGCGCCGCTCAGCTGGAAGCCGACCAGGTCGGCACCGAGCAGGCCCTCCAGGAGCTGGCGGCGCCACGGCAGCTGCTGGAAGAGCTCCGCCGGCGGGAAGGGGATGTGCAGGTAGAAGCCGATCCGCAGGTCCGGGCGCAGCTCGCGCAGCATCGAGGGGACCAGCTGGAGCTGGTAGTCGTGGACCCACACGGTCGCGCCCTCGGCGGCGACCTCCGCGGCCCGCTCGGCGAAGCGCTGGTTGACCTCGACGTAGGTGTCGAACCACTCGCGGTGGAAGAGCGGCTTCTCGACGACGTCGTGGTAGAGCGGCCACAGGGTGGCGTTGGAGAAGCCCTCGTAGAACTCCTCGATCTCCCGGGCGCTCATCGCCATCGGCACCAGGTCCATGCCGTCGGCCTCGAACGGCTCGAGGTCGGACTCGGTGCCGCCCGGCCAGCCGATCCAGGTGCCGTCGTTGGCGCGCAGCACCGGCTCGAGTGCCGAGACGAGACCGCCCGGCGAGGTCCGCCAGCCGGGGGAGCCGTCGGGGTTCTCGATCCGGTCCACGGGCAGTCGGTTGGCCACGATCACGAGGTCGGACGAGCCAGGAGAAGCCACGCCTCCACCCTATCCACGTGGGGTGGAGGCGACGCTCACCACTTCAGGTGGTGCGACAGGTCGCCCACCTGGTCGACGTACATCGTGCGGCTCTCGAACCACCACGCACCGTCGACGCGGTGGAAGGTGTCGCGGTAGCGGCCGGTGATGATGATCTGCAGCGGCAGCTCGTCGGTGGCCTGCGTGACGAGGTAGTACGACGCGCACGTCGCGGTGCCGGCCTCCTCGTCCACCTCGATCCGCGCGTTGGTCGTGACGTGGTGGGTCTTGGGGGTGCCGGTGTCCTCGTAGATGCGGGTGGACCCGCCGTAGAGGCGGCGTACGGCGTCGCGTCCCTCGAAGGCCGACTCCGGCGGCCCGTCCTCCTGCCCGAGGATCCGGCCGTGGGTGAAGAGGTCCGCGACCCCGTCGAGGTCGCCGGCGTCGATGCGCGCGGCGTACGTGTAGAGCAGGTTCTCGATCTCGCGTGCGGAGTCGGCCACGCCGAGAGTTTATGAGGTCGCACGGCCAGGGAGGCTGTCGGCGGGCCGCCGCCCCAGCACGCACCTGAGCACCTTCTCCTCAGTCGCCGTGCCTCCGGCACGGCTCCCTCGTCGGCGGCACTCCTGCACGCACTGGAACGACGCCCCGCTCGACATCCCTGGCCGCGCCACCTCATAGTGACGCCTCGTGGATCCGGAAGAGCTCATCGCGGCCGCCCGTGCCAAGGAGGGGCTCGAGGACTATGGGCCCGGCGACTTCCGCGAGCCGCTCGGCGTCCTCGCCGCGGCGTACGACGGCGCCGGGCTCAACGAGGTCGGCCGGCACCTGATCCGCGGCGGGCTGGTGCACAGCCTGCGGATGCGGCTGCGCGCGCAGGAGTGGTTCCGCCGGCACCCCGAGATCGCCGAGGAGGTGGTCACCGACCCGGTCGTGGTGGTCGGAATGATGCGCAGCGGCACCACGCTGGTGCAGCGGCTGCTCGCCGCGGACACGCGCTTCCGCTGCGCCCGTGGCTGGGAGGTCGTCGAGGTCGCGCCCGCGCTCGACCAGCGCTTCGACGTCGCCGACCCGCGGATCGCGAAGGCGCAGGTGCGCGAGGAGCAGTCGCGGCAGTGGGTGCCGGAGCTCTACGCGATCCACCCGATGCACGCGCTGGAGGCCGAGGAGGAGATCGTCTTCCTCGCCGACGCGTTCCTCTCCCACGTGCCCGAGTCGGGCGCCGACGTACCGGACTACCGCCGCTGGCTCGACGACCAGGACCTCGCGCCGGCCTACGACCACCTGCACCGGATGCTCCAGCTGCTCCAGTGGCAGCAGCGGCAGCGCGAGGAGGCCGCCCGGGAGACGGCAGCGCGGTGGGTGCTCAAGACGCCCGCGCACCTCGGCTACCTCGACGATCTCCGTCGCCGCTTCCCGGACCTGCACGTCGTGCACCTGCACCGCGACCCGGTCGAGACCGTCGCGTCCGGCGCGAGCCTCAACGCGACCCTCCACCGGATGCACGCCGACGTCGTCGACGACCGACGGATCGGGCGCGAGTGGCTGGAGCGGATGGCCTGGACCGACGCCCGCGCCCGGGCGAGCGAGCGCCGCTGGCCGGCCGGGCTGGTCACCCACCTGGACTTCGCCGACGTGGTCGCGGACCCGGTCGGCCAGATCTCGCAGGTGTACGACGCGATCGGGCTGGAGCTCACCGCCGACGCGGTCGCCGCGATGGAGGACTGGCTCGAGCGGCGTCCGCGCGAGGCCGGGCGGCCGGCGTACATGCCCGAGGACTACGGCCTCACCCCTGAGCTGATCCGGGCTCGGTTCCCGGCGGGCTGAGCACCGGCCGCACCTGCTCCAGCGCGGTCTCGGTGAGCTCGCCGAGCCGGCCGAGGTCGTGCGGCGGTGGCGCCTCCGTCCAGACCGCGAGGGCGGCGAAGACCGCGCCGGCGACGGCCTCGGCGCGGACCGCGGCCGCGAGCGGGTCGGAGCCGCGGTCGACGAGCAGCGCCCGCAGCTCGGTAGCCATCGCGCCCTGCCGGTCGCGGAAGACCCGCTCGATCCGGGCCGCGCTGAGCAGCTCGACGCGGAGCCGGGCGATCTCGGCGAGCAGCTGCGGGTCGGTGGGCGCGGCGCCGAGCGCGGCGAGCACCGACCGGACCAGGTCCTCCTCGGCGGGCCGCGCGCGCAGCGCGCTGCCGAACCACTCGAGCCGGGTGGCCACGTCGCCGAAGAGCACCTCGTCCTTGGTCGCGAAGTGGCGGTAGAAGGTCCGCTCCGTCACGCCGACCTCGGCCGCGATCGCCGGCACGCTCGCGGCCTCGAAGCCGTCGGCGACGAAGTGCCTCAGCGCGACCTCGCGCAGGGCATTGCGCGTCCGCTCCGACTTCGTCATGCTGACCATTATGTCAGGACTGACATTTTCGGAGGACGCGGTCGCGACCGCCGAGCAGCACGCCCACGAGCTGGCCGCGCTCGAGCTGGTCGAGCACCCGACCGTGCGCGCGGCGTACCGCTCCGTCGCCGAGACCTGGCTGTCCCGGGCGAAGGCGTCCGACGCGATGCGCGAGCGCTTCGAGGCGGCGTACGAGGAGGTGATGTTCTCCGCCGCGGTGTGGTCGGCCAACCAGGACCCGCTGCGCCCGAGGGTCACCTGCATCACCCGGCTCGCCCACGACGTCCACGGCCGTGCCGTACCGGGGTCGCGGTGGGGGATCGACAACCCCGACAGCGTCTACCGGGTGATCCCGATCTCCGGTGACGAGCGCTACCTCCTCCATGGCCGGGTCGGCGCGACCCGGATGACGGAGAACTACTTCACGCTCTGGAACCCCCACATGGGCACCGTCGACGTCCTCGACGGCAAGGCGCTCGAGCTCGACGGCGACGGCGGCTTCACCGTCACGGTCGACTCCTCGCCCGCCGGTGGCCGGCCCAACCACGTGCAGTCCTCGCCCGAGGCGCACGAGCTCTACATCCGCGACGTGCTCTGCGACTGGGCGACCGAGGACCCCAACCACCTGACGATCGAGCGACTGGGTGCCGCGCCCCCGACGCCGGCGCTCACCCGCGACGAGCAGGCCGAGGCGACCGCACGGATGATGGCCCACTTCGCCGACTTCACCGGCAAGCTCAGCCACGGGATGTACAAGCTGCGGCCCAACCACTTCTCGCTCGGCTGGTCGGCCGACCACTCCGGCGCGATGCGCCACCAGGTGTACGTCGCCGGCCGCTTCCTGCTCGAGCCGGGCGAGGCCTTCGTGATCGACGTCAGCGACGGGGGAGCCGACTACTTCACCGTGCCGCTCTCCAACATCTGGGGCACCACCCTCGACCTGCTCGACCGGACCGGCAGCCTCAACAAGGCGCAGTCCCGGCCCAACCCCGACGGCACCTACACGTTCGTCATCTCGCCCGAGGATCCCGGCGTGCACAACTGGGTCGACACCGACGGCCTGCGCGAGGGCATCCTGACGCTGCGGATGGCGGAGTTCCCCGAGGGTGGCCCGCGGCCCGACCTGGCCGCGAGCGGCCGGGTGGTGCGGCTCGACGACCTCGACCGCGAGCTGCCCGACCTGCCCCGGGTCACCGCCGCCGAGCGCGCCGCCCAGCTGACCGAGCGGCGTACGGCGTACCTGCGCCGCCTCCCGGAGCGAGCCCGATGAGCCGCTGGCTGGTCACCGGTTGCTCGACCGGCATCGGTCGCGAGATCGCCCTCGCGGCCCTGGCCGCCGGGCACCAGGTCCTCGTCACCGCTCGCGACTCGACCACCGTCGTCGACCTGGTCGCGGCCCACCCGGGCAGCGCCCGCGCCGTCGACCTCGACGTCACCGACCCGGCGCAGATCCGACTGGCCGTCGCCGCGGCCCACGACGCGTTCGGCGGTCTCGACGTGCTGGTCAACAACGCCGGCTACGGCTACCTCAGCGCGGTCGAGGAGGGCGAGGACGCGGCGGTGCGGCGGCTCTTCGACACCAACTACTTCGGCGTCGTCGACACCATCAAGGCGGTGCTGCCCGGCATGCGCGCCCAGGGCAGCGGCCACATCGTCAACATCTCCTCGATGGCCGGCCTGGTGGCCAACCCGCCCAACGTCTACTACTCCTCCACCAAGCACGCGATGGAGGCGCTGACCGAGGGCCTGGCCAAGGAGGTCGGGCCGCTCGGCATCAAGGTGACGGCCATCGAGCCCGGTGCCTTCCGCACCGACTGGGCCAGGCGGTCGATGCACGAGTCGGGCGCGCCGATCGACGCGTACGCCGGTGAGGTGGGTGCCCGCAAGGAGCTGATCCGCGCCTTCGCGGACCACCTGCCGGGTGACCCGCGGAAGGTCGGCGCCGCCGTCGTGATGGTCGTCGGGCTCGACGACCCGCCGCTGCGGCTGCTGCTCGGCAAGGACGTGCTGGCCGCCGCACGCGAGAAGCTCACCGCGCTGCTCGCCGACATCGACGCGTGGGAGCACGTGACCGTCGACGTGGACTTTCCGGCATGAGCGACCTCCCCACCGCCGCCGAGGTCCTCGACGGCATCGACCTCACCCGTCGCACGGCGCTGGTCACCGGTGGCTACTCCGGCATCGGCATCGAGGTCGTCCGCGCGCTGGCCGGCGCCGGCGCGGCGGTGCTCGTCCCGGCCCGTCGCCCGGACCCGGCGGCCGAGGCGCTGGCCGGGGTCGACCGTGTCGAGATCGGAGCCCTCGACCTCGCCGACCAGGCCAGCGTGGCGGCGTACGCCGCGAGCCTGGCCGGGCGTCCGATCGACCTGCTGATCGGCAACGCCGCGGTGATGGCCTGCCCCGAGACCCGCCTCGGCAACGGGTGGGAGCTCCAGCTCGCCACCAACCACCTCGGCCACTTCGCGCTGGTCAACCGGCTGCTCCCGCAGCTCGTGCCGGGTGGTCGAGTCGTGAGCGTGTCGTCGACCGGGCACCACCTCTCGGACATCCGGTGGGACGACCCGTGGTTCGCGACCGGCTACGACAAGTGGCTCGCCTACGGGCAGTCCAAGACCGCCAACGTGCTCTTCGCCGTCCACCTCGACGCGCTGGCACGCGAGCGGGGCGTGCGGGCCTTCTCGCTGCACCCGGGCGCGATCATCACCCCGCTCGGCCGGCACCTGCAGATGGCCGACCTCGAGGACGTCGAGATCCCGGACTTCCGCTCGCCCGAGCAGGGCGCGGCGACCGCGGTCTGGGCGGCCACCTCGCCCGACCTGGTCGGCCGCGGCGGGCTCTACCTCGAGGACTGCACGGTCGCCGAGGTCGTGCCCGACGGGCCGCAGACGGCGTACGGCGTGCGCGGCTACGCGGTCGACCCGGACGCCGCCGCGCGGCTCTGGGCCTGGTCGGCCGGCGTCACCGGCATCGACGCCTTCGCGTAGTGGGTGTCGGGCTGGCCCGACACCCACTGTCGGGCTGGCAGGATCGTGCGGGACCCCCACTGGTTCCTAGCGTTTTCCGCATGACGGAGACCCTGCCCTTGACCACCCTGATCACCCCGGCGGCACCCGCCGCGCCGGCGCGCCCACGCGGCGTGCGCCGGGTGCTCTACGAGTCGGCGTACGGCATCTCGGCCTTCCCGATCGCCCTCGTGGCGTTCGTCGTGGTGATCGTCGACCTCACCCTCGGGCTGGCGCTGTCGATCTTCATCGGCGGCGTGCTGCTGATCAGCGTCGGGATCATGGTCGCCCGCGGCTTCGCGCGCTTCGAGCGGATCCGGATGCGCGGGATGCTCGGCCGATCCGCGCCGACGCCGCACTACCTGTGGGCCGAGCGGGGCGCCGGCTTCTGGAAGCGCCAGCTCTACCCGCTGCGCGACCCGCAGTCGTGGCTCGAGGTCGTCTGGGCGATCGTCGGCCTCGTCACCGGAACGCTCGCCTTCGCGGTCACGCTCGCATGGTGGGCCGCCACCGGCGCCGGACTCACCTACTGGTTCTGGCAGCAGTGGCTGCCCGACCGGCAGCCCGGCGACCACGAGCTCGCCTACTACCTCGGGCTCGGCGACGGGCGTACGGCGGCCAGCCTGGTGCAGCTCGCGCTCGGGGTGGTCGCGCTGGTCACCCTCCCCTGGGCGGTCCGGCTGGTCGCGACCATCCACGCCAGCCTCGCGTCCGTGCTGCTGTGCAGCCGGGCCGAGCTCCAGCACGAGGTCGCCCGCGTCGAGGGCGGCCGTGAGGCGGCCCGAATGGCCGAGGCCGAGTCGCTGCGCCGGCTCGAGCGCGACATCCACGACGGCCCGCAGCAGCGGCTCGTGCGGCTGACCATGGACCTCGGCCGCGCCAAGAAGCAGGTCGCGGAGGACCCCGACCGGGCCGCCGAGACCCTGGACGCGGCGCTCGCCCAGGCCCGCGAGACGGTGGCCGAGCTCCGCTCGCTCTCCCGCGGCATCGCCCCGCCGCTGCTGGTCGACCGCGGCCTCGCCGCCGCGCTCGAGGAGATGACCGCGCAGAGCGTGGTGCCGGTGCAGTCGCGGGTCGACGTCCCCGCCGACCTGCCGCCGCACGTCGAGACCGCCGTCTACTTCGTGGTCGCCGAGGCGCTCACGAACGTCGCCAAGCACAGCCGCGCGAGCGGCGCCGAGGTGTCGGTCGTGGTCGACGGCGCCGAGCTCGAGGTGCGGGTCGAGGACGACGGCGTCGGCGGTGCCCACCCGGCCAAGGGGCTGGGCCTGGCCGGCCTGCGGCAGCGGCTCGCCGCGGTCGACGGCACCCTCGAGGTCACCTCCCTGGAGGGCGCCGGGACCGCGGTGGTTGCGAGGATCCCCCTGTGAGGAGGGCACTGTGAGGGTCGTGGTGGCCGATGACTCCCTGCTGCTGCGGGAGGGGCTGCAGCTGCTGCTCGCCGAGGCAGGCCACGAGGTGGTCGGCTCGGTCGGCGACGGGCCGGCCTTCGTCGCCGCGATGCTCGAGCTGCGGCCCGACCTCGGTCTCGTCGACGTCCGGATGCCGCCCAGCCACACCGACGAGGGGCTGCGCGCGGCGGTCGACGTACGCCGGTCGTGGCCGGAGGCACGGCTGCTCGTGCTGTCGCAGTACGTCGAGGTGTCCTACGCCGACGACCTGCTCGCGACGGGGGACGGCGGGATCGGCTACCTGCTCAAGGACCGGGTCAGCGACCTCGACGACTTCCTCGGATCCGTGCAGGCGGTCGCCAACGGGGGCACCGTGCTCGACCCGCTCGTGGTGCGGCAGCTGATGGGCCGCCACCGCGATCCGATCGCCGACCTGACCCCGCGCGAGCGGGAGGTGCTGTCGCTGATGGCCGAGGGCCGCTCGAACGCCGCGATCGCGGAGGCGCTGTCGGTCTCGCTCGCGGGCGTCGAGAAGCACACGCAGCGGATCTTCGCGAAGCTCGGGCTGCTGCCCGACGACGACACCGCGCACCGCCGGGTCGCCGCCGTGCTGGCCTTCCTGCGCTCCTGATCAGGCCGGGAAGCTGACGCCGACCTGCGCGCGCAGGTCGTCCATCTGCCGCAGGATCGTCAGCGTCTGCTCGTGCGGCACCAGCGGGCTCTCCCGCAGGCCCTCGGCCAGGCAGCGCCCGACCTCGGCGATCTCGTTGCCGTAGCCCTGGCCGATCACCGGCTCCTCGCCGAGCACCACGACGGGCTCGCCCGGCGCGACCGCCCAGCTGCCCGGTGCCTCGGCGTAGGGCGTGAAGACGGCCTTGGTCGGGTGGTGGAAGTCGGTGAAGTCGATCCGGCCCTGGGAGGTGGCGATCGAGCAGGTGCGCGAGGAGTAGGAGGTCATCGACGCGGTCAGGGTGGCGAGCGCGCCACCCGGGTAGCGGCCGGCGACCGCGACGTCGAGGTCGATGCCGCGGTCGGACAGGTCGGCCGTGGCGGTCAGCCGCTCGGCCTCGCCCAGGAGCAGGTGGGCGACCGTCAGCGGGTAGATGCCCATGTCGAGGAGCGCGGAGGCGCCGAGCGCCGGGTCGAGCATCCGGTCGTCGGGACCCGCGTCGACCCGGAAGCCGAGCTCGGCGTGCAGGTGCCGCGGCGTGCCGAACTCACCGGCGGCGAGCCGGGTCCGCAGCTCTCGGATGACCGGGTGGCAGGCGGTCCACATCGCCTCCATGAGGAAGCGGTCGTGCTCGCGCGCGAGCCGGATCATCTCCTCGGCGTCGGCGGTGTCGAGCGTGACCGGCTTCTCGCACAGGACGTGCTTGCCGGCCTCGAAGCAGAGCCTCGCGTTGTCGAGGTGGAAGGCGTGCGGGGTCGCGATGTAGACGACGTCGACGGCCGGGTCCGCGACCAGCTCCTCGTAGGAGCCGTACGCCGCGGTGCCGTCCCCTGGGCCGTGCTCGGCCGCGAAGGCCTCGGCGCTCTCGAGCCGGCGCGAGCCGACGGCGACGAGCTCCGCGTCGGGCACCAGCGCGAGGTCGCGGGCGAAGGTCTGCGCGATCTTTCCGGTGGCCAGGATGCCCCAACGCGTCGTCATGGCCGCAGGCTATGGCATCTGTGCCGCCACCCGGCGCGGGTCGTCGGCGGGGAGTGCGTCGATGCGGACCCGGCGGGGGTGGGCGGCCGACCCGGTGACGACGTACTGCTGGCCGGGCCGCACGCGGCTCGCCTCGGCGAGGAGCGCGGCGTCGAGCGGGGCGTCGGCCTCCTCGTCCGGTTCCGGCTCGGGGTCCGTGGCGGCCGCGGCCGGCGGCTCGCGGAGGGCGTCGCGGACCACGCGCCGCGGGTCGTACTGGCGCAGGTCGAGCGACTCCCACTCGGCGCGGGTCACGCCGAGCTCGGTCTCGGCCCGGGTGCGCGAGTCCTCCACGAACCCGCGCAGGGCGCGGATGGTCTCGGCCAGCTTCGCGGCGTACACGGGGAGCCGCTGCGGTCCGATGACGACCCCGGCGATGATCGCGACCAGGAAGAGCTTCTCGAAGGTCAGTCCGAACATGGGTGGCTACTCCTGCCTGGTGGTCACGGGGTGGTCAGGGCCCGTCGCTCGGCGCGGCGGTCGTGGACGGCGGCGATGGTGACGGCGGCTCCGAAGAGCGCGGTCATCGGGGCGGCGACGAAGAACATCGAGAGCACGTCGGCGGCCGGGGTCACCAGTGCGCTGAAGAGCACGATCACCACGACGATCACCCGCCAGCTGCGGCGCAGGGTGGCGGCGGGGAGCAGGCCGAGGAGGTTGAGGGCCACCAGGAAGACGGGCAGCACGAAGGCGATCCCGATGGCGAGGACGAGCTTGAGCACGAAGTCGACGTAGTAGGACGCGGTGAGGATCGTGCTGTCCTGGTCGGAGGAGAAGCCGGTCAGCACCCGCACCATGTGCGGGAAGAGCAGGAAGCCGAACGTGCACCCGGCCGCGAAGAGCGGCACGGCGCTCAGCACGAAGCCGTAGGTGTACTTCCGCTCCCGCTGCGTCAGGCCGGGGGTCACGAAGGCGAAGAGCTCGAGGAGCCAGATCGGGCTGGAGAGCACCACCCCGGCGAAGATCGCGATCTTCAGCTTCAGGTCGAAGGCGCCGGTGACCGTGTCGTAGTTGAGGCTCGCGTTGCGGGACTCGGCAAGCTGCTCGATCGGGGCGCGCAGGACGTCGAGGACCTGGTCGGAGAGCAGGTAGCCCGCCACCACGCCCACGGCGAGGGCCACCGCCGCGCGGACCCCGCGCCGGCGGGCCTCCCGCAGGTGGTCGGCGAGCGGCATGGTGCCGCGCGCGACGGTGGCGGTCGTCATGAGGCGCGGCGCTCCGCGACGGCGTCGACGGGAGCGGTCGGCGGGGTCCGGGTCTCGGTGCCGGCGGCCTCAGCGCTCACGGCGGTGGTCTCGTGGACCTCGTCCTTGAGGATCCGCACCGACTGACCGACGCTCTTGGCGAGGGTGGGCAGCTTCGCGGAGCCGAAGATGAGCAGGACGATGGTGAGGATGACGAGGGCGTGCCAGCCCGACAGGTTCTGCAGCATGGGGATCTCCTGGGTGGATGGTTCGAACGGGTGGTCGGGTCAGTTGGCGGACGGCGCGCCGCTGGGCGGCGTACCTCCGTCGGGCGGGGTGCCGCCGGTGCCACCGCCGCCGGCCGCGGGAGCGGTGCCGCCGCCACCGGCCTCGGTGCTGGTGTCGACGCCGACCGCGAGCGAGCCGACGAAACCGGAGTCGACGTCGCCGCTGAAGGTGCCGAGCTCGAGGTCGTAGCCGTCGCTGAAGACGTTGTCGGTGTCGAGCGAGACCTGGGAGAGGTTCTCGGCGGAGCCGGCGTAGGTGTCGAGGGCGTAGATGTCGGCGAGGACGTCCTCGGGCAGTGCCACCTGCGAGGTCGCGATCGCGTTGTCGGCGGTGGTCGCCGAGTCGGCGTCCGGGTAGACCTCGAAGTGGATGTGCGGCCAGCGGCCGGAGTAGCAGGCCGGCATGATCGTCTGGAAGGTCACCTGGCCCTTCGCGTCGGCGACCTGGATGCCGCGCAGGTAGGTCTCGTCCTCGACGCCCTCGGAGTACATGGAGTACAGCCCCTGGGCATCGCAGTGCCAGACGTAGACGGCGGCGCCCTCGAAGGGTGCGTCGTTGACCATGTCGGTCAGCGTGAAGGTGAAGGTGAGCGGGACGCCGTCGACCGTGGTGCCGCCGTCCAGGCTCGAGGTGATGTCGCTGCGGACGATGCCCGACTCCTCCAGGACGTTGACGCCGTTGGTGCCGTCGGCGGGGTAGGGGCCGTTGGTCTCCTCGGGAATCTCGCCGTCGGAGGTGGTCGAGCTGGTCGTCGATCCCGAGCCCGTGGATCCCGAGCCCGTGGATCCTGACGCGGTCGACGAGCCGGAGGACCCCGAGGAGTCGGAGCCGCAGGCGGCCAGCGCGAGCGCGCCGGCGCCCACGCCGACGACGCCGAGGACCCGGCGGCGGGTGACCAGGGTCGCGATGTCGAAGCGGGCGCCCTGGTCGACCACCTCGTCCTCGGGCCGCGGGAGGACGCGGCCCTCGAAGGCCGGGCCCTCGGGGGTCTGGTCGGGGTCGGGGATGTGCGACATGGGGAGCTCCTGCGTCGGGTGCGGTGGACGAGGATCAACCTGCCCGGGGAGTCCGGCCCTGCGCTGTGGATCGCTTGTGCGCTTCCTGTGAGCGGTGGTCCTCCCTTTCGCGACTCGCCGCCGGCGAATCACACGGCTGTGGTTCGCCGCTCTATAGTGACGCTGACCAGCACTGTCGACATCGTCGGCCGAGCCTCCCGGGGAGGAGCACCATGGACGCCGCGAACGCCTTCGAGAGCCAGGCCGAGGCCACGCCCGGCCTGAGCGAGCGCGACCGCGAGATCCTCGAGTTCGAGCGGCAGTGGTGGAAGTACGCCGGCGCCAAGGAGACCGCGGTCCGGGAGAAGTTCGACATGTCCTCCACCCGCTACTACCAGGTCCTCAACGCCCTGATCGACCGCCCGGAGGCGCTCGAGGCCGACCCGCTGCTGGTTCGCCGCCTGCGGCGCCTGCGCGCCGCCCGCCAGCGCCAGCGCTCGGCCCGCCGTCTCGGCTTCGAGGTCTGATCGCGATGACTCGTCCTTCCCCCCGAGTCCGCAACCAGCGCGGCGTCGCCGCGCCGTCCCCGGTCGTGATGCTCAGCGTCGTCGCGGTCGCCATGGCCGGCATCGCCTTCGTCGCGACCCGCGGCGGCGACCCGACCGAGCGCGAGGTCGCCACCCAGGTCGCCCACGAGAGCCCGACGGCCGACCCGTCGGCCTCGACCTCGAAGACCCCCAAGCCCGACCCGAAGCCGACGCAGCCCGCCGTACGCCGCGGCAGCGTCTACGTCGAGGTCTACAACAACTCCGGCATCACCGGCCTGGCTGGTCGGGTGGGCGAGCGCGCCAGCGGCATCGGCTGGCGCGTGGTCGGCACCGACAACTGGTACGGCACCATCCCGGCCACGACCGTCTACTACCCGGCCCGGCTCAAGGCGGCGGCCAAGCAGCTCGCCCTCGACCTCGGCATCCACCGCACCGCGCCCGCGGTCGACCCGATGCGCCGCGACCGGCTGACGATCATCCTCACCGGCGACCTGTCCTGAGGAGTCGGCCACATTTCACCGGCCCGCTCCCACGCGGACGGCGCCGGATGATTGGCTGGGGTCATGGAGTTCACCTCCGCTGAGGCCGAAGAGCGGTACGCCGCGCTCGTCCGGGCGGCGTCGCGGACCGTGGTCGGACTGGACTTCGACGGCACCCTGTCGCCGATCGTCGACGACCCCGAGTCCGCGCACATCCACCCGGACGCGTCCGAGGTCCTCGTCGACCTCGCCCGGGCGGTCGCGGCGGTCGCCGTGATCACCGGACGCCCGGCCCGGCAGGTGCTCGACCTCGGCGGCCTGGAGGACGTCGGGATCGCGCTCGCCGAGGAGGGCACGGACCTCTACGTCTTCGGCCAGTACGGCAACGAGCGCTGGTCCTCCAGCAACCGCCGGATCCACTCGCCCCGCCCGCCCCGCGGCCTGGCCTCCTTCGAGCGCGAGCTGACCGGCGTCCTGCGCCGGGCCGACGCCGCCGACGCCTGGATCGAGGACAAGGGCCTCGCGGTCGCCGTGCACACGCGCCGGCTGCCCGACCCGGACGCGGCCTTCCAGCGGATCCGCCCGGTGCTCACCGAGCTCGCCGCCAAGCACGACCTGATCGCCGAGCCGGGCCGCAACGTGCTCGAGGTCCGCTCGCACGGCATGCACAAGGGCCTCGCCGTCCAGACCCTGGTCGACGAGCTCGACGCGGGCGGCTTCCTCTTCGCCGGCGACGACCTGGGCGACATGGAGGCCTTCGAGGCCGTCGCCGCCCTCCGCGACGGCGGGATGCCCACCCTGCTCGTCTGCTCCGCCTCCTCCGAGGAGAGCGCGCTCGTCCCGCTCTCCGACGTCGTGGTCAAGGGCCCCGAGGGCGTCCTCGACCTCCTTCGTCGGCTGACCGCCGACGCGCGGGAGGCCTAGCCCTGCACCGTGGGTCGGATCGACAGCTCGCCGATCTCGACCTCCCACGGCTGGTCGACGCAGAACTCCACGGTCCGGGCGACGGCGTCGGGGTCGAGGGCGAACTCGGCCATGCCCTGGCCTACCTGCGCGCGTATCGCCGGGTCGGTGACCGAGTCGCCGAACTCCGTGGCGACGTACCCGGGTGAGATCGCGGTGGTCTTCACCCTGCCGTCCGTCGACTCCTGGCGCAGGCCTTCCAGCAGCGTGCGGACGGCGTTCTTGGTGCCGGCGTAGACCGCCATCGTCGGCACGATCTTGATCCCGGCCGTCGACACGATGGTGACGAAGTGACCGCGCCCCTGCTCCTCGAAGACCGGGAGTGCGGCGTCGATCCCATGGAGGACGCCGCGGAGGTTGACGTCGACCATCGCCTCCCAGTCGGCGGAGCGCCGCGAGGACAGCGTCGAGATCGGGCCGATGCCGGCGCTGCTCACGAGCACGTCGAGCCGGCCGTACGTCGAGCGGGCCGTCTCGACCAGCCGGTGCAGGTCGTCGGCGCGGGTGACGTCGATGGTCACCGCTGCCGCTCTGCCCCCGGTCGCCCGGATCTCCTCGGCGAGCGCGTCGAGCCGCTCGGTCCGCCGGGCGCCGAGCACCACGGCGGCACCCGCGGCCGCCAGTCGCCGCGCGGTCGCCGCGCCGATCCCGCTGCTGGCGCCGGTGATGGCAACCACCTTGTCGTCGAGCGAGCCCATCACTAGCCTCCTGATCGATACGGACACATTGTCCGTTTCATCAAAGCGGACAATGTGTCCGTTTTCAAGGAGGGCAGATGGGCGAGCGCAAGGACGCGGCGCGAAGCCGGGCGGCGATCCTGGCTGCCGCGCGGGACCTGGTGGCCGGACCCGCCGCCGCGCGACCCGGCGAGCTCCGACTGAGCACCGTCGCGCGGGAGGCGGGCGTGGGTCAGGCCACGCTCTACCGGCACTTCGCCACCCGGGAGGACCTGCTGCGCGCCCTCTACGACGACGAGATCGACGACCTGGTCGCCCATGCGGACCGGCTGCTCGAGGAGTACCCGCCCGACGTCGCGCTCGAGCGGTGGTTCGCCCAGCTCGCGGCGTACGCGCGGGTGAAGCTCGGCGTCATGGCCGTCGTGGAGGCTTCCGTGTGGCGCGACATCTCGGCCCGGACACCCGGCAAGCTCGGCCAGGCCCTCGGCGTGCTGCTCGAGGCCGGCCGTACGCAAGGGGTGCTCCGTGGTGACCTCGACCCTCGCGACGTGATCCTCCTGTCCTGGTTCCTCGCACATGTCGAGGAGGAGGAGTGGGCCGCCCGGGTGCCCCGCCTGCTCGACGTCCTGCTCGACGGGATGCGGTCGCGGGAGGCCTGAGCGCGGTAGTCCCGCACGTTTTCGCGGTCAGCACCGCTTTCGACCGCGAAAACGTGCGGGAGTATCGCGACCGCCTGTTCGCCCACGGTGAACTGGAGGCTCCCTCCGGAACACCCGCCGACGGCGGCACGTTGTGGAGGCATGTCCCAGAAGCTTCCCGTTCTCTTCGTCAACGACGTCGTGGTGCTCCCCGGCATGGTCGTGCCGCTGGAGCTGGACGAGTCCTCGCAGGCCGCCATCGACGCGGCCCGGGCGGGCTCCGACAACCGGGTGCTGGTCGCCCCGCGCCTGGAGGACCGCTACGCGTCGTACGGCGTCATCGCCACCATCGACCGCGTCGGCCGCTTCAGTGGCGGATCGCCGGCAGCGGTCCTCAAGGCGGGCACCCGTGCCCGCATCGGCAGCGGGGTCACCGGCCCCGGCGCCGCCCTGTGGGTCGAGGTCGACCCCGTCGAGGACGTGGTCACCGACCGCGCCCACGAGCTGGCCGACGAGTACAAGCGGCTCGTCGTCGCCGTCCTCCAGCGCCGGGAGGCCTGGCAGGTCATCGACCAGGTCCACCAGATGACCGACCCGAGCGCGATCGCCGACACGGCCGGCTACGCGCCGTACCTCTCCGTCGACCGCAAGCGCGAGCTGCTCGAGGACCCCGACGTGGAGTCCCGGCTGCTGCGCGTCATCGGCTGGACCCGCGACTACCTCGCCGAGTCCGAGCTCACCGACAAGATCGGTGAGGACGTGCGCGAGGGCATGGAGAAGCAGCAGCGGGAGTACCTCCTGCGCCAGCAGCTGGCCGCGATCCGCAAGGAGCTCGGCGAGGGCGAGCCCGAGGGTGCGGAGGACTACCGCACCCGCGTCGAGGGCGCCGACCTGCCCGAGCACGTGCGTGCCGCGGCGCTCAAGGAGGTCGACAAGCTCGAGCAGGCCAGTGAGCAGAACCCGGAGGCGGCCTGGATCCGCACCTGGCTCGACACCGTCCTCGAGCTGCCGTGGTCGGTGACGACCGAGGACTCGACCGACATCGCGGCCGCGCGGGCCGTGCTCGACGCGGACCACCACGGCCTCGAGGAGGTCAAGGAGCGGATCGTCGAGTACCTCGCGGTCCGGGCCCGGCGCGCGGAGCGCGGCCTGCAGGTCGTCGGCGGCCGGGGCTCCGGCGCGGTGATCCTGCTCGCCGGCCCTCCCGGCGTCGGCAAGACCTCGCTCGGCGAGTCCGTCGCGCGGTCGCTCGGTCGGAAGTTCGTGCGCGTCGCCCTCGGCGGCGTCCGCGACGAGGCCGAGATCCGCGGCCACCGGCGCACGTACGTCGGCGCGCTGCCCGGCCGGATCGTGCGGGCCGTCAAGGAGGCCGGATCGATGAACCCGGTCGTGCTGCTCGACGAGGTCGACAAGGTCGGCTCCGACTACCGCGGCGACCCCGCGGCGGCGCTGCTCGAGGTGCTCGACCCGGCGCAGAACCACACGTTCCGCGACCACTACCTCGAGCTCGACCTGGACCTCTCCGACGTCGTCTTCATCGCGACGGCCAACGTCGTGGAGCAGATCCCCTCGGCCCTGCTGGACCGGATGGAGCTGGTGACCCTCGACGGCTACACCGAGGACGACAAGGTCGCCATCGCCCGCGACTTCCTGCTGCCCCGGCAGCTGGAGCGCGCGGCACTGACCGCCGACGAGGTGACCGTCACCGACGCCGCGCTGCGCGAGCTCGCGGCCAACTACACCCGCGAGGCCGGCGTACGCCAGCTCGAGCGGCTGCTCGCCAAGGCGCTGCGCAAGGCCGCGACCAGGCTGGCCACGGGGGCCGAGCACGTCGACGTCGACGAGGCGGACCTCAAGGACCTCGTCGGCCGGCCGCGGTTCACGCCGGAGTCGGCGGAGCGTACGTCGGTCCCCGGCGTCGCGACGGGTCTCGCGGTCACCGGCCTGGGCGGTGACGTCCTCTTCATCGAGGCGTCGGCCGCCGACGGCACGGCTGGGCTGACCCTGACCGGCCAGCTGGGCGACGTGATGAAGGAGTCCGCGCAGATCGCGCTGTCCTTCGTCCGGTCGCACGCGGCCGAGCTCGGGATCGACCCGTCGGTCTTCGAGCGGGCGATCCACGTGCACGTGCCGGCCGGCGCGACGCCCAAGGACGGACCGTCCGCGGGCATCACGATGGTCACCGCGCTGACCTCGCTGCTCACCGGACGCCCGGTGCGCTCGGAGGTCGGCATGACCGGCGAGGTCACCCTCAACGGCCGGGTGCTGCCGATCGGCGGGCTCAAGCAGAAGCTGCTGGCCGCCCAGCGGGCCGGCCTGACCGAGGTGTTCGTCCCGCTCCGCAACGAGCCCGACCTCGACGACGTCCCCGCCGACGTCCTCGAGGCGCTCACCGTCCACGTCGTCGGCGACGTCATGGACGTCGTCCGCGGGGCGCTCGCCACGGCCTCGGAGGCCGCCGCCTCCACCGCCGCCTGACCCTGCTCGACCCGGTACGCCGCCCGTCTCACTGCCTGGCTTCGCTCAGGTCCCAGCATCTGGGACCGATGTGCACCATGTGAGACGGGCGGCGTACTGTCTGTCTCAGCTCATCCAGAGGGACTGAGGGATACGGCCCGATGAAGTCCCGGCAACCGCCGCGAGCCTCCGCCCCCGACGACAGTCGGAAGCGGTTCGCGGAAACGGTGCCAATTCCGCCCGGCGCGACCGTCGCAGCCGGGGAAGATGAGAAGGAGGACTTCATGAGCGCCGTTGTTGTAGAGAAGCCGGCCCTGCGCGAGGGCGCCTTCGGCAACGCCCAGGCCCTGTCGTGCCGCGAGTGCGGCCACCAGGTCGAGCTGGGCCCTCACTACGCGTGTCCGGAGTGCTTCGGCCCGCTGGAGATCGCCTACGAGTTCGGCACCGTCACGCGCGAGCAGATCGAGGCCGGTCCGCGGAACATCTGGCGCTACAAGGCGCTGCTGCCGGTCCCCGACGACATCGAGTCGAGCCCCAACACCGAGCCCGGCTTCACCCGGCTGCTCAAGGCCGACAACCTCGCGGCGGAGCTCGGCATCACGAACCTGTGGGTCAAGGACGACTCGACCAACCCCACCAACTCCTTCAAGGACCGCGTCGTCGCCTGCGCCCTGAGCGCGGCCCGCGAGCTGGGCGCGAAGGTCTTCGCCTGCCCCTCGACCGGCAACCTCGCCAACGCCGTGGCCGCGGCCGGCGCCCGCGCCGGCATCAAGACCGTCGTCTTCATCCCGAGCAACCTCGAGCAGCCCAAGCAGGTCAACTCGGCCGTCTTCACCGAGTCGCTGGTCGCCGTCAACGGCAACTACGACGACGTCAACAAGCTGGCCTCCGAGATCGCCGGCGAGGAGGAGGGCTGGGCGTTCGTCAACGTCAACGTGCGCCCCTTCTACGCCGAGGGCTCCAAGACGCTCGGCTACGAGATCGCCGAGCAGCTCGGCTGGCGGCTGCCCGACCAGATCGTCATCCCGGTCGCGAGCGGCTCGCAGCTGACCAAGGTGCACAAGGCCTTCCAGGAGCTGATCAAGCTCGGGCTCGTCGAGGACAAGCCCTACAAGGTCTTCGGCGCCCAGGCCGAGGGCTGCTCGCCGGTGTCGGTCGCCTACAAGGCCGGTGTCGACGCGATCCGCCCGGTCAAGCCGGACACCATCGCCAAGAGCCTCGCGATCGGCAACCCGGCCGACGGGATCTACGTGCTCGACATCTGCAAGCAGACCGGCGGCGCCGTCGAGGACGTCACCGACGACGAGATCCGCGCCGGCATCGTGCAGCTCGCGCGCACCGAGGGGATCTTCACCGAGACCGCGGGCGGCACCACCGTCGCGGTCCTCAAGAAGCTCGTCGAGACGGGTCAGCTGGACCCGACGCTCGAGACGGTCGCGATCAACACCGGCCACGGCCTCAAGACGCTCGACGCCGTCTCCGGCTCGGTCGGCCCCGCCGCGACCATCGACCCGACGTACGCCGCCTTCGCCGCCACCGGCCTCGCCTGAAACTCGCCTGAAAGAGGAGCTCATGCCCGTCTCCGTCCGGATCCCCACCATCCTGCGCACCTACACGGGTGGCGAGTCCGAGGTGTCGGCCGCGGGCGGCACGCTCGCCGAGGTGCTCGACGACCTGGACGCGCACCACGCGGGCATCAAGGGCCGGATCCTCGACGAGTCCGGCGAGCTGCGCCGCTTCGTCAACGTCTACGTCGGCAACGAGGACGTCCGCTTCCTCGACAACCTCGCCACGCCCACCCCGGACGGCACCCAGATCTCGGTCATTCCGGCGGTCGCCGGAGGCTGAATCGCGTCCGGCGAGATATGTAACGCGGAGTTATGGGGCCTGCTGAGCCGGCACAACGCCTCGGAAGACCCCATAACCCCGCGTTACATGTTTGCCCGCCGCGCGACCAGGTGGTCGCGCTCGGCGAGGTTGGCGCACCGGCCGATGGCCTCGTCGTACGCCGCGAGCGCCTCGTCCGCCCGGCCCGCCCGGGCGAGGAGCTCGGCGCGGACGGCGGGCAGCCGGTGCCCGGGCATGGTGACGCCGTCGAGCGCGGCCAGACCGGCCTCCGGTCCGGACGCCTCGGCGACGGCGACCGCGCGGTTGAGCCGCACCACGGGTGAGTCGCCGAGGGCGAGCAGCTCGTCGTAGCGCAGCACGATCCGGTCCCACGCCGTGGCCGCGGCCGTCGGCGCGATCGCGTGCTCGGCGGCCACCAGCGCCTGGAGGAGGTACGGCGCGGGCGGCGCACCCACGAGCGGGCGCAGCAGGTCGAGCGCCTCGGTGATCTCCTCGACGCGCCACCGGGTGCGGTCCTGGTCGGGCAGCAGCACGAGCGTGCCGTCGGCCGCGATCCGGGCGTCGCGGCGTGAGTGCTGCAGCAGCATCAGCGCCAGCAGCGCGTCGAGCTCGGGGTCGTCGTACGGGAGCACGGTGCGCAGCACCCGCACCAGCCGGATCGCCTCGCCGGCGAGCTCGGCGCGCACCACGTCCGGGCCCGAGCCGGGTGCGTAGCCGGCCGTGAAGGCGAGGTAGGCGATCGCGGCCACCCCGGCGACACGGGGGGTGAGCTCGGCCGCGTCAACCGGCACCGCGAAGGACTCGCCGGCCAGCCGCTTGCGGGCCCGGGTCAGCCGGGCCGCCATCGTCGGCGTCGGGACCAGGAAGAGCCGCGCGACGTCCTCCGTCGAGACGCCGAGCACCAGCCGCAGGGTCAGCGCGGCCGCCGACTCCGCCGCCAATGACGGATGGGCGCAGAGCAGCACCAGGCGCAGGCGCTCGTCGAGCGCGATGGTGCCGTCGTCGGCGAGCACGCGTGCGGCCTCCTCCTGCAGCGACGACTCCACGGCGAGCAGCGGCAGCTTGCGGGCCGCGACCGCCTCGGCGCGCAGCCGGTCGACGATCCGCCGCCGGGCGGCGGTGAGCAGCCACGCCGGTGGGTTGCCGGGGACGGCGTCCCAGGTCCGGGCCGCCGCCTCGAACGCGTCGGCCAGGCCGTCCTCGGCCAGGTCGAGACGTCGGTACTGCGCGACGAGCAGGGCCAGCAGCCGGCCCCACTCCTCGCGCAGCAGCCGCTCGAGCGGGGTCAGACCTCGACCTCGAGCGTGGGCCGGACCTCGATCGTGTACTCCTCCGGCAGCAGCCGGGCGGCCGCGAGCGCGTCCGCGAGCGTCGGTACGTCGATGAGGTAGAAGCCGCCGAGCTGCTCGACGGTCTCGGCGTACGGGCCCTCGGTGACGGCGCGCTCGGGGCCGGGTCGCACGGTGCGTGCGGCCCCGGGCTCGTGGAGCGCGTCGCCGGCCAGGATCGAGCCGCGCTCGCGGACCGCGCCGGAGAAGGCGCGGTAGTCCGCGAACGCGCGCTCCCGCTCCGCGTCGTCGAGGGCCTCCCACCTCGCGAAGTGGTCGTCCTCGGTGAGGAGCACGAGGAACCTCACGCGTCGGGCCCGTCCCCGCCGCCGACGGCCGCGCGCACCTCGACCACGCCCTCGGCGCCGGCGAGGTGGCCGGCGACCTCGAGCAGGTCGTCGAGGTCGTCGCTCTCGACGACGTAGTAGCCGGTCAGCTGCTCGACGGTCTCGGCGTACGGGCCGGTGGTGACGGTGATGCCGCTGTCGCTGCGGCGGACCACGTGGGCCTCGCGGGAGTGGGTGAGCTCGGCGCCACCGGTGACCTGGTGACCGCGCTCGGCGAGCATGCGGGCGAACTCCCCGTGCCGGGCGTACATGGCGGAACGGGCCTCCTCGGAGGCGTTCTCCCAGGTGGCTTCGTCCCCGGGCAGGAGCACGACGTACGTCGTCATGGTGGTGTCCTCTCGTGTGCTGGTGAGTCTGTCACCGCGATGACGGGCGGGCCCCGGTGAAATCGACAGGCGATCCCTTGACACCGCAACCGGCAGGTCCCAGAGTGAGCAGTGGGAACGCTCCCACATCCACGGACGAACGAGGGGTGGACCGCGTGATGGCCTCGCAGTCCCGTGGGGGAGCACCCGCCCGCAGCAGCGGTTGCGCGGCGGGACCCTGCGTGCGGCGGGCCCGGGAACTCCTCGACGTCCCGGGCCCGCCGTTCGGTCCCACTGCGGCCGTTCCCGGTCGGCAGCCCGCCATACTGACGCCATGACGCGCCCGCCACGGACCCGCCCGACGCTCGAGGAGGTCGCCGCCCGGGCGGGCGTCGGCCGAGGCACCGCCTCGCGCGTCATCAACGGCGGCGACAAGGTCTCCGCGCGGGCCCGCCAGGCCGTCGAGGAGGCGATCGAGGAGCTCGGCTACGTGCCCAACGCCGCGGCCCGCGCCCTGGTCACCCGCCGCACCAACACCGTCGCGCTGGTCATCGCGGAGTCGGAGGAGCGGGTCTTCGGCGAGCCCTTCTTCGCCGGCACCATCCGCGGCATCGGCACCGCGCTCAACGAGGCCGACCGCCAGCTGGTGCTGCTCTTCGCCCAGGCCTCGGCCCGGCGCGGCGACCTCGAGCAGTACCTCACCCGCCAGCACGTCGACGGCGTCCTCCTGCTCTCGCTGCACGACGACGACGAGCTCCCCGACCGGATCCGCGCGCACGGCCTGCCCGTCGTCGTCGGCGGCCGGCCGAGCGGTGGCAGCGCTGTCGGCTACGTCGACGTCGACAACGTCCAGGGCGCCGAGCTCGCGGTCGCCCACCTCGTCGAGCGCGGCCGGCAGCGGATCGCCACCATCGCCGGCCCGGCCGACATGGTCGCCGGCAGCTCGCGCCTGCAGGGGTACGTCGAGGGTCTGGCCGCGGCCGACCGCACGCTCGACGAGCGGCTCGTGGCGCGCGGCGACTTCGGCCAGGCGAGCGGCGAGCAGGCGATGCACGCCCTCCTCGACCGCGTGCCCGACCTCGACGCGGTCTTCTGCGCCAACGACCTGATGGCCGCGGGTGCGCTGCGGGCGCTCTCCGACGCCGGTCGCCGGGTGCCCGAGGACGTCGCCGTGGTCGGCTTCGAGGACGCCCCGATCGCCGCCTCGACCACCCCGCCGCTGACCACCGTGCACCAGTCGCCGGAGGACATGGGCCGGGCGATGGTCGAGATGCTGCTCGCCTCCTCGACGGTGCCCGCCGAGGCTCCCGCGGGGAGGATGCTGAGCACGCACCTGGTGGTCCGGGCCACCACCTGAACCGCCCCTGTCCGCACGCCCGCGGACAGTAGGGTCACGCCATGACCTCGCGCCCGCTCGTCCTCCTGGCGACCTGTCAGTGGTTCCCGGAGGGCGAGCCCGGGCACGCGGCGCTCGACGCGGCCCTCGACGCGCGCGGCCTCGACAGCCGGTGGGCCTGCTGGGACGACGAGGGCGTCGACTGGGCCGAGGCCGACGTCGTCGCCGTGCGCTCGACGTGGGACTACGACGGCCGGGTCGGGGAGTTCCTGGGCTGGGCCTCCGGGATCGGGCCGGCGCTGCTCAACGGCGTCGAGGCGTTCCGCTGGAACACCGACAAGCGCTACCTCCTCGACCTGCACGCGGCTGCCCTCCCGGTGGTGCCGACGCGGGCCGCCGACACCGTGCTCGAGGTGCGTGCCGCGGCCCGCGAGCTCGGACTCTCCGTGGTCAAGCCGCGGGTGGGCGCGGGCGGCCGCGGTCTCGCGGTCATCGACGCCCCGCTCGCGTGGGAGCCCGGCCCGGCCTCGGTCGGCCCGTGGATCGTCCAGCCGCTGGTGGAGTCGATCCACCACGACGGTGAGTCGTCGGTCTTCGTCTTCGCCGGCCGTCCCGTCTCCCAGGTCGACAAGCTGCCGAGCACCACCGACATCCGGGTCCACGAGCAGTTCGGCGGGACCTCGCGCCCGGTCACCCTCGACCCGCAGGCGGCCCGGCTGGCCGCCGAGGCGGTCGCGGTGACCACCGAGCTGCTCGGCACCGAGATCGTCTACGCACGGGTCGACCTGATGCGCCACCACGGCCGCCTGGTCGTCAGCGAGATCGAGGTGACCGAGCCGGGGCTCTACCTCGACGTACGACCGCAGAACGCCGAGCCCTTCGCCGACGCCGTCCTGACCATCGTCGAGCGGGCCGGGCGGCGCTTGCACTCGTAGGGGTCGAGTGCTAAACATGACGCTGGCACTCTCGCCATGAGAGTGACAACCCGGTACGGCGACGTTGAGGTCTCCCTGCCCGGCGAGAAAGGGTTCGCCGGGGCCAGTGGAACCGTTCCGTCGCGGGCAACCCGCCGCCCCGGTCCACATACTCAGCACGCGAAGGAATCGCTGGAGTTATGCCGAAGCTGATTGCATTCGACGAGGAGGCCCGGCGCGGCCTCGAGCGTGGCATGAACACGCTCGCCGACGCCGTCAAGGTCACCCTCGGCCCCAAGGGCCGCAACGTCGTCCTCGAGAAGAAGTGGGGCGCCCCCACGATCACCAACGACGGTGTGAGCATCGCCAAGGAGATCGAGCTCGAGGACCCCTACGAGAAGATCGGCGCCGAGCTGGTCAAGGAGGTCGCCAAGAAGACCGACGACGTGGCCGGTGACGGCACCACCACGGCGACGGTCCTGGCCCAGGCGATGGTCCGCGAGGGCCTGCGCAACGTGGCCGCCGGCGCCAACCCGATGGGCCTCAAGCGCGGCATCGAGAAGGCCGTCGAGGCGGTCTCCGAGCAGCTGCTCGGCATGGCCACCGAGATCGAGACCAAGGAGCAGATCGCTGCTACCGCGTCCATCTCGGCCGCTGACACCACCGTCGGCGAGATCATCGCCGAGGCGATGGACAAGGTCGGCAAGGAAGGCGTCATCACCGTCGAGGAGTCGAACACCTTCGGGCTCGACCTCGAGCTCACCGAGGGCATGCGCTTCGACAAGGGCTACATCTCGGCCTACTTCGTGACCGACCCGGAGCGCATGGAGACGGTCCTCGAGGACCCCTACATCCTCATCGCCAACCAGAAGGTCTCGAACGTCAAGGACCTGCTGCCGCTCCTCGAGAAGGTCATGCAGTCGGGCAAGCCGCTGCTGATCCTCGCCGAGGACGTGGACGGCGAGGCGCTGTCGACCCTGGTCGTCAACAAGATCCGCGGCACCTTCAAGTCCGTCGCCGTCAAGGCCCCGGGCTTCGGTGACCGCCGCAAGGCCATGCTGCAGGACATCGCGATCCTCACCGGTGGCCAGGTCATCTCCGAGGAGGTCGGCCTCAAGCTCGAGTCGACCGGTGTCGAGCTGCTGGGCCAGGCCCGCAAGGTCGTCATCACCAAGGACGAGACCACCATCGTCGAGGGTGCGGGCGACGCCGACCAGATCGCCGGTCGCGTCAACCAGATCCGCGCCGAGATCGAGAAGTCGGACTCCGACTACGACCGCGAGAAGCTCCAGGAGCGCCTCGCCAAGCTGGCCGGCGGCGTGGCCGTCATCAAGGTCGGCGCGGCCACCGAGGTCGAGCTCAAGGAGCGCAAGCACCGCATCGAGGACGCCGTTCGCAACGCGAAGGCGGCCGTCGAGGAGGGCATCGTCCCCGGCGGTGGCGTCGCGCTGGTCCAGGCGTCGGCGACGGCCTTCGACAAGCTCGACCTGTCGGGCGACGAGGCCACCGGTGCCAACATCGTCCGCGTGGCGACCGAGGCCCCGCTCAAGCAGATCGCGATCAACGCCGGCCTCGAGGGTGGCGTCGTCTCGGAGAAGGTGCGCAACCTGACCCCGGGTCACGGCCTCAACGCGGCCACCGGCGAGTACGTCGACATGCTGGCCAACGGCATCATCGACCCCGCCAAGGTGACCCGCAGCGCGCTGCAGAACGCCGCCTCCATCGCGGCGCTCTTCCTCACCACCGAGGCCGTCGTGGCCGACAAGCCGGAGAAGGCCGCGCCCATGGGTGGCGACCCGACCGGCGGCATGGGCGGGATGGACTTCTGAGCACCCCCGCTCCCTAGCACCACCCGAACGGCCCCGGTCCCCTGCGGACCGGGGCCGTTCGTCGTACCTGACCGAGTGGTCGCGATCCGGGCCGATCCACGACCATCCCGTCAGGTACGACGGCATCGGGTGGTCGAGGCGGTCGCCGTACGTCCGTGACCCGGGCTGTGTGAGGCTGGAGCCGTGGACGAGAGCCGACGAGATCGCTTCGAGGAGATCGCGCCGGGACTGGTCGAGCCGCTGCGCCGCTACCTGGCCCGGCGGACCGATCCGGACACCGCCGAGGACGTCCTGGCCGAGACGCTGCTGGTCTGCTGGCGTCGGGTGACCGAGCTGCCGGACGAGCCGCTGCCGTGGGCGTACGGCGTCGCGCGCAACTGCCTGCGCAACGCCGAACGGTCCGCGCGGCGGCAGGGTCGGGCCGCCGCCCGGCTCGCGGCCCAGCCGGTCGATCCCGGGCCGCCGGAGGCGGTCGAGGTGCACGTCGCGCTCGGCCGGCTGCGCGCCGAGGACGCCGAGCTGCTGCGACTCTGGGCCTGGGAGCGGCTCGAGCCGCGGGAGATCGCCGAGGTGCTCGAGACGACCCCCAACGCCGTCAGCGTCCGGCTGACCCGGGCGCGCGCCAAGCTCCGCGACGAGCTGCGAAAGAGCAGCGCCCGTGCCGGACATGAGCAGGCATGACCGACCCCGTGAACGACCCCGTCGATGACGAGCTCCGCGACCGCCTCCGCGCGGCCGACCCGGCCCGCGACCTGCCGGTCGAGGAACCGGCCCGGGTCGAGGCGCTGCTCCAGGACGTGATGGCGACCGAGCTGACCAGCGAGAACCGCGCCACCGGCACCCGGGGTCGCGGCACCCTCACCTGGCTGGTCGCGGCGGCCGCACTCGTGGTGATCGCCGGCATCGGCGTCTTCGCCCTGGTCGGCCACGGCGACGACCCCGCCGCGCCGCCGACCGCGGCCGACGCGCAGACCGTGACCGACCTCGCGGTCCCCTCGGCCAGCGCCGCGGACGGTCGTTGCATGGTCCCCGACGCCGAGGTGCTCCGCGGCCTGCCGGTCGCCTTCGACGGCACCGTCACCGCGGTCACCGACCAGATGGTCACCCTCGACGTCACCCACTGGTACGCCGGCACCGAGACCGACCTGGCCCGCGTGGTGGCCCCCGCCGAGGAGCTGTCCCAGCTCCTGGTGTCGGTCGACTTCCGCGCCGGGCAGCGCTACCTGGTCGCGGCCCAGGGCGGGAAGGTCGCGGTCTGCGGCCTCAGCGGCCCCTACTCCCCGCAGCTCGCCGTGCTCTACGACGAGGCGTTCCCGGGCTGATGCACGGGCCGATGCAGGGGTCGATGCAGGGGTCGATGCACGGGTTGCTGCTCGCGGCGGGCGCCGGTCGCCGGATGGGGATGCCGAAGGCGCTGGTCACCGATCCCGACGGCACCCCATGGCTGCTCCGCGCGGTGCGCGTGCTGCAGGACGGCGGGTGCGCGCAGGTCGACGTGGTGCTCGGTGCCGGGGCGGAGGAGGCGCTCCCGCTGCTGGAGGGGACCGGTGCCACCGCCGTCGTGGCCGCGGACTGGGACGAGGGGATGTCGGCGTCGCTGCGAGCGGGCCTCACGGCCGCGCTCGGCACGGACGCCGACGCCGTGGTGGTCACCCTGGTCGACCTCCCCGACGTCACGGCGGCCGTCGTACGCCGGGTCCTCGAGCCGGGCGTCACGGGCGCCACCCTGCGGCGCGCGGCGTACGACGGGGTGCCCGGCCACCCGGTCGTCATCGGCCGCGACCACTGGGACGCGATCGTCGGGACCGCCGCCGGCGACCGCGGCGCCCGCGACTACCTCGCCACCCGGCCCGTGGACCTCGTCGAGTGCGGCGACCTGGCCAGCGGCGCCGACGTCGACAGCCGCGACAGTCGCTGACGGCGAGCTCTGGCGACTTCTGCCAACCTCGGGCCAACACCTCGCCGCGTAGCCTGGAGGCATGGTCCTCGAGTCCCCGGATGCCGTCGCCGAGCGCCTCGGCGCCACCGGGTACCTCTGCGACGACGCGCTGGCCACCGTCACCTACCTCGCGCTGCGGATGCAGCGCCCGCTGCTGCTCGAGGGCGAGCCCGGCACCGGCAAGACCGCGCTCGCCGAGGCCGTCGCCGAGAGCCTCGACCTGCCGCTGGTGCGACTGCAGTGCTACGAGGGCATCGACGCCACGCAGGCGCTCTACGACTGGGACTTCCCCCGGCAGATCCTGCACCTGCGCGCCCTCGAGGCGGCGGGTGGTGCCGACGTCACCGAGGCCGAGAAGAGCCTGTACGACGCGCGCTTCCTGCTCGCGCGACCGGTGCTCCAGGCCCTCCAGGAGAGCCCCGCGGTCCTGCTGGTCGACGAGGTCGACCGGGCCGACGACGAGTTCGAGGCGTTCCTGCTCGAGGTGCTCTCGACCTACCAGGTGAGCATCCCCGAGCTCGGCACCGTCCGGGCCGCGACCCCGCCCGTCGTGGTGCTGACCTCCAACCGCACCCGCGAGCTGCACGACGCGCTCAAGCGCCGTTGTCTCTACCACTGGATCGACCACCCGGGTCTGGAGCGTGAGGTCGAGATCGTCCGCTCCCGCGCGCCCGAGGTGTCGGCCGAGCTGGCCCGCCAGGTGGTGGGCGTGGTCCAGGGCCTGCGCGAGCGCGGCGACCTGGTCAAGCCGCCGGGTGTCGCCGAGACCCTCGACTGGGCCCGGGCGCTGACCTACCTCGGCACCGCCGAGATCGACCTCGCCGCCGCGTCCGCCACGCTGGGGGCGCTGGTGAAGTACCGCGAGGACGCCGACCGCGTCCGGCACGCGCTCGACCAGATGCTGAGGGCCTGATGGACCGCGGCGGCGACGAGCTCCTCCTGGCCTTCACCCGTGCCCTGCGTGCCGCCGGGGTGCCGGTCACCCACGACCGTGCCCGGGGCTTCCTCGAGGCCACCGCGGTGCTCGGGCTCGACGACCAGCGCGCGACCTATCTCGCCGGACGGGCCACGCTCTGCGCGGGTCCGGACGACCTGGACCGCTACGACCGGGTCTTCACGGCCTTCTTCGGTCGCGACGGCCTGCCCCGCCCGCGGCCCGCGCAGAGCGACGGCGTGCCCGGCTTCTCCGGCCTCCCGGACACCGACGGCTCGGGGGACGGCGGGCCGGCCGAGGACGACGTCGTCCGCGCCCGGGCCAGCGACACCGAGGTGCTGCGGCACCGTGACGTGGCGACGCTCTCGGCGGCGGAGAAGCACCGGCTGGCCGGCATGTTCGCGACCCTGCGGCCGCGGCCCCCGCTCCGTCGTACGGCGCGGCACCAGCGGTGGCACCGCGGCCAGGTCGACGCGCCGGCGACCCTGCGGGCGTCGCTGCGCCGGATGGGCGAGCCCGCCGAGATCGCGTGGCGCCGGCGGGGCGTCCGGCCGCGCCGGATGGTGCTGCTCATCGACGTGTCCGGCTCGATGAGCGGGTACGCCGACGCGCTGCTGCGCCTGGCCCACCGCTTCACCCAGGCCTCGCCGTCGGTGGAGACCTTCACCGTCGGCACCCGCGTCACGCACGTGACGCGGGCGATGCGCAGCCACGACCCCGAGCGCGCGCTGGTCGCGGCGGGGGAGACGGTCCCGGACTGGTCGGGCGGCACCCGGCTCGGCGAGACGCTGCGCTTCTTCCTCGACCGGTGGGGGCAGCGCGGCATGGCCCGCGGCGCGGTGGTGGTGGTCTTCAGCGACGGCTGGGAGCGCGGTGACCCGGCGCTGCTCGGCGAGCAGATGGCGCGGCTGCGCCGCGTCGCGCACCGGGTCGTGTGGGTCAACCCGCACCGCGGCAAGGACGGCTACGAGCCGGTCCAGCAGGGCGTGCTCGCCGCGCTGCCGCACTGCGACGACTTCGTGGCCGGTCACTCGCTGGCCACGTTCGCCGAGCTGACGGAGGTGGTCTCGCGTGCGTGACGTCCTCCCCGAGCTGCTGACCTGGTGGCGCGCCGGCGAGACGATCGGCGTCGGCACCGTCGTCGCGACCTTCCAGTCCGCGCCGCGCCCGCCCGGCGCCTCGATGCTGGTCGGTCCGGACGGCACCGCGGTCGGGTCCGTCTCCGGCGGCTGCGTCGAGGGCGCGGTCTACGAGCTGGCCGAGTCCGTGGTCGGCTCGGGCACGCCGGTCCTGGAGCGCTACGGCGTCTCCGACGACGACGCCTTCGCGGTCGGGCTCACCTGCGGCGGCATCCTCGACGTGTACGTCGAGAAGATCAGCCGCGACTCGTTCCCCGAGCTCGAGGCGATCGCCGCGGACATCGAGTCCGGCCGCCCGGTGGCTCTGGCGACCGTCATCGAGCACCCCGACCCGGCCTGGCTGGGCCGGCGCCTCGTCGTACGACCCGACGAGCCGCTGGCCTCCTCGCTCGGCTCGGCGCGCGCCGACGACGCGGTCCACGACGACGCGCTCGGGCTGCTCGCCTCGGGCTCGAACGCGACCCTGACCTACGGACCCGACGGCGAACGCCGCGGTGAGGGGATGCGGGTCTTCGTGTGGGCCTTCGCGCCCAAGCCGCGGATGCTCGTCTTCGGGGCGATCGACTTCGCGGCCGCGGTCGCGCGGGTCGGCAGCTTCCTCGGCTACCACGTCACCGTCTGCGACGCCCGGCCCGTCTTCGCGACCGCCACCCGCTTCCCCGACGCCGACGAGGTGGTCGTCGACTGGCCGCACCGCTACCTCCGCGCCGAGGCCGACGCCGGCCGGATCGACGGCCGCACCGTGATCACGGTGCTCACCCACGACCCGAAGTTCGACGTCCCCCTCCTCGAGGTCGCGCTCCGCCTTCCCGAGGTCGCGTACGTCGGCGCGATGGGCTCGCGACGCACCCACGAGGACCGGCTGGCGCGGCTACGCGAGGCCGGCATCGACGACAAGGAGATCGCCCGGCTCTCGAGCCCGATCGGCCTCGACCTCGGCGCCCGGACGCCGGAGGAGACCGCGATCAGCATCGCCGCCGAGATCGTCGCCGGCCGCTGGGGCGGCACCGGAGAGCCGCTGGCCGCCCTGGACGGCAGGATCCACCGGGACCTCGCGTGAGCCGCGCTGACGACGTGTGACCCCCGTCACGGTGCCAGTGCTACCTTCGGCGACATGCCTCGCGGCGAGCTCCAGACGCGCAGGACGGACGCGGTCCGTGCCTGGACGGCGTTCGTCGAGCACGGCGACGACCTCGCGTCGCTGGTGCGGCCCGAGATCCTGACCAGCTGGACCCGCTCCGAGGCGGCCATCTCGACCGACGTCCGCGAGGCGCCGCTGGCCGACGAGTCCGAGACCGCGGCCTACTGGCGCGGCTCACCGCTCGAGACCGCGGTCGAGCGGGTCGAGGCCGAGCTGCGCCGCACCGCCGAGGACGGCGACCTCGTCGTCGCGGTCACCGACCCCGAGACCCGCATCCTCTGGACGTACGGCGGCCGCGTGATGCGCCGCAAGGCGGAGACCGTCAACTTCGTGGTCGGCGGTCGCTGGGACGACGAGTCGGTCGGCACCAACGCGCTCGACCTCGCCAACCGCACCGCCACGCCGGCGATGGTCTTCAGCGCGGAGCACTACGCGCCGATCGTGCACAACTGGGTGTGCTGGGCCGCGCCGCTGCACGACCCGGTCACCGGCACCCAGCTCGGCGTCATCGACATCTCCACCACCTGGGACCGCACCCACCCGATCGGCCTCGCGACCGCCCGCGTGCTGGCCCGGCTGATCGAGACCGCGATGCCGCTCTCGCACGGTCACCCGGTGGCGGGCGTCCTCGACGAGGCCACCGATCCGGGTCTGGTGCTGCGGGTGCTCGGCACGGCGGAGACGTGGTTCGACGGTCAGCGGCTGCTCCTCAACCGCCGCCAGACCGAGGTGCTCACCTTGCTCGCGATGCACCCCGAGGGACTCTCGCTCGAGCACCTCCACGCGCTCGTCTACGGCGACCAGGCGGTCACGCTCTCGACCCTCAAGGCGGAGGTCTCCCACCTGCGGGCGGCGCTCGGCGGCCAGCTCGCGTCCCGGCCCTACCGACTGACCATGCCCGTGCAGACCGACGTCGACCTCGTCCTCTCGCTGCTGCGCGGCGGCCGGGTCGGTGCCGCCGTGGAGGCCTACGGCGGCGACCTGCTGCCCGGCACCAACTCCCCGGCCCTCGCCGAGCTGGCCGAGTACGTCGCGGTCGCGGTCCGCGAGGCCCTGCTCGCCGACCCCCAGCCCGACGCGGTGGTCCGCTACAGCGAGCTCGCGCCGTACGACACCGAGGTCGTCGAGGCCTGTCTCCACCGGCTCTCCGGCACCCCGCACCCCGCCGTCCCCCTGCTCAAGGGACGGCTCGCCGCGGCCCAGCGCTGACTAAGCCAACTGTGTCGCTAGACTTACCGCATGACGGTTGACGAGGTCGCCATCGTCGGTGGCGGCGCGAGCGGGGTACTCACGGCGTTCCAGCTGCTCAGGCGCCCGGACGACCCGGTCCGCGTGACCGTCCACGAGGCCACCGGGGTGCTCGGCCGCGGCGTCGCCTACGGCACCTCCGACCCCCGCCACCTGCTCAACGTCCGGGCGCGCCACATGAGCGCGTACGCCGACGCGCCCTCCGACCTCCTCGACTGGGCGCGCCGCGCCGGCCGCGACCCGGACCCGCTCGGCTTCCTGCCGCGCATGGAGTTCGCGGCCTACCTGCAGGACACGCTCGCGGACGTCGCCGACCACCGGCTCACGATCAGCGCCGGCCGGGTCGACGACGTCGTGCCGGTGCCCGGCGGCTTCGAGCTGCACACCCGCGACCGGGTCACCACGGCCGGCACCGTCGTGCTCGCCTACGGCAACCAGGCCCCGCAGGAGCTCCGCGAGCTCGCCGGCGTGCCGGGCCTGATCGCCAACCCGTGGGACCTCGCCGCGATCCGCGCGCTCCCGGGTGACGCGACCGTGGTCATCGTCGGCATGGGCCTGACCGCCGTCGACACCGTCATCACGCTGCTGGAGGAGGAGCCGGCGCGTCGCGCGATCATGGTCAGCCGTCACGGGCTGCTGCCCTTCGCCCACATCGAGCAGCAGTCCACCGCGTGGGTGAGCGACGTCCCGCCGGGGCCGCTCACCGCCGACGGCATGGCCGCCTTCCTCGAGGGCCAGGTCGCGGCGGCCCGGTCGCACGGCGTCGACTGGCGCAACGTGGTCGACGGGCTGCGGCCGCAGACCCAGTCGATCTGGATGCGGCTGAGCACCGACGAGCGGCGGCGCTTCCTCTCGACGTACGCCCGCGACTGGGAGGTGCGCCGGCACCGGATGGCGCCCGAGGTCGGCGAGCGGATCCGCGGCTACCGTCGCGACGGCCGCCTGGTGCTGGTCGCCGACGGCATCGGCGGCGTCGACGTCCGCGGCGCCCGCACCGAGCTGCGGATGCCCGCGCTCCCGGACCCGGTGCTCGCCGACGCGGTCGTCACCTGCACCGGCCCGCTCACCGACATCTCCAGCTCCACCGACCCGCTGCTGCAGGCGCTGCAGCGCCGCGGCCTGGTCGCGCCCGATCCCCTCAAGCTCGGCCTCGACGCCACGCCCGAGGGCGAGGTCGTCGGCGCCGACGGGCTGCCGGTCCCCGGCCTGTACGCCGTCGGCCCGCCGCGCAAGGGGATCCTCTGGGAGTCGACCGCGATCCCCGAGATCCGCACCCAGGCGGCCGAGGTCGCCCGCCGGGTGCTCGCCGGCGTGGGCGGGGTCCTGACGACCAACGCTTAGCCAACCCGGCGCTCCTAGCGTCGCGGCATGACCAGGATCAGTCTCACCGTCGACGGAGCCCGGGTCTCCGACGACGTCGAACCGCGGATGCTGCTCGTGCAGTACCTCCGCGAGCGCCTCGGCAAGACCGGCACCGTCATCGGTTGCGACACCAGCAACTGCGGCGCCTGCACGGTCCACCTCAACGGCACGAGCGTGAAGTCGTGCAACGTCCTGGCCGTGCAGGCCGACGGCGGCGAGGTCACCACGATCGAGGGCCTCGCGCAGGACGGCCAGCTGCACCCCGTGCAGGAGGCGTTCCGCGAGTGCCACGGCCTCCAGTGCGGCTTCTGCACACCCGGGATGATCATGCAGAGCGTCGACCTCCTCAACAGCAACCCGAACCCCTCCGAGGAGGAGATCCGGCTCGGGCTCGAGGGCAATCTGTGCCGCTGCACGGGCTACCACAACATCGTCCGCGCCGTGCAGCACGCCGCCGGCCAGGGCGCGGGGGCGACGTCATGACGGCCACCCAGGAGCGCCCCGCCGACGCCGTCGAGCGCGAGATCGGCCGCGACCGCCGCCGCAAGGAGGACCAGCGCCTCATCACCGGCCGCACCCGCTGGACCGACAACCTCCAGCTGCCCGGGATGCTGCACCTTGCGATGGTGCGCAGCCCGTTCGCCCACGCCACGATCACCAGCATCGACACGAGCGCCGCGCAGGACGCGCCCAACGTGGTCACGGTGCTCACCGGCAAGGACTTCGGCGAGGAGCTCGGGGTCTGCATCAACGCCTGGCCGATCACCCCCGACCAGGTCACGCCGGTCCACTCGCCGCTGCCCGCGGACCGGGTCTCCTTCGCCGGCGAGATCGTCGCCGTCGTCGTGGCCCGCTCGGCCGCCGAGGCCCGCGACGCCGCCGAGCTCGTCGACGTCGAGTACGACGAGCTCCCGGCCGCGCTCGACCTCAAGGACGCCGCCGCCGACACGGTGCTCGCCCACCCCGACCTCGGCACCAACAAGTCCGCGCTGTGGGTCTTCGACTCCGGCGAGGCCGGCACCGGCGGCAACGTCGAGGACGCGATCAGCAAGGCCCGCGACGACGGCATCGTGATCGAGCGGGAGTACCGCCAGCAGCGGCTGATCCCGGCTTTCATGGAGCCGCGCTCGGTCGTCGTCGACCCGACCAGCGAGCAGCTGACGATGTGGTCGGCGACCCAGATCCCGCACATCCTCCGCTTCGCGCTCGCCGCGACCACCGGCGTGCCCGAGTCCAAGATCCGGGTGATCGCCCCCGACGTCGGCGGCGGCTTCGGCGGCAAGCTCCAGGTCACGCCCGAGGAGTGGATCGCCTGGGCGGTCGCGCGCCGGATCCACAAGCCGGTCAAGTACACCGAGACCCGCTCCGAGTCGCTGCTCTCGGCCCACCACGGCCGCGACCAGTGGCAGAAGCTGACGCTCGCGGCCGAGAAGGACGGCACCGTCACGGGCTTCAAGGTCGAGCTGCTCGCCGACCTCGGCGCCTACGTCGCCATCGTCGGCGGCGGCGTGCCGGTCCTCGGCGCCTTCATGTTCAACGCCATCTACAAGTTCCCCGCCTACCACTTCGCCTGCCAGACGGTCCTGACCAACAAGACCTGGACCGACGCCTACCGCGGCGCCGGCCGGCCCGAGGCGACGTTCGGGATCGAGCGGATGATGGACGAGCTCGCCGCCGAGGTCGGCGTCGACCCCCTCGCGATCCGCGAGAAGAACTGGATCAAGCACGACGAGTTCCCGTTCACGACGGTCTGCGGACTCGAGTACGACAGCGGCAACTACGAGGCCGCCACCGCCAGGGCCAAGGAGATGTTCGGCTACGACGAATTGCGCGCCGAGCAGATGGCGCGGCGCGCGAGCGGCGACAAGGTGCAGCTCGGCATCGGCATCTCGACCTTCACCGAGATGTGCGGCCTCGCGCCGTCGCGGGTGCTCGGCACCCTCGACTACGGCGCCGGCGGCTGGGAGTACGCCAGCGTCCGGATGCTGGCGACCGGCAAGGTCGAGGTGACCACCGGAGCGTCGGCGCACGGCCAGGGCCACGAGACGGCGTTCAGCCAGATCGTCGCGGACCGGCTCGGGGTCGCGTTCGAGGACGTCGAGATCCTGCACGGCGACACCCAGGTCGCCCACCGCGGCCTGGACACCTACGGCTCCCGGTCCCTGGTGGTGGGCGGCGAGGCCCTCGTGCGAGCCGCCGACAAGGTGATCGAGAAGGCCAAGCCGGTGGCGGCCCACCTGCTCGAGGCGTCGGTCGACGACCTGGAGTTCTCGGGCGGTCGCTTCACCGTCCGCGGCACCGACCAGGGGATGGGGATCGGGGAGGTCGCCACCGCGGTCTTCGCCGCACACGACTACCCCGAGGGGGTCGAGCCCCAGCTCGACTCGGACGCGACGTACGACCCGGTCAACTTCTCCTTCCCGCACGGCACCCACCTGTGCGCGATGGAGGTCGACACCGAGACCGGTGCCCTGACGATGCGCAAGTACGTCTGCGTGGACGACATCGGCAACATCATCAACCCGCTCATCGTGAGCGGGCAGGTGCACGGCGGCCTCGTGCAGGGCATCGCCCAGGCCCTGTGGGAGGAGGCGGTCTACGACGACTCCGGGACGCTCGTGTCCGGGTCGTTCGTCGACTACCTCCTGCCGACGGCGGCCGACACGATCAGCTTCGACATCGACCACACCACCTCGCCGTCGACGACCAACTCGCTGGGTACGAAGGGCGTCGGCGAGGCCGGCACCATCGCCTCGACGCCGGCGGTCGTGAACGCGGTCGTCGACGCCGTCCGCCACCTCGGCGTGAACGACATCCAGATGCCGTGCACGCCGGAGCGAGTGTGGCGGGCGATCAACGGGCCGGGGGCGGGCGGGTCGACGACGGCCGACGCGATGCCGCACTTCGACGGGGAAGGAGAGCAGGCATGATCCCCGCAGCGTTCGACTACGTGGCGCCCACCTCGGTCGAGGACGCGCTGGCCGCGCTCGCGGAGCACGGCGACGACGCCAAGATCATCGCCGGCGGGCAGAGCCTGCTGCCGGTGCTCCGGATGCGGCTCAACGCACCCGAGTGGATCATCGACCTCGGCCGGATCGAGTCGCTGCGCGGCGTCCGCGACGACGGCGACGCGATCGTGATCGGCGCGATGACGCCGCACGCGGTGGTCGGCGCCGACCCGCTGGTCGCCGAGCACGCGCTGCTCATCACCAAGGCGGTCGAGCACCTCGCCGACGCGCAGGTGCGGCACCGCGGCACCTTCGGTGGCGCGCTCGCGCACGCCGACCCCGCAGGCGACCTCGGAGCCCCCGCTCGGGCGCTGGGGGCGTCGTTCGTCATCCAAGGCTCCGGTGGCACCCGGACCGTGGGTGCCGACGACTTCTTCGTCGACCTCTTCGAGACCGCGATCGGCGAGGACGAGATCCTCACCGAGGTCCGGGTCCCCAAGCACACGGGCTGGGGTGCGCACTACGAGAAGTTCGTGCGGGTCGCCCACCAGTGGCCGATCGTCGCGGTCGCGGCGACGGTCCGGATGGAGGGCGACGCGATCGCGGAGGCCGGGATCGGCCTGACCAACATGGGCTCGACGCCGATCCGGGCGAGCGGGGTCGAGGACGCGCTGGCCGGCCAGCCCGCGACCGAGGACGCCGTACACGCGGCCGCGGAGCGGGCCACCGACGGCACCAACCCGCCCAGCGACCTGAACGGCGACGCCGACTACCGCAGCCACCTCGCCCGGGTGCTGACCCGGCGCGCGGTGCTCGCTGCCGCGGGGGCCTGATGGACCTCACCCATCGGTTCACCGTTCCAACGGGGGTCGACGAGACGTGGGCGCACTTCCAGGACATCGCGTCCGTGGCGGAGTGTTTCCCGGGCGCCACCGTCTCGTCGGTCGAGGACGACTCCTTCTCGGGATCGGTGAAGGTCAAGCTCGGCCCGATCGCGCTGGTCTACAACGGATCCGGCACGTTCGTGGAGAAGGACGAGTCCGCGCACCGCTTCGTGGTCGACGCGAAGGGCAAGGACAAGCGCGGCAACGGCACCGCCGGGGCCAAGGTCACGCTGACCATGGCCCCGGCGGGTACGACCTCGACCGACGTCGAGGTGGTGACCGACCTGGCGATCACCGGCAAGCCGGCCCAGTTCGGTCGCGGCGTCATGCAGGACGTCTCCGACAAGCTCCTCGGGCAGTTCGTCACCTGCCTCGAGCAGCGCCTGGCTGCGGGTCCCACGGGGGGCCCGCAGCCGGCGGAGGACGGTGGGGTAGTCCCGGACGAAGACGTGGTCGTCACCCCCGAGCAACCACGAGAACGTCCGGGACTACCCCCTCGGCCGGCCGCGGAGCCGGCCGCGGCGGCGCAGGACGACGCGCTGGACCTCGGTACGGCGGTGCTGCCGGTGCTCGCGAAGAGCTACTGGAAGCAGGCGGCCGGCGCGGCGGTGGTCCTCGTGGTGATCGCCTGGCTGCTCAGTCGGCGGCGGTCTTAGGGGTCGGGGAGAGGGTGGCCGAGACGTCGGCGACCAGCTCCGCCTCGCGGACCCCGTTGACGCCCGGCGGGAGCTGCGGCTCGAGCCGCAGCACGGACAGCACGGCCAGCAGGCCGCAGCCGACGACGAGGGTGCCGATGTAGACGCTGCCCAGGTGGTGGCCGATCAGGAAGCCCGCGATCGGCGGCGCGATGATCTGGGCGAGCTGGAAGGCCGCCGAGCTCGCGGCGTTGTAGCGGCCGCGCAGGTGGTCGGGGGCGAGGTCGTTGACCAGCGCCGGCACGGTCGGCTGCAGCAGCGTCTCGCCGAAGGCGAAGACCGACGCCGACGCGGCCACGAGCATCGTGGCGGCCCAGGTGCCGGAGACGGCTCCGGTGGAGCCGAGGAGCAGCCACGACACCGCCCACACGGCCGCCATCACGCTGATGATCCGGGTCCGGCGGCGGCCCTCGATCCGCTGCAGCACGACGAGCTGGAGCAGCACGATCACCAGCGTGTTGGCGGCGAAGGCGAGGCCGAGGCCCTGCGTCGAGATCTCGCCGACGGACCGGGCGAAGGCGGGCATGCCGGCATTGAGCTGCGAGTAGCCGACGTACGACGAGACGAAGCTGATCACCAGCATCGACGCGACGGCGGGACGGCGGACGACCTCGAGGTAGCCGACCCGGGCGACCGCCTCCTCGTGGTGCTCGACCCGGCCGGCGACGTGCCGCAGCGGCACCAGCATCAGGAAGAGGGCGGGCAGGTAGCTCACCGCGTCGCCGAGGTAGATCACCTGGAAGGTCGGCAGGTGGTCGACGCGCACGAACGCGCCCGCGACCAGGCCGCCGATGCCGATGCCGAGGTTGAGCAGGGTGAAGTTCACCCCGAAGTAGCGCTGCCGCAGCTCGGACGGGATGACCGCGGCGATGAACGCCTGGAAGCCCGGCCACGAGACGCCGAAGGCGATGCCGCTGAGCAGCAGTGCGACCGCGGCCGCCGCCTGCGTCGAGGCGAAGGCCAGCACGACGTTGCTGATCACCTGGAGCACGAGCGCGCCGACCAGGATCCGGCGCGCGCCCCAGCGGTCGATGGCGCTGCCGCCGGGACCGACGACGAGGAAGCCGACCAGCGGCGGCAGCGCGAGGAGCAGGCCGGCGTCGCTGAGCGCGAAGCCCCGCACCTCGTGCAGGTAGATGACGTTGAACGGCAGCACCAGGCCGGTGCCGATGAACTCGAACACCACCACGGACAGCAGGAGCTTGCCCTCGCGAGGCAGGTCGTGCCAGAAGCTGCGGAGGGTCAAGCGGTCGGGGGCGTTCGTACTCATCGGAAACGAGTGTTTCAAGCGGCAGGGACCGTCGGCGAATCCTTATTCGAAGCGCTGGTCGAGCAGTGACGGCGTGCTGCGCCTGAGCGCCAGTCTTCGTCCTCCGCCGCTGTGGTCGCCGTGGGGATCGGGGCACCGAGATCCGCGTTGATCGCCGAGAGCCTCTCGAACTCCTCGTCGGTCAGCTCGATCTGCGCGGCCGCGGTGTTCTGCTCGAGGTGCGCGACGCTGGAGGTGCCCGGGATCGGCAGCATCACGGAGGAGCGGCGCAGCAGCCAGGCGAGCGCGAGCTGCGACGGCGTGGCGCCGTGGTCATGGGATGCGTCGGCCAGCGGCCCGTCGTCCTTCGACAGCTCACCGGTGGCGAGCGGGAACCACGGGATGAAGCCGATGCCCTCCTGCTCGCAGTTGTCGAGCAGCGCCTCGGCCGAGCGGTTGCCGAGGTTGTAGAGGTTCTGCACGGTCGTGATCTCGGCGACCTTCCGGGCCGCCTCGAGCTGCTCGACCGACACCTCGGAGAGGCCGATGTGGCGGATCTTCCCCTCCTCCTGCAGCTTCTTCAGCTCGCCCACCTGGTCCTCGAGCGGGTAGGCCTTGTCGATCCGGTGCAGCTGGAAGAGGTCGATCGTCTCGACGCCGAGCCGGCGCAGGCTGAGCTCGCACTGCTGGCGCAGGTACGGCGGGAAGCCGAGCTGCGTCCAGATGCCCGGGCCCTGCCGGGTGAGGCCGGCCTTGGTCGCGATGACCAGGTCGTCCGGGTAGGGGTGCAGCGCGTCGCGGAGCAGCTGCTCGGCGGTCTCCGGCCCGTAAGAGTCGGCGGTGTCGAAGAGCGTGATGCCGAGCTCGACGGCGCGGCGCAGCACGATCATCGCGTTGCCGTGGTCCTTCGGCGGACCCCAGACGCCCTCGCCGGGCAGCTGCATGGTGCCGTAGCCGAGGCGGACGACGGGCAGGTCGCCGCCGATGCTGAAGGTGCCGGAGTCGGTGGCGGTCGTCGTCTGCGTCATGCGGAGATCTCCTTCTCGGTGAGGTCCTCGGCCCAGGCGGTGTGGAACGTGCCGGGCCGGTCGGTGCGGGCATAGGTGTGGGCGCCGAAGTTGTCGCGCAGCGCCTGGATCAGCGACGCGGGCAGGTGCTCGCGGCGCAGGGCGTCGAAGTAGGCGAGGGACGACGAGAACGCGGGCGTGGGCACGCCGGCGGCGACCGCCGTCGCCACCACGCGCCGCCACGCCGCCTCGCCCTGCTTCACCGCGTCGGCGAAGTAGGCCGTCGTGAGCAGCGTCGTCAGGTCGGGCTCGGCGTCGTACGCCTCCTTGATGCGGTCGAGGAACTGCGCTCGGATGATGCAGCCCCCGCGCCAGATCGTGGCCATCGCGCCCGGGTCGACGTCCCAGTCGTGCTCGTCGCTGCCGGCCGCGATCTGGTCGAAGCCCTGCGCGTAGGCGACCACCTTCGAGGCGTACAGCGCGGCGCGCACGTCGTCGACGAAGGCGTCCCGCTCCACCTCGACCGGGTCGGGGTCGGTGGCGAAGACCTCGCGCGCGGCGGCGCGCTGGTCGGTGTGGCCGGACAGGCTGCGGGCGAAGGTTGCTTCCGCGATCCCCGTGACCGGCACGCCGAGGTCGAGCGCGCTCTGCACCGTCCAGCGGCCCGTGCCCTTCTGCTCGGCGGCGTCCTGCACGACGTCGACGAAGGGCCGGCCGGTGTCGGCGTCGACGTGGTCCAGCACGGTCGCCGTGATCTCGATGAGGAACGACTCGAGGTCGCCGCCGTTCCACTCGCGGAAGACCTCGGCGATCTCGGCGGGCCGGAGATCGCCGACGTGCCGCAGGAGGTCGTAGGACTCGGCGATGAGCTGCATGTCGGCGTACTCGATGCCGTTGTGGACCATCTTCACGAAGTGGCCGGCGGCGTCGGGACCGACGTGCGCGCAGCAGGGCGTGCCGTCGACCTGCGCGGCGATCGACTCGAGGACGGGCGCCAGCCGCTCGTAGGCGTGGTCGGAGCCGCCGACCATGATCGAGGGGCCGTTGAGCGCGCCCTCCTCGCCGCCCGAGACGCCCATCCCGACGAAGTGGAGCCCGCGCTCCTCGAGCGCGCGCTGGCGTCGCAGGGTGTCGGTGAAGTGGGCGTTGCCGCCGTCGACGACGATGTCGTCCTCGTCGAGCAGCGGCACCAGCTCGTCGATGACGGCGTCGGTGCCCGCGCCGGCCTTGACCATGATCACGATCGCCCGCGGCCGCTCGATGCTGGCGACGAAGTCGGCCATCGATGCGCTCGGCACGAAGTCGCCCTCGTCCCCGAACTCCTCGACGAGCGCGGTCGTCCGCGCCTCCGTGCGGTTGTGGACCGCGATGGTGTGTCCGTGCCGCGCGATGTTGCGTGCGAGGTTGCGGCCCATCGTGGCCAGGCCGGTCAGTCCGATCGTCGCCCGAGGCTCCATGACTCCACCCAACACCCGCGATCAAGCGGGTGTTCCGCCCGACCTCAGAACACGTTGAGCGGCCGGAACTGCACCGAGATCCGCGGCCCGGCGTGGGCGACCTTGGGGACGGCGTGCTCCCAGGTGCGCTGGCAGGAGCCGCCCATGACCAGCAGGTCGCCGTGGCCCATCTCGATCGAGATCGAGGCGCCGCCGATCCGCGGCCGCAGCGCGAGCCGGCGGGGGTCCCCGAGCGAGACGATCGCGACCATGGTGTCCTCGAGCCTGCCGCGCCCGATGGTGTCGCCGTGCCAGGCGACGCTGTCGCGGCCGTCGCGGTAGTAGCAGCAGCCGGCGGTCACGAAGGGCTCGCCGAGCTCCGGCCGGTAGTGCGCCGACAGCGCGCCCCGCGCCCGGCCGAGCGCAGGGTGGGGGAGCGGCTCGCCCACGCCGTACGTGTGCAGCAGGCGCGGGACGTCGACCTCCCGGTCGTACATCTGGCGCCGCTCGGCCCGCCAGGGCACGTCGGCGACCATCGCCGCGAAGACGTCGTCGGCCTCCGGCAGCCAGCCGCGCGCGACATCGACCCAGGCGCCGCGGGTGAGGACGCGCCGCTCGATCGCCTCGAACGTGGGCGCCTCGGCGGTCGTCGCCCCGAACAGCGATCCCTGGAAGTCCATGTCCTCGAGCATACGCCGTGTTCGAACACCTGTTCTAGTGCACTTCTCAGGGGTTGCGACGGCCGAGAAGTGAACGGGGTCGCCTGAGAAGGAGGGGAGGCGGCCGGATCGCGGCGCCACGACCCCGGGGTGATCTCAGGGGTGAGCCGGTGGCGCGGGAGACCCGCGCACGGTTGGCTGGACCCATGAGCTCGCCGGCCGCGCGCGTGCGGAACCTGACGAAGACCTACGGCACCGGGCAGGCGCTGGTGCGCGCGCTCGACGACGTGTCGCTCGACATCGCCGCGGGCGAGTTCACGGCGGTGATGGGGCCGAGCGGCTCGGGCAAGTCGACGTTGATGCACTGCTGCGCGGCGCTCGACCGGGCCGACTCCGGCGAGGTGCTGATCGGCGACCAGGACCTGACCACCCTGGGCGACAAGGCGCTGACCACGCTGCGCCGCGACCAGATCGGCTTCGTCTTCCAGTCCTTCAACCTGGTGCCGACGCTGACCGCCGAGGAGAACATCACGCTGCCGATGTCGATCGCCGGTCGCAAGCCGGACCGGGCCTGGTTCGACAGCGTCATCGACACCGTCGGCATCCGCGACCGCCTGCACCACAAGCCCAACGAGCTCTCCGGCGGGCAGCAGCAGCGGGTCGCGGTCGCCCGTGCGCTGGCCGGCCGGCCGCGGATCGTCTTCGCCGACGAGCCGACCGGCAACCTCGACTCCCGCTCCGGCGCCGAGGTGCTCGAGCTGCTGCGCCGCAGCGTCGATGCGCACGACCAGACGGTCGTGATGGTGACGCACGACCCCGTGGCCGCGGCGTACACCGACCGGGTCGTCTTCCTCGCCGACGGCCGCATCGTCGAGGAGCTCCGTGACCCGACGCGCGAGCGCGTGCTCGAGGTGATGAACCGGATGGCCGAGGCGACGCCGTGATCAAGGCGGCGCTCAAGAGCCTGCTGGGCCGCAAGGTCCGGCTCCTGCTGAGCACCTTCGCGATCGTCCTCGGCGTCGCCTTCGTGGCCGGGACGCTGATCTTCTCCGACACCCTCAACCGCAGCTTCACCGCGCTCTTCGCCTCGACCGTCGGCGACGTCGTGGTCCGGCCTGACGGCGGCACGACGACCGACGGCGCGCCGTCGACGCTGACCCTGCCGGCCGACCTCGTGGACCGGCTCGCCGCCCTGCCCGACGCGGCCCGCGCGGACGGCAACGTCTCGGCGATCGGCGTCTTCGTCATCAGCACGGACGGCAAGGTGGTCAGCGGCTTCGGGCCGCCGGCCATCGGCGGCAACTGGTCCGACGCCCCGGCCGGCCACGGGCTCCCCGGGCTGGAGATCGTGCAGGGCCACGAGCCGCACGGCCCGGACGAGGTGGTGCTCGACGAGCGCACCGCGGAGCGGGCGGGTTACGAGGTCGGCGACCGGGTCGCGATCATCCCGTCGACCGCGGGCGTCGAGGACGTGGCGGAGCTGAGGAAGACCGGCTCGGACGGCGGCCTGGCGGTCAAGCCGCTGACCCCGACGCTCGTCGGCATCGCCGGCTTCCCGAGCGGCGGGTCGCTCAACGGCGCGACGTACGCCGCGTTCGACACGGCGACCGCGCAGGACCTCTTCCTGGACGGGAGGGACGCCTTCACCGACATCTGGGTCACCGCCGCCGACGGTGTCTCCCAGTCGCAGCTGCGCGACGAGGTGGAGCCGCTGCTGCCCGACGACGTCGAGGCGCTCACGGGCGACGACGCCGCCGACGAGTCCGCCTCCGACCTGCTGCAGGCGATCTCCTTCCTCACCACCTTCCTGCTGATCTTCGCCGGCATCTCCCTGGTGGTCGGCGCCTTCCTCATAGTCAACACCTTCTCGATCCTGGTCGCGCAGCGCAGCCGCGAGCTCGCGTTGCTGCGAGCGCTCGGTGCCTCGAAACGGCAGGTGCTCTGGTCGGTGCAGCTTGAGGCGTTCGTGGTCGGCGTCGTCGGCGCGACCCTCGGGCTCGGCCTCGGCGTGCTGCTGGCGATGGGCATCCGGGCGCTCTTCGCCAACTTCGGGCTGGACCTCTCGGGGCAGCCGTTGATCTTCGCGCCGCGCACCTTCCTGGCGGCGTACGCCGTCGGCATCCTGGTCACGATGGCGGCGGCCTGGCTGCCCGCCCGGCGCACCACCCGGATCGCTCCGGTGCAGGCGCTGCGCGACGACGTGGCGCTGCCCGAGGCGTCGCTGCGGCGGCGGTTCGGCGCCGGCCTCGGTCTGATCGCGGTCGGTCTCGTCGACCTCTACCTCGGGCTCTTCGGCGACCTCCCGCACGGCGGCTGGCAGACGGGCAGTGGCATCCTCGCGATCCTGCTCGGCGTCGCGACGGCCAGCCCGGTGATCAGCCGCCCCTTCCTGGCGGCCGCGCGCGCGACCTTCGCCCGGGTCTTCGGAGCGGTCGGCAACCTCGCCGGCCAGAACGCGCTGCGCAACCCGCGCCGGACCGCCGCCACCGCGTCGGCGCTGATGATCGGGCTGGCGCTGGCGTGCACGATGGCGATCGTCGGCGACTCGGCCAAGGCCAGCGTGGACCGGTCGATCGAGGAGAACTTCGTCGGCGACTACGTCGTCAGCAACGTGATCGGGCAGGGCTTCTCGCCGAAGATCGGCGACGCGATGGCGAAGGTCGACGGCGTCGAGCACGTCGTGCGCGAGCGCTTCAGCGCCGGTCAGCGGCGCGGGGACCGGCAGGGGGTCGCGGCGATCGACCCCGCGGACGTGGGGCGCTTCGAGCTCGACGTGAGCGACGGGAGCGCCGCCGGCCTGGCGTCGGGGTCGGTGCTGCTGCAGCGGTCGTTCGCCGACGACGAGGACTACGCCGTCGGCGACCGGATCGAGCTCGACCTGCCCGCGGGCAAGCGGACCTACACCGTCGCGGGGATCTTCGAGGACAACCCGGTGATCGCCGCGCCGGTGCTGATGACCTTCGACGACTTCGCCGACGCGGGCTTCCCGACCAGCGACAACGTGGTGATCCTCTTCACCGACGACTCGCCGGGCGTCCAGGACCGTCTCGATGCCGTCGTCGCCGACCTGCCGGTGGTCACCGTCAAGGACCAGGCCGAGTTCGCCCAGGAGCAGCGAGAGCCGATCGACCAGTTCGTCCTGATGATCTTCGCGCTGCTCGGTCTCGCGCTGGTGATCGCCGTGCTCGGCATCGTCAACACCCTGGCGCTGTCGGTCATCGAGCGGACCCGCGAGGTGGGGCTGCTGCGCGCGATCGGGGTCAACCGGCGGCAGCTGCGGCTGATGATCACCCTCGAGTCCGTGGTGATCGCGGTGCTCGGTGCGGTGCTCGGCGTGGTCATGGGCATCGGCTTCGGCATCGCGCTCATGTACGCCGTCCGCGACCAGGGTCTGGAGGTGATCAGCGTGCCGGTCGGCCAGCTCGGCGTCTTCCTGCTGCTCTCGGTGGTGATCGGGGTGCTGGCCGCGGTCTTCCCCGCCCGTCGGGCCGCGCGGCTCGACGTGCTGCGGGCGATCGCGACCGAGTAGGCGATCCGCGCCGGATTCCGGTCGTCAACCGTCCGAACATCAGGATTTCCGCAAGCGTGGACGGAGTCTCCGGAACCGGGGACGCGGAGGGTCCCGCATGCCTACAGTTCGACCCGTGGACGAGTTGCTGGTGACCGAGGGACGTGCCCTGAAGCACGTCCAGGTGCGTGAGTACGTGCGCACTCTCGTCACGGGGGCGGCACCCGGTTCACCTGCACCTTCGGAACGGGAGCTGGTGCATCGGTTCGGGGTCGCCCGCATGACGGTGAGACAGGCCATGGACGCCCTCGTGGTCGAGGGCCTTCTGGAGCGCATCCCGGGGCGGGGCACCTTCGTGGCCCGCCCGCGGCGTGCCGCGAGCAGGTTGACCAGCTACACCGAGGAGATGGCCCGTCGCGGGCTGCTGGCGGAGTCGCAGACCCTGCTCGCGCGCCGCGAGCAGGCCGGCCCCGGCGTGGCCCGGGCCCTCAACATCTCCGAGGGTGACGCCGTCATCCACTGGCGCCGGCTGCGGCGTGCGGACGCGGCGCCGATGTGCCTCGAGGACGCCTACCTCAACGAGGTGCTGATCCCCGGCTTCCTGCAGAGCGGCATGCCCACGAGCCTGTACGACGCCCTCGAGTCGCGCGGCATGCGTCCGACCTGGGCCGAGGACTCCATCAACGCCGACGCCGCGACGGCCGAGGAGGCCGAGCTGCTCGAGGTCGAGGCCGGTGCTGCCGTGCTGCGTCACTCGCGCCGGGCGCTGGCGGGGGAGAAGGTCGTCGAGGTCTCGCGGACGGCCTACCGCGCCGACCGCTTCACCATGTGGCTGCAGGTCGGGTCGGAGTCATAGCCCGCCGAGCGGCGCGATCACGTCACCGCTCTCCTCGCACACCCACACGGGGTCGGGACCGCCGAGGTCCGGCTGGATGTAGAGCGCGTGCTGCGGCGCGCCGTTGCCGCAGGTGAGGCACACCGGCCACCGGCCGACGGTCTCGAAGAGCGCGTCCTGGACGTCCTGGGCGACGAGTCCGGCGAGGTAGGTCGCGCCCTCGGGCCACTGGTCGGCCCACCACTTGCGCTGGGCCACGGCGTCCTCGAGTGCCGACACCGCCGCGGAGGTCGCGTGGTGGCGCGCCTCCAGGTCGGCCAGCACCCGAGCACGCGCCTCGAACAGCAAGGCGTCGTCCATTCCCCCATCTTCCCCCTCGTTCAAGTCGCGCCTCCGGCGTACGGCGGCTCCGGCTGCCTACGATGCCCTCATGGGCGTGGCGCTCCTCGAGGTGGCCGTCTGCGACCCGCGCGACGTGGCGGGTGCGCAGGAGGGCGGTGCCGACCGCCTGCTCCTGGCCACCCAGGCCGGCATGTCGCCCGAGCCCGCACTCGTGTCCGCGGTCTGCCGCGAGGCCGACGTCCCGGTCCACGTGGTGCTGCGCCTCAACGACACCTGGAGCACCACCGGCGGCGAGCTCACCCGGCTCGCCGGGCTCGGTGAGGACTACGTCGGGTCGGGTACCGACGGCTTCACCTTCGGCTTCCTCGACGCCGACCTCGAGGTCGACACGGAGCTCTGCGTCTACCTCGCCGACCTGCTCCCCGACGTCCCGTGGACCTTCGGGCGCGCCGTCGACGACACCCTCGACCCGCGCCGGTCGTGGCGCCGCCTGATCGACCTGCCCGGCCTGGCCGGGGTCCGGTCGGCCGGCTCGCCGCGCGGCCTCGAGTCCGGCTTCGACGACCTGCTCGCGCTCGCCGGCTCCGACCCCCGCATCGGCGGTCTGCTCGTCGCCGAGGGCGGACTGGTCGCCGAGCAGGTCCCGTGGCTCGTCCGCGCCGGCGTCCGCTCCTTCCACCTCGAGCGCCAGGGCCGGCCCGGTGGCTCCGCGAAGGCCTACGTCGACGCCGCCCTCGTGCGCTCCTGGCGGCTGCTCGTCGATGACGCGCTCGACCGGGCGGTGCGCTCGGTCGGATGACCGTCCTCATCGACCCGCCCAACGCCGCCGGCCACGGGCGCCTGTGGTCCCACCTCGCCAGCGACGCCTCCTACGACGAGCTGCACGTCTTCGCCCGCTCCGTCGGCATCCCCGAGCGCGGCTTCGACCGCGACCACTACGACGTGCCCGCCGAGTGGTACGACGAGGTGGTCGCCGCCGGCGCCGTCCCCGTCACCTCCCGCGAGCTCGTCGCTCGGCTGATCTCCGCCGGCCTCCGGGTCCGGAAGTCGTCGAGGGGGGAGTGCCCCCCCGGGGCGGGGGGGGGGGGGCCCGGGGGCGGGGAATGGGGGGGGGGGTGGGCCGTCCTCCCCCACCTTGCGCCGGGGCGGCCCCGGGGGGACCGCGAAAACGTGCGGGACTACGCCCTCGCGCCCTCCAGCCCGCCCAGCTCCGCCGCGACGTTGGCCCGGGCGGCGGCCTCCCAGGACGAGCGGGCCCGGGCGGTCTGGAAGAGGTGCGGCTTGGCCAGCAGGTCCCGCAGCACCGCGGCCCGGCCGGCCGCGAAGTCGGCGTCGGCGATGTGGGCGTACTCCTCGCGGACGGCGGCGACGTACTCCGCATAGCGGTCCGGCGCGGCGGCGAGGATGGCCAGGTCGGCGTCGGAGAGCGCGCAGCCGTTGCGGTCGCCGTCGTCGGGGCGGTGGTGCTCGGTGACCATCACCAGCCGGACCACCTCGTCGACGACCTCCTGCTCGACGAGGGTCGGCAGCGCCTCGGCCGCCCACGCGGCGGAGCGCCGCTCGGCGTCCGGCTGCCCGTCGTAGACGCTGTCGTGGAACCAGGCGGCCAGCACCACCGGCAGCCGGTCGAACTCCTCGCCGTCCGCGGCGAGCTCGTGGATCCGCTCGAGCACCTCCGCGAGGTGCCGTCCGTCGTGGTAGCGCCGCTCGGGGTGGTCGTACGACGCGACGAGCTGGGCGCCGAGGGCCCGGGCGCCGGGCAGCGGCCAGGCCATCAGGAGGTCCACGGCGCCCATTCAAGACGCCCGGGCCGACCGCGCGCTACGGTGGGCCAGCTGAGAACACGTTCTACTGCCAGGAGGGTCCGATGAGCGCCAGTCCGGAGCGCATCCGTGAGGTCGTCGAGCGGTACGTCGCGCTGGTCGGCACCGGCACCGCCGACGAGATCGTCGCGCTGTACGCCGAGGACGCCACCGTCGAGGACCCGATCGGCAGCGACGTGCGCACCGGCCACGCCGCGATCCGCGAGTTCTACGCGACCCTGGAGGGTCTCGACCAGGAGACCCGGCTGATCACCGCCCGCATCGGCGGCGGCCAGGCGGCCTTCCACTTCGAGATCGTCACCAAGGCCGGCGAGAAGACCTACACGCTCTCGCCGATCGACGTGATGACCTTCGACGACGACGGGGTCGTCACCAGCATGCGGGCCTACTGGGCCGACACCGACATGGTGGTCGGCTGACGGTCGCCGGCCGGCGATCAGCGGACCACCCCGTCGCCCAGCGGCGCGTTGCAGGTGCCGCCGGTCTTGCGGGCCACGCCGACCAGACCGAGGTCGCGGGTCGCCCCGGCCTCGAGGACGATCCCGCCGTGGGTGCTGGCGACGTACTGGCAGCTGTAGGTCGTGCCGTCGAGCGTGACGTTGTTGCCGGCCGGGGTGACGACGACGGAGACGCCGCTCTGCGAGAGCAGGTGCTTGTCGATCGTGAAGGAGCCGTCCGTGGCGCTCGTGGTGGACCCGATCACGGTGCCCTTGGCGTTGGTGAGCTGGACGGTGGCGTGGGCGAAGGAGATCGCGGTGTTGGAGGCGTCGACGACCTCGCCGACAACCGTCGCGGACGGCTTGGCCGGCAGCACGAGGTCGCCGAGGTCCTTGGTCTGGTTGACCTTGATCGACAGGCCGCGGACGCGCAGCACGTCGTAGTAGTCCATCTCGGAGCCGGCGAAGGCCACCAGCGAGGCGGTCTTCATGGTGCCGAGGCGGCCGCCGACGCGGAAGGTGCCGTCGTTGGCCGTGGTGGTCTCGGCGACGATCGCGCCGGCCGTGTCGTAGATCCGGACCGTCGCCTTGCCGACCGGCTCGTCGTCGTCGCCGGTGAGCAGCCGGCCGGTGAACGCGCCGCCGCGCTGGGTCAGCCGGAAGCTGCCGAACGCCGGACGGCCGGCGCGGACCACGCCGCGTGCGACGTTGCCGGTGCGGGCCAGGAAGTCGCCGTACCCGGGCACGATCAGCTGGTAGCGGCCGGGGTAGACGCCGTGCAGGACGACGGTGCCGTGCTTGGCCTTGACCGTCCAGAACTGCCCGGTCTGCTTGCTGATCGCGGTCACGACGAGGGTCTTGTCGATCGCCTCGCGGCCGGCGTAGAGGTCGACGATGAGGCTGCCGGCCTTCTTCGTGAGGTGGATGCCGAGGTTCTGCGGGTGGCCGGGCTTCAGCTTCCGCACGTAGACGCTCTTGCCGACGTACTTCTTGCCGTGGTCGTAGGTGAAGACCGAGTAGCTGCCGGCGGGCAGGCCGCCGATCGCGAACTGGCCCTTGTCGTTGGCGACGGTCGAGAAGGAGCGACGGTCGGCGCTGGCGGCGATCACGGTCGCGTGCCGGCCGGCCTGGCCGCCGGCCCTGACGGTGCCGGTGATGGCCGCGCCGCGGGTCATCCGCACGTTGCGGACGGTCGTGGAGCCGGCGCGGACGGTGACCGTGGTGTCAGCGGACGCCAGCTTGGTCACGTCGTACGACGGGCGCTTGTCGGAGAACTGGAGCCGGTAGGTGCCGGGCTTGAGCGCCAGCCCGTAGCCGCCGCTGCGGGAGACCGAGCGGGAGCCGAGGTACTGCCAGTCGGAGGTGAACCAGGAGACCTTGAGCGGCGGGTGGTCGCTGCCGGCGGTCGCGATGTAGCCGCGGACCCGGCCCTTCGAGGCGGCCTCGGCGGGCGCGGTCGGCAGCAGGACGACCAGCGCGGCGACCAGGCCGACGACGACAGCGAGGACACCGGCGCGAGAAACGGTGCGGGACATGCGGGCTCCAGGTGGGATGAGGTGCCACCGGGCTCTCGGCGACCCGTCCAGCGTAAAAAGCCCACCTTGGGTCTCCCTCAAGATCGTGCGAGGGTTCGCTCAAGTTCGGCTCAGCTCGTGCAGTCGGGGTTCTCCTGGCCCGGGTGACGGGGCACCTCGACCGCTCCGGCGTCGCTCTCCTGGCCGATCGTGATCGAGAGGTCCGCGACCTGCGTGCCGTCGTACTGGCAGTAGCCGTCGCCGATCATGTAGCCGCCGCTGTCGGCGGGCGGGGTGACCACGAGCGTCACCCCGGACTGGGTGGAGAGCTGGCCCTCGACCTTGAAGTCGCCGTCGTCGTCGGAGTAGCCGGTGCCGATGAGCGCGCCCTCCGTGGAGTAGAGGTCGATCTTGGCGCCGGTCGACGAGGAGAAGGGCTTCTGGAGTCGGGTCCCCGAGGTGCCGTCGATGATGTTGCCGGTGACCCATCCGCCGCGCTTGGTGTAGGTGAAGGTCCCGAAGGCGGTACGTCCGGGCTTCACCTTGCCGCCCTGGACCGCGGCGGTCTTGGCGAACCAGTTGCCGAAGCCGTTGGCGACCAGCTTGTAGCGGCCGGGGTAGAGGCCCTGGAAGACGGCGCTGCCGCCCGTGCTCTTCACGCTCCAGAACTGCCCGGTCTTCTTGCTGACCGCGGTCACGACCGGGTGGCCGGCGACGCGGTTCTTCGAGCCGTCCGCCGAGGTGTAGAGGTAGACGCGCAGGTTGCCGGCCTTCGTGCGCAGGTTGATGGCGAGGTTGTTCGACTGACCGGGGCCGAGGTTGCCGGCCCAGGTGCTCTTGTCGACCCAGGCGTGCCGGTGGTCGTAGCTGAAGACCGAGTAGCCGCTCGCGGGCAGCCCGCCGATCGCGAACTGGCCCTTCTTGTTCGCGGTGGTGCTGAAGGACTGCTCGCCGGTGTTGGCCGCCACGACCTTCGCCTTGCCGGCCGGCCGGCCGTGGGCCTTCACGGTGCCGGTGATGAAGGCGCCGCGCGTCATCGTGACGTTCTTGCGGGTGCCGGACCCGTCGTGGACGGTCACCTTGACGTCGGTGGGGGCGTACTTGGCGGTGACGTACGACGCCCGCTGGTCCACGAACTGGAGGTGGTAGGTGCCCGGGTCGAGGTTGATCGAGTAGCTGCCGCCGGCGGCGTTGGCGGTGCCGAGGTAGCTCCAGTCCTGGGTGAACCAGAGGACCTTGACCTTCGGGCTGTCGTGGTGGGGGAAGCGGATGGTGCCGAAGGCGTAGCCGGCTGCCTTCGCGGCGTCCGCTGGTATCGCCACACCCACCGTCAGCAACGCGCCGAGCAGCGCCACCAGCGCCGCGAGCGCCGCAACAGAACGCCCTCTCATCCCCCGAGTCATGCGTCCACTTTAGGCCGCGACACCCGATCCCGCGCCTGCTGCGCGGACTTCCGCATCCGATCTGGACTGCGTTGTCGTCAGTCGCCGTGGCTCCGCCACGGCTCCCTCCTCCGCCTTGCCAGATCGGCGCGGAGGCCCGCTCGCTACGGCGCTGGACCGGGCGTCAGGACCTCGGTCGCATCGCCCACCGGATCGTCGTTGTTGTCAGACCTCCGAGCGCGCGCACGACGGTGCGCTCGGAGACCGGCAGCCACGGCAGCCGCAGGGGACGCCGCGTCCAGCGCGGCATCAGGCCGACCGCGGCGGCGACCAGGGCGGCGTACGGCGCCCGCGCGAGGACGGGCAGCGGCGGCCGCAGGATGACGTAGGCGACCGCCTCGCGCGCCTCGGGCGTGCCGCGCAGCTCGGGTCGGTACGACGCCAGCACCTGTGCCAGCTCGGCCTCGGTGGTCGGCGGGTCGACGACCCCCAGCCGGCGGGCGATCTCGGCGGTCTGGGCGACGTAGGTGTCGCGGTCCGCGCCGGTCAGCGGCTCCGCGCCGTAGACGGTGTGCGCCAGCAGGAAGCTGTCGATCTCGGCGGCGTGCACCCACGCGAGGAGGTGCGGGTCGGAGGCGGCGTACGGAGTGCCGTCGGGCAGTGTGCCGACCACCCGCTCGTGGATCGCGCGGACCGCGTCGACGGCCTGCTGGGCGTCGTCCTCGTGCCCGAAGGTGGTGACCGCGAGGAAGCGGCTGGTGCGCGCCAGCCGGCCCCACATGTCGCCGCGGTAGCCGGAGTGCTCGGCGACGCCGCGCATGGCCGCCGGGTGCAGCGTCTGCAGCAGCAGCGCCCGGATCCCGCCGACGAACATCGACGCGTCGCCGTGCACCCGCGCGATCGGGCTGCCCGCCTCGAACCAGCGCGGTCCGGGGCGGCCGTGGATGCGCTCGGCGTGCCGAGCCCCGTCGGGGCCGGCCACGCGCAGGAAGAGCTCGCGACCGAGCCGCTCCCGCGCGTCCAGGATCATGGCCCTACGCGTCCCAGGTGCGCAGCCACACCGTGTGCTCGGACTCGGCCAGCTTGGCCAGCGCGTCGTCGGGCAGCGGGTCGAGGGTGTCGGTGACGACGTACCCCTGCTCCGCGCGGGTCGAGAGGTACTGCCCGGTGACGTTGGCTCCGGCGTCGGCGAGGACGCCGTTGACGCCAGCCAGGACGCCCGGCACGTTGACGTGCAGGAAGCCGATCCGGTGGCCGGCCTGGAGCTGGGGTGCGAGCACGGCGGGCAGGTTGACCGACAGCTCGGTGCGGCCCTCGAGCGCGAAGCCGCCGAGCTTGCCGGCGACGAAGTAGCCGATCTCCTCCTGGGCCTCCTGCGTGGAGCCGCCGACGTGCGGGGTGAGGATCACGTTGTCGAGGCCGCGGAGCACCGACTCGAACGCGTCGCCCTGCGCCTTCGGCTCGACCGGGAAGACGTCGAGCGCGGCGCCGGCGATGTGGCCGGAGAGGATGTTCTCCCGCAGCGCCTCGTCGTCGACGACCATGCCGCGCGAGGCGTTGATGAAGAGGCTGCGCGGCTTCATCTTCGCGAACTGCTCGGCGCCGAACATGCCCGCGTTGCCGGGCCGGCCGTCGACGTGGATGCTCACCACGTCGGCCTCGGCGAGCAGGTCGTCGAGGCTGCGCATCCGGCGCGCGTTGCCGTGGGCGAGCCGGTCGGCGGTGTCGAAGAAGACGACCCGCAGGCCCATCGACTCGGCGAGGTTGGAGAGCTGGGTCCCGATGTTGCCGTAGCCGACGATGCCGAGCGTCCGGCCGCGCACCTCGTGGCTGCCCTTGGCCGACTTGTCCCAGACGCCGGCGTGCATCCGCTCGGTCTTCTCCTGGAGTCGGCGGGCCAGCACGATGATCTCGCCGATCACGAGCTCCACGACGCTGCGCGTGTTGGAGTAGGGGGCGTTGAAGACGGCGATCCCGCGCTCGGCCGCCGCGACCAGGTCGACCTGGTTGGTGCCGATGCAGAAGCAGCCGACCGCGAGCAGGTCGGGCGCCCCGTCGAGCACCTTCTCGGTGATGTGGGTGTTGGAGCGGATGCCGAGCAGCGAGACACCCGGCAGTGCCTCGAGCAGCTCCTCCTCGGAGAGGGAGCTCGTGCGCAGCTCGACCTCGAAGCCGCGGGCCTCGAGGACCTCGACGGCGACCGGGTGGATGTTCTCGAGCAGCAGCGCCTTCACGGTGGTCCAGCCTAGGTCGGCACGCGTCCTCGGCCGAATCACGGTCGCTGGGTGGACGGCAGTGCATGATGCTCGGCATGGGAGCTCGTCGTACGTCGGGGTGGTTCGCCGCCGCAGCACTGCTGTCGCTCGCCGCGACGTCGCTGACGACGGGGGTCGTGCTCGCGGCGCCCGAGCACGCGCCGGCACCGACCGCCGCCGTCGCGGGAGCCCACGGCACCTGGCGGGTGCAGTCGGCGGGCGGTGACCAGTACGTCGTGACCTGGACGTCGCCGACGCGCTTCCCGATGACCTCGGACCGGCCCACGATCGTGGGTCTGGACGCCGACGCGGTCACCTCGACGCCGACGATCGAGCCCGACGGGCGGACCGTGCGGGTCGTGACGACCTCGAAGCACCGGCCCGACCCGGCCGACCTCGACGTGCTGCTCTCCGGCGTGCGGCTCGACGAGCCCAGCGACAGCCGGCGCCGGACCGGCGGCTCGCCGGCGAAGGCGCTCGACCTGCCCGGCACCCGGACCCTCGCCGACGACCCGGGCACGCCCGGTCCCTACGACGTCGTCACCAGCGACTACACCCTCGACCCGGTGCAGGTCGCGGGCATGCCCGAGCCGATCGAGATGGTCGGCCACGTGGTCGAGCCGGCGGCCGACGCCGCGACCGGACCCCGCCCGCTCGTGCTCTTCCTGCACGGTCGCCACAGCGTCTGCTACGACCCCCGCGACCCCGACGACTGGGGCGGCGACGACTGGCCGTGCAAGGCGCCGTACGCCGAGATCCCGAGCCAGCTCGGCTACGACTACATCCAGCAGGTGCTGGCGTCGCAGGGCTACGCGACCGTGTCGGTCCGGGTCAACGGCATCAACGCCCAGGACTGGCGGCTCGACGACGGTGGCGCGGACGCCCGCGCGCAGATCGTCGAGGCGCACCTCGACCACTGGGCCGACCTCGCCGCGGCCCACCAGGTCGACCTGAGCCGCGTGGTGCTGGTCGGGCACAGCCGCGGCGGCGAGGGCGTCGACCGGGCCTCGCTCGAGATCCCGCTCAGCGCGCCGTACACGATCGTCGGCCAGGTGCTCATCGCGCCGACCGACTTCGCCGCGCAGACCGCGCCGTACGTCCCGACGGTCACGCTGCTGCCCTTCTGCGACGGCGACGTGAGCGACCTCCAGGGCCAGCAGTTCACCGACAACAACCGCGACCTCGCCGCCGACGACACGTCGTTCAAGAGCTCGGTGCTGGTGATGGGCGCCAACCACAACTTCTTCAACACCGAGTGGACTCCCGGGATCGCCCAGGCGCCGGCCAACGACGACTGGTACGACGGCTCCGACGCCGAGTGCGGTGCCAAGAACCCCGATCGGCTCAGCCCCACCGAGCAGCAGGACGTCGGCCTCGCGTACGTCGCGGGTGCGGTGCACCTCTTCGCCGACGACGATCAGGACCTGCTGCCGATGTTCGACGGCTCGCGCGCCCGCGTCGCCTCGCAGGGTGACGCCCAGACGCTGAGCCACGCGATCGGCGGCGGCCGCGACGAGCGCCGCCCGGGCATCGACACGGGCCTGTCCCTCGCCTCCGGCGCCCAGACGCGCTTCTGCACCGGCGACCAGCAGCAGCACCTCATCGCCTCCTGCTCGACCCGCACCGCCTCGTCGATGGCCGAGCCGCACTGGCCCAGCTCGTGGGGACAGCTGCCGCCGACCCGCGACGAGCTCGAGATGTCCTGGACGGCCACCGGGCAGTCCGGCGGGCTGGTGCTCGACCGGCCGCTCGACCTGAGCTCCGGCCGGCTCGAGCTGCGGACGATCGTCGACCCGAGGTACGACGACGTCGACCTCGACGTCCGGATCACCGACGGCGCCGGCGACAGTGCCGTGCTGACCCCCGAGGGCGGCGGCGGTCTGCCGGCGCTCGGCCAGACGGCGTGGACCCGGAAGTACTGGGCCCAGGCGCTGGTCGTCGACCCGTCGACCGCCACCGGTGTCGACCTGGGCGACGTCGTTCGGGTCGACCTCGTCAGCCGCAGCGCGGCCGGGCGGGTGTGGGTGCTCGACGTCGCGTCGGCGCCGACCGCGCTCGCCCCGGTCCCCGCGCGCCGGCTGCCCACCGTGGACATCTCGACGACGACCATCGACGAGGGCGACGACCACGGCCTCCAGCAGGGCGCGCTCCCCTTCGAGGTCGTCGGCGACCTCGACCGGCCGGCGCGGATCGTGGTGGTCACCTCCGGGCAGGAGGTCAACTCCGAGCAGCGCTTCACCGTCGACCTCGCGCCCGGCCAGACCAGCGGCTCGATCCCGGTGTCCTACCGCTCCGACACCCGCGACGACTACCGCCGGCAGATCACCCAGGTCGTCGCCTGGGCGACCCGCAACGTGATGACGGACCAGTACCTCGGCCGCCTCACCGTCCGCGACGACGACCCGCGGCCCTCGATCACGGTCACCACGCCGGCGAGGCGGGTGACCGAGGGCGAGGACGCGGTCTGGCGGGTCCGGCTCGGTGCCTGGGTCGACTACGACATGTCGGTGATCGGCCGGGTCGTGCGCGGTCCGGGCACGAACGTCCGGGTCAGCGACGTCGGCAAGCAGTGGGTGCGCAACCACCTCGGCCAGGTGAAGAAGGACAAGCCGCTGTGGCAGTACAACCCGTCCACCTGGGACTCGATCCCGCGCCGTGGCCGCGAGCTGACGGTCAGGATCCCGACCCGCGTCGACGACCGGGCCGAGGGCCCGGAGTCCCTCACCCTGCGCCTCAACATCCAGGGCAAGAAGATCACCCGGACCGTCCGGGTGGTCGACGCGAAGGGGTGACCCGGGGGAGCGCTCTCGGCTTCCTGCACACGGCCGAGGTGCACGTCGCGACCTTCGACGACCTCGTCGGCGACGCGGCCGTCGTCGCGCACGTCGTCGAGCCGGACCTGCTCGAGCGGGCCCGCCGCGACGGCCTGACGCCGGCGGTGGAGGCGGGCCTGCGGGCCGCCCTCGTCGAGCTCGTCGACGCCGGGGCGGACCTCGTCGTCTGCACCTGCTCGACCCTCGGGCCACTGGCGGAGACCGTCGACCTCCCGGTGCCGGTGCTGCGCGTCGATCGGCCGATGGCCGCGCGTGCGGTGGCGCTCGGGTCCCGCGGTCCTGGATGGTGCGGCGGACGCGACCGGCCTTCGGCCGGTGCCGCTTCGCGGCGGCGTCACCGCATTGGCGTCGTGGCGGCCGTCGAGTCGACGCTCGTGCCGACCCGCGAGCTCCTCGCCGACGAGGCCGCGCGGGCCGGCGTCGCCGCCGCGGTGAGCGAGGTCTGCGTCCCGTCGGCATGGGCGCTCTTCGAGGCGGGGGACACCGCGGCGTACCTCGGCGCGATCGCCGACGCCGCCCGCACCCTGACGCCGACCGTCGACGTGGTCGTGCTCGCCCAGGCCAGCATGGCCGGCGCGGTCGACCTCCTCGCCGACCTCGCCGTACCGGTCCTGGTCAGCCCGCCCCTCGCGGTCGCCGCCGCGCTGCGGGAGATCCGTCGTACCTGACGTAGGGGTCGCGAAATCGCCGGCGGAATCAGGTGGTCGAAGCAACACCGAGTGGTGGAGGTGTTGTGAGGTGGTTCGTGGAGTTCGGTACGAGGTGCGGCTCGCGTTCTTTGACCGGGTGGTGGAGGGCTGGTCGGTTTCGGCCGCGGCTGCCGAGGCTGGCGTGGCGAAGCAGTCGGCATGGGATTGGTGGCGCCAGTCTGCTCCGGTGACGTTGGAGTTGGCTCGCTCGAAGGTAGGTGGTCTCGGTGTCGTGCCGGTGGTCGAGGGTGTTTCGTCCAGGGGCGCTCCAGCCCAGCGCCGAGCGTTGACCGGTGAGGACCGGGCGGTGATCGCGGCCTGTCTACGCCGACGTGCTGCGGGCGAGAAGATCACGCTGGCGCAGATCGGTGAGCT
>NZ_JAIQZJ010000006.1 GCF_020073815.1 Nocardioides mangrovi
CCCCCCCTTCTGCACGTCTCAGGCGACTCAGGCGACCTGGTCGTCCTTCTGCAGGTCCGGCGGCAGGTGCCCGGTCGAGCGCCGGTAGTAGTCGGCCGCCCGGCGCTGCGCCAACATCCGGGCGAGGGCGACCGCGGTGCCGCTGACCGTCGCCCAGGCGACGGCCTCCCAGACCTCGACGTCGGGGTCGGCGGGGTTCTCGGGCGGCTTCTTGCCGGTCGCCACCGTCCAGGACTTGTCGATGGCCTTCTTCGCGAACATCGCCGCGCCGAGCGCGGAGACGAGCGAGAAGACCGTCCAGACCTTCGATCCTCCAGATGCCATGCGCTCACCGTACCCAGGCCGGCGCCCGCCGACGCCGGGTGCTCAGGCGTGAGCGGCCTGGACGAGCGCCGTGAGGGCCTTCGCCAGCTCCTCCGGGTGCCGCGTCGAGACCAGCCAGTACGGCGCGGGGTCGGCCGGGTCGGTGATCTCCACCTTCACGGCCCGCTTGAGGTAGGGGCGCAGCAGCAGGAAGGCGCGGGCATCCGCGTGCATGCCCGCCGTACGCCGGGTCTCCTCGGCGTCGAGGGCCCGGGCCTCGCCGAGGTGCTGGCCGGCGATGTGCGCGGCCCCGGCCCGGAAGGTCCCGTCGGCCACGGCCAGGCGCGCCGAGCCGTAGGAGAGGAAGCCGGAGGCCAGCAGCGCCAGCGCCACGGCGGTCACGATCCACGCGGTGAGGCCGGGAACGGCCACCACGACCGCCAGCCACAGGGTGGCGATGAACATGACGCCCTGGACCCACCAGCGCAGCGGAACGCCGAGGCGCTCGGTGTAGGTCGGGGCGGTGCTCACGCACGGCATCTTTTCATTGGCCGGGGAGGGGGCGGCCGGTAGGGTCCGGCCTCGTGCCGGATGCCGATGTGACCCCCGATCCGACCCCCGACGTCGAGGTGCTCGTCCAGCGCCTCGACCCCGACCTGCCGGCCCCGGCGTACGCCCACCCCGGCGACGCCGGCGCCGACCTCGTGACCACGATCGACCTCACCCTCCAGCCGGGCGAGCGGGGCCTGGTGCCGACCGGGATCGCGATCGCGCTGCCGCCCGGGTACGTCGCCCTCGTGCACCCGAGGTCGGGCCTGGCCGCCCGGCACGGCCTGTCCATCGTCAACACCCCCGGCACCGTCGACGCCGGCTACCGCGGCGAGATCAAGGTGCTGCTGATCAACCACGACCCCGCCGAGCCGATCGAGCTGCGCCGCGGCGACCGGGTGGCGCAGCTGGTCGTCCAGCGCTTCGAGACCGCTCGCTTCGTCGAGGTCGAGGGTCTCCCTGACTCCGTCCGAGGGGCCGGGGGCTACGGTTCTACCGGAGGGTTCGGTCGGTCCTGACCGGTTCCCGCCACCGCACCGCACCGCACCGCGCACGACCCCGCGTCGAGGAGAGAGCAGTCCCGTGAAGTTCCGTCGCAAGTCCACCGAGGCCGAGCCGGAGGCGACGACCCCCGACGCACCCGAGGCTGAGCCGGCCACCGGTCCCTTCGACGTCGACGACCCGGCCCTGGACGCCGAGGTCGAGCGGCTCGACCTGGGCTCGCTGCTGCTGGAGCCGGTCGAGGGCATCGAGGTGCGCCTCCAGGCCGACGCCGACGAGACCGAGGTCCAGGCGGTCGTGCTGGCCGCCGAGGACGGCATCGTCGAGATCAAGGCCTTCGCCGCCCCGCGCAACGGCGACCTGTGGAGCGAGGTGATGCCGCGGATCGCGGCCGACTACGCCCAGCGCGGCGGCACCGCCAGCCAGCGCGAGGGCCGCTACGGCACCGAGCTCGACTGCCGGATCACCGTCCGCACCGAGGACGGCCGCACCGGCACCCAGGTCTCGCGGGTCGTGGGCATCAACGGCGACCGCTGGATGCTGCGTGCCACCTTCCTCGGCCGCCCCGCGCTCGAGCCCGACAACGCGAGCCCCTGGCAGGACGCCGTCGAGCGGGTCGTCGTCCGCCGTGGGTCGCAGGCGATGCCCGTCGGCGCGGAGCTGCCGCTCCGACTGCCGCCGGCGTCCCAGACCCAGCGCGTCTGAGCCGGGGACGGGACCGAGGACGGGGATGGGCGAGAAGAGTCGGCTGCGGCGCAGCATCAGCCGGTGGGCCAACGCCTCCGACCAGCATGCCCGCGACCTGCGCAAGGAGTACGCCGACAGCGGCATCGACCGGATCGGCGAGGCCCCGGAGCGGCAGCTGGTCCGGCTCCGCGGCACCCTCAGGACCGTGACGCTGCGCCCCCGCGGCGGCGTACCCGCCCTCGAGGCGGAGCTCGACGACGGCACGGGCGTCCTCACCGTCATCTGGCTCGGCCGCCGCCGGATCAGCGGCATCGCCCCCGGCCGCTCCCTCCAGGTGGAGGGCCGGATCGGCCGGCAGGACGGCGAGTGCGTGCTCTTCAACCCGCGCTACGAGCTGATGCCGTGAGCGAGCAGGTCCACCCGGCAGCCGACCCGACCGTCGACACGGTCGAGTCCGTCGTCCGCGCGCAGATGTCCAAGGCGCTCGGCGGCCGGCGCGGCATGATCGAGGCCGCCGTCCCGACCATCATCTTCACGGTCCTCTGGCTGACCACCCGGGAGATGCCGGTCGCGCTCGGGGTGAGCATCGTCGCCGCCGTCGGCCTGCTGATCGCGCGGCTGGTGCAGCGCACGACGGTGCAGTTCTGCCTCAACGCGCTCTTCGGCATCGGCATCGGCTGGCTCTTCGTCACCATCTCCGCACGGCAGGGCGGAAGCGCCGACGACCAGGCGCTGGCCTACTTCCTGCCCGGGATCCTCTACAACGGCGGCTACACCGTCGTGCTGGCGCTCAGCTGCCTGGTCGGCTGGCCCCTCGTCGGCTTCATGGTCGGCAGCGTCACCGGCGACCCGACCGCGTGGCACCACGACAAGCAGGTCGTGCGGCTGTGCTCGAGGCTCACGTGGCTGCTGACCCTGCCCTGCCTGCTGCGGGTGGTCGTGCAGGCGCCGATCTGGGTCGCCGGCAAGTCCGGCACCTGGGAGGCCGACTCGGCCGTCGCCGCCCTCGGCATCCTCAAGATCGCGATGGGCTGGCCCCTCCAGCTCGCGGCCCTGGCCGCGATGGTGTGGCTGCTCTCCCGCAACCACACCCCCGTGGGGGCGACGGAGCCGGCCTAGCCGTCCCTAGCCGCCGTGGGCCGAGGGGGCGAGCAGCCGCTCGAGCTTCTCCTCGATGTCGGCGGGGACGACGAAGAGCAGCTCGTCCCCGGCCTCGATCGGCTGCTCGGGGTCGGGCACGTAGACCTGGCCGTCGCGCAGGATCGTCACCAGGGCGCAGTTCTCCGGGAAGGGGATCAGCCCGGTCGGGGTCCCGACGTACGGCGAGTCCGTCGGCAGCGTCATCTCGACGAGGTTGGCGTTGCCCTGGCGGAAGGTGAAGAGCCGCACCAGGTCGCCCACGGTCACCGCCTCCTCGACCAGCGCGGACATGATCCGCGGAGTGGAGACGTTGACGTCCACGCCCCAGGCCTCGGTGAAGAGCCACTCGTTGTTGGGGTGGTTGACCCGGCCGACCGTGCGCGGCACGCCGAACTCGGTCTTGGCGAGGAGCGCGGTCACCAGGTTGACCTTGTCGTCACCGGTCGCGGCGATGACCACGTCGCACTGGTCGAGCCGCGCCTCCTCCAGCGAGGACATCTCGCAGGAGTCGGCGAGCAGCCACTCGGCGTTGGGCACCCGCTCGGGCTTGATCGAGTCGGGGTTCTTGTCGACCAGCAGCACCTGGTGGCCGTTGTGGATCAGCTCGCGGGCGATGGACCGGCCGACGGCCCCGGCTCCGGCGATGGCGACTCGCATGGGTCCTCAGCTCTCGTCCGGGCCGGCGTCGATGACCTGGTAGGCGTGGGCCGCGTCCTCCTCGCGGAGCGCGACGTGGAGGATGTCGCCCTCCTGGATCACGCTCTCGCGGTGGGGGAGCACGCCCTCGCCCAGCCGGTCGATCCAGGCGATCCGGCAGCGGCTCTGGGCCTGGAAGTCGACCGTCCGGTGCCCGATCCAGGCCTCGGGGGCCGGCACCTGGTCGACCCGGATGGTCCCGGACGGGTCGCGGAAGTCGGGCTCGGCGCCGGCCGGCAGCAGCCGGCGCAGCACCTGGTCGGAGGTCCACTTGACCGTCGCGACGGTCGTGATGCCGAGCCGCTGGTAGACCTCGGCGCGACCGGGGTCGTAGATGCGGGCCACGACCTGCTGGATTCCGAAGGTCTCGCGGGCCACCCGCGCCGCGATGATGTTGGAGTTGTCGCCGCTCGAGACCGCGGCGAACGCGTCGGCGCGCCGGATGCCGGCCTTCTCGAGGACCTCCTGGTCGAAGCCCTGGCCGGTGATCTTGTCTCCGTTGAAACCGGGCCCCAGGCGTCGGAACGCGTCCGGGTCGGAGTCGATGATCGACACCGTGTGGTTGCGGTCCTCGAGGCTGCGGGCGAGCGTCGAGCCGACGCGTCCACAGCCCATGATCACGACGTGCACGCGGCAGACGCTACACGTGTCGGGGCCGGGATTACCTCGCACGCCGTCAACGGGGTCTAGCCTTTCCGCTCGTGGGTGTCGGCGACGTATCGAAGCGGATCCTGCTGGGGCGCAAGCTGCGCTCGTCCCAGCTGGGCGAGACGCTGCTCCCCAAGCGCATCGCGCTCCCGGTCTTCGCCAGCGACGCACTCTCGTCCGTGGCCTACGCCCCCGACGAGATCTTCATCATGCTGTCGCTGGCCGGCGCCTCGGCCTTCATCTGGTCCTGGAAGATCGGCATCGCGGTCGCCCTGGTGATGACCGCGGTGGTCGCGTCCTACCGCCAGACCGTGCACGCCTACCCCAGCGGCGGCGGCGACTACGAGGTCGCCACCGTCAACCTCGGCGCCACGGCCGGCACCACCGTGGCCAGCGCCCTGCTCGTCGACTACGTGCTCACCGTGGCCGTGTCGATCTCCTCCGGGGCGCAGTACGCCGCGGGAGCGATCCCGATGATCAGCGGCCACGAGGCGACCGTCGCCACGGTCTTCGTGATCGTGCTGGCCGCGATGAACCTGCGCGGCATCCGCGAGTCCGGCACGTTCTTCGCGATCCCGACGTACGCCTTCATGATCGCGGTGCTCGGCATGTGCGCCTACGGCTTCATCGAGTACATCGGCGGCAACCTGCCGATGGCCGAGAGCGCGCAGTACGACATCATCCCGCAGTCCGGCTACGGCGACTCGATGACGACCGCGGCCCTGATCTTCCTGCTGGCACGGGCGTTCTCGTCGGGCTGTGCGGCGCTGACGGGCGTCGAGGCGATCTCCAACGGCGTCCCGGCCTTCCGGCGGCCCAAGAGCACGAACGCCGCCACCACGCTGCTCCTGCTCGGCATGATCGCGATCTCGATGATGCTGAGCATCATCGTGCTCGCCAAGCAGATGGGCGTGCAGATCGTCGACCCGAGCGACCTCGGCCGGCTGACGATCGACGGCGCCCCCGTGCCGGCGGGCACCGACCAGCACCCGCTCATCGCCCAGATGGCCGACGCGATCTTCCAGGACTTCCGCCCGGCCTTCTACCTGGTGCTGACGGTCACCGGCATCATCCTGGTGCTGGCGGCCAACACGGCCTTCAACGGCTTCCCGGTGCTCGGCTCGATCCTGGCGAAGGACGGCTACGCGCCGCGCGCCCTCGGCTCGCGCGGCGACCGGCTCGCCTACAGCAACGGCATCCTCTTCCTCGCGATCATGGCGATCATCCTGATCCAGATCTTCGACGCCGAGCCGACCCGGCTGATCCAGCTCTACATCGTCGGCGTCTTCGTGTCCTTCAACCTCAGCCAGCTCGGCATGATCCGGCACTGGACCCGGCACCTGAAGACCGAGAAGGACCCCGCCGTACGCCGGCGGATGTACCAGTCGCGGGTGATCAACACCGTCGGCCTGACCTTCACCGCGGTCGTGCTGGTGATCGTGCTGATCACCAAGTTCCTGGCCGGCGCCTGGATCACCATCCTCGCGATGGTCGTCTTCTTCATGATCATGCGCGGCATCCGCGGTCACTACGACAGCGTCAACGAGGAGCTGGCCGCCGACGAGGAGGACAAGGTGATGCCCACGCGGGTGCACGCCATCGTCCTCGTCTCCAAGCTGCACAAGCCGACCCTGCGGGCGCTGGCCTTCGCCAAGGCGACCCGGCCCAACGTGCTCGAGGGCGTCTACGTGTCGGTCGACTCCGTGGAGACCAACCGACTCCTCGAGGAGTGGGACGAGCGCAACATCGACGTCCCGCTCAAGGTGCTCCACTCGCCCTACCGCGAGCTGGTGCGCCCGATCGTCGACTACGCCCTGGAGATCCGGAAGGCCAACCCGCGCGGCGTGGTCGCCGTCTACATCCCCGAGTACGTCGTGGGCCGCTGGTGGGAGCAGCTCCTGCACAACCAGACGGCGCTGCGGCTCAAGGGCCGGCTGCTCTTCGCGCCCGGCGTCATGGTGACCTCCGTGCCCTACCAGCTGCACTCCTCCCAGATCGCCCGCGAGCGCGAGGAGCGCGAAGGCGTCTGGATGCGGCCCGGCCTGCGCACCGGCAACGTGCCCGAGCGCCCGCAGCGCAACCGGCAGATCCAGCGGTGACCCGCCGCCCGCCCCGGCAGGCCCGCCAGCGGACCCCGCGCGGCGCGTCGCGGGTCGGCCAGCGCTTCGAGGCCGTGGTCGGCCCGGTCGCCCACGGCGGCCACTGCATCGTCCGACTCCCCGAGCCCGAGTCCCGCGTGGTCTTTCTCCGTCATGCGATCCCCGGCGAGCGCGTCGTCCTGGAGATCACCGAGGGCACCGACGGCGACCGCTTCTGGCGCGGCGACGCCGTCGAGGTGCTCGAGGCCTCGCCCGACCGCGTCCCGCCGCCCTGCCCGTACGCCGGCCCCGGCCGCTGCGGCGGCTGCGACTTCCAGCACGTCGACCTCGCCCGACAGCGCGCGCTCAAGGCCGACGTGGTCCGCGAGCAGCTGGCCCGGCTGGCGAAGCTCGACCGCGACGTGGTCGTCGAGGCCGTGCCCGGCGACGAGCACGGCCTGCACTGGCGCACCCGCCAGCGCTACGCGACCCTGCCGGGCGGCGGCCGCGCGATGCGTCAGCACCGCTCGCACGACCTGGTGCCGGTCGACACCTGCCTCCTGGAGGCGCCCGAGCCTTCGGACCACCGCGCGCTCGACACCACCTTCGAGGTCGCCGACGGCGGCTTCTGGCAGGTCCACCCGGGCGCGCCGGACGTCCTGGTCACCACCGTCCTGGAGCTGCTCGGGCCGCAGCCGGGGGAGCGGTGCCTCGACCTCTACGCCGGGGTCGGGCTCTTCGCCCGCTTCCTGCTCGACGCCGTGGGGGAGACCGGCCGGGTCGTCGCGATCGAGGGCGACGCCACCGCCTCGGCGCTGTCGGCGACCAACTGCCCGGGCGCCGTCGTCCGGCCCGGCGACGTCGGGCAGGTGCTCGCCACGTCGTACGACGAGCCGTTCGACCTCGTCGTCCTCGACCCGCCGCGCGAGGGCGCACGACGTCCGGTGGTCGAGGCCGTCGTCGACCGGCGCCCGCGGGCCGTGGCGTACGTCGCCTGCGATCCCGCCGCCCTCGCCCGCGACGTCGCGACCTTCGCCGAGCTCGGCTACGAGCTGCGCGACCTCCGTGCCTTCGACCTCTTCCCGATGACCCATCACGTGGAGTGCGTGGCGCTGCTGGCCCCGCGCTGACAGTCTGGCGGGATGAGCCTCCTCGACCAGGTCGACCTCAGCCTCAAGCTCGACAGGGACGAGGCCGAGGACCGCCTCGCCGCCGCCCAGAAGCGACTGCTCGCGCTCCGCCTGCACATGGGCGGGCAGACCAACGACGGGACGCTCGGTCCGCCGGTCTGCGTGGTCCTCGAGGGCTGGGATGCCGCCGGCAAGGGTGGCGCGATCCGGAGGCTGGTCGCCCCGATCGACCCGCGGCACGTCCGGGTCAGCTCCTTCGCCGCGCCCACCCACGACGAGCTGCGACACCACTGGCTGTGGCGCTTCTGGCCGCACTTCCCCGGCTGGGGCGGGATGGCCGTCTTCGACCGGTCCTGGTACGGCCGGGTCCTCGTGGAGCGGGTCGAGGGATTCGCCGAGGAGGACGCCTGGCAGCGGGCCTACCTCGAGATCCAGGAGCTCGAGCAGATGCTGGTCGTCGAGGGCATGATCCTGATCAAGCTCTGGCTGCACATCAGCGACGAGGAGCAGCTGGCGCGGTTCGAGGCCCGCCGCGACGACCCGCTCAAGAGCTGGAAGCTGACCGACGAGGACTGGCGCAACCGCGAGAAGCGCGCGGCGTACACCCAGGCGGTCGAGGACATGGTCGACCGCACCTCGACGCCGACCGCGCCCTGGCACCTGATCGAGGCCGAGTCGAAGCGGACGGCGCGGGTGCGCGTCGTGGAGACCGTCGTCGCCGAGATCGAGCGCGCCTACCCCGCGTCGGCCGATGCGGTGGAGGCCGCGCTGTAGAGCCCTTGAGTTCGAGCGCGCTCCAGGTCGTACGTTCGAAGCCATGACTACCAAGACCTGGTTCATCACCGGTGCCTCCCGCGGCTTCGGCCGCGAGTGGACCATCGCCGCCCTCGAGCGCGGCGACAGGGTCGCCGCCACCGCGCGCGACACCAGCACGCTCGACGACCTCGTGCAGAAGTACGGCGACGCGCTGCTGCCGATCCGGCTCGACGTCACCGATCGCGACGCCGACTTCGCCGCCGTCCGGCAGGCCCACGAGCACTTCGGCCGCCTCGACGTCGTCGTCAACAACGCCGGCTACGGGCACTTCGGCTTCGTCGAGGAGCTGACCGAGCAGGAGTTCCGCGACCAGATGGAGACCAACGTCTTCGGCGCGATGTGGGTGACGCAGGCGGCGCTTCCGTTCCTGCGGGAGCAGGGCTCCGGCCACATCCTCCAGGTGTCGTCGATCGGCGGCATCTCGGCGTTCCCGCTCGTCGGCGCCTACCACGCGTCGAAGTGGGCGCTGGAGGGCTTCTCCCAGGCGCTCTCGCAGGAGGTCGCCGACTTCGGGATCCACGTCACCCTGATCGAGCCCGGCGGCTTCGCCACCGACTGGGGCGGCTCGTCGTCGAAGCGCTCGGCCGAGCTGCCGGCGTACGCCGAGCTGCACGAGAAGACCGTCGAGGCGCGGAAGAAGCGCGTCGGCACGCCCGGCGACCCCACCGCCTCCGCGGCCGCCGTGCTGGCGATCGTGGACGCCGAGGAGCCGCCGCTGCGGGCCTTCCTCGGCTCCGCCCCGCTCGGCATCGCGAAGGCCGACTACGCGTCGCGCATCGCGTCGTGGGAGCAGTGGCAGCCCAACGCGGAGCTCGCCCAGGGCTGAACGAGGGTGGGTCGCGGTCGAGTTGTCGCTCGACCTCGTGTATCTTGATGTCAAGAGATCTTCTGGTCCGGCCGTCGCCGTACGAGCGCGGGAAGAGTTAGGGCAGCCTTCCTTTTCCCGCGCTCGTCGACGGCGGCAGGATGGGGATCGCGATCTGGACGACGACGAGACATCAGGAGATGACTGCTGTGGCCAGTCAGGACAGCTTCGGTGCGAAGAGCACCCTGGACGTGGACGGCACGTCCTACGAGATCTTCCGCCTCGACGCGGTGACCGGCGAGGGCCTCGACGTCGCGTCGCTGCCCTTCAGCCTCAAGGTGCTGCTGGAGAACCTCCTCCGCACCGAGGACGGCGCGGACATCACCGCCGACCACATCAAGGCGCTGGCCGGGTGGGACGAGACCGCGGAGCCGGACAAGGAGATCCAGTTCACCCCGGCCCGCGTGGTCATGCAGGACTTCACCGGCGTGCCCTGCATCGTCGACCTCGCCACCATGCGCGAGGCGATGGCGGAGATGGGCGGCGACCCGTCCAAGATCAACCCGCTCGCACCCGCCGAGATGGTCATCGACCACTCCGTGATCGCCGACGTGTTCGGTACGCCGGAGGCCTTCGAGCGCAACGTCGAGATCGAGTACGAGCGCAACCGCGAGCGCTACCAGTTCCTGCGCTGGGGCCAGGGCGCCTTCGACGACTTCAAGGTCGTCCCGCCGGGCACCGGCATCGTCCACCAGGTCAACATCGAGCACCTCGCCCGCACGATCTTCACCCGCGAGGTGGACGGTGAGCTGCAGGCCTACCCCGACAGCTGCGTCGGCACCGACTCCCACACCACGATGGTCAACGGCATCGGCGTGGTCGGCTGGGGCGTCGGCGGCATCGAGGCCGAGGCCGCGATGCTCGGCCAGCCGGTCTCGATGCTCATCCCGCGCGTCGTCGGCTTCAAGCTCCACGGCGACCTCCCCGAGGGCTCCACGGCGACCGACCTGGTGCTCACGATCACCGAGATGCTGCGCAAGCACGGCGTCGTCGGCAAGTTCGTCGAGTTCTACGGCCCGGGCGTCTCCGCGCTGCCGCTGGCCAACCGCGCCACGATCGGCAACATGAGCCCGGAGTTCGGCTCGACCATCGCGGTCTTCCCGATCGACGAGGAGACCGTCAAGTACCTCGAGCTGACCGGCCGCAGCAAGGAGCAGATCGCGCTCGTCGAGTCCTACTCCAAGGCGCAGGGACTCTGGCACGACCCCGACGCCGAGCCGCGCTACAGCGAGAAGCTCGAGCTCGACCTGGCCACCGTCGTCCCGTCGATCGCCGGCCCGAAGCGCCCGCAGGACCGCGTCGAGCTGGCGGACGCCAAGCCGGGCTTCCGGGCCGCGCTCAAGGACTACGTCGACACCACCGGCGACGAGAACGGGTACGACGAGGAGGTCGCCGAGTCCTTCCCGGCCTCCGACCCGCCGTCCCACAACGGCCACGGCGAGCAGGCCCCGGTGCACTACAGCGCCGCCGCCGGCGCCAACGGCCGCAAGAGCGACCCGGTCGAGGTGACCCTCGAGGACGGCACCACGTTCACCCTCGACCACGGTGCGGTGACGATCGCGGCGATCACGTCGTGCACCAACACCTCCAACCCGTCGGTCATGATCGGCGCCGCGCTGCTGGCGAAGAAGGCCGTCGAGAAGGGCCTGACCCGCAAGCCGTGGGTCAAGACGACCCTGGCCCCCGGGTCGAAGGTGGTCTCGGACTACTACGAGAAGTCCGGCCTCACGCCGTACCTCGACAAGCTCGGCTTCAACCTCGTCGGCTACGGCTGCACCACCTGCATCGGCAACTCCGGTCCGCTGATCCCCGAGGTCTCGGCCGCGGTCAACGAGAAGGACCTCGCCGTCGTCTCGGTGCTGTCGGGCAACCGCAACTTCGAGGGCCGGATCAACCCGGACGTGAAGATGAACTACCTCGCGTCGCCGCCGCTCGTGGTCGCCTACGCGCTCGCCGGCTCGATGGACTTCGACCTGTTCAACGACCCGCTGGGTCAGGACCAGGACGGCAACGACGTCTTCATGAAGGACATCTGGCCGTCGCCGTCCGAGGTCGAGGACACCATCCGGCAGGCGATCACCTCGGACATGTTCGAGGAGAGCTACCAGGACGTCTTCGCCGGCGACGAGCAGTGGCGCTCGCTCCCGACCCCCGAGGGCGACACCTTCGAGTGGGACCAGGAGTCGACGTACGTCCGGAAGCCTCCCTACTTCGAGGGCATGCCCGACGAGCCGGAGGCCGTCACCGACATCGACGGCGCGCGCGTGCTGCTCAAGCTCGGCGACTCGGTCACCACCGACCACATCAGCCCGGCCGGCGCGATCAAGAAGGACTCGCCGGCGGGCCGCTACCTCGCCGAGCACGGCGTCGAGCAGCGGGACTTCAACTCCTACGGCTCGCGCCGCGGCAACCACGAGGTGATGATCCGCGGCACGTTCGCGAACATCCGCCTGCGCAACCAGCTGGCCCCGGGCACCGAGGGCGGCGTCACCCGCGACTTCACCGCGGGCGGCGAGGTCACGTCCGTCTTCGAGGCCTCTGAGAACTACATCTCCGCCGGCATCCCCCTGGTCGTCCTCGCGGGCAAGGAGTACGGCTCCGGCTCGTCGCGCGACTGGGCGGCCAAGGGCACCTCGCTGCTGGGCGTGAAGGCGGTCATCGCCGAGTCGTACGAGCGGATCCACCGCTCGAACCTCATCGGCATGGGCGTCATCCCGCTGCAGTTCCCGGCCGGCGAGACCGCCGAGTCCCTCGGTCTGACCGGCGAGGAGGAGTTCTCCATCACCGGCATCACCGCGCTGAACGACGGCACCACGCCCAAGACGGTCAAGGTCAAGGCTGGCGACGTGGAGTTCGACGCGGTCGTCCGCATCGACACCCCCGGTGAGGCCAACTACTACCGCAACGGCGGCATCATGCAGTTCGTGCTGCGGAACCTCCGCCGCGGCTGATTGCCGACCCGGCGCAGATTCACCCTCGAGTCGGCGTTGATTCACCCTGATCGTGGGTGAGTCAACGCCGACTCGGCATTTCGGCCCCACCTTCAGGCCCGCGACGCCCTGGCCCGGCTGCGGCTGGAGGCGCTGGATACCGTTTCCCCATGATCGTGGCCATGAGCATCTCGCCCGGTGTCGCCGACGAGACCGGTTCGGTGTCGGAGGCTGTCGCCGCCGCCGTCCGGGTGGTGAAGGAGTCGGGACTGCCCTACGAGCTCAACTCGATGTTCACCAACATCGAGGGGGAGTGGGACGAGGTGATGGCCGTGGTGAAGCAGGCCGTCGACGTCGTCACCGCGGTGTCGCCGCGGGTCGGCCTCGTGCTCAAGGCCGACATCCGGCCCGGGTACGACGGGCAGATGACCGCAAAGGTCGAACGGGTCGAGCGGCTCCTCGGTGACTGACCACTCACCGATCCCGCCGCCTCCGCCGTACCCGCCGCCGGCCCAGGAGGAGCCGGGTCCGCACCTGGTCGCGTCGTACCCGACCCCGCCGACGCCGTCGCGCCGTGGCCCGGTGATCGCGCTCGCCGTGGTCGGCGCCGCGATCGTGGTCGCGCTGGCGGTGGGCGTCGCCCTGCTCACCGGCAGCGAGCCGGTGCCGCGCGACCTGTCGGCGGTGACGTCCTACTCCGACCTCGCGGTCACGCACACCGACGGCGACGTCGACTACCCGCAGAGCCCGCCGGTGGGCGGCGAGCACGCCCCGGCGTGGCTCGAGTGCGGGGTCTACGACGACCCGGTGCGTGACGAGAACGCCGTGCACGACCTGGAGCACGGCGCCGTGTGGATCAGCTACCGGCCCGGCCTCGCCGACGACGACGTCGCGACGCTGGCGGGGGAGCTGCCGCAGAACGGCATCATGGCGCCCTACCCCGGGCTCGACGCCCCGGTCGTCGTGACCGTCTGGGGCGAGCAGCTGGCGCTCACCGGCGCCGACGACCCCCGGCTCGAGCTCTTCATCCAGCGGTACGGCGGGGGCGAGACGGCGCCCGAGCCCTTCGCGTCCTGCGCGGGCGGGATCACGAACCCCGGGGGCCAGCAGGGGACGGACGTGTGAGCTCGGCCTGGAGCTGGGTCTCGGTGCCCTCGAAGCCCAGCGCCCGGTAGATCCGGATCGCGTGGTGGTCGGGATCGGCCACGATCACCAGCGTGTGGGCGTCGAGCTCGCGCAGCGCGAAGGTGCCGGCCGCGTGCACGAGCGTGCCGGCGAGCCCACGGCCGCGGGTCTCCGGGTGGGTCTGCACCTCCTGGTAGCGGATCAGGCCGTCCCCGGCCCGCACCACGCCCAGGGTCGCGACCAGCCGCTCGTTGTCGAACGCGCCGAACCACACGGCCGTGCCCGCCTCGGTCAGCCGGCGCTCGGCCTCGGCCCGGAGCCGGCTGAACTCCACGAACTCCGGCGACGACCCGTCGTGGCAGGCGAGGTCGAGCTGCACCCGCTGGGCCCAGTCGCCGTCGTCGACGAGCGCCCGCAGCAGCGCGGTCCGGTTGGGGCGCCGGGGCTCGCGCAGTGCGCTCGCCGTCATCACGACCGACCCTGACACGGCGTACCCGACGTCGGCGAGCGCGCGCAGGTCGCCGATGCTCCCGTCCGGCAGGTCCACGCCGACCGCGCGGTGGGTGATGTCGGGGAGCTCGGCGGCGAAGAGCTCGTCGATCCGGCCGATGTCGCGAGCCAGCGGCGTGCGGCGGAGCAGCAGGAAGTTGCCCCAGCGGTAGGTCGGGTTGTCGGGTGTGCGGACCACGGCGTACGTCGAGCGGTCGACCACCTCGCTGCCCCCGAGGCGCAGCAGCGCGAGATCGGTGCGCCAGCCGAGACCGAGGACTTCCATGCGCGGGACGGTAGTGGCCCGATGTCACCATGAAGGCATGGATTCGGTGACGGAGACGTTTCGGACGGGCGCCGACGAGGCGGTCCTCGACCTGACCGATGTGTGCCGGCGGTACGTCGAGGGGCGCGGTGACGGGCTGCTGCACGTCTTCGTGCCGCACGCCACCGCCGGCCTCGCGATCCTCGAGACCGGCGCGGGCAGCGACGACGACCTCCTCGCCGCGCTGGCCGACCTGCTGCCCGCCGACGATCGCTGGCGGCACCGGCACGGCAGCCGCGGCCACGGTCGCTCGCACGTGATGCCGGCGCTGGTCCCGCCGTACGCCACCGTCCCCGTGCTCGGCGGCCGGCTCGCCCTCGGCACCTGGCAGAGCATCTGCCTGGTCGACCTCAACGTCGACAACCACGACCGCGAGGTGCGGTTCAGCTTCCTGGCAAGCGCGTGACCGGAAGCGACACCGAGGTCGCGCTCGCGGCCGCCGCGGCCGGCGCAGCGGAGGTGCGCTCACGGTACGGCGGCCCGCTGACCCACTACGCGAAGTCCGACACGGACTTCGCCACCGAGGCGGATGTCGAGGCCGAGCGCGCGATCCTCGCGGTGATCCGCGACGCGCGCCCCGAGGACGCCTTCCTGGGCGAGGAGTCCGGGGCGAGCGGGGCCGACGGCGCCGGTCGCCGATGGCTCGTCGACCCGCTGTGCGGCACCCTGAACTACGCCGTCACCACGCCGCTGGTCGCCGTCAACGTCGCGCTCCTCGACGCCGGCGGCACCGTGCTCGCAGCGGTGAGCGTCGACCCGGTTGCCGACGAGACCTTCTGGACCGACGGCTCGGTGGCCCTGCTCCGCGCGGCCGGCCGCGACGTACCGCTCGTGCCCTCGGCCGACTCCCGCCTCGTGGACGTCAATCTCGACGCCGTGCATCCCGATACCGGTCGCTTCCGACCCGCCGCGCTGCTCGGCCTGCCGGACTTCCGCAGCCGGTACGGCGGTCGCGTGCTGTCGACGACCCTCGCCCTCGCCTGGGTCGCCGCCGGCCGGCGCGCGGCGTACGTCACGGACGGCCACTTCGTCGACAACGTCCACTTCGCCGCGGGGATCGCGCTCTGTCGCGCAGCAGGCTGCGTCGTCACCGACCTCCGCGGTGAGCCTCTCGACTCTCCGGGCGGCAGCGGGCTGGTGGCCGCCGCCGATGCGGCGACGCACGCCGACCTGCTCGAGCTGGCCGAGCTCGCATCGCGATAGCGACCACGGCCGGGCCGTCGCCGGGTTAGCCTCCTCCGGTGATGTCTCGGGGCGCCCGTGCGCTGCTCTCCACGCTGGCCGTCGTGGCCGGCCTGCTCGCGGTCCCGGTCATCCCCGCGCACGCCGACGACGAGCCCGACACCACGCCCCCGCAGGTGCGCCTCAACCCGTGCCTGGACGGCGAGACCAGCTGCCAGCGGGTCCGGGCCGAGGTGTACGGCGACCTGGAGCCGGGCGACGACCTCGCCGTGCTCGGCGCCCGGATCGGGGACCAGGTGCTCGCCGAGCAGGTCTACGACGACGGCACCGGCTTCGTCCCGCACGGGAGCTTCGTGAGCTACGGGAACGACGTGGTCATCCCCTACGACTACGCCCTCAGCATCCCGGTGCCGGCCGGCACCAGCGACATCACGTTCTACGCCCGCGACCTCGAGGGCAACACGAGCGAGCTGACCACCACGGTCGACGGCCCGGTCCCGCCCGGACCCGTGCGGCACCTGACCGCCGAGATCACCAGCGCCCGGCACGCCGACGTCGAGTGGAGGGTCCCGAACCTCAAGGGGAGCTGCTGCGCGAGGTACGTCGCGACCACGCCCGGCCACAGGGACAAGCACGCCGGAAGCTACCCGCCGGTGTACCAAGGCGCTCGGATCCACTACGCGGGTCTTGGCCCCGGCTGGCACCGGTTCACCGTCCGCGCCACCACGGAGGGCGGGAGCGGGCCGGCGCGGTCGGTCCGGCTCTACGTGCCGCACCAGCGTCACCGCTGACCCGGCGGAGCGGCTCAGGGCAGGAGGAGCATGGTGTCGCCGAACTCGTGCCAGAGGTAGTCGGCGGTGAGGTCGGCGTAGCCGCGGGCGACGAGGGTGGGACCGGCGACCGCGCGGAGCAGGTGGAGGTGGGAGGCCTCGGGCTCGTGGAGGCCGGTGAGGAGGCCGGTGACCACCGTGGCGGGGTGTGCCGGGCCGAGGACGAGGGAGGTCCAGCCGGCCGACGGGACGACCCGCCCGTCGAAGGCGGAGGACTCCAGGGCCCGGACGACGGTGGTGCCGACGGCGACGACGCGGCGGCCGGCGGCGAGGGTCGAGTTGACCAGGCGGGCGGTGGCGGCGGGGACGACGTACTCCTCGGGCTGCGGTGGCTCGTGCTTCTCCTGGCTGGCGACGCCGGTGTGCAGCACCAGCGGCGCGACGGCGACACCGGCCGCCATCAGCGACACCAGCACCGCCGCCGTCAGCGGCCGCCCGGCGGACGGCATCTCGGCGGATCCGGGGTGCCGGGCGTAGACGTTCTGGAGCGAGTCGAGCGGCCAGGAGCCGCGCACGTAGGAGTAGTGGATCGGCTGCCCCCACTCCTGGAGGTAGGCGACCCGGTCGACCGCCGGCGACGGCAGCGCGCGCCACAGCCGGGTCTGGCCGGGCGGGTACGGCGCGTCGATCCGCAGGGACACCCCGCCGGGGAGCGGCACGACCTCCCCGGGCACCGGCGTGGCCGGTCCTGCGTTGTCGGGCTGTCGCAGCTCGACCACCCACGACCCGTCGTCGAGCGAGGTCGAGACGTGCAGGCCGGGCAGTGCGGACGGCAGCGTCGCGCTGGTGTTGACCACGACCAGGTCGCCGGGGGAGAGGTGGGACGCCAGGTCGCGGGCGACCGCGTGGGTCGTGCCCGACGGTGTGACCACGGCGAGCCGGACCCCGTCGCGGGCGACGCCGCGGGCCTCGGGAGGGACGACAGCGGAGAGGCTCATGCGAGCACCAGGTCCAGCAGTCGCGGTACGACGGTCTCCGGCAGCGGCCGGTCGCTGATGTCCTCGCCGGGGAACGCCGCCTGGTGCATCGCCGTGCGCAGGTCGCCGGGATCGACGGCGTACGCCCGCACCTGGGGCTCCTCGGCCGCGAGCACCCGTGTGGCGTGGGCGAGGGCGGCCTTGGAGGATCCGTAGCCGCCCCAGCCCTCGTAGGCCTCGACGCCTGCGTCGGAGCTGATGTTGAGGACCCGGCCGCCCCGTGCGCGCAGCTGTGGGAGCAGCGTGGCGGTCAGCGCCATCGGCGCGACGACGTTGACGTCGAGGATGTGCGCGTAGACGGTGGGGTCGAGGTCCACGAACCGGGGGAGCGGGCTCGCACCGAGCGTGCTCGCGTTGTTGATCAGCAGCTCGGCGCCGCCGAGCTCGTCCGCCCACGACGCCAGGGCGCTGCGGTGCCACGAGTCGGTGACGTCGCCCGGTACGGCGACGTGCGGCCCGCCGGGCAGTGCGTCGATCGCGGAAATGAGTCGCGTGGCGTCGCGCGCGTCGGCGACGATCGTCCAGCCGGACTCGGCGAGATGGGTGGCGAGGGCGAGGCCCAGGCCCTGGGAGGCTCCGGTGATGACGGCAACAGGCATGAGACAAAGGTGCAAGTTGAAGTGAACTTGAAGTCAAGCATCCGTCCGGCGACACCAGCAGACAGTGCGGCGATCGCCGGCGTCGTCGCGGACGCCTTCGGCGACAAGGGCCCGGTCGTCGCCCGCCTGGTCACCGCTCTCGAGGATGCCGGCCACGCCCGCGCGGGCCTGGTCGCCGAGGTCGAGGGACAGGTGGTCGGGCACACGATGCTCAGTCGCAGCTGGGTCGACGCCGAGCGGGCGCTCGTCGAGGTGCTCGTGCTCAGCCCGATGTCCGTCGCGACCTCCCACCACGGCCAGGGCATCGGCACCGACCTGCTCGCCGCGGCCGTCGTCGAGGCGGAGCGCCTCGGCACGCCCGCGGTCTTCCTCGAGGGCGACCCACGCTTCTACGGCCCCCGCGGCTGGTCGCCCGGCCGCCCGCTCGGCTTCGCCCCACCGTCGACGCGCATCCCCGACCCGGGCTTCCAGGTCGTGGTGTTCGCGGCCCGCGAGGACTGGATGACCGGCGCTCTGGTCTACTGCGATCCCTTCTGGTCGCACGACTGCGTGGGTCTGCGGTAGCGGTGGTCAGCCGAGCAGGTCGCGCGCCAGCGCCAGGTGGAACTCCACCGAGAGCAGCAGGTCGTCGACGTGCACCCGCTCGTCGGCGTTGTGGAAGCCGGCGGTGATCACCTCGGCCGACGTCTCGCGGAAGGGGCTGAAGCCGTACGCCGTCGGTGTGCCCGCCTCACGCAGGTAGACCGAGTCGGTGAAGCCCGTGCAGAGCATCGGCAGCAGCTCGGCGTCGTCGCCGGAGGCGACCAGCACCCGGGAGATCGCCGACATCAGCTCCGTGGTGGGCGAGGAGGCGCTGCCGGCGATCAGCGGCTCGGGCCACTCGAGCTCGTAGGGGAGGTCCATGCCGAGCCGCGAGCGGACCGCACGCTCGACATCGGCCGTCGACGTCCCCGGCAGGATCCGGCAGTCCAGCTCGACGGACGCGCGGGCCGGCATCACGTTGCGCTTCACCGACCCGCTCAGCAGCGTCGGCGCCATCGTCGTCCCGCCGAGCGCCGGGATGTCGTGGGCCAGCACCGGGTGCAGCGCCGCGGCCGCAGCGAGCGCGGCCGCGCGGTCGTCGTACGGTCCGACGAGCACCGCCAGCATCGCGTCCACGTGCGGCGACGGTGCGGGCGTCGGCATGCCCCGGCCCACGCGCGCGAGCAGCTCGCCGAGCAGGGGTACGGCGTTGCGCCCCACGTCCGGCGTCGACGCGTGCCCGGCCTCGCCGACCGCGACCACCCGCACCGGGTAGGTGCCCTTCTCGCCGACGCTGATCGTCTGCAGGACCCGCCCGTCGGCCAGCGGCAGCCGCATCCCGCCGCCCTCGTTGACCGCCAGGTCCGGACGGATGTCGGGCCGCGCCTCGAGGAGCCAGCGCATGCCGACGTCGGCCATGCCGTCCTCCTCGTCGGCGACCGCGATCAGCCACAGGTCACCGCGCGGCCGGAAGCCGGTGCGCGCCAGCTCGGCCATCGCCACGGCCCGGGCGGCGACCTCGTTCTTCATGTCGATCGCGCCGCGGCCCCACATCCAGCCGCCCTCGTCGACCACGGCCGCGAAGGGCGGGTGCGTCCAGTCCCGCGGGTCGGCCGGGACGACGTCGAGGTGGCCGACGTACGCCAGCGAGGGTGCGCCCGGGTCCGAGCCCGGGATCCGCGCGACCAGGTTGGCCCGCCGGGGATCGCGCGCGACCAGCTCGCAGTCGACGCCGGCGTCGGTCAGGTAGTCGTGCAGGTACGTCGCCGGAGCGGTCTCGTGGGCGTCCAGGCCGGGCGCGTTGCTGGTGTCGAGACGGATCAGCGCGCGGGCGACCTCGATGACCTCGGCGTGAATCGGGGTCACGAGACCCCCAGCCGGTCCAGGACCCAGGCGTAGACCTCGGCCTCGTAGGCGAGGTGCCCGAAGCGCCCGGACGGCCCGGTGTGCGCCCCGGCCCCGGTCTCGACCCGGAAGAGGCAGCGCGGCGACCACTCCGGGTCGGTCTCGCGCAGTCGCGCCACCCACTTCGCCGGCTCGTGGACCATCACCCGCGGGTCGTGCACCGCACCGGTCACCAGCAGGTCCGGCCGCGACCCGGCGGGCGGCGGGTTGTCGTAGGGGGAGTAGGCCAGCATCCAGTCGAAGTCCGCGCGCCGGCGCGGGTCACCCCACTCGTCCCACTCGGTGATCGTCAGCGGGATCGAGGCGTCGAACATCGTGGTCACCACGTCCACGAACGGCACCTCCGCCACGACGGCGCGCCACCGGTCCGGCCGCTGGCTGAAGACCGCGCCCTGGAGCAGCCCGCCGGCGGACAGCCCGCGGGTCGCGATCCGGTCGGGGTCGACCAGCCCGTCGCGGGCGAGCCCGTCGGCGACCGCGACGTGGTCGTCGAACGTGTGCTGCTTGTGGGAGAGCTTCCCGTCGAGGTACCAGCGCTGGCCGAGCTCGCCGCCGCCGCGGTTGTGGGCGTAGACGTAGACCACCCCGCGGTCGAGCAGGCTCGGCAGCGCGGGGTCCCACGCCGGCTCGTCGACCGCGCCGTAGGAGCCGTAGCCGTAGACCAGCGCCGGCGCGGTGCCGTCGAGTGGCGTGTCGCGGTGCCGCAGGATCGTCGCCGGTACGGCGGTCCCGTCGGCCGAGGGGAAGCTGCGCCGCTCGGTGAGGTACGCCGACGCGTCGTACCCGGGCGCCTCCTCCTCCCAGACCCGGTCCAGCAGGCCCGAGCCGAGGTCGTCCGACACGGCCACGCCCGGCCGCAGCCACGACTCCTGGAGCACGGTGACCGCGGCCGCGTCGTACCGCGGGGAGCGGAGCAGGTCACCCTCCAGCTCGGTGGAACCCCGCGTGCCGGCCAGGTCGTCGTGCGGCACCTGCACCAGCCGGTGCTCGCCGTCCTCCCGGACGGCCAGGAGGACGCAGGAGGAGAAGGCGTCGGCGCGCAGCAGGTGCTGCGACCGCGACTCGGGACGCGCCTCGATCCACGAGGTGGCGTCCTGGTCGTCGTCGGGCACCGGGGCCACCATCAGCCGTGACTCGACAGCGTCGTCGTCGGTGACCACGAGCAGGTCGGAGGATCCGTCGGGGAGGCGGCGGTGCTCCGCGTGGTAGCGGACCCCGTCGCGCCGCCCCCCGACCGACCACGGCCCGCGCGTCACGTCACGTGCGTCGACGACCCAGCACTCCGAGGTCGTGTTGCTCTCGCTCCACAGCACCACGAGGTCGCCGGTGCGGGTGCCACGCACCTGCACCTCGAAGCGCTCGTCGGGCTCCTCGAGCACCAGCACGTCCCCGGCGACGGGCGTGCCGACGCGGTGCCGCCACACCTGGTGGGGGCGGTACGCGTCGTCGTGGACCGTGTAGAAGAACCACGCCGAGTCGGCGCTCCACGCCCCGCTGTAGTAGCTGCGGGGCACCACCTCCTCGAGATCGAGACCGGTCCGCAGGTCGCGGAAGCGCAGCTCGTAGACCTCGTCGCCGTCCAGGTCCACCGAGTAGGCGAGCAGGTCCTCGTCGGGGCTGACCACGGTCACGCCCAGCTCGAGGTACGCCGCGTCCGCGGCCAGCGCGACCACGTCCAACGCCACCTCGTCGGGGCCGCCCTCCGCCGGCGCGCGCACCAGGTCGGCGTACTCCGCCCCGGCCCGGGTGCGCAGGGCGTAGGAGTAGCGCGCCCGCGCCCAGCGCGGCGAGATCTCCGACGCGGGGACCCGCGCGACCATCTCGGCACGCAGCGTCTCGGCGAGCGGGCGCAGGCGGGCGGTCGCCGCGTCGTAGGCGGCGCGCTCTGTGGCCAGGTGGTCGAGCAGCGCGTCGCCGCCCGCGGCCATCCAGGCGTAGGGGTCGGGGCGCTCGACGCCGTGCTCCCGGTGGACGTGGGGCGTCTGGGTCACGTTCGCACGGTACTCGCGACGGCGGAGGATTTCGTCCCCGAACGGCCCGATCACGTCGGATCCTGTTTCGGATTGGTTTCAATGCCGTGGATTTCCCCGATCGAATCGGCCCAGACCCTCCCGATCCGCGCTTCTCTGTAGTAGGAACACCTGCAACAGATGCCACGAGCGGGTGGGAGCTCCGATGAGCGGACGAGGTAACCGACGGACCCGACTGCTGGCGGCTGCCGCGCTGCTGCTGGCGGCGCTGACACCCGGGCTCGCGCTCGGCTCCGCTGGACCCGCCACGGCGGCCGCGGACGACCCCGTGACGCTCACCATCGGCATGACCAACGACGCCGACTCCCTCAACCCGTTCGTCGGCATCGAGGCGACGTCCTTCGAGATGTGGCAGCTGACCTACGACTACCTCATCACCTACTCGACGAAGGACCTCTCGCCGGAGCCGTCCCTGGCGACCAGCTGGGACACCTCCGACGACGGGCTCACCTGGACCTTCCACCTGACCGACAAGGCGACCTGGTCCGACGGCGAGCCGCTGACCGCCGAGGACGTCGCCTACACCTACAGCCGGATCATCGACGGCGGGCCGGAGGCGGCCACGTGGGGCGCCTACCTCAACCAGGTCACCAAGGCCGAGGCGACCGACGACACGACGCTCGTCCTGACGCTCAAGAAGCCCAACTCCAGCCTGCCCCTGCTGCCGATCCCGATCATCCCCGAGCACATCTGGAAGGACGTGCCCGAGGACGAGGTGAAGACCTACAAGAACGAGCCGTCCGACGGCCAGCCGGTCGTGGGCTCGGGTCCGTTCCGGCTCGTCGAGGGCAGCGCGGGCGCGTCGACGTACGTCTTCGAGGCCAACCCGGACTACTGGCAGGGTGCGCCGCACGTGGACCGGATCGTCTTCCAGGTCTACAAGAGCAAGGACCCGATGGTGCAGGCCCTGATCAAGGGCGAGGTCGACTTCATCGACGACATCAACGCGCTCCACGTCAAGTCGCTCGAGAGCCACGACGACATCACCGCGCAGTCCGGCAACGCCCCGAGCTTCGACGAGATCGGCTTCAACACCGGCGCCGTCGACACCAAGACCGGTGACCCGATCGGCGACGGCAACCCGGCGCTGCAGGACGCCGCCTTCCGGCACGCGCTCGGCTACGCGATCGACACCCAGCAGATCATCGACAAGGTCTACCAGGGCGCCGGCGTGCCCGGGTCGGTGATCATCCCGCCGGCGTTCAGCACCTGGCGCTGGGACCCGCCGGCCGACGAGGCCTACAGCTACGACCCCGACAAGGCCGGGCAGCTTCTCGACGAGGCCGGCTACACGGTCGGCTCCGACGGTCTGCGCACGATGCCCGACGGCTCGCCGATCGGCACCCTGCGGCTCTACGCGCGCTCGGAGTCGCCGACCTCGCTGGACACGATGAACTACTTCAAGGAGTGGCTCGCCGACATCGGCATCAAGGCCGACGTGATCAGCGTGGAGTCCAACAAGCTGACCAACATCATCCTCGACGGCACGTTCGACGCCTTCGAGTGGGGCTGGTACGTCGACCCCGATCCGACCACGATGCTCGACTACCTGACCTGCGGCCAGCTCGGGTCGTGGTCGGACTCCTGGTACTGCAACAAGAAGTACGACGCGCTCTACGAGAAGCAGGCCGTCGAGATGGACCAGGACAAGCGCGTCGAGATGGTCCACCAGATGCAGCAGATGATCTACGAGGACGCGCCCTACCTCGTCACGGCGTACGACACCATCGGCGAGGCCTACCGCAGCGACCGCTTCGCCTGCTTCGTGCCGCAGCCCGACCCGGGCGGTGTCTGGCTCTTCCAGTCCGGGACCGCCAGCTACCTCAGCGTGCGACCGGCGTCCGAGGCGGGCGACTGCGGCGGCGACACGAGCGCGACCGCGGCGACGTCGGGCTCGGGCGACGACGGCGGGATGGGCACCGGCGCCGTGATCGGGGTCGGCGTGGCCGTGGTGGTCCTGCTGGGGCTCGGGATGGTCCTCGGGCTGCGGCGACGCGGCACCGCGGCGGACCGCGAGTGAGCCGCGGGTGAGCGTCGTCGTCGCGGACCCGGCCGCCGTCGCGGCGGAGGCCGGGAGCAACCGGCGCCGCTGGTCGGGCTACGGCCGGTACGCCGGGGGCAAGGTGCTGGGCGCCCTCGGCAGCCTGGTCTTCATGCTGGTCGTCAACTTCTTCCTCTTCCGGGTGCTGCCCGGCGACCCGGCGCGCACGCTGGGCCGCGGCCGGCTCAGCACCCCGGAGCAGCTCGAGGAGTTCCGGAGGACCTACGGGCTGGACCAGCCGCTGGGCGAGCAGTTCGTGACGTTCCTGAAGAACATCGTCCACGGCGACCTGGGCTACTCGATCCTCTACCACCAGAACGTCTCCGAGATCCTGGTCGACCGGCTCTGGCCCACGCTGCTGCTGGTCGGGTCGTCGACGATCCTCGCGGCGGTCTTCGGCATCTGGATCGGGATCCGCGCCGGCTGGGACCGCGGCTCGCGCTTCGACCGCTTCTCCACCGGTACGTCGCTCACGCTCTACTCCATGCCGGAGTGGTGGCTCGGCCTGCTGCTGATCGCGGCCTTCGCGGTCGGCATCGGCCCGCTGCCCGGCATCTTCCCGACCGGCGGCCTGCACTCGGTCGACGCCGATCCGGGGACCGTCGGCTACGTGCTCGACACCGCCTGGCACCTCACCCTGCCGGTGATCACCCTGACCCTGGCCTACCTCGCCGACTACGCGCTGATCATGCGCGGGTCCCTGGTCGACGAGCACGGGTCCGACTACCTCACGACCGCGCGGGCCAAGGGCCTGCGCGACATCAAGGTGCGCAACCGGCACGGCGTCCCCAACGCGCTGCTGCCCACGACGACCGTGGTCGCTCTCAACTTCGGCTTCGTGGTCGCCGGCGCGATCACGATCGAGACGATCTTCTCGATCCCGGGCCTCGGCCTGCTGACCACCGAGGCGCTCGCGGTGCCCGACTACTGGCTGCTCCAGGGCATCTTCCTGCTGTCCTCGGCCGGCGTCATCCTGGCCAACCTGGCGGCCAACCTGCTCTACGGCTTCCTCGACCCGCGGGTGCGGACATGAGCACGACGGCGCCGGCCCTCACCTCGCGGCAGCTGACCCGGCGTCGCCGGCGGGCGGCGTGGGCGCGCGGCTGGCGGGAGTTCCGCGGCAACCGGGCCGGCATGGTCGGACTGGTGATCCTGGTGCTCTTCGTCGCGATCGCACTGGCCGCCCCGCTGCTGGCCGACCAGTCCGGGCTCGAGGTCACCAAGGCGACCGGCGGCGTGCTCGAGCCGCCCTCCTCGTCGTACTGGCTCGGCACCGACGACAACGGCCGGTCCGTGCTCACGCTGCTGATCTGGGGCTCGCGGATCTCGCTCTTCGTCGGCCTGATGGCGACGCTGATCTCGATGCTGATCGGGACCGTGGTCGGCCTGACGTCCGGCTACTTCGGCGGCTTCTCGGGCGGGGCGCTCTTCCGGCTCACCGAGTGGTTCCTGGCGATCCCGTTCCTGCCGCTGGCGATCGTGCTCGCGACGGTGCTCGGCCGGTCACTGCTCAACATCGTCATCGTCATCGGCGTGACGTCGTGGCCGGGCACGGCACTGCTGATCCGCGCCCAGGTGCTCTCGATCAAGGAGCGCACCTACCTCGAGCGCTCGCGCGCCCTCGGCGCCGGTCACCGGCACCTGATCCGGCGACACGTGCTGCCCAACGTGATCCCGCTGGTCTTCGCCAACACCACGCTCTGCGTCGCGGTCGCGATCCTGTCGGAGACCACGCTCAGCTTCCTCGGCCTCGGCGACCCGACCCGCGTCTCGTGGGGCTCGATGCTCGACGACGCCTACAGCGTCGGCGCCATCACCACCGGCTCCTGGTGGTTCTTCGTGCCGCCCGGCGTCTGCGTCGTGCTCGTCGTGCTGTCCTTCACGCTCGTCGGGCAGGCGCTCGAGGCCGTCCTCAACCCGCGGCTGCGCGAGCGGTGAGGGGGATGCGCTGATGTCCGACCTGCTCCGGATCGAGGACCTCTCGGTCACCTACCGCACCGAGGAGGGCCCGCTGCCCGCCGTCCGCGACGTCACCCTCGCCGTCGACCGCGGCGAGGTCGTCGGCGTCGCGGGGGAGTCGGGCTGCGGCAAGTCCACGCTGGCCAGCACGATCCTGCGGCTCCAGCCCGCCTCCGCGACCGTCACCGGCCGCGTCCTCGTCGACGGCGAGGACGTCGTCACGATGCGGTGGGGCGACCTGCGCGCGCTGCGCTGGGCGGGCGCCTCGATCGTCTTCCAGGGTGCGCTGCACTCGCTCAACGCCGTACGCCGGGTCGGTCAGCAGATCGCCGAGCCGATCCAGCTGCACGAGCCGGGGGTCGGCGACGCCGAGGTCGAGCGACGGGTCGGCGACCTGCTCGAGCAGGTCGGGCTGCCGGCGGCGCGGGCCAAGGCCTACCCGCACCAGCTGTCCGGCGGGCAGCGGCAGCGGGTGATGATCGCGATGGCGCTGGCCTGCCGCCCGGACCTGGTGGTCGCCGACGAGCCGACCACGGCGTTGGACGTGATGGTCCAGGCGCAGGTGCTCGACGTGCTCTCGGCGCTGGTCCGCGAGCTCGGCGTCGGGATGCTGCTGATCAGCCACGACCTCTCCGTCCTGGCCGAGACCAGCGACCGGATCGCCGTCATGTACGGCGGCCGCGTGGTCGAGCAGGGTCCGGCCGCGCAGCTCTTCACCGACCCGGTGCACCCCTACACGGCCGCCCTCGGCGCGTCGTTCCCGCGGGTCGGCGACCCGGCCGCGCGCTACGCGCCGGCGGGGCTGGCCGGCGACCCGCCCGATCCGCGCTACCTGCCGCCGGGCTGCTCCTTCCACCCGCGCTGCCCGATCGGCACCGACGAGTGCACCGCCGCCGAGCCGGTCCTGGAGACCAAGCGGCCCGGCCGCGACGCCGCCTGCATCCGGGTGGAGGTGTCATGAGCGCCCCCGGATCCGGGCTGACCCTGGAGGCCCGCGACCTCGCCGTGGAGTTCGCCTCGCGCGGCGGCCCCGTCGCGATCGCGCTCGACGGCGCCGACCTGGTGCTGCGCTCGGGCGAGATCCTCGCGCTGGTGGGGGAGTCGGGGTCGGGCAAGACCACGCTCGCCCGCACCCTGACCGGGCTGCAGCGACCGACCCGCGGGACCGTGACGGTCGACGGCACCCCGCTGGGCTACCGCACCCGCGACCTCAAGCCCTTCCGCCGCCGGGTGCAGATGATCCTCCAGGACCCGGCCGGCGCGCTGAACCCGCGGCACACCGTCTACGACTCCGTCGCTGAAGGCCTGCGCCTGCACGGCCTGGCCCACCGCAGCGACCGCACCGAGGAGCAGCAGGTCGCGGACGCGCTGTCCGCGGCCGGGCTGCGGCCGCCGGAGCGGCTCTTCCTGCGCTACCCCCACGAGCTCTCGGGCGGGCAGCGCCAGCGCGTCCTCATCGCCGGCGCGCTCGCGCTGCAGCCGGAGCTGCTGGTCGCCGACGAGCCGGTCTCCAGCCTGGACGCCTCGATCCGCGGCGAGATCCTCGCGCTGCTGCTCAAGCTCCGCGCCGAGCTCGGCCTCGGCGTCCTCGTGGTCACCCACGACCTCGGGCTGGCCTGGAACATCGCCGACCGTACGGCGGTCATGTACCTCGGTCGGATCGTCGAGTCCGGACCCACCGAGGAGGTGCTCGGCAACCCGCAGCACCCCTACACGCGCGCGCTGCTCTCCGTGGTCCCCGAGATCGAGCGGCTCGAGCCGGTCGTGCTCGAGGGCGAGGTGCCGGACCCGACCCGGATCCCCGGCGGCTGCCGCTTCCACCCGCGCTGCCCGGCGCTCGCGTCGGGTGCGGCCGCGGCCGTCGAGGACGCCTGCCGGACGCTCCCGCTGACGGTCCTGCCGGCCGCCGAGGGCCACCAGTGCGCCTGCCACCTGGTCCAGTCGCAGGAGGCCACCGTATGAGCGGGCTGCAGGCGGCGCTGCCCCGCGAGATGTACGTCGACCCGGACGCCTTCGCCCGCGAGCGCGACGTGGTCCTGTACGGCGAGTGGTTCTGCGTCGGCCGCGTCGCGGACCTCGGAGTGGGGGAGCCGGGCCGGGTCGCCGTGGTCGACGTCGTCGGGGAGTCGGTGATCATCACGAGCGACGGCGCCGGCGTGCTGCACGCGGCGTACAACGTCTGCCGCCACCGCGGCTCCCAGCTCTTCGCGGCGGCCCCGGGCGCGGCGCCGACCTGCACGGCCGCGGGCTCGCTGCGCTGCCCCTACCACTCGTGGACCTACGCGCTCGACGGCTCGCTGCTGCGGTCCCCGCACGCGACGCTGACCGACGACGAGCGGCCGGCCTTCTCCCTGAAGCCGGTCGCCGTGGACGCCTGGGCCGGCTTCGTCTTCGTCCACCTCGGCACGCCGTCGACCACGTTGCTCGAGGCGATGGCGCGACCGGACCGGACGCTCGCCAACTACGCGATGGGCGACCTGGTCACCGGGCTGCGCTTCACCTACGAGGTCGCGGCCAACTACAAGGTCGTCGCGGAGAACTACAACGAGTGCTACCACTGCGGCCCCGTGCACCCCGAGCTCACCCGGCTGGTGCCCGCCTTCGGTGGCGGCGGCACCGACATCGACTGGGACAACGGCGTGCCGCACCGCGAGGGCGCGTGGACGTTCACGATGACCGGGACGACGGACCGTGCCCCGCTCCCGGGTCTCGACGCCGCCGAGCGCGAGCGGCACAAGGGCGAGCTGGTCCACCCCAACCTGATGCTGTCGGCCTCGGCCGACCACGTCGCGGCGTTCGTGCTGCTGCCGCAGTCCGTCGACCACACGCGCATCGAGTGCCTGCTGCTCTTCCACCCCGCTGCCGCCGGCGACCCGGCGTTCGACCCGTCCGACGCGGGGGACCTGTGGGACCTGGTCAACCAGCAGGACTGGGCGATCTGCGAGTCCGTCCAGCGCGGCATGTCGTCGCGGTCCTACACGCACGGCTGGTTCGCGCCGATGGAGGACGACTCCGCCGACATCCGGCGCTGGCTGCTGCCGCGGCTCGAGGCCCGCGATGAGTGAGTCGTACGACGTCGTCGTGGTGGGCCTCGGCGCGCTCGGGTCGGCGACCGCGTGGCAGCTGGCGCGGCGCGGCGTCCGGGTGCTCGGGCTGGAGCGCTTCGAGCTCGGCCACCGACGCGGCGCGAGCCACGACACCAGCCGGATCCTGCGGCACAGCTACCACACGCCGGAGTACGTCCGGCTGACCCAGGACGCCTACGCCGACTGGGCGGAGCTCTCCGCCGAGCACGGTCAGGACCTGGTCACCGTGGTCGGTGGGCTCGACCTCTTCCCGCCCGACCCGGCCATCCCGCTGATCGACTACACCGACTCCCTGACCGAGGTCGGGATCGACTTCGAGCTGCTCGACGTGGCGGCGATCGGGTCGCGCTGGCCGCAGTTCGTGCTGCCCGAGGGCACGGTCGGGCTCTACCAGGAGCGTGCCGCGATCGTGCCGGCCGGCCCCGGCACCGCGGCGATGCAGCAGCTGGCCCGCGGGCACGGCGCGGACCTGCGCGACCACGCCGAGGTCGTCGCCGTCACCGGACGCGGCGTGACCCTCGCCGACGGCACGACGTACTCCTGCGGCAGTGTCGTGCTCTGCGCGGACGCCTGGACCAACCACCTGCTCGCGCCGCTGGGCCACGAGCTGCCGCTCACGGTGACGCTGGAGCAGGCGACCTACTTCGCGCCGCCCACGCCCGATGACTTCACCGCCGACCGGATGCCGCTCTGGATCTGGATGGACGAGCCGTCGTTCTACGGCTTCCCCTGCTACGGCGAGCCGACGGTGAAGGCCGCCCAGGACTGCGGCGGGCCGGCCGTCGACCCCGACGCGCGCGGCACGGACGCCGACGACGCGATGCTCGCGCTGCTGGCCGACCACGTCGCCCGCATGCTGCCCGGCGCGGGCCGCCCGGTGCGGTCGCTGCGCTGCCAGTACACGCTCACCCCCGACCGCGACTTCGTGATGGACCGGGTGTCCGACCACCCGTCGCTGGTCGTCGGGCTGGGCGCGGGGCACGGCTTCAAGTTCGCGCCGACCTTCGGCCGGCTGCTCGCGGACCTGGCGACGGGGGAGCGGCTCTCGGTCTCGCCGACGTTCGCGCTGGACCGACCGGCCCTCACGGACCCGGCGTACACGGCACACTGGCTGGTGTAGCCACGGTGGAGGAGGTTGTGATGAGCGATCTGGCCCGGCTCCAGGAGGAGGTACGGCGCCGCGACGGCAAGGTCCCGGCGATGCTGCCGGCCGCGGCGTACACCTCCGAGGAGGTGCTCGCCTGGGAGCGCCGCCACGTCTTCGCCGGCGGCTGGACCTGCCTCGGGCGGGTCGACGAGCTGCTCACGGACACCCAGCGCGCGGTCATGGTCGGGGACGTCGCGGCGCTGCTGACCCGCGACGGGTCGACCGTGAGGATGTTCGCCAACACCTGTCGGCACCGGGCCCACGAGCTCCTGCCCGAGGGCGAGTCGTCCGCGCGGAGGTCGGTCATCTGCCCCTACCACGCGTGGTCCTACGACCTCGCCGGCGACCTGGTGGCCGCCCCCGGCTACCGGGGCGAGCCGGGCTTCGAGCCCGCGGCGTACTCGCTCGTCGAGCTGCCGGTCGCGGTCTGGCAGGGCTGGGTCTTCGGGCACGCGCTGCGCCCGCTGGGCGACCCCGACGTGGTGCCCTTCGAGACCTGGCTGGGCGACCTCGCGGGCATCGTCGCGCCGTACGACCCGGGCTCGCTGGTGCTCGCCGACCGGCACTCCTACGAGATCGCGGCCAACTGGAAGATCGTCGCCGAGAACTACCACGAGTGCTACCACTGCCCGCTCATCCACCCCGAGCTGTGCCAGGTCACGCCGCCGACGTCCGGCGACAACTACGACCTGCCCGGCGCGTGGGTCGGCGGGTCGATGGTGCTGCGCGACGGGATGGCGACGATGTCGCTGACCGGGGAGTCCGGTGGGCTGCCGATCCCGGGCGTCCCACCGACCGCGGTGGAGTACGTCCACCTGCTGCCCAACCTGCTCGTCTCCGCACATCCCGACTACGTGATGACGCACCGCCTGGTGCCGCTCGCGCCGGGCCGTACCTGGATCGAGTGCTCCTGGTACCTCGTGCCGCGCCCCGACGGGACGGTGCCGGACGCGACGTACGCCGTGGAGTTCTGGGACCTCACCAACCGGCAGGACTGGGCGGCCTGCGAGTCCGTCCAGCGCGGCCTCGGGTCGCCGCACTTCGCCCCCGGCCCGTTCTCGCCGAACGAGGACGCCGTGGAGAGGTTCGTCGCGCTCGTGTCGCGGGCGTACGTCGGTGCCTCCGTCCACGACTACCGGCACCGGGACCCGGTCGGCTGAGGCTCGGGACCAACGCCTCTGGGGACCGACCCACGATCGCGCGAGCGTGGTCGGGTGGGCGCTCGCGTGTGGATCACCCTGGTCGCGGGGCTGACCGCGATCGCGGCCGTGGCCGGAGCCGTCGCGATGGCGCTCGGCACGCTGGGGATGCCGGAGGAGGTCGAGGACCGGCTCCCGTTCGGCAGCCCGGTCGCCGGCGCCGCGGCGCTCCTGCTCGTCGTGGGTGTGCCGAACGCGGTGCTCGCCCTGCTCGCTCGTCGGGGTGACCCGCGGACCGGTCGGGCCGCGGTCGCGGTCGGGCTGGTCCTCGTCGGCTGGATCGTCGTGCAGGTCCTGGTCATCCGCGAGCTCAGCCCGTTGCAGCCGACCTTCGTGCTCGTCGGCGTCCTGCTGGTCTGGCTCGGCACCCGCCCTGCGCGGGCGTGATCAGTCAGCGTCGATCTGGGACGCTGAAAAAGATTCGCGGGCGATGTCGAAACACCCTGAAGCCGTTCGACGTACGTGCGAGAACCCGACCAGCAACCAGACAGGGAGTGATCGAGATGCCGCGATTCATGGGATTCGTGCGGATGGCCGAGGGCGTCGGGACGCCGCCGCAGGCGCTGTTCGACGCGATGGACGAGTACATCGGGAAGCAGGCCGCGGCCGGGGTCTTCCTCGACGGCGGTGGCCTCTACGGCACCGAGGACGCCGTCAACTTCGTGGTCCGCAACGGGGAGGTCAGCCGGGTCGACGGCCCGTACGCCGAGTCGAAGGAGGTCGTCGGCGGCTGGGCGATCATGGAGTACCCGGACCTCGAGTCGGCCGTGGCCGACCAGGAGGAGTTCGCCGAGCTGCACGCGAAGCACTGGCCCGAGGTCACCGTGATCTCGACGATCCGCCAGATCTCCACCGGCCCGGAGGCGCCGGGCGAGTGAGCCCCGCCTGACGGGTCACTACGCTGGCTGCGTGCCGGCCGAGACCAGCGCCGCGGATCCCACCGCGGCCGTCCACGCCGCGTGGCGGGCCGAGTCGGCCCGCCTCGTCGGCGCCCTCACCCGGATGACCCGGGACGTCGACCTCGCCGAGGACCTCGCGCAGGACGCGCTCGTCGCCGCGCTCGAGCAGTGGCCGACCGCCGGCGTACCGGACAACCCCGGCGCCTGGCTGATGACGACCGCCAAGCGGCGCGGTGTCGACCACTTCCGGCGCGCCGACACGCTGCGCCGCAAGGTCGCCGCGCTCGCGCACGAGCGCGGTGGACCCGGGGAGGAGGTGGCGATGCCCGACCTCGACGCCCAGGTCGACCACATCGAGGACGACGTCCTCCGGCTGATCTTCCTGTCCTGCCACCCGTCGCTGAGCGCCGAGTCGCGCGCGGCGCTGACGCTGCGCCTGGTCGGCGGGCTCACCACTGCCGAGATCGCCCGCGGGTTCCTCACCACCGAGTCCGCGATGGGCCAGCGGATCTCACGCGCGAAGCGGACGCTCGCCGAGGCGAGCGCGGAGTTCGAGCTGCCGGTGGGTGCGGAGCGCGTCGCGCGCCTCGACGACGTGATGGCGGTGATCTACCTGATCTTCAACGAGGGGTACGCCGCGACCTCGGGCCCGGACTGGATGCGTCCCGAGCTCGCCGTCGAGGGGATGCGGCTGGCACGGATGCTCGCCGACCTCGCTCCCGACGAGCCCGAGGTGCTCGGGCTGCAGGCGCTGCTGGAGATCCAGGGCTCGCGGATGGCCGCGCGGCTGTCCGAGTCCGGTGAGCCCATCCTGCTGGAGGCGCAGGACCGCCGCCGCTGGGACCCCCTGCTGATCCGGCGCGGCCTCGCCGCGCTCGGGCGGGCGGAGGAGATCGCCGCGACCGGGGTCGCGGTCGGCCGCTACTTCCTCCAGGCGTCGATCGCCGCCCAGCACGCCCTCGCCGCCCGCGCCGACGACACGAACTGGCGCCGGATCGCCGCCCTGTACGACGTCCTCGCCTCCGCCGCCCCCGGTCCGGTCGTCGAGGTCAACCGGGCCGTGGCCCACGGCCGGGCGTTCGGGTCCTTCGCGGGCCTGCAGGTCCTGTCGGCGCTCGCGCCGGACGCCCTGGGCGACTCGCCGTTGGTCCCGAGCGTGCGCGGGGACCTGCTGGAGCGGGCCGGCGACCACGCCGAGGCGGCCGAGGCGTTCACCGAGGCGGCGCGCCGTACGCGCAACGAGAGCGAGCGGGCGCTGCTGCTGCGGCGGGCGGAGGAGAACTCGGGTCGCCTCAGCTAGGCGAGCGCGTCGGCCAGCCAGCTGTTGCGCTGCGTCAGGAGTCGGGTCAGGTAGCGGGTCAGCACCGCCGCGTCGACCGCGCGGCCGAGCGGTCCGAGCGGGGAGGCGAAGTCGACGGTGTCCGTCATCAGCGTCCCGGCCGCCGTCTCCTCGAACACGTGCTCGTGCCACCACCGTCCGAACGGTCCGGAGACCTGCTCGTCGACGAACCGGGTCGGCGCCGTGAGCTCGGTGATCCGGGAGGTCATCGTGAACGGGATGCCGAAGTGCCGCGCCCGCCACGTCACCGTGTCGTCGAGCCCCATCACGCCCGAGGTCACGCCGCCGACGATCCGCTCGTTCGATCGCTCCATCGACGCGGTGTGGGCGTCGACCGACAGGCTCAGCTCGAAGCACCGATGCGGTGAGGCCGGCAGCTCGGTGCGCAGGACGATCGTCGGCATCTGCCCACGATAGGGAAGTTGGCCCTTGACGAATCGAACAAATGTTCGATAACATGAGACATGGCCATTCTGGATCAGCTGGACGACTTGTCGGAGGACGAGGTCCTCGACATGGCCGGCCGCTGCGCGGAGACCGCCTGGCGGGCCGAGGTCGACCTGCTGCGCGTGGCCTACCAGTGGTCCGTGCTGCACTCCGCGGATCGGCTGGATCCGGCGAACGCCGACCTGCCAGGTCGTGAGCGGGCGCGCCGGCTGGGCGGTGACGGCGTCCCCGAGGTCGCCGAGTTCGCGGCGGCCGAGCTGGGCGCCCGGATCGGCCGGTCGCCCTACGCCGCGGCGCGGCTGATGGCGGACGCCCAGGACCTCCACCACCGCCACCCGCACCTGTGGGCGCGGGTCGAGGCGGGCGAGGTGCGTGCGTCGTACGCCCGCCACGTCACGGCGCGCACCCGCGACCTGACGCGCGAGGAGGCGGCGTACGTCGACGCGGCGGTCGCCGAGTCCGCCGACGGGCGGCTCCCGTGGTCCCGGTTCGAGGCGCTCGTGGACGCGAAGGTCGCCCAGGCCGCTCCGGCAATGGCGCGCGAGCGCGAGTTGCGGGCGGCCACGGCGCGCTTCGCGAAGACACTGCGCACCGAGGCGCACGGCATGGCCTCCTTCCTGATCCGCGCCGACATCGCGACCATCGACGCGATCGACGCGGCCGTCACCGCGAAGGCCACGGACCTCGATCCCGCGATTCCGGACGACGATCGGCGCGTGCAGGCAGCCCTCGCGCTCCTCGCCGGCGACGACGCGTCCGTGGACGTCCAGCTCTTCGTGCATGCCTACGTCGGCCCCGACCGCGAGGGCATCGTCCGGGTCGAGGGCCACCAGCCGGTCACCGAGGAGTGGGTGCGCACCGTGCTCGGTCCGCAGGCGCACTTCACGATCCGACCGGTCCTCGACCTCGCCGGCCAGGCCCCGGTCGACGCCTACGAGATCCCCGACCGACATCGCCGGGCCGTGCACCTGATGACGCCGGCCGACACCTTCCCCTTCGCCTCCTGCACCACGCGAACCATGCAGATCGACCACACCGTCCCTCACGACGAGGGTGGGGAGTCGGGCATCGGCAACTACGGCCCGATGACCACCACCCACCATCGCATCAAGACGCACGGCCGATGGCAGGTCCGACAACCGTTCCCGGGTATCTACGTCTGGCGAGATCCCCTCGGCGCCTTCTACCTCGTCGACCACACCGGCACTCGCCGGCTCCCCGGCGCGCCCCCACGCTCGGTCGAGCTCTACCGGACGCCGTACCGGATCGAGCTCGCACTCGCCGCCTGACGGGTAGGGCACCATCGAGGGATGCGGCGCGCCCACGGCAGCCCCGACGACCTGGCCCCCGAGACGGCGGCCCGGATCGCCCGCACGTTCCTCGCCGTCCGGATCGTGCGCGGCAGCCTCCTGCTCGTCTTCCTGCTGGTCGCGGTCGGCGCGATCCTGGCCCGGCACTGGCCCACCGGGATAGCCGCCGCCGTCGCCCTCGCGGCCGTGCTGCAGGCCGCACGCCTGGCGTCGAATCCGGCGCTACCGACGGACCCGGGCACTGTTCGACAGGAGCGCCGGGCGCTAGCGTCGAGCGGGAGTCGACCGAGGAGGAGCCATGGCATCGACGCTGCACGGCAAGGTCGTCCTGATCACCGGAGCGGCCCGGGGCATCGGTGCCGAGACCGCCCGACAGCTCCACGCCGAGGGTGCGCGGCTGGTGCTCGTCGACGTCGACACCGAGCCGCTGGAGAAGCTGGCGGTCGAGCTGGGCGACGGGGTGGTCACGGCGCGGGCCGACGTACGCGTGCTGTCCGAGGTGCGGCAGGCGGTCGACGCCGGCATCGAGCAGTACGGCGGCATCGACGTGGTCGTCGCCAACGCGGGGATCGCCAGCTACGGGTCGGTGCTCGGCGTCGACCCGGAGACGTTCGCGCGGGTGATCGACGTCAACATCACGGGCGTCTTCCACACGGTGCGGGCGAGCCTGCCGTCGGTGATCGAGCGACGGGGCTACGTGCTGGTGGTGTCGTCGATGGCGGCGTTCGGCGCGATGCCCGGCCTGGCGGCGTACAACGCCAGCAAGGCGGGGGTCGAGCACTTCGCCAACGCGCTGCGGCTGGAGGTCCGTCATCTGGGCGTCGACGTCGGCTGCGCGCACATGTCGTGGGTCGACACCCCGCTCGTGCGTGACGCCCGTGAGGACCTGAGCACGTTCGCGGACGCCGTCGCCCACCTGCCGCCGCCGCTCAACCGCACCGCCACGGTGGAGAGCTGCGGCGCCGCCTTCGTCAAGGGCATCGCGGGCCGCAAGCGGCACGTCTACGTGCCGGGCTGGGTCGCCGCGGTCGCGCAGGCCCCTAACCTCATCAACTCCCCGCTCGGGGAGCGGGACGCGCTCAAGCAGGTGCCCGACCGGCTGCCCCTGATGGACGAGGAGGTCCGCCGCCTCGGCCGGTCCACCAGCGCCCGCAACGTGGACTGACCCCTACCGCCGCGGGATCGACTCCTGCCAGGTCCGCCGCGAGACCTCGGTGTCGTCGAGGGTGGCGACGGTCTCGATGCGGACGTCGTACGTCGCCCCGGAGATACCGATGTCCATCACCGACCGCACCCGCACGTCGACGTCCGGCCAGGTGAGGTCGAAGGTGGTGACGGCGTGGGCGGTCTGGTGATGGGTGCGCCGGTCGACGGTGACCTCGCCGTGGTAGTCCTCGCGGGCGGTGCCGTCGTACGGCGTGTCGTACTCCGCGACGACGTGGGTGCGGGCGGAGGTCGTCCGGCGGAGGACGTCGTCGCGGATCTCCCACGTCGTGCCGTCGGGTGACTCCGAGGAGTGCGGCTCGCCCGGGGTGAAGGTGGGCGCGGGCCACGAGCCCGGCAGCACCGGCAGGGTCAGCGAGCCGTCGTGGACGGTGAGCACGACCGGCGCCGGGGGAGCGATCGTGTTGGGCCAGTCGGAGCCGGCGACGGAGACGCGCAGGGTGTTGCCGGGCGTCCACTCGTACGCGCAGGCGTCGAGGTCGAGGGTGATCTCGTACGACGTCCCCGGCTCCAGCGGCGACGGCGTGCCGTGGACGCCGGACCGGAAGGCGAGGTCGAGCGTGCCGCGGGAGACCAGGGCCGAGGTGCCGTCGGGGAAGACGTCGCAGAGCTTCACCGACAGCGAGGCCGCGGGCGCCGACGCGCTGACCACGAGCGTCACCCGCGGCTGCCCCACGACCGGCGCGTCAGGAGGCTCGGCGTCCCAGGTCAGGGACCGGGCATCGTCCAGACGCTGGTCGCCGGACTGCCCCCACGGCAGGTGGCCGGCGCAGTCGATCCACGCGGCGGTGCCGGTGTCGGCCTCCACCGCGAGCGCGCGCGGCCCGGCAAGCGGCACCTCCACCGGGGAGGTCGGCGGCACCGGCGGGAGCGTCACCCAGTAGCCCTCGTGCAGGTCGAGGTCCGGCTCCGGCACGGTCGAGGTGCGGACGAAGACGTCGCACCGCGACTCGTACGTCGGCGAGTCTCCGGGTCGAAGCCAGTGGTCGAACCACGCCGCCATCTCCACGTCGAGGTCGATCCGCGGCCCGGGCATCGCGGTGCGCGGGTCCGCGTGCGCCCAGGGGCCGGCGAGCAGCCGGTGCGGGACGCCGTACGACGCCAGCTCGGCGACGGTCCGGAAGGAGTTGTTGCGGTAGCCGTCGGCCCAGCCCGCCACGAGCATCGTCGGGACGTCGAGGCGCTCGTAGCCGCGGCCCGAGGGGTCGAGCCGCACCGATCCCACCCGCCAGTAGTCGGAGTGCACCCGCTCGCGCAGCCAGGTCAGCACCCACGGCTCGTTCACCGCGAGCCGCCGCGCCCACTCCTCGCGCCACCCCGGCCCCCACACGTCGGGCACGGGCGGCAGCACGCACATCGGCGTCATGTAGTGGTTGTAGTCGACGAGGTCGACGAGCTTCAGCGCGCCGCCCCGCCAGTGCACGTCGTCGGTCCACCGGTCGTCGCTGGAGTAGATCGCGAAGACGGCCCCCAGCTCGGGAGCGTCCTCGCAGGCGATCTGGAGCGAGTTGAAGCCGGAGTACGACGTGCCGAACATGCCGACCCGTCCGGTGCACCAGTCCTGCGCCGCCAGCCAGGCGATCACCTCGACCAGGTCGGACTGCTCCTCGGGCGGGTACTCGTCGGTCGCGTCGCCCGAGGACGAGCCGGTGCCGCGCACGTCGACTCGGGCCACGGCGTACCCGAAGCGGTCCCGCAGGTCCTCGTAGCCCACGGCGTACGACGAGGTGAGGTCGTCCTTGCGGTAGGGCAGCGCCTCGAGCAGGCACGGCTGCGGGTCGGCCCCGCCGGGGAGGTAGAGCGTCGCGGCGAGCTCGACCCCGTCGCGCACCGGGATCCGGACCTCGGCGGTCGACCCGGTCGTGCCGGTCACGACAGGAGCTCCAGGACGGCGGGGGAGTGCAGCGACTCGCTGGTGTGGCCGTCCCGGCCGACCGTCGTCGGGGCGCCGAACATCGAGTTGAGCACCGCCTCCTCGGCCGCCTCGACGACGCCGGCGAAGAGGGGGTCGATCCCGCGCCCGGACAGCGGCACCCGGTCCGGGGCCTGGTCGCGGTCGAGCCGCAGCCCCGTGCCGAACGCCAGGAAGATCTCGCCGCTCCCGTGGTGGGCGACCGAGCCGGCGCGCGCCAGCCCGAGGCCGACCCGGCGGGCCAGCCGCGCGCACGACGCGGCGTCGACGGGTGCGTCGGTGACGACGATGCCGATGCAGGAGCCCGCCGGCCTGTCCGGCTCGGACGGGGCGGCGGGCAGCAGGCGCCCGACCGGCACCCCGCCCACCACGAGCTCATCGCGCGCGCCGAAGTTGGTCAGCAGCAGCACCGCCACCGTGTGGTCGCCCACGACCCGCGAGGCCGTGCCGATGCCGCCCTTGAAGCCCAGGCACGACATGCCGGTGCCGGCGCCGACCGCACCCTCGGCCGGCGGGGTCGGGGCGCCGCGCGAGGCGAGCGCGGCGTCGTACGCCGCCCGCACGTCGTCGGCGGTCACGTGCATCCGACGGCAGTCGCTGAGGAAGGAGTCGTCGCACTCGCCGACGACGGGGATCACCACGTCGTCGGCGACGCCGAGGTCGCGGGACAGCTCGATCTCGCAGGCCGCGTCGTACACGCGACCGAGCTGCATAGTCGACGTCAGGTAGACCGGCGTCTCGGCCGCGCCCCACTCGCCGGCGGTGATGAAGCCGGTGCACTCGCCGGCGCCGTTGAGGATCGCGCCGCCGGCCGGGACCGGACGGCGGTAGGCGTCCTCGGCGAGCACCAGGCAGGAGACGCCGGTGCGGGCGATGCTCCGTCCATCGGGAGGGGCGTCGTCGCGGTGGATGGTGGTGTGCCCGAGCCCGACGCCGGCGACGTCGAGCACGGAGTTGGTCGGTCCGGTCGGCAGCGTCCCGATCCGGACGCCGAGGTCACGCGCGCGCGGCATGCCGCCATCCTGCCCGAGTCGGCGTCCACCGGGTGGGATGCTGACGAGGTGCGCATCCCCGTGGTCTGGTCACCGGTCACCCGCGAGCACCAGCCCCGGCACGAGGTGTGGGTCGGGGTGCCGACGGTCGGCACGGAGGTGCCGGAGCGGGTCGACGCGATCCTGGCCGCGCTCGCCGAGCACCCGCTGCACGAGGCGGTCCCGCACGACGACGAGCTGCTCGAGGTCGTCCACGACGGCGACCTGCTCGCCTTCCTCGAGGGCGCGTCCGCCGCGTGGGCGGCCGGCCCCTACGAGGAGCTCGTCGGCCAGGACCGGGTGGTGCCCTACTTCTTCCCGACGCCCGCGCTGCTGGCCGGGATGGAGCCGCACCCGGCGACCGCCCTCCACGCCCAGACCGGCGAGCACTGCTACGACACGATGACCCTGGTCGGCCCCGGCACCTGGGCCGCCGCCCGCGCCGCGGTCGACGTGGCGCTCACCGCCGTCGACCTCGTGGTCGAGGGCGCCCGCACCGCCTATGCCCTGTGCCGGCCGCCGGGGCACCATGTCACGCCGCGCGGGTACGGCGGCTCCTGCTACCTCAACAACGCCGCCGTCGCGGCCGAGGCGCTGCGGGACGCCGGGCACGAGCGGGTCGCGGTGGTCGACGTCGACGCCCACCACGGCAACGGCACGCAGGCGGTCTTCTGGGAGCGCGCCGACGTGCTCTACGGGTCGCTGCACGTCGACCCGGGCGCCGGGTGGTTCCCGCACGTCTTCGGGCACGCCGACGAGGTCGGCGGGGGCGCCGGGGAGGGGGCGACGCGCAACCTGCCGCTCGCCGAGGGCGCCGGCGACGAGCCGTGGGTGGCCGCCGTCGAGGACCTCGCCGGCTGGGTGTCCGACGCCGGTTGCACGGCCCTCGTGGTCTCGCTCGGGGTCGACGCCGCGGGCGTCGACCCGGAGAGCCCGCTCCAGGTCACCGACGCCGGCTTCGCCGCCGCCGGGCGGGTGCTGGGCGGGCGAGGCCTGCCGAGCGTGCTCGTCCAGGAGGGGGGTTACGATCTCGGCTCCATGGGCGCCGCGGTCGCGGCGTACCTCGGGGGACACGGGGAGCACGGGGGAGCTGCGTGACGCGGTGGCGCTATCGGCCGGGACAGGCCCTTGCCCTGGTCGCGCTCGCCGCGCTGGTCGCCGCCTGCGCGGTCTTCGCGCCGCTCTACGACCGCGCCATGCAGCAGGCGCTGACCCGCACCACGATCGACGGCGCGCCCGTGGTCGCCTCGACCGTCCAGCTCGAGGCGAGCAACAGCGAGGACCCGACGATCCCGATCCCCACCCCGGAGCAGGTCGCCGACCGGCTGCCGGCGGACGTGCGCGGCGACTTCCTGCCGCCGATCCTCGGGTACGGCGGGGACGCCGACGTGATCCCGGGCCAGGCCTCGGACCCGATCGGGTCCCTGCTGTGGCGCGACGGCCAGTGCGACCACGTGACGATCACCGACGGGCGGTGCCCCGACGCCGCCGGCGAGGTCCTGGTGAGCGCCGCGGACGCCAAGAACTTCGACCTCGAGGTCGGCGCGACCACCCGCGTCAACGGCCGGCTCTACCAGCGCGGCAACTCCGTCCTCGCCAAGACCGTGCACCTGACCGTCGTCGGGACCTACACCCAGGAGCCGGACGACTTCTGGATCGGTCGGCTGCTCACCGGCGCCTCCGGCACCCTGAGCCAGGGAGCCGGCGGCCCCGGACACATCCAGCACGACGTCTGGCTGACCCCGCGGGAGACCTTCAACAGCTCGGGCGCGACGGCCGCCGTCACGTCGTCGTGGGCCGGCTACCGCATCGACGCCGACCAGGTCGGGGTCGACGAGGTCCTCGACCTCGGGTCGGTCGCGGATGAGCTGGTCAGCCTCCCGACACCCCCCGGCGCGGCACCCGTGTCGGTCGCGACCGGCATCGGGGACCTCGCCGACAACGTCTCCGACCAGATCGACCAGTCGCGGGTGACCGTGCCACTGCTGATGGCGCAGCTCGGTCTGCTCGCCGTGGTCGTGCTCTGGCTGGTGCTGCTGGCCGTCACCGAGCAGCGCCGCCCCGAGGTGGCGCTCGCGCACCTGCGCGGTCGCGGTCGCCGCGGCGCACGCCGCCTGCTGCTCGCCGAGCTGCTGCCGGTGACGCTCGCCGGCCTGGTGCCGGGGCTCGTGCTGGCCGTGGTCGCCGCCTGGGTCGCGCGCACGGTCGCGCTGCCGGGCGACGTACCGCTCGAGCTGCGGCTGCCCGTCGTCCTCGCCCTGGTGCTCGCCGCCGGCGTGCTCCTCGGCATCACCGTGGTCGCCTCCGTGCGGGTGGCGCGCGAACCCGTCTCCGACCTGCTCCGCCGGGTCCCGCCCCGCCAGTCGACCTGGGCGCTCGGCGCCGTCGACGCGGTCGTGGTCGCGGGCTGCGGTGCCGTGGTCGTGCTCTTCGCGACCGGCGGGCTCGAGGGCCCCGTCGCGATGGTCGCGCCGGCGCTCCTGGCGGTCGTGGTCGGCCTGCTGCTCGCCCACCTCACCACGCCGACCGCCGGCCTGCTCGGCCGCAGGCAGCTGCGCCGCGGCCGGCTCCGCCTCGGCGTCAGCATCCTCGACGCCGCCCGCAGCCCGGCGACCCGGCGTACCGTCGCCATCGTCACCCTCGCCTCCGCGCTCGCGGTCTTCTCCGCCGACGCCCTGCTGATCGGCGAGCGCAACCGCGCCGACGCCGCCGAGCAGGCAGCGGGTGCCCCGCTGGTGGCCGACGTGCAGGGCAACGACCTCGCCGCCGTCCGGTCGGCGCTCGACGAGGTCGACCCCGACGGCACCCAGGTCACGCCCGTGGTGCGGGTGCCGCAGCCCGACGAGAACGCCGGCGAGACGCTGGGCGTGCTGCGCGAGGGCTTCACCGCGGTCGCGCTCTTCCCGGGCGGGGCGCCCGACCAGGACGACTGGGCCCAGCTCGCCGGCCCGGACGTCGACCCGACGGTGCTCACCGGTCGCACCTTCACCGCCGAGGCGACCGGCGCCACGCTGACCTCGGTCCGGGTCGACGGCACGCCCTACCCGGTTACCCTCGGCCTCGACCTGGCCACGCCGTCGGGCGAGATCCTGCACACCAGCCTCGGCCGCTTCGACGGGACCAGCGACCGCGTTGACCTGAGCGGCACGGCGCCCTGCGCCGACGGCTGCACCATCACCGGACTCTGGGTGAGCAGCCTCCCGGGCGCGACCATCAGCGGGACGGTGACGATCGGTGCGCTGCAGGTCGAGCCGTCCGGGGACGCGGTCCCGCTCGGCCCGGCCGAGGGGTGGACGGCGCTGAACGACCCGAGCAGCGGGTCGATGAAGCCCTCGTCGACCTCGGAGGACCAGCTCACCGTGAAGGTCGACGGGCAGGGCGCGTCGCTGCTGACCATGCCGAACGCATGGCTGCCGACCGAGGTGCCGACGCTGACGACGGGTTCCCTCCCGCCGGGGACGAGCGGCACGGACTACGAGATCACCGGCCTCGACGGCGAGAAGCAGCTGGCGGTCCAGGTCGGCACGCTCGACCGGGTGCCGGCGTCCGGCAGGCCGACGTACGTCGCGGACCTCGACACGCTCCAGCGTGGCCGGGTGGTGGCGTCCACGGACCAGATCGAGGTGTGGTTCGCCGCGGACGACGACGGGCTCCTGGACGCCGTCACGTCGGCGCTGCACGACCGGGGCGTGTCGATCGAGCGGACGACGACGCTGGCCGACGTGCGCGACGGGTACGACGCGTCCGCGGCCGCGTGGAGCCTCCAGCTCGCCGCGCTGGTCGGCGCCCTGGCGATCCTGATCGCCCTGCTGGTGCTGGTCGTGAGCGCGGCGAGCAGCTGGCGCCTCCGGGCGCGCGACCTGGCGGCGCTGCGGATGACCGGCGTGCCGACGCGGTCGATCCGCGCGATGGCGGTCGCCGCGCAGCTGCCGGCGGTGCTCCTCGGCATCGTCGCTGGCACGGTCTGCGGCCTGGTGGGCGCCCACCTGGTGATGCCGACGGTGCCGCTCTTCGCCGTCGACCCCGAGGTGTCGACGCTCGACCTGAGCACCGCCTGGGTCGCCGTCGTGGTCGCCGTCGCCGCGGCGCTGGTGGTGCTCGGGGTCGGCAGCGTCCTCATCGGTCGAGCGCTGGCCGCGCGGTCCGACGTACGCCGGCTGAGGGAGGCGGGTCTGTGACGGGCATGCGCGTGAGCACCCGCGGGCTGGTGCTCATCTACCGGTCCGAGGGCCACGAGGTCGCGGCGCTGTCCGGCGTCGACCTCGACATCGAGGCGGGGGAGATGGTCGGGCTGCTCGGTCCGTCCGGGTCCGGCAAGTCGACGCTCCTCTCGCTGCTCGCCGGGCTCTTCCGCCCGAGCGCGGGCAAGGTCTTCGTCGGCCCGCACGAGCTGTCGTCCGCGACGCCGCGCGAGCTCGACGCGCTGCGCGCCCGCGAGGTGTCGCTGATGCTGCAGGGCGCGGTCCGCAACCTGCTGCCCTACTTCACGCCGATCGAGAACGTCCGCTTCGCCCAGGGCGCCGCGCGGGTGGTCCGGGGCGACGTGCCGTCGCCGGAGGAGGTCGTCGCCGGCGTCGGCCTCGGCGACGACGCCCACCGGCCGCTGGCGGAGCTGAGCCCGGGCCACCTGCAGCTCGCCGCGCTCGCGGTGTCGATGGCCACCACGCCGGGGCTGCTGCTCGCCGACGAGCCGACCAGCCAGCTCGACCACGAGGCACGCGACCTGGTGCTGGAGCGGATGGCGCTGGTCAACCGGGAGTTCGGGACCACGATCGTGCTGGTCACCCACGACCCGGACGTGGCCGCCACGCTGCCGCGCACCATCACGATCCGCGACGGCCGGGTCGGCGGTGAGGGCCGCAGCGGCGAGGAGTACGCCGTGGTCACGCCCGACGGCTTCCTGCCGCTGCCCGGGCACGTCCGGGAGAACCTCCTGCCCGGGACGCTGGTGCGCTTCCACCTCGAGGACGGCAACTACCTGCTGCTGCCGGAGTCCTCCGAGCAGCCCTCGGAGGGGAGGCACCGTGCCTGAGCTCGTCGCACACGGGCTGTCCGTGGCGTACGGCGACCTCGTCGCCCTGCAGCCGCTCGACCTGGCCGTGCGGCCCGGTCAGCTGCTGGCCGTGTCCGGCCCGTCCGGCGCCGGCAAGTCCTCGCTGCTGTGGGCGCTCGGAGCGGCGCTGCGCCCGGCCGGGGGATCGGTGTCGGTCGGCGGTGCCGCCGTCACCGACCGCGAGCACGCCGCCTCGCTCGGCGTGGTGGTCGTGCCCCAGGGCAACGGCCTTGCCTCGTCGCTGACCGCGGCCGAGAACATCATCGTCCCGCAGCTCGCCGCCGGCGTCCCGGCCGACGACGCGGCCCGACGTACGGCCGACGCGCTCACGCTGGTCGGTCTCGAGGAGAGCGGCAACCACCTGATCGAGGAGCTCTCCGGCGGCCAGCAGCAGCGGGTCGCCCTGGCCCGCGCCTTCGCGGCCCGCGCCGAGGTGCTCCTCGCCGACGAGCCGACCAGCGACCTCGACGCCGCCAACCGCGAGCGGATGGTCGCCGCCCTGCGCGCCGAGGCCGAGCGCGGCGCCGTCGTCGTGATGGCCACCCACGACCCCGAGGCCGCCGCCCAGACCGACGGCGAGCTGCACCTCGACGCCGGCGTCGCCACCTGGGTGCGTCCGCTCGTCTGAGCCGGCCTCCGTCACCTCCGACCACCGCTCCAAGTCGACTCCCAGTCGACCTCAAGTACCCCCCGTCAGAGTCAGGCTGACAGCCAGCTCCGCAGCGCACCCGCTGCGCACCCCGACGGGAGAACCACCGTGTCTCGCTTCCTCCACCGCCTCGGCTCCGCCGCGGCGGCCCACCCGTGGCGGACGATCTCCGCCTGGGTGCTCGTCGTCATCGCCGCGTTCGGCCTCGCCGGCGCGTCGGGCGGCACCACCCACGACAACTACGACGTCCCGGGTGCGCGGTCGCAGACCGGCATCGAGCAGCTGCGGGACCACCTGCCGGCCGCCGGCGGCACCTCCGCCCAGGTGGTCGTCCACGACCCGCACGGCGACCCGCTGCCGCAGGCGGCGCTGACCGCGACGGCCGAGCGGCTCGCCGCCCTCGACCACGTCGGCACCGTCTCCGAGCCGCGGCTCTCCTCCGACGCCGACACCGCCCTCTACTACCTGACCTACGACGTCCCGGTCACCGACCCGGACATGGTCAAGGAGAAGTCGGTCGACCCGCTCGAGGACGCGGTCCAGCCGCTCCGCGACGAGGGCCTCCAGGTCGAGCTCGGCGGTGAGCTGCCCAACAGCGTGATCACCAGCCTCAAGGGCACCGGCGAGCTCGCCGGCGTCATCGCGGCCCTCGCGCTGCTGGTGCTGACCTTCGGCTCGGTCGTCGCGGCCGGCCTCCCGCTCGCGGTCGCCCTCATCGGCCTCGCCGTCGGCTCGGCCGGCGTCACCCTGCTCGCGGCGACCATGGACGTGTCCACCGCGGCGCCCACCATCGCGACCATGGTCGGCCTCGGCGTCGGCATCGACTACGCGCTGCTCCTGGTCACCCGCCACGTCGAGTTCCTGCGCGGCGGTCTGGACAAGCGCGAGGCCGCCGGCCGCGCGATGGCGACGGCCGGCCGGTCGGTGGTGTTCGCCGCCGCCACGGTGCTCATCTCGCTGCTCGGCCTGCGCCTCGCGGGGCTCCCGGTCTACTCGTCCTTCGGCTACGCCACCGCCATCGCGGTGATCGCCGTCCTCGCGTCGGCACTCACCCTGGTGCCCGCGCTGTGCGGCCTGGCCGGACGCCGGATGCTCTCGCGGAAGGTCCGCCTCGGCCGTACGCCGGAGCGCACCCGCCCGCCGTTCGCGGCCCGCTGGGCCGCCGGCGTCGCCCGCCGGCCGGTCGCCGCCGCCCTGGCCGCGGTGATCTTCCTGCTCGCCCTGGCCGCGCCGACCCTGGCGATGCGCACCTGGCCGCAGGACGGCCGCAGCAACCCGTCCGACTCGACCCTGCGTCGCAGCTACGACCTCGTCGAGAGCGAGTACGGCGCTGGTGCCAACGGCACGTTCACGATCGTCGTCGACAACGCCCGGGCCGACGCCCGCAGCGTCGCCGCGCAGGTCGCGGGCGAGCCCGGCATCGTCGGGGTCACCGACCCGGTCGCCACCCCCGACGGCGCGCTCAGCGTCTTCGACGCGCAGCCCGCGGTCGGCCCGACCGACGAGGGGATCGACGACCTGGTCGCACAGCTCCGCTCGGACCTGCCGGCCGGGGTCGAGGTCACGGGTACGACGGCGTTCTTCTCCGACATCACCGGCATGCTCTCCGCGCGGCTGTGGATCGTGGTGGGCTTCGTCGTCGGCGTCTCGGTGCTGCTGCTCGCGATGATGTTCCGCTCCGTCGTGGTGCCGATCAAGGCGGCGGTGATGAACCTGCTGTCGATCGCCGCGTCGTACGGCATCCTCGTCGCGGTCTTCCAGTGGGGCTGGGGCACCAGCCTGCTGGGCATCGACCACTCCGTGCCGGTCTCGAGCTGGGTCCCGATCCTCAACTTCGCGATCCTCTTCGGGTTGTCGATGGACTACGAGGTCTTCCTGCTCTCCCGGATCCGCGAGGACTGGCTGCGCACCGGGGACGCGAGGGGCAGCGTCGAGCGCGGCCTGGCCGCGACCGGCCGGGTGATCTCGGCCGCCGCCGCGATCATGGTCGTCGTCTTCCTCGGCTTCGCCACCGAGGCGGACCTCACCGTGAAGATGCTCGGCTTCGGCATGGCCACCGCGATCCTGCTCGACGCGACCGTCGTCCGGATGGTCCTGGTCCCCGCGACCATGACCCTCCTCGGCAGGTGGAACTGGTGGCTGCCGGCCTGGCTCGACCGCCTGCTCCCGAGCATCGCTGCCGAGGAGCACGCCACCGACGAGGAGATCTGGGACGAGCTGGACAGCGCCGGGTCCGGCGAGAAGGTCGGGGCCTGAGATGACCAGCACCCGTCAGCCCACCTGGCCGCGGCAGCTCCGGCTGCCCGGCCAGGTGGCCGCCCCGGACGGCCCGATCGACATGCACCTGATGTACGTGATGCACCACGCCTTCCGGCGCGACCTCGACCTCTTCGCGGCCGCGGTCAAGCAGACCCCGGCGGGCGAGCGGCGCACCTGGCAGCTCCTCGCCGACCGCTGGGAGCTCTTCGCGGAGGTCCTCCACGAGCACCACACCGTCGAGGACGAGGGCGTGTGGCCCGCCGTGCTCGCGACCTGCTCGCCGGCCGACGTCGCCACCCTCGAGGCGATGGAGGCCGAGCACGAGGAGATCGACCCGCTGCTCGAGTCGTGCGCGGCCGGCTTCCGCCGGCTCGCCGAGCGCGCCGACGAGGACGCCCGGGCGGCACTCGCCGTCCGGGTCTGCGCCGCGCGGGAGTCGCTGCGCCGGCACCTCGCGCACGAGGAGACCGACGCGATCGCGATCATCCAGCGGGTGCTGACCGCGGAGGACTGGCACCGGATCGAGGAGGAGCACGCCAACCCGAAGGACCGGACCCTCGGCAAGGTGGTCCGGATCGTCCCGTGGGCGGCGCACCGGATGCCGCGCGAGGCCCTCGACCGGGTCTTCGCCCAGCCCGGCGGCGCCGGCTTCCAGCTGATCTGGCGGCTCACCCGGCGCCGCTACGCCCGCCGCGAGGCCGCCGCGTTCCGCTTCGCCTGAGTGCTCGGCCCGGCCTAGAAGCCGAAGTGCTCGCGGGTGCGCCGCACCCAGTCACCGGCCAGGGGGATCTCCCACGCGGCGCACAGCTCGACCGCCCGGTCGGCGTGCCGGGTGGCGAGGTCGTCCTGGCCGGTGGCGTGCGCGGCCATCGCCAGGAACGCGTCCACCGGGCCGATCGTGCTGCCCGAGCCGGCGCTCGCGGCGTGCCCGGCGAGGCCCGAGAGACGGTCGTACGCCGCGGCCGCGAGCTCGCGCTCGCCCAGGTGGCAGGCGGTCTCGGCCGCCATGCTCCAGGCCATGGGGGAGTACCACGTGTCGTCGTCGAGCCCGGCGTCGATCACCTCGCGGTGGGCGTCGAGGTAGACCTGGGCCTCCTCGAGGGCGCCGGTCCGGCACAGCATGGTCAGCAACGGGGGTGCGACCGCGATCCAGCCGCCCTCCGGCAGGTCCTTGAGGACCGAGAGCACGACCGCCTCCTCGCCGCGCCAGAGGTACTGCATCATCAGCGCCCCCGAGATCGACTCGGAGGTGCCCGGGATGGTGAGCAGCTGGCCGAGGTCGACCATCTCGCCCACGCGCCGGTCGACCAGGTCGGTGCGGCCGCGCATCGCGGACCAGGAGACCTCGAGCGAGCTCAGCACCAGCTGGGCGTAGACGTGCCGGATCCGGTCCGCCTCGGTGCGACCCGCGGCCAGGCACGCGTCGAGCACGGCGATGTCGCCGACCTCGCCGGCCGCCACCCCGCGCAGGGTGAGCGCCGAGACCAGGCCGACCCGGTCGCCGAGCTCGCGGGCCAGGTCCACCGCCTCGGCGGTCAGCTCCAGGCGCCGGCGCGCGGTGGCGCCGCGGGTGATGGCGATGACGCCCTTGACCAGGGCGGTGACGAGCAGCACCGGGTCGTCGAGGCGCCGGGCCATCGCGATCGCCTCGTCGGCGAGCGCGTCGCGCTCCTGCGGCTGGACGCCGTAGTAGATCTCGCCGGCGAGGGCGAGCATCAGCCGGCAGCGGCGCGGGTCGTCGCCTTCGGGCAGCCGGTCGAGCGCGCCGCGGAGCGCGGCCACCACGACCTCGTCCACGTCGCCACCGCCCGGCGCCCAGAGCGCCCCGGTGCTGGTCATCGTCCCGGCGGTGATCAGCAGGTCGACGTCGTCGAGCTCCTGGGCCAGGTCGATCGCCTCGTGGGCGACCTCGCGCAGCTCGAGCCAGCGGCCGGCCCGACGCAGGACGTCGGCGAGGTCCGCCAGCAGCTCGAAGCGGGCGGCCGGCGCCGAGCCCCGGTCCTCGTCCTCCGCGCGGAGGGCGTACTCGAGCATCTCGAGCGCCTCGACGTAGGCGAAGACGTCCGTGGCCTTGCGGGCCGCCGCCTGCGCGGCCGGCCACGCGGCCGCGACGTAGCGAGGGCCGGCGGAGAGCCAGTGCCGCGCCACCTCGGTCTCGCGGCCGGGCTGCCCGGTGAGCGACTCGGCGGCGCGACCGTGCACCCGCGCACGGCGCGACTGGGCGAGCCCGCTGAGCACCGCGTCGCGGACCAGGGCGTGGTTGAAGCGGAAGCGGTCGACGCCGTCCTCGGCGACCAGGCCGGCCTCGATGGCCGGGTCGAGCCGGTCGAGCGCGCTGTCCTCGTCGACGCCCGCGACAGCCGCGACCGTGGCCAGGTCGAAGATCCGGCCGACCACGCTGGCGACCTGGAGCAGGTCCTGGGTCGGGCCGTCGAGGTGCGCGAAGCGCCGCGTCAGCACCTCGTGCACCGCCGCCGGCGGTCGGGTCTCGGTCGCGAGGGCGGCGACGCCGTTGTCCTTGGCGAGGCGGGCGTACTCCACGAGGAAGAAGGGGTTGCCCTCGGTGCGCTCGCGCAGCTCGCGGGCGTCCGCGTCGCCGGGGTCGACCTCCGCGACCTGCGCGAAGACCTGGGCAGCGGCCTCGGCCGAGATGCCGCGCAGCTGGAGCCGCAGCGCGTGCTTGCGGGCCAGCGCCTCGGCCACCTCGGCGAGCGCACCGGTCGGGACGGGGTGCTCGCGCCAGGTCGCGACCACGAGCAGCCGGGCCGGGCTCTCCGCGGCGACCGCCTCGGTCAGCAGGCGGAGCACCCGCAGGCTGGAGGTGTCGGCCCAGTGCAGGTCGTCGAGCACGAGCATGAGCGGGCCCTGCTCGGCCGCGGCCAGCACCGTCTCGACCATCGTCTCCCAGGCCCGGAACGCCGACGACTCGTCCGTCGCGGACCGGCTGGACGGCAGGCTGGCGCCGAGCCGCTCGAGGATCGTCGCCCACGGCCAGAGCGCCGGGGCGCCGTCGTCCTGGGAGCAGCGGCCCCAGGCGATCGTGACGCCGTGCTCCGCGGCGTACTGCGCCACCTCGATCGTCAGCCGGCTCTTGCCGATCCCGGGCTCGCCGGTCAGCGCCACGAACGCCGGGGAGGCGGCGCCTCCGGCGACGACGCCGTCGACGAGCGCGCGCAGGGCGGCGAGCTCGTCGTCGCGGCCGGCCAGCGACCAGGGCCAGAGGGTCGGGATCGGGAGCGGTGCGTGGGTGGCCGGTGCGGTCGGCGTGGGTGCGGGCGCGGCGACCGGCCCGGGCTCCGGGGTCGCGGGGGTCTCCTGGCGCAGCACCGCTGTCTGCACGGCGCGCAGCTCGGGTCCGGGCTCCAGGCCGAGCTCCTCGTCGAGCACGTCGCGGACCTCGCGGAGCACGGCCAGCGCGTCGGCCTGCCGGCCGGAGCCGGCCAGCGCGAGCGCCCGCAGCGCCCAGGCCCGCTCGCGCAGCGGGTGCGCCCGGGTGAGGACCTCGAGCTCGGCGGCGGCGGTGGCGTGCAGGCCGAGCAGGATCCCGAGCGCCGCGCGGTCCTCGCCGGCGAGCACGCGGAGCTCGTCGAGCCGGGCCCGCTCGGCCGCGGCCGCGGCGACCTCGCCGAGCTCGGCGAAGGGCACGCCGCGCCACAGCTCGAGCGCCTCCTCGAGGGCGTCGTGCAACGTCGACAGCTCCGGTACGCCGGGGGAGCGCGGCGGCAGCGGCCGGCTGCGGCACAGCGCCTCGGCGAGCGGGGCGACCTGGCCGTGGACCCGGGCGACCGTGCTCTCGAACGCGACCGTGTCGAGCGCGTCGTCGGGCAGCCGCAGCGCATAGCCCGGCTGCTCGGTCACCAGCAGCGTGCCGCCGCCGCGACTCGTCCGGTCCGGCTCGAGCGCCCGGCGCAGGCCGGCGACGTACCCCTGCAGGGTGCCGGCCACCCCGGGCGGCGGACTGCCGTCCCAGACCAGGTCCGCCAGGGTGTCGGCGGAGACGGCGCGGCCGCGGTGCAGGGCGAGCGCGGCGAGCAGGGCGCGCTGCTTGGGACCGCCCAGGTTGACCGGTCCGGAGGGCGCCGTGGCGACGGTGGTGCCCAGCACGCCGATCCGCATGCGCGCAATGTAGTGCGCGTCAGCGCAGGGTGTCCGCCGATCCGAGGCGCCATACCGCAAGTCCGTGAAGGCCCCGCGCACGCGCGAGATCGGCCCGCTGGGCGTAGGAGCGGCGGTCCGACCACCACATCCGGGTGCCGTCGGCCAGGACCGCCGTCCACTCGCCCTGGCGGGCCCGCCAGCGGGCCTCGACGCCGTCGTGCTCGACCAGCCGGCGGGCCTGCGCCACGGTCACGGTCCGCCCGGTGCCCTCCTGGGGCCAGGTGTAGCCGTAGCCGGCGACCCCGAGGTCGACCTGGTCGGCCGGGACGAGGTCGAGGATCGCGTCGAGGCAGCGGCGCTGCCACGGCAGCCCGCCGACCGGCCCCGCGCCGGACCAGCCGGGCCCGTGCTCGTCGTAGGTCATCAGCTCGATGCGGTCGACGGCGTCGCGCAGCCCGGCGAGGTCGTAGCCGCCGTCCCGGTAGCTCGCGACCGACTGCCGGGCGCTGACGTCGATGGTCACCGTGCGGGCCGCGGGCATCGCCCGCTGCAGCGCCGACGCGAGCCGGACCAGCCCGCCCGCGTCGCCGCGGCGGACCCGCTCGAGGTCGATGTTGACGCCGTCCCAGCCGCCGTGGGCGACGTACGACGCCATCCGGCGCGCCACCGCACGGATCCGCTGCGGGTGGGAGAGCAGGCGGTGGTTGGCGCGCGGGTCGAAGTCCTCGAGCCGGTCGCTCCAGTTGCTCAGCAGCAGCTCGGCGGCCAGCCCCTGGCGGCGGGCGGCCCGGGCCAGGCGCAGGGCGTCGTCCGTGGGCCGGGCGACGCGGTCGCCGCGGGCGTCCAGCGACACCCCGGCGACGCTCAGCGTGCTCAGGCCGCCGGCGTTGCGCTCGACCAGCCGGTTGCTGCCGCTCTGGAGGATCCAGCCGGTGACGTCGAGCCCGCGCGGCTCGCGCGCCTGCGCGGAGGTCGGCACCAGCAGGGCGGCCGTGACGGCCAGGACGAGGGCGAGGGTGCGCACCCCGTCCACACTACGGTGGCCGCATGCACCGCTTCGCGAGCGTGATCCTGGTCGACCCGCGGGGGTGGCTCCTGCTCCAGGAGCGCGACGAGCACCCCGTCATCGACCCCGACACGTGGGGCCTGGTCGGCGGGCACGTCGAGGACGGCGAGGACTACGAGCCCGCGGCCTACCGCGAGCTCGAGGAGGAGACCGGCATCCGGGTCCCACCCGGCGGGCTGCGGCTCTGGCGCGAGCTGCAGATCTTCCACGAGGCCTACGGCACCCTCGACACGATGCAGGTCTGGTACGCCGCGACCAACCTGACCGACGGGGACGTCGTGGTCGGCGAGGGCCGGCAGATCGTCTTCGTCGAGCCGGCCGCGGCCCGCGGCCTCGTCCTGGCGGCCAGCGCCGCCGTCGTCGTGCCCGGCTTCCTGGACTCTCCGGCTTACGCCGCCATACTCGACGCGTGACGAGCGCACTCGAGGTCATCGCCGTTCCCGGTCCCGGTGCGGAGGACGTCGTCGTCGGCGGGCCCGGCCCCGACGAGGGGGCGGTCTTCACCGGCACCGAGGACGGCAGCATCTTCCGGGTCTCCCACGACGGCCGCCGCATCGACCGGGTCGCCCACACCGGCGGCCGCCCGCTCGGCATCGAGATCGACCTCGACGGCCGGCTGCTGGTCTGCGACGCCCACCGCGGCGTGCTACGCGTCGACCCGCGCACCGGCGCGATCGAGGACGTCGCGGACCGGATCGACCGGGCGCCGATGATGTTCTGCAACAACGCCGCGATCGCCGGCGACGGCACCGTGTGGTTCACGGACTCCTCGCTCCACTACGGCATCGAGCAGTGGAAGGACGACTTCGTCCAGGACACCCGCACCGGGCGGCTGGCCCGGCTCGGCACCGACGGCACGATCGAGGTGGTCCTCGAGGGGCTCGCCTTCGGCAACGGCGTCGCGCTCGCCGCGGACGAGTCGTACGTCGCCGTCGCCGAGACCGGCGCGCGCACCGTCGTACGGCGATGGCTGACGGGGGAGAGGGCCGGCACCCGCGACCTCCTCGTCACCGACCTGCCCGGCTACCCCGACAACATCGCCCGCGGCAGCGACGGCCTGATGTGGGTGTCCATCGCCAGCCCCGTCGACCCGCTCGTCGAGCGGCTCCAGAAGGCGCCGATGCCGGTCCGCAAGGCCGTGACCCGGATCCCCGAGCGCCTCCAGCCGGCACCGAAGCAGACCGTCCGGGTCCAGGCGTACGACGACGCCGGCACGCTCGTCCACGACCTCGACCTGCCCGCGACCGGCTACCACATGGTCACCGGCGTCCGGGAGCACGACGGCCGGGTCTGGCTCGGCAGCCTCCACGAGCCCGCGATCGCGGTCGTCGAGCTGTGACCTCGTAGACTCGCAGGCTATGGGCACCCTCGACTCGATCACGTCGCCGCGCGACCTGCGCGCCCTCGATGACGCGCAGCTGGACGGCCTCGCGAGCGAGATCCGGGACTTCCTGATCACCACGTGCGCGCGCACGGGTGGTCACATCGGGCCCAACCTGGGCGTCGTCGAGCTGACCCTGGCGATCCACCGGACCTTCGACTCCCCGCACGACCGGATCGTCTTCGACACCGGCCACCAGGCCTACGTCCACAAGCTGCTCACCGGCCGCAAGGCGGGCTTCGAGAAGCTGCGGCAGGAGGGCGGCGTCAGCGGCTACCCGAGCCAGGGTGAGTCCGAGCACGACATCGTCGAGAACTCCCACGCCTCGACCGCGCTCAGCTACGCCGACGGCCTGGCCAAGGCCTTCACGATCCGCGGCGAGGACCGCCACGTGGTCGCCGTCATCGGCGACGGGGCGCTCACCGGCGGCATGGCCTGGGAGGCGCTCAACAACATCGCCGTCGCCAAGAAGAGCCGCCTGGTCATCGTCGTCAACGACAACGGCCGCTCCTACACCCCGACCATCGGCGGCCTCGCGACCGCGCTCACCTCGCTGCGCACCAACCCGCGCTACGAGAACGTCCTCGACATGGTCAAGCGGCGCCTCAACGCCGTCCCCGGCGTCGGGCCGGCGGCGTACGACGCCCTCCACGCCATGAAGAAGGGCGTCAAGGACGCCCTCGCCCCGCAGGGCCTCTTCGAGGACCTCGGCCTCAAGTACGTCGGCCCCGTCGACGGCCACGACCGCGTCGCGATGGAGCAGATGCTCGCCCAGGCCAAGCGCTTCAACGGGCCGGTCATCGTGCACGCGATCACCCGCAAGGGCTACGGCTACGACCCGGCGGAGCGGCACGAGGCCGACCAGTTCCACGGCCCGGGTCCCTTCGACGTGCAGACCGGCGCCGAGAAGCCCAAGGGGCCGATCTGGACCGACCACTTCTCCGACGCGATCGTCGAGATCGGCCACCGCCGGCCGGACGTCGTCGCGATCACCGCGGCGATGATGCACCCGGTCGGCCTGGACAAGTTCGAGGCCGCGTTCCCCGACCGCACCTTCGACGTCGGCATCGCCGAGCAGCACGCCGCGACCTCCGCGGCCGGGCTCGCGCTCGGCGGCCTGCACCCGGTCTTCGCGGTCTACGGCACCTTCCTCAACCGCGCCTTCGACCAGGTCCTCATGGACGTCGCGCTGCACCGGTGCGGCGTCACCTTCTGCCTCGACCGCTCCGGGGTCACCGGCGACGACGGCGCCAGCCACAACGGCATGTGGGACATGTCGATCCTCCAGGTGGTGCCCGGGCTGCGGCTCGCCGCGCCCCGCGACGCCGCCCGCCTCCGCGAGCTCCTCGGCGAGGCGGTCGAGGTCGACGACGCCCCCACCGTGATCCGCTACCCCAAGGGCCCGCCGCCCGCCGACATCGAGGCGGTCGGCAAGGCCGGCGGCGCCGACGTGCTCGCCCGCTCCGGCCCGCAGGACGTCCTCGTGGTCGCGGTCGGCTCGATGGGCACCGTCGCCGTCGACGTCGCCGACCGCCTGGTCGCGCAGGGCATCGGCGTCACCGTCGTCGACCCGCGCTGGGTCAAGCCGGTCGACCCGGCGATCATCGACCTGGCGCGGCAGCACCGGCTCGTGGTCAGCATCGAGGACAACGGCGAGACCGGTGGCTGCGGCGCGGTCCTGCTGCAGACCCTCAACGCCGCCGGCGTCCACACGCCCTTCCGTCTGCACGGCATCCCGCAGGAGTTCCTCTCCCACGCCAAGCGCGACGCGATCCTCGAGCGGATCGGCCTCACCCCGCAGACGATCGCGCGCGGGATCGTGGAGGAGATGACCTCGTTGGCCGACGGTCGTTCTCCTCTTGATGTCGACCACCAGGCGCAGGGCTAGCTCGCTGGCCGCGGCCCTCCTCGGGCTCGCGGCCCTGACGGCCTGCTCCGGCGGCAGCGACGGCAGCTCCGCGACGCCCTCCGCGACGTCGGCGCGCGACATCGCCCGGACGATCGGGACGGCGCTCGACGCCCGCGCGGACGCCGTACGACACGCCGACAACGCCGCCTTCCTGCGCCAGGTCGGCGGCGGGCGGGTGTTCCGCGACCAGCAGCAGACCTGGTACGACGACCTCACCCAGCTGCCGATCGCGGTGCTCCGCTACCGCGTCGACCCCGCCTCGCTTGTCCGGGACGGCGACGCCTACTGGGTGACCGTCCGCCAGGCCCTCCAGCTCGACGGGTACGACGCCGCGCCGGTCGTCACCGAGGACCGCTACCGCTTCGCGGCCGCGCCGCACGACCCCGACCGGATGCGGCTCGTCTCGGTGACCGACGCCGAGTGGGAGGCCGAGCACGACGTCCGTCCGCAGCCCTGGGACACCGGCGCGATCCAGGTGCGCCAGGCGGCCGGCGTCCTCGGCATCTTCGACGCGGACTCGATCGACGCCGCCCCCGCGCTGCTCACCTCGGTCGAGGAGGGGATCTCGGCGGTCGCCGCCCGGGTGCCCTACGACTGGTCGCGCACCGTCGTCGTCTACGCGCTCTCCGACGAGACCTTCCTGGACAGCCTGGAGGACCTGCCCGGCGACGACCCGGGCGACCTCGACGCGGTGGCGTTCCCGGTGGGGGAGAGCACCCGCTTCGTGCTCAACCCGGCGATGCTCGACCGGCCCGGGCCCGACCGTGACCGGCTGGTCCGCCACGAGCTCACCCACGTCGCCGTCGGCGGCCACGACGACACGGCGCCGGTCTGGCTCTCCGAGGGCCTGGCCGAGTGGGTCTCGGTCGCTCCGGTCGCGCCCCAGGACCGCCGGATCCCCGACGAGGCGCTCGCCGCCGCCGAGGCCGGCGTCAGCGACCTGCCCGACGACGAGACGTTCAACGACGAGGACTCCGAGGCCCACTACGGGCTCGCGTGGTTCGCGGTGCAGTACCTCGCGGACACCTACGGCGAGGACGCGCCGTGGCAGCTGCTCGACGCGGTGAGCGCGCCGGGGGCGGACGTCGACACCGTGCTCGACGAGCAGTTCGGCACCAGCACCCACGAGCTGGCCGTGCAGGCGGGTCGACTGATCGTGTCGCTCTACGACCCCTCCGCCGGAGGGTAGGCACACGGGCCGTGTTTCGGTCATGCTCGACCCGGAAAGGGTCGAGCCATGAACGTCCTGCGCACCAAGTCGATCGAGCAGTCCCTCGAGGACACCGACGACCCGGAGTTCAAGCTCAAGAAGAAGCTGACCGCCGTGGACCTCACGGTCTTCGGCATCGGCGTGGTGATCGGCGCCGGCATCTTCACCCTGACCGGCGAGGTGGCGGCCGACTACGCCGGTCCCGGCGTCGTCTTCTCGTTCATGATCGCCGCGATCTGCTGCGCCCTCGCCGCGCTGTGCTACGCCGAGTTCGCCTCGACCGTGCCGGTCGCGGGCTCGGCGTACACGTTCTCCTACGCCACGCTCGGCGAGCTGGTCGCGTGGATCATCGGCTGGGACCTCATCCTCGAGCTGATGCTCGGCGCGTCGGTCGTCGCCCAGGGCTGGAGCACCTACCTCGTCACCTTCCTCGACGAGATCGGCCTGGGCTGGCCGGACTCGATCGGGCCGGCCGACTCCGAGCACTTCAGCTGGGGACACGTGAACCTCGCCGCCGTGCTGCTGATCGCGGTGCTCACGACCCTGATCGCGGTCGGCATCAAGGAGTCGCTGCGGGTCAACCTGGTGCTGGTCGGCATCAAGCTCTTCATCGTGATGTTCGTGATCGTCGCGGGTCTCTTCTACGTCAGCGGCGCCAACTACCACCCGTTCATCCCGCCGGCCTCCGACCCGATCTCGGGGAGCGGCCTGACCCAGCCGCTCATCCAGTGGGCGTTCGGCATCGAGCCGCAGACCTTCGGCGTCCTCGGCGTCATCTCGGCCGCGTCGGTGGTCTTCTTCGCCTACATCGGCTTCGACGTCGTGGCGACGACCGCCGAGGAGGCGCGCGACCCGCAGCGCGACCTGCCGAAGGGCATCATCTTCTCGCTGCTCATCTGCACGGCCCTGTACGTCGCGGTCGCGCTGGTCATCACCGGGATGGTGCCCTACGACAAGATCGACCCCTCCGCCGCGCTCGCCACGGCCTTCCGCGACGTCGGCAAGAGCGGCTTCGCGACGCTGATCTCGGCGGGCGCGGTCGCCGGTCTCACCACGGTCGTGATGACGCTGATCATCGGCGCCGTGCGCGTGCTCTTCGCGATGAGCCGCGACGGCCTGCTCCCGCACGCCTTCGGCAAGACCAGCCCGACCACCGGCACCCCGGTCCGGATCACCGTCACCATCGGCGTCGCGGTCGCCGTCATCGCCGGCTTCACGCCCATCGACAAGCTGGAGGAGATGGTCAACATCGGCACCCTGACCGCCTTCACGCTGGTCTCGATCGCGATCCCGGTGCTGCGTCGCAGCCGCCCCGACCTCGAGCGCCCGTTCCGCGTGCCGCTGAGCCCGGTGCTGCCGATCGTCTCGGCCCTGGTCTGCGTCTACCTGATGCTCAACCTGTCGATCGAGACCTGGCTGCGGTTCCTGGTGTGGATGGTCCTCGGCTTCGTCATCTACTTCGCCTACGGGCACAGCCACAGCCGGGTCCGCGAGGTCGAGAAAGCACGCTGACCCGGCAGAAAGTCTCTGCCGGGTCAGCGTGGGGGTGCGTCAGCTCAGGTCGAAGCGGTCGTTGTCCATGACCTTGACCCACGCGGCCACGAAGTCGGCGACGAACTTCTCGCGGGCGTCCTCGCTCGCGTAGACCTCGGCCAGCGCCCGCAGCTGCGAGTTGGAGCCGAAGACCAGGTCGACGGCGGTGGCCGTCCACTTCAGGTCGCCGGAGGCGACGTCGCGGATCTCGTAGACGTTCTCCTCCGACTCCGAGGCCTTCCACACCGTGCCGGTGGCCAGCAGGTTGGCGAAGAAGTCGTTGGTCAGCACGCCGGGGCGGTCGGTGAGGACGCCGTACGACGAGCCGCCGACGTTGGCGCCGAGGGCCCTGAGGCCGCCGACGAGGACGGTCATCTCCGGAGCGGTCAGCTCCAGCAGGTAGGCCTTGTCGACCAGCAGCACCTCGGGCTGGAGCTTCTCGCCGGCCCGCAGGTAGTTGCGGAAGCCGTCGGCGCGCGGCTCGAGCACCGCGAAGGAGTCGACGTCGGTCTGCTCCTGGGTGGCGTCGGTGCGGCCGGCGTGGAAGGGCACGGTCACCGTGACGCCAGCGTCGGCGGCGGCCTTCTCGACCGCGGCCGAGCCGGCCAGCACGATCAGGTCGGCCAGGGACACCTGGGCGCCGCCGGCGCCGTTGAAGTCCGCCTGGATCGCCTCGAGCTTCTCGAGGACCGAGGCGAGCTGCTCGGGCTGGTTGACCTCCCAGCCGCGCTGCGGCTCGAGGCGGATGCGCGCGCCGTTGGCACCGCCGCGCTTGTCGGTGCCGCGGAAGCTCGCGGCCGACGCCCACGCGGTGGAGACCAGCTCGGCGACCGAGAGGCCGGAGTCGAGGATCTTCGCCTTGAGGGACGCGACGTCGGCGTCGGAGACCGCCTCACCGGTCGCGGCCGGCACCGGGTCCTGCCAGAGCTGGAGCTCGGGCACCCACGGGCCGAGGTAGCGGGCGACCGGGCCCATGTCGCGGTGCAGGAGCTTGTACCAGGCCTTCGCGAAGGCCAGCGCGAACTCGTTGGGGTTCTCGAGGAAGCGTCGCGAGATCTTCTCGTACTCCGGGTCGAAGCGCAGCGCGAGGTCGCTGGTGAGCATGGTCGGCTTGCGCTTGGGGGAGTCCGCGGTCGGGCCGGGGATGATGTCCTCGGCGTCCTTCGCGGTCCACTGGTGCGCGCCGGCCGGGCTCTTCGTGAGCTCCCACTCGTAGCCGAAGAGGATCTTGAAGAAGTCGTTGCTCCACCGGGTCGGGGTGGTGGTCCAGGTGACCTCGAGACCCGAGGTGATCGCGTCGGCGCCCTTGCCCGAGCCGAAGGAGCTGGTCCAGCCGAGGCCCTGCTCCTCGAGGCCCGCGGCCTCCGGCTCCGGGCCGACCAGGTCGGCGTCACCGGCGCCGTGGGTCTTGCCGAAGGTGTGGCCGCCGGCGATCAGCGCGACGGTCTCCTCGTCGTTCATCGCCATCCGGCCGAACGTGTCGCGGATGTCGCGGGCCGAGGCCAGCGGGTCCGGGTTGCCGCCCGGGCCCTCCGGGTTGACGTAGATCAGGCCCATCTGGACCGCGCCGAGCGGGTTGGAGAGGTCGCGCTCGCCGCTGTAGCGCTCGTCGCCCAGCCAGGTGTCCTCGGGACCCCAGTAGATCTCCTCCGGCTCCCACACGTCCTCGCGGCCGAAGCCGAAGCCGAACGTCGAGAAGCCCATGTCCTCGAGCGCGACGTTGCCGGCGTAGACGAGCAGGTCGGCCCACGAGATCTTCTGGCCGTGCTTCTGCTTGACCGGCCACAGCAGGCGCCGGGCCTTGTCGATGTTGGCGTTGTCCGGCCAGCTGTTGAGCGGGGCGAAGCGCTGCGCGCCGTCGCCCGCGCCGCCGCGGCCGTCGTAGATGCGGTAGGTGCCCGCGGCGTGCCAGCTCATCCGGATGAAGAGCCCGCCGTAGTGGCCGAAGTCGGCCGGCCACCAGTCCTGCGAGGTGTTGAGCACCTCGACGATGTCGCGGCGGAGCTCGGCGAGGTCGAGCTGCGCGAAGGCGTCGGAGTAGCGGAAGCCCTCGTCGAGCGGGTTGACCTTCGAGGAGTGGGCGTGGAGCACGCTCAGGTCGAGCTGGTTGGGCCACCAGTCCTTGTTGCTGTGCGGGCGACCGCCGGTCTTCGGCGTCGGCGCGTCGATCGCCGGGTTCTCGCTCTCGCTGCCGCCGTGGGCAACGGGGCATCCGCCCTCGGTGGTGCTGTCCTGGCTCATCGGGTTCCTTCCCAAGGTTTCACGGGGGATTTCACTGCTTCATGGGGATTCACTGCGGTCGTGCGGTGGAGCAGGAGGGGCACAGGCCCCAGTAGATGACCTCGGCCTCGTCGATCACGAAGCCGTGCTGGTCGGAGGCGTCCAGGCAGGGGGCCTCGCCGACGGCGCAGTCGACGTCGGCGATGGCACCGCAGGACCGGCACACCACGTGGTGGTGGTTGTCGCCGATCCGGGTCTCGTAGCGCGCGACGGAGCCGGTGGGCTGGATCCGGCGCACCAGACCGGCGGCGGTGAGCGTGTGCAGCGAGTCGTAGACCGCCTGGTGCGACACCGACGGGAGCTCGCGGCGCACGGCGCCGATGATCGAGTCCGTGTCGGCGTGCGGGAGCCCGGAGACGGCGTCGAGCACGGCCAGTCGAGGTCGTGTCACGCGCAGCCCGGCTCCGCGCAGCTGCTCGGAGAGGTCGGGAGTCGTGGTCACGCGTCGATCTAAGTCCGCTTTCCTGAATGAGTCAAGATTGGGGATGCCCCGGGCGTGTCCCGGTGCCACCATGAGCCATGGCCACTGCCCCGAGCTGGCTCGCCGGCGCTCGACACGTGAGCGACGGCGGCCTCGAGACCGACCTGATCTTCCACCACGGCGTCGACCTCCCCGAGTTCGCCGCCTTCCCGCTCGTCGAGGACGACGCGGGCCGAGCGCTGCTGCGCGACTACTACGACGGGTACGCCGCGGTCGCGCGCCGGGCGGGCGCCGGACTGACCATGGAGTCGCCGACCTGGCGGGCCAACCCCGACTGGGGCGCGCGCGTCGGGTACGACGCCGCCGGCCTCGACCGGGCCAACACGGCCGCGATCGGCTTCCTGCGCGGGCTCGCCGACGGCTACGACCTGCCCGACGTCCGGGTGATCGGCGCGATCGGTCCGCGTGGCGACGGCTATGTCGCGGGCGAGCGGGTCGACCCCGACGAGGCCGCCGACTACCACTCCGCGCAGGTCGCCGCATTCGCCGGCGCGGGCGCCGACCTGGTCGCGGCGTACACGCTCACCGGCGCCGAGGAGGGCATCGGCATCGTCCGTGCCGCGCGGGCCGCCGGCGTACCCGTGCTGGTCGGCTTCACCGTCGAGACCGACGGCCGGCTGCCCGACGGCACCTCGCTGCGGGAGGCCGTCGAGCGGGTCGACGCGGCGGCCGAGCCGGACGGGTACGTCGTCAACTGCGCCCACCCGACCCACATCGCGCCGGGCCTCGAGGCCGGCGACTGGCTCTCGCGGATCGTGCAGGTCAACCCCAACGCCTCGACGATGACCCACGAGGAGCTGGACGCCGCCGAGGAGCTGGACGAGGGGGACCTCGGCCTGCTCGCGTCGTCGCTGACCGCGCTGCGCCCGCAGCTCCCGTCGCTCGGGATCGTCGGCGGGTGCTGCGGCACCGACGCGCGGCACGTGGCGGCGCTCTGGGGGGTGTGAGCGGGAGCGTGTGAGCGCGGGCGCACTCCGTCCTGCGCATTCCACCGCGGCGCCCGTCGGAGCCGCCACAATGCGCACGTGACCCGTGACCGTGCTCATGACGTGGTGGTGCTCGGCGACGCCAACCCCGACCTCGTGCTCCGCGGCGACGTGGTGCCGCGCTTCGGGCAGGCCGAGCAGCTGGTCGACGCGGCCGACCTGACCCTCGGCGGGTCGGGCGCGATCATGGCGGCCGGCCTGGCGCGGCTCGGCGTGGACGTCGCGATCGTCGCGGCCGTCGGCCGCGACCCCTTCGGCGACCTCGTCCTCGGGATGCTCGAGGAGCACGGTGTCGCGACCGATCTCGTCGTCCGCCGCGGCGACCTCGGCACCGGGCTCAGCGTCGTGCTCTCCGCCGGCACCCGGGCGATCCTGACCCACGCCGGCGCCATCGGCAGCCTGACCGCCGCGGACGTCCCGGCCGAGGCCGTCGCGGCCGCGCGGCACGTGCACGTCGCCTCGCCGTACCTCGTCACCCGGCTGCGCGCGGACCTCCCGACGGTGCTCGCCGGCGCCCGGTCGAGCAGCGTCGACACCAACGACGACCCGGCCCGCGCCTGGGCCGACCTCGCGGCGCTCGCGGACGCGGCCGGGACGCTGCTCCCGAACGACGGTGAGGTCGTGCTCTGGGCGCAGGCCCTCGGCCACCGGACCGACGACTGGCTCGACGCGGCGGCGTACGTCGCGTCCCGGGGCGTCGAGGTCGTGGTCAAGGCCGGCGCCGAGGGCGGCGCGCACGTCACGGCTGACGGCGTGGTCCGGCAGGAGCCGGCCCCCGTGACGCCGGTCGACACGACCGGCGCCGGCGACACCTTCGACGCCGCCTGGGTCGCGGCCCGGCTGGCGGGGGAGCCGCCCGAGCGGGCGCTGCGCTGGGCGGTCGCGGCCGGCACGCTCTCCACGCAGGGCGTCGGCGGTACGGCGGCGCAGCCCGACCGCGACACCCTGCTCCGCGCGGTCGGGGTGCTGCCGTGATCCGCTGCGTCGGGCTGAGCCCGGCGGTGGACCTCACCTACGAGACGTCGGCCCCGCTGCGCGCCGGCGCCATCACCCGCCCGACCGCCGTGCACCGCCGGGCCGGCGGCAAGGCCGCCAACGTCGCGCGCGTGGTCGCCGCCCTCGGCGGGGAGAGCGTGCTGGCCGGGATCGTCGCCGGCCAGCCGGGGCGGTGGCTCGGCGAGCTCGCCCGCGCCGAGGGGCTCCGCACCGACCTGGTCGAGAGCGAGCACGGCGAGACCCGGCTGTGCACGACCGTGCTCGGCGACCCGGCGCCCACCGAGCTCTACGAGCCGTCCGGCCCGGTCGACACGGCCGCCTGGGCCGAGCTCGTCGCGCACGAGGCGGCCGCCGACGCCACGTGGACGGTGGTGTCCGGCTCGGCCCCACCGGGCATCGGCCACCACGACCTCGCCGTCCTGCTCGCGGCGGCCGCGCGGCAGCGGCCGGTGGCGCTCGACGCCCACGGGCCCGCCGTTGCCACGGCGCTCGCCTCGGGCGTCCCGGTCGACCTGCTCAAGGTGAACCGCCACGAGGCCGCCGGCCTGCTCCGTCGCCCCGACGACACGGCCCCCGAGGACCTGGCGACCGGGCTCGCGTCGTACGCCGGCAGCCCGGTCGTGGTGGTCACCTGCGGTCCGGACGGTGCGGTCGCGGTGGACCGCGACGGCGTACGACGGGTGGCGGCCGGCCCGCACGGGCGGCACCCGACCGGGAGCGGTGACGCCTTCCTCGGCGCGCTCGTGCTCGACCTGGCCGCCGGGCACGACCTCGACACCGCGCTGGTCGCGGCGGCCGCCGCCGGCAGCGCCAACGCGCAGGCGCCGACGGCCGGGGACGTGAGCGCGCTCAGCCTCTGAGCCAGCCGGCGGGTCAGCCCTTCAGGCCGCTGAAGGTCATCGTCTGCACGAACTGCTTCTGCGCGACCACGAAGCCGATCAGCAGCGGCAGGGTCGCCACCACGTTGCCGGCCATCAGCAGCTGCCACTGGGTGCGGCGTACGCCCTGGAAGTTGGCGAGCCCCAGCTGGAGGGTGAACGAGTCCTGGTTGTTGATCGCGATCAGCGGCCAGATCAGGTCGTTCCACGCGCCGAGCAGGGTGAAGATCGCCAGGGTCGCGAGCGCGGGCTTGGCCAGCGGCAGCACGATCCGCCAGAAGACCTGGAGCCGGTTGCAGCCGTCGAGGAGCGCGGCCTCCTCGAGCTCGACGGGCAGCGACAGGAAGAACTGCCGCATCAGGAAGATGCCGAAGGCGCTGGCCAGCCAGGGCACGAACGCCGCGGCGAGCGAGTTGGTCAGGTGCAGCCGACTGAACATCACGAACGTCGGGATCATCAGCAGCTGGATGGGCACCATGATCGTCGCGACGATCAGGAAGAACGCCGCGCCACGGCCCACGAAGCGCAGCCGGGCGAAGCCGTAGCCGGCCAGGCTGCACAGCACCAGGTGCGCGACGATCGCGATCACCGAGACGATCGTGGTGTTGAGCAGCCAGCGCAGGATGTCGGAGTCCTGGAAGAGGCCGGTGTAGCCGGCGAAGGAGATCCGGCTCGGCCAGAAGCGCGGCGGGTAGTGGTTGATGTCGCCGGCGGGCATGAAGGAGCTCAGCACCATCCACACGAGCGGCAGCGCGAAGAGCAGCGCGGTCGGCATCAGCAGCAGGTGCCAGCCGGAGAAGGGCAGCACCCGGCGGGCGCGGGCGACGGCCATCAGAAGGCCTCCGTCCCGGAGCGGCGGGCGTACCAGACGAGCAGCCCCGTGAAGACCATCGTCACCGCGAAGACGCAGTAGGCGAGCGCGGATCCGTAGCCGGCGTGGAAGAGCTCGAAGGCCTGGCGGTAGAGGTAGTAGACGATCGTGACGGTCGCGTCGCCCGGTTGGCCCTTCGTCGTCGTGTAGACGAGGTCGAAGAGCTGGAGCGCGGTGATCGTCTGCCAGATCGCGGTGAAGACGGTCACCGGCGCGAGCTCCGGCATCGTCACGTAGCGGAAGACCGAGATCGGGCCGGCACCGTCGACGACGGCGGCCTCGACGACGTCGTTCGGGATGCTCTGGAGCGCCGCGAGGTAGATGACGACGTTGAAGCCGACCTCGCCCCACAGGCAGATCAGCACGAGCACCGCCATCGCCTGGTTCGGGTCCTCCAGGAAGCCCTGCTGCGGCAGGCCGAGCACCCGCAGCAGATTGTCGGCGATGCCGTACGTCGGGTCGAAGACGAAGTTGGCGAGGATCCCGGTGGCGGCCGCGGAGGCGACGAACGGCACGAAGATGCAGGTCCGGTAGAACCACTGGAAGCGCAGCGGCCGGTTGAGCGCGACCGCCAGCAGGATGCCCGCGACGATCGACGTCGGGACGAAGAGCGCGGTGAAGAGCAGCGTGTGCTTGGCCGCCTCGAGCGCGTTCGGGTCGTCGAGGATCAGCCGGTAGTTGTCCCACCCGACGTTCTCCGCCGGCGAGATGAGGTCGGCCTTCTGGCGGCTGATCACGAAGGCCCAACCGGCCGGGAAGACCGAGAGCCCGACCACGATCACCGACGCCGGCAGCACGAAGCCCCAGCCGGTCAGCTGCTCGCGCCAGGTACGTCGCGACCGAGGCGGCTTGGCGCGACGGCGGCGCGCGGGCGTCGACTCGCCCGCCCCGAGCCCGTCGGGTGCGCGGACCTGCGTCGCGGTCACGTGGTCCTCCTCGCTCGGGGCTTACTGCAGGTCGATCTTGGCGGCGTCGGCGGCCTCGTCGAGCTTGTCCTGGGGATCGCCGTCGCCGCGGAGCACGTCGCTGATGGCGGAGCCGACGGCCCGGGACATCGCGGTGTAGCCCACCACGGTCGGCCGCGGCGTGGTGGCGTTCTCGAGGTTCTTGAAGAAGACGTCCGCGCCCGGGTAGTCCTTGCCGTACTGGGCGAACTCCGGGGTGTCGGCCGCCGAGCTGCGCAGCGGCAGGTTGCCGTAGGCGAGGTTCCAGCGCACGTCCTGTGCCGGCTGGGTGAGCCAGTTGATGAAGTCGAAGGTGGCCGCCGCGCGCTGGCTGTCGTCGTGGTCGTAGAGCGTCCAGAGGTCAGGCCCGGAGATCGTCTGGTGGCTGCCGTCGGTGCCGGGGAGCTCGGCGACGGCGTACGGCGTCTTGTGCGACTTGAGGTCGTAGAGGACCCACGGGCCGCTGATCAGCATCCCGATGTGGCCGGCGTAGAAGTTCGGCTCGAACTTCTGGTCGGTCTGGTCGAGGTAGACGCTCTGGTCGTCGACGGCGAGCTCGCGCCAGTACTCCAACGCGTCCACGCCGGCCTGGGAGTTGAAGGCCGGCATGCCGTCGTCGTCGAGGACGTCGCCGCCGTTCTGCCACACCTGCGGCCAGAAGCGCCACACGGTGTCCTCGCCGCCGTCGGTCGGGTACGCCGTACCGAACTGGTTCTTCGACGGGTCGGTCAGCGCCTTCGCCGCGGCGCGGAAGTCGTCCCAGGTCCAGTCGTCGGTGGGGTAGTCGAGGCCGGCCTCGTCGAAGAGCTCGGTGTTGTAGATGAGGCCGAGGTTGTCGACCACGGCGGGCAGTCCGATCACCTGGCCGTCGACGGTCGCGGTCGCGCGGGCCGCCTCGGGGAACTCGTCCCACCCGGCGTCCGGCTGGGCGACCTGGTCGGAGATGTCGAGGGTGCGGCCGGACTTGCCGAGCACCGACGCCCAGCTGCCGTAGGTGTAGGAGACGTCCGGGTAGTCGCCCGACGCGAAGCCGGCCTGGAGCTTCTGCAGCAGGTCGTCGGTGGTGTCGGCGCCGGGAGAGAGGTCGATGGTGACGTTCGGGTGGTCGGCGGTGTACTCGTCCGCGAGCTTTTGGAGCAGCTCGTCGGCCTCGCTGTCCTGGCCGGTCCACCACGTGATGGTGACGTCCTTGTCGGGGTCGAGCGTGGTGACGGCGGTCGTGCCGGAGTGGTCGGATCCCGAGGAGCAGGCCGCCAGCGTGGTGAGCGCGAGCACGGCGAGTGCGGCGGTGAGGCGGGACGGGCGTCTCATCGTGATTCCTCCAGGGGCGACAGGATGACAGAGCGCGTGAGGTTGCGTGGGCGATCCACGTCGAGGTGCTTGGCCTCGGCCGCGGCGACCGCCAGGCGTTGACAGGTGATCAGCCGGGCCAGCGGGTCGAGCGGCTCGTCGACGACGGTGGCTCCGGTCGTGGCCCGGACCTCGTCGAGCAGCCCGGCGTCCACCCCGCCGAGGGAGACCACGAGCGTGGTCGGGCCGGCGACCGCGATCGGGCCGTGCCGGTAGTCGAGCGCGGGGTAGCTCTCCGACCACGCCTGCGCGCACTCGCGCATCTTCAGCGCCGCCTCGTCGGCCAGCCCGACGGTCCAGCCGCGGCCGAGGAAGACGAAGTGGTCGTAGGCCGTCACGTCGACCGGCAGGGGAGCGGCGAGCGCCGTACGACCGTCCTCGATGACGCCGCCCAGGTCCTCGCCGAGGGCCGCTCGCCAGTGCACCAGCGTGGTGGTCGGGAAGCGGGTCTGCACGATCGAGGACTCGTCGGCGTACGACAGCGCGACGACCTGGTCGCAGCGGTCCGGCACCGGCGTGCCCGGCACCGCCGTCACGCACGCGAGCTTCGCACCCTTGGCCACGTCGGCGTCGAGCGCCTGGAGGATCTCGGTCGTCGTCCCCGACCGGCTGATCGCGAGCAGGTGCTCGTAGCGCCGGCCGACCGGCAGCTCGGACGCGTAGCACCAGTCCGTCGGCCCCTGACCGGCGGCGTCGCGCAGCCGCGCCATCGCGTGGGCGACGAAGGCCGACGTACCGCACCCGAGGAGGAGCATCGACGCCCCGGCGGCCGGGAGCGATGCGCGGGCGCCGTCCGCCGCGGCCCGGGTCCACGCGGCGGGCTGTCCGGCGATCTCGTTGCTGGTCAGGCTCACGGGCTCAGTAAGGCCCCGGCGCCGAACGGGTGTCGAGCGTTGTGCGCAAACGCGCAGAACCGTCCGCGCGCATCGCTCATCGTGACCCGTACGCCGCCACACTCGGCGGGTGCCCGGCCTCAAGATCGACGTCCACAACCACGTGGGCCGTTGGCTGTCCGACGACGGCGACTGGCTGACGACCGCCGAGGACGTGCTCGCGACGATGGACGCCGCGGGCATCGCGACCCTGGTCAACCTCGACGGCAGGTGGGGGAGCGAGCTGACCGACAACCTGGCGCGGTACGACGCCGCCCACCCCGGCCGCTTCCTCACCTTCTGCCAGGCCGACTGGTCCCTCCTCGACACCCCGGGTGCGCTGACCGCGCAGCTCTCGGAGTCAGCGGCCGCCGGTGCACGTGGCCTGAAGATCTGGAAGGACCTCGGCCTCTCCGTCCGCGACCAGTCCGGCCGGCTGGTCGCCCCGGACGACCCGCGCGTGGTCGAGCTCTGCCGCGCCGCCGGCGACCTCGGCCTCCCGGTCCTCATCCACACCGCCGACCCGGTCGCCTTCTTCGAGCCGCTCGACGAGACCAACGAGCGGATCGACGAGCTCACCGCCGTACCCGAGTGGTGGTTCGGCGGCCCCGACCACCCGACCTTCGCCGCCCTGCTCGCTGCCCTCCACCGCCTCGTCGGCGCCTGCCCCGCCACCACCTTCATCGGCGCCCACGTCGGCTGCCAGGCCGAGGACCTCGACGCCGTCGGCTCCGCGCTCCAACGCCTGCCCAACTGGCACGTCGACACCGGCGGCCGCCTCGCCGAGATCGGCCGCCGCCCCGCCGCCTTCCGTCGCCTCGTCGAGACCTTCCCCGACCGCATCCTCTTCGGCAGCGACTGCTACCCGCCCAAGCTCTCGGAGTACGACCGCTGGTGGCGCTTCCTCGAGACCGCCGACCAGGACTTCTCGTACGTCGACGACGGCGACGTCCCCCTCCAGGGCCGTTGGCGGATCAGCGGGTGCGACCTGCCCGCCACGCTGCTGCCTGCGCTCTACCGCCACAACGCGCAGCGCGTGCTTGGATGCGGCGCGGCGTACGGGCTCACCACATTCGGGTAATTGGGCTCCGCGGCCTACCCGACCTGACCCATCCGCGTTCACCATGGTGGTGAGCCCAGCAGGGTTCACACACTCGCCGGTTCCGCTGCGAGCCGGACTCAACCAGTGGCACAGAGCCAGGGGAGACCCGGGCTCGCTCTCGGGGTGGCGCGCAGAATCGTTTGGGGGAACGATGAGCCGCTCAGGTCAGGTCAAGGTCGCCATCGCCGACCGGCACGCACTCTTCGCCGAGTGCTTCGGGATGGTGCTGGAGCTACGCAACTACCGCTACCAGGCGGTGCCGGTTCCGACCGGCCCCGGGCAGAGCGATCGGATGCTGCGACGCCTGCTCGCCTCGCACCCCGACGTGGTCGTGATCAACGCCGACCTCGGTCCCCACTGCCACGCGCCGACGATCATCGAGGCCCTGGCGCGCGCCGGGGTGCCGGTCGTGGCGGTCACCGAGGGCCCGGACGAGGCGCTCTGGGGGCAGTGCCTGGCGCACGGTGCCCGAGGCGTCGTGCCGAAGACCGAGCCGCTGTCGGCGCTGGTCTCCGCCGTCCGGCGTACCGGCAACGGCGAGCCCCTGCTCCGCCACGACGAGCGGTCCCGACTGATCGACGTCTACCGCCACGAGGACGCCGCCAGCCAGCTGCGGCGCGAACGTCTCGGCACGCTCACGACCCGGGAGGGCGAGATCCTGCGGCACCTGATGGCGGGACACACGGTCCACGAGATCGCCACCCGCCGCTTCGTCTCCGAGGCGACCGTCCGCACCCAGGTGAAGGCGATCCTGGGCAAGCTCGACCTCAGCTCCCAGATCGCGGCCGTCGCGGCCGGGCGCTCCGGCAACTGGCAGTCCGAAGCACTGCCCATGGCCGGGTGACCGCGGGCCTGCTGTCGCTACTGACCGCCGTCGGGGCTGGAGTCCACACGGTCGAGCATCTCGGTCAGGTGCTGCCGGAGCCGCTCCCGGTGCTCGCTCGCCACCTGGTCGAGGCGGGCGATCTCCTCCTCCTGCCCGGCCCGACGCGTCTCTGACTCCTCGCGCACCCGGTAGGCCTGCAGCCGGGCGTCGTCCACCGTCCGGGTGGCCTCCTCGCGTGCAGCACTCACGAGGCGGTCCGCCTCCGCACGCGCGCCGCGCATGAGCTCGGCCGCCTCTGCCCGAGCGTTCGCGACGAGCTGGTCGGCCTCGCCCTTCGCCTCCGAGCGCCAGCGATCCGTCTCCTGGGCGGTCATCTCCAGCAGGCGCGCCGCCGCCGCCGACCCACCCGGATCCTCGGAGCCGCTGGTCGACAGCAGCCGACGTGCTCTCGACGCGTCGGTGCCATCGCTGTCTCCGAACCGGTTCGTGTGCCGGTCCGGATAGCTGTTCGCGTTGATGGTCATGAAGCCCTCCCGAGGTGGCCGCGCCCCGGGGGTGGGCGCGGACCCATCACTACACCCTGCCTCCTCGGTCACGTATTCGACAATCCGGGGTCGTGTTGCGCCGGTGTCGAAAATGGGGGCTGATCCCGCCAAACGACTGACAGTGTCGCGGCCGCGTGCCTACCCTCCCTGAACTCAGGTGCCACACCGCTCTCGGAGGAGCCAGTGCCTCGTCGAACTGTTTTCGTTGTTGCTGCGGCTCTCCTGGCCGCGCTCGCCTCGCTGGTCGGGTCCCCCGCGATGGCTATCGCGGATCGCGACTGCGGGGACTTCCCCAGTCAGCGAGCGGCACAGATCTTCTTCCTGAACCATGGCGGACCCCAGTCCGACCCTCACGGTTTGGACAGCGACGGCGACGGGATCGCATGCGAATCGAATCCCGCGCCGTACTACTACGGCACGTCGCTGCCGGGTGGCGACAAGCCGGACCCGAAGCCCCAGATCACGAACGTGCGATCAACCGTCAACCTCGTCGTGAATCCGGGCAAGCGGATCGCGGGCGAGCCATTTCGGATCAAGGTTTCAGTGCGACCCGCGATCAGCCGGACTGTCGTCGTCCAGCGGAAGGTGAACGGGCGCTGGAATTCGTTTGCATCAGGAGTCACCGGTCGAAACGGCAAGACGTCTGGACACTTCACCGCGCCGAAGAACAGGGTGACCTACCGAGCCGTCCTGAACCCGGTCACCAAGGCCAACAAGCGGTACTCCGCGGCAACCAGTCGCGCCCGAGCCGTGATCATCCAGCGTCAACGCGTCATGCTCGACTTCGACGACAGATCCGTCGCCCAGGGCGATCAGGTCCAAGCCTCCGTCAGAGCAACGCCGATCCGGCCGGGCCGCACGGTGGTGTTGCAGATGAGGTCCGCCGGGACATGGCACACGGTCAGGACGAGCAGGTTCGACCACCGCGGTCGCGCCACCTTCAACTTCACACCTAGGTTGGGCCAGGACGCATACCGGGCTGTTGCGCGGAGCTTCCGTGGAGCGGCATCTGCGCAGTCCGGTCTCAAGACCGTGACCGTCGAGGACCGGACGCCACCGCCGGCGCCGTACGACCTTGTAGCTGTCGCCGGGGACGGCGGAGTCGAGCTCAGCTGGTCCCGCGCTCTTCCCCAGGACTTCGCTCACCACGAGGTCTGGATGCGAACTGCCGACACCGACTGGTCTCTCGTGAGCGTCACTGGTGACGACAACATGGAGGTTTCGCTGCTGCAGAACGGGGTGACGTACTGGTTCACGGTCACCAGCGTCGACACCAGCGGCAATGTCTCTGAGATGGCGGAGGAAGCCTCTGCCACGCCGGTGGCGCCTGCTCCGAGCGCGTCTCTGGCCAGGTAGACGATCCACACATCCCGGTGGCCTTCGTCCGTTGACACACGGCGCACCGCAAACCCCGGACGTCGGTGCCAGATGTGTCAGCCGGCGAACGTGGCGAAGGTCCAGTGGTTGCCGTCGGGGTCGGCCACGGTGAAGTCGCGGGAGGGGTAGTCGGTCTGGTCGACGAGCTCGTGCACGAGCGTCGCGTCCAGTGCGACGGCTCGGGCGAGCACGGCGTCCGGGTCGGCGGTGACCACGTGCAGGGAGGCCGTGCCCGGCCGGCACGGTGTGGGTCGTTCGCCGGTGCTGGAGAGCAGGATCCGGCCGCCTTCGGGCCAGTCGAGCTGGCAGTGGTGGATGGCGTCCGGGCTCTCGCCGGGGATCAGGAGGTCCTGGGTGAACCCGAGCTCGAGCAGCCAGTCACGCAACGCCGGGGCGTCGTCGCTGACGACGCTCGCCCACACGCTGTGCTGGTGCACTCCGCTGAGCCCGACGGCCACACAGGTCAGCGTACGTCGGGACCGCGGTTGGTGAAGGCCCAGTCGAGGCCGTCCTCGCCTTGGCAGTCCAGCGCGGTGTCACGGCGGAGCCCGGCCTTCAACGCCACCCGCCGGCTGGCCGTGTTGTCGGGCCGCACGCGCGCCACGATCGTCTCGCCCGGTAGCTCGGCCGAGGTCGCCGACACGACGGCCGTGGCGGCCTCGGTGGCGAGGCCCCGTCCCCAGACGTCCGGGACGAAGCGGTAGACCAGGTTCACGACCGGGCGGTCGTGGATGAGCATCCGCTTCACGCCGGCGTACCCGATGATGCGCTCCGACTCGGCCTCGCGGACGCACCGGTAGCCGAAGCCGTGCTCGTCCCAGTGGCGGATCCACCGGTCGACCAGCTCGACCGCCGCGTCGAGATCCGCGAGCCGGTCGGACGGGTTGTGCTCGACGGTGCGCGGGTCGCCGAGGATCGCGAACACGCCCGCCGCGTCGGCTGCCACGGGCCGGCTCAGCCTCAGCCGCTCGGTCCTCATCGGTCGAGCACGAGGACGTGCTCCACGACGCCGTCGTCGGACGCGAGTGTCACGCGGGCCTCGCTCAGTGGTTCAGGACGAAGAAGAGGCCGCCTTCACGCACCCGGATCGGCTCCGCGTCGGGGTCGTCGAGCGGGACGCACCACTTCTCGGGAGCGTCGAGCCCGGGCAGGTTGGCCTGGCGGGGGTTCAGGGCGCAGGCGAAGGTCGACCAGACCGTCGGGTCGTCGACGCTGCGCCCGTGGAAGAGGCCGACGTCCATGTAGTCGGGCACCTCGGGTGCCCCCGGCTCGGCGGCCTGCTGCTGGTAGGCCTTCTGGGCGAGGTCGTAGCTGGTGTCCATCGACTCCCCGTCCAGGGAGGGCTCGAGGTCGGCCATGACCGGCGCCATGATCTGCGCGGTCGACGTCGCCGCCTTCTTGGTTGCCGAGTCGTACGACCGGGCCAGCAGCAGCTCGACCACGACGTACGCCGCCACGAGCGCGACGACCGCGGCGACGACGATCCAGGTGACCCGGTTCTGCCGGGCACGTCTCGTCTCGCTGGGCGTGGGTGTCCGAACGCCGAGATCGCTCATGGTCGACATCGTGCCACTCGCGACCGCCGGGACGGGGCTACATTCGGGGACATGCCCGATCCGCGGGAACGCGTGTGCGTGCCGCTCGAGGTGGAGATCATCCCGCTCTACCGCGAGCCGGCCTGGTCGGTGCGACTGCGCCGGGAGCAGCGCCGCGACCGACGGCGTCAGCGGCGGCGGGCTATGGCGCGAGCGGCACGCGCAGCGGTGCGGGCAGTCGGTCGCCGTGGGCGGCGACCATGGCGTCGCACAGCGACCAGATCTGGTCGACCGTGAGCGTCGAGGCGGTGTTCGGGTCGAGCATCGCCGCCTGACGCACCAGCAGCGGATCGCCGGCGTACGCCGCCTCCGCGACCAGGTCGACGACGTTGAGGAAGCTCCGGTTGAGCGCGGCGCACGCCGCGGGCAGTGCGCCGACGGCGACCGGCGCCGGACCGGCGGCGTCCAGCGCGAGCGGCACCTCGACGCCGAGTCCGGCGGGCAGGCCGTCGATCAGCCCGTGGTTGGCGACGGTCGCGTGGATGACCCGCGGCGTCCCGGTCACGAGGGAGTGGATCACCTGCGGGGCGTACTCGGTCGCGTCGGCGGTCTCCAGCGGCTCGTCCGAGCGCAGCAGGTCGCGCGTCGCGGCGTACTCCGCGAGGTTGCCGGCGCTGATCCCGACGTAGTCGCCGACGGGGATCCGGAGCCGCTCGACCTCGCTGTCGTGGTGGAGGTACCACGGCAGGTACTCGCTCGAGTGCTCGCTGGTCTCGGTGGGGTAGCGGCCGAGCCGGCGGTACATGTCGACCCGCACCCGGCGCCGCAGCTCGGGGTCGGCAGCGATCCGCTCGTCGAGCAGCGGGTAGAGGTCGCGGCCCTCGTGCTCCCAGTGCAGCAGCCAGGCCTGGTGGTTGACGCCGGCGGCGCGGTACGACGTGCCCTCGAGCGGTACGCCGAGCAGCTCGCACAGGTCGTGCACGGTCCAGAAGACCGAGTGGCAGAGCCCGAGGACGTTGATGTCCGGGTGCCGGCGGGCCAGGTAGGTGACGTTCATCGACATCGGGTTGGTGTAGTTGAGCAGCCACGCGTCCGGGCAGCCGGCCCGCATCGCGTCGGCGATCGCGTCGAGCGCGGGATAGGTGCGCAGCGCGCGGAAGATGCCGCCGACGCCGAGGGTGTCGCCGATCGTCTGGCGCAACCCGTACGCCGCCGGCACCTCGAAGTCGGTCACGGTCGCCGGGTGGCCGCCGACGTTGATCGCGTTGATGCAGAAGTCCGCGCCGTCGACCGCCTCGGCCAGCGACAGGTGGGTCGACACGGTCGGCTTGGCCCCGACCTGCTCGGCCATCCGGTGCGCGATGCCCTCGGCGGTCGCGAGCCGCTCCGCGTCGATGTCGTGCAGCCGCACCGTGCAGTCGGCCAGCTCCGGCATGGAGACGAGGTCGTGCAGCAGGTCCTTGGTGAAGACCACGCTGCCGGCGCCGATGAAGGCGATCACGGGGGAGGACGGCATGGCGTCAGTGAACACCGGCGGGTCGGCTGCGGCGTACGAACAAGCAGCACGCGTTGCGCGTTTGTGTGCGTCCGGGTGCGCGCCTCGCTCATAGTGACGCCATGCCGAGAGCCTCCTCGAACCCGCGGCCGTGGCGCCGGGCCGAACGGGTGGCGACGATCCTCGACCACCTCGACGCCGTCGGCTCGATCAGCGTGCCCGAGCTTGCGGACATGTTCGGCGTCTCGCTCGCGACCGTACGGCGCGACCTCCAGCTGCTCGAGGAGCAGAAGCTGCTCGAGCGCACCCACGGCGGCGCGGTCGCCGTCGACGTCGCGCACGAGCTCCCGGTCCGCTACCGCTCCGGCAACACCGCGCAGAAGCGCGACATCGCCCGGGTCGCCGTCAGCCGCGTCCCGATGGGCGCGGTGGTGGGTCTCAACGGCGGCAGCACCACGCTCGAGGTCGCTCGCCAGCTCGCCGTGCGCGAGTCGCTGTCGGTCGTCACGAACGCGCTCAACATCGCCGCCGAGCTGGCGCTGAAGCCGAAGTTCAAGGTCGTGGTGCCGGGCGGCGTCGCCCGGCCGCAGTCCTACGAGCTGGTCGGACTCTGGAGCGACCAGGCGCTGCGGGTGCTCAACGTCGGCGTCGCGATCGTCGGGGTCGACGGCGTCGACTGCGTCGGCGGCATCACCACCCACGACGAGGTCGAGGCGCAGACCAACGCAGCCCTGCTGTCGCGGGCCCGGCGGGTGATCGTGGTGGCCGACAGCAGCAAGTTCGGTCGCGTCCAGCTGGCCCGGATCGCCGGCATCGCAGAGGTTGACGAGATCATCACCGACGCCCAGGCCGACCCCACCGAGGTCGAGCGGCTGCGCGCCGCCGGTGCCACCGTCACCATCGCGCCGCCGGCGCGCGGTGCGTCACGTGGGCTGACCGCCGTACGCACCGACGACGAGGAGCGGGGCGAGCTCGCGTGACCCCCGGCTGGACGGCCCCGCTGCGGGTCTTCGCGATGGACCACCGCGACTCCTACCGCACGCTGCTCGGCATCGACTCCTCCGCCGCCGCGACCGAGCGCGCCCGCGCGATCAAGCGGGTCGTCTTCGACGGCTTCCGCGACGCCCTCGCCGAGCTCGACGACCCCCGCGGTGCGACGGTCCTGCTCGACGAGGAGTACGGCGGCCCGCTGGTCGACGACGCCCGCGCGTCCGGCGCGCTCGTATGCATCCCGCTGGAGCGCAGCGGCCAGGTCGAGCTGCAGTGGGAGTACGGCGAGGAGCTCGCCGACACCGCCGCCGTGGTCGACCGGATGCGCCCCGACCTGGCCAAGGTGCTGCTGCGCTACAACCCGGAGGGCGACCCCGACCTCAACAAGCGCCAGGAGGTCCGGCTCGCCGCGATGTCGGACTGGTGCCTCGAGCGCGGCCTGCCGCTGATGCTCGAGGTGCTGATGCCGCCGACGCCGGAGCAGCGGGCCGCGTCCGGCCCCGACCTCGCCCGCTGGGACGCCGAGATGCGCCCGGCGCTGATGGTCGAGGCCGTGCACCGGCTGCGCGCCGCGGGCGCCGACCCCGCCATCTGGAAGATCGAGGGCCTCGACTCCACCGCCGACGCCGCCGCGGTGGTCGCCGCGGCGCGCGCGGACGGGCGGCCCGACGTGTCCTGCATCGTGCTCGGCCGGGGCGCCGACCTCGAGCGCGTCGAGCAGTGGCTGGCCGTGGGGGCGGCCACGCCGGGGTACGTCGGGTTCGCCGTCGGCCGCTCGCTGTGGAACGGTCCCGCGCTCGCCTACGACCGCGGCGAGCTCGACGCGCCCGCGGTCCGCGCGCAGGTGGCTGCCAACTACCTCCGGCTCTGCCGCGCCTGGGGCTAGAGCACTCGGACGACGGTCCGACGGGCGGTGAACCGCCAGACCTTGCCGGCCATCACGGCGCTGAGCCGCAGGCAGCCGTGGGAGGCCGCGAGGTCGGTGCCGAGCAACCAGTCGGCGTGGATCTGGCGGCCGGTCGACTTGTAGCGGGGGATCCGGTGGAAGCCGATCCCGCACGGCGCGAAGCGCACGAAGTCGTCGAGCCAGAGCCGGCCGCTGTAGTCGGAGTTGCGCGCGATCCGCGCGGCCCGGCCGCAGTAGGAGCCGGTCGTGTAGGAGCCGGGGCGCAGCTCGCGGGTGTTGTCGATCATCCCGCCCTGCGCGAGGGTGCGGCCGCGGGGACCGACCAGCCAGAGCCAGTTCTGCGCCTGGGAGACGACGACCCGGCGACCACGGCCGGAGCCGGCCGGGACCGGTCGTCGGTCGCAGCGCGGGGCGTCGTCGGCCCGCAGTCGCCGGCGGGTGTCGCTGGTGAGGTGCCCGCTCTGCGGCGTACCGCTCGCGGCCTGGAAGCGCACCGCCGCGGCCCGGACCTGACGGTCGACGCGGCCGTCGGGCCGGCCGGAGTCGCAGCCCAGGTGGTTGAGGGTCCGCTGCGCCTCGACGACCCAGCTGCGGGCGGGTGCTGCGGCCGCCGCGGTCGACAGGCCGGTCCCGAGCGTCGTTGCACACGTGAGGGCGGCCAGCAGTGAGACGATGCGTCGCATCACCCCATCGTCCACTCGGGCCGGGCGGGTGCCAAGCGCGGGGCTCGAGAGCGGCGCGGAGGGAGGTGCGGCGTGGACGTACCGTCGGGTGATGCCGACCTCTGGCGGCTGATGCTCCAGCACTCGCCGATCGGGATGACCGTGGTCGCGCTCGACGGTCGGCTGCTCATGGTCAACCGTGCGCTCTCCGAGATGCTCGGCTACACCCAGGACGAGCTGAAGCGGCGGGGCTTCCAGGAGCTCACCCATCCCGACGACCTCGACGCCGACCTCGCGCTCTTCGAGCAGACCCTCGCCGGCGAGATCGACTCCTACCGGCTCCGCAAGCGCTACCTGCACGCCGACGGCAGCGTCGTCTGGGGCGACCTGTCGGTCGCGCTGGTGCGCGACGCCGACGGCGAGCCGCTGCACTTCATCTCCCAGATCCTCGACATCACCGAGCAGCGGCACACCGAGGAGCGGCTGGAGGCGATCTTCGAGACGGTCAGCGTCGGCCTGCTGCTGATCGGGCCGGACGGCACCTACGAGCGGATGAACCGGCGCCACCGCGACACCCTCGCCATCCCGTTCCCCGACGGACACGAGGGCGCGGCCGGCCAGCTCGGCCACGTCTACCACCTCGACGGCAAGACCCTGATGACCCGCGAGGAGATGCCGTCGTACCGCGCGGTCCAGGGCGAGGAGTTCGACGACTACAGCTACTGGGTCGGTGGCGACCCGGCCACCCGGTTGGCGTTCTCGACCTCGGCCCGGCAGGTCCGCGGTCCGGCGGGTGAGCCGCTGGGCGCGGCGCTCGCCTACCAGGAGATCACCGACCTGATGCGGGCGATGAAGGTGAAGGACGAGTTCGTCTCGTCGGTGTCGCACGAGCTGCGTACGCCGCTCACGTCGGTGCTCGGCTACCTCGAGATCCTCCGCGACCGCGGGGACCTCCCGGACGACGTCCGCAGCCAGCTCCGGGTCATCCAGCGCAACGCCCACCGCTTGCAGATGCTGCTCTCCGACCTGCTCCAGGTCGGCCAGGCCGCCGAGCTCGGCAACGCCCTCCAGCTCGAGGAGGTCGACGTCTCGAGCCTGCTGCGCGAGGCCGCCGACGCGGTCGCGCCGGGCGCGGAGGGCCTCGGGATCGAGCTGGTCGTGGACGTCCCGAGCCGCCTGGTGATCAGCGCCGACCCGCAGCGGATCCGGCAGGTGCTCGACAACCTGCTCTCCAACGCCGTGAAGTACACCCCCGACGGCGGGACCGTCACCGCGACCCTCCGCGAGGAGGACGACACGCTCGTGATCGAGGTGGTCGACACCGGCATCGGCATCGCGCCCGACGAGGTCGGCCAGGTCTTCGACCGCTTCTTCCGCGGCCGTCAGGCGCTCGACGAGCAGATCCCCGGCACCGGCCTGGGCCTCGACATCGTCAGCGCCATCGTCTCCGCCCACGGCGGCGAGATCACCGTCGCCAGCGAGGTCGGGGAGGGCAGCACCTTCCGGGTCACGCTGCCGTGCGACGCCGAGCCCTCCTGATCGCCAGCAGCCTGACGAGCGCCGCCGCCACGCCGGACGAGACCGCGACCGCGGCGAGCACTCGCGAGGCGAATCGCAGACGGCCCGGGGTGGGATCCCTGAGCAGCTGGGTCATGCGTCCTCCTCCAGCCGCGCCACGAACACCAGCTCCTTGCCCGGGCGGTCCGGCGCCTCGCGGACGTCGACCGCCTCGAAGCCGTGGGCTCCGAGGTCCGCCACCAGCTCGTCGTACGTGCGGAAGCGCAGCGTCGAGATGGACGGGACGACGACGCCGTCGACGGTCGTCTCCCACACGAACGTGACCAGGGGCGGCGCCACCTCGGTCACCCGGCGGGCGACGCCGACCTCGGTGCCGTCGGGGAGGGTGACGGTGGTGGGCGGGAGCTCCCAGCTCTCCCAGGCGCGCGCCTCGGGGCGTCGCGTCTCGAAGACCAGCCAGCCGCCGGGCCGCAGTCGGTCGCGGACGGCGGAGAGCGTGGTGTGCCAGTCGTCGTCGGTGACGAAGACCTGGGCGACGTTGCCGGTCATCACGACCAGGTCGACGTCGAGGGGCGGCAGGTCGGTTGCGACGCCGTGCACCCAGGTCACCCGGTCGGCGTGCGGCTTGGCCCGCGCGACCTCGAGGGAGGCGTCCGCCGGATCGACGCCGACGACGCTCAGCCCGCGCTCGGCGAGCAGGACCGCCAGGCAGCCGGTGCCGCAGCCGACGTCCACGACGCTCCGGGCGCCGAGCTCGTCGACGAGGGCGACGTACGCGTCCAGGTCGGAGCGGTCCGGGTCGAGCGGGTCGTAGAGCGGAGCCAGTCGGGGGTCGGCGAAGATCGGATCGGGCTCTCGCACCCGGCCGACACTAGTCCCGGACAGCAGACGAGGCGGGTCACCGCACCCGGTGACCCGCCTCGTCCCAGACGAACCTCAGTGGAACTTCCCGAGTCCCTCCCGCTCGAGAAGCATCGTGAGGCCGCCGTTCCAGAAGGAGAAGCCGGCACCGGTGATCATCGCGAGGTCGAGGTCCTCGGCCGCGACGACGACACCCTCGTCGAGCATCCGCCGGGTCTCGTCGGCCAGGCCGGTGAGCACGCGGGTGCGCACCTCCTGCGGGTCGAGGACGACCGGGTCGGACGGCTTCTCGAGCAGCTCCTCGACCTCGGGGTCGATGGCGCCGTCGGGGCCGTAGTAGGACGCCTTCTTCGCCGCGACCACGCGCTCGAGCGCGGGGGAGACGTAGAAGCGGTCGGGGAAGGCGCCGTGCAGGGTCTCGTTGTTGTGCAGCGCGATCGCCGGGCCGACCAGCGAGAGCAGCACGAACGGCGGCATCGGCGCGACGCCCGCGAAGGCGCCGTCCACGACCGGCACCGGGGTGCCCTCGTCGACGATCCTCCCGACCTCGCCCATGAAGCGGCCGAGCAGCCGGTTGACGATGAAGGACGGGCTGTCGTTGACGAGGATCGTGGTCTTCTTCAGCGCCTTGCCGGTGCCGAACGCCGTCGCCAGCGTGGCGTCGTCGGTCCGCTCACCCTTGACGATCTCCAGGAGCGGCATCACCGCGACCGGGTTGAAGAAGTGGAAGCCGACGACCCGCTCGGGGTGCTCGAGGTCGGCGGCCATCTCGGTGATCGACAGCGACGAGGTGTTGGTCGCCAGCACGCACTCGGGCGAGACGACCTTCTCGACGTCGGCGAAGACCGACTTCTTGATCTTCATCTCCTCGAAGACCGCCTCGATCACGAAGTCGGCGTCCGCGAAGTGGGTGGCCTTGTCGGTGGTGCCGGTGACCAGGGCCTTGTGGCGGTTGGCCTTGTCCTGGTTGATCCGGCCCTTGGCGAGCAGCTTGTCGATCTCGGCGTGCACGTAGGCGACGCCCTTGTCGGCCCGCTCCTGGTCGAGGTCGGTCAGCACGACCGGCACCTCGAGGCGGCGTACGAAGAGCAGCGCCAGCTGCGAGGCCATCAGGCCCGCGCCGACGATGCCGACCTTGGTGACCGGGCGCGCGAGCGACCGGTCCGGCGCGCCGGCGGGGCGCTTGGCGCGCTTCTGCACCAGGTCGAAGGCGTAGAGCGAGGCGATCAGCTCGGGCGTGCGCGACATCGCCTCGAGGGCGTCGTCCTCGCGGCTGAAGCCGGCGTCGCGGTCGCCGTCGCGCGCGGCGTCGATGAGCTCGACGGCCTTGAGCGCGGCCGGGCTCGCGCCGCCGGTCTTCGCCAGGGCGATGCCCTTCGCGCGCTCGACGGCGGCGTCCCACGCGGCGCCGCGGTCGACCTCGGGCCGCTCCACGACGAGCTCGCCGCGCAGCACGGCGTCGGCCCAGAGCAGCGACTGCTCGAGGAAGTCCGCGCCGGAGAAGACCGCGTCGGCGAGGCCGAGCTCGTACGCCGCAGCCCCGCCCAGCGTCTTGCCGTTGTTGAGCGGGTTCTCGAGGATCAGCGTCGTGGCCGCCTCGGGGCCGACCAGGTTGGGCACGAGGAACGCGCCGCCCCAGCCGGGGATCAGGCCGAGCATGACCTCGGGCAGCCCCAGCGCGGGCGCCGAGTCCATCACCGTGCGGTAGGTGCAGTGCAGCGCGACCTCGAGGCCGCCGCCGAGGGCGAGGCCGTTGATGAAGCCGAAGGACGGCTTGCCGCCCTCGCCGAGCTTGCGGAAGACGTGGTGGCCGAGCTCGGCCACGACGCGGACGCCGTCGGCGCCGCCACCGGCGATCGAGGTCAGGTCGGCCCCGGCGGCCAGGATGAAGGGCTTGCCGGTCACGCCGAGCGCGGTGATCTCGTCGTCGGCCAGCGCCGCGTCGATCGCCTCGTCGAGCGCGAGCAGCGAGCGCGGGCCGAAGGTGTTGGGCTTGGTGTGGTCCTCGCCGTTGTCGAGGGTGATCAGGCCGAGCACGGCGCCGCCGGGCAGCGTCACCTTCCGGAGGTGGGCCTGGGTCACGCGCTCGGCGTCGGAGGAGATCTCCTGGGCGCGGGCAAGCAGGTTCTCGATGGCCATCAGGCGTTCGCTCCGTTCCAGTCCGGGTTCTCCCAGATGACCGTGCCGCCCATGCCGATGCCGATGCACATGGTGGTCAGGCCGTAGCGGACCTCGGGGCGCTCCTCGAAGGCCCGCGCGAGCTGGGTCATCAGCCGCACGCCGGACGACGCGAGGGGGTGGCCCATCGCGATCGCGCCGCCGTAGGGGTTGACCCGCGCGTCGTCGTCAGCGATGCCGAAGTGCTCGAGGAAGGCGAGCACCTGGACGGCGAACGCCTCGTTGACCTCGAAGGCCTGGATGTCGTCGATGGTCAGGCCCGCCTGCTTGAGGGCCTTCTCGGTCGAGGGGATCGGGCCGGCGCCCATCACCTCGGGCTCGACGCCGACGAACGAGTAGGCGACCATCCGCATCTTGACCGGCAGGCCGAGCTCGCGCGCGGTCTCCTCGTCGGCGAGCAGCGCGGCGGTGGCGCCGTCGTTGATGCCCGCGGCGTTGCCCGCGGTCACCTTGCCGTGCGCGCGGAACGGCGTCTTCAGCGAGGCGAGCGTCTCCATGGTGGTGCCGGGCCGCATCGGCTCGTCGGTGGTCGCGAGACCCCAGCCGAGCTCGGCCGACTTGGTCGCGACGGGCACCAGGTCGGGCTGGATCTTGCCCGCTTCGTACGCCGCGGCCGTCTTCTCCTGCGAGCGCACGGCGTAGGCGTCGACGCGCTCCTTGGTGATCGTCGGGTAGCGGTCGTGCAGGTTCTCGGCGGTCTTGCCCATGACGAGCGCGTCCGGGTTGACGATCCGCTCGGAGAGGATGCGGGGGTTGGGGTCGACGCCCTCGCCCATGGGGTGGCGCCCCATGTGCTCGACGCCACCGGCGATGGCGACGTCGTACGCGCCGAAGGCGATGCCGGACGCGGTCGTGGTGACCGCCGTCATCGCGCCCGCGCACATGCGGTCGATCGCGTAGCCGGGCACGCTCTGCGGCAGCCCCGAGAGGAGCGCGGCGGTGCGGCCGATGGTGAGGCCCTGGTCGCCGATCTGGGTGGTCGCGGCGACCGCCACCTCGTCGACACGCTCGGGCGGCAGCGACGGGTTGCGTCGCATCAGCTCGCGGATGCACTTGATGACGAGGTCGTCGGCGCGGGTCTCGGCGTACTGGCCGTTGGCCTTGCCAACGCCGAAGGGGGTGCGCACGCCGTCGACGAAGACGACCTCTCGCAGCTGTCGGGTCACTCGATCTCCTCGGAGCGAGTCGGAGCGGGATGGACGCGGTCAGATTACCCCCGAGTAACAAGAGTCGACACCGAGGTCGGGTGTGACGTCTCCCTCGCCCCTCCGCGGACCGGTCCGCGGGTGCGCGCACGGTGCGATCACTAGGGTGTGCTCATGCCGGAACGCCTCGTCCACATCGTCGACGACGCCCCTGCGCTGGCGGCCGACAACGGCGGGACGCTCACGATGGTCCTGGTCCTCGACGGCTTCCTCGACGCGGGCAACGCCGCGGGCCGGGCGGCGCAGCACCTCGTCGACCTGTCCGACGGCCCCGTCCTCGCGACCTTCGACGTGGACCAGCTCCACGACTACCGCGCGCGACGCCCGCCGATGTCCTTCGTGCGCGACCACTACGAGTCCTACGACGCGCCGCGGCTCGTCGTCCGCCAGCTCGCCGATGCGGGCGGCACTCCCTACCTCCTGCTCCACGGGCCTGAGCCCGACAACCGGTGGGAGGCCTTCTGCCGTGCGGTGCGCGAGGTCGTCGAGCGGCTCGGCGTCACCCGCGTCGTGGGCATCGGCTCGGTGCCGATGGCCGTGCCGCACACCCGGCCGATCGCGATCACCCACCACGCCAACGACCCCGAGCTGCTGAGCGCGGAGAGCCCCTGGCGCGGCGAACTGCGGATCCCGAGCAGCGCGCAGTCGCTCCTGGAGGTCCGGCTCGGCGAGTGGGGCCACCCGGCGATGGGGTTCGTCGCCCACGTGCCGCACTACCTCGCGCAGATGGACTACCCGCAGGCCTCCGCGGCCCTGCTCGAGCAGGTCGAGATCGCCGGCCGGCTGACCATCGACCTGTCCGGCCTGCGGGCGGAGTCCGAGGACCGCGAGGCCGAGATCACCCGCTACCTCGACAACAACGAGGAGGTCGCCGAGGTGGTGGCCGCGCTCGAGCGCCAGTACGACGCCTTCGAGCGGGCCGAGGAGAGCGGGTCGAGCCTGCTCGCCGCCGACCAGCCGCTCCCGACCGGCGACGAGCTCGGGCGTGAGTTCGAGCGGTTCCTCGCCGGGCTCGACGGCCCGGACGCCCCGGACGGCGACACCGACAGCCAGGGAGAGCAGGACTGATGCCCCGCGACGCCGCCGAGCTGGTGGAGCTGCTCGACCTGGAGACGATCGACGACGACCTCTTCCGGGGCGCCCAGATGCCGACCAGCCGGCCGATGGTCTTCGGTGGGCAGGTGGCCGCGCAGGCGCTGGTCGCCGCCACGCGCACCGTCGAGCCGACGTACGCCGCCCACTCGCTGCACTCCTACTTCCTCCAGCCCGGCGATCCGACGACGCCGACCATCTACGACGTGGAGACGCTGCGCGACGGCCGCTCGTTCGTCACCCGCCGGGTGATCGCCCAGCAGCACGGCCGGCCGATCTACGCGCAGACCGTCAACTTCCACCTCGAGGAGCCGGGCCTCGAGCACCAGGAGCAGATGCCGGAGGTGCCCGGCCCCGACGACCCCTCGGTGACGCCGATCAGCACCAAGCTGCGCGACGAGCTGCACGCCGACCAGTGGAAGGTCGCCGACCTCCGCATCATCGGCACCTCCGCACGTGGCCTGGAGCCCGACCCGGCGCACCCGGGCCGGCAGCAGATCTGGCTGCGCGTGTCCTCGCCGCTGCCCGACGACCCGTTCATCCACCGCGCGGCCTTCACCTTCCTCTCCGACATGACGCTGGTCGGCGCGGCGCTCGCGCCGCACGGCGTCAGCTTCGGCCCGGACGCGTTCGTCGCCTCCCTCGACCACGCGGTGTGGTTCCACCGGCCCTTCAAGGCCGACGAGTGGTGGCTCTACGACCAGGTCTCGCCGGCGTCGACCGCCGGTCGCGGCCTCGTGCTCGCCCGGGTCTTCACCCAGGACGGCACGCTGGTGGCCTCGGTCGCCCAGGAGGCCGTCATGCGGCCGCGGAAGGGGGCGTGATGACCGAGGTCAACCACACCCAGGAGCTGGTCGACCTCCTCGACCTCGAGGAGCTCGACGTCGACCTCTACCGCGGTCGGCAGCCGGAGTCCCAGCGGGCCCGGGTCTACGGCGGCCAGGTCGCCGCGCAGGCGCTGATGGCCGGCGTCCGCACCGTCCCGCCGGAGTACGCCGTCCACTCGCTGCACTCCTACTTCCTGCTCGGCGGCGACTACTCCGTCCCGATCGTGTACGACGTGGAGCGGATGCGCGACGGCCGCTCGTTCATGACGCGCCGGGTCGTCGCCCGTCAGCACGGCCGGGCGATCTACTACCAGACCCTCAACTTCCAGAAGCCCGAGGACGGCTGGGAGCACCAGGACCTGATGCCGACCGTCGGCGCACCCGAGACCGGCTTCGACCTGGTCGAGGTGATGCGCAAGGGCGGCAACGCCGAGGCCGACGCGCTCGGCAAGGAGTGGGGTGCCCTCGACGTCCGCTGGCTCGGCAACACGCGCTTCGGGCTCGACCCCGACGACGGCCACGTGTCCCAGGCGCGGATGTGGGTCCGCCTGCGCGAGGGCCTGCCCGACGACCCGGCGGTCCACGTCGCGGCCTTCACCTACGCCAGTGACGTGAGCCTGCTCGGCTCCACCCTGTCGGTCCACGGGGTCAACCCGTCCAAGGTGCAGATGGCGTCGCTCGACCACACGCTGTGGTTCCACCGACCCTTCAAGGCCGACGAGTGGTGGCTCTACGACCAGTGGTCGCCCTCCGCCCAGGGGTCGCGCGGTCTCGCCTTCGGCCGGGTCTTCAGCGCCGACGGCACGCTGGTGGCCACGGCGGCCCAGGAGGGCCTGATCCGGCCGCGCGGCGACGGCTACGAAGGACCCGGCACGGCGTAGGAGCCTGTCGAGGTTTTTGCAGGAACCTGCAGCGCCCGGGTCCTCAGGAGGGTGTCGCGGGCTGCCGATCGGCCCGGCATGCTTCTCGGACCCCGCAAGCGGCACGCCGCCACCCGCCCCGGCCCGGCCGACCCGACCAGTGCCCGACCCGACACCCGTGCGGCCGATGCCCTGGCCGAGGCCCTCGCCTCGGCCACCTCCTCGGAGGAGGCCCTCCGCGCCGCCCTCCGGGTGGCCCGCGACCACCTCGGCTGGACGGGTTCGCCCGACGGGCTCGTCGAGGCGTGCGCGTGGTCCGCCGACACGAAGCGGCGGCTGGACGCGGAGCAGGACCTGCACACGATCACCCAGATCCTGCGCACGGTCTCGAGCGCCGCCACCGGCGCCGAGGCGCTCGAGCTCGCCCTGGACGGCATCCGTTCCGGTTTCGGCTGGGCGTACGGATCGTTCTGGTCGGTCGACGAGGACCGGGGAGTCCTCGCCTTCACCCGCGAGTCCGGCAGCGCCGGCCAGGAGTTCCGCGCGGTCACGCTGGCGGCGTCCTTCGAGCGCGGCGTGGGCCTGTCCGGCCGCACCTGGGCGACCGGCGACCTCGTCTTCGTGCCCGACCTCGCCGAGGTCACCGACTGCGTGCGGGCGCCCGCCGCGCAGCGGGCCGGCGTCCGCTCCGGCGTGTGCCTGCCGATCCGGCTCCACGACCGGATCGTCGGCACGATGGACTTCTTCGCGACCGAGACCCTGACCCTCAGCCCGGGCCGGGAGGAGGCGTTGCGCAACACGGCCTTCCTGGTCGGCCAGGCCCTCGAGCGGGCCGACGCCGCCGAGCGGCTCGCCGAGACGAGCCGCGAGCTGGGGACCTCGATCCGCACGGTCGAGGAGAAGGTCCGCACCGCCAACCAGGTCGCCGAGGAGGGCAAGCGGGTCACCGCGGAGGCCAACGAGCTGGTCGCCGGGCTGGGGGAGTCGAGCGCCGAGATCGGCGACGTGGTCAAGACCATCCGCGGGATCGCCGCGCAGACCAACCTGCTCGCCCTCAACGCCACCATCGAGGCGGCTCGGGCCGGCGACGCCGGCCGCGGCTTCGCGGTCGTCGCGGGCGAGGTCAAGGAGCTCGCCACCGAGACCGCGCGCGCCACGACCATCGTCGACGAGCGGGTCACCCGCATCCAGGAGCAGGTCACCGCCGTGACCGCGTCGCTCGACGCGATCGGCCACCAGCTCGACGAGACCAGCACCACCATCACCGGCGTTCTCGCCGACCAGGCCGAGGTGAGCCGGCGCGTGCTCGGCTGAGGCTGCCCACTCAGTCTCAGCCGGTCGGCGTCGGGGTCACAACCGCGGTCACCGGCCCACCTCACTGGGCAGGTGACCGGTGCTCACAGCCGGTCACCTGCCCTTCATCCACCGCTCACCCGACGCACCCCGCCCACGCCCCTCGGGCTCCTACCTTCGCCCGCATGGCGTGGTGGGGTGCGAACGAGGACGGACCGCGGGTGCTCTCGGTCTACGAGGGCTTCTTCTCGGGCGGCGCGCGGGTGCTGCACACCTCGGTGGTGCGCAGCCTCGAGACGACCACCGCGCAGCAGCACTCGGTCCTGTCGCTGACCGACCGCTCGGTCCGGGAGGCGACGACGCAGCGCGCCTTCGACGACGCCGGCTACCGACGCCTCGCCGAGGCGGGCATCCCGATCACCGCGCTGTGCCGCCAGGTCACCGACCCGTGGTCGGAGCTCGACCTCGCGACGGTCGAGCGGCTGAGCGGTGCCGCCGACGTCGTCTTGTCGCTCAAGGAGCAGCCGCTGGGCGCGCTCGCCGCGACCGGGGCGGGCGGCACGCCGGTGATCACCTGCCTGCACCGCTCCGACCCCGAGCACCAGGGCCGCGCGCTGGAGGACCTGGTCCGGCTCGTCGACCAGGGCGTCGTCGCGGCGGCCGCCTGCTGCGCCGAGTCGACCCAGGCGGCGTACCACGCCGCGACCGGCATTCCGCTCGCCCAGCTGCCGGTGATCCCCAACGGGGTCGACCTGCGCCGCTTCCGCCCGTCGGCCGACGAGCGGATCGGCCTGCGCCGCGAGCTCGGCGCCGCCGACGACGCCCCGGTGCTCGTCCTCGCCGCGCGCTTCGACCCGATGAAGGACGTCGGGCTCTTCGTGCGCGCCGCCGCCTCCTTCGTGCGGGCCCGCCCCGACGCCCACCTCGTCCTCTGCGGTGCCGGCATGTCCGCCACCAACCCGGCGCTCACCGGCCTCCTCGGCGCCGCGCTCGCGCGGTGGCCCGGCGCGGACCGGCAGGTGCACCTGCTCGGGATCCGCACCGACATGCCCCGTCTCTACAACGCCGCCGACCTGGTCGTGCTGACCAGCGCGTACGGCGAGGCCGCGCCCCTCTCGCTGCTCGAGGGGATGGCCTGCGGGGCGGTGCCGGTGACCATGTCCGTGGGGGACGCGGCGGCGATGGTCGGCGACCCGCGCCTGGTCGTCGGCCGCGACCCGGTCGAGGTCGCCCGCGGCTGGCTTGCGGCGTACGAGCAGCGCGAGGAGCACGCCGAGCGCATCCACCGCGACCGGCAGCGGCTCAGCGACCAGCGGTGCTTCGACGCGTACGCCGCCCTGGTCGCGGAGGTCGCCTCGGGCGCCGAGCTCGACCTGGCGGGCTGACGCCCTCAGCCGGCCGTCGCGAAGCCGGCGAGGTGCGGGGCACCGCTCGTCGGCGAGGACAGTGAGAAGGCGTAGCCGCCCTCGGTGCGCCGAGACCCGAACGCGACCGTGCCGGGCAGCAGGATCGGCTTCTTGAAGGCGACCGCGACGGTGGTCTCGTCGGGCAGGCGGTTCTCGAGCGCACCGACGCAGCGGGCCATCGACCACATGCCGTGGGCGATCTGCCGCGGGAAGCCGAACGCCTTGGCGGTCAGGCCGTAGAGGTGGATCGGGTTGCGGTCGCCGGAGACCCCGGCGTACCGGCGGCCGAGGTCGCCCGCGAGCTTCCAGGTGGTGCCGGTCGGCGGCGCCTCGGGGAAGGTCGAGCCGGGCTCGGCGTCCTCCGACCCGCGGCCCCGACGCAGGAACGTCGAGGTCTCCTCCCACACGAGCTCGCCGCGGGAGTGGACGCGGGTCACCATGTCGAAGACCTGACCCTTCGCGTGCGGGCGCAGGCGCTCGGGGTGCGCGGTGACCTGGAGCCGCTCGGTCAGCGCGATCGGGCGGTGCCGGGTGATGGAGTTCTCCAGGTGCACCGTGCCGATCGCGGGGAAGGGGAACGACCCGTCGGCCATGATCTGCAGGTGCAGGCCGAAGGCCAGCAGGTGCGGGTAGGGCAGCGGCAGGGTGTCCTTGCGCGGGAAGCCGCAGAGCGCGGCGTACGACGCGACGTGGCCGGCGTCGACCGGGACGTCGTGGCGCTCCAGGCGCAGGTCGGGCAGCTCGCTGCCGGGGTTGAGCTTCGGGAGCGCGGCCTTGAGCAGGACGGGGATCATCAGGCGCCCAGCATCATCTGGCCGCAGACGCGGACGACGTTGCCGGTGACGGCGGTCGAGCCGGGGGAGGCGTACCAGGCGATCGTCTCGGCGACGTCGACCGGCAGGCCGCCCTGGGCCATCGCGTTGAGGCGCTGCCCGACCTCGCGGGTCGCGAACGGCACCGCCGCCGTCATCTGGGTGATGATGAAGCCCGGCGCGACGGCGTTGATGGTGATGCCGCGGTCGAGCTCGTCGGCGAGGGAGTCGACGAGGCCGATGACGCCGGCCTTGGAGGCGGCGTAGTTGGTCTGCCCGACGTTGCCGGCGATGCCGGCGATGCTCGCGACGCCGACGATCGAGCCGTTGTCGTTGATGGCCTTCTGGTCGAGCAGCTCGCGGGTGATCCGCTCGGGGGCGGTCAGGTTGACCGCGATGACCTGCTCGAAGCGGTCGCCCTTGTCGGCGGAGGCCGCCATGTTGGCGAGCCTGCGGTCGCGGGTGATGCCGGCGTTGTGGACGACGACGTCGACGCCGCCGTGCTTCTCCTTCAGGTGCCGCGCGATCCGCTGCGGGGCGTCCTTGGCGGTGATGTCGAGGACGAGGTGGTCGCCGTCGAGCTCCTTCATCAGGGCCTGGAGCTCGCTGGCGGCCTGCGGGACGTCGACGCCGACCACGGTCGCGCCGTCGCGGTGCAGCACCCGGGCGATCTGCTCGCCGATGCCGCGGCTGGCGCCGGTGACCAGGGCGACCCGGCCGTCGAGCGGCTTCAGCCAGTCGGCGACCTCGCCGCCGGCGGTGCTGCCGTGGGCGCCGATCCGGACCACCTGGCCGGAGACGTAGGCGGACTTGGGGGAGAGGAGGAAGGCGAGCGTGCTGTGCACCGCGCCCTCGGCGCCCTCGGCGACGTAGACGAGCTGGACGGTGCCGCCGCGGCCGATCTCCTTGCCGAGGCTGCGGGTGAAGCCCTCGAGGGCGCGCTGCGCGACCCGCTCCTCGCCGGTCACGAGCTCGGGCGGGGTGCCGAGCACGACCACGCGCGGGCAGCGGTCGAGGCGACGCAGCAGCGGGGTGAAGAAGTCGCGCAGCGCGACCAGCTGGTCGCTGGAGGTGAGGCCGGTGGCGTCGAGGACGAGGCCCTTGAAAGTGTCGTCGCCGCTGGTGTCGGTGACGGCGGCGATGCCGAGCGTGTCGAGGATGCCGACCAGCTCGTCGGCGAGGCGACCGCGGCCGCCGACCGCGACGGTGCCGTCGACGAGAGGTGCGCCGGCGTCGTACCGCTCCAGCTCGGCGGGCTGGGGGAGGCCGAGGAGCCTGCTGACCTGCTTGCCGATCGCGGAGTCGGTGAAGCCGCGGTAGAGATCGCTCATGGTGGGTATGTAACTCCTTGTGTAACTCAGAGTCCAGATTTCGTGATCCGCCCCTCACTCGCTTCTCTCGTTCCCGCTCCCGACGGAGGATGAACCCATGGCTGACTCCATCCGCAAGGTGGCCGTCCTCGGCGGCAACCGCATCCCGTTCGCCCGGTCCAACACGGCGTACGCCGACGTCTCCAACCAGGAGATGCTCACCGCCGCGATCGACGGTCTCGTCGAGCGCTTCGGCCTCCAGGGCGAGCGCCTCGGCGAGGTGGTCGCCGGCGCCGTGCTCAAGCACGCCCGTGACTTCAACCTGACGCGCGAGGCGGTGCTCGGCTCCAGGCTGGCACCCGAGACGCCCGCCGTCGACATCCAGCAGGCCTGCGGCACCGGCCTCCAGGCGACCATCGAGGTCGCCAACAAGATCGCGCTCGGCCAGATCGACTCCGGTCTCGCCGGCGGCACTGACACCACCTCCGACGCCCCGGTCGCGATCAGCGACAAGCTGCGCCGCAAGCTGATGAAGGTCAACGCCGCGCGCGACACCGCCGGCAAGGTGAAGGCGCTCGGCGCGATCCGGCCCGGCGACATCGGCCTCGAGATCCCGCAGAACGGCGAGCCGCGCACCCGCCTCTCCATGGGCGAGCACGCCGCGCTCACGGCGCTGGAGTGGGAGATCGGTCGCGAGGAGCAGGACGAGCTCGCCGCGCTGTCCCACCAGCACCTGGCGGCGGCGTACGAGCGGGGCTTCCTCGACGACCAGGTCACGCCCTTCCGCGGCCTCGAGCGCGACAACAACCTGCGCCCCGACTCGTCGGTGGAGAAGCTCGCCAAGCTCAAGCCGGTCTTCGGTCGCGGCGAGGCCGCGACGATGACCGCCGGCAACTCGACCCCGCTCACCGACGGCGCGTCCGTGGTCCTGCTCGGGTCGGAGGAGTGGGCCGAGGGGCACGGCCTCGCGCCGCTCGCCTACGTGCTGGACTCCGAGACCGCCGCGGTCGACTACGTGCACGGCGGCGAGGGCCTGCTGATGGCGCCGGCGTACGCCGTGCCGCGGATGCTCGAGCGCCAGGGCCTCACCCTGCAGGACTTCGACTTCTACGAGATCCACGAGGCGTTCGCCTCGCAGGTGCTCTCGACCCTCAAGGCGTGGGAGGACCCGATCTTCTGCAAGGAGCGGCTCGGCCTCGACGCGCCCCTGGGCTCGATCGACCGGTCGAAGCTCAACGTCAACGGCTCCTCGCTGGCCGCTGGCCACCCCTTCGCCGCCACCGGTGGCCGGATCGTCAACGTGGCCGCGAAGCTGCTCGCCGAGAAGGCTGCGTCGTCGGGCAAGGGCGGCCGCGCCCTGATCTCCGTCTGCGCCGCCGGTGGCCAGGGAGTGGTGGCGATCCTGGAGCGCTGACCCTTCTTCGCCGTACGCCGGACGTCATGCGGACGGTGCCATAGATGACACTCTCCGCATGACGTCCCAGGCGAGCGCGGGTGCTGAGGACCTCGACCCGGCCGTCGACGGCTGGCGCCGGGCACGGGAGGCAGCGGGTGAGCCGCCGTCCGACGCCCGGGTGGCGCGGGTGCACGAGAAGGTGCGGGAGCCCGAGGCGCTGGTGGTCGTCGCCCGGGACCAGGACGCCGTGGTCGCGATGGCGCTGTTAGAGCCGTACAGCGGCGACCCGACAAGGGCGCACGTGTCGATGGTGTTCGTCGACCCCGAGCGCCAGCGGCAGGGCGTCGGGCTGGCGCTCCTCCAGGCCGCGCACGTCCTGGCTGGCGCCCGCGGGTGGGCCGGGAGCTCGGTGTGGACCCGTGAGTCGAACGTGGGTGCCCAGGCGCTCTACGCGAGCGCCGGCTACCGCGCCACCGACGACGTCGGCGCGACGCCGTACGGCGACGCCATGCGGCGCTGGGCGCGCTGACTCAGCGGGTGGCCAGTGCCAGGGCCGAGGCGACCAGGTAGGTGCGGACCTGCTCGGGGCTGATGGTGCCGACGGTCGGGATGCCGGGGGCGGCCTCCTTGACCAGGATGCCGACGCGTGCGAGCTGCAGGGCGCCGAGCCCGCTGGCGTAGAGGGTGTTGGCGAGCAGCACCGGGTCCTCGACCCGGAAGTCGCCGGCGCTCACGCCGTCCTCGAGCACCTGGGTCAGCTGGGCCAGGCAGGAGGAGATGCCGCGGCCGAGGCGGAAGAGCGCGCTCTCGGAGATCTCGTCGAGCAGGTCGGGACCGGTACGCCGCATCAGCGTCTGGGCGCAGTCGAGGAAGGCCGGGTGCGCCACGCCGTAGTCGACGAACGCCCCCACCAGCGCCTCCAGCTGTGCGGGCGGCGCGTCCGCGGACTCGATCGCCGCGGCGAGCGCGTCGCGCAGCTCCTCGAGGTAGCCGACCAGCGTGAGCGCGAAGAGCTCCTCCTTGCCGGTGAAGTGCCGGTAGACGATGGCCCGGTTGATCCCGACCGCCTTCGCGATGTCCTCGATCTGCGCGTCCCGCACGCCGCGCTGGTCGAAGAGCGACCGCGTGGCCGCGATGATCTGCTTCTCGCGCGCCCGCCGGCGCGCCGCGGCGGCCGTACGCCGGCCGTCGGTCTCAGGGGCGGTGCTCATGGCAGGGAAGTGTACGGCCGTGCAACTGCCAGTTGCACGGTTGTGACAGGACTCGCGCCGCTACGCTGAGCCATGCGCTCGACGCCGTCGCCGACCACCGGGTCCCGGACCGCCGGGTACGTGCTCTGCGTCGCGCTGGTCGCGCCGGTGCTGCCGCTGATCGGCTTCTTCGCCCTCGGCATCGTCGCCTCGCCGGTCAGCGTGGCCGGCCTCGGCGTCCTCGTCATGGCGCTCTGCATCGGCGCGGTGTGGCTGCTCCGCGAGCGCGAGTGGCAGCGGGACGCCGACAGCTAGCGCGGCGCTGGCTACGGCAGGTGGCCGCGGACCGTCTCGATCGTGTCGATCTCGCCGGCCGGCTTGTCGTCGCGGTAGCGGACGACGCGGGCGAAGCGGAGCGCGACGCCGCCGCGGTAGCGGGTCGAGCGCTGGACGCCGTCGAAGGCGATCTCGACGACCTGCTCGGGGCGGACCTCGACGACGTAGTGCTCCCGAGCCGTCGACGGGGACAGCGCGAGCTCGGTGAAGCGCTCGGTCTGCCAGGCGAGCATCTCGTCGGTCATCCCCTTGAAGGTCTTGCCGAGCATCACCAGCCCGCCCGTGGCGGGGTCGCGGGCGCCGAGGTGGATGTTGGAGAGCCAGCCCGAGCGGCGGCCGGAGCCCCACTCGACGGCGAGCACGACCAGGTCGAGGGTGTGCACCGGCTTGACCTTGACCCAGGCGGCGCCGCGGCGGCCGGCGTCGTAGGGCGCGGTCAGCGACTTGACCACGACGCCCTCGTGGCCGGAGCGCAGCGTCTCCTCGACGAACGCCTCGGCCTCGCCGGGATCGGCCGTGACCAGGCGGGGCACCCGGTGCTCGGCCGGCACCAGCCGGTCCAGCGCCGCCGCGCGATCGGCGGCGGACGCGTCGAGCAGGTCCTCGCCGTCGAGGTGGAGCACGTCGAAGAAGTACGGCGTCACGACGACGCCCTCGGTCATGGCCGTGCGCGAGGCGGTCTCCTGGAAGGGCCGCGGCCGGCCGTCGTCGGCGAGCGCCAGCGCCTCCCCGTCGAGCACGAAGCGCGACGACGGCAACGAACGCGCCACCTCGACCACCTCGGGCAGCCGCGCGGTGATGTCCTCCAGGGACCGGGTCGCGACCAGCACCTCGTGGTCCCACCGGTGCACCTGGATCCGGATGCCGTCGAGCTTCACGTCGACGGCCACCGGCGACCCGGTGCCGGCCTTGGCCAGGGCGTCGGCCACGGTCGGTGCGCTCGAGGCGAGCATCGGTGACACGGGTCGGCCGACCTCGAGTCCGATCTCGCCGAGCGCCTCGACACCGGCGAAGGCCGCGCCCGCGACGGCCACGGTCGACCCGGCGAGCATCGCGGCACGTCGCACGGCCGCGAGCGGCACCTTGGCCGCCACGGCCAGCGCCTCCTGGACCAGCGAGTCGAGCGCGCCCTGCCGTACGGCGCCGGTGACGACCCCGCGCAGCCAGGCCTGCTCCTCGTCGGTCGCGCGGCCGAAGAGCTCCTCGACCGCCGCCGCCCGGGCCGCCTGCGACCCCGCCCCCGACAGAGCGGACAGGGCCTCGAACGCCTCGTGGACCTCGCTCACCGTCAGCGTCGAGGTCGCCGCCGGCGGGGGCAGGGACGACAGCCCGCGCCAGCCCAGGCCGGTGCGCCGCTGGCGCAGCGCGCCGCCGACGTACGCCGTCACGGTCTCGCGCTCGTCGGCGGGCGCGGAGGTGAGCAGCGCGGCGATCGCGGCCACCTTCGCCTTGCGCGAGCGGGTGGCGGCGACCGTGGCCGAGGTGGCGACGACGTCCGCGAGGAGCATGCGCCCATTCAAGCCGAGGGTGCCGACAGTAGGTTCGAGCCCGTGGGACGCAAGCAGTGGCTGCTCGTCGAGGCCGAGCGCGCCTGGGACGGGCTGCGTCGTCGCCGTCGCGAGGGGCGGCCGCCGGAGCACTTCCGGTTCGCCACGTTCGGCGGCCACGGTACGACGGAGGGCGTGGTCGTCCGCGGCCGCGTGCTCGACAACCCGCCCCCGTCCGACGCCGTCGAGGGCGAGGGGGTCGGGGCGGCGCTGGCCCGCACGATCGGGCAGTTCGTGACCGACGAGCTCCCCGGCGTACCGCTCCGGGTCACCGTGGGCGGGACGAGCGTCGAGGCGGCCTCCGACGGCGAGGGCTACTTCCGGGTCGAGCTCTCGCCCGGGGCCACGACGAGCCCGTGGACCGAGGGCACCGTCGAGCTGGCCGACGAGCACCGCGGTCTCACCGACCCGCACCGGACCACCTTCCGGGTGCGCGTCCCCGGGCCGGAGGCCCGCTTCGGGGTGATCTCCGACGTCGACGACACGATCCTCGAGACGGGGGTGCAGCGGGTCGGTCTGATGCTCGCGCAGACCTTCACCGGCTCGGCCCTGACCCGCACGCCCTTCCCGGGCGCGGCCGAGCTCTACCGCGACCTCGCCGGGGCCGACAACCCGGTCTTCTACGTCTCTTCCAGCCCCTGGAACCTCCACTCCTTCCTCCAGGGCTTCCTCGAGCACCGCGCCTTCCCGGCCGGGCCGCTGCTGCTGCGCGACCTGATCGGCAACCACGACGGCCGCGCGCGCAAGCACGACCGGATCGAGGAGATCCTCCGGCTGCACCCGGACCTGTCGTTCGTGCTCATCGGCGACTCCGGCGAGAAGGACCCGCAGATCTACGCGGACATCGTCCGCGCCCACCCCGGCCGGGTGCTCGCCGTCTACATCCGCGAGGTCCGGCTCGACCCCGGCGACGGCCGCGTCGAGGCGGTCACCGACGGATGGGCGCACGACGTGCCCTTCGTGCTCGCTGCCGACAGCGACGCCGTACGCCGCCACGCCGCCGGGATCGGGCTCCTGTGACCGACCGCCTCCTCCTCGCCGTCGACGCGCCGTCGCTGCTGCACCGCAACCACCACGCCCGCGTCGACTCCGGCCTGCGCGACGCCAGCGGCCGGCCGGTGTGGGCGCTGCACGGGATGCTGCGGCAGATCCTGGAGGCGATCGACCAGTTCGCGCCCGACGCGGTGCTCTTCGGGATCGACGACCGCCGCCGGTCGGTGCGCGAGCAGGCCTACCCGGCGTACAAAGCAGGCCGCGCGGAGAAGGACGCCGACCTCGTCGACCAGCTCGACCGCGCCGCCGACCTGCTCGACGCGCTGGGGCTGCTGACCGTCACGCCCGACGGGCTCGAGGCCGACGACGTCAACGCGTCCGCCGCGACCTGGGCCGAGCGGCACGGCTGGCGGTGCGTGCTGATCACCTCCGACCGCGACGCCTTCGCCCACATCAGCGACACCACCCAGGTGCTGCGCCTGATCACCGGCGGCATCAACGGCTCCCCGCTGCTCAACCCCGCGCGGCTGCGGGCGATGTACGGCGTGGCCCCCCACCACTACCTCGACTTCGCCGCGCTGCGCGGCGACGCCAGCGACAACCTGCCCGGCGTGCCCGGGATCGGCGAGAAGACCGCACCCGTGCTGCTCGAGCTGATGGGCTCGATGCAGGCCGTCTGGGCCGACATCGAGCACACCGGTGGGGCCACCCTCGTCGCGACGATCGACTCCTGGTGCGAGGAGACCGGCGCCCGCCGGATGGGCGCGTCGCTGCTGAAGAAGCTGACCGCCGAGGGCGCCCGTGAGCGCTTCGACTTCAACCTCGCGATGATGTCCGGGCGCACCGACCTCGACCTCGGCCTCACCCCGGACGAGCCCGGCACGCCCGGGCTGCTGCCGCTCGACCCGGAGCGGGTGATGCGCGTCGTCGGCTACCTCGGCGTACCGGCCACCACCGACCTCGCGCTGCGGGTGCTCACCGAGGCGCCCGCCTCCCAGGCCCCCGTCCCGATCCGGATGTCGGGGGAGGGCATCACGCTGCCGGTCGACCTGGAGATCCCCGACGACCTGCGCGACCGGTTGCGCGCGTGGGTCGCCGCCGACGCCGGTGTCGACCACGACCACGCGGGCTACGGCCTGAGCCGCGAGCTCGCCGCCGTGCTGACCGGTCCCTACGTCGTGGACTACCGGCCGAGCACGAGCGGCGTGCACCTCGGCGAGCTGCGCCGCCGGGCCCTCACCGAGCCGCTGCCGCGGTGGCGGGTGCGCTAGCCGCCCTGGACCGATCGGTCAGACTGGACCGGTGCACCGCCTCGTGGGCCGCGACGACGACCTCTCAGCGTGCTGGCACCTGCTCTCCACCGGCCGACGCCTCGCGTGCGTCACGGGTGAGCCCGGCGCGGGGAAGACCGGGCTCCTGGACGCGCTCGACGCGCAGGCTCGGGACGCAGGGTGGGAGGTGATCCGGCTCCGCGGGCGCGCGAGCGAGAGGGCGCTGCCGTACGCCGGAGTGGTGGAGCTGCTCGCGGCTCGGCAGGTCCATCTGGGACCGGACCTCCGTCGTAGGGCCGCCGAGGTCTCCGCGGACCTCGTCGGGCCCCGCCCGGGTCAGGCGCCGACGAGCGCCCTGGCGCTCCGGCTCGGGATCCTCGACTGGCTCGCCGATGCAGCGACCGAGCGGCCGTTGATGGTGGTGGTCGACGATCAGCACTGGTGGGACGACAGCTCCTGGGACGTGCTCTCCTTCGTCGCCAACCGTCTGGCCGGGACCTCCGTGGCGGTCCTGGTCGCGACGCGCGCGCTGACCAGCGCTCGCGGCGTCGAGGAAGCCGACGTCGTGGCGCTCGCACCTCTCGGGCTCGAGCAGTCACTGGCCCTGCTCGACACCCTCGAGCTGCCGCTCGGCCCCGTGGCCCGCATCTCGGTCACGGACCGCGCTCGAGGCAACCCGCTCGCGCTGCGCGAGTTCGCTCGGACAGCGGGCTCGGTCACGAACCCGATGGACCCGGACACGAGGCTCGGTTCGCTCGCGGCATCGGAGCCGCCCGCAGTGCCGCCCAAGGTCGAGGCGGCGTTCGCGGCCGAGCTTCCGGGGCTGCCGGCGACCACGCGACGGGTGCTCCTGCTCGCCGCGGCCGGCGGAGCGGACCTGCCGGTGCTGAGCCGGGTCGTCGCCGATCCTCCGGAGAGCCACCGGACCCGAGGCGGTCTGGCGCGCGACCTCGGACCGGCCGAGGAGTCCGGGCTGATCTCGGTCGTCGACGGACGGGTCCGGTTTCGTCACCCGCTGGTGCGCTCGACCGTCTACGCGCAGGCGTCGACGGCGGAGCGGCTGGCGGCCCACCGCGACCTCGCCGACGCCTACGTCGACGATCCTGCGCGCGGGACGTGGCACCGGGCCGCGGCCACGACCGGCCCCGACGACGACCTCGCGCTCGAGCTGGTGCGTGCAGCGGGGGCGGCCACGGGCCGAGGGGCGCACTCCGAGGGAGCGCGCGCGATGCTGCGGGCCGCCGAGCTCAGCTCGCGTCGCGCCGACCGTGAGTCCCGGATGCTCGAGGCGCTGGTGATGCTCGGGCAGACCGGCCAGCTGGGGCGCCTCCAGGCACTGTCCGAGCGGGTGCTCGCGGAGACCGACGACCCGAAGGTGCGGGCGCTCGCGGCGCACCGCGTGGCCTACGCGATGGCCCAGTCCATGCGGCAGACGGCCGCGCTCGACGCGTTGGAGGGCTCGCTCGACGAGCTGCTCCGTGTCGAGCCGGAATCAGGATGGGCCTCCCTCACCACGCTGGCCTCGCTCACCTACCAGACCGGTCGTGGCGCCGACCGGGTCCGCGTGTGGTACGACCGGTACCGGCGTGACGCACCGCCGGCCCCGCCGCCGTACGACCAGGTCACCCGCGCCGCCCAGGCCTGGATCGAGACGGCTCTGGCGCCTCTCTCCCGTGCGCCCCAGAACCTCGCGCTGGTGCGTGAGACGCCGCCGCTCGACCTCGAGCTGCCCGGAGAGCTGCTCGCCCCGCAGGAGATGATGCTCGGGGCGACGGCCTGGCTCCTCGACGAGCCCGAGGTGGCGATGCGGCGGCTGGAGAAGTCCGTCGAGCTGCAACGCCAGGGCAACGCGCCCGGCCAGCTGATCCAGACGCTCATGGCTCTGGGGCAGGTCCAGTTCGACCGGGCCGCTTTCGCGGACGCCGCCCTCACGGCGCGCACGATGATCGACCTGGCCGAGGCCGACAACCTGGGCTACTACCTGCTGACCGGACGCGAGCTGCTCGCTCGGGTGACGGTGGTGCTCGGCGATCCCGAGGTGGCACGGTCCGAGGCGCTGGCGCTGCTCCGTGCGGTGGACGTGGGGGAGTGCGCGGCCCTCGAGGCCAACCTGCACGTGACGCTCGCCCGCGCCTCCTTCACCCGCGGTGACCTCGCGGCGGCCTACCGCTACGGCCGGGCCCTCTTCGACCGCGACGGCGCACCCCTGCACGAGCACGTCTCCTACCGGGCGCTCGGCGACCTGGTCGCGGTCGCCGTGCGCGCGGGTGAGCGCGACGACGTGCTCGGCGTGGTCGAGCGGGCTCGAGGACAGCTGGAGGCGACGACGAGCCCACGGTTCGCGGTGATCCTCCAACGCGCCCTCGGGTTGCTCGCCGAGGGCGACGAGGCCGAGGCCTACCTCGAGCTCGCGACGAGCGAGCCCTCCGCGGCCCGGTGGCCGTTCGAGCTGGCTCACGCCCGGCTCGGCTACGGCGTCTGGCTACGGCGCCGCCGGCGTACGGCGGCCGCGCGGGCCCAGCTCGCCCTCGCGCAGGAGGCGTTCGCGCGAGTGGGGGCGATCACGCTCGCCGAGGCGGCTGCGGCGGAGCTGCGAGCAGCGGGGGTGTCGACGGAGGAGGCGTCTCCGTCGTCGTGGTCCGAGCTGACGGCGCAGGAGAGGCAGATCGCCCGGCTGGCCGCCGCCGGCCTCACCAACCGCGAGATCGGCAAGCGCCTCTTCCTCTCGCCACGCACCGTGTCGACGCACCTCTACCACGCCTTCCCGAAGCTGGGCGTGACCTCACGGACCCAGCTGCGCGACGTCGTCGAGCGCCTGTCCGGCTAGCTCGTCGCGATCTACGTCGCGTGACTGATGCGTGGGTGGCCGCCGACGCGCAGGCTCCCTGCATGACCGACATCAAGCCCGTTCTCGAGCCGGCCGCGCAGGACTTCGTCGAGGCGACGGCCGAGCCTCCCTACCTCTTCGACCTCTCCCTCGAGGAAGGACGCAAGACGGTCGACTCCGTCCAGGACGGCGAGATCCCCGCGCCCGCCGTCGACACCGAGGAGCTCACCATCGCCGGCGGACCTACCGGCGAGGTCTCCATCACCGTCTACCGCCCGGCCGGCTCGGTCGGCCCGCTCCCCGTCATCCTCTTCACCCACGGCGCCGGTTGGGTCTTCGGCGACGCGCACACCCACGACCGCCTGGTGCGCGAGCTGACCACCCGCGCAGAGGCGGCGACGGTCTTCACGAACTACAGCCTCTCGCCCGAGGCGCGCTACCCGGTGGCGATCGAGCAGGTCTACGCCGCGCTCGAGTGGATCGGCGAGCACGGCTCCGAGCACGACCTGGACCCCGGCCGGATCGCGGTCGCCGGTGACTCGGTCGGCGGCAACATGAGCGCCGCGGTCACGATCATGGCGAAGCAGCGGGGAGGCCCGCGCCTGGCTGCGCAGCTGCTCTACTACCCGGTGACCGACGCGTCGTTCGACACCGGCTCCTACCACCAGTTCGCCACGAACTACTGGCTGCGCCGCGACGCCATGCAGTGGTTCTGGGACCAGTACACGACCGATCCCGAGGACCGCGCCCAGATCACCGCGTCGCCCCTGCGGGCGAGCGAGGAGGAGCTCGCCGGACTCCCGCAGGCCCTGGTCATCGTGGCCGAGGCCGACGTCCTCCGCGACGAGGGCGAGGCGTACGCCGCGAAGCTGCGCTCCGCAGGCGTGCCGGTGACGGCGGTCCGCTACCAGGGGATCATCCACGACTTCGTGATGGTCAACGCGATGCGCGACACCCACGCCGCCAAGGCGGCCACGGCCCAGGGAGCCGACTTCCTGCGTGCCGCCCTGTACGACGAGTGACCCCGCCGCCCCGACCAGAAGGAGATCTCCATGCCCACCCCCACCGTCGTGCTCGTGCACGGTGCCTTCGCCGACGCCTCGAGCTTCGCGGCCCTCGTACCGGAGCTGTTCGCCGCCGGACTCGACGTCCGCGTGCCCGCCGTCCCCAACCGCAGCCTCGTCGGCGACGCGGCCTACATCGCGTCCGTCGTCTCCCACATCGACGGTCCCGTGCTGCTCGTCGGCCACTCGTACGGCGGCGCCGTCATCACCGTCGCCGGGACGGCCGACAACGTCGTCGGTCTCGTGTACCTGGCCGGCTACGCCCTGGAGGAGGGCGAGAGCCTCGGCGAGCTGCAGGGCGGCTTCCCCGACTCGCCCCTCGCCGAGGCGCTCGTCTACACGCCGTTCCCGCAGGCGGGTGGCGAGGACGGGACGGACGTGTCGGTCGACGTCGCGCGCTTCCCCGAGATCTTCGCGGCCGACGTGGATCCCGACCTCGCCCGCATCCTCGCGGTGTCCCAGCGACCCCTCGCCGGTGCGGCGTTCGGCGAGGCCGCCCCGGCCGCGGCCTGGAAGACCAAGCCCGCCTGGGGGATCGTGTCGTCCTCCGACCACACCATCAACCCCGACGTCGAGCGCTTCGGCTACCAGCGGGCCGGCATGACGACGGTCGAGATCGACTCGTCCCACCTCGTGATGCTGGCGCACCCCAAGGAGGTCGCGGAGGTCATCCGCACCGCGATCGAGACGATCGGCGCCTAGGCCCGATCGTGAACGGTCACGACGGCCGCTGGCCGGCGCTCCTCGTCGACGAGTGGGCCGACACCCGGGACACCCTGCACCGGTGGGTACAGATCGTCGGGAGGCTCCGGCTCGCGCTGGCCCCGCACCAGAACCACTGGTGGCACGTGCCCCTCTACGTCACCGGCGTCGGGCTCACCACGTCGCTGATGCCGGCGGGCGGACGCGGGCTGGAGGTGCAGTTCGACTTCGTCGACCACCGGTTGGTGCTCGACAGCACCGACGGTCGGCGCCGGACCGTCGAGCTCGCCCCACGGTCGGTCGCGGACTTCCACGAGGAGGTCCGCCGCCGGCTCGGCGAGCTCGACGTGCACGCCCCGATCGGCCGGTCGCCCGTCGAGGTCGAGGACGCCACGCCGTTCGCCGAGGACCAGCACCACGCGTCGTACGACGCCGAGGCCGCCCACCTCTTCTGGCTCTCCCTCGTCAAGGCGCACCAGGTGCTGTCGGACTTCCGGGGCGGGTTCCGGGGCAAGGCGAGCCCCGTGCACTTCTTCTGGGGCGCCTTCGACCTGGCGACCACCCGCTTCTCCGGACGTCCGGCACCCCGTCACCCGGGAGGCGTCCCGAACTGCCCGGACCGCGTGATGTGGGAGGCCTACGACGCCGAGCTGACCAGTGCGGGCTTCTGGCCGGGTGGGAGCCCGGAGGGCAGCTTCTACTCCTACGCCTACCCCGAGCCGACCGGCTTCCGTGAGGCTCCCGGCGCGGCGTACGACGACGAGCTCGGCGAGTTCCTCCTGCCCTACCACCTGGTGCGGCAGGCGCCCGACCCGGCGGGCGCGGTCGGCGACTTCCTGAGGAGCACGCACGACCACGCCGCCCGCCTCGGCGGATGGCCGGCTGCCGAGTCCCCCTAGCTGCCGACCCCCGCGACCGCCGCCTCGATCAGCGCGACCACCTCGTCGGGCTGCGAGACCATCGGCACGTGGCTGGAGGCCACCTCGACCGTGGTCGCGCCCATCCGGGCCGCGAACTGCCGCTCGGCGTCCGGCGGGATCGCCTCGTCGTTGGTGGCGACGAGGTACCAGCTCGGCAGGTCCTTCCACGCCGGGTGGCCCATCACGTCGCCGAAGACCGACAGCGAGGTCGCCTGCTGGACCGCGAACATCACCTTCGCCTGCGCCGGGTCGACGTCCGAGGCGAAGTGGCCCACGAAGTCGTCCTCGGGCAGCCACGCGAAGCCGAGCGTGTCGACGTCGAGGTGGGCCAGCGCCGGGCTCGGCGGGCCGCCCTCGACGAGCGCGCCGATCGACTCGCCCTCGTCGAGGCCGAACGCGGCGATGTAGACGAGGCCGACCACGTTCGGGGCGTCCTGGCCGAGCGCGGTGATGATCTGGCCGCCGTACGAGTGCCCGACGACGATCGTCGGACCGCTCTGGCGGTTGAGCACTTGGCGCAGCCGCGCGACGTCGGCGTCGAGGGAGGTCTCGGGGAACTGGGGCGCGGTCACGCCGTAGCCGAGTCCGTGCAGTCGGCTGATCACAGAGCTCCAGCAGGAGCCGTCCGCCCAGGCGCCGTGCACCAGGACGATGTGGGGGAGGTCCGTCATGCGTCGACGCTAGGGCTGGTGGGCACGTTCCCACCATGGTCCGTCCGGACTGTTCGGGGATTGGTCACCAACCCCAGCGTCGGACGTCGCTCAGTCGTCGAGGAACGGGTAGTCGGTGTAGCCCTCGGCGCCGCCGCCGTAGAAGGTGTCGGGGTTGGGCTCGTTGAGCGCCGCGCCGGTCTGCCAGCGGGCGGGCAGGTCGGGGTTGGCCAGGAAGAGCCGGCCGACCGCGACCGCGTCGGCGAGGTCCTTGTCGAGGATCTCCTGGGCCGACTCGCGCGTGGTGATCTCGCCGAAGCCGTCGTTGGCGATGACCACGCCGCCGAAGCCGCGGCGCAGGTCCTGGACGAGGTCGGTCTTCGGGTCGGCCAGGATGCTCAGGTAGGCCAGGCCCAGCGGGGCGAGGCCCTCGACCAGCAGACCGTACGTCGCGGCCACGTCGGCCGGGTCCTCCTCGGTGGCGCCCTGGATGTTGTGAGCGGGGGAGATCCGGATGCCGACCCGCTCGGGGCCGATCGCCTCCGCCACGGCCCGGGTGACCTCGAGCGCGAAGCGGACCCGGTTCTCGGGCGAGCCGCCGTACCCGTCGGTGCGGTGGTTCGACCCCGGGGCCAGGAACTGGTGGATCAGGTAGCCGTTGGCGCCGTGCACCTCGACGCCGTCGAGGCCGGCCTCGACCGCGTTCCGCGCCGCCTGGACGTAGCCCTCGACGACGGCCGGGATCTCGTCGAGCGCGATCTCGCGCGGGGTCGGGAAGGGCTGCGGCCCGTCGGCGGTGAACATCTCGTCCGGCGCGGCGATCGGGCTGGGCGCGATGATCTCCTGGCCGCCGGTGTTGTCGGGGTGCGAGATCCGGCCCGCGTGCATGAGCTGGGCGACGATCCGGCCGCCGTTGGCGTGGACGGCGTCGGCGACGCGACGCCAGCCCGCGAGCTGCTCCGCGGAGTGGAAGCCGGGGGTGTTGAGGTAGCCCTGGCCCTCCGCGGTGGGCTGGCTGCCCTCGGTGATGATCAGGCCCGCGGAGGCGCGCTGGGCGTAGTACTCGACCGCGAGGTCGCCGGGCACGGTGTCCTCGGCGCGGTTGCGGGTCAGCGGCGCCATCACCAGGCGGTTGGGCAGCGTCCAGGCGCCGACGGTCAGGGACTCGAAGAGATCAGCCATGTCCGGCACAGCGCGGTCGGGCCGACCGCTGTTCCGTCCCGGGCGGTGAGGAGTCTCACCGTTTGAGCGGTCACCAGCCCGGAGGAAGGTTCGTGAAGTCGGGCTCGCGACCCTCGGCGAAGGCGGTCAGCGCCTCCAGGTTGGCCGGGCCGCCCATGAGCTCGGCGAAGGCCGCGTTCTCGCGATCGCGGGCGGCGCGGATCTCGGCGCGCAGCGGCTCGGTCATGGTCCGCTTCACCGCGACCAGCGACGAGATCGGCCGCGCGGCCAGCAGCTCGGCGTGCCGACGCGCCTCGGGGAGCAGGTCGTGGGGCTCGCAGACCCGCCACACGAGGCCCATCTCCTTCGCCTCGGCCGCCGAGACCCACTCCGCGGAGAGCAGCATCCAGGCGGCGTCCTGGTGACCGAGCAGCCGCGGGAAGAGGTACGACGAGGCCGCCTCGGGCGCGACGCCGAGGCTGGTGAAGGGGCACTTCAGCCGGGCCGTGGTCGACATGAACGCGAGGTCGGCGTACCCGAGGATCGTGGCGCCGATGCCGAGCCCGACCCCGTTGACGGCGCAGACGAGCGGCTTGGGGAAGGCGACCAGCGCGTCGAGCAGGCCGAGGAAGCCGTGCTTGCCGGGCACGAAGTCGGGGTCGGTCGCGCGCGCGTGCATCTCGAGGAGATCGGTGCCGGCGCTGAACGCGCGACCGTTGCCGGTGAGCAGCACGACCGCGACGCCGGGGTCCTCGGCCGCGGCCAGGAGCGCGTCGGCGGTCGCGTCGTACAGAGCCTCGTTGAAGGCGTTGAGCGCGTCCGGCCGGTCCAGGGTGACCGTGCGGACCCGGCTGGTGTCGTCGATCTGGAGCATGGCCGAAGACTAGAACACGTTCTAGCGTCGGTGGCGAGAGCTAGGGTCGCGGACGTGGCGGGCGACGGGCAGGCGCGGGAGTGGCGACCCGACTGGCCGTGCCCGGTCGGCACCGTGCTGCGCATCCACAAGCGGGGTGGCGGCGACCCGACGTACCGCGTCGACGGCGACCGCCACTGGCGCGGCATCCGTACGCCGGACGGCCCGGTCACCCTGCTCGTCGAGCCGCGCTCGACCGAGGGCGTCGTGCGTGCCGAGGCCTGGGGGCCGGGCGCGGCGTGGGCGCTCGACTCGCTGCCGGCGCTGCTCGGCGCCGAGGACGACGTGACCGGCTTCGAGCCCGGCCACCCGCTGGTCGAGGAGGCCTGGCGCCGCTACGGCCACTGGCGGATCGGCCGCACCGGACGGGTCATGGAGGCGCTGACGCCGGCGATCATCGAGCAGAAGGTGACCGGCCAGGAGGCTTTCGCGGGCTTCCGGATGCTCGTGCACCGCTTCGGTGAGCGCGCGCCCGGGCCGGGGGAGCCGCTGAAGCTGTGGATCCAGCCGTCGGCCGAGACGATCCGACAGGTGCCCTCGTGGGAGTGGCTGCGCATGCACGTCGACCCGGCCCGCTCGCGTGCGCTGGTCAACGCGGCCCGGGTCGCCGACGCGCTCGAGCGCACCGTCGGGCTGCCCGGCGACGAGGTCGAGCGCCGGCTGACGTCGCTCCCCGGGGTCGGGGTCTGGACGGCCGCCGAGGTGCGCCAGCGCGCCCACGGCGACGCCGACGCGGTCTCCTTCGGCGACTACCACATCGCCGCCGACCTGGGCTGGGCCGTGAGCGGGGAGCCCTTCACCGACGAGCAGATGGCCGACTTCCTCGAGCCCTGGCGACCCCACCGCGGCCGGGTGCCGATCCTGATCGGCCTGGTCGCCGGCCGACGGCCGCGGCACGGCGCCCGGATGGCCCCGCGCACGCACCTGCCAGCGAAGGTCACCCGCCGCTGACGCCTCGTCCGTACGTCAGAGCAGCGGTCGCAGCGGCGCCAGGATCATCTCGGTGAACTTCCGGTGCAGGTCCCGCGCCTCCCACTCGCCCTTGGTGAGCTCGAGGCAGTTGGACTCGTCGATCCCGAAGACCTTCTCCAGCGCGGTCGCGAAGTCGGGGTCGATCACCTCGACGTTGATCTCGTAGTTGCCCTGGAGGCTGAGCCGGTCGATGTTGGCGGTGCCGATCGTCGACCAGGTGCCGTCGATGGTGGCGGTCTTCGCGTGCACCATCGCGTCCTTGAAGCGGAAGATCCGGACGCCGGCGTCGAGGAGCTGGGAGAAGTAGCCGCGGGAGATCCAGTCGGCCACGATGTGGTTGGACTTCAGCGGGACGAGCAGGCGCACGTCGACCCCGCGCGCCGCGGCGGCCTTCATCGTGTCGACGAAGTCCTGGTCGGGGCAGAAGTAGGCCTGCGTCATCCAGACGTTCTCGGTGGCCCGGCCGATCGCCTCGATGTACATCGACCGGATGGGGAACATCCACAGCCGCGGCACGTTGCGGTGGAAGCGCAGCCGGGTCTCCCAGGTCGAGGCAGCCTCGAGCAGCAGCGGGCGCTCCGACGTACCGATCCGGCGACGGCGGTTGAGGTTCCAGAAGTCCGCGAAGGCGCGCTTGAGGTCCCACACGCCCGGGCCGGTGATGCGGACGTGGGTGTCGCGCCACTCGGTGGCGTACGCCGTCCCGATGTTGTAGCCGCCGACGAAGCCGACCGCGTCGTCGACGACGAGGATCTTGCGGTGGTCGCGGCCGTAGCGGGCGAGGTCGAAGAACTTCCAGCCGGCGGGGTAGATCGGGTAGCGCAGCACCTTCATCCCGGGCGGGAAGCGCTTGAACCGGGGCGAGACGACGAGGTTCGCGAAGCCGTCGTAGATGCAGTAGACCTCCACACCGCGCGCCGAGGCCGCCGAGAGGGCGTCCTTGAAGCGCTGGCCGACCTCGTCGCCCTTCCAGATGTAGGTCTCGAAGAGGATCTGCCGCTGGGCGCCCTCGATGGCGTCGAGCATCGCGTCGTACAGGTCCTGGCCGTAGGTGTACGGCGTCAGCTCGCCCTCGCCCACGTCCACCGGGTTCGGCGCGGTGACCGGGAAGGGCTTGGGCTTCTTCCCGCGCCGGCGGTAGGAGTCGACCACCGACATCCCGATCGCCAGCGCGACCTGGACGCCGATCACCGTCAGGAGGGTCCGGCGGAGCACCCGCAGCAGTCGCTCGACACCGGTCCGGTTCCGCACGACGTCAATGTACCGAGGCACTGTCGGCGGACCCGTCTAGGCTCGTTGCATGCGACCAGTCACCGATCTCGAGCGCCGGGTGGCGCCGTTCAAGGTCGTCTCCGACTACCAGCCCTCCGGCGACCAGCCCGCCGCCATCGAGGAGATCTCCAAGCGGATCAACGGGGGCGTCGAGGACGTGGTGCTGCTGGGTGCCACCGGCACCGGCAAGACGGCCACCGTCGCCTGGGTCGCCGAGCAGCTCCAGCGGCCGATGCTCGTCATGCAGCCCAACAAGACGTTGGCCGCCCAGTTCGCCAACGAGCTGCGCCAGCTCTTCCCGGACAACGCGATCGAGTACTTCGTCTCCTACTACGACTATTACCAGCCCGAGGCCTACGTGCCTCAGACGGACACCTACATCGAGAAGGACTCCTCGATCAACGAGGAGGTCGAGCGGCTGCGCCACTCGGCGACCAACTCGCTGCTCACCCGGCGCGACGTGATCGTGGTCAGCACCGTCTCCTGCATCTACGGCCTCGGCACCCCGCAGGAGTACGTCGACCGGATGATCCGGCTCAAGGTGGGGGAGGAGCACGACCGCGACTCGATCCTGCGGCGGCTCGTCGAGATCCAGTACACCCGCAACGACATGTCCTTCACGCGCGGCACCTTCCGGGTCCGTGGCGACACCCTCGAGGTCTTCCCGGTCTACGAGGAGATGGCGATCCGGATCGAGTTCTTCGGTGACGAGATCGAGCGGATGATGACCCTCCACCCGGTCACCGGCGAGGTCGTCACCGAGGACGAGGAGCTCTACATCTTCCCGGCGACCCACTACGTCGCCGGCGCCGAGCGCATGGAGCGCGCGATCAACGGCATCGAGGCGGAGCTCGAGGACCAGCTGGCCAGGTTCGAGCGCGAGGGCAAGCTGCTGGAGGCGCAGCGGCTGCGGATGCGCACGACGTACGACGTCGAGATGATGCGCCAGGTCGGCTCCTGCTCGGGCATCGAGAACTACTCGATGCACATCGACGGCCGCACCCGCGGCAGCGCGCCCAACTGCCTGCTCGACTACTTCCCCGAGGACTTCGTGCTCGTCGTCGACGAGTCCCACGTCGCGGTGCCGCAGATCGGCGGCATGTACGAAGGCGACATGTCCCGCAAGCGCAACCTGGTCGACCACGGCTTCCGGCTGCCGAGCGCGATGGACAACCGGCCGCTGCGCTGGGAGGAGTTCCTCGACCGGATCGGGCAGACGATCTACCTCTCGGCCACGCCGGGCGACTACGAGCTCGACAAGGTCCAGGGCGACACCGTCGAGCAGATCATCCGGCCGACCGGCCTGGTCGACCCCGAGGTCGTGGTCAAGCCGACCAAGGGCCAGATCGACGACCTCATCCACGAGATCAACACCCGCACGGAGAAGAACGAGCGCGTCCTGGTCACCACGCTGACCAAGAAGATGTCCGAGGACCTCACCGACTACCTCCTCGACGCCGGCATCCGCACCCGCTACCTCCACTCGGAGGTCGACACCCTCAAGCGGATCGAGCTGCTCCGCGACCTCCGGCTGGGGCAGTACGACGTCCTCGTCGGCATCAACCTGCTCCGCGAGGGCCTCGACCTGCCCGAGGTGTCGCTGGTGTCGATCCTCGACGCCGACAAGGAGGGCTTCCTGCGCTCCGACAAGTCCCTGATCCAGACGATCGGCCGCGCGGCGCGCAACGTGTCCGGCGAGGTGCACATGTACGCCGACAAGATCACTCCGTCGATGGAGTCGGCGATCGACGAGACCAACCGACGTCGCGCCAAGCAGGTCGCCTACAACACCGCCCACGGCATCGACCCGCAGCCGCTGCGGAAGAAGATCGCGGACATCACCGACATGCTGGCCCGTGAGGACGAGTCCACCCAGGAGCTCCTCGAGACCTGGCAGCAGGGTGACCCGAAGAACCGGAAGGCCCCGGTCCCCGCGCTCTCGCGGCTGGCCGGCGGCGAGTCCGGCCAGCACACCCAGGACCTCGCCGGGCTGCCGAGCGCCGAGCTCGCCCAGCTCATCCAGGAGCTGACCGACCAGATGAAGGGCGCCGCCGCCGAGCTGCACTTCGAGGTCGCGGCCCGGCTGCGCGACGAGATCGGCGACCTGAAGAAGGAGCTGCGGCAGATGATGGAGGCAGGGGCCAAGTGAGCACGCTCCGCGAGGTCCAGGTGACCTTCGACTGCGCCGACCCGCGGGCGCTGTCGCTCTTCTGGTGCGAGGTGCTCGGCTACGAGCTCCCGCCCCCGCCGCCCGGCTTCGACTCGTGGGACGCCTTCTCGGCGAGCCTGCCGGAGCAGTTCCGCAACATGGCGAGCGCCTGCCAGGACCCGACCGGCGCCGGCCCGCGGCTCTTCTTCCAGCAGGTGCCCGAGGGCAAGGTCGTCAAGAACCGCGTCCACCTCGACGTCCGGGCCGCCCCCGGCCTCGAGGGCGAGGACCGCGTCGAGGCCCTCGAGACCGAGGCCGAGCGCCTCGTCGCCCTCGGCGCCAGCAAGATCGAGCTCGTCGTCCAGACGGTCCCCATGCCGGCCACCTTCATCGTGATGCGCGACCCCGAGGGCAACGAGTTCTGCCTCGACTGACCGTCGAGTCCGGACTTCCGTCGGCCGAGTCGGGGGTTCCGGACGGTCGAGCCGGCTCCGAGTGACCCCGCTCACGGCTCTAGACTTCGGGGAGTGAATCCGCCGACCATCACCGCGCGTGCCTGGTCGGTCTGGATCGTGGGGCTGCTCGTCTACCTGGTGGCGGTCTTCCACCGCTCGTCGCTCGCGGTCGCGGGTCTCGCGGCCACCGACCGCTTCGACATCTCGGCCTCGCAGCTGGCGACGTTCACGATGCTCCAGCTGGTCGTGTACGCCGGGATGCAGATCCCCGTCGGTCTGCTGGTCGACCGGTTCGGCTCACGCAGCGTGCTGCTCTGCGGCACCGCCCTGCTCACCCTCGCGCAGACCGGCTTCGCGCTCGCGGAGAGCTACCCGGCGGCGCTGATCGCCCGGGTGTTCGTCGGGATGGGCGACGCGATGACCTTCATCTGCGTGCTGCGACTGGTGGCCACCTGGTTCCCGGCCCGCCGGATCCCGATCGTCACCCAGCTCACCGGCACCCTCGGCCAGCTCGGCGCGGTGCTCGCCGCGGTCCCGATGACCTGGGCGCTCGGCCACCTGGGCTGGACGAAGGCCTACCTCGTCGCGGCGTCGCTCGGCCTGGTCCTCGCCGTCGCCGTGCTGCTCGTGCTCCACGACTCGCCCGGGCACCGCAACCTCCGCGGACCGGCGCTGTCGCTGTCCGCCGTACGCCGGAGCCTGGCGGCGTCCTGGGCCCACCCCGGCACCCGGCTGGGCTTCTGGATGCACTTCTCGACGCAGTTCAGCTCGACCGCGCTGAGCCTGCTCTGGGGCTACCCGTTCTTCGTGAAGGGCGAGCTGCAGTCCTCCTCGACCGCCGGCCTGCTGCTCACCCTCATGGTGCTGTCGGTGATGGCCGCTGGCCCGACGCTCGGCTGGCTCGTCGGCTCCCACCCGTGGCACCGCTCCACGATGGTGCTCACCATCGTCGGGGCCATCGTCACCGTCTGGACCGTGGTCCTCGCCTGGCCGGGCCACGCGCCGACGTGGCTGCTCGTGGTACTCGTCATCGTCGTCGGCGTCGGCGGCCCCGCGTCGATGATCGGCTTCGACGTCGGCCGCACCTCCAACCCGCACGAGCGGCTCGCCAGCGCCAGCGGCATCATCAACCAGGGCGGCTTCATCGCCAGCCTGGTCCTGGTGATCGTGATCGGCATCGTCCTGGACTGGCGGACGCCGGGCGGCGGCTCCGACTACACGCCGTCGGCCTTCCGGTGGGCGATGAGCACCCAGTACCTCATCTGGGCGCTCGGCATCGTGCAGGTCTACCGCTACCGCGTGCGCACCCGCCGGGTCGTCGACCGCGACGAGCTGGAGGGTGTGCTGGTCCGCCCTCCCGGGTAAGGAGGGCCGTGACCGTCATCGACCTCGGACGCCCGATCCAGGGTGACGTCGTGGAGCTCATCCTCGACGACCACCGCCGCTTCGAGAGCCTGCTGCGCGACCTGCGCGACAGCAGCTCGGACCGCGACGCCGTACGCCGCGCCTTCGCCGCCCTCCATGTCGCGCACGCGGAGGCCGAGGAGAAGTTCGTCTACCCCAAGCTCCGCACGAAGCGCGCGGTCGGCGCCCACGAGGCCGAGCACGGCGAGGAGGAGCACGCCGAGGGACACGAGGCGCTGCTCGCGGTCCTCGAGCTCAAGGGCACCGACACCCAGGCCTTCGACGACGCGGTCGAGGAGCTCGCGAAGGTGGTCAACCACCACCTCACCGAGGAGGAGCTGACCATCCTCAACCCGGCCCGCGAGGAGGTCGGGCCGCAGGTCCGGGCCGACCTGGGCGAGCAGTTCTGCGCCGAGCGCAACCGGCAGCTCGACGGCGACTGCGGCACCCTCACCAACGTCCGCCGGATCGTCGCCGCCGCCCGCAAGGACGGCCTGCTCGACGACGACGAGGGCGACGAGGGTGACGACTAGCGTCGGAGCAGCGGGGTGAAGCGCGTCTGGTCGTCGTAGTAGGCGCCCTGGAGGCCGGTGGTCCCGTCGACGGTGCGCACCTTCGCTCGCATGCGGACGCGCGGCCGGGTCTTGGTGAGGCAGTCAGCCGCCACGGACACCACCGTCCGGTGGGCTCGCAGCGACGTCGCGATCCGCGAGCACGGGAGCACATGCGGCTCGATCGGGTCGTTCAGCGGTCGCCACGTCAGGCTCTTGTCGACGACCCGACCGCGGCGGTCGCGCAGGATGGTGACCGCGTAGACCTTGTGCCTGTTGCTCGGCTTGATCAGGAGCTCGGTTCCCGAGAGTCGGCCGGCGCGCATCCTCGGGATCGTCACGTTGGCCGTGATCCGATGGGCGGTCCGCCGTACGACGAGCTCCGTGATGTCGACGGCGTGCGAGGTCGAGTCGCCGCGTCGGTCGGACACGCCGCGCTGCTGCGCCTCCGCGCTGACCGGCGCGAGGGCCAGACCGGTGCCGAGGCTGAGGGCGATGAGTGCGCGTGCGGTGGCCTTCATGCGGGTCTCCTTCGGTGCTGTGGGGCAGGTACTGAGGATGAGACGTCCTGGACCCGGCCCCAGGTCACCGATCGACCGGACTTCTTTTCTGCGTCAGGACTGTGACCTTCTCGGTCCTCGGGGCATCTAGGAGGGGGACGGGAGGACACATGGACCGACGTGCGACGCAGGACTTCGAGGACTTCGCCCTCGCGCGCTCCGGCGACCTCTATCGCCAGGCCTGGGCGATGTGCGGCGACCGCCACCGCGCCGAGGACCTGGTCCAGGAGACGCTGGCGAAGGTCTTCGTCCGATGGCGCCGCATCCAGACGCCCTACGCGTACTCGCAGCGGACCCTCCTCCGGACCTACCTGAGCCGGCGGCGCCTGCGCAGCAGCAGCGAGCAGCCGTGGGGCGAGCTCCCCGACCACGCGGGCGTGACGGACCCCATGGAGCACAGCGACGCCCGGCTGACGCTGCAGCAGACGCTCGCCGGCCTCACCCGTCTCGATCGCGCCGTCCTCGTCCTGCGGTACCTCGAGGACCTGTCGGTGGCGGAGACCGCCGACCGGCTGGACCTCTCGCCCGGCGCGGTGAAGACCCGAACCATGCGAGCCCTCTCGCGGGCGCGCGAACGGAGCGTCCGATGAACGAGACGGAGATGGCCGAGCTGCTGCGGCGCTCGACCGGCGACCTCGCCCCCGACCTGCCCGGGCTGGTGGCGGGCGGCCTGCGGCGTGGTCGGGTGCGGCAGCGTCGCCAGCGTGTCGGCGCCGTCCTCGCGGCGAGCGCGGTCGTGGCCCTGGTGGGGTTCGGGAGCGCGCATCTGCTGGGAGACGGCGGAGGGACGAGCCGCGGGGTGTCGCCAGCGGGCGACCCCTCGACCACGGTCCCGACCGTCTCGCCGTCCGCCACCACGTCCGACGAGCCCCTGGAACGCGCGGAGCTCGCGGTCACCACCGAGCAGGTGCCCACCACCTTCGCCGGTCTCGAGCCCGGCCGGGTCAGCGGTCCGTCGCCGAAGTCCGGACCCGACGCGGCCCCGGTCGTCGACTTCACGTGGAGAGGCTTCGGGATCCGTGTGGGCCTGACCCCGGACGACTACGTGGACGACCACGCAGTCGTGGACCCCGCACGGCGGTGTGCGGAGCAGGCCGGGCCCGCGCAGTGCCGGCCCGGTGCCGACGCGACCGTGGTCACCACCTCGAGCTTCGTCAACCCCGCGGCGGACGGGGGCACCTCGGTGCGCTCGGTGACCGTCTTCCGGCCCGACGGCTGGGACGTCCTGGTGATGGTCTACAACGGGCCGGGCAAGGACGGGCCCGTGACGGCCGCCGAGCCGCCGTTCGACCTCGAGGAGCTGGAGCGGATCGCGTCGAGCGACGTCTGGTTCGCGTGAGCTCGCGGCTGGTGGCCGGGCTCGACGAGGACCACGACCGATCCGGGATGTCACATCGTCGGCCCGGCCGACGTCTTCATGTCGAACCCACCCCAGGAGGACGACATGACCGGAACCACCCGCATCCCCGCCGCCGAGATCACCGGCGTCAAGGGTGCGCTGATCAAGCGTTTCGCCCGCAAGAGCCTCGGCCAGGTGCCGACCTCGCTCGGCGTCTACTGGCACCACCAGAAGGTGCTCATGGACATGGCCTCGCTGGGCGGCAAGGTCCAGAAGTGGGATGCCTGCGACGAGCAGCTGAAGTCCTTCGCCCACATGGCGGTCGCCTCGCAGGTCGGCTGCACCTGGTGCCTGGACTTCAACTACTTCGAGGCCCACAACAAGGACCTCGACATGGACAAGGCCCGGGAGATCCCGCGCTGGCGGGAGTCCGCCGCCTTCTCGCCGCTGGAGCGTGAGGTGCTCGCGTACGCCGAGGCGATGACCGAGACCGAGCCGACGGTGACCGACGAGATGGTCGCCTCGCTGCGCACGCAGCTCGGCGACGCCGCGGTCGTCGAGCTGACGGCGGTGATCGCGTTCGCCAACTTCACCACCCGTGGCAACGTCGCGCTCGGCATCGAGTCGGACGGCTTCGCCGCTGCCTGCGGGCTGCGGCCGCTGGCCGAGCGCGTCGCCGTAGGGTCGTGACCGTGCCCGCCGAGATCGCCGAGGATCCCTTCGTCGAGCACCGCGGCCTGCTCTTCACGGTCGCCTACGAGATGCTCGGGTCCGCCGCCGAGGCGGAGGACGTCGTGCAGGAGACCTGGATCCGGTGGGACGCGATCGGGGCCGACGCGCGCGGCGAGGTCCGCGACCCGCGCGCGTTCCTGGTCCGGATGGTCACCCGCAAGGCGCTCGACCGGCACCGGTCCAACGCCCGCCGGCGCGAGGACTACGTCGGCGAGTGGCTGCCCGAGCCGCTGCTTACCGCACCCGACGTCGCCCTCGACGTCGAGCTGGCCGACAGCGTCTCGTTCGCCATGCTGACCGTGCTCGAGACGCTCACGCCCACCGAGCGAGCGGTCTTCGTGCTGCGCGAGGTCTTCGACCTGCCGTACGACGAGATCGCGCAGGCGGTCGACAAGTCCGCGGCCGCCGTCCGGCAGATCGGGCACCGCGCCCGCGAGCACGTCGCCGCCCGGCGGCCCCGGGTGCAGGTGAGCCGGACCGAGCAGCAGGAGGTCGTCGAGCGCTTCCTCTCCGCGGTCACCGGCGGCGACCTCCAGAGCCTGCTCGACGTGCTGGCGCCCGACGTGGTCCTCGTCGCCGACGGCGGCGGTGTCGCGCAGGCGATCGTCCGGCCGGTCCTGGGTGCGAAGAAGGTCGCCAACCTGCTGCGCACCTTCCCGAAGTTCGGTGCCGGCGCGACCGTCCTGCCCATGGTGCTGAACGGGGCGCTCGGCGCCCGGATCACCGGGCTGCCGGACGGGTTCGACTCCGCCATCAGCTTCCTGGTCGAGGACGGCCTGATCAGCCAGATCTTCGTCGTCCGCAACCCGGGGAAGCTCGGCCGGATCGACGTCGAGGCGACCTTGAGCCGCTAGGCCGCTATCGTTCGATCACATGTTCGTACCGGTGCCCGTCTTCGTGGTGGCCGGCCCGCTCGGGGCCGGCAAGACGACGGTGCTCAACCACCTGCTGCGGCACAGCGCCGACACCCGCATCGGCGTCATCGTCAACGACTTCGGCGACATCGACGTCGACGGGCTGCTGGTCTCGGGACAGGCGAGCTCGACGATCGCGGTCTCGGGCGGCTGCCTGTGCTGCGCCGCCGACGACGGTGAGGTCGCGGCCTACCTCGACCGGCTGACCCGTCCGCGTAGCGGCATCGACGTCGTGGTGGTCGAGGCGAGCGGAGTCGCGGAGCCGGCCGCCCTGGTCGTGAAGGTCGTCGCGGGGCTGGGCCGACGCGCGTCGTACGGCGGCCTGCTCGTCGTGGTCGACGCGGAGCACCCGGACCCGCCGGGGCTCCCCGGGCTCGAGGAGCAGGTCGAGCCCGCCGACCTCGTGGTGGTGACCAAGGCCGACCGCGTCGACCGGTCGGCCCTCGACGCGGTCAAGGAGCGGGTCCGCCGGGCCGCGCCCGGCCGCCCGCTGGTCGACGCCCCTCATGGTGCGCTCGACCCGTCGCTGCTCTTCGACCTGCGCCACGACCCGACCCGGCAGCTGACGCTCGGCGACATCCATGCCGGCGAGCACGCTCACCTGCACACGCCCTACCGCACGGTCAGCTGGCGCGAGGTCCGGCCGCTGCACCCGCGTCGCCTGGCCCACCTGCTCGGCGACGGCGTGCCGGAGGCCTTCCGGATCAAGGGCTTCGTCGAGATCGGGATCGCCGGCCTGCCGCGCCGGTGGACGGTCCACCGCGTCGGCCAGCAGGTCCGGGTCACCCCCGGCGCGCCCGGGCGCCGCCGCGGCAGCCAGCTGGTGCTGCTCGGTCCGGAGCTCGACGGCGCGGCCTACGACGAGCTCGGGGCGCTGGCGGTCGGGGCGGGGGAGGAGCCGGACGTCTACGACCTCGCGGTCCTGGAGCAGTTCGTGCCGCGGCGTCACCGCTTGAGCCCGACGCTCCTCGCCCTCGACGAGGAGCGTGCCCTGGACGAGGGAGCCTGAGATGGACGTCGCGAGGATGCAGGAGCACTGCCTGGCCAAGCCGGGCGCCTGGGCGGACAACCCCTGGGACCACGACCACCCGGTGATCAAGGTCGGCGAGGGGGAGCGCGGCAAGATCTTCGCGTTCCTGGGCGCCGGTGGCGTCGGGGTGAAGGGCGGCGCGACCCGGGAGGTCGCCGACGAGTGGCTGGACCGCTTCCCCGGTGACGCCACCGTGATGCGCTACATCGGCCGGTCCGGCTGGAACGACCTCGCCTTCGGCGGCGCCATCCCCGACGACGAGCTGCTCGAGGCCGTCGACGAGTCCTACCGGCTCGTGGTCGAGAAGCTGCCGAAGAAGCACCGGCCTGCCGGCTGGGAGGGCTAGGACCTAGCGCAGCCAGCCCGGCCGGCGCTGCTCCTTGTCGCGACGCTTCTCCAGACGGCGTACCTCGGAGTCGACGATCTCGCCTCGCGACGCCGCCACCCGGACCAGGTGGAGCAGGCTGAAGACGATCACGAACGCCGGCCAGAAGAAGTACGGGTCGAAGTCGCCGTGCCGGAAGGACGTCGCGAACCAGATCGCCGAGGTCACCAGGCTCGCGCCGAGGAACGAGAAGACCGCCTCGCGGCGCTTGCGCTCCCACTCCTTGGCCGCCATCCGCTCCAGGTCGGTGGAGGTCGCGCGGACCAGGCTCTGCCGCGGGGAGACCCGAGGAGCCACGAGGTCGGCGAGGAGCGGATTGATGTCGCCCAGCAGGCGGACCGTGCCGACCTGCGCGGTGCGCTGGTCGTACTCCTCGCGGTCGAGCCGCCCGTCGGCGTACGCCTCGTCCAGCACCTGGTGCACGACGGCCCGGTCCTGGTCGGACGCCCGCAGCGGCGCGTACTGCCCGTCGCGCGGGTCATGGGTGAACGACGACCAGACCTCGCGCTGCCCGTCCCTGTCCACGCGCTCATCGTAGAAGGCGGCCCGAGGAGGCGTGCGCACCTGGTCGACAGGGGGCGCACGGAGGTGGGAAGGCGCCCGGTCCAGCCCGCTGACATCCCACGTTTCGGGGGCGTTACCTCCGGGCAGACCGGTCGTTGTCCGAGGGAGAACGGGTTCTAGTGGGGAGCGCGCGAGCCTGTTTGCCGAAAACGAGAACACGTTCTAATGTGGCGGCGGTCTAGACCAGGGCTTGGGGAGGTGGCACGTGGCGTTCTCTGCCGTGTCCGTGATCCGTGGACCGGGTGAGCTGGCGACGATGGTCGTCGACGTCACCAAGCTGGCCTTCACCACCCGCTTCCAGCTCCGCGAGTTCATCGAGCAGGCCTGGTTCATCACGAGCGTGACCCTGATGCCGACGATCCTGGTGTCGATCCCGTTCGGCGCCGTCATCTCGCTCCAGGTCGGCAACCTCACCGGGCAGCTCGGCGCCCAGTCGTTCGCGGGCGCCACCGCCGTGCTCGCGGTGGTCCGCGAGGCCGCCCCGATCGCGGCCGCGCTCATCATCGCCGGCGCGGCCGGCTCCGCGATCTGCTCCGACCTCGGCGCCCGCAAGATCCGCGAGGAGATCGACGCGATGGAGGTCCTCGGGGTCAACCCGCTCGCGCGCCTCGTGGTGCCGCGGGTGGCCGCGACCATGTTCGTCGCGTTCATGATCATCGGCATCGTCATCGGCGCCGGCATCGGCGGCGGCTACTTCTTCACGGTGATCGTCCAGGGTGGCTCGGCGGGCGCGTTCCTCTCGTCGTTCACGGCCCTGGCGAGCATCAACGACCTCTACATCGCGATCGTCAAGGCCGTCGTCTTCGGTGGCATGGCCGCGATCGTCGGCGCCTACAAGGGCCTGCACGCCGGCGGCGGCCCCAGTGGTGTCGGCCGCGCCGTCAACGAGTCCGTGATCGTCGCGTTCATGCTGCTCTTCTTCATCAACGCCGTCATCACCGCGATCTACTTCCAGGTCGTCCCGCCCCCGGGGCTGTGAGGGCTGACTGACATGGCGACCATCACCGGCCTCGGCACCTCCTTCGTCAGGGGGCGACGCGACTCCCTCGAGGCGTACGGCGACCAGCTGCTCTTCTACATCAAGGCGCTGGCCTGGGTCCCGCGCGCGATCAAGCGCTACCCCCGCGAGATCGTCAACACCCTCGCCGAGGTCACCTTCGGCGCCGGCGGTCTGACGCTCATCGCCGGGTCGGTCGGCGTGATCGCGTTCCTGTCGTTCTTCGCCGGCACCGAGGTCGGCATCCAGGGCTACGCCTCGCTGAGCCAGATCGGCGTCGCGAAGTTCAGCGCGTTCATCTCCGCCTACTTCAACACCCGCGAGGTCGCGCCGCTCATCTCCTCGATCGCCCTCGCGGCGACGGTCGGCTGCGGCTACACCGCCCGCCTCGGCGCGATGCGGATCTCAGAGGAGATCGACGCGCTCGAGGTGATGGGCATCCCGTCGCTGCCGTTCCTGGTGACCACCCGCATGATCGCGGCGTTCATCGCGGTCATCCCGCTCTACATCGTCGCCCTGAGCGCCTCCTACCTCTCACCGCGACTGATCACCACCTACATCTACGGCCAGTCGCCGGGCACCTACGACCACTACTTCCTGCAGTTCCTGCCGCCGATCGACATGCTCTGGTCGTTCTTCAAGCTGCTCTTCCTGGCGACCGCGGTGATCCTCATCCACTGCTACTACGGCTACACCGCCTCGGGCGGGCCGGCCGGGGTCGGTACGGCGGTGGGCCGGGCGATCCGCACCAGCATCGTCACCATCGTGGTGGCCGACTTCTTCCTCAGCTTCGCCATCTGGGGCTCGACGACCACCGTCCGGATCACGGGGTAGCCGCCGATGCTGGTGAACATCTACCACGACAGCCCCCGGGAGCACCGGCGGCTGCTGGTGGCCGGCGTCGTCTTCCTGACCGTGATCGCGCTGCTCATCGGCCTGTCGATCGCGATCTACCAGAAGGTGTTCACCCACGTCACGACCATCACCATCAAGGCCGACCGGGCCGGCCTCCAGCTGACCAAGTTCGGCGACGTCCGCATCCACGGTGCCCTCGTCGGGCAGGTGCGCAAGGTCTCCCAGGACGGTGACGACGCGGTCATCACGGTCGCCCTCGACCCCGACCAGGCCGAGCAGATCCCGGACAACGTGTCGGTCGAGATCCTGCCGACCACGCTCTTCGGGCAGAAGTTCGTCTCCTTCGTCTCGCCCGACCACCCGTCCGGCACCCCGCTCGCCGACGGCGACGTGATCCCGGCCGACCGGGTCACCACCAACGTCGAGCTCAGCCACATCCTGGCCAACCTCTTCCCGCTGCTGCGCTCGATCCAGCCGGCCGATCTCAACAAGACCCTCAACGCCCTGGCCACCGCCCTCGGCGGCCGCGGCGAGGAGCTCGGCCGGACCATGGACCAGCTCGACTCCTACCTCGGCGCGATCGGCCAGCACCTGCCCACGCTGCGCGAGGACCTGGTCCGGCTCGCCAACGTGGCCGACACCTACGACCTCGCGGCGCCCGACCTGCTCGACGTGCTCAAGAACGTCACGACCACCGCGCAGACGGTGATCGACAACAAGGAGCAGCTCTCCACCTTCTTCTCCGACCTCGGCGGCCTCGCCGACACCTCCACCCGGGTGCTCCGCGACAACTCCGCCAACCTGATCCGGATCGGCCAGGTCACCGAGCCGGTACTCAACCTGCTCGCGACCTACTCGCCGGAGCTCCCGTGCCTGATCGAGGGTGCCGCCAAGTACGCCCCGCGCCTGGCGAAGACCTTCGAGGGCAACCAGATCAAGCAGTACATCGAGTTCGGCACCCCGCAGTACCACGCGTACGACGAGGACGACCGCCCGACGTACGGCGAGGTCGGGCACGGCCCGTGGTGCCTGGGCCTGCCCAACCCCCAGGTGCCGTCGCCGCCGATCGCGCTCGACCAGGGCAGCGACATCGACGAGCACCCGCCGACCAGCCCCCTCCCGACCTTCCTCCAGGGCGCCAACCGCGTGGGCGCCGACTACTCCGGCAGCTCCGGCGAGCAGCAGATCCTCAACACGATGCTCGCCGAGGCGACGGGCAGGAACGTCGACACCTTCGGCTCGCTCGGCTCGCTGCTCTACGGCCCGGTGGTGCGTGAGTCGACCGGAGGTGGGGCCTCGTGAGCCGCAACTCCACGACCATCGCCGCCGGCATCAAGCTCGCGATCTTCACGGTCGTCTCGATCCTGGTCACCGGCCTGCTCGCGGCGATCATGGGCAACATCGGCTTCGGCGCCGGTACGACGTACCAGGCGATCTTCACGACCGCCTCGATGCTCCAGAAGGGCGACGACGTGCGCGTCGCCGGCGTGAGCGTCGGCGAGGTGAAGAGCGTCGAGCACTACGACCGGACCGAGGCGCTGGTGACCTTCCGGGTGAAGGCGGACGTCCCGCTGACCACCGCGTCACGCGCCGAGATCCGCTACCTCAACCTGGTCGGCGACCGCTACCTCGCGCTGGAGGAGGGCTCCGACGCCGACGCCGAGCCGCTCGGCTCCGACGACACGATCCCGGTCAGCCACACCCAGCCGGCGCTCGACCTGACGACCCTCTTCAACGGCTTCCAGCCGCTCTTCCAGGCGCTCGACCCGCAGCAGGTCAACGACCTGAGCATGAACCTCGTGCAGGTGCTCCAGGGCGAGGGCGGCACCGTCCAGGGGCTGCTGCAGAAGACCGCCTCGCTCACCAACACCCTGGCCGACCGCGACCAGCTCATCGGCCAGGTGGTCGACAACCTCACCCAGACGCTGACGACGGTCGACAGCCGGCACCAGCAGCTCAACGACCTGGTGGTCTCGCTCAAGAACTGGATGGGTGACCTGGCGCGCGACCGCGGCACCATCGGGTCGTCGCTGAAGAACATCTCCAGCCTGACGACCGTCGTCGCCGACCTGATCAAGCAGGGTCGCCCGCTGGTGAAGTCCGACGTCGCGAAGCTGCGCCAGCTCGCCGCGCTCCTCAACGAGAAGGAGAGCCGCAAGCAGGTGATCGACCTCCTCGACCGGCTGCCGGAGTCGATGACCGACCAGACCCGGACCGGCACCTACGGCTCTTGGTACAACTACTACATCTGCGGGTTCAGCGGCCGCATCACGCTCCCAGCCGGCCTCGGTGACATCCCGGGCGTCAAGCAGATCATGGGCGCGCTCAACAACATCGAGTTCCACTCGACCGCACCGCGCTGCAACCAGGCCTCCGGAGGTGACTCCCCGTGAGCCCGACCCCCGCACGCAAGGCCGAGCTCCGCGTCCTGCGGTTCGGCGCCATCACCGTCGTGGTGATGCTGCTGATCATGGCGGCGGCCTTCAACCTGTCCCAGTTCCCCGGCTTCCGGGGCACGACCTACCACGCGGAGTTCGCCGACGCCTCCGGCCTGCACACCGGCAACATGGTCCAGGTCGGCGGCATCCGCGTCGGCCGGGTCACCGACATCTCCCTCGAGGACAGCAACACGGTGCTGGTGTCCTTCGAGGTGGACAACGGCGTCGACTTCGGCACCGACAGCCGCGCCTCGATCGAGGTGCTCAACCTGCTCGGCGAGAAGTACCTCGACCTGCAGCCCGCCGGTGACGGACAGCTCTCGAGCGACGACGTGATCCCGGTCGACCACACCGAGTCGGCGTACGACATCGTCGGCGTGTTCGGCGACCTGACCAAGACCACTGAGCGCATCGACACCGACCAGCTCAGCAAGGCCCTCAACGTCGTCGCCGACACGACCAACAAGGCAGCGCCCGAGATCGAGTCCAGCTTCCGGGGCATCGCCCGGCTCTCGCAGTCGGTCGCCTCCCGCGACGAGCAGATCCAGCAGCTGCTGAAGAGCTCGCAGAGCGTCAGCAAGGTGCTCGCGGCCCGCAGCGCGGACCTCGTCGACCTGATGAAGCACAGCGACCTGGTCTTCAAGGAGGTCCAGCGCCGCAAGCAGGCCGTCCACCTGCTGCTGGTCAACGCGCGCAGCCTGGCGGACGAGCTGAAGGGCGTCGCCGACGACAACCAGGACCAGATCGCGCCGGCGCTCAAGGAGGTCGACTCGCTGCTCTCGCTGCTCAACAGCAAGCAGAAGGAGCTCAAGGACACCCTCGCCGCGCTCGGCCCCTACGTGTCCATCCTCGGCAACATCATCGGCACCGGTCCGTGGTTCGACGCCTACGCGTCCAACCTGCTCGGGATCCCGACCGGTGAGTTCGTCCCCGGTCAGCTGGAGGGCAACTGATGGCCATCCGAACCGGTATCCGCCCACGCCTGAGCGGCCGCCTGCTCGCGGTCGCGATGGCCGTCCTGCTGCTCGTCGGCACCTACTTCCTCGTGCTTCGCGACGACACCCAGACCAAGACGCTCACCGCCCACTTCTCGCGTGCGGTCAGCGTCTACCAGGGCACCGACGTCCGGATCCTCGGCGTCAACGTCGGCCGGGTCACCTCGGTCACCCCCGAGGGTGACTCCGTGAAGGTCGTCATGGAGTACGACGCGCAGTACCAGGTGCCCGACAACGCTAAGGCCGTCGTGGTCACGCCGACCCTGGTCGCGGACCGCTTCGTGCAGATCACGCCGGCCTGGAAGGACGGCGACACCCTGATGGCCGACGGCGCGGACATCCCGCTGCCCGACACCGGCGTCCCGGTCGAGCTCGACCGGATCTACGCCAGCCTCAAGGACCTGTCCGAGGCGCTCGGGCCCAACGGCGTCAACAAGGACGGCACCCTCGACCACGTGCTCGCCGCCGGCGCCCACGCCCTCAAGGGCAAGGGCAAGCTCGGCAACCAGATGCTCACCCAGCTCTCCCAGGCCGCCCAGACCTTCGGCGAGGGCAGCGGGCCGCTCTTCGACACGGTCAGCCAGCTCGCCGACTTCACCACCACGCTGGCGCGCAACGACGCGTTCGTGCGCGCGTTCGTGAAGGACCTCGCCGGCGTCTCCGGTCAGCTCGCCGGCGAGCGGACCGAGATCCAGCAGGCGCTCGGTGCGGTCGCCGACGCGGTCGGCACCGTCAAGTCCTTCGTCAACGACAACCGCGACGCCCTGGTGACCGACGTCGAGAAGCTGACCCAGGTCATGAAGACGATCAACTCCGAGAAGGACAGCCTCGACACCGCGCTCCGGGTCGCCCCGACGGCGATCGGCAACCTCGCCCTCGCCTACAACAACCGGACCGGCACCATCGGCTCGCGGATCGGGATCAGCGGCAACGTCTGGGACGCCGACGGGTTCCTCTGCGGCGTCGTCCAGCAGACCCAGCTGCCGAAGACCAGCAAGGACCTCGCCTGCTCGCTCTTCAAGCAGCTCCTCGAGCCCGTCGAGGACCAGCTGCCGACGATCCCGCCGAGCGGCGCGGCCCGCACCGCGACGGGGGAGTCGAGCCGCCACTCCGGCACGCACGCCCAGCGGCGCGCCGCCCAGGTCCAGAACCAGTACACCTCCACCGAGGACCCGACCCTCGCCGGGTTGATGGGCGGGTCGTCGTGACGGCCCGGCTCGCGCGCTGGGTGGCGCTGCTCACCGGCCTGGTCCTCCTCTCGGCCGGCTGCAAGTTCGACGGCGCCTACGACCTGCCGCTGCCCGGCTCGCCGGTCGACGCCGGCAACTCCTACGAGGTCACCGCGGAGTTCCACGACATCCTCAACGTCGTCCCGAAGTCGCCGGTGATGGTCGACGACGTCACCGTCGGCGAGGTCACCGACGTCGAGCGGATCGGGTGGAACGCCAAGATCACCATGCGGATCAAGGACGACGTCGACCTCCCGGCCAACGCCATCGCCGACATCCGGCAGGTCAGCCTGCTCGGCGAGAAGTACGTCGCGCTCGAGCCCCCGTCGGACGGCTCGGCCGAGGGCAAGCTCGCGGACGGCGACAACATCCCGCTCTCCGCCACCGGTCGCAACCCCGAGGTGGAGGAGGTGCTCGGGGCGCTCTCGTTCCTGCTCAGCGGCGGTGGTGTCGGCCAGCTCGGCACCATCACCCACGAGCTCAACGAGGTGATGGACGGCCGCACCGACCGGCTGCGTCACCTGCTCGCCAACCTCGACAGCGTCGTCGGCACCATCGACGACCAGAAGGACGACATCGTCAACGCGATGGACTCCCTCAACCACCTGACGTCCACGCTCAACAAGGAGAAGGACAACATCACGGGGGCGCTCGACGTCGCGGGTCCGGCCGTCCAGGTGCTCGCCGCCCAGCACGACGAGCTGATCGCGATGCTGACCTCCCTGCAGCGCCTCGGCGCCGTCGGCACGCGCGTGATCGGGCAGAGCAAGGACGACATCCTGGCCTCGCTCGACCACCTCCAGCCGATCCTCCAGCAGCTCTACAACGCGGGAGACAAGCTCGCGCCCGGCCTCAACCTGCTGGTCAGCTTCCCCTTCCCGAAGGAGGCCTCGGAGGTCGTCAAGGGCGACTACGCCAACACCTCCATCCGCGCCGACATCAACCTGGAGAACCTCCTGCCGGCCGGCAGCTCCGGCGGTGGCATCCCGGGCGTCGATCCCGGCAAGACCGTCAACCAGGTGCTCAAGTGCCTGCGCAGCGGCGAGCTCACCAGCAAGGCCTGCCAGAAGGTCCTCAACTCCCTCAACCTGGTCAAGAAGCTCCGCAAGGCGTGCAAGAAGGACAAGTACGCCGACAACCCGGTCTGCACGATCATCAACACACTGCCGGGGGCCGGCGGCCTGCTCGACGGCGTGGGCGGGGCGCTCGGCGGTCTGCTCGACGGCCTCGGCGACGCCCTCACCAGCGGCACCGCGAGCAGCAAGCCGTCCGCGGACTCCCTCTTCGGAGGTGGGCAGTGAGCCACGGCATCAAGATCCGGATCGCGGCGTTCCTCGTGCTCAGCGCCGTCGGCATCGTCTACATGGCCGGCTCCTACCTCGGCCTGGTCGACCGCGTCCTCGGCCGGGGCCTCACCATCCACGCCACGCTCCCCACGTCGGGCGGCCTCTTCGAGGGCAGCGAGGTCACCTACCGCGGCGTGAAGATCGGCAAGGTCGCCAAGATGCAGGCGACCGAGGAGGGCGTCACCCTCGACCTCGCGCTCGAGGACGGCACCCAGCTGCCCTCGGACTCGCCGATGTACGTCCACAACCTCTCGGCGGTCGGCGAGCAGTACCTCGACTTCGAGCCGCCGAACGACGACGGGCCGTACGCCGAGGCGGGCGACACGCTGCACGGCACCGCGGACTCGCTGCCCGTCGACGAGGGCGACCTGCTCGTCGAGCTCAACAAGTTCGTGAGCTCGGTGGACAAGAAGAACCTCCAGGTGGTCGTCAAGGAGCTCGGCGACATGTTCGACGACACCGGCCGGCCGCTGCAGCGCCTCCTCGACAACGGCAGCGCCTTCATCCGCGAGGCCGCCGCGCACACCGACGACACGATCCGGCTGCTCGACCAGGGCAAGCGGGTGCTGCGCACCCAGCAGGGCCAGAGCGAGAACATCCGCAGCCTGGCCAGCAACCTCAACAGCCTGACCGGCGCCCTGGCGGCGAGCGACGACGACCTGAACGACGTCCTCGACGGCACCCCGGGCACCGCCCGCGCGATCGACGGGCTGCTCAAGGACCTCGAGCCGACGCTGCCGGTGCTGCTGGCCAACGCGGTCAGCGTCAACCAGGTCGTGATGACCCACCTGGCGGGCACGGAGCAGCTGTTGGTGACCTACCCGCGGGTGATCTCGGCGGGGTTCACGGGCACGCCGGGTGACGGCTACGGCCACGTCAACCTGCAGTTCGACCAGACCCCGCCGTGCTCGGAGGGCTACAAGCCGCGCAGCCAGTGGCGCTCGCCGCAGGACCTCACGGACTCGCCGATCTACCCGGCGCAGTGCACGAGCGGGCCGCCGTACGTCATGCGTGGTCCGAAGTACTCGCCCGACGAGTCGGGCAACAGCTCGCCGGGGCGCGTCTACCGTTCGTCCTACGACCCCGGGACGGGGGTCGTCGACGGAGCGGTCGACCGGCACGGCAACGCCGTGCACCTCATCGACCCGAGCAACCTGTCGCTCCTGGGAGGGAACGCATGGAAGTGGCTGTTGGCAGGTCCGGTGACGGACTGGTGAGCTCCACCGGACGACGGCCGGGCCGGGTGACCCTGATCGCCCTCGGCCTGGTGACGCTGCTGCTGGCCGCGCTCTGCGTGGTCGGCGGCGTGCTCGTCGTCCGCGAGCACCAGGACCGGCAGGACGCCGCCGACGACCAGGCGCGCTACGGCGACGTGCTGGCCTCGGCCCGCGCCGAGGTCGAGGCGATGATCAACATCGACTACCAGGACGCCCAGGCGAGCATGGACGCGGTCGCGGCGGGCGCGACCGGCGACTTCGCGAAGCAGTACGACAAGAAGACGCCCGGGGTGCTCGACCAGCTGAAGAAGGCCCGGTCGGTGATGGACGGGAAGGTGCTCTGGGCCGGGGTGGAGGACATCGACGCCGACTCCGCCACCGTGATCGCGGCGACCACCGGCACGGTCAGCAACGCCAACACGGGGGACAAGCCGGTCGCCCGCAGCTTCCGGATCAAGGTGAGCCTGGTCCGCGAGGACGGCGCCTGGAAGACGTCCGACCTGGAGTTCGTGTCGTGAGCGGCGACAGGCGCAGGCTGCGCTCCAGCAACCCGTCCGGCCGGCCGCGGAAGGTCGCCGGGCAGCGGCCCACCCCGGACGGCGAGCCGGGGTCCGCCGAGGAGCCGGTGGTCGAGCCCGACGCGATCCCCGTGGAGGAGGCAGGGGACACCCCGCCGCCGTCCGTGCCGCCCCCGAGTGACGACACGCCGGACGAGCCGCAGCCTCGGCGCCGCAGCCGGCTGCTGATCGGCTTCGTGGCGGCGATCGTGATGCTCGCGCTGGTCGCGGCCGGCGAGATCGTCTACCTGGTCCGGGACCCGGACCCGACCGTGTCGGCCTCGCGGCCGGTGGTCACCGGCGACGTGACGACCCGTGCCGCGGTCGACGCGGCGGCCCGCTCGGTGGAGCAGATCCTGTCGACGACGTACCAGGACTACGACAACCAGGTCGACCAGGCGACGTCCAAGATGACCGACACCTTCGCCGAGCAGTACCGCACCACCGCGGAGGGGCTCGCCGACAAGTACGCCGCCGAGAAGCTGAAGATCACCGTCAAGGCGGTCGACCAGGGCGTGTCGCAGGCCTCCGGCAACGAGGTGCAGGCGCTGCTCTTCCTCAACCAGTACGTCGAGAAGGTCGAGAAGGGGCAGCCGAAGACCGGGGTGGCGCAGTACCGCGCGCTGGTGACCGTGGTGCACACCGACCACGGATGGCTGGTGTCGAACATCGAGACGCAGTAGGGTTCCGAAAACTAGAACACGTTATAGTTGAAGCGTGACCCCTCGAGGAGAAGGATCGCCCGCGTGACCGCGCAGTCCGTCGACACCGACCTCCTCGTCATCGGCGCAGGCCCCACGGGCCTGTTCGCCACCTACTACGCAGGCTTCCGCGGCATGCGGGTCGCCGTGGTCGACTCGCTGCCCGAGCTCGGCGGCCAGATCACGGCCATGTACCCCGAGAAGGCGATCCTCGACGTCGCGGGCTTCCCGACCGTCAAGGGCCGCGAGCTCGTCGAGGGGCTGGTCGAGCAGGCCTCGACCGCGGAGCCGACGTACCTCCTCGAGCGCACCGCCGCGAGCCTCACCGAGGACGCCGACGGCGTCACCGTCGGGCTCGACGACGGCACCGAGGTCCGGGCCAAGGCGGTGCTGATCACCGCGGGCATCGGCAAGTTCAGCCCGCGGCCGCTGCCGGCCGGCGAGGACTGGATCGGCCGTGGCCTCGAGTTCTTCGTGCCCAGCTTCCAGCCGTACGCCGGCAAGGACGTCGTCATCGTCGGCGGCGGGGACAGCGCGTTCGACTGGGCGCTGCACCTCGAGCCGGTGGCCGCCTCGATCACCCTGGTGCACCGCCGCGACGCGTTCCGGGCCCACGAGCGCACCGTCGAGGCGGTCCGCGCCTCACGGGTGGAGATCGTGACCAAGGCCGAGGTCTCCGCGATCCACGGCAACGGCACCGTCGAGTCGGTCGACATCACCGTCGAGGGGGAGACCACCACCCGGCCCGCGCAGGCGATCGTGGCCGCCCTGGGCTTCGTGGCCGACCTCGGACCGATCCAGCAGTGGGGGATCGAGGTGCAGAAGCGGCACGTCGTCGTCGACCCGTCGATGCGCACCAACCTCACCCGGGTCTTCGCCGCCGGCGACATCACGGAGTACCCCGGCAAGGTCCGGCTGATCGCCGTCGGCTTCGGCGAGGCCGCGACGGCGGTCAACAACGCAGCGGTCGTGATCGACCCGAGCGCCCACGTGTTCCCCGGTCACTCCTCGGAAGGGAGCTAGGAAATGAAGATCAAGGTCGACTTCGACCTGTGCGAGTCCAACGCACTGTGCGAGGCGATGGCGCCCGAGGTGTTCGAGCTGGACGACGACGACTACCTCCAGCTCAAGACCGAGGAGACCACGCCCGAGAACATCGAGGCCGTGAAGCGCGCGGTCGCCGCGTGCCCGCGCGCCGCCATCTCCCTGGAGGACTAGGACTTGAGCACCTCTCTCGACGGCAAGACCTCACTGGACGGGAAGGTCGCGATCGTCACCGGGGCCGGAGCCGGCCTCGGGCGTGCCGAGGCGCTGGCCCTGGCCGACGCCGGGGCGCGGGTCGTGCTCAACGACCTCCCCGGTGGCGCCGACGAGGCGGCCGAGGAGATCCGCTCCCGCGGCGGCGAGGCCACCATCGTCACCGGCGACGTGGGGGAGCGGGCCACCGCCGACGCCATGGTCGCCGCGGCGGTCGACGGCTTCGGCGGGCTCGACATCGTGGTCAACAACGCGGGCGTGACCCGCGACCGGATGCTCTTCAACATGTCCGACGAGGAGTGGGACCAGGTGGTGCACATCCACCTGCGCGGCCACTTCCTGCTGACCCGCAACGCCGCGGCGTACTGGCGCGCGCGGGCGAAGGAGTCCGGCCCGGTCGGGGCGAGCGTGGTCAACACCGCATCCGAGGCCTTCCTCTCGGGCCCGCCCGGACAGGCCAACTACGGCGCCGCCAAGGCCGGCATCGCCGCGCTGACGGTCTCGACCGCGCGGGCGATGGGCAGCAGCGGCGTCCGCGCCAACGCGATCTGCCCGCGGGCGCGCACCGCGATGACCGCGCAGGTCTTCGGCGAGGACACCTCGGGCGAGGAGGTCGACCCCTACTCGCCCGACCACGTCGCGCCCGTGGTCGCCTACCTCGCCTCACCGGCCGCCGAGCGGATCACCGGCCAGGTCTTCGTCGTCTACGGCGGGATGGTGGCGCTCGTCGCCGCTCCCGTCGTCGAGCAGCGCTTCGACAAGTCCGGGCTGCTGTGGACCGCCGACGACCTCGACAAGCAGCTCGGCGGCTACTTCACCGACCGGGATCCCTCCCTCGGCTTCGCCGCCGACTCGATCATGAAGCTGAAGGTGTGAGCATGGCTGGCAATGGACGACTGGCAGGCAAGGTCGCGATCGTCACCGGTGGCGCGATGGGGCAGGGCGCCGAGATCGTCCGGCAGTTCGTCGCCGAGGGTGCGAGGGTCGTGATCGCCGACGTCGCCAAGGAGCAGGGCCAGGCGCTCGCGGACGAGCTGGGCGCCGACGCCCACTTCGCGGCGCACGACGTCAGCGACGCCGCCTCCTGGGCGACGCTCGTCGAGGACGCCAACGCCCGCTTCGGGCCGGTCAACGTGCTCGCCAACAACGCCGGCATCCTCCGCTTCGGCGAGATCGAGAAGATGCCCGGCGACGAGGTCGAGCTGCTCTGGCGGATCAACCAGATGGGCTGCTTCCTCGGCATGCAGGCGGTCACCCGCACGATGCGCAAGAACGGCGGCGGCTCGATCATCAACGCCTCGTCCGTCGAGGGCCTCGCGGGCATGCCGGGCTGCACGGCGTACGCCGCGACGAAGTGGGCGATCCGTGGCATGACCAAGTGCGCGGCGATGGAGCTCGGGCCCAAGGGCATCCGGGTCAACTCCGTGCACCCGGGCATGATCGACACCCCGATGACCCGCGTGCACGGCGGCGACGCCGCCATGGAGTACGGCGCCTCGAAGGTGCCGCTGCGCCGGGTCGGCCACCCCGAGGACATCGCCCCGCTCTACGTCTTCCTCGCCAGCGACGAGTCGTCGTACATCAACGGCGCCGAGATCGCGATCGACGGCGGCGTCACCTCGACCCACGGCTTCGGCGGCTAGGCGGCCTGGCGTGGCCAACCAGCGCGGCCAGGTCGTGATGTCCGACGACGAGGTCGCGGAGTTCCTGGTCCAGCAGCGGTCCTCGACGTTCGGCACCTTCGGCCGTGACGGACAGATCCACCTCGTCGGCATGTGGTACGCCGTCATCGACGGCGTGATCTGGTTCGAGACCAAGAAGAAGGCCCAGAAGACCGTCAACCTGCGGCGCGACCCGCGCTGCTCCTTCCTGGTCGAGGCGGGGCACACCTACGACCAGCTCCGGGGCGTGGCCATCGAGGGCACCGCCGAGGTGGTCGAGGACGAGGCCGTCGTCTGGGACGTCTGCGTGAACATCTTCGAGCGCTACAACGGCGAGTACACCGAGGAGATGAAGCCGTTCGTGGAGTTCATGGCCCACAACCGCGCCGCCGTCCGGCTGGACGCCGGGCGGGTGCGGTCGTGGGACCACCGCAAGCTCGGCCTGCCGGCCATGGAGGTCGGCGGCTCCACCGCGGCCTTCCTCGAGTAGGGCCGCCGGTGCGCGCGGCGACGGTCGTGGCCGGCGGCGGGCTGACGGTCGGAGAGCTGCCCGACCCGACGCCCGGGCCGGGGCAGCTGCTGGTGCGGGTGCGTGCCTGCGGCATCTGCGGCTCGGACCTGAAGACCGCCGGGCTGCTGCCCGACGGACCGGTGCTCGGCCACGAGATGGCCGGCGAGGTGGTCGCCGCCGCCCCCGATGTGGCCGCGGACTGGCCGGTCGGCAGCGGCGTGGTGAGCATGCCGGTGCGCGGGTGCCAGTCCTGCGCGGACTGCGCCGCCGACGACCCGGCACGCTGCTCGACGGCCGCCCTCCTCGGGGTGGGTGGCGACGCCGGCGCCTTCGCCGAGCTGGTGGCCGTGTCCGCCGCCGAGTCGGTGCCCTGGTCGGGCACCTTCGAGCTCGGCGCGCTCGTCGAGCCGGTCGCGGTCGGCCTGCACCTCGCCGAGGCCGCCGGCCTCAGGGCCGGCCAGCGGGTGCTGGTCGTCGGCGCCGGGCCGGTGGGCCTGGCGGTCGCGATGTGGGCGGCGCACCGCGGCGCGGCCGAGGTCGTCGTGTCCGACCCGTCGCCCGATCGCCGCCGCGACCTCGCCCACTTCGGCGCGACCCGCGCGGTCGACCCGGCCGTGGACGACCTCGGGACGGCGTACGACGTGGTCGTCGAGTGCGTCGGCCTGCCCGGCATGGTCGACCTCGCGATCAACGCGCTGCGGCCACGCGGCCGGGCCGTGATCGCCGGCGTCTGCATGGAGGCGGACCCCTTCTGGCCGGTCGTCGCGGTCACGAAGGACGTCACGCTCGCCTTCGCGTCCTACTACACGCGCGCGGAGTTCGCGGAGGCCGCCCGCGTGCTCGCCACCGGCGAGCTGGACGCGAGCGCACTCGTCACCCGCACCGTGTCGCTCGACGAGCTGCCCGAGGCGTTCGCCCGGCTGCGCACGGACAAGGACGAGCGGAAGGTGCTCGTGCTGCCCTGAGCCGGAGCCCGCCGGGTCAGCAGGTGATGCTGGCCCGCACGTCGTTGGTGAGCTGCTGGGCCTCGAGCTCGATCACCGACAGTCCGGCCTTGAACTGCTGCATGTGCGTCGCCTCGCCGAGGGCGACGGCCTGGTCGGCGATCTCCTGGGAGCGCGGCTTGAGCTTGGCCTTGAGGTCGGCGGAGAGGTCGGACACGGCCTGGGCCAGGGCCTTCATGGAGTCCGCGGCGTCCTCGAGGCTGGCGTGGGCGGCCTCGAGATCGTGGTCCTTGAGGTGCGTCTTGACGGCGGTGAGGTCGGTCGACGCCTCCTGGTAGGCCGAGCAGACCGCCTTGCCGCCCGCCACCGGGGAGCCTGTGGCGCTCGGCGCCGTGCTGTCCGCCGTCGGCGTGCCGCTGCTGGAGGTGTCCGACCCGTCGCTGCTGCAGCCGACCAGGGCGGCGGCGAGCGCGGCGGCGCAGGGAAGGAGGAGCAGGCGGTGCGGGCGTGACAACGGCATGCGCACGAGTGTGCCGGTCGGCTCCAAGCGTCCGCGCACCGGGTTAATCGGATGCCGTGCCCCGGACGGGTGGTTAGCGTCGGCCGCATGGCCCTCGACCTCGCGGCTCTGACCTTCGCGACGCCCGACCCCGAGCGCCTCGCCGGCTTCTGGGCCGGCGTGCTCGGCGACCACGGGGCCGGCTTCGAGCTGCGCTTCGTCCGGTCGGACGAGCCGAAGCGCGGTCCCAACCAGGTCCACTTCGACCTCGGCAGTCGGTCCTGGGAGGAGCAGGCCGCGACCGTCGAGCGGGTCCTCGAGCACGGCGGCCAGCACCTCGACATCGGTCAGCTGCCCGAGGAGCTGCACGTCGTGATGGCCGACCCGGACGGCAACGAGTTCTGCGTGACCGAGCCCGGCAACAACTTCCTCGCCGGCTGCGGCCTGATCGGCTGCCTGTCCTCCGACGGCAGCCAGGCGGTCGGCTACTTCTGGTCCGCGGCGCTGGGCTGGCCGCTGGTCTGGGACCAGGACGAGGAGACCGCCATCCAGTCGCCGGCAGGTGGCACCAAGATCTCCTGGGGCGGCCCGCCCTTCAACGAGAGGACCGGCCGCAACCGCCTCCACCTCGACCTGGTCCCGTCCGCCGACAGCGATCTCGACGCCGAGGTAGCGCGCCTCCGCGGACTCGGCGCGACCCGCCTCGACCTGGCCGCCTGCGACCCTGCCGGCGTGGTCCTGGCCGACGTGGACGGCAACGAGCTCTGCGTCCTCCCGGGCTGACCGCCTCGTGACCACCATCGACGGCGAGCCCGTCCTCGACCGGCCCTCGATCGCCGAGGTCGAGGCGTACTTCGAGACCGCCCCGCCCGAGGCTCGCGCGGTGTGGCTGCGGCTGACCCGCAAGGGTGTCGAGCCCGCCTCGCTGACCGCGGACGAGCTGGTCGACGTCGGTCTGTGCTTCGGCTGGGTCTCCGCCGTACGCCGGCGCGGCGACGACGACACCTACCTCCAGCGCTACACCCGGCGCCGACCCGGCTCGAAGTGGTCCCGACTGAACATCTCCAAGGTCGAGCGCCTCACCGCCGAGGGCCGGATGCGGCCCGGGGGACTCGCCGAGGTCGACGCCGCCCGGGCGGACGGCCGCTGGGACAACCCCTGGACCTGAGCCCGGGCTGAGCCAGCGACGGTCCGGTCGCGGCACAGAGGCTGCGCGCTGAAGGTCAGTCGCGCAGCAGGAGCTTGACCGCGACCTCGATCTGCTGGCCGGTCTCGGCGGCGGACGTGCGCCCGGTGACCCAGCCGACGAGGGCGGAGAGCCAGACGTCGCCGATCACGCGGGCGATCGCGACGTCCTCCTCGGTGAGCTCGTCGGCGGGACGCTCGGGGTGCATGACCCGGGTCAGCATCGAGGTGAGCAGCATGCCGACCTGGTGGATCTCGGCGGCGACCGAGGAGTCGGCGAACATGAAGGCGCGGGTGAGGGCCTCGGTGAGCTTGGCGTCGCTCTGCATGCCGCGGGTGGTGCGCTTGAGGACGTTGATCACCCGCTCGGCGGTGGTGTCGCCGTCGACGGGGTGCTCGCGCATGAAGACGTCGGTGCGCTCGAACTCGCGCTGCAGCGCCGAGACGAGCAGGTGGATCTTCGAGGGGAAGTAGCGGTAGAGGGTGCCCAGCGCCACGTCGGCCTGCTCGGCGACCGCGCGCATCTGGACCGCGTCGAAGCCGCCCGAGGAGGCGAGCTTGATCGTGGCGTCCAGGATGCGCTTGCGGCGGTCGCGCTGGGCCGCGGAGCCCAGGTCCTCGACGGCCAACGAGTTGGCACTGCTCACAAAGTCCCCCTGGGGCGGTAGTCGCGGAACGCAATCGGTCCGCCCGAGTCTAGTAAGGGCCGGACATGTTCCGCTGGTACAGACCGTTAGGCTAGCAATCCACGGTATAAAATAGGAACACGTTCCACTTCGGCTGGCACCGCGTGTCATCGCACCCCGGCCTCCAGACTCACAGAAAGAGGGTGCGGATGCGGGTCGCACTGCTGTCCTATCGGAGCAAGCCGCACTGCGGCGGGCAGGGCATCTACATCCGGCACCTCAGTCGTGAGCTGGTCGCCCTCGGGCACTCCGTGGAGGTCTTCTCCGGCCAGCCCTACCCGGAGCTCGACCCCGGGGTGGAGCTGACCAAGCTGCCGAGCCTCGACCTCTACCGCGAGCCCGACCCCTTCCGGGTGCCGAAGCTCAAGGAGTTCCGCGACCGCATCGACGTCGAGGAGTTCGCGACCATGTGCGCGGCCGGCTTCCCGGAGCCGAAGACCTTCAGCCTGCGCGTCGTCCGCGCTCTGAAGGAGCGCACCGACGACTTCGACATCGTCCACGACAACCAGGTGCTCGGCTACGGCATGCTCGACATCGAGAAGCTCGGCCTGCCGCTCATCACGACCCTGCACCACCCGATCAGCTACGACCGCCGCATCGACATCAAGGCGGCCCGCAACCCGTGGCGCAAGTTCACCCTCAGCCGCTGGTACGGCTTCGTGAAGATGCAGGCCCGGGTGGCCCGCCAGATGCGCAAGATCATGACGCCGTCGGAGACCTCCAAGCGCGACATCGCCCGCGACTTCGGCGTCGACCCGGCCAAGATGCAGGTCATCCTGCTCGGCGTCGACGACATCTTCGTGCCGCCGACCAAGCCGCGCGTGCCCGGCCGGATCATGGCGATGGCCAGCGCCGACGCTCCGATGAAGGGCATCGCGACGCTGCTCGAGGCCTTCGCCAAGCTCCGCACCGAGCGCGACGTCGAGCTCTTCCTCGTCACCAAGCCGACGCCCGGCGGGCGCACCGAGAAGCTCATCGACAAGCTGTCGATCCGCGACTCGGTGAAGTTCGTCCACGGCATCAGCGACGCCGAGCTCGTCGAGCTGATGGGCTCCGCCGAGCTCGCCTGCGTGCCCTCGCTCTACGAGGGCTTCTCGCTCCCGACCGCCGAGCTGATGGCCTGCGGCACCCCACTCGTCGTCTCCGACGCCGGCGCGATCCCCGAGGTCGTCGGCCCCGACGGCCTCTGCGCCGACCTCGTCACCCCCGGTGAGGTGGGCGAGCTCGAGGTCGCGATCGCGGCGCTGCTCGACGACCCCGAGCGCCGGGCGCGCTACGGCGTCGCCGGCCGCCAGCGGGTCGAGGAGCTCTTCAGCTGGCGGGCCGTGGCGCAGAAGGTCGCCGCGGCGTACGACGAAGTGATCACGGACTACCAGGAGGAGCGCGCCCGTGCTGACCGTTGACTTCGACCGGCTGGGCCTGCGGCCCGGCGAGCGGGTGCTCGACATGGGCGCGGGCGGCGGACGGCACGCGTTCGAGATGTACCGGCGCGGCGCCGACGTCATCGCCTTCGACATGGACGCCGACGAGCTGGCCGGCGTGCTGGAGATCTTCGGCGGCATGAAGGAGAACGGCGAGGTCCCCGAGGGCGCCCAGGCCGACATCAAGCAGGGTGACGCGCTCGAGCTGCCCTTCGCCGACGGTGAGTTCGACCGGATCGTCGCGGCCGAGGTGCTCGAGCACATCCACGCCGACGTCGACGCGATCAAGGAGCTGGTCCGCGTGCTGCGGCCTGGCGGCACCCTCGCGATCTCGGTGCCGCGGTGGCTGCCCGAGGTCATCAACTGGAAGCTCTCCGACGACTACCACAACGCCGCTGGCGGCCACATCCGGATCTACACCGACCACGAGCTGATCGACAAGGTCACCAAGGCCGGCAAGTACAACGACGGCCAGCCCGGCGACGCGATGGTCTTCGAGGGCAAGGACTACGCCCACGGCCTGCACGCGCCCTACTGGTGGATCAAGTGCGCGGTCGGCGTCGAGAACGACAACCACCCGCTGGCGAAGGCCTATCACAAGCTCCTGGTCTGGGAGATCATGAAGCAGCCGAAGACGCTGCAGGTCGCGGGCAAGGTCCTCGACCCGCTCATCGGCAAGAGCATGGTCCTCTACTTCCGGAAGCCCGAAGTCGTCTGATGAGCCTCCCGTACGTCGACGGGATCCTCTCGGCCGAGCAGGTGGCCGACACGGCCGCGGCGATCAAGGCCATGCAGGAGCCGTGGGGCGCGGTGCCGTGGACTGTCGGCGAGCACGTCGACATGTGGAACCACGTCGAGGCCGCGATGGCGATGCTGGTCGGCGGCGAGGTGGAGGCAGCCGAGCGCGCCTACGCCTGGATGCCGGGGCTCCAGCGCCAGGACGGTTCCTTCCCGATGAAGATCGTCGGCGGCATGCCCGAGGACGAGCGCGGCGACGTCAACATGACGGCCTACCTCGCCGTCGGGATCTGGCACCACTGGCTGGTCCGCCGCGACATCGGCTTCGTGCACCGCTACTGGCCCGTCGTACGCCGCGCGCTCGACTGGGTGGTGTCGCTGCAGACCGAGTGGGGCGGCATCCGGTGGACCCCGGTCGACGACTTCTGCCTGCTCACCGGCAACGCCAGCATCTACCAGTCCCTGCGGGCCGGGGTCGCGCTCGCCGACCTGCTCGACGACCCGCAGCCCGAGTGGGAGCTGGCGGGCGGCCGGCTCGGCCACGCCGTGCGCGAGCACCGCGACCACTTCGAGGACAAGTCGGCCCACTCGATGGACTGGTACTACCCCGTCCTCGGCGGTGCGGTCCGCGGTCGCGCGGCCTTCGAGCTGCTCGACAGCCGCTGGGACGACTTCGTCCGGCCCGGCCTCGGCATCCTCTGCGTCGACACCAACCCCTGGGTCACGGGCGCGGAGACCTGCGAGCTCGCGATGGCGCTCGACATCCTCGGTGACCACCGCCGCGCCCTGACGCTGCTCAAGGACATGCAGCACCTGCGCGAGAGCGACGGGCGCTACTGGACCGGCTGGGTCTACGACGAGGGTGCCGAGACCGACGAGCCGCGCGACGTCTACTGGCCTGTCGAGCACACGACGTACACCGCCGCCGCCGTGATCCTCGCGGTCGACGCGCTCGGCGAGGTCGCCGGCCACAGCACCGCCGGGTCCGGGATCATGCGCGGCACCTCGCTGGCACCGCACTTCGCCGAGCTCGCGCTCGAGTGCGGCTGCCCGTCAGCCGACGCCGTCGCCGGCGTCCCCGGCCGTACGTCGTAGCACCCGCATCGAGCCCAGCGCCTCCACCTCGGTGAAGGCGCCGCCCTCGAGCGCGCGCAGGAAGACGTGGTACGGCGGCTGCCCGCCGTCGGCCGGGTCGGGGAACACGTCGTGGATGACGAGGAGCCCGTCGCGCATCACCCACGGCGCCCAGCCCGAGTAGTCGTTCTGGGCGTGGATCTCGGCGTGCCCGCCGTCGATGAAGAGCAGCGACAGGGGCGTGCGCCAGAGCGCGCTGACCGTGGTGCTGCGGCCCACGACAGCGACGACCTGGTCCTCGAGGCCGGCCCGGGCGATGGTCTTCCGGAAGACCGGCAGGGTGTCCATCAGCCCGAACTCGTCGTCGACGAGCGACGCGTCGTGGTGCTCCCAGCCGGCCTGGTTCTCCTCCGACCCGCGGTGGTGGTCGACGGTGAGGACGGTCCCGCCGACCTCGCGGGCCGCAGCGCCGAGGTAGATGGCGGACTTGCCGCAGTAGGTCCCGACCTCGAGCACCGGGCCGTGCGGGAGCTGCTCGCGGGCCCAGCGGTGGAGCAGCTGGCCCTCGTCCTCGGGCATGAAGCCCTTGGCGTCGAGGGCGTGGGGGAGCAGGTCGGCCGGCATCTCGGTCACGAGGACGCACCCTAGGGGACGGCGACCGACTCCCGGAGGGCGGACACGGCGGCGAGCAGCTCGGCGTCGGTGACGGGCGTGCCGGTGGGGTGTCGCGGGCCGACGTCGCGGACGACGGCGAGACGCAGCTCGTAGGGGCCGGCGACCACGTGTGCGATGCGGGTGCGCATCGCCGACTTCTTGGCCGGCGGCTCGACGACGTCGACGACACCGTCGTCGGTATGCAGCTTCGTGATCTCCGCGGACCGGGGGTAGCGGCGCTCGAGGTGTCGCTCGCGGACCTCCTCCGCGCTGGCCTGGTCGGCGGCGTACCGGATCTCGAGCACCGCGAAGGTCCGGCGCTCCTGGACGGGCTTGGCGACCTTCGCCGCCCCCGAGCGCTCGCAGCTGCTGACGTCGGCGCCGGTCCAGGGGTCGTCGGCGATGAGCGAGGTGTCGACGACGAGCGGCTCGGCCGGCGGTCCGCCGAGCGCCGTGAACACGTCCGCGCTCAGCGCCACGCACGGCTCGACGTACGCCGCGCCGCCGAGCGTGCCGGTCGCGTCGGTGTTGGTCGGGCGCGGGCCGGCGGTCGCGGTGCCGTCGGCCAGGTGCTGGTCGACGACCGTCCGCAGGTCCACCATCAGCGGCGTCTGCTCCTGGCGGCTGGGGCCTTCGGGGTGCTTGCGCCCGTTCTCGACGTCGTAGCGCGCCTCGACCAGCACGCGGTCGCTGCGAACCTCGAAGTCGCCCTCCGCCTTGTCGTAGCGCAGCAGGCCGCCGGTGCCCGGCACCGGGTCGGCCTCCTTCGCGACGTGCGACCAGCGGCGGGTGGCGAGCCGGTCGGAGGGCAGCTGGGTGACGGTCAGCCGCAGCGAGTGGGCGCCGGGGTCGTCGAACCAGTAGGTGCACTCGGTGGCGAGGCCGCCGTACGCGAAGGCGCTGGCGCCGGTGAACTCGGCCTGCGTCGGGGTGCGGGTGAGGTACTGCTGGCGCACGTAGGCCTGGCTGCCGAACTCGCCGAAGATCTGCGTCACGTCGTCCTTGGGGACGAGGTCGCAGGCGTAGACGAACGCATCGTCGCCGACCAATACCTGGTCGTCGACCGCGTCGCCGGGATCGGCTGGACTCGGCGTCGCAGCGTCCGAGGACGGCTCGGCCGGCGCGACCGCCGCGGAGAGCGGGTTGTCGGGCTCCAGGAGGGCCACGGTCACCGTGATCAGCGCCGCGAGCACCACCAGGGCGACGAGCGCGATCAGCTCGTCGCGATGCGACCGACCTCCCACGGCTGGGAGATGCCCGCGACGTCACATGGGCAAACCGCGCGCGGGACCGTTACGATCTAGAACCTGTTCTACTTCGTTACCCCTGGGAGTCACATGTCGATCGGGATCTCCGACGAGCACGTCGAGCTGGCGGCCAGCCTGCGCAAGTGGGCGGCCGACCTGCGGGGACGTGAGCTCGCCCGCGCCGCCGAGGGGGCGGAGGGGGAGAGCTTCGCGTCGGTGTGGGCCGCCGTGACCGAGATGGGCATCGCGACCATCGGGCTGCCCGAGTCGGCCGGCGGCGGTGGGGGCACCACCCTCGACGTCGCCGTCGCGCTGGAGGCCTGCGCCCACGAGCTCGTGCCCGGCCCGCTCCTCGGACCCGCGGTCGCGGCCGCCGTCCTGGGGGAGGCCCACCCCGAGGACGCGGTCGTCGGGATCGCCCTCGACGGCGTGCTCTGGGACGCCCCGTCGGCCACGCACGTGCTCGCCGAGAGCGGCGACGCGTGGGTGCTGCTTCCGCACGAGGCGGTCGAGGTCGCCCCGGACACCGGACTCGACCTGACCCGCCGCTTCGGCACCGTGACGGTCGCCGACGCCTCCGCCGGGCGGCCCGTCGCGGGCCTGACGACCGAGCGGGTCCGTCGTACGGCGGTCACGCTCGGCGCCGCCGAGGCGGCCGGCGTCGCCCGGTGGTGCCTGGCCACGGCGGTCGACTACGCGAAGGTGCGTGAGCAGTTCGGCCAGAAGATCGGCAGCTTCCAGGCGATCAAGCACCTCTGCGCGGAGATGCTCGAGACCGCCGAGTCGGTCACCGCTGCCGCCTGGGACGTCGCGTCTGTCGACCCGGCCGACGAGGCGCAGTGGACCTTCGCCGCGGACGTCGCGGTCGCGGTCGCCTTCGACGGCGCCGTCGAGGTCGCCAAGTCCTGCATCCAGGTGCTCGGCGGGATCGGCTTCACCTTCGAGCACGACGCCCACCTCTACCTGCGCCGCGCCCTCGCCCTGCGCGGCCTGCTCGGCGGCCGCGACGCTGCCGCGGAGCGGCTGACCGGCGCCGCCGTCGACGGCGTACGCCGGCGCGTGCACCTCGACCTGGAGGGCCGCGACGAGCCGATCCGCGACGAGGTCCGGGCGACCGTCGAGCGGATCGCGGCCGAGCCGGAGGAGTCGCGGCGCGCGGCCTTCGTGGAGACCGGCTACCTGACGCCGCACTGGGCCGCGCCGTACGGCCTCGGTGCCGACGCGGTCACCCAGATCGTGATCGACCAGGAGCTGGCCCGCGCCGGGCTGACCCGGCCGGACATCGTCATCGCCGGGTGGGCGGTGCCGACCATCCTCGAGCACGGCACCGACGAGCAGCGGGAGCGCTTCGTGCGGCCCTCGCTGCTCGGCGACCTGGTGTGGTGCCAGCTCTTCTCCGAGCCGGGCGCCGGCTCCGACCTCGCCTCACTGCGCACCAAGGCGGAGAAGGTCGACGGCGGCTGGCGGCTCAGCGGCCAGAAGGTGTGGAACTCCGTCGCCGAGCGCGCCGACTGGGGCATCTGCCTGGCGCGCACCAACCCGGACGTGCCCAAGCACCAGGGCATCAGCTACTTCCTCGTCGACATGAAGAACACTCCTGGCATCGACGTGCGGCCGCTGCGCGAGATCACCGGCAAGGCGCTCTTCAACGAGGTCTTCCTCGACGACGTCTTCGTGCCCGACGAGCTCGTCGTCGGCGAGGTCGACGACGGCTGGAAGCTGGCCCGCACCACCCTCGCCAACGAGCGGGTCGCCATGGCCACCAGCCGGCTGAGCAGGAGCACCGAGCGGGCCATCGAGCTGGTCGGTGCCGGCGCGTCGAGCGCCGAGCGGGTCGCCGTGGGTCACTCGATCGCCCTGGCGACCGTCTGCTCGCTGCTCGGGGTGCGCTCGACCATGCGGTCGCTCGCCGGGCAGGGGCCGGGTGCGGAGTCGAGCGTGGCCAAGCTCCTCGGCGTACGCAACCGGCAGGAGGGGGCCGACCTGGTCGTCTCGCTGCACGGCGAGCGGGTCGTGCTCGACGCCGACGAGGTCCGCGCGGACGTCTGGGAGATGCTCAACACGCGGTGCCTCTCGATCGCCGGCGGCACCACCCAGATCCTGCGCAACGTCGCGGGCGAGCGGATCCTCGGGCTGCCCCGCTGACGGTCCGGTGACCAGACCACCCTTCCGGGTGGGCCTGATCCCTCATCTTCCGCGCGGGCCTGCCGAAGCGGAGGACGTGCCCGAGAGAGTCGTACGCCTGGCCGACGAGGTGTCGTCGGTGACGAAGGCACGGTTGACGCAGGTCGCCGGCGTCGCCAAGTCCACCAAGATCCTCGCGATCAACGCCTCCATCGAGGCCGCCCGAGCCGGTGAGTCCGGCGCCGGTTTCGCCATCGTCGCCCGTGAGGTCGGCCGGGTCGCCGACACCGTCCGCAACCTCTCCACCGAGCTCGACGAGCAGCTCGCGCCGCTGGTCGAGGAGCTGTCCGCCCTCGGCGCCGCTCTCGTCGAGCAGGTCCGCGGCACCCGGCTCGCCGACCTCGCCCTCAACGCCGTCGAGCTGATCGACCGGAACCTCTACGAGCGCTCCTGCGACGTCCGCTGGTGGGCGACCGACTCCGCCATGGTCGAGGCCTGCGCCGCCGGCGCCGGCACTGCCGAGGCCGCGCACGCCTCGCGCCGGCTCCAGGTGATCCTCTCCTCCTACACCGTCTACCTCGACCTCTGGGTCGCCGACCGCGACGGCCGCGTGATCGCCCACGGCCGCCCGGACCGCTTCGCCTCCGTGCTCGGCTCCGACGTCTCCCGCGAGCCGTGGTTCGCCCAGGCGATGGCCACCACGTCGGGCGCGGACTACGTCGTGGACGACGTCAGCACGCAGCCGCTGCTCGGGGGGTCCACGGTCGCGACGTACGCCACCGCGATCCGAGCCGGTGGCGAGGAGCGCGGCGAGGTCGTCGGCGCGCTCGGGATCTTCTTCGACTTCGCGCCCCAGGCGCACGACATCGTCGCCGGCGTCCGGGTCTCCGAGGACGACCGCGACGTCACCCGTGTGCTGCTCGTCGACGCCGACCACCGGATCCTCGCCGCCTCCGACGGCCGCGGCGTGCTCACCGAGCGGCTCGACCTCGGGCCGGCAGGCAGCACCAAGGTCGGGTCGTTCACCCGCGGGGACGGCGAGGTCGTCGGCTTCGCGCTGACGCCCGGCTACGAGACCTACCGAGGCCTGGGGTGGTACGGCGTCATCGTGCAGCGGCCGCGCGACTGAGCGGGTCGCCGAGCAGGTCGGCGCGCCTGACCAGGTCGAGGAGGCGACGTACGGCGGGGGAGGCGGCGCCGATCTCCACCGACCCCTCGCCGAGCAGCACTCGCTGGAGCTTGACGAGCACCCCGATGGTCGAGGCGTCGCAGAAGGTGACCTCGGCGAGGTCGAGGTGGAAGTCGCGGCAGCCGGCGGCGATGGCGTCGTCGAGCTCGGTCGTCAGCGTGGGGGTCGTGGCGATGTCGAACTCACCGACCGCGCGCACCTCGGCGCGTGGTGGATTGATCCGGACGTCGGCGACGCCGAAGAGATGGTCCATCTCGGTCCCGGTCGAACAATGGTCGAAAGCCGGGAACGGAGGCGCCTTGGTCGGCGGGTCACGAGGAACTCTCGGCTCTTCGACGCTACTCCTCGCGTGTTGCGGTGTCGTTACCCCTCGGGGTGAGGGCGTCTCACACGTCGATCGTGAGCCCGACGGACACCCGGTCCCCGACGTCGACCTGCTCGGCCCGGCGTACGGCGGCCTTGAGCGGCACGATGTAGCCGCCGTCCTTGGGCCACAGGCTCGTCGTCCAGGTCGAGCCGCCCAGCCGGACGGTCACCGGGATCATGCCCCAGCCGTAGGTGACGGCCCCGGCCACGTCGTCGATCGCGGCCGCGTCGTCCTCGGGCACCCACACGAAGTGGTGCGGCGCCGGACCGCGCCAGTGCCAGACCTCGCCGGAGAACTCCAGGTCCATGGTGGCAGCCTAGGTGGCCGCGGCGCGCTACTTCTCAGGGAACCCTGTCACTTCTCAGGCGTTGCAACCCCTGAGAAGTGCAGCATTCACCGGTGCACCGGTGAATGCTGCAAGGGCCGACCGCACTCAGTTCAACCGACGCAGTCCGTCCGGAAGTCCGCCGCCGGCGTGGACGGACTCGACGAGCTCCTGGAGGGCGGTGAGGGCGGCGGACTGCGAGTAGGGGCCGTAGGAGACCCGCGCGACGCCGAGCTCCTGCTGACGGGGGAGCGGCACGCTGCCGGGCACGCCGATGGTGGAGAGCCGGCGGTCGCCGTACGCCGCGACCAGGGTGGCGATCTCGTCCTCGCTCAGCAGGCCGGGGACGAAGACGACCGGGGCGCCGGCGTCGAGGAAGGCGCGGCCCCGCTCGACCGCGTCGGCGAGCACGTCGGCCCGCGGTCGGTCACCGGCGAGCAGGAAGGCGTCGGTGCGGGCGTTGAGCACGAAGTCGGGGACGCCGGCCGCGGCGGCCGCGGCCATGATCGCCTCGACGTTGCCGGTGGCGTCGGCCAGCGGTCGCATCTGGTCCTCGATGTTGGCGCCGACCACGCCGAGGTCGATCGCCCGGCCGATCGTGCCCGCCGGGTCGCCGTACCCGGCCTCGAGGTCAGCGGTCACCGGCAGGTCGGTGGCGGCGACGATCCGGCCGACCATGTCGAGCATCAGGTCGAGCGGGATGTGCTCGCCGTCCTCGTAGCCCAGCGTCGCCGCGATCGAGTGGCTCGCGGTGGCGAGCGCCGTGGTGCCCGGGGTGGTGGCCACGACCCGGGCGCTGACGACGTCCCAGACGTTGACGACGGTGAGGATCTCCGGCGCCCGGTGGAGGGCGAGCAGCTCCGACGCGCGCTCCGCGGTGGTGCTCATGCGCCGACCTCCCCGAGCTGAGCGGCCTGCTCGCGGCGCCAGCCGTTCCAGTGCCAGTGCAGGTAGCGGTCGATCGCGCGTACGACGTGGGCGGAGCGGATCGACGGGAAGACGTCGAAGGCGTGCTGGGCGCCGGGCAGCTCGGCGTAGACGACGGTCGCGCCGGAGACCTCGCGCAGCCGCGCGACGAAGAGCCGGGCCTGCTCGACGGAGACCAGCGAGTCGTGGGCGCCGTGGAGGACGAAGAAGTCGGGGGCGTCCTTGCCCACGCGCAGCAGGGGCGTGCCGGCCTCGAAGACCTCGGGCGCGTCGTCCCAGCGGCGCTTCACGACGCGCGGCGCCAGGAACGTGTCGCGCATCAGCTCGGCGCTGCGCAGCCCGGTCGAGCCGGCGAAGTCGTAGACGCCGTAGTGGGGCACCGCGACCGCCACCGACGTGTCGGCGTCCTCGAAGCCGGGCTGGTAGGCCGGGTCGTTCGGCGTCACCGCGGCGAGCGCGGTCAGGTGACCGCCGGCGGAACCGCCGGTGATCGCGATGTAGTCGGGGTCGCCGCCGTACTCCTCGATGTGCTCGCGGATCCAGGCGATCGCCCGCTTGACGTCGATGATCTGGGCGGGGAAGGGGTCGCGCGGCGCGAGCCGGTAGTTGATCGCGACGCAGACCCACCCCTTGGCGGCGAGATGCTGCATCAGCGGGATGCCCTGCTGGTCCTTGTTGCCGATCGTCCAGCCGCCGCCGTGGACCTGGAGCAGGACCGGGGCGCGGCCGCCGTCGGGTCGGATGGTGCCGGCGGCCGGCCGGTAGACGTCGAGCAGGCCGCGCTTGCCGTGCTCGGCGTCGTAGGGGACGTTCTTGTCGACCACGACGGCGTCGTTGCGCATCCGGAAGGGGTTGACCAGCGACCGCCACGGCGTCGCCAGCTCGGCCGGGGTCGGCAGCGCGTCGAGCTGCTCGGCGTAGTCGGCGCCGATGCCGTCGGTGAGCGCGTCCTCGGCGGTCTTCTGCACCCGCCTGGCCTGGTCGACGAGGAAGCCCTGGCCGAGCAGGTTGGCGGCGGCGAGCGCCAGGCCTGCCCGGCTGCGCCGTCGGCCCCGGCGTACGACGTGGCCCGCCGTGTCGGCGGCCGTCAGCGCCATCAGGTGCGGCGCCAGCTCGGTGGTGAGCCAGCCCGCGAAGAAGGCCGGGATGCCGGCCCGGAAGCCCGGCACCGGGCGGATCGCGTTGGCGGTGAGAGCGGCGGTGACGAGCTGTCGTCGCAGGAACCCCATGTCCACCAATGTAGAAGCAACGCGGACGATCGGTGAGAGGGGTCACCCGTGCCGTTCGGGGGCAGGCTTCGTTGAGGAACGAGAACAGGTTCCACCGGAGGGAGAGGCACCCATGGAGCGGCTGTCGGGACTCGACGCGAGCTTTCTGTACCTGGAGACGCCCGCGCAGCTGATGCACGTGTGCGGCGTGATCGTGCTCGACACCAGCACGATGCCGGACGGCTACGCCTACCCCTCCTTCCGCGACGAGCTGGACCGCCGGGTCCGCGACGTCCCGGAGTTCACCCGCAAGCTGCGCAAGGTGCCGATGGGCATCGACCACCCGATCTGGGTGCGCGACCAGCACTTCGACATCGACCACCACGTCCACCGGCTCGCGCTGCCGTCGCCGGGCGGGTACGCCGAGCTGGTCGAGCTCACCAGTCATCTCGCCGGCCTGCCGCTGGACCGCTCCAAGCCGCTGTGGGAGATGTGGGTCATCGAGGGCTACCACCACGAGGACACCGAGAAGGTCGTCGTCTTCTCGAAGATGCACCACGCGACCGTGGACGGCGTCTCCGGCTCCAACCTGGTCTCGCACCTGTGCAGCCTCGAGCCCGATGCCCCGCCGATGGAGCAGGAGGCGCCGGGGTCGACCGAGCACGAGCCCGGCCAGGCCGAGCTCTTCGCCCGCGGCGTGGTCGGCTTCGCGACCCGGCCGCTCAACGCCGTACGCCTGGTGACGCCGTCGGTGCAGCTGGTCGCGAAGACGATCGACCGGGCCCGGTCCGGTACGGCGATGGCCGCGCCGTTCAACGCGCCGCGCACGTCCTTCAACGGCACCATCACCGGCCACCGCGCGATCGCGCTCGCCGACATGAGCCTCGCCGACATCCGCCAGATCAAGAACGCCACCGGGACCACCGTCAACGACGTCGTCCTCGCCGTCGCCGGCGGCGCGCTGCGTTCCTACCTCGACGACCGCGACGAGCTGCCGCAGAGCTCCCTGCTCGCCTCGGTGCCCGTGTCGGTGCGCGAGGAGTCGCGGCGTACCGGCGGCGCCAACAAGGTGTCGGCGCTCTTCGCCAAGCTCGGCACCGACACCGACGATCCGCTCGAGCGGCTGCAGGACATGGCCGAGGCCAACCGCAACGCCAAGGAGCACCACCAGGCGATCAGCGCCGACTCGCTGCAGGACTGGGCGGAGTTCGCCGCGCCGCGCACCTTCGGCCTCGCCGTCCGCGCGTACGCCGGGCTCAAGCTGCCCGAGCGCCACCCGGTCGTGCACAACCTGGTCATCTCCAACGTGCCCGGACCGCCGGTGCCGCTCTACTTCGTGGGCGCCCGCATCGATGGGCTCTACCCGCTCGGCCCGGTCTTCCACGGCGCCGGCCTCAACATCACGGTGATGTCCAACCGCGGCACCGTGCACGTCGGGATCATCGCCTGCCGCGAGTCGATGCCCGAGGTCGAGGACCTCGTCCAGCGCTTCCCGGCCGAGCTCGCCGCGCTCAAGGCCGCGGTCGCCGGCCGGACCGAGCCGACCCCGATCAAGCGCGCGCGGAGCGCACGGAAGAAGAAGGACGCGAGCGGAAGTCGCGCCGACGTGCGTTGACGGTGGTGACCGCCTCGATGAAGGCGGGCACGAAGCGCTCGGACTGCATGACGCAGGCGGCGTGACCGGCGGCCACCTCGTGGATGGTGGCGCCAGGGATCCGGCGCGCCAGCGAAACCTGGTGGCGTGGCGGCAGGACCTTGTCCTTGGTGGTGACCACGACGGCCGTGGGGACGTCGATGCGGCCCAGCCACGGGCGCGAGTGGTGGCGGCCGAGGGCGGCGACGGCCTGGGCGACCGCCCACGGGCTGGTGCTGCGGAACTCCTCGACCGCCCAGTCGTGGATGTCGCGCGGGGCGATGTCGAGGGCCCGGGCGGTCGCGCGGCCCGCCGTACGAGCGGCCCGCGCGGCGGTGCGCGAGCGGGAGAGCCCGCGGGCGCCGAGCATGGTGACCTCCATGCCCTGGTGGAAGGCGCGCTCGGCCACCGACGAGCGGAAGCGGTCGGTGGTCGCGCAGAGCACGAGCCCGGCCACGACCTCCGGGTGCTGGCGCCAGACCCGCTGGGCGATGATCGAGCCCATCGAGTAGCCGGCGACGATGACGTCCTCCAGGCCGAGCACGCCGACCAGCGCGGCGACGTCGTCGGCGCAGTCCTGGAGCGAGAAGTCGTCGCTCTGGATGCCGCGGCCGTGCCAGCGCTGGTCGAGGGTGACGACCCGGAAGCGCCGCGACAACGGCTCGATCGCCGGGAACCACGTCAGCAGCCCGGTGCACCCCACGGCGTGCAGCAGCACGACGGTCGGGGAGTGCGGGTCGGGGCCGGGCGTGTCGGTGACGTACGTCGACCCGCGACCGGGCAGCTCGACCATCCGGCCCTCGGGGATCCGGACGTGCGGGACGTAGACGCTGCGCTTCACGAGCGCTCGCGGAGACGGCAGGGGCACGCGGGCGAACCTCCCTCTCGACCTTCGCCTGTGGCTAGAGTAGAACAGGTTACAGTTTCGCAACCCGTCCGTACCCGAGACGCTCGCAGGAGATGCACGTGACGCAGGAACCGGAGGAGATCGAGGCGGTCCGCTCGGTCGTCCGTGAGGCGCTGGACCGCGCGATCGAGCGCGAGGACGCCGAGGAGATCGGGGGCGAGAAGACCTGGGCGGCCTTCGCGTCCGCCGGGCTGCTCGGGCTGCCGGTGCCGGAGGCGCAGGGCGGCGAGGGCCTCGGCCTGGCCGCCGTGGCCGTCCTCCTCGACGAGACCGGGCAGCGGGCGATCCAGCTCCCTGTCTGGGAGACCCTCTGCTGCGGCGTGCTGACGATCGCGGCCGCGGGCTCCGAGGGGCAGCAGGCGCTGCTCGCGGGCGTCGTCGGCGGCGAGACGGTCCTGACCCCCGCGCTGCGCGAGGTCGGCGGCGCGATCCCGGCGGAGCCGGCGACGTCGTACGCCGACGGCACGGTGACCGGCCGCAAGATCGGCGTCACCTACGCCGACCGCGCCTCCCGGCTGCTCGTGAGCGCCACCTCGGCCGACGGCCCGGTCGTCGCGCTGGTCGACCCGCAGGGCGCTGGCGTGGAGCTGCTCGAGTCGCACTCGTCCTTCGGCACCACCCAGCACACGGTCGTGCTCGACGGCGCGCCCGCCGAGCTGCTGGCCGGCGCCGACGCGGCCCGGGTGCTGCGCGAGCTGGCGGTCGCCGGTCTCTGCCTGACGGCCGCGGGCGTGGTCGCGGGGGCGCGCGACCTGACCGCGACGTACATCAAGGGACGCACGCAGTTCGGCCGGTCGCTGGCGGAGTTCCAGGCCGTCGCGATGCAGATCGCGGACGTCTACATCGCCTCGCGGACCCTCGACCTGGCCGCGCGCAACGCCGCGTGGCGGATCGCGGAGGGCCTCGACGTGGCCGACGACCTCGCGGTGGCGGCGTACTGGACCTGCCACGAGGCGCCGCAGGCGATGCGCACCTGTCACCACCTGCACGGCGGCATGGGCGTGGACATCACCTACCCCATGCACCGCTACTTCTCGTGGGTCACCGACATCTCGCACGCGCTCGGCGCCCAGGCCGAGGACGTCCACGTCGAGTCGGCGGCGAGCAAGAACCTCGAGCTCACCGAGGCGCAGCGCGCGCTCAAGGCCGAGCTGCGCGCCTACTTCGGCAGCCTCGCGAGCGAGAACGAGCACCGCGACATGGCGCTCGACCGGCACGGCGAGACCTACCAGCGCGTCGTCAAGCAGATGGGCGACGACGGCTGGATGGGCGTCGGCTGGCCGCAGGAGTACGGCGGCCACGGGCTCGGCGAGATCGAGCAGACGATCTTCGCCAACGAGGCGCAGTACTCCGACGTGCACCTCCCGGCGGTGACCCTCCAGACGGTCGGCCCGACGCTGATCCGCTACGGCAGCGAGAAGCAGAAGGACCTGTTCCTCAAGCGGATCCTGGCCGGCGACGTGCACTTCGCGATCGGCTACAGCGAGCCCGACGCGGGCACCGACCTCGCGTCGCTGCGCACGACCGCCAAGCGGGACGGCGACCACTACGTCGTCAACGGCCAGAAGCTCTGGACCACCGGCGGCCACCAGGCCGACTACGTCTGGCTCGCCTGCCGGACCGACCCGGACGCCCCCAAGCACAAGGGCATCTCGATCCTCATCGTCGACACGACGGACCCGGGCTACTCCTTCACGCCGATCATCACCGCCGACCGGTCCCACCACGTCAACGCGACGTACTACAACGACGTGCGGGTGCCGGTCGACATGCTGGTCGGCGAGGAGAACCAGGGCTGGAAGCTGATCACCACCCAGCTCAACCACGAGCGCGTGATGCTCGGCCCGGCCGGCCGGCTCGAGGGCCTGCGCGACAAGGTCGCGGAGTGGGCCACGAAGGCCGGCGTGATCGACCGCCCCGACGTACGCCGCGTGATGGGCGAGGTCACCACGGTCTTCCGGGTCAACGAGCTGCTCAACTGGGAGGTCGCGCGCGCGGCCGCGATCGGCGAGATCTCGGTCGGCGACGCGTCGTCCTCGAAGGTCTTCGCCGCCGACCAGGTGCAGCACCTCGCGGCCGACCTCGTCGACATCGTCCATCGCTACGGCGACCCTGCGGATCCGGAGACCGACGCCCTGATGACCTACCTGGACGGCCAGTCCAAGCGCAACCTCGTCCTCACCTTCGGTGGCGGAGTACAGGAGGTGCAGCGCGAGCTGATCGCGATGTTCGGGCTCTCGCTTCCCCGGGTGCCCCGATGAGCGACGACGCGCTCCACGAGAAGATCCGCGCCGAGGCCGACCGGATCATCGCGCTCGGCGAGGCGTCGGAGTCGCAGGCGCCGTACGAGGTCAACCAGCCGACGATCGGCACCTGGCTCGACGCGATGGGCTACGACAACGACCGCTTCCGGCAGGGCGAGGCGCCGCCGTCGATGGCGCAGGTGTGGACGATGCCCGGCCTCGGCCGACGCCGGCCGCCGGAGGATCCGCTGAGCCGGATGACGGAGTACCTCACCGAGGTCGGCTACACCGCCGTCCTCGGCACCAACTGCGAGCAGAGCTACGAGCGCTACCTGCGCGTCGGCGAGCAGCTCCGCGTGACCAGCGCGCTCGACTCGGTGGTCGGACCGAAGAACACCGCGATGGGGCAGGGCTACTTCGTGACCTCGCGCAACACCTGGTACGTCGGCGACGAGGTCGTGGCGACAATGCTCTTCCGGGTCCTCAAGTTCATCCCGAAGGAGAAGGGCTGATGACCGCCGGCGTGATCCGGCCGATGATCGGCCGCGACTCCCGCTTCTTCTGGGAGGGCACCCAGGTCGGCGAGCTGCGGATCCAGAAGTGCAACGCCTGCGGCGCCAAGCGCTTCCCGCCCGGCCCGGCGTGCCAGTCCTGCGAGGCCTACGACCGCGGCTACGACGTCGCGGCCGGCACCGGCACCGTCTTCTCGTACGTCGTGCACCGCTATCCGCCGGTCCCCGGCAAGGAGCTGCCGATCGTGATCGCGCTGGTCGACCTCGACGAGGGCGTCCGGATGGTCGGCGAGGTGGTCGACGTGTCCGACGACGAGATCGAGGTGGGCATGCGGCTGCGCGTGGACTGGAACCGCATCGACGACGAGCTGACCCTGCCGATCTGGAGGAAGGCCTGATGAGGACGCTGAGCGCGGGGGAGCAGCTCCCCGAGTGGAGCCTGCCGATGACCCCGACCACGATCGTGAGCACGGCGATCGCGACCCGGGACTGGCAGGACGTCCACCACGACCGCGACGTCGCGCAGGCGGCCGGGTCGAAGGACATCTTCATGAACATCCTGACCACCAACGGGCTCGTCGAGAAGTTCGTCGTCGACTGGGCCGGCCACGACGCCGAGCTCAAGGGGATCGCGATCCGCCTCGGCGCGCCCGCGCACCCCTACGACACGCTGACCTTCAGCGGCACCGTCGACGCGGTCGAGGACGGTGTCGCGACGATCTCCGTGGTCGGTCGCGTCTCCCTCGGGGACCACGTGACCGGGACCGTTCGGGTGGTGGCCGGATGAGCCTCTACCGCAAGGCCGCGATCGCCGGCATCGGCGCGACAGAGTTCTCCAAGGAGTCCGGCCGCTCCGAGCTCCAGCTCTCCGTCGAGGCGGTGCGCCACGCCCTCGCCGACTGCGGGCTGACCGCCGCCGACGTCGACGGCTTCACGACGTTCACGATGGACACCTCCTCGGAGATCGCCGTCGCCCGCGAGCTCGGCTGCGGCGAGCTGCGCTTCTTCAGCCGGATCAACTACGGCGGCGGCGCGGCCTGCGCGACCGTGCAGCAGGCCGCGATGGCCGTCGCGACCGGCGTCGCCGACTGCGTCGTGGCCTACCGCGGCTTCAACGAGCGCTCGGAGTCGCGCTTCGGCCAGGTCTCGCTCGCGGCCGCGACGCAGGTGAACACCAACGGCCTCGACAACGCCTGGTCCTACCCGATGGGCCTCGGCACCCCGGCCGCCACGGTGGCCATGCAGGCGACCCGCTACATGCACGAGTACGGCGCGACCTCGGAGGACTTCGGGCGAGTGGCCGTGGCCGACCGCCGGCACGCCGCCACCAACCCCAACGCCTTCTTCTACGGCAAGCCGATCACCCTCGAGGACCACCAGGCCTCGCGGATGATCGTCGACCCGCTGCACCTGCTCGACTGCTGCCAGGAGAGCGACGGCGCGGTCGCGCTGGTCATCGTCTCCGCGGAGCGGGCCCGGGACCTGGCGCAGAAGCCGGCGTACATCTCGGCTGCGGCGCAGGGCAGCGGCGTCGACCAGTACGTCATGACGTCCTACTACCGCGACGACATCGGCATCCCCGAGATGGGCGTCGTCGGTCGGGAGCTGTGGCGACAGTCCGGCCTCGGTCCCGACGACATGCAGATGGCGATCCTCTACGACCACTTCACGCCGTACGTGCTCATGCAGCTGGAGGAGCTCGGCTTCTGCGGCCGGGGCGAGGCGCCCGGCTTCATCGCCGACGGCGCGATCGAGCTCGGCGGCAAGCTGCCGATCAACACCCACGGCGGCCAGCTCGGCGAGGCCTACATCCACGGCATGAACGGCATCGCCGAGGGCGTCCGCCAGATCCGGAACACCTCGGTCAACCCGGTCCCCAACGTCGAGCACGTCCTCGTCACCGCCGGCACCGGCGTCCCCACGTCCGGGATCGTGCTCTCGGTCTGAGGCGAGCCATCGCGGAATGCAGGATTCACCGGTGCACCGGTGAATCCTGCACTTCTCAGGCGTTGCAACGCCTGAGAAGTGACGGGGTTCCCTGAGAAGTCGGGTCCACGAGGGCGTCGTCGGGCAGCGCGTGGATGGTGAGCGTCATACCTCCAGCGTCGGCCCCCGACGCGCTTCGTTCTGGCGGGAATCGGACCCCGCAGATCCGTCGGGTCAACCGACCAGCTTGTCGGCGAAGAAGGCCAGGACCCGGTCGACGCCCTCCTGCTGGCGGTGCTCGGTGAGGGTGGAGTGGCCCTTGCCGTCGAACTCCACGCGGATGAAGGCGTCGCCGATCTCGTGGGTGAGGGTCTCGAAGCGGGTGCCGGTGGCCATGTCGCCGGCGTAGCGGAGGCCGAGGACCTGGCAGCCGCCGGCGGCGCGGGCGCGTACGTCGGCGAGGTCGGCGGGGGAGAGGTTGAGGTCGGCCGCGCGCTTCTTGCCGACCGGGAACGGCAGCGACGGCTGCGCGAGGACGGGCGCGACGACCGAGGTGTCGACCATCATCGCCAGGGCGAAGCCGCCGGTGAAGCACATGCCGAGCGCGCCGACGCCCGGTCCGCCGAGCTCGGCGTGCAGCGACCGCGCGAGCGACCGCAGCCAGCCCGCGATCGGCGAGGTCTGCCCGGTCGCCATCGTGGTGAACTCCCGACTCACGCACACCTTCGGGAAGACCTTCGCCATCACCATCGGGCTCATCGGCGCCTCCGGCTCGCCGAAGAGGTGCGGCAGCACCACGGTGTAGCCCGCGTCGACGACCTCCTCGGCGAAGCCGATCACGTCCGGCGTGAGGCCGGGGATCTCATGGATCACGATGACGCCCGGGCCGCTGCCCTTGCGGTACGTCGGGTGCGTGGTGCCGTCGGCTTCGTGGCTGCCCTGCGTCCAGCTGGCGAGGAGGCTCATGGGCGCACCTTAGGGGCACCGATGAGTTCGGGCGAGGGGGCGGATCACACGAGCACAGGCAGCCGACGGCGGCTGCCCCGTTCCGGGAGGACGACATGCTCGACGCACGACACCGACGGTGGGTCATCGTGCTCACCTCGATCGGCTCCTTCATGGCCGCCATCGACACGCTGGTGGTCTCCACGGCGATCCCCACGATCCGCGGCGACCTGCACGCGTCGCTGCCCCAGGTCGAGTGGACCGTCAACGCCTACAACCTGAGCCTCGCCGTGCTGCTCGTCCCGGCGGCGGTGCTCGGCGACCGGCTCGGCCGCGCCCGCTCGTACGCCGCGGGCATCGCGCTCTTCGCGCTCGCCTCGATCGGCTGCGCGCTGGCCGACGGCCCCGGCCTGCTGATCGCGATGCGCGCGATCCAGGGCGCCGGTGGCGCGCTGGTCCTCACGCTCGGCCTGGCGCTGCTCACCTCGGCCTTCCCGGCCGAGCGGCGCGGGGAGGCGGTCGGGCTCTACAGCGCGGTCACCGGCATCGCCGTGGCGTGCGGTCCGCTGGTCGGCGGCCTGGTCGTCGGCGGGCTCGACTGGCAGTGGATCTTCTGGGTCAACGCGCCGATCGGGCTGGTCGCCGTACCCCTCGTGCTCCGCTACGTCCCCGAGGCCCGGGTGCCCGACAGCACCCTCGACCTGCCGGGCGTGCTGCTGCTCGCGGCCGGCTGCTTCTCCCTCGTCTGGGCGCTGGTCCGCAGCACCACCGAGGGTTGGGGCTCCGGCGAGGTGGTCGGGACCGTCGTCGCCGGAGCCGCGCTGCTCGCCGGGTTCGTCGCGTGGGAGCGGTACGCCGCCCGCCCGCTCATCCCTGGCAGGCTGCTGGCCCGCCGCGGCTTCGTCGCCGGCAACGTGGCGGCCTTCCTCACCTTGGCCTCGCTCTTCTCGGCGGTCTTCTTCTACGGCCAGCTCCTCCAGTTCGCCTTCGGCGACAGCGCCCTCGAGGCCGGTCTGCGGCTGATGGCGTGGACCGGGACCTTCATCGTGGTCGCGCCGATCGCCGGCAACCTCGCCGACCGGATCGGCGAGCGCCCACTGTTGGTCGTCGGGCTGGCGGTCCAAGGGCTCGCGATGCTGTGGTTCGCCGCCACGGTGACGGCCGGCGGCGACTACCTCGACGCGCTCGGCCCCTTCGTGGTCGGCGGCGTCGGCGTCTCGATGGCGGTGCCGTGCGGCCAGAGCGCCGTGGTGGCGGCGGTCGAGGACCGGGACGTGGGCACGGCGTCCGGCGTCAACGCCACCATGCGCGAGCTCGGCGGCGTCTTCGGCGTCGCGCTGACCGTGGCGGTCTTCGGCGCGCACGGCGGCTACGCCTCGCCGGAGGACTTCGTGGACGGCTTCGTCCCGGCGATGGTCACTGCGGCGACGCTCTCCCTGGCGGGCGCGCTCGCCGGGCTGGCCCTCCCCGCCCGGCGGCGCGCTCCCGTCACCGCTGGTACGTCGGCGGCCGCTGCGAGCATGGCGTCATGAGCAGCACCGACACGGCCGCGTTCGACGAGCTCGTCGCTCCGTTGCGCCCCGGGCTGCTGCTCCACTGCTACCGGATGCTCGCCTCCTCCCACGACGCCGAGGACGCCGTGCAGGAGACGCTGGTGCGGGCCTGGCGCGGCATCGACCGGTTCGAGGGGCGCAGCGCGCTCACCACCTGGCTGGTGACGATCGCGACCAACGTGTGCCTGCGCGAGATCGAGCGTCGCGGCCGCCGGCTGCGCCCGGTCGACCTGTCGCCGGCGGCCGACCCGGCCGCCGGACTCGCGCCGCCGCTGACCGAGACCGTCTGGCTGGGGCCGCTGCCCGGGGCCGGGCTCTCCTGGTCGTCGACCCCGGCGGACGCCGTCTACGAGCAGAAGGAGTCGGTCGAGCTGGCCTTCGTCGCGGCCCTCCAGCACCTGCCGCCGCTGCAGCGGGCGACCCTGGTGATGCGCGACGTGCTCGCGATGCCGGCCGCCGAGGTGGCGGCCGCGCTCGACACCTCGGTGCCGGCGGTCAACAGCGCGCTCCAGCGCGCCCGCGCCACACTGCACGACCGCGCGCCCGAGCGGAGCCAGCAGCGGGTGCTCCGCGACCTCGGCGACGACGCCGTGCAGGCCACGGTCGCGTCCTTCATGGCGGCGTGGGAGAGCGCGGACATCGAGGCCGTCGTGGCGCTGCTCGCCGACGACGTGGTGATGGCGATGCCGCCCTTCGGCGAGTGGTACTCCGGACGGGCCGACGTGCAGGGCTTCCTGGTCCGCGCCCCGCTGCGCCCGGGGCGGCGCTGGTCGTGCACGGCGACGACGGCCAACGGCCAGGTCGCGGTCGGCAAGCACGTCTGGGACGAGCAGGTCGGGGCGTTCCTCGCCCACAGCCTCAACCTGCTCACCTTCGACGACGCCGGCGCGATCGCCGGCATCGACGCCTTCCTCGACCCCGAGCTCGTGCCCTAGCGATCAGTCGAGGTGGGGGACGAGCTCGGCCCAGACCGTCTTGCCGGACGGGTCGGAGTCGACGCCCCAGTCGGCGGCGACCGCGTCGACCAGCATCACGCCCCGGTGCCCCTCGGCGTCGGGGTCGGCGTCGACCAGCAGTGGTGCGACCGGGTCGGAGTCGGTGACCTCGAGGCGGACGCCGTGCGCCGTACGCCGCATCAGCAGGTCGGCGTACCCGCCGCCGTGGCGCAGCCCGTTGGTGACCAGCTCGGAGACGACCAGGGTCGCGAGCGGGACCAGGTCGGGCAGCTCCCAGGACTCGAGGAGGTCGGTGACGAGGGACCGGGCGAGCGCGACCTGCCCGGGGGTGCGCACGGTGACGACGTGGTCGGTCGGGGCGATGTCGCAGACGACGAGCGCGACGTCGTCGTCGGCGTTGCGGCCGAGCACCCGCAGCACCTCGTCGGCGGCGTCGTCGGGGGAGGCGGTGGCGAGCGTCTCGAGCACCGCGAGGAGCTCGTCGAGCCGCCCGCCCGTGCCCGCGCCGCGGACGTCGACGAGGCCGTCGGTGTAGAGCACGACCCGGTCGCCGTGGCCGAAGCGGAGCCGCTCCTCCTTCCACACCTGGTCGGGGTAGACCCCGAGCGGCGGCCCGGCGTGCAGGGCGATCTCGGTGACGGAGCCGTCGGCGCGCTGCAGCACCGGCAGCGGGTGGCCGGCCCGCACGATGCTCGCCTCGCCGTTGCGCGGGTCGATGGTGATCAGGCAGCAGGTCGCGAGCAGCGCCTCGGAGTAGTCGGAGGCGGTCAGCCGGTTGGTGCGGGCGAGCGCGTCGGCGGGCCGGTGGCCCTCCGCGAGGTAGGCGCGCAGCGTGGTGCGCAGCCGGCCCATCTCGGCGGCGGCCTGCATGTTGTGGCCCTGGACGTCGCCGATGGCCAGCGTGATGGTGTCGCCCTCGGTCGCGACCACGTCGTACCAGTCGCCCCCGACCTCGGAGTGGGCGACCGCGGGGAGGTAGCGGACGGCCGCGCTGAGCCCGTCGACGACCGGGATCTCCGAGGGGAGCAGCGAGCGCTGGAGCGTCAGCGACGCCTCGGTGACCTCGGCGACGTGGCGGCGCAGCAGCTCGCGCGCCTCCTCGGCGTCGCGGCGGGCGTTCTGCTCCTTCTCGTAGAGCCGGGCGTTCTCGATCGCGATCGCCGCCTGCGCGGCGACCGCCATGACGGTGGCCTCCGTGCGGTCGTCGAAGACGTCGGGCTCCTGGTGACCGAAGAGCAGGGCGCCGATGACCGTGCCGTCGCGACCGATGACCGGCGTGGCGAGGTAGGAGCGGACCGGCAGGTGGCCGGGCGGCATGTGGCCGCGGTAGGGGCCGTCGCGGAGGTCGTCGACGCGGACGGTCCGCTCGCCGCTGAAGGTCGGCTCGAAGAGCTCGGTGATGCGCGGCGCCGGCATCTTCGTGAAGGACTCGGCCTCGGCGCCCGAGACCACGTGGAGCTGGTAGATGTCGCCGTCGGCGTCGATCGCGTTGTAGAAGAAGGCGCCGAACTGGGCGTCGCTGAGCTGGGTCCCGGTGTCGGTCACGCTCTGCAGCACGCGCTGCAGGTCGAGGTCCTCACCGACCCGCAGCATCTCGGCAGGGACGCTGGTCAGCCCACCGCCGTTGTCCGCTCCCGTCCCACCCGACGCCACACCCGACATTGTGACGCAGGACAAGCCAGAATGGGCCGATGCCCCGACTGCACGCGCTCGAGCTCGTCCCGGACGACGAGGGCCGGGACGCGGTGCTCCGGGACTGGCAGGCGCTGCGCGACGCGGGGCTGCCGTCGATGCTCGACCACACCGGCCCGACCAACACCCCGCACGTGACCGTGGTGTCGGCGGCCGAGCTGCCCGAGGACGCCGTCGACGTCGCCCGCGCACGGCTGGGCGCGATGCTCCCCGTGCGTGCCCGGGCGGCCGGGCTCCTGCTCCTCGGCGGCGAGCGCCTGACGGTCGCGCGCGCGGTGGACATCGCCGACGACGTCGTACGCCGGGTGCTCGCGGTGCGCGTGCAGGTGCCCGACCACCAGCACGAGGGCTGGCTGCCGCACGTGACGATCGCGCGCCGGCTGCCGCGGTCGGAGGCGCAGCGGGTCGTCGACCTGCTCGGTCACGCCGACGTCGAGCTGCGCCTCACCGAGCTGCGGCGCTGGGACCCGGAGCGGGGGCGGGTGACGACGATCGCGCAGGCACGAGCAGGGACAGCATCGCCGCCACCAGCGTGAAGGCGATCGACCACCAGAAGGCCTCGTCGAAGCCGACGTTGGCCACTACGACGGCCAGCACCGCGACGCCGAACGAGCCGCCGACCTGCTGGGCGGTGCGGGTGAAGATGCTGGCGTCCGGCATCTCGTGCCGCTCGAGGCCCTGGTAGGCCAGCGTCATCAGCGGGATGAACGCGGCGCCCATGCCGAAGCCGCGCACCAGCAGCGCCAGCAGCAGCCACCACTGCGGGGTGCTGGCGTCGGCGAACGCGAAGGGGACCGTCGCGACGCACATCACCAGGAAGGCGACGACCGCGACCCAGCGCCCGCCGATCGTGTCGGTCAGCCGGCCGGCCACGGTGCGGGAGGCGAGCGCGCCGACGCCCTGCGGGATGAGCAGCAGCCCGGCCCCGAGCGCGTCGTGGCCGCGCACGATCTGCCAGTAGAGGGGGAGCAGCAGCATCGCGCCGTACAGCGCCGCGCCGGCGAGGAACATCAGCGAGGTCGAGACGGTGAGCGGCCGGTGCCGCAGGAGCCGTACGTCGATGAGCGCGCTCGAGCCGCGACGGAGGGCCCAGCCGGTGAACGCGGCGATCAGCACGAGGCCGCCGACGAGCGGGACGAGCACGTCGGGGCTGCCGAAGCCGTCCTCGCCGCCGACCTGCGAGAGCCCGTAGATGACGCCCACGACTCCGGGGACGACCAGGCCGAGCCCGACGACGTCGAGCGGGATCCGGGTGGTCGGCGGGTCGGCCGGCAGCATCCGGACCGCGAGCGCGATGCCGACCACGCAGAAGGGCACGTTGACCAGGAAGAGCCAGTGCCAGCTCAGCCCGCCGAGGATCAGGCCGCCGACGACGGGGCCGAGGATCGGCCCGAGCGCGGCCGGGAGGCTGACCGCGGCCATCAGGCGGCCGAGGTTCCGGCCGTGGGCGGCCTGCATGAGGATCGTCGTCATCAGCGGCATCATCACGCCGCCGCCGAGTCCCTGGACGACGCGGAAGGCGATCAGGCTCTCGGCGTTCCAGGCCAGGGCGCACAGCACCGAGCCGAGGAAGAAGATCGCCAGCGCCACCAGCCAGAGGCGCTTGGCGCCGAGCCGGCTCTGCGCCCACCCGGAGACCGGGATGCTGACGAACATCGCGAGCAGGTAGGCGGTGCTGACCCACTGGATCGTCTCGACGGAGGCGTCGAGCGCGCCGCTGAGGTCGTGCAGTGCGACGCTCACGATCGTGGTGTCGAGGATGACCGCGACGGCGCCGGTGATGACGGCGATCGCGATCCGCTTGAGCTCGGGGTCGAGGGTGTCGTCCGCGGGCGGGGTGGGGGCGGCGCTGGTGCTGGCCTGGGTCATGGGGCGTCCCGTTTTAGATACGTAGGTGTTTCTTGGCTGGCTCAGCTTAGGTCGACGGGATAAGATACGCAAGTGGATCTTGACGAGCAGCCGCAGCGCCGCCGCCGGGGCGAGGAGCTCGAGGACGCGCTGCTCCAGGCGACCTGGGACGAGCTCGCCGACGTGGGGTACGGCGCGCTCACCTTCGAGGGTGTCGCCCAGCGCGCGGGCACCAGCCGCACGGTCGTCTACCGGCGCTGGGCGACCAAGCGGGAGCTGGCCGAGGCCGCCGTCGCCTACGCCAGCCGACTCCACCGCACCGAGCTGCCCGACACGGGGAGCCTGCGCGGCGACCTGCTCGGGCTGATGCGGGAGGCCAACGAGAAGCGGGTCGTCCTGATGGCGCTCTTCATCATCTACATGGGCGGCTACTTCCAGGAGACCGGCACGACGCCGTACGACCTGCGCGGCCTGGTGGTCGCGGAGAGCATCAACTCGCTCGACGTCGTCTTCGAGCGGGCGGTCGAGCGCGGCGAGGTGGACCCGGGGCGGCTGACGCCGCGGGTGCGGACCCTGGCTCCGGACCTCTTCCGGCACGAGGCGATGATGCGGCTCGGGACGGTCCCCGACGACGTGCTGGTCTCGATCGTCGATGAGGTGTTCCTGCCCCTGGTGCTGCGCCCGTCCTCCTAGGCTGGGCCTGTGACCGATCTCCCCGTGCGTGACGTGGTGCTGGACGCCGAGGAGCAGCGGGTCCTCGGCAGCCTGCTGGAGAAGCAGGTGACCGTGCCCGCGTCGTACCCGCTGACGCTGAACGCGCTGCGCACCGCCTGCAACCAGTCCAACAGCCGCGAGCCGGTGACCGACTACGACGAGCACACGATCGAGCAGGTCGGCCGGCGGCTCAAGGACCGCGGGCTGCTGCGCATCGTGTGGTCCGACACCGGGCGGCGGACGTTGAAGTACCACCAGGCGCTGGACGAGGTGCTCGGCCTCGCCGAGGACGAGAAGGCGCTCGTGACGGTGCTCCTGCTGCGCGGTCCGCAGGCACCCGGCGAGCTCCGGACCCGCACCGACCGGCTGCACGCCTTCGCCGATCGCTCCGACGTCGAGGAGGTGCTGCGCCGGATGGCCGGACGCGGCCTGGTCCGGGAGCTCCCGCGCCGGGGCGGCGACCGCGACAGCCGCTGGATGCACCTGCTCGGCGACCCGCCCAGCACCACGCCCGCCGACGAGCCGGCGGCCCCGGTCGTCGACGTCCTGGCCGCCGGCGGCGAGGCCCGCGACGAGCGGGTGCGGTCGTCGTACTCCGCGGTCGCGACGGCGTACGCCGACAGCCTGCTGACCGAGCTGGAGGGCCTGCCGTTCGAGACCTGGCTGCTCGACCGCGTCGCCGCGCACGCCGGCGGGGGACCGGTCGTCGAGGTCGGCAGCGGGCCGGGCCACGTGACGGCCCACCTCGCCGAGGCCGGCGCCGACGCGACCGGGATCGACCTGTCGCCGGGAATGGTCGAGGAGGCGCGCCGGCGCTTCCCGGACGGCTCCTACGAGGTCGGCGACCTGCGCCGGCTGATGCGCCCGGCGACCGCGCCGGGCTGGTCGGCGGTGCTCGCGTGGTACTCCCTCATCCACCTCGCCGGCTCCGAGCTCCCGGCCGCGGTCGACGCGCTCGCGCGGCCCCTGGCCTCGGGCGGCCTGCTGGTCCTGGCACTGCACGCCGGCACGCAGGTGCGCCACCACGACGAGTGGTTCGACGTCCCGGTCGACCTCGACTTCGTCTACCACGAGCAGGACGAGGTGGTCGCCCTCGTGCGCGCCGCCGGGCTGACCGAGGTCGAGTGGTACCGACGCGGTCCGGTCGAGTCGCGCGGCGAGACCAGCCAGCGGCTGTACGTCGTGGCGCGGAAGCCGTGAGATGACCACCGAGGTCGTCATCCTCGTGATCGCCGCGCTGGTCGTGGTGGTCACGCTGACGCCCTACCCCTTCCCGAGGTCACCGGGCGACGAGGAGGCCCGCGCCGACGGCCGGCCGATCATCTACTGGCGCACCGGCTGCTCCTACTGCCTCCGCCTGCGCCTCGCCCTCGGCCCACTCGGGCGCCGGGCGGTGTGGGTGAACATCCGCACCGACCCCGACGCCGCCGCGCGGGTGCGCTCGGTCAACGGCGGCGACGAGACCGTCCCGACGGTCTTCGTCGGCGAGGAGCACCGCACCAACCCGCCGCCGTCGTGGGTGCGCGAGATCCTCAACCGCTGATGGTCAGCGTCCAGGTGCCCTGCGGCCGGTGTCGGGGCCGCACCGTGATCGTGCGCGCTCCCGTGGCGGTCGGCGCGGACATCCGGACCCGGGCCGGCGCCGCCCGCGTCCCCGTGGTGACGGCGACGTCGGGTCGGGTGGCGAACCCGCTCGGGACGATGACCGTGGTCGTGCCGGGCCGTGGCCGGTAGCTGAGCCGGAAGCGGTGGGCGCCGGCGGTCTCGCGGACGGTGCGTCCGGCGAGGGCGAGGGCGTAGGGGCGCCACGCGGCGCCTCGGCCCGGGTCGAGGTGGCCGGCGTCGTCGGTGAAGATGCAGTAGCCGCCGCCGGTCGCGGACCGGCAGCCGTACCAGATCGCCCATCCGGAGGCGAAGCGCGGGAAGCTCGCGGCCTGCTGCTCGACGAGCTCGACGTTGCCGGGGAAGTCGGCGTTGGCCGCGATCGGGCCCCACTCGCCGACGATGACGGGGAGGTGGTGCCGGCGCGGGTACTGGGTGATCTGCGCCTCGTACGCCGAGACCCAGATGCTCGTCGCGTCCCAGTCGCCGCCGTCCTCGACCGCGCTCGAGTAGGCGTGCGGCGCGAAGCCGATCCGGTCGGCACCCGCGCGGGGGTCCTCGATCCCGGGCAGGCGGACCGGCAGGCCCTCGCCGACGAGCACGGTCGGTTCGATCCAGAGCCAGGAGCGGGCGTCGACGGACCGGATGCCGGCGATCACCCGGCGGTACATCGCGGGCAGCTCCTGGGTCTCGAACGTGCCCGACGTCCACATCGGCTCGTTGAAGAGGTCGTAGCCTAGCAGTGCCGGTGAGCCGGCGAGCTGGGCGGCCACGTGGGTCCAGGCCGCGACCTGCGCCTCCTGGAGGTCCGCGTCGTTCCAGAGGTGTGAGAAGGCCGCCTGGACCGCCGGGTGGAAGTAGTTGTTGAACCAGTTGCCGTCCACCGGCTCGAACTCGAGGCCGTCGGTCCGGGTGGCCCAGGCGGGTGCGCCGTCGAAGCCGAACGCCGGACCGAACACGTCCTGGTGCCAGTCGACCAGCACGAGGAGGCCGGCCTCGTGCGCCCAGTCGAGCACGTCCTGGACGTGCTGGAGGTACGCCGCGTCGTAGCTGCCCTCGGTGGGCTCGACCAGGCTCCACTGGATCGGGAGTCGGAGCAGGCTGAGCCCGGCCGCGCCGAGATCGGCCACGTCCTGCTCGGTGATGTCGTCGAACTTGCCGAGGTTGGCGCCGCGCAGCTGCAGGATCCGTCCCCGGTCGTCGGCGAGGCGGGTGTTGCCGTCGCGGTCGGCGGCGGTGCGGGTCGGGAACGGCACCGCTGAGCGGGGTGCCGGGCGCTGCCCCTCGGCCGCGGCCGGATCGGCGACCGGGCTGACGGCCGGCAGGCCCAGTCCGACGAGAGCAGCGGTCGTGGCGAGCAGCGCGGAGACGGCGCGACGTGGCATGCGGGCGACGGTAGGGCAGCGCCGCTGCGCCGCGTGGCAGAAGCGCCGAGAAAGTGGCAGTGGAGTGTCAGAACGTCGCATGAGTGCCGGTACTTGACGGTGGGCCGTCGGTACCTGGGGTGGAGGTCCCGCGCGCCGCGCCCGCCGACGCTGGACGCATGACGATCGCGACGACCGCCCCGCCGACTCCCACGCCCACGCAGCAGCGCGCACTCCTGACCCTCCCCATCGCGCTCGTGGTCGCGGTCGGCGCCGGTACGGCGCTCGGCGTGCTCGACCTGGCCTGGAACGCCGAGCGGCCGTCGGTCTGGTCGGCGGCCGCCAACTCCTGCGCGGTGTGGGCGGCCTCGGCGTACGCCGTCGGGGTGCTGCTCGCCGCGCGGTTGCGGATCGGACCGGTCGCCGGCGCGCTCGCGGGCGTGCTGATGCTGGTGGTCGCGGTCGAGGCCTACTACCTGGCCGGGATCCACTGGCTCGGCAACGACCGGTCTGTGTTGACCTCGGCCTCGACCCAGACGTGGCTCCAGCTCTCGGTCCTGGTCGGCTCGGTGCTCGGCGCCGCCGGCGTCTGGGCGGTCCGCGGCTCGTGGTTCGCCGCGTCGCTCGCGACGGCCGCGTGCGCCGCGATGTTCTTCGGCGACGCCCTGCAGGTCTGGGCCTACCGCCCGCCCGGCGCCTGGCCCGGCATCGAGCACGTGCTGGTGATCCTCGGAGCGCTCGTCCTGGTCGCATCGGTACGCCGCCCCGCCGTCGCCGCGACCGCCGCCGTGCTGTTCCTGCCGCTGAGCGTCGTGGTCGCGCTGGCCTTCCTGACCACCGGCATGGCCGCGTAGCTGGACGGATGCATGGCGGCGAGCGGGGGAGCCCCCTACGCTCCGGGCATGCGCCGAACCCTCGCCGCGGCGGTCGCCGCCAGCCTGGTCGCCCTCTGCGTCACCGACGTGGCGGACGCGCTGCCCGCGGGACAGCCGACCAGTGCCCGCGCGGACTGCGACCCGGCGAGCACCGAGCCCGAGCTCGCCGGCGCCGTACCGACCCCGGACGACGTGCTCGGCTTCCCGCTCGGGTCGCGGGAGGCGACCAACCAGGAGATCGGTCGCTACTGGCAGGCCGCCGACGAGGCCAGCGACCGGGTGGTGACGGGGGTCTACGCCCACTCGTGGGAGGGCCGGCCGCTGCGCTACGCGCTCGTCTCGAACGCCAGCACGCTCGACGAGCTGCCGACCATCCGGCAGGACCTCGACCGGCTGCGCGATCCCTCGACGCCGGACGAGGAGGCCGCCGAGATCATCGCCCGCACCCCGACGATCCTCTGGATCGGGGCCAACGTCCACGGCAACGAGCCGTCCGGTGGCGACGCGGTGGTCCGGCTGCTGCACGAGCTGGCCGACCGCACGGACTGCGTGGCGACCTCGATCCTCGACAACGCGATCGTCGGCCTCATCCCGGTGCAGAACCCGGACGGCCGGGCGCACGACCGCCGCTACAACTCCTACGCGTTCGACATGAACCGCGACGGCCTGGTGGGCACGCAGCCCGAGGTCTCCGGCCGGCTGCAGCTGTTGTGGGACAACCCGCCGCAGCTGTTCGTCGACGAGCACGAGAACAGCGGACGCAGCTACTTCTTCCCGCCGGTCGCCGACCCGGTCTACGCCGAGACCCCGGACGGGCTCTACGACGAGGTCCTGGACATGTACGGCCCCGCGAACTCCGCGGCGTTCGACGCCCACGGCTGGCGCTACGAGACGTGGCGGTCGGGCTACGACTTCTTCGCCCAGGTCTACGGCGACACCGTGCCGACCACGCAGCTGGGGGCGGTCGGGATGACCTTCGAGCAGGGCGACGGCTCGCCGTACCCGGCCCGCGTGCGCCACCAGTTCACCTCCGCGCTCACCACGCTCTACACCGGGGCGACCCATCGGGCCGACGTCCTGCAGACCTGGCGCGACACCTTCGTCGAGGCGCAGGCGCAGGGGGAGCGGTGCGAGCTCGAGCCGAACCGGATCTACAACCCCGGCCACGAGCTCGAGCGGACCGTCCCCGACCGGCCGGTGTGCGGCTACTTCCTGCGCGGCGACTCGCGCGACACGAGGCGGGTGGTGAGCCGGCTCCAGGCCGCGCACGTCGAGGTGGACCGGCTGGTCGACTCGACCGTCGTCGACGACTACCGCCCGTACGGCGAGGCGCCGCGCCGTACGACGCTGCCGGCCGGCACCTACTGGGTCAGCCTCGCCCAGCCGCAGAAGCACTGGGTGCAGGCGGTCCTCAACGAGGACACGTACGTGCCCTTCCCCTACTTCTACGACGTGAGCGGCTGGAGCCTGCCGCTGCTCGCCGGCATCGACGGCGGCTCGACGGGCTCGCCCGTGACCGCTCAGGTGACCCCCGTGGAGCCGGAGACCGCACCGGTCACGCCGCAGCCCTCCGGGCGGGTGCCGCGGATCGTGGTGGTCGACCAGTTCAAGAAGACGTTCAACGACTACCAGTACTCCGGGTGGCTCAAGTGGCGCCTGGGTGAGGACTGGAAGCTCCCGTACCGCGTCCTCACGCCGAGCAGGATCACCGCCTCCGCACTGCGCAAGGTCGACGTCCTGGTCGTCGGCAACGTCGACTCCACGCCCGTCTACCGTCGCCTCGGCGAGGACGGTCGCGCCGCCGTGGCGGACTGGGTCGAGCGGGGAGGCCGGTACGTCGGGTGGCAGGAGGGCGCCCTGCTGGCCTCGGCGCTGGGGATCTCCCGCGTCGGCATGGCCACCCCCACGACCACCTCGCCCGGGGCGCTGATGCGGATCCGCACCCCGCACGGACCGACCATGATCGAGTGGGACAGCGACTACAACCTCGTCCTGCACCCCGGGAAGGCCCGGGTCGTCGGCGCCTTCCCGCAGGACATGTTCGTCTCCGGCTTCGCCCAGAAGTCCGGCGCCCTCGCCGGCACCGCGGCCCAGACGGTCGAGCGGCACGGCCGCGGCAGTGTCACCGTCTTCGGCTACGAGCCCAACTTCCGCGCGGTCGCCGACGGCTCGGCGTGGCTGCTCCGCAAGGCGATCCTGGGTACGCCGACCGGCTCGCTCCGGACCTCGTCCACGGTCTCGGCCCGGGTGTCGGCACGCGTCGTGAATCCGGAGGACGTGCTGAGCCTCGGCCGCACGCGGGCCTGGCGCTTGGGCCACGAGCTCTAGGCGGACCTCGCCCGAGACACTCGGGTGCCCGGCGGCCGCCGCACACCGACTGGCATCGCTGGCCGGGCGCCGGTCAGTGAGGCAACGCGTCGCCACCTCGTTCGGTGCGTCGGGGCCGTCGCGCGACCGCGTCGGGACGCCCGGAGCGGCGCCGCGACGTCGGCATACTCGGAGATCGTCGGGAACCTGGACCGCCAGCAGTGCGTGTGATTGGTGAGAGGAGGTCTCGATGGTCGACGACGTCAGCTTCGACGAGTTCTATCTCGCGAGTCGAAGGGACCTGCTGCGTCAGCTCACCGCCATGACGGGCGAACCGGAGATGGCGCAGGAGCCGACCTCGTTCACGGTCGGCCAGGTAAGTGACGACGCCGCTGACAGCATGAACGCTTCGCATGACCGTGGGCCGGAAGACGCATGGCACGACCTCTCACACCTCATCGGCGTTCTCCGCGCCTCGAGTTTGCACGCGTCGTCCTGACGTCGCCCCATCGGCCACCTGTGCGGACGCTCGGGTCGCGGCCTGCCCGGAGCGCCGCAGCGCAAGCTTTCCGCGGGTTGCGGACGGCAACGGTGAATCAGTGGGTTTGTTCGGTCCACGTGTCGTCGTCGCGAATCCACGTTCGCTCGGGTGCGGAAGCCAGCACGACGTCGGTCAGCCAGTACGTCTGGTCGGGGTCCCAGCCGGCAAGGACGGAGGCCGTGTCCTCGGTGACGGCAACGGCTCTACCAGCGGTTGCCAGGTAGCCGGCGACGGTGAGGTGGATGGCGTCGAACTCCTCGGCGGCCTGGGACCAGTCGGGTATGACCCACCTTCCGGCCGCACCGGTGGTGCGGAACCAGTCGTGACGACGGGACGCGGTGACCTCCAGCGGAAAGCGGCCGCATAGCCGCGCCCACGCCTGCGGTCCGTCGACCTCGTACACGTTCAGGGTGTCTGGGACATCGACCGGATGGACGAAGGCACGGTCCCAGCCGTGGGCATCCTCGACCAAGCGCAAGCCGAGCGCGCCTTCTGTGCCACGACTCCGCGTGGTTCGGGTCAGGTGACGCGGCGGTGTCGACCACCACTCACCGCTCCAGTTGGCGTGCGGGTCAGGAGGCCGGTCCCGACGGGCGCGCGTCTCGCTGGTCACTGTCTCCGAGCGCCACCGTTCGAGGTGCTCGGTGGCCGTGCCTGGCAGCGTGGAGGCGGGTGAATCCCCGTCCTGGAACGCCACGCTGTACTGCGCTGTCCGGCTCAGCGGCTCCACCCACCACGCCGCAGCGTCGGATGATGCGATGGACGCCGCGATGCGCGTGAGCGAAGCCTGAACGCTGGGTTCGGCGGCGACTACGTCCTCGCCGTCGGGTTCCTGCCAGTACTGGGCGCTGTCCACGGCGGCGGTCAGCGCGTCCATCAGCAGACAATCGTCGATGTCCGTAAGCGGGAGGACGCCCACCAGCTCCGCCACATCCTCCGGCGTGAAGCTCGGCATTGCGGGGCTGGGTTCCTCACCCGACGCCGAGAGCATCACCCGGGAGACACCACAGCCAGGGTCAAGCTGATGCGCTGCGAAGAACACCGCCCGCAGCAGTTCCTCGGCCAGGGGCGTGGCAGCCTCACGCGCCAACGCCAAGACGAACTCCAAGCACAGGCGTCTCCCGCGGGGCCCGGCCAAGAGGTGGTCAGGATCGAGCATGGCCCAACCGTAGGGGCCTGTGGCTGAGGCGGGCACTCTAAACCTGGAGGGGACTCGGTAGTGCAGCCAACGCGGTCGTTGCCCGGCTGACTCGGCCCAAGCGCTGTGGTCGCGTGGGTCGGCGCTCATGGCCAGAGCGTCGAGCTGCGTTGACCAGATGAGCTTGCATTCGACGTCCTTCGCATGAAGTGGTGGCGTCGCGGTTCGTCGGCTGACACTGGACGCACCGGTAGAGGCGGGCCAGCGGTGCTTGGTGTGTCAACGGACGACGCGCTCATCGGCATGTGCGGCGCTCGGGTCGCGGGCTTGCGAGCGTGTCGCGTTGGTCGCGCCGGGACTGAGCACTGTCGAGTACCGTCCCCGCCCATGAGCACACCCCCGTTGCGGCAAGGTGCCGCCCGGATGCGGGGAATCTACGGCGAGAACTGGCGTTGCCGTCTGGTGGTCATCTGCGTTGTCGGTGTGCTGGTCGCGGGCATCTTCCTTGATCTCCTGCCCCTTGTCCTGATCGGCACGGTCCTCCTTGTGCCGATCGTTGTCGTGGCATTCCGCAACCGGTAGAGCACAAGCTCATCGGCAGATGCGGGCACTCAGCTACGCCGGCGGGCGGCGGATGCCCTAGGCGCATTGCGAGTGCGGCCAGGCAGATACGGCAAGCGAACTCTGGTCGAGATCGCATCCGTCAGCAAGCGAACCCGCCCGTCCCTAAGCGAGCGTCAACACCACGTCGCCGAGGACGGGGGCGCCGTCGCGGTCGCCGCCGGCGACGGTGGCGGAGGCGACGATGCGGTAGTCCTCGCGCCAGCCCTGCACGCGGATGGTCTCGCCGGGGAAGACGACGCCGGCGAACTTCACGCCGAAGCCGGCGACCTGGGAGGCGTCGGCGTCGAGGAGCTGCTCGGTGAGGGTGCGCAGGACGATGCCGTAGGAGCAGAGGCCGTGCAGGATCGGGGCGGGGAAGCCGGCGGCCTTGGCGAAGTCCGGGTCGGCGTGCAGGGGGTTGCGGTCACCGCAGAGGCGGTAGAGCAGGGCCTGCTGCGGCCAGACGTCGTACGTCGTGTCGGTGTCGGGTGCACGCTCGGGGAGCTCGACGGGGGAGGAGGTGCCGCGGTCGCCGCCCCAGCCGCCCTCGCCCTTGACGAAGATCGACGAGCGGGTGGTCCACAGCTCCTCGCCGGAGGCGGAGCGGGCGACGCCCTCCTGCCAGATCACGGCGGCCTTGCCCTTGTCCCAGATCTCGCTGATCCGGGTGGTGACCGTGGCCGAGCCGCACGGGGGTACGGGCCCGGCCACGGAGATCGACTGCGACCCGTGCACGACCTGGGCTAGGTTGATGTCGCACCCCGGCAGGTCGAGCGGCGGCGGGTCGCTCGCGTGGAACGTCGGCGCGACGACGCCGAACGACGGGAGCACCTGGAGGCCGGCCGTCTCCAGCGTGTAGGAGAGGTCGGTCGCGCCGAGCGCCAGGTGGTAGAGCAGGACGTCGCTCTCGGTCCACGAGAAGTCGACCGAGCCGAGCTCGGCGCCGATCGCGACGTCGGGATCGATGGGCATTCAGGTGGCTCCTTGGCTTTCAGGGGTTTCGAGGCTCAGGCGCTAGCGCGCCTTCGCACCTCAACCAGCGGTGGGCTCGGCGGCGATGGTCTCGGCGGCGAGGTAGCCGAAGGTCATGGCGGGGCCGATGGTGGCGCCGGGGCCGGCGTACGTGTGGCCCATGACGGCGGACGACGCGTTGCCGGCGGCGTACAGGCCGGGGATGACGGAGCCGTCGGGGCGGACCACGCGGGCCTTCTCGTCGGTGACCAGGCCACCCTTGGTGCCGAGGTCGCCGGGCACGATCTTGACGGCGTAGAACGGGCCGTCGTCGATGGTGTGCAGGGACGGGTTCGGCTTCACGGTCGGGTCGGAGTAGTACTTGTCGTACGCCGACTCGCCGCGGTGGAAGTCCTCGTCGACGCCGGTCCTCGCGAAGCCGTTGAAGCGGTCGACGGTCGCGCGCAGGGCGTCGGCCGGCACCTCGATCTCGGCGGCCAGCGCCTCGATCGAGTCGGCCTTCTTGATGGTGCCGTGCTTGTACCAACGGCCCGGGAAGGGCTGACGCGGGAAGAGCCCGGCGAAGATGTAGCGGTTGCGGTAGCGCTGGTCGATGATCATCCAGCTCGGCACGTGGCCGACGCCGGTCGCCTCGCCGTCGTACATCGCATGCACGGCCTCGACGTAGGGGAGCGCCTCGTTCATGTAGCGCTGCCCGGCCTGGTTGACGATCATCGAGCCCGGCAGGTTGCGCTCGGCCAGGCAGAACCACGGGCCGGACGGGAGCGGGATGGTCGGGCCCCACCAGGAGTCGTCCATCAGGTCGGTCTGGGCGCCCGCGGCGATGCCCGCGAGGATGCCACCGCCGGTGTTGAACTGCGAGCCGGTCGTCCAGTCGACCGAGGTCGGCTGCGGCTGGTACTTCTCGCGCATCTCGAGGTTGCGCTCGAAGCCGCCGCTGCCGAGGATCACGCCGCGGCGCGCGCGGATGACGTGCTCGGCGCCGTCGTGCTGGACGCGGACCCCGACGACGCGACCGTCCTCGAGCACGAGGTCGTGGAGCTCGGTGTCGTAGTGGACGGGTACGCCGGCGTCGATGAGCCCCTTGCGCAGGCCGATGACGATCGCGTTGCCCATCGCGAAGAGCTTCTGGCCGCGGACCAGCGAGACCATCCGGCGCAGGAAGACCTTCATCATCGTGATCGGGCCGCGGATGGTGCGCAGCCCGAGGCTGATCTTCCGGAAGTCGGCCTGGGTGACGATCATGTTGGCTGGCGCCTTGGTGTACTGCGGGTGCAGCCGGTCGAGCTCGTCGCCGAGGAAGCGGGCGTCCATCGGGATCGGCTCGCAGGAGCGGCCCGCGGGTCGGCCGCCCGGTGCCTCGGGGTGGTAGTCGGCGTACTGCGGCACCCACGTGAAGCGCAGCGGGGTCTTCTCCCGGACGAAGTCGAGCACCTCGGCGCCGCGCTCGAGGTAGGTGTCGCGGCGGATCTTCGGCACCACGTCGCCGACGATCGAGTCGAGGTAGAGCTTGGAGTTCTCCAGCGGGTCGTCCTGGCCGGCCTTCTTGAGCGCGTAGTTGCCGGGGATCCAGACCCCGCCGCCGCTGCGCGCGGTCGACCCGCCGAAGTAGGAGCTCTTCTCGATGAGCACCGTGTCGAGGCCGCGGGACCTCGCCGCGAGCGCGGCCGTCATGCCGGCTCCGCCGGCTCCGACCACGACGACGTCGACGGTCTCCGGAAGGGGGGTCGTCATGGCGAGAAACTGTAACAGGTTCTACTATCGTCTCGTGACGTCTCAGGAGTCGATCTCTGCCGCTGTGACGCGTCTCTCCGAGGCGCAGGCGACCCGGGTCCCGTGTGCTCCGGTCCGCGACCTGATCGGCACCGACGACCTCGACGCGGCGTACGCCGTGCAGCAGGGTCTCGTGAAGGCGCGGCTCGCCGGGGGAGCGACCGTGGTCGGCCGCAAGATCGGCGCGACCTCGGAGGCGGTGCAGAACCAGCTCGGCGTCGACCGGCCCGACTTCGGCTACCTGCTCGACGACATGGACGTCAGCAGCGGCGTCGACGGCGACCCGATCTCGATGCGCACGCTGCTGCAGCCGCGGGTCGAGGGCGAGGTCGCCTTCGTCCTCGCGAAGGACATCGACCCCGCGACCGAGGACGAGATCACCCTCGAGCTGGTCCGCGACGCGGTCGAGGTCGCGCTGCCGGCGCTGGAGATCGTCGACTCCCGGATCGCCGACTGGGCGATCACGTTCACCGACACCGTCGCGGACAACGCCTCCAGCGGCCTCTTCGTGGTCGGCCGCGAGGGCCGCTCGCTCGACGACCTCGAGCCCCGCGACGTGACGATGTCGCTGACCATCAACGGCGAGGAGCGCTCCTCCGGCAACGGCGCCGCCTGCCTGGGCGACCCGCTCGAGGCGCTGCGCTGGCTCGCCGTCCAGGCCCACCGGTACGGCGACCCGCTGCGCGCCGGCCACCTGATCCTGTCCGGGGCCCTGGGCCCGTTCGTGCCGTTCGTCCCGGGGGACCGGGTCGTCGCGACCATCAGCGGGTTCGAGCCGCTGAGCGTCACCTTCACCGAATGACCTGCGAGGAGTGAGATGGCCAAGCTGACTGCCGCGATCGTCGGGCCCGGCAACATCGGGACCGACCTCATGTACAAGCTGCTGCGCTCGGAGGTGATCGAGCCACGCTGGATGATCGGCGTCGACCCCTCCTCCGAGGGCCTCAAGCTCGCGGCCGCGAAGGGGCTCGAGTCGACCCACGAGGGCGTCGACTGGCTGCTCAAGCAGGACGAGCTGCCGGACCTGATCTTCGAGGCGACCTCGGCGTACGTGCACCGCGAGTACGCCCCGCGATACGAGGAGGCCGGCATCCGGGCGATCGACCTCACGCCCGCCGCGGTCGGCCCGGCCGTGATCCCGCCGGTCAACGGCCAGGAGCACGTGGCCAAGATGAACGTCAACATGATCACCTGCGGCGGCCAGGCCACGATCCCGATGGTCGCGGCGGTCTCGCGGGCCGCGACGGTGTCGTACGCCGAGATCGTCGCCTCGGTCTCGTCGGTCTCCGCCGGCCCGGGCACCCGCGCGAACATCGACGAGTTCACGCGGACGACGTCCAACGGCGTGACCGAGATCGGCGGCGCCGCCGAGGGCAAGGCGATCATCATCCTCAACCCGGCCGAGCCGCCGATGATCATGCGCGACACGATCTTCTGCGCCGTGCCGCCGGACGCCGACCGTGACGCGATCGTCCAGTCGATCGTGGCGATGGAGAAGGCCGTGCAGGAGTACGTCCCCGGCTACCGGCTGCTCCAGGAGCCGCAGATCGACGACCCGTCGCCCGCCACCCGCTGGCAGACGAAGGTGTCGATCTTCGTCGAGGTGGAGGGCGCGGGCGACTACCTGCCGCCGTACTCCGGCAACCTCGACATCATGACCGCCGCCGCCACCCAGGTGGGGGAGAACATCGCCCGCTCGATCCTCTCTGAGAGCTCGGAGGCCTGAGATGACCGACATCAACGCACTCGACCGCACCTGGTCCGGCACCCATGGCGACGACCCGTGGGGCACGCTGGACCTGCGCCTCACCGACACCTGCCTGCGCGACGGCTCGCACCACAAGCGGCACCAGTTCACCGCGCAGGAGTGCCACGACATCGTCGAGGCGCTGGACGGCTCCGGCGTACCGGTCATCGAGGTGACGCACGGCGACGGCCTCGGCGGCTCGTCCTTCAACTACGGCTTCTCCAAGACGTGGGAGCAGGAGCTGATCCGGATCGCGGCCGAGACCGCGAAGCGCGCCAAGATCGCCTTCCTCATGCTCCCGGGCGTCGGCACCAAAGACGACATCCGCGCGGCGCAGGACAACGGCGGCCAGATCTGCCGGATCGCCACCCACTGCACCGAGGCCGACGTCTCGATCCAGCACTTCGGCCTCGCCCGCGAGCTCGGCCTGGAGACCGTCGGCTTCCTGATGATGAGCCACACCCAGCCGCCCGAGGTGCTCGCCAAGCAGGCCCGGATCATGGTCGATGCCGGCTGCCAGTGCGTGTACGTCGTCGACTCGGCTGGCGCACTGATCATGGAGCAGACCGCCGACCGCGTCTCCGCGGTGGTCGCCGAGATCGGCGACGTCGCCGACGTGGGCTTCCACGGCCACGAGAACCTCGGCCTCGGCGTCGCCAACACCGTCATCGCGGCCCGCGCGGGCGCGACCCAGATCGACGGCTCGGTCCGCCGCTTCGGCGCCGGTGCCGGCAACACGCCGCTCGAGGCGTTCGTCGGCGTCTGCGACAAGCTCGGCTGGGTGACCGGCATCGACTTCCTGCAGATCGTCGACGCCTCCGAGGACGTCATCAAGCCGGCCATGCCCGAGGAGTGCCAGCTCGACCGGATGACCCTGATGATGGGGTACGCCGGGGTCTACTCGTCCTTCCTCAAGCACGCCGGCAACGCCGCCGACCGCTACGGCGTCTCCGGCGCGAAGATCCTGCTCGAGGCCGGTCGCCGCAAGCTGATCGGCGGCCAGGAGGACCAGCTCATCGACATCGCGCTGATGCTCAAGGCGGATCAGGAGAAGGAAGCCGCCAACTCCTGAGCGACCCCACCACTCGTGAGGGTGTAGCTGACCTCCGCGAAGTCGACCCGAAGGGTGAGATCGTCCTCGGTGGTGCGCCACCGCAGCGTGAGCACCGGACCGTCGAGCTCGGCGTCGAAGTCGCCGGCGAAGGCAGGATGCCGGGAGCGGAGCCGGATCGCGGCGAGCTGCTCCCGGACCACGTCCTGGCGCACCGCCTCCGCGATGTCGGCGCGGGTCAGCCGCGCCCGGTTGACGTCCCGACCGACGCCGGTGGCGGCGAGGAGCTCCATGTCGTTGTGGCCGGCGAGGAGCCCGACGTAGTAGACCTGCGGGATGCCGGGCAGGAAGAGCTGGACGAGGCGAGCGATCAGCAGGGCACGGTCGTCACCGGCCAGCGCGTCGTAGTAGGTGCAGTTGACCTGGTAGAGGTCGAGGTTCGACGCGGCGGCTCCGGTGGCCGACAGGCTGGTCCCGGCGCTGTTGGTGTGGATCGCGGCGACGAGCGTGTCGATCTGGGTGGCGTCGAGCAGCCCCGGGCGGCCCGGATCGGTCGCGGTCGGCTGCGACGGGCCGACGTCGATGATGCCGATGCCGTCGTGGGTGTCGAGCACGTTGATGGAGTTCGCCGGGCGCACCTCGAGCCAGCGCGCGAGCGGCGCCGGATCGCCCTGGATCAGCGCGTGCAGCAGGAGCGGCGGGAGCGCGAAGTCGTAGACGTAGTCGACCGACCGGGCGATCTCGACCTGGAGCTCGTGGTGCCCGTGGACCTCGAGCAGGACGTCGGCACCGCGCGCGTGCGCGTAGTCGCTGATGCGCTGCACCAGGGCGGACGACTCGGGCGTCATGAAGCAGTCCGTACCGGGCTGCTTGCCGGTGTAGCCCACCGCGTCGAGCCGCAGCAGGGAGACCCCGTTGCCGGTGAGCGCGTCGATGATCGACGTCAGGTAGCTCCAGAACTCCGGTGTCCGGATGTCCAGGTCGACCTGCTCCGAGGTGAAGGTCGTCCACACCAGCCGGCGTCGGCCGCCGAGGGTCATCGTCGTGAACGGCAGGCCGGGTCGGGGCCGGTAGATCCGCGCCAGGTCGTCCTCCGAGACTCCGTCGGGGAAGATCGACGAGAGCGTCAGGAAGAGCGGAGCGTGGCGCGACGCGTCGCCGTGCAGCTCGACGTCGCGGAACTGCGGCGATCTGGTCGACATGTGGTTGACGATCAGGTCGGCCATCACCCGGTGGTCGGCCGCCAGGGTCCGCAGGTCGTCCCAGGACCCCAGACGCGGATCGATCTCGGTGTGGTCCTCGGGGTCGAAGCCGGCATCCGCCCCGTCGAAGGGCCGGTAGAACGGCAGCACGTGGACGCCGTCGAAGACGCCGTCGAAGAGGTCCGTCATCACCTCGCGCAGCCCGGCGAGGTCTCCTCCCAGGCGGTCGGCGTAGGCGATGAGCTGTGGTCCACGCGACGGGATGCGGCTGCGGATGATCATGGTGCTCCTGGGGACGGCGTGGGCTGGCGAGGGAGGGAACTCAGCGCAGGCGCTCCGCGAGCCACCGGAGCTGGATCGCCTCCTGGTGGAACTGTCCACCCTCGTGGTCGTTGAACGGGTAGCTGTGGATCTCGGTCGGGCCGGCGTACGCGTTGTGGGCGGCGTAGACGGACGACGGCGGGCACACGGTGTCCATGAGCGCCACGGAGAAGAGGGCGGGGGCCGTCGCGCGCGGCGTCAGGAGGGCGCAGTCGAAGTACGCGAGGGTGCGCAGGACCTGGTCGACCTCGTCGCGGTGGCTGGCCAGGTAGCCGGCCAACTCCAGGTAGGGGCCTTCCGTGGCCAGCGTGATCGCGCGGGGGAAGTCGCAGAGGAAGGGGACGTCGGCCATGACGGCACTCGGCCGGTCGTGCAGCGATGCGACCGCGAGTGCGAGCCCACCTCCCTGGCTGACGCCGTGGACCGCGATCCGGTCGTCCGCCACGCCGGGGAGCGACGCCGCGGCGTCCACGGCGAGCACGGCGTCGGTGTAGAGGCGGCGGAAGTAGTAGTCGGCCGGGTCGAGCACGCCGCGGGTCATGAAGCCGCCGAGGAAGGACGGACCATGTCCGTGGGGGTCGGCGGTGTGGCCGACGTACCCGCCACCGGACCCCTGGCCCCGACTGTCGATCTCGAGGGTCGCGTAGCCCGCCAGCGGCAGGAAGCCGACCTGGTGGGGGAGACCGCGGCCGCCGGTGTAGCCCTGGTAGCGCACCACGACCGGGAGGTCCTCCGTGACGCCGGCGGGTCGCCGGTACCACCCCTTGATCGGCTCGCCCTGGAAGCCCGCGAAGGTGACGTCGTAGATGTCGACCAGGGTGACGTCGCTCTCGACCGGCTCGACCTTCGGCGACCACCATCCGGCGCGCGAGGAGGCCAGCGTGTCGTCCCAGAACGACGCCAGGTCCTCTGGTTCGGTCGCGCGCGTGCGATAGGTGAGCAGCTGGTCGTGGGGGAGGTCGTACTGCGGCATCGGGGTCCTGTCGACGAGGGTGGATCGCGCTCCGGAGGCGGAGCCGGGAGGAGGACGAGGCGGGCCTCAGCCCTTGACGGCGCCCTGGAGGAGCGCGCGGGAGAACTGGCGCTGGAAGATCACGAACACCACGATCGTGGGGGCCATGATCAGCAGCGCACCGGCCGAGAGCAGCACGATGTCGGTGCCGTACTGGCCCTGGAAGGCGCCGAGGGCGCCGGCCATCGTGCGCTTGAGCGGGTCGTCCACCATCACGATCGCGAGGACGAACTGGTTCCACGTCCAGAGGAAGAGCAGGATCGCGAGCGAGGAGAGCGCGGGCAGCGCCAGTGGGAGGTGGATGTGCCGGAAGGTGCGCCACGTCCCGGCCCCGTCGATGAAGGCGGCCTCGGAGAGCTCGGCCGGCACCGTGAGGAAGTGCGCCCTCATCCAGAAGACCCCGAAGGGCATGTAGAGCGCGATGAGCGGCAGCACCAGCGCCCAGCGGGTGTTGAGCAGCCCGAGGCTGTCCATCTGGTAGTAGAGCGGCGTGATGAGCGACTCGAACGGGATCGTGAGGCCTAGCAGGAACACCACGAAGATCAGGTTCGAGAACGGGATCTTGAGCGTGGCGAGGCCGTAGCCCGCGAGCGTCGCGAGCACCAGCGATGCCGGGACGACGCCGACCGCGATCAGCAGGCTGCTCTTGATCAGGGGCGCGAGGTGGGCGATCCGCCACGCCTCGGCGAAGTTGCCCCACTGGGGATCGGAGGGCCAGCTGAAACCGGTCGGGATCGACCCCGCCGGTTGCAGCGCCGTCGAGAGCAGCGTGGCGAACGGGATGAGCGTCAGCACCATGAAGAGGACGAGCAGCGCCTTGCCGGCCAGCTGGTCACGCCGGGGGGCCGTCATGCGTCGCTCCTCTGGGTGAGTCGTTGGATCGGGACGATGGTCACCAGCACGAGCACCATCAGGATCACCGCCATGGCCGAGGCCTGACCGATCTCGCGCTGGGTGAAGGCGAGCCGGTAGATCTCGACGCCGGGAACCATCGTCGAACGGCCCGGCCCGCCCTGCGTCGAGATGTAGATGATGTCGAAGCTGGCGAGCGCCGCGATCATCGTGACCGTGACGCACACGCCGATCTCGCGGCGCAGGCCGGGCAGGGTGATGTGCACGAACTCCCGGAACCGATTGGCACCGTCGATGCGCGCCGCCTCGTACAGCGAGGGGTCGATCTTGTTGATGCCCGTGAGGAGCAGGAGGGTGCAGAGTCCGAGCATCACCCACGAGCCGATCAGGCCAACGGCCGGCAGTGCGGCCGAGAAGTCGGCGAGCCAGGGGCGGGTCACGCCGCCGAGTCCGACGGCGGACAGCAGCTGGTTGGCGATGCCGTCGCTGGAGTAGACCCAATCCCAGACGATGCCGGCCGCGACCAGTGGGATCACCTGGGGGATGAAGAGCACGGTGCGGGCGACGGTCGAGAAGGAGCCCTGCGGCAGACCGTGCATCAGCGCTGCGGCGACGAGGCCGAGGAAGACCGGCACGGCGGTGAAGAAGATGATCAGCTCGAACGCATGGCCGACGATGGAGAGCTGGTCGGGGTCGGTCAGCACCCGGCGGTAGTTGTCGAGGCCCACCCAGGTGGCGGGGCCGATGCCGTTCCAGTCGTACAGCGAGTACTGCACCGACGTCACGAGCGGCTTGAGGACGAAGAAGCCGTACATGAGGAGCGCGGGCGCGACGTAGACGAGATGAGCCCAGCGACGGCGCGAGCGACGCCCTCGGCGGGCCCGGGGGGCGGAGGCGGGCCGCTCGGGGGTGCGGCCCGCCTCCTGGTGGGTGAGGGTCACGAGCCGAGTTCGGATTCGTACTCGTCCTGGATGCCCTTGACCGCGTCCTCCGGGCTGATCCGGCCGTCGAGCAGCGACTGCAGCTCGGGCCGGATGCCGTCGGCGTAGATGCCGGAGGTGGCGTTGGCGACGAAGTCGGTCAGGACGCCGGACTCGCCGATGGTGGCCGCGGCGGCGAGCGTCTGGTGGGTCAGCGAGGTCTCGGGGACCTCGGGCACCGGCAGCGAGGCAGGGCCGCCGGGTGCGGCTCCGCTGTCGTCGACGATGATCTGTCGCGCCTTCTCATCGGTGTGGAGCCAGTTGAGGAAGTACGCGATCTCGTCGGGATGGGCCGCCTTCGCGGGCACGACGTAGGTGTTCGGTGCGCCCATCGCCACGGGCTCTCCCCCCTCCTCCTCGGTGGGCATCAGGAAGAAGCCGACCTTGTCGCCCATCGACTTGTCCAGGTTGGCGGACTCCCAGTCGCCGTCGAACATGAACAGCCCTTCGCCCTTGGCGAAGCGACCCACCATGTTCGTGTAGTCGAGGCTGTTCACGTCGTCGGTGAAGTAGCCCTTGTCGGCCCAGTCGGCGAGGTGCGTGGCCGCCTCGACCGCAGCGTCGGTGTCGATGGTGGCGCCCGGCTTCTGGAAGATCCAGTCGGACACGTCCGCCGGGTCGGAGTACTGGTTGAGCAGGGCCTGGAAGGGGAACGCGGCGCCACCGATGTCGTTGAACTGCATGATCGGCTGCTCGCCGGCGGCCTTGGCCGCGGCCATGTCGTCCTCGAGCTCGTCGATGGTCGTCGGCGGCTCGTCCATGCCGATCTCGGCGGCGATCTCCTTGTTGTAGTAGACGCCGGTCACCGAGTAGCCCACGCCCAGGGCGTAGAGCGAGCCAGAGCCGCGGCTGCCCTCGTCGTCGACCCGCATCTGCTCGAGCTGGGAGGCGGGGAACTGGTCCCAGCCGTACGCCTCGTAGTAGGGGTCCAGGTTCAGCAGCAGGCCGTCGCTGGCGGAGTCGGCGATCGTCGGCAGGCGGATCAGGTCCGGCGCGTCGTCGCTGGCCATGACGCGGGGCGCGTTCTCGGTCAGGGCCGCGAACTGATCGCTGCGGATCTTGAACGTGATGTTCGGGTTCTGCCGGGTGAACTCCTTCGAGAGCTCCTCGACGATCGGGAAGCCGGTCTCGAGGTAGAGGTTGAGAGTCACGTCCTTGTCGGTCAGCTCGGTGCTGACGTCTCCGGCGGCCTGGTCCGAGGTCGTCGACTCATCGGCGCCCGGCGCGCTGCAGGCGGTCAGCGCCACGGTGGCCGTGACGGCGAGCGCAGCGAGGAACCTCCGGCTCGGGCGGGATGTCGTGATCACACAGATCTCCTTTGTCGAGGCGTACACGCCTGCGAGGTGGGTGGTGGGGACCCGAGAGGGCGCGTCAACGCGGAGCTCTGAGGTTAGTAACGGCCGTCACATCTCGTCAAGTACTTTGTGTAAAGCACTTTACAAACCGCGAAGGGCGGCCCGTCACGGGGTCCGCTCAGCCGGCGCAGCTGTCGTGGAGCGCGGGACCAGGGTGCAGTCGAGGACGGTCAGGTGACGCTCGGTCGGCCGCTCGAGGGCGTCGAGGAGCAGCCGGGCGGCGAGGGCCCCGGACTCCTCGAACGGCTGGCGGACGGTGGACAGGTCGGCCGACTCGGCCACCGGTCCGTCATCGAAGCCCAGCACCGAGAGCGACTCCGGGACCGAGATCCCCAGGTCCTTCGCCGCGTGCATGACGCCGACCGCGAGGTCGTCGAAGTGCGCCATCACGGCGGTCGGGCGGTGGTCGACGTCCAGCAGGCGCCGCCCGGCCTCCCGCGCGGCGGCGAGCGTGCCGACGGACTGGCTGACGGTGAGCTCGATCCCCGGGTGGAGCGCCAGCTCGGCCTGGAAGCCGCCCAGTCGACGCAGGGCCTGCGACTCGTAGTCGGCGACCTGTCCCTCGAGGAGGTAGCCGATGTGGCGGTGTCCGAGGTCGACGAGGTGCCGGGCCGCCAGTCGGCCGGCCCGGTAGTCGTCGATCTTGACGACGTGGAAGCTGTCGCTGTCGGCGTCGATGACCACGACCGGCATGTTGCGCGAGGCGAGGCGCTGCTCGACGGCCGTCTCGAGCGGCTCGCCCATCACGATGAGGCCGTCCACCGACCCACGGATCGGGATCGACTCGAGCACGGGCGACGCCGCCGTGGCGGCCGACTCCATGTCGAAGACCGAGATGTCGACGCCGCGACCCGCGGCCTCCGACAGCACGCCGCTGAGGCGCCGCATGAAGCTCGCGTAGGTGGTGAAGGGAGCGATGACCCCGATCCGACCGACGTGCTTGCGGGCCAGGCTCGCCGCCTTCGCCTTGGGCACGTAGCCGAAGCGGTCGGCCACCTCGAGCACGCGCTGCCGGGTCTGCTCGCCGACGCGATCGGGCTTGTTCATCACGTTGGAGACGGTGGCGATGCTCACGCCGGCCTCGCGCGCGACGTCGTAGATGGTCGCGTCCCCCGGTGCTCCCTCGTCCTTCACCTTAAGCACTTTAGTGGCCCGTGACCGCTGGTTGCGCGACCAGCGCGCCCACGGGTCAGTCCACGATCGCGCCGTCGGCGTCGAGGGTGCAGGCGACCACGCCGTCCTCGTCGACGTGCGGCGGGCGACGGACCCGCATGGTCAGGTCGACCTCGGTGTCGACGCGACCGTCGACGCCGACCTCGCGGGTCTCGGACCCGACCTGGTGCCGGGTGTTCTCGTCGGCGTACGACGCCACGGTGATCGTCACGGAGTCCTGGCCGGCGGCGTCGCCGGTGACGGACACGGTGGCGGTGACGGTCTTGCGCTTGCGCTGGTAGACGCAGGCCGGGTGGCCGTCGTCGCCGCCCCAGCTGACCGTGAGCGGGTCGCGGGTGTCGACGTCGGCCCGGTAGAGCACCACGCCCGCGATCACGCCGGCCACGAGGAGCAGGATGCCCAGGCCGATCGCGATGGCGGTGCGTGAGGGGTTCACGCGGTCAGTACTCGCCCTTGATCACGAAGAACGAGCCCCGGATCGTGCCCGCGAGCTTGGACTTCTGGCGCGCGAACTTGAAGCGGTCCGCCAGCTCCTCCGGCACCTCCATGCCGTCGGAGAGCTTGAAGCCCACCGCTCGCTTGCCGCCGTCCTCGAGCGTGTAGAGGACGTTGATCGAGAGGCCGGACTCGTAGAACACGTAGGACCAGCGGACCCCGTCGACCACGAAGTCCGTGGCCTCGAGCGGCGTCGAGGCGATGTGCAGGTCGCGCTCCTCGGCGAGGATCCGGTGCACGTGGTCGACGGTGTCGCTCGCCTCGGCGGCGGGCTCGACGGTGAAGGTGTGGTCGAACTTGTTCTTGAAGTAGCGGGCCTCGTTGGCGCGCAGGCCGGCGAGCGCCTCGGCCACCGGCGAGGACTCCAGCCCGGTCGTGGAGACGTCCACGAAGTCGACGACGTAGGACATGTCGTCACCGTAGCGTCAGCGCGCGGCGCCACCCGCGAGTCGCCGCGCGAGGTACGGCGCGGTGCGACTGTCCCTCGCCCGGGCCAGGTCGGCCGGCGTGCCGGTGGCGACCACCCGGCCGCCCGCGTCGCCGCCGCCGGGGCCGAGGTCGATCACCCAGTCGGCGCTGGCGATCGCGTCCAGGTCGTGCTCGACCAGCACGATGGTGTTGCCCGCGTCGACGAGCCGGTGCAGCTGCCGCAGGAGCAGGTCGGTGTCGGCCGGGTGCAGGCCGGACGTCGGCTCGTCGAGCAGGTAGAGGGTGTGCCCGCGGTGCGCCCGCTGGAGCTCGGTCGCGAGCTTGATCCGCTGCGCCTCACCACCGCTGAGCTCGGTCGCTGGCTGCCCGAGCCGCAGGTAGCCGAGCCCGACGTCGCGCAGCGTGCGAAGGCTGCGCGCGGCGGCCGGCACGTCGGCGAGGAAGTCCGCCGCCTGGTCGACGGACAGACCGAGGACCTCCGCCACGTTGCGGCCGCGGTAGGTGATCTCCAGCGTCTCGTCGTCGTAGCGGGCCCCGTGGCAGGTCGGGCACGGCGCGTAGCTGCCGGGCAGGAACAGGAGCTCGACGGCCACGAATCCCTCGCCCTGGCAGGTCTCGCACCGGCCCTCGGCCACGTTGAAGGAGAAGCGGCCGGCGCCGTAGCCCCGCTCCTGCGCCTCATCGGTCGCGGCGAAGACCTTGCGGACCGCGTCGAAGAGGCCCGTGTACGTCGCGAGGTTCGACCGCGGCGTCCGTCCGATCGGTCGCTGGTCGACCACGACGACCCGGTCGAAGGAGGCGGCCGCCTCCGCGTCCTCGGCCAGCACCTGGCTGACCAGCGTCGACTTCCCGGACCCGCTGACCCCGGTGACTGCGGTCAGCACGCAGAGCGGCACGTCGACCGACAGGTCGCGCAGGTTGTGCCGGGTGACGCCCTCGAGCCGCAACCAGCCCTGCGGTCGGCGCACGTCGTGCTCGACGCGCTCGGCGCGGCCGAAGAGATGGGCGCTGGTCGCCGACTCCGCGACGTCCTCGAGACCCGCGACCGGTCCGCTGTAGAGGACCCTGCCGCCCGACTCGCCGGCGCCGGGACCGATGTCGACCACCCAGTCGGAGCGGCGCACGACGTCGATGTCGTGCTCGACGACGAAGAGCGAGTTGCCGGCCTCCTTCAAGCGGTCGAGCACGTCGAGCAGCGGCTCGGCATCGGCGGGGTGCAGTCCGGCCGACGGCTCGTCGAGCACGTAGACGACCCCGAAGAGCCCGGAGCGCAGCTGGGTGGCGATCCGCAGGCGCTGCGCCTCGCCGGGGGAGAGCGTGGTCGAGCTGCGGCCGAGGCCGAGGTAGCCGAGGCCGAGGTCGAGGAGCACCTCGATGCGGGCGACCAGGTCGGCGCAGAGCCGGACCGCGACCTCGTCGGAGTCCTGCGGGCGCTCGGCGACCGGGCGCAGCACCTCGACGACGCCGGTGAGGGGGAGGTCGTTGAGCTCGGCGATCGACCGGCCCTCGAAGGTCACGGCCAGCGCCTCCGGACGCAGCCCGCTGCCGCCGCAGTCCGGGCACGGCGCGTCGACGACGAACCGGAGTGCACGCTCGCGCATCCGCTCGCTCGTCGAGTCGGCCAGCACGTGCATGACGTGCTTGCGGGCGCTCCAGAACTGGCCGTGGTAGCCGTAGTCGACGCGGTCGCGCTCCGGCTTGATCAGGACCGACGGCTGCTCGTCGGTGAAGAGCAGCCAGTCGCGGTCGCTCTTGCGCAGTCGCCGCCACGGCTTGTCGATGTCGATGCCGAGCCCGGTCACGATGCTGCGCAGGTTGGCGCCCTGCCAGGCGCCCGGCCACGCCGCGATCGCGCCGTCCCGGATGCTCAGCGACGGGTCCGGGACCAGGAGCTCCTCGGTCACGTCGTGCACCACCCCCAGCCCGCTGCACCGCGGGCACGCCCCGGCGACCGTGTTGGGGGAGAAGGCCTCGGCGGCCAGGCGGTCCGCGCCGCGCGGGTAGTCGCCGGAGCGGGAGTAGAGCATCCGCAGCAGGTTGGACAGCGTGGTGATCGTGCCGACCGACGACCGGGACGTCGGCGCCCCGCGACGTTGCTGGAGCGCGACCGCGGGCGGGAGCCCGGTCACCTCCTGCACGTGTGGCGCCCCGACCTGCTGCAGTAGCCGCCGGGCGTACGGCGCGACCGACTCGAAGTAGCGGCGCTGGGCCTCGGCGTAGAGGGTGCCGAAGGCCAGCGAGGACTTGCCCGAGCCGGACACTCCGGTGAACGCGACCATCGCGTGGCGTGGGATGTCGACGTCGACGTTCCGCAGGTTGTGCTCGGAGGCCCCGCGGACGTGGACGTAGGGGTCGAGAGGGTCGGCAGTCACCCGTCCGACGTACCCACACCCGGTGGGTTAACGCGCGGCGCGCCGGTACTGCACCGGCCAGAGGTCGGGGAGCTCGACGCCGAGCTCGTACGCCGCACGCAGCGGCCAGTGCGGGTCGCGCAGCAGCTCGCGGCCGAGCAGCACCACGTCGGCCGAGCCCTCGGCGATGATCTCCTCGGCCTGCTTGGGCTCGGTGATCAGCCCGACCGCACCCGACGGGATGCCGGCCTCGGTGCGCACCCGGCGGGCGAAGGGGACCTGGTAGCCCGGGCCGACCGGGATGTCGGCGCCCACGTTGCCGCCGGACGAGGTGTCGACGAGGTCGACGCCCTCCTCGCGGAGCAGCCCGGCGAGCCGCACGGTCTCGTCGTCGCTCCAGCCGCCCTCGACCCAGTCGGTCGCGGAGAGGCGGACGACGACCGGCACGCCGGAGTCGACGCGGCCACGGATCTCGCGGACCACCTCGAGGACGAGGCGGACCCGGTTGTCGAAGGCGCCGCCGTACTCGTCCTCGCGGTGGTTCGAGAGCGGCGAGAGGAACTCGTGCAGCAGGTAGCCGTGCGCCGCGTGCACCTCGAGCACGTCGAACCCGGCGGCCAGCGCGCGCTCCGCGGCGTCGCCGAAGGCCGTCACCACCCGGGCGATGCCCGCGGCGTCGAGCGGCTCCGGGTCCTCGCGGAGGCCGGGGAAGGGGTCGGGAGAGGGCCCGACCGGGCGCCAGCCGCCGTCGGCGTCCGGGACGCCGCCGCGCTGCCCGCTGAAGCCGGAGTACGTCGAGGCCTTGCGGCCGGCGTGCGCCAGCTGGATGCCGGCGGTCGCGCCCTGGGCGTGCACGAAGTCGACGATCCGGGCCCAGGCGGCCTGCTGCTCGTCGTTCCAGAGCCCGGTGTCCTCGGGCGAGATCCGACCCTCGGGGCTCACCGCGGTCGCCTCGGTGAAGACCAGGCCGGCGCCGCCGCGGGCGAAGGAGCCGAGGTGCACGAGGTGCCACTCGTCCGGCAGGCCGTCGACGGCGGAGTACTGGCACATCGGGGCCACCCAGGCCCGGTTGCGGATGGTCACGTCGCGGAGGGTGATGGGGGAGAAGAGGGCGGTCACGACCGTGCCAACCGGAAGCGGCGCCCGAGGATTCCGAGGATGGGGTAGCCGGTGGGGGTGATGGCGGGGCCGCGGTGAACAGGATGTTTAGATGCACGACATGAGCCTGGACAGAGTGTCGAACTCGGGACTGAGCATCGGCGAGCTGGCCGAGCGCACCCAGGTGAGCGTCGCGACCCTGCGGGCCTGGGAGCGCCGCTACGGCTTCCCCGTCCCGATGCGGCTGCCGAGCGGCCACCGGCGGTACGCCGCAGGTGACATCGCCCGGATCCGCGAGGTCGTCCGCCGCCGCGCGGAGGGGGCGCGCCTGGACGCCGCGATCGAGCGGGTCCGCGACATCGGCCGCCCGACCGACGGCTCGGTCTTCGCCTCGCTGCGTCGCGAGTACCCCTACCTCCCGGTCGAGCGCCTCCACAAGTCGACGCTCGTCGCGCTGTCGTGGGCGATCGAGGACGAGTTCTGCGCGAAGGCCGACCGGGCGCGGATCTTCGGCGGGTTCCAGCACGCCCGCCACTACCGCTCCTCGCAGCGCAGGTGGGAGGACCTCGGCCGGCTCGCGGCCTCGGCCTTCGTCTTCGCGGACTTCGACGACGACGACCTCGTCGGTGGCGCCCGTGGGGAGGTGATTCGGGTCGGGCTCGGACCCGAGTCGCCCCTGCGGCGTGAGTGGCTGGTCACCTGCGACAGCGACGACTCGCCGGTGACCCTGGTGGCGTGGGAGCTGCCCGGCCAGGAGAGCGTCCCGGACCCGCAGCGCCTTTTCGAGGCGATCTGGACGATCGAGCCCGGCCCGGTCCGGACCGCCGCCCGGATCTGTGCCGCCGTCGCCGCGGGGGCCCACCCCGACGAGGCTGCCCACGTGCTCGCGACGGTCGCGGCCGCGCCCGAGGCCGGCGAGCCCGACCTGGCCTCGCTCAACACGATGTTCACCCGTGTGCTCCGCTACGTCGACCGGCACGGCGCCCACGCCGACCGCCTGTGACCGGCTGGACGCGACGGGCGGTCCTCGGCGCCGGTGCGCTCGGTGCGCTGGCCGCCTGCTCCTCCTCCGACGGCGGCAGTCCCGCGCCCACCCCGAGCTCCGGCGGTGCGAGCAGCGCCAGCGGGCCGGTGCCGTGGGACCGGCTGCGCCGCCACGTCCAGGGCACGCTCGCCCGGCCCGGCGACCCGACGTACGACCAGGTCCGGCTGCTCGCCAACCCGCGGTACGACGGGGAGCACCCGCTCGCCGTCCTCTCGGTCGGCTCGGAGCAGGACGTCGCCACCGGCCTCACCTTCGCCCGGGACCACGACCTGCCGGTCGCGCTGCGCTCCGGCGGGCACTCCTACCCCGGCTGGTCCGGCGGCGGATCGCCGCGCGCGCTGGTGCTCGACTGCCGCCCGCTGGACGACGTCTCCGTCTCCGGCAGCACCGCCACAGTCGGCGCCGGCGCGGCGCTCGCACACGTCTACGAGGGCATCGGCGGCCAGGGCCGGGCGATCGCGGGTGGGTCCTGCCCGACCGTCGGCATCGCCGGCCTGACGCTCGGCGGGGGAGTCGGGGTGCTCACCCGCGCGCTCGGTCTCACCTGCGACGCCGTCACCTCGATGCGCGTCGTGACCGCGGACGGCCGGCTGCGCACCGCCAGCGCCGACGACGAGCCCGACCTCTACTGGGCGCTGCGCGGTGGCGGCGGCGGCCACCTCGGCATGGTGACGTCCTTCGTGATGGAGACGACGGCCGCGCCGACGATCAGCTCGACCTACCTGGAGTGGCCCTTCGACGCGGCCGAGCAGGTGATCGAGGCCTGGCAGCAGTGGGCGCCGGCCGCCGACGCGCGGCTCTGGTCGACGCTCAAGGCGCTCGGCGGCACGACCCACACCTCCGGCCCGACGCTGCTCCTCTCCGGCACCTGGACCGGCCCGTCGGCCGGCCTCGACGCCCAGCTGGCGGGGCTCCTCGACCACGTGCCCACGCCGAGCGTGCGGTCCGACCACGTCCGCGGCTACCTCGAGGCGATGCAGGCCTACGCCGGCTCCGGCGGTCGCGAGTCCTTCGCGGCCACCTCGCACGTGGCGTACGACGCCCTCGACCCCGCTGGTATCGGCGACCTCCTCGACCGGGTCCAGGCGGCGCAGGACTCCGGCTTGAAGGAGGCCGGCATCTCCATCGACGCGCTCGGTGGCACGGTCGGCGACCTCGCACCCGGCGACACGGCGTTCGTGCACCGGGACGCGCTCGCGACCGTGCAGTACACCGCGACCTTCCCGCCCGGAGACGCCCGCACCGCCGACGCCTTCGTGCACGACTTCCGGTCGGCGATGACGCCGCACTGGGGCGACCACGCCTACGTCAACTACGCCGACCCGACGATCGAGGACTACCGCTCGGCCTACTTCGGCGCCAACGCCGACCGGCTCGCCCAGGCGCGTGCGACGTACGACCCGGACGGCTTCTTCGACCAGCCCCAGGACTACTGAGCCAGCGACTCCACGTGGTCGAGCATCGTGTCGAGCGCAGCCGCGAGCGGCGCTGTCGAGCGGTGCATCTGGCAGAGCAGCAGCCCGCCCTGCAGCGCCGCCAGCGTCGCGGTGGCGAGGGTCTCGACGTCGACCTCGGCCGGCAGGGTCCCGCGGCTCTGCATCGCCTCGAAGCCGTGCCGGATCGCGGCCTGCCAGCGGTGGAAGCCGATCGCGACCCCTTCGCGGGCGTCGAGGTCCAGCTCACCCAGCTCGCTGCCGAGGGCGGCGATCGGACAGCCGCCCTGGCACTGCATCCGCTCCTGGTGGGCGACGATCTGGTCGCGCCAGGCCCGAAGCGCCGGGACCGAGTCGAGGGTCGCGAACGACCGCTCGTGCTGGCCGACGATCGCGTCGTTCTGGAACGCGACGACCGCCCTGACCAGCGCGTCCTTGTCGGAGAAGTAGTGGTAGATCTGCGAGCTGCTGACGCCGGCCTCGGCGCGGACGTGGTCGAGCGTGGTGCCGGCGACCCCGCGCACGAACATCAGGTCGGCGGCGGCCTCGACGATGCGGGCACGGGTCTGCTCGCCCTTGCGGGTCAGGCGACGGGCGGGGGTGGTGGTCATGGGCTCACTTTCTGGAGTTGCTGATCCATTTTTATCCACGCAATCTGGATCGCACAACCCACTCACCTGGAGGAATCCATGAACACCACCCGCACCGCCCTCGTCACCGGCTCCACCGCCGGGATCGGCGCGGCGACCGCCGCGCTCCTCGCCGCCGAGGGGTACGCCGTCGTCGTCACCGGCCGGGACGAGGCCCGTGGCGCCGCCGTCGTCGACGCGATCCGGGCCGACGGCGGCACGGCCCGCTTCGTCCGCTCGGACCTCGCCGACCTCGGCTCCGTGCGCGACCTGGCCGCCGCGGTCGGCCCGGTCGACGTGCTCGTCAACAACGCCGGGATCTTCCCCGGCGGCCCGCTGGTCAGCCAGGACGTCGAGAGCTTCCAGGCGACGTTCGACGTCAACGTCCGCGGCCTCTACTTCCTGACCCAGGCCGTGGTGTCCGGCATGGTCGAGCGGGGGAGCGGGAGCATCGTCAACGTCAGCACGATGGCGGCCCGCGTGGCGATGCCCGGACTGTCGGTCTACTCGGCGTCCAAGGCGGCCGTCGAGTCGCTGACCCGGACCTGGGCCGCGGAGCTCGCGGGCTCCGGGGTGCGGGTCAACGCCGTGGCGCCCGGGCCCACGCGGACCGAGACCTTCGTCGGCATGGGCGAGGAGAACACCTCCGCGATCGCGGCCTCGACCATCCTGGGCCGGGCCGCCGAGCCCGACGAGATCGCCCGCGTGATCGTCTTCGTGGCGACCGAGGCCGGCAGCTACCTGACGGGGGCGACGATCGCCGCGGACGCCGGGCGCACGGCGGCCTGACCGGCCGCGAGCGGGCACCCCGGGCCCGAAATGGAACGTTTACCGTTGGCCCGGGGTGCCCTTCTCGACCAAAACAAGAACGTGTTCTAGTATCGCTCCTGTAGTTCGACGTGACAGGAGATGCGATGTCCCAGGCTGTTCTCGACGGCGTCCGCGACCTGCTTCCCGGGATCCGGGAGCGGGCCGACGAGGCCGAGCGACTTCGCGTGGTGCCCGAGGCCTCGATCAAGGAGCTGGAGGAGGTCGGGTTCTTCCGGCTGCTCCAGCCGAAGCGCTTCGACGGCCACGAAGCTGACCCGGTGGACTTCTACACGGCGGTGCGCGACATCGCCAGCGCGTGCGGCTCGACCGGCTGGGTGTCCAGCGTGGTCGGCGTGCACCCGTGGCAGGTCGCGCTCTTCCCGGACGAGGCCCAGCAGGCCGTCTGGGGGACCGACTCGACGACCCGGTTGAGCTCGTCGTACGCCCCCACGGGCAAGGCGCAGCTGACCGAGGGCGGCTACCTCCTCTCCGGCAAGTGGAGCTTCTCCTCCGGCTGCGACCACTGCGCGTGGGTGCTGCTCGGCGGCCTCGTCTTCAACGACGAGGGCAACGTCGTCGACTTCAAGACCTTCATGGTGCCGCGCGAGAACTACACGATCCTCGACGTCTGGCACATGGTCGGTCTCTCCGGCACCGGCTCCAACGACATCGTGGTCGAGGATGTCTTCGTGCCCGACGCGTTCACCCTGTCGATGGGCGACACCGGACGCTGCTTCGGGCCGGGTCAGGAGCAGAACACCTCCGACCTCTACAAGCTGCCCTTCCACTCGATCTTCACCGGCACCATCACCACGCCGATCATCGGCATGGCGCGGGGCGCCTACGCCGAGCACGTCGACATGCAGCAGAAGCGCGTGCGGGCGGCGTACCTCGGTGAGAAGGCCTCGCTCGACCCCTTCGCGGCGGTCCGCATCGCCAAGGCGTCCTCGGAGATCGACGCCGCGTGGGCGCTGCTGGTCAACAACATCCGCGAGGAGCAGGACCACGTGGCCAAGGGGGAGAAGATCCCACTCGAGCTGCGCCTGCGCGTGCGCCGCGACCAGGTGCTCGGCAGCCAGCGCGCCATCGACGCGATCGACGCGCTCTTCGAGGCGTCCGGCGGCCGGGCGCTCGCCAACGGCACCTACCTCCAGCGCGCCTGGCGCGACGCCCACGCGGGCCGCGTCCACGCCGCCAATGACCCCGAGCGGGCGCTGCAGATGTACGGCGCGCACGAGTTCGGGCACAAGGTCGACCCGGGGATGTACTGAGTGAGTCTCGACAAGGCGAGCGTCCAGCGGTCCGCGAAAGCGGGCGACATCACGCTCAACTACTACGAGGCCGGCGAGCCCACCGACGTCGGCGGCGGGCTGCCCCTCGTCATGCTGCACGGCGGGGGCCCGGGGGCGTCGGCGTGGTCGAACTTCGGCAGCGCGCTGCCGGGCTTCGCCGCGTCGTTCCGGACCCTGCTGGTCGACCAGCCCGGCTTCGGCGGGTCCGACAAGCCGCCGGTCGTCGGCAACTACTACCGGCACGCCGCCGACCACGTCGTCAAGCTGCTCGACGAGCTCGGCATCGACCGCGTCCACCTGCTCGGCAACAGCCTCGGCGGCGGTACGGCGATGCGCCTGGCGCTCAGCTACCCCGACCGGGTCGGGCGGCTGATCCTCATGGGTCCCGGTGGCCTGTCGCTCAACCTCTTCCACGCCGACCCGACCGAGGGCGTGCAGCGGCTGATGAACTTCGGTGCCGAGCCGACGCGGGAGAACCTCCGGGCCTTCATCTCCACGATGGTGGTCAACCAGGACCTCGTCACCGACGAGCTGGTCGAGGAGCGCTTCGCCGACGCGACCGCGCCGGGCGCCCAGGACGCGATGCGGTCGATGGGGATGTCCTTCTGGAACCCCGAGACCGCCGAGGACGGCATGCTCTGGCGCGAGGCCCACCACCTCCGCAAGCACACCCTGCTCACCTGGGGCCGCGAAGACCGCGTCAACCCGCTCGACGGCGCGTTCACCGCGCTCAAGCTGATCCCCAAGGCGCAGCTGCACGTCTTCCCCAACTGCGGCCACTGGGCGCAGATCGAGGCGGCCGAGGAGTTCGCCGAGATCTCCACCTCGTTCCTGGCCCGGCACGTCGAGAGGAGCCGCTGATGACCATCGACATCAAGTCCATGGGCTACGTCCGCGTCGACAGCACCGACCTGTCGCAGTGGGAGACGTTCGCCGGCAAGGTGCTCGGCCTCGCGGCCGGCCGCGGGCCCAACCCGGACCACCAGTACTGGCGGATCGACGAGGTCTCGGCCCGGTTGGTCGTCGTACCCGCCGAGGTCAACCAGCTCTCCTGCGTCGGCTGGGAGGTCGCCGACCACCGGGCGCTGCAGGAGGCTCGTGAGCACCTGCAGAAGGCCGGCGTGGAGTTCGAGGAGGGCACCCGGGAGGAGCTCGACGAGCGCCGCGTGCAGGAGCTGATCCGCTTCTCCGACCCGTTCGACAACGTCTTCGAGCTCTTCCACGGGATCACCTACGAGTCGCGGCCGATCGTCACGCCGTACGCCGCCACCTTCGTGACCGGAGACCAGGGGATGGGCCACATCGTGCTGCCGGTGCTCGACGACGTGGAGGCGCTGCGCTTCTACGCCGACGTGCTCGGCTTCCGCCTGCGCGACTCGATGAGCATGCCGGGGGAGTTCGTCGGCAAGGAGCCGGGCTCGAAGGTGTGGCTGCGCTTCCTGGGTGTCAACCCGCGCCACCACTCGCTGGCGTTCCTGCCGATGCCCAACCCGTCGAAGTGCGTGCACATCATGCTCGAGGTCGACGAGCTCGACCACGTGGGCCGCGCGCTGGAGCGGGTGCGCAAGCACAAGGCGCCGCTGTCGGCGACGCTCGGGCGGCACATGAACGACGAGATGGTGTCGTTCTACGTGAAGTCGCCGGGTGGGTTCGACGTCGAGTTCGGCACCGACGGCCTCACCGTCGACGACCAGCGCTGGGTCGCCCGCGAGTCGACCGCGGTGTCCTACTGGGGCCATGACTTCGGTGGCGGCGCGTAGTGGTCCGACCCGGAATGGGAACATCGACCTCATGACCTCGGACCCCAGCCGCGAGATCCCCGACGGGATGAGCCTCGACGCGCGGGAGACCTGGCCCAGTCCGGAGCTGATCAGCTCGTGGCTCGGCGACCAGGACGTCGACTTCGAGTTCCGGCCCGGCGAGGACGTCGCCGTCCACGACGACCCCGAGACGGTCTACGCCGCCCGGCGCTTCCGCGACGTCCTCGGCCGCTTCGCCTCCGGCGTGACCGTGGTGACGTCGGTGAGCAACGACGAGCCGGTCGGCCTGACCTGCCAGTCCTTCTCCAGCGTCTCCCTCGACCCGCCGCTCGTGCTCTTCATCCCGGCGAAGACCTCCCGCGCCTGGCCGCTGATCCAGCGCTCCGGACGCTTCTGCGTCAACTTCCTCGCCGCCGAGCAGGCCGAGCTGTCCAACACGATGGCCAGCCGCGGCGTCGACAAGTTCGCCGAGGTGAAGTGGACGCCCTCGCCGCAGGGCGGCGTCCCCATGCTCGACGGCGCGCTCGCCCACCTCGACTGCGCGATCCACGCCGTCCACGAGGCCGGCGACCACTACGTCGTGATCGGCCGCGTCCTCGACCTGATCACCGACGACGGCGTCGAGGGCGCCGAGGACTTCGCCGGCGAGCCGCTGCTGTTCTACCGGGGGCAGTACCGCACGACCGATCCGCGCTGAGCGTGAGCTGATGCTGCTGCCGCCCGTCCGCAGGTTCACCAAGGGATGAAGGTGAAGCGACACTTCCCTGGCTGAACTCGCCATGGGAAGTGCGGGTTCGACTTCATCCCTTGGTGAACCGTCACCCCGCCGCGCCGCGGGCCCCGACGTCGGATCGGCATAGGGTCGGACACCGTGCCGACCCACCCGCTCTGGCGACCCTTCGAGATCCCGTCCGACGAGGAGATCGCGGCCGCGCGGGTGAATGCGCCGCAGCGCGGCATCCCGGTCGAGGTCGTCGAGCCGGACCCGGCCTGGCCGCAGGTGTACGGCGAGCTGGCGGCCCGGGTGAGAGCGGCGCTGGGTGACCGGGTGATCCAGATCGAGCACGTCGGGTCGACCGCCGTGCCGGGGCTGGCGGCGAAGCCGGTGATCGACATCGACCTGACCGTGGCCGACTCGGCCGACGAGGCGGCGTACGTGCCCGCGCTCGAGGCAGATGGGTGGGTGCTGCGGATCCGGGAGCCGGACTGGGAGGAGCACCGGCTGCTGCGGCTCGAGGAGCCCGAGTGCAACCTCCACGTCTGGTCGCCGGGCTCGGCGGAGCCGCGGCGGCACCGGATGTTCCGCGACTGGCTGCGCGGCCACGAGGACGACCGTGCGCGCTACGCCGCGGCCAAGCGGGCCGCAGCGGCCGAGGGGTTCACCGACGGGATGCACTACAACAACCACAAGTCGCCGGTCGTCTACGACCTCTACGAGCGCATCTTCGCCGCCGACCCCGACCACCCGCACGACCCTCGGCCGCGCGGGTGATCGGGGATCCGCTCCTGCTTGGGGTCAGGAGACGGTCAGCTCCAGGTCGCCGGTGTAGGTCTGGCCCGGCTCGATCGCGGTCTCGACACCGTCGACGGTCAGCGTGACCGTCTTGCCGGACGGCGCGACGACGCTCGCGTCGTCGCCCACCGTGAGCGAGGAGAGGTAGGACGTGCCGGCGACCGTCCAGGTCGAGTCGCCGGTCAGCGACACGATGACGCCGTTGTTGACGACGTTGCCGACCGTGTTGGAGACGACGCCGAGCTGCTGGTAGTCGGCGGCGGTGATGGTGTCCTGGGCGTGCTGCGTCGTCGACGCGGAGATGACGCCGTCGACGTCGGAGCCGTCGAAGGTCAGGACCATGTTCTTGCCGTTGCGCATGCCGTTGTAGAAGTCACCATCGAGGTCGATGTCGGAGAAGTCGGCGATCGCGTCGGCGTCCTCGTGCACGGCGGTGACGTCGAATGAGTCGTCCTTCGTCGGTGCGTCGGTCGGCTCGGTGTAGACGCCCTCGTTGACGAGGTTGCCGTCGACCATGACCGGCCCCGGGTCGTCGTTCTGCATCATCTGGAGCAGCACGCCGTTGCCCGGGTCCAGGCTCGCGCCCTGCGACCCGTCGACGTCGATGTCGACGTGCTGGCCCTTGTCGAGGAAGGTCGAGCGCGCGGTCTCGAAGCTGGTCCGGCCCGAGATGTCGGCGCTGCCCTGGCCGTGCCACATCACGCCCCACCCGTCGGACTGCACGGTCGTGCGCCGGACCGCCAGCGCGCGCTTCTCCTTCGCGGACAGCCGCAGGTCGAGGTCGGAGTCGAGCTGGGCGACGGCGGCCTTGGTGCTGTCGCCGTAGACGACCGAGCCGCCGGTCACGATCGCGGCGTACGTGCCGACGTCGATCGAGGTGCCGAGGAAGCGGTCGGTCGCGTTGCCGATGGCGTAGGCGCCATAGCCCTCGTCGCCGGTGGTGCGCACCTTGCTGTTGATCGACGTGAGCTGGCCGTCGGACCCGCTGTCGGTCGACAGCACGCCCCAGCCCTCGGAGGAGATGTCCGAGCCGATGTACGTCGCCTTCGTGTCGTCGCCGGTCAGGTTGGTGGCCCGGACGTTGCCCACGATCCCCAGCATCCACGGGGCCTGGCGCATCTGGGTGAGGTCGACGGTCGAGACGTAGTCGGAGGGGAGAGTGCCGTCCTTCGTCGCGATCTTGGAGTCCTTGACGATGAGGTTGGCGCCGTTGGCGGCGAGGATGCCGACCCGGGCTGCTCCCTTGTTGGCGATGGTGGAGTCCTCGACGACGACCCGCTGGCCGTCGGCGACCACGCCGGCGCCGTATCCGGCGAAGTCGGAGCGGCCGTTGCCGGTCTCCGTGATCCGGCTGTCGGCGATCCGGTAGGAGCGGCCCTGCACGTAGAAGCCGGTGAAGTTCTCGCCGGTCGAGGTGATCGAGACGTTGCGGGCGCCGTTGGCACCGAGCTTGCCCTTCTTGCCGGTGCGGGCGGCGGCCACGACCGACTTGTCGCCGTCCACGCCGTCGGTGCCCACGTAGACGGCCTGCCGCTCGGGGAAGGTGAGTGTCTGCCAGGCCACGGAGTTGGCCTCGACGACGTGCACGATCACGGTGCCGCGGTAGGTGCCGGGCCCGATCACGGTCTCGGTGCCGGCAGTCGAGGTGAGGGTGCCGCCGGTCTCGACGCCGTTGACGGTCAGGACGGCGACGTACCCGTCGGGGGCGGTGACCTCCGCGCCCTGCGAGACGATCAGCGAGCTCAGCCGGGTGGTCGCGGTGGCGACCCAGGTCTGGCCCTGGGCGAGGAAGACCGAGGACTGACCGCGGTGGTAGGTGTACTCCGACGCCGGACGGGCGCTGGCCGCCGTCGGTGCGGCGACGAGCACCAGCGGGACGAGTGCGGCGAGCGCTCGGGAGGTACGACGGTGGTTCATGGGGGCTCCTGCTTCGATGGACCTGCGTGGTGGACATGACCCCCCGAGAGACGTCGGGGCCCGCCGGGGCGGTGTCGCACACTGAATCCCGCGGACCCCGTGTGACGGAAGTCACCGAGCGGCATGCCTCGCATAGCCGTTCGCGATGGTTGCCGGACCACGCACAGTCAGGTCACAGGAGGCTCAAACCCGCTCAACAGAGCGGGTACAGGCTTCCCGCTCAGGAGCGCGTCAGGCGAGCATCAGGAGAGGCCGACGATCTCCAGCGACCGATCCCAGAGGCCGTCGATGATCGCCTGGTCGTGGGCCTGCTTGTTCTCGCGGCCGTCGGGAGAGAAGCGGCTGAAGTAGCGGCCGTTGAGCTCCGGGTCGGGGCCGCGCTCGGCCAGTGCGACCAGGGGGGCGGCGCCGTCCGGCACGCTGATCGTCGCGAAGCGCTTCAGCGGGGTGCGGTAGAGGAGCCCGACCAGCCAGGAGTCGCGCCCGAAGGAGCTGCCGACCGGTCCGGGGTGCACGGCGACCGAGACGATCCCGTCGTCGGACCAGCGCTGCGCGATGCCGCGGGTGAAGACGATGTTCATCAGCTTGCCGGTGCCGTACGCCGGGAACTCGATCGCTCGACGGTGGTGGTAGTCGAGGTCGTCGAGGACGATCTTGCCCATCAGGTTGCCGACGCTCGAGGTGTTGACCACCAGCGACGACCCGGCCGCGGCGAGCCGTGGGCGCAGGAGGTGGGTGAGCAGGAACGGCGCCAGGTGGTTGACCTGGAAGTTCGGCTCGTGACCGTCCACGGTCGTGTTCTTCGGGACGAAGGTGCCGCCGGCGTTGTTCATGAGCACGTCGATCCGGCCGACCCGCTGGTTGACCTCGTCGGCGAGGCGGCGTACGTCGTCGAGCCGGGAGAAGTCGGCGACGAGCGGCTCGGTGCCGACCGCCTCCGCGACCGGCCGCAGCTTGTCGGCCGAGCGTCCGGTCACGTGCACGGTCGCGCCGCGGGAGGCCAGCACCTTCGCGGCCTCGGCCCCGATCCCGTCGCTCGCGCCGGTCACCAGGATCGTCCTGCCGGCCATCGACTCCTCGCTCATGCGGTGAGCCTAGGCAGGTCAGAGGCGCCAGAGAAGCAGGGCGACCAGCGACAGCAGGGGGATCAGCCCCTGCACCACCGCGGCACGGGCCTTGGAGGAGTCGCTGGTGATCAGGACCAGGGCGGCGGCCAGCATCGAGCCGGGGCCGGCCGCGAGCAGTGCGGTGGCGGCCTCGGGCTGCGAACCTGCGAGCACGATGCCCGCGGCCGTCACGACGGCCAGGAAGAGGTTGTAGAAGCCCTGGTTGTAGGCGAGCGGCTTGGTGGCCGTCGCGAGCTCGGCGCTGAGGCCGAAGACCCGGCGGGTCGCCGGCTCCTCCCAGCGCAGCGACTCGAGCACGAAGATGTAGACGTGGAGCAGGGCGGCGAGCCCTGCGAGCACGAGGGTCACGGCCTGCATGGCCGCAACGTATCGCAGGATCAGACGAGCGACCGGAGTCGCGCCACGAGCGAGTCCCGGACGGCCTGGGTGACCGCGGCCTCGACCTGGGCGTTGAGCTCGTCGGGATCGGAGAGGTTGGCCATCAGGGCCTCCATGTCGAGGTCCTCGATCGCTCGGGTCAGCACGTCGTCGGTCTGCAGCGCGGCGTCGATCACCGAGTCGGGTACGGCGCGGATCAGCGACTCGACGATCGGGTTGAGGTCAGCCTGGTCCAGGGCGTCGTCGACCAGGTCCGAGGCCGGTGGCAGGGTCCCGTCGGCCTTCATCTCGGCGACCGCGTCGAGCAGGCCCTGACGCAGTGCCTCGACCTCCGCGTCGGTCCGGGTGCTCGGCTGGGCGAGCTCGAGCGTGAAGGCCTCGCGACTGGTGCCCAGGCTGCAGGCGGCGTCGTCGAGGGCGCGCAGGACGAGCTCCTCGGTGAGGGCGTCGATGCCGTCGGACTGCGACGTCACCGCGCGCGGTGCGCACGGATCGGCCGTCGCGAGGGGCTCGAACGTGCCGCCGCCGTACGCGACCTGGATGACGAGCACGACCCCGACGAGGGCGGCGGCGAGGGCGGGGAGGCCGAGGAGGCGGGGGTTCACGGTCGCCTCCGCCACGGCGGTGCGACCACGGTGAGCAGCGCGAGGACCGCCAGGCCGGCCCCGACGAGGAAGGAGTCGCGGAAGGCCCGGGTGGCTGCCCGTTCGAGCTGCTCACCGAGGTCGGCCTCCAGCTGGTCCGCGGCCGCCTGGTCGTCGGGCGCGAACGTCGTCGCGGCGAAGGCGTCGTGCAGGTCCGGCACCTGCCCCTGCTGGTCGACCAGCGCGTCGCCGAGGGAGCGCGCGAGCTCGACCTTGTCCTGCGCCGGCAGCGGAGCGTCGAGCACCAGCGCGGTGATCGCCTCCTGAGCCGGCACCTGGGCGTCCTGCAGGTCGGCGGTGAAGACGGGAGTCAGGATGGCCAGCCCCACGACGACGCCGAGGTGCCGGGCGCCGATGGTCCAGCCCGCGTGCTCGACCCGTGGGAGTCGCAGGTGCATGGCCTGCGAGGTGAGCTGGTCGACGGTCAGCCCGAGGCCGAGGCCCACGAGCGCCTGGGGCGCGACGGTCCAGGCCAGGTGTGCGGAGGGCAGCAGCGCCAGTCCGACGAGACCGCCGGCGACCAGGAAGCACCCGACCGCGACCTCGACGGCGTGCGGCGGCCGGAAGAGCCGGGCGATCGGCCGGGCGGCCAGCGCCGCGAGCGGCACCACCGACACCGTGATCGCCGCGGTGGCGGGCGAGCGCTGCCAGCCGTCGACGAGCAGCAGCACCAGCAGGAAGAGCGCGGCGGTCAGGGCCGCCGAGAGCAGCGCGAGCGTGAGGTTGGGCCGCAGCGCCGGACGGTGCCGGTCCGGTGGCGGCAGGGGTACGTCGGGCACGGCGAGGGCGGCCGGCACCGCCAGCACGGCGACCGGGACCTGGACGACGAAGATCGCCTGCCAGGAGATGGCCTCGGTGAGCAGGCCGCCCGCGACCGGGCCGGTGGCGGTGCCGATGACGCCGGCGGTCACCCAGGTGGCCAGTCCGCGGCGCTCGCCGTACAGCGCCACGAGCAGCTCCAGGCAGCCGACCAGGGCCAGCGCGCCGCCGACCGCCTGGACGCAGCGGGCGCCGATCAGCACCCCGATCGACGGCGCCACCGCGCAGAGCGCCGACGACGCGGCGAAGACCGCGATGCCGACCGCGCTCAGCAGCTGCGGCCGGGCCCGGGAGAAGCCCAGGGCGGTGGGGACGGCGACGAGCGCGAGCACCAGGTTGAAGGAGATGAGCACCCAGGCCACGCCGGTGACGGTGGTGTCGAGGTGCCGCAGGATGTCCGGCAGGGCGAGCGTCACGACCGCCGAGTCCGCGAGGACCATCGCGACCGTCACCGCGAGGAGGGGAGCCACGGCACGACGCACCCGCCCATCCTCGCAGTCCTGCGGTTGACTGGGGCCGTGGCGACACGGCAGCGCTGGGGCAGCGCGCACCTCGAGGACGGCACCTCCGTCGCCTACGCCCTCAGCGGCTCAGGTCCGCCGCTCGTCGTGGTGCCGGGCTGGCTGAGCCACCTCGAGCTCGGCTGGTCGATCCCGGCCGAGCGGATGTTCCACGAGGCGCTCTCCTCGGGCCGCACGCTGGTCCGCTTCGACCGGCCGGGCTGCGGCCTCTCCGGTCCGTACGACGGGCCGCGCACGATGGGCCTCGAGCTCGCCACCCTCCGCGCGGTGACCGACGACCTCGGCCTCGACTCCTTCGACCTCCTCGGCTGGTCGCTCGGGGCGGCCGTGGCCGCGCAGTGGGCCGCCGACCACCCCTCGACCGTCGAGCGGCTCGTGCTCTACGGCGGCTGGGCGACCGGATCGTCGATCGGTGACGCCGACAGCCGCCGGCACGTGCTCGGCCTGCTCGCCACCCACTGGGGCTTCGGGTCGGACCTGCTCACCGAGCTCTTCGCGCCCGACGCCGACCCGGGCACTCGGCGCGCACAGGCGGCCTACCAGCGCGCCGCCTCCTCCGCCGAGACCGCGGTCGCGCTGCTCCAGTTGGCGTACGACCTCGACGTCACCGCAGCACTCCCGCGCGTCGCGGCGCCCACGCTGGTGCTCCACCGCCGCGAGGACCGAGCGGCGCCGATCGCCCAGGGACGGGCGCTGGCCTCCGGCATCCCCGGCGCCCGCCTGGTGGAGCTCGAGGGCCGCTCCCACCTGCCGGCGCTGGGCGACGCGGACGCGGTCGTCGCGGAGGTCCGCCGCTTCCTCGGCCTGCCCCCGCTGCGCCGCGACGTCCCGACCGGGCTGACCCCGCGCCAGTCCGAGGTGGCCGCGCTGGTCGCCGAGGGATTGACCAACCGCGAGATCGCCGAGCGGCTCGGCATCACCGAGCGGTCGGCGGAGTCGCACGTGGAGCGGATCCGGCTGCGCCTCGACTTCCGGTCCCGCGCCCAGGTCGCCGCCTGGTGGACCGCGCAGGTGCGGTAGTTCCACGGCTGCGCCGGCCCCGCCGTACGCCGGAGCATCGGGGGATGACCAGATCCCTGCGTGTCCTCGGCTGGCTCGGCTTCAACGCCGTCATGGTGTGGGCGGTGCTCTTCCTCGCCGACGTCGTCGTGCCGCGCACCGTCGACGGGCCGCACCGCACGTCCACCGCCGTGGCGGTGACCACCGATCTCGCCCTGCTGCTGCTCTTCGCGCTGCAGCACTCCCTGATGGCGCGAGCGTCGGTGAAGGCGGCGCTCGGCCGTTGGATCCCGGCGTCGCTCGAACGCACCGTCTTCGTGCTGGCGACCGACGTCTGCCTCGCGCTGCTGCTCCTGCTCTGGCAGCCCTTCGGCGGCGACGTGTGGCGCGTCGGCGGGGTGGCCGCGGTCGTGCTGTGGGCGCTCTGCGGGGCCGGCTGGATCCTGGCCGTCGCGGCGACGTACGCCGTCGACCACCTCGAGCTCACCGGTCTGCGCCAGCCGGGCCCGGCGGGGGAGCTGGAGGTCGGTGGCATGTACGCCGTCGTGCGGCATCCGCTGATGACCGGGCTGCTGCTGGCCTTCTGGGCGACGCCGCACCTCGGCGCCTCGCACCTGCTCTTCGCGGCGGCGGCCACCGGCTACATCGCGATCGGGGTGCGCTTCGAGGAGCGCGACCTGCGCCGGACGTTCGGGCCGGCGTACGACGCCTACGCGGCCCGCGTGCCGGCGGTGGTGCCCTGGCCGCGCTAAGGGGTCGGGGTCCAGTCCCGCCCGAACCAGCGCCGCACCCGCTCGGCCCCGAAGGCCGTCTTGTCGCGGGACAGCTCGGTGGACGGACCCTGCAGGGTGCCGTGCGGCGCCTGCCCGCTGACGAAGGTGACGTCGACCTTGGCGACCTGGTGCTGGCCGAACTCCAGGTAGCAGATGCCGCGTCCGTCGTACGTCGACCCGCTGGCCTCGCCCCGGGCCCGCGCGACCAGCTGGTCGGCCACGACGCCGGCCTGGCCCTCGGCGAAGACACCGGCCTTGGGGGTGCCGACGCTGGTGACGTCGCCGACGGCGTAGACGTCGTCGAAGCGGGTGCGCAGGGTCTGCGGGTCGACCGGGATCCAGCCGTCCTCGGCCAGCCCGGACTCGACCACGACGGCCGGGGCACGGTGCACGGGCACCGCCAGCAGCAGGTCGAAGGGCAGCGGGTCGCCCTCGGAGAGCACGGCGCGGCCGGCCTCGACCGAGCGCACCAGGGTGCCGGGATGCCACGCGATGCCGCGGCGCTCGAACTCGGCGAGCAGCGCGGCGGACGCCTCCGGCGACGGCGGGATCGGCACGCCGAGCGGCATCACCAGGGAGACCGAGGACCGCTCCAGCAGCCCGCGCTCGCGGAGGTGGTCGTGGACCAGCAGCGCGGTCTCGCTCGGCGCGGGCGGGCACTTGAACGGCGTGGACGTCACGGCGACGACGACGCGGCCGCCGTCGAAGGAGTCGAGCACGTCGCGCAGCGCGAACGCGCCGGCGACGGTGTAGAACTCGTGCCCGTGCTCGACCAGGCCGGGCGTCGCGTCCGGGTGCAGGTCCGCACCGAGCGCGACCACGAGCACGTCGGTCTGGAAGGTGCCGGCGTCGGTCTCGACGCGGCGGGCGACCGGATCGATCGCGGTCACGGTGGCGGCGACGAAGCGCACGCCGGCCGGTGCCAGGTCGGCGTACCGGTGGAGGACGTGGTCGGCGCTGCTGCGCCCGAACATCACGTCGAGCTTGGAGAAGCCGAAGACGAAGCCCTCGGACCGGTCGACCAGGGTCACCTCGACCAGGTCGCCGGCCTCGTCGGCGAGCCGGGCGGCGAGCTCGAGCCCGCCGAAGCCGGCGCCCAGGATCAGTACGCGCACCTCCGCAACCTAGCGGTTGTGGAGGGGGCGCTGGTCAGACCGACGGCAGCCGGTCCGTGGCGTTCTTGGCGTAGCCGGTCCAGGTCGTGCGACGCGGGTTCGCGACCGAGGTGAGCGACGGCGTGGTCTCGTCGCGACGGTCGTGCTGCACGTCGGTGTCCGCGTGGTCGAGCGCGATGGTCGTCATGGTCCGAACCTAGGGGGACCCGGGTGACAACCGGTCAACGGCTCGGTGACGATCCATCCACAGAACGTCAACGTCCGTCGGGCGGGTCCACGTTGACGGTCGGCACCCCGCCGCCGACCCGCGCGATGACGGCGAGCGACGGCTCACCGCTCGGGTTGGACTCGCGGTGCACCGTCCACGACGGCACGTGCACGAAGTCGCCCGGGCCCGCGTCGATCCAGCCCTCGTGACCTTCGAACTCCAGGCGGAGCACGCCGCGCACGACGTACAGGCTCGACTCGTTGCGGTCGTGGTGGTGCCACCCGGAGACGGCGCCGGGCTCGGTGACGACCTGTCCGGCCCACAGCAGCGGCAGCTCGAAGGCGCGCTCGCGAAGCATCCCGGACGTCGGGTCGGCGGCGGCGAGGTCGGCCGGCGTGAAGACCCGGACGGGCCGGGGCAGCTCGGTGCTCATGCCTCGTCGTCCCAGGCCACGGCGCTGATCCGCCAGCCGGCGCCGGTGCGCACGAGCTGCAGCGACTTCTGGCCCCGGCCGGTGACCGGGGCGCCGGCCTCGACCCACTCCTTGGCGTAGGAGCACCAGCGCTGGGCGATGTCGCCCCACACCTGGGTCGTCCCCTCGACCTCCCACTCCCGGAAGTCGGTCAGGCGCCCGCTCGTGAGGAGCTTCCGGCGGGGCTCGATGAAGCCGTCCACGTCGTACGCCACGGGACCGCCCCGCGCCGAGACGACGACCGCGTCGGGGTGCAGGGCGTCGCGGAGCGCGCTGAGGCGGGCGTCGACCTCGGCCTCGGCCCCGGAGGTGAAGGCGTCGAAGAAGGTGGCGACGACGGCGTCGATGTCGGCGGCATCCTGGGCGTCCTGGGTGTCCCGGGTCATGCGCTCAGAGTGTCACGGCCGCCCGGTGCTCGGTCGCGCTGCCGAAGAGCTGGCCCAGCGCGTGGGCGCGCTTGAAGACGAGGTGGGCGTCGTGCTCCCAGGTGATCGCGATGCCGCCGTGCAGCTGCACGGTCTCCGCCGCGAGCCGGGCGACGGCGTCGGCGCAGTAGGCCTTCGCGACGTGGGTGAGCTGCTCGGCGTCGTCGGCGTGGGTCGCGACGGCGTACGACGCCGCCCAGGACGCGGAGCGGCACATCTCACTGAGCACGAGCATGTCGGCCATCCGGTGCTTGAGGGCCTGGAAGGAGCCGATCGGGCGCCCGAACTGCACCCGCTCCTTGCTGTAGGACACCGTCATGTCGAGGGCACGTGCAGCGAGGCCCGAGGCGAGCGCCGCGCAGCCGGCGGCGCCGACCAGGCGGGCACGGTCGCGGGCGGACGGCCCGTCGCCGATGCGCGTACGCGTGCCGCCCTCGACGGTGGCCAGGCGGATCGTCTGGTCCATGGACGGGGTCCAGGTGACCTCGGCGCCCTCGACCTCGTAGAGGCCGTCGTCGTCGGCCGCGGCGATCACGATCGTCGCGAGGTCGCCGTCGAGGACCGGGGCGTCGCCGTCGACGAACGCCCCCACCTCGCCGGCCGCGAGGCGCGGCAGCAGGCGCGCCCGCGCGTCGTCGTCCGCGCCGGCCAGCAGCGCCTCGGAGGTGACCAGTGAGGAGAGCAGGGGAGAGGGGACGATCGACCGGCCGACCTCCTCGAGCGCGACCAGCGCCTCGAAGAGCGTGAAGCCGGCGCCGTCGTGCTCCTCGGGGATCCCCAGCGCCGGCAGGCCGATCTGCTCGCACATCGTCTGCCAGAGCGCCTCGTCGTACGTCGTGACACGGGCATCGCCACGCTTGTCGAGCAGCGAGCGGACCATCGAGGCCAGCTCCTCCTGCTCCTCGGTGAGGGCGAACTCCATCAGACCAGCCCCTCCAGCACCCGCTGCCGGTGGAAGGCCGGCGTGCCCCACGCGGTGAGGAGTGCGCGGATCTTGGTGATCCAGACGCTCAGGTCGAACTCCTGGGTGTAGCCGATCGCACCGTGCACCTGGAGGCCGGTGCGCGAGGCGAGGTACGCCGCGTCGCCGGTCGCGACCTTGGCCGCCGACACCGGGACCTCGCCGAGCGCGGCGCCGTAGACGAGGGGCCGGGCGAAGTCGAGCGCGATGCGGACGTCGGCCAGCGCGTGCTTGATCGCCTGGTAGGAGCCGATCTCGCGCCCGAACTGCTTGCGCTGCTTCACATAGGTCACCGAGTCGGCGAGCACGCGCTCGCCCGCGCCGAGCAGCTGGGCTGAGACGGCGAGCACCGCACGGTCGAAGGCGGCCTCGTCGATCGGGTCCGGTGCCTCGACCTCGAACAGTCGCCGGGTCCGGTCCACCGACACACGCATCGGTCCGTGGGGGACGTCGGTGACGTCGGCGTCGAGCGCGTAGGGGACGTGCGGCGGGACGGCGACGGTGGCGATGCCCTCGTCACGGGCCAGGTAGGCGATGGACTCGACGTACGGCCCGGGCACGGCGTGGAAGCCGAGCCGCTCGAACGCCAGCGCCAGGAAGACCGGCTCGTCCGCGAGCGAGGTGACGCCCATCTCGGCGAGGCGACCCCAGAGCTTCAGGCCCGGCTCGTGGTCGCCCTCGGCCCAGGCGCGAGCCACGGCCACCGTGTCGGCGTTGACCAGGAGGGAGTCCAGGGCGGAGGCGAAGTCCTTCTCGTCGCCGTCGAGCTCGAACCTCACTTGGCCCCCTTGGGCTCGCGCGGGAGACCGAGGATCCGCTCGGCCACGATGTTGCGCTGGATCTCGTTGGTGCCGGCGTAGATCGGCCCGGAGAGCGAGAACGTGTAGCCGTCCAACCAGCGCGACTCGACCTCGGCCTCGGGGCCGAGCAGGTCGAGCGCGGTCTCGTGCAGCGCGACGTCGAGCTCGGACCAGAAGACCTTGTTGACCGAGCCCGCGGCGCCCATGTCGCCGCCGGCCGCGAGCCGGGTGACCGTGCCCCACGTGTAGAGCCGGTAGGCCTGCGCCTTGATCCAGGCGTCGACCACGCCGCCCGCGAACGTCGGGTCGGGGCGCTCGCCGTACAGCCCGACGAGGCGGTCGGCGGCCGCGCAGAAGCGGCCGGGGGAGCGCAGCGAAAGGCCGCGCTCGTTGCCGGCCGTCGACATCGCGACCCGCCAGCCGTCACCGGGCTCTCCGAGCACATCGGAGTCGGGGACGAAGACGTCCTCGAAGAAGATCTCGGCGAAGCCGGCCTCGCCGTCGAGCTGGGCGATCGGGCGCACGGTGATGCCGTCGGCGTCGAGCGGGAAGAGGAAGTAGGTCAGGCCGTGGTGGCGCGCTGCCTCCGGGTCGGAGCGGAAGAGCCCGAAGCCCATGTGGGCCAGGGCTGCCCGCGATGACCAGGTCTTCTGGCCGTTGAGCACCCAGCCGCCGCGCTCGTCGTCTCGACGTGCGGTGGACCGGAGCGAGGCGAGGTCGGAGCCGGCCTCCGGCTCGGACCAGCACTGCGCCCAGATCTTCTCGCCGGTCGCCATCGAGGGCAGGTAGCGGTCCTGCTGCTCCTTCGTCCCGTGGTCGAAGATGATCGGGGACAGCAGGAAGATGCCGTTCTGGGAGACCCGGCCGGGGGCGCCGGCGCGGTAGTACTCCTCCTCGAAGATCACCCACTCGACCAGCGAGGCGCCGCGGCCGTGGTACTCCTCGGGCCAGGACACGACGGCGTACCGAGCGTCGGCGAGCCTCTGCTCCCACTCCTGGTGGGCGACGAAGCCCTCCGCGGTGTCCATGGACGGCAGCGGCTCGGCCGGCACGTTGGCCGCCAGCCACTCCCGGGCCTCGGCCTGGAAGGCCAGCTCGGAGTCACTCAGCTCGAGATCCATTCCTAGGACTCCTCGGTTCCTGAGGTGCGAGCCTGCGAGCCTCGAAGGGCGTTCTTCAGCACCTTGCCGGACAGGTTGCGGGGGAGGCCGTCGATCACCTCGACGTACCGCGGCACCTTGAAGTTGGCGAGCCGCTCCTTGGCGAAGGCGATCACGTCGTCGGGCGACGCCGAGCCGACGACGTACGCCTTGCCGACCTCGCCCATCCGCTCGTCGGGGACGCCGACGACGGCCACGTCGGCGACGCCGTCCATCCGGGCGAGGGCCTGCTCGACCTCGGCGGGATAGACGTTGAAGCCGCCGGAGATGTACATGTCCTTGAGCCGGTCGGTGATCGAGAGGTTGCCCGCGTCGTCGAGCACGCCGATGTCACCCGTGTGCAGCCAGCCCTCGTCGTCGATCGCCTCCGCGGTGGCGGCCGGGTCGTCGAGGTAGCCGAGCATCACGAAGTCGCCGCGGACCAGCAGCTCGCCCGCCCCCGAATCCGACTGGGTGTCGGCGATCGCGATCTCCATGCCGGGAACAGCGCGGCCGCAGGTGGTCGCAACGGTCTCGGCCGAGTCGCCCTCGCGGCACATGGTGACCACGACCGCCTCGGTCATCCCGAAGGCCGTGACGACCTGGTCGATCTCCAGGTCGTCGCGCATCCGCTCGATCAGCACCACGGGTACGACGGCCGCGCCGGTCACCGCCAGCCGCAGCGACGAGAGGTCGTGGTCGGCGCGGCCGGGAGCGTTGAGCAGCGAGGTGAAGATGGTCGGCGCGCCGGGCAGCACCGAGATCCGCTCGGTCTCGATGAGCGACATCGTCGCCTCGAGGTCGAAGGTCGCGACCGGGTAGAGCGTGGCCCCGGTCAGCAGCCCGGTGACGATGCCGACCTTGTAGCCGAAGGAGTGGAAGAACGGGTTGACGACGAGGTAGCGGTCCTGACCGGTGACCCCGCCGAGCTCGCCCCATGCCCGGGCGACCCCGATCGTCTGGCGGTGCGCGGACATCGCGCCCTTGGGCTTCCCGGTGGTGCCGGAGGTGAAGAGGATGTCGGCGACGTCGTCGGGGGAGACCGACTCGGCCAGGAGGTCGACGTCCGCCACCGTCACGGATCCCATGTCGAGGTCGGCCAGGTCCTTCAGGTCCAGGACCAGGGCCACCGACGCGAGGTCGCTCGAGGCACGCAGGTCCGCGATCTGGGTGCGACCGAGGAAGCCGTCCTCGACCACCACGATCCGCGCCGAGGTGCGGTCGACGATCTCGGCGACCTCGTGGCCGGTGTAGCGGGAGTTGGCCGGCACCAGCGTGCCGCCGGCGTACGACGTCGCGAGCGCGGCCACCACCCAGCTGATGCTGTTGGGCGCCCAGACGACGACCCGGTCGCCCGGCCGCAGCCCGGCGGCGACGTACCCGCGCGCGGCGCGGCGGACCCGGCGCAGCAGCTCGAGGTAGGAGACGGTCTCGTCGCCCTCGACGTACGCCGGGTGCTCGCCGAAGCGGTCCGCCGCGTCGCCGAGCGCGGCCGGGATCGTGCTCCTCACATCGCCTCCTTCTCGCAACCAAGCAAGTGCTTGGTAGGGTAGCACCCGTGGACCTGACCTACTCCGCCGAGGACCAGGCGTTCCGCGCCGAGGTGCGCGACTGGCTGGCCGAGCACCTGACCGGCGAGTGGGCCGCGCTGCGCGGCCTCGGCGGCGCCGGGCGGGACCACGAGGCGCACGACGAGCGGGTCGCCTGGAACCGTCTCCTCGCCGAGCACGGATGGACCTGCGTCGGCTGGCCGACCGAGCACGGCGGCCGCGGGCTGAGCCTGACCCAGCAGGTGATCTTCCACGAGGAGTACGCCAAGGCCGACGCGCCGGTCCGGGTCAACCACCTCGGCGAGGAGCTGCTCGGTCCGACGCTGATGGCCTTCGGGACCGACGAGCAGAAGGCGCGCTTCCTGCCGCGGATCGTCGCCGTCGAGGAGCTGTGGGCGCAGGGCTACTCCGAGCCGAACGCCGGCTCCGACCTCGCCAACGTGCAGACCAAGGCGCGCCTCGACGGCACCGCCGAGAGTGGGCAGTGGGTGGTCGACGGCCAGAAGGTGTGGACCTCCAACGCCCACTTCAGCTCGTGGGCGTTCGTCGTCTGCCGCACCGAGCCGGGCTCCCAGCGACACCAGGGCCTCTCCTTCCTGCTGGTGCCGCTCGACCAGGACGGCATCGACATCCGCCCGATCGAGCAGCTCACCGGTGGCTCGGAGTTCAACGAGGTCTTCTTCACCGGCGCCCGCACCGACGCCGACCTCGTCGTCGGCGAGGTCGGCCAGGGCTGGAAGGTCGCGATGGCGCTGCTCGGCTTCGAGCGCGGCGTCTCGGTCCTCGCCCAGGTCGTCGGCTTCTCCCGCGAGCTCGACGGCGTCGTCGAGCTGGCGAAGGACAACGGCACGATCGACGACCCGCTGGTCCGCGACCGACTCGCCGCGCTCAAGGTCGAGCTCGAGGTGATGCGTCGCCAGGCGATGCGCGGCCTCTCGACCGACACTGAGTCGCATTCCGGGGTCGCTGGGCCGTCGGTCTTCAAGCTGGTCTGGGCGACCTGGCACAAGAAGCTCGGCGAGGTCGCCATGGACGTGCTCGGCGCCGCCGGGCTCACCACCGCCTCCGACAGCGGCTACGAGCTGTCGCGCTGGCAGCGGCTCTTCCTCTTCGCCCGTGCCGACACGATCTACGGCGGCAGCGACGAGGTGCAGCGCAACATCCTCGCCGAGCGGGTGCTCGGCCTACCCCGAGAGGCACGCGGATGACGACCCAGCGACCGGAGCAGCCCGCCCCCGACTACGTCCCGGGCCACGACCTGCTCGCCGGCAAGGTGGTCGTGGTGACCGCGGCCGCCGGCGCGGGCATCGGCGCCGCCGTCGTACGCCGTGCGCTCGAGGAGGGCGCGAAGGCCGTGGTCTTCAGCGACACCCACGAGCGCCGGCTCGCGGAGGCGGAGGCGGCGCTGGGCGAGGAGTTCGGCGCCGACCGGGTCCGCCAGATGGTCTGCGACGTCACCGACGAGGCGCAGGTCCAGGCGCTGCTCGACCTCGCCGACGAGGTGGGCGGCGTCGACGTGATGATCAACAACGCCGGCCTCGGCGGCACCGCGTCGATCCTGGAGATGACCGACGAGCAGTGGTCGAAGGTCCTCGACATCACGCTGACCGGGACGATGCGCTGCATCCGGGCCGCCGGGGCACGGATGTCGGCCGCCGGCCGCAAGGGCGTGATCGTCAACAACGCCTCGGTGATCGGGTGGCGCGCGCAGGAGGGCCAGGCCCACTACGCCGCCGCGAAGGCGGGCGTGATGGCGTTGACCCGCTGCGCCGCGATCGACCTCGCGCCGTACACGATCCGCGTCAACGCGGTCTCGCCGAGCCTGGCGATGCACCCCTTCCTGGCCAAGGTCACCTCCGACGACCTGCTCGCCGAGCTCAAGCAGCGCGAGGCCTTCGGGCGCGCGGCCGAGCCGTGGGAGGTCGCCAACGTGATGGTCTTCCTCGCGAGCGACTACGCGTCGTACATGACCGGCGAGGTCGTCGCCGTGAGCAGCCAGCAGGCATAGAGGATTGGTCCCATGACCGCGCCGGCCACCGAGCCCACCAACTCCCGTCGCAGCGAGCTGCTCGCCATCGCCGCGGGCCTCTTCGCCGAGAAGGGCTTCAAGAACACCACCGTCCGCGACATCGCGGACGCCGCCGGCATCCTCTCGGGCAGCCTCTACCACCACTTCGACTCCAAGGAGTCGATGGTCGACGAGATCCTCCGGACCTTCCAGGAGGAGCTCTTCGGGCAGTACGACGAGATCCTCGCCGGCGGCCTCGACCCGGCCGCCAAGCTGGAGCAGGCGGTGCTGGTGTCGTTCGAGGCGATCGACAAGCACCGCGACGAGGTGGCGATCTTCCAGAACGACGCGGCCTACCTGCTCACCTTCGACCGCTTCTCCTACCTCGCCGACCGCAACCAGCAGTCCCGCGAGGTGTGGCTGACGCTGCTCCAGAACGGCATCGACGCCGGCGTCCTGCGCGCCGACCTCGACCTCGAGCTCACCTACCGCTTCATCCGCGACACCGTCTGGGTGGCCGTGTCCTGGTACCGCCCCGGCGGCCGCCGCACCCACACCGAGATCGCGCGCCAGTACCTGTCCATCCTGTTCGAAGGAATCGCCACCCCCGCTGGTTGAGGTGCGAGGCGCGCCAGCGCCGAGCCTCGAAACCCGGGGAGCAAAGGAGCACGCCATGCCCGAGGCCTATATCGTCGACGCCGTCCGCACCCCGGTCGGCAAGCGCGGGGGAGCGCTGGCCGGCGTCCACTCCGCCGACCTCGGCGCGCACACGCTGGCCGCGCTGGTGCGGCGTACCGGCGTCGACCCGGGCGCCGTGGACGACGTCATCCTCGGCTGCTGCGACACCATCGGCTCCCAGGCCGGCGACGTCGCGCGGACGGCGTGGCTGGTCGCCGGGCTGCCCGACCACGTGCCGGGCGTGACGATCGACCGCCAGTGCGGTTCGTCCCAGCAGGCGGTGCACTTCGCGGCCCAGGGCGTCATGTCCGGGACCCAGGACCTGGTCGTGGCCGGCGGCGTGCAGAACATGAGCGCGATCCCGATCTCCGCGGCGATGCTGGTCGGCCAGCAGTACGGCTTCTCGACGCCCTTCGCCGAGTCGCCCGGCTGGCAGGCGCGCTACGGCGACCAGGAGGTCAGCCAGTTCAACTCCGCCGAGATGATCGCGGCGAAGTGGGACATCTCCCGCGAGGAGATGGAGGCCTTCGCGCTCGCCTCGCACGACCGCGCGCGGACCGCGATCGCGGAGGGCCGCTTCAAGGACGAGATCGAGCCGGTCACCCTGCCCGACGGGTCCGTCTTCGACACCGACCAGTGCCCGCGCGAGACCTCGATGGAGAAGATGGCCGGCCTCGAGCCGCTGGCTCCCGGCGGCCGGATCACCGCCGCCGTCTCCTCACAGATCTGCGACGCCTCCGCCGCGATGCTGATCGCCTCGGAGGCCGCCGTCCAGACGCACGGTCTGAAGCCGCGCGCCCGCATCCACCACCTCTCGGTCCGCGGCGACGACCCGGTCTGGATGCTCACCGGCCCGATCCGTGCGACCAGGCACGCGCTGGAGAAGACGGGGCTGTCGGTCGACGACATCGACCTCTTCGAGTGCAACGAGGCCTTCGCCTCCGTCGTCCTGGCGTGGATGAAGGAGACCGGCGCCCCGAACGAGAAGGTCAACGTCAACGGCGGCGGCATCGCCCTCGGTCACCCGATCGGCGCCACCGGCGTCCGGCTGATGACCACGATGCTCGCCGAGCTCGAGCGGACCGGTGGCCGCTACGGCTTGCAGACCATGTGCGAGGGCGGCGGCCAGGCCAACGTGACCATCATCGAGAGGCTCTGACCCCGCTAGTCTCCAGGAGTGCGAGCTCTGGGCGAGTGGGTGCTGCGGCACCGCAGGCTGGTCATGGTCGGCTGGCTGCTGATCACCGTCGTCGGCATGTCGGTGACCAGCACCGTCAACAACCGCCTCACGGTCGACTTCTCGCTGCCCGGTCAGCCCGGCACCGAGACGGCCGCGAAGATCGTCCAGGCCTACGGCAACGGCGGCAGCACGGTGCCGCTGCTGGTGACCGTGACGATGCCGGAGGGGCAGACCGTCACCGGCAACGAGCAGGCGATCGGTGACGCGTTCGCCTCGGTGACCAAGGCCGATGTCCCGCTGCGGGTGGTCGACGAGGCCAACACCGGCGACGACGCCTTCCGGACCGACGACGACCGCACGGCGTACGCGATGGTCTTCTACCCCTTCCCGGACAGCTTCTCGAGCGTGCTGCCCACCGACGTCGTCTCGAAGGCGGTGACCGCCCAGGCTCCGGACGGCGCGACCGTCGGGGTGACCGGCATGGACGCGCTGGCGGTCGGCGACGAGTCGGGTGGCAACAGCGTGCTCGTCGAGACCCTGCTGGGCGGGCTGGGCGCACTGGCCGTGCTGCTCTTCGTCTTCGCCTCCCTGCTCGCCTTCCTGCCGCTGCTCGTCGCAGCGGTCTCGATCCTGACGACCTTCCTGCTGCTGCTCCCGATCACGCTCTTCACCGACGTCTCCTTCATCGTCGAGTTCCTGATCGCGCTGGTCGGACTCGGTGTCGCGATCGACTACTCCCTGCTCTTCGTGACCCGCTGGCGCGAGGAGCGGGACCGTGGCCGGAGCAACCACGAGGCGGTCGTGACCGCCATGGAGACGGCCGGCCACGCCGTGCTCTTCAGCGGCATCACCGTCGCGATCGGCCTGCTCGCGCTCGTCGTCCTGCCGGTGCCCTTCCTCCGGAGCATCGGGTACGGCGGCGCCCTCATCCCGCTCGCGAGCGTGTTGGTGACGCTGACGCTGACCCCCGCGATCCTGGGCGGCATCGGTCCGAGGGTGGACTGGCCGAAGATCCGCCACGAGCAGGAGTCGAGCCGCGGCTGGACCAGGTGGGCGACCCTGGTCGTCCGGCACCGTTGGGTGGCGGCCGGATCCGCCCTCGCGGTGCTCGCCCTCCTCGCCGCCGCCTTCGCCGGCATCAAGATCGGCGCCGCCGACTCCGACTCGCTGGCCAAGAACGGCCCGGCGTACGACGCCTTCCAGGTGCTCCGCTCCGGCGGCGTCCCCACCGGCGTGCTGACGCCGATCGAGGTGCTGACCGACGCCGACCAGGCCGACTCCGTCGCGCAGACGCTGGGCGAGGTCGACGGCATCGACGCGGCGCTCGTGCCGACGGGCGACGGCGCGGAGGTCGACGGTCAGAAGGTCGTCGTGCTGGTGCCGCACGAGGAGACCGTCAACTCGCAGAGCGTGGCGGTGGTCCGGGACGTCCAGGACGTCGCCGACCACACCGACGGCGTGATCGGCGTGGCCGGCCTGGGCGCCGACCAGGTCGACTTCCTGCACGCCGTCTACGGCAACCTGCCCCTGATGCTCGGCCTGATCTGCCTGCTGACCTTCGTCCTGCTGGTGCGCGCCTTCCGGTCGCTGCTGCTGCCGCTGAAGGCGGTCGTGCTCAACCTGGCCTCGCTGATGGCGGTCTTCGGGACGATGGTGCTCTTCTGGCAGGAGGGCTACGGGTCCAACGCCGTCTTCGGCATCGCCGCGACCGGCGCGGTGACCTTCTGGATCCCGATCATGGTCTTCGCGTTCCTCTACGGGCTGTCGATGGACTACGAGGTCTTCATCCTCAGCCGGATCCGCGAGGAGTACGACGCCGGCGCGTCCACCGACGAGGCCGTGATCCGCGGCATCGGCCGCACCGGTCGGCTGGTGAGCAGCGCGGCGCTGATCCTCTTCCTGGCCTTTGCGGCGCTGGCTTCCGGGCCCGGCACCGACATCAAGGTCCTGGCGACCGGCCTGGGCATCGGCATCCTCCTCGACGCCACCGTGATCCGCTCGGTCCTGGTGCCGTCGCTGGTCTCGCTCTTCGGCTCCTGGAACTGGAAGCTCCCGGACTCGGTCGCGCGCGCCCTGCGCGTGGAGCCGTCGGTCGTGCACGCCGAGCCGCCGAGGCGCCGCGACTGACGTGACGCCGTGGGTCGGGCTCGGGCTACCGCATCGCCTTCCAGCCGACCGACCAGGCCATCGCGACGGCGCTGACCTGGGAGTGGACCTCCAGCTTGCTCAGGATCGACTTGACCTGGGTGCGCACCGTGTCCTCGGTGACGAGCCGGGTCGTCGCGATCTCGCGCACGGTGCGGCCACGCATCATGTGCCGCAGCACCTCCGCCTCGTGCCGGGTCAGGCGGGTGAGCCGGCGCTGCGCCTCCACGAGCTCGGCGGCCTGGCGGGCGCTCAGCCGGATCAGCCGGTCGCGCTCCTCCTGGTCGAGGACGCAGCGCCCCTCCGTCATGTTCCGGACCACCGAGACCATCGTCGAGAGCGACGCCGTCTTCGGCACGACCATCCGCGCTCCCGACGCGAGGAAGTGGCCCCACCGCGGCTCGTCCTCCGTCTCGAAGACCGCGACCACCGGGATCCCCGCCCGCGACACGTCCTCGACGACCGCGACCCCGCTGCAGCTCGGGCCGAGGTCGGCGTTGACCAGGGCGAGGTCCGGTCGGAGGTCGAGCAGCTGACCGCTGACCTCGTCGCGGCTCGTCGCGGGCGCGAGTGGCACCTCGCGGTAGTCGTAGTGCCGCGTCCTGAGCACGATGCCCAGGCACTCCACGAAGAGGCCGTGCCGGTCCACGACGGCCACCCTTGCTCGTATCGAGCGATTCATCGTCCCCCCGAACGATCCCCGCTTGGCCCTACGGGCCAGCTTCCCCAGTCCTGCACTCCATCCACCTTGACCTCATCACCCGAGCGGGCACTGGTCCAGTTGGACATCGGTCCTAGTACCTCCGAACTTGAGGGCGGCCGTGCTCATGGGCCGAAGTCCAGCTGAGCGACCACCCGGTCGTGCTCCGTCGCGCGGAGCGTGGTCGACCAGCCATCGGAACCGGGTCGCCCGCACGGCTCGAGCTCCGTGCCGGCCTCGGAGCCGCACGCGAGGTTGAGGACGTGCGTGCCGGTCACCTCGACGGTCCGCGGTCCCCGCGCCCCGGTGCTCGGGTCCACCTCGAGCGAGACGGGGTCGGCGAGCGCGCGACCGGGGGCGGAGGGGGAGACGGTGACGGTCCCGGTCAGGACGTAGCTCAGCCGGACCACGTGGACGGGCACGAGGAAGGAGACGACCGCCGGGCTCGAGCCGACGGGGCCGACGGGCCGCTGGTCGCCGCCCGTCCCGTCGACGAGCCGGAGGTCGCTCGCGGCGGGGGAGGTGCCCGACGACGCGATCGGGAGCGCGATGGTCAAGCCGTGGATCCCGCGGCGGCTCCGGATCCACTGCGTCACGTGGATCGTCCCGTCGGCGTCGATCCCGCTGCGGACGTAGCTCCCGTTCCTCGGCACCGGCGGTGCGTCCCGCAAGACGGCCACCCGCTCGCTCGCGGGGTCGCCCGGGGCGCGGTGCAGGTCGCCGACATCCACCGTGGCCCGGTCGGCCCACAGATAGATGGTCGAGAGCAGCGCGACCGACCCGACGAGGATGAGCGCCTCCTGCCTCATGGTGCTCTCCGCGTGGCCGCGGCGAGGGGACGGGCCGTCACGACTGCCAGCCGCTGGTAGCCACCGCGCCCCGCGTCGTACGGCGGCGCACAGGTCACCAGGGTCAGCCGCCTCCCGCCGCTCGCGGCGCTGAGCCGTCGGACGTCGGCGGTGTCGCGCTTCGCGACGAGGTCGAGCGACACGATGGAGAAGGTCTGCCGGAGGTGGGGCGAGGACAGGACGACGCGTTGCCGCGGCCGGACGCTCAGGAGCTCCGCGTAGGCGCCGAGCCCCTGGTCGACGGAGTCCACGTGGCCGGCGATGAGGGTCGAGCCGAAGGGGTCGCCGAGACGCGATCCGCCGCTCCACCAGCCGGCGGAGCGCACGTCGGCGGGGACGTCGAGGACGCCGTTGTGCCGACTCCCGACCGCCACCACCGGCACGCTCCTCCCACTGGGCAGTCGGACGGCGGTCGGTGCCTCGGCGGCGACGATGCCGGCCCGCTCCGCTCGGCCGGCGGGCACGGTGACGGTCGGGGTCGCCGGTCCCGACCCGTCGGCCGCGTCCGCACCCGCGGGTGCGGGCGGGTCATTCCGGGCGACGAGGACGACCGTCAGCACCGCGCCGGCCGCCGCGACGATCGCCGCGACCGCCACCGCCACACCGAGGACGCCGGGCCGCATGGTCGATGCCTCAGCCGGAGAAGGTCCGGACGCGGACGAACGCGGCGAGCCCGGCCGAGCCCGTCTCGATCCGTGACGGTGCGACGCTGCCGTCCGAGGCGAGTCGCTCGCGGTGGGAGACGACGTCCATCGAGCCGTCCCGCGGCGAACCCACGGCGTAGACCAGGGTGATCGTGCCGGCCGGGAGCCGGACGTCGAGCGGCCCGAGGATCGGGTCGTGCCGGCTGCCGGTGGGCAGCAGCGCGACCGTGTGGGTGCCCGCCGGGAGGTCGGCCTCGGCGTACTCGCCGTTGGCGATGTTGGTGAAGACGACCTCGCCGTCGACCCGCACGTCGGCCGGGGGCACCGTCGCCGTGTGCGCGAGCAGCACGCGCGCCTTGCCCGGCCCGATCGGCTTCATCGGTGCGACATAGGTGTCCACGACCGGATCGCCGTCGCGGGCCGCGGGCTGGTGAAGCACCACGTCGGTGCTGGACCCCGCACCGGTCCGGACCGAGGTGGCGATCGGTGCGCCGTCGCCGGTCGGCGTGAAGACCAGGTCGTGACCACCGGCGTCCACGGCGTACGGCCCGGCCACCCCGGTCGCGAGCCCGTCCGCGACGTCCTTGCCGTCGATCGAGACGTCGTACGACGCCCCCGGCAGCGCCTGCACCACGAAGACCTCGGCGCCGTCGGTGCGGCCGACGCTCGCCGGCGGGGCGGTCAGGGTGACGCCCAGCGCCCCCAGCGCTCCGGCCAGCGCGACGGCAACGGTGCGACGGCTGAGACGACGACGACTCGACCCCATGACTCCCCCCGAGCCCGCCTCCTCGTCGAGGCGGTGCCCCATGTGAACACCAGGTGCCGTGAGCCCCTCCGGCAGGCACCGAGGATCCCCAAAATCGGGGGAGCGGCGTCCTCGGCGGGGTCGTCCGCAGTCGAACGACTCAAGCCCTGGCACGGGGCGGCTCCTAGCGTCGCGAGCACACCAGCAACCGAGACGAAAGGTCCACGTCATGTCCTCCCTCAGCTCCCCGTCACGACGGCCCAGCCGGCTCGCGGCCGCCCTCGCCGCTCTCGTCGCGACGCTGTCCCTCGGGCTCGGCTCCCTCACCGTGGCCGCCGCGCCGGCGACCGCCGAGCGCGCCCACGCGAAGCCCACCATCGTCCTCGTGCACGGCGCGTTCGCCGACGCGTCGGGCTTCAGCAAGGAGGTCGGACTCCTCGAGGCCGCCGGCTACCCGGTCATCGCGCCCGCCGACCCGCTGCGTGGTCTCACCGCCGACGCCGACTACATCCGCTCGGTCCTCGCGACGATCGACGGCCCCGTCGTCCTGGTCGGCCACTCCTACGGCGGCGCCGTGATCACCAACGCCGCGCGCGGCGCCGACAACGTGGTCGCCCTGGTCTACCTCGCGGCCTTCATCCCCGACGAGGGCACCAGTGTGGCGACGTCGTACGACCCCGCGACCTACCCGGGCTCGCTGCTGAGCCCCGACGCGCTGGTGGTCCGGCCGGTCGCGAACCCGGCCGCGCCCGGCGGGTCGGACGCCGACCTCTACATCCGGCCGGACCTCTTCCGGAAGATCTTCGCGGGTGACCAGGACAAGGCCACGGCGGCCGCGATGGCGGCGACCCAGAGGCCGCTGTCCGCGTTCGCCTACACCGAGCCGTCGGGGGAGCCGGCCTGGGCGACGCTCCCGAGCTGGGACCTGCTGACCACGAAGGACAAGGCGATCTCACCCGGTGGCCAGCGGTTCATGGCCGAGCGCGCCGGCGCGCACATCCGCGCGATCCGGTCCGCGCACGACGTGATGGTGTCGCACCCCAAGGCCGTCGTCTCGCTCATCGTCAAGGCCGCGACGACCGTCGGCTGAGGCACACCGCACCACCGTCGTACCTGACGAAATGGTCGCTCGTCGGCCAGATCCACGACCGTTTCGTCAGGTACGACGCGGATGAGGCGACCGAAACTGTCCGGCCACCGACCCAGCCGGACGGAAACCGTCCCGTGCCTCAACATCTCGCAGTGCACATTTGCGCAGGACTTCGTCGTTGACCGGATGTCTGCCAGCGGGTGAGGGTTCGGCAGGTTCGTGTCTCGGGCGACACCACACCACGTCACTCCTGACGTCGAGCCATCTCTCATCCGCCGGGCCCCACCACGGGCCCGTACTCAAGGAGTGTCAGTGAAACGACTCGTCGCGGGGGGCTTCACCGCAGCCCTCGTCTCGGCGTTGGCGATCGTCTCGGTGCCGCAGGGCGCCGATGCCGCAGGAGCCAACTCGGGCACGAAGAGTGCCCCAGCAGTGAAGTCCACGGGCAGCCAGGGTCACACCTCGGCCCGGCAGCAGGCCAAGCAGTCCGCGCGGAAGCTGGTGGCGTCGCCACCGGCCTACCTGCACGCCTCGTCGCACGACGCGTTCCGCCGTGCGGGCGTCGTGTCGTCGCACGGGCTGCAGTACGTGCCCTACCAGCGCACCTACCGCGGTCTCCCGGTCGTCGGCGGTGACTTCGTCGTCGTGACGGACTCCGCCGGCCGGCTGCTGAGCACCAGCGTGGCGCAGGACCAGGCGGTCTCGCTGGCGTCGACGTCGGCCTCGGTCACCAAGTCCGCGGCGCGGCGTACGGCGCTCCGCCAGCTCAGCAAGGGCTCGTACGACGGGGCCTCGCGCCTGGTGGTCCTGCAGCAGCGGACCTCCAGCCTGGCGTGGGAGACCACCGTGGCCGGGACGAAGAACGGTGCGGCGTCGAGGCTCACCGTCTACGTCGACGCGGCGACCGGCAAGGTCCTCAGGACCGTCGAGCACGTCGCCGAGGGCTCCGGCACCGGCGCCTGGGAGGGCTCGGTCACGATCCCGACCTCCGGTTCGGGCACGTCGTACTCCATGACCAACTCCAACGCCACGACGATGAAGTGCCAGAACGCCAGCGGCAACGCGACCTTCACCGGCACCGACGACGTGTGGGGCAACGGCGACGCCACCAACCGGGAGACCGGCTGCGTCGACGCGTTCTACAGCGCGGAGAAGGAGCGCCAGATGCTGACGGCCCGGCTCGGCCGCAACGGCATGGACGGCTCCGGCGGCTGGGTCCCGATCCGCGTCGGCCTCAACGACGTCAACGCCTACTACGACGGCACCCAGGTCCAGATCGGCCACACCCAGACCGGCGGCAAGTGGATCGGCTCGATCGACGTCGTCGCCCACGAGTTCGGCCACGGCATCGACGACCACACCCCGGGCGGCATCTCGGGCAACGGCACCCAGGAGTTCGTCGCCGACACGTTCGGCGCGGCGACCGAGTGGTACGCCAACAACCCCGCCGACGCGCCCGACTACACCGTCGGCGAGGAGGTCAACCTGGTCGGCAACGGCCCGATCCGCTACATGTACAACCCCGCGCTCGCCGGTGACGACAACTGCTACTCGTCGTCCACCCCGACCGACGAGGTGCACGCGGCGGCCGGCCCCGGCAACCACTGGTTCTACCTGCTCGCGGAGGGCACCAGCCCGTCCGACGGCCAGCCGACCAGCCCGACCTGCAACAGCAGCTCGGTGACCGGTCTGGGCATCCAGAAGGCCATCACGATCATGTACAACGCGATGCTGATGAAGACGTCGACCTCGTCGTACCTGAAGTACCGCACCTGGACGCTCACCGCGGCCAAGAACCTCTACCCGGGCTCGTGCACGGAGTTCAACGCGGTCAAGGCGGCGTGGAACGCCGTCAGCGTCCCGGCCCAGAGCGGTGACCCGACGTGCTCGACCAGCGGCACCAACACGGTGACCGTCACCAACCCGGGCAGCCAGACCGGCACCGTCGGGACGGCGAAGAGCCTGCAGATCAGCGCCAGCGACTCGGCCTCGGGCCAGACGCTGACCTACTCGGCCACCGGCCTGCCGGCCGGCCTGTCGATCAACAGCTCCACCGGTCTCGTCTCCGGTACGCCGACCACGGCGGGCACCTACTCGTCCACGGTGACCGCCAAGGACACCACCAACGCCTCCGGCTCGGCCACGTTCACGTGGACGATCTCCGGCAGTGGCGGTGGCGGCAGCTGCTCGGGCCAGAAGCTCACCAACCCGGGCTTCGAGTCGGGCTCGACGGGCTGGACCGCGACCTCCGGCGTGATCACGACGGACAGCGGCCAGGCCGCCCACGCGGGCAGCTACAAGGCGTGGCTCGACGGCTACGGCCAGACCCACACCGACACGCTGAGCCAGTCGGTCACCATCCCGTCCGGCTGCACCGCGACGCTGTCGTTCTACCTGCACATCGACAGCGCGGAGACGACGACCAGCACGGCGTACGACAAGCTCACCGTGAAGGCGGGCTCGACCACGCTGGCGACGTACTCCAACCTCAACAAGGCCTCGGGCTACGTCCTGAAGTCGTTCAACGTGTCGTCGCTGGCGGGCCAGACGGTCTCGATCAGCTTCTCCGGCACGGAGGACAGCTCGCTGCAGACCAGCTTCGTCATCGACGACACGGCGCTGACGCTGAGCTGACCTGCTGAAGCACGATGGCGAGGTCGGCCTCGTCCTCAGCGCAGGACGAGGACGAGGCCGACCACGCCGGGCACGATCCCGATCAGCAGCCACCAGGAGAAGAGCGCCTTCTGGTGGATCGCGCGGGCGGCGGCGACGGCCAGGACCCCGAACGCCGCGGCGATCACGTTGAGGCCGACCCGGGCGTCCATCCGGTCCTCGGAGATGAACATCGCGCCGATCACCAGGCCCACCGACAGGTGGATGATCGTGGTGAAGGCCAGCGCCGAGAGCACCCACTTCTGCACGGGCTCGAGGTGCATCGGCCCGTTGTCCCGCGAGCGGATCGTCTCCCGCTGCAGGTTGTTGGGGTCCATCAGGTGCCGCGGCCGCTTCTTCGGCGCGGGCTGGGCGGGCAGCTGGTCGGGCACGCGACCATTGTCCTCGGTGGCGGTACGGCGCCCGTGGCAGGGTGCTCCCCGTGCCCGACCTCGTCATCACGAACGCGACCGTGTGGACCTCCCCGGACGACGAGCCGCTGCCCGACCATGCGGTTGTCGTCCACGCCGGCGTCGTGGAGCGCGTGGTGCCGACGGCGGCGCTGGACGGCGCCGTCGCCGACCTGCCCGTCTGGGACGCGGTGGGCCGGGTCGTCACGGCGGGCTTCTGGAACTGCCACGTCCACCTCAGCGAGCCGGTGTGGCGCGGCGCCGGTCGCGCACCGGTCGCGCGCCTCCAGGCGGCCCTCGACGACATGCTCCTCAGCCGCGGCTTCACCACGGCCGTCGACCTCGCCTCGAACTCGCGCGACACCCTGCCGCTGGTCGCTCGGATCGCGTCGGGCGAGCTCGCCGGACCGACGATCCTCTCCGCCACCGAGGCGATCCGTCCGGCCCGCGGCCTGCCGTTCTACACGCGCGAGGAGGTGCCGTGGTTCCTCTGGTGGGCGCTGCCGACGCCGTGGACCGCGGCGGGTGCGCGCCGGGTCGCGAGGCGGCAGCTGCGCAAGGGCGCGCGGGTGATCAAGCTCTTCACGGGCTCGTACGTCGAGCGCGACCGGATCAAGCCGATGGGCATCCCGCACGCGCGGGCCGCCGTGGAGGTCGCCCACGAGCACGGCGTCCTGGTCTTCGCGCACACCTCCAACCGCGAGGGTCTGCAGGTCGCGCTCGATGCGGGTGTCGACGTGATCGCGCACGTGCCCGACGAGACCGACGGGACCGAGCCGCTGCTGCGCGAGGCCGCGAACCGCGGAGTGTGGCTGGTGCCGACGCTGCTGATGTTCGCCGAGACCGTGACCACGTCGCCGGCCTACCTCGACCCGATCGACGACGCCCTGCGCGTCTTCCGCGACGCCGGCGGGCGGGTCCTCTTCGGGACCGACGTGGGCTACCTGCAGGAGTACGCGATCGACGGGGAGCTCGCCGCGCTCGAGCGCTGCGGCCTCGACGGCCCGGCGGTGCTGCGCGCGCTGACGACGGAGCCGGCGGCGGCGTTCGGCCGGCCCGACGAGGGGACCGTCGCGCCCGGGATGCGGGCCGACCTGACCGTGCTCGAGACCCGCGCGTCCGTGGTGCGGCCCGGAGACCTGGGGCGGGTCGCGGCCGTGGTCAAGGACGGCCGCGTGGTCCTCACCCGGTGACGGTCGCCCCGCGCCGACCGAAGACCAGCGCGCCGAGCAGCACGGCGTACGCGACGACGGCGACCAGGCCGGCGACCAGCGCGATTCCGAAGCCGAGGTCGTAGAGGGAGTCGGAGTAGCCGAAGACCTGGGTCAGCAGCGAGAGCTGGCTGTCGTCGGTGTCGCCGAAGTCCGGCATGAACGCGCCGCCGACCAGGAGTGCCAGCCAGGTGGCCAGCTGCGCCCACGCCTGCAGGCCGGTGAGCGCGCGTGGCCGACCGTCCTGGGTGTAGGCCAGGACGGTCGTGACCAGCAGGGCGACGAGGAGCACCGGGACGACCGAGACGAGGAAGATCAGGAAGAACCAGCCGCCCACGCCGAAGACGATCCGGCCGATCCACACCCACGCCACCACCACGAGGTTGACGGGGATCATCCAGAGCAGCGTCGTCCGGCCCAGTGAGGTCACGGCGCGACCCTAGGGGAGCGGGGGAGCCCCGGGGCGGAAACTCGGATGCACGCGCGGCGACCCGGGTACATCCTCGACAGATGCAGCTGATCCCGGTCGACCCGGCCGACGCCGACGCCGTACGCCGGCTGGTCGCGGTCACCAACGCCGCCCGGTCCGTCGACTCGCCGTGGCTGCACGAGCTCACCGAGCACGAGTGCGTGGGGGAGCTGCGCTGGGGGTGGGACGGCGACCCGGACGAGGCCTTCCTCGTGACCGTCGACGGCACGGACGTCGCGGCCGCCCGCTACGAGACGTCGAGCTACGACAACGAGCACCTGGCCTGGTTCGAGATCGAGGTGGACCCCGCGCAACGGCGCCGCGGTCACGGCAGCGCCGTGCTCGACCGGCTCGTGGAGCGCGCGGTCGACGAGGGGCGCACCACGCTCGGCCTGGCCGGGTGGGACGCAGCGGCGGCCGCCGGCTTCGCCGCGGCCCACGGCTTCGAGCCGAAGCTGGTCGAGGTGCACCGGCGTCAGTACGTCGAGGGCCCGCCGGACCTGGCCGTCCCCGCACCTCCGGCGTACGAGCTGGTCCGCTGGCCGACGCCCACGCCCGCCGAGGACCTGCCCGCGCTGGCCGAGCTGACGGCGGCCATCAACGACGCACCGACCGACGACCTCGACATCGAGGACGAGGTCTTCCCACCCGAGCGGATCGCGGCGTACGAGCGGTCCTGGGCCGAGCGCGGCCACCGGATGTACCGCGTCGTCGCCCGCCACCGCGCCACCGGCGCCCTCGCCGGCCAGAGCGTGGTCTGCGTGGACGGCGAGCGACCCCACCTCGCCGAGCAGCACGACACCTCCGTGGCGCACGCCCACCGCGGCCACCGGCTCGGCGTGCTCCTCAAGCTCGAGGTGCTTCGCTGGCTCGCCGAGGCGGAGCCGCAGGTACGCGAGATCGACACCTGGAACGCCGAGTCCAACGACCACATGGTCGGCGTCAACGAGGAGCTCGGCTACCGGGTGATGGGACGGGTCATCGACTACCAGCGGTCGGCAGCACCACGGTGACCGTCATCTGACCGTCGTGCCGGCAGGGCACGCCGGTCGGGTCGCCGACGGCGTGGTGGGAGCCGTCGTGGCAGAGACGCAGCTCCCCGCCCGCGGCGATCACCAGCTGCTCGACGATCGCCAGGCCGAGCCCGGCACCGGGCCGGGCGCGGGCCTCGGCGGCGCGGGCGAAGCGGTGGGTGGCCTGGGCGAGGAGGTCGGGCGTCATGCCCGGGCCGGCGTCGGCCACGACCAGGAGCGTGTGACCCGGCGCGCCGTCGACCCGCACCCGGATCGGCGGCGCGCCGTGCAGCCGCGCGTTGGCGAGCAGGTTGGTGACCACCCGGTCGAGCGCGTGCGGGCCGATCGCGGTCGCCGGGCCGGCCGTCGTCTCGACCGCCACATCGGCCGCGTGCTCGGGCTCCGCAAGTCGCCACCGCTCGACGGCCGAGCGGACCACCGACGCGGCGTCACACTCGCCTGGCTCCTGGGCGTGCCGGTCGAGGGTCAGCAGCTGCTCGGCCAGGTCGGCCAGGCGCTCGACGTCGACGGCCAGCTCGTCGAGGACCCGCTCGTGCTCGGCCAGCGTGCGGGTCCGCCGGCGCGCGAGCTGGATGCGCGAGCGGAGGAGGGTCAGCGGCGTCCGCAGCTCGTGGCTCGCGTCGGTCACGAAGCGGCGCTCCCGCTCCAGGGACTCCTCGAGCGCGGCCAGCATGTCGTTGAGCGTGTGCCCGAGACGGGTGACCTCGTCGTCGCGCCCGGAGGGTACGTCGAGGCGCAGGTCAGCCGCGCCCGCCGCGACCTCCTCGGCCCGGCGCCGGTAGCGCTCGACGGGTGCGAGCGCCGCCCGCGCCAGGGCGTAGCCGACGAGGGAGGCGATCACCAGCGCCGTCACGCCGGCGGCGGTGAGCTGGGCCAGCAGCTCGCGGAGCGCCTCGTCGCGGTGGTCGCGGCGTACCCCGACCACGAGGTGCGCCCCCGACGGATCGTCGAGCGCGGTGACCCGGAGCCGGTACGGCGCGCCCGAGATCGGCAGCATGGTGCCCACGTCCACGGTCCGGGTCGGGTCGGTCCCGGTGAGCCGGCTCGCCGGCAGCATCGGTCGGACGGGTGCGGCGCCGCCGTGGGCGAGCACGTCGCCGTCGGCGCCGATGACCTGCCAGGCCGTGCTGGTCGCGTCGGCCTGCGCGGTCTCGTCCACCGCGCCGTCCGGGCCGACCAGCGGGACGATCGTCGACGTCGCCTGCGCGAGCTCGGTGTCGAGCCCCCGGTCGAGCGCGTACTCGACGCGCCAGTAGACGAACGCGCCGGCCGCGGCCAGCAGCACCAGCATGGCGACCGAGAAGCCGGCGACCAGGCGGACCCGCAGCGGCAGCCGCCTCACCGCTCGGGCCCGTCGACCCGGTAGCCGGCGCCGCGCAGGGTGGTGATGGTGGAGGTGCCGAAGGGCCGGTCGATCTTGCCGCGGATCGAGGCGAGGTAGACGTCGATGACGTTGCTGCGCAGGTCGGTCTCGCCGTCCCAGACCTCGTCGAGGATCTGGAAGCGAGACACGACCCTGCCGGCACGTGACACCAGCAGGTGGAGGACGTCGAACTCCCGCGCGGACAGCTCGATCTCCGTCGAGCCGCGCCGGACCCGCCGGGCACCGGCGTCGACGACGAGGTCGCCGACCTCGACGACCGCCTGCTCGTCGTACGTCGACCGCCGGCGCAGGGCCCGCAGGCGGGCGAGCAGCTCGTCGAGGTCGAAGGGCTTGGGCAGGTAGTCGTCCGCGCCGGCGTCGAGACCGCTGATCCGGTCGCGGACGTCGCCGCGCGCGGTGAGCATGAGCACCGGGGTGGTGACGCCGAGGTCGCGCAGCCGTCGGCAGACCGTGACCCCGTCGAGCTCGGGCAGCATCCAGTCGAGCAGCAGGACGTCGTAGGGGAGGCCGTCGGGCAGCGAGCGCCCGTACGCCGCGCGGCCGTCGTGGACGACCTCGACCTCCCAGCCGGCCTCGGTCAGCGACTGGTCGAGGAGCTCGGCCAGGCGCTGGTCGTCCTCGGCCACCAGGATCCGCACGCCTCCACCCTCCCACCCGGTCGGTGACTTCATCGTCCCTTCATCGAGGGCTTCGTACGGTCCCGCCCATGGATGACCAACTCGCAGTCGACGCCGTCGACGTGGTGAAGGCCTTCGGGTCGATCCGCGCCGTCGACGAGATCACCATCAAGGTCGCGCCGGGCGAGGTCTACGGCGTGCTCGGCCCCAACGGCGCCGGCAAGACGACCTTCCTCCGGATGCTGCTCGGCCTGATCCGGCCGGACTCCGGCACCGTCCGCGTCTTCGGCCGGACCTGGGCGCACGACGGCATCGCCACCCTCGACGGGGTCGCCGGCTTCATCGAGAGCCCCGCCTTCTACCCCTACCTGACCGGACGCCAGAACCTCGAGGGCCTCGGACTCCTCGACGGCGGTGCCCGCAGCGGACGGCTCGACGAGATCCTGGAGGTCGTCGACCTCGCCGGGCGCGCGGACGACCGGGTCCGCGGCTACTCCTACGGGATGCGGCAGCGCCTCGGCGTGGCCGCGAGCCTGATCCGCGAGCCGCGGCTGCTGGTGCTCGACGAGCCGGCCAACGGCCTCGACCCGGCCGGCATCCGCGACATGCGCGCGCTGGTGAAGCGGCTGGCCGACAGCGGACTGACCGTGCTCCTGAGCTCGCACCACATGGACGAGGTCGAGGAGATCTGCGACAACGTCACGATCATGCGGCGCGGCGAGGTCGCCTTCCACGGCGCCATCGCCGAGCTGCGGGCGCAGGCACCGGATCCGGGCTACGCGCTCGCGACCACCGACGACGCTCGAGCACTCGCGGTCGCGGGTCGGCTGCCGGCGGTCACCGCGACCCGAGCGCCGGACTCGGGTCTCACCGTGACCGGTCCCGAGGACGCGGTGTCGTCGTACGTCGCCGACCTGGTGCGCGACGGGATCCGGCTGCGCGCCTTCACCCCCACCCGCACGCCGCTCGAGCAGCTCTTCTTCATGCTCACCGACACCGGCGTCCGCAACGAGGAGGTCGCCTGATGACCGCCACCGACGTCCTCACCGGTCGCCCGACCCAGGCGGCCCCGGTCCTCGGCAGCAGGCCGGGCCTCGGCGCCGCCCTGCGCTGGGAGACCCGCAAGCTGCGTGCGCAGCTGCGGACCAAGGCCCTGCTGATCGGCGCCGTCCTCGTCCCGATCGCGGTCGTGGTCATCGTCCACAGCCAGCCGCGGCCGCCGAAGGACACCCTCTTCGGGCGCTTCGCGACCGACAACGGGTTCGCGATGGCGCTGCTGGTGCTGGGCTTCGCGGCCCAGTGGGTGCTCCCGCTGCTGACCTCGATCGTGGCCGGCGACATCTTCGCGAGCGAGGACCAGCACGGCACCTGGAAGACGGTGCTGACCCGGTCGACCAGCAGGTCGACCCTCTTCTGGGGCAAGAGCCTCGTCTCGATCGGCTTCGCGCTGCTGGCCCTCCTCGTGCTGGCCGCTGCGACGATCGCGGCGAGCGTGCTGATCGTCGGGCACCAACCGCTGACCGGCCTCTCCGGGCAGACGATCCAGCCCCAGAGTGCCGTGACCCTGGTCGTGGCGAGCTGGGCCTGCATGGCGCTGCCGATGATCGGCTTCACGTGCCTGGCCATCCTCTTCTCGGTCTGGTCGCGCAACGTCGCCGTCGGCATCGCGGCCCCGGTCGTCATCGGGCTGGTCATGCAGCTGGTCGGCGCCCTGGGGGGCATCGAGTCGCTCCGGCCCTACCTGCTCACCACCCCGTTCGAGGCCTGGCACGGCCTGCTCGCGGAGCCGCGCTTCACGGGCCCGCTGCTGGACGGGGTCATCACCAGCGCCGGATGGAGTGTCGTCTGCCTGGTGGCGGCCTACCTCGTCCTGCGCCGTCGCGACATCACCGGAGGTTGATCATGCGTCGTTTCATCATCAGCGTCATCGCGGCCCTCGCGGTCGTCCTCGCCGTCAGCGGCGCCGTCCTCGCCGGCACTGGCGGGGGCAGCTCGGTCACCGAGGCGCGCCTCGAGCGAGCCCTGCCGACCGAGTTCGCGAACCTCTACAGCCAGCAGGCCAAGCTGCTCGGCCACCGGGGCGTCACGCCCGCATCGCTCCACGCGAAGGCCATGTGCGACAAGGGCGGCGCCGTCGAGGACAACGTCGGCCCCGGCAGCAACTGGAACTGCCTGGTCAGCTGGACCGACCCGAACAACCCGATGCCGCCCGAGGGGTACGGCAAGTTCGAGCTCGACGTGCACAGCAACGGCTGCTTCACCGCGGGCGGACCGAGCAAGCTCGTCGGCTTCCAGACGATCACCGACACCCGTGGTCGCGAGGTGGCCAACCCGGTCTACGAGTTCGACGGCTGCTTCGACCCGAACGGCGACAACACGCCGACCGGGGTCCGCTTCCCCTCGGTCCTCAACGTCACGACGACCGCACTGCGACCCGATGCGGACAACCGGGTCGGCCTGCAGCTCAGCTGCGGCACCGGCGCCACCGGCTGCCAGGGCACGGTCACCGCGACCGCCGGGGGTACGACGCTCGGCCGGCAGCCGTTCGACCTGCAGGAGGAGCTCACGGGCACGGTCAGCTTCCCGACGCCGGTCCCCGCCGGAGCCACGGAGGTGACCTTCACGATCCGGACCGACACGGGCGTCGGCCCGACCTCGCCCTCCACCCTGTCGATGCCGGGGTGAGGGGAGCGGTTGGTCGGCGCCGGGCCGGGGTAGACCCGACGCATGGCTCACTACGACGTCCGGCTGACCGGTGACCCGGACGACTTCATCGCCCACTTCGACCAGGCGATCACCACGACGAGCGTCACGGCGTCGCGTGAGCACACCGTCGACCACCGGATCGGGGACGCGCGGATGCTGGTCGGCAACTACGAGCGGTTCAGCGCGATGGGCAGCAGCCGGGTCAGCCTGAGCATCAGCGTGCTCGCCGTGGGCAGCGAGATGGCGGTCTCGCTGGTGAGCTCCGGCGGCAGCCAGGCCATGTTCCTCAAGCTCAACACCTTCGGCGAGGAGTCGTTCCTGGAGATGGGGGTGCGGGCGATCACCGGCTACACCCAGGGCCGCACGCACATGGATGGGGACGGCCGCTGAGGGCGCCGCCGCCGTGAACGGTCAGACGACGTACGACGATGCGCGGCGCAGCTCGTCGACGGCGCGGGTGACGATCCGGTCGACCAGCTCCTCGCAGGTCGGGAGGTCGTCGATCACGCCGACCACCTGACCGCTCGCGAGGACGCCTGCCGAGGTGTCGCCCTCGACCAGCCCGGCCTTGAGCATCGTCGGGGTGTTGGCGGCCAGCGCCATCTGGCCGAGCGTGCGACCCTGCGCCTTCTTCATCGCCCGGCCGTCCTTGAGCAGCGCCGCCCACGACATGCCGGAGTCCATCTTGAACTCCAGCGTGCGGCGCATCGTCGGGCCCATCCGCTTGAGGGCGCTGGTGCCCTCAAGCTCCTCGACCAGGTCGGTGCGCAGCATCCGGTGGGGCATGCCGTCGACCTTCGCGGTGACGACGGTGTCGGTCAGCCCGCGCTCGAGGTAGAGCTGCTTGACCGCGTCGGGGACGGCCGAGTCCTGGGTCAGCAGGAAGCGGGTGCCCATGCCGACCCCGGCGGCGCCGTACGACAGCGCGGCGGCGAGGCCGCGGCCGTCGAAGAAGCCGCCGGCCGCGATGACGGGGATGTCGCTCTGCGCACTTCTCAGGCCGTCGAGCACGGTGGGCAGCAGCAGTGTCGTGGGGATCGGGCCGGTGTGGCCGCCGCCCTCGCCGCCCTGCACCATCACCGCGTCGGCGCCCCACGAGGCGACCTTGACGGCGTGCTTCGCTGCGCCGATCGACGGCATCACGACGATGCCGTGCTCCTTGAGCTTCGCGATCAGCTCGGGCTTGGGCGCGAGCGCGAACGACGCGACCTTGACCCCGTGGTCGATGAGCAGCTGGCAGCGGTCCGGTGCGTCCGCGGCGTCGGCGCGCAGGTTGACGCCGAAGGGCTGGTCGGTGCGGCCCTTGACCTCGATGATCGCGGCGTCGAGCTCGGCGAAGGACATGGTCGCGCTGGCGAGGATGCCGAGGCCGCCGGCGTTCGCCGTACCGCTGACGAGGCGGGGGCCGGAGACCCAGCCCATGCCGGTCTGCACGACCGGATGACGGACCCCGGTGAGCTCGGTGAAGGGGGTCTTGATCAGCTGGTCGATCACGGCTGTGCCTCTTCCTGGGGGACCTCCTTGAAGCGCAGGCCCTTCGGGTCGAGGACCTCCTTGATGAGGACCTGCTCCTCCGTCGTGGGCTCGCGCGTGGTCGGTACGTCGGCGGGGACATCGAGCTCGAAGCCGGTCGCCTCGCGCACCTCGTCGACGCTGACCCCCGGGTGGACGCTCAGGAGGCGGAGGGTGTCGCCGGCACCGGTCACGTCGAAGACCGCGAGGTTGCTGACGATCCGGTGGATGTCGTTGTAGCGCGCGGCCGCGGGGCCCGCCTCCTTGGCGAGCTTCGGGCCGACGCCGGAGACGATGTCGACCCGCTCGACGAAGACGCGGGGCGAGTGCTTCGGCACCCAGTAGGACGTGCGGTTGTTGACGGTGTTGCCTGGCGCCCCGCGGCTGCCGAGCAGCTGCCGCTTGGGCTGCGCCCAGTCGCCGATGGCGGAGATGTTCTGGTTGCCGTGCCGGTCGACCTGGGTGGCGCCCATCATCACGTGCCGCTTGCCGTAGGCGACGACGTCGAAGACCTTGCGGAAGGGGATCCAGCCCTCGACCACGTCGCCCTTCGCGAAGAGCGGCGGCACCCCGGCGAGGAAGAGGGACTCGCCGTCGGAGATGACCAGGTCGGGGTTGCTGGTGAGCTTGGCGAGGCGGACGCCGAGCATCGGCAGCAGGCCCATGGGGCTGGCGAAGATCTCGCCGTCGTCCTGGAAGGCGTCCGCGATGGCCGCGGCGCACACATCGGCGCGCGTGCTCATGCCTGCTCCTCCCGGAACGCGGCGACCGCGGCCTGGTAGGCCGCCTCGTCGCCCTCGAGGAACCGGGCGCTGAACGCGGCCCAGCCCTCGTCGCCGCCGGACGCCGCAGCGGCGTACGCCCGCTGGAACTTCTCGTCGCGCTCGTAGTCGGGCGTGCAGGTCGTGAAGTGCGCGCCGTTGGGCGTCTCGACGACGCCGCTGACCATCATCCGGCTCAGGAGCAGCCGCTGCACGGGGGTGTCGACGGTGAGGCCGGCGGTGTCGGTGACCTGCTCGACGCTGACGTAGGCACGGTCGGCGGCCATGCAGAAGAGATCGTCGAAGTAGGGGTCCGGGCCGAGGTACGTCGCGTTGCCGTGCTGGTCGGCGCGGTTGAGGTGGACGAGCGCCACGTCGAGGTGCAGCGCCGGGACGGCGACGAGCTCCTCCTGGTCGTCGTACGGGCTGGTGACGGTCTTGATCCACGGCTGGTTGACCAGCACGTCGGAGCCGAGACCGGCGCGCATCGGCAGGAAGGGCAGCCGCTGGGCGGCGGCGCGCAGGCCGGTCTGGAACATGCCCTCGTCGAGCTCGACCAGCTCGGGGATGGTGCCCTCCTGGCGGGCCTTCTGGAAGTTGGGCTCGAGCGGCACGGAGTCGAGGGAGACGAACGCGTAGACCAGCTTCTTGATCTTGCCGGCCCGGGCGAGCAGGCCGACGTCGGCGCCGCCCCAGCTGACGATGGTGAGGTCCTCCAGGTCGCTGCGGAGGATGGCGCGGACCAGCGCCATCGGCTTGCGCCGCGGGCCCCAGCCGCCGATGCCGATGGTCATGCCGTCCTTCAGCTCGGCGATGACCTCGTCGATGCTCATCCGCTTGTCGCGGGGTCCCTTGGTCATCGCTTGCTCTTCTCCGTTCCCGCGAAGTCGTCGCGCAGCTCGTCGCTGACGCCCAGCAGGTTGAGCTCGAACGTGAAGCCCTGCTCGAAGCGGTAGCTCTTGTTGACGTCGATCGGGTCGATCCCGTTGAGGCACTCCTTGGCCGCGCGGATCACCCGGGTGTCGTGGGCGGCGATCTCGCCGGCCACCTTCAGCGCGGCGTCGTCGAGCTGGTCGCGCGGGACCACCTCGAGCACGCTGCCGAACTGGACGAGGTCGGCCGCCTTGATCGTCCGGGCGGTGAAGTAGAGGGTGCGCATCATGTGCGGCGGCACGAGGCGGGCCATGTGGGTGGCCGCGCCGAGCGCGCCCTGCTTGACCTCCGGTACGCCGAAGAACGCGTCGTCGCTGGCGACGATGCAGTCCGCGTTGCCGACCAGGCCGACACCGCCGCCGAGGCAGAAGCCGTTGACCGCGGCCACGACCGGGACGGCGCACTCGTAGACCGCCTTGAAGGCGGCGAAGCACCCCTTGTTGGCGCCGATCAGGGCGTCGAACCCCTCGGTGTGCTGCATCTCCTTGATGTCGACGCCGGCGTTGAAGCCGCGACCCTCGGCCCGGAGCACCACGACCTTGGTGTCGAGGTCGGCCGCCGCCTCGTCGAGGGCCGACGCGACGTCGTACCACCCCTGGACGGTGAGGGCGTTGACGGGTGGGTTGGCCATCGTCACCACCCGAATCCCGTCGGGGCGGAGCTCGGACGTGATCGGCACATCTCCTCCTAGCAAGAGCCAACCAAGCAAGTGCTTGGTAGGGTAGCAGCATGGTGCTGCCGATCGACCTGTCCGGACGAGTCGCGCTCGTCACGGGCGGGGCCCGTGGCATCGGGCTCGGCATCACCCATGCGCTGCTCGCCGCCGGGGCCGACGTGGTCACCTGCTCGCGGTCCGAGGTCGACCCGGTGGCCGGTACGACGCACCGCGTCTGCGACGTCCGCGACCCCGACGCGGTCGCCGATCTCTTCAGCTCGATCGACCGCCTCGACGTGCTGGTCAACAACGCCGGGGGAGCGCCCGCGACCGACGCGGCGACCGCCTCGCCGCGCTTCCACGACAAGATCGTCGGACTCAACCTCCTCGCGCCGCTGCTCTGCTCGCAGGCGGCCAACGCCCTCATGCAGCGGCAGGAGACCGGCGGCGCGATCGTCAACATCTCCTCGATCTCGGCCCACCGGCCGGCGCCGACGATCGCGGCGTACGCCGCGGCCAAGGCCGGCCTCGACTCGCTGACCACCTCGCTCGCGATGGAGTGGGCGCCGAAGGTGCGGGTCAACGCGATCGACGTCGGGCTCTGCCGCACCGAGCAGACCGACGACCACTACGGCGATGACGGATCGGTCGCCGTCATCGAGCAGACCATCCCGCTCGGCCGGATGGCGCGGCCCGAGGAGGTCGGCCACGTGGTCGCGTTCCTCGCCAGCGACCTCGCGTCGTACGTCTCCGGCGCCACGGTCGCCTGCCACGGCGGGGGCGAGACGCCGGCCTTCCTCGCCGTCCAGCACCTCGTCTCGAAGGGACTCGCATGACACTCCTCGAAGGTCGCGTCGCGATCGTCACCGGCGCCGGCCGCGGCATCGGCCGCGCGCACGCGCTCGAGCTCGCCCGGCAGGGTGCCGCCGTCGTCGTCAACGACTACGGCGTCTCGCTGGCCGGCCAGCGGGATGGGGCAGAGGGGACGGGGGAGACCCCGGCCGAGTCGGTGGTCGCCGAGATCGAGGCGCTCGGCGGTCGGGCCGTGGTCAACACCGCCGACGTCGCCGACTTCGAGCAGGCGGCCGCGATGGTGCGGCAGGCCATCGACACCTTCGGCGGGCTCGACATCCTGGTCAACAACGCCGGCTTCGTGCGCGACCGCATGCTCGTCAACACCTCCGAGGAGGAGTGGGACGCCGTCATCCGGGTGCACCTCAAGGGCCACTTCGCGCCGCTGCGGCACGCCGGGGCCTACTGGCGCAGCGAGGCCAAGGAGGGCCGCCCGCGTGCGGCTCGCGTCATCAACACCTCGTCCGGTGCGGGACTGCAGGGCTCGGTCGGGCAGGCGACGTACTCCGCTGCCAAGGCCGGCATCGCCGGTCTCACCCTGGTCGCCGCCCAGGAGATGGGCCGCTACGGCGTGACCGTCAACGCGATCGCCCCGGTCGCCCGGACCCGGATGACCGAGGGCGCGTTCGACACCTCCGCCATGGCGCTGCCCGAGGACAACTCGCCGATCGTCGCCTGGCTCGCCTCCGAGGAGGCCGGCGACGTCACCGGCCGGGTGATCGAGATCGACGGCGGTCAGATCACCGTGGAGTCCGGCTGGGCCCACGGCCCCGCCCACGACCTCGGCCGCCGGTGGGAGGCGGCCGAGGTCGGCCCCGCCCTGCGCGACCTGCTCGCCGCCGCTCCCGCCCCGGAGCCGGTGTACGGGGCCTAGACCGGCCGCGGGAGTTTCATCGGCCGGCCGATGAAGCTCCTCCGGCCGCCGAGCCTCAGCCCAGCGGCTTCGTCCCGCAGCGGGAGTACCACGGCAGGGTGGCGAGGCCGGCCTTGGCGGTCACGGTACGGCGGCCGTCGAGCTTCGGGCCGGAGCCGTGGAGCCGCCAGCAGCCCTGGGGGAGGTAGACCTTGCGGGAGGTCGCGCCCTGGGCGACGACGGGTGCGACCAGAACGTCGGGGCCGAGCAGCCACTCCTGGTCCTGGGTCCAGCCCTTGCGGTCGTCGGGGTGCTGCCACCACAGCGGCCGGGTCGGCGGAGCACCGGTCTCGTCGGCCTCCTGCCACAGCCGGCGCAGGAGCGGCCGGGCGCGCAGGTGCAGCTCGGAGAGCTGCTTGTAGATGCGCACGGTCTGCGCGTCGTACGACCACGGCGTGTGGGTGCCGTTCTGACCGCTGCCGTGCAGGCGGAAGACGGGGCTCAGCGCCGCCCACTCGGCCCAGCGCAGGAAGAGCTCCTTGGTCGTCGGGGGAGTGCTGTAGTCGAAGTAGCCACCGATGTCGGTGCCGTAGCCGTAGGCGCCGCCGACCGCGCGGTTGAGCATGTCGGTCGTCAGTGACCCGAGCCCGGAGGCGTGGTCCCAGTCGGTGGTCTCGTCGCCGGGAAAGTTGGCGTTCTCGTAGCGCGCCGAGCCGGGCAGCCCGGAGTAGCCGGCCCGGGTGAAGAACCACGGACGCCGGGCGGGGTGCTCCAGCTTGTAGCGCTGGATCTCCTGGCGGGTCGCCTTCGCCATCAGCGTCGCGTAGTCGTTGTGCCGGTCGACGCCGGTGGTGCCGTCGGCGAAGTGCATGTCGAACATGACCTGCTCGCCGTAGTCCTGCATGAAGCCCTCGAACCCGAGGTCGAGGGTGTCGCGCACCTGCTCCTGCCAGAACTCCACCGCGTCGGGGTTCGTGAAGTCGATGAGCGCGAAGCGCCGGCCGAGGGTGCCGCTCAGGTAGTAGGGGTCGCCGTTCGCGTCGGTCACGGCGTACCCGGCCTGCACCGGCGCCGAGTCCGGCGTGAGCCACGGGCGCAGGTAGGAGAGCGTGTGGATGCCGCGCTTGCGCAGCTCGCGGATCATCTTCGCCTGGAACGCGGGCGTCACGAAGCTGTGCAGGGACAGGCCGTGGTTGTTCTCGGGATCGTCGGGGAAGACCGAGCCCTCGAGCCGGTACGCCGTGAGCGGCAGGTCGTACTTGTCGATCTTCTTCAGGTCGTCCTTGAGCTCGGACTCGTAGTGCTCGACCGTCTCGGTGCCGTTCTGGACGAGCCGGTCGAGCATCGGCCCGAGGGCCCACTTCGGTGGAGTGCGGTGCCGCCCGGTGATGGCCGTGAGGGTGCCGCTCGCCTTCGCCGGGTCGCCCGGGGCGACGACGTAGTCGAGGTGGTCGGTCGACGCCGCGACGTTCCACGCGTCGTCGCTGTCGACGGCCATCTTGAAGCGCGCCAGCTCCGGCTGGGCGAGCAGGAAGCCGTAGTGCGTCGTCCAGAACATCGCCTGCGGGTAGTAGGCCCCGGCCGGTCCGTTGGGGTACATGCTCGGGTCGTCCGCGGTGATGCCGGAGTGGAAGTTCTGCTGGTTGACGAAGCTCGAGAGCACTCGGCCGCGCTGGTCGAGCCGGTCGTGGCGGCCGCCGAAGCCGAAGAACCCGTCCTGCGGGTCGGCCACGAACGAGTCGCCGATCATCGCGACCCCGTCGGCCGGCTCGGCGTCGACACGGACGCGTACGGCGTCGGTGCCCTGCGCGCCGATCCGGACGACCAGCTCTCGTCCGCTGGGGTCGTTGGTGGAGAGCGTCAGGACCAGGTCGTCGCCGTCCTGCGTGACGCTCTCGACGGCCTGCGCGGCGTACCAGGTCCCACTCCGGGTGCCGGACTTGAGGTTCCCGACCCACTCGGTGTTGGGGTACTGCTGCAGCGTCTCGGTGCCGACCAGGAACGACAGCGGCGAGTAGAGCGTCGGCGTGTCCTGGTTGTCGGTGCCGGTGCCGATCGGGTCCAGGGTCGCGAGCTCGTCGAGCGTGTCGGTCTCCGGGCGGGCGACCTCGTGGAGCACCGTCTGCCCGTCCCCGTCGGTGACGCTGAGCCGGAACGGGTCCTGCTCGACGACCACGCGCGCGCCGCCGGCGTCGACGACGAGGTCGTCATCCGCACGCTGCGCCGCGGCGGTCGGTACGGCGTCCGCCGGCACCGCCGTGATCGTGAGCGGGACGAGGACGAGCGCGAGCGCGGCGGCCAGGGCGGCAGGAGTGCGTGACACAGCGCACACCGTAAACGGTGATCCGCGTCGGTACGCCGGAAGTCGGCCGATCCGGTTGCCCGTCGGTTCGGTGCGGGAGGTGGCGGTTCACCAAGGGATCAGGGCGAACCGTCGCTTCCCCGGGTGAACTCCGCCAGGGAAGTGCGGGTTCACCAAGGGATCAAGGTGAACCCGCTGCGACCGGGGCGACCACCAATCGTCCACAGCGCGCTTCCGATCAGCGTCGTCCACAGTGGCCGCACGCGCCACGGCGGAACGCACCGGCTGCGGGCGAGTCTTTCGCCATGGACCCACTCCGACTGCTGGTCGCCGACCACGGCTTCTTCACCAGGGCTCAAGCCCGTGAGGCCGGCTACGACGATCGCGCCGTGACCCGACAGATGCGCACGGGGAGCTGGCACCGCATGCGCCGGGGCTACTACTCGTTCCCCGACGTCTGGGCAGCTCTCGACGCGGTCGGCCGCCATCGCGCACTCGCGCGTGCCGTCGCGCACTCGCACGGCGGCGCCGTCGCGCTCAGCCACGTGTCCGGCCTCGTGCTCCACGGCGTCGACGTCTGGGGCGTCGACCTCTCGCGCGTTCACGTGACCCGGCTGGACGGTGGGACCGGACGGATCGAGGGCGACGTCGTCCACCACGAGGGCCAGTGTCTGGAGAGCGACCCGGTCGAGCTCGACGGCGCGATCGTGCTGCCCGCGGCGAGGTGCGCCGTGGAGGCGGCATCGCGCACAACGAACGAGTCCGCTCTGGTGCTGTTCGACGCTCTGCTCCGGCGTGGACTGTCGGACCACGACCAGCTCTTCGGGCAGTTCGAGCTCATGGAGCACTGGCCCTACACGCAACACCTCCACATCCCGATCCGCATGGCGGACGGGCGAGCCGAGTCGGTGGGGGAGTCGCGGGGTCGGTGGCTCTTCCGGGTCTCCGGGCTGCCTGCCCCGGTCCTGCAGTACGAGGTCCGGGACTCCAGGGGTGAGCTGCTCGGCATCGCCGACTGGGCATGGCCGAACCACGGGCTGCTCGGCGAGTTCGACGGGCGGATCAAGTACGGCCGACTGCTCAGACCCGGACAGCACCCCGGCGACGCGGTCTTCGCGGAGAAGGTCCGCGAGGACCAGATGCGCGAGGCCTCCGACATGGGGATGGTCCGGCTGATCTGGGCCGACTACGACACGCCGGCGGCCACCGCCGCGCGGGTCCGGTCGCGGCTGCGTCAGATCAGCTGAGCGTCGTACGGCGGGCACCCGGGCGACCGGCACTCGGGCCGTGTCGGGCACTCGGGCCGGGTCGGGCACTCGGGCCGGGTCGGTTCACCTTGATCCCTTGGTGAACCGACACTTCCCCCGCGGAGTTGACGTGGGGACGTGCGGGTTCACCCTGATCCCTTGGTGAACCCGCGCCACGCGGTGCCCCGGAAGCGTCAGATCCGCTCCAGCACGGTGCCGGTCGCCATCGCGCCGCCGGCGCACATGGAGATCAGGGCGGTGGTGCCGTCGCGGCGCTCGAGCTCGTGGAGGGCGGTGGTGATGAGGCGGACGCCGGTGGCGCCGACCGGGTGACCGAGGGCGATCGCGCCGCCGTTGACGTTGACCTTGTCCATGTCGGGCTGGTGGGCGCCGGCCCACGAGAGCACGACCGAGGCGAAGGCCTCGTTGACCTCGAAGAGGTCGAAGTCGGACATCGACATCCCGGTCCGGGCCAGCACCTTCGCGGTCGCCTCGATGGGTCCGTCGAGGTGGTAATAGGGGTCGGAGCCGACCAGGCAGTGGCGGACGATCCGGGCCCGCGGCTTGAGGCCGAGGGCGCGGGCCTTGTCCTCGTCCATGATCAGCAGCGCGGCGGCGCCGTCGGAGATCTGCGATGACGTGCCGGCGGTGTGCAGGCCGTCCGGGAGCACCGACCGGAGACCGGCCAGGCCCTCGAGCGTCGTGTCGCGCAGGCCCTGGTCGGCGTCGACGACCCGGGTCTCGCCGGTGGGGCCGTCCTCGCCGAGGACGGGCGCGGTGATCGGCGCGATCTCGCGCTTGAAGCGCCCCTCGTCGACGGCGACACGGGCCTTCTGCTGCGAGGCCAGGCCGAAGGCCTCGAGGTCGGCGCGGGAGATGCCGCGGTTGCGCGCGATCCGGTCGGCCGCCTCGAACTGGTTGGGCATGTCGATCGACCAGTCCTCGGGCCGCGGGTCGCCCATGCCCGGCGGCACGTTGGCGCCCAGCGGGATCCGGCTCATCGCCTCGACGCCGGCGGCGATGCCGACGTCGATCGTGCCGGCGGCGACCATGTCGTTGATCATGTGCGCGGCCTGCTGGCCCGAGCCGCACTGGGCGTCGACCATCGTGCCGCCCGTGTGCTGGGCCAGTCCGGCGTGCAGCCAGGCGCGGCGTACGGCGTCGTTGGACTGCTCACCCGCCTGCGTGACACAGCCGGCGACCACCTGCTCGACGAGGTCGGAGTCCACGCCCGCGCGGCCGAGGACCTCGGTCATCGCGTGCCCGAGCAGGTGGGCGGGGTGCAGGCCGGCGAGCCAGCCGTTGCGCTTGCCGAGAGGGGTGCGGACGGCGTCGATGATCACGGGGTTGCCCATGGAGGAAAACTAGAACACGTTCTTGTCCGTCACAACCCTTGCGGACGTACCCTCGGTATGTATGCTCTGTCACTAGAACGTGTTCCACCCGATCTCGAGGGAGCCCCCTGTGACCGCAACCGTCCTGCCCGCCGGCTTCGACTTCACCGACCCGGACCTCAACCAGGCGGGTATCCCGCACGACGAGTTCCGAGCGGCTCGGCAGAACCACCCGATCGTGTGGGTGGCCCAGGAGCCGACGTGGACGTCCGGCTTCGCGCCCGAGGGCCAGGCCGGCTACTACGCCGTCACCAGGCACGAGGACGTCGCGGCGATCTCCAAGGACAGCAAGAACTGGTCGACCGCCGAGAACGGCGCGATCATCCGCTTCCCCGGCGAGATGTCCCGCGACCAGATCGAGCTGCAGCGGGTCATCCTGATCAACCAGGACCCGCCGGAGCACGCGACCACCCGCGGCATCATCTCCCGCGGCTTCACGCCGCGCTCGATCGCCGAGCTCGAGGAGACCATGGTCCGGCGTGGCAAGGAGATCGTGGAGGCCGCCGTCGGCCGCGGCACCGGCAACTTCGTCGAGGAGATCGCCGCCGAGCTCCCGCTGCAGGCGATCGCCGACCTGATCGGCGTCCCGCAGGAGGACCGCCACAAGCTCTTCGACTGGTCCAACCAGATGCTCGCGGGCGAGGACCCCGACTACGCCGGGGAGAACGACCTCGCGGCCGCCGAGATCCTCGGCTACGCGATGATGCTCGCCGCCGAGCGCAAGGCCAACCCGCGCGACGACCTCATCACCAAGCTCATCAACGCCCACAAGGGCGAGCGCGGCCTGACCGACGACGAGTTCGGCTACTTCGTGATCCTGCTCGCGGTCGCCGGCAACGAGACGACGCGCAACGCGATCACCCACGGCATGAACGCCTTCTTCGACAACCCCGAGCAGTGGGAGATCTGGAAGCGCGACCGGCCGGCCACGATGATCGACGAGGTCGTCCGCTGGGCCACGCCGGTGAGCGTCTTCCAGCGCACCGCTCTCAACGACGTCGAGGTGAGCGGCCAGCAGTTCAAGAAGGGCGAGCGGGCGGCGCTGTTCTACGCGAGCGCCAACTTCGACGAGACCGTCTTCGAGGACCCCTACACCTTCAACATCCTGCGCGACCCCAACCCGCAGCTCGGGTTCGGCGGCCACGGCAACCACTACTGCCTCGGCGCCAACCTGGCCCGCCAGGAGATCCGGGTGATCTTCGATGCGCTGGCCGACCACGCCCCGGACATCAGCCGGCTCAAGGAGCCCGCGCGGCTGCGCCACTCGTGGGTCAACGGCATCAAGGACCTGCAGGTCAGCTACACCGGCTGAGCCCGTCGTACGACGGTCAGGAGGCGGCCCGCTCGGTGAGGACCAGCGGGCCGTCGGCCGTGATGGCCACGGTGTGCTCCATGTGGGCGCCGCGCGAGCCGTCCTTGCTGCGCAGCGTCCAGCCGTCGTCGTCGGTGTAGATCTCGTCGGTGGTCTGCAGGAACCACGGCTCGATCGCGATCACCAGACCCGGGCGGAGCTTGAGCCCACGGCCCGGGCGGCCGTCGTTGGGGACGTGCGGCTCGCCGTGCATGGTGCGGCCCACGCCGTGGCCGCCGAACTGCAGGTTGACGCCCAGCCCGGCCGCGCGCGCGACGTCGCCGATCGCGGCCGAGATGTCGCCGAGACGCTGGCCCGGTCGGGCCTGCTCGATGCCCGCGGCGAGCGCCCGCGTGGTCACGTCGATCAGCTCGAGGTCGGCGGGGTCCGGCGTGCCGGCGACGACGCTGAGCGCCGAGTCGGCGACCCAGCCGTCGACGCTGGCGGCGAAGTCGACGCTCACCAGGTCGCCGTCCGCGATGACGTAGTCGAAGGGCAGGCCGTGCAGCACGGCGTCGTTGACCGAGGTGCACAGCACCTTGCCGAACGGCGAGGCGCCGAACGACGGGTGGTAGTCGATGTAGCAGGACTCGGCGCCCCGCTCGCGGATCATCCGGTGCGCCAGCTCGTCGAGCTCCAGGAGGTTGACCCCGACCGCGATCTTGTCGCGCAGCGCGGTGAGCACGTCGGCGACGAAGCGGCCGGCGGGGCGCATCTGCTCGATCTGGGTGGGGGTGCGGAGCTCGATCATGGGGCCGACCCTATCCGGGGTCGACGGCGGGCTCCGTATCGTGACGGTCGTGGACCTCGTACTCGGCACCATGTACTTCGGCACCCGCACCGACGAGGCGACCTCGTACGCCCTGCTCGACCGCTTCGTCGAGGCCGGCGGGCGGATCCTCGACACCGCCAACTGCTACTCCTTCTGGTCCTCGCCGAGCGGCCACGGCGGGCAGAGCGAGGCGTTGCTCGGGCGGTGGCTGGCGGCCAACCCGGGGCTGCGGCACGAGCTGACGATCGCCACCAAGGTCGGCGTCGAGCCGGTCGACGGCGGGGGAGTGGAGGGGCTGTCCGCCCCGGTGATCGAGCGCGAGGCCGCACGGAGCCTGGAGCGCCTCGGGATCGACGCGATCGACCTCTACTGGGCGCACGGCGAGGACCGGTCGACCGATCTGGAGGAGACGGTCGCGGCGTTCGGCGCGCTCGTCGAGGCGGGCGTCGTACGCCGGCTCGGGGTGTCCAACCACCCGACCTGGCGGGTCGAGCGCGGCCGCGCCATCGCGGAGCGGCTCGGGCTGGAGCCGTGGACCGCGCTCCAGCTGACCACGTCGTACGTCGAGCCGCGTCCGGGCGCGCAGGTGCCGGGGAAGGACCACCGCTTCGGCTTCGTCACCGACGAGACGGTCGACTACCTCGACACGCACCCGGACGTGGAGCTGTGGGTCTACAGCCCGCTGGTGCAAGGCAGCTTCGACCGCGACGACCGGCCCTTCCCGGACGCCTACGACCACCCGGGCACGACGGCGCGGCTGGCCGAGCTGAGCGCACGCGCCGGCGAACTCGGGGTGCCGCGCTCGCAGCTGGTGCTCGCATGGATGCTCGGTCGCGGCTGGAAGCCGATCGTCGGCGTCAGCTCGGTCGAGCAGCTCGACTCGGCGCTCGCGTCGGCGTCCCTCCGCTGACAGCAGATCCGCCCCGAGCGGATTCGCTGGAACGCCGGGGTCGTACGCCGAAGTCTGGAGGCATGACCCAGACACCCAACCTCGCCGGGCTCTCGGCCGCCGACCGGCTGCTGCACCAGCGGATCATCGTCCTCGGCCAGGAGGTCGACGACGCGATCGCCAACAAGATCTGCGCGGAGCTCCTGCTGCTCTCCGCCGAGGATCCCCACCGCGACATCGCCCTCTACATCAACTCCCCGGGCGGGAGCGTGACCGCCGGGCTGGCCATCTACGACACCATGCGGCTGATCCCGAACGACGTGAGCACGCTCGCGATGGGGCTGGCGGCGAGCATGGGCCAGTTCCTGCTCTCGGCCGGCACACCAGGCAAGCGCTACGCGCTGCCGCACTCGCGCATCCTCATGCACCAGGGCTCCGCAGGGATCGGCGGCACCGCGATCGACATCGAGATCCAGGCCGAGAACCTCGAGCACGTGAAGAACGTCCTCATCGGCCTGATCGCCGAGCACACCGGGCAGCCGGTCGACCAGGTCGAGCGGGACTCGCTGCGGGACCGGTGGTTCACCGCCGAGCAGGCGCGCGACTACGGCTTCGTCGACGCGGTGCTGACCGAGATCAGCGCGGTCACCCCCGCGCGTACGGCGGCCGCATTCGGCGCGGCGTTCGGCGTCGCCCGATGAGCCAGTACACAATCCCCAGCGTCGTCGAGAAGACCCATCGCGGCGAGCGCGCGGTCGACATCTACAGCCGGCTGCTCACCGACCGCATCGTCTACATCGGCACCGAGATCGACGACGGCGTGGCCAACGTCGTCATCGCCCAGCTGCTGCACCTGGAGTCGGAGAGCCCCGACTCGCCCATCGACCTCTACCTCAACAGCCCGGGCGGGTCGGTGACGGCGATGCTCGCGATCTACGACGCGATGCAGTTCATCCGCTCCGAGATCGGCACCACCTGCGTCGGGCAGGCCGCCTCGTCGGCCGCCGTCCTGCTGGCGGCGGGGTCGCCCGGACGCCGGATGGTGCTGCCGCACGCCCGGGTCGTGCTCCACCAGCCGTCGGGCGGGGGACAGGGTGCGCTGCCCGACCTCGCCGTCCAGGCGAAGGAGATCGCGCGGGTCCGCGCCGAGATGGAGCAGATCCTCTCCCAGCACACCGGCCGGTCGGTCGAGCAGGTCCGCGACGACACGGACCGCGACCTGGTCCTGTCAGCGGACGCCGCGGTCGCGTACGGCATCGTCGACGGGGTACTCGACTCGCGGAAGAAAGTCCCCGTCTGAGAGGTTCCGCCCGCATGACCGCACCCAGCACTGCGCCCAGCGCCGAGCTCGTCGACCGCGTCATCGCGGCCCTCCGACTCAACCACGACGTCCTCGTCACCCTCGTGCCCCACCTCTCCGAGGAGCAGCTCACCGGCCCGAGCGGCGCGTCCGAGTGGACGATCGCCCAGGTCCTCTCCCACCTCGGCAGCGGTGCGGAGATCAGCCGCAAGCCGATCGCGCGGGCGGTCGGACTCGACGTCGCCGACGAGGACAACCAGTCCATCTGGGCTCGCTGGGACGGCTCGACCCCGATCGACCAGGCGGCCGGTTTCGTCGAGCACGACACCGCGCTCGTCGACCTGGTCGAGCGGCTGTCCGACGAGGACAAGGCGTCGGCGACGATCGACATGGGCTTCCTGCCCGAGCCGGTCCCGCTCGTGGTGGCGCTGGGGATGCGGCTCAACGAGGTCGCCAACCACGTCTGGGACGTGCGGGTCGGGCTCGACCCGGCCGCGGAGGTCGACGACGAGACCGCTGCGGTGCTCGTGGAGCTCTACCAGGGCCCGCTGGCCTTCCTGCTGGGCTTCTCCGGCAAGGCCGACCAGGTCGACGGCTCCGTGCTGCTCGCGGTCCCCGGCGCGGGGATCGAGATCGCCGACGCGGTCACCGTCGTCGGGTCCGCCGACGCGCCGGACGCGACGCTGACCGGCCCGAGCGGTGCGACCGTGCGGCTGATCAGCGGGCGCCTCACGCCTGAGCACAGCGACGGTGTCGAGGTCTCCGGTGCGGTGTCGCTCGAGGACCTGCGGAAGGTCTTCCCGGGCTACTGAGCCCGGGCTACTGGGCGGGCGGGGCCAGCTCCCACGCCAGGGCGTCCGCCGGTCGGTCCACCATCACCTTGGCCGCGCCGTTGTCGAAGGCGGCCTGGTAGGTGGACTCGGTGACCCAGCGTGCGTAGACGGCGATCCCGCGGGCGGCCAGGTCGGCGGTGTAGTCAGGCGTGATCGAGGCGGGAGCCTGGGTCACGTACGACGCACCGGTCGCGGCCACCTCGTCGTTGGTGGGCTGGCAGGCGATGGTGTCGCTGAGCTTGAGGCCGATGGGGAGGCCGGCGTCGTGGAGCGCCGGGAGGTCGCCGAGGTCGCACGTGCTCGACGGCTGCTTGTAGAAGCTCACGCTCGCCCCGGACTCAGCGACGTAGTCGGCGATCCCCTGCGGGTCCGCGACGCCGTTGCGCAGCTCGACCATGAGCGGCACGCCGTACCGCGCGGAGGCGTTCACGATCCCCCGCAACGTGGCGACGGGCTCGCCCCCGAGGGTGCGGATCTGGCTGACCTGGTCCCAGGTGGCGTCGGCGACCCGATCGGTCGGGAGCACGCCCTCGGGCAGGGTCGCGGGGTCGGCGACGCGCTCCCAGGTGTCGTCGTGCCAGATGATGTGGTGGTTGTCGGCGAGCCGCCAGACGTCGACCTCGCACGTCGCGCCCGGGACCGCGGCGACGTCGGCCAGCGCCGCGACGGTGTCCTCGTTGGTGACCGCGGCGTCGTAGGTGCGGCACCGGTGTCCGATGAGCACGCTGCCGTCGAGTGCGGAGGCGGGCGGCGCGACGATGAGGGGCGCCGCCACCACCAGGGGGAGGACGGCGAGGACGAGGTGCCGGACGAGGGCGCGGCGCGGGTGCGTGGCCATGGCGGCCTCCGGGGTCGGGGACGGAAGGTGCCAGTAGACGACCGGGTTCCCGCGATCAGCTCCGAACGGCCATCGGCATCCCCAATTTTGGAAGCACGGCCGCGGCGCCCCGCTCAGGCGGCCAGGCAGACGGGGCCGGAGATCGCGCCGGTGCCGAGCCGCCGGCTCACCCGGGTGGTCAGGTCCACCAGGCGCAGCCCGAGGGCGCCGGCGACCGCTCCGAGCACCTCGGAGCTGGGCTCCTTGAGGCCGCGCTCGACCTCGGAGAGGTACTGCGTCGAGACGCCGGCCTCCCGGGCCACGTCGGCGAGCGTGCGCTCCGCCGTACGCCGCTCCTCGCGGAGCTCGTGCCCGACGGCCTCGCGCCACAGCGGCTCGGGCTCGGGAGTCGACTCGTGCGCGGGCTGGTGCGGGAAGGCCAGGACGTCACCCATGGGCTGACGGTACGCCTGCCGTCGCCTGCGTGGGGACCTCCGGCGCGGCGTTCGCGATGGGCGAACGTGCGGGGTCGTCAGCCGGAACCCGCCCGACGCGCCGATGCCTCCCGGCGTGGTGAGCGGGTTTCCCCGGGCAGCCGGGGAAACCCGCTGCTGCGCGGCTAGTTGCTCGGCTTCTCGGCGCCGACGACCCACATCGCGAAGAACTGCGAGCCGCCGCCGTAGGCGTGGCCGAGGGCCTTGCGGGCGCCGTCGACCTGGTGCTCGCCGGCTGCGCCGCGGACCTGGAGGGCGGCCTCGCCGAAGCGGAGCATGCCGGAGGCGCCGATCGGGTTGGAGGAGAGCACACCGCCCGAGCAGTTGACCGGCAGGACGCCGTCCATGGCGGTGCCGCCGGACTCGGTGAGCCGCCAGCCGCCGCCGTTCTCCTCGGCGAAGCCGAGCGACTCCAGCCACATCGGCTCGAACCACGAGAAGGGTACGTAGATCTCGGCGCAGTCGATCTCGTCGATCGGGCTGGTGATGCCGGCCTGCTTCCACAGCGCGGCCGCCGCGTCGCGGGACGCCTGCGGGTTGACCTGGTCGCGCTCGGCGGCCGTGGTGGCCTCCGACCGCATCACGGTGCCGTGGATCCAGGCCGGGTTGGGCGAGGCCTTGGCGGTGTCCTCGTCGACGATCACGAGCGCGCACGCGCCGTCGGAGGACGGGCAGGTCTCGTCGTACCGGATCGGGTCCCACAGCATCTGGGACGCGAGCACGGACTCGACGGTGGTGCCCTCGTTGTGGAGGTGCGCGTAGGGGTTCTTGAGCGCGTTGTTGCGGTCCTTGGCGGCCACGATCGCGCCGACGTGCGTCGGGGCCTCGGACCGTCGGATGTAGGAGCGCACGTGCGGGGCGAAGTAGCCGCCCGCACCGGCGTGCACCGGCATGTTGAACGGCAGCGGCACCGACAGCGCCCACATCGCGTTGGACTCGGACTGCTTCTCGTAGGCGACCGTGAGCACCTTCTTGTGCACGCCGGCCTGGACGAGCGACGACGCGACGATCGCGGTCGAGCCGCCGACCGAGCCCGCGGTGTGCACGCGCAGCAGCGGCTTGCCGGCCGCGCCGAGCGCCTCCGCGAGGAAGAGCTCGGGCATCATCACGCCCTCGAAGAGGTCGGGCGCCTTGCCCACGACGATCGCGTCGATCTCGTCGAGGGTCATGCCGGCGTCCTCGAGGGCCCGGTCGATCGCCTCGCGACACAGGCCGGCCATCGAGACGTCGAGTCGCTTGGCGCGGTGGTGGGTCTGGCCGACGCCGACCACCGCGGCGGGCTGCTTGGCCATCAGTTGCTCGCCCCTTCGGGAGTAGAGACCAGGGTGCACAGGAGGTTCTGCTGGAGGGCCGGTCCGGACGTCGCGTGTCCGACACCCTTGGCGACCTCGCCGGACCAGATCCGGGTGGCGACCTCGCCGATCCGGATGCCGCCGCCCGAGAACATCGGGTTGCTGGTGAGCGCGCCGCCGGACGGGTTGATCCGTACGTCGTCGGCGAGCCCCAGCTCGCGGCGCAGGATCAGCTCCTGGTGGCTGAAGGGTGCGTGGAGCTCCGCCACCTCGACGCCGTTCAGGTCGACCGCAGCGGCAGCCCGCTCGGCGGACGGGGACCGGGTGAGGTCGCGGGTGCCCATGCCCATCGGGTCGATGTAGTGGGACAGCCCGCTGATCCAGGCCGGCTTGTCACGGACGTCGCGGGCCTTGTCGTCGGCGGCGAGCACGATCGCGGCCGCTCCGTCGGTGACGGGGGAGCAGTCGTGCTTGCGGAGCGGGTCGGCGTACATCGGCTTCGCGAGCAGCTCCTCGACCGACGAGCCGCCCTTGCGGATGGACCAGTCGTTCTTCTCCGCGTCGGTCAACGACCGGTTGGCGACCTCGGCCATCGCCGTCTCGTCCCAGACGCCGGCGTCGATCCCGGCGCGCGCCTGCAGCCCCGCGAGCGACACGGTGTCCGGCCACAGTGGCGTCATCGTGTACGGCTCGAGCTGGAGGCCGAGGGTACGGCGGAGCACGCCCGCCGACGACTTGCCGAAGGCGTAGACGAGCGCGGTGTCGACCTCGCCGGTCTGGATCTTCAGCCAGGCCTCGTACATCGCCCACGCGAGATCCATCTCGACGTGCGACTCGTTGACCGGCGGGATGACGCCGATCGCGTCGACCGCCGACACGAAGGAGAAGGACCGGCCGGCCAGGTAGTCGGAGGACCCCGAGCACCAGAAGCCGATGTCGCGGCGAGTCCAGCCGGTCTGCTCGTAGCACTCCGCGAGCAGCGGGACGAGCATCTCCACGCACGTCGGCGACCCGTCGAACTCGGGCATCTGTCGCTGGGCGAACCCGACGACGGCAACGTCTCTCATCCTCAGTCCCTCACAGGTGGTTGCGGTAGGTCTCGTAGTCGGCGTCGGGATCGCCGGTGGGCTCGAAGTGATCGATGTTCTCCAGGGAGTACGTCCACTCGGTCTCGGGCTTCCACACGGCCTTCACGCGCATGCCCATCCGCACCTCGGCGGCCTCGACGCCGAGGATCAGGTGCAGGATCGCGATGTCCGCGCCGTCGAGCAGCACGTACGCCGAGACGTACGGCGGAGTGATCTTCTGGCCCAGGAACGGCACGTTCACGATGCAGAAGGTCGTGATGGTGCCGGTCTGCGACACCTCGACCTCCTCCGCGGTCGGTGTGCCGTCGGACGGGCAGGCGCTGCGCGGTGGGACGTAGACCTTCTGGCAGGTGGGGCAGCGCTGGCCGACGATCCGACCCTCGTTGAGGCCGCGGTAGAACGCGGACTCCTCGGGGCTCGCGGCGTACAGGTAGTCGAGCGAGACCGGGACGATGACGCCGGAGACCGGGTTGTCGCCGATCGCCTCGACCCCGGTGGGGCCGGAGGCGGACAGCGGCTCGAAGACGAGGTCGGTGATCGCGCCGATGCGTTCAGCGGCCCAGCGCGCCTGCACCCGCATCCCGGTCGAGACCTCGTCGGGGGAGGAGACGTCGAGCGCGTGCAGGATCGGGACGTCGGCCCCGTCGAGCAGCACGAGCGCGAACGCGAACGGGCGGTCGAAGGGCTGGTCCTTGACCGGCTCGGGGACCCACGTCCAGGAGGTGACGGTGCCCGTGGGGGCGACCTCGACGAAGTCGGTCGTGGCCTCGTGGGTGACCGGGTCGAACTCCAGCGGGGGTACGACGACCTTGCCCTCCGACGTGCGTCCGCCGACGACGACGCCGTCGCGAAGGCCCGTGAGGAAACGACCGAGCACCGGCCCGGTCGATCGGGTGTAGTCGAACGCTACGGTGACCGGTGCTGACAGTGTTCGTGTCATGGTCCGAAAGTAGAACACGTTCTAGACTTCGGCAAGCACCCACCCCCGAACGCACGACAGGAGAGAAGGATGAAGCTCGGACTGCAGCTCGGCTACTGGGGAGCACAGCCCCCGCAGGGCGTCGGCGAGCTGGTCGCCGCGGCCGAGGAGGCCGGCTTCGACGCGATCTTCAGCGCGGAGGCGTGGGGGAGCGACGCGTTCACGCCGCTGGCCTGGTGGGGTCGGGAGACCTCGCGGCTCAAGCTCGGCACCTCGATCGTGCAGATGTCGGGGCGCACGCCGACCTCGATCGCGATGCACGTGATGACGCTCGACCACCTGTCCAACGGCCGGGTCATCCTGGGCATGGGCGTGAGCGGCCCGCAGGTCGTCGAGGGCTGGTACGGCCAGCCCTTCGGCAAGCCGCTGGCCCGCACCCGCGAGGTCGTCGACATCATCCGCAAGGTCCTGGCGCGCGAGGAGAAGGTCACCAACGACGGACCGCACTACCCGTTGCCCTTCCGCGGGGAGAACTCCGTCGGCCTCGGCAAGCCGCTCAAGCCGATCGTGCACCCGCTGCGCGCGGACGTGCCGATCTGGCTCGGCGCCGAGGGCCCCAAGAACGTCGCCCAGACCGCGGAGATCGCCGACGGCTGGATCCCGATCTTCTACACGCCCAACTCGGCCGCGATGTACCAGCCGTGGCTCGACGAGGGGTTCGCGCGACCCGGGGCCCGCCGTACCCGCGCCGACTTCGAGATCGCCGCGACCTGCCACCTCCAGGTGGTCGCCGACGCGGAGGAGAAGCAGCTGGTCCTGGACGCGATCAAGCCGTCGGTGTCGCTCTACATGGGCGGCATGGGTGCCCAGGAGGCCAACTTCCACAACCAGGTCTTCGTCCGGATGGGCTACGAGGACCTCGCCAAGGAGGTGCAGCAGCTCTACCTGAGCGGTGAGAAGGACAAGGCGACCTCGCTGATCCCGAACGAGCTGGTCGACGACATGCACATCGTCGGCACCGCCGGTGAGGTCAAGGAGAGGGTCGCCCAGTGGGAGGAGACCGGCGTGACGACGCTGCTGCTCAGCTTCCGCTCCGCCGACGAGATCCGGACCGTGGCGGAGCTGCTCGCCTAGCGGAAGGTAAATACGGACCGATCCGGGTCTGGACGCCCGCGAGGTGGGTACGACGGTCGCATGACTCCTCGCTCCCTCCGCCGGATCCGCCCGCTCCTCGGGGTCGGTGCCGTCACCCTCGCCGTCGGCCTCTCGGGGCTCGCGGTCGCGCCCGCCGAGGCGCAGGCCGCGGCGGATCACATCAAGGTCTCCAAGGACTTCAGCTCGGGCAAGCCGCGCAACGCGCGGATCACGATCCCGGCCGTCGGCATCCGCCGGCTCCCCGTGATCGCCTACCGCGGCAAGACCGACGACGCGCCCGGCACCCGCATCCAGAACCGCGGGATCGCGGCCGCGCCGTACGGGCCGAACGGTGGCACGGGTCCGGGCGGCAAGGGCAACTACCAGGTGACCGCGCACCGCACCGCCCACGGCGGGGTCTTCCGGCGTACGCCGTCGCTCGACAACGGGGCGAGGATCCTCGTGGACGTCGGCAAGTACCGCTACGTCTACCGGGTGACCCGGACCCGCTGGGTCTCCTTCCGCTCGGCGAAGTCGCTGCGCCAGCAGCGGGCCGCGGTGCCCGGTCACCCGGGCCGCGAGCCGAAGCGGGCGTTCATCACCGTCTCGACCTGCGCGACGCCCGAGGACCACGCGCGGGGCAACTACTGGACCGACCGGTTCGGCAACCCGGAGCACCGCATCGACAAGATCGGCGTGATGGTCCGCCGGACGGCCAACCCGAGCTACGAGCCGAAGGGCTGACAGACTCTCCCGGGTGACCACCTACGGCGTCCTGGGAGTCGGCTCCATCGCGGAGGCCATCGTGCTCGGCCTGTGCCGGCACGTGGCCGACCCGCCCGCGGTGGTGCTGTCGCCGCGGAGCGCGGAGCGCTCGGCCCGGCTCGCGGTCGAGCTGCCGAGCGTCCGGGTGGCCGTGGACAACCAGGCCGTGGTCGACGAGTCCGACGTGGTGCTGGTCTGCCTGCGCCCCGTGGACGCCGTCGAGGTGGTCGAGGGCCTCGACTTCCGGGACGGGCAGGCGGTCGTGAGCGCCGTGGCCGGACTCTCGGTCGCGCGGCTGGCCGAGCTGGTCGCTCCGGCCACGGACGTCGCTCGCAGCATCCCGCTGCCGGCGGTCGCGACGCGCGAGAGCACCACGCCGGTGCACCCCGCGACGCCCGCCGTGACGGACCTCTTCGACCGGCTCGGCGGCAGCCTGGTCGTCGACGACGAGCTCGCCTACGAGTCGGTCGCCGCCGCGTCGGCGACCGTCGCGGCGTACTTCCGCTACCTCGGCACCGTCGCCGGCTGGCTGTCCGAGCGCGGCATCCCGCAGGCCGAGGCCAGCCGCTACGTGGCCGACACGTTCGCCGCGCTCTCGAGCGAGCTGGGACACCCCGGCGCCGACTTCGTGGCGCTCGCGCAGGCGCACGCGACGCCTGGCGGCCTGAACGAGCAGTTCGCGCGCGACCTGGCCGACGCTGGGGTGTACGACGCGGTGCGCGCGGGCCTGGATGCCGTGGTGTCGAGGATTGCCCCGACGTAGAACACGTTCTAGTCTCGGCGCCATGACGGACGAGATGCGAGTCGGCACCCACAACGGCCACCTCATGGTGTCCGCGCTCAAGCGACACCGGACGAAGCCGGTCATGTACCTCGGGGACGCCACCATCACCGGCGGCGAGGCCGCGGACCGGATGAGCCAGTACGTCCAGGCGTTCGAGGCCCTCGGCGCCGGCTTCGGCACGGCGGGGGCGCTGCTCGCGCTCAACCGCCCCGAGGTGCTCTTCATCCTCGGTGCCGGCCAGACCCAGGGCTACCGCCGGAGCTCGCTGCACCCGCTGGGCTCGCTCGAGGACCACGCCTACGTCATCAACGACGCCGAGATCACCTCGCTGACCATCGACCCGGTGCCGATGTTCGTCGAGCGCGCGCTCGGCCTGCTCGAGCGCTGCCCCAAGCTCGACAAGATCCTCACCATCGGGCCGGTGCCCGACGAGCTCTCGCACGTCGGCCAGGACCTCGTCGCCGCGGCTGCGTCGTTCGACCCGCAGCCGCTCGAGGCGCGCACGCTCGACCCGGAGCACATGGTCTCGATCACCTACACCGGCGGGACGACCGGCAAGCCCAAGGGCGTCATCGGCCTGTCGCGGCAGATGAACACGATGACCCAGATCCAGATGTCGGAGTGGGAGTGGCCGGAGTCGCCGCGCTTCCTCATGTGCACCCCGCTCTCACACGCCGGCGCCGCGTTCTTCGTGCCGACCGTGCTCAAGGGCGGCTGCCTCTACGTGCTGGCGAAGTTCGACCCGGCCGAGGTGCTCAGGACGATCGAGGAGCAGAAGATCCAGGCCACCATGCTGGTGCCGTCGATGCTCTACGCCCTGATGGACCACCCCGACAGCAAGACCCGCGACCTGTCCTCGCTCGAGACCGTCTACTACGGCGCGTCCGCGATCAACCCGGTCCGCCTCAAGGAGGCGATCGACCGCTTCGGCCCGATCTTCGCGCAGTACTACGGCCAGTCCGAGGCCCCGATGGCGATCACCTACTTCGCCAAGGAGGACCACGTCTCGGGTGACGACAGCCGGCTGTCGTCGTGCGGCCGCCCGTCGGCGTTCGTCCGTACGGCGCTCCTCGGCGAGGACGGAAAGCCGGTACCGGTGGGGGAGCCCGGCGAGATCTGCGTGGCCGGGCCGCTGCTGGCCGGCGGCTACTGGAACCTGCCCGAGCAGACCGCCGAGACCTTCCACGACGGCTGGATGCACACCGGCGACGTCGCCCGCGAGGACGAGGACGGCTTCTGGTACATCGTCGACCGCACCAAGGACATGATCGTGACCGGCGGCTTCAACGTCTTCCCGCGCGAGGTCGAGGACGTCGTCGCCGAGCACCCGGCCGTGGCCCAGGTCGGCGTGATCGGCACCCCGCACGAGAAGTTCGGTGAGGCCGTGACTGCGATCGTCGTCCTGCGCTCGGACGCCGCGACCGACGAGGAGTCGGTCGCCCGGATGACCGCCGAGATCCAGGAGATGGTCAAGGAGCGCAAGGGCTCGGTCCAGTCGCCCAAGCAGGTGATCGTCGCGGAGTCGCTGCCCCTCACGGGGCTGGGGAAGCCGGACAAGAAGGCACTGCGGGCTCAGTACTGGACGGGAGATCGCGCGGTCGGGTGACCCTGGCCCGGTAGCGGGACAGCAGGGCGGTGTCGATCCAGAGCGCGCCGGCCAGGAGCATCAGCGCCACGATGCCGTCGAGCCACCAGTGGTTGCCGGTCGCGGAGACGACCAGCACGGTCAGCACGAGGTGGAGGAGGAAGATCCAGCGCCACCGGCTGGTGCTCGCCGCAACGATCCCGAGGGAGACGATCGCGGCCCACGCGACGTGGATCGACGGCATCGCGGCGAACTGGTCGGAGACGCCGGTGTTGGGATTGGCGCTGTAGACCGACGGTCCGTAGTGGTGCGAGAGGTCGACGTACCCGAGGCTCGGGATGAAGCGCGGGGGAGCGACCCGGATGAAGCGGATGATCAGGCAGCCCGCCGTGACCAGCGCGAGGGCGTTGCGCCACCGCGGATAGACGTCGCGGTGCCGGTAGAAGAGCCAGACCAGGAACGCCAGCAGCGCCGGCACGTGCACCGTCGCGTAGTACCAGGTCGAGAAGTCGGCGAGCTTCTCGTGGGCGATGACGAACTTCTGCAGCGCGAGCTCGGTCGGCAGGTGGATCGTCTGCTCGAACGAGGCGATGTCGTGCGCGCGCTCCCGGGCGCCGTGGACCGAGGCGATCGGCAGCATCCGGGCGAGCCGCCACACGGCGTACAGGCCGGAGATGAGTGCGAACTCCGCCGCCAGCGGCTCGAGGTGGGGCGTCAGGCGGGTACGTCGGGTCCGGACGCCGAACCAGACCAGGATGCTGATCACGCAGGCGATCGCTGCTTGGTCCCAGGTCGGCCACGGCACGCAGGGATTCTGTCAGGCCGATGAAGCCCGGGTGACCGGAAGGCGCCGGATCGGTCCACGGCGGGCGGTTCAGGCGTGTCGACATTTCGAAAAGTGCTGGACAGTGGAAAACGTTATCGACAACGATTGACACCGGGTGTGACGAGTGCCACGTTCCCTTCGTGACGGCGTCCCATCGGGCGTGGGGCGAAGGAGGAGGAACTCAATGAGGTCGAAGACTCGCAGCGCGGCGCTCGCGCTGCTGTGCGTCGGCAGCCTGGCGCTCGCGACCGCGTGCGGCAGCGACGACGACTCGTCGGAGGGCGACGGCGGGAGCACCACGATCACGTGGTGGCACAACTCCAACAACGACCCCGGCAAGAGCTACTACGAGCAGGTGGCCGCGGACTTCGAGGCGGACCACCCCGGGGTCAAGATCGAGATCAGCGCGATGGCGCACGAGGACATGGTCGACAAGCTCGACGCGGCCTTCCAGAGCGGCGACATGCCGGACATCTACATGGAGCGCGGTGGCGGCGAGATGGCCGACCACGTCGACGCGGGCCTGGTCCGGGACCTCTCCGACGACGCCTCGGAGGAGATCGGCAAGATCGGCGGCTCGGTCGCCGGGTGGCAGCTCGACGGGAAGACCTACGCGCTGCCGTTCTCCCTGGGCGTGGTGGGCGTCTGGTACAACACCGACCTCTTCAAGCAGGCCGGGATCACCGACACGCCGACCACGATGGACGAGTGGTACGACGACATCGCCAAGCTCGAGGACGCCGACATCACGCCGATCTCGGTCGGTGCCGGCGACAAGTGGCCGGCCGCGCACTACTGGTACTACACCGCGCTGCGCTCGTGCCCGGAGGACGTGCTCAAGGACGCGGTGACCAGCCTCGACTTCTCCGACCCGTGCTTCGTGCAGGCCGGCGACGTCCTGGAGGACCTCCTCGCCACGGACCCCTTCAACGCGGGCTTCCTGACCACCAAGGCCCAGGAGGGCGCCACCTCGGCGTCCGGGCTGCTCGCCACGGGCAAGGTCGCGATGGAGCTCCAGGGCCACTGGGAGCCGGGGGTCATGCAGGGTCTCACCGACGACGGCAAGGGCCTGGGCGACAAGACCGGCTGGTTCCCCTTCCCGGCGGTCGACGGCGGTGCCGGTGACCCGGCCGACGCCCTCGGCGGCGGCGACGCCTGGGCGGTGTCCGAGGACGCCCCCGACGAGGCGGTCGACTTCGTGAAGTACCTGCTCTCCGACGAGGTCCAGAAGGGCTTCGCCGAGAACGACATGGGCCTGCCGACCAACCCCGCGGCGAGCGGATCGGTCAAGGACCCGGCGCTCGCGCAGCTGCTGCAGGTGCGCGACGACGCGCCGTACGTCCAGCTCTACTTCGACACGGCGTTCGGCACCTCGATCGGTGGCGCGATGAACGACGAGATCGCGCTGCTCTTCGCGGGCAAGGCCTCGCCGCAGGACGTCGTCGACGCCACGCAGGAAGCCGCGGACGCCGAGAAGTGACCACGACGGAGGCGGCCATCTCGGGCGAGGTCACCCGGCGCGCGGCGACGCGCCGGGTGGCCCCGCGCCGCGCTCCGGGGCCGGCGGGCGCCCGGTGGCGCCAGCGGCTGGAGATCGCGTTCTTCGTGACCCCGGCCCTGGCGTTGATGGCGCTCTTCGTCGTCTGGCCGGTGGTCTCGGCGGTCCGGATGTCCTTCTACCACTGGAAGGGCTTCGGGCCGATGGACGAGCTCGTCGGCTGGCGCAACTACGACTACGTCCTCCACGACGACGTCTTCCGGGGCGCGGTGACGCACAACTTCGTCATCGTCTTCGCCTCGATCCTGATCCAGCTGCCGCTCGGGCTGGCCGTGGCGCTGCTGCTCAACCGGCGGATCCGCGGACGAGGGCTGCTGCGCACCATCGTCTTCGTCCCGTACGTCGTGGCCGAGGTGATCGCCGGCGTCGTCTGGTACCAGCTGCTCCAGCCGGAGTCCGGCGTGATCGACGGCTTGATCCGGTCGGTCGGCCTGACCCCACCCGAGCAGGGCTTCCTCGGCACGCCGTCGCTGGCCCTCGGCACGGTCTTCGTCGTGCTCACGTGGAAGTACCTCGGGCTGGCGATCCTGCTCTTCCTCGCCGGCCTCCAGGGGGTCCCCGACGAGCTCTTCGAGGCGGCGCAGCTGGACGGCGCGAGCTGGTGGCAGGTGCAGCGCCGGATCGCGGTCCCGCTGCTCGGACCGACGATCCGCACCTGGTGCTTCCTGTCGATGATCGGCTCGCTCCAGCTCTTCGACATGGTCTGGATCCTCACCGGCGGCGGCCCGGCCGACGCCACCACGACGATGGCGACGTACCTGGTCAACCAGGGCACCGGACGTCACAACTACGGCATCGCCGGCGCCGCGTCGGTCGTGCTCTTCGTCATCGGGTTCCTGATGGCGCTGATCTACCAGGTGTTCGTGCTGCGGCGCGACACCCACGAGGCTCGGTGAAGGGGGTGAGCGCGGTGTCGGGCCGGACGAAGACCTTCGGCGGGGGTGGCCTCGTCGTCTACCTGCTCGCGCTGGTCGCGGTCGTCATCACCCTCGGACCGGTGGTGTACGGCGCGCTCGGCGGCTTCCGCAGCAACGAGCAGCTGGCCAGCGACCCGTCGGGCCTGCCGGACCCGTGGGTGTTCCGCAACTACTCCCAGGTCGTGACCAACCCCGACTTCTGGCGCTACGCGCTGAACTCGACGATCGTCGCGCTGATCACCACCGTGGTCGCGGTGCTCTTCGGCGTGATGGCGGCCTACCCGCTCGCGCGCTACCAGTTCCGGCTGCGCGAGCCGCTCTTCATGGTCTTCGTGCTCGGGCTGCTCTTCCCGGCTGCGGTCGCGATCATCCCGCTCTTCATCCTGGTCACCCGCGACCTCCACCTGGGCAACTCCTACTGGGGCGTCGCGCTGCCGCAGGCGGCGTTCGCGCTGCCGATGACGGTCGTCATCCTGCGGCCGTTCCTGATGGCGATGCCGCGGGAGCTGGAGGAGGCGGCGCTGATCGACGGCGCCTCCCGGGTCGGCATCTTCTGGCGGCTCGCGCTGCCGCTGTCGATGCCGGCGCTGGTGACCGTCGGCGTGCTGGCGTTCGTCGCCTCGTGGAACGCCTACCTGCTGCCGCTCCTGATGCTCCAGGACGACATGCGTACGCTCCCGCTCGGGGTCGCTGACTACTCCAGCGAGCACTCGTCGGACACCGCCGGTGTCCTGGCGTTCACCACGCTGGCGATGATCCCCGCGCTCGTGCTCTTCCTGGCGATGCAGCGGCGGATCGTCAGCGGTCTGCAGGGGGCGGTCAAGGGATGAGCGGTCGGGTCACGATGCACCAGGTCGCGGCCGAGGCGGGCGTCTCGGTGTCGACGGTCTCCAAGGTCATCAACGGGCGGTACGGCGTCTCGCCCGAGACGTTCGAGCACGTCACCGGCGTGATCAACCGGCTCGGCTACGAGGCGAGCCTGGTCGCGCGCAGCCTGCGCAACCGACGGACGAACGTGATCGGCGTGCTCGTCGCCGACTTCGAGCCCTTCAGCACCGAGGTGCTCAAAGGCGTCGCGGACGCGATCCGTGACACCGGCTACGAGCTGGTCGCCTACTCCGCGGGCGGCCGCATCGACGAGCACGTCGGCTGGGAGCGGCGCTACCTCTCGCGGGTGATGGGCACCCTCGTCGACGGCGCGGTGATCGTGACGCCGACCGTCACCGACGTGCAGTACGACGGGCCGATCGTGGCCGTCGACCCGCACACCGGCCGATCCAGCCTGCCCACCGTCGCCGCCGACAACCTGCAGGGCGCCCGGCTGGGGGTCGACCACCTGCTGGCGCTCGGCCACCGCCGGATCGGCATGGTCACCGGCCGCCCCGACCTGGTCTCCGCGCAGCTGCGTGAGCAGGGCTACCGCGACGCGATCCACGCGGCCGGGCTGCGCGTGGACGAGGACCTGCTCGCCCTCGGCGCCTTCGACCCCGAGCAGGCACGGGAGGCGGCCCGGGCACTGCTCACGCTGCCGGACCCGCCGACCGCGATCTTCGCCGCCAACGACATCTCGGCGCTGGCGACCCTCGACGTCGCGGCCGAGCTCGGGATCGACGTACCGGGCCGCGTCTCCGTGGTCGGCTTCGACAACATCCCCGAGTCCGCGCTCTCCGAGCCGGCCCTGACCACCGTGCAGCAGCCGATGCGGCAGCTCGGTCGGGAGGCCACGGCGATGCTGGTCCGCCTGATCGCGGGCGAGGAGATCGCCGACACCCACATCACCCTGGACACGACGCTCGTGGAGCGCCGGTCCACCGCACCGACGGAGGTTCCCACGTGACCGAGCTCTGGCGTGACCCGGCGACGCCGCCGGAGGCCCGCGTCGCGGACCTGGTGTCCCGGATGACGACGGCGGAGAAGGTCGCGCAGCTCTCCGGCATCTGGTGGCTCGACCCGGACGCGGGCGGGATGGCGCCGATGCTGCGGGAGAGCATCGGGCCGCAGGACACCTGGGACGAGGTCGTCGCCGACGGGCTCGGCCAGCTCACCCGCACCTTCGGCACCGCCCCGCTCGAGCCCGAGGAGGGCCTGCGGATCCTGGCGCAGCGGCAGCGCGACGTGATGGCGGGCAACCGGTTCGGGATCCCCGCGCTGGCGCACGAGGAGTGCCTCACCGGACTCGCGGTCTGGCGGGCGACCATCTACCCGGCGCCGCTGAGCTGGGCGGCGTCGTTCGACCCTGACCTCGTCGAGCGGATGGCCGGACGGATCGCCGGGTCGATGCGCAGCCTCGGCGTCCACCAGGGTCTCGCGCCGGTCCTCGACGTGGTCCGCGACCTGCGGTGGGGCCGGGTCGAGGAGACCATGGGGGAGGACCCCCACCTGGCCGGCGTGCTCGCGAGCGCCTACGTGCGCGGGCTCGAGCAGGCCGGCGTCGTGGCGACGCTCAAGCACTTCGTCGGCTACTCCGCCTCCCGGGCGGCCCGCAACCTCGCGCCCGTGTCGATGGGCCCGCGCGAGATCGCCGACGTGATCCTGCCGCCCTTCGAGATGGCGCTGCGAGCCGGCGCGAGGTCGGTCATGAACTCCTACACCGACATCGACGGCGTCCCCGTCGCCGCCGACCCGGGCCTGCTCTCGACGCTGCTGCGCGACCGACTGGGCTTCGCGGGGACGGTGGCCTCCGACTACTTCTCGGTGGCCTTCCTCCAGACGCTGCACGGCGTCGCCGGCGACCTCGGGGAGGCGGCCGCCCTCGCGCTCGAGGCCGGGATCGACGTCGAGCTGCCCTCGACCAACGCGTTCGGCTCGCCGCTGCTCGCCGCACTCGCGGACGGCACCGTCGACGAGGAGCTCGTCGACCGGGCGCTGTCGCGGGTGCTGCTGCAGAAGTGCGAGCTCGGGCTGCTCGATCCCGGCTGGGCGCCGGTGGAGCCGGGACCGGTCGACCTCGACGACGCCGCGTCGCGGGCCCTGGCGCGGGAGCTGGCCCAGCGCTCGATCGTGCTGCTCGCCAACGACGGCACGCTCCCGCTCGCCCCGGCGACCCGGGTCGCGGTCGTCGGTCCGCGCGCGGACACCCCGGACGCGATGCTCGGCTGCTACTCCTTCCCCCTGCACGTGCTCGTGCACCACCCGGGCGTCGAGACCGGGGTCGCGATCCCGACGGTGCTCGAGTCGCTCGCGGCCGACCTGTCGACGACGTACGCCCTCGGCTGCCCGGTGCTCGGCGGCTCGGACGCCGACATCGCGGAGGCCGCGGCGGTCGCCACCGACGCCGACGTGTGCGTGGTGGTGCTCGGCGACCAGGCCGGCCTCTTCGGCAAGGGCACGTCGGGCGAGGGCTGCGACGTGCCCGACCTGACCCTGCCCGGACGGCAGGAGGAGCTGCTCGAGGCGGTGCTCGCGACCGGCACCCCGGTCGTCGCGGTGCTGCTCGTCGGCCGCCCCTACGACCTGAGCCGCCAGGCTGACCGGCTCGCGGCGATCGTCTGCGGCTTCTTCCCGGGCGAGGAGGGCGGACCGGCGCTGGCCGACGTCCTCACCGGCCGCGTCAACCCGAGCGGGCGCCTGCCGGTGGGCTTCCCGGGCGCCGGGTCGACCCAGCCGTCGACGTACCTCGCCGCGCCGCTCGCGCAGCGCAGCGGTGTCTCCTCGGTGGACCCGACCCCGCTCTTCCCCTTCGGGCACGGGCTCTCGTACGCCGCCGCGACCTGGGACGCGGTGTCCACCGCCAACGGGCCGGGGTGGGACACCGACGGCACCTGCGAGGTGGTTGTCGAGCTCGCCAACGACGCCGACCGGCCGGTCTCGGAGGTCGTCCAGGTCTACCTGCACGACCGGGTCGCCTCGGTCGTGCGTCCCGAGCAGCAGCTGGTCGCCGCCGTCCGGGTCGACCTGGGGCCGGGGGACCGCGGCGTGGTCCGGCTCGGGCTGCACGCCGACCTGACGTCCTTCACCGGCCGCGACCTGGTCCGGCTGGTCGAGCCCGGCCTGGTCGAGCTGCGGGTCGGGGCGTCGAGCGCCGACATCCGGGCCGTGCTGGAGCTGGAGCTCGTCGGCCCGGCCCGTCAGGTCGGCGTCGACCGGGCGCTCGAGCCGACGGTGGCAGTCGAGGTGCGCTGATGCACTACGACCTGCCGCTCGAGCGGCTCCAGGAGTACGCCCCGGACCTGCCCGAGCCAGCGGACCTCGACGACTTCTGGGCGCGCACGCTGGCGCCGCTGCGGCGCGACGCGTCGTACGAGCGCGTCGACAACGGCCTGGTCGGCGTCGAGACCTGGGACGTGGTCCTCTCCGGGTACGCCGGCGACCCGGTGCGCGCCTGGCTGCACCTGCCCGCCGCGGCACTGCGGAGCGGTCCGCTGCCGGGCGTCGTGCAGTACCAGGGCTACAACGGCGGCCGCGGCCTCCCGCACGAGCACGTGCTGTGGGCGACGGCCGGCTACGCGCACCTGGTCGTGGACACGCGTGGCCAGGGCAGCGGCTGGACCACCGGCGCGACCGGCGACCCCGCGGGCTCCGGACCGGCGCAGCCGGGCTTCCTCACCCGCGGCCTCGACGACCCGGACACCCTCTACTACCGGCGCGTGTACGCCGACGCCGTCGCCGCGCTCGAGGTGCTCCGCAGCCACGAGCTCGTCGACCCGGCCCGGGTGGCCGTGGCGGGAGGGAGCCAGGGCGGCGGGATCTCGACCTCCGTCGCCGCCCTGGTTCCCTCCTCCGTGGCCGCGGTGCTGGCCGACGTGCCCTTCCTCTGCGACTTCCGCCGGGCGGCGTCGGTCGCCCAGGCCGAGCCCTACCTCGAGCTGGTCCGCTACCTCGCGGCCCACCGGGACCGGGTCGAGCAGACCTTCGCGACGCTGGCGTACGTCGACGCCGCGGTGCTGGCCCCTCGCGCGACCGCGCCGGCGCTCTTCTCGGTCGCGCTGATGGACGTGACCTGCCCGCCGTCGACCGTCTTCGCGGCGTACCACCGCTACGGCGGCCCGACGGCGACCAAGGAGATCGACGTCTACGAGTACAACGACCACGAGGGCGGCGGCGCCTACCACCAAGCGCGCCAGCTCGCCTGGCTTGCGCAGGTGCTCTAGCGCCCCTGGAACTGCGGCGCGCGCTTCTCGGCGAAGGCGCGCGGACCCTCCTTGGCGTCCTCGGAGGCGAAGACCGCCATGCCGACCTTCGCGTCGTCGGCCCAGCAGTCCTCCTCGTGCTTGCCCTCGGAGTCGCGGACGGTCTTGAGGATCGCCTGGACGGCGAGGGGGCCGTTGGCGCAGATGAGGTCGGCGATCTCGTGGGCCTTGGCGAGCGCCTCGCCGTCGGGGACCACGTGGCCGATGAGTCCGATCTCCTTGGCCTCCGGCGCCTGGATCGCGCGCCCGGTCAGCAGCAGCTCGAGCGCGACGGTGTAGGGGATCTGGCGGGGGAGGCGGACGGCGGAGCCGCCCATCGGGTAGAGGCTCCACTTGGCCTCGGCGACGCCGAACCGGGCCGACTCGCCGGCGATCCGGATGTCGGTGCCCTGCAGGATCTCGGTGCCGCCGGCGATCGCCGGACCCTCGACGGCGGCGATCAGCGGCTTGGTCAGGCGGAAGCCCTTGAGCAGGCCCTTGAGCACGGACGGGTCGAAGCCGGCCTTGAAGCTGTCGTCGGGGGACCGCTTGGTGGCCGCCTTGAGGTCCATGCCCGCGCAGAAGTAGCCGCCAGCGCCGGTGAGAATGCAGGCCCGGATCTCGGGGTCGGAGTTCACCCGGTCCCAGGCGTCCTCCATGATCGCGAGCATCTCGCCGGAGAGCGCGTTGCGGGTCTCGGGACGGTTCATGGTCACGACCAGCTTGTGGCCGTCCTGCTCGACGAGGCAGTGCGGTGCTGCTGCGGTCTCACTCATGGCCGGGATGCTAGCCACAAACGAGAACGTGTTCTAGTCTCTCGGCGTGGCTCACAACATCGCAGATCTCTTCGAACACGCCGTGGACGCAGCCCCCGACGTACGGGCGGTGAAGGTCGGTGACCAGGAGCGGACGCTCGGTCAGCTGGAGGTCGAGTCGAACAAGCTCGCCCACTACCTCCAGTCGCAGGGCATCGGCCCGGGCGACCACGTCGCGATCTACTCCAAGAACTCCCTGGAGTTCGTGGTCGGCATCCTGGCGATCGCCAAGATCCGCGCGGTGAACATCAATGTGAACTACCGGTACGTCGAGGCCGAGCTCGACTACCTCTTCGACAACGCCGACGTGAAGGCGCTGCTCGTCGAGCGCACGTACGCGCCCCTCGTGGCCGCCTGCTACCCCAAGCACGAGAAGCTCCAGCACGTCGTGGTGATGCCCGACTCCGTGGAGCCCGACGACGCCTCCGACATCTCGTCCTTCGACGGGGTCCTGTGGGCCGACGCGATGGCCGGCCAGAGCGCCGAGCGCGACTTCGGCGAACGCAGCCCCGACGACCTCTACATCATCTACACCGGCGGCACGACCGGCTTCCCCAAGGGCGTGATGTGGCGCCAGGAGGACTTCTGGCGGGTGCTGTGCGGCGGCATCGACTTCATGAGCGGCGTGCCGCTCGAGGAGTACGACCAGTCCAAGCAGGCCGACCAGCCGGGCCGGCTGATCACCTTCCCGCTGACGCCGCTCATGCACGGCGCGGCCCAGGCGAGCCTGTTGATGCACCTCTTCGCCGGGCAGCTGACGATCCTCGAGCCGCGCTTCGACCCGCAGCGCACCTGGGAGATCCTCGAGCGCGAGAAGGTGATGCTGACCTTCTTCACCGGCGACGCGATCGCCCGCCCGCTCATCGAGGAGTTCGAGCGCAAGGCCGCCACGGGCGCGCCGTACGACGGCTCGAACCTGTTCGCGATCTCCAGCAGCGGGGCGCTCTTCAGCCCCGCGATCAAGGAGCGCTGGATGGCGGCCTTCCCGAACGCGATCTTCACCGACTCGATCGGCGCCTCCGAGACCGGCTTCCAGGGCACCGGCGTCCAGGACGCGAAGTCGATGGGCAACGACGGGCCGATCTGCTCGCTCGGCCCCCACATGGTGGTGCTCGACGAGGACAACCAGCCGATCGACGTGGCCACGAACGTCGGCAAGATCGGCCGGCTCGGCCGCGGCGGACACGTTCCGGTCGGCTACTACAAGGACGAGGCCAAGTCGGCGGCGACCTTCCTGGTCGTCAACGGCGAGCGCTACTCGGTGCCGGGCGACTTCGCCCGGATCGAGGAGGACAACAAGGTCACCATGCTCGGCCGCGGCTCCAACTGCGTGAACACCGGCGGCGAGAAGGTCTTCCCCGAGGAGGTGGAGATGGCGATCAAGCGCCATCCGGCCGTCTACGACTCGCTGGTCGTCGGCATCCCCGACGAGCGCTACGGCCAGGCGGTCGCCGCGGTCGTCGAGCTGCGCGAGGGGGAGAGCGTCGAGCTCGACGAGCTGCGCGAGTTCCTGCGGGCGCACCTGTCCGGCTACAAGCTGCCGCGGTCGCTGACCGTGGTCGACCGGATCCCGCGCAACGCCACCGGCAAGGCGCAGTACGCCCAGGCTCGCGACGCGGCCCTCGCCTCGAGCGGGGTGAACGCCTGATGCGTACGGCGCTCTGCGACGAGTTCGGCATCGACTACCCGATCTTCGCCTTCACCCCCTCCGAGCACGTCGCCGCAGCGGTGTCGCGGGCCGGCGGCCTCGGGGTGCTCGGCTGCGTGCGGTTCAACGAGACCGAGGAGCTCGAGAAGACGCTCTCGTGGCTCGACGACAACACCGACGGCAAGCCGTACGGCGTCGACATCGTGATGCCGATGAAGGTGCCGGAGGAGGTCAAGGGTCTCGACGTGTCGTCGATGATCCCCGAGGAGCACAAGAAGTTCGTCGACGAGACGTTGCTCAAGCTCGGCGTCCCCCCGCTCCCGGAGGGCGAGGGCCGCGAGGGCGTGCTCGGCTGGCTGCACTCGGTCGCCCGCTCCCACCTCGACGTCGCCCTCCAGCACCGACCCGTGCTGATCGCCAACGCGCTCGGCTCCCCGCCGGTCGACGTCATCGAGAAGTGCCACGAGCACGGGGTCAAGGTCGCGGCGCTCGCAGGCGCGGCCAAGCACGCGCTGTCGCACGTGCGGAACGGCGTCGACATCATCGTCGCCCAGGGCTACGAGGCCGGCGGCCACACCGGAGAGGTCGCCAGCATGGTGCTCCAGCCGGACATCGTGGACGCGGTCGGCCCCGACGTACCCGTGCTCGGTGCCGGCGGCATCGGCTCCGGCCGGCAGATCGCGGCATCGCTGGCGCTCGGCTCGCAGGGCGTGTGGACCGGGTCGATCTGGCTCGGCACCGAGGAGTACCGCGGGATGGGCGCCAACAGCCAGGCCTGGGAGACCGCCTTCACCCGCGCCACGTCGAGCGACACCGTCCGGACCCGGATCTACACCGGCAAGCCGGCCCGCCTGCTGAAGACGAAGTGGACCGAGGCCTGGAACGAGGAGGGCGCGCCGAGCCCCCTCCCGATGCCGCTGCAGAACCTGCTCGTCGCCGACGCCCACAACCGGATCAGCGCCGCGAACGACCCCGACGTCATCTCGATGCCGATCGGTCAGATCGTCGGTCGGATGAACGACGTCCGACCGGTCGCGGACGTCATCGCCTCGCTGGTCGAGGAGTTCGACGAGGCCGTCGGCCGGCTCGACTCGATCCGCACGTGAGCTGAGTGCCGCTCAGGTCGCGCCGTACGGCGCCGATCTGGGTGGCATGAAGTCGGTGCTGCACGCGATCGCGACGTTCACGGTGATCACCGTGGCCGTGCTGCTCGTCATGGGGCAGCTCGCCAAGCTCGACAACGAGATCCAGCGGATCATCGACCGGCCGGCCTCGACCGCCGAGCGGTGACCGTGGGGCTCCTCCGTACGGTGGGGCCATGACCTCTCGACCGACCGTCGCCCTGCTCGGCACCGGCACGATGGGCGCCGGCATGGCGCGCAACATCGCCGCCGCCGGCCTGCCCCTGCGCGTCTGGAACCGCACCCCGTCCCGCGCCGCCGCGTTGTCCGACGTCGCCACGGTGGCCGACGACGCCGCCTCGGCCGTCGACGGCGCCGACGTCGTGGTGACGATGCTGTACGACGGACCGTCGGTCGAGGCGACGATGGCCGAGGTGCACGACGCCGTGGCGTCCGGCGCCGTATGGGTGCAGGCCGCGACCGTCGGCGTGGCCGCCACCGCGCGGCTGATCGCGTTGGCCGAGGAGTGGGGGATCACCTTCGTCGACGCCCCGGTGCTCGGCACGAAGAAGCCCGCCGAGGACGGCACCCTCGTGGTGCTCGCCTCCGGCCCCGACTCCGCCCAGTCAGTGGTGGCGCCGGTCTTCGAGGCCGTCGGCAGCCGGACCATCTGGGTGGGGGAGGCCGGCGCCGGCACCCGGCTGAAGCTGGTCGCCAACGGCTGGGTCTTCACGGTGCTCGAGGGCGTCGCCGACTCGCTCGCCCTGGCGCGTGACCTCGGCCTCGACCCCCGGCTCTTCCTCGAGGCCGTCTCGGGCGGCGCGATGGACGCGCCTTACGTGCAGCTCAAGGGGAACGCGATGCTCGAGGACGCCCTGGAGCCGTCGTTCGCTCTCTCCGGCGCGCTCAAGGACGCCGACCTGATCCTCGAGGCCGCCGCGTCGGTCGGGACCGACCTCGCGCTGCTGCCCGGCGCCCGCGAGCACCTCGCCCGCGCCGTCGAGGCCGGCCACGGCGACCTCGACATGGCGGCCACCTGGAAGGCGCACTGAGCGCGCCCCGCCGCCCCCGCGGGCGTGGGGGTCGGCGCGGGGTCAGCGCAGGTCGGGGTGCGCCCGGCCGGCGATGAGCGGCAGGTCGAGGTAGGTCTTGATGCCGGGGTCGGCGGCGACGACGTACGGGATCGAGTTGACGCAGTGGAAGGCCGTGGCGGTGACGCCGGGGTTGCGCTCGAGGCCCTCCTCGACGGTGTCGGGCTGCCAGCCCTTGATCGTGACGAAGCAGCTGGGGTCGCCCTGGACCTCGACCTCGAAGCGCTCGCCCTGCGGGCCGAACTCCCAGGCCGGGTCGAGGTGCTCCTCGCCCATCAGCCAGTTGACCGCGATCTTCACCACGCAGGTCTCGCCGACGAACGCCTCCCAGATGAAGCGCTGACCCGCGACGTGGCCGGGCTCGATGATGCCGATGGGCGTCTCGATGGGCCTGGTCGCGACGGCGACCTCCTGCGACGTCCGCACCTCGGGGTCGGCGGCGAAGCCGAGCGCGTCGACGCACATCCGGACCGACTGGATGAAGCCGCCGGAGAGCAGCCCGAGCATCGGGCCGCCCATGGCCTCCTCGGGCTTGCCGCCGAACATCATGATGTGGCGGACGACGTCCGGGGCGTTGTAGGTCCGGATGTCGCTGAACTCCTCACCGCGCACGAAGGTCACCGCCGACGACAGCGCGGAGAACATCAGCGGGTGCAGCTCGGTGATGCCGCCCGGGTTGATGCCGGTGCCGTGCAGGGTGACCCCGGCCTCGGCGCACGCGGCCGCCAGGGGAGCGCCGTCCTTCTCGCCGGGGTAGAACCAGCCGACCGGGGTGACGACGTTCTTGCCCGACCGCAGGATCGCGGCGACCTCCTCCCGGTCAGGGATCAGCGGCGCGTAGACGACGGCGTCCGCCTCCAGGGCGAGCACCTCCTCCTTGCTGCTGGAGGCCAGCACCCCGATCGGCTCGGTGCCGAGGATCTCGCCGACGTCCACGCCGTTCTTCGAGTCCGAGTGCACCCAGCACCCGACGAGCTCGAGGTCGGGGTGGAGCAGGATTCCTTCGATCGCGGCCCGGCCCACTCCGCCGGTCGCCCACTGGATCACGCGCACGGCGTCACTGTGGCAACTAGAACGTGTTCTTGTCTACGGGTCGGCGCTTCCGGGAGTTTCATCGGCCGGCCGATGAAACTCTCGCCGGGACGACGAAGCTCCCGCGACCGACCTCAGAGCGACGACATGACCCCGACCGACTCGGGGGAGAAGCCGGGGAAGACGGCGGCGGTGGAGGCGCCGAATCGCGACGAGACGACCTCGGAGAGCACGCTGCGGTAGTCGGTGGTGACCATGACGTCGGAGTCGAGGTCCTCGCTCAGCCCCTGCCACTGGCCGTAGTAGGTGCCGCCCTTGACGCCGGCGCCGGCCAGGAACATCACGTTGCCGTAGCCGTGGTCGAGGCCCTGGCTGGCGTTCTCGACGGTACGACGCCCGAACTCGCTGATCGTGACCAGCGTGACCTTCGAGCGCTGGGCGCCGAGGTCGTCGAAGAAGGCCGCGAGCGAGGTCGCCAGGTCGCGGGCGTTGCGGTTCATCCAGCCGCCGTCGGCGGTGCCCATGCCGGAGTGCATGTCCCAGTCGCCCTGGTCGACGGTGACCACCTCGACGCCGACGTCGCCGCGGATCACGCGGGCGACCTCGGCGAGCGCACGGCCGAGGTCGGTGTCGGGGTAGTCGTCGCTGTGGTCGGCGGCGTCCTTGACCGGCGCGAAGTCGTCGAGCGCGCCGAACATCGAGCGCATGGCGGTGCCGAGCGGGCCCGACTGGCCGTCCCACAGCGTGTGCAGCGAGGAGCGGCGCCCCTTGGTGACGTCCCACTTGTCGTCGCCGGGGATCTCCACCGAGTCCACGCTGCCGGCCGACATCACCGGCTGCACGCCGTACAGGGAGGTCGGGACGACGCCGCCGGCCGCGTTGAAGCCCTGGAGCGGCGAGGTCGAGGCGTCGGTGCCGATCAGCCGGTTGAGCCAGCCGCTGCGGATCGTCGAGCCCGGGTCGGCGTCCTCGACCTCCTCCATCGCGGAGAAGTGCGAGCGGTTGGGCGCCGGCAGGCCGGTCGCGTGGACGGCGGCGAGGGTGCCGGCGTTCCAGAGCGGGACCAGCGGCTCGAGCTCGGGGTGCAGGCCGAACAATCCGTCCTTGGCCAGCAGCCGGTCGGAGGGTACGGCGATGCTGGGGCGCGCGTCGTAGTAGACGGGGTCGCCGTGGGGGACGACGAGCGAGAGCCCGTCGGCCGCACCCCGCAGCGACAGCACGACCAGCACCGACGACGCGGGCGTCACGGCCGCGGCGGACGTCGTGATCGCGGCCGAGCCGATGATCGTGGTCGCACCGGCGAGCGCGACGGCGCCGGAGAAGAGGCCTCGTCGCGAGACGGCGGCGAACTCGGGGCAGCAGGGCTGGCGCAGCGGGGACGTCATGGGGCTCACCGGGTCAGGAAGTCGGGGGAGTCGAGGAAGGTCGTCATCAGGCGGTACCAGTTCCAGCGCACCAGGCCGTGGTCCTTGGTGATCTTGTCGTGCGGCTGCACGTCGACCGCCTCGCAGCAGGCCTGCAGCAGCCGCGCGGTCGACCGCCGGTGCAGGACCACCTGCGAGAGGTGGTCGACGAGCAGGTCGAAGCGGATGCCGTAGTGCGGCATCCACCAGCCGACGGAGCGGTACGTCGCGCCGGTGCTCGGCCACCAGCCCCCCGCCAGGTTGACGTGGATCGACATCGACGAGAGCACCCGCGACGGCGACGCCCACGCGTCGTTGTCGATCGGCTGCCCGTCGGGACGGGGCCAGTCGAAGGGCTTGGTGCCGATGCCGTCGGCCTGCCAGAGGATCTGGTTGGCGGCGTACCCGTCACCGGCGTCGCCCTGCGGCGGCTTGCTGATCCGCACGTTCAGGGCGCGGTACGCCGCGACGACGTCCTCGCCGGGGTCGCGGACCTTGGCGCCGGTCGCCTGCGCGAACTCCGCCGAGCGGACCAGCGCCCGCAGCACCGGCCGGATCTCGGTGTCGTGGTCGAGGTAGACCTGCGCGAGCCGCTCGACGAGTGCGTCGGACGGGTCGTCGCTGACGAACTTCACCGCGAGCTTGCGCGCGACCCGGCGGGCCGTCGCCGGGTGGTGGGCGAGGTAGGTGAGGTAGGCGGCCGTGACGGCGCGGCCGTCGGTGTCGGCGTTGTCGTCGGTGAAGTCGATCACCCGGACCGGCCCGGTCCAGTGCCACTTCTTACGGTAGACCGGGTCGAACGTGGTCCACATGTCCGCGCTCCAGCCGGTCAGGATGCGCGCGGAGCTCTTCACGTCGTCCTCGTCGTACTCCCCGCGCCCGACCGTGTGCAGCTCGAGCAGCTCGCGGCCGAGGTTCTCGTTGGGGTGGTCGGCCGAGGAGCTGACGTTGTCGAGGTTGATCAGCATCGCGGGATGCGTGATGACGGCGTGGAGCAGGTCGTCGAAGCGGCCCAGTGCGCCGGCACGGATGGTGTCGCCGTACTGCGTGCGCCAGAACCACGCGGAGTCGTTGTACGCCGGGACGTTGAAGTGGTTCTCCCAGAGCTCGGTGACGATCTCCAGGACCTGGCGCTTGGACTGGATGCGCCGCAGCAGCACCCACCGCTGGTAGTCGGCCATCACCTCCCAGCCGCCCTCGACCGAGTTGCGCTGCCGGTCCCAGATCTGGGTCGCGGTGCGGGAGAGACCCGACCACCACGACCGGAGCCCGTCGGCCTTGTGGTCGTCGATGGAGCCGGGGTGGAGCTGGTCCTCGAACCACTTCAGCGCGCCGCCGGCCTTGCGGACGTCGGCGGCCAGCGCGGGAGTCACGCCGTAGGAGAAGCGGCCGACGAGGTGGCGCGCCTTGGCACTGAGCAGGGGAGCGCCGCCGCGGTAGTGGGCGGGCCGGTACGTCGCGGCGCGTCCGGCCGTGGCGGCCGACGCGGACGAGGCGACGGCGACCGCCGAGACGGCGCCGATGCCTCCGACGATGGCGCGTCGCGACGCGCGCGTGGTGCGGTCCTGCATCCCCAAGATCTCCCGAGTGGTCGTGGCGAAGTGACAGGCTACGACGAGACGAGCCCCGCAGGGGCCATTACGGAATCCTCGTCCGTGGAGCCTCGCCGGTAGAGTGCCTGCGAACCGCCCCCGCACCCAGTGAGGACTCGACGCACCGCCCATGGACGGCTCCCAAAGTCCCCAGCTCTCCCCGCAGCACCCTGATCGCGGAGGAGAGCCCCGATGACCGCCTGGCTGCTGCTCGTCGCAGCCCTGCTCCTGATCCTCGCCTGTGGCGTCTTCGTCGCCGCCGAGTTCTCCTTCGTGACCGTCGACCGCAGCAAGGTCGAGCAGGCCGCCGCCGCCGGTGACGCCGGCGCCCGGGGGCTCCAGCAGGCGCTCCGCACGCTGTCGACCCAGCTCTCCGGCGCGCAGGTCGGCATCACGATCACCAACCTGGCCATCGGCTACCTCGCCGAGCCGGCGATCGCCGACCTCATCGACGACCCGCTCGAGGCGCTCGGCGTCCCGAGCGGCGCGGTCACGCCGATCGCGGTCGGCGTCGGGCTCGGCCTCGGCACCGTGCTGACGATGATCTTCGGCGAGCTCGTGCCCAAGAACCTCGCGCTCGCCAAGCCGATGGAGACCGCCCGCGCCACGCAGCGGTTCCAGCGCACCTTCACCGCGATCATGCGCGGCCCGATCCGGGTCCTCAACGGCTCCGCCAACGCCGTCGTACGTCGCCTCGGCGTCGAGCCGCAGGAAGAGCTGCGCTCCGCGCGCAGCTCGACCGAGCTCGCGTCCCTGGTCCAGCGCTCGGCCGACCTCGGCACCCTCGACGTCGAGACCGCCGAGCTCATGGAGCGGTCGGTCGAGTTCGGCACCCGCACCGCCGGCGAGATCATGACGCCCCGGGTGCGCAGCACCAGCCTGGACGCCAACGACCGGGCCGTGGCCGTGATCGAGCGCACCCGCGAGACCGGGCACTCCCGCTTCCCGGTGCTCGACGCCGAGGAGAACGTCGTCGGCACCATCCACGTCAAGCACGCCGTCGCCCTGCCGGTCGGCGAGCGCGCCACGACCCGGGTCAAGCACCTGATGGCCAAGCCGATCGTGGTGCCCGACTCGCTGCGTCTCGACCCGCTGCTCGCGCTGCTGCGCGAGGACGGCTTCCAGATGGCGGTGGTCATGGACGAGTACGGCGGGTTCGCCGGCATCGTCACCCTCGAGGACGTCGTGGAGGAGATCGTCGGTGACATCTCCGACGAGCACGACCGGCTCAGCACCAACGCGCGGCTGCTCCGCGACGGCACCTGGTCGGTGTCCGGCCTGCTGCGCCCCGACGAGGTCGAGGACCTGACGGGGATCGAGCTGCCGGACCACGAGGACTACGACACCGTCGCCGGCCTGGTCCTCCAGGTGCTGGGCCGGGTGCCCGGCGTCGGCGACCTGGCCGAGGTGCCGGTGCCCGACCGCTCCGACCCCGAGGAGCCGCGCGAGCGGCTCGCGGTGCTCACCGTCGAGCGGATGGACGGCCTGCGCATCGACCGGTTGCGACTCCGGTTGCTGGACGGGCCGGCGGACCCGTCTACGGAGGGGCCTGCGGACGGGGGTGCGGCATGAGCAGCGGAACCGCGGTCGTGGTGGCCGTCCTCCTGCTCCTCGGCAACGCCTTCTTCGTCGGGGCCGAGTTCGCGCTCGTCTCGGCGCGGCGTACCCAGCTGGAGCCGAAGGCCGAGGCCGGCTCCCGGATGGCGCGCACGACGATCACCGCGATGGAGAACATCTCCCTGGTCATCGGCGTCAACCAGCTCGGCATCACGGTCTGCTCGCTGGTGCTCGGCGCCGTGGGCGAGCCGGCGGTCGCCCACCTGGTCGAGCCGCTGCTGCACGCCGCGCACGTGCCCGAGGGGCTGCTGCACCCGATCTCGTTCGTCATCGCGCTCGCGGTCGTGGTCTACCTGCACGTCGTGCTCGGCGAGATGATCCCGAAGAACATCGCGCTCGCCGGTCCCGACCGGGCCGCGCTGGTCCTCGGGCCGCCGATCTGGGGCATCGTCACGGTGCTCCGGCCGATCGTGGTGGTGATCAACTGGGTGGCCTCGGGCTTCCTCCGGCTGCTCGGCGCGCGGCTGACCGACGAGGTCAGCTCGACGTTCACCCGCGAGGAGGTCGCGGCGCTCGTCGAGGAGTCCCGCGGGGAGGGCCTGCTCGAGGACGACGAGTACGGCCGGCTGGCCGGCGCGCTCGGCTTCACGGAGAAGACGGTCGGCACCGTGATCATGCCCACCGACACGCTGACCATCGTCCGCCGCGGCTCGACGGTCGCCGAGGTCGAGGACCTCTGCGCGGCGACCGGCTTCAGCCGCTTCCCGGTCGTGAACGACGACGGAGACCTGATCGGCTACCTCCACATCAAGGACGTGCTCGAGCTCGACGAGCACCGCCGGCTGCGCCCGGTCGAGGACAAGTGGATCCGCCCGTTCGCGCCGATCGCCCCCGACGAGGCGCTGCACGACGCCCTCGAGACGCTCCAGCGCCGCGGCGCGCACCTGGGCCAGGTGATGGCTCCGGACGGGACGGTCAGCGGCCTGGTGACCCTCGAGGACGTGATCGAGGAGCTGGTCGGCGAGATCCGCGACGCCGCCCACCTCGAGGAGTCGGGCGGAGGTCAACCCGTCCTCTAAGGTGTGCTCGGCAGGAGGACCCAGGAGAAGCAGGACCAGGTGGCAGACGACGTTGCGGGCAACCGGGTGTGGACCCTCCCCAACCTGCTGAGCGTGCTGCGACTGGCCGGCGTGCCGGTGTTCCTGTGGCTCGTCCTCGGCCCCGAGGCCGACGGCTGGGCGCTCGCGCTGCTCGCCGTCTCCGGAGTCACCGACTTCCTCGACGGCTACCTCGCCCGCCGCCTCGGCCAGACCTCGGTGATCGGCCAGGTCCTCGACCCCGTCGCCGACCGGCTCTACATCCTCGCCGTCGTCGTCGGGCTCGCCCTGCGCGACGTGATCCCGTGGTGGGTGGCCGTCTCGCTGCCCCTGCGCGACCTGCTGCTGTGGGGCCTCGTGCCGCTGCTGCGCAGCCGCGGCTACAGCGCGCTGCCGGTCCACTTCCTCGGCAAGGCCGCGACGTTCAACTTGCTCTACGCCTTCCCGCTGCTGCTCCTCGGCGACGGCGACGGCGCCGTCGCCACCCTGGCCGACGTCTTCGGCTGGGCGTTCGCGATCTGGGGCATCGGGCTCTACTGGTGGGCCGGCGTGCTCTACGCCTGGCAGGTCCGCACGCTGCTGCGCACCACCGAGCGACGGACGGCGGACCACGATGCCTGACCTCCTCGACCGCACGACGCCGCTGCTCACGCGGATCACCCAGGAGTCCCTGGACGGGGACTACCAGCACGTCGCGGACCGGCGGGCGGCCGCCGGTGACGGCCGGCCCTCGTCGCGCCGCAACCGGCTCACCGCGTCCATCGTCGTCGGCGCCTTCGGCCTGCTCGTCGCGGTCGCGGCGGTGCAGACCGACGAGCAGTCCGGGGTCACCAGCGCGAGCCGGGCCAGCCTGATCGACCAGATCAACGACCAGCGCGACCGGCTCGCCGACCTACAGGCGCGGACCGTCTCCCTCCGCGAGCTCAACATCGGTCTCCAGGACGACTTCGACGAGACGAATGACAAGGCGACCGCCGCCGAGGCGCGCGCCCAGCGGCTTGCGGCGCAGACCGGCTTCGCCGCGGTCACCGGCCCGGGGATCGTCATCACGGTCGACGACGCGCCCGACGGCGAGGCGGTGCGCGACTCCGACCTTTCGCTCCTCGTCGACGGCCTCTGGAACGCCGGCGCCGAGGCGATCTCCATCAACGGCAAGCGCCTCACGGCTCGCTCTGCGCTGCGCAACTCCGGCCCGGCGATCAACCTCAACGGGCCGCCGCCGCTGTCCCCGCCGTACGTCGTCTCGGCGATCGGCAACAAGGACACGCTCCAGGCCGACCTGCTCGACACCGACAGCGGGCTGGCGTTCACCTCGCTGGCCGAGTCCTTCGGCTTCCCGGTGAGCATGGACAATGAGGACGAGCTGACCCTGCCTGCTGCCGCTCCGCGGATGTTGCGCCTGCCGACCATCGAGGCCGCCAGGGACGCCCAGAGCGACAAGAACCGGAAGGAGACCACGGAGTGATCGCCGCCCTCGGGCTGCTGGCCGGGATCGTGCTCGGCGTCGTGTTCAAGCCCGACGTCCCGCTCGGTCTCGAGCCCTACCTGCCGATCGCCGTCGTCGCCGCGCTCGACGCCGTCTTCGGCGCGCTACGCGCCTACCTCGACGGGATCTTCGACGACAAGGTCTTCGTCGTCTCGTTCGTCAGCAACGTCGTCATCGCCGCCGCGATCGTCTACCTCGGCGACCAGCTCGGCGTCGGCGGGCAGCTCTCGACCGGCGTCATCGTCGTCCTCGGCATCCGGATCTTCTCCAACGTCGCCGCCATCCGGAGGCACCTCTTCCATGCGTGAGTGCCATGCCTGATCCCGACACCGGTCGCGACCGCCTCCGCGCCGCGCTGGTGCGTCCGAGCCGCGGTCAGGTGATCGTCGCCGTCCTGCTCGCGGCGCTGGGCTTCGCGGCCGTCACGCAGGTGCGCTTCACCAACGTCGACAACACGTACGCGGGCCTGCGCGAGCAGGACCTCATCGACGTCCTCAACGGCCTCGCGGTCAACACCCAGCGCGCCGACTCCGAGATCGCGCGGCTCCAGCGGACCCGCAACGACCTGCTGTCGAGCACCGGCGCGCGCGACGCCGCGCTCGCGCAGGCGCAGAAGGACGCCGAGACCTACTCGATCATGGCCGGGCTCGTGCCGGTCACCGGTCCGGGCATCCGGATCACCATCACCGAGGGCGACGGCATCGTCGACGCGGACAGCGTGGTCGACATGATCCAGGAGCTGCGCACCGCGGGCGCGGAGGCCATCCAGTTCAACGGCCAGGCCCGGGTGACCGCCTCGACCGCGTTCGACGACACCGTCGGCGGCATCACCGTCGACGGGCAGACGATCACCTCGCCGTACGTCGTCGACGTGATCGGCGACCCCGGCACCCTCCACGGCGCCGTCGACTTCCCGAACGGTCCGCGTGACCAGTTCGAGGACGAGGGGGCGACCGTGACCGTCGACGAGCTGGGCTCGCTCGACATCGAGAGCGTCGCGAAGCCGCAGCGGTCCGAGTACGCCCAACCCGCCACCGGGCAGTAGCCTCACGGCTGGACCGGTCCATCCCCCCAAGAGGAGTCAGCGTGTACCCCGACGACCTGAAGTACACCACCGAGCACGAGTGGGTCCGTCAGCCCGGCGAGCACGAGGGATCGGTCCGGATCGGCATCACCGACTACGCCCAGGACGCGCTCGGCGACATCGTCTACGTCTCGCTGCCCGAGGTCGGCGACACGGTCGAGGCCGGCGGCACCTGTGGCGAGCTCGAGTCGACGAAGTCCGTGAGCGACGTCTACGCCCCGATCAGCGGCGAGGTCGTGGCCCGCAACGACACCCTCGACGCGACCCCCGAGCTGGTCAACAGCGACCCCTACGGCGGCGGCTGGCTCTTCGAGGTGGTCCCGTCCGACGCCGGTGCGTACGACGCGCTGCTCGACGCCGCGTCGTACCAGGCCACCCTCGACGCCTGAGCCCGGCCGAGCCTCGCGAGTCCGCCTTGAACGGCGGTCTCGGGCTGATAGGTTCGGTGCAACCATCACCCTCAAGCCCGCGTTGAGGGTTGGCCCCGATCCGAAGGACTGACCGATGCCGTTCTGCACATCGTGTGGCACGCAGAACCCCGACGACGCCCGCTTCTGCTCGCAGTGCGGCAGCCGCCTGGTGGCCCCTACGCCGCCGCCCGTCGCCGGCCTCGGCGAGGGTGCGGGGGAGTCGACGGCGACGATCGCGATCGGCGGCGCCGACAAGCTCCAGGACTCCGGCCAGCAGCTCAACCCGGTCGACGCGGCCGCGGTCGACGCGCTGCCGCCCGGGCACGCCCTCCTCGTCGTCCAGCGGGGCCCGGGATCGGGCAGCCGCTTCCTGCTCGACGCCGACGTGGTGAGCGCCGGCCGCCACCCCGACAGCGAGATCTTCCTCGACGACGTGACCGTCTCGCGCCGGCACGCGGAGTTCCACCGCACCACGGACGGCTTCACCGTCAGCGACGTCGGCAGCCTCAACGGCACCTACGTCAACCGCGACCGGATCGACCGCGTCCAGCTCAACGACGGCGACGAGGTCCAGATCGGCAAGTACCGCCTCGTGTTCTTCTCCGGCCACCCGGGCAGCGCCGGGTGACCGTGGCATGACCACCGGAGCGGGCGCCAGCGCCGCCGCGTCCTCGCGCGGGCGGATGAACATCGGCGAGGTCCTCGACCGGCTGCGCCCGGACTTCCCGGGGATCACCATCCCCAAGATCCGCTTCCTCGAGGACAAGGGGCTGATCAAGCCCGAGCGGACGCCCGCGGGCTACCGGAAGTTCTCGACCGACGACGTCGAGCGGCTGCGCTACGTGCTGCGCATGCAGCGCGACCACTACCTGCCGCTCAAGGTGATCGGCGAGCACCTCGACGCGATCGACCGCGGGCTCGAGCCGCCGCCGATCGACCCGGTCGTCCCCACGGTGCCGAAGGTCGCGCTGGCGGCCGACGGACTGCCCAGCGCCGACTCGTTCCGTCGTACCGACCAGCTGCGGCTCTCGCGGCGCGAGCTGGTGAAGATCGCGGAGATCTCCGAGGAGCTCCTCGACCAGCTCCAGCAGTTCGGGCTGATCACGCCGCGGCCCGGCACCGGCCACTACGACACCGACGCCCTGGTCGTCGCGACGACCGCGCGCGAGCTCGCCGACTACGGATTCGAGCCGCGGCACCTGCGGGCGTTCAAGACCGCCGCCGACCGGGAGGTCGGGCTGGTCGAGCAGGTCGTCGCTCCGCACAAGCGCGGCCACGACCCGGCCGCGCGGGCCCGCGCCGAGGAGACGGTCAGCGAGATCGCCGCCCTGTCGGTGCGGCTGCACGCGACGCTCGTGAAGTCCGGGCTGCGGTCCTCCTGACCGTCCTGCGGGCCGGCTGGTCCGTCGTACCGCCCGGAGTAGGGTGGGTGGCGTGCGCGAGGTAGACGTCATGGGAGTCCGGGTCGAGATGCCCTCGAACCAGCCGATCGTGCTGCTGCGCGAGGTCACGGGGGACCGCTACCTGCCGATCTGGATCGGCGCGGTCGAGGCCACCGCCATCGCCTTCGCCCAGCAGGGCGTGGTGCCGCCACGGCCACTGACCCACGACCTCATGAAGGACGTCCTCGAGGCCACCGGCAACGAGCTGTCCGAGGTCCGGATCACCGAGGTCAAGGACGGCGTCTTCTTCGCGACCCTCGTCTTCGGCTCCGGTGTCGAGGTGAGCGCCCGCCCGTCGGACTCGATCGCCCTCGCACTGCGCACCGGCACCCGCATCGTGTGCTCCGAGGAGGTCCTCGACGAGGCCGGCCTCGCTGTCCCCGCCGAGCAGGAGGACGAGGTCGAGAAGTTCCGCGAGTTCCTCGACCATGTCACCCCCGAGGACTTCGACGCCCACTAGGCGCACCGATCGCACGCGCCTCGCTTCGTTGTCGTCGCTCGACGACCCGCTCCGCTCGAAGGTCGCCTTCGCTCCTCCGCCTTGCGAGGCACGCACGCTCGGCACTGGACGCGGCGTGAGGGGTAAGCCTCAGGTAGAGGTTGAGGGTTGCGACACGCCGCCGGCATCTTTGACGGGCCCGGATGCGCGGCCTACCTTGAACTGTCTCTGTTGTAACTCCACCGCTGTGGTGCCCGGTTGTGACCCGGGCCGACCGGCACCTTCCCCGGGGGTTACGCTCAACGGAGTAGCCCACGGAGGACCGTGTGAACGAGAACGAGAAGCAGCACGACGACGTCGAGGTCGTCCTGGCTGCCCAGGCGGCCGAGGAGCAGGGTCTCCTGTTCACCGACGACGTCTCCCCGCTGCCCAGTGACACCGGCTACCGCGGTCCGACCGCGTGCAACGCCGCCGGCATCACCTACCGCCAGCTCGACTACTGGGCCCGCACCGGCCTGATCGAGCCGACCGTCCGTGGCGCCAAGGGCTCCGGCTCGCAGCGGCTCTACTCGTTCCAGGACATCCTGCTGCTCAAGGTCGTCAAGCGCCTGCTGGACGCCGGCATCTCGCTGCAGCAGATCCGTACGGCGGTCCAGCACCTCCGCGACCGCGGCACCGACGACCTGACTCGCGTCACGCTGATGAGCGACGGCGTCTCGGTCTACGAGTGCACCAGCAACGACGAGATCATCGACCTGCTGCAGGGCGGTCAGGGCGTGTTCGGCATCGCCATCGGCGGTGTCTGGCAGGAGATCGAGGGCACCCTCGCCGAGCTGCCCAGTGAGCGCACCGCCGACGACGCCACCGCCGAGCCGAGCCCGGGGGACGAGCTCGCCGCTCGCCGCGCGGCCCGCAACGCCGGCTGAGGGTTTCGAGACGGTTGCAGAGCAACCTCCTCGGCCACCGTCGAGAGCTTCTCGTCGGCCCGTCGCCCCCAGGGCGGCGGGCCGACGTCGTGTTTCGCGCGCCGCCCGGTAGATTGGGGTCCGCTGACAATCCCGCACGGGAGAGTCTTCGCCGGGGCCGGACTGGGGCTGCGGCGGAGCGCCGAAGGGGCAATTCCTCCCCGGAACCTCTCAGGCGCCCGGACCGTGCGGACCAGGCAACTCTGGAGCCACGACGACGTGACGACAGAGGGGGAGGCACCCGGACGACCTGATTCGAGGAGCCCCCCAGATGGCTGACGGCCACGCCCTTCCCGAGCTCGACCACGCCCTGCCCTTCGTCGACCGCCACATCGGTCTGCGCGAGGCCGACATCGCCACGATGCTGGAGCGGCTCGGCTTCGACACCCTCGACGCGCTGATGGACGCCGCCGTGCCCGGCGCGATCCGCGCGATGGAGCAGCTCGACCTGCCCACGCCGCTGACCGAGGAGGCGACGGCCCGCGAGCTGCGCCGGCTGGCCCGGGCCAACCGTCCCGGCGAGGCGATGATCGGCCTCGGCTACCACGCGACCCTCACCCCGGCCGTGATCCGCCGCAACGTGCTCGAGGACCCGAGCTGGTACACCGCCTACACGCCGTACCAGCCCGAGATCTCCCAGGGCCGTCTCGAGGCGCTGCTCAACTTCCAGACCATGGTCGGCGACCTCACCGGCCTGCCGACCGCCAACGCGTCGCTGCTCGACGAGGGCACGGCCGTGGCCGAGGCGATGACGCTCGTACGCCGCGCCAACCGAAAGGCCACCGGCCCCTTCGTGGTCGACGCCGACGCGCTGCCGCAGACCATCGACGTCGTCCGCACCCGCGCCGAGGGGATGGGCATCGACGTCGTCGTCGCCGACCTGACCGACGGGCTGCCCGAGGGGCCGCTGTGCGGCGTCGTGGTGCAGTACCCGGGGGCGTCCGGTCAGGTGACCGACCCCCGCCGGGTCATCGAGCAGGCGCACGAGCGTGACGCGCTCGCCGTGGTCGCCGCCGACCTGCTCGCTCTCACCCTGCTCGAGGCGCCCGGTGCCCTGGGCGCCGACGTGGTCGTCGGCTCCAGCCAGCGCTTCGGCGTCCCGCTCTTCTACGGCGGCCCGCACGCCGGCTTCATGAGCGTCGCTGCCGGCCTCGAGCGCCACCTCCCGGGCCGCCTGGTGGGCGTCTCGGTCGACGCGGAGGGCCGCCCGGCCTACCGGCTCGCCCTGCAGACCCGCGAGCAGCACATCCGCCGTGACAAGGCGACGTCCAACATCTGCACCGCCCAGGTGCTGCTGGCCGTGGTGGCCTCGATGTACGCCGTCTACCACGGCCCCGAGGGCCTGCGCGGCATCGCGCGGAGCGCCCACGGGCTCGCCGCCCGGGCCGCGGCCTCGCTCCGCGCTGCCGGGTACGACGTGCCGACGACCGCCTTCTTCGACACCTTCACCGTCCACACGCCGGGCCGCGCGGCCGACATCGTGAAGGCCGCCCGCGACCAGGGCCTCCAGCTGCGGCTGGTCGATGCCGACACGGTCGGGCTGTCCTTCTCCGAGGCCAGCACGGCGAGCACGCTCCGCGCGATCCACACCGCGTTCGGCGTCACGCCGGCAGCGGTCGAGCCGGTCGACGCGCTCCCGGCCGCGCTGGCGCGCACCACGCCCTACCTCACCCACGAGGTCTTCCACGCCCATCGCAGCGAGACCCAGATGCTGCGCTACCTGCGCCAGCTCTCGGCGCGCGACTACGCCCTCGACCGCGGCATGATCCCGCTCGGCTCCTGCACGATGAAGCTCAACGCGACCACCGAGATGGAGCCGGTCTCGCTGCCGGGCTTCGCCGACCTGCACCCCTTCGCGCCCGCCGAGGAGGCGAGCGGCTACCGCGAGCTGGTCGGCGAGCTCGAGGGCTGGCTGGCCGAGGTGACCGGCTACGACCGGGTCTCGATCCAGCCCAACGCCGGCTCGCAGGGCGAGCTCGCGGGTCTGCTGGCGATCCGTGGCTACCACCGGGCCAACGGCCAGGGCGAGCGCGACGTCTGCCTCATCCCGTCCTCGGCCCACGGCACCAACGCGGCGTCCGCGGTGATGGCCGGCATGCGCGTGGTCGTGGTGAAGTCCGGCCCGAGCGGCGAGGTCGACCTCGACGACCTGCGCGCCCAGTGCGACGCCCACTCCGAGGACCTCGCGGCGATCATGGTGACCTACCCGTCGACGCACGGCGCCTACGAGGACACCATCACCGAGCTCTGCGAGGTCGTCCACGGCCACGGCGGCCAGGTGTACGTCGACGGCGCCAACCTCAACGCGCTGCTCGGCTACGCCAAGCCCGGCGAGTTCGGCGGCGACGTCTCGCACCTCAACCTGCACAAGACCTTCTGCATCCCGCACGGCGGCGGTGGTCCCGGCGTCGGCCCGGTCGCGGTGCGCGCCCACCTCGCGCCGTACCTGCCGTCCCACGCGATGCACCCCGACACCGACAAGCGTGAGGGGATCGGCCCGATCAGCGCCGCGCCGTACGGCTCGGCGGGCATCCTGCCGATCTCGTGGGCCTACATCCGGCTGATGGGCGCGGAGGGCCTGACCCGCGCGACGGCGGCGGCCGTGCTGTCGGCCAACTACGTCGCCGCCCGGCTCGGCGAGCACTACCCGGTGCTCTACCGCGGGCACGGTGGGCTGGTCGCCCACGAGTGCATCCTCGACCTGCGCGGCATCACCAAGGACACCGGCGTCAGCGTCGACGACGTCGCCAAGCGGCTCATCGACTACGGCTTCCACGCGCCGACCATGTCCTTCCCGGTCGCCGGCACGCTGATGGTCGAGCCGACCGAGTCTGAGGACCTCGCCGAGATCGACCGGTTCATCGACGCCATGATCGCGATCAAGGGCGAGATCGACCGGGTCGCGGCGGGGGAGTGGACCCCGGAGGAGTCCCCGCTGCGCGGCGCCCCGCACACCTCCCGCGCGCTGGTCGGCAAGTGGAAGCGGGCCTACACCCGCGAGGAGGCCGTCTTCCCGACCGGCATGACAGGACCGAATGGCGTGGCTGACAAGTACTGGCCGCCGGTCGCCCGCATCGACCAGGCGTACGGCGACCGCAACCTCGTCTGCGCGTGCCCGCCTCTGGAAGCATTCGCCGAGTGAACGACGCCATCCCTGTCTCCGACAGCACCGCCCGGCGCCTCCAGGCGCGGCTCGCCCACGCCCAGTCGACCGGCCGCCTCCCGTCGGTCACGGCCGGGCTGGTGCGCGACGGCGAGCCCGTGTGGCTCGGCTCGTACGGCGGACCGGCGGTGCCCGGCCACGACCCGCACGACGTGCAGTACCGCATCGGGTCGATCACCAAGACGATGACCGCCGTCGTCGTGCTCCAGCTGGTACGCGACGGCCGGATCGCCCTCGACGACCCGGCGTCGGTCGCGCTGGGCGAGGTCGGCTACGCCGACCGCACGCTGCGCCAGCTGCTGTCCCACGGCTCCGGCATGCAGTCGGAGCCGGTCGGGTCGTGGTGGGAGCGGTCGGCCGGCCTGTCCTTCGACGAGCTGGTCGCCGCCAACGACGGCAGCCGGGCCGTCTTCCGGCCCGGCGAGCGCTTCCACTACTCCAACCTGGGCTACGCGCTGCTGGGTGAGCTGGTCGCGCGGCTCCTCGGAACGACGTGGTGGGAGGCGGTCCGCGAGCGGGTGCTGACCCCGCTTGGCATGGCCCGCACGTCCTACCTCCCCGACGGCGCGGCCGCGCAGGGCCAGTCGGTGCACCCGTACGACGGCACGCTCGTCGCCGAGCCCGCGACCGACACCGGCGCGATGGCGCCGGCCGGCCAGGTCTGGGCGACCATCGAGGACCTCGCGCGCTACGCGGTCTTCCTCGGCCAGGGCCACCCCGACGTGCTGTCCGCCGACGAGCTGGCCCAGGCGTTCGCGCCGCAGGCCGGCAGCCCAGAGGACGGGCTGGGCGGAGCCCACGGGCTCGGCTTCCAGGTCATGGCCGGCGGCTCCGGCACCCTGGCCGGCCACACCGGCTCGATGCCCGGCTTCCTGGCGACCGTGCTGGTCGACATCAAGCGGCGCACCGGCGGCGTGGTGCTCGCCAACGCGACCACCGGCTACTCGCCGGCCCGGATCGTCATCGAGCTCCTCGACGAGCTCGAGCGATCGGAGCCGACGATCGCGGCGCCCTGGGTGCCGTCATCCGGCGTGCCGGCGGAGCTCGCTGGCGTCCCCGGTCTGTGGCACTGGGGCAACACCCCGGTGGTCTTCGCGATGGCGGGCACCGACCTCGTCGGGTCCCGCAACGGCGTCGAGGCCTACCGGTTCGCCGTGCGCGACGGCCGCGTCGTCGGGACCACCGGTTACCACGCCGGTGAGGAGCTCCACGCCGTACGCCGCGAGGACGGCTCGGTCGCCTGGCTCGACATCGCGACGTTCATCTACACGCGCGAGCCCTACGACCCCGAGGCGCCGATCCCCGGAGGTCACCCGGCCTGATGGGTGACTGCGGGATTCACCGGTGCACCGGTGAATCCCGCACTTCTCGGCCGTTGCAACGCCTGAGAAGTGACGGGATCCCCTGAGAAGTCGCCCGCCGGCGCGGCGTCTCACTCCACCGGCGTCCGCGTCACGGTGAGCCGGTAGCGGAAGGACTCCGAGCAGTCGAGCTTCACCGCGCGGTCCTTCCAGTGGAAGGCGACGTTCGTGTCGAGGCCGCGCTGGGTGCCGGTGGACTCGATGGTCTGGCCGGCGTCCTCGAGGACCTCGTGGACGTGCTTCCTGGTCCCGTCGAGCCGGGCCAGGCCCTTCACGACCGCGCGCGACCCGTCGAGACGGACCCGGGTGCGGACCTGGTCGTGGGTGACGATCGAGGCGTCCTGCCAGCGCTCGGCGGCGTACGCGCCGTCGTCGATGACGACCTGGACGTGGTTGCCGTGCAGCGAGTTCTCGTAGACCTCGGCGTAGACGTGCTTGCCGCGCCACTCGCCGCCGCAGCTGATGGCGACGCCCTTCTCATGGGTCGTGGTCGAGTCGGTGCTGGTGTGGTCCGTGGTGGCGGCCCGCGCCGTGCTCCCCAGCCCGATGAGGCTCGAGGTCGCGACGACGGCCAGGACGCCAGTGATGAGCTGGTTCCGCATGACGTGCATTCCTTGTCTGGTGGAGGGATCGAACGCGGGGGATACGCACGGCGGTCCGGTCCGGTTGCATTGGATCTGCGGGAACGTTCACGTTCGTCCGCTAGACAGGTCTCGTGAGGCCGCACCACGAGATCGAGACGACCTTCGCGCCCGGGGAGGACGCCACGGTCCCGGACCTGACCGTCGTCGACGGGGTGGACGAGGTCCGCGACGCGGGCACCGTCCTCCTCGAGGCCGTCTACCACGACACCCCGGACCTGCGGTTGGAGCGCGCCGGGGTGAGCCTGCGTCGCCGCACCGGCGGCGAGGACGAGGGCTGGCACCTCAAGGTCCCGGCCGGGACCGGGCGCGACGAGTACGCCCGTCCCCTCGACGACGCGTCGACCCCGCCGCGGTCGCTGAGCGACCTCGCGCTCGGCTGGACGCGGGGCGCCGCGCTGGGGCCGGTCGCGACGATCACCACCGAGCGCCGGCGCCTGCACCTGCTCGGGCCCGAGGGCGACGTGCTCGCCGAGCTGGCCGACGACCGGGTCCGCGCCGACCGCGAGGCCTGGCGGGAGTGGGAGGTCGAGCTCGTCCTCGGTGACGCCGACCTGCTCGCCGCAGTCGCGGCCGAGCTCGCCGACCGGGGCGTTCGGCGCGCGGCCGTGACCCGCAAGATCGAGCGCGCCCTCGGCAGTGCGGTGCCGGTCCCGCCCAGGCTGCGCAAGCCGAAGCGTGACCGGCCGGTCGCACGGCTCGTCCACCGGCGGCTCGCCGAGCAGGTCGACGCGCTGGCCCGCGAGGACGTCGGCGCCCGGCTCGCGCGGGACGAGGCGGTGCACCAGGTGCGAGTCGCGTCCCGCCGACTGCGTGCGCTGCTCGGAACCTTCGGTCCGGTGCTCGAGCACGCGGCCACCGAACCGGTGCGGGTCGAGCTGCACTGGCTCGCCGGGGCGCTGGGCTCCGCCCGCGACGGGGCGGTCGTGCACGAGCGGCTACGCGCGCTGGTCGCCCAGGAGCCCGAGGACCGGCTGCACGGCCCGGTCCTCGAGCGGCTCCGGACGACCTACGCCGACCGCGGCAAGGACGAGCTGCGCTCCGTGCTCACCTCCGAGCGCTACCTGTCCCTGCGTGGGCGCCTCGAGCGGCTGGCCGCGGACCCGCCCTGGACCGAGGCCGCCGACGCGCCGGCCCGCGACGTGGTCCCCGGCCTCCTGCGCCAGGAGGTCCGCCGCTTCCGCAAGCGGCAGCGCGTCGCGTCCCGTGAGGGGTCGGGCCCGCACGAGCTGCACGACGTGCGCAAGGCCGCGAAGCGGCTCCGTTACGCGGCGGAGGCGGTGGAGCCCGTCGCCGGGAGGGCTGCGCACCGGCTGGCCGACGACGCCCAGCGGATCGCCTCGCACCTCGGCGACCTCCAGGACGCCGCGGTCACCATCACCGAGCTCCGTGCGCTCGCCCTCGCGGCGGAACGTGCTGGCGAGCCGAGCTTCACCTACGGCGTGCTCCTGGCGCGCGAGGAGGCGCGCGCGGCCCGCCTCGAGTCGGACTACTGGGCCTGGGACACGCTCGACATGTTGAAGTCGGGCACCAGGAGCGCGGGCATCGCGGTACGGGAGAAGTAGTCGTCGCCCCACTCGCGGCTGAACGCCGGCCCGGTCGCCGAGGCGTCCGTGAACCGGTTGAGGATGTCGATCGGGCTCTCGTTGAAGCGGTAGTTGTTGACCGCGCCCGTGATCTCGCCGCCCTCGACGAGGTAGACGCCGTCGCGGGTGAGCCCGGTGAGCAGGAGGGTCTGCGGGTCGACCTCGCGGATGTACCAGAGGCAGGTGACCAGCAGCCCGCGCTCGGTGCGGGCGACGAGGTCGTCGACGCCGCCGGTCGCGCCGTCGACGTCGAGCACGAGGTTGTCGATCGCGGGAGTGACCGGCTGGCCGGTCATCGCTGCGGAGTGGCGGGTCTGCAGCAGCGACGTCAGCTCGCCGCCACGGATCCAGTCGGTGCTGGTCAGCGGCAGTCCGTTGTCGAAGACCGACGACTCGTTGCCCGAGCGGGTCGCGACCTCGAAGGGCGAGCACTCCAGGCCGGGGTACGCCGGGTCGGAGTAGAGCCGCACGCTCGGCCGCGCGATCCGCTGGCCGATGCGGGTGCCGCCGCCGCGCTGGCTGTAGACCGACTGCCCCTCGTGGGCGGTGCGCGCGCCGGCGTACCAGTAGGCGTCGATCATCAGGTCGGCCATCGCGATCGGCGGCAGGATCGTGTCGTAGCGCCCGGCGGGCAGGTCGATGCGGCGCTCGGCCCACGCCAGCCGACGGGCGAGCTCGTCGTCGAGGGCCAGCGGGTCGACGTCGGAGAAGTCGCGGGTCGCGGCACCCACCCAGGCGCTGCGGGTCAGGTCGGCGGACTTGCCGGTGACCCCGACGTGGCCGGTCGGCTGCACGTGCCGCAGCCGGACGCCGGTCGAGGAGCCGAGGTAGGTCGTGGTCATCTCGTGGTTGACGAAGCCGTAGAGCACCCGGCCGGCCCCGCGGGCGCGACCGAACGCCTCGCCGAGCGCGGGTGCGACTGCGTCGTACACGTGGACGTCGGTCGGGACCGGCGGCTCGTCCCAGTCGGGGGAGACGGCGTCGCGGGCCAGCGGGTTGGCGTCCTCGGCCGGGTCGGCGTCGCGGGCGGCGGCGTCGGCCGCCTCGACCAGCGCGCTCAGCCCGTCGAGGGTGGTGACCGATCCGGTCATCGACCCGGTCGCGACCTTGTCGCCGGAGCCGACGAACGAGACGACCGTGACGTCGACGCCGGCCATCACGCCGTTGGTGGTCAAGGTGTTGTTGGCCCAACGGAGGTTGGCGCTGGTGTGGTCGCGGACCAGGACGATGCAGTCGTCGGCGCGGCTGGTCGCCAGGGCGTGCTCGACGAACGCCTGCGGCGTGGCCGGGGTCGTGGTGGTCATCAGTGGGCCGCCTCGTCGGTGGTGTTGAGGATCCGCACGCCGCGGAAGAGCGCGGTCGGGCAGCCGTGGCTGACGGCCGCGACCTGCCCGGGCTGGGCCTTGCCGCAGTTGAACGCGCCGCCGAGCACCCACGTGTCGGGGCCGCCCACCGCCTCCATCGAGCGCCAGAAGTCCGTCGTCGTCGCCTGGTACGCCGCGTCGCGGACCTGGCCGGCCAGCTCGCCGTCGACGATCTTGTAGAAGCGCTGCCCGGTGAACTGGAAGTTGAATCGCTGCATGTCGATCGACCACGACTTGTCGCCCACGACGTAGAGGCCGCGCTCGACCCGGCCGATCAGCTCCTCGGTCGACGGGCCGTCGGCAGCCGGCTGGAGCGAGACGTTGGCCATCCGTTGGATGGGGATGTGGCCGGGGGAGTCGGCGTAGGCGCAGCCGTTGGACCGGCCTGTCCCATCAGGTCCAGGATTGAGGTCGGGGTGCATGAGGCCCATCGCCCGGTCGAGCTGGTAGCCGACGAACGTGCCGTCGCGGACCAGGTCCCACTGCTGGCACTCGACGCCCTCGTCGTCGTACCCGATCGTCGCGAGGCCGTGCTCGACGGTGCGGTCGCCGGTGACGTTCATGACCGGGGAGCCGTACTGCAGGTTGCCGATCAGGTCCGGCGTCGCGAAGGACGTGCCAGCGTAGTTGGCCTCGTAGCCCAGTGCACGATCGAGCTCGGTGGCGTGCCCGATCGACTCGTGGATGGTGAGCCAGAGGTTGGAGGGATGGATGACGAGGTCGTGGGTGCCGGCCTCGACGCCCGGCGCCTTGAGCTTCTCCGCGAGCAGCTCGGGGACCTGCTCGATCTCGCCGTCCCAGTCCCAGCTGTGCTCGCCGCCGGTGAGGTACTCCCAGCCGCGGCCGACCGGCGGAGCGATGCTGGCCATCGAGTCGAAGGTGTCGGCGCCCGCGCCCATCGCCTCGAACCCCGGCTGGAGCCGGACCCGCTGCTGGGTGGTGCGGGTGCCGGTGAGATCGGCGTAGTACTTGTTCTCGAAGACCTGGAGCAGGAACGCCGACGCGTGGTCGACGGCCGCGCCCTCGCACAGCCGGTTGGTCCAGTCGATGAGCAGCGCGGCCTTCTCGGCGGTGGGCACCGACAGGGGGTCGATCTCGTACGACGAGATCCACTCGGCGTCGGCGTGCACGGGCTCCGGTGCCAGCTCGACCGGCGCGGTGGTCATCTCGGCGGCCACCCGGGCGACCGCGACGGCGGTCTCGGCGACCCGGGCCGCCTCGTCGGGGGTCAGGACGACGCCGGCGGCGAAGCCCCATGCGCCGCCGTGCAGCACCCGGACCGCGAAGCCGAGGTCCTCGGTGTCCGACGCCCCCTGCAGGACGCCGTCACGGACGGCGAGCTCCTGGTAGCGCACCCGCTCGAAGCGGAAGTCGGCGTGCGTCGCGCCGAGCTCCTGCGCCCGCGCGAGCGCGACGTCGCCGAGGTGGCGGTGGGGAAGTGCGGTGAACGACGGATCCAGCACGCGAGCGCCCATGTGGTCGAACCTACCGAACGTCCCCGCCGGGGATCAGCCCGATTAGCCCGCGGCGCTCCGGGTACGGCGTCGTCATGACCGCCGACGACGCGACCGACCACAAGCTGCTCGAGGTGATCGGTGAGATCCCGATCGCGATGATGACGACGTACGGGCCCGATGGGGCGCGCAGCGTGCCGATGGCGCGCCAGGAGGTCGATCCGTCCGCCGAGCTGTGGTTCATCACCGCGCGCGACACGGCGCACGTCCGCGCGATCGGCGCGGATCCCACCGTGACCCTCACCTTCTCCGCGCGCGACAAGTGGGCGGCGGCGTACGGCCGCGCGAGCGTGGTGGATGACGAGGCGAAGCTGAAGGAGCTGTGGACGACCTTCGCCGAGGCGTGGCTCCCGGGAGGACCCGAGGACCCGAACGCGACCCTGATCCGCGTGGACCTGCAGTCCGGCGAGTACTGGGACACGCCCGGGGGCACGGTCGCGTCGCTGATCAGCTTCGCCAAGACCAAGCTGACCGGCGACACGTACGACGCCGAGCACGGCTCGACCCAGCTCTAGGTCGTCGCTCAGGCGCGTCCGACCGCGCACCACGCGGTGCCGCTGATCGTGATCGGGCCGTCCCCGAGCAGCCGGCGCGCGGTGGCCGCCAGGCGCTCTCGGCCGGCGTCGTCGAGCGACGCGACGTAGTCGCCGGCAGGGCCGACCCCCCAGGTGTAGGGCTCCCACCACTCCTCGAAGGTCGCGTGCGGCAGGTGGACCGTGAGCGCCAGCTGCCGGACGTCGGCCAGCCCCGCCTCGCGGAAGATGGCGACGAGGTCGCCGCTGCGCTGCCCGGCCAGTCCGGACTCGTCGTACGCACCGGGATCGAACTCGGTGACCACCCGCCAGAAGGGGGACAGCGGTCCCGATCCGCCGGAGGCGTGGTCCCAGGCGGTGGCGGCGACCGGAGCGCCGGGCCGGGCGACCCGGGCCATCTCGCGGAGCCCGGCGACGGCGTCGGACATGAACGGGACGACGAGCTGGGCGAGGACGACGTCGAAGGAGTCGTCGTCGAACGGCAGCTGCTCCGCCGGCGCCTGACGGACGTCGACGCCGGGGAGTCGCTCGCGGGCGGCGGCGACGAAGGGTGGCGACGGGTCCGCGGCGGCGACGTGGTCGGCGCCGAGGAGCTCGACCAGGTGGCGGGTGAGGACACCGGGTCCGCAGCCGACGTCGAGCGCGCGGTCACCGGGCTCGGGTCCCACGGCGGCGAGGAGCTCGGGCGCCAGCAGGGTGGAGTAGCGGCCCATGAACCGGTCGTAAGCGTCGGCGGCCACGTCGAAGGCCATGCGCTGACGCTACCGCCGGTGGGCGTCAGCGGTCGATGGTCACGGTCGACCCGGTCCGCGACTTGGCGACCAGCAGCTGGGTGGGGATCCGGTCGCGCATCTCGGCAACGTGGCTGACCACCCCGACCACGCGACCGCCGTCGCGCAGCGAGTCGAGGGTGTCCATCACGTCGTCGAGGGTGTCGGCGTCGAGCGCCCCGAAGCCCTCGTCGACGAAGAGCGTGTCGAGGTCGGCGCCGCCGGCCTCCTGGGTGACGACGTCGGCGAGGCCGAGCGCGAGCGCGAGGGAGACCACGAAGGTCTCGCCGCCCGACAGGGTCGCCGGGTCGCGGGCCTCGCCGGACCAGTCGTCGCGGACCACGAGGCTGAGCCCGCCACGGGTCTCGCCGGCACCCCGGCGGCCGGTGTGCTCGAGGGTGTAGCGGCGGTCGCTCATCCGGTCGAGGCGCTCGTTGGCGGCCGCGACGACCTGGGCGAGCCGGTAGGCGAGGACGTAGGCCGAGAGGCGCATCTGCAGGCGGTTGTCGGCCGACTTGCCCTCCACGAAGGACGAGAGCCGGGTGAGCACGTCGAGCTCGTCGCGCAGCGGGCGCCAGGCGGCGACGGCCGTGTCGAGGTCGCCGACCAGGCGGGTCATCCGGTCGGCGCGCACGGTCCAGGTCGACTCGTCCGCGCGCGCCCGGCCGAGGTCGTGGAGCGCCTGCTGGTGGGCCGCGGTCAGGGCAGGGAGGTCCGGCCGCTCGGCCGCCGCGGCCTCGTCGGCGCCCGGCTCGGCGAGGACGGCGGCGACGGCGGCCAGCCGGCGGTCGTGCTCGGCGGCGCGCTGGGCGAGGGCGTCGTAGGCACGCTGGTCGAGGGCGGCCGACAGCGCGGTCTGGACGTCGTCGAGCCCCGCCTCGAGGGTGGCCAGGGTGAGCGCCTGCTCGGCGTCGGCGAGGGCCGCCTCGGTGGCCGCGAGCCGGTCGAGGGCGGCGATCCCGCCCCGAGCCGTGCGCTCGGCCTCCTGGATCTCCTCGAGCCGCTGCTCGTCGTAGTCCGCCAGCTCCTCGCGCAACGCCGCGGCCTCGAGGCCGAGCGCGTCGAGCCGGGCCGCGACGGCGCCCGTCTCGGTGGCGATCTCGGGCGGCACGGTGTCGACGCGCTCGACCGCGGTGGCCAGTGCGGTGCGCAGCTCGCGGACCTGGCCGTCGCGGGCGAACTCGGTCGCGGCGGCGTCGTCGGCGGCCTTCTGGGCGGTCTTCTCGGCCGCCTCGTCGGGGGCGTCGTGCGGCGCCACGGCCTTGTGGGGGTGGTCGCAGGAGCCGCAGACGGGACAGGACCCGCCGACGACCAGGGCGGAGGCGATCTCGGCGGCCATGCCGTTGACCCGCTGCTCGCGCAGGCCGATGGCGCGCTCGCGCAGGTCGAGCGTCTGCCGGCGGGCGACGGCGTGCGCCTCCTCGGCGGTGGCGAGCCGGGCGGTCAGGTCGACCACCAGCTCCCGCGCCGCGAGCTGGGCGCGGGCTGCGGCGTCGGTCAGCTCGAGGGAGCGGGCCTCGAGCCGCTCGGTCTCCGCGGCGACGGCCGTCAGGCGTCGGGCCCGTGGCTCCAGCGCGCGGATGCGGGCGGCGGCGTCGACCGACGCGGCCACCGCGCGCTCGAGCGACTCGCGGACGAGCCCCTCCGCCGCGCCCTCGGCCGCGCTGTGGGCCCGGCTCGCTGTGACGGCGACCCGGTGGAGCGGCACCACGCCGGCCGCCCGGCGAGCGGCGTCGAGGCGACGGAGGCCCTCCGCGTGGTCGTCCTCGGCCGCGGCGAGTCGCTCCCGCTCGGCGGCGGCAGCGTCGACCCGGGCGCGGCGGTCCTGGAGCGCCCGGGCCCGGTCGAGCTCGGTCCGGGCCGTGGTCTCGAGATCGGCGGCAGCGGCGGCGACCGTGGCGACGTCGGCACGTCGAGCGGTCGCGGTGTCGAGCAGCTCGCGGGCCCAGGCATCGGGTGCCGGCCCATCGGGGGCGTCGGGCGCGGTGGCGCCGGTGGTCTCGCTGACCCGGCTGACGAGGTCGGCGACGGTCTCGCGGGCGTCCTCGGCGCGGCGCCGGAGGTCGAGGCGCCGGTCGCGCAGCCACTTCTCGACGTCCTCGAACCGGCCGGTGCGGAAGAGCTGCTGGAGCAGCCGGTGACGCTCCTCCGAGCGCGCGCGCAGGAACGCCTGGAAGCGACCCTGGGGGAGCATCGCGACCTGGGTGAACTGGGCGACGTTCATGCCGAGCAGCCGGGACACGAGGTGGCCCGTCTCGTCGAGCCGCGTCGACAGCGTCACCCACTCGCGGTTGACCCGCTCGGCGATGGTCACCGACGCCTGCTCGGTGGTGGTGCCCTCGCCGCGCTTCTTGGGCCGCTCCCACGCCGGCGTGCGGACGATCCGGAAGCGCCGGCCCGAGAGGGTCGCCTCGAGCTCGACCTCGGGGCGGACCCCGGGGGCGGCGAGGTCGGAGCGCAGCCGCTTGGCGGCGTTGCGGTCGCCGGGGACGTCGCCGTAGAGCGCGAAGCAGACGGCGTCGAGCACGCTGGTCTTGCCCGCCCCGGTGGGCCCGGACAGCAGGAACAGCCCGGCGGTCGAGAGCTGGTCGAAGTCGACGTCGATGGTGCCGGCGAAGGGCCCGAACGCGGTCGCCCGGAGGCGGTGCAGCCTCATCGGCTCACCACAGCCCGTCCGTGCCGGCCGCCGAGACGAGCACGTCCGCCTCAGGGTCCTCGCAGCAGGCCTCCGTGGCCGCCTGGAGGAGGGCAGCCTCGGCGTCGCTCGCGGGCGCACCGCGCAGCTCGGCCACGAAGTCGAGCGCGATGGCGTGGTCGGAGCGACCCTGCGGGCGCGCGGCGGGCACGGCGTGGGCCGAGGCGCCGGCCGGCTCGAACGCGATGACCAGCGTGTGCGGGAAGCGGGCCCGCAGCCGCTCCATCGCCTGCAGCGGACGCACCGGGTCGGTGAGCGTGGCCTGGACCCAGGCAGCCTCGTGACGTCGGAGCGTCGGGTCGGCGAGCAGCTCGTCGACGGTGCCGCGGAGTCGGGCGAGCCGGCGTGGGACCGGGGCCTCGACGAACTCGGCGGCGCTCAGGCCGTCGGCGCCGAGCTCGACCAGCCAGGAGCCCTTGACCTGGTCGACCTCGGAGAAGGAGTAGGCGATGGGGGAGCCGGAGTAGCGCACCGACTCGGTGAGGGTGTGCCGCCCGTGGAGGTGGCCGAGGGCGGTGTAGTCGACGCCGCTGAAGGTGGAGGTCGGGACCAGCGAGACGCCACCGACGCTGATGTCGCGCTCGGACTCGCTGGGCTGCGCGCCGGCGACGAAGGCGTGGGCGAGCACCACCGACCGGGTGCCACGGGCCCGAGTGGCGTGGTCGGCGCGCACCCGGCGCATGGCTTCGTCCAGCGCGGCCTCGTGGGACCGGGCGGGCAGCCGCCAGGGCTCGCGGACCGCGTCGGGGTCGAGGTAGGGCAGTCCGTAGACGGCCACGTCGCCGTGCTCGTCGGGGAGCACGACAGGGGTCCCGACGCCGGCCGCGTCGGTGCGGATGAAGACGCCGGCCGCGTCGATCAGGCGGGAGCTGAAGCCGAGCCGCTGGGCCGAGTCGTGGTTGCCCGAGGTGATGACGACCCGGGCGCGGCTCGCGGCCAGCCGGGCGAGGGTCTCGTCGGCGAGCCGCACCGCGTCGACCTGCGGCAGCGCGCGGTCGTAGACGTCGCCCGCGACCACGACGAGGTCCACCCGCTCCCGCTCGACGACCTCGAGGAGGTGGTCGACGTACGCAGCCTGGTGCCCCAGCATGCCCTCGCGGTGGAAGGACCGCCCGAGGTGCCAGTCGGAGGTGTGGAGGATGCGCACACCGCAACGCTAGGAGGCGGCGCCGACACTGCCCGGCACCCCACGCCGGGACCGGCGGATCCGGGTTTGAGTACGCGTACGCATGTGGGCAGGCGCGCCGCGCGCCGAGACTCGCGGCATGCCTGCCGCGACCGAGCTCCCGAGCCCCCGATTCGCCGACCCGGACCGTTGCCCCGACTGCCGGCACCGGCTGCCCGACGACGACCGCACCCGGTGCGGCTCCTGCGGACTCCCGCTCCTGGGCCAGGCCGCCGCCGACCTTTTCGCCACCCTCCAGGGTGCCGATCGTCTGCTGGCCCAGCTGCGGCGCCAGGAGCTCGCCCCGGCCCGCGAGTGGGCGCCGCCGTACCCCGTCACCTCGACGCCTCCGTCACCCCCGTCGCTGCCTCCGACCGCCCGGCGTACGCCGGCGGCGTCCCCCGCTCCCGGCGTCGCCTGGACGGTGCCCGGGGTGCTGCTCGCGCTCGGCGCCCTCTGCCTCCTCGTCGGCGCCGTCGTCTTCCTCGCCGTGACCTGGGCGCTGCTGGGCGTCGGCGGACGCACCGCCGTCCTCGTCGTCCTCACCGCCCTGGCCGCTGCGGTCACCGGGCTCACCGCCCGTCGCGGGCTGCGCGGCGCCGCCGAGGCACTGGCCGTCGTGACCGGCGCCTTCCTGGCACTCGACGTCGCCGGCGCCGTCAACGCCGGCTGGTTCGGCAGCCCCGACCTGCTCACCGCGACCCTCGTCGGGTCACTCGCGGTCGCGACCGCCCTGGCCGCGGGGAACCAGCTCCTCTCCACCACGGCGACCGGCCGGCTCGTCGCACCGCAGGTGCTCGCCGCCGCCGGCGCGGTGACGGCCACCCTGGCGGCCCTGGGCCGGTTCGACGGCCACCTGACCACCACGGCGGTGGTCGAGGTCGTCGCGCTGCTCGGCCTGGCCGCGCTGGTGCGGGTCAGCCAGCCGGGGCTGGCCGGCGGGCTCGCCGGCGCCGCGTCGGTCGCCTGGGTCTCGCTGCTGCTCGACGGCACCGCGCAGCTGGGGCAGCACCTCGACGACGGGACCCTCCCAGTGCCGTGGGCCGTCGTCGCGCCGTACCTCGGCGCCGCCCTCCTGACCGCCCTCCTCGTCGCCGTGCCCCTGCCGATCGCTGTCCGCCAGGTCGCCCTCGTCGTCAGCTGCGGCCTGGTCGGGCTCGCGGCCGCCCCGGCGCTCGTGAGCTCCCCGGACGGGCTGGTGCTCGTCACGACGGGTGGCACCGTCGCCTGCACGATCCTGGCCGCGGCCAGCCCGTGGCGGTGGGCGCGGCAGGCGCTCGGCGTCTCGGCGGTCGGGTACGCCGCCGTCGGGGTGCTCCCGCCCTTCCTCACGGTCGTCGGTCTCGCCTCGGCCCTGATGCAGGAGCTCTCGAACCAGCGGCTCTTCCCGACGGGTGTGCTCGCGACCGCGGACCCCGAGCTCGACGGCTTCGTGGTCGGTTCCGGCTGGACGATCCCGGTCGCGGCCGGCTGCGTCGGCCTGGCGGTCGCCGGCCTGTGGCCGCGGACTCCCCGGCCGTGGACGACGGTCCTGGCGGCGCTGCCGGTCGCCGGGCTGACCCTCCTCTGCTACCTCCCGTCGCTGCTGCTCGCCGTCGTCCTGTGCGTCGGCCTGGCGACGCTGCACCTCGTCGCGGTCCGTCGTGGCGGCACCTGGTGGGGCGCCGAGGTCGATCTGCTCGCCGCGTCGGGCTGGGCCCTGCTCGGCGGCTGGCTCGCGACCTACCACCCGGCGCCGGCGTTCGCGGTCGTCGCGGCGTACGTCGTGGTCGCGACCGTAGGCGCTCTCCGGGGCTCGCGGGTGCTGGCGGCCGCGGGCCCGGTGCTGGTCGCGGCCGCGATGGCCGCCCTGGGGTGGCTGGCGGACTGGGCACCGGACCGGGTCGCCTTCGCGGCCGTCGCCGTCGTCTGCGCGCACGGCCTGGCCGTCGGGGTGGTCGGGCGGCTGCGGCGTACGGCGGACGCACCCGTGCGGCTCTGCGGCTACGCCGTGGCACTGCCGACGGCGCTCCTCGCCGGCCTGGTCAGCTCCTCGGGCGACGCCGATGCCAGCGTCGACCGGATGGTGGCCACTTTGGTGATCACCGGCGGCGCGACCGCCGCGGTCGCGATCCTCGAGCGCCGCCGCGAGGCGGCCTGGCTCGCAGCGGGTCTCCAGCTCGGTGCGCTCTGGCTGCGGCTGGTCGAGACCGACGTGGCGACGGCCGAGGCCTACTCGCTGCCGCTGGCCGGGGTGCTCCTGGCGTTCGGTGCCTGGACCCTGTGGCGCGACCCGGAGACCGGCTCGATGGCGACGTTGCTCCCCGGCCTCGGGGCGGCCTTCGTCCCGACCCTGGTGCTCGCGGCCGGCCATCCGGTCAGCCCGAGGGCACTGCTCCTCGCTGCCGGCTGCGCCGTGGCGATCACGTGGGGTGCCGGGTGGCGGCTGCGCGCGCCGCTGGCCGCCGGTGCGGTCACCGGTGCGGCGCTGGCCGTCGTCGAGCTGGCGCCGTACCACGACGCCGTCCCGCGCTGGCTCGTCCTCGGCACGGCCGGCCTGGTCCTGCTGGGCGCCGGCGTGCGCTGGGAGGCCCTCGCCACCCCCGGGCGAACACCGGACAGACCGGGTCCGTCAATAAGCCGACGGTCAGCAGTAGCGCACGCAGCGGTCGCCGCGGACGAAGCCGTAGAGCGCCAGGCCGGCGCGTTCGGCCAGCTGCACGGACAGCGACGTGGGGGCGCCGACGGCGACGAGGGAGCCGGTGCCGACGGCGACGGCCTTCTGGACGAGCTCGAAGCCGGCGCGGCCGCTGACCACCAGGCAGGCGTCGGCGGGGGAGGAGCCGGTGAGGACCCGGGCGCCGGTGACCTTGTCGACGGCGTTGTGCCGGCCGACGTCCTCGCGGACCACCAGCAGCTCGCCGTCCGCGGTGGCGAGGCCGGCCGCGTGGACGCCGCCGGTGCGGGCGAAGACCGACTGCTGCTCGCGGAGCAGGTCCGGCAGCGAGCGCACCACCTCGGGGGAGGGCAAGGGCCCGGACCAGGTCTCGACGGCGGTCGGCGTCTCCAGGGCCGCGTCGACGCTGTCCTTGCCGCAGACCCCGCACGCCGACGAGCCCGCCGAGAGGCCCGTGTGCCGGTGTCCCGGGTCGCGCGCCGGGGGAGCGGCCAGGGTCACCGTGACGACGTTGAACTCCTGCAGCGGGGTGAGGTCCGCGTCCGTGCAGTAGGCGACGCCCGCGATCCGGTCGGGCGTGGCGAGCCCCTCGTGCACCAGCCACCCGGCCGCGAGCTCGAAGTCGTGGCCCGGCGTCCGCATCGTCACCCACACCCGGCGCGCGGGCGCGCCCGGCCACGCGAGCCGGATCTCCAGCGGTTCCTCGGTCGCGAGCCGGTCCTCGTGATGACGCTCGCCGTCGCCGGTGAGCTCGTGCACGCGGGTCCGGACCGTGGGCCCGGGACGGCGCGCACGCTCGAGCGTCATGACAGCGGGTAGGTCGCGCGGATCGCCAGCCGGCGGGACAGCTCGTCGGCCTCGTCGGCCAGCCGCCGACGTACGGCGGGGTCGAGCGACTCGTCGGCGGCCAGCCCGCGGGCGCGGGCGAGCGTGTCCTCGGAGAGCGAGGTGAGCGGGAAGAAGAACGTCGTCGCGTCGGCGAGCACCCAGCCGCTGCGGACCGCGACGGTCGCGGGCAGCTCGTCGAAGTAGCGGGCCACGTAGGGCTCGGTCAGCTCCTCCTGGCCGCCCCGCCACATGCCGACGCCGGCGGCCTCGAGCTCGTAGTTGGGGACGTCGAGGTCGCCGGTGAAGACCGACCAGGCGTGCGCCTTCGCCTCCTCGGTCGGCAGCGCCACCAGTGCGCGCATGTGCTGCACCCGGGACACGGCGGTCGGCTCGGCGTCCAGCGCCGCCAGCAGCTCCTGCGAGTCCGTCGCGCCGAGGCCGGCGAGCCGCACCAGGATCCGCCAGCGCAGGTCGAGGTCCAGGTCGATGCCGTCCGGCGTGGCGGCCAGCCAACCACGCAGCTCGGCGGGGTCGGTGGCCGTCGCGATCGCCATCCGGAAGCCGGACAGCTGGAACTCCGAGCCGGCCGGCAGCGCCGCCATCTTCGTCAGTGCCGCGACGTGGATCCGCTCCAGCGAGCCGGCCGGCGCGAGCGGGACCACGTCGCGCAGCAGCCAGGCGCCGAGCCGGCGGTTGGTGTCCTCGGTCGACTCGACCGGCGGGCTCGCGACGACCAGGTCGACCACGTCGGCCGGGGCGATCGCGACGTCGTGGAAGGCGCTGCGGACGTTGTTCCAGATGCCGGCGCGCAGCGCCTCGTCCTTCACGTCGGGCAGCAGCGTCTTCAGCTGGGTGACCGTCTCGGCGTCGGGACGCACGAGCGCCCAGGTGTCCTCGTAGGGGTCGAGCACGACCGCATCGCCGTCGACCTCGAACGGCGTCTCCGGTCCGGTCACGGTGATCGAGCGGGTGTCCCACGCGCCGTCGGTGGCGACCGAGACCCGGAAGGTGTGGGAGCGGTCGGCGGGGTGCGCCGCGGGCGGCGTACGACGGACGACGCCGGCCTCGCGGTCGAGCACGAGCGTGTCGGCGCCGGCGGTGCGCAGCCAGTTGTCGGTGAAGGACGAGAGGTCCGCCGCACCGGCGCGCTCCCACGAGCCGAAGAGGTCGTGCATGGTGGCGTTGCCGAAGCGGTGCCGGGTGAAGTGGTCGACCACGCCGGCGAGGAAGACGTCGTCGCCGAGCGAGGCGTTGAGCTGCTTCAGCACGCTCGAGCCCTTGGCGTAGGAGATGCCGTCGAAGTCCTGGAGCGCGGCGCTCGCGTCGACCGCGCCGTTGCCGGCGACCGGGTGGGTGGTCGGGGCCATGTCGGCGACCAGGCCCCACTGCCGGCGCGCGTAGGCGTTCTCGACCCACGCGTCGGAGTACTCGGTGACGTCGGCGGTCACCCGGTTGCCCATGTACTCGGCGAAGGACTCGTTGAGCCACAGGTCGTCCCACCACTGCGGCGTGACGAGGTTGCCGAACCACTGGTGCGCCATCTCGTGCGCCACCGTCGTCGCCCGCTGGATCCGCATGCCGCGGGTCACCCGGCTGGTGAAGACCAGCGGGTCGCGGAAGGTCACGCACCCGGGGTTCTCCATCGCGCCGGCGTTGAACTCCGGCACGAACGCCTGGTCGTACTTGCCGAACGGGTAGCGGATCCCGAAGAGCCGGTGGAACTCGTCGAAGCACTGCTTGGTCATCGTGAAGAGCTCGTCGGCGTCCGCGTCGAGCGCGCCCGCGATGCTCGCGCGGGACAGCAGGCCGAGCGGGATGCCGTCGTGCTCCTCGCTGATCACGTGGTAGGGCCCCGCGACCAGGGTGACGAAGTAGGTCGACAGCGGTTGGCTGCGCTCGAACTCCCACTGCCCGGGCTCGGGGCTGCTGCCCGGCGCGTTGGCGACGACGGTCCAGCTCTCGGGGGCGCGCACGTGGAGGGTGTACGGCGCCTTGAGGTCGGGCTGGTCGAAGCAGGCGAACACCGACGGGGCGGCGTCCATGAACATCATCCCGTAGACGTAGCTCTGCCCGTCGGCCGGATCGAGGCTGCGGTGCAGGCCCTCGCCGTCGTTGCGGAAGGGCATCACGGCGTCGACGACGAGCTCGTTGTCGCCGGCCACGGTATGGATCGGGAGCCGCCCGCGGTCGAGCAGGTCGACGTCGACCGCGGAGCCGTTGAGCCGGACCTCGTGCACGCTGATCGGCTTGAGGTCCACCCAGGTCGGCCCACCGGCGCTGTGGAAGCGGATGGTCGTCACCGACCCGAAGGTGTGGTCGTCGGCGGCCAGGTCGAGCCGGACGTCGTACTCCTGGACCTCGAGGAGGGCGCGGCGGGCGACCGCCTCGGTGCGCTGGAGGCTCTGGTGGGGGCTGCTCACGCGGCAACACTATGTCGCGACTCGGTAACGGTGAGTGCGGGGATGCCACGGCGGCGGGCGCGCTCCCATACTCTCTGCGCGGCGCAACCGGCGACCTCGCTCGCGCGTCATACCGGGCACCACTCACGACCTCGGGGGAGAACCGAATGTCCCGTTCCATGCCACGCGCCCGCGCGCTCGCCTCACTGACCGCCGTCCTCGGCCTCGGCCTCGCCGCCGTCGCCGCGGTCGGCACCGCCACCCCAGCCGTCTCGGCCGACCCGGCCGGCGACTGCGCCACGCCGTTCCCGGAGGCCGACCTCGCCGCCGGCGACGCCGTCACCGGGCTGACCGTCACCCAGGGCACCACGCCGGAGAGCTTCACCGGTGAGGTCCTCGGCATCCTCGACGACGGGATCGCGCCCGACGTCGACATGATCATGGTCCGGCTGAGCTCGCCGGCGATCGCGGAGGCCGGCATCTGGGAGGGCATGTCGGGCTCGCCGGTCTACGCCGCCGACGGCCGCCTCATCGGCGCCGTCTCCTACGGCCTGGCCTACGGCCACTCGCCGGTCGCCGGCGTGACGCCGTACGAGTCGATGGACGACTACCTCGCCGACACCGACGCGGCCGCGTCGAAGGTCGCCGTCGGCAGGACCGCGGCCCGCCAGATCGCCCGGCGGACCTCCGTCACGGCCGCCCAGGCCAGCGAGGGCTTCAGCCAGCTCCCGATGCGGATGGGCGTCTCGGGCGTCGGCGCGCGGCGCCTCGCCGCGGTCACGTCGCACGCCGCCGGTCACCGCTGGCTCGCGCGCGACACCTACGCGGTCGGCAGCGCCGGCCGTGCCGCGACGAGCGCCTCCGACATCGTGGCGGGCGGCAACCTCGCCGCGTCGTACATGTACGGCGACGTGACCATGGCCGGGGTCGGCACCGTGACCTCGGTGTGCGGCGACCGCGTCGTCGGCTTCGGCCACCCGATGGACCTCCGCGGTGAGACCAGTCTGGCGCTGCACCCCGCGGACACGATCTACATCCAGGACGACCTGGTCACCAGCTTCAAGATCGCCAACCTGGGTGAGCCGGTCGGCACGATCACCGACGACCGCACCACCGGGATCACCGGCACCCTCGGCACCCTGCCGCACACCGTCACGGTCAGCTCCACGCTCACCTACGGCGACCGCACCCGCACGGGTGTCACCCACGTCGCGCTCGACAGCGCTGACGCGCTGGCGTCGGGCATCTTCTACGAGCTGATCTACAACCACCAGGCGGTCGTCGACGGACCGGTCAGGGGCACCGAGGACCTCGCCTGGACGATCACCGGCACCGACGCCGACGGTGCGCCGTTCGAGCTGAGCTCCTCCGACCTCTACGCGTCGAACGGCGACCTGACCTGGCGGATCGGCTTCGGGGTGGGCGACTTCGTCTACTCGCTCGCCAAGGTGCCGGGCATCTCGATCGACACCATCTCGACGACCTCCGAGCTCACCGACGACGTCTCGACCAAGCGGGTCGGCTCGATCGAGGTCAAGCAGGACGGTGAGTGGACGAAGGTCTCGCAGCGTCACCCGGGCATGCTCAGCACGGGCAAGCACGACGCCCGGGTCTCGCTCTCCGCGGGCGGCGAGCAGACGACCTTCCCCTTCGAGGTCACCATCCCGCAGCGCTTCTCGGGCCGGCTCGGCCTCTTCGAGGTCGTCGGCGGCAGCAACGTCTCGATCGGTCGCCTCCCGAAGGACCTCGACAAGATCAAGGAGGCGCTGGCCGACAAGGTGCGCGCCGACGAGATGCTCGTCCTGCTCCGCTCGGGCCCGAAGCTGCACCACGGCGGCCACTCCTCCTCGGCCACGACCGTGCGCGGCCGCTCGGCGAGCGGCAAGCGCTACGTCACGCAGGTGATCGGCCCGGTCGACTCGGTGGTGAAGGGCTACTCCGCCGGTCTGATGTACGTCGGCTGACCGACTCTCGCACCGACCCGTCACGGGGCCACGCGCACTATCGTGGCCCCGTGACGGACGGCAAGCAGCAGCTCCTCGCGCTGATCCGGGAGTCCGTGATCGGCGAGGACCACGTGATGGAGACGCCGTACGGCGCCCGCCGGGTGACCTACGCCGACTACACCGCGTCGGGCCGGGCGCTGACCTTCCTCGAGGACTTCATCCGCGACCAGGTGCTGCCCGGCTACGCCAACACGCACACCGAGTCCAGCGGCACCGGCCTGCAGACCACCCGGCTGCGCGAGGAGGCCCGCGCGATCATCCGCGAGGCCGTCGGCGGCGACGACGACACCGTCGTGCTCTTCGCCGGGTCGGGCTGCACCGGCGCGATCGCCAAGCTGATCGGCGTCCTGGGGCTGCGCGTCCCGTCGGTGCTCGACGATGCGCACGCCCTCACCGAGCACATCCCACCGGCCCAGCGCCCGGTGGTCTTCATCGGTCCCTACGAGCACCACTCCAACGAGATCCCGTGGCGTGAGTCGATCGCCGACGTCGTGACGATCCGTCAGGACGCCGACGGCGGCGTCGACCAGGACGACCTGCGGGTGCAGCTGGAGAAGTACGCCGAGCGGCCGCTGAAGATCGGCTCGTTCTCGGCGGCCTCCAACGTCACGGGCATCGTCTCCGACACCGCCGGCATCGCCACCCTGCTCCACGAGCACGGGGCGCTGAGCTTCTGGGACTTCGCCGCGGCCGCGCCGTACGTCGACATCGTGATGGGCGCGGTGCCGGACCGGCCGCTGTCCTACAAGGACGCGGTCTTCATCTCGCCGCACAAGTTCATCGGCGGCCCGTCGACGCCCGGGGTGCTGGTCGCCCGCCGCTCGCTCTTCGCCAACCGGGTGCCCGACGTGCCGGGCGGCGGCACGGTCGCCTACGTCAACGACGACGACCACCGCTACCTCGACGACGTCACCCACCGCGAGGAGGGCGGCACCCCCGCGATCATCGAGTCGATCCGTGCCGGCCTCGTCTTCCAGCTCAAGGAGGCGGTCGGGGTCGCGACCATCCGCGAGCAGGAGGAGCGGCACCTCCGGCGCGCGGTCACGGCCTGGCGCGACGACCCGGCGATCGAGCTGCTCGGCAACCTCGACGCCGACCGGCTGTCGATCGTCTCCTTCATCCTGCGCTCGCCGTCGGGGCGCTACCTGCACCACAACTACGTCGTCGCGCTGCTCAACGACCTCTTCGGCATCCAGTCCCGCGGCGGCTGCTCGTGTGCCGGCCCCTACGGCCACCGCCTGCTCGGGATCGACCTCGAGAGGTCGCACGAGTTCGAGCGCGAGATCACCGGCGGCTGCGAGGGCATCAAGCCGGGCTGGGTGCGGATCAACTTCAACTACTTCGTCTCGGACGCCGTCGTCGACTACCTCGTCGAGGCGGTCCGGCTGGTCGCCCACGACGGCTGGCGGCTGCTCGGCGACTACCACTTCGAGCCGGCGTCCGGACTGTGGCGCCACCGCGACGGCGTGGTCACGCCACCGCTGTCGCTGCGTGACATCTCCTACGCCGGCGGCCGGGCCTCGATGCCCAGCACCACGGCGACCGGGGGAGAGGAGCTCCTCGTCGCGCACCTCCGCGACGGAGCCGCGATCCTGGCCGCGGCCGAGGGGCCGGACCTCTCCGGCCACCCCGGCAACGTCAGCGCCGACTTCGAGCACCTCCGATGGTTTGACCTGCCCGCGTCGAGCCTGCTCGACGCGGCTCAGCCGAGCGGGTAGCCGAGCCGGACCTCGGGGGCAGTCATGCCGGCGGATCAGACCCGGACGAGCATCTTCCCGGTGTTGTCGCCGCGGTGCAGGCCGAGGAAGGCGTCGACGGCGTTGTCCAGGCCGTCGACGACGGTCTCGCGCCACTGCAGCTGCCCGGCGGCGGCCCAGGCGCCGGCGGTGCGGTAGAACTCCGAGGTCACGTCGCTGTGGTCGGTGACGATGAAGCCGCGCAGGGTCAGCCGCTTGCTCACCACCATCATCAGGTTGCGCGGGCCGGGGACGGGCGCGTCGGCGTTGTAGTCGGCGATGGCGCCGCACGCGGCGATCCGGCCGAAGTCGGCCATCGCGAAGATCGCCGCCTCGAGGTGGTCGCCGCCGACGTTGTCGAAGTAGACGTCCACGGGGGCGTGCTCGCGCAGCTGCCGGCCGATCGGGGCCGCCTTGTAGTCGAGCGCGACGTCGAAGCCCAGCTCGTCGGTCAGCCAGGCGCACTTCTCCGGCCCGCCGGCCGAGCCGATCACGGTCTTGGCGCCGAGCAGCCGCGCCATCTGGCCCGCCGCGGAGCCGACCGCGCCGGCCGCGCCCGAGACGAGGACGGTGTCGCCCTCGCGGACCTCGGCGATCCGGGTCAGGCCGACGTACGCCGTCATCCCGGGCATGCCGAGCGCGCCGAGGTAGGCGGAGGCCGGCACCGCCGAGACGTCGATGCGGCGTACGCCGCGCGCCGGGAGGAGTGCGTGGCTGCGCCAACCCGCCTGGTGCAGCACGGTGTCGCCGGGCTTCAGGTCGTCCGAACCCGAGGAGACGACCTCGCCGACGGCGCCACCGTCCATGGGCGCGTCGAGCGCGAACGGCGGCACGTAGGACTTCACGTCGTTCATCCGGCCCCGCATGTAGGGGTCGACGGAGAGGAAGGTGTTGCGGACGAGCACCTCGCCGGGCCCGGGATCGGGGAGGTCGACCTCGACGGTGCGGAAGTTGTCCTGGGTCGGCCATCCGTGCGGCCGAGACGCCAGGTGGATCTCGTGGGCGGTCGTCATGACCGCGATGCTGCCAGCCGGGTGGTGGCCGGCAGCACCGCGGGGGTAGCCACGACGGTGCGGCTGGCTAGCCCTGGACGGCCAGCGCGAACTCGACCTTGCCGCTGGCGTCCACGGCGGCGTCGAGGATCTTGTCGTCGAGCAGCTCGGCGGCAGCTGGATCGAGGTAGACGGTCGCGCCGCCCTGCTCGACGACCTGGTCGCCCGGCTCTCCCTGGGCCGCGGCGGTGACCTCGAAGGCCGGCTGCGGGGAGTCGTCGGAGGTGATCCGCAAACCGGCGGTGTCGGTCAGGCCGGGCTGCGAGGTGATCTCGTTGACGATGGCGCTTGCGTTCTCGGTGAGGCTGAGCATGATGCCCTTTCCGATGGCGTGTGCGGTCTCCTCGACCCTTGCCGATGTGCTCCGACGAGACAAGGCCGGGGCCGATCCCGGGCGTGTCGCCGGTCTGGCACCATGCCCTCATGACGCAGGCAGCGCACGCGGACGGACACCGCCGGATCGACCTGACGAAGATCGGCGAGGGGCGGTTCAAGGCCACCAACGCACGGGGCGGCGTGCTGCCCGTCGGGTCCGGTGACGACCCCGACTTCACACCGGTGGAGCTGCTGCTCGCGGCGATCGCCGGGTGCAGCTCGATCGACGTCGACCTGATCACCGGCAAGCGCGCCGGGGCGACGTCCTTCGACGTGGTGTCCGAGGCCACGAAGATCCGCGACGACCAGGGCAACCGGCTCGTCGACCTCCGGCTCACCTTCGAGGTCCGCTTCCCCGAGGGCGAGGACGGCGACCGCGCCCGCGAGGCGCTGCCGCGCTCGATCGCGCAGTCCCGCGACCGGCTCTGCATCGTCGGCCGCACCGTCCAGGTCGGCGCCCCGATCGAGTACGTCGAGGCCTAGGCCATGGCTCTCGATCTGGGCGGCGCGCAGCAGGCCATCGCCTCGAGAGGCAGGGCCTAGCGGTGGCGAAGAGCGCGCGCTGGGACGCCGTGCCGCGGCAGGACGGGCGCCGCTTCGTCGTCACCGGCGCGAGCAGCGGGCTCGGCCTCGAGACTGCCCGGGTCCTGGCGCGGCAGGGCGCGGAGGTCGTGCTCGCCGTCCGTGACCCCCGGAAGGGGGAGGCCGCCGCCCGCGGGATGACCGGGAAGGTCGAGGTCCAGCGCCTCGACGTCGCCGACCTGACCTCGGTCCGCGAGTTCGCCGCGCAGGTCGGGCCGGTGGACGTGCTGGTCAACAACGCCGGCGTGCTCGCCGTCCCCTACGCGCTGACCGCCGACGGGTTCGAGACGCACCTGGCCACCAACCACCTCGGCCACTTCGCGCTCGCCAACCTGATGCTGCCGACCATCTCCGACCGCGTGGTCGTGATCTCCTCGCGCGCGGCGCACAGCGGCGTGATCGACCTCGACGACCTCGACTGGCAGCGGCGCGACTACCAGCCCTTCGCGGCGTACGCCGCCTCCAAGCTGGCCGGGATGCTCTTCCTCGCCGAGCTCCAGCGCCGGCTGACCGCCGCCGGCTCGACGTTGCGGGCCACCGGAGCGCACCCCGGGTCGACCGCAACCGCGATCACGGGTGCCACGGGCAGCCGGTGGAAGACGTGGGTCGGCCACTGGGGGCACCGCCTCACCGGGATGTCCGTCGCGCAGGGCGCCCTGACCAGCCTCTACGCCGCGACCATGGACGTCCCGGGCAACACCTTCATCGGCCCCGACGGTCTCGGGGAGATGCGGGGCTGGCCGACCGCGGTCGGCCGCAGCCCGGCCGCCCTCGACCCGGCCGCCGCGCGGGCGCTGTGGGACCGGTCCGAGGACCTCACCGGAGTCCGCTTCCCGCTCTGAGGCCCGGGGTCAGCCGACCGTCACCGCGCTGATGTCCACGGCCGTGGTGGGGTGACCGTCGCCCGGACCGTTGGCGTTGTCCGTGCCGGCGGCGGCGACCTTCTTCACGAGCGTGAGGCCGGCATCGTCGACGGTCCCGAAGACCGTGTAGGCGGGAGGCAGCCGCGAGTCGCCGTACACGATGAAGAACTGCGACCCGTTGGTGTCCGGACCCGCGTTCGCCATCGCGAGGGTGCCGGCCGGATAGGCGATGGTCCCGTCCGAGTCCGGCTGGGGCAGCGCATCCAGCTCGTCGTCGAACGCGTAGCCGGGACCGCCCGAGCCCGAGCCGGTCGGGTCCCCGCACTGGAGGACGAGGATGCCGGCGGTCGTCAGCCGGTGGCAGGAGGTGTCGTCGAAGTAGTGCTGGTCGGCCAGCGAGACGAAGGAGGAGACCGTGCAGGGCGCGGCGTCGGCGTCGAGCGTGGCCCCGATGTCGCCCACGCTGGTCGCGATCACCGCGTGCACCTCTCCGCTCTCGGTCGCGTGGTCGGCGGGCGGGTCGACGTCCTTGGCCGCCTGGCCGGACTGCTGCCAGTCGCAGGAGACGCCGGTCCCACTGCCGTCGGTGGCCGTGTCGTCGGAGTCGCTGCCGCACCCGGAGAGGGCGATCGACGCGACGAGGGCGAGGCCGGCGTACGCGGCGAGGCGGGAGCGCATGCGCCGATCGTAGGGTGCGCCGCTCAGTCGTTGCGGCCCCGGGCCGCCACCGGCCAGGGCTCGAGCGCACCGTCCCCGAGGTCGGCCCAGAGCACGTCGGTCAGGTTGACGGCGTTGCAGACGTGGTTGGGGACGACGTCCACCCGGCTCCCGAGCGGCGGCAGCGGGGCGCCGGCCAGCTCGACGACGGCGTGGTGCTCGGACAGCATCACGACGCGGGCGTCCGGGTGGGCCGGGAGCCGGCCCCAGCCGGTGGCGTACGGCGCCCGGTCGGCGCCGAGCGACTTGCTGCCGGCATCGAGGACGAGGCGTCCGCCCGCGTGGCTGACGACCGTCGCGCGGCAGGTGAGCGCGATGTCCTCGGCCGGCATGGTGCCGAGCTCCCACTGCTGGGCGTCGCCGAAGACGTAGACGCCGGGCCGCAGCTCGGTGAGCACGTCGGTGTGGCTGTGCGCGAGGCTCGGCGTCGACCCACCGCTGACCACGTCGGGCTCGATGCCCGCCGCCCGCAGCGCCTCGGTGGCCTCCCGGAGGGCGGCCGCCTCGTCGTCGGCCGCGCTGCGTCGTCCGTCGGGCGCATAGCTGTGGCCGGGGAAGGTGAAGATGCCGCGCACCTCCAGCCCGGCCTCGGCCGCGGCGGCGGCGACCAGGCCGGCGTCCTCCGGTGCGACGCCCGAGCGGTGGGTGCCGCTGTCGACCTCGACCAGCACGCCGATGCCGGCGCCGGCCAGCAGGCGGCCGTCGTGGCGGGCGGCCTCGACCGAGTCGACGCCGATGGTGATCTCTGCCCGACCGGCGAGATCGCGCAGCCGCGCGGCGCCGCCGGGCGACGGCCACAGGGGATAGGCGATGAGCAGGTCCTCGACGCCGTGCTCGACGAACACCTCGGCCTCGCCGATCGTCGCGACGGTCAGCCCGACCGCGCCCGCCTCGAGCTGGAGCCGGGCGATCTCGGGAGACTTGTGGGTCTTGGCGTGTGGGCGCAGGCTGACGCCGGCGGCGGACGCACGCTGCGCCGTGCCCGCGATGTTCTGGCGCAGTCGCGCCACGTCCACCCGCAGGTACGGCGTCGCCGGCTCGCTCACATCTCCTCGTGGGTGTCCGGGTCGCCACCGAAGAGGCGGCCGTCCGGGCGGCCGAGGGCGGTGATCGCGGCGACCTCGTCGTCGGTGAGCTCGAAGCCGAAGACGTCGAGGTTCTGGCGTTGCCGTTCCGGTGTCGCGGACTTGGGGATCGGGACGGAGCCGAGCTCGACCTGCCAGCGGAGGATCACCTGGCCCGGCGTCACCCCCAGCCGCTCCGCGGCCGCGGCGACCGGCGGCTCGCTGAAGGGCGCCTGCCGCTTGCCGAGCGGGCTCCACGACTCGGTGCGGATGCCGCGCTCCGCGTTGACCGCACGCATGTCGACCTGGGGGAAGTAGGGGTGCAGCTCGATCTGGTTGACCACCGGCGTCACGCCGGTCTGGCCGATGATCCGGTCGAGGTGCTCGGCGGTGAAGTTGGAGACGCCGATCGAGCGCACGAGGCCCTCGGCGCGCAGGTCGACGAGCGCCCGCCAGGCCTCGGCGTACTTGCCGACGCTCGGGTTGGGCCAGTGGATGAGGTGCAGGTCGAGGTGCTCGAGGCCGAGCCGCTCCAGCGACTCGTGCACGCTGCGGACGGCGTCGTCGTACCCGTGGTCGCGGCCCGGGACCTTGCTCGCGACGAAGAGCTCCTCGCGGGCCACGCCGGACTGGCGGATCGCCTCGCCGACCTCGCGCTCGTTCTCGTAGTTGACCGCGGTGTCGAGCAGCCGGTAGCCGACCTCGATCGCCGACCGGATCGCCGCGACGCCGTCGTCGCCCTTGAGGGGGTAGGTGCCGAAGCCGATGGCCGGCAGGTGGTGGCCGTCGTTGAGCTCGTACGTCGGGATCGCCATGCCCACAACGTACTCAGGGCTCGTCGGTCGCCTGCGTGTGGCGCTGCTCCTTGAGCCGCGCCTCGTGGGTGTGCCGCTCGCCGCCGGTCAGGGTCTCCCGCGCCTCGGTCACGAACCTGCGGAACGTCGCGTAGTAGTCGTCGTCGTACTCCTCGACGACCTGGAAGGTCCACCGGCCGGGGAGCACGTTGCGGCCGACGAGCTCGCGGTCCAGCCGGTCGGCGAGCTCGTCGTGACCGGCCCCGCGGAGCAGGTCCACCGCCTCGCCGAGCGTGAAGTCGGCGGTCCCGGACATCCGGTGGAAGCGGTAGAGGCTGCCCCGCGCGTCCTCGACCACCTCGAACGCCTCGGAGAGCTTGCCGACCGCCTCCACCGTCGCGTCGTTCACGCCGAGAGCACCTCCTCGGCCGACACCGTGCCGTGTGCCTCCTCGATGGCGTCGGCGAGCCGCGTCACCTCGTCGTCCGACACGTCGACCTCGGCCTCCCCGAACCCGTCCCGCAGCTCGTTCGCCACGGTGCCCTCGGGTGCGCCGTCCTGGTAGGAGGAGACGCGGTCGACCACCGCCTGGATCGCTTCGATTCGCTCGTCAGTCATGGCGGGGCCGTACCCGCGTGCGCCGTCGGGCACGCTTGCCCCCGTGAGCGACGCGATCGACCGGATCTGGGGCGACGTCACGGGCACCCAGCCCGCGCCCGCCGACGACGTCGTGCTGCTCGCGCTCGTCGTGGCGCTCGCGGTCGTGCTCGTCCCGCCGCTGTGGCGGATCGGACGGCACCTGGTGACCATCGCGCACGAGGGCGCCCACGGCGTCGCGGCACTGCTGAGCGGCCGACGCCTCGCGGGGATCCGGCTGCACTCGGACACCTCCGGGCTCACCGTCTCGCGGGGCAGGCCCCGCGGTCCGGGCATGGTCGCGACCGCCTTCGCCGGGTACGTCGGCCCGTCGCTCCTCGGCCTGGGTGCGGCGTACCTGCTCTCGCGACACCACGCGCTCGCGGTCCTGTGGCTCGCGCTCGTCCTGCTGACGCTGCTCCTGGTGCAGATCCGCAACTTCTTCGGGCTGTGGGCGGTGCTCGTCGCGGGGGTCGCCGTCGCGGTCGTGTCGTGGTGGGGGAGCGGTCAGCAGCAGTCGCTGGCGGCCTACCTGATGACGTGGTTCCTGCTGCTCGCCGGACCGCGTCCGGTGCTCGAGCTCCAGCAGCTGCGCCGTCGCGGCCGGGCGCGCGACTCGGACGCCGACGTGCTGGCCCGGCTGACCCGGGTGCCGGGGCTGGTGTGGGTGGCGGTCTTCCTGCTGGTCACGCTGGGCTGCCTGGCCATCGGCGGCCGGTGGCTCCTGGCGGCCTGACCGAGACCTGCGGGCGACCGAGCCCACGGGGACGCTCGTCGTTGGCACCGCGCCGTAGGGTCGAGTCGTGCGGATCGGAATCCACTACGCCAACTTCACCCACCCCGACTGGCAGACCCGGCTGGCCGATCGGCTGACCGAGACGGCGCGCGTCGCCGACCAGGGCGGCGTCTCGATGCTCACGGTCATGGACCACTACTTCCAGATGGAGCAGCTCGGCGGACCGCCGGAGCCGATGCTCGAGGGCTACACGACGCTCGGCTACCTCGCCGGCCAGACCGAGAACGTGCGGCTGAGCCTGCTCGTCACCGGCGCGACGTACCGCCACCCGGGCCTGCTCGCCAAGATCGTGACCACCCTCGACGTGCTCTCGCGCGGCCGGGCGATGCTCGGGATCGGCGCGGCGTGGTACGACCGGGAGCACGAGGGCCTCGGCGTCCCCTTCCCGCCGACGTCCGAGCGGTTCGAGCGGCTCGAGGAGACCCTCCAGGTCTGCCGGCAGATGTGGAGCGACGACGACGGCGCCTACGACGGCCAGCACTACCACCTCGCCGAGACCGTCTGCGTGCCGCCGCCGGTGCAGGCACGGGTGCCGATCCTGATCGGTGGCGCGGGGGAGCGGAAGACGCTCCGGCTGGTCGCGCAGTACGCCGACGCCTGCAACCTCTTCGGCGGCGACGTGGACACGATCCGCCACAAGCTGGACGTGCTGCGCGGCCACTGCGAGGCGGTCGGCACCGACTACGACGCCATCGAGAAGACGATGATCAGCGGCCCGGGCGCCGACCCGGTCGGCGACACCGACGGGTTCCTCCGTCAGATGGAGGAGTACGCCGCCCTCGGGATCTCGCTCGTCACCCTGATGCCGCCGACCGAGGACCCGGTCGCGTGGACGTCCACCGTGTGCGAGGACGTGCTCCCGCGGCTGTCGGAGGTCTGAGCCTCACAGCACGACGGTGCCGTACATCTCGCCGAGCGGGTCGGAGATGAGCTCGACCCGGGTGCCGTCGGGGTCGCGCAGGTAGATCGACGACCCGCTCTCGAGCAGGTAGTCGACGCCGGCGTCGTCGAGCTTGTCCTTCAGCGCGGCCCAGCGCGCCGGGTCGACCGAGATCGCCAGGTGGTGCAGGCCGCCGAGCACCTCGGCGTACGGCCCGACGTCGAGGCCCGGGAAGTCGAAGAACGCGATCAGGTTGTGGTTGCCGATGTCGAAGAAGAAGTGGTTGGAGCCGGGGTAGTCGCGGTTCTCCACGATCTCGGTCAGCGGGAACTCCAGGAGTCCCTGGTAGAAGCGCACGGTCGTCTCGACGTCGGCGCAGACGATGGCGACGTGGTGGAGACCGCGCGCCGACGAGACGGGCCGGTCGGCGTCGGTGGAGAGGTACGTCGATCGGATCCGGTCGCGCTCGGCGGCGATGTGCTCGAGGGCGGGGGCGTCGGGGGCGGCCATGCGGGCGACGCTACTCCGCCCGCACCGGCGGGATCAGTCCTTCGGGTCGGGAACGTCGGCAAAGGTCTTCGGGCGCGAGAGCCAGTCCCAGTGGTCACGCGGCCAGATCACCGAGAAGACCTTCCCGACGACGAGCTTCTCGTCGACGTAGGCGTCGTTGGGATCGCAGCTCGGCCCGGCGTCGGAGCCGCAGAGGTGGTAGCTGCTGTCCGCGGAGTTGGCCCGGTTGTCGCCCATGAGGAAGACGTGTCCGGCCGGCACCGGCCCGGCGGTCCAGCTGCAGTCGCCGGGTCCCTCGGGGCCGCGGCAGGTCTGGGTGTCGGGGTCCTTGACGTACGAGTCCTCGTCCAGGGGCTGGCCGTTGACCGAGATCCGCCCCTGGTCGTCGCAGCAGACGATGGTGTCGCCGGCGACACCGATCACACGCTTCACGAGGTGCCCGCCGGTGGGGTAGAGACCGACCTTCGCGAGCGTCTTGGAGACCGCGCCGGTCGGCCCGGTCTTCTCCCACGCCGGCAGCCAGTCGCCCGGGTCCTCGAAGACGACGACGTCGCCGCGCTGGGGCGTCCCGCCGAACCAGTACGACGGCTTCTCGACCAGGATCCGGTCGTTGTTGACCAGCCCGGGCTCCATCGACTCCGAGGGGATGTAGAAGGCCTGGACGAAGAAGGTCTTGATGATCAGGGACAGGCCGATCGCGATGACGAGGAGGAGGATCGTCTCCTGCCACCACGAGAGGTGCCTGCGGTCCGAGTCCTTCGTCGCTGCCACGCGGTGACTCTAGACGCCCGGTGGGCGAGCGTCCCTCAGCGGCGCGCTCGTCGCTGGCTGGTCATCGCGACCCGGCCGGCGTACGTCGTCCCCGGCACGCCCGTCGCGTTGGCCGCGGTGAAGGTGTAGGTCCCGCGGGAGAGCCGACCGAGGGCGATCCGCTGGTGCGTCGCGTCGCCTCGGGTGGACCGGCCGATCGTCGTGCCGTCGGCGTCGTACGCGTAGAGGTCGACCTCCGCGGAGCTGTCCCGCCACCAGATCCGGACCCGCAGCGATCCCCGGTGGGACCTCCAGAAGTGCCGGGGGATCGTCAGGTGGAGGGTCTCGGTGTCACAGGTGGTGGCGGTCGTGGAGGGTGCATCGACGCAGGCCGCCGGGTCCATCGCGCCGGTGCCGGCGAAGTTGCCCGTCCACAGGATCTTCTGCGTGACCGGCCTCGACCGGTGGTCGAGCGGAGGTGCTCCCATCGTCTGGGCGCTCGGGTCCGCGGCCACCGCGGACGGCCCACCGGCGCCGGGGACCAGGAGGAGGGCCGTGGTGAGCGCCAGGATCGCGCTCGGTGCCACACGTCGTCGCAGATCGTTCATGCCGGACCCCTGTCCGTGAGGTGGTGCGGGTGGAGCACGACCGGGTGTCGGTCCCGACCAGTCGGATCCGGTTGAATCGGCGTGATGTCGACATCGCGTCTCTTCGAGGACCAGCTCGCCGCCTGGCGTCTCTACCTGCAAACGCCGTGGGCGCGGATCCGCTACGCGACGGTGGCCGAGGTGCTGCGCCGACACGTGGACGAGGTCGCGGCCGCCCGAACCGTGGGAGATCGGGTCCGGGTGCTCGACGTCGGGGGCGGCGACGGGAGGGACGCCCTGCCGCTGGCCCGCGCCGGGTGCGACGTGACCATCGTCGACCCCGCGGGCAGCTGGCTCGCCGAGGCGGAGCGCCGGGCCGCAGAGGCCGGCGTCGCGATCCGCACCGTCCAGGGCGGGCTCGACGACCTGCCCGCAGGGGAGTGGGACCTGGTGCTCTGCCACTTCGTGCTGCGCTACCGGCCCCCCGGGAGCCCGGACGTGGCGGTGCTCGCGGACCGGGTGCGGCCCGGGGGACTGCTGTCGGTCGTCGACATCAACCCGGCGGGCCGCGTGCTGCGTGCCCTCGTCTCCTCCGGCCCCGGCGCCGCGCTGACCGAGCTGCATGCCGAGCGGGCCGAGGTGCAGGTGTTCGGCACCGACGCCCGGAAGGTCGAGGCGGACGACGTACGCACGGAGGCGGAGGCACGCGGGTTGCGGCTCGTCGGACGCTACGGGCACCGGATCGCCAACGACCTCGTGACCGACGACGACGCCAAGCACGACCCGGACTTCTTCGCCGACCTGCTCACCCTGGAGCTCGAGCTGTGCGACCGCGAGCCCTACCGACGGCTCGGCGCGGCCTGGCAGCTCGTCCTCACGCGGTGACGCACCGCCGCTGATTCTCGGCACCGCGCCGGTCTGTACGACGACAGCGACTCACGGGAGGCTGACCACGTGCGCAGACTGAGCTATGCGATGAACGTGTCCCTGGACGGCTACATCGCCGCTCCGGGCGACGACCTCGCCTGGAGCGTGCCGAGCGACGAGCTCTTCCAGTTCTGGTCCGATCGCGTGGGGGAGACGGGCCTGGCGCTCTACGGGCGCCGGCTCTGGGAGGCGATGAGCTCCCACTGGCCGACCGCGGACGAGCAGCCAGGTGTGACACCGGCGCACGTCGAGTTCGCGCAGCGGTGGCGGGCCATGCCGAAGGTGGTGTTCTCCTCGACGATCGACGCCGTGGACTGGAACGCTCGGCTGGTCACCGGCGACGCCGTCACCGAGATCGCCCGGCTCAAGGCCGAGGACGGCGGCCCGATGGACATCGGTGCCGCGACGCTCGCCGCAGCGGCGATGCAGGCCGGGCTGGTCGACGAGTACGTCGTGGTCACCCATCCGGTGCTGGTCGGCGGCGGCACGTCGTACTTCACGGCCCTCGACGGCCCGGTGCCGCTCCGGCTGGTCGAGACCCGGACGTTCCCCGGTGGGGTGGTGCTGCATCGGTACGAGACCGAGCGCTGACCGCCCGGTCGCCGCCGACGGGCCTGGCGAGCGCCGTATGTTCGCGTCCCGAACATGAGCGCGTCGACTGCTAGGGTCCGACCATGACCACCGGGGCGACGACGACCGGCGCGCGCCTCGCGGGGACCACCGAGCAGCTCCGTCGCGCCAACCTGTCGCGGACGCTCGAGGTGCTGCACCAACGCGGGCCGACGAGCCGCTCGGACCTGACCCGGACGCTCGGTCTGAGCCGGTCGACGATGGCCGCTGTCGTGGCCGACCTCGAGGCGCTCGGCCTGGTCACCGAGACCCAGCCTGCCGCCACGTCGCGCGCCGGCCGGCCGAGCGGGTTGGTGCGACCCGCCGACGACGTGGTGGCGATCGCGGTCAACCCGGAGGTCGACGCCGTCCACGTCGGGGTGGTCGGCCTCCACGGCCGCGTCCTCGAGCACACGCGCATCGAGGTCCCCGACACCCGGATGTCCACCATCGTCCCGCTCGCGACCGCCGCGATCCGCGGGATGCTCGCCGACGACCCACCCCGCTACCGCGTGGTCGGCATCGGCCTGGCGATCCCCGGACAGGTGCGGATCTCCGACGGCGTCATCCGCCAGGCCACCCACCTCGGCTGGACCGAGGAGCCGATCGCCGACCTGTTCGTCGAGGCGACCGGCCTGCGCACCTGGGCGGCCAACGCGGCGACCCTCGCCATGCGGGCCGAGAGCCAGTTCGGAGCGGGGCAGGGCGTGCAGGACCTCGTCTACTTCATCGGCGGCGCCAGCGGCATCGGCGGCGGGGCGATCGTCGGGGGCCGCCTGCTGACCGGCGACGGTGGCTACGCCGGCGAGTTCGGCCACACGGTCGTGCGGCCCGACGGGCGGGCCTGCCACTGCGGCGGCACCGGCTGCCTGGAGGCCGAGGTCGACCAGGCCACCCTGCTGCGGGCGGTCGGGCTGGAGGCGGCGCAGGCCGACGAGCTGCCGGCACGCCTGGTCGCGAGCGACGACCCGGCCGTCGCGGACCTCGTCGAGGAGAAGTCGTCACTGCTGGCCATCGCCGTCCGCAACGCGCTCAACACGCTCAACCCCGAGGCCGTCGTGCTGTCGGGCTTCCTCGCCGCGCTGCACCGCGCCTCCGGCCGCGACCTCACCGCCGGCGCCGTGGCCTCCGCCCGCGAGCGGGTCGAGCTGCGGGACGCCGCCCTGGGCGTGGAGCAGCTGATGATCGGCGCCGGCGAGCTCGTCTTCGGCGAGCTGCTGCGGGACCCGGTCCTGCTGGCGACCCCTGTGCTCGCCTGACGCCTCCCGGTCCTCGACCGGCGCGAGCAGCCGGTCCCGACGCGCCCATGAGAGGCCTGCGGGCCGGGCTTCCGGCGCCCCCTGGACCGGCCCTGAACGCGGGGTGACGGCGCGGCGAGGCCGCCCGAACTCGCCGTCGATGTGACTTGCGTTACGCGCTCGCTCCACTTATGTTCGGGTCGCCAACATATCCGGAGCACGCAGCTGGGCGCGCTCCCACTCGAGGAGGTTCGCTCATGCGCAGTGCGCGTCTCGCGTCCGTCGTCGCCCTCTCCGTCGGTGCCCTGGTGCTGACGGCCTGCGGCGGCTCGGACTCCGGCGGTTCGAACGACGAGGTCAGCACCACGGTCGACGGCAAGGGTCGGACCCTGACCCTGTGGGACTACGAGTCCGACACCAGTGCGATGGGCATCGCCTGGCAGGCCGCGATCAAGAAGTTCGAGGAGGAGACCGGCGCCACGGTGAAGTTCGAGCCGAAGGCGTTCGAGCAGATCCGGACGACCGCGAGCCAGGTGCTCAACTCCGACAAGGCGCCTGACGTCATGGAGTACAACAAGGGCAACGCGACCGCGGGGCTCCTCGCCAGCCAGGGGCTGCTGACCAACCTCGACGACGCGGTGTCGACCTTCGGGTGGGACGACAAGCTCGCGCCGAGCCTGCAGACCACCGCGAAGTACGACGAGAAGGGCGTCATGGGGTCGGGTAGCTACTACGGCATCCCGAACTACGGCGAGTACGTCGAGTTCTACTACAACCAGGATCTCTTCGATCAGTACCACGTGAAGGTGCCGACGACCCTCGACGAGCTCGAGGACGCGATGGCGACGTTCAAGCAGGCCGGCGTCACCCCGCTCGCCGAGTCCGCTGCCGAGTACCCGCTCGGCCAGCTGTGGTTCCAGCTCGCGCTCTCGAAGGCCGACCGTGACTGGGTCACGGCGTACCAGACCTACACCGACCCGGTCGACTTCTCCGGTCCCGAGATCAGCTACGCCACCCAGACCATCAAGGACTGGCAGGACAAGGGCTACATCTCCGACGACGCGACCGGCATGAAGGCCGAGGACGCCGGGGTCAGCTTCATCAACGGCAAGGCCCCGATGTTCTTCTCCGGCAGCTGGTGGTACGGCCGCTTCGTCGACGAGATGAAGGACAAGTGGTCCACGTTCCTGTTCCCGGGATCGACGATGTCGCCGGGATCCTCCGGCAACATCTGGGTCGTCCCGACCAACGCCGAGAACAAGGACCTCGCGTACAAGTTCATCGACATCACGATGAGCCCGGAGATCCAGAGCCTCATGGGCAACAACGGCGGCCTCCCGGTCGCGGCCGACGCCTCGTCGATCACCGACGCGAAGAGCAAGGAGCTCATCGCGAACTTCAACACGCTGACCGAGCGCGACGGGCTGGGCTTCTACCCCGACTGGCCGACGCCCACCTTCTACGACCAGATCAACGCCGGCCTCCAGGAGCTCCTCAACGGGACGAAGTCGGCCGACGAGGTCGACGACGAGCTCGGCTCGGAGTACGCCGACGGCGTGGACCAGATCACCAGCGGCTTCTGACCGCTCCGCGACGGGAAGGATGACGATGGCTGTGACCGTGTCCACGAGACGGACCGGGCGACGGGGGAACGCCCCCCGGCGCCGGTCGCTCGGCTACTGGCCCTACCTCCTGCCGGGGGCCGTGCTGGTCGCGGCCATCGTCGTCCTTCCGCTGGTCCAGAACGTCTACTACAGCTTCACGTTCTACCGGGGGATCCGGCCGCCCGAGTGGATCGGCCTGGCCAACTGGCAGCACCTGATGCACGACGACCGCTTCTGGCAGTCCTTCACCCACAGCATCGCGATGATCGTGGCGATGGTGGTGGTACCGACGCTGCTCGGGCTGCTGCTCGCGGCGATCCTCTTCGACGTCGTCGGCAAGAAGTTCGGCGGCCGGGTGGCGAGCCTGCTGCGGGCGATGTTCTACGTGCCGCAGATCATCCCGATCGTGGTCGCCTCGATCGTCATCGGCTGGATCGCGCGGCCCGAGGACGGCGCGCTCAACGAGGTGCTCGGAGCGGTCGGGCTCGATGGTCTCCAGCAGAACTGGCTGGGTGACCCGCACTTCGCCCTCCCGACGATCATGACGGTGCTCATCTGGGTGCAGATCGGCTACCCGGTGGTGATCTTCATGGCGGCGCTGCAGCGCGTGGACCCCGAGCTCTACGAGGCGGCCGAGCTGGACGGAGCCAACTGGTGGCACCGCTTCCGGGCGATCACGCTGGCGGTGATCCGCCCGGAGATCTTCGTCGTCGTGCTCACCTGCACCATCGCGGCACTCAAGGTCTTCGCGCCGGTCTACGCCCTCACGCGGGGCGGCCCGGGGACCTCGACGATCGTGCCCAGCTACTACTCCTACAGCGAGTTCTTCCAGAGCCAGCAGGTCGGGTACGGCGCCGCCGTCTCGACCGCGCTGACCGTGGTGATCGTCGTGGTCGCGGTCGGCTTCCTGATCCTGCAGCGCTTCGTCGAGCGACGGGAGGCGTGACGATGTCGAGACGCACCGCCTGGGACTGGGTGCTCCTGGCACTCGCCGGTCTGGCCGCGCTGATCGTGGTCCTCCCGCTACTCCTCCTGCTGCTGAACTCGTTCAAGACCCCCGACGACTACAACAACGGCGGGCCGCTTCAGGTCCCGACCCACCTGAGCTTCCACGGCATCCAGGCGTTCTGGACGCGCGTCGACTTCCCGCAGAAGCTGTGGAACAGCATCTTCATCTCCGGGACCGTGGCCGTCCTCGCGGTCGTGGTGTCGGTGCTGAACGCCTATGCGCTCGGCATCGGACGGGTCCGCGGGCGATTCCCGCTCCTGCTGGTCTTCCTGCTCGCGAACATGCTGCCGCAGGAGGCGCTGCTCTATCCGCTCTACAACCTCTTCAAGAACGTCGGCCTCTACGACAGCCAGTGGTCGGTGATCATCATCTTCACCGCGATCCAGAGCGCGTTCGGGACCTACCTGCTCGCCAGCGTCTACGGGACGTTCCCCCGTGAGCTGCTCGAGGCGGCGTCGATCGACGGGGCGGGCCGGTGGCGCACGCTGTGGCGCGTCGTCGTGCCCGTGTCGTGGCAGACGCTCTCGGTACTGCTGATCTTCTTCTTCATCTGGACGTGGAACGAGTTCCTCATCCCCGTCACGTTCCTGATCAGCAACGACAAGCAGACCGTCCCGCTCGCGGTCGCCAGCCTCCAGGGCGACCGACTCATGGACGTCACCACCACGAGCGCCTCGGCGCTGCTCGGACTGATCCCGACGCTCGTCTTCTTCCTCCTCTTCCAGCGCACCTTGACGCGCGGCGTCACGGCTGGCGCCATCAAGTGACGGCCCGGATGACGGCCCGACCCCCGACCTCCTCGGAAGGATCATCGTGAAGTTCACCGACGGCTACTGGCAGCTCCGTCCCGACGTGAGCGTCCTCTACGCCCAGGAGGCGTACGACGTGGAGGTGGTGGCCGACACGCTGGTCGTCACCGCCCCGACCAAGGTGATCGCCACCCGCGGCGACACCCTCAACCGCCCGGCGCTCACCGTGACGCTCAGCTCGCCGCTCGAGGGCGTGATCGGCGTCAGGATCGAGCACTTCCGTGGCGGACCGGCGCCGCGAGGCTTCGACCTCCTCGGCGCCGAGAGCGGCGTGGCCAAGGTCGAGGCCGACGGTTCCGGGGGAGTGGTGCGCAGCGGCCCGCTCGCGGCGCGGGTCTCGGCCGGCGCGCCGTGGCGGCTCGACTTCGAGGCCGACGGGCAACGACTCACCGGTAGTGGCCACCGTTCCGTCGGCTACGCCCGGACGCCGTCCGGCGCCCACGTGCACGAGCAGCTCGACCTGGGGGTCGGTGAGCTGGTCTACGGACTGGGGGAGCGGTTCGGGCCGCTGGTGAAGAACGGTCAGACCGTCGACATCTGGAACGCCGACGGTGGCACCTCGAGCGAGCAGGCCTACAAGAACGTGCCGTTCTACCTGACCAACCGTGGGTACGGCGTCCTGGTCAACCACGCGGGTCGCGTCTCGTACGAGGTCGGCAGCGAGGTCGTCGAGCGGGTGCAGTTCTCGGTGCCGGGGGAGAGCCTGGAGTACTTCGTCGTCTACGGCCCGACGCCGGCCGAGATCCTCGAGCGCTACACCGCGTTGGTCGGCCGCCCGGCCGAGGTTCCGGCGTGGAGCTACGGCCTCTGGCTGTCGACCAGCTTCACGACGGACTACGACGAGGAGACGGTCAACGGCTTCATCCGCGCGATGGCCGACCGTCGGCTGCCGCTGTCGGTCTTCCACTTCGACTGCTTCTGGATGCGGGAGCTCAACTGGTGCGACTTCGAGTGGGATCCGCGCACCTTCCCGGATCCGGACGGCATGCTGCGCCGGCTGCACGAGGAGCAGGGGGTGCGGGTCTGCGTCTGGATCAACCCCTACATCGCACAGCGCTCACCGCTCTTCGACGAGGCGGCCGCGGCCGGCTTCCTGGTTCGACGCCCCGACGGATCCGTCTGGCAGTGGGACCTGTGGCAGGCCGGGATGGGCCTGGTCGACTTCACCCGGCCGGAGGCCACGGCCTGGTTCCAGGACAAGCTCCGCCGCCTTCTCCGGCAGGGCGTCGACTGCTTCAAGACCGACTTCGGGGAGCGGATCCCCACCGACGTCGTCTACCACGACGGCTCGGACCCGGAGCAGATGCACAACTGGTACACCCAGCTCTACAACCAGGCCGTGCACGACGTGCTGGTCGAGGAGCGCGGTGAGGGCGACGCGATGGTCTTCGCGCGCTCGGCGACCGTCGGCGGCCAGCGCCTGCCGGTCCACTGGGGAGGGGACTCGACCTCGACGTACGAGTCGATGGCCGAGACGCTGCGCGGCGGGCTCTCCCTGGCGATGAGCGGGTTCGGGTTCTGGAGCCACGACATCGGCGGCTTCGAGGGCACCCCGGACGCCGACGTCTTCAAGCGCTGGTCGGCCTTCGGGCTGCTCTCCAGCCACTCGCGCTTCCACGGCAGCAACAGCTACCGGGTGCCGTGGGTCTTCGACACCGACCCGGACACCGGGGACGTCGACGAGGGCCCGGAGAGCGCGGTCGCCGTGGTGCGCCGCTTCACCCAGCTCAAGCTCACGCTGATGCCCTACCTGCTCGGTCTCGGGCGGGTGGCCGGCGAGCGCGGCACACCGGTCATGCGACCGCTGGCGCTGGAGTTCCCCGACGACCTCGGCGCCTCGTACGTCGACCGGCAGTACCTCCTCGGCCCCGACCTGCTGGTGGCGCCGGTCTTCACCGCCGACGGCCAGGTCGACGTCTACCTGCCGTCCGGCACCTGGACCGACTGGTGGACCGGTGAGGTGGTCGAGGGCGGTGGCTGGCGTCGCGAGCGGCACGCGCTGGACTCGCTGCCCCTCTACGTGCGCGGCGGTGCCGTGCTCCCGATCGGGGCGCGCACCGATCGACCGGACTACGACTACCGCGACGGGCTCGAGCTGCGCGTCTTCCCGGGCCTGACGCCGGGGGAGCAGCGCACGATCGAGGTCGTGGTGCCCACCGGCGAGGTCGCGCGCTACCGGATCCGGATCGAGGCGGACGGGCAGGCGGTCCTCGCCGAGGGCTCGGCGCCGGCGCTGGTCACGCAGGTCGGTCGATGAGCGCGCTTCCCGAGCGGTTCGTGCTGGGGGCGGCGACGGCGGCGTACCAGATCGAGGGCGCCGCCGCCGAGGACGGCCGGGGACCCAGCATCTGGGACGTCTTCAGCCACACACCCGGCACGGTGCGCGACGGCGACACCGGCGACGTCGCCGCCGACCACTACCACCGGCTCGAGACCGACCTGGACCTGATCGCGTCGCTGGGGCTGGACGCCTACAGGTTCTCGATCTCCTGGTCGCGCGTCCTCCCGACGGGCACCGGCGCGGTGAACGAGCCCGGCCTGGACTTCTACGAGCGGCTCGTCGACGGCCTGCTCGAGCGCGGCGTGGAGCCCGTCGCCACGCTCTACCACTGGGACCTCCCGCAGGAGCTGCAGCTCGCGGGCGGCTGGACGGAGCGGGCGACGAGCGCGGCGTTCGCGGGCTACGCCGAGGTCGTCGGGCGACGTCTGGGCGACCGGGTGCGGATGTGGACCACGCTCAACGAGCCGTTCTGCTCGGCGTACGTCGGCCACGCCGAGGGCCGGCACGCACCCGGTGTCGTGGACGAGGTGGCCGCCCTGCGGGCGGTGCACCACCTCAACCTCGCGCACGGGCAGGCGGTCGCCGCGCTGCGCGGGGTCGTGGAGCGCCGCGACGCGCTGTTCTCGGTCACGCACAACCTGGCCTCGCTCTACCCGGCCGATCCCGAGGACCCGGAGGACCTGGACGCGGTCCGCCAGATCGAGGCCCTCCACAACCGGGCGTTCGCCGAGCCCCAGCTGCGCGGCGTGCTGCCCGACGACCTGGTGGACGACACGCGCGCGATCACCGACTGGTCCTTCGTGCTGCCCGGCGACCTCGAGCGCATCCACCAGCCGCTGGACGTGCTCGGCATCAACTACTACACGACCGGGGTCGTCGCCCGTGGCCCCGAACGGTCGAGCGTCGGCAGTGTCTACCCGGGCGCGACCCGGGTCCAGCAGGTCGCACAGCCGGGCCCGCACACCGAGATGGGCTGGCACCTGGCGCCGGAGGGGCTCTACGACCTCCTGGCCTGGGCGCACCGGCGCTATCCCGAGCTCGAGCTGATGATCACCGAGAACGGAGCGGCCTTCGAGGACACCGTGGAGCTCGACGGGGGAGAGCGACGGGTCCACGACGGCGCCCGGGTCGACTACCTACGCACCCACCTCGCCGAGACCCTGCGGGCCGTGGACGACGGCATCCCGGTCACCGGCTACTTCGTGTGGTCGCTGATGGACAACTTCGAGTGGGCGCACGGCTACTCGAAGCGGTTCGGCATCACCCACGTCGACTACGCGACCCAGGAGCGCACGCTCAAGGACAGCGGTCGATGGGTGGCCGAGCTGGCGAGGACCCGGACGCTGCCGCACTGAGAGGGGTGCTGAGCCTCCCTGACATGACATAATGTCAGTTATCGGCGATATTCCCAGGCGGGGATCCACGCTCGGGAAGGGGTCAGGACGAGGGTCCTCCACCGAGCCCTCGAGGCGGCTTCGGGAACAGCATCGACGTCTGCTTGAGCGCACGTCGCAGGCAGCGCGCCTGGAGGCTCTCGCTGCACGGCCGCAGGTGGTGCGGCTTCGCGGGACGCGCGCCGATCCCGTGGCTGCCGTCGATCCAGAGCCACCAGCACGGCTGCTCGGGTCCACGCCGAGCCGACGCCGGACGGTCCCTGCCCCAGCGTCGCCACGCGCCGGTGCCGCGGTCCGAGTCGGTCATGCCTGGTCATCGGCATCCGGGAGACCGATCTGGAGCCCGGCCGTGGTCTGGTGTCGTTCCGGCGCGAATCACACCGGTGTCAGGCTCTGTCCGGGGGACTCCGGCAGGGCTAGCGTCCTGGCATGCCGCATCCGCCGATGTTCGACGAGGACGACCCGGTGCTCGGCCGGCTGCGCGAGATCACGCTCCAGCTGCCGGACGCTGCCGAGAAGGTGTCCTTCGGGATGCCGGCGTTCTTCACGACCAAGGTCTTCACCTACTACGGCGGCCTGGAGAAGGTCGGCGACGGCCACGTCCGACACCTGACCTCGATGCTCGTCGTGGCCGACCCCGTGGACCGCCCGGCGCTGGTCGAGGACCCGCGCTGCTACCACCCGATGTACCTCGGCCCGGCCGGCTGGATCGGCTTCCACCTCACGGGCGACCCGGACTGGTCCGAGGTGGCCGAGCTGGTCGAGGCGTCCTACCGCCTCACCGCCGGCGCCCGTCGGGTCAAGCGCCTGGACGCGCACTCCCCCTGACGGCTCCAGGGCGATCCGTGGGCAGGACGAGCCTCAGCCCCCGACGTACGTCGCGAGGTGCTCGCCGGTCAGCGTCTTCTTCTTCGCGCCGACCAAGTCGGCCGGGGTGCCCTCGAAGACGACGCGGCCGCCGTCGTGGCCGGCGCCGGGGCCGAGGTCGATGATCCAGTCGGCGTGCGCCATCACGGCCTGGTGGTGCTCGATCACGATCACCGACCGGCCCGCGTCGACCAGCCGGTCCAGCAGGCCGAGCAGGTGGTCGACGTCGGCGAGGTGCAGACCGCTGGTGGGCTCGTCGAGGACGTAGACCCCGCCGGTCTCCCCCATGCTCATCGCCAGCTTCACGCGCTGCCGCTCGCCGCCCGAGAGCGTCGTGAGCGGCTGCCCGAGCTTGAGGTAACCGAGGCCGACGTCCTCGAGCCGCCCGAGGATGGTCGCCGCGGCGGGCGTGCGGGCCTCGCCGTCGGAGAAGAACGCGTGCGCCTCGGCGACCGGCAGGTCCAGCACCTCGGCGATGTTCAGCCCGCCGAGCCGCATCTCGAGGACCGCGGCCTGGAAGCGCTTGCCGCCGCAGTCCTCGCACGGCGTCGCGACGGTCTCCATGAAGCTGAGCTCGGTGTAGATCATCCCGTTGCCCTTGCAGGTCGGGCACGCGCCCTCGGAGTTGGCCGAGAAGAGCGCCGGCTTCACCCCGTTGGCCTTCGCGAACGCCTTGCGGATCGGCTCCAGGACGCCCGTGTACGTCGCCGGGTTGGAGCGCCGGGAGCCCTTGATCGCCGACTGGTCGACGTACACGACGTCCTCCTCCGCAGGGATGGACCCGTGGATCAGCGACGACTTGCCGGAGCCGGCGACGCCGGTGACGACGCAGAGCACGCCGAGAGGCACGTCGACGTCGACGTCGCGAAGGTTGTGCTCGGTCGCACCGCGGATCTCGAGGGCACCGGTCGGTGTGCGGACCTCGTCCTTGAGCGTCGCCCGGTGGCTGAGGTGCCGACCCGTGAGGGTGTCGGCCTGCCGCAGCTCGTCGACGGTGCCCTCGAAGCAGATCGTCCCTCCCCCGGTGCCCGCGCGCGGCCCGAGGTCGACGACGTGGTCGGCGATCGCGATCGTCTCGGGCTTGTGCTCGACGACCAGGACGGTGTTGCCCTTGTCGCGCAGGTCCAGGAGCAGCTGGTTCATCGCGGCGATGTCGTGCGGGTGCAGGCCGACGGTCGGCTCGTCGAAGACGTAGGTGACGTCGGTGAGCGACGACCCGAGGGCCCGCACCATCTTGGTCCGCTGGGCCTCTCCCCCGGACAGCGTCCCGGACGGCCGGTCCAGCGAGAGGTAGCCGAGGCCGATCTCGACGAAGCTGTCGAGCAGGTGGCGCAGGCCCTCGACCAGCGGCGCGACGCCCGGGTCGTCGACCTCGCGCAGCCACGCGGCGGCGTCGGTGATCTGCAGGGCGCAGACGTCGGCGATGCTGCGTCCTGCGATCGTCGAGGACCGCGCCGACTCGTTGAGCCGGGTGCCGTCGCACTCCGGGCAGGTCTTGAACACCGCGGCCCGCTCGACGAAGGCCCGGATGTGCGGCTGCAGCGAGTCGACGTCCTTGCTGAACATCGACTTGCGGATCTTCGGGATCAGCCCGTCGTAGCTGACATTGATGCCCTTGGCCTTGATCTTGGTCGTCTGCTTGTAGAGGAGGTCGTTGCGTTCCTTCTCCGTGTAGTCCTTGATCGGCTTGGCCGGGTCGAAGAAGCCGGACTCGATGTACGTCGCCACCATCCAGCCGTCCGCGGTGTAGCCCGGCACCAGGATCGCGCCGTCCACGAGCGACCTCGACTCGTCGATGATCACCGACAGGTCGAGGTCGGAGACCGTGCCGCGGCCCTCGCACTCGGCGCACATGCCGCCCAGGTAGATCGCGTCCTGGACGATCTTCTTCTCCCCCTTCGGCCCGGTCATCACCCCACTCGCCCGGGTCGTGGGGATGTTGAAGGAGAACGCCGTCGGGCCACCGATGTACGGCGTGCCCAGGCGACTGAAGAGGGAGCGCAGCATCGCATGCGCGTCGGTGACGGTGCCCAACGTCGAGCGCGGGTTGGCCCCGAGCCGCTCCTGGTCGACCAGGATGGCGGTGGTCAGGCCCTCCAGCGCGTCGACGTCGGGCCGCGGCAGGCTCGGCATGAAGCCCTGCACGAAGGTCGAGTAGGTCTCGTCGATCAGGCGTCGCGACTCGGCCGCGACGGTGCCGAAGACGAGCGAGCTCTTGCCCGACCCGGAGACCCCGGTGAAGGCGGTGAGCCGCCGCTTCGGGATGTCGACACTGACGTCCTTGAGGTTGTTGACCCGGGCGCCCACGACCCGGATCAGGTCGTGGCTGTCGGCCTCGTGCATGCGGTGCTGGCTCCTCTGATCGGTGCGGTCCGGTGCGGTCGACTCAGTCCTCGGGCAGGGCGGCGAACGCCTTCTTGGTGTCCTTGTACCAACCCATGCCCTTGATGGGGTGCTTCCAGCGGCCCCGCATGTCGTTGTTCGCGGGCACGTGCGCCTCGTCGCCCGCGGCGACCTGGTCCTTGAGGTGCTGGTCCTGCTGGTTGATCACGTCGTCGGCGCTCTTGCCCTGGAAGGCCAGGTCGCAGGGACCGCCCATCTGGCGGCAGGTCATCGTCTTCATCTCAGGCCACCTCTCGGATCCGGACCAGGTTGCCGGCCGGGTCGCGGAAGGCGCAGTCGCGCAGGCCGTAGGGCTGGTCGATCGGCTCCTGGACGACCTCGGCGCCACTGGCCTGCACCGAGTCGAACGTCGCGTCGAGCTCGGTGGTTCCCAGGAGGATCCATCCGTAGGTGCCCTTGGCCATCATGTCGGCGATCATCTGGCGCTCGGCGTCGGTGATGCCGGGGTCGACGGCCGGCGGGCCGAGGAGGATCGAGGTGCCCGGCTGGTCGACGGGGCCGACGGTGATCCAGCGCATGGTGCCGCTGCCGACGTCGGTGCGGACCTCGAAGCCGAGGACGTCGCGGTAGAAGGCGACCGAGGCGTCCGGGTCCTGGTGCGGGAGCACGGTGGTGTGGATGGTGATGTTCATGAGCGTCACGCTAGGTGCGGATCGACGCCCGGTGCTTCTCGATTCCTGATCGTTGTGGCGCGGACCGGCCGGCTGACCTGCTTCACGACGCACGACGGCACGCCCTTCATCTCCCGCGCGGCGTCCCGGTAGGCGCTCGGCGACATGCCCACCAGCTCGGAGAAGCGGGTGCTGAAGGTGCCCAGCGACTGGCAGCCGACCTCGAAGCAGACGTCGGTCACGCTGAGGTCGCCGCGGCGCAGCAGCGCCATCGCCCGCTCGATGCGCCGGGTCATCAGGTAGGAGTACGGCGACTCGCCGTACGCCGCCTTGAACGCCCGGCTCAGGTGGCCCGCCGACATGTGGGCGTCGCGGGCGAGGGCCTCGACATCGAGCGGCTGGGCGTAGTCACGGTCCATCCGGTCCCGCACCCGCCGCAGGCGCACGAGGTCCTGGCGCCGCTGGTCGTCGTTGGCCGGGCCGGTCACGCCCCGATCCTGCCACGGCTCACGCCGACGGCAGGTCCGAGCAGCCGGCCGCGTCGGGGGTGGCCTGCTCCACCACCCAGCCACCGGAGCTGGTCCTCGCGACCGAGACCCACCACTCGTCCTGCTCGCCCTCGTTGAGGATCACCACGGTGGCGGGGTCCTTGGCCCCGGAGTCCTGGACGACCCAGCCGTCGTCCGGCGGGTCGGGCAGCTCCGCGTCGGTGCCGAACCACGCGTCGAGGGCGTCGATCGGGCTCGCCGACCCCTGCTGGTCGAGGTCCGGGTGGTAGGTGCTGCCCGAGCAGGAGTCCCCGTCGTCGGAGCAGCCGGCTGCACCGAGGCCGACCAGCAGGAGCGCCAGGACGGCAGCCGTACGTCGCACCCGCCCAGCATGGCAGCGGCTGCCACGTCGGCGCGGCCGCCGGGCGGGCCCGTGCCCCGGACGGGCCATCGCGTCCTAGTCCGGTGGGGCCATCTTTGCCCCGGGTTCGGCGGTTCGGCCGACCGCCGCGCGTCGGCCTCCCTACCGTCGACGAAGGCGGAGTCACCGGGATCGACCGGCCGACCGCCTCTGGGGGGACCACCGACGCGTGGGAGGAGGTAGAGCCATGTGGGACACCGTTCAGACGAACTCCGTGCATCTCTCGCACGACATGCCGTGCCCGCACTGCGGGCACGCCCTCCACACCTACCTTGCGTGTGGAGACGGCTGCGACTGCGAGCCGGCCAGGATCGGCAGGACCGCCGACCTGGTCCACGTCTGAGACCTGGCACCGACCAGGCTCATCCTCGACCCCCCTCCGGGTCGCCGGCTCGACGCGTCTCGGCGTCTCAGCCGGCCGGGTCGACGGTCGCCACCCGCTTGAGCACGGGCTGTTCCGGGCGACCGTCGACCTTCTCCGACTCCTCGGACGCGGGCACCTCGCCCGCCGTCCACCACATCCGCAGTCCCGCCGGCTCGACCTGCAGGACTGCGAGGTTGTTGTCGTACCAGGGTCCCTGCGTCACGGCCCACCGCAGTGGCTCCAGCGGCACCCGCCCGGTCAGGGAGAGCAGCCGGCCCACGACCCCGGACGCGCGGTAGGACGCAACCCGCATGAAGGCCCGCATCGGTGTCGGCAGCGGGTTGCGGATCGGCGAGCAGACCGCCTGCAGGATGCGGCTCGCCGCCACTCCGTCGCGCGGCCACGCCTCGGCCACGTAGCTGTGGTGCACGTCGCCGGAGAGGAACGTGATCGTCCGCGGTGCCCGGCCGCGGCGTCCCCGCGCGACGTCGAGCACGATCGCCGCCACGTCCCGGAAGCCGCGCTGGAAGGCGGCCCAGTGCTCGAGGTCCGCGCGCTTGCGGGCGTACTCCCCCAGCGCCTTGCCCGGCGGGCCCCACGCGCCCTGGGCGATCGACTCGCCGAAGGACTCGATGTGGTGCAGGCCCGGCGAGAGCAGGAAGGGCAGCGACGTGCCGATCAGCAGGTGGTCGCGGTCCCCCGTCAGCTGGGTGTCGAGCCAGGCCAGCTCCTCGTCGTCGAGCATCGCCCGGCGGTCGGGCTGCAGCACCCGGGCGGCGCGTGAGTCGACGACCACCAGCCGCGCCTGGGTGTCGAAGTCGCGGCTGTAGCTCCACCGGTAGCGGGTCGGGTCGCGGTCGGCGCCGGCCGCGAGGTCGTCGAGCACCTCGCTCAGGTCGAGCTCGCCCGGGCCGTCGTACGACACGACCAGTCGCCAGACCGGGTCCTCGGCGCGCTCCTCCGGGCCGAGGTTGCCGAGGTGCTGGTGGACCCAGTACGACGCCAGCCCGCCGACGACGCGGTCGTGCCACCAGGAGGTGGCCTCCATCTCCTGGCGCCAGGTCCAGCTGGTGTTCCAGTCGTCGCGGATGTCGTGGTCGTCGAAGATCATCGCGCTCGGCAGCGTGGACAGCAGCCACCTGTTGGCCGGGTCCGACCACGCGAGCTTGTAGAGGTGTGCGTACTCCAGGTAGTCCTTCAGCTCGTACCACGGTGCCTGCTCCGGGTCGCGCCGCTGCTCGATGAACTCCCGCATCCGCGGGCTGGTCTCGTCGGCGTACACCTGGTCGCCGAGGAAGAGCACCAGGTCCGGCCACCGCTCCCCCGGGTCCTCCGAGCCCGCCTCCGTGACGCCGGCCAGGAAGAGGGCGTAGGCGCGGAGGGCATCGACGCCGAACTCGTCGTTGCCCTCACGGTCGTGGCTGATGCTCACCCGGCACGAGCCGAAGGCCATCCGCAGCGGCCGACCCGGCTCGAGGGTCGCGATCACCGACGGCGGGTAGGCCGCGAGCTCGCCCGACGCCGGCGGCCAGACCCGGACCCCGTCGACGTCCACGGTGTACGGCGTGGTCGTCCCGGGCGTGAGACCGGTCAGCTCGACGAGCGCGTAGTGGTGACCGTGCACGCGGAAGGTCGCCGCGCCGGCGCGTTGGTCGCCGGCGACGACCTCGACCGTGGCGGCGTCCGCCGTCTCGACCCAGACGCACGCGGTGGTCGCATCGACGTGGCGGAGCAGCGGCCCCAGCACCAGCAGCTCGTCGGCCGCGTCACTCGCCGGGTCGGTCATGCGTCGAGACCCTACGCGTAATACTCTGTGCGCCATGGCGACTCCCGAGCGACGTACCGCACCCAGCGTCCCCGCCCACCCGAGCACCTCGGCGGTCCCCGCTGGCCCGGTCCCGGTCGTCGCCCCGGCCGGCTGGATGCTCATCCTCGTCTCGGGCATCGGGATGGTCCTCGCCAGCTGGACGCTCTTCGGCGTCGAGGCGTCGGGCATGTGGGCCGGCTACCGCGTCGGCTTCATCGGCACCGTCGTCATCATCTGCGCGATGCTGCTCAACACCTCGCTCCCGGCCAAGCCGACCCTCGGCCTCCTGGGCTTGCTCGGCATCCTCACCGTGCTCTTCGGCGTCTTCATCGACCAGGGCAAGACCGTGATGCTCACCGAGCTCATCGGCGGCGCCGCGCTGCTGGTCGGCACCGGCCTGTACGGCGCCGGCCGCAAGTCCTGACCTGCGGCTGATCGGCTCCTGACCGGCCCCTCCGGACCGGTCAGGGCTGCACGAGCACCTTGATCGCCCGGCGCTCGTCCATCGCGCGGTAGCCGTCGGCGACCTCGTCGAGCGGCACCGTCAGGTCGAAGACCCGGCCCGGGTCGATGCCGCCCTCGAGCACGCGGTCCAGCAGCTCGGGGAGGTACTTCCGGGTGGGCGCCATGCCGCCGGCCAGGGCCACGTTCTTGCGGAACATGATCGGGTAGAGCGGCAGGTCCACGCCGTGAGGCACGCCCACCATCCCGACCCGAGCCCCCGGCCGCGCGATCCGGAACGCCGTGTTCATCGACTGGTTCGTGCCCACGCACTCGAGCACCGCGTCGGCGCCGACGCCGTCGGTGAGCTCGAGCACCGCGTCGACGCCCTCCTGGTCGCGCTCGGCCACGATGTCGGTTGCGCCGAACGCGCGGGCCAGCTCCTGGCGGGGCTGGTGCCGCGACATCGCGATGACCCGCTCGGCGCCCATCAGCGAGGCCGAGAGCACGCCGAACAGGCCGACCGCGCCGTCACCGACGACGACCGCCGTACCGCCCTCGCGGACGCCGGCGGAGACGGCCGCGTGCCAGCCGGTCGGGAAGACGTCGGCCAGCGTGAGCAGCGACGGGATCAGTCCCTCGTCGGGCATCCCGTCGGTCTTCACGAGGCTGCCCTCGGCCTGGGTCACCCGGGTGTACTCGGCCTGGCCGCTCGCGGTGAAGCCCAGGTTGACGCAGCCGGACTGGGCGCCGGCCAGGCAGTGCGGGCAGGTGTTGTCGCAGTGGTCGAACGGCACCACGACGAAGTCGCCGGGCCGGAAGGACGTGACGGCGGAGCCGACCTCCTCGACCACGCCGACGCACTCGTGGCCGATCGTGTCGCCCGGGGTGATCGCGTTCTCGCCGCGGTAGGGCCACAGGTCGGAGCCGCAGATGCAGCCCGCGACGACGCGGACGACCGCGTCGGTCGGGACCTCGATCGTGGGGTCGGGGACGTCGGAGACCCGGATGTCACGGGTGCCGTGGATCGTCGTGGCGCGCATGTCCCCCATCCTCCCAGGCGGGACGCGACACCCCGCGACCCGGGGTTTCTTGCGTTATCTCACATGTGAGTTACCGTGGCTGACATGAGCGACGAGGGCTACAAGAACCGCATCGGCAACCTCATCCGGGACGCTCGCAAGCACCGGGGGCTGACCCAGACCCAGCTGGCCGAGCTGCTCGGCACCAGCCAGAGCGCGATCAACCGGATCGAGAAGGGCCACCAGAACCTCTCCCTGGAGATGCTCGCCCGGATCGGCGCCGCTCTCGACTCCGAGATCGTCGCCGTCGGCGCCGGACCGACCCACCTGCGCGTCACCGGTCCGACGACGCTCTCCGGCGAGATCGACGTCAAGACCTCCAAGAACGCCGGCGTCGCGCTGCTGTGCGCCACGCTGCTCAACCGCGGTCGCACCACGCTGCGCAAGGTCGCCCGGATCGAGGAGGTCAACCGGCTGCTCGAGGTGCTGACCAGCATGGGCGTGCAGGCCCGGTGGCTCAACGACGACAACGACCTCGAGATCATCCCGCCGCGCGAGCTCGACCTCGACCACATCGACGCCGCGGCCGCGCGCCGTACCCGCTCGATCATCATGTTCCTCGGTCCGCTGCTGCACCGCGTGGACACCTTCGAGCTGCCCTACGCCGGCGGCTGCGACCTCGGCACCCGCACGGTCGAGCCGCACATGTCGGCGCTGCGGCCGTTCGGTCTCGAGGTGAAGGCCACCGAGGGTCACTACCACGCGGCGGTCAACCGGGCGATCGAGCCGGGACGCCCGATCGTGCTCACCGAGCGCGGGGACACCGTCACCGAGAACGCCCTGATGGCGGCGGCTCTGCACCCGGGCACCACCGTGATCCGCAACGCGTCGTCCAACTACATGGTCCAGGACCTCTGCTTCTACCTGCAGCGCCTCGGCGTCACCGTCGAGGGCGTCGGCTCCACGACCCTGACCGTCACGGGCCTCGCCGAGATCGACGTCGACGTCGACTACGCCCCGAGCGAGGACCCGATCGAGGCGATGTCGCTGCTCGCGGCCGCGATCGTCACCAAGTCCTCGATCACGATCCGCCGCGTGCCGATCGAGTTCATGGAGATCGAGCTCGCGCTGCTCGAGGAGATGGGCCTGCGCTACGACCGCTCCGACGAGTACGTCGCGCTCAACGGCCACACCCGGCTGGTCGACATCACGACCAAGCCGTCCGAGCTGCACGCCCCGCTCGACAAGGTCCACCCGATGCCCTTCCCGGGCCTCAACATCGACAACCTGCCGTTCTTCGCGGTCATCGCGGCCGTCGCCGAGGGGCAGACGCTGCTGCACGACTGGGTCTACGAGAACCGCGCGATCTACCTGACCGACCTCAACAAGCTCGGTGCGCGGGTCAAGCTCCTCGACCCGCACCGGGTGATGATCGAGGGCCCGACCAGCTTCACCGGCACCGAGCTCATCTGTCCCCCGGCGCTGCGGCCGGCGGTGGTCATCCTGCTGGCGATGCTCGCCTCCAAGGGCACCTCGGTGCTGCGGTCGACGTACGTCATCCACCGCGGCTACGAGGACCTCGCCGAGCGCCTCAACCATCTCGGTGCGAACATCGAGACGTTCCGCGACATCTGAGCTGCCCCGGCCTGTCAACCACCGTCCGGCGGTCAGTCGAAGAGGGTCTCCACCCAGGCGCGGGCGGGCGCCTTGCCGGCCGGCGGAGCGGTCATGTCGGCGGTGATCCGCGGCATCGGGGCGGTGTGCTGGCCGGCGTGGCGGTGCCAGTCGCTCTCGGCCTCGATGAGCGCGCCGAGGTCGACGCGGGCGAGGAAGACACCGTGCCCGTCGGGGCACGAGGCGATCTCGCCCTCTCCGTGGGCCGCACCGAGCGAGCGCGTGCCCATCTCGGCACCGCAGCGAGGACAGGTCAAGGTCTCCATGCGACGACGCTACCGCCCACCTGGTCGTGGGCCCGGGACGCTCGCGGGGATACTTCATCCGTGACCGCGCCGCGCACCGGATTCCCCTACCTGGACCGGGTGCTCGCTCCCCCGGGCTCCGTCCTCGCCTTCGCCCACCGCGGCGGCGCCTACCACCCCGACATCGAGGGCCTCGAGAACACGCTGGCCGCCTTCCGGCACGCGGTGGCGCTCGGCTACGACTACCTCGAGACCGACGTGCACGTCACCCGCGACGGCGTGCTCCTCGCCTTCCACGACAGCATCCTCGACCGCGTCACCGACCAGCAGGGCGAGATCGGCGCGCTCACCCTGGCGGAGGTACGTCGGGCGCGGGTCGGCGGCCGGGAGGCCGTCCCGACCCTCGCCGAGCTCTTCGACGCCTTCCCGGACGCGCGCTTCAACATCGACCTCAAGTCCGAGGGCGCGGTCGACGCCCTCGCCGACTTCGTCGCTGCCCGGGAGGCCTGGGACCGCGTCCTCGTCGGCGCGTTCGCCGCCCGCCGGATCGCCCGGTTCCGCCGGCGCACGGGCGGCCGGGTCCCGACCTCGGCGGCCCCGCTCGAGGTCGCGGCCTTCCGGCTGCTGCCCAGCGCCCGGCTGGCCGACCGGCTGACACGGGGCCGGTTCGCGGCCCTCCAGGTGCCCCACCGGCGAGGCCGGATCCGGGTCGTCACCCCCGGCTTCGTGCGCCGCGCGCACGCCGCCGGCAAGCACGTCCACGTCTGGACGATCGACGAGCCCGCTGAGATGCGCGCGCTGCTGGACCGGGGCGTCGACGGCCTCTTCACCGATCGCACCGACATACTCAAGGACGTGCTGACCGAGCGTGGCGCCTGGCCGGTGGACCGATGACCGCGGCGACGGTCGAGCCGGAGGAGCGCCGGCGCGAGCAACGCGCCTGGAACTGGTACGACTGGGCCAACTCGGCCTACTACACGACCGTCCTGACGGTCCTCTTCGCGCCGTACATGATCACCGTCGCCGGCGAGGCCGCCGGCTGCGTCGACGCCGATGACACCTGCTCCAAGACCGTGAGCGTGCTCGGGCTCGACGTCGCGGCCGGCTCGCTTCCGTTCTACCTCACCAGCTTCGCGACGATCGCCAGCGCGTTCATCCTGCCCGTGGTCGGCGCCTTCGTGGACCGCTCGGCACACAAGAAGTGGCACATGGCGGGCTTCGCGTGGGCCGGCTCCTTCTTCTGCGCACTGCTCTTCTTCCTCCGCGGCGACCAGTGGCAGCTCGGCGCGTTCGCGATCGTGGTCAGCAGCATCCTCGGCGGCTGCTCGCTGGTCAGCTACTACGCGATCCTGGTCGACATCTCGACCGAGGACGAGCGTGACGCCGTCTCCGCGCGCGGCTGGGCCTTCGGCTACCTCGGTGGCGGCCTGCTGCTCCTGCTCAACCTGGTCATGGTGCTCGGGCACGACGCGTTCGGGTTGTCCAAGGGCATGTCGGTACGGGTCTCGCTGCTCAGCGCCGCGGTGTGGTGGGCCGGGTTCACGATCATCCCCCTGCTCCGGCTGCGCGACCGTGAGCCGCAGGGCGTGGTGCGCGAGGACGGCAGCCTCTTCCAGCGCAGCTTCGGGCAGCTCTTCACCACGCTGCGGGAGATGCGGCGCTTCCCGATGACGCTGACCTTCCTGGTCGCCTACCTCTTCTACAACGACGGCATCCAGACGGTCATCTACGCCGCCTCGACGTACGGCTCGAAGCAGCTGCGCTTCGGCGACTCGGTGCTGATCGCGACGATCCTGCTCATCCAGTTCGTCGCCTTCGGCGGCGCGCTCTTCTTCGGCCGGATGGCCACGACGTACGGCTCCTACCGGACCATCCTCTGGGGCGTCGTCGGCTGGATGGTCATCGTGGTCGCCGCGATCTTCCTGCCCGAGAAGAACGTGGCGCTCTTCCTGGTCGTCGGCATCGCGATCGGGATCGTGCTCGGCGGCACCCAGGCGCTGTCCCGGTCCTTCTTCAGCCTGCTCATCCCCCGCGGCCGGGAGGGCGAGTACTTCGCCCTCTACAACGCCTGCGAGCGGGGTACGTCGTGGTTCGGCACGTTCCTGTTCGGCCTGGTCTTCCAGGTCACCGGGTCCTACCGGCCCGCGATCTTCGCCCTCATCGTCTTCTTCGTGCTCGGCGGGCTCCTGCTCGTCCGGCTCGACCCGCGGCGCGGGATCGAGGAAGCGGGCAACGCCGTCCCGGCGGTGGTCTGACGGTCCGCTCCCGCCTGTTTCCTGAGAAGCCCCTGTGACTGCGGTGACATCGCCACTTTGTCGGAATTGTCGGTCCCGCTCTACCGTTGAACGGGTTGAGACGGATCGGGAGTGGGTACACGACCGATCGGACCGTCGCGCCGGGTGCCCTGCCTCGCAGCAGCGTCATGGACGCGCGTTCCGTCCGTCTCGGACACGCACACGGGGGACAAGAAACGGGAGGTGGCTCATGGCAGAGCGCACACTGCGTGGGGCTCGACTGGGCGGCCAGAGCTTCGAGGACGAGCGCGGCATCGAGTTCGCGGCTCGTCAGCAGGTCGGCTACCGCTGTCCGCAGGGACACGAGTTCGAGATCACGATGTCCGACGAGGCCGAGGTGCCCGCGGTGTGGGAGTGCCCGCGCTGCGGAGCCGAGGCGCTCAGCGTCGCCGGCATCCAGCCCGAGGTGAAGGCCGAGAAGCCGGCGCGCACCCACTGGGACATGCTGCTGGAGCGGCGCTCGGAGAAGGAGCTCGAGGACATCCTCAAGGAGCGGCTCGAGCTGCTCCGGGGCGGCGAGATCGGCCCCGCTCACCTGCACCGCGCCAACGCGAGCAAGAAGAAGAAGGTCTCCTGACCGAGACCCCCGACGACTAGTTGTAGTTCCTCATCAGGTTGTGAACGGCGAGGCGTAGACGAATAGCGAGGACCTCCAGTACGGAGGGGGTTACCACACCTACCCACCTACTGGAGGTCCTCGTGACTCACGCTAACGCGCCCTTGGC
>NZ_JAIQZJ010000007.1 GCF_020073815.1 Nocardioides mangrovi
TGTCCGCCCGGCCGGCGAACGAACGCCCAGGGACTCGACAGTCCAATCTGAGGGTCAGACCAACAGGTCGACAGTCGGCGGCAGAGTCAGAATCCCCAAGCGCTACAAGCATCATCAGTGTCGGTGGGCAGTGCTTGGCTTGTTCCATGACCGCAGCGGCTATCGCGACTCCCGGAGCCGGTCCCGCCGACCCGGCGAAGGAGCTGCTGCGCGAGCTCGACGACAACCTCGCACTGCTTCTCTACGCCGAGGCCCGCCAGCTCGAGATCGCGGTGGAGTGGGTCCGGCTCCACCCGGGCGACGAGGTCGACATCTCCGTCCCGTACGGCGACCGCGACCTGCCGATCGCCGGGGACGGCGCGCCCACCATCGCGGAGTTCGCGATCGCCGACTTCGCGCTCACGCTCGGCATCTCCACCGACGCGGCCCGCGCCCTGCTCGGCGACGCGGTCGAGATCCACCACCGCCTGCCCGAGCTGTGGGAGCGGTTGGTCCGTGGCGACGTACGCGTCTGGAAGGCGCGCAAGGTCGCCCAGTCCACCCGCGCCCTGTCGATGGAGGCGGCGGCGTACGTCGACCACCACGTGGCCCGCGTCGCGCACCGCTGCTCCCTCGCCCAGGTCGAGCGCACGGTGGAGAGAGCGAAGGCCGAGCTCGACCCCGAGGCCCTCGAGGCCGACCGCCAGCGGCATGCCGACGACGACTACGTCCGGGTGCACACCGACGACCTGACGACGACCGGCAAGGTCCACATCGACGCTCTCGTCGATGCGCCGGTCGCGCTGGCCTTCGACCAGGTCGTCAACGCCAAGGCTCATGAGCTCTTCGCGACCCACCCCGACCTCTCGCTGGACCAGCGCCGCGCCCTGGCTCTCGGGCAGCTCGGCAAGGAGGGCTCGACCACCGAGATCGTGCTCTATGCCCACACCCGACCCGACAACGCGCTGGTCGAGGTCGACAACACCCGCTCGGTGATCACCACCGAGGAGCTCGTCGAGTGGTGCAGTCTGGCCGGCGCGGCGCTGACCGTGAAGCCCGTGATCGATCTCAACGCCGAGCTCGTGACGCATCGCTACACCCCCACGGGAGCCCAGCAGGAGCAGGCGATCCTGCTCAACCCAACCTGCGTCTTCCCCCACTGCACGCGGCCGTCCCGCGGCTGCGACCTCGACCACATCGTCGAGTGGCCGCTCGGCCCGACCATCGGCTCCAACCTCGCCCCGCTGTGCCGCGGCCACCACCGGCTGAAAACCCACAGCGACTGGACCTACACGCGCACCGGCCCGACCAGCTTCGTGTGGACCAGCCCGACGGGTCGCCGACATCTGAGCTGACCACACCCCGCCGGCCATGGCCGGCGGGGCTCGAGGCGTGCTCGCAGCGGCCGTCGTGTGACACTTGCGCCTCGTCTCGGAACAGTGAAGGTCCCACCATGCGCAAGCTCGCGGCACTGTCAGCCCTGGCGCTCGTCGCCCTGCCCGCCCAGCCGTCCCTCGCTGGTGCGGAGGCGCCCTCGGTCTCGGCGCCACAGGTCTACAGCACCAGCTACCTCGGCGCGGTGACCGTGAAGCCGACGCAGCTCTTCCGGATCGCCCCGGGTGGTGCCGACCAGGGCGATGCTTCGGGCCCGCAGGACCGCAGCTTCGACATCCAGGTCTCGCGGACCCCCGTACGCGCCGCGCGGCCGCGTCCGTGGACGGACCGGGTCGACCACTCCACGGACCGTCGCCTCCGGGTGCGCCTGGCCGCCGGCGAGATCACCTGCGTCCGGGTCCGACAGCACGGCTGGGGAGCGACCAGCGGCTGGTCGGAGCGGAGGTGTGCCGTCCGCGCGCTGGACGATCGCCAGGCGGCGGCTGACGGGCCGATCCGTCGGGTTCGCGACCACCGGTACGCGGACGGGCGCGCCACGTACCTTCCGGCCGGGTCCGCCCTGCGCGTGGCGAAGGTCCCGAAGAGGGCCTGGTACGGCGCCGTCTACACCGCGTTCCCGACCTCCAGCCCGCACCACTGCGTCGGTCCGGACCTCCGCCTGGTCGGCAAGGGCCGACCACACGGGTACAAGGGCGGCGGCAACGGCGACCTCGAGTACCGGTACTCAACCGCACGCCGGGCGGGTACCGCCGTCATCGAGTCGCGGACCGGGCCGACCTGCCACATCGGCGGCGCCGTGATCGTCCCGGCCTGGGCGCGCTGATCGTCAGCGCGGGCGCTTCACATAGAGCTCGGTGAAGTCCGAGCAGCGGCCGTCGGCGTCGAAGCGCATCAGGAAGCAGTTGTCGTAGACGTCCTTCACCGCGCCACCGGGTGCCTTCAGGTACGTCGACGACCCGGTGGCGACGACCGTGTCGCCGTCGACGGCGAAGGGCGTGTACGTCGCGTCGTACGTGCCCGGCTCGTCGCGGGAGGACGCGTTGCCCGAGGGGTCGTCGCCGAGCCACGACGCGACGACGGCGTCGCGGCCGGCGATGGGGTCGTCGGAGGGGTGGTAGCGGTAGGTGATGTCGACGGAGAAGAGGTCGCCGATGGCGGCGGGGTCGTAGGAGCGCCACGCCTCGACGTAGCGGTCGAGCCAGGCCTGCGCGGCGGTGCGGTCCATGCCGGCACGCTACGCCGACCAGGACACAGGAACCGCCGAGCAGAGGCACAGTCGAGCCCTCGGAAGGCCGAGCACCGTGAGGGCATGGCCTTCATCGACACCACCCCCACGTCCCTGGTCATCGAGCACCTGACCACCGCCGAGCGCCGCTCGAGGCTGGATTCCAGCGCGGCGTACACGCTCGCGATCGAGCGGTACGGCTACGTCACCGACCTCGTCCCCGACGCCGACTGAGCGAGCACGAGCCACGCCAGCAGGTCTCCGACCAGCAGCCGTACGTCGACGCTGGCGCCTGCCGATACCAAGCATCACCACCGGCAGGTTCCGCGATCCTGTGACGCCCGGCACAGTGACGGACATGTTCGAGTACTTCACCGGCCCCAAGTACGTCTGGAACCTCGGCGTCTGCGCCACGCTCAACAACGGCGGGCTGATCGACGAGGTGGACCGGGCCTGCCGGCCGGCGCGCGAGGCCGCCGACGTCGACTCGGGCAGCAAGGTCTTCATGCAGTCGTGGAAGGCCGTCGCCGACCAGGTCGCGGACCAGGCGCGCGCGTCCGAGGCCACGGGACATCTCCGTACGGCGGGCCAGCAGTGGTACCGCTCGGGCCTCTACGTCTGCCAGGCGGAGCGGATGCTGAGCAACACCGATCCGGGTCGGAGGGCGTTCTACCAGCAGGCGCTCGACGCCTTCGAGAAGGTCTTCGAGCTCGCCGACCCCGCCACGACGCGGGTCGAGGTCCCCTTCGAGGGCACCACCCTCCCGGCGTACTTCTCCAACGCCAGCACCGACGGCGAGCCCGTCCCCTGCGTGATCATGTGGAACGGCCTGGACTCCACCAAGGAGCACATGTACACCTCGGGCTGGGCGCAGGAGATGCGCGCGCGGGGGATCTCGGTCCTGATGATCGACAACCCCGGCTCCGGCGAGGCGCTGCGCTTCCAGGACCTGAAGTCCCGCATCGAGTCCGAGCAGTGGGCCGCCGCCCAGGTGGACTGGCTCGAGGCCCGCGACGACGTCGACAGCGACCGGATCGGCCTGGTCGGCTGGTCGCTCGGCGGCTACTACGTCCCTCGCGCCGCGGCGTTCGAGAAGCGGATCAAGCTGATCGCCGTCTGGGGCGCCAACCACAACTGGGGCGAGGTCCAGAAGAAGCGCCTGCAGCGCGAGGGCGAGAACCCCGTGCCCCACTACTGGGAGCACGTCCTCTGGGTCTGGGGCTTCGACGACGTCGACAAGTTCATCGAGTACGCCGAGGGCGTCCAGCTCAACGGCGTCGTCGACCAGATCACCGTGCCGTTCCTCATCGCGCACGGCGCCAACGACCGGCAGATCTCGGTCGACTACGCCCACCAGTCCTACGACCAGGCGGTGAACAGCCCGAAGCGCGAGCTGCGGATCTTCACCGTGGAGGAGGGCGCGGCCGAGCACGTCGGGCTCGACCACATGCCGCACATCAACGCCTACATCGCCGACTGGGTCGAGGACACGCTGTAGAGGTCTGGGCCTAGCCCAACGTCGAGGCCCGGGCGACCAGCTCGGGGGTGAAGAGCACCTGCCGGTGGGTGTGGTCGGCGTTGGCGGACTCGTCGAGCACCAGCTCCGCGGCGGTGCGCCCCAGCAGCTGGCGCGGCTGCCGCACCGACGTCAGCGGCACGGCGGCCGCGGCGGCGAAGTCGATGTCGTCGTAGCCGACGATGGCCAGCTCCTCGGGCACCCGCACGCCCGAGGAGATCGCGTGCTGGAGCAGGCCGAGGGCGAGCAGGTCGTTGGCGCAGAAGGCTGCGGTGGGGCGGCGCCGGGCCGGGAGGCCGGCCAGCCGGGCCCCGGCCTCGCGGCCCTCGTTGACGGTCAGGGCAGCGGTCTCGACCTCGACCAGTGCGTCCTCGGGACGTCCCGCCGCCGACCACGCGTCGCGGGCGCCGCGGAGACGGTCGGCCACCTGGCCGAGGTGCCGCGGGCCTCCGACGTACGCGACCCGGGTGTGGCCGCGGTCGAGGAGGTGCTCGACCGCGAGGCGGCCGCCGAGGACGTCGTCGACGGCGACCGAGCAGAAGCTCTGATCGGCACGGGTGCGGTCGACCACGACGACCGGGGTGCCGCGCTGGGCGAGCTCCTCGAGAGCGGGGGAGTCCGGCTCGACCGGTGTGATCAGCACGCCCTGCACCCGCTGCTGCTCGAGCAGCGCCAGGTGCGACCGCTCCCGCTGCGCGGAGTTGCGGCTGTTGCAGAGCACGAGCGCGAGGTCGACCGACTCGGCGGCGGTGTCGATGCCGGCCGCGACGTCGGTGAAGAAGGGGTTGCTGGCGTCGAGCATCACGTAGGCCAGCGTCCGGCTGGTGCCGGCCCGCAGCTGGCGGGCCGACTCGTTGCGCACGAAGCCGAGGTCGCTCATCGCGCGCTGGACCCGCTCGCGGGTCTCCGGGCTGACCCGGTCGGGCCGGTTGAGGACGTTCGAGACCGTGCCGAGGGAGACGCCCGCCGCGGCGGCGACGTCCTTGACCGACGCGCTGCGCGCGCCCGGCTCACGCCCTGGCATCCGACCTCCTCGAGGCTCGTTCCTTGAAACGATCAAGCACAGCGTAGAGGCACGTCGGCGGCTCCGTGTCCGGATTGTGACGGCAAGATTTCGCCGAAGGTGTTGACGCGTGTGATCGCGGCCACTTATGGTCCGGGCGTCGGATTGAAACCTTTCAATCCAGTTCAGCCGAGTCAACGAACGGAGCACTCCATGCCCGGAACCGCACCCGAGGGTGGCTTCGCCCTCGAGCTGCGCGACGTGGCCAAGTCGTTCGGATCCGTCGCCGCGCTGCGCTCGGGCAGCCTCGCTGTCGCTCCCGGATCGATCCACGCGCTGGTCGGCGAGAACGGCGCCGGCAAGTCGACCCTGGTCAAGATCGTCGCCGGCGTGCACCGCCGCGACAGCGGCGTCTTCCGCCTGCACGGCACGGACGTCGACTTCGGGTCGACCGCCGACTCCAAGGCCTCCGGCGTCGCGGTGATCTACCAGGAGCCCACGCTCTTCCCGGACCTCTCGGTCACCGAGAACATCTTCATGGGCCGCCAGCCGCTGGGCACCGGGCGGCGCATCGACCGGGCCGCGATGTACGCCGAGGCCGAGCGCCTCTTCGCCGGACTCGGGGTGCACATCGACCCGCGTCGCCCGGCCCGCGGCCTCTCGATCGCCGACCAGCAGATCATCGAGATCGCCAAGGCCATCTCGCTCGACGCGAGCGTCCTGATCATGGACGAGCCGACCGCGGCCCTCTCCGGCGTCGAGGTCGAGCGGCTCTTCGCGGTCGCCCGCAGCCTGCGCGACGAGAACCGCGCCCTGGTCTTCATCTCCCACCGCTTCGACGAGGTCTTCGACCTCTGCGACACGGTCACCGTGATGCGCGACGGCGCCTACATCTCCACCCAGTCGATCGCGGACACGACCGTCGACCAGCTGGTCGCGCAGATGGTCGGCCGTGAGGTCACCGACCTCTTCCCGAAGACCCCGGCGGAGATCGGCGACGTCGTCCTCGACGTCGAGGGCCTCAGCTCGGCCGGCCTCTTCCGCGACGTCTCCTTCCAGGTCCGCGCCGGCGAGATCGTCGGCCTCGCGGGCCTGGTCGGCGCCGGCCGCAGCGAGATCGCGCGCGCCGTATTCGGCGTGGACCGGTACGACGCGGGCCGGGTGCGGATGCACGGCTCCGACGTACCCGCCCACCGGCCGCGGGCCGCGATCAGGGCCGGCATGGCGTTCGTCCCCGAGGACCGTCGCAAGCAGGGCCTGGTCATCGACGAGTCGGTGTCCCGCAACGTCGCCGGCGTGATCCGCCGCGGGCTCTCGAAGGCCGGCTTCCTCACCTCCGGCGCGGAGAACAGGGCGGCCGGTCCGTGGGCCGGCCGGCTCGAGGTGAAGACCAGCTCCCTCGACATGCACGCCACCACGATGAGCGGCGGCAACCAGCAGAAGGTCGTGCTCGCCAAGTGGCTGGCCACCGAGCCGAAGCTGCTGATCATCGACGAGCCCACCCGCGGCATCGACGTCGGCACCAAGGCCGAGGTCCACCGGCTGCTCTCCGAGCTGGCCGGCCAGGGCCTGGCGATCCTGATGATCTCCTCCGAGCTGCCCGAGGTGCTCGGCATGGCCGACCGCGTCCTCGTGGTCTGCGAGGGCCGGATCACCGCCGACATCGCCCGCGACGACGCGACACCCGAGAACGTCATGCGCGCCGCCACCGCCTCGATCCAGCACTCCCCGTCCCAGCCCGTCGACGCGGAGGTCACGGCATGAGTCAGCTCGACATCGCCGCGAGCGCCCAGCCGCGCCTGCAGCGCGCCTTGGTCGGCCTCGCGAAGTCCCGCGAGATCACGGTCGCCGCCGTGCTCGTCGTGATCATCGCCCTCACGACCTTCAAGAGCGACGGCTTCCTCTTCAGCTCCGACGGCTGGCGCAACCTGCTCGTCTCGCCGGCGCTGCTGATGATCCTGGCCGTCGGCCAGGCCGTCGTGATCATCACCCGCAACGTCGACCTCTCGGTCGGCTCGACGCTGGGCCTCACGGCGTACCTCACCGGCAAGGTCTTCATCCAGTGGCCGGACCTGCCGGTCCCGCTGGTGTTCGTGATCGGGCTGGCCTTCGGCGCGCTGCTCGGCCTCGTGAACGGCGTGCTGATCGCCTTCGGCCGGGTGCCGGCCATCGTGATCACGCTCGGCACGCTCTACGTCTACCGCGGGATCTTCCTGTCCTGGGCGGGCAGCGACCGCGTCAACGCCTCCGACTTCCCGTCCTCCTTCAACGAGCTCGGCACCAAGGCGATCCTGACGATCCCGGTCGTCACGATCATCGCCCTGGTCGTCATGGGCCTGGTGGGCTACTACCTCTACACCGCACGCAGCGGCCGCGAGTTCTACGCGATCGGCTCCGACGAGGACGCCGCGAAGCTCTACGGCCTCCCGGTCACCCGCCGGGTGCTGCTCGCCTTCGTGCTCAGCGGTGCGCTCGCCGGCCTCGCCGGGGTCGTGTACGCCGCCCGCTACGGCACCGTCTCCTCGGGCGCCGGCCTCGGCATCGAGCTGCAGGCCGTCGGCGCCGCGGTGATCGGCGGCGTCGCGATCGCCGGCGGCGTGGGCACCGTCTGGGGCGCCACGATCGGCGCGGTCCTGCTCATCACCATCAACCGGGCGCTGCCGGTCTGGGGCATCTCGGACTTCTGGCAGCAGGCCGTCGTCGGCGCGCTGATCCTCGGCGCGATCACCCTCGACCGGCTCTACTCCCGCCGCCAGGAACGCCTGCTCATCGCGGCCCGCGACCTGGCGCACGCCGCTCCGACGAAGGTGGGGACCGCCTCATGAGCACCGCAACCGCTCCGGCCGAGAGCACGCCCCGCACCTACCCGTCGTACGCGCACGCACTGTGGCGCCGGGTGCTGCTGACCCGCGAGTTCGCGGTGATCGCGCTGCTGCTGGTCGTCTTCTTCTACTCGCGCGGCAACGTCCCGAACTTCGACGGTCCGCTGACGCTCTACTACCTCTTCCTCGACATCGCGCCGATCCTGCTGATCGCGCTGCCGATGACGCTGGTCATCGTCACCGGCGAGATCGACCTGTCGGTGGCGAGCGTGATGGGCCTGTCCAGCGCGCTGCTCGGCACCCTCCACGCGGACGCCGGCTGGTCGATGCCGATGGCGGCGCTCGCCGCGATCCTCGCGGGCGTCCTCTGCGGCGCGGTCAACGGCTTCCTGGTCGCGTACGTCGGGCTCCCGTCGCTCGCCGTCACCATCGGCACGCTGGCGCTCTACCGCGGCCTGGCCGAGGGCCTGCTCGGCACGAAGGCGATCACCGACTTCCCGGACAAGTGGCGCGACTGGCCGAGCAACCGGATCTTCGGCGACGGCACGAGCTACCCGATGATCCTGGTCCCGTTCCTGGTCCTGCTGGTCCTCTTCGTGTGGCTGCTGCACTTCTCGACCTTCGGGCGCGGTGTCTACGAGATCGGGCTCAACGACGAGGCAGCGCACTTCACCGGTGTCAACGTCGAGCGCACCAAGCTCCTGCTCTTCGTGATGTCGGGCGCGGTGTCGGCCTTCGCCGGCCTCTACTTCACGCTGCGCTACGGCAGCGCCCGCGGCGACAACGCCAGCGGCCTGGAGCTCCAGGTGATCGCGGCGGTGCTGCTCGGCGGGGTCTCCATCTTCGGCGGCCGCGGCGCCCTGCACGGGGTCGTCGCCGGCGTCGTCCTGATCGGCGTCATCTCCAGCGCCATGCGGCTCGAGGGCTACACGGTCAACAAGATCAACATCGTGATCGGCACGCTCCTCGTCCTCTCCGTGATGGCGACCCCCGCCATCGCCTGGGTGCAGCGGGTGTGGGCCCGCCGGCGCCTCTCCTGACTCGGAACAACCGCACGACAACAGATGCACCAACGAAAGGTGAGCACCATGAAGATCCGGAACCGGCGGCTCTCCGCCCTGGCTGCGGTGACCGTCGTCGCCAGCCTGGCGCTGACCGCCTGTGGCAGCAGCGACAGCGACGGTGGCAGCAGCTCCAGTGGTGGCAGTGACGGCGGCAACGTCTCCGTCACCTTCCTGCCGAAGAACCTCGGCAACCCCTACTTCGACACCAGCGACGCGGGTGGCAAGGAGGCCGTCGAGGCCTTCGGCGGCACCTACGACGAGGTCGGCCCCGACACGGCCACCCCCGACGCGCAGGTCTCCTACATCAACACCGCCGCGCAGCAAGGCGTCAACGCGCTCGTCGTGTCGGCCAACGACCCCGAGGCCATCTGCGACGCCCTCGACGAGGCGCGCGACGCCGGCACCAAGGTCGTCACCTTCGACTCCGACACCAACCCGGAGTGCCGCGACCTCTTCATCAACCAGGCGACCGCCGACGGCATCGCCAAGGTCGAGGTCGACATGATCGCCGAGCAGATCGGCGACTCCGGCCAGATCGCGATCCTCTCCGCCGCCGCCAACGCGACCAACCAGAACGCGTGGATCGAGCTGATGAAGAAGGACCTCGCGGCCGACCACCCGAACATCGACCTCGTCGACGTCGTCTACGGCGACGACGACGACCAGACCTCCTTCGACAAGACCGCCGGTCTCCTCGAGTCGCACCCCGACCTCAAGGGCATCATCTCGCCGACCACCGTCGGCATCGCGGCGGCCGCTCGCTACCTCTCGACCTCGGACGCCAAGGGCAAGGTCGCGCTGACCGGCCTCGGCACCCCGAACCAGATGCGCGAGTACGTCAAGGACGGCACCGTCACCGAGTTCGCGCTCTGGAACCCGCACGACCTCGGCTACCTCGCGGCGTACGCCGCGCAGGCCCTGGTCAACGGCGACATCACCGGCGCCGAGGGCGACTCGTTCACCGCCGGCGACCTGGGCGACTTCACCGTCGGCAAGGACGGCACCGTCCTCCTCGGTGACCCGTACCGCTTCAACAAGGACAACATCGACGACTTCGACTTCTGAGTCGATCTCGTCCGATCAACGTGCTGCCGGCCGGTCGTCTCCCTCGACCTCCGTCCGTTGACCCGGCCGGCCGGCAGCACCCCTCCCCAACACCCCTGCCCGTGAAAGGTGTGGCGATGCCCCGCGTCTGCTTCCAGCTCCAGGTCAAGCGTGACCGGATCGCGGAGTACAGGACCCGGCACGCCGCGGTGTGGCCGGACATGCTCCGGGCGCTGCACGACACGGGCTGGCACAACTACTCGCTGTTCCTGCGCGAGGACGGTCTCCTCATCGGCTACTTCGAGACCCCCGACTCCGTCGCGGCCGCCCAGGCAGGGATGGCCGCCACCGATGTCAACGCCCGGTGGCAGGCGGAGATGGGGGACTTCTTCGAGGAGCTCGACGGCCAGGCCCCCGACGAGGGGTTCCTGGTCCTGGAGGAGGTCTTCCACCTGGAGGACCAGCTCATCGGCACGACCACAGACGACGACGTACAGAAGTGATGTGAGATGACGACCTTCAGCGAGATCGCACCCCTCCTCGAGGGGCAGGCGATCGAGGTCCCCTCGTGGGCCTACGGCAACTCCGGGACGCGGTTCAAGGTGTTCGGCACCCCGGGCACCCCCCGCACGCCCGAGGAGAAGATCGCCGACGCGGCGACCGTGCACCGCTTCACCGGCCTCGCGCCGTCGGTCGCCCTGCACATCCCGTGGGACCAGGTCGACGACTTCGCCGCGCTGCGCCGGTACGCCGAGGACCTCGGCATCGCGCTCGGCACGGTCAACTCCAACACCTTCCAGGACGACGACTACAAGCTCGGCGCCCTCACGCACACCGACAAGCGGATCCGGCAGAAGGCGATCGACCACCACCTCGCGTGCATCGACGTCATGGACCAGACCGGGTCGCGCGACCTGAAGATCTGGCTCGCCGAGGGCTCCAACTACCCGGGCCAGGCCGACATGCGCGGCCGCCAGGACCGCCTCGCCGAGAGCCTGCAGACGATCTACGACCGGATCGGCGACGACCAGCGGCTGGTGCTCGAGTACAAGTTCTTCGAGCCGGCGTTCTACCACACCGACGTCCCGGACTGGGGCACGTCGTACGTGCAGGTGGCCGCCCTCGGCGAGAGGGCGATGGTCTGCCTCGACACCGGTCACCACGCGCCGGGCACCAACATCGAGTTCATCGTCGCCCAGCTGCTCCGGCTCGGGAAGCTCGGCTCCTTCGACTTCAACAGCCGCTTCTACGCCGACGACGACCTCATCGTCGGGTCGGCCGACCCCTTCCAGCTCTTCCGGATCCTCGTCGAGTGCGCCCGGGGCGGTGCGTTCGAGGCCGACTCGGACGTGGCCTTCATGCTCGACCAGTGCCACAACATCGAGAAGAAGATCCCGGGCCAGATCCGGTCGGTGCTCAACGTCCAGGAGATGACGGCGCGTGCGCTGCTCCTCGACCGGGACGCCCTCACCCAGGCGCAGGAGGACGGCGACGTCCTGCTCGCCAACGAGATCTTCATGGACGCCTTCTACACCGACGTCCGCGCCGACCTCGCCGCATGGCGCGAGGAGCGAGACCTGCCCGCCAACCCGATGCGGGCCTATCTCGAGAGCGGCTACCAGGAGCAGATCGAGGCGGACCGCGTCGGCGGCACGCAGGCAGGATGGAACTGAACACATGAGCACCGCACAGGAGCTGATCGCCCGGTCCAACCGGCTGGGCGCGGATCCGAAGAACACCAACTACGCCGGGGGCAACACCTCCGCGAAGGGCACCGAGACCGACCCGGTCACCGGTGAGCCGGTCGAGCTCGTCTGGGTCAAGGGCTCCGGCGGCGACCTCGGCACCCTCACCGAGGCCGGCCTCGCCGCGCTCCGCCTCGACCGGATGCGCGCGCTGGTCAACGTCTACCCGGGCGTCGCACGCGAGGACGAGATGGTCGCGGCGTTCGACTACTGCCTGCACGGCAAGGGCGGCGCCGCTCCGTCGATCGACACCGCCATGCACGGCCTCGTCGACGCCCCGCACGTCGACCACCTCCATCCCGACAGCGGCATCGCGATCGCGACCGCCGCCGACGGCGAGGAGCTCACCCGCAAGATCTTCGGCGACAAGGTCGTGTGGGTGCCGTGGCGCCGCCCGGGCTTCCAGCTCGGCCTCGACATCGCCGCGATCAAGGAGGCCAACCCCCAGGCGATCGGCTGCATCCTCGGCGGCCACGGCATCACCGCGTGGGGCGAGACCTCCGACAAGTGCGAGAAGAACTCGCTCTGGATCATCCGTACGGCGGAGCGCTACATCAAGGCCAACTCGAAGAAGCTGCCCTTCGGTGCCCGCGTGAAGAAGTGGGAGCCGTTGAGCCCCGCCAGGCGCCGCGCCAGGGCCGCCGAGCTCGCGCCGACCCTGCGGGGGGTCGCGTCGGCGGACCGCCCGATGGTCGGCCACTTCACCGACGACAAGGTGGTGCTCGACTTCCTCGCGAGCCGCAACCACCCGCGCCTGGCCGAGCTCGGTACGTCGTGCCCGGACCACTTCCTGCGCACCAAGGTCAAGCCGATGGTCGTCGACCTCCCGGCCGACGCCCCGATCGAGAAGGTGCTGGCCCGGGTCGCCGAGCTGCACGAGGCCTACCGCGCCGACTACGCCGGCTACTACGACCGCAACAAGGTCAAGGGCTCGCCCGCCATGCGCGGCGCCGACCCGCTGATCATCCTGGTGCCCGGCGTCGGCATGTTCAGCTACGGCGCCAACAAGCAGACCGCCCGCGTCGCCGGCGAGTTCTACATCAACGCGATCAACGTGATGCGCGGCGCCGAGGGCCTCTCGACGTACGCCCCGATCGACGAGGCGGAGAAGTTCCGCATCGAGTACTGGGCGCTCGAGGAGGCCAAGCTCCAGCGGATGCCGAAGCCCAAGCCGCTCGCCACCCGCGTCGCGCTCGTGACCGGTGCCGCGTCCGGCATCGGCCTGGCCACCGCGAAGAAGCTGGCGGCCGAGGGCGCCTGCGTCGTCATCGCCGACCTGTCCCTGGAGAAGGCGCAGTCCGCCGCTGCCGAGATCGGGAGCACGGACGTCGCCGTCGGCGTGCAGGTCGACGTCTCGGACGCCGGCGCCGTGCAGGCGATGGTCGACGCGGCCGTGCTCGCCTTCGGTGGCGTGGACCTCGTGGTCAACAACGCCGGCCTCTCGCTCTCGCGCTCGCTGCTCGAGACCACCGAGCGCGACTGGGACCTCCAGCACGACGTGATGGCCAAGGGCTCCTTCCTGGTCGCCAAGGCGACCGCGAAGGCGATGATCGAGCAGGGGATGGGCGGCGACATCGTCTACATCTCCTCGAAGAACTCGATCTTCGCCGGCCCCAACAACGTCGCGTACGGCGCCGCCAAGGCCGACCAGGCCCACCAGGTGCGGCTGCTGGCCGCCGAGCTCGGCGAGCACGGCATCAAGGTCAACGGCGTCAACCCCGACGGCGTCGTGCAGGGCTCGGGCATCTTCTCCAGCGGCTGGGGCGCCAACCGCGCCGCCGTCTACGGCGTGAAGGAGAAGGACCTCGGCAAGTTCTACGCGCAGCGCACCATCCTCAAGCGCGAGGTGCTGCCGGAGAACATCGCCAACGCGGTCTTCGTCCTCTGCTCGGCCGAGCTCAGCCACACCACCGGCCTGCACATCCCGGTCGACGCGGGCGTGGCGGCGGCGTTCCTGCGATGACTCCTCGCTCCACCTCGGAACCGGTCCGGGTCGCGGCGGTCGACCTCGGGGCGACCAGCGGGCGCGTGATGGCCTGCCGGGTCGGCTCGCGGACGCTGCACCTCGAGGAGCTGCACCGGTTCTCCAACGGTGGGGTGCCGGTGCGTGGCGGCCTCTTCTGGGACGTGCTCGGCATCCACCGCGAGGTGCTGACCGGCGTCCGCGAGGTCGCCCGGACCGGGCGGCTGCACGGCATCGGCATCGACTCGTGGGCCGTCGACTACGGCCTGGTCGGCCGCGACGGCTGGCTGCTCGGCAACCCGCGCAGCCACCGCGACAGCCGCACCGACGGCGTACCCGCCCGGGTGCGCGAGGTCGTCTCCGACGCCGAGCTCTACGACGTGACGGGGCTGCAACAGCTGCCCTTCAACACGATCTACCAGCTGGTCTCGGAGCTCGGCACGCCGTCGCTGGAGGCGGCCGAGCAGCTGCTCCTGCTGCCGGACCTGCTGACCTACTGGCTGACCGGGGAGGCCGGTGCCGAGCGCACCAACGCCTCCACGACCGGTCTCTACGACGTGCGGACGGGGGAGTGGTCGCTCGAGCTGGCGAAGCGCATCGGCCTGCCCTGGGGGATCCTCCCGCCGCTGCGCGACCCGGGCACCGTGGTGGGCCCGGTGGTGGACGAGGTGGCGGCGTACGTCGGGGCTCCCGGCGTACCCGTCATCTCGGTCGGCTCCCACGACACCGCCTCGGCGGTCGTCGGCGTGCCCGCGGGCGAGGAGTCGTTCGCCTACATCTCGTCGGGCACCTGGTCGCTGGTCGGGCTCGAGCTCGACGGCCCGGTCCTGTCGGCGGAGGCGCGCGAGGCCGACTTCACCAACGAGACCGGCGTCGACGGCACGATCCGCTTCCTCAAGAACGTCATGGGCCTGTGGGTCCTCTCGGAGTCGGTGCGCACCTGGGCGGACAAGCGGCTGGCCGACGTCACGCTGCCGGCGCTGCTCGCCGGTGCGGCCGACGCGCCCGCGCTGCGGACGGTGGTCGACATCAACGACCCGCGGCTGCTCACGCCCGGTGACATGCCGTCGCGGATCCAGGAGCTGGCCCGCGAGGCCGGAGAGCCGATCCCGCGCACCCCGGTCGCGATCACCCGGACCATCCTGGACAGCCTGGCCCTCGCCTACCGGCGCAACGTCCGGCTGGCGGCGACCCTGGCCGGCCGCGACGTCGATGTCGTGCACGTCGTCGGCGGCGGCTCGCAGAACGACCTGCTCTGCCAGCTCACGGCCGATGCCCTCGGCGTCCCGGTGCTGGCCGGTCCCGGCGAGGCCGCGGCGCTGGGCAACGGGCTGGTGCAGGCCCGCGCCCTGGGTGCCGACCTGCCCGACCTGGCCGCGATGCGTGCGCTGATCCGACGCACCCACGACGTACGCCGCTTCGAGCCGGCGAGCGGCTCCGCCGCGAGCGCGGACTGGGACGCGGCGGAGCGGCGCGCAGCAAAGGTATGATGTCTTCCATGCGGGTCGCGTTGATGGTCACGTGCATCAACGACGCCCTCTACCCCGACACCGGCAAGGCGGTCGTGACCCTGCTGCGGCGCCTGGGCGTCGAGGTCGACTTCCCGGCCCGGCAGACCTGCTGCGCGCAGCCGATGGTCAACACCGGCTACCTCGACGAGGCCGTGCCGGTGGTCCGGAACTTCGTCGACGCGTTCGCGGGGTACGACGCCGTCGTCACGCCGTCCGGGTCGTGCGCCGGCTGCGCCCGGCACCAGCACTCGATCGTGGCCCGCCGCTCCGGCGACGCGGCGTTGGAGTCCGCTGTCGCCGAGACCTCGCCGAAGGTCTACGAGCTCTCGGAGTTCCTCGTCGACGTGCTCGGGGTGACCGACGTGGGTGCCTACTACCCGCACACGGTGACCTACCACCCGACCTGCCACTCGTTGCGGATGCTCGGGGTGGGCGACCGGCCGCGACAGCTGCTGGAGGCCGTCCGCGGCCTGACCCTGCTCGAGCTGCCGGCGGCCGATCAGTGCTGTGGCTTCGGCGGCACCTTCGCCGTCAAGAACGCCGACACGTCGGTCGCGATGGGCACCGACAAGGTCCGGCACGTGCAGGACACCGGTGCGGAGGTCCTCGTCGCCGGCGACAACTCCTGCCTGACCCACATCGGTGGCCTGATGACCCGAGAGCGCGCCGGCGTCCGCACGGTGCACCTCGCCGAGATCCTGGCGGCCACCGAATGAGCGGCGGCACCTTCGTCGGCATGCCAGCCTTCCCGAAGGCGGCCCAGGAGGCGCTGGGCAACGCGCAGCTGCGCCACAACCTCGCCCACGCCACCGGCACGATCCGCGCCAAGCGGCTGCGACTGATCGACGAGGTGAACGCCAACAGCGACTGGGAGGCCCTGCGGCTGGCGGGCGCGGGGGTGAAGGAGTCGGCGCTCGTCGACCTCGCCACCCACCTCGAGCGGCTCGAGGAGACCCTCACCGCCAACGGTGCGACCGTCCACTGGGCGCGCGACGCGGCCGAGGCCAACGCGATCGTCGCGTCGATCGCGAAGGGGCACGGCGTCGACGAGGTCGTGAAGGTCAAGTCGATGGTCACCCAGGAGATCGGGCTCAACGAGGCCCTCGAGGCCGAGGGCATCGCCGCCTGGGAGACCGACCTCGCCGAGCTCATCGTGCAGCTCGGGCACGACCTGCCCTCGCACATCCTGGTGCCGGCGATCCACCGCAACCGCTCGGAGATCCGCGAGATCTTCCTGCGCGAGATGGCCGCGGTCGGCCGGCCCGCTCCCGACGACCTGACCGACGAGCCCGCCGTACTCGCGGCTGCGGCGCGCGCCCACCTGCGCGAGAAGTTCCTGCGCGCCAAGGTCGGCGTCTCCGGCGCCAACTTCGCCGTCGCCGAGACCGGCACGCTGGTCGTGGTCGAGTCCGAGGGCAACGGCCGGATGTGCCTGACCCTCCCCGAGGTGCTCGTCTCCGTGGTCGGCATCGAGAAGGTCGTGCCGACCTGGGAGGGGCTGGATCCCTTGCTGCGCCTGCTTCCTCGCTCCTCGACCGGCGAGCGGATGAACCCCTACACGTCGACCTGGTCGGGCATCAGCCCCGGCGACGGCCCGCAGGAGGTGCACGTCGTCCTGCTCGACAACGGCCGCACCAACGCCCTCGCCGACGAGGTCGGCCGCCAGGCGCTGCGCTGCATCCGCTGCTCGGCCTGCCTCAACGTCTGCCCCGTCTACGAGCGCACCGGCGGCCACGCCTACGGCTCGGTCTACCCCGGCCCGATCGGCGCGATCCTCAACCCGCTGCTCAAGGGTCCGGGGCACGACGAGCAGGTCGACTCCCTGCCCTACGCATCCTCGCTCTGCGGCGCCTGCTTCGAGGCCTGCCCGGTCCGGATCGACATCCCCTCGGTCCTCGTCGACCTGCGCGCGCAGGTCGTCGACGCCCACCGGGGTGGTGTCCCGAAGGTGGAGGCCGTCGCCTTCAAGGGCGCGGCCGTCGCACTCTCGGACTCCCGCAAGCTCGGCCTCGGGGAGCGCTTCACCCGGGTGGGCCTGCGGGTCGCCCGGCGCGTCGGCGCGTCGAAGTGGACCTCCGCCCGCGACCTCCCACCCGCCCCGCGCGAGTCCTTCCGCCAGTGGTGGAAGCGCACCGACGGGGGCAGGCCATGAGCGCCCGCGACGACGTCCTCGGCCGGGTCCGGCGGGCGCTCGAGGGCGTCGAGCCCGGGTACGCCGTTCCGCCGTCGCCGCGGATCTCGCCGCCCGCGGACGTGGTCGGGCTCTTCGTCGAGCGGGTCGAGGACTACCGGGCGACCGTCGTGCGCTGCACGCCCGCCGATCTGACCGCGCGGGTCGCGGAGGCCCTGCCGGCCGGGGCGCGCGCCGTCGTACCCGACGGTCTGGGGGTGACCGTGCCGGGCGCCGTGGCCGACACCGGCCTCACCGCCGCCGAGCTCGACGCGATCGACGCGGTGGTCACCGAGGCGCGGGTGGGCATCGCGGAGACCGGCACGATCGTGCTCGACCACGGGCCGGGCCAGGGCCGGCGCGCGATCTCGCTGGTGCCCGACCTGCACGTCTGCATCGTCCGCGTCGACCAGGTCGTCCCCGACGTCCCCGACGCGCTCCCGCTGCTCGACCCTGCCCGGCCGCACACCTGGATCAGCGGCCCGTCGGCCACCAGCGACATCGAGCTCAGCCGGGTCGAGGGCGTCCACGGCCCACGCACCCTGCACGTGATCGTCGTCGACTGAGGTCGTCGACTGAGGTCGTCGACTGAGGTCGTCGACTGAGGTCGGGGTCGTCCCCCTACTTCTCAGGCTTCCCTGTCACTTCCCGGGCGTTGCAACGCCTGAGAAGTGCGGCATTCACCGGTGCACCGGTGAATCCTGCAGGTCGCGGAGTGACGCCCGTAACTCACTGTTACACGGTCTCGTTGTCTGCGCATGACTCATCGCAAGGGGAGTGGCCGGATCGCCTCACGCCTCGCCGCCGTCCTCGTCTCGGGCACGCTGCTCAGCCCGCTGCCTGCCCTCGCGTCGGCCGGACCGACCCACGCGGCCGCGGCCCACGTCACCCAGCAGAAGAGTGGCTGGACCGCCCGCCCCGCCGACTACCCCGGCACGGTCACCCGGACCGACCTCGCGATCCCGATGTCCGACGGCGTCGTGCTCCGCGGCGACCTGGTCCTTCCCGCCGACGCGGACGGTGCGCCGGTCGACGGCCGCTTCCCGGTCATCGTCACGATCACGGCGTACAACAAGTCCTCCGGCAACGTCAGCGGCGGCCTCACCGGGGCGGCCCCCGACTACCTCGTCGAGCGCGGCTACGCCCACCTGACCGTCGACGCCCGCGGCACCGGCAGCTCCGAGGGCCAGTGGGCGGCGTTCAGCCGGCGTGAGGACAAGGACGCCGGCGAGATCGTCGAGTGGGCGGCGTCCAAGCAGCGCCCGTGGAGCGACGGCAAGGTCGGCATGAACGGCCCGTCGTACCTCGGCATGAGCCAGATCTTCGCCGCCGGCAGCCAGCCGAAGGGTCTCAAGGCGATCTTCCCGCAGGTCCCGGCCGCCGACGTCTACCGCGACGTCGTCGCCTCGGGCGGCCAGATCGACGTCGGTTTCATCCCGCTCTGGCTCGGCCTGGTCACCGGCACCAGCGTGATCCCGCCGGCCGTCACCGCGACCGACCCCGAGTCCGGCTTCGGCGCGCTCGTCTCCCACCTCACCGCGGCCGGGACCTTCACCATCCCGCTGATGCTCAAGGCGCTGCTCGGCGGCGACGAGGCGTACGACGGGAAGTTCTACCGGGACCGCTCCCCGGGCCGGGTGATCGGCAAGGTGCAGGTGCCGACGTTCCTGGTCGGCGGCGAGTTCGACATCTTCCAGCGCGGCACCCCGCTGCTCTTCGAGAACCTCCAGCAGCGCGGCGTCCCGGTGAAGATGATCATCGGTCCCTGGGACCACCTCGAGGGCTCTGCCGCGAGCGACATCGACCAGGCCGGCTACGGCACCCTCGACGAGCTGCAGCTGCGGTGGTTCGACCGCTACGTGAAGGGGATCAAGGACCCGACGCTCGACTCCGACATCGCGCCGATCACCTCCTACGAGCAGGGTTCTGGCGACTGGACGCACGCCGACAGCTGGATGGGCGACCAGCACGCCGAGTCCTTCCGGCTCACCGGCGCGGCGCGGGCCGGCGGCGGCATCGGCACGCTGACGGAGGGCGACCCCGACCAGCACGTCGAGGCCGGTACGGCGTACGTGCCTCCGGTCCCGGTCTCCGGCCTCTGCACCCGCTCCACCAACCAGTGGACCGCCGGGCTGCCCGAGGCCGCGCTCGCGGACCTGCCGTGCTGGAGCGACAACGCGCCCAACGACAAGACTGGCGTGGTCTTCCAGACCGATCCGCTCGACCACACCGTCCGGCTGCGCGGACCGATCAACGCGCGGCTCTACACCTCGAGCCTCAGCGGCGACGGCCTGTTGTCCGTCTCGGTCTCCGACGTCGCGCCCGACGGCACGGTCACCCGCCTCACCGGTGGCTGGCAGACGATCGCCCAGCGCAAGCTCGACAAGAGGCGCAGCCGCTACCTCGACGGGCAGCTGATCCAGCCCTACCACCCGTTCACCCGGGCGTCGAAGCAGCCGCTGGCGAGCGGCGAGGTCGCGCCGGTCGACGTCGAGATCTTCCCGACCGCCGCCGAGCTGGCGCCGGGTCACCGGCTGCGGATCGCGATCCAGGCCTTCGACGTGCCGCACCTCTCGCCGACGGTGCAGGACCTGCCCTCGACGCTGACCGGGCTCACGATCCACAACTCCGACACCTACCCCTCGGTGCTCACGATCCCGGGGCTGTGAGCCTCCGGAGGATCGTGACGAGCCGCTCCCGGTCTCGGGACGGGAGCGGCGCGACGAGGTGACGGCGTACGGCGTCGGCGTGCACGGGCCGCGCCCGTGCCGCGGCGGCACGACCCATGGTCGTCAACCGCACCTCGACCCCGCCGGGCACCTCCGTGCGGTTGACGAGTCCACGCTCGGCCATCCGCTTGAGGTGGTGGGAGAGACGGCTGCGGTGCCAGCCCGTCGTCGTGGCGAGGTCGCTCTGCCGCAGCCGCGCCCCGTCCGCCTGCTGGAGACACATCAACACGGTGACGTCGGGCTCCGAGAGGCCGGTCGCCTCGGCGACATCGGTGCTGACCTGCGCCAACGCCTCGCTCGCGGCCACCCACGCGGCCCACAGCTCCGCGTCCGCGTCGGTCAGCGGCTCCATGCGCACTCCACGGCCCCAGCCTAGGGCTCGGTGTTGTCGTGTCAACGAATGCGATGAGTCCGCCGCTGTCGACGGGTCGACAGGGCATGGACACCATCGACTTCCGCCCGGCCACGGACCTGGTCGCCGCCCTCGTGCGCGGCGTCCGCGACGACCAGCTCGGCGCGCCGACCCCCTGTCCGGCGTACACGGTCGGCGACCTGCTCGACCACGTGCACGGCCTCGCCCTCGCCTTCACCTGGGCCGCGACCAAGTCCGCCCCGCCGGGCGGCGCCTCGCCCTCGGCGGACGCCGCCGCGCTGCCGGGCGACTGGCGCGACGCCATCCCGGCCCGGCTCACCGCCCTCGCGGCCGCCTGGGAGGACCCGGACGCGTACGCCGGCCTCACCATGGCCGGCCCGATCGAGATGCCGGCCGAGATCGCCGCCCTGGTCGCCCTCGACGAGGTCGTCGTCCACGGCTGGGACCTCGCGCGCGCCACCGGCCAGGCCTACGACCCCCACGAGAGCGTCGTCCGGGCCTCGCTCGACTTCGCCCGCGGCTTCGAGGTGCCCGAGGGCGCCGGCGACGGCCCCTTCGGCCCCGCCGTACCCGTCGAGGAGGACGCCGCGCTCCTCGACCGCCTCGCCGGCGCCACCGGCCGCGAGCCGGGCTGGGCACCCGCCTCCTGATTTCGTCCGCCCCGAGGCCCTCCGGTACTGTCTCCCGCGGTGGCGTGTCCGAGCGGCCGAAGGTGCAACACTCGAAATGTTGTGTGGGGTCAAACCCACCGTGGGTTCAAATCCCACCGCCACCGCCAGCCAGTCGACGAGGCCCCGTCCGGATCATCCGGACGGGGCCTCGTCGCGTCCGGGCGAGGGCTACCGTCGTGGTGTGCGGGCGATGGTCGGGCGGGGGATCGATCCCGACACCCCGCTCACCGTCACCCTCGCGGACGGGCGGCCGCGCTGCCACTGGGCCGGTGCGCCGATCGCGGGGCTCGTCGACTACCACGACGTCGGGTGGGGCACGCCGGTGCACGACGAGGCCGGGCTGCTGCGGGCGCTCACCGAGGCGCTGATGGCGGGCGGGCTCTCGTGGGAGGTGGTCTTCCGCCGTCGCGACGCGATGCGGGACGCCTTCGCGGGCTACGAGCCGACCGTGGTGGCGGCGTACGACGAACGCGACGTCCAGCGGCTCCTCGCCGATCGTCGGGTCGTGCGTCAGCGGCGCAAGATCGAGCAGGTGATCCACAACGCCCGGCTGGTGGTCGAGGGGCCGTCGCTCGACGAGCTGGTGTGGGCGCACGCGCCGGTGGCGCGCGGTCCCGTCACGTCCTGGGCGAGCGCGCTCGACTCAGCGCCCGTCGGGGATCGCGTCAGCGCCGTGCTCCGCACCCGCGGCTACCGCGGCGTCGGGCCGGTCGTCGCGCACAGCATGCTCAACGCGGTCGGCGTGCTGGACGGCCACGTCCTCGGCTGCTTCCGGACGGTCAGCTCCCGAGCTTGAACGTGCCGAAGACGGCGTCGTGGTCGGAGTGCAGCTCCGCCGTCGACTGCTCCTTCGGCACCAGTCCACTCGTGTAGAGCAGGTAGTCGATGGTGGCGCCACCGTGGTCGCCGGTGCCGCCGACCGGCATCCCGAAGGTCGCGTACGTCGAGGTCAGTCCGCCCTTGTCGAAGATGGTCCGCGGGAAGAGGCTCGAGGTGTAGTGGGAGTTGAGGTCGCCGCCGACGAGCACCGGCCCGCGCTTCTCCAGGTGGGTCACGACCGTCACCAGGTGCTTGGCGAACTTCGGCAGCAGCCCCTCGGTGCGCGGCAGCGTCGGCGCCGGGTGCGCGGAGACCACCGAGACGACGTTGCCGGTGCGGGTCGAGCGAAGGGTCACCCAGTTGACGGCGCGCTGGCCCCACCGGACCTGCCGCCGGGTCATCCACCGGGTGCCGTGGCCGATCGCCTCCCACCGGTGCTTGCGCCACAGGACCGGCGTCTCCCGGGTGTACGGCGAGCTCAGGCCGCGGTACGCGTCGTACCCCTGCGGCCGGATCTCCTCGTCCGTCCGGTAGCCCGCCTCGTTGAGCGTGACGAAGTCGGGTCTGCCCTCGGTCACCTCGGCCAGGTCGGCGGCGAACTTCGCCTCCCCCTGCTTGAGGTTCGCCTGCGCCAGGTGCAGCCTCTGCGGCACGACCTGGTGCCGGTGCTCGGCGTGATGGTGGCGGTGGTGCTTCGCGTGGTGGCGGTGCTGGTGCGCACTCGCCGTCCCGGTGAGCGAGGCCGTCAGGGCGACGGCGAGCAGGGCAGCGGTCAGGCAGGACTTCGTGCGCACGAGGTCATCATCGGCCGGATCGCGCGCGTCCTGACCAGGGGGCGAGCAGCGGCTCCCACACCGGCGGCGCGTCCTGGGCTCCGGACCTCCACGCCGTGACGTCGCGGTCGTCGTGTGGAATGGGCCCATGCCGCTCTACGAGTTCGAGGGCAAGCGCCCCACCGTCCATCCCGATGCCTTCGTCGCACCGACCGCGACCCTGATCGGCGACGTGACCGTCGAGGCCGGCGCGAGCGTCTGGTACGGCGCCGTGATCCGCGCCGACATCTGCACGATCGTGATCGGCGCGGGCTCCAACATCCAGGACAACTCCGTGCTCCACGCGGCGCCCGGCACCTCGCTCGTCGTGGGGGCGAACGCCACGGTCGGCCACGGCTGCATCGTGCACTGCGCGGAGGTCGGTGAGCAGGCGCTGATCGGCAACGGCTCGACGCTGCTGGACGGCGCGAGGATCGGGTCGCGCACGCTGGTCGCCGCCGGGTCGGTCGTCACCCCGGGCACCGAGATCCCCGGCGGCATGGTCGCGGCGGGCATCCCGGCCAAGCCCACCAAGCCGATCGAGGGCACGTCGTCGCAGTTCTGGGTCGAGCAGAACCCGCCGTACTACCAGGAGCTCGCCCAGCGGCACGCCAAGAGCGCCGTGCTCGTCGAGGACGAGGACGACTGACATGAGCGTGCGGGTCCGCGTCGACGGTCCGGTGACGACGGTCGTCCTCGACCGCCCCGAGGCCCGCAACGCCGTCGACGGCCCGACCGCGGCCGCGCTCGCCGACGCCTTCCGCGCCTTCGACGCGGACGACAGCCAGAGCGTCGCGGTCCTCTACGGCGACGGCGGCACCTTCTGCGCCGGCGCCGACCTCAAGGCGATCGGCACCGAGCGCGGCAACCAGGTGACCCCGGTCGAGGACGGTGGCGACGGCCCGATGGGCCCGACCCGGATGCGGCTGTCCAAGCCGGTGATCGCGGCGATCGAGGGGTACGCCGTCGCCGGTGGGCTCGAGCTCGCGCTCTGGTGCGACCTGCGGGTGGCCGCCGGTGACGCGGTGCTCGGCGTCTTCTGCCGTCGCTGGGGCGTGCCGCTCATCGACGGCGGCACGGTCCGGCTGCCGCGCCTCATCGGCGCCAGCCGCGCCATGGACCTCACCCTGACCGGCCGCCCGGTCGACGCCTGGGAGGCCGAGCGGATCGGCCTGGTCAACCGGGTCGTCCCCGTCGGCCAGGCCCGGGTCGAGGCCGAGGCGCTCGCCCACCAGCTGGCCGCGCTCCCGCAGGTCTGCCTGCGCGAGGACCGGCTCTCGCTGCTGGAGCAGGAGGGCCTGACCGAGGACGACGCGCTCGCCAACGAGCTCCGCCACGGCACGACCTCGCTGACCTCCGGCGCGATCGAGGGCGCCGCCAGGTTCGCCGGCGGCGAGGGCCGCCACGGCCAGTAGGGAAGGATGACCCCATGCCGCAGCCGAGCTCCTGGTTCTCCTCGCCCGACGACGCCGCCACCCGGCTGTCCGCGTCGGGCTACCTCGCCGACACCGCGACCGCGACGACGGCGTACCTCGCCGGCGCGCTGGAGAAGCCGCTGCTCGTCGAGGGACCGGCGGGCGTCGGCAAGACCGAGCTGGCCAAGGCCGTCGCGCGGGTGACGGACGCCGAGCTGATCCGGCTGCAGTGCTACGAGGGTCTCGACGAGGCCCGCGCGCTCTACGAGTGGAACTACAAGAAGCAGCTCCTCTTCATCCAGGCTGCCACCGTAAGCCGGGAGGCAACCGCAACCACAGGACTGCCGCAGAGCGTTCAGGATTGGGAGAGCGGCATCTTCACGGAGGAGTTCCTGCTCACCCGCCCGCTGCTGACCGCGATCCGGCGCGACCAACCCACGGTGCTGCTGGTCGACGAGGTCGACAAGACCGACGTCGAGGTCGAGGGGCTGCTGCTCGAGGTGCTCTCCGACTTCCAGGTGACGATCCCCGAGCTCGGCACGGTCTCCGCCGTACGCCGCCCCTTCGTGGTGCTCACCTCCAACGCCAGCCGCGAGCTGTCGGAGGCGGTCAAGCGGCGCTGCCTCTACCTGCACCTCGACTACCCCGACGCCGAGCGCGAGCGCGAGATCGTAACCAGCCAGGTGCCCGACCTCGAGGAGCGCGTGGCCGGCCGGCTGGTCGAGACGATCGGCCGACTGCGCGACCTGGAGCTGAAGAAGGCGCCGTCCATCGCGGAGTCCGTCGACTGGGCCAGGACCCTGGTGGCGCTGGAGATCGGCGAGCTCGACGAGAAGGCGATCGCCGACACCCTCGGCGTCGTCCTCAAGCACAGCTCCGACCAGGAGAAGGCCGTGAAGGAGCTCCGACTCCGCTCATGACATCGGGTCTCGTCGACAGGCACATCGGCTTCCTGGAGGCGCTGCGCGCCGCCGGGATGTCGGTGTCGCTCGCCGAGGACCTCGACGCGATCGGCGCGCTGTCCGTGCTCCCGTGGAGCGAGCGCGAGACCGTGCGGGCGGCGTACGCCGCGACGCTGGTGAAGAAGCAGACCCAGCGCCCGACCTTCGACGCGCTCTTCGACGTCTACTTCCCGCGGATGGTCGGTGACGGCGTACGCCGCGACGCCGACGACCAGCCCGAGCCGGCCGCGGCCCGGGACAACGCCGCCGCGCTGGCGGCCTTCCGCGAGCAGCTCGCCGACGCGCTGGCCGAGGGCGACCAGCAGGCGATGCTCGAGCTGGCGGCGGAGATGATCGCGCGGTTCGGCGCGATGCCCGGTCGTGGCCCGGGCCTGTCGTCATGGTCGGCGTACACCGCCATGCAGCGGGTCGCCCCCAACGAGCTCGTCGACCGCATCGTCGCGGCCCTGCTCGCCGACGGCCGCGCCGACGACGACGCGCGCCGCGAGGCCGGGCGCCGGATGGGCGGCTTCACCGCGATGGTCGAGGCCGACGCCCGGCGCCGGATCGCGGAGGAGAAGGGACCCGAGCACGTCGCGTCGGTCGCGGTGAAGCCGTCCATCGACCGGCTCGACTTCACCGCCGCCCGCCGCTCCGACCTCGAGCAGATGCGCCGCGAGATCTACCCGCTTGCGCGCCGGCTCGCGACCCGGCTCACCCAGGAGCACCACGCCAAGCGCCGCGGCCCGCTGGACTTCCGGCGTACCGTCCGTGCGTCGGTCTCCACCGGCGGCGTTCCGCTCGAGACCCACCACCGGCCCAAGCGCCCGCACCGCACCGAGCTGGTCGTGCTCTGCGACGTGAGCGGGTCGGTGGCCAACTTCGCGCAGTTCACGCTGCTGCTCGTCTACGCGCTGCGCGACCAGTTCGAGAAGGTCCGCGCCTTCACCTTCATCGACCACGTCCACGAGGTCACCCACCACTTCAAGCCCGGTGCCGACCCCGGCGACGTGCTCACCGACCTCGCGGCGGCGACCGCCCACGCCGCGCTGTGGGGCCGCACCAACTACGGCCGCGCGCTGGTGAAGTTCGAGGAGTCGTACGCCGACGCGCTCGGCCCGCGCTCGTCCCTGCTGATCCTCGGCGACGCCCGCTCCAACTACAGCGACCTGCACCTCGACGTGCTCGAGCGGCTGGCCGGCTCGGCCCGGCACGCGTGGTGGCTCAACCCCGAGCACCGTCGTCACTGGGACACCGGCGACTCGGCCGCGTCGAAGTACGCCGCGGTCGTGCCGATGGTCGAGTGCCGCAACCTGACCCAGCTCGGGGAGTTCGTGCACGACACGCTCGCCTGAGCGCCCGCGGGTTCACCAAGGGATGAAGGTGAACCGACGCTTACCGCGGTGAGCTCGACGGGGGAAGCGCGGGTTCGCCCTGATCCCTTGGTGAACCCGCAGCCCACGCACCACCGGCCGACGAGGGGCCGCGCTCAGCCGAGGTAGCCGAGCTCCCGCAGGCTGTCGAGCTCGGCGCGCAGCTCCGGGCTGGTCGAGGCGTCGGCGGCGCGGGCGCCGGCGAGGTAGCGCTCGGCGCCCTCGGTGCCGGTGCCGTCGAAGACCACCGTGAGCCGGTTGTCGGCGGCGGCGTTGACCAAGGAGCCGAGCAGCGCGACGGGGTCGGTGCGGTCCTCGAGCGAGATCATCCGGGTGCGGCGCGGCACCCGCGGCACCAGCGCCGACGGGGCGCCCGCGGTGACCACGCGCTCGACGTCGAACAGCGTCGACTCCGACAGCGCCGCGATGTCGAGCGCGGTCGGCCCGCCCGGTCCGGACCCGGCCAGCAGCACCCGCGCGGGACCGTCGACCCGGTCGGCGCGGACCGTGGCCTCGATCGCCTTGATGGCCCGGTCGGTGTAGGGCACGTGGTCTCCGCCGACCAGTCGCAGCTGGGACTGGGAGCGCCCGTGCGGACCGGGCAGCAGGACGACGTACGCCCCGGGTGCGACGCGCTGCACGGTGACCGCACGGGTGGCCGCGAAGAGCATCGCCATCAGGTCTTCGAGGCCGCCCGGTCGCTCGCCGGCGCCCTCGGCCGCCGGCGGCTCGTCGGTGCCGTCGTCCTCGGGCCGATCGACCAGGCCGCCCGCGATGTCGCGCAGGGCCGAGCCGAGGTCGACCGCAAAGGTCTCCGCGCCGGTCGCGGCCAGGCCGCCGCGCGCCGCGGCGTCGTCCTCGGTGGCCAGCGCCGGGGTGGTCAGCAGCGACCGCAGCCGCAACCCGTCGAGCAGCCCGCCGCCGGTGCTCACGTGGTCGAGCAGCTCCGGGTTGTTCTCGGCGAGCTCGTCGAGGTAGGCCGTCACCCCGTCGCGGTCGAGCGCATCGGTCTCGATCAGCCCCGCGGAGACGACGGCCCCGCCGAGCGCGACCTCCGGGGCGAGGTAGCCGATCGCGCGGCCGGCGACCGACCCGAGCGTGCGGTAGGCGGCGTCCTGGAGCTCGTCGATCCAGCGGTAGGTCAGCACGGTCGCGCGGACGACGAGGGCGTCGGCGTCGAGCTCGACCGAGCGGGCGAGCAGGCCGTACTTGCCGGTGGTCGCCCCGCGCACCGCCTCGTCGAAGCGGTTCCAGCTGCCCGTCGAGAGCTCCGCCGACTCGGCCAGCGCGGGGTCGCCGAGCAGCCGCTCCCCGAGGCCGGCGCGGTGCCGCATGTCGGCGCCGGTGGCGTCGAAGAGGTCGGCGAGCCGCATCATGTCGTCGTAGCGCGCGGCCGACGTACGCCGGGTCGCGTCGGTCATCGGACCACCTCGGCGAGGACCGGCGCCAGCTCGACGGCGAGCGCCTCCGGTGACACGGGCGCGACGGTGACCCGGTCGACGCCGTCGGCCCGGTGCGGGCGCAGCGCGCGCCAGCCGTCGGCGAGCAGCACCCAGGACACCACGCCGACCAGCGTCGTCGACTCGACGGACACGTCGGCGACCAGGGCCCGGAGCCGACCGCGGCACTCGGTGGTCAGGCCGCCGAGCAGGGTCAGCACGTCGAGGTCGCGCAGCGGCCGGCCGTCGCTGTCGCGGACCTGGGAGCTGTGGTCGGCCACCAGCACGGGGAGCAGGTCGGTGCGGCCGGTGCGGCTAGCCTCGCCGGCCGCGTCGAGCAGCTCGTAGGGCAGGTCGACCTCGGGCACCGCGGACGCGCGGCCGACCATCTCGGCGGGGATCGCCGCGACCCGCGCGAGCTCGTCGCCCCAGCGCTCGCTGGCGAACCACGCGAGCTCGAAGACGATCCCGTCCGCGGTCGCCAGCGTCGCGACCGCGCCGTCCCGCTGGCGGTGCCACGCCCGGACGCGGGCGCCGCCCGCGCTGATGTCGAGGTCGAGCGCGACGTTCGGCGTGGCCAGCAGGCCGACCGCGCCCAGGAGCCCGTCGTCGACGGCGGTGTCGACGAGCAGGCCGCGACGGGCCAGCGAGGCCTCGGGGTCGTGGAGGGCGGCGAGGGCGCGCTCGTACGCCGCCGCGTCCAGCGTCGCGGGGGTCGCGCCGAGGCGGCTGCCGAGCCCGGACTCCGCAGGCGGCGGGACCAGCTCGAAGGGCAGCGGCGCGCCCCCGGCGTACGTCGCGACCAGCTGCAGCTCGGGCAGGGTCAGCGTCAGGCGCCGCGGCAGGCTGGTCAGTCCCGCCGCGGGGGCAGGGGGCGGCGTGCCCAGGTCGATGGTCGGCATGCGTCCTCCCCGGTCAGAGCCCGGGCAGCTCGACCGCCAGCCAGGCGCGATGGCCCGGTGGCGGCTCCTCGAAGGCGGCCAGCTGCTCGTCCTCGGGGTCGGGGAGGACGCGCAGGCCGTGCTCCCCGCTCTCGGCGGCCCGGAGGCGGGCCACGCGGGTGCGTGCCTCGGTGACCAGCCCGTCCGCGCGGCGCTCGATCGCCGCGATCAGGTCCTTGAGCCGGTCGACCTCGGCGAGGTGGGCGTCGAGGGTGTCGGCGGCGGTGTCGTGCTGGGCGGCGACCTCGCGCAAGTGGGTGGCCCGGTCGCGGACCCGCTCGTCGAGCGCCGCGGCGGCACGTCCGGTCCAGCCGGCGTGCTCGGTCTGCGCGACCAGACGGTCGGCCGTCGCCCGCAGGTCGACACCCTGCTCGCGCAGCTCGCGAGCGCGCTTGCGCATCACGTCGGTGTCGCCGTACATGAGCGCCGCTTGCCCGCATTCGTCGAGGGTGAAACGCCGCTCACGGCGCCCGCACCACCTGGAAGACCTGGCTGGTCACGCTAGCGGACGAGCCGCCCGGATCGGCCAGGAACCCGTGCGCGCGCAGGCTCTCGAGCTGCTCCACGACCGTCGGATCGGTGCTCCGGTCGACCGCCTCGGCGCCCGCGACGTAGTGGCCGTAGGAGTGCCGGTCGACGAGCGAGTCGCCGCCGTCCTCGAAGGTCACCGTGGTCTGCCCGACGGTGTCGGGGTTGGGCGCCCCGTCGAGCAGCGGCACGAGGTCGCCGCGGTGCTCGAGCGAGAGGACGTGGCTGCCAGTGGGGAAGCCGTCGACCTGCGCCGTGGGCGACCCGGCGGTCACCACGTGGGTGACGTCGAAGCCGCTGCCGTGGCCGAGGATCGACGCCGCCTCCATCCCGCCCTGCGAGTGGCCGACGAGCAGCACCGGCTCGTGCGGGCCGATGCCGGCCTGGTGCATCGCGTCGAGGATGCCGCGGCGGTAGGCGTCGTCCTCGCCGGCGATCAGCCGCAGGTCGGTGCCGAGGTCGCGGACGTCGTCGTCCTGCGTCCAGGGCAGCGTCTCGAGGTCGTCGGTGCCGGGGAGGTAGACGATGTGCCGCGCCCGGTCGGTGCCGGCGTCGAGCGACTCCACCTCGATCGTGCCGTTGTCGCGGGAGTCCGGCTCCGGCGACAGCGCGGCCACGCGCCGCAGCCGGCGCACCAGCCCGGCCACGCTGTCGGGCTGCCGGCCGCTCTCCACCCGGCCGGTCAGGTCGGGCCGCGGCCGGGTGACCGCCGTGCCGTCGCCGTACGGCGTCGCGAGCAGCCGCGCGCCCGACCGGAGGTCGGGAGTGATGAGGCCGGTGCCGAGCAGCCCGCCGACCAGGCCGCCGCCGCCGTCGACGAGGTGCTCGACCAGGCCGGGGTGGTCGTGCACGACGTCCTCGACCGGCAGGCGGTCGACGAGCGGCCGGGCGACGGGCAGCAGCGGCGCGCCGAGCCGGAGGGCGGTGCCGAGGGCCAGGCCGAGCCGGCGGTCGAGCTCGCCGACGGCGACCTCGGTCATCGCGTCGGCGGCGGCGATCCCGTCGAGGGCCGCGCGCACCAGCACCGCGTCGGCCTCCCAGCCGCACGACTCGACGAGGACGCCGTCGGGTCCGGTCGTGGCCGCGACGACCGCGCCCTCGGCGAGCGCGAAGGTGGCCGGCGCCAGCGCCGCCGAGGTGATGAGGTCGGGGTCGGCGAGCGCCCGGACGCCCAGCCCGCTCCACTCACGGAGCCGGTCGCCGGCCTCGTCGTACAGGTCGGCGAGCGCGCGCACCTCGTCGTACGCCGCCGCGAGGCCGCCGACGCCGCCGCGGACGTCGGTGATGTCGGCCCGCTCGGGGGCGCTCACGGGATCAGCCTGGTGAGCGAGTCGACGACGTCCAGGGCGCTGCCGACCAGGCCGAGCATCCGGTCGACCTCGGCGGCGTGCCGGTCCAGCGCCTCGGAGGCGTCCTCGTGGAGCGACGCCGTACGTCGGAGCGCGGCGGTGCGCTCGTGCGCCCGGCCGCGCATCGCGTCGGCGGTGAGCCCGTGCCAGGCGACGTCGGTCGCGCTCGTGTCGAGGCGGGCGGCCTCGTCGCGGAGCTCGTCGGCGCGTTCGCGGAAGGCGCCCGCGAGCGCCCGGATGGAGTCGGTGTCGGCCAGCATGTCGTCCCCCTCGTGTGGCGTGTCGTGGGGGAAGCGTCGCCGCCCGGCGGCTGTGGAGAAACGTCAGCGGTCGACGACTGTGGACAACCGCTCCAGCGCCTCCTCGATCTCGGCGCCGGGGCCGGCGAAGCTGAGCCGCACGAAGCGCGACCCGTCGACCGTGTCGAAGTCGACGCCCGGCGCCATGGCGACCCCGACCTCCGACAGCATCCGGTGGCAGAAGGCCATGGTGTCGTCGGTGAGGTGGCCGACGTCGGCATAGACGTAGAACGCGCCGTCGGCCGGGGCCATCTCGGTGATGCCGAGCTTCGGCAGGCCGTCGAGCAGCAGGCGGCGGTTGTCGGCGTAGCGCGCGACGTGGCCGTCGAGCTCGGCGTACGACGCGTCGTCGAAGGCCGCGAGGCACGCGCGCTGGGCGATCACCGGCGGGCAGATCGTGAAGTTGCCGGTGAGCACGTCGACCGCGCGACGCAGCCGGTCGGGGACGAGCATCCAGCCGATCCGCCAGCCGGTCATCGAGAAGTACTTGCTGAAGCTGGAGAAGACGACCGCCTCGCGGCTGGTCTCCCAGGCGCTGCGCGCGAGGTGCTCGGGTGCGTACTCGATGCCGTGGTAGATCTCGTCGCTGATCAGCTGGATCCGCTGCGCCTCGCAGTACGCCGCCAGCGCGGCCAGCTCGCTCGGCAGCAGCATCGTGCCGGTGGGGTTGGCGGGGCTGGCGACGACGAGGCCCTTGATGTCCTCGAGCTGCTCCAGCTGCTCGACCGTCGGTTGGAAGCGGGTCTCCGGGCCGGTCGGGATCTCGACCACCTCGCAGCCGAGCGCGGTGAGGACGTTGCGGTAGCAGGGGTAGCCGGGCCGCGCCATCGCCACCCGGTCGCCGACCTCGAACGCCGCCAGGAAGGCCAGCAGGAAGCCGCCGCTGCTGCCCGTCGTCACCACGACCTCGTCCGGGTCGACCTCGATCCCGTGCGCGCGCCGGTGGTGCGCCGCGATCGCCCGGCGCAGCTCGAGGATGCCGGTCGCCGGGGTGTAGCCGAGCGGGTCGGCGCCGTCCAGGAGGCGCTTGGCCTCCTCGCGCACCGGCCGCGGCGCCCCGGTCATCGGCTGACCGGCCAGCAGGCTGAGCAGGTCGCCGTGCGTCCGCTGCCGCTCCGCTGCCGCCGCCAGCAGGTCCATCACGTGGAAGGGCGGCACGTTCGCCCGGCTGGCCACCTGGAAGCGGTCGGTCATGGGGCGACTGTACGGCGGCGGGGTTTCCCCGGCGGCCCGGGGAACCCCCCCCCCCCGCGGGCCCCCCCCCGCCTGTCGGGGGGGGGCAGGCAGAACCCCCCGCGGTCTGTTTTGGGGCGATTGTACGGGGGGGGTTTTCCGCGGTGGGCGGGTTAAACCCGCCCGGCGCGCGGGCACTCCTCGGCGTGTCGGGCGGGGATCGGCTGACCACCCGGCGGGAATCCCCGGTCAGCCGGGGAAACCCGCCGCATGACGTCCGGCCCGCCGGCCGAAGAACGACCCCTCGCCGAGCTGGGTGCCGGAGCAGTAGCCCTTGCCGTCCTGGGCGATGTTGGACGCGCAGGCGCCGGCGGCGTACAGGCCGACGATGACCGACCCGTCGGGGCGCTGCACCTCGCCGTCGACCGAGGTGCGCAGGCCGCCGAGGGTGAAGCCGGCGTAGATCGCCTTGCCGAGCCGCAGGTCGAAGACCGCCCACGGGCCGGTGTCCTGCGGCGCCAGCCACTCGGCGCCCTTGCGGAGGTCGAGGTCCTCGCCGGCCGCGGCCATCTTGTTGTAGCGCTCGAGCGTCGCGGCGACCGACCCGGCCGGCAGGTCGAGGGCCGACTCCAGCTCCTCGATGGTCTCGAAGCCGTCGATGAGCGGCACGAGCGGGAACTTCGGGTACTCCACGTGCTCGCTGTCGACGATGAGGTACGCCGTGTGGTCGGGCTGCTCCATGACGAACTGCGAGGTCCGCGAGTGGTAGCAGTCCTCCGCCACGAAGCGCTCGCCGCGGTTGTTGACGATGAAGCCGGTCATCAGCGCCGACGGCGGGTAGAACGGCGCGGTGATGAAGGGCTCCTCCATGTGCTTGAGGTCCGCGCCGACCGACGCGCCGAGCCGGATGCCCAGGCCGTCGTCGTACGTCGACCCCAGCGTGAAGGGCTTCTCCGCCAGCGCCGGCGTGTGCTCGGCGACCATGTCCGGGTTCATCACGAAGCCGCCGGCGGCGACCACCACGGCCGGGGTGGCGATCACGCCGGTGTCGTCGAAGGAGCGCCAGGCGACGCCGACCACCGCGCCGTCGGCGGCGACCACGAGGTTCGTCGCGCCGGTCTCGTAGCGGACCTCGACGCCCGCCTCCTCGACCCGTGCGCGCAGCAGGTCCATCACCATCTTGGTGCCCTCGGTGTCGCCGGGCACCGGCACCTTGTGGCCCCGCGGCGCGGGCACGGCCTCCTGCTTGAAGGGCCACACCTTCTCGTTGCCGGTGAACATCAGCCCCTCGGTGCCGGGCTGGATCACCGCCTTCTCGGGGTAGTAGGAGCGCTCGAACTCGAAGCCCAGCGCCTCCAGCCAGTCGAAGTGCTCGACCGAGCCGTCGCAGTAGGCGCGGATCTTGTCGTGCTCGGGCTGCTTGGAGACCGCGACGAGGTACTTGTACATCTCGTCGGCCGAGTCCTCCCAGCCCGTCGCCTGCTGCACCGCGGTGCCGCCGCCGAGGTAGAAGTGACCGCCGGACATCGCCGAGGTGCCGCCGTGGACGGCCGCTCGCTCGAGCAGCAGCACCCGCGCTCCGGCCCGGGCGGCCTCGAGGGCGGCGCAGCCGCCGGCGATGCCGAAGCCGACGACGACCACGTCGTACGACGGGGCGTCCTGGCCTGCGGTGAGGACCGACTCGTCGAGGACCTCGGGGAGGGCGGTGCCAGCTGTGCTCATGATGCAAATCTAGAACAAGTTCCAGTTAGTCGCACCGATAGGGTTGGGGTCCGCCGCCCCGACCATCGCCGAGGTGACCCTTGTCGTTCGACGTCCACGATCTCGACACGTTCGTGCTCGTGGGGTCGGCGGTCACCTTCCTGGCGATCCTCGCGGTGCGGGTCTCCTCCCGCGCCGGGCTGCCGAGCCTGCTCGTCTACCTGCTCATGGGCGTCGCGCTCGGCGAGAAGGGACTCGGCATCGGGTTCGAGGACGCCGAGCTCGCCCACGCCCTCGGCTTCGCGGCGCTGGCGATCATCCTGGCCGAGGGCGGTCTCACCACCAGCTGGCGCGAGATGCGCTCCTCGATCCGGCTCGGCGTCTCGCTCGCGACCGTCGGCGTCGCCGTCTCGGTCGCCGTCGTGGCGCTCGGGTCGCACTTCCTGCTCGGCCTGCCGTGGGAGCTCGCCCTCCTGCTCGGCGCGGTCACGTCCCCGACCGACGCCGCGGCGGTGTTCTCCGTGCTGCGCGTCGTCCCCCTGCCGAAGAAGCTCACCGGCACGCTCGAGGCCGAGTCCGGGCTGAACGACGCCCCGACCGTCGTCCTGGTGACGCTCGTGGCCTCCGGCGCCCTCGACGAGCACGGCCCGCTCGCGCTCTTCGGGATCGTCGCCTACGAGCTCGCGGCCGGCACCGCGATCGGCCTGGCCGCGGGCTTCGGTGGCGCCTGGATCATGCGACGTGCCGCGCTCCCGTCGTCCGGCCTCTACCCGCTCGCGGTCCTCACCATCGCCTTCCTCGGCTACGGCAGCGCGTCCTTCGTGCACGGGTCCGGGTTCGCGGCCGTGTACGTCGCCTCGCTCGTGCTCGGCAACTCCGAGCTGCCGCACCGGGCGGCCACCCGCTCCTTCGCCGAGGGTGTCGCCTGGCTCGCGCAGATCGGGCTGTTCGTGATGCTCGGCCTGCTGCTCTCGCCCGGACGGATCACCCTGGAGACGGTCGGCCTCGCGATCCTCGCCGGCCTGATCCTGACGCTGGTCGCCCGGCCGCTGTCGGTGCTCGTCAGCGCCGTCGTCCAGCCGATGCCCTGGCGCGAGCTCGGCTTCATCTCCTGGGCCGGTCTGCGCGGGGCGGTGCCGATCGTGCTGATGACGATCCCGCTCGCCGAGGGGATCGACCAGGCCGAGCGACTCTTCGACATCGTCTTCGTGATGGTCGTGATCTACACGCTCCTGACCGGGCCGACCCTGCCGATGGTCGCGCGGGTGCTCAAGGTCGCCCGGCGGTCGGAGCCGCGTGGTCTCGAGGTCGAGGCCGCCCCGCTCGAGCGGATCGCCGCCGACCTGCTCCAGGTCACGATCAGCCCGGTCTCGAAGATGCACGGCGTCGAGGTCGGCGAGCTGCGGCTGCCGACGGGCGCCTCGGTCTCGATGGTGATCCGCGAGGGACGGACGATCGTGCCCGAGCGTCGTACGGTGCTGCGCCACGGCGACGACCTGCTGGTGGTCACCCCGCGCAAGCTGCGGGAGAGGACCGAGGAGCGGCTGCGCCAGGTCAGCGCGCACGGCCGGCTCGCGCAGTGGCTGGGCCACCGCGACTAGTGCCGCGGGCGAAAAGTCGTTGGACGGTTCGAGCCGCCATGGCACGCACCTGGCTGCGTTGGCATCGCTGGAGTTACGCCCGGTAGCCCGGCGCGACGCCGCCTTGCCAGGCACGCACCCTGACGACACCAACCATCCAGATACCTTCCACCCGCGACACTAGGCCGACGACCGGATCACTCCACGGGCGGGCTGCAGATGGAGGTGTCGGTCCCGGCGACCACCGAGCGGTTCCCGCGGACGACGTCCTCGAAGCCGTCGCCGACGATCACGTCGACCCCGGCGCCCGGTCCCTCGCGCCGGGTGATCTCGACGTCGGGGCCGAGGCGGCTCGCGACGAGCTTGACCGCGGGGTTGTCGGGGTCGTCGGCCCAGATCGCCACCGTCGTGACCCTGGCGTTCGTGATGTCGCCGACCTGACCCTCGGCGAAGCCGGCGTCGCTGAGCTGGCTCATGGTGCGTCCCGCCAGGCCCTGTCGCTGACCGGCGTTGTAGACGCTGACGGTCACCTGCTCGGGGAAGATCTTCTCGCCGGCCGCGACCGGCGTCGTCACGCAGATCGGCGAGTCGACCTTGGCCGGCAGCGGCTCGGTGGCGGCCTGCCATCCCCAGAGCCCGGCGAGGACTAGCAGCAGGCCGAGCGCGGCCAGGGTGACCGTCGTGCGCACCCCCTGGGTCATCAGCCCTCCAGCGTGTGGACCCGGGCGTGCAGGACGTTGCGCTGCTGGAGCGCGGCCCGGAGCGCGCGGTGCAGGCCGTCCTCCAGGTAGTACTCGCCCTGCCACTCGACGACGTGGGCGAAGAGGTCGCCGTAGAAGGTGGAGTCCTCGTCGAGGAGGGCGGCGAGCTGGAGCGTGTCCTTCGTGGTCACCAGCTGGTCGAGGCGGACCTGGCGCGGCGGGACCGCGGCCCACGCCCGGGAGGTGAGCCCGTGATCGGGATAGGGCCTCCCGACGCCGACGCGCTTGAAGATCACGCGGCGACTATAACGACGCCCTCCGCAGCCGGGCTCACCCCCGGCGGGTGGTCAGGCGGTCCAGCGCACCGCGTCGTCGAAGTGGTCGGCGAGGGCGTGCACGCCGCGCAGGTCGGTGCGCTCCTCCATCAAGGAGGTCAGCGCCTGCGCGTGGCGCAGGCGCAGCTGCGTGCGCTTCTCCAGCAGCTCGTCGTACTTGCGGTCGAAGGTGGTGCGCTCGTCCATCTGTGCCTCCCAAGATCGAGTCGGTGATCGGATGTGATCGGGTGGGGCGCGGGGCCGACCGTGGATGGGACGGCCGCGCAGGACCAGATTGGATCGTTCAGATCGCCGGGAGGTTGACCGCACGTTACGGGCGCGTCAAACATCTGCGGTCCGGCGTTTGCTGTCGCGTCCGACAAAACTGGAATACGTTCTAATTTTGTGGACGACATCACCGCGATCAGCCATCTGAAGTACCGCTACCTGCGCAGCCTCGACACCAAGCAGTGGGACGACTTCCGCGACTGCTTCGTGCCCGAGGCGACCGGCGACTACAACGGTCTGGAGTTCACCGACCGCGAGGCGCTGGTGAGCTACATGCGCGAGAACCTCGGCGAGGGCTTCCTGACCATGCACCAGGTGCACCACCCCGAGGTGGAGGTGGACGGCGACACCGCCACCGGTCGCTGGTACCTCCAGGACAAGGTCATCGTCCCGGCCTTCCAGTTCATGCTCGAGGGCGCGGCGTTCTACTCCGACCGCTACGTGCGCACCCCCGACGGCTGGCGGGTCGCCCACACGGGCTACCGCCGTACCTTCGAGATCACCTACAACCTGGCCGACCTGCCGGGCACGAAGGTCAACGGGCCGGGCGAGCACACGCACGTCTAGAGCGACGGCTCCGACCACGCCATCTGCACGACCTCGATGCCGCGGTCGCGGGTGACGAGCCGACCGCGGCCCGGAGGGGCCGGCAGCGGCTTCTGGTTGCCGAGGAGCGGGCCCTCGTCGGGGCTGCCGGAGAGCAGCAGGCCCGGCATGGCGAGGTCGCGCAGCGACTGGATGACCGGCTCGTAGAGGGCCCGGGACGCGCCGCCGGAGCGGCGGGCGACGACCAGGTGCAGGCCGACGTCGCGGGCCTGGGCGAGCAGCGGCGCGAGCACCTGCACCGGCGAGGACTGCTGGGTGGCGACCAGGTCGTAGTCGTCGACGAGCACGTAGACCTCGGCGCCCTGCCACCACGAGCGGTTGCGCAGCTGCTCGGGGGTGACGTCCGGGCCGGGGATCCGGCTCTCGAGGTACGACGCCAGGTCGCGCAGCGCGGGCTGCGCCTGGGTGCCGGAGGTGAGGTAGTTGAGGAGGTACTCGTCGGGCACCTCGCCCAGCATCGAGCGCCGGTAGTCGACGACGACCAGCTGCGCCTCCTTCGGCGAGCGGGTCCGCATCACCTCGCGGGCGTAGGCGCGCAGCACCGCGCTCTTGCCGGACTGACCGTCGCCGAAGAGCAGGAGGTGCGGCTCCGCGTCGACGTCGATGCCGACCGCTGCCAGGTCCTTCTCGTTGACGCCGAGCAGCAGCCGCTTGTCCTCGGCGGCCGGCCGGGCGAGCTCGCGGATCTCCTCGAGCGAGATCCGCTCGGGCAGCAGCCGCAGCTTCGGGCCGGAGGGGCCGGTCCAGGCCGCCGAGACCTGCTTGATCAGGTCCTCGACGCCGTCGCCGAGCGACTCGGGGTCCGAGGTGCCGTCGACCCGGGGCAGCGAGGCCAGGAAGTGCAGCTTGCCCTGCACCAGGCCGCGTCCGGGCCGGCCGGTCGGCACCAGGGCCGCGATCTTGCGGTCGATCTCGGAGTCCATCGGGTCGCCGAGACGCAGCTCGAGCCGGGTGCCGAAGAGGTCGCGCATCGCGGCCCGGAAGTCCGCCCACCGGGCGGCGGCGACCACGACGTGCAGGCCGAAGGTGAGGCCGCGGGTGGCGAGCTGCTGGATCTCGGCCTCGAGGTCGTCGAAGTCGGCACGCAGCGTGCTCCAGCCGTCGACGACCAGGAAGACATCGCCGTAGCCGTCGTCGGCGCGGCCCGAGGCCCGGCGCGAGCGGTAGGTCTCGATCGAGTCGATGCCGTTGGCGCGGAAGTAGGCCTCGCGGCGGTCGACGACCCCGCGGACCTCGGCCACGATCCGGCGTACGACGTCGGGCTCGGAGCGCGTGCCGACGCCCGCGACGTGCGGGAGACCCGCGAACGGCGCGAACGTGCCGCCGCCGAAGTCGAGCACGAAGAACTGCGACTCCTGGGGCGTCGTGGTCAGCGACATGCTCGCGACGATGGTGCGCACCAGGGTGCTCTTGCCGCTGCGCGGCCCGCCGACGATGGCGACGTGGCCGCCGGCGCCGCTGAGGTCGACGGTGAGGGTGTCGCGGCGCTGCTCGCGCGGCCGGTCGACGGTGCCGAGCGGCACGACGAGCCCGCCCAGGCTGCGCCACTGCCGGGACACGAGCCCGAGCGACGGGTCGGGCGCCAGGTCGGCCATCAGGTCGTCGAGGGTGTCGGGGACGTCGAGCGGCGGCAGCCAGACCTGGTGGGCCTCGGGGCCCTGGCCGATCATGTGCCGCACGGCGATGTCGAGCAGCGAGTCGGACTCGCCGGGGGTCTGCGGGACCACCGGCGCCTGCTCGGGCTCGGCGACCTCGAGGCTCTGCACCTCCGAGATCGTGAAGGGCAGGATGCCCCGGACCTTGCCGCCCTCGTCGCGGCGTACCGGCGCGCGGCCGGTCGGCGGACCGGAGACGTACGCCGCCTTGAAGCGCAGCATCGTCGACGGGTCGGGCTTGAGGTAGCCGAGGCCGGGGTCGGCCGGCAGCTCGTAGGCGTCGGGGACGCCGAGGACCGACCGCGACTCGGAGGCGCTGAAGGTGCGCAGGCCGACCCGGTAGGAGAGGTGCGACTCCAGGCCGCGGAGCCGGCCCTCCTCGAGACGCTGCGAGGCGAGCAGCAGGTGCAGGCCGAGCGAACGGCCGAGTCGGCCGATCGCGACGAAGAGGTCGATGAACTCCGGCTTGGCCGAGAGCATCTCGGAGAACTCGTCGACGACGAGGAAGAGCGACGGCATCGGGGCGAGGTCCTCGCCGCCGGCGCGGGCCTTCTCGTAGTCGCGGATCGAGGCGAAGTTGCCGGCCTCGCGGAGCAGCTCCTGGCGGCGCACCATCTCGCCGGACAGCGCGTCCTGCATGCGGTCGACGAGGGTGAGCTCCTGGGCGAGGTTGGTGATGACCGCCGAGACGTGCGGCATCTCGGACATGCCGGCGAAGGTCGCACCGCCCTTGAAGTCGACCAGCACCATGTTGAGCTGCTCGGGCGAGTGGGTCATCGCCAGGCCGAGCACCAGGGTGCGCAGGAACTCCGACTTGCCGGAGCCGGTCGCGCCGATCACCAGGCCGTGCGGGCCCATGCCCTGCTGGGCGGACTCCTTGATGTCGAGGTGCACCAGCGAGCCGCCCTCGCCGAGGCCGATCGGCACCCGCAGCCGGTCGCGGGCGGGCCGGGGCCGCCACGCGCGGGACGGGTCGAAGGAGTGCACGTCGCCGAGCGCGAGCAGCTCCATGAAGTCGGTGGGGCCGGCGATCTCGCTGCCGCTCGTCTCCACCACGCCGGAGGCGATCGTGTGCAGCGGGGTCAGCCGCCGGGCGAACGCCTCCGCGGTCGCGATCGGGCACTGGTCGGCCCGGGCCCGGATCGGCTCCTCGCGCAGCCGCAGCGCCAGCACGGGCGGGCGACCGTCGCTGGCGGGCTCGCCCTCCACCAGGATCCGCAGCCGGCTCGCGTCCTCGAGCTCGTCCCACCGGACCGGCAGGTCGAGCAGCGTCACGCCGTGCAGGCCGTCGGGCGGCACGACGTGGTTGCCGGGCGGCAGCTGGCTCCCGTCGGTCACCAGCAGCAGGTGCGGGGTCGCCGGCCGCTCGTCGGCGCCGAAGCGCGGGCGTTCGCTGAGGTCCGGCGGCAGCATCGCGGCGAGGTCCTCGAGCGAGGTCGACACCATCCGCATCGGGCCGACCGCGTCGGACTGCTGCGCGCTCTGGGCGTGCGGCAGCCACTTGATCCAGTCCCAGTGGGCGAGGTTCTGCTCCGTGGTGAGCACCGCGACGACGAGGTGCTCGGGAGAGTGGAAGGCCGTCGCGGAGCAGATCATCGCCCGGGCCAGCGAGCGGGCCGGCTCCTCGCCCCCGCACACCTCGATCCGGTCGAAGGCGCGCAGGTCGACCGAGGCCGGCAGGTCGGGCTGCTGACGGTGCACGACGAGCAGACGGTGCAGGGCCGAGGCCGCCGCCGGGTCCACCTGGTCGATCGGGGTGCTCTCGGGTGGCACCAGCTCGAGCGAGAGCGGCTGGGCGCAGAGGCCGTAGCGGACCTGGAGGAAGCCGGGGTCGGCGGTGCCGTGCTCCCAGACCCGCGACCGCTCGTCGGCCAGCGCCGGCAGCGAGGCCGGGTCCGGGTGGTGCCAGGTCAGCGCCCGGCGCTGCTGGTCGGCCGCCTCGCGGGCGATCTTGCGGACGTTGGCGAGGTAGCGGAGGTACTCCGTGCGCGAGCCGGTCACCTGCTGCGCGCGCTGCTTACGCTGCCGGTCGATCTGGACGATGATGAAGCCGAGCGTCGCGAAGAGGAACATGCCCGCGGCGATCAGCCCGCGACCGCCGTTGGTCTTGCCCATCGTGGCGACCAGGACGATCGAGCCGAGGCTGCCGAGCATCGGGATGGCGTTCATCAGGACGCCGCTGGCGCCCTCGTTGGGCTCGATCTGGGGCGGGGGCTGGAGCACGATCTGTCCCGACGGCATCTCCGGCTCGTCGAGGCGCGTCCCACGCAGCGTCGTCGTCACGCGCAATGATCTACCCCATTCGATGCGGTTGACGCCTGCACACGCGGGGGAAGGTGGACGTCGTGACGACCAACCCGACGGCTGCCGGGTCCGCCGTGGGGACCGGGGACAGCCTGGCCCTCAGCGTGCACGGACCGGCCGGGGTGCTCGACCTGCTCGTCCCCACCGCCGCGGTCGCCGCCGACGTCGCCGAGGAGTACGCGCGACAGGCCGGCCTCCAGGTCGTCCCGACCCTCTGCACGCCGCTCGGCGCGCTGCTCGAGCCGGACCTCCCGCTCGCGCAGGCCGGGGTCGCCCCCGGTGGCCTGCTCATCGCCACCGACCAGGTGGTCCCGGCCGCGCAGCGCCCGCAGGAGCGGCGTACGCCGCACGCGTCGTCGTCCGGCTCCGGCGCGCTGGCCGCCGGTGCGGCCACGCTCGCCGCGGCGGCCGCCGCGCTCGCCGGCTGGTGCGCCGCCACCGCCTCGGAGGACTGGGCCCGGGTCGCCGTGGTCGACCTGCTCGTCGTGGGCGCGCTGGTCGGCGTGCTCCCCGTCGGGCGGCACGCGCTGCCACGCGTCGTCGCCGCGCCGGCCTTCGCCGCGGCCGCCGCCTTCGCGCTCGCCTGGGACCCCCATCCCGAGCGCTGGCCGATGCTCGCCGGGGTCTGCGGCCTCGCCGCCGCCGTCGCGGCGGCGGTCGGCCGGGCCCTCGGCCGCTGGGCCGACGAGGCGCTGCAGGTCTGGATCGTGGCCGGCTCGGCCGTCTTCGGCCTCACCGGCCTGTGCGCCCTCGCGGGTGCGCCGCCCCGACTCCCGTGGGCCGCCCTCCTGGTGCTCGCCCTGCTCGCCGCGCGCTTCGTCCCGGGGTACGCCGTCGACGTGCCCGACCAGTACCTCATCGACCTCGAGCGGCTCGCGGTCACCGCCTGGTCGGCGCGCACCCGGCCGGGCGGCAAGCGCGGGCGCTCGGTCGTGCCGGAGGCGGCGGTGGCGGCCGTCGCCGAGCGCGGCACCCGTCTCCTCACCGCGGCGTCGGCCGCGATCCTCGTGGTCGCGGCGTCCTCCTCGATCCTCCTGCTGCACTCCGCGCGGCTGCCGATCGACCGGATCGGGGCGCGCTGCCTCGTGGGCCTCGCTGGCGCCGGGCTGCTGCTCGCCGCCCGCAGCTACCGGCACACCGCGTCCCGCACGCTCCTGCGGCTGGCCGGGCTGGCGTGCTGGGTCCCCCTGGTCGTCGTCGGCGCCCAGGTGCTCGACGAGGCGCCCCTGTGGGCGGCGGCGGTCGTCGCCGTCGTGCTCGCGATCGGGCTCGTCGTGGTCGCCGTCGCGGTGGGCCGCGGCTGGCGCTCGGCGTGGTGGTCGCGGCGGGCGGAGGTGGCCGAGGGGCTGGTCGGCGCGCTCGCGCTCGCCTCGCTCGTGGTGGCGTCCGGATGGTTCCGCGAGCTCTGGGAGATCACCAGCCTGTGGGAGCTGGGGACGTGATGTTTAGGGCACAGGGGCCCGGGTAATCGCTGACTGTCCGGCGCGGGGGACAGCTTCCGAACCGGCTCTGAAGGACTCACACAACAGTTCTCGGGCGGCCAGATCGCCGCCATCGGGGGAAGGAGTTGGGCGACATGTCCAATGGCGCACCGGAGATGGGACAGGGCGAGCGGACACTGAGCCGCGCGGCCGGTCTCGTGACGCAGGCCAAGCAGGACTTCGATTCGCTGAGCAAGGCGCTGGACGGCCAGATCGCTGGTCTCCAGGGCAAGTGGGCCGGTGCCGGCGGCACCGCCTTCTTCACGCTGCACCAGGCGTGGACCGAGAAGCAGACCGTGATCACCAACGCGCTCAACGACTTCGAGGCCTCGCTGACCTCGACCGAGCGCGACAACATGAGCACCGACGACACCCAGTCGGCCAACTACAACAAGGTCGCCGGCCGGCTCGGCTGAGCCGCTGCGGATCGATGGGAGAGAGACTGATGAGCCTCGACGGACTCCGTGTCAACCACGCCGGCCTCGACCAGGCGGCCGAGGACCTCGGCACCGCGGTCAAGAAGATCGACGACCGCCTCAACCGCCTCGAGTCGGAGCTCGCGCCCCTGCGCAGCGACTGGAGCGGTAACGCGCAGCAGGCCTACGTCACCGCCAAGGCGAAGTGGGACGGCGCGATGAACGAGATGAAGGACCTCCTCGCGCAGACCAGCGCCCAGGTCCACCAGTCGAACGCCGACTACAAGGCCGCCGACGCGCGCGGCGCGGCGTCTTTCGACATCTGACCAGGTATCTGTAGGGGGGGTCGGCGCTGGTGCGCCGGCCCCTTCGCAGGTCCAGAGGGTCATGACTGGGGAGTAGGGGAGGGTCGATGAGCCAGGCACCCGTGAGCACGTCGGGGCTGGTCCGCGTGACGGTCGCGTCGGGCACCCGCCGGGTCGACCTCGTGCTGCCCGGCGCCGTGCCGGTCGCCGAGCTCGTCCCCGAGCTGGCCCGCAGCGTCGGGCTCCTCGACCCGTCCACCGTGTACGGCGGCTACCGGCTGGTGACCGCGGAGGGCCGCGAGCTCGCCGTGGACGCCGGCCTCGTCATGCAGGGCGTCGAGGACGGCGGCCTGCTGACCGTCGCGGCCGGCGTCGACGACGAGCCGCCGCGCGTCTACGACGACGTCGTCGAGGCGATGACCGACGTCGTCGAGCACGACCTCAAGCCGTGGGAGCCGGCCTCGGGCCGGCGTACGGCGCTGGCGGCCGCCGGCCTCCTCATGGGGCTGGGTGCGGTCGCCCTCCTCATCCAGCGCGGGTCGGTGCTCGCCGGAGCGGCCGCGGCCGTGGTGGCGGTCGCCCTCGTGACGGGCGCGATCGTCCTCTCCCGCGCGCAGCGCGAGCCCGCCGCGGCCGTGGCGGTCGCGTGGATGGGCTCCTTCTACGCCGCGGTGGCCGGTCTGATGCTGGTCACCGACCCACCGTTCTTCGGCTTCCCCGTCGCCACCGCCGGCGGCGCCGCGCTGGCCGCGGGGCTGATCTGCCTCGTCGGCCTCGGCGACGGGCGCGCCCTGGTGATCCCGCCCGTCGTCGTGGGAGCGGTCTTCCTGGCGACCGGCCTGATCATGCAGGCGGCCGACTTCGACCCGGCCATCGTCCTGACCGTCGTCCTGGTCCTCGTCGTCATCGCGGGCAGCGTCTTCCCGTGGATGGCGCTCGGCGCGACCGGCACGGCCGTCGACCAGCTCTACAGCGTCGCCGACATCACCGCCGACCCGCGCGCGATCGACCCCGGCCGGGTCGGTGCCGACGCCCGCGTCGCGCACGAGATCCTCGTGTCGATCTCGGCCACGGTCGGCCTGCTGCTCGTCGTGATCGCGCCGCTCGCGGTGTCGCTCGGGGTCGCCGGTGCGGTCCTCGCGGTGCTCTGCTGCCTGGCCGTCATGCTCCGCACCCGCCAGTACCGCACCAGCCCCGAGGTCCTCGTGGGCCTGGTGTCCGGGATCGTCGGCCTGGTCTCCGTCGCGGTGTCGACCCTGTGGCTGCACCCCGACTGGCGGCCGACCGTCGCCGTCGTCCTCGCGGCGTCCGGTGCCGTGGTGCTCGCCGCCACCCTGCTGCCCGACTCCGCGTCCGTACGCCGCGGCCGCCTCGGCGACGTGGCCGAGAGCGTCTCGTTGCTCGCCCTGCTGCCGCTGCTGGTGCTCGCGGTCGGCCTCTTCTCGGCGATCCGCGGGTAGGGCCCGCGACCGATGGCCACCAAGAAGGACCTCGTCGAGGCCTACTCCTTCAGCCGACGCCGCCTGGTGACGGCGTTCGTCTCCGGCGCCCCGGGCGGCCGGGAGGTCGAGCCGGCCCGGCCGGGTCGCACCATCGTCGGCGGCCTCGCGCTCGCCGTCCTGCTCGCCGCCGGCGCCGCGATCGCCGGGGTGTTCTCCCCGACCGCCCCCGAGGACTGGACCCAGCGTGGCCTGATCATCTCCAAGGAGACCGGCGCCGCCTACGTCATCACCGAGGACAGCGACGACCCCGAGCTGCACCCCGTCCTCAACTCCACGAGCGCCGCGCTCATCCTCGGCGCCGACACCGAGCCGACCCTGATCGAGCAGGACACCATCGACGGCCAGCGGATCGGCAGCGACATCGGCATCCTGGGCGCGCCCGCGAGCGTGCCGAGCCCGTCCCGGCTGATCAACACCGGCTGGAGCGCCTGCACCGCCGACGGACGCGGAGTCCGGATGACGGTGTCGAGCGACCCCGACGTCACGCCGGCGACCGACAACGGCGTGACCGTCATGGTCGGCGGCACCCGCTACGCCGTGATCTCCGGCCCGGACGGCGCCGTCGCCTACCGGGTGCCCGACCAGGACGCCACGACCGGCCCGCAGACCGACAACCTGCTCAGCTCGCTGGGCCTCCCGACGCAGGCGCAGGCGATCAAGGTGAGCCGGGAGTGGCTCGACCTCTTCCCGGTCGGAGCGGACCTCGACTACAGCAGCTTCGGGCTGACCGGCGTGGGTTCGCCGCCGACCGGCGCCGCCGACCTCGAGGACTACCGGGTCGGCCAGCTGCTCAACGCCAGCGACGGCAACCACTACCTCATCACCAACGACGGGGTGCACCAGCTCACCGACTTCGAGGCCGCGGTCTACGCCGGCGTCGTCGACGACAAGAACCGCCTGGCAGTCCCCCGGGACGTCGACGGGCCGCCGACCGCCAACCGCGACGAGAAGACCCTCGCCGACAGCGCCTGGCCGGCCTCGGTGCTGCCGCAGGGGCAGGCCGCCCCGTCCCAGCCGTGCGCCACCCTCGCGACCGACCCGGACGCCGCCCCGGTGGTCCAGCTGGCCGACGCTGGCACGGCCACCAGCGGCTCCGGCGTCCGCCACGACGAGAAGGACCAGGTCGTCGACCCCGGCCGCGGGGCCTACGTCCTCTCGGGCAGCTTCACGGTCGCCGGCCAGGGCTCGCCGTACGTCATCGACTCCAAGGGCCGCGCCAACCCGCTCGTCGGGTCCACCGCCGCCGCGCAGCTCGGGTACGCCGACGTGCCGACCGTCGTGGTCCCCGACTCCTGGATCAAGCTCTTCGGCTGCGGGGTCAACCTGTCCCAGGCCGCCGCCCTCTCGCCGCCGCAGCCCGAGGACCGGTCGGGATGCGCCGACTGAGCTCGGTCGTCGTCGCCGGCGCCGCGCTCGCGGGCCTCCCGGTGGTGCTCGTGGCCGCCCCGGCGCAGGCCGACCAGGCCGACTGCACCGCCATCACCCAGCGCACCGACTCGAGCACCGACATCACCGGCCCCAGCACGCCGTACGACCTGCTCGGGATGGCGGCCGCGGCCGACGTCGCCGACCGCTACGTCAGCCAGCCGCCGGTCCGGGTCGCCGTGCTCGACACCGGCGTCCGGGTGCCGGGCGACGGCGGCATCGTCGTGCACCAGGCCGAGCGGATCGCGCAGGGCGACGACGGCGTGGTCGACGGTTCCGGCACCGAGGTGGCCGGTCTGGTGGCCGGCGCGGCGCGCGCCGGCGGCGACCCGGTCGGGTTCGCTCCGCACACGGAGATCGTCGACGTGCAGGTCGCGGCGGTCCGCGTGGGGGAGCGCGACCAGGTGCCCCCGACCCCGGACAGCGTGGCCCAGGGTCTCGACTGGGTCGCCCAGAACGCGAAGCCGCTCAACATCAAGGTCGCCACCGTCGCCTTCGACGCGGGCTCCGGGTCGGGACTCGAGGACGCCGTGGCGAAGGCCCAGGCCGCCGGCGTCGTGGTCGTCGCGGCGACCGGGGATCCGGTGGAGAGCACGAGCACCGACACCGCCGAGGCGGGGCAGCCCGGTCCCCAGGTGGACGCCGCCGACGACGGCAAGCTGCCGGCCTTCGCGGGCGTGGTCGCCGTCAACACCACGGTCGGCGGCGTCGCGGGCGCCGACGACGCCACCTACGTGCTGCCCAACTCCGACACCACGGTCGCCGTGCCGACCGCCGACGGTGTCTCCTACGGCCTCAACGGCAAGACCTGCCGGGTCGCCGCGCCGTCGACGTCGGCCGCGACCGGCGAGGTCGCCGGCGTCGTGGCCCTGCTGTGGCAGCGCTTCCCCGAGGAGCAGCCGGCGCAGATCGTGGCGCGGCTGGTCAACACCGCCAGCGGCACCACCGACGACCCGACGCCGCTCACCGGCTACGGCATCGTGCAGCCGCTCGACGCGCTGACCCGTCCGGTCGACCCGGCCGAGGACGGCACGGTGCAGCGGAGCCGGCCCGAGGCGGGCCCCGACGGCCCGGTCAGCCCGCCGAGCGCCCCGACCGACCTGCTCGCCTCCACCCGCGACGACGCCGTGTGGTGGGCGCTCATCGGAGGCGGGCTCGTCGTGGTCGCGCTGCTGCTGCGGCCGGTGCTCGCCCGCCGCCGCCAGTAGCCAGCCGGGGAGCCGCTACCGCTGCTCGATCGGTACGCCGAAGTGCGCGACGTACCGCGCGGTGTCGGTGCGGACCCGGTCGAGGTCGAGCCCGGTCGACTCGAACGTGTAGGGGTGCCCGTGGCCCTCGCGCTCGTGGGTGCGCAGGAACTCCGACATCCGCGCCCCGAGGTCGGGGGTGAAGTCCCAGCCGAACCCGTCGTACACCGCCCGCGCCCCGGCCAGCGGCTCGGCCATCACGTGGTCGAACTGGAGGTCGACCACCTGGTCCGGCGCGATGGTGCCGTCGAGGCGTGCGTCCACGGTGCGCTCGAGGCCGCCGAGGATGATCTCGTAGAACTCGGTCGCCAGCTCCTGGTACTCGATCTCCGACGAGCCGAGCTGGCGCAGCGTCGCGAGCAGGCTGGTCGTGGACGCCATCACCTTCGCCGGGTCGCGGTGGGTCTGCACGAGCAGCGCGTCCGGGTACTCGGCGACCAGCTGCGGCAGCGTCCAGGAGTGGAAGGGCGTCTTGAGCAGCCACCGGTGGCCGGGTGCCTCGCTCTGGAGCACCTCGAGGAAACGCCGGTGCCAGGTGTAGGACGCCGCGATGTGGCCGTCGTCGACGGCGTCGTGGAGCAGCCAGTCGAGGTACGACGGGACGCGGTACTGCGTCGGGAAGATCGCGGAGGTGAAGCAGCTGCCGGTGATCCGCACGCACTCCTGGGCGAGCTGGGCGCCGAGCTGGTGCACCGCGCGGAACTCCGGGATGACGCTGTCGACCAGCTCGAAGGTCGCATCGCTGACCGCGATCCGCGGGTCGGTCAGGTAGGTCTCGGTGCGCGGTGGCGGCAGCGGCTGGTCGACCTCCCACGTCTGCGGCACGCGGTGGGCCGGGTCCTGCGCGAGCATGTCGAAGAGCATCGTGGTGCCGGTCCGGGCCTGGCCGATGATCACCAGCGGCGCGGTGATCGGCCGCTCCCGGAGGTCGGGGTGGGCGCGGTGGTGCGCGACCAGGCCCAGCCGGTTGACGAGGTAGCCGGTGAGCTCCCCGGGCACCATCACCTGGCCGATGTCGTTGAGCCTGGCCTCGTCGTCGAAGCTCGCGACGAGCACGTCCAGCGCGGCGCGCCAGCCGTCGCCGCCGAAGAGCTCGTCGTCGCCGAAGTCGCTCAGCCCGGTCGCGTCGACCGCGCCGTCGATCAGCTCCTGGGCCTTCATGCCCGCACCTTCATGACGACACCTCCGGGATCGGTACGACGCGCGCCTCGACCGCCGGCGGGGCCGGGTTGCCGAGCCAGCGCAGGACGAGGAAGCCGCGCCGGCGGCCCCCGGTGTCGAGCCAGTTCGGGACGCCCGGGTCGCGGCCGGCGACCACCAGTCGGACGGTCCCGTCCGGGCGGGGGCTGAACCGCACCTGGGTGCCGGAGCTCGCCGTACGGGCCGGCTCGAGACACTCGTGCCAGATGTTCTCCAGGGTCACCGACCAGTAGCGGGTGTCCGGCGGCCGCACGTCCAGCACCCAGGCGTCGTCGGGCCCGAGGTCGAAGGAGCCGAGCATGTAGAGGTTGTCCGGCGTGGTGTTCTCCGACCCGATCGCGGCGGCCTCGGCGGTCACCAGCCGGTTCGGCTCCGTGACCAGCTCCGGGAGGATCGAGCGGTGCAGCGTCATCAGCTTGAACGCGGTCCAGGTGAGGGCGGTCAGCTGGTCGGCGACCTCCTCGTCGGTCGCGGGCGCCAGCGGTGCTGACGGCACCAGTTGCTGGACGTCGTACGTCGCGAGCCGCTCGGCGCCGCGGTCGGCGACGTACTGCCGGACCACGATCGCGGAGGCGTCCTCCGGGATCGCCGCCCACGGCTCGCCGGTGCCGGGGTCGCTCGGCGCGAGGACCAGTGTGAAGCGGCCGTCGGGGCCGACGACGAGGTCGCGGTCGGAGACGTAGGCCGCCTGTCGGCGCGGGCTGAGCCCGGTCCCGGCCATCACCTGGAAGCCGAGGTAGGTGACCGTGCCGCGCTCGCCGGTGATCCGGTAGCCGCGGCCGGGCTGGATGCTCGCGAGGTCGTACTCGCCGTCGGGGTTGGGCCCGCCGACCTGCCGCATCGCGGTCGTCATCGGGAAGAAGCGCGGCACCTCGGGGTCGACGTCGAGGGTGAGCTCGCTGCACAGCGCCAGCACCCGCCCGAGCACCCGGTAGCCCTCGCGCCGCTCCCGGTCGTCCGCCGCGTCCTCGCGGACCACGGCCGTCAGGTCGCCGAGCATCCCCAGCAGGCCGTCCCACGCCCGGTCGCTGGCCGTGGCGGTCGTCACATCCGGCGTCATGCGGGCACTGTAAGCATTTGCCATACGCGATGTCACGGAATAACTACTTGCCCAGAACTTGACCCGCGTCACGGTCGCACGGAGGATCGAGGAAGCGTCGAGCCTCGGGGGAAGTCGTGATGTCCGTGCTGGAGAACCGTCGATCCGGGGTGCGGGCTCCCGCCCTCGTGAGCGCGATCGCCCTGTCCGTCCTCGCTGCGACGGCGGCCGTCGCGGCGCCGCTGGAGCCGACGCCGGTGAAGGACGACCCGAACGTGAACGAGACGTCGCCCGCCGCCCACGGCGGCTGGTTCGGCTGGGCGCAGTCCCGGTCGAACGACGCCGAGAAGTTCGACTTCTACGTCCAGCACGGCGATGACGCGCGGATCCGGGTCAACGCCGCCAACACCCAGGGCCTCGGCGGCGACGTCACCGGTCACAGCGCCTTCTACCTCCAGCAGCTGCACGGCAACGCGCCGAGGATCCACCGCTACGACCTCAAGACCAAGCAGCGCTCCGCGCTGCCCACGAGCATCGCCGGCGGCAAGCGCAGCAGCATCCGCGGCTCGCTGACGGCCAGCGGGCCCTGGCTGCTGGTCCAAGGATCGACCCCCCAGCGGAACGACTACCCGCTCCACACCGTCATCCTCTACAACCGGGTGACGCACGAGCGACGCGAGATCGACCACGCGAACTACGACTACGCCGACACCCTCGTCGGTCAGGTCAACGGCCGGTACGTGACGTATGCCTGGTTCTCCTACGGCGACTACACCTCGTCCGTCGAGCGCTACGACATCAAGACGAAGCGGACCGTCGAGCTCGTGTCCTACGAGGACGGACTCGCGCGTACCGGTACCTCGGTCAGCTCCGACGGGACCGTCTACTACTTCGAGAACGACCCGCAGTGCGGCAGCCCCGACCCGTGCGTCTTCGATCTGGTCCGATCCCCGATCGCCGGCTCCCCGACGGTCATCGCCTCGATGACCCGGGAGAGCTGGATGCTCCAGCCGGGCCGGACCCACGTCAAGGACCGCTCCGACGGGAGCCACGTCGTGTACGTCAGCTGGTCCGGCGACGACGGCGACTCCGACATCGACAAGCTCGTCGACGACGGCTCCTGAGGCTCGCGGCACCTCCGGGAGCACGAACGGCGTCGCACTGGTGTGCGACGCCGTCCTCGGGTGGCGGAGGTAGGGGGATTCGAACCCCCGAGGGCTATTAACCCAACCCGCTTTCCAAGCGAGCGCCATAGGCCACTAGGCGATACCTCCGCCGAGGAGGGTACCGGTCGGCGTACGACGCCGCGAAATCGGCTGAGGCGAGGCGCGTGGCCGGACGCGGAGACGAAAAGGCCCCCCGCGTACCCGACAGAGCTCGCTTGCCCTTGCTGCCTTCCGGCCCTGGGGGAGTTGGGCGAGGTGCCGCCACGCGGGGGGTTGGCCCGAAGTCTAGGTGAGCGGCCTCGGGCGCTCCAAGACGGGGGCGGAGCCCGGGTGCGGTGCCCGCTACCGACTGTCGGGGCCGCTGGTTAGGGTTCAGGCGTGGAGTCCCCCCTCGCGCTGTACCGCCGCTACCGGCCCGAGACCTTCGCCGAGGTCATCGGCCAGGATCACGTGACCGAGCCGCTGCGCGCCGCGCTGGCCAACAACCGGGTCAACCACGCCTACCTCTTCTCCGGTCCCCGCGGCTGCGGCAAGACCACCAGCGCCCGGATCCTGGCGCGCGCGCTCAACTGCGAGCAGGCGCCGATCGCCGACCCGTGCGGGGAGTGCGAGAGCTGCCGCGACCTGGCCCGCGGCGGGCCCGGTTCGATCGACGTGATCGAGATCGACGCGGCCTCCCACGGTGGCGTCGACGACGCGCGCGACCTGCGCGAGAAGGCCTTCTTCGCACCGGTGAAGAGCCGCTACAAGGTCTACATCATCGACGAGGCCCACATGGTCACCACGCAGGGCTTCAACGCCCTGCTCAAGCTCGTCGAGGAGCCCCCGCCCCACCTGCGCTTCATCTTCGCGACCACCGAGCCCGACAAGGTGCTCGCCACGATCCGCTCGCGGACCCACCACTATCCCTTCCGGCTGATCCCGCCGCGGCTGCTCTCGTCCTACCTCTCCGAGCTGTGCGAGAAGGAACGCGTGCGGATCGACCCGGCGGCGCTGCCGCTGGTGGTCCGGGCGGGCGGCGGCTCGGCCCGCGACACGCTCAGCGTGCTCGACCAGCTGCTCGGCGGGGCCGGACCGGAGGGCGTCACCTACGACCTGGCGACCGGCCTCCTCGGCTACACGCCGGACACGTTGCTCGACGACGTGGTCGACGCGTTCGCCGCGGGTGACGGCGCCGCGGTCTTCGGGGTGGTCGACAAGGTGATCGAGACCGGCCAGGACCCGCGCCGCTTCACCGAGGACCTCCTGCGGCGGCTGCGCGACCTCGTCATCGTCGCCGCCGTCCCCGACGCGCCCGCGACGGGGCTGATCGACGTCTCCGAGGACCAGGGCGAGCGGCTCGTCGCCCAGGCCGCCCGCTTCGGCTCGGCGGAGCTGAGCCGGGCCGCCGACATCGCCGCGACCGGGCTCACCGAGATGCGCGGCGCGACCGCCCCGCGGCTGCTGCTCGAGCTGCTCTGCGCGCGGATCCTGCTGCCCGGCGCCGACCACGCGACCGACGGCGTGCTGGCCCGCCTCGACCGGCTCGAGAAGCGCCTCACCATCGCGGGCGGTGCACCCACCCCGACCGTGGCCGCGCCGAGCCAGCCCGCGCAGGACCGCCCGGTGCCGCCGCCGGCCCGCCCCGCGGCGCCGGACCCGGCCGCGTCCCGCCCGGAGCCCGAGCCGCGCCCCGAGCCCCGGCCGGAGCCCGCGTCGGCGGTCGAGCCGGTCGAGGCTCCCGCGCCCGATCCCGCGCCCGAGCCGGTCGCCGCACCGGTCGCCGCACCGGTCGCCGCACCGGAGCCCGAGCCCGTCGCCGAGGCGCCCGATGCCGCGCCCGCACCGTCCGGGGGGCTCACCCTCGTCGACGTACGCCGCCTCTGGCCCGACATCGTCGACGCCACCAAGTCCAAGCGCCGCCTGGCCTGGATGCACCTCACCCAGAACTGCCAGGTGGTGGCCGTCGACGGCCAGGTCCTCACCCTCGGCTTCAGCAACGTCGGCGCCCGCGACTCCTTCGTCAGTGCGGGTTGCGACGACGTGCTCCACCGGGCTGCGGTCGACGTGGTCGGCGCCGACTGGAAGATCGAGACGATCGTCGACCCCGGCGCCCAGGCCGAGGGCACCCCGACCGTCACCCGGGCCGCCGTGCCCGAGCGGCAGCCCGAGCCGGAGCCGGCCCCCGAGCCCGCCCCCGAGCCGGCGCCCGCCGCCCCGTCCTCGGACGCCAGCGCCGCCGCGCGGGAGGCCATCCAACAGACCCGGTCGCCCGACGAGAAGCCGGACGCCGGCCCCGACTGGGCCTCGGTCGACGCCGAGGCCCACCCCGACGACCTCGATGCCGAGCACCAGGGCATCAGCTCCGCCGAGCTGCTCCAGCGCGAGCTCGGCGCCCAGATGATCGAGGAGATCCGTCACCAGTGACGATCTCGATGAGAGGCAACCCATGAGCCAGAACCCCTTCGACGCCCTCGGTGGCGGCGGCTTCGACATGAACGCCCTGCTCCAGCAGGCCCAGCAGATGCAGGAGCAGCTGCAGAGCGCCCAGCAGCGGCTCACCGAGACGACGGTCGACGGGACCGTCGCCGGCGGCGCGGTGACCGTCCGGGTCAACGGCGTCGGCGAGCTGGTCGGGGTGGAGATCAAGTCCGGCGGCTTCGACGGGAGCGACCCCGACGACCTCTCCGACCTCGGCGACATGATCGTCGCCGCCTACCGCGACGCGAAGGCCCAGGCCGACGCGCTGGCCGCGGAGTCGCTCGGCCCGCTCGCGGGTGGCGGGATGCCCGACCTGGGCGGTCTCTCCGGCGGCGGCCCCGCCGGCCAGCTGGGATTCTGAGGACACGTCGTTGTACGAAGGTGTCGTCCAGGACCTGATCGACGAGCTCGGGCGACTGCCCGGCGTGGGTCCCAAGAGCGCGCAGCGGATCGCGTTCCACTTGCTGCAGGCCGAGCCCACCGACGTACGCCGGCTCGCCGACGTGCTGCTCGAGGTCAAGGCGAAGGTGAAGTTCTGCAGCACCTGCTTCAACGTCTCCGAGGACGAGCAGTGCCGCATCTGCCGTGACCCGCGTCGCGACCCGACGGTGCTGTGCGTCGTGGAGGAGTACAAGGACGTCGTCGCGATCGAGCGGACCCGCGAGTTCCGCGGCCGCTACCACGTGCTCGGCGGCGCGATCTCGCCGATCGACGGCATCGGCCCCGACCAGCTCCGCATCCGCGAGCTGATGGTCCGGCTCTCCGACGGCACCATCGAGGAGGTCATCCTGGCCACCGACCCCAACCTCGAGGGTGAGGCCACCGCGACCTATCTCACCCGGATGCTCAAGCCGATCGGGTTGCGCGTGACGCGTCTGGCGAGTGGACTGCCCGTAGGTGGCGACCTGGAGTACGCCGACGAGGTGACCCTGGGCCGCGCGTTCGCAGGAAGGCGATCAGCAGATGACTGAGATGGGCTCGACGCCCGGCACGACCCGAACGGTGCTGGACCCGGAGACCGAGGAGTTCGCGCAGCAGATCGCGGACCAGGTGGAGAGCTTCCTGCTCGCGCTCCAGGCCATCGCCCGCGAGGCCGACGGCGGCCGGGCGATCTCGCTGCTCCTGCTCGAGATCAGCCAGGTGCTGCTCGCCGGGGCCCGGCTGGGCGCCCAGCAGGACTTCACCCCGATCGCCGAGTACCAGCCCGACGTCGGCCCCGAGGCCGACATCGACGAGATGCGACTGGCGCTGGCCGAGATGCTCGGCAACATCGACACCTACGCGTTCGTCTTCGACCCCTACGTGCCCGAGGTGGTGGAGAGCCAGCTCTCCGACGACCTCACCAGCATCGCGACCGACCTGGAGAACGGCCTGCGCCACTACCGGCTCGGCAACCTCCCCGAGGCGCTGTGGTGGTGGCAGTTCTCCTACGTCTCGTCGTGGGGCAACCTCGCGGGCGCCGCGCTCAACGCGCTGCTGTCCGTGGTCGCCCACGACCGGCTCGACGCCGAGCTCGACGACGATGCCGAGCTGGTCGCCGCCGCCGATGAGATGCTCGAATCGGGCGACGTCACGCCCCGGTAAACTCGGACCTTCGCAACGACCTCGAAGATCAAGGGACCAACCGTGGGCATTGTCGTGCAGAAGTACGGCGGATCGTCCGTCGCCGACGCCACCGGCATCAAGCGCGTCGCGCAGCGCATCGTCAACACGCGCAAGGCCGGCCACGACGTCGTCGTCGTGGTCTCGGCCATGGGCGACACGACCGACGAGCTGCGCGACCTGGCCGAGCAGGTCTCGCCGCTGCCGCCGCCGCGCGAGCTCGACATGCTGCTGACGGCCGGCGAGCGGATCTCGATGGCGCTGGTCGCCATGGCGATCGCGCAGCTCGGCCACAAGGCGCAGTCGTTCACCGGCTCGCAGGCCGGCGTGATCACCGACTCCGCGCACGGCAAGGCCAAGATCATCGACATCACGCCGGGCCGGATCGAGGCGGCGATCCAGGACGGCGCGATCGCGATCGTGGCCGGCTTCCAGGGCGTCTCCCAGGACACCAAGGACGTCACCACGCTCGGCCGGGGCGCCTCCGACACGACCGCCGTCGCCCTCGCCGCCGCGCTCGGCGCCGAGGTCTGCGAGATCTACAGCGACGTCGACGGCGTCTTCACCGCCGACCCGCGGATCGTCCCCGCGGCGCGCAAGCTGGACAAGGTCTCCACCGAGGAGATGCTGGAGATGGCGGCCTCGGGCGCCAAGATCCTCCACCTGCGGTGCGTCGAGTACGCCCGCCGCTACAACATGCCGATCCACGTGCGGTCCTCCTTCAGCCAGAAGGAAGGCACCTGGGTCATCCCGGACAGCAAGGCAGGAGAGCACGACATGGAGCAGGCGATCATCGCCGGCGTCGCCCACGACCGCAGCGAGGCCAAGATCACCGTCGTCGGCGTCCCCGACAAGGTGGGCGAGGCGGCTCGCATCTTCGAGGCGTTGTCGGCCAGCGAGGTCAACATCGACATGGTCGTCCAGAACGTCTCCGCGGCCTCGACCGGCCTCACCGACATCTCCTTCACGCTGCCCCGCGCCGACGGCCAGGCCGCGATGAGCGCGCTCGCCCGGATCCAGGACGAGGTCGGCTACGACAAGCTGCTCTACGACGACCAGGTCGGCAAGGTCTCGCTCATCGGCGCCGGCATGCGCTCGCACCCCGGCATCACCGCGAAGTTCTTCGCCGCCCTCGCCTCGGCCGGGGTCAACATCGAGATGATCTCGACCTCCGAGATCCGGATCTCGGTGATCGTCGACGAGGCGCAGGTCGACGAGGCCGTGCGCGCCACGCACACGGCCTTCGACCTCGACGCCACCGAGGTCGAGGCCGTCGTCTACGGCGGGACCGGGCGCTGACATGGGCATCAACATCGGCGTCGTCGGCGCCACCGGCCAGGTCGGCGTCGCGATGCGCCAGATCCTCGAGGAGCGGTCCTTCCCGGTCGACGAGATCCGCTTCTTCGCCTCGGCCCGCTCGGCGGGCAAGGTGCTGCCCTTCGCGGGCCGGGACATCGTCGTCGAGGACGCCGAGACCGCGGACCCGACCGGGCTCGACATCGCGCTCTTCTCGGCCGGCGCGACCACCTCGCGTGCCCTGGTCCCGAGGTTCGTGGACGCCGGCGTGATCGTCGTCGACAACTCCAGCGCCTTCCGCAAGGACCCCGCGATCCCGCTGGTCGTCTCCGAGGTCAATCCCGAGGCCGCCCGCGAGGTCATCGAGGCCGGCCGCGGCATCATCGCCAACCCCAACTGCACCACGATGGCCGCGATGCCGGTGCTCAAGCCGCTGCACGACGAGGCCGGGCTGGTCCGGCTGATCGCGTCGACCTACCAGGCCGTCTCCGGCTCGGGCGTCGCCGGTGTCGCGGAGCTCGCGACGGGCGTCGCCGCGGCGGGCGACAAGGCGGGCGAGCTCGCCTACGACGGCGAGGCCGTGGTGTTCCCCGAGCCGGGTGTCTACCGGCGGACCATCGCCTACAACGTGCTCCCGTTCGCGGGCAACCTCGTCGACGACGGGCTGAACGAGACCGACGAGGAGCAGAAGCTCCGCAACGAGTCCCGCAAGATCCTCGGCATCCCCGACCTGCCCGTCTCGGGCATCTGCGTGCGGGTGCCCGTCTTCACCGGTCACTCGCTGGCGATCAACGCCGAGTTCGAGCGCGCGCTGACCCCGGAGCGGGCGACCGAGCTGCTCGCCGGCGCCCCGGGTGTCGAGCTCTCCGAGATCCCCAACCCGCTCCAGGCGGCCGGCAAGGACCCGTCGTACGTCGGGCGGATCCGGCAGGACCCGGGCGTCGACGGCGAGCGGGGCCTCGCGCTCTTCGTCTCCAACGACAACCTGCGCAAGGGCGCCGCGCTCAACACCGTGCAGATCGCGGAGCTCATCGCCGCGAGCCGCTGAAACTCCTCCGTCGTCCTGGGCCTGCGGGCGTCACCGCAGACCCACGGACGCGAAGGCGTGCCGCAGCAGCGCCGTCTGCTCGGCCGGCGAGGCCACCTGCTCGACGCCGAACCCGAGGAGCACGGTGTCGCCCGTGTGCACGGCCGGCGAGAAGAGCGCCTCGGACCGCACCAGGCTGCCGGTGCCGGGCGAGCTGCCCTCCGGCGGCGGGGCGATCGTCCACGGACCCAGGCCGGACTCGAAGCCCTCGCTGTCGACCGTGGCGCCGCCGACGACCAGCCGCGTGTCGTCGATGAAGAGGCCGGTCCCGCCGGAGCCCGGGTCGGTGACGTAGGAGATCGCCACCTCCACCTGCTTGCCGGCGAAGGCGGACAGGTCGAACGACGCGGTCTGCCAGCCGCCGGAGTCGCCGGTCATCGCGTTCCACGTGCCGGAGGTCCCGGTGGGCGCGCACGGGTCGCCCGGGGTCAGGTAGTGCAGCAGGAACGGGTGCTCGTCGAGGAGGAAGCCGGCCTCGCACTCGGTGGGGACGGTGGTGCTGGTCAGTCCGCCGGCCTCGGGCAGGGTCGTCCAGTCGTCCTGACCGACCGTGTGGGCCTCGACGACGACGTTGTCGTAGCCCTCCTCGGTGTTGTACGAGAGCTGCGCCTGCAGCGTGGGTGCCTGCGCCGCCGTCGTGCCGGTGAGGTCGACCTCGCGGGTGAGCCGCATGTAGGAGTCGTCGACGTGGAGCCCGCCGACGTACCACGTGCCCTCCGGCGGGTCGAACGGACCGCCGGCGGAGCCCGTGTAGCTGCCGGCGGTGCTGCTGTCGAAGAGCGGGAACTCGTCGGGGGAGAGCACGGTGCTGGTGGCCGGGAAGGTGCCGGACTCGTCGAGCGGGTTCGCCGTGAGCGCCGGGCCACCGAAGGTCGCCCCGGTGCCCGCCAGGGCACCGGTGCCCGCGAAGCCGGTGGGTGACTCGGAGGTGCCGCGGGCGTACCGGCCGAGGTAGTACTGCGCGAAGTCGTCGGCGAGCAGCAGGCAGTCGCCGAACGGGTCGTCGGTCACCTCGCACGGGGCGGTCGGGTCGCCGTTGAGGCCGTAGTAGATGCCGCCGACGTCGCCGGCGAGGATCCCGTAGTACGTGGCGGTCTCGCCGGTGTCGACCAGCTTCCCGCCCTCGTTGAGGAAGTCCCGCACGGCGATCGTCAGGTCCTGCTCCCGCTCGGCGACCGAGGCATCGGGGAGGTCGCCGAAGTAGGTCTCGGTCACCTCGTCCTCCGGGTCCTGGGTCAGCCGGTTGTCGCCGTCGTACCAGACGACGCCACGGAAGTGGCTCAGGACGCCGAGGGGATGGGGCACACCCTGGCGGGAGACGTCCCAGACGGAGGCACTGATGCCGGCTCGGCGCAGCGCCTGGACGTACGTCGCGGCGTACTTCGGCGCGGTCAGCGGCGGGTCGTAGGTGGGGTTGACGCCGTCGTAGTCCTCGTCGGCGATCACGAGGACCCGGTGGTGGGCGTTCTCGGCCAGCCGGTAGGTGAAGGAGGGGCTGGTCCGCCTGCCGCGGCCCGGCGCCCAGGCCTCGAACCAGACCTTCACGTGGTCACCCGGCCGGGCGCCGCGCACCAGCCCGCGGTACTCGCCGTAGTAGGTCGTGCCTTCGTCGCCGTACCGCTCGCCGCCCTGCCACATCCGGGTGGGGGCGGTCCGGGGCCGGCGGCCGTCGATCGAGTAGCGCAGGACCAGGCCACGCAGCTCGCGCCGGGCCGTCACGGCGACCGTCTGCGGGTCGCCGTACGAGACGTCGAAGCTGTCGACCTCGAAGTCCGGCGCGGTGCGCCCGACGGCTGACACCGGGTGGGCCGGGTCGTGCGCCGAAGCGGCGACCGACAGGGCGAAGGGCAGGTTCTTCTCGAACTCCGCCTGGATGAGCGGCTCGGAGTCGGGGAAGTTGAAGACGCTCTCGCAGTCGTCCGGGTCGAACGCGTCGTCGGGGTCGACGGCGCTCGCGGTCTGGCAGGTCGACATCTCCGGGGTGTAGGCGAGCGTGCCGTAGGCGTCGTGGGCGTGCTCGGTCGTCTCGCCGTTGGTGGTGTAGAGCTCGGCGGACTGGTCGGGGTCGTAGCCGGGGACCGCCGGGTCGGCGTCGTCGCCGGCCTGCGCCTCGAAGATCAGGTCGTCGGGTGAGCGGGTCGAGACCTGCCAGCCGACGCCGTACAGCAGGAGCTCGGCGGCGGAGTGATAGTTGACCTGGAAGGCGAACCCGATCCGGCGCAGGAGACCGTCCATCGCCCGGGTCTCGGGCTCGGACGCGGGAGCGCCGCCGCGGTAGGTCTCGCTGCCGTACGACGGCGAGGACCCCTCGTTGTCGTAGCCCCACTTCGTGGGGAAGTTGCGGTTCGGGTCGACGCCGTCGTTGCCGGTGATCTGGCCGTCGCCGTTGTTGTCGCGCAGGTTCTTGCGCCAGAGCCGGTTGCCCTCGGTGAAGGTGAAGTCGTAGCCGTCCGGGTTCGCGACGGGGACGAACCACAGCTCGGTCGTCTGCAGCAGGCGGTGGATCCGCGGGCTGGTGCGGTAGCCGTCGACCACGTAGTGGAGCAGCCGGCGATCCATCTCGGGGGTGATCCACTCCCGGGCGTGCTGGGCCGCGGAGTAGAGCACGGCGGGGCGCGACCCGTCGCGGACCGAGCGGGCGTTCGCGGTGACCTTTACCGCCAGGATGGGCTGGCCCTGGACGGTGGCGCCGATCCGCTCGAGCTTGGTGAGGCCGGGGTTGTCGCGGGTGAGCTGCACCAGCTCGTCGCGGATGCCCCCGGGCTCGCTGTAGGACCGGAACACCGTCGGGCTGTCGGCCTCGGCCATCAGCCGCGAGACCGGCTGGCCGGCGATCTTCTTCTCCGTCAGCGGCAGGCCCCGGCCGACGAGCTTGGCGGCCTGGTCGGGCTCGACCACCACCTCCACGCCGACCTTCCCGTCGGCACCCGACCCCGTCGTGCTGATGTCCTCGCGGTCGAGCCCGGCCCGCCGCAGATCACCGATCTGCTCGAGCGTGAGGCTGCCGACGTACACGCTCGGGCCGACGCCGCGATCGGACGGTGCGGATCCGGCGGCGCCCGGGGCCGTCACGCCGGCGAGACCGACGGCGGCGGCGAGGGCGGTGAGGACGGCCAGGGGTGCGAGTCGGCGCATGGGGATCCCACCTTCGATGACGCGGCCCCGAGCGGCCGCGATCTAGTCATCCGAACGCGACGACCCGGCGGTGTCACGCCCCAAAGTGGGTATCTCGCCGTCAGCGAGCGGCATCGCCGAACGCGCGGGTCAGCGCGTGGGCGGCGGCGTAGCAGATGGCGCTGAGCACCGGGATCACCACGACCATCGACCGGTCGGTGAGGTCGTCGACGAGGAGCAGCAGCGCCAGCACGCTCGCCAGCCCGACCGCGAGGAAGCTGGTGGCGCCGGCCTCGGCGACCCGGGCCAGGCGGAGGAGCAGCGCGCCCACGACGACCATCACGACCAGGATGGCGATCAGCAGCGGGTAGCCGGCCTTGCCGCAGGACGTGGTGCCCTGGACCTGGTCGCAGCCCTGGAGCGAGGCCCAGGTGAGCCCGACGATGCCGAGCCCGACGACCAGGCCGACCACCACGGCGGCGACCATCCCCCCGGGCGTCTGCGGCCGGACCAGGATCGGGCGCCGCTCGCGGCGCCGCCTGGGCTCCGGGGCCGGCTCGGGCGCCGTCTCGACGGGGACCTCGACGAGCGTGGGCGCCTCGGGCAGCGGTGGGTTCGGCTCGGTCCGGTCGGCGGGAACCGAGCGCAACCCACCGCTGACCGGTGTGGGCTCAGGTGTGGGCTCGGGTGTGGGCTCGGCGGCCACCGGGGCGGGCGGCTCCGGCTTGCGCTTGCGCCGCCGCAGCCCGAGCTTCGGCAGCTCCAACGAGGGCTGCTGGCGCTCGTTCTCGTCTCCCACGAACGGCAGTGTGCCACTCGGAGCGGCGCGGAAAACCCGGAGCGGGAAAGGCACAGGGCCCGGATCCGCATCGCGGATCCGGGCCCTGCAGAGTGTCGGGCTGACAGGATTTGAACCTGCGGCCTCCTCGTCCCGAACGAGGCGCGCTACCAAGCTGCGCCACAGCCCGATCCGGCCCACCCGTGAGCGGGCCGTGGGCAACCATACCCGAGCACCCGCGGGCCGCTGAAATCGGTTCGGCCCTCGGATCAGCGGGTGGTCGCCACCAGGGTCAGCAGCGTGGCCTCGGGGCGGCACGCGACCCGGATCCGGGCGTACGGGCTGGTGCCGAGCCCGGCCGACACGTGCAGCCACGAGGACCCCGGGTCCCCCGGGCGGGAGTCCGCCGGGTGACGGCTCAGGCCGCGGGCCCGGGCGGGTTCCAGGTCGCAGTTGGTGGTCAGTGCGCCGATGCCGGGGACGCAGACCTGGCCGCCGTGGGTGTGGCCGGCGAGCACCGCGTCGTACCCCCGGGCGGCGAAGGCGTCGAGCACCCGGAGGTACGGCGCGTGCGCGACCCCGAGCCGCAGGTCGGCGTCCGGGTCCGCCGGTCCCGCGACCTCGTCGAGCCGGTCGTAGCCCAGGTGCGGGTCGTCGACGCCCGCGAACGCCAGCCGCAGCCCGCGCACCTCGAGGCTTCCGCGGGTGTTGGTGAGGTCGAGCCAGCCGGAGCGGCTCAGCTCGCGGGTGAGGTCGCGCCACGGCAGCTCCGGCACGTTCGTGTGGCGCTTGCCGGTGTCGGGCAGCAGGTAGCGGAACGGGTTGCGGAGGCTCGGCTCGAAGTAGTCGTTGGACCCGAGCACGAAGACCCCGGGCACGTCGAGCAGGGCGCCGAGCGAGTCGAGGACCGCGGGGACGGCGTCGCGGTGGGCCAGGTTGTCGCCGGTGTCGACGACCAGGTCGGGCTGGAGGTCGGCGAGGCTCGCCAGCCAGTCACGCTTGCGGCGCTGCCCCGGCGTCAGGTGGATGTCGCTGAGGTGCAGCACCCGCAGGTCCGGGCTGCCGGGCGGCAGCACCGGCACGGTCGCCCGTCGCAGCGTGTAGGCCCGCGCCTCGGTCATCGCGTACGCCGTCAGCCCGGCCCCCGCGACGGCTGCGGCAGCGGCGACGCCCAGCACGCTGCGGCGTACGACGGCGGGGGAGCTCACTCGGCAAGGCTGCCACAATGGCGGACATGTCTGACCTCAAGGACCGTCTCCGCGCCGACCTCACCACCGCCATCAAGGCGCGCGACGAGGTGCGCTCCTCGACGCTGCGGATGGTGCTCTCCGCGATCACCAACGCCGAGGTCGCCGGCAAGCAGGCCCGCGAGCTCAGCGACGAGGACGTCGTGGGGGTGCTCTCCACGGAGGCCAAGAAGCGCCGCGAGGCCGCCACGGCGTTCGCCGACGCCGGCCGCACCGAGTCGGCCGCCAAGGAGACGGCCGAGGCCGCCGTCATCGCCGACTACCTCCCCGAGCAGCTCGACGCCGACGCGATCGCCGGCATCGTCGCGGCCGCCATCGAGCAGACCGGCGCGGCCGCCGACGGCATGAAGGCGATGGGCCGGGTGATGGGCGTGGTCCAGCCCCAGGTCAAGGGCCGGGCCGACGGTGGTGCGGTCGCCGCGGAGGTACGCCGCCAGCTGGGCGCCTGACCTCCCTGCGGGTCAGTGCCCGCGACCCCCGCCGTGGCCGTTGCCGTTGCCGTTGTTGCCCGGCCCGTTGTTGCCGCGTCCACCGCCGTTGTTGGTCGGCTTCGGCGGCGCGATGCCGTTGGACTCGTAGATCGTGATCACCGACCCGGACGGCGCGGAGCCGGACGGTGAGGTGTAGGCGACGTACCCGGCGGGGGCCGTCGAGTTGACCGCGCCACCGCGGATCGGGTTGAAGCCCGCGCCCTTGAGCACGCTCATCGCCTCGGTGACGCTCATGCCGGAGACGGACGGCACCGTGGTGGTGACGCCCGAGACCTCGGTCGCGTCGGGGGCGACGAAGTCGGTGTCCGGGAAGGTGCCCTGGATCGCCTGCATCGCCTCGGCCCACATCGGACCCGCGAAGCCGGAGCCGGACACGGAGCTGTCGTAGATGTAGGTCCCGTGGATCGTCAGCCCGGCCAGCGGGATCGGCCGCTGGCCGTCCTTGCTCGCGCCGGCGATCATGGCCGCGGTCGCCATCGAGGTCGTGTAGCCGACGTACCAGACCGACTTGCCGTCCTGGGTGGTGCCGGTCTTCGCGGCCGACGGGACGTTGAGGCCGGTGTGGCCGATGTCGTAGCCGAAGCCGCCCGGCTCCTGGACGCCGCGCAGCACGTCGTTGACGGCGTCGGCCGTCGACTGCGGCAGCGCCTGCTGGCAGTCGTTGGAGTACTTCTTCAAGACGTTGCCCGAGGAGTCCTCGATCGAGGTGACCGGGTGGGCGTCGCAGTGCAGGCCGCGGGCGGCGAAGGTCGCGTAGGCCTCGGCCATCTCCAGCGGGCTGGCGTTGGCGATGCCGAGGGTGAAGGTCGGAACCCGCTCGGCACCGTTGCCCTGGGCGTCACCGGTCGGGTTGGTCAGCTCGACGCCGAGCTTCTTGGCGATCTGGAACGGCTTGCACACGCCGGTGGCCCGCTCGAGCATCGCGTAGAAGGTGTTCACCGACTTCTGCGTGCCGTAGTAGAGGTCCATGTTCATGGTGCTCGTCGTGGTCGACGACGAGACGTCCCAGACGCCTGCGAAGGACGGAGCCCCCGGACAGTTGGCGAACTCGTCCTGGTCGATGGTCATGCTCACGGGCGTGTTGAACGTGGTGGAGAGCGGGATGCCCTCGTTGACCGCGGCCGCCAGCACGAACGGCTTGAAGGTCGAGCCGGCCTGGAAGCCGGCGGAGTCGCCGTACTTCGTCGGCACGGCGTAGTTGAGGAAGGTCTCGCCCTGGGCCTCGCTGTTGCCCATGGGTCGCGACTGGGCCAGGGCGCGGACCTCGCCGGTGCCGGGCTGGACCATGGCCATCGCGCCGACCGCCTGGTCGCCCTTGCTGACGTGGTCGGTCACCGCCTTGTCGGCGGCCGCCTGGTCCTGGAGGTTCAGCGTGGTCCGGATCGTCAGGCCACCGGACTTGAGCAGCTGCTTGCGCTCGGCCACGGACTTGCCGAGCGACGGGTCCTGGAGGAGGTAGTTGTACGCGTAGTCGCAGAAGAAGGGGGCCCGCGAGTAGAGGCAGCCGTTCTTGGCCGGGATGACGTGCAGGCCGAGCTTCTGCTCCTTGGCGTGGGCGGCGCGCTCGCGGCTGATGACGTGGAGCTCGGCCATCCGGTCGAGGACGACGTCGCGGCGCTCGATCGCCCGGTCGGGGGAGTTGGTCGGGTCGTAGCCCGTCGGGTTCTTCACCAGGCCGGCGAGCGTGGCCGCCTGGCGCAGGCCCAAGTGGCTGGCGTTGACGCCGAAGTAGTGCTTGGCCGCCGACTGGATGCCGTAGGTGCCGTCGCCGAAGTAGGCGATGTTGAGGTAGCGCTCGAGGATCCAGTCCTTGGAGTGGTGCTGCTCGAAGGCGATCGCGTAGCGCAGCTCGCGCAGCTTGCGGGCGTAGGTGTCGTCGGTCGCGGCCTTCTTCTCCGCGCGGGTGTCCGCCTGCTGCACCAGCGTCAGCTTCACCATCTGCTGGGTGATCGACGAGCCGCCCTGGACCACGCCGTCGTTGGCCTGGTTGGTGATCAGTGCGCGCAGGGTGCCCTTGAGGTCGAGCGCGCCGTGCTCGTAGAAGCGGGAGTCCTCGATCGCGACGATCGCCTTGACCATGATCCGGGAGACCTGGTCCAGCGAGACGTTGACGCGGTTCTCGTCGTACAGCGTCGCGATGACGTTGCCGTCGCTGTCCAGGATGCGCGTCTTCTGCGGCAGCGGGTCGGTCTCGAGCTCGGCCGGGAGGTTGTCCATCGTCTTGGCGACGTTGCGGGCGCCGACGCCCGCGACGCCCGCGAACGGGATCACGAGGCCGGCCACGAGCACGCCCACGACGCCCGCGACGGCGAGCATCACGAGCAGGTGGGAGGCGACGCGACCGGCGGTGGGGCGCTCGTCGCGCGGGACGGACATGCGGAGGAGTTTACGGGACCTGACCTGAGCCGGCCGATTCAGCGACACCACCCCCCGGGTGGCGTCCGGAACCACCCCCAGGGTCAGGCGTGGCCCGGAGGGACTAGTCCGAATGGACTATGAGATTTGGACCCATGGGGTCTGTTTCTGAGGTGACAGGCTCCTTAACTTCTTTACCGAGGGGAACTATCCCGGGTAGACGTCATGGGGACGCCGCCTATCTCGGAGTGATGTGGGGACATCATGTGGGTTGAAGATTGGGCAAGCGCTGCCGCGTGTCGGCAGGCGCAGCCGGACCAGCTGTTCGTGCGTGGGGCCGAGCAGAACAAGGCCAAGCAGCTCTGCACCGGGTGCCCGGTGCGCACCGAGTGCCTCGCGGAGGCGCTCGACAACCAGATCGAGTGGGGTGTCTGGGGCGGCATGACCGAGCGGGAGCGCCGTGCGCTGCTCCGCCGCCGGCCGAACGCCTCGTGGCGCTCCGTGCTCGAGGCCGCCCGTGAGCAGGGCACGCCGCTGACCGTCAAGGTCTCGGTGTAGCGAGCAGCTCCCCGACCCGCCGCAGCCCGGCGAGGTCGTGGACGTCGCCGGCGAGCGCCGGGACGACGGCTGTCGGCACCTGCGGGTGCGCGGCCGCGAAGCGCTCCCGGAGCCGGGCCTCGCGCTCGACCATGCGGGCCTGGTCTGCGTGCAGGCGCAGCAGCCCGGCGGTCAGCGACGCCGTCGGCGACTCGTCGGCGCGCTGCCGGAGCCGGGTCGAGGCGGCCATCGCCTCGTCCGCCGAGAGGTGGCCGCGCGGCTCGGGGCTGGCCCGGTTGACGATCAGCCCGGCCAGCGGCATCGACTCCTCGCCGAGGCGCTCGACGAAGTACGCCGCCTCGCGCAGCGCGTCCGGCTCGGGCGCGGCGACGACGAGGAACGCCGTCCCGTCGGCCTGGAGCAGCTCGAACGTCTTCTGCGCGCGCTGGCGGAAGCCGCCGAAGAGCGTGTCGAACGCCGCGACGAAGGTCTGCATGTCGCGCAGCACCTGCGCGCCGATGATCTTGTTGAGCGCGCCGGTGATGATCCCGAAGCCGGCGCTCATCAGCTTGGCCGGTCCCTTCGCCGGGGCGAGCAGCAGCCGGATGAACCGGCCGTCGAGGAAGCTCGACAGCCGCTCCGGCGCGTCGAGGAAGTCGAGCGCCGAGCGCGACGGCGGGGTGTCGACCACGATCAGGTCGTAGGTGCCGTCGGCCTGCGCGGCGGCGTGGATCTGCCCGAGCTTCTCCATCGCCATGTACTCCTGCGTGCCCGCGAACGAGCTCGACAGCGCGACGTAGAAGGGGTTGTCCAGGATCTGCTTCGCCTTCTCCGAGGTGGCCTGGCTCTCCACCACCTCGTCGAAGGTGCGCTTCATGTCGAGCATCATCGCGTCGAGGCTGCCGCCCTTGCGGTTGCCCTTCGCGTTGGTGCGCAGGCCGGTGACCGGCCGCGGGGTGTTGTCCAGCTGCTCGATGCCCATCGACTGCGCGAGCCGCTTGGCCGGGTCGATGGTGAGCACCACGACCCGGCGGCCGCGCTCGGCCGCCCGCAGCGCGAGGGCCGCGGAGGTCGTGGTCTTGCCGACGCCGCCCGACCCGCAGCAGACGATGATGCCGGTGCCGCGGTCGTCGAGCAGCGCGTCGACGTCGATCGCCGGCGCGGTGCCGTTGGTCGTCGCCAGTGGGCCGACCCGGGTACGGCTCTTCATCCGGGGTCCCCGCGGAAGTGCGGACTGGAGGAGCGCAGCGGGGGAAGGCCGCAGTTCTGTGGGGTGGTCATGCCAGGCCCTGGGTCTTGAGGAAGCCGGCGAGCTCGTAGAGGCCGCCGAGGTCGACGCCGCCGGCCAGCCGGGGGAGCTCGTACGTCGGGCGCCCGAGCCCGCCGACCACGGCGTGCTGGGCGTCCTCCAGGGCGCGCCGCTCGGCGTGGTCGTGCGCCTCGGCGACCAGCCCGTCGACCAGCCCGTCGCCGGTGTCGACGCCGGCCTCCTTGAGGTCGCGCGCGATGCCGGCTGCGTCGAGGTGGCCGGCGCGCGCGGCGTCGAGGTCCGCCGCCGAGATGTCGCGCGGGCGGACCTGGTTGACGATCACCGCCCCGACCGGGAGCCGCGCGGCCTGCAGGTCGGCGATCCCGTCGGCGGTCTCCTGGACCGGCATCTCCTCGAGCACGGTCACCAGGTGCACGGCGGTCCGGGGCGAGCGGAAGAGCGTCATCATCGTGTCGGACTGGCTCTTGATGGGGCCGACCTTGGCCAGCCCCGCCAGCTCGCCGCTGACGTTGAGGAACTGCGTGATCCGCCCGGTCGGCGGGGCGTCGAGCACGACCGCGTCGTAGCGGGTGGCGCCCTTGTTGCGGCTGTTGCGCTGGACCGCCTCGAAGACCTTGCCGGTCAGCAGCACGTCACGGACGCCGGGGGCGATCGTGGTCGCGAACTCGACCACGCCGAAGCGGTCGAGCGCCTTCCCGGCCCGGCCGAGCTTGTAGTACATCGCGAGGTACTCCAGCAGCGCGGACTCCGCGTCGATGTGGAGCGCGTGCACGACGCCAGGGGACCGGTCGCCGACCCGCAGGCCGGTGGCGATGCGGCGCTCGGCGTACGGGAGCGGGTCGACGTCGAACATCCGGGCGATGCCCTGGCGACCCTCGACCTCGCACAGCAGCACCTGCTTGCCCTGCGAGGCCAGCCCGAGCGCGAGCGCCGCGGCGACGGTCGACTTGCCGGTGCCGCCCTTGCCGGTGACGACGTGGAGGCGCACCCGCGACCAGTCGGCGTCCACCGGCTGCTGCGTCATGCCGGACAGCGTAGGCGGGGCGACGCGGTCAGCGCAGTGACGTCGACAACCCGTGGGCCGCCCGGAGCAGCAGCGCGCCCAGCTCGGGACGCCGGTCCGCGCCGAACCGCTGCTCGACCCCGGTCAGGCTGAGCGCCCACTGCGGCCGGCCCGCGGCGTCGAAGACCGCGGCACCCATGCCCCAGCTGCCCTCCACGAGCAGGCCGGGGTTGACGGCGTACCCGAGGTCGCGGGTCCCGGCGATCCGTGCACGCACCCGGTCGGGCGCGTGCTCCGGGCCGTACGCCGCCGCGAGGTCCGCGCGGCCGAGGTGGGCGTCGACCTCGGCGTCGGTCAGGTAGGCGAGCACCGCCATCCCGGCCGACGCGACGCCGAGCGGGAAGCGGATGCCCTCGTGGAGCACGTGGGAGCGGATCGGGAAGCTGCCGTCCTCGCGGAGCAGGCACACGGTCTCGTCGCCGCGCCGGGCGGAGAAGAAGGCGCTCTCGCCCGTGGCCAGCGCGAGCTGGCGGACGAACGGCTGGGCGACCTCCGTGACGTCGTACCGGCTCGTGGCGGCGGCGCCGAGGAGGTAGAGCTCGGGCCCGAGCAGCCAGCGGCCGTCGGGGCCGCGGTCGACCAGGCCCTCGCCGAGCAGCGAGGTCAGCAGCCGGTGGACGGTCGGGCGGGCCAGGCCCGCGGCGCGGGCGACCGACGACGTGGTCGCACCGGCGGGCTCCTGCGCCGACACCGCCCGCAGCACGGCGCCGACCCGGCCGACCACGTCCGTTGGGGTGTCCATTCAGCGAACGCTAGTGCACGGCTCCGTCCACTCGGTGACTGATTCCCGTCTGCTGGATGGTCGGGCGTTGACCGGGCCGACCGGGCGGTCTTGGATCGACGGCATGGACAAGGTGGTGGCGTCGGCCGCGGAGGCCGTCGCGGACATTCCGGACGGCGCGACGCTGTCGGTCGGCGGCTTCGGGTTGTGCGGGATCCCGTCGGTGCTGATCGAGGCGTTGCTGGAGGCGGGCACGACCGACCTCGAGGCGGTCTCCAACAACTGCGGCGTCGACGACTGGGGCCTGGGGCTGCTTTTGGCGCAGAAGCGGATCCGGCGGATGGTCTCGTCGTATGTCGGGGAGAACAAGGAGTTCGCCCGTCAGTACCTCGCCGGTGAGCTCGAGGTCGAGCTCACGCCGCAGGGCACGCTCGCCGAGCGGATGCGGGCCGGGGGCACCGGGATCGCGGCGTTCTTCACCCCGACCGGCGTCGGCACCCAGGTCGCCGAGGGCGGCCTGCCGTGGCGGTACGACGGGGTGGGCAACGGGCCGGAGAACGTGGTCGTGTCGTCGCCGGCCAAGCAGACCCAGGTCTTCGAGACCGCGGAGGGCCCGAAGGAGTTCGTGCTCGAGCACGCGATCGTCTCGGACTTCGGGCTGGTGCGGGCCTGGAAGGGTGACCGGCACGGCAACCTCGTCTACCGCCAGTCGGCCGGCAACTTCAACAACGTGGCGGCGATGTGCGGCCGGGTCACGGTCGCCGAGGTCGAGGAGCTGGTCGAGCCCGGCGAGCTCGACCCGATGCAGATCCACACGCCCGGGGTCTTCGTGCAGCGCGTGGTCGCGCTGACCGCCGAGCAGGCCGCCGACAAGCGGATCGAGAAGCGGACCGTCCGGGAGGTGTCGGCGTGAGCTGGACGCGTGAGGAGATGGCCGCCCGGGCGGCCTCGGAGCTGTCGGACGGTTCCTACGTCAACCTGGGGATCGGGCTGCCGACGCTGGTGCCGAACTACGTGCCCGACGGGGTCGAGCTGGTGCTGCAGAGCGAGAACGGCGTGCTCGGCACCGGCGCCTACCCGACCGAGGACGAGGTCGACGCCGACCTGATCAACGCCGGCAAGGAGACCGTCACCCTTCGGCCCGGCGCGAGCATCTTCGACTCGGCGACGTCGTTCGGGATGATCCGCGGCGGCAAGATCGACGCCGCGATCCTGGGTGCGATGCAGGTCTCGAGGGCCGGTGACATCGCCAACTGGATGATCCCCGGGAAGATGGTCAAGGGGATGGGCGGCGCGATGGACCTCGTCAACGGCGCCAAGCGGGTGATCGTGCTGATGGAGCACGTCGCCAAGGACGGCACCTACAAGATCGTCGAGGAGTGCTCGCTGCCCTACACCGGCCGCGGCTGCGTGCAGCGGATCATCACCGACCTCTGCGTCCTCGACGTGGCCCCCGCATCCGAAGGGGGAGGGCTCCGCCTGGTCGAGCTCGCCCCGGGCGTCACCGAGGACGAGGTCCGCGAGAAGACCGAGCCGGAGATCATCACCTCCTGAACGCCGGGCCGATGTCACGTCCCGGGCCTGCTGTCTCGTCAGTCAGGCATGGACAAGACTGAGCAGATGAAGATCGCCGTCGCCGGGGGCACCGGCGTCGTCGGGCGCCACGTCGTGGACGTCGCGCGCGAGCGCGGGTACGACGTCGTGGTGCTCTCCCGCGGGGAGGGCGTCGACCTCACCACCGGCGCCGGGCTCGCCGAGCGGCTCGCCGGCGTCGACGCCGTCATCGACGTCACGAGCGTGCGGACCCAGCAGAAGGAGGCGTCCGAGGCCTTCTTCGGCGGCGTCACCCGCAACCTCCAGGCCGCGGGAGCGGCGTACGTCGTGGCCCTCTCGATCGTCGGCGTCGACGACGTCGAGACCGGCTACTACGCCGGCAAGCGGCTCCAGGAGCGGCTGCTCGCCGAGGGCGCGACCCCGTGGTCGGTGCTGCGGGCGACGCAGTTCCACGAGTTCGCCGAGCAGGTCCTCGGGTTCGTGCGGGTCGGGCCCTTCGCCCTGGTGCCGCGGATGCTGAGCCAGCCGGTCGCCGCGCGCGAGGTCGCCGAGGCACTGGTCGACCTCGCCGAGGCGGGTCCGTCGGGGCGGGTGCCGGATCTCGCCGGGCCGGAGCGCCTCGACATGGTCGACCTGGCCCGCAGGGTCGCGGCCGGTCGCCCCCGCGTCGTCCCGGTGCGGGTGCCGGGCGCCGCCGGGCGCGCGATGCGCTCGGGAGCCCTCTGCCCGACCGGACCGGGGCCGCGCGGGTCGATCACGTTCGACGCCTGGCTCGCGGCCCGATGACCGACGGGCTGGCGGCGGCGTACGACGCGGAGCGGGCGCGCCTGGTGCGGGTCGCCTACGCGATCCTCGGCAGCCACGCCGAGGCCGAGGACGTCGTCGCCGACTGCTGGCTGCGCCTGGTCGCGGCCGACGGGCGCGAGCCGGTGCGCGACGTCGCCGCCTGGGCGACGGTGACCGTCGCGCGGGCCGCGCTCGACGTGCTGCGCTCGGCGCGCGTGCGCCGTGAGTCGTACGTCGGGCCGTGGCTGCCCGAGCCGGTCGTGGCGGGGCTCGAGGACCGGGTCTCGCTGGACGACTCCGTCCGCTACGCGCTGCTGGTCGCCCTCGAGCGGCTCAGCCCGGCGGAGCGGACGGCGTGGGTGCTGCACGACATCTTCGAGATGCCCTTCGCCGAGGTCGCCGCCGCGGTCGGGCGGACGCCCGAGGCGGTGCGTCAGCTCGCCCGGCGGGCGCGGCAGCACGTCGCGGCCGGGACGCCGCGGGTCGAGGTCGACCCGTCCACCCACGACCGGGTGGTCGGCGCCTTCCTGGGAGCCGCGGCCGGCGGCGACCTGTCCGGCCTGGTGCGGCTGCTCGACCCGGCCGTCGTCCTCACCAGCGACGGCGGCGGGGTCGTCAACGCCGCGCGCCGCCCCGTGGTCGGCCCGGACCGGGTCGGCCGCTTCATGGCCGGCGTGACCCGCAAGCCGGGCACCGCCGAGATCGTGGTCGTCAACGGGCGCACCGGCGTCGCCTTCTACGACGCCGACGGGCTCCACTCGGTGCTGTCCTTCACCGTCGACGGCGAGCTGATCACCCGCATCGACATCATCCGCGCGCCCGAGAAGCTCCGGTCCGTGTCGCGGTGACCAGGGCGAGCGCGGCGATCGCGCAGGCGAGCACGAAGACGGAGAGGAAGGGGTCGAGCCCGCCCCGGTCGGCCGCACCGAAGACGACGCCCGAGAGCGACAGCGAGAGCGCGGCGCCGAGGGAGTCGGCGACCGAGAGGGCCGAGGAGTTGAAGCCGCGGTCGGCGTCGGTCGACGCCGCGAGCATCGCGACGCCGGTGCGCGGGTAGCCGAAGCCCATCCCGGCCCCGGCCAGGACGTACGACGCCATCGCGAGGCCCCAGGGCAGGTCGGCGGCCACGACCACCGTGAGGGCGACCAGCCCGGCCAGCAGCAGCCCGGCGCCCCAGCAGATCGCGGTCCGGTGCGAGACGCGGTCGCCGACCCGGGACTGCGCCTGGCTGGCGGCGGCCCACACGACCCCGACCCCGGTGAGCGCGAGCCCGGCCCGGCCGGCGGAGAGGCCCCAGTGGTCCATCAGCACGAAGACGACGTACGCCTCCCCGACGAAGAAGGCCGCACTGATCAGCCCGCGGCCGGCGACCACGGCGGGCAGCCCCGCGCGGGCGACCAGCGCGCCCGCGGGGAGCAGCCGGCGCAGCGCGGCGACCACGACGAGCCCGGCTGCGAGGGCCAGCAGCGAGACCGGCAGGTGGCGGGAGCCCAGCAGCTCGAGCGCGAGCACGGCGACCGCGGCGACGACGGCCCAGACGAGCCGGCTGCGCGGAGTGGGCGTGCCCGCGACCGGTGGCGCCAGCCGCAGCAGCGCCGGCGCGACGAGGGCGGCCGCCCCGGCGACCAGCACGACGGCGCCGAGGAAGACCCACGACCAGCCGAACGTCGCCGCGACCCATGCCGCCAGCGCCGGGCCGAAGAGGGTGGGCAGCACCCAGGCGGCCGCGAAGGTGGCGAAGACCGCCGGCTGGAGGCTCGGCGGGAAGACGAGTCCGACCACGACGTACAGCCCGACGGTGAGGGCGCCGCCGCCGAGTCCCTGGACCACCCGCCCGGCCACCAGCACCTCCATCGAGGGCGCCGTGCCGCAGACGACCAGCCCGAGACCGAAGAGGAGGAGTGCGGCCACCAGCGGGATGGCCGGCCCGCGCCGGTCGCTCCACGCGCCGGACGCGACCATGCCGACCACCCCGCTGGCGAGCGGCGCGGCGAACGAGAGCGCGTAGAGACCGACCCCGTCCAGGTCCGCGGCCACCGTCGGCATCACCGTGGTCACCGCGGTCGCCTCGAAGGCCACCAGCGCGCAGAGCGCGAACATCCCCACCGTGGTCACGGCGTACGCCGGGGAGAGCAGCCGGACGCGCGGCTCGGCGGCTGCGGTGGCTCCGGTGGCGGGGAGGGTGCTAGTCACGGGGTGACGCTAGAACCTCAACCATGGTTGAGGTCAATCGGGTTCTCGGTGAGGCTCGAACGAGGGATTCGGCAGTCAAGTGACACTTTGACGCCCGTTTCCGTGGGGTCGAATCCATGACGACCTGCGAATGCGCCCGGATCGGCCCGACTGGTCCGTTCGGACCGTGCCAACTAGCTGGTCGTAGTCCACTCGGACTATTTCGGACGAGAAAGCCGAAGGAATCCGCAAGACGACGTCACGATTTCGGACGTGACCCGTTCCGAAGCCGTGACCCACGCTGACACCTCGGCCGCCCGTCCCGTCGACCCCGCCGCCCTGGCGGAGCAGCACGTGCCGCTCGTCGCGCACCTCGTGCGCGAGGTCTCGGCCCGCATCCCGGCCACGGTCGACCGCGACGACCTCCGCTCGGCCGGCCTGGTGGCCCTGGTGATGGCGGCGCAGTCGTTCGACCCGGAGCTCGGTGTGCCGTTCCCGGCGTACGCCGGCACGCGGATCCGGGGCGCGCTGCTCGACGAGCTGCGGTCGATCGACTGGGCCTCGCGCTCCGTCCGTCGCCGGGGTCGCGAGATCGAGGCCACCCGGCAGCGGCTCGCCAACGCGCTCGGCGCCTTCCCCGACGACGCCAAGGTCGCCGAGGCGATGGGTGTCTCCGTCGCCGACATCAACCGCGCCGACGCCGACGTCTCCCGGGCCACCGTGCTCTCCATCCACGCCACCGAGGACGGCACCCTCGACCTGCCCGAGTCGCGCGTCCTCGGCCCGGCCGAGGTCTGCGAGCGCACCGAGCAGCTGGAGTACCTCGCCGACGCCATCAGCGAGCTCCCCGAGCGCCTCCAGATGGTCGTCCGCGGCTACTTCCTCGAGCAGCGGCCGATGGCCGAGATCGGCGAGCTGCTCGGCGTCACCGAGTCGCGCGTCTCCCAGCTCCGCGCCGAGGCCCTCGTCCTCCTGCGCCGGGTGATGACCGAGGCGCTCGAGCCGCAGCTGGCCGAGGCGCCCGCCGACCGCGCCGGCGTCGCCGAGCGGCGCAAGGCCGAGTACGTCGACTCCGTCGTCGCCCGTCACGCCGCCCGGCGGGTGCCGACGGTCGCCGTCTCCGCCTGACCGTCAGTCCAGCGTGAGCCCGGCTGCGGGCGCCACCCGCGCCGCCCGACGGGCCGGTAGCACGGCGGAGACCAGCCCGGCCGCTCCCGAGACCAGCACCACCAGGGCGAGCTGACCCCACGGCAGCACCGTCGGGGCCCGGTCGACCGCGGCCTGCACCAGTGCGTGCACCGCCACCCACGCGAAGCCGACGCCGATGAGGGTGCCGAGCACGGTGGCGACCACCGACAGCAGCACCGCCTCCATCGCGAGCGTCGCGCGGAGCTGGCGCCGGGTCAGCCCCAGTGCCCGCAGCAGCGCATTCTCCCGGCCGCGCTCGAGCACCGACAGTCCCAGCGTGTTGCCGATGCCGATCAGCGCGATGACCACCGCGATCCCGAGCAGGGCGACGACGGTCCCGGTGAGGATGTCGAGCTGCAGCAGCACCCACGCGCGGTCTCGCAGCCCGTCGACCAGGTCCGCCCCGGCCGGCCGGGCGAGCGCGTCCAGGTCGCCTCCGAGATCCTCTGCGTCGGCGCCGTCGGTGGCGCGCACCCAGACCGCCCACGGCTGCGGTGCCCCGGTCAGCCCGCTGAGCGTGGTGGGTGCGACCAGTGCTGCCTCACCGAACCCGGTCGTGCCGCGCACCCGCAGCACCGTGCTCCGGCCACCGATCCGCACGGTCGCCCGGTCGCCGTCGTGCAGGCCGTTCCGAAGGAGGTCCCGGGGGAGCCAGACCTCGTGCGCGCCGGGGTGGGCCGGACGGGGCGAGCCGTGCACGACCGCGTCGGTCCCGGTGACCGCGACGACCGGCAGTCGGCCGGCGCCGGTGACCGAGCCCACCGCGCCCTCGAGCGCGACGGCGGAGCCGACCCCGGGTGTGCCGCGCACGTCGTCGACCAGCCCGGCGGGCAGTGCGGAGCCCGAGCCGGTGAGGGTCACGTCCACCGGGTAGTCGGAGTCGAGGTCCGCCTCGACGGCGCTCCGTGAGCTGGCCAGGCCGACCAGGACGGCCGTGGTGAGGGTGACGCCGACGAGCAGGGACGCCGTCGTGGCGGCGGTCCGGCGCGGGTGGCGCACGGCGTTGTGGGCCGCCAGGCGCGCGGGCGCGCCCAGCATCCGTCCGCCCACGACCCCGACCGCGCGGATCAGCCCGGGGACCAGCACCGGGCCCAGGAGCAGCACGCCACTGAACGAGACGGTGCCCCCGAGCACCATCGCGGACGGGCTGGTCGCGCTGATCGAGAGGGCAAGGAGGCCGACGCCGGTCGCGACGGCGACCAGGCCGAGGAGCACCCGCATCCGGCCGGCGCCGGTGTGGACGCTCGTCGAGTCGTCGGGACGGAGCGCGGCGAGGGGGCTGACCCGGACCGCCCGCCGCGTGGGCAGCCAGGCCGCGACCACGGTGACGAGCACCCCGGTGACGAGGGCACCGACGTACCAGCGCGGGTCGGGGACGGGGAAGGCCATGCTGCCGCTCGGCAGCGCGCCCTTCGCGAGGGCGACCAGCAGGTAGCCGAGGCCGGTGCCGGCGACCAGGCCGAGCGCGGCGGAGGCGACTCCGAGCGCGAGCGCCTCGAGCCGGACCGCCCGGAGCACCTGGCGGCGGGTGGCCCCGACGCAGCGGAGGAGCGCGAAGTCGCGGGCGCGCTGGGCGAAGAGGATGGAGAAGGTGTTGGCGATGACCAGCACCGACACGAAGAGCGCGATCGCGGCGAAGACGAGCAGCAGGATCGCCAGCACGTTGACCTCGTTGGTCAGCTCGGCCTGGCGGTCCTCGACGAAGGCGTCGCGCGACTGCACGCGTGCGCCCGCTGGCAACGCGTCGGCGAGGGAGGCCGAGCCGGGGCCGGCGTACGCGACGGAGTCGACCCACAGGTCGTCGTCGACGGCGTGGAGGTCCGGCCAGGTCAGGTAGAGGTCGGCGCCGGCGCTGGCGGACGGGGTGTCGACGAGGCCCACGAGGGTGGCCTCGACCGTGTGGCGCCCGGTGCCGATCTCCACGGGGTCGCCGACGGCGACGTCGCGGCCCTTGACCGCGTTGGTGTCGGCGACGACCTCGCCCGGTCCGGTCGGGAAGCGTCCCTCGCGCAGGACCTGCCAGCGCAGCGCCGGGTCGGTGGCGATCCCACCGACGTCGGTTCGCTCGCCGACCAGGCGGCCGCCGATCCGCACCGGCTGGGGCGTCCAGCCGAGCACCGCGGCCGCGTCGTCGCCGGCCTCCGCATGCCCGACGATCCGGGCGGCCTGGTCGGCGTCGACGTCGGTGACGACCACGTCGGCGCCGCGGTAGGGCAGCTCGACGCCGGCCACCAGCCCGGCGCGGGTCGCGTCGGAGAGCAGGCTGGTGACGACGATGAAGGAGACGCCGATGACGACCGCGATGGCCGCGGAGACGTAGCGGCGGGTGTGGGTGCGCAGCGACGCGCGCAGCACGGTCCTCATGCCGCGGGTCCCGCGACGACACCGTCGGCGATGACCACGACGTCGTCGGCGTACGTCGCCGCACCGTCCTCGTGGGTCACCATGACGACCGTCTGGCCGAGCTCGCGCACGGAGCGGCGCAGGAAGCCGAGGACCTCGGCGGAGGTCTCGCTGTCGAGGTTGCCGGTGGGCTCGTCGGCGAAGACGATGGCCGGCCGGCTGACCAGCGCGCGGGCGATGGCCACGCGCTGCTGCTGACCGCCGGAGAGCTCGGCGGGACGGTGGCCGAGCCGGTCGCGGATGCCGAGCACGTCGACGACCAGGTCGTAGCGGGCGCGCGCCTCGGCGTCGAGGCGGCGGCCGGCGAGCTCGAGCGGGAGGAGGATGTTCTGACCCGCGGTGAGCATCGGGAGCAGGTTGAAGGACTGGAAGACGAAGCCGACGTGATCGCGACGGAAGATCGTGAGCGCGGTGTCGTCCAGGTCCTGCAGTGCGCAGCCGGCGACGGTGACGCTGCCGGAGGTCGGGGTGTCGAGGCCGGCGAGGCAGTGCATGAGCGTGGACTTGCCCGAGCCGGACGGGCCCATGATCGCGGTGAACTGGCCGGCGGGCAGGTCGAGGTCGACGCCGCGGAGCGCGTGGACGGCGGTGTCGCCGCGTCCGTAGACACGGGTGAGGCCGCGGGCGCTGGCGGCGAGGGCGGTGGCCTGGGTGGCGGTCGTGGTCATGACCACGACTCTCGCGAGGACCGAGCGGCCGATCGTCAGCCCGCGGGACGGTCCCGGCGTACGACTCAGGTCGTACGCACCAGGCCGGTCTCGTACGCCAGCACGACCAGCTGCACGCGGTCGCGCGACCCCGTCTTGGCCAGGAGCCGGCCGACGTGGGTCTTCACGGTGGCCTCGGCGACGACGAGGTCGGCTGCGATCTCGGTGTTCGACCGACCGCGACCGATGAGCACCAGCACCTCCCGCTCGCGGTCGGTGAGGCCGAGGAGCCGCTCGTCGGGCGCGGCGTCGCCGGGCTCCGGCAGCACCGCGGCGAACCGGTCGAGCAGCCGCCGCGTGGTGCTCGGTGCGACCACGGAGTCGCCGGCGTGGACGGTACGGATCGCGGTGAGCAGGTCGTCGGGAGGAGCGTCCTTGAGCAGGAACGCCGCGGCCCCGGCCTTGATGGCGGCGAACGCGTACTCGTCGAGGTCGAACGTCGTCAGCACCACGATCCGGGGCAGCTCGCCCCGCCCGGTGAGGGCGCGGGTCGCCTCGACGCCGTCCAGACGCGGCATCCGGACGTCCATCAGCACCACGTCGGCGCGGGTGACGCCGAGCCGCTCGACCGCCTCGCCGCCGTCACCGGCCTCGCCGACCACGGTCATGTCCGCCTGGCTCTCGACGAGCATCCGGAAGCCTCCACGCACCAGCTGCTGGTCGTCGACGAGGAAGACCCGGATCTGCTCGTCGCTCACAGCGGCATCCTCGCCGCCACGCGCCAGCCGCCACCGGGCCGAGGTCCGGCCTCGAGGGTGCCGCCGTGGGCGGTCACCCGCTCGCGCATGCCGAGGAGGCCGAGTCCGCGCCCGTCCGCCGGAGCGCTCGCACCGCGACCGTCGTCCTCGACGAGCACGGTGACGGCGTCGCCGACCGCGACCTCGACCCGGGCGTGGGCGTCGGGGCCGGCGTGCCGGCGGACGTTGGTCAGCGCCTCCTGGACGACGCGGTACGTCGTGAGCGCGACCCCGTCCGGCACACCGGACGCCGGGGAGGGCAGCGTCGCCGCGACGTGGTCCCCCGCGACCAGGCCCGCGAGGTCCGCCAGACCCGGCTGCGGCCGGGTGCCGGTCGGGTCCTCGGAGCGGAGCAGGCCGAGCATCCGGCGCATCTCCACGAGCGCCTCCCGCCCCGTGGCCGAGATCGTCGCGAGGGCGTCGGCGGCGACGGTCGGGTCCTGAGGGGCGGCGTAGCGGGCGCCGTCGGCCTGCACCACGATCGTGGACAGCCCGTGCGCGACGACGTCGTGCATCTCGCGGGCGATCCGGGCCCGCTCGTCGGCGGCCGCCAGGGCGACCTGCTGCTCGGCGTCGCGGCGGATCTGCTCGGAGCGCTCGACGAGCGCGTCGACGTACGCCCGGCGGGTACGGGCCAGGGCGCCGAGGGCCCAGGCGCTGACCACGATGGTCGCGATGGTGGTCGTGTAAGCGACGACCGGGTCGGCCTCGAGGTCGCCGCCGAAGCCGAGGACCCAGCGGATGGCGGCGACCACGGCACCGCAGAGACCGACGCCCAGCGCCGCGAGGCCCCTCCCGGTGGAGGCGAAGCGGGCCACGGAGTAGACGGCGACCGGGAAGGCGACCTGGCTCCAGAGCGGGGTGTCGAGGAGCACGGCCTGCGCGGCACTGGCGGTCGCGACGACGGCGTAGGCGAGCACGGCGTGGTGGCGTCGCCAGAAGAGGGGGACCAGCTGGGCGACCGCGAGACCGAAGCCGGCCCACCCGGCGTCCGTGAACGGGATCGCCAGGGCCGGCAGGAGCAGGGCGGTCGCGAGCGTCGCGTCGAACCACCGCTCGCCCCGAGGCCCGAGTCGCCAGGGCTGACGGTGGGCGAGCGTGGTCACGTCAGCGACCCTAGTTGTGGGCGCTGCCACGCGCGTCCGACCACGGGTGGACGCGCGTGCGGCAGCGTACGCCGCGAGTAGGGTGCGAGCCATGACGAAGTGGGAGTACCTGACCGCGCCGATCCTGACGCATGCCGCGAAGCAGATCCTGGACAACTTCGGGGCCGACGGCTGGGAGCTGGTGCAGATCGCGCCGGGGATGAACCCCGAGAACCTGGTCGGCTACTTCAAGCGGCCCGTCCAGTGAGCGCGCCCGAGGACCGCCTCGCCGAGCTCGGCCTCGCCGTACCGGCGGTGGCGAAGCCGGTCGCGGTGTACATCCCGGCCGTGGCCTCCGGCGACCACGTCTTCACCTCCGGCCAGCTGCCGATGCGCGACGGCGAGCTGATGCTGACCGGCAAGGTCGGCGGGGAGGTCTCCGCGGAGGAGGCCGCCGCCTGCGCGCAGCAGTGCGCGCTCAACGCGATCGCCGCGGTGAAGTCCGTGGTCGGCGACCTCGACCGGGTCGCCCAGGTCGTCAAGGTCGTCGCGTTCGTCGCCTCCACCCCCGACTTCACCGGTCAGCCGCAGGTCGCCAACGGCGCCTCCGAGCTGCTCGGCAAGGTCTTCGGAGTCGCCGGCGTGCACGCCCGCTCGGCCGTCGGCGTGCCGGTGCTGCCGCTCGACGCCCCGGTCGAGGTCGAGATCGTGGTCCGGGTCTCGTGAGGATCCCGCTGCCGCCGGTCCCGCTGCCGGACCGGTTGGTCGACGTCGCGCGCGAGTACGCCGAGGGACGCCAGACGCCGGCCGAGCCGCGCAACGCGGCGACGGTGATCCTGATGCGCCCGTCGGCCGACGGGCCGGAGCTCTATTACCTGCGCCGCCAGGTCTCGATGGCCTTCGCGGGTGGCATGTGCGTCTACCCCGGTGGCGGCGTGGATCCCCGCGACTTCGACGCCGAGGTCGGCTGGGCCGGCCCGCCGCCGTCGGCCTGGGCCGCCCGGCTCGGCTGCGACGAGGAGACCGCGCGGGCGCTGGTGTGCGCCGCCGTGCGCGAGACCTTCGAGGAGTCCGGGGTCCTGCTCGCCGGTACGTCGGACACCACCGTCGTCGCCGACACGACCGCGGACGACTGGGAGGCCGACCGGGTCGCCCTGGAGTCCCGCGACCTGTCGCTGACCGACTTCCTCACCCGTCGCGGGCTGGTGCTGCGCACCGACCTGCTGGGCGTCTGGGACGCCTGGCTGACCCCGATCTTCGAGCCCAAGCGCTACCGCACGTGGTTCTTCGTCGCGTCGCTGCCGGAGGGGCAGGTGACCCGCGACGTGTCGACCGAGTCGTCGGAGGTCGCGTGGATCCCCGCGCGCACCGCCGCCGTGCAGGCCGACACGGGCGACCTGGCGCTGATGCCCCCGACGTACCTCACCTCGATGGAGATCGGCGAGCACGCCTCGCCCGCGGAGGTGCAGGAGGTCGCGGCGTCGCGGTCGGTGGAGATGTTCTGCCCGACCGTCGAGCCGCTCGGCGAGGGCTGGACGCTGTCGATGCCGGACCGGCTGCGGCCGCTGGTGGCCGCGCGGCGGCGCGCGTGAGCCCCTGGGAGGGCGGCTCCTTCGGCGCGCGGGGCGAGTGCCTGCTCGCACCCAACCCGAACATCATGACCCTCGACGGCACCAACACCTGGGTGCTGCGCGAGCCGGGGGCGAGCCAGGTCGTGGTCGTCGACCCGGGTCCGATCGAGGACGGCCACCTGGGCCGCCTCGTCAGCGAGCTCGGCGACGTCGGGCTGGTGCTGCTCACGCACCACCACTACGACCACGCCGAGGTGGCCCACGAGTTCGCCCGGACGAAGGGCTGCGCCGTGCGCGCCGTCGACCCGGCGTACTGCCTCGACGCCGACCCGCTCCGCGACGGCGAGGACCTCACGGTCGACGGGCTGTCGCTGCGGGTGCTGACCACGCCCGGGCACACCGCCGACTCGGTCTCCTTCGTGCTCCCCGGCGACGGCGCGCTGCTGACCGGTGACATGGTGCTCGGCCGCGGGACCACGGTCGTTGCGCACCCCGACGGTCAGCTCGGCCCCTACTTCGACTCGATCTCGCGGATGCGCGAGCTCGTCCTCACCGGCGAGGTCTCGACGCTCTGGCCCGCGCACGGACCCGTGCTCGCCGACGCCCTCGGCGTCCTCGACTTCTACCTCGCCCACCGCCGTGAGCGGCTGGCACAGGTCGAGTCCGCGCTGCGCGAGCTCGCCGTACCGCTCTCGGCCGAGCTCGCCGAGGACGACACCCTGCCCCGCCGGGTCGTCGAGGTCGTCTACGCCGACGTCGACGAGTCCCTCTGGGGCGCGGCCGAGCTCTCCGTCCGCGCGCAGCTCGCCTACCTCGCCACCCGCGAGTCGTAGGTTCAGGACGCCCGAGTCGTAGGTCCGGGACGGTTGAGTCGGGGCCAGTCGACGTCCACAGGTGCGGCCCGGACCGGATTCTCCCCAGGTTGTCGCCGGGCTGAGGGTGATCGGTCGCGCCCTGTCCGAGGGTGCTTCCATGACGAGCTGGCCCGAGGCACCCTTCACCCGTGCAGGGTGGACCGACGCGCAGATCCGGTGTGGCGTCCGCAGGGGAGAGATCCGACTCGTGGTCCGCGGCGTGTACGTCGTCGCTGATCGTCCCGACTCACTCGACCTCAGGGCCCAGGCTCTCGCCACCGTCCTGCCTCCTCACCACGTCGTGACCGACCGGACGGCGGCGTGGCTACACGGGGTCGATGCGCACGTGTACGCCGAGCACGACGTCGTACCCGCAGTGGAGACGTGTGCGTTGCGCGGTCGGGAGCCGTGCGGTCGTCAGGATGTCGACGGTCGCACCCGAGACCTCCGTCCGGAGGACATCGAGACTCTGCACGGGGTGGCGGTCACGACGCCGCTGCGCACGGCCCTCGATCTCGGCTGCTGCCTGCGTCGGCGTGAGGCGTACGCCGCCCTCAACGCGCTCGCCCGCGCCTTCGCCATGACGTCGACCGACTTCAAGCGGGCCATGCCGCGCTATCGGCGCCGGCGTGGCGTCGTGCAGCTCCGCGGCCTGGTCGGACTCGTCGACCCCAGGATCGAGTCGCAACGCGAGTCGTGGGTGCTGCTCGCGATCGCCGATGCCGGGATGCCGCTCCCCGAGCCACAGGTCTGGGTCGAGCGGGACCCCGGGCTGCGCTACCGCCTCGACTTCGCCTACCGGCGCCTCAAGGTGTGCGTCGAGTACGACGGCGAGGACGCCCACGCCGGGTCCGACCAGCGGGCATACGACGAGGAGCGGCGTCGCTGGCTCCGTGAGCACGGCTGGGTGGTGATCGTCCTCCGCAACGGCGACTTCACCGGCGACGCGCTCGAGCGGTGGCTCCGCGAGCTCCGCGAGGTGCTCGTTCCGACGTACTCGAACCGCCGCTGGTGACCGGAACCTACGGCTGACGTGTCCGGGACCTACGAGTCGCGCGTCCGGAACCTACGAATCAACGCGAGGCCGAGGACGACCAGGGCGAGGGCGCCGAGGGCGTAGGCCCAGCGGGGGAGACCGCCGCCGTCGTCCGCCCAGTCCGGGGTGGGGCGATCGACGGTGGGGTGGTCGGACGACATCAGGGCGGTCGCGACGGTCAACTGGCCCACGACGTCGGTGGTGCCGATGGACCGGTAGGGCTGGCCGCCGTCGAGCGAGAGCAGGCCGAGGTCGTAGCTGTCGTAGCCGCTCTCGGCGTCGCGGGTCGTCGCAACCACCGCGGTGTCGTCGTCGATCCAGCCCAGGGTCTCCACGACGCGGAGGTCCGCGTCGGCGGATCCGGCCGAGTCCGAGGTCGGGGCGTAGCGGCTGATCGCGGGGCCGTCGTCGCCGTTCCGGACGGCCGTGACCGTGGCCGCTCCGGTCCCCGTCGCCCGCGTCGACGTCGACGAGAGGATCGATCCGTCGTCGGGGACGGGGGTCCGCGTGAGGTGCTCGCCGTCCCACCGCACCAGCTGGTTGCGGACGACGGCGACGGACCCGTCGTCGGCGATGCCGCCGGACTGCCAGTCGCCGCCGGGCAGCGTCTCGCTGGTCGTCCCGCCCTCCTGCACGCGGCCGGCCACGGAGTGGCCGTAGCGGCCGCCGTTCTGGCTCCAGCCGGTGATCACCTGGCCGGTCCACAGCAGCCAGCGGCCGGTCGGCGACGACGAGAGGCCGGTGACCAGCGTCCCGAGGCCGGCCTGCCAGGTCGGCAGGGTCACCCGGGTCACCGAGCCGTCGCGGAGGTCGACCACCCGCAGGCTCGTGTCGCCGGGCTCGGTCCGCGCGTAGTAGGCCAGACGGGTGCCGTCGGGGGAGAGGGTGAGCTCGGTGCCGAGACCCGTCGGGTCGCCCATGTCCGGCAGCCTCAGCCGGTGGTAGGCACCGTCCCGGGCACCTACGACGACGACCACCACGTGGGAGGTGCTGCGGCCGGTCACGAAGGCCGCGGCCGCCGTCCCGACCGCGAGATCCGGCTCGGTGCCGAGGCCGGAGGGGGGGTCGTAGATCCGGCTCGGCACGCCGCCGGCGGAGTCGGCGACGGGCGGCTCGTCGCGCGTCGGCAGCCAGGCCGCCAGGCCGGCCACGAGCGCCAGCACCGCGACCGCCGCGGCCGCGGTCAGCGCGCGGCTGCGGTGGAGCGAGCGGCGGCCGCGCGCCCAGGTGTCGTCGGGGACGTCGGCGACCGGTGCGCGGTCGGCGATCCGGTGGAGCTCGTCGTGCAGGGTCATGGCGTCCTCCCGACGAGGTCGGCGAGCTCGGGGGCGAGGGTGCGCAGGCGGGCCAGCGCCTGGCGCCCGGTGGACTTCACGGTGCCGGACCCGATGCCGAGCACCTCGGCGGTCTGCACCTCGGTGAGGTCCTCGAAGTAGCGCAGCACGAGCACGGTGCGCTGCTTGGCGGTCAGCCGGGCCAGGGCGGCCTCGAGGGTGAGCCTCAGGTCGACGTCGGCGTCGCGCGCGGGGGCGTCGTACCCACCGAGGCCGTGCTCGCGGGCGTGGCGGCGGCTGCGCCACCAGGAGATGTTCTGCGTGTAGAGGATCCGGCGCACGTACGGCTCCGGGTCGCCCTGGATCCGGTGCCAGGCGCGGGCGGCCTTGAAGAGCGCCGTCTGGACGAGGTCCTCGGCCAGGTGCGCGTCGCCGGTGAGGAGGTACGCCGTGCGCGACAGCGCGGGCGTGCGCGCGAGCACGAACGCGCGGAACGCGTCCTCCTCGTCGGCGTGTGCCATGGGCTCGAGACCCCCTTTCACCCCCTCAGACGCTGCAGAGGGTGTGCCCGGGGGTCACCCGGGCCGAAACTTCTCGGATCGAGCGTCAGCGGGCGCGGCGCGAGAGCCGCTCGACGTCCATGATCACGACCGAGCGGGGCTCGAGGCGGAGCCACCCGCGCGAGGCGAAGTCGGCGAGCGCCTTGTTGACCGTCTCGCGGGAGGCGCCGACCAGCTGGGCGAGCTCCTCCTGGGTGAGGTCGTGGTGGACGTGGACGCCGTCGTCGGCGGTGCGGCCGAAGCGGTCGGCGAGGTCGAGCAGCGCCTTGGCGACGCGGCCGGGGACGTCGGAGAAGACCAGGTCGGCGACGACGTCGTTGGCCTTGCGCAGCCGGCCCGCCAGCTGGGCGAGCAGCCCACGGGCCACGACCGGGCGACCCTCGAGCCACCGCAGGAGGTCCTCGTGCGAGAGCGAGGCGAAGGAGGCGTCGGTCACCGCGGTCACGGTCGCCGAGCGCGGGCCCGGGTCGAAGAGCGAGAGCTCGCCGAACATCTGGCCGGGGCCGAGGATGGCGAGGAGGTTCTCGCGGCCGTCGGACGAGGTGCGTCCGAGCTTCACCTTGCCGTCGAGCACGATGTAGAGCTTGTCCCCGGAGTCACCCTCGTGGAAGAGCACGTCGCCACGGCGGAGCCGGGTCTCGGCCATCGACGCCCGCAGCGCCGTCGCCGCCTCGTCGTCGAGCGCGCTGAACAGCGGTGCCTGACGGAGTACGTCGTTGTCCACCCATGCCTCCTGGGATCATCGACCCGCGCACACGGGTACCGGAAGTGATCCTATCCAGTGTGGAACGTCACGCAGTACACCCGGTGCACATCCGGTCCGCGTGGCGTCGGTGCCCCGCCGTACCCTGGGGCGCGTGCCTGCCGCCGAGACCCGCACCGGACTGGTCCGCCGCGCCCGCAAGATCGACCGGGTGCTCACCGAGACCTACCCGGACGCCCGCTGCGAGCTCGACTTCGCCAACCCCTTCGAGCTGCTCGTCGTCACGGTGCTGAGCGCCCAGACCACGGACAAGCGGGTCAACGCCGTCCGGCCCACGCTCTTCGCCGCCTACCCCGACGCGAAGGCGATGGCCGCCGCCGACCGGGCCACGCTCGAGGGCATCGTCGGCCCGCTCGGCTTCTTCCGCGCCAAGACCGAGTCGCTGCTCAAGCTGAGCGCGGCCCTCGTCGAGCACCACGGCGGCGAGGTGCCGCCGCGGCTCGACGACCTGGTGAAGCTCCCCGGGGTCGGCCGCAAGACCGCCAACGTGGTGCTCGGCAACGCCTTCGGCATCCCGGGCATCACCGTCGACACCCACTTCGGGCGGCTCGTCCGCCGCTTCGGCTGGACCGAGGAGACCGACCCGGTCAAGGTCGAGCACGCCATCGGCGAGCTCTTCCCCAAGAAGGACTGGACGATGCTCAGCCACCACCTGATCTGGCACGGGCGGCGCCGCTGCCACGCGCGCAACCCCGCGTGCGGCGCGTGCCCGATCGCGACGTGGTGCCCGGCGTACGGCGAGGGCCCGACCGACCCCGTCGCCGCCGCCAAGCTGGTGAAGACCGAGGGCCGAGCATGAGGCGAGCCCTGCTGGCCGCCACCGCGGCGGCCGTGCTGCTGCTGTCCGGCTGCAACGCCGACGACATCAAGCCGCCCGGGCAGGCGGAGGTCGACGTCGACACGCCCCACCTGCGCGCCCTCAAGAAGCAGACCGACGTCGCCGACTGCCGGACGGGCGACGCCACGGACGCGGGCCTGCCCGATCTCACCCTGCCCTGCCTCGGCGGTGGACCCTCGGTCGACCTGTCGTCGCTGGAGGGACCGGTCATCGTCAACCTCTGGGCCTCCTACTGCGGCCCGTGCCGCAAGGAGATGCCGGCGCTCCAGGCCTTCTACGAGCAGTACGGCGACCAGGTTCCGGTGGTCGGCGTCGACTACCAGGACCAGCAGCCGGACGCCGCGCTCGAGCTCGCGAAGAAGTCCGGCGTGACCTATCCGCTGGTCGCCGACCCCGGGGGCGACCTCAACGCCAACGCCCCGGTGCCGGTGATCCGCGGCATCCCCTTCTTCCTCTTCGTCTCCGCCGACGGCGAGGTCACGGCGGCGCCCGGAGGGGTGGACTCGGTCGACGACCTGGTCGACCTCGTCGGGAAGAACCTCGGGATCTCCCTGTGAGCGGGCCGGACGCGCCAGGGCTCCCGGACTGGCTCCGTCCCGTCGAGCGGGCCGCCCGCGAGATCCGGGCCGAAGACCTGACCCGCTTCGTGCCCCCGCCGGGCAGCGATGCCCGCGCCGGCGCGGTGCTGATGCTCTTCGGCGAGGGCGACGCGGGCGGCGAGCTGCTGCTCACCGAGCGGGCCCACGACATGCGCTCGCACCCCGGGCAGGTCTCGTTCCCCGGCGGGTCGCTGGACCCGGGCGAGGACGTCGTCGAGGCTGCTCTCCGTGAGGCGGAGGAGGAGGTCGGGGTCGCCCCCGACTCGGTCACGGTGTTCGGCCGCCTGCCCGAGCTCTGGCTGCCCCCGAGCAACTTCGCCGTCACCCCCGTCCTCGGCTGGTGGCGCGAGCCGAGCGAGGTCTCCGTGGTGAGCCGGGCCGAGGTGCACGCCATCCACCACGTCCCCCTCGCCGAGCTCGTCGACCCCGAGCACCGCATCACCGTCCAGATGCCGCGCGGCGGCTACCAGAGCCCCGGCTTCCTGATCGGGCCCGACCACGACGTCATCCTGTGGGGCTTCACCGGCGGGATCATCGCCCGGCTGCTCGACTTCCTCGGCTGGTCGCGGCCGTGGGACGAGTCGCGGGTGCGCGACCTGCCGGCGTACATGTTCAGCGGCCGCGAGCGCCGCGCCCGCGACGAGCTCCTCGACATCCTCGAGGACGAGGAGGACGACGCGTGAACCTCCTCGACTGGCTCCTCGTGGTGCTCGTCCTCGCCTACGCCCTCTCGGGCTACTGGCAGGGCTTCATCACCGGCGCCTTCGCCACCGCGGGGCTGCTGCTCGGCGGGCTCTTCGGCGTCTGGCTCGCGCCGGTCGCGCTCGGCGACGCCGACCCGTCGCTGCTGGTCTCCCTGGGTGCGCTCTTCATCGTCATCATCGCGGCCTCGCTGGGCCAGGCGGTGTTCCAGTTCGCCGGCTCGCGGATCCGGGAGAAGATCACCTGGCAGCCGATCCGCGCCATCGACGCGGTCGGGGGAGCGGCGCTCAGCGCGGTCGCCGTCCTCATCGTCGCCTGGGCGCTCGGCGTCGCGATCTCCGGCTCGCGGATCAACGGCGTCACCCCGATGGTGCGCGGCTCCGCGGTGCTCGGCGAGGTCGACAAGATCCTGCCGGACTCGGCCGACGGCGCGCTCCAGGCCTTCAACGACGTCGTCGGCACCAGCTTTTTCCCCCGCTACCTCGAGCCGTTCGCACCCGAGCGGATCGTCGAGGTCGGGCCGGGACCGAAGCGGCTGCTGCACGATCCGGACGTCGAGCGGGCCGCGGCCAGCGTGCTGAAGATCCGCGGCACCAACGACTGCGGCCGCGGCGTCGAGGGCTCCGGCTTCCTCTACGCCCCCAACCGCCTGATGACCAACGCCCACGTCGTCGCCGGCGTCGACGACCCCGAGGTCAACCTCGGCGACGACACCGTCCCGGCCCAGGTCGTCTACTACAACCCCGACCTGGACGTCGCCGTCCTCGCGATCGACAGCGGCGACACGCCGGCGCTGCAGTTCGACCGCACCGCCGGGGCGGGGGACGGCGTGGCCGTGCTCGGCTACCCGGAGGACGGCCCGTACGACGTGCAGCCGGCGCGGATCCGATCCCAGCAGCGGCTGCGGTCGCCCAACATCTACGGCACCGGCGCCGTGATCCGCGACGTCTACTCCCTGCGCGGCCTGATCCGGCCCGGCAACTCCGGCGGCCCGCTGCTGTCCTCGGCGGGCGACGTGGTCGGCGTGGTCTTCGCCGCGTCGGTCACCGACCACGACACCGGCTACGCGCTCACCGCCGACCAGGTGTCGGCGGGTGCGGATGCCGGACGTGCTAGCTCCACCGAGGTCTCCACCGGGGACTGTGCGGGCTAGTCCCTCAGGACTTGCCGCGCAGGGCGTTGGGGATCTCCTTGCCCTGCTCGATCGCCCGCTCGGGCGCCTTGACCCGCTTGACCTGGCGGATGCCCAGCCAGACCAGGAGCGCGGCCACCAGCAGGTAGAAGCCGAAGACGATGAGGAACGCCCAGTGGAGGGCGAGGCCGTCGCCGTTCCAGTTGATGAAGTAGGCGAGCGAGACCGAGAACATGATGATCGCCAGGACCATCAGGAACGCGGCCGCGAGGAACATCCCGATTCCGGCACCGCCGGCCCGGACGCTCACCTTCAGCTCGGACTTCGCGAGCTGGATCTCCTTCTGGATCAGCGTGGAGATGTCCTTGGTGGCGTCGTGCACCAGTCGCCCGATGGTCGGGTCCTCGTCCTGCACCTGGTCGGCCATCATCATCCTCGCGTCGTCGGAACTGCTCGCCCCGACCTTACCCATCACGCGGGTCAGAGATAACGCAGCCACAGGTACGGCGCGCACAGCGTGACCAGCACCGCGGTGACGACGAGTCCGTACTTGGTGAACTCCCAGAACGAGATCGGGTGACCCTCGCGCGCGGCGATGCCGAGGGCGACGACGTTGGCCGAGGCGCCGATGGCGGTCGCGTTGCCGCCGAGGTCGGCGCCGAGCGCGAGCGCCCACCAGAGCACGTGCCCGGACTCGCCGTGCCCGGCGGCCAGCTCGGCGACGATCGGGCTCATGGTGGCGACGTACGGGATGTTGTCCACGACCGCGGACAGCACGGCCGATCCGAAGAGCAGCACCATGGTGGCCAACGGAAGTCGGCCCTCGGTCCAGCTGGCGGTCGCCTCGGCGACGTGGTCGATGACCCCGGTCTCGACCAGCCCGCCCACCATGATGAACAGGCCGGCGAAGAACGCGAGGGTCGGCCACTCCACCTCGCGCAGCGCGTCGGCGACGTCGATGTCGGTGATCAGGAGGAGCAGACCGGCGCCGAGCAGGGCCACCACCGAGGGCTCGTAGTGGAGCACGGGGTGCAGGACGAAGGCGAGCATCACGAGGACGAGGACGGCCAGCGACTTGACCAGCAGCAGGCGGTCGGTGATCGCCTCGCGCTCGTTGAGCCGCATCACCGACGCGACCCGCTCGGCGTCGTGGACGAAGTCGGCCCGGAAGAGCCACCGGCACAGCAGGCAGAACACGACCATGAGGACCAGCACGATCGGCGCCAGGTGCACCAGGAAGTCGTTGAAGCTGAGGCCGGCGCGCGCGGCGATGATGATGTTCGGCGGGTCGCCCACGAGGGTGGCGGTGCCGCCGATGTTCGAGGCGAAGACCTCGGCCATCAGGAACGGCACGGGTCGCAGGCCGAGCCGCTCGCACACCAGGAACGTCACCGGCGCGATCAGCAGGATCGTCGTCACGTTGTCGAGGAGTGCCGAGGCCAGCGCGGTCAGGCAGCAGAGCATGACCATGAGGGCGTACGGCCGCCCCCGGGTGCGCTTCGCCGCCCAGATCGCGACGTACTCGAAGACACCGCTCTGCCGCAGCACGGAGACGATCAGCATCATCCCGAGCAGCAGGAAGATGACGTTCCACTCGATCCCCGTCTCCTCGGAGAAGAAGGCGTGGTCGGCATCGGTCACGTGCAGCAGCAGCATGATGGCCGCGCCACCGAGCGCCACCGCGGTCCGGTGGATCTTCTCGGTGACGAGCAGCCCGTAGGCGCAGAGGAAGACGATGACGGCGGCGACGGCCACGGGCGGCTCCTGGGGTCGGATCGACGATCGCCGACCAGACTTCCCGGCACACCCGGGGCACCACCCTAGCGGGACCGCTCCCGGTCGCGCTCCGGTGGGATAGCGTCGAGGCCGTGAAGGCACGCGACCTGGCCATCCCCTTCCCGGCCGTGCGGGAGGACCAGCCGGCGCTGCAGGCGGCGCGTCTGCTCGTCGAGGAGGGGCGGCCCGGGCTGATCGTGGTCGACGAGCACGACCACCCGGTGGCCGTGCTCCCGGGCTCGCAGGTGCTGCGCCTGCTGATCCCCGGCTACATCCAGTCCGACCCGACCCTGGCCGCCGTCGTGGACGACGACTTCGTCGACCACATGTGCGACACGCTGGAGGGCAAGACCGTCGCCCAGCTCCTGCGCAAGGACCGGTCCAAGCTCCCGCTGGTCGAGGCGGACGACTCCGTGCTCCAGGTCGCCGCGCTGATGGCGGCCGAGCGGAGCCCGCTCGTCGGTGTCGTCGAGGGGAAGGGGGCGGCCTCGCCGCTCCTCGGCGGGATCACCCTCTCCGCGGTGCTGGGCGAGCTCCTGCCCACCGACCGGATCAGCGGTCCCTGACGTCGGTGTCCTCGAAGGCGTCGGGGACACCGTCCTGGTCGCTGTCGACCTCCTCGGCCTGGCACATCCGCCGGTAGGTCCGGTTGCGCATCCGCAGCAGCACGGCCGCGAGGCCGGCGGAGGCGACCGAGCCGACGAGCACCGCGACCTTGACCAGCTCGCCGGTCGCGGAGTGGTCGTCGAACGCGAGCTCGCCGATCAGCAGCGAGACGGTGAACCCGATCCCGGCGAGCATCGACATCCCGACGACGTCGATCCAGGACAGCTCGTCGTCGAGGTCCGCGTGCGTGTAGGTGTGCAGCAGCCAGGTGCTGACCAGGATGCCCAGCGGCTTGCCGATGAGCAGGCCGCAGATGATGCCGAGCGCGACCCGGTCCTGGAGGGCGTCGCCCATCCCGGCCCAGCCGCCGACCGACACCCCGGCCGCGAAGAAGGCGAAGACCGGGACCGCGAAGCCGGTCGAGATCGGGCGCACGAGGTGCTCGAGGTGCTCCGCGAGGCCGGGCCCGTCCTGGCCGTCCCGGCGCAGCACCGGCACCGTGAAGGCCAGCAGCACACCGGCGACGGTCGCGTGGACGCCGGACGCGTGCACCAGTGCCCAGGCGACGAGCGCGAGCGGCACCAGCGACCACCAGGTGTGGATCCGGCGCTGCACCAGGAGCCCGAAGAGGGCGATCGGGACCAGGGCGAGCACCAGGTAGGTCGGGTGCAGCTCGTCGGTGTAGAAGACGGCGATCACCGTGATCGCGAGCAGGTCGTCGACGACCGCGAGCGTGAGCAGGAAGGTGCGCAGCCCGGCCGGCAGGTGGGTGCTGATGACCGCGAGGACCGCCACGGCGAAGGCGATGTCGGTCGCGGTCGGGATCGCCCAGCCGCTCAGGTCGTCGGTCCCGAGGTTCCAGGCGACGTAGATGAGGGCGGGCGCCACCATCCCGCCGACGGCGGCCGCGACCGGGAGCGCGGCGCGGCGCGGGTCGCGCAGGTCGCCGGCGACGAACTCACGCTTGAGCTCCAGGCCGGCGACGAAGAAGAAGATGGCCAGCAGCCCGTCGGCCGCCCAGCCGCCGACCGACAGGTCGAGGTGCAGCTGGTCCGGGCCGATCACCCGGTCCCGCAGGCTGGCGTAGGAGTCCGACCAGGGGGAGTTGGCCCAGACGAGGGCGAGCGTCGCGGCCAGGAGCAGCAGCACGCCGCTCGTGGTCTCGGCGCGCAGGACCTCAGCCGTGCGGGACGTCTCGAGCCACGAGCCGCGGGCGAAGAGCCGCGGCGTACGGCGGGGGGTGCGGGTCACGGTGGTCCTCGGGGGTCGGGGGCATTCCTGCCGACCAGACTTCCCGGCGCACCGCGACCAGCCTAGTCGTGGGGCGCGCCGCCGGGGGGTGGCGGGGGGGGGGGCGGGGGGGGGCGGGGGCCGGCGAGCCCTGCTTGGGGGGCGCCCGGGCGGTCGGTGGGGGCGGGGCCCCCGGGAGGTGGGTACCGGGTCAGTCCTCGCCCTTGCCGGAGTCGATGCCCTGCGAGATCAGGTCCATCACCGAGCTGTCGGCCAGCGTCGTCACGTCGCCGACCTCGCGGTGCTCGGCGACGTCGCGCAGCAGGCGCCGCATGATCTTGCCGGAGCGGGTCTTCGGCAGCTCGGGGACGATCATGATCTGCCGCGGGGTGGCGATCGGGCCGATCTCCTTGCGGACGTGCTTGCGGAGCTCGGCGACGATGTCGTCGCCACCGTCACCCGCCTCCTCGCGGAGGATGACGAACGCGCAGACCGCCTGGCCGGTGTCCTCGTCCTTGGCGCCGACGACCGCGGCCTCCGCGACCTTCGGGTGGGAGACCAGGGCCGACTCGATCTCGGTGGTCGAGAGCCGGTGGCCGGAGACGTTCATGACGTCGTCCACGCGGCCCAGCACCCAGATGTCGCCGTCGTCGTCCTTCTTCGCGCCGTCGCCGGCGAAGTAGAAGCCCTCCTTGGCGAAGCGGGACCAGTAGGTGTCCTTGAACCGCTCGTCGTCGCCCCAGATGGTGCGCAGCATCGACGGCCACGGCTCGGTCAGCACGAGGTAGCCGCCCGAGCCGTTGGGCACCGGCTCGCCGGCCTCGTTGACGACCTCGGCCGAGACGCCCGGGATCGGCGTCATCGCCGAGCCCGGCTTGCCGGCGGTCACGCCGGGCAGCGGGCTGATCATGATCGAGCCGGTCTCGGTCTGCCACCACGTGTCGACGACCGGGGTGCGGTCGCCGCCGATGACGTGGCGGTACCAGACGTACGCCTCCGGATTGATCGGCTCGCCGACCGAGCCGAGGATGCGCAGCGACGACATGTCGAACCTGTCCGGGATCTCCCGGCCCTGCTTCATGAACGACCGGATCGCCGTCGGTGCCGTGTAGAAGATCGTGACGCCGTAGTCCTGGATGATCTGCCACCACCGGCCGCGCTCGGGGCTGTCGGGCGTGCCTTCGTACATCACCTGCGTCGCGCCGTTGGCGAGCGGCCCGTAGACCATGTAGGAGTGGCCGGTCACCCAGCCGATGTCGGCCGAGCACCAGTAGACGTCGGTCTCCGGCTTGAGGTCGAAGACCGCCCAGTGCGTGTACGACGCCCCAGTGAGGTAGCCGCCGGTGGTGTGCAGGATGCCCTTCGGCTTGCCCGTGGTGCCCGAGGTGTACATGACGTAGAGCGGGTGCTCGGAGTCGAACGCCTCCGGAGTGTGGTCGGTGGAGGCGGCACCGACGGCGTCGTGCCACCAGACGTCGACGTCGTCGTCCCAGGCGACGTCCTGCCCGGTCCGGCGCACGACCAGCACCTTCTCGACCGTGTGTCCCTGGCCCGCGGCCTTCGCGCGGGCCTCGTCGACCGCCGGCTTGAGCGCCGACGGGGCGCCGCGTCGGTAGCCGCCGTCGGAGGTGATGACCACCTTCGCCTGGCAGTCCTCGAGGCGGGAGGCGAGCGCGTCCGCGGAGAAGCCGCCGAAGACCACCGTGTGCGGCGCGCCGATCCGCGCGCAGGCGAGCATCGCGACCACCGCCTCGGGGATCATCGGCAGGTAGATCGCGACCCGGTCGCCGGTCTGCACGCCCAACGAGACGAGTGCGTTGGCGGCCTGCGAGACCTCGTCCTTGAGCTGGGCGTAGGTGATGTCGCGCTTGTCCGCGACCGGCTCGCCGACCCAGTGCAGCGCGACCTTGTCGCCGCGGCCGGCCTCGACGTGGCGGTCGACGCAGTTGTACGCCGCGTTGAGCGTGCCACCGACGTACCACTTCGCGAACGGCGGGTCGTCCCAGTCGAGGACCCGGTCCCACTTCTGGGACCAGTCCAGGCGCTCGGCCTGCTCCGCCCAGAACGCCTCGCGGTCCTGCTTCGCCCGGTCGTACGCCTCCGCCTTCAGGTTGGCGTTGTCGGCGATCTCGGCCGGTGGCTCGAACCGGCGGTCCTCCTTGAGGAGGTTGGACAGCGTTTCGTCGCTCACAGGTCTTCCTCTTCCATCCGGGCAGGTGTGTGCTCCCCGCCACACTAGCCAGCGGGCAGGTTGCCGCGACGTTGCGGTCGGGCGCCTCTCCAGGTCGTGCTAGTGCTGCACGGCCTGCTCGGCGCCTGCGCCGGTGAGGGCGCGGACCTCGAGCTCGGTGTAGCGCTCCTCCGCCGCCGGCTCACGGCTGGTGACGGTGCCGAGCCAGCCGAGGAAGAAGCCGATCGGGATCGACACGATGCCGGGGTTCTCCAGCGGGAACCACGAGATGTCGATGCTGGTGGGCAGCAGCGAGAGGTTCTTCCCGGTCGCCGGGTCGACACCCTTGCCGGACATGATCGGCGAGAAGATCACCAGGCCGACCGAGGCGATCAGGCCGCCGTAGATGCTCCAGACGGCGCCGCGGGTGTTGAAGCGCTTCCAGAACATGTTGTAGAGGATGGCCGGCAGGTTGGCCGACGCGGCGACCGCGAACGCCAGGGCGACGAGGAAGGCGACGTTGAGCCGCTGCGCCGGGATCGCCAGCAGGATCGCGACCAGGCCGATGCCCGCCGCCGCCCAGCGGGCGACGTTGAGCTCGTCCTTCTCCGAGGCCTCGCCCCGGCGCATCACGCCGTTGTAGATGTCGTGGGCGACGCTGACCGACGAGGTCAGGGTGAGCCCCGCGACGACCGCGAGGATCGTCGCGAACGCGACGGCCGAGATCAGCGCCAGGAGCACGGCGCCCCCGGTGGAGCCGTCGCCGCCCCCGACCGCCTCGGCGAGGAGTGGTGAGGCGAGGTTGCCGCCGGATGCCGCGACCTCGGCGTACTTGTCCGAGGACAGCAGGGCCGCGGCGCCGAAGCCCAGGACCAGCGTGAAGAGGTAGAAGACGCCGATCAGGCCGATCGCCCACAGGACCGACTTGCGGGCGTCGCGGGAGGTCGGGACCGTGTAGAAGCGGATCAGGATGTGCGGCAGGCCGGCGGTGCCGAGCACGAGCGCGATCCCCAGCGAGAGGAAGTCGATCTTGCTGGTGTCGCTGACGCCGTACTTGAGCCCGGGCTCGAGGAAGGCGTCGCCCTTGCCGCTGTTGGACGCGGCGGTGCCGAGCAGGTCGGAGAGGTCGAAGCCGAACTTCGCGAGCACCAGCACCACGATCAGCGCCGAGCCCGCCATCAGCAGCACGGCCTTGACGATCTGCACCCAGGTGGTGCCCTTCATGCCGCCGACCGTGACGTAGAAGATCATCAGGGCGCCGACCGCGAAGATGGTGATGTTCTTGGCGGTGTCGCCGCTGACGTCGAGCAGCAGCGCGACCAGGGCGCCGGCACCGACCATCTGCGCGAGCAGGTAGAAGATCGAGACGACGACGGTCGAGGTCGCCGCCGCGGTGCGGACCGGGCGCTGGCGCATCCGGAACGCGAGCTGGTCGGCCATCGTGTAGCGGCCGGAGTTGCGCAGCATCTCGGCCACCAGGAGCAGCGCGACGAGCCAGGCGACGAGGAAGCCGATCGAGTAGAGGAAGCCGTCGTACCCGCTCAGGGCGATGGCGCCGGAGATGCCGAGGAACGACGCGGCGGACATGTAGTCGCCGCCGATCGCGAGGCCGTTCTGGACGCCGGAGAAGCTGCGGCCGCCGGCGTAGAAGTCCGCGGCCCCCGAGGTCTGCCGGCTCGCCCAGAAGGTGATCCCGACGGTGATCGCGACGACCGTCAGGAAGAGCGTGGTGGTGAGCACCTGGTCGCTGTCCATGTCAGCCGCGTCCCTTCATCTCGGCGATGTACTGCTCGTCGAGGCTTCGCGCGAGCGGGTCGAGCCGCGCGGTCGAGAAGCGGCTGTAGAGCCAGGCGAGGAGGAACGTCGTCAGGAACTGGAGCAGTCCGAAGACGAGGGCGACGTTCACGTTGCCCCACAGCCGGTGGCTCATGAAGTCGTGCGCCCAGTTGCTCATCACGACGTAGAGCAGGTACCAGCTCAGGAAGGCGATGGTGGCCGGGAAGACGAAGCCCCGGTAGCGCCGCCGCAGCTCGACGAAGTCGGGCTCCTCGTGGAGGTGGTCGTAGATCGGGTCGTGCCTGGCCGCCTGGTCACGCGGCTCGCTCGATGTGGTCACGGGTCGCCCCTCTCGCACTGGATGTGACGGCCGTCACGGTAGGAGCGGGACGCGATCCGGGTCAGCGGGTGCGGCGCGGCCCCGCGCCCAGCGGTGGCGTCGTGCGACGAGCGGTCGGACCCGCACGACGAACGGTGAGGTCGTGAGGACTGTGAGGCGGTGAGGACAAGTTGACGCTTCCGGTACGGCGATCTGTGTCGGGTGTTACCTCCGCACCCGAGCGTGGTGGGCACCCCATCCCACAGGAGCGCAGCCATGACCCTCATCGACAACCGTGCGGACGCCGCGACGACGGCGCCCGCGCGTGCCCACTGGATCGACGACTGGCGTCCGGAGGACCCGGCCTTCTGGGAGGGAGGCGGCAAGCGGGTCGCGCGCCGCAACCTGATCTGGTCGATCTTCGCCGAGCACCTCGGCTTCTCGGTCTGGCTCATCTGGAGCGTGAGCTCGGCCTTCCTGCTGGCGATGGGCTTCGAGTTCACCCCGCAGCAGCTCTTCTTCCTCGTCGCGCTGCCCAACCTGGTCGGGTCGCTGCTGCGCCTGCCCTACACGTTCGCGGTGCCGCGCTTCGGCGGCCGCAACTGGACGATGGTCAGCGCCGCGCTGCTGCTGATCCCGACGCTGCTCTTCGCGATCGCCGTGCAGCACCCCGGTACGCCGTACTGGGCCTTCTGCCTGATCGCCGCGACGGCGGGCTTCGGCGGCGGCAACTTCGCCAGCTCGATGGCGAACATCAACTTCTTCTACCCGGCCGACAAGAAGGGCACCGCGCTCGGGCTCAACGCGGCCGGCGGCAACGCGGGTGTCTCGATCATCCAGCTCCTGCTGCCGGTGATGATCGGCGGTGCGGGGATCTTCGGGCTGGTCAAGGCCAGCGAGGGCGGCATCCACCTGGAGACCGCCGGCTACGTCTACGCCGGGCTGGCCGTGCTCGCGACGGTCGCGGCGTACCTGTGGATGGACAACCTGACCGGCGCGACCTCCAAGCCGCGGGAGCAGCTGGCCGTGGTGCGCAAGCCGCACACCTGGATCATGGCGTTCCTCTACATCGGCACGTTCGGGTCGTTCATCGGCTACTCGGCCGCGATGCCGCTGCTCATCAAGCTCAACTTCTGGGTCGCGGACCCCGCGCCGCTCGGCACCGGCATCTACTTCGCCTACTACGCCTTCCTCGGTGCGGGGGTCGGCTCGGTGATGCGGCCGTTCGGCGGCTGGCTCGCCGACAAGTACGGCGGCGCGAAGATCACGCTGATCGCCCTGCTCGGCATGGTCGCCTTCACCCTCGCCGTGCTGGTGACGCTCATGCAGCTGACGCCCAACCCGACCGCCGACCCGGCGATCGCCAGCGACAACCAGTCGCTCTTCCCCTGGTTCCTGGCGTTCTTCCTGGTCATCTTCGCCTTCACCGGCGTCGGCAACGGGTCGGCGTACAAGATGATCCCGGCGATCTGGCGGCGCGAGGCGGAGGCGAGCACCGCGGGTGGCGGCCCCGAGCGCGCAGCGGCGCTCGACGCGGCGACCAAGGAGTCCTCGGCGGCTCTCGGCGTCGTCGGCTCGGCCGGTGCGCTCGGCGGCTTCCTGATCCCGATCGCGTTCAGCTCGCCGTGGGTCGACGACCCGATGGCGGCGACGAAGAGCGCGTTCGTGGTCTTCACCGCCTACTACGTCGTCTGCGCCGTCGTCTGCTGGGCGGTCTACCTGCGCAAGCCGGCCAAGGCGACCTCGCTCGCCGTCGCCGGGGTCTAGGCCGTCCACCGATGACGAAGACCCACTGCCCCTACTGCTCGCTGCAGTGCGGCATGGACCTCGCTCGGGAGGGCCGTGCTCTGGAGGTCCGGCCCTGGACGGAGTTCCCCGTGAACCAGGGGGCGCTCTGCCGCAAGGGCTGGACCTCCACGGGGCTGCGCGGCCACCGCGAGCGGCTGACCACGCCGCTGGTGCGCGACCGGGCGACCGGCGAGCTGCGCGCGGCCGGCTGGGACGAGGCGCTCGACCTCGTCGCCGGCCAGCTCCGCGAGCTGCGGGCGTCGTACGGCGCCGACGCGGTGGGGGTCTTCGGGGGCGGCGGGCTGACCAACGAGAAGGCCTACAGCCTCGGCAAGCTCGCCCGGGTCGCGCTCGGCACCTCGCAGGTCGACTACAACGGCCGGTGGTGCATGTCGTCCGCGGCCTCGGCGGCCAACCGGGCCCTCGGGATCGACCGTGGGCTGCCGTTCCCGCTGACCGACGTCGAGCAGACCGACGTGCTGGTGCTGGTCGGCTCCAACCTCGCCGAGACGATGCCGCCGGCCGCGCGGCACCTCGACGCGCTGCGCGCCCGTGGCGGTCACGTCGTCGTGATCGACCCGCGGCGGACGGCGACCGCCGAGCGGGCGGACACGTTCCTGCAGCCGGTGCCCGGCACCGACCTCGCGCTCGCGCTTGGGCTGCTGCACCTGCTCGACGCGGCCGGCGCCGTCGACGAGGAGTACGTCGCCGCGCGCACCGTCGGCTGGGCCGAGGTGCGGGCCGCCGTCGCCTCGTGGTGGCCCGAGCGGGTCGAGCGGGTCAGCGGCGTCGAAACGGCGCAACTGCGCCGACTGGCCGAGCTGCTGGCCGACGCGGAGAAGGTCACGATCCTCACCGCTCGCGGCGCCGAGCAGCACGCGCAGGGCACCGACACCGTGCTCGCCTGGATCGACGTCGCGCTCGCGCTCGGGATGCCCGGCAGGCCACACGCCGGCTACGGCTGCCTGACCGGCCAGGGCAACGGGCAGGGCGGCCGCGAGCACGGGCAGAAGGCGGACCAGCTGCCCGGCTACCGGATGATCGACGACCCCGCCGCGCGCGAGCACGTCGCCGGCGTGTGGGGCGTCGACCCGTCCTCGCTGCCCGGGCCGGGGCGCTCGGCGTACGAGCTCCTCGACGCGCTCGGCACCGACGACGGGCCGAGGGCGCTGCTGGTCTTCGGCTCCAACATCGTCGTCTCCGCGCCGAACGCCACCCACGTCACCTCGCGGCTGGCCGACCTCGACCTGCTCGTCGTCGCCGACCTCGTGATGAGCGAGACCGCAGCGCTCGCCGACGTGGTGCTGCCGGTGACCCAGTGGGCCGAGGAGACCGGCACGATGACCAACCTCGAGGGCCGGGTGATCCTGCGTCAGCAGGCGGCCTCCCCGCCCTCCGGCGTACGGTCCGACCTCGACGTCATCGCCGGTCTCGCGGCCCGGCTGGGGCACGACTTCGCGGCCGACCCCGAGGCGGTCTTCGCCGAGCTGGGCCGCGCGTCCGCCGGTGGCCGGGCGGACTACTCCGCGATCAGCTACGACCGGATCCGCGAGGAGCACGGCGTCTTCTGGGGGACGGAGCGGATGTTCGGCTCGTCGTTCGCACACCCCGACGGCCGGGCGCGCTTCGTCGCGGTCGAGCACCGCGGCCCCGCCGAGCCGGTCGACCCGACGTACCCGCTCCACCTGACGACGGGCCGGGTGCTCGCGCAGTACCAGTCCGGCGCCCAGACCCGCCGGATCGCGGACCTGCCCGACGACGGGCCCTTCGTCGAGCTGCACCCGATGCTCGCCGACCGGATCGGGGCGTACGACGGGCGCCCGGTCGTCGTGACCACCCGCCGCGGCGAGCTCAAGGCGCCGGCACGGGTCGTCGACACCATCCGCCCCGACACGGTCTTCGTGCCGTTCCACTGGGTCGGCGCCAACAAGCTGACCAACGACGCGCTCGACCCGTCGAGCCGGATGCCGGAGTTCAAGGTCTGCGCGTGCGCGGTGACCGCATGAAACACACCCCACGGCGTTCTTCGCCTCCCCCGCTTCGCTCCGCCGTCGAACAACGCCGCGGGGACCCCGAAAAGCGGACCGTGATCGTCGGCGCCGGCATGGCGGCGGTGCGGCTCGCGCAGGAGCTGCCGGACGTCACGCTGCTGGGCGACGAGGCGCACCCGCCGTACAACCGGATCCTGCTGTCGGCGGTGCTCGAGGGCACCCACGACCCCGACGCGATCCGGATGGCGGTGCCGGAGGGCATCGACCTGCGGCTCGGCGCCCGGGCCGTGGAGATCCACCGCGAGGAGCGGGAGGTCGAGCTCGCCGACCGGAGCCGGGTGCCCTACGACCGGCTGGTGCTGGCGACCGGCAGCATCCCGACGCTGCCGCCGATCCGCGGACTGGTGCGGGTCGACGGCCGGCTCGACGGGCGGGTGCACGCCTTCCGGACCCTCGACGACTGCCTCCGGCTCGATGCCGCGGTGCCGACCGCCCGGCGGGCGGTCGTCGTCGGCGGCGGGCTGCTCGGGCTCCAGGTCGCGCGGGCCCTCGCCGTCCGCGGTGTCGCCACCGAGGTCGTCGAGGGCGGCGACCACCTGCTCCGCAGCCAGGTCGACGCCAAGGCCGGCGCGATCCTGGCCCGCGACCTGAAGCGGCTCGGCACCGCCGTCTACACCGGTGCCCGCGCCACCCGGCTGACCGACGCCGGCCTCGTCCTGGACAACGGCTACACCCTCGAGACCGACCTCGTCGTGCTCACCGCCGGTGGCCGCCCGTCGACCGCGCTCGCCCGTCGCGCCGGCCTCGACGTACGCCGCGGCGTCGTGATCGACGACCAGCTGCGCACCAGCGACCCGCACGTCCACGCGATCGGCGACTGCGCCCAGCGTGGCGACCAGGTCACCGGCTTCGTGCCGCCCGCGTGGGAGCAGGCCGGCGTCCTCGCGCGGGTGCTGCGCGGCGAGGCCGCGTCGTACGACGGAGCCCGCACGGTCGCCCGGCTGCGCGCCACCGACCTCGACGTCGCCGTGCTCGGCGACCCCGAGCGCGCGGACGGCCACGTCGTCGAGGTGTCCAACCCGGTCACCGGGAGCCATCGCAAGCTGGTCGTCAGCGACGGCGTCATCGTCGGCGCCACGCTGGTCGGCGACCTCTCCCGCATCGGCCTGATCACCCAGCACTACGACCGCGCCACCGTGCTCGGCCCGACCGAGCCCGGCGCCCTGCTGATGCCGCCGGCGACCGCCGGTCCCGTCGTCCTCCCGGACGACGCCGAGGTCTGCGCCTGCGCCGGCGTCAGCGCCGGCCGGGTGCGCGCGTGCGCCTCGGTCGAGGAGGCCCGGGCCACCACCCGTGCGACCACCGGTTGCGGCGGCTGTGCCGGGACCGTCCGCGAGCTCGTCCTGGAAGGAGCCTCTGCATGAGCCCGCAGTACCGCAAGAAGATCGTCGTCGTCGGCCACGGCATGGTCGGCCACCGCTTCGTGCAGGCCGCCGTCGAGCGCGGCCTCACCGAGACCCACGACATCGTGGTCGTCGGCGAGGAGCCGCGCCCGGCGTACGACCGCGTCGTCCTCACCTCCTTCTTCGAGGTCGGCGCCGAGGCGCTGTCCTTCCTGCCGGAGGGCGAGTACGACGACCCGAGGGTCCGGCTCGTGCTCGGCACCGAGGTCGAGGGCTTCGACCCCGAGACGCGCACCGTGCTGCTCGACGGCGGCGAGGTCGTCCAGTACGACGAGCTCGTGCTGGCCACCGGTGCCGCGCCGTTCGTGCCGCCGGTGCCGGGCCACGACCTGCCGGGCTGCTTCGTCTACCGCACCATCGAGGACCTGGAGGCGATCCGCGAGGCCGCCGCGGGGGCGAGCGTCGGCGCGGTGATCGGCGGCGGGCTCCTCGGCCTCGAGGCCGCCAACGCCCTGCGCCAGCTCGGCCTCGAGACCCATGTCGTGGAGATGGCGCCACGGCTGATGGCGGTCCAGGTCGACGACGCCGGCGGCGCGACGCTGGCCCGCCACATCGAGTCCCTCGGCCTGAGCGTGCACACCAACGCGATGACGTCGGCGGTCGTCGAGGGCGCCGACGGTCGAGCCGTCGGGCTCGCGCTGAAGGAGGCCGCCACGATCCCCGCCGAGGTCGTCGTGTTCTCGGCCGGCATCCGCCCGCGCGACGCGCTCGCCAGGGCCGCCGGTCTCGACCTCGCCGAGCGAGGCGGGGTGCTCGTCGACGAGCAGGGCCGCTCCTCCGACCCGCACGTCTGGGCGATCGGGGAGTGTGCGGCGCCGGGCGGCCGGATGTACGGCCTGGTCGCGCCCGGCTACGCGATGGCCGAGGTCGCGGTCGATGCGATGCTCGGCGGCCCGGGCGCCTTCACCGGCGCCGACATGTCCACCAAGCTCAAGCTGATGGGCGTCGACGTCGCGAGCTTCGGCGACGCCTTCGCGACCACGCCCGGTGCGCTGGAGCTCGTCTACTCCGACGCCGTCGCGGGCGTCTACAAGAAGCTGGTCATCTCCGAGGACGGCACCCGCCTGCTGGGTGGCGTGCTCGTCGGCGACGCCTCGGCGTACGGCGTGCTGCGGCCGATGGTCGCCTCCGGCATCGCGCTCCCCGACAACCCCGAGGACCTGATCCTGCCGGCGGGTCGGGGCGCGGCCGACATCGGTCTCCCCGACGAGGCGCAGGTCTGCTCCTGCAACGACGTCAGCAAGGGCGACATCGTCGCGGCGGCCGCGGCGGGGGAGACCACCCGCGCCGGCAGCACCTGCGGCTCCTGCAAGGTGCAGACGAAGAAGATCATCGAGGACTACTACGCCAGCCAGGGCCAGGAGGTCGACCGCAGCATCTGCGAGCACTTCCCGCTGACCCGGCAGGAGCTCTTCGACGTCGTCGCGGTGCACGGGCACCGCAGCTTCGACCAGGTCGTCGAGGCGCACGGCACCGGCCGCGGCTGCGACGTCTGCAAGCCGGTGATCGCGTCCATCCTCGCGAGCCAGCTCAACGGACACGTGCTCGAGGGGGACCGCCGTACCCTCCAGGACACCAACGACGCCTACCTCGCCAACATCCAGCGCAACGGCACCTACTCCGTCGTCCCGCGCATCCCGGGCGGCGAGATCACGCCCGACAAGCTGATCGTGATCGGCGAGGTGGCGCGCGACTTCGGGCTCTACACGAAGATCACCGGCGGCCAGCGAATCGACCTCTTCGGCGCCCGGATGGAGCAGCTGCCGGAGATCTGGCGGCGGCTCGTCGACGCGGGCTTCGAGTCCGGCCACGCCTACGGCAAGGCGCTGCGCACGGTGAAGTCGTGCGTCGGGTCCACCTGGTGCCGGTACGGCGTGCAGGACTCGGTGCAGCTGGCCATCGACCTGGAGCTGCGCTACCGCGGGCTCCGGTCGCCGCACAAGCTCAAGGGCGGGGTCAGCGGCTGCGCCCGCGAGTGCGCGGAGGCGCGGGCCAAGGACTTCGGCGTCATCGCGACCGAGCAGGGCTGGAACCTCTACGTCGGCGGCAACGGCGGCGCCACGCCCGCCCACGCGCGGCTGCTGGCCGGCGACCTCGACCGGGAGACCCTGATCCGCTACCTCGACCGCTACCTCATGTACTACATCCGCACCGCCGACCGGCTCCAGCGCACGGCCCCCTGGATCGACTCCCTCGACGGCGGTCTCGACCGGGTGCGGGAGGTCGTCGTCGACGACGCGCTCGGGCTCGGGTCGGAGCTGGAGGCGGCGATGGCCCGGCACGTCGACACCTACTTCGACGAGTGGAAGGCGACCATCGACGACCCGGAGAAGCTCGAGCGCTTCGTGTCGTTCGTCAACGCCCCCGACGTACCCGACCCGCACATCAGCTTCCGCGACGAGCGCGGCCAGATCGCGCCCGAGGACTCGTCCGGACCGGTCTCGCTGGGCACGACGATCCCGGTGGGTGCGCCGTGACCACCTCCACCGACCGCTCGACGTACACGGCCGTCTGCCGGCTCGACCAGATCGAGGTCGAGGGCGGCGTCACCGCGCTGGTGGACGGCGCCGCGGTCGCAATCTTCCGGACACACGACGGCAATGTCTACGCGATGTCCAACTACGACCCTTGTTCCCGAGCATCGGTGCTGGCACGCGGGATCGTCGGCACGCGTGGTGACGTTCCCTTCGTGGCCTCGCCGATGCACAAGCAGGCCTTCGACCTGCGCACCGGACAGTGCCTCGACGACGCGGACGTCCGGGTCCCGACGTTCGACGTGCGCGTCGACGACGGGATCGTCCTCGTCGGTCCACCGCAGGAGCACCCGTGACTGAATCCCTTCCGTTGAGCGGCTTCCGGATCGGCGTGACCGCGGCCCGGAAGGTCGACGAGCAGGTCGGGCTGCTGGAGCGCCGGGGCGCCACGGTCGAGTGGGCGCCGGCGCTGTCGCTGGACCCCAACCGGATCGACGACGACCGGCTGCGGGCCGCGACCGAGGAGGTGCTGGCCCGGCCGGTCGACATGTTCCTGGCCACGACCGGCATCGGCATGAAGTCGTGGCTCGACGCGGCCGAGCGGTGGGGCCTCCTGGAGCCGCTGCTGGAGTCGCTGGGGTCGGCGGAGATCCTGGCCCGCGGTCCGAAGAGCGTGGGGGCTCTCCGGCGCCGCGGGCTGCGCGAGCTGTGGGCGCCGGAGTCGGAGTGCTTCGAGGACGTGCTCGAGCACCTGCGTGGGCGACCGCTGGAGGGCCGTCGGATCGTGGTGCAGGAGCACGGCCAGTCGCTGTCGATGGTCGCGCACGCGCTGCGCCGCCAGGGTGCCGACGTCACCACGGTGACGGTCTACCGGGTGGAGCCGGCCGCGGACCTCGAGCCGATGTTCAAGCTGGTCGACCTGGTCTGCGAACGGGCGCTGGACGCGGTGACCTTCACCTCCGCCCCGGCGGTCGCGTCGCTGATGGACGCGGCCGGGCCGACCGGGCGCCGCGAGGAGCTGGTGTCGGCCTTCCAGGCCGACGTCGTCGCCTCCTGCGTGGGGCCGGTGACGGCGGCGGCGTTCGAGATGTGGGGGGTGCCCTCGATCTACCCCGAGCGGTCCCGGCTGACCGCCATGGTCAAGCAGCTGGAGGTCGAGCTGCCCTCGCGACGGTCCGGCCTCACCGTCGAGCTCGCCGGCGGCCACCAGCTGCTGCTGCACGGCGAGGACGTGCTGCTCGACGGGCACGAGGTGAAGCTCTCGCCGGCCCCGGCGGCGGTCCTGCACGCGCTGCTCGCCAACCCCGGCAACGTCGTCTCCCGCCCGGCACTGCTGGCGATGCTGCCCTCGGGTACGGCGGGCTCCGAGCACGCCGTCGAGATGGCGGTCGCCCGGCTGCGGGCGGCGCTCGGTACCCGCGCCGTCCAGACAGTCGTCAAGCGCGGCTACCGGTTGGCGGTCGCGTCGTGAGGCTGGTGACGGTCGCGCACGGCACGCGCACGCCGGCGGGCAACTCGGTCGCGCGGGCGCTGACCGGTGCGGCCGGCACCCGGCTCGGCCTGCCCTGGGTGGCGTCCTTCGTCGAGCTGGCGACGCCGCTCTACTCCTCCCTCCCACCCGAGCCCTCCGTGGTCGTCCCGCTGCTGCTCTCGACCGGCCACCACGTCCGGGTCGACCTCGCCGGCCAGCGGCCGCTCGGCCCCGACCCGCTGCTCGCCGAGGCGCAGGTCGCACGGCTGGTCGGCGCCGGCGCCGCCGCGGGCCAGCCGGTGGTGATGGTCGCCGCCGGCTCGAACGACGCCCTCGCCACCCGCGACCTGATGCTCGCCGCCGCCTACCTGGCCGAGGCCTGGGGCGGCCCGGTGCGGCTGGCCACGCTGTCCGGCCGGGGGCGGCGCCCCGCGGACGTCGTCCGCCCGGGTGACGCGGTCTCGCCGTACCTGCTCGCCCCCGGCTTCTTCGCCCGTCGCTGTCGCGCGGAGTCTCCGGGCGCGCTCGTCGCCGACGTGATCGGCGCCCATCCCGCCGTCGTCGACCTGGTCGTCGAGCGCGCGTCCGAGCAGCTGGCGGGGCGGCGGACGGCCTAGGGGGAGTTTCATCGGCCGGCCGATGAAACTCACTCCGGGACGATGAAGCTTCGTCGTCCAGGCGCGAGTTTCGTCGGCCAGCCGGGTCCGGCCTCTAGCGTGAGACCGATGACCACCGACCCGCGGCTGCCGATCCTCGACGACGAGACCCGGGCGTTCTACGCCGCCCGCGTGCCCGGCCGCGGCCCGGCCGGCCCCGAGGAGCTGGAGGCGGTGCGCGCCGCCGTACCCGCGCCCGAGCCGTCCGTGCCGCCCGCGGTCGAGGCGACGGCCGACGCGGAGGGCCGGCGGGTCCCGGTGCGGATCCACGTGCCGTCCGGCGCTCCGCGCGGGGTGCTGCTCGACCTGCATGGCGGCGGGTTCTACCTGGGCACGGCCGCCGCGGACGACGTGCGCAACCAGCGACGCGCGCAGCTCTTCGGGTGGGCGGTCGTCAGCGTCGACTACCGGCTGGCGCCCGAGCACCCGTGGCCGGCCGCGCCGGACGACGCGGAGACCGCGGCGCTCTGGCTGGTCGAGCACGTCGAGGCCCGCTTCGGCACCCCCCGCGTCGCGATGGTCGGCTTCTCGGCCGGCGCCACGCTGGCGATGACCACCCTGCTCCGCCTGCGCGACCGCGGCGTCCCGATCGCCGGCGGCGTGCTGCAGGCGGGCACCTACGACCTCAGCGGCCGGACGCCGGCCGGCCGGCTGATCGCCGACGAGTGGTTCCTCGAGGCGTACGCCGGGGACGCCCCGGACCGCACGCACCCTGACCTGTCGCCGGTCTTCGCCGACCCGTCCGGGCTGCCGCCGGTGCTGATGGTCGTCGGGGAGCACGACCTGCTGCTGGCGGACAACCGGGCGATGGCCGCGCGGCTGTCCGAGGCCGGGGTCGACGTCGACCTGCGCGTCTACCCGGGCGTGCCGCACGGCTTCGTCGGGCACCCGACGCCGATGGCCGCCGCCGCGCTGGACGACATCGGGTCCTGGCTGACCGACCTCGGGTGACGGGTCAGCCCGGGTCAGCCCGGGTCAGCCCGGGTCAGTCGGGGTCGGGCTCGCCGGTCGGGTCGACGGCGGCGTCGTCGGCGAGATGAGGACCGCCGAGCGGGTCGCCGGACCAGCCGGTCACCTCCCACGCGCCCGGTCGACCGTCGAGGACGACGGCGCCGGTGTTGCGCAGACGCTGGTCGCGCGGGCCGCCGTGGCGGGAGGCGAAGGTGCGGATCGCCGCGCCGTGGCTGACCGCGACGAGCGTGGCGTCCGCGGGGTGTCCGTCGGCGAGGTCGCGTACGGCGTCGTCGTAGCGGCCGACGAACTCGTGGCCGTCCTCGGCGCCCGGCATCCGCGCGGCGAGGTCGCCCGCGATCCAGGCGGCCACGGTGTCGGCGTACGCCTCGATCGACTCCTCGGCGGTGTGCATCTCCAGTGAGCCAGCCGCGATCTCCTCGAGCCCCTCGCTGATCGCCACGTCGAGGCCGCGGGCGGTGGCCAGCGGCGCGGCGGTCAGCTGGGTGCGGACCAGCGGCGAGGCGTGGATGGCCGCGATCCGCACCGTGGTGAGCACCGCGGGGAGTGCCTCGGCCTGGCGGTGGCCGAGCGGCGTCAGCGGCGCCCCGGGCCGGGCGGTGTCGAGCGCGCCCGCGACGTTGGACGGCGTCTCGCCGTGGCGGATCAGGATCAGGCGCACACGGCCAGCCTACGGAGGGCTCAACCCCGGTCGAGCTGCAAGGTCTCCGGGGTGTGCAGCCGCACCAGGAACCGGTCGGCGTCGGAGGGGACCCGGTCGCGGGTGAGCCTGGAGACGGCGACCATCGTGGCCAGCGCGAGCGGCACCGTCCAGGCCGCGGGCTGCCCCATCAGGGTGTCGAGCCAGCCGTCGGGCGAGGAGACCGCGATCGTCCAGCCGATCGCGACCGTCGAGCCGAGTCCGCCGGCGGCCAGACCCGCGATGGCGCCGTACGACGTGAGGCCGCGCCACCAGATCCCGAGGAGCAGCAGGGGGCAGAAGGTCGCGGCCGCCATCGCGAAGGCGAGCCCCACCGCCCGGGCGACGCCGAGGTTGGGGACGAGCAGCGCGACCACGCACGGCACCGTCACCGCCGCGACCGCCGCGACCCGGAAGGCCGCCACCCCGCCCAGCCGCCGCCCGCGCACCCGGGTGCGGCCGGTCACGTCCTGCGAGAGCACGCCCGCGACCGCGATCGACAGCCCCGACGACGTCGACAGGAAGGCCGCGAACGCACCGGCCGTCACCATCCCGGTCAGCACCTCGCCGAGCGGCCCGTCGAGCATGATCCGCGGCAGCTCCAGCACGAGGGCGTCGGACGCCCCCGACACGGCCAGCTCGGGCGCGTAGACCCGGCCGAGCGCGCCGTACACCGGCGGCAGCAGGTAGAAGACGCCGAGCAGGACCAGCACCACGAGCGTCGTACGGCGCGCCGCCCGGCCGTCCGGATTGGTGTAGAAGCGGACGACGACGTGCGGCAGGCCCATGGTGCCGAGGAACGTCGCGATGATCAGCGAGTAGGTGATGTAGAGGCCCTCGCCCCCGCCCGGCGCGAGCGGCGTCGACCAGGCGCCGAGGTCGACCGGCCGCGGCCGGTCGTCACCGGCCCACACCACCAGCAGCACCGCGGCCGGGACGAGCAGCGCGGTGAGCTTGAGCCAGTACTGGAAGGCCTGCACGAAGGTGATGCTGCGCATCCCGCCCGTGGTGACGTTGACCAGGACGACGACGCCGACGATCACCGGCCCGACCCAGGTGGGCGCCCCGACGGCCGAGCGCAGGGTGAGCCCGGCGCCCTGGAACTGCGGCAGCAGGTAGAGCCAGCCCACGGCCACGACGAGCACCGAGCAGACCGCGCGTACGCCGCGCGAGCCCAGCCGGGCCTCGGCGAAGTCGGGCAGCGTGTAGGCGCCCGACCGGCGCAGCGGAGCGGCCACCAGCACGAGCAGGACGAGGTAGCCGGCGGTCCAGCCGACGGGGTACCAGAGCATGTCCGCGCCGTTGACCAGCACCAGCCCGGCGACGCCGAGGAAGGACGCGGCGGAGAGGTACTCGCCGCCGATCGCGCTCGCGTTGAGCCGCGGGTGCACGGTGCGGGACGCGACGAAGAAGTCGCTCGTCGTCCGGGAGAAGCGCAGGCCCCACACGCCGATCGCCAGCGTCGCGAGGGTGACCAGGGTGATCGCGACGATGCCGGGAGCCGCGTCGAGCCCCGGGCTCACTCGACCTCCGAGACGATCTCGGCGAAGTCGGCCTCGTTGCGCTCGGCGCGTCGGACGTAGGCCCAGCCGAGGACCACGAGCACGGGGTAGACGACGACGCCGAGCAGCAGGAAGCCGAGCGGGATGCCCAGCAGGCGTACGTCGGAGAGCTCGGGCACCAGGTGGAAGGCCAGCGGCAGCAGGCCGATCGTCAGCGCCACGACGAGCAGGACGCCGACCGCGAGCCGGAGCTGCTCACGCAGCAGCGAGCGCATGTAGACGTCGCCGAGGCGGGTGCCGGCGTCGATGTCGGCGACTCCTCCGGGAGTACGCCGGCGGCGCGGCGGGCCGGTGACCCGGACGCGGGGAGCTGGGTCGCTCACGGTCCGGTCCGGGGCACGGTGCGCTTGTCCAGCAACAGCTCGCGCAGCTCGCGGGTGTGCCGTCGGCTCACCACCAGCTCCACGGCCTGCGGCCCGGCCGGTCCGACCACGACCGTGCAGCGGCCCGCGTCCATCCGCACCTCGGTCACGTGGGCGAGCGAGACCAGCAGCGACCGGTGGATCCGCACGAAGCCCGCGCCGGCCCACTCGTCCTCGAGCGTCGTCAGGGGGCTGCGCAGCAGGTGCGACCCGGTCGCGGTGTGCAGCCGCGCGTAGTCGCCCTGCGCCTCGACGTGGGTGATGTCGGACCGGTGGAGGAAGCGGGTCACCCCGCCGCGCTCGACGGCGACCTGGGTGTCGTCGCGGGCGGGCTCGGCGCCGGGGTCTCCCTCGACGGTCGCGACGACGCGGCGTACGGCCTCGGCGAGACGTTCGGCGCGCACCGGCTTGAGGACGTAGTCGACGGCGCGCAGCTCGAAGGCCTCGACGGCGTGCTGCTCGTGGGCGGTCACGAAGACGACCGGAGGGGGAGTGCGGAAGCGGGTCAGCACCTGCGCGAGCTCGAGGCCCGTCAGCCCGGGCATCTGGATGTCGAGGAAGAGTGCGTCGACGCTGCCCTCGTGCAGGATCCGCAGCGCCTCGGTCGCCGACGTGCTGGTGACCACCTCGCCGATCCGCTCCTCGGCGGCCAGCAGGTAGGCCAGCTCGTCGAGCGCCGGCTGCTCGTCGTCGACCACCAACACCCTCATGCGTGCACCCCCGGGGCGAACTTCGGCACCCGCACGACGACCTTGGTGCCGGCGCCCGGGGCGGTCTCCACGACGAGACCGTAGTCGTCGCCGAAGGTCGTGCGCAGCCGTGCGTCGACGTTGCCCAGCCCGACCGAGTCGGAGGTGGCGTCGCCGGCGAGCGCCCGGCGTACGACGTCGGGGTCCTCACCGGCGCCGTCGTCCTCGACCTCGATCACGCACTCCTGGTCCTGGTCGCGGGCCACGATGGTGATGTGACCGCCGGCCTCGGCGGCCTCGAGTCCGTGGCGTACGGCGTTCTCCACCAGCGGCTGGATGCACAGGAAGGGCACTGCCACGGGCAGCACCTCCGGTGCGATCCGCAGCGTCACGCGGAGCCGGTCGCCGAAGCGGGCCTGCTCGAGGAGGAGGTAGCGCTCGACGGAGCGGAGCTCCTCGGCGAGCGTCGTGTACTCGCCGTGCCGGCGGAAGGAGTAGCGGGTGAAGTCGGCGAACTCCAGCAGCAGCTCGCGGGCCCGGTCGGGGTCGGTGCGCACGAAGCTCGCGATCGCGCCGAGGGAGTTGTAGATGAAGTGCGGGCTGATCTGCGCGCGCAGGGCCCGGACCTCCGCCTCCATCAGCCGGGTCCGGCTGGCGTCGAGCTCGGCCAGCTCGAGCTGGGCGCTCACCCACTGCGCGACCTCGCCGGCGGCGCGGACCAGGCCGGCGGTCGGCTGCGGCGCGAAGACCTGGAGCGTCCCGACCACCCGCTCGTCGACGACCAGCGGGCTGGCGATGGCGGCCCGCACCTCGCAGCCCGCGGCGTCGCAGGGCAGGTCGGCTCGGTCGAAGACGCGGGTGCTGCCGCGCTCGACGGTCTCCCGGGCGAGCGCCGGCGACTGGCCGGTGTGGTGCTGTCCGGATCCGTGCCAGGCCAGCGTGGTCGCGGTGTCCGTCAGCGCGAGGGCCGGGCTGCCGAGCAGGTCGTGGAGGTGCCGGATGCTGCGCTCCGCGCTGTCGGTGGACAGCCCCGAGCGCAGCGCCGGTGCGGCGAGGGAGGCGGTGTGGAGCGTCCGGAACGTCGCGCGGTCGGCCTCGGTGCCGAGGTGGCGCCGACGCCACGGACGCGACATCGGCTACCGGAAGTCGATGAGGAGGACGTCGTCGTCGACCGCTGGCGTCGGCTCCGCGGCCGGCGGACCGTCCTCGGCCACGGGTGTCCGGACGATCCGGTCGGCGACCGGGGCGCGGAAGCAGGAGACGACGTACGGGAGCTGCATGCCGTCCATCCCCCGGCCGTAGTCGTCGTAGAAGGCGAGCACCTCGGCGAGCTTGGCGCGGCGGCCCTCCTCGTCGAGGACGGCGACGTTGGAGCGGGAGAGCACGAGGTCCTGGATGGAGTCGCGGTCGATGACCTGCCAGTGCTTGTGCAGCTCGTGCTCGACCGGCCCGAAGCACCCGGAGGCGTCGACCTCGTCGGTCGGGTCGGTGCCGCGCTCCTGGCTGCCGATGATCCGGCCGAGCTTCTTGACCCACGGGATCCGCTCGTCGCGCTGGTTCCAGACCAGGGCCAGGTGGCCGCCGGGCTTGAGGACCCGGGCGATCTCGGGCAGCGCGCGCTCGTGGTCGAACCAGTGGAAGCACTGCGCGCCGATCACCACGTCGTACGACGCGTCCGGGACGGGCAGCTCCTCGGCGGCGGCCGTCGAGGTGCGGACGTCGGGCAGCCGGAGCCGCAGGCGGGCCAGCATCTCGTCGTCGGGGTCGGTCGCGTGCACGTCGTGGCCGGCCGCGACCAGGGCGTCGGTCAGCTTGCCGGTGCCGGCGCCGATCTCGAGGACCGTGAGCGGTTGCTCGCCCACGAGCCAGGCCACCGCCTCGGCGGGGTAGCCCGGGCGTCCGCGGTCGTAGGCATCGGCGACGGAGCCGAAGGAGCGGGCGTGGTCGGGCTGGTCGGTCATCGGGGTCACGGTACCTGCTGGATACGGTTGCGGACGTGAGCGCTGATCCCCTGTCGCGGCTGGTGTCCCTCGAGGGCGTGCCGTCCGCGTACGCCGCCGCCCGGGACGGCATCGACGTGATGCTGCGCGACCGCGGCCTGCGCCGTACCTCTCCCGAGACGACGGGCGAGAGCCTGCTCCGCGGCGCGCACGCGTCGGCGGTGCTGGAGGGCTCGGCGTCGTCGCTGGCCGAGGTGCGCGAGGGCGTCGGGGACGAGATCGCCGGCGACGCGGTCCGGGTCTCGACCGAGCTCCTGGGGCTGGCGCCGGTGCTGTCGCGGGCGCCGCTGCAGGCGTTCGCGCGGATCCACGCGCTCGCTGCCGCGGGGCTGCCCGCCGAGGTCCGCGGCCGCCCGCGCGACGCCGACGCCGCCGCCCGGCTGCGGATCCTGGCCGACGCGCTGTCGGCCCCGACGACCGCCCCGGCGCTGCTGGTCGCCGCCGTCGTGCACGCCGAGCTCGCCACCGGTGCGCCCTTCGCCTCGCACAACGGCATCGTCGCCCGCGCCGCCGAGCGGCTGGTCCTGGTCGCGCGCGGCGTCGACGAGAAGTCCCTGGTCGTCCCCGAGGCCGGCCACCTCGCCCTGCGCGCGGCGTACGAGTCCAACCTGCGCGGCTACCGCGACGGCGGCGACGCGGGTGTCCACTCCTGGCTGCTCTACGCCGCGGAGGCGTACGCCGCCGGCGCCGAGGCGAGCCCGCTGCGGCGGGCTGCGGAGTAGGCGCTCTCCCTGAAGATGCGAACGGCACCCGGGAAAACGAGTGGTTGGGCCGGGTGCCGCCGCTGACACATGAGCCCTGGGCTACCAAGCGTGCAAATTCCAATTGCGGCCCCGGGAGTGTCCCGGCTCGGCCAGCGCCCTGTAGGAAGGGTAGGTCGCCGCGTGGGTACCCGGCTCACGTGCAGGATGTGGAGTTCTTGCCCTCGTTTGTACGCCGGTCTCCGGAGGCCTTCAACCCCCTACGTCCCTTGACTTGTCGGGCCGAGAGTGGGTGGGTCATGTCCCGAGACGACGCTTGCGCGCATTGACCCACAGGACTCCGCCGACCGCCACGACCCCACCCACGGCGAGGGCCGCGAGGGTCTGCTTGGGGGGCAGCGAGACCCGCGACTGGAGGGCCACCGGCTTGGTGAAGACGAGCACCGGCCAGCCGTGCTCGCCCGCCGCCCTGCGCAAGTCCCGGTCGGGGTTGACGGCGTACGGATGGCCGACCGCCTCCAGCATCGGCACGTCGGTGACCGAGTCGCTGTAGCCGAAGCACTCGGCCAGGTCGTAGCCGCGCTCCTCGGCCAGCTCGCGGATCGCGCGCGCCTTCTCCTCGGCGTACGCGTAGTACTCGATGGTGCCGCTGTAGCGCCCGTCGACGATCTCCATGCGGGTCGCGATCACGTGGTCCGCACCGAGCATCGCGGCGATCGGCTCGACCACCTCCGTGCCCGACGCCGAGACGATCACGACGTCGCGGCCGGCCAGGTGGTGCTCGTCGATGAGCGACACGGCCTCGTCGTACACGAGCGGGTCGACGACGTTGTGCAGGGTGTCGGCGACGATCTCGCGGACGGTCGCGACGTCCCAGCCGGTGCACAGCTGCGACATGAACTGCCGCATCTTCTCCATCTGGTCGTGGTCCGCGCCGCCGACGAGGTAGACGAACTGGGCGTACGCCGACCGCAGCACCGCCCGCCGCGAGATCAGGCCGCCGGCCTGGAACGGCTTGCTGAAGGCCAGCGTGCTCGACGTGGCGATGATCGTCTTGTCGAGGTCGAAGAAGGCAGCGGTCGGGCGGGACGCCATGCCGCCATCGTAGGGCGTACGACGGACCGGTCCGGCCCACTTTCCATCCACAGGTACGCGCGAAACCCCTGTCTCCACAAGGGCTCTCGCCTCCGGCCCCTCTCGTCGCCGCTCCGGGTGAGGATCCCGACATGACCTCCGCCACCGCACCCTCGCCCCCACCTCCCCTCGTCGTGACGCGCGACCCGGCGCTGCTCGACGAGCTGCTCCGGCTCGCCGCCGCGGCCGGCATCACCCCCGAGGTGGCCGCCGACAGCGGCGCCGCGCTGCGCGCCTGGTCGTCGGCGCCGGTGGTGCTGGTCGGGGCCGACGTCGCCGACGAGCTCGCCCGGATCGGACCGGTCCGACGCCCTCGCGTCCACGTGGTCGCCCTGCTCGCGGTCCCGGACGAGCTCTTCCGGACCGCGCTCGCCGTGGGCGCCGAGAGCGTCGCCCAGCTCCCGCGCTCGGAGGCCTGGTTGACCGAGATGCTCACGGACCTCGGCGAGGCGGATCGGGCCGCGGGCGTCGTGGTCGGGGTGCTCGGCGGCAGTGGTGGGGCCGGCGCCACGACCTTCGCCTGCGCCCTCGGGCAGCTCGCCTCGCAGCGGGGCCGGGCGCTGGTCGTCGACGCGGACCCGCTCGGTCCGGGCGTCGACCGGGTGCTCGGCCTCGAGGACCGCGACGGCGTCCGGTGGGACGGGCTCTGCCAGACCACGGGTCGCCTCGGCGCCCGGGCGCTGCGCGAGGCCCTGCCCCGTCGTGCCGACCTCGGCGCCCTCACCTGGCGGGTTGGGGCGCCGGGCTCGCTCCAGGCGTTCGCGGTCCGCGAGGTGCTCTCGGCCGCGCGTCGTGGCCACGACTTCGTGGTGGTCGACCTGCCGCGCAGTGCCGACCCGGTGGCCGCCGAGCTCGCCGACCGGTGCGACCAGCTGCTGGTCGTCGTGGTGCCGACGGTGGCCGGGGTGGCCGCCGCGGTCCGCACCTGCGCACGCCGTCCCGACCCGGCGGCCGTCCGGCTGGTGCTGCGGGGATCCGGGATCGACGCAGCGGCGATCCAACGGGCGACGGGCATCCCGGTCATCGTCGAGATGCCCGAGCAGCGCGGGCTCGCGGAGGCCATCGACCTCGGGCTCGGTCCGGTCCGCTCCCGCCGCAGCGCCCTCGGCCGCGCCGCCGGCCAGGTGCTCGACCGGATGGCGCTCGTGCACGGCCGCGAGCTCGCCGCATGACCGCCGGCCCGGGCGCGGTCGCCTCCTCCGACCTCGAGCTGGTGCGTGACCGGCTCGCGCGCGACCCGGGCGACCTCACCCCGCACCGGGTCGCCGAGGCGCTGCGCGAGAGCGGGCGCCCGGTGGGCGACGCGACGGTCCTCGCGGTCTACGAGACGCTCCGCCGCGACGTCGTGGGCGCCGGTCCGCTCGAGCCGCTGCTGCGGCTGCCCCACGTGACCGACGTGCTCGTCAACGGATGCGAGCGGGTCTACCTCGACCGCGGGTCCGGGCTCGAGCTCACGCCGGTGCGGTTCCCCGACGAGGAGTCGGTGCGGCGCCTCGCCCAGCGGCTCGCCGCGCTCGGCGGCCGGCGGCTGGACGACGCGACGCCGTACGCCGACCTGCGGCTGCCGGACGGCACCCGCTTCCACGCCGTCCTGGCGCCGCTCGCCCGGCCCGGCACCGTCGTCTCGCTGCGGGTGCCGCGGCGCGAGTCCTTCAGCATCGGCGAGCTGGTGTCCCTCGGGATGCTCGGCGAGGACGTGGCGGCCGTCCTCGAACAGATCGTCGCCGCCCGGCTGGCGTTCCTCGTCAGCGGCGGCACCGGCACCGGCAAGACCACGCTGCTCGCCGCCCTGCTCGCCCGCGTCGACCCGGCAGAGCGGCTCGTCCTCGTCGAGGACGCCAGCGAGCTGCGGCCCGACCATCCCCACGTCGTCGCGCTCGAGGGGCGCCCGCCCAACATCGAGGGACGGGGCGAGATCCCGGTCCGCACCCTCGTGCGGCAGGCGCTGCGGATGCGCCCCGACCGGCTGGTCGTGGGGGAGGTGCGCGGTGCCGAGGTGGTCGACCTCCTCGCGGCGCTCAACACCGGCCACGAGGGTGGGTGCGGCACCCTCCACGCCAACTCCGCCCGCGACGTCCCCGCCCGGGTCGAGGCCCTGGCCCTGGCCGCGGGTCTCGGGCGCGACGCCGCCCACAGCCAGCTCGCGGCCGCGGTCGACGTGGTGCTCCACGTCGGTCGGGGCCCGGACGGCACCCGTCGGCTGCGGGAGGTCGCGGTCCCGACCCGGGGCGCGGACGGGCTGGTGGTGATGTCGAGCGCCCTCGCCGTCGGCCCCGACGGCACGGCCGCGCCGGGTCCCGCGGCCGAGGGCCTGAGCGCCCGGCTGTGCCGATGACCGGCCTCGCGCCCCTGGCCTGCGTGGCCGCGGCGCTCGCCGCCGCACTCCTGGTCCGACCGCCTCCCGCGCTCCCGGCCCGGCCACGTCCGGCTCGGCCGCCGCGGGCGCTGATCGCGCTCCTCGCGGCGGGGCCCTGCCTGCTCGTGCCGCGCGTCGGCGCGCTCCTGGCGATCGCGGCCGGCGCGACGTGGGCCGGGGTCGCCCTGTGGCGCCAGCACCGTCGTCGGCGACGAGCCGTCGAGGTGGCCGACCGGGTGCTGGAGACCTGCGAGGTCCTCGCCGGTGAGCTCGCGGCGGGGCAGCCTCCGGGAGCCGCCCTCGACCGAGCCGCCGGGATCTGGTCGCCACTGGCGCCGGTGGCGGCGGCGTTCCGGGTCGGCGGCGACGTGCCCGCCTCGCTGCGTCTGGTCGCCGGGGAGGTGGAGGGTGCCCGCGACCTCGCCGTGGTGGCCGCGGCCTGGCAGGTCGCGCACCGCACCGGCCAGGGCCTAGCGGTGACGGTGGAGCGGCTCACCGACTCCCTGCGCGCCGCCGCCGCGACCCGTCGTGTCGTCGCCGGCGAGCTGGCCTCGGCCCGGTCGACGGCCCGGCTGGTCGCCGGGCTGCCCGTGCTCGCGCTGGCGATGGGGTCCGGCGCCGGCGGCGATCCGTGGGGCTTCCTGCTCGGCACGACAGCCGGCCTCGCCTGCCTCACCGGCGGGCTGGCGCTCGGCTTCGCCGGGCTCTGGTGGATCGAGTCGATCGCGCGCGACGCGGAGACCCGCGCATGACCGCCGAGGCCTGGCTCGCCGCCCTCGCGGCCGGTGCCGCCGTCGCGCTGCTCGTCCCGGTCCGGGCGCGGCTGCCCGACCTGCAGGCCCCGGCCGCCGCCGGCGGGCCGCCGGAGGAGCGAGGACTCCTCCACCGGTTCCGGCTGGTGTGGAGCGTCCTGGCCGGCTGCGGCGCCTTCGCATTCCTCGGCGGCCCGGCCGCGCCGGTGGCCGCGGTCGTCGCGGCCGCGACCACCTGGGTGCTCGTCGGTCGCAGCGAGCCACCCGCCACCCGCCGCCGTCGGGAGTCGGTGCGCCGCGAGCTGCCCCACCTGGTGGAGCTGTTCGCCGCGACGCTGCGCGGCGGCGCCTCACCGGGCGACGGCATCGCCGTGGTCTGCGCCGCACTCCCCGGTCCCGCCGCCGACCGGCTCGCCGGCGTCGCCGCCCGGCTCTCCCTCGGGCTCGACCCGGTGGCCGTCTGGTCCGCGCTCGAGACCGACCCCGAGCTCGGCCGGCTCGGCCGCGCGCTCGCCCGCGCCCAGGCGAGCGGCGCTCCCGTCGTCGCGTCCGTCGAGCGCCTCGCCGACGACCTCTCCCGCTCCGCCCGCGCCGAGACCGAGGAGCGAGCCCGCTCGGTCGGCGTCAAGGCGGCCGTCCCGCTCGGCCTCTGCCTGCTCCCCGCCTTCCTGCTCGTCGGCATCGTCCCGCTCGTCGTCGCGCTGCTCGCCACCCTGGACCTCTGATCGCCGAGGCCGCCGAGGCATGTAACGCGGAGTTGTGGGCTCTGCGGGGTCGTTCTGCCGCCTCACCAGACCCCACAACTCCGCGTTACCTGCGGCCGCGGCCGCGAGCCCACCCACCATCCACAGGCGAGCCCCGGACCGAGCTCTCCACAGTCGGCGCGACGCCGGCTGCGACGGCCGGCGCGATCGCGGAAGGTCGACCCGTCGGCCGCATCGGGCGGCCGGAAGACGAAGGAGCTCCTCATGCGCGTCCGCCCCACCTTCCGCCGCTACCTCCACGGCCACCGGGCCCACCTGCGCCGCCCGGCCGCCGCGGACGAGCGGGGCATCACCACCGCCGAGTACGCCGTCGGCACGGCAGCCGGCGCCGGCCTGGCCGGCCTGCTCTACAAGCTGCTCACCGGCGGGTTCGGCGACCAGCTGCTCAAGACGCTGTTCGACCACGTCCTGAGCCTCCTGGGCATCGGATGATCACCCCACGACACCGCGGACTTCCCCCGCTTCACTCCTCCCGTCCGCGCTTCCGCGGGGACCCCGGATGAGGCGCCGCCGGCGCGACCAGCGGGGTGCGGCGACCGCCGAGCTCGCGCTGACCCTGCCGCTGCTCATCGCCGTCACCATCGGGCTGGTCTGGCTGCTCGCCGTCGGGGCCGCGCAGGTGCGCGCCGTCGACGCCGCGCGGGAGACGGCCCGGGCGGTCGCCCGCGGGGACGACGAGGGGGCGGCGGTCGCCCGGGGTCAGCAGGTCGCGCCGGCGGGCAGCCGGGTCGTGGTCACCGACCGGGGCGACGAGGTGGTCGCGGAGGTGACCGGCAGCGTCGGCGGTCCGGGTGGCCTCTTCGGGTTCCTCCCGTCGGTCACCGTCACCGCCCGGTCGGTCGCGGCCGCCGAGGAGACCGCGCCATGAGCCGGCGGCCGGGACGCGGCGACCAACGCGGCTCGGCGACCCTCTTCGCCGTCGCCTGCCTCGCGCTGCTGATGGTCCTCGGCGCCGCGCTCGGGGTGGTGGCCGCGATGGTGCACGCCCACCGGCAGGCCCAGTCCGCCGCCGACCTGGCCGCGTTGGCCGGTGCCCAGGCGCTGGCCCGCGGCCGTGACCCGTGCTCGGCGGCGACGGCGATCGCGAGCGCCAACGACGGGACCCTCGCGTCCTGCCGGGTCGACGGGCGCGACGTGCTGGTCGAGGTCCGGGTCGACGGTCCGCGCTGGCTCGGCCAGCACGGCGACCTCAGCGGTCAGGCCCGGGCCGGCCCCGGCTGAGCGGACCGGCCTGCGGGGTGGGGGCGGCGTCAGCGGGGGCGTCAGAAGGAGCGCTCGGCGCCGTTCCCGTCCTCCTCGCGGCGCTCGGCCTCCTGACGGTCGAGCTTCTCCGAGAGCTCGCCGAGCCGCTTGGACTCGCGCCGGTGCCGCAACGACCGCTTGGTGCCCCACTTGGTCAGGCTGAAGCCGAGCAGGAGGGCCACGCCGCTGCCGACCCCGATCAGGAAGAGCGTGAGGTCGCCGATGCCGACACCGAGCAGCTCGGTGGAGCCGTCGACCGTGCCGACGGCGGCGATGATGGCGAGCGCGCCGAGCGCGATCAGGATCAGACCCAGGACCATGCCCCGAACCTAGAGCATGTCTCCCACCACGTCGGTGGCCTGCTGCGCGCCGTTCATGGCGCCTTGCCATCGCACGCCGTGGACGACGCTCGCGACGGCCAGACGTGAGAGACCTGCCCTGATATGTCGTCGGAGGGTGCACCCGCCAGCAGCAGCGCGAGCAGCGCGGCGGCGCCCGGCTTGTCGAGCGGGTTGTTCTGGTTGCCGCACTTGGGCGACTGGATGCAGGACGGGCAGCCGTCCTCGCAGGCGCAGGAGAGGATCGCGTCGCGGGTCGCGCCCAGCCAGGCACGGGCGGCGTGGAAACCGCGCTCGGAGAAGCCCGCGCCGCCCGGATGGCCGTCGTAGACGAAGACGGTGAGCTGCCCGGTGTCGGGGTGGACGGCCGTCGAGACGCCGCCGATGTCCCAGCGGTCGCAGGTCGCGAAGAGCGGCAGCAGCCCGATCGAGCAGTGCTCCGCGGCGTGCGCGGCGCCCGGCAGGTCGGCGGGCGCGAGGCCGGCCTCCTCCAGCACGGCGTCGGGGACCGTCCACCACACGGCGGCGGTGCGCAGGGTGCGCGGCGGCAGGTCCAGGGGCTCCTCGCCGAGCACCTCGCCGCCGGGCTGGCGGCGCCGCAGGAAGCTCACCACCTGGTGGGTCACCTCGACCTCGCCGAAGGACAGCCGGCACGGGCCCCAGGCGCGGTGGTCGCGCTCGCCGACGATGGTGATCTCGGTGGTCTCCCGCGCGGTCGTGGAGTAGGCCGGGTCGTCGCGCTCGATCTCCGCGACGTGCTGCTCCAGGTCGAGCGAGTGGACGAGCCAGGTCTCGCCGCGGTGGACGTAGACCGCGCCGGCATGGGCGGTGGAGTGGGCGCTCGATGCGTCGACGGTGCCGACGACCCGGCCGGTGCCGCGCTCGACCAGCTGCACGGGCGAGCCGCCGGCGGAGCGGATGTCGGTCAGGTCGCAGGCGCGGCGCCGGTCGGTCCAGAACCACCCGCGCGGTCGGCGCCGGAGCAGGCCGCCCTCGGTCAGCGCGTCGACGACCTCGCGCGCGGTCGGGCCGAAGAGCGGCAGGTCGGCCTCGGTGAGCGGCACCTCCTGGGCAGCGGCGCAGAGGTGCGGGCCGAGGACGTAGGGGTTGCCGGGATCGAAGACGGTCGCCTCGACAGGCCGGCCGAGCAGCGCCTCGGGGTGGCTGACGAGGTAGGTGTCGAGCGGGTCGTCGCGGGCGACGAGGATGCCGAGGGCGTCCTGCGCGCCGCGCCCGGCGCGGCCGACCTGCTGCCACAGCGCCGCGCGGGTGCCGGGGAAGCCGGCGATCAGCACGGCGTCGAGCCCGCTGATGTCGATGCCCAGCTCGAGCGCGTTGGTCGCCGCCAGCCCGATCAGGTCGCCCCGGCGCAACGACTCCTCGATCGCGCGGCGCTCCTCGGGGAGGTAGCCGCCGCGGTAGGGCGCGACCCGCGCCGGCAGGGACGGGTCCACCTCGGCCAGCAGCTCCGCGGCCGTCATCGCGACCTGCTCGGCGCCGCGCCGCGAGCGGATGAAGGCGAGGGTCCGGACGTCCTCGGCGACCAGGTCGGCGAGCAGGTCGGCCGTCTCGGACGACGCCGCCCGCCGCACGGGCGCGCCGTGCTCGCCGGTGGCGCCGCTGAAGGGCGGCTCCCACAGGCCGAGCGCCACCTGACCGCGAGGCGAGGCGTCGTCGGTGATCGCGAGGACGTCGACGCCCGTCAGCCGGTGGGCCGCGGTCTCCGGTTCGGCCACCGTGGCGGAGGCGAGCACGAAGGTGGGCGTGGCGCCGTAGGACGCGCAGACCCGGCGCAGCCGGCGCAGCACGTGCGAGACGTGGGCGCCGAAGACGCCCCGGTAGTGGTGGCACTCGTCGACCACGACGTAGCGCAGGGAGCCGAGGAACGACGACCATCGGGCGTGGCCGGGCAGCAGCGACCGGTGGAGCATGTCCGGGTTGGTGAGGAGGTACTCGCCGTGGTCGCGCGCCCAGTCGCGCTGCTCGCGGCTGCTGTCGCCGTCGTGCGTGGTCGCGCGGACGTCGAGCCCGAGCGCGGACAGCCCGGCGAGCTGGTCGTGGGCGAGCGCCTTGGTCGGCGCGAGGTAGAGGACGGTCGCGCCGCGCTGGCCGCGCGGCCCACGGGCGGCGCGGACCTCCGAGAGCGCCGGCAGCTGGTAGCCGAGGCTCTTCCCCGACGCGGTTCCGGTCGCGAGCACGACGTGCTGCCCGGAGTACGCCGCCTCCGCTGCCGCCACCTGGTGCCACCACGGCTGTGCCACCCCCCGCGCGTGCAGCGCGTCGACCAGCTCCGGGTCGGCCCACGCCGGCCAGTCGGCGTGCCGGGCCGCCCGCTGCGGCAGCACCTCGAGGTGGCGCAGGCGGTCCTCGCGACCCGGGACCGAGGCGAGCCGGTCGACCAGGTCCGCCACCGCCGCCGGGCGGCTGCCCGCAGGGAGGTGGGAGGCCGTCGTCACCCCGCCATTCTCCCCGACGACACCGACACCCGACCGACACCCGGCCGCCCCGCCGGGCCGCACTCCGGCCGGTCGGCGTACGCTGCGAAGCGCCACGGTCCTGACGTCCACAGCAGCCCTCATCCCAGGGTGTGTGGCCTACTTTGTGCGCAGGACCACGAGAGCGTGGTTTCATTGACCTGGCCGGAGGACGGGCGCTCGTCGCCCGCGATCCCGGCGGACTGATCGAACCGTACGGGAGAATCACGTGGATCTGACTCTGACGACGCGCGACGCCGGTGGCAAGACCATCGTTGCGGTCGGCGGCGAGATCGACGTCTACACGGCACCGAAGCTCCGCGACAAGATCACCGAGCTGGTCGCCGCCGGCGTCTACGACATCGTGATCGACATGGAGCAGGTCGAGTTCCTCGACTCCACCGGCCTCGGCGTCCTCGTCGGCGGCCTGAAGAAGGTCCGGGCGCACGACGGCTCGCTCGAGCTGGTCTGCAACCAGGACCGACTGCTCAAGATCTTCAAGATCACCGGGCTCGCGAAGGTGTTCGTCATCCACGACAACGCCGACGCCGCGCTCGCCGGGAGCTGACCGCTCCCGCCCACCGCCTCCGCTCCGCACCGGCCCGCCGTCCACGACGGCGGGCCGTTCGCATTCCCTGCTCCGGGATCCGCGCGCCGGCGCCGGTACGACGCGCCGTGTGGCGTGGATCACATGGTCGTGCTCTGCCGGGCACCCTCATGCGTAGACTCCGGCCCGTCCGTGAGATCTGCGTCACGTCCAGGTGACGGTGAGCCGCGCTCCCGGACGACCTCGATCATCCAACCTGAGCACCACGAGCACCCAGGAGGAATCGCATGACGGGGATCAGTCCCGCTGTCGTGGAAGTCTCCGGGGGCAACCTCGTCCTGGTCATCGTCGTCGCACTGATCGCGCTGGGCGCGCTCGCGATGGCGGCGATGTTCCGCCAGGAGGTTCTTGCCGCCGGTGAGGGCACCGACAACATGAAGAACATCGCCCAGGCGGTGCAGGAGGGCGCCAACGCCTACCTGCAGCGGCAGTTCCGCACGCTGGCGATCTTCGCCGCCGTCGCGTTCTTCCTGCTGCTCGCCCTGCCCGCCGACGACGCCACCGTCCGGATCTTCCGGTCGGTCTTCTTCCTCGTCGGAGCCGGCTTCTCCGCCTCGGTCGGCTACTTCGGCATGTCGCTGGCGGTCCGGGCCAACCTCCGGGTGGCCGCCGCCGCGCAGTCGGAGGGGCGCGACCCGGCCATGAACATCGGCTTCCGCACCGGGGCCACGGTCGGCATGCTGACCGTCGGCCTGGGCCTGCTGGGCGCGAGCATCGTGGTGATCATCTTCCAGGAGCACGCCCCGCACGTGCTCGAGGGCTTCGGCTTCGGTGCCGCGCTGCTCGCGATGTTCATGCGGGTCGGCGGCGGCATCTTCACCAAGGCCGCCGACGTCGGCGCCGACCTGGTCGGCAAGGTCGAGAACAACATCCCCGAGGACGACCCGCGCAACGCCGCGACGATCGCCGACAACGTCGGCGACAACGTCGGCGACTGCGCCGGCATGGCCGCCGACCTCTTCGAGTCCTACGCCGTGACCCTGGTGGCGGCGCTGATCCTGGGCTCCCAGGCGTTCGGCGACAAGGGCCTCGTCTTCCCGCTGCTCGTCCCGGCGATCGGTGCTCTCACCGCCGTCGCGGGCGTCTACCTGTGCAAGCCGCGCGCCGGCGAGAACGGCCTGGTCACCATCAACCGGGCCTTCTACATCTCGGCCGCGATCGGCGCCGTCGCGAGCGTGATCCTGGCGTTCGTCTACCTGCCGACCGACTTCTCCGACCTCGCCAACGCGACCATCGACTCCGACGGCAACCCGGCGCTCATCGCCGCGCTCGCCGTGGTCATCGGCATCGTGCTCGCCGCGGTCATCCTCAGCCTCACCGGCTACTTCACCGGCACCGACTACCGCCCGGTTAAGGACGTCGGCCGTACGTCGCTCACGGGCGCCGCGACCGTCATCCTGTCCGGCCTCTCCGTCGGCTTCGAGTCCGCCGTCTACACGACGCTGGTCATCGGTGCCGCGGTCTTCGGCGCCTTCCTCATCGGCGGCGGCACCGTCGGCATCGCGCTGTTCGCGGTCGCGCTCGCCGGCTGCGGCCTGCTGACCACGGTCGGCGTCATCGTCGCCATGGACACCTTCGGTCCCGTCTCCGACAACGCCCAGGGCATCGCGGAGATGTCCGGCGACGTCGACGGCGAGGGCGCGCAGATCCTCACCGAGCTGGACGCGGTCGGCAACACCACCAAGGCCATCACCAAGGGCATCGCCATCGCGACCGCCGTGCTGGCGGCCAGCGCGCTCTTCGGCTCCTACGTCAACGGCTACACCGACGCCCTCAAGGAGGTCCGGGTCACCGAGGAGCCCAGCAAGCTCACGCAGCTGGCGTTCTCGTTCGACATCTCCAACCCGAACATCCTGGTCGGTGCGCTGCTCGGCGCCGCCGTGGTGTTCCTCTTCTCCGGGCTGGCCATCAACGCCGTCGGCCGGGCCGCCGGCGCGGTGGTCTACGAGGTTCGCCGCCAGTTCCGCGAGATCCCCGGGATCATGGAGGGCACGGGCCGTCCGGAGTACGGCCGCGTGGTCGACATCGTCACCCGCGACTCGCTGCGCGAGCTGGCCACGCCCGGCCTGCTCGCGGTGCTCGCCCCGATCGCGGTCGGGTTCGGTCTCGGCATCGGCCCCCTGGCCGGCTTCCTGGCGGGCGCCATCGCGACCGGCACGCTGATGGCGGTCTTCCTGGCCAACTCGGGCGGCGCCTGGGACAACGCCAAGAAGCTCGTCGAGGACGGCAACCACGGCGGCAAGGGCTCGGAGGCCCACGCCGCGACGGTCATCGGCGACACGGTCGGCGACCCGTTCAAGGACACCGCCGGACCGGCGATCAACCCGCTGCTCAAGGTGATGAACCTGGTCTCGCTGCTGATCGTCTCGGCGATCGTCAAGCTGTCGGTGGGTGAGGACGCCAACACCCCGCTGCGGATCGTGATCGCGCTCGTCGCGTTCGCTGGCATCGCCGTCGCGGTCTACGTGTCGAAGCGCCGCTCGACGGTGATCGGCGACGACGAGCCGACCAGCTCCGCGCCGCCGCCCCCGCCGCCCCCGCCGGCGCAGGACCCGGCGCCGACGCAGCCGTTCGCGCCGACCCAGCAGTAGCCGGCAGCAGCCGCACCAGACGACACGACCCGCCCGGGAGACCGGGCGGGTCGTGTCGCGTTCGGGGTCTGCGGCTACTTCCGCTTCGCCTTGGTCACCGTGAGCGTGACGGCCTTGGACCTCGCGGCGGCGACCTTGCCGGACCCGGCGTACGCCGCGGTCAGCCGGTGCTTGCCGGCCTTGAGGCCCGTGAGCGAGACACCCTTCGCGGCCTGCTGGACCGACACCGTGCGCAGCTTCCTCCTGCCGTCGTAGACGGTGACCTTGCCGGACGGCTTGACGCCCGACCCCGCCTTCACCAGCACCGTGAGCAGGGCCGCCCTGCCCTGCGCGACCGAGGCACGGGCGAGCTTCGAGGAGACCTTCGAAGAGAGCTTCGCGACGGTGAGCATGGCGGTGGTGAACCTGCCGGCCTTGTACGCCGGGCGGGTGGCGGTGATCGTCACCGAGAGCGGCTTCCCGATGTCACGCTTCGTCACCTGGTAGGTCTGGGCGACCGCCCCGGTGATCGCCGTGCCCGCCCGCAGCCACTGGTAGGCGTAGTCGATCTGCACGGCGCCCTCGCTGCCACCGGTCCACTGTCCGGGGTCCGCGGTCAGGAGCCGGCCGACCTTCGGGGTGCCGGTGACACGCGGCTTGGCGACGAAGGTGATCGCGTCGCCGATCAGCGGGTCGACCGGGTCGCTGGTGATCGTGTTGTCGGTGTAGCCGTCGGAGTGGCCGGTGACCTTGACCGTGATCGCGTGACCGTAGTCGGCCGGCACGAGTGGGTAGGTCGCCGCCGTCGCGCCGCTGATCGGGGCGTCGTCGCGCAGCCACTGGTACTTGTTCGTCGCTCCGGCGCCGTCCCAGGTCGGTCCGCTCGTGGTCAGCGTGGTGCCGATCTTCTTCGTGCCGCCGACCGTGACGTCGGCGGTGGGGGTGAGGGCGGGCTGGGTGGCCAGCGGGATGTCGAGCGTGTCGGTGAGGACGGTGACCAGCGGCAGGCCGGCGAGCGCGCCGGTGACCTGGGCGGAGAGGGCGTGGCCCGCGTCGTCGAGCGAGGGGACGTAGGTCTGTCCGTCCGCACCGGGGATGGCGGTCCCGTCGCGCAGCCACTGGTAGGTCGTGCTCACGCCCGGGAGGCTCCAGACCGGGTCGGTCAGGCTGATCAGCTGCCCGACCTCTGCGGTGGCCGGGAGGCCGAGGCCGGAGAGCAGGGCGAGCACGGTGTCGCCGGGCTCGGGGTCGCCCGGGCTGCCGGGGTCGCCGGGGTCGCCGGGATCGCCTGGGTCGGTGGACCCGTCGGGGATCACCGAGATGGCGTTGCTGAAGACCGAGACCGGGAGCAGGCCGAGCACGGTGCCGGTGACGACGGCCTGGATGGCGTGGCCGGCGTCGGCGGTGGTGGTCGGGTAGGTGGTGTCGGTGCCGCCGCCGACCGCGGTTCCGTCGCGGAGCCAGCCCGTCGTGGTGCTGACACCCGGCAGGTTCCACGTCGGCACGGCGGCGACGGAGATCGCGGACCCGGCGACGCCGGTGCCGTCGATGACCGGCGCGGACAGCGCGGCGAGGGTCTCGCCGAGGCCGATGCGATGGTGCGACTGCGCCTGGGCCGGTGCGGAGGTGCCGACCGTGAGGCCGGCGACGACGAGCAGCGGGACGGCGACGGCGCCTGCGGCGCGCACGATGCGATGCATGGCCCGGTGATTCCCGTCACATTCCGTCACCAATCCGATGGACTAGACCTGCCGCGATCGTGTCGGCGGACGCCCCACCCCTAGGCTCCTGGGATGAGCTCGAGCACGATCGCCTCGCTCCCTCACCGGCTGCGCGCGGCGCTCGTGATGGCGGGGTTCACCTACGACGGGGTCGCGGAGATCCTCGGCCCGGAGGCCCACCAGGCCCTGGCCCGCAACGAGACCACGCCCGCGCTGCGACGTACGTCGGGCGGCTGGCCGCTCGAGACCCTGATCCGGCTCTTCCTCCTCCAGACTCCGGTCGAGCTGGACGCGGCCGAGCGGGCGCTGCCCGGGCTCGTCGCGCGGCTGGCAGCGGAGGGCGTCCTCGAGCAGACCGTCGGCGAGGTCGCGGCGCGCCTGGACGTCCGGCCGTACGCCGCGGACGGCGACAACCTCTGGGTGGTCAGCGACCTGACCCCCGGCCTCGACGGCGGTCCCAGCCGGGTCGGCCCCGACCACGTCCTCGGCATCAGCTCCGCCTCGACGTCGCTGGCCCAGATGACCCTGCGTGAGCCGGTCGGTCGCTCGCTCGACCTCGGCACCGGCTGCGGCGTCCAGGCCCTGCACCTGGCGCAGCACAGCGGCGAGGTGGTCGCCACCGACGTCAACCCGCGGGCGCTGCGGATCGCGCGGCTCAACATGGACCTCAACCGGATCGAGACCCCGGTCGACGTCCGGCAGGGCTCGTTCTTCGAGCCGGTCGCGGGGGAGCGCTTCGACCTGATCGCCACCAACCCGCCGTTCGTGATCTCCCCGGCGACCGGCGAGCGCCTCGTCTACCGCGACTCCGGCCTGCCCGGCGACCGCGTCGTCGAGGACATCGTCCGCGCGGCGCCCGACCACCTCACCGAGGGCGGTTGGTGCCAGGTCCTCGCCAACTGGGTGGTCCCGACCGGCGGCGCCTGGCAGGAGCGGCTGGCGTCGTGGGCGGCGTCCGACTGCGACCTCTTCGTGGTCCAGCGCGAGCTGGTCGACCCCGCGGCGTACGTCGAGCTCTGGCTCAAGGACGCCGGGCTGCACGGCGCGCCCGACTACCTCGTCCGCTACGACACCTGGCTGTCGTGGTTCGAGGAGCAGGGCATCGAGGCCGTCGGCTTCGGCTGGATCAACCTGCGCCGCTCCGGCTCGGCCGATCCGGTCCGCGACCTGCTCGAGTGGCCCTACGACGTGGAGCAGCCGATCGCGCCCGCGATCCGCGAGTGGGCGGTCGGCGCCGACGCCACGGTCGGCCTCGACTCCCGGCTGGTCGTCCGCTCCGACGTGCGGCAGGAGACGCAGGGCGCGCCCGGCGCCGCGCACCCGGAGACCGTGGTGCTGCGTCAGCAGCGCGGGCTGCGCCGCGCGCGGCAGGCCGACACCGTCGAGGCGGCCCTGGTCGGGGCCTGCGACGGCGACCTGACTGTCGGCCAGATCCTCGACGCCGTGTCGCAGCTGCTCGACCTCGACCCGGCGGAGACCCGCGAGGCCTACCTGCCGACCGCGCGCGAGCTGGTCCGCGAGGGCTTCCTGACCGCCTGACTCAGTCGCGCGGCAGGTCGATCACGAAGGCCGCGCCGCCCTCGGCCGCGGCCTCGACCCGGATCCGCCCGCCGAGGTGCGTGACCAGCCGGCCGACGATCGCCAGACCCAGCCCGTGGCCGCCCGGCCGCGCCCCGGCGTACCGGTCGTGGAGCACGCCCGGCTCGAACGCGACCCGGGCGTCGTCGGCGGTCAGGCCGGGGCCGCTGTCGCGGACCTGGAGGCGTACGCCGCCGGGGCCGTCGTCGAGCGCGAGCACGACCCGGGCGCCGGGCGGGCAGATGCGCACGGCGTTGTCGGTGAGCGCGTCGAGCACCTGGCGGACCCGGGCGGCGTCGGTCGTGACGACCACCGTTGACGCGGGGACGTCGGCCGTCACCGTCACGCCCGCCGCCTCACCGGCCGGAGCCCAGGCGGCCGCGGCGGTGCGGACGAGGTCGGCGAGGTCGGCGGGCGCGGGGCTGAGCGCGAAGTCGTCGGACTCCATCCGAGCCAGCGCGAGCAGGTCGGCGACGTAGCGGGCCAGCCGGTCCGCCTCGGTGCGCAGCAGGGCCCCGACCTCGGTGGTCTCCTCGGGGGCGATGACGCCGTCGGCGAGTGCCTCGGCGTAGCCGCGCACGGTCGTGAGAGGCGTGCGCAGCTCGTGCGAGACCGAGAGCAGGAAGTCGTGCTGGCGACCCTCGCTCGCGGCGAGCGCCCGGTCGAGCGCGCCGAGCGCGTCGACCAGGTCGCCGGCCTCGCGGCTGTCGGGCTCGGGGAGGTCGAGGCCGCGCTCGCCGGCGGCCATCCGCCGGGCGACGTCGGCCGCCTGGCCCAGCGGGCGGCTCATTCGTCGCGCGACGACCCACGCCGTCAGGCCGGCTGCGGCCAGGCCGAGCAGGATCGCGAGCAGCACCCGGCGGCGGAGCAGGTCGGTGAGCGAGGTGCTCGCGCTCTCGTCGCTCGCGACGACCACGGCCCCGCCGTCGCGGGCGGGACGCGCCTCGAGGACGACCTCCACGCCGTCGAGCGTGCCGTCGGCGGAGACCGACCCGCCCGCGAGGAGCTCGTCGACCTGCGCGTCGGTGAGGGCCTGGGCCGCCCCGACGCGGGCGCCGGTCCGGGTGACGACCCCGAGCTGGAGGTCGGTGCGCCCGGCGATCCGCTCGGCGCGCGGCGTGACCAGCCGCGCGGCGGGGAGGCGGGCGAGCAGGTCGGCCTGCCGGGCCATCGACTCCCGGACCGCCTGGTCGCTGGCGCCCGACAGCAGCGGCGCGAGCAGGCCGGCCACGACCAGGGCCACGAGCACGGCGACCCCGCCCAGGGCGAGCACGAGCCGGACCGCGAGGGGGCGGCGGGTGCTCACCGGCCCTCCGGGAGCACCCGGTAGCCCACGCCGCGCACGGTCTCGATCGGCGCGTGGTCGCCGAGCTTGGCGCGCAGCTGGGCGACGTGCACGTCGACGGTCCGGCTGCCGCCGAAGTCGCCCTGGCCCCAGGCGGTCGCGAGGAGCTCACTGCGGCCGAGCACCCGGCCGCGGGCCGCCATCAGCGCCTCCAGCAGGTTGAACTCGGTGACCGTGAGCGGCACCTCGGCCCCTCCCGCGGTCACCGTCCGGGTGCCGGGGTCGAGCCGGACCGCGCCCACCTCGAGCGGCGGGGAGCCCGGCCGGCCGTCGCGCCGACGGAGCACCGCCTTGACCCGGGCGACGAGCTCTCGCGGGGAGAAGGGCTTCGTCACGTAGTCGTCCGCACCGAGCTCCAGGCCCAGCACCCGGTCGACCTCGTCGTCGCGGGCGGTCACGAAGAGCACCGGCGTCCAGTCGTCGCGCTCGCGCAGGGTGCGGCACACCCAGATGCCGTCCTCGCCGGGCAGCCCGACGTCGAGCACGATCGCGACCGGGCGCAGCCGCTCGACGGCGGCGACCGCCGCGACCCCGTCGCCGACCACGTGCACGCCGTACCCCTCGCGGGTGAGGTAGCGCCGGTGGAGGTCCGCGATCGGCGCCTCGTCCTCGACGACGAGCACCAGCCCGCGCTCGTCGCCGTCGGGAGAGGTCACGGCAGCACGCTAGTGGCGCCGGGCCTGCCACGGGGCGGCCCTGACACGACCCGAACACGTCCCTGACCGAGCCGTCGCCCGGCGCACCCAGCGTGGTGGCCGTGCCGGGACGGGCCCGGCGGGAGAAGGAGCAGGACCCATGGGACTCATCACCTCGATCGCGGCCGTGACGACCGGCGTCGTCGCCACCGGGGCGACCCTCGCCGGCGCGCACGCCACGACCACCTCCACGCCGCAGGCCGACGCCCCGACCATCGCCTGCGGCGCGGTCTGGGACCGCCTGCCCGACGCTCTCCAGGACGACCTCGCCGCGCTCCGCGGCCTCTCGCCGGCCGAGCGGACCAAGGCCGTGCGGGCGATCCGGAAGGACGCCCTCGCCGGGGAGTACGGCGACCGCGTCCAGTCGATCGCGGAGCGCCGGGTCGGCCACCGGGCCGAGGTCTGGAAGCGGCTGCCGGCCGACCTGCGCCACGACCTGCGCGAGGCCCGTCAGGCCGACCCCGCCGACCGCGCGGCGGCGGTCGACGAGATCCGGACCAACGCGCTGGCCGGCGAGTACGGCGACCGCGTGCAGACCATCGCCGAGCGGCTGGCCGACCGCCGGGACGCCTGCGGGACCGCCTAGCCGAGCGACCCGGCGACGTCGAGCGGCTGCTCCTGGACCTCGCTGCCCAGCGTCATGTCGACCTGCAGCCGCAGGGTCGGCACCGGGTCGCAGGAGGCCTCCAGTACGTGCACGGTGCCGGACTCCCCGCCCGCGCTGCTGGCCACCTCGTTGCCGTCGGTGTCGGCGATGAAGAGCACCAGGGGCATCTGCGCGGTGCCCATCGCCCAGTCGTTGGGGAAGGTGAAGGTCTGGTCGCCCTGGACCTTCGCGACCAGCCCGTTGAAGTAGACGAACGGCTCCACGGCGCGGTCGTCCGCGATCTTCCGTGGGCTGACGGCCCAGATCCGCTGCGGTCCGTCGGCCTCGGCCTCGTCCCCGGGCGGGGGGTCGCACGTGACCTCCACGTCGGGGAAGGCGTAGGTCGAGCCGTCGGGTCGGGTCATCACCAGCGTGCTGGTCGGCCCGGACGGCTGGTCCACGGCGATCGTGTCGCCGCTGCCGTCGGAGCCGCTCAGCCCCAGGGCGACCACGCCGCCCACCGCGAGCACGGCCAGCGTCGTCCCGGCCGCGACGGTCCCGCGCCGCCGGCGCTGGCGGACCGCGACCCGGCGGGTGATCCGCTCCGGGGCGTCCAGCGGCGGCGCGAGGGCGGCCTCCAGTCGGTCGAATCCGTCCTTGATCTGCTGCTCGGTCATGACTCAGTCCTCTCGCGTCGTGACGCGCAGCGGGCCGTGCTCGCGCGCGTGCTCCCGGAGCCGCTCGGTCCCGCGGGACAGCTGGCTCTTCACCGTTCCCTCCGAGCAACCCATCCGCTCGGCGATGCCGCGCACGTCCAGGTCCTCGACGTACCGCAGCGCCAGCGCGGTGCGCTGCCGCGGTGAGACGGTCCCGAGCGCCTCGACCAGCCAGCCGTCGAGCTCCCCGACGACCTCGACCGGTGCCGCCTCGGGCGGCGTCCCGAGGAGCGGCAGCTCCCGCCGCAGGCGGCGGATCCGGTCGATGTTCAGGCGCACCATCACGGTGCGGGCGTACGCCGCCGGCGCGTCGAACCGGGTTCGGCCCCACCGCTCCCCGAGCCGCGCGAGGGTCTCCTGGGTCAGGTCCCACGCGTCGTGCGGGTCGGCCGTCAGCGCGTGCGCCAGCCCCAGCAGCGACCGCGTGTGGGCCGCCGCGAAGTCCCTGAAGTCGTCGTCCACGCTCTGCCTCCGAGTGCGTCGTCCTGCCTCTCACCTACTCTCTCTTGACGGGAGCGCCCACCGGTTCGTTGAGGGCCGACGGGAATGCGTTCTGCGCGGCACGCGCTACCGTGTTCGGCCGTACGCCCTAAATGCAGGAGAGAGACAGAGGTCCAGTGGCCCACAAGTTGGTGATCGTCGAGTCCCCGGCGAAGGCCCGCACGATCGGCGGGTACCTCGGCCAGGGGTACGTCGTCGAGTCCTCCATCGGTCACATCCGCGACCTGCCGCAGTCCGCGGCGGACACCCCGGCCAAGATCAAGGACAAGCCGTGGGGCCGGCTCGCGGTCGACGTCGACAACGGCTTCGAGCCCTACTACGTCGTGCCGCGCGACAAGAAGTCGCACATCTCCAAGCTCAAGACCCTGCTGAAGGACGCCGACGAGCTCTACCTCGCCACCGATGAGGACCGCGAGGGAGAGGCCATCGCGTGGCACCTCCTCGACGAGCTGAAGCCGAAGAACATCCCGGTCAAGCGGATGGTCTTCCACGAGATCACCAAGCCCGCGATCCTCGCGGCGGCGGAGAACCCGCGCGAGCTGGCGATGGACCTCGTCGAGGCCCAGGAGACCCGCCGGATCCTCGACCGCCTCTACGGCTACGAGGTCAGCCCGGTCCTCTGGAAGAAGGTCATGTCCGGCCTGTCCGCGGGTCGCGTGCAGTCGGTGGCGACCCGCCTGGTCGTCGACCGCGAGCGCGAGCGGATGGCCTTCCGGGTCGCGTCCTACTGGGACCTCGAGGCCACCTTCGACGCCGGCGCGTCCAAGGAGCCCCGGATGTTCCCGGGCAAGCTCCACTCGATCGACGGCGCCCGCGTCGCCGGCGGCTCCGACTTCGGCGCGGACGGCCTGCTCAAGTCCAAGAAGGACGAGCGCGTCCACCTCGACCGCGCCGCGGCCGAGGTCCTGGTCAGCGCGCTCGCCGACACGACGTACGACGTCCGCTCGGTGGAGGCGAAGCCCTACCGGCGCTCGCCGTACGCCCCCTTCCGCACCACCACCCTCCAGCAGGAGGCGAGCCGCAAGCTCGGCATGAGCGCTTCGGTGACCATGTCGGTCGCCCAGCGTCTCTACGAGAACGGCTTCATCACCTACATGCGTACCGACTCCACGACGCTGTCCGGCGGCGCCGTCGAGGCTGCCCGGTCGCAGGTGCGCGAGCTGTACGGCGCGGAGTACCTCCCTGACGCGCCGCGCACCTACACGAGCAAGGTCAAGAACGCCCAGGAGGCGCACGAGGCGATCCGGCCCGCCGGCGACTCGTTCCGCACCCCCGCGCAGACCGGTCTCACGGGCGAGCAGTTCCGCCTCTACGAGCTGATCTGGATGCGCACCGTCGCATCCCAGATGCGCGACGCCGTCGGCCAGTCGGTCTCGGTGCGCATCGGCGGCGCCGCCTCCGACGGCCGTGACGTGGTCTTCTCCGCGTCCGGTCGGGTCATCACCTTCCACGGCTTCCTCAAGGCGTACGTCGAGGGCACCGACGGCGGCAAGCGCAGCGACGACGACCAGGTCCCGCTGCCCGACCTCCACGAGGGCGACGCCGTCTCGGCCGCCTCGCTGGCCGCCAACGGCCACGAGACCAAGCCGCCGGCGCGCTACACCGAGGCCACGCTGATCAAGGAGCTCGAGGACCGCGAGATCGGCCGGCCGTCGACGTACGCCTCGATCATCGGCACGATCCTCAACCGCGGCTACGTCTACAAGAAGGGCACCGCGCTGGTGCCCGCGTGGCTGGCGTTCTCGGTGACGCGGCTGCTGGAGGAGCACTTCCCGCGGCAGATCTCCTACGAGTTCACCGCCAGCATGGAGGACGTGCTCGACGAGATCGCCGCCGGGCGCAAGGACCGGCAGAGCGAGCTCGGCGAGTTCTACTACGGCTCCGGCGACGTGGAGGGGCTCAAGAAGCTCGTCGACGAGCTCGGTGACATCGACGCCCGCGAGCTCGCGACGTTCCCGATCGCGGGGCCCGACTCGGGCATCCACCTGCGGGTGGGCCGCTACGGCCCCTACCTGGAGGGTCCCGACGACGAGGGCACCGCGTTCGCCGTACGCGCGAACGTGCCCGACGACCTGCCGCCCGACGAGCTGACGCTGGAGAAGGCCAAGGAGCTGCTGGCCAACCCGGCCGGCGAGGAGATCGAGCTCGGCATCCACCCCGAGAGCGGCCTGCACGTCGTGGCGAAGAACGGCCGCTTCGGCCCCTACGTCACCGAGGTCCTGCCGGAGGATGCGAAGAAGGGCGAGAAGCCGCGCACCGGCTCGCTCTTCAAGTCGATGTCGCTGGACACGATCACCCTCGACGACGCGCTCAAGCTGCTGTCGCTGCCGCGCGTCGTGGGCGCCGACCCCGAGTCGGGCGAGGAGATCACCGCGCAGAACGGCCGCTACGGCCCCTACCTCAAGAAGGGCACCGACTCCCGGTCGCTGACCTCCGAGGACCAGCTGCTCACCATCGGCCTCGACGAGGCGCTGCGGATCTACGCCCAGCCCAAGCAGCGCGGCCGGGCCGCTGCCGCAGCCCCCCTGAAGGAGCTGGGCAACGACCCGGTCTCGAAGCAGCCGATCGTGGTGAAGGCCGGCCGGTTCGGCGAGTACGTCACCGACGGTGAGTACAACGCCACGCTGCGCAAGGACGACTCGGTCGAGGCGATCACCCTCGAGCGGGCCGCCGAGCTGCTCGCCGAGCGGCGGGCGAAGGGTCCAGCCAAGAAGGCGGCCAAGAAGACGACCAAGAAGGCCGCTGCGAAGAAGACGACGGCCAAGAAGACGACGGCCAAGAAGACCACCAAGAAGGCCGCCGCCAAGAAGTCCTGAGCCGGAGTCCGGGGGAGTTTCATCGGCCGGCCGATGAAACTCACGGCGGGACGACGAATCTCACGGCGGGACGACGAAACTTCCGCCGGCCACCGCCAGAGCCGGACTCAGCCGCCGACGGCCGGCACCGCCCGCTCCTCGCCGGTGAGGAAGAGCTGGGTCAGCTGGTCCTCGGTCCAGGACGGGGACTCGAGGGCGAAGAGGTTGCCGCCGTTGCGGGTCGGCGCCTTCACCCACAGGGCGTGGTTGCCGGTCGCCGGGTCGGTGCCGACGTAGGCCTCCACCTCGGCCGGCGCGCCCTTGACCGGACTCGCGTCGTCGGGCACCGGGGCCGGGCTGAGGTCGGCGTAGAGGTCGTCGGCGACCTCGGTGCCGGCCGCGTGCCGGTAGGTGAAGGTGTAGCCGGCCACGTGGATCTCCGAGGTCACCATCCTCGGCGCGTGGGCGGTCGCCGACGGGGACCCGCCGGCCTCGGGTGCGGCCGGGCTCGGGGCGTCGTCCGTCGAGCCGACGACCACGAGGGCCGCGGCGGTGGCGACGGCGGGCACCGCGAGCCAGCCGGTCGACGGGGTACGGCGTGCCGTGGGCACCTCGCCGGCGTACCGCAGGTCGGCGGAGGAGGAGCGGAAGGCGCTCCCCAGCTGGTGGGTCAGGTCGTCATCGGTCAGCATCGGCGTTCTCCTTCTGGGTGGTGAGCGCGGACCGGAGCCGGTCCAGCGCACGGGATGTCTGTGACTTGACGGTGCCGGTCGTGCACCCGAGCGCCGCCGCGGTCTCGGCGACCGACAGGTCGTCGAAGAACCGCAGCACCAGCACGGCCCGCTGGCCGGACGGCAGCGTCCGGACCACGCGCAGCAGCTCGTCGCGGTCCGCCAGGCCGTCGGACACCGGGATTGGGAGGTCCACCTCGAGGGCGGTCTCCACGGGACGGCGGGACAGCCCGCGCCACCGGTCCTTGGCCAGGTTGACCACGACCCGCCGCGCGTACGCGTCCGGGTCCCGCCGCGCCGCCCGCCACCGCCGCGCGGTGCGCAGCAGCGCGGTCTGGGCGAGGTCCTCGGCGTGGCCGCGGTCCCCGCACAGCAGGTACGCCGTCCGCACCAGCCGGTCCGAGGACGCTCGCACGAACTCCTCGAACTCGCGCTGGTAGCCCCGGGCGATCATGTCCAGCTCCGTCTCGTCACACCCGTCAGAACGCCGGCGGGCACGCCCAGGTTGTCAGGCGTGGGGGAGCCGCGGTGGAAACCGTCGGAGCCGCCCCGTAGGTTCTCCGCGTGAGCAGTGCGCCGGGGAGGTACGCCGAGAGCGGCGTCTTCGTGTGCTTCGAGGGCGGTGAGGGGTCGGGCAAGTCGACCCAGTCCCGCCGGCTCGCGGAGTGGCTGACCGGGGAGGGGTACGTCGCGCTGCTGACCTTCGAGCCCGGCGACACCGGCGTCGGCAAGGAGCTGCGCCGGATCGTGCTGAGCCCGGAGACCGGCGAGCTGTCCGACCGCACCGAGGCGCTGCTCTACGCCGCCGACAAGGCCGAGCACGTCGACACCGTCGTCCAGCCCGCGCTCGACCGGGGCGAGGTCGTGATCACCGACCGCTACGTCGACTCGATGCTCGCCTACCAGGGCGCCGGCCGGGCCCTCGACGTCGGCGAGGTCGAGGAGGTCGCCCGGTGGGCGACCGGCGACCTGCGGCCGCACCTCACCGTGGTGCTCGACCTCGAGCCGTCCGACGGTCTGGGCCGCTTCGACGAGCGCGACCGGATCGAGGGGGAGTCGCTGGACTTCCACCAGCGGGTGCGTGCGGGCTTCCTGCGGATGGCCGACGCCGACCCCGACCACTATCTCGTGCTCGACGCCCGCGACGACGTCGACTCCATCGAGGCCGCGATCCGAGCCGCCGTCGCCCCGCTGCTCGCCCAGGCGGTGCACGGATGAGCGTCTGGGACGACCTGGTCGGCCAGCACCGCGCGATCGAGGCGCTGCAGGCCGCCGCCGACGGCCACGGCATGAGCCACGCGTTCCTCTTCACCGGGCCGCCCGGCTCGGGCCGCTCCAACGCCGCGATCGCCTTCGCGGCCGCGCTCCAGTGCGAGGAGCAGCCCCGCGGGTGCGGCACCTGCAAGGCCTGCCACACCGTGCTCGCCCGCAGCCACGCCGACCTCACCGTCGTCAGCACCCAGGGCCTCTCCATCGGCGTCAACCAGGTGCGCGACCTGGTCCGCCGCTCGGCCCTCGCGCCGGTGGGCCACGGCTGGCAGATCGTCATCGTGGAGGACGCCGACCGGGTCACCGAGCAGGGCATCAACGCGCTGCTCAAGGCGATCGAGGAGCCCGCCGCCCGCACCGTGTGGATGCTCTGCACGCCGACGGTCGAGGACGTCCTGCCCACCATCCGCTCCCGCTGCCGGCTGGTCACCCTGACCACTCCCACGGCCGACGACGTCGCCGCCTTCCTCCGCCGCGCCGACGGGGTGAGCGAGGCGCTCGCGTCGTACGCCGCCCGCGCGAGCCAGGGCCACATCGGCCGGGCGCGGGCGCTCGCGCGCGACGAGGACACCCGCAACCGACGCCGCGAGGTGGTCGCGATCCCGGCGCAGCTGACCTCGCTCGGGGCCTGCATGGGCAAGGCGTCGACCCTCAACGAGGTCACCAAGGCGGAGGCCGACGCGCTGACCACCGAGCTCGACGCGCGCGAGAAGGCCGACCTCGACGCGGCGTTCGGCGTGGTCGAGCGCGGTCGTCGGCCGCGCGAGTACGCTCCCGCGCTCCGCGACCTCGAGAAGGAGCAGAAGTCGCGGGCCAAGCGCCGCCACCTCGACGTGGTCGACCGCGGGCTGATGGACCTCGTGTCGGTCTACCGCGACGCGATCGCGCTCTCGACCGGCGCGCCCGGGATGCTCGTCAACGAGGAGATCCGCACCGACGTCGAGCGGCTCGCCACCACCTCGACGCCGGAGGTGCAGCTGCGCCGGATCTCGGCGATCTTCGAGGCCCGCGAGCAGATGCTGGAGTTCAACGTCCAGCCCGCGCTCGCCCTCGAGTCGATGATGCTCGCACTGGTCGCCCCGGAGGTCCGGGGCCGGTGACGCGCGCGGTCGCCTTCCTGCTGGTGCTGGCCCTCGTCGTCGGCGGTGCCAGCGTGGCGGCGATCGCGATCGTCGGGCACGGCGACGACGGCTCGAGCGCCAGCGCCCCGAGCCCCGAGCCCGGCTCGTCCGAGGCGCCGTCGGCCGATCTCGCGCCGTTCTACGGCCAGCAGCTGTCGTGGGAGTCCTGCCGCGACGGCGACCAGTGCGCGACGCTGACCGTCCCGCTCGACTACCGGCACCCCGACGGCGAGACGATCGACCTCGCCGTGCTCAAGGTGCCGGCCTCGGGCGACCGGATCGGCTCGCTCGTGGTCAACCCGGGCGGGCCCGGGGCGCCCGGCACCGACTACGCCGCGAGCGCCGATGCGGTCTTCCGCGAGCCGCTCCGCCGGGCCTACGACATCGTCGGCTTCGACCCGCGCGGGACCGGTGGCAGCGACCCCGTCGACTGCCTGAGCGACGACGACCTCGACGCCTACGTCGCCGAGGACCCCGACCCCGACACCCCTGCCGAGGTCGACGACTACCTCGGCTGGGCCGACGCGATCGGCGCCGGCTGCGTGGACCTCTCCGGCGACCTGGCCGCGCACGTCTCGACCGTCGAGGCCGCCCGCGACATGGACGTCCTCCGCTCGGCCCTCGGCGAGTCGGCCCTCGACTACTTCGGCGCCTCCTACGGCACCAAGCTCGGCGCGACGTACGCCGACCTCTTCCCCGACCGCGTCGGCCGCTTCGTGCTCGACGGCGCGCTCGACCCCGAGATCTCCGCGCGCGAGCTCAGCCTCGGTCAGGCGAAGGGCTTCGAGACCGAGCTGCGGGAGTACGTCGGCGACTGCGTCGAGCAGGGCGGCTGCTTCCTCGGCGACAGCGTCGATGCCGGCATCGGCCGGATCCAGGACTTCCTCGCCGACGTGGAGGACCAGCCGCTCGACACCGACAGCGGTCGGCAGCTCGCGATCGGCAACGCCGTCTACGGCATCGTGCTGCCGCTCTACAGCCGCGACTCGTGGACCTACCTCACCCAGGCCCTGAAGCAGGCCTTCGACGGCGACGGCACCACCCTGCTGGCCTTCTCCGACATCTACGCCGGGCGCGGCGACTCGGGCTACACCGACAACTCGCTCGAGGCCAACTACGCGATCAACTGCCTCGACGACCCCACGTCCTACACCCCCGACGAGATCGAGGCCGAGCTCCCGGCCTTCGAGCAGGCCGCCCCGACCTTCGGCCCGGTCCTCGCCTGGAGCCTGGCCTCCTGCAGCGGGGTCCAGGTGACGGCGACCGAGAAGGCGCCGAAGGTCGAGGCGAAGGGCGCCGCCCCGATCGTCGTCATCGGCACGACCCGCGACCCGGCCACGCCGTACGACTGGGCGGTCTCGCTGGCGAAGGAGCTGGACTCCGGCGTCCTGGTCAGTCGCGACGGCGACGGCCACACCGGCTACAACTCCGGCAACTCCTGCGTCGACGACGCCGTCGAGTCCTACCTCGTCGACGGCACCGTCCCCCAGGACGGCCTCAGCTGCTGAACCCGCTCCGGACATGCTTCGGGCCCCGGGGAGGGTGCGTTCCCCGGGGCCCGAAGTGTGAGTGGACTAGCTGATCAGCTCGTCCAGGCTGGAGAAGGCGCCGGCGTCGCCCTCGATGACGCGGCTGTGCCGACCGTCGATGCTGACGGGCACGTCGCCCGCGACGGTGATGCGGCGGACCTCGCGGTACTGCGTGTCGAAGTCCGCGACGGCGTAGTGCTGGGTGGCGCGGTTGTCCCAGACCGCGACGTCGCCCTCGGTCCAGGTCCACCGGATGGTGTTCTCGAGCTTGGTGACCCGGTTCTGCAGGAGCTGGAAGAGCGCGTGCGACTCGGCGGTGTTGAGGCCGACGAAGTTCTTCACGAAGTGGCCGAGCACGAGCGAGCGCTCGCCGGTCTCGGGGTGCACGCGCACCACCGGGTGCTCGGTCTTGAAGGCGATCCGGGTGAACTCCTGGCGGCGGAAGACGTTGTCCTTGTCGTAGTTGACCGCGTCGCCCTCCTCCGCGCTCGCGGCGTAGTCGTAGTCGTTGGTGTGCACGGCCCACAGGCCGTCGACGAGCGCCTTGAGGGGCTCGGGCAGCGACTCGTACGCCGTCACCGTGTTGGCCCAGTTGGTGGTGCCGCCGTACGCCGGGATCGCGACGCCGCGCAGCACGCTGATCGCCGGGACGCGGTCGACGAAGGTCACGTCGGTGTGCCAGCTGTTGGCGGCCATGCCCTTGTTGGCGGCCAGCGACAGCACCCGTGCGCTGCCGGTGTTGACGGTCGGGTGCGCCGTGGTGAGGGTGCCGAGCTGCTCGGCGAAGGCGATCTGGCCGTCGTCGTCGAGGTGGTTCTGGCCGCGGAAGAAGATCACCTTGTGCTGGAGGAGCGCGGCGCGGATCGCGGCCACGGTCTCCTCGCCGAGGTCGGGGCCGAGGCGCACGCCGTCGATGCGCGCACCGATGCGTCCGCCGAGCTGCGTGACGGTGGGCTGGCTGGTCTCGCGGTCGAGGCTGATGGTCATGGGGGTCCTTTCTCCGGATCCGACGAAAGGCGTCGGGCTCCGCCACTGTCCGGGCCGCACCGGGCCGGGCCAAGGTTTTCTCTCACGCTGATGCAAACCCCGTGTCGGGGTTTGAGACCTTGGCCCACTTCCGCTATTACTCCCTATAGTCAATCAAGACACTCGACTTTGATCACATGGGGAAAGAGGGAGGAATCCGGGTGCAGCGCTCGCCGATGGTCGTCGTCTCCCGGGGCCGGGTCGCCTCGGCGGCGACCCGCGTCCTGGAGGAGCTGCGCGGCGTCGGCCCCCTCTCCCGCGACGAGCTCGCCCGTGCCACCGGCCTGAGTCCCGCGACCATCGCCCGGGCCGTCACCTCCCTCGTCGGGTCGGGCCTGGTGCGCGAGCGCCGCGACCTGGTGCCCTCGGGCGTCGTCGGGCGGCCGCGCACCCCGGTCGAGGTCGACCCCACGACGTACGCCGTCGTCGGCATCCACCAGGGTGTCCTCGAGACCACGGTCGCGCTCTGCGACCTCGCCGGCCGGGTGATCGCCAGCGAGTCCCGCCCGCACCGGCACGGCGCTCCCGTCGACCTCGACCAGATCGCGCGCCTCGCCGCCGACCTGCTCGCCGACGACCCCAGGCGGGTCCCGCTCGGCGCCGGCTTCGTGGCCCCGTGGCGCGACCTCGGCCTCGACCCGGCCGCGACGGCCGCCGAGCTCCAGGAGGTGCTCGGCCTCGACGTCGTCGCCGCCGACCACATCGCCGCGGTCGCGGCCGCCGAGTACATCCACCGCCGCCACGGCCTCGGCGGCGTCACCACCTATCTCTACGCCCGCAACTCCGCCGGGTTCGTGATGGCCGTCGACCGCGGCATCCAGACCGAGGTGTCCCGGGTCGCGAGCCTCACCCACTTCCCGTCCGGCACCGACAGGGCCTGTCACTGCGGCCACGCCGGCTGCTTCGCGGCGAGCGCCGGTGACCAGGCGACCGCCCAGGAGGCGTACGCCGCCGGCCTGGTCGCCGGGCCGCGGATCGAGGAGGTCTACCTCGCCGCCTCCGGAGGGTCGGAGCAGGCGACCGCGCTGCTGCGCCGCCGCGCGCGGCTGCTCGGCCGGGTCGCGGCCACCGTGCGCGACATGGTCAACCCCGACCGGCTGATCCTGGTCGGCCAGGCGTTCACCGACTACCCGCCCGTGCTCGACGACGTCCTCAGCTCCTTCGCCGAGACCACCCGCCTCCCGGCCCTCACGCCGACCTTCACCCGCTTCGGTGCCGGGATCCAGGCCGTCGCCGCCGGGACCATCGCCCTCGGTCCCGTGTACGACGACCCGCTCGGCGTCGTCCCCCGTCGCGCTCCCGCGGCCGACCGATGTCAGCAGGTCACGGCCCGCCCCGAGCACGTGATCGCCTGACCGGCGCGCGCTCTCCGGACCTCTCCCCGTCTTCCCGAGAAGCACCACCCCCGAAAGGACACGCCCGTGCCCAGACCCCCTGCCCGACCGTCCCTGCTGCGAGCCCTGGTGCTCGCACTGGTCAGCCTGCTCGTCGTCAGCAGCCTCGCCGCCTGCTCCTCCGCGGTGAAGGAGGCCAGCTCCGGCAGCGAGGACTCCGGCCCCACCGACGGCGGGACCCTGCGCATCGGGTCGACCAACGACATCGTCCCGGCGTCGATCTTCACCAACTCCTCCGACGCGGCCAACACGCTGATCGGCGCGGTCTACGACAGCCTCATCGACTACCCGCAGGACAGCCTCGACCCGCAGCCCAGGCTCGCGACGTCGTGGGAGGTCGCCAAGGACGGGCTCTCGATCACCCTCCAGCTGCGCGACGACGTGACGTTCCACTCCGGCCGCGAGTTCACCTCCAAGGACGTCGAGTTCAGCATCAAGACCTGGGCCGACCCGACCTGGACCGTCCAGCTCCAGCGCACCGCCGCGGCGGTCACCGGCTTCGACACCAGTGACCCGCACGCGATCACGCTGAGCTTCGACCACCCGCTCAGCAACATCTTCGACCTGCTCGACATGCTGCCGATCATCGACAGCGAGTCCTTCGACCAGCTCAAGGAGGGCAAGGCGTACGTCGGCACCGGGCCGTTCGTCTTCACGTCCTGGACCCCGAGCTCCAAGCTCGAGTTCACCCGCAACGACGACTACTGGGGCGACGAGCCGCACCTGGACGGCATCGAGGTCGACATCGTCTCCGACCCGCAGGCCCAGGTCTCCCAGCTGCGCTCCGGCCAGCTCGACCTGATCACCGGTGCCTCCAACCGCGACCTGGAGACGCTCGGCAAGGACGACAGCTACACGGTCACCCCGTTCGACGGCTCGGTCCAGCAGATCTACGTCGGCGCCGACCTGGCCAACCCCGACCTTCAGGACGTCAAGCTCCGTCAGGCGATCGCCTACGCGCTGGACCGCCAGCGCATCGTCGACGACGTCTTCCGCGGGCAGGGCACGCCGATCAACCTGCCCTGGCCGGACTACTCGCCGGCGTACGACGCGAAGGCGAACGAGACCTACGCCTACGACCCGGACAAGGCGAAGGAGCTCGTCTCGCAGCTGGGCAGCCACCCGACGATCCCGCTGGCCTACTCCGCGGGCAACGCCAACTACGAGGCGGTCGCCCAGATCGTCCAGTCCGACCTCGAGGCGGTCGGCATCAAGACCGAGCTGCAGCCGGTCGAGAACAGCCAGTTCATCAAGCAGCTCATCGGCGGCACCTTCGGCGGGCTCTGGATCCTCCAGCACGGCTACGCCCACTACACGCCCTCGACCCTCGCGGTGAGCGCCTACCCCTTCAACGCCGACAAGAACGCCTCGCACTTCGTCGACAAGCAGTACAAGGAGGACGCGGACGCCGCCTGGGAGCGGGTCGACGGCAGCGACTCGGGCGCGGTCGAGATCTACCAGCGGCTGAACAAGGACCTGCTCGACAACCTCTTCCTCATCGAGATCGCGCTCCTGCACTTCACGGTCGCCTCGAGCGACCAGGTGCACGACCTCGGCATGTCGAAGCGTGGCGAGCTCGACCTCGACGCGGCGTACCTCTCGAAGTGAGGTGAGGCGACGATGACCCACTACCTGCTCCGCCGGCTGCCATCGGCGCTGGTCGTCCTGGCCGTCGCGTCGTTCGGGATCTTCGCGATGGTGCGGATGGTCCCGGGCGACCCGGTCTCCACCCTGGCCGGCCCGGATGCGACCCCGGAGGCCCGGGCCGCGATCCGGGCCGACCTCGGGCTCGACCAGCCGCTGCTCACGCAGTACGTCCACTGGCTCGGCCAGCTCGCCCACCTCGACCTCGGTACGTCGTACCGGATCGGTGGCCAGGTCAAGGACCTGGTCGCCGACGGGGCGGTCAACACGATCGTGCTGACCCTGACCGCCCTGCTGCTCGCCTCGCTGGCGGCGCTGGTGTGCAGCGTCCTCGCGGTGGTGCTCGACAACCGGTGGGTCAACGCCGCGCTGTCGTTCGGCAACACCCTCGCGATCGCGCTGCCGACCTTCGTGACCGGGCTGGTGCTGATCCTGCTCTTCGCGGTGGTGCTCCCGGTGCTGCCCGCCGGCGGCACCCCGCCGGACGGGTTCATCGCCCGGCCGGACATCGCCGCGCAGTACCTGCTGCTGCCGGCGGTCTGCCTCGCGCTCGGCGCCGGCGCGGCGCTGACCCGTTTCCTCACCGAGGCGCTGCGCACCGAGATGCGCCAGCCCTACGTCACCACGGCCCGCGCGCTGGGCATCTCGCGGCGCCGGATCGTGCTCACCCAGGCGCTGCGCAACGCGCTGCCCTCGGCGGTGACGGTGCTCGGCATCCAGTTCGGCACCCTGCTCGGTGGTGCGGTGCTGGTCGAGGCGATCTTCACCTGGCCCGGCCTGGGCGGCCTCATCGAGGAGGCGATCTCCGGCCGCGACTACCCGCTGGTGCAGGTGCTCCTCCTGCTGTCGGTGACGGTCTTCGTGGTCATCCAGCTGCTCACCGACGTCGTCCACGCCTGGCTCGACCCGCGGATCCGCATCGGAGGTACCGGCTCATGAGCGAGTCCCTGCTAGACGTCGCGGCCCCCGAGGCCAGCGACCCCGACGACCAGTTCGACACCCGCCGCCGGCCCGGCATCTGGACCGCACTGGGTCGCGGCAAGGGCCTGGCCGGACTGATCCTCATCGGCGTGGTGGTCGCGCTCGGTCTGCTCGCGCCGCTGCTCGCGCCGCACAGCCCGACCGAGCAGATCCCCGGCGCAAACCTGGTGGGCCCGTCCGGAGCGCACTGGTTCGGCACCGACGAGGTCAACCGCGACATCCTCAGCCGCACGCTCTACGGCATCCGGACCGACCTGCTGGTGGTCTTCCTCGCCGTCCCGATCGGCGCGGCCATCGGCATCCTGGTCGGCCTGGTCTCGAGCTGGTGGAGCTTCACCGACGTGATCGCCCAGCGGGTCTTCGACCTGGTGCTGGCCTTCCCGACGCTGATCCTCGCCATCGCGCTGACCGCGTTCGTCGGCCCCGGCCTGCGCACGGTCTTCTTCGTGATCGTCGCGGTGGAGCTGCCGGTCTTCGGCCGGCTGACCCGCACCTCGGTGCGCACCGTCCGCGAGATGCCGTACGTCGAGGCCGCCCACGTGATCGGCGCCGGCTCCCTGTGGCAGCTGCGCCGGCACGTGCTGCCCAACTCGCTGGAGCCGCTGCTGGTCCAGCTCGCGGTGTCGATGTCGGTCGCGGTCTTCATCGAGGGCGCGATGAGCTTCCTCGGCCTCGGCGTACGACCGCCGCAGCCGTCGCTCGGCTCGCTGATCCGCGACGGCGTCCGCAACATGTACGACGCGCCGTACTTCGCCGTCGGACCGCTCGCGCTCGTCGTGGCGCTGGTCCTCGGCCTGCTGCTCGTGTCCCAGGCCCTCGCGGAAGCGAGGCGCAGGTGACCTCCCCCCAGACGTCGCAGGAGACCCCGATGTCCACACCGCTCCTCGAGGTCACCGACCTCGCCATCTCCTTCTCCCACCCGCGCCCGGCGGTCCGGTCGGTGAGCGTGACCGTCGACCGGGGCGAGGTCGTCGCCCTGGTCGGCGAGTCCGGCTCCGGCAAGTCGATGACCGCCCGCGCGATCATCGGCCTGCTGCCCGACGGCGCGCGGGCGACCGGGTCGGTCCGGCTCGGCGGCGACGAGCTGCTCGGCCTGGGGGAGAAGGCCTACACCGCCGTCCGCGGCCGCCGCGTGGCGATGGTCTTCCAGGAGCCGCAGACCGCGCTCAACCCGGTGCGCACGATCGGCTGGCAGATCGCCGAGGCGCTCCGCGCGCACGGCGGCGTCCGCGGGAAGGCGGCCCGCGCGCGGGCCGTCGAGCTGCTCACCGAGGTCGAGATCCCCGACCCCGAGGAGCGCCTGGGCTGGTACCCCCACCAGCTGTCCGGCGGCCAGAAGCAGCGCGTCGTGCTCGCGCTGGCGCTGGCCAACGAGCCGGAGCTGCTGCTCGCCGACGAGCCGACCACGGCGCTCGACGTGACCGTGCAGGCCGAGATCCTCGCCCTGCTGCGGCGCATCCGCGACCGCACCGGCACCAGCATCCTGATCATCACCCACAACATGGGGGTGGTCGCGCACCTGGCCGACCGGGTGGTCGTGCTCCGCCAGGGCGACGTGGTCGAGGCGGCCGGGACCCGGGAGCTCTTCGCGCACCCGCAGCACGCCTACACCCGGCAGCTGCTGGCCGCGGTGCCCCGGCTGCCCGAGGCCGACGACGGCGTCCGGGTCCTCGCCGACGCACCCGCGCCGACCGGCGAGGTCGCCGCGCTCGAGTACGACGACGTCAGCGTCCACTACGGCTCGCGGATGCGCGGCCGGGTGCTGCCCGCCGTCGACGGCGTCACGCTGCGCCTCGAGCGCGGCCAGGTGCTCGGCCTGGTCGGCGAGTCCGGCTCCGGCAAGACCACCCTCGGCCGGCTCGCAGCGGGCCTGGTCCCGCTGGCCGGTGGCCGGGTCCGCGTCGGGGGTGAGGACCTCGCCGGTCTTCGCGGCCGCCGCCGCGCGGACCTGCGCCGCCGGCTGGCGTTCGTCCACCAGGACCCCGAGGCGTCGCTCGACCCGCGCTTCTCGATCGGCGAGGCGATCCGCGAGCCGCTCGACGTGCACGGGGTCGGCAGCCGCGCCGCCCGCGACCAGCGGGTGGCCGAGCTGCTCGACGCCGTACGCCTGCCGGCATCGTTCACGAAGCGCCGCCCGCGCGAGCTCTCCGGCGGCCAGCGGCAGCGCGTCGCGCTGGCCCGCGCGCTGACCCTCGACCCGCAGCTGCTCGTCGCGGACGAGCCGACCAGTGCGCTCGACGTGTCGGTGCAGGCCGAGGTGCTGGAGCTCTTCGCGGACCTCCAGCAGCGGCTGGGCTTCGCCTGCGTCTTCATCAGCCACGACCTCGCCGTGGTCAACACGGTCGCCGACCACGTCGCCGTCCTGCGGGCCGGCAAGGTCGTGGAGCACGGCGCGGCGGCGCGGGTCTTCGGCGACCCCGCCCACGAGTACACCCGGCGGCTGCTCGACGCCGTCCCCGTTCCCGACCCGACCGTTCGCGACGCCACCGGTCCCGCGCTGCACGAGCAGCGCGAGCAGATCGCCTGAGGAGACCCCATGGACCGCACCCACCTGCCCTTCGACGGCGCCCGCCCGTCGTACGACGCCGCCGTCGACGTCCGCGACCAGACCGAGCCGCTGCCGACCCGACCGCTCGCCCAGGCGCCCGCCGGCGCGCCGAACGTGCTCCTCGTGCTGCTCGACGACATGGGCTTCGGTGCCTCGTCGGCCTTCGGCGGCCCGTGCCGGATGCCGGTCGCCGAGCAGCTCGCCGACGACGGCCTGCGCTACAGCCGCTTCCACACCACCGCGCTCTGCTCGCCGACCCGCGCCGCGCTGATGACCGGCCGCAACCACCACTCCGTCGGCATGGGCACGGTCGTCGAGATCTCGACCGGTCTGCCCGGCTACGACGCGACCCGGCCGCTCAGCGCCGGCACCCTCGCCCAGACGCTGTCCTACAACGGCTACGCCACCGGCGCCTTCGGCAAGTGGCACCAGACGCCGTCCTGGGAGCAGACCGCCGCCGGTCCCTTCGACCGGTGGCCGACCCGCGAGGGCTTCGACCGGTTCTACGGCTTCCTCGGCGGCGAGGCCAGCCAGTTCGAGCCGACCCTGGTGGAGGGCACCACGTTCGTCGACCCACCGAGGACCGCCGAGGAGGGCTACCACCTCTCCGAGGACCTGGTCGACCGGGCGATCGGCTGGGTGCGCGACGTCCGCACCCACGCGCCGGACAAGCCGTGGTTCTGCTACCTGCCGTTCGGCGCCACCCACGCGCCCTTCCAGGTGCCCGAGGGCTGGGCCGAGAGGTACCGGGGCGAGTTCGCGCACGGCTGGGACCGCCAGCGCGAGATCACCCTCGAGCGGCAGAAGGCCCTCGGCATCGTGCCGGAGGACGCCGAGCTGGCGCCGTGGACGCCCGGCGTACCGCACTGGGAGGAGATCTCGGACGCGGACCGTGAGGTGGGGGAGCGGCTCATGGAGCTGTACGCCGCCTTCGCCGAGCACACCGACGCCCAGGTCGGCCGCCTGGTCGAGGCGCTGCGCGAGTCCGGCGAGCTCGACAACACCCTGGTGCTCTACATCCTCGGCGACAACGGTGCCTCGGCCGAGGGCGGCATCGAGGGCACGCTCAACGAGACGCTGCGGCTCAACGGCATCGGCGACGACACCGCGCGGATCGCCACGCAGCTCGACACGCTCGGCACCCCGGAGAGCTACGCGCACTACCCGGTCGGCTGGGCGGTCGCGATGGACACCCCCTACCAGTGGACCAAGCAGGTCGCCTCCCACTACGGCGGCACCCGCAACGGCCTGGTCGTGCACTGGCCCGCCGGCATCGACGCCCGCGGCGAGGTGCGGCACCAGTGGCACCACGTCGTCGATGTGCTGCCGACGCTGCTCGAGGCGGCCGGCGTCCCCGTCCCGGAGACGGTGGACGGCGTCGAGCAGCAACCCCTGGACGGCGTGTCGTTCCGGTACTCCTTCAACGACGCAGGAGCGCCGGAACGACACGTCACGCAGTACTTCGAGATGTTCGGCAACCGCGGCATCTACCACCACGGCTGGACCGCGGTCGCCAAGCACAAGACGCCGTGGGAGACGGCGCGCACCGGGACGCCGAGCCTCGCCGAGGACCGCTGGGAGCTCTACGACACCCGGACCGACTGGACCCAGGCGCGGGACCTCGCGGGCGAGGACCCGCAGCGGCTGGCGGACCTCCAGGAGCTGTTCCTGGCCGAGGCGCGACGCAACCACGTGCTGCCGATGGACGACCAGCTGGCCCGCCGCTTCGACGCCAAGACCGCCGGTCGACCGGCGCCGCCCCGCGCGATCCGGCTGCTCCCGGGCGCGGGCCGGCTGCGCGAGGACGCCGTACCCAGCCTCAAGAACACCTCCTTCGCGATCCGCGCCACCTTCACCTCCGACGCCGAGACGGTCGGGGTGCTCGTCGCGCAGGGCGGCGGCTTCGGCGGCTGGTCGCTCTACGTGAAGGACGGGCGCCCGACGTACGCCTACAACTTCGGCGCGGTCACGGTGACCCACGTGCGGTCGTCGGCGCCGCTGACGCCGGGCGACCACGTCGTCGAGGTGCTCTTCGCGTACGACGGGGGCGGGCTCGGCCTCGGTGGCGAGGTCCGCCTGGTCGTCGACGGCGAGAAGGTCGGCGAGGGCCGGGTCGAGCGGACGCTGCCCTTCTTCTTCTCGATGGACCAGACCCTCGACGTCGGCCTCGACCGCGGCACGCCGGTCACCGACGACTACGGCCGCGCCGCCCGCGGGTTCGCCTTCACGGGCCGGCTGCGCGAGGTGCTGATCGAGGCGGGCGACGACGCGCTGCAGCCGACCGACGAGCAGCTGCTCAAGGCCGCGCTGGTCACCCACTGACGGCGACGCGAGGAGATATGTAACGCGGAGTTATGGGTGCTGCGGAGCCGTGACAACGCCTCGGTGGACCCCGTAACTCCGCGTTACATGTGTGGCCGCGGTCAGCGCCCCGCCGCCCGGTCGAACCCGGCCCAGCGCTGGCGCACCCACCAGGGCCGCGCGTCCCGCTCGGTCACCTGCCGGACGGCCGGGAGCCAGCGCTCGTGGGCGAGCCGGACCTCGGCCAGCGCCTCCTCGGCGGCGGGCGGCTCGGACACCCAGGCCCTCTGGAGGCGGTCGCGGTCGGTGGCGACGACGCGCTCGGCGCGCAGCCAGTCGCGCAGCGCGCGCCGGTGCAGCTCCTCGTGCCGCCACCACAGCGACCGGTCGTCGCGCCGGTTGGTGACGCCCGCGGTCACGTAGTCGGCCTCCGCGACCGGCTGGTCGACGCGCAGCGGCACGAAGAGCGAGAAGGCCGGGTCGCTCGTGCCGGTCGCCCAGTGGATGCCCGAGCCGAGGTCGCTCACCCACGACGCCGTCGTCTGGCCCGACGCGAGCAGGCCGCCGGCGTGCATGTTGGGGCCGACCATCGAGCCGTTCACCGGCGACCAGCGCGGCCCGAGCCCGGTGCCGTTCTGCCGCAGCACGCCCATCGCGCCGACCACGCCGCGCACGTCCTCGGCCAGGCCCTCGGTCAGCTCGCGGCGTACGGCGCACGAAGAGATCCGGCTGCGCAGCCGGTCGGTGTGCTGCTCGGCGAAGCCCGGGATCGTCAGGCCGTTGCTGATGCTGCGGGCCCGGCCGCGGACGTCCTCGGTCGCCCACGCGCGGCCCGCGGTCTCGAGGACGATCGCGTGCTCAGGATCGGCGACCAGGAAGCTGTTGTGGTAGGTGAACCGCCGGTGCTCGTGGCTGCAGCGGCCGCTCTGCCCGTGCTCCTCGAGCAGCGCGACGATCACCCCGACGGCCTCGCGCGCGGTGGTCGCGCGCTCGAGGGCGAGGCGCAGCAGGTCCATGCCGAGCAGTCCCGGCTCGAGGCTCGCCCTCTGGGTGGTGAAGACGGCCTCGTTGCCGATCGCGACGCCGTGCTCGTTGGCGCCCATCTCGGCGCCCCACATCCACCAGGGCCGGGAGACGACGGTCGCGTGCGTGTGCGCGACCTGCGGCACCTCGACGTACGTCGCCCGCGCGGTCGCGCCGGCTGCGTGGTCGGCCGCCGGCGTCCACTCCCAGAGCTGCGGCTCGTTGGGATCGCGGTCGGAGTTCTTGGCGAGCAACGTCCGTCCGCCGGCCCGGACCACGAACGTGTCGCACACGAGCGCTGATCCTAGTGTCGCGGGTGGAAAGTATCTGGATGGTTGGTGTCGTCAGGGTGCGTGCCTGGCAAGGCGGCGTCGCGCTGGGCTACCGGGCGTCACTCCAGCGATGCCAACGCAGCCAGGTGCGTGCCATGGCGGCTCGAACCATCCAACGACTTTTCGCCCGCGGCACTAGGGGGCCAGCCGGTGCGCTCCTGGTCTGGACGTCCGCTACGAGAGCCGGCCGAGGACGGACCGGCCGATCCCGGTCAGGCCCGACCCGATCACGTCGAACCAGCTGAACGCGTCGTCCCAGACCGCCACCTTGCCGTCGCGCACCTCGAACGTGCCGCGGCACCAGAACTCGCTGCTCCACCAGCCGTAGGTCAGCACGTCGGTGCGGTCGGTGAGCACGACGCCGTCCGCACCCTCGGCGACGTGGTGCCAGCGCACCTCGAAGTCGATCCCGCGGGCGACCATCTCGCGCAGCCGCTTGGCGACCTCCGGGCCGCGCATCGTCGGCAGGTAGGTGTTGCGCCACACGACGTCCGCGTCGAGCAGCTCGACCGCGTGGTCGACCTCGCCCGCCGCGAGGCTGTCGAGCAGGTCGCGGACGACGGACTCAGCGGTCGGCTCCATGTCGTCGAGGGTACGTCGCGAGCATGGCCGGCTACTTGACCGTGATCTTCCAGGACTTCGTCAGCGCCTGGTCGATGCGGTCCGCGACCGCGACGTTCACGGTGCTGACGGCCGCGGTCGTCGGCGTGCCCGTGATCGTCACGGTGTCGCCGGACGTCGTCGCGCTCAGGCCGGCGGGCAGGGTGCCGAGGTTCCAGGTGTACGGCGCGAGCCCGCCGATCACCCGCCAGGTCAGGGTGTAGGCGCGCGGCCGGGTGAGGGTGGAGGAGGTCAGGTAGCGGCTCCACTTGATCGGCGACGCGGTGATCTTCACCGTCACGAGGACCGTCTTCTTGTACGCACCGCTGGTGACCGTCACCGGGAAGACGTCGTCGACGAGCTCGGTGAACGTGCCGGTGAGCGTGCCGGACTTCGTCAGCGACATCGCGGCGGGCAGCCCGGTGGACGACCACGCGTAGGCCCCGGCGCCGTTGAGCGCCTTGAGCCGGACGCTGAAGCGCTTGCCGGTCACGCCGGCGACGGAGGCGTTGTCGGCCGTGAGCGGCTGCCAGTCGACCACGAAGGTCACCGGCGTCGAGACGACCTCGGTGCCGGAGGTGACCGTCACGGTCGCGACGTACGTGCCCGCCTTGGTGGCCGCGCCGGTGATCGCGCCGGTCCTGGTGTTGAGCCGGACGCCGCTGGGCAGCCCGCGGTACTTGTAGACGTAGGTCCCGGTGCCGCCGGTCGGCGCGAGCTGCTGGCTGATCGGCACCTTCGTCCGCGTGCTCACGGAGGGGCCGGTCAGGGCCAGGGTCTGTCCCGATGCGGCGACGGGAGCGGCCGCGAAGGACAGCTTGACCAGCACGGTCGCCGACTCGCTGCCGCTGGTGACCGTCACGTAGCCGGTGACGCCGCGGGTCGAGGTCGGCGTGCCGGTCAGCCGCCCGCCGGTGCTCACGGAGAGCCAGCTCGGCAAGGTCTTGTTCTGCCAGCCATAGCTGCCGGTCCCGCCGGTGGCGGTGAGGCCGAGGTCGATCGCGCGCCCGACCTCGCCGTAGATCGTCACGGGGTTGGCCGCCAGCGCCTGCGGCGCGGCCGCCCCCACCGTCAGCGACGTCGTCGCGCCGCCGGTCGTGCCGAGGGCGTCGGTCGCGCTGATGGTGAGCGGGTAGGTGCCCTCCTCGGTCGGGGTGCCCGTCAGGGTCCCGGAGGCGGTCAGCTCCAGGCCGTCGGGCAGGTCGCTCGCGGTGAAGGTGTACGGCGCGGTGCCGCCCTCGGCGGTCGCCGCGCTCGCGGCGTACGGCGTCCCGACGGTCGCGGCGGGGAGCGGGGACGGCGTGACGGTGAGCAGGTCGCCGTCGCCGTCACCCCCGGTCGTCGCGGTGATCGTGTAGTTGCCCAGCGAGGCGTAGTCGGAGTAGGTCGCGTAGCTGCGTCCGTTGCCGGCGCCGACGCCCTCGACCAGGAAGGTGAGCGTGGTCGTCCCGTCGTCCGGCAGCGCCGCGGCCCAGCTCGCGCCGAGCCCGGTCGCCACCGACGCGCTGGTCGCCGCGACCTCGGGGTCGGCGACGGCGAGGAGGTTCCCCTCGTCGTCGAGCACCGTCATCTGCACGTCGAGGTCGGAGTAGCCGCGCGGCGCGGTCACGTCGACCATCGTGGTCCCGCTCGCCTGGAGGGAGAAGGCGTCGACGTCCGCCCGGGTCATGATCAGCCCGGCGGTGGCCACGCCCGAGGTCAGCTCGGTCGCGGTGTCGGCGGTGTCGCCGTGGTCGTCGGCGACGACGCCCAGGTGCGAGGCGATGATCGCGACGTCGTCCTCGGTGTTGGTCGAGGACGTGTACTCGCCGGCGCTCCACTGGCTCACCGGCTGGTAGTAGGCGGCGCCCATGATCGGCGCCCACGGCGTGCCGCCGACGGAGTACGCCGAGGAGCCGGCGCCGTCGTGGTGCAGCCCGAGGGTGTGGCCGGCCTCGTGCGCGGCGGCCTCGCCGATCCCCTTGCCGTTGGTGCCGGTGCCGTTGGCGAAGACCCACGCCGGCGAGTAGGAGCCGGCCGGCGAGACGGCGTCGAACACGTCGACGTACGCGAGGCCGCCGCAGCCGCAGCTGGAGAAGATCGGTCCGTCGTTGGTGACCAGCACCCGGACGCCCCACTGGGTGTCGGAGGAGTCGGAGCGCAGCAGCGCCGCCGAGCCGGGGTCCTGGGTGGTGACGTTGACGTCGAACGGCGCGTAGTCCTCGGCGACGATCGCCCACGCGGTCTGGATCTCGGTGAGCTCGGCGTCGGAGAAGTTCGTGTCGACGGGCGCGGTGATCGAGAACGGCTTGGCGACGATGCTCGAGCCGTAGGAGTCGTTCCACGCGGTGCCGGTGACGGTCCGGCCCGTGAAGTCGAGGTAGATCGTCTTGGCCGCTCCGGGGCGCGAGTTGAGGCTGAAGGTGTTCGCCAGCGAGGTCACCGCCGCGCCGGTCGTCGCGCGCGCTGCGGTCGGCGGGTGCGGGTCGGCCTCCTCGACGTAGTACGCCGCGCCGCAGCGGTCGAGCCACAGCGTGTCGTCGTCGGCGGCGACCGTCCGCAGCTGGGCGAGCGGCATCCGCGACGTACGCGCGGCCGTGCGCGCCTGGGGCGCGGACAGCCCGTCGAGCGCCGCGCTCGCGCGGGTCGGGTGGGGGAGGACGGGATCGGCGCACCGTCCTGGTGAGGTCGATGCCTCGCTGATCGGCGCGCGCGAGAGGGCACAGCAGACCAGGGCAGCGACCGTCAGGGTCGCGAAGGCGATGCGCTTCATGCGGGTGTTCCCATCCATCCGTGGATGAGGACCCGATCGGTCGGCGCCCGGCCGACCTGAGTCAGAGCGGGTCGGCGATCTCCTGGATCCGCGCCGTCGCCAGGTCGATCATCAGCCGCGCCGCCGGCGAGAGCGTCGCGCCGGCGCGGTGCACGATCGCGAACGTGTCGTACTGCCGGGGACGCAGCGAGACCCAGCCGGCCCCGGGCGCGAGGCGGGGCAGCAGCTGCAGGGCGGCGCCCTTGGGGATCACCGAGTCGGCGTAGCCCATGCCGACCAGCTCGACCGCCGTCTCGACGTCCTCGACCTCGATCCGGGTCTGCGGGTTGCGGCCGGTCTCGTGCAGCATCTGGCGCAGCACGCGCCGGGTCGAGTCGTCGGAGCGCCAGGTCGCCTCCGGCATCACCAGCGAGGCGAGCGAGAGGCGGTGCGCGGTGACGGGGCTCTCCAGCCGCGCCGGGTCGCGGCTGATGTAGACGAGCTCGTCGCGGGCGACCGGGGTGATCTCGAAGCCCTCGCTGTCCACCTGGGGGACCGCGATCATCGCGGCCTCGATCCGGCCGCGGCGCAGGTCCTCCTGGACGTCCGTGGAGTTCTGGCCGATCAGCTCGACCCGGACGCCCGGGTAGCGCGTGAGCACGTCGGCGACCAGCCCGGCCCCGGCGTACAGGCGGGCGGTGCCGAACATCCCGAAGCGGATCGTGCCGGTCTCGAAGCTCTTCACACGGCGCACCGACTCCTGCGCCTCCTCGACCGCGGCGAGCACCCGCTCGGCGTGCGGGCGCAGGGTGTCCGCGACCGTCGTGGGCACCACGCCGCGGCCGACCCGGCGGAAGAGCGGGACGCCGAGCGACTTCTCCAGCGACCGGATCTGCTCGGAGACCGACGGCTGCGCGTAGCCGAGCTCCTCGGCCGCGGCGGTCAGCGAGCCGTGCTCGTACGCCGCGAGGAAGCAGGTCAGCTGGTGCAGCGAGAGCATGCCGAGATCTTATAGGTCATGCCTTGGGTTTCAGAAGGAAAGTAAGGCTACCCCTATGTCTACATCGGTAGCAGAATTGTCCCCAGTAGACGTCGGAGAACCGGCGACAAGACTTGGAGAGAGGGAGGTTCACCTCATGTTCGACCACCAGTGCACCGCGTGCGAGAAGCGTCAGCTCATCTTCACCAGCCAGGTGACCTCGCTGACCAACACCGACCACGGCATCGTCGTCGCCTTCACCTGCTGGTGCGGCGCCGCCCAGACGCTCGTGACCGGCTCCAAGGCCACCTCGACCTCCAAGGTCACGCTCGCGGCCTGAGCCCCCAGCTCCCCGCCGCGGCGTTGTCGCGTTCGTCGACGGCGGGACCGTCAGCTGCCCGGACCACCTGGTCCGGGCAGTCTGCATTTCGGGCTGCACTGCGGGCGGCGTCGCGGGGTGCCTCCCCGTTTTCGCGCCCGGCCCCGCGGCTCCCTATACTTCCTCGGGTTGTCCGACGGGCAGCACGCCGCCTTAGCTCAGTCGGTAGAGCGATTCACTCGTAATGAATAGGTCGTCGGTTCGATTCCGACAGGCGGCTCCACCTCGATCCCCGTCCTGACCAGCGCAGACATCGCGCGGTCAGGGCGGGGTCATCTGTGTAGTCCTCCGCTCGGTCGCTGCCGCGGCCCCCCGGCGGCCCCCCGCGGCGCATTCAACTGCTCCAGGCCCGCGCGGTCGGCCCCGGTGCCGAGGAAGTGCAGGTAGATGTTCGTTGTCGCGATCGACTCGTGACCCATCCAGGCCTGCACCGTTCCGGGGTCCACGCCGCGGGCCAGCCACAGGCACGCGGCGGTGTGCCGCAGGTCGTGGATCCGGCGCCCGTGACTGGTGCTCTGCTGAGGCCAGGAAGTCGTAGCCACGTGCTGCGTCGAAGCCGCGGACGGCCTTGACGAGTCCCAGATAGGCCACTCCTTCCAGGTCGTCGGTAGCAACACCTCGGTGCCGGAACCGCTGGACTGCTGAGGTGGCCATCTCCATGTTCGCGACCACGATCTGCTCGTCGATGGCGGCGATCTCGGCAGGCTCTGCGGCAGCGCGTAACGCGAAGAGCCGCTCCGTCGCCTCCGCACGGGTCTCGCTGCGAGATGCGCTGGGGTCTTCCTGACGGTGCCTCGTCCTCGACCTCATGAGCTGCTGTGCGGGCGGCGGTTCTGCCGGTAGTGCTGTTCCCGTGATCATCGGGCTGCTCCTGGACTCCCACGCCACGATGGCTAGGGCTCATCAGCACACCTGCCTCGTGTGGGACCGATCAAACCCGCTTGAGGGGTGAACATGGACGCTCGGCGATGCCGACGCCGATGCGGCAGACCAACCGACGGTGATCGTCGGGACCGGCGGCGTGACCCGGCCGCGCATCTGCCCAATCGCAGGAGTTTCATTCCGGTAGTCACCTGAGAGATGGCGCACCTCGCGACAACCCATCCGCGATGTGCCGGAGATGCGAATGCCTGTTGTCAGAAGTTCCCAACGGAGTCTTACTAGCTTCGCCTCAAGGATGTGTCGCAGATGCGCACCACCTCTTCCAAGACCTTCACCGCCAAGCGCGGTCTCGCTGCTCTCGCCATGACTGCCCTCGTCGCCACCCCGCTCGCGGCGTGCGGCAGCTCGGACAGTGACGGCTCCGCGAGCAGCTCCAGCAGCAGCGCCTCGGCGCCGAAGCCGGTCGCATCGATCGAGGCGCTCCAGGGTGAGAACACCGCGATCGCGCTCGACAAGGGCTTCACCGATGCCTTGACCCAGCTCAAGCTCACCCCGGGCACGGTGGGTACCGCCAAGCTCGAGGATGGGTCGCTGATCTTCCCGATCACCGGTGGCAACGTCACGGTGTTCAAGCCCGGCGAGGTCTCGCCGTACGTCATCGGGCAGATCCAGCACGAGGGCTCGGGTCTCTCCCTGACCGCGGGCAAGACCAAGGTCGAGCTGACGAACTTCAACGTCGACCCCGGGGTCTCCCGCGTGTACGGCGACGTCACCGTCAACGGCAAGGTCGCCGCGACGAACGCCTTCCTGTTCCAGCTCGACGGCCGCACCCTGAAGCCGCTGCAGACCGAGGGCAACGAGGCGATCCTCGAGGGCACGAAGGTCGAGATCTCCGACGACGCCGCGCCGCTGCTGAACCAGACGTTCAACACCGACGCCGTGAAGCCCGGACTGCTGGTCGGGATCGCCAAGATCACCGTCAACACGCAGTCCAAGTAGCCCTCCGTTGGGGGACGAGACGCCCTGGGTGCCTGGTCTGGCCACCCGGGGCGTCCGTTCGCCCAGACGGGCTGATGGGATGCGCGACCATGTCCGCGCATCAGTTCGTAGCCCAGGGGGAACGTCTGCAAGACCGGAACCAGGGTGCAAAGGACACGAGGGTTGACCATTGACTGGATGGGGCGCCTACGCGCCACCAGGCGCTGCGGCGCTGGCTGCGGCCGCAAACTGCCCTCGGCGAGGACCGGGCCGTGGTTCTGCCACACCCCCGAGTGTCGGTCCCGACGGGCAGTTCTATTGCAGACAGCGGATCCGGAATGCGTCGCCGCGCACTTCAACGCCACCGTCGAGGCCGTCCGGTCCGGCCTCGCAGACGACCTCGTCCTCAAGGGATCAGCGCGGATGCGCTTCTTCACCTTCACCGGCGACGACATCGTCGTCGACGCCCCGACTCTGGAACTGGCTCGGGCACAGGTCGACGCCGCGGGAGCCGGATCGGTCCCCGGCGCTCCACCCACCGATATGCCCAGCAGCGAAGTCGCTGGCGTGACCGCTTCACGAGGCTGATACGACTCGCGCTCCAGCCCGGGCGCCGCGACGGTGCGGCCCCCCGGCGGCCCCCCGCATCGAAATCGATGCTCGTTGGACAACGTCGTCGAGCGTGAATCACGCTCACCAACGCGACAAACGGGGCCGGGAGCGCCGCTCGTAATGAATAGGTCGTCGGTTCCCCGACAGGCGGCTCCATCAGCTCCATCACCGAACGGCCCCGATCTGCGTCGCGCAGCCGGGGCCTTCGTCGTACGACGGGCGTCAGAGCCAGAAGCCGCGGTGCGGCTCGGCGGCCTCGTCCTCGAGGTGCGGGCCGGAGACCTCGATCGCGCGGCTGCCGTCGGCGAAGACCAGGCGGCAGGAGTGGGCGAGCGTCGGGTTGTCGGCGTGGTCGCCGGTGAGCGCGTAGAGGCCGGTCTCGGAGAGGCCGTAGACGACGCGGCCGATGCTGGACCAGTAGATCGCGCCGGCGCACATCGCGCACGGCTCGCAGGACGTGACGAGCGTGCACGAGGGGAGCTCGTCGTGCGGGACCTGCTGCCACGCGAGCCGGACCAGGTTGGTCTCCGCGTGGCCGGTGACGTCGTGGCCGGTCGTCACCGTGTTCTCCGCCTCGAGCACGATCGTGCCGTGCCGGTCGACGAGTACCGCGCCGAAGGGGTGGTTGCCGTGGTCGCGCGCGTCCCGGGAGACGTGGATGGCGCGGCGGAGATGGTCGAGGTCGGAGGTCACGGCCCCCATTCTCGCGGGAGCCGAAGGATCCTGAGAGTTTCTGGCGATTTCGTCAGAAACTCTTGACGCTCCAAATGTGACGAATACATCATGTCGAGCGATGACCGAGATCCAGCACCTCGCCGACGGCGTCGGCCGCCGTCCGCCCAGCGTCGGCACGATCCTCCGCCACGGGATCGACGCGGCCGCGGCGCCGGCCTCCTTCCTGGTGGCCAACGCGCTCGTCGGTGCCCGCTGGGGGGCGGTCGTCGCCCTGGCGGTCGCGCTCCTCGTCGGCGCCGTACGCCGCCTCCGCGGGGAGCCGCTCGTGGTCGTCGCGGTCTCGACGGGTCTCGTGGCGCTCTACAGTGCGAGCGCGATCGCGGTCGGGACGGGCCGCTCGTTCTTCCTGCCCGAGGTCGTGCTCAACGTGCTCGGCCTGGCGATCTGCGTCGTGGGGCTGCTGGTCCGCCGCCCGGTCACCGCCGCAGCCCACCGCCGCATCCGCGGCTCGGACGCCGTCGCCACTCCCGCCATGCGCCGCTTCCACGACCGGCTCACCCTGGCCTGGGCGGGACTCTTCGTGCTCCACGTCGTGCCGCTCGTGTGGCTCTACGCCGTCGACTCCGTCGTCGGGCTGACCCTCGTGAGCTCGGTGCTCGACAAGCCGACCATCCTGCTGATGGCGGTCGCCTCCGTCGTGCTCACCCGTCGCGCCGCTGCTGCGGACGCCCTCCGGAAGGACCCCCTGTGACCTCCCCGATCCTCGACCTCGCCGACGACGTCTGGGAGGGCCGGGTGCCGCCGAGCGACCTCGCGGCGTTCGTCCTCCACGATGCGGGGGAGGTGGCTCCCGGGGTGCTGATGGTGCCGGGCTTCAGCCACGCCTTCGCGATCCGCCATGACGACGGGCTCGTCCTCTTCGACACCGGGTCCGAGCCGCTCGCCGAGCGGCTCCACGACCAGGTGCGCGCCTGGAGCGACGCCCCGGTCACGCACGCGGTCTACTCCCACGGCCACGTCGACCACGTCTTCGGCCTCGCGCGCTTCGACGCCGAGGCCGAGGCCGAGGCGCGCGGCGTCGCGCGGCCGACCGTGATCGCCCACGAGAACGTCGCGCGACGCTTCGACCGCTACCGCCGGACGCTCGGCTACAACTCCCTGATCAACCAGCGGCAGTTCCAGAACCCCGACCTGCGGTGGCCCGCCGACTACCGCTATCCCGACGTCACCGTCGCCGGGTCCTACGACCTCGAGGTCGGGGGTGTCTCGCTCGGCCTGACCCACCACCGCGGCGAGACCGACGACCACCTCGTCGGCTGGCTGCCGCAGCAGCGGATCCTCTTCCCCGGCGACCTCTTCCTCTGGGTCGCGCCCAACGCCGGCAACCCGCAGAAGGTGCAGCGCTACCCGCTCGAGTGGGCCGGGGCACTGCGCTGGATGGCCTCGCTCGGCGCCGAGCTGATGTGCGGCAGCCACGGCATCCCCGTCGTCGGCGCCGAGCGGGTGCGCGAGGCGCTCGAGAACACCGCCCGCTACCTCGAGACCCTCGTCGAGCAGACCCTCGCCTGCCTCAACGAGGGCGCCACCCTCGTCGAGACGCTCGGCCGGGTCGAGCTGCCCGAGGACCTGGCGTCGATGCCCTACCTGCAGCCGCTCTACGACGAGCCGGAGTTCGTCGTCCGCAACACCTGGCGCCAGTACGCCGGCTGGTACGACGGCAACCCGGCCCGTCTCAAGCCGGCGCAGGACGACGAGCTGGCGCGTGAGATCGCCGCCCTCTGCGGTGGGCAGGACGCACTGGCGGACCGCGCGCAGGAGCTGGCCGGGGCGGGGGAGTGGCGGCTCGCCGGCCACCTCGCCCAGCTCGCGGTCGACGCGGCGCCTGGGAGTGCGCACGCGCACGGCGTCCGGGCCGAGGTCTACGCCGCCCGTGCGGAGGTCGAGACCAGCACCATGGCCAAGGGGATCTTCGCCTGGGCCGCGGGCGAGTCCCGCAAGGTCGTCGAGGCGGCGCAGGGGTGAGCGGCCTGGTCGACGTGCACAGCCACTTCCTCCCGGAGTGGTACGTCGAGCTGGCGCGGTCGCTCGGCCACGCGACCCCGGACGGCATGCCGGCCTGGCCGACGTGGTCGCCCGAGGACCACCTGGCCTTCATGGACCAGCGCGACGTGGCGCGCTCGCTCCTCTCGCTCTCCTCGCCGGGCGTGGCGCTCGGACCGGGGGTCGATGCGGTCGCGCTCGCGCGGCGCGTCAACGACCACGGCGTCGGTCTGGTGGAGGCGCACCCGGACCGCTTCGGGCTGCTGGCCTCGCTGCCGCTGCCGGACGTCGACGCCGCCCTGGTCGAGCTCGATCGTGCGTTCGGCCTCGGAGCCGAGGGTGTCGTCCTCGCCACGCACGCGGACGGGACCTACCTGACCGACCCGTCCCATGAGCCGCTGTGGGGTGCGTTGGCCGACCGGGAGTGCGTGGTGCTCCTGCACCCGACCTCGCCGCCCGGCTGGGAGCAGACGTCACTCGGTCTGCCGCGCCCGATGGTGGAGTTCCTCGTCGACACCACGCGCGTGGTCCTGGGCCTCGCCCTCGCGGGCGTGCTGACCCGACACCCGGGCCTGCGGCTCGTGGTCCCGCACTCCGGCAGCCTCCTCCCGCTGCTCGCCGACCGGGCCGCGCTCTTCCAGCTCGGTGCCCGGATGGCGCTGCCGCCCGACGACCCGGCCCATCGGCAGCCGGGCGTGGTCGAGGCGCTGCAGGGCCTCTGGTGGGATCTGGCCGGGACCCCGACGGCGACCCACGTCGGGGCGCTGCACGACCGCTTCGGTACGGAGCGGATCGTCTACGGCAGCGACTTCTGCTTCACGCCGCCGATCGCGGTCGACCTCCAGCTGGGCCTGCTCGACCAGGTCTGGCCGGGCTGGCGCGACGCCACGAACGCCGCCGCGGAGGGCCTCACGCGGCGCCGGTGACCGCCTCGAGGTCGGGCAGCGGCAGCGCGCAGATGCGCCGGGCCTCGTCCTCGGGCACCCCGAGCATCCGCAGGATGTCCTCGGTCATCTCGTCCGCGGAGGCTGCGGCGTCACGCTCCGGGTCGGCGTGCAGCAGGGCGCCGAGGGCGAGGACGGCGCCGCCGACGACGGTGAGCGCGATGGTCGTGTCGCGGACCCGGAAGCGGCCGCTCGCGACACCGGCCTCGATGTCGCGCAGCGCTCGCGGGGCGAGGCCGTGGTCGGCGTGGGTGAGGTCGACGCCACGGTTGACCAGCACCTTGCTGAGCTCGACGGTCGTGCGGTGCAGGCGCCCGGTCAGCCGCACGCTGTGCGCGAAGACGACGGCCGGGTCGTCGATGTCGGCGGTGAGCTCGTCGAGCAGGGCGCCGTGACGCTCGAGCGCGTCGTTGACCGCCGCGTCCCAGAGCGCGTCCTTGCTGTCGAAGTGGTTGTAGAAGCTGCCGAGCCCGACGTCGGCGAGCTGGGTGATCTCGAGGACGGCGACGTTGGTGCGCCCCTCCGCGATCAGTGTCTGGGCCGCGGCGACGAGCGCCGCGCGGGTGCGCTCGCGGCGGCGGTCGGTGCGGGTCGGCTCGTCGGGCACGGCGCGATCATCGCACAAAGTCACGTGTGACGGTTTCATCAGAAAGCCTTGACTGACCGGAAGGTCATAGGTGACGATTCCGTCAGATTGAGGAGGTGTGGCGGTGACCACAGCGGGGCACGACACGCAGCACGGCACGCACAGCGACCTGCACAGCGATCTGGGCGGCCTGCCCGGCGAGCACCCGGGGCGACACCGCAACCCGGTCATCAAGGTCCGCGACATCGCGTGGCTGGAGTTCGCGAAGCCGGACCTGCGGGCGGCCGAGCGCTTCGCGCACGCCTTCGGCTTCACCACCGCGGCGGTCGCGCCCGGCGAGGTGCAGCTGCGCGGCACCGACGCGGGCGCTCCCTGCGTGATCCTGCGGCAGGGCGAGACCCGCTTCCTCGGCCCGACCTTCCAGGCGGCCGACGCGGCCGACCTCGTCCGGCTCGCGGACGCCACCGGCGCCGCCGTACGCCGGATGCCCGAGTCGATCGGGGGAGCGGCCGTCGAGCTGGTCGACCCCAGCGGCCTCCCCGTCCGGGTCGTCGCCGGCACCCACGTGCTGCCCGAGCTTCCCGCGCAGCAGCCCCTGACCCGCAACGAGGGCCACGGCGTCGCTCGGGTCAACGGCACCCAGCGCCCGCCGCGCGAGCCCGCGAAGGTCCAGCGGCTCGGCCACGTCGTGCTCCAGTCGGTCCGCTACCAGCAGTCCCTCGACTGGTACCTCGAGCACCTCGGTCTGATCGTCAGCGACTTCCTCTTCTTCGACGGCCAGCGCCACCGCGGCTCGACGATGAGCTTCATCCGGTGCGACCGCGGCGACGAGCCCGCCGACCACCACACGCTGGCGATGACGCTCGGCCCGCGCAACCGCTACGTGCACTCGGCCTACCAGGTCGCCGACCTCGACGCGCTCGCCGCCGGCGGGCAGCACCTGCTCGACGAGGGCTACCAGCGCTCGTGGGGGATCGGCCGGCACATCCAGGGCAGCCAGGTCTTCGACTACTGGCGCGACCCCGACGGCTTCCTGGTCGAGCACTTCAGCGACGGCGACATGTTCGACTGCTCGCTCGAGCCGGGGTGGGCCCCGATGACCGCGTCCGGTCTCGCCCAGTGGGGTCCGCCGGCGACCCGCGACTTCCTCGGCGTCGCTCCCGGCCGGGAGTCGGCGGCCGAGCTCCGATCCATGATCCGTGCGCTGCGCGAGGACAACGAGTGGGATCTCGAGCGCCTCCGCGGCCTGATGAAGGTGGCCCGTTCATGAGCCTTTCCGTCCTCCGTACCGCCGACGCCTGGTGGGTGCTGACCGCCGACGGATCGGCGGCCCGCGTCGCCACCGACGCCGCGACCACGGCCGAGCTGCTCGCCGATCGCGCCGCGATCGAGGCGGCCGCGGCCGGCGCGGGCGGCACCGACCCCGTCGACATCGCGACCCTCGACCTGGTCTCGCCCGTGACCGCTCCGTGCCGCGTCGTCGCCCAGATGACCAACTACGTCAGCCACGTCAAGGACTCCGGCATGGATCCGGAGACGGTGCCGCTGACCTTCTTCCGCAAGGCGTCCGGGTCGATCAGCGGGCCCGTCGACGACGTGCTGCGGCCGGCGCACGTGCGCTTCCTCGACTACGAGGTCGAGCTCGGCCTGGTCATCGGGTCCGCCCTGGAGGTGGGCGACGAGGTGACCGAGGCGAGCTGGTCGTCGTACGTCGCGGGCTTCGTCGTCACCAACGACGTCTCGGCGCGCGACGTGCAGCTGCCGAAGACCCAGTTCTACGAGGCCAAGTCCTACCCGACCTTCACGCCGGTCGGCCCGCGGCTGGTGCTCCTCGACGAGGCCGAGGTCCGCCGCTTCCGCGAGCTCCGCCTGCGGCTGAGCGTCAACGGGGAGGTCCGCCAGGACAGCACCGGCGGCGACATGATCTACAGCCCGGTGCAGGCGCTCGCGGCCCTCGCGCGGTTCCAGCGCCTCGCGCCCGGCGACCTCGTCCTCACCGGCACCCCGGGCGGCACCGCTCTCAAGGCGCCGCCCCGGCCGATCGAGATCATCGGCGCGCTGCTGCCGCCGGCGGTCAAGTGGAGGGCCTTCTTCAAGCGCCAGGCCGAGAACCCGAAGTACCTCCAGGACGGCGACCTCGTCGAGGCGTCCATCGCCACCCCGGACGGCGCCATCGACCTCGGCGTCCAGCGCACCACGGTGCGGTGGACCCGGTGACGCTCTTCCCGACGGCGTACGACGACCCCGCAGACCTCGCCGACATCGAGGCCGTGCCGCTGGCGGAACGGGGGCTGCCGGCGACGACGTACGACGTGCTGGCGCGGGCCGCCGAGCTCTGGCCGGACCGGACCGCGCTGGTGGTGCTGCCGGACGCCGAGCGCTGGGAGGAGCCGGTTCGTCGTACCTACGGAGAGCTGCTCGCCGACGTCCACCGGGTCGCGAATCTCCTTCGCAGCAAGGGGATTCGACGCACCGACGCCGTCGCGCTGCTCGCGCCCAACTGCGACCAGCTGGTCACCGCGACGCTCGCCGCCGAGCTCGCCGGGATCGCCGCGCCGATCAACGCCGCGCTCTCCGCGGAGCACGTCCGGCACCTGCTCGACCTGTCCGGCGCCCGGGTGCTCGTGGCGGCCGGGCCCGACCTCGACGCCACGATCTGGGCACACGCCCAGGAGCTGCTCGCCGCCGGCGCCGTGGAGACCGTCCTCCGGCTGGACCCGACCGGCGCTCCGTCACCCGACGGGCTCACCGCGGCCGCCGCGGCCTGCCCGGCCGACCGCTTCGAGGGGGAGCGGCCGGTCGCGGACGACATCGCCTCGCTCTTCCACACCGGCGGCACCACCGGGGCGCCCAAGCTCGCCGCGCACACCCATCACAACGAGGTCGTCGACGCGTGGTCGGTGGCGGCCAACTCCGCGCTCGCCGAGGACGCCGCGATCTTCGCGGCGCTGCCGCTCTTCCACGTCAACGCCCTCGTCGTGACCCTGCTCGCGCCGATGTTCCACGGCCAGCACGGCGTGTGGGCCGGCCCGCTCGGCTATCGGGACCCCGCGCTCTACGGCTGCTTCTGGCGGCTCGTCGAGCGCTACGGCGTGACGGCGATGAGCGCGGTGCCGACCGTGTACGCCGTCCTCACCATGGTGCCGGTGGACGCGGACATCAGCGGCCTGCGCTTCGCGGTCGTCGGTGCGTCGATGCTGCCGCCCGGCGTACGCCGGGGCTTCGAGGAGCACACCGGTGTCCCGCTGGTCGAGGGCTACGGGCTGACCGAGGCGACGTGTGCGAGCGCCCGCAGCTTCGCCGGTCACCCGCGACCGGGCGCCGTCGGGCAGCGCTTCCCCTACCAGCAGATGAAGGCGGTGCGGGTGGCCGACGACGGCGCCTGGGTCGACCTGCCGGCCGGCTCGGTCGGCACCGTCGCGATCCACGGGCCGGCGGTCTTCCCGGGCTACATCACCGGCCGGGCGGACGACGGCACCTTCGTGCTCGACGGCCTCGGCAAGCTGCGCGACGGGTGGCTCGACACCGGCGACCTCGGCTTCGTCGACGGCGACGGCTTCCTGCACCTGACCGGTCGGGCCAAGGACCTCATCATCCGCGGCGGACACAACATCGACCCGGCGCTCGTGGAGGACGCGCTGCTCGCGCACCCCGCCGTGACCGGCGCCAACGCCGTCGGCATGCCGGACCGGCACTCGGGGGAGGTCCCGGTCGCCTACGTCACGGTCTCCGCCGACGTCGCCGAGGACGACCTGCTGGCCTGGGCGCGCGAGCACGTCACCGAGTCCGCCGCCGCGCCGCGGGCCGTGCACGTGGTCGACGCGCTGCCGCTGACGAGCGTCGGCAAGCCCTTCAAGCTGCCGCTCCGTGCCGACGCCGCGCGGCGCGCGGTCGCCGAGGCCCTCGACGGCCTGGCGGGCGTCGCGGACGTGCGGGCCGAGGTGGTCGACGGCGGGGTCGTGGTGACCGTTGCCGCCGACGCCGGTGCCGACGAGGCCGCGGTCGCTGCCGCGCTGGACGCCTTCGCGCTGACCTGGCGGGTCGAGCGATGACTCCCGTCGTCATCGTCGGGTCGGGGCCGACCGGCGTCACCGCGGCCGCGCTGCTCGCGCGGTACGGCGTCCCCTCGGTCGTCCTCGACCGCTGGCCCGACGTCTACCCGCAACCGCGGGCCGTGCACCTCGACGACGAGGTGCACCGCATCCTCGGCCGGCTCGGCCTGGCCGAGGAGTTCGCCGCGATCTCGCGTCCCGCCCTCGGCCTGCGCCTCCTCGACCCCGGGCACCGGGTGCTCGCGGAGTTCCGCCGGGACAAGCCGGTGGGGGTGCACGGCTACCCGCAGGCGAACATGTTCGACCAGCCCGACCTGGAGCGGCTGCTGCGCAAGCACCTGGCCTCCCTCGACCTGGTCACCTTCCGCGGCGACGTCGAGGTCGAGGCGGTCGAGCAGGTCGCGTGGGACCGGGTCCGGGTCCGCTTCACCGACCGCCGCACGGGAGAGCGCGAGACGATCGACGCGGCGTACGTGCTCGGCGCCGACGGCGCCAACAGCGTCGTCCGCGCGTCCATCGGCGCCGCCATGGTCGACCTGGGCTTCGAGCAGCGCTGGCTGGTCGTCGACGTCGAGACCGTGCGCGACCTCGACGCCTGGGAGGGCGTGCACCAGGTCTGCGACACCCACCGCGCCGCCACGTTCATGCGGATCGGCGCGGACCGCTACCGCTGGGAGTTCCAGCTCCTCGACGGTGAGACCACCGACGACTTCGACCGGCTCGAGCGCCTCGCGCCGCTGCTGGCGCCCTGGACCGGCTCGGCCGGCACCGCCGGCCTGGAGCTGCGCCGGGTCGCGTCGTACACCTTCCGTGCGCAGGTCGCGGACCGCTGGCGCGACCGCCGGGTCCTGCTCCTCGGCGACGCCGCCCACCTGACGCCGCCGTTCATCGGCCAGGGCATGGGAGCCGGGATGCGCGACGCCCACAACCTGGCGTGGAAGCTCGCCGGCGTCCTCGCGGGCGACCTCGAGGAGTCCTGGCTCGCGACGTACGAGGCGGAGCGCGCCCCCCACGCCCGGACGATGATCGGCGTCGCGGTCTGGATGGGCCGCGCGATGACCGCGGGCGGCCGGCTCGGCGACCTGGCCCGCAACGTCGCGGCCCCGCGGGTCGCTCGCCTGCCCGGCCTGCGCGAGCAGATCGTCGACGGCGCCACCCCGCCGCTGCGGGTCCGCGGCCGCCGGCCGGCCGGCCGGCTCCTGCCCAACCTGGAGGTGCCGGGCGGCAGCCGGTACGACGCGACGCCGGCCGCCGGCCGCTTCGCCCTGGTGACCTCGGGCGCGCTCGACCAGTACCACCGCGCGCTCGTCGAGCACCGCGGCGGCCACGTCGTCGACACCGCCCCGGGGGACCCGCTCCGCGACTGGCTGGAGAGCCAGCGGGTGCGGGCCGCGCTGGTCCGCCCCGACGCCACCGTCCAGGCCGCCGGTCCGAGCGCCGCCGCGCTCGCCGAGCTCCTGCCGACCTTCCACCCGACCGACCGCACCACCGACCGCACCACCGACCGCACCAGCCAGGGAGAACACGCATGGAGATGAACCGCCGCCAGGTCCTGGGCACCGCCGCCGCAGGAGCCGGAGCCGCCGTGGCCGCGACCGGCCTCGCGGCCGGGCCCGCGCAGGCCGCCACCGTCGCCCGTTCCGTGCCGAGGACCGGCATGCACGTGGTGCTGCTCGGCACCGCCGGCGGCCCGCCGCCGGTCGCCGGCCGGCTCGGCATCTCCACCGCGATCGTCGTCGACGGCCGCGTCTACCTGGTCGACCTGGGCCACGGCGCCTACGACCAGTTCTTCAACGCCGGGCTCCAGGCCTCCGACCTGCGCGGCGTCTTCGTCACCCACCTGCACTCCGACCACATCGCCGACCTCTTCACCCTGCCCTGGCTGCGCTTCGGCGGCGGGTCGACGCTCGGCCCGGCCATGATGCGGCCGCTCAAGATCTGGGGTCCGGGTCGCCCGGGTGCGCTCCCGAAGGTGCGCGAGGGCGGTACCGATGCCGTCGTGCACCCGAGCGACCCGACCCCGGGCACCAAGGGCTTCATCGACGGCGCCATCGCCGCGGCGGCGTACGACATCAACATCCGGATGCGCGACCAGGGCTGGCCCGACATCCGCACGATGATCAAGGTCAAGGAGATCGAGCTGCCCAAGAAGGTCAAGGCCAAGCCGCACGGCCCGGTCGCGCCGGCGATGGAGCCCTTCCAGGTGATGAAGGACGGCTACGTGACCGTCACGGCGACCCTGGTGAAGCACCCGCCGGTCTTCCCGTCCTTCGGCTTCCGCTTCGACTCGCAGTACGGCTCGGTCGCCATCAGCGGCGACACCGCGGCGATCCCCAACGTCGTGACCCTCGCCCGGGACACCGACCTCCTCCTGCACGAGGTCATCGACCTGGCGCTCGTGAAGTCCGCGGGCGGCGTCGACGACACCCAGTACGGCCACCTCGCCGAGAGCCACACGGATGCGACCGAGGTCGGGGGGATCGCGCAGGCCGCCGGCGCGAAGAAGCTCGTGCTCCACCACCTGTCGCCGGGCACCAACCTGGTCCCGGACTCCAACTGGCAGACCAAGGCGCAGCAGGGGTACGACGGCGAGGTCGTCGTCGGCCACGACCTCACGGTGCTCACGGTCGGGGAGTGAGCGCGCGCAACCTCACCCTGCGCCCCAGGATGCGTCGGGCGGTCCCGCTGACACTGGCGGCGCTCGGCGCCTTCCTCGCGACCGCCGGGGTGATCGCGCTGACCTGGGTGCCCGGGCAGGTCGAGCGGACGCCGCTCGACACCGACAAGGCGACGCTCCTCTCCGGGTCCGCCAGCGTGCTGGGGGCCGACGGAGAGCTCCACGAGGGCCCCGTCCTGGCCTTCAGCCACCACGCCGTCGATGCGGCCCGCTCCGACCACGACGTCGCCGTCTGGTCCACCTCGCTGTGCCTGGTGCGCGACGAGGACGGGATCGACGGCTGCGTGGACGCCGACGACCCCGACGCCCGCCTGATCAACGTCGACGAGCGGCTCTTCGTCACCGACCGGGTGACGGCCGAGGCCGTGTCCGACGACGGCTACCTGCCGGCGGGCACCCCCCAGCCGAGCGGACTCCAGAACAAGTGGCCCTTCCACGCCGAGAAGCGGACCTACCCGGTGTGGGACGACATCGTGGGCGCCGCCGTCGAGGCGACGTACCAGGGCGTGCAGGAGGTCGACGGTCTCGAGGTGTACGAGTACTCCTACGCATCGAGCGTCGGACCGGTGGTCCTCGTCGGGGACATCGAGGGCACCTACGACGCGACGTACACCTTCGACGTCGAGCCCACGACCGGGGTGATCGTCGACCAGGTGGTCCACCAGGAGCGGATCGCCCACGGGATCGACCCGATCCTGGTCCTCGACCTCCGGCTGACCGACGACCAGGTGCGGGCCAACGTCGAGGAGGCCCGGAAGAGCCTCGCGACGCTGCAGCTGCTCGAGGTCGTGGTGCCGGCGGTCGGGCTCGGGGCGGGGGTGCCGCTGCTGCTGGTCGGCCTCACGCTCCTGGCGCTGTCGCCTCGCACGCGGCGCTGACCTCGACCACGTCGACGACGCGGGTCAGCTTCGCGGCGACGCGGTCGACCTGCCAGTCGTCGCCCTCGACGTCCACGACCACGTGGGCGCGCCCGTCGGGGACGGTGCGGTAGCTGAAGCCGCTGACGTCGTGCGGGCCGAGCAGTGCGGTGAGCCGGCCGAGGAGCGCGTTGCGGTGCACGGCGGTGACGTGCAGCCGGCGGGTCATGCCGCCAACGTAGGGCCGCCGCCCGCCTGCGCCGTGGTCCGCTACGACGAACCGGCACGGCTCATGTCGTCGGATCGGACGAACATCGCGGACGGCGCGGCTCCTACGTTGCCGTCGTGGGCACTCTCAACGACGTACAGGCCTGGGTCGAGGACACCCTCCCCGGGCTCCTGGCGAAGTACGACGTCCCGGGTGCGGCCTGGGCCGTCCTCAAGGACGGCGACGTCGTCGACGGCGCCGCCGGGCTCCTCAACAAGGGGACCGGCGTCGAGGCGACCGCCGACTCCCTCTTCCAGATCGGCTCGATCACCAAGCTGTGGACCGCCACGCTGGTGATGCAGCTGGTCGACGAGGGCCTCGTCGACCTCGACGAGACCGTCCGCACCTACCTGCCGGACTTCCGGGTCCGCGACGAGAGCGCCGCCGCCTCGATCACGGTGCGGATGCTGCTCACCCACACCGCGGGCTTCGAGGGCGACATCTTCACCGACACCGGCGTCGGCGACGACTGCGTCGAGAAGTACCTCGGCGTCCTCCACGACGTGCCCCAGCTCTTCCCGCCGGGCGAGCGCTTCTCCTACAACAACGCCGGCTACTGCGTCCTCGGCCGCCTCGTCGAGGTGCTGCGCGAGAAGTCGTACGACGACTGCCTGCGCGAGCACCTCTTCGCCCCGCTCGGCCTCACCCATGCGGCCGCCGGCCCGTACGAGGCGATCATGTTCCGGGCCGCGATGGGCCACGTCGAGCTCGAGCCCGGCGCCGGCTACCAGCCCGCCCCAGTCTGGTCGTTCGCCCGGTCGAACGCACCGGCCGGCTCCCAGCTCTCGATGCGCCCGCGCGACCTGCTCGCCTTCGCCCAGATGCACCTCCGCGACGGACAGGCGGCCGACGGCACCCCGGTGCTCGCGCCCGGCACCGCCGCCCGGATGCAGGCGAAGGCGGTGGAGCTGCCCTACCTCGGCGTGATGGGCACGTCGTGGGGTCTCGGCTTCGAGCGCTTCGACACGGCCGACGGGGACATCGTGGGCCACGACGGCAGCACGATCGGCCAGAACGCCTTCCTGCGGATGGTCCCCGAGGCCGGCCTCGCCGTCGCGCTGCTCACCAACGGCGGCGACGTGCTCTCGCTCTACCACGACCTCTACGACCACGTGCTCGGTGAGCTGAGCGACGCCACCCTCCCGCCGATGCCCGTGCCCCCGGCCGAGCCGCGGCAGATCGACGCGAGCCGCTACCTGGGCACCTACTCGGCCGAGGTCTTCGACCTGAACGTCACCCAGGACGACGACGGCCGGATCTGGATCGAGACGGTCCCCAAGGGCCTCTTCGAGGAGCTCGGCGAGCAGCCGGAGCGCAAGGAGCTCGTCCCCTACCGCGACGACAGCCTGATCCCGGCCGAGGCCGAGCGGGGCATGCACCTCCCGCACGCGTTCCTCGGGGACGACGGGCAGGGTCGCGCCCTCTACCTCCACATCGGTCGCGCCGTCCGGCGTGCCGACAGCTGACCCGCACCGCCACCACCGCCACCACCGCCAGACAGGAACCGCCCATGAAGGTCGCCGCCTCCGCTCTCGGTCTCTGCATCACCGCCGCCCTGCTCGCCGCCTGCGGGGGCAGCAGCGACGGCTCGTCCGGCGGGGGAGGTGACAGCGAGTACGTCAGCGGTGGCACCTTCACCCTCTCGATGGCCGGTGACCCGGGGAAGCTCGATCCCCAGTCCTCGGCCAGCACCCAGCTCTTCACCGTCAACCAGATCGCCTACGACAACCTGGTGTCCGTCGACGGCAAGACCGGCGAGATCGAGTCGCAGCTCGCGACCGACTGGAAGGTGGACGGGACGACCGTCACCCTCACCCTGGGCAGCGGCATCACCTGCTCCGACGGCGCCGACTTCACGGCGACGATGGCCGCGGACAACATCAACTACGTCGCCGACGTGAAGAACAAGAGCCCCTACCTCGGCACGTTCATCCCGGCGGGCGCGACCGCGAAGGCCGACGACACGGCCGGCACCGTGACCATCACGCTGGCCTCCCCGGCGCCGTTCGTGCTCAACGGCCTGGCCAGCCTGCCGATGGTCTGCGCCCAGGGCATGGACGACCGGAAGTCCCTCGCGAACACCACCGACGGCACCGGCCCCTACGAGCTCACCGAGGCCGTGCCCGGTGACCACTACTCCTACCAGATCCGGGACGGCTACACCTGGGGCCCCGACGGCGCCACCACGGCGACCCAGGGGATGCCCGACACGATCGTGGTGAAGATCGTGCAGAACGAGGGCACCGCCGCGAACCTGCTCCTCTCGGGCGACATCAACGCCGTGACCATCCAGGGCCCGGACGCCAAGCGCCTGGACGCCGCCAAGCTCTTCAGCACCAGTACGCCGGCGATGGTGGGCGAGCAGTGGTACAACCACAACTCCGGCCACGAGACCAGCGACGCCGCCGTGCGGATGGCGCTGACCCAGGCGATCGACTTCAAGGAGCTCGCCTCGGTCGCGACCGCCGGCGCGGGCGGTCCGGCCACGACGTTCGCGGCCATCGAGCCGGTCTCCTGCCCGGGTGACTCGATCTCCGGGTCGCTGCCGGCCCAGGACGTCGACGCGGCGAAGTCGGTCCTCGCCGGCAAGAAGCTGACCTTCCTCTACTCCAGCGCCGCCGGGTCCGCGGTCTCCGCCGCGGCCGAGCTCGCCGTCCAGGAGTGGGAGGCCGCCGGCGCCACCGTCACGGCCAAGGGCGTCGACGAGACCGCGCTCCAGGGCGCGATCTTCGGCACCGGCGACTGGGACATCGCCTGGGTCCCGCTGAACGTGAACAGCCCCGACCAGCTGGTGCCGTTCCTCTCCGGCCCCGGCCTCGCCGACGGCGGCACCAACTTCTCGGGGATCGACAACAAGGACTACACCGACGGGGTCACCCAGGCCAGCTCGATGAACGGCACCGACGGCTGCGACACCTGGCTCGACGCCGAGTCGAAGCTCGTGGCCGCGGCCGACATCGTGCCCTTCGCGAACAGCGCGGTGAAGACCTACGGCAACGGCGCCGAGTTCGAGTACCCCGGCACGTTCATGCCCACCAGCATCCGGATGACGAAGTAAGGCACGACGACTGATGTCCCTGGCGAGCTCGGTCGCCCCGGCGTCCCCACGGGTGGGAGTGGCCTCCCACCCGTGGGTCCGGTTCGGGGTACGACGCCTCGGACGCCTGCTGGTGTCCATGTGGGTGCTGGTCACCGCGTCGTTCCTGATGATCCACCTGATCCCGGGCGACCCGGTGCGGGCGGCCCTCGGGCCGACGGCGCCGGCGAGCCTGGTGGCCGCGAAGCGTGCGGAGATGGGCCTCGACGACCCGATCCTGGTGCAGTACTGGCACTACCTGCAGCACCTCTTCACCGGTGACCTCGGCACCTCGATCGTCTCGCAGCTACCGGTCTCCGAGATCGTGTCCCAGCGGCTGCCGGCCACCCTCCAGCTGGCGCTGCTGGCCTTCGTCGTCGCGGTCCTCGTCGCGGTGCCCGTCGGTGTCCTCATGGGCGTCCTCACCCGCCGCGGCCACGGGCGCCGCACCGAGCTCGCCTTCACCACGACCAGCGTCGTGCTCGGCATCATCCCCGACTTCCTCGTCGGCGTCGGCCTCGTCTACGTGTTCGGCGTCCACCTCGGCTGGCTGCCGGTCGCGGGCGACGACACGCCCTCGGCGTACGTCCTGCCCGTGCTCTCGCTGGCGATCGGCCCGGCCGCGATCCTGTCCCGGATCATCCGGGTCGAGATGGTCACCGTGCTCGAGGCCGACTTCGTCCGAACCGCGCGCGCGAAGCGGCTGCCGGCCCGGACGGTCTACCTCGGGCACGCGCTGCCCAACGCGCTGACCGCGTCGCTCACGATCGGCGGCCTGATCCTCGGCTCGATGGTGGCCGGCACGGTGCTGGTCGAGAACGTCTTCGCCTGGCCCGGGCTGGGCAGCACCATCGTCTCCTCGATCCTCAACAAGGACTACCAGGTCGTGCAGGCCGTCGTGATCGTGTACGGCGCCAGCGTGCTGGTCGTGAACACCCTGGTCGACGTCGCCCTCGCCGTCCTCGACCCGCGCTCGATGATCCGAGAGGACTAGATGGTCCCGATGCGCCGCTGGATGAACGTGTTCCGCAGCCCGCTGGGCCTGGCGGCCACCGCACTGACGGCGGTGGTCCTGGTGCTCGCCGTGGTCGCACCGATCCTCTGGACCGACGACGCGGACGCGACCGACACCAGCAACATCCTGGCCGGGCCGTCCGGCGACCACTGGGCCGGCACCGACAACCTCGGCCGCGACATCTTCTTCCGCACGCTCGTCGCCACCCGCCTCTCCGTCGAGCTCGCGCTCGCCGCGACCGTGATCGCGGTCGTGGCCGGGCTGCTGCTCGGCACCGCGGCGTTCCTGCTCGGCCGGCGGCTGGGCCGGGTCGTCACCGCGAGCATCAACATCGCGGTCGCCTTCCCCGGCATCCTGCTCGCGCTCTTCTTCGCCGTGATCTTCGGCGTCGGCGCGACCGGCGCCGTGCTCGCGATCGGGCTGGCCGGCGCCCCGGGCTTCGGGCGGCTGACGCAGACGCTGGTCGCGGGCATCGAGTCGCGCGACTACATCGCCGCCGCCCGGGTCGCCGGCGTCGGCCGGGTCCGCATCCTCTTCCGCCACGTGCTGCCGAACATCGCCGAGCCGCTCGTCGTCAACACGACCATCAGCGCCGGCGGTGCGCTGCTCGCCTTCGCCGGCCTGTCCTTCCTCGGCCTCGGCGTCCAGCAGCCCCAGTACGACTGGGGCCGGCTGCTCTTCGACGGCATCTCCTCCATCTACGTCAACCCGGCCTCGGCGCTCGCGCCCGGCACGGCCGTGCTGCTCGCCGGACTGGCCTTCAACCTCTTCGGCGAGTCGGTCGCCAAGGCCCTCGGGGTCAGCGTCGTCGGCCGCCTCCCCGTGCTTCCGGCCATGGCCGCGACGCTCGACGAGGACGAGGCTCAGGTGGCGGCGACCGGCCACGCCGCCGGCGAGCTGGTCCTCGACGTACGCGACCTCGAGGTGACCTTCCCCGGACCGGGTGGTCCGGTCCGGCCGGTCCGTGGCGTCACCTTCGCCGTACGACGCGGCGAGGCGGTCGGCGTCGTCGGCGAGTCCGGCTCGGGCAAGTCGCTGACGGCGCTGGCGGTCTCGCGCCTGGTCGGGGACCCGGGCCGCGTCGACGCGGCGCGCCTCGAGCTGCTCGGCACGGACCTGCGGGCGGGGGACGACAAGGCGCAGCGGCAGTTCCTCGGCACCTCCCTCGCAATGGTCTTCCAGGACCCGATGACCTCCTTCAACCCCACCCAGCGGATGGGCCGCCAGCTCGCCGAGGTCGCGACCCACCACCAGGGGATGGACAGGAGGTCGGCTCTCGCGCGGGCGGTCGACCGGCTGCGCGCCGTGCGGATCACCGAGCCGGAGCGCCGGGCGCACCAGTACCCCCACGAGTTCTCCGGTGGCATGCGCCAGCGCGCGATGATCGGGATGGGCCTGATGGGCTCGCCCGCGCTGATCATCGCCGACGAGCCGACCACCGCGCTCGACGTCACCGTGCAGCAGCAGGTGCTCGACCTGCTCGCCTCGATCCGCGCGGCCGACGACGTCGCGCTGGTGCTGATCAGCCACGACGTCACCGTCGTCGGCGAGGTCTGCGACCGGGTGATGGTGATGTACGCCGGCCGGATCGTCGAGGACCTGCCGGCCGCCGACCTCGCGACCGGCGCGCGGCACCCCTACACGCGGGCGCTGGTCGCGGCCGTGCCCGACATGGACACCGACCTCGACGCGCCGCTCGCGACGATCCCCGGCCGCCCGGTCGACCCGTCCGAGGTGCCCGCCGGCTGCGCCTACGCGGCCCGCTGCCCGCTCGCCTCGGCCCGCTGCACGACCGAGGAGCCGGCGCTCGTGACCGACGGCGCGGGTCGTCGGGTCGCCTGCTGGCACGCCGGCGAGGCGATCGATCTCGTCGTACCCGCCCCGCGCGAGGAGGTCGAGGCATCGTGAGCGACCTGCGCTTCGAGGACGTCACCGTCGAGTACGGCGCGACGCGTGCCGTCGACGGCGTCAGCCTGACCGTGCCGGCGGGGGAGGTGGTCGGGCTCGTGGGGGAGTCCGGCTCCGGCAAGTCCACCCTCGCCCGGGCCGCGGTCGGGCTCGCCCCGGTCGCCGGCGGGCGGATCACGCTCGCCGGCGCACCGGTGCCCTCCCGCGGTCGCCACCGCCCGCTGCAGATGGTCTTCCAGGACCCCTACTCCTCGCTCGACCCGCGGATGAGCATCGGCGAGAGCATCGCCGAGGCGATCCCGCCCGGCTCGTCGCGCGCGGCCCGGAAGGCCGAGGTCGAGCGGCTGCTCGAGCTCGTCCACCTCGACCCGGCCCGGGCCGGCGCCCGTCCCTCGGAGCTCTCCGGCGGCCAGCGCCAGCGGGTCGCGCTCGCCCGGGCGCTCGCCGGCCGCCCGGCCGTCGTGATCGCCGACGAGATCACCTCCGCGCTCGACGTCTCCATCCAGGGCGCGGTGCTCAACCTGGTGCGCGAGCTCCAGCGCGAGCTCGGCCTCTCGATGCTCTTCATCTCGCACAACCTCGCGGTGGTCCGCTACGTCGCCACCCACGTCGCGGTGATGCGCGACGGCCGCATCGTCGAGGAGGGGCCGACCGCCGAGGTGCTGGCCCGCCCCGACCACGACTACACGCGCGAGCTGCTCGCCGCCGTACCCGGACGCCACCACGAGACCAGGAGTCCCCGATGACCCGCCGCCAGCGCATCGACGACCTCATCGACATCGCGGTGCCCTCGCAGCCCGCGCTCTCCCCGGACGGCACCCGCGTCGTCTACGTGCTCCGCACGCTCGACGCCGAGGCCGACCGTCCCGTCGACCGGCTCTGGACCGTCCCCGCCGCGGGTGGCACGCCGCGCCGGCTGACCGTCGGCACCGGCGACTCGAGCCCCGCCTGGTCGCCGGACGGCACCCGGCTCGCCTTCCTGCGCGAGGGCCAGGTGCACGTCCTGGGCGCCGAGGGCGGCGAGCCCGAGCAGGTCACCGACCTGCCGCTCGGCGCCGGTGCCCCGGTGTGGAGCCCGGACGGCGAGCGGATCGCCTTCGCCGCCCCCGTCGACCCGACCGACGGGAAGGGCCCCCTGGTCACCCGACGGGTCGACTACCAGGCCGACGGCGCCGGCGTCTTCGGCGCGGTCCGCGGTCAGCTGCACGTCCTGGACCTCGGCACCCGCGAGCTCCGGCAGGTCACCGACGGCGACCACGTCGGCAGCCCGGCCTGGGCGGCGGACGGCCGCACCATCGCCTTCACCCGCAGGGTCGGCGCGGACAGCGACCTCACCTTCCGGACCGCCGTCCACCTCCTCGACGTCGACGACCCGAAGGCGCAGCCGCGGGTGGTCGCCCTCGAGGACGGCATCGCCGGCACCGTCTCCTTCAGCCGTGACGGCGCCAGCCTCCTGGTCGTCGGCCACCCCGGGCTGGAGCTCGGCCACGCGCACCTCCTGCGCGTCCCGCTCGACGGCGGCCCGGTCGTCGACCTGGCCGCACACCTCGACCGCAACGTGATGCCCGGCGGCCCGGCCTACCCCGGCGCGCTGCCGGCGGAGACCGAGGGCGGCCGCGTGCTCTTCGCGGTCCGCGACCACGGCTGCTCCCACCTCCACGACGAGGACGGACCCGTGCTGGCCGGCGCCGGCCGCGTCGTCTCCGGCCTCTCGGTCGCGGGCACGACCGCCGTGGTCGCGCTCGCCACGCCCACGTCGTACGGCGAGATCGTCGCGCTCGACCTGACCACCGGCACCGAGACCGTGCTGACCGACCACGGCGCCGGCCTCGCCGAGGTCGAGCTCTTCGTCCGCGAGGAGCGGACCTTCACCGTCTCCGACGGCACCGAGGTGCAGGCCTGGCTGGTCCGCGACCCCGAGCGGGAGGGCCCGCTGCCGCTGCTGCTCGACGTGCACGGCGGCCCCCACAACGCGTGGAACGCCGCGGCCGACGAGATGCACCTCTACCACCAGGAGCTCGCCGCCCGCGGCTGGGCGGTGCTGCTGGTCAACCCGCGCGGCAGCGACGGCTACGGGGAGGGCTTCTACCGCGGCGTCGACGGCGGCTGGGGCGTCGCGGACGCGCAGGACTTCCTCGAGCCGATCGACGCGCTCGTCGCCGAGGGCCTGGTCGACGGCGACCGGCTCGCCATCACCGGCTACAGCTACGGCGGCTTCACCAGCTGCTGGCTCACCGGCACCACCGACCGCTTCAAGGCGGCCGTCGCGGGCGGCGTGGTCAGCGACCTCGTGAGCGAGTACGGCTCCAGCGACGACGGCCCGCTGATGGCCCGCTACGAGCTGGGCGGCACCCCGTGGGAGTCGGCCGCGCGGTACGCCGAGATGTCGCCGCTGACCCGCGTCGACCGGGTGACCACCCCGACGCTGGTCCTCCACGGCCAGGACGACCTGACCTGCCCGGTCGGCCAGGCCCAGCAGTGGCACACCTCCCTGCGCCAGCGCGGCGTCCCGACCGAGCTGGTGCTCTACCCGGGCGCCTCGCACGTCTTCATCCTGCTCGGCCGCCCCTCGCACCGGATCGACTACAACCGCCGCGTGGTGGCCTGGCTCGACCAGTACGTCGAGCGTGGCGGCCGACCGCGCCTCGACCTCGCCCACTGGCAGCGCCGCCTCGAGGTGCTCGCCCGCAAGCACCACGTACCGGGCGCGCAGCTCGGCATCCTCGACGGGGACGACCGGAGCTGGGACATGGTCGAGGCGGCGTACGGCGTCCTCAACGTCCGTACCGGGCAGCCGGCGACGACCGACTCGGTCTTCCAGATCGGCTCGATCAGCAAGGTGTGGACCGCGACCGTGGTCATGCAGCTGGTCGACGAGGGCCGGATCGCGCTCGACACCCCGGTCGTCGAGGTGCTCCCCGAGCTGCAGCTCTCCGACCCGGACGTCACCAAGCAGCTGACCATCTGGCACCTGCTCACCCACACCAGCGGCATCGACGGCGACGTCTTCACCGACACCGGCCGCGGCGACGACTGCCTGGAGAAGTACGTCGCGCTGCTGGCCGACGTCGCGCAGAACCACCCGCTCGGCGCCACCTGGTCCTACTGCAACTCCGGCTGGTCCCTGCTCGGACGCGTCATCGAGGTGCTCACCGAGCAGACCTGGGACCAGGCCATGAGCGAGCGGCTCTTCACCCCGCTCGGCCTCGACCACACCGTCACCCTCGCCGAGGAGGCGATCCTCTTCGCCGCCGCGGTCGGCCACGTCGACGGCCCGGACGGCCAGATGCCCACCCCTGTCTGGGACCTGCCGCGCTCGGTGGGTCCGGCCGGATTGATCAAGTCGACCGTCCGCGACGTGCTCGGCTTCGCGCGGATGCACCTCTCCGAGGGACGCGCGCCGGACGGCACGCAGGTCCTGTCGCCGGCCTCGACCGAGGCGATGACCCGCCACGAGGCCGACCTGCCCGACAAGTACATCCTCGGCGACTCCTGGGGCCTGGGCTGGATCCGCTTCGGCTGGGACGGCGAGCGGCTCGTCGGTCACGACGGCAACACGCTCGGCCAGGCCGGCTTCCTGCGGCTGCTGCCCGCCACCGACGACCACGGCCCGCTCGCGGTCGCGCTGCTCACCAACGGCGGCCACACCCGCGACCTCTACGAGGACCTCTACCGCGAGGTCTTCCGTGAGGTCGCCGGCGTCGAGATGGCGACGCCGTTCGCGCCGCCGGCCGAGCCGGTCGACGTCGACATCGCGCCCTACGTCGGCACCTACGCCCGCTCCTCGGTGCGGATGGAGGTCCTGGCCGGCGAGGACGGCAACGGTCCGACCCTGCGCACGACGGTGCTCGGCCCGCTCGCCGAGATGGTGCCGGACCCGGTCGACGAGTACCCCCTGGTCCCGGTCGGTCCCGCGCTCTTCGCGGTCCGGCCGCCGGAGGCCGACACCTGGGCGCCGGTCACCTTCTACGAGCTGCCGACCGGCGAGCGCTACGTGCACTTCGGCGTCCGCGCGACCCCGAGGGTCGACTGATGGATCTCGACTCCCTGCTGGCCGACGTCCGCGAGCTCGTCGAGTGCGAGTCGCCCTCGACCGACCTCGCCGCCGTCGCCCGCTCCGCCGACGTCGTCGCCCGCCAGGGCGAGCGGCGGCTCGGACTGCCGCCCGAGCGGATCGTGGTCGACGGCGTCACCCACCTGCGCTGGCGCCTCGGCGGCCCGACGCGGGTGCTGCTGCTCGGCCACCACGACACCGTGTGGCCGCTCGGCTCGCTCGCCGACCACCCGTGCGCGGTCGTCGACGGCGTGCTGCGGGGCCCCGGCTGCTTCGACATGAAGGTGGGCGTCGCGATGGCGCTGCACGCGGCCGCGCTGCTCGACGACCGCGACGGCGTCACGATCCTGGTCACCGGCGACGAGGAGGTCGGCTCCCTGACCTCGCGGACCCTGATCGAGGACGAGGCCCGCGGCGCCGAGGCGGCGCTGGTGCTCGAGGCCTCGGCCGACGGCGGCGCGATCAAGACCGAGCGCAAGGGCGCGTCGATGTACGACGTCCGGGTGATCGGCCGGGCCGCCCACGCCGGGCTGGAGCCCGAGCGCGGGGTCAACGCGACCCTCGAGCTCGCCCACCAGGCGCTCGCGGTCGCCGAGCTCGGCCGTCCCGAGGCCGGCACCACCGTGACGCCGACCGTGCTCGCGGCCGGCACCACCACCAACACCGTCCCGGCCGGCGGCTCCTTCTCCGTCGACGTCCGCGCCACGACGCTCGCCGAGCAGGAGCGGGTCGACGCCGCGATGCGGGCGCTGTCACCGGTGCTCCCCGGGGCCGAGCTGGTGGTCACCGGTGGCATCAACCGCCCGCCGCTCGCGGCCGCCGACTCGGCGGCCCTCTACGACCGCGTCCGCGCCCTCGCCGTACGACGGGGGCTCCCGGTGCCCGGGTCCGCGGCCGTCGGCGGTGCGTCCGACGGCAACTTCACCGCCGGCGTCGGCACCCCCACCCTCGACGGCCTCGGCGCCGTCGGCGGGGGAGCCCACGCGGCCGACGAGCACGTCCTGGTCGACGAGATCCCGTCCCGCACGCTGCTCCTCCACGCGCTGGTCGCCGACCTGCTGGCGCACCCGACGAACCGTCCCGAACCGACTGGTGCGGCACGACCATGACGAGCCCGGAGAACCTCAGCAGCATGAGACGCGTGACGAACCTCGCCTCGGTGCCCCCCGTCGTCGACAGCGACCTCGACGACGCCGTCCAGGCCGCCGACGCCGCGGCCCTGGCCTCCGGCGTCTCGGTCCGGGAGGTCACCGACCTCGCCGAGCTCGACGCGGTGGTCGCCCTCTTCGCCCACGTGTGGGGCCGCCCGGACAGCCCGCCGCTCCCGCTGGAGCTGCTGCGCGCCTTCAGCAAGGCCGGCAACTACGTCGGCGGCGCGTTCGAGGGCGAGCGCCTGGTCGGCGCCTGCGTCGGCTTCTTCCACGCCCCCGGCGAGGACGCCCTGCACAGCCACATCGCCGGGGTCGCCGGCGGTCTCGCCGGCCGGCACATCGGCTTCGCGCTCAAGCTCCACCAGCGCGCGTGGGCGATGCTGCGCGGCGTCTCGGAGATCGCCTGGACCTTCGACCCGCTGGTCAGCCGCAACGCCTACTTCAACCTCGTCAAGCTCGCGGCCCGCCCGGCCGAGTACCTCCCCAACTTCTACGGCGCGATGCCCGACGCCATCAACGGCGCGGACGACTCGGACCGGCTGCTGGTCCGGTGGGTGCTGCGCGACCCGGCCGTGGCCGCGGCCTGCGCGGGCCGCACCGCCCCGGCGACCGCGGACGACGAGCTCGCCGCAGGCGCTGTCGTCGGCGTCGGCATCGGCGCCGATGGGGGACCGGAGGACGGCTCGCTCGACGGTGGGACCGTGCTGGTCGCCGTACCCCCGGACATCGGGGTGCTGCGGACCACCGACGCGGAGCTGGCCGCCCGCTGGCGGCGCGCCGTCCGCGACGCCCTGACCGCGCTGGTCGCCGACGGCGCCCGCATCACCGGCTTCGACCGTGCCGGCTGGTACATCGTGCGAAAGGACAAGTCGTGAAGCTGACCGGGGTCGAGCTCCGCCGGGTGACCATGCCGTTGGTCGCGCCGTTCCGTACGTCGTTCGGGACCCAGACCGCCCGCGAGCTGATGCTGCTGCGCGTCGTCACCGACGAGGCCGAGGGCTGGGGGGAGTGCGTCGCGATGCCGGACCCGCTCTACTCCTCGGAGTACAACGAGGCGGCCGCCGACGCGCTGCGCCGCTTCCTGGTGCCGGCGCTCGCCGCGGCCGGACCGGTCGACGCGGCCGCGGTGGCGCACGTCCTCGAGCCGTTCAAGGGCCACCGGATGGCCAAGGCCGCCCTGGAGATGGGGATCCTGGACGCCGAGCTGCGCAGCGAGGGCCGCTCCTTCGCGCGCGAGCTGGGTGCCGTGCACGACCGGGTGCCGTGCGGGGTCTCGGTCGGGATCATGGACAGCATCCCGGCGCTGCTCGACGCCGTCGGCGGCTACCTCGACGAGGGCTACGTCCGGATCAAGCTGAAGATCGAGCCCGGCTGGGACGTCGAGCCGGTGCGCGCCGTGCGGGAGACGTACGGCGACGACGTGCTGCTGCAGGTCGACGCCAACACGGCGTACACGCTCGCCGACGCCCGGCACCTCGCGAAGCTCGACCCCTTCGACCTGCTGCTGATCGAGCAGCCGCTGGAGGAGGAGGACGTGCTCGGCCACGCCGACCTGGCGAAGGTGATCCGCACGCCGGTCTGCCTCGACGAGTCGATCGTCTCGGCCCAGACCGCGTCCGCGGCGATCCGGCTGGGCGCCTGCGCGATCGTCAACATCAAGCCCGGACGGGTCGGCGGCTACCTCGAGGCCCGGCGCATCCACGACGTCTGCGTCGCCGCCGGCGTGCCCGTCTGGTGCGGCGGGATGCTGGAGACCGGTCTCGGCCGGGCCGCCAACGTCGCGCTCGCCGCGCTGCCGGGCTTCACGCTGCCCGGCGACACCAGCGGGTCCGGCCGCTACTACCGGACCGACATCACCGAGCCGTTCGTGCTCGAGGACGGCCACCTGCGCGTCCCGACCGGACCGGGCCTCGGCGTCGTACCGCTGGAGGACGAGCTGGCCGCGGTGACGACCTCGAGCGAGTGGCTGCCGGTCTGAGCACGACCACGACCGCCCGTAGGCTGGCCACCGCCATGACCACGGTGCCCAACCCCCGCCCGCGCGCCAGTCTCGGCCGGGTCCTCGACGACCTGGGCGCGACGCTGCTGGACCTCGTCCACGGCGACGCCGAGAGTGCGGACGAGATCGGCGGCGTGGTCATCCACGACCCGGTCGACGCGCCGGTGCTGCCGGCGCACGCGCTGGTGCTCGGCGTCGGGGTCGAGGACCCCGACCGGGTGGTCGCCCTGCTCGGCGAGCTCGGGCGTGCCGGAGCCGCGGGCCTGGTGGTCCGCGCACCGGTGCCCGCCACGCCCCAGGTCCGGGCCGCCGTCGACGCCTCCGGCGTCGCGCTGCTCGGGCTCAGCCGGGGGGCTCCCTGGGCCCACCTGGCCGCGATGCTCCGCTCGCTCCTGGCCGAGGGCGACGTCGGCACCGACGGCCAGGAGTCGCTGGGCGGGCTGCCCTCCGGTGACCTCTTCGCGGTCGCCAACGCCATCGCGTCCCTGCTCGACGCCCCGATCACGATCGAGGACCGCAGCTCGAGGGTCCTCGCCTTCTCGGGCCGCCAGGACGAGGCCGACCCGTCGCGGGTCGAGACGATCCTCGGCCGGCAGGTGCCCGAGCGCTACTCGCGCTACCTCAACGAGCGCGGGGTCTTCCGCGAGCTGCACCGCAGCGACGAGCCGGTGTTCATCAGCCCGGTCCCCGACGGCGGCGACGCCTTCTCGATGCCGCGCGTCGCGATCGCGGTGCGTGCCGGCGACGAGGTGCTCGGGTCGATCTGGGCGGCGGTGTCGGGGCCGCTGAGCGAGGAGCGGACCCAGGCGCTCGAGGACGCCGCCAAGCTCGTCGCGCTGCACATGCTGCGGGTCCGTGCCGGCGCCGACGTCCAGCGTCGGGTCCGTGCGGACCTGGTCGCCTCGGTCCTCGAGGGCGGGTCGGGCGCCCGCGAGGCGCTGGAGCGGCTCGGCCTGCTCGGCACCCCGCTGATCGTGCTGGGGCTGACCCTCGCCGTACGCGACCCGGCCGACGACCACGCGGCGGACGCCGCAGTGACCCAGGAGCTCCAGCGGCTCGGCGACGCCTTCGCGATGCACCTCAACGCCGTCAGCACGCGCTCCGCGGCCGCCGTCCTCGGCGGGGTCGTCTACGCGCTCGCGGCGGTGAGCGGTACGCCGGCCGACGCCGAGCAGCGGGCCGTCCAGCTCGGCACGGACTTCCTCGACCGGATCGGCGACCGGTCCCGCGCCGTGGTGGCCGTCGGCGGCCTGGCCACCGTGGTGCCGGAGATCGTGCGGGCCCGGGCCACCGCCGACCGGATCCTGCGGGTGATGCGCGAGCGCGCCGTCGAGCAGCCGGTCGCCCGGCTCTCCGACGTCCAGACCGACGCGCTGCTGCTGGAGCTGCGCGACCTCGCGGTCGCGCGCGGTGAGGAGCCCGAGGGCGCGCTGGCCCGGCTGATGGCCTACGACCGCGAGCACGGCGCCCACCTCGTCGACACCGTCGGCGCCTGGCTCGACGCCTTCGGCGACGTCGCCCGGGCGTCGACCGCCCTCTACGTGCACCAGAACACCTTCCGCTACCGGCTCCGGCGCGCGACGGAGGTCGGGGGGCTCGACCTGGGCGACCCCCGGCAGCGGTTCGCGCTGATGCTGCAGCTCGCGATCCTCGACGAGCGGTGACTCACCTATCCGGGTGAAGTCGGTCGGCAGCTGGGGGATACCGCCACGGCGGCCGGGCCGTTGTGCCACGATTTGCCCCGTGGCGGAGTCGCGCGCGGCCGTCGGCCCGGACCTGTCCCGGGTGTGCCTCGCGGCGATCCGGGCGCTCGACGCGCCCGCCGCCACGCTCTCGCTGGTCGCCGACGGCGGCTGGACCTGGGCGGTCGGCGACGCGACCGCGACCGGTGACAGCCTCGAGGTGTCGCTGACCTCCGTCGACGAGCAGGTGCTCGGCACGCTGACGGTCACCGCGATCGGTGCCCGCCTCTGGACCGACCGCGACCGCGAGCAGCTCGAGGACCTCGCGCACTGGGCCGTCACCGAGCTCGCGCTCGACCGGGCGCTCACGACCGCCGAGGCCGACCGGCTGGCGTGGCGGCTCGCCGTGGACGCGGCCGGGGTCGGTGCCTTCGAGTGGGACCTCGTCACCGGTGACCTGCGCTGGGACGCCCGGCTGCTCGAGCTCTTCGGGCTCGACGAGCGCTCCTTCGGCGGCACCATCGAGGCCTTCAACGAGCGGCTCCACCCCGAGGACCTGCCGCGCGTCACCCACGCGCTCGAGCACGCCATCGAGACCTGCGGGGAGTACGTCGCGGAGTACCGCATCCTGATGCCGGGCGGTGGGGTGCGCTGGATCGCCGCCCGCGGGCGCGCGCTCGCGTCCCGGCCCGGTGGCGAGGCGGTCCAGCTGCTCGGCGCGGCGTACGACACGACCGCGGTGCAGGAGGGCGAGGCCCGGGTCGCGCGGGTGCTCGAGTCGATGCCGACGGCGTTCTTCCAGCTGGATCCGGTCACCTGGCGCTTCACCTACGTCAACTCCCAGGCCGAGCGGCTGCTCGGCATGACCCGGGCGGAGATGGTCGGCGGAGTGATCTGGGACCTCTTCCCGGGGGCGGTCGACAGCGACTTCGAGGACCGCTACCGCTATGCCGCGGAGACCGGCGAGCCGGTGTCGTTCGACGCCTACTACCCGCCGCCGCTCGACGCCTGGTACGAGGTGCGGGTGTGGCCGGCGCCCGACGGGCTGGCGGTCTACTTCCTCGACGTCACCGCCCGCCACGTCGCGCAGGAGGAGCTGGACCGTGCGGCCCGGCGGGGCCACCTGCTCTCCTCGGTCACCGATGCGCTGGCCGGCACGCTCGACGCCACCGAGGGCGTGAGCCGGCTCGCGGACCTGCTCGTGCCGCTGCTCGCCGACTGGTGCCTGGTGACCCTGGTCGACGACCCCAGCCGGAGCGACTGGCGCCGTGGCCTGCGCGACCTCGGCTGGGCGCACGCCGACCCGATCCACCGCGACACCCTCAGCCGCTACGCCGACCTGCGCCTGGACGCCATGACCGACGCGTCCTACCTCGTCCGGGCGCTGCACAGCACCACGCCGATCGTGATGGCACAGGACGCGGCCGGGGAGATCGCGGACGTGCTCGTCCCCGGTGAGGCGCGCGACCTGGTCCGCGAGCTCGACCCGAGCGCGGCGTTCATCGTCCCGCTGCCCGGACGCGACCGCACCGTCGGCGTGCTCAGCGCCTTCCGCGGCCGGCATCGCGCCGAGTTCTCCGCCGCGGAGCAGGCGCTGCTCGTCGACATCGGCGCCCGCGCCGGGCTCGCGCTCGACAACGCCCGCCTCTACGCCGAGCAGCGCGACGTCTCCGAGGCCCTGCAGCGCAGCCTGCTCACCGAGCCGCCGCAGCCGGCCGGCCTCCGGATCGCGGTGCGCTACCAGCCCGCCGCGGAGGCCGCGCAGGTCGGCGGCGACTGGTACGACGCGTTCGTGCAGTCCTCGACGGCGACGGTGGTCGTGGTCGGCGACGTGATCGGCCACGACGTCGCCGCCGCGGCCGCGATGGGCCAGGTGCGCGGGCTGCTGCGCGGCATCGCCGCCCACAGCGGGTCCGCGCCCGCCGACGTGATCCACGGCGTCGACGCGGTCATGGAGTCGCTGCGGGTCGACACGACGGCCACGGCGGTGGTCGCCCGGGTCGAGCGCGCCGGCGCCGACCTCGTGGTCGGCTGGTCCAACGCCGGCCATCCGCCGCCGGTCCTGGTCACCGCCGACGGGCGGGTCACGGTGCTCGCAGGCCCGGACGGCAACGACCTGCTGCTCGGCTTCGACCCCGCCACCGACCGCCACCAGCACACCGCGACCATGGCGCCGGGCGCCACGCTGCTGCTCTACACCGACGGCCTGGTCGAGCGCCGCGGCCGGCACATCGACGACGGCATCGCCGACCTGGTCCAGCACCTCGGCGAGCTCGTCACCGCGGGCACCGACGTGGAGGACCTCTGCGACGGGTTGCTCGAGCGGATGGTCGCCGACCGGCCCGAGGACGACGTGGTCGTGCTCGCCGTCCGCGTCGACGGCTGACCCGGCCCGACGGTGTCGGGACTCACCCCGGATGGGCGGTTACGACCGGGCCTCGGGCGGGTAGTGGCACATCGTGACTGATGGGTGGGGTGCGGTGTCGCGGACGGCGACACTCGATGCGGCGGAGCTGTCCGCGCAGGCGGCACGTGACGTGCTGCGCGACACCTGCGCCGTCGCCCATGTTCCGACCGAGTCGACCGAGACGGCGCTGCTGCTGACCAGCGAGCTGGTGACCAACGCCGTGCTGCATGCCGGCGGCAACCCGGTCCTCGACATCGACGTGCAGCCGGCCCGGCTCCGGGTCACGGTCACCGACGGCGGTGCCCCGCTCCCGGACCAGCCGGACGCGCCGGTCACCCCGGCGCCGCTGGCCGAGAGCGGCCGCGGGCTCTTCCTCGTCGAGACGCTGGCGGACCGCTGGGGCAGCGAGCCGCGCTCGCCGTACGGCAAGGCCGTGTGGTTCGAGCTCGGGCCCGGGCCCGGCTGAGGGCTGGTCCACACCGGGGATTGGCCGCACCTGCGGGCGGGTACGTCGAGCCCATGACGGTCGTTCCGCCCATTCTGGAGGTCGCCGAGTTCGGCACGCTCGCCATCACCTTCGACGAGCGGGTGCTGCGCCCCCGGCCGTGGACGGCCGACCAGTCGGCCTGGGCGGCCGAGCTGCTCCGGTCCGCGCCCGCAGGCCCGGTCCTGGAGCTCTGCGCGGGCGCCGGGCAGATCGGGCTGCTGGCCGTCGCCGACTCCGACCGACAGCTGGTCTGCGTCGACCTCTCGCCGGTCGCCTGCCAGTACGCCCGGCTGAACGCCGACGCCAACGGGCTGGGCCACCGGGTCGAGGTCCGGGAGGGTCCGATGGACGAGGTGGTCCGCGACAGCGAGCGCTTCGCCCTCGTCGTGGCCGATCCGCCGTGGGTACGCCGTACCGACGTGCAGCGCTACCCCGAGGACCCGGTCCTGGCGATCGACGGCGGCGACGACGGCCTCGACGTCGCCCGCACCTGCCTCGACGTCGCCCGCCGGCACCTGCGCCCGGGCGGGTCGGTGGTGCTGCAGATCGGCACCCAGGACCAGGTCGAGCTGCTGCGCGAGGCGTGCGGCGACCTCGAGCTCGTCGAGGTGCGGCAGGGCGAGCGCGGCGTGCTGGTCCGCCTCGACCTCCGCTGATCTACGTCTAGCTCGGTCGCAGCCGCTCCGGCAGCACCTTGTGGGTGCCGTCGCACCACGGGAAGAGTGCCGACCGGTCGCACCGGCAGACGGCGGTGACCGGTCGGGTCGTCTCGTGCGTCTCCCCGTCGCGTCCCGTCACGACGTGCCGCCCGCGCAGCAGCAGCGGCCCCCCGGGGCAGACGATGGTCTCCGGGTGCTCGTAGCCCTTCACGCGACGCGCTCCCGCTCGAGCACGCCCCAGTCGGTCAGCATCCGGCGCGCGACCCGGTCCTCGAGGTCGAGGCACGTGAAGGCGCCGAACCAGGCCTGCTCCTCCAGCCCGGGCTCGTCCGCGAGCAGGCCACCGACGATGGTGCGCACGGCGAGCTGCTCGTGCACCGCGTCGGCCGCCACGTGCTCGGTGTAGTAGTCCACGAGCTCGGCCGGCAGGCCGAGCCGTTGGAGGCCCTGCGCCATCCGACGAGACGGGAGCGAGCTGGTCGCCTCGAACGCCGCGAGGTGGCCGAGCGCCGCGCCGCGCAGTCGCCGGTGCAGCCCGAAGAGCGTCATCGCGTTGTTCTGCTCGAGGACCTCGAACGGGGCGTTGTCGGCGTAGACGCCGTACGACGGGTCGAGGTCGCAGGCGGCCATGCCCCGCGCCCAGAGGTGGTGGTGCAGCCGGTTGGGGTCGCCCGCGCCGTACTCGTCGTACTGCAGCTCCATCAGCGCCGCCTTCGCGCGGACGCCGAGTCGCGGCACGACCCACGCCGTCGGGTCGGACTCCATCAGGTGGTAAAGCGAGCGGACCCGCACCAGCTCGAGCACCTGCTCGCGGGTCGCGTCGCGGTGCACGTACGTCGCGAGCGAGTGGCCGTCCTGCTCGTCGACCCAGGTGAGGAGGTCGTCGGTGAAGGTGCGGCCCGACGGCGCGGAGAAGCGCGCGCGGAGCCGGCTCTCCAGCGCGTGCTCGAGGACCGTGCGGATCCGGATCAGCTGCGGGTCCCACTCCAGGTCGTCGGGGACGCCCGCGAGGTCGCGGTAGTGGAGCTGGTGCAGGACCCAGAGGGCGAGCGCGCCGTCCTCGGTGTCGTGGCCGGTCGTGAGCGGCAGGACGCCGAGGAACTCGCGGTCGGTGCGCAGGGCGGCGACCAGCGCCTCGCTCAGCGGGCCGCGCGGGGTGGGGAGGTCCATGCCTCGCCCGTACCCCCGCGCCCGCGTTGCACGCCCACCCTTGTGGGCGGTGCGTCGGAGTGTGCCGGGGCGGGTACGGGTGCCTCGTGCTGAGGTTCTTCGTGCTCGCAGGCCTGGTCCTGCTCGGTGCTCTCACCGTCCTCGCGGCGGCGATCGGCGGATGGGGGTGGTGGCTCCTCGCCGCCCTGCTCCTCGTGCTCGCGCTGGTGGGCTGCTACGACCTGCTCCAGCGGCGCCACTCGATCCTGCGCAACTACCCGGTGCTCGGCCACCTGCGCTTCCTGCTCGAGGGCATCCGTCCCGAGCTCCAGCAGTACTTCATCGAGCGCAACTACGACGGCCGCCCCTATGACCGGGACACGCGGTCGGCGATCTACCAGCGGGCGAAGGGCATCAAGGAGGAACAGCCGTACGGCACCGAGCGCGATCTCTACGCCACGGGCTACGAGTACCTCGTGCACTCGACCGCGCCGGTGCCCACGATGGACGCCACGCCGCGGGTCCGGATCGGGGGACCGGACTGCACGCAGCCCTACGACATGGCGCTGCTCAACGTCTCCGCGATGAGCTTCGGCTCGCTGTCCGCCAACGCGATCGAGGCGCTCAACCGCGGCGCGGCGATCGGTGGCTTCGCGCACGACACCGGCGAGGGCGCGATAAGTCCCTACCACCGCAACGGCGGCGACCTCGTCTGGGAGATCGGGTCGGGCTACTTCGGTGCCCGGACCGACGACGGCCGGTTCGACGAGCGAGAGTTCGCCGACAAGGCCGCCGACGACCAGGTCAAGATGGTCAGCCTCAAGCTCAGCCAGGGCGCCAAGCCCGGCATCGGTGGGGTGCTTCCCGCCGCGAAGGTCTCGGCCGAGATCGCCCGGACCCGCGACATCCCGCAGGGCGAGAAGTGCGTGTCCCCCGCCTACCACCAGGTCTTCTCGACGCCGCGCGAGCTGATGCGGTTCGTCGCGCACTTCCGCGAGCTCGCCGGCGGCAAGCCGGCCGGCTTCAAGCTGTGCGTGGGCTCGCGGGTCGACGTGCTGGCGATCTGCAAGGCGATGGTCGCCGAGGGGGTCACCCCCGACTTCATCGTCGTCGACGGCGCCGAGGGCGGCACCGGGGCGGCACCCCTCGAGTACGAGGACCACGTCGGCATGCCGCTGACCGAAGGCCTCCTGACGGTCCACAACGCGCTGGTCGGGGTCGGGCTGCGCGACCGCGTCCGGATCGGCGCGAGCGGCAAGGTCAGCAGCGGCATCGACGTCGTGAAGCGGATCCTGCAGGGCGCCGACTACACCAACGCCGCGCGCGCGATGATGCAGGCCGTCGGCTGCATCCAGTCGCAGAAGTGCCACACCAACCGCTGCCCCGTCGGTGTCGCCACGCAGGACCCCAAGCGGATGCGCGCGCTGCACGTCCCGACCAAGACCGAGCGGGTCGTCCGCTACCAGGCGGCCGTCGTCGACCAGGCGACGCAGGTGATCGCATCCATGGGGCTGACCTCCTTCGAGGAGCTCCGGCCCCACATGCTGCGTCGGCGCGTGCACGACGGCGTCATCGCGTCGTACGCCGAGCTCTTCGACCACCTCGAGCCCGGTCAGCTGCTCGCGGAGCCGCCGGCTTCGTGGGAGCACGACTGGGTACTGGCCGACCCGGACCGCTTCCGTCCCTGACCGTCCGACCCCTTGGAGGACCCATGCCCACCGTCGCCGAGCTGCTCGTCGACGCCCTCGCCGAGCACGGCGTGACCCAGGTCTGGGGTGTCGTCGGTGACGCCCTCAACCCGGTCACCGACGCCATCCACCACAGCGACCGCGTCGAGTGGATGGGGGTGCGGCACGAGGAGGCGGGCGCGTTCGCGGCCGGGGCGCAGGCCCAGCTGACGGGTCGGCTCGGGGTCTGCATGGGCACCGTGGGCCCGGGGTCGATCCACCTGCTCAACGGCCTCTACGACGCCAAGAAGTCGCACGCGCCGGTGCTCGCGATCTGCGGCCAGGTGCCCCGTGCCGAGATCGGGAGCGACTTCTTCCAGGAGGTCGACAACGACGTGCTCTTCTCCGACGTCGCGGTCTTCTCCGCGACCGTGACCACTCCGGAGCAGCTGCCGGACCTCATCGAGCGGGCGGGCAACGCCGCCCTCCAGGAGCGGGGCGTCGCCGTCCTCACCCTTCCCGGCGACGTCGGTGGCATGGACGTCCCGAAGGGCACGCCGGTGCCACGGTTCGTCACCGACCACCCGCCGGTGCCGCCGTCCGCCGACGCCGTGACCGCCGCGGCCGAGGCGATCAACGCCGCCGGCACGGTCACGATGCTGGTCGGCCGCGGCGCTCGCGAGGCCCGCACCCACGTGCTCGCCGTGGCGGAGCGCCTGTCCGCCCCGATGGTCCTCACGCTCAAGGCCAAGCCCGGTCTCGAGCGCGACAACCCCTACGAAGTGGGGCAGTCCGGCCTCCTCGGCAACCACGCGAGCGCCGTCGCCCTCGACGGCTGCGACCTGCTGCTGATGGTCGGCACCGACTTCCCCTACAAGGAGTTCTACCCGTCGGGGAAGGTCGTCGTGCAGATCGACGCCAGCGGCGAGCACATCGGCCGGCGCCACCCGGTCGACCACGCCCTCGTCGGCGACGCCGAGGTCACGCTGGCCGCGTTGCTGCCGCTCCTGCAGGCGAAGGAGGACACGGGCCTGCTCGACAAGGCGCGTTCGTCGTACGACGCCTGGCGCGAGCGGCAGAGCCACCTGACCGACCCCGACTACGAGCGCAAGCCGCGCGGTCTCCTGCGTCGCAAGGTGGAGAACCCGAGCGACCGGATCCGTCCCGAGCTGCTCGCCTCGGTGGTCGACCGGCAGGCCTCCGACCGGGCCGTCTTCACCACGGACACCGGCATGGCCACGACCTGGCTCGCGCGCTTCGTCCGGATGCGCGGGGACCGCGAGCTGCTCGGCTCCTTCAACCTCGGCTCGATGGCCAACGCGATGCCGCAGGCGCTCGGCGCCCAGGCCCTCGACCGGGACCGTCAGGTCGTCGCCTTCTGCGGCGACGGCGGCCTCACCATGCTGCTCGGCGACCTGATGACCGCCGTGCGCCACGAGCTGCCCGTCAAGCTGGTGGTCTTCGACAACGGCAGCCTCGGCATGGTCAAGCTCGAGATGGAGCAGGTCGGCCTCTCGCCGTACGGCACGAAGCTGGACAACCCCGACCTCGCCCGCGTCGCGGAGGCGATCGGGATGCGCGGCATCCGGGTCGAGGATCCCCACGACGTCGAGCAGGCGGTGCTCGAGGCGTTCACGCACCCGGGGCCGGTGCTGCTCGACGTGCTGACCAACCCCGACGAGATCGCGATCCCGCCGAAGCCGACCCTCGAGCAGGGCTGGGGCTTCGCGATCGCCAAGAGCAAGGAGTTCCTGGAGAGCTCGGAGTAGCTCAGCCTGCAGCGGCCCGCAGCTTCTCGAGGAGCGGCCCGGCCGCCTCGGCGAGGAACCGGTCCTGACCCTCGTCGCCGATCTGCACGAGGGCGACGTCGGTGAAGCCGGCCGTCCAGTAGGCGCTCACCGCCTCGACGATCGCGTCGAGGTCGGGTCCGCAGGGGATCGAGCCCGCGACGTCCTCGGGCCGCACGAACTGGGTCGCACCCGCGAAGCCAGCTGGCGTCGGCAGGTCGGCGTTGACCGGCCAGCCGCCGCCGAACCAGCGGAACTGCTCGTGCGCCTTCGCGACGGCGGCGTCCTCGTCGGGGTCCCAGCAGATCGGGATCTGACCGATCGCGCGGGCGTCCTCGCCGATCCGCTTCGCGCCGTCGACGGCGTTCCACCCGCTCACGAGGGACTCCTCCGGCTCGACGCCGACCAGGTGGTCGCCGAGCGGGGCCAGGGCCTCGATCGCCCGGTCGCCGGCCACGGCGAGCGCGAGGTCGACGCCGTCGTCCGGGACGTCCCAGATCCGCGCGGAGTCGACCTGGTAGTACTCGCCACGGTGGTCGACGAGCTCGCCGGTGTGCAGCGCGCGGATGATCTCCACCGCCTCGCGCAGCATGTCCTGCCGGTCCTGGATCGCCGGCCAGCCCTCGCCGACGACGTGCTCGTTGAGGTTCTCGCCGCTCCCGAGGCCGAGGGTGAAACGGCCCTCGGCAAGGATCTGCAGCGTCGCGGCCTTCTGCGCCACGACGGCCGGGTGGTAGCGCATCGTCGGGCAGGTCACGTAGGTCATCAGCCCCACCCGCTCGGTCGCCTGCGCGACCGCGCCGAGCGTCGTCCAGGCGTACGGCGCGTGCCCCTGCTCGGTGAGCCAGGGGGAGTAGTGGTCGCTCATCACCTCGAAGTCGAAGCCGAGGTCCTCCGCGGCGGCGGCGTACCGGACCAGCTCGCGCGGTCCGCTCTGCTCGGTCATGAGGGTGTAGCCGAATCGCGTCATGCGATGCCGGTACCCGGCTCGACCGCTCTCACCCGCACCCCGACGGGCGAGGTTGGGGGCCGGACGCCGGGGTACGCCGCTGCGGCGCCCCGCCTACCTCGGCCGTCGGCGCGCGGCGTCCTGGGCGGAGGGGCGCGGGGCGAGCAGCACGTCGAGGTCGAGATCGAGGTCGCGCTCGACGGCGTCGCAGATGGGGGTCTCGTTCATGGTGCCCGTCTACCCAGGACCGACGGTGCTCATCCTGTGACGTCGGTCCCGGCCGCGGCGTCCCGCTCCGCCGCCGCGAGCTGACGGTCGACGTCCGAGCGGTGGCGGCGCAGCACGGTGATCCGCCGGCCGCCCGCGCGGGCGTCCCGGGCGGCGACGATCGCCGCGGCGACGGACCTGCCGAGCGCGGTGGCGGCCGTCAGGTCGATGGTCAGGGTGTCCTCACCTGCCGCCGACGTCGAGATCGCGTGCTGGACCGCGGCCCGGTCGCCCTCGACGCAGGGTCCGGCGATCCGCAGGCGGCGCAGCCGCCGTTCGTAGCTGATGGTGCACACGTGCCCTCCCCGTCCTGGGGCAGTAACCACGAGGGCCCGCCGGCAAACGGGTGTCGGCGCGACCTGTGTCCACTTTCGGCGTGGCGGGTGTGTATTCGGACGACGGGTGTCCTAGTCTCTGGCCCGGCCCGTGGTGCCACAACGTCGTTGTCGGGTCACACACCTCGGACCGAGCGGAGCCGCCTCTACGGATGGGGAAGTCCCTGGGGGCGGCTTCCGCCTTTCCCGGGCCCTGTCCTCAGGTGGGCAGGCGGTCGGCGCGGGCGGTCACGAGCTCGGCGGGCGCGCTCAGCCGCCAGGCCTCGAAGGCGAGCTCGGCCAGCTCGTCGCGCTCGACGCCCTCGAGTCGCACCACGACCCAGCCGAACCCGCCGGCGGTGAACTGCACCTCGAAGACCTCGGGCCGCTCGGCCACGAGCGCCAGCTGCTCGGCGATGGTCTGCTTGAGGCCGACGGTGCGGGTGGCCGGCCAGAGGTAGCCGAAGACCCGGCCCGCGACCTCGAAGCGGCTCCACTTCTCACGGTCGTGCTGGCCGACCTCGGGCAGCTGACCGACCAGGTCGAGGAAGTCGGGGATCCGGCAGGGCACGGGCCGATCATGGCAAGGCCTTCCGACAGCAGGACACCCTTGTCCCGGTCGAGGAGCGCACCCTAGATTGGACACCTGTCCAAACAGTTGTTCAAGGGGAGGGTGACGTGGCATCTGCGATGCCCGAGATCGGGTGCTACGGGCTGGCCGGGCACACCGACAGTCCGCGGGACGTGGTGGCCGAGGCACGGCTGGCCGAGGAGCTGGGCATCGGGTCGATGTTCCTCTCCGAGCGCTTCAACGTGAAGGACGCCGGCGTGCTCGCGGGTGCGGTCGCGGCGGTGACCGACCGGCTCGGGATCGGGACCGCGGCGACCAACCACAACACCCGCCACCCCCTGGTGACCGCGACCCTCGCGACCACGGTGCACCGGATGTCCGGCGGCCGCTACGCCTTCGGGCTCGGCCGCGGCTTCGACCTGCTCTTCGACGTGATGGGCGTCCCGCGGGTCACCTCGGCGCAGCTGGCCGACGCGATCGGGATCTACCGGAGCCTCTGGCACGGGCAGGCCGTTCTGGGCCACGACGGCCCGGCCGGGCAGTACCCCTACCTCTCCCAGGACAGCTCCTTCGACGAGGACATCCCGGTCCTGATGATGGCGATCGGCCAGCAGAGCCTCGAGCTCGCCGGCCGGGTCGCCGATGGCGTCGTGCTGCACACGTTCCTCACCGACGAGGCGCTCGCCCGGTCCGTCGCGACGGTGCGGCGCTCGGCCGAGGAGGCGGGGCGCGACCCGGCATCGGTGCGGGTCTGGGCGGTGCTCGGGACGGTGCCCGACGGGTTGCCCGAGGAGCTGCGACTGCGCAAGCTGGTCGGCCGGCTCGCGACGTACCTCCAGGGGTACGGCGCGGTGCTCGTGCGGGCCAACCAGTGGGACGACGCGGACCTCGAGCGCTTCCGCTCCGACGAGCTCGTGCAGGGCTACCCGGGTGCCTTCGACGCGATCGGCAGCGTCGAGGAGCTCAGCCACCTGCGCGACGACGTGCTGCCCGCGTCCTGGCTGGCCGCGTCGGCGACCGGCGACCCGGCGGCCTGCGCCTCGCGCATCCAGGACCAGCTCGACGCCGGCGCCGACAGCGTGATCCTGCACGGGGCTACCCCGACCGAGCTGGTGCCCGTGCTCGAGGCGTGGCGCGCCGTACGCCCGTCGGGGCTGGACGTGCTGCCCGCCAACCCGGGCTGGGTGACCGCGCCGTGAGGCTCGAGGAGCTCACCCCCGCGTGGCTCGCGGGGGTGCTCGGGCGACCGGTCGACGCGCTGGACGTCGCGCAGGTCGGCACCGGCCAGATCGGCACCTGCTTCCGGCTGCGCGCCGCGGGCGGGTCGCCGGAGACGGTGCTGGTGAAGCTGCCGCCGCCCGACCCGGCCGCCCGGGACATGATGGCCGGCGCCTACCGGGGCGAGGTCCGCTTCTACCAGCTCCTCGCGGACACGGTCACGGTCCGGACGCCCGCGTGCCACCTGGCCGAGGTCGCCGACGACTCCGGCGACTTCGTGCTCGTGCTGGAGGACCTCGCGCCGGCCGCCCAGGGTGACCAGATCGCCGGCTGCTCGGTCGACCAGGCCCGCGACGCGGTGGTCAACCTGGCCGGCCTGCACGGGCCGCGTTGGAGCGACCCGAGCCTGCTCGACATCGACACCCTGACCCTGAACGGGCCGGACGAGATCGCGCTGCTGCTGGAGATGTACGGCCCGACGACCGAGCTCTTCCTCGACGGGCTCGGCGACCTGGTCGCGCCCGCCGACGCCGCGGTGCTCCGGGCGTGCGTGGACGCGATCGGGCCATGGCTGCTCGGCCGGACCGAGCGCTTCGGCCTGGTGCACGGCGACTACCGGCTGGACAACCTGCTCTTCCCGCCGGACGGCGGCCCCGGCGTCGTCGCCGTCGACTGGCAGACGCTCAGCCTGGCGCTGCCCGCCCGCGACCTCGCCTACTTCCTGGGCACGAGCCTCCGCGTCGCGGACCGGCGGGCGCACGAGCGCGACCTCGTGGCGGCCTACCACCACGCCCTCGCGTCGTACGGTGTCGCCGACTACTCGCTCGACGACTGCTGGGACGACTACGTGTTCGCGCTGATCCAGGGCCCGCTCGTGTCGGTGTTCGGCTGTGCCTACGGCACCCGCACCGAGCGTGGCGACCGGATGTTCGCGGCGATGGTCGAACGTTCGTGCGCCGCCATCCGCGACCTCGGCACCCTCGATCTGCCGGAGCTCGCCGCGCGATGACGACCGAGGTCCGCACCGAGCTGCGCCCCGACGGCGTGGCGGTGCTGACCCTCGACGGCGGCGACGGTCGCAACGCCTTCGGTGCCGCGACCGGCCGAGCCCTCGGCGAGGCCTACGCCCGCTGCGACGCCGACGACGACGTCCGGGCCGTGGTGCTGACCGGCGCGGGCTCGTCCTTCTGCGTCGGCGCGGACCTCGCGTCCGCCGACGTCTTCGGCGCCGCGGGGGAGTCGTTCTCCGCATCGCCGGTCGACCCGCCCGCCTTCGCGGTCCGCAAGCTCGTCGTGGCCGCCCTCAACGGCCACGCGATCGGCATCGGCCTCACCCTCGCCCTGCAGTGCGACGTCCGGATCGTCGCCGCCGACGCCAAGCTCGCCATCCCGCAGGTGCGCCGCGGCATGCTCGGCGACGCCGCCAGTCACTGGACGCTGCCGCGCCTCGCCGGCCGCGCCGTCGCCGCCGAGCTCCTGCTCACCGGCCGCACCCTCTCGGGCACCGAGGCCGTCGCCCGCGGCCTCGCCACCGAGGCCCTCCCCGCCGCCGACGTCCTCCCCGCCGCCCTCGTCCTCGCCGCCGACGTCGCGGTCCACGCCAACCCCGCCTCCGTCGCCCTCAGCAAGCGCCTCCTCTGGTCCGACCTCGGCCCCGACGAGATCGCCGCCGCCGAGACCGACGCCCACCGCCTCCTCATGGGCACCCCCGACGCCGCCGAGGGCCCCGCCGCCTGGCGCGAACGCCGTACACCCGAGTGGACGTCGCGCGTCTCGGACCTCCCACCCCTCGACTGAGCCGATGCCCGTTGGTCGGGGTGCGAAGGCGCGCAAGCGGTCCGCAGGTTGAGGTGCGAGGAGCGTCAGCGACGAGCCTCGAAGCCCGGTGAGTCGAGAATCGGGGTCCGGAAGGAGAGCGCCGCGGCGCTATTCGCGCCGGTGAAAGGTGACCGACCCGTTCGGGCCGCGGCTCATGCCGTACCCGTTGTCGTGGGCCTTCATGTGGTGCCAGTGGCAGAGCCCGATGGCGTTGGCGAGGTCGGTGCGGCCACCCTTGGCCCAGGGGGTGGCGTGGTGGGCGTGGAGGCCGGTCGTCCGGTCGCAGCCCTCGGTCGCGCACTGACCCTGCTGCTTGATGGCGATGCCGATGCGTTGGGCCTGGGAGTGCAGCCGCTGCTCACGACCGAGATCGAGGACCTCGGACTTGCCGTTCATGACGACGGGCAGGACCCCTGCCTCGCAGGCCAGCTGCCGGGCGAGGGCGGGTGAGATGCGGTCGCCGGTGTCGAGGATGGTCCCGGCCTGCTCGAGCCGGCCCATCAGGGAGTCTTCGGTGATGGTGACGAGGAGGGTGGCGTTGAGGCTCCCGGTCTTGGGGAGCTTGTCCTTCGGGTAGCGCATGATCAGCTCGCTGAATGCCTGTCCCATCTCCTCGGGTCCGGTCCCGGAGCCCTTCACCGCGTTCTGGTGCTTGGCGGCCATGGTCGCGAGGACGATCTTTGTGAACGCCGTCCCTTCGAGGGTGGGCATGACGCCTTGGTAGTGGGTCTTCCCGTGCCCGTCGTCCCAGATCCGCAGGTAGGTCGCCCTCAAGGCGGCTTGTTCTTGGCGTTCGAGGATCTCGGCCTCGTGGGCGTCGGCGCCGTCGGGGTCGATGACCTCCCACAACCGCCGGCCGAGCCGGTCCAAGGCTGTGGCGTCGTGGTCGGCCGCGAGGTCGAGCAGGTGCTGCTCGGCCTTGGTCTTCTGCTCGGCGGTGGTCTCGTCGGGGAGGGTGTCGACCCACCGCAGGATCACCCGGGCCTGGTCGCGACCGATCAGCCCGGCAGCCAAGGCGGCTCGGGTGAACGGGTGGGCGTGCAGCTGCTTGCCGAGCTTCACGATCGCGTGGGCTGCGGCGCGGGTGGTCCGGGTCTGGTTGGCCAGCCACACCGCGGTCGAGGACGCGCCGCGGTCCTGCCCGACGTGTTGGTCGTCGGCGTGCCGCGCGACCCGGGCCTCGAGCTCGGCGACCTGCGCCTTCAGTGACTGAAGCTCGATGAGCGCGTCCGCGGCTTCGGTGTCGGTCATCGACCATGCGGCAGCGTCGGCGACGGAGGTCAGATCAGCACTGGCGTGCGCGATCGCCACCGACACTCGGTGGGTGGGAGTCGCGTTCGTTGCCATACGTCCACTCAACCACTGGCCACCGACACTGATGATGCTCAGAACCCCCGTATCCACAGGGCTCTGGGTCACAGGATGGTCACGATCCCGAGCCGTGTTCCGGACATCGGGCCGTGGTTGGCTTTCCGGGGTTTCGAGGCTCGTCGCTGGCGCTCCTCGCACCTCAACCACCGTGCCGAGATCACCGGAAACCCGGGAGGCGACGTCGACGCGAAGCGCGCCGTACCCGCCTTTGCTGCCTGTCGGCGAGTAGTCCGTGTCCTCCCGCAGGTCGAAGGTCAGCTCGCCGGGTTTCGAGGCTCGTCGCTAGCGCTCCTCGCACCTCAACCAGCGGAATGGCTCAACCAGCGGTGCCGTAGCTGACCTGGAGCTCCTTGACGCCGTGGATCCAGGAGTGGCGGAGGCGGCGGGGTTCGGCGAGCTTGCTGATGTCGGGGACGCGGTCGGCGAGGACGTCGAACATGATCGCGACCTCCTGGCGGGCGAGGTTGGCGCCGAGGCAGTAGTGGGCGCCGTGGCCGCCGAAGGCCAGGTGGGGGTTGGGGTCGCGGGTCACGTCGAAGGTGAAGGGGTCGCGGAAGACCGACTCGTCGAAGTTCGCGCTGGCGTAGAAGAGCGCGAGGCGCTGCCCCGCGGGGATCGGCGTACCGCCCACCACCACGTCGCGCAGCGCCGTGCGCTGGAAGACCGTCACCGGCGTCGCCCAGCGGATCACCTCGTCGACCATGGTCGCCGGCCGCTCGGCGTGCCACAGCGCCCACTGGTCGGGGTGGTCGAGGAAGGCGTTCATGCCGTGGGTGATCGCGTTGCGGGTGGTCTCGTTGCCGGCCACGGCCAGCAGGATCACGAAGTAGCCGAACTCGTCGTCGTTCAGCCCGCGGCCCTCGTCGGAGGCCTGCAGCAACGTGGTGATGAGGTCGGCGCGCGGATGGAGCTTGCGGTCCGCCGCCAGCTCCATCGCGTAGAGCACCAGCTGCGCCGCCGCCTGCGACGGGTCGCCCGGGAAGTCGGGGTCGTCGGACGCGAGCATCGTGTTGGACCAGTCGAAGACCTTGCGCCGGTCCTCCTGGGGGATCCCGAGCAGGTCGGCGATCACCATCAGCGGCAGCTCGGCGGCGATCTGGTCCACGAAGTCGCCGGACCCGCTGGCCAGCGCCTCGTCCACCAGTGCGTGCGCGCGCTCAGTGGTGATGTCGTGCAGACCCTTCACGTTGCGGGCGGTGAAGCCGCGCGCGACGATCCGCCGCATCTCGCCGTGGTGCGGCTCGTCCTGGTTGATCAGCATCACCCGCGTCGCCTCGAGCGACTCGCGCGTCACGTCCTCGGCGTTGGAGCGGATGATCGCCGTGTTCTCGTACGTCGAGAAGTCGCGACTGCGCGAGACCGCGGCGACGTCCTCGTGCCGGGTGAGCGCCCAGTAGCCGGTGCCGGACTCGGGCGCCATGCCGCGCCGCGCCGACGCCGGCTGCTCCACCCAGTGCACGGGTGAGGTGGCGCGGAGCTCGCGGAAGTAGTCGTGCGGGAGGCCGCGTTCGTTGACCTCGGGGTCGGTCGGGTCCACGCGCGCCAGTGTGGACCAGGGGCTTGCGGCGCGTCATCGGATCCGGTTAACTGGACACGTGTCCAGCCAACTGTCTGTCTCGCCGCGCCAAGGGCTCAACGCGCGCCAGGCCGAGACCGCCGAGCGGCTGCTCGCCGCGGGGCTGGCGGAGCTCGAGGCGGTCGGTCACGAGACCCTGACCATCCGCACGGTCGCCCAGCGGGCGGGCGTCTCGCCGGCGACGGCGTACACCTACCTCGCCTCGAAGAACCACCTCTTCGCCGAGCTCTACCTGCGCTACCTGGTCGCCGACGAGGGCTGGTCGCCGTCGGGCGAGACGCCGCTCGAGCGGCTCCAGTCGGTCACCCGCCACCTCGCCGAGCAGCAGGCGGCGGCCCCCGCGCTCGCCGCCGCCGTCACCCCGGCGCTGCTGGGCTCCGACCCGGACGTCGAGCGGCTGCGGCTGCGGATCGGCGCGGAGTTCGTGGACCGCTTCCGGGGCGCGCTCGGCGACGACGCCGACCCGGCGGTCGTCGAGGCGGTCGCACTGGCCTTCTCCGGCGCGCTGCTCCAGGCCGGCATGGGCCTGATGACCTATCCCGAGCTCGCCGACCGCATCGACGCGGTCGTCGCCGTGATCATGAAGGGCCACTGATGAGCACCCTGCAGCAGGCGCCCCACGTCCTGGACCCCTACGACTACGGCTTCCAGAACGACCCCTATCCGACGTACGCCTACCTCCGTGAGCACGAGCCGCTCCACCACAACCCGACGCTCGACCTCTGGGCGCTGACCCGGCACGCCGACATCGCCGAGGCCGTCCGCACCGAGGGCACCTACTCCAACTCCTGGGGTGTCGCGATCGAGGAGTCGGCGTGGGGTCCCGACGCCCACAAGGTGATGTCGATCCTCGGCATGGACCCGCCGCGCCAGAAGCAGATGCGCGCCCTGGTCTCCCGCGGCTTCACCCCGCGCCGCGTCTCCGACCTGCTGCCCCGCATCCAGGCGCTCACCGACCGCTACCTCACCGAGTGCCTCGAGCGCGAGAGCTTCGACTGGATCGCCGACTTCGCCGGCAAGCTCCCGATGGACGTCATCTCCGAGATGATGGGCGTCCCGGAGGAGGACCGGGCCGAGATCCGGCGCCAGGCCGACATCGTCGTCCACCGCGAGGAGGGCGTGTACGACGTACCACCCGCCGGCGCGGAGGCCTCGCTCTTCCTGGTCGGCTACTACCAGGACATGGTGGCCCAGCGTCGTCGGCAGCCGACCGACGACCTGACCAGTGCGCTGATCGAGGCCGAGGTCAACGGCGAGCGGCTCTCCGACGAGGACGTCATCGCCTTCCTCTTCCTCATGGTCGTCGCGGGCAACGAGACCACCACCAAGCTGCTCGGCCACAGCCTCGTCCACCTGACCCGGCACCCGGACCAGTTCGAGAGCGTCTTCACGCGGCCCGAGCACGCCGACGACCTCGTGATCCCGTGGATCGAGGAGACGCTGCGCTTCGACACCTCGAGCCAGCTGCTCGCCCGCTACCTGCTCCGCGACGTCGAGATGCACGGAGTCGTCGCCCCCGCCGGCTCGAAGCTCCTGCTCTGCCTGGGCTCGGCCAACCGCGACGAGCGGGTCTTCAGCCGTCCCGAGGAGTACGACATCTCCCGGGACAAGGAGGAGCTGTCGCACCTGCTCAGCTTCGGCGGCGGCCGGCACTTCTGCCTGGGTGCCAACCTGGCCCGGCTCGAGGCGCGCATCGCCCTGGCCGCACTGGTCAGGCGGGTCCGCACCATCGACGTCGCGCACGACGACTGCGTGCGCGTGCACTCGGTCAACGTGCGCGGCTTCGCGTCCGTCCCGGTCACGGTCGGGGTGCGCTGATGGGCCGCTTCGTCCACCCCGAGCGCCGGCCCGCCGCCGTCACCGGCGCCTCGTCGGGCATCGGCGCCGCGACCGCGCTCGCGCTGGCCGCGCTCGGCCACCCGGTCGCGCTCGGCGCGCGCCGTACCGACCGGCTCGACGAGCTCGCCGCCCGGATCCGCGCCGAGGGCGGCGAGGTGTCCGCCCACGCGCTCGACCTGACCGACGACGAGTCCGTCGCCACCTTCGCGGAGAAGGTGACCGCCGACCTCGGCGACATCGAGGTCGTGATCAGCAACGCCGGGCTGGTGCAGCCAGGGACGACGTACGAGGTCGAGACGGCGCAGTTCGCCCATGAGATCGACCTCAACATCGTCGGCGCGCAGCGGCTCGCGCGCGCCTTCGTGCCCGGCATGGTCGAGCGGCAGCGCGGCGACATCGTCTTCGTCTCCTCCGACGTGGCCGTCCGGGCCCGGCCCTTCATGGCGTCGTACGCCGCCGGCAAGTGGGGCCTCGAGGGCTTCGCCCACGCCATGCAGATGGAGCTCGAGGGCACCGGCGTGCGCGCGTCGATCGTTCGTCCCGGCCCGACGCAGAGCGAGATGGGCTCGGCGTGGGCCGACGAGGACGCCGCCTTCGTCATCACCCAGTGGGTGCGCTTCGGCCTGGCCCGCCACCCGCGCCTGCTCAAGGCCTCTGCCCTGGCCGATGCGATCGCCACGATCGTCACGGCGCCGCGCGGGGTCCACCTCAACCTGGTCGAAGTCACCCCCGAAGCCACCGTGGAGCCCCGATGACCGTGTCCGACATCCCCGAGGTCTCCTACGCCGTCGCCGACGACGGGCACGGCCACCTGGCCGAGATGCGGGTCGACCCGATCGGCCTCTTCCAGCGCGTGTACGACGAGTGCGGCGACATCGGCCGCTTCCGGCTGGCCGACAAGGACGTCGTCCTCGTCTTCGGCGGCGAGGCGCAGGAGCAGTTCTTCCGGGCCCCCGACTCGACCCTCGACCAGGCGGCGGCGTACCCCTTCATGACGCCGATCTTCGGCAAGGGCGTGGTCTTCGACGCCTCGCCCGAGGAGCGCCAGCAGATGCTGAAGAACCAGGCCCTGCGCGGCGAGCAGATGCGCGGGCACGCCTCGACGATCGAGGCCGAGATCAACCGGATGGTCGCCGCGTGGGGCGACGAGGGCGAGATCGACCTGCTCGACTGGTTCGCCGAGCTGACCATCTACACGACGTCGTCGTGCCTGATCGGCAAGCCCTTCCGCGAGGAGCTCGACGAGCGCTTCGCCCACGAGTACCACGAGCTCGAGCGCGGCACCGACGCCATCGCCTACGTCGACCCCTACGCCGACATCGAGTCCTTCCGCAGGCGCGACGCCGCGCGCGAGAACCTCGTCGCGCTCGTCCAGGGGATCATCGACAGGCGCAAGGCGCGGGCCGAGGTGAATGGAGGGAGCGTCGCCAAGGAGGACCGCGACCTCCTCGACGTGCTCATCTCGATCGACATGAGCGCCGACTACATCACCGGCATCTTCATCTCGATGATGTTCGCCGGCCACCACACCTCGTCGGGCACCGCGTCCTGGGCCCTGATCGAGCTGATGCGCCACCCGGAGACGATGTCGGCGGTGGTCAAGGAGCTCGACGAGCTGTACGCCGACGGCTCGGAGGTCTCCTTCCAGGCGCTGCGGTCGATCCCGGTGCTGGAGTCGGCGCTCAAGGAGACGCTGCGGCTGCACCCGCCGCTGATCATCCTGATGCGGGTGGTCGTCGAGGAGATCGAGCTGGCCGGCCACGTGATCCCGGCGGGCACCGTCGTCGCCGCCTCGCCCCGGGTCTCCAACCGGATCGCCGAGGACTTCCCCAACCCGGAGTCCTTCGACCCCGGCCGCTACATCGACCCGCGCCAGGAGGACCTCCAGAACCGCTGGACCTGGATCCCCTTCGGCGCCGGCAAGCACCGCTGCGTCGGCAACGCCTTCGCGATGATGCAGATGAAGGCGATCTTCTCGGTGATCCTGCGCGACTACGAGTTCGAGATGGTCCAGCCGTCCGAGGACTACCGGGACGACGTGTCGAAGATGGTCATCCAGCTCGCGAAGCCCGCCCGCGTGCGCTACCGCCGGAGGGCGCGATGACGCTGGTTGAGGTGCGAAGGCGCCCCGCGCCTGAGCCTCGAAACCCGGTGAGGCGTACGACGGCCCCGGACCAGGCGGTCCCCCGGCAAGACGGGTTTCGAGGCTCGGCGCTAGCGCGCCTCGCACCTCAACCGGCGTGGGGTTGCCCCGACCGAGGTGGTGCGCGATGAGCTTCAGGGTGGTCGCCGACCTCGGGCTCTGCCAGGGGCACCAGATGTGCCAGGGCGAGGCGCCCGACGTCTTCGGCTTCGACGACGACACCGACCAGGTGGTGCTCAAGCAGGAGCACCCCGACGAGTCCCTGCGGTCCGACGTGCAGTCGGCCGTGACGTACTGCCCAGCCATGGCGCTCGCCATCGAGGAGGATCAGTGAGTCTCACCCGAGCAGAGATCGAGGAGTTCTGGGACTCCTGGCTCGACATCAACCGCAAGGCCGAGGCCAGCGGTGACTGGCGCGTGATGGCGGAGTGGTACGCCGAGGACGCGACGTACGGCTGGATGCTGACGCCGGACGAGCACTTCATGGCTGTCGGCCGCGACCAGATCCGGGACTGGGCGATCGGCATCGAGATGGACGGCTTCGACGGCTGGCACTACGACTACCAGGCGACCGTCATCGACGAGAAGAACGCCATGGTCGTGGGCTTCTGGAAGCAGCGCGCCGGCATCACCGACGACGCCACGGGCAAGGAGTTCGAGATCCCGGGCCTCGGCGGCAGCTGGTTCGGGGTCGAGCGCCAGCCGGACGGCGACCTCAAGTTCGCCTGGCAGCGCGACTGGTTCGACTTCGGCGCGATGGCCCACACGATGGGTGCGATCCTCAAGTCCGGCAAGGCGCCCGACACGCTCCACGAGCGGCTCAAGGTCTTCGGCCTCGGCGTCCCCGGCCACTACAAGCCCGAGGACCTGCCGTCGACCGTGTGGCCGCCGCCGGTCGAGGTCGGCCAGTTCCGCACCCAGGAGACCGCACCCGAGGCGACCGCATGAGTGCCCTGCCCCCGCCGGCCCAGCAGCTCATCGACGGCAAGCTCGTCGCGGCCAGCGACGGCGCGACGTACCCGGTCCTCAACCCCGCCACGGGCCAGGAGATCGGCGTCGCCCCGGACGGCACCGCCGCCGACGTGGACGCCGCGATCGCCGCCGCCCGACGCGCCTTCGACGAGACCGACTGGTCGACGAACACCGAGCTGCGGCTGCGCTGCCTGCGCCAGCTCCACCAGGCGCTGCTCGACGACGCCGAGCCCTTCAAGGCGCTGACGACCGCCGAGGTCGGCATGCCCGGCTTCATGATGGGCGCCGCCGGCTTCGACGTCCCGGTCGGCGGCCTCAAGTGGGTCACCGACCTGCTCGAGGGCTACGAGTTCGAGAGCGACCTCGGCGTCGCGTCGCCGATGGGCATCCCGAGCCGGCGCACCGTGCGCCGCGAGCCGGTCGGCGTCGTGGCCGCGATCTCGCCGTGGAACGTGCCGACCCAGATCAACCTCGCCAAGATCGGCCCGGCCCTCGCGGCCGGCTGCACCGTCGTGCTCAAGCCGGCGCCGGACACCCCGTGGGTGGCCGCCGAGCTGGGCCGCCTGGTGGCCGAGCACACCGACATCCCGGCCGGCGTCTTCAACGTCGTCACGCCGCGGTCCAACGAGGTCGCCTCGCAGCTGACCACCGACCCGCGGGTCGACATGGTGTCCTTCACCGGCTCCACCGGCGTCGGCCGCGCGATCATGGCCGCCGCCGCCCCCACGCTGAAGAAGGTCTTCCTCGAGCTCGGCGGCAAGTCCGCCGCGATCGTGCTCGACGACGCCGACATCGCCTCTGCTGCGGGCGCGACGGCCTTCACGTCGATCATCCACGCGGGCCAGGGCTGCGCGATCACCACCCGCCTGCTCGTCCCTCGGGAGAAGTACGACGAGGCCGTGCAGGTCGCCGCCGCGACGATGGAGTCGATCGGCGCCAAGGATCCGGCCGACCCGAGTGCGATCTGCGGCCCGGTCATCTCGCAGGCCCAGCGCGACCGCGTCGAGGCCTACCTGCGGCTGGCCGAGGAGGAGGGTGGCACGTTCGCCACCGGTGGTCACGTCATCGACCAGGACGGCTACTGGGTCCAGCCGACCGTCATCGCCGGGCTCGACAACTCCAGCCGCCTGGCGCAGGAGGAGATCTTCGGGCCGGTGCTCGTCGTCATCCCGCACGACGGCGACGACGACGCGGTCCGGATCGCCAACGACTCGGCGTACGGCCTCTCGGGGTCGGTCGAGTCCGGCGACCTCGAGCGCGCGAAGGCCGTGGCGGCCCGGATCCGCACCGGCACGATCGCCGTCAACGGCGGGGTGTGGTTCAGCCCCGACGCGCCGTTCGGCGGCTACAAGCAGTCCGGCATCGGCCGCGAGATGGGCGTCGCCGGCTTCGAGGAGTACCTCGAGACCAAGACCATTGCCGAACCCGCGAAGGGATGAACATGCGTTTCGAGAACAAGGTCGTCGTCGTCACCGGCGCGGCCCAGGGCATCGGTGAGGCCTACGCCCGCGCCCTCGCGGCCGAGGGTGCCTCGGTCGTCGTCGCAGACCTCAACGCCGACGCCGGTCAGAAGGTCGCGGCCGACATCGGCGGGCTCTTCGTCCGGTGCGACGTGTCGTCGCACGAGGACGCGGCGGCGCTGGTCGAGGCGACGGTCGCGGCGTACGGCGGGATCGACGGGCTGGTCAACAACGCCGCGATCTACGGCGACATGGCCTTCGACCTGCTGATCAGCGTCGACTGGGACTACTACCGGACGTTCATGTCGGTGAACATGGACGGCGCCCTGGTGATGACCCGGGCCGTCTACCCCGAGCTGCAGAAGCGCGGCGGCGGCGCGATCGTCAACCAGTCGAGCACGGCTGCCTACCTCTACTCCGGCTTCTACGGGCTGGCGAAGGTCGGCGTCAACGGCCTCACCCAGCAGCTCGCGCACGAGCTCGGCGGCATGAAGATCCGGGTCAACGCGATCGCGCCCGGCCCCACCGACACCGCGGCGACCCAGAAGCAGGCCGGTGACGCGGCCAAGGACCTGGTCAAGGGTCTGGCGCTCAAGCGGATGGGTCAGCCGGAGGACATGGTGGGCGCCTGCCTCTTCCTGCTCTCCGACGAGTCGTCGTGGGTGACGGGCCAGATCATCGCCGTCGACGGCGGACAGACGTTCCGCGCATGACGACGCGTGTGGGCTTCGTCGGCCTCGGCAACATCGGCAGGCCGATGGCGCTGCGGCTGGCGAAGAGCGACGGCATCGACCTGTGGGTGTACGACGTGGTGCGCGAGCCGGTCGCGGAGCTGGAGGAGGCCGGTGCCCGCGGAGCGGACTCCGTCGCCGCGCTGGCCGCGCGCTCGGACGTCATCTGCGTGATGGTCCGCGACGACGACCAGGTGCGCGACGTGCTCGGCGAGGTCCTGGGCGTCTCGGGAGACGCGCAGACGGTGGTGATCCACTCGACGGTCGCGCCGGACACCCCGGCCCAGCTCGCCGACGTGGCCGCGAGGCACGGCGTGAAGGTGCTCGACGCCCCGGTCAGCGGCGGCGCGATGGGCGCCGCCGAGGGCACGCTGGCGATCATGGTCGGCGGCTCCGACGAGGCGTTCGCCGCGGCCCGGCCGGCGCTCGACGCGATGTCGTCGTACGTCGTGCACGCGGGGCCGATCGGCGCGGGCACGAAGTTCAAGCTGGCCCGCAACCTCATGCACTTCGTGGCCTTCACGGCCGCGACCGAGGCGCAGCGGCTGGCCGAGGCCTCGGGGCTCGACATCGTCGAGCTCGGCAAGGTCGTGCGGCACACGGACGCCATCACGGGCGGTCCCGGCGCGATCATGCACCGCGCCACGACCGCTCCCATCGAGGAGGGCGACTTCTGGATGGGCGTCATGGAGCACGTGGTGGCGCTGGGGGAGAAGGACCTGCGGTTCGCGATCGAGCTCGCGGACGAGCAGGGCGTGGACGTCCCGCTCGCGAGGCTGTCTCTCGAGCGACTCGGAAAGGGGCTCGGCCTTGGGTAAGTTCGACGACCTCCCGGAGGCCCGCCGGCGCGGGCTGGAGAAGATGGAGGAGGTCTACGGCTTCGAGATGACCGACGGGAGCGGCGACTTCTTCCGCTACACCGCCGAGCACCTCTTCGGCGACATCTGGCAGCGGCCGGGCCTCTCGACCCGCGACCGCCGGATCTTCCTGATCGGCATGCTCGTCGGCCAGCGCGCCAACGACGTGCTCACGATCCAGGTCCCGGCCGCGCTCGCCAACGAGGAGCTGGACGCCGAGGCGCTGCGCGAGCTCGTGATCCTCGCCTGCCACTACGACGGCTGGCCCAACGGCTCCCGGATGAACGCCGTGGTCGAGGACTCCATCGCCAAGGCCGAGCGCGCCAGGGCGAAGAAGGAATCGTGAGCCTCGAGGGCTTCATCCAGGACGAGACGCCGACCGCGGTGGTCCAGCGACGGGAGGCGTCGCTCGGTCCGCTCGCGGCGTCCCTGCGCGAGCTCCTCGACGCCACCATCCGCACCACGGTCGACGACGAGGAGATCCGCGCCGTGCGCGGTGAGGTCGAGGCGCTGGTCGAGCGGCTCCGCGTCGACCAGCGGGACGGCACGCCGGGGGTGCGCTTCAACTCCGAGGGCTACGCCTGGAACTGGGGCAACGCGGTCGTCGGCCTCGGCAACGCCATCGCGCCGCCGCTGGGGATCGTCCACGAGGCGCCGGGGCGTGCTCGCGCCGAGGTGCACCTGGGCGCGGCGTACGAGGGGCCGCCGGGGCTCGTCCACGGCGGCGTCTCCGCGATGCTGCTCGACCACATCATGGGCGAGACCGCGGCCAACGGCTTCACCCGGATCACCTTCACCGGCACGCTGACGTTGACCTACCGCCGCGGCACCCCGCTCGGTCCGCTGCACCTCGAGGCCCACATCGACCGCGAGGAGGGTCGCAAGGTCTGGGTCCTCGCCTCGATCGGCGACGTGGAGGGTCCCACCGTCGAGGCCGAGGGCGTCTTCATCGTCCCCGCCTGGGCCGGGTGACCGACTGCGCCGTCTAGGATCGTCGGGATGTCCGAGCCGTCGACGCTGCCCCGCCGGGGGCTCAACAGCCGCCAGATCGAGACCGTCGAGAAGCTCTACGCCGCTGCGACGGAGCTGCTCGACGAGGTCGGGTACGACGACCTGACGGTCCGGCTGGTCGCGGCGCGCGCCGGCGTCTCGCCCGCGACGGCCTACACCTACCTCGCGTCGAAGGACCACCTCTGCGCCGCGCTCTACTGGCGCCGGCTGGTCGCACTGCCGCCGGTGCCGGAGGACGAGGGCACGCCCGTGGAGCGGCTGCAGCGCGCCGTCCGCGAGGTCGCGGGCATGCTCGCCGACGCGCCGGCGCTGGCCACCGCCGCGACCCGGAGCCTGCTCGGTCCCGAGCCCGAGGTGGCCGAGCTGCGCTCGGCGATCGGGCAGCACTGGGCCGAGCGGTTCCGCGCGGCGGTGGGCGACGACGTGCCCGACGAGGTCCTGATGACCGTCGTCGCGATGTTCACCGGCACCCTGCTCCAGGCGGGCATGGGTGTCATCGGGTACGCCGCCCTGGGCGACCACCTCGCCGCGTCGGTCGAGGTCATCCTCAAGGGCTGGTGAGCCCGGCGGCCAGCCCGGCCGCGGTGAAGACGGCCAGCTGCTCCACGAAGTCGGGGTCGAGCCCGGTCTCCGGGCTGAAGGCGCCGTCGTACCCGACCAGGTCGGCGCCGGCCAGCGCGGTCAGCATCCCGAAGATCGCGAGGCCGGTCCGGCGCCCGACCACGGGCGTCCGCTCGCCGAGCGTGGCCGCGCTGGCGTCGCCGAAGAGGACATTGAGGTCCCGTCCGGTCTGCACCCCGTCGTAGAACGCCGGGTCGTCGGTCACCGCCAGCCGCGCGATGATCTTCATCCAGTGCAGGCCGCCGACCGGGTCGCCGTCGACGACGGCGACCATCGGCTCGAGGATCGCGTCGACGAGGTCGCGTACGCCGGGGGCCGGCTGCTCGAGCAGCGCGGTGAGCCGGTCGCGGATCGTGCGCCCGACCTCGCGGCTGCGGCGCTCGACGACGGCGGCGACCAGGATGTGCTTGGACGGGAAGTGGTAGGTCACCGCCGCCGGCGCGACCCCGGCCTCGCGCGCCACCGACCGCAGCGAGACCGAGTCGATGCTGGCCTCGCCGAACATCCGCTCGGCCACCGAGATGACGGTCTCGGGGACGTCGAGGTCGAGTCGGCGGCCCGGGCGGCGGGCGGGCTCGGTGGTCATGCGCGGAAGCCCTGCAGGCTCCGGACCGCCGGCAGGTCGGCGGTGGTGGCGAAGCCGGGCGGTGCGGCGTGCACGGCGGGGATGGCGTTGACGACCTGCATCGCGGTCGCCGTGCTGGCGGCGTGGACGTGGTCCTCCATGGACCGCGGCTCGCTCAGGCTCGCGAGCGTCATCAGGTGCGCGGAGACCGACGGGTCGCCCTCGATGGTGACGGTCCAGCCGTGCTGGGTGGGCGGCCAGTCGGCATCGGTCGGGCCGACGGTCCACTGGCAGTCGATCTCCACCAGGTCCGCTCCACCGGCGCGGCCCGTCCACCGCCACCGCTGCGCGTTGACGGTGCCGGCGGCGATCGCGCGGTCGAAGACGGGTACGTCGGCGGCCGCGGTCGCGACGTCGTGCCGCGTCACCACCTCGTCGAGGTCGGCGCCGAGTGAGTCGCCGAGCAGCCAGACCTGCTGCCGGAAGAGGTCGGCGTTGAAGGCCAGGAAGTCCGAGGCCGCCTCGGTGACCTCGGCCGGTGGCGCGCCGAAGCGCATCGCGTCGAAGGTGATCTGCGTGCTCTCGTAGACCGACCAGTCGGCCCGCTCGGTCAGCGTCACCCTCCGCACCTGCCGGACCAGGCCGGAGAGGGCGAGCGGCACCGCCGCGCCGAAGCTGCCCGGGTTGAGGCCCGAGCCGTGCAGGGTCGCGCCACCGTCGAGCGCGGCCGCCAGGAGCAGGTCGCGGTCGGCGGCGGCCATCCGGGCCGGGTGGAAGCAGAAGGCCGTGGTGACCACGTCGATCCCGGCACGCAGCAGGTCCGCGACCTCGCCGACCGACGGCGTACGCGGGGTGTAGACGACGCAGTCGGGTCGCGCCGCCAGCAGCTCCTCCGCCGTGGCGACGGTGGTGACGCCGGGCGTCACCTCGACGCCTGCCTTGGCCGGGTCGTGCACCTTCACCGCCACCAGGTCGAGGCCGGGGGCGCCGAGCACGCCGCGGATCGCCTCCTGGCCGACGGCGCCGGTCGCCCACTGCGCCACCCGGACGACCATGGGTCAGACCGCGAAGATCGGGAGTGTCCGGCGGCCCTCGAACTCGAACGCCGCCCCCTTGCTGAACCTCGTCACCGCCACCTCGCTCGCCTCGGGCGCGGCCGTCTCGGCGCGGACGACGGTCGCGGTCCAGGCTTCGTCGGTGCCGGTGACCTCGACGTCCAGGTGCGGGTCGAGCGCGCGCACGATCGCCTGGAGCGACTCGAGCCGGCCCGGGCCGCACAGGGAGATCCACGCGCCGTCGTCGTGCGCCGCCGAGCGCGACACCGTGATCGTCGCGCCGTCGCGGACCAGGTCGACGTACGGCAACGGGTTGACGACGGGGTGCAGCTCGACCAGCCGGGCCGCCCCCTCGGGCGTCGCCGGGAGGTCGAGGGCGCGGGCGAGCCGCTCGGCGGTCACCCCGGCGTGCCCGGTGAGCTGGCGGGTGCCGATCCGCAACGCCTGCTGCTCGCTCTCGGTGCGCGCTCCCACGGCGAGCAGGAAGGAGAGGTTGAGCAGATGCATCTGGAGGCAGACCTCGTCGGCGATGCGGACCAGCGCGGCGTGCGAGAAGCCCGGGAAGTCGATGTCGTCGACGAGGTCGCCGCTGTAGTCGGCGTTGCCCTCCTGCGACCGGTCGATCTCGTCGAGCTCTAGCCTCGCCGCCTGCGAGGCCGCGTTGACGGCCAGGGCCGGGATCGGCAGCACGTCGGGGGAGTCCTCGTCGATCTCGACGGTCCACGCACAGTGGGGGTGCCGGTCGGCCGGGGTGCGCGGCGGCCGGTGGATGGGCCGCATCCGCGCCTTCGGGTTGGTCGCCACGGCGGTGGCGTCGAAGGTCGGGTCCTCGATGTCGTGGCACATCTTCTTCACGTACGAGTCGCCCATCGGCTCCACGTCGAGCAGGGCGCCACAGTGGTCGAGGTGGAAGCCGCCGTGGTAGCGGTCGGTGACCGAGTAGCGGAAGTCCATGAACTGCGGCGGCGCCCCGATCTCGAGCTGCATGCCCTTGAAGATGGTGACCACGTCGTCGCCCTCGAAGCGCAGGGCCCGCTGCATCCGTTTGGTGTAGATCGGACTGGCGCCGGCCCACTCCTCGATGGCGACCTCGGTCATCCCGTCCTGGCCGAACGCCTCGATGCACCACGGCATCCCGGCGCGGTCGATGAGGTGCCCGGTGAGCAGCAGCTCGGGCACGAGCACGGCGAGCTGCTCGCGGGTGAGGTCGGCGTACCTGCTGGCCATGGGCCGATTCTGATCACCTGATCAGACAGGTGTCAAGGTCGGCGTGGACAGCCCGCCGGTCAGCGGCGGCCGAGCGCCCCGGCGACCAGGTTCGCGAGCTGTTCGGGGGTCGCCGCGGAGCCGAGCTCGTTGACGAACGAGGTCTTCACGCAGGCGGTGGCGACCTTCTGGAGGAGGGCGAGGTAGCCGTCCGGGTCGTCGCCGGCGGCCGCGATGAGCAGCACGATGCGGACCGGGTCGGTGCCGCTGGACCAGGTCACCGCCTCGGGCAGGCGGGCCGCGGTGACCGAGGCGGTCGTGACGGCCGCGCTGCGGGCGTGCGGCATCGCGATGCCGACGGGCAGCACCGTCGAGCCGAGCGCCTCGCGAGCCAGCGCGGCGTCGGTGAAGACGTCGATGTCGCTGATCCGGCCGGCGTCGTGCAGCCGGGTGGCGAGCGCGCGGATGATCGACGCGCTGTCGTCGCCGAGCGGCTGGTCGATGCTGGCGAGGTCCGGGGAGATGACCGGGGGCGTGTCGTTCATGCCCCCTATTTCACACCCGACGTGTTTCGCGGAGGTCAGTGGTCCCGCCCGCGCCGGGGAGAGCGGCGCTCGTAGGCGTCGTTGAAGGCGCGGAGACCGCCGATCAGCTGGCGCGCCGGCGCGGCGCCCATCTCGGCGAGGACCGACCGGAGCAGGTCGGCGTGGATCGCGCTGTCGTGCGCGTAGAGACGCGCGCCCTCGGTGCTCGGCCGCACGGGCTTGCTCGTGCTGCCCTCGACCGCGAACCGCTCGAGCAGCCCCGCGCGCACGGCCGCGTTGACCTGCCGGTTGATCGTCGACAGCTCGAGGTCGAGCTCGTCGGCGAGCTCGCGCAGCGTGCGCGGCCGGCCGTCGGAGAGGATCCACAGGAGCCGGAAGGCCGAGGTGTCGAGCTCGGTGCCCTCGACGTTCGCGTGCCGACGCCGGGCGATCCGCATGAGCTCGTCGGCCAGCTCGGTCAGCAGGGCCTGCTGGGTCTGCTGAGGCATGGCACTCCTGGGTACGGCGGCGGTGTGACGGATGTTACCGCGCGTGTGCATCTTACATATGTAAGATGCACAGGTCCGGAGGTGCCGGGCGCGCAGAAGGGGGAGTCGTGACCGACACCGTGCAGACCGCCGGCCCGGTGGACGAGGACGTCCAGCAGGAGGGTGCGTCCGCCGTCCTGACGGTGGTCTTCCTCTGCTTCAGCGGCATGAGCGTGGCGCTCATGCAGACGTTGGTCATCCCGATCCAGAGCGAGCTCCCTCAGCTGCTGCACACCAGCGCCTCCAATGCGTCGTGGGTGGTCACCTCCACGCTGCTCGCCGCGGCCGTCGCGATGCCGATCGCCGGCCGGCTCGCTGACCTCTTCGGCAAGCAGCGCGTGCTGGTCGGCAGCGCCGTCCTCATGCTCGCGGGGTCGCTGGTCGCCGCGCTCGGTGGCGGCCTCGTCTCCGTCCTGGCCGGCCGCACGCTCCAGGGCCTCGCCATGGGCTTCATCCCGGTCGGCATCAGCCTGATGCGCGAGGTCGTCCCGCCGGCGATGGCCACCACCGCCGTCGCGGCGATGAGCGCGACGCTCGGCGTGGGCGGCGCGATCGGCCTGCCGCTCGCTGCCTGGATCGCCCAGGACTTCGACTGGACCGTCCTCTTCTGGGTCGCGACCGGCCTGGCCGCCCTGGTGCTGCTCGGCTGCGTCTTCATCGTCCCGCACGTCCACGACGCCCACCCGGCCTCGCTCGACATCGTCGGCGCGGTCGGACTGGCGGTCGGTCTGGTCACCACGCTGGTCGGCGTCTCGAAGGGCAACGACTGGGGCTGGGCCTCGGGCCAGACCCTCGGCTGCCTCGCCGGCGGTGTGGTCGTGCTGCTGGTGTGGGGCGTCTACGAGCTCCGCCGTACCGACCCGCTCTGCGACCTCCGCGTCACCTCGCGCCGGCCGGTGCTGCTCACCAACCTCGCCGCGATCGCCGTCGGCTTCGGGATGATGGCGCAGGCGATCGTCTTCCCGCAGCTGCTGCAGTCGCCGGAGGAGACCGGCTACGGCCTCGGCCAGACGATCCTCGCGGCCGGCCTCTGGATGGCGCCGAGCGGCCTGATGATGCTCGCCTTCGCCCCGGTCGCCAGCTGGCTGATGCGCACGTTCGGCGCCAAGTACGCCCTGGCACTCGGCGGCGCGGTGCTCGGCGCCGGCTACCTGGTCTCCTTCTTCCTGATGAGCGCCCCGTGGCAGATCCTGCTCGCCGCGATCGTCTGCTCGGCCGGCGTCGGGATCGGGTACGCCGCGATGCCGACCCTCATCATGGACGCCGTCCCGATGGCCGAGGCCGGATCGGCCGTCGGCATCAACGCACTGATGCGCTCGCTCGGCACCACCTCCGCCTCGGCGGTGATGGCGGCGCTGCTGACCAGCCAGACCACCGACCTCGGCGGCATGGCGATCCCGTCCGAGAGCGCCTTCCACCTCTGCTTCCTGGTCGCCGCCGTCGCCGCCTTCGTCGGCGCCGCTCTCGCCCTCACCATCCCCGCCTCGCGCCGCGCCTGAGCGCCGCTGCGGGATTCACCGGTGCACCGGTGACTCCCGCACTTCTCAGGGATCGCAACGCCTGAGAAGTGACAGGGTCGCCTGAGAAGTCCTCCCCGAGGCCGGCTCAGCGCGCCCCGAACGCCGCCATCCACGCCTCGCCCTCGGCCGAGAGCCGGCCCTGCTCGCGGGCGAGCTTCGACCACCGGCGGACGGCGCGCAGGAAGGTCGCCGGGTTGTAGACGTCCTCCTCGCAGGACCAGCGGTTGTCGCCGGCGTAGGTGAGGATCGTCAGGTTGCTCGCGCCGTGCCGGACCCCGTCGCCGAGGTCGTGCAGGTCGTTCCAGACCTCGCAGACGATCCGGCCGCGCTCCTCGTCGACGAGGTACCAGTCGATCGGGAAGTGCGGCATCTCGCTGCCGGGGAAGGTCGTCATCGTCGAGACGATCCACTCGCGGATCGCGGCGCGTCCCTCGAAGCGGCCATAGGCGTGCTCGAGGTAGGTCGCGTCCTCGGTGAAGAGTGCGGCGAAGAGGTCCCAGTCCCGGCTCGCGCAGGCCTTCTCGACCTCGGCCTGGTAGTGGGCGAAGGCGGACTCGAGCTCGGCGCGCGACCAGGTGGCCGGAGCGGTCTGCGTGGTCGTCATGAGGCGACCCTAGGGCCAGAACTGGAACGTGTTCCAGTAGGACCTCCAGTCAAGCCCCAGTCGGTCTCAAGAGGGGAGCGGCACCGTGGCGCCGCCGGGAGGTTCCCGGCGTCCCCCACCCAGGAGCCCTCCATGATCGAGACCAGCATCTTCCTGCCCCTCGCGGTCGTCTTCTTCGTCGTCGCCGCCGTGGCCGTCGTCGTGGCCGTCGTCGCCGTGGTCACCACCGTCCGCGACGCCCGTCGTACGCCGGCCGTCGTCGGCAGCCGCCCGGTCGACCTGGTCCGCGCGGCGTGACCCGCACAACGCGCTGACCTGCAACTTTCACCCCTTCGGGGGGTGAGTTCGGCTGGCTCGCGGGCCGGTCGGCTCGACAGGATCGAGCCATGCCCGATCGCCCGCTCCGTCTGGCCATCGCCAGCCCGGACGAGGTGCTCGCGCTGGCCCAGCTGCACCCCGACGGCACGGTCGAGTGGGTCACCGTCCACGACGACGTCGAGCACCTGCTCGCGCTCGTCGAGTCCGCCGTCGCCTCCGCGGGCGTCCCGCAGGCCGACGCCCCCGGGCTGACCGAGCGCGAGACCCAGATCCTCGACTGGATCGCCCAGGGCCTGAGCAACCGCGAGATCGCCGAGCGCGCCTACGTCAGCATCAACTCGGTGAAGACCTACATCCGTTCGGCCTACCGCAAGATCGGCGCCAAGAGCCGCAGCCAGGCGGTCGCCTGGGCGGTACGCCGGGGGTACGGCGCCGGCGAGTGACGGCTCACGCGGGCGTGTGCACCGTGACCATCGTGTAGTCCTTCTGCGGACCCCGTGCGGTCCAGGTGACCGTCCACCGGTCGACCGGGTCGCCCTCGGTCTCGACCCGGCCGCGGTAGTGGTCGGGCGCGCAGGGATGGTCGACCTCGGCCCCGACCGACCACGGGTGGAAGAGCCGCCCGTCGGAGAAGCGGACCTCCCAGCCCGTGTCGCCGGCACCCGTGCGCACGACGTGCAGGGTCCGGCTGACCGGGACCGACCGACCGGCCCAGGTCATGGTGCCCTCCTCGGACCAGCGCACCCGGTCGGGTGCCGCGAGGTCGAGCACGGCGCGGCCGACCACGTCACGACGCTCGCCGGCGAGCCGGTCCTCGACCACCCGCCTGAGGGTCCAGGCGCCGAGCAGAGCGGTCGGCTCGAGCACCGGTGGACCGTCCGTCAGCGCAGCTGCATGCTGCCCGACAGCGTGGGCTGCCAGGACTGCGCGGCGTCCTCGGCGATGCGCTTGTCGAGGGCGGCGGCGACGTCGTCGGGCCAGGGCGCGGTGCGCCGGGTCTCCATGAGGACGTGCAGGAAGATCTCCTCCATCACGTAGCTCACCCGCTGGTGGGTGTCGTCGAGGAGGTAGACGATCGCGTGCGCCGCGCGCTCGGAGCGCCCGACCAGCACGGCGCGGACCGAGATCCGGTCGCCGGTGCGCAGCTCGGACAGGTAGGTCATGTGGTGCTCGGCGCTGAAGACCGCGTGCCCGGCGACGGTCGGCCAGTTCTGCGGGATCCCGACGCCGGCGAGCGACTCGTCCAGCCCCTCGCTGGCGATGCCGGCGTAGTGGCGGATGTTCAGGTGGCCGTTGATGTCCTCGAACGCGGCGGGCACGGCCTGGGCGGAGAACGCCGGCAGCTCGGAGAGCTCGTCGTACGACGGGTGGGAGGTGGTCACGCGGTGACAGTACCCATCCGGCGACACGGGTCTCTCCTGCGGGGTCCGGAGGCCGGACGGCACTAGCGTGATCGGCAACATCCGCACCAGCAGCACCATGAGTCAACCGCAGACCGAGCCGAGGGGAAGCCGCGTGGTCCGACGGGTCCGTTCCGGGCGCCCGGAGGACGCTGCGCGACCCCGCAGCCGCAGCCGCTGGGCGGGTCCGCCGCCGCTGCTCCTGCTCGCGACCGTGCTCGGCTTCGTGGTCGCGCCGCTGGTCGACCAGACCGCGTCGACCGCGCTCGCGCAGCCCGGTCCGGCGACCTCCTTCGTCTCCCCGCGCTCGGTCGAGCCGCGGATCGTGCGCGACCCCGCCGGGCCGCACGACGAGGACACGGGCACCGCCCGCGCCGGCGAGAGCGTCCGCGGTGCGAAGCCCGTGGAGCCGGCGCCGATCAAGGTCGGGGTCGCCAGCTACAACATGTTCCGCAAGATCTCCACGGCCGAGGCCGCCGAGGACGCCCGCCGGCTGACCTCGCGGCCCGGCGTGGACGTCGTCGGCTGGCAGGAGGCCGAGCGCTTCGGCGGTGCGCTCAAGGGCATCGCCGGGTGGCGCACCCAGACCTTCGCCTACGGCCAGGGCATCTCCGAGGTGGCCATCTCCTGGCGCACCGACCTCTTCCGGCTGGTCAAGGCCCGGCAGTACCAGGTGGCCAAGGGCGTGAGCTACCGCGAGGGCAGCTACCCCTTCGGCAACCGGCTGGTGGCGGTCGTGACCCTCGCCGAGCGGAGCACCGGCCGGATCCTCACCGTGGTCAACACCCACCTGCCGCAGAAGATCGAGGACTTCGACGACCCCGGCCACTGGCTGCCGACCCTCAACGCCGGGCGGGCCCGCGAGCAGCTGGCCAAGGTGGCCGGCATCTGGCGCACGGCCGACCGGACCTCGCGCTGGGTCGCCGGCACCGGCGACTTCAACTTCGACGCGAGGAGCGACGAGCGCGCGCAGGTGTCCGGCGGTCCGCTGGCCCGGCTCGGCGGCCGCGCGGTGTCGTCGTACGAGGAGCTCGGCACGGACATCGGTCCCACGCACCCGCCGACCGGTCGCAACATCGACTACGTCTGGTCCGACAAGGCCGCCGTCGACGACGGGCGGATGCAGGTGCAGGCGCAGCGCGTGCTGAGCGGCTACCACAGTGACCACCGGCCGATGGTGGTCCAGCTGAAGCTCGACTGACTGGGCGGGCCGAGCGCGTCGCGACGGAGCTCCGCTCCGTGCCGCGCCGCGGCGGCGCCACGCTGCCGGCCGGGCTAGAGCTCGACGGACTCGCCCGGAGCGATCAGGAGAGCCTGGGCCGGCACGTCCTCCATCGCGGCGAGGAAGCGCTCGCCCGGGGTGACGAAGAGCCGGTCGTGGTTGGCCTTCGCCAGCCGGCGCAGGCCGCGCGGCCAGAAGGTCCCCCAGTGCACGGGTACGGCGACCTCCGCGCCCACCCGCCGCACCGCCTCGGCCCCGTCGACCGGGTCCATGTGGCCGTCGTCGAGGGTCGGGCCCCAGCCGCCGATCGGCACGAGCGCGAGGTCGACCGCCCCGACGGCGTACATGTCCTCGCGCAGCTCGGTGTCGCCGGGGAACCAGCAGGAGCGCCCGGCCGCGTCGATGCGGAAGCCGAGCGGCGGACCCTCGGCGCGTGACTGCGGCCCGCGGCTCCCGTCGTGGGTCGCGGCGAGCACGGTGATCCGCGCACCCGCGACGTCGTGGACCTCGCCGGGCGCGACCGGGACCACGCGGTCGGCGCCGAGCCCGCGCAGCAGGGACTCGCCGCCGCGCGGGACCAGGATCGGGACGTCGGCGCCGAAGAGCTGCAGCGACGGCAGGTGCAGGTGGTCGTGGTGGAGGTGCGAGACGAGCACGACGTCGGCGTCGGCGGCCTCGGCCGGGGGAGGGGCGGTGTAGCGGTGCAGGTGGAAGAGGTGGTCGCCGAGCAGCGGGTCGAGCGCGACCCGGGTGCCGCCGACGGTCACCGTCGCGGCCGCGTGGCCCCACCAGGTGAGGGCCAGGTCGGTCATCTGGTGGCCCGGTCGTAGGCCCAGCGCACCAGCGGGGCGAGCAGGTCGTGTGCCTCCCGCCCGGGCTCGGTGAGGGAGTACTCCACGTGCGGGGGTACGACGGGATGCGCGGTGCGCAGGACGAGCCCGTCGGCCTCGAGGGTCTGCAGCGTCTGGATCAGCATCTTCTCGCTGACGCCCGGGATCTCGCGCTTGAGCTCGCTCCACCGCATCGCCGGCCGGTCGGCCAGCGCGATGAGGACCAGCACGCCCCACTTGCTGGTCACGTGCTCGACCAGGGTCCGGGTCGCGGGGCAGACGCTGTCGAGCTGCAGGGTGCGCGCGGTGGCCATGCGGCCAGGGTACTCACCTCCGGGTGAGTACCCCACTTTGAAGTGGGTACCGCCGATCGGGAAGGTACGCCGCACCGGGGTCGTTCGGCTGGGCGAGAACCGATCACATCCCTGGAGGAGAGTCATGTCGTACGTCGTCACCGGAGCCACCGGACCCCTCGGCCGCGGGGTGGTGGAGTCCCTGCTCGAGTGCGGGATCGACCCCGCCGAGATCGTCGCGACCGGCCGCTCGGTCGAGAAGCTCGTCGACCTCGCCGAGCGCGGCGTACGCGCGGAGCGGCTCGACTTCGACGACGTGCCGGAGGCCGTCGACTGGCTCGGCGCGGACGACGTGCTGCTGCTGGTCTCCGGCAGCGAGGTCGGCCGGCGGGTGCCGCAGCACCAGGCGGTCGTCGACCTGGCCGTGCGCTCCGGCGTACGCCGACTCGTCTACACGAGCGCGCCCAAGGCCGACGACACCACGCTCGCCGTCGCCCCCGAGCACGCGGCCACCGAGGCCCTGATCCGGGCCAGCGGGCTGCCCTTCACCTTCCTGCGCAACGGCTGGTACACCGAGAACTACCTGCCGGCCTTCGAGCAGGCCAGGGCCGCGGGCGTGGTCGTCACCAGCGCGGGCGACGGTCGGGTCGCGAGCGCGCCGCGGTCCGACTACGCCGAGGCGGCCGCGGTCGTGCTGAGCTCCGACGGCCACGAGGGCGCCGTCTACGAGCTCTTCGGGGACGTCGCGTGGAGCTTCGCCGACCTAGCCGCGGTCTTCGCCGACGTGCTGGGCCGCGAGGTCGCTCTCCAGTCGCTGAGCGCCGAGGACCACCGCGCGGCCCTGCTCGGTGCCGGCCTCGACGAGGGCACGGCCGGCTTCCTGGTCGCCCTCGACCAGAACATCGCCGACGGCCTGCTCGGCCTCACGACCGGCGACCTCTCCGGGCTGCTCGGCCGCCCGACCGTGCCGCTGAAGGACACGGTCAGCTCCTGGGCGTGAGGGTCCCGATGACGACCGTGCCGTCGACGTCGTCGGCCGTGGTGATGGTGACCGCGAGGCCCGCCGCGGCGGCGTAGGCCCCGGCCACGCCGCCCTGGGCCCGGCTGGTCTCGAGCAGCACGCTGCCGCCCGGGACAAGCCACGCGGGCGCCTCCGCGAAGACCCGGCGCCCGATGTCGAGCCCGTCGGAGCCGCCGTCGAGCGCGACGCGGTGCTCGTGGTCGCGGGCCTCGGGCGGCATCAGCGCGATCGCGTCGGTCGGCACGTACGGCGCGTTCGCTGCGATCACCGCGATCCGGCCGCGGAGGGAGTCCGGCAGTGCGTCGTACAGGTCGCCCTCGTGGACCCGCTCCGGCGGCAGGTTGCGGCGAGCGCAGGCGACCGCCGCCGGATCGAGGTCCGTGGCGTGCACCTCGGCCTCGGGCGTGGCGTAGCGCAGGAAGGCGCCGATCGCACCAGTACCGCAGCACAGGTCGACAGCCACGTCACCTGGCTGCAGCCGATCCCGCGCCTTGCGGGCCAGGAGGGTCGTACGCAGTCGGGGCACGAAGACGCCCGGCGCGACCGCGATCCGCAGCCCCAGGAACTCGGCGAACCCGACGACCTGCTCGAGCGGCTCACCGGCCACCCGCCGCGCGATCATCGCGTCGAGCGTCGCCTCGTCCGGCGCCTCGCGCAGCAGCAGCTCCGCCTCCTCCTCGGCGAAGACGCACCCGGCGGCGCGCAGGGCCGGGACCAGCTCGTCGGGACGCATGGTCGATGATGCTCCCATGCCGAGCGTGTCGACCCAGATCACCTGGATCGTCGTCGGGTACGCCGTCCTGGTCGCGCTCCTCGCGCTGATGACCGCCGTGCGCAAGCAGGAGCGGCCGGGGTGGCTCGACCAGCTCGCGTGGATGCTCGAGGCGCTGCTCGTCGTCCGCGCCCTGGCCGGCCTCGGCGCCTTCAGCGGCGACGGCCCGCCGTCGACCTCGACGTACGTCGGCTACCTGATCGCCTCGGTGTGCGTGCTGCCGATCGCGATGAAGTCGATCGAGGGGGACCGGGCCTCGTGGTCCGCCGGCGTCATCACGGTCGCGGCCGTCGCGGTCGGCGTGATCGCCGTCCGACTGGAGATGACCGCATGAGCGACGCCACCTCGACGACCCCGCGGTCGGGGCCGCACCAGGTCCTGCTCGCCTTCTACGCGCTCTTCACCCTCGCGGCGGGGGCGCGGTCGCTGGTGCAGCTGACCACGCAGTACGACGAGGCGCCGGTCGCCTACTGGCTGTCCCTGGCGGCGGCGGTGACCTACGCGCTCGGTTGGTACGCCATCCGCGAGGCCTCGGTCGGCCGCACCGGCTTCGCCAGCGTGATGCTCTGGATCGAGCTCGGCGGCGTGCTCACCGTCGGCACCCTCTCGCTCGCCGTGCGGGAGTGGTTCCCCGACGCGTCGGTGTGGTCGGACTACGGCATCGGCTACGGCTTCGTGCCGGCGGTCCTGCCGATCGCCGGCCTGATCTGGCTGCGCCGCCAGCAGCGCAGTCACGCTGTCGGCTAGCGCCGGGACCCGTCGGCTGGGAGTCGCTGGGAAGCCGCTTCAAGTGCGTCCCCAGTGGGCTGCAAGCGCCCCGGGACATCGTGAGGTCATCCCACCCACCACCGAGGAACCCACGATGACCAGCCTGGACACCCTGATCGCCCTGGCCGTACCGGCCGCCCTCCTGATCGCGTACGCCGCCACTGCGACCGCGTCCCCCCGCTCGCTGCGTCGGGAGGCGGCCCGCCGCGCCGACCGAGTCCATCGCCACCCGGCGCTCGCCACCCTCGGCGACGTCCAGCTCCGGCTCGACGCCGAGCTGCCCGCCGGGCACGCCGGCTTCGTGTTCGAGCGGGTCGCCACCCAGCGCATCGACGCCCGCACCCTCTGGGTGTTCCTCGACCGGTTCGGGGCCGAGGCGCTGGTGCTCACCCTCGCCGCCGGCCACGGGTACGCCGGGCTGCTCCGGATGCTGCGCGACGAGGCGACGTACGACGCTGCCGAGGCGCGCGTGCTCGCCGGGCTGAGCGAGCCGTGGCTGTTCGACCTCGCCACGATCTGAAACGTGTTCTAGATTTCGCAGCATGTCCGCACCCGGTGTCTTCGAACCCGCCCGCCTCGGCCCGGTCACGCTGCGCAACCGCACGGTGAAGGCCGCGACCTTCGAGGGGCGGGCGCCGCACGGCCAGGTGACCGACGAGCTCATCGACTACCACCTCGCCGTGACCCGCGGCGGCGTCGGGCTGACCACCGTCGCCTACCTCGCCGTCGCGCCCGAGGGGCGCACCCACCGCGAGCAGATCGTGGTCGGGGAGGACACTCTCGCCGGGCTGGCGCGGATGGCCGACGCGATCCACGAGAGCGGCGCCGCGATCGCCGGCCAGGTCGGGCACGCCGGCCCGGTCGCCAACGGCCGCTCCAACGGCGTGCACGCCCTCGCGGCGTCGCGGATGCCCAGTCCGCTGTCGATGCAGATGATCCGGTCGGCATCGGAGGCGGACCTGACCCGGATCACCGCGGCGTACGTCGCCACCGCGAGAACGCTGGTCCGGGCCGGCTTCGACGTGCTCGAGCTGCACATGGCGCACAGCTACCTCATCTCCTCCTTCCTCGCGCCCGGCCTCAACCGCCGCAGGGACCGCTGGGGCGGGGCGCTGGAGCACCGGGCCCGCCTGGGCCGCCAGGTCGCCCGCGCCGTCCGCGACGAGGTCGGGTCCGAGGTCGCCGTGACGGCCAAGATCTCGGTCTCCGACGGCTTCAAGGGCGGCGTGAGCACCGACGAGAGCATCGAGTACGCGCGACTGCTCGAGGCCGACGGCTGCCTCGACGCCCTCCAGCTCAGCGGCGGCTCGTCGCTGATGAACCCGATGTACCTCTTCCGCGGCGAGGCGCCGGTCAAGGAGTTCGCCGCGTCGATGCCGCCGCTGGTGCGGTGGGGCATGAAGACCCCGATGGGCAAGGGCTTCCTCAAGGTCTACCCCTTCGAGGAGGCCTACTTCCGCGACAAGCAGCTCCGCTTCCGCGAGGCGCTGACGATGCCGCTCATGCAGCTCGGCGGCATCAACCGGCGCGACACCATGGACCAGGCGATGGCCGACGGCTTCGAGTTCGTCGCGATGGGCCGAGCCCTGCTTCGCGAGCCCGACCTGGTCAACCGCCTCCAGGCCGACGAGGCCGTCGCCGGCGTCTGCATCCACTGCAACCGCTGCATGCCCACCATCTACTCCGGCACCCGCTGCCCCGTCATCACCCCGGTGTAGCGGTAGCCGTAACCCGGGCCCGGCCCTTCCCAGCCGACTAGAACGTGTTCTAGATTGCCCGGCATGGGAGAACCACTGAAGGTCGTCGTCTGGTCGACGGGCACCATCGGCCGGCACGCGATCGCCGGCATCCTGGCCCACCCCGCGCTCGAGCTGGTGGGCGTGTGGGTGTCGAGCGCGGCCAAGGACGGCAAGGACGTCGGCGAGCTGGCCGAGCTGGGCCGGGAGATCGGCATCAGGGCCACCACCGACCGGGACGCGCTGGTCGCGCTGAAGCCCGACGCGATCGTCCACACCGCCATGGCCGACGACCGGGTCTTCGAGTGCATCGAGGACCTCTTCGGCTTCGTCGAGGCCGGCATCAACGTCTCCTCGAGCGGCCCGGTCCTGCTGCAGTGGCCCGAGCACATCCTCCCGCCGGAGATGCTCGAGCGACTGGCCGAGGCCGGTCGGCGTACCGGCGCCAGCCTGCACGTCAACGGCATCGACCCGGGCTTCGCCAACGACATCCTGCCGCTGAGCCTGACCAGCCTCTCCCAGCGCATCGACGAGGTGCGGGTCATGGAGATCGCCGACTACTCGACCTACTACCAGCCGGTGGTGATGGGCGACATGTTCGGCTTCGGCCGGCCGATGGACTACAAGCCGTTCCTCTGGGAGCCCGGCGTCCTGAGCATGGCCTGGGGGAGCGTGGTCCGCCAGATCGCCGCCGGCCTCGACATCGTGCTCGACGAGCCGCTCACCGAGTGGGTCGACCAGCGTCCGGCCGAGTTCGACACCGACTCGGTCTCCGGCGACGTGAAGGCCGGCACCCGCGGCTCGGTCCGCTTCGAGCTCCGCGGCCGGGTCGACGGTGTCGACCGGGTCGTCGTCGAGCACGTCACCCGCACCCACCCCGACCAGATGCCCGACTGGCCACAGCCCGCCGAGGGCGGCGGTGGCTACCGCGTGATCATCAAGGGAGAGCCCTTCATGCAGTGCGACCTCACCCACCACGGCGAGCACGGCGACCACAACGTCTCCGGCATGATCACCACCGCGCAGCGGATCGTGAACGCCGTGCCGGCGGTCGTCGCCGCCCCCGGTGGCCTCGTCACCGCCCTGGACCTCCCGCTGGTCACCGGCCGAGGGCTGGTGAGCAGGTGAGCATCCTCGACCGCTTCTCCGTCGCCGGCACCGTCGCCATCGTCACCGGCGCGGGCCGCGGCCTCGGCGCCTCGACCGCCGTCTCCCTCGCCGAGGCCGGCGCCGACGTGCTCATCTCCGCCCGTACGGCGGAGCAGCTCGAGGTCGTCGCCGAGCAGGTCCGCGCGACCGGCCGGCGCTGCGTCGTCGTCCCGGCGGACCTCAGCGACCTCGACGCCGTCGCCGGGCTCGCGCAGACGGCGTACGACGAGCTCGGCCGGCTCGACACCGTCGTCAACAACGTCGGGGGCACCTTCCCGAAGGAGTTCCTCCAGACGAGTCCTCGCTTCCTCAACGAGGCGTTCAGCTTCAACGTGGCCACCGCCCACGCGCTGACCCGGGCCGCCGTGCCGCTGATGCTCAAGGACGACGACGGTCGGCAGAAGAGCGTCGTCACCATCAGCTCGATGATGGGGCGTACGGCGGACCGCGGCTTCGTCGCCTACGGCACCGCGAAGGCGGCGCTCGCGCACTGGACCAAGATGGCCGCGCAGGACCTCGCGCCGAGGATCCGCGTCAACGGCATCTACGTCGGCTCGATCCTCACCAGCGCGCTGGAGTTCGTCGCCGGCCAGCCCGAGCTGATGGGCCAGCTCGAGGACAAGACCCCGCTCGGCCGGGTGGGCGAGCCGGAGGACATCGCGGCGGGCGTGCTCTACCTGGCGTCGAAGGCCGGCCAGTACGTCACCGGCAAGCTGATCGAGATCGACGGCGGCATCCAGCAGCCGACCCTCGACCTCGGCTTCCCCGACGTCTCCCCGTGATCGAGCACTGCGTAAGGTCCGGCAGGTGACGTCCTCGAGCACTCCGACCGCGTACGCCGTCTCGCCCGACTCCGGCGAGCACTGGTCGAAGGAGGGGGCCTGGAAGGTGACCGACGGGATCCACCGGATCCCGCTCCCGCTGCCCATGGACGGGCTCAAGGCGGTCAACGTCTACGCGCTCGAGACCGACGACGGCCTCACCCTCGTCGACGGTGGCTGGGCGATCGACGTCGCCCGCGACCTGCTCGACCGCTGCCTGCGCGAGGTCGGCTACGGCTTCGGTGACATCCGCCGCTTCCTGGTCACCCACATCCACCGCGACCACTACACGATGGCCGCGGTGCTCGGGCAGGAGTACGGCGCGGAGGTCGCCCTCGGCGCCGGCGAGAAGCCCGGCCTCGACCTGCTCAACAACGTCGAGGAGCTGGACGAGGGTCCCTTCCTCTCCGTGCTGCGGACCGCGGGCGCCCACGAGATCGCGGACGAGTGGGCGGCCGGCCCGCGCGAGCTCCCCGACCCGGCCTGGTGGCAGTACCCCGACCGCTGGCTGACCGGCGACCATCAGCTCACCGTGGGGACGCGCACCCTCGACGCGGTGCACACCCCTGGTCACACGCCGGGCCACTACGTCTTCGCCGAGCAGGCCGCCGGGCTGCTCTTCGCCGGCGACCACGTGCTGCCCACCATCACGCCGTCGATCGGGTTCACCGTGCCGCCGGTGGCCGACCCGCTCGGCGACTTCATGGCCTCGCTGACCAAGGTCCGCGCGCTGCCGGACCTCACGATCCTGCCCGCGCACGGACCGGTCTCGCCGTCCTCGCACGCGCGCGTCGACGAGCTGCTCGCCCACCACGAGCGGCGCCTCGACCTCAGCCTCGCCGCCCTGGCGTCCGGTCCCCGGACCGCCCACCAGGTCGCGCACGAGCTGGCCTGGACGCGCCACGACCACCCGTACGCCGACCTCGACCTCTTCGCCCAGGGCATGGCGTCGATGGAGACCAAGGCGCACCTCGACCTGCTCGCGGCGCAGGGCCGGGCGACCGCCACCGACTCCGAGGCCGGGGTCGTCTACGCCGTCAGCGGCTGAGCCGCATCGGGGTGTGGGGGATCCCGTCCTCCAGGAACTCCGGGCCGTCGGTCGCGAAGCCGAACGTCGCGTACCACCCCGCCAGCGGGGACTGCGCGTCCAGCAGCACGTCGCGCCCCTTGCTGAGCTGGAGCGCGGTCTCCATGACGGCGTCGGCGAGCCCGCGGCCGCGGGCCTGCCGGGCGAGCACGACGCGACCGATCCGCCAGGTCTCGCCGTCGTCGAGCACCCGGGCGTAGCCCAGCACCACGCCGTCGTCGTCGAGCACGACGTGTCGAGTGCCCGGCTCGTCGTCACGACCGTCGAGGTCGGGGTAGGGGCACTCCTGCTCGACGACGAAGACGTCCTGGCGCAGCTTCCACACGGCGTACGCGGTGGAGGCGTCGAGATGGTCGAAGGGGACGCCCAGGATCCGCATGGGCCCAGCCTAGGGATACGCTCGACCCACAAGACAGGGGAGCACGCGCGAGCGTGCTGAGAGTGCGGATCAGCCGCAGACCCTATGAACCTGCCCCGGTTAGCACCGGCGAAGGGAGTCGGAGTTGAGGTATTTCCATGTGGTCGCGCCTGCGCTCGTGCTGGCGCTGGCGGCGACCGGCTGCTCGGCGATCGGCGGTGACAGCGCGAGCGACCAGCCCGCGTCGAAGCGCGTCGTGCTGGTCACCCACGAGTCGTTCGTGCTGCCGAAGAAGCTGCAGAAGCAGTTCGAGGAGGAGTCCGGCTACGACCTGGTGATCCGGGCGTCCGGAGACGCCGGCACGCTGACCAACAAGCTGGTGCTGACCAAGGACGACCCGCTCGGCGACGTGTCCTTCGGCGTCGACAACACCTTCGCGTCCCGGGCGCTCGACGAGGGCGTCTTCGCGTCGTACGACGCGACGCTGCCCGCGGGTGCGGACCAGTACCGCCTGCCGGGCGACGACGACCACGACCTGACGCCGATCGACGACGCCAACGTCTGCGTCAACGTCGACGACACCTGGTTCGACGCCCACCACCTCGCCCCGCCGGCGGGGCTCGACGACCTCACGAAGCCGGCGTACGACGGCCTCTTCGTCACCCCTGGCGCCGCGACGAGCTCGCCCGGCATGGCGTTCCTGCTCGCCACCATCGCGAAGTACGGCGACGACTGGCCCGACTACTGGCAGCGGCTGATGGAGAACGGCACCAAGCTCGACGCGGGGTGGTCGGACGCCTACGAGGTCGACTTCACGCAGGGCGGCGGCAAGGGCGACCGGCCGATCGTGCTGTCCTACGACTCCTCGCCGGCCTTCACGGTCGACGGCGACACGTCGACGACGAGCGCCCTGCTCGACACCTGCTTCCGCCAGGTCGAGTACGCCGGGGTGCTGGCCGGTGCCGAGAACCCCGACGGTGCCGAGGCGTTCATCGACTTCCTGCTCAGCCACGACGTCCAGGCCGCGCTGCCGGACAGCATGTACGTCTTCCCCGTCGACTCCTCGGTGGACCTGCCGGCCGAGTGGGCGCGGTTCGCGAAGCAGCCGACCGACCCGCTCGAGGTCGCGCCGGCCGACATCGCCGAGCACCGCGACGAGTGGCTGCGCGAGTGGAGCGACATCACCTCCCGATGAGACGCGCCCTGTCCTTGGTCGGCCTGGCGGCGGTGCCGCTGGCCGTCCTCGGCGTGTTCTTCGTGCTGCCCGTCAGCGGCATGATCTCGGAGGGCTTCTGGACCGACGGCTCCTTCGACCCCGGCGCGGTCCTGGAGGTGCTGGCCCGGCCGCGCGTGCACCGGGTCATCTGGTTCACGGTGTGGTCCGCCTGTGCCGGTACGGCGGTGTCGTTGCTGCTCGGCGTCCCGACGGCGCACCTGCTGCACCGCCGGCGCTTCCCCGGGCGCCGGGTGCTCCGCGCGCTGCTGGTGGTGCCGTTCGTGCTGCCGACGGTCGTGGTCGGCGTGGCCTTCCGCGAGCTGATCGGCGAGGCCGGCCCGCTCGGCTTCCTCGGCCTCGACGGGTCGGCCGCGGCGATCGTCGCCGGGCTGGCGTTCTTCAACGTCGCCGTCGTGATCCGGGCGGTCGGCGCCGCGTGGGAGTCGCTCGACCCCCGGCCGGCCGAGGCGGCCGCCGCGCTCGGCGCGAGCCCGGCGTACGTCTTCCGGACCGTGACGCTCCCGGCGCTCCGCCCGGCGATCGTGTCGGCGGCGAGCGTCGTCTTCCTCTTCTGCGCCACGGCGTTCGGGGTCGTGCTGACGCTCGGCGGGCTGCGCTACTCCTCGGTGGAGACCGAGATCTACCTGCTCACCACCAACCTGCTCGACCTCCAGGCCGCCGCGGCCCTGTCGATCGTGCAGCTCCTGGCGATCACCGCCCTGCTCGCGATCACGAGCCGGCTGCGGGCCGTGCCGGACCCGACGCTGGCGCGCTCGACCGCGCGGCCGCCGCGGCCGTCGCGCGGGGACTGGCCCGGCATGGTCGCGACCGGCCTCGTGCTGCTCCTGGTCGGGCTGCCGATCGCGGCGCTGGTGGTCGGCTCGCTGCAGGTCGACGACGGCTGGAGCCTCGCCAACTACCGCGCCCTCGACGGCACCGGCTCGCGGCAGGCCCTGCTGGTGCCCGTCACCGACGCGCTCGTCACCTCGCTGCGCACCGCGGTCGACGCGACCTGGATGTCGCTGGGGCTCGGCGTGCTCGTCGCCGTCGTCGTCAGCCGCCGGTCCCGGTCGCGCGCCGAGCGGCGTGCGCGGGGGCTGCTCGACGGCCTCTTCATGCTGCCCCTCGGCGTCTCCGCGGTGACGCTCGGGTTCGGCTTCCTGATCACCCTCGACCGGCCGCCGCTCGACCTGCGCGACTCGCTCCTGCTGGTGCCGATCGCCCAGGCCCTGGTGGCGCTCCCTCTGGTGGTCCGCACGCTCGTGCCGGTGCTCGGCGGCATCGACGACCGCCAGCGCCAGGCGGCGGCGTCCCTCGGCGCCGGGCCGCTGCGGGTCTTCGCCACCGTCGACCTGCCGACGATGTGGAAGCCGCTGCTGGCGGCGGCCGGCTTTGCCTTCGCGGTGTCGCTGGGGGAGTTCGGCGCGACGTCGTTCCTGGCCCGTGACGACCACCCGACGATGCCGATCGTGATCTTCCACCTGATCGGCCACCCGGGGGCGATGAACTACGGCATGGCGCTCGCCGCCTCCGTCGTCCTCGCCGCCTGCACCGCGGTGGTGATGCTCGTGGTCGAGCGGCTCCGGGTCCCGACGGTGGGGGCCTTCTGATGCTCTCCCTCCGCGACGTCTCCGTCTCGTACGACGGCGCGCCGGCGCTCCTCGACGCCTCGCTCGACCTCGCCGACGGCCAGGTGCTCGCCGTGCTCGGCCCGAGCGGGTCCGGCAAGTCCACGCTGCTGCGGGCGATCGCCGGGCTGGAGCCGTCGTCCGGCCGGATGAGCTGGGACGGCGACGACCTCGCCGGCGTCCCGACGCACAAGCGCGGCTTCGCCCTGATGTTCCAGGACGGCCAGCTCTTCGGGCACCTCACGGTCGCCCGCAACGTGGGCTACGCGCTGCGGCTGCGGCGTACCCCCGACGCCGCCGCGCGGGTCCGCGAGCTGCTCGCGCTGGTCGGTCTCGAGGGCTACGAGGACCGGCTGCCGGCGACCCTGTCCGGCGGCGAGCGGCAGCGCGTCGCCCTGGCCCGCTCGCTCGCCGTGCGGCCGCGGCTGCTGCTGCTCGACGAGCCGCTCTCGGCCCTCGACGCCGGCCTGCGCGGGCGGCTCGCCACGGACCTGGCCCGCATCCTCCGCGAGGCCGGCACCACGGCGTTGATGGTCACCCACGACCACGAGGAGGCCTTCGCGGTGGCCGACCGGCTGGCCGTGATGCGCGACGGGCGGATCGTCCAGCAGGGCGGGATCGGTGAGGTCTGGCAGGCGCCGGCGGACGCGGCGACCGCGCTCTTCCTCGGCTACGCGCGGGTCCTCGACGGTGAGGCCGCCCACACGCTCCTGCGGGCCGCGGGGCTGCCGGTGGGCACGGACGCGGTCGCCGTACGCCGCTCCGCGCTGGCGGTCGCCGACGCGGGACCGCTGGCGGGGACGGTCTCCTCCGCCCGCGTGACGCCGGGGCAGATCAGGCTGGTCGTCGACGTCGACGGCCTGGGCGAGGTCGACGCCGTCGCCCGCCTCGACACCCACGCGGCGCCGGGGGACGAGGTCGTGCTCGGGGTCGACGCCTCGCGGCTGGCCGCGATACCTGCGGGCCATTGACTGGTCACCATCCCTACACTGGCGGGCGTGTATCGCCGCGCCTGGACCCTGCTCGTGGTCAACGCCATCGCCATGGGCATCTGGGCGGCGATCACGGCCTGGTACGTCGGCCGGCCGCTGATCGACCCCGACGGCAGCTTCCTCGGCCCGGCGTTCGTCCGGCTCCCGATCCTCTGCTTCGGCGCGCTCTTCCTCGACCTCGTGCCCCGCGCCGTCTGGATCTCCCGCGGCCGCCCCGCCCGGTGGCCGGAGCTGATCCGGGACCGGTGGCGCTCGCATTGGTCCCGGGAGCGGCTGCTGCTGGTGCTGCTCGGCATCGCCTGCTTCTACGTGATCTACGTCTGCTACCGGAACCTCAAGTCGTTCCTCCCGCTGGTGAGCGGTCGGATGTACGACCGCGAGCTGCACTCGCTCGACCGGGTGCTCTTCTTCGGGCACAACCCCGGCACCGTGCTCCACCAGCTGCTCGGCACGGACTTCACGGCGCACTTCCTGTCGAACTTCTACCTGCTCTTCATCCCGATGGTCGCGATCATGGTGACCGTCTGGCTGGTGTGGTCGCGCAACCTCTCCTACGGCTGGTGGTTCGTCACCTCGCAGGGCATCGCGTGGACGCTCGGCACGATCTCCTACTACGCGTTGCCGACCATCGGCCCGGGCCTGGAGTACCCCTACCTCTACAACCTCGCCCACACCGGGACCACCGACCTGATGAACTCACTGGTCAACGCGCGGCAGGGCGTCCTGTGGGGCGACGGCCAGGCGCAGACCGTCGCCGGCTTCGCGAGCCTGCACACCGGCATCGGCCTGCTCTGGGCGCTGATGGTGCAGTTCACCGTCCGCAACCGGATCATCCGGACCGCGTTCTGGGTCAACTTCGGTCTCATCGTCGTGGCCACCCTCTACTTCGGCTGGCACTACATCGCCGACGACATCGCGGGCGTGATGATCGCCTTCATCTCCTTCTACGTCGGCGGCCTCGCCAGCGGTCAGAAGTTCGACAAGCACGGCCTCGCCTCGCACCCGACGACGACCACCTCGCACGTCCCCGTCGACCGCTGAGGCCCCTGCGCCCAGGCGCGGTAGTCCCGCACGTTCTCGCGGTCCGGCGGTCCTCGCGACCGCGAAAACGTCCGGGACTACGCCACTCTCGCGAAAGTTACAACGGTGTAGTTCGTCAAGGCGACACGCCGGTGACGGAAGAAAAAGTTGGGGAAAATGTTCCCAATGTGACGAAAGTTCTCTAACGTGCTGCGAGTGCCGCATGGGGCGGCATCCCTGAAGGGGTCTCGAAGGGGGCAGCTCGGTGCGAGTGCTCGGTGTGTCGGCGACGCTCGTCCTGGCCCTCTCCGTCGGCGGTCTCACGGCCGGCGTGGGCTCCGGCCTCGCCCTGGCGGACGACCACACGACGCCGTCCAAGCAGGACGTGCGCGACGCCAAGGCCGACGCGGTCCACGCGGCCGACGACGTCGCCGGCGTCCAGGCCCAGCTCGTGCTCGCCAACCAGCGGCTCCAGCAGTCGTCGGTGGTCGCGGCCCAGGCGGCCGAGGCCTACAACGGCGCCCGGTGGCGGGCCGCTCAGGCCCGCAAGGCCGCGCGGGAGGCCCAGCACCGCGCCGCGGTCGCCGCGGCCGACGTCGACCGGCAGCGCGACGCCTACAGCAGCGCGGTCGTGCGCTCCTACGAGATGTCGCCCGGCCTGACCACCCTCGCCGCGATCGTCCAGTCCGACGGCATCGAGACCGTCGCCCAGCACACCGCGACGCTCGACGCCGCCGAGGGCGCGATCGGCGGGCGGTACGACGACTTCCGGGCCGCCTCGACCCTCGCCCAGGTCGCGAGCGACCAGGCCGCCGACGCGCAGGACGACGCCGAGCAGGCCGCCCAGGACGCGCTGGACGCGAGGCAGGCCGCGCAGGACGCCGCCGACGCGGCCGCCGCCGAGGCGCAGCGGATCGCCGACCAGAAGACCACGCTCGTCGCTCGCCTGGCCGACCTGCAGCACGTCAGCGTCCAGCTCGCCCAGCGCCGGCAGTCGGACCTCGAGCGCAAGGCCGCCGAGGCGGCGGCGAGGGCCGCCCAGCACGAGGCCGAGCAGCAGGCCGCCCAGGCGGCCCAGCAGGCGAAGGACGACGCCGGCGACCAGCCGAGCCAGGAGCCCACGCAGGAGCCGAGCGACGACCCGTCGACGCCGAGCACGCCCACCACCCCGACGACCCCCACCACCCCGACGACCCCGAGCACCCCCACGGCCCCGGCCGCCGGCGCCGCCGCGGCCATCGCCTTCGCCCGCAGCCAGATCGGCGACCCGTACGTCTGGGGCGCCGCCGGGCCGAGCTCGTGGGACTGCTCCGGCCTCACCATGGGCGCCTGGCGCGCCGGCGGCATCTCGCTGCCGCACTACTCCGTCGCGCAGTACGAGCAGTCCACCCCGATCAGCGCGAGCCAGCTCCAGCCCGGCGACCTGGTCTTCTGGGGATCGTCGAGCAGCCCCTCGTCGATCTACCACGTCGCGCTCTACGTCGGCGGCGGCCGGATCATCCAGGCGCCGCGCACCGGCGAGGACGTCGAGGAGACCTCGATGTACTACTGGATCGCCCCCAACTTCTACGCCCGCCCCTGAGTCGCCGGGCCCGGCCGAAGCGAGCCGAAGCGGTACAGATCACTCGCTTGGCGCGCGTCCGGGATGGGTATCCGTCCGGCATGGCCACCGACACCGCCGTGCCCCCCGTGACCGCGGGCGCGCCCACCCCCGAGGTCGACGTCCCCGCCCTGACCACGCTCCTCGACGGGGAGTACGCCGAGATCCGCGACCTGGTCCGCAGCAACCTCGCGACGTACGCCTCCGTCCTCGAGGACGCCGAGGAGCTCGGCGTCGACGAGTTCCGCGAGCGGGTCCGCGAGCTCGTGGTCGAGATGGCCGCGACCGGACAGACCGGCATGGGCTTCCCGGAGGAGTACGGCGGCGGTGGCGACATCGGTGCCTCGATCGCGGCGTTCGAGACCCTCGCCTACGGCGACCTGTCGGTCCTGGTGAAGGTCGGCGTCCAGTTCGGCCTCTTCGGCGGCGCGATCCTCCAGCTCGGCACGAAGCACCACCACGACGCCTACCTCGCCGACCTCGTCAGCGGGAAGCTGATGGGCTGCTTCGCGATGACCGAGACCGGCCACGGCTCCAACGTGCAGGCGCTCGGCACGGTCGCGACGTACGACGCGGACACCCAGGAGTTCGTGATCACCACGCACGGCGAGCAGGCCCGCAAGGACTACATCGGCAACGCGGCCAAGCACGCCGAGCTCGCCGTGGTCTTCGCGCAGCTCGAGATCGACGGCACCTCGGAGGGGGTCCACGCCTTCGTCGTCCCGGTGCGCAAGGACGGGAAGGTCCTCGACGGCGTCACCATCGAGGACGACGGCCGCAAGATGGGCCTCAACGGCGTCGACAACGGCCGGATCTCCTTCGCCGGCGTCCGGGTGCCGCGCGAGGCGCTGCTCAACCGCTTCGCCGACGTGTCGCCCGAGGGCGTCTACGAGAGCTCGATCGACAACCCCAATCGGCGCTTCTTCACGATGCTCGGCACCCTCGTGCAGGGTCGGGTCTGCGTCGGCGGCGCCGGCATCAACGCGGCCAAGGTGGCGCTGGCGATCGCGACGAAGTACGCCGTACGCCGCCGGCAGTTCGAGGCCGCCTCGGACACCGAGGAGCAGTTGCTCCTCGACTACGGCATGCACCAGCGCCGGCTGCTGCCGCTGATCGCCCGCACCTACGCGCTGCACTTCGCCCAGGACGTCGTCCGCACCCAGCTGCACCAGGTCTTCTCCGGCATCAAGGACGACGAGCACACCCGCCGCGAGCTCGAGGGCCGCGCGGCCGGCACCAAGGCGCTCGGCACCTGGCACGCGACGCGGACCATCCAGGAGTGCCGCGAGGCGTGCGGCGGCGCGGGCTACCTCGCGGTCAACCGGTTCGCGGCGCTCAAGGCCGACAGCGACATCTTCACGACGTTCGAGGGCGACAACCACGTGCTGCTCCAGCTCGTGGCCAAGGGCCTGCTGACCGACTACGCCAGCGAGTTCGAGGACATGGACCAGCTCGGCATGGTCCGCTTCGTCACCAACCTCGCCGTCGAGACCGTCATCGAGCGCACCTCGGTCCACAAGCTGCTCGAGCGGGTCCGCGACCTGCTGCCCGGCGGCGACGAGTGGGACCAGGAGGCCGGCCTGCTCGACTCGGAGTACCAGCTCGCCATGCTCCGCTTCCGCGAGGAGCACATGCTGGCCGGCGTCGCCCGCCGCCTCAAGCGCGGCATCGACCAGAAGATGAACCCGGGCGTCGTCTTCTCCTCGGTCCAGGACCACGTCATCGCCGCGGCCAACGCCCACGTCGAGCGGCTCGTCCTCGAGGCCTTCGTCGACCGGGTCGAGTCGCTGGAGGACGGCGACAACAAGGTCGCCCTGCGCCTGATCTGCGACCTCTTCGCACTCACCACGATCGAGGCCGACCGGGCCTGGTTCATGGAGCACGGCCGCCTGACCGTCGTCCGGTCGAAGTCGATCAGCCGCGAGGTCAACCGGCTCTGCCGCCAGGTCCGGCCCATCGCCGTCGACCTCGTCGACGCCTGGGCGGTCCCGGTGGAGATGCTCCGGTCGCCCGACCTGCTCGCGTGAGTTTCGTCGGCCGGCCGACGAAACTCCCTCGGGGTCAGTGACCCTCGGTCTTGAACCGCTCGAACGACGCGTGCACCTCGGCCTCGGCCTCGGTCCGGCCGACCCACTCGGCGCCCTCGACCGACTTGCCGGGCTCGAGGTCCTTGTAGACCTCGAAGAAGTGCTGGATCTCGAGACGGTCGAACTTCGACACGTGGGAGATGTCGCGCAGGTGCTCCTGGCGCGGGTCGGTCGCGGGGACGCAGAGGACCTTGTCGTCGCCACCGGCCTCGTCGGTCATCCGGAACATGCCGATCGCGCGGCAGCGGATCAGGCAGCCCGGGAAGGTCGGCTGCTGGAGGATCACCATCGCGTCGAGCGGGTCGCCGTCCTGGCCGAGGGTGTTCTCGATGTAGCCGTAGTCGGCCGGGTAGGCCGTCGAGGTGAAGAGGGTGCGGTCCAGCCGGAGCCGACCGGACTCGTGGTCGACCTCGTACTTGTTCCGCTCGCCCTTGGGGATCTCCACCAGCACGTCGAACTCGAGCACGTCTTCCTCCGCCATCGGCCTACAAGATCGGGTGACCCACGCGTGGGGTCTGGGTCAGTCTCGCGCACAATGGCCGCAAACAGGGAGTCGGAAGGGGTGCCAGGTGGGGAGACGTGACGCACACCACGGCTCCCGGCTCGCGTTCTGGCTGCCGGTCGTGCTCGTCCTGGCGATCCTCGCGGCCGCCGGTACGACGTACTGGCTCGGTCGCGACGACACCCCGGAGGCCGACACCCCCGCCGAGGTTCCGCCTCCCGCGGGCCTCGACCTCCCCACGATCGGCGACCCCGCCGCGGTCGCGGACCCGGCCACGGGCACGCCCGCGCCCCACCGGGTACGCCGCGCCCTCGCGCCGCTCCTGACCGACGACGACCTCGGCGGACACGTCCTCGCCACGGTCGCCGGCCTGGACGGGACGCTCCTCTACTCCGACGGCACCGGCGAGGCCGTCCCCGCCTCGACGCTCAAGCTGTTGACCACCACCGCCGCGCTCGAGGTCCTTGGTCCCGACCACACCTTCGCGACCACCGTCGTCGCGGACGGTGCCCGGCGGGTCGTGCTGGTCGGCGGCGGCGACCCGCTGCTCGAGGCCGGCGACCTCACGACCCTCGCCCGGAAGACCGCCCAGGCGCTGCCTGCGGGCGCACGCGTGAAGGTCGGGTTCGACACCAGCCTCTTCAGCGGACCCGACGTCAGCCCGCACTGGCCGGCCAGCTACATCTCCGAGGGCGTGGTCGCGCCGATCCAGCCGCTCTGGATCGACGAGGGTCGCACCGAGGCCGGCTACGGCCGCGTGGCCGATCCGGCCGCGACGGCCGCAGACCGGTTCGCCGCCGCGCTCGCCAAGGCCGGCGTCCGGACCACCGGCGACCCCGCCCCCGCGACCGCTCCCGCCGGCGCCGCCGAGCTCGCGCGCGTCGACAGCGAGCCGCTCGACCGGATCGTCGAGCACACCCTGGAGACCAGCGACAACGAGGCCGCCGAGGTGCTGGCCCGCCAGGTCGGGATCGCCACCTCCGGCACCGGCTCCTTCGCCGCCGGCGCCCGCGCGGTCGTCGACACCCTCGACGACCTCGGTGTCCCGACCGACGGCGCCCGCGTGTACGACGGCAGCGGCCTGTCCCGCGACGACCGCGTCGACCCCGACACCCTGACCGCGGTGCTCGAGACCGCGAGCAGCGACGACCACCCCGAGCTCCGTTCGGTGATCACCGGGCTGCCCGTCGCCGGCTTCACCGGCTCGCTCACCGAGCGCTTCACCGAGGCCCGCGACGACCAGGGCCGCGGGCTGGTGCGCGCGAAGACCGGCACGCTGACCGGGGTCAGCAGCCTGGCCGGCATCGTCACCGACCGGACCGGGGCCCCGATGGTCTTCGCCCTCATGGCCGACGACATCGACGTCCTCGACACCCTCGACGCCCGGGCCGCCCTCGACGCCGCGACCAGCGCGCTCGCCGCCTGTCGTTGTGCGGCGACGGGTACGGTCGGCCCATGACCTCGACGGCAGCCGGCGGCGACGCGGGCATGGTCGACTGGCGGCTCGCCGTCTCGATCGGCTCCCGCCTGGCCGGCGAGGGCCCGCAGGTCTCCCGGCAGGACGCCGCCGCCGTGGTCGCGGAGCTCCGTGCGGACGCCGACCGCTCGACCGGGCTGGTGCGCGACTTCACCGGACTGGTCGTCGCCGAGCGGACCGCACCCGTGGTGGTCGTCGACCGCGCCGGGTGGGTGCAGGCCAACGCCGACGGGTTCGCGGTCGCCCTCGGCCCCGTCGTCGACAAGCTCACCGGCAAGGACGGCCGCACTCCGTCCGGCCTGGCCCGCGCGATCGGCTCCCGGGTCACCGGCGCGGAGGTCGGCGGGGTCCTCGGCTTCCTGGCCGGCAAGGTGCTCGGCCAGTTCGAGCCGTTCCACGCGCCGGCCGGCCGGCTGCTGCTGGTGGCCCCCAACATCGTCCACGTCGAGCGCGAGCTCGGCGTCGATCCCCATGACTTCCGGCTCTGGGTCTGCCTCCACGAGGAGACCCACCGGGTGCAGTTCACCTCGACCCCGTGGCTCGGCGACCACCTCCTCGGCCAGATGCACGCGCTCGCGGACTCGCTGGAGCCGTCCGGCTTCTTCGACGACGGGCTGGGCCGGGTGCTGGAGGCGATCCGCGACGGCGCCCGCGGCACCAGCCTGGTCGAGGCGGTCGGCAGCCCGGAGCAGAAGGAGATCATCGACCGGGTCACCGGCGTCATGTCGCTGCTCGAGGGCCACGCCGACGTCGTCATGGACGGCGTCGGCCCGACCGTGATCCCGACGGTCGCCGACATCCGCAAGCGCTTCAACCGCCGCCGCAAGGGCGTCGGCGTCCTCGACCGCGTGCTGCGCCGCGCGCTCGGCCTCGACGCCAAGATGGCGCAGTACCGCGACGGCGCGACGTTCGTCCGCGGTGTCGTCGACAAGGTCGGCATGGCCGAGTTCAACGCGATCTGGGAGCGCCCCGAGAACCTCCCGACCAAGGCCGAGATCGCCGACCCCCGGGCCTGGGTCAGCCGAGTGCTGTGACCCTGCACCCGTCGGTCGCCGCCGTACGCCGCGCCGTCCGGCAGGGTCTGGCCGACGTCGACCCGGGCCGGGTCGTGGTCGTGGCCTGCTCCGGCGGCGCCGACTCCCTCGCGCTGGCCGCGGCCACGGTGTTCGAGGCCCGCGCCGCCGGCTGGCGGGTCGTCGGCGCGACCGTGGACCACGGACTCCAGCCGGGCTCCGCCGCGCAGGCCGCGCGGGTGGTCGAGCAGCTCGCCGCGATCGGCGTCGACGAGACCCTCTCGGCGCGCGTCCACGTCGAGGGCGCCGGTCTCGGGCCCGAGGCGGCCGCACGCCGCGCCAGGTACGCCGTGCTCGAGGAGGTCGCCGAGCGCTTCGACGCCGCCGCGGTGCTGCTCGGGCACACCCGCGACGACCAGGCCGAGACGGTGCTGCTCGGCCTGACCCGCGGCTCGGGCGGGCGGTCCCTCGCCGGCATGCGCCGGGCCTTCGACTGCTTCCGCCGCCCCCTCCTCGACGTCGCCCGCGACGACACGGTGACCGCCTGCCAGGTCGAGGGCCTCGAGGTGTGGGACGACCCGCACAACGAGGACCCCGGCTACACCCGGGTCCGGGTCCGCCGGCGGGTGCTGCCGATGCTCGAGGACGAGCTCGGCCCCGGCGTCGCCGACACCCTCGCCCGGACCGCCGACCAGCTCCGCGGCGACATGGACCTGCTCGACGACACCGCCGAGGCGGCGTACGCCGACCTCGCCGGTCACGGCCTGCCCGTCGACGGGCTGCTGGCCCTGCCGTCCCCGATCCGGCGTCGGGTGCTGCGGATCGCCGCCCTCGACGCCGGCGCCCCGGCCGCGGAGCTCTTCCACGGGCACGTGCTCGCGATGGACACCCTGCTCACCGACTGGCGGGGGCAGAAGTGGGTCGACCTCCCGGGCCACCTGTGCTTCCGCAGGGTGGACAGTCGCCTCGAGTTCGTGGAGCAACCTGTCAGATCCTGAGACAGCCCGCCGATCAGGCAGTCACACTGTCCACGCCGGGGTGTCCCGGCCGCCGCCTGCCCAGGAGCCTCCATGCACGTCCGTACCGTCGTGGCCGCCGTCGCGGCCGCCGGCCTCTGCGTCGTCCCGTTCGCGATGTCCGCCGACGCGGCGACCTCGCACCCCCAGGCGACCGCGGCCGCCCCGCACGCCGCGGCGAGCAGCCCGCTGATCAAGGGCGTCGTCGTCGACCAGAGCGGCAAGGCCATCGACGACGTGAAGGTGCAGGCCCTGGACAAGAAGGGCAAGCCGGTCGCCTCCGCCCTCACCTACGCCAGCCAGTGGGCGAGCGGCCCGCAGCACGGCTTCTTCTTCGTCGAGGTCGGCGCGAAGGGCACCTACAGCCTCACCCTCTCCAAGAGCGGCTACGACACCCGGACCATCAGTGGTCTCGAGGTCACCAAGCGCCGCCTCGCCCTCGGCGAGCTCACGCTCAAGAAGACCCTGCCCAGCACGAAGACGACGGCCGAGCTCTCCGACAAGTCGATCACGACCAAGGAGAAGGGCGAGATCGAGGTGAAGGTGTCGACCTCCGCCACCAAGCGCCCCACCGGTGACATCGAGATCCTCGAGGGCCGCCGGGTCGTCGGCGAGGCCACGCTCAAGGCCGGCGCGAAGGGCGAGGTCTCGGTCGTGCTCGACAAGCTCGGCGTCGGCTCGCACCACCTGGTCGCCAGCTACCTCGGCAGCTCGAGCCTGAAGGCCTCGAAGTCCGGCTCGGTCACCCTGGTCGTCAAGAAGCCCCGCCGCTGAGGTCCCGGCGGGAGCAACTAGGCTTCCCGCCATGGACTCTTCCGACGTGGAGAACGACCTGGTCAACGTCCTCTACACCGAGGAGCAGATCCAGGGTCGGCTGGCCGAGCTGGCCGCACAGATCGAGGTCGACTACGCGGGCAAGGACCTGCTCATCGTCGGCATCCTGCGGGGTGCGGTGATGGTGATGGCCGACCTGGCGCGCAGCTTCAGCCGGCACCTCGAGATGGACTGGATGGCGGTCTCGTCGTACGGCTCCGGGACGAAGTCCAGCGGCGTCGTCCGGATCCTCAAGGACCTCGACACCGACATCTCGGGCCGGCACGTCGTCATCGTCGACGAGATCATCGACACCGGCCTGACCCTGTCGTGGCTGACCTCCAACCTGACCTCGCGCAACCCTGCGAGCGTCGAGATCTGCACGCTGCTGCGCAAGCCCGAGGCGCTGACCATGCCGGTCGAGGTCAAGTACGTCGGCTGGGACATCCCCAACGAGTTCGTGGTCGGCTACGGCCTGGACTACCGGGAGCGCTACCGCAACCTCCGCGACATCGGCACCCTGGCGCCGCACGTCTACAGCTGATCGGCGAGCAGCGACTCCTCGCCGAGTCGGCGCCATCTCACCCTCGAGCCGGCGCCGATTCTCCGGGGTCGGGTGAATCAGCGCCCACTCGTGGGTGAATCAGCGCCGACTCGACCTGATCGACCGGGCCCGACGCCCCGGCGCCCAGCGCTGGACCGGCCTGCGACAATGGGACCGGTGACGCGTACCCGTGTACCGTCGACCGTTCCGATGAGCTCGTCCGAGAGAAGCCTGTGAAGCGCATATTCAAGGGTCCCTGGCTGTGGATCGTCCTCGCCGTCGTCGGCGTGCTCCTCGCCCTCCAGTACCTCGCCCCGAACGGCGGGTACAAGGAGGTCGAGGCGTCCAAGATGCAGGACTACATCACCTCCGGCGAGGTGAAGGAGATCACCTTCGTCGACGGTGACCAGCAGATCAAGGCCACCCTCCAGGACGGCGACAAGGTCACGGCCTACTGGCTCGACGGCACGCAGGCGACGCTGCAGGACGAGGTCCAGAAGCAGGTCGACGACGGCAAGACCGAGCAGTACACCGTCGACATCGCCAAGCCGAGCCTGCTCGGCTCGATCCTGGCGACGCTGCTGCCCTTCGCGCTGATCATCCTGCTCTTCCTCTTCCTGATGAACCAGGTCCAGGGCGGCGGCCGCGGCGTCATGCAGTTCGCGAAGTCGCGGGCCAAGCTGATCACCAAGGACATGCCGAAGACGACGTTCGCGGACGTCGCCGGCTGCGACGAGGCCATCGAGGAGCTCGGCGAGATCAAGGAGTTCCTCCAGGAGCCCGCCAAGTTCCAGGCCGTCGGCGCCAAGATCCCCAAGGGCGTGCTGCTCTACGGCCCTCCGGGCACCGGCAAGACGCTGCTGGCCCGCGCGGTCGCCGGCGAGGCCGGCGTGCCGTTCTACTCGATCTCCGGCTCCGACTTCGTCGAGATGTTCGTCGGCGTGGGTGCCTCCCGCGTCCGCGACCTGTTCGAGCAGGCCAAGGAGAACGCGCCCGCGATCGTCTTCATCGACGAGATCGACGCCGTCGGCCGCCACCGCGGCGCCGGCATGGGCGGCGGCCACGACGAGCGCGAGCAGACCCTCAACCAGCTGCTGGTCGAGATGGACGGCTTCGACGTCCGCGGCGGCGTCATCCTCATCGCCGCGACCAACCGGCCCGACGTCCTCGACCCGGCGCTGCTGCGCCCGGGCCGCTTCGACCGCCAGATCCAGGTCGACGCCCCCGACCTCGCCGGCCGCGAGATGATCCTCAAGGTCCACGCCCGCGGCAAGCCGCTGGCGCAGGACGTCGACCTGCTGTCGGTCGCGCGGCGTACGCCGGGCTTCAGCGGCGCCGACCTGGCCAACGTGCTCAACGAGGCCGCGCTCCTCACCGCGCGCAACAACGAGAAGCTGATCACCAACCAGGCCCTCGACGAGGCCATCGACCGCGTGATCGCCGGTCCGCAGCGGCGTACCCGCCTGATGAGCGAGAAGGAGAAGCTCATCACGGCCTACCACGAGGGCGGCCACGCCCTGGTGGCCGCGGCGCTGCCGGGCACCGACCCGGTCCACAAGATCACGATCCTGCCGCGCGGCCGGGCGCTGGGCTACACGATGGTGCTGCCCGACGAGGACAAGTACTCCCAGACCCGCTCGCAGATGCTCGACTCGCTGGCCTACATGCTGGGCGGCCGGGCCGCGGAGGAGCTGATCTTCCACGACCCGACGACCGGCGCCGGCAACGACATCGAGAAGGCCACCAACGTGGCCCGCGCGATGGTCACCCAGTACGGCATGACCGAGCGGCTCGGCGCGATCAAGCTCGGCGACTCCAACTCCGAGCCGTTCCTGGGCCGCGACCTCGGTCACTCGCGCAACTACTCCGAGGACGTCGCCGCGATCGTCGACGAGGAGACCAAGAAGCTCCTCGCGACCGCGCACCAGGAGGCCTTCGAGATCCTCGAGGAGAACCGCGACGTGCTCGACGCCCTCGTGCTCGAGCTCTTCGACAAGGAGACCCTCGACAAGGAGCAGGTCGCCCGGATCTTCGAGCCGCTGCGCCGTCGCCCCGAGCGGCCCGCGTGGACCGGCTCCGACGAGCGCGTGCCCTCGACGATCCCGCCGGTCGAGATCCCGCAGTGGATCCGGGACCGCGCGATCGCCAACGGCCAGCCGCAGCCGGGCCAGCCCGGTCAGGAGGGCTCCGGCCAGGTGCTGACCCCGCCGGGTGCCGGTGGCGACGTGCACGGGCCGGGCGCCGGTGGTGCCCCGGGGAGCCCTCCGACCCCTCCGGGTCCCACCACCTAGGCGTCCACCGATGACCGACTCGATCCGGCCGGACACCCGCCTGCCCGCGGACATCCCGGCGTTCGACCACGAGCGCGCGGAGGCCGCCGTACGCGAGCTGCTGATCGCGATCGGGGAGGACCCCGACCGCGAGGGCCTGCACGACACCCCGGCCCGGGTCGCGCGCGCGTACGCCGAGCTGACGGCCGGCCTGCGGATGTCGCCCGAGGACGTGCTCACGACGACCTTCGACCTCGGCCACGACGAGATGGTCCTGGTCCGCGACATCGAGCTGTGGTCGATGTGCGAGCACCACCTGGTGCCCTTCACCGGGGTCGCGCACGTCGGCTACATCCCGGCCGCGACCGGCAAGATCACCGGCCTCTCGAAGCTGGCCCGGCTGGTCGACGTCTACGCCAAGCGCCCGCAGGTCCAGGAGCGGCTGACCACGCAGGTCGCCGACGCCCTCATGGAGCTCCTCGAGGCGCGCGGCGTGATCGTCGTGATCGAGGCCGAGCACCTCTGCATGACCATGCGCGGGGTCAAGAAGGCCGGCGCCCGCACCATCACCTCCGCCGTCCGCGGCACCATGCGCTCCAACGCCTCCACGCGCGCCGAGGCGATGGCGCTCATCCACCGCCGCTGACGGCCGCCGAGCGGGTTTCCCCGGCTGGCCGGGGAAACCCGCCCGACTCGCGGGTCTGGCACGGCGTGTCGGGCGGGTTCTGGCTGACCACCCCCGCGATCTCCGCGTCAGACTGGCGCGGTGGAGGCTCACGAGCTCAGCAGCGCGATCGTCGCCTACCTGGGCTGGGGCACGTCGCCGCGGCCAGGGGCTCACGAGTCCGCGGTCGCGGCCTGCGCCCGATCGTCCTCTCCGGGCGGGCTGGTCGACCGGGTCCGCGCGATCGTGGCCGAGTCGCTCGCCGTACCCGTCGACTGGGAGTCGCTGAGCCTGGCCGACGCCGGCCGCGCGGTCGCGGCCGGGATGGGTGCCCGGCACCCCGAGCTCGACCAGCCGGCACTCGATGCGCTCGCCTGGAGCTTCACCTACGCCTGGCGCTGAGCCGGAACCCGCGACCGCCAGGCCCGCGATCCGCGCCCGCCGCTAGGGTCGTGCGCATGCCGTCGACCCCGCTCCTCATGGGCGTCGTCAACGTCACCCCCGACTCGTTCAGCGACGGTGGGAGGTGGCTGCGCCCCGACGCCGCGATCGCGCACGGGCGCGAGCTGCTGGCCGACGGCGCCGACATCCTCGACATCGGCGGCGAGTCCACCCGGCCCGGCGCCACCAGGCCGCTGGTCGAGGAGGAGCTCGGTCGCGTGATCCCGGTGATCACCGAGCTCGCGGCCGGCGGCGCGACCGTCTCGGTCGACACCATGCGCGCCGAGGTCGCCCAGGCAGCGGTCAGCGCCGGCGCCCGGATCGTCAACGACGTCTCGGGCGGGCTCGCCGACCCCGCGATGCTCGACACCGTGGCCGCCACCGACGCGACGTACGTCGCGATGCACTGGCGCGCCCACGCCGACCACATGCGTGACTTCGCCGTGTACGACGGGCCGGGCGGGGTCGTCGCGGCCGTCCGCGACGAGCTGGCGCAGCGCGTCGAGGCGATGCGGGCCGCCGGCATCCCCGACGACCGGATCGTGCTCGATCCGGGGCTGGGGTTCGCCAAGCGGCCGGAGCACAACTGGCAGCTGCTCGCCGACCTCGGCTCGCTGCAGGCGCTCGGCCTTCCCCTGCTGGTGGGTGCGAGCCGCAAGTCCTTCCTCGGTACCCTCCTCGCGGCCGGCGGGCACTCCCGCCCCGTCGGCGAGCGCGAGCACGCCAACACCGCGCTCACCGTGCTGCTCGCGCAGCAGGGGGTGTGGGGGCTGCGCGTGCACGACGTACGCGCCGCCCACGACGCCGTGCGGGTGCTGACGCGACTGGAGCAGGAGGAGCAGGGATGACCGACGAGCTGGCCGTGCTCGGCATCGAGTGCTACGGCCACCACGGCGTCTTCGACTTCGAGAAGCGCGTCGGTCAGGTGTTCGTGATCGACCTCGTGCTCGGCATCGACACCACCCCTGCGGCGGCCTCCGACGACTTGCGAGACACCGTCGACTACGGAAGTCTCGTCGCGCAAGTGAAAGCCGCCGTGGAGAACGACCCGGTCGACCTGATCGAGACCCTGGGCCAGCGGATCGCGGACGTCTGTCTCTTGGACAGCCGTGTTGAATGGGCTCGGGTGACCGTTCACAAGCCGGACGCACCCATCGAGGCGACGTTCTCGGACGTCGTCCTGACGATCACCCGGAAACGTGAGGGCCCCCGTGACTGAGACCCCCAATCCCCACATCATCGACGCCGACACCCTGACCGGCGAGATGCGACCGATCCGACGGGCCGTGCTGGCCCTCGGGTCGAACCTGGGGGAGCGGATGGCCAGCCTGCAAGGGGCCGTCGACGCCATCGCCGACACCCCCGACGTGTGGGTCACCGGTGTGTCCCCGGTCTACGAGACCGAGCCGGTCGACAGCCCGGCCGACGCGGACAAGTACCTCAACGCCGTCGTCCTCATCGACACCACCCTCGCGGCCTCCCGGCTGATGGACCGCGCGCTGGCGATCGAGGACGCGTTCGACCGCGAGCGCAGCGAGGTCCACAACGCCCCGCGCACCCTCGACGTCGACCTGATCGTCGTCGGCGACCGCCGCAGCGACGACGAGAGCCTCCGGCTCCCGCACCCGCGGGCGACCGAGCGCGCGTTCGTGCTCAAGCCGTGGCTCGACGTCGACCCGGGTGCGGAGTTCCCCGACCTCGGGCCGGTGTCCGACCTGCTCGAGAAGACCGACCAGAGCGGCATTGTCCTGCGCGAGGACCTCGTCCTCGAGGTCCAGTGACGCCCCGCCCGTGAGCGCCGACCCCTCCGGCGAGGAGCCGTCACCGGGGCGGCTGCGCCCCACCTCCGCCGGCACGCTCACGCTCTGGGCCGTCGTCGGCCTGATCGGCGGCTGGGTCCTGCACCCGCTCACCGAGCGGGTCGGCACTCCGCCGGTCGTCACCTGGGCCCAGCCGCTCGCGCTGGCGCTGGTCGCCGCGATCCTGGGCGCGACGGCGTACCTCACCTGGCGCGCCGTCCACGTCCAGCACCACCTCCTCGAGCCGCACCGCGCGGTCAACCGGCTCGTCCTCGCCCGCTCCTGCGCGCTGGTCGGCGCGCTGGTCGCGGGCGGCTACGCCGGGTACGCCGTGAGCTGGATCGGCGTCGACGCCGAGCTCGCGGCCCAGCGGGCCTGGCGCTCGGCCGCGGCCGCCCTCGCCGGCGTGGCGATCGTCATCGCGGCGGTCGCCCTCGAGCGCGCGTGTCGCGTCCGTTCCGACGATCCGGACGCCTAACGTGGTCCCATGGCTTCCCCCCAGGCTCCTGCCGGTGACCGGTCTCCCAGCCGGTCGAGCCGGCGACGTCAGCGCAGCACGCGCCTGACCGTCGCCGTCGCGCTGCTCGTCGTCGCCGCCCTCGTGGTCGTCGGCGCGATCGTGAGCGGGTCGTGGCTCCTCGTCACGCTCGCCGCCGTCCTCGGCGTCGCGCTCGGCGCGGCCGCCACCCGGATCACCCACGCCGAGCTCGCGGTCACCCGGCGCGAGGCCGCCCGCGACCGGGCCGAGCAGGCTCAGGCCTACCGCCGGCTCACCGAGGAGCGCAGCGTCGAGCACGCGGCGTTCGTCGACACGATGCAGACGCGCGCCGCCCGCCAGGAGACCGCGATCCACGAGCTCGAGGACGCCCTCACCCAGGCGCAGCACCGCGCCGCCGAGGCGACCCGCAAGATGGGCGCCGAGGCCCGCCGGGCCGACGCCGCCGAGCGGGCCGGGGCCGACAACGCCCGCGAGCTGGGCGACCGCCTCGCCGAGGCGCAGGAGCAGGCCGCCGAGGCCGTCGTCCGCGTCGCCGAGCTCGAGCAGGAGCTCGACGTCGTCCGCGCCGAGCTCGAGGCCGTCACCGTCGCCTGGCGTGAGGCGGAGGCCTCCCAGCGCAAGCGCGCCTGAGAGTTCCGCGACACCCGGGACAGGTTTCCCAACCCGTCCCGGTCGGGCATCGTTGCGGGGTGATCCCCGAGCAGAACCGGTTCGAGAGCGACCCCGACGAGGCCCTGGAGGCCGATCCCCGACTCCCCGCAGGGTGGACGGTCGACACCCCCGACCCGGCGGACCGGTTCGACGTCGCCCGGCTGACCCACCTCCTCCGTGACCACGAGCGCCACGGCCGCGGCTGGGCGGGGTCCGGTGTCGACGACGTCCTGGTCGAGGTCTCCGAGCACGGCCTGAAGATGCGCGAGAACGTCGTGGTCCGCGACCCGGACGGCGACATCCACGCCTGGGGCAGCGTCCACGACCGGTCGGTCGGCCGGATGCTCTTCGTCCACGTCGTCCAGCGCGACCTGCCCGGCGACGTCGCGGACCGCTGCTCGGAGGTGCTCTTCGACTGGGCCGCCGCGCAGGCCCGCAGCGTCGGGGCCGCCCGCGGCCTCGAGACCCAGCAGATCGACACCGGCGCCTTCCAGGGCGACGACCGTCAGGCCCGCTGGCTCTCCGGCGCGGGCTTCGAGCGGGTCCGGACCTGGTGGCAGATGAGCCGCTCGGTCACCCTCGACGAGGTCGAGCTGGTGCCCGACCCCCGGCACTGGTCCGCGGACGGGGTGGTCTTCCGGCTCGTCCGCCGTACCGACGCCTCGCTGCCCGACGAGGGCGACCTCCGGGAGGTCCACGAGGTCCTCGAGGGCGCGTTCGTCGACCACTTCAACTCCAGCGAGGAGACGTTCGAGGAGTTCGTCCACCGCCTGCGCGAGGACCCCGGGCACCGCTGGGACCACTGGTGGCTCGCCGAGCTCACCGACGAGGACGAGCCCCAGCCCGTCGGCGCGCTGGTCGGCACCGTCTCCGAGAGCGCCCACGGCCCCGACGGCTCCTACGTGTCCTACCTCGGCGTCCTCGAGGCCGCGCGCGGACGCGGCGTGGCCAAGGGCCTGCTGCGCACGATCATCGCCGATGCCGCCCGCCGCGGCCGCGACCGCGTGGGCCTCGAGGTGGACGCCGACTCACCGACCGGCGCCGCCGGCCTCTACACGTCGATGGGCTGGACGACGAAGTACGTCACCGAGTCCTGGCACCTCGACGTTCCGGTCGGCTAGGGCGCCAAGTCGGTAGTCCCGTACGTTCTCGTGGTCGGGAGCGCTCCCAGACCACGAAAACGTGCGGGAGTACGCACCTCTGCCCGATCAGGCGGTCGACATCTCGGCCAGCGCGGCCCGCAGCGCCTGGTGCACCCCGTCCGGGGTCAGCACGCCCACCACCTGGGCGCCGTCCCGGACCGCGACCATGCCCCGGTCGTGGCGCAGCAGCACGGCGAGCGCCTCCCCGAGGGTCGCGTCGACGTCGATGGCGGCGCCGAGGTCGCCGACGCGTACGCCGTCGACCGGCTGCACGTGGGCCGGGTCGAGCGGGATGACCGCCAGCCGGCGCAGCCCGGAGGTCGAGCCCACGAAGTCGGAGACGAAGTCGTCGGCCGGCCGGCCCAGGAGCCGGGCGGGGGTGTCGAACTGCGCGAGCCGTCCCCCCACCGCGAAGACCGCGACGCGATCGCCGAGCCGCACCGCCTCGTCGATGTCGTGGGTGACGAAGACGACCGTCACGCCGAGCTCGTCCTGCAGCCGCAGGAACTCGTCCTGCAGCCGGGTCCGGACCAGCGGGTCGACCGCGCCGAACGGCTCGTCCATGAGCAGCAGCGTCGGGTTGGCCGCCAGCGCGCGGGCCACGCCGACCCGCTGCTGCTGGCCGCCGGAGAGCTGGTGCGGATAGCGGTCGGCGTACGTCGCGGGATCGAGCCCGACCAGCTCGAGCAGCTCGGTCGCGCGGGAGCGGGCCGTGGCCTTGGACTCGCCGTGCAGCAGCGGCACGGTCATCACGTTGGCGATGATCTTCTGGTGCGGGAAGAGCCCGACCTGCTGGATGACGTAGCCGATGTCGCGGCGCAGCCGGACCGGGTCCTGCCGGGTCACGTCGCGCCCGTCGATCTCGATGGTGCCGCTGGTCGGCTCGATGAGCCGGTTGATCATCTTCAGCGTGGTCGACTTGCCACATCCCGACGGACCGACCAGGCAGACCAGCTCGCCCCGGCGTACCTCCAGATCGAGCTCCTGGACCGCGACCGTGCCGTCGTCGTAGGTCTTGCCGACGCCCGACAGGCGGATCATCACCTCGTCGCCGTCCACCGATGGGCCTGCCGAGGAGGTAGCGTCCATGCGGTGACCCTACTCGTGGCGGCCACGGCAGCCGTGGAGCCGAGCTGCTACAGCCGGCTCACCAACGAGTGGTTCTGCGCGCAGTACCTCCACGACCGTCGCGACGAGATCGTCGACGCCACCGTGCAGCACGTGCAGATCACCGTCGTCGCCGTCCTGGTCAGCGTCCTCGTCGCGTTCCCGCTCGCCCTGCTGGCGCGCCGGGTCCCGCGGCTCGAGGCCGGCATCCTCGGCCTCTCGACCGCCGTCTACACGATCCCCAGCCTCGCGCTGCTGCCGTTGCTGGTGCCGTTCACCGGGCTCACCGCGACCACGGTGGTCATCGGGCTCGCGCTCTACGCCCTGACCATCCTCGTGCGCAGCATGCTCGAGGGGCTGCGCGCCGTGCCCGAGGAGGTGCGCGAGTCCGCCACCGGCCTCGGCTACGGCCCGACGCGACGGCTGCTGCGCGTCGAGCTGCCGCTCGCGCTGCCGGTGATGATGGCCGGCCTGCGGGTCGCCACCGTGTCGACGGTGGCGCTCACGACCGTCGGCACGATCGTGTCGTACGGCGGGCTCGGCAACCTGATCTCCGACGGGGTGCTCACCAACTTCCGGGCCGAGCTGATGACCGCCTCGCTGCTCTGCGTGGCGCTCGCGGTCGTGCTCGACCTCCTCATCGTCGGCACCCAGTGGCTGCTGACCCCCTGGACCCACGGGAGGCGCGCGGCATGACGGTCCTCTCCGACACCTGGGACTACCTGACCTCCGCGTCCAGCTGGACCGGCGAGGACGGCATGCTCCAGCTGATGGGCCAGCAGCTGCTGATCAGCGTCACCGCACTGCTGCTCGCGATGCTGGTCGGGCTGCCGATCGCGCTCTGGCTGGGCCACCTCGGTCGCGGCGGGCTGCTCGCCATCAACGTCTCCAACATCGGCCGCGCGGTCCCGACCTTCGCCCTGCTCGCGCTGCTCGTGGTCGCGGACTGGCCCGGCACCCGCTCCTTCGGGCCCTACGGGCGCGCCGGGCTGGCGACGATCATCGCCCTCACCCTCTTCGCGCTGCCGCCGATCATCACCAACGCCAACGTCGCCGTGCGCGAGGTGTCGCCGTCGGTGCGGCAGGCCGCCGACGGCATGGGCATGACCGGCGCGCAGAAGTTCTGGCGGGTCGAGCTGCCGCTCGCCTCGCCGTTGGTGATGTCGGGTGTCCGGCTCGCGCTGGTGCAGGTCTGGGCCACCGCCACGATCGCGGCCCTGGTCGCCGGTCCCGGGCTGGGCCGGGTGATCACCGACGGCTTCTACCGGACCAACTACGGCAAGGGCATCGCCGGCGCGGTCGTCGTCGCGGTCGTCGCCCTGCTGCTCGAGGCGATTGCGGCGGCCGTCCAACGGGCACTCGACCCCGTGCCGCGCTCCCGAGGAACGTCACCGAAACGTCATCGAGGAATGTCGGCGGGCGCCCCTATGGTTGCCGAGGAGGCCGACGCCGTCGGTCACTAGCTCTGCCTGACACGCGCGGACCTCCGCGGGACACAGAAGGTGTGCAATGAACGTACGACGCTCCCTGGCCGCGGTGCTCGCCGTCGGCTCGATCCTCCTCGCGACGGCCTGCGCCGGCGACGACCTCTCCGAAGGGTCCGACTCCCCGGACGACGCCACGAGCTCCGCGGCCGCCGACAAGGGCGCGGTCAGCATCGCGAGCCAGTCGTTCGGTGAGGCCGCGATGGTCGCCGCCATGTACGACGAGCTCCTGACCGCCGCCGGCTACGACCCGACCGTCAAGCTCGTGGACACCCGCGATGCCTACATGGCGACGTTCCCCAAGAGCGTCGACGTCGTCCCCGAGTACGTCGGCGGCATCGTCAACTTCCTCAACGCCAAGGCCAACGGCGCCGACGCGGAGCCCTTCACCGCCGGCAGCGGCGAGGACCTCGCCCAGCAGGGCAAGTCGCTGCTCGACGATGCCGGGATCACCCTGCTCGACGTCTCCTCGGCCACCGACACCAACGCGTTCTTCGTGACCAAGGACTACTCCGACTCCGAGGGCGTCACCAAGCTGTCCGACCTCTCCGGCAAGTCCGTCGTGCTCGCGGCGGCCCCCGACTGCAAGGGCCGGCTCGACTGCGAGGGCGGTCTCTCCGACCAGTACGGCATCGACGTGACCAAGGTGCTGCCGCTCGGCTACGCCAGCGACCAGACCTACAAGTCGGTGCTCGACGGTGAGTCGCAGCTCGGCGAGACCAGCACCACCGACGGCACCCTGGACTCCCAGGGCCTGGTCGTCCTCCAGGACGACAAGCAGATCCAGCCGGCGCAGAACCTCGTCCCGGCCGTCAGCTCGTCCTTCCTGGCCGACCACCCCGACGTGGCCGACGTGCTCAACCCGCTCATGGCGGCGCTGACCACCGAGAAGCTCACCGAGCTCAACGCCAAGGTCGCCATCGACCGCGAGACCCCGGAGGACGTCGCGCACGAGTTCCTCGCGGACGCCGGACTGATCTGAGGTCAGCGCGGCGCGGCGAGCAGGGCCTCGAGGTCCGCGCGCCGGTCGGCCGCCACGAGCAGTGCCATCCGCCGTTGCCGGTCGGGCAGCTCCAGCTGCTCGACCGGCACGGTGTCCGGGCCCCAGAACTCCGCGAGCCCGGCCCGCAGCAGGTCCCAGTAGTCGTCGCTGCAGCCGGGCACGGCCCGGAAGTACTCCCACAGGTCGATCGGCAGCACCCGCGCGAACCACACGCGCTGCGTCTCCGCGGCCGTGTGCGCGCGCACCAGCTCGGTCGACCAGCGCTTGGTGAGGATCCGGTCCTGCAGGTCGTCGAGCCGGGCCCGCCCCTGGCTGATCGACGAGCCGTCCTGCCGGACCCGCCAGCCGTAGACCGGCTCGGTCAGCGAGTCGATGCCGGTCGCGGCGATGAGCGCGCGGGTGATCGCGGGCTGGTCCTCGTAGCGCACCCCCGCGGGGAAGCCCAGGCCGGCGGTGTCCCAGAAGGACCGCCGGTAGACCTTGTTCCAGGCGAAGACGTCGGCGAGGAGCAGCGGGACGTCGTCGATGCGGACGCCGACGTGTGCCTCGCGGTGGTTCTCCCGCATCAGGGGCGTCATGGTGACCCGATCGGCGTCGAGCCGGTGCACGGCCCCGATGGCCAGGTCCGAGCCGCTCGCCTCGAGGCTGCCCACCAGTGCGGCGTACGCGCCGGGGAGGACGACGTCGTCGCTGTCGGCGAAGGTCAGGTAGGTCCCGGTCGCGAGGGCGGTGCCGACGTTGCGCGCGGCGCCGAGGCCGGCGTTGACCTGGCGGTGCACCCGCACCCGTGGGTCGGCCCGGGCGAAGGCGGCCAGCCGCGCGGCGGTGCCGTCGGTCGACCCGTCGTCGACGACGACGACCTCGAGGTCGTGCCAGGACTGGTTCAGGATGCTGACCAGGCACTCGTCGACGTAGCGCCCGACCTGGTAGGCCGGCACGACGACGCTCAGCAGCGGTCGGCGGCCGGGGATCACGTCAGCGGCCGCGACGGACGCGCCGCGCGGCGCGCCGCAGCAGCGAGGGGGTGGTGTCGGCGGTGACCGGGGTCGCCGCGTCGGCCTGCTTCTGCTGGCCCTGCCGGCCCTCGCGGCGCCCCTCGCGCCGGGCGGCCCGGATCGAGGAGCGGGCGATCGCCTCCGCCTGCCGGTAGGTCTTCGCGTACGACGCGCGGGCCTGGTCGAGCCGGTCGGCCCCGTCGTCGGCGGGCGCGGTCGGCCCGGCCAGCTCGTCGAGCCGGTCCCAGGTCTCGTGGGCGAGCTCGGCGATCGTGTCGGGCAGGTCGAGGTCCGACCACTCCAGCCGCACCCGGCGCAGCGTCGGGTCGACGAAGCCGCCCGGTCCGGCCAGCCCGTCGGGCAGGGTCGCGTCGACGGGCAGCGCGAGGTCGGCGACCACGCGCCCGAGCGTGGCCTCGCAGTCGTCGAGCAGGTCGTGGTAGCGGACGAAGGTGCGCCGGCTGCCCCGGGTGGCGCGCTCGGTGCCGAGCATCATGTTCAGCCACGCGGAGACGCCGTGGGCGTCGTCGAGCCCGCGGTTGTAGTAGGTGCGCTTGCTGCCGACCACCTCGGCGGGCGGGCGGAGCATGGTGAGGAAGGTGGGCTCGACGCCCAGCTCGGTGGAGGTCGCGGTCCACAGGGGGAGGAACCACAGCAGCCGCGGGTCCTTCACGACGACGTGCTCCCCGTGGGCGAGCTCGTCGCCCAGCCAGGTCCGCAGCCGGTCGGCCACGTCGGTCTCGCGGCCCAGCGCGGCCGCCATCGTCCACGCCTCGGGACGGGCGTCGGAGACCTCGACGCGGCAGCGCTTGAGCAGCTCGTCGTGGAAGTCCACGACCCAGCGCGGCTCCCCGAATCCCTTGGGGTTGGTCTCGTCGACGGCCACCTCGGGGCTCGGCACCGTGAGTCCCAGGCGACGCAAGAGCCCCACGACCGTGCTGGTGCCGGACCGGCCGGCGCCCGCGACGAGGGTCAGGCCGGGGCCGGTGCCGGTCGGCGTCGGATCGGGGGCGCTCACGAGGGGTGAGCATACGGCGGGTGACGGTGCGTGGTGACGCCTGGAGGGTCCTCTATGATCGGTTGCTGGAAAGCCGCGCCTCGCGGACGACGTGGCACAGGAAGGTCTGCACGCTGATGCTCTCCGAGCGGCCCACCCCGGCCGTCGACGACCCGCCGATCACCGAGGAGTCGCTGGCGATGGCCTCGACCCCCGACGGCGCGCCTTCCAACCGCAAGCTCGTCCTGGTCGCCGGCTCGGGCCGCAGCGGCACCAGCCTGATGGCCGGCATCCTGCGCCACATGGGCCTCCACGTGCCGGAGCCCGAGGTCGTCGCCGACCACACCAACCCGAAGGGCTTCGGCGAGCCCCAGTGGGTCGTGGAGTTCCACGACCTGCTCCTGCGCCGCAACAACGTCCACCCGGGCGACGCGCGTCCGAGTGCCTGGTTCGACGCCGGTCGCGCGGGCGCGCGCGAGTGGAACCGCTCCGACCTGGCCGCCTGGCTGCAGGAGCAGTTCGCCGTCTCCGACGCGCTCGTCGTGAAGGATCCCCGCATCTCGTGGTTCCTCGGCCTGTGGCGGGTCGCCGCCGTCCGCAACGGCGCCTCGACCGCGACGATCACGATGCTGCGCCACCCGGCCGAGGTGGTCGGTAGCAAGAACACCTACTACGGCGGCAAGTTCGGCGACATCAGCCGGCTGGCCGGCTGGACCAACATGATGCTGTTCACCGAGCGCGCGACCCGCGGCTCCGCGCGCAGCTTCGTCCGCTACCACGACCTGCTCTCCGACTGGACCAGCACGGTCGTCCGGGTCGGCGAGGAGCTCGACCTGGACCAGGTCAGGAACGCCGGCACCCGCGTGATGCAGGAGATCCACGAGTTCGTGGACCCGCAGCTCCACCGGGTGCGCGCCTCGTGGGACGACCTCAACGTGCCCGCCGACCTGCGCGAGATCGCCGACGAGACCTGGAACCAGCTCAACAGCCTGGTCGAGCCCGGCGACGATCCGGCCCAGGCCGCCAGGACCTACGCGACGCTCGACGAGCTGCGCCGGGCGTACGGCGACCTCTACGCCCAGGCCGAGGCCCTGGCCAGCTCCAGCATCGGTGCCGCCGGCCCGGCCTACCTGCGCTCCACGCGCGAGCAGCGCGTCCAGGAGGCCGAGGACGCCGCCCGTCGTGAGCTCGAGGAGTCCTCGGCGATGCGCCGCTTCTACCTGCGGGTCCGCGGCTTCGTCGGCCGGGTGGTCCGCCGCATCGACCGCATCGGCGCACCGAAGGCGGCCTGATGTCCTCCCGGTTCGTCACCATCGACAACGACGAGCAGCTCGACGACTACCGGGTCCGCTGGCCGCGGGAGTTCCGCGAGCTCGCACCCGGCATGACCGCGGTGCTCCGGGTCCGCAACGAGGCCCGCAGCCTGCCCTGGGTGCTGCCCTCCCTCTTCCGGGCGCTCCAGGGCGTCGTGCTCGTCGACAACCAGTCGACCGACGGCACCGCCGACGTCGCCCGCCGGGTCGCGGCCGAGCTGGGTGCCAGCGACCGGCTGCTGGTCACCGACTACCCCTTCCAGGTCAGCCGGTGCGGCGCCGAGCACCTCGCGACCCCCGAGCACTCCGTGCACAACCTGGCCTACTTCTACAACTGGTCGTTCGCCCACGTGCAGACGGCCTACTCCATGAAGTGGGACGGCGACATGGTGCTGACCGTCGAGGGCGAGAACACCTTCGCCGACCTGTCGTGGCAGCTGGAGAACGTCGAGGCCGTGGTCTCGATGCCGCGCCACCCGCTCTTCGTCGAGAGCGACCGGGTCGCCTACCTCGACCGCTACATGATCAACATGGAGGAGTACATCTTCCCCATGGGCCAGGCCTACCGGCACGTGAAGGCCTACGAGTGGGAGATGCGGATGGTCCCCAAGCAGGCGCAGCGGATGCGCCTGCCCGAGGGCCTGTGCGTCGAGCTGAAGTACCTCGACAGCGACGAGTTCGACCACTGGGACTCCCAGGACCTCTTCGGCGCGACGCCGCGCACGATGCGCAAGCTGCGCGAGTGGGAGGTCTTCCACGCGCTGCGCGAGGGCCGGGTCCTCGAGGGCGTCGAGCGGATCGAGGCGCCCGCGTCGTACGACCACGTGATCAGCTACACCACCGAGCGGTGGCTGCCGGCCCAGGTCCGGCCGATCACGGTGCCGCTGGACCAGCGTCCCGGCGCCGAGCTCATCCCGCCTGCGGACTCGTGACCTTCGCGGCCAGCTTGGCGGCGTAGTCGGCCGGAGACAGCTCGCCGGCGAGGATCTGGCGCAGCGGCCACGCGCCGAGCTCCAGCCCGGAGAGCCGCTCGAAGAGCGCGAAGTCGTCGCGGTAGCGCTCGGCGAGCGCCGCGATGTCGTCGGCCGTCGGGGCGGAGTCGGCCACGGCCGGCTTGCCCGGCAGCGCGTGGGGGAGCGCCGGCTGCTCGCGGTAGCGCTGGATCCCGAGGAAGTCGGTGATCGCGTCGACCACCGGGCCGTGGTCGGAGACGAAGTGGCGGAACTCCACGACGTGGAAGCGCTCGCGGCCGAACATCTCGTAGCCGCGCTCGAGCTGCGCGCCGTAGTAGCCGCGCACGACCCCGGACTGCATCCGGTAGGCGTGCACGTTGGTCTTCGGCGGGATCCGGTCCTCGAGCCCGTCGGGGGCGAAGCGGGTGAGGAACGTCGACCAGGACGGCGCCTGGTCGGGCCACCGGTTGAGCACCATCTGCCACTGGGAGAAGAGCCGCTCGATCGGGTCCCGGAAGAGCACGATGAACTTCATGTCCGGGTTGTAGGCCCGGATCCGCTCCAGCGCCTGCGGCCACCACAGGTAGAGCGGGGTCGCGTCGCCCACGAGCCGGTGCCGCGGACGCAGCGGGGCGACCTCGTAGGAGCTGTAGTCGGGGCGCTCCCAGTCGAGGCTCTCGTTGTCGAAGAAGTGCATCTCCTTGCGGGGCGCCCGCACGATCTGCGGATGCCGGTCGAGCAGCTTGCTCAGCGAGCTCGTCCCCGCCTTCTGGGTCCCCGCGATCATGAATCCGAAGCGCAGCGGGGGGCGAGGAGTGTCCGACACGTCGCGACACGATACAGGTGGACGGCCCCCGGCCCGGGGGCATCGAGCCCCTCCGGTGTGACCCAGTCCACGAGTCGGCCCTGTTTCTCAGGGGTAAACCCCGGCGTACCCTCGACCGCAGGTCAAGCACACGTCCGGTACCCGCACCGGCTCGCGCGAGCGAGTGGTCGGAGGGACTGGAACGAAAGGTTCGACATGACGCACCCCTCCCGGGAGACCGGGCTGCGCGTGGGAGTCGTCGGCGCTGGTCGCGTCGGCGCGGTCCTCGCGGCCGCCCTCGGCACCGCCGGCCACCACGTCGTGGCCGCCGCGGGCGAGTCCGACGCGACGCGGTCGCGGATCGCGGAGCTCCTCCCCGGCGTCCCCGTCCTCAAGCCCACGGCCGTCGCCCGCGCCTGCGACCTGCTGCTGCTCACGGTGCCCGACGACATGCTCGGCAACGTCGTGACGACGCTGAGCGACGCCGGCGCCATCCGGCCGGGCCAGTACGTCGTGCACACGTCGGGCCGCCACGGCCTCGCCGTCCTCGCACCGGCCGCCGCCGTCGGCGCCCGGGTGGCCGCGCTGCACCCCGCGATGACCTTCACCGGGACTGCCGTCGACCTCGACCGGCTCGCCGGCTGCGTCTACGGGCTCACCGCCGACGCGGGCGAGCGCGACCTCGTCGCGGGCCTGGTCGCCGACCTCGGCGGCCGCGCGACCTGGGTGCCCGAGGAGATGCGCACGCTCTACCACGCGGGTCTCGCCCACGGCGCCAACCACCTCGTCACCCTGGTCAGCCAGGCGATGGAGCTGCTCGCCGCGGCCGGCTCCGACGACCCGGCCGGCACCCTGCGGCCGCTGCTGACCGCGGCCCTGGACAACGCGCTCGAGCACGGCGACGCCGCGCTGACCGGGCCGATCGTGCGCGGCGACGTCAACACCGTGCGGGCGCACCTGGCCGACATCGCCGCGACCACGCCGCACACGCTCCCGTCGTACCTCGCCCTGGCCCGCAACACCCTCGCCCGCGCCGTCACCGACGGCCGGGTCCTCCCGATCCGCGCGGCCGCGATGGTGCGGGTGCTGGACGCCGCCGAGGCGCCCGTCCGCACGGCGCGCGTGGACCGCCGCTGATGGCCGCACCCACCGTCGCCACCACCCGGGAGGAGCTGGCGGCGCTCCTCGCCGACGCCCGTGGCGCCGGTCGCTGCGTCGGCTTCGTGCCGACGATGGGGGCGCTGCACGAGGGCCACGCCAGCCTGATGCGCACCGCCCGCCAACGGATCGCCGGCGGCCCGCTGGTCGTCTCGATCTTCGTCAACCCGCTGCAGTTCGGGGCGGAAGAGGACCTCGACCGCTACCCGCGCACCCTCGACGCCGACCTCGAGGTCTGCGCCCGGGAGGGCGTCGACATCGTCTTCGCGCCGAGCGTCGAGGAGGTCTACCCGGGCGGCGAGCCGCAGGTGATGATCCGGGCCGGCGCGCTCGCCAAGGTCCTCGAGGGCAAGAGCCGGCCCGGTCACTTCCGGGGAGTGCTCACCGTCGTCGCCAAGCTCTTCGGGCTGGTGCGGCCCGACGTCGCGGTCTTCGGCCAGAAGGACTACCAGCAGCTGACGCTGGTGCGGCGGATGGTCCTCGACCTCAACATGGGCGTCGAGGTGGTCGGCGCCGAGACGGTCCGCGAGCCCGACGGCCTCGCGCTCTCCAGCCGCAACCGCTACCTCGACCCCGAGCAACGCCACGCCGCCAGCGCGCTCAGCCGCGCGCTGCGCGCCGCTCAGGAGAACGCCCGGTACGGCGTGGAGGTCGCTCGCGACGAGGCCCGCGCCGAGCTGCGCGAGCACCTGGTCGACCTCGACTACCTGGTGATCACCGACCCCGACCTGGGGGAGCTGCCCGCCGACGTACCGCCCGGCACGGCCGCGCGGATCCTGGTCGCCGCGCGGGTCGGCACCACCCGGCTCATCGACAACATGGAGCTCCGATTCTGATGCTGCGCACGATGATGAAGTCCAAGATCCACCGCGCCACGGTGACCCAGGCCGACCTCCACTACGTCGGCTCGGTGACCGTCGACGAGGACCTGCTCGACGCCGCGGACCTGCTCGCCGGCGAGCTCGTCCACATCGTCGACATCACCAACGGCGCGCGGCTGGAGACCTACACGATCCCGGGCGAGCGCGGCTCGGGCGTCATCGGGATCAACGGCGCCGCCGCCCACCTCGTCCACCCGGGCGACCTCGTCATCCTCATCGGCTACGGCCAGATGGACACCGCCGAGGCACGCGACTTCAAGCCCCACGTGGTCTTCGTCGACGCCGACAACAAGATCCTCGCCACGGGCTTCGACCCCGCCGAGGCCGTGCCGGGCTTCGGACTCGAGCGCGGCGACCAGCTGGCCGGGCCCTTCGAGGCTCGCGAGCTCGCACCTCAGGACAGGCGATAGGTTTCGGGAATGCCCACCGCCCCCGTCCGGCGCGTCCCCGGACGCCTGCTCGCTCCGGATCCCGGGTGGTCCACGACGGCCGACGTGGTCGTGGTCGGCTCCGGCATCGCCGGGCTGACCGCCGCGCTGCGGCTGCGCGGCCAGGTCGACAAGATCCTGGTCGTCACCAAGGACGTCCTCGCCGCCGGCTCCACCCAGTGGGCGCAGGGCGGCATCGCCGCCGCGCTCGGCCCGGGCGACAGCCCCGAGGAGCACGAGGTCGACACCCTCGTCGCGGGCGCCGGCGCCTGCGACGCCAAGGCGGTGCGGGTCCTGGTCACCGAGGGACCGGAGGCCGTCCGCGAGCTGATCGCGCTCGGCACCAACTTCGACCACGACCCCGACGGCGAGCTGTCGCTCACCCGCGAGGGCGGCCACCACCGCGACCGGATCGCGCACGCCGGCGGCGACGCGACCGGCGCGGAGATCCAGCGGGCCCTGATCGCCGCGATCGAGCAGGCGCCGGAGATCGAGGTCATCCAGCACGCGCTCGCCGTCGACCTGCTGCTCGCCGACGACGGCGGTGTCGCGGGCCTGACCCTGCACGTGATGGGCGAGGGCCAGCGCGACGGTGTGGGCGCCGTCCACTGCCGTGCGGTCGTGCTCGCGAGCGGCGGCCTCGGCCAGGTCTTCTCCCAGACCACCAACCCCTCGGTCTCGACCGGCGACGGGATGGCGGTCGCGCTCCGCGCCGGTGCGGTGCTGCGCGACCTGGAGTTCGTGCAGTTCCACCCGACGGTGATGTACCTCGGCCCCGACTCCCACGGCCAGCAGCCGCTCATCTCCGAGGCCGTCCGCGGCGAGGGTGCCGTCCTCGTCGACTCCGAGGGCAACCGCTTCATGCAGGGCGTGCACGAGCTCGCCGACCTCGCCCCGCGCGACGTGGTCGCCAAGGCGATCATGCGCCGGATGATGGAGACCGGCGAGCCGCACATGTGGCTCGACGCCACCCATCTCGGGGCGGCGTTCTGGGAGCGGCGGTTCCCGACGATCCTGGCCACCTGCCGTCGCTACGGCGTCGACCCGGTCACCGACCTGATCCCGGTCGCGCCGGCCTGCCACTACGCCTCGGGCGGCGTGCACACCGACCTGTGGGGGCGCAGCAGCGTGCCCGGCCTCTACGCCACCGGCGAGGTCGCCTGCTCCGGCGTCCACGGCGCCAACCGGCTCGCGTCCAACTCCCTCCTCGAGGGTCTCGTCTTCTCCCGGCGCATCGCCCAGGTGCTGCCCGGCGAGCTGCGACCGCTGCAGCCGCCGGCCCCCGACACCCGCACCGCCGGCCTGGTGCCGGGCGCCGTACGCCGCGAGCTGCAGGAGGCGATGACCTCGCGGGTGGGCGTGCTGCGCAACGCCGGGGGTCTCGCCGAGGCGGCGGGCATCCTCGACAAGCTGGCCGGCGTCACTGCGGAGACCGTCGACCAGCAGTCGTGGGAGACCACCAACCTGCTCACCATCAGCACCGCCCTCGCCGACGCGGCGGCGCTGCGCGAGGAGACCCGCGGCTCCCACTGGCGCGAGGACTTCCCCGAGCGCGACGACGAGCGCTTCTCCGGCCACCTCGACGTGGTCATGGACGACGGCACGACCACCCTGGAGCTCCGATGACCGCCGCGACGCCGTACGACGAGGAGTTGCGCGCCGCCGGGCTCGACCCGGCCGCGGTGCTGGCGCAGGTGCGGGCCGCGCTCGCCGAGGACCTCCCGAGCGGCGACGTGACCTCCGAGGCGACGATCGCCGCGGACGTGCGGGGGAGCGGCGTCTTCGCCGCCCGCGAGGCCGGCGTGGTCGCCGGCCTGGGCGTCGCCGCACTGGTCTTCCACGAGGTCATGGGCGAGACGGTCGAGATCACCGACCGCGTGCCCGACGGCTCCGAGGTGAAGCCGGGGGACGTCGTCCTGCGCGTCTCCGGACCGGTCCGCGGCCTGCTCACCGCCGAGCGCACCGCGCTCAACTACGCGAGCCACCTCTCCGGCGTCGCGACCGCGACGGCCCAGTGGGTCGCCGCGCTCGAGGGCACCCGCGCGCGGGTGCTCGACACCCGCAAGACGCTGCCGACCTTCCGGGCCCTCCAGAAGTACGCCGTCCGCTGCGGCGGCGGGGTCAACCACCGCTTCAGCCTCAGCGACCGCGCGATGGTCAAGGACAACCACGTGGTGGCCGCCGGCGGCGTGGTCCCGGCGTACGAAGCCGTGCGGGCGGCCCGGCCGGACCTGCGCGTGGAGGTCGAGGTGACCGACCTCGACCAGCTGCGCGAGCTGCTCGCCGCCGGCTGCACGGAGATCCTGCTCGACAACATGGACACCGCGACGATGGCCGAGGCGGTCCTCGTCACGGACGGCCGCGCGACGCTCGAGGCCTCCGGAGGGCTCACGCTCGAGCGGGCCCGCGAGGTCGCCGAGACCGGCGTCGACTTCATCTCCGTGGGCGCGCTCACCCACTCGGTGAAGGTCTTCGACCTGGGTCTCGACCTGGACGAGGACTAGCCGTGGCGCTCCTCGCCGCCGACATCGGCAACAGCCACACGCTGCTCGGCCTGGTCGTCGACGGCCAGGTCATCGCCGACTGGCGGATCTCCACCGACGAGCGGCACACCGCCGACGAGTGGGCGGTGCTGCTGCGCGGCCTGCTCGGGCTGGCCGTCGAGGACGTCGACGCGATCGCCGTCTGCGCGACCGTGCCCGCCGTCCTCCACGAGTGGCGCGAGATGCTCGCCCGCCACTTCGCCGACGTTCCCCACCTCGTCGTCGAGCCGGGCGTGCGCACCGGCCTCCCGGTCCTCATGGACAACCCGCGCGAGGTCGGCAGCGACCGGATCCTCAACGCGCTCGCCGCGGTCCAGGAGTACGGCGGCCCCGCGATCGTCGTCGACTTCGGCGGCACCGCCACGACATTCGACGTGGTCAACGAGAAAGGCCAGTACGTCGGCGGCGCCATTGCCCCCGGAATCGAGGTCTCGCTCGAGGCATTGGGCCGCCGCGGCGCCCAGCTGCGCAAAGTCGAATTGCTCCGCCCGCGCTCGGTGATCGCGAAGAACACCGTCGAGGCGCTGCAGTCGGGAATGCTTTTCGGCGTCGCCGCCCAGGTGGAGGGAATTGTCGCCCGGATGATCGCCGAGCTCGGCGTCGACCCGGGCGAGGTCAGTGTCGTCGCCACCGGTTACCTGGCTGGTCTGGTGGTCGACGAGTGCCGCTGTTTCACGCATCGGTCGCCGTGGCTCACCCTGCGCGGCCTGGAGCTCGTCTTCGAGCGCAATCGCTGAGCAGCCGTGCGGACATTTGCCACCTAATTGCCTCGGGTGGCGATTCCGGGCGACACCCGGTGCGACGTTTTACGGATTCGGATATTGCATGGCAGGATGCGGCAATCCTTTATCCGATATTCACGAACGAGGTAATAACGCCATGGCCCAGAAGGTGAACATCGTTCTCGTCGACGACCTCGACGGAAGTGACGCGACGGAGACGGTCTCCTTCGGTCTGGACGGCACCACCTACGAGATCGACCTGAACGACAAGAACGCCGCCACGCTCCGCGACGTCCTGTCGGGGTACGTCGGGCACGCCCGCAAGGTCGGCGCCGCACCGCGCCGCCGGCGGGGCGCGGCCGCCGCGGCCACGAACGGTCCCTCCGCCAAGGAGGTGCGCGACTGGGCGCGGGCCAACGGTCACGACGTCCCCGACCGCGGGCGCGTCTCCGCGGAGGTCCGCGAGGCCTACGAGGCCGCCCACTGACCGACCCCGGCAGAAACTGATCACCGACCCGGCAGAGAGTTTCTGCCGGGTCGGTGTCATTTCCGGCCCGCGTTCGCTCTCAGCGGACTGTCTGGCCCGCCGATCGGGAACGCGTAGGCTGTCCGTGGGGTTGGAGTACCCGTAGCCCCATCAAGCTTCAGGAGCGATGCGCATGTTCGAGCGGTTCACAGACCGAGCCCGCCGGGTGGTCGTGCTGGCCCAGGAAGAGGCCCGCATGCTCTCCCACAACTACATCGGGACCGAGCACATCCTGCTCGGCCTCATCCACGAGGGTGAGGGTGTTGCCGCCAAGGCGCTGGAGAGCCTCGACATCTCGCTCGAGGCGGTGCGCGCCCAGGTCGAGGAGATCATCGGCCAGGGCCAGCAGGCACCCAGCGGCCACATCCCCTTCACCCCTCGCGCCAAGAAGGTGCTCGAGCTGTCCCTGCGCGAGGCGCTGCAGCTCGGCCACTCCTACATCGGCACCGAGCACATCCTGCTCGGCCTGATCCGTGAGGGCGAGGGCGTCGCCGCCCAGGTCCTGCAGAAGCTCGGCGCGGATCTCAACCGGGTCCGCCAGCAGGTCATCCAGCTGCTGTCGGGCTTCCAGGGCAAGGAGGCCGCCGGCGCCGGTGCCGCTACCGGTGGCGCCCAGAGCGACGCCCCGTCGTCGTCGCTGGTGCTCGACCAGTTCGGCCGCAACCTCACCCAGGACGCCCGCGAGGGCAAGCTCGACCCGGTCATCGGGCGCGAGCAGGAGATCGAGCGGGTCATGCAGATCCTCTCGCGGCGTACGAAGAACAACCCCGTCCTCATCGGCGAGCCCGGCGTCGGCAAGACGACGATCGTCGAGGGCCTGGCCCAGGACATCGTCAAGGGCAACGTCCCGGAGACGCTGAAGGACAAGCAGATCTACACCCTCGACCTCGGTGCCCTGGTCGCCGGGTCGCGCTACCGCGGTGACTTCGAGGAGCGCCTGAAGAAGGTGCTCAAGGAGATCCGCACCCGCGGCGACATCGTGCTGTTCATCGACGAGATCCACACCCTCGTCGGTGCCGGCGCGGCCGAGGGCGCGATCGACGCGGCGAGCATCCTCAAGCCGATGCTGGCCCGCGGCGAGCTGCAGACCATCGGCGCGACCACCCTCGACGAGTACCGCAAGTACCTCGAGAAGGACGCCGCGCTCGAGCGCCGCTTCCAGCCGATCCAGGTCGCCGAGCCGTCGATCGCGCACACGATCGAGATGCTCAAGGGCCTGCGCGACCGCTACGAGGCGCACCACCGCGTGACGATCACCGACGAGGCGCTGGTCTCGGCGGCGACGCTCGCCGACCGCTACATCTCCGACCGCTTCCTGCCCGACAAGGCGATCGACCTCATCGACGAGGCCGGCTCGCGGCTGCGGATCCGCCGGATGACGGCGCCCGCCGACCTGCGCGAGTACGACGACAAGATCGGCGAGGTCCGCCAGCGCAAGGAGGCCGCGATCGACGGCCAGGACTTCGAGGCCGCCGCGCGCCTGCGCGACGAGGAGAAGCAGCTGATCGCGAAGAAGTCCGAGCGCGAGCGCCAGTGGCGTGCGGGCGACATGGACGAGGTCGCGGAGGTCGACGAGGAGCTGATCGCCGAGGTGCTCGCCGTGGCGACCGGCATCCCGATCGTCAAGCTCTCCGAGGAGGAGTCGACCCGGCTGCTCAAGATGGAGGACGAGCTCCACAAGCGCGTCATCGGCCAGGACGAGGCCGTCCGGGCGCTGTCGCGGGCGATCCGTCGTACCCGCGCCGGCCTGAAGGACCCGAAGCGTCCCGGTGGCTCGTTCATCTTCGCCGGTCCGTCCGGTGTCGGTAAGACCTGGCTGTCCAAGACGCTCGCCGAGTTCCTCTTCGGCGACGAGGACGCGCTGATCCAGCTCGACATGTCGGAGTTCGGCGAGAAGCACACCGTCTCGCGGCTCTTCGGCTCGCCTCCGGGCTACGTCGGCTACGAGGAGGGCGGCCAGCTCACCGAGAAGGTGCGCCGCAAGCCGTTCTCGGTCGTGCTCTTCGACGAGGTCGAGAAGGCCCACCCGGACATCTTCAACAGCCTGCTGCAGATCCTCGAGGAAGGTCGCCTGACCGACTCGCAGGGCCGGGTGGTCGACTTCAAGAACACCGTCATCATCATGACCACCAACCTCGGCACCCGCGACATCGCCAAGGGCCTCAACCTCGGCTTCGCCGGTGCGGCCGGTGGCCCGGGCGACTACGACCGGATGAAGAACAAGGTCTCGGAGGAGCTCAAGCAGCACTTCCGCCCCGAGTTCCTCAACCGCGTCGACGAGATCATCGTCTTCCCGCCGCTGTCGCAGGAGCAGATCATCTCGATGGTCGACAACATGATCGGCGCCGTGGAGGTCCGCCTCCGCGACCGCGACATGAAGCTGGAGCTCACCCAGGCCGCGAAGAACCTGCTCGCCGAGCGGGGCTTCGACCCGGTGCTGGGCGCCCGCCCGCTGCGCCGGACGGTCCAGCGCGAGATCGAGGACGTGCTCGCCGAGAAGATGCTCTACGGCGAGGTCGGCCCTGGCCAGATCGTGCTCGTCGACGTCGAGGGCGAGGGCCCGCAGGCGGCGTTCACGTTCGCCGGCCAGAAGGTCGGGGAGCTGCCCGACCTGCCGCCGTTCGAGACCGCCGACCTCGGCACCGACCTGGGCACCGACCCGGTCGAGGGCCCGGACGACTCCGACAGCGGCTCGGACGTCCCGCGCTCCGCCGACTGACGCCGACTCGGCATTTCAGGGCAGGGCGTAGGTGTCCGCACCGGCGTGGACGACGAGCGCGTCCTCGATGAGCGAGGCCAGGCAGCGGATCCGCTGACCCTCCTCCGACCACGCGGCGTCGAGGGCGGATCGGTGCACCGGGCCGTCGCTGTCGCGGAGCACCGCGAGCAGCCGACCGCGGCACTGCCGGTCGGTGCCGGCCCAGGTCTGCACCTTGCGCGGAGGGCCGTCGTACGCCGGGCGCCCGGCGGCGCGCCAGGCGCAGAGGCCGGCGACCGGGCAGGCGCCGCAGCGGGGGTTGGCCGCCGTGCAGACGAGTGCGCCGAGCTCCATCACCGCGACCGCCCAGGTGGCGGCGGTGGCGTCGTCCTCGGGCAGCACCTCGGTGGCGACCTCGCGCTCGGCCTTGGTCACCGCGGTCGACGGGAGCTCGACGCCCTGGATCGTCCGGGCGAGGACCCGGCGCACGTTGGTGTCGAGCACGACGTGCCGGCGACCGTAGGCGAAGCTGGCGATCGCCGCGGCGGTGTAGTCGCCGATGCCGGGCAGCGCCTTCAGCTCGTCGTACGACGACGGCACGGCGCCGTCGTGCTGCTCGACGATCGCCGTGGCCGCGGCGTGCAGCCGGAGCGCGCGGCGCGGGTAGCCCAGTCGCCCCCAGGCGCGGACCGCCTCGCCGGTCGGCTCCGCCGCGAGGTCGGCGGGGGTCGGCCAGCGCCGCAGCCACTCCTCGTGGACCGGCAGCACCCGGCCGACCGGCGTCTGCTGGAGCATGAACTCCGAGACCATCACCGACCACGGCGAGGCCTGCGGCCCGCGCCACGGGAGCTCGCGGGCGTGCTCGTCGTACCACTCGAGGATCGGCTGGTGGAGGTCGCTCATCGCACACCCATCCTGCCCGGTGTGGCACCCACGCCGGACGCCGGATCCTGACTAGCGTTGACGTATGCCGCCGATGACCCGTGGACCGCTGCCTGCGCGGGTCTACTGGCTGCGCCGGATCATGGTGCTCGGCACCGCCCTCGCGCTGGTCGTCGCGATCGCGCACCTGCTCGGCAACGGCAGCGACGCCTCCGACGGCACCGCCGAGCAGAGCGCCGCGGAGACCACGCCGACGACCTCGGTCGACCCGGGTGCGGACCTCTCCACCTCGACGACCCCGAAGACCGGGAAGAAGCGGGACCGGCCAGGCAAGGGCGCCACCACCAGCGAGGCGCCGGTGCTCGCGGAGCCGCAGGGCGAGTGCTCGGCGTCCGACCTCGCGGTCGCGCCCAAGGTCGAGAACGCCGTCGCCGGCCGGGACGTGATGATCGTGCTGCAGCTGCGCACCATGCAGTCGCCGGCCTGCACCTTCGCGGTCTCCTCCCACACCCTCACCGTCAACATCACCTCGGGCCAGGACGACATCTGGTCGAGCCTGGACTGCCCGCGCGCGATCCCGAAGCGTCAGGTGGTCGTCCGCGACAACGTCACCACCAAGGTCGGTGTGGTCTGGAGCCAGGCGAAGCGCTCGGGCGACCGGTGCGTCATCGACACCGACTGGGCGATGCCGGGCTGGTACCACGCCACCGCCGCCGCCCTGGCCGGCGAGCCCGCGGACACCCAGTTCGAGCTCACGACCCCGGTCGCGGGCACGATCACGAGGACCGCGACGCCGACCGAGTCGCCGAGCAGCACGCCCACCAAGAAGCCCAGCAAGTCGCCCAGCAAGTCCCCGAGCAAGAAGCCGAGCAAGTCCCCGAGCAAGTCCCCGTCGGGCGCGGTCGAGCCCGACTAGACGTAGCGCTCGAGGATCGTCGACTCGGCGAGGCGGGAGAGGCCCTCGCGGACGCTGCGGGCCCGGAGCTCGCCGACGCCCTCGACGGCCTGGAGGTCGTCGACGCCGGCAGAGAGCAGCTTCTGGAGCGTGCCGAAGTGGTCGACGAGCCGGTCGACGACGGTGCTCGGGAGGCGCGGCACCTTGGCCAGCAGCCGGTAGCCGCGCGGCGCGACGGCCCCGTCGAGGTGCTCGCCGGTGCCGAGGCCGAGCGCGCGGGCGGCGGCGGCAGGGTCGACGAGCTCGGTCGGGGAGAGCGTCTCCAGCCGGTGGAGCACCGCCTCGGGGCTCTTCGACCGGCGGCCGACGGGCAGGTAGTCGCGGATCACCAGCTCGCGCTCGGTGTCGACGCCGGTGATCAGCTCCTCCAGCTGGAGCGAGAGCAGCCGGCCGTCGGTGCCGAGCTCGAGCACGTAGTCCTCGATCTCGCTGGCGATCCGGGTCACCATCTCGAGCCGCTGCGCCACGACCGCGACGTCGCGGACGGTCACGAGGTCCTCGATCTCCAGCGCCGACAGGGTGCTGGACACCTCGTCGAGGCGGAGCTTGTAGCGCTCGAGGGTCGCCAGCGCCTGGTTGGCGCGGGACAGGATCTGGCCGGAGTCCTCCAGCACGTGCCGGGTCTCCCCGACGTACGCCGCGATGATCTGCATCGACTGGGACACCGAGATCACCGGGAAGCCGGTCTGCCGGGCGACCCGGTCGGCGGTGCGGTGGCGGGTGCCGGTCTCCTCCGACGGGATCGTGTGGTCGGGCATCAGGTGCACGGCCGCCCGCTGGATGCGGGTCACGTCGCGGTCGATGATGATCGCGCCGTCCATCTTGGCCAGCTCGCGCAGACCGGTGGAGGTGAACGGGACGTCGAGGGTGAAGCCGCCCGTCGAGATCGACTCAACGACCTTGTCGTGGCCGAGCACGATCAGGGCGCCGGTGCGGCCGCGCAGGATGCGCTCGAGGCCGTCCCGCAGGGGCGTGCCCGGTGCGATCGAGGCGAGGGTGGCGCGGAGGCGCAGCTGCTCGTCCGAGCGGTCGGTGGGCACGGCGGCAGTCTAGGGCGGGCCGGACCGGCGCGTGGCTTCCGGGAGGTCACAGATCGCTCACGGAGTCGCAGGGCTTCCGCCCGAGCCGTCGTCCGGCTATCTTGAGCACGAGTTTGAACGGCGTTCAAAGATCGGGGGTCCGATGGCCAGGCGACAGGACCGGCGCGCGGAGATCGCGCGCGCCGCGATCGCGCCGCTGAGCAGCCAGGGGGTCCACCACGTCCGGCTCGCCGACCTCGGGGCCAGCCTGGGCATGACCGGCGCCCACCTCCTCTACTACTTCGAGTCCAAGAACGACCTCTTCCTCGCCGCGCTGCGCACCGTCGAGCAGGACCTCCGCGACCGGGTGCTCGAGCGGTTCGCGACCATCGACTCCGCCCGCGACCGCTGGCAGTGGCTGGTCGAGACCGGTGCGCCGACCGGCCTGGACGACAGCGGCCTGCTGATGTGGCTCGAGGCCTGGGCCGGGGCGGTGCACGACGACGACGTGCTCGCCCTGATCACCGAGCTCGAGAGCGCGTGGCAGGGACTGCTCCGCGACACCCTCGGGTACGCCGTGGCGCGCGGCGAGCTGCCGCCCGGCATCGACGTGGACCCGATCGTCGAGGGCGTCTCCGCCCTGCTCGACGGGCTCACGCTGCGGGTGGTCGTCGGCTACCGCCCGCTCGACCGGGCTGCGGCGCTCGCGATCGTCGACCGGTTCGTCGCGCCGCTGCTGCCGTGGAAGGAGCCCGCATGACCACCTGGCGGATGCCCGCCGAGACCGAGCGGCACGAGCGCGCGTGGATGGCCTGGCCGTCCGCGGCGTACACGCTCGGGGAGACCGCGGCCGACGCCGACGAGGCCTGGACGGCCTGGGCCGCGGTCGCCAACGCGATCGCCGATCACGAGCAGCTCTCGATGGTGGTCACCCCGGAGGGGGCGGCCGAGGCCCGGCGCCGGCTGTCCGGCGCCATCGAGCTGCACGAGGCGCCCCTCGACGACGCGTGGTACCGCGACATCGGCCCCACCTTCGTCGTCGACGACGCGGGCCGGCTCGGTGCCGTGAGCTGGATCTTCAACGGCTGGGGTCAGCAGCAGTGGGCGAGCTGGGAGCACGACGCCCGGGCGAGCGACGTGGCCACGGCCGCGAGTGGCGCGGTCCGGATCGACTCCCCGATGGTCAACGAGGGCGGCGGCATCCACACCGACGGCCGGGGCACCTTCCTGGTCACCGAGACCGTCCAGCTCGACCCGGGCCGCAACCCCGGCTGGAGCAAGGGCGACGTCGAGGCCGAGCTCGCCCGCACGGTCGGCGCCCGCACGGTCGTCTGGCTGCCGCGCGGCCTGCACCGCGACGCCCAGACCTACGGCACCCGCGGCCACGTCGACATCGTCGCGACCTTCACCGAGCCCGGGAAGGTGCTGGTCCACCACCAGCGCGATGCCGCCCACCCCGACCACGAGGTCAGCCGCGAGGTCGCCGACCTGCTCGCCGGGAGCACCGACGCCGACGGCCGCGCCCTCGAGGTCACCCTGCTCCCCGCGCCGACGACCCTCACCGACGACGAGGGCTTCGTCGACTACAGCTACGTCAACCACTTCGTGCTCAACGGCGCCGTGGTCGCCTGCTCCTTCGCCGATCCCGTCGACGCGGAGGCCGCCGAGATCCTCGCCGCGGTCTACCCCGGCCGCGCCGTCATCACCGCCGACGCCCGCGCGCTCTTCGCCCGTGGGGGCGGCATCCACTGCATCACCCAGCAGCAGCCCGCCATCCCCGCCACAGGAGGTACGCCGTGAGGACGATCGTCGCGGCCCCGCAGCCGTCGCTCGCCCGCGTCACCGACACGGACCGCCCGCCGCTGACCGTCGGGCTCGTCCAGACCCGCTGGCACGAGGACCCCGACGAGCACGCCGCCGTGCTCGAGGACGGCATCGCCTCGGCCGCCGCCGCGGGCGCCGAGATCGTCTTCCTCCCCGAGCTCACGCTGCTGCGCTACCCGGCCGACACCCCTGGCCACGCCCGGCCGTCGGGGACGCCGAGCGATCTCGCCGAGCCGCTCGACGGCGGTCCGACGTACACCTTCGCGGCGCGGGCCGCGGCGGCCCACGGCGTGATCGTGCACGCGTCGCTCTACGAGCGGGCCGACGCCGAGGACGGGCTGGGCCTCAACACCGCGATCCTGGTCGGACCCGACGGGGGCCTGCTCGCGCGCACGCGCAAGCTGCACATCCCGGTGACCGCCGGCTACTACGAGGACACCTACTTCCGCCCCGGGCCGGCCGTCGACCCCTACCCGGTGACCGAGCTGCCGCTCGCGGCCGCGCCACGGGTCGGGCTGCCGACCTGCTGGGACGAGTGGTTCCCCGAGGTCGCGCGCGCCTACTCCCTCGGCGGCGCCGAGCTGCTGGCCTACCCGACCGCGATCGGCTCCGAGCCCGACCACCCCGACTTCGACACCGAGCCCCTGTGGCGGCAGGTGATCGTCGCCCACGGCATCGCCAACGGGCTGTTCATGGTCGTCCCCAACCGGTGGGGCGGCGAGGGGCTGATCAGCTTCTACGGCTCGTCGTTCGTCAGCGACCCCTACGGCCGGGTGCTCGTCCAGGCGCCCCGCGACGGGGACGCGGCCCTGGTCGCCACCCTCGACCTCGCCCAGCGGCGCGACTGGCTCGACCTCTTCCCGTTCCTCGCCACCCGTCGACCCGACACCTATGCCGCCCTGACCGAGAGGATGGCCCCGTGAGCACCCCCATCGCGCCGTACGCCCTGGTCCGCCCGCCCGCCGCCACCCTCCAGGACGGCATCGTCACCTTCCTCGAGCGGCAGGTGCTCGATCTCGACCTGGCCCAGCGCCAGTGGGCGGCGTACGTCGCCGCGCTCGAGGCCCACGGCTGGCCGACGGTGCACGTCGAGCTGGCCGACGACCTGCCCGACTCGGTCTTCGTCGAGGACACCGTCGTGATGTTCGGCGACCTCGCGGTGATCACCAACCCGGCCAAGCCGAGCCGCAGCCCGGAGATCGTCGCCACCGAGCGCACCGTCCGCGGGCTCGGCATCGAGACCGTCGCGCTGACCGCCGGCACCCTCGACGGCGGCGACGTCCTCAAGGTCGGCACCCAGGTGTACGTCGGGGTCACCGGCACCACCGAGGTCGCCGCGATCGACGAGCTGCGCGAGATCCTCGCGCCCCGCGGCTGGACGGTCACCGCCGTCCCGGTGACCAAGGCGCTCCACCTCAAGAGCGCGGTGACCGCGCTGCCGGACGGCACGGTCATCGGCTACGGCCCGGCCGTCGACGACCCGTCGGTCTTCGACGCCTACCTGGAGATGCCCGAGGAGCCGGGCGCCCACGTCGTCGTCCTCGACGACACCACGGTGCTGATGAGCTCGGCCGCGCCCCGGTCGGCGCAGATCTTCCGCGACCGCGGCCTCGAGGTCGTCGCCGTCGACATCAGCGAGTTCGAGAAGCTCGAGGGCTGCGTGACCTGCCTGTCCGTGCGGGTGCGCGGAGCTCAGTAGGGATAGCCGGGGCGCTCGTCGTCGGCCACGGCGCGCGGGCCGGAGCCGTCCGCGAGCAGGTTGAGCAGCCGCAGCGCGCCGCGCACGTCGGCGACGTCGAGGACCCGCAACCCGTCGACCGTCCACGACTCCGGCGAGCGCGGGCCGGTGCGACCGGGCTCGGTCGGCACCACGGCGAGCTGGAAGCCCAGCCGGGCCGCCTCGGCGAGCCGCTGCGGCAGGTCGCGCACCCGGCGCAGCTCGCCGGCCAGCCCGATCTCGCCCATCGCGACGACGCCGCGCGGCGCCGGGACGCCCTGGTGGGCGGAGGTGAGGGCGACCGCGATGGCCAGGTCGCTGGCCGGCTCCAGCACCCGGGCGCCGCCGACGGTCGAGGCGAAGACGTCCTTGCTGAAGAGGTGCACCCCGCAGTGCTGGCCGAGCACCGCCGTCACCATCGCCACCCGGGCGGAGTCGAGCCCCGACGTCGTACGGCGGGGTCGCTCGGCCGCGCTGTGGGTGACCAGCGCCTGCACCTCGGCCAGCATCGGCCGCCGGCCCTCCATCGTCACGGCGACGCAGGTGCCGGGGACGAGGGTGTGGTGGTTCTCCACGAACAGACCGGTCGGGTCGGTGACCGCGGTGATGCCGTCGGCGGCGAGGTCGAAGCAGCCGACCTCGTCGACGGGGCCGAAGCGGTTCTTCATCGCGCGCACCATCCGGAAGCGCGAGTTGCGGTCGCCCTCGAAGTGGAGCACCACGTCGACGAGGTGCTCGAGCACCCGCGGGCCGGCGATCGAGCCGTCCTTGGTGACGTGGCCGACGATCACGGTGGTGATGTTGCGGGTCTTGGCCACCCGGATCAGCGCGGCCGCCACCTCCTTGACCTGGGTGACGCCGCCGGGCACGCCGTCGATGCCGGAGGCGCCGATCGTCTGGATCGAGTCGACGACCAGCAGCGTCGGCCGCACCTCCTCGATGTGGGTGAGCACCGCGCCCAGGTCGGTCTCGGCCGCGAGGTAGAGCTCGTCGTGGACCCCGCCGGTCCGGTCGGCACGCAGGCGCACCTGCGAGGCCGACTCCTCGCCGGTGACGTAGAGGGTGCGGCGCTGGTAGCGGGCCGTCTGGGCGGCCACCTCCAGCAGGAGCGTGCTCTTGCCGACCCCGGGCTCGCCGGCCAGCAGGATCGCCGCTCCGGGCACGAGGCCGCCACCGAGCACCCGGTCGAGCTCGGGCACCCCGCTGGTGCGGAACGCCGACTCCTCGACCGACACCTGGGCGATCGGCACCGCCGGTGAGGTGACCGGGCTGGCCGACGTACGGCCCGCCGGCGCGACCGCCGCCTCGGCCACGGACCCCCAGGCCTGGCACTCCCCGCACCGGCCCACCCACTTGGTGGTCTCCCAGCCGCACTCGGAGCAGCGGAAGGCGGGGCGCGGTGTCTTCGGCATGCGGACACCGTAGGGCGCAGCGCCGACATCCACCCGCGGCGGGGCCGTCCGTCCTCTATCGTGGTCTTGGATCGATCAAGACATTCCGCGCACGTCGAGGAGGTGGGGTGTCCCGAGACGTCACGCGCGCTGCCGCGCGCCTGCCCTCCCTGCCGGCTCGTCTGCCGGCGACCCCGCCGACCCTCGCCGACGTGGCCGAGCGGGCCGGGGTCTCGCGCCAGACGGTGTCCAACGCGATCAACAACCCCGACCTCCTGCGTCCCGACACGCTCGCGCGGGTGCAGGGCGCGATCGACGAGCTGGGCTACTCGCCCAACCGCGCCGCCCGCAACCTGCGCACCCGCTCCTCCCACCTCGTCGGCATGCGCATCGGCCCGGCCCAGGAGGGCACCGCCAACGCCACGATGGACCGCTTCGTCCACTCCCTCGTGGAGACGACGCGCGAGGCGGGCTACCACGTGCTGCTCTTCGCGGCCGAGCCCGACGACCCGATGACCGGGTACGACGACCTGCTCCGCTCGACCGCCGTCGACGCGTTCGTCATCACCGACACCTACCTCGGCAACCCCCAGGCCTCCTGGCTCGAGCAGCGGCGCGCACCGTTCGTGGCGTTCGGCCGGCCGTGGGACCAGCCCGAGGCGCGGCACCCGTGGGTCGACGTCGACGGTGCCGCCGGCACCGCCCTGGCCACCGACCACCTGCTCGACAAGGGCCACACCCGGGTCGCCTGGATCGGCTGGCGCAAGGACTCCCGGATCGGCGAGGACCGGCGTTCCGGCTGGCTCCGGGCGATGCACGGGCGGGGGCTGTCGACCACCGGCCTCGCGTCCCGCGTCGAGGACACCGTCGCCTCCGGACGCGACGCCAGCGCCCACCTGCTCGACGAGGCCCAGCCCTCGGCGTTCGTCTGCGCGTCCGACACCCTCGCCGTCGGCGTGCTGCGCACCCTCGCCGACCGCGGCCTGGTCGCGGGCCGGGACGTGGCCGTCGTCGGCTTCGACGACTCGCAGGTCGCGCCGCTCACCCAGCCCGGGCTCACCTCCGTTCGGCAGCCGCTCGAGGACGTCGCAGTCGAGGTCGTGAAGGCGTTGGAGGGCCTGCTCGGCCACCCGCCCGCGGTCGGACCGGGCGTGATGCTGACCCCGACGCTGACGGTGCGCGGCAGCTCCTAGCCGAAGCGCCCGCCGGTCGCCTCGTGGTGCCGCGTGCGCGGGTCAGACCACGCCCTGTGTCAGCCGGGCCGGCAGGACGTCAGAAGCCGCGCCACCACACGTTGACGGCGTAGTCGACCTCGGTGCCGGTGTGCTCGGCGAGCACGGCCTCGGCGGTCTCGGCGGTGAGCTCGATGCGCACCACCGCCTCGAGGTCCGCGCGCGACGGGAAGACCCAGCGCATGTCGACGGGGATCCGCGTCCACCCGCGCGTCGACCAGAACCGCTCAACGGTGGGGGGATCGACCTCCGGGTAGCCGCGGCGGAACCACGAGCCGAACGTCGAGCGGGTCGGGTCGTTGTCGATCACGTACGCCGTACCACCGCGCCGGACGACGCGGTCGAGCTCCGCCAGCCCGGGCTCGCAGCCGGGACCGAAGAAGTAGGCCCAGCGCGCGTGCACGACATCGACGGACGCGTCCGGCAGCGGCAGCGACTGCGCCGTGCCCTGGTGGACGGTCACGTTCGGCAGCCGCCGGGTGCGCCGGCGCGCCAGGGCCACGAGGTCGCCGTGCGGCTCGACCCCGACCACCGAGGCGGCCGTCGCCGCGAACCACGACAGGTGGAAGCCGGTCCCGCACCCGACGTCCAGCACGGCGCGGCCGTCCCAGGACGCCACCGACCGCAGCGCGGCCTCGATGGCGCCGTCCGGGTCGACCGCGCGGTTCTCGGTATCGTACGTCGCCGTGTGGTGCCAGATGTTGGGGCTCGGCCGAGCCCCGGGACTGATGGTCAGAGACGGACCAGGCCGTTGGGCGTCTGGAACTGCGCGGCCAGGATGCCGGGGGTGCCGTTGGGGGCGACCCACTCGACCTTCACGTCCTCCAGCGGGGCCTCGACCGGCTCGCCGAGCCACTCGCTCACGCGCAGCGGGTCGCCCGCGATCTCCAGGCAGGCCAGGGAGAAGTCGTCCGAGGCACCCTCGCTCGGGTGCATCTCGCGGGGGCTCTCCCACTCGATGAAGAAGGGCAGCTGCGGGTCGGCGATGAGGCCGTTGATGCCGATCTGCTTCCAGCGCAGCTCGGACCCGTCGGGACGGTGCCGGCTGCCGGTCGCGGCCTCGCGGCCGAGGCGCTGCTCGACGACCGAGATGTCCTTGACCGCGACGACCCAGCCGAGCCAGCCGCCACCGAGGGCCGAGCGGGCCCGCACGGCCTGGCCGAACGGTGCCTTGTCGGACGCCGGGTGGTCGAGCACCTCGACGATCTCGAGGTAGGTGTCACCGGCGAGCGGCAGGGTCATGTTGCGGGTGCCGAAACGGGGATGCACTCCGCCGTCGACGAATTCCTTGCCGAGCAGTCCCCCGAGTCGCTGGGCAGTGCTGGCGAGGCCATCCGGTCCTGCGGCGAAAGAGAGATGGTCCAGGCGCATGCAGAGATTCTGAACAATCACTGAGAGCCGCCGGACGCCGGGGTCCGGGTTTCTCGACGTCGAGAGTTTCTGGGGCGGCCTGTCGGGGCGTGCCTCAGCGCGGGTCGGCCGGGTGCAGCGCCAGCGCCGACCGGGAGCGCACGTGCGCGTCGCAGTGACGCACCAGCTCGTCGTACGCCGCCTTGCCCATGAGCTCGGTGAGCTCGGCCTCGTGGGTGACGTAGACGGGCTCGAGGGCGACGTGCGCCTCGGTGTTGCCCGAGCAGTACCAGTCGAGGTCGTGGCCGCCAGGGCCCCAGCCACGGCGGTCGTACTCGCCGATCGAGACCTCGGTGTACGACGTGCCGTCCTGTCGCTCGACGGTGCGGAAGGTGCGCCGGATCGGCAGCTGCCAGCACACGTCCGGCTTGGTCTCGACGGGGTTCTTGCCGATCACGTAGGCCAGGGCGTGCAGGGCGCAGCCCACGCCGTTCTTGAAGCCGGGACGGTTCTGGAAGACGCACGCCTGCTGCCCGTCGAGCACCGTGGTGCGCGTCTTGCGCTCGCCGTCCTCGTCGACCTCGATCCAGTCCTTCTTCTTCACCGGCCGGCCCTGCGGCTTCTGCTGCCACAGCTCCTCGTCGAGCATGTCGACGTAGGCCGCGACCCGCTTCTCGTCGGCCTTGTCGGCGAAGTGGGCGCCGAGGGTGCAGCAGCCCATGTCGGGGGCGTCGGCGTAGATGCCCTGGCAGCCCTCGCCGAAGATGCACTTGTACGACGACGTCAGCCAGGTGAGGTCGCAGCGCATCATCTCGGACTCGTCGGCCGGGTTGACGAACTCGACGTACGCGCGGGGGAAGACCAGGTCGACTTCGGGCACGTCCCCACACTACGGGGCCACCGACGCCGACCCGGTGAGAGGACGCGCGCTGCCTGGGCTGCTGGCGACCTGCCAAACGCCGAGCGCGGGCTCGGCTCCGGATCGGGTGCGAGACGGGGCCTCGTGGCGCAGGCCCTAGTAGCGTTGGTCCCATGCGCCTGGGCGTCCTCGACATCGGCTCCAACACCGGTCACCTGCTGGTCGTCGACGCCCACCGGGGCGCCGCACCGCTCCCGGCCTACTCCTACAAGGAGCCGCTGCGTCTCGCCGAGCACCTCGACGCCGCCGGTGCGGTCACGCAGGCGGGCATCGACGCGCTGGCCGCCTTCACCGCGCAGGCCCAGCGGGTCGCGGAGGACAAGGGCTGCGAGGACATGCTCGCGTTCGCGACCTCCGCGGTGCGCGACGCGGTCAACTCCGACGCCGTGCTGGCCGAGGTCGCCGAGCGCACCGGCCTGGCGATCCCGGTGCTGTCCGGCGAGGACGAGGCGCGGCTGACCTTCCTCGCCGTACGCCGGTGGTCCGGGTGGTCCGCGGGCCGGCTCTGGGTCTTCGACATCGGCGGCGGCTCGCTGGAGATCGCGGGCGGCGCCGACGAGGAGCCGGAGGTGGCGTGGTCGCTGCCGCTGGGCGCGGCCCGCCTGGCCCGTCAGCACCTCGGCGCCGCGCCCGTCGACGAGGACGCGCTGCGCTCGCTGCGCAAGCAGATCCGCGCCGACATCGCCCGCGACGCCGGGCGGCTGCTGCGTCACGGCGCGGCCGACCACGCGGCGGCGACCTCCAAGACGTTCCGCTCGCTCGCCCGGATCTGCGGCGCAGCCCCGTCGGGCGACGGCCCGCTCGTCCCGCGCGCGATGCCGCTGGTGGCGGTGTCGGAGTGGATCCCCAAGCTGGCGGCGATGACCCACGACGAGCTCGCCGCGCTCCCGGGCGTCTCGGCGAGCCGGGCCCACCAGATCCTGCCGGGTGCGCTGGTCGCCGAGGCGGCGATGGAGATCTTCGAGCTCGAGGCGCTGGAGATCTGCCCCTGGGCGCTCCGCGAGGGCGTGATCCTCGAGCGGCTCGACCAGATCACGATCGGCTCCTGATGGCCCCACGCATCGGCCTCTCGACCGTCTCGGTCTATCCCGAGTCGACGGCGCACGCCTTCTCCTGGGCGGCGACGGTGGGGTACGACGCGGTCGAGGTGATGGTCGGGATCGACGCGCTCAGCCAGCAGACCGCCGCCGTCAAGCAGCTCTCCGAGCACCACGAGCTGCCGATCGCCGCCGTCCACGCGCCCTGCCTGCTCTTCACCCAGCGGGTCTGGGGCACCGAGCCGTGGGGCAAGCTCGAACGCTCCGCCGAGATGGCCCACGCCGTCGGCGCCGAGGTGGTCGTCGTGCACCCGCCCTTCCGCTGGCAGAAGAGCTACGCCCGCGACTTCGTCGACGGGATCGCGGCGCTGGAGACCTCGACCGGCCTCGCGTTCGCCGTGGAGAACATGTATCCCTGGCGTGCCTCCAGCCGGCGCGAGATGGAGATGTACCTCCCCGGCTGGGACCCCTCGACCGAGCCCTACGCCAACACCACCATCGACCTCTCCCACGCCGCGATCGCGCAGAGCGACCCGGTCGCGATGGCCGAGCGGCTCGGCGACCGCCTGCGGCACATCCACCTCACCGACGGCACCGGCTCCGCCAAGGACGAGCACCTCGTGCCCGGGCGGGGGGAGATGGGCGCGGACCTCTTCCTCCAGCACCTCGCCCGCACCGGCTTCGACGGCGAGATCGTCCTGGAGATCAACACCCGCAAGGCCGCCGACCGCGCCGAGCGCGAGCGCGACCTGCGGGAGTCGCTCGACTTCGCCCGCGAGCACCTCGCCGTCCCCACGCCGTGACCGGACGCAGGATTCACCGGTGCACCGGTGAATCCTGCACTTCTCAGGCGTTGCAACCCCTGAGAAGTGCAGCGATCGCCTGAGAAGTACTGGCGGTCCCCGGGCTTCTGCGCCACATTCGTCGGGTGAGTGCCGCGGTCGAGATCCGGGACCTGCACGTCGTGCGGGGCGGCCGCACGGTGCTGGAGCACCTCGACGTCACGATCGGCGGCGGCGTGACCGGGCTCCTCGGCCCGAGCGGCTGCGGCAAGTCCACGCTGATGCGCTGCCTGGTCGGCGTCCAGCGCACCAGCGGCGGCAGCGTCACCGTCTTCGGTGACGCCGCGGGGAGCCGGGCGCTGCGCGACCGGATCGGCTACGTCACCCAGGCCGCGAGCGTGTACGACGACCTCACCCCCGTCGAGAACCTCTCCTTCTTCGCCCGCGTCCTCGGTGTCGACCGGTCGGAGGTGGACCGGGTCGTCGAGGCCGTCGACCTCGGTGACCACCGCGACCGGGTGGTCGGCCGGCTCAGCGGCGGCCAGCGCAGCCGAGCGAGCCTCGCGGTCGCGCTGCTGGGCAGCCCGGACCTGCTGGTGCTCGACGAGCCGACGGTCGGGCTCGACCCGGTGCTCCGCGAGGACCTCTGGTCGCTCTTCCACGAGCTCGCCGACCGCGGCACGGCGGTCTTCGTCTCCAGCCACGTGATGGACGAGGCCGAGCGCTGCGACCGGCTGCTGCTGATGCGCGAGGGCCGGATCATCGCCGACGGCTCGCCCGGCGAGATCAAGGAGAGGGCCGGCGCCGCCAGCGTCGAGGAGGCCTTCCTCGCGATCGTGCGGAGGGACGTCGCGTGACCCCGCGCATCACCGCCGCCGTGGCCGCCCGGGTGCTCCGGCAGATCCGCCGCGACCGCCGTACCCTCGCGCTCCTGCTCGTGCTGCCCTGCCTGCTCATCACGCTGCTGTGGTGGATGTTCCGGGACACCCCGGTCTTCGACCAGGTCGGGCCGGCGCTGCTCGCGATGTTCCCCTTCATCGTGATGTTCCTGGTCACCAGCGTCACCACGCTCCGTGAGCGCAGCAGCGGCACCCTCGAGCGCCTGCTCGCGATGCCGATGGGCAAGCTCGACTTCCTCGTCGGGTACGCCGTCGCCTTCGGGTTGGTCGCCGCCGTGCAGGCCGCGCTCGCCGTCGGCCTCAGCGTCGGCCTGCTCGACCTCGAGGTCATCGGACCGGTCTGGCTGCTGTTCGTGGTGGCGGTCGTCGACGCGGTCCTCGGCACCGCCCTCGGGCTCTTCGTCAGCGCGTTCGCGCAGACGGAGTTCCAGGCCGTCCAGTTCATGCCGGCGGTGGTGATCCCGCAGATCCTGCTGTGCGGCCTCTTCCTCCCGCGCGACCAGCTGCCCGACGCGCTGCACTGGATCAGCGACCTGCTGCCGCTCAGCTACGCCGTCGACGCGATGACCACGCTGACCACCTCCGCGGAGACCGGCGACGTGTGGGCCGACCTCGCCGTGGTGGCCGGCTTCGCGGTCGCCGGGCTGGCCGCCGGCGCGGCGACCCTGCGCCGACGTACCCCCTGAGGCGCGAAATCGGCATCCTCGGGCCGCCGTCGTAGCCTGAGGGACATGTCGCTCCTCCGTCAGCCGCTCCTCCTCCTCGCCCGCAGCGCCGCGGTCAAGAAGATGGTGAGCACCATGCCCGTCTCCGCCGGCATCGTCCGCAGCTACGTCCCCGGCGAGACCACCGAGTCCGCCGTCGAGGCGACGGCGGGTCTGGCCGACGACCGGCTCCTGGTGACGCTCGACTACCTCGGCGAGGACACCCTCGACGCCGACCAGGCGGACGCGACGGTCGCGGCGTACGTAGACCTCCTCCACCAGCTCTCCGCGCGCGGCCTGACCCGCAGCGCCGAGGTCTCGGTCAAGCTCAGCGCCGTCGGGCAGTTCCTGCCCGACAACGGCCACAAGATCGCGCTCGAGAACGCCCGCACCATCTGCCGGGCGGCTCGCAACGCCGGCACCACGGTGACCCTCGACATGGAGGACCACACCACCACCGACTCGACGCTCTCGATCCTGCGCGAGCTGCGCAAGGACTTCCCCGAGACCGGCGCCGTGCTCCAGGCGATGCTGCACCGCACCGAGGCCGACTGCCGCTCCCTGGCCCACGAGGGCTCGCGGGTGCGGCTGTGCAAGGGCGCCTACCTCGAGCCCGAGGACGTCGCCTTCCAGGACCGTCTCGAGATCGACCGGTCCTACGTGCGCTGCCTCAAGGTGCTGCTCGCCGGCGACGGCTACCCGATGATCGCCACCCACGACCCGCGGATGGTCGAGATCGCGACCTCCCTCGCGAGCCGCTATGGCCGGGTGCCGGGCAGCTACGAGTTCCAGATGCTCTACGGCATCCGGCCCGAGGAGCAGCGCCGGCTGGCCGAGCGCGGCGAGCGGATGCGCGTCTACGTGCCCTACGGCACCGAGTGGTACGGCTACCTGATGAGAAGGCTCGCCGAGCGTCCGCAGAACCTGTCATTCTTCGTCCGCTCGCTGATCTCCAAGAAGTAGGGGTACGACCATGGCCCAGACCGCGATCCTCGGCGCCGGAGTCATGGGGGAGACCCTGCTCTCGGGCCTGGTCCGTGCCGGCCGACGCGTCGACCACCTGCTCGTCGGGGAGAAGCGCGAGGAGCGTGCCCGCGAGCTCGAGGACCGGTACGGCGTGGCCGTGGTCGGCAACCGCGAGGCCGCCGAGAAGGCCGACACCATCGCCCTGGTCGTGAAGCCGCAGGACATGGGCGACGTGCTCGACGAGATCGCCCCGGCGCTGCGTCCCGGCCAGCTGCTGGTCTCGCTCGCCGCCGGCATCACCACCGCGTTCATCGAGTCCCGGGTCCCCGAGGGCGTCGCGGTCGTCCGGGTCATGCCCAACACGCCGGCTCTGGTCGACGAGGGCATGGCCGCCATCTCGCCGGGCTCGCACTGCTCCGACGAGCACCTCGCCGAGGCCGAGGCGCTGATGGCCTCGGTCGGCAAGGTGCTGCGCATCCCCGAGCGGCAGCAGGACGCCGTCACCGCGATCTCCGGCAGCGGGCCGGCGTACATCTTCTTCGTCGTCGAGTCCATGATCGAGGCCGGCGTGCACCTCGGCCTCCCGCGCTCGACCGCCACCGACCTCGTCGTCCAGACCGTGGTCGGCTCCGCCAAGATGCTCCGCGAGACCGGCACCCACCCGACCGTGCTCCGCGAGCAGGTCACCTCGCCCGCCGGCACCACCGCGGCCGCCCTGCGCGAGCTGGAGATCCACAAGGTCAGGGCTGCGTTCCTCGCGGCGATGGAGGCCGCCCGCGACCGCTCCCGCGCCCTTGCCGAAGGCTCCTGACGAGCACCACGTTTCCGGCCGCGCCGGCCGCGATGAAGGCCACGCCGACGACGTGCATCCAGGGCAGGAAGCTCGCCGCCGATCCGACACCCGGGACCTGCACGAGCAGCCCGTAGGCGACGTAGTAGCCGATCAGCCCGGCCACACCTCCGGGTACTGCCACTGCGACCGCCAGCAGGATCGGGGCGGGGGACCTGATCGCGAAGCCGTACGTCGCCAGGGCCGCCACGGTCCCGACGTACGTGACGGCGACCGCGCGGCCGATCACGACCGTAGTTCTCGCGTGAGCGAGACGACGTCGTCGACGACGCCCCGCACGACCGGGAGCCGCGAGAGCCGCACCAGCCGGTCGACGATCGGGACGACCCGCTTCACCAGCATCCGGCTCCGCTGCTGGTCCTCGCTGGCGTCGTACACCCAGAAGAGGACGATGCCCATCTGCAGCAGCCAGAGCAGGTCGGGCAGCTGGCCGCGCAGTGCCGGCGCGACCTTCGCGTCGGAGCCGTCGACGAGCGTCCGGAAGAGGCCGATGCTCGCGTCGCGGGCGGGGGCGGAGTCCGGGCTGAACGGCGACAAGGGGCTGGCCGGGTCGGCGGCGTTCTTGAAGAACTGGCCGGCGAACTCGTGATTGGGCTCCGCCACGTCGAGCCAGGCGAGCAGGACGCCCTCGAGCCGCGGCGCGAACGCCGTCGTCCGGTCGAGCACCACGGACGCGGCCTCGGCGTGCTCCGCCTGCATCTGGTCGTAGAACGCCTGGATCAGGTGTTCCTTGGACCCGAAGTAGTAGTAGGCGTTGCCGAGCGAGACGCCGGCCTCGGACGCGATCGCGCGCATCGTCGTCTTGTCGTAGCCCTTGGTCCGGAACAGCCGCATCGCCGATGCGGCGATCGACTGTCGGGTCTGCTCAGCCTTGGGGGAGCGGGCGGCAGGATCCGGCACATCCGTCAGCGTAGCCATCTGCATCGGCCTCCTCTCGGTCGAGCTCTCGGGCGAGCAGGTGCCGCAGGCCGGCCGCGCTGTACGCCGCGCCGCGGGCCAGCGGCAGCAGGGCCGGACGGCTGAGCCGGTCGGCGAGACCGCGGTAGGGCCGGGTCGCCCAGAGGCACATCACCCACGCGTGCTCGTGGGTCCAGACCGAGCCGTCGGAGCCGACCACGGTGATCTCCTCCTGGGTCCGCTCGTGGTCGAGGGTGGGGAAGCGTCGCCGGGCCTCCTCGGACCCCGCGGGCACCAGCTCGAGCGCGACCAGGAGCGGCTGCCGGCCCAGCCAGTCGGCGAAGTGCCGGCAGAGCGGGCAGCCCGGGTCGGTCAGGACGGTGAGCCGCAGCTCGGCCGCCGTCGCGGTGGTCATCCGGGGAAGGCCGGCTGGGTGGGCGGCAGGAAGGCCTGGGGTGGCACCGGTGCGACCCGGGTCTGCTCGAGCCGGCTGCGGCGCCGGATGGCGTTGAAGACGTAGACGTTGAAGAAGTGCAGGACGCCCAGCGCCAGCATCACCACGCCCACCTTGATGCTGAGCGTCTCGAAGAGCTCCCGCAGGTCGAGGACCGGGGTCGAGACGCGGAGGAAGAGCATCACGAAGCCGAGGTTGAGGAGGTAGAAGCCGACCACCAGGAGCTTGTTGACGGCGTGGGCGAGGGCGTCGTTGCCCGCGAAGACGTCCTCGAGGAAGACCCGCCCGTTGCGGGACAGGGTCGACGCCACCCAGATCGTGAGGGGGACGGTGACCAGCAGGTAGACGACGTAGGTGCCGACGGTCCAGTTCATGGGGACTCCCGTTGTTGAACGTGTTCAAAATTGATGACGACGCCAGCGTAGAACACTTTTTGAACATGTTCAATCCCTTCTTCTCCGGTGCCGGACGCTGCTGTAACGCCCGGTTACTCGTTGTTCCCACGGTGCTGAAGCACGGTGGGAACAGTGGGTAACCGGGCGTTACAGACCCGGACGTCCGGGTCAGAGACCCATCGCCGCCCGAGCCGCGGCGAGCACCGGGGCCGTGACCTCCCGGCACCGCTGGGCACCGGCGGCGTAGACGGTCTCGACGTGCACGAGGTCGGCGGCCAGCTCGGCGTACGCCTTCTGCACGGGCTCGAGCTCGGCGACCACGGCGTCGGTGACGGTGCGCTTGAGGGCGCCGTACGTCGTGAGTCCCGCGGCCGACCCGCCGCAGGCGGTCAGGATCTCGAGCAGGTTGGTGACGCCCGGCTTGGTGGGATCGGCGCGGACGGCGTCCGCGCCGGTGTCGGAGTCGGTCACCGCGCGCGCGATCTTGCGGCGTACGACGTCCGGCGGGTCGAGCAGGAAGACCGAGCCGGCCGCGTCCGCCGACTTGCTCATCTTCCGGGTCGGGTCGCTCAGGTCCATCACCCGTGCACCGGCGGCCGGGGTGACCACGGTCGGCACCGTGAAGACCGCCCCGTAGGTGTTGTTGAAGCGGACCGCGAGGTCGCGGGTCAGCTCGACGTGCTGGCGCTGGTCCGCGCCGACCGGCACCTCGGTCGGCCGGTAGAGCAGGATGTCCGCGGCCATCAGCACCGGGTAGGTGAAGAGCGAGACCCGGGTCGAGTCCACCCCGCGGCCCCGGGGCGGCCGGGCAGGCCCTCTCGCCTGCTGCGCGCCGCCCATCACGTCCCCTCCCTGCGTTGTCGTCGGTCGCCGGGACTCCGTCCCGCCTCCCTCCTCCGCCTTGGCAGGCGACGCGCTGGACGACGCTCGCGACGGCGTCGGACCTACTCGACCGCCCTTCTCCTTGAACTGGATCATCCGGTTCAGCTCGCCGGTGTACGCCGTGCACTCGAGCAGGTAGGCGAGCTCGGCGTGCGCCGGCACGCGGCTCTGGCGGAAGAGCGTGGCGCGGTCCAGTCCGACGGCGAGCAGCAGGGTCGCCATCTCGGTGGTGCGCTCGCGCAGCACCGCCGGGTCGTGGGTGGTCGTCATCGCGTGCAGGTCGGAGAGGCCGTAGTAGGCGTCCTCCTGGCGCGCGGCCATCGGGCGCAGCGCACCGAGCAGGTTGCCGAGCGTGAGGCGGCCCGACGGGGTGAGCAGGGAGAGAGTGGTCATGATCGTGCTCCTGGGGTGAGGGCCCACGGGTGCACGCATGCGAACGGCCGCCCGTGGGCGGCCGTGGATGTGCTCGAGGGGTGGGCCGCCGCTAGGCGGGCCACCACAGGACGACGGGGGTCATCAGCACGGGACAACCGTACCGGTACCGTGCCGGACATGCCCCCCTCGCCGGTCGACTGCCAGGGTCCGGCCGTCGTCGTCTTCGACCCGAGCCTCACGGAGTACGACTTCGGTCCCGAGCACCCGATGTCGCCGCTGCGGGTCGACCTGACGATGCGGCTCGCCGGAGATCTCGGCCTGATCGGCGACCGGCTGCGCACGGTCGCGGCGCCGATGGCGAGCGACGACCTGATCGCCACCGTCCACCAGGCCTCCCTCATGGAGGCGGTGATGAGGGCCGGCCGCGACCAGCGACTGATCGACCCGGCGCACGGCCTGGGCACGGACGACAACCCGGTCTTCCGCGACATGCACCACGCGACCGCCCACATCGTCGGCGCCACGGTCGAGGCCTTCCGGCAGGTCTCCAGCGGCGAGGCGCTCCACGCCGCCAACATCACCGGCGGGCTCCACCACGCGATGCCCGACCGGGCGAGCGGCTTCTGCATCTACAACGACGTCGCGATCGGCATCCGCACCCTCCTCGACCAGGGCGTCGATCGGGTCGCGTACGTCGACCTCGACGTCCACCACGGCGACGGGGTGGAGAAGGTCTTCTGGGACGACCCGCGGGTGCTGACGATCTCGCTGCACGAGACCGGGCAGATGCTCTTCCCCGGCACCGGCTTCCCGCACGACCTCGGCGGGCCCGAGGCACAGGGCTCCGCGGTCAACGTCGCGCTCCCGCCGGGCACCGGCGACGGCGGCTGGCTGCGTGCCTTCCACGCCGTGGTGCCGCCGCTGCTCCGAGAGTTCCGGCCCGAGGTGATCGTCAGCCAGCACGGCTGCGACACCCACCTCGAGGATCCGCTCGCCCACCTCATGCTCACCGTCGACGGCCAGCGGGCGGCGTACCTCGCCGTGCACGAGCTCGCTCACGAGCTCTGCGACGGCCGCTGGGTGGCGACCGGGGGAGGCGGCTACGCGCTGGTCGACGTGGTCCCGCGCGCCTGGACCCACCTGCTCGGCATCGTCGCCGGCCGGCCCGTCGACCCGCTCGCGGAGACGCCCGAGTCGTGGCGCGAGCACGTCCGGGGACGGCTCGGCCGGATCGCCCCGATGCGGCTGACCGACGGCCGCACCCCGGCGTACCGGGACTGGAGCGAGGGCTACGACCCCGACACCTGGCTGGACCGCGCGATCCACGCGACGCGGATGGAGGCCTTCCCGCTGCATGGACTAGACCCGTTGCCCTGACCGGGACGCACATCTGCGCAGGTCAAGCGGACACGCCGTGTCCCGTTCAGCAACTTTGGGTAACCTCTTCCCCATCAGTCACATCTGGCCCTATTCTCACGGATGCGCGACGCGTGCACTCACCGGTGGGGAAGCCGGTGGCGCGTCAGACAGAAAGAATCGGTGCGCGATGGCTACCAATTCCGGGGACATCTCCGAGTCCAAGCTGCTCACGGTTGCTGAGGTGGCGGCGATGATGCGGGTGTCCAAGATGACCGTCTACCGCCTCGTCCACGGCGGTGAGCTGCCGGCTCTCCGCGTGGGCCGCTCGTTCCGCGTCCTCGAGTCCGACGTCGACGAGTACCTCCGCAAGAGCTTCTACAGCGCCGGCTGAGCCGCCCGGCAGGTCCGGTAGCGTCCCGGACCGATCCCCGGCCGTCCGTTTCGACCGGGCCGATTCTGCCTGTCCGCCTGTGGCGGCTAGGCTGGCCCGGTCCCTCGGGCGGATCCGGGGGCGGCTGTACGGCTGTTGAAAGGTTTCCCTGTGGGTTCTGTCATCAAGAAGCGGCGCAAGCGCATGGCGAAGAAGAAGCACCGCAAGCTGCTGAAGAAGACGCGCGTCCAGCGCCGCAAGCTCGGCAAGTAAGGCCGCCTTCGGCTCCATGGGCAGCGCCGGCAGGGTCGTCCTGGTCACCGGGGTCTCTCGCGACCTCGGCCGGAAGTTCGCGCGCACTGCCGCCGCCGACCCCTCGGTCGCGCGGGTCATCGGCGTCGACGCGGTCCCGCCTCGCGGTGACATCGGCGACGTCTCGTTCGTGCGGGCCGACATCCGCAACCCGGTGATCGCCAAGATCATCGTCAAGGAGGACGTCGACACCGTCGTCCACATGAGCGTCATCGCCACCCCCGGCAGCGCCGGCGGGCGGACCACGATGAAGGAGCTCAACGTCATCGGGACGATGCAGCTCCTCGCCGCCTGCCAGAAGGCACCCGGCGTCGAGGCCCTGGTCGTGAAGTCGTCGACCACGGTGTACGGCGCGAGCAGTCGCGACCCCGCGATGTTCACCGAGGACATGGAGCCGCGCCGCGCCCCGCGCAGTGGCTACGCCAAGGACGTCGCCGAGGTCGAGAGCTACGTCCGTGGCTTCGCGCGCCGTCGGCCCGACGTCCGGGTGACGATGCTGCGCTGCGCCAACGTGATCGGCCCCGACGTCGCCAGCCCGCTCAGCTCCTACTTCCGGCTGCCGGTGATCCCGACCGTGCTCGGGCACGACCCGCGCCTGCAGTTCCTCCACGAGAGCGACCTCCTCGGCGTGCTCCGGCACGCGGTCGTCTCCGACGTCCCCGGCACCTTCAACGTCGCGGGCGACGGCCTGCTCATGCTCTCCCAGGCCGTGCGCCGCCTCCAGCGGCCGACCGTGCCGCTCCCGCCGTTCGCCATCGGCGGCGTCGCCTCGACCCTGCGCTCGGCCCGGGTCGCGGACTTCTCGCCCGAGCAGACCGCGTTCCTCACCTACGGACGCGGCGTCGACACCACCCGGATGCGCTCCGAGCTGGGCTTCGAGCCGGCCCACACGACGGCCTCGGCCTTCGCCGACTTCGGCTCGTCGCTGCGGCCGACCGGCGGCCACGCCGAGCGTGCCCTGGCGACGGTGGCCCGCCGGCTGCCCGATCCCGACCTGGTCCCCGTCGTGGGAGGAGTCGACCATGGGTGACGCCGAGATCATCCCGATCGGGACCCGCGGCCGCCCCGGCCGCGGCACCGGCACCGCGCCGTCCTCGGCCGCCCGCGGCCTGGCCACCCCGCGCGCCGCCGCCGAGCCCGCGCCCGCCAAGAAGGCGCCGGCCAAGAAGGCCGCAGCCACCAAGGCCGCACCCGCCAAGAAGGCGCCGGTGAAGAAGGCGCCGCCGAAGAAGGCCGCGCCGTCCGCCGAGGCACCCTCCGCCGGGGCGCCGTCCGCTGACGCCCCGGAGACACCGGTCGCTGAGCGGCCCGCCACCACGACCCGCGACCGGGCCCCGGGCAACGGCATCCCGGCCGCCGACTGGCTGGCGGCGGTCCAGGCCGCCGCCCGCGAGGTCTTCGGCGACGACTGGGAGCCCCAGCTGGCCCGGTTCCTCGCGTTCCTGCGCCGCCGCGTCACCGGCGACTACCTCATCGACGAGTACGGCTTCGACCAGGAGATCACCGAGCGCTTCTTCATGGCGACGCTGCGCCCGATCGCGCAGAAGTGGTTCCGCATCGAGGTCCGCGGCACCGAGAACATCCCCACCGAGGGCGGCGCCCTGGTGGTCTCCAACCACTCCGGCACGGTGCCGATCGACGGCCTGATGACGATGGTCTCGATCCACGACCACACCGGGCGCTTCCTGCGCCCGCTGGGTGCCGACCTCGTCTTCAAGCTGCCGTTCGTGAGCGCGATGGCCCGCCGCGGCGGGGCGACGCTCGCCTGCACCGAGGACGCCGAGCGGATGCTCCGCGGCGGCGAGCTCGTCGGTGTGTGGCCGGAGGGCTTCAAGGGCATCGGCAAGCCCTACTCCGAGCGCTACAAGCTGCAGCGCTTCGGTCGCGGCGGCTTCGTGCACGCCGCGCTGCGCACCGGCGTCCCGATCATCCCGCTCTCGGTCGTGGGGGCGGAGGAGATCTACCCCCTCGTCGGCAACATCCCGTCGCTGGCCCGGCTGCTCGGGCTGCCCTACATCCCGATCACGCCGTTCTTCCCGCTCCTCGGCCCGCTCGGCCTGGTCCCGCTGCCGTCCAAGTGGCTGCTGGAGTTCGGTGAGCCGATCCGCACCGACGAGCTCGACCCGGGCGCGGCGGACGACCCGATGCTGGTCTTCAACGTCACCGACCAGGTGCGCGAGACCATCCAGCAGACGCTCTACACGCTGCTGATGCAGCGTCAGTCGGTCTTCCGCTAGCGGGGACCGGGCGTCAGTTCTTGTCGGACGACTGACCGGTCAGCGAGTCGACCACGCCGCCCAGGAGCGCGCCGACGGCATCGCCGACGTCGCTGACGACCGGGATGCGCGGCGTCGAGGCCGACGAGTCCTTGCCGCCGGTCGCCCCGCCCGTCAGGCCGTTGGCCAGGCTGGTGAGCGGGTCGGTGACGGTCGAGGGGTCCGCGGTCGGGCTGGTGCCGGCGCTCGGGTCGCTCACGCTGCCGGGGCCCCCGAGGTCGGAGGACCCGACGTTCGGCAGCTTGGTCCCGTGCTGGTGGTGCTTGCCGCTGCCCTGGTGACGCTCGGCGACGACCTGGCTGGAGGCGATCGTCGGCGCGGCGACCTGCTCGCCGGCGAGTGCCGGCGACAGGGTCGCGAGCGGGGCCGCGTCGCACGCGCCGCACTGGCTCGCGGCGTCGGAGTCGATGCGGGTGAGCGTGGCCGCGGCGGCGAGCAGCTCGTCACGGGCGTCGTAGGGGATCATCGGCTCGAGGTCCTCGAGCTCGGTCAGGCTGGTCGCGGCGAACTCGCGCAGCGCGCGGATCGAGGAGTCGCGGCCGTGGTCCTCGTAGTCGGCGAGGAGCAGGTCGGCCGCCGCGGTCGCCTGGTCGGCGAAGGCGGTCAGCGACTCGGCCACCCGGCCCTCGTCGTCCTGGCGCTCGCTGAGCTGGCGCGCCTCGTCGAGCCGGCTCGAGGCGTTGCCGAGCATCGCGCTGCCCTTGGCGCCCTCGTCGAGGCTGACGGTGGTCTGCGCGGACTCGATGGCCCGCTTGATCGGGTAGAGCGACTCGCCCGGGAGCGCGGACTGGGAGGCGACGGCGACGGAGGTCGTCGCGCCGACGATCGCGATGCCGCCGACGAGGGCGGCGATCCGGCGCTCGCGGCGGGTGTGGCGCTGCGGCAGCTGGAGGCGGGAGACGTCGGCCGGGACCAGCGCGGTCTCGGCCTCGGCCATGAGCCGGGCGCGCAGGTCGGTGACGAACTCCGGTCGGGCGTGCACCTCCGGCATGGACCGCATCGCGGCCACCAGGGTGAGCAGGGCCTCGTCGCGGCTGGCCCCGTGCGCGCGGTCGGTCGAGCGGCCCTCGACCCGGGCGTCGAACTCGTCGGCGCGCCGTTGCGCCGTCATCCCCCATGTCATGCCCACTCCAACGACGTGTGCGGCGGCGGGGTTACGGCGCGGACGCCCTCGGCGTAAACGATTTCATGCCGGGTCGCCATCAGTCCCGCAGCCCTTCCGGCATCAGCTTCGCCAGGTTGCGTACGCCGCGCAGCTGCAGCTGCTTCACGGCGCCGTCGCTGCGGCCCAGGACGGCGGCCGTCTCGGCGATGCTCATGCCCTGGAGGAAGCGCATGACCAGGCAGTCGCGCTGCTCCGCGGGGAGCTCGGTGAGGGCCTGCATGAGGATCTCGTTGGTCAGGCCCGCGAGCACGCTCGCCTCGGGGCCGTCCTCGGTCGCGTCGTCGTGCAGCGACATGTCCTCGGTCGTCAGCTCGAGACGGGTCCGGCCGGCCTTGAAGTGGTCGGTCGCGAGGTTGCGGGCGATCGTCATCAGCCAGGCGCCGAAGTCCTTGCCCTGCCAGCGGAAGTTGCTCATGCTCCGCAGCGCCCGGAAGAAGGTCTCCGAGGTGAGGTCCTCGGCGAGGGTGCTGGACCGGGTCCGGTAGAAGAGGAAGCGGTAGACCGAGGACTGGTAGTGGTCGTAGAGCAGCCCGAAGGCCTCGGAGTCGCCCTGGCGGGCGAGCTCGACGAGCGCGATCAGGCGCGACCGCTCAGTCTCGTCCTCCTCGGAGGAGGCGGCGAGCTCGGCGTCGCCGTACCCGCCCGGGCCGCCTGTGGGGCCGGTGGAGCCGGTCCGGGGCCGGCTGCCCGTGACGGCCTCGGTCAGCAGCCAGCCGGGCGCGCCCGCGGGCTGCTGGGCCAGGAGCACCTCGGCGACGAGCGCGCGCAGCTGGTCGAGGCCGCGCGCGACGCGCGCTTCGAGGCCGTGACCTTGCTGCGGCATGGTGCCTGAACCCTCCCCGGATGTTGCTCAGTGACCCTTCCCACGCTCGTCCCATGCAAACACGAGTTACACCTGCTGGCCCAGACCGGTCGGTAAAAGGTCGCGGGGTGGACGGTCAGCGGCGCCGGCCGCGGAGCGCGACCCCGGCCGCGACGGTGCCGGTGACCGCGCCGGCGACGCCGCCGACCAGCACCCCGGCGCGCAGCGCCTTCCGCCCGGTGCGGTAGTCGCGGATCCGCCAGCCCTGCTCCCGGGCGTGGTGGCGCAGCCGGGCGTCCGGGTTGATCGCGCACGGGTCGCCGACGAGCTCGAGCATGGGCAGGTCGTTGTGCGAGTCGGAGTACGCCGAGCAGCGCCGCAGGTCGAGTCCCTCCCGGGCGGCCAGCGCCTTGACCGCCTCCGCCTTGGCCGGGCCGTGCAGCATCTCCCCGACCAGCCGGCCGGTGTAGACGCCGTCCACGTGCTCGGCGACGGTGCCCATCGCCCCGGTCAGGCCGAGCCGGCGCGCGATGATCTGGGCGATCTCGATCGGCGCCGCGGTGACCAGCCAGACCCGCTGGCCCTCGTCGAGGTGCAGCTGCGCCAGCGCGCGGGTGCCCGGCCAGATCCGGTCCGCCATCGCCTCGTCGAAGATCTCCTCGCCGAGCTCCTCGAGCTCGGCGACGGTGTGCCCGGCGATGAAGCCGAGCGCGGAGGCCCGGGCCTCGGCGACGTGCTCGGGATCCTCGACGCCGACCACCCGGAAGTAGGCCTGCTTCCAGGCGGCCCCGAGGATCTCCCGGGTCGTGAAGAACTTGCGTCGGTGCAGGCCCCGGGCGAGGTGGAAGATGCTGGCGCCCTGCATGACGGTGTTGTCGACGTCGAAGAAGGCCGCCGCGACCGGGTCGCTCGGCGGAGTCAGCGCCGACTCGACCTCCGCGGCAGCGGCCGCCGCCTCGCCCGCGAGGGTCGAGCGCTGCTGCAGGTTGCGCGGCCGAGGTCGCTTGTCGGGCGGCGTCACAGGGGCAGGGTAGCGGGGCGGGGGAACCGGGCGGGCCGGCCGCGAAGGTGTGGAAGTATCCCTCCATGCCGGGAGCGCATGGCAGGACGACGGACGTGGCCGACCTGGTCGCCGAGGCGGCGGCGGAGAGCCCCGATCGGCTGGCCGTCGTGGAGGCCGGCGGTCGCAGCCTGACCTGGGCGGAGCTCGAGGACGAGGTCGGCCGGATCGCGACGGGCCTCGGTGCCGCGGGTGTGGTCGGCGGGCACCGGGTGCTGCTCGCGCTCGGCAACCGCCTCGAGTTCGTCACGACCTACCTCGGCGTGCTCCGCGCGCAGGCGGTCGCCGTCCCGGTCAACCCGCGGGCGACTAGCGGCGAGCTGACCCGGATGATCGCCGACTCCGGCGCCCGGATGGTCGTCGCCGACCCGGACAGCGTGGTCGTCGTCCGCGCGGCGGTCGCCGCCGTACGCGCCGCCGTCGAGCAGGGGGAGGGCGACCTCGACCCCGCGCTCGTGGCGCGGGCCGTCGTGCCGCGCCTGGTCGTCGTCGGCGCCACCCTCCAGCCGGGGGAGCGCTCCTACGACCACCTGCGCGCCGACACCGCCCGCCCGGTCCCGCCGCTGCAGGACCCGGAGAAGCTCGCGGCCCTGCTCTACACGAGCGGTACGTCGGGCCTGCCCCGCGCGGCGATGCTCACCCACCGGGCGCTGCTCGCGAACATCGACCAGGTCGCGGAGGTCGAGCCGCCGATGATCCACGGCGACGACGTGGTGCTCGGCGTGCTGCCCCTCTTCCACGTCTACGGCCTCAACGCCGTGCTCGGCGGCGTGCTCCGGCACCGGGCGAAGCTGGTGCTGGTGGAGCGCTTCGACCCGCAGGAGACGCTGTCGATCATCGACGACGAGGCGTGCAGCGTGGTGCCGGTCGCGCCGCCGGTCTTCGCCTACTGGCTGCCGGTCGAGGACCTGGCCGACCACCTCGGTCCGGTCCGGCTGATCCTCTCCGGGTCGGCGCCGTTGGCACCCGAGATGGTCGAGCGCTTCACCGAGCTGACCCGGATCCCGGTCCACCAGGGCTACGGCCTGACCGAGGCGTCGCCGGTCGTCACCAGCACGTTGTGCAGCGAGGTCAACCAGGCCGGCTCGGTCGGGGCGGCCCTGCCCGGCATCGACCTCCGGCTCGTCGACGAGAGCGGCCGCGCCCCGGAGGGTGCCGACCCCGGGGAGATCCAGGTCCGCGGCGCCAACCTCTTCAGCGGCTACTGGCCCGACGGCGCCGGCGGCCCGGACGGCGAGGGCTGGTGGTCGACCGGCGACGTCGGCTACCTCGACGACAGCGGCGACCTCTTCCTCGTCGACCGGCTCAAGGAGCTGGTCATCGTGTCCGGCTTCAACGTCTACCCGGTCGAGGTCGAGGACGTCATCGAGGAGGTCGACGGCGTCTCCGACGCGGCCGTCATCGGTGTCGACGACGAGCGCACCGGCGAGGCGGTGGTGGCCTACGTCCGCGCCCCCGGCGCGGATCCGGCGGCGATCGAGGCCGCGGTGCGCGAGCACTGCGCCGTACGCCTCGCCCGGTTCAAGCAGCCGGCCCGCATCGAGGTCGTCGAGGAGCTGCCCCGGACCGTGACCGGCAAGGTCCAGAAGGGCCGGCTGCGCGGCATCGAGCGGCGCCGCAACCTGGGACTGCTGGAGTGAGCGCGGTGCCCGACCCACGCGTCACCCTCTACTCGCGTCCCGGCTGCCACCTCTGCGACGACGCGCGGGCCGTGATCGAGCGGGTCTGCGCCGACCTCGGCGAGGAGTACGCCGAGATCTCCATCGACGGCGACCCGCAGCTGCAGGAGCGGTACGGCGAGGAGATCCCCGTGACCCTCGTCGACGGCCGTCAGCATGACTTCTGGCGCGTCGACGAGGGTCGTCTCCGTGAGGCCCTCAGACGGTGAACCGCCCGACGGAGCTGCGCAGCTCCGAGGCCATCCGCGAGACCTCGTCGACGGCCGTGCGGGTCTGAGCCAGGGCCTGGGTGGTGCCGTCGGCGGCCGCCGAGACGCCGTTGATGTTCTGCGCGATCTCGCTGGACCCCGTCGAGGCCTCCGCGACGTTGCGGGACATCTCGTTGGTGGTGGCGGTCTGCTCCTCCACCGCGGAGGCGATGGTGAGCTGGTAGTCGTTGATCGTCGTGATGATCGTCGAGATCTCGCCGATCGCGTCGACCGCGTCGCTGGTGTCGCCCTGGATCGTCTCCACGCGACGGGCGATGTCCTCGGTCGCGCGGGCGGTCTCCTGGGCGAGCTCCTTGACCTCGTTGGCGACGACGGCGAAGCCCTTGCCGGCCTCGCCGGCGCGGGCGGCCTCGATGGTCGCGTTCAGCGCGAGGAGGTTGGTCTGCTCGGCGATCGAGGTGATCGTCTTGACCACGTTGCCGATCTCCTGGCTCGACACCCCCAGCTTGGCCACCGACTCGTTGGTCGTCGTCGCCATGGTGACCGCCTGGGAGGCGACGCGGGCGGCGTCGTTGGCGGAGGTGGCGATCTCGCGGATCGAGGCACCCATCTGCTCGGCACCGGCCGCGACGATGTGCACGTTGCGGGAGACCTCGTCGGCGGCGCCGGAGACCACACCGGCCTGGACCGAGGTCTCCTCGGCGCCGGCGGCGATCTGCTGCGAGGACGCGGAGAGCTCCTCGGACGCGGCGGCGAGCGCCTCCGAGGACTCGTTCATGGCCGCCAGCAGCTCCCGCAGGTTGACGGTCGCGGTGTCCAGGCTCGCGCCCATGAGGCCGACCTCGTCGGTGGAGTCGACCCCGCTGGAGCGGGTCAGGTCACCCTCGGCCAACGCGTCGGCCACGGCCCGGACGCGCCCCACGGCGGTTGCGATGCCGCGGGCGATGAGCAGGCCCACCACGAGGACCGCGGCGGAGCCGACGAGCAGGACGAGGATCGCGAGCAGCCGCGCGCTGCGGTACGCGGACTCGGCGTCCTTCGCCGCGGTGGCAGCCTGCGCGGCCTCGGAGTCGGAGATGGCGCCCAGGACGCTGCTGATCTGCTCGGCGATGGGGGACACCTCGGAGTTGTTGACCTCGAGCCACTTGCTCAGGTCCTGGTCCTGCGCGAGCGGGCCGAGCTTGGTGTCGACGGCGTCGATGTACTCCGGGAGCAGGGTGCGGATCTGGGCCACCCGGTCGGCGTTGGCCGCAGTGACGCCGGTGGCGACGTAGTCGTCGAGCTGGTCCATGAAGGTCTGCTGCAGCCCGGTGTACTCGTCGAGCACGTCCTGACGATCCGCTCCGTCACCGACCAGCAGGATGTCGCGGGCGCTGAGGGACAGGCTCTTGCGGGTGACGGCGATCTCGCCCAGCACCTTCACCGCCTTGAGGTTGTTGTCGTAGATCTCCTGGCTCGCGTCGGCGGCCCTCGAGAGCTGCACGAGCCCGACCAGTCCCACGACGAGAGCCGCGACGACCCCGAAGACGGCCGGTGCGAGGACCTTGGTGCGGATGCGGCGGCTGCCCCACCAGCCGGACCGGGCACGGCGGCCGGATGAGGTCGGGGTGTCGTCGGACATGGGTGTGCTCCTTGGGTCGGGCATCGGATTCGGCGGGTTCGTGGGTGTCGCCCACAGGTGCCCCATCGGCCGGGACCGCGGCGGACGGAGGGATATCGCTTCGCGGTGAGTCGCTCAGACGGTGAAGCGGGACACAGAGCCCCGCAGCTCGGACGCCATCCGCGACACCTCGTCGACCGCGACCCGCGCGTGCGAGAGCGCCTCGGTCGTCGAGTCCGCGGCGCTGGAGACGCCGGCGATGTTCTGCGCGATCTCGGTCGACGACGTCGACGCATCGGTGATGTTGCGTGACATCTCGTTGGTGGTGGCGGTCTGCTCCTCCACCGCGGAGGCGATGGTCAGCTGGTAGTCGTTGATCGAGGAGATGATCCCGGAGATCTCGCTGATCGCGTCGACGGCACCGGTGGAGTCGGTCTGGATCGCCTCGACGCGGCGGGCGATGTCCTCGGTGGCGCGCGCGGTCTCCTGGGCGAGCTCCTTGACCTCGCCGGCGACCACCGCGAAGCCCTTGCCGGCCTCGCCGGCCCGGGCGGCCTCGATGGTGGCGTTCAGCGCCAGGAGGTTGGTCTGCTCGGCGATCGCGGTGATCGCCTTGACGACCGCGCCGATCTCCTCCGAGGAGGTGCCGAGGCGGGTCACGCTCTCGTTGGTCCGGTGGACCATGTCGACCGCGCGCGAGGCCACCTGGGCGGCGTCGTTGGCGGACCCGGAGATCTCGCGGATCGACGCGCTCATCTCCTCCGACCCGGCCGCGACGGTCTGCACGTTGCGCGAGACCTCGCCGGCGGCGGTGGTGACGACCCCGGCCTGGACGGCGGTCTCCTCGGCGCCGGCGGCGATCTGCGCGGACGTGGCCGAGAGCTCCTCCGCGGCGGCGGCGAGCGCGACCGCCGACTCCGCCATCACGGCGATGAGGTCGCGCAGTGCCACGGTGGCGGTGTCGAGGCTGGAGCCCATGAGGCCGACCTCGTCGAGGCTGTGGACGTCGCTGCTGCGGGTCAGGTCACCCTCGGCGAGCGCGTCCGCCACACGGCGGACCCGGCCGATGTTCCCTGCGATCCCACGGGAGACGAGGAGGCCGATGACGAGCACGGCCAGGACGCCGAGCCCGAGGACGAAGGCCGAGGCCCACCTGGCGTGCGTGTACGACGTGTGCGCGGCTTCCGCCGCCGCGGCCGCCTGCGCCTTCTCGATCGCGAGCAGCTGGTCGACCTCCGTGTTGAGCTGGTCGGCGATCGGGGCGACGTCGCTCTTCTCGACCGCGAGCCACCGGGTGAGGTCCTGGCGCTCCGCGATCGGCTCGAGCTCGGTCTCGACAGCATTGACGTACTGCTCGGTCAGCGACCGGATCTGGGTGACGTGCGCGGCCTCGGTGGCGTTGACGCCGATGGCCTCGTAGGCCGTGAGCTGCTGGTCGAGCGTGTCCTGGAGCGCGTCGTACGAGTCCTCGGTCGCCTGCTGCGCGGGCCCGTCGCCCGCCAGCAGCAGGTCGCGCGTGGTGGTCGCGAGCTGCTCGCGCGTGGTGCTGACGTTGCCGAGCACCTCGACCGCGTGGACGTTCTCGTCGAAGATCGTCTGGCTCCGGCCGGCGGTGTTGGCGAGCTCGGTGATGCCGAAGACGCCGACGACGAGGGCCGCGAGGACGCCCAGGCAGGCCGGGACGAAGACCTTGGTCCGGATGGGCCGGTTCGCCCACCACGACCTGAGCGCGGACGGGCGGGGGGCGGGCGAGCTGGACGCGCGTGCCATGGGGACGACTCCTCGATAGTCGGACAAGGGGCCCCATCGGCAGGCTCGGGCCGGACCGGAGCCGTCCGTGCACAAATGCCGGCGCAGGCCCGCTCCGGGACCCCCGTGGGCGTGGGCCATGTCACATGTGCTAGCCCACGCCACCCCTGGCGCCGTCCTCCGTTTTGTTCTCCCGTTCACAAACTCCTACAGTGATCGGGCCGCCGGGCTTCGCCGCCCGACGACGGCCCAGACAGTCGGCCCCGCAGCCTCTGGCATGGAGAAGACAAGAGCAGTGACCGCACGGACCTCATCCGAGAGCACTCGGGACATCCCCGAGGCCACCGTCGCGCGGCTCCCCGTCTACCTGCGGGCCCTCACGACGCTGGCCGACCAGGGCACCGGCACCTGCTCGAGCGAGGAGCTCGCGGTCGCCGCCGGCGTCAACAGCGCCAAGCTCCGCAAGGACCTCTCCTACCTCGGCAGCTACGGCACGCGCGGCGTCGGGTACGACGTGGACTACCTGCGCTACCAGATCGCCCGCGAGATCGGCGTGACCCAGGACTGGCCGGTCGTGATCGTGGGCATCGGCAACCTCGGACAGGCGCTGGCCAACTACTCCGGCTTCCGCAGCCGCGGCTTCCGGGTCGTCGCGCTGCTCGACGCCGACCCCGCCCGCCACGACGAGGTCGTCGCCGGCATCGACGTACGCCCCTTCGACGACCTCGAGCAGATCGTCCGCGACCACGACGTCGCGATCGGCGTCATCGCGACCCCCGCCGTCGCCGCCCAGGACGTCGCCGACCGGATGGTCGCGTGCGGGATCACCAGCATCCTCAACTTCGCGCCGAGCGTGCTCGCGGTGCCCGAGCAGGTCGACGTCCGCAAGGTCGACCTCTCGATCGAGCTGCAGATCCTCGCCTACCACGAGCAGCGCAAGACCCAGCACGCCGCCGACCCGGTCGAGGGGGCGAGCGCATGAGCGTCCTGGTGGTCGGCATGTCCCACAAGTCCGCGCCGGTCTCGCTGCTCGAGCGGGTCGCGCTCGACCGCGACGGCGTGCACAAGCTCATCGACGACGTCGCCGCGTGCGAGCACGTCACCGAGGCGACCGTGATCGCGACCTGCAATCGGCTCGAGATCTACGCCGACGTCGACCGCTTCCACGGCAGCGTCGAGGAGGTCTCCCGGCTGCTGGTGGACCGTGCCGGCGAGTCCACCGAGGCGATGCTGCCGCACCTCTACGTCCACTACGACGACGGCGCGGTCTCCCACCTCTTCCAGGTGGTCGCCGGGCTCGACTCGATGGCGATCGGCGAGGGCCAGATCCTCGGCCAGACCCGCGACGCCCTCAGCAACGGCCAGGAGATCGGCACGGTCGGCCCGGCCCTCAACGTCCTCTTCCAGCAGGCGCTCCGGGTCGGCAAGCGGGCCCGCGCCGAGACGGGCATCGACCGGGCCGCTCCGTCGCTGGTCACCGCCGCCCTCGACCGCAGCCACGCGGCCGTCGGCGACCTGACCGGCAAGCGCGTCCTCGTGCTCGGCGCCGGCGCGATGGCCGGGCTGGCGACCGCCACCGTCGCCCGCCGCGGCGCCGCGGCCGTCGCCGTCGCCAACCGCACCGCCGGCAACGCCGACCGGCTCGCCGACGAGTACGGCGTCCGCGCCGCCTCGCTCGCCGACCTCGAGGCCGAGCTCGCGATCGCCGACGTCGTCGTCTCCTGCACCGGCGCCACCGGCATCGTCGTCGGCCGCGACCAGGTCGCCGACGCCGTCGCGGGCGGCCGGGAGATGTCGATCATCGACCTGGCGCTGCCGCACGACGTCGACCCGGCCGTGGCCGACCTGCCCGGCGTCACCCTCATCAACCTCGCCGAGCTCGCCGAGGAGCTGCGCTCCTCCGAGGCCGGCCAGGAGGTCGCCGCGGTCCGCGCGATCGTCACCCAGGAGGTGGCGGCGTTCCTCACCGCCCGCCGCCAGGCCAGCGTCACCCCCACCGTCGTGGCGCTGCGCTCGATGGCCACCGCCGTCGTCGACGCCGAGATGGAGCGCCTCTCGGGGCGGCTCCCCAACCTCGACGAGACCGCGCGGGCAGAGGTGCTGCACACCGTCCGCCGGGTGGCCGACAAGCTGCTCCACCAGCCGACCGTCCGGGTCCGCGAGCTGGCCAACGAGACCGGCGCCGTGTCCTACGCCGCCGCGCTCGCCGAGCTCTTCGCCCTCGACCCCGAGGCCGTCGACGCCGTGACCAGGCCGGAGGGACTCGTCGAATGACCTCCGCGACCATCCGCATCGGCACCCGCGCCTCGCTGCTCGCGACCACCCAGTCGCGACACGTCGCCGACCTGCTCCGGGAGCGCCTCGGCCGGGAGGTCGAGCTGGTCGAGATCAGCACCGACGGCGACCGCAGCCAGGCCGCCGGCACCCCGCTGGCCGGCTCCAGTAACACCGGCGTGTTCGTCAGCGCGCTGCGCGACGCGCTCCTCGACGGCCGCGTCGACGTGGCCGTGCACTCGCTCAAGGACCTCCCGACCTATCCGGCCGAGGGGATCGCGCTGGTCGCCGTACCCGGTCGCGAGGACCCGCGCGACGTCGTCGTCGCGCGCGACGGGCTGACCCTCGGCGAGCTGCCGGTCGGCAGCCGGGTCGGCACCGGCTCGCCCCGGCGGGCCGCGCAGCTGCACGCGCTCGGCCTCGGTTTGGAGGTCGTCGGCGTTCGTGGCAACGTCGACACCCGGATCGCCAAGGTGACCTCGGGGGAGTACGACGCCGTCGTGCTCGCCCGCGCCGGGCTGGCCCGCATCGGCCGGCTCGACGACGCCACCGAGGTGCTCGACCCGCTGCAGATGCTTCCCGCCCCCGGGCAGGGAGCGCTGGCGGTCGAGTGCCGGGCCGGGTCCGACCTGGCCACGGAGATCTCCGCCGCGATCGACGACCCGCGGGCTCGGGCCGCGGTCGCCGCCGAGCGGGCGGTGCTGGCCACCCTCGAGGGTGGCTGCTCGGCCCCCATCGGCGCCCTCGCCGAGGTGGTCGAGGGGGAGGACGAGGAAGAGCTCTGGGTGCGAGCGGTGGCGCTCTCACCCGACGGGGCACTGGCGGTGCGGATGTCCGCGACCGGTGCCCCCGCCGACGCCGAGGGCGTCGGCACCCGGTTGGCGGAGGAGATGCTCGCCGACGGGGCCGGACGACTGGCGCACGACCTGATCTCATCAGTAGACAAGAGGCAGAACGCATGACCCGAGGCAAGACCACCGAGCAGAGCCAGCCCCGTGGCTGGGTGTCGTTCGTCGGCAGCGGTCCCGGTGACCCCGGACTGCTCACCGTGCGCGCCGTCGAGCTCCTCAAGCGGGCCGACGTCGTGGTCACCGAGCTGCCGGACCACGCCGAGCTGGTGCGTGTCGTCCGCGGCGCCACCGAGGGCGGGCCTGAGCTCGTCGACGGCGGCTTCGGCGAGGACGGCCAGCCGCTGACCCACGCCGCCCGCGCGAAGGTCGTCGTCAAGCAGGCCAAGCGCGGCCTGCGCGTCGTCCGCCTGATGTCGGGCGACCCCTTCCTCTACGCCTCCGGTCCCGAGGAGGCCCAGGCCTGCGTCAAGGCAGGGCTCGCCTTCGAGATCGTCCCGGGCGTCTCGTCGGTCAACGCGGTCCCGGCGTACGCCGGCATCCCGCTGACCACCAAGGACAACCGCGAGGTCGCCGTCGTGACCTGCGGCGACAAGGTCGACTGGACCCAGTACTCCGACGCCCGCACCCTCGTGCTGCTCTCCGCCGTCGGCCAGATCGGCGAGGTCAGCAAGGCGCTGGTCGCCGCCGGCCGCTCGCCGGAGACGCCGGTCGCGATGACCCGCGTCGGCACCACCACCGAGCAGGCGACGGTCACCTCCACCCTGGCCGGCATCGCCGCCGACGCCCGCGCCGCCCGGATGGCGCCGCCGGCCGTGACCGTGGTCGGCGACGTGGTCGGCATGCGCGACGCGCTGTCGTGGTTCGAGACCAAGCCGCTCTTCGGCTGGCGGGTCCTGGTGCCGCGCACCAAGGAGCAGGCCGCGTCGCTCTCGGAGAGGCTCCGCGGCTACGGCGCCGTGCCGGACGAGGTCCCCACGATCTCCGTCGAGCCGCCGCGCAACCCGCAGCAGATGGACAAGGCCGTCCGCGGCCTGGTCGAGGGCAGCTACGAGTGGATCGCCTTCACCTCGGTCAACGCCGTCAAGGCGGTCCGGGAGAAGTTCGAGGAGTACGGCCTCGACGCCCGCGCCTTCTCGGGTCTCAAGATCGCCGCCGTCGGTGACAAGACCGCCCAGGCGATCGCCGACTGGGGCCTGCGCGCCGACCTCGTCCCGTCGGGCGAGCAGTCCGCCGCCGGCCTGCTCGAGGACTGGCCGGAGTACGACGAGCTCCTCGACCCGATCAACCGGGTCTTCCTGCCCCGCGCGGACATCGCGACCGAGAACCTCGTCGCCGGCCTGATCGACCTCGGCTGGGAGTGCGACGACGTCACGGCCTACCGCACCGTCCGGGCCGCGCCGCCGCCGCCGGAGACCCGCGAGGCGATCAAGACCGGCAAGTTCGACGCCGTCGTCTTCACGTCGTCCTCGACGGTGCGCAACCTGGTCGGCATCGCCGGCAAGCCGCACCCGTCCACGGTGATCGCGGTGATCGGCCCGGCCACGGCGAAGACCGCCGAGGAGCACGGCCTGCGGGTCGACGTCCTCTCGCCGACGCCGGACATCGAGGTGCTGGTCGACGCGCTCGCCGACTTCGGCGCCGCCCGCCGGATCGCGATGGTGGAGGCCGGCCAGCCGGTCACCAAGCCCTCGGACCGCAAGCCGTCGTCCCGCCGCCGCGCCAAGGCGGAGTGACGGGCTCGTGAGCGAGCAGCCCGTCGCCCCGGTGACCGGACCGACCGTCCGGCCGCGTCGGCTGCGCACCACCCCGGCCCTGCGCCGGCTGGTGGCGGAGACCGCGGTCGAGCCGCGGCAGCTGGTGCTGCCGCTGTTCGTCCGCGAGGGGATCGACGAGCCGCGCCCGATCGGCTCGATGCCGGGCGTCGTCCAGCACAGCCGCGACACGCTGCGCAAGGCGGTCGCGGAGGCGGCCGACCTCGGCCTCGGAGGGGTGATGCTCTTCGGCATCCCCGAGGAGAAGGACTCGGTCGGCTCGGGCGCGATCGACCCGGCCGGCATCCTCAACCTCGCGATCTCCGACGTGGTCGCCGAGGTCGGGGACGCGCTCACGGTGATGAGCGACCTGTGCCTCGACGAGTTCACCGACCACGGCCACTGCGGGGTGCTCACCCCCGACGGGCGGGTCGACAACGACCGCACCCTCGAGGTCTACGCCGAGATGGCCCGCGCCCAGGCGCACGCCGGCGTCGACATGGTCGGACCCAGCGGCATGATGGACGGCCAGGTCGCGGTGATCCGCGCGGCCCTCGACGCCTCCGAGCACACCGACGTGTCGATCCTCGCCTACTCCGCGAAGTACGCCTCGGCGTTCTTCGGGCCCTTCCGCGAAGCCGTCGACTCCTCGCTCCAGGGCGACCGCCGGACCTACCAGCAGGACTCCGCCAACGCCCGCGAGGGCGTCCGCGAGGCGCTGCTCGACGTCGCCGAGGGCGCCGACATCGTGATGGTCAAGCCCGCCCTCGCCTACCTCGACGTGGTCCGCCAGGTCCGCGACGCCGTCGACGTCCCGGTCGCGGCCTACAACATCTCCGGCGAGTACTCCATGGTCGAGGCCGCCGCCGCCCACGGCTGGATCGACCGCGAGGCCGCGATCCTCGAGACGCTCACCTCGATCCGGCGCGCCGGCGCCGACATCGTGCTGACCTACTGGGCGGCCGAGGCCGCCCGGCTCCTGCGGCGCTGATCCCGCGCGGTGCAGCATTCACCGGTGCACCGGTGAATGCTGCGCTTCTCGGCCGTTGCGAAGCCTGAGACGTGACGGGGTCGCCTGAGAAGTCCGGACTTCGCGGCCCGGCCTAGCCCTTCGGGTGCATGTAGTCGTAGACGCACTGGTCGAACGGGTCGTCGCTGCGCAGGATGTTGTCGATGTAGCCGTCGAGCGTGCACTGGGCGATCGCCTGCACGCGGGAGAGGGCCTCGTCGACCGGCGTGATCGACGTCGACGGCAGTGTCGGCAGGGTGACGCTCGGCAGCGGGAGCTTGGGGCCGTCGGTCTGGCCCTGGCTGGGGGCCTGGGTCGGGTCGGCGGTCGGCTGGCTCGAGGGCTGGTCGCTCGGCTGGTCGGTCGAGCCGCTGCTCGCGTCGGTGCTGCCCGGGTGGTGCTGGCCGCCGTGCTGGGTGCCGTGGGCGTGCTCGGTGCCGGCCGAGTCGGGCGCGGGCACGAGGTAGCCGGCCGACGTGGTGCCGTTGGGCACGGAGGTGAACTCGCCGTCGAGGTAGGCGTTCATGATCGAGAGCACGAGGTCGACGTACGACGCGCTGTGGTTGTAGCGGTAGACGGCCGCGCGCTGACCCTGGGGCGAGGAGAGGTCGTCGTCGCCCGAGCAGAGGTAGACGGCGGTCGCGAGCGCCGCGTCGTTGATGTCCTGAGGGTCGCGCTGGCCGTCGCCGTCGGCGTCCACGCCGACCACCGACCAGGTGGACGGGATGAACTGCATCGGGCCGACCGCACGGTCCCAGACCGCGTCCGCGTCGTACTGCCCCGCGTCGGTGTCGGAGATCTTGGAGGTGCCGTGCTTGCCGTCGAGGGCCGGGCCGAAGATGCCCGGCCGGGCGACGCCCTTGGCGTCGAGGCTGTTGCCGTTGGCGCGACCGTGGTCGGACTCGACGCGGCCGATCGCGGCGACCAGCTGCCACGGCAGGTGGCAGCCCTTGTCGGCGGAGTTGATGACGGTCTCGGCCCGCTGGTAGGCGGCGAGCGCCGCGGCCGGGATGCCGGAGGTGGAGGCCGTGGCGACCATGGAGCCGGCGTGGGCGGGGGTGTCGTCGGGCGAGATGCCGCCGGCCGACGACACGCTCGCCGGGGCCTCGATCGCCTGGGACGGGACGGTGCTGCCGTCGGGGAGCGTGGGGGTGGTGGTGGCGTCGGCCAGCGCGGTGCCGGACCCGGTGCCGGCGATCGTCGCCGTCCAGGCCACCGAGAGGACCGCCAGCGGCACCAGGGCGATGGCCTTCTGGCCGCGCCCGAATCGCGCTCTGGACATGTCGTGTGTTCCCCCTGCTCCCTCGTCCACGGGCGTCCCTCACGCCCCGCATGTGACCCGACCAACGAGTAACGATCGCCACAGTTACGGCTGGTCCCGTCGGCTCGGGCCGGGTCGTCTCTCGTGGGACGACCATTCCCGCAGGTCATGACGGTGAAACGCGTTGCTGTGGAGCGCCCATGAGGGGGTGCCCCGACTTCGCCCGGGTTGGGCCGCTCAGCGACAATGGGCCGGTGCCCCGCCCCACCGCCGCCAGCTCCGCCCTCTTCGAGAGAGCCCGGTCGGTGACCCCCGGAGGGGTCAACTCCCCGGTGCGCGCCTTCAACGCCGTCGGCGGGACGCCCCGCTTCATCCGCTCGGCGGCCGGTGCCTGGCTCACCGACGTCGACGGCAACGAGTACGTCGACCTCATCTGCTCGTGGGGCCCGATGCTGCTCGGCCACGCCCACCCCGAGGTGCAGGCGCAGGTCGCGGCCGCGGTCGCCCGTGGCACGTCGTACGGCGCCCCCACCGAGCCGGAGGTCGAGCTCGCCGAGGAGATCGTCGCCCGCGCGCCGGTCGAGAAGGTCCGCTTCGTCTCCTCCGGCACCGAGGCCACCATGTCGGCGATCCGGCTGGCGCGCGGCTTCACCGGCCGCGACGTCGTCGTGAAGTTCGCCGGCTGCTACCACGGTCACGTCGACGCGCTGCTCGCCTCCGCCGGCTCCGGCCTCGCGACCTTCGCGGTCCCCGGCACCCCCGGCGTCCCCGCCTCGTCGACCGAGCTCACGCTCGTGCTGCCCTACAACGACCGGGCCGCGGTGGAGAAGGTCTTCGCGGAGTACCCCGACCGGATCGCCTGCCTGATCACCGAGGCCTCGCCCGGCAACATGGGCGTCGTCCCGCCGGAGGCGGGATTCAACGCCTTCCTCGCCGAGACCTGCCGCGCCCACGGCGCGCTCTTCGTCAGCGACGAGGTGATGACCGGCTTCCGGGTGAGCAGGCAGGGTCAGTGGGGACTCGACGGCGCCGTCGAGGGCTGGCGTCCCGACCTGGTCACCTTCGGCAAGGTGATGGGCGGCGGCTTCCCGGCCGCGGCCTTCGGCGGTCGCGCCGACGTGATGGCCCGGCTCGCGCCTGAGGGCCCGGTCTACCAGGCCGGCACGCTGTCCGGTAACCCGATCGCCACCACCGCCGGCCTCGCCACCCTGCGGCTGGCGACCGACGAGGTCTACGCCCACATCGGGGCCGCGGCCGAGACCGTCAAGAGCGCCGCGTCCGACGCACTCCGCCAGGCCGGCGTCGCCCACGTCGTCCAGGCCACCGGCACGATGTTCTCGGTCTTCTTCACCGCCTCCGGCCGGGTGCGCGACTTCGACGACGCGTTGACGACCGACGCGTCGGCGTACGCCGCCTTCTTCCACGCCATGCTCGACGCCGGGGTCTACCTCCCGCCGTCGGCGTACGAGGCGTGGTTCCTGTCCTCCGCCCACGACGACCGCGCCGTGCAGACCGTGCTCGACGCGCTCCCGGCGGCGGCCCGCGCGGCCGCTGCCGCCCAGGCCTAGGAGAGCCCGGTGACGTCCCAGACCCCCGACACGATCGTCCACCTGCTCCGGCACGGCGAGGTGCACAACCCCGAGGGCGTCCTCTATGGCCGCCGCGACGGCTTCCACCTCTCCGAGCTCGGCCAGCGGATGGCGCAGCGGGTCGCCGACACGATCGGCGACCGCGACATCACCCACCTCCGGGTCTCGCCGCTCGAGCGGGCCCAGGAGACCGCCCGGCCGCTGGCCGAGGCGCGTGGCCTGGAGATCGTCACCGACGAGCGGGTCATCGAGTCCGCCAACAAGCTCGAGGGCCTCAGCTTCAGCCAGGGAGCCTGGTCGATCGTGAAGCGGCCGCGCATCTGGCGGCACTTCTACAACCCGGCCCGTCCGTCGTGGGGAGAGCCGCACCGCGAGATCGCGGCCCGGATGATGGCCGCCGTCGAGGACGCCCGCGTCGCTGCGCAGGGCCACGAGGCCGTGATCGTCTCCCACCAGCTGCCGATCTGGACGACCCGGCTGCACGTCGAGAAGCGCCGCGGCCCGCTCGACCCGCGCAAGCGGCAGTGCACGCTCTGCTCGCTCACGTCCTTCCACTTCGTCGGCGACCGGATCACCCAGGTCAGCTACTCCGAGCCGGCCGGTGACCTGATCCCGCTGAAGGACAAGAAGGCGCCGTTCTCGGCCGGCGGCGCCGCCGAGGAGCGCAGGCCCTGACATGTGGACCCCCGTGATTCGACGTGGCGTGGGTGCGGCGCTGGTCGGCGTCCTGGCGCTCGGCGGTGCCGGCTGCACGTCCCTGCAGGGCTCGGGCGACAAGGGATACGTGAGCGGTGACGGCTCGCTGACGCTGGTCGCGCGACCCGAGCGGGCCGACCCGATCGTGCTCAGCGGGGAGGACCTCGACGGCAAGGAGCTCGACCTCGCCGACTTCCGCGGCAAGCCCGTGGTGGTCCCGGTCTGGGGCTCGTGGTGCGGCCCGTGCAACGGCGAGGCGCCCGACCTGGTCGCGGCCGCGAAGGAGCTGGGCGACGAGGCCACCTTCGTCGGCATCAACGTGCGCGACGGGTCCGCCGCCCAGGCGCGCAGCTTCGTGAAGTCGTACGACGTCCCCTACCGGTCCTTCTACTCGCCCGACAGCAAGGCGCTGCTCGCCTTCACCGGCACCCTGACCACGACCTCGACCCCGGCGACCGTCGTCCTCGACGCCGACGGCCGGGTCGCCGCGAGCGTGCTCGGCACGATCCCCTCGACCCAGACCCTGGTCGACGTCGTCCGCGACGTCGAGAAGGAGTCGGCGGATGGGTGACTGGTTCAAGGAGACCGCCCTGTCGGGCTCCCTGGTCCTGGCGATACCGGTGGCGGTGATCGCGGGCCTGGTCTCCTTCTTCTCCCCGTGCGTGCTGCCGCTGCTGCCCGGCTACCTCTCCTACGCCACCGGCATCTCCGGCGCCGACCTCGCCGAGGGCCGGCTCTCGGGCAAGCGGAGCCGGATGCTGCTCGGCTCGGTCCTCTTCGTGCTCGGCTTCGCGGTCGTCTTCGTCATCATCGGCAGCCTCAGCGGCGCCGTCGGCGCCTGGCTGATCGAGTGGCAGCGCCAGCTCGCGATCGTGCTCGGTATCGTCACCATCGTGCTGGGCCTGGCCTTCGCCGGCTGGCTGCCCTTCCTCCAGCGCGACTGGCGGATCCACCAGGTGCCCGCCGTCGGCCTCGCGGCCGCGCCGGTCCTCGGCTTCCTCTTCGGGGTCGGCTGGACGCCCTGCCTCGGGCCCACCCTCGCCGCGATCACCACCCTGTCGCTCAACGAGGGCACCGCCGCCCGCGGCGCCTTCCTGGCCGCGCTCTACGCCGCCGGTCTCGGCATCCCCTTCATCCTCGCCGGCGTCGCCTACGAGCGGCTGCTCGGCGCCTTCGCGTTCGTCCGCCGCCACCAGGTCGCGGTGATGCGGATCGGTGGCCTGATGCTGGTCGGCGTGGGAGTCCTGCTGCTCACGGGCTGGTGGGCCGAGGCGGTCACCTGGCTCCAGGTGCGCCTCGTCAACGGATCCGAGGTGTCCGTATGACCACCCCACCGGACCACTCGCTTCGCTCGCGCTCCGGCGGGGACCCCGGGGGAACGGCCCTCAGCACCCGCCCGCCCGAGGACGACCGACGGCCCGGCGAGCTCACCCTCCGCGAGCTGCTCCGCTGGGTGTGGCGCCAGCTCACCTCGATGCGCACGGCCCTGATCCTGCTGCTGCTGCTCGCGCTCGCGGCGATCCCGGGCTCGGTCATCCCGCAGGAGGGCGTCGACGCCCTCAAGACCTCCAACTGGCAGACCGCGCACCCGAAGCTGACCCCGATCTACGACAAGCTCGGCCTCTTCTCGGTCTACGACTCGGTGTGGTTCTCGGCGATCTACATCCTGCTGATGATCTCGCTGGTCGGCTGCATCCTGCCCCGCACCTTCGTCTACTGGCGCGGCATGCGGGCCAAGCCCCCGGCCGCGCCCCGCAACCTCAGCCGGCTGCCCGAGCACGCGTTGTACTCCACCAGCGACGGCGCCGACGCGGTCCTCGAGCGGGCGCAGCAGACCCTGCGCCGGCAGCGCTACCGGATCTCGGTCCAGGACGGCGCGATCTCCGCCGAGCGCGGCTACCTGCGCGAGGCCGGCAACCTGCTCTTCCACCTCTCGGTCCTCGTCGTGCTCGTCGGCTTCGGGCTGGGCAGCCTCTACGGCTACAAGGGCGGCGTGATCGTGGTCAAGGACAACGGCTTCTCCAACACGGTCTCGCAGTACGACGACTTCGACCCCGGCAGCCTCTTCTCCGCCGACGACATGGAGCCCTTCTACTTCAAGGTCGACGACTTCACCGCCGACTGGCTCACCGACGGACCGCGGGCCGGCATGGCGCGCGGCTTCGACGCCTCGCTGACCTACCAGGAGAGCCTCAGCGACCCGGAGAAGTCCTACGACCTCAAGGTCAACCACCCGCTGAGCATCGGCAACACCGACGTCTTCCTCATCGGCCACGGCTACGCCCCGATCATCACCGTCAAGGACGGCAACGGCGACGAGGTCTACAGCGGCCCGACGGTCTTCCTGCCCATCAACGACACCTTCCAGTCGATCGGGGTCGTGAAGGCCGCGACCGCGGAGCCGACCCAGATCGGGCTCGAGGGCGAGTTCTACCCGACGGTGTCGTTCTCGAAGCAGACCGGCAGCTACTACTCGCTCTTCGGCAAGCCGGTCGACCCGATGATCTCGATGCTCGTCTACACCGGCGACCTGCACATGAAGGACGGCACGCCGCAGTCGATCTACTCGCTCGACAAGTCGGACACGACGATGTTGACGAAGAAGAACGGCGCGCCGTACCGCCTCGACCTGCGGCCGGGGCAGAGCGTCAAGCTGCCCAACGGGCTCGGCACCGTCAGCTTCGACGGGCTGCAGCCGTGGGTGAAGATCCAGATCAGCCAGACCCCCGGCAAGTGGATCGCCCTGTCCGGCGTCGTGGCGGCGCTGATCGGCCTGCTGGGCTCCCTCTTCATCCGGCCGCGCCGGATCTGGGTTCGCGCCCGTGAGGAGGAGGGCGGCACACTGGTCGAGGTGGCCGCGCTCGACCGGTCCGGCGGGGGAGACCTCACCGGCCTCGTGGGAGACCTCGTGGCCTCCCTGCAACGCACTGGGAAGGACGAGACGTGACCGACGTTCAGTGGGAGAGCCTGAGCAACTGGGCGGTGGCCGCCGCCGGGACGGTCTACTTCCTGGCGCTGCTGACGCACCTGGCCGAGTGGGCCTCGCTGCGCAAGGTGCCGGTCGCCGCCGGCGCCGCCGCGCGCGACTCCGTCGACATCCCGGGCGGCGTCGCGGTCGCGACCGGACCCGAGGGGACGGCGGACGACGGCGGCGCGCAACGAGCGGCGTTCTTCGGCCGACTCGGCTACCTGCTCACCTGCCTGGCGGTCGCGGTGCACTTCGTCTCGCTCGTCGGGCGCGGCATGGCCGCGGACCCCAACCGGGTGCCGTGGGGCAACATGTACGAGTTCACGCTCTCCGGCACGTTCGTGGTCGCGTTCCTCTACGTGGCGCTCTACCGGAAGTTCCGCCTCGCGTGGATGGCGCCGATCGTCCTCGCCTTCGTCCTGACCGTGCTGATGGTCGCAGTGCTCTGGCTCTACGCGCCGGTCGCGCCGCTGACCGAGGCGCTCTCGTCGTACTGGCTCGTGATCCACGTGGTGTCCGCGATCATCTCGGTCGGCGCCTTCACCCTCGGCGGCATCACCTCGGCGCTCTACCTGGTCAAGTCGCGCTCGGTGACGAAGGGCGGCGGGACGACGTCGGGCTACGTCGCCCGGCTGCCCGAGCTCGCGGTGCTCGACCGGGTGTCCTACCGGCTGCACGCCTTCGGCTTCCCGGTGTGGACCTTCGCGGTGCTCATCACCGGCCCGATCTGGGCGCACCAGGCCTGGTCGTCGTACTGGAACTGGGACCCGAAGGAGGTCTGGGCGTTCATCACCTGGGTCGTCTACGCGGCCTACCTGCACGCCCGGACGACCGCCGGGTGGAAGGGCCGCAACGCGGCCATCCTCGCCCTGGTCGGCACCTTCACCCTGTGGTTCAACTTCATCGGGATCAACTACTTCTCGACGACGTCGCAGCACTCGTACGCCGGCGCGCCCGAGGTGCACGGGACTGTGCAGGCGGGCGACTGACGCTCGCGGCGGGTTTCCCCGGCTGCCCGGGGAAACCCGCCGGGCACGCCGTGCGGCACCGGCGTGTCGGGCGGGTTTCGGCTGACGACCCCGCGCTGGCGGGCGTCGGAGGGGTCCGTCGGTCAGGCGTCGCGCCGAGCCTCGTCCTCGGCGTCCTCCTTGGCGCGCATCTCCTCGATCTTCGAGGTCATCGCCTCGGCGCGGGTCTGCACCCGGCGGGCCAGCGCCTCGCGGGGGCCGTTGAGGAGGAAGTAGGAGCCGAGGCCGCTCATCACGAACGCGATGACGACGGCCCACAGCAGCGGCACCCGGCCGGCGATCAGGAACCACACCCCGACCACGATGCCCAGCGAGGCGAAGAACAGCACGACCCGCAGCAGGGTGTAGATCCAGAACTCCTTCACGGGTCCAGGGTAGGTCGTGACCAGGAGGGTCCTACGATCGAGGTGTGCTGAAGTTCCTGCTCGTCGTGATCCTCGTCGCGATCGCGGTCTACCTCGCCACCCGGGCGATCCAGAACCGCGGCATCACGCCGGCGCCGCGACGGACCCAGCGCCGCCCCCAGCAGCCGCCGCGGGTGATGGGTCCCGACGACGACCCGGACTTCCTCCGCGACCTCGACCGCAAGCGACGGCACCCGGAGGATCCGGAGTCCTGAGCGGCGCCTAGGTGTAGTTCCCCGTGACGTTGTGAACGCGGTCGGCGGGAGTGAGGCCTCCGATGCCGGTATGGGGTCGGTGGTGATTGTAGAAGTGGAGCCAGGCGGCGTAGGTCGCTGCGCGGGCCTCGTCGGAGAG
>NZ_JAIQZJ010000008.1 GCF_020073815.1 Nocardioides mangrovi
CTCTCCGACGAGGCCCGCGCAGCGACCTACGCCGCCTGGCTCCACTTCTACAATCACCACCGACCCCATACCGGCATCGGAGGCCTCACTCCCGCCGACCGCGTTCACAACGTCACGGGGAACTACAGCTAGCCGGGTGTGCGGCCGGTTACGCAGCCGTCACATCCCGGACGTAGCCTTTGCCGGTGCAGCACCTCTCCGTCCTCGCCTACTTCGCCGACGACCCCACCCGCAGCTACCAGCTCATCCAGTGGCTGCCGGTCCTCGAGCAGCTCGACCAGCACCATCCCGTGGCGATCGTGGCCCGCGACGAGCGCACCGTGGAGGTGCTCCGCACGCGGACCTACCTGCCCATCGAGCTGGTCGCGACCTTCCCCGAGCTGCACGAGTTCTACGCCCAGACCGACGCCAAGGTCGTGCTCTACTGCAACAACTCGATGCTCAACTTCCAGTCGCTCCTGGACGCGCGCAAGCTGCACGTCCACATCAACCACGGTGAGAGCGACAAGCAGAGCATGGCGAGCAACAACGCCAAGGCCTACGACCGCGTCTTCGTGGCCGGCGAGGCCGCCGTGCAGCGGTACGCCGCCGAGCTGCTCGAGCTCGACACGTCCCGACTCGTGCGGATCGGCCGACCCCAGCTCGACCTCCGCCCGCCCGCGCTGCTCGAGCCCAGCGACCGCCGTACCGTCCTCTACGCGCCGACCTGGGAGGGCGACGCGGAGTACAACGACTACACCTCGCTCGACACCCTCGGGATCGAGATCGTCCGCGCCGTCCTGGCCGTGCCGGACGCGCGCCTGGTCTACAAGCCGCACCCGAAGATCGCGACCAGCCAGAGCCCGGCGATCCAGACCGCCCACCAGGCGATCCTCGCGATCGTCGAGGCCGCCGGCCCCGAGCACCGGTCGGTCACGGTCGGCGACATCCTCGCGGTGATCCCGGACTGCGACGCGATGATCACCGACGTCTCCTCGGTCGGCCTGGACTGGCTCTACCTGCGCACGGAGAAGCCGATCTTCATCACCGACCGCCACCACGACGCCGACCGGCTGCGCCGCGAGGTGCCGGTGAGCCGGTGCGCCGACGTCCTGGACGACGCCGAGGACCTCACCGGCCTGCTCACGGACCGGCTGGCCCACGACGAGCACCACCTCGCCCGGGTCGCGATGCGGCACCACTACTTCGACGACCACCAGGTCGGCGACAGCACCGCCCGCTTCGTCGAGTCGGTCGGCGCGCTCGTCGCGCTGCGCGACCGGCTGCTCGGAGTGGCGGACGAGGCGATCACCGCCTGAGCACGCCCTAGGTTGGGGGCATGCACCTGGAGAACGTCGTCATCGACGCCCTGGACCCGCAGGTCCTGGGCGGCTTCTGGGAGACCGCGCTCGGCAGCGAGCGGCTGACCGACGAGGCCGACATCGTCGAGACCAGGCTGGCGTACGACGGCGGCTTCTTCCTCGACCTCTGCTTCCAGCAGGTCCCGGAGCCGGTGACCGTGGCCCCGCGGCTGCACCTGGTGGTCGCGGAGGCGCCGGGGCCGTCGGTCGACCCGGAGGGCAACGCCTTCCGGGCGCGCGCGGGAGCCGGCCCGCTGGTCGCGATCGAGCTCGACTCGGCCGACCCCGACCGCGACGTCGCCTTCTGGTCGTGGCTGACCGGCTGGACCGAGGTCGACCCGCACACCCTGGCCCACCCGGACCGGGTCGGTCCGCTCGTGGTGCTGGTCCCGGAGCAGGGCCCCAAGACCGCGACCAAGAACCGGATGCACCTCGACGTACGCCTCGGGCCCGGCGAGGACGCCGACGAGGTGGAGGCCGCGATCCTCGAGCGCGGCGGCCGGAGGCTCGCCCCGGAGTGGGGCGAGCTCCCGTGGCGCACCTACCTGGATCCGTCCGGCAACGAGCTCTGCGTGCTGCCGGCGCCGCGCTCCTCGACCGAGACCTAGACCTTCTCGAGCCGGTCCTCCTCGGCCAGGTGCTGGTAGTAGTCGCGCGGCTGGCCGTGCCGGTCGGTCATCGCCAGCAGCCGGAGCCCGGCCGGCTCCAGCGTGCGCGAGCTGACCCACGCCAGCGCCGCGGCGGGCACGGCCACGAGCACGGCGGTGACCAGGAAGAACGCCCCCGGCCGCGGGCCGGGCAGCACCCCGAGGGTGCCGAGCAGCCGCATCACCGGCTCGTGGATCAGGTAGATCCCGTAACCGAGGCTGCCCACCCAGACGAGCGGCTTCCAGCTCCAGGCCGACGACCACGGGCCGTCGTGGAGCACGATCCCGGCCAGCGCGACGGCCACGGCCACGGCGTACAGCGGGTGCCACCACTCGCTGGCGACGGTCTCCATCGGGCGCAGCACCACGAGGGCCGCCAGGGCGGTGAGACCGGTGATGCCGAGCCCGGCCCGCACGGCGCCGCGCAGGCGGACGCCGGCCGCGACCAGGACTCCGAGCGCCATGCCGGCGCCGAAGTCGACGCCGCGGGAGAGCGGCGAGAACCACCGCGACCAGTCGGTCGGGTCGTAGGGGCCGCTGAGGGTCGCCCAGGTCAGGTAGCCGACGGTGATCGCGGCGCAGAGGACCGGCAGGGACGCCGCGGTCCACAGCCGGGCGCGGCGGCTCGACTGCCGGTGCACGACCGCGTTGACGACCGGCACCGCGAGGGCCATCAGCAGGTAGAAGTGGAACTCGACCGCCAGCGACCAGGCGGGCCCGTCGGTCCAGAAGATGTACTGGTCGCTGTAGACGTGCGTGAAGGTCAGGTGCATCGCGAGGTCCTGCCAGTTGCCGGGCAGGGACGGATTGGTCAGCACCCACACCGAGAGCACGATCGCGTAGTAGAGCGGCAGCAGCCGCGCCATCCGGCGCATCAGCAGCACCCGGCCGGGTCGGCTCGCGTCGCCCTCAGCGCAGGCCGCGGCGATCGGCAGCCACAGCACCAGCCCCGACAGCACGAAGAACATGTCGACGAAGAGGTCGGTGCCGAGCATCAGCTGGTGGGCGAGGCCGTCCCAGGGCCACGCCCACGTCTGCGGGTCGCGGTTGTGCTGGTAGGCGTGGAAGGTGACGACGGCCAACGCCGCCACGCCGCGCAGCCACCCGAGGGGGAACTGCGGGCGACGCGCGGGTACGGCGGGGGCCGCGTCGTCCGGGGCCTGGCTGGTCGTCGGGTCGGGGGCGAGGGTCGTGGTCGTCATGCGGCCTCCTCGAGGGTGGCGTCGTCGGTCGCCGGGCCGGCGGCGCGGCCGGCGCTGCGCGGAGTGACCACCCAGCGGTGCTCACCGCGCAGCTGCTTGAGCTGGGCGACGCGGTTCACGATGTTCTTGAGCTCGGTGTAGAAGAGCAGGTTGGCGACGGCCGAGCCGACGAACCAGCGCTTGTGCCGGCGTACCTCCGGGGCGGCGAGCCGCCAGGCGGCCAGGGTCTGCAGCGGGCCCGACACGGTCGTGAAGAGCGCGAGCAGGGCGAAGACCGGCGAGGTCAGGTCGATCCCGCCGTCGCGCCAGGCGTAGAACCCCAGCAACGGCCAGGTGAGCAGCGAGATCCACGGGTAGAGCTCGCGCCAGCCGAGCAGGTGCAGGACGCCGAGGCGCTGGCGCAGGGTCAGCCCGGGCTTGCGGGCGATCGGCCAGAGGTGCCGCAGCGACACCTGGAACCAGCCCTGGGCCCAGCGCATCCGCTGGTTCCACAGCGCGCGGACGGTCTCGGGGGCCAGCTCGCGGCTGACCAGCCCGGGGTCGTTGACGATCCGGCCGCCGGCCTCGAAGACCCGCATCGACGACTCGATGTCCTCGGTGAGGAAGGAGCCGCGCAGCCGGATCCGCTCGAGGGCCGAGGTGCGCCAGTAGCCGTTGGAGCCGCCGAAGATGCCGAAGCCGAAGAGCTTGGTGCGGCCCGGGTGGGCGACGGCGTAGATCTGCTCGAACTCGACGGCGATCAGCTTCGCCAGCGCCGAGTCGTCGCCGTTGCGGATCACGCAGTGGCCCTGGACGACGTCGGCGCCGTCGGCGATCCACCGCCAGGCGCGGTCGAACGCGCCCGCCATCGGGTGGTGGTCGGCGTCGAAGATGCCGACGAACTCGCCCTCGGCCACGCGCAGGGCGGCGTTGACGTTCTGCGCCTTCGAGGTGCTGTCGGGCACGCACAGCACGGTGAGGTCCTCGTGGACCTCCGCCAGGCGGGCCAGCTCGTCCTCGATCGGCAGCGGCACCGGGGTGTTGTAGGCGAGCACGATCTGCAGGCCGCCGGCGTACTCCTGCGCGAGGAAGGTGTCGACGGTCTCCAGGATGGTGTCGGCCTCGTTGGGCAGGTACGCCGGGATGATCGCGGTCGCCCGCGGCGCGGGGCCGTCCGGTGCGTCCGGCACCTTCGGCGGGTCGACCGCGTGGGAGCACTCGGCCCAGATGGTCGCGGCGGTGAAGGTCAGCGCGCCGACCAGCACCCAGTAGAGCGGCGTCGAGACGTCGAGGCCGATCGCGTCGAGGCCGACCAGCGCCAGGAACGGCAGGACCAGGCAGCCGACGGTCGCCCAGAGCAGCTGCCGGCTCGCGGAGAACCACGAGACGACCGGGTGCCGCTGGCGCACGTGCGCGCCGCTCGGCCGGGGCTGGAGGTCGCGGCCGCGCACCGACTCCTCGGCGGCCGTCGCGGCGTGCTCCTCGGCGGTGTGGGGGTCCTGCTTGCGCGAGATGTGCGCCCAGCCGACGCCCAGGTCGACCATGCCGCGGTGGTCGTCCACCGCGCCGAAGGCCTCGACCGCGTGGTAGGCCATCTCCTGGAGGCGCACCGGCCGGGCGTCGCGGTCCTCGCGGCGCAGGCGCAGGACGAGCCGGGCGTCGCGGGTGGCCGCGACGACCTCGCCGGGCTCGAGTGCGGTCGTCATCCGGTCGGCGACCGCGTGCGCCACGTCGTACGACGGGCGCGTGCTGGCGGTGACGTCGTCGCCGGGGGCGGCGTACACCGGGTCGATGACCGCGATGATCTCCCGCGGGCCGCGCGGGCTGGGGAGGGAGAGCCGGTTGCGCACCGGCGGCGACACCACGTCGTCGGGGGACCCGACGCGTCCGTGCTCGGACGGGAACGGGTCGGGCGTGGGCGCGCTTCGATCAAGGGTGAGTGTCACGGCGTGACCTTTCTGCGTCGACGGTCCTCGGCCGCCGTCGGCGGCCGTGGGGTGGTGCGGAAAGGCGCGCTGCGTGAGTCGCGCTCAACCACCACCGTGGCCAGAACGCGATGCCCGATTCAAGTTCTCGGCGACGTGCGTCGAGTCACGAGACGGTGGTCACGCAGATAGAACAGGTTCTAGTCTGCGGTCCATGGAGAGACCTCTGCGCGTGATCCAGTGGACGACCGGCAACATCGGACGACGCTCGCTGCACGCCATCATCGGCCGGCCGGACATGGAGCTCGTCGGCGTCTACGCCCACGGCGCCGACAAGGTCGGGAAGGACGCCGCCGAGCTGTGCGGCTGGCCGTCGCCGACGGGTGTGCTGGCCACCAACGACATCGACGCGCTGCTCGCGCTCGGCGCCGACGCGTGCTGCTACAACCCGCTGTGGCCGAGCGTCGACGAGCTCTGCGCCCTGCTGGCGGCGGGCGTGAACGTCTGCTCCTCGGCCGCCTGGATCACCGGCGGCAAGCAGACCCCGGAGGACCGGGCCCGGATCCTCGCGGCCTGCGAGGCCGGTGGCTCGACGATCTTCGGCAGCGGCGCCCACCCCGGCATGACCAACATGGTCGGGATGGTGCTCTCCGGCTCGTGCGAGACCGTGACCGAGATCCGGATCACCGAGTCGGTCGACTGCTCGACGTACGAGAGCGCGGAGACGCAGGGCGCGATGGGCTTCGGCAAGGACCCCGCGACGCCGGGGCTCGCCGAGACGGTGCGGCGCGAGAGCGAGGTCTTCGCCGAGTCGGCCGCGATGATGGCCGACGCCCTCGGCGTGACCCTGGACCGGATGAGCTTCGACGTCGAGTTCACCGCCGCCACCGGCGACAGCGACCTGGGCTTCATGACCATCCCGGCCGGCACGGTCGGCGGCGTGATGGGCTACCACCGCGGCTGGGTCGGCGACCGCAACGTGGTCTCGGTCGGCTTCAACTGGACGATGGGTCAGCACGTCGTACCGCCCAAGCCGCTGCAGCACGGCCACGTCATCCAGGTCTTCGGGGTGCCGAACATGCGCACCGTGCTCCACTGCCTCCCGCCGAAGGACTGGACCGAGGGCTTCATGGACCTCGGGATGATCTACACGGCGATGCCGGTGACCAACGCGGTGCCGTACGTCGTCGCCGCCGAGCCCGGCATCGTGACGCTCGCGGACCTGCCGCCGATCACGGGTCGGGTGCGTCCCTGACGCCTGCCCGCGAGGGTCAGTGACCGACGAGCACCGTCGGGTCGACGTGCTCGACCTTCGTGCGGGGCAGGAAGAACGCCGGGACGAGCACCAGGCCGACCATCACGGTCGCGACGACGAAGACGTCGGCGTACGCATCGGCCATACCGGTGAGGAACGACGTCTCGTCGGACGGGTCGAGGTCGATGATGCCGTTGGTCAGGAGCACCGAGAAGACGGCGGTGCCGATCGAGGCGGCGACCTGCTGGACGATGTTCATCAGCGTTGAGCCGCGCGCGATCGTGTGCTCGCGCAGGGTGGCCAGCGCGGCCGACATCATTGGCATCATCGTGCAGCCCATGCCGAGGCCCATCACGAAGAGCGCCGTCAGCATGTAGGCGTAGGAGGTGTCGGCGCCGATCTGGGTGAAGAGCGCCATCCCGATCGTGCAGACCGCGACGCCGGCCATCACGATCTTGCCGGGGCCGATCCGGTCGGCCAGCACGCCCGCGATCGGCATGGTGATCATCGCGCCCACGCCCTGCGGTGCGAGCAGCACGCCGGAGCTGAGCGCGTCCTCGCCGCGGACGCTCTGGAAGTAGAGCGGGAAGAGCAGGCTGGAGCCGAAGAACGCGATCGCGAAGAGCGCCATCGCGATGACGGCCACGGTCATCGTGCGGTTGCCGAAGAGCCGCAGGTCGACGAGCGGATGGAGGTTGCGGCGGTTGAGCGCCCACGGCACGAACGCCGCGATGAGCAGCGCGCCGATGATCGCGGGCGCGACGACCTGCGCCGTCCACAGCGTGCCGTGCTCCTCCTTGGCGGCCGGGATCGAGGAGACGCCGTACAGGAACGCGGCGAGCCCGGGCGAGAGCAGCACCATGCCGAGCCAGTCGAAGGTCTCGGACGGCTCGACGTCGTCCCGGGGGAGCACGACCGAGGCGTAGCCGATCGCCAGGACGCCGATCGGCAGGTTGATCAGGAAGATCCAGTGCCAGCTGGCGGCGTCGATCAGCCAGCCGCCGAGGATCGGGCCGAAGATCGGGCCGAGCAGCATCGGGATGCCCATGATCGCCATCACCCGGCCGACCCGCTCGGGGCCGGCGGCGCGGGTCAGGATCGTCATGCCGAGCGGCATCAGCATGCCGCCGCCGAGGCCCTGGACGACACGGTAGGTGACCAGCAGCTCGAGCGAGGACGCCGTCGCGCAGAGCACCGAGCCGATCGTGAAGAGGGCGACCGCGAGCAGGTAGAGGCGCTTGGTGCCGAACCGGTCGGAGGCCCAGCCGGTCAGCGGGATCACCGTGGCCAGGGCCAAGGTGTAGGCCGTCATGGTCCACGCGACCTGCGCGGACGTCGCGTCGAACTCCGACTGGAAGGTCTTGAGCGCGACCGACACGACCGTGATGTCGAGGATCGACATGATCGCGCCGAGCACGACCACCCCGGCGGTGAGCAGCACGCCCCGGTCGAGCTTGTCGCTGGTCGGCGGGGCGGGGGCCGGGGTCCCGGGCTCGGTCTCGATGCTCACCACCCGAGGCTAGGTCGCGCCGCCGACCCCGGTCACCCGACTTCCGTCTCCGGCGCCCGTGGGCTGTGTCACGCCCTCGGTGCAGAAATGTCGGGGTTGGTGGAGAAACGTCGGGGCAGCGGGAGATTCACCGCCTACCCGGTGAATCTCCCGCTTCCCTGACAAACCTTCGTCGGGCGAGCGTGAGTTCTGTCGGGGAACCCCTGGCGCGACACCGAGTGACCCGACCGGTTCTCCACAGATTGCGATGCGGGCCGGACGGGTGCGCGTGATCGGGGAATCACTCGTGCATGGTGCTCGAGCTCATCACTCCAGACGGACTGCTTCTCCGACGCGACGCGGTCGAGGGCGGCTACGACGACAACTACCTGGCGCGGCAGGTGAAGTCCGGCTTCATCGTCCGGATCCGCCAGGGCGCCTATGCGCTCGCGTCCGTCTGGGACATCGCCGATGCCCGGAAGCGGCAGTGGTTGCTGTCGATGGCGGCGATGTTGCAGTACGACGACCAGGTGGCCCTGTCGCACGACAGCGCGGCGGTGGTCTGGGACGGTCCCGACCACGGCCTCGATCTCTCGGCTGCGCATCTGACGCACTTCGACGGATCGGGACGCCGTAGCGCGAAACTCGTGCATCACGAGGGAGGGATCCTGCTCGACGACATCAGCCGGCGGCGCGGCCACTGGATCACCTCGCCCGGTCGTACGGTCCTGGACGTCGCGAGCATCCGCGGCCTCGAGACGGGAGTCGTGGTCGGCGACGACTTCGTCCATCGTGGGCTCGCCACGGTCGAGGAGATGCGCATCCTCGCCGAACGCATGGACTGCTGGCCGAACACGCTCGCGCTTCGGCTGGTGCTCGACCTCATCGACGGCAGGTCCGAGTCCGTGGGTGAGACGCTCGTCCGCCTGCTGTGCCGGAACATGCGGCTGCCGCGACCCGAGCTGCAGTGGGAGGTGCGAGACCGACGCGGCCGACTCCTCGGTCGCGTCGACTTCGCCTGGCCTCAGCACCAGCTGCTGGGCGAGTTCGACGGGAAGGCGAAGTACCTCCGGCTGCGTCGTCCCGGCGAGACGATCGAGCAGACGGTGCTGCGGGAGAAGAAGCGTGAAGACGACATCCGAGAGGCCTCCGGCTGCCGCATGATCCGTTTCACCTGGCCCGATATCTTTCGGCCCGAACGAACCGCCGACCGGCTCCTGGCCATGTTCGACGCAGCCGCCTGAGCCGGTCTAGGGCCTGGGTTCCCCGACGTAACTCACGCTTCCCCTACGAACCTTTGTCGGGACAGCGCGAGATTCACCGCCTACCCGGTGAATCTCCCACTGCCCCGACGAATCTGGCACTGCCCCGACGAAACTCCCGTGGCGAAGCGGGGCAGCTCAGTCGAGCATCGCCTCGATGGCGTCGACGATGCGCTCGTCGTCGGGCTCGGTGCGGGGGCGGAAGCGGGAGATGACGGTGCCGTCGGCGGCGATGAGGAACTTCTCGAAGTTCCACTGGACGTCGCCGGCCTCGCCCTCCTCGTCGGGGGCGGCGGTGAGCGTCCGGTAGATCTCGTGGCGGTCGTCGCCGTTGACCTCGATCTTCTCGGTCATCGGGAAGGAGACGCCGTACGTCGCGGAGCAGAACTCGGCGATCTCCTCGGCCGAGCCCGGCTCCTGGCCCATGAACTGGTTGCAGGGCAGCCCGACCACGGTGAAGCCGCGCTCGGCGTACGTCTCCTGCAGCTTCTCCAGGCCGGTGTACTGCGGCGTGAGGCCGCACTTGCTGGCGACGTTGACGAGGAGGGCCGGCTGGCCGCCGGTGAGGTCGCCGAGCGTGGCGGGCGTGCCGTCGAGCCGCGCGATCGAGGAGTCGAGGATGCTCATGCCGACGAGCGTAGAGGCAGCCCGGATGCGGCAGGCAGGATGGGCGCGTGCGCGCCATCGTCCTCGACACGGTCCGAGCGGTCCCCGAGGTCCGGGAGGTGCCGTCGCCCTCGGCCCCGCCGGGCGGCGTCGTGGTCCGGGTCCTGGCGACCGGGATGTGCCGCAGCGACTGGCACGCCTGGGCCGGGCACGACCCGGACATCGTCTTCCCGCACGTCCCGGGCCACGAGCTCGCCGGCGTCGTGGTGGAGGTCGGTGCCCGGGTACGCCGGTGGCGGGTCGGTGACCGGGTCACCGCGCCGTTCGTGTGCGGCTGCGGCCGCTGCGCGTGGTGCCTCGCCGGCGACGCGCAGGTCTGCCCGGACCAGCAGCAGCCGGGCTTCACGCACTGGGGGTCCTTCGCGGAGGAGGTCGTCCTCCACGCCGCGGACACCAACCTCGTGGGGCTGCCCGAGGCCGTGGACTTCGCGACCGCGGCCGCGCTCGGCTGCCGGTTCGCCACGGCGTACCGCGCGCTCGTCGCCCGGGCGCGGCTGCAGGCCGGGGAGTGGGTGACGGTGGTCGGCGCGGGTGGCGTCGGCCTGAGCGCGGTGATGATCGGCCACGCCGTCGGCGCGCGGGTGGTCGCGGTCGACCGCAACCCCGAGGCCCTGGCGCTCGCCACCCGGCTCGGCGCGGAGCACACGGTGCTCGCCGACGGGTCCGACGTACCTGCGGCCGTGCTGGCGCTGACCGACGGCGGCAGCCACGTCGCGGTGGACGCGGTCGGCGGCGAGCAGACCTGCGCCGACGCGATCCACAGCCTGCGTCGGCGTGGCCGGCACGTGCAGGTCGGCCTGCTCCCGCCGGTCGACGGCCATCCGCGGGTGCCGATGGACCGGGTGATCGGCTGGGAGATCGACGTGCTCGGCAGCCACGGCATGGCGGCGGTCGACTACCCCGCGATGCTGGACCTGATCGGGCAGGGAGCGCTGCAGCCGCAGCGGCTGGTCGAGCGCAGCATCGACCTCGACGAGGCGGCCCGGCTGCTGCCGGTGCTCGACGAGACCACGCTGGCCGGCATCACTGTCGTCGTCCCCGGATAGCGTCGCCGCGTGCCCTTCGTCCCGCTGACCGGTCCCGCGACCTTCCGCGCCGGTGACCCGCCGCGGGAGGGGGTCGTGGAGTTCAGCGACCAGCGGCGGACGGTCGCGCTGCCGATCCGCGCCGCGATCCCGGTGCTCACCAGGGCCCGCAACCGCGAGGACCTGCACCCGACCGTCGGGCTGCTGTCGGGAGCGGCGTTGCTGGGGATGCGGCTGGTGGCGGCGGGCAAGTTCGCGCCCGGCCCGACCGCGTCCGGCGAGGCCCCGCGCTGGCAGGTGAGCGGGCTGGACGCGGACGACGAGGACCGCATCGAGATGCTCGCCCGGGCCCAGCGCGACGACGAGCGCGTGGTGCGCGACCTGATCGACGCGATCGCCGACGCGATGCCGCGGCAGCCGCCGGTCGAGGTCCCGGACCGTACGCCGAAGGGCCCGTCCCGACCGTCCTTCGAGCAGCGGCTGCAGCAGCGCCTCGCCCGGCACCGCCGGGTCGAGGTCGGCGACCTGCCCCAGCTGGTCCGGCTCTCGATCCGGGTCGAGGCCGACGAGGAGGAGCTGGTCGCGGGCGCCGTACGCCTGGTGCCGCAGGTGCACGACGAGCAGAACCCCCTCCACCTCTGCGACCTCGCGTCGCTGTGGGTCGACGACCCGGAGCAGCACGGGTTCGGCGACCGGGCGCGCACCCATGCGACCATCGCGCTGCGCGCCGCGGCCGACGCGTGGCCGGTGCTCGACCGGCTGCTGGAGCTCCGGGTGCCCGACCAGCTCCAGCTCGACACCGACGAGCTCGTCAGCCTCCTCGACGGCGGCGTCGAGGCGCTCCGCGACCGCGGCGTCGACGTGATGTGGCCGCGCAGCCTCGGCCGCGACCTCAGTGCGGCCGCGACCCTCGACCGCGCGCGGACGCCCGGGTCGGCGGGGGGTGCGCGCGAGGAGCCGCTCAACGAGCCGATGCTGGCGACCGACCAGGTCTTCGCCTTCCGGTGGCAGCTGGCGCTGCACGGCGATCCGCTCACCGAGGAGGAGATGGACCTGCTCGCGGCGTCGGCGACGCCGCTGATGCGGCTGCGCGGCAACTGGACCGTCGTCGACCCGGCGATCGCCCGGAAGGCTCGCAAGCGGCTGCTGCGCACGGTGCGCCCGGCCGAGGCGGTCGCGGCCGCCCTCACCGGTGTCGTCCAGGTCGGGACTGCGGAGCAGCAGGAGCAGGTGGTGGTCGGGGCCTCGCTGCTCCGGGTCCGCGAGCAGCTGGTCGGCGCCGCGACCCGCGAGCCGGTGCCGCCGCCGGAGGCCCTCGCCGCGACCCTGCGGGACTACCAGCGGCACGGCCTGACCTGGCTGGCCGAGCTGACCTCGCTCGGCCTCGGCGCCTGCCTGGCCGACGACATGGGCCTCGGCAAGACCATCACCCTGATCGCGCTCCACCTCCACCGCCACGAGCGGGGCGCCACCGGGCCGACGCTCGTGGTCTGCCCGGCGAGCCTGCTCGGCAACTGGGAGGACGAGGTCCACCGCTTCGCGCCCGGCACACCGGTGACCCGCTTCCACGGCAGCGCGCGCGACCTCGACGGCGTCGGCGACGGGTTCGTGCTCACGACGTACGGCACCCTTCAGCGCGACGCCGAGCGGCTCGCTGGGGTCGCCTGGGACCTCGTCGTCGCGGACGAGGCGCAGCACGTCAAGAACCCCCGGACCGCGACCGCCCGCGCGCTGCGCGGCATCCCCAGCGCGGCGCGGGTCGCGCTGACCGGCACCCCCGTGGAGAACAACCTCACCGAGCTCTGGGCGATCCTCGACTGGGCGATCCCGGGCCTGCTCGGGAGCCGCAACGCCTTCCGCAAGGTGTGGGCCGGGCCGATCGAGTCGGGGCGCGAGCCGACCAAGGCGCGGCAGTTCGCCGACCTGATCGGGCCGTTCCTCCTGCGCCGGCGCAAGTCCGACCCGGGCATCGCGCCCGAGCTCCCGCCCAAGACCGAGACCGACCACCGGGTCGGGCTGACCCGCGAGCAAGTCGTGCTCTACGAGTCGTTCGTGCGCGACGTGATGGCCCGCATCGAGCGCGCCGACGAGGACGCTCGCCGCGGGCTGGTGCTCACGCTGCTCACCGGCCTCAAGCAGATCTGCAACCACCCGGCCCAGTTCCTCAAGCAGGGCGCAACCCGCCTGTCGGGCCGCTCGCAGAAGATCGACCTGCTCGACGAGCTGCTCGGCACGGTGCTGGCCGAGGACGGCGCCGCGCTCGTCTTCACCCAGTACGTCGCGATGGCGCGGCTGCTCGAGTCCCACCTCGCCAGGGCCGGCATCCCCCACCAGCTGCTGCACGGCGGCACCCCGGTCCGCGAGCGGGAGGCGATGGTGCGCCGCTTCCAGGCGGGGGAGGCGCCGGTCTTCCTGCTCTCCCTCAAGGCCGGCGGCACCGGCCTCAACCTCACCCGCGCCGACCACGTCATCCACGTCGATCGCTGGTGGAACCCCGCCGTCGAGGAGCAGGCCACCGACCGCGCCTACCGGATCGGCCAGACCCGGCCGGTGCAGGTGCACCGGATGATCACCCGCGGCACCGTCGAGGAGCGGATCGCCGAGATGCTCGGCCGCAAGCGCGCGCTCGCCGACGCCGTCCTCGGCCGCGGCGAAACCGCGCTGACCGAGCTCAGCAACGACGAGCTGCGTGACCTGGTGACCCTGCGGCCCGACGCCCGGGACGACTGATGGCCGGGCCGGTGCTGCACCCGCGGGTCGCGGCCCGCCGCGGCGGCTCCCGCGCGACCACCTGGTGGGGCAAGGCGTGGGTGCGGGCGGTCGAGGAGGCGGCGTACGCCGACGGCGACCTGAGTGCCGCCCGCTCGCTCGCGCGCGGCGGCCACGTCGGCGGCATCACCACCGAGCCGGGACGGTATGTCGCGTCCGTCGAGGACCCGCGCGGGCTGTGGACCGTCGAGGGCACGGTGCCGGTGCTCGACGAGTCGGGGCTGGCCGCGCTGGTCGAGACGGTCGCCGCGGTGTCGGGCCGGATCGCGGCGCTGACCGCCGGCGACCTGCCGCACGACCTGGTCGAGCAGGCCGAGGAGTCGGGCGCCGAGCTGCTGCCCTACGGCGGGGAGCTCGACGCCAGCTGCGGCTGCGACCACTGGGCCGACCCGTGCGTCCACGCGCTCGCGGTGCTGTCCCAGCTGGCCTGGCTGGTCGACGCCGACCCGTTCGTGCTGCTCCAGCTGCGCGGCATGCCCCGTGAGGAGCTGCTCGCGCGGCTGCACGCGCGCACGCGGGTGGTCGACGAGCAGGACGTCGACGACGTCGACCTCGACCTGGCCGTCGAGGCGGCGCTCTACGCAGCCCGGGTGCTCGACGAGCCGGTCACCGAAGCGCACCCAGCGTCATCCGGCTGAGCAGGTCACGCATCCGGTCGTCGGGGAGCAGCCCGCTGTGCGGGGTGGAGTTGATGAGCCCGAACGCCGCGTGCGCCATCGCCCGCGCGGTGTCCAGCGCCAGGGCGGGGTCGAGCAGCCGGAGCTCGGCGGCCCAGAGGTCGACGTACTCGCGCTGCAGGCTGCGCACCCGCTCGCGGGCATCTTCCGGGAGCGACTCCCAGTCGCGGTCCTGGACGACGATCAGCGGCCGGTGGCGCAGCGCGAAGTCGACGTGCCAGTCGACGAGCCCCGCGAGCGCCGCGGCCGGGTCGCCCGCATCGGCGACGCGCTGCCGGCCGACCCGGAGGAGCTCCTCGCTGATCGAGACCAGCATCTCGGCGAGCATCGCCTGCTTCGAGTCGAAGTGCTTGTAGAGCGCCGGCCCGGAGATGCCGCACGCCGCGCCGAGGTCCGCGACCGAGACGCCGTGGAAGCCTCGTGCGGCGAACAGCTCGGCAGCGGTCTCGAGGATCTGGCTCCGTCGATCCGGGGGGCGGCTCACGCCTCCAGGTTAGTGGTGGTTAACCCTGGTCGGGCTGCTGTCCCGCCTGCTGTCCCCCGGAGTCCTGGGCAGCGATCTGGCGGCGGACGTCGTCCATGTCGAGCTCCTTGACCGCGCCGATCACCTGCTCGAGGGCGGGCGCCGGGAGCGCGCCGGGCTGGGCGAAGACGAGGATCCCGTCGCGGAAGGCCATCAGGGTCGGGATGGAGGTGATCTGCGCGGCGGCCGCCAACGACTGCTCGGCCTCGGTGTCGACCTTGCCGAAGGTGACGTCGGGATGGGCCTCCGACGCGGCCTCGAAGACCGGTGCGAACTGGCGGCACGGGCCGCACCAGGACGCCCAGAAGTCGACGAGCACGATCCCGTTGTCGACGACGGTCTGCTCGAAGGTGTCGGCGGTCAGCGTGGTGGTGGCCATGTCTTCTCCAACGACGGTGCCGGCACGGTCATTCCGAGGCGGCGGTCACGCCAGCGAGAGGAAGAGCTTCTCCATCTTCTTCACGTCCATCCCGTCGAGACCGTCGCCGGAGGACAGGCACTGCTGGAGGCCGGTGGCGACGATCGCGAAGCCCGCCCGGTCGAGGGCCTTGGACACCGCGGCGAGCTGGGTCACGACGTCCTCGCACTCGCGGCCCTCCTCGAGCATGCGGAGGACGCCGTCGAGCTGCCCACGGGCGCGCTTGATGCGGTTGATGACGGGCGTCATCTCGGTCGGGTCGAGCTCCATCAGTTCTCCTCGTCGAGCGCGGTCAGGACCGCGGTGAGCCGGGTGTGGGCCTCGGTGGCCACGGGGGCGATCTCCGCGCCCGCCATGGAGATCATCGCCAACGGGTCGAAGGCCTCCACGACGCAGGTGCCGTCGTCGATCGCGCGGACGACGACGTTGCAGGGCAGCATCGTCGCTACGGCCGGGTCGATCTGCAGGGCCGCGTGGGCGAGCGGGGGGCGGCATGCTCCCAGGATGACCTGGGGCGAGAGGTCGACGCCGAGCTTCTCCGCCAACGTCGCGCGCAGGTCGATCTCGGTGAGGACGCCGAAGCCCTGCTCGGCCAGGGCCGCGCGCACGGACCCGACGGCCTCGTCGTAGGGACGGCGCACGGTCGTCGAGAGCGTGTACGGCGTGGTGTACGGCGTGGTGTGGGACGTCGGCGTCATCGGGCCGCACCGTCCTGCTCGGCCAGGCGCGCCCGGACGTCGTCCATGTCGAGCTCCCGGACGGCGGCGATCAGCTGCTCGAGCGCCGGCGCGGGCAGGGCGCCCGGCTGGGAGAAGACGAGGACGCCGTCGCGGAAGGCCATCAGCGTGGGGATCGAGGTGATCCGGGCGGCGGCCGCGAGGCTCTGCTCGGCCTCGGTGTCGACCTTGCCGAAGACGATGTCGGGGTGGGCCTCGGAGGCCGCCTCGAAGACGGGCGCGAACTGGCGGCACGGGCCGCACCAGGACGCCCAGAAGTCGACGAGCACGATCCCGTTGTCGGTGACGGTGCTCTCGAAGTCGGTCGCGGTCAGGGTGGTGGTGCTCATCGGTTCCTCCTGGAACGTGCTGGGTTTGACGATACCCCGGGGGGTGTTACGGTAGGGAACCGAAGATACCCCCAGGGGTATTCCCGACCGAAGGATCCTCATGGTGCACGAGATCGACGTCGTCCAGCTGGACGCCCTGCTCGCCGATGGCGCCACCGTCATCGACGTCCGTGAGCCCGACGAGTACGCCGCCGCCCACGTCGCCGGCACCCGACTCGTCCCGATGGGCGAGCTCGGCCGGCACATCGGTGAGCTGCTGACCGCGCGACCGGTCTACCTGATCTGCCGGAGCGGCAACCGCAGCGGGCTGATGTGCCAGGCCCTCGGCGAGCTCGGGCTGGAGGCGGTCAACGTCCGGGGGGGCCTCGACGCGTGGGTCGCCTCGGGTCGGCCGGTCGCGGGAGGCGCGGCATGAGCGGGCTGACCGTCCTCGCCATCGACACACCCTCCCTCGGCGATCGCAGCTACCTCGTGCACGACGGCGAGGTCGCGTTCGTGATCGACCCCCAGCGGGACGTCGACCGGGTGCTCGACCTCCTGGCCGCGCACGACGTCCGGCTGACCGACGTCTTCGAGACCCACCTCCACAACGACTACGTCACCGGCGGCCTCGCGCTCGCGGAGCTCACCGACGCGACCTACCACGTCAACGCGGCCGACGACGTCGCCTACCGCCGGCAGCCGATCTCCGACGGCGAGGTCGTCGAGGTCGGCCAGCGGATGCGGGTGACGGCGCTGGCCACGCCGGGCCACACCTTCACCCACCTCAGCTACGCCCTGGCCGACACCGTGACCGGAGAGGACGTCGGCGTGTTCACCGGCGGCTCGCTCCTCTACGGCGCCACCGGGCGGCCCGACCTCCTGGGCCCCGACCACACGGACGCGCTCGTGCGTCACCAGCACGCGTCGGCGCACCGGCTCGCGGAGCTGCTGCCCGATGACGCCGCCGTCTTCCCGACGCACGGGTTCGGATCGTTCTGCTCGGCCACCCAGGCCGAGGGGGAGTCATCCACGATCGGCCACGAGCGCCGGACCAACCCGGTGCTGACCCTCGACGAGGAGGCGTACGTCGAGGACCTGCTGGCCGGCCTCGACGCCTGGCCCGCCTACTACGCCCACATGGGTCCGGCCAACGCAGCCGGACCGCAGGCCCCCGACCTGACCCCGCCCGCGACGGCCGACGCCGATGAGCTGCGCCGCCGTATCCAGGCGGGCGAGTGGGTCGTCGACCTCCGCAACCGCACCGCCTTCGCCGCCGGTCACGTCCCGGGGACCTTCAACATCGGCCGCGAGGACCAGTTCGCGACGTACCTCGGCTGGCTGATCCCCTGGGGCACGCCGCTGACGATCCTCGGTGAGACCCGGGAGGACGTCGCCTGGGCGCAGCGCGAGCTGGTCCGGATCGGCATCGACCGGCTCGCCGCGCAGGCAACCGGCGACCCGGAGCGGTGGGCGCCGGGGCGCCTCGAGGACTTCCCGACCGCGACCTTCGCCGACCTCGCCCACGTCCGTCACCACCGCGAGGTGGTGGTGCTCGACGTCCGGCGTGACCAGGAGCGCGCCGAGAGCGCCATCGCGGGCTCGGTCGGGATCCCGATCCACGAGGTCCTGGTGCGGCTCGACGAGGTGCCGCGCGCCGAGGTCTGGGTGCACTGCGCCGCGGGCTACCGCGCGTCGATCGTCGCCTCGATCCTGGCCGCCGCCGGCCACCGGGTCGTGGCGGTCGACGACGAGTTCGGCAACGCCGCGCCCGCGGGTCTCCCGATGGTCGCGGCCTGAGGGGACTGCCGTGCACCTGGTCATCGCGCTGCTGGCCGGCGCCCTCATCGGCATCAGCCTGGGCGCCCTCGGCGGGGGCGGCTCGATCCTGGCCGTGCCCGTGCTGGTCTTCGGCCTCGGTCAGACCGCCCAGCAGGCGACGACCGGCTCGCTGGTCGTGGTCGGGACCGGGGCCCTCATCGGCCTGGTCGCCGCCCACCGCCAGGGGACCGTCCTGCTCGCCCGCGGGCTGGGCTTCGCCGGCGTCGCCGTCCTCGGCGCCGCGGTCGGTGCGAAGGCGTCGGTGCACGTGCCCGATCAGGTGCTGCTCGGGGCCTTCAGCGTGCTGATGATCGTGGTCGCCACCCTGATGGCGGTGCGGCAGGTGCGCGGAGGTGCGTCGTACGACGGCCGCCCGGACGCGCTCGAGCCGGTGATCCACCTGCACCCCTTCGCCTGCCAGTGCCCCCGGGCCCTCAAGCTCGTCGTGACCGCGACCGCCGTGGGGCTGCTGACCGGCTTCCTCGGCGTCGGCGGCGGCTTCCTCGTCGTACCCGCGCTGGCGCTCGTCCTCGGCCTGCCGCTGCGGCAGGCCGCGGGCACGTCGCTGGCCGTGATCGCCGTGACCAGCGCGGTCGCCCTCGGCGTCCGAGCGGGCGTCGGCGCCCACCCCGACTGGGGGCTGGTGCTCCCCCTCGCCGCCGCGGCGGCCGCCGGCTCCGTGCTCGGCAGCCGGATCGCCGCCCGCACCGACACCCGTCGTCTCGGCCAGGCGTTCACCGCCCTGGTCGCCGTCATCGCCGTCGGCACCGCCGCGACCGTCCTGTCCTGAACCTCACTACCTGCCACCACGAGAAGGAACTCTCATGACCACCACCCACGAGCGGGTCCCCGCCTCTGCGACGGTCCGCCCCGGGCCGCTGGGCCGGCTGGGCGTCGCCGTCACCAACCATGCGCGCCTGACCACCGTCGTCTGGCTGCTGGTCGTCGTCGGCCTCGGCATCTTCGCCCCGCGCGTCGAGGCCGAGCTCTCCGGCGCCGGCTGGCAGGCCAACGGCTCCGACTCGGTCGCCGCCCGCGAGCTCGCCCAGGAGCACTTCGGCGGCAACGCCAGCTCCGCGCTCCAGGTCGTCGTGCACGACCCGGACGGCAACGTGACCGAGGGCGACGGCGCTCAGGTGCTCGCCGCGGCCACGGCGCTGCTCGAGGCCGACTCGCGCATCGGTGACGTCATCCAGCCGCAGGCCGGTGCCACGCTGAGCCAGGACGGGCACACCGCCGTCCTGCTGGCCGGCGCGAACGCCTCGACCGACGAGATGGTCAAGGCCGCCACGGACCTGACCGAGCCGCTGCAGGAGCTCTCCACCGGCAGCGTCGAGGTGCACCCGACCGGTGCCTCGCAGCTGTGGGCGGACTTCAACGAGGCCAACCTCACCGCGATGATGAAGTCGGAGATGCTCTCCTGGCCGGTGACCCTGGCGATCCTGGTCGTCGCCTTCGGTGCGCTCGTCGCCGCCGGCCTGCCGCTGCTGCTCACCCTCGCCGGCCTGGTCGCGTCGGCGGGCTCGCTGGTGCTGCTCAACCACCTGTTCCCGGTCTCCATCTGGGCGATGAACTTCGCGATGATGTTCGCCCTCGCGCTGGGCATCGACTACGCGCTCTTCCTCGTCGTCCGCTACCGCGCCGCCCGCATGGGTCACGACCGGCCGATCGCCGACGCGATCGCGGAGACCATGGACACCGCCGGCAAGGCCGTGCTGCTGTCCGGCATCACGGTGCTGGTCTCGCTGTCGGCCGTGATGCTGGTGCCGTCGCCGGCGTTCCGCTCGATGGCCGGCGGCATCATGCTCGCCGTCGTGTTCGTGCTCGCCGCGACGCTCACGCTGCTGCCGCTGGTGCTCGCGAAGCTCGACCTGCGGATCAACAAGTTCGCCCTCACGTGGGTCCACACCGGTGAGCACCGCTCAGCGCGCTTCGCGGCCTGGGGCGAGCGGCTGTGGCGCAACCCGTGGCTGTACGGCGCGGGCGCGCTCGTCGTGCTGCTGGCGCTGGCCGCCCCGATCCTGGGCCTGAAGACCGCGATGCCCTCGATCAAGGTGCTGCCCGAGGACGCCAGCGCGCGTGTCGGCTACGACATCGTCAAGGACGCCTTCGGCTCCGGTGCGCCCGGCACCCTGCAGATCATCGTGCCGCAGGCGCAGGCCGACGAGGCTGCCGCCGTACTCGCCGACGACCCCGGCATCGCCGGAGCCATGCCGGCCCAGCCGTCCACCGACGGCAGCGACCTGGTGCTGATCGCGGCCGTGCCGACCGTGGACCCGTCCGACCCGGCCCTGTCCGACACCGTCGACCGGCTGCGGGACGACCTGCCGCCGCGCGCCCTCGTGGGTGGCGCCGCCGTCGAGAACCTCGACCTCAAGGCCCAGCTCGACGCGTCGACGCCGCTGGTGCTGGCCGTGGTGCTCGGACTCGGCTTCCTGCTGCTGCTCGTCGCGCTGCAGGCGCCGCTGATCGCGCTCCTCGGCACGCTCGCGAGCCTGCTCTCCACGGCCGCAGCGTTCGGCGTCTCGCGCCTGGTCTTCCAGGAGGGCTGGGGCAGCGGTCTCCTCGGCTTCGAGCACCAGGGCTTCCTGGACGCGTGGGCGCCGGTCTTCTTCTTCGCCATGATCTTCGCGATCGCGATGGACTACACCGTCTTCCTGCTCGCCTCGGCCAAGGAGCACTTCGAGGCCTCGGGCGACCCGCGGGAGGCGATGGTCGGCGCGCTCGCCCACTCCGGGCGGGTCATCTTCGCCGCCGCCGCGGTGATGGTCGCGGTGTTCTTCACCTTCTCCCTCTCCGGCCCGCTGCCGCCGAAGGAGATGGGCATCGTGCTCGGCGTCGCCGTCCTGCTGGACGCCTTCCTCGTCCGGCTGGTGCTGCTGCCCGTGCTGCTGCGCCTGACCGGCCGCGCCGCCTGGTGGTCGCCGGCCTGGCTGCGCCGCGTCCTGCCCGACATCCACTTCAGCCACGGCTGAGCCTCCCCCTCCCGAAAGGATCTCCACCCATGTGTCGACCCGTCAGCTGCCGCCGATGCGGCAAGACCACCTGGTCCGGTTGCGGCCTGCACGTCGACCAGGTCATGGCCGGCGTACCGAAGGCGGACCGCTGCCCGGGCCACGACGACGAGCCGCGGTCCGGCCTCCTCTCGCGGCTGCTGCGCCGCGGCTGAGGGTTGAGCCTCAGGTTAACGATCGCTAACCTGAGGCCGTGACCCAGATGAAGGAGCTCGTCGACGACCTCCGCGGGCGGCTGGCGACCGCTCGGCAGGGCGGCAGCGAGGCGGCCCGGAAGAAGCACACCGACCGCGGGAAGCTGCTGGTCCGCGACCGGGTCGACCGCCTGCTCGACCCGGGCAGCCCGTTCCTCGAGCTGAGCCCGCTCGCCGCGCACGACATGTACGGCGAGCTCGGCACCAGTCCCGTGCCGTCGGCCGGTGTCGTCACCGGCATCGGCCGGGTGCAGGGCCGCGAGGTCGTCGTCGTCGCCAACGACGCGACCGTCAAGGGCGGCACCTACTACCCGATGACGGTCAAGAAGCACCTGCGTGCCCAGACGATCGCGAGCGACAACCACCTGCCGTGCGTCTACCTCGTCGACTCCGGCGGCGCGTTCCTGCCGATGCAGGACGAGGTCTTCCCCGACCGCGAGCACTTCGGCCGGATCTTCTTCAACCAGGCCAACCTCTCCGCGCGGGGCATCCCGCAGATCGCCAGCGTCATGGGCTCCTGCACGGCCGGCGGCGCCTACGTCCCGGCGATGTCGGACGAGACCGTGATCGTGCGCAACCAGGGCACGATCTTCCTCGGCGGCCCGCCGCTGGTGAAGGCCGCGACGGGCGAGGTCGTCACGGCCGAGGAGCTCGGCGGTGGCGACGTCCACGCCCGCACCTCCGGTGTGGTCGACCACCTCGCCGAGGACGACGCCCACGCGCTCGCGATCGTGCGCAGCATCGTCGGCACGCTGCCCCGGCCGGGCGCCGCGCCCTGGCCGGTCGAGCCGGTCGAGGAGCCGCACGAGGACCCGAGCACCCTCTACGACGTCGTGCCCGCCGACACGCGCACGCCGTACGACGTGCGCGAGGTGATCCGCCGCGTCGTGGACGGCAGCCGCTTCCACGAGTTCAAGAAGCTGTACGGCGACACCCTGGTCACGGGCTTCGCGCACATCTGGGGCCACCCGGTCGGCATCGTCGCCAACAACGGCATCTTGTTCAGCGAGTCCGCGCTCAAGGGCGCGCACTTCATCGAGCTCTGCAACCAGCGCGGCATCCCGCTGGTCTTCCTGCAGAACATCACCGGCTTCATGGTCGGCCGCGAGTACGAGAACGGCGGCATCGCCAAGGACGGCGCCAAGCTGGTCACCGCGGTCGCGTGCTCGGTCGTCCCGAAGTTCACCGTCGTCATCGGCGGCTCGTTCGGCGCCGGCAACTACGGCATGTGCGGCCGCGCCTACGACCCGCGCTTCCTCTGGATGTGGCCCAACGCCCGGATCTCCGTGATGGGCGGCGAGCAGGCCGCGTCGGTGCTCGCGACCGTCGCCGGCAAGCCCGACGACGAGGACTTCAAGGCCCCGATCCGCGAGCAGTACGAGACCCAGGGCTCGCCCTACTACGCCTCCGCCCGGCTCTGGGACGACGGCATCATCGACCCCGCCGACACCCGGCGCGTCCTGGGCATGGGCCTCGCGGCCGCCGCCAACGCACCCGTCCCCGCGCCGTCGTACGGCGTCTTCCGCATGTGATCGCCGGAGTGATGACCTGATGTTCGAGCACGTCTTCATCGCCAACCGCGGCGAGATCGCCGCCCGGGTCGCCCGCACCTGCCACCGCCTCGGCATCGAGGCGACGGTCAGCAGCGGCGACTACCTCGACGTCGAGGCCCAGGTCGCCCAGGCGCTCGCCGCCGGAGCCCAGGCCGTGCACCCGGGCTACGGCTTCCTGTCCGAGAACCCCACCTTCGCCCGCGCCGTCGCCGATGCCGGGCTCACCTGGATCGGCCCGCCGCCCGAGGCGATGGAGGCGATGGCGCGCAAGGACCACGCCCGCGAGATCGCCGTGGCGGCCGGGGTTCCGGTCGTGCCCCGTGGTGAGGACGCCGCCAAGAACTGGAATGGCCCCGTGCTGGTGAAGGCGGCTGCCGGCGGTGGCGGCAAGGGCATGCGCGTCGTCCGCGAGGAGGGCGAGCTCGAGGAGGCCAAGGCCGCCGCGGCCCGCGAGGCGCGCAGCGCCTTCGGCGACGACACCCTGCTGATCGAGAAGTACGTCGAGCGCGGTCGGCACATCGAGGTCCAGGTGATGGCCGACGCCCACGGTGACGCGATCCACCTCTGGGAGCGCGACTGCTCCACCCAGCGCCGGCACCAGAAGGTGCTCGAGGAGGCCCCCGCGCCGACCATCTCGGCCGAGGTGCGCGCGGTCGTGACCAGCAGCGCCGTCGCCCTGACCAAGCAGGTCGGCTACCGCAATGCGGGCACCGTCGAGTTCCTGCTCGACGTCGACACCGACGAGGTCTACTTCCTGGAGATGAACACCCGCCTCCAGGTCGAGCACCCCGTCACCGAGATGATCACCGGCCTCGACCTGGTCGAGATCCAGCTCCGCGTCGCGGCCGGTGAGCCGCTGCCGGTCGCCCAGGAGGACGTCACCGTCACCGGGCACGCCATCGAGGCGCGGGTCTACGCCGAGGACTCGTTCGGGGGCTTCCTACCCCAGGCGGGCACGGCGACGTACGTCGCGTGGCCGACCGAGGTCCGGGTCGACGAGGACCTGGAGAGCGGCCAGGTCGTGTCCACGGCGTACGACCCGATGCTCGGCAAGGTGATCGCCCACGGCGCGAGCCGCGAGGAGGCGCGCCTGGCGCTGGTCGACGCGCTCGACGCGACCGCGATCCTCGGGCTGATCACCAACACCGGCTTCCTGCGGGCGCTGGTGGCCAGCGAGGAGTTCCGCGACGCCACCATCGACACCGCGTGGCTCGACCGCAACGAGGTCCCGGCGCCCGACCCCGGCCCCGCCCGCGAGGCCGCCGCGTGGGAGGTCTTCCGCGCACGTCGCGAGGAGCACGGCCCGTTCGCGAGCGACGGCTTCCGCCTGGGCGCCGACCCGGCGCCGGTCGTCATCGACCTCGACGAGCCGGTGCGGCTCGACGGCCCGGAGCCGCGCGACCGACCGGCCGCCGACGTGCGCAGCGACCGCGTCGAGGTGGTCCACCAGGGGCAGCGGTTCGTCTTCCAGCGTCCCGACGTCTTCGGCGACCACGCCGTGGACCTCGGCGACGGCGCGATCACGAGCCCGATGCCGGGCACCGTGCTCGACGTCCGGGTCGCCGACGGCGACCGGGTCGAGGCCGGTCAGGTCCTCGTCGTCCTGGAGGCGATGAAGATGGAGCTCTCGCTCAAGGCGCCCTTCGACGGCACCGTGTCCGGGCTGGCCGCGTCCACCGGCGCCCAGGTCGCCCTGGGCGCGACCCTCCTCCAGGTGGAGGGGGACGACGATGAGTGAGCTCCCCATGACCGTCCGCGTCGACGGCCTGCCGGACCGGGTGACGATCTACGAGGTCGGTCCCCGTGACGGCCTGCAGAACGAGAAGGCCCTGGTCGACACCGGCGTGAAGGCCGAGTTCGTACGCCGCCTCCTCGCCGCCGGGCTGCCGATCGTCGAGGCCACCAGCTTCGTCCACCCGCGGTGGGTGCCCCAGCTCGCCGACGCCGCCGACCTCATGGAGCTGCTCGGCCCCGCCGGGCAGGACTGCCCGGTGCTGGTGCCCAACGAGCGCGGCCTGGACCGCGCGCTCGAGCTCGGCGCCCGGCACATCGCGATCTTCGGCTCGGCCACCGAGACCTTCGCGCAGAAGAACCTCAACCGGAGCCTCGACGAGCAGTTCGCCATGTTCGAGCCGACGGTGCGCCGCGCCCGCGACGCCGGCCTCGACGTCCGCGCCTACGTCTCGATGTGCTTCGGCGACCCGTGGGCGGGTGCGGTCCCGGTCGACCAGGTGGTCGGCGTCGGCAAGCGGCTCTTCGACCTCGGCGCCAGCCAGCTCAGCCTCGGCGACACGATCGGCGTCGGTACGGCGGGCCACGTCACCGCGCTCGTCGGCGGCTTCACCGAGGCCGGCATGAGCATCGACCAGCTCGCCATGCACTTCCACGACACCTACGGCCAGGCCCTCGCCAACACGCTCTCCGCGCTGCGGGCCGGGATCACGACGTACGACGCCAGCGCCGGCGGCCTCGGCGGCTGCCCCTACGCCAAGAGCGCGACCGGCAACCTCGCCACCGAGGACCTGGTCTGGATGCTCACCGGCCTCGGCATCGAGCACGGCGTCGACCTCCAGCAGGTCGTCGACACCAGCGTGTGGATGGCCGGCCAGCTCGGCCGGCCGAGCCCATCCGCGGTGGTGCGGGCGCTCGCCGGCTCGGACTAGTGCCGCGGGAGAAAGGTCGTTGGACGGTTCGAGCCGCCATGGCACGCACCTGGCTGCGTTGGCATCGCTGGAGCTACGCCCGGTAGCCCGGCGCGACGCCGCCTTGCCAGGCACGCACCCTGACGACACCAAGCATCCAGATACTTTCCACCCGCGACACTAGGCGTCGCCGGCGCTGTCGGAGTCGTCGCTCTCGCGCAGCTCGAGGATCTCGCGGCGCAGCTGGATCGAGGTGCGCGCCAGCCGCGAGAGGTCACGGATCGCGCCGTCCAGGTCGACCGCACTGCCGCCCCGCTCCAGCCAGCCGGGCTCGCGGGGTGCGAGCGCCTCGGGCCGGTTGGCGCCCATGATCCGAGCGACCCGGCGGCGGCGCCGCTCGACGAGGTCGACGAGGCCGTGCCACGCGGTCGCGCCGGCGTCGAGGACCTCGCGCGGGGTCGGCTCCGCGGACGCGGCCGCCGAGGCGGATGACGTCACGGGCAGGTCGTCGAGGTCGCCGACCAGGTGGGCGCCCGAGCCCTGGATCACGTCGCGGGTGCGCCGGTTCCACTCGCGGGCGACGGTGGCGGTCGCCTCGTCGAGACCGGGACGGCGCTCCTCGCGCCGCCGCGCGGCGAGGATCGAGGAGGCCAGCGGCGTCTTGATCGTGCGGTTGTAGTCCCACGGCTTCACGTCCGCGAGCACCAGGTTGAGCCGCCGGACGAGCTCCGAGGACGGGTGCCCCAGCGACGGGTTGGAGTCCGTCGGCGCCTCCGTCGCGGCGCCCGGGTCCACGCCGATCACCTCGGAGAAGCGGCGCCACAGCAGCTCGGGGTCGCGCCGGTCGAGCGGCACCGTGATCACGTGCAGGTGGTCGGCGGGCACCGCGCGACGCCACACGTCGAGGACCCGGCCGACGTCCTGGGTGCGCCGGAACTCCCGCACCGCCGAGTCACCGCGCACGGCGTACGCCGGCCACCACGGGCGCACGGCGTTCTGCACGCCCGCCTGGAAGTCCGCCCAGCTGTGGGTCGAGCCGGACGTGATGCTGGTCTGCCACTGCGCCGGGATCGTCGCGGCGGCGTCGCGGACGGTGAGGACGACGTGGGTGTCGATGCCGGCGAGGTCGCGGGCCAGCCGGGCGGACGAGCGGCGGCGCGCGAAGGAGAGGAACTCCATCGAGACCACGTTCGTCGCGTCGGGCCGGCTGCGCACGTCGTCGAGCAGGGCGTCCCAGGCGCCCGCGCTCAGCGAGGCGATCTGCGGGTCGTGCTGGTCGAGGTGGAGCAGGTCCTGCGCGGCGCGCACCTGGCGCGACCAGGTCTCGCCGACGAAGTTGATCCCGGCCGCGGTCAGCGTCTCGCGGTTGCCGTCCATCACGCCCTGGAGATAGGTCGTCCCGGTCTTCATCAGGCCGACGTGCAGGTAGAGGACGGGGCGGCTCACCGGCACATCCTTGCACCGCTCAGTCGTGCGACGATGACCGCCATGCACGCAGCCGGAGCCACCGGGACCGCCGCCGACGTGGCCGGATCCTGGGTCGAGCACCTGCGTGCCGGCGGTACGACGCCGTGGCGGTCCTGGCGCGAGAGTCACCCCGCCGGACCGGCCCCCGTCCCGCCCGTCGTCCCGGGCGCCCAGCAGCTCGAGCTGCTCCGCCGCTGCAACCTCGCCGGACCGGTCCCGGCGCCGCTCGCGACCCGGGTGCTGGAGGCCAGCGCCCCCGGCCGCGGGCGGCCGGACCTCCAGCTCGAGGGAGCCGCGGAGCGCCTCGCCTTCGGCCCGCCCCCGGTCGACCCCGCCGACCTGCCCGACGACGAGCTGATCCGGGTCGCCGCCGGGCTGCTGGCCGAGGACGTCGTCGCCGACGGTCTGCCCGACCCGCACCACGTCCCGGGGGCACGCTGGTTCCGCACCCGCTACCGGGTCACCGGCGACCCGCTGCTCGCCGCCGCGGCCCGGCGCGACCTCACCCGCCGCGGCCGGCCGCCGGGGGGCCGCGGCGCCGTCGTCCTCGTGCTCGGCGCCGACCTCGGGCAGCTCCTCGCCGACGTGTGGACCGACCGCTGCCTCGCCGACGGCGCGCCGGCCTGGTCGGACTGGGTCGACCGACTGGCCCGCCGCGGGCCGCTGCCGCCGCGGGCCGACCTGGCGCACACCGCGGCGTCCTGGGCCGCCCGGGTCGGGCGCGACCGGGTGCACGTCGTCCTCGACCCCGCGGCCGCGCCGCGCCTGGTCGGCGTCCGCCGTGCGCTCGCCACCCCGACGCCCCTCTCCGCCGACGCGACCGAGCTGTCCCGCCGGGTCGGGCAGGTCCTCGGCCTGCTCGCCGTGCCGCCGGCCCGCGCGGACCTCCTCGAGCACACGCTCCGGCCCCGGCTGGCCGCCGTGGGCGGCGCCCCGCTGACCCTGCCCGCGCGGCACCAGCGGTGGGCACGGCTGCGGGCGGTGCGGGTGCAGAAGGCCCTGCTCCGGGCTGGATACCCTGTCCATGGCGACCCGGACCGCCTGCTGCCCGTCCTCCGCGACGGCGTCGAGCAGCCCGACGACGCCGGGGTACTGCAGCTGGCGATGCGCCTGCTGCTGGAGAAGAGGAGCGAGTGAGCAAGCGGGTCCTCCTGCACGTCGGGACGCCGAAGACCGGCACGTCCTACCTCCAGGACGTGCTCTTCCGGAACAAGCGGGTCCTCACGTCCGCCGGGATCCTCTACCCCGCCGACCGCTTCGACGCCCACTTCCTCGCCGCGCTCGACCTGATGCGGCTGCCGTGGGGCGGCCTCGAGGCCGAGGCCGTCGGCGCCTGGGACCGGCTCGCGGAGCAGGTACGCCGCCACGACGGCACCGCGATCATCAGCCACGAGATCCTCGCGACCGCGTCGCGGGCGCAGGCCGGCCGTGCGCTCGCCTCGCTGGGGCACGGCGACGGCACCGAGGTCCACCTCGTCGTCTCCGCGCGCGACCTGGTCCGGCAGATCCCGGCCGAGTGGCAGGAGAACGTCAAGCACCGGGCCGGGCTCTCCTTCCGCGCCTTCCTCGACCAGATCCGCGACCCCGAGCGGTCGACCCGGATCGCCACCTGGTTCTGGGGCGTCCAGGAGCTCCCGGACATCCTCAACCGCTGGGGTCACGAGCTGCCGCCCGAGCAGATCCACGTCGTCACCGTGCCGCCCGCCGGCGGTCCGCAGCAGCTGCTGTGGAAGCGGTTCAGCATCGCCTTCGGCCTCGACGGGCTCGACCTGGACCTGCAGGCCGAGCGCGCCAACCCGTCCCTGGGCGTCCCGGAGACCGCGCTGGTCCGCCGGATCAACCGCGCCGCCAACCACGACCTCGGGCCGTCCGACTACCGCCCGCTGGTCCGCGAGCTGCTCGCCCACCAGACCCTCTCGCGGCGCACCCGCTCGCCCCGGCTGGCGCTGCCGCCGGACCTGCACCCGTGGGTCGCGGAGGTCACCGGATCCTGGACGGCCGAGATCGAGCAGCGGGGCTACGACGTGGTCGGCGACCTCGCCGACCTGGCCGGGGCGCCGCCGGTGGCGGCCAGCATGGCCGACTACGCCGACCCGGACGCCCCCGACGAGACCGAGGTCGCGGCGGCCGGGGTCGACGCGATCAAGGCGCTGCTGCTCGAGGGCGCGCGGCTCCGGCACAGCGAGGAGCGGCTCCGGCAGGAGCTGCACGACGCCCAGATGGCGCTGGAGCGCGCCTACCTGCGCCCGACGTACCGGTGGCGCGAGAAGACCTACCGTCGGCTCACCTCGAGCCGCGCCGGACGGGGCCTGCTCAAGGTCTACCGGCGGGTCCGCGGCCGCAGCTCGCGCACGGCGTAGCGCGCCACCTGCCAGGTCGCCACGCTGTCGGCGCCGAGCCCGACGACGCCGCCGACGACCGGGATCTTGCGGCCGAAGGCCAGCACGGCGTGCTTGCCGCCGAGCCGCGCCACCAGATGGCCGGTGACCTCGCCGGCGAGGACCTGCTCCAGCTCCTGGTCGTGGACCGGCGCGGTCGCGATCGCCATCGGCGGCGCGGGGAGGCGCTGCTCGCGGACGAGCGCGTCGACGCGCCGCTCGCCGAGCAGGCAGGTCAGCACGGCGTTGTGCGTGCGGGGGTCGGCCAGGTCGTAGCCGCGCAGGTGTGCGATCCCGGCGACCATCCGCGCCTGGATGAGCGCGAGGCCGGTGATGTTGGCGGGCACCGTGACCGGCGCGGCGATCACCCCGCCGAGGCTGGTGAGCAGGCCCTGTGCGCCGGCGTACCTGACGTGGTCGTCGATGAGCGCGTCGATGGCCTTGTCGACCTGGCCGTCGTGGTCGCGGAGGTGCTTCTCGGCGGCGCGGGCGGCGGGGGAGAGCGGGCCGAGCCCGTCGAGCGCGCGACGCAGCGCAACGCTGGCGGTCCCGGCGTCGGTGGTCTCCTCGCTCACGTGGTCGATGGTACGGACCGCTACCGTCGGCCCATGCCCGCCGAGCCACCGCCGACCCGCTGGTCGTTCGGTGACCCGGCCCGCTACGACCCGGACGACGACCTCGTCGCGGCCGGCGCCGACCTGGAGCCGGGCACCCTGCTCGCGGCCTACCGGCACGGGCTCTTCCCGATGCCGTCGGGCGCGCGGGGGGAGCCGATGTTCTGGTTCTGCCCCGTGCTGCGCGGGGTGCTGCCGCTCGACGGCCTGGCGGTCAGCCGCTCGCTGCGCCGCTCGGCCCGGGACTTCGAGGTGCGCGTCGACACCGCCTTCGCGGACGTGGTCGACGCGTGCGCCGACCCGCGCCGCCCGCAGGGCTGGATCGACGGCGACATCCGCGCGGCGTACCTCCGGCTGCACGAGCTGGGCTGGGCGCACTCGGTCGAGGCGTGGCGCGACGGGCGGCTCGCCGGCGGGCTCTACGGCGTCGCGATCGGCGGGCTCTTCGCGGGGGAGTCGATGTTCCACCGGGAGCGGGACGCCTCGAAGGTCGCGCTGCTCGGCCTGGTCGAGGGGCTGCGCGACGAGCACGCGGCCCGGCGGCTGCTCGACGTGCAGTGGGCGACGCCGCACCTGGCCTCGCTGGGCGTGGTCGAGATCGAGCGGTCGGCGTATCTGGCCCGGCTGCAGCGCGCTCTTGAGGTTCCGGAGGCTGGGATCTTCTCGGGCCGGTGAATGGATCGTCAGCGCCGGGGAAGGGTGCAGCCCGACGGACCGACCTGGATCGACACACGGGAGACGAAGAACATGCGAGCTTGGGCACGACGTACCGGACTGGTCGCGGCGGGCGCGGTGCTCGCCCTGGGCGGCCTGACCGCCTGCGGCGGGAGCGACGGTGGCGACGGCGGGGGCGGCAGCGGCTCGGATGCGCCGGCCGACGCGTCGAAGGACGACTTCTGCGAGGCCTTCAGCGGGCTCTACGACGCGGTCCTGTCGCAGTCGACGTCGGGGGAGACCTCCAACGCGATCAAGGCCTTCAAGGACTGGGCCAACGACATGAAGGACGTCGGCACCCCCTCGGACATGCCCGACGACGCCCGTCAGGGCTTCGAGGTCTTCATCGACGCCGCGCTGAAGATCGACGACGACGCCTCGGTCGACGACCTGCAGAACTTCGGCGACGACCTGCCCCAGTCCGACCAGGACGCCGGGGAGGCCTTCGGCGACTGGGCGACGCAGAACTGCCCGTCGGCGATCCCGACCGACCTGCCGAGCGTCGACCCCTCGGCGAGCTGACCAGGGTCAGCTGACCAGGGTCAGATGACGACGGGAGGCTGCCCGGTGTCGCTCACCATCGGGCGCCCGGCGGCCTCCCAGTCGAGCATCCCGCCGGCCAGGTTGACCACGTCGTACCCCTGCTGCTGGAGCCACATCACGGCCTGGCCGGAGCGGCCGCCGACCTTGCAGACCACGAGCGTCTGCTCGGTTGGGAGCTCGGCGAGGCGCACGGGCAGCAGCGAGAGCGGCACGTGCAGCGCCCCCTCGATGTGGCCGTGGGCCCACTCGTCGGGCTCGCGGACGTCGAGCACGACCAGCCCCTCGGGGAGCGGGTCGGGCACCTGGGCGATGGACACGGTGGGAATCATTTGAGGAGCTTGCTCATCCGTCGGTCGGCCAGCGGCTTGCCGCCGGTCTGGCAGGTCGGGCAGTACTGCAGGGAGGAGTCGGCGAACGACACCTCCCGCACCGTGTCACCGCAGACCGGGCAGGGCTGCCCGGTGCGGCCGTGCACGGCGAGGTTGGACTTCTTCTCGCCCTTGAGCTCGCTGGCGGCGAGCCCGCGGCTGCGCTCGACGGCGTCGCCGAGAGTGGTGCGCAGGGCGTCGTACAGGGTCTGGAGCTCGTCGTCGGTGAGGTGACCGGCGGGCTTGAACGGCGACATCTTCGCGGCGTGCAGGATCTCGTCGGAGTAGGCGTTGCCGATGCCGGCGATGGTGCCCTGGTGGCGGAGCACGCCCTTGAGCTGCTTGCCGCCCTCCTTCTCGAGGATCGCCCGGAGCCGGTCGATGGTGAAGTCGTCGCTGAGCGGGTCCGGACCGAGGCTCGCGACGCCCGGCACGTCCTGGGCGTCGCGGACGACGTACGCCGCCAGGCTCTTGCGGGTGCCCGCCTCGGTGACGTCGAGGCCGGACTGGTCGTCCAGCACGATCCGCAGCGCGAGCGTGGACTTGGTGCTCGGCTTGGGCGGGATCGTCGGCACCTCGTCGCGCCAGCGCACCCAGCCCGCGCGGGCGAGGTGCATGACGAGGTGGACGCCCGACGCCTCGATGTCGAGGAACTTGCCGTGCCGGGTGACCCCGTCGACCAGGGTGCCCTCGAGGGCCGACAGCGGCGGGTCGAAGGTCTTCAGCGCGCTGAACTGCGCCACGTGGATCTTCGCGATCGCGTGCCCGTCCAGCCGGCCCGCGAGGTCGAGGGCCAGCGCTTCCACCTCCGGCAGCTCGGGCACGGGGCGAGTCTAGGCGGGGCCGCCCACGGCTCGGGTGGGCGCGGACGGCTGTAACGCCCGGTTACCTGCTCTTCCCAGGGTGCTGCGGCACGGTGGGAACAGCAGGCAACCGGGCGTTACAGCCCTCGCCCTCGCCATCCCGGGTCACACGTTTCGGTGACAGCCGCGCTGGGCGGGCGCATGATGGAGGGGTGACCGTCGTCCGCCCGCTGCCGGAGACGGGGTCGATCTACCTCGACGCCCGTGGCGGCGACCGCGCGCTCCGGGTCACCTGGCACCAGGAGTCGAGCATCGTGGTGCTGTCGCTGTGGCGCGACACCGTGTGCGCCGGGTCGTTCCGGCTGAGCATCGACGAGGTGCCCGACCTGATCGACGTGCTCCGCCAGACGCTGACCGACGCCTACGACCGCGCGGCCGACCGGCTGCACGCCGTCGACTCGGCCTGAGGCCGCCGGCGTCGTCGTACGGCCGATTGCCGTACGCCGGGTCGGTGACGCCGTACGCCCGACCTCGGGGGCACTCCTGTCACCCCGGGGGTGTTGCCACGGCCCCGAGGTGCGCGAATCCCCGGTGAGCCGGGTGTTCATGCAGCCCGGCGCCGCACACCCCTCGATCGGTCACGAAACCCCACCGATCCGGGCCTCCAGCCGGTCGTTTGGTCACCAACCCCCGCGATGAGGCGAGTTGTCTACGGTTTCCCCTAGAAACGCCGATACCGTCCGAGCATGGACCCGATCAGGAACCCGTACGCGCCGGGAGCGGGGCAGCGGCCGCCGGAGCTGGCCGGTCGGGACCGCGAGCTGGCGCAGTTCGACATCACCCTGGAGCGGGTCGCGGCGGCCCGCCCCGAGCGGAGCATGGTCCTGAGCGGGCTCCGGGGCGTCGGCAAGACGGTGCTCCTCAACGCCCTCCGCGGTCAGGCCGTACGACGGGCCTGGGGGACCGGCAAGATCGAGGCGCGACCCGACCAGAGCATCCGGATCCCGGTCGCGCAGGCGGTGCACGCCGCGGTCCGCGAGGTCGCCCACCGGCACCGCGACCCCGACCGGGTCGACGAGGTCGCGGGCGTCCTCAAGAGCTTCGCGCTCAAGACCGGCGTCGAGGACCGCAAGGGCATGAGGTGGACGCCGCCGATCGATGTCGTCGCCACCCGCGGACGAGCCGACTCCGGCGACCTCGAGCTCGACCTCATCGAGCTCTTCGGCGACGTCGCGTCGCTGGCCGGTGACCTCGGCGTCGGCATCGGCCTCTTCGTCGACGAGATGCAGGACCTCGCGCCCGCCGAGCTCGCCGCCGTCTGCGGCGCCTGCCACGAGCTCAGCCAGCAGCGCGCGCCGCTCCTCGTCGTCGGCGCCGGCCTGCCGCACCTCCCGGTCGCGCTCGCCGCCGCCAAGTCGTACGCCGAGCGCCTCTTCCGCTACGTCTCCGTCGACCGGCTCCCGCGCGACATGGCCGACCGCGCCTGGATGGTCCCGGCCGCCGAGGAGGAGGTCGACTTCGAGCCCGAGGCCCTCGACGAGCTCTACCGCCTCACCGACGGCTACCCCTACTTCGTCCAGGCCTACGGCAAGGTCACGTGGGACGCCGCCCTCGGCTCGCCGATCCGGGTCGCCGACGTCCGGGCGGCCGCGCCCGACGCCGAGGCCGAGCTCGCGGTCGGCTTCTTCGGCGCCCGCTACGAGCGCGCCACCCCCGCCGAGCGCGACTACATGGTCGCGATGGCCGACCTCGGGGCCGACCGCGGCGACGGCGCGGTCGACGGCGCCATCCCCACCTCCGACGTCGCCGCCCACCTCGGCCGCAAGCCGCAGTCGCTCTCCCCGGCCCGCGACGGTCTCATCAAGAAGGGTCTCGTGTACGCCGCCGAGCGCGGCACCGTCGCCTTCACGGTCCCGCACTTCGGCCGGTTCCTCCGGAGTCGATGACACCCCCGACAATGGACCCGTGAGCGCCACCCTCGTCGCCAAGGACCTCGCGGGCGGACACGGCCACCGCACGCTGTTCGAGGGTCTCGGCCTCACCGTCGCGCCGGGCGACGTGGTCGGTGTGGTCGGCGCCAACGGGGCCGGGAAGTCCACCCTCCTGCGGATCCTGGCCGGCGACCTCGAGCCGCACGCCGGCACCGTCAGCACGGCCCCGGCCGACGCCTTCGTCGGCTGGCTCCCGCAGGAGCACGAGCGGGTCCCGGGCGAGACCGTGGCGGCGTACGTTGGCCGCCGCACCGGCTGCACCGCCGCGACCGCGGCGATGGAGGCCGCGGCCGAGGCGCTCGGCTCCGACGACAAGGGCGCGGACGACGCCTACGCCGTCGCGTTCGACCGGTGGATGGCCAGCGGTGCCGCCGATCTCGACGAGCGCCTCCCACCGGTGCTGGCCGATCTCGGTCTCGACGTCGGCCCCGACGCGCTGATGACCGGCCTGTCCGGCGGGCAGGCCGCCCGCGCCGCACTGGCCGCGCTGCTGCTGAGCCGCTTCGACGTCGTCCTCCTCGACGAGCCCACCAACGACCTGGACCTCGCCGGGCTCGACCGCCTCGAGACCTTCGTCCGCGGCCTGCGCAGCGGCGTCGTGCTGGTCTCCCACGACCGCGAGTTCCTCGCCCGCTGCGTCACCCGGATCGTCGAGCTCGACATCGCGCAGCACCAGGTCACGGTCTACGACGGCGGCTACGACGCGTTCCTCGAGGAGCGCGCGATCGCGCGACGGCACGCCCGCGAGGCCTCCGAGGAGTACGCCGACCGGAAGGCCGACCTGGTCGCCCGGGCCCGCACCCAGCGCGAGTGGAGCTCCCAGGGCGTGCGGAACGCGATGCGCAAGAGCCCCGACAACGACAAGATCCGGCGCCGCGCGCAGAGCGAGTCGTCGGAGAAGCAGGCCCAGAAGGTGCGCCAGATGGAGTCGCGGATCGCGCGCCTCGAGGAGGTGGAGGAGCCGCGCAAGGAGTGGGTCCTGCAGTTCAGCATCGGCGCCGCTCCCCGGTCGAGCGCCGTGGTGGCGACCCTCAACGAGGTGACGCTGAGCCGCGGCACCTTCACCTTCGGCCCGACGAGCCTCCAGGTCGACGCCCGCGACCGGATCGGGATCACCGGCCCCAACGGGGCCGGCAAGACCACCCTCGTCGACCTGCTCCTGGGCCGGGTCAGCCCGGACACCGGGACGAGCAGCCTCGGCGCCTCGGTGGCCATCGGCGAGATCGACCAGGGCCGCACCGGCCTCGCGGAGGACCTCCCGCTCGGTGCCGCGATGGAGTCCGCACTGCCGGAGACCTCGCCCGCCGACGTGCGCACCCTGCTGGCGAAGTTCGGCCTGAAGGCCGACCAGGTCGCCAGCCTGGTGAGCCGCCTCTCGCCGGGCGAGCGGACCCGGGCCGCGCTCGCGCTGCTCCAGGGCCGTGGGGTCAACCTGCTCGTCCTCGACGAGCCCACCAACCACCTCGACCTGCCCGCGATCGAGCAGCTCGAGCAGGCCCTGGCGTCCTACGACGGCGCGCTGCTGCTCATCTCCCACGACCGGCGGCTGCTCGACAACGTCAGTCTCGACCGTCGCTGGCGGGTCGAGGCCGGGACGGTCACCGAGGAGTAGGACGATGGTCGCCGTGAGACCCCAGGTCGTCGCGCACCGCGGCGCCAGCCACGACAATGCCGAGCACACCCTCGGGGCCTACGTCGCCGCCCTCGACGTCGGGGCCGACGGCGTCGAGTGCGACGTCCGGCTCACCGCCGACGGGCACCTCGTCTGCGTGCACGACCGCGACCTGCGCCGTACGGCGAGCAGCCGCCGCCTGGTCTCCACCTCCGAGCTGGCCGACCTCGACGCGCTTGACTTCGCCGTGTGGAAGAACCCCTGGTCCGACCTCGACGACGAGGCACCCGCCCGCGACGAGCGGCTCGACCGGGTGCTCACCCTCAAGACGCTCTTCGAGACGATCGCCGACTACGACCGGCGCGTCGAGATCGCCGTGGAGACCAAGCACCCGACCCGGTACGGCGGCCTCGTCGAGCGCCGCCTGGTCGAGATGCTGCGCCACTTCGGCTGGGACCGGATCGGCTCGCCCGTGCGGGTGATGAGCTTCTCGTGGACCGCGCTCCAGCGGGTCGAGGGGATGGCGCCCGCCGTCCCGCTCGTGCAGCTGGTCGACAAGGCCCACCACTGGCCGATGCTGCGCCGCATGGTCGGCAATGACTGGCTGATCGGGCCGGGCATCGGCGAGCTGACCGACCACCCCAAGCTCGGCCGGCGGATCAGGAGGGCCGGCCACGACCTGCACGTGTGGACCGTCAACACCCCCACGGAGCTCGACCTGTGCGTCGAGCTCGGCGTGAAGGCGGTCATCACCGACCGGCCCGCGTACATCCTCGACCTGCTCGACCAGCGCGACGGGGCCGCCGGGTAGTTTCAGCCGCATGGCGAAGAAGTCCCGCACCAAGAGCCGCTCCCAGTCGGCCCAGCAGACCGCACCCGGCGAGGTCGGCCCCCGGCAGCCGTGCCCCTGCGGCTCGGGCAAGCGCTACAAGGCCTGCCACGGCGCGGCCGGTGGAGCGGCGTCGGTCTTCGTCGCCCGGCCCTTCGAGGGCATGCCGTCGGAGTGCGACGTCATCGCTATGCGCGAGCTGGTCCCGGCCGCGACCGCGCCGCTGACCCTCAAGGACCACCCCGACAAGACCGTCGTCCTGTGCTCGCTGCTGCCGATGGCGGCGCCCGCGATGGTCCGCGACAGCGGCGAGATCTGGCTCGGCCTCCAGGTCCAGCACAACTACGGCGACCCGGCCCGCGACCTCGGCGCGATCCTCACCGCCGCCCTCGACGCCGAGCCCGGCATCGTCGGCATCACCGAGGCGCCCGGCGAGGGCCCGCGACTGCAGGACCTGATCTCCGACGAGTCGCTCCAGGTGACCGTCCACGAGGGCTTCGACTACTGGATCGCCGACGTCGCCGAGGACGACCGCGCCGCGCTGGCTGCCTCGCTCGACCAGGCCAACGACCACGCCACACCGACTGCCCGGCTCACCAGCGTGCCGGCGGCGTACTGGACCGACGTCGGCTCCAAGGAGCACCTGCGCTGGGTGATGCCCGAGCCCGAGGACCAGCTGCTCGATGCGCTCGCCCGGCTGCACGCGGCCGGCAGGGACGTGCTCGTCGACGGCTCCCGCTTCGTCGGGATGTTCCGCGCCCACGGGCTGCTCGCCCCGGTCTGGGACCTCCCGGTCGGGACCGGCCCCGAGGCCCTGGAGGACCCGGCCGAGGCGTTCGCGGCCGCCCTGGCCGAGGCGCTCGCCGACGAGTCGCCGCTCACGACCGAGGAGCGGGCCGCCCGATCGGGCCTCGCCAACCGTCAGGTCACGCTGCGCTGACCCGGATCTTGAGATGAATCACGGACAAGAATCGGCGTGGGGCTTGGTTGATCCCCACCCGGCGACGTAGATTCATCGCGCCCGGCCGTTGTCGTATCCCCCGTCGACAATGGCCGGGCTTCTTCATGCCCGGGCAACATGCCGGCAACCTCGCCGCGACCGGCGGCATCCCACCGGCGTGAACCGTGCCGCGTACGCCGCCCTCGCCGCGGCGCTCCTCCTGCTCTCCGGCTGCCGCCGCGAGGCCGCGAGCACGTCACAGCCCGCGCCTGCACCCGAGCCGCCGACCACGATCGCCTGGTGGGGCCAGGGCACGCTGCACGTCGGCGGCGACAGCATCGAGACCCGCAAGCCGGACACGATCCGGTACGTCGCCGGCACCACCCTCGTCCGACACCACGAGCGCTGGGCGATCGTGGTGGACGGCCGCCTCGACCGGCTGCCGCTGGGCATCTACAACGTGGTGATCTCGCCCGACGGCAGGTTCGTCGCCTGGGTGGTCGAGCACACCGTCCGCCAAGTCGCGGAGCTCCACTTCGTCGACGCCGCGCGCGTGGTCCGCCGCGACACCGAGACCGGCGACGTCGACCGCAGTGCCAGCTGGCGCGCCCATGTGGAGTGCTGCGACGCGGTCGGCTCACCCAGCCTCGCGCGGGTGTCGAACGCGGGTCTCGTCACCGGCTACGCCAACTTCCGGGGCCGCGCATGGACCTGGCGCCCTCACCGTGAACGCACCCCTCTCCGCGGTGTCACCGGCCGGCAGCTCTCGACACATGTGCGATCGGTCGACGGGCGCCACGTCGCCATCGGCCGGCTCCCGCTCGAGGGAGACGACTGGCGCGTGCTGGGCTGGGAGTCACCCACGACGGTCGTGCTCGTGCGCGCGACCATGTCCGGCGACGCGCAGGTCCACGAGATCGCTCGCTGCGAGAAGCGCAGCCACTCGTGCACGCCGGTCCCGGGCGAGCCTCACGGGCACACGGTCCTGCCCGACCGCTACTCCTAGGCCGGGAGCGGCTCCCGCGCGACCGGGCAGGACATGCACCGCGGGCCGCCGCGGCCGGACCCCAGCTCGGACCCGGAGATCCGGACCACCTCGATGCCGGCGTCCTCCAGGCGGTCGTTGGTCTCGACGTTGCGCTCGTAGGCGACCGCGACGCGCGGCGCGATCGCGAGGGTGTTGTTGCCGTCGTCCCACTGCTCGCGCTCGGCGGTGACCGGGTCGAGACCGGTGTCGATCTGGTCGAGGGTGTCGATGCCCATCGCCTTCGCCGCGGCGACCAGGAAGGGCTCCGCGCCGGCGACGTCGAGCGCGCCGTCCTCGTTCGCGGTCACGGCGTACGCCGTCAGCGAGTCGGCGACGTTGGGGTACATCACGATCTTGTCGACGTCGACCATCGTGCACACCGTGTCGAGGTGCATGGTCGCCCGCTCCTGGGTGATCGGGACGGCGAGCACGGTGTGGGCCAGGCCCGCGTGGAACGCCTGCCGGGCGAAGCGCTCCACGCCCGCCGGGGTGGTGCGCTCGCCGACGCCGACCGCGATCACGCCGGGCGCGAGCAGGAGCACGTCGCCGCCCTCGACGTGCTCGTGGTGCCAGCCGTGCACGGTCTGGGTGCCGCGGAAGCGCGGGTGGCGGGTGTAGATCAGCTCGGTCAGCTGGGTCTCACGGGCGCGGGCCGGCATCGCCAGCGACGTGATCGCGACCCGGTCGCGCACCCACACCGAGGAGTCGCGGGTGAAGAGCAGGTTGGGCAGCGGGTCGATGAGGAAGTCGTCGTGCGCGAGCAGCGAGGTCACCAGGCCGAAGCCGCCGCGGACCTCGTCGTTGCGGATGCCCGCGGTCAGGTAGTCGGTCAGCTCTGCCGGGCTCGCCTCGCGCAGGAACGTCGAGAGGTACTCGCGCAGGGTGTCGCCGAGGTGCAGCCCGGAGAGCGCGGTCGTGATCGCGTGGTCGCGCGCGCCGCCGTCCTCGAGCGTCTCGGCGATGAGGTCGGTCAGGTAGAGCACCTCGACGCCCCGGTTGCGCAGCGCCTCCGCGAAGCCGTCGTGCTCCTCCTGCGCCCGCGCGACCCACGGGATGCCGTCGAAGAGCAGCCGGTCGTTGTTGCGCGGAGTGAGCCGCTTGAGCTCGTTGCCGGGTCGGTGGAGGAGGACGGTCCGGAGACGGCCGACCTCGGAGTCGGCGCCGTGGCTGGTCATGCGCCCAGACTAGGAGAAGAGCTCGTACGCCGTGAGCGCGGCCAGCACCAGGCAGACGCCCGCGCCGACGTAGTGGAGCACGTGCAGCTTGACGAAGCGCTGCAGCTGCCGCCCCGCCACCACCGCGAGGCCGCTGACCACGACCAGCGCGGTGAGCGCGCCGAGGAAGACGGCGACGGGCTGCTCGTACTTCGCGACCAGTGAGATCGTCAGCAGCTGCGAGAGGTCGCCCCACTCCGCGGCGAAGAGGACCAGGAAGCTCGCGAGCACGGCCTTGAGCCCGTGCACGTCCCGGGTCTCGATCTCGTCGTCCTGCGCCTCCTGGTGGCTGCGACCCTCCCGGATCAGGATCACCGCGCCGGCCAGGAACATCACCCCGGCGGCCGCCCGCACGAGGTCCTCGGGCAGGAACGACACGGCGTGCCCGAGCAGCACCGCGACGAGCGTCTGGACGAGGAAGGCCAGGCTGACGCCGATCCACACCAGGATCGGGCGGTAGCGGGTGGCCAGCACCAGCGTCGCGAGGAACGTCTTGTCGGGCAGCTCGACGACGAAGATCGCGAGGAAGGTCAGGCCGACGACGACGGGATCCACTCAGAGGAACTTTCTGGCGAGAGCGGTGGCCTCGGCGAGCACGTCGGCCACGGGACGGGTGAGGTCGGCGGCGGCGCGGGCGACGTCGTCGTACTCCGGCTGGGCGTTGACCACGACGCCGTCGTGCCGTGCGAGCTTGACGGCCACCTGGCGGCCGTCGACCTCCACCGCCACCATCTCACGCTCCAGCGCGTGCTTGGTCAGCGGCTGCTCGCGCAGCCCGATCGTCGAGGTCTGCCGGAAGATCGCGGCCCGCACACCGGGCGCACGGGCCTCGTCGACCAGGGCGTGCAGGGTGTGGGCGGGTCGGCCCTTCTTCATCAGGATCGGCGTCAGCCAGGCGTCCGAGGCGCCGGCCTCGAGCAGCGCCGCGATCACGGCGGGCCACACCCGCGGGTCGAGGTCGTCGACGTTGCACTCGAGCAGCAGCGGCCGGCCACCGGTCGCAGCGGTCTCGCCGACGAAGAGCCGCAGCACGTTCGCCTGGCCCTCCGGGTCGCGCCCGCCGGCGCCGACGCCGATCGCCGCGACGGTCATCGGCGGCTGGGGGCCGTAGGTCGTCGCCAGCGTCGTCAGCAGCGCCGCGCCGGTCGGGGTGCAGCGCTCCATCGCCACCGGTCCGGCGTACGTCGGCACCCCGCGGAGCAGCTCGGCGACGGCCGGCGGCGGCACCGGCAGCGTGCCGTGCGCGGCCTCGATGGTCCCGGACCCGACGGCGATCGGCGAGACGGTGACCGACGTGGCGCCGAGGTGCTCGAAGCCCGCGCACACGCCGACGACGTCGGCGATCGCGTCCAGGGCGCCGACCTCGTGGAAGTGGACGTCCTCGGGCGAGGTGCCGTGCACCGCCGCCTCCGCGACGGCCAGCCGCTCGAAGGCGGAGGCGGCCGCGGCGTGCCCGTAGAGCATCGTCCGGACGTCGCGCCAGGTGCGGTGGTGGTGGGACTCGGCGACGTCGACGTGCACCCGCGTCGCGGCCAGCCCGTTGCGGCGCACGTCCTCGACGCGCAGCGCGATCGGCTCCGGCGCGACGGAGTCGACCGCCTCCTGGAGGACGGCGAGGGGGACGCCGGCGCCGACCAGCGCGCCGAGCAGCATGTCGCCGCTGGCCCCGGCCGAGGCGTCGATCCAGACGCTCGTCATCGAGGCGCCGACTGCCGGGCGACCCGGGCGGCGTGCACGCCGGCGCCGTACCCGTTGTCGATGTTGACGACCGCGACGCCCGGCGCGCAGGAGTTGAGCATGGCCAGGAGGGCGGCGACGCCGCCGAGCGAGGCGCCGTAGCCGACGCTCGTGGGGACCGCGACCATCGGCACGCCGACCAGCCCGCCGACCACGGACGGGAGCGCGCCCTCCATGCCGGCCACGACGACCAGGCAGTCGGCGGCCTCGAGCCGGTCGCGGACGCCGAGCAGCCGGTGCAGGCCGGCCACGCCGACGTCGTCGATGCGCTCGACGCCGGCGCCGTGGACGGCGATGGTGAGCGCGGCCTCGGCGGCGACGGGCGCGTCGGAGGTGCCGGCGGCGACGACGGCGACCGTGCCGCGCGGGGTCGGCAGCGGGCCGAGCGTGGCGGCGCGCGCGACGAGGTCGAGGTCGGCCTCCGGGAGCGCCTCGGCGAGGACGTCGATGGTCTCGGGGGAGAGGCGGGTGGCGAGCACCGCCCGCTCGGGGTGCTTCTCGTGCAGCGCCCGGAGGATCGCCACGACCTGGTCGGGGGTCTTGCCGGCGCCGTACACGACCTCGGGGTCGCCCGTGCGTGCCGCGCGGTCGACGTCGACGCGCGCGAAGCCGAGGTCGGCGATGCGGGGGTCCCCGGGGGCGGTGTTGTGCTCCACGGCCCCGAACCTACCGTTCACCTTCTCGACCGTTGCGGGTGTCGGTGGCCGGGTGTTCTCTTGCAGGTGGGGTCGCACACGACAGAGGAGCACGGACATGCCGAAGATCGATGCCTACGCACAGGGCACCCCCAGCTACGTCGAGCTGACCACCCCCGACCAGGCCGCCGCCAAGGAGTTCTACGGCGGGCTGTTCGGCTGGGAGCTCGAGGACGTCCCGATGGGAGACGCCGGCTACTACGTCGCGGTCGGCAAGGAGGGCGACTCGGTCGCCGGGATCAGCGGGCAGATGCCCGGGATGGAGGGTCATCCCGCCTTCTGGGGCGTCTACCTCACCGTCGACGACGTCGATGCCGCGGCCGCCAAGGTCGCCGGGGCCGGCGGCACGGTGGAGGCCGGGCCGTTCGACGTGATGGACCTCGGCCGGATGGCCGCGATCCAGGACCCGTCGGGCGCCCGGGTCAACCTCTGGCAGGCCGGCGCCACGATCGGGACGACGCGTGCCAACGAGCCCGGCACCCCGATCTGGAACGAGCTGATCAGCCCCGACCTCCCCGCGGCCACCGCGTTCTACACCGAGGTGCTCGGCGTCGGCTGGGAGGCGCAGGAGATGGAGGGCGGCATGGACTACACCTGCCTCGTCGTCGACGGCCGGCAGGTCGGCGGGGCGATGCCGCCGATGATGGACGGCGTCCCGCCGCACTGGAACGTCTACTTCAACGTCGAGTCCGTCGACGACACCGTCGCGCGCGCCGTGCAGCTCGGCGGCACCGTGGTCGCCCCCGCCTTCGACGTGCCCGGGGTCGGCCGGATGGCCATCCTGGCCGATCCGCAGGGCGCGATGTTCAACCTGATGCAGAACCCCGGCTGAGGCCGCCGCCTAGCGCGCGCGGAAGCGGTCGGCGGGGTAGACGCCGAGGATCTTCACCTCGGTGGTGAAGAACGCGAGCTCGTCGAGCGCGCGCCGGACGCCGAGGTCGTCGGGGTGCCCGTCGACCTCGGCCAGGAACTGCGTCGCGGTGAACTCCCCGCCGACCATGTAGCTCTCCAGCTTGGTCATGTTGACGCCGTTGGTGGCGAAGCCGCCGAGGGCCTTGTAGAGCGCGGCCGGGAGGTTCTTCACGTTGAAGATGAAGCTGGTGACCACCGGGCCGTTGCCCGCGGGCGCCTCGACGAGCTCGCGGGAGAGGACCACGAAGCGGGTGGTGTTGTGGTCCTCGTCCTCGACGTCCTCGGCGAGCACCTCCAGGCCGTAGATCTCGGCGGCGAGCGGCGGCGAGATCGAGGCCATCGTCGGGTCGCCCGCCTCGGCGACCTCGCGGGCCGAGCCGGCGGTGTCACCGGAGATCACCGGCACGAAGCCGTGCTCGCGGATGATCTTGCGGCACTGTCCGAGCGCGTGGACGTGGCTGTGCACGGTCCGGACCTGGTCGATCGTGGTGCCCGGCAGTGCCATCAGGCAGAAGCGGATCCGCAGGAAGTGCTCGGCGATGATGTGCAGGCCGGAGTCGGGCAGGAAGTGGTGGATGTCGGCCACCCGGCCGGCGATCGAGTTGTCGATCGGGATCATGGCGAGATCCGCGTCCCCGCCCTCCACCGCCGCGAAGACGTCCTCGAATGACGCGCACGGCACGGCCTCCCAGTCGGGGTAGTGCTCCTTGCACACCTGGTGGGAGTTGGCGCCGGGTTCGCCCTGGTAGGCGATGCGTCCTGTCACGCCCGTCATCGTCCCATCCGCCGAAATGATGGTCGAACGCCGTCTCAGTCGCCGTCGGCCTGCGCCGTGCTGCTGGTTCACCAAGGGATGAGGTCGAACCTGCACTTCCCACGGTGAGCTCGCCCAGGGAAGCGCGGGTTCACCTTCATCCCTTGGTGAACCGTCAGCAGGAGGCAGCACCTCCCCCCGCGCGGCTGTCCACCCCCACGCGCGTCGCCGACCTAGGCTCGGGGAGTGGTGATCGTGTCCCTCCTCGCCCTGGTCGTCGCCCTCGTCGCGCTCGGGCTCGTGCTCCAGGACCGGCGTACGGCGGCGCGACGACGCACCGGCGTCGACGCGCTGCCCGAGGACGTGCACGGGCTGCGTCAGGAGGTCGCCGCCCTCCGCGCCGAGAGCACGGGCGCGCTGCGGCACCTCGCGGTGGTGCGGTACGACGCCTTCGGCGACATGGGCGGCCACCTGTCGTGGTCGCTCGCGCTTCTCGACGACGGCGGTGACGGCGTGGTGCTCACCTCGATCCACGGCCGCAGCGACGCGCGCACCTACGCCAAGAGCGTGGCGGGCTGGAGCTGCGAGCAGCAGCTCTCGCCCGAGGAGCGCGAGGCGATCGACCGGGCTCGTCCCTAGGCCCTAGCGACCCAACCAGGCCAGCCAGCCGCCGTACGCCGTGATGTCCTGGCCGGCCCCGGCCGCCTCGGCGTGGCACCCGAAGCCGACCACCCAGGTGCCGTCGGCGAGCTCGACCCGACCGAGGTTCATCGGGGCGGGCAGGTCGGCGAGGAAGGACCCGAGCGCCCCGGCGGACAGCTCCCAGAGCTCGCCGGCCACGGCCGCGCCGCCGGCACCGACCCGGGTGAGACCCGGCTTGGGCGGGGTGGTGTCGAGCGCCGCGAGGGCGTACGCCGGGGCGGTGCTCGCTGGTCCCGCCCAGCGGGCGCCCCGCGACTCGAGCTCGGCGACGAGGGGCTGCCCGCGCAGGTGGGCACCGACCACGAGCAGTCGCTCGGACCGGGCGCCGGCGAGCACCGGCCAGGGTGACTCCGGTGCCGGGAGCGGGCCGGCGGCACCGGGGGCCGCGACCGGGTCCGCGGGCACGTGCACGCGCCGGGCGAGGTCGAGCGCGACGGCGTCGTGGAAGGTGCGCGCGACGACCGTGACCCCGAACTGGGCGTCCCCGACGACGCCGGACGGCACCGCCACGGCGCACAGGTCGAAGAGGTTGCAGAAGTTGGTGAAGGTGCCGACCCAGGAGTTCACGCCGACCGGGTCGGCGGCCACCTCGGCCACCGACGGGTGGCCGGGCGCGGTGGGGACCAGCAGCGCGTCGTACCCGTCGAGCAGCTCCATCGACGCGAGCCGCAGCTCCTCGAGCCGGGCCAGGTCGCGCACCATCGCGCTCGCCGAGAGCGTGCCGGCGCGCGCGACGATGCCGCCCACCGTCGGGTCGAGGCCTGGGTCGTCGCGGTGGGCGTCGACGAACTCGCCGACCGCGCCGTGCCGCTCGGCCACCAGCGCGCCGTCGTAGAGCAGCGTCGCCGCGGTCAGGAAGGCCTCGAACGGGATCGGCTCCACGACACAGCCGTCCGCGCGCAGCCGCTCGGCCGCCGCCTCGAACGCCCCCGCCCACCCGGGCGCCATGCCCGGCAGCTCCGCCGGTACGGCGACACGTGCCGCGGCCGGGGCGGCCAGGGGGAGGTCGGCCGGCCACGCGCGGGTGCCCGGCCCGCCGGCCATCGCGCCCATCGCGACCGCCGCGGTGTCGAGATCGCGGGCCATGATCGTCACCGCGTCCCACGAGCGACAGGCCGGCACGACGCCGACGGTCGACACGACACCGAGCGTCGGCTTGATGCCGACCAGTCCCTGGAAGGCGGCGGGCACGCGCCCGGACCCGGCCGTGTCGGTGCCGATCGCGATGTCGGCCTCGCCGAGCGCGACCACGACCGCCGAGCCGGAGCTCGACCCCCCGGACACGTGGGACTCGCGGCGCGCGTCGCGCACCCCGCCGTACGGGCTCCGCTGCCCGACCAGCCCGGTCGCGAACTGGTCGAGGTTCGTCACCCCGACGACGGTCGCCCCGGACGCCCGGAGCCGCGCGACCGCCTGGGCGTCGATGGTCGCCGGCGCGGTGGCGTACGACGGGCAGCCGGCCGTCGTCGGGAAGCCCGCGACGTCCACGTTGTTCTTGACCGCCAGCCGCAGGCCGGCGAGCGGTCCGCTCGACGCGGCCACGTCGGCGGCGACCGACGCCTCGTCCCGGCGGGCGATCCACGCCTCCGGCCGGAGGGACGTCGCGCTCATGCCGGCACCGGCCCGATCACGACGAGGGCATCGCCCGGCGCCACCTGGGCACCGGGCACCGCGCCGACCGTCACGACCACGCCGGCGGCGGGTGCGGCGACGTACGTCTCCATCTTCATGGCCTCCAGCGCCACCAGGGTCTGTCCTTCCTCCACGACGTCGCCGACGGCGACCTCGACCTTCCACACGTTGGCGACGAAGGGTGCGTCGACGCGGGCACCCCCGTCCGGCACGGACACCTCCGCGGGCTCCGGCACGGCGACGGCGGCCGCCTCCTCCGCGCGGTCGAACTCCCCGGCCGCCTCCCACGCGGCGCGCTCGGCGTCGAACGCCGCCTGCTGCCGCGCACGGAAGTCCGCGATCGAGGTGGCGTTCTCCTCCAGGAAGGCCTCGTGCGAGGCGAGGGAGAAGTCGTCGTCGACGATGTCGACCGTGCCGCGCCCCGCGGCCAGGTCGGCGCGCAGGTCGAGCAGCTCCTCGGGGGAGACGGGGTACCAGCTGATCCGGTCGAAGAAGCGCAGCAGCCAGGGCGTCTCCGCGTGCCGGCTCCACACCTGCGTGGTCCGGCCGACGAACTGGTAGCCGCCCGGTCCCTCCATCCCGTAGATGCAGAGGTAGGCGCCGCCGATGCCGACGGAGTTCTCGGCCGTCCAGGTGCGGGCGGGGTTGTACTTCGTCGTCACCAGCCGGTGCCGCGGGTCGAGCGGCGTCGCGACCGGCGCGCCGAGGTAGACGTCGCCGAGCCCGAGCACCAGGTAGTCGGCGTCGAAGACGGTCGCGTAGACGTCGTCGACCGAGTCGAGGCCGTTGATGCGGCGGATGAACTCGATGTTCCACGGGCACCACGGCGCGTCGTCGCGGACGCCGGCCATGTAGCGCTCGATCGCCAGCCGGGTCGCCGGGTCGTCCCAGCTCAGCGGCAGCCGCACCCGACGGCTCGGCACGACCAGGTCGGCCACCGCCGGCAGGGTCGACTCCAGCTCGGTCAGCAGGCCGAGCAGCCGGGGGATCGGCAGCACGTCGGGGTCGACGTGCACCTGCAGCGAGCGGATGCCGGGCGTCAGGTCGATGACACCGGCGAGGTCGGCCTCCGAGACCGCGGTGTGCAGCGCGTGCACGCGCGCCCGCAGGCCGAGGTCGAGCACGATCTCGCCGTACTCGACGAGCACGTTGTCGTCGCCGCTGCGCCGGTAGGTCACCGCCGGCTCGCCGTCGAGACGCAGCAGCACGCCGTCGTCGCCGTCGCCGCCGGGCGGGTACGACGGGAGGTCGAGCGCCCGGGGTGAGGCGGCTGCGGTGGCGCGCACCGGCACGAACGAGACCGTGTCGCCGGGCCGGAGCTGGCCGAGCTTCCACCGGTCGCCGCTGACGACCGTCACCGGGCAGACGAAGCCGCCCAGGCTCGGCCCGTCGGGCCCGAGCAGGATCGGGGTGTCGCCGGTGAAGTCGAGCGAGCCCACGGAGTAGGCGTTGTCGTGGATGTTCGAGGGGTGCAGCCCGGCCTCGCCGCCGTCGCGCCGCGCCCAGGTCGGCTTGGGTCCGACCAGGCGCACGCCGGTGCGGGCCGAGTTGAAGTGCACGGCGTACGGCGTGGCGAAGAGCGTCTCGACGTCCTCGCGCGTGAAGAAGTCGGGGGCGCCGTGCGGGCCCTCGGTGACCGCCAGTTCCCAGTGGTCGCCGAAGTCCGGCCGCCGTGCCAGCGGGACCGACGCGCGCACGGGCGCCGCGGTGATCGGGAAGGAGCGCAGCACGTCGCCGGGCCGCAGCGCCCGTCCCCCGTGACCGCCGAACTGCCCGAGCGTGAAGGTCGCCGCACTGCCGAGGTAGTCGGGCACGTCGAGGCCGCCCGCGACGGCGACGTACGTGCGCAGCCCCGCGGTCGCGTCGCCGACGTCGAGCACGCCACCCGCCGGCACGGACACCGGCTCCCACATCGGCACCGGCTCGCCGTCGACGGTGACGGTCGCCGGGGCGCCGGTGACGCACACCGTGGTGGCGTGGGTGAAGCGGAGCGCCGGCCCGGTGGCGGTGCACTCGAGGCCGGCGGCGTTGCCGTCGTTGCCCAGCGCGAGGTTGGCCAGCCGCAGCGAGCGGTCGTCCATCGCGCCGCTCGGCGGCACCCCGACCTGCCACAGGCCGAGCCGGCCGGTGGCGTCCTGCACGGTCGTCATAAGTCCGGGCCGGTCGACGGTGATGCGCGGCTCGGGATCCCCGACGGAGTCGAGCGTGCGCGTCGTGTGGGTGACCGCGCGGACCTCGGGCAGGCCCGGCACGGCGCGCAGGAGCCCGAGGTTGACCTCGATCCCGTCGACGCGGGTCTCCTCCAGCGCCGACCGCAGCCGGTCGAGGGCCGCGTCGCGGTCGGGGGCGGAGACGATGACCTTCGCCAGCAGCGGGTCGTACGCCGTGGACACGTCGGTGCCCGTCTCGGCCCAGCCGTCGACGCGTACGTCGGGCGCCGTGGGCAGCTGGACCCGGGTCAGCAGCCCGGCGCTGGGACGGAAGTCGAGGGCCGGGTCCTCGGCGTACACCCGGGCCTCGAGGGCGTGGCCGGAGACCGGCACTGCGCCGAGTCCGGAAGGCGACACGAGGTCGTCGAGCAGGTCCTTCTCGCCGCCGGCCAGCCGCAGCATCCAGGCGACCAGGTCGACGCCGGTGACGGCCTCGGTGACCGGGTGCTCGACCTGCAGCCGGGCGTTGACCTCGAGGAAGGAGGCCTCCTCGCGCTCGGCGTCGTAGACGAACTCGACGGTGCCGGCGGAGCGGTAGTCGACGGACGCGGCCAGCTCGCGCGCCGACGACTGCAGCAGCTCGCGCACGTGGTCGGGCAGCGCGGGCGCGGGCGCCTCCTCGACGACCTTCTGGTTGCGCCGCTGCAGCGAGCAGTCGCGGTCGCCGAGCGACACGACGGCGCCGGCCCCGTTGCCGAAGACCTGCACCTCGACGTGGCGCGCGTGCTCGACGTACCGCTCCGCGAAGACGCCGGTGGAGCCGAAGCTCTGGGCGGCCATCCGGCGCACGCGCTCGTACGCCGTGCGCAGGTCGTCGGCGGAGCGGCAGACGACCATGCCGATCCCGCCACCCCCGCCCGTCGCCTTGAGCATCACCGGGTAGCCGATCGGCTCGACCTCCGCGACCGCCTGCTCCGCGTCGTCCAGCAGGCCGGTGCCGGCGAAGACCGGGACGCCCGCGGCCTCGGCGGCCGCGCGGGCGGTGTGCTTGGTCCCGAAGACCCGCAGCTGGTCGGGGGTCGGGCCGACGAAGGCCAGGCCCGCGGCCTCGACCCGCTCGGCGAAGGCGGCGTCCTCGGAGAGGAAGCCGTAGCCGGGGTGGATGGCGTCGGTGCCGGTCGACGCGGCCGCCCGCAGGATCGCGTCGACGGCCAGGTAGCTCTCCGCCGGCGGCGTGGGTCCGAGCAGGACCGCGTCGTCGGCCAGGTGGACGTGCGCCGCGCCGCGGTCGGCCTCGGAGAAGACCGCAACGGTCCGGACGCCGAGATCCCGGGCGGACCGGATGATCCGGCAGGCGATCTCGCCGCGGTTCGCGACGAGCAGGGTCCCGAGGTCAGGCACTCGTCACCACCATCTCCCGGACGACCATCTCCGCCCGGCTCGGGTCGAAGCCGTTGCAGGGGTTGTTGACCTGGGGACAGTTGGAGACCACGACCAGGGTGTCCTTCTCGGCGCGCAGGCTGAGGGACAGGCCGGGTGCGGAGATGCCGTCGACGATGCCGAGGGCGCCGTCGGGGTCGACCGGCACGTTCATGAACCAGTTGACGTTGGGCACGTGGTCCCGCTTGCCCATGCCGTAGCGGGAGAGCTCGCGCATGAAGTTCTCGGCGCAGCCGTGCTGGCTCCACGTGTGGTGGCCGTAGCGCAGGGTGTTGGACTCCTTGGAGCAGGCGCCACCGAGGGTGTCGTGCCGGCCGACCTCGTCGGCCACCACGGTCAGGAGCGGGGCGGACTCGTTGTCGCGCAGGACGCTGGCGGTCGTCAGGAAGACCGAGTCCTGGGCCTGCAGGGTCGCCTGCGCACTGTAGGCACGGCTGGTGTCGTGGGCGTCGTACGCCAGGAAGTCGACGGCCTGGTTGCCGTCCAGGTCGACGATGGTGAGCACCTGGCCGGCGCGCAGCACGTGGGACCAGGGGGCGCGCGGGGCGACGGTCTCGCGGAGGATCTCGGTCGTCATCGTGGCGCTCATGCCAGGCCCCGGCCCTTCAGGTAGTCGTGGGTGTTCTCGAAGGCCCGGCGTCCTTCCGGCGTCGCCGACCACAGCGGGTCGGCGGGCGTGGTCGCGGCGTCCCGCCAGGCGACGACCTCGAGCGGAGTGCTGGTGTAGGCCTCGCGGGGGTCGAGGGGGTGGGCGGAGTTGGCGACCAGCAGCACGACCGGCATCTCGGTCCTGAGCACGACGGTCGCGCCCGGCCCGGCCGAGCCCTCGAAGTGGGGGCGACCGGTGTCGTCGACGCGCACGCCCTGGAAGAAGGAGACCGAGGGCGGCAGGTCACGGCGGCCGAGTCCGTGCTTCGACGCGGCCAGGGTGAAGAGCTCGCGGCCGGCGGGGGAGGGACCCTCGGGCGCACCGTCGCCGTACCGCTCCTCGTTGCGGGCCTGGGTCGAGGTGCCGAAGATCGCGTCGTGGTGGCCGGCCGCGGCCTCGGTGACGGAGGCCAGCACCCGGGCCTGGTCGCTGAGCAGCAGCTGGCCGCCGGCGGAGTAGACCTGCCACTGCACCTTGACGGTGTCGGCGACGTTGAGCCGCTCCCAGGGCATGTCGGCGTTGTAGAGCAGCACGTGGGCGCAGGCGTCGCCCTCGAGGTCGGTGAGCCGCACGGTCGTGCCGCGGGCGAGCACCCGGTGGCCGTAGCCGCCGCCGGCGATGCGCTCGGCCCACACCACCCGGTCGGGGTCGACATCGGCGGGCGGGCTCGGCCAGGTCGCCGCCGGGACGGTCGGGCCGTTCGCGACGACGGTGCCCTCCTGGGCCCGCGCGTGCTCGCGGGCGCCGGCGGTCGTGGCCGTCCCCGAGGTCTGCTGCGTCATGGCTGCGCTCGACTTTCTGTTGGTTGATCGAAAGTCAACGCGCGACGCGTGCCGCCGCTGTCTCGATCGTGTTACGGCCTCATGAAGCCCGGGGACGACCCGGTCGTCGGAGTCGTGGATACATGTACTGTTTGTGTGGATCCAATCTAGCGGACGGAGGCGAGCGTGATCGAGACGGTTCTCGGGCCGGTCGCGGCCGGCGTCGTACGCCGCGTCGACCTGCACGAGCACCTCCTCACCGACGCCTCCGCGCTCTCCCGGCCGGGGCTCGAGCCGCTGCCGGACGACCCGCGGGTCACGCCGGAGAACCTGGCCTTCGTGCGCTGGAACGCGCTCGCCCTGGCCGACAACCTGCGCCTCGACGACCCCGAGGTCGCCGCCGTCGAGCTGGCCCGCACCGAGGTCGACCTCGTCGTCGAGTGCTCCAGCATCGGACTCGGCCCACGGCACGCCGCCCTCCCGGAGATCTCCCGCGCGGCGGGCGTGCACGTGGTCGCGGCCTACGGCCTCTACGTCGACCCGGCGCTGCCCACGTGGGCCCGCGACCTCGACGAGGAGCAGGTCGAGGCGCTGCTCCTGACGGCGCTCACCGACGCGGTCCCCGGGACGTCGTACCGCGCCGGCCTGGTCGGGATCATGGGCACGACCGCCTCGGTGCCGCCCGTGGAGCGGGCGCGGCTCCGCGCGGCCGCGCGGGCCGCCTCGGCCACCGGCGCGGCCGTGAGCGTGCGGCTCGACGAGACCGCCCGCGACGGCCTCGAGGTCGTCGCGGAGCTGGTCGGCGCCGGGCTGGCCGCGGACCGGCTGGTGCTGACGAACGCGGACGAGTACCTCGACGCGCCGTACTGGCACGACCTGCTCGACGCCGGCGCCGTGCTCGAGGTCTGCTTCGGCACCGAGCTCCAGCACTGGGGCCGGGTGCGCAATCCCAGCGACGGCGAGCGCCTCGACTTCCTCGAGGGGTTCCTCGCCGACCGTCCCGACGCCCGACTCGTGCTCGGCGGTTCGGTGTGGACCAAGGCCCAGCTGCGCCGGTACGGCGGCCCGGGCTACGACCACCTGACCGCCCGCGTGCTGCCCGAGCTGCGCCGCCGCGGCCTGCCCGACCAGCTGCTCGACCCGATGCTCACCGACGAGCCGCTCCGGCTGCTCGACCGCACCGCCCACGAAGGAGCCGCCACGTGACCACGCTGCCCGAGATCGCCCGCCCCGCCCGACCGGAGCTGCCCCGCCTGCCGGAGGCGTACGGGCTCTTCGTCGACGGCGGCTGGGTGAGCGGCGACGACGTCTTCGCCGTCCAGGACCCGGCCACCGAGGAGGTGCTGACCCAGGTCGTGCAGGCCGGGCCGGCCGACGTGGACCGCGCGGTGGCCGCGGCCCGCCGCTCGCTCGCCGAGCGCAGCTGGACCGGGCTCGCCCCGCTCGAGCGGACCCGCATCCTGCAGCGGGCGGCCGACCTCATCGAGGCCGAGCTCGAGGAGCTCGCGGTGCTCGAGACCCGCGACAACGGCAAGCCGATCGAGCGCTCGCGGGCCGACACGGCGATGGCCGCGAAGACCTTCCGGCACTACGCCGGGGCGCCGAGCCGACTGACCGGTACGACGGTGCCGGTCGACGGAGGCGACCACCACGTCTACACGGTGCACGCACCGGTCGGGGTGGCCGCGCTGATCCTCCCGTGGAACTTCCCGATCATGACCGCGGCCTTCAAGATCGCCCCCGCGCTCGCGGCCGGGTGCTCGGTCGTGGTGAAGCCGGCCGAGCAGACCCCGCTGACGGTGCTGCGGATGGCCGAGCTGCTCACGGAGGCCGGCGTCCCGGCGGGCGTGTTCAACGTGCTCACCGGCGACGGCCGCGTCGGCGCCGCGCTGGTCGAGCACCCCGGCGTCGACAAGGTGTCCTTCACCGGCAGCACCGAGGTCGGGCGCCAGGTCGGGGCGCGCGCCGGCCAGCTGCTCAAGAAGGTCACCCTCGAGCTGGGCGGCAAGAGCGCCAACATCGTCTTCGGCGACGCCGACCTGGACGCCGCGGTCGCGACCGCGATGCGGGCCTCCTTCGGCCACTCCGGCCAGATGTGCACGGCCGGCAGCCGGCTGCTCGTGCAGCGATCGGTCCTCGACGAGATGCTCGGTCGCCTCGAGGGCGCCGCGCGCGCCGTCCCCGTCGGCGACGGCCTTGCCGGCGGGATCTCGGTCGGGCCGCTGGTCTCGGCCGAGCAGCGCGACCGCGTGCTCGGGTACGTCGAGCAGGGGCGTGCCGAGGGGGCCGAGCTGGTCGTCGGCGGGTCGGCGCTCCCCGGCCCGGGCTTCTACGTGCCGCCCACCGTCTTCACGGGCGTCCGCAACGACATGGTGATCGCCCGCGAGGAGATCTTCGGGCCGGTCGTGGGGGTCATCCCCTTCGACGACGAGGCCGACGCCCTGCGGATCGCCAACGACTCGACGTACGGCCTCGCCGCCGGTGTCTGGACCCGGGACCTGGGGCGGGCGCACCGGATGGCCGCCGGGCTCGAGGTCGGCACCACGTGGGTCAACACCTACAACCTCTTCGACCCCGCACTCTCCTTCGGCGGCCTGCGGGACTCCGGCGTGGGTCGCGACCTCGGGGACGAGGCGCTGCTCGGGTTCACCGAGTCCCGAGCCGTGGTCATCGCCCTGGGATCCGCCTGATGCGCTAGTGTGGATCCACATTCAGTAAGATTGGATACGTTCTCGAGATGAGGTGGGCATGACCGACACCGGCGTGAGCCCCGGCTTCGACGTCGCGTTCGAGCGGGCGCGCACCGTCGGCACGACGAGCGCTCATCACCTCAACGCGGCCGGCGCGGCGCTGCCGACGACCGGCGTGGTCGAGGCGGTCGTCGGGCACCTGCGCCGCGAGCAGCGCGACGGCGGCTACGAGGCGTCGGCGGCCGTGGCGGGCCGGATCGGGGAGCTGTACGCCGGGATCGCGCGGCTCGTCGGCGCCGAGCCGGACGAGGTCGCCCTCTTCGACAGCGCGACCACCGGGCTGCGCGTGCTCGTCGACGCGCTCCGGCTGACCGGACCCGGGCGGCTCCTGGTCAGCCGCTCCACCTACGTCAGCCACGCGCTCCACCTGCTGACGCTGGTCCGCGAGCGCGGGCTCGAGCTGGTCGTCCTGCCCTGCGACGCGACCGGCGGGATCGACCTCGAGGAGCTCGAGCGGCTGCTCCGCGAGGGCCGGGGCGACACCGTGTGCGTCGCCCACGTGCCGACCTCGTCGGGACTCGTCGAGCCCGTCGCCGCCGTCGGTGCCCTGGCCCGCCGGCACGGTGCGCGCTTCCTGCTCGACGCCACGCAGTCGGTCGGCCAGCTCGCCGTCGACGTCGACGAGATCGGCTGCGACGCCCTCGTCACGACCGGCCGGAAGTTCCTCCGCGCCCCGCGCGGCACCGCGTTCGGGATCGTCCGGCGCGGGCTGATCGCCGACCTGGCCCCGTCGGCGCCGGACGTGCGCGGCGCCGACTGGACCTCCGACCTCGACTGGAGCCTCGCCCCCTCCGCCCGCCGGTTCGAGACCTGGGAGTCCTCCGTGGCGTGCCGGCTGGGGCTGGCGGCGGCGGTCGACGAGCTGCTCGAGCGCGGGATGGCCGCGACCGAGCGGCACCTGGTGGCCCAGGGCGAACGGCTGCGGGGCGATCTCGCCGCGGTCCCGGGCGTGACCGTCCAGGACCCGCCCTCGTCGCGCTCGGCGATCGTCACCTTCACCGTGGCCGGCCTGCCGGCCGACCGGGTCAACCGGCGGCTCGCGAGCGACGGGGTGCGCACCGTCTCGGTGCCGGCCAGCCACGGACAGTGGGACCTCGGGCGGCGCGGGGTGCCGGCCGTGGTGCGGGCCTCCACCCACGTCTACAACGACGACGCCGACCTCGACGCGCTCGTGCAGGCCGTCGCCCGACTGGCCGGCCAGGCGGCGTCGTGATGCTCGGCGCCCGGCTCGACGCCGACGTCGCCGTCGTCGGGCTCGGCATCCACGGCACGGCCGCGGCGTACGAGCTCGCCCGTCGCGACGTCCGGGTCGTCGGCCTCGAGCAGTTCCCGGCCGGGCACGCCCGCGGCTCCTCGCACGGGCGCACCCGGATGATCCGGCGCGCCTACCCGAACCCGCTCTGGAACCCCTTCGTCGACCGCGCCTACGCCGGCTGGCGTCGCTGGGAGACCGTCGCCGGCCGGACGCTGGTGCACCGCACCGGCGGGCTCTACGCCCACCCCGGCGTACCGTCGCTCCAGGGCCGCGGCACCGAGCCGGTCGCGGATCCCCGGCGGATGAGGGAGCTGATGCCGTCCCTCGCCGTGCCCGACGGGCACCAGGCGGTGCACGACCCGGACGCGGGTGTCGTCGACGCCGCCGCGGCCCTGACGTTCGCCCGCGAGGCGGCGGTCGCGTCGGGTGCCGAGCTGGCGTTCGGCGAGGCCCTCGTGACGTGGCGGGCCGACGAGCACCACGTCGAGCTCGAGACCACCCGGCGGCGGCTGCGGGTGGGCCGGCTCGTGCTCGCCACCGGCGCCTGGGCCGCACGCGCCGTCCCGGAGCTGGCGGACCTGTTCGAGGTCTGGCGCATCGTCACGGTCTCCCTCCGCCCCGGCCAGGGGGTCGCGCAGGCGCCGCGCCTGGGAGCCTTCTCCGTCGACCGCCCGGAGGGGCTCGTCTTCGGCATCCCCGACACCGACGGCTCGGGCTTCAAGGTGGGCGTCGACGCCGGCCCCGTGTGGGACCCGGAGCGACCGGCCGCCCCACCCACGGACGCCGAGGTCGCCGAGCTCTGCGCCCTGATGGAGGCCTACGTGCCCGGCGTGTCCGCCGATCCGCGCACCGACGTCGCCGAGGCGGCGGCCTGCCTCTACACGATGACCGCCGACCGTCGCTTCGTGCTGGGACCGCTGACGTGGGCGCCGCGCGTCGTGCTGGCGGCCGCCTGCTCCGGGCACGGGTTCAAGTTCGGACCGGCCGTCGGCGAGGCGGTCGCAGACTGGTGCCAGGGCGCCGAACGCCACGACCTGGACTTCGTCGGCGTCAGCCGCAGGACCGAGCCGGACAAGGAGGGCGCTGATGCCTGAGGTCGCGATCGCCGCACCGCACCCGGCGGCGGTGGCCGCCGCCGAGGACGCCGTCGCCGCGGGCGGCAACGCGCTGGACGCCGCGCTGGCCGCCGCCGTCGCGCTCACCGTCGTCTACCCCCACCAGTGCTCGCTCGGGGGAGACCTGATCGCCGTGGTCCAGCGACCCGGGGAGGAGGTGCCGCGCGCCGTGGTCTCCGCCGGCACCCTGCCGGCCGGGCTCGACCTCGCCGCGCTCGCCGGGGCGCCGATGCCGAGCCAGGGCACCACGCCGGTGACCGTTCCCGGGGTGGTGGCCGGCTGGCTGGCCCTGGGCGACCTCGGCGCCCGGCTGCCGCTGACCCGGGCGCTGACCCGGGGAGCCGACCTGGCGGCGAGCGCACCGCCGGTCTCGGCCGGGCTGGCCCGCGCGATCGTCGAGCGGGCCGACGCGGTCGCCCAGGACCCGGGCCTGCGCGAGGTCCTGGGGGAGCTGGTCGAGGGCGACCCGCTGCGCCAACCGGCCCTCGCCGCGACCCTGCGCGCCCTGGCCGACGACCCGCGCTCGTTCTACGACGGCGAGGTCGGCCGCGCCCTGGTCGCCGGCCTGGCCGCGCTCGGCGGCGCGCACACCACCGCCGACCTCGCCGCCCACCGGGCCGAGGTGGTCGATGCCCTCGGCGCGCCGTACGCCGGCGGCTCGGTCTGGGTCGCGCCGCCACCCTCCCAGGGCGCCGTGCTGCTCGGCGTCCTCGGCGCGGCGGACGGCACGGTCCCCGGCGCGGTGGCGGCCGCCTGGCTCGGCATGCAGGTGCGCGACCGGGAGCTCGGCGACCCCCGCACCGGCCCCGTCGACGTCGCGGCCCTGACCGGCCTGGCCCTGCAGCCGACCGCCGCCGCCCCGCCGACCGGCCGCGCGCTCGGCGACACCGTGGCCGTCACGGCGGTGGACGGGACCGGCCTCGCGGTCACCCTGATCCAGAGCGTCTTCCAGACCTTCGGCGCCGGCATCCTCGAGCCCACGACCGGGATCGTGCTGCACAACCGGGGTTCGGCCTACAGCACCGACCCGGCCGGCCCGGCCCGTCTGCACCCCGGGGCCCGTCCGCCGCACACCCTCTGCCCGGCAGTGGTCCGCACGCCCGAGCGCACCGTCGCCGTCGGCTGCCAGGGCGGCCGAGCGCAGGCCTGGATCCTGTCGCAGGTCGTGCCCGATCTGGTCGCGGGCGCCGACCCCGGGACCGTGCTCGGGCGGCCGCGCTGGGTCGTCGGCGCCCGCGACCTCGGGCACCCCTTCCCGGTCGTCGTCGCCGAGCCCGGGGCCGAGGCCGCGCTGGTCGCCGCGCCCGCGCTCGGCCTGGCCACGGCGGCGTACGACGGCCTCCACGACGACGCCGGCCACGTGCAGGCGGCCGTCCTTGAGCACGCCGACGGCCGGCTGGCCGTCGCGAGCGACCCGCGTGCCGACGGCCGCGGATCGATCACGTCCCCCACCTCCACCGAGAGCCCAGGAGCGCCCGCATGAGCAGCCCCACCCACTGGTCCGACCCGCTGACCGAGGCGGAGATCGCCGAGGTCGTCGCGCTGGTGCGCGCCGACGAGCGCATCGGTCGGCGGCCGCGGTGGTGGGGGATCGCGACCGAGGAGTCCCTGGCCCGGAGCCTCGCCCCCGGCCAGGGCCGGCCGGTGCGGCTGGTCGTCATGAACCCCGACGCCCACGCCGCCTGGGAGGTCTCCGCCTGGACCGCCGGCACCGACCGCGCGGCGTCGGTGGCGTCGTGGCGACCGGTCGACGCCCGCCGTCCCGGCGTCTCGAGCGAGGAGGCGCGGATGGTCGCCCAGGCGTGCCGCGACGACGCCGGCTTCCAGGCCGCGCTGCGGCTGCGCGGCATCGACGACGTCTCCCTGGTGTGGGTCGACCCCGAGTCGATCACCGGCTTCGAGCCCGAGGACCTCGCCGACCGCCGGCTCTCGTGGGGCACGGTCTGGCACCGCGAGAGCGAGGACGACAACGGCTACGCCCGCCCGGTCGCCGGGCTGGTGCCGATCGTGGACCTGGAGACGCTCGAGGTGGTGCGGATCGAGGACCACGGCGTCATCCCGATGGCCTCCGAGCACGGCAACTACCGCGAGGGCGCCTGGGGCCCCACCCGCGAGGTCTCCGACCTCGTCATCAGCCAGCCCGACGGCGTCGGGTTCACCGTCGAGGGCCAGCTGGTCACCTGGCAGAACTGGTCCTTCCGCGTCGGCTTCACGCACCGTGAGGGGCTGGTGCTCCACGACATCTGCTACCGCGACGGCGACGAGCTGCGTCCGGTGCTCAAGCGCGCGGCGATCAACGAGATGTACGTCCCCTACCTCGACAGCGACCCGACGGCCTACCGCAAGAACTTCTTCGACTGGGGCGAGTACGGCGCGGGCCCGCTCACGGCGTCGCTCGAGCTCGGGTGCGACTGCCTCGGCGAGATCCGGTACCTCGACGCCGCGGTCGTCAACGGGCACGGCGAGCCGCGCACGATCACCAACGCGATCTGCATGCACGAGGAGGACCACTCGATCCTCTGGAAGCACGTCAACACCCGCACCGGCTACGCCGATGTGCGCCGGAGCCGTCGCTTCGTCGTGTCGTTCTTCGCCACCGTCGCCAACTACGACTACGGCTTCTACTGGAACTTCTACCAGGACGGCATGATCGACCTGGAGATCAAGCTGACCGGCATCCTGTCGGTCTCCGGCGTCGCGGACGACACGACCCCGCCGTACGGCCGGCTGGTCAGCCCCAACGTGCAGGCCCCGAACCACCAGCACTACTTCGGGCTCCGGCTCGACACCGCGGTCGACGGCCCGCTCAACCGGCTCTACGAGGTGCACGCCGAGGTCGAGGAGGACGACGACCTCAACCCGTGGGGCAACGCCTGCACTATGGTCCGCACCCCGATCCGCTCCGAGGCCGAGGCGGCCCGGAAGGGCGACCCGAGCCGCGCCGTCCACTGGCTGGTCGAGGGCACGACGCGCACCAACCGCTTCGGCGACCGCACGGCCTACCGGCTCACGATGCCCAACACGACCCGCCTCTTCGCCAAGCCGGGCAGCGTCGTCGAGCGCAAGGCTCCCTTCGTCGCCCAGCACCTGTGGGCGACGCCGTACGCCGCGGAGGAGCGCTTCATCGCGGGGGAGTACCCCAACCAGGCCCCGCTCGGCGAGGACGGCGTCAGCGCCTGGCAGCAGGCCGACCGCTCGCTGGACGGCGCCGAGCTGGTCCTCTGGCCGGTCGTCGGCGTCCACCACGACCCGCGACCGGAGGAGTGGCCGATCATGGCCGCGCACCGGATCGGGATGCGGCTGGAGCCCGACGGCTTCTTCGACCGCAGCCCCGCCCTCGACCTGCCCGCGCCGATGCGACGGCACGCCGCGGCCGACGACTCCTGCTGCCACTGACCCGGGACGAGAGGACGGACCCCCCGATGAGCGAGACGCCCCTCCACCGCCGGAGCGCCCGCGACCTGGCCACCGGCATCGCCCGGCGCGAGATCTCGGCCGCCGAGGTGATGCGCGCCCACCTCGACCGGATCGCCGAGGTCGAGCCGGACCTCGCTGCGTTCGTGTCGATGGTGCCCGAGGCGGAGGCCATGCGGATGGCGGACGAGGCCGATCGTGCCGTCGCCGCCGGTGACCCGGTCGGCCCGCTGCACGGACTCCCGACCGGCGTGAAGGACCTCATCGACGTCGCCGGGCTGCCGACCTCGCACGGCTCGGCCGCCTACCTCGACGCGCCGCCCGCCGTCACCGACAGCGTGCTCGCCGAGAACCTGCGCCGCGCCGGTGCGCTGATCATCGGCAAGACCAACACGCCCGAGGTCGGGCTGGGCACCCTCACCTTCAACCCCGTGCGCGGCGTGTGCCGCAACCCCTGGGACCTGACCCGGCACGCCGGCGGGTCGAGCGGCGGCGCCGGCGCCGCGCTCGCGGCCGGGATGCTGCCCATCGCCGACGGCTCGGACAGCGGCGGCAGCATCCGCTACCCCGCCTCGTTCTGCAACGTCGTCGGGCTCCGGCCCACGCCCGGGACCGTGCCGACCGGCCGGCTCGGCAACGGCTGGGACCCGCACGGGGTGCTCGGTCCGATGGCGCGCGACTCGGCCGACCTCGCCCTCATGCTCACCGGCATCTCGGGGACGGACCGCCGGGCGCCGCTGTCCTGGGTCCCCGACACCCAGGTCTTCCTCGGTGCCGACGTCCCCGCCCCGGAGGGTCTGCGGCTGGGCTGGAGCCCGGACGTGGGCGGCCTGCCGATCGACCCCGAGGTGCGCGCGGTCCTCCGCCGGGCTCGGGAGCTGCTCGAGGCCGCCGGGGTCGAGGTGGTCGACCTGGAGCCCGACCTCGCGGGCGCCGACGAGTGCTGGCAGGCGATCGAGATGTTCGGGTTCGGGACCGACGGCGCCGCCCGGCTCGGCGAGGGTCGCAGCGGCTTCCGCGAGGACTACCTGCGCAACGTGAGCGAGGGCCGGGCCCTCACCGCGGACCAGTACGCCGCGGCCCTGGCGCAGCGGACCCAGATCTTCCGCCGGACGGCCGAGGTGCTCACCGAGGTCGACGCGGTGATCTACCCCGCGACCCCCGTCGCCGCGCCCGACGCCGACCTCGAGTGGGTGCCCGAGGTCGACGGGGTGGTCTTCGACCGCTACTTCCTGTGGCAGCGCGCGGCGTGCCGCCTGACCGTGACCGGACACCCGGTCCTGGCGACCCCGGCGGGCTTCACCGAGGCCGGCCTGCCCGTCGGGATGCAGCTGCTCGGCGCCTCGCGCCGGGACGCGCGGCTGCTCGCGATCGGGATGACCGTCGAGTCGGTGCTCGGCCACGTCGGCCGGGCGCCGACGGCCATCAAGCCCTGAGCTCCTGCGCCGCCGGGCGGTCCAGGAGCCGGGCGGGGCGCCCGACCAGCATGTCGTCGAGGCGCTCGGCCGCGACCCCGGCGCGGGCGAGCGCGGGGACGACGCGCCGGAGGACGTGGGCGTAGCCCATGCCGCCGTGTCGGGTGAGCTGTCCCTTGGTCCACACCGAGCAGGACAGGGTGATCGGGCAGTCGGGGCGCGCGGCCAGGAGGTCGAGCAGGAAGCGGATCCGGTCGTCGTCGTTGGCATCGCGGGCGTCGTCGCCGAAGTGGTTCTCGCTGCCGAACGCGAACTCCACGACCGCGCCCCGGTCCACGATCTCGGTGACGTAGGCCAGCTCGCGCACCTTGTCGATGTTGCAGAAGAGGATCCGCTCGGGGGCCAGCCCGGTCGCGGTCAGGATGTCGGCGACCTCGGGGCCGCGGCGCGCCGCGGCGTCGAGCCGGATGCTCACCGAGCTCCCGGTGGCCGCGGCGGCACGCCCGGCGGCGTGCAGGGTGCGCAGCTCGGCGGGGGTGATCTCGGCGCTGGTGCCGAGCAGCCCCAGCAGTCCGGCGCGGAAGTCGGTGCCGGGGATCGCGGTCTCGAGGGCGGCCCGGAACTCGTCCTCCAGGGCCGCCTCGCTGCGCTTGCGCCACCAGGCCGGAAGGGTCTTGTCGATGTAGCTGCCGTAGGCGGCGACGATCGTCATCCCGCTGCGCCGGGAGACGGCGGGCAGGTCGGCGTGCCGTGGTCCCATGCCGTGCGAGGTCGCCTCGACGACCGTGCCGAGCCCGGCGTCGACCGCGAGCCGCAGCTCGTCGGCGGCGTCGTCGGTGGAGTCGAGCGTGAGGTTGTCGGCCAGGGAGAGCCAGCTCCACCTCAGGTCGCCGAGGATCTCCGGCCGCACCGGGCCCTCGAGCCGCCCGCCCTCGCGGGTGGGCCGGAGCAGGACCGTGCTGTCGGCCAGCACGTGCTCGTTCGTGGAGACGCGGCCGAGCCGCGCGGCGGGGATGGGGCCGAGGACCGTCTCGATCATGAGATGTATCCTAAATCATTAACTAGGGATCCAATCTGAACGGCGAGAGGTGAGCGGCGTGATCATCGATGCGTACAACACGACCCAGGACGTGCGGGGGCGGTCGGACTACCTGACCGGCGTCCGGCCCGGCGAGGAGCCGCCCGCGCACACGCCGTTCGACCCACGGCGGATCCTGGACCGGATGGACGCCGCGGGCGTGGACATGGCGATGGTGTGCTCGCTGGCGCAGCGCATCGAGAACGACTTCATCATCGGGATGCAGGACGCGCACCCGGACCGCTTCATCGGCTTCGGCCAGGTGATGCCCCAGGCGGACGACGCGCTCGCGGAGATCGACCGGCTCGCCGAGGCCGGGATCCGCGGTCTCAAGCTCCACCCGAGCATGCACGGCTACCACGTCGCCGATCACGGACTGCTGGACCCGGTCTTCCGGGCCTGCGCCCGGCACGGCATGACGGTGCTGATCAACGCGCTCGACGACGCCTTCTGCGCGCCCTTCGCGATCGAGGAGATCGCCCAGGGCCACCCCGACGTGCCGACGATCATCGCCCACATGGGTGCGGTGTGGAACGTCCCCGAGGCGATCATCGTGGCCGAGCGCCGCGACCACGTCTACCTCGAGACCAGTGCGACGCTGATGGCCGACGTCAAGCGCGCGTATGCCCGCCTCGGCGGCGAGAAGATCCTGATGGGCTCGGAGTGGCCGGGCTCCGACTTCGACCTGGAGCGGCTCAAGATCGCGAAGGCGATCCCCGACGCGGGCGACCGGGCGCTGGTCGAGGGCCTCAACATCGCGCGTCTGTTGCGGATCGAGGTCGACGCGTGAGCACGCCGCGCCCGCCGCTGGCCCGTCCCGCCGCGATGGGCGACGCGGACGCCGAGCTGATGAGCGTCGCCCGCGAGCTGCTCGGACAGTGGTACCGGGAGGGCCGGCACGAGGTCGCCACCGCATGGCGGCTCGCCGACGGCGGCGTCGTGACCGGCCTGCACGTCGACGGCTCGGCCCGGCGCAGCGCCGTCTGCGCCGAGGGCGTCGCGGCCGGCAACGCGATCGCGGCCGGGGCCGGGCTCCGCGACGGGTCGGGCGTGGAGGCGATCGTGAGCGTGCTGCGACGCCCCGGGGGCACCTGGCACGTCATCGAGCCCTGCGGCGTGTGCGCCGAGCTCGTCACCGACTACTGGCCGCGGGCCCGGGTCTGGGTCGGCCGGGGCGAGGAGGTCGTCGCGCTGCCGGCGGCGGACCTGTTGCCGGCGAAGTACGAGCGAATCTGGTGATGTAATCCAAAGGAAACACGACTGGATGCATACTGACTCACATTGGATCCTATTTTGGTCGTGCGGCCCCACCCCGCGCATCCCGTCGTGAACAGAACCCCTGAGGAGACCACGTGACCGTCAAGAAGACCGTCGCCGGCCTGGCGCTCGCCGGCGCCGTCGGCCTCGTGCTGAGCGCCTGCTCCAGCAGCGACTCACCGCTGACGTCGGGCGGTGGCGGCGCCGCCACCGGCACGATCAACACCGAGCTCTGGTACGCACCCACCGTGTTCGATCCGTCCCAGGCCTCGGCCGACGCCGACACCGACGTCGCGCGGCTGGGCTTCGACACCCTCCTGCGCAAGGGGGAGTCGTCGGGCTACATCGGCGGCCTGGCGACCTCCTGGAAGGCGGACTCCAACACCGAGTACACCTTCGACATCCGCGACGACGCGACGTGCTCGGACGGCACCGCGATCACGCCCTCCGTGGTGGCGGCGTCGCTCGACTACCTCGCCACGTCGAAGAACTCCTCGGCGGCGACGAACAAGATCTCGATCTTCGGGTCGGGCACCCCGACCTTCACCCCGGACGACGACGCCGGCACGCTCACCGTCAGCCTCAGCGAGCCCTACTCCGAGCTCTTCGCCGGCCTGACCAACGCGACGTCCGGCATCATCTGCCCGGCCGGCCTCGACGACCCCAAGGGTCTCGCCAAGGGCACGGTCGACGGCGCCTGGTCCGGCCCCTACACGCTCACCGGCCTCAAGGCCGGCGTGAGCGCCACCTACACGCTGCGTGACGACTACGACGCCTGGCCGGACTGGTCCGACGTGACGGGCACGCCCGCCAAGACGATCAACATCACCGTCTCCACGGACTCCAACACCAGCGCCAACCTGCTGACCTCGGGCGGCATCGACGTCACCCGCTTCTACGACTCCAACGCCGAGCGCTTCACCAGCGGCAAGGGCTACACCTACGTGACGATGCCGAGCTCGGCGTACACGCTGATCCTCAACGAGCACCCGGGCGCCCTCTTCGCCGACGACCAGGACCTGCGCACCGCCGTCGCCCAGGCCATCGATCCGGACGGCTTCAACTCCGCGGGCCTCGACGGCCTCGGTACGTCGCTGACCAGCGTCGACCCGTCGACCGTCTCGTGCACCATCGACGGCTCGTCCATCCTGCCCGGAGTCGACGTCGACGCCGCCGAGGCGAAGCTCTCGGGCACCACGATCCGCCTGCTTGCGATGTCCAACTGGGACCCGGCGATCGACTACCTGGCCGAGGCGCTGCGCGCCGCCGGCGCCACCGTCAAGGTCTCCACGCCGGACGCCGCCGAGTGGCAGACGCAGATGCGCACCGAGCCCGACAAGTGGGACATCGCGCTCAACGCCACCTCGGTCAGCAACCCGCTGAGCGAGACCATCGCGACCTACGTCGGACCGACCTCCGACCAGGGCGGGCGCAACATCGGCGGCGCCGACAACACCGAGGGCTACCAGCACCTCCAGGCCGCGCTCGCGGCCTCCGACGAGGACACGCAGTGCTCGGAGTTCGAGGCGGCGCAGACCTCGATCCTGACCCGCGCCGACATGGTGCCGCTCATCACCGACACGCACTACGTGATCGCCCGCGACGGATTCGCCACGTCGGTCTTCTCCGGCTACTGGGACATCTCGTCGATGCGCATCACCAGCTGAGCACGCCGGACCGGACGAGGCAGGAGGCACGTCGGATGAACAGCTCCGTCGACGCGAGCATCGCGCCGTCCGGTCCAGGAGCGCCCGGGGGGCCGCCATCGGCGGCCTCCCGGGAGCCCCGGGCGAGCAGCCTCGCCGGCGCGTGGCGCCGGTTCCTGGTACGCCGCCTCGTCGGACTGGTCGTCAACCTCGCCCTGCTCGTCGTGGTCACGTTCGTGATCGTGCGGCTCATCCCGGGCGATCCGGCCGCCGCGATCGCGGGGGAGGACGCGAGCCAGTCGCAGGTCGACGCCGTCCGCGTCGAGCTCGGGCTCGACGAACCCCTGCCCGAGCAGTTCCTCCACTACGTCGTGGGCGTGCTGCACGGGGACTTCGGCACCTCGTTCCACTACCAGATGCCGGCGCTGGACCTCGTCCGCGCGGCGGCGCCCTACACGATCACGATCGCCTTCGCGTCGCTGGTGGTCTTCCTGGTCCTCGGCCTCGCCATCGGGGCCGCCGTCGGCATCATCACCCGCGGGGACCGGCACCGGTGGCTCGACCACCTCTTCAACGTCGGGGCGGGCCTCGTCGCGTCGGTCCCGGCCTACGTCCAGGCCACGCTGCTGATCGCGGTCTTCGCGGTCTGGCTCGCCTGGCTGCCGCCGGCCTACTCGCCCGCCTACGGCCTGGGGGAGTCGGCCGTGCTGCCCGTCGCGGCGCTGAGCCTCGGCTGCATCGCGTCGGTCGCACGGATCACCCGGCGCGAGGTCGCGGTCGTGCTGGAGCAGGACTACATGCGCAGCGCCCGCGGCTGGCGGCTCCCGTCGCTCCGGCTCTACGCGAAGCACATGATGCCCAACGTCCTCACGACCGCGCTGACCCTGTCGGGCATCATCCTCACCGCCCTCCTCGGCTCCGCGCTGATCGTCGAGGCGGTCTTCGCCTGGCCCGGCCTCGGGACCACGACGGTGCAGGCGATCGCGCAGTTCAAGGACTACCCGGTCATCCGCGCCGCCGTCTTCGTGATCGGCGCGATCTCGCTGCTCTTCACGCTCGTCATCGACATCGTCCTGGGCATCCTCGACCCCCGCACGCTGGGAGACAGCCGTGGCTGAGCCCGTCGCTCTCCCCCGACGGCGGGCCGCGGCCGCCCGCGGTCGCCGTGGCCGGTCGCCACTGCTCTACCTCGGCTACGGGATGCTCGGGGTGCTCGTGGTCGTCGCCGTCGTCGCGCCTCTGGTGCTGCACGACGCCGCGACCGGCCTGAGCGGCGACGCCAACTCCGGGTCGACCGGCGCGCACCCACTCGGCACCGACGGACTGGGCCGCGACATGCTCGCCCGCACCCTCGTGGCCACCCGGCAGACCCTCATCGCCGCGACCCTCTCGACCGCCCTCGCCGCCGTCCTGGGCATCGGGCTCGGCGTCGCCACCTGGCTCGCTCCGCGACGCGTCCGCGAGGTGGGGCTGCGGCTCATCGAGTTCTGGGTCTCCTACCCCACGCTCCTCGTGGCGATCATCGTCGCCGCCGTCCTCGGGCAGGGCCTCGGGCCGGCCGTGGTCGCGATCGGCATCGCCAACGCCGGCGGCTTCGCCCGCCTGACGGCCAACCTGGTCGCCGGCCTGGCGGCCCGGGAGTACGTCGTGACCGCGCGGCTGATGGGCGTTCCACCGGGCCGGATCGCCGTCCGGCACCTGATCCCGAACATGGCCGAGCCCCAGCTCATCCTGGTCGCCCAGGCCTTCGCCGGCGCCCTGGTCGAGCTCTCGGGGCTCTCCTTCATCGGGTTGGGCGCGCAGAGCCCGGCCTTCGACTGGGGCGCGCTCCTCAACGAGGGCGCGTCGAAGATCTACACCAACCCCGTCCTCATCGTGGGTCCGTCGGTCGCCCTCGTCTTCGCGTCCCTCGCCGCGCTCTTCGTCGGCGACGGGCTGGCCGCCGCCGCCAACCCCCGGACCAACACGTCGCGGTCGCGGCTGGTGCGGCGGGCGGACGCGGCGGCGGAGCCCCTGGAGGCCGACGTCCTCCTGGCCGTCGACCACCTGACCGTCCGGCACGACGCGAGCGGTCGGGACCTGGTCTCCGACGTGTCGCTCCGGATCCGGCGCGGCGAGATCCTGGGCATCGTGGGGGAGTCCGGCTCGGGCAAGTCGGTCACCGCCTCGGTCGTCTCGAAGCTGCTCGCCGAGGGTCTCACCGCGACCGCCGCCCGGGTCGAGCTGTCCGGGGCGGACCTGCTCGGCCGGGTCCCCGGCCCCGAGCTCGCCCGACGCGTCGCGATGGTCTACCAGGACCCCGGCACCGCTCTCAACCCGGCGCTGACGCTGGGCAACCAGCTCACCGACGTCCTCACCTCCACGCTGGGCTCGTCGCGCCGGGACGCGCGGGAGAACCTGGTGGGCCACTTCCGCGACGTCCTCCTCACCGACCCGGAGGGACGGATGCGGCAGTACCCCCACCAGCTCTCCGGCGGGATGAAGCAGCGGGCGATGATCGCCTCGGCGATGAGCACCCGGGCGGAGCTGCTCGTCGCCGACGAGCCCACGACGGCCCTGGACGTGACCGTGCAGCGGGAGGTGCTGGGCCTGATCAAGCGCATGAACACGACGGCCGGTACGTCGGTGCTCTTCATCTCGCACGACCTCGGGGTGGTCCGGGCCCTGTGCGACCGCGTGCTGGTGATGAAGGACGGAAGGATCGTGGAGACCATCGACGACGTCGCCCACATGACGACCGAGGCCGTCCGGCACCCGTACACGCGCCAGCTGCTCGCCGCGACCCCGGTCGTGCACACGTCGCGGCCCGAGGTCGAGGGGGCGGACCGATGAGCGGCCCGATGATCGACGTCGTCGACCTCGGGGTCTCCTTCGGCTCGACCCGGGTGCTGCACGACGTGTCCCTCCGGCTCGAGACCGGGCAGACCGTCGGGGTGGTCGGCGAGTCCGGCTCGGGGAAGTCCACCCTCGCCAAGGTCCTGGTCGGCATCGTCGAACCCGACGCGGGCGAGGTGGTCGTCGCGAACACCGACGTCCGCCGGCTCGGTCGCCGCAGCAGGCGAGCGGCCCAGGACTACCGGCGCCGCGTGCAGATGGTCCCGCAGGATCCCTTCTCCTCGCTCTCGCCCCGGCGCACCATCGGCCAGACCCTGGCCGAGGCCCTCGACCCGGCCCGCGCGAGCGTCCGCCGCCACGAGGACCGCATCGCCGCGTGGCTGGAGCGGGTCGGGCTCCCTGCGGACGCGATGGGCCGCTACCCCCACGAGTTCTCGGGGGGCCAGCGCCAGCGCGTCGCGATCGCCCGCAGCCTGATCGTGGAGCCGTCGGTCGTGATCGCGGACGAGATCACCTCGGCCCTCGACGTCTCGGTGCAGGCGCAGATCCTGGACCTCATCGCGGAGATCAAGGCCGGTCTCGGCCTCACGATGGTCTTCATCTCCCACAACCTCGCGGTCGTGCAGCGGGTGAGCGACGTGGTCGCCGTGATGTACCGCGGCGAGGTCGTGGAGGCCGGCCCGGTCGAGCAGATCTACGCCGACCCGCGGCACTGGTACACCCGGCAGCTGCTCGACGCGGATCCCGGTGCACCGGGCTTCAGCCTGGGCTGACGGCCGCCCCGCCGGAGGTGCGGGGTCAGCCGTCCAGCCGCCACAGACCCCGGGCCAGCCGGGACAGCGGGGTGAGACCCGAGGTCGTCATCACGAGCGTGTCGATCGCGGACGCCTCGGCGCCGCTGTCGGGGACGACCGTGATGGTCTCGAAGTTGGTGACGTAGCCCGGCGCGAGCCGGAGGCCGTCCGACCCGTCGTCGGAGAGGTAGCGGTGGCCGGTCCAGCTCGGGGGGAAGGAGACGCCGAGCGAGTAGCCCCCTACCCACCAGGTGTGGTCGGCGGGGACGTCCTCGGCGACCGTCGCCTGCGCCGCGGCCAGCGCGGCAGCGGGCGCGGCGTCCGGAACCGCTCGCGCGCAGAGCACCCCCTGGCCCCGCCGGCCGGCGTCCAGGTAGTCGGCGGCGCGCTGGTCCCAGTGGCCGAGCGCGAAGGTGCGCTGGAGGTTGACGTGGTAGCGGTCGACGACGGCGCAGGCGTCGACCGAGACGATCTCGCCGCGCTCGATCACCCGCGCCGACGGGAAGGCGTGGACATCGGCCCAGGCGGTCGGGCCGGAGGAGACGAGCGGGTGCTGGGCCGGGACCTCGGACCCGCGCTCGGCGAGCAGCGAGGACAGGGTCGCGGCGACCTGGAGCTCGGTGGCGCCGGGCCGGAGCAGCCCGGCGAGGGCCTCGAAGGCGTCGTCGAGGATCGACGCGGCCCGGCGTACGACGGCCAGCTCGGCCTCGGACTTCACCAGGCGCAGGTCGTCGACCAGCCGGTCGCCGCGGGTCAGGGCGGCGCCCCGGGAGCGGAGCTCGTCGGCCAGGGCGACCATCGTCCCCGGGACCGGCGTGGTCTCGTGCCACTCGAGGGCGACCCGGCCGCCGAGCCAGCCGCGTCGGTCCAGGGCGGTGGCCACCTGTGCGGGCGCCCGGCCGTCGTCGAGCAGCTCGAGCTCGTCGTGCAGCGCGACCAGCGGTACGTAGTCGCGATGCCGGCTCCAGTCGGCGATCACCAGCTCGGGCGCCTCACGATGGAGGAGGAGCGAGACGGGGAGGCGGGGCGGGTACCAGCTCGCGGCGTACCCGGTGAGCCAGCAGAGGTTCGCCGGCGAGGTGACGACCAGGACGTCGAGCCCGCGCCGGGTCATGGCCGCGCGCACCCGGGTGTGCCGGTCGCGGTACTCCTCGACGGGGAAGGGCAGCGCGTCCGGAACGTGAGTGGATCCAATCTGGATCACATTGCGTACTATATGGTCGGGGTCATGGACCTGCTCGACGACGCTCGCGGTCTCGCCGACGACCTGGTGGAGCTCCGCCGCCGCCTGCACCGCGAGCCCGAGGTCGGCCTCGAGCTGCCGCGCACGCAGGCGGCGGTGCTCGACGCGATCGACGGCCTCGGGCTGGAGGTGACCACCGGCACGGGCGCCACCTCGGTCACCGCCGTGCTGCGCGGCGGCCGACGACCGGCCGAGGGCGCGCCGGTCGTGCTGCTGCGCGGCGACATGGACGCGCTGCCGATGGAGGAGAAGACCGGCCTCGGCTTCGCGGCGGTCAACGGCGCGATGCACGCGTGCGGTCACGACCTCCACACCGCGAGCCTGGTCGGGGCCGCCCGGCTGCTGCACCAGCACCGCGACCGGCTCCGCGGCGACGTCGTGCTCATGTTCCAGCCCGGCGAGGAGGGGTACGACGGGGCGGGCGTGATGGTCCGCGAGGGGGTCCTCGACGCCGCCGGCCGGCGCGCCGACGCGGCGTACGCCACCCACGTCTCGGCCGCCGAGGTCCCGCTGCACCGGGTGACCGGCCGGGCCGGCCCCTTGCTCGCGGCCTCCCACGGCCTGACGGTCACCGTCCGCGGCGTCGGCGCCCACGGCTCGACGCCGTTCCGCGGCCGGGACCCGATCGTGGCCATGGCGGAGATGATCACCTCGCTCCAGGCGATGGTCACCCGCCGCTTCGACGTGTTCGACCCGGTCGTGCTCACCGTCGGCGTGGTGCACGCGGGCACGCGGCGCAACATCATCCCGGACACGGCGCAGTTCGAGGCGACCGTGCGCCGCTTCTCCGACGCCAACGAGGCGCGGCTGACCGAGGCGATCCACGAGACGCTGCACGGCGTCGCGCGGGCGCACGGGGTGGAGGTCGAGATCGAGTACGTCGCGGGCTACCCGCTGACGGTCAACGACCCGGCCGAGGCCGCGTTCGCCGCCCGGGTCACCGAGGACCTGCTCGGCCCGGGGAGCTACGAGTCGCTGACCGAGCCGAGCACCGCCTCCGAGGACTTCTCGCGCGTGCTCGCCGAGGTGCCGGGGGCGATGATCTTCCTCGGCGCGACCCCCGCCGGGGCGGACCCGCAGGCGGCCCCGTCCAACCACGACCCCCGCGCGGTCTTCGACGAGGCCGCCCTGCCCGACGGTGCGGCGCTCCTCGCGACGCTCGCCCACGCCAAGCTGGAGGACCTCGCCCGATGACCGGCTCGCCGATCCCGCCCCCGTCGTACCGCGTCGTCGTCGGGCGGCTGCGCACGATGGACCCCGAGCGGCCGACCGCCGAGGCGATGGCGGTGCGCGACGACACGATCGTCGCCGTCGGCACTCGCGCCGAGGTGCTCGCCGCCTGTCCGGAGGGCACTCCCGTCGAGGACCTCGGCGAGACCTGCGTGCTGCCCGGCTTCATCGACACCCACCTGCACCTGCTGCGGGGCGGTCTCAAGGTCATCCACGACCTGGGGCCCGGCCCGCACGACGCGGACACGGTCGTCGCGAGCATGCGGGAGCTCGGCTTCGAGGCGGAGTGGGGTGAGGAGCCGCCGACGCTCGAGCAACGGGTCGAGGGGATGCGGGTCTTCCAGCCGGCGCTCCACGAGCTCGGCATCACCGCGGTGATCGACCCGGCCGCGACGCGCGACGAGCTGGCGGGCTACCAGGAGTGCTGGCGCCGCGACCTGCTCACCCTGCGGGTGGTCGCGATGCCGTACGTCGACGTCGGCCAGCCGGAGGGCAGCGGGGTCGACGACGCGATCGTGCGGCTGGAGAACGTCGGTCTCGGCACCGGGTTCGGCGACGACCGGCTGCGCGTCGGCGGCATCAAGGTCTACCTCGACGGCGAGGGCATGAAGAGCCAGGCCCTGCTGCGCGACCCGTGGCCGGACACCGGGGAGCCGGGCGTCCAGCGGATCCCGACCGAGGCCTTCCAGCGGCTCCTCGACCACTGCGCGCGCAGTGGCTGGACGGTCGGGGTCCATGCGGTCGGCGGCCTCGCGGTCGAGCGGCTGCTCGAGTGCTACGCCGCCGCGGACCGGGTCGCGTCGATCCGCGGCCGGCAGTGGCAGATCATCCACGGCTACCTGGAGACGGCGGCGGCCTCGATGAGGCGCGCGGCCGAGCTGGACGTGGTGATGGCGGCGCAGCCGTCGATCATGCTCCGCAACGGTGCCGCGCTCGCCGAGCTGCTCGGCCCCTGGGCGGAGCGGATGTGCGCGCTGCGCTCCTGGCTCGACGCCGGCGTCCGGGTCGCGCTCGGCTCCGACGGCCCCTACTTCCCCTTCGATCCCCGCGAGCTCATGTGGTCGGCCGTCACCCGACGGGTGCGCGACCGCGAGGAGCCGCTCGATCCCGCCGAGGCGATCACCGTCGAGGAGGCGCTGGCGGCGTACACCCGCGAGGCCGCGGTCGCCGCCTTCGCCGAGGGCCGGTACGGCGTCCTCGCTCCTGGCCTGCTCGCCGACTGGGTGGCGCTCGACCGGGACCCGCTGACCATCGACCCGATGGAGCTGCGCGACCTGCGGGTGCTGCGCACCGTGGTCGGCGGCGAGACGGTGTGGTCGGCGTGAGCACCGCCGAGCAGCGCGTGACGGAGCTGGGGCTGGTGATCCCCGACTACGCCGACCCGCCGTACGGCGGCCGCTTCGGCACGGTCAAGGCGTTCCACCGGGTGGGGAGCCTGGTCTTCCTCGGCGGCATGACCGCCGAGTCGCGCGACGGTGTCGTGCTGCACCCGGGCCACCTCGGCGCGGACGTGTCGGTCGAGCAGGGGTGCGAGGCCGCCCGGCGGGCGGCGACCAACGTGCTCGGCATGCTGCGGCTCGCCGTCGGCTCGCTCGACGAGGTCGCCGGGCTCGTCCAGCTGCTCTGCCACGTCGCCGCGACGTCCGACTTCGACGCGCACCACCTCGTCGGCCAGGCCGCGAGCGACGTCTTCGTCGACGTCTTCGGACCCGCCGGCGTCGCCACCCGCGCGACCGTCGGCGTCCCCAGCCTGGCCGGCCGGAACTGCGTCGAGCTCGTGGTCACGGCCGAGGCAGCGTCTCCAGCCAGCTGAAGACGTCGTCGGCGGTGACCAGGGCGTCGCGCTGGAGGTAGGCGATCGCCGTGAGGGCCGCGTCGTGGGCCTCCTGGCTGGACCCGCCGATGCAGTCGGTGAGCACCCGCACCCGGTAGTCGTGCTGGTGGGCGTCGACCGCCGTGTAGTGGATGCAGACGTCGGTGAGCCCGCCGATCAGCAGCACGGTCTCGGCGCGGTAGGCCTTGAGCACGATCTCGAGCTCGGTGCCGAAGAAGGCGGAGTAGCGGCGCTTCCGGATCAGGAACTCCTCCGGCAGCGGCCGCACCCAGGGCGCGAGCTCGGTCTCGGGCCAGCCCTCGACGCAGTGCGGGCCCTCGGCGCCGTCCAGCTCGCGGCCGATGTCGACCAGCGAGGGCTTGTGCACCTCCTGGATGAAGACGACCGGGACGCCGTGCGCGCGGCACTCCTCGATCAGCCGTTCCACCCGGCCCGCCCGCTCGGCGCGGCCACCCATGGTCGGGATCTCGGAGCGGGACTCGTCGCTCGGGACGTCCCCGCCCTGGATGTCGACGACGATCAGGACGGCGGTGCCGACGACCGCGGGGGCCCCGGCCGGAGTGCTGGTCATGGACCGCATGATAGACCTGTGGATGCGAAGCCTTTGACTTTGGATCCACTTGTTACAAGCAGATGACGTTTCGGTGGCGCCCGCCGGATGTGATCCCAAGCGGCCTAGATTGGATCCACGCTCGTCGACCGCCGAAGGACGTCAATGCCGATCCACACCGTGCTGGGCCCGATCGCCCCGGAGGACCTGGGGCCGACGTCCATGCACGAGCACCTCCTCAGCGACCTGCGGATCTGGGCCAAGCCGCCGGTCGAGCCGCCGCCGCCCGGGCCGATCGGGCCCGAGACGATGGGCTACCTGCGCTGGAACGCGCTCGCCGTCCCCGAGAACCTCGTGCTCGACGACCCCGACGTCGCCGTGGCCGAGCTCGCCGACGCGCGGGCAGCGGGTGCGAGCGCCGTCGTCGACCTGACGCTGCCGGGCATGGGTCGCCGGCTCGAGGAGCTCCCGGAGATCTCGCGCCGCAGCGGCGTGCACGTCTGCGTCGGCACCGGTTGGTACGTCGAGGAGACGATGCCCACCGACATCCGGACCGCCGAGGTCGACGCGATCGCCGAGGGACTGGTCCGTGACCTCACCGAGGGCATCGACGGCACCGGCATCCTCCCCGCGCTGCTCGGCGAGATCGGGACCAGTCATCCCGTCACCGACGCGGAGTGGCGGGTGCTGCGGGCCTGCGGGATCGCCGCCGCCGAGACCGGCGCCGCGGTGTCGGTGCACTGCTCCTTCCGCGGCCAGGTCGGCCTCGACGCCCTCGACGTGCTCGAGAAGGAGGGCGTCGCACCGGACCGGGTGATCGTCGGCCACCTCGACGAGCGCTTCGACCCCGACTACCACGCGGAGGTCGCCCGCCGCGGCGCCGTCCTCGCCTACGACACGTTCGGCTCGGACTTCCTCTACGGCGACCCCTCGCTGCGCAACCCGACCGACCCCGAGCGCTTCGCGATGGTCGCCTGGCTGATCGAGCAGGGATACGCCGGCCAGCTCGTCGTCGGCGCCGACGTCTGGAGCCAGACCAACCTCAAGCGCAACGGCGGGAACGGCTACGACCACCTCTTCCGCCGCATCCTCCCCGGACTCCTCCGCCTGGCCGACAACGACGTCGAGCTGCTCCACACCATCGCCGTCGGCAACCCCCGCCGGCTCCTCGACCGTCCCTGATCCACCCGAAAGGCCGAACCGTGTCCCTGCGTCCTCTCGCCCTCTCCGCCTCGGCGGTCGCGCTGCTGACCGCCCTGACCGCCTGCTCCGGTGGCGCCACGCCCGGCGCCGACGCCGACACCCCGTCCTCGGGGAGCGCCACCCTCAAGGTCGCGTTCCTCGGCGGCATCTCGACGCCCGACCCGGACACGGCGTACGACGGGCCCGAGCTCAACCTCGTCAACAGCGCCTACGAGGGCCTGCTCGCCTACAAGCCGGGCCAGGCCGACCCCGAGCTCGAGGGGGTGCTCGCCACGGACTGGTCGGCCAACGACGACAACACCGTCTTCACGTTCACCCTGCGCGACGGCGTGACCTTCCACGACGGCACGCCCTTCACCTCCGCCGCGGTCGCGGCCTCCTTCCAGCGGCGCACCGACGTCGGCGAGGGGCCGTCGTACATGGTCGCGGGCGTCAAGAAGGTGGCCACGCCCTCGGACGACGAGGTGGTGATCACGCTGAAGTACCCGAACAGCTCCTTCCTGGCACTGCTCGCCTCGCCGTTCGGGCCGAAGATGATCAGCCCGACCGCGCTGAAGGAGCACCCGGTCAGCGACCAGGGCACCGACTGGTTCGACAGCCACGACGCGGGTACCGGCCCCTACACCTACGGTGACTTCCACGAGGGCGTCTCCTACGAGCTCGATGCCTACGACGACTACTGGGGCACGAAGCCGGGCTACTCCGAGATCGACTTCCCGGTCGTCGCCGACATGTCCACCGTCCAGCTCCAGATGAAGAGCGGCGACCTCGACGCGGTGATCGGCTACGCCGACGACACGACGTACGACGACTTCACCCAGGACTCCGACCTCGCGACGTACGCCTTCTCGAGCATGCAGACGCCGACGATGTTCGTGAACCCGCAGAGCGCGGCGCTCGGCGACGACGCGACCCGCAAGGCGTTCGTCTCGGGCATCGACTTCGCCGACCTGGCCACCTCGTCGCTGGGCAGCACCGCGGAGCCGACGACCGAGGTCTTCCCGAAGAACCTGCTGCCCTCGGACGTGGACCAGCAGGTGATCCAGTACGACTCGGGGGCGCTCGCCTCGCTGGCGGACGGTGCGTTGTCCGGCAAGACGATCACCATCGGCTACCCGGCGTCGAGCCCGTCGGGCAAGTCGTTGAGCGACCACCTCGCGGCCACCCTCAACGGCGCCGGGATCGACGCCAAGAGCGTCAGCTTCGGCTCCGGCACCTACTACTCCGCGCTCGCCAAGGGCGCCGACGCCCCGGACATCACCTTCTTCTCCGGCTTCCCCGACACCGCGCACCCCGACTCGTGGGGCTACGTCTTCTACACCCCGGACGGCGGCCTCGACCTCTTCGGCGCCGAGGTGCCCGAGGCGACCAAGCTGCTCGGCGAGGCGGTCGAGGACGACGACATCGCGAAGTACGGTCAGGCGGCCGAGCTCGTGAGCGAGTCGGCGTACTGGTACTCGGTCGCGACCAGCCTCGGCACGGTCGTGACGCAGAAGGACGTCGGCGGCGTCGAGGACTCCTGGAACCCGGTCATCACCGGGGTCCTCGACCTCGACCTGCTGCACCCCGAGTCGTGACCCGGACGGACCGGCCGGCCCTGCGCGTCGACGGCCTCACCGTCCGCTACCTGACCAAGGGCGGTCCGGTCGTGGCGGCCGCCGACGTCGACCTGCGCGTCGCCCCCGGCCAGTGCCTCGGCCTGGTCGGCGAGTCCGGCTCGGGCAAGAGCACCCTGGGCCTCGCGGTCCAGGGGCTCCTGACCCGCGAGGAGCAGGTCGCGACCGAGGGCGTCGTGGCGATCGCCGACCGGGAGCTCGACCCCGGCGATGAGCGCGGATGGGGCCAGGTGCGCGGGCACCTCGTCACCACCGTGTTCCAGGACCCCATGGCCTCCCTCGACCCGACGATGACGGTCGGGCGGATGCTCACCTGGGTCACCCGCGACAAGCAGGAGAGCCTCCGGTGGCTGGAGGAGGTGGAGATCCGGGAGCCGAAGGTGGTGCTGCGCTCCTACCCCCATCAGCTCTCCGGCGGCATGCGGCAGCGGGTCATGATCGCGATGGCGCTGGCCCGCAGGCCCGCGGTGCTGGTCGCGGACGAGCCGACCACGGCGCTCGACGTCAGCGTGCAGGCCCAGATCCTCTCCCTGCTGCGCCGCGAGCAGGACCGGCTGGGCTGCGGCCTGCTCTTCGTCACCCACGACCTCGGCGTGGCGCGCACGATGTGCGACGACGTCGCCGTCATGCGGCACGGCCGGATCGTCGAGCGTGGCCCGTCGGCCCAGGTCTTCGACGCGCCGCAGGACGAGTACAGCCGCCGCCTCGTCGCGTCGCGGCTCACGCTCGACACCGACCGGGCCCGCCCCGTCGGACCGCCCGAGCCGACGGTCGTCGCGTCGATGTCCGAGGGCCTCGCGCAGCCGGAGCCCGAGAGCCTGACCCGTCGCTGGAGCGCCGGCGAGCTCACCTGGGCCTCCTTCGCGGCACCCGAGCCCGAACGTCGACGACCACCGGCGCTCGAGCTGGTGGCCGTGACGAAGAGCTTCCGGACCGGCGGCCTGCTCGGCTCGCGCGAGAAGCAGGTGCTGCACGGCATCGACCTGACCGTCGAGCCGCGGCAGAGCGTCGCCCTGGTCGGCGAGAGCGGGTCGGGCAAGTCCACGATCCTCCGCATCGCCGCCGGGCTCGAGCAGGCCGACGGCGGGGACGTCGTGATCGACGACCGCGGCGGTGCCGGGGTGCAGGTGGTGCCGCAGGACGCGGGCGCCTCGCTCACCCCCTGGCGCACGGTCGAGCAGCTGCTCCTGGAGCGGCTCGGCAACACCCCCGAAGGCACCGGTCTCACGGATGCGGAGCGGTCGGCCCGCATCCGGCTCGCCCTCGAGCGCGTCGCCCTCGACCCCGACCAGGTGCTCCGGCGCAAGGCCGGTCAGCTGTCCGGCGGCCAGCGCCAACGGGTGGCGATCGCCCGCGCCGTCGTCGTCCCGCCTGCGCTGCTGCTCTGCGACGAGCCCACCAGCGCCCTGGACGTGTCGGTCGCGTGCACCGTCCTCAACCTCCTCAACCTGCTGCGCCAGCAGCTCGGCCTCTCGATCCTCTTCGTCACCCACGACCTGGCGGCCGCGCGGGTGATCGCCGACCGGGTCGACGTGATCAGCGACGGCCGGATCGTCGAGCGGGTGGACGCCGGCGACCTCTCCGACTCCATGACCAGTGCCTACGGCAGGAGGTTGCTCGATGCCGTCCTCCCCTGACGCGACGACGGTGCCCGCACCCACGGCGGCCGCGCCGGCGCGCCGGCGGATGCTGCCGCTCCCGAGCCGGCCCGGTCGACGTGGGCACGAAGCGCGCCCGGTCGGGGCGGTCGTCGCGCTGACCCTGCTCGGGGTCGTCGTCCTGGTCGCCCTGCTGGGTCCGGCCCTCTCGCCGTACAGCTCGATCACGGTCTCCGGTCCACCCGACCTGGCGCCCTTCAGCGCCGGCCACTGGCTGGGCACCGACCACCTCGGGTTCGACATCGCCACGCGGGTGGTGGAGGGCGCGCGGACCAGCCTGTACGCCGCCTGCGTCGTCACCCTGGGCAGTGCGGTGTTCGGCCTGGCGCTCGGCACCCTGGCCGGGATGGCCGGCGGGTGGGTCGACCAGGTGCTGATGCGACTCACCGACCTCTTCCTCGCCTTCCCGGCGACCATCGTCGCGATGGCGGTCGCCATGGGCCTCGGCCCCAGCCTGAGCAGCTCGATGATCGGCATCGCGGTGATCTGGTGGCCGCTCTACGCGCGGCTGACCCGCGGCGAGGTGCGCCGGGTCGCCAGCAGCCCGCACGTCGAGGCCGCCCGGCTCAGCGGCACCCGCGGCCTCACGCTCGTGCGGCGCCACGTCGTCCCGTCCGTGCTGCCGACGGTCGTGGTCACCGCGAGCATGGACATCGGCGGGGTCATCGCGATGCTCGCCGGCCTCGCCTTCATCGGGCTGGGGTCCCCGGAGCCGGCGCCCGAGCTGGGGCTGATGGCCTCCTCCGGCATGCAGTACATCCTCGGCTCCTGGTGGATCGCGGTCATCCCGGGCATCGCGGTGGGGCTGCTCTCGCTGCTCTTCACCTACACCGGCGACGCGCTGCGCAGCCTGCTGCGTGGAACGGGGGCCTGATGCTGCGCTTCGCCGTACGGCGCCTGGGATCGCTGGTCCTGGTGCTCCTGTGCCTCTCGATCCTCGTCTTCGTGCTCAGCCGGTACGGCGGCGGCGACCCGGTGCGCTCCTACCTCGGCAACAACGCCTCGGCCTCGGCCGTCGCGGCGATGCGCGAGAAGCTCGGTCTCGACGACCCGATGCCCGTGCAGTTCTGGGACTACGTCTCGCGGCTGCTCCACGGCGACCTCGGGATGAGCCTGAGCACCCGTCGCCCGGTGCGCGCCGAGCTCGCCGACCGGCTGCCCGCCACGCTCGAGCTCGCGATCGCCACGCTCCTCTTCTCGGTGGTGATCGGGGTCGTGCTCGCCCGGGTCTACGCGCTGCCCGGCTGCTTCGGCGGGATCGTCCGGTTCACGCTGCTGGGTGCGGCGAGCGCGCCGGCCTTCCTCGTCGCGACGGCCGGCGTGCTGATCTTCTTCGTCCAGCTCGGCTGGCTGCCCGTCTCGGGACGCACGTCGTACGGCCCGAGCGAGGGGCTCTCGGGCATTTACGTGCTCGACGGCCTGCTCACCGGCAACCTGGCCTACTCGTGGGACGCGTTGCAGCACCTGCTGCTGCCGGCCTTCGCCGCGAGCCTCGGCCCCGGCGTGGCGCTCGCGCGGGTCCTGGCCGACGGGCTCAGCACCAGCATCGGGTCGGCGTACGCGCGCACGGCTCGGTCGTTGGGCGAGTCCGAGCGCAGCGTGCTGCGGCGCCACGGGCTCCGCAACGCGGCCAGCCCCGCCCTGAGCATGCTCGGCGTCCAGTTCGGGATGATGCTGTCGAGCCTGGTCGTCGTCGAGCAGATCTTCTCCTGGAACGGGCTCGGCCAGTACCTCGTGATGGCCATCGACCGCGCCGACACCAATGCCGTCGCCACGATCAGCCTGCTCCTCGGCGCCTTCTACGTCGTCATCAACGCGCTCGTCGACATCGCGCTCGCGGCGATCGACCCGCGCGTCCGCCTCAGCTGACCCACCCCCGGAAGGAATCCCCGTGCCCCAGGAGTTCTCGCCGCTCCAGGTCCTCGACTGGACCCCGTCGGCCGACCTCACGCCGGTCGGCGAGGTCGTCCTCGTCGTCCTCGACGTGGCGCCCGGTCCCGACCACGACGCGCAGGTCGCGCGGGTCGAGGCGCTCGTCGCCGGCTGCCGCGACGCCGGTGTCCCGGTCGTCTTCGCCCGCACCATGACCGGTCCGGCGGCCTCCGTCCCGGCCGCCCCGGGCCTCGCCGACCGCCCGGAGGAGTACGTCGTCCGCCGCCACCGCCACTCGGCCTTCTACGGCACCGAGCTCGACCTGGTCGTGCACGGCTACGGCGCGCAGACGGTCCTGCTGGCCGGCGGCACCACGGACGTCTCGGTGCACTACAGCCTGGTCGACGCGCACCAGCTCGACCACCACATCCGCTGCGTCGCCGACCTCGTCACGGGCACGAACCCCGAGCTCCACGAGGCCGCCCTGCGCGCCATCAAGTACCTCCAGCGCGACGCGCTCGTCACCACCGCCGCCGTCGAGACGTGGCTCGCCGGCCGCCGTACCCCCGAGGAGCAGACCGCATGAACACCCAGGGCCGGACGGCGCTCGTCGTCGTCGACTTCCAGGGCGGCGACCTGTCGTCGTCGACCTCGGCGTACGCCACCGACCAGCTCGAGAAGGCCAAGGCGATCGTCGCCGGCTGTCGCGCCGCGGACCTGCCCGTCGTCTGGATCCAGGAGGTCCACAAGCCGCACCTGACCGACATGGGCCGGGAGCTGGACGGCTCGGAGGGGCAGCACTGCATCGAGGGGTGGGCCGACACCGAGATCGCCCACGGCCTCGACCCGCTGCCCACCGAGCACCACGTCCGCAAGCGCCGCTACTCGTCGTTCTTCGCCACCGAGCTCGACATCGTGCTCAAGCAGTACGCCGTCGACAGCCTGGTCCTCATCGGTGGCTTCACCGACATCTGCATCCTCTACACCGCCATGGACGCCGATCAGCGCGACTTCCGGATCAGCGTCGTCTCGGACGTCGTCTCGGGCTCGTCGCGGCAGGCCCACGACGACGCGCTGCTGATGATCGCCCAGCTCCAGGACGGTGCCCTCGTGACGTCCGAGGAGGTCCTGGCCTGGCTCGCGCCGGCCGAGGGGGCGGTCTCAGCCTGAGAAGACCGTGGAGGAGCGCTGCTCGTACCAGCGGGCCAGCGCGTCGCCGGCCTTGATCACGTGCACGCGCATCTCCTCGGCGGCGGCGTCGGCGTCGCCGGCGCGCAGCGCGGCGACGATCCGCTCGTGCTCGGCGAAGTTCTCGTCGCGGTGCCGGCTGTCGGTGACGATCAGCTGCGAGGAGACGTTGCGTGGGAAGGCGCCGTTGAGGTCCTCGATCGTGCGCCCGAGCCGGGCGTTGCCGGAGATCTCGGTGATGAGCGTGTGGAAGGCGTCGTTGGCGCGCCGGTGGGTGGGCGCCTGCTCGCCGGCGCTCTGCGCGGCGGAGTGCTCGTACATCTCCCGGTTGCTGACCTCGAGCTCGTCGAGCTGCTCGCGGGTGATCCGGGAGACCGCGCGGCGCGCCGCGAGCGCCTCGAGCTCGGCGCGGACCTCGTAGGCCTCGCGCACCTCCCACGGGGCGGGCACGCGGACGACCGCGCCCCGGTTGGGGTGCACGGCGATGAGGCCGCCGCTCTGGAGCTGACGGATCGCCTCGCGCACGGGGGTGCGGCTGACCCCGAAGGTGGCGGCCAGGTCGGCCTGGCGCAGCTGCCCGCCGATGGGGATCTCGCCGGCCATGATCAGGTCGCGGATCTTGGCGGCCAGGTCGTCGACCAGGGTCGCTGGCGACAGTGCTTCCTCGTCTGCCTGGTCGGGCATCCCGTCCCCTCTCGATGTCGCGCGGCGGTGCGTGTCCGGACTCTAGCGGAGGATACGGCGTGGCGCTTGAAGGATCCGAACATGTACTCTTTGGATCCAATAGTTCGAAGAGGAGGCGTCGCCGTGCTGCTGATGGGAGCCGCGATGGTGGTCGGTTGTGCCGTCCACCTCGTCCTCGTCGCCCGGTCCCACGACTGGCATCCGCTGCACGTGGCGTGCCCCGCCCTGGTGCTGCTGGCGATGGTCGACACGTGCCTGCTCGGGTCCGGCCTGCTGCCGGGCGCGGTCTGGGCGGCACTGGTCGCGCTGGCGGCGGTCGCCGCCGGGGTCTTCGCGCCGAGCGGTCGGCGCGCCGGCCACTCGTGGGGCGTGGTGGCGGCGCTGGTCGCGCTGCTCGCCCTGCCCTCGGCCGCGAGCGCCACCCCTGCCGAGGACGGCGCGGCCGACCTGCACGGCATGCACGACGCGGCCGGGATGTCCGACATGAGCGGCATGACCGGCATGACCGGCATGAGCGGCATGCACGACATGGCCGGCAGCCACGCCGCCGCCGACGTGCCGGGCTGGCTCTGGTGGGGCGTGCTGGCGGGGGTCGTCGTCATCGTGACCGTCCTGGCCGTGCGGGTCGTCCGCGCGTCCGGCCACCGGGCCCGTTCCCGCCGCGTGCTCGCCCTCGCCGGCCTCGTCGAGGTCGGCCTGATGGCGGCGATGGTCCTCCCCGCGACCGCCTGACACCCACCGAAGGAGTCCGCAGGTGCTGAAGAAGGAAGACAACGACCGGCTCACCCAGACCGGGCCGGGCACCCCGCTGGGCCGGCTGATGCGCTCCTACTGGCAGCCCGTGGCGCTGGTCTCGGAGATGCCGAGCGACCGTCCGGTCAAAGCCGTGCGGATCATGGGCGAGGACCTGGTGCTCTTCAAGAGGCCCGACGGCTGGGGCCTGGTCTCGCGCTTCTGCGCCCACCGCGGCGTCGACCTCTCCTACGGCCGGCTCGAGGACGGCGGCCTGCGCTGCCTCTACCACGGCTGGCTGTACGACGGGGAGGGTCGCTGCGTCGAGCAGCCGGCCGAGCCGGAGCACAGCCAGTTCCTCCACAAGGTGCGGATCAGCAGCTATCCCTGCGTCGAGCGCAACGGTCTCGTCTTCGCCTACCTGGGCGCTGGCGACCCGCCGCCGTTCCCGCACTACGACTGCTTCACGGCGCCGGAGCAGTACACCTTCGCCTTCAAGGGGCTGTGGGAGTGCAACTGGCTCCAGGGTCTCGAGGGCGGCATCGACCCGAGCCACGTCTCCTTCCTGCACCGCTTCATCCAGGAGGACCCGCGCGACGTCTACGGCCAGCAGTTCAGCGAGGAGGTCGCCGGGACCGGGCAGAAGCTGTCGAAGCTGGTCGGGGACCACTTCCGTCCCGACATCGAGGTCGAGACCGTCGACCACGGCCTGCGCGTCTTCGCGATCCGTCAGCTCACCGAGCATCTGCGGCACGTGCGCGTCACGAACCTGATGTTCCCCAACGCCTTCGTCGTGCCCTTCGGCAACAGCAAGGTCTTCACCCAGTGGCACGTGCCCATCGACGACGAGCACCACTACTGGTACATGATCTTCTACGACTTCGCCGAGCCCACCGACCAGGAGACGCTCCTGCAGCAGCGGCTCGAGGGCGTCTCGCTCCCGGACTACCGGCCGCTGCGCAACCGCTCCAACAACTGGGGCTTCGACGCACGCGAGCAGCAGGAGCTCACCTACACGGGCATGGGCCTCGACATCAACGTCCACGACCAGTGGGCCGTCGAGAGCATGGGCCCGATCCAGGACCGCACCCTCGAGCGGCTCGGCGTCTCCGACCGCGCCGTCACCGCCAACCGCCGCCTGCTCCTGCGCGCGCTCGACACCTTCGCCGCCGGTGGTCCGCTCCCCTCGCACCCCGTCTCCGAGGAGGAGGCGGCCGCGCTCGTCGGCCCGTACGCGGTCGACCTCGTCACCGACCACGACGGCTGGGAGCAGCGCTGGCTGGCCAGCGAGGCCGAGCGCCGCGCCGCATCGCCGTGGCACCGGGCGACCGTGGAGTCCGAGGAGCCCGTGGATGCGTAACGTCGACGAGCGGCCGGTCGCCGAGGCCGGCGGCGGTGCCAGCGCCCGACCGATGCTGAGCAGCGACCGGGGCGGCTTCGTCGACGTCCACGACCTCTGGTCCGAGCGGCAGTACGCCGCAGCCGCCCAGCTGCGCCGCGTGGTCGACGAGCTCGGCATCGAGATGGTGCGCCTCGGCTTCGTCGACCAGCACGGCATCGTACGCGGCAAGACCGTCGCCCGCGCCGCGCTCGCGGGCGCCCTGCGCAACGGCATCACCGCCCCCAGCTCGCTCCTGCTCAAGGACACGTCCGGTTCGTCGGTCTTCCCCGTCTTCCGCTCCGAGGTCGGCGTCGGCGTGGAGGGCTTCTCGGGCGCGGGCGACGTCGTGCTGGTGCCCGACCCGACGACCTTCCGCGTGGTGCCCTGGGCCGAGCGCACCGGCTGGATCCTCTGCGACGTCCGCTTCCCCGACGGCTCGGCCGTCCCCTTCTGCACCCGCTCGCTCCTGCGCGACCAGCTCGCCGCGCTCGCCGAGCGCGGCTACGCGATGACCGTCGGCGCCGAGCTGGAGCTCCACCTCTTCCGTGGCGACAGCGATCCGACGACGCCCGGCTCCCAGCTGCTCCACGAGGAGACGCTGGACGGGCTCGACGACGTCGTCCAGCACCTCTACTCCGGCCTCACCGCGCTCGACCTTCCGGTGCGCACCCTCGAGCTCGAGTTCGGCGCCAGCCAGATCGAGCTCACCCTCGACGCTGCCGACGCCGCCACCACGGCCGACGCCGTCGTGGTCTGCCGGACGGCGATCCGCCAGATCGCCCGGCGGCTCGGCTACCACGCCACGTTCATGTCGCGGCCCCAGGGCGCCGCCAGCGCGTCGACCGGCTGGCACCTCCACCAGTCGCTCCGACACCTCGCGACCGGACGGGCGGCGTTCGTGCCGGACCCCGACGGCGGCGACGAGGCGCTGTCGGTCACCGGACGCTCGTGGCTCGAGGGCCTGCTCGCCAACGCACCGGCCGCCGCGGCGTTCACGACCCCGACCGTGAACGGCTACAAGCGCTACCAGCCCTACTCGCTCGCCCCCGACCGGATCGCCTGGGGCCTCGACAACAAGGGTGCGATGGTCCGCGCGGTCCGGGCCGCGGACCCGTCGGCGACCCGTCTGGAGAACCGCAGCGGCGAGCCGGCCGCCAACCCCTACCTCTACGTGGCCGCCCAGGTCGTCAGCGGCCTGGACGGCCTGAGCCGTCGCCTCGACCTGCGCCCGCCGACCGAGAACCCCTACGAGGACACCGCCCCGCGGCTGCCGCGATCCCTCGGCGAGGCCGTCGACGCGCTCGCGTCGTCGACCGCCTTCCGCGCCGGGCTCGGGGACACCGTCGTCGACTGGTACACCCGGATCAAGCGGGCCGAGTGGGAGCGCTACCTGGCCCACGTGTCCGACTGGGAGCAGCGGGAGTACGCCGATCTCTTCTGAGCCGGCGACTGCTAGTTTCGCCGCATGCCACGCCTGGGCCGGCCTCGGGCCAAGGGCCCGTCGACCTCGGGCCTGACCACCGAGCAGGACATCCTCCGCGCCGCCGCGCAGCTCTTCTGCGAGGTCGGCTACGGCAGCACCAGCACCTACGCGATCGCGCAGGCGGCCGGCATCTCGCAGGCCACGATGTACCACTACTTCCCGGGCAAGCACGCGATCCTGCTCGCCCTGCTCATGGACACGGTGCAGCCCTCCGTCGAGCTCGCCACGTCGCTGGTCACCGGGGCCGGCGCCGACGACCCGCCCCAGGCACGCCTGCGTCGGCTGTGCGAGTACGACGTCCGACTGCTGGTCGAGGGCGAGCACAACCTGGGCTCGCTCTACCTGCTGCCCGAGCTCGGTGACGAGCGCTTCGCGCCCTTCCACGCCGAGCGAGAGCGCCTCTACGCGGCCTACCGGGACCTGGTCGCGGACGTGGCCGGGGTGGACCCGGGCGGGGCGGACGCCCTGGCCAGCCTGGTGTTCGGTCTGGTCGAGTCGGTGATCCTGCGCCGGCGCCGCGAGGGGGAGCTCGCCGCGGACACGCCCGAGTTCATCGCCGACGCGGCCCTGCGGCTGGTGGGAGCGGGCCGGAGGGACTGACCGGAAGGATTAATCCGAGTCTCCATTGGATGTAACATGGATGACATTGGATCCAACTTTCCTTGATCTGTCGCTCGACAGAAAGGTCTCGCCGTGTCCCGGTTCGTCTCCGCCCTGGCGCGTCCGCGACCGGTGGACGGACCGGTCGCCGACCTCGACGGCATGCCCCTGCGGATGCACCCGCTGGTCCTCGGGTGGGAGCCCATCCCGGAGTCGCTGTCCCTGCACGGCGGGTCCGCCTCGACGTTCCTGCTCGAGCCGGTGACCGCGGCCGTCGTGGTGTACGCCGACGGCTGGGTCCTGCTCGACAGCGGCTTCGACGTCGACGCGCTCGCCGACCCCGCGATCCGTCGCGCGCGGTTCGTGCACGGGAGCTACAACCCGGTCGTCCCGCCCGGCGATCCGCTCCTCGAGCAGGTCGCCGCCCTCGGCCTGTCGTGGCGCGACCTGCGCGCCGTCGGCATCTCGCACGTGCACTTCGACCACACCGGCGGTCTGCGACTCGTCGCGCCCGGGATCCCCGTCCTGCTCCAGCGGGCGGAGTGGGAGTACGCCGCCACCGGGGCGGTCGTCGCGGCCAACCCGTCGGAGTTCCGGCGCTCCGGTCTCGACGTCGTCCTCGCCGAGGGCGACACCGAGCTGGCGCCCGGGCTCTGGGCGCTCGACACGGCCGGGCACACCCCGGGCCACCAGTCCTTCGCCGTCAGCCTGCCCGGCCAGCGCATCGTCCTCGCCTGCGACGCCGCCGACCTGCACGTCAACGTCACCGGCCCCACCCGCTGCGGCAGCACGGAGCGCCCGGAGGACGCCGCGGCCGCCCAGCGCGCCATCGAGCGGCTCGCCGAGCTCGACGCCGCCGAAGGCACCACCGTCTGGCCCGCCCACGACCCGGACTGGCCGGGCTGGCGCGAGCACACCGTCGCCTGATCAACCTCGAGAGGACCCCATGACCACCGACCGCCCCGGCATCCTGCTCGTCCACGGCGCCGGCGGAGACCCCGCCGCGTGGCAGGACGTCGAGCCGCTGCTCCAGCAGGCCGGCTTCCGCACCCGCTGTGTGACCAACCCGCTCACCTCGCTCGCCGCCGACCTCGCGCACACCACGGCGGAGCTCGACGACCTGGCCGGCCCGTCGGGCCGGGTCGTCGCCGTCGGGCACTCCTACGGCGGGGCCGTGATCACCAACGTCGGGCGTGACGACCGCGTCGCGGCCCTGGTGTACGTCGCCGCCTTCGCGCCCGACGAGGACGAGTCGATCGACGCCATCTGCGACAGCTACCCACCGGCGGCGATGTCGCAGTTCCAGGTGATCGGCGAGGACGGCAGCTGGGAGATCGAGGACACCGAGGAGTCGCGCGCGGTCCTGTCGTGGGACCACACCCCCGAGCTCCGCGCCCGGCCGCGCGAGACCCGTGTGTGCAACGAGCTGATCTTCACCGAGCCGACCGGGGTGCCCGGCTGGCGGCTGCGCCCCAGCTGGTACGTCGTCGCCGCGGACGACCCGGCGATCCCGCCGGTCGCCCAGCGGGGCATGGCGGCCCGCGCCGGTGCGACCACCTCCGAGGTGCCCGGCACCCACATGACGCCCTGGCTGCACCCCGACCACGTCGCCCGCGTGATCATGGAGGCGGCCGCGGCCGTCGAGGCGGTGACCGCGTGATGCGCGTCCACGACATCACCATGCCGATCCACCCCGACATGCTGCACTGGGGGCGCAAGCCCGAGGTCGAGGTCGTCGAGTCGATCGAGGCCGGTCACGCCTCGAACGTCACCCGCTGGCGCCTCGGCACCCACACCGGCACCCACGTCGACGCCCCCGCCCACTTCGTCACCGGCGCGACACCCGTCGACGAGATCGACCTCGAGACGCTGGTCGGCCCCGCCGTCGTGCTGGACCTGACCGGCGTCGAGGGCGAGATCACCGCCGACCACCTCCTCGCGGCCGGCGCCGCCGGGCACGAGCGGATCCTGCTCAAGACGACCAACTCGGGCACGTCAGGTCCGATCCACGACACCGAGCGGGCCCCGGCCTGGGTCGGCGTCGGACCCTCCGCCGCCGAGTGGGCGATCGAGCACGGCGTCCGGCTGCTGGGCATCGACTACCTGACCATCGAGTGCCACACCCGCACCGACACCTGGGACGTCCACCACGCGCTGCTGCCGGCCGGCGTCATCATCCTGGAGAACGCCCTCCTGACCGACGTCGAGCCGGGCGAGTACGAGCTCGTCTGCCTGCCCGCGAAGCTGGCGGGGGCCGACGGCGCCTTCGCGAGGACGGTGCTCATCGAGCGGTGAACGGTGAGTGGTGCCGGGGACGGTGCGCGGGGGAGGGCGTGCGTGTAACGAGATTGTGCGCCGCGGGGCAGCGCCGCTGTAACACGCGCCGGGCTGAATCGTGCCCACTATCTGTCGAGTGATCGAAAGTCGCTCGCGCCCCGCGCACCTCTCCAGGAGCACCCATGATCATCACCGGTGTCGCGCTGACCGTCCTGGTCGTGCTGGTGGTCGGCATCGCCGTCGCCCGCAAGATCGACGGCGACAGCGCCAACTACCTCGTCGCCGGGCGTCAGCTCGGTGTCCCGCTCGTCGCGGTCGCGCTCACCACCTCCGCCGTCGACAGCAACGCGACGGTCGGCAACACCGACCTGAGCGCGGCGTACGGCTTCTGGGCGGGCGCGTCGCTGGCGATCGGGCTGGCGATCTGCCTGCTCCTGGCCGGCCTCTTCCTCGCCAGGCCGATGAACCGGATGGGGCTCTTCACGCTCGGCGACTTCTTCGCGCGGCGCTACAACCGTCCGGTGGAGGTCGTCGCGTCGGTCCTGATGATCTTCGCCTTCACGATCCTGCTGGCCGGCAACCTGGTCGCGATGGGCTTCCTCGTCGAGTACTTCACCGGGATGTCGTACGACGTCGGCGTCGTCCTCGCCGTGTGCCTGGTGCTCGCCTACACGATCGGCGGGGGTCTCTTCTCCGACGCCTACACGGCGGTCATCCAGGCGATCATCACCGGCGTCGCGACGATCGTGCTCTTCTGCTGGGTGGCGGGGAAGTACGGCATCGCGATCCCCGACGGGCTCGGTCCCTTCGACCTCGGTCAGCTCACCGACTCCTCGCAGGGCGCGCCGATCAACTGGGCCACGCTGGTGTCGTTGGGCATCGGCGACCTGGTCGCCATCGACTTCATGCAGCGGATCTTCGCGGCCAGGACGCCGGAGATCGCGCGGCGGGCGTGCTTCGTCGGCGCCGGGGCCACGGCGATCGTGGGTGTGCTCTGGTCGCTGATCGCCCTGACGTCGGTGGCCAAGCTCGGCCTGGCCTCCGACCCCGCCCCGATCATCTACCAGCTGCTCGACGAGCACGCGCCCACGATGCTCGCGGTCCTCTCGCTCTCCGGCATCGTGGCCGCGTCCTTCTCGACCGCCTCGGGCGCGATCCTCGCCACGTCGGCGGTGGCGGTGCGCAACATCGCGGGCGTCCGCCGGGACGTCGAGCCGGGTCACCACGACCCGCTGCTGCGCTGGACCCGGGTGGCGATGATCCCGGTCGTGGTCGTGGGCATCGTCTTCGCGATCCGGGTGAGCCAGACGGGCATCCTGCTGACGCTCGCCTTCGACCTGATGCTCGCGTGCCTCGCGGCGCCGTTCCTGATCGGGCTGTTCTGGAAGCGTGCCACCTCGACCGCGGCCCTGGTCGGCGCGGGTGTCGGCCTGGTCGTCCGGCTGGTGCTGCTCGCCCTCACCCCGACCCTGTACGGCGTCCCGAACGACCTCTTCCACGTCGACAACGACCTGGTCGGGGCCGGCTTCGACGGGTGGGCGACGCTGGTCTCGGCGGCCGCCGGGACCGCGGCGTTCGTGCTGACCGCGCTGGTGACGCGTCCGCATGCCGACGAGGAGCCCGAGCTGCGGCTGGCCGACCGGACGCTCCCCGAGGAGCCGGAGCTCGCGCCGGCCGGGTGAATCAGGGCGCGGTGACGAAGCGCTGCAGGAGCAGGACGAGACGCCGCGCCTGGGCGGCGTCGATGCCGCCGAGGCGCTCGGCGGCGGTCGACTCGGCGATCCGCGTCGCCTCGGCGAGCACCTCGCCGGCCTCGGGCTGCACCAGGTGGAGGACCTGGGTCCGTCGGTCCGTCTCCAGGCGGCGCCGCTCGACCAGCCCGCGGGCCTCGAGGTCGTCGACCATCTGGACGACGCTCGCACCGCTCACGCCGAGCTGACGGCCGAGCTCGGCCTGCGGCACCGGGCCGAGTGAGGTGAGCGTGGTCAGCACGCCGAAGTGGCGCGGCTCGATGCGCAGGGCCTCGAGCGCCGCGGCGTACGCACGGTGCATCCGCTGGTGGGCCCGGGTGATCAGGAAGCCGAGGCTCTCGAGCAGCGGCTCGGGAGTGTCCGGCGACAGCTCGCCCGCGACGATCCCGAGCAGCAGCCGGCGCAGGTCCTCGCGCTCGGCGGGGGTGAAGCCGGCGGTCAGCGCGTCCTCGAGGTCCTCGGCGTGCCGGCGCCAGCCGCGCGCGGCGGCGGCACCCTCGGGCGTCCGGGTCAGCGCGTAGGAGCGGCGGTCGTCGGGGTTGCGGACGCGCTCGACCAGGCGCTGCTCGGTGAGGTCGGCGGCGACCCGGACCATCGTGGTGCGGCTGACGTCGACCATCGCCGCGATCGCCTGCTGCGAGCGGGTGGCCCCGCCGGCCAGGGCGAGGAGGGCGGCGTACGCGTGGATGTCGACGCCGGCCGGCAGCCGGGTGCCGAGCTCGGCGGTGACCCGGGCGGCGGCCCGCCAGAGCAGGTGTCCCGGCGCGTCGGCGAGCGCCGGGAGGAGCTCACGGCTCGTGGTCGGCTCGGGCAACCCCACCGTTCGGCTCCTGATCGTTAGGCACTTGACGAATCTCCCGACCAGCGTATCGTACTGCAGGTAATCGTTTAGTCCTTGATGATTTGGTGGTTGATGATGGCCGAGACGACGACGCCCGTACCGGGCACCGACCGGGGCAGGTGGTGGACCCTCGTGGCCGTCTGCACCGGTGTGTTCATGCTGCTGCTCGACGTCACGATCGTGAACGTCGCCCTCCCCGACATCCAGAGCGACCTCGACGCCTCGCTGTCCGACCTCCAGTGGGTCATCGACGCCTACGCGCTCAGCCTCGCGGCCCTGCTGCTCACCGCCGGGTCGTTGGCCGACCTCTACGGACGCCGCCGGGTGTTCGTGATCGGCACCGTCCTCTTCACCCTCGGCTCGGTCCTCTGCGGCGCCGCGCCGAGCATCGGCTTCCTCACCTACGCGCGGGCCGCGCAGGGGATCGGCGGCGCGGCCATGTTCGCGACCGCCCTCGCGATCCTCGGGACGGCGTACACCGGTCGCGACCGCGGCGTCGCGTTCGGCGCCTTCGGGGCGACCACCGGTGTCGCCGTGGCGATCGGCCCGGTGCTCGGCGGCGTGCTCGTCAGCGGTCTGTCGTGGCGGTGGATCTTCTTCGTCAACCTCCCGATCTGCCTGGTCGCGCTCGCCATCACCCTCCGCAAGGTCCGCGAGTCGCACGACCCGCGCGCGGGCCGGCCGGACTGGATCGGCTTCGTCACCTTCACGATCGGCCTCGGCGCGATGGTCTACGGCCTGATCGAGGCCGGCCGCACCAGCTGGGGCGACTCGACGGTCGTCTGGTCGTTCGTCGTCGCGGCCGTGCTGCTCGCGGCGTTCGTCGTCGCGCAGCTGGTGCAGGAGCACCCGATGTTCGACCTCGGGCTGCTGCGCAAGCCGACCTTCACTGGCGGCCTGATCGCGGCGTTCGGCATCTCCGCGTCGATCTTCTCGCTCCTGACCTACCTGGTGATCTACCTCCAGAACGTGCTCGGCTACTCCGCCGTCCAGACGGGCGTGCGGGTGCTCTTCCTCTCTGCGGCGGTCTTCGTCACCTCCGCGATCGCGGGTCGGCTGACCGAGCACGTCTCGCCGCGGTGGCTGATCGGCCCGGGCTTCCTGATCCTCGGCGTCGGCCTGCTCCTGATGATCGGCATCGACACCGACTCGTCGTGGACCCACCTGATCCCGGGCCTGATCGTCGGAGGTGTCGGGGTCGGCCTGATCAACCCGCCGCTCGCCTCGACCGCCGTCGGCGTCGTCACCCCCGACCGGGCCGGCATGGCCTCGGGCGTGAACTCGACCTTCCGCCAGGTCGGCATCGCCACCGGCATCGCGACCCTCGGCACGATCTTCAGCCACCAGGTCGCCGACGCCATCACCTCCGGCCTGGCCGGTACGCCGGCGGCCGCCCAGTCCGACCGCATCTCCGAGGCCGTCACCGGCGGCCAGGTCGACGCCGTCCTCCAGGCCGCGCCCGCCGACGTTCGACCCGAGATCGCCCAGGTCGCCGTGTCGTCCTTCGTCGACGCGCTCAACCACATCGGCCTGGTGGCGGCCTGCATCGCCTTCGCCTCGGGCGTGCTGTGCCTGGTGCTGATCCGGGACAAGGACTTCATCCGCCACGGCGCCCCGGCGCCGGCCGCCGTCCCGGCCGCCGAGGACGCCCCCGTCTGAGGACGCCCCGTCTGAGGGGGTCGTCAGCCAGAACCCGCCGACACGCCGTCGATCGAGCGGCGTGTCGGCGGGTTTCCCCGGGCGGCCGGGGAAACCCGCCCCAGAGCCTAGCGCGGCACCCGCACCAGCAGGCGGCCGTGGATGCAGGTCATCCGCAGCTCCTTGCCGGGGCCGATGGAGTCGCCGTCCAGCTGGCGGGGGGTGTCGGCGGCGGCGCGGACCACGATGGTGTGACCGGTCATCCGGTTGACCAGCTCGTCGGTCCGCGGCCGACGCGCCAGCACCCGGTAGGCGAGCGGGATCCAGGACAGGAACTTCCGCGGGTGCAGCATCACCACGTCGAGGACGCCGTCGTCGATGGCGGCGTCGGGAAGCAGCGGCATGCCGGCCTGGAGGTAGCCCACGTTCCCGACCACGATGGTCCGGGCTCGGTGCTTGGTGAAGTCGCCGCCGTCGACGGAGACCTCGACCTTCACCGCCGGGAACATCAGCGACTTGAGCGCGGAGAGCACGTAGGCGAGCCAGCCGACCCGCTTCTTGATGTCCTCGTTGACGCCCTCCATGATCGCGGCGTCGAAGCCCATGCCGGCCATCACCATGAAGTGGGTGTCCTCGAAGCCGTCGCCGCTCACCTCGACGAGGTCGATCGCCCGGTCCTGGCCGTTCAGGGCGACGTCGATCGCGGCCCGCAGGTAGAGCGGGATGTCCAGGTTGCGGGCCAGCAGGTTGCCGGTGCCGGCGGGGATGATCCCGACCGGGATGCCGGTGCCGGCGAGCTCCGCGCAGACCTCCCGGACGGTGCCGTCGCCGCCGCAGACGAGCACCAGGTCGGCCCCGGACACCGAGGCCGCCTCGGCCATGCCGGTGCCGGGGTCCTCGACGGTCGTGTAGTGCCACGACGGCGTGGACCAGCCCGACTCCGTGGCCAGCGCCGTCACGATGGTCTTGAACTGGTCGACGTCCTCGACCTTGATCGGGTTGAGCACGACCGCCAGCTGCTTCTCCGAGACGTAGACCTCGGGCAGCGGTGAGATCGAGGCCGCGTGGCTGTGCGGCAACGGGTTGTAGACGGCGATGCCGAGCAGCACGAAGCCGATCCCGAGCAGCACCCCGCCGGCCACGTCGGAGGGGTAGTGACGGCCGAGCAGCACCCGGTCGAGCCCGACCACCACGACGACCAGGACGACCGCGGCGTACGCGAGCTGTCGCATGCTGCGCTTGCGCACCAGCATCGAGACCAGCACCACGACGATGCCGCCGAGAGCGGTCGCCCCGGACGCGTGGCCCGACGGGAACGCGTTGTTGTGGAGGACCGCCTCGAGGTTCTGCCACGGCGGCCGGTCGCGGCCGACCGCGAGCTTGACGAGGGTGGTCGCGAGCGCCGTCGCGACCATGACGCCCACGGTGTAGAACGCCGCCCGCCGGTGCTTGCGGAGGAGGAGCGCCGCGATCACGACGGTGTACGCCGTCATCGCCCACGTGCCGAACGCGATCTCGACCGCGCGGAGCACGTGGTGGAGCCACTGCTGGTCGGTCGCCCACGCCTCCGAGGACTGGCCGCGGTTGTCGAGGTCGACCAGCGGTCCCCAGTCCTGGACGACCGCGAGCGTGAGCAGCCCGAACGCCACGAAGAAGACGGCGGACCAGGCGAGCACGATGGCGCGAGGTCGGTCGAGCATGGTCGGAAGTATGCCCGGAGCTATCTGAGAGGCGTCGCCCGCGCCGCCCCGGATAACCTTGCCGGCATGATCGACCCGCGCATCCTCCGTGACGACCCCGACCGCGTGCGAGCCGCCCAGGCCAAGCGCGGTCTGTCCGACGAGGTCGTGGACCGCGCGCTGTCCGCCGACCAGGCGCGGCGTACGGCGATCGCGTCGTTCGAGGAGCGGCGGGCCGAGCAGAAGCAGCTCGGCAAGCAGGTCGCCCAGGCCCAGGGCGAGGAGAAGCAGGAGCTGCTCGCCCGCACCAGGGCGCTGGCCGCCGAGGTCAAGGAGCTCGAGGCCGCGCAGGGCGAGGCCGAGGCCGCCTGGCAGGACGCCATCATGAGCATCCCCAACCTCGCCGCCGACGAGACGCCGGCCGGCGGCGAGGACGACTTCGTGGTCCTCGAGACCGTCGGCACCCCGCGCGACTTCGCCGCCGAGGGCTTCGAGCCGCGCGACCACATCGAGCTCGGCCGGATGCTCGGCGCGATCGACCTCGACCGGGGCGCCAAGGTCTCGGGGTCGCGCTTCTACTTCCTCACCGGCGTCGGCGCCGAGCTGGAGCTCGCGCTGGTCAACCTCGCGATGGAGCAGGCCCGCGAGGTCGGCTTCACCCAGGTCATCGCCCCGTCGATGGTCAAGCCGCGCGCGATGGACGGCACCGGCTTCCTCGGCCAGGCCGCCGACGACGTCTACCGCATCGAGGGCCAGGACATGTATCTCGTCGGGACCTCGGAGGTCCCGATGGCGGCATACCACTCGGACGAGATCCTCGACGGCGGCTCGCTGCCGCTGCGCTACGCCGCGTTCAGCCCCTGCTTCCGCAAGGAGGCCGGCTCGCACGGCAAGGACACCAAGGGCATCATCCGGGTGCACTGGTTCGACAAGGTCGAGATGTTCGTCTACACCACGACCGAGGAGTCGTACGCCGAGCACCAGCGGCTGCTGGAGTGGGAGAAGCAGTTCCTCGACAAGCTCGAGCTGGCCTACCAGGTCATCGACGTGGCCGCGGGCGACCTCGGCCTCTCGGCGATCCGGAAGTTCGACTGCGAGGCGTGGATCCCGACGCAGGGCAAGTACCGCGAGCTCACCTCGACCTCCAACTGCACCGAGTTCCAGACCCGCCGGCTCGACACCCGCGGCCGGTTCCAGGCCCCTGAGGGTGGGCAGAGCGTGAAGCCGATCTCGACCCTCAACGGCACCCTCTGCGCGATGACCCGCACCATCGTGGCGATCCTCGAGACCCACCAGCAGGCCGACGGCTCGGTCCGGGTGCCGAAGGCCCTCCAGAAGTGGATGGGTCGCGAGGTCCTGGAGCCGATCGCCCCGTGACCTGGACGCCGCGGCTCGTCGCCCTCGACATCGACGGCACGATCCTCAAGTGGGTCGAGGGCGCCGGGATGACCCACGAGGAGGTCGCGCCGGCGGTCCAGGACGCCGTACGCCGGGCCGTCGCCGCCGGCGCCCACGTGGTGCTCGCCAGCGGCCGGTCGCCGCACGGCATGACCCGGGTGGCCGACCTGCTCGAGCTCCACGAGGAGGGCCGTGAGCGCCTCTGGATCGTGGCGTCCAACGGCGCGGTCGTCTTCCGCTACCCGCCCGTCGAGGTCGTCCACGAGGAGACCTTCGACGCCCGGCCCGCCGTCGAGGCGATCCTGGAGCGGCAGCCGACGGCGATCGTGGCCGTCGAGGACCGCGGCGTCGGCTACCGCGTGAGCCGCGCCTTCCCGGAGGGTGAGCTCTCCGGCGACATGATCGTCACGGAGGTCGAGGACCTCCTCTCCGCCGAGGTCAGCCGCGTGATCATCCGCGACCCGGAGGCGACCGCCGACGAGTTCGTCGCCCTCGCCGAGGAGCTCGGCCTGCACGGCACCAACTACGTGGTCGGGTGGACGGCCTGGCTCGACCTGGCCCCGGTGGGGGTCTCGAAGGCGTCCGGGCTCGACCACGTCGCACAGGCGCTCGGCATCGACCCCGCGGACGCGCTCGCCGTCGGCGACGGCCGCAACGACCTCGAGATGTTCGAGTGGGCCGGCCGCTCCGTGGCGATGGGTCAGGCGATCCAGGAGGTCCTGGACGCCGCCGACGCGGTCACCGGCAGCGTCTACGAGGACGGGCTCGCCACCGAGCTCTCGCAGTGGTTCCCGGCGTGAGCCACCCTCGATCGGCCCTGCCGGTCATGGTGACGACGGAGCGGCTCCGGCTGCCGCTCTGGACCGCCGACGACGTCGCCGCGATCCGGGCCGGCGCCAGCCGCGAGGGCTGGCACCCCGCCTACCCCCGTCGCGACGACGCGGACGCCGCGACCCTGTGGCGCGAGGGCGACACGTGGGCGCCCCGACACATCGTCCGCGGCGTGACGGCGCTCGGCTCGATCGGCTTCTTCGGCCCGCCCGAGGAGGCCGCCGACGGCGTCCCGGAGGTCGAGGTCGGCTACGGCCTGGTCGACGAGGCGCACGGCTACGGCTTCGCCACCGAGGCGCTCACCGGGCTGCTCGTCGAGACCGACACGGTCGGCGTCCGCGTCCGCGCCAGCGTCGAGCCGACCAACAAGGCCAGCATCCGGGTGCTCGCCAAGTGCGGCTTCACCGAGCTGCGCGGCGCCAACGAGGACGGCGAGCTGGTCATGGCGCGACCGCTGTGACCCCTCGACTCGTCGCGACCGACCTGGACGGCACGCTGGTCCGCAGCGACGGCAGCGTGTCGCCGTACACCGCCGAGGTGCTCGCGCAGGTCGAGGAGGCCGGCGTCCCGGTGGTGTTCGTGACCGGCCGCCCGCTGCGCTGGACCGAGGAGGTCTTCGAGCACGTCGGCGAGCACGGCCTGGCGGTCGTCTCCAACGGCGCCCTGGTGTGGGACGTCGCCCGGCACCGGCCGGCGCTCGAGCGCCCGATCGACCCCGGGCTCGGCCTCGAGATGTGCCGGCTGCTCCGCGAGGCGCTGCCCGGCACGGCGTACGCCGTCGAGCACCTGGACGGCATCGGCCTGGAGCCGGAGTTCCTCGAACGGCACGCCGTGCCCGACGGCGCGCGGCGCGCGAGCATCGAGGAGCTCTTCACCACCCCCGCGCTCAAGCTGCTCGCCCGGCACGAGGAGCTCGGTCCCCAGGACTTCTGGGACGCCGCGGAGGAGGTGGTCGCCGGTCGTCTCGTTATCACCTGGTCCTCGGCCACCTCGCTGCTCGAGATCAGCGCGCCGGGCGTGACCAAGGCGTCCACCCTCGAGCTGCTGTGCGCCGACCTCGGGATCGCGGCCGAGGAGGTGATGGCCTTCGGCGACATGCCCAACGACCTCCCGATGCTCGCCTGGGCCGGCACGTCGTACGCCATGGCCAACGCCCACCCGACCGTGCTCGAGGCCGCCACCCACACCGCGCCGTCGAACGACGAGGACGGCGTCGCGCGGGTCCTGGCTGGTGTGTTTTACCAGTGATCTGTTGAGATGGGCGCCGTGATCCGCCGACTCCTCCTCCCCGTGGCCGCCGCCCTGCTCGCGGCGACCGGGCTGGTGACGCTCGGTGCCGGGCCCGCCGCCGCCCGGTGTCCCTCCCTCGGCGGACCCTCGGCCCTCGCCAAGCGCGCCACCGACGTCTTCACCGGCGAGCTCGGCGACCACCGGCGGCAGGGCGGGAAGAAGGACCGGCGCACGATCTGGCAGGTCGACGTCGACCAGATCTACAAGGGCTCGATCGCGGACACCTCGGTTGAGGTCTCGGCGCCCGCGAGCGCGGTCGACTGCGGCCTCACCGGCACGTCCGGCGACGACTACCTCTTCTTCGCCCAGCGCGACGGCGACCAGCTGACCGTGATCCGCGGCGACGGCACCGGGCCGGTGACCGCCAAGAACGTCGCGAAGGTCGAGGACATGCTCGGGTCGCCCCACTCGCCGACGCCGCCCGCTCCGCCCCAGGCGACCTTCACCCTCGTCGCGAAGGACGCGGTGGACCTGCAGCGGCTCGCCGCGCCCGGCGTCGCCCTGGTGGTCGTCGGCCTGCTCGGCCTCGCGCTCGCCTCCTGGCGGGGACGCCGCGCCGCCGAGTAGAGGGTTTCCGCGGGTCGAGTCGAGGTCTTCCGTGGGTTGAGTGGAGGTCTTTCGTGCGCCGTACGGCGGAAACCCTCGACTCGACCGACCGAAACCCTCGACTCGACCGACCGAAACCCTCGACTCGGCGTCAGAGGTACATGCCGCCCGAGTCGCCGGGGGCCGCACCCGGCTGCTGGTCGGGTACGCCGCCGCCGGGGATCCCCGGCCCGGCGGGCAGCCCGCGCCGGATCTGCTCGAACTGCGCCCGGGCGGCCATCTGCTGGGCGTAGATCGCGGTCTGGATGCCGTGGAAGAGGCCCTCGAGCCAGCCGACCAGCTGCGCCTGCGCGATCCGGAGCTCGGCGTCGGAGGGGGTCGCGTCCTCGGTGAAGGGCAGCGAGAGCCGCTCCAGCTCCTCGACCAGCTCGGGGGCGAGGCCCTCCTCGAGCTCCTTGATCGAGGCCTGGTGGATCTCCTTGAGCCGGATCCGGCTGGCGTCGTCCAGCGGCGCGGAGCGGACCTCCTCGAGCAGCTGCCGGATCATGCTGCCGACCCGCATCACCTTCGCCGGCTGCTCGACCAGGTCGGCGACCGAGCGCTCGCCGTCCTCACCGTCCTCGCTGTCCTGGGCGGCCCCGGGGGCGAGCCCCATCGGCTGCCCGTCCGGGCCGATCACGACGACCTGCTGCTGCTCCTCGCTCATGGGGCCACGGTATCCGGCACCGGATGGGGTCAGAGCGTGAGCAGGATCTTGCCGCTGTGGTCGCCGGACTCCATCAGCGCGTGGGCCGCGGCCGCCTCCGCCAGCGGGAAGGTGCCGTGCACCACCGGCTGGACCAGACCCTCGGTGACCAGCGGCCAGACGTGCTCGACGACCGACGCGCAGATCGCCGACTTCTCCTCGGTCGGGCGACCGCGCAGGTTGGTCGCGATCACGGCGCCGCGCTTGCGCAGCAGCGCGTTGATGTCGAGCTCCCCGCGGGTACCGCCCTGCATCCCGATGATGACCAGGCGCCCCTCGGTGGCCAGGGCGTCGACGTTGCGCTGGAGGTACTTCGCCCCCATGTTGTCGAGGATGACGTCGGCGCCGTGGCCGTCGGTCGCCTCGCGGAGCACCTCGACGAAGTCCTGCTCGTGGTAGTCGATGGTGATGTCCGCGCCGAGCGCCGCACACGCGGCGAGCTTGTCGGGCGTGCCGGCCGTCGTCGCCACCCGGGCACCGAGCTGGTGGGCCAGCTGGATCGCGAAGGACCCGATGCCGCCCGCCCCGCCGTGCACCAGGACGGTCTCCTGCGGCTTGAGGCCGGCGACCATGAAGACGTTCGACCACACCGTCGCGGCCACCTCCGGCAGCGCCGCCGCGGTGACCAGGTCGACGCCGGCCGGCACCGGCATCAGCTGACCGGCCGGTACGGCGACCTGCTCGGCGTACCCGCCCCCGGCCAGCAGGGCGCAGGCCTCGTCGCCCACCGACCAGCCGTCCACGCCCTCGCCGACGGCGGCGACCGTGCCGCTGCACTCCATCCCGATCACGTCCGAGGCGCCGGGTGGCGGCGGGTAGAAGCCCTGCCGCTGCAGCAGGTCGGCGCGGTTGAGGCCGGCGGCCGCGACCCGGAGGACGACCTCGCCGGGTGCGGGCGTCGGGTCGGGCAGCTCGCCCACGGACAGGACCTCGGGGCCACCGGGCTCGGCGGCGATCACGGCGCGCATGACCGCCAGCCTAGAGAGGGCCGGTAGCTCAGCTCTCGACGTACTCGTCGTTCGTGTGGTCGACGGTCGAGTCGTCCGGGACGTCGTCGTCGACGTCGTCCGGGTCGGGGGCACCCGCCGGGCGGTCCCAGGACTCCGCCAGCCGTTGGGCACGGGCGGCGAGGGCCTCGACCTGCTCGGCGTCCGCGGCGGCCGCACCGGCCGCGACGCCGAGGAGGTACGCCGTGATCGGCGCCGCCGGCCGCGCCACGTTGTGGGCGGCCACCCGCGCCAGGTCCAGCACGAGTGCCTCGTCGACCTCGGCGTCGACATCGAGGACGTCGCTCAGCTCGTCGATCCAGTCGTGGAGGTTCACGCTGTCCAGATTCCCCGGAATCCTCGGCGTGTCGCAAGACCCTTTCGGGAGCCGGGTCACAGGTCGCGCAGGTCCGCCCAGCTGTCGACGTCGCGCGCCTCGGCGCCCTCGGCCGCGACCTCGGCCAGGTGGAGGCCGGCCAGGAGCCGGTGCAGCGCCATGCCGTGCTGCTCCTCGTGCCCGGGGCGTACGGCGTCGAGCCGGCCGGTCCGCAGCACCAGCGCGAGCTGCCGCCGACCGTCGGGACCCACGAGCGCGGCCCCGTCGACGGCGTCGTCGTCCGCCGCCTCGCGCAGCCGGCGCACCGTCGCATGGGTCAGCCGGGGCATGTCCACGGCGACGACGGCGACCAGCTCGGGAGGCCGCTCGAGGGCGTCGAGCCCGGTGAGGAGGGCGGCGACCGGCCCGCCGTACCGGGGGTTCTCGCGGGTGAACGTCACCGGCCGGGTGGTGCGCACCGGGTCGCCGACGACCACCACCTCGCCCGCGTCGACGAGCGCGTCGATCGCGTGCTCGAGGAGGGTGCGGCCGAGGTACTCGACCGATGCCTTGTCCGCCCCGTCCATCCGGACGGCGCGACCTCCGGCCAGCACGATCCCGGAGAAGTCCACGTGTGGCAGTCTCGCACCGTGACCTCGCTCCGCGTCGCCGTCGTCCAGCAGGCCTCCGGCCTCGAGCCCGAGGCCAACCGCCGGCTGCTCGCGGAGCTCACCCCGGACGGCGCCGACCTGGTCGTCTTCCCGGAGGCCTTCGCCCGCGACTTCGGTGAGGCCGGCTCCGACGTGAGCGCGTACGCCGAGCCGCTCGACGGCCCCTTCGCCCACGAGGTCGCGGCCGCCGCGGCCGAGCACGCGACGACCGTCGTGGCCGGGATGTTCGAGCCCGGGGAGGACCCCGGCCGGCCGTTCAACACGCTCGTGGTGCGCGGGGCCGCGGACGCGGCGTACCGCAAGATCCACCTCTACGACTCCTTCGGCTACCGCGAGTCCGACCGGCTGACCGCCGGCCCGACGGAGCCGGTCGTCGTCGAGGTCGGGGGGTTCACCCTCGGGCTGATGACCTGCTACGACCTCCGCTTCCCCGAGCTCGCCCGCGCGCTGGTCGACCGCGGCGCCGAGGCGATCGTGGTGCCCGCCGCCTGGGTCGCGGGCGACCGGAAGGTCGACCACTGGCGCACCCTGGTGCGCGCCCGCGCCATCGAGAACACCGTGTACGTCGTCGCGGCGGGCCAGCCCGCCCCCCGCTACACCGGCCACTCGCTGGTCGTGGACCCGCTCGGCGACGTGCTCGCCGAGTGCGGCGACGGGCCGGAGGTGCTCACCGCTGTGCTCGACCACACGGTGCTGGAGCGGGCCCGCCGGACCAATCCGTCGCTGGCCAACCGCCGTCTGTAACCTGACCTGCCGTGTCCCGAGCCGCCCCCCGTCGTCGTGCCGAGCGCGCCACGACGCCGCGGCCGGCGCGCCCGCCACGGACCTCCACGCGCGGGGCCGGCTTCGCCCGGTCGCGCTGGCCGGCGGTGATCTGGCTGGTCGTCGTCGCCGCCGGGCTGGGCGCCCTCGGCTCGTGCGTCGCCGAGACCGGCCCGACCTGGCTCTGCTCCGCCGGTGCGGTCACGGTGGCGACGGCGTACGCCTGGGCCCTCGCGGTGCGCACCGGAGGCCGACCCGTCGTGGTCGGGGTGCTCGCCCTCGTGCTCGGCCTGACCGCCGTGATCAGCGACGAGGAATCGCTGCGCACCGGCGCCGCCGTGCTGACCAGCGTCGTGTCCGCCGTCTTCGCGGTGATGGCCACGACCCCGGCGGTCCGCTACGTCCAGGCGGTCCGCGAGGTGGTGGTCGCGCTGGCGATCGCCGCGGGCGGCGCCTTCGCGACCGTCGGCTTCGAGCCCGTGGCCACCGTCGCCCGCTTCGAGTACGTCGTGCTCGGCATGGCCTTCGCCGGCACCTTCGCCCTCGTCTACCGGCTGGGCGCCGGCCTGCACGGCCTCGGCCGACGCGGCGTGGTCATCGTGCTGCTCGGCACCCTCGTCCTGGCCCTCACGCTGGTGTACGCCGAGGCGCTGCGTCGCTACGGCACCCCGGGACTGGTCTCCAGCCTGCTCGACGGCGTGCGCTGGAGCCGGGACCACCTCGGTGCCTTCCCGCGGCCGATCGAGACCGTCCTCGGCGTCCCCGCGCTCGCCTGGGGCACCCACATGCGCGCCCGACGGCGCCAGGGCTGGTGGGTGTGCGCGTTCGGCGTGGCCGCGACCGCCCCCGCCGCCACGGCGCTGGTCAACCCGGCGATCACCCTCACCGAGAGCGCCCTCTCGGTGGCCTACGGCATGGTCGTGGGCCTGCTGATCGGCTTCGTGGTGGTCCGCGTCGACCTGGCGCTGACCGCCCCGCGCGGCAGCCGCGGCCGGCGTGCCGAGGAGGCGTCCGCCGTACGACCGGAGCCGTCGCGGACCCGCGCGCTCCTGTGACCGCTCCGCGACGTCGTGGCCGGTGCCCGGGTACCGCGCGGTAACGGCTAGGTTCGCACCATGCCCCGCGAACAGGTGACCGAGATCGTGGCCGAGATGGTCGCCAACGTGATGACCGTGGCGGTCGGCCCCGGGGACCGCGTCGAGGCGGGCGACACCGTGGTGCTGCTGGAGTCGATGAAGATGGAGATCCCGGTCCTCGTCGAGGAGCCGGGCACGGTCCGGGCGGTCAAGGTCGCCCCCGGCGACGTCGTCCAGGAGGGCGACGTGCTGGTGGAGCTGACGAGCTAGTGTCCTGAGTCGGAAGTTCATGCGCACTGCGCGTGCTCAGCGTGTGTGCATCGCAAGGCGCCGGAGCGAAGCTCTACCCGGTCGTCCGGCGAGCGACGGCAACGCTGCGAGGTGCGTGCGATGTGTGCGCGAAGCGCACACGAGCTTTTGATTCAGGACACTGGAGCAGAGGGGGCGGGATTCGAACCCGCGGTGGGTCTCCCCACGACCGCTTTCAAGGCGGTTCCGATCGGCCACTCCGGCACCCCTCCGAGCCCGGACGCGGTCCGGGGCAGTGATGAGTCTAGGAGAGCGGCCGCGGACCTCTACTCCGAGCCGCCCAGCTCCAGCTCGACCTGGTCGTAGGCGAGGTCGTGGAGGCGCTGCATGTGGCGGCGTACGTCGTCGACCAGTCGCCGGAGGTCGTCGCGGAGCGCGGCGACATCGGCGCGCTCCAGCACCTCGGTGCCGAGGGCGCTGAGCCGGGCGAGCAGGGCGTTGCGCTCACGGAGGGCACCGATCTCGCGGGCCGCGGTCCAGCCGTCCGCGCCGGTGCCGGTCTCGGCGATGAGCGCGTCGCGGAGCCCGGCCATCTGCTGGCGGACCTGCCAGCGCCAGGAGTTGGGGTTCGCGTCCGGTCGGAACGAGCGGAGCACCTGCTCGAGGCCCTGGACCGCGTGAGCCAGGCCGATGGTGGTGACGGTCATGGCGACCTCCCGGCGGTCCGGTGCGGTGGGGACTTCGAGTGTCACCCCGGCGGCGTCCCACCACAACCCGCCGTCGGACCCCAATCCGGTGTCTTGTTCAATCACTCCGTGGCCTCCTCGTCCGTACCGCCGCCCGCAGACTCCGACTACCGGCTCGCCGCGGGTGTCGTCGTGCGGGTGCTCGGGGGGCTGCTGGTGCTGCTGGCCGCGCTGGTCGTGGTCGCGACCCTGCTGGTCGCCGTGGCCGGCCTCGCGACCGCGGTCCTCGTGGCCGTCGTCGTGCTGGGGGTGGCGGGGGTGATCGGGGCGGCCGGCGTGCTGACCCGGCTCTCCGTCGTCCACCTCGGCGCCGAGACCTACCGGGTCCGCCTGGGACTCCTGGCCCGCGGGGCCGGCGTACCGGAGGCGGGCTGGCGCGACGTGGTCGAGGCGGTCACCACGACCACCCCGGCCGGGCTGCCGGTGGTCGTCCTCAAGCTCGCCGGCGAGCGGGCCACCACCATCCCGGTGACGCTCCTCGCGGCCGACCGGGAGGAGTTCGTGCGCGACCTGCAGCGCCACCTCCAGCACGGCCAGGGCCTGCGACCGCTCTCCTGACCCGCCGGTGCGCCCCTGATTGGTACGCCGGCCGCCGGTCCTTGTAGCCTGTCCTGGCTGTCGGGAGGCGTCGCCTAGTCCGGTCTATGGCGCCCGCCTGCTAAGCGGGTTTGGGGCTACAACCCCATCGAGGGTTCAAATCCCTCCGCCTCCGCCAGTGATCAGCCCCCGTGGTGCCTGAGCGCCACGGGGGCTGAGTCCGTGTAGGGTCCTCCGAGGATTGTCTCGGGCTGCACCTTCGCGCACCCTGCAGGAGATTGCAGGAAGTTGCATTGCACTTATCTGAGGCAGCGATCCGTGATGCCCACACCCGCAGATCCCGGAGAATCGTGTCACCGGGCCATCCGTGGGGCCCGATCACTCAGAGGTGGGACATCAACATGAACATTGCGCGCAAGATCGCGTTCGTGGTCGCTTCTGCGGCCCTCAGCGTCGGCCTGCTCGGCATCTCGGCCCCGGCGCACGCCGACTACAGCTGGCAGACCGTCACCCGCCGCTGACGCGGCCCATTGCTCGAGGCGGGAGCCCGCACACACCCCCCACCTTCGCTGGCTCCGAGGCTCACCCCCACAGCCCGCCTCACCCGATCGAGGGCAGTAGTCCGAGGACTACTGCCCTCGATCGTTCTCAGGAGTCCTCGGGGCCGTCGTCCACACCGTCGGCGCCTTGGCCTAGGCGCCCGAGTGAGTAGCCCAGCTGGAAGCGTGTCTCGGCGTCGAACTCGTCCTTCAGGTCGGCCACGTAGCCGGCGTACGTGCGCGGGCTGACCCCGAGCCGCTTCGCCGAGACCGGGTCGGAGTGCCCCTCGATCAGCATCCGCATCGTCATCGCCCGCTGCTCGTCGGCGATGCCCTTGACCACCGAGGCCTCCTGGCTCGTGAAGGGGCGGGCCCGCTCCCACGAGCGCATGAACACGTCGACCAGGTAGGCCACGATCGTCGGCTCGCTGACGGCGAGCGCCGTCTGCATGTCGTCAGGTGACGGGATGACGGCGGTGCGGCGGTCCACGACGATCATCCGGTTGAAGAACTCGTCCTGCGTGCGCACCTCGGCACCGAGCTGGGTGACGGCGGCGACGTACTCGCGCGTCGCGGAGGCTCTCCGGGCGCTGTGCTGGTAGAGGGTGAGGATCCGCACCCCCCGCTCGAGCAGGGCGCGCTCGCCGTCGAGCACGTGCGACATGACCGCGCCGCCTCCCCGGGCAGCCTGTGGCTGGGCGGTCAGCACCTCGTGCTCCGCCTCCGGCACGGTTCCCTGGAGGAAGGAGTTGATCGTCTCGCCGCCATGCAGGTAGCGGAACGGACCCCCTTCGGTGGTCCTCGGCGCGCGACGCCACGCCTGGCCCAGTGCGGCGAAGGCCGACGTCCAGCGCGCCGACTCCTGCAGGAGATCGGCGCCCTGCTGCGTCAGCGGCGCCACGACGCGGGTGTGCACCAGGCTCGGGTCCTCGGCGACCCAGGTGTCCCGCTCGGCGTCGAGCCGGATGAGTCCCATCTCGCGGAGCTGTTCGAATGCGGGGTGCAGCTCACCGTCGGCGACGATCCGCGGATCGCCGGCGACGATCCCGCCCGAGCTCACGATCTCCTCGTAGAGCGCTGTGCCAGCGGACTCGAAGAGCACTCGGTCACTGGGGTCCTGCGTCCCCACATCCCCTCCTGGTCAGTTCACCCCCGTGCCCTTTCCCCGGTCCCGATGATTCCACAGGGCACACAACGACGCCCCCGGTCTCATGGACCGGGGGCGTCGTGGGGTCGAGCAGGGGTACGACGGGCGGTCAGCCGCCCAGGCGGGAGCGCAGGCCGTCGAGCTCGGTCCAGAGCACGGCCGGCAGGTCGTCGCCGAACTTCTCGAACCACTCCTGGATCTGCGGCAGCTCGGCCCGCCACTCCTCGGCGTCGACGTGCAGCGCGGCGGCGAGCGCCTCGTCGGTCATGTCGAGGCCGTCGATGTCCAGCGAGCCCGGTGCCGGGACGTGGCCGATCGGGGTCTCGACCGCGGCGGCCTGGCCGTCGATGCGCTCGACGACCCACTTGAGCACGCGGCTGTTCTCGCCGAAGCCCGGCCACAGGAAGCCGCCCTCGTCGTCGCGACGGAACCAGTTGACGTAGAAGATCTTCGGCAGCTTGGCGGCGTCGTTGTCCTTGCCGACGTTGATCCAGTGGCCGAAGTAGTCACCGGCGTTGTAGCCGATGAAGGGCAGCATCGCCATCGGGTCGCGGCGCACCACGCCGACCGCGCCGACCGCAGCGGCGGTCGTCTCCGAGGAGAGGGTCGCGCCGAGGAACGTGCCGTGCGTCCAGTCGCGGGCCTCGAAGACCAGCGGCACGGTCGTCTTGCGGCGGCCGCCGAAGAGGATCGCGTCGATCGGCACGCCGCGCGGGTCGTCGAACTCGGGCGCGAGGATGTCGCACTGCTTGATGGGGGTGCAGTAGCGGCTGTTGGGGTGGCTCGAGTCGAAGTCCGACTCGGGGGTCCACTCCTCGCCCTTCCAGGACGTCGCCGTGGCCGGCGGGTTCTCGAGACCCTCCCACCAGATGTCGCCGTCCGGGGTGAGCGCGACGTTGGTGAAGACCGAGTTGCCCTTGTTGATGGTCGCCATCGCGTGCGGGTTGGTGTGCTCGTTGGTGCCGGGAGCCACGCCGAAGAAGCCGTACTCCGGGTTCACCGCCCACAGCCGGCCGTCGTCGCCGATCCGCATCCAGGCGATGTCGTCACCGATCGACTCGACCTTCCAGCCCGGGATGGTCGGCTTGAGCATGGCGAGGTTGGTCTTGCCGCACGCCGACGGGAAGGCGGCGGCGATGTACTTCACGACGCCCTGCGGCGAGGTGAGCTTGAGGATGAGCATGTGCTCGGCGAGCCAGCCCTCGTCGCGGGCCATCACCGAGGCGATGCGGAGCGCGTAGCACTTCTTGCCGAGCAGCGCGTTGCCGCCGTAGCCGGAGCCGAAGGACCAGATCGCGCGCTCCTCGGGGAACTGCACGATGTACTTCGTGTCGTTGCACGGCCACGCGACGTCCGCCTGGCCCGGCTCGAGCGGGTGGCCGACGGAGTGGATGCACGGCACGAAGTCCGCATCCAGCTCGGTCATCCGGTCGAGGACCGCGGTGCCCATGCGGGCCATCACGCGCATCGAGGCGGTGACGTACGCCGAGTCGGTGAGCTCGATGCCGAACATCGGCTTCTCGGCCTCGAGGTGACCCATCACGAAGGGGATGACGTACATCGTGCGACCACGCATGCAGCCGGCGTACAGCCCGCGCATCGTGGTCTTCATCGTCTCGGGGTCCATCCAGTTGTTGGTCGGACCCGCGTCGCGCTCGTCGACGGAGCAGATGTAGGTGCGGTCCTCCACGCGCGCGACGTCGATCGGGTCGCTGGCGGCGTAGAAGGAGTTGGGCTTGATGGCCGGGTTGAGCCGGGTGAAGGTCCCGGTCGACACCAGCGCGTCGGTGAGCTCGGTCCACTCCTCGTCGGAGCCGGTGCACCACTGGATCCGGTCCGGCTGCGTCAGCTCGGCGACCTCGGCGACGAAGTCGAGGATGCCCCGGTGGGTGGTCGGCCCGGAGAGTGTGGAAGGGGTGATCGGATCTGCGGTGGCGGTCATGGCTTGCGTCCCTCTCGCGATTCGCGGCCGCCCAGGGTGGAGTGGGCGTCGCCGGCCGTCGAGCGCATCGACGGTGTGTCGTGGAGTAGTGGTGGTTCGCTCGGCGTCGTTGTCGGCGACTGGTGGAGCCGTCCCAGAGGGGCCCGGACCTGCCGCTCCGGATCTGGAATGTGGCGACAGTACCCGGCAGCCTGACAGCGGCACATTGGATCGATCAACGCGTCGTGCTGAGCGTCACATCCCTTGTTTTGAGCCGTTCTGAGCGTCGATGAATGCGTCCACGATCGACCAGGCTTCGGCCCTTTCGAGACCTAAGACGTGCGCGGTTCCGGGGTCGATGTCGAGGGGCGCGAAGGTCGCGAGCAGGTGGCCGTGGACCACCGCCACCACGACTCCGCCGAAGCCGGCCGCCGTGTCGCGCGCGCTGCGTACGGCGGCGCGGTCATTCCGGGCGAACCGCACCGTCGTCGTCCACGCGGTGTGGCCCTCGGCCGGCGCCGTCGTCACCTCGTCGGCGGTGACCGCCTGCGCGGTGCCGAGCGGCCGGAAGGCGTCCTGGTCGTCCGCCGAGCACAACGCGACCATGTCCCGGATCTGGCTGCAGTCGCCGTCGAAGGAGATCCGCAGCGCGGGCTGCAGCTCGAGGTCGAGCGGCTCGTCCATGGTCGGGACCTCCGGGAAGGCGGCGACGCTGCTCGGTCCGGCGTCGGGCTCCGTGGAGCCGCCGGAGCACCCGGTCAGGGCGAGTCCGGCCGCGACCGTGAGGCCCGCGACCAGCGTCCGGCGCTGATTTCGGCAACGTCGACCCATTCGGCTATTCTCTTCCAGTCGCTCGCGAGGGCGGCATGCGCCTGTAGCTCAACGGATAGAGCATCTGACTACGGATCAGAAGGTTTGGGGTTCGAATCCCTACAGGCGCGCAGCACGATGAAGCCGCAGGTCAGCCCGCTGACCTGCGGCTTCGTTCGATTTCACGGACGAACGGGAAGTACTCGCTCATCGCGCCGGGTGGGTCGATCGGGTCCTGGTCGAGGACCAGCCCCGGCGCCAGTCGCACGGTGACCTCGGTCCCCGCGGGCAGGGGCCCGAGCGGGTCGATGGCGTAGGTGCGCGGCCCTCGTCGGCAGGTGCGGACCGGGACCTGCGTCGCGGCCGTGTCGGCCAGGGTGACCGAGTACCAGTTGCGGATGGCCGTCGCCGGCTCGGAGAAGGTCAGGAGGATCGTCGAGTCCGGGAGGACGTCGACCGCGCCGTCCCGCGGGTACGACGACGCGAGCGCGGGCGCCTCGTCGTACGCCGTCACCACGGGCGGTCGACCGGTGATGTCGTCGGGCACGGGCACGCCCTGCGCGACCCGGATCCTCCCGCGGTTGTCCAGGCTTCCGCCCACGTCCAGGTGGCTCGCGACGTCGATCACACCCCGGTTGTAGCCGTGGGTGGCGATGCGCATCGCGCCGATGTTGAGGTCGACCCGGCCGGCCTGGCGGGGACCCGTTCAGGACGGCCGATGCGCCGCCCAGGGCGAGGCCGAGGACGGGCCCGCAGCCCGCGCTACTTAGGCCCTCGAAGGACGAAAGCCCAAGCAGGACTGGGATTTAGGGCACATCGGCCCTACCTCGGGTCCGCACCCCGGACGATCTTGGGTACCGTGCCCACACCGTCGAGGGATCCGAGAGGTTGCGTCAGCATGGTCGATGTCGAGAAGGCGTTGGACGAGGCAGGACTGCAGAACCCGCGTGTGCGGGAGTACGTCGCCCAGTGGGCGGCCGTCACGCAGCCCGACCGGATCGAGGTCGTGAGCGCCGCGGATGACGAACGCCTGCTGAAGGAGGCCGTCGCGGCAGGCGAGCTCCTGCCGGCGGGCGAGGGGCGCTACTACTCGCGCAGCTACTTCAAGGACACCGCCCGCTCGGAGGAGCGGACCGTGGTCGCGACCAGCCGCGAGGACGACAAGGGCGTCTACAACAACTGGAAGCCCGCCGCCGAGATGACCGAGCTGCTCACCGAGCGGATGCGCGGCGCCTCGGCCGGCAAGACGATGTACGTCATCCCCTACCTGATGGCGCCTCCGGGCTCGCCGCTCGAGGCGTACGCCGCGGGCGTGGAGCTCACCGACTGCCGACCGGTCGTGCTGCACATGATCCGGATGTCGCGGGTCGGCGTGGACTACCTCAACGACCTCGAGGACCCGGACAGCTTCGTCCGCGCGGTCCACGTCACCGGCGACCTGCCGAACCTCGGTCAGGGCACGCCGGACGACCAGCGCTACTTCGCGACCGTCGCCGACGACCGGACGATCCTGCACTACGGGTCGTCGTACGGCGGCAACGCGCTGCTCGGCAAGATCGCCCACGGCCTGCGGCAGGCCTGCTACGACGGCCGCGAGTCCGGGATCTTCCTGGCCGAGCAGTTCATGCTGCTCGGCATCACCGACAAGGAGACCGGCAAGCGCTGGCACGTCGCCGGCGGCTTCCCGAGTGCTTCGGGCAAGACCAACCTCGCGATGACGCTGGCGCCGGACGCCCTCGGCGACCGCTACCGCGTCGACTTCTACGGCGACGACATCGCCTGGCTGTGGGTCGGCGACGACGGTCGCGTCTACGCGATGAATCCGGAGTTCGGCGTCTTCGGCGTCGCCAAGGACACCAACGAGAAGACCAACCCGACCGCGCTCGACTCGATCGGCGACGGCTCGGGCGTCATCTTCACCAACGTCGCCTACAACCCGCAGACCGAGGAGGTCTGGTGGGAGGGGAAGACGAAGAACCCGCCCGAGGACGTCACCGGCTGGCAGGACTGGAAGGGCGAGCTCATCTCGGAGCGCGAGGAGGGCGACACCTCCCCGTGGGCCCATCCCAACAGCCGCTTCACCACGACGCTCGCCAACGTGCCCAACGTCGCCGCCGACTTCGAGGACCCGAAGGGCGTCCCGGTCGACGCGATCATCTTCGGCGGCCGCACGAGTGACCGCGAGCCGCTGGTCCGCGCGATCACCGACCTGGCCGAGGGCGTCTACGACGGCCTGACGCTCGGCGCCGAGGCGACCTTCGCCGCCGAGGGCGTGGACGGTCAGCTGCGCTACGACCCGATGTCGATGCGTCCCTTCATGGCCTACGCCGAGGGCGACTACGCCGCCCACTGGCTGAAGATCATCGGCGCCGCGACCGACGGTCCGATCTTCGCGCACGTCAACTGGTTTCAGCGGGGCGAGGACGGCCACTTCCGCTGGCCCGGCTACCGCGACAACCTGCGCGCGCTGCTGTGGCTGTGCCGCTACAAGGACGCCGAGGTCACCGGCCGGCAGACCCCGGTCGGCGTGCTGCCGACGAAGGAGGAGCTCGAGCTCGACGGCGTGGAGATCACGCCCGAGGACCTCGACATCATCCTCACCATCGACCGCGAGCGCTGGCAGCAGGAGATGACCTTCCGCGAGGCCCACCTCAAGCAGTTCGACCGGCTCCCCGAGGAGATCTGGGAGGCGCACCGCCGCGTCTCCGCCGCGCTCGACGCCGACGCCTGATCGCCGAGGTGCGGCATTCACCGGTGCACCGGTGAATGCTGCACCTCTCGGCCGATGCAACGCCTGAGAAGTGCCAGGGTCGCCTGAGAAGTCCGCTCAGCGGCGCGGCCGTACGGCGCCCCAGAGCCCGACGCCGATGCCGACGACGGCACCGCCCAGGCCGATCGCCCGCTGCGACGCCGACATCTGGTCGTGGACGGCCAGGCCGCCCAGCAGGTCGGCCGCGTCGGCGCCGCCGGAGGCGAGGAACCAGCGCCGGGTGTCGCGGCCGCGGATCGAGGTCACGACCAGTGCCCCGCCGATGAGGGCGTCGCGGTAGCCCATCGACCTCAGCAGCAGCCGGGTCGTCGGGTCCGGGTCGGACCGGTCGCCCCAGAAGCGGTTGGCCTTCAGCGGGGAGACGAGGAACGAGACTCCGGACGCGAGCCGGATGGAGCCGGCGAGGAGTCCGGCGCGGTCGAGGTTCGCCATGCCCGGAGACTAGAGGTCGCCGAGCCCCGCGTCAGCCAGAGCGCGGCGAGCACGAGCACCGAGCCGGCGATGCCGTCGAGCCAGTAGTGGTTGGCGGTGCTGACGACCACGAAGACCGTCATCGCCGGGTGCGCGAACCACAGCCAGCGCCACCGGGTCCGGCAGGCGGAGACGAGCACGATCGCGACCAGCAGGGCCCAGCCGACGTGCAGGCTCGGCATCGCGGCGTACTCGTTCGACATGCTGCCGAGCACCGGCGCCTGGTAGATCGAGATCCCCCCGGCGTGGCCGGTGTCGACCATGCCGAGCGACGACATCAGCCGCGGCGGGGTCACCGGCAGCAGCACCGTGACCACCAGCGCGACGCCGGTGGCGAGCAGGAGCGCCCGCTTGGCCCAGTGGTAGGCCGGCCGGCGGTAGCGGTAGAGCCAGACCAGCACCGCGATGGTCAGCGGGAAGTGGACCGCGACGTAGTAGCGGTTGGCCACCTCGACCAGCCAGTCGTGGCCGAGCGCCCAGGTCTGGAGGGTCGCCTCGGCCGGCAGCCGCAGCCACCGCTCGACGTCGAGCACGTCGCTCGCGTGCGCGTCGGCGCGGCCCAGCTCGTGGGTCGCGAGCATCCGCCCGAGGTTGTAGAGGAGGAAGGCGCCGAGGACCTGGGCGAGCTCCCAGGCGCCCGCCGGGAGGTGGGTACGGCGGGGTGCGACCTGAGCCGTCACCCGGGTCACCGTGCTCGTCGCCATCGTCGCCCCTCCTCGATTCTTTACAACTGTAAGATTGTGCCACAGGTCCCCGACAGGCGAAGGTGTGAGCCTGGACGCACCGTGGAGAGGAGGCCCGATGACCGCGTCAGATACCCGTTCCCCGCGGAGCCGGGCCCAGCTCGTCGAGGCACTGCAGGCCCTCCTCGGTTCCACTGACCCGGGCGACATCTCGATCTCATCGCTGTGCGCCGAGGCGGGCGTGAGCCGGCCGACCTTCTACCAGTACTTCGCGACCCTCGACGAGGTCGCCGTCGCCGGCATCGAGCGCCGCTTCGCCGAGCTGCGCTCGGGGCTGCCGACCGACCTCTGCGGCCCCGACGCGGCGCGCGAGCTGCTCACCCGCTTCCTCACCGAGCTCGACGGGGAGCGGCCCGCCTGGCGGCGCACCATCGGCAGCAGCAGCGGGATGATGGGCTCGCGGGACGCCGTCGAGAGCTGGTTCTCCGACCGGCTCGCCGACAAGGTGCCCGACGCCGACCCGGTCGTGCTCCGGTACGCCGCCGCCGGCTTCCTCGGTGCCGTGCGCGCCTGGCTCCGCCAGGACCCCGGCCCCGACCGGCCGACCCCCGAGGAGCTCGCCACCACCCTCGGCGGGATCAGCGAGCGACTGCTCAGCCCCGGGAGCCCTGCGAGCTGAGCCAGGCCAGCGCGCGCGTCGCCGCGTGATAGCCGGACATCCCGTGCACGCCCGCGCCCGGCGGCGTCGCCGACGAGCACAGGTAGACGCCGGGCGCACCGGTCGCGTAGGGGTCGCCGAGCAGCCGCGGCCGGCCGACCAGCTGGAGCGGGTCGTTGGCACCGCCGGCGATGTCGCCCCCGACGTAGTTGGGGTTCTCGGCCGCGTAGTCGAGCGGGGTGTGCACCGAGGTCGCGACGATCCGCGACCGCAGCCCCGGGGCGAACCGCTCGATCTGGTCGAGCACCGCCCCGGTCGCGTCGCCGGCGTACGCCGCGGGGACGTGCGCGTAGGCCCAGACCGGGTGCAGGTCGTCCACGGCGCGGGTCGGGTCGGCCAGCGACTGCTGGGCGACGAGCAGGAAGGGCCGCTCGGGCATCCGTCCCCGCTTCACCTCCGCCTCGGCCGCGGCGATCTCCTCGAACGTGCCGCCGACGTGGACGGTCCCGGCCCGGCGCGCGGGCTCGGCGGTCCACGGCACGCCGCCGCGGACGGCGAGGTCGAGCTTGTAGGCGCCGGGTCCGTAGCGCCACCGTCGATAGGCCCGCGCCGTACGCCGGGGCAGCTCGTCGCCCAGGATCTCGGCCGCCGCCTGCGGCCCGGTGTCGAGGAGGACCAGCGACGCGGGCGGCAGGTCGGCCCGCGACCGGACCGGGTGACCGGTCTCGATGGTGCCGCCGAGCGAGGTCAGCAGCGAGGCCAGCGCGCGGGTGATGGCCGCGGACCCGCCCTCGGCGACCGGCCAGCCCACCGCGTGGCCGGCGGCGTTGAGCATCAGCCCGACCGATGCCGTGGCGGGACCGGACAGCGGGCGGTAGACGTGGGCGGCCGAGCCGGCGAAGAGGGCGCGGGCCGCGGGCGTGCGGAAGCGACGGACGAACACCGAGGCGGGCAGGCCGGCGCCGAGTCCGAAGCGCGCCATCAGCAGCGGGTGGCCCGGCCAGCGCAGCACCGGCCCGAGCACGTCGCCGGCGAGCTCCGGGAAGCGCGCGGCCAGCGGCGCGAAGGTGCGCCGCCAGGCGGGTCCGTCGATCCCGAGGCCCGCACAGGTCGCGTCGAGGTCGCGGACCATCACGGCGGCCGACCCGTCGTCGAGCGGGTGCGCCAGGTCGACCTCGGGCCACCGCCACACGAGGCCGTGCTCGTCGAGCGGGAGCGTGGCGAGGAAGGGCGAGGCGAGGCCGAAGGGGTGCACGGCGGAGCACACGTCGTGGAGCAGTCCCGGGACGGTGAGCTCCTCGGTGCGGGTGCCGCCGCCGATCGTCGCCGCCTGCTCCAGCACCGTCACCCGGACGCCGGCGCGGGCCAGCGCGACCGCGGCCGCGAGCCCGTTGGGGCCGGAGCCGACGACGACCGCGTCCCGACTGGCCACCCCGGAGCTCACGACCCCGAGGATGTCACGTAGAGCGGGACGTCGTGGTCGGTCGGCTGCCGGTCCGCGAGCTCCGCGACCTTGACGTAGCCGCGCTCGATCTCGCCGGTCGCGACGTCGAAGAGGCGGTACTCCTGGATCCACCGGTGGAAGGGCTGCGACTCCAGGAACACCACGCGGACGGTGCCGGGCTCGAACTGGCAGCGCCTCTGCAGCGCTGCCGCGAGCTGCTCGTCGTGGAAGTGGCCGTCGCCGAAGTTCCACCCGAGCACCGTCCCGGCGACCAGCTCGCCGTCGAGGGCGAGGTAGTCGTCGTACGCCGGGTCGCAGACCCGCGGCACCAGCGTGTAGAGCGCCCGCCCCTGCGGGTGGAAGCAGCGGAAGCAGTAGCCCAGCGTCAGCGGGACCATCGCCTCCTGCATGCTGCCGTAGAGCTTCTCCAGCTGCTGGTGCGGCATCTGCGAGGCCTTGACCACGCCCGCGTCCAGCCGGTCGAGGGCGTCGCCGCGGAAGCACCACACCGACGAGCCCCAGTTGCCGGCGTAGTAGCGCATCGCCGGCAGGAAGGAGAACTTGTCGGGCCGCAGGTTGCCCCACACCACGGTCCCCACGACCACGACCATGAGGGCGATGACCGGCAGCGGGTGCTCGAGGTCGGTGAGGCCGAGCTCCGCCTGGCCGACGAAGAGCGTGACGACGCCGATCATCATGAAGACGTTCCACTCCAGCGGCACGCCCATCGGCAGGCTGCTGATGATCCCGAGGTGGAAGGCGATCATCGCGACCGCCGCGACCGTGGTCAGCCAGCCGCCGCCGCTGAGGAAGAGCACCAGCGGGACGCCGAACTCGACGACCGTCGCGACGTGCGCGACCGCCCCCGACAGCCGCGACGGGCGCAGGTCGTCGGGGAAGCCGCGGTGGAAGCGGCGCTTGATCCGGGTCGAGCGCCAGACCGGGCTGTTGCTCTGCATCGTCTGCATGACGAAGGGGAAGTGCAGGTTGATCTTGGACGTCGCCGCGCCCCACCAGATCGCCATCATCACGAGCTTCGCGGCGATGACCTGGTCGCCGGCGACGAAGAGGTAGGTGATCGACAGCGCGCCGTAGACCTCCGAGCGGGCGGCCAGGAAGATCACCTTGTCGCGCAGCCCGAGCACCGCGAGCACGCCGATCACCACGGCGACCTGCCAGCGTGGCAGTGCGCCCCACATCGCGACGACCAGGCCGACGAGCAGCGCGGCGTAGAGGACCACGTCGACGACGGTCCGGGTGTCGCCGCCGGTCAGCGGCACCCGGCGCGGCCAGGGCGCGAGCCGGATCGTGCCGGGCCGGAGCCAGTAGAGGAAGGAGCCCATCGGCGGGCTGAAGCGCAGGTTCAGCGGGCCGAAGCCGCAGCCGAGCCCGAGCACCTCGAAGAGCATCGTCCAGAGCACGAACTTGTAGAAGACGGCCGGGTCGTCCCACCAGGTCGTGACGTCGACGGCGCCGTCGATGCCCGGGGTCGTCATCACCACGCCCCAGCCGACCGCGACGTACGCGACGATCTTGAGGGCGTAGACGACGACCAGCACGTCGGGGGACCCGAAGCCGTGCTCGGCGAAGTGCCGCGCCATCGGCCGGATCTTCTCCTGCAGCGGCTGGTCGTCCCAGGTGTCGTGGTCGACGACCGGGAGGTTCGGCTGGATGAAGCCCATGACAGGTGTCTCCTCAGTCCGAGACGCGGAGCCGGACCTTGACGCAGTCGGCGCTGCGCGCGGCGACCGCCGCGTACGCCGCCGCGGCGTCGTCGAGGTCGAAGGCGTGGGTGAAGATCCCCGAGGTGTCGAGGCGGCCGTGCTGCACCAGGGGGACCAGGTCGGTCCAGCTGCGGTGGACGGGCGCGGTGGTCATCCGCAGCGTGATGCTGCGGAAGACGCCCATCAGCAGCGGGAGCGGGTAGGGCTCGAGGTCGTGGATGCCGATCACCGAGATCGTGCCGCCGGCCCGTACGGCGGCGAACGCGTCGTCCATCGAGCCGTTGGTGGCGACCGCGTCGATGACGGCGTCGGCGCCGCGGCCGCCGGTCGCCTCGAGGACCGCCTCGACGGTCGGTCCGTCGACCGGGGTCGCGCCCGACGCCGCGGCGCGCTCGCGCCGCCCCGCGACCGGGTCGACGGCGAGCACCTGGCCGGCCCCCAGCAGCAGTGCGGAACGGACCGCGCACAGCCCGACCGCGCCGAGCCCGAGCACCACGACCGTGCCGCCGGGCGGGATGTCCGCGCGCTGGGCGCCGGCCCAGCCGGTGCCGAGGTTGTCGGTCAGCAGCAGCGCCGCCTCGTCGTCGATCGCCTCGGGCAGCGGCAGCAGCTGGAAGTCGGCGGCCGGCACGGCGAGGAGGTCGCTCTGCCCGCCGCCGAGCTCGCCGGCGCCGAAGACCTTGCCGCCGGACAGGCAGGTCACGGGGTCGCCGCTCGCGCAGCCGACGCAGTGGCCGCAGCCCGCGACCGACGCGACGAGCACGCGGTCGCCCGGCCGCGTGCGCCGTACGTCGGGGCCGACCTCGACCACCGTGCCCACCACCTCGTGGCCGACGGCCACCGGGAAGAGCGGCAGGTCGCCGTCGTAGAAGTGCAGATCCGAGCCGCAGATCGCGGCTGACCCGACGGCGACGATCGCGCCGTCGGGGCCGGGCAGCACGGGATCGGGGACGGTGTCGACGCCGACCTGGCCGGGTCCGTGGACGATCACACTGCGCATGGCGCTGCAACGTAGACCTGTAGACAGATCTTGTAAAGTGTCTACTACGTCCGTAGGGTGCGGCCGTGCGCAACCCCCACGCCGGCGAGCCGTTCGAGCTGAGCGACGCCGTGATCGCCCGCCACCTCGAGGACCTCTCCGTCCCGGCCCTGCTGCTCTCGTGCGTCCACCTCGGCGAGACCGAGGAGGAGCGCCGCGCGATCCTCGACGGCCCGCTGCGGCCGCAGGGGATCTACCTCAACGAGTACCAGGGCTTCATGTCGGCGGAGGACCAGGCGGCCGCGCGCGAGCTCGCCCTCGGCGTGATCGCCCGGTGGCGCGACCGCGGCTGCCCGGAGCCCGACCCGGTGCCGCCGGCGATGCTCGAGCAGATGATGGACTGGGCTGCCTGCGAGGACGTCGGCGCCGACTACGTGCCGATGATGCTCGAGGAGATGGGCCTCGACGGCCGCGACCAGCGCGCGGTCGAGGCGACCTCCGGCGCCGCCGACTACCCCGTCGTCGTGATCGGCTGCGGCATGTCCGGCCTGCTCGCCGCGATCCGACTCCAGGAGGCCGGCTTCCCCTACGTCGTGGTCGAGAAGAACGCCGGCCCCGGTGGTACCTGGTTCGAGAACACCTACCCGGGTGCGCGCGTCGACGTCGGCAGCCACTTCTACTGCTACAGCTTCGAGCCGGCCGACCACTGGACCGAGTTCTTCGCGCGCCAGCCCGAGCTCGCGGCGTACTTCGAGCGGGTGATGGACAAGCACGACGTACGCCGCCACGTGCGCTTCTCCACCGAGGCCACCGGGGCCACGTGGGACGAGACCACCGCCACGTGGACCGTGCACCTCGAGGGCGCCGAGGACCTGGTCGCCCGTGCGGTCGTCTGCGCCGTCGGCCAGCTCAACCGGCCGTCGGTCCCGGACGTCCCCGGCAGCTTCGACGGGCCGTCCTTCCACACCGCCCGCTGGGACCACGACGTCGACCTCGACGGCAAGGACGTGGTCATGGTCGGCGCCGGCGCCACCGGCTTCCAGGTCGCGCCGACGATCGCCGACCGGGTGCGCAGTCTGACCGTCATCCAGCGGACCGCGCAGTGGATGTTCCCCAACCCCGGCTACCACGACGAGACCGGGCCCGGCGTTGGCTGGGCGATCCGGCACCTGCCGTTCTACGGCCGCTGGTTCCGCTTCCTCATCTTCTTCCCCGGCTGCGACACCGGCCTGCTCGCCGCCAAGGTCGACCCCGACTGGGAGCCGCAGCACCAGTCGGTCAGCGAGATCAACGAGATGGTCCGGGTCATGTTCACCGAGTGGATCACCAGCCAGGTCGACCACGACCCGGAGCTCGTGGCGAAGGTGGTGCCGCCGTACCCGCCCACCGGCAAGCGCACCCTGCAGGACAACGGCAGCTGGCTGCGCTGCCTGACCCGCGACAACGTCGAGCTGGTCCGCGCCGGCGTCGACCGGCTCGAGGTCGACGGGGTCGTCGACACCGACGGCACGAAGCACCCCGCTGACGTCGTCGTGTGGGCGACCGGCTTCCACGTCAACGACCTCCTGCTGCCGCTGCGGGTCGTCGGCCGCGACGGCGTCGACCTCCGCGAGTCGTGGGGCACCCGGCCCCGCGCCCACCTGGGGGTCACGGTCGCCGGCTTCCCCAACCTCTTCCTGCTCTACGGACCGAGCACCAACCTCGCCAGCGGCGGCAGCATCATCCTCGCCAGCGAGTGCGAGGTCGCCTACGCGATGAGCTGCCTGACCATGCTCGCGACGTCCGGCAAGCAGACGATCGAGCCGACGCAGGCGGCGTACGACGAGTGGTACCAGCGCGTCCAGGACGAGGTGCGCACGATGGTCTGGGCCTCGCCGCACATCGAGCACAACTTCTACAAGAACGCCGACGGCGAGGTGCACATCCTCAACCCGTTCCGGCTCGTCGACTACTGGGCCTGGACCCGCGAGGCCGACCCGGCCGACCACGTGCTCGCATGAGGACCTCATGACCGACCGGCCCACGGTCCGCGAGCGGATCCTCGACGCCGCCGAGGCGTGCCTGCGGCGCGACGGCATCCGGCGTACGTCGGTCGCGGCGGTCGCCGAGGAGGCCGGGGTGTCCCGCGCGTACCTCTACCGCTTCTTCCCCGACAAGTCGACGCTGCTGTCGGCGGCGCTGATCCGCCGCGACGAGGAGTTCTGGTCCGACGCGCGCGAGCGGATCGCGGCCGTCATCGACGACGGCGTGGCGACGATGGTGACCCAGGCCGTGCTGCTGTCCCGCAGGGCGCCGCTCGGGCCGCTCGCGCTGGAGCTCGCCGAGGCCGAGCCGGAGGCCTTCGCGGAGGTGGTCGGCACCTACGTGCACGAGATCGTGCCGGGCCTCTCGGACTTCTGGGTCGACATGCTCCGCGCCGCGCGCGACCGGGGCCGGGTGCGCGCCGACCTCGACCTGGACACGGCCGCCGAGTGGGTGATCCGGGTGCTCGTCTCGCTGGTGGGGGTGCCCGGCCGGGCAGTCGACGCCGACGACCACGAGGCCCTGCACGCCTATCTCGGGACCTACCTCGAGCCCGCCTTCCGACCCTGAGCCGCCCGTCCGACAGGAGCCCCCATGGACCCCGCCGAGTTCCCCAACCTCGACCCCGACCTGGTGCCGATGATCGAGCTGCTGCCGGACCTCGGCGACAGCCTCGACGACCTCGAGGGAGCCCGGGCGATGCTGTCCTCGCTCGCGGGCGGCGCGGAGGTCGACAGCACCGGCGTGCTCGTGGAGGACGCGTCCCTCGCGGCGTACGACAGCCCGGCCTCGGTGCGGGTCTTCCGGCCCGAGGGCCGCAGTGGTCCGCTGCCCGGGCTGCTCCACCTCCACGGCGGCGGCTTCTGCCTGGGCAACGTCGACCTCGAGCACGCCGTGTGCGTCGACCTGGCTCGCGAGCTCGGTGCGGTCGTGGTCAGCGTGGAGTACCGCCTCGCGCCGGAGCACTCCTACCCCGCCCCCCTCGACGACTGCTACGCCGGCCTCCGGCTGCTCGCCGACCTCGACGAGGTCGACCCGGCGCGGGTCGCGGTCCACGGCCAGAGTGCGGGTGGCGGCCTCGCCGCGGCCGTCGCGCTGCTCGCCCGCGACCGCGGCGGGCCGGCGCTCTGCTTCCAGTCGCTCGACGTGCCCGAGCTCGACGACCGCCTCGAGACGCCGTCGATGCTGGCCGGCGACGCGATGCCGCTGTGGAGCCGCGGGCAGGCGATCCGGTCGTGGGAGTTCTACCTCGGCGGCCGTCCGGCCGACGGGTACGCCGCCCCCGCGCGGGCCGACGACCTGGCCGGGCTGCCGCCCGCCCACGTGGTCACCTGCGAGCTCGACCCGCTGCGCGACGAGGGCATCACCTACGCGCAGCGGCTGCTGGCCGCCGGCGTCTCGGTCGAGCTGCACCAGTACCCGGGCACGTTCCACGGGGTGCAGATCGTCCAGGACGCCCCCGTCGTACGCCGGATGCGCGACGACACGCTGGCTGCGCTGACCCGCGCCTTCACCCGCGGATCGACCCGGTGATCTGAACACCTGTCCAAAGGATCGGCGATTAGCCTTGCCGCCGACGAGAACACGTTCTACTTTATCTCGGTGTGACCCACGGCACGGGCGGACGGGGAGCTCCGCTGGAGGTCACGATTCGAGCAGATCGTCCGAAAACGTCGCGCCGGCCGCGCCGGAATCGTTACGTTGACGCCGCCCGGAGTGTGGGGTCGGTCACAAGAGGGAGAAGAGATGCGGACTAGCAGGATCGCGGTGGCCGTAGCCGCCCTGGTGTTGCCCACGATGGCAGCCTGCGCCAGCACGAGCGACGGCGGGGACGGCGCCACGAGCGACCCCAACACCATCGTGATCGGTTACCTCGGCGCCGAGAGCGCGATGACCGACGTGATGGCGGCTTCGGTGAAGGCGCTCAACGACGACGGCGGCATCGACGGCAAGACCGTCAAGCTGGTCACGAAGATCACGCCGGAGCCGGCCGACGGCGTCGCCGCGGTCAAGGAGCTGATCGACGACGACCACGTGGTCGCGATCGTCGGCCAGACCAACAACGCCGACCAGCAGTGGCAGCAGTACCCCGCGCAGAAGGGCGTCCCGGTCATCGGTGGCCTGAACGTCAACGTGCCCTACGTGACCAACCCCGACTTCTTCCCGACGGGCGCCAACCTCTACGCGATGGCGTACGGCGTGATGGACCTCGCCAGCACGGTCGGCGACTCCACCGGTGCGCTCTACTGCGCCGAGTCGCCCCAGTGCGCCCAGCTGCCCACCTTCGTGGAGCTGCTCGGCGGCATGCTCGGCGTCGAGACGCCCGTGACGGTGAAGGTGTCGACCACGGGTGGCGACTGGACCGCCGCCTGCCAGGCCCTGATCGACGGCAAGGTCGACAGCTACCAGATCGCCGCCGACGGCCCGGCCGTCGTCAAGATCGCCAACTCCTGCTACGACCAGGGCCTGCGCTCCCGGGTCGTGACCGGTGACGCGACGGTCCGCAGCTCCTTCCTCAAGTACCCCGCCTTCGACGGGATGCTGGCCGCGGGCACGACGGTGCCCTTCATCGACGACTCGACCCCCGGCACCAAGGCCTACCAGGAGATGCTCGCCACGTACCTGCCCGACCTCGGCGACGAGAACGGCCCGCTGCCGATGAACTCCTACATCGCGGTGCAGCTCTTCAAGAAGGCCGTCGAGCTGGGTGGCACGGACGAGGTCACCTCGGCCTCGATCAAGGACGGCCTCTACCAGATGAAGGACGAGACGCTCGACGGCCTGACCGTCCCGATCACCTACACCGAGGGCAAGCCGACCATCATCAACTGCTACTACACGCTCGGCATCGAGAACGGGAAGTTCACCGAGCCGGACGGCCTGAAGACCAAGTGCGCACCGGACGACCTGATCGACACCATCCTCAAGGCGTCGTCCGCCGTCGTCTCGTAGTCGACCGGGGTGGCCGGCCGAGGGACCGGCCACCCCGTCGACGCACGTCCTTGCGCCACGTCAACATGCTGAGGGAGCCCCGAGCGTGGAACTGCTGCCCTACCTGATCGCCGGACTGGTGACGGGCTCGATCTACGGCCTCACCGCGACCGGTCTGGTGCTCACGTACAAGACCTCAGCCGTCTTCAACTTCGGCCACGGTGCGACGGCGGCCGTGGCCGCGTTCCTCTACTACTCCCTCACCGTGACCCACGGGATGAGCTGGCCGCTGGCGGCCGTCATCTCGGTCCTCGTGCTCGGACCGGTCATGGGTCTGGGCTTCGAGCTGCTGGCGCGCTCGCTCACCGACGCGCCGCTGGTCAGCCGGGTCACCGCGACCGTCGGCGTGCTGATCGTCGTCCAGGCCGCCCTCGGCGTCGCCTACGGCTCGGGCACCGGCCAGCTCCGCCAGGTCGAGCAGTTCCTGCCGACCCATGCCTTCCACGTCGGTGACACGATCGTCCGCGGCTACCAGCTCATCATCATCGCGATCACCGCGATCGCGGCCGTGTCGCTGTGGCTCTTCTTCCGGGTCACCCGCACCGGCGTCGCGATGCGCGCGGTCGTCGACAACGCCGACCTGCTCGACCTGTCCGGCACCGACCCGGTCCGGGTCCGCCGGCTCGCCTGGATGATCGGCACGTCGTTCGCGTGCGCCAGCGGCGTGCTGCTCGCGCCGCTGCTCGCGCAGCTCAACGCCATCAACCTCACCTTCATGGTCGTCACCGCCTTCGGCGCGGCGGCGATCGGCGGCTTCACGAACATCCCGATGACCTACGTCGGCGGCCTGGCCATTGGCATCGGGCAGGCGCTGCTGACCAAGTACTTCACCGACGGCTTCGGGTCCGGCCTCGCCCCGGCGCTGCCCTTCCTCGTGCTGTTCGTGGTGCTGCTGGTGATGCCCAAGCGTCGCCTGGTCGAGCGGCAGTCCGCGGCCCGCCTCGCGACCGCCCGGCGGATGCCGTGGCCGGTGCAGGCCGTGCTCGGCATCGCCTCGCTCGTCGTCCTGCTGCTGGTGCCGTCGATCTTCCCGGACAACGTCAACGACTGGTCCGAGGGCCTCGCCTACATGCTGGTCTTCCTGTCGCTCGGGCTCCTCGTGCGGACCTCGGGCCAGGTGTCGCTGGCGCACGTCAGCTTCATGGCCATCGGCGCCGCCGCGATGTCGCACCTCGCGGTCGACCACGGCGTCAACTGGTGGGTCGCGATGGTGCTCAGCGCCCTGATCGCGGTGCCGATCGGCGTGATCCTCGCGATCCCGGCGATCCGGCTCTCCGGCCTCTACCTCGCGCTGGCCACCTTCGGCTTCGGGATCCTGCTCCAGTACATGTTCTACGCCGAGGACTACATGTTCGGGTCCTTCGGGCTCGGCCTCACGATCCCGCGCCCGAGCGGCTTCGAGGACGACACCAGCTGGTACTACCTGATGGTCGCGCTGGCCGCGGTCACCGCGCTGGGGATGCTCGCGGTCACCCGCAGCCGCCTCGGTCGGCTGCTGCGCAGCATGACCGACAGCCCGACCGGCCTCTCCACCGCCGGCGCCTCCATCAACGTGACCCGGGTCCTGGTCTTCTGCCTCAGCGCGTTCATCGCTTCGGGTGCCGGCGCCCTGCACGCCGCGACGGTCACCTTCGTGACCGGCGACAACTACCAGCCGATCCTGTCGCTGATCCTCTTCGTGACCGTGGTGGTCAGCTTCGGCCGCGACCCCTGGTACGCCGTGATCGCGGCGTTCGTCGTGGTCGTGCTGCCGACCCTGCCGCTGGTCTTCACGCAGAGCGACAACACCAGCAGCTACATCACGATCATCATCGGCCTGCTCGCCCTCTTCATCGGCTACCGGCCGGCGATGGTCGCGTTCGCGGCGCGGCTGCCGATCCCGTCGTTCGGGGTCCGGCGCGCCGCTCCGGAGGCCGCCTCGGAGACGCCGACGGCCGAGGTCGTCAGCACCCGCCCGGCGGTCCGCACCGGCTCGCTCGAGGTGAGCGGCCTGCGCGTCCAGTTCGGCGGCCTGGTCGCGGTGGACGGCGTCACGATCTCGGCGCCGACCGGCCGGATCACCGGCCTGATCGGCCCCAACGGCGCGGGCAAGACCACGACGTTCAACGCCTGCTCCGGCCTCAACCGGCCGACCACCGGCACCGTCGTCCTCGACGGCTCCGACGCCGGGCGGCTCGGCCCCTCCGCCCGGGCGCGCAAGGGCCTGGGTCGGACCTTCCAGCAGATGGAGCTCTTCGACTCCATGACGGTCCGCGAGAACATCGCGATGGGCGCTGAGGCCAGCCGGGCCGGCGCCAACCCGTTCAGCCACCTGATGGCCTCGCGCTCCGCGAGCCAGGAGGTCGCGACGATCACCGCCGAGTCGATCGCGCTGTGCGGGCTCGAGGACATCGCGCACCGCACCGTCGGTGCCCTGTCGACCGGCCAGCGCCGCCTGGTCGAGATCGCACGCTGCCTGGCCGGCCCCTTCCACCTGCTGCTGCTCGACGAGCCCTCCTCGGGCCTCGACCGGGTCGAGACCGAGCGGTTCGCCGAGGTGCTGACCCGGGTGGTCGAGGACCGTGGCGTCGGCATCCTCATCGTCGAGCACGACATGAGCCTGGTGACCAGCATCTGCGACTACGTCTACGTCCTCGACTTCGGCAAGCCGGTCTTCGAGGGCACCGCCTCGGAGGTGATGGCGGCGCCGATCGTGAAGGCGGCCTACCTCGGCGGCGACGAGCTCGAGGCCGAGCTCGACGTCCTCGAGGCCACCACCGACACCCGACCCGGCTCCCCGACCCCCGAGGAGGTGCACCCGTGACCGCCCCCGTCCTGGAGTTCGCCGGCGTCACCGCCGGCTACGGCCGTACCACCGTGCTGCGCGACGTCAGCTTCGCCGTCGCGCCCGGCACGGTGACCGCGATGCTCGGCGCCAACGGCGCCGGCAAGACGACGGTGCTGCGCACCGCCTCCGGCCTGGTCCGGCCGACCAGCGGCGAGGTCCGCATCGCCGGCACCGTGGCCAACCGCCGGGCGCCCAACCAGCGCGCTAAGGACGGCTTCTGCCTGATCCCCGAGGGGCGCGGCGTCTTCCGCAGCCTGAGCGTCCGCGACAACCTCCGGCTCCAGGTGCCGCCGTGGCGCCGGGGCGAGGCGGTCGACGAGGCGGTCGAGGCGTTCCCCGTCCTCGGCGAGCGGATCACCCAGATCGCCGGCACCATGTCCGGCGGCCAGCAGCAGATGCTGGCCCTGGCCCGCGCCTACCTCTCGAAGCCGTCGATCGTCGCCCTCGACGAGGTCTCGATGGGCCTCGCGCCCAAGATCGTCGACGAGATCTTCGCGTCGCTGCGCACCCTGGCCTCGGCCGGGATCGCGCTCCTCATCGTCGAGCAGTACGTCCAGCGCGCGCTCGACCTGGCCGACCAGGTCGTGCTGATGGACCACGGGTCCACGTCGTACGTCGGCAGCGCGTCGGACCTCGACGAGGCCGAGCTCATGCGAACCTACCTGGGAGTATCCGCATGAGTAACTATTCGGACACGTCGCTTGCCGAAACGTCGGATTACTGGTCGAATCCGGGGTCGATCCGGGTGACCCGCTCCACATCCCACTCCGCATCCCGCTCCACCACAACCGCCGAGGAGGCGTCATGCGCAAGGTACTGCCAGGCCTGTTGATCGGGCTGGGCGCGTTCCTGGTCGCCGCGGCCATCGTCTGCCTGACCTGGGTGCCCGGCCAGGTCGAGCGCACCCCGCTCGGCACCGACAACACCACGGCGCTCTCCGGCACGGCGTCCGTGCTCGGTGACCCCGAGGGTCCGGTGCTCGCGTGGAGCGAGAACAAGGTCGACTCCGACGTCTCCGACGACAAGAACGTCGTCTTCAACACCTCGCTGTGCGTCGTCCACGACGACGGCAACATCGACGGCTGCGTGAAGGGCGACGACAAGCGCCTCATCAACGCCGAGACGGCGCAGTTCGTGGCCGACCGGCACACCGCCGAGACGGTCAAGAACGGCGACTACCTCCCGGCCGACGCCCCGCAGATGGAGGGCCTGCAGAACAAGTGGCCCTTCGACGCGCAGAAGAAGACCTACCCGGTCTGGGACGGCATCGTGGGCGCGGCGGTCGACGCGGACTACGTCGGTGAGGACTCGATCGACGGCCTCAAGGTCTACAAGTACGAGTACACCGCCAACGTCGGTCCGGTGAACCTCGTCGGCGACATCAACGGCACATACTTCGCGACGTACGACTTCTACATCGAGCCCAAGACCGGCTCGATCATCAACCAGGAGGTCCACGACCAGCGCATCGCGTCGGGCGTCGAGACCATCCTCGACCTGAAGCTGGCCTTCACCGACGACCAGGTCCAGAGCAACGTCGACGACGCCAACGACGCGATCGCGACGCTGAACCTGCTGGAGAAGACGATCCCGATCGTCGGTCTCGCCGTCGGCATCCCGGTCCTGCTGATCGGCATCGTCCTGCTGGTGCTCGGCCGGCGCCGGGGCAAGGCCGCCCCGCCGGCTGCCGCCGAGTCCAAGGAGCCGGCGAACGTCTGAGCCTCGTTCGCCCGCAACGGCGGCGAGGAAGGTAGCGTCGAGCGCGTGCAGGTCCCGGCCCCGGTCGAGTACGCGCGGGCGATCAGTGTCGAGCATGCCATCGGCCTGCTCGGACGCCTCGGCGAGGAGGCGCGGCTGATCGCCGGCGGGCACAGCCTGCTGCCGATGATGAAGCTCCGGCTGGCCAACCCGGAGTACCTCGTCGACATCAACGACCTCCACGCCGAGCTGGGCTACATCGAGGTCGGGCCGACCGAGGTGCGGCTCGGCGCGATGACCCGGCACCGCGAGCTGCTCGAGTCGGACCCGCTCGCCGCCGTGTGCCCGATCTTCCGCGACGCCGAGCGGGTGATCGCGGACCCACCGGTGCGCAACCGGGGCACCCTCGGCGGCGCGCTGTGCCAGGCGGACCCCAGCGAGGACCTCTCCTCGGTGTGCACCGCCCTCGACGCGAGCTGCGTGATCCAGGGCGCGGACGGCGTCCGGGTCGTGCCGATGGACGACTTCCACCGGGGGCCCTACGAGACCGCGGTCGGCCACGCCGAGATCCTCACCGAGGTACGGATTCCCATCCGCCCCGGGGGCAGCAGCGCCTACGCCAAGGTCGACCGGCGCGCCGGGGACTGGGCGGTCGTCGCCGCCGGCGCGGCGCTGTGGCTCGACGAGCACGCCACCATCGCCGACGCGCGGGTCGGGCTCGCCGCCGTGGGTCCCCACACCACGCATCTCCCGGAGGTGTCGCGGGCGCTGCGCGGACGTGAGCCGTCGGAGGCGGCCTGGGAGCTGGCCGGCGGGATCGCCGCGTCGGCCTGCCGGCCGGTCACCGACAGCCGCGGCTCCGCCGACTACAAGCGCCACCTCGCCGGCGAGCTCACCCGCCGTACGCTCCGCACCGCCTGGGAGCGCGCGCGGGAGAGGGGCGGCGCCTCATGGAGGTGACCGTGACCGTCAACGGGGAGGTGGTGACCCGCGACGTCGAGGCGCGCCTGCTGCTCGTGCACTTCCTGCGCGACGAGCTCGGCCTCACGGGGACCCACTGGGGCTGCGACACGAGCAACTGCGGCACCTGCGTCGTGCTCTACGACGACGAGCCGGTCAAGTCGTGCACCGTCCTCGCCGTGATGGCGGGCGGCCACGACGTGCGCACCGTCGAGAGCCTCGAGTGGGAGGGTCAGCTCGATCCGGTGCAGCAGGGCTTCATGGAGTGCCACGGCCTGCAGTGCGGGTTCTGCACCTCGGGGATGCTGATGTCCGCGCGGGCCCTGCTCGACCGCGACCCGGATCCGAGCGAGGCGACCATCCGGGAGGCGATCTCCGGGCAGATCTGCCGGTGCACCGGCTACGCCTCGATCGTGCGGTCGGTGCGCTGGGCCGCGGAGCATCCTGCGGGAGGCGTCGGGTGACGACGACGACGCCGATGGGCCACGGCCGGATGCTGCGCAAGGAGGACCGGCGGTTCGTGCGCGGCCGCGGCCGGTACGTCGACGACCTCCAGCTGCCCGGGATGCTGCACCTGGCGGTCCTGCGCTCGCCGGTGGCGCACGCCCGCATCGTCTCGATCGACACCCTCGCGGCGGAGGCGCACCCGAAGGTGAAGGCGGTGGTCACCGGCGCGATGCTCGCCGAGCGGGGGCTCGCGTGGATGCCGACCCTGTCGGGCGACCGTCAGGCCGTGCTCGCCACCGACAAGGTGCGCTTCCAGGGCCAGGAGGTCGCCTTCGTGGTCGCCGAGGACCGCTACTCGGCGCGGGACGCGCTCGAGCTGATCGACGTGGAGTACGACCTCCTGGAGCCGGTCGTCGACGTGCGCCGCGCGCTCGACCCCGACGCGGCGCTAATCCGCGACGACGTGCCGGGGAAGACCGACAACCACTGCTTCGACTGGGAGACCGGCGACGCGGCCGCCGCCGAGGCCGTCTTCGCGCGGGCCGAGGTCGTGGTCCGGCAGGAGCTGGTCTTCCCGCGGGTGCACCCGGCGCCGATGGAGACCTGTGGCGCGGTCGCCGACTACGACCGGATCGAGGAGAAGCTGACGCTCTGGTCGACCACCCAGGCGCCGCACGCCCACCGCACGCTGCTCTCGATGTTCGCCGGCATCCCCGAGCACCGGATCCGGGTCGTCTCCCCGGACATCGGCGGCGGCTTCGGCAACAAGGTGCCGGTCTACCCCGGCTACGTGCACGCGATCGTCGGGTCCATCATGACCGGGCGGCCCGTGAAGTGGACCGAGGACCGCACCGAGAACCTGGTCGCCTCCGGCTTCGCGCGCGACTACGTGATGCAGGGTGAGATCGCCGCGACCCGGGAGGGCCGGATCCTCGCCGTCCGCAGCCACGTGCTGGCCGACCACGGCGCCTTCAACGGGACGGCGGCGCCGCGGAAGTTCCCGGGCGGCTTCTTCGGCGTCTTCACCGGCAGCTACGACATCGAGGCGGCGTACTGCTCGATGACCGCCGTCCACACCAACAAGGCGCCCGGCGGCGTGGCCTACGCCTGCTCGTTCCGGATCGCCGAGGCCGTCTACCTCGTCGAGCGGCTCGTCGACATGCTCGCGGCCGAGCTCGACCGGGACCCGGTGTCGCTGCGGATGCAGAACTTCATCCGACCCGACCAGTTCCCCTATACCTCCCGCACCGGCTGGGTCTACGACTCCGGCGACTACCCCCGGGCGATGGAGCTGGCGCTGCAGATCGCCGGGTACGACGAGCTGCGCGCCGAGCAGGCCGAGCGCCGGGCCCGCGGCGCGGGCGAGCCGCTGATGGGCATCGGCGTCTCCTTCTTCACCGAGGCGGTCGGGGCCGGGCCGCGCAAGGACATGGACATGCTCGGGCTCGGGATGGCCGACGGGTGCGAGCTGCGGGTCCACCCGACCGGCTCGGCGGTCGTGCGGATCTCCGTGCAGACCCAGGGCCAGGGCCACGAGACCACCTTCGCCCAGCTGATCGCCGAGGAGCTGGGCCTCCATCCCGACGACGTCGACGTCGTCCACGGCGACACCGACAGCACGCCGTACGGCCTCGGCACCTACGGGTCGCGGTCGACGCCGGTCTCGGGGGCCGCCGCGGTGCTCGCGGCCCGTCGGGTGCGCGACAAGGCGCAGCTGATCGCGGCCGGGATGCTCGAGGTGGCACCCGACGACCTGGAGTGGAGCACCGCGCAGGGCGGGGGGCGCTTCGACGTGCGCGGGGTGCCGGGGTCGGGCGTGACGATCCAGGAGGTCGCGATGCGCGCCCACGGGGCGGGCGACCTCCCCGACGGCGTCGAGGGTGGCCTCGACGCCCAGATCTCCTACAACCCCGACAACCTCACCTACCCGTTCGGCGCCTACATCTGCGTCGTCGACATCGACCCCGGCACCGCCGTGGTCACGGTGCGCCGCTTCATCGCGGTCGACGACTGCGGCACCCGGATCAACGAGATGATCGTCGAGGGCCAGATCCACGGCGGCCTGACCGACGGCATCGGGATGGCGCTGATGGAGTTCATCGGCTTCGACGAGCACGGCAACTGCCTGGGTGGCTCGCTGATGGACTACCTGATCCCGACGGCGCTGGAGGTGCCCGACTGGGAGACCGGTACGACGGTCACCCCGGCGCCCGACCACCCCATCGGCGCCAAGGGGGTGGGCGAGTCCGCCACCGTGGGCTCGCCGCCGGCGGTCGTCAACGCGGTGATCGACGCGCTCGCGCCGTACGGCGTGCGCCACGCGGACATGCCGCTCACGCCGTCACGAGTATGGGAGGCGATGCAGGGCCGTGCCGCACCGCCGTTCTGACCACCGCGGGGCGTGCCGATGACGCCCACCCAGCTGCGCGCCTTCGCGACCGTGGTCCGCCACGGGTCGGTGAAGTCGGCGGCCGCCGAGCTCGGCGTGTCCGAGGCGGCCGTCTCGCTGCACGTCGGCCAGCTGCGCAAGGAGCTCGGCGACCAGCTCTTCAACCGCACCTCGTCCGGCCTGGCCTTCACCCCCGGAGGCCTGCGCCTGGCCAGCCGGGCCGTGGAGATGCTCGGCCTCCAGGACCGCACCGTCCTCGAGGTCCGCGAGGCCGGCGCGGGCCGACGGATGCTGCGGCTGGCGACCACCGCGCTCTTCGCCGAGTACTCCGCACCCGGGCTGATCGGGCTCTTCGCCGACCGGGCCCACGACCTCGACGTCGAGCTCAGCGTGCACCGCACCCGCGACTTCGAGCAGCTGCTGCTGACCCGCACGGTCGACGCGACCGTCGGACCCCGCCCGGCGACGGCGAACCCCGCGCTCGCCAACCGGCTCTTCCTCAACTACCAGATCCTCGCGGTGGTCGCCCCCGGACACCCGCTGACCCGGACCGGCCAGCCGGGTGCGGCGCTGCTGCGCGAGCAGACCTGGCTGCTCGGCCCCTCGGCCGCCGACGACACCGGGGTCATCCCGGGGATGCTGCACCGCATCGCCGTACCCGAGGAGCGCCAGCAGATCTTCCAGAGCCACGCCGCCGCCGTCGAGGAGGCCAAGCGCGGGGGCGGGGTCTCCCTCGCGGTCGCCTTCGCGGTGGCCCAGGACCTCGCCGCCGGCACCCTGGTCAAGGTGCCCGGGCCGGCGCTGCAGGGGCAGGGTGCGTGGAGCATCTCGACCCTCGGTGGCCAGCAGGCCACGCCGGCCGCCGAGGAGATGTCCCGGTTCGTCAGCACCCCCCGCGCCACCCAGGCCATGCTCCGCGGCCGCGCCGTCACCCACGGCCGGTTCAAGCCGGCCGTCCACGTCACCCTCTGGAGCTAGTGCCGCGGGCTAAGCGATCTATTGATTCGCTGTTGCGGCCGCCTGTGACGCGGAGCACAGTGAGCGCGTCCAGCCGACCGAGTGGAGGAGGCGCGCGTGCCGATCGAGTCGGACGGCCACAGCCGAGGCAATCCGCGGATGTACGAGCTGATCGAGGGCGCCCCGCGCGAGGGTGCGAGCCCCACGGTGTGGGCCTTCCCGCAGTTCGTCGAGTTCCTCAAGGTCGCTGGGCAGCCGGTGCAGGGACCGTGGCCGCCCCACCAGCGGCCGCGCCCGGACCCGACCGCCATCGAGTCGCTGCCCGTCGCCGTCCCCGATCCCGAGTCCGCGACCCCGCTGGCGCCCGACCACGGCGAGGAGGGCCGCTGATGTACCCGTCCCGCTTCGCCTACGAGGCGCCCCGCACCCTCGACGAGGCGATCGGCCTCCTGCACGACGGTGCCGGTGAGGCCAAGGTGCTCGCCGGCGGCCAGAGCCTGGTGCCGCTGATGAAGCTCCGCTTCGCCAACCCCGAGCTGCTCGTCGACATCAACAACCTCCCGGGCCTGGACCGCCTCGAAACGCTGGCCGACGGCACGATCCGGGTCGGCGCGCTGGTCCGGCACCGTGACCTCGAGCGCGCCGGCGACGTCCACCGCATCCAGCCGGTGGTCGGCGCAGCGGCGCCCCTGATCGCCGACCCGATCGTGCGGACCCGCGGCACCCTCGTGGGCTCGCTGTGCCACGCCGACCCGCAGGGTGACTGGGCGGCCGTCGTCACCGCGCTGCGCGGGTACGTCGTCGCCCAGGGGCCGGGCGGCCGCCGGGAGATCCCGATCGGCGACTTCGTGACGGGGCCCTTCCAGAACGTCCTCGCCCATGACGAGGTCGCCGTCGAGGCGGTGCTCCCCGGGCCCCGGCACACGGTGGCCGGCGGCTTCCTCAAGCTCGAGCGCAGGGTCGGCGACTTCGCGACGGCCGGCACCGCCGTGGCGATCGAGCTCGACGGCGACCGGGTCACCCGCGCCGGCATCGCGCTCACCGGTGTGGGCAGCCGCACCGTCGACGCGACCGGCGCCGCCGAGGCCCTGGTCGGCAGGGCGCTCACCTCGGAGGCCATCGCCGCCGCCGCGGACGCCGCCGCCGAGGCGGCCCAGCCGACCGCCGACCACCGCGGCAGCGCGGCGTACAAGAAGCACGTCATCCACACCTTCGTCACCCGGATCCTGACGAGGGTCTCCACCACGAGCGAGCAGGCCGCCTGATGACCAGTCTCTTCGAAGAGGTCCCCGCGACCGCCGACGCCGACGCCGACGTACCGGTACGCCGGGTGACGGTGACCCTCAACGGCGAGCGGCGCGCGGCCGACGTCGAGCCCCGGCTGCTGCTGGCGCACCTGCTGCGGCAAGGCTTCCGGCTCACCGGCACCCACACCGGCTGCGACACCACCAACTGCGGTGCGTGCACCGTGCTGGTCGACGGCCTGCCGGTCAAGAGCTGCACGATGCTGGCGGTGCAGGCCGACGGCCACGACGTGACGACGGTCGAGGGGCTGGCCGGTCCCAGTGGGCTGCACCCGCTGCAGGAGGGCTTCAAGGACGAGCACGGCCTCCAGTGCGGCTTCTGCACCCCTGGGATGATGCTCGCCGCCAAGGCGCTCCTCGAGGAGAACCCCGACCCGACCGAGGACGAGGTGCGCTTCGCGCTGTCGGGCAACCTCTGCCGCTGCACCGGCTACCAGAACATCGTCAAGGCCGTGCTCTGGGCGGCGAAGCGGATGAACGGGAGCGAGCAGTGACCGTCACCGAGCCGACCAGCCGGGCGCTGGACGAGATCAAGATCGGCGGCATGGGCGCGAGCCGCCGGCGCGTCGAGGACAACCGCTTCATCCGCGGCAAGGGCCACTACGTCGACGACGTCGTGCTCCCGGGGATGCTCCACATGGAGATCCTGCGCAGCCCGGTCGCGCACGCCCGCATCGTCTCGATCGATGCCAGCGCGGCCTGGGAGATCCCCGGCGTACGCCTCGTGCTCACCGGCGAGATGATGGCGACCCGCAACCTCGCCTGGATGCCGACGCTCAGCTATGACACGCAGGCGGTGCTGGCCACCGACAAGGTGCGCTTCCAGGGGCAGGAGGTCGCGGCCGTCATCGCCGACGACCCCTACATCGCCAAGGACGCCTGCGAGGCGATCGTCGTCGAGTACGAGCAGCTGCCGGTCATCGTCAACCCGACCCAGTCGCTGGCCCCGGACGCGCCACTGATCCGCGACGACAAGGTGGGGCAGGTCGACAACGTCTGCTTCACCTGGCAGGTCGGCGACCAGGACGCCACCGACCGGGCCTTCGCCGAGGCCGACGTGGTGTCGAGGATCGAGATGCACTACCCGCGCTCGCACCCCTCGCCCCTCGAGACCTGCGGCTCGGTCGCCGACTTCGACCGCGCGACCGGCAAGCTCACCGTCTACATGACGACCCAGGCACCGCACATCGTGCGGGCCGCGGTCGCGCTGATCGCCGAGCTGCCCGAGCACCTCATCCGGATCGTCAGCCCCGACCTCGGCGGCGGCTTCGGCAACAAGGTGCCCGTCTACCCCGGCTACGTCATCTCGATCCTGGCCTCGATCCTCACCGAGCGGCCGGTCAAGTGGATCGAGGACCGCACCGGCAACCTGATCTCGACCGGCTTCGGCCGCGACGTCTACCTGACCGGGGAGATGGCGCTCCGCAAGGACGGGCGGATCCTCGGCGTCCGCATGCACACCGACTCCGACCACGGTGCGTTCTTCGGCGACGCGCAGCCCAGCAAGTTCAAGATCGGCCTGCTGCACTCGGCGTTCGCCTGCTACGACATCCCGACGGCGCACCTGACCGCGCGCGGGGTCTACACCAACAAGGCGCCCGGCGGCGTGGCCTACCGGTGCTCCTTCCGCGTCACCGAGGCGATGTTCTTCCAGGAGCGGATGGTGCAGGCCGCGGCCGACGACCTCGGCATGGACCAGGCGGAGTTCCGGCGCCTCAACTTCGTGCGTGACGACGACTTCCCGCACCGCACCCCCTTCGGCTTCCTCACCGACTCCGGGCAGTACGCGAAGTGCCTCCAGGTCGGCCTCGACGCTATCGACTACGAGGGCTTCCTCAGGGAGAAGGCCGAGGCGGCGAAGAACGGCCGCCTGCTCGGGATCGGCATCTCCTGCATGACCGAGCCGCTCGGCGCCGGCAACAGCCGCGAGTACGACATCCTCGGGATCAAGATGTTCGACTCGGCCGAGCTGCGGGTGCACATGACCGGCAAGGCGATCCTGCGCACCGGCGCCAAGACCCAGGGGCAGGGCCACGAGACGACCTGGGCCCAGATCGTCGCGCACGAGCTCGGCATCCCGGCCGAGGACATCCTCGTCGAGGAGGGCGACACCGACACGGCGCCGTTCGGCATGGGCACCTACGCGTCGCGCAGCACCCCGGTCGCCGGCGCCGCGATCGCGATGGCCGCCCGCAAGGTCAAGGCCAAGGCCCGGCAGCTCGCCGCCCACCTGCTCGAGGTCTCCGAGGAGGACGTCGAGTGGGAGCTCGGGCGCTTCTACGTGCGGTCCGCGCCCGACCGGGGCGTGAGCATCCAGGAGTGCGCGATGGCGGCCTACTCCAACATGCCCGACGGCCTGGAGCCGGGCCTGGAGGCCAACGCCTACTACGACCCGCCCAACCTCACCTGGCCCTTCGGCTGCTACATCGCGACCGTCGAGATCGACCCGGCCACCGGGGTGTGGGACGTGCTCCGCTTCGTCGCCGTCGACGACTGCGGGGTGCGGATCAACCCGATGATCGTCGAGGGCCAGATCATGGGCGGCCTCACCGAGGCCTACGCCATGGCGTCGATGCAGTTCATCACCTTCGACGCCGACGGCAACTGCATCGGGTCCAACTTCATGGACTACCTGCTCCCGACCGCCTGGGAGACGCCGGGCTGGGAGCTGCACGAGGTGGTCACCCCGTGCCCGCACCACCCGATCGGCGCCAAGGGGGTCGGCGAGTGCGCCACGGTGGGCGGCCCCGCCGCGTTCGTCAACGCCGTCATGGACGCGCTGAAGGGACACGGGGTCCGCAACGTCGACATGCCGCTGCTCCCGGACCGGGTCCACGAGGCCCTGCAGACCCGCGGCGACGTCTCCGGCGCGCCGCCGATCAGGACCGACCGATGAACGAGTCCGAGCTCGACCTCGAGGGCCAGGAGTACGCCGTCGCGACGGTCGTGTGGCGGCAGGCGCCGTCCTCCGGCCAGATCGGCTCGCGGGCGATCGTGACCGCCGACGGCCGGATCCACGGCTGGATCGGCGGTGCGTGCGCGGAGCCGACGGTCGTCCGCGAGGCCCAGCGGGTGATCCGGGAGGGCGAGCCACGGCTGCTCTACCTCGGGGCGAGCGACGAGCTCGTGCTGCCCGAGGGGATGACCGCGATCCCGATGTCGTGCCAGAGCGAGGGTGCCTTGCAGATCTACGTCGAGCCCGTCCACCCGCCCGTGCACCTCGTCGTCGTCGGCCGCTCGCCGATGGCGGCGCTGCTCGTCGAGCTGGCCCAGGCCCTCGGCTGGCGTGCGGAGCTGCTGGACGGCGAGGACTTCACCAGCGGAGACGTCGACGAGCGGTCGGTGGTCGTCGTGGCCACGCAGGGTCACGGGGACGAGGACGTGGTCCGGCACGCGGCCTCGGCGATGCCGGCGTTCGTCGGCCTGGTCGCCTCGCACAAGCGCGGCGAGGCGGTGCTCGGCTACCTCGCCGAGCGCGGCGTCCCCCAGCACCTGCTGGACCGGGTGCGGACCCCGGTCGGGATCGACCTCGGCAGCACCACCCACCAGGAGATCGCGGTCTCGATCCTGGCCGAGCTCGTCCGGGCCCGGGCCGCCGGCGACCTCGCCGTCGAGGCCGGCCCGGCGGCGCCCACCGGCCGATCGCTGCCGCTCGCCACGGTGGCCGAGGCGCTCGACCCGGTGTGCGGCATGACGGTCCCGGCCGACGCCGCCCACCACCCGCACGAGCACGACGGCGCGACGTACCACTTCTGCTGCGTGGGCTGCCGCGACGCCTTCGCCGCCGACCCCACCCGCTTCCTCGCCGGATCGGAGCGCTGAGGCCATGCAGATCAGCAACGAGTTCGAGGTCGGCCAGCCCGTCGACAAGGTCTGGGAGTTCTTCGACGACATCCCCGGCGTGGCCGCCTGCCTGCCGGGCGCCGAGATGACCGAGGACCTGGGCGACGACACCTACGGCGGCACCGTCGGGGTGCGGATGGGCCCGGTGAAGCTGGAGTTCGCCGGCAAGGCCCGGATCCTCGAGCGCGACGACGCCGCCAAGCGGATGGTGATCGACGCCTCGGGCTCCGACCTCAAGGGCCGCGGCCAGGCGGCGATGACGGTGACGGCGGCGCTCACGCCGGCCGGGTCCGGCACCCGGGTGCGCATGGAGCAGGACCTGCAGCTCTCCGGTGCCGCCGCGCAGTACGGCCGCGGCATGATCGCCGACGTCACGGCGGTGCTCATGAAGCAGTTCGCCGACAACGCCCAGCGGCGCATCGACGCCCTGGAGCGCGGCGAGTCGGTCGACGCGCTGACCGCGAAGCCCGCCAGCGGGCTCGCCATCGGCATGCAGGCCGCGCGGATGGCGCTGATGCGGGTCTTCCGGCGCTTCTTCCTGCCCTACCAACCCAACCCGAGCTGAGGAGGCACCCGATGCTGTGGTGGATCGGCAACATCGTGCTGCTGGTGGTCGTCGTACCCGTGCTGGTGGCGCTGCTCAACCGGGTGCTCGCCGCGCTCGAGCGCATCCGGGCCGCCTCCGACGACATCCTCGCCGGCGGCGGCGCGCTGGCGGCGTCGTTGGAGGAGGTGCCCGACACCCTCGCCGAGACCGGTGCGACCGTCGAGGCCGTCTCGCAGGGTGCCGTCAGGTACGCCGGATCCGTCGCGAAGCTGCTCGGGTGAGGAGGTCGGGATGCCTGTCGTCGCCTGGGTGACCGTGGTGCTCGCCACCCTCATCATCGCCGCCGCCGCGCTCGGCCTGATCCGCGTCATCGGCCACCTGCTGGCCGTCACGCGGACGCTCGACGGGGTCATCGCCGGGGTGGGCGTGGTCGCCGACCGCACCGCGACCGTGCCGGCCTCGGTCGATGCCGTCAACGGCTACCTGAAGCCGGTCCGCGACTTCTGCGAGGGGGTGTAGCGGTGGCCGCCATGATCGAGACCGGATGGGCGATCGGCTACACGGTCGGCATCGTCGTGGTGCTGGTGGTGGTCGCACTGGTGGTGCCGATCCTCGTGCTCGCGCACCGGATCGGCCGCCAGGCGGGCGCGATCGACGCCTCCCTGCAGCAGTCCGTGGTCAACACCGCCGGGCTGGCAGGCCTGTCGACCACGATCGAGAGTGCCGACACGATCGTCGCGGGCCTGCGCCGCGGCCGGAAGCGCCTGGGAGGCTGACGTGGTCCTCTACCTGACCGACACCCAGGAGAGCCTGTGGTGGGGAGCGGTCGTCGCTGGCTTCGTCGTGGTGCTCGCGGTGGCCGCGCTGCTCACGATCCTGGTGGTCGAGGTGCGCACCATCGGCCGCCGCGTCACCGGCGTCAAGGCGACCCTGCTGGCTGCCGAGCAGAACACGGACGACACGGCGCTCATCGCCCGGACCGCGGCCGGCGTCGACGCGGTGCTCGCGGAGGGCCTCGAGCACCACCTCTTCCTCGGCCGGGTCCTCGGAAAGGTGCGGATGTGACCACCCTCGTCGTCTTCACCGTCGTCGACGTCCTGCTGCTCGTCGCCGGACTGGCGTTCTACCTCTACGTCGTGGGCACCCAGCTCACGAGGATCGCCGCCGACCTCGAGGAGTGCAGCGAGATCGTGCGGAGGATCCTGGCCAACGCCGAGCCGATCATGCCGGGTCTCGAGCAGATCAACCGGACCGGCGGTGTGGTCGCCGGCGCCCTGCCGCTGCTCTACGGGATGGCGGAGGGGATCGTCGCCGGGGCGACCTACGCACCGGAGCCGGCCGGCACGCCGCGGCCGCCCGCGGCGCCCGCCTCCGGACGGCGTCGCTCCCGGCTCCACGAGACCGTCGGCTACGAGCCGGTCCCCTGAGTCAGCTCCCGTCGGGCCCGGGCAGCCCGGGCCGACCGATCCAGTGGTCCTCCCAGGCGTGCTCCCGGAGCTCGGTGTTGCACCCCGGGCGGTAGACCGCGAGCAGTTCGTCGACGATCTGCTGCCGGTGGCCGGGGAGGCCGCCGGGGACCTCGTAGCTCGCGACGTGGACGCCGTACTTCCCGCCGGCCCTGCGGATCCAGCACGGGGCGGCGGGGTGGCGGAAGGGGAAGCCGGCGGCCGACAGGTCGTCGGCGTGGCCCGCGTAGACGACCGCGAACCGCTCGAGCTCGGGGTCGGGCCGGTAGAGCACGACGTAGACCCCCGCGGTCGCCGGCGGGGTCCATCCGGCGAGCACCCGAGGTCCGTCGAAGGGGTAGCCGGCGAGCGAGCCGAGCCGGATCACCGCAGCGCCACCAGCCGGCCGGCCAGGTCCTCGAGGCCGGCGAGGTCACGCGCCGAGACCGTCTCGTCGACGTACGGCGCCGCCACGGCCATGCCGAGCGACGTCCCGCCGGAGCCGGCGTGGGGGTCGAGCCACACGATCCGGTGCGAGAGGCGGGCCAGGCGCTCCATCGCGGTCTCGAGCAGCGCCGGGTCGCCGCGGTCGAGGCCGTCGGAGCAGATCACCACGACCGCCCCGCGGGCCAACCCGCGTCGGCCCCAGGTGCGCACGAACTCGTCGAGGGACGCCCCGATGCGGGTCCCGCCCTCCCAGTCGACGACGGCCTCGGCCGCGCGGGCCAGCGCGTCGTCGGGCCGGCGGTGCTCGAGCGCCCGGGTGATGCGGGTCAGCCGGGTGCCGAAGCAGAAGACCTCCACGCGGCGCGTCGCCCGGGAGGTGACGTGCGCCCACTGGAGCAGGGCGCGCGAGTAGTCGGCCATCGACCCGGACACGTCGAGCACCAGCACGAGCGGTCGCTGCCGCAGCCGCCGCTCGCGCCGGTGCAGGGTCACCGGGTCCCCGTGGGTGCGCAGCGCGGCGCGGACGGTGCGGCGCAGGTCGAGCCTCCGGCCGGTGTCGGCAGGCGTCGTACGCCGGGTCCGGCGGCGCGGTGGGGTGAGCCGCACCGTGCGCAGGATCCGGCGCAGCGCGGCCAGCTCGTCCGGGCTGCACTCGGCGAAGGACTTCGTGCGCAGCGTGGCCACCGTCGAGCCGACCAGACCCATCGGTGCCTCCTCCTGCTCGCGCTCCTCGTCGGTCTGCTCGGGCTCGGGCAGCTGGAGCTCGGCCCACGCCTCGACCGGGTCGGGTCGGTTGAAGGGGCGGGACTCGTCGGGTGGGCCGGGGACGCCCAGGAACCACTCCCGGAAGATCCGGTGGTAGGTCGGCAGCTGGTCGCGTCGGGTGACCAGCGTGGTGCGGCCGGCCCAGTAGAGGTCGAGCAGGTCGGTCGGGTCGAGAGGCTCCATCGCCGCGCAGTAGGTGAGCACGTCCCCGGTGCCGACCGGGACGCCGGCGTCGCGCAGGGCCCATCCGAAGCCGACCAGCGTCTCGAGGAACGGGTCGACCGGAGCGGGACCCGCCGCCCGGTCGGTCATCGGGTCAGCTCGTGCACCCGGTCGCGGACCACCTCGAGGTCGTCGCGGTCCTTCACGACGGCACCCAGGGTGTCGGCCACGGCCTCGGGGTCGAGGTCGTCGGTGGCGCCGAGGACCACGAGCGTGCGGACCCAGTCGATGGTCTCGGCGACCCCGGGCGGCTTCGCCAGGTCGAGCTCGCGCAACCGGTGGACCGCGGCGACCACGGCGCCGGCCAGGGCGGCGGAGACCCCGGGCTCGCGGACGGTCACGATCTCGACCTCGCGCTCGAGGGTGGGGTAGTCGACCCAGTGGTAGAGGCACCGCCGCTTGAGGGCGTCGTGCAGCTCGCGGGTGCGGTTGGAGGTGAGCACCACCAGCGGCGGCCGCTCGGCCGCGATCGTCCCGATCTCGGGGATGGTGATCGCGAAGTCGGAGAGGAGCTCGAGCAGGAAGGCCTCGAACTCGTCGTCGGCGCGGTCGATCTCGTCCACCAGGAGCACCGCGCCGTCACCGGCACGGACCGCGTCGAGCAGCGGGCGCTCGAGCAGGAACTGCGGTCCGAAGAGCGCGTCGACCGCACCGTCCTCGGCGCGGGCGCTCTCCGACAGCGCGCGGATCTGCAGCAGCTGCCGCGCGTAGTCCCACTCGTAGAGCGCCTGGTGGGTGTCGATGCCCTCGTAGCACTGGAGCCGGATCAGGCGCCGGCCGAGCACCGAGGCGAGCGTCCGGGCGATCTCGGTCTTGCCGACCCCGACCTCGCCCTCGAGCAGCAGCGGCCGGTCGAGGGCGAGCGCGAGGTAGGCCGCGGTGGCGAGTCCGCGGTCGGCGAGGTAGCCGCCACCGCGGAGGGTCTCGGTCAGCGCGGCGGGGCTCTCGGGGCGGGTCATTCCCGGTCGCGGCCGAGCACGAGGTCGCGGATCGACTCGCCGGTGCCGTCGTACTTGCCCTCCCGCTGGAGCAGGTCGCGCCAGGCGGCGCCCAGGTCCTCGCGACTGCCCTCGAACATGGCGTCGAAGGTCACGCCGCGCATCCGCTTGCAGACCTTGGGCGGAGCCGCCTGCTCGAGCTCGGCCACGGCTTCCGTGGCGTCGCTCGACTCCCACAGCTCCCGGACGACCTCCTGCCGCTCCTCCATGTCCCCCACTGTAGGTCGCCCGCGGACGGTCCGGCAGACCTGATTAAGCGAAGGCTGAGGTGCCCGTTGACGCGACTCGGTCGGGTCCCGAGGGTGAGCGCATGGGAGGCACCGGCGACGTGGTCGCGGTCGGGCTGGCCCTCGCCCTCGGGGTGGCCACGGTCCACTGCCTGGCGCGCTGCGTGGTGCCGCGCTGGCGCTCCGAGCACGGAGGCGCGGTCGACGCCTGGCACGTCCTGATGGGCGTCGCCATGATCGCGATGCTGCTGGCGCCGGTCGGCTCCGGTGCCGCGACGGTGCAGGCGATGGTCTTCGGGATCGGGGCGCTGTGGTGCGCCTGTCACCTGGTGGCGTCGCGTCGCGTCGCGCGTCCGCGCACGCGCGGCTCGGCGCGGCCTGCCTGGTGATGACGGCGATGCTGATGCCGGCCGTCGTGGTCGCCCCCGCGTCGGCGGCCGAGGTCGAGGCGGAGTGGATGAGCGGCCACGCCGGTATGGCCGGCATGGCGGGCATGTCCGACAAGAGCATGGGCGCGCCTTCCGGGCACGCCGGCCACGGGGCGATGGCGATGCCGCCGACCTGGCTCGCGGTCGCGATGCTGGCGGTCCTCGTCGTGCTCGTCGTGGCCGCGATCGCGGCCGCGGTCCGCCCGGCCCACCGTCCGACGGCGGTCCGGTGGGGTGTCGCCGGCGAGCTCGTGATGGCCGGCGCGATGGCCTACATGGCCGCGATGGCCGCCTGATCAGGCAGGGGGCGGAGCGGTGCTCTCGCGCACCACGATCGAGGTCGGGAGCAGGACCGGGTCGGGCGTGGTGCCGCCGATGACGTCGGCGATCGCGGCCACGGCCGCGCGGCCCTTCTCGCCGACCTCCTGGTGGATCGTGGTCAGCGCCGGCTGGCTGGCGGCGGCGAGGACGCTGTCGTCGAAACCCACGACCGACACGTCGCCGGGGACCTGGAGGCCGAGCGACTGGGCGGCCCGGATCGTCGCGATCGCGAACGCGTCGGAGAAGCAGAGCACGCCGGTCGGGCGGTCGGGCGCGGACAGCAGCCCGTGGGCGACGTCGTACGCCGCTGTGCGGGGGGAGTAGGGCGTGGTGACGACGGTCGGCTCGATCCCGGCGGGGTCGAGGGCGTCGCGCCAGCCGAGCATCCGCTCGCGGGCGGGGTAGTTGGGCTCGTCGGGGTCGACCTCGAGGGTGACGACGCCGATGCGGCGGTGGCCGAGGCCGACGAGGTGCTCGGCGGCGAGCCGGGCGCCGCCCCGGTCGTCGACGTTGACGGAGGCGGTGCCCGCCTCGACGTTGTGGTCGACCACGACGACCGGGATGCTGCGGCGTCGCAGCCAGTCGATGTCGGGCGCCGTCGGGTCGCAGATGTAGACGAGGGCTCCGTCGACCGCGACGTCGCGGGCCGGGACGAACCGCTCGTCCTCGGAGGAGGGCAGCAGGGTGAGTGCCATCCCGCGGGAGGACAGCTCGTCGGAGACCGCGGCCAGGAACGCGGCCGAGACGGCGTCCTCGAACGCCTCGCTGAGGCTGCCGTTGATGAGCAGCCCGACCGACCCGGTCCGGCCGCGGGCCAGGGCCCGGGCGGCCGGGTCGGGTCCGGCGTACCCGAGCTCGGCGGCCGCGGCCAGGATCCGCGCGCGGAGGTCGGCGGAGAGCTGGTCGGGGCGCGAGAACGCGTTGGACACCGTCATCCGGCTCACGCCGACGCGGTCTGCGACGGACTGGAGGGTCACCTTGGCCATGGGAGACCCAGTATCGCCGGTCGGGCCCAGGATCACCCGACCTGCGGCGTACGGCGGGGCGCGGGCTCGACCCGTCGGGCGACCGAGTGCAGGCCCCGGGCCACCCGGGTGCGGAGCGCGTCGCCGCGCCTGGTCCGGTGGCGGTCGGGCTGGACGGGGGCGTCCGGACGGGCGCTCCCGGCGGTGGCGCGGGCGGCCTTGACGGCCAGCTGGGCGGCGATGGGGTCGAACGACATGGCGGGCCTCCTCGGCACGATCAGGACTTCTGTACCGATACAGTACGCCGCGATGCTTTACCGGTCAAGCCAGCGGGCCGACGACGGCGTACTCCCGCACGTTTTCGCGGTCGATCGACCCGGCCGACCGCGAAAACGTGCGGGACTACCGAGCGTGACGTCAGCCGGCCGGCGCCACCGACGGCACGTGGCTGGCCTGGTCCCAGGTGAAGACGTAGCTGCCGCCGCCGTCCGGCACGCTCAGGGTGAGGTTGTCGCCCCCGGCCGCGCCGCCGGCGCCGTAGTTCTCGTCCCAGCTGTCGTCGATCGCGACCTTCCACTCGTAGTCGCCGGCCGGGAGCTCGAAGGTGCCGTGCCACTTCCCGTCGGAGGTGTCGAAGGCGAGATGGGTCGCGGCGCAGTCGGGCTGCCAGTCGTCGGGGCAGCCGAGCTCGGACTGCAGGCTCCCGGCGACGGTGACGCTGTCGCGCCCCGGCGTCGGCTCGGCGGTCGTCACGGTGACCGGGGCGCTCGTCACGACGGGTGAGGAGCCCTCGTGCAGGACGGCCCGGTAGGAGACCTGCGTGCCGATCGGGAGGTCCGAGACGTCGTCGACGAAGGTGTACGCCGGCGACGACGTGTCCGTGCCGAGCGTCGTCCAGGCGCCCGACCCGACCCGCCGCTGGAAGGTCACCGACTGGGTCGACCGCTCGGGGTCGACGGTCGCCTCGAGCTGGACCGGGTCGATCGCGGTGACCGTCGCGCCCGACGGCGACGTGATCGTCACCGACGGTGACGGCACCCGCGCCGCCCGCGGCGCGGTGCCGCGGGTGTGTCCGGCGTTGTCGAGCACGGCCGCCCGGTAGGCGACCGGGGTGCCGGCCCGCAGGTCGCTCACGTCGTCGAACACCTGGTACGGCGCGGAGTCGTCGGTCCCGATGCTGCGCCACGGCCCGTGCCCGACCCGCCGCTGGAAGGTCACCTCGTAGAAGGACGACCCCGCGACGTCGGCGGCCACGTGCATCCGCCCGCGGCTGACGTCGCTCGGGGCGGGCGTGCGGAGCCGGATGCCCGGGGCGTGCGTCGACCGGGCGATCCGCCGGTCGGAGACGTAGACGACCGTCGAGAGCGCGGGGACGGTCACCGGCAGCTCGCTGGCACCGCTCGTCCGCAGCCGGTCCGGCCCCTCGCCGTACAGGCGGGTGAAGCCGCCCCTGCGCACGTACGTCGGGACGTCGGCCGACGCGGCATCCTCGCTGTTGTTGAGCGCGACGACGTACTCGCGCTGGCGCTGGCGGTCGAACCGCGAGAACGCCATCACGCCGGCGCTGTCGCCCGCGACCCGGACCTGCTGGGCGCCGTCGCGCAGTGCTGGGTTGTCCGTGGTCAGCTGCGCGAGGTCGGCGATCGACCGGTAGAGCGGGTGGCTCGGCTCGAAGTTGTCGTCGGCGCCGGTGCGGTCGGTGCCGATCTGGTCGTCGGCCCGGTACTCCGGCACCTGGCTGGCGAACATCGACTGCCGCGCGAGCTGGTCGCCGCCGGTGCCCGTGAAGCCCTGCTCGTCGCCGTAGTAGACGACCGGGTTGCCCCGGGAGAAGTACATGAGCTCGTGCGCGAGGCGGTCGCGGGCGAGCAGCTCGGCGTCGTCGGCGTCCGCGTTGTCGGTCTCGAGGAAGTAGCCGATCCGGCCCATGTCGTGGTTGCCGAGGAAGGTCGGCAGCGAGTAGGCGTTGGAGTCGGCGTCGGTGTACCAGTCGTCGTTGGTGAAGAAGTCGGCCAGCTGCTGGGTCGGCAGGCTCTTCGACGCGAAGCCGCGGGCGGCATCCTGGAAGGGGAAGTCGAGCACCGCCTGCATGCCGTCGGTGGTCGTGTAGTGCGAGGTGAAGGCCTTCGACGACGGGCCGCTGCCGTCGAGGGCGACCTCGCCGAACATGAAGAAGTCCGGCTTGCCGTGCTGGTGGGCGTAGTCGAGGATCCCCGGCCCGAACGCCTGCCAGAACTCGTCGTTGACGTGCTTCATGGTGTCGATCCGGAAGCCGTCGATGCCGAAGTCGCCGATCCAGGTCTGGTAGATGTCGGTCATCCCGTCGACCACCTCGGGCCGCTCGGTGAAGAGGTCGTCGAGCCCGAAGAAGTCGCCGTACTGGCTGTCCTCGCCGGTGAAGGTCGTGTTGCCGCGGTTGTGGTACATCGTCGGGTCGTTGAGCCAGGCCGGGACCTTGAGGTCCTGCTCGTCCGGGTCGAGGACCGGCGTGTAGGGGAACGACGTCGCGGGGTCCATCTCCGGGAACGTGTCACCGCCGGCGTAGTCGCGGTCGTCGAAGGCGTTCCCGGCGGCGTCCCGGTACGGCGAGACGTCCTTCGACACGTAGCTCGTGCGCGCGCCCTCCTCGTAGCCGATCACGTCTGCGGTGTGGTTGGTGATGATGTCGAAGAAGACCTTCATCCCCTTGGCGTGCGCGGCGTCGACGAGGGCGGCGAGGTCGGCGTTGGTGCCGAGGTGCGGGTCGACCTGGGTGAAGTCGGTGATCCAGTAGCCGTGGTAGCCGGCCGACGGGCCGTCCTCGAGCTGGACCGCCTTGTTCTTGAAGATCGGGGTCAGCCAGATCGCGTCGGTGCCGAGACCCTGGATGTAGTCCAGCTGCTCGCGCAGGCCGTCGAGGTCGCCGCCGTTGTAGAAGCCCTTCGAGGTCGGGTCGAAGCCGCTGACGAGCGGGTCGTCGCCGAGGCCGCCCTCGTCGTTGCTCGGGTCGCCGTTGGCGAAGCGGTCGCCCATGACGAAGTAGAAGTCCTGGTCGGTCAGCCCGGCGCGCAGCGCGTGCCGGGCGTAGCCGCCGGAGTCGCCGTGCGGCGGGTGCGGCCGGTCCGGCGGTGCGGCCGACGCGAGCTGCCAGGGCGCGAGCGCGACGGCGACGGACAGGGCGAGGGCGGCACGCAGCAGGCGCATCTGGACTCCCGAGTGATCCAGGTCACATTCCGTGACGGAGTCTGCAACCTATGCGTCGGGCCCGTCGCCTCACAAGAGCCAGCGGGGTGGACTCCGACGAATCAGGTACGCCGCAGCGCGCCGCCGGGCTGTCGGTCGAGGGAGCGCCCGATGACCATCCGCTGGATCTGGTTGGTGCCCTCGAAGATCTGCATGACCTTAGCCTCGCGCATGTAGCGCTCGACCGGGAAGTCGCGGGTGTAGCCGTAGCCGCCGAGGACCTGGACGGCGTCGGTGGTCACCTTCATCGCGTTGTCGGTCGCGACCAGCTTGGCGACCGAGGCCTCACGCCCGTAGGGCAGGCCGGCGTCCTTGAGCCGGGCGGCGTGCAGCAGGGTGGCGCGGGCGCTCTGGGTCGCGGCCTCCATGTCGGCGAGCACGAACGCGAGCCCCTGGTGGTCGATGATCCGGGCGCCGAAGGTCTCCCGGGTCTTGGCGTAGGCGACCGCGTGGTCGAGGGCGCCCTGCGCGAGACCGGTCGCGACCGCGGCGATGCCGAGCCGGCCCGCGTCGAGCCCGGCCAGCGCGATCCGCAGCCCCTCGCCCTCCTCGCCGAGCATCCGGTCGGCCGGGACCCGGACGCCGTCGAAGCGCATCGCGGCCGTGGCCGAGCCGGTGAGGCCCATCTTCTCCTCGGGCGGGTCGGCGACCAGGCCGTCGGAGGCGGCGTCGACGAGGAAGCAGGAGATGTCGTTGCGACCCGGGCCGGTGCGGGCCATCACCTTGTAGAAGTCGGCGTGCCCCCCGTGCGTGGTCCACGCCTTGGTGCCGGTGATCACCCAGTCGTCACCGTCGCGACGCGCACGGGTCGTCATCGCCGCGGGGTCGGATCCGGCGTGCGGCTCGGAGAGGCAGTAGGCGCCGAGCAGCTCGCCGCCGAGCATGTCCGGCAGCCAGCGCTGCCGCTGCTCCTCGGTGCCCGCGGTCGCGAGCCCGAAGCAGCTGAGCGCGTGCACCGAGACACCGACGCCGACGCTCGCCCAGACCGACCCGATCTCCTCGAGCACCTGCAGGTAGACCTCGTAGGGCAGGCCGCCCCCGCCGTACTCCTCGGGGTAGGGCAGCCCCAGCAGGCCGGCCCGGCCGAGCAGCCGGAAGACCTCGCGCGGGAAGTCCTCGTCGCGCTCGGCGCGCGCGACGAGCGGGGCCAGCTCACGGGCCGCCAGGTCGCGGACGAGCTCGATCAGGTCGACGGCCTCGGCGGAGGGGAGCAGGCGGGACGCGGGCATCCTCCGACGATAGTAGGACGTCCGACTATCTCGAAGTCGGCGCCGACGCGACCTCCGGCGAGCGACCCCCGACGGCCGTTCGTCGCACCTCCATCGGGATCGCCGCGAGCGCGGCGAGGGCCGAGGCGGCGGCGACCAGCAGCCAGGCGTGCCGGAAGGCGGTCGTCGGGTCCGTGGCCGCGCCGACGACGCAGACGAGCAGGCTGACGCCGAGCACCTGGCCGATCTGGCGCGACATGGTGACCACGCCGCTGCCGGTCGAGACCTGGGTGACGGGCAGCGAGGCGGTCGCGCCGGCGACCAGGTTGGGCAGGGCCAGGCCGACGGCGACGCCGGTGACGGCCCAGCCGGGCGCGACCGTGGTCCAGTACGCCGGGGTCGGGCTGAGCAGCGCGACCATGATCAGCGCCCCGGCCGCGGCGAGCACCGAGCCGAGCGCGACCAGGCGGCCCGGGCGGGCGCGCGGCGCGATCCGGCCGGCGATGATCGCGGTGAGCGGCACGAAGACCGGGCCGAGCGCGACCGCGAGGCCGGTGCGCAGGGCGGAGTAGCCCCAGACCTGCTGCATCCAGAGGATCCCGGCGAGCAGGTTGGCGCCGAAGCCGAGGTTGAAGAGCAGCGTGGCCGCGTTGGCCCACCGGAAGGTGCGCACCCGCAGCAGCGCCGGGTCGACCACCGGCGAGGGGTGGTGAGTGGTGCGCCACGCGAACGCCGCGGCCGCGAGCACGGCGACGACGAAGGCACCGACGACGCGGCCGCTGGTCCAGCCCCAGTCGTTGCCCTCGACCAGGCCCAGCACGAGCGCGCCGACGCCCAGGGCGATGAGGACGGCGCCGGCCAGGTCGGGCCGGGGCGCCCCGGCGTTGTGGCGGACGTCGGGCACCAGGGTGGCCGCGCCGACGATGAGCGCGACGCCGACCGGGAGGTTGATCCAGAAGGCCCACTGCCAGGAGATCTGCACGAGGCCACCGCCGACGGCCGGGCCGAGGGCCGCCGCGACCGCGCCGGCCAGCGCCCAGAGGCGGGCGGCCGGGGCGCGCCGGGCCTCGGGCAGCGCGGCCAGGAGCAGCCCGAGGCTGGCCGGGGTGAGCGCGGCCGCGCCGATGGCCTGGATCGCCCGGAAGGCGACCAGCTGCCACACCGATCCCGCGAAGCCGCACGCCGCGCTGGCCAGGGTGAAGACCACCAGGCCGGCGATGAAGCCGCCCTTGCGGCCGTAGCGGTCGGTGAGCCGGCCCATCGGCACGAGCAGGGCGGCGTACACGACGGCGTACGTCGTCAGCACCCAGCTGACGTCGGCCAGCGAGGCGCCGCCGGAGGCCAGGTCGCGGCCGATCTCGTCGAAGGCGACGTTGACGATGAAGAGGTCGAGCGAGACCAGGAAGGTCGCGCCGACCAGCACGGCGGTCACGAGCAGCTCGCGCCGACGCTGACTTTGGCTAGGCATAGCCAGGAGGGTAGAGGCCTGACTATGGATCGCACAAGTCAGGGGGTAGGATCGAGCCATGCCCGTGCAGCACTCCGCCAGCCTCGCCGTCCCGGCCGCGCAGCCGCGCGGTGACCAGTGCCCGATCGACCGCACCCTCGGGGTCGTGGGGTCGCGGCCGGCGCTGCTGCTGCTGCGCGAGGCCTTCTACGGCGCACGCCGCTTCGACGACCTCGCCCGCGGTGTCGGCGTCAGCGACGCGGTCGCGGCCCAGCGGCTCAAGGAGCTCGTCGCCGCCGGCGTCCTGGAGAAGGAGCCCTACCAGGAGCCCGGTCAGCGCACCCGGCACGAGTACGTCCTGACCGAGGCCGGCCACGAGCTGCTGCCGGTCGTGCTCGGGCTGCTCGCCTGGGGCGAGCGGCACGCCGCCGGCGCGCGGACCAGCATCACCGCCAGCCACGCCGACTGCGGCGCTCCCGTCGAGCCGGTGCTGATGTGCGCCGAGGGCCACCGCGTCGCGGAGGACGACGTCCTCGTCACCGCTGCGCGGCGTCAGCCCGCCCGTCAGTCCGCGAGGTAGCTCCGCAGCGCCGACATCGTCGCGGTCAGCAGGTCGGCGAGGTCGGCGGCCGGGTCCTCCAGCCACGCTTCGTACGCCGAGATGGCCAGCGTCAGCGCGACGCCGCCGGCGGTCCGCGGCAGGAGGTCGTCAGGCCGCAGGTCGAGCCGCTCGGCGACGTACTCGGCGATGACCGACCGCCACTCGGCGTACCGGAGCACGGAGTGCGCCTGCAGCGTCGGCGTCTCGAGGATCAGCCGCATCCGCTCGCGGTGCGGCGGCTCGGCGGCCGGGTCGAACTCGTTGAACGCGAGCACGCCCTGCTGCACGACCTCGTGGACGGGCCGGTCCTGCGGCAGCTCCCGGAGGATCGCGCGGAAGTGCTCGAGCGTCTGGTCGAACTGGCCCCACGGGATGTCGTTCTTGGACTCGAAGTAGCGGAAGAGCGTGCGCCGGCCGACGCCGACCTCGGCGGCGATCTCGGACATGGTCACGGCCTCGAAGCCGCGCTCGGCGAACAGCCGGAACGCCGCCGCCTCGATCTGGGCAGGACTGGTCGCCACCGGTCTGCCGCGACTGCTCATGCACGGACCCTATCTTTGTGGCGCTCGGTGCCATTAGTGTGGCGGGCACCACATCCCAGCGAGGAGGCTCCCATGGACCCGGACCAGAACGTAGAGCAGGACGTCACCCCGGACGTGACCAGCGAGGACCTGATCGAGGAGGTCTCGATCGACGGCATGTGCGGCGTCTACTGATCATGACCGTGCAGCTCGACGAGCACTGGGCGCTCTCGCCCTCGGTGGCCCTCCGGCCGGAGCCCTTCGGGGCGCTGGCCTACCACTTCGGCAACCGGAAGCTGATCTTCCTCAAGCGCCCGGAGCTCGTCGCCGTCGTCCGCGGGCTCGAGTCCGCGAGCGACGTCCGGTCCGCGCTGGTCGCGGCCGGGATCCCCGAGGCCGGCTGGCCGTCGTACCTCACCGCCCTGGAGGGGCTGGCCGCCTCCGACATGCTCCGCCGACGGGAAGGGGAGGTCGCCGCATGAAGCTGGTCGAGCACTTCGAGCTCGGGCTGGACGCGCCGATCTGCCTGACGTGGGAGCTGACCTACGCCTGCAACCTCGAGTGCGCCCACTGCCTGTCGAGCAGCGGCCGCCGCGACCCGCGCGAGCTGACCACCGAGCAGTGCGAGGCGGTCATCGACGAGCTCCAGCGGATGCAGGTCTTCTACGTCAACATCGGCGGCGGCGAGCCGACCATCCGACCCGACTTCTGGCACCTGCTGGAGTACGCCGTCCACCACCAGGTCGGCGTGAAGTTCTCCACCAACGGGGTGCGGCTGACGCCCGAGCGCGCCGCGTTCCTGGCCTCCCCGGCCTGCGGCGGCTACGTCGACGTGCAGATCTCCCTGGACGGCGCGACCGCCGAGGTCAACGACTACGTCCGCGGGCCCGGGTCCTTCGACACCGCGATCACCGCGCTGCAGAACCTCCAGGACGCCGGCTTCACCGACGCCAAGATCAGCGTCGTCTGCACCCGTCAGAACATCGGCCAGCTCGACGAGTTCCAGGCCCTCGCCGACCGGTACGGCGCGACGCTGCGGCTCACCCGGCTGCGCCCGTCCGGCCGCGGTGCGGACGTGTGGGACGAGCTGCACCCGCTGCCGCACCAGCAGCGCGAGCTCTACGACTGGCTGATGGCCAAGGGTGACAACGTCCTGACGGGCGACTCGTTCTTCCACCTCGCCGCCTTCGGCCCTGCGGATGGGAGTGGGGCGCTGCCCGGGCTCAACCTCTGCGGCGCCGGCCGGGTGGTCTGCCTGATCGACCCGGTCGGCGACGTCTACGCCTGCCCCTTCGCGATCCACGACCAGTTCCACGCCGGCAACCTGCTCACCGACGGCGGCTTCGGAGAGGTGTGGCGGACCTCGCCGCTCTTCCAAGAGCTGCGGTCGCCGCAGACCGGCGGCGCCTGCACCCAGTGCGCCCACTACGACTCCTGCCGCGGCGGCTGCATGGCCGCCAAGTTCTTCACCGGCCTGCCGCTCGACGGTCCGGACCCCGAGTGCGTGCAGGGCCACAGCGAGCTCGCCCTCGCCGGCGCGCGCACGGTGCCGGCCGCGAGCCAGGACCACTCGAAGAGCAACCCGACCCGCAACCAGCCGGTGATGCTGAAGCTGATGACGCGGCCGCCGGTGAGCGACTGCGCCGAGAGCCCGTTGGCGGGGTTCGTGCCGTGAGCCGTCCGGAGTGGCTCCAGAACCCCTGGAAGCAGAACCCCTGGTTCGAGTCCGTGGCCGTCGCCCAGCGGCGCGCGCAGAAGCGCCTGCCGGCGCCGGTGTACGGCGCCCTGGTCGCCGGGTCCGAGCGCGGTCAGACGATCGCCGACAACCAGGCCGCCTTCGCCCGGCTCGGGCTGCTCCCGCACGTCGCCGGCCACCACGCCGACCGGACGCTGACCCGCACGGTCCTCGGTCACGAGGTGTCGCTGCCGGTGCTGATCAGCCCGACCGGCGTACAGGCCGTGCACCCGGACGGCGAGGTCGCGGTCGCGCGGGCCGCGAACAACCGCGGCACCCTGATGGGCCTGTCGAACTTCGCCTCGAAGTCGGTCGAGGAGGTCGTCGAGGCCTGCCCGCGCACCTTCTTCCAGATGTACTGGACCGGCGACCGCGACGTGATGGTGCAGCGGATGCAGCGAGCCCAGAAGGCCGGTGCGGTCGGCCTGATCGCCACGCTGGACTGGTCGTTCTCGATGGGCCGCGACTGGGGCTCGCCCGAGATCCCGGAGAAGGTGGACCTCAAGACGATGGTGCGGATGGCCCCGAAGGTCGTCACCAAGCCGCGCTGGCTCTACCAGTTCGGGCGGACCGGGCAGGTGCCCGACCTGACCGCGCCCAACCTGGCGGCGCCGGGCGAGACGACCGGCCCGACGTTCTTCGGCGCCTACTACGAGTGGATGACCACCCCGCCGCCGTCGTGGGACGACGTCGCGTGGATGCGGCAGACCTGGGGCGAGATCAGCGGCACGCCGTTCCTGCTCAAGGGCGTCGCGCGGGTCGACGACGCGAAGCGGGCCGTGGCCGCCGGGGTCGACGCGATCTCGGTCTCCAACCACGGCGGCAACAACCTCGACGGCACCCCGGCCGCGATCCGGCTGCTGCACCCGATCGCCGGCGCGGTCGGCGACCAGGTCGAGGTGCTGATGGACGGCGGCGTACGCCGGGGCTCGGACGTCGTGAAGGCGCTCGCGCTCGGCGCCCGCGCGGTGCTCATCGGCCGCGCCTACCTCTGGGGTCTCGCGGCCAACGGCCAGGCGGGCGTGGAGAACGTCCTCGACGTGCTCCGCGGCGGCATCGACTCCGCCCTGCTCGGGCTCGGGCTCTCCTCCATCGACGAGCTGACCCCCGAGACGCTGCTGGTCCCGGACGACTTCCACGTGTCATGAGCGCGCTGTCATGAGCGCGCTCGCCCGGGCCACGTCGGCGGAGGCCGCCGGGGCGGAGCTCGTGCTCGTGCCGCTCGGGTCGCTCGAGCAGCACGGCCCGCACCTGCCCCTCGACACCGACACCGTGATCGCGACCGCCGTCGCCCACGACGTCGCGGCGGCGATCGACGCCTGGGAGGTCTGGGTCGCGCCGCCGGTCGCGTACGGATCGAGCGGCGAGCACCAGTCCTTCCCGGGCACCGTCTCGGTCGGCACCGAGGCGCTCACCCACCAGCTGGTCGAGCTGGCGCGCTCGCTGCGGACCTGGGCCGCGCGGGTGGTCTTCGTCAACGCCCATGGCGGCAACGTGGCCGCGCTCAACGCGTCCGACGAGCTCGAGTGGGTCCCCTGCGCGAACGAGCCTCCGTTGAATCCTGGGGCAGACCTGCACGCCGGCTTCACCGAGACCTCGCTGATGCTCCACCTCCGGCCGGAGTCGGTGCGGCTGGAGCGAGCCGAGGCCGGCAACACCCAGCCGTTGAGGGAGATCCTGCCCGCCATGATGAACGGCGGCATCGCCGCGGTGTCGCCCAACGGTGTGCTCGGCGACCCCACCGGCGCGTCCGCCGCCGAGGGTGAGCGGGTGCTTGGGGCGATGGTGGCCGACATCGTCGGGAGGCTGTCGTGACCGGACCGACCAGGGTCGCACTCGTGACCGGAGCCGCCGGCGGGATCGGGTCGGCAACCGTCAGGACCCTTGCTGCACAGGGCTATCGCGTCGTCGGGTACGACGTCCTGGACGCTCCAGCGGCCGACGGCGGCGTGCACGTGGTCGGCGATGTCACCGATCGCGCCGAGCTGAAGGGTGCGGTCGACCTCGCCGTCGAGCGATGGGGCCGGCTGGACGCCGTCGTCGCCGCGGCGGCGGTGATCGCCGGAGGACAGCCGCTGTGGGAGACGCCGGACGAGCAGCTCGACGAGCTCTGGGACGTCGACGCCCGCGGGGTCTGGAACACCGCGGCCGCCGCCGTGCCCGCGATGCTCGCCGGCCCTGATCCCTCGCGCGGCCGGTTCGTCGCGATCGCGTCCGCCGCTGCCCATCAGGGCCTCTTCGGGCTGGCCGGCTACAACGCGGCCAAGCACGCGGTCGTCGGGATCGTGAAGGGCCTTGCGGCCGACCTGGTCGGCACCGGCGTGACCGCGTGTGCGGTCTCGCCCGGCTCGACCCGTACGCCGATGCTCGACGCCACGGCTGCGATCTACGGGCTGCCCGACCCCGAGACCTTCGCCTCCCACCAGCTGCTGCGCCGGCTGCTCGGCCCCGACGAGGTCGCGGCCACGATCGCCTTCTGCTGCTCCCGGGAGGGGGCCGTGCTCAACGGCAGCGTCGTGCACGCCGACGGCGGCTTCTCGTGATCCTGCCGGTCGGCTTTCGGGTCCGCGTCGGCGACACGGTCCGAGTGCACGACGGCGGTCGCACCCTGGTCGGCGGCTCGCCGCTGCGGGTGCTGCGGCTCAAGGAGCCGGCGCCGGCGCTGGCCCGCGGCGCCGAGCTGGAGGTCGGCGACCCGACCACCGCGACGGTCGCGGCCCGGCTGCTGGCGGCCAACCTCGCGGCGCCCGTCCTCGCCAGGGGGCCGGCCGCCGACCTCACGGTCGTCGTCCCGGTCCGCGACCGGGCCGACCGGCTCGACCGGCTCCTCTCCGGGCTGTGCCAGCCCGGGGCGGGCCTGCCGGTCGTCGTGGTCGACGACGCCTCCCGTGACCCGGCCGCCGTCGCCGCGGTCGTGACCCGGCACGGCGCCGACCTGCTCGCGCTCGGCGTCAACGTCGGGCCGGCCGGCGCCCGCAACGCCGGGCTCGAGCGGGTGCGCACGCCGTACGTCGCGTTCGTCGACTCCGACGTGGTCGTCGACGCCGAGACCCTGCGCGGCCTGGCCGGCCACTTCGCCGACCCCCAGGTCGCGGCGGTCGGTCCGCGGGTGAAGGGGGCGGCCCGGAACGAGCGGCCGCGCCGCTTCGAGCGGTGGGACGTCGACGGGCTCTCCCTCGACCTCGGCACCGAGCCCGCGCTGGTCCGGCCGTGGTCCAAGGTCGGCTGGCTGCCGAGCGCCTGCCTGCTGGTGCGGACGGCGGACCTGAGCTCCGATCAAGGAGTGGGTGCCTTCGAGCACGACCGGCGGGTCGGCGAGGACGTCGACCTGGTCTGGCGGCTGATCCGGTCGGGCCGGCACGTCCGCTACGACCCGGCGTACGTCGCCACCCACGACGCCCGCGGCACCTGGTCGACCTGGCTGGGCCGGAAGGCGTTCTACGGCTCGGGCGGCGCGTGGCTCGCCCAGCGGCACGGCGACTGGATGGCCCCGGCAGTCGTCTCCCCGGTCCCCGCGATCGGCGCAATTGCGCTGCTGGCCCAGCGCCACTGGTCGCTGCCGGCCGCTGCTGCCGCGCTCGTCGCCGTCCGACTGCGCCTGGGACGCACCCTCCCGGACACCCCGGACCGGCCGCGGCTGGCCACCGACCTGACCGCGGAGGTCGCGGTGTCGACGCTGCGGCAGGGCTCGCACCTGCTGCTGCGGCACTGGTGGCCGGGCGCCGCCGTGGCCTGCCTGGTCTCCCGGCGCGCTCGCCGAGCCGTGGTGGCGGCGATGGTGTGGGACCTGCTCGACCACCGCGACGTCCCACCAGCCAGGGCCGCCGAGGCGTTCGTGGCCCGCCGCGCCGACGACCTCGCCTACGGGGCCGGCCTGTGGTGGGGCGTGCTGCGAGCCGGGTCGGCGCGGGCGCTGGTACCGAAGGTCACCGGTCTGCGTCGCCGGCCATCGCGGCCGCCGGCGGCCTGACCGGCGCCTCCACCCGCTCGACCACGATCCGCTGCACGACCGAGGCGATCGCGGAGCGGATCAGCTCGGGGCTCTCGGTGTCCATGCCCTCGAGGTTCTCGGCGATCCAGTCGCTGAGCTCGTCGCGCAGCCGGTCGACCGTCGTCTGGCCCAGGGCGGTCAGGGTCAGGTCGTCGAGGTTGCCCTCGACGTACCCCTCCTCGGAGATGCGCCGGAAGAGCGGCACCAGCACCGACGCGGGCAGGTTGCGCGACCACGCGACCTGCGCGACGTCGCCGCGGCGGCCGGACGCGGTGAGGCCGTAGACCTGCACGATCGCCCAGATCCCCGCGGAGTCGAGGGTCGACTCGTCCGACTCCAGCAGGTCGAGCACCCGGTCGCGGCGCCGGCCGTAGAGCAGGTTGGCGATCCGGCGCGACAGGATCTCCTCGTTGGGCAGCGCTTCGGGGGCGCCGAAGCCGGGCCCGAGGTCGTTGGCGGACGGCGCGATGCTGTTGTCGAGCTGGACCTGGGGCAGCAGCAGTGCCAGCACGAAGGCGATCAGGGCGACCGGGATCGCGTAGAGGAAGACCTGGGTCAGGGACTCGGAGTAGGCGTTGACGATGGGCGCGATCACGGAGTCGTCCAGCAGGTGGAGCGCGCTCGGGGTGGACAGGTCGGCCGGGGTCACCCCCGGGCTCTCGGCAATGGCGGCTGGCAGCCGGTCGCCGAGGAAGTTGCCGTAGAGGGAGCCGAAGATCGCGGCGCCGAACGCACTGCCCATGGTGCGGAAGAAGGTCACGCCCGACGTGGCGACACCGAGCTCGGTGTAGGCCACGGAGCTCTGCACGATGATCGTGAGCACCTGCATCGACAGCCCGATGCCCATGCCGAAGACGAAGAGGTAGAGCGCCGAGACCCAGGTGCCGGTCGAGGGGTCCATCGTCGAGAGCAGGAAGAGGCCGAGCGCCATGATCAGGCCGCCGGCGACCGGGAAGATCTTGTAGCGGCCCGTCTTGCTGACGATGTTGCCGCTGGTCGTCGCGGTGAGCAGCAGGCCGAGCACCATCGGGAGCATCCGGAAGCCGGACTGGGTCGCCGTCACGCCCTCGACGTACTGGAAGAACGTCGGCAGGAAGGTCATCGCACCGAGCATCGTGAAGCCGACGATGAAGCTGAGCGCGCAGCAGTCGGCGAAGACCTTCGATCGGAAGAGGCGCATCGGCAGGATCGGCTCGGTGGCCCGCAGCTCGACGAGCACGAAGACGCCGAGGACCGCGACGCCGCCGACCAGCAGGCCGATGATCTGCCAGGAGCCCCAGTCGTACGTCGTGCCGCCGAAGCTGGTCGCGAGGACCAGCATCGAGGCGCCGAGCGCGACCGTGGCCATGCCGAGGTAGTCGATCCGCGGCTTCCCGCTCGGCGGGACCTTCGGGATCCAGATCTGCGTCGCCACGATGACGACGGCCGCGAGCGGCACGTTGATGTAGAAGCACCAGCGCCAGCTGACGTGGTCGGTCAGCAGGCCGCCGAGCAGCGGACCGATCACCGTGGCGACACCGAAGACGGCACCCAGCGCGCCCTGGAACTTGCCGCGCTCGCGCAGCGGGATGATGTCGGCGATCAGCGCGGTCGCGGTGACGGTCAGGCCTCCGGCGCCGAGCCCCTGGAGGGCGCGCGACGCGATCAGCCAGGTCATGCCCTGCGCGAGCCCGCAGAGCATCGAGCCGACGATGAAGACGGTGACGCTGACCTGGAAGACCTGCTTGCGACCGAACTGGTCACCCACCTTGCCCACGACGACGGTGATCGCCGTCTGGGCGAGCAGGTAGGAGGTGACCACCCAGGAGACGTGGTTGCCGCCGCCGAGATCACCGACGATGGTCGGCAGCGCCGTCGAGACGATGGTGCCGTCCAGGGCGGCCAGCAGCATCCCGAGGCCGATGGTCGAGAAGGCCAGGATCCGCTCGCGGCCCTCGAGGGTGATCGGCCCGACCGGGGCGGCGGCGGGGGCGTCGGCAGTGGCGGTCATGGAACCTCCCGAAAAGGTGTGACGGGAACCACCCTGCCCGACCTGCTCCGCCGAAGGCCACCACTGAGAGAGTGGCCGTCATGAGCACCCTCCCCGAGTCCCTCGCTGGCAAGACCGTCGCCGTGCTCGGCGGCACCGGACCCCAGGGACGCGGCCTGGCCCGCCGGTTCGCGGCGGCCGGCGTACCGGTCGTGATCGGCAGCCGGAGCGCGGACCGTGCCGAGGAGGCGGCGGCCACCCTGGCGGGGGCCGTCGGCGGCACCGTGACGGGCGCCGACAACGCCGGCGCCGCGGCCGCGGGCGACATCGTCGTCGTCGCGGTCCCGTGGGACGGTCACGGCGAGCTGCTCGCCACGCTGACCGCCGAGCTCGACGGCAAGGTCGTCGTCGACTGCGTCAACCCGCTCGGCTTCGACAAGCAGGGCGCCTACGCGCTGCCCGTCGAGGAGGGCTCGGCCGCGCAGCAGGCGCAGGCCATCCTCACCGGCTCCACCGTCGTCGGTGCCTTCCACAACGTCAGCGCCGTGAAGCTCGAGGACCCGGAGGTCGAGTCGGTCGACACCGACGTGCTCGTCCTCGGCGACGTGCGCGAGGCCACCGACCTGGTCCAGGACCTCGCCGGCACCATCCCGGGCGTCCGGGGCGTCTACGGCGGCCGGCTGCGCAACGCCCACCAGGTGGAGGCCCTGACCGCCAACCTGATCAGCGTCAACCGGCGCTACAAGGCGCACGCAGGCATCCGGGTCACGGACATCTGAACGGAACAATTTCCCGTCTGATGGCGTTGTGACGGCAAGATCTGTGGGTGAGATCACCGTCACGGGACGCCTCTTTTGGTCAAGATCGGTCCGAATAGGCCGATAGGATGGGCGCACCGGGTGACCACACCCCGGTCATCCAGTCGAACAACCGACGGTCGTCGCGTGCTCAGCACGCGGCGGCCGTCGTCTGTGTCCAGCAGAGCCCACCAGGGCGCCCAGAAGAGAAAGCAAGCCCGTGAACATCTCGCTCGCGACCGTCGTCGGCCTGGCCGGCACGCTCCTCGCGTTCGCCTACACCGTCCCCCAGATGCGCAAGCTCGCCCGCTCCGGCAGCGCCGCCGGCGTGAGCGTCGCCGCGCTGGCCAACTCCACGGTCAGCGGCATCGCCTGGACGATCTTCGGCGTCGTCGAGCACGAGATCTGGGTGATCCTCCCGGCGCTCCTGGCCCTGCCCGGTACGGCGGGCGCCATGCTGCTCGCCTGGCGCCGCGGCGGCGACCGGGACCGGCTCTGGATGCCGGTGATCTGGGCGCTCGCGATCGCGACGCTCACCGCACTGGTCCCGGTCTGGGGCTCGCGACCGATCATCGTGGCGCTCGGCTGCTCGATCACCCTCATGGTGGTCCCGGCGGCCGTGACCGCGTGGCGCTCGCACGACGTGTCCGCGATCGCGGCGTCCGGCTGGGCGATGCTCATCGTCGACGCGACGCTCGCCGGCGCCTACGGCCTGCTCGCCGACATCGACGCCAACCTCATCTACGCGCTGGTCGCGACCAGTGGCGCGGTGCTGATCCTGACCCGGCTCGTCGTACCCCCGCACGTGCACGCGCGCCTGGTCCGGCTGCCCGACGGCATCGACCCCGACGTGGCGCGCGACGACCTGAGCCTCGCCGCCTGATCCTCGGTCAGGGGTCCGCCTTGGCGGCCTCTGGCAGGCTGTGGCCATGCGCTTCCCCGGCGGTCGGCACGCGAAGCGGATCGTCGTCGAGACCGCGGGCTGGGTGCTCGTCGTCGCCGGTATCGCCGCGCTGATCCTGCCCGGCCCCGGCCTGCTCATGGTGGCCGCCGGGCTGGTGATTCTCTCGCAGGAGTACGAGTGGGCCGAGCGGCGCGTCGAGCCGATCAAGCGCCGCGCGCTCCAGGGTGCGGCCGACGGTGTGGCGACGAACCTCCGGGTCGCGATGTCCACGCTCTTCGCGCTGGCCCTGCTCGCCTGCGGGGTGCTGTGGCTGTGGGGGCCGCCGGTGCCGGACTGGTGGCCCGGGCCGGACTCGACCTGGCTGCCGGGCGGTTGGGCGACGGGGGTGACCCAGGTGCTGTCGGCGTTCATCGCGCTGGGCCTGATCGTGTGGAGCTACCGGACCTACCGGGTCCGGGGCGAGCCGCGGCCGGAGTAGCCCCCGACGTACGACGACGGGTACGCCGCCACTCGTGCGGCGACGTACCCGTCGAACGTCGTGCTGGCCTCAGGCGGCCGGTCTCCCGAGGATCGAGCCGTCGCACAGGCCGGGGATCGGGAGCAGGGCGCAGATCGGGTCGATGATCGTGCCCGGGTCGGGTGCCTCGCCGCCGGTGGTCGCGTCGCAGATCTCCTGCGGCAGCCCGGCGTCGCACAGCGGCTGGATCGGGCTCGAGCCGTCCTCGCCGGGCGGGTTGGCCGCCGCGTCGCAGATGGCCTGCGGCAGCCCGGCGTCGCAGAGCGCCTGGATCGGGCTCGCGCTGCCGTCACCGCTGGGGTTCGGGAGCGTGGCGAACGCGTCGCAGATCTCCTGCGGCAGTCCCGCGTCGCAGGCGGGCTGGAGGGCGTTGTCCGTGCCGCCGCTGTTGTCCTTCTGGCACTTCTTCAGCGCCTTCTGCGCCTTCTTGTGCGCCTTCTTGGCCTTCTTCTGGTGCTTCTTGGCCTTGGCGAGCTTCTTGTCGGCGGACCGCTTCTGCTTGCCGCGGTCGGCCTTCTTCTTCGCCTTCTTGGCCTTCTTCACCTGCTTGTTGGCCTTCTTGACCTTCTTGGCGGTCTTCTTGACCTTGCTCTTCTGCTTGGCGCACGCACCGGCCTTCGCCGCCGCGTGGCTCGCGCTGCTCGTCCCGCTCGCAGCAGTCGCACTCGTCGTCACGCTTCCCATGAACGACAGCGCGGCGGCGACGCTCAGGGCAACCAGCACCTTCATCAGCTTCGTCACGTCGATCTCCCTCGGCTCTGGGCCCGCTGAGCGGGCGCGCCACTCGTACCCACGGCGCTGCGAGGGGAATCGGAAAAACGTGACGGCGGTCACCCGGTCTGGACCAGTCGGCGGTGCGGGGAACGGCTGCTGGCAGCCGCAACCCGCACGACACGCCGTGGACGGTCGGCGTGTCGTGCGGGCAAGGGCTGCCAGCAGCCGTTCCCTGCGAGCGAGCCGGGTCAGTTGACCGGCGACTCCCCGAGGGTGACGGTCGCCGAGTGGGTCTTCCCGCTGCTGTCGGTCCACTTCAGCAGCGCGGAGTCGCCGGGCTCGTAGGTCGCGAGCGTGCTCTTGAGGACGTCGTACGACGTGATGGAGGTCGAGCCGATGGCGGTGATCGTCGACCCGGCCGTGACGCCGGCGTCGGCGGCGGCGCCGCCGCTCTGGACCTGGCTGACCTGGACGCTGCCGCTGGTGTCGTCGGCGGTCTGGGCGATCGCGATGCCGAGGTAGGCCGAGGGGCCGACCTGGACGTCGCCGGACTCGTCGCCGGACTCGATCTGCTCGACGATCTGCTCGGCGGTGTCGATCGGGATCGCGAAGCTCTCGGTCTCGCCGCCGCTGCTGGCGGCGGTCGTGATGCCGACGACCTCGCCCTCGTCGTCGAGGAGCGCGCCGCCGGAGTAGCCGCCGACGACGTAGGCGTCCATCTGGATGAGGCCGGTGAGGTGCTCGCCCTCGACGGTGCCCTCGGCCGCGGTGTCGATGGACTGGTCGAGCGCGACGACCGAGCCGCTCGAGGCCGAGAGGTAGCCCTGGCCCTGGGCGTTGCCGATCGCGGTGACCGCGTCGGAGACGGCCGGGTCGCCGTCGTCGTCGAGGGTGACCGTGTCCAGGCCGGACGCGCCGTCGAGCTGGAGCAGCGCGATGTCGCTCGTCTGGTCGTGACCCACGACGGTGGCGTCGTACGTCTCGCCGGTGGTGGCGACCGTGACCTTGACCTGAGTCGAGCCCTCGACCACGTGGTAGTTGGTCAGCACGAGGCCGGAGGAGTCGATGACAAGTCCGGTGCCGGCGCCCTCGCCCTCGGTGGTCACCGTGTCGATGAGGACGACGCCCTTGGACTCCTCGGCGGTCGCGTCGGTCTGCGTGCCCTCCTGGGTGCTGGTGCCCTGGCCGTAGGGGTCGGTCTGGCCGTAACCCGGGGCCTGGCCGCCGAAGTCGGGCACCTGGCCGGTGCCGTCCGAGCCCTCGGAGCCCTCGGACCCGGTGTCCGGCGAGGTCTGGCCCGGGACCTGCGGCGCGCTCTGCGACGGGGCGCTCGCGGTCGCGGTGGAGTCACTGCGGTTCAGCGCCCAGGTGACCGGGACCGCGACCGAGGCCGCCAGCACGCCGCCCGCCACCGCACCGGCGATCGTCGCCTTCCAGGCCCAGCCGTGCCGCGCCGCCGGCTGGGCTGCCGGGGGGTGCTGGAACGCCGCGGCGTACGGGTTGGCCTGCTCGGCCGGGCCGTAGGTCGGAGCGGTGTACGGGTTGCCGTACGGGTCGTGCGAGGGCGGCTGCGGTGAGCGGGGCGTCTGGTCCATGCTCCTAGTGGACGGCACGGATCTGACATACCCCCATGGGGTGCCTGAGTGCTGGCTGTGAGCTCGAGGCTCCGGTCAGAACCCGATCCGCAGACCCGCGTAGTTCTCGGCCAGGCCGGCCGCGCCGGCCTCGCTGGTCGCCACCCAGCGCAGCTGCGAGAGCTGGAGCTGGCGGTCGAACGGGTCAGTGCCCGTGTGCAGCATCGTGGTCATCCACCAGGAGAAGTGGGTGCAGCGCCAGACCCGGCGCAGGGCGGTGTCGGAGTAGGCGTCGGCCGGCGCGTGGTCGCCCTTGAGCAGCGCGGTCAGGGCCGGAGCGAGCAGGGCGACGTCGGCGACCGCGAGGTTGAGCCCCTTGGCGCCGGTGGGCGGGACGATGTGGGCCGCGTCGCCGGCGAGGAAGAGCCGGCCGTGGCGCATCGGCTGCTGAACGAACGAGCGCATCGGCAGCACGCTCCTGTCGGTGATCGGGCCGGTCGCGAGCGACCAGCCGTCCAGCCCGTGGCCGAGCCGGACCGCGAGCGCGTCCCAGATCCGGTCGTCGGACCAGTCGGCGACGTCGGTGCCGTTCGGCACCTGGAGGTAGAAGCGGGAGACGGTCGAGGAGCGCATCGAGTGGAGCGCGAAGCCGTCGTCGTGCCAGGCGTAGATGAGCTCGTCGGTCGACGGCGGGACGTCGGCGAGGATGCCGAACCAGGAGTAGTCGTAGGTGCGCTCCCAGGACTGTCGTACGCCGTCGGGGATCGCGCTGCGCGACGGGCCGAACGAGCCGTCGCAGCCGACCACGACGTCGGCCTCGAGCCGGTGCTCCTGCCCGTCCTGGTCGGTGAAGGTGACCGACGGTCGGTCGGTCTCGAGGTCGTGGAGCGCGGTGTCGCTCACCTCGTAGACGACCTGCTGGCCACGGGCGTGGGCCGCGGTCACGAGGTCCTTCTGCACCTCGGTCTGGCCGTAGACGAAGACCTGCCGGCCGACCAGGTCGACGAAGTCGAGGTGGTGCCGCTCGTGCGGCCACTGGAGGTAGATGCCGCGGTGCGGGTCGGCCTCCCGGTCGAGCCGCTCGCCCAGCCCGACCTCGCGCAGCAGGTCGACCGAGGACTGCTCGAGGATCCCGGCCCGGATCCGGCTCGCGACGTACTCCTCGGAGCGGGTCTCGAGGACGACGGACTCGACGCCGTCCGCGGCGAGGAGGTGGGAGAGCAGCAGGCCCGCCGGGCCGGCGCCGATGATGGCGACCTGGGTACGCATGGCCGCAGTGTCGTCGGCGGCAGCCCCAGTCGCGGAGGCGCTCCTTCCGCTGGGCGGAATCAGCCGAGGGCGCGGCCGATGCCGCGGGCCGCGACCTGGAGGGCGCCGACCAGCTTGGCGCGGTCCTTGAGCGAGGGCAGCACCAGGCCCAGGCTGGCGACCACGTCAGGCCCGCGGCGGATCGGGACGGCGAGCGAGCAGGCGCCGAGGCTCATCTCCTCGGTCGTCGTCGCGTAGCCGTCGCGCTGGACTCGCGCGAGCTGGCGGCGCAGGGTGCCCGGCTGGGTGACGGTGTACGGCGTGACCCGGGCCAGGTCGGAGAGCACCGCGTGCTGCACCTCCGCCGGCGCGTGCGCCAGCAGCACCTTGCCGACGCCGGTCGCGTGCATCGGCAGCCGCGAGCCCACGCTGCTGACGACCGGCACGGACGCGTGGCCGGCGAGGCGGTCGACGTAGAGGACCTCGGCGCCGTCGCGCACCGCGAGGTGCACGGTGGCGAGCGTCGCGCCGTAGAGGTCGTGGAGGTACGGCGAGGCCAGCTCGCGCAGCCCGGTCTGCACGGGGGCGAGCAGGCCGATGTCCCAGAGGCGCCGGCCGACGACGTACGCGCCGTCCTGGGCGCGGGCCAGGGCGCCCCACGCGACCAGCTCGCCGACCAGCCGGTGCGCGGTCGGGACCGGCAGCTCCGCTCGCTCGGCGAGCTCGGTGAGGGTGAGCCGCCGGTGCCGCTCGTCGAAGGCGCCGAGCAGCGCGAGAGCCCGTGAGGTGACGGTGGCGCCGGGGGCGGAGCTGTTGCCGGCCATGGGGGCAGTCTTCCACTCACCGGAAACGGATCGTCGTCAGCGACGCCGTCCCCTCCCTACCTTCCTCCCGTGACCACCCCCGTTCCCGGTCCCGCCACGGACCCCGACTCGGCCGCCGCCAGCCAGGCCGAGATCAGCGACGAGATCGCGAGCATCGCCAAGGAGTACGTCGCCGCCGGCGTCGTGGAGATCTCCCCGCGGCACGACTACCCGCCGTACCGCTCCAGCATCCTGCGGCACCCGACCAAGGCGCCGCAGCAGGTCGACCCGGAGGGCATCGAGCTGTGGGCGCCGGTCTTCGGCCAGCTCGACGTCGACCCGCTCGAGTCCGACCTCACCATCCAGCACCGCGGGGAGCCCGTCGGAGAGCGGATGATCGTGACGGGCCGGGTCACCGACGGCGAGGGCCGACCGGTGCGCCGCCAGCTCGTCGAGATCTGGCAGGCCAACGCGGGCGGCCGCTACATCCACCAGCGCGACCAGCACCCGGCCGCGCTGGACCCGAACTTCACCGGCATGGGCCGCTGCCTCACCGACGACGACGGCCACTACCGCTTCACCACGATCAAGCCCGGGCCCTACCCGTGGAAGAACCACCACAACGCCTGGCGGCCGGCGCACATCCACTTCTCGCTGTTCGGCACGGAGTTCACCCAGCGGCTGATCACCCAGATGTACTTCCCGGGCGACCCGCTCTTCGCGCTCGACCCGATCTACCAGTCGATCGTCGACCAGGACGCGCGTGACCGGCTGGTCGCGACGTACGACCACGACGTGACCACGCACGAGTGGAGCACCGGCTACCGCTGGGACATCGTCCTCACCGGCAGCCACCGCACCGTGTTCGAGGAGGACGAGCAGTGACCGCCCCCGGGATCGAGCAGACCCCCACCCCCGGCCAGACGATCGGGCCGTTCTTCGGCTTCGCCCTGCCGTACGACGGGGGCGGCGAGCTCGTGCCGCCGACCCGGCCGGACGCGATCCGCTTCCACGGCCGGGTGCTCGACGGCGCCGGCGTACCGGTTCCCGACGCGCTCGTCGAGCTCCGGCAGACCGCACCGGACGGCAGTGTGCCGCGAGCGGCGGGGTCGCTGCAGCGCGACGGCTACACCTTCACCGGGTGGGGCCGCGCGGCGACCGACCGGACCGGGCACTTCCAGTTCTCGACGCTCCGCCCGGGTGGCGGCTCGCCCTTCTTCGCGCTCGCCGTCTTCGCCCGCGGCCTGACCGACCGGCTCTTCACCCGCGCCTACCTGCCGGGCGCCGCGCCCGCGCAGTGGCCGTCGCTCGAGGCGGCGGCCGACGACCGCGGCTTCGTCTTCGACATCCGGCTCCAGGGTGAGGCCGAGACGGTCTTCCTGTCCTACCGGTAGAACTGGGCCCATGGCGGACCTCTTCTGGCCCGGCGACGAGCGCGCCGGGCTGCACTTCACCTCGGCCGCGTTCCTGCGCGCGATGGTCGCGGTCGAGTCCGACTGGGTCGGGCGCGAGCTCGAGGTGCCCGACGCCCTGGACGAGATCTCCGCGGAGGCGGAGTCCGGCGGCAACCCGGTCATCCCGCTGGTGCGCCACCTGCGCGAGCAGGGCACCGACGTGCACCGCGGACTCACCAGTCAGGACGTCGTCGACTCGGCGCTGATGCGGATGGCTGGCGCGGCGGTCGCCGACCTGCGGCGCGACCTGGCTCGCGTCGTCGGCGGCCTCGCCGACCTCGCGTCCGCCCACCGCGAGACGCCGATGGTCGCGCGCACCCTGACCCAGCACGCCGTGCCCACGACCTTCGGCTTCCGCGTCGCGGCGTGGCTGACCGCGGTCCTCGATGCCGACGAGGACCTGGCCCGGCTCGCCTTCCCGGCGCAGCTCGGCGGCGCGGCCGGCACTCGCGCGGCGATGGTCGAGCTCGGCCGCGCGGTGCCTGACGACGTGCCGCGCTGGCACACGACGCGGTCCGCGGTCACCCGGGTCGGCGACGCGCTCGCCGGCACGACCGACGCGTGCGCCCGGATCGCCAACGACGTGCTGGTCATGTCGCGGCCCGAGATCGGCGAGCTCGCCGAGGGCTCCGGCGGCGGCTCGTCGACGATGCCGAACAAGGCCAACCCGACGCTGTCCGTGCTCGTCCGCCGGGCCGCGCTCACCAGCCCCCAGCTCGCCGCGACCCTGCACCTCGCCGCGGTCCAGCAGGTCGACGACCGCGCCGACGGCGGCTGGCACGCGGAGTGGGCCACCCTGCGCGACCTCGTCCGCCGCACCCTGGTCGCCGCCTCCCAGACCGCCGACCTCGTCGCCGGGCTCGTCGTGCACGCCGAGCGGATGGCCGCCACCCTCGCGGCCGCCGGCGACGACGTGCTCGCCGAGCAGCGGAGCATGGCCGCAGCCGCCGGGCACGCCCCCGCGCCGTCGTACCTCGGCGACGCGGCGGCGTACGTCGACCAGGTCGTCGCCCGCGCCCACCGTCACCTGGAGGAGAAGCCGTGACCCCCGCCATCACCGTCGTCCGGATGACCGGCAGCCGCGACCGCGCGGAGCTGCCGCTGCTGGTGGTCGGGCCGTCGCTCGGCACCTCGGCCGCGACGCTCTGGACCGACTGCGCGGCCGGGCTGACCGACGCCTTCGATGTCGTCGCGTGGGACCTGCCCGGCCATGGCCACAACAGGTCGGTGCCCGAGGAGCCCTTCGCGATGGCCGAGCTGGCCGCCGGGGTGCTGGCCGTCGTCGACGACGTGCTCACCCAGCGCGGCCAGCCGCGGGGACCCTTCTTCTACGCCGGCGACTCGGTCGGCGGCGCGGTCGGCCTCCAGCTGCTGCTCGACGCCCCCGACCGCGTCGTCGCCGCGGCGCTGCTGTGCACCGGCGCGAAGATCGGCACCGAGGAGTCGTGGACCGAGCGGATCGGGTCGGTGCGCGCGTCCGGGACGCCTGTCATGGTGGCCGGGTCGGCCGAGCGGTGGTTCGGCCCCGGCTTCCTCGAGCGCGAGCCCGAGCGCGGCGGCGCGCTGCTGCGGGCGCTCTCCGACGCCGTCGACGAGGGCTACGTCCAGGTCTGCGGGGCGTTGGCGGCGTACGACGTCCGCGCGATGCTCGGCCAGGTCAAGGCGCCGGTGCTGGCCGTCGGCGGGTCGCACGACGTGGCCACGCCGCCCGCCTCGCTGCAGGAGATCGCCGACGGAGTGGCCGACGGGCGGTACGTCGAGCTCGAGGGCGTCGCCCACCTGGCCCCGGCCGAGGCGCCGGGCGAGGTGGCCGCGCTGCTGCGCGAGCACTTCCTGGGGGAGACGCCGCGGGTGGACGAGCCGGTGTCGGACGGGATGCGGGTGCGTCGCGAGGTGCTCGGCGACGCCCATGTCGACCGCGCCGCGGCGGCGACCACCGGGTTCACACGGGACTTCCAGGAGCTGATCACGGCGTACGCCTGGGGCGAGATCTGGACCCGCCCCGGCCTCGACCGCCGCTCGCGCTCGATGATCACGCTGACCGCACTGATCGCCCGCGGCCACCACGAGGAGCTCGCGATGCACGTGCGCGCCGCGCTGCGCAACGGCCTGACCGTGGACGAGATCAAGGAGGTCATCCTCCAGTCCGCCATCTACTGCGGCGTCCCCGACGCCAACACGGCCTTCCGGATCGCCTCCGGGGTGCTGGCGGAGGAGGGCCTGCTGTAGGCGGCGCCGCATGTAAAGCGGAGTTACGGAGTCTTCCGAGCCGTTCTAACAGGTCGGGAGACCCCATAACTCCGCGTTACATATCGCGGCGCGTCACAGGCAGGCCGCGACCAGCTCCGCGACGCGACGTACGGCCGGGGCGTCGTCGGCCGCGCGGGTCGCGAGCGCCAGGTCGATCGTGGGCGGGTCGGTGAGCGCGACGTAGGAGACGCCGGCGAGGCCGAGCGAGCGCACGGGCTCCGGCACCAGCGCGACGCCGAGGCCGGCCGCGACGAAGACGACGAGGGTCGCGGTCTCGCTGACCTCGACGACCGGGTCGGGTGAGAAGCCCGCGGCCTCGCAGGCCGCACGCACCCGCTCGTGCATCGAGGACCGGTGCCCCGACGGGTGCATCACGAAGGCCTCGCCGGCCAGCGCCGACAGCGAGATCCGGCGGCGGCCGGCCAGGGGATGCGATGACGGCAGCACTGCGACCAGTCGCTCCGACCGGAGCGTGCGGATCGCCAGATCCCCACTGTTGAGAGGGTCTGGCCGCAGCAGTGCGACATCGAACGTCCGGTCGCGCAGGCCGTCGACGAGTCGCGGGGACAGCAGCTCGCCGCGCAGCTCGAGGTCGAGGCCCGGCACCGAGGCACGCACCTCGCGCGCGACGCGGGGCAGCACGTCGTACGTCGCGGTGCCGATGAAGCCGATCGACACGCGCCCGACCGCTCCCGACGCGAGCAGTGCCATGTCGTCCTCGGCGCGGGCCACGTCGCCGAGCACGGTGCGGGCGTGCTCGGCGAAGCGCGCGCCGGCCTCGGTCAGCTCGACCCGGCGGGTGGTGCGCGTGAAGAGCGGGACGCCGAGCTCGCGCTCGAGCTGCTTGACCTGCTGGGAGAGCGCCGGCTGGGCGATGTGCAGCCGCCCGGCGGCACGGCCGAAGTGCCGCTCCTCGGCGAGGACGACGAACGACCGCAGGTGTCGCAGTTCCATTGGTCCAACTTATCAATCAAGACAGATTCAGTATTGGAGATGATCACAGGTCGCGGCCTACCGTGGACGGCATGAGCTCTGCCTTCCTGTACGCCGCGGCCCGTACGCCGTTCGGCCGCTTCGGCGGTGCGCTGGCCGAGGTCCGGCCCGACGACCTCGCCGCCACCGCGATCTCCGGTGTCCTGGCCAAGGCGCCCGGCCTCGACGCCGACCGGATCGGCGACGTCGTCTGGGGCTGCGCCAACCAGGCCGGCGAGGACAACCGCAACGTCGGCCGGATGGGCGTGCTGCTCGCGGGCCTCCCGGTCGGCGTCCCTGCCACCACCGTCAACCGCCTGTGCGGCTCCTCGCTCGACGCGGCCATCATCGGCTCGCGCACCATCGAGTCCGGGGACGCGGACGTCGTGCTGACCGGCGGCGTCGAGTCGATGACCCGGGCGCCGTGGGTGCTGCCGAAGCCGTCGCGCGCGTTCCCGGCCGGCAACGTCACCGCGGTCTCCACGACGCTGGGCTGGCGGCTCGTCAACGAGCGGATGCCGGCCGAGTGGACGGTCTCGCTGGGCGAGGCCAACGAGCTGCTGCAGGAGAAGTTCGGCATCTCGCGCGAGCGGCAGGACGAGTTCGCCGCGCGCTCGCACAACCTCGCCGACGCGGCCTGGGAGGCCGGCTTCTACGACGACCTCGTGGTGCCGGTCGAGGGCGTCGACCTGACCCGCGACGAGGGCATCCGGCCCGGCTCGACCGCGGAGAAGCTGGCCGGCCTCAAGCCGTCCTTCCGCAAGGACGGCACGATCACCCCCGGCAACGCATCCCCGCTCAACGACGGGGCTTCCGCCGTCCTCCTCGGCTCGGAGAACGCCGGGATCGGGATCGACCCGATCGCGCGGATCGCCGGGCGAGGCGTGTCCGCGCTGGAGCCGCAGCTGTTCGGCTTCGCCCCCGTCGAGGCCGCCGAGCGCGCGCTCGCCCGGGCCGGCATCGGCTGGGACGACGTCAGCGCGATCGAGCTCAACGAGGCCTTCGCCGTCCAGTCCCTCGCCTGCGTCGACGCCTGGAAGGTCGACCCCGAGATCGTCAACGCCAAGGGCGGCGCGATCGCGATCGGTCACCCGCTCGGCGCCTCCGGTGGCCGGATCCTCGGCACCCTCGCGGCCCGGCTGCAGGAGTCCGGCGGGCGGTACGGCGTCGCCGCGATCTGCATCGGCGTCGGCCAGGCGCTCGCCGTGGTGCTGGAGAACGTCTCGTGAGGATCTGTGAGTCGGCCGCCGAGGCGGTCGAGGGGATCGAGGACGGCTCGACCGTCCTCATCGGGGGTTTCGGCATGGCCGGCATGCCGGTCGAGCTGATCGACGCGCTCATCGAGCAGGGCGCCACCGACCTCACCGTCGTGTCCAACAACGCCGGCAACGGCGACACCGGCCTGGCCGCGCTGCTCGCGAAGGGCCGGGTCCGCAAGATGGTCTGCTCCTTCCCGCGCCAGCACGACTCGTGGGTCTTCGACGGCCTCTACCGCGAGGGCCGGATCGAGCTCGAGCTGGTCCCGCAGGGCAACCTGGGCGAGCGGATGCGCGCCGCCGGCGCCGGCATCGGCGCCTTCTTCTCCCCGACGGGCGTCGGCACCCCGCTGGCCGAGGGCAAGGAGACCCGCGAGATCGACGGCCGCACCTACGTCCTCGAGCTCCCCATCAAGGGCGACGTCGCCCTCGTCGGCGCCCACCGCGCCGACCGGATGGGCAACGTCGTCTACCGCAAGACGGCCCGCAACTTCGGCCCGGTGATGGCCACGGCCGCGACCACGACGATCGTCCAGGTGCGCGAGGTCGTCGAGATCGGCGACCTCGACCCGGAGCAGGTCGTCACCCCGAGCATCTACGTGGACAGGGTGGTGGCGGTATGAGCTCCGCAGCACTGACCAAGGACGAGATGGCCGCCCGCGTCGCGCGGGACATCCCGTACGGCGCCTACGTCAACCTCGGCATCGGCCAGCCCACGCTGGTTGCCGACCACCTCGACGCCGACGCCGGCGTCGTGCTGCACACCGAGAACGGCATGCTCAACATGGGCCGCGCCGCCGTCGGCGACGAGGTCGACCCCGATCTCACGAACGCCGGCAAGCAGCCGGTGACCGAGCTGCCCGGGTCGTCGTACTTCGACTCCGCCGAGTCCTTCGCGATGATGCGCGGCGGCCACCTCGACGTCTGCGTGCTCGGCGCCTTCCAGGTCAGCGCCGGCGGCGACATCGCCAACTGGCACACGGGCGCCCCGGACGCGATCCCGGCGGTCGGCGGTGCGATGGATCTCGCGATCGGCGCCAAGCAGGTCTTCGTGATGATGACGCTCTTCGCCAAGGACGGCTCGCCCAAGCTGGTGCCCTCCTGCACCTACCCGCTCACCGGCGTCGGCTGCGTCGCCCGCGTCTACACCGAGGTCGCGGTCTTCGACCTCACCCCCGACGGCGTCGTCGTGCTCGACACCTTCGGCACGACGTACGACGAGCTGGCCGAGCGCCTCGACGTCCCGCTGACCCAGGGCTGACCGGGCAGCGACCGTTGCCGCTGCGGCGCGACTGGACTGGCAGTCCTGTCGCTTGTCGGCCGTTGCAACCCCCGACAAGCGAGGGGATACCCGGTCGACCGGGTATCCCTGCACGCGGCCCCGCCGCTGCCGCGCGCGAATAGGGATACCCGGTCGACCGGGTATCCCTGCACGCGGCCCCGCCGCTGCCGCGCGCGAATAGGGGAGGCGAATGGGTGATCTCCCCGCTGTGGGGGACCGCCCTCGGGGCCGAGGGTGAGCACGTCGCCGGCACCGGGCCGGCGACGAGCACACCTGAAGGATTCCAGGAGGAATGCCATGAAGCGGTTCATGATCGAGCGGGAGATCCCGGGCGCGAGCAACCTGTCGGAGGCCGAGCTGGCCGACATCGCGAAGGCGTCGTGCGACGTCGTCGACGGTCTCGGCGTGCCCTACACGTGGGTCAACAGCTACGTCGCGGGCGACAAGATCTACTGCGTCCACGAGACCGACGACGTCGAGACGATCCTCGAGCACGCGCGGCGGGGCGGCTTCCCGGCCAACACCGTGTCGGTCGTCGCCAACGAGTTCGGCCCGCAGACCGCAGCGCTCGCCGGCTCCTGAGTGCCAGAATCGGCGCCATGGGCGCCGACCGGCTCGCGCTCGCGGCACTGCCGACCGCGCTGACCCCCTTCATCGGGCGGTCTGCGGAGCGCGCCGACCTGGCCGAGGTGCTCCGGGCGCAGCGACTGGTCACCGCCACCGGTCCGGGCGGAGTCGGCAAGACCCGGCTCTGCCTGGCCGTGGCGGAGGACCTGGCCGGAGAGTTCGCCGACGGCGTCGCCTTCGTCGACCTGGTCGGCGTCACCGACGACGCGATGGTGGTCGCGGCGGTCGCGGACGCCGCCGGCGTACCGGAGCGTGCCGGCGCGACGCGGCTCGAGGCGCTCGCCGCCACCCTGCGCGAGCGCCGGCTCCTGGTGGTCCTCGACAACTGCGAGCACCTGCTCGGCGGCGCCCGTCAGGTCGTCACCGACCTGCTCGCGGCGTGCCCCTCGGTGCGGGTGCTGGCGACCAGCCGGATCCGGCTGCACCTCGCCGGCGAGCGGGTCTTCGCCGTCCCCGGCCTCTCCGTCGAGGAGGGCGACGCGGTCGCGCTCTTCGAGGCGCGTACGGCGGCCAGCGGCGGCGCACCCCTCACCGGCGAGGACCTGGTGACCGTCCGCGAGATCTGCCTGCTGCTCGACGGCATGGCGCTGGCCATCGAGCTCGCCGCCGCCCGCGCTCCCAGCCTCGGCATCGACGGCCTCTGGCTCGCGCTCGGGCACGGCCACGACGTGCTGCGCTACGGCCACCCCGGCGACGACCGGCACGGCTCGCTGCGCGCGGCCGTCGACTGGAGCTACCACCTGCTCGACGAGGACGAGCAGGCCGTGCTCCGCACCGTGGCCGTCTTCGCCTCCCCCTTCGACCTCGACGCCGCGGCGTACGTCGTCGACCGCCCGGCGCCCCTCCTGCTTGACGTCCTCGGCCGCCTCGTCGACTGGAACCTCGTCGCCCTCCGCCCGGGCCACCCCACGCGCTACCGGCTGCTCGAGACGATCCGGCAGTACGCCGCCGAGCGGTCCGCGGAGCTCGCCGAGCTGGCCGCGATCCGGTCGCGGCACCGTGACTGGTGCGAGGTCACCCTGCGCGACCTGGTCGCCCGGATGCCCGGGGACGCCGCGTGGTGCGCCGACCTCGACCGCGTCGTCGACGACGCCCGCGCCGCCCTCGGGTGGGGCTCGGCGCCCGACCTCGCGGAGCTGCTGGCCACCGCGGTCTTCGAGCGCGGCCGGCCGGGCGAGGCCGAGCGCCGGCTGGTCCAGGTGGCCGAGCTCACCGACGATCCCGTGCGTCGGCACCGGTCGCTCTTCCTCGCCTCCCGCGCCGCGCTCGCGCGCTACGCCGGCGACGACGCGGTCGCCCTCTGCCAGCGTGCGGTCGACGCCGCGGTCGACGCGGGTGACCCGTCGACCGCTGCGATCTACCTCTGCCACATCGCGACCTGGTGGCACCGCCACGAGGGCACGATGGCCCAGCCGACCTCCACCGCCGTCACCGACGCCACCCTCGCCCGGGCTCGCGACCTCGGTGCGGGGGACGAGCGGGTCATGACGGCGATCGCGGTCGCGCAGGTCTCGCGCGGCGACCGCCCCCGCGTGGTCGCCGAGTCGATCGACGCGGTCGCCCGGGCCGAGGCGTCCGGCGACGCGCTGCTCGTCGACACCGCGCGGGACGAGGTCTGCGCCGCCCAGCTCGAGGCCGGCGATCTCGTCGGCGCGCTGGCCACGGTGCGGACCCGGCTCGCCGCGATGGCGACGGTGCCGGTCGACGCGCTGAGCGGCATGGACCACGCCGACGCCCACCTGATGGGTGCCCACCTCTGCCTCGCCTCGGGGTTCCTCGAGGAGGGGCGCGAGCACGCCGACGCCCTGGCCGCGCTGCCGTTCCTGCGCGAGGAGCCGCAGATCGGCCTGGCCCGGCAGCTGGAGCTGGAGGCGCTCGCCGGGTCGTTCGACGGCGTGCTCGACGACGCGGCCGCGTTCCGCGCCTCGTGGGAGCGCGCCGGCCGGCCGGTCGTCAACAACTTCGCGCCCGCGACGTACGCCGTCGCGATGGTGCTCGGCCTCCTCGGCGACGACGACGGTCGCGCCGAGTGGACCGCGGTCACGCGCGCCATCGCCCGTGACCCCGGCGTGTGCGAGGACCTGCGACTGGTGTGGCCGGCCGCTCTGGACGGGCTCCACCACCTGCACCGCGGCGAGGTCGAGGCCGCGCTCGCGGCGCTGCCCTTCGCGCCGGACGACGTCCCGGGCGGGTGCCGCTGGCACCAGCGCCTGTGGCTGTCCTGGTACGCCGCGGCCTGGGCCGAGGTCGGCGTGCTCGCCGGGCTCCCCGACCTCGAGGACCGACTGGACCTGGCGGAGAGGGCGGCGCGCGACAACCCGGTCACCGCCCTGCTCGTCGAGCGGGCTCGGCTGCTGGCAGCCGAGGACTCGGACGGCGTCGCCGGCCTGGCCGACCGGCTCGAGCTCGCGGGCTGCGCCTACCAGGCCCGCCGCAGCCGCGTCCTCGCCGGCCGCGCCGGGCTCGACGTCCCGGAGCTGCTCGCCACGCTGAGCGAGCGCGAGCGGGAGGTGCTCGGGCTAGTCGCGACCGGCGCCAGCAATCCGCAGATCGCCGCGGCGCTCTTCATCAGCCGCAAGACCGCCGAGCACCACGTCTCGCACATCCTGACCAAGCTGGGCGTCGCCAACCGGGCCGAGGCCGCCGCACTCGCGGGCCGGCTGGGGCTCGGCGCGGACTGAGCCCGGGGCCGGCCGCCGGGCCGCCTCGATGCCGACCCGGAGCAGCTCGCGGAGCGCGTCGTCGGTGTCCGCGGTGGCGGCCTGGGCGGTGCCGCGGACGGCGGACCGCACGATCGCCGGCGCCGCATGGCGGTGGAAGTCGCGCGGCCGGATCGGCCCGGCCGGGTCGGTGAAGGCCCGCGCCCAGCTCTCGGCCATCGGCACCCGCGCGAGCGCCGTGAGCATCGCGTCGCGGTCGGCGCGGGTCGGGTCGGCCGTCAGCTCGAGGCAGCGGACCAGTCCCACCGCGAGCGCCCGCTGGATCGGCTCCGGCGCGGCGTAGATCGCGTGCGCGGCGACCGCACCGGCGACGGCGACCTCCCAGTCGAGCCCGTCGCCGTGGACGCCGATCACGTCGGGGACCATCACCGCGAGCTCGCTGCGGCGGGCGTCGCTGCTGAGGTCGTTGACCATGCGGGCGAGGTGGGCGAGCAGGGGATCGGTGCAGAGCGGTCGGTCGCTCCACTTCTCGTTCGCCAGGACCGATGCGGTCTCCATGAAGCATGCGCCCTTGCGCGGATTGCGGTGCTTGCCCCGGGAGAGCACCGGCAGGGCGTCCGGGACGTCGTACGTCGTCGCCATCACTCCACGATCCGCCGATCCTCGCCCGGCCGCAAGCGTGTTCGCGCACGAGTACGCACAAGTGGGCATGGACAGATCCGGCGCCCGCGGGGAAGGGTGCTGCCATGAGGCGACTCGGAGCCCTGGTCCTGTCCATCCTGCTCATCGGCAGCCCCGCCGGCGCGGCGTACGCCGGCCACGGTCACAGCCCCGGCCACCCCGGCCACCCCGGCCACCCCGGCCACGGTCACGGTCACGGCCATGGTCGCGGCCACGGGCACGGCCTCTCCTGGCAGCAGACGGTCGTCGACGCCGACCAGAGCTTCCGCGGCCTCGACGCGGTCAGCAGGCGAACGGCGTGGGTCGGCGGCGGCAGCCTCACCGACGGCGGCGCCGGCAAGGTCTTCCGCACCACCGACGGTGGGCGGACCTGGGCGGACGTGACCCCGCCGGGCACCGAGGGGCTGCAGTTCCGCGACATCGAGGCGCGCAGCGCCCGCGAGGCCGTCGCCCTCACCATCGGCAACGGCGACGCGTCGCGGATCTACCGCACCACCGACGGCGGCGCGACCTGGGAGGAGACCTTCGTCAACGACGACCCGGCCGCCTTCTACGACTGCCTCGCCTTCTACCCCGGTGGCCGCGACGGCCTGGCGATGAGCGACCCGGTCGACGGCAAGTTCCGGATCCTCTCCACCAGCGACTCCGGTCGGACCTGGACCGTGCTGCCGACCGACGGCATGCCCGAGGCGCCGACCGAGTTCGGCTTCGCCGCCAGCGGTGACTGCCTCGTGACGGCGGGGCACTCGGCCTACTTCGGCTCGGGCGGCGGCGCCTCCCGCGTCTTCCGCTCCGACGACAGGGGCCTGACCTGGACCGCGATCGACTCGGCGATCCCGGCCGGCGACGCGGCGGGGGTCTTCGCGCTCACCTTCCGTACGCCGCGGCAGGGAGTCGCCGTCGGCGGCGACTTCGAGGACCCGGCCGACGGCGTCGACGCGGTCTCGACGAGCCGCGACGGCAGCACCTGGACGAGCGCGGGCGACCCGGCGCACCTCGGCGAGGACGTCTCCTTCCTGCCCGGCACCCGCCACGCGCTGGTGCTGACCGGTGAGTCCGGCGACGTGATGGGCACGAGCATCAGCCTCGACGGCGGCGCGACCTGGAAGCAGGTCAGCGACGAGGGCTACCACGCCCTCGACTGCACCCGCGACGGCTCCTGCTGGGGCGCCGGCGGCGACGGGCGGGTGGCGGTCGTCACGCGCTGAGCCGCGACGCGCGGGCTTGCCCGGCGCGACCTCTCTGCCTATATTCAGGATTCCTGATTATTAGATGGAGGTCGCGGTGCGCGAAGTCCCTGCCCTGTCCGACGGTCTGCCGCCGACCCTCGACGCCTCTCGCCGCGGCCCGGTCGCGGTGCTCACGCTGAACCGACCCGAGAAGCGCAACGCGCTCGGCGACGCCATGATCCTCGGCATCGAGCGCTTCTTCGCCACCCTGCCCAGGGACGTGCGGGCCGTGGTCCTGACCGCCTCGGGCGACCACTTCTGCGCGGGCCTCGACCTGAGTGAGATGGCCGAGCGCGACACCATCGCCGGCATCGAGCACTCCCGGATGTGGCACCGGGTCTTCGAGGCGATCGAGTTCGGCCCCGTCCCGGTCGTCGCGGCGCTCAAGGGCGCCGTGGTCGGCGGGGGCCTCGAGCTCGCCGCGGCGGCGCACATCCGCGTGGCCGAGCGATCGTCGTTCTACGCCCTGCCCGAGGGCCAGCGCGGCATCTTCGTCGGCGGCGGCGGGTCGGTCCGGCTGCCCCGCCTGATCGGCGTGGCCCGGATGACCGACCTGATGCTGACCGGGCGGCGGTACGACGCGGACGAGGGCGCCGCGGCCGGGCTGACGCAGTACGTCGTCGACGACGGCAGCGGCCTCGAGGCCGCCCTCGAGCTGGCCGCGCGGATCGCCGACAACGCGAGCCAGACCAACTTCGCCGTCCTCCAGGCGCTGCCCCGGATCGCCGAGGCCGGGCCGCGGGAGGGCTACTTCATGGAGGCGATGATGGCCGCCATCGCGCAGGGCACCGACGACGCCAAGGGGCGGATGCAGGCCTTCCTCGACGGCCGCGCGGGCAAGGTGACCGACCGGTGACCGCGGCGACTGCGGCCGGCGAGGTCGTCTGGACGCCCCCGGCCGACGTCCTGGAGACGACCCGCGTCGGCGAGTTCGTCCGGTGGCTCGCGGCGCACCGCGGGGTCAGTGCGACCGACCACGAGGCGCTCTGGCGCTGGTCCGTCGCGGACCTGGACGGCTTCTGGTCGGCGGTCTGGGACTTCTTCGAGGTCACCGACCACGGAGAGCGTCGGGCGGTCCTGGCCGATCGGTCGATGCCCGGCACCTCCTGGTTCCCCGGGTCCCGCCTCAACTACGCCGAGCAGGCGCTGCGCGGGGCCGGTGTCGACGCGGGGACCGTCGCCGTGCACGGGCGGTCCCAGGCGCGGCCCGACCGCGACCTGACCTGGGCCGAGCTGCGGGCCGAGGTCGCCCGCGCCCGCCGGGTCCTGGTGGACCTCGGCGTCCGGGCCGGTGACCGGGTCGCTGGCTACCTCCCCAACACCCCCGAGGCACTCGTCGCGTTCCTCGCCGCCGCCGGGCTCGGCGCGGTCTGGACGAGCTGTGCGATCGAGTTCGGCGCCCGATCCGTCGTCGACCGCTTCGAGCAGGTCGAGCCCGTCGTGCTCCTGGTCGCCGGCGGCTACCGCTACGGCACCAAGGACGTCGACCGCGGCCCCGAGGTGGCGGCGGTGCGCGCCGGGCTCCCCTCGGTCCGCCACGTCGTCGACATCGCGTACGGCGAGTGGCGGGTGCCGGATGCCGCGTCCTGGCCGGCGCTGCTCGACGCGGTGAGCGAGCCGCTGCCCGCGACCGTCCCGGTGCCCTTCGACCACCCGCTCTTCGTGGTGTTCTCCTCGGGTACCACCGGACGGCCGAAGGCGATCGTGCACGGCCACGGCGGGATCGTCCTGGAGCACCTGAAGAACCACGCGCTCTCCTGGGACCTCGGCCCCGGCGACGTGCTCCTCTGGTACACGACGACCGCGTGGATGATGTGGAACGCCCTGGTCTCGGGCCTGCTCGTCGGGAGCTCGGTCGTCACCATCGACGGCGACCCGGCCTTCCCGGGCCTCGACTGGCAGTGGCGGTTGGCCGAGCAGACCGGGGCCACCCTGATGGGCGCCAGTCCCGGCTTCGTGATGGCCTGCCGCGCGGCCGGCGTCGACCTGCAGGGCCTCGACCTCCGGCTGCGCACGGTCGGGTCGGCCGGCGCCCCGCTGCCGCCGGAGGGCTATGCCTGGATCGGCGACCAGCTCGGCTCGCGCGTCCAGCTCAACGTCGGCAGCGGCGGCACCGACGTCTGCAGCGGCATCGTGCAGAACAACCCGCTCCTTCCGGTCCGCGCCGGCATGATCTCGGGCCGCGCGCTGGCCGTCGACGCGCACGCCTTCGACGAGGACGGCCACGAGGTGATCGGCGTCCCCGGCGAGCTGGTGATCACCGCACCCATGCCGTCGATGCCGGTCGCGCTGTGGGGGGACACCGACGGGTCACGGCTCCGGGAGACCTACTTCGAGCCCTACCCCGGCATCTGGCGACACGGCGACTGGATCGTCTTCGAGCCCGACGGCAGCTGCGTGGTGACCGGGCGGAGCGACGCCACCCTCAACCGGGGCGGCGTCCGGCTCGGCACCGCCGAGTTCTACCGGGTCGTCGAGGAGCTGCCGGAGGTCGCCGACAGCCTGGTGGTCCACCTCGAGGATCCGTCCGGAGGCAACGGCGAGCTCCTGCTCTTCGTGGTCACCCGCCCGGGCGTGGAGCTCGACGAGGAGACGGACCGCACCATCCGGACCGCGCTGCGCACCGCCCTGTCGCCCCGGCACGTCCCGGACCGCGTCGTCGCGGTCCCCGCGGTGCCGCGCAACCTCACCGGCAAGAAGCTCGAGCTCCCGGTGAAGAGGATCCTGCAGGGTGTCCCGCCGGGGGACGTCGTCAGCCGCGACGCCCTGGCCGACCCCGCGGCGCTCGATCCGTTCGTCGCGCTCGCGGAGGCGCGGCGGTGACGGCGGTGACGGCGGTGACGGCGGTGCGGAGCGCGCCCGCCTCCGTGGCCGTCGTGGGCGCGGGCGCGATCGGTGGCAGCTGGGTGGCCCTCGCGCTCGCGCACGGGCTGCGGGTGACCGCGTCCGACCCCGCCCCCGGTGCGGAGGAGCGCCTGCGCGAGGCGGTCCGGGCCCACCTCGCCGCGATCGCCGACGACCCCGACGCCGCGCTGACCCGTCTCGACTTCGAGGCCGACCCGACCGACGCGGCCGGCGACGTCGACCTCGTGCTGGAGGCCGGGCCGGAGCGGATCGATGCCAAGCGCGAGCTCTTCGCCGTGCTGGACGCCGCCGCCCCCGCCGACGTGCTGCTGGCGAGCAGCTCGTCCGGCTTCGGGCCGAGCGCCTTCCAGGACGGGTGCCGTCATCCCGAGCGGGTCGTGGTCACCCACCCGTTCAACCCTCCGCACCTGGTCCCGCTGGTCGAGGTCGTCGGCGGTCGGGCCACCTCGGAGCAGGCGGTCCAGGCCGCGATGGCGGCCATGCGTCGGCTCGGTCGCCGGCCCGTGCGGGTGCGTGCCGAGCTGCCCGGCCACGTCGTCAACCGGCTCCAGGCGGCCCTGTGGCGAGAGGCCTACGACCTGGTCCGCCGCGGCGCGATCTCGGTCGCCGACCTCGACGCGGCCGTCGCCTCCGGCCCCGGGCTGCGCTGGGCGCTGCTCGGGCCGATCGCCACCCAGCACCTCTCGGGCGGCCCGGGCGGGCTCGACCACGTGCTCGAGCACCTGGGCCCGCCGATGGTCGACTGGTGGGCCGACCTCGGTGACCCCGAGCTGGACGCCGACCTGGTCGCTGCCCTGGTCGGGGGCGTGCGTGAGGAGCTCGGCGGACGCGAGGCTGCGGTCCGGGCGGCACGGGACGCCGCGCTGGTCGAGCTCCTCGCCACCAAGGAGCGGTGGGGCCTCGACGCGACGGCCCGGCCGGATGCGGGAGGTGAGCGGTGAGGGACCAGGGCCTCGGGTCGTGGACGCGGCGCCGGGCCCGGATGACGCCCGACCGGGCCGCGCTGGTGCAGGACGGCCGGGCGACGACGTACGCCGAGCTGCACGACGCCAGCTCGCGGCTGGCCCTCGGCCTCCGGGACCGGGGTCTCGGGCGCGGCGACCGGGTCGCCTTCCTCGGCCTCAACTCCGTGGAGATGGTGCTCGCGATGTTCGCGGCCGCCAAGCTCGGCGCGGTCTTCGTGCCGGTCAACACCCGACTGGCGCCGCCCGAGCTGGCCTACGTGCTCGAGCACAGCGGCAGCCGCCTGCTGCTCGCCGAGGACGCGCTCGCCGACGCGGTGAGGGGGTCGGCGCCGGAGCTGGTCGTCTTCGACCGGGACGCCGGCCACGGCCTGGACGCGCTCCTGGCCGACGTGGGCGCGGAGGTCGACGAGCCGATCGCGCTCGACGACCTCTTCATGATCCAGTACACCTCCGGCACGAGCGGTCGGCCCAAGGGCGTCATGCTCACCCATGCCAACGTCGTCTGGAACGTCTACAACCTCCTGGTCGACATCGACCTCGCCAGCGCCGAGGTCGCGCTCGTCACCGCGCCGCTCTTCCACACCGCCGCGCTCAACCAGGTGCTCTTCCCGACCGTGCTCAAGGGCGGGACCGCGCTGCTCGAGGCGCGCTTCGACCCGGTGCGCGCCGTCGACCTGATCGAGTCCGAGCGGGTCACGCTGCTCTTCGGCGTCACCTCGATGTACCTCGCGCTCGCGGCCGCCCCGCGCTTCGGCCAGGCCGACCTGTCCAGCCTGCGGCTGGCGCTTAGCGGCGGGGCCCCGATCCCGGAGTCGCTGCTGCAGACGTGGCTGGACCGCGGCCTGATGATCATCCAGGGCTACGGCCTCACCGAGGCCTCGCCCGGAACCACGATGCTGCGCGCGGAGGACGGCGTCCGCAAGCTCGGGACGGCCGGCACCGCCTGCTTCTTCACCGACGTCCGGGTGGTCCAGGGCGACGACCCCGTCCCACCCGGGGTGCCGGGCGAGGTGCTCGTGTCCGGGCCGAACGTCAGCCCTGGCTACTGGCGCGACGAGACGGCGACGGAGCGCGCCTTCAGCGGCGAGTGGCTGCGCACCGGCGACGTCGCCACCCTCGACGACGAGGGCTACGTCCGGATCGTCGACCGGGTCAAGGACATGTACATCTCGGGCGGCGAGAACGTCTATCCCGCCGAGGTGGAGCGCGCGATCTACGCGCTCCCGGAGGTCGCGGAGTGCGCCGTGGTCGGCGTGCCCGACCCGACGTGGGGCGAGGTCGGGCGCGCCTTCGTCGTCGTCCGCGAGGGTGCGGTCCTCGACGCCGACGCGGTCCTCGCGCACCTCGACGGCCGGCTGGCCCGCTACAAGCTTCCGCGCTCGGTGGTCTTCCTCCCCGGGCTCCCGCACAACGCGTCCGGCAAGCTGCTCAAGTCCCGCCTCAAGGAGGACCCCTCGTGACCCGCTACGAGCCCCGCATCGACGTGGCGGCGATCCGCGCGATCGACGTGCACGTGCACGTCGAGGCCGACGACCACGGCCACCTCTCGCTCGACGAGGAGCTGATGGAGGCGTCCGCCGCCTACTTCAAGGGATCGGAGAGCCGTACGCCGACCGTGGACGACCTCGCCGCCCGCTACCGCGCGGCCGGCATGGCGGCGGTGGTCTTCACCGTCGACGCGACCACCGCCACCGGCCATCCCGCGCTGCGCAGCGAGGAGGTGGCCGAGCGCGCCGCCGACCACGCCGACGTGCTGATCCCCTTCGGGTCCGTGGACCCGCACCAGGGCGAGGTCGCCGTACGTCGGGCGCGGGCGCTCGTCGAGCGGCACGGCGTCCGCGGCTTCAAGTTCCACCCGAGCCTCCAGGCCTTCTCGCCGGACGACCCGACGTACGCGCCCCTGTGGCGGGCCCTGGAGGAGCTCGGCGTCCCGGCGCTCTTCCACACCGGTCAGAACGGGATCGGGGCCGGCCTCCCGGGCGGCCGGGGCATCAAGCTGCGCTACTCCAACCCGCTGCTGCTCGACGACGTCGCCGCCGACTTCCCCGGTCTGACCGTGATCCTGGCGCACCCGTCGGTGCCGTGGCAGGCGGAGGCGATCTCGATGGCCACCCACAAGGCGAACGTCTTCATCGACCTGTCGGGGTGGCGTCCGAAGTACTTCCCGCCCGAGCTGGTCCGGGCCGCCGGCGGGATGCTGCACCACAAGGTCCTCTTCGGCAGCGACTACCCCCTGATCACGCCGGAGCGCTGGCTCGACGACTTCGCCGAGCTCGGGATCCGCGAGGAGCACCACGAGGGGATCCTCAAGGGCAACGCGGCCCGGGTCTTGGGGCTCGGTCCGCCGTCGGAGTGATCGCCCCTACGATGTGGGACCGGGAGCGACCCGGGAGGTGGCGATGGCCGAGTTGGTCGACAGCGGAGCAGAGGCGGCGGCCGGGACCGGCGCGCCGCCGACCCTGCTCTACCTGATGAAGCAGGTCGAGCTCGCGGTCCGCGCGGAGCTCGACGACCTCACCCGACCGTTCGACCTCACCGCCCTGCAGTACACCGCGCTCACGGTCCTCGAGCGGCACGCGGACCTCACCTCGGCGCACCTCGCCCGGCACTCCTTCGTGACGGCCCAGACGATGGCCGACATGGTGACCTCGCTCCTCGACCGGGAGCTGATCGAGCGGCATCGCGACCCCGCTGACCGTCGCCGCCTGGTCATCGCGCTGACCGCCAAGGGCCTGCGGCTGCTCGACGAGCTCCGTCCGCAGGTCGCCGCGCTCGAGGCGACGATGCTCGCGCCGCTGAGCGACGCGGAGTCCGAGGAGCTCCGACGCGCGCTCGAGCTGTGTCGGACGGCGCTCGCCGCCGGCGGGGCGACGTAGGAGAACTAATCATCAGGAAACCTGTACATCAGGTTTCCGTTGTGGTTTGCTCCGACCATGAGTGAGACCACCGCCACATCCGGCACGCACGCCGTCGTGCCGTCGAAGCTGACCGCCGGGACGATGCTGTCCGCGGCCCTCGCGGTCGCCGTCGCCCAGATCGGGCTCTCGATCCCCGCGGTCATCAACGGCTACATCAACCAGGACCTGGGGACCACCTCGACCCAGCTGACCTGGGTGTCGGACGCCTTCCTCGTCCCGGTGACCCTCTTCGAGCTGAGCTTCGGCGTGGTGGGCGACCTCTTCGGACGCAAGCGGCTGCTGGCCATCGGTGCGCTCCTGATGGCCGTCGGTGGACTGCTCGGCTTCTTCACCCCCGACGGCGGCGTCGGGGTGCTCCTCACCGGCCAGGTGATCGCGGGCATCGGCGCCGCGGCCATCTTCCCGACCTCGATCGCCATGCTCGCGGCGGGCACGCACGACGTCCGCACCCGCGCCCACGCGATCTCGATCTGGGCGGCCGCCCTGACCGGCGCCGGCTTCATCTCGCCGGTGCTCGCCGGCGCCCTCGCCGAGATCAACCACTCGGGCGGCGAGTTCGCCAGCTGGCGCTACGCGTTCCTCGCGATGGCGGTGATCGCGGTCATCAGCGCGGTGGTGACCCTGGTGGCGGCCCAGAACTCCTCTGCGCCCCTCGGTCGATCCCTGGACTGGCCGGGACAGATCACGATCGCCGTCTCGCTGTTCGCCCTGCTGTACGCCGTGATCCAGGGCGCCGAGGACGGCTGGGGGAGCGCCACCGTGATCGGCGGCTTCGTGCTCGCGGCCGTCTTCATGGTGGCCTTCGTGGTCGTCGAGCGGCGCGTGGACCGACCGCTGATCCAGCTCGAGCTCTTCGCCAACCGGGTCTTCACGATCTCCGCGATCGTGACCGTGATCGGCATGTTCGCCTACCTCGGCACCGCCTACGCCACCAGCATCCGGCTGTCGGCGATCCAGGAGTACTCACCCCTGAAGACCTCGATCGGGTTCTTCTGCCTCAACGTCATGGGGGTCGTCCTCTTCCCGGTGAGCACCCGGGTCATCGAGCGCTACAAGCCCGGCTGGGTGCTCGCCGCCGGGATGGGGCTGATCGGCATCGGCGATCTCGTGCTGGCCGCGATCCCGGCGACCAACATGTCCATCGCCGCTGTCGCGCCGCCGCTGCTCGTCGTCGGCGCCGGCTTCAAGCTCGCGGTCACCTCGATCACCGTCGTGGCGGTCAACAGCGTCCCGACCCCGAAGGCCGGCATGGCGAGCGGTGCGACGAGCATGCTGCGCGACTTCGGCCTGACGCTCGGACCGGCCATCGTCGGTGCGATCGCGCTCACCAACGCCGCCAACGCGATCAGCGCGAAGGTGGCGTCGACGCCGAGCCTGCAGAGCGCGCTCAACGCGTTCTACGCCTCGCCGGCGGAGGTCCCCGAGGAGCAGCGGGCGTCGGTCGAGGCCGCCGTCGGAGCCGTGCAGTCCGGGCCGCTCGGCGCCAACGCCGTACCCGCGGAGGTGCCCGGACCCGACGGCAAGATGATCCCCTTCAACCCGATCCAGGACGTCGCGTTCCACGCGCTCTCCCACGCCTATGCGATCGGCTACCTGGTCTGTGGCATCGCGGCGGTCGTGGCCGCACTGATCGCGGCCGTCTTCCTCGGTGGCCGCCAGCACCACGAGGCGTTCCTCGAGGCGGACGCCGAGCCGGTGGCGTGAGCGGGGCTGCGCCCGCCAGCGTCACGGGGAAGGTGCTCGCCCTGCTGGGCGCCTTCGACGCGGCCCACCGGGAGCTCACGCTCTCGGAGCTGGCGAGGCGCAGCGGCCTGCACCTCTCCACCGCGCAGCGGCGGGCGGCCGAGCTGGTCGCCGCCGGCGCGCTGGAGCGCGGCGACGACGGGCGCTACCGGGTCGGGCTGTGGCTGTGGGAGGTGGGCTCGCTCGCGCCGCGCAGCAGCTCGCTGCGCGAGGTGGCGCTGCCCTACCTCGAGGACCTCTACGTGGTCACCCGGGAGAACGTCCAGCTCGCCGTCCGCGACGGCACCGAGGTGGTCTTCGTCGAGCGGATCGCCGGCCGCTCGGCGGTGCCCGTCCTCACCCGGGTGGGCGGCCGCTTCGCCCTGCACGCGACCGGCGTCGGGCTCGTGCTCCTCGCCCACGCCCCGACGGAGGTGCTCGACGAGGTGGTCGCGAGTGGGCTCACCCGTTACGCCGACCGCACGATCACCGACCCCGAGCAGCTGCGTCGGGTGCTCGCGACGGTCCGGCGCGACGGCTACGCCGTCAGTCCCGGCGCGGTCACCGACGACGCGGTCTCGGTCGCCGCGCCGGTCGTCGGGCACGAGGGCCGGGTGGTCGCGGCGATCTCGCTCGTCGTGAGCCTGGCCGACGCCCGGCCAACGGCGCTCGCCCCGGTGGTGCAGACCGCGGCCCGCGCCATCTCCCGGGCCTACGCGGGATCCGGCTTGCACTGAGTGCAAACGTGGTGGCGGTCACCTCGCCGTCCGGCCGAGCCTGAGGACATGTCTGAAGCCCTCGACCGCGCACGTGTCAACGCCAAGATCTTCCCCTACCCGTTGAACGCCTGGTACGCCGTGGCGTGGGACCACGAGCTGACCCACCGCGGCATCCTGGCGCGCACGGTGGCCGGGCGGCCGATGGCGCTCTACCGCACCGAGTCCGGTCGGCCGGTGGCGCTCGCCGACGCGTGTTGGCACCGCCTCGCGCCCCTGTCGATGGGCACTCTCGTCGGCGCGGACGAGATCCAGTGCCCCTACCACGGGCTCCGCTACAACCCGTCCGGCCGCTGCACCAAGCTGCCCGCCCAGGAGACGCTCAACCCGAGCGCGTCGGTGCCGTCGTACCCGATCGTCGAGCGCTACCGCTACGCCTGGGTCTGGCCCGGCGACCCGGCGCTCGCCGACCCTTCCGACATCCCGGACATGCACCAGATGGACGACCCGGAGTGGGCCGGCGACGGGCTCACGATCGAGGCGGCGTGCAACTACCAGCTGATCCTCGACAACCTGATGGACCTCACGCACGAGGAGTTCGTGCACGGCTCGAGCCTCGGCCAGGACGAGCTGAGCCAGTCGGAGTTCAGCACCCGGCTCGAGGACGACGGGCACGTCACCGTGACCCGCTGGATGCTCGACGTGGAGCCGCCGGCCTTCTGGGCCAAGAACATCCGGGACCGTTTCCCGGACTTCACCGGCCGGGTCGACCGCTGGCAGATCATCCACTACTACGCACCCGGCACGATCTGCATCGACGTCGGTGTGGCCCCGACCGGCACGGGCGCCCCTGAGGGGGACCGCAGCCAGGGCGTCAACGGCTACGTCATGAACACGATCACGCCGGAGAGCGAGCGCACCTCGCACTACTTCTGGGCGTTCATGCGCAACTACCGGCTGGAGAGCCAACGGATCACCCACGAGCTGCGCGACGGGGTGCGCGGTGTCTTCCGCGAGGACGAGGTGATGCTCAAGGCGCAGCAGGAGGCGATCGACGCCAACCCCGACTATGCCTTCTACGCCCTCAACATCGACGCCGGCGGGATGTGGGTACGCCGCATCCTCGACGCCATGCTCCGCGACGAGGGCCGCTATCCCGACGAGCCGGCCGTCGAGGTCCCCGACGACGCCGCGTCACTCACCGGTCCGGCCGCGGCGGGCGGCCGATGACCGGCCTCGCCGACCACGACTGGCGCCGGTGCCGGGTGGTCGAGGCCGAGCCGGTCGCCGACCGGGCGCGCCGGATCACGCTCGAGCGGCCCACGGCGCTGGGCCGGCCGGCCGACCCGGGCACCCACGTCGACGTCCGGGTGCCGATCGGCGCCGGCACCGACGTCCGCTCCTACTCGGTTGTCGAGTCCGACCCGACCGGGCGCCGCCTGACCCTCACCGTGCGGCTCGCCGAGCACAGCCGCGGCGGGTCGGCGCACCTCCACGGGCTCGAGGTCGGCGACACCCTCGAGGCGACCCGCCCGCTCCAGGACTTCCCGCTGCTGATCGGAGCCGACGGCTACACGCTCCTGGCCGGCGGCATCGGGGTCACCGCACTGGTCGGGACCGCCCGGGCGTTGGCCAGGGCCGGGGCGGACTACCGCGTCGTCTACGTCGGGCGCTCGCGGTCGGTGCTGGCCTACGTCGACCTGCTCGCGGCCGAGCACGGCGACCGCTTCCAGCTGCACGTCGACGACGAGGGCACCCCGCTCGACGTCGAGGCCCTGGTCGCCGACGTCGCCGCGCGCCCGGGCCGGCAGGAGATGCTGATGTGCGGGCCGGTGCGGCTGATGGACGCGGTGCGCCGCTCCTGGGAGCACGCCGGCCTGTCGCCGGTCGACCTCCGCTTCGAGACCTTCGGCAGCAGCGGCTGGTGGGACGCCGAGCCCTTCGAGGTGAGCGTCCCCGACCTCGGCGTCACCGCGACCGTGTCCCCCGACCAGACCATGCTCGAGGCGCTCGAGGCCGCTGGCGCGAACCTGATGTGGGACTGCCGCAAGGGCGAGTGCGGGCTGTGCGAGATGGCCGTCGTCGACCTCGACGGCCGCCTCGACCACCGCGACGTCTTCCTCAGCGACCGCCAGAAGGCCGAGGGCCGCCGGGTCTGCCTCTGCGTCGGCCGCGCCGTCGCCGCGGACGGCTCCGAGGGCACCGCGCCCGCGCGGCTGACGCTCACCTTCACCTGAGTCGACCGCCGTACGCCATGCGCCGTACGCCGTACGCGACGGAGATGGCCAGGCCCGAATCCCCGATCCCGGCGATGCCCGCGGTGGCGGGACGGGACTAGCGTCGGCCCGTCCCAGATCCCCTGCGGCGGTCCGCCGCGCCCGTGACGCCCCTCGACGCCCTCGTGCCCGGCCCGCTGACGCGAGCAGCCCGAGGAGGGCCCCATGAGCATGCAGCTGGACGACCTGCGCGAGCAGGTCCGGGGTGAGGTCGTCGGTCCCGACGACGCCGAGTACGACGAGGCGCGCGTCGTCCGCAACGCGATGATCGACCGTCGTCCGGCGGTGATCGTCCGGGCGGTCAACGCCGGCGACGTGATGACCGCCGTACGGTTCGCGGCCGACCACGACCTCAGCATCGCGGTCCGCGGCGGCGCGCACAGCGTCCCCGGCTTCGGCACCGCCGACGACGCGGTGGTCGTCGACCTCTCGGCGATGCGCGGCGGGCGGGTGGACCCGCTGACGCAGACGGTCCGGGTCGGCGGTGGCGCCACCTGGGGCGACCTGAACGCGATGACCTACCCCTTCGGGCTGGCCACGACCGGCGGGATCATCTCGACCACCGGCGTCGGCGGCCTCACCCTCGGCGGCGGCATCGGCTACCTGTCCCGCGGCCTCGGCCTGTCGATGGACAACCTGCTCGCGGCCGACGTGGTCACCGCCGACGGCACCTTCCACGTCGCGAGCGAGAAGGAGGACGCGGACCTCTTCTGGGCGATCCGGGGCGGCGGTGGCAACTTCGGCGTCGTCACGTCCTTCGAGTTCCGGCTGAGCCCGGTGAAGGACATCTACGGCGGCCCGATGTTCTTCGAGCTCGACCAGGCCGGCGACGTGCTGCGCTTCTACCGCGACTTCATCGTCGACGCCCCCGAGGAGCTCGGCTGCTTCCCGGCGTACCAGATCGCGCCGCCGCTGCCGTTCATCCCGGAGGACCGCCACGGCGAGCCCTTCATCGCGATGGTGGCCTGCTGGGCCGGCGACCTCGATGCGGGGGAGAAGGCGCTGCAGCCGATCCGCGACATCGCGCCGAGGGTCGCCGAGATGGTCGGGCCGATGCCCTACCCCGCGCTCAACAGCGCCTTCGACGCGCTGATCCCGCCGGGGCTGCACCACTACTGGAAGGCCAGCTTCGTCAAGGAGCTCACCGACGACGCGATCGCCGCGCACCTCGAGCACGGGCCGAAGGTGCCGGTCGTCAACTCGACCATGCACATCTACCCGATCAACGGCGCCTGCCACCGGGTCGCGTCCGACGCGACCGCGTTCGCCCACCGCGACGCGACCTTCGCGACCGTGATCGCGGGGATGTGGCCGCCGGACGAGGTCTCCGACGAGGCGGGTACGGCGTGGGTGCGCGACTACTACGACGCGACGGCGCCGCACTCGGAGGAGGGCGGCTACATCAACTTCATGTCCGAGGACGACCAGGACCGGATCCGCGCCAACTACCAGGGCAACTACGACCGGCTGGCGTCGATCAAGAAGACCTACGACCCGGGCAACCTCTTCCGGCACAACCAGAACATCACGCCCGCGGGGTGACCGCCGCGACGATCGACGACATCGTCATCGGCGCCGGCACCACCCCGGACGACCTTCTGCCTGCACCTCCCGTCGGAGCCGGCCCTGATGCACGCGCTCATCGTCGACATCAACGAGGTCCTCGCCGGCGCCGACGACCCCGCCCTCGAGCAGGTCGGCGCCTACGGCGACCGCGCCCAGATCCGCGGCTGGATCGAGAAGCGCTTCGACCAGTGGCCCGACCTGATGCCCAAGGTCCGCGCCGCCAACCAGGCCGCCGGCACCGACCCCGAGATCGAGCTCGCCGTCGAGAAGTGGTTCGAGTCCGCCATCGGCGACATCCACCGCGGCCTCGACAAGGCCAAACGCTTCGACAAGGACTCACGCCACGTCCGCGGTGTCCTCGCCTTCGCCCAGGTCGAGTTCCTTTCCCGCCGCTGGATGCTCGAGGGCTGGGACGACAAGGTCGACCGCGACGTCGCCCACAACACGATCACCGACAGCTGGTGTGCACTGCTGGCCAGGTAGTCCTATTGGCCAGCGGGACGTCTCGGTGGGGGCAGGGCCTTGCGTCCGGATCCTGTTCGGTGGATCGTCCGTGGATCCGACCCGTGCTCATGTAGAAAGGTCCAATGCCGGTTGCCCTTGATGAAGCAGCACTGAAGCATCGTCTTCGGCGCGCCTTCCTAGCCGAGGACGCTAAGCCGATTGTGTTTGTCGTTGGAGCTGGGCTCTCTGCAGGAGCGGTGCCCTCCACGAGTCAGATGCTCGCCTACTTTCAAGGAGCTGTTTCCGACGACGCTGAGGATCTAAACGACTTCAAACGCGAGGTCCTGCAAGATTCCCCCCCACAGTATCGGTATCAGGCCGCTACGCAGTTTGTGCTTGAGCGAGCAGGTCTCGACGCCCTGAATCGAACCGTGCGGCTAGCCGTGCTCGCGGCACGGACGCCAAAGCTAAGCCCAGAGCTCGGACGACGATATGTCCGCAGCGAGGCGGACCTGAAAACGCTCGAGCTCGATGCAGGGGGCTGGGCTATTCCGCAGGGTCAGCAGGCGCTTGGCCGAATCCTCGCTCTGGTCCCTGATGAGACTCGCGGGCCGGTGCTCACAACGAATTTCGACCCGCTGCTCGAGGCTTCTATCAGCGTGGCTGGTCTCAACCCCTGGAAGGTGGTGGCGGATACTGACGGAGCTGTCCCACCTCTGCCCCGAGGTGTCTCGGGAGTTATTCCTGTCGTCCATCTGCATGGATCTTGGAGCGAAGGCGACACCCTCCATACCAGTGCTCAGCTTAGTCACGATCGCCCTAGGCTTGCCGGTAGCTTGAGGCAACTCCTAACGAGCTGCCTCGTTGTGGTCGTCGGCTATGCAGGGTGGGACGATGTGCTTACCGGCTCACTTCACCGTTTGGTAGAGGAGGGGACGGTTCACGACTTAGAGGTCCTCTGGGCTTGTCACGGCGATACGGTGGAAATGGGGGCACTGCCGCCGGCGGGACTTCCTGGTCGGCTGCAGCCGTACGTTGAGGTCAACGGAAACACTATGTTCCCGTCGCTGGAGCAGGCGCTGAGGCAGCGGCTAGGCGCACCGATAGCGACGAGTGCTCGATCGCGCGAAGCCGCCCAGTTCTCAGGCACGCGGCTATTGACGCCCGAATTCTTCGCCAAGCAGCGATCGCGGGAAGGCTCGGCTGTCGATGCGCTCTCATATTTCGATGGCCGCGCTCCTTCTTGGGTCGATGCGCTTGATCGGCGAGCCCCAATGCTGTCAAGAACTAGGGAGTGCCTTGACCTTTTACTAGATGCCGAATTCTCACATTTAGCCCTTCTCGTCGAAGGGCCGACTGGAGAGGGAAAATCAACCGCACTTCGACAGATTGCCGCCGAGCTCGCTGTCGATGGAGACTCCGATGCGTACTGGGTTGAGGCTGGCGCCGCATTTCCATGGAATGAATTGGAAGAGTCGACGGCCACTTCTCGCCGCACCTGGGTCATTGTCGACGACGCTGACATTTGGGCTCGGGAGATTCGCAATCTTGTCGTGCGCCTTCGTAACGACGGCCGCGAAGACCTTCGTTTAGTGCTGGCGTCGCGAGATACTGACTGGTTGCGTTCCACCTCTGGGGAACGCGCGATGCTGAGTACGGCCGACTTGGTTCATTTTCAGTTCCAAGGGATATCCGATGCCGATGCCGTCGAGATCGTTTCTGCTTGGGGGGTACACGGGACTGAGGGTCTCGGTGCGCTTTCCAATGTTCCCGGATCAGACGATCGCGCTCGGATCCTCCACGCTGCCAGCAGCGGCGCCGGTGGGAGCTCACTCTTGGGTGCTCTGTTAAGCGTCCGGTTCGGCGCTGCGTTCAACCAACACATTCGGGAGCTGATGGCGAGGCTCGATCGCATGCGACTTCCGGACAAAGGCACGGTTCTTGACGCATATCTGATTGTTTGCTTGGCGGGCCGCTTTGGTCTTCCTGAGGTGCTTGTGAGTCACCTAGCTGCCCATTTCCACCTATCGGAGAGCGAAGCTGACAGGCTAATCCTGCGGAGGCTCGGTCGTGAGGCCGCTGCGCAGAGACACGGCGAAGTCGTGGTGCCGCGGCACGCGCGGATCGCGGATGCTGTGATCTCGCTGATTCCTGAATTTAGGCAGGAGTCACTTGGAGATCTGCTCTCTGAGTATGTATTTGGTGTTACCTCGCGCGCCGGTGACGGACGATGGAACGAGGCGACGGTGGCGGTCGCGTACTGCAGTCAAAAGATCGAAGACAAAGACGTCGCGATCGCATGTGCACTAGCTGGTCAATCAGCCAATGGAGCGCAGCTGCGGCAGGTCGTCAATTCGATGTACGTGCTTCGGAAATTCAACGAACTTGGTCGGGCAACGGAAATCGCTACCGAGGCGTGGTCAAGTATCGACTTGTTTCGCGACCATCGGTTGGCTCTCCGCAGCTTCTTCCTTGAGTGGGCGAGGGTCGAGGGACTGCAAGGGCATGGGCGCAACAGCGCTTCCTTGAATGCTTGCGCGATCTTAGATCTACCGGGCGCTGACTTCTTAGGGCGCACGGAAGCCATATATGGTCTGAATGGCCTTGCTTTCTCATTCGGAATTCTTCCTCCGAGCGATTCGGGGTTAGAGGTGCAGTGGCGAGGTGTTCTGGCGGAGGCGGCGCTGGATCTCGGCCCTATGCGGGAACTTCGCGACCAGGCTGAACGGTATCTCGGATCTGCGACTAGAGATGGATATCAATCGGTCCGCGAGGTGCGAGACCGCCGAGGGCTGCTCAAGGCGAGCATTAAGACTGCCTTTCGCGGCGCTACAGTTGGTCCGGCGAGACGATACGGCCGCGACGCGGAAAGCGTAAATCAACTCGCGCAATTGTTGGATTTGTAGGCGCCGGCTACGGTCTGCATCTTATTGAATCAGGGTCGGAGTCGAGAGACTGTAAACGAACGGCTCCGCCCGGCGCCCGTATCCCACGCCGATCGCGCTGGAGAGCTGACGCGATAAATGATCTACGCGCACGCAGCGCGCTGGACCCGCGACCGCCGTACGCCGTACGCGAAGTAGATGACCAGGCCGAGGGCGAGCCAGGCGAGGAAGCGGATCCAGGTGTCGATGGCGAGGTTCGTCATCAGGGCGATGCAGAGGATCGCGGAGACGATCGGGAGCACGGGCGACAGGGGCGTGCGGAAGGGTCGCTTCAGGTCGGGGCTGGTGCGGCGCAGGATCGGTACGGCGAGCGAGACGATCGTGAACGCGAAGAGGGTGCCGATGCTGACCATCTCGGCGAGCTTGTCGAGGGGCACGAAGGCGGCGAGGACGGCGACGAAGACGACGGTGATCGCGGTCATCAGGTTCGGGGTGCCGAAGCGGGGGTGCAGCTGGGCGAGGCGCGGAGGAAGCAGCCGGTCGCGGGCCATGGCGAAGCCGATCCGGGGCATCGTGACGATGTCGACCAGGATCACCGAGGTGAGGCCGGCGATGGCGGCGACGTTGATGATGTTGGCGGCCCAGCCGAGGCCGACGGACTTGAAGGCCTCCGAGATCGGGGCGCCCTCGTCGAGGTCGTGGAAGTCGACCATGCCGGTCAGGACGCCCGACACCGCGACGTACAGCAGGGTGCAGATGCCGAGGGTGCCGAGCAGGCCGATCGGCAGGTCGCGCGACGGCTTCTTGGTCTCCTCGCCGAGGTTCGCGACGGCCTCGAAGCCCGTGTAGGAGAAGAACACGATCGCGGCCGCGGACAGGACGCCCGCGAGCCCGTAGATCGACGGCGAGGTGCCGGTCAGCGCCTGCCACAACGGCTGGGTGAGGCCGCTCGTGTCGGAGCCCTTCTCGCTCGGCGGGATGAACGGGTGCCAGTTGGCGGTCTTGACGTAGAACGCGCCGAGGATGATCACGAACAGACAGATCGCGACCTTGATCGCCACCAGCGTGTTGGTCACCCACTTCGACTCGCGGATGCCCACCCACGCGATGACACCGAGCACCAGCACGATGAGCACCGCGCCGAGGTTCACGGTCGACGACTCCCCGAAGAGACTCGTCGGGACGGCGTCCGACAGGCTCGCGACGTACCCGGACCACCCGCGCGCCACCACCGCGGCGCCGAGCGAGAACTCGAGCACCAGGTCCCAGCCGATGATCCAGGCGAAGACCTCGCCGATCGTCGCGTAGGCATAGGTGTACGCCGACCCCGCGGTCGGCACCGCCGACGACAGCTCGGCGTAGCAGAGCGCCGCCAGCAGGCTGACGATCCCGGCGAGCGCGAAGGAGAGCATTACGGCCGGGCCGGCGTAGTCCTTCGCGGCGACACCGGTGAGGGTGAAGATGCCGGTGCCGATGACGATCCCGATGCCGAAGCCCATCAGGTCCAGCGCGCCGAGGCTCTTCTTGAGCCGCCCGGTCTGCTCGGCGTCGCCCTCGGGTGCGTCCTCGTTCTGCTCGAGGACGGCGTCGATGTCCTTGGTACGTGTCAGCTCCACCCGCGCAGGGTGCCCCGTACGACGAGATCGCAGTCCTGCTCAGGAATGAATCCCGACACCCGATGGTTCTGGATGTCAGCTGGATCCGTTACATGCCCCCGGGCCTCACCACTTGTCGCTCCGAGCGACCACCTGCCGAGAGGCGGCTGTCGGACCAGCGAGCAGCACCACGAAGCCACCCGTCGGGTAAGCCCCGAGCCGGGTGGCTTCGTGCTTCTCGGGGGTCGTGCTGCTGACGGGGAGCGATAGCGCTCCCTGAGCATCACGACCTGGGCGGGGAGGCGCTCCGAGACAGGTAGGTCGGCAGCACGAGCAACAGCGCCGTGATCACGAGACCGATCCCGATGCCGGCGACCAGGGCGGCGGAGCGGTCGATGACCATGTCGAAGGTGAAGAAGATGATCCCGGTGATCATCAGCGAGAGCGTGGTCACCGCGGCCGCGACCAGCCGCTGAGCGGCGGCCAGGATGCGGTCCTTCACGTGCTCGCCCGACAGCCGCCGGTGGATGACGACGGGGGAGAGCAGGAAGAGGGTCGTGAGGGCGGCGGGGACGACGAGGACCAGGTACGTCGTGCGCTGGAAGTCGTCGAGGTCGCCGAACGAGCTCTGGAAGGGGAGCGTCAGCAGGAAGCCGGCGGTGAGCTGGGCCCCGGTCTGCATCACCCGCAGCTCCTGCAGCAGGTCGTCGAACTTCCGATCGAGGCGCTCCTCCTCGGTCTCGTCGCGCCCGCTCACCGGTCAGGTGTTGCGCAGCGCGTCGACCAGCTCGGACTTCTTCATCGACGAGCGGCCCTCGACGTCGAGCTCGGCGGCGCGCTTGCGGAGGTCGGCGACCGTCCAGTCGTCGTACGAGGGCGAGGAGCCACCCTTCTTGCCGACCGCCTTCCGCGAGGTGTTGGCGGCGGCGTTGGCGATCCGCGCGGACTTCTCCTTGCTGTTGCCCTCGTCGCGCAGCTTCTCGTAGAGCTCGTCGTCCTTGACGCTGGGTCCGGGTGTCTTCTTAGCCGGCATCGTTCGCTCCTGACCGTCGGGGGTGGACCTTCGCTCAGTGCCCCGATCCGTCGCCCGCGATGCGCGCCGGGTCCTGCTCGCCCGCCTCGACCGCGAACGGCAGCGTGTTGCCCGGCGGCGCCACCGGGCAGGTGGCGAAGTCGGTGTAGGTGCACGGCATGTTGCCCGCCCGGTTGAAGTCCACGGTGACGGTGCCGTCGGCGGCGGGCGGCGCGGTGAGCAGCTGGCGCATCGCGGCGTACGTCGTGACGCCGGAGGTCGCGTCGCGGAAGAGGATCCAGAGGTAGCCGTCCGGCTCGGGCCAGGCGACGAGGCGGTGCTCGGCACCGTCGTACGTGAACATGACCTGGTCGCCGTCGACGCGCGCCGCGAAGGCCCAGGCCGGGTCGGGCGGGTAGCAGGGGGTGCCGCGGTAGGCACTCAGGATCGGGGCGTCCGGGTGCCGCGGTCGGACGATGGTCCGGCCGTCGCGATCGGCGACTTCGACGGTGGCGTCGCCGAAGGAGTACGTCGTGCCGTCCTCGTCCACCTGTCCGAGGGCGTGGCTGCCAGCCGCCAGGACCACGTCGCCGGTGGTGAGCGTCTCGCCCTCGTCGAGGACGACGACCGGGCCGCGCTCGTCGTGGCACCACGTGCCCGGGGCGTCGTCGAAGCGCTCGGGGGTCGCGTCGAGCCAGTGGATCGCGGTGATCGCGAGCCAGCCGTGCGGGTCGCGCAGGCGCCGCTCGCGGCTGTCGCGCCACGCCTGCCAGGCATCGACGAAATCGGTCACCGCCCCATCGTGCACCGCCGGCGGCGCCTGGGTCAGACCAGGTCGACGAGCAGCCGCGCCACCCGGCGCGCGCCGTCGGTCTCGACCGGTCGGTACGCCGCGGTGTCGCGCGCGGACTCAGCCACGATCGCCGCGGCCAGCGCGGCGGGGTCGTGGGTGACGTCGTAGTCGAGGCAGGTGCCGGCGGCGTACTGGTCGAGGCGCCGGCGGACGTGGAAGTTCTGCTCGAAGTGGTGGCGCAGCGGCAGGTAGAGGAAGGGCTTGCGCAGGGCGGTGAGCTCCATGCAGGTGGTCAGCCCGCCCTGCACGACGGCGACGTCGGCGGCGGCGAGCCGGGCGGTCAGGTCGGAGACGTAGCCGTGCACCCGCGCGCCGTCGCGCTCGGGCAGCGACCGCGGGTCGATGCGCGGACCGGCGACGATCTCGAAGCGCAGGTCCGGTCGCAGCGCCCGCGCGTGCGGCACGGCGTCGAGTACCCGCCGCAGCAGGGGCGCGCCGACACCCGAGCCACCGACGCTCACCACGCAGACCGCCTCGTCGGGACGCCACCCGAGCCGGGCCCGCAGCTCCTCCGCCGAGCCGAGCGCGGCCGGGTCGAAGCCGGTCACGTAGCCGGCGAAGTCGAAGTTCTCCTCGGTCCACTCGCGGATCGCCGGCAGGCCCGGGCCGAAGTCGTCGGGCACCACGTCGCCGGGGTTGCCGACGAAGACCGAGCGGTCCCGCAGCCGCCGGTAGCGCGCCCGGTGCTCGATCATCTCGGCGTTGAGGTCGGCGGTCAGCGCCGCCTCCTCCGCGCCGCCGTCCGGCATCGGCAGCCAGCCGACGAAGTCGGTCAGCCAGGCGTACGCCGACCGCTTGAGCTCGGGGTTCTCGTGCAGGTAGTAGTCGACGTCCCAGGCCTCGTCGCCGACGACCAGGTCGTAGGGCTCGTCCTCGAGCAGCCGGTCGAAGACCATGAAGTTGTTGACCAGGATCTCGTCCATCCGCCGGATCGCGCGGAAGGCGTGCAGGTCGTGCTCGCCGCACTCCGCCTCGACGTGGCCGGACTCGCTCGCGAGGTACGCCGACGCCGGGTGCACGTGCTCGCCGGCGTCGTGGAGCACTCGCGTGACCGGGTCCTGGGCGAGCCAGTCGACCTGGACGTCGGGCCGCAGCTCGCGCAGGGCCCGCGCGACGGCGAGGTCGCGCCGGGCGTGGCCGAGGCCGATCGGCGAGGACAGGTAGAGCACCCGCGGCGGCCGGCTCAGCGCCCGCTGCCAGGACCGCGCCGGCGGCTTCACCGGCGGCGGGTCGAAGCGCGCCGCGAAGTCGCGGATCGCGTGGTTGACCCAGACCGGGTCGCGCCCGGGCAGGCCGTGGCCGCCGCCCTCGACGAGCACGAGCTCGCCGCCGGTCAGCTCGGCCAGCCGCTCGCCGATCGCGTGGCCGCGGACCCGGTCGTCGGTGCCGTGCACGACCATCACCGGGCAGGTCACCTGCGCGCAGAGCGGCTCGACCGACGTACACGTCGCGCCCTCGCAGCCGAGCCGCCCCGCGGTCGTGTCGACGAGCGTCTGCGGCGCGACGTCGCGCCCCCACGCGATCGCGTCCTCGATCTGCTTGGTCGAGTGCGGCTCGGAGAACATCTCGCCGAAGAAGAACTCCAGGAAGTCCTCGTAGCCGCCCTCGAGCCAGTGGTGCCGGTTGTACTTCGCCCAGCCGCGGGCGTGCGGGTAGCGCTCGGACCAGACGAACTCCTCGCGCACCGGGTCCGCCACCGACAGCCCGCACGCCGGGCCGATCGAGAAGAGCCCGAGCACCCGCTCGGGGTGGCCGGCCGCGACGTGCACCGACCAGGTGCCGCCGCAGGACAGCGACACCAGCACCGCGCGGTCGACGCCGGCGTCGTCCATCACCGCGATCGTGTCGGCGGCGTACTCCACGTCGGTGTACGCCGCCGCGCCGCTCGGTCGGCCGGACGCGCCGCTGCCCCGGCCGTCGAAGGTGACGACCCGGAAGTGCCGGGCCAGGTAAGGGACCTGGGCCTTCCACATCCGCGACGGCACGATCGACCAGGTCGGCATCAGCACGACCGTCGTCGGGCCGCTGCCGTACGACGACCACGTGAGTGGCACGCCGTCGCGCACGGCGACGCCGGTGCGGTCGGGCAGGACCGCCCGGCTCGCAGGAGAGTCGGCGTCGCCGTACCCGCCCAGAACGGTGGGGCGGTGGCTCACTTGCGCACCTCCAGCACGTTGTTGAACGGCGTCTGCGCGGCGATCCGGAACTGCGTGAACCCCGCGGCCGTCACGATGTCGCGGATCCGGGCCGGTCCGGCCTGGGTCCCGATCGCGAGCCCGACGTCCTGGGAGAGCGACGCGGGCGTGCACAGCAGCGTCGAGAAGCCATAGTAGGCCCGGCCGACGGGGTTGAAGTTGTCCTCGACCCGGTCGCCCGCAGCCGGCTCGACGATCATCCAGGTACCGTCGTCGGCCAGCAGGTCGTGCACCCGGCGGGCGCAGCCGACGGGGTCGCCCATGTCGTGCAGCGCGTCGAAGACGGTGACCAGGTCGTAGCCCGAGCCGGTGACCGACGTCGAGGTCGCGGTCTCGAACGTGACGCGGTCCGCGACCCCCGCCTCGGCCGCGCGCTCGCGGGCGACGTCGACGGAGGCGCCGTGCGCGTCCGAGCCGACGAAGGTCGAGGCCGGGAACGCCTCGGCCATCAGCACCGTCGAGGCGCCGTGGCCGCAGCCGAGGTCGTGCACCCGCGCGCCGTGCTCGAGCTTGGGCACCACGCCGGTGAGCGCCGGCAGCCAGCTCGGCAGCAGGTTGGCGGCGTAGCTCGGCCGGAAGAAGCGCTCGCAGCCCTCGTGCACGTCGTGGTTGTGGTCGCCCCAGCCGAGGCCGTCGCCCTCCCGGGCTCGGTCGAAGATCTGGGCGGCGTCGCTGATCGTGCCGAAGGCGATCTGGAAGAAGCCGGGCAGGTACGCCGGGCTCTCCGGGTCGGTCAGCGCGACCACGTGCTCGGGCGGCAGCGTGTAGCGGCCGGTCGCCGGGTCGTAGGTCACGAACGCGCCGGCGGCCTGGGCGTTGAGCCACTCGGCGGCGTACCGCTCGCCGGTGCTGGTCGCCTGCGCGAGCTCGGCGGCCGTCAGCGGGCCGCGGTCGGCGAGCGCGCGGTAGTAGCCGAGCCGGTCGCCCATCACGACGAGGGCGCAGTTGAGCGAGGCGCCGACCTCGTCGACGGCGCGGAAGACGAACGCCATGAGGGCGTCCTCGTCGAGCTCGGCGGTGGGGGCGGGGGCGTGGGTGGTCATCGGATCTCCTGGGGTCGGCCCGGCCTGGTGCCGGGGTGCTCCGACCCTCGGCCCGCGGCGGCACCCGTCGCATCAGGTGACCCCCCTGGTTCTGGGGAGGACCGGCCCCCTGGGTGCTCCTAGACTCCAGGAATGCTGGTGGGGCGTCGCCAGGCCCAACGCGACCTCGAGGCCCTGCTCGCGGGCGCACGCCTCGGGCAGAGCGGTGTGGTCGTCGTGCGCGGAGAGGCCGGCATCGGCAAGAGCGCGCTGCTCGACGACGCGGTCGACCGCTCGAGCGGCCTGCGGCTGCTGCGGGTGACCGGGTCGGAGGCCGAGCGCGAGCTGCCCTTCGCCGGGCTCGCCACCCTGCTGCGCCCGCTCCTCGACCGCGTCGACACCCTCCCGGCCCCGCAGGCCGAGGCGCTCGGCGTGGCGCTGGCGCTGCGGGAGGGGCGGTCGGCCGACCGGTTCGCGATCGCCGCGGGGCTGCTGACCCTGCTCACCGGAGCCAGCGAGGAGCGACCGACGGCCGTCGTCGTCGACGACGCCCACCTGCTCGACCGCCCTTCGGCCGAGGCGCTGGCCTTCGTCGCGCGGCGGCTGGTGGCCGACGCGCTGCTCGTCGTCCTCGCCGTACGCCCCGACGAGACGGCGTCGTACGACGGTCTGCCGACGCTCGACCTGGCCCGGCTCGACCCCGAGGTGGCCCGTGAGCTGGTGCGGGCCGCAGACGCCGCTCTGACCGAGGAGCAGGTCGCGCGGATCGTCGAGCTCGGGGCGGGCAACCCGCTGGTGCTGCGCACCCTCGCCGGCCAGCCGGAGTCGCTCGGCGACCTGGCGCCCGGGCTCGCCCAGGTCGCCGCGACCGCCTTCGGCATGCGGCTGGAGCGGCTCGACGCCGGGGCGCTCGAGGTGCTCCGGGTGGCCGCGGTCGCGGGGGAGGACCTGGCCATCGTCGGCCGGGCCTGCGTGGCGCTCGGCGTCTCCCCCGACGACCTGGGCGCGGCCGAGGACTCGGGCCTGCTGGTCACCGACGCCGACCGGCTCGCCTTCCTGCACCCGCTCGCCCGCACCGCCGTCTACGCCGGGATGCCCGCCGGCACGCGGCGCGAGCTGCATGCGCTGGTCGCCGACGTGCTGCCGCCGGGCGACGAGGACCGCCGCGCCTGGCACCTGAGCGCGGCGACCCTCGGGCCGGACGCGTCCGTCGCGGCGGCGCTCGACGCGGTCGCGGCGCGCGCGACGGCCCGGGGCGCGCATGCCGTCGCGTCGTCGGCGAGCGAGCGCGCCGCCCAGCTGTCGCCGGCCCCCGAGGACGTCGGGCGCCGGCTCCTCACCGCCGGCGAGTCCGCCTGGCTCTCGGGCGAGGACGAGCGGGCGGCGGCCGTGCTCGACGAGGCCCTGCGGCACCTGGTCGCGCCTGGTCCGCGCGCCCGGGTGCGCGCGGTCACCGGGTTGGCAGCGGCCCGCAGCGGCCGGCTCGGCGAGGCCTACACCCAGCTGCTCCGGGCCGCGGACCGCGCCGGGCCCGATGCCGTCGGCGAGGCGCTCGCGCTCTACGCCGAGGTCGTCGAGGTCTGCTGCTACCTGCTCGACGTCCCGGCCGCCGCCGTGGTCGCCCAGCGGCTGGAGCGGATGCTCGCCGACCCCGAGGTCTGCGCCCGCGCCGGCACCCGGGCCGAGGCGATCGCGTCCGTCGCGGTCGGGATGGCGCGCACGCTCGAGGGCGATGCCGGCGTCGAGCACCTGCGTCGCGGTGTCGCGCTCTTCGCCGGCCTGCCGCTCGCCGACCACCGCAGCCGGTCGGCCTGGGAGGTGCTCGGCCCGCTCTACCTCCGCGAGTCGGGCGCCGGCCGCGAGCTGGTCGACCGGGCGGTCACCGAGCGCCGCGAGGCCGGCGCGATCGGCGAGCTGCCGCACCTGCTCTTCCACCTCGCGCGCGACGACGCCACGGGTGAGCGGTGGACCCGCGGCGAGGCCGGGTACGGCGAGGCGATCGTGCTCGCCCGCGAGGCGGGCCAGGCGACCGAGCTCGCCGCCAACCTGGCCGGCCTGTGCTGGCTGCACGCCCGCCAGGGCCGGGCCGACGACTGCCGCGCCGCCGGCGCCGAGGCCCGCACCGTCGCCGACGAGCACGACGTGCACCTCGCCGCCGCGTGGGTGGACTTCGGACTGGCCGAGCTCGCCCTCTCGCTCGGCGAGGTGGCCGACGCCGCCGCGGGCTTCCACTCGCTCGCCACGTGGCTCGCCGACCGGGACGTCGGCGACCCCGACCTCTCCCCGGTGCCCGAGCTCGTCGAGACCCGGCTGCGGCTCGGCGACGACCCGCGCGACGACCCGCTCGTCTCGTCGTACCTCACCCGCGCGGAGCGCAAGGGCCGCCCCTGGTCGCTCGCCCGGGCGGCGCGGGTGCGCGCCATGCTCTGTCCGGATGAAGAGGTGGACGCGGCCTTCGGCGCGGCGCTCGCCGAGCACCTGCGCACCCCGGACCGCTTCGAGACCGCCCGCACCCGGCTCCTCTACGGCGAGCGCCTGCGTCGGCTGCGTCGTCGGGCGGACGCCCGCGAGCACCTGCGCGCGGCGCTCGACGACTTCGACCGGCTCGGCGCCCGCTCCTGGTCCGACGTGGCGACGGCGGAGCTGGACGCCACCGGCCTGACCCTGCGGCGCCGCGAGACCGGGCCGGTCGTCGAGCTGACCGCCCGCGAGCTCCAGATCGCGCTGCTCCTCGCCGAGGGGCAGACCACCCGCCAGGCCGCCGCGGCGCTCTTCCTCAGCCCGAAGACGGTCGAGTACCACCTCCGCCACGTCTACACGAAGCTCGGCATCGGCTCCCGCGCCGAGCTGGCGGAGCGGATGGCCGGGGGCTGACGACGACCGGTCCGGGTGTCGGGACGCAGCCGACGCACAGGTTCTCGTAGCGCGAATGACATCAGCGCGACACCGACCCGAAATGGGCAGTTGAGATCTTAGATCCCAGATCTTGTTTCTGGGAGGACGCGCGATGGCGGATGGTCGGCTGCTGCACCTGAACCTGTTCATGAGACTGTACGGGCACCACCCATCGGCGTGGCAGCGGCCCTCGACGACGGCCGACCAGGCCTTCGATCCCGACGTCTTCCTCGGCTTCGCGCAGACCTGCGAGCGGGGTCTCTTCGACGCGGTCTTCCTGGCCGACACGCACCTCACGGTCTACTCGGGCGCCGACGTCAGCCCGGCCTCGATGTTCGAGCCGCTGACGCTGCTCTCCTACCTCGCCGCGCGCACCGAGCGGATCGGCCTGATCGGCACGCTCTCCGCCTCCTTCCACGATCCCTACAACGCCGCCCGTTCGCTGGCCTCCCTCGACCTGCTCAGCCGCGGCCGCGCCGGGGTCAACCTGGTCACCTCCCAGAGCGACGCCGAGGCCCGCACCCACGGCATCCCCGCGCTGCCCGGCCACGACGAGCGCTACGGCCGCGCGGCCGAGTTCGCCGACGTGCTGCTCCGCCTCTGGGACAGCTACCCGCGTTCTGCCGTACGCATGGACAAGGATCAGGGTCAGTTCTTCGACCTGGACGCGTTCCGGCCGGTCGACCACGACGGCGAGTGGTTCCGCGTCGAGGGCACCAACAACATCCCCCAGAGCCCGCAGGGCCGACCGCTCCTGGTGCAGGCCGGCGCCTCCTCGCAGGGGCGCGACCTCGCGGCCCGGTACGCCGAGGCGATCTACGGGATCGGCTCGACCGTCGAGGACGCGCGTGAGTACTACGACGACATCAAGGCCCGGGCCGTCGCCTTCGGCCGCCGCCCCGAGGACATCACGGTCCTGCCCGGCGTCGTGACGGTCATCGCCGACACCGAGGCGGAGGCGCGCGACCGCAAGCGCTGGCTCGACTCGCTCAAGGCGCTGCCGCGCCAGCTCGAGGTGCTCGGCGGCTACATCGGCATGGACTGCTCGGCCCTCGCGCTCGACGACCCGATGCCCGAGCTGCCGCCGCTGGAGGACTTCGCCGGTCCGCAGGGCCGCTACGTGATGATGCAGACGCTCTCGAAGGACGACGACGGCCGCCAGGTCAGCGTCGGCACCATGCTCGAGCGGATCTCCGCCGGCGGTGGCCACTTCACCTGCGTCGGTACGCCGAGCACCGTGGCCGACGAGCTAGTCCGCTGGTTCCGCGCCGGCGCGGCCGACGGCTTCAACGTCAACGCGTCGACGCTGCCCGAGGGGATCGAGCAGTTCGTCGACCTGGTCGTGCCCGAGCTCAAGGACCGCGGCGTCTTCCGCACGGCGTACGACTCGACCACGATCCGCGGCCACTTCGCCCAGCGGCTGCCGGCCGCGAGCGTCGCCTCGTGACCGCTCCTCCGGCGAGCACCGACGACCTGCGGGACGGCGTCGGCGGGCTGTGGGCCGACCTCCTCGACCACGCCTTCCCGCGCGGGATGGCCGAGGGCCGGGTGCCGATGTCGCGCTTCCGCTTCTACGTCGCCCAGAACCTCTGCTACCTGCCCGACTACGCCCGGATGCTCGCGACGGCGGCCGCGCGCTCGCGCGACGACGCGGGCCTCGTCCACTTCAGCGCCGCGCTCGCCAACATCGTCGACGTCGAGATCCCGCAGAACCGCGAGATGCTCGCGGACGCCGAGAAGCTGGCGGGTCCGTGCGTGGCCACCGACCTCGAGCCGGCGCCGGCCACCGTCGCCTACACCTCGTGGCTGCTCGCGGTCGCGGCGCGCGGCGACGCCGACGACATCGCCGCGGCCCTGCTCCCGTGCGCGTGGAGCTACGGCGAGATCGCGACCGGCCTGATCGCCGACAGCGTGCAGCACCCGCTCTACCAGGGGTGGCTCGACTTCTTCGCCGCCCCGGCGTACGCCGCGGTGGTCGACGACCTGCGCGACGCGTTCGACCGGCGGCTGTCGGTCCTGCCGGACGACGCCCGGCGTCGGGCCGCCGAGACCTTCCGCACCGGCTGCCGCCTCGAGCGGCAGTTCTGGGACCAGGCCCGCGACGGCGCGCAGTGGCCCGACCTCACCACCACCCGCACCCTGGAAGGGGTCTGACGTGCCCGTGCAGATCGACGCCCACACCCACATCCTCTCGATGGGCACCGATGCCGCGTTCACCAAGACCTACGGGCGCGAGGGCTCGCTGTGCATCTACCGGTCCGCCGGCCGGCTGCCCAGCCACCGGTGCCCGACCGACCACGAGTGGGACGAGGTCGAGGCCGAGGACGGTCACGACGGCTTCGGCGTGATCGGGCCCGACGAGACCGTCGCCGCCCACCCCGGCTTCGACAAGATCGTCGCGCTGGCGGTCAGCCCGCAGTACCTCGACGGCGTGCTCATGGGCACCGTCGACGTCGACGGCGTCACCGACGTCACGGGTGACCCGCACCCCGAGCGCTGCAACGAGTACCTCGCCGCGTGCGTGCGCGCGCAGCCGGAGAAGATCATCGGCTTCGCATCGGTGAACCCGGCGTACCGCGGGGTCCGCGTCGCCGTCGAGGAGCTCGGCCGCGCGGTCGAGGCGGGGCTCTCGGGCGTGAAGCTCTACCCGATGTACCAGCACTGGTCGCCCGCCGACCGCGAGCTGGCCTTCCCGATCTACGCCGCCGCGCGGGACCTCGGCATCCCGGTGATGATCCACCAGGCGGGCTCGACGCGGATCGACGCGAAGCTCGAGTACGCGCGGCCCGCGATGCTCGACGACATCGGCCGCGAGTTCCGCGACCTGCGCGTGATCATCGCCCACTGCGGGACGCCGTGGGTCGACGAGGCGATGTTCATGCTCACCAAGCACCCGAACTTCTACACCGAGATCAGCTACCACATGGCGACGGTGACGCGGCGCGACCTCTTCCTCTACCTCTACCGGGCCGAGCCGTCCTTCGTGCCGCTGGAGAAGATCATGTTCGGCACCGACTTCCCGGGCTTCCTCTACGACCCGGTCGCCCTGCGGGAGAAGCTGCTGACCGTCAACGAGGAGGCCGGCCCGCTCGGGCTGCCGCCGATCCCGCAGTCCAAGCTCGACGGCGTCATGGGCGACAACTTCGCCGCCCTGCTCGGCCTGGAGGTCCCGGCGTGAGCGGCCGGATGCGGATCGTCATCGCCGGCGGCGGCAACGGCGGCCTGGTCGCCGCCCACCGGCTCGCCGACCTCGCGGACGTCGTCCTGGTCGAGGCCGGGCAGGACCCGGGCGACCCGGTGCCGCACCGCTTCCTGCACGAGCACGCCTTCCCCGACGCCGACTGGGACTACGCCGACGAGGACTCCGGACGCCACCTGGTCCGCGGCCGCGTGCTCGGCGGCGGGTCGAGCGTCAACGCCGCGGCCGGGTCCCGCGGCCAGCCCAGCGGCTTCGAGGCCTGGGGCGAGGGCTGGCGCTGGGACGACCTGCTGCCGGGCCTGCGCGCGATCGAGACCGACGAGCAGTTCGGCGACGCGGCCTACCACGGCAACGGCGGCCCGATCCGGGTCACCCGCCTCTCGCAGGGTCCGCTCGACGAGGCCTTCGCCGCCGCGTCGTACGCCGCCGGTCACCCGGCCTGCCCCGACCACAACGCGCCCGGCACCCAGGGCGTCGGCCCGTGGCCGACCAACCGGGTCGACGGCGGTCGGTGGGGCGCGCTCGCGGCGTTCGCGCCGCTCGTCCGTCACCGCGTCGACCTCCGCGCCGACACCCTCGTGCGCCGCGTGCTCATGGACGGCACGCGCGCGGTCGGGGTCGAGGTCGCCGGGCCGCGCGGGGTCGAGCGGATCGACGCCGACCTGGTGATCATCTCCGCCGGCGCCTACGGCACGCCCGAGCTGCTGTGGCGCTCGGGCATCGACGCCCCCGACATCGGCGTCGGGCTCCAGGACCACCCCTGGCTGATGATGGACGTCGACGCACGTGACGAGGCGGACGTCTTCGCGCGTCCGGTCAGCGGGTCGCTGCTGCGGGCCGGCGTCGCCGACGACCCGGCCGACGAGTTCCAGGTCTTCCCCTTCTCGACCTGGCTCTACGACCGCAGCGCGCCGCGCCGCCGCTACAGCGTCTCGGTCGCGCTGATGCAGCCCGAGTCCCGCGGGTCGGTGACGCGTGGCGACGACGACCGCGCGCGGATCCGGCTCCGGCACCTGGCCGAGGACAGCGACGCGGAGCGGATGGCGACCGCCGTACGCCGGACCGCCGAGCTCATCGACGCGATGGCCGCGACCGGCATCGTCGAGGTGCCGCGGGACGCCTGGTGGCGCACCGACGACCTGGTGCCGGCGGTCCGCGCCCGGGTGGAGACCTACAACCACCCGGTGGCCTCGTGCGGGATCGGCCGCACCGTCGATCGCCGGCTGAACGTGGTCGGCACCCAGGGCCTGAAGGTCGTCGACGCCTCCGTCATGCCGCGGATCCCGGACGGCGGACCCAACCTCGTGACCATGGCGATCGGCTGGCTCGGCGGCGGGATCGTCGCCGCCGACGCCGGACTGGCCTGAGCGGTGTTTCGGAGCGGTTACCGCTCGTAAACATCGCTCGCACGGCCTTGAGCGTCGCCCCCATCGGCACCTACGGTTCTAAATAGGATCTGAGATCTCAGATTCGACGAGGCAAGGAGGTCGGTCATGGCCCGCACGGTCATCCGCCACGGCATGGTCGTCACGCTGGACGACGCCGCGACGTACCACGAGCGCGGCACCGTCGTCCTCGACGACGACCGGATCGCCTGGGTCGGTCCCGACGACCAGGCGCCCGCGCCGGCCGACGGCGACACGGTGATCGACGCGACCGACAAGATCGTCATGCCCGGCCTCGTCGACCTGCACTTCCACACCGCGCTGGGCAAGGGCTACAACGACCACCTGCCGCTGTGGGAGTACCTCGACGAGTGCTGGTACCCGCTCATCCGCGCCCTCGACTACGACGCGGCGTACTGGGCCGCGATGGCCAGCTACGCCGAGTCGATCAAGGCCGGCGTGACCACGGTCAACGACATGTACCGCCGTCTCGACGCGCTCGCCGACGCCGCCGAGGAGATCGGCATCCGCGCGGTGCTCTCGAACGACGTGGCGCTCGACGAGCACGACCTCGACACGCTCCAGGACAACATCGACGCCTTCCAGCGCAGCCACGGCGCCGCGAACGGCCGGATCCAGGTGCGGCTGGGGATCGAGTGGCTCCCGCTCGCCTCGCCCGACCTGCTCCGCGAGACCCGGACGCTGGCGAACGAGCTCGGCACCGGCATCCACATCCACCTCAACGAGTCGATGTCGGAGGTCGAGAACAGCCTCGAGCGCTTCGGCCGGCGGCCCACGGAGCTGGCCTACGAGCTCGGCTTCCTCGGCCCCGACGTCGTCGCCGCCCACTGCGTGCACCTCAACGACGCCGAGATCCGGATGATGGCGGAGACCGGCACGCACATCTCCCACAACCCGAGCTCCAACGCGAAGCTCGGCAACGGCATCGCGCGGGTGCCGGAGATGATCGCGGCCGGCATCAACGTCGGGCTCGGCCACGACGCCGTCGAGTGCAACAACAGCGCCGACATGTTCGAGGTGATGAAGTACGCCTCGCTGATGCACCGGGCCAGCCGCCAGGACGCCAGCCTCATGCAGGCCGGCGACGTCCTGCGGATGGCGACCCGGCACGGCGCCGCGGCCCTCGGGCACGACACCGGTCGCCTCGAGGCCGGCGCGAAGGCCGACCTGATCCTCGTCGAGACCAACTCGGTCGAGTTCACCCCGATGCTGCGCGACACCGCGACCCACCTGACCAGCCACCTGGTCTTCGCCGCCAACGGCTCCGCCGTCGACACCACGATCGTCGACGGCCGGGTCCTCATGCAGGGCCGGAAGCTCACCACCGTCGACGAGCACCAGGTCGTGCGCGAGGCCAACGCGGCGTTCCGTCGCACGGTCGCGCGCATGGAAGTCGTCACCCGGACGTCCTGACCCTCTCGGGACCCCCACCACCGCTGCACCGATGAGGAGAAAGAGGAAGTGCCCATGAAGAGAACACGACGGCTCGCCATCGCCGTGGCGATCGGCGTGCTCGGCAGCCTGCTCGCCGCCTGCGGCAGCGACTCGGACGGCGCCAGCTCGTCCGGCTCCGGAGAGCTCACCAAGGTGCGGTTCGCCCTGGACTGGACGCCGAACACCAACCACACCGGCCTCTACGTCGCCATCGCCAAGGGCTACTTCGAGGACGCCGGCATCGACCTCGAGGTCCTGCCCTACAACAACTCCTACCCCGACACCCTGATCGACGCGGGCTCGGCGGAGTTCGGCATCGGCTTCCAGGACACCACCACGGTCGCGATCGCCTCGGGCGCCAAGGTCGAGTCGGTGATGGCCCTGATCCAGCACTGGGCGACGGCGATCGGCGTCCGCGCCGACGACGACGACATCCAGAGCCCGAAGGACCTCGACGGCAAGACGTACGCCGGCTTCGGCAGCCAGTCCGAGGGCAAGATCCTCCAGACCGTCATCAAGAACGACGGCGGCACCGGCGACTTCAAGAGCGTCACGCTCGGGACGTCGGCGTACGAGGCCCTCTACTCCGGCAAGGTCGACTTCACCGTGCCGTTCATGACCTGGGAGGGCATCGAGGCCGACCTCCGCGGTGAGCCGATGAAGTACTTCAAGTACACCGACTACGGCTTCCCGGACAACTACGCCGTCACTGTCGACGGCAACACCGACTGGATGGCCGACCACCCGGACGTCACCAAGGCCTTCGTCGGCGCGCTGCAGAAGGGCTACGAGTACGCCCAGGCCAACCCCGACGACGCCGCACAGATCCTGATCGACCAGAACAAGGACGTGCTCACCAACACCGACCTGGTGATGAAGAGCCAGGAGATGCTCGCCGCCGACTACATGCTCGACGACGACGGCAAGTTCGGCACCCAGACCGAGGAGCAGTGGGCCGCGCTCGGCAAGTACTACTACGACCAGGGCCTGCTGACCGACGCCAACGGCGACGCGCTCACCGAGGAGCCGGACTGGTCGACGTTCTTCACCGACGAGTACCTCTCCAGCTGACGACCCGGGGTGGGGGGGGGGGGGGCGGCGCCCGCGGGGGGGGGGGGGGGGGGGGGGCGGGGCCCCGCCCCCCCGCCCCCCCCCCCCCCGCCCCGCCCGGGGGGGGGGGGGGCCCCCCCGCCCGCGGGCGCCCCCCCCCCCCCCCGCCCGACCACCACTCGACCCGACAGAGGAGCGAGCCGATGCCACCCACCCGGGGACTCGCCGACGCGCTCAGCGCGGAGGTCACCCAGGCCGCGACGGCGTGGCTGGACCTGCCGATGCTCGCGGGGATCCGCGCGGGAGACCTCGACCCCGCGGTCTTCCGTCACTACCTCGAGCAGGACTACGTCTACCTGCGCTACTACGCGCGCATCTACAGCCGGCTTGCGGCCGCCGCGACCACGGAGGACGAGCTCGAGCTCTTCGTCCGCCTCGCGCACGGCGTGGTCGCGGTCGAGCTCGACCACCACAAGCGGGCCGCCGGCCCGTTCGGCTGCGACTTCGACGACGTCGTGCCCTCCGCCGAGACGCGGGAGTACCTCGCCTTCTACGAGTCGCTCGCGCACGACCGTGCGGCCACGCTGGTCGCGATGCTGCCCTGCATCCAGGGGTACGGCGTCGCGCTCGCGGGTCTCCGCGACGCGGCGCCCGGCCCCTACCAGGACTGGATCGCCATCTACAGCGGCGGTCAGTACGCCGACATGATCCAGCGCCACCTCACGCTCGTCGACGGCGCCGAGCTCCCGGAGGACCGCGCCCTCGAGATCCTCGCCCGGGCCGTCGAGCTCGAGCGCATGTTCTGGAACCAGCTCCCTGCCGTCGTGGAGGCGTCATGACCAGCATCGACCGCGCGGACGGCTACGTCGCCGCCGCCACACCGGCCGCCCGGGACCGCCGGCGCCGGCGCCGGATCGACCCGGTCCGGCTGCTCAGCACAGTGCTGCCGCCCGTGCTGATCCTCGCCGTCCTGCTGATCGGCTGGGAGGTGGCGGTCAACGTCACCGGGGTCCGGCCGCAGGTGCTGCCGACCCCGTCCCGCGTGCTCAGCGAGGGATGGGGCCAGCGCGAGGCGATCGAGATGCACACCAAGGCGACGCTCCAGGTCACGCTGGTCGGCTTCGCCTTCTCCCTGCTCGTCGCCTGGGTGATCGCGGTCGTCGTGGACTTCTCCGGCTGGCTGCGTCGCGGCGTGATGCCGCTGCTGGTCGCCTCCCAGACGATCCCCATCGTCGCGATCGCGCCGCTGATGATCATCTGGTTCGGCTTCGGGCTGATGCCGAAGGTCCTCGTCGTGGCGCTCGCGACGTTCTTCCCGATCGCCGTCGGCCTGGTCGAGGGCTTCAACAAGGCCGACCGCGAGGCCAGCAACCTGCTGCGCAGCATGGGCGCCGGGCGATTCACCGAGTTCCGCTACGTGCGGCTGCCCTCCGCGATGCCGAGCTTCTTCACGGCCCTGCGGATCAGCATCACCTACGCCGTCGTCGGCGCGATCTTCGCCGAGTACGTCGGGGCCGAGAAGGGCCTCGGCATCTACATGAGCATGCAGAAGAACGCCTTCCGCACCGACCTCGTGCTCGCCGCGGTGGTCGTCAGCGCCGTGCTCAGCATCGCCCTCTACCTGGTGACCTTCCTGGTCGAGCGGCTGGTCATCCCGTGGAGCTTCAAGGAGAGGAAGGCCCGTCATGCCGACTGAGCAGGAGCAGGTGACCGCGGTCCCGCGGATCGAGGTCCGCGACCTCGCCAAGCAGTTCGCCGTACGCGGTGGCGTGCGCGAGGTCGTCGACAACGTGTCCTTCGACGTCGCCCCGGGCGAGTTCGTCTCGGTGATCGGCCCGAGCGGCTGCGGCAAGAGCACGATGTTCAACATCCTCGCCGGCCTGGAGACGCCGACCTCGGGCGAGGTCCGGGTCGACGGCCGCGACGCCATCGGCCACCGTGAGCACTTCGCCTACATGCCGCAGAAGGACCTGCTCTTCCCGTGGCGCACCATCGCCGAGAACGCCGCGCTCGGTCTGGAGGTCCAGGGCGTCCCGCGCAGGAAGGCGCGGGCCCAGGCCCGCGAGCTCTTCCCCGCGTTCGGCCTCGCCGGCTTCGAGGACTCCCACCCGTTCGAGCTCTCCGGCGGCATGCGCCAGCGTGCGGCGCTGCTCCGCACCGTCGTGCAGGGTCGCGAGATCCTCCTGCTCGACGAGCCCTTCGGCGCCCTCGACTCCCTGACCCGCATCGAGATGCAGAACTGGCTCCAGGGGGTGTGGTCGGACCACTCCTGGACGGCGGTGCTGATCACCCACGACATCCGTGAGGCGGTCTACCTCTCCGACCGCGTGATCGTCCTCAGCGCCCGGCCGACCCGGGTGCGGCTCGACGTCCGCATCGACCTGGAGCGTCCGCGGGACCTGGCGGTCACGACCTCGGCCGAGTTCGCGGCGTACGAGCAGCAGCTCATCGAGGTCCTCCACGACGAGTCCCGCAAGGCCTTCGCCCAGCAGCAAGAGGGCCTGGCCAGCTAGCCACCACCCCCACGACAGGAGCGCACGATGAAGGACATCGAGTACGGCATCTTCATGCCGGTCAGCAGCGGCGGGTGGATCCCGTCGAGCACGGTGCCGGAGCTCGACGGCAGCTACGCCTACAACCTGGAGGTCGCCCGGCTCTCCGAGCGGCTCGGCTTTGACTTCACCCTGTCCCAGGCCGTGTGGCGTGGGTACGGCGGTCCGTCGCGCCACTTCGACGACAACCTGGAGTCGCTGGTCACCAGCGGCGGCCTCGCCCAGGCGACCACGGACATCGGCGTGTGGTCGACGGTCAACACCGCCATGCTGCACCCGGCCATCGCCGCCAAGATGGTCGCGACCGGCAGCCAGATCAGCAACGGGCGCACGGGCCTCAACATCGTCGCCGGCGGCAACCGCACCTCCGAGACCCAGATGGGCATCGGCCTCGACCTCGACAACAGCACGAAGTACCGCCGTGCCGCTGAGTGGGTCGAGGTCGTCAAGGCGCTGTGGACCGAGAGCACCGTCGACTACGACGGCGAGTACTTCCAGCTCAAGGACTGCCAGTCCGACCCCAAGCCCGTCGGCGGCGTGCCGCAGATGATCTGTGCCGCCACCTCCGACACCGGCCTGGCCTTCGTCGCCAAGAACCTCGACGGCGTCCTCTTCGAGGGCACCTCCCGCGACTCCGTGGTCGCGATCGGTCAGCGAGCCCGCCGGATCTCGCAGGAGAACGGCGACAACCTCAAGACCTACTGCGTGTTCATGATCGTGCCGGGCGACACCGACGCCGACGCCCAGCGCCGGATCGACCTCTACAACGAGGGTCGCGACCTGGTCGCGCTCGAGCGGATGGCGCGCGAGTGGGGCGCGGTCTCGCACGACAGCTCCGCCCACAACCCGGACAACGAGGGCTGGAAGGACTCCACCGCCATCTCGACCGGGACCGTCGCCGGCTCGCCCGACAGCATCGCCGAGCAGCTCGCCGACATGGTCGAGCACGCCGACATCGACGGCGCCGTCTTCATCATGCCGGACTTCATCGACGACCTGACGGTGCTCGGCGAGGAGATCGTGCCGAAGCTGGTGGCCAACGGGTTCGGACGGGTCGGCGCCTGAAGCGTGGCCTGAGCGTCGATGCCGGCCGGACGGTCAGAGCCCGAGAGCGGCGACCTGCTGCTCCTGGACGGACTGCAGGTGCGCCCGCAGCGCGCGGAGCGCGCCGTCGACGTCGTGCGCGGTGATCGCCTCGATGATGGCCCGGTGGTCGCCCAGCGACCGCCGGGCCGACTCGGCCGTGAGGTGGGTGCGGCCCATGCGCTGGAGATGCATGGTGAGCCGGTCCCGGATCTCGTCGAGCAGGGTGTTGTGCAGCTGCGCGAAGAGGATGCTGTCGAACTCGTCGAGGTTGTGCCCGACGGTGTCGAGGTCATCGGCGGCGAGGGCCGCCTCGGCGGCGTCGACGGTGGCCTGGAGCTGACGGGCGACCTCGCCGCTCTCGTCCTGCGCGGCGCGCCGGACGCACTCGGACTCGAGGATCTCGCGGGTCTCGAAGATCTCGAGCAGCCGCTCGCGGGTGTAGGTGCTCGCCCGGGCGCCCCGGTAGGCGGCGATCTCGACGAGGCCGTCGCGCTGGAGCCGCACCAGGGCCTCGCGGATCGGGGTCTTGCTGATGCCGTAGCGCTCGGTCAGCGCCGCCTCGCGCAGCGGCTCACCCGGCGCGATGTCCTGGTCGATGAGGGCCTGGCGGAGCCGGTCGTAGACCCAGTCCTTGATCTGGTGCGGTGCGACGCGGTCCTGATCGATAGCGGTCATGGGTGCTTCCTGGAGAGGGGGGCCGAGGACAGCCATCTTGGCATGCCCCCGGCCCTGCGGGCCCGCCCCGCCGCCGAGTCAGGCCAGGTCGATCCACACCGTCTTGGTCTGGAGGTAGGGCTCGAGCGCCTCCGCGCCGAGCTCCTTGCCGTAGCCGCTGGCCCGGAAGCCGCCGTAGGGGATCGCGACGTCGAACATCCCGTAGGTGTTGACCCAGACCACGCCGGCGCGCAGCCCCGCGGCCACCCGGTGCACCCGGCCCACGTCGCGGGTCCAGATGCCGGACGCGAGGCCGAAGGAGGTGTCGTTGCCCAGCGCGAGGGCCTCCTCCTCGGTCTCGAACGACGACACCATGCCGACCGGCCCGAAGATCTCGCGCTGCATGATCTCCATGTCAGGGCGTACGTCGGTGAAGAGCGTCGGCCGCACGAAGCTGCCGCCCGCGAGCGCCGGGTCGTCGACCGGTGCGCCCCCGACGACCGGGGTCGCGCCCTGGTCGACGCCGGAGCGGATGAGGGCGTTGACCCGCTCCTGCTGCTCCGCGCTGACGACCGGGCCCATCGTGGTGCCGGCGTCGAGGCCGTTGCCCAGCTGGATGCCGGCTACCCGCTCGGCCAGGCCGGCGACGAACTCGTCGTACCGCGACCGGTGCACGAAGACCCGGGCGCCGGCGATGCAGCACTGGCCCTGGTTGAAGTAGACGGCGCCGAAGGTGCCCTCGATCGCCTTCGCCAGGTCGGCGTCCTCGAAGACGATGCTCGGGGACTTGCCGCCGAGCTCGAGCGAGAGCCGCTTCATGTTGCCGCCGGAGGCCTGGAGGATCTTGCGGCCGGTGGCGTTCTCGCCGGTGAAGGTGACCTTGTCGACGTCGAGGTGCGCGGCGAGCGGGGCGCCGGCGCCCGGCCCGTCGCCGGTGACGATGTTGACGACGCCGGGCGGGAAGCCGATCTCGGTGATCAGCTGGCCGAGCCGGATCGCCGACAGCGGCGTCTGCTCGGCGGGCTTGAGCACGACGGTGTTGCCGGCCGCGAGCGCGGGACCGAGCTTGTAGGCGCACATGAGGAGTGGGAAGTTCCACGGGATGATCGCGCCGACGACGCCCACGGGCTCGCGTCGCGTGTAGACGTGGAAGTCCATGCCCGAGGCCGGCGTCATCGTGCCGCCCTCGATCTTGGTCGCCCAGCCGGCGTAGTACTTGAAGAGCGAGGCGACCAGCGGCACGTCGAGCGTGGCGGACTCGCCGGTCGGCTTGCCGTTGTCCAGCGTCTCGAGCTGGCCGAGCTCGTCGGCGCGGCGCTCGATCTCGTCGCCGAGCTGCCAGAGCAGCTCGGCGCGGCGTGCGGGGCCCAGGCCGTTCCAGACCGGCAGCGCGGCCCGGGCGGCGACCACCGCGGCGTCGACGTCGGCCTTGGTCCCGCCGGCCACGTCGGCGAGGTGCCGCCCGGTCGCCGGGTCGGTCACCGCCAGGGTCGCGCCGGTGGCGCCGGGGCGCTCGGTGCCCCCGACCAGCAGGCCGTGGTCGCGGTCGAGGAAGGCGCGCACCTCGGGGAGGACGGCGTCGTGCAGGTCGGTCATCGCGGCTCCGATCTGGGATCTCATATCTCATTTCGTACTCTACGGGACCGGGTCAACGCGGGGCAACGCTCCCCACGGACCGTAAGATCTGAGATACGATCCGGTTTCATCCAACGAAGGCGGCGAATGTGAGCGCAGGGATCTCCGGGGACTCCGTGGAGCCGATGCAGGTCAAGGACGTGGTCTACCGCCGGCTGCGCGACCGCATCGTCGACCTCTCCTTCGCGCCCGGCACCTCGCTGCGCGAGGTCGCCCTCTCCGAGCTGCTCGGGGTGTCGAAGACCCCGATCCGCGAGGCCTTCGTCCGCCTCGAGCGCGACGGCCTGGTCGAGGTGGCGCCCTACCGGGGTGTGAAGGTCCGCGCCTACTCCGCCGAGGCCGTCCGCGAGCTGTTCGAGGCCCGCGGCCTCCTCGAGACCGAGTGCGTACGCCGCGCCGCCGAGCGCCGCGACCCCGAGCTGCTGGCCGCCCTCGAGTCAAACATCGCGGAGACCGAGCGGGCGCTGGATGCCGGCGACGCGGAGGCCGTCGCGCGCGGGCTCGACGTCTTCGACGAGATCCTCTTCGCCAGCCTGGGCAACAGCCTGCTCGCCGACGTCTTCGAGCGGCTCACCATCCACCTGCGCCGGATCGGCAACATGGTCGCCAGCCCGGACCGGTCCCGGGAGTCGGTGGCCTTCCACCGCACGATCCTCGGCGCGATCGCCGAGGGCCGCGCCGAGGACGGGGCGCGGGCCATGGCGGAGCACATCGCGGTGGTGCGGGACGCCCACGCGAGCGTGGTCCGCGACGCCGACGGCGCGTAGTCGTCGGCAGCCCGGTCGCCCGAGGGTTTACACGTTCTTAATCGGGCGTGGCGTCGGTCGGGCCGCCGGCGTGGTTAGGATCTGAGACATTAGATCTTATCCAAGGAGTGCCGATGACCCACCTCGCCCGCCCCGACGTCGACGTCGACCTCGCTGAGCGCGTCGCCGCCCACGTGGACGTCGACCGGCTGATCGCCCGCGTGCAGGAGGTGTGCCGGATCCCGAGCATCCTCGGTGAGGAGGGCCCGCTGGCCGCCCACCTGGTCGCGATGATGGCCGAGGCAGGTTTCAGCGAGCCGCACGAGCAGCCGGTGCTGCCGGACCGGCCCAACGCGCTGGGGCACCTCGACTTCGGCCCCGGCCGCACCGTCGTCTTCACCGGTCACATGGACACCAAGCCGGTCTCCCACGGCTGGACCCGCACCGAGCCCTTCTCGGGCGAGATCATCGACGGCGCCGTCTACGGCCACGGGATCATGGACATGAAGGCGGCGCTCGTCTGCCAGATCGCCGCGATGGAGGCGGTCCGCGACTCCGGGATCCCGGTCACCGGCCGGCTCGCGATGGCCGCCGTCTCCGACCACATGGGCGACCAGCTCGGCTCGATCAAGTACTTCGAGGAGTACGACGCCGACCTGTGCGTGCTCGGCGAGCTCTCCGACAACGAGATCTTCCTGGGCCACCGCGGCCGCTACTACTACGACATCCACGTGCGCGGCATCTCCGCGCACACCTGCCACAAGCCGCTCGCGGTCAACGCCAACATGCTCGCCGCGCACGCGATCATCGAGCTGGACGCCTCCCACCTGGAGCCGCAGCTCGAGGAGTGGGTGACCTCCCTCTTCGGGACCGAGACCTTCATGGCCCCCGGCCGGGTCTACGGCGGCCTGCCGCCGGGTGGTCCGTCGATGATTCCCGACGAGTGCGTCATCCGGGTCGACTGCCGGCCCCAGCCCGGTGTCAGCCTCGAGGAGGTGCGCGCCGAGATCGACCGCTGCCTGGTCAAGGCCAAGGAGCGCGAGCCGCGCTTCGAGGCCGAGGTGGTGCTCGCGGACGTGAAGTCCGGCTACCTGGCCGAGCCGGAGGCCGAGGTCACCGACCTGATGCGGCGGGCGGTCCGCTCCGTCCGCGGCGCCGAGCCCGACCTGCAGGTGGCCGGCTGGCTCGGCGACACCGCCAGCTTCGGCGACCGCATCCCGACGATCATCTTCGGCCCCGGAGGCGAGCCGGTCTACTGCCCCGACGAGCACCTCTCCATCGACGACATCGTCGAGGCGACCCGGGTGTACGCCGCCTTCGCCGCCTACGCGCTCACCACCGGGTCCACCGAGGAGAGCCGCTGATGCGGGCCGGCGTCGCGCTGCAGCCGGTCTACCCGTCCCAGCAGTTCGGCGACATGGTCGCCGACGCGGAGGCGTGGGGGCTCGACGAGCTGTGGCTCACCGACTCCTCCCTGCACTCGCGCTACTGCTACTCCTTCCTCACCATCGCCGCGCTCCGCACGTCGCGGATGACGCTCGGGACGGCGGTCACCAACCCGGTGACCCGGCACCCCGCGCTGGGCGCCGTGGCCGCCGCGACCATCAACGAGGTCTCGGGCGGCCGCGCCATCCACGGCATCGGGGCCGGCGACCGGCCGCTCGAGGCACTGGGCTTCAAGCCCGCGCGGCTCGGGCTGCTCGAGGACGCGGTCGCCGCGTCCCGGCGGCTGTGGTCCGGCGAGACCGTCTCGTGGGAGGCCCGCGGCTTCAGCCTCGACGACGCCCACATGCGCTTCGACGTCCCTTCGGAGATCCCGGTCTACATCTCTGCCAGCGGACCGAAGACCCTCGAGCTGGCGGGCCGGATCGCCGACGGCGTCATCCTCCTGGCCGGCCTGCACCCCGACGGCCTGCGCTACGCGCTCGAGCACATCGACCGCGGTGTCGAGATGGCCGGCCGGGACCGCCGGCCGCAGATCACCGTCTTCGCCTACGGGCAGATCAGCGACGACGACGAGTCGGCGCTGGCCGCCGCGCGCACGATCGCGGCGTGGTTCCCGCAGACGGCGCCGATGTACTGCGAGCTCGCCGGCCTCTCGCCCGAGCTGGTCGAGCGGGTGCGGACGATGTACTCCGGCGGCGAGTTCCAGGAGGCCGAGGCGGCCGCCCGGCTGCTGCCCGAGGACTTCGTGCGCCGGATGGCGCTGGCCGGCGGCGCCGACGTCGTCCTGGAGCACCGGCGCAACCTCGCCGAGCTCGGGATCGACTCGATGACGGTCTTCCCGATCGGCGGTGACGTCGAGTCGCGGATCGCCACCGTCCGCGCGTACGCCGACATCGTCCGGTCCGAGCCGTGAGCGACGCGCTCCCCGAGCAGACCGTCGCCCGCGTCCTCGAGACCTGCCTCGGCGTCCGCACCGACGAGCGCGTCGCGCTGCTGTACGACGGCGGCACCGACGCCCTCGTGCTGCACGCGCTGGCGGCCGGGCTCGAGGCGCGCCGCGCCGTACCGGTCCTGGTGCCGGTGCCGCAGGCCGTCGTCCCCGGCACCGAGCCGCCCGCCGACGTGGCGCAGGCGCTGCTCGCGGCCGACGCGGCGATCGAGCTCACCAGCGTCTTCATCGGCTCGAGCCGGGCGCGGCAGGAAGCGACGGCCCAGGGCCGTCGCTACCTCGCGATGCCCGCGGTCGTCGCGGACACCTTCCGGCTCGGCGGCCCGTACGACGTCGACTTCGACGCCCTCGTCCCCGTGACCCAGCGGCTCGCCGCGGCGTGGGAGGCGGCCGGCGAGTACCGCATCGTCAGCCCCGGCGGCACCGACCTGCGCGGCTCGGTCCAGGGTCGCCGCGGCCGCGCGCTGACCGGCGTTGCCCGCAACCCCGGCGACTACATGGCGCCGCCCGACATCGAGTCCGGCACCGCCCCGGTCGAGGGCAGCTCGAACGGCGTCGTCGTCATCGACGGCGACTTCCTCTTCATGGGCCAGGGCCCGGTCCGCGAGCCGGTCGCCCTGCACGTGCGGGACGGCGCCCTGGTCGCCGTCGAGGGTCCCGAGGGCGCCCGGCTCGAGGAGATGATCGCCCGCGTCGGCGACCCCCGGATGACCAACCTGGCCGAGGTCTCGGTCGGCCTGAACCCGCAGGGCTCGGTGTGCGGCGTCCCGATGGAGACCGAGGCGACCAAGGGCAGCGCCCACGTGGCCTTCGGCAACTCCATCGCGTACGGCGGCACCGTCGACGCGCCCGCCCACCTCGACTGCGTGATGCGCGACGCGACCGTCCTCCTCGACGGCGTGCCGCGGATCGTCGGCGGCGACCTGCTGCCCGACTGAACCGACCCAAGGAGCACCCGTGACCAGCACCGCCGCGGCGCCGTCGTTCGAGGCCCTCCTCGACCGGGACGACATCGTGTGGATGGGCCAGAACACCAACCACCTCGAGCCGCTCCCCGAGGTGGTCGAGGCGCTCGAGCGCAGCGTGGCGCGACGCGAGTTCCAGGTCTACGCGCCGGCCGCCGGCCTCAGTGAGCTGCGCGCGCTGATCGCCGACGACCTCGGGCTGCCCGGGCTCGACGTGTGGGTCACCGACGGCGCCGTCGCGGGCCTGCACCACCTCTGCACCGCCCTCGCCCCGCGAGTCACCCAGGTCGTGACCAGCGACCCCGGCTGGCCGTGGCCGGTCCGCTTCGGCGCGCTCGCCGGGCTGCCCGCGCGCGTGGTGTCGGTGTACGACGAGCCGACCCGCCTGCTCCAGGCCGACCGCCTGGCCGAGGTCGTCGAGGAGCGCTCGCTGCTCTACCTGATCGACCCCCTCAACCCGCTGGGCAGCAGCTACACGCGCGCCGAGCTGGAGGCGATCGTGGAGGTCGCGCGGGCGACCTCGTCGTACGTCGTCCACGACTGCACCTACCGGCACTTCGCGGACGACCACACGCTGGCCGCCGAGCTCTACCCCGAGCGCACGTTCACGACGTACAGCTTCTCCAAGTGGCTGGGCCTGGCCGGCCTGCGCCTCGGCGCCGTGGCCGCGACCCCCGAGCTGCTCGCGGAGGTGATGGCGGTGCCGGCCAACCCGCTCGGCTCGAGCCTCGTCGGCCAGCGGGCGGCGGTCGCCGGGCTGCGCGCCCGGGACCGGTGGCTGCCGGCGCTGCGTGCCACCAACCGGGCGAACCTGCGTCGGGTCGAGGAGCTCGTCGCCGCCAGCGGGCTGGGCGAGGTCGTCGTGAGCCCGGCGCAGGGCAACTTCCTCGCCGTGGACCTCGCGGGCTCGGGCTGGGGCAGCGACGCCCTGTGCGCGGCACTGCTCGAGGACGGGGTCTTCATCCGGCCCGGGACCTACCAGTCCCCGCTGCACGGCGAGCGCTTCGTGAAGATCTCGACGTCGGTGCCGCCGGCGTGGATCGAGCGCTTCGCCGACGCCTGGACCGCGCGGGCAGGCGGACCGACCCGATGACCTATCGCGACCTCGACCTCGACACCTACCAGGACCTCAGCGGGGTCGAGCTCGGCCGCCGGGTCGCGGCCGGCGAGCTGTCGCCGGTGCACCTGGCCGAGTGCGCGCTCGCGCTGGTCGACCGGGACGAGCCGGAGATCAACGCCTACGCCGCGGTGATGCACGAGCGCGCCCGTCGTACGGCGGCCGAGCGCGAGCGCGAGGCGGCGGACGGCCGGCTGCGGGGACCGCTGCACGGAGTGCCGATCGCGTCGAAGGACAACCTCTACCTCGAGGGCGAGGTGCCCGGGAAGGGCTCCCGGACCAGCCCCGAGACGCCGGCGACGACGTCCTCGCCGATGGTCGAGCGGCTGCTCGGCGCCGGCGCCGTCGTGGTGGGCCGGACGACCACGCCGGAGTTCGGCTGGAAAGGCACCGGCATCTCCCCGCGCACCGGTGTCAGCCGCAACCCGTGGGACCCGAGCCGCAACACCGGCGGGTCGAGCGCCGGCTCCGGTGCGACCGTCGGCGCCGGCGCGGTGCCGATCGCGACCGGCACCGACGCGGGCGGGTCCGTGCGGATCCCCGCGGCCTTCTGCGGCACGGTCGGCCTGAAGCCGACGCTGAGCGCGATCCCGGTCTGGCCGGGCACCGTCAACGAGAACCTCTCGCACGCCGGGGTGCTGACCCGCCGGGTCGAGGACGCCGCGCTGGTCCTGGAGCTCACCGCCGGACCGGACCCGCGCGACCCGCAGTCGTCGTACGCCGCCCCGCTGGTGCCGCCCGTGACCGGGCGCCGGCTGCGGGTCGCCGTCGTGGCCGAGCCCTGGGGGATCGCGCCCAGCGACGAGGTCGCGGCCGTCTTCGCCGATGCCGTACGCCGGCTGCGCGCCACCGGCGTCGCCGACCTGGTCGACGCGACGCTCCCGGGGCCGCTGCCCCGGTCGGTCTTCGAGGCGCTCTGGGTCACCGGGCGCGGGCTCGGCTTCCGCGACCTCTTCGCCGAGCACGCGGCGGTGATGGACCCCGGGCTGGTCCGACTCGGCGACCTGGCGCAGGGCTACCAGGTCGCGGACCTGCTCGATGCGCTCTCGGCCCGGCGCGCCTTCAACCAGGCCATGTTCGCCTTCGCGGCGGCGTGGGACGTGGTGCTGATGCCGACGATGCCGCTGACCGCGTTCGGCGCCGAGGACGAGGTCCCCGCCGGAGGCGAGGCCGATGCGCCGCTGCCGTGGATCACGTGGACGCCGTACACCTATCCCTTCAACATCACGGGCCAGCCGGCGGTCTCGGTGCCGGTGCGCCTGGGGCCCGGCCACCTGCCGGTCGGGGTGCAGGTGGCCGGGGCCTGGGCGCAGGACCGGACGGTGCTGGCCTTCGCGCAGGTCTGCGAGGACCTGCTGGCCGGCACCGTCCAGCGCCGGGTCGCCCGGCCCGCTCGCCTCCGGTGAGTCAGCCGGTGAGCTGGTCGAGCCAGCGGTAGCGGCCCTTGAAGTAGAGCAGCGGCTCGTGGCGGTGCCACTCGGCCGGGCTCATCTCCTGCACGTGGCCGACCACGATCAGGTGGTCGCCCGCCTCGTGCTCGGCGACGATGTCGCAGTCGAGCCACATGAGGGTGTCGGCGATGACGGGGTTGCCGGCGGCGGTGGGCTCCCACGCGACGCCAGCCCACTTGTCGGTGCCGCTGCGGGCGAACTGGCTGGAGATCTCGTGCTGGTGGTGCGAGAGCACGTTGACGGCGAAGCGACCGGTCCGCGCGATCCGCGGGTACGTCGTCGAGGTGCGCATGACGCTGAAGGAGACCAGCGGCGGGTCCATCGAGACGCTGTAGAACGACTGGCAGGTGAAGCCCACCGGCTCGTCGCCCTCGTAGCCGCTGATGATCGTGATGCCGGAGGCGTAGTGGCCGAGCGTCTCGCGGAAGACGGCGGTGTCCAGGGCCGGGCGGAGGCGGGGCGTGTCGGTCATCGTCACCCTCCTCAGACCTGCGCCGGGACGGCGACGTCGGTGGCGTCGGTGGTGGCCACGGCCGCGGCGACCCGGGCCAGCCGGCCGAGCTTGTCGCGGTAGTCGGCCGCGGCCTTGCCGATGATCTCGTCGAGCTGGTCCATGTTGCCGGCGACGAAGTAGACGCCCCGGCCGAGCACCACGGCGCCGAGCTCGGTGAGCAGCGGCGCGAGGTGGACGTCGGGCCCCATCGAGTGGCTCAGGTCCGCGCCGGTGTGCACCGGGATGGCGGTCACGCCGTGCAGGCCACCGGCGGGGTAGCGGTCCAGGAACGCCTTGAGCAGGCCGGTGTACGTCGCCTTGTACGTCGGCGACGCGAAGACCGCGAGGTCGGAGTCGGCCACGCGCTGGTTGAGCTCGGCCAGGGTCTCCGAGGGCCAGTCGAACATCTGGTCGGCGTACTCCGCGAGGTCGATGACCTCGAGGTCGTAGCTGTCGGGCTCCAGCAGGTGCTCCACGAGCGACACTGCCACCTTGAGGGTCCGCGAGGCGGGCTTCGGGTTGCCCACCACGACGGTCACCGTCAACGTCATCTCTCCACTCACTTCCACTCGGGCGTCAGGGGTGCGAGACGAGGCGAGTGCCGGAGGGGGCCGAGCTCTCGGTCCGGTGGCAAGCACGCTTCGTCCACGTGTCTCACGCACCACCGAGGTCTTGTGGCCCGGTGTGCCTGCAACGGCTCACGTTGCACGTCAGATCTTAGATCGCGTCGTGTTTCGGAGGGGTAACGCGTCGTAACAACCCGTGCACGACCTCAGCCGGCGAGCGCCTCGAGCCGGGCCAGCGCCGGCTCGGCGTGCGCGCCCATCCGGGCGAGGGCGTCGTCGAGCGCGGCGGAGCCGGCGTGGCCGGGTGGGATGCGCGCGGGGTTGAGGGTGACCCGGTGCGCCCAGTCGCGGATGTCGGGCTCGCTGTTGAAGGCGCTGGCGTTGCGGAAGCCGAGCACGTTCATGGTCGCCCAGTCCTCGAGGCTGTTGCCGAAGGAGGACGGTGCGCAGAGGCGGTTCTTCTCGGCGTCGTCGGTGCGGGTCGCCTCGACGTAGCCGATCAGGGCGGCGCCGAAGCACGGGAAGCCGGCGCGCACCGGCTGGATCGTGATCGCGTCGGCCTGCCAGATCGGGAGGCGGTCCGGATGCCGGAGGCCGTCGGCGGTGCAGTGCACGACGACCGTGTCGCGCGGCACCTCGACGGACCCGTCGGTGAGCTCGAGGCACCCGGCACGGGCGGAGGTGATGTGGCCGAGGCGGACGACGTCCTCGATGCTCCGCAGCAGCTCGAGCTCCCACGGCCCGAGCGTCGGGGCCTTGGCCATCGAGGGCGTCACCGACGGGTCGATCCGCAGCATGATCCCGACCTCCTCGAGGCGCACGAAGAGCTCGGGCAGCGACGTCGCGGCCGCACAGGCGGTGAGCATGTCGGCGACCATGCCGAGGTAGATCTCCGGATCCGGCTGGATCTTCGTGCGGTTGAGCATCCACGGGTCGCGCGGCCGCACCCAGGTGATCGCCCCGGGGTCGACGCCGTTGGCCAGCAGCCAGATGCAGGTGTCGGTGGCGGTCTTGCCCGAGCCGGCCACGACGTACCGGCTCGGCGCCTCCTCGAGCAGCGGCAGGTCGCCGGAAGGTACGACGCGCGCGCCGTCGACCGCGAAGCGTGGCGGCGTCTCGGCCGGGATGTCGGGGGAGAGGTAGCGCGCGTCGACGATCCGGCAATCCGCGGGCACCTCGTAGCGACGACCCGAGACGCGCGAGACGAACGTGCGGTCGCCGTCGTACTCGCAGCCGGTGAAGAGCTCGACGCGGTCGGTGGCGACCAGGCGTTCGGCGACGTCGGCGTAGTAGGAGCAGATCGTGGACTTGCCGGCCCGCTCCTGCAGCCCCGCCTCCGGGCCGTGGGTCTGGATCCGGCCGCCGAGGACCGTCGACGCGACGCCGTAGAACGACGAGGACTGGTGCAGGCGGACGAAGGGATAGGCCTCCAGCCAGTGCCCGCCGACACCGTGGCGGCGGTCGACCAGCGCCACCCGCACGGTCGGGTCGTGGTCGACGAGCGCGTCGGTGAAGGCCAGGCCCATCGCGCCCGCGCCGATGACCAGGTAGTCGACCGCGATCGTCGTCACGCAGGAAGACAAGCACTCCGCGCGGCCCACGTCCATGACCCGGCCACGGCCCGACCGGGCCAGGTCTTGCCCGGTCAGGCGCCCGCGGCGCCCAGCTGGCGCAGGAAGCTGCGGTAGTCGGTGCGCACCCACTCCTCGGCGAGGCGTCCCCGGTCGTCGAAGCGGAAGATGTTGATCAGGTCCCAGACGACCCGTGCGCCGTTGGGCTCCAGCGGACCGGCGGGCGAGTGCGTGAAGGTGCGCGCGAAGGTGCCCTCGATCCAGGTCTGGCAGGCCATCGTGAGTCCCTCCACGACGACGATCCCGCGCCGGATGGTGCGGTCGTCGAAGGCCGCGCGGATCGAGGCGAAGTAGGCCGTGAGCCCGGCGTAGTCGGTCTCGTTGCCGTCCGGACCGTGGAAGCGGAAGCCCTCGGTGTCGAAGTAGGTGTCGGTCTCGGCGGGGTCCTCTCCCGACACCTCCAGCTCGCCGGCCCGCACCATCCGGGCGACCAGGTCGTCGCGGGTGAAGCCGGGGATCACGACCGCTTGTCCCGTCGTACCCGTCGGCGCAGCTGCCAGATCCGCAGGGTGCCGACGATCGCGGTGATGACGACGCCGACGACGACGGCGATCAGCAGCGCGACGGCGAGCGGGGCCGAGCCGTCCCAGCCGAAGAAGGAGATGTCGACGGACTCGGTGTTCTGCGCGATGAAGACGACGAGCAGCACCAGCAGGACCGCCGCCACGACGATCGCGGTCCAGGCTCCGCTGGTCCGCGACCGTCGTAGGGGGTCCTTCGGTGGGGTGGTCGGCTCGACGACCTCCTCCTCGGGACGAGACTCCGGCTGCTCCTCGCTCATGGGTGTCTCGTACCCCGTGGGCGACGCCGGAATCCGTCCCCGGTCAGTCCGCCGTCGTGATCGTGGCGCTCAGGTCGAACGTCGCGTTGGCGGTGGCCCGGTAGTTGAGGTGGGTCTCCGCGGAGATGACGTTGGTGCCGTTGACCAGCAGGCTGGTCGGGACGGTGTACGTCGGCCGCTGGGAGTTGGCCGTCGACACCGAGCTCGACGCGTAGGTGCCCGTGCCGATCGTGCCGCTGGGCATGTTGGTGCGGCCCACCTCGGTGCCGTTGACGTAGACCACGATGCCGTCGTCGGCCCGGGTGTCGAGCGTCAGCTGGACGACCGACGACGCGTCGGGGACCTGGAACTGCCGCGTGAAGTAGGCCGTCAGCGGCCGCTGCGACGTGGTCGAGAAGGTGTCGATGTTGGTCACCACCCCGACGTTGTTGCCGAAGCCGAGCACGCCGGCACCGCTGTTCCACGACGAGGCGTCGAACGTCCGCGAGTTCCAGTTGGTCGGCAGCGCGGTGTTGTCGTACTTCCAGGACCAGGTGGATCCCGCCGGCACGATCGTCGACGTGGTGGTCGTCGTCGGGGCGCTCACCGTGACGTCGTGCGAGACCGACCGCGAGACGCCGTCGCTGTCCGTGACGGTCAGCGTCACCGGGTAGGTGCCGCCGCTGGCGTAGACGTGCGACGGCGTCGCGCCGGAGCCGTGCGCGGTGCTGTCGCCGAAGTCCCAGTCGTACGACGCGATCGCGCTGTCGTCGCTCGACCCGGTCGCGTCGAACGACGCGGTGAGGTGGTTGGTCGTCGACGAGAACGCCGCGACCGGGGGCTGGTTGCCCTCGCCCCCGACGCCGGAGGCGAACATCGACTGGATCTGCTCCGGGGTCAGCGTGTAGTCGAAGGCCGTGGCCTCGTCGACCGTGCCCTGCCAGTACGACGTGGCGGGCCACACGCGCTGGTAGAAGTTCCGACCGAAGACACCGAGCTGCTGCAGCTGGGACATGTCGGCGTAGCCCACCCGCAGGTAGCTGCTGGCGAGTCCGGCCGCCGCCCGGGTGGTCACGGTGCTGCCGACCGGCTGCCCGTCGACGTACAGGCTGATCGTGGTGCCGCCGTCGTACGTGCCGACCACCTGGTGCCACTTGCCGTCGTTCCAGATCGTCGTCTGGTTGCGGTAGTTGATGCCGCGCCCGGCGAGAGCGAAGGACAGATCGCCGTTGTTGTCCATGACGATCGCCCGGTCGGTGGTGCCGCCGGCGCCGGTCTGGATGCTGCTCTGCGCGAGCAGCACGCCGCCGGTGATGGTGTCGGTCTTGAACCACACCGACTCCGAGAAGGCGCCGGGCGCCGAGAAGGGCGTGCTCGACGTGAGGTAGGCGTCGGTGCCGTTGAGGCTGACCGCGCTGTTGCCGGCGATCGCGCCGGGCTGGCCGGTGGTCACGCCGCCGATCGCCGTGCCGGCGTTGGCACCGCTGGCGCTCGAGTCCGCGAGGGAGCTGCCGGAGTCGTCGAGACGCCACCACACCTGCGGGTTGAGGCCGCCGATCGCCGAGGAGTACGGCGCGGGCGCGCTGCTCGCGACCGTGCCGGACACGGCCGTCGACTTCGCGCTGGTGTGGATGCCGTCGCTGGCGCTGACCCGGTAGGAGTGGGTCGACCCGGCGGCCAGGCCGGTGTCGTCGAAGCGCAGCGTCGGCCTGCTCCAGAAGTAGGACTCCGCGGTCATCGTCGCGATCGGCGTGGTCCCGTTGTCGCGGTAGACGTTGTAGGTCAGCGTCCCGGAGTCGTTGTCGTCCGTGGTCGGGATCAGGACCGTGAGGGTGTTGGCCTTCGTGGGCTGCACGGTGATCGCGAGGTTGGCCGTCAGCACGCCCGGGTTGCCGCCGAACGGGTCGGAGTCGAGGCTGCGACCCGGCACCGTCGGCGTGGCCTGGTCGCCGTTCGCGACGAAGCGGGTGAGGTAGGTCTGGCTGACCTTGTTCACCGTGGTGAAGTCGCCGCCGACGATGATCTGCGTGCCGTCGTTGGCCATCGCGTGCGGACCGGTCGCCGCCGAGCCGCTGCTGTTGGTGTTGGGGGTCCAGTGGACGAAGGACCCGTCACTGAGGTTCTGCGCGACCAGGAAGCGGTGGAGGAAGTCGGTGCGCGTCGTACCGCCGACGAAGCCGCCGTAGGCGCCGCCCTTGTTGAAGGCGCAGTCGTGCTGGTGCGAGCCCTTGTAGATGATGTTGTTCATGATCGTCAGGCCCTCGGAGCCGCCGAGGCAGGACGACAGCCAGTTGAGCGAGCCGTCGGAGATGGTGGCGTCGTACGTGCCCTCGTAGCAGCCCGGCGGGTCGCCGATCCCGGTGACGTAGGCGTGCGTGCCCTGGACGACGATGTCGCTCACGCGGCCGACGCAGTTGGTGTTGATCGGCTGACCGGCCGGCGCTGCGTCGTTGGCGTCCCACTGCTCGGTGGCGCCGGTGGTCGGGTCGAGGGAGGTCATGCCGCCGCTGCTGACGCCGTTGACGCCCATGAAGTTGCCGCCGGTGAGCAGCCGGCTGCCGTCCGGCGCGAGCGCCAGGGCCAGCACGTTGGGGGTGTACGTCGTGACCGTGCCGTCGCGGTTGGTCACGTCGGGACGCTGGATGAACGTCGGCGCGAAGCCGGTGTTGAGGGCGCCGGTCGCGGCGGTCACCGAGGCCAGGTAGGACTGCGTCGTGTTCTTGACGGTCGTGAAGTCACCGCCGAGGTAGACCGTGGAGCTCGTCGACTCGATCGATCGCACCGGGCGGTTGGGGTTGGGGGCGAAGGCCGTGACCAGCGCGCCCGTGGTGGCGTTGACGGCCGCGAGCTTGTTGCGACTGGTGCCGTTGACGGTCGAGAACTGGCCACCGATGTAGAGGGTCTTGTTGTCCGGCGACATGTCGAGCGAGTAGACCCGCCCGTTCAGCGTCACGTTGAAGGCCGTGTTGAGGGTGCCGTCCGAGGCGTTGAACGCCGCGATGTACGTGCGCGTCGTGGTCGACCCGGACTGGCCCGAGCCGGGCTTGACCGAGGTGAAGTTGCCGCCGGCGTAGATCAGGCCGTTGCCCGTCTCCAGCGCGTCCACCTCACCGTTGGGCTGCCAGATCGGCGAGGCGACACCGCTGACCGACTGGTCGTTGACCGCGGCGGTCGCCGGTGCAGTCTCGACCGTGACGACCGCGATGACGGGCAGCAGCAGCGCCGACGCCGCCGACGCCAGGAACGCGCGAGATCTCTTCATGACACAGCTCCGTCCGACCCGCTCCGCGGGAGTCCCCGACCGGCCCCACGCCGGCTCGGGCGAAACGCTGACACGGGTCGGAGGACTCGTCGGGTCGAGCGAGGTGCGTTCCCCAGATCAGGGGACGGCGGCCTCCAGCTGGTCCACAGACGGCACATAGAAAAGGGCGCCCGTGGTCGCACGGGACACCTCGAGCAGCCGATCGGTGGTGCCCGGAGGGTCGCCGATGAACATGTTGCGCAGCATCCGCTCGATGACGCCCGGATCCTTGGTGTAGCCGATGAAGTAGGTGCCGTACTCGCCGTCGGCCACCCGCCCGAACGGCATGTTGTCGCGCAGGATCGCCAGCTCGTTGCCGTCCTCGTCCTCGATGCTGGTCAGCGCCGTGTGCGCGCCGGGCGCCTTCTGGTCGTCGGGCAGCTCGATGTCGGAGAGCTTCTCGCGTCCGACCGCGGCCTCCTGGTGCTCCACGGCCATGGCGTTCCAGGCGTCGAGGTCGTGGAGGTACTGCTGGATGATCACGTAGCTGCCGCCCGCAAAGCCCGGGTCCTCGTCGCCGATCAGGAGGGCGGCGTCGACGGCCTGCCCGACCGGGTTCTCGGTGCCGTCGACGAAGCCGAGCAGGTCGCGACGGTCGAAGTAGCGGAAGCCGTGCACCTCGTCGACCACGCGGGCCGCGCCACGGAGCCGCTGGGTGAGCCGGGCGGCCAGCTCGAAGCACAGGTCGAGCTGCTCGGCCTTGATGTGGAAGAAGACGTCGCCGCCGGTCGCCGGCGCCGTGTGCACCGGCCCGCGGATCTCCGCGAAGGGGTGGAGGCCGGCCGGCCTCGACCCGCCGGACACCGTGCCGTAGACCGCGTCGTACGCCGCGCTCCCGATGCCGGCCACGCAGGACAGGGACGCCTCGACGTTGCGGAAGCCGATCGCCCGAGCCATGCCGGGGGCGTCGGCGAGCACCTCGCGGACGGTCTCCTCGCCGCCGGCCTCGAGGGTGAGGACGAGGAAGACGGCAGCTCGGGTGAGCGGGCTGGTGACGGGCTGCGGCTCGGGCACGGTCCCAGTCTGCCGTCTCCGGCTGCCGTCAGTCCGGGATCGCCGCGGGCCGGCCGGTGCGCAGCAGCGTGGAGATGTAGATGACGATCGGCACGGTGCCGGCGTTGGTGGCGTGGTGCACCTCGTCCTGCTCCTCGCTCAGCCACTGGCCGGCCTTGACCTTGAACGTGTCGCCCGGCCCGAGCTTCTTCACCAGCGTCGGGTCGTCGCCGGAGCCCGTGAACACCTGCGCGTGGCCGGACTCGACGGTGTAGGTGAGCGCGCCCTCCGCGACGTACCCGAGCTGGGCGCCGGGGTGGTGGTGCGACGCGAGCTCGGCGCCCGGCATCACCGTGACCTTGCTGAGGCCGAGGGTGCGCTTCGGGGCGCCCGGAGGTGCCGCCACCTCCGCCAGCGACTGGCGGGTGACGGTGACCGGTGCGGGGTCGTCGTCCGCGGCGGTGGCGGAGACGGTGATGCCGGCGGCGAGGCCGGCGCCGACCAGGGCGAGGCCGGCGAGGGGTGCGAGCACGCGCTTCATGCCTCGTCACGCTAGGGCCGGGCGTCCGGTCCCGCAGGGGTTCGGGGGATCTCGGGTCGGGCCTCGTGGCCGCGGGAGTTTCGTCGTCCCGGCGGGATGAAACTCCTCCGGCGGCCGACCGCCCTGTCCCCGCCGCCGCATAGGGTTCCCGCGTGACCCTGCAGATCCACCGCGCCGCGCGCACCGACGTGCTCGCGGACCGGCTCGCGGACCTGCTGGCCACGCCGCTGGCCGACCCCTTCGCCGAGGAGGTCGTGGTGGTGCCGGCGAAGGGCGTGGAGCGCTGGCTGACCCAGCGCCTCTCGCACCGGCTCGGCACCGGCCCGCGTGGCGGCGACGGAGTGTGCGCGGGGGTGCGTTTCCTCAACCCCCGCTCGCTGGTGAGCCTGCTGCTCGGCCGCGACCGCGACGACCCGTGGGACCCCGAGCGGCTCGTGTGGCCGCTGCTCGCGACCATCGACGAGAGCCTCGGCGCGCCCGGGTTCGAGACCCTCACCGCGCACCTCGACGGCGAGATGCGGCGCAACCGCCGCTACTCCGTGGCGATCCGGCTGGCGAGCCTCTTCGCGTCGTACGCCGGGCAGCGGCCGTCCCTCGTCGCGGCCTGGCGTGCGGGGGACGACGGCGACCTCGACGACGACCTGCGCTGGCAGGCCGAGCTCTTGCGCCGGCTGCTGCCGAAGGTCGACGCGCCCGCACCCGACGTGCGCCATGCCGAGACCTGCGCGCTGATCGCGGCCGGCGGCGGCGACCTGCCGCTGCCCGACCGGCTCAGCCTCTTCGGCCACACCCGCCTGCCGGTCACCGAGGTCGAGCTGCTGCGCGCGCTGGGCGAGCACCGCGACGTCCACCTCTTCCTGCCGCAGCCCTCGCCGACCCTCTGGGACGACCTGGCCGGGCTCGGCGGCGTGGTCGCGCGCGACGACGACCCGTCCGCCGAGCGGGTCGGTCACCCGCTGCTCGCCTCGCTCGGCCGCGACGCCCGCGAGCTGCGCCGCACCCTCGACGGGATCCCCGCCGGGCTCGTCCCGGTGCCGACCCCCGAGCCCACGACGATGCTCGGCTGGCTCCAGCACGACCTGCGCGCCAACCACGCGCCGTCGTACGCCGAACGCGCGGAGCGCCGCCTCGCGGCCGGTGACACGTCCCTGCAGGTGCACGCCTGCCACGGCGCCGCGCGCCAGGTCGACGTGCTGCGCGAGGTGCTGGTCGGGCTGCTCGCCGACGACCCGACGCTCGAGCCGCGCGACATCCTCGTGATGTGCCCGGACATCGAGACCTACGCGCCGCTGATCTCGGCCGGGTTCGGGCTCGCGACCACGGAGGGCCATCCCGCCCACCGGCTGCGGGTCAAGCTCGCCGACCGGGCGCTGACGAGCACCAACCCGCTGCTCGCCGTCGCCGGTGACCTGCTCGAGCTGTCGGGTGGCCGGGTGACCGCGGCCGACGTGCTCGACCTGGCCGGGAGCGAGCCGTGCCGGCGGCGCTTCGGCTTCACCGACGACGAGCTCGACCGGGTCAGCCGCTGGGTCGCCCGGGCCGGGGTGCGGTGGGGGCTCGACGCCGAGGGGCGGGCCGCCTTCTCGATGCAGCGCTTCGGCCAGAACACCTGGCGCGCCGGGCTCGACCGCATCCTCCTCGGCGTCGCGATGAGCGGCGACGACCACCGACACCTCGGTGGGGGCCTGCCGCTCGACGACGTCGGCAGCAACGAGATCGACCTGGCCGGGCGGCTCGCCGAGCTGGTCGAGCGACTCGACGTCACGCTGACCGGGCTGGCCGAGGCACGCACGGTCGCCGACTGGGTCAGCTGCCTGCGGCTCGGCGTCCGGTCGCTGACCGACGTGGCGGCCGACGACGCCTGGCAGCTGCCCCAGCTCGAGCGCGAGCTGGCCCGGGCCGCGGCCTCCTCCCACGAGGGCGAGGTCGAGCTGCGGCTCTCCGACGTCCGCGCGATGCTCCAGTCCCGGCTGGCCGGACGGCCGACCCGTGCCAACTTCCGCACCGGCAGCCTGACCGTCGCGACGCTGGTGCCGATGCGGTCGGTGCCGCACCGCGTGGTCTGCCTGGTCGGTCTCGACGACGGCGTCTTCCCGCGCGCCGGTGCCGTCGACGGCGACGACGTGCTCGCCCGCCGACCGCGCACCGGCGAGCGCGACGCCCGCAGCGAGGACCGCCAGCTGCTCCTCGACGCCGTGCTCGCCGCGACCGAGCGGCTGGTCATCACCTACACCGGCGCCGACGAGCAGTCCGGCGCGCGCCGACCACCGGCCGTGCCGCTCGGCGAGATCCTCGACGCCGCCGACCGCACGACCGCCGAGCCGGTCCGCGACCGCATCGAGACCCGCCACCCGCTGCAGCCGTACGACGCCCGCAACTTCGACCCGCAGCGCCCCTTCAGCTTCGACGCCGCCTCGCTGGCCGGCGCGCGCTCCGCGTGGAGCGTCCGGCACGAGCCGCCGCCACTGCTGACCGGTCCGCTGCCCCGGCGTACGACGGGTGACGTGTCGCTCCAGGACCTCAAGGCCTTCCTCGTCCACCCGGTGCGGGCCTTCCTGCGCGAGCGCCTCGACGTGGCGGCGCCCTTCGAGCCCGACGACCTCGCCGACGCGATCCCGGTGACGCTGGACAGCCTGGAGAAGTGGCAGGTCGGCGACCGGCTGCTCCGCGAGGTGCTCGCGGGTGCCGACCCGGTCGCGGTGATGACCGCCGAGCAGCTCAGCGGCACCCTGCCGCCTGGCGGGCTCGGCGCCACCGCGCTGGAGGAGGTCGTGCAGGAGTGCCAGCGGCTCTGGGCGCGCACGGCCGACGTGCGCCAGGGGGAGAGCCGGTCGCTCGACGTCGACGTCGACCTCGGTGACGGGCGGCGGCTGACCGGGACCGTGCCCGGTGTCTACGGCACCCGCGTGGTGTCGCTCGGCTACTCCCGCCTCAAGCCCCGGCAGCGGATCCAGACCTGGGTCGACCTGCTCGCGCTGTCCGCGACCTACCCCGACCAGCACTTCACCGGCCACGCCATCGGTCGCGAGCGGGCCGGCCCGAAGCGCGCCCTGTCCGGCCCGCTCGACCACCGCGCGGTCGCCTGGCTGCGCGACCTGGTCGACCTGCGCGACGAGGGGCTCTGCCGGCCCCTGCCGCTCCCGGTCGCCACCGGCGCGGCCTGGGCCGAGGCGCACGTCCGCGAGCTGATGGGCCAGGACAGCCCGCCGCGCGAGGCCGCGCGCCGCGAGTGGGAGACCGACCCGCACAACTCCTTCGGCATCACCGGCGAGGACGACGACCCCTACCACCAACGGGTCTTCGGCGTCGGCGCCCCGATCGACGTCCTGGTCGACGCCGGCCTGGGCGACCTCGCCGTACGCCTCTGGGAGCCGCTGCTCGCCGGGGCCGAGAAGGTGGGCCCGCTGTGAGCTCCCTGCAGCCCTTCGACATCCGCGACCCGCTGCCCACCGGCACCGTGCTGCTCGAGGCCAGCGCCGGCACCGGCAAGACCTGGACCATCGGCGCGCTCGTGACCCGCTACATCGCCGAGGGCGTCGCGAGTCTCGAGCAGATGCTGGTCGTGACGTTCGGGCGCGCGGCCAGCCAGGAGCTGCGCGAGCGCGTGCGCGCCCAGCTGGTCGAGGCCGAGCGGGTGCTCAGCGACGACCCGGCGGCGACCGGGGTCGGCGACTCCGAGCTGGTCGCGATGCTGCGCTCGTGGGACGCCGACCAGCGTCGGCTCGGCCACCGGCGGGTCACCGAGGCGCTGGCCGGCTTCGACGCGGCGACGATCGCGACCACCCACCAGTTCTGCTCGCTGGTGCTCGACTCCCTGGGCGTCGCGGGCGACACCGACTCCCGCGCGCGGCTGGTCGAGGACCTCGACGACCTGGTCAAGGAGACCGTCGACGACCTCTTCCTGCGGGCCTTCGCCTACGACGAGGGCGGCCCGGTCTTCACCCACGACGAGGCGATGGCGATCGCCCGGGCCGCGGTCGGCGATCCGCAGGCGCGGCTCGAGCCGGCCGACGAGGACCGCGGCACGGTCGCCGGTCGCAAGGTCAGCTTCGCCTCCGCCGTCCGCGACGAGCTCGACCGGCGCAAGCGGCGGCTCGGCATCCTGTCCTACGACGACCTCCTGTCCCAGCTCGCCGACGCGCTCGTCGAGGAGGACGGTGCGGCCGCGCAGCGGATGCGCCAGCGCTGGCAGATCGTGCTGGTCGACGAGTTCCAGGACACCGACCCGGTGCAGTGGCAGGTGCTCGACCGCGCCTTCAGCGGCCACGCCACGATGGTCCTGATCGGCGATCCCAAGCAGGCCATCTACGCCTTCCGCGGCGGCGACGTGACGACCTACCTCCAGGCCGCCGCGACCGCGCAGACCCAGCAGACCCTGGCGGTCAACTGGCGCAGCGACGCCCCGCTGCTGGACGGGTTCCAACGGCTGCTCGCCGGCGCCGCGCTCGGCGACGACCGCATCGTGGTCCGCGACGTCACCGCCCACCACCACGAGAGCCGGCTCGTCGGCGCACCCGCGGCCGAGCCGTTCCGGGTCCGGGTCGTGCGCCGCGAGACCTTCGGCCGCCGGGGCGGCTCGACGCTCACCGTCGGCCAGGTGCGACCCCACATCGCACGCGACCTCGCCCTCGACGTACGCCGGCTGCTGGCCAGCGGTGCGACGTACGACGGCGAGCCGGTCCGGCCGCGCGACGTCGCGGTGATCAGCTACCGCCACGCCGACCTCGCCGCCGTGCGCGAGGCGCTGCTCGCCGTCGGGGTGCCGGCCGTGATCGCCGGCGGCGGCAGCGTCTTCGCGACCCCGGCGGCGGTCGAGTGGCTGACGCTGCTGGAGGCGCTGGAGCAGCCGCACCGCAGCACCCGCGTGCGATCGGCCGCGCTCACCTGCTTCCTCGGCCGCACCGCCGCCGAGCTCGACGTCCGCGGCGACGACCTGACCGACGAGGTCGCCGACACCCTGCGCACCTGGGTCGAGCTCTTCACCACCCGCGGGATCGCGGCGGTGCTCGAGGCCGCCAACGTGGCCGGCCTGCCCGAGCGGGTGCTCGCCGAGGTCGGCGGGGACCGCCGACTCACCGACCTGCGCCACATCGGCGAGGCGCTGCACGAGGTGACGCTCACCGAGCGCCACGGCCTGGTCTCCCTGCTGACCTGGCTGCGCGAGCAGGTTCGCGAGGGTCGCGCCGGCCGCGGCATCGAGCGCACCCGCCGCCTCGACTCCGACGCCGCCGCCGTGCAGCTGGTGACGATCCACGCGAGCAAGGGCCTGGAGTACCCCGTCGTCTACCTGCCCGCGCTCTCCGACCGCTTCGTGCCCAAGCCGACCCGGCCGCTCTTCCACGACGACGAGGGCCGGCGCTGCCTCGACGTCGGCGGCGCCGGCGCGCACTGGGGCGGCCACTGCCGCCGCTGGGCCGACGAGGAGGCCGGTGAGTGGCTGCGCCTGCTCTACGTCGCCATCACCCGCGCCAAGTCGCAGGTCGTCGCGTGGTGGGCGCCGACCAAGAACGCCGTCGCCTCGCCGCTTCACCGGATGCTGCTCCGGCCGCCCGACGTGGCCGAGGTCCCGGACTCGCCGCCGGTGCCCGACGACGACGCCGTCGTGCGGCTCTTCGCCGAGTGGCGCGACCGCGGCGGCCCGGCGCCCGAGCCGGCGCTCCACCAGGACCCGGGCGCCGACCCGCCCGCTCCCACCGCCCCCGCCCTCGTCGCCCGCAGCTTCACCCGCGAGGTCGACACCGAGTGGCGGCGCGCGTCGTACTCCTCCCTGAGCAAGGTCGAGGCGGTCGCGTCCGTCGCGAGTGAGCCCGAGGTGATCGGCAAGGACGACGAGCCCATCGAGCCGGTCGAGGACGTCTCGGCCGCGCCGCTCGAGGGCGACGTGCCCTCGCCGATGGCCGGGCTCCCGGTGGGTGCGACGTTCGGCTCCCTGGTCCACGCGGTGCTCGAGCACACCGACCCCGACGCGGCCGACCTGCGCGCGGAGCTGCTCGGCCACATCGACGAGCAGCTCGGCTGGTGGCCGGTCGAGCTCGACCGCGAGGAGCTGGCCGACGCGCTCGTCGCGGTCTGCGACTCGCCGCTCGGACCGCTGGCCGACACGACCCTCCGCGAGGTGTCGCTCGGCGACCGGCTGCGCGAGATGGAGTTCGAGCTGCCACTGGGCGACGGTCTCCTCGGTGCGGTCGGGCCGCTGCTCGAGCGACACCTGCCCGAGGGCGATCCCGTCCGTCGCTACGCCGAGCAGCTCGCCGGTCCGCTGGGTGAGCAGACCCTGCGCGGCTACCTCACCGGCTCGGTCGACGTCGTGCTCCGGGTGCGCACCGAGCAGGGTCCGCGCTACCTGGTCGTCGACTACAAGACCAACTGGCTCGGCCCGGCCGACCAGCCGCTCACCGCCCACAGCTACCGCCCCGAGGCGCTCGACGACGCGATGGGCCACTCCGACTACCCGCTCCAGGCGCTGCTCTACGCCGCGGTCCTGCATCGCTTCCTGCGCTGGCGCCAGCCGGGCTACGACCCCGAGCAGCACCTCGGCGGCGTGCTCTACCTCTACCTGCGCGGCATGTGCGGCCCCGACACCCCGCTCGTCGACGGCGCCCCCTGCGGCGTCTTCGCCTGGCGCCCGCCGGTCGCCCTCGTCGAGGACCTCTCCGACCTCCTGGACGGTGCACCATGACCGAGCTCTTCGAGCCGACCAGCGAGCACGACTGGCGGCTGGCGACGCGGGCGGGCGGGCTGCTCGCGACGTACAACGAGGCCGGCGTGCTCACCGCGCCCGACGTCCACGTGGCGACCCGGGTCGGCGGGCTCGGCGGTGAGGACGACGAGCGGGTGCTGCTCGCGGTCGCGCTGGCGGTGCGCGCCGTACGCCGCGGCTCCGTCTGCCTCGACCTCGACACCGTGACGACCGCGGCACCCGAGCTCGACTGGCCCGAGCGCGACGCCTGGGTGGCGGCGATCGAGGGGTCGCCGCTGGTCGCCGCGGGCGTGGTGCGGTGGGAGCTCGGCCTGCTCTACCTCGACCGCTACCACCGGCTCGAGACCCAGGTGCACGACGACCTGGCCGCGCGGCTCGACCAGGCGCCGCCGCCGGTCGACGAGGCGCGGCTGGCCGAGGCGCTGGCGAAGGTCGGCACCGGACACTTCAGCGACGAGCAGCGCGACGCCGTGGTGGCCGCGCTGCATCGGCGGACGACGATCCTCACCGGCGGCCCCGGCACCGGCAAGACGACGACGGTCGCCCGGCTGCTCGCTCTCCTCGCCGACCAGGCCGGCGGCCGTCTCGCGGTTGCCCTCGCGGCGCCGACCGGCAAGGCCGCGACCCGGCTCCAGGAGGCGGTCGCCGCCGAGCTCACGGTCGTCGCGCAGACCTGGCCCGACGTCACCGACCTGGTCGGCCGCCCGGACGGTCTGACCCTGCACCGGCTGCTCGGCTGGCGCCCCGACAACGCCACCCGCTTCCGACACGACCGCTCCAACCGGCTCAAGTACGACGTGGTCGTCGTCGACGAGTCCTCGATGGTCGAGCTGACCATGATGGGCCGACTGCTGGAGGCGCTCCGCCCGGAGAGTCGGCTGGTGCTGGTCGGCGACCCGCAGCAGCTGACCTCGGTCGGCGCGGGCGCGGTCCTCAGCGACCTGGTCGCCGGCTACGAGCAGCGGCCCGACTCACCGGTCGCCGCGCTGTCGCGCAACTTCCGCTCCGAGGAGGACATCAAGGCGCTGGCCGCCGCGCTGCGTGCCGGCGACGCCGACGCGGTCGTCGACGTCCTTCGTCAGCCCTCCGACCAGGTGGAGTGGGTCGACGCCTCCGACGAGGCGACGGTCGAGGCCGCCCTGCGCCCCGACTCGCTCGCCGCCGCTCGGGCCGTCTGGTCGGCGGCCGTGGCCGAGGACCCGGCGGCCGCGCTCGCCGAGCTCGACCGCTACCGCCTGCTCTGCGCACACCGCGAGGGCCCCTACGGCGTCCGCCGCTGGAACCACCTCGTCGAGCGCTGGCTCGGCGAGGACCCGGAGGTCGACCTCTACTCCCAGTGGTACGTCGGCCGTCCGTTGCTGGTGACCAGCAACGACTACGCCCTCGACGTCTACAACGGCGAGACCGGCGTCGTGGTGCGGCGCGAGGGCCGGGCCCGGGCGTTCGTCGCGGGGTCCGAGCGGTTGAAGGAGTTCGCACCCGGCCGGCTCGACGCCGTCGAGACCATGCACGCGATGACGATCCACAAGAGCCAGGGCAGCCAGGCCGACCGGGTGAGCGTGCTGCTGCCCGACGAGGGCTCGCGGCTGCTGACCCGCGAGCTCTTCTACACCGCGGTCACCCGCGCCCGGCAGCACGTCCGCGTGGTCGGCTCGGAGGCCGCCGTACGCGCGGCCGTCGCGACCCGGGCGCAGCGCGCCACCGGCCTGCGGCTGCGTCTCGCGGAGCGGTGAGCGGGAAACCCCGTCGCAACGTCGTCCGGCTAGGGTCGAGGGCATGCCGTACCTGCTGCGCGTCGAGCTCCCCGACATCCCGGGGTCGCTGGGTCGCGTCGCGACGGCCATCGGTATGGCCGGCGGCGACATCGAGGCGATCGAGATCGTCGAGAAGCGGCACGACGGCGTGGCCGTCGACGACGTGCTCCTCGAGACCGCCCCGGGCGCCATGCCCGACTCCATCGTGTCGGCGTGCAACGCCCTCGACGGCGTCCGCGTCGTCTGGATCAGCCGGTACGCCGCGGGCGGCAACCTCTTCCTCGACCTCGAGGCCGTCGAGGAGCTGACCGCCGACCCCGAGGGCGCGCTCGACCGGCTCATCGACCTGCTGCCGGTCACCTTCCGCGCCGACTGGGCGGCCCGGGTCAGCAAGATCGACGGCGTCGTCTACTCCACACCGGCCGCGCCCCGCGAGCTGTCCTGGGTCGGCATCGACCGCGCCGACCACCTCGAGTCCGACGACGAGAACGACGTCCGCTGCGGCGCCCGGCTCAACAAGTCGGAGATCGTCGTCATCGGCCGCCGCGGCGGCCCCGACTTCCTCGACTCCGAGATCGCCCGCCTCGGCCACCTCGTCGGCCTGGCCATGTCGATCACCCGCGGCGCCAAGTCCCACGCCCACTGACCTCGCGCGGGGGCCGCTCGGGGGTCAGTGGGGTAGTCCCGCACGTTTTCGCAGATTGGGAGCGCTCCCGACCGCGAAACGTGCGGGACTATCGACCTGGGGGTCAGCGCACCGACCGGATCCGGGTCACGAAGACCGAGCCGAGCAGGCCGCAGACGAACGCGCTGAGGTAGACCACGAAGTAGCCGGTCGAGAAGGCGTCGCCGTGGGTCTCGGTGCGACCGCCGAGGCCCTCGACGAGGAGCAGCAGCGCGGCGGCGATGGCCGGGGCGAAGACCTGGGGGAGGGCGTTGGCGATGTTGATGACGCCGAGGTCCTTGGCGCGGTCCTCGGCGCCGGGCAGCACCTGGGTGATGAGCGCGAAGTCGACCGCGGTGTAGATCCCGTAGCCGATGCCCATCAGCACCGCCGCGGCGACGGCGGCCGGCCAGGTCTGCACGACCGCCAGCAGCAGTGCGGCCGTCGCGCCGACGATGCCGGACCAGATCACGAACACCTTCCGCCGGCCGATCCGGTCGCTCCAGACGCCGAAGGTCACCGCCGTCGCCATCAGCACGACGCCGTAGATCGCGGTCAGCACGAAGACCCGCCCGTCGGCGTCGTCCTTGTCGATGCCGACCGCGTCCTGGAGGTAGTAGAGGAGGTAGAGCAGCCCGAGGCTGTTGCCCAGGTTGACCAGGAAGCGGGTGATCCAGGCCCACGCGAAGTCCGGGTGCTGACGAGGCGAGACCCAGAAGGACCGCAGGAAGGCACCCCAGTCGAACGGCGGCGGGTACTCCTCGGGAGCGAGCGCGAGGTCGCGGGAGTCCAGGCTGTAGGGGATGGTCAGGACGACCAGGACGATCGTCGTGACGACGTACCCGGTCGCGATCGACCCGGTCGCTGACGCGATGCCGGTGCCGGCCACCACGCCGAAGGTCTGCGCGACGGCGAGGATGCCGCCCACCCGTCCGCGGGAGCGCGACGGCACCTGGTCCGGGATCGTCGCGGTGACCGCGGCCAGCATCGCGTTGAGCGCCGCCTGCACGCCGCACCACCCGACCGCCATCACCACGACGTTGTCCGCGACCGAGAGCACCAGCAGCGAGACCGCGCCGCCCGCCGCCCCGGCGACCACCCACGGGAGCCGCCGCCCGATCCGCAGCGTGGTCCGGTCGGAGAATGCGCCGAAGACCGGGTTGCAGATCACCGACGTCAGCGCGCCGAGGCCGAGCACGACCGCGAGGATCTGCTTCTTCGCGTCGGCGTCGATCGCCTCCGCCTGCTGGGCGAGCAGCACCTGGATCGGGCCGAAGAAGCCCGCCCACAGGCCGATGCTGGCCAGCATCAGCCACGCGACCCAGCGATCCGGCGGCTCCTCGGTCGGCTCGGCCAGCGCGGACCGACGCGCGCCTGTGTCCGTCGTCACCCGCGCATCGTGGCACTCACGACGCGGGAGCGTGCGCGATTCAGCAGCCGACGCCCGCGATGTCGCCGTCCGAGCCGACGCCGGCGAGCGAGTACGCCGAGCAGTAGCGGTCGCTCAGCAGCGCGCCGCGCTTCAGGGTGACCGGCGACCACGCGTCACCGCCGACCGGCTCGAGGTAGCGGAAGGACGTGTCGAGCAGCGGCGCCGCCGGGCCGTCCTTGAGGTAGCGGTCCAGCCAGCGCTGCACGTAGACGCTGGTGAGGTCCTGGCCGTAGCGGCTCGCCGGCAGCACCAGCGGGATGTCGGTGTACTCCAGGTGGGTCGAGGCGTGCGGCACCACGAGCATCGAGTCGACGCCGGCGTTCGTCCATGCGTCGTACCCGGTCGCGCGCTCGCGCATCGGGTCCGGCCCGTCGGGGGACGGGGTCGGGTTGAGCGAGCTGCCGCCGCTGAGCTCGGCCGGCGTGACGGTGAAGCCGTACTCCGACTGCACCGCCAGCGCGGGTACGACGGGCTTGTTGCCCGATCCGTCGAGGGGGCCGTCGGAGTCGGGGCCGGTGAGCTTGTCGAGCGCGACGACGGTCTCGACCCGGTCGTCGGTGCCCTGCACCTTCGAGACCGCGGCGGCGCCCATCGAGTGGCCGATGATCGCGACCCGGGTGTCCCGGCCGGGAGCGGTCGGCGTCGGGTCGGGCGACCGGTCGAAGAGCCGCCAGAACGGGTTGTACGGCGTCGTCGAGCTGGCACCCCCCGACTGGTCGTTGGGGTAGTGGTGGCTCGGCGTCGAGGTGAAGAAGTCGAGCGCGTCCTCGGTGCCGACCACGAAGTTGGACAGCTGCTGCGACGGCACGCCCGGGCAGCCGGTGAGCTCGCCGTCCTCCGGCGTGGCCACGGGGTTGCAGAAGGGGACCATGTCCTGGTGGAGCGGGGAGTCCTGGTGCGGCAGCGTCTCGCTGGTGCCCTGGCCCTGCACGTCGTAGGTCAGCACGACGTACCCCCGCTCGGCGAGGTCCTCGGCCAGCCAGGCGTACATGCCCTCCGAGCCCTGCACCGAGCCCTCGGTGATGACGACGCCGGGGTAGGGGCCGGTCAGCCTCGTGCCGGTGTAGGGGTCCCGCGCGCCGGGCAGCGGCTTGTAGACCGTGCCGCGCAGCAGGGCGCCGTACCGGTTGGTGAAGGCGACCGGCTTCGCGACGCCGCGGGTGCCGTTCCAGTCCGCGCGCAGCGGGTTGCCGACGTTCCAGCCCGGCACCAGCGCGCCGGCGGTCAGGGCCAGCCGGGTCGGCGAGGCGACCTGGGTGAGCAGCTGGCCGACGTACCGGGCGGTCGAGGCCCGGACCAGCGCGGGCAGGTACGCCGGGTTGCGCAGCTGGCTGCCCTCGCCGGTGATCCGGCCGTAGGCGTCGGCCATGTCCTGCGCGTCGGCGGCGGGGTCGACCGGCTTCGCCGAGGCGGGTGCGGCGACCCCCAGGGCGAGGGCAGCGGACAGGACGGCGGCACCGAGGACACGCATGGCCGCTCAACGAGCGACCACGTGCGGAGGTGACGTCAGGCGCGCTCGAGCAGGAAGACCGGGATCTCGCGGTCGGTCTTCTCCTGGTACTCGGCGTACGGCGAGTAGACGCTCACCGCGCGGTCCCACCACTCGGCCCGCTCGTCGCCCTCGGCGACACGCACCCGGTAGGTGTGCTTCTCGCTCTTGTCCTGGAGGTCGACCTCGGGGTGCTCGAGGAAGTTGTGGTACCAGGTCGGGTGCTCCGGCGCGCCGCCCTTCGAGGCGACCGCTGCGTAGACGCCGTCCTTCTCCACCCGCATCACGGGGTTCTTCCGGAGCTTGCCGGACTTCGCGCCCTTCGAGGTGATCACCACGACCGGCCACTCGGGGTGGTCGGGGAGGGTGTTGGCCTCCTGGCCGTCGGACGCCTCATAGGCGGCCACCTGGTCGCGGACCCACTGCTCGGGACTGGGCTCGTACTCGCCTTCAAGTGCCATACCCGGTCAATGCCCACTCGGGCCCGCGACATTCCCCTACGATGGGCCCATGCATCACCTCCGTGACTGACAGGCGCCGCTCGCTCGCCCTGTCCCTCCCTCGACCCTCACGGAGATCTCCCATGCCCGGCACCCGTGCCGGGAGCCCGCTGCTCGCCCGCCCGGCGGTACGGCGCACCTTCGCGTGCGCCCTCGTCGGCCGGTCGGCCTACGGCGTGCTCCCGCTCTGCTTCCTCTTCACCGTCCGTCAGGCGACCGGGTCCTTCCCGGCCGCCACCCTCGCCGCCGCCGTGCTCGGCCTCGCCACCCTGGCCCTGCCGGTCCAGGCTCGGGTGCTCGACCGCTGGGGCCAGCGCCGCGTCCTGCCGCTGGTCACCACGACCTGGGTGGTCCTGCTCGCGGCCGCCGTCCTCCTCTCGGCGGCCGGCACGTCGAGACCCGCCGTGTGGTGCGTCCTCGCGCTCGCGCTCGGGGTGACCGCGCCGGCACTCGGCCCATCGATGCGCGCCCAGTGGCGCTGGTTCGCCGAGGACGTCGCCCAGCGGCGGGCGGCGTACGCCGTCGACTCGGTCGGCGAGGAGAGCCTCTACCTGATGGGGCCGATCGTGGCCTCGGTCGTCCTCGCGACCGGGCCGGCCCGGTGGGGTCTCGTCCTGGTCGCCGCGCTCGCCGCCACCGGCACCGTCGGGCTGGTCGCCTCGCCGGCGGCCGTCGCGCGCGCTGAGGAGCCCGGACCCCTGCTCGGGCTCGGACCGGTCCGTCGCCCCGGGATGCCGCGGCTCCTGGTGTCGATGGGTCCATTCGGAGCCGGCACGGCGCTCGTCTACACGGGCGTCGCGGCCGCGGCGGACCGACTCGGTCACCCCGGCTGGGCGGGCGTCGTCGAGGCGGGGATCGCGGCGGGCTCGGTCGCCGGCGGTCTCCTCTGGGCGCGACTGCGTCGCCCGCCCCGCGTCTCGTTGCTGCTGGTCGGGCTCGCGGGGCTACTCGCGCTGGCCGCCGCGCTGCCGTTCGCCGCGGCGGGCGTGGCGCTGGCGCTCGGAGGGATCGCGTTCGCCCCGACGTACGTCTCCGCCTACCAGGCCGCCGACGCTCTCACCCCGCCGAGCGAGCACACCGAGGCCTCGACCCTGGTCAACACCGCGAGCAACCTCGCCACTGCGATCGGCACCGCGCTCGCCGGCTCGCTGGTGGCGGGCGGTGTCTCGCCGTACGCGGTCGCGGCGGTGCTGATCGTGGCCGCGGCCGCTACGTCTAATCTCGGCGCATGAGTGCGATCGAGGGAGTCTCGGAGATCTTCGACCCGGCCGCGTGGGACGCGGTCCCCGGCTTCGAGGACCTCACCGACCTGACCTACCACCGCGCGAAGGACCACGGCACTGTCCGGGTCGCCTTCGACCGGCCGGACATCCTCAACGCCTTCCGGCCGCACACCGTCGACGAGCTGCTGCGGGTGCTCGAGCACGCACGGGTCACTGCCGACGTCGGCTGCGTGCTGCTCACCGGCAACGGGCCGAGCGCCAAGAACGGCAAGTGGGCCTTCTGCAGCGGTGGCGACCAGCGCATCCGTGGCCGGGCCGGCTACCAGTACGAGGACGGCTCGGCCGGCAGTGACGACACCGGTCGCGAGGAGCCGAGCCCGATCGACAAGGCGCGGCTCGCGCGGCTGCACATCCTCGAGGTGCAGCGGCTGATCCGCTTCATGCCGAAGGTCGTCATCTGCGTCGTCCCCGGCTGGACCGCCGGCGGCGGCCACTCCCTGCACGCCGTCTGCGACCTGACCCTCGCCTCCGCCGAGGAGGCCCGCTTCAAGCAGACCGACGCCGACGTCGGCTCCTTTGACGGCGGCTTCGGCTCGGCGTACCTCGCCCGTCAGGTGGGCCAGAAGTACGCCCGCGAGATCTTCTTCCTCGGCCAGGAGTACTCCGCCGAGGACGGCGTCCGGATGGGCAACGTCAACCGTGCGGTCCCGCACGCCGAGCTGGAGAAGGTCGCCCTGGAGTGGGGTCGTCTGATCAACGGCAAGTCCCCGACGGCCCAGCGGATGCTGAAGTACTCCTTCAACGCGATCGACGACGGCCTCGTCGGCCAGCAGCTCTTCGCCGGCGAGACCACCCGCCTCGCCTACATGACCGACGAGGCCCAGGAGGGCCGCGACCAGTTCCTCGAGAAGCGCGAGCCCGACTGGTCGCCGTACCCCTGGTACTACTGACCCTTCGCGGGATCGCGCGGCGCCGGCGGACGTCCAGGTGCCGCGAAGAGCCGACGCTCGCGCCGCGTCACGCCCGCCATGATCTGGTCGCGTCGGTCCGGGGTGACGGCCGCGGCGTACTCGGGGTCGTCGAAGACGTGCTGGCCGGCGATCTCGTGCACGGCCAGCCAACGCGGCCCCGGGCCGTCGACCAGCCGGTAGCGCCGTGTCCGCCACCAGCCGTCCACCCGGTGCAACAGGGGGATGTGCCGCTCGACGTACCATCGGTGGAGCTCGTCCTCGAGCTCCGGTGGCACCTCGACGGAGACGGTGAGCAGCAGCGGTGGGCGCTCTGCATCCGGCCGGCCGGCCCGGGTGTGCTCGTCCAGCTGCTCGTAGGTGCGGACCTCGAGGGTCGCCCGAGCGACGGCGCGAGCATGGTCGCGCGCGGCGGCCACGTCCGGGACGTCGTACGTCGTCAGCCAGGTCGGCGGCCGCCCGTCCAGCGCCTGCCACCGGGCCTCGCCCGGTCGTGGTGGGAGCGCGGCCGGCTCGCCCAGGACGAGGACGAGGCCGGCATGGACACGGCGCACCGGGTCAGGCATGCGCACGCACGTGGTCGAGGAGCGCCCGGTCGAACGCGGCCGGGTTCTCCCAGGCCGGGGAGTGACCGGCGGCCGGGACGACCACGAGCCGAGCATCGGGCACGCCGTCGGCCAGTGCGGCCATCCGGGCCGGCGGCATGTAGTGATCGGCCTCGCCAGCGACGAAGAGCGCGGGGACGCGGACGGCGGCCAGCCGCGCGCGGGTGACCTCGACCCCCGGCGGCTGCAGCACGCGCCGCTCGACCGCGCGCCCGGTCAGCATCGACCAGCGGGCGGCGCCCGCGGGGTGGGCGTACCGGTAGGCGGCGGACAGCTCGCGCAGCTCGGGTGGGAGTGCCTCGAGCTCGGAAGGAACCAGCCTGGCCGTCTCGGCGACGAAGTCAGGGTCGTTCACCCCGCACAGGCTGGCCGCCAGGGTCACGCTCAGGAGTCGCTCCGGGTGCTGGATCGCCGCGGCCGCCGCAGCGAATCCGCCGATCGCCGTGCCGACGAGATGGACCTGTGCGAGCCCCAGCGCGTCGAGGACGGCGACCAGGTCTCCCGTCATGGTCCCCGCGTCGTCGGCCGGCCCGGGGTCGGAGCCGCGGTGTCCGCGACGGGACCACGCCACCACGCGGAGGCCGGCGGCGGCCACGGACTGCATCTGAGGCTCCCAGAGCTCGCCGCTTCCCCAGGCTGCGTGCACGAGGACGACGGGTGGGCCCGATCCGGCCTCCCAGACGGCCACCTGGTGGGTCGGGAGGGTGACCCGGCCGCGCCGTACGCGGAACAGGGTCACCGGGACCGCAGGTGATCTCCGAGCGCGGTCGTGGACTCGTGCGGCTGCAGGTAGGAGACGAACCGGCGATCGGGGTCGTAGGTCTCGCGCAGGTCCTCGAGCCGAGCCGCCTGCGCCGGCTCGAGACCCTTGGCCGGCCGGTCGGCCGGATTGGCGTCGGAGAACTGGGCACCCTCGTCGATGTCGGCGAAGGCGTCCAGCGACGAGTGCGCCCAGCTCTCGAGCCGGAGGTCGTCGGCCGGGTCCGTCCAGACCGCATTGGGGGAGAAGTACAGCGTGCCCTGCGTCGACCAGCAGGCATCGTCACGGATGGGGTATCCACCCCAGAGCATCCAGAAGAGGAAGCTCGAGGGCGTGGGGATGCTCGACATCGTCCCTCCACCGGCGGCGAGGATGCGGTCGATCGGCGCGCTCGTCCACACGCCGTCCAGCGCGTAGCGGTTGCCCTGGGGCATGCCGACCTCCGCCACGGCGTGGAGCTGAGCGATGCTCGACGGTGCTCGATCGACGACCGCGAGCGCGTGCTTGCGGAAGGGTGCGGACTCGAAGACCTCGTAGATCTCGTCGGCCGTCTCGTCCTGGCAGAAGCCGACACCGATGAGGCTGGTGGTCGGGCGGTCGTACTCCGTGGACCAGCCGACCTTGCCGGCGATCTCGAGCGAGCGCGAGGTCTCGGGGAGCGCCTCGTAGGACCACGCGAGCACCTCGTCCCGCATGGTCTCGGGGTAGACCATGCTGCTGCGCAGCACCTGCGTGTACGCCGGGTAGGTCCGCAGGTGGTAGCAGACCACGACGCCGAAGAAGCCGGGACCGGCGCCGCGGACGGCCCACATCAGGTCGGGGTGCGTCTCGTCGTCGGCGTGGACCAGCGAGCCGTCGGCGAGGACGACGTCCACGGCGACGATGCTGAGCGCCGCCGGGCCGAGCTTGCGGGAGTTCCAGCCGTAGCCGCCGCCGATGAGGAATCCGCCGAGCCCGACGGTCGGGTAGTGACCGACGGGAAAGGTCAGCCCGCGCGCGTCGAGGGCCGCGTTGGCGGCGCCCGCCCGGACGCCGGGCTGGACCCGGGCGACCCCCCGGTCGGCGTCGATCTGGAGGGAGTCCAGCGCCGAGAGATCGAGCAGCAGCGCGTCCTGCCGCAGCCCGCTCGCGACGAAGCTGTGGCCGCCGGAGCGGATCCCGACCTGGAGCCCCTCGCGAGCGGCGAGCCGCACCGCGGCCTGGACGTCCTCGACGCTGCGCGCCCGTACGATGGCCGCGGGTTCGCGTCGCGTCGTGCGTCCGTTCCAGATCGCGTCGAGGCGGGCGTCCTCGTAGGCCGGCTCCCCGCGGCGCAGCAGGATGTCAGTGAGTTCTGCGGTGGTCGACTTCACACGTGCCAGAGTAGGCGAGTGTCGACAGAACGGCAATGCAGGCCGGCGGATTTCCGATGCGAGTGCGATCGACGGGCGGAAACTGTCGACAGAACCCGGAAGGATGCCGCCACGATCGGGTGTGGCGCGGCTCGGTCAGAAGCCGAACAGCTCGGCCGGGTTGGTCACCATCAGCCGCTCCAGGGCCGCGTCCGTCGGCGCGATCCGGGCGAGCAGGTCGACCAGCAGGCCGTCGTCGGGGGCGTCGCCCTCGATGTTGGTGTGGGGGTAGTCGGTCCCCCACACCACGCGCTCGGGGAAACGCGCGACCAGGAGTGCCGCCAGCGCCACGGCGTCGGCGTACGGCGGGCCGGTGCGCGAGAGCCGGTCGATGCCGCTCACCTTCACCCAGACGTTCCCGCGCTCGAGCAGGTTCGTGAGCGACCGCACCGGCTGCCCGTCGAGGCCCTCGGTCAGGTCGACGCGGGCCATGTGGTCGATCACGACCGGTCCGGGGACGGCGGAGATCATCGACTCCTGGTCGACGATCCCCGAGCCCTGGACATGGATCTCGGCGTGCCAGCCGAGGTCGGCGACGGCGGCGAGCACGGACTGCTGCTCGTCGGGGAGCGGATCGTCGCCGAGGTGGGGCATGAAGTGCAGCCGGGCTCCGCACACCCCTGACCGGTCGAGCTCCTCGAGCTCGGCCGCGGTGACCTCGGGGCCCAGGATCGCGACCCCGCGGCGCCGCTCCGGATCCGCGCGGAGCGCGTCGAGCAGGGCGCTGTGATCGGTCCCGTGGCACGACGACTGCACGATCACCGCACGCTCGAGGCCGAGGAACGTCTGGAGCTCCGCGACCTGCTGGCGGGGTGCGTCGACCGGTGTGAACGTGCGATCGGGCGAGTAGGGGAAGACCTCGTGCGGCCCGAAGACGTGGCAGTGCGAGTCGGTGCTGCCGGGCGGGAGCACCAGGTGCGGGCGGCGGGGGGAGGGGTGCGGCCCGGGGTTTCCCGGGCTCGGGGCCACCGGGTCCAGGGCCGGCGCCGGGGAGACGGGCAGGATCCTAGTCACAGCGCACCGTCATCCCCCCGTCGACGACGATCTCGGCGCCGGTCACGAAGCGCGACTCCTCGCTGGCGAAGAACAGCGCGGCGTACGCCGTGTCGCGCCCGTCGCCCATGAAGCCGATGGGGATGCGGGCCTGGCGCTGCTCGAGCAGCTTCGCGACGTCACCCCCGGCGCGCTGCCCGGCGAGCCGAGCCTCGACCATCGGCGTGTGCAGCTGCCCGGGGACCACGGTGTTCACGCGGATCCGCTCGGCGGCGTACTGGACGGCCGTCACGCGCGAGAGCTGGATGATGGCGGCCTTGGCCGAGGCGTAGCCGACCTGGGCGGCGCCGGTGTAGCGCAGCCCCGAGGCGGAGGAGACGTTGATGATCGAGCCACCGCCGGCGGCGCGCATGTGGGGCACGGCGTACTTGCAGCCGAGGAAGACGCTGGTCAGGTTGACTTGGAGCTGGTCGTTCCAGGCCTCGAGGCTGAGCTGCTCCACCCCGCCGGCCCGTGATCCACCGACGTTGTTCACCAGCACGTCGAGGCCGCCCAGCTCTGCGGCGCACCCGTCGACGAACGCCTCCACCGAAGCGGGGTCGGTGACGTCGCCGACGCGGGTGACGACCGTGCCGCCCGCCTCCCGGACCTGCTTCGCGGTGACCTCCACCGACTCCTCGTCGCGGTCGACCAGGAACACCGAAGCGCCCTCCTGGGCGAAGATGACCGCCATCGCGCGGCCGTTCCCCCAACCGGGGCCGACGCTGCCGGCGCCGGTGACCAGGGCGACCTTCCCCTCCAGCCGCCCGCCGGGTCGCCCGGTCATCGGGCCACCGCCGGCGCCTCGACCTGCATGGTGACGACCAGTCGGCTGACCATGTTGTACGCCGCGACGGTCACCACCAGCTCGACCAGCTCCGCCGTCGGCAGCACGCCCGCGATCGCGTCGAACAGGGCCTGGGGCACCGCGACCTCGCGGGTCATGGTGTCGGTCAGGCGCAGCACCTGGCGCTGCAGCGCGTCGAGGGGGCCCGCTGCCGGGTGCGCCTCGGGATCCGCCCCGGTCGGCAGGTCGCGCAGCGCCTGGAGGTGGGACGTGGTGAGTCCGGCGCGGACGGCGTCCGCCTCGTGCGAGGACCACTCGTACGGGGCGTCGTTGAGGACCGCGATGCGGAGGACGACCAGCTCCCGCAGGTCCGCGCGCAGCCCGGTGCCGCCGCGCAGCGTGCCGAGCAGCGTGTTCCAGCCGTCGGCGACGCGGGGGCTGTGGAGCAGCACCTCGTCGATGGGACGGAGCGTGCCCCCGGGGCGGCGCTGGCGGATCCGCTCGGCGACCTCGCCGTCGGGGTGAGCTGCGGGAACCCGAGCCACGTTGTCTCCCTTCGTTGAAGGAACTTTCTACCGTAGTGTCGACACATTGTCGAGTTCTGCGGCGCATCACGACTAGTGCCGGGAGAGTGGCCGGGATAGTGTCGACACCGATCGCGATGATCGGATGGGTCATCGGCCCCGGAGAGAGGAACCAGCAGCGTGGACAAGCCCCCCGTCTTCACGACCGAGGAGGTCGAGCTGTTCCGGAGCGAGATCGCCGCGCGCCGCTCGCCGGGCGCCTACGAGCCGGGCCGTTGGTCGGTGAGTCCGCTCAACCGCGACCGGGGGGTGACCGGGCAGATGCCGGAGGCGATCCGGTTCCGCGACTCCACGCTGCGCTCGATCGAGACGATGCCGGGCGTGGTCGCGACCGACGACGCCAAGGCGGCGTACCTGCGTCGCTTGGTGCGGGCCGGCGTCGCCGAGGTGGTCGGTGCCGGCGCCGCCGGGCGGAGCGACGAGGCCCTGCGTCGCGAGGTCGACACGGTCAAGGAGACCAACCCGGAGTGCCGGGTGATCTGCCCGCTGGTCTTCTCCGAGGCCGACATCGACCGCGTCTCCGCCGCGGGCTTCGACGGGGTCCAGGTCTGGGTCCAGGGATTCGGGGAGACGGCGCAGATCTACAAGCGGATCTACGACACCGCTTGGGCGGGGGAGGACTGGCGCCGGACCATGCCGGTGCAGCCCCGACGCGCGGTGCTCGACACCGCGGCCCGGCTGGTCGAGCACGCGCGAGGGCGCGGCCTGCTCGCCGCCACGCCGATGCTGATGGTCTCCTACCTGACCGAGGAGCTGCTGACCGAGACCGTGGCGGCGCTCGCCGGCGCCGGGGCGACCGAGCTCACTCTCTTCGACGGCCCCGGTGCCGTCGGTCCGGAGGCGTACGCCGCGTTGGTGGGCCAGGTGCGCGAGCTGGCGCCCGGCGTCGAGATCGGGCTGCACCCGCACAACACCTTCGGCCTGGCCGTGGCGTGCGCCGTCGCGGCGGCCCGGGCCGGCGCCGGTGTCGTCGAGCTCTCGGTCAACGGCTACTGCGGGGGCCCCGGAAACGCCGACCTGGCCGCGACGACGGCGGCCTTCGAGGTGCTCTACGGCGTGGACACCGGCATCAGGACCGAGGAGCTGACGGGGCTGGCGCGGGCGGGCGAGGAGCTGACCGGCTACGCGGTGGCCTGGAACCACCCCGTCACGGGGACCAAGGCGTTCAACTGGGGTGGGATGGACATCATCACCCAGGAGGTCGCCGTCGACCCGCTGCTGCACAACTGCCTCGAGCCGACCCTCGTCGGCAACGAGCGCGCGGTGCCCTTCACTCCGTTCAGCGGCCCCTACACGCTGCTGGACAAGCTGTCCGCGCTGGGCATCGAGGTCGACCACGCCCAGGTGGACGCGGTGCTCGTCGCGGCACGTGAGCGGATGTCCCGCACGGGCGCCCTGCTCAGTGACGCCGAGCTGGCCGAGCTGGCCGCAGCGGTCACGGTCTAGCCGCCCGGCGGTGCGCGGCCAGCGCCAGCAGCCCGGCCGCCGCGATCGTGACGGTCACCGGCACCAGGCTGTGTCCGGGGCTGACCCCGGTGGCGACCGCCGCCGCGCCGGCGGCGAGGAACTGCACGGACCCCACCGCCGCGAGGGCGACGGCCGGTGCGTCCGGGCTGGCCGAGGCGGCCAGGCTGAGCGAGGCGCCGCCGACCGAGCCCTTGGCGCAGCACACGAGGAAGAAGCCCGCGAGGACCAGGGGAACCTCGCCCGTGCCGCACGCGGCGATGGCCAGGCAGCCGGCCCCGGCCAGCGTCGTCCACAGGCCGGTCGCGATCAGCCGACGGCGGCCGAGTCGGACCACCACCGCCGAGCTGAGGGCGGAGAAGGCCAGCATGCCGAGCCCGTTCACGGCGAACAGCGTGGTGAAGTCGCGGGTGCTCAGCCCGATCTCGTCGGCCACGAACGGCGCGGCTGAGATGTAGGCGAACAGGCCGGTGAAGGACGAGACCGAGACGAGCACCTGCCAGCGGTAGGCCGGCAGCCCGGCCAGTGTCCGGATCCGCGGGCCGAGGCGGCGCAGCGCCCCCGGCTCGCGGTCCGCCACCGGGAGGGTCTCCGCGGCGCTGAGGGCCATCGCCGTCAGCACGACCTGGGTGGCGGCGATCGCCCAGAAGATCGAGCGCCAGCCCGCCAGACCGGCCAGCCAGGCACCCAGGGTCGGTGCGAGCACCGGCCCCAGTGCGGCCACGGTGCCGATCGCGATGAAGGCGCGCGCCGCCCGGCGACCCTCGAGCAGGTCGGCGACCATGGCGCGTCCCGCGACCATCGCGGCCGCACCGCCCAGCCCCTGGAGCACGCGCCCGGCGCAGAGCACGGCGACCCCGGGCGCGGTCGCACAGACCACGCTGCCCTGGACCAGCAGGAGCGAGCCGACGACGACCACCGGTCGGCGGCCGCGCGCGTCGGCCACGGAGCCGGCCAGGAGCTGGCCGAGCGCGAGCGGCACGAGGTAGGCGGTCAGCGTCGCCTGCACCGTGGACTGCCCGACGCCGAGCTCGTCGGCGATCTCCGGGAGTGCGGGCAGGTACATGTCGGTCGCGAACGGAGAGACCGTCGCCAGCCCACCGAGCAGCAGGACGAGGCGAAGCCCGAGCCTGCGCTCGGCGGCGGATCCGACCGCGGCCCCCGGCGCCGCCGAGCCGGTGCTCAGAGCGGTCTCGGGAGCGTGGCGAGCGCCTCGAGGGCTGCGACGCGGGGGACGGGCTCGACCCGGAGCCGGGTTCCGAGCACCAGGGCTCGGGCCTCGGGAGTGGTGTCGAAGCCGGGCCACGCGGGGAGCGCGCCGCCGTTCGGGTCGAGGTCGGTCACGAAGCGCGCCCAGGTGTCGGCCGTGACCCGGGCGAGCTCGCGGTCCGCCTCCGTCCACGGCCACCGTCGACAGTCGAGGTTGTCGCCGGTGTAGGGGAGCTCGGCGGTGTGGAAGACCCCGTAGCCGGTCCCGCCGTCCGGGGGCGGCGCCAGGTCGAGGTCGGGAGGCAGCGGCGGCGCGTGGTCGAAGCGGTAGACCCAGGTCGGCGCGCCGGACGTGTCGACGTGGGTGCGCGCCCACCGCCACACCGGCCCGCCGAAGCGGGTCTCGCTGGTGAAGGCGCGGGCTGAGGCGGCGATCTCGGCGGGGCCGACCGGGTAGTGGGGGGCCAGCACGCGGGCGTGCGGCCCGGACGTCACCCGCTCGCGCAGCGCGTCGGCGGCCCCGGCCGGGGTGTAGAGCGCGCCCTCGTCGGAGTTCCAGCCCACCAGCAGGGGCACCGCGGCCTGATGCCCCGCCTCGAAGACCTCGGTCGTGTCGGTGGTTAGCAGGCGGCCGTCGAGCACGACGCCGAGGTGTGCGTCGAGGAGGAGGGACACCGGGGGCAGGCGACGGAGCTGCTCGAGCGGTACGGCGCCGAGCGGGCCGAGCGCCCGTACGCCCTCCTGCTGGGCCTCCTCCTGGGTGGCCATCGCGCCCTCGCCCCGGTGGATGCCGGCCGAGCTCTGGCCCAGGGCCGCCCGGAAGAGCCCCCGGGCCGCGGGGGCGGCCATCAGGTGGTTGACGATCGCCGCGCCGGCCGAGTTGCCGGCCAGGGTGACGCGATCGGGATCGCCCCCGAAGGCCGCGATGTTCTCGCGCACCCAGCGGAGGGCGGCGAGCACGTCGAGCGGCCCGTAGTTGCCGGAGGCTCCGTGCTCGTCCTCCGCGGCCAGCTCGGGGTGGGCCAGGTAGCCGAGGGCGCCGACCCTCAGGGTGAGCGTCACGACGACCACGCCGCGACGGGCCATCGACGCACCGTCGTGGATCTCCTGCCCGCCGTGGCCGAACCGGTTGCCTCCGCCCTGGAGGAAGACGAGCACCGGGAGTCCGCCACCCCCGGGATCAGGGCTCCAGACATTGAGGTAGAGGCAGTCCTCGCTCATGACCAGAGCTCGGGAGTCGGCGAAGTTGGTGTGCCACATGATGCTGTTGCGCGGCGGCTGCGGCTGCACCGGCGCAGGTCCGGGCTGCAGCGCGGGGCGATCGCCGTCCCACGCCGCGGGCGGCGCCGGTGGACGCCAGCGCAGCGGCCCGACGGGCGGGGCGGCGTACGGGATCCCGCGGAAGGCGGCCACCCCACCCGCGCTCGCTCCCAGCAGGGCGCCGGAGGCGACGCGGGTCCTCACCTGGTCGGTGCTCATCTCGCTCCTCGGGGCGGGGTCGGGTGGGCGCGTCAGTCGCGGTTGATGACCTCGATGAGGTTGCCCCACGGATCGGCGACGAACGAGACGACCGCGCCGGGGCGCGGTGAGGACATCGGCTCCTTGCGGCTGCTGCAGCCGGCTTCGAGCAACCGGGTGTACTCCTGGCGGACGTCGACTACGCGCAGGCAGATGTGCCCGTACCCCAGCGTCAGGGCTGCGTCCTCGGCGCTGGTCGGCAGCATGCCCGGCTTCGCGTTCGGTCGGTTGATCAGTTCGATCCGGAACCCGGACGGCTCGTGCAGCAGCATGATGCCGCGCAGGTCGGTGCCCGGGATCGCGAACGGCTTGTCCGGCGTCAGGGCGAAGGTCCGGCAGTACCACTCGGTCGCCGCCTCGAGGTCGGCGACGTTGAGACCGACGTGGTCGAAGGCGAGTGACTGTCGCTCGGTGGTCATCTGGTCAGCCCTCCACGAGCTCGTTGTCGATGCGACCCAGTCCCGAGACCTCGACCGAGATCCGGTGGCCGGGGGTCATGTAGAGCGGTGGGTCGCGACGGTCGCCGACGCCACCGGGGGTGCCGGTCAGGATGACGTCCCCGGGCAGGAGGGTGGTGAAGGTCGAGATCGTGGCGATCAGCTCGGGGACGGGGAAGACCATGAGGTCGGCGGTGGTCCGCTGGACCACCTCGTCGTCGTAGCGGACGACCATCTCCATGTCAGGGAAGTCCGGTGCCTCGTCGGGAGTGACGAGCTCGGGGCCGAGCGGGTTGGAGGAGTCCCACGTCTTGCCCGGCAGCCACTGGTGGGTACGCCGCTGGAAGTCGCGCATGCTCACGTCGTTGGCGACGGTGTAGCCGAGCACGTGGTCGAGGGCGTCGGCCTCGCTCACGCGTCGCGCCGGCGTACCGATCACGACGGCGATCTCGCCCTCCCAGTCGACCTTCTCCGACTCCGGGGGCACGAGGATCGGGTCCGTCGGCCCGACGAGACTGGTGGCGAACTTGGTGAACAGCACCGGGTAGGCCGAGTCCTCGCGTCGTGTCTCCTCGATGTGTGCCCGGTAGTTGAGCCCGACGCAGATGATCTTGCCCGGGCTCGGCACCACCGGGCGCAGGCGGGCCGCGCTGCGCGGGAAGGTCGCGGACCGGTCCAGCGGGGGATCGGCCAGCACGCTCGTCGGGGTCGCGGGGCCGAGCTCGGCGACCCCGCGCAGCGGGATGAGGTCCTCGCCGTCGACGAGGGCGGCGTGGCGGGACCCGCCGTGGGTGCAGGAGACGAAGCGCACGGACTCTCCGGAGATCGGTCGACAGGGCGGTACGGGTGCGGGCTGGTGGCCAGCGTCACCAGTCTTGCACAAAGTGGCGACACTTAGTCACCCTGGTGTCAGGTTGGTGGGCGAAGGTCTTTCGTCTTCGACGGGGCCGTCCTACTCTTGTGTCGACACATACCCTGATCTCCTCTCCCGTTCTCCTTCGTGAAAGGGTGCGCTCGTGAGCTCCCGTCTCATCGTCAACGCCCGTGTCTTCGACGGCACCGGCACCCCCGCCCGTCCCGCCGAGGTGCTCGTCGAGGGCAACCGCATCCGCCTGGTCGCCGATCGGGTCGACGACGCGATGCGTGCCGGCGCCGAGGTCATCGACGGGGCCGGCACGGTCTTGATGCCCGGCCTCGTCGACGGGCACACCCACCTCGGCTTCGGCTCCACCGTCGAGCACCTCTCGGACCGACGGGAGCCGGACGAGGAGAAGGCGCTGCTGATCGCCCACGCCGGACGGGTGATGCTCGACCACGGGTTCACCAGCTGCTACTCGGGAGGCAACCGGCTCCCGCAGGCCGAGGTCTCGGCCCGCAAGGCCTTCGCCGAGGGGTGGCTCCCGGGACCGCGGCTGCGGGCGTGCTCCTGGGAGGGCAGCGCCGGGATGGTCTCTCCCGGCAACTACGACTTCCCGGGCATCGACCACCGCGCGTCGGACCCGGAGTCGATCCGGGTGTTCGTGAACGCGATGGCCGACCTCGGTGTCGACTGCGTCAAGCTGAGCCTCACGGGAGAGAGCGCGGTCGTCGCGGGTACGTCGCGGATCATGCAGTTCACCGAGGAGGAGGTCTCGGTGGCCGCGGAGACCGCCCGCGATCGCGGGGTCTGGCTGACCGCTCACGCGCACTCGGCCGAGGCGATCCGCCTCGCCGTGCAGTACGGCATTCGCGCCGTCTACCACGCCACCTTCGCCGACGACGAGGCGATCGAGGCTCTGGTCGAGGCCCGCGACCGGGTCTTCGTCGCCCCGACCCCCGGCATCATCTGGGCCCATCTCCACGACATGGAGCACCCGCCGACCGAGGGGATGGAGACCCAGGAGACCTTCGAGAGCGTCTGCCGGGTGGCGCCCGAGCTGCACAAGCGGGGAGTCCGGCTCGTCATCGGCGGGGACTACGGCTTCCCGATCAACCAGGTCGGGCGCAACGCGCGCGACCTGCGCCTGTTCGTCGAGTGGTTCGGGATGACGCCGGCCGAGGCGTTGCAGTGCGCGACCCAGAACGGCGGGGCGATCATGGGGATGGAGGACGAGCTCGGCCTGGTCCGCGAGGGCTACCTCGCGGACCTGCTCCTGGTCGAGGGCGATCCCACCACCGACATCAGCCTCATGGAGGACCGGGCGCACCTCGCCATGGTGATGAAGGACGGACGACTCCACCGGCTCGACCCGGCTCGTCGCGTCGCCGTCACGGGCTGAGGCGGCCGTGTCCCCCGAGCAGGTCGACCGCACCATCTCCGAGGCCGAGGCCCGCGGCTACCGGCTGCGCACCCGGCACCAGCCGGCCGTCGAGCTGGAGGACCCCGACTGGATCGTGGTCATCGAGACCCCGGACGGTCGTGTCCTCTTCCCGGGCGCCATCGACGACGAGGAGCACCGGGCGCGGCACCGGGCCGCGGTCCGGCTGGCGGAGGAGCTCCGGGCCGAGCCCCACGACCAGAGGCTTCTCGACGCCGACCAGCCGGAGCCGAACCGGTGACGAGCGCGGTGACGAGCGCGGAGATGAGCGTGGTGATGGACGTCGTCGGCTTGGTGGGACACACTGGCGCGCGCAGACGAGGGAGACGGAGCTGATGGTGGAGCGAGCCGAGCAGGTGGCCGCGGACCAGGACCGCACGGAGGAGCTGGTCCGGTTGCTGCGGCTCGAGGAGCGCCGCGAGCCTGCCGTCGCGCAGGTCGCCACCTGGATCGGCCTGGGCATCGTCGAGGGTCGGCTGACCCCGGGCCAGGACCTCAACTCCGTGGACCTGGCCCAGCGGTTCAGCTCCAGCCGGACACCGGTGCGCGAGGCGCTGATGCTCCTGGAGTCCGAGGGGCTCGTCGAGATCCGGGCCCGCAAGCGACCCCGGGTCGCCTCCTTCACCGCCGAGCGGGTCCGCGAGATCTACTTCGTGCGGCGCCACCTGCTGGCGCTGGTGGGCGGGCTGGTCGCCGAGCGGGTCAGCGACACCGACCTGGTCGACCTGCGCCAGCGACTCGCGCGGATGGAGGAGTACGCCGCGGCCGGCGACGTCGACGGCTACTTCTGGGGGCACGTCGACCTGCAGAGCCGCTACGTCGAGATCGCCGGCAACGAGATCCTCGGGGACATGCTCGACACGCTCGCGCTCCGCACGCTGGTGCTGCGGCGCGCCTCGCTGGCCCATGCGGGCCGGCTCGGGGCGAGCGTCGCGGACCAGGTGCGCATCCTGGACGCGATCGAGGCGCGCGACGGCGAGCTGACCTCGATGCTGCTCTCCCGCGCTACCGACGCCGCGCTCGCCGCGATCGACCTCTCCCGGCTCACCCCGACGGCCTGAGCCGGGCGGCGCCTACGCGCCGGCGGGTGCGCCGACGCCGGCGGCCGCGGTCCGGGCAGCGATCCGACCGAACACCAGCGCATCGGTCAGGCCACCGCCGTGCTGGGTCAGGTGCCCCCAGACGCTGCCGTTGCCGCCGGCGGCGAGCAGCCGCGGGAGCGGATCTCCCTGGCGGTCGACCAACCGCGCGAGCGCGTCGCGGCGCGGACCACCGGCGGTCGTGGCCACCCCGGGCCACACCCGCACGGCGTACAGCTCGTCGAGGTCGAGCGGTCGCATGGAGGCGGACGGGCGGCCGTGGTCGTCGTCGCGACCGCGCGCGGCGAGCGCGTTGTAGCGCTCGAGCGAGCTCCGCAGGATGCCGGGGGCGACGTCGAGCTGGCCGGCCAGGGCCTCGACCGGCACGCCGCCCACGATCCAGCCCCGGCGCAGCTCGGCGCGGTTGTCGGCGCTCCAGCCCCAGTCGTTCGGCGTCGGCATCCGCGAGAGCGGGCCGGCGTCGAGGCAGGCCCGGTCCAGGACGTAGGCCGCGGGCAGCGCGGGCAGGTGCGGCCGGTCCGGCAGCGCCGCGCCGAGCGTGCGCAGCACGTCGTGGACCTCGCGACCGGTCTCGGCGCAGAACCGGTGGCCGCGCGGGTCGACCAGGACGTGGCCGGGCTCGGCCGGCCGCACGGCGAACAGGGTCGGATGTCCCTCCGCGCGATGACCCCAGTAGCCGAAGAAGTTGCTCATGTGCCACACCGCGGCTCCGGCCGCCTGGGCGAGTCGCAGGCCGTCGCCCGTGTTGGCCGACTGGGCCAGCGGCTGCACGCCGCTGACCGGCAGGTAGGCGTCGCAGAGGGCGGGGTCGCCCTCGAAGCCGCCGGTGGTGAGTGCGACGGCGCCCGCGAGCACCGGAGATGTCCCGGAGGGACCCTCGAGGTCGACGCCGACCGAGTCCCGACCTGGGCGGAGGTCGACGACGCGGGTGCGCACGGCGACCTCGACCAGGCCGGCGTCGACCCGGTCCGCCAGCGCCTGGGTCAGCACCGCGAGGAGCGCGGGACCGGCGGGACCCTCGGCGCCGACCCGGTAGTAACGCACGTCCTCGGCACCGGATGCGTGCGGCCAGCACTGCTCCACCGCGCCGGGTCCCGAGGTGGGGTAGGTGCTCAGGGCAGCGCCGAGGTCCGCGAGCCAGGTCGGCAGCGCGGCCAGTCCCTCGGCGTACGCGCGCAGCACCTCCTCGTCGGTCTTGCCGAACGAGAGGTCGCGCAGGTGGTCGATCCCGGACGTGGCGCCGAGCGCGATCAGGTTGCCGCCGGACCAGCGGGCCGCTCCGCCGAGCTCGGCGGTCTTCTCCACCAGGAGCGAGCGCAGGCCCAGGTCGGCCGCCGCCACGGCGCAGGCCATCCCGGCCACACCGCCGCCGGCGACGAGCAGGTCGACCCCGCGACGGGCCGCGGGGCGGCTCACGCCGAGGTGTGGACCGTCTCGGCGGTGCTCTCGCTTCGCTCGCGAGGCTCGGCGCGCCGCTCTCCCTCCGGCGCGGCGCCCGCAGCGGAGGCGGAGGGGCCCGTGCCCGGTGCCGGTCGAGCGTCCGGTGCGGGGTGCCCCGGGGAGCGCTCGCCACGGATCTCGCTGAGCACCCGGGACCGGAGCTCGGCGAAGCGGGGCAGCGCACGCGTGGCGATCTGGTCGCGCTCGGGGCCGAGGTCGATGGTGAGGTCGTCCACGACGGAGGTGGGGGTGCCGGCCACGACCACGACGCGGTCCGAGAGGTAGACGGCCTCGTCGATGTCGTGCGTGACGACCACGACCGTGATGTCGAGCTCCCGGCGCAGCCGCAGCGCCAGGTCCTCGAGATCGAACCGGGCCTGGGCGTCGACCGAGCCGAACGGCTCGTCCATCAGCAGGATCGGGGAACGGTAGGCGATGGCGCGGGCGATCGCGACCCGCTGCTGCATGCCGCCGGACAGCTGCCAGGGGTACTTGTGGCCGACGTCGCCGAGTCCCACGGCCTCCAGGCTCTGCTGGGCGCGCTCGAGGCGCTCGGCCTTCTTCACGCCCATGCCCTCGAGCGGGAAGGCGACGTTGTCGCGGACGCGCATCCAGGGCATCAGCGAGCCGCGGTAGTCCTGGAAGACGACGGCGATCTCGGCGAGGGGCTGGGTGACCGGCTGCTCGCCGATCCGGACGCTGCCCGCGGTGGGCCGCAGCAGCCCGGAGAGGCAGCGCAGGAGGGTCGTCTTGCCGGCGCCCGAAGGGCCGACGATGCACACGAACTCACCGGGGTCGACCCGGAGGGACAAGCCGCGCAGCACCTCGTGGGCGGACTCGCCCGAGCCGTAGGTCATCCCGACCTCGTCGACGACCAGGGGCTGGCCGTGCCGTGCAATCTGCTGAGTCATGAGCCTCGCGTCCTGGCTGGGTGGAAGTGGCGGTTCCACTGTAACTGTCGACACACATCGCATCAAGAGGGGATGTCGTTCGGTCTTTCTCGGCCTATCGCCCTCAAACTGTCGACAGAAGAGTGGTGTCGGAGTCCGGACCGCCGTACAGTGCCCGACGTGCGGGAGCCGAGCGGCGAGCAGCCGAGCCAGGACCAGGGTGACCGATCTGCGCGGATCGAGGAGGTCCGCGCGAAGTTCGTGCGCGAGCGCGGCTTCTTCGCGCCGCCCTTCGAGGCCATCGTGCAGGCCGACCCCGAGTTCCTCGACGACTACGTCGAGCTCTCCTCCGGCCCGTGGCGCCGGGGGACGCTGCCGGCCAAGGTCAAGGAGATGGTCTACGTCGCCGTCGACGCCTCGGTCACCCATCAGCATGCCGAGGGCACCGCGGCGCACCTGCGCTCGGCCCTCCGGCTCGGCGCGACCCGCGCCGAGCTGGTCTCGGTCCTCGAGCTGACCAGCCTGCTCGGCCTCCAGTCGCTTGAGCTCGGGGTTCCGCTCCTGGTGGAGGCGTGCGCGCCGGAGGCGGAGCCCGTTCCGTGGCTGGAGGCGCTGAGTTCCTTCGACCCCGACGGTGCCGCCGCGGTCCGCGGGTGGGCCGCGGGAGTACGCGAGCGGAGCCCGCTGGACCCGGCCGTCATCGAGCTGGTGCTGCTGGCAGCCAACGCGGCCACCACCCACCTGCACGCAGCGGCGACCCGCCGGCACATCACCGCCGCGCTCGCCGCCGGCGCTCCGCCCGCCCACGTGGTCGAGGTCCTCGAGCTGGTCTCCGTCCTCGGCATCCACAGCGCGACCATGGCGATGCCGATGCTGGCCGAGGAGCTCGACCGATCCAGGCTCAGCCCACCGTGACGACCCCACGCTCGGCCAGGGCGGCGACGTCCTCGGCGGTGTAGCCGAGCTCGTCGAGCACGTCGCGCGTGTGCTCCCCCAGGCCCGGCGGATACCGCGTGGTGGCCACGCCGCCGTCCATCCACTGCAGCGGCGAGCCGATCGTCTCGACGACCTCGCCGGCGGCCGAGGTCAGCGGGAGCGACATGCCGCGCCCGTGGCTGCGCGCGTCCTCGATCGCCTCGGGCACGCTCTTGATCATCGCCGCGGGGACCGACCGGGCGACGAGCTCGGCCACCCATGCCTCGGCCGGGCGGGAGGCGAACGCCTCCTCGAGCACGACGGCCAGCTCTCTCTCGTGCTGCAGCCGATCGCGTCCGGTGCTGAAGCGGGGGTCCTCCACCAGCTCGCTGCGGCCCAGGACCTCGCAGAGCCCGACCCACATGCGCTGCGTGTTGGCGGCGACCACGAGCTCCCGCCCGTCCCCGCCGACGAAGCTGCGGTAGGTCGGTATGGAGTCGTGGCGGCTGCCCTGCGGGCGTGGTGTGGTGCCGGAGACGGTGCTGTAGACGGCCTGGTAGGAGAGCATCGAGAGGGCTCCGTCGAGCATCGACACGTCGGCCCAGCGCCCGCCGCCGGTCCGCTCGCGCTGCACGATGCCCGCGAGCGCGGCCATCACGGCGTACATCCCGGCGACCAGGTCGCCGGCCGGGATGCCGAGCCGCATCGCCGGCGCGTCCGGCAGGCCGGTCAGGCTCATGATTCCCGAGAGCGCCTGGACGACGATGTCGTACGCGGGCTGCTCGCGCCACGGTCCGTGCTGCCCGAAGCCGCTGATCGAGACCCAGACGAGCCGGGGGTGCTCGACGCGCAGCAGGGCGGGGTCCAGGCCGAGCCTGGCGGCCACACCCGGACGGAAGTTCTCCACCACGATGTCGGCTCTCGCGACCATCCGGCGGACGACGTCGCGTCCGTCGGGGTGCTTGAGGTCGACCACCACGGAGCGCTTGCCGCGGTTGTGGCTGAGGAAGTAGGCGCTGTCGTCCCCGACGAAGTGCGGCGGGATATGGCGGCTGGAGTCGCCCCCGGGACTCTCGACCTTGACCACGTCCGCGCCGAGGTCGGCGAGGATCTGCGTGCAGAAGGGACCTGACAGGAAGGTGGTCAGGTCGACCACGCGGATCCCGTCCAGCGGCCCTCCGGGGGCGGTGCCGCTCACGCGGACCGGAAGACGTGGACGGTGCAGGCGCCATGGTCGAGCCCGGCTATCCCGCCACCCGTGACGTGGGTGAGGGCGGTGCGTGCACCCTCCACCTGCCGGTCCCCGGCTCGTCCGGTCAGCTGCCAGAACACCTCTGCCACCTGGGCGGCGCCGCTCGCGCCGACCGGGTGGCCCTTGGCCAGCAGCCCGCCGCTCGGGTTGACCACCACGCGACCGCCGAAGGTGGTCTCGCCCCGATGCAGGAGCGAGGCGGCCTCCCCCGCGGGGCACAGGCCGAGGGCCTCGTAGTAGACGAGCTCGGCGATGCTGAAGGCGTCGTGGAGCTCGACCACGTCGAGCTCCTCGGGACCGAGGCCGGCAGCCTCGTAGGCCTCGCGCGCCGAGTCGACGGTGATCTCCGGGCGCAGCATGTCGCGTGCCCCCAGCTCGAGCGTGCCCGAGTGGAGTACCGACGCCAGGAGCTCGACGGCCGGGCCGTCGAGACGGCGGCGAACGGCCTCGGAGACGAGCACGACCGCGGCTGCACCGTCGCCGGTCGGGCAGCACATGAACAGGGTGAGCGGATCGGCGATCCGTCGCGATCCGAGCACCTGCTCGGCGGTGACCTCCGAGCGCAGCTGGGCGAGCGGATTGCGCGCGCCGTGGCGACGGGCCTTGACACTGACCGCGGCCAGGTCCGCGAGGCTGCCCCGGTCGTGGAGGTAGCGGCGGGCCCGCATCGCGTAGAGCGCGGGCATGACCATCCCCTGCTGCACCTCGGGATCCTCGGCGACCAGCGGGAGCGTGCCGCCACCGAACTGGGTCAGCTTCTCGACCCCCACCACCAGGGCCACCTCGTGCTCGCCGGCGGCGACCGCCCGCGCGGCCTGGTGCAGCGCGGTCGCGCCGCCCGAACAGGCGTTGTCGACGTTGACGACCGGGATGCCCCCGATGCCGATCTCCTTGAGGATCCGCTGACCGGTCAGCATCCCGCCGAAGCTGTGTCCGAACCAGGCGGCCTGGACCTCACGACGGTCGATCCCGGCGCAGCGCAGGGCGTCGAGCACCGGGCCGACGGCGAGTCCCGCGTAGGAGCAGTCGCGGTGCCGGCCCATCGGGATCATGGCCGCCCCGACGACGTACGTCGGAGCCTCCAGCTGCCCGCTCACCGAACGGTCCCGGTGCGCCGGGAGTCGGCGAACGCCCACCCGGCGGGACTGTCGGGGTCCTGGGCGAGCTCGACCGGCTGGTCGACCTGCCAGCCGCCCCCGGGATGGGCCAGCAGCGGCGCCAGCACCCGCACCCCGACACCCTCGGGGTCGGACAGGTCGACGTAGCCGATGTCGTACGGCGTCGGACGGCTGCTGGAGACGTGCACGGTCGTCCACGAGTACAACCTGCCCCTGCTCCCCAGCGGACTGGGCTCGGGACGGGGCCGCGCGCACCGCGGACAGACCGTGCGTGCCGGGAAGGCGCGGGTGCCGCAGTCGCCACATCGCGAGCCGACCAGGAAGGGCACCGGACCGGTGGTGTCGGCCTGAGGTGGCGACGCGAGGTCAGGGATCGGGGCACTCGGATGCACGGGCCGACCGTAGTGTCGACAGTTTTGCCTCGTCAAGAGGAGAGATCGCCAGACCAGGCGCTTGGTGGCGCACCTGGGTGTAGATTCTGTCGACAGAAATGCCGGCCGGGCTCTACAGTCGCGTCATGATCCGCCATCTCATCCTGCGCACCCTGGTCGCCGGCGCTGCCGAGGAGCAGGTGGCGGAGCTCGAGAGCCGGCTCCGCGGTCTGACGGCCGTCCCCGGCGTCGGGGCCGTCGTCACCGGTCGCAACCTCGGGCTGGTGCCGCGCGACGGTGGCTTCGACCACGTCACCACCATCGAGCTCGACGATGCCGCCGCCCTCCGTGCGATGGTCGCGCACCCGCTGCACGCCGCCTGCGTGGAGGCGGGTGCTCCGATCACCGGGGGCTCGGTCATCCTCGACGTCGCCGTCGGCTGAAGGCCGGCAGCCGGGGATCAGTCGACGGGGGAGCTCTCTCCCGCCCGGGGTCGGCGCCCGGCGAAGTCGTCCATGCCGATGAAGAACTCGCTGAAGCGCCAGCAGCCGTCCGCGTCGCGGCGCAGGTCGGCGGTGTAGAAGACGCTCGAGCCCAGGATCAGTCCGTCCGCGGCGACCGTCACCGCGCCGAACGCGAGCGCCGAGGCGGTGCCGGCGGCGAGGTCGAGATCCTCGACCAGCACGTTGCTGATCACGTGGCGGCGCTGGTCGCTCATCTCCGCGAAGATCGCCGTGAGGCGCTCCTCGACGGTGGCCCGGCCGGTGAACGTGGTGAAGGGCGTGGCCGAGCCCAGCGCCACGTGGTAGACGACGTCGTCGGTGAAGCACGAGCCGGCCACGTCGGCACGGCACTCGTCGTGCCCGATGCCGAACCGGTAGAACGCCTCGGCGATCTGGGCCCGGGCGGCGAGCGCCTCCGGGCTCCAATCGGCAGGCGCGAGTGTCTTCATGGTGACCTTGCCCTGACGGTGCGCCCAGGCCTGCGGCGGGAACGTCCCGGTCTGCCCGGTCTGCTCGGTCTGCTCGGTCTGCTCGGTCTGCTCGGTCTTCTCGGTCTGCTCGGTCTGCTCGGTCTGCTCGGTCTGCTCGGTCTGCTCGGTCTGCTCGGTCTGCTCGGTGGTCATGCTCACTCCTCGGGGATGGGGGCGGTTCAGATGTCGGCGACGACGGTGCGGCTCGCGACGCGCCAGCCGTCCGGGGTCCTGACGAAACGGTCCTCGTGCACGCCGGAGATGAGCACCCGGCGCTCCTTCGTGTCGGCGTCGATCTCGACGAACAGCACGTACGACGTGCCGCGGGCATGGTCCGTGCCGGCCGCCTCGGACTCGAGCACCAGGTCGCCCGTCCAGTGCCGACCCAGCCCCTGGCGCTTCTCGACCGCGGCGGTGGCGAACGCGAGCAGCTCCTGCGGACCGACGTGGCGGAACCGGGGCTGGCGTCCGGTCGCCTCGGAGGAGACCGCCTGGTAGATCCCGTCGTCGGTGAACACCTCGACGAAGTCGGCGGGCCGGCTGAAGTCCAGGGCCTGGCACAGGCGGGCGACCAGGGTGCCGATCTCGAGCTGGTCCTCGGCGGGCAGGACGGTCGCGGGGCGGGGCTCTGGCATCGGGGGCACTCCAGGGTGAGGCGGGGCGTGCGGACCCGAGGACAGTAGGCCCGAGTGTGCCTTGTGTCCACACTTCGGTGGATAAGTGTCGACAAGAAAGGAGGAAGACGGTCGTGCCGATCGGTTGACACCTGCAATCTGTCGACAGTACGGTCCAAGCCATAGTGAGAGCGTGGTCACACGCACCGCTGTCAGACCACCACCGGAAGGACACCTCATGCAGTTCGGCATCCTCAGCGGTCGGCGCGCAGCAGCGCTCGCCGGCATCCTCGCCCTCTCGGTGAGCTCGCTCGCGGCCTGCGGCGGCGACGACTCGAGCGCGGCCACCACCTCCGACGGGCTCACCAAGCTGACCCTGTTGCGGTCGACCGGCGGCACCTTCGAGGCCATCTACATCGCCCAGGAGCAGGGGTTCTTCAAGGACGCCGGCCTCGACGTCACGATCAAGGCCGGCGCCGCGGACACCTCGCAGAACGTCCCGTCCGTGCTGAAGGGTGAGGCGCAGCTGGCGATGACCGACATCGGTGGTCTGGTCAAGGCCGGGGCCGAGGGGCTCGACGTGAAGGCGGTCGCCCAGATCCAGGCGTCCTCCGACGACATCGCGCAGAGCGACGGACTCCTGGTGGCCAAGAACAGCTCGATCAGCTCCCCGGCCGACCTGGAGGGCAAGAAGGTCGGCCTCCCGGTCCTGGGCGGGAACCTGCAGATGGTGGCGATGTACTCGGTCGAGGAGGCCGGCGGCGATCCCAGCAAGGTCGACTGGGTGGCGCTGCCGACCGACTCGCTCCAGGACGCGGTCAACAAGGGCCAGGTCGACGCGATCAGCACGTTCGCGACGTTCTACACCACCGCGGTCGCGGACGGTCTCAAGCCGATCGACAAGGGCGGTCAGGAGCTCCTGGGCGACCCCCAGTCGCTCATCTTCGCCGACAGCGGCTGGCTCGATGACAACGCCGACGTCGCACAGGAGTTCGTCGACGCCTTCTCCAAGGGCGTCGACTACGCGAACAAGAACCCGGACGCCGTGCGAGCGGTCGACACCAAGTACACCGAGATGGATGCCGACACCATCGCCAACCGGGACATCTCCCCCTTCGACTACTCCTTCGACACCGAGGCCGTGGACACCGCGGCGGCCAACTTCTACAAGTACGGCATCACCGACAACGACGTGAAGGGCACGGACCTGCTCTGGTCCGACGCCCCGACCGACTGACGATCGAGGCTGGAGCATCGTGACGACCCTCGTCGACACCACACCGGACCCGGCCGCGGCGCCCAAGCGGGCGCGGCGGCCGACCCGGAGCGGGCACGCCCGCCGACTCGCCCTGCAGACCGCGTTCGTCCTCGCCATCCTGGCGGCGTGGTCCGTGGCCCGGATGGCGGACGTGATGACCGTCGACGCCCTGCCGGCGCCGTGGTCGGTCGCCGAGCGGCTCGTCGAGGACGTGCAGACCGCCGACTACTGGACCACCCTGCTCGACACCCTGCGCTCGGCCGTCGGGGGGCTGGTGGCGGCCGCCCTGGTCGGCATTCCGCTGGGCCTGGTGACGGGGACCTACGCGTGGGCCGAGCGGTCGACGCGGGTGCTCGTGGAGTTCGGGCGATCGTTCCCGGTCATCGCGATCCTGCCGGTGATGCTCCTGGTCATGGGCACGTCCTTCATGATGAAGGGGGTCGTGGTCTTCCTCGCGTGCGTGTTCCCGTTGATCATCCAGGCCCAGTACGGCGCACAGAGCGTCTCCGAGTCCGTCGACGAGACCGTGCGCAGCTACCGCATCGGTCGACTCCTCCGATTCCGCAAGGTGGTGCTCCCGGCCGCATCGCCGTCGGTGTGGACCGGCCTGCGGATCGCCGCGACCATGGCAGTCCTGGTCTCGATCGGGGTCGAGATCCTCACCACCGTCCCGGGCGTCGGTCACGTCATCGTGACCAGCCAGCAGGACCAGAACTCTGCCAATGCCTACGCCTACATCCTGACTGCCGGGCTGCTCGGGTTCATCGTGACTCGGCTCGTGCAGCTGGCCGAGGCCCGTGCCCTGGCCTGGCGTCCGCCGACCACCCTGGAGAACTGATGATGACTGCGAGTCGACCGACGCGCTTCCTCCTCGGCGCCCTGCTGCAGCTGTGGATGCCGGCCCTGGTGGTCGTGCTCCTGTTCGTGGCCACCGCCAACAGCACGTCCTTCTACTTCCCGCCGTTCAGCGAGGTCCTGGTGGCGCTCAAGGACGCCTTCGTCGAAGGCGACCTGCTGTCGGACCTGCTGTTCAGCCTGAAGAACCTGGTGGCCGGCCTGGCCATCGCCATCGTGGCCGGGACCGTGATCGGCACGGTGATCGCCGAGACCGAGTGGTTCCGGGTGGCCAGCCAACCGGTCCTCGACTTCGCCCGGGCCACGCCCATGGTCTCCTTCACCCCGGTCATCATCCTCACCCTGGGGATCGGCGCCGCCCCCAAGATCTTCCTGATCAGCCTCGGAGCGTTCTGGCCGATCCTGCTCAACACGATCGCCGGGGTCCATGGCATCTCCCCGGCGGTCCGCGAGTCCGTGCGCGCCTACCGCATCGGGCCGCTGCTCCGGCTGCGCAAGGTGCTGATCCCCGGAGCGGCACCTCAGATCCTGGCCGGCATCAGGATCTCGTTGGCCGTCGCGATCGTGATGATGATCGTCTCCGAGATCTACGGGTCGCCCGAGGGGCTCGGTTACTTCATCCTGACCTCCGGCTCCTCCTTCCACGTGGCCGACACGTGGGCCGGAACGCTGCTGATCGGTCTGCTGGGCTACGCGTTGACCCTGCTGCTCATGGCCGTCGAGTACCTCTCCCTGGGGTGGTACGTCCAACGCGCACCGCGTACCCGGGCCCGGGATCGCCGGGCGGTGGCCTCCGTGGATCCCGCCGCGGTGCCGGCCGCATGAGCGGCCCGCGCGTCCGCGCCCTGCGCCCGTCCGAGCTCACCGCCGACCAGGCCGCGGTCTACGCCAGCATCGCGGGTGGTCCGCGGGCCTCGGGGCCGAAGCTCTTCGAGCTCACCGACCCCGACGGGCGCCTCAACGGACCCTTCAACGCGATGCTGCTCTCCCCCACGGTCGGGGACGCCCTGCAGGCGCTGGGAGCGGCGGTGCGGTACGGCACATCGCTGAGCGACCGCGTGCGGGAGATGGCGATCCTCGCGGTCGCGACCTCCTGGGACAGCGAGTTCGAACGCTATGCGCACGAAGCGGTCGGGCGGGCTGCGGGTCTCAGCGAGGAGGAGATCGTCGCGCTGCGGGACCTCCCGGCACTGACGCCCACCGATGTGAGGGAGGCCGCGGCGCTCGACGTCGTCCGGGCGCTCCTGGAACGCTCCGACCTCGACGACGCGGAGTGGGACGCCGCCAACGCCGTTCTCGGCCAGGACGAGATCTTCGAGCTGACCGCGTTGGTCGGCTACTACGCCACGCTCGCGCTGCTGATGCGCACCCACCGCGTGCCGGCGCCGCCCGCGAGCGGAGCCGGGGGCGGCGCCGGGGGCATCGGGGGCAGCGGCGCCGAGTAAGGACCGGGTGCCCGTTGACGAGATGAGTGTCGACAGTTAGTGTCGACACTCAAACCGTCAAACGCTCAGAGAGGCCGCTAAACGCGTGAATTCTTCAAGTAGTGCCGACACTTCATGGCTAGGCCTCCGTGACGTGGCCGTCGTAGTCGCTGGCGCCGGAGGGATCGGCAGCGAGTGCGTGGCCGGGTACGTCGAGGCGGGTGCGCGGGTCCTGGTGACCGACCGCGACCAGGACCGGCTCGACCAGATCGCCGACCAGCACCCCGGTGTGGAGGTGCTCGCCGCGGACCTGACCCGACCGGGCTCAGGTGAGGCCGTGGTCTCGACGGCCGTCAGCCGGCTCGGCGGCCTCGACGTGCTCCTCCACTGCGTCGGCGTCAACGACCGCCGCCCCGTGCTCGAGTTCAGCGAGGACGAGTGGGACCGGGTGATGGAGATCAACCTGGGGTCCGCGTTCCGCGTCGCCCAGGCGGCCGGTCGGCACATGGTCGAGCGAGGTCGTGGCCGGATCGTCATGCTCTCCTCCGTCTCCGGCCTCCTCGCGCACGCCCACCACGCGCCGTACGCGGCGTCCAAGGGCGGCATGAACCAGATGATGCGGGTCATGGCCCGTGAGTGGGCCGCCTCCGGCGTCACCGTCAACGCGGTTGCCCCCGGCTACGTCGAGACCAATCTGACCGCCGCGCACCTGGCCAAGCCGGGCGTGCGCGACGGGCTGACCGCCCTGGTGCCCGCCGGACGGCTGGGCCGTCCCGACGAGGTCGTCGGCCCGATCCTCTTCCTCTCCTCCCCGCACGCGGCGTTCGTCACCGGCCACGTGCTCTACATCGACGGTGGCCGAACCCTCGTCTGAACCCGCAGAACCAGGAGCCACACATGAACGACGTGAACGAGACCGAGCAGATCTTCGCCCGCTTCGCCGGGAAGAACGCGCTGGTGACCGGAGCCGGGACCGGCTTCGGTGCGGCGATCGCCTACCGGGCCGCCCAGGAGGGCGCCGACGTGGGCGTGCACTACAACCGGTCCCGAGGCGGGGCCGAGAGGACCGTCGCGCGCATCGAGGAGCTGGGCCGCAAGACCTGGCTCGGCCAGGCCGACATCTCCGACTGGGACCAGGTGCGCCGGCTCGCCGACGACGCCTTCGCCCACTTCGGGACCATCGACGTGCTGGTCAACAACGTCGGAGACTTCGCCAGTGAGACCCAGGGTTGGCGCGACCTGAACCAGGAGTCGCTCGACCGCGTCATCGACGTCGACGTCAAGGGCACGCTGATGATGACCCACGAGTTCGGCGCGCGGATGCTCGACCAGGGCCACGGGTCGATCGTCAACATCGGCTCCACGGTGGTGGTCCGCGGCAGTGCTCGCGCCCCGCAGTACGCGGCGTCGAAGTACGCGATCCTCGGCATCACCAAGTCCTACGCCAACGCCTTCGCGCCCACGGTGCGGGTCAACACCTTCGCCCCGGGCTTCATGGAGACCGAGGCGCTCGTCGCCCGCGACGACTGGAAGGCCGGACGGCGCGAGAAGCTGATCGCGGCCACCCCGATGGGCCAGATCCCGCCGCCGGAGGTGGTGGCGGGCACGGCGCTGTTCCTCGCCACCCAGGACGCCTCGCACATCACCGGCAGCTACCTGATCGCCGACGGCGGCTACAACATGGTCGGCGCCTGAGCCGGCGACCTCCCGAGACCACTCATCCCCAGAAGCGGAGCCCCACCCATGAAGCTGATCACCTTCGACGAAGGCCGCGTCGGCCGGCTCGACGGCGAGGACGTCATCGAGCTCGACGTCCCCTCCACCCGCGCGTACTTCGAGCGCGAGGGCAAGGTCGGAGAGACCGGCGAGCGCCTCAAGCTGGCCGATGTCCGGCTGCGCGCGCCGATCCAGCCCAAGAAGTTCTTCCACACGGCCGGCAACTTCGCCGACCACCACGACGAGCTGACCGCCGTGGACTGGTCGCACCCGGTGCACAAGGGCATCGTGTTCTTCCAGAACGTCGACGCGGTCATCGGGCCCGAGGACCCGGTCGTCTACCCGGAGAGCCTGACCAACGAGCTCGACTACGAGCTCGAGCTCGCCGTGGTGATCGGCAAGCCCGGCAAGTTCTTCGGCCCCGACGAGGCGATCGAGCACATCGCCGGCTTCACCGTCTTCAACGACATCACCGCGCGCGACATCCAGCGCAAGGAGATGGAGTCCGGCGTGTTCTCCTTCTCCAAGGGGATCGACACCTTCTGCCCCATCGGGCCGTGGATCGTCACGGCCGACGAGGTGCCCGACATGATGAACCTGGCCATGGAGCTGCGGGTCAACGGCGAGGTTCGCCAGACCGGCCACACCAGCCAGATGCGGGTCTCGATCCCGCACCTGGTGGCCTACCACTCTCCGCAGATCTACTCCGCCGGCGACCTGATCACCACCGGCACCGTGTCGGGGGTCGCCGCCGTGCAGCCCAACCCCTTCGACTTCTACCTCCAGCCCGGCGACGTGATGGAGGCCGAGATCGAGGGCATCGGCGTGCTCCGCAACCCGGTGGTGTCGTGGAAGGACGCCTACGGAGAGCCGGCGCCGGCGCGCGTGGACTGGTAGTCCGGTGCGGATGCCGGAGCTGCACTCCTACGAGGAGGTGCGACGGCGCGCCGCCAAGGTGCTGCCACCGACGCTGTTCGAGGACATGACCCACGGCACCGGGCGCGGCGTGACGGCACGGGCCAACGAGGCCGCGTTCGACCGGGTCGACCTGGTGCCGCGGGCCGCGGTCGGGTGGGAGCAGCGCTCGTTGACCACCACCGTGCTGGGCACGGAGGTGTCGATGCCGGTGCTCGCGGCACCGGTCGGGGGGCTCCGGATGGTGCACCCGGACGGGGCGCCCGGTGTCGCCGAGGCGTGCGGACGCGCCGGCACGATCGCGGTGGTCAGCATGATGGCGGGCCACGGAGTCGACGCCGTGGCGGACCGTGCCACCGGCCCGGTGTGGCAGCAGGTCTACCTCTCGCACGGTCATGAGCGGTGCGCCCAGATCATCGCCGACGCGCGTCGGCGGGGCTTCTCGGCGATCGTCGTCACCGTGGACTGTCCGGTCTCCCCGAAGCGCCCGGTCGGCCTCTCCATCTCACTCGCCTCGGCCCGCGCGTTCGGTCCCGAGCTGGTGCGACGCCCCGGCTGGACGGCGCGGTTCCTGCGCGACGGCGCGGACCTCGCCGCCGCCCAGCAGGCCATGGGACCGCGCCTGCGACAGACCGCCCTCTGGTCCGACCTGGCCTGGCTCAGGCAGCAGTGGGGTGGTCCGCTGGTGGTCAAGGGGATCGTGACCGCCGCTGACGCCCGCCGCGCCGCTGACGCCGGCGTCGATGCGATCGTGGTGTCCAACCACGGCGGCATGTCGCTCGACGGGTCACCGGCCACCCTGTCCGCACTTCCCGCAGTCGTCGCCGAGGTCGGCTCCGAGGTCGAGGTCTACCTCGACGGCGGGGTCCGCCAAGGCAGCGACGTCCTGCGAGCCCTCGGGCTCGGTGCCCGGGCCGTCCTGGTCGGCCGCCCCACCCTGCTCGGCCTCGCCGTCGGCGGCGCCGCCGGCGTGACCGCGGTGTTCGAGCTGCTCCGCCACCAGCTCGACGTGTCGCTGGCGATGGTCGGCGCCGAGCACATCACCGACATCGACCCCACCTACGTCCGGGCGCCGCAGAGCTGGAGCTCGGTGGCGGACCCGTCCACCCACGTCACCATTGGAGGAGCAGGATGAGCAGCACCCAGGGCCGGATGGCCGATCGCGTCGCCGTCGTCACCGGGGTCGGCTCCGGCATCGGTCAGGGCGTCGCCCTGCGCTACGCCGCCGAGGGTGCCGCGGTCGTGGCGGTCGACATCGACCTGGGCAGCGCCGAGACAACCGCCGCGCGCTCGGCCGAGGCCGGTGCGCCCTTCGCGTCCGTGCTGCGCTGCGACCTGACAGACCCCTCCGACGTACGCCGCCTGACCGGCGAGATCGACCGCGCCCACGGGAGGGTGGACACCCTGGTCAACGCCGGCGCCATCCAGCCGCACATGGGGCCGGTGTGGGAGATGGACTACGAGAGCGCCTTCCGCCCCACCATCGTGGGAGAGGTCGACCTGGTCTTCCTGCTCTGCCAGGCGGCGTGGCCCTTGCTGCGGGCGTCGGGGCGCGGGGCGGTGATCAACTTCGCCTCGGTCAACTCCTTCCGGGGCAGCCGCCACATGGGCATGGTTGCCCACACGGCCGGCAAGGGAGCGATCCTGGCCATGTCGCGCCAGCTCGCGATCGAGGGCGGACCGGACAACATCCGGGTGAACACGATCGCCCCTGGCCTGGTGCAGACGGACGCGACGAAGGCGGCCGGGGCCACCGACGGCGACCTGGCCTCGACGATCGTGGCCCGTACCCTGCTCGGACGACTCGGGGTGCCCGAGGACGTCGCGCAGTGCGCGCTCTGGCTCGGCTCGGACGAGTCCAGCTGGGTCACCGGTGCCAACGTGCCCATCGACGGTGGGGTCACCGCGGCGTGAGCATCAAGCGCTCGGTCGCTCTGGCGGTCTCCGCCTTCCCGACGCTGGCCGATGCCGGCACGCGGGCCGAGAGGGCCGGCTTCGACCGGGCCTGGACCACCGAGCTGCGCTCGCGGGACGCCGTCGCGAGAGCCCAGCACGTGGGCTCCCACACCTCGTCCCTCCTGGTTGGGACCGGGATCGCCTATGCCTTCACCCGGCACCCGATGGCCATGGTCGCCGCCGCCGTGGAGGCGTCGGCCGCTGTCGGAGGGCGACTCACGCTCGGGATCGGCGCGGGCACCGATCACACGCGCGGAGAGTTCGGGATCGAGTTCGACCACCCCGCCACCCGGCTCGCCGAGTACCTCGCCGTGATGCGGGCCGCGCTCGACAGCGACGGCGGCCTCGAGCACCACGGCCGGTTCTACGACGTATCGATGCCCGGCTTCGCCTTCGGGCACCCGCGGGAGCTGCTCGACGGGGTCCGGCTGTATGCCGCGGCGCTGATGCCCACGGCGCTCCGGCTGCTCTCGCGAGAGGCGGACGGCATCGCGCTCCACCCCTTCGGCCACGTGGAGCGGTACCTCGACCAGGTCGTGCTCCCGGTGTCCGAGGAAGCGGCCGGATCGGTCGGCCGCACGGGGCCGAGCATCGCTGCCTGGATGGTCTCCTGCGCCCTCGAGGACGGCGAGGAGGCCCGGGCGCTGGCTCGCGCCCAGATCGCGCTCTACGCCGCGCAGCCCGGGTTCGCGGCGTTCTTCGAGCACACGCCGTGGGCCGGGTGCGCCGCGTCGGTGCGCGCGCGGGTGGACCTGGTCCGCGGACGGGTGCCGTGGCGCGAGCTCGGCTCCGAGCTGGTTCCCGACGAGATGCTCGATGGACTCGCCGCGGCCGGGACCCCGGAGGAGGTGGTCGAGGCCGTCGTGGCGAAGGAGCGCCAGCTCAGCCGCCAGGGTGTCGACGAGCTGACCCTCCAGGTGCCGGGAATCGCGCTCCCCGCCGAGCGCACCGATGCCGTTCTCGACGGACTGGTCGACGCGCTGGCGCGGTGAGCCCACCGCTTCGTCGCGGTAGGAGCGAGACTCAAGGCCATCCTTGTGTCGACATTTGATTCTCCTGTGCGGCCCATGTGGGCGGCGAAGGCCGCTCATTGCCGCGGCTGTTGACCGCCAAGTGTCGACACGTTAACGTGACGGACGTCTCATCCTCGGCCGTGTTCTCGGGCTCACGGCGGTGCTGTTGCGCGCCGGTCTGGCCCTGGGCGCGGGCGTCCGCCACGATGCCGGCCGATGCGTCGGTCGGCAGTACAGGAGCCGCCATGTCCATCAGCACACCGTCGTCGCGCGCACTGCCGCCGGAGCCGACCGGTCCCGTCCCACGTCGCGTGGGACGGCGCTCCCTCATCGCCGTCGGGGCAGGCGCCGCGACGGCATCGCTCGTCGGGTGGTCCCCGGCGATCGCCAGCCGCGGCCACCGGCAGGGCGGTCACCCGCACGGCGTGTACATCGCCTCGGGCGAGACCCTGACGGTCTCGTCCACGCGCGAGCTGCGCCGGCTCGAGATCGAGGAAGGCGGCCGGATCGTCGCCCCCGAGGGCCACGAGCTCACACTGACCGTGAACGGCGTCGAGGTGGGCACCACGCTGACCAGCCTCTACGACGACGACGGCATCGACGCCTACGTCGCCGCCGGGACCTACCGGGGCAGGGTGGTGATCACGGTAGCCACGGCCAACGAGGTCGTCTTCAACTCGCACACGTGGCCGTTCCGCCAGGCCCTGTACGTCGACGGTGACGGCGTCGACGTCGATCGGTCGGTCCTGGCGGCCGTCCAGGGCGGACAGGTCCGCGACGCGTGGGCGCGCCACGTACGCCTGCGCTCGCGGGGCGAGGCCTTCAACGGGGTGTACGTCGCCGGTGGTGACTACCTCCTCGACGACGTCGACATCCGCTTCGACGGCAACGGCCGCAACGACTTCTGCGGCTACGGCGCCGCTGTGTACGCGACGGGAGCCGACACGCTCCTCCGCGTGGAGGGCTCGACGGTGGACAACGTCGGCGTCGTCCGCACCGCAGTCGTGGCTGATGGTGGCAGCCGAGTGGTCGTCAAGGACTCCACGCTCTGCTGCCTCGACGGCGAGCTGCCGGCCGAGTACGAGAACACCGGTGACACCACGTTCATGATGACCTGCCCGTGGCTGCTGGGGATGTACGGCACCGTGCGCACCACCAACCTGCTCGGGGCGGGAACGAGGGCGACGTACCTCCGGGCCAACGTGACGGTGGAGAACTGGGGCTGCCTCTCGGTCGACTCCGGCCAGAACTGCGTCCTCGTCTCGGTGAACTCCCGGCTGCGCAGCACGGGAAGCGACGGCTACGGCAGCTACGGCATCGGCAACGTGACCGAGCACTTCCTCGGCACCAGCATCGATGTCGGGTCCTACATCATGATCAACTGGGGGACCCTCGGCACCCACTACGGGGACAGCAGCCCGGCTGCGCTCCAGGCCCTGCAGGACGAGTACGACCTCGGTCTGACCGGTGCCGACATCCACTCGGTGTGGCCGCGGGCATCGACGCTGCGCTCGCGCAAGTTCGGCTTCATGTGGCAGAGCAACGGGGCCGTCGTCATCGACGGTGCGACCGCCCTGCGCACCGTGCGCACCGCCTTCCTCTCCAAGGCCTCGCAGTCGGAGGTCGTCGTGGACGGCTCGGGGGGTGCGAGCGTCGTCGCGGAGAACGGCGTCGTCTACCAGTTGATGGACAACGACAATCCGGGCGGGGTCGACTCCGTCGACAAGCCCTGGTCGCGGGTGTACACGAAGGCGTACGTCGAGCCGACCGACCCGGCGGTGAAGTCCGCGTCCTGGGACCCGACCGTTGCGAACGCCACGGACGCGCGTGGCACCTTCACGAAGCTGCGTCTCGAGGGCGACTTCTACAACTCCGTGCTGGGCGGAGGGGTCGGCAACATCCAGGGCAAGAACCTCGTCCTGGACTTCGACGACACCCGCGTGCGAGGGGTGATCTCCGCGAGCACGGCGAAGCACCGCGTGAGCTCGATCGACTTCTCCAACTACGAGGAGCTCGGGGTGGTCGACAACGCAGCCAGTCCGGTTGTCAACAACGGCGTTCTGGTCACCCTCGGCGGGGGCAGCGTCTGGACTGTCACTGGCGACTCGCATCTGAGCGCGCTGACGCTCAACGACTCCGCGGCGGTCCGATCGAAGCGGGGCGGGGCGGCGACCATCACGCTCGACGGTGACGTGCTCGACCCGGTCGCCGGCACGACCTACGTGGGAGTGATCGTCGTCTCGCCCTAGGCGTCCTGACCGCGGACGTCAGGTACGGCGTGCCTGCTGGACGATGACGAAGACCTCCGAGTGAGGTGTGGAGCAACCACGCACCCACACCTGTTGGACCTCGGAGGTCTTCGTGACTCACACCGGTGGGGCCCTGCCGCAGGTGGCACTCATGCTGAGCCTCGGTCGAGATTGAGACGGTGACCGAGGGGCAGGTCAGGCTTCTTGGCGAACGTATGCGCCGGCAGGTCGTGGACTCGTCGGGAAGCAGGCGAAGGGCCCCTTGGGTGGCCGACGGGCAGTGGTGGATCGCCGACATGGCCTATGACTGGGCCTGAGTGCGCGCGAAGATCATGGCGCCGGGCCGCTCGGCGTCCGGGTCGGTCAGGAGCTCCGCCTCGATGCCGAACCCCGCCGCACGCAGCCAGTCGCTGACCTGACCGGGCCTGCGGCGATGGCTCTCGACGTGGATCGCGCGACCGGTGTAGCCCTGGGTGGTCGTGCGCGTGCCGTCGCCGACGTGGAAGCCCACCAGCAGTGGGCCACCCGGGCGCAGGACCCGGTGGAACTCGGCGAAGACACCTGGCACCGCATGGTCGGGCACGTGGATCACCGACCAGAAGGCGAGCAGCCCGGCGATCGACCCGTCGGCCAGGTCGAGGTCGGTCATGGTGCCCACCTCGAAGCGGAGGTCGGGATGGTCCCGGCGCGCGAGGGCGACCATCTCGGGCGCGAGGTCGATGCCGAAGGCGTCCACGCCGCGGTCGGCGAGGTGGCGCGTGACGTGCCCCGGACCGCAGCCCACGTCCGCGACCGGACCGCCGCCCGCGTCGCGCACCAGCTCGGCGAAGATGCTCAGGCCGCCCCGGAGGTAGGGGCTCTGCTCCAGCAGCCCCCTCACCTTCTCGGCATAGCCGCGCGCGTCCGCGTCGTACGACGTGCGCGTGTCCGCCAGCCAGTCGCGTGTCATCGTGCCTCCGGGGTGGTCGTACGGGCTAGGCAGGGTGACCGGGCGCGCGATCAGGACTCATCGCTCGCATCGACGGCGCCCGCCTTCCTGTATGCGGGTTGAGCGCCGCGTTGCGAGCACGTCACACACGTGCCCTCTGACGCTTCCACTCTCGTTGAGACGTCGCGTTGTCACGGTTGGGCCCTCCCTGAGAGGCGGTCGCCCTGGCCGGGGAGTCCGGCTCGGGCACGAGCGCGATCGGCCGCGCCATCGGGGGGCTCGTTCCCCTGGCGGCGGATCGCCGGTCTGCGCGGCCGCGAGCTGCGCGAGCACGTCGACGGCCTCCTCGACCCGGTCGGTACCGCCCGCACCGTCGCCGGATCGCGGGCTGACCCGCCCGTCCCGGCGGGAGCGGGGGATCGCGAACCTGCCGGGGGACGCTCGCGGCGGTCCGTGGACCGGGGTCAGATGGGTGATTCTGGACTATGCTTGCCCTCGAGTATAAGTCGCAGTGAGGTGAGGTGAGTGGCGACGTGACCATGGACGCCCCGGTGGAAGAGGGACTCGATCGACGCCAGCGGCGCTGGCGCCAGCTGCACGGGACGATCTACGACGCCGCCTGCGAGCTCTTCCTCGAGACCGGGTTCGAGGAGACCTCGATGGACCAGATCGCCGAGCGTGCGGACGTCGCGCGGAAGACGGCGTTCAACCACTTCCCGCGCAAGCGCGACATCATCGCCGAGTGGGGCAACCGTCGACGCCTCGAGGTGCGGCAGGCTCTCTCTGCAGACCTGCTCGCCAAGCCGGACCTCGAAGCCGTGCTGCGGCACTACCTCTCCGGCCTCGCCCGTCAGAACGAGCGCGAGCGTGCCCTGACTCGCCGCATGCTCATGGGCTGGCGCGAGCACGGCGGCCCCTTCGACGCCGACCCACACGCCCTGGCCGACATCTTCGAGCGCTTCGTCGTGGCCGCCGTCGAGCGTGGCGACGTGGTCGCCAAGATCCACCCGCGCATGGTCGCGACGATGCTCTACGCGAGCTACTTCGGCTTCCTCTACGAGTGGTGTGCCGGCACCGACGAGGAGCCCCCCTTCGATCTCGAGGACGCCCTCATGGATGCGCTCGACGTCGTCCTGGTCGGTCTTGACGTCGACATCGCCGGTCGCCCCTGACGCTCCCGCACCGCGCGCACTCGAGCCCGGACCGACCGTCGTCGGTCCGGGCTCGAGTCGTCTGAGATCGGTTCGCTCGGAGTGCTTGACACCTGTGACCGCAGTCACCAGACTAGGTGCACGCAAGTGTAAGTACATGTTCGAGTGTAGACAGAGGTAGCAGTGAAGATTGCGCGGTTCGGTGGGTCGGGAGCGGGGGTGCCGGACGCTGCGGGTCGGCTGGCGAGGGTCGATGGTGACCGCCTCGTACCCCTTGCCGAGGGTGTGCTGCTGGCGAGCGCGCTGACCGGAGGCGGGGAGGTCGACAGCGAGCTCGACGGGCCCGCGATCTCGGAGGTGGAGCTGCTTGCCCCGACCGACGGCCTCGTCAGCCTCCGTGACTGCATCGGCTTCCTGCAGCACGTGCGCAACACCCGGCGGTCCCGGGGTGTCATCGAGCCGCTGCCGCCGATGTGGTCGGAGCGACCGGCGTTCTACTTCGCCAACCCGGCCTCCGTGCGAGCGGCGAACGCCGACATCGCCATTCCGACCGGCAGTACCGCCTTCGACTTCGAGCTCGAGATCGGGGCCGTCATCGGCCGCGGTGGGAGCGACCTCGACGCCGCTCAGGCCGCCGACCACATCGCCGGCTACGTGCTGTACTGCGACTGGAGTGCTCGGGACGCCCAGGCCGAGGAACGCGTGCTCCAGATCGGGCAGGGCAAGGGCAAGGACGCGGCCATCTCCCTGGGACCCTGGGCGCTCGACGCCGCGGAGGCAGCCCAGTACCGGGTCGAGGACGGCTTCGCGTTCGAGGTCTCGGTGAGCGTGAACGGCGAGGTCGTGCACGCGGGTCCGTTCCGGGGCATGGACTGGTCCTTCGAGGAGCTTGTCGCCTACGCGTCCGTGGGGTCGGAGATCCGAGCCGGCGACGTGATCGCCTCGGGCACGCTCCCTCTCTGCTGCCTCCTCGAGCACTCCGCGAGCGCCGACTTCCGCGGCTGGCTCCAGCCGGGAGACGTCGTCCGCCTCGATGGCGGGCCGCTCGGCGCCATCACGACCACCATCCAGGCGCCCGCCGTCGCCCGGGCCTGGCGCAGGACGCCGGCACCGGCGTCCTGACCGCACCGTCCACCAGCTCACGACCGCCTCATCGACCGAACCAGGAGACCGCACCCATGTCTGAATCGCCCGCCACCGTCTACACCGGCGCGAAGGTCCTCGTGGGTGACCCACGCCTGCGTCGGGTCGAGCAGGTCGAGCTGCGTGTCGCGGACGGTGTCATCACCGAGATCGGTCCCGAGCTGGACCGCACCGGGGCCGAGGTCGTCGACGTCTCCTGGGCCTGGATCATGCCCGGCCTGGTCGACACCCACCACCACATCTGGCAGGCCACCATGGGTGCCCTGACCTCCGACTTCACGCTCGACGACTACTTCTGGACCATCCGCCGCAACCACTCGACGGTGCACCGAGCCGACGACGTCTACAACGGCACCTTCGGTGGCGCGGTCGCGATGCTGGACGCGGGTACGACATCGACCGTCGACTTCTCGCACTGCATCCTCAGCCCGGACCACGCCGACGCCGGCATCACCGGCTTCATCGACTCCGGTATCAGGGGGGTCTGGTGCTACGGCTTCTACCACCAGCCGATGGAGGCTCCGCACTTCCACTCGCCCGAGGAGCGGTACGACGACGCGCGTCGGATCAAGTCGACCTACTTCTCGGCGGAGAGCGGGCGGGTGCGGTTCGGCGTCTCCCCGACCGAGTCGGCTCGGGTGCCGTTCGAGCAGATCATCGACGAGGTCCGGATGGGCCGAGAGCTCAACGGGCTCGTGCACCCCCACACCAACACGCGGGCTCGGATCGGCCACCCGTCCGACATCCAGGGGTGGCACGCTGCGGGTCTGATCTGGAGCCACCAGCTCCACTCGCACTGCAACAGCATCGACGCGGCGGACCTCAAGATCCTCGCCGATGCGGGAGCCGCGGTCAGCTCCACGCCCGAGACCGAGCTGGGCATGGGACTGGGACCGATGGTCGTGACCGCGTCGGACCGAGCCGGCGTCACCACCGGCCTCGGCGCGGACATCCAGGCCAACAACAGTCCCGACCTCTTCACGCAGATGCGGATCGCGCTGGGCGCGGAGCGGTACCGCTACCAGCAGCCGATCGTCGAGGAGCGCGGGACCTCGGGCCTGGAGCGGGTCACCCTGCGCACCGAGGACGTCCTGCACTTCGCGACCCTCGGCGGCGCCCGCGGCCTGGGGCTGGGTGACGTCACCGGCTCGATCGAGGTCGGCAAGGCAGCCGACCTCCTGTTCATCAACACCGACACCCCGCGCCTGCGCGCGGTGACCGACGTCGTCAACTCCATCGTCATGCACGTGACGGTGGCCGACATCGACACCGTGATGGTGGGCGGGGACGTCGTGAAGAAGGGCGGTCGACTCCGCGACGACCTGCGGACGAGGGCCGTGGTGGCGCTCGACGAGTCTGGCGCCTACCTTGCCAAGGCCGTCCAGGCCCACGGCGGCTGGACGCCCGACAAGCCCGAGTGGATGGGCACGCCTGCGGAGCACCACCTGAGCAACGCCGGAGTCTGACCCGGAACGCCACCCACGCGAGCCGCTCGGCTCACCCAGAACCCACATCACCCACCAGGGGCGCGGCGGACGCAGCGTCCTCTGGGCAGTCATGTCCGCACCACCGTCGGCTCGGCGGCACCACCACCCATCACTCGGGCGACGAGTGATCTCACGAAAGGGAACTCCCATGTTCCGTAGCCGCATGCTGGCCGCCGTCGCGGTGGCCGTGGCTGCCGCCCTCACCCTGGCGGCCTGTGGCAGTAGCGACAGCTCCTCCGGGGGCGGCGGCGCCACCGCACAGTCCGACCTCGACTGGGCGAGCTCGACGACGGCCAAGCTGTTCGAGGGCACCGACCGGCCGCTGCCGAGCAGCGGTCCCGAAGCGGTCACCGGCAAGACGGTCTGGGCCATCACCTGCGCGGCCACCGCGCCAGGCTGCGACATGCCTGCGGAGGGCTTCGCCGACGCTGCCCAGCACCTCGGTTGGACCACCAAGGTGGTGGACGGCAAGCTCGACCCGACCGTCTACAACTCCTCGATCCGCGCCGCCGGCGCCGCCCACGTCGACGCCGTCGCCCTCTTCGGTGTCGACTGCTCGTCGACCGAGGGCGCGATCAAGGCGGTCCAGGCGGAGGGCGTGAAGGTCTTCGGCATCAACGCCCTGGACTGCGACGACACCTACTCCAGCGGCGGACAGCCGCTGTTCGACGGCAGCATGAAGTGGGGTCCCGACAGCTCCAGCTACGGAGACTTCCTCGACGACCAGGTGGGTCCGTCGATCGCGGCCTGGGTCGTCGACACGACCAACGGCGCCGGGAACATCCTGGTGATGACCGAGGACGACAACGCCACGACCCATCACGTCGGGGACGCGGAGGTTGCCACGCTGAAGGCGAAGTGCGGCGGTTGCACGGTCAACACGGTGCCGTACACCGGCGGCGACCTCGTCGACGGCGGCGTGCAGAGCAAGCTGAGCGCCGCGCTCCAGAAGTATCCCGACGCCGGCGTGGTGATGACTCCGGTCGACGCCACCATCCTGCTCGGGGCCGGGGCGGCCGTGGAGCAGGCGCGTGCCAGCGGCCGCACGATCCTCCTCGTCGGTGAGGAGGGAGTGCCTGGCTCCATCGCGCTGATCAAGAAGGGCGACCAGGACTTCGCGCTGGGCCGACCCTGGACGTGGACCGGCTGGGCCGCCGCCGACGCGCTGAACCGCTTCTTCGCCGGCGACCAGCAGGTGGACGCCGGATTCGGGTTCGGCGCGATGGACGCGGACCACCCGCCGACGTCCGACGTCTACGACGGCAACGCGAAGTCGGCTGGCTATCAGGCGAACTACCTCAAGATCTGGGGCGTCTCCTGAGATGACCGAGTCGCTTCTCGACGCCCCGCCCCAGCAGGCACTGGTCCTCGAGGCGGTGTCGAAGACGTTCCCTGGGATGCGCGCACTCGACGACGTCTCCTTCGCGATCCATCGCGGCAGCTTCCATGCACTGCTGGGCGGCAACGGGTCCGGGAAGTCGACTCTGATCAAGATCCTCGCCGGGGTCTACCAGGGTGATCCCGGCGGCACCATCCGGGCCAGGGGGGAGTCGGTCGACCCGCAGGCGACCACTCCCGCCTGGTCTCGGCGGGCCGGTATTCGCTTCGTCCACCAGGATCTCGGCGTCTTCGGCGCGATGTCGGTCGCCGAGAACCTCTTCAGTGGCCATCCCTACCCGCGCACCAGGATCGGCGCGGTCGGCTGGCGGTCGATGCAGGCCGAGGCCGCCCGGGTGCTGGCCCGCCACGACATCGACGTCGACCCGCGGCGGTCGATGGCGGACCTCCGCCCGGCCGAGCAGACCCTGGTCGCCATCGCGCGCTGTCTGATGGACGCCGACGAGGGCGGGGTCGAGCTCCTGGTCCTCGACGAGCCCACCGCCAGGCTGCCACCGACCGAGGTCGAGGAGCTGCTCGCAGCCCTGGATCGCTACGTCGCCGGGGGGCTGAGCATCCTCTATGTGAGCCACCGGCTGAGCGAGGTGGTCGAGCACGCCGACACGATCACCGTCCTGCGCGACGGTCGGCACGTCACGACCCGCCCGGCCGACGGGCTGACCAGGGCCGAGCTGGCGACGCTGATCGTCGGCAGCCGGAGCCAGATCGCGGCCAAGCGCGCCACCCGGACCATCGGGTCAGACGTGGTGCTCCGGGTGGAGGGGCTGCGGAGCGGTCCCGTCCACGATGTCGACCTGACCCTGCACGCCGGAGAGATCGTGGGCCTGGCGGGCCTGGTCGGCAGCGGGCGGACCCATCTCGTCGAGACCATCTTCGGGGTGCACCGACCTCGCGAGGGGCGGGTGAGCCTGCGGGGACGGCCGCTGAGGCCGGGCTCCGTCGCTGCGGCGACCGACGCCGGTCTCGCCTACGTCCCGGAGGACCGGGCGGCGCACAGCGCCTTCCGCAGCCTGGGCCTGGACATGAACCTCTCGGCCGCCGACCTGCATCGCTACCGACGAGGATGGCTACGCCGTCCGCCCGAGCTGGCGGACGCGCAGGCGGACATCGCCCGGTTCGCGATTCGCACGCCCGGGGTGCGCGCTCCCTTCGCCCAGCTCTCGGGCGGGAACCAGCAGAAGGCGGTGCTGGCCCGCTGGCTGCGACGCAGCCCGGTGGCCCTGCTGCTCGACGAGCCGACCCAGGGGGTCGACATCGGCGCGCGTGCCGAGATCTATGCCCAGATCGAGGAGGCCGTGGACCGAGGTACCGCGGTGCTGCTGGTCACCTCTGACCTCGACGAGCTGCTCCATCTCTCCGACCGCGTGGCGGTGATCAGTCGCGGGCGCATCGTCGACGAGGCGACCGGCGACCGGATCACCCGCGACTGGGTCGGCTCCCGCATGTTCGACGCCCACCAGGAGGAGTCATGACCACCACCCAGGCCGGCCCCGTCGCCGATGCCCCGCAGGCCTCGCCTCCCGCGCAGGCTCGACGACGTGGCCTCGGCGGACGGCTGCTGGATCAGCTCGAGCGCTTCGGGCTGGTCGTGCTGCTCATCGCGGTCGCGCTCTTCTTCACCTTCCTGCCCGCGACCTCCGCCGTCTTCCCCACGAGCGCGAACCTGCGCAACGTCGCGGCCAACGAGTCGATCCTCGTGGTCGTGGCACTGGCGGCCCTCGTGCCCCTGGTGGCGGAGCGGTTCGACCTCTCGGTAGGTGCCACTGTCGGTCTGGCGGCGATCGTGACCGGCAAGCTGCTCACCTCGGGAGCCGCGCCGACGCTGGTCGCCATCCTGGCCGGGGTGCTGGTGGGCGCGCTCGTCGGACTCGTCAACGGGATCGTGATCGCGCACTACAACGCGAGCTCCCTCGTGATCACCCTCGGCATGGCCACCCTGTTGCAGGGCGTCGGCAGCTACCTCACCGGTGACACCACCCTCCTCGGGATGCCGCAGTCGCTGCTCGACTTCGGCAACCTGCAGTGGCTCGGGATCCCGAGGCCCGTGTGGCTCTTCGTCCTCCTCGCGCTGGCCATCGCCTTCGTGCTGGGCATGACGGTCTTCGGCAGGAGGCTCCTGGCGATCGGCTCGAACGAGGCTGCCGCTCGGCTGGTCGGCATGCCGGTCTCGCGCACCGTGCTGCTCGCCTTCGTGGTCTCGGGCGCCCTGGCGGGCGTGGCGGGGATCCTCGTCCTCGCCCGCACCGGCGGCGCCTCCGCCGGGGTGGGCGCGGGCTACACGCTGCCGGCCGTCGCGGCCATCTTCCTGGGCTCGACCACGATCCGACCCGGCCGGTTCACGGTCGCGGGAACGCTCGTCGGCGTCTTCTTCGTCGCGATCAGCGTGAACGGTCTGACGCTGGCCGGTGCCCAGGACTGGGTCGACCCCGTCTTCAACGGCGGCGCCGTCGTGCTCGCCGTCGCCGCCGCCGCGATCCTCGCCAAACGGCGGCTCGGCTCCGCTCGCTGAGTGGCCAGCCCGCTCATCCCGACAGCATCTCGAAAGGTAGTCACACGTGTACGAGCAGTCAGACGTGCCTGGAGACCCCTCGGTCACCCGGGATCCGGCCCCGTTGGGGCGGCTTGACCAGGTCGCCGACGGTGTCTTCGCCTGGATCCAGGAGGACGGCACCTGGTGGATCAACAACGCAGGCTACGTGGCCGGCGACGACGTGGGCGTCCTCATCGACACCTGCACCACCGAGGCCCGCACCCGGGCGCTGCTCGACGCGGTCGACGCGGTCGCCGGGGGACGCCCGCTGGCGTACGCGCTGAACACGCACCACCACGGTGACCACACGTACGGCAACTCGCTGCTCGAGCCCACGACGGTGATCGTGGGTCAGCACCTGATGCGCGAGGGGATGCTGGCGGACCGGACCTTGGAGGACTTCCCGCCGTTCTGGTCGCCCACCCCTGAGTTCGGTGACCTCAGGCGTCGCGCCCCCGGCCTCACCTTCGGTGACCGGGCGAGCGTGCACCTCGGCGGGCGCCAGGTCGACCTGGTGCACCCCGGCTACACGGCCCACACCGACGGCGACGCCGCCGCGTGGGTGCCCGATGTGCGGGTGCTCTTCGTCGGCGACCTGCTCTTTCCCGGGCACACCCCGATGATCATGGCCGGCGTGCCCTCCGGCGCGATCCGGTCGCTGGCCTGGATCGACTCCTTCGACGCGGACATCGTGGTGCCCGGGCACGGCCCGGTCATCCAGGCCAGCGAGCTCGCCCAGGTGCTGGCACTGCACGAGGCCTACTACGAGTTCGTGCTGCGCGAGGGCCGCCGCGGCATCGCGACCGGGCTGACACCGCTGGAGGTCGCGCGGAGCGCCGACCTCGGCGAGTTCGGCGGCCTGCTGGATCCGGAGCGCTTCGTCCTCAACGTGCACAGTGCCTACGCCGAGCTGCGCGGCGGTGCGGTCGACCGCAAGGCCGCGCTGGCGGATGCGGTCGCCTGGATGGGCCGCGCCATCCACACCAAGGTCTGAGCCGGCTGGCCGGTCGAGGAGGGAAGAGGCATGTCCAAGTTCCGGGAAGACGCGGTGGCGCTCCTGGCCGACGCGCTGGTCGACGGTGGAACGCTCGCAGTGGGCGGCTTCGGCCTCTCCGGCAACCCGTTCGGGCTGATCGAGGCGGTCCGGACGCTCGGGGTCAGGGATCTCACCGTCGTGTCCAACAACATGGGGGTGGACGGCGTGGGTCTGGGCCTGCTGATCGAGAACGACCAGGTCGCCAAGGTGGTGGCTTCCTACGTCGGGGAGAACCGCCTGTTCGCGCAGCGCTACCTGTCCGGCGAGCTCGAGGTGGAGTTCGTGCCGCAGGGCACGCTCGCCGAGCGGCTGCGCGCCGGAGGGGCCGGGATCGCCGGCTTCTACACGCGCACCGGCGTGGGGACCGAGGTGGCCGAGGGCAAGCCTCACGCAGTCTTCGAGGGCCGGGAGTACGTGCTCGAGCGGGGCCTGACCGTCGACGTCGGGTTGGTTCGGGCGCACCGGGCCGATCCCGAGGGCAACCTGCTCTTCCGCAGGACGGCGCGGAACTTCAACCCGCTGGTCGCCACGGCCGGGAGGGTGACCTTCGTCGAGGCGGACGTCCTCGAAGCGGACTTCCTCGACCCGGACGCCGTGCACACGCCGGGCATCTTCGTCGACCACGTCACGCAGGCGCCTCGCCGGGAGCCGGTCATCGAGAACCGCACGGTGCGCCAGCGCCCCGCCCTCGCAGGGGAGGCGGTCTGAGATGTGGACCCGTGACGAGATGGCCGCCCGGGCCGCGCGGGAGATCCGCGACGGCGACTACGTGAACCTGGGCATCGGCATCCCGACCCTGGTGGCCAACCACCTGCCGGACGGACTGCGGGTCACGCTGCACAGCGAGAACGGGCTCCTCGGGATGGGGGAGTTCCCCTGGGCCGGCGAGGAGGATGCGGACCTGATCAATGCCGGGAAGCAGACGGTGACGGCCCGGCCGGGGGCGAGCTTCTTCGACTCCGCTACGTCGTTCGCGATGATTCGCGGCGGTCACCTCGACCTGGCGGTCCTCGGCGCGATGGAGGTCTCCAGCCGCGGCGACCTCGCCAACTGGACGATCCCCGGGAAGCTGGTCAAGGGCATGGGCGGCGCGATGGACCTGGTGGCCGGGGCCCGGCGCGTCGTCGTGCTCACCGACCACCTCGCCAAGGACCGGTCCCCCAAGCTCGTCGCGGCATGCACCCTGCCGCTCACCGGGGCGGGCGTGGTGAACCGGGTGATCACGGACCTGGCCGACTTCGACATCCGCGACGGCCGTCTGGTGCTCACCGGACTGGCCCCCGGCGTCGTGGCCGGTGACCTGGTCGACATCACCGCGCCGTTCGAGGTCGAGGCGATCGCATGAGCGACTGCCTGATCACCGGGTGGGCGCACTCCCGCTTCGGCAAGCTCGACGAGGACCTCGAGGCTCTCGTCGTCGGAGTGGTGGTGGAGGCCATCGCCTCCGCCGGGCTCGAGCCGGACGCGATCGGCGCGATCTACTACGGGCAGTTCAACGCCGGCCTGCACCCACTGGCCTTCGCCTCCTCCCTGGCCCTCCAGGCGGGGGACGGGCTCTGGGGAACGCCCGCGACCCGCGTCGAGAACGCCTGTGCCTCGGGTGCCGCCGCCGTCCACCAGGGACTGCTGGCGCTGCGCTCGGGAGCCGCCCGGCAAGTGCTGGTCGTCGGTGCCGAGAAGATGACGCACGCCGGTGCGGACGTGATCGGCGCCAGCCTTCTCGGCGCGGACTACGACAGCGCCGGGGGCGCGTCGTCGTCCGGCTTCGCGGGCCTGTTCGCCGCGGTCGCCGACGAGTACGCGCGACGGTACGGCGACTGCTCGGACACCCTCGGCACCATCGCCGCCAAGAGCCACCGCAACGCGCTCGGGAACCCGTACGCCCATCTGCGCAAGCCGTTGGGCGAGGACTTCTGCCGGACCGAGTCCGCGGCCAATCCGCGGGTGGCCGGCCTGCTGCGCCGTACCGACTGCTCGCCGGTCTCCGACGGGGCGGCCGCGCTCGTCCTGAGTACCGAGCGGTCCTCGTCGGCGCGTGCGCAGGCCGTGAGGTTCCTCGGCGTCGGGCAGGCCAACGACCACCTGCCAGGCGCGCGGCGCGACCCGCTCGCCTTCGCGGCGAGTCGCCTGGCCTGGGATCGCGCCCTTGCCATGGCGGGCATCGGTGTCGGGGACCTCGCGTTCCTGGAGGTTCACGACTGCTTCACCATCGCCGAGCTCGTGCTCTACGAGACCTTGGGTCTCGCGGCGCCCGGCGAGGGACGGCGCCTGCTCGACGACGGGACCGTGGCCCTGGACGGCTCGCTGCCGGTCAATCCGTCGGGTGGGCTGAAGTCGAAGGGGCATCCGGTCGGCGCGACCGGGGTGAGTCAGCTGGTGCTCACGGCCATGCAGCTCACGGGCACCGCGGGCGCCATGCAGCTCGACCGGGCCGACCGGGCCGCCGTGCACAACATGGGCGGCCTGGCCGTGGCGAACTACGTCAGCATCCTGGAGGCGGTGTGACCGCCCGTCCGGGAGGGCGTCCGCTCGACGGCGTGACGGTGGTGTCGATCGAGCAGGCGGTCGCGGCCCCGCTCGCGACCCGCCACCTCGCCGATCTCGGTGCCCGGGTGATCAAGATCGAGCGGCCGGGCGCGGGCGACTTCGCGCGAGCGTACGACGAGACCGTCGAGGGGATGTCGAGCCACTTCGTGTGGCTCAACCGCAGCAAGGAGTCGGTCGTTCTCGACCTGAAGTCGGACGCGGGCCGGCGCGCGATGCACGCCCTGATCGCCCGCGCGGACGTGTTCGTCCACAACATCGGGCCCGGCGCGGCCCGGCGCCTCGGCGTCGACGCGTCATCACTGCGGGCCGCGCACCCCGGCCTCGTCCACGTGTCGGTGTCGGGCTTCGGCGCGAACGGTCCCTTCTCGGACAAGAAGGCCTACGACCTCATCATCCAGTGCGAGTCGGGGCTCGTCTCGATCACCGGCACACCCGAGGAGCCCAGCAAGGTGGGGATCCCGGTGGCCGACATCGCGGCCGGGATGTACGCCTACTCCGGGGCACTCGCAGCGCTGATCCGCTCGGGGCGCACCGGCCAGGGTGCGACGGTTGAGGTCTCGATGCTCGAGGCGCTCGCCGAGTGGATGGGCTTCCCGCTCAACTTCACGATGTACGGCGGCCTCGCACCGGCCAGGACGGGTGCCGCCCACGCCGCGATCGCGCCGTACGGGCCGTTCCGGTGCGCCGACGACCGGGTCTTCCTCGGGGTTCAGAACGACCGCGAGTGGGAGGTCTTCTGCCGGGACGTGCTCGCCGATCCCGGCCTGCTCTCGGACGCCCGGTTCACCACGAACATGGGGCGGGTGGGGCGGCGAGCCGAGCTGGTCGAGGTCGTCGAGGCGGCGTTCTCCGGGCTGCCCGTCGACGAGGTCACCCGGCGCCTGGACGAGGCGAACATCGCCAACGCCCGCCTGCGGGACCTCGCATCGCTGGCCGTGCACCCGCAGCTCGCAGCGCGCGACCGCTGGCGGACCGTCGGGTCACCGGTCGGTCCGCTGCGTCAGCTGCTCCCGCCCGCCCTGCCCGACGACCTCGACCCGCCGCTCGGGCCGATACCGGCGCTGGGCGAGCACACCGCAGCGGTGCTGGCCGAGATCGGGATGGCGGTCGACCCGGCGTGACCCCGATCGAGCACGCACGCTCGTGGCTCTTCGTTCCGGGCTCGCGACCCGACCGGTTCGACAAGGCGGTCGCGGCCGGCCCGGACGTCGTGATCCTGGATCTCGAGGACGCGGTCGCGGCCGAAGGCAAGGCAGAGGCGCGTAGGGACGTGGCGTCCTGGCTCGCCGGTGGCCACAGGGCGGCGGTGCGGGTGAACGCCGTGGGGGGCGCTCACCACGACGCCGACCTCGAGGCGGTGGCCGGGCTGCCCGGAGTCGTCGCGGTCGTGGTGCCGATGGCCGAGTCGCCGCGCGCACTCGCTTCGGTGCACGCGCGGGTCGGCTCCGGAGTCGCGTTGGTGCCGCAGATCGAGACGGCCGTCGGCCTCACCCGCGCGGCCGAGCTGGCTGCGGCTCCTGGCGTCGTGCGTCTGGCGCTCGGCCACCTCGACCTCGCCCTCGACCTGGACGCCTCGCCGAACGGGGGGATCCTGACGCACGCCCGGTTCGCCGTCGTCGTGGCGTCCCGTGCTGCCGGTCGCGCCGGCCCTGTGGACAGCGTGACGCCGACGCTCGAAGATCCGAGCGCGGTGCACCGAGATGCCCGGACCGCCCGGGCTCTCGGCCTGACCGGGAAGCTCTGCATCCACCCGAGCCAGGTCGCCGCGGTGCACGAGGCGATGAGCCCGTCGGCCGCCGACATCGTCTGGGCGAGGCGTGTGCTGGACGCGGCGGACACGGGCGTGGCGCGGGTGGACGGCCAGATGGTCGATGCCCCGGTGGTCGCCCGAGCGCGCCGACTGATCGCGACCGGGGCCGCCTCGGCGGGACGGGCCGATGCCTGAGTCCGAGTTCCGGTACACCGAGCTCCTCCCGACGGGCTCCGACGACACGGCGTACCGGCTCGTCACCACCGACGGCGTCGCGACGTTCGAGGCGGGCGGCCGGACCTTCCTGCGGGTCGCGCCGGAGGCGATCCGTCGGCTGACCGAGGAGGCCATGCTCCTCTGTCAGGACACCGGCACCGCGATCGTGATGGGCAAGAAGTCCGAGGGCGTGCTGACCGGCATCGAGGACGGCGAGGCGATCTCGCGTGGTGTGTACGACGCCTACACGAAGCTCAACCTGCGCTACAGCC
>NZ_JAIQZJ010000009.1 GCF_020073815.1 Nocardioides mangrovi
ACCAACCGGCTGCTCCGGCACTGGCTGACCAAGGGCACCGACCTGTCCCGGTTCAGCGCCGCTGACCTCCGCCGGATCGCCGCCAGCCTCAACGCCCGACCCCGCCCTACCCTGGACATGAAGACCCGAGCCCAAGCGCTGGACGAGCTGCTGACCAACCCGGCAGCAGCATGACCGTGGTTGCTAAGACCAGTTGACCTCGCCGCCGGAACCACAGCCATTTCGTCAGGTACGACGGTCAGGCGTCAGGCGCCGACATCCTCCGCGTCCACGATCCGGTAGGCGTAGCCCTGCTCGGCCAGGAACCGCTGACGGTTGGCGGCGAAGTCGGCGTCGACGGTGTCGCGGGAGACGATCGTGTAGAAGTGGGCGGTCTTGCCCTCGGACTTCGGGCGCAGCAGCCGGCCGAGGCGCTGGGCCTCCTCCTGCCGTGAGCCGTAGGAGCCGGACACCTGGATCGCGACCTCGGCGGAGGGCAGGTCGATGGAGAAGTTCGCGACCTTCGAGACCACCAGCAGCCCGACCTCGCCGGAGCGGAACGCGTCGAAGAGTCGCTGCCGCTCCTTCACCGACGTCTCGCCCTTGATCACCGGGGCGTCGAGGGCGGCGGCCAGCTCGTCGAGCTGCTCGATGTACTGCCCGATCACCAGCGTCGGCTGCCCCGGGTGCGAGGCGACCAGCGACTCCACCACCGAGATCTTGTGGTGGGTGCAGGACGCCAGGCGGTAGCGCTCCTCCGGCTCGGCGGTCGCGTAGGTCAGCCGCTCCGAGGACGGCAGGGTCACCCGCACCTCGACGCAGTCGGCCGGCGCGATCCAGCCCTGCGCCTCGATGTCCTTCCAGGGCGCGTCGTAGCGCTTCGGCCCGATCAGCGAGAAGACGTCGCCCTCCCGGCCGTCCTCGCGCACCAGCGTCGCGGTCAGGCCGAGCCGTCGCCGCGCCTGCAGGTCCGCGGTCATCCGGAAGATCGGCGCCGGCAGCAGGTGCACCTCGTCGTAGACGATGAGGCCCCAGTCGCGGGCGTCGAGCAGCTCGAGGTGCGGGTAGACGCCCTTCCGCTTGGTCGTCAGCACCTGGTACGTCGCGATGGTGACCGGCCGGATCTCCTTGACCGAGCCGGAGTACTCGCCGATCTCGTCCGCGGTGAGCGTCGTACGACGGACCAGCTCGTCCTTCCACTGGCGGGCCGAGACGGTGTTGGTGACCAGGATCAGCGTGGTCGCCTTCGCCTCGGCCATCGCGGCCGCGCCGACCAGGGTCTTGCCGGCGCCGCAGGGCAGCACGACGACGCCGGATCCGCCGTGCCAGAAGGAGTCCGCGGCCTCGCGCTGGTAGGAGCGCAGCTGCCACTCGGACTCGTCGAGGAAGATCGGGTGCGCCTCGCCGTCGACGTAGCCGGCGTAGTCCTCGGCCGGCCAGCCCAGCTTGAGCAGCGCCTGCTTGAGGTTGCCGCGCTCCGAGCCGTGCACGACGACCGCCCAGTGGTCGGGCAGAGCGGGGTCGATGCGCTCGCCGATCATGCCGGCGACCTTCTTGGCGCGCAGCACCTCCTCGAGCACGGGCCGGTCGTTGGAGACCAGCACGAGGCCGTGGATCGGGTGCTTCTCCAGCCGCAGCCGGCCGTAGCGGGCCATCGTCTCGGCGACGTCGACGAGCAGCGCGTGCGGGACGGCGTAGCGGCTGTACTCCAGCAGCGTGTCGACGACCTGCTCGGCGTCGTGGCCGGCGGCGCGGGCGTTCCAGAGTCCGAGCGGCGTCAGCCGGTAGGTGTGGATGTGCTCGGGGGAGCGCTCCAGCTCCGCGAACGGCGCGATCGCCTTGCGGCAGTCGTCGGCGCGCTCGTGGTCGACCTCGAGCAGCAGCGTCTTGTCCGACTGGACGATGAGGGGGCCGTCGTTCACCTGAGAAAGGGTACGGATCAGGTGTAGAGGCAGAAGAGGTGTCCGTCGGGGTCGATCATCACCCGCACGGTCGACTGCGGCTGGTGCGGGTGCTCGACGGCGCCCATCTCCTCCGCGGACGCGACGGCCAGCGTGAGGTCGTCGACCTCGAAGTCGAGGTGCATGCCCAGCTGCTGGGCGCCCGGGACGTTGGGCCACACCGGCGGCACGAAGTCCGGGGCCAGCTGGAAGCCGAGGTAGGCGACGCCCTCGTCCGGCCCGATGGTCACCCAGCCCTCGGTCTCGGTCGCGAGCTTCCAGTCGAGCAGCTCGGCGTAGAACCTGGCCAGCCGACCGGGGTCCGGGGTGTCGAGGACGACACCCCACCAGTCCGTCCGCGACCAGCGATCGGTGCGCTGGTCCCCCCGAGAGCGTCCGTGCATGCTCCCGACCTTAAGCCCCCGCGACGGCCTTCCGGCGAGCCCGGTACGCCGCGACGTTGGCCCGCGAGGAGCACCGCTCCGAGCAGTAGCGGCGCGACTGGTTGGGGGAGACGTCGACGAACGCGTTGTCGCACGTCGAGGACTCGCAGATGCCGAGCCGGTGCGGTCCGAGGTCGCAGACGACCGAGGCCAGGCCGAGCAGCGACTCGGCGACCAGCAGCTCCGCGACGCTCTCGCTGTCGGACGCGACGTGCAGGTGCAGGTCGGCGTCGTGGTCGGAGATCCGCGGGGTGATCGGGTGCCGCGCCATCAGCTCGTTGAGGAGCCCGACGACCGACGCGTCGTCCTCGTCGGTGCCGGCCTGGAAGACCGGGCGGAGCTCACGCTGGAACTTCCGCAGCAGCATGCAGTCGCGGTCGGTCGCCCGCTCCTGCAGGTGCGGGCGCGCGGCGAGGTACGACGCGAGCCCCTCGACCTGGGACAGGTCCGCGTTCAGGAGCCCGGCCGAGCCCTCGGCGTACCGGATGAAGTCCACGTTTCAATCATACGAGCGGGACCTATGCGTCAGCCGGCACCGCACGCACCGTGGTGATCCGGTGGACCGCGAAGGTCCGGGTGTCGTCGCTGCGGTGGTCGTGGGCGGTGAGGGTGCCGCCCTCGAGCGCGACCGGGTCGACCAGCCGGTCGGTGCTCGTGCCGTGGTTGTCGACGTAGCCGATCAGCACGGACTCGCCCGCCTCGATCGCCTCCCGCAGCGCGGCCATCGAGCCGCTCGGGCTCAGTGTCGTCGTCGCCTGCGCGGGACGTCCGGACTCGGCGCGGTCGCCGGCCCGGATCGCGGTCACCACCTGGGCCACGCGCGCGGTCTCGCGGGCGGCGGCGACCGACCGGCCGCGCTGCTCCTTCGGCGTGCGCGCCCGCAGCAGGTCGGGTCGCGCGACGTGGACGGTGCCGTAGGCCGCCTCGACCACCGGCGCGACGCCGAGGTCGCGCAGCCGGGGCAGCAGCACGTCGAGCGGGGTGCTCGACACCAGCACCGTCGGGGCGATCCGGCGCAGCCCGAGCGTGCCCGCCTTCGGGTGGTGCAGCAGCTCGGTCAGCGCCGTGTCGTCGTCGGCGCGCAGGAACGCCTCGGCATGGCCGACCCGGATGGTGCCGAAGGTGCGGGCGGTGTCGTCGACCAGGTAGCTCAGTGGCTGCGGGACCGGCGTGCGGGAGACCGAGCCGACGAAGTCGTGCACCTCCGCGGCGGTCCAGCCGGTGTCGAAGGCGCGGCGCACCGACTCCGGCGTGAAGCGGTAGACCGTCGCGCCGCCGCGCGACTCGACGTCGGCGACCAGCTGGAGCCGCCGGGCGAGCTGCGACTCCAGCGGGCCGGGCGCGATCGCCGTGAGGTCGGCCTGGAGCAGCACGTGGTCGACCGGCGGCGGCAGCAGGGCGGCCAGCGCCGCGGCCGCGTCGTCGCCGCGGTCGTCGAGCAGCGTGGCGGCGTACGACGCGAGGCCGCCGAGCGCCGAGACGCCGAGCGCCGTGGCCTCGTCGAGTGCCCAGACGACCTGGTCGGCGCGGGTGCGGGGCCGGCGCGGCCGGCGCCACTCGAGCTGTGCCACCACCGACGGCACGCCGGTGCCGGTGGCCAGCACCTCGCCCACGGGCAGGGTGCGCAGCGCGTCGAGGGCCATCCGGCGGGCCTCGACCTGGTGCGGCGAGGCGAGCTCGGGGGCCAGGGCGTTCCACACCTTGCCGGCCGGGTCGCGGCCGCCGACCAGGCCGGACATCCGCGGGCTGTCGAGCCAGGCGCGGACCAGCGTCAGCCAGCGCTCGGCGGTCGGGGCCGCCGTCCAGCGGTCGAAGGCGTCGGTGGGGATCCAGCAGGGCGTGCCGTCGGGCGCGGCGGCGGTCGAGAGCAGGCCGGCCGCCGAGGCGACCTCGACGAGCAGCGCGGCGGTCGGCTCGTCCACGTGCAGGTCCACGGCGGTCGCCCGCAGGTCCCGGACGCCGAGCCCGCCGCTGCGCAGGGCCGTGGGCGGGTGCAGGCCCCACTGGTCCAGCACGAGCTCGACGCGGCGTACGGCCTCGAAGGCCGCGCCGGCTGCGGCCCGGTCGACCAGCGACGGCTCCCGCGCCGAGGTCGCGACGGCCGGAGGCTCGTCGACCGGGTCGGCCGTGGTGCGGCCGCCGCGCAGGGCGATCCCGACCTCGCCGGGCAGCACCACGCCGGCACCGCCGCGCGGGAGCAGCAGTCGGCGGGCCAGCAGCTCCTCGGCCGGCGTCTCGGCGTCCTCGGGCAGCACGGTCTGCCGCGCGGTGCCGCTGGTGGCGGTGCCACCCGACGCGAGCACGTGGTCCAGCAGCCCGCGGGCGGCGGGACTGAGCTCGTCGAGCATCCGGCGTACGACGGCGGGGGCGGGCGCCTCGGGCGACACGGGGTGCAGCCCGCTGGTGCCGGGGCTGCCGGGCGGCAGCGCCTCGGCGACGGTGCTCAGCGGCCGCAGGCCCTGCGTGCTCTCCCAGGCGAGCACGAGGTCGACCAGCCGGTCGGCCGCCTCCAGGACGGCCGAGGGGGTGGCGCGCACGACCTCGGCAAGGCCCTCGCGGCTGGTTTGGCCGACCACGACGAGGGCATCTAGGACACAGAGCTCGAACCGGGTCAGCTGGTCGAGCGCGCGGAGGACAGAGGAGCGGGTGGCTGCGCGCGACGCGAGCTGCCCGGAGTCATGAGGGGCCGGGGTGGCGAGATCGGGACGTTCACGGAGGAGACGGGACAGCCGCTCGTCCGACCAGCTGCGCAGCTGGTCGGCGAGGGTGCGGTGCCCGGTGGTGGCCATCCCTCCCAAATTACCGGTCCGGTCCCCGGAGCCCGGTCGATGAGCGCGGTCGAGCTGCACCACGGCGCCCGCACCGACGTCGGGCTCGTCCGTGAGGTCAACGAGGACGCCTTCCTCGCGGCCCCGCCGGTCTTCGTCGTCGCCGACGGCATGGGCGGGCACGACGGTGGCGACGTCGCGAGCGCGATCGTGGTCGAGGAGTTCGCCCGGCTGGCCGACGAGGGCTACGACCCGCGTCGCGGTGCCGAGGTCGTCGAGACCACGCTGCGCACCTGCCAGGAGCGGGTCTCGGAGTTCGCCGCGGCCCAGCGGGCCCGGGGCGTCGATCCCCGCTTCCACGCCGGGACCACCGTCGTCGTCGCCCTCCTCGTCGAGGACGAGGAGGGCCCGAAGTGGCTGCTCGCCAACATCGGCGACTCCCGCATCTACCGCTTCACCGACCGCGTCCTGGAGCAGGTGAGCGTCGACCACAGCCTCGTGCAGGAGCTGGTCGACGCCGGCGCGATCACCCACGACGACGCGGCGGTGCATCCCGAGCGGCACGTGATCACCCGTGCCATCGGCGACCCCGAGCACGCCGTCGCCGACTACTTCCTGCTGCCGCTGTCCTCGGTGGAGCGCCTGGTCCTCTGCTCGGACGGCGTCACCGGGATGGTCGACGACGAGACGCTCGCGCTGCTCCTGGCCGACAGCGAGGACCCGCGTGACGCCGCCGACCGGATGGTCGACGCCGCACTCGCGGCCGGTGGCAGGGACAACGCCACGGCGGTGGTCGTCGATGTGGTGGGATTGGTCACCGACAGCGAATACGACTCCGCCCGCCAGCGCCTGAGTCTCGAGCAGAAGCTGGGAGCCCTGCCGTGAACGACGTCCGCGACCGCGCCTGGTCCGTCCGCCGAGGAGAGTGGTTCGGGGTCTTCGGCGCCCGGGCAGCCGTGGTGCTGCCGCCCACCGAGAAGGCTCGGGTCGCGGCCCTCTGGGAGCTGGTCGACGAGGGCGCGGGCTTCGACGAGACCCTCGACGCGCTCATCTCGGCCGGCCTGCGCGACCTGCCCGGCTTCGTCCTGGTCAGCACCGAGGACGACCGCACCCGGGTGGTCATCCGCGGCGCCGCCCGCGCTCACTTCGCGACCGGCGACGACGTGGTGCACGTCGAGGGCGACGGCGAGACCACCTGGGTCGAGCGCACCCTCAGCGACGTGACCCGGGTGCGGATCGAGGTCGCCGACGGCACCGGCGGCGACGACCTGCTGGTCGACACGGGACTGGTGCGCCTGGCGGCAGCCGAGCTCCCGGCCGTGGTCGCCGCGCCCACGGAAGCCGTCGCCGAGCCGCTCACGACACCGCTGCTCGAGCCGGAGCCGGAGCCGGAGCCCGAGCCGGAGCCGGAGCCGGAGCCCGAGTCGGAGCCGGAGCCCGAGCCCGAGCCGGAGCCGGAGCCGGAGCCCGAGCCGGTGCCGATCCCCCCGCCGCCGGCGAGCCCGCCCCCGGCCCCGCCGGCGCTCGGCGATCGCGACGGCGACACCCGCACCGGTGACCTGAACCCGGACCAGTTCGTGCGGCAGCCGCCGGGCATCCCCGGTCAACCGCCGGCGCCGAGCATCACCGCGCGGCCGGTCGCGCGGCTGGTCATCTCCAACGGCGAGACCGTCGACGTCGACCGTGCCGTTCTCATCGGCCGGGCGCCCGAGGCCCGTCGCTTCAGCTCGGACGAGCAGCCGCGCCTGGTCACGGTCCCGAGCCCGCAGCAGGAGATCTCCTCGACCCACCTCGAGATCCGCCCCGGCTCCGGCGCGGACCACGGCTCGGCGGTCGTCACCGACCTCGGCTCGACCAACGGCACCCTGCTCGTCCAGCCGGGGCTGCCCCCGGAGAGCCTCAAGGTCGGCATCGCCGTCCAGCTCATCCCCGGCGCGGTCGTCGACCTCGGTGACGGGATCACCATCCAGGTCGCCAACGCATGACCACGCCGGCCTTCCCCGCCACGCGACCGGTCGCCGAGCTCGATCGGCGCTTCTACGCGTTCGCGCTCGACCGCGCCCTGACGTGGGGCTGTGCGGCGGTCGTCGCGGCCGCGACCTCCCAGGTGCTGTCCGGCTCCCGCGTCCTCGGCGCCCTCGTCGCCGGGGTCGTCGTGCTGGTCCTGGTCGGCGCCGCGATCGCGGTCGGGCTCGGCCTGCGTGGCACCACGCCGGGCATGACGGCCACCCAGCTCCGGGTGGTGCGGGAGGACAGCGGCACCCCGATCGGCGTCGGTCCGGCCCTGGTGCGCCAGCTGGTGCTGGGGATCGCCGGACTCCCGACCTTCGGCTTCGGGCTCGGCGCGCTCGCCTGGACCGCCGTGATGGACCCGAGCGGACGCCGCCGTGGCTGGCACGACCAGCGCGCCCACTCCATCGTGCTCGACCTGCGCCCGGTCGTCGCCGAGGAGCCGGTCGCCGAGGAGGGGCCGCGCCACGTCGTCAACCTGACGGCGATGCGGCTCGTCCCGGCTCCCCCCCCATCGCCGGTCGCCGCCCCGCGCCGATCGCCCCGGCCGCCCGCCGGACCGCCGCCCGCCGCGCCGCCCACGCCCGCCGCCGCAGCGCCGGCCGCGCCGGCGGTCGACGTACCGGCGGCGCCCGTCCCGCAGCCGGCGCCGCCGACCCCGGTCCCCGCGCCCGCTCCGGTCGGCCGGCACGCCGCACCCGCGACCCCCGCCCCGGCGGCGCGCCAGCAGCTGGGCTACCCGCTCGTGCCCGAGCCGGCGCCGGAGCCGGCCGCCGCCCCCGCAGCCCCCGCCGCCCGGGTCGGCCCGGCCCACTCGACCGCGGAGCGCACCGTCATGCGCGGCGACCGCACCCTGGCCCGCTGGCGGGTCACCTTCGACTCCGGCGAGACGTTCGTGGTCGAGGGCCTCGCCCTGGTCGGTCGCCGTCCCGAGCCGCGCAAGGGCGAGCCCGTCCGGCATGTCGTCCCGCTGCGCTCGGAGGACATGTCCCTGTCCAAGACCCATGCGCAGTTCCAGGTCGCCGAGGACGGCGTCCTGGTCGTCATGGACCGCGGCTCGACCAACGGCTCGATCCTGGTCCGCCAGGGCGTGCCGCGGGAGCTCTCGGCCGGCAAGCCGGCCACGCTGGTCGACGGTGACCGGGTCCGATTCGGCGACCGCGAGATGACCGTCAGCCGCGAATCCTGAGGATTCGCTGAGTAACGGTCTGGTAACGAGCGGACCGTCGCTCTTCCCGAGCGGGTGCTTCTGAGGTTCGACTGCTCCTCCGTCCTTGCGGAGATCTCGGCCCCGCGATCCGGTGCTGAGTGCTGCGCATGGGTACTCGGGCGCGATCCGCGCCCCGACACATCGGAGGAAGCACCTTGAGAAGGACCCGTGTCGCCGCTGCGGCTCTCGCAGCGATCTCGGCGACGTCTGTGGCGCTCACGCTCACCACCACCCAGGCCGGAGCGGCGCCAGCTCCGTCGGCCACCCCTGCGGTGGACGGCAGCACCTCGTTCGGCGACTCGATCGAGTCGCCCCTCACCCAGAAGTACGACGCCCTGCGGCAGGAGGCCCTGCAGCAGCGGCTGCGCTCCGGTGGCAAGGGCGCGGTCGAGAAGCTCGGCAAGGGCCGGTACGCCAAGGTCGCGCAGACCGGCACCGACCGGATCTTCGTCGTCCTCGCGGAGTTCGGCGACACCCGCCACTCGGCGTACCCGGACGACCCGGACACCGGTGCCCAGCGCTTCGACGGCCCGATGCACAACCAGATCCCGAAGCCCGACCGCAAGGTCGACAACTCGACGCTGTGGGAGAAGAACTACAGCCGGTCGTACTTCGAGAACATGTACTTCAACCGGATGAAGAAGTTCTACGAGCAGCAGTCCGGCGGCACCTACTCCATCGACGGCGACGTGACCGAGTGGGTCAAGGTGCCCTTCAACGAGGCGCGCTACGGCAACAACAACTGCGGCGACAACGTCTGCAACAGCACGTGGTTCCTGATCCGCGACGCGCTCGCGGAGTGGACGCAGATGAAGCTCGACGCGGGTTGGGACATGGCCAAGATCCAGGCCTACCTCAAGACCTTCGACAAGCAGGACCGCTACGACTTCGACGGCGACGGCAACTTCAACGAGCCGGACGGCTACATCGACCACTTCCAGATCGTCCACGCGGGCGGCGACGAGGCGGACGGCGACCCGATCTACGGCACCGACGCGATCTGGAGCCACCGCTGGAACGCCCAGATCGAGCCCTACGGCACCGGCCCCGAGGGCGGCGCGCCCATCGGCGGCGTCAACGTCGGTGAGGGCGGTCCGAGCGACGGCGGCGCCGTGCAGATCCCGGACAACCCGACCGGCGTCTGGGTCAACGACTACACGATCCAGCCCGAGAACGGCGGCCTGAGCGTCTTCGCCCACGAGTTCGGCCACGACCTCGGCCTGCCCGACCTCTACGACACCAACGGCGGCAGCAACAGCGTCGAGCACTGGTCGCTGATGTCGCAGTCGCGCGGCACCCTGCCCTCCGACGACGGGATCGGCGACCAGCCGCAGCCGTTCGGCGCCTGGGACAAGTACCAGCTCGGCTGGCTCGACTACGACGTCGCCCGCGCGGGCCGTCCGGGCACCTACAAGCTGCGCCCGAACGCCTCGACCTCCGGGTCCGCGGCCAACGGCCTGATCGTGCTGCTGCCGGACAAGCAGGTCACCGAGGACCTCGGCGAGCCCTGCTCGACGTGCGGGTCGCGCTACTTCTACAGCGACAAGGGTGACGACCTGGACAACACCGCGACCCTCGAGGTCGACGGCGGCGGTGCGCTCACCGCGAAGGTCAACTACGAGATCGAGGACGGCTTCGACTACGCCTTCCTCGAGGCGACCAGCGACGGGGAGACCTGGACGCCGGTGGAGACCAACCTCAGCTACACCGAGGAGGACCAGAGCGGCTTCAACGACTCCGGCTTCGGGCTCTCCGGCACCACCGACGGCGAGTGGGTCGACCTGACCGCGGACGTCCCGGACGGCACCACCGCGATCCGCTGGCGCTACCGGACCGACGGCGGCTACGCGCTCTCGGGCTTCCGGGTCGACGAGGTCACCCTCGACGGCACCCCGATCGGCACCGCCGAGACCGACGACGAGGGTTGGGACCTCGACGGCTTCTACACGACCACCGGCTCGGAGGAGCGGTCCTACCTCAACGCCTACTTCGTCGACAACCGGCAGTACGTCGGGCGCGACAAGGTGCTCGGCCACGTCTACAACTTCGGCCGGATCAACAGCGCGAAGCGCTCCAACTGGGTCGACTTCTTCAAGTACCAGCCCGGCGCGCTGATCTCCTACTGGGACACGTCGTACACCGACAACAACGTCGGCGACCACCCCGGTGGCGGCGAGATCCTGCCCGTGGACGCGCACCCGGAGTTCCAGCACGCCCCCGACGGGACGCTGCTGCGGACGAAGATCATGACGTCCGACTCGACGTTCTCCCTCACGAGGACGAAGGCTCAGCAGATGCACTACCTGAGCAAGCCGTACACCCTCAAGGGCCAGCGCGCGGTGCCGACGTTCGACGACACCCTCGACTGGTGGTTCGACAGCGACGAGCACGGCTCGGGCCAGCACGTCGGCACCTACCAGCCCGGCTGGTTCAGCGTCGACGTCCCGAAGACCGGCACCACCATCTCGGTGGCCAAGGTCGCGAAGAACGGCGTGATGACGGTGAAGGTCGGCAAGTCCTGACCGGCGCCCACGCCTGATCCACGGGGCCCGTCCCTCCCTCCGTCGCCGGAGGGGGTGGCGGGCCCCGGTGCGTCGTCCTAGATTGCCTGTCATGTCCTTCGAGTACGAGCACACCGTCACCACGACCGCGAGCCCGGAGGACGTCTGGGCACTGTGGAGCGACGTCGGCAGCTGGCACTGCTGGGATCCCGCGGTCGAGCGGGTGGCGCTCGAGGGCCACTTCGCCGAGGGCGCGGCCGGCACCCTGTGCCTGGCCGGCGGCGTCGAGGCGCCGTTCATGCTCGAGATCGTCGAGCCGCACGCCCGCTACCTCGACCGGCTCACCATCGGTGACCTGGTCATCCGCATCGACCACCAGGTCACCGCCACCGACGGCGGCGCCCAGGTCCTGGTGCGGACCACCGTCGAGGGCGACGGGGCCGCCGACATCGGCCCGATGGTCACCGGCGACACCCCCAAGGCGCTCGAGGCGCTGATCGGGCTGGCCGAGCAGCAGTCCTGAGCGTCGCTGTCGTATCCGGGTCCGCCCGTTCGTGGAACGGGTGACACCCCCACGAGAGGACCCGACATGCGCACCCTGGTCACCACCCACTTCACCTCCCTCGACGGCGTCGCCGAGGCGCCCGGCGGCGAGGAGGGCTACGCCCACTCGGGCTGGACCTTCGCCTTCGAGGCCGGCGCCGCGGCGTACGAGCGCAAGGGTCGGGAGCAGGAGGAGGCGGCCGCCTTCCTCATGGGAGGTCGCTCCTACGACGCCTTCTCGCAGGTCTGGCCGACGATGGACTACTTCGCCGGCTGGAACGCCATGCCCAAGTACGTCGTCTCCTCGACCGTCACCGACCCGCAGTGGGCGAACACGACCGTGCTGACCTCGCTCGACGACGTCGCGGCGCTCAAGGCGGGCGACGGCGGCCCGATCTTCGTGCAGGGCAGCATGCTGCTCACCCAGAGCCTGCTGAAGGCCGGGCTCGTGGACGAGATGCGGCTGATGGTCTTCCCGGTCGTCCTGGGCAGCGGCCGCGGCATCTACCCGACCGACGCCGAGCACCGGGTGACCTTCTCCCTGGCCGAGAGCACGACGTACGACAGCGGCGTGCAGTACCAGGTCCTCCGCACCCTCGGTGGTTGAGGAAGGACGACGTCCTGTCCCGACATCAGCCAACGCGCGACCAACGCGCCGAGGCGTAGGTTCGCCGCATGGAGCAGTCCTCAGGCCGTCATCCCCGCCCCGCGCCCTGCTGCGCGCCGCCGTGCGCGCACGCTGGCGGCGTTGTCGTCGGTCGACGGGGTATCCACCCCGCCTTCCCTCCTCCGCCTTGCCAGCGCACACGTCTGACGACGCTCGCGACGGACGGGGGGCGACGATGACGGCCTACGCCGCCGGAGACACCCACCCGCCGCTGCTCGAGGAGACCATCGGCGCCAACTTCGAGCGGACCGTCGCGGCGCACCCGGACCGTGAGGCGCTGGTCGAGGTCGCGTCCGGCCGGCGCTGGACCTGGGCCGAGCTCGACCGCGACGTCGACGCCCTGGCGATCGGGCTGATCCGGTCCGGCATCGGCAAGGGCGACCGGGTCGGGATCTGGTCGCCCAACTGCGCGGAGTGGACGCTCACGCAGTACGCCACGGCCAAGATCGGGGCGGTCCTGGTCAACATCAACCCGGCGTACCGCACCCACGAGCTGTCCTACGCGCTCAACCAGTCCGGGACCAAGCTGCTGATCTCGGCGCCGTCGTTCAAGACCAGCGACTACCGGGCGATGATCGAGGAGGTCGTCGACCAGACCCCGGTCGAGCAGGTGCTCTACCTCGGCTCACCGGAGTGGACCGACCACAACGTCTCCGACCCGGGCGTCACCCTCGCCGAGCTGATGACGTGGACCCTCGAGCCGGGCGACCCGATCAACATCCAGTACACCTCCGGCACCACGGGCTACCCCAAGGGCGCCACGCTCAGCCACCGCAACATCCTCAACAACGGCTACTTCACCACCGAGCTGATCAGCTTCACCGAGGAGGACCGGCTGTGCATCCCGGTGCCCTTCTACCACTGCTTCGGCATGGTGATGGGCAACCTCGGCTGCACCACCCACGGCGCCACGATGGTGATCCCGGCGCCGGGCTTCGACCCCGAGATCACGCTGCGCGCGGTCGCCGAGGAGCGGTGCACGGCGGTCTACGGCGTGCCGACGATGTTCATCGCGATGCAGAACCACCCGAGCTTCGTCGACCACGACCTCTCCTCGCTGCGCACCGGGATCATGGCCGGCTCGATCTGCCCGGTCGAGGTGATGAAGCGCTGCGTCAACGACATGCACATGGCCGAGGTGTCGATCGCCTACGGCATGACGGAGACCAGCCCCGTCTCCTGCCAGACCCGCGTCGACGACGACCTCGAGCGTCGTACCGAGACCATCGGCCGGGTCCACCCGCACGTCGAGGTCAAGGTCGTCGACCCGGTCACGGGGGAGACCCTCGAGCGCGGCGAGGCCGGCGAGCTCTGCACGCGCGGCTACTCCGTGATGCTCGGCTACTGGGACGACCCCGACAAGACCGACGAGGCCATCGACGCCGACGGCTGGATGCACACCGGCGACCTGGCCGTGATGCGCGAGGACGGCTACTGCAACATCGTCGGCCGGATCAAGGACATGGTCATCCGCGGCGGCGAGAACATCTACCCGCGCGAGATCGAGGAGTTCCTCTACCAGCACCCCGACGTCGAGGACGTCCAGGTGATCGGCGTCCCCGACGAGAAGTACGGCGAGGAGCTCTGCGCCTGGATCAAGATGCGCGCCGGCGCCGACCCCCTCGACGCCGACGCGGTCCGCGCCTACGCCACCGGCCGCCTGGCCCACTACAAGATCCCCCGCTACGTGCTGGTCGTCGAGGAGTTCCCGATGACCGTCACCGGCAAGGTCCGCAAGGTCCAGATGCGCGAGGAGACCGCCCAGCAGCTCGGTCTCGGGTGACCACCTAGGCTGGCCCCATGCCAGATCAGCTCGTCGTGGGGTTCGACCTCGACATGACGCTGATCGACACCGCGCCGGGCTTCCGCGACGTGCTGGCCGCGCTGGGCGCGGAGCTCGAGGTCGAGTTCCCGGTCGAGGAGATGACCAAGCGGCTCGGGCCGCCGCTCGACATGCTGCTCGAGCCCTACCTCGACGCCGAGGCGATCCCGGCCGCGGGCGACCGCTTCCGCGCGCTCTACCCCGACCACGCGATCGCCGGCACGCCGGCGTTCGCGGGTGCCCACGACGCCCTGGCCGCCGTACGCCGGCACGGCGGCCGGGTGGTGGTGGTCACCGGCAAGTACGCCCCCAACGCCCAGCTCCACCTCGACCACCTCGGCCTCGACCACGACCTGCTCGAGGGCTGGGTCTGGGGCGTCGGCAAGGCCGACGTGCTGCGTCGCGAGGGCGCCAGCGTCTACGTCGGGGACCACGTCCACGACGTCGAGGGCGCGCTGGCCGCGGGGGCGCTCAGCGTCTCGGTGCTCACCGGCGGCTGCACCCGCGCGGAGCTCGAGGCCGCGGGCACCCACGTGATCCTCGACAGCCTCACCGACCTCCCGGCCTGGCTCGACGAGCACGTCCTCGACCTGCGCCTGGCCGCGCTCGAGGCCGACCTGCGCGAGCGGGAGTCCGTGCTGGTCGCCTACAGCGGCGGGGCGGACAGCGCGATGCTGCTGGCCGCCGCCGTCCGCGCACTCGGCCCCGGCAACGTCGCCGCCGCGACCGGCTACTCCCACGCGCTGCCGATGTCCGAGCGCGACCCCGCCCGCGAGTTCGCGGCGAGCCTCGGCGTCGAGGTGCTCACCCCCGAGACCCACGAGATGGACCGCGAGGGCTACCGCGCCAACGGCGGCGACCGCTGCTACTTCTGCAAGGCCGAGCTGCTCGACGTCCTCACCCCGATCGCGGCCGAGCGCGGGCTCGCCCACGTCGCCACCGGCACCAACGCCGACGACGCGGTCGCGGGCTTCCGCCCCGGCATCCGCGCGGCCGCCGAGCGGGGCGCGATCGCGCCGCTGCGCGACGCCGGGCTGACCAAGGCCCAGGTCCGTGCCGCCTCGCTGCGGTGGGACCTGCCCACGTGGGACAAGCCCGCCGCCGCCTGCCTCTCCTCGCGGATCGCGTACGGCGTCGAGGTCACCCCGCAGCGGCTCGGCCGCGTCGAGCGGGCCGAGGTCGCCGCCCGGGCCGCGCTCGCCGACGCCGGGCTGGTCAACCTCCGGGTCCGCGACCTCGGCGACCGCGCCTCCGTCGAGGTCGACGCCGCCCTGCTGCCGCTCGCCCCGGACGTCGAGGCGGTCGTGCTCGCCGGCGTACGCGATGCCGGCTTCGGGGCCGCCGAGGTCGATGCCCGCGGATTCCGTTCGGGTTCGATGAACGAAGCCCTCTAGACTCTGTCGGCGCGGCACCGCCGCAGCATCCGCCAAGCAAGAAGAGGTCAGACCCGTGCCCACTGGCAAGGTGAAGTGGTACGACGCCGAGAAGGGCTTCGGCTTCCTGTCGCAGGAGGACGGCCCCGACGTCTACGTGCGCGCCGAGGCGCTGCCCGAGGGCACCACCGCCCTCAAGGCGGGCACGCGCGTCGAGTTCGGCATCGCCCAGGGCCGCAAGGGTGAGCAGGCGCTGCAGGTGCGGGTCCTCGACAAGCAGCAGTCCGTCGCGCGCAACCAGCGCGACGCCAAGCGCAAGAAGCCCGACGAGATGGCCCCGATCGTCGAGGACCTGATCCGGGTGCTCGACCAGGTCGGCGAGTCCTACCGCCACGGCCGCCACCCGGAGCGCAGCGAGGGCCGAGCCGTCGCCAAGCTGCTCCGCGCGCTCGCCGACGAGCTCGAGAGCTGACTCATCCGGCGACGGTGACGGTCACCGTCGCGCCCTCGTCGACCACGCTGCCCAGCGCCGGCTCGACCTCGAGCAGGCTCCCCGGCGTCAGGTCCTCGGCCGGGATGGTCGCGACCTCGACCTGCAGCCCGGCGTCCTCGAGCGCGCGGGTGAGGTGGTCGACGTACGCCGGCTCGGCACCCCAGGTGGGCGTGGTCCCGTGGATGTCGAGCGGGACGGTCGTCCGTCCGTCCGGCAGGATCCGCAGCGAGTCGCGGATCTCCTGGTAGTCGCCGTCCGCCTCGTCGGCGATCGTCACGGCGAGCACGACGTGCTCGGACGGGACGGCGAAGACGTGGCGGCACACGTCCGGGATCCACGCGTCGCAGCCGTCGAGCTCGACCACCTCGCGCCCGTCGACCGCGCCGGCCGGGTCCATCTGCGTGAGCAGGTGCTCGGCGTACCCGTGCTCGGCGTCGAGCACCGCGAGCGTCGAGGCCTCGCGGACCTCGGAGCGAGCCGGCACGTCGGCACAGTCGGCGACGGCGCCGGAGTCCCAGTAGACGGTGTCCTCCACCGGGAGGAGGCACCGGGTCTCGCCGGTGGTCCACCAGTCCGGTACGGCGACGACGACCCGGCCCGAGCCGACCCAGCGGGTGCCGTCGGGTGCCTCGGCCTCGGTCGAGTCGCCCCCGCAGGCGACCAGGAGCAGGCCGGCCGTGGCGACCAGGGCGACGAGCGGGATCCTCATGCCGGGATGGACGGCGCCCGGGCCGGGTCAGTTCCCGGTCGCCACCTGACGCGCCATCCGGCGCGGGGTCCGGGTGAGGACGAAGGCGCCCCACGCGACCAGCACGCCGACCGCGACCCCCAGGCCGAGCCGCGGCGGGTCCAGCGGCATCGCGATGCCGATGAAGCCACCGATGACCCAGGCCAGCTGGAGCGTGGTGTCGCTGCGCGCGAACGCGCTGGCCTGCACGCGGTGGGGTACGTCGCGCTGGATGGTCGCGTCGAGGGAGAACTTCGCCAGGGCCTGGCCGAGCCCGGCCACCAGGCCGAGCAGCACCAGCGCGACCACGCCGTACAGGAGGAAGGCGAAGACGGCGACACCGATGTCGGCGACCATCACGCCCGTCACCGTGACGGCGGGGTTGATCTTCTTCAGCACCGAGGCCGCGACCACGCCGAGGAAGTTGCCGGCGGCGGCACCGCCGACCACCAGCGCGGTCAGGACCTCGACGCTCCAGCCGTCGAGCGGGTTCTCGCGCAGCTGGAAGGCCATGAACATGATGAGGAAGCCCGACAGCCACCGGGGCGCGCAGTTGGCGCGGAGGCCGTAGGCGACCGCGGGCGGGATCCGCATGCTGCCGGTCCGGGCCCCGCTCTCGGCGCCCTCACGGAGCAGCAGGTCGCCCTCGCCCTCGCTCGAGTCGACCCGCGAGGGGAGTCGGATCGCGCCGATCGTGGCGGCCACGAAGAGCAGGAAGGCGTAGCGCAGCACCCACTCGGGGCCGGCCAGCGAGGCCAGGCCGGCGATCGGGGCGGAGACCGCGACGCCGACGATGCCGGACATCGACACCCGCCCGTTGGCCTTCACGAGCGTGAAGTCCTCCGGCAGCAGGCGGGGTACGGCGGCCGCGCGGGTCACGCCGTACGCCTTGGACGCGACGAGCACGCCCAGCGCGGCCGGGAAGAGCCAGACCGACTCGGTGACCACGGCGCCGGCCAGCACCCAGCAGAGGAACGCCCGGATGGCCATCGTCGCGCCGATCGCCCACCGGCGGCCGTGCGCGAAGCGGTCGAGGAAGGGGCCGATCAGCGGCGCCACGATCGCGAAGGGCAGCATCGTCAGGCCGAGGAAGAGCGCGACCTGGCCGCGCGCCTCGCCCGACGGCACGGTGAAGAAGAGGGTGCCGGCCAGGGAGATCGCCACCGCGGCGTCGCCGGCGGTGTTGAAGAAGTGCATCTGGATCAGCCGGGACAGGCCGGACTCGCCCGCGCCCTGGGCCTCGGCCGCACGCCGCGCCTGGCGCATCGTGTAGCGGCCGGCCCGGCCGGTCGCGCGCGCCGTCGCGCCGAGCCCGCGGGCCACCTTGGCGCCCCGTCCCTCCTCGGTCGCGTCCGCCCCGGCGCGCGTCTCCGGGTGCGGGTCGCGCCAGCGCTGCTCGTCGCTCGACGAGGCGGAGGGCGGGGTGCTCATGTCCCCATCCTGCCTGCTGTGGCCTGACCCGACCTGACATCACCACGGCCCATGGGTCATCATTTCCCCGTGATCACCACCGCACGCCCGAAGCCCGACTCCGCCGCGGTCGCGGCCGTCGACGTCGCGCGCGCCGCCCTGGTCGCCGAGGTGGACCCCGCCGACGTCGGCGACCACCTCGGCCACGTCGTCGAGGGCGAGCGGGTCGTCACCCACCTCTTCGCCTGCGCACGCTCCGGGTACGTCGGCTGGCAGTGGTCGGTCACCGTGGCCCGGGCGAGCCGCGCCAAGGAGGTCACCGTCGACGAGGTCGTCCTCGTCCCGGGCGAGGGCGCGATCGTGGCCCCGGCCTGGGTGCCCTACCGCGAGCGGATCAAGCCGGGCGACCTGTCGCCGGGCGACCTGCTCCCCGTCGACGACGACGACCCGCGGCTGGTCCCGACGTACTCCTTCGGCGACGACCCGCTCGACGCCGACGACAAGGCGCAGGTCCGCGCGGTCGCGAAGGACCTCGGCCTCGGCCGGGTCCGCACCCTCTCCGTCGAGGGCCGTGACCTCGCCGCGCAGCGCTGGTACGACGGCGACGGCGGCCCCGAGTCGCAGCTCGCCCGCTCGGCCCCGGACCAGTGCACGACCTGCGGCTTCCTGATGCGGATCGCCGGCCCGCTGGCCGAGACCTTCGGCGTCTGCGCCAACGGCGACGCCAACGACGACGGCCGGATCGTGTCCCTCGACCACGGCTGCGGCGCCCACTCCGAGGTGCGGCTGGCCAAGCGGCACGAGCCGCAGCCGCTGCCGGAGCCGGTCTTCGACACGATCACGCCCGACGAGCTCGAGTCGCTCTAGACGATCGGCTCGTCCGGGCCACCTGGGTCGCCCGGGTCCTCGACGCCCGCGAGCCGGGCCACCCGCCGGCGACGGCAGTACTCCAGGCCGCACAGCCCCAGGCCGAAGCCGGCCAGGCAGGTCCACAGCCACCACACGTGGCCCGAGTCCTCGAGCCGACCGTAGAACGGCAGCAGGCCGAGGAAGCCGAGCAGCCACAGCGCCGAGCCGACCTCGACGGTCCGTACGCCGTCGACGTCGAGCGGCTCCACGTCGGCGACGAAGAAGGTGCGGTTGCCGATCTCGTGCGTCATCGGCCGGTCGTCCTGCGGCTCCACCCGACCCACGCTACGGCACGGCTCCTTGTCCGGGAGCGCCTGCTCCGCAGGCCCGCGCATCCGACCTGGCTGCGTTGTCGGCGACTCGACGGGCCTCCGGCCCGCCTTCGCCCCTCCGCCTTGCCAGCCCGGCGCGCGAGCCCGCTCGCGACGGCGCCGGACGAGGACCCGCGCTGGTCGACCGCCCGCCACGATGGGATGCTGGGCGATCGTGAGCATCGACCGCCTGTTCCTGATCTCCCAGCGTGGCTCGACCGTCGGACGGGAGGTGCGAGGCGGCTTCGTCACCTTCTTCACGATGGCCTACATCATCGTGCTCAACCCGCTGATCCTCGGCTTCGCCCAGGACGCCGACGGCCACTACCTCGGTGGCGGCGGTGAGCCGAACCTCGCGATGATCGCCGCCGGTACGTCGCTCGTGGCCGGCGTGATGACCATCCTCATGGGTCTGGTCGCCAACTACCCGATGGCACTCGCCACCGGCCTCGGCCTCAACGCGTTCGTGGCGTTCTCCATCGCCACCCAGATGACCTGGGCCGACGCGATGGGCCTGGTGGTGATCGAGGGCCTGGTGATCCTGGTGCTGGTGCTCACCGGCTTCCGGGAGGCGGTCTTCCACGCCGTACCCGCCCAGCTCAAGATCGCGATCTCGGTCGGCATCGGCCTCTTCATCGCGCTGATCGGCTTCGTCGACTCCGGCTTCGTCCACCGCATCCCGGACGCCGCCAACACCACCGTCCCCGTCCAGCTCGGCGCGACCGGCCAGCTGTCCGGTTGGCCGGTGCTGGTCTTCGCGGTCGGCCTCGCACTGGTCATCGTGCTGTGGGTCAAGAAGGTCCGCGGCGCGATCCTCATCTCGATCATCGCCACGACGGTCCTGGCGATCGTCGTCGAGGCGATCGCCGACCTGGGCGCCGCCTCGGCGGACAACCCGAAGGGCTGGAGCCTCAACGTCCCCGCGTGGCCGGACAAGGTCTTCGACTCCCCGGACTTCGGCACCGTCGGCCACTTCAGCCTGCTCGGCTCCTTCGACCGGGTCGGCGTCGTGACCGCACTGCTCCTGGTCTTCACGCTCCTGCTCGCCGACTTCTTCGACACGATGGGCACGATGACCGCGATCGGCGCCGAGGCCGGGCTGCTGCAGGAGGACGGCACCCCGCCCAACACCCGCCGGATCCTGGTCGTCGACTCACTCGCCGCGGCCGCCGGTGGCGCCGCGGGCGTCTCGTCGAACACCTCCTACATCGAGTCGGCCTCCGGCGTGGGCGAGGGCGCCCGCACCGGCCTCGCCTCGGTCGTCACCGGGCTGCTCTTCCTGGTGTCGGTCTTCGCGGCGCCGCTGGTCGCGATCATTCCGTCCGAGGCGGCCGTGCCCGCGCTGGTCCTGGTCGGCTTCCTGATGATGCAGCAGGTCCGCGGCATCGACTGGAACGACCTGGAGATCGCCATCCCGGCGTTCCTCACCATCGTCCTGATGCCCTTCACCTACTCGATCACCGTCGGCATCGGCGCCGGCTTCCTCGCCTACGTGCTGATCAAGATCGCCACGGGCAAGGTCGGCTCGATCCACCCGCTCCTGTGGGTGATCTCCGCGCTCTTCCTCGTCTACTTCTTCATCAACCCGCTCACCAGCTGGCTCACCTGACGCCGACCCGGCAGCGACCTTCGGCCGGGTCGGCGCCGGAATAGTTAGCACAGGTAATGAGTTATGCTAACGATATGCCCACCGTGGAGAGCGCCGTCCGGACGGACGCAGGACTTGCCGCCGAGCTGCGGCTCAGCGTCATGCGCCTGCGCCGGCGGCTGGCCAACGAGCGCCACCCGGACAACGAGCTGAGCATCGCCCAGATGGGCGTGCTCGGCGTCCTCGCCCGTCGCGGCGCCCTGACCCTGGGCGAGCTCGCCGCCGCCGAACGCGTGCAGCCGCCCTCCATGACCCGCACGGTCAACTGCCTCCAGGAGTCCGGCGACGTCGTACGCCGCCCGCACGAGACCGACGGTCGCCAGGTCGTCGTCGAGCTCTCCGACCAGGGTCGTGAGCGCGTGCTCGCCGACCGCGACCGCCGCGACGCCTGGCTCGCCCAGCGCCTGGTCGAGCTCTCGCCCCAGGAGCGCGACGTGCTCCGCCGGGCCGCCCCACTTCTCGAAGCCCTCGCCCAGAAGGACTGATCACCACCACATGAGCCCCACCTTCCGCGCCCTCCGCATCCCCAACTACCGGCTCTACTTCGCCGGCAGCGTGGTGTCGAACGTCGGCACCTGGATGCAGCGCGTGGCACAGGACTGGCTGGTGCTCCACCTCCCCGGCAACAGCGGCACCGAGCTCGGCATCACCACCGGACTGCAGTTCCTCCCGGTGCTGCTGCTCAGCCCGTACGCCGGGGTGGTCGCCGACCGCTTCCCCAAGCGCCGGCTGCTCCAGGTGACTCAGGCGACGATGGCGCTGGCCGCGCTGATCCTGGGTCTGGTCGCCGTCCTCGGGGTCGCCGAGACCTGGATGGTCTACGCCATCGCGTTCGTCTTCGGCATCGGCGCCGCCTTCGACGCGCCCGCCCGGCAGTCCTTCGTCTCCGAGATGGTCGGCCAGGACGACCTCACCAACGCCGTCGGCCTCAACTCCGCGGCCTTCAACGCGGCCCGCGTGCTCGGCCCGGCGCTCGCCGGCCTGATGATCGGCGCCCTGGGCGGCGGCGCCGAGGCCACCGGGTGGGTGATCCTGGTCAACGCGGTCTCCTACATCGCGGTGATCGCCCAGCTCGAGCGGATGAACACCGCCCGCCTGTCCTCGCCGGAGCCGCGGGGCCGCCGGCCCGGGATGATCGTGGAGGGCGTCCGCTACGTCCGGAGCCAGCCGAAGATGGTGATGATCCTGATCATCGTGTTCTTCGCCGGCACCTTCGGCATGAACTTCCAGATCACCTCCGCGCTGATGGCCACCGAGGTCTTCGGCAAGGGCGCGGGGGAGTACGGCATCCTCGGCTCGGCCCTCGCGGTCGGCTCGCTGACCGGCGCCCTGCTGGCGGCCCGCCGGGTCCGGATCCGGCTGCGCCTGCTCGTGGCGGCCGCGATCGGCTTCGGGGTGGCCGAGATCGTGGCCGGGCTGCTCCCGTCGTACGTCGCGTTCGCGCTCTTCTGCCCGCTGATCGGCTTCTGCACCCTCACCATGCTCAACTCCGCCAACGCGACCATGCAGCTGGAGTCGCCGCCGGAGATCCGGGGCCGGGTGATGGCCTTCTACTTCACGATCGTGATGGGCGGGACGCCCATCGGCGCCCCCATCATCGGCTGGGTCGGCCAGCACCTCGGAGCCCGCTGGACCTTCATCCTCGGCGGGGTCCTCACCATCGCCGGCGTACTCTTGGCACTAGCCGTGTTCGCCCGCATGCGAGGCGGTGCTCGCAGCGTTTTGACCGGTGTTGGGCACCCGAGTAACCTCTTTCCTCGTGTCTGGGACAACCCAGCCACTGCGCGTGCCCGGAATCAGTCGGGGGAACAGGACCCCGTCTCCGGCGCGGAAAGCCCAGTCGACGAGACCCTCGCCGGGTCCCGCTGACAGCGGCGGTAGGGCGACACGCCCGACCTCGGGGGCGAGCAGGGGCTGGTGGCGAACGCACCACCCGGACGCGGCAACACCACCGTGCGGGTAGAGCGCCCGTACTGAGAGTGACAAGAAGGGGAACCACTCGGTGCCCACCATTCAGCAGCTGGTCCGCAAGGGCCGCCAGGACAAGGTGTCGAAGAACAAGACGCCTGCCCTGAAGGGGTCTCCGCAGCGCCGTGGCGTCTGCACCCGCGTCTACACCACCACCCCGAAGAAGCCGAACTCCGCCCTCCGCAAGGTCGCCCGTGTGCGCCTCTCGAGCGGCGTCGAGGTCACGGCCTACATCCCGGGTGTCGGTCACAACCTCCAGGAGCACTCGATCGTGCTCGTCCGCGGCGGCCGGGTGAAGGACCTCCCCGGTGTCCGCTACAAGATCATCCGCGGCACGCTCGACACCCAGGGCGTGAAGAACCGCAAGCAGGCTCGCAGCCGCTACGGCGCCAAGAAGGAGAAGAGCTGACATGCCGCGCAAGGGTCCGGCCCCGAAGCGGCCGATCGACGTCGACCCGGTCTACGGGTCGCAGCTGGTCACCCAGCTCGTCTCCAAGGTGCTGAAGGACGGCAAGAAGCAGGTCGCCCAGCGCATCGTCTACACCGCCCTCGAGGGCTGCCGCGAGAAGACCGGCACCGACCCGGTCGTCACGCTCAAGCGCGCGCTCGACAACGTCAAGCCCGCCATCGAGGTCAAGTCCCGCCGCGTCGGCGGCGCGACGTACCAGGTCCCGATCGAGGTCAAGGGCACGCGCGGCACCACGCTCGCGCTGCGCTGGCTGGTCGGCTACGCCCAGGACCGTCGCGAGAAGACGATGTCCGAGCGCCTCATGAACGAGATCCTCGACGCTTCCAACGGCCTCGGTGCCGCGGTGAAGAAGCGCGAGGACACCCACAAGATGGCCGAGTCCAACAAGGCCTTCGCGCACTACCGCTGGTGACCACGGGCGCGGGCGACGACCGTCGCCCGCGCTCCCACCCGGAACTTCCGACTTTCTAAGGAACGCTGAACACAGTGGCTGTCGACATCACCACGGACCTCAACAAGGTCCGCAACATCGGCATCATGGCGCACATCGACGCCGGTAAGACCACCACCACCGAGCGCATCCTGTTCTACACCGGCATCACCTACAAGATCGGTGAGGTCCACGAGGGCGCTGCCACGATGGACTGGATGGAGCAGGAGCAGGAGCGCGGCATCACCATCACGTCCGCCGCGACGACCTGCTGGTGGAAGAACCACCAGATCAACATCATCGACACCCCCGGTCACGTCGACTTCACCGCCGAGGTCGAGCGCTCGCTGCGCGTCCTCGACGGCGCCGTCGCCGTCTTCGACGGCGTGGCCGGCGTCGAGCCGCAGACCATGACCGTGTGGCGGCAGGCCAACAAGTACTCCGTGCCCCGGATGTGCTTCGTGAACAAGCTCGACCGCACCGGCGCGGACTTCTTCCGCTGCGTGGACATGATGGTCGAGCGCCTCAACTCCACCCCGCTCGTCCTCCAGCTGCCGATCGGCGCGGAGGCCGACTTCCTCGGTGTCGTCGACCTGGTCGGCATGCGTGCCCTGACCTGGCGCGGCGAGACCAAGATGGGTGAGGACTACGAGGTCGAGGAGATCCCCGCGGACATGGCCGAGCAGGCCGCCGAGTACCGCGAGAAGTTCCTCGAGACCCTCGCCGAGGCCGACGACGCCGTCATGGAGAAGTACCTCGAGGGCGAGGACTTCACCGTCGAGGAGCTCGAGGCCGCGATCCGTCGCGCCACCCTGGCCGACAAGCTCAACCCGGTCCTGTGCGGCACCGCGTTCAAGAACAAGGGCGTCCAGCCCCTGCTCGACGCGGTCGTGAAGTTCCTGCCGTCGCCGCTCGACATCGACGCGATCATCGGCCACAAGCCGGGCGACGAGGAGACCGAGATCTCCCGCAAGCCCGCCGACGACGAGCCGTTCTCCGGCCTGGCCTACAAGATCGCCTCGGACCCGCACCTCGGCAAGCTGATCTACGTCCGCGTCTACTCGGGCAAGCTCGAGGCCGGCTCGACCGTGGTCAACTCGGTCAACGGCAAGAAGGAGCGGATCGGCAAGGTCTACCAGATGCACGCCAACAAGCGTGAGGAGATCGCGTCGGTCGGCGCCGGCCAGATCGTGGCCGTCATGGGTCTGAAGGACACCAAGACCGGTCACACCCTGAGCGACCCGAACAACCAGGTCGTCCTCGAGTCGATGACGTTCCCGGCCCCGGTGATCGAGGTCGCGATCGAGCCCAAGACCAAGGGCGACCAGGAGAAGCTCTCCCTCGCGATCCAGCGTCTCTCCGACGAGGACCCGACCTTCACGGTCAAGACCGACGAGGAGACCGGCCAGACCATCATCGCCGGCATGGGCGAGCTCCACCTGGAGATCCTGGTCGACCGGATGAAGCGCGAGTTCCGCGTCGAGGCCACCGTCGGCAAGCCGCAGGTCGCCTACCGCGAGACCATCCGCCGCGAGGTCAAGAACCACAGCTACACGCACAAGAAGCAGACCGGTGGTTCGGGTCAGTTCGCGAAGGTCGTCATCTCGGTCGAGCCGAGCATCGACCCGGAGACCGGCACCGGCGCCGGCTACGAGTTCGTCAACAACGTCACCGGTGGTCGCGTCCCGCGCGAGTACATCCCGTCGGTGGACCAGGGCGCCCAGGAGGCCATGGAGTTCGGTGTTCTCGCCGGCTACCCGATGGTCGACGTGAAGGTCGCGCTCGAGGACGGCGCCTACCACGACGTCGACTCCTCCGAGCTCGCGTTCAAGATCGCCGGCAACGCGGCCTTCAAGGAGGCCGTCCGCCAGGCGAAGCCCGTGCTGCTCGAGCCGATGTTCGCCGTGGAGGTGACGACGCCGGAGACCTTCCTCGGCACCGTCATCGGCGACATCAACAGCCGACGCGGCCAGATCCAGGCACAGGAGGAGCGTCACGGTGACATGGTCATCAACGCCCTCGTGCCGCTGTCCGAGATGTTCGGGTACGTTGGCGACCTGAGGTCCAAGACCTCGGGCCAGGCTTCGTACTCGATGGAGTTCGACTCGTACGCCGAGGTTCCCACGAACATCGCCGACGAGATCATCAAGAAGGTCCGCGGCGAGTAGTCGCCCGAGGCCCTCGGCAGTAACACCCAGCAAGTACGAGTCAAGTAACAACCCACACCAGGAGGAGCCCCAGTGGCTAAGGCGAAGTTCGAGCGGACCAAGCCGCACGTCAACATCGGCACGATCGGTCACATCGACCACGGCAAGACCACCCTGACTGCCGCGATCACCAAGGTCCTGCACGACAAGTACCCGGACCTGAACCCGTTCACGCCGTTCGACGAGATCGACAAGGCTCCCGAGGAGCGTCAGCGCGGTATCACCATCTCGATCGCGCACGTCGAGTACCAGACCGAGGCGCGCCACTACGCGCACGTCGACTGCCCCGGTCACGCCGACTACATCAAGAACATGATCACCGGCGCGGCCCAGATGGACGGCGCGATCCTCGTGGTCGCCGCCACCGACGGCCCGATGCCGCAGACCCGTGAGCACGTGCTGCTCGCCCGCCAGGTCGGCGTGCCCGCCCTGGTCGTCGCCCTGAACAAGTGCGACATGGTCGACGACGAGGAGCTCATCGAGCTCGTCGAGATGGAGGTGCGCGAGCTCCTCTCCGAGTACGAGTTCCCGGGCGACGACATCCCGGTCGTGCGCGTGGCGGCCTTCCCGGCCCTCAACGGCGACGCCAAGTGGGGCGAGTCCGTCCTCGAGCTCATGAACGCGGTCGACGAGTACATCCCGACCCCGGAGCGCGAGACCGACAAGCCGTTCCTGATGCCGGTCGAGGACGTCTTCACGATCACCGGTCGTGGCACCGTCATCACCGGTCGCATCGAGCGCGGCATCGTCAAGGTCGGCGAGGAGGTCGAGATCGTCGGCATCCGCGAGGGTTCGCAGAAGTCGACCGTCACCGGCGTCGAGATGTTCCGCAAGCTGCTCGACGAGGGCCAGGCGGGCGAGAACGTCGGTCTGCTCCTCCGCGGCACCAAGCGCGAGGACGTCGAGCGCGGCATGGTCGTCATCAAGCCGGGCACCACGACCCCGCACACCAACTTCGAGGCCTCGGTCTACATCCTCTCGAAGGAGGAGGGCGGCCGTCACACGCCGTTCTTCAACAACTACCGCCCGCAGTTCTACTTCCGTACCACCGACGTGACCGGCGTCGTGACCCTCCCCGAGGGCACCGAGATGGTCATGCCGGGCGACAACACGGAGATGGCCGTCGAGCTGATCCAGCCGATCGCCATGGACGAGGGTCTCCGCTTCGCGATCCGTGAGGGTGGCCGCACCGTCGGCGCCGGCCGGGTCACCAAGATCACCAAGTGATCTGACCTAGAAGCAACCAGCGCGGCCCCGGACCTCACGGTCCGGGGCCGTTCTGCATCTCCTGCCCCATGCGTCTGTCGTTTCATCACGGGATGAGGGCGAAGCGTCACTTCCCACGATGAGTTCAGCGAGGGGAGTGACGCTTCATCAAGGGGTGAAGGCGCACCGACACCCCTGCAGGTCCACCCTCATCCCTTGATGAAGCTGCGGCGAGTGAGGCAGGCGAGGCACGAGCCCCAGCCCGCTGCCGTCGACACTGGCGCGGACGCATAGGGTCGGGCTGTGCCGGGACCAGTCGATGCAGCAGCAGTGGAGGCCGCGGCCGAGGTGCTGCGCCCCGTCGTACGCCGCACCGAGCTCGAGCACAGCGAGCGGCTCAGCGGGGTCGTCGGCGCGACGGTCCTGCTCAAGCGCGAGAACCGGCAGCTCACGCGGTCCTACAAGGTGCGCGGCGCCTTCCACCTGATCAGCGGCCTCACCGACGAGGAGCGCGCCCGCGGCGTCGTGTGCGCGAGCGCGGGCAACCACGGGCAGGGCCTGGCGTGGAGCTGTGCGCGGCTCGGGGTGCGCGGCCGGGTCTACGTGCCCGGCAACACGCCCCGGCAGAAGCGGCAGCGCATCCTGGCGCTCGGCCAGGGGCTCGTCGAGCTCGTCGTCGAGGGGAGCACGTACGACGTCGCCGGCGCGGCCGCGCACGCCGACTCCGAGCGCACCGGTGCGGTCTACGTGCCGCCGTTCGACGACCCGCGCACCATCGCCGGGCAGGGCACGATCGCGCCCGAGCTGGTCGAGCAGGCGCCCGGCCCGCTGCACACCGTCGTCGTCCCGGTGGGCGGCGGCGGCCTGGTCGCCGGGCTCGCCGTCTGGCTGCGCGAACGGCACCCGGGTGTCCGCATCGTCGGGGTCGAGCCGGACGGCGCGGCGAGCATGACCGCCGCGCTCGCCGCCGGTGGGCCGGTGGCACTCGAGGAGGTCGACACCTTCGTCGACGGTGCGGCGGTGGGCCGGGTGGGTGAGGTGACCTACCCGATCGTCCGCGACCTGGTCGACGAGGTCGTGACGGTCGAGGCCGGCGCGGTCTGCACCGAGATGCTCGACCTCTACCAGGTCGAGGGCATCATCGCGGAGCCCGCCGGCGCGCTCGCGAGCGCCGCCGTCCGCGAGCTCGCGGGCACCTTCCCGGCCGACGCCCTCGTCGCCTGCATCGTCTCCGGCGGCAACAACGACGTGAGCCGGTACGGCGAGATCGTCGAGCGCTCGCTGGTCCACCAGGGCCTGCGCCACTACTTCCTGGTGTCCTTCCCCCAGGAGCCCGGTGCGCTGCGGCACTTCCTCGCCGACGTGCTCGCCGACGGCGAGGACATCGTGGTCTTCGACTACGTCAAGAAGAACAACCGGGAGACCGGCCCGGCGCTGGTCGGCATCGAGCTCGAGGCCGCCGCTGGCCTCGCGGGCCTGCTCGACCGGATGGACGCCAGCCCGCTCACCATCGAGCGGGTCCCGCCCGGCTCGCCGCTCTTCACGTTCCTCATGTGACGAGGCGCGACCGACCGATCTGGCACGATGCCCGGGTGAGCCAGCAGCCGCCTCCGCCGTACGGCTATCCGCAGCAGCCCTACTACGGGCCGCCGCCGGACCACCCCCAGGCCACGACCGTGCTCGTGCTCGGCATCCTGGGTCTGGTGGTCTGCCAGGTGATCTCGCCGGTCGCCTGGGTGATGGGCAACCGGGTGCTCCGCGAGATCGACGCGAGCGGCGGCCAGCTCGGCGGCCGCAGCAACGTCAACGCCGGCCGGATCTGCGGCATCATCGGCACGATCCTGATCGGGATCTCGCTGCTCGTCCTGGTCGGCTTCCTCGGCATCTTCGTCGTCGCGGGCGTCGCCGGCTCCGTCGGCTGAGCCCGGCCGGCCTCCCGGATCAGCCGAGCGCGGCGACCGCCTCGGCGAAGACCTCCGTGTGCCGGTCGACGTCGGCCTCGGTGTGCGCCGGGGAGAAGAGCGCCATGTTGTGGAAGGGCGTCAGGAGCACGCCGCGGTTGAGGCACCACAGGTGCAGCAGCGACTCCAGCTCCTCGTCGACGGCGGCCGCCGCGGCCGCGCCGTCGCGGGGCGGCGGGCAGAACCAGTACTCCGCCCGGCACCCGAGGCGCTGCACGTGCCAGGGCAGGCCGGCGTCGGCGATGACCCCGGAGACGCCGGCGGCGAAGCGCTCCGCCAGGGGTACGGCCACCGCGAAGTCCTCCTCGCGCAGGCAGGTCGACAGCGTGGCCCGGATCGCGGCCAGCGCGAGCGCGTTGCCGGTCAGCGTGCCGCCGACCCCGGCGACGTCGATCTCGTGCCCGAGCATCGGGCCGGAGAGCCGGTCGGCGACCTCGGCACTCATGCCGTAGGCCGCGCAGGGGATGCCGCCGCCGATCGGCTTGCCGACCACGAGGAAGTCGGGCTCGAGGTCCCACGCGACGGTCGCGCCGCCCGGACCGGTGCACAGCGTGTGGGTCTCGTCGTTGACGAGGAGCACGCCGTGCCGCCGGGTGATCTCGCGGACGCCCTCGAGGTAGCCCGGCTCGGGCAGCACGATGCCGATGTTGGTGAGCGCCGGCTCCATCAGCAGGCACGCGACGTCTCCCTCGGCGAGCCGCCGGTCGAGCGCGTCGAGGTCGTTGAAGGGCACCACGGCGGTGGTCTCGGAGACCGGCACCTGCGGGCCCAGTGCCCCGGGCCGCGGGACCACCCGGTCGCCGTCGAGCACGGCCAGCGTCTCGTCGACGGTGCCGTGGTAGCACCAGTCCATGACGGCGATCCGCGGTCGGCCGGTCAGGTGACGGGCGAAGCGGAGCACGAAGCGGTTGGCGTCGGTCGCCGACATCGCCAGCTGCCACGACGGGAGCCCGAAGCGCCGGGCCAGCTCCTCGCCGACCCAGACGGCGTCGGCCGACGGCAGCATCGTGGTGATCCCGCGGGTCGCCCGCTCGGTGAGCGCCGCGGTGACCTGCGGCAGCGCGTGACCGGTCATCGCACCGGTGTCGCCGAGGCAGAGGTCGACGTACTCCACGCCGTCGACGTCGGTGAGCCGCGCCCCGGACGCGGAGTCGAAGAACACCGGGAACCGGCCCGGCCACCTCGTCATCCACGGCATCGGGACGCCGGCGAGCAGCGGGCCGCGGGCGGCCTCGGCGAGCTCGGCGGAGCGGGGGTGGCTGCTGACGAAGCGGTCCTCCTCCTGGGAGAGGAGGGCGGCGATGCGGGAGCGGTCGACCATGGCAGCGAAGATAGTCCTCATGCCCGACGACCACGTGCGACCGGCGCGCCCGCACCACAAGCTGACCGACGACGGCCGCCGGATGCGCGAGGTCCTCACCTACTCCCGGAGGGGGAGCCGGTTCACCCCGCGCCAGGCCGAGGCCTGGGACGCGTACGCCGAGCGGTGGTGGGTCCCCGACGAGGCGGTCGACACCCCGGGCTTCTCGCTGCCGGGTCTCTTCGGCCGGGAGGCGCCGCTGCTGGTCGAGATCGGCGCCGGGATCGGGGAGTCGACGGCCGAGCTGGCCCAGGCACGGCCGGACCACGACGTCGTCGCCTTCGAGGTCTGGCGGCCCGGCGTGGCCGACACCCTCGGCCGGATCGGCGAGGCGGGGCTCACCAACGTGCGGATGCTCAGCGTCGACGCGGTGTGGTCGATGGAGCACCTCGTCGCCGAGGGGAGCCTGGCCGGCCTGTGGGTCTTCTTCCCCGACCCGTGGCACAAGAAGCGCCACCACAAGCGCCGCCTGGTCAACCCGGACTTCGCGCGGCTCGCTGCGAGCCGTCTCGCGCCCGGGGCGGAGTGGCGACTGGCCACCGACTGGGCCGACTACGCCGAGCACATGGTCGAGGTGCTCGACGCCGAGCCGCTGCTCGAGGGCGGTGTCGTCGAGCGCTGGGCCGAGCGGCCGGTGACCAGGTTCGAGCGCAAGGGCCTCGCGGCCGGCCGCACGATCACCGACCTGCTGTACCGACGTACGGCGCCGTAGTCCGCCGGACCAGCAGCTCGGTGGGCAGGATCACCTGCTCGGGCTTCCACTCGGAGGTGTCGAGCGCGCAGAGCACCTGCCGGGCCGCGACCCGGCCCTGCTCGTCGGCGGACTGCGCCACGGTGGTGAGGTCGAAGTAGCCGGCCATCTCGTGGTCGTCGATGCCGATCACGGAGACGTCCTCGGGCACTTCCAGCCCGAGCTGGTGGGCCGCGCGCAGCACGCCGATCGCCATCTCGTCGGAGGCCGCGAAGACCGCGGTCGGCCGGTCGGGCAGGCTCAGCAGCGCCCGGCCCGCCCGCAGGCCGCCCGCGACGGTGAACTCGCCGTCCTCCTCCAGCGCCGGGTCGTGAGGGAGGCCGTGGTCGGCGAGGGTACGGCGGTAGCCCGCCAGCCGAGCGGTCGGCGCGGTGAAGTCGAGGACACCCTCGGTGGCCCCGCCGATGTAGGCGATCCGCCGGTGTCCGAGGTCGGCGAGGTGCCGGGTCGCCGCGGCGGCGGCCTCGACGTCGTCGATGCGGACGGTGGCCCACCCGGGGATGTCCGCGCCCACGATGATCACCGGCCGGCCGAGCGCGGAGAGGCGGGTCAGCTCGTCCTCGGTCGGGGTCAGGCTGAGCACGAGCACGGCGTCGACGCGCTTGGTGAGCAGGCTGGTCTCGAAGACCCGGTGCCGGGCGTCCGGGTCGCCGCCGAGGTTGTAGAGGAGCAGGTCGTAGCCGTGCTCGCGGAGCACCTGCTCGGCACCGTGGACCACCGTGGCGAAGAACCACCGGGTCACGAACGGCACCACCACCGCGACTGTGCGGGTCTGCCCGCTGGCCAGGCCGGCGGCGCTGGGGGAGGGCACGTAGCCGAGCCGGCGCGCGGCCTCCATGACCCGCTGCCGGGTCTCGTCGGTGACCCCGGGCAGGCCGCGCAGCGCGCGCGAGACGGTCGCGGTGGACATCTCCACCTCGCGGGCCACGTCCTTGATGCCGGTCATGAGCGGCGGCTCCGGTGACCAGAGTGCGGGAGCGCTCCCACTTTCGCGGTACAGACGTTACGGTGGGTCCCATGAGCCTGCGCCCCACCCGCCACCTGCCCGACGGATCGACCCTCGCCTTCGGCGCCGCCGCGGCGTCGTACCAGATCGAGGGGGCGACCGACGAGGACGGCCGCGGACCCTCGATCTGGGACACCTTCGCCGCGCGTCCGGGCAGCACCCGCGACGGCCGCGACGGGTCGGTCGCCTGCGACTCCTACCACCGCTACGACGAGGACATCGCCCTCGTCGCCGGTCTCGGCCGCGGCTCGTGGTACCGCTTCTCCGTCGCCTGGTCGCGGATCCTGCCCGAGGGCACCGGCCGCGTGGAGACGCGCGGGCTGGACTACTACGACCGCTTCGTCGACGCCGCGCTCGCCCAGGGTGTGCAGCCGACCGGGACGCTCTACCACTGGGACCTCCCGCAGACGCTGGAGGACCGGGGCGGCTGGCTCGAGCGGAGCACCGCCGAGGCGTTCGCCGACTACGCGATGATCGTCCACGAGCGGCTCGGCGACCGCGTGCAGGTGTGGGCGACGCACAACGAGCCGTGGTGCGCGGCCTACCTGGGCTACTCCGCCGGCATCCACGCGCCGGGCCGCAAGGAGGGCGACGCCGGACACCGGGCCGCCCACCACCTCAACCTCGCCCACGGCCTGGCCGCGGCGCGGCTCCACGACGCCGGGGTGACCGACCTCGGCATCGCGCTCAACCTCGCGCCGTACTGGCCGGAGACCCCGGAGGCGGCCGGCGCCGCCGACGAGCTCGACGCGGTCCGCAACCGGGTCTGGCTCGGGCCCCTGGTCGACGGGGCGTACGACGAGGGCCTGCTGCGCGTCGCACCGGTGCTCGCCGACCCGGCGCTGGTCCGCGACGGCGACCTCGACCTGGTCCGCGACTCGGTCGAGTGGATCGGCATCAACTACTACACGCCGTTCCGCCCGACGCTCGCCGACCCGACGCTGACGGTCCACCCCGAGGTGGAGGCCTACCCCGGCGTGACGCCGGTGTCGTTCGTCGTGCGTGAGCCGCGCACCGACATCGGCTGGGAGGTCGACGACAGCGGGCTGGAGGCGATCCTGCTGCAGACCCACGAGCGCACCGGCGGGGTGCCGATGGTGATCACCGAGAACGGCGCCGCGTGCCCCGACGACACCCTCGTCGAGGGTGCCGCCGGGGAGGTCGACGACCAGGACCGGATCGACTACCTCCGCGACCACATCGCCGCCACCGAGCGGGCCCGGAGCGCCGGAGCCGACGTCCGGGCCTACCTGGTGTGGACCCTGCTCGACAACTTCGAGTGGGCGGAGGGCTACACGAAGACCTTCGGGATCGTGCACGTCGACCCGAAGGACCTCACCCGGACGCCCAAGGCCTCCTACCACTGGCTGGCCGGGCACATCGCCTCCGCCTCGTCCTGATCGACCGGGGCCTGCCGGCCGGTCAGCCCTTCACGCTGCCGGCCAGCAGACCGCGGACGAAGTAGCGCTGCAGGGACAGGAAGACGACCAGCGGGATCACCAGGGAGATGAACGCGCCCGACGCGAGCAGCTGCCAGTCCTGACCGCGTTCGCCGACCAGGTTGACGAGCTTGACCGTCAGCGGCTGGACCTCGGGCGAGCTGAAGACCAGCGCGACGAGCAGGTCGTTCCAGACCCAGAGGAACTGGAAGATCCCGAACGCCGCGATCGCCGGCATCATCAGCGGCAGCATGATCCGGCTGAAGATCTGCACGTGGCCGGCGCCGTCGACCCGGGCCGACTCGATCAGCTCGCCGGGGATCTCCCGCATGAAGTTGTGCAGCAGGAAGATCGCGACGGGCAGCGCGAAGATCGTGTGCGAGAGCCACAGCTCGTAGAGGCCGCCGGCTGGTGCGTCGCGGCCCGCGAGCGGCATCAGGTTGAAGGGCGGGTCGACGTACAGGCTGAGCAGCGGCACCAGCGTCACCTGGATCGGCACGATCTGGAGCGCGAAGACGGCGACGAAGAGGACGTCGCGGCCCTTGAACTTCATCCAGGCGAAGGCGTACGCCGCCAGGGTCGCGAGGCTGATCGGGATCAGCACCGCGGGGATCGTGATGACGATCGAGTTGATGACGTTGGTGCTCAGGCCGGTGTTGCTGGACCCGCCGCTGAACGCGTCCTGGTAGTTCTTCAGCGTGAAGCTCGGGTCGGTGAAGACGTTCCACCAGCCGTTGGACTTCACGTCGGCCTCGGGCCGGAAGGACGAGATGAACAGGCCCGCCGTCGGGATCGTCCAGAGGATGGCGATCACCACGGCGATCGCCGAGGCGATCCGGCCGGTGAGGCCCTCGCGGGCCGCCGCCGCGGCGGACACCGGCGCGGCGGTCGTGGGGGTGGTGGGGTCGGCGGCGCTCATCGGCCCTCCAGCTTTCGCATCTGGCGAATGTTGTAGATGACGACCGGGGTGACCAGCAGGAAGATGACGACCGCGATCGTGGTGGCCAGGCCCTGGTTACCGGAGACGAAGTTCTGTCGGTAGAACTCGTAGGCCAGGACGCTGGTGTTGAAGTTGCCGCCCGTGGCGGTCTGGACGATGTCGAAGACCTTGAGGGTCGCGATCGTGATCGTGGTGAGCACGACGATCAGCGAGGGGCGGATGCTCGGGACGGTGATGTGCCGGAAGAGCTTCCAGCCGCCGACGCCGTCGAGGCGCGCGGCCTCCACGATGTCGTCCGGGATGCCCTTGATCGAGGCCGACAGCAGCGTCATCGCGAAGCCGGACTGGATCCAGACCAGGATCACGATCAGGAAGAAGGTGTTCCAGGGGTCCTCGAGGAGGAAGTTGAAGGTGTCGAGGTGCAGCCACACGAGGACCTGGTTGAGCAGGCCGATCTGGTCCTGCTCGTTCGAGCGGTAGGCGTAGACGAACTTCCAGATGATCGAGGCCGCGACCATCGAGATCGCGATCGGCAGGAACATCAGGGCCTTGGCGAACTTCTCGAACCGGGCCCGGTCGACGAGCACGGCGTACACGAGCCCGATGCCGGTGGAGAGGATCGGGGTGAGGACCACCCACAGGAGCGTGTTGCGCAGCACCGTGAGCTGCTGCTTGTCGGTGAAGAGGTCCTTGTAGTTGTCGAGTCCGACCCAGGGCGGGTCGAAGGTCTGCGCGCCGTGGAAGGACTGCCAGACGGTGACGATGGCGGGGTAGAGGAGGCCCACTCCGATGAGCAGGAGCGAGGGCCCGAGGAAGGCGGCGGCCTGGATGCGCTCGCCCGATCGGGAGCGCAGGCGTTGGGTGACCAGCAGGATGACCGCGATCACCGCGTAGAAGATGACGACCGCGATCACCATCTGGATCAACTTGTCGGATGTGCTCATGTCCTACCTGTCCTGGGTCAGTGGAACGTGCGGGCCTCGACGCCCGCCCGAGGACGGCAGCGGGGCGGAACCCCTGGTTGGGTTCCGCCCCGGTGCCTTTCAGCCCGTCAGCTGGGCCAGGAGTTCTCGATGTTGGTGAGAGCGTCGGACGTGCTCTCGCCGGTGATCCAGGCGGTCATCTCCGTCCAGAAGGTGCCGGCGCCGACGGCGCTGGGCATCTGGTCGGAACCGTCGAAGCGGAAGGTCGCGTCGGGGTCCTGGAAGATCTCCGCGGAGAGCTTGTCGATCGGGCTCGACAGGTTGGCGGAGTCGAGGCCGGTGTTGGCGCTCACCCAGCCGCCGCCCGGCGTGGCCTTGGCCTTCTCGTTGGCCCAGACGTCGGTCGAGAGGTAGGTCTGGAAGGCCTGGACCTCGGGACGGTCGTCGAACGCGGCCACGAACTCGCCGGCGCCGAGGACCGGCTTGCCGAACTGGTCGTTGGTCGGCGGGAGGTAGAACGCGAAGACGTCGCCGTCCTCGGTCACCTTGGTGCCCTCGGGCCACTGGGCGGCGTAGAAGGACGCCATCCGCATCATGCCGCAGTCGCCCTTGAGGATCGGGGTGCCCGCGTCCTGGAAGGCCGTGGTGGCGATGGAGTCGACGTCACCGAAGCCGCCGTTGACGTACTTGGGGTCCTTGAGGATCGCGCCGACCTTGTCGAGCGCGGTCGCGACGACGTCGTCGTTGAAGGGGATCTCGTGGTTGACCCACTGGTCGTAGACGTCCGGGCCGGCGTCACGCAGGAGCACGTCCTCCAGCCAGTCGGTGGCCGGCCAGCCGGTCGCGGTGCCGGACTCGATGCCCGCGCACCAGGGCTTGATGCCCGTGGCGGCGATCTGGTCGGTCAGCTTCATCATGTCGTCCCAGGTCTCCGGGATGTCCCACCCGTTGTCCTTGAACATCTTCGGGGAGTACCAGACGAACGACTTCACGCTCGCGCCCAGCGGGGCTGCGTAGAACGTGCCGTCGACCGTGCCGTAGCTCTTCCAGTCCTCGCCGAACCACTTGTCGACGTTGTCGCTGACCTGCGAGGGGGCCTCGACGACCGCGCCGGAGCCGACCAGGGTCTTGAGGAGGCCCGGCTGCGGGATGTAGGCGATGTCGGGGGCGTTGCCGGCCTTGACCCGGACCGAGAGCTGGGTCTCGAACTGGTCGGAGCCTTCGTACTTGACCGCGGCGCCGGTGCAGGTGGTGAAGAGCTTGTAGGAGTCCTCCTGCGCCTGCTGCTCCGGCGGGAGGATCGAGGTGTAGATCGAGACGCTCTTGCCGCTCAGGTCACCGAAGTCGGCGAGCTGCTCGAGTCCGGAGCACTCGGACTTGTCCGCTCCGGGCCAGGTGCCGCTGGCCTCGCCGCCGCCGTCGCTGTCGCTGCTCGCACAGCCGGCGAGGACGATGCCCGCGGTCACGAGGGAGGCGGCTACCGCCATCCCTCGGCGCGTGTTGCGTGATCGCATGGATGTATCCCTCTCTGCGTTGTCAGCAGGTCCGTCCAGGTCCGCGTGCCCCGAAACCCGCTCCGTCGGGACTGATGCAAACGTTTACGTGGATCGCCGTCAAGGACCGTCGGTCACAATTCTGTAACGCGCGTCACATTTTCGTGGGAACGCTCCCACAACGGGACGAACCGTATCGCCTCCGGGCCTGCACCGGACGATCTCCCGCGCCTCTCCGGCAACTGTCCAGCCGGTCTGCACCGCTGCGGACGCCGATGGACGTCCGGCAGAGCCCGCGATCGGCCGCAGGAATTGCGGATGACGGCCGCGATCGGGCCGAGATCGGCGGTCGCGAGGAGTCAGTCCTCGAGCAGCGCGAGCTCCTCGTCGACGTGCGGATCGCTCGCACCGGCGGCCTCCAGGTCGGCCTTGAGGGCCCGCTGCATGGTCAGCGCGTCGGCCCGGTGGCCGAGGTTGCGCAGCGACCAGGCGACCATCCAGCGCGCCACCCGGGTGCGCTCGTCCTCGCCGATCCGCTCGCGCGCGACGAGGGCCTGCTCGAAGACCGCGAGCGCGCCGGCGAAGTCGCCGGCGTCGGCGTGCACCATGCCGATGTTGGTCAGCAACGAGGCGTCCCAGTCGCGCGCCTCGGGGTCGGCCGAGCGGCCGGCGAGCTCGAGCGCGCGCTCGTTGACCGCGATCCGCTCCTCGGCCGGGACGACGAGCGCGACCATGTGGACGGCGTCGACACGGACGGCGTCGAGCCCGGCGTCGCGGGCCGCCGCCTCGGCCGCCTCGAAGTGCGGCAGCGCCGCCTCCTCCTCGCCCGCCGAGCGCAGCAGCCGCCCGCGCTCGAGGGAGACGTGGGCGGCCACCTCGTCGCTCGGCACAGCCAGGTCGTCGAGCAGCGCGTGGCCCTCGTCGTACCGCTCCTGGAGGCCGAGGGCCCGCGCCGCCTGGGTGAGGAGGACGATCCGTTCGTCGCCCTCCGCCTCGTCGGCGGCCGCTCGGAAGCGCACCTCGGAGCCGGCCGGGTCGTCGAAGTCCCACAGGTCGCGGAGGCGAGTCATGCCTCCATGGTGACCGAGCGGGTGTTTCAGGCGAAGTCGGCGGCGGTGAACTCTCGGCGCTCGACCAGCACGATCCAGTTGCCGGAGTTGTCGCGGCAGAGCGCCTCGACGCCGTACGGCCGCTCCTCCGGCTTCTGGAGGAACTCCACGCCGCGCGCGCTCAGCTCCTCGTAGGTCTGCTGGCAGTCGTCGACGTTCATGCCCAGCCCGTTGAGGCCGCCGCTGGCCCGCTCACGCTGCATGGCGGCGACGAACTCCTCGGAGAACGGCGGGCCGGGCTGGGTGAGGTGGATGGCGAGCTCGGGCTGGCTGGGGTGGTTGACGGTGCACCAGCGGTAGCCCTCGCCGAGGGTGATGTCGTCCTTGAGCTCGAAGCCGAGGACGTCGACGTAGAAGTCGCGGGAGGCGTCGATGTCGTCGACGAAGACCGATGCGATGGCGATGTTGGTGATCATGCGGCCACGCTAGGAGCCCGCGGCTCCGGCCCGCTTCTCCTGGCTTGCGGGGTCCGGGGCGGCCCGTTCGGCCAGCCCCCACTGGAAGATGTAGCAGCCGGGGATGCGGGGCGCGCCCGCCTCGGCGTACCGCCGCTGGAAGTCGCTGGGCGTCTCGCCGACCAGCTCGCGGAACCGGCTGCTGAAGGAGCCGAGGCTCGAGAAGCCCACCGCGTGGCAGACCTCGGTGACGGTGAGGTTGGTGGCGCGGAGCAGGTCCTGGGCGCGCTCGACCCGGCGCTCGGAGACGTACGTCGCGGGCGTGCGGCCGTAGGTCGCCTTGAAGAGGCGCTGGAAGTGGAACCTGCTCAGCCCGGCGATCGCCGCCAGCGTCTCGAGGTCGAGGTGCTCGGTGTAGTGGCGGTCGGCGTGGTCGCGGGCGCGGCGCAGGTGGACCAGGACGTCGCCCGGTGCCCGCGCGGGGGTGGTCATCGCGTGGTCACCTCGACGTCAGCCGGGCGCGGAGCGCGGACTCGCGGGCCAGCCGGGCCGCGTCGCGCTCGCGTCGCGAGGCGACGACCGCCGCGAGGAACGCCTCCGGCGGGGTGCCGGGCGGCGGCGCGGGGGCGACGTACTGGCTGACCGCGGTGGCGAGCCGCTCGCCGAGCGCGGCGCGCGAGGCCGGGTCGATCTGGGGGAGGCGGCCGAGGAACTGGCGGACCGCGAGGGCCAGGCCCGTGGGCAGCGAGGCCATGTCCGCGGCCGCGGCCCAGGCGGCGAGCGGCGGCGGCATCACTGCGGGCGCGGCCAGACGCAGCTTCACCCGCTCCCGCACGACGTACGTGCCGGCGGCGTAGTCGCCGAGCCGCTTGCCGCGGGAGCTCAGCAGGGCCGAGAAGAAGGCCGGGCTGACGGCGAACAGATAGATCTCGACGACCCCGACGAGAGCCCGGACGAAGGCGTGCTGGAAGGAGATCGGCCCGGCGTCGTCGCGGACCACGCGCAGGCCCATCGCGAGCTTGCCGAGGGAGCGGCCACGGGTCAGCGTCTCCAGGGTGGCCGGGAAGGCGACCAGGCTGACGATGAGCGCGGCCAGGGTCGCGACCTCCACGAGCGCCTGGTCGCTCTGCGCCGCCGCGACGACCAGTGCGATCGTCAGGACGACGAAGAGGATGAGGGCGGCCAGGACGTCGAGCAGGCCCGAGACCATCCGCGCGCCGAGGCCGGCCGCGGGCAGGTCGAGGGCGACGGCCTCGCCGGTGACGAGGTCGTCGTCGGTGAGCGTCGCGAACTCCGGCACCGCCACGCTCGCCAGTCTAGGAGGGCATTCGCCTCCTAGGGTGTGGTCATGGACCTGGACGCCTACGTCGCCGCGCACGCGGGGGAGTGGGCGCGCCTGGAGCAGCTCACCCGCACCCGCCGGCTCACCGGGGCCCAGGCCGACGAGTTGGTGGAGCGCTACCAGCAGGTGGCGACCCACCTGTCGGTGGTCCGCACCTCCGCGCCGGACCCGTCCCTGGTCGCGCACCTGTCCTCGGTCCTCGCACGCGCCCGCACGAAGGCGGCCGGCACCCGGACCAGCACCTGGGGCGGCGTACGTCGCTTCTTCCTGATGCGCTTCCCGGCCGCGCTGTACCGGCTGCGGCGGTGGTGGCTCGGGACGCTCGCGGCCAACGTGGTCGTCACCGCCGTGATGATGCTGTGGCTGCTCGACCACCCGAACGTCGAGCAGAGCCTGCTCTCGCCCCACCAGGTCGACCAGCTCGTGCAGCACGACTTCGAGGACTACTACAGCGAGTACGCCGCCAGTCACTTCGCGGCGCAGGTGTGGGTCAACAACGCCTGGGTGAGCGCGCTCTGCCTCGCGCTCGGGGTGTTCGGCCTGCCGGTCGTCTTCCTGCTCTTCAACAACATCACGAACCTGGCGGTCATCGGGTCGATCATGATCCGGCACGGCCACGCCGGGCACTTCTGGGGACTGATCCTGCCCCACGGACTGCTCGAGCTGACGGCGGTGTTCGTGGCCGGCGGCGTCGGCCTCCGGCTCTTCTGGTCGTGGGTCGAGCCCGGCTCGCTCACCCGCGCCCAGTCGCTGGCCCGGGAGGGCCGCACCGCCGGCACCGTCGCGCTCGGCCTGGTGGCCGTGCTGTTCGTGAGCGGGCTGATCGAGGCGTTCGTGACCCCGTCCCCGCTGCCCACCTGGGCCCGGATCGGCATCGGTGTCCTGGCCGAGTCGGTCTTCCTCGCCTACGTCTTCGTCCTCGGTCGAGACGCCTACCACCGCGGCGAGACCGGCGACCTCGACGCGTCGCTGCTCGAGGACCGGGTCGCGACCCGCGCCTAGCGGCGGGTTTCCCCGGCCGCCCGGGGAAACCCGCCGGCGCGCGGCAGGCCGACCGGCGTGTCGGGCCGGGTTGGGGGGACCACCCCGGCTCTCGGCGGGGTGGGGCGGTCAGCTCCGGGCGACCTCGGGTACCTGCTCGGAGGCCTGCGCGCCTGCCGGCGGTACGTCGTCCGAGGTCGCGACCGACCCGTCCAGCCAGGTCGCGGCAATCGCGAAGACCGGGCCGAGGGCGTTCATCGCGACCACGGCGACCCAGGCCGCCCAGGCGTTGCCCGGCGCCCAGCCGAAGCCGCCGTAGAAGGTCGCGAAGTAGGACGCGAAGCCCAGGAACATCGCCGGCACGAGGTGCAGCAGCCGCGTGCGGCCGGCGTACATCAGGGCGGTGTTGACGAGGAGGATCAGCGCCGCGAGCACGACGTCCATCGCCAGCTGCGAGTCGCCGAGGGCGGTGCCGACCCGGTCGTCGAGGAGCACGATCACCAGCGCGAAGGTGGACCCCGCGGGCATCGCCGCCCCCATGCTGCGCAGCACGTCGGGGCGCGGGCCGCCGGCGAGGTAGGTGCCGGCCCAGCCGATGAAGATCGCCCACGGCGGCAGGTGGAGCGCGGTGCCGCCGATGAAGGCGGTCGTCGCGGCGAGGATCGAGGCGGTCACCTCGTGGGGGAGGGAGCGGAGCCGGTTCATGCGGAGGTCCTCTCGTGCAGGGTGGTGCCGGTCGAGGGGTCGTGGAGCGCGGTGGACCGGGTGGTCTCGGCGACGACGCGGCCGCGCTTGAGCACCCACCGCCGCGGCGCGCGGTCGAGCAGCGCCGCGACGGGGTCGGTGGCGTCGAGGACGACGAGGTCGGCGGCCGCACCGGGCCGCAGGCCGTACGACGCGTCGATGCCGGCGATCCGCGCGGCCTCGGTGGTGGCCATGTCGACGACGCGCGCGAGGTCGTCGGGGCTGCCGAGGTGGGCGACCTGGGCCAGGAAGAGACCGGTCTCGAGCAGGTCGGCGTTGCCGAAGGGCGTGAACGCGTTGCGCACGTTGTTGCTGGAGTACGACGCCCGCACCCCGGCCGCCCACAGCGCGTGGAGCGGCGCGAGCCCGCGTCGTACCCGACTGGTGTCGGCGCGGCCGCCGAGGTGGAGGTCGGTGTGCGGCAGCAGCACCACGGCGACGTCCGCGGCGGCCAGCTCGCCGAGGGTGCGGTCGAGGGCGTCGCGCTCGAGGCTGCCGAGCGCGGTCATGTGGCCGAGGCTGACCCGGCCCTCGAGACCGCGCTCCCGGACCGCGGCGGCGATGGCGCCGGCCATCGCGAAGCGCGGGTCGCCGGGGTCGTCGCCGAAGTCGGCGTGCAGGTCGAGGGGCAGGCCGTGCCGCTCGGCGAGGTCGAGCAGCAGCCCGACCTGCCGTTCGCTGTCGGCGCGGTCGGCCTCGTTGTAGGTGCATCCGCCGATCACGTCGGCCCCGTGCCGGACCGCGCGCTCGAGCAGGCGGAGGGTTCCGGGCGCCTGGATGACGCCCTCCTGCGGGAAGGCGACGATCTGCAGGTCGATCCGGCCGGCGTACTCCGCCCGCAGGTCGGCGAGCACCTCGACGCCGAGCGTGCCGACGATCGGGTCCACGTCCGGGTGCGCGCGCACCAGGGTGGTGCCGTTCGCGATCGCCGCCTCGAGGACGCGCCGGGCCCGGGCCGCGATGCCCTCGGCCGCGAAGTCCGCCTTGAGCCGACCGGTGACCGCGATCGCCCCGGCGAGCGTCCCGTCCGGGTTGGGGGCGAGGTCGTCGAGGTGCGCCTTGTCGAGGTGCAGGTGCGTCTCGACCAGCCCCGGCAGCACCAGTCGGCCGGCCACGTCGAGGTCGCCGGGAGCCGCTGCGCCCGTGGCCGGCGAGATCTCGACGATGCGCCCGTCGGCGATCCGCAGGTCGACGAGCTGGTCGTGGCCGAGGGTGCGGGCGTGGGTCAGGCGCATCACTCCACGCAAGCGGCCCGGTGTTTCCCGCGGGTTTCGATCAGTGGTCTAGACCGCTACGGCACTCCTCGATGACGACAGGAGCGCCGTTCAGAGCAGTCCGCGCGCCTTGAGGGCGAGGTAGTGGTCGGCGAGCGCCGGGGGCAGCTGCTCGGCGTCGGCGTCGACCACGTCGACGCCGAGGGCCCGCAGCATCCCGGCGGTGTGCAGCCGCCTGCCGAGCGAGCGGTGGGCGGCGGCCGCGTCGTACACCTCGTCGAGGGTGCCGTGCGCGGCCGCGAGCTGCTCGAGCGCGGGATCGCGGACCGAGGCGACGACCACCCGGTGGTGGGCGGTGAGCGCGGGCAGCACCGGGAGCAGGCCCTCCTCGACGGCGGACGGCTCGAGCGGGGTGAGCAGCACGACGAGCGCGCGCTGTCGGCCGAGTCCGGTCACCGCCCCGGCGAGCGCGGCCCAGTCGGCCTCGACGATCACCGGCTCGAGGTCCGCCATCGCCTCCTGGAGCGTGCCCGCGACGCCGCGGGACCGGGCTGCGCGGACCCGGCTGCGGACCCGGCGGTCGCCTGCGACGAAGTCGACCCGGTCGCCGGCCCGGGCGGCGAGGGCCGCGAGCAGGAGGGCGGCGTCCATCGCCGAGTCGAGGCGGGGTACGTCGCCGACCCGGCCGGCCGACGTGCGCGACGTGTCGAGGACCAGCACCACCCGGCGATCACGCTCCGGCTGCCAGGTGCGCACCACGACGGTGCGGTTGCGGGCGCTCGCACGCCAGTCGATCGAGCGGACGTCGTCGCCGCGGACGTACTCCCGCAGCGAGTCGAACTCCGTCCCCTGCCCGCGCACGCGCACCGCCGCGCGTCCGTCGAGCTCGCGCAGCCGCGCCAGTCGGCTCGGCAGGTGCTTGCGCGACTCGAAGGGCGGCAGCGACCGGAGCGTGCCGGGGACCGGCCGGGTCCGCTGGCGCGCGGCCAGGCCGAGCGGGCCGCGGAGTCGGACGGTGACCCCGAGCGCGCGGAGGTCGCCGCGGCGGCGGGGGAGCAGCGTGGTCTGCAGCACGGCCCGGGCACCCGGGGCGAGCGCGAGCCGGTGCCGGTCGCCCTCGGGGCCGGCGCTCGGCTGCCACGAGTCCCGCAGGACGCCGCGGACCCGGCGGCGGCCCTGGTTGCCGACCAGCAGCCGGGTCGAGGCCGGGTGCCCGAGCCGGACCGTGCCGACCGGTGGGCGCTCCACCACCACCGTCGCGGGCGACGGCGCCAGCGCGAGGTCGACGGCCACCAGGAGCAGGACGGCGAGGACCCAGAGCCAGACCGTGCCCTGCTCGGGTCGCAGCACGACCGCCGCCACCCCGAGGAGCAGCAGCAGCGGGACCCGGCCGGTGATCGCCACTAGCGCGGCACCGGGACCGATCCGAGCGCCGAGGCCAGCACCTGGGCGACCTGGACGCCCTCGAGCTCGGCCTCCGGACGCAGCCCGAGGCGGTGCACGAGGGTCGCGTGGGCGAGGGCCTTCACGTCGTCGGGCGTGACGAAGTCGCGGCCGGTCAGCCAGGCCCACGCCCGGGCGGAGTGGAGCAGCGCGGTCGCGCCGCGCGGGCTGACGCCGAGGCTGAGCGAGGGCGACTCGCGGGTGGCGCGGGCGATGTCGACGATGTAGCCCGCGACCTCCGGGCTGACCTGCACGCGCCCGACCGCGGCGCGGCCGGCGGCGATGTCGCCGGGACCGGCGACCGGCGTGATCCCGGCGCCCGCGACGTCGCGCGGGTCGAAGCCGTCGGCATGGCGGCGCAGGATCTCCAGCTCGGCCGCCCGGTCGGGCACCGGCAGCACGACCTTGAGGAGGAAGCGGTCCAGCTGCGCCTCGGGGAGCGGGTAGGTGCCTTCGTACTCGACCGGGTTCTGCGTCGCCGCCACGAGGAAGGGCTGCGGGAGCGGACGCGAGACACCGTCGACGGACACCGTGCCCTCCTCCATCGCCTCGAGCAGCGCGGACTGGGTCTTGGGTGGGGTCCGGTTGATCTCGTCGGCGAGCAGGAGGTGGGTGAAGATCGGACCCTCGCGGAAGGACAGCTCGCCCTGCCGGCTGTCGATCACCATCGAGCCGGTGATGTCGCCCGGCATCAGGTCGGGGGTGAACTGCACCCGGCGGGTGTCGACCGCGAGCGCGGCGGCCAGGCTGCGCACCAGGAGTGTCTTGGCCACCCCGGGCACGCCCTCCATCAGCACGTGCCCACCGCAGAGCAGCGCGACCAGCAGGCCGGACACCGCGGCGTCCTGGCCGACGACGGCCTTGGCGACCTCGGTGCGTACGGCGGTCAGTCGCTCGCGGGCCTCGTCGTGCTCCCCAACGGTCTCGGTCATGGGCGGCGTACCTCCTCGTCGAGCTCGGCCAGGCGTTCGGCGAGCGTGATCAGGTCGTGGTCGGTGGCGGGTGCCGGTGCGGTGGGACCCACCAGGGCGGCGATCTCGTCCACGGATCGGCCGGTGTGCCGGGCGAGGTCGCGGACGAGCGTGTCGGGGTCGGGCCGGGAGCCGAGCCGGAGCCGGTCGGCCGCCCGGGCCCGGGCCGCTCCGCGCAGGATGGCGGCGGCGTGCGCGCGGTCGCCGGCCTTGCGGTAGAGCCGGCCACGGCTGCGCGTGGTCTCGATGGCCCGGACCACCACCGGCAGCGGCTCGACGGCGAGCGGCCCGAGCCGCCGCGCCCGCCAGACCATGAGTGCCAGGACGGCGACCGCAGCCAGCCAGAGGGCCGGGCGCAGCCAGGACGGGAGCAGGGTCTGCAGGCTGACGCCGTCGTCGGCGACGAGGTCGTCGAGGCTCGGGACGTACCAGACGAGGCGGTCGCGACCGCCGAGCAGCCGCAGCGCGACCGCGGCGTTGTCAGCGCGGAGCACCTGGTCGTTGCTCAGCGCCTCTCCCGCGCCGAGCAGCCAGAGGTCCGGGCGCGGCTCCGCCAGCAGCGCGCCCGAGCCGCCGCGGAAGCAGCCGCCGTCGACGTCGTACTCGACCCCGTCGTCGACGGCCACCGCCAGCCCGGAGTACGACGGGTCCGCACAGCCGGCGGCGACGGCGTCGTCGAACGTGACCGCCTGCGGATCCGCACGCAGCCCGAGGGCGCGGGTCGGGCCCCGGCCCGGCTCGGTCAGCACGAGCCGTGCTCCGCGCGTGTGGTCGACGAGCCGGTCGAGCGTGCTCTGCCCGAGCTGGTCGGTCGAGGTCACCAGGACGGTGGTGTCGGCGCCGACCTCGGTGTCGTCGAGCGCGTCCGCGCTGCGCACGACCGTCACGTCGACGCCCTGGTCCTCCAGCACCCGCGCGACGGCCTGGGCGCCGGCGGGGTCGGGGTTGTCGGGGTCGAGCGCCGCGGACCGGACGCCGGCGCCGCCGGCCAGCAGCACGACGAGCACCGCGACGGCGAGGCCGATGCCCACGACCAGCGTGGACCGGTGGCGGCGCAGCCGACCGCCCCGCTTCGCGGGCGCCTCCGGCGTCAGGGTCGCGGTCACGACCACCCCCGCAGCACGTCGTCGAGCTCGAGCACGTCGCTCGCCTGGGCGGGGGTCGCCGGCCGGTCGCCGTAGAGCACCTGGTCGAAGAGGGCGGCGGTGCCCGCGACCCGGCCCCGGGCCTCCGGGTGCGCGGCGCCCACGGCGACGGCGACCTCGTGGGCGGTCGCACCGGGCAGGTCGTCGACGTATCCCTGCTCGGCCTGCCGGACCGCGAGGGCGCGGAAGCCGTCGACGACAGCGTCGCCGGCCCGACCCTCGGCGAGGGCACGCTCGGCCCGCCGGCGGAGCTCCTCGGCGCCGACGGTGCGGTCCTCGACCACCGCGCCCGGCCGTCCGGCCGCCCGCGCCGTACGACGGGCGCGGCCGAGCAACCAGGCGAGCGCGAGCCCGAGGGCGAGGAAGGCCACCATCGCCGCGAAGGCCGACACGGGCGGTGACTGCGACGCTCCGTGGATCGCGCCGTTGACCAGTCGGACGAGCGCGTCGTAGAGCTGCTGGAGCACGTCGCGCTGGTGGTACTCCGGGTGCGCGAGCTCGCCGCGGAGCAGCGCGTGCGCCTCGTCGGGGGAGGGGTCGAGCGGCGGCGTCACCGCGCGGTGATCCCGGCCTGGGCCATCAGCTCGACGTCGTAGGCCTCCTTGCGCATCCGCTGGTCGAGGTACTGCAGCGACGTGACCGCGGCGGTGAACGGCGCCACGAACGCCGACGACACGACGGTGCCGAGCGACTGGAGGACCACGAAGACCAGCACGGTGAAGCGGCTGTCGGGAAAGGCGAGCGGGATCACCTGGGCGCCGATCGAGAAGGGCACCGCGAGCAGGGACGCCGCGATCTGGGTGATCAGCGCGGTCAGCAGCGCGATCCCGAAGGTCCTCCAGAACTGCCGGCGGGTCAGCGCCCACCCGCGACCGATCGCCCCCGGGACCCGGGTGCGCTCGACCATCAGCGCCGGCACGGGCAGGTAGAACACCCGGATCCAGAGCCAGCTGAGGAGGGCGAGCACCGCCGGCACCGTGACGACGCCGAAGAGGACGATCGCCACGAGCGGCAGGGCCAGGACGACCACGACCCAGGCCGCGGCGTACAGGAGCACGATGCCGAGGCCGATGAGGGCCAGCAGCAGCGAGAGCCCGACCAGCCGCCAGCGCGAGCCGCGGGTCGCGGCCCAGGCCTCGCCCAGCGAGAGCCGGCGCCCGATCGCCGCCGCCGCGGTCACGTGGGCGACCATCCCGGTGACGAAGAGGAGCCCGATCGACTGCAGCACCGTGCCGAGCCCCAACGACCCGAACGCGCCGATGTAGCCGATCGTCTCGGCGGTGCTCACGTTGCCGTCGGACTGGTCCAGCGACAGGTCGACGAGCCCGGTCAGGATCGCGGTGACGACGATGGGGATCGCCATCGCCGCGCCGGTGACCAGTACGGCGGACCCGACGGTCGCGCGCGGGTTGAACCGGATGATCCGGAAGGCCGCGTCGTAGATGTCACCGAGGCCGAGCGGCCGCAGCGGCATCGCGCCGGGCTTGTGCGCCGCGCCGAGCATCCCGGGCTGGGGCGTCCACCCCACAGGCGGCGGCGCCCACCCGGCGGGTGACGGCGGTGGCGGCGCCCACGCGTGCGGAGCCGGCTCGGGTGGCGGGGTCCACCCGGGCGGTGGTGGGTACGACGGGCCGCCCGACATAGCGGCAACCGTAGAGCGTCAGCTGGTCGCGCGCTCGGCGAAGTGGCTCGGCAGCGCGCACGCGGTGTCGAGCTCGAGCACCCGGTTGAGCCGGCCGAAGGCCATCCACGACCCGATGCACATCGACAGCTCGACGATCTCGCGGTCGGTGTAGTGGGCGCGCATCCGGGTCCAGAAGCCCTCGTCGATGCCGTGGTGGTCCAGGGCGTAGCGCTCGGCGTACTCCGCGGCCAGCCGGGTCCGGTCGTCGAAGGCCGGCGTGGTGCGCCACTGCTCGACCGCCTCGGCGAAGCCGTCCTCGACCGTCACCCCGTCGCGCTCGGTGCGCCAGTCCTGGCAGAAGATGCACCCGTTGACCTGGGCGATCCGCAGCCGCGCTGCCTCGAACTCCCGCAGCCCGAGCGTGGAGTGCTCGTAGACGCTGGTGGAGAAGCGGGAGGCGGGGATGCCGATCTCGGGCACCATCTCCCCCCACACGTACATGATGGGATCCTTGTCCTCCGGCACCTCGACGATCACCGCAGCACCTCCTTCCGGGCCCCGGCGACCGCTCGGATAGCGCTCGAATAGAACGTGTTCTCGGACCCTGGCACGGGACCTTATCCGAGGGTCGGGACCTCGGCGAGGTTTCGATTTTGCTCCCCGCCCGATCTCTGCCAAGATAGTCCGGTTGCTTCGGCGGGTTGCCGGGGTGCGACACACATCTTGACTTCTGAATCGCGTCTCCCGATGGACACCTCCATCAGAGTGCTCAGTGGTCTGGCGTGCAGCCGCACCGAACCTGGAGACCCGATTCGTCCGACTGTGTGAAAGCTGAGTCGGACGCCACCAACACCAGCGAGATCCCGAGCGGTCCGTGTTTGTGCCCAGTGCGCGACACGCCCGACCGCGGGGGTCGGGCCGGAGGGGTGGGGAAGCGACCGGGACCGACTCAACCGGAGGACGTCCCGCACAGCACGCGGTACTGAACGAGTGAGGACGAGAGAGACCTATGGCGGGACAGAAGATCCGCATCAGGCTCAAGGCCTATGACCACGAGGTGATCGACACCTCGGCGCGCAAGATCGTGGACACGGTCACCCGCACGGGTGCCAAGGTCGCCGGCCCGGTGCCGCTGCCGACCGAGAAGAACGTGTACTGCGTGATCCGCTCGCCGCACAAGTACAAGGACTCCCGCGAGCACTTCGAGATGCGCACGCACAAGCGCCTCATCGACATCATCGACCCCACGCCGAAGACCGTCGACTCGCTGATGCGCCTCGACCTTCCTGCCGGCGTCGACATCGAGATCAAGCTCTGAGGTTCTGGACATGAGCACTTTCGAACGCAACGTGAAGGGCCTGCTGGGCACCAAGCTCGGCATGACCCAGGTCTGGGACGACAACAACCGCGTCGTCCCCGTGACCGTCATCGACGCCTCCGCCAACGTGGTGACGCAGGTCCGCACGCCCGAGACCGACGGCTACAACGCCGTCCAGGTCGGGTACGGCGAGATCGACGGCCGCAAGGTGACCAAGCCGCAGGCCGGTCACTTCGGCAAGGCCGGCACCACGCCGCGCCGCCACCTGGTCGAGATCCGCACCGCCCTCGCCACGGACTACACCGTCGGCCAGGAGCTGGCCGTCGACACCTTCGCCGCCGGCGAGGAGATCGACGTGACCGGCACCAGCAAGGGCAAGGGCTTCGCCGGCACGATGAAGCGTCACGGCTTCGCCGGCGTCTCCGCCTCGCACGGTGCGCACCGCAACCACCGCAAGCCGGGTTCGATCGGCGCGTGCGCCACCCCGGGTCGCGTGTTCAAGGGCGTCCGCATGGCCGGCCGGATGGGTAGCGACACCGTCACCACCCAGAACGTCACCGTGCACGCTGTCGACACCGAGAAGGGCCTGATCCTCCTCAAGGGCGCCGTCCCCGGCCCCAAGGGTGGTCTCGTGGTCCTCCGCTCGGCCGCCAAGAAGACGCAGGAGGTCTGAGCATGGCTACCACCGAGAAGCCCGCCGCCAAGAAGACCGCCGCGAAGAAGACCGCCGCGAAGAAGACCACCGCCGCCAAGGTGGCCAAGGTCGACCTTCCCGCCGAGATCTTCGACGTCGAGGTCAACGTCCCGCTGATCCACCAGGTCGTCGTGGCCCAGCAGGCCGCCGCGCGCCAGGGCACCCACGCCACCAAGACCCGCGGCGAGGTCCGCGGCGGTGGCAAGAAGCCCTACAAGCAGAAGGGCACCGGTCGCGCCCGCCAGGGTTCGACCCGCGCCCCGCAGTTCGCCGGCGGTGGCACCGTCCACGGCCCGCAGCCGCGCAGCTACGACCAGCGCACCCCCAAGAAGATGAAGGCCGCCGCCCTGCGCGGTGCCCTCTCCGACCGGGCGCGCAACGACCGCATCCACGTCGTCGAGTCGCTGATCGCCGCGGAGACCCCCTCGACCAAGTCGGCCCTGGCCGCCCTGGCGTCGATCTCCGAGCGCACCAACTTCCTCGTCGTGCTCGAGCGCACCGACTCCGTCACCTGGCTGTCGCTGCGCAACGCCCCCGAGGTGCACATCGTGGCCGTTGACCAGCTCAACACCTACGACGTGCTCGCGTCGGACGACGTGGTCTTCACCCAGGGCGCCTACGACGTCTTCGTGAACGGCAAGGCCAAGACCGAGGAGGCTGCCCAGTGAGCACCCTGCACAAGGACCACCGCGACATCCTGCTCGCGCCGGTCGTGTCCGAGAAGAGCTACAGCCTGCTCGACGCGAACAAGTACACCTTCCTGGTGCACCCGGACGCGAACAAGACCGAGATCAAGATCGCGGTCGAGAAGGTGTTCAACGTCAAGGTGACGTCGGTCAACACCATCAACCGCCCGGGCAAGACCCGTCGGACCCGCAACGGCATCGGCAAGCGCAAGGACACCAAGCGCGCCATCGTCAGCCTGGCCGAGGGCGACCGCATCGACATCTTCGGAGGTCCGGTCTCCTGACCGGGCGTGGAACGAGGACTGAAGACACATGGCTATCCGTAAGTACAAGCCGACTACCCCGGGCCGCCGCGGCTCGTCGGTCGCCGACTTCGTCGAGATCACCCGGACCACTCCGGAGAAGTCCCTGACGCGTCCGCTGCCGAAGAAGGGTGGCCGCAACAACCAGGGCCGGATCACCACCCGGCACCAGGGTGGCGGTCACAAGCGCGCCTACCGGATCATCGACTTCCGTCGCTACGACAAGGACGGCGTCCCGGCGAAGGTCGCGCACATCGAGTACGACCCCAACCGCACCGCGCGCATCGCGCTGCTGCACTACGCCGACGGCGAGAAGCGCTACATCATCGCGCCGAAGGACCTGGCGCAGGGCACGCGGGTGGAGTCCGGCCCCAACGCCGACATCAAGCCCGGCAACAACCTGCCGCTGCGCAACATCCCCGTCGGTACGACGATCCACGCCGTGGAGCTGCGTCCGGGCGGCGGCGCGAAGATCGCCCGCTCGGCCGGCAACAGCGCCCAGCTGGTCGCTCGTGAGGGCTCGCGCGCCACGCTGCGTCTGCCCTCGGGCGAGATGCGGTTCGTCGACGTGCGCTGCCGCGCCACCGTGGGCGAGGTCGGCAACGCCGAGCAGTCGAACATCAACTGGGGCAAGGCCGGCCGCATGCGGTGGAAGGGCAAGCGCCCGACCGTCCGTGGTGTGGTCATGAACCCGGTCGACCACCCGCACGGTGGTGGCGAGGGCAAGACCTCCGGTGGTCGCCACCCGGTCTCGCCGTGGGGCAAGCCCGAGGGCCGGACGCGCAAGCGCAAGGCCAGCGACAAGATGATCATCCGCCGTCGCAAGTCCGGCAAGGGTAGGAAGTAACTGACATGCCTCGCAGCCTGAAGAAGGGCCCCTTCGTCGACGACCACCTTCAGAAGAAGGTGGACGCCGAGAACGACAAGGGCACCCACAACGTCATCAAGACCTGGTCGCGCCGCTCCATGATCGTCCCGGACATGATCGGCCACACGATCGCGGTCCACGACGGTCGCAAGCACGTGCCGGTGTTCGTCACCGACGCGATGGTCGGCCACAAGCTGGGCGAGTTCGCCCCGACCCGCACCTACCGCGGGCACGTCAAGGAAGACCGGAAGGGACGCCGTCGATGAGCACCACCGACCGCCAGCGCGTGAGCGCCCGCCGCGAGTCGCTGCTCGGTGACCAGCCGGGCGCCTTCGCGAGCGCCCGCTACGCGCGGATCACCCCGATGAAGGCCCGCCGTGTCGTCGACATGGTCCGTGGTCTCCCCGTCGACGAGGCCCTGTCGCTGCTGCAGTTCGCGCCGCAGGCCGCCTCCGAGACCGTCTACAAGGTGCTGGAGAGCGCCATCGCCAACGCCGAGACCACCGAGGGTCTCGACCGCGGCGACCTGGTCGTCGCCAACGGCCAGGTGGACGAGGGCCCGACCATGAAGCGCTGGCGCCCCCGCGCCCAGGGCCGCGCGACCCGCATCAACAAGCGCACGAGCCACATCACGCTGGTCGTGCAGCCGGCCGACGCCGTCGCGCCGAAGAAGGGTGGAAAGAAGTAATGGGTCAGAAGATCAACCCGAACGGCTTCCGCCTCGGCATCTCGACCGACCACAAGAGCCGTTGGTACGCCGACAAGCTCTACAAGTCGTACGTCGGCGAGGACGTCGCCATCCGCAAGCTGCTCTCCAAGGGCATGGAGCGGGCCGGCATCGCCAAGGTGGAGATCGAGCGCACCCGTGACCGGGTCCGCGTCGACATCCACACCGCGCGTCCGGGCATCGTCATCGGTCGCCGTGGCGCCGAGGCCGACCGCATCCGCGGCGAGCTCGAGAAGCTCACCGGCAAGCAGGTCCAGCTGAACATCCTCGAGGTCAAGAACCCCGAGATCGACGCGCAGCTGGTCGCCCAGGGTGTCGCCGAGCAGCTCTCCGGCCGCGTGCAGTTCCGCCGCGCCATGCGCAAGGCGATGCAGACCTCGATGCGCTCCGGTGCCAAGGGCATCCGGATCCAGTGCTCCGGCCGCCTCAACGGCGCCGAGATGTCGCGCACCGAGTTCTACCGCGAGGGTCGCGTGCCGCTGCACACCCTGCGTGCCGACATCGACTACGGCTTCTACGAGGCCCGCACGACCTTCGGCCGGATCGGCGTGAAGGTCTGGATCTACAAGGGCGAGGTCGCCGGCACCCGTGCCGAGCGTCAGGCCCAGGCCGCCGCCCGCGCCGGTGTCCCCGGTCGCGGTGGTCGCCCCCAGCGTGGTGGCGAGCGTGGCGGCGACCGCCCGAGCCGCGGCTCGCGCGGTGACCGCCCGACGCGCGCCGACCGCGGCGCCGAGGCCCCGGCCACCGAGGCCCCCGCCGAGGCTGCTGCCCCGGCCGAGACCCCGAAGGAGGGCTGACCGACATGCTGATGCCCCGTCGTGTCAAGCACCGCAAGCAGCACCACCCCAAGCGGACCGGTGCGGCCAAGGGTGGCACGAAGCTCGCCTTCGGCGACTTCGGCATCCAGGCGGTCGAGGGTCACTACGTGACCAACCGCCAGATCGAGTCGGCGCGTATCGCGATGACCCGTCACATCAAGCGTGGCGGCAAGGTCTGGATCAACATCTACCCGGACCGCCCGCTGACCAAGAAGCCCGCCGAGACCCGCATGGGTTCCGGTAAGGGCTCGCCCGAGTGGTGGGTCGCGAACGTCAAGCCGGGTCGTGTCATGTTCGAACTCTCCGGTGTTTCCGAGGACATCGCTCGCGAGGCCATGCGTCGCGCGATGCACAAGCTCCCGATGAAGTGCCGCTTCGTCTCCCGTGAGGCAGGTGAATTCTGATGGCGACCAAGGCTCACGAGCTCGACGAGCTGAACGCCGTGGACCTCGAGGCGAAGCTGCGCGAGGCCAAGGAGGAGCTCTTCAACCTCCGCTTCCAGGCGGCCACCGGCCAGCTGGAGAGCCACGGCCGGCTCCGTACGGTCAAGAAGGACATCGCCCGGATCTACACCGTGGTGCGCGAGCGCGAGCTCGGCATCCGCGTGGCCCCGGGTCAGGACAGCAACAAGGATGGTGACGCATGAGCGAGCAGACCGCTGCGCGGAACGCCCGCAAGGTCCGTGAGGGCCTGGTCGTCAGCGACAAGATGGACAAGACCGTGGTCGTGTCCGTCGAGGACCGCGTCAAGCACGCGCTGTACGGCAAGGTCATGCGCCGCACGAGCAAGCTCAAGGCGCACGACGAGCAGAACGACTGCGGCGTCGGCGACCGGGTCCTGATCATGGAGACCCGTCCGCTGTCGGCCACCAAGCGCTGGCGCGTCGTCGAGATCCTCGAGCGCGCGAAGTAATTCACCCGTTCGGCCAGGCTCACCGCCCGCTGAGGCGATGAGAACCGGCACGACAACCAGGAGAAGAAATGATTCAGCAGGAGTCGCGACTCAAGGTCGCCGACAACACCGGTGCGAAGGAGATCCTCTGCATCCGTGTTCTCGGCGGCTCGGGTCGTCGCTACGCCGGGATCGGCGACGTCATCGTCGCCACCGTGAAGGACGCGATCCCCGGCGGCAACGTGAAGAAGGGTGACGTCGTCAAGGCGGTCGTCGTGCGCACCGTCAAGGAGCGTCGTCGCCCGGACGGTTCGTACATCCGCTTCGACGAGAACGCCGCCGTGATCCTCAAGAACGACGGTGAGCCGCGAGGCACCCGCATTTTCGGCCCCGTGGGCCGCGAGCTGCGCGAGAAGAAGTTCATGAAGATCATCTCGCTCGCGCCGGAGGTGCTCTGACTCATGGGCAAGAGCGTGAACATCAAGAAGGGCGACACCGTCAAGGTGATCGCCGGCAAGGACAAGGGCGCCGAGGGCAAGGTCATCAAGGTGCTCCGTGAGGAGCAGCGGGTGATCGTCGAGGGTGTCAACCGCATCAAGCGGCACACCAAGGTCGTCAACCAGGGCGGTCGCGCCGGCACCACCGGCGGCATCATCACCGCCGAGGCCCCGATCCACGTCTCCAACGTGATGCTCGTCGAGGGTGACGGCGTCACCCGCGTCGGCTTCCGCCGTGACGAGGTCACCAAGCGGCGTCCGGACGGCTCGACGTACACCTCGACGCGCAGCGTCCGCATCTCGCGCAAGACCGGCAAGGACATCTGATGACCGAGACCCAGACCACCGCCTCCGCCGCGGTGACCCCGCGTCTGAAGACCCGCTACCGCGAGGAGATCCTCCCCGCGCTGAAGAGCGAGTTCGAGATCGCCAACGTCATGCAGGTTCCCGGCCTGACCAAGATCGTGGTCAACATGGGTGTCGGCGAGGCCGCGCGCGACTCGAAGCTGATCGAGGGTGCGGTCAAGGACCTCACCGCGATCACCGGCCAGAAGCCGCTCGTGACCAAGGCCCGCAAGTCGATCGCGCAGTTCAAGCTGCGTGAGGGCATGCCGATCGGTGCGCACACCACGCTGCGCGGCGACCGGATGTGGGAGTTCCTCGACCGCCTGCTGTCGCTCGCGCTCCCGCGCATCCGCGACTTCCGCGGCCTGAACCCCAACCAGTTCGACGGCCGGGGCAACTACACCTTCGGTCTCACCGAGCAGGTCATGTTCCACGAGATCGACCAGGACCGGATCGACCGCTCCCGCGGCATGGACATCACGATCGTCACCACCGCCACCAACGACGAGCAGGGTCGCGCGCTGCTGAAGCAGCTCGGCTTCCCGTTCAAGGAGAACTGACATGGCGAAGACCGCCCTGAAGGTCAAGGCCGCTCGCAAGCCGAAGTTCGCCGTGCGCGGTTACACCCGCTGCCAGCGCTGCGGCCGGCCGAAGGCCGTCTACCGCAAGTTCGGCCTGTGCCGGATCTGCCTCCGGGAGATGGCCCACCGCGGCGAGCTCCCCGGCGTGACCAAGTCCTCCTGGTAACCACCTAACACGTTGAAGGTCGCCCAGGCCTCCGCTGCCGGCGCGAAACCACGACGAGAAAGAACCACATCATGACGATGACTGACCCGATCGCAGACATGCTCACCCGTCTGCGCAACGCCAACCAGGCGTACCACGACGCGGTGTCGATGCCCTACAGCAAGCTGAAGGCCGGCGTCGCGCAGATCCTCCAGCAGGAGGGCTACATCACGTCGTTCGACGTGAAGGAGCCGGCCGAGGGCGAGGTCGGCAAGACGCTGACCATCACGCTCAAGTACGGCCGCAACCGTGAGCGCTCCATCGCGGGCGTTCGCCGGATCAGCAAGCCCGGTCTCCGGGTCTACGCCAAGCACACGGGTCTCCCGAAGGTGCTCGGCGGCCTGGGCGTCGCGATCATCTCGACGAGCCAGGGCCTGCTGACCGACCGCCAGGCCAACCAGAAGGGCGTGGGTGGGGAAGTCCTCGCCTACGTCTGGTGACGACGAGAAACGCGAAGGAGTAGAAGAGCATGTCGCGCATTGGCAAGCTTCCGGTCGCGGTCCCGTCGGGCGTCGACGTCGCGATCGACGGCGCGCTGGTGACGGTCAAGGGCCCGAAGGGCACCCTGAGCCACACTGTCGCCGCGCCGATCACGGTCGAGAAGGGCGAGGGCGTCCTGGACGTCAAGCGTCCTGACGACGAGCGCCAGAGCAAGGCGCTCCACGGCCTGACCCGCACGCTGGTCAACAACATGGTCGTCGGTGTCACCGAGGGCTACGAGAAGAAGCTCGAGATCGTGGGCGTCGGTTACCGCGTCCTGTCGAAGGGCCCGACCCAGCTGGAGTTCCAGCTCGGGTACTCGCACCCGATCACGTTCAACGCCCCCGAGGGCATCACGTTCACGGTCGAGAACCCGACCAAGCTCGGTGTCCAGGGCATCGACAAGCAGCTCGTCGGTGAGGTCGCCGCCAACATCCGCAAGCTGCGCAAGCCCGAGCCGTACAAGGGCAAGGGCGTTCGCTACGCGGGTGAGCACATCCGCCGCAAGGTCGGAAAGGCTGGTAAGTGACCATGGCGATCTCGCTTTCGAACAACAAGCACACCGCTGCGCGCACCAAGTCGCGCCTGCGTCGTCAGGTCCGCGGTCGCAAGAAGATCGCCGGCACCGCCGAGCGTCCGCGCCTGGTGGTCACCCGTTCCTCGAAGCACATCACCGTCCAGGTCGTCGACGACCTCGTGGGCAAGACCCTCGCGTCTGCGTCCACCATGGAGGCGGACCTGCGTGGCTTCGACGGCGACAAGACCGCGAAGGCCAAGAAGGTCGGTGAGCTCGTCGCCGAGCGCGCCAAGACCGCGGGTGTCGAGGGCGTCGTCTTCGACCGCGCCGGCAACAAGTACCACGGCCGCATCGCGGCCCTCGCCGATGGCGCCCGTGCCGGCGGCCTGACCTTCTGATCGCGAAGACAGACAGAGAGAAGAGGAAAGTCTCATGAGCGGAGCCCAGCGCGGACAGCGCGGTGGCGAGCGCCGGGGCGGACGGGACGACCGTCGCGGCCAGGGCGCTGAGAAGACCGCCTACATCGAGCGCGTCGTCGCGATCAACCGTGTCGCCAAGGTCGTGAAGGGTGGTCGTCGCTTCAGCTTCACCGCCCTCGTGGTCGTCGGTGACGGTGAAGGTCTCGTCGGTGTCGGCTACGGCAAGGCCAAGGAGGTGCCCGCGGCGATCGCCAAGGGTGTCGAGGAGGCGAAGAAGCACTTCTTCCGCGTCCCCCGCATCCAGGGCACGATCCCTCACCCGGTCCAGGGTGAGAAGGCCGCCGGCGTCGTCATGCTGCGCCCGGCTGCGCCCGGTACCGGTGTCATCGCCGGTGGTCCGGTGCGCGCCGTGCTCGAGTGCGCCGGTATCCACGACATCCTGAGCAAGTCGCTCGGGTCGTCCAACCAGATCAACATCGTCCACGCGACGGTCGAGGCGCTCAAGATGCTCGAGCAGCCCGAGGCGGTTGCCGCGCGTCGTGGCCTCCCGGTCGAGGAGGTCGCCCCGGCGGCCCTCCTCAAGGCCCGTGTCGAGGTGCCGGCCGGTGTCTCGCAGGAGGTGTCTTCCTGATGGCGCAGCTCAAGGTCCGCCAGGACCGGGGCCTCGTCGGCCTCAAGAAGAACCAGCGCGAGACGCTGCGCACGCTCGGTCTCAAGCGGATCGGCGACGTGGTCGTCAAGGAGGACCGTCCGGAGATCCGGGGCATGGTCCAGACCGTCCGTCACCTCGTGACGGTCGAGGAGGTCGACTGACATGACGCTCAAGCTTCACCACCTGCGTCCGGCCCCCGGTGCCAAGACCGCAAAGACCCGCGTGGGTCGCGGTGAGGGCTCCAAGGGCAAGACCGCGGGCCGCGGTACCAAGGGCACCAAGGCTCGCTACCAGGTCCCGGCCGCCTTCGAGGGTGGCCAGATGCCGATCCACATGCGGCTCCCGAAGCTCAAGGGCTTCAAGAACCCGTTCAAGGTGGAGTTCCAGGTCGTGAACCTGGACCGCATCAACGACCTGTTCCCCGAGGGCGGCGCCATCACGGTCGACGACCTCGTCAAGAAGGGTGCCGTCCGCGACGGCCACCCGGTCAAGGTCCTCGGCCAGGGTGACCTGTCCGTCGCCGTCCAGGTGAGCGCCAACGCGTTCTCCGGCTCGGCGAAGGAGAAGATCGAGGCCGCGGGCGGAACCACCACCCTGGTGTGAGTCGTTTCCATCACGTACCAGTGCTGAGGGCGCGGATCGTCCTGTCCCTGACAGGAGGATCCGCGCCTGACGCGCATTCGGGGGGCTGTGTGCGGCCTGTTAGGCTTCCCCGGGTCCTTGCGAGTCCATCGCGAGGGCCGCTTCACGCTTGGAGAAAGAGGATCTCGTGCTGAGCGCGTTCGCGAACGCTTTCCGGACCCCGGACCTGCGGCGGAAGCTGCTGTTCGTCCTGCTGATCATCACGATCTTCCGGCTCGGATCGCAGATCCCGACCCCCGGTGTGGACGTCGGCAACGTCCGGGCCTGTGTGGACATCGCCAAGGAAGGCGACAGCGCCGGGCTCTACAACCTGGTCAACCTCTTCTCCGGCGGCGCACTCCTGCAGCTGACCATCTTCGCGCTCGGCATCATGCCGTACATCACCGCGAGCATCATCCTGCAGCTCCTCGTCGTCGTGATCCCGCGCCTGGAGGCCCTCAAGAAGGAGGGCCAGTCCGGGCAGACCAAGATCACCCAGTACACCCGCTACCTCACGCTGGGCCTGGCCGTGCTCCAGGCGACCGGCATCGTCGCGCTCGCCCGCTCGGGCAACCTGCTGCAGGGCTGTGACCAGAGCCTGCTCCACAGCAACGGCACCGAGACCTTCTTGACCATGGTGGTCGTGATGACCGCCGGCACCGCGGTGATCATGTGGCTCGGCGAGCTCATCACCGAGCGCGGCATCGGCAACGGCATGTCGCTGCTGATCTTCACCCAGGTCGTCTCCGGCTTCCCGTCCTCGCTGTGGACAGTCCAGCAGTCGAAGGGCTGGTGGGTCCTCGGCATCATCCTGGTCATCGGCCTGGTCGTCGTGGCCGCGGTCATCTTCGTCGAGCAGGCCCAGCGCCGGATCCCGGTCCAGTACGCGCGCCGCATGGTCGGTCGCAAGATGTTCGGCGGCAGCTCGACGTACATCCCGCTGAAGGTCAACCAGGCCGGTGTCATCCCGGTGATCTTCGCGTCGTCGCTGCTCTACCTGCCGGCGATGATCGTGCAGTTCAACCAGAACTCCAGCTCGACCGTGCTCACCTGGATCAACGAGCACCTCGTGCGCGGCGACCACCCGCTCTACATGCTCCTGTTCTTCCTCCTGATCGTCTTCTTCACCTACTTCTACGTCTCGATCACCTTCAACCCGCAAGAGGTGGCCGACAACATGAAGAAGTACGGCGGCTTCATCCCCGGGATCCGGGCGGGCAAGCCGACCGAGGAGTACCTCTCCTACGTCCTGTCCCGCATCACGCTGCCCGGTGCGCTCTACCTCGGCCTCATCGCGCTCATCCCACTCATCGCGTTCGCGGTCATCGGCGCCAACCAGAACTTCCCGTTCGGTGGCACCAGCATCCTGATCATGGTCGGTGTCGCGCTCGACACCGTGAAGCAGATCGAGAGCCAGCTGCAGCAGCGCAACTACGAAGGGTTCCTGCGGTAATCCGATGCGTCTGATCATCATGGGCCCGCCCGGCGCCGGTAAGGGCACTCAGGCCAAGTTCATCGCCGAGCACTTCAAGATCCCCGCGATCTCGACCGGCGACATCTTCCGGGCCAACGTCTCCGAGGGCACGCCGCTGGGCCTCGAGGCCAAGCGCTACATGGATGCGGGGGAGTACGTCCCCGACGAGGTCACCAACCTCATGGTCCGCAACCGCATCGACGAGCCCGACGCGGTCTCCGGCTTCCTCCTCGACGGCTACCCGCGCACCCTCGCGCAGGTCGAGGAGCTCGACGGGATGATCAACTTCACCGGTCACCGCCTCGACGCCGTCGTCTGCCTCACCGTCGACCAGGACGAGATCGTGGGCCGGCTGCTGCAGCGTGCCCAGGTCGAGGGTCGCGCCGACGACACCGAGGACGTCATCCGGCGGCGGCAGGAGGTCTACCTCGAGCAGACCGAGCCGCTGATCGAGGTCTACAAGCAGCGCGGCATCGTCGTCGAGATCGACGGCATGGGCGAGGTCTCCGACGTCACCTCCCGCATCTTCGAAGCCCTGGATCAGACACCCGAGTCCTGAACCGTCATGACGCACGCTGCCTTCGTTGTCGTCGCTCGACGGCCCGCTCCGCTTGAAGGCCGCCTTCGCTCCTCCGCCTTGGCATCGCACGCCCTGACGGTCCAGGGGACCTGATGGGATTTCTCGACCGCGGCGTCGAGATCAAGACGCCCGCACAGATCGACGGGATGCGGAAGGCCGGCCTGGTGGTCGGCCGCACCCTCGAGCTGCTGCGCGGCAGCGTGCGTGCCGGCATCTCGACCGGTGAGCTCGACGCGATCGCCGAGGACAGCATCCGCTCGTCGGGCGCGACCCCGTCGTTCCTGGGCTACCAGGGCTTCCCCGCCTCGATCTGCGCGTCGGTCAACGACGAGGTCGTCCACGGGATCCCCGGCGGCCGGGTGCTCGCAGACGGTGACCTCGTCTCGATCGACTGCGGCGCGATCGTCGACGGGTGGCACGGCGACGCCGCGATCACCGTCGCCGTCGGCGCCGTGCCCGGCGAGCTGACCGAGCTGATGCGGGTCACCGAGGAGGCGATGTGGCGTGGCATCGCCGCCGCCCGCATCGGCGGCCGGGTCACCGACATCTCGTACGCCGTCGAGCAGCACGTCCGCGGGCAGGGCCGCTACGGCATCGTCGAGGACTACACCGGGCACGGCATCGGCTCGGCGATGCACCAGCCGCCGGACGTCCCCAACTACGGCAAGCCCGGCAAGGGCCCGCGGATCGTCGAGGGCCTCGCGCTCGCGGTCGAGCCGATGATCACCCTCGGCACCAAGGACACCGACGTGCTCGACGACGACTGGACGGTGATCACCACCGACGGCAGCCGGGCCGCCCACTTCGAGCACACCTTCACCGTGACCCCCACCGGTCACTGGGTGCTCACCGCGGTCGACGGCGGCGAGGAGCAGCTGACCGCGCTCGGCGTCGCCTTCGGGGGACGCTGACCCATGTGACAGGATGGGCACCGCAGAGGGGAGTACTCCTTCGCCGCGGGCTCGTCAGCACGTGCGCCTCCGGGCGCTCCGGTCCCGTGGGTCGCCGTACCTCGCGTCACGGTGGCGGAAGAGACCTCTGACGGTCCGCCGTCCCCCCTCGCAAGGAGCTGAAGCCCGTGGAGATCTCCACCCTGGAATGGGCAGTCACGATCGCCGTCACCTGTGCCGTGCTGCTCTTCGACGTCATCGTCATCGCCCGCCACCCGCACGAACCGTCGTTCAAGGAGTGCGCGGTCGCGCTGACCGTCTACATCGGCGCCGCCGTCCTCTTCGGCGCGTGGATCTGGTTCGACCACGGCCACGACATGGGCATCCAGTTCTACACGGGCTGGCTGACGGAGTACTCCCTGTCGATCGACAACCTCTTCGTCTTCATCATCCTGATGGCGGCGCTGCGGGTCCCCCGGGAGTACCAGCAGGAGGCCCTCATGGTGGGCATCATCCTGGCGCTCGTCTTCCGCGGCATCTTCATCGCGCTGGGCTACCAGCTGATCAACAACTTCAGCTGGGTCTTCTACCTCTTCGGCGCGTTCCTCGTGTACACGGCGTACACGCTGGTGAAGAGCTACCGGGCCCACGAGGACGAGCACCCGGAGGAGAACCGGGTGGTGAAGTTCGCGCAGAGCCACCTCAACGTCGGCGAGGAGTACCACGGCCTCAAGCTCTGGTACCGCCAGAACGGCGCCCGCTTCGTCTCGCCGATGCTGATCGTGATCATCGCGCTCGGCACCACCGACCTGCTCTTCGCGCTCGACTCGATCCCGGCGATCTTCGGCATCACCCAGGAGCCCTACCTGGTCTTCACCGCCAACGTCTTCGCGCTGATGGGTCTGCGGCAGCTCTACTTCCTGCTCGGTGGGCTGCTCAAGCGGCTGGTCTACCTCTCGCTGGGACTGGCGTTCATCCTCGCCTTCATCGGGGTGAAGCTGGTGCTGCACGCGCTCCACGAGAACGAGGTGCCCTTCATCAACGGCGGCGACCACGTGTCCGTCCCCGACATCTCGTCCCTGCTCAGCCTCGCCGTCATCATCGTGACCCTCGTCGTCACCGGCGTCGCGAGCATCGTCGCGTCGCGGCGGATGACCGACGACGAGATCGAGGAACGCACGATCTGAGCGCCGGCGTCTCGAGACCGACCGTCCACGGCTCGGAATAGTCGCCGGCGTCCGGGCCGTTGACCCGGGGTGAGTGATCGCGAGCTGTCCCTGTCCGTGCTCGACCTGGTGCCGGTGCGCACCGACCAGGCGACGCCGGACGCGGTGGCCGCGACGCTCGCCCTGGCCCGCACCGCCGACGAGCGCGGGTACACCCGCTACTGGCTCGCCGAGCACCACAACATGCCGGCCGTCGCGGCCACCAACCCGCCGGTGCTCATCGGCCTCGTGGCCGGGGCGACCGAGCGGATCCGGGTCGGCTCCGGCGGGGTGATGCTGCCCAACCACGCCCCGCTCGTGGTCGCCGAGCAGTTCGCGCTGCTCGAGGCCGCGTTCCCCGGACGGATCGACCTCGGCATCGGCCGGGCCCCGGGCAGCGACCCGGTCACGTCGTACGCCCTGCGCCACGGCGCCGGTGGCGTGAGCGACGAGGCCGTCACCCACTTCCCCGAGTACGTCGACAACGTGCTCGCGATGATGTCGCCCGAGGGCGTCGGCCTGGGGATCCAGGGCCGGACCTACCCGCTGCGGGCGACGCCGCAGGCCGAGTCGGTGCCGACCATCTGGCTGCTCGGCTCCTCCGAGTACTCCGCCCGGCTGGCCGCGGAGAAGGGCATGCCCTACGTGTTCGCCCACCACTTCTCCGGCAACGGCACCGCCGAGGCGCTCGCGCTCTACCGGCAGGCCTTCCGGCCCTCGCCCGAGCAGGACGCGCCGCGGACCTTCCTGACCGTGAACGTCGTGGTCGCCGAGACCACCGAGGAGGCGCGCCGGCTGGCGCTGCCGCAGCTCCAGGCCATGCTCGCCCTGCGCACGGGCGGCGACCTCCAGCCCCAGCGGCTGGTCGAGGAGGCCGAGAAGGTCGAGCTCCCGCAGGCGCACCTCGACCTCATGGACGCGATGGCGCAGCGCTGGGTGATCGGCGACCCGGCGAGCGCCCGTGCCCGGCTCGAGGAGCTGGCGGCGACGTACGACGTCGACGAGGTGATGGTCCACCCGGTCGCGGGTGCCTGGACCGGCACCGAGGCGGGCCGCAGCCCCGCCCGCGAGGAGACCCTGCGCCTGCTGGCGCCCTGATCGGGCGGTCACCGGAGGGCGGCTCCGGGCAATTCGTGTTTCCGCGCCGTTTCCGACTAGACTGGCGTGTCGGCCCAACGTGGGTCTGCTCCGTGGTGCCTCGCGGCTGCCCGAGCACGGGATGAATCACTCTCGAGTGGCTCGCTCACGTGCGCGGGAAATGAGGTCCACCGAGCGGCTCTACGAGGTCCACCGCCCCAAACCCGGGGCGGGCGGTTCCCGGGTCACGGTAGACAAACGATCAACAGATTGTGGAGGACATGCCGAAGAAAGAAGGCGTGATCGAGATCGAGGGCACCGTCGTGGAGGCCCTTCCCAACGCGATGTTCCGCGTGGAGCTCAGCAACGGCCACAAGGTTCTCGCCCACATCAGCGGCAAGATGCGACAGCACTACATCCGGATCCTCCCCGAGGACCGCGTGGTGGTCGAGCTCTCGCCGTACGACCTCACCCGAGGTCGGATCGTCTACCGCTACAAGTGAGCGAGCTCGCGAGCTCACCGTTCGATACGACAGCCAGCCGAGTAGCGAAGGAACAGACCTGATGAAGGTCAAGCCCAGCGTCAAGCCCATCTGTGACAAGTGCAAGGTGATCCGTCGCCACGGCCGCGTCATGGTGATCTGCGAGAACCCGCGCCACAAGCAGCGCCAGGGTTGAGCAGCAGCAACAACTGAAGAACACCACAACGTGATCGCTTAGCCACGTCGTACGACGGGGCGAACCACCTCCGGAGCAGCAGGCCGGAGCCCACCTCACGAGGCCGGGGATGCGACACGACCGAAACCGCTGCGAACGAACCAGAAGGACAAGCCACATGGCACGCCTCGTTGGTGTGGACCTCCCGCGCGACAAGCGCATCGAGGTCGCACTCACCTACATCTACGGCATCGGCCGTACCCGCGCCCAGCAGCTCCTGGCCGCCACCGGGGTCAACCCCGACCTGCGCGTCCACCAGCTGGGTGACGAGGAGCTGGTCAAGCTCCGCGATGAGATCGAAGCCAACTTCAAGATCGAGGGTGACCTCCGTCGCGAGGTCCAGGCCGACATCCGTCGCAAGATCGAGATCGGCAGCTACCAGGGTCGCCGTCACCGCCAGGGCCTCCCGGTCCGCGGTCAGCGCACCAAGACCAACGCCCGCACCCGCAAGGGTCCGAAGCGCACGGTTGCCGGCAAGAAGAAGGCGAAGTGATCCAGCGCTGACGCGCTGATCCTCGTCACACTCAGAGCTTTCAGACCAGATACCTCAGGAGTTACTGCATGCCTCCCAAGAGCCGCACCGCGGCTGGCGCCAAGAAGGTGCGCCGCAAGGAGAAGAAGAACGTCGCCGTGGGCGAGGCCCACATCAAGAGCACGTTCAACAACACGATCGTCACGATCACCGACCCGACCGGTGCGGTGATCTCGTGGGCCTCGGCCGGCACCGTCGGCTTCAAGGGCTCCCGCAAGTCCACCCCGTTCGCTGCGCAGATGGCCGCGGAGGCCGCCGGCCGCCGGGCGATGGAGCACGGCATGAAGAAGATCGACGTCTTCGTGAAGGGCCCGGGCTCGGGCCGCGAGACCGCGATCCGCTCCCTGGGTGCCATCGGCCTCGAGGTCGGCACCATCCAGGACGTCACGCCCACGCCGCACAACGGCTGCCGCCCGCCCAAGCGTCGCCGCGTCTGACCCAGCGACCGAGAACAGGAGACTTGTAGAAAATGGCCCGTTACACCGGTCCCATGACCCGGAAGTCGCGCCGTCTCGGCGTCGACCTCGTCGGCGGTGACGCTGCGTTCGAGAAGCGTCCCTACCCGCCCGGCCAGCACGGCCGTGCGCGCATCAAGGAGAGCGAGTACCGCTCGCAGCTGCAGGAGAAGCAGAAGGCCCGCTTCACCTACGGCGTGATGGAGCGTCAGTTCCACAACTACTACGTCGAGGCCTCGCGTCGCTCCGGCAAGACCGGCGACAACCTGCTCCAGCTCCTGGAGTGCCGCCTCGACAACGTGGTCTACCGTGCCGGCTTCGCCCGCACCCGCCGCCACGCCCGCCAGCTGGTCGTCCACGGCCACTTCAAGGTCAACGGCAAGAAGGTCGACATCCCGTCGTTCCAGGTGTCGGCCCACGACGTCATCGACGTCCGCGAGAAGTCGCTCGAGACGACCCCGTTCATCGTCGCCCGTGAGACCCACGGCGAGCGCGTCGTCCCCGCCTGGCTCGAGGCCATCCCGTCGCGGATGCGCGTCCTCGTCCACCAGGTCCCGGTCCGGGCCCAGATCGACATCCCGGTCCAGGAGCAGCTCATCGTCGAGTACTACTCGAAGAAGTGACACCGGCGGGTGTCCCGCCTCCGGGCGGGGCACCCACCACCCACCTTCCGTCACCCAGCACATTCGGGCCCGTCAAATAGCGGGTGGGCCCGGAAAGGAAAGAACAAGTGCTCATCGCACAGCGCCCCACCCTGTCGGAAGAGACCGTCGACGAGTTCCGGTCGCGGTTCGTCATCGAGCCGCTGGAGCCCGGCTTCGGCTACACGCTCGGCAACTCGCTGCGTCGTACGCTGCTCAGCTCGATCCCCGGTGCCTCGATCACGAGCATCAAGGTCGACAGCGTCCTCCACGAGTTCTCGACCATCGAGGGGGTCAAGGAGGACGTCACCGAGGTCATCCTCAACCTCAAGGGCCTGGTCGTCTCCTCGGAGCACGACGAGCCGGTCACCATGTACCTCCGCAAGTCGGGCGCCGGTGACGTCACCGCCGCCGACATCGCGCCGCCGGCCGGTGTCGAGGTGCACAACCCGGACCTGAAGATCGCCACCCTGTCCGACAAGGGCAAGCTGGAGATGGAGCTGGTCGTCGAGCGCGGCCGCGGCTACGTCTCGTCGGTCCTCAACAAGGGCGCCGACAACGAGATCGGCCGGATCCCGGTCGACTCGATCTACAGCCCGGTCCTCAAGGTGACCTACAAGGTCGAGGCCACCCGTGTCGAGCAGCGCACCGACTTCGACAAGCTCGTCATCGACGTCGAGACCAAGCCGTCGATCCGTCCCCGCGACGCGATCGCCTCGGCCGGCAAGACGCTGGTCGAGCTCTTCGGCCTGGCCCGCGAGCTGAACGTCGAGGCCGAGGGCATCGACATCGGCCCGTCGCCCGTCGACGAGCAGCTGGCTGCGGACCTCGCCCTCCCGGTCGAGGACCTGCAGCTCACCGTCCGCTCCTACAACTGCCTCAAGCGCGAGGGCATCCACACCGTGGGTGAGCTCATCAGCCGCTCGGAGCAGGACCTCCTCGACATCCGCAACTTCGGCGCGAAGTCGATCGACGAGGTCAAGGCCAAGCTGGTCGAGATGGGCCTGTCCCTCAAGGACAGCGCGCCCGGCTTCGACCCGCACGCCGCCCTCGCGGCGTACGGCGACGACGACGACGACGCCTTCGTCGAGGACGAGCAGTACTGAGTTGGATTGCTCGGGATCCGCAATCGGGCTTCGCCCGATGCCGCTTCGCGGCGGCGGACCCGAGCCGCGGTTGACGTAGCTTCGGGTGGAGGTCCGTCGGCGTCTGGCGGACCGAAACCTGGGGTGGAGGTCCGTCGGCGTCTGGCGGACCGAAACCTGGGTTGCGGTCACCTCAGCAGCACCACACCTGAAAATCGATCCGGCAGCCTGCCGGTCGTCTACCCCGGTACCTCGTACGGCCGGAGAGAAAAGAGAGACACATGCCCAAGCCCACCAAGGGTGCCCGCCTCGGCGGCAGCCCGGCCCACCAGCGCCTGATCCTCTCGAACCTGGCCACCCAGCTGTTCGAGCACGGTCGGATCACCACCACCGAGGCCAAGGCGCGCACGCTGCGCCCGGTCGCGGAGAAGCTGATCACCAAGGCGAAGAAGGGCGACCTGCACAACCGTCGCGAGGTCCTCAAGACCATCCGCGACAAGTCGGTCGTGCACGAGCTGTTCACCGAGATCGCGCCGCGCTTCGCGGAGCGTCCGGGCGGCTACACCCGCATCACCAAGGTCGGCCCCCGCAAGGGTGACAACGCGCCGATGGCGGTCATCGAGCTCGTGACCGAGCCCTACAGCCCGAAGCCCGCCGCCTCGAAGGCCACGAAGGCCGCCGCCCCGGCGCCGGCCCCGGTCGAGGAGGCTCCGGCCGAGGAGACCGTCGCCGAGGAGGCTCCGGTCGAGGAGACCGCCACCGAGGAGACGGTCGCCGAGGAGACCGCGGTCGAGGAGACCGAGGCCCCCGAGGCTGCCGCCGAGGAGAGCACCGAGGAGGACGAGAAGGCCTGAGCCTGATCGCCTCGCGCACCGACCCGTCAGAGCACGCTCTGGCGGGTCGGTGTCATTTCAGCTCGCGGAGGACGCGCTCGGAGGCGGGCGTCGCAACGCCGTGCAGCCGGCCGAGCAGCACGATCTCGCCGACCCGGTAGTCGATCTCGGTGGGCAGCCCGCGGGTGATGCTCTGGGCGAGCGAGTTGCCACGGAAGTCGGCGATGTCGACGCGGGGGCGCAGCACGTCGCCGCGGCGGACGTCGTCCTGCTCGGCCGTGACGACCGGGATGCCGGCGGCGGCCAGCGCGGCCTCGCCCTCGGCGAGCACCGCCGCCGCGAGCTGGTCGGCCTCCGGGCCGGTGGGCAGCAGCGTGGACACGTCGCCGACGGCGTTGACTAGGAGCTTGCGGTGCTTCCACGCCATGATGTCGGGCCGCGCGACGGACTCGAAGCCGGCGGTGCGCAGGTCGGCCGCGACCCGGTCGGCGACGTCGTCGGAGCCGCTCGGGAAGCGCCCGACGTCGAGGATGCCCGGGGTCGGCCAGCACTTCTGCACGACCACACCCGGCTCGAGGTGCAGCGCGGGGAGCATGACGCAGACGGCGTACGTGCGGGCGAAGCGGCGCAGCACCGCGGCCTCGTTGGCGACGCCGTTCTGGGCGACCACGACGACGGCGCCGGGCGGGGCGTGGGCGACGAGGTCGTCGAGTGCCGCGTCGGTCTGGTGGGACTTCACGGTCAGCAGCACGACGGTGTCGTCGGTCCACGCGACGTCCGCGGCGCCGGCGGCGGCCGGGACGGCGACCGCACGGCGGCCGTCGTCGGTGTCGAGGACGAGACCGTCGGCGCGGACCCGGTCGAGGTGCGCGCCGCGCGCGACCAACGTGGTCGGCAGGCCGACGAGGTGCAGGTGGGCGCCGATGACGCCGCCGACGGCACCGGCGCCGTAGACGACGTACCTCACCGGGGCCACGACTCCTCGACGAGCCGGAGCGCCTCGGGGAGGGTGAGGTCCAGCCGGTGCGCGGTCGCGACGAACGCGGCCGCCGCGTCGCGGGCGCCGGAGCTCGCGCCGGACACGCGGGTGCCGCGCCGCCCCTCGGTGACGACCACGCCGGCCTCCTCGAGCGCCCGGTAGGCCTTCGCGACGGTGTTGGGGGCCAGGCCCAGGTCGGCCGCGAGCGCGCGGACGGTGGGCAGCCGGGTGCCCGTCGGCAGGTCGCCGGACGCCGCCCGTGCGGCCACCTGCGCCCGCAGCTGCTCGTACGGCGGGATGTCCGAGGTCGCGTCGAGGGGGAACACCTCCATGCTCCGCATGGTAGAGACATGCCCATGGATCCTGACGTGCTCGTGGTGGGCGAGGCGCTCGTCGACATCGTCCACGCCGCCGACGGCACGACCGTCGAGCATCCCGGCGGGAGCGCCGCGAACGTCGCCGTGGCGCTGAGCCGGCTGGGCCGGCCGGTGCGCTTCGCGACGGCGTGGGCGGACGACGAGCGCGGAGCCGTCCTCGCCGCCCACCTCGCTCGCGCCGGCGTCACGCTGGCCGGCGACCCGCACGTGCTGACCCGCACCGCGACGGCGGCCGCGACGCTCGGTGCGGACGGAGGCGCGTCGTACGTGTTCGACCTGGAGTGGCGCCTAGGTGGGGTGGAGGTCGGCGAGCCCGCGTTCGTGCACCTCTGCTCGCTCGGTGCGGTGCTGGAGCCCGGCGCCGACCAGGTGCTCGAGCTGGTGGCCGGGCTGCGGGGGAGCGCGACGGTCACCTACGACGTCAACGCCCGCCCGGCGATCACCGGCACCGGCCCGGAGGTGGTGGCCCTCGTCGAGCGGGCGGCCGCGGTGGCCGACCTGGTCAAGGCCTCCGACGAGGACCTCGAGGCGCTCTACCCGCACCTCGACCTGGCCGCCGCGGCCGCGCACCTACGCACCCTGGGGCCGGCCGCCGTCGTGGTCACCCGTGGCGGCGCGGGCGCGACGTGGTTCGGGGCGGGCGCGCCGGTCGAGGTCGCGTCGCGACCGGTCACGGTCGCCGACACCATCGGCGCCGGCGACACCTTCGGTGCGGCCGTCGTCGACGCGCTCTGGGACCGCGGACCGATCGCCGCCCTGGGCGCGGACGACATCGCGCAGGTCCTCACCCATGCCGCCCGGGCCGCGGCGGTCACCGTGTCGCGGCCGGGCGCGGACCCGCCGTACCGCTCGGAGCTCTCCTAGCCGACGGGCGCCGGGTCGGGTGCCGGCGCGAGGAAGTCGTGCACCAGCGGCACCACCGAGGCGCCCTCGCCGCTGGCCGACGCGACCCGCTTCATCGACCCGGCGCGCACGTCGCCGGCCGCGAAGATGCCGGGCACCGTCGTCGCGAGGTTCTCCGGCGGCAGCCCGTCGGCCCAGAGGTGCTTGGGCACGTCACGGCCGGTGAGCACGTAGCCGCGCTCGTCCCGAGCGATCTCCCGCGGGATCCAGTCGCAGTGCGGCTCGGCGCCCAGCAGCAGGAAGAGGCCGTAGGCGTCGACCCGGTCCTGGGTGCCGTCGTCGACGTCCTCGAGCGTCAGCCACTCCAGCCGACCGTCGCCGCCGCCGTCGACGACCCGGCAGCAGGTGCGGACGTGGATGCGCGAGTTGTACTCGATCTCGCCGATCAGGTACGACGACATCGTCTCGGCCAGGTCGGGCCGGCGGACCAGGATGGTGACCGATCGGGCGAACCGCGCCAGGTGCACGGCCGCCTGGCCGGCGGAGTTGCCGCCACCGACGACGTAGACGTCCTGGCCCTCCATCTCGCGGGCGGCGGTCATGGCGGCGCCGTAGTAGACGCCGTTGCCGACCAGCTCCTCGATCGGATCGACCCGCAGCTTGCGGTAGGCGATGCCGCTGGAGATCACGACCGACCGCGCCCGCACCTCGCCGCTGTCGGTGCACAGCACGTGCGGGTCGCCGTCGAACCCGGGGCGCAGCTCGTCGACGACCTGACCGGTGTAGAACTGCGCCCCGAAGCGCAGCGCCTGGTTGCGGGCGCGCTGGGCGAGGCGCATGCCGGAGATGCCGCGCGGGAAGCCGAGGTAGTTGCGGATCATCGAGCTGGTGCCGGCCTGGCCGCCGATCGCCTCGGCCTCGAGGATGACCGTCGCGAGGCCCTCCGACGCCGCGTACACGGCGGCCGCGAGGCCGGCGGGACCGCCGCCGACCACGGCGACGTCCACGACGTGCTCGAGGTCGATCTCGGTGGGCGCGCCGTAGATCGCGAGGGCGACGTCGCGGACGCTGGTGGCGTGCATGACGTCGCCGTGGCCGCGGCACACGAGGGGGTAGACCGGCTCGCCGTCCCACAGGTCGAGGACGTAGCGGCCGCCGTCCGAGTCGGGCTCGTAGACCCGGCTCGGCATGCCCATCCGGTCGAGGAAGTCGCGGATCTGGAGGGTCAGGCCGTCGCGCACCGGCGTCACGATCTTGACCGCGACCACCTCCGGGTCGGCCACCGTCGAGCCCCAGTCGGAGAGCAGGTCGGTGATGGCGTTGTGGAACTCCTCGTCGCGGGTGCCGCGCGGCATCAGCAGGAAGGCGTCGTACTTGCCCTTGGCCATGCCGGCCCGCAGCGCGGGCGCGTCGGTGAGGAAGCGGTCCCAGTGGGCGGCGATGAGGCGGCGCGCGGTCGGGACCTTCTCCCGGAGCTTGTGGAAGCAGTGCAGGACGTCGGCGTCGGGCAGCACCGACTCGGCGGAGAACATCGCGACGGTGCCGCCCTCGGCGACGATGTCGTGGGTGACCTGCAGCGCCTCGTGGCAGCTGCGGGCGAGCCGGACGTCGTACTCCTCGACGTAGCGGGCGAAGCCGGCACGCATCTCGTCGGGGTGGTCCGGGGCGATGAGGACGATGGCGGGGGAGGCGCTCACATGACCAGCCTAGGAAGGGTGGCAATAGCATTGCCTGTCGTGCGCATCCGGCTCGACCTGTCCTACGACGGCACCGACTTCCACGGCTGGGCCGGGCAGCCCGGGCTGCGGACGGTGCAGGGCGAGCTGACCTCCGCGCTGGCGACCGTGCTGCGGGTGCCGTCGGTCGGCGTCGTGTGCGCCGGGCGCACCGACGCGGGCGTGCACGCCCGCGGCCAGGTCGTGCACATGGACGTGGCGGACCCGGGTCCGGTCGACCAGCTCGTCCGCCGGCTGAACGGCGTCCTCGCGCCCGACGTGCGGGTACGCCGCGGGGTGGAGGCGCCCCCGCACTTCGACGCGCGCTTCGGCGCGCTGTGGCGCCGCTACGCCTACCGGATCGCCGACACTCCCGCGGCGGTCGACCCCCTCGTCCGCTCCCACGTGCTGACGCGGCCGCGACCGCTCGACGAGCGGGCCATGAACGCTGCGGCGCTGCTGCTGGTCGGGCGCCACGACTTCGCGGCGTTCTGCAAGCAGCGCGAGGGGGCGACGACGATCCGCACCCTGGAGCAGCTGTCCTGGGCTCGCGACGACCGCGGCGTGCTGGTGGGGACGGTCGTCGCCGACGCGTTCTGCCACAGCATGGTGCGGGCGCTGGTCGGCTGCCTGGTCACGATCGGCGAGGGACGGCGGCCGGCCGACTGGGCCGACGAGATCCTGCGGGCCGCCGTACGCGACCCGGCCGTACCGGTCGTCCATGCGCACGGGCTGACCCTCGAGGAGGTCGCCTACCCGCCCGACGACGAGCTCGAGGCGCGGCTGACGCAGACGATGGCGCGCCGCAGCGCCGACGAGGTGAGCACGTGAGCGACGAGCACTACTTCAGCGCCGACCCGGCGGTGCCCTTCGAGCGCGAGACCTTCACCTGCGAGGTCTGGGACCGGTCGCTCACGCTCGTCAGCGGGTCGGGCGTCTTCAGTCGCGGCCACCTCGACCACGCGACCGCGCTGCTCTTCCGCGAGACCGAGCCGCCGGTGCAGGGCCGCTTCCTCGACCTCGGGTGCGGCTACGGCGTCATCGGCCTGGCGATCACCGCCGCGGTGCCGCTCGCCACGGTCACCGCGGTCGACGTCAACGACCGCGCGATCGCGCTCGCCAACGAGAACGCCCGCGCGATGGGCGTCGAGGGCCGCTTCGTCGCGTGCCGGCCCGAGCAGGTGCCGACCGGTGACGTGTACGACGAGATCTGGTCCAACCCGCCGATCCGGATCGGCAAGGCCGCCCTCCACGAGCTGCTGCTCACCTGGCTGCCGCGCCTGGCACCCGGCGGCCGCGCGGTGATGGTGGTCGGCAAGAACCTCGGCGCCGACTCGCTCCAGCGCTGGCTCGGCGAGCAGGGGTGGCCGACGTCCCGGCTCGCGAGTGCGAAGGGCTTCCGGGTGCTGGAGGTGCGGCGGGAGGACTGAGGTTTCTGGGGTTGATGGGACTGGTGGGAATGCGGCATTCACCGGTTCACCGGTGAATGCCGCACTTCTCAGGGGTCGCAACGCCTGAGAAGTGACGGAGTCCCCTGAGAAGTGGCGTCAGGCCCTAGGGCGGTGTCCTGTTCAGGGCGTGACCGGGAGGGCCAGGAGCGCGGCGGCCGCGGGGTCCTCCGCCGTACGGCGCTTCCAGACCATGAGCAGCACCTCGGCCGCCGGGGCCGCGAGCTCGACCTCCGGGGTGGCGTCGCCGAGGACGACCGGGTCGATCGCCAGGTCCGTCGCGACCAGGCGAAGGGTGCCGGGGAGCGGCTCGGTGCGGCCGAGGCGGACCTGGCGCGGGTAGAACTCCGTCGCGACCTCGCGGACACCGTCCCAGGCGAGGCCGGGGTCGAGGATCCACTCGTCGACGCGGCCGGCGGCGTCGAGCAGGTCGCGGGTGTGCATGGTCGTCTCGTGGACCTGGCGGCGCAGCCACCAGCCAGCGGTCTGCTCGGTACCGAACGTCCAGGCGGACGCGGTCGGGTCGCCCGCGAGGGCATCGCGCAGGGCGCCCGCGTGGCCGGCGTACCAGCTCGCGAGGGCGGCCGCGTCGGCGCCGAGGGACGGGGACTCCGCCTGCCCGTCCGGGGTGCCCGCGACGATCGCGTGCCGCGCCCACTGGTGCACGCCGCCGACGTGGTCGACGAGGTCGGCGACGGTCCAGCCCGGGCAGGACGCCACCGGCGCCGTGGGATCGGCCTCGGCGGTGAGGCGCGCGAAGCGGTCGGTGGCCGTGGCGAGCAGGGCGGTCCAGTCGTGGGTCACGGGCCGATTCTCCCGGATCCGAGCCGCGGAAGTCGGTTGACCGGAGCAGCGTGAGACCGGTCAATGGTGGCGTGGTCGCGCTCCGGGTCGTCGTGCTGGTCGAGGGCCACAGCGACCGTGTCGCCGTGCAGACGCTGGCCCGCCGGCTCGGCCGCGACCTGGCTGCGGAGGGCGCCGAGATCGTGCCGATGGACGGCGTGACCAACATCCGCGCCTTCGCCGCCCGCTACGGCCCGCCGGGCCTCGACCTGCCGATGCGGGGTCTCTACGACGCCCCGCAGGAGGGCTACGTACGGCGCGGCCTGGCCGCCGCCGGGCTGGACGTGGCCCTGGAGCCGGACGGGCTGACGGCGCTCGGGTTCTTCGGCTGCTCCGCGGACCTCGAGGACGAGCTGATGCGCGCCCTGGGGACGGACGCCGTCGAGGAGGTCATCGAGGCGGCCGGCGAGGGCCGGTCGCGTCGGCTGCTGGCGGGCATGCCGGCCCAGCGGGACTGGACCCGTGAGGAGGTGTTGCGGCGCTTCGTCGGGTCGCAGTCGGGCCGCAAGGCGCGGTACGCCGAGCTCCTCGTCGACGCCCTGCCGGTCGCCGACGTCCCGCTGCCGCTGCTCTCGGTGCTCGCGCGGGTCTGAGGCGGGTCCGGGCGCGTCAGCCGAGCGACGCGCTCGCCGCCCGCAGGTCGTCGAGCGCCGCGAGGGCGTACGGCGCGAGGTCGCCCGCGGTCTCGCTGTCGGCCTCGGACCACGCGGAGTAACCGCGCTTGAAGGCCAGTACCCCCAGCTCGGCCGCCAGGTGCGCGGTCGCCTCGGGGACGCCGCGCGCCGCGAGGGCCTCGGTCATCGCGACCGCGAGCCCGACCTGCTTGAGCGCGTCACGCTCCTGGAGCTCGGCGTTGGCCGCGACCGCTGCCTTCATCCGCGGTCCGAGCTCGCGGTTCATCGGGCCCATCTCCTCCGAGGCCCGGGCGAGCCCGGCGGCGACCGCCTGGAGGGGCGTCGCGTCGTCGGGCGCCGCGGCGATGCCGTCGGCCAGCAGCCGGCTCAGCGTCTCCTGGCCGGCGACCAGCAGCTCGCGCTTGTCGGAGAAGTGCCGGAAGAAGGTGCTCTTGGTGACCCCGGCGCGCTCGGCGATCTGGGCGACCGTGGTGGCGTCGTACCCCTGCTCGGTGAAGAGGTCGACCGCGGCGAGGACGAGGCGCTCGCGCGCGCCGGGTTCCCATCGAGCCATGGCTCCATCCTAGTGATGGGACACGTGTCCCGTCACGGGTGTACGGTGATGAGACAAAGGTCCCATCACTTCCAGGAGAACCCATGCACGTCTTCGTCACCGGCGGCACCGGTCTGATCGGCACCGCCGTCGTCGCCGAGCTGCTCGCCCACGACCACACCGTCTCGGTGCTCGCCCGCTCGGAGTCGTCCGCCGCCGCGATCCGCGCGGCCGGCGCCGAGCCGGTCCCCGGCGACCTCGCCGACCTGGCCGCGCTGCGCGCGGCGGCGTCGCGGGCCGGCGGCGTCATCCACCTGGCCTTCGCCAACGACTTCAGCTCGCCCGAGGCGCTGGCGGCGGCCGTCGCCGAGGAGTCCGCCGCGCTGGCCGCGCTGGGCGAGGAGCTGGTCGGCAGCGACCGCCCGCTCGTCACGGTCTCGGGCACGCCGTGGATCGCGGGCCGGGTCGCGACCGAGGAGGACCCGCTGCCGCTGGACGGACCGGTCGGCGGCCGCGGCCGCTCGGTCATGGCGGCACTCGGCCTCGCTCAGCGCGGGGTCCGCAGCTCCGCGATTCGGCTGCCCCGCACGGTCCACCGGGACGGCGCCGGCGGCTTCGCCGGTCTCCTGACGACCATCGCGCGCCAGTCGGGCGTCTCCGGGTACGCCGGCGACGGCACCCAGCGCTGGCCGGCCGTGCACGCGCTGGACGCGGCCGTCCTCTTCCGGCTCGCGCTCGAGGGCGCGGCCGCCGGCAGCGCCTGGCACGCGGTCGCCGACGAGGGCGACGCGGTGCGGGACATCGCCGCCGTCATCGGCCGCCGGCTCGGCCTGCCGGTCGAGTCCGTGCCGCCGGAGACCTACGGGCCGCTCGGCCCGATCTTCGCGGCCGACCAGCCGGCGTCGGGCGCCCACACGCAAGCAGCCCTGGGCTGGACGCCGATCCACCCGTCCCTGCTCGAGGACCTGGAGCTGATCGAGTCCTGAAACCCGTCACGAGTGCCGCAGCCGGGCCGCCTGCCTCGTGAGGTGGTCCCGCTCGGCGGCACTGGTCGCGACGGCGGCCGCGTCCGCGTAGAGCTCGGCCGCGCGGCCGGCCTCGCCGGCGCGCTCGTGGAGCCACGCCTCGACGGCGGTACGCCGTGGGACCTCCGGCGGGACGGCGTCGAGGGCACGGAGGGCGACGTACGGGCCGTCGACCTCGCCGAGCGCGACCACCCGGTTGAGCGCGACGACGGGGGAGTCGGTGCGGGCGACGAGCTCGTCGTACCACTCGAGGATCTGCGGCCAGTCGGTCTCCTCGGCCGTCTGTGCGTCGCAGTGGAGGGCGGCGATCGCGGCCTGGGCCTGGTACTCACCGAGCCGGTCGCGGCGCAGCGCGGCCTGGAGGATCTCGACGCCCTCGGCGACGGCGTCGGTGTCCCAGCGGGTGCGGTCCTGCTCGGCGAGCGGCACCAGCTCGCCGGACGCCGACCAACGTGCGGCGCGACGGGCGTGGTGGAGCAGCATCAGCGCGAGCAGTCCGGCGACCTCCGGCTCGTCGCTTGCCCGGTCGAGCATCCGGGTCAGCCGGATCGCCTCGGCGGCCAGGTCCACGTCGCCGGAGTAGCCCTCGTTGAAGACCAGGTAGAGCACGGTCAGCACCCGGTACAGGTCGCCCGGGGCGCCGACACCCTGCTCCGCGACCGTACGCTTCGCACGGCTGATCCGCTGCGCCATCGTGGCCTCGGGGACCAGGTAGGCCTCGGCGATCTGCCGGGTGGTGAGGCCGCCGACGGCGCGCAGCGTCAGCGCCACGGCAGACGCGGGCGTCAGCGCGGGGTGGCAGCAGAGGAAGAGGAGCAGGAGCGTGTCGTCCTGGTCCTCGGACGGTCCCGGCGCGGGCTCGTCGTGCACCCGTTCCTCCCGTGCCCGCCGCGCGCTCGCGGAGCGGCCGGCGTCGACGACCTTGCGCCAGGCGACCGTCACCAGCCACGCCTTGGGGTCGTCCGGGGCCGCGTCCGGCCAGCGGCGTACCGCCTCGACGAGCGCCTCCTGCACGGCGTCCTCGGCCGCCGCGAAGTCGGCCCCGCGGCGGACGAGGATGCCGAGGACCTGGGGCGTCAGGTCCCGGACGAGCTGCTCCATCACCGTCACTCGGTGATCGTCGGGGGCTCCTCCATGAAGGGCCGCACCTCGATCCACTCGCGGATCGGCACGCCGCCCGGGCCGGGGGCTGAGGAGAGGTACGCCGCGGCCTCGTGGGCGCGCTCGACCGAGTCGACGTCGATGACCATCCAGCCGGCGATCAGGTCCTTGGTCTCCGCGAACGGTCCGTCGGTCACCGGCGGCCGGCCCTCGCCGTCGAACCGCACGAACGTCCCCTCGGGGGACAGCCCCTGCGCGTCGACGAACTCACCGCGCTCCCGGAGGTCGTCGGCGACCTTGCCCATGAAGGCGATGTGGTCCGACACCTCCTGCGGGGTCCACTGGTCCATCGGGGCGCAGTCGATCGGCTTCGCGCCGCGGTAGTGCTTGAGCAGCAGGTACTTCGCCATCGTGATCTCTCCTCGGGTTCCGTGCCGCCATTGTGGTGGCACATCCCTGGGACGGAGTCGTCCGACGGTCCTCGACATCCGGGCGCGGGCGATCCAGCATTTTCTCGAGGAGGTGGTCGCCATGACCGATCCGAGGTTCCGGCAGCTGCCCGAGCCGGTGCGGCTCGAGGACACCGTCGTGAGCGTCGACCCCGAGCCCCCGCTGGATCCCGAGGGTGGCCGCGACACCGACACGGAGTTCGTCCTCCGCTACAACTGAGCGACCCGGGCCGCCGCGGTCACACGAAGGCGTTGACGCCGGTCTCGGCCCGGCCGATGAGCAGCTTCTGGATCTGGCTGGTGCCTTCGTAGAGGGTCATCACGCGCGCGTCGCGGAGGTACTTCTGGGCGGGGTACTCGTCAACGTAGCCGGCGCCGCCGTAGACCTGGATGGCGTTGTTGGCGGCCCGGACGGCGGCCTCGGACGCGAACAGCTTGGCCTTGGAGGCGGCGGTGCCGAAGGGCTCGCCGCGGTCGATCAGGTCGGCACAGCGCCAGACCAGGAGGCGGGCCGCGTCGGCGTCGACGGACATGTCGGAGATCAGCTCCTGGACGAGCTGGAAGCCCGCGAGCGGCTTGCCGAACTGCCGGCGCGACGTCGCGTAGGAGACCGACTCCTCCAGGCAGCCCTGGACGATGCCGACGCAGCCGGCGGCGACCGAGACGCGGCCCTTGTCGAGCGTGGTCATCGCGATCTTGAAGCCCTGGCCCTCGTCGCCGAGGCGCGCCGAGGCGGGCACCCGGACGTCCGAGAGGAAGAGCTCCGCGGTCGCCTGGCCCCGCAGGCCGAGCTTGCCCTTCACCTCGCGGGCCTCGAAGCCGGGGGTGTCGGTGGGGACCAGGAACGCCGTGACGCCGCGCGGGCCGTCGTCGCTGGTCCGGGCGAAGACGAGCGCGACCTTGGCCCAGGTGCCGTTGGTGATGAAGAGCTTCTGGCCGTTGAGGACGTAGTCGTCGCCGTCGCGGCGCGCTCGCGAGGTCAGGTTGCCCGCGTCGGAGCCGGTGTCGGGCTCCGTCAACCCGAAGCACCCGAGCACCGACCCGCTGGCGATCTGCGGGAGCCACTCCTGCTTCTGCTCCTCGGTGCCGAAGCCCAGCACCGACTTGCCGAAGAGGCCGTTGGAGACCGACACGATCCCGCGCAGCGCGGAGTCGGCGCGGCCGAGCTCCTCCATCCCGAGCACGTAGGTCAGGTAGTCGCCGCCCAGCCCGCCGTACTCCTCGGGGATGGTGAGGCCGAAGAAGCCGATCTCGGCCATCTTCGGCACGATCTCGAGGTCGACCTGCTCGTCGCGGTCCCACTGGGTGCGGTGCGGCACCGCCTCGCGGTCCAGGAAGTCGCGGGCCAGGTCGCGGAACGCCTGCTGCTCGTCGTTGAGGGTCAGGTCCATGGCTCAGACCCTAGGACCCGGCAGGTCCACGAGTGCGGCGAGTACGGCGCGGTGCGCCTCGGGCGACCCGAGCAGCAGCTCGTCGGACTTGGCCCTCTTGAGGTGCAGGTGCGCCGGGTGCTCCCAGGTCATGCCGAGGCCACCGTGCAGCTGCACGGCCTCCTCGGTCGCGTGCACCGCGGTCTCCCCGCAGAAGGACGCCGCGACCGCCACCGCGAGCGGGGCGTCGGGGTCGTCGGCGGCGATCGTGGCGGCGGCGTAGCGGGCGGCCGCGTCGGCCTGCTCGACCTGGGCGTAGAGGTCGGCGAGCCGGTGCTTGAGCGCCTGGTAGCCGCCGACGACCCGGCCGAACTGCCGCCGCTCCTTGAGGTAGGCCACCGTCGCCTCGAGCGCCCAGCGCGCGACGCCGACCTGCTCGGCGGCGAGCAGCCCGGCGCCGACCATCAGCCCGCGGTCGATGGCGGCCGAGGCGTCGGAGGAGAGCAGCACCCGCTCGGCGCCGTCGAGGTCGACGTCGGCGAGCGGGCGGGTCATGTCGAGCGACGGGACGACCGTCGCGGTCGCGCCGCGGACGGCGTAGAGGGCGTCGCCCTCGGGCACCAGCAGCACGTCGGCGGGTGCGCCCACGATCGTCGTCGCCGCCGGGCCGTGCCGGAGCGCGGTCGGGCGTACGGCGACCGCGGCGGTCAGCTCGCCGGCGGCGAGGCCGGGCAGCACGGTCTCGTCGCCGAGGGCGACCAGCACGGTCGTCGCCACGACCGACGAAGTGAGGTAGGACGAGGGCGCGGCCGCCCGGCCGAGCTCCTCGAGCACCGCGGCGGCCTCGACCGCTGTCGCCCCGGCGCCGCCCAGGTCCTCGGGCACGAGCAGGCCGGGCAGGCCGAGCTCGACGAAGGCCGACCAGAGGGGCGCGGTGACGTCGTCGGTGCCGTCGTAGAGGCCGTTGACCCGCTCGGCGGGGGCGTGCTTGTCGATCGCCTTGCGCACCGAGGCGCGCAGGTCGGTCTCGACGTCGTCGGCGAGCAGCCGGACGTCGGCAGGAGCGGTGGCGGTCATCGAGGCAGGTCCTTCCAGGCCACGTCCTTGTCGACGCGGTGCTCGGTGGGCAGGCCGAGGATCCGCTCGGCGACGACGTTGCGGAGGATCTCCGAGGTGCCGCCCTCGATCGAGTTGCCCTTGGCGCGCAGGTAGCGGTAGCCCGCGTCCCGGCCGGTGAAGTCGACGTGGGTCGGGCGGCGCATCTCCCAGCTCTCGTAGCGCAGCCCGTCGTCGGCGAGCACGTCGAGCTCGAGGCTCGAGAGCTCCTGGTTGATCCGGGCGAAGGAGAGCTTCATCGCCGAGCCCTCGGGGCCGGGTACGCCGGCGGCGAGCTTCTGCCGCAGCCGGTTGGCGGTGATCCGGGCGACCTCGGTGTCGACCCAGCCGCGCAGCAGTCGCTCGTGGGTCTCCGGGGTGCGGAGCCCGGGTCGCGAGCGCCAGGTCTCGGCGACCTTGCCGATCATCCCGAACTCGCGTGGGAAGGCGCCGCCACCGATCGCGACCCGCTCGCTGGAGAGCGTCGCGTTGGCGACCTTCCAGCCCTCGCCGACCTCGCCGAGACGGTCGGCGTCGGGGATCCGGACGTCGGTCAGGAAGACCTCGTTGAACTCCGCCTCGCCGGTGATCTGGCGCAGCGGCCGGACGTCGACGCCGGGGTCGTGCATGTCGACCACGAAGTAGGAGAGGCCGGCGTGCTTCGGCTGATCGGGGTCGGTGCGGGCGACCAGGATGGCGCGGTCGGCGATGTGGGCCGAGGAGGTCCACACCTTCTGGCCGTTGACGATCCAGGTGTCGCCGTCGAGCACCGCGCGGGTGGCGAGGCCTGCGAGGTCGGAGCCGGCGCCCGGCTCGGAGAAGAGCTGGCACCAGACCTCCTCGCCGCACCAGAGCGGCCGCAGGTAGCGCTGCTTCTGCTCGTCGGTGCCGAAGGCGAGGATCGTGGGCGCGGCCATGCCGAGGCCGATGCCGTTGCGGCGCGGGTCGTTGTCCGGCGCACCGGCGCGGTAGAGCGCCTTCTCGACGACCGGCTGCATCGAGCGCGGCAGCCCGAGACCGCCCAGGCCCTCGGGGAAGTGCACCCACGCCAGGCCGGCGTCGAAGCGCGCGTGCAGGAAGTCGAGCCGGTCCGTGGTCTCGGGCGGGTACGCCGCGAGCAGCTCCTCGACCCGCCGCGCCAGCGCCTTCTCGTCCAGGTCAGGCATCGGTGGTGTGCCTCGCGATCTCGTTCTTGGCCAGGGAGTTCTTGTGCACCTCGTCCGGCCCGTCGGCGAAGCGGAGCGTGCGGATCGCGGCGTACAGGTTGGCGAGCGGGAAGTCCTGCGAGAGCCCGCCCGCGCCGTGGGTCTGGATCGCCTTGTCGAGGATCCACTGCACGGTCTGCGGGGTCGCGATCTTGATCGCCTGGATCTCCGTGTGGGCGCCGCGGTTGCCGACGGTGTCCATCAGCCAGGCGGTCTTGAGCACCAGCAGCCGCAGCTGCTCGATGCGCACGCGGGACTCGGCGATCCAGTCACGGACCACGCCCTGGTTGGCGATCGGGCGGCCGAAGGCGACCCGCTCGGACGCGCGCTTGCACATCAGCTCGATGGCCAGCTCGGCCACGCCGATCGCGCGCATGCAGTGGTGGATGCGCCCCGGGCCCAGACGGGCCTGGGCGATCGCGAAGCCGTGGCCCTCCTCGCCGATCAGGTTGGTGGCGGGTACGCGGACGTCGGTGAAGCGCAGCTCGGCGTGGCCGCCGTGCTCGTGGTCGTCGTACCCGAAGACCTCCATGCCCCGGACGATCTCCAGGCCGGGGGTGTCGCGCGGGACCAGGATCATCGACTGCTGGCGGTGCCGCGACGCCGACGGGTCGGTCTTGCCCATCACGATGAGGATCTCCGCGTGCGGGTTCATCGCGCCGGTGATCCACCACTTGCGGCCGTTGAGCACGTAGGAGTCGCCGTCGCGCTCGATCCGGGTGGCGATGTTCGTCGCGTCGGAGGAGGCGACGTCCGGCTCGGTCATCGCGAACGCCGAGCGGATCTCCGCGCGCAGCAACGGCTGCAGCCAGCGCTCCTGCTGCTCCGGAGTACCGAAGAGCGAGAGCACCTCCATGTTGCCGGTGTCGGGCGCCGCACAGTTGAGCGCGGCCGGCGCGAGGTGGCCGCTGCGGCCGGTGATCTCGGCGAGCGGGGCGTACTGGAGGTTGGTGAGGCCGGGGGAGTCGGCGTGCTCCTGGGGGAGGAAGAGGTTCCAGAGGCCCTGGTCCCGGGCCTCGGCCTGGAGCTCCTTGAGGACCGGTGTCGCCGACCACGCCCAGCGATCGTCGAGCTCGCCGAGCTGGTCGTGGAAGGTGGCCTCGGACGGCAGGATCCGCTCGGCCATGAAGGTCTCGAGCTGCTCGATCAGCCCGGAGGTCTTGTCGTCGTGTGCGAAGTGCATGGTGTGTCTCAGTCCTTTCCGAGGGCGTCGAGCCCGGCGGCGATGAGGGGGTCGAAGCCGGCGCCGATCTGGTCGAAGCCCTCCCCGACGGTCTTGCCCTGCTGGAAGCGGAAGTTGATGCCCTCGAGGATCACCGCGAGCTTGAAGTAGGCCAGCCCGAGGTGGAAGCCCATGTCGCCGAGGTCGCGGCCGACCGCCGCGGCGTACCGGCTCAGGAGCTCGTCGGTGCCGGGGTAGCCGGGGGCGGTGCTGACGTCGGAGACCAGGCCGGCCGAGGGCAGCGAGGCGAGGGTGTCGTAGACGAGCATCAGCGCGACGTCGGTGCGGGTGTCACCGAGGGTCGCCATCTCCCAGTCGACGACGGCCTTGATCTGGTCGTCGGCGCCGGTGAGCACGTTGTCGAGCCGGTAGTCGCCGTGGACGATCCCGTCGTACCGACGTGCGTCGGCGTCGTCGCCGGCGGGCACGCGGGCGGTGAGCCGTCGGTGCAGCTCGTCGGCGTCGGGGTTCTCGCGGGTCTTCGATCCCTCCAGCTGCTGGCCCCAGCGCCGCACCTGGCGCTCGAGGAAGCCCTCGGCCCGCCCGAGCTCACCGAGGCCGACCGCCGCCGGGTCGACCTGGTGGAGGGTCGCGAGCACGTCGACCAGCCGGCCGCCGATGGCGGCGGTGCGCTCGGGGCCGAGCGCCGCGAGCTGCTTCGCGCGGCGGTAGGCCGTGCCCTCGACCCGCTCCATCACGTAGAAGGGCGCGCCCAGCACGTCGGGGTCGTCGCAGTGCGCGTACGTCGTCGGCACGGGCACATCGGTCGGGACCAGGGCGCTCATCGCGGTGTACTCGCGGCCCATGTCGTGCGCGGTCGCCTGCACGTGGCCGAGCGGCGGACGCCGGACGATCCACCAGCGCTCCCCGTCGGTCACCTCGTAGGTCAGGTTGGAGCGGCCGCCGGCGATCACCGACGCGCGCAGCTCGCCGCCGATCTCGCCGGGTCGCTCGGCGTCGTACCAGCGCCGGAAGACGGCGAGGTCGAGCCCCGGGGTCTCGGACTGCTCGGTCATGCCAGGCCTCCTGCCTCGTCGACCTTCTGCTGCAGCCGGCGCATGCCGCCGAGCCACCGGTCGGTGTCGGCCGCGCGCGCGGCGTAGTAACCGGCCACCTCGGGGTGGGGGAGGACCAGGAAGCGGCCCTCCTCGATCGCCGCGACCGCGGCGTCGGCGACCTCCTCGGGCTCGAGCGCGGAGTCGCGGGAGAGCAGCTCCTGCAGGGGTCCTGCGTCCTCGAGCATCTTCGTGCGCACGCCCTGCGGGCAGATCGCGTGGACGTCGATGCCGCGGGCGCCGTACGTCACCGACAGCCACTCGGCGAAGCCGACGGCGGCGTGCTTGGTGACGGAGTAGGGCGCGCTGCCGATCATCGTCAGCAGGCCGGCCGCCGACGCGGTGACGACGAACCGGCCGCCCTGCCCGTCCTCGAGCCAGCGCGGCACGATGGTCCGCGCCGCGCGGACGTGGGCCATCACGTTCACGTCGACGATGCGGTCCCAGACGTCGTCGGGGGTCTGCAGGCTGTCGACGCCGCCCGCGCCGTCGATGCCCGCGTTGGCGAAGAAGACGTCGATCCGGCCGAGTGTCTCCGTGGCCGCGTCGACGAGTGCCACGACCCCGTCGGCGGAGGCCGCGTCGCCCGGGTGCGCCGTACCGCCGATCTCGGCCGCGACAGCTGCCGCGTTGTCGGCGTCGAGGTCGTTGACGACCACGCGCGCCCCCTCCGCGGCGGCCTTCAGGGCGAGGGCGCGGCCGATGCCGCGGCCGGCGCCGGTGACGACGACGCCCTTGCCGCTGAGCTTGTCCTGGGGCGCGCCCATCAGTGGCTCGCCAGGTCCACGCCGCCGTCGATGACCAGCGTCTGTCCGGTCACCCACGAGGCGTCGTCGGAGAGCAGGTAGGCGACCGCGCCGGCGACGTCGGCGGGGACGCCGAGCCGCTTGAGCGGGTACGCCGCGGCGACCTCCTCCTCGCGGCCCTCGAAGAGCAGCGAGGCGAAGTCGGTCTTGACCACGGCCGGGGCGACCGCGTTGACCCGGATGGTCGGGCCGAGCTCGGCGGCCAGCGACTCCGTGAGGCTGATCAGCATCGCCTTGGACGCGCCGTACATCGCGATGCCGGGCGCCGACCGCACGCCGGAGAGCGAGGAGATGTTGACGACGGCCCCACCGTGCTCGCCCATCCAGGCCGCGTGGGCGGCCTGCAGCCAGGCGAGCGGGCCGAGCGCGTTGACCTCGACGGTCTTGCGGGCGGCGCCGAGGTCGGTGGCGATCAGCGGGCCGGCGACCGGGTTGATGCCGGCGTTGTTGACCAGGAGGTCGAGGCTGCCGAACGCCTCGACGGTCCGTCGTACGGCGTCGGCGCGGTGCTCGGGGTCGTCGGCCTTGCCGGCCACGGCGATCGCGTGCTCGGGCCCGCCGAGGGCGGCGACCGCCTCCTCGAGTGCCTCGGGCTTGCGCGCGGTCACGCAGACCTTGGCCCCCTCGTCGACGAGGCGCTGAGCGATGCCCAGGCCGATCCCGCGGCTGGCTCCGGTCACGAGCGCGACCTTGCCGGCGAGTCCCTTCACGCGTGCCTCCTGCGTTGCTGCTTGCTGACTGACTAAGCGCTTGCTTACCATGCTCCCGATGAGTGCGTCCACCCCTCAGGAGCCCGACGCCCGGACCAGGCTGGCCCGGGCGGCGATCGACGCGTTCGCGACCCGGGGCTTCCACGGCACCACCACCCGGGACATCTCGACCGCGGCCGGGATGAGCCCCGCGGCGCTCTACGTGCACCACCGCTCCAAGGAGGAGCTGCTCTTCGGGCTCGCCCACACCGGCCACGCCCGGGTGCTCGAGCTGGTCCGCGCGTCGGTCGCGCGGTCGGACGACCCGGTCACCCAGCTCGGCGACCTCGTCGAGGACTTCGTCCGCGACCACGCCGTCGCCCACACGGGCGCCCGGGTGATCAACTACGAGCTCGCCGCCCTCAGCGAGGAGCACCGCGCCGACATCCTCGCGATCCGGCACGACATCGACCTCGTCGTCCGCGACGTCGTCGACCGGGGCGTCGCGTCCGGTGCGTTCGCCACTCCGGACGCGCACATGACCTCGCTCGCCCTGCTCTCCCTCGGCATCGACGTCGCCCGCTGGTACCGCGACGACGGCCGCTGGACCCCCGACGAGGTCGCCGCCCACTACCGGCTGCTCGCTCTGCGGATGGTTGGGGCGTAGTCAGGCTCGGGACGTCACCGGTCGTCCCGGTTCTCTCCCCATCCGAACCGGCTTTCGGCCACGAAGTCGACCAGGTGCGAGCGCAGGTTCTCGCTCCACTCCTCGACGCTCATGCCTGCCACGCTCCCCTGGACAACCAGGTAGGTGAAGGTCTCACCCCGAGCGGTCAGGGAGAGCGCGACCGAGCCTTCGAGCTCGTCGGTGACGCTCAGCTCGAGCGCGGAGACCTCGCCGGCCCTGAACACGGCGCTGACGGCCGGCGCCACGACCTGGCTGGCGACGTCGACGATCTCCATCACGTGTCGCACGATAGACGACAGGCCCGCTACTGGCGTCGGTGGAAGGTGACGGCGCCGTTGGGGTGGTGGGTCATGTCGTAGCCGGTGTCGTGGGCCTTCATGTGGTGCCAGTGGCAGAGCCCGATGGCGTTGGCCAGGTCGGTGCGGCCACCCTTGGCCCAAGGGGTGGCGTGGTGGGCGTGGAGGCCGGTCGTCCGGTCGCAGCCCTCGGCCGCGCACTGACCCTGCTGCTTGATGGCGATGGCGATCCGCTGTGCCTGGGAGTGCAGCCGCTGCTCACGACCCAGGTCCAGGACCTCGGACTCGCCGCCGAGGACGACGGGCAGGACCCCTGCCTCGCAGGCCAGCTGCCGGGCGAGGGCGGGCGAGATGCGGTCGCTGGTGTCGAGGATGGTCCCGGCCTGCTCGAGCCGCCCCATCAGGGAGTCTTCGGTGATGGTGACGAGGAGGGTGGCGTTGAGGCCGCCGGTCTTGGGGAGCTTGTCCTTCGGGTAGCGCATGATCAGCTCGCTGAACGCCTGTCCCATCTCCTCGGTCCGGTCCCGGAGCCCTTCACCGCGTTCTGGTGCTTGGCAGCCATGGTCGCGAGGACCATCTTCTTGAGCGCCGCCCCTTCGAGGGTGGGCATCACGCCTTGGTAGTGGGTCTTCCCGTGCCCGTCGTCCCAGATCCGCAGGTAGGTCGCCCGCACCGCGGCTTGTTCTTGGCGTTCGAGGATCTCGGCCTCGCGGGCGTCGGCGCCGTCGGGGTCGATGACCTCCCACAACCGCCGCCCGAGCCGGTCCAAGGCCGTGGCGTCGTGGTCGGCGGCGAGGTCGAGGAGGTGCTGCTCGGCCGTGGTCTTCTGCTCGGTGCTGGTCTCGTCGGGGAGGGTGTCGACCCAGCGGAGGATCACGCGGGCCTGGTCGCGACCGATCACCCCGGCAGCCAAGGCGGCTCGGGTGAACGGGTGGGCGTGCAGGTCTTTGCCGAGCTTCACGATCGCGTGGGCTGCGGCGCGGGTGGTCCGGGTCTGGTTGGCCAGCCACACCGCGGTCGAGGACGCGCCGCGGTCCTGCCCGACGTGTTGGTCGTCGGCGTGCCGCGTGACCCGGGCTTCGAGCTCGGCGACCTGGGCCTTCAGTGACTGAAGCTCGACGAGTGCCTCGGCGGCTTCGGTGTCGGTCATCGACCATGCGGCGGCGTCGGCGACGGAGGTCAGATCAGCACTGGCGTGCGCGATCGCCACCGACACTCGGTGGGTGGGAGTCGCGTTCGTTGCCATACGTCCACTCAAGCACTGGCCGCCGACACTGAGAGGCTCAGATCCGTTGTTTTGACCGGGATGTGGACAACTTTCGAGAATTCTTTGCGGCCAATTTCGGGTGCTCCGCGCGGTGGTGGTTTCGAGGCTCGTCGCTGGCGCTCCTCGCACCTCAACCACCGTGTGCCGACCGCCTACCCGGCGTCGTCCCGATAGGCGAAGACTGGCACCGGCGGGAGGACACCGACAGTCGATGGCCGGCTCATCGCCCTAGGCAGGATCTCGTGCACCCGCACCTCAACCACCGGCGACGCTCGCCTCGCCGGGGTCGACGCTCAGGCGTCGAACGCCTCCGTACCTCGACCAGCAGGCACCTGGCAGGATCGGGCGTATGAGCTGGACTCCTGCCGACGATCGTTACGACACCACTGCCACCGGGATGAGCTACCGGTTCACGGGCCGCAGCGGGCTCCAGCTCCCGCTGATCTCGCTCGGCCTGTGGCAGAACTTCGGCACCGACCGGCCGGAGGAGACCCAGCGGGCGATCCTGCGGCGCGCCTTCGACCGCGGCGTGACCCACTTCGACCTGGCCAACAACTACGGCCCGCCGTACGGCCGCGCGGAGGAGAACTTCGGCCGCTACCTGCGCGACGACTTCAAGCACCTGCGCGACGAGCTGGTCATCTCGACCAAGGCCGGCTACGACATGTGGCCCGGCCCCTACGGCCAGGGTGGCGGCTCGCGGAAGTACGTCCTCTCCTCGCTCGACCAGTCGCTGGGCCGGATGGGCCTGGAGTACGTCGACATCTTCTACAGCCACCGCTTCGACCCCGACACCCCGGTCGAGGAGACGATGATGGCGCTGGACCAGGCGGTCCGGCAGGGCAAGGCGCTGTACGCCGGCATCTCGTCCTACTCCGCCGCCAAGACCCAGGAGGCCGCGTCGATCGCCCGCGAGCTCGGCACCCCGCTGCTCATCCACCAGCCGTCCTACTCCATGCTCAACCGCTGGATCGAGGACCCGGACGGTGGGCGGAGCCTGCTCGACGAGCTCGAGCAGCAGGGCATGGGCTGCATCGTCTTCAGCCCGCTCGCCCAGGGGCTCCTGACCGACCGCTACCTCGACGGCGTCCCGTCGGACTCCCGCGCCGCCCGGGACGGCTCGAGCCTCGGTGAGGACCACCTCGAGGAGTCGCGGCTGCGGCACGTGCGGGCGCTCAACGAGATCGCCCAGCAGCGCGGCCAGAAGCTGGCCCAGCTCGCGCTCCAGTGGGCGGTCCGCGACCCGCGCGTCACCTCCGCGCTGATCGGTGCGAGCTCGGTCGAGCAGCTCGACACCAATCTCGACGCGCTCACCTTCCCGCCGCTCACCGACGACGAGCTGCGCGCCATCGACGAGGACGCGGTCGAGGCGGGCATCAACCTCTGGGCGAAGTCGACCGCCGAGTAGTCCGGTCCTGGTTGTTCTCCCAGAGCTGGCAGCCGACCAGCACGAGGGTGGCGAGCAGCCCGCCGGCGAGCACGTCGATGACGTAGTGCTCGCCGTTGTAGACCAGCGCCGTGCACATCGCCGCGGGGTAGAGCGCGAGCAGCCAGCGCCACCGAGAGCTCAGCCGCTGGATGCCGTAGCCGGCGATCAGGAAGGTGATGCCGGCGTGCAGCGACGGCATCGCCGCGACCGGGTTGCCGACGCCGTGCAGGATCAGGTCGACCCGGTCGAGGCCGACGTCGGACCAGCCGCGGGCGGTGATCCGGGTGACCATGCCGTCGAGGCGGCCCTCCTCCGAGGCCATCCACGGCGGTGCCATCGGGTAGAGGATGTAGACGGCGAGCGCGCCGAAGTTGATCACCAGGTAGCGCCGCATCCACTTCACCCACTCGGGCCGGCTGCGCACCCACAGCACCGCGGCGATGGTGAGGCCGGCCAGGAAGTGCGTGGCGTAGACGGTGGTGAAGAAGAAGTCGTACCACCGCGGCTCGGTGGTCTTCAGGCACGGATCGCCGCACAGCGCGTGCTGGAGCCGCTCGGTCGGGATCTCGCCGCGCCCGATCCACTCGTCGACGTGGATCGGCATCATCACGTGCACCGGCAGTCCGAGCTCGTCGGTGAGGCCGCGGCTGTAGAAGTAGACGACCAGGCCGACGACCGGCAGCCACCAGTCCTTGAGGAAGTTCAGGTGGTACGACGGGCGCGCCTCGATGTTCCACGCGATGGTGCCGACCCACAGCCACAGGAAGACCTGCACCGTGTCGTTGGGGATCCCGAGCACGTCGGACCAGACGACGAGGGCGGCGGCGTACCCGAGCATCGCGACCGCGCGGACCGTGCGGCGGGTGCGGGGGTACGGCGTGGGCCGATCGCGCAGCGCTCGCGGCACGTGCTCGGTGTCGGTGGCCGAGGTCTCGATCTCCTCCTCGGCACCCCGTGTCATGCCCGAAGTCTAGGGTTCACCTGTGCGCCGGGTGCGGTTCACCCCACCCGGCTGTCCGAGATGATCCCCGGGTAGGCCTCGGTCAGCCCGGCGAGCCCGGCGTCGGTGGGGTCGACCCCGAGCTGGTGGCGCAGCTGCGCGACCACCACCTGCTGGATCGCCGGCCAGGCCAGGGTCGGCTCGAGCGCCGTGTCCTGGCAGCCGTCGGTGGCGAGCGGCCGGAGCGCGTCGGGGATGGTGATGCCGAGCAGCTCGCCGATCGCGAGCAGCCCGCCCTGGGACTCGCCGATCTCGCAGAGGTCGCTGAAGACGAGGTGGCCGGCGTTGTCGACGAGCACGATGCGCTTGTCGCCGCCCATCGCGGCGTACGCCGACTCGACCTGGTCGACCGGGATGATCCCGTCGGCCGTGCCGGTGATGATCAGGCGCGGCTTGTCCGTGTCGCCGGTGAGCGTGTCGGCCGAGGCGGGCGCCATGCCGATGAAGGTGTCGACCCGCTTGTCGACGGCCGCGAGCTGCTCGACCGCGCGGCCGCCGGCGGAGTGCCCGAGGGCGCCGATCCGCCGCATGTCGACCCGGTGGCGCAGCCAGCCCTTCTTCGCGTCGGTCTTCTTGCCGATCAGGGTGATCGTCTGCCGCAGGTCCTGCACGTCGGTCGTGGTGCCCGCCGGACCGAGGAGCACCTTGGTCAGGTCGCGGCTCGGGTGGTCGGGCGCGGCGACCACGAAGCCCCAGGACGCGATCGCCGAGGTGAGCGCGCTCGACTGGTCGCGGAAGCCGGCGTAGCCGTGGCTGAAGACGACCAGCGGGTACTTCCCCGTGCGGACCGGCACCCCGCGGACGCCGCCGCTCGGGTAGGTCACCGACTGGCCCTCGGGGACCAGTGACTTGAGGAAGTCCGGCAGCCAGTCGACCACGTCGTACGACGCCTCGGGCTTGCCCTGCACGGCCTTCTTCGTGGCCGGGTACCAGACCTCGACCTCGACGCCGGAGGCCAGCGTCAGCGTCCGCTCGCCCACGGCGTACGGGCCGGGTCCGGAGAACGACGTCGGGCCGATCTCGGCCGGCACGGGCGCGGCTGAGGCGGGCGCCACGAGCGCGAGGGACGAGAGGGCGAGGGCGGCGACGCAGGCGCGTCGGCAGAGCCGGGTGATGGCGGTCACAGGCGCAACCTAGACGCCTGTCCAGGGTCGCGGGGGCAAAACGGGGTGCCCGATCGGTCTGGAGTGCGGCGAATCGTTCCAGGTGGAAGGAGGCAAGGCTCCGCACCCGCGGCGGCTGTCGCGGTGCCTGAGGCGAGATGGCCTACTCCGGCCTGAAGTCGACCCACGACTTCGATGGGCAGCTCGAGGGGATCGGCAGGTCGGGCTTCGACGAGTCGATGTCGGAGCCCGACGCCGTCGAGTGCGATCCGCCAGCGCCTTGCACGGTGTCGCCGACGGAAATCTCGCCTTCCCCGGGGACGTCTATGGTCAACGGATCCTCCGAGACGACCTTCGTCCCCTTCGGCCAGAACGCGACGGCATTTCCGATGCCTAGGCAGTCGCCGACCAGCTGAACCGTGCCGCCAACTCCGACGTCAGCTCCACCCTGGTCTCCGGAGGAGGCAGATACGAGGATGCGGACGTTGCCTGCCTTCAGTTCCTCGGCCCCGCCGCCGCACGCAGATAGTGCGAGCAGAAGCGAAGAACACACGACGCACGCGGCTTTGAGGCGCATCTTCGTTGTGCCCATTGCGTCCTCGGATCACGGGAACGAACTCCGGATGTTGACATCCTGGAGGAGGGTGATCCTGGCGGCAACCTAGACGCCTGTCCAGGGTCGCGGGGGCAAAACGGGGTGCCGGATCGGCCGCGAACGCGGAGAATCGTCCGACGTGGGACACGTGGACGTGGCCGGGGTGCGGTACGAGCTCCCCGACGGGAGAGTGCTGCTGGACGACGTGTCGTTCCGGGTCGGCGAGGGCGCCAAGGTCGCGCTCGTGGGAGCGAACGGCGCGGGCAAGACGACGCTGCTGCGGATCATCACCGGCGACCTGGTCCCGCACGCCGGCGCCGTGACCCGCTCCGGCGGGCTGGGCGTGATGCGCCAGATGGTGGGCGCCGGGCTCGGCGAGGAGCCGACGTTGGCCGACCTGCTGCTCAGTGTCGCGCCGGCGCGGGTCCGCGCGGCCGCGACCGAGGTCGACGCCTGCGAGCGCCTGCTCATGGACCACGACGACGAGAAGACCCAGATGCGCTACGCCGAGGCGCTGGGCGAGTACGCCGACGCCGGTGGCTACGACCTCGAGGTCACCTGGGACGTGTGCACGATGGCCGGGCTCGCGGTGCCCTACGACCGGGCGAAGTACCGCGAGCTGCGCACCCTCTCCGGCGGCGAGCAGAAGCGCCTGGTGCTGGAGTACCTCCTCCGCGGTCCCGACGAGGTGCTCCTCCTCGACGAGCCGGACAACTTCCTCGACGTGCCCGGCAAGATCTGGCTCGAGGGCCGGATCCGCGAGTCCGACAAGACGATCCTGATGATCAGCCACGACCGCGAGCTGCTGAACAACACCGCGACGCGCGTGGTGACCGTCGAGCTCGGCCACGCGGGCAACACCGTGTGGACGCACCCGGGCGGCTTCGCGTCGTACCACGAGGCGCGCCGCGACCGGTTCCTCCGCTTCGAGGAGATGCGCAAACGCTGGGACGAGGAGCACGCGAAGCTCAAGCAGCTGGTGCTGCACTACAAGATCAAGTCCGAGTACAACGACGGCATGGCCTCGCAGTACCGCGCGGCCCAGACGCGCCTGCGCAAGTTCGAGGAGGCCGGCCCGCCGACCGAGCAGCCGCGCGAGCAGCAGGTGACGATGCGGCTCAAGGGCGGCCGCACCGGCAAGCGCGCCGTGGTCTGCGAGCAGCTCGAGCTCCTCACTGAATCCGGGGGAGGGCTGATGAAGCCCTTCGACCTCGAGGTCTGGTACGGCGAGCGCGTGGCCGTGCTCGGCTCCAACGGGTCGGGCAAGTCGCACTTCCTGCGACTGCTGGCCGCCGGCGGCAGCGACCCCGACGTCGAGCACCGCCCGGTGGGCGAGGTCGAGATCAAGCCCGTGCTCCACGCCGGCAAGGCCAAGCTCGGTGCGCGCGTGCGGCCGGGCTGGTTCGTCCAGACCCACGAGCATCCCGAGCTGATCGGTCGCACGCTGCTCGAGATCCTGCACCGCGGCGACGGCTCGCCGAACGGTCGCGCGGGCATGGGCCGCGAGCAGGCCGCCCGGGTGCTCGACCGCTACGAGCTGGCGCACGCGGGCGAGCAGCGGTTCGAGTCGCTCAGCGGCGGCCAGCAGGCGCGCTTCCAGATCCTGCTGCTCGAGCTGTCCGGGGCGACGCTGCTGCTGCTCGACGAGCCGACCGACAACCTCGACGTGCAGTCCGCGGAGGCGCTCGAGGAGGGCCTCGCGGCCTTCGAGGGCACGGTGCTCGCGGTGACCCACGACCGGTGGTTCGCCCGCGGCTTCGACCGCTTCCTCGTGTACGGCGCGGACGGCGCGGTCTACGAGTCCGACGGCCCGGTCTGGGACGAGACCCGGGTGGTCCGGGCCCGGTGAGCGACCCGACCGACCTGCAGGTGGTCGAGCTCGACCACCGCGACGACGACCAGGTCGACGCCTGGTACTCCGTCTACGCCGCCGCCGAGGGCGCGCTGCCGCCGGGGGTCGCCTCGACCTGGCAGCTCGAGGAGGTCCGAGCGACCGCCCAGGAGGGCGGCAGCGCGCGCTGGCGCCAGGGCTACCTCGGCCGGCTCGGCGACCGCGTCGTCGCCGCCGGTTGGATCGAGTTCCCGCTGCGCGACAACACCGAGCGTGCCGAGCTGATGGTGCACGTCCACCCCGACCACCAGCGGCGCGGGCACGGCTCGGCCGTGCTCGCCCGCCTCGAGCAGGTCGCCCGGGAGCGCGGCCGCACCGTGCTGGCCGGGGAGGCGCCCTGGGCCTACGACGCCGGGCCCGAGGGGATCGGCGAGCCGGCGGCGGAGTTCGCCCGCCGGCACGGCTACACCCTGGCGCTGGGTGACGTGAAGCGCCGGCTCGACCTGCCCGTCGCCGCCGACGTCCTCGACGCGCTGGCCGCCGAGGCGGCACCGCACCACCCGTCGTACGAGCTGCGCTCCTGGGGCGGCCCGGTGCCCGAGGAGCTCGTCGACGGCTGGGCGCGACTGGTCGCGACGCTCAACGTCGAGGCCCCGCAGGGCGATCTCGAGATCGAGGCCGAGAGCCTCGACCCGGCCCAGGTGCGGGAGAACGAGGAGCTGCTGGTCCGACAGGGCCGGGTCAAGTACAACACCGTCGCCCTCGACGCGTCCGGCGAGCTGGTGGGCTACACCGACATCGCCACGACGGTGCACGAGCCGGGCCGGTCCTACCAGTGGGGGACGCTCGTGCGACCCGATCACCGCGGTCACCGGCTCGGGTTGGCGCTCAAGGTCGCCAACCTGCGGCTGCTGCAGCGCGAGCGGCCCGACATCGTCGAGGTGACGACGTACAACGCCGAGGTCAACGCCCCCATGGTCGGCGTCAACGACCGGCTCGGCTTCCGCAAGGTCGCCCGGCTCGGCGAGCTCCAGAAGCTCGTCTGAGGGCGGCCCTCGGCGGTACCGATCGTGAACTAGTGGCGGCCGTTGCGCCCGAGGACCCTCGAGGCATGACAACGACAGCACAGCTCCCGACGGAGCAGAAGCCCATCCACCACCCCACCAACGACTCCCTGCTCACCCGAGCCAGAGCGATCGGTCCGGTGCTCGCCGAGCACGCCGCCCGGCACGACGCCGACGGCACTTTCGTGTCCGAGGCCTACGACGCGCTGCGCTCGGCCGGCCTGCTGCGGGCCGCCGTCCCGGTCGAGCTCGGCGGCGACGGCGCCACGATCGCCGAGCTCACGGCGCTGCAGCGCGAGCTCGCCCACCACTGCGGCTCGACCGCGCTCGCGAGCTCGATGCACCAGCACGTGGTCGCCTTCACGGCGTGGCGCTACCGCCGCGGGCTGCCGGGCGCCGAGGCCACGCTGCGCCGGGTCGCCGAGGACGACCTCCTGCTGGTCTCCACGGGCGGTGGCGACTACACGCACCCGCGCGGCGAGGCCGTCCGCGTCGACGGCGGCTACCGCGTCAGCGGCCACAAGCGGTTCGCCAGCCAGTCGTCGCACGGCGGTGTCATGTCGACGATGTTCACCTTCGAGGACCCCGAGCAGGGCACCCGGGTGCTCAACATGGCCGTGCCGCTGGTCGGGGAGGGCGTCACCGTCGCCGACAACTGGAACACCCTCGGCATGCGCGGCACCGCGAGCCACGACGTCGTCGTCGAGGACGTCTTCGTCCCCGACGAGCGGGTGCTCGCCAACCGTCCGTACGGCGTGGTCGACGGCCCGCTGCAGGTGATCTCGGTCATCGGGTTCACGATCGTCAGCGGCGCCTACCTCGGCGTCGCCGAGTCGGCCTACCGGGCGGCGAAGGAGGCCGCGTCGCACAAGGCCGGCAACGTCCTGGTGCAGCGCCAGCTGGGCGTGATGCGGCACAAGCTGGACGTCGCCTCATGGGCGCTCGACGGCGCCCTCGCGGCCGTCGGCGAGGACCCGGTGCCGTCCCACGACGCCTACCTCGCCGTGATGATCGCGAAGGCCGAGATCGCCCAGGCCGGCGTCGAGGTCTGCGACCTCGCGATGGACGTCGCCGGCGGCCCGGCCTTCTTCCGTGGCTCGGTGATCGAGCGTGCCTACCGCGACATCCGGGCGGCGAAGTTCCACCCGCTGACCCCGGACGCGACCCACGTGCTCGCGGGCCAGCAGGAGCTCGGCGTACCCGGGCTGCTGCAGTAGCGGCGACCGGTGTCGACGCAAGAAGAGGGCCCCGCCGGCTGACGGGAGACGGACCTGCTGCCGGCGGGGCCCTCGTGCCCCTCCCGAGTTCTCGGGGCTGTGGAGGGGCGGTCAGGAGTTGGACGTCTGGGCGTCCGAGTCGAGCGTGAGCGTGGTGGTCTTGGTGTCGCCGTCCCGGGTGTAGGTCACGGTGACCTCGTCGCCCGGCCGGTAGGACCGGATGGTGGCGACCAGGGAGTCGGCGCTGGTGATCAGCTCGTCGTCGACCTTGGTGATCACGTCGCCCTTGGCGAGGCCGGCGTTGTCGGCGGTCGAGTTCGCGGTGACGTTGACGACCTGGGCGCCCTGCTCGACCTCGGCGCCGTTCTGCGTGGGCAGGTCACCCACCGAGATGCCGAGGCGCGCGTGGGTGGGGGTCTCGCCCTTGCGCAGCTGGTCGATGATCGGCATGACCTCGTCCATCGGGATGGCGAAGCCGAGGCCGATCGAGCCGGACTCGCTCTCCGAGGAGTCGCTGGCGGTGCGGATCGAGGAGTTGATGCCGACGACGTTGCCGTTCATGTCGACGAGCGCGCCGCCGCTGTTGCCGGGGTTGATCGCGGCGTCGGTCTGGATGGCGGGGTACGTCGTGCTGTTGCCGGATCCGTCGGAGCCGACGTCGACCGGACGGTTGAGGGCGCTCACGATGCCGCTGGTCACCGTCGAGTCGAGGCCGAAGGGTGACCCGATCGCGACGACGCTCTCGCCGACCTTGAGGCCGGACGACTTGCCGATGGTCGCCGGGGTGAGGTCCGAGACGCCCTCGGCCTTCACGACGGCGGTGTCCGTGAGCGGGTCGGTGCCCACGATCGTCGCCTTGGCCGACGAGCCGTCGTTGAAGAAGACGGTCATCGAGCCGCCGTTGCCGGCGACCTCGGCGACGTGGTTGTTGGTGAGGATCTCGCCGTCGGAGCTGAGGATGATGCCCGACCCGGAGCCCGCGCCCTGGTTGCCGCTCACGTCGATCTTCACGACCGAGGGCAGCACCTTCGCGGCGACCTGCTCGACGGAGCCGTCGGCCGCCGGCTGGTCCGGGGTGTCGACGACCTGGGAGGTCGACGGGGCGCCGGAGGGGCTGGCGCTCGAGTCGCTGTCGTCGAGAGCGTTCCAGGCGGCGGCCCCACCGACGCCGGCTCCGGCGCCGACGACGAGGGCGGTGGCGACCACGGCGGCCGCGAGGCCGGCGCGGCGCGGACGCCGCGGCTCGGGGCCGGACTCGGACTGGAGGAAGACGGTGTCCTGCGGCGGTCCCTGCGGCGGTCCCTGCGGCGGGCCCTGCGGCGGGCCCTGCGGCGGCGGCCCCTGGGGAGCGGAGAAGTAGGGGTTCTGCGGCTGCTGCGGGCCGGGCTGCGATCCCGGCAGCGGCGTGGTCGGCTCGTCGTCCATGCCCTCACTGTGTGGGCGGAGGCTGTGACGAGCCTGAGATGGCGCTGGACGACCGAGAAGAAGTGCCCGGCGTCGCTCAGGAATCCTCGGTGGCGAGGGTGAGCTTCTTCAGGAGCGCCGCGAGGGTGGTCCGCTCGTCGGGGGTGAGAGCGGCGGCCAGGTCGTCCTCGGCACGTCCGCGCAATGCCATCGCCCGGCGCCAGACCTCGATGCCGGCCTTCGTCACCTCCACGTCGACCCGGCGCCGGTCGTCGGCCGAGGCCCGGCGCTGGATCCAGCCGGCCTTCTCGAGGGTGTCGAGCCGTCCGGTCATGCCGGCCCCGCTGATCCCGAGGTCGGCGGCCAGCGCCGAGGGGCTCGCCTGTCCCGGGGTGTCCCGGATCATCAGGTGGTGGAGGGTGTCGTACTCGAAGTCCTGGAGACCGACCTGCTCGAGCGCGACCCGCTTGGTGCTGCGGAGGTACTCCCTGAGGCGGCCGATCCGGACCACGATCGCCTCGACGTCGTCGTCGAAGCTGACGTCGATCCAGTGGTCGCGCCAGCGCGCGACGTGCCGGTCCGCCCAGTCCTCGGGACCCTCCTCCGCCATGGGGCGATCCTAGTGGGAGCTTCGTTGACGAATAATTCGCTGGCGAATTACATTCTGCCCGTGACCACTCCCGTCGACGTCGACACCGTCCGGGACCGCCTCGGCCCGCTGCGGTACCCCGACTTCCGCTGGCTGGTCACCGGCACCGCCACGAGCGGGCTCGGCAACGCGATCGCGCCGGTGGCGCTCGCCTTCGCGGTCCTCGATCTCGGCGGCTCGGCCTCGGACCTCGGGCTCGTGGTCGCGGCGTACGCGCTCGCCGAGGTCGTCACGATCCTCTTCGGCGGCGTGCTCGGCGACCGGGTGCCGCGCCAGCTGATGATGGAGTGGTCGGCCACCGCCTGCGCGGCCAGCCAGGGCGTGCTCGCCGTCCTCCTCCTCGGCGGGTGGGCGACGCTGCCGGCGATCGGGCTGATCGGCGTGGCGACCGGCTGCCTCGGCGCCCTCAGCAGTCCCTCCGCCAACGCGATGACCCGGCTGACGGTGCCGCGGGACGTGCTCGGGTCGGCGGTCGCCGTCCGGTCGCTGCTGCAGACCGGTGCCGCCGTCGTCGGCTACTGCGTCGGGGGCGTCCTCGTGGCCGCCACCGGCTCCGGCTGGGCGATCGCCGTCGACGCGGCGACCTTCGTCGTCGCGGCCCTCTTCTTCTCCCGCCTCCGCGTCCCGCACACCCGCCCCGACGCCGGGTCCACCGGCTTCCTCGGCGACCTCGGCGAGGGCCTGCGCGAGGTGCTCCGGCACACGTGGCTGTGGCTCCTCATCGGCCAGGCGCTGCTCTACCACCTCTGCTACGGCGGCGCGCAGAGCGTGCTCGGTCCGATCGTGGTCGGCGACGGCTTCGGCCGCTCCGCCTGGGGCCTGGCGCTCGGCACGCTGATGGCCGGCTTCGTGGCCGGCGGCCTCCTCTGCCTGCGGTGGCGGCCCCGGCACGGGCTCTACGTCGGGACCGCGATGCTCAGCCTGACCGCGGCGTTCCCGGTCGCCATGGCGCTGAGCGACCACCTGCTCCCGATCCTGGTCGGCGCGTTCCTGCACGGACTCGGGCTCCAGGTCTTCAGCGTGCAGTGGGACGTCTCGATCCAGCAGAACATCCGCGAGGAGATGCTCTCCCGCGTCTACTCCTTCGACATGGTCGGATCCTTCGTCGCTCGCCCGCTCGGGCTCGTCCTGACCGGGCCGGTGGCCGGCCTGGTCGGCTACCAGGACTGGCTGCTGCTGGTCGGCCTCGTGATGGCCGCGTCGTCGTTCGGGGCCCTGCTCTCGACCGACGTACGCCGCCTGCAGCGCAGCTGAGCCCTGCTCCTGGTCCAGTCAGATTGCTCTCGTTTTCCCCGATCCGGTCGCTGACCCTCGCCCTCATCTGTCAGGGTGTCGACAATCGACCTAACTGGGGGGTTTGTCGTGGGGGGCTTGTCCGCGCTGCTGCGCGCCAACACGCTGCGTGTTCCTGTGCTCGTCTCGGTGATCGCCGCCGCCGGCCTCGTGGCCGTCGTGGCGCCGCTCGACGGGCCTGCCGACGCCACGTCGCCGACGTGCTCGTCCGGCACGGCCACGTCCAACGCGTTCGGTCCGGCCACCGGCTGGACCGAGTTCGTGGAGACCGACGGCACCCGGGGCGCGGAGTCCGAGGGCGCCATCGCGTACGGCGGCAACCATGCCGCGAGCGGCTTCCCCGTCGGCACCCGGCTGCCGTCCGGCTTCGCGGCCACCTCGCCCGCGCTGGTGATCGCCGGCACGCACGGCACCTACAACCTCCAGAAGGGCAGTGCCTACGTCACGCCCGCCTCGGGGGTGAACTTCAACGGCGGCAGCGGCACCGGCCACCTGGCGACCATCCCGATCAACTTCACCAGCGCCTTCAGCGACCTGCGGACGCTGTCGACCTCGTGGGGCGCCGCCGCGGCGACCGGCACCGTCACCTCCGGGACCGCGGGCGGCAACGCGGCGCTGGTCTTCACCGGCACCAGCACCAGCCTCAACGTCTTCGCGCCCTCGGTGGCCCAGATGGCGCTCCTCGCCTCGGGCACCCACATCTCGCTCGTCGTGCCCGCCGGCGCGACGACGATCATCAACGTGCCCGGCACGTCGGCCACCTTCGGCGGTCAGATGTGGGTCAACGGCAACCAGGCCAACGACAGCGTGATGGCGTCGTACCCGGGCGTCGTCTGGAACTTCCCCGACGCCACCAGCGTGACCCTCAACTTCGGGTCGGCATGGGGCGGTCACATCCTCGCGCCCAAGGCCGCCGTCACGGTCAACCAGGTCGGCCACACCATCGGCCAGGTCATCGCCAAGAGCTTCACCTCGAACTTCGAGACCCACCAGAACCTCTTCCCGTCCGACGCCTGCGTCCCCGGCACCCCGCCCAGCACGCCGGGCACCTCGGACGTGACCATCACCAAGTCGGCCTCGACCGCGTCGCCCATGGGCGGCTCGACCTTCAGCTACACCCTGACCGCCTCCAACGTCGGCAACGCCGACGCCACCGGCGTCGTCATCCGCGACGCGCTGCCCGCCGGCGTCACCTTCGTCTCCGCCACGTCCCCGTGCACCCAGGCGGCCGGCGTCGTCACCTGCAACGTCGGCACCATCGCCCAGGGCGCCTCGACCTCGGTCACGATCACGGTCACGGCCGACCCGATCGCGGGTGCCGGCCCGGTCGACGACTCGGGCGGCAACCACTGGATGACGCCGTACCACCCCGAGGCGCAGGTCGACCTCGAGGCCGGGCAGCAGCGCAGCGTCACGCTCGGCTGCAATGCCGGTGACATCCTCAGCGACGGCGACTTCCGGGTCGACCACGTCGACCAGGGCACCGGCGCCTTCTCCGACGTGAAGGTCCTCAGCTCGCAGAGCACCGCGGTCGACACCTGGAAGGGCGTGATCCGCAACGACACGACGGGCCGGGTCCAGGCCAAGGCGTTCATCGTCTGCCTGCCGGGCCAGACCGAGGGCGGCGCCGACGGCCACCGCCACAACCTGCTCGCCGACAACGCGCTCGTCACCGGCACGCAGTCGCTGCCGGTCGGGCACACCGAGACGACGCTGACCTGCCGCGCCGGCACCGTGCCGATCGCGCCGGGCTACGACCTGTCCGCGGCGGGTCCGGTCCTCTCCGGCTCCGAGGCCGACTACACCGCCCGGACGTGGACCTTCTCCTTCGACGCCACCGCGCCCGTGACGGTGACCACCAGCGTGCGCTGCCTCTCGACCACGACCAGTGCGGTCGCCGGCCACACGCACCAGCTCCGCTTCACCCACGTGGTCAACCATGTGAGCGTCCCGGGCAGCACCCCGGCCGAGGGCACCGAGTACAAGGTCACCTGCCCCGACGACGCCAAGGGCGTGGTCGGCACCTTCGACCTGCCGCCCACCGTGCGGTCGTGGGGCAACGACCCGCGCCTGAAGGAGCGCGCCTTCCGCCTCTTCAACCAGTCCGGTACGGCGCAGGACGCGACCATCGACCTGCTCTGCCTGAGCGACCGGGTCGGCACCGGCATGGGCACCACGGTGCCCGTGTCGATCGTGAACACCGCGACGGTCACGTCGACCTCGACGGACGCCAACAGCGCGAACAACTCGGCCTCGGCGACCGTCGCCGTCCAGCCCGGCAGCACGACCGCGACGCCCTCGGGCCGGGTCGCGGTCTCCGGGTCGACCGCCGCGATGCGGGTGCTGTCCTCGATGCCGGGCACCGGCACCGTCAGGGTCACCTCGGCCGGCACCGTCCTCGCGAAGGGGACCGTGCGGCTCGCCGCGGGGTCCGCGACCACCGCGAGGGTGAGGCTCACGAAGGCCGGCAAGGCCAGGATCGGCACGCTCTCGACGGTCCGGGTGAAGGTGGACCCGAGCCGCGGCAAGGCGGTCACGCGGACCGTCGCCGTCGGCTGACCGTCGACCGGCCTCAGATCGGCAGGCTGCGGCTGCGCAGCTCGGTGCGCAGCTCGGCCGCACCGGTGAAGAGGATGCCGTCCATCCCGAGCGCGGCCGCGGCGTCGACGTTGAGCTGCTTGTCGTCGACGAAGGCCAGGCGGTCGAACGGTAGGCCGGCCCGATCGGCGGCGATCTCGTAGGCCCGTGGGTCCGGCTTGGCCGCCTTGACCTCGCCCGAGACGACGACGTCGTCGAGCAGCCGGAGCACCTCGAAGTGCGGGGCCGCGTGGGGGTAGTAGAGCTCGTCGGACCAGTTGGTCAGCCCCACCAGCCGGATGCCGGCGCCGTGCAGGTCGCGGACGACCTCGAGCGAGCCCGGCACCTCGCTGAGCGAGGCGGGGAAGTGGTCGAGGTAGGCCCGCGCGTGGGGGAGCCAGTGCGGGTGGCTGCGGCGTACCTCGTCGACGCCGTCGGCCCACGACCGCCCCGAGTCCTGCTCGTGGTTCCAGGCCATGAAGTCGAAGTCGTCGGCCGTGAGGAACTTCTCCGCCTCAACGGAACCGACCCCCGCCGCGATGGCGAGGGCCGGTTGCCAGTCGATGAGGACGTTCCCCAGGTCGAGGACGACGCCCGCAGGGGTCACGCCCAGCGCTGCGCGGCGGGCACGAAGTCCAGCCCGCGGTCGCCGGTGTAGATCTGCTTCGGGCGGGCGATCTTCTGCTCCTTGTCCTGCACCAGCTCGGACCACTGGGCCAGCCAGCCCGGGGTGCGGCCGATGGCGAACAGGACGGTGAACATCTCCGGCGGGAACTGGAAGGCCTCGTAGATCAGGCCGGAGTAGAAGTCCACGTTGGGGTAGAGCTTGCGCTTGACGAAGTACTCGTCCTCGAGCGCGATCTTCTCCAGCTCCTGGGCGATCTCGAGGAGCGGGTTGACCCCGGTGACCTCGAAGACGTCGTCGCAGGCCTTCTTGATGATCTTCGCGCGCGGGTCGTAGTTCTTGTAGACCCGGTGGCCGAAGCCCATGAGGCGCTCGTTGCCGTCCTTCACACCCTGGATGAAGTCGGGGATGTTCTCCTTGCTGCCAATGCGCTTGAGCATCCGCAGCACCGCCTCGTTGGCGCCGCCGTGCAGCGGGCCGTAGAGGGCGCCGACGCCGGCGGCCACGGCCGAGTAGGGGTCGACCTGGCTCGAGCCGACGGAGCGGACCGCGTTGGTCGAGCAGTTCTGCTCGTGGTCGGCGTGCAGGATGAAGAGGACGTCGAGGGCCTTGACGAGGCGCTCGTCGGCCTCGAACTTCGACTCGCTCATCTTGAAGAGCATCGAGAGGAAGTTGGCGGTGTAGCTCAGGTCGTTGTCCGGGTAGACGTACGGCTTGCCCTGCGCGTGGCGGAAGGACCAGGCACCCAGCGTCGGCATCTTCGCGATCATCCGGACGATCTGGATGTGGCGGTTCTCGGCGTCGCTGATGTTGCGCGCGTCGGGGTAGAACGTCGAGAGGGCCCCCACCGACGCCATCAGCATCCCCATCGGGTGCGCGTCGTAGCGGAAGCCCTGCATGAACGACTTGACGTTCTCGTGCACGAACGTGTGGAAGGTGATCTCGTGCACCCACGCCTCGTACTCCGCCTTGGTGGGGAGGGCGCCGTGGATGAGGAGGTAGGCCACCTCGAGGAAGCTCGACTTCTCGGCCAGCTGCTCGATCGGGTAGCCCCGGTACTCGAGGATCCCCTTCTCGCCGTCGATGTAGGTGACGGAGGAGCGGCACGATGCCGTGTTGACGAAGCCCGGGTCGTAGACGGCCAGCCCGGGCTCGTCGTCGGACGACTTGATCTTGCCCAGATCCGCGGCCTTGATGGTGCCGTCGAGGATCGGGACGTCGTACTCCTGCCCGGTACGGTTGTCGCGGACGGTGAGAGATTCAGTCACCCGCCCAACCTACTTGGCACCGGGTGACCGTGCGAACCCGGTGTCCGCGGAACGACGTGTGACAAATCCGGCTCCGCCGATTCGACACCCGCGGAGGCCCCCCGTAGTCTTGTCAGTCGCGCCTCCTTCCGCGCCCTGACCCTGCCACGGGATCGGGACGCAGATCCGGACCTCACCGAGTGAGCAGCCGGGCCGTGTTCGTGAGAAGGCGTGGCACCACCACCCGCGGGGCACAGGGTCCCGCGGGCCCTACGAACGAAGGACATTCCTCCGTGCGCACCTACAGCCCGAAGCCCGGCGACATCACGCGAGAGTGGCTCGTCATCGACGCCACCGACGTGGTCCTCGGCCGGCTCGCCGTCCAGACCGCCAACCTCCTGCGCGGCAAGCACAAGGCGATCTTCGCCCCGCACATGGACACCGGTGACTTCGTCATCATCGTCAACGCGGAGAAGGTCGCCCTCTCCGGCGACAAGAAGACCACCAAGCTGGCCTACCGCCACTCCGGCTACCCGGGCGGTCTCTCCGCCACGCCGATCGGTGAGGTCCTCGAGAAGGACGCCCGCAAGGCCATCGAGAAGGCTGTCTGGGGCATGCTCCCCAAGAACAAGCTCGGCCGTCAGATGCTGAAGAAGCTCAAGGTCTACTCCGGCCCGAACCACCCCCACGCGGCCCAGAAGGCCACGCCGTTCGAGATCAAGCAGATCTCCCAGTAATCGTCTGACCGTCGAGAAAGACTGAGTGAGGAACATCGTGGCTGACACCACCGAGGTCGAGGAGACCTACGAGACCGACGAGCAGGGCATCGCCTACAGCTCGGAGAGCGCCCCGTCCGCGGACGCGCCCGCCCGCCCCGCGACCATCGCCCCCGCCGCGGCCACCGGCCGCCGCAAGGAGGCCGTCGCCCGCGTCCGCATCGTCCCCGGCACCGGCCAGTGGACCATCAACGGCCGCACGCTGGACTCCTACTTCCCGAACAAGCTGCACCAGCAGGTCGCGAACGAGCCGTTCGCCGCGCTGCAGCTCGAGGGTCGTTTCGACGTCATCGCCCGCATCCACGGCGGTGGCATCACCGGTCAGGCCGGCGCCCTGCGCCTCGGCGTGGCCCGCTGCCTGAACGCCATCGACGTCGAGGCCAACCGCCCGTCGCTCAAGAAGGCCGGGCTGCTCACGCGTGACGCCCGCGTCATCGAGCGCAAGAAGGCGGGTCTCAAGAAGGCCCGTAAGGCTCCGCAGTTCAGCAAGCGCTGATCCAGCTGCGCATGCCGCGCATCTTCGGCACGGACGGGGTCCGGGGCCTGGCCAACGGTGATGTCACCGCTGAGCTGGCCCTGGACCTTTCCGTTGCCGCCGCCCGTGTCCTGGCCGACCGGGGCGAGTTCGAGGGCCACCGCCCGCTCGCCGTGGTGGGTCGGGACACGCGCATCTCGGGCCAGTTCCTCGAGCACGCCGTCGTCGCGGGTCTCGCGTCCGCCGGGGTCGACGTGCTCCGCCTCCGGGTGCTGCCGACCCCGGGCGTCGCCCACCTCACCGAGACCCTGGGCGCCGACCTCGGCGTGGTCATCAGTGCCTCGCACAACGCGATGCCGGACAACGGCATCAAGTTCCTGGCCCGCGGCGGGCTGAAGCTCGACGACGCCGTCGAGCGCGAGATCGAGGACCGCCTCGAGCAGCCGTGGGAGCGCCCGACCGGCAGCGCGGTCGGCCGGGTCCGGCCGCACGCCACCCCGGTCGAGGAGTACGTCGAGCACCTCGTCGGCACCCTCGCCCGCCCGCTCGGCGGGCTTCGCGTCGTGCTCGACTGCGCCAACGGCGCGGCGTTCGAGGCCGGCCCGGCCGCGCTGCGCGCCGCCGGCGCCGAGGTCATCGCGATCGGCATCGACCCCGACGGCCTCAACATCAACGACCGCTGCGGCTCCACCCACCTCGCCCCGCTCCAGGCGGCCGTGGTGGCCTACGGCGCCGACGTGGGCTTCGCCCTGGACGGCGACGCCGACCGGTGCCTCGCCGTCGACCACGAGGGCACCGTCGTCGACGGCGACCAGATCCTGGCGATCCTCGCGATCGCGATGGCCGAGGGCGGCCACCTCGCCGAGGACACCGTGGTCGCGACCGTGATGAGCAACCTCGGCTTCGTGCAGGCGATGCGCGCCGCCGGGCTGCGCGTCGTCCAGACCAAGGTCGGCGACCGCTACGTGCTCGAGGAGATGCGCGCCGAGGGCTACACCCTGGGTGGCGAGCAGTCCGGTCACGTGATCATGAGCGAGTACGCCACCACCGGCGACGGCATGCTCACCGCGCTGCACGTCCTCGAGCGGATGGCGGCGACCGGGCGCGGCCTGCAGGAGCTGGCCTCCGTGGTGATCCGGCTGCCTCAGGTGCTGGTCAACGTCCCGGACGTCGACAAGGACCGCGCCGACAGCGACGAGGTGCTGGCCGCGGCCGTGGCCGAGGAGGAGGCCGCGCTGGGCGACACCGGCCGGATCCTGCTGCGGCCCTCCGGCACGGAGCCGCTCGTGCGGGTGATGGTCGAGGCCGCGACCGAGACCGAGGCCCGCTCCGTCGCCGAGCGCCTCGCCGACGTGGTCAAGCGCCAGCTGACCCTCTGAGCCGACCGTGACCCGGGCCCGCACCGCCGTCGTGCTCGCGGTGCTGGCGGTCATCGCGGTCGGGGCGACCGTCGGGGTCGCCGTGGCGACCCGCGAACCCGAGACGGAGACGTCCGGGCACCTCCCGCCGGCTGCGGTGCAGTCCGTGGTGGACGCAGCGTCGGGGGCACGCCTCGACGTCCCCGCGGACGACTGGACGGTCCGTGGCCAGCGGGCCCGGATCTACTACGCCGACGCGCACGGCCGGCCCGCCGTCGTGGTGCGCGGTCCGGCGGTCCTCCGGGCCGGCTACTGCGGCGCGCAGCCGCATGGGTCCTACCGGGCCTTCGCCGGCTTCACCCGGCAGCCGTTCGACGCCTGGGTGACCGCGATCGGGGGACCGGCGGAGCGGTCGACGGACGGCGAGATCCAGCGGGCCACGCTGCAGCCTGACGCGTCCGGGCCGTGTGCCGCGGCCGAGGTGGAGCTCGCGATGCGCAGCACCGGCGGTGTGCACGTCGTCGTGGTCGCCGACGCGGGCGCGCTGGACGACGACGAGGTCGACGCGGTGCTGGCGAGCCTAGAGCTTGCGGAGCCGGACGTAGCGCACTGAGTGGTCCCAGTCCTTGCGGAGCACGAGGGTGGCGCGGGAGCGGGTCGGGAGGACGTTCTCGACGAGGTTGGGACCGTTGATGGTGTCCCAGATCCGCTCGGCCTCGTGGACGGCCTCCTCACGGGTGAGCGCGGCGTACTTGGAGAAGTAGGAGTCGGGGTCGCGGAAGGCCGTCTCGCGCAGGCGCAGGAACCGCTCGACGTACCAGGAGCGGATCTTGTCGCGCCCGGCGTCGACGTAGATGGAGAAGTCGAAGAAGTCGCTCAGCGTCAGGCCGCTGCGGCCGTCGTCGCGGGTGCGGGCCGGCTGGAGGACGTTGAGACCCTCGATGATGACGATGTCGGGGCGCTTGACCACGACCTTCTCGTCGGGCAGCACGTCGTAGCTGAGGTGGGAGTAGACCGGCGCCTCGACCTCGTCCTTGCCGGACTTGATGTCGACGACGAAGCGGAGCAGCGCGCGGCGGTCGTAGGACTCCGGGAAGCCCTTGCGCTGGAGGAGGCCGCGGCGCTGGAGCTCGGCGTTGGGGTAGAGGAAGCCGTCGGTGGTGACCAGCGCGACGTTGGGGTGCTCGGGCCAGTGGGCGAGCATCTGCTGGAGCACGCGGGCGGTGGTCGACTTGCCGACCGCCACCGAGCCCGCGAGGCCGATCACGAACGGCGTGCGCGGCGGGTGGACCTGGTGCAGGAACTCCTCCTGCTGGCGGTAGAGCCGCCCCGCGGACTCGACGTACAGGCTGAGCAGGCGCGAGAGCGGGAGGTAGACCTCCTCGATCTCCTGGAGATCGAGCTGGTCGCCCAGGCCGCGCAACCGGTGGATCTCCTCGGCCGTCAGCGGCGACTCCATCTCGGGCGCGAGGGCCGACCAGGCGGAGCGGTCGAGCTCGAGGTACGGCGACGGCTCGCTGTGCACGCCGGCCGCACCGGGCGCGTGCCCGCCGTGGGAAGACATGGGCGCGATCGTTCCACACGGCCGTCGCAAGTGCTGCCACGGATGGGGCAATGCCTACGGGCCGCCGCCCCGGCACGCACCTGAGCACCTTCTCCTCAGTCGCCGTGCCTCCGGCACGGCTCCCTCGTCGGCGGCACTCATGCACGCACCGGAACGACGCCCCGCGACGGCAGCCCCCATCCGTGGCATCACTACAGTGGAGCCCATGTGCGGGATCGTCGGTTACGTGGGTCACAGGCAGGCCCAGGACGTCGTGATCGAGGGGCTCCGCCGGCTGGAGTACCGCGGCTACGACTCGGCCGGGATCGCCCTGGTCGCCGACGGCGCCCTGGCGACGCAGAAGCGGGCCGGCAAGCTCGCCAACCTCGAGAAGGCGATCGCCGACCACCCGCTCCCGGCCTCCGACATCGGCATCGGCCACACCCGCTGGGCCACCCACGGCGCGCCCAACGACGTCAACGCCCACCCGCACACCGGCGGCTCCCGCCGGGTGGCGCTCGTGCACAACGGGATCATCGAGAACTTCGCCGAGCTGCGCGCCCGGATCGAGGCCGACGACCACGTCATGCTCTCCGAGACCGACACCGAGGTCGCCGCCCAGCTGCTCGAGCTGCAGGTGGAGTCCGGGATCGACCTCGCGACCGCGATGCTGCGCGTCGTCCGCCAGCTGGAGGGCGCGTTCACCCTGGTCGCCGTCGACGCGGACGACCCGACGCGGGTCGTGGCCGCGCGGCGCAACTCGCCGCTCGTCGTCGGGATCGGCGAGGGCGAGAACTTCCTCGGCTCGGACGTCGCGGCCTTCATCGAGCACACCCGCGAGGCGATGGAGCTCGACCAGGACCAGGTCGTCACGATCACCCCGGAGGGGGTGTCGGTCCTCAACTTCGACGGCACGCCCGCGGAGGGTCGGCGCTACCACGTCGACTGGGACCTGTCGGCCGCCGAGAAGGACGGCCACGACTGGTTCATGCGCAAGGAGATCCACGAGCAGCCGCGGGCCGTGGCCGACTCGCTGCTCGGTCGTCGTACGGCGGAGGGCCACCTGCACCTCGACGAGATGCGGCTGTCGGACCAGGAGCTGCGCGACGTCGACAAGATCATCATCATCGCGGCCGGCACGTCGTTCTACGCCGGGATGGTCGCGAAGTACGCCATCGAGCACTGGTGCCGGATCCCGGTCGAGGTCGAGCTGTCCTCGGAGTTCCGCTACCGCGACCCGATCCTCGACTACTCCACGCTCGTCGTCGCGATCTCGCAGTCGGGCGAGACCGCCGACACGCTCCAGGCGATCCGGCACGCGCGGACCCAGCGGTCCAAGGTGCTCGCGATCTGCAACACCAACGGCTCGACGATCCCGCGCGAGTCCGACGCGGTCATCTACACCCACGCCGGCCCGGAGATCGGGGTCGCGTCGACCAAGGGCTTCCTGACCCAGCTGGTCGCCTGCTACCTGCTCGCGCTCTACCTCGCGCAGGTCAAGGGCACGCGCTACGGCGACGAGATCGACCAGGTGATGGCGCAGCTCGAGGAGATGCCGGCGCACATCCAGCGGGTCCTCGACGACGCGCCCGCGATCTACGAGATGGCGCGCGAGCACGTCGACACCCGGTCGGTGCTCTTCCTCGGCCGGCACGCCGGCTACCCGGTCGCGCTCGAGGGGGCGCTCAAGCTCAAGGAGCTCGCCTACATCCACGCCGAGGGCTTCGCGGCCGGCGAGCTCAAGCACGGGCCGATCGCGCTGGTCGAGGCCGGGCTGCCGGTGCTGTGCGTCGTCCCGCCCGCCGGGCGCGACCAGCTGCGCGACAAGATGGTCAGCGGCATCCAGGAGGTCCGGGCCCGCGGGGCGCGCACCATCTGCCTGGTCGAGGACGGCGACGACGCGATCACGCCGTACGCCGACCGCATCGTGCGGCTGCCGCGGGTGCCGGTGCTGCTGCAGCCGCTGGTGGCCGTCGTACCCCTGCAGCTCTTCGCGTGCGAGCTGGCCACGGAGATGGGCCACGACGTCGACCAGCCGCGCAACCTCGCCAAGTCCGTGACCGTCGAATGATCGTGGGCGTGGGGATCGACGTCTGCGACGTCGAGCGCTTCGGGCAGTCGCTGGAGCGCACGCCCGGCCTGCGCGAGCGCCTCTTCACGCCGACCGAGTCCACCCGCCCGCTCGCGTCGCTGGCCGCCCGCTTCGCCGCCAAGGAGGCGCTCGCCAAGGCCCTCGGCGCCCCGTCCGGCATGCACTGGCACGACGCCGAGGTCGTCTCGGAGTCCTCGGGGCGCCCGCTGCTGGAGATGCGCGGCTCCGTCCTCGCCCGCGCCGAGTCGCTCGGCGTGGTGTCCGTCCACGTCTCGCTCTCCCACGACGCCGGCATCGCCTCGGCGGTCGTGGTGCTCGAGGGCTGAGGCCGGGGTCGTGCTGCCGAGGGGGCGCTATGGCTCCCGCTAGGCAGCACGACCCGGCACGCCAAGGCGTCGGAGGTCGGCGCCGAGGCGATCGGGCTCGTCGCGCACCTCGCGCGCCGTGCACCTGACGACGATGCGCCGGGGGTCGGTGAGGCTCCGCTGACGGGCGAGGTCGTCCTCCCACCGGTCGACGTCCATGTGGAAGGCGCCGTCGATCTCGAGCACCAGCACGCGACCGTCGCCGAGGTCCCATTCACAGTCGGTGTATCGGATGCGCCCTGAGGCGTCGCGCCGTTGGACCTGACGGGAAGGCGGACGGAGGCGCTGCGAGCGACAGAGGCGCAGGACGTCGAGCTCGGCCACGGACTCGGAGCCGCCGGCGATCTCGCCGATGACCTGCTTGAACATGCGAGCCCACCGAAGTGGCCGCATCTGCTCGACGGCCAGGAGCAGTCGCTCCGGCGTGGTGAGTCGCTGCTGCACGGCCGCGGCGACGACACCCTGCGCCGTACGCCGACTGCGCTGGTAGGCGCCGAAGTGGAGGACGGCCGGCTCGATCCGCCAGCGGGGGAGCGGGCTGGTGCGATCCCGGAACATCTCGATCGGACGTCGCGTTCGAGCGATCCGGATGCCGAACGGCGGATCGTCCAGGTCCAGGTTGTGCGGGACGAGGACGCAGATCTCGTCGCGATGCCAGTTGCGCAGGCCGATCGTCTCCGCCGCGCTCAGATCGCCGAGGACACCAGCCGGGCCGGCGTGCAGGACGGCGAGCCACCGCATCTGCTCGCGCGACAGCGGCCCAGTCGTGGTGCCGATGACCGTTGGCGACAGCGCCACCCAACGGCCGGCCGCGATCTGGTCGCGGACCCGGCAGTGGTCCACGCCGTGAGCGTTGAGCTGGCGCCGACTCACCAGCCCGGCCTGGGCGTTCGCGAGGACGATCCACGGCGGTGGCTGCATGCGAGGACCATCCCTGCTGGCAGCAGTCCGTGCGACTCCTCCTCCACAGCAGCAGGGTCGTGCTGCCCACGGGGCGCTATGGCGCCTCCTCAGCAGCACGACCCCTGTGTCGCTAGCGTGAGGAGCATGAGGCGGGCGCACACGGTCGAGCAGGTGCGGGCGGCGGAGGCCGACCTGATGGCGCGGCTGCCCGAGGGGGCGCTGATGCAGCGCGCCGCGGCCGGGCTGGCGTACGCCGTGGTCGACCTGCTCGGGTCGGCGTACGGGCGCCGGGTGCTGCTGCTGGTCGGGTCGGGTGACAACGGCGGGGATGCGCTCTACGCCGGGGCGCTGCTCGCCCGACGCGGGGTCCAGGTGGAGGCGTGGCTGCTGTCCGAGCACGCGCACCCGGGCGGGCTCGCGACGCTGAAGCAGGCGGGCGGACGGGTCACCGGCCGGCCGGGCAGGCCGGACCTCGTCGTCGACGGGATCGTCGGGATCGGCGGCCGGCCGGGGCTGCGCCCCGAGGCGGTCGCGGCCCTGCGGTCGCTGGACGGCGTGCCCGTCGTCGCGGTCGACACCCCGAGCGGTGTCGGCGTCGACACCGGCGAGCTCGACGGCCCGCACGTCACGGCGGCGGTGACGGTCACCTTCGGCACCCACAAGATCGCCCACCTCGTCGACCCCGCGGCCCGGGCGAGCGGCGCGGTGCACCTGGTCGACATCGGCCTGGACCTGCCCGAGGCACCGGTCGAGGCGCTCCAGCCCGACGACGTCGCGGCGCTGCTGCCCCGGCCCCGGCCGGACGCGCAGAAGTACACCCGCGGGGTCGTCGGGGTCCGCGCCGGGAGCGCGGAGTACCCCGGCGCCGGGCTGCTCAGCGTGGCCGGCGCGGCCAGCGGGCTGTGCGGCATGGTCCGGTACGTCGGGGACGACGCCGTGGCCGACCGGGTCCGTGAGGCGCACCCCGAGGTGGTCGGTGCGGGCCGGGTCCAGGCGTGGGTCGTCGGCTCCGGAGGGGGTAAGCACGCGGGCGACGAGCTGGCCGCGGCGCTCGCCGACGGGGTGCCGACCGTCGTCGACGCCGACGCGCTCCGCCACGTCCGGGTGCCGATCGCCGTCCCGGCCGTCCTCACCCCGCACGCCGGCGAGCTGGCCGCGATGACCGGCGCCGACCGCGGCGACATCGAGGCCCGCCCGCTCCACCACGCTCGCTCCGCGGCCGCGGCGTACGGCGCGGTGGTGCTGCTCAAGGGCCGTCACACGCTGATCGCCGCCCCCGACGGCCGGGTCCGCGTGACGACGACCGGCACCCCGTGGCTGGCCACCGCCGGCGCCGGCGACGTCCTCGGCGGGCTGATCGGCTCGCTGCTGGCCGCCGGCCTCACGCCGTACGACGCCGCCTCGGTCGGCTCGTGGCTGCACGGGGCCGCCGCGACGCTCGCGAGCGGGGGCGGTCCGGTCACCGCCGGCGCGGTCGCGGCGTCCATCCCGGCGGCCGTCCGGGGCCTCGCGGACGGGTGACCCGACGGGTGATGGGACAATCGGGGTCATGACCCCGGCCGTGCGCGCAGAGATCGTCGTCGATCTCGACGCGATCCGGCACAACGTCCGCGCGCTCCGCGAGCTGACCGGGGTGCCGTCGATGACGGTCGTCAAGGCCGACGGCTACGGCCACGGCATGGTCGAGGTCGCCCGCGCCGCCCGCGAGGCCGGGTCGGAGTGGATCGGCGTCGCGACCATCGACGAGGCGCTCGCGCTCCGCGCGGCCGGCGACACCGGTCCGCTGCTCTGCTGGCTCACCGTGCCCGGCGACGACTGGGCCGCGGCGATCGACGCGGGCGTCGACGTGACCGCCTACTCCGTCGCCGAGCTCGGCGCGATCGCCGCGACCGGCCGCCGCGCACGCGTGCAGCTCAAGGTCGACACCGGGCTCTCCCGCGGCGGCGCCACCGCCCAGGAGTGGCCCGACGTCGTCGCCCGCGCAGTCCAGGGGGAGCGCGACGGCAGCTGGACGATCACCGGCATCTGGTCCCACCTCGCCGCCAGCGACGAGCCGGCGCACCCCGCCAACGACGCCCAGCAGGAGGCCTTCGAGCGCGCCCTCGAGCAGGCCGCCGACCTCAGCCCCGAGGTGCGCCACCTCGCCAACTCGGCGGCCGGCATCCTGCGCCCGAGCAGCCGCTACGACCTGGTCCGATTCGGGCTCGCGTCGTACGGCCTCGACCCGGCGCCCGGCGAGACTCCCGACCTCGGGCTGGTGCCGGCCATGACCGCGCACGCCTCGCTCGCGCTCACCAAGCCGATCCACGCCGGCGACGGCGTCTCCTACGGCCACACCTGGGTCGCCGACACCGACACCACCGTCGGGCTCGTGCCGCTCGGGTACGGCGACGGCGTCCCGCGCCACGCCAGCAACGCCGCCCACGTGCTCGTCGACGGCAAGCAGCGCGCGATGCGCGGCCGGGTGTGCATGGACCAGTTCGTCGTCGACCTCGGCGGCGACCGGCCCGAGCCGGGCAGTGACGTCGTGCTGTTCGGGCCCGGCGACCACGGTGAGCCGACCGCCCAGGACTGGGCCGAGGCCGCCGGCACCATCTCCTACGAGATCGTCACCCGCATCGGAGGACGGATGACCCGCAGGTACGTCGGGACGAGCGCGCGATGAGCATGCGCAGACGGGTGATCGGCGCGACGGTCACCGCGGCCGCGGTCGGCCTCGCCACCACCGGCGCAGCCGTGGGCGTGGCCCGTCGGCGCCGCCAGATCGTGGGTCGACGCGACGACGAGCACCCCGGCTTCGGGTCGCTCCGGTCCGCGCCGGTCACGGTCGTCGCCGACGACGGCACGCCCCTGCACGTCGAGGTCGACGAGGTCCCGGCGCCGACCACGCGCAAGGGCCGCCGTACGCCGCCCCTGACGGTGGTCTTCGTGCACGGCTACGCCCTCGAGCTCGACTGCTGGCACTTCCAGCGCGAGCACTTCAGGGGCGAGCACAGCCGAGGACACGTGCGCACGGTCTTCTACGACCAGCGCTCGCACGGCCGTTCGGGCCGCTCGCCGCTCGGCAACGCGACCATCGACCAGCTCGGCCACGACCTGCTGTCGGTGCTGGACGCCGTCGCACCCGAGGGCCCCGTGGTCCTGGTCGGCCACTCGATGGGCGGCATGACGATCGTGGCGCTCGCCGAGCAGCATCCCGAGCTCTTCGGCGACCGCGTCGTCGGCGCCGCGCTGATCTCCACGACCGCCGGCGGCCTGGAGCCGAGCCGGATCCTCTTCCCGATGGTGCCGGCCTGGGGGAGCGCGGGCGCGGTGGGCCGCACCATCTCGGCGCTCGCCCGCACCCACAAGATCGTCGACGGCTTCCGTCGCGCCGGCAAGGACGTCGCGCTGGTCGCGACCGAGCGGCTCGCGTTCGGCGACGACGTGCCGGGCAGCTACGTCGAGTTCGTCGACCGGATGCTGTCGGCGACGCCCTTCGAGGTGGTCGCGGAGTTCTTCCCGGGCTTTGCCGAGCTGGACAAGTTCGACGCGGTCGGGGTCCTCGCGAAGGTGCCGACGACGGTCGTCTGCGGCACCGACGACAAGCTCACCAGCATCGGCCACAGCCGCAAGCTGCAGTCGCTGATCGGCGGCTCGACGCTGCTGGAGTGCCACGGCGCCGGCCACATGGTGATCCTCGAGCGGTACGACGAGGTCAACGGTGAGCTCGACCGGCTGATCGGGCTGACCGGAGCAGAGGCGGGCCGGTGAGCGTCGAGATCCTGCCCATCGGTCCCGAGTCGGCGGCGGCGGTGCTGGCCGTGGTGCGTGCGGCGTTCGAGGCACGCCCACCCCTCGACCCGCCGGCCGCGGCGCTGTCCGAGACCGAGGAGACGATCGCCGAGAAGCTCTCCGCCCACGGCGGCCTGCTGGCCTGCCTCGACGGGGAGCCCGTCGGCGCGCTGATCCTCGATCCGATCGGCAGCACGACGTACCTCCGCCGCTTCGGCGTCCACCCCTCCGCGCAGGGCCACGGCGTCGCGGCGGCGCTCATCGACGCCGCCGTCGAGGCGGCCGACGGCATCGGCTCGGAGGACCTGACGGTCGTCGCCCGCGAGGAGCTGCCGCAGACGGTGCGCTTCTGGGACCGGCAGGGCTTTCGCGAGATCCGGCGCGAGTCGCCCAACGTCGAGCTGCGCCGGCCGCTGCGCACCCACGTCTTCCAGGCGCCCGACGCCGACGCGATGCGGGGCCTCGGCCGGTCGCTGGCCGGCCAGCTGACCGCCGGCGACCTGGTCGTCCTGTCGGGCGAGCTCGGCGCCGGCAAGACCACCTTCACCCAGGGACTTGGCGCCGGGCTCGGCGTCCGCGGCGACGTCACGTCACCGACGTTCGTGATCGCCCGGGTGCACCCCTCGCTGGTCGGTGGGCCCGACCTCGTCCACGTCGACGCCTACCGCCTGGGCGGCCTGGACGAGCTCGACGACCTCGACCTCGACGCGTCGCTCGACGACGCGGTCACCGTGGTCGAGTGGGGTGAGGGCCTCGCCGAGGGGCTCTCGGAGTCGCGGCTCGAGGTCGTGATCGTGCGCGGCGACGCGCCCCACGACGGGCTCGACCCGCGCCGGGTCGAGCTCACGCCGGTCGGACCGCGCTGGCACGCGCTGTCCTTCAAGGCGTTGGGTTGATTCGTAGGTTCGGGACGCTTCATTCGGATGTTCCGGACACGACCGTCGTCCGGAACCTCCGACTCGAGTGTCCGGAACCTACGACTCGAGCTAGAGCCCGGTCACGCCCTCTTCGCCGTAGCCCTCGGCCTGCTCGTCGAAGGTCTCGTGCTCGAGCAGGTGCAGGACGGGTACGCCGAGCTTGCGGCGGGCCTTGGAGGTCCAGTCGACGTGGAAGAACTCCGCGACGACGTGCGGGCGGGTCAGGATGATCGCCTCGCGGCCGTCGACCTCCGCGACCTTCGCGGCGAGCGCGTCGATCGGCGGGTCGGTGACGATCTGGCCGCGTGCGGTCGCGCCGCTCGCGCGCAGCGCCTCGAGGGTGCTGGTGAGCTCGGAGTGCGAGCGGTCCTCGCAGTCCTTGCGAACCGCCTCGAGGTCGACCTCGCTCATCGGCATGGTCGGCGTGGCGAGCATGTCGCCGGCGGTGAGCGAGCCCATCGCCGACTCGATCCGCGCCGCGGCGTCCTCGAGCGGCAGCAGCACGTGGTAGGTCACCGGCCCGTCCAGCCCCTCGTGGAGCGAGTGGACCTGGGAGGCGTCCAGCGCGGTGAGCGCCTGCTCGATCAGGAGGACGACGTCGTAGTCCTCGGTGCTGCCCGGTGCTGCGTTCTCAGACATTGCTGCCTTCCTCAGTCGACACTCAAAATTCTAGCCAGGTCGTAGCTCACCGGCTCGTCCAGCTGGTCGTAGCCGCACGATTCCGGGTCGCGGTCGGTGCGCCAGCGCCGGAACTGCGCCGTGTGCCGGAAGCGCCGGCCCTCCATGTGGTCGTAGGCGACCTCCAGCACCCGCTCGGGCCGCAGCGGCGTGAACGACAGGTCCTTGCCCTGGCTCCACCGGCTCTGGGTGCCCGGAACCCGGTCGGGGTTGGCGGTCAGGAACTCCGCCCAGCGCCCCCACGGGTGCTCCTCGATCGGGACGACGAGCGGCTGCAGCTCCTCGATCAGCTCGGCCCGCCGCGCGGCCGTGAAGCTCGCGCTCACGCCGACGTGCTGGAGCCCGTCGTCGGTGTAGAGGCCGAGCAGGAGGCTGCCGAGCAGCGGCTTCTCGGGGGTGCTGGTCTTGTGCTCGCGGTAGCCCGCGACGACCACGTCGGCGGTGCGCTCGTGCTTGATCTTGAGCATGGTCCGGGCGTTCTCCTGGTACGTCGCGCCCAGCGGCTTGGCGACCACGCCGTCCAGCCCGGCACCCTCGAACTGGTGGAACCACTCCTCGGCCTCGGCCGGGTCGGTGGTCGTCCGGGTCAGGAAGCACGGGCCGTCCAGCCCCGCGAGCGCCTCCTCCAGGGCGGCCCGTCGCTCCGCGAACGGGCGGTCGACGTACGACTCATCGCCCAGTGCGAGCAGGTCGAACGCGACGTACGACGCCGGCGTCTTCTCGGCGAGCATGTCGATGCGGGACTTGGCCGGGTGGATCCGCTCCTGGAGGACCTCGAACTCCAGGCGTCGCTCGATCGACACGAAGATCTCGCCGTCCAGGACGCACCGGTCGGGCAGCTGCTCGACCATCGCGGCCACGACCTCCGGGAAGTAGCGGGTCAGCGGCTTGGTGTTGCGGCTGGCCAGCTCGACCTCGTCGCCGTCCTTGAAGACGATGCAGCGGAAGCCGTCCCACTTGGGCTCGAAGCTCAGACCGTCGTGCTTGGCCGGGTCGGGGATGCCCCTCACCGACTTCGCGAGCATCGGCTGCACCGGCGGCATGACGGGGAGGTCCACGTGGTGACACTAGTCTTTGTCAGTCGCTCCCACCGGGAGCGCGTTCCCCGGTTGGTCTGCCGGCAGGGCCCGCCTGACTTTGAATCAGGACTAGCGACGTAGGTTCGACTCCTACCCGGGGAGCTCCGCGAGGAGCCGCGGCACCAGTGCGCGGTGCACCGGGCCGAGCGCGCGCCACGTCGGTGCGGCCACGGGATGGCCGAAACGCAGTGCCGTCGTCCAGGTGAGGCCGGACGCGGTCGACTCGAACAGCATCCGGCCCTGCATCCGCCGGCCGCCCGTGGCGACCAGGTCGAGGAGCTCGGCGTCGTCGGCCACGACGGTCCACCCGGCGACCGTGCCGGACCGGGACGGCGCCACCTGCAGCCCGAGCGCCCCGCGCCAGACGGCGAGGGCGAAGACGCCACCGCCGCGCATGGCCCCGGCCAGCAGTCGGGTGGCGGCGTCGCGGGGTCGCGGCACGTGCGCGAGCCCGGTGACGGTGAACACGTCGACGTAGTCGGCCGGCGACCCGTCGACGAGCACGACCCCGGCGGGCTCGATCCTCGTCACCACGGGGGTCATGACGCTGAATGTACTTGCGACTAGGGTCGGGCGGCGTGGGCAACAACCTGACCGTCGTCGTGCTCGCCGCTGGCGGTGGCACGCGGATGAGGTCCAAGACCATGAAGGTGCTGCACCCGATCGCCGGGCGCACCATGATCGGGCACGTCCTGGCGGCGGCGCGGGCGATGGAGCCCGGCCGCATCGTCGCGGTCGTCGGCCACCAGCGTGAGCAGGTCTCCGAGCACATCCGCTCGATCGAGCCCGACGCCGTGCTGGCCGTGCAGGAGGAGCAGCTCGGGACCGGCCACGCCGTACGGATGGCGGTCGAGGCCGCCGGCGCCAGCGAGGGCACGGTCCTGGTGGCGTACGGCGACACCCCGCTGCTCACCGGCGACTCGCTGCGGTGGTTCGTGGCCGAGCACGAGGCGTCGCAGGGCGCGGTCAGCATCCTGAGCGGGATCGTCGCCGACCCGTTCGGCTACGGACGCGTGCTGCGCAACGACGAGGGCGACGTCGAGGCGATCGTCGAGGAGAAGGACGCGAGCCCGGAGCAGCGCGAGGTCCGCGAGATCAACTCCGGGATCCTGGCGTTCGACGCGGAGTTCCTGGTCTCCGCGCTGCCGCGGATCGGCAACGACAACGCCAAGGGCGAGTTCTACCTCACCGACGCCATCGCGATCGCCCGCGAGGACGGCCTGACGGTCGGCGCCTACCCGATCGACGACGTGATGCAGACCGAGGGCGTCAACGACCGGGTGCAGCTCGCCCGGATGGGCGCGGAGATGAACCGGCGGATCGTCGAGGGCTGGATGCGCGGCGGCGTCACGGTCATGGATCCCGCGACCACCTGGATCGACGCCGACGTCGTGCTCGCGCCGGACGTGACGATCCTGCCCGGCACCCAGCTCCTCGGTGCGACCGTCGTCGCCGAGGACGCCGTGGTCGGCCCCGACAGCACGCTCAAGGACTGCGAGATCGGCGCCGGCGCACGCGTCGTCCGCACCCACGGCGAGCTGGCCGTCATCGGCGGCGGCGCCAACGTCGGGCCCTACTCCTACCTGCGCCCAGGCACGAACCTCGGTGCCGGTGGCAAGATCGGCGGCTTCGTCGAGACCAAGAACGCCGTGATCGGCGACGGCGCCAAGGTGCCGCACCTGTCCTACGTCGGGGACGCGGAGATCGGCGAGGGGACCAACATCGGCGCCGGCACGATCTTCGCCAACTACGACGGCGTCGAGAAGCACCGCACGAAGATCGGCCGGCACGCCAGGACGGCCTCCAACAACACCTTCGTCGCCCCGGTCGAGATCGGGGACGGAGCCGGGACCGGGGCCGGCACGGTGGTCCGGCGCGACGTGCCACCCGGGGCACTCGCTGTCTCCAGCGGGCCCCAGCGCAACCTCGAGGGCTGGACCCTGAGGAAGCGTCCGGGGACCGCTCAGGCGCAGGCCGCCGCGGAGGCGCTGTCCGAAGGCCCGGGCGGGCGACCGGACGGTGAACAGGGCGTGGCAGAATCCTGAGTGCGAGGACGTCCGGCGACTGAGGGAGCCCCACCGTGACGGGTTACAAGAAGACCACCGAGAAGAACCTGATGGTCTTCAGTGGACGGGCGCACCCCGTCCTCGCCGAGGAGGTCGCCGAGCTGCTCGGCACCGATCTGGTCCCGACCTCGGCGTACGAGTTCGCCAACTCCGAGATCTACGTCCGCTACGAGGAGTCGGTCCGCGGCTGCGACGCCTTCGTGATCCAGAGCCACACGGCTCCGATCAACGAGTGGATCATGGAGCACCTGATCATGGTCGACGCCCTCAAGCGGGCGAGCGCCAAGCGGATCACGGTCGTCATGCCGTTCTACGGCTACGCCCGCCAGGACAAGAAGCACCGCGGCCGCGAGCCGATCTCGGCCCGCCTGATGGCCGACCTCTTCAAGACCGCCGGCGCCGACCGGCTGATCGCGGTCGACCTGCACGCCGACCAGGTCCAGGGCTTCTTCGACGGCCCCGTCGACCACCTGATGGCGCTGCCGATCCTCGCGGACCACATCAAGGAGAAGTACGGCAACCAGCCGCTGGCGATCGTGTCGCCGGACGCCGGCCGGATCAAGGTCGCCGAGCGCTGGTCGGCCCGCCTGGGCGGCGCCCCGCTGGCCTTCATCCACAAGTCGCGGCGCATCGACCGTCCCAACGAGACCGTCGCCAACCGCGTCGTCGGCGACGTCACCGGCCGGATGTGCGTGCTGGTCGACGACATGATCGACACCGGCGGCACCATCGCGAAGGCGGCCGACGCCCTGATGGCCGATGGCGCCGCGGGCGTCGTGATCGCCGCGACCCACGCGATCCTCTCCGACCCGGCGGTCGACCGGCTCAAGAACTGCCCGGCCGTCGAGGTCGTCGTCACCAACACCCTGCCGATCTCCGCGGACCGTCACTTCGACAAGCTGACGACGCTCTCGATCGCGCCCCTGGTGTCGCGGGCCATCCGCGAGGTCTTCGAGGACGGCTCGGTCACCTCGATGTTCGACGGCCACGCATAGCGGTCATCCGCCCCACTCGCGGGTGACGTGCGCGAGCACCACCCGGTGGCCGTCCGGGTCCTCGGCGACCAGGTCGATCCGGGCGCCGGTGCCCCAGGTGACGCCCGGGACGACGAAGCGGCCGGCCGGCGTCGTACGACGGTCCGCGCGCTCCGCGAACTGACCGGCGTCGGTCAGCGCCAGGAGCGTCAGCGGCGGCGCGTCGTCGCGCAGGACGAGGCGGCCGCGGAGGTGCTGGCGGGTGCGGTCCGGGTCGACCGGGTCGAGCTCGAGCGACGTCACCCACGGGTGCGGCGGCAGCCAGGTGCGCACGACCCGCTCGGTCGACCGGTCGAGCCAGCCGACCACCGCGCCGTCGAGGAGGTCCGCGACCTCGGCGACGTCGCGACGCCCGTGGTCGTCGGCGCGGAGGAACGCCTCGACCTGCGCCGTCGTCCAGCGGGTGTGGCGGGCGAAGGCCTCGCACCACGCCTCGTCGGGCGCGGCCGCATCCGGCGCCACCTCCTCGAAGCCGCGCGGGTCGAGGGCCAGCTCGGGCGGCAGCACCGCGGCCAGGCCCGGCCAGGCGTCGACCAGCTGTGGGGCGCGGAGGGCGAGCCGCCGGACGGCCTCGGTCTCGAGCGCGCCGAGGCCGGGGTTGGACCGCGGCGGGGCGGCGGCGTACGTCGCGCCCACACGCGTGCCCAGGTGAGCGGCGGTGTCGCCGACCTCGTCGTACGCGACGACCTCCAGCACGTCGAGCATCCCGCTCAACCGCTCGACGATGTCGAGCTCGTCCAGGACCTGCGGCTCGCTGTCGAGCCACTCGGCGAAGGTCTGGAGGTTGCCGCGGCGCCGGGTCAGCTCGCGGTAGAGCCGCCGCGCGTAGTCGAGGTGGTTGCGCAGGTAGAGGATCCCGGTCGCGGACTCCACCAGCCCCTCGGCGCGGAGGCGGTCGAGCAGGTCGGCGAGCGCCTCGACGTGGCCGGGACGCGACCACGCCTCGGCGGAGAGCAGCACGGTCGGCGCCGGGCAGCTCCGGACCTCCTCGACCAGGTCGTCGACCAATGCCTCCCAGCGCGCCCGGTCGTCGCGGTGCCGCCACACCAGGGGCGCGTGCCGGATCCCGACCTCCGGCTCGTCGAAGGTCAGGCCGGTGCGGGGGTAGAGGATCCCGTCGGCGAGGAGGTCGTCGTGGTGGGCCCAGGCCCAGTCCTGGATCGCCGAGCTGCCGGCCTTGTAGGTGCCGCAGTGGATGACGAACCGGCGCGGGCCGTCCGCCGGGCGGTGCACCAGCATCGCGTCGCGGAAGTCGGTGAACCGCGCCCGGGCCGCCTCCCAGTCGAAGGACCAGAGCGGGTCGGGGACCCGCCAGGACGGCCCGTAGTTGAGCTCGAGCAGCGCCTCGGGGTCGCGCGGGACCGCGAAGGTGTGCCCGGCGACCTCGGCGGCGGCGAGCGGGACCAGGGCCTCGGCGGGCAGCCCGCCGGGCGTGTGCGGCCACACCCAGGCCCGGCCGGCCTCGACCCAGGCGGGGAAGAGGTCGATCCCGACGCCGCCGCTCGACCGCGCCTTGGTGTGCAGGTAGCCCCGGGCCTCGAACTCCGCCTCGAGGACGCCGGCCTCGGTCAGCCGGATCCGCAGGTCGTGCCAGGCGGCGGCGACCGACGCCGCGTCGTCCCCGGGCACCAGCACCGCCAGGTCCACGTCGTCGTCGTGGCCGACGAAGTCGCCGTCGCGCACCACGCCCAGCAGCGTGCCGGACACGAGGAACGCCTCCGCGCCGTACGATCGCAGCCGCTCGACGAGCTCGGCGACCTCGGCCCACAGGTCCGACGAGTCCATGCTGGCGAGCGCACGGTGGTAGCCGTGCGGGCCGAGGGCGTAGGGACGCAGCGTCTCGACGCAGTCGGCCCAGAACCGGTCGTAGTCGCCGGGCCGGTCCGCGGCCGCGAGCCGGTCCCGCAGCCGGCCCAGGTGCCGACGGGTCTGCCCGGGCCGCTCGTGGTGGGCGATGTTGAGCTGGACGCTGGCCTTCAGCCATGGCGGACGCCGGCGCGCCTTGCGGGGGAGCGCGTCGAGCGCCGCGCGGAGGTCGTCGTACGGCGACGCGGAGCCCTCGCGGGCGACCTGGCTCCGGACGCTCGCGATGACCGCGCCGGGTCTCGCACCCGGCTCCGACTGCTCCATCCGACCGATCCTAGGCAGTGCGGGGTCGATCACCCGAGATCGTCGCGCCAGTCCTCCCAGGCGCGTCGCAGCACGGTCGGGACCTCGCCGGCGAGGACCTCGTCGAGCAGCGCCACCTGGCCGTCGGTGAGCTCGATCGTGGGCCGCGCGTGGCCGACCTGCTGGGCGAAGGCCTGGCCGCGGGCCGCCCAGCGCGCGCCCTCGCGCAGGTAGCGCTCGACGTACGGCGCGAGCAGCTCGGCCTGGCCGGCTACCCAGAGACCGCCGAGCGTCGCCCGGAAGAGCCGGTTGCCGACCGTCGGGTCCGCGGCGACGGCCCAGGCCCCGGCCTTGGCCTCGGGGGTCGGCCGGGCGGCGAGCGCGGCCGCTGCGCCGAGGTCGGCGTCGGTGCCGGGGTCGCGGCTGCGCTCGGCCTCGACCAGGTCGGCGTCGGCGGCGCCGAGCTCGGCCAGCCGGCGCACGACCGCCCAGCGGAGGGTCGGGGTGAGCGGGAGCGTGCCGGCGGCGCCGGCGTCGAGCCACTCGCGCAGGCTGCCGGCGTCGGAGGAGGTCGCCGCGACCCCGGCGGCGAAGGCCAGCGCCCGCTCCGGGGTGGTCGCGTGCAGGAGGCCGGTGCCGCACGCGCCGGCCAGCTCGCCGAGTGCGCCCGGCACCGCCGCGGCCGGCAGGCGCAGGGGCAGCACCCGGTCGAGGGTGCGCTCCAGCACCGCCGAGACCAGGGTGACGCTGCGCTCGCCGGGCAGGTGCTGGGCGACCAGCTCGACGAACGTCGCGGCGTCGAGCGCGCGGGTGTGCACCTGGTCGACGTACATCGTCCAGAGCACGCCGCGGACCAGCTCGTCGTCGATCCGGCACAGCCCGGTGGCGGCGGCCGCGGCGGTGGCCGGGTCGAGCACGATCCGGGCGAAGGTCTCGCCGTGGCTGTTGGGCACCACGAAGCGGCCCGACAGCTCGGGCAGCGGCACCGGGTCGTCGGCCACGTCGACGAAGGCGGTGCCGGTCTCGACCCACTGGTCGTCGTACGCCGTCACCCGGATCCGGTGCGGCCGCACGCCGTCGCGGTGCACGACCGGGACGTCGCCGTCGCGCTCGACGCGCAGGGTGTCGAAGCCGGTCCGGCGCAGCCACACCTCCACCCACGCGTGCACGTCGCGGTCGGACGCCTCGTCGAGGGCGGCGACGAAGTCCGCGAGCGTGGCGTTGCCGAAGCGGTGCCGCGTCAGGTAGGCATTCACACCCGCGAGGAACGCGTCGTCGCCGAGCCAGGTCGCGAGCTGGCGCAGCACGGAGTTGCCCTTGGCGTAGGAGATCGAGTCGAAGATCGTCATCGCCGCGTCGACGTCGGGGACGTCCTCCGGGTCCGGCGCGACCGGGTGGGTGGACCGGCGCTCGTCGGCGTCGTACGCCGCCGGCTTGCCGCGCGCCTCGTGGCCGACCAGCGCGCCGGGCGTGCCCGCGCCGTCGGCGGCCACCCGGTAGCCCAGGTAGTCGGCGAAGGACTCCTGGAGCCAGGTGTCCTCCCACCAGGTCATCGTCACCAGGTCGCCGAACCACATGTGCGCCATCTCGTGGGCGATCACCGCCGTGCGGAGGAGGCGCAGGTCCTCGGGGACCGCGCCACGCGGCAGCATCTCGTCGCGGTAGGTGACGCATCCGGGCATCTCCTGGGCTCCCCAGTTGAGGCCGGGCACGAAGGCCTGGTCGTAGGAGTCGAAGGGGTAGGGCTCGGCGAAGATCTCGGCGTAGTGGTCGAAGCAGCCGACGGTGACCGCCTTCAGCTCCTCGGCGTCGCGGGCGAGCTCCGTGGCGAGCGACGCCCGCGCGTGCCACGCGAAGTCCAGCCCCGCGTGCTCCCAGCGCACCGACGCCCAGGGGCCGGCGGCCACCACCAGGAGCGCCGGCGGGATCGGCGGCGTGGTGGCGAACCGCCAGCGCCCGGCGTCCTGCTCGACGGTGCGGCCGTTGGCCAGGACGGTCCAGGTCGGGTCGGCGACGACCGTGACGTCGAAGGACGCCTTGAGGTCGTTCTGGTCGAAGCAGGCGTAGACCTTGTGGGCGATGTCCATGCCCAGGTAGGCGCCGACGTAGGCCTCGCCGTCGGCCGGGTCGACGGTGCGGTGCATGCCGTCGCCGTCGGTGACGTAGGGGAGGCGGGCGTCGACCTCCACCTCGTTGACCCCGTCGGTGGCGAGGTGGTTGAGGCGGATCCTGCTCCCGTCGTACGTCGCGTCCGCGGCGGCGCCGTTGACCCGGACCTCGATCTCGACGGCCCCGGTCAGCTCCAGGAAGGTCTGCGACGACGCGGACCGGAAGCGCACCAGTGTCCGGGAGCCGAAGGTCTCCGCGTCGGTCAGGTCGAGGTCGACCGCGTAGGCCACCTCGGTGAGCTGGGCGGCGCGCTCGCGCGCCTCGTCGAGCGTCAAGGAAGGCACCCGACGACCCTAGAACGTCCTCGGCCGACTCCGCCCTGCCCGCGAAAGCTCTCCGATTTCACCTCACCGCCGGATCGCCGTTAGTCTTGTGCGGTTGCCTCGGCGAGGGAGCGCCCCAGGCCCCTGGTGGTGCACCGTGATCGACAGGGCTGACTGATCCCCCGGGTTGAGTCGAGCCGTCGCGCCGAGGCCCCGAGACGCAGACACACACGATCAGCCAGCACGTACGAGGAGACAGACGCGATGAGCGAGAAGATCCAGGCCGAGGCCCGCACCGAGTTCGGCAAGGGTGCCGCCCGCCGCATCCGCCGCGAGGACAAGGTGCCCGCCGTCATCTACGGCCACGGCAACGAGCCGATCCACGTGACCCTGCCGGGCCACGCCACGATGATGGCCCTCAAGCACGGCGGCGCCAACGCGCTGCTCGAGCTCGAGATCGATGGCAAGTCCCAGCTGGCGCTGACCAAGCAGGTTCAGGTCGACCCGATCAAGCGCCACCTCGAGCACATCGACTTCGTCGCCGTGAAGCGCGGCGAGAAGGTCACCGTCGACGTCCCGGTCCACCTCATCGGCGAGGCCGCCCGCGAGACCCTGGTCGTCACCGAGAACGCCACCGTCCAGATCGAGGCCGAGGCCACCCACATCCCCGAGGCCATCGAGGTCGACATCGAGGGCGCCGAGGTCGGCACCCAGGTCCACGCCTCCGACCTGAAGCTGCCCTCGGGCAGCACCCTGCTGACCGAGGCCGACACGCTGATCGTCAACGTCACCCAGCAGATCTCCGCCGAGGCCCTCGAGGCCGAGCTGGAGGAGGCCGAGGCCGAGGCCGGCATCGAGCGCGAGGAGGGCGACGCCGACGTCGACGAGGTCGGCGCCGAGGACGACGCTCCTGCCGAGGGCGAGACCTCCTCGGAGGGCTGAGCTCCACCTGTTCCGAAGAAAGGGCCGGGATCCCATGTCCGACTCCACCCCCGTGTGGCTGGTGGTCGGGCTCGGGAATCCCGGCCCTTCCTATGCCGGCCACCGGCACAACATCGGCTACCTGGTCGTCGACGAGCTGGCCGCACGGATGGGCTCGCCCTTCCGAGCCCACAAGTCCGGCCGGGCCGACGTCGTCGAGGGCCGCCTGGGCGCGCCCGGTACGCCGGGACCACGGGTCGTGCTGATGAAGTCGCGGACCTACATGAACGAGTCCGGCGGCCCGGTCAAGCAGCTCGCCACCTTCTACAAGGTGCCGCCCGAGCGGATCATCGCCGTCCACGACGAGCTCGACATCCCCTTCGACACGATGCGGGCCAAGCTGGGCGGCGGCGACAACGGCCACAACGGCCTGCGCTCGATGCGCTCCTCGCTCGGCACCGGCGACTTCCACCGGGTGCGCGTCGGCATCGGCCGCCCGCCCGGCCGGCAGGAGGTCGCCGACTTCGTGCTCTCCAACTACTCCTCGACCGAGAAGAAGGTGCTGCCCTTCCAGGTCGACACGGCCGCCGACGCCGTCGAGACGCTCGTCACCGAGGGGCTCGAGCGCACCCAGCAGAAGTTCAACAGCTGAGCAGCCCTGGATAAGGTCACTCCCATGACCTTCGCTCCCGGAACGCCTCCCGCCGAAGCCGCCACCGACGACCACGTCCTCGCGACCTGGCTGGCCACCGTCGCCGGCGAGCGCCTGCTGGAGGTCCGGCAGGAGGGCCTCGAGGGCCGTGAGCTCAAGGACGCCGGCGACCGCGCCGCCCACGAGCTGCTCATGGAGCTGCTGGCCGAGCACCGACCCGGCGACGCCGTCCTGTCCGAGGAGGGCAAGGACGACAAGGCCCGCCTCGAGAACAGCCGGGTCTGGATCGTCGACCCGCTCGACGGCACCCGCGAGTTCTCCGAGGTGCCCCGCGACGACTGGGCCGTCCACGTCGCGCTGTGGCAGGACGGTGACCTCGTCGCGGGCGCCGTCGCCCAGCCCGCCCTCGGCGAGACCTTCAACACCGGCACGCCCCCGGTGGTGCCGCCGAGCACCTCGGACCGGCCCCGGATCGCGGTCTCGCGCAGCCGGCCGCCGGAGTTCGTGCACGCGCTCGCCCAGGAGATCGACGCCGAGCTGGTGCCGATGGGCTCTGCCGGCGTGAAGGTGATCTCGGTGGCCCGTGACGTCACCGACGCCTACGTCCACGCGGGCGGCCAGTACGAGTGGGACTCCGCCGCGCCGGTCGCGGTCGCCCGGGCCGCGGGCCTCTTCACCTCGCGCATCGACGGCACCCCGCTCGAGTACAACCAGGACGACGTCTACCTGCCCGACCTGATCGTCTGCCGGCCCGAGCTCGCCGAGCGCATCGTGGCGTTCGTCAAGGAGCACGGCGTCACCTCCGCCGGATGACGGGCCCGGCCACCGGCCCGGCGATCCGGCACGTCCTCCTCGACGCCGACGAGGTCCTCCAGCACCCGGGCGCGCCCCAGGAGGCCGCCGGCCCCTACGCCGCGCGCATCACCTCCGAGCTGATCGCCGACCTGGGGGTGCTCAACACCCCGGCGATGACCGGCGAGATCGACTTCTTCGTGGAGTTCCGCCGGCTCGCCCTCCGGCACGGCATCGAGGTCGACCCGGCCGACCTCTTCGCGCTGATGTGGCGCTCGATCGTCGTCGACCCCACGTCGCTGGCACTGGTCGACCGGTTGCGCGCGGCCGGCTACGGCGTTCACCTCGGCACCAACCAGGAGCACCATCGCGCCCGCTACATGCGCGAGACGCTGGGCCTCGACGAGAGCCGCTTCGACGTCGCGGTCTACTCGTGCGAGATCGGCCTCGCCAAGCCCGACCCGGCGTACTTCGAGAAGGCCGTGGCGATGATCGGCGCGGACCCGGCGACCGTCCTCTTCGTCGACGACAAGCAGCCGAACGTCGACGGTGCCCGGTCGGTCGGGCTCGCCGCCGAGCGCTGGGAGCTCGCCGACGGCCACCCGAGGCTCGCCGAGCTGCTGGCGGGGCACGGCGTGGCGGTGGCGGGGTGGGTCGGCACCCCCGATCGTCCCGCCGGGCAAACCGATTGAGCGTGGCCCGCGGTCCGGCCAGGGTGGGGCCATGACCGCCTTCGTCTCGCACACGACCATCGACTGCCGCAACGCCTACGAGCTCTCCGAGTGGTGGAAGCCGGTGCTCGGCTACGTCGACATCGACGGGGACCCCAACCTGCCGGGGCACGAGGAGTGCATGATCCGCGACCCCCAGTCCGGGCACTGCCTGCTCTTCATCGAGGTGCCCGACGTCAAGGAGGGCAAGAACCGCCTGCACCTCGACCTCCGGCCGCGCGCGGCCAGCCGGGACGAGGAGGTCGAGACCCTGCTCGCCCACGGCGCCACCCAGGTCGCCGACCACCGGGGGAAGTACGGCCCGGGGAGCGGTTGGGTCACGCTGGCCGACCCCGAGGGCAACGAGTTCTGCATGCTGCGCTCGGAGGCGGAGCTGGCCGCCCCGTCGTGACCAGGGTCACGACATTGTCACGAGGCGTGACCCCTCGGTAACCCGACTCGTTCCTGTGAAGACATAGGCTCACCAGTCGCAGCGCACTCACAGGCTCCAGTGCGGTGCACCGAGCACGGCGGGATGCGTACCTGACCCGTTCGGGGGACTAGCAGGGCCGGTGGCAGTTCTCCCTCCCCGAGAGGCTGCGACTGGTGAGCGGATCTGGGGATGCGAGGCAGACGATGACCGGAACGGCACGGCCGACGGTGCTGCTCATCGCGGACCAGCAGGCGATCGCGGACGCGGTGTCCGCCGCGCTCGACGCTGCCGGGTTCTCCGTGGTGCATGACGCGGCGGCGCCGGCCGGGACGGCCGACGGCGGCCGCGTGGGGCTGCTGCTCCACGCGCTCGAGCCCGACGACTCCGTCGCGCTCGCCCGCGAGGTGGTCTCCGGCTCCGACCTCCCGTGGATGGTCGTCGCGAGCACGCCGCGCGGACCGGGCTGGGAGGCTCTCCTCGAGGCGGGCGCCAGCCTGGTCGTCGACGCGGCCGAGACCTCGATCGACGGGGTGGTGCAGCTGCTCGACGGGCTCACGGCCCGGGTCGACGACGTCGTGCCGGACGCGCACCCGGCCGGCGCCGAGGACTGACCCGGCCTCGACGGCGGGAGCTGCACTCATGGGCCCACTGTGGTGGACCCGGGAGGACGCCCCGAGCGCGATGACCGCTTATGCCCAATATTGGGCGAGCCCGCCGGCGCGCTTCATACCGCGGCGGCGAGCGGCCGCCAGCCCACCTCGTGCGCGAGCCCGACCGCGGCGAGCTGCGAGGAGACCTCGAGCTTGGCCAGGATCGACTTCACCTGGGTGCGGACCGTCGCCTCGGAGACCACGCTGTCCTCGGCGATCTCGCGCACCTGGTGACCCTTCATGAGCTGGCCGAGCACGACCTGCTCACGCGGCGTCAGCAGCTGGAGCTTCTCGATCAGCACCTGCAGCTTCTGCCGGCGCTCGAACCACAGCTGGATGAGCCGGTCGCGCTCCTGGCGGTCGATCACGGGGAGACCCTCGGTGATCCGCCGGACCGTGGCCAGGATGTCGTTGAGCGGCCGGGTCTTCGCCAGCACGGTGCGGGCGCCGTGCCGCAGGCACTCGCCCCACCGGGCCTGGTCGTTCGACCCGGTGACGACGACGACCTGGACCCCGTTGGCGACCAGCGGGCCGACGAGGCGGACCCCGTCGCCGGTCGGTCCGAGGTCGAGGTCGACCAGGGCGATGGTCGGCCGCATCCGGGCCACGGCACTGAAGAGGGCGCCCATGGACCCTCCTTGGGACGGCACCGGAGCCCGGCGTACGTCGTAGCCCTCCATCGACATCGCGAGCTCGAGCGACTCGGCGAAGAGGGCATGGTCCTCGATGATGAGCACGCGGATGTCCTTGCGTGCTGACAGGGGTGTCACGGTGCGTCCTCCGCAGGTAGGCCCAACACAAACGTCGCCCCGAGGGCGGGGGAGTCGACGAGTCGCAAGTACCCGCCGAGCTCCACGGTGAGCTGTTGTGCGACGTTGAGCCCGATCCCACTGCCGCCAGAACTCTTGCTCCGCTCGCCCCATTCGAAGATGTGGGGCCGAACGGATTGGTCGACGCCGGGACCGGCGTCGGCGACGGCCACCTCCACGTGACCGTCGATGTGGCGGGTGTAGATCCAGGCTCCAGCCCCCGCCGCGTGCTGGAACGCGTTCTCCAGGAGAACGTTGATGACCTCGGCGACGTCGTCGCGACGGGCGCTGACGCGCTCGCCGGTCGGACGCCACCGGACCTTGGAGCCGCGCAGCTGGTGGCGCACCACGAGCGGCTCGATCGTGGAGTCGAGGTCGACCAGGGAGGTCGGCTCCGACGAGGGTGAACCTTGGAGGAGCCGCTGGAGACGATCCATCTCCGACTCCATCATCGACTCGATCGAGTCGCGACGGTCCTCGGGGAGGTCCTCGCGACGGATGAGCTGCGCGGCCGAGGTCAGCCCCGCGACCGTCGCCCGCATCTCGTGCAGTCGCGCCGCGTCGTCGCGGACGCTCATCTGGACCAGCTCGAGCTCGTGCCGGGTCCGGCGCAGCGTCTCGCGCTGGTCCTGGAGCGCCACCCAGGCGAGCGCGGCGGCGACCGAGACGATCAACGCCGCGCCGAGGATGTCCGTCACGATCGTCACGACCGTCAGGAGGAACGGGGGGCTCGCCAGATACGCGGCCGTGTGGCCCAGGCTCAGCAGCACCCACGCGATCGTGATCCGCCACGGCGCCCAGGCCGCCTGGGACGCGAGCCGGAACAGCCCGACCGCGACCAGCAGCGCCATGAGCAGGTTGACCAGCTGGAGGAGGTCCGCCTGGCGGTCGGACAGGCCCATCGACGGCATGATCCCGACCAGGGCCGCGCGCGTCAGCGTCGCGGCCAGGCCGATGCCGATGCCGGCCACCAGCGGGTCGACCCGCAGGGTCCGGCGGCGCGCGAGCGCCACGAGCACGAGGACGCCGACGGCGTTGGCGATCTGCACGAGCGTCGCCCAGGCGCGGTGCGTCTCGAGGGCGTCGGAGTCGGTCACCATCATGGCGGCCAGCGTCAGCGCGTCCAACGAGAGGGCGGTGAGCCCCAGGGTCAGCCAGCCGATCGGCCCCCCGGTGGCGCGCCAGGCGATGTAGAAGAGGAGGTCCGCGGCCAGGACGATCAGCAGCGTGCTGATCCGGCTGACGTCGGCCAGTCCCTCCCACGAGCGCAGGTCGGGGGCGAGCAAGGGCGCGAGCAGGACAGGCAGCACCGCGGCGACCACCGCCGTCGCTACCCATCCACGGCCCCCACGTGCAGGGCCACCCCGTAGTCCGCTACTCATGAACTGCTCCCCGATGCTGCTGCCGGCACGCCACGATGAGCGGACCGGCGCAGTGTTGCCTGCGCCCCCGAGTCGGCACGTGGTTCATGCCGGCCCGCGGTCAAACATTTGCACGGCTTTACCGACGTTTGCGGAAACGCTGGAGGCCGATACCACATTCTAGGGATGAGATGCGGAATCAGCGGGGTTTCTGCCGAGTCAATTGCAATTCGGTCGTCAAACGACCAATTCTTAACCGAATTTACAGGACTCATTTCGTCCCGATTTGGACGCAATCCTGAAATCCGGGGAGGCGGCGTCCTCAATTCTGGGGGCCCGTCGGAGCAGGACCACCGGCCCGGCGCCGAGCCCGCATGCTGGTCCCGTGGAGCGGAGCGGGCGCACTCTCGGAACCGTCCTGGTCGCCAGCGATCACCGGCTGGTCGGCGAGGCGCTGCGCGCCGCGCTCGCGAGCCGGGGCGTCGCGGCGGTGCTCCTGCCCGGCTGGCCGCCCGACCTCCCGGAGGTCCGGGTCCCGGTTCCCCGCGGGGGGACGGGGCCCGACCTCCTCCTCATCGTCTGCGAGGTCGACCTCCAGGGGCGGGCCGGCGAGGTCCGCGCGGTCGGCCAGTCGTGCGACCTGCCGTGGGTCGTGCTGACCCAGGGGCCGCCCAGCTCGCTGTGGGGTGGCCTCCTCGAGGCCGGCGCGAGCGGAGTGCTCGGCTCCGACCTCGGGCTCGACGAGCTCATCGCCGTCGTCGACCAGGTCCGCGAGGGCCGTTCGCCGATGAACGACGTCGTCCGCCGCTCCGTGCTGCGCAGCTGGCGCACCACCAGCGACGTCCCCGAGCCCTGGCGCCGCCACCACGGCCACCTGACCTCGCGGGAGAGCGACCTCCTCCGGCTGCTCTACGAGGGCGGCACGGTGAAGGCGATCGCCGAGCGCTACGGCATCTCCGAGGCCGCGGTCCGCGCGCAGGTGCAGGCGATGCTGCGCCGGCTCGCCCGCACCTGAGCCGGCCCGCTGGCGAGGTCCGGCCGTCCGGCCCGCCGCTCAGGCCGAGGCGCTGTTGTCGTGGTGCACCGACGTCGGTCGGAGCCCGAGGGCGAAGGTCGCCCCGCCGCCGGGGGAGTCGACCAGCCGGAGGTAGCCCCCGAGCGCGGCCGACAGCTCGCTGGCCGTGCTGAGGCCGATGCCCTCGCCCGGTGAGCCGGCCCGGTGCCCGCCCCACGCGAAGATCGCGTTCCCCAGCAGCGGGTCCACGCCGGGGCCGGTGTCGCTCACCCGGATCTCGACGGTCTCCTCGGACGGGTGCACCTCGATGCGCACCTCGGCGTACGGCGCGTGCTGGCGGGCGTTCTCGAGCAGCACGCTGAGGATCTCGGCGACGTCGTCCGCGCGGCCCCACGCCGTCGCGCCGCTGGGCTCCCACCGCACGTCGGTGCCGCGCAGCCGGTGGCGCAGCACGAGCGGCAGGATGGTGCTGTCGAGGTCGACCGTGCCCGGCCGCAGCGCGGCATCATCGGTCGTGAGCCGCTCCAGCCGGGCCAGCTCGGAGTCCATCATCGACTCCAGCTCGGCGCGGCGGGCCGGCCCGATCGTCGCCGCCCGGCGGTGCAGCAGGTCGGAGGCGGACGCGATCCCGCCCAACGTCGCGCGGATCTCGTGCACGCGTGAGCGGTCGTTGCGGATCTCGGCCTCGACGTCCTCGATCCGCCGCTCGAGCAGCGCCCTGACCTCGCGCTCGGTCAGCAGGGTCGTGCGCACCTGGTCGGCGGTCGTGGCCAGCAGCACGACCGCGGCGGCGGTGGTGGCGATCGCCGCGACGACGGCGGGCCAGGATCCCTGGTCGGGGAGGAGCGTGATGCGACCCAGCGCCAGGAGCGTCACAGCCACCGCGAGGCGGAGCCGGACCCAGGGTGGCACCGTGGCGATCCGGAGCAGGGCGATCGCCACCGCCACGGTCAGCGCGAACGCGATCCCGAGCAGCACCCCGACGACCGCGGTCGACGGGCTCCCTGCCGGTTGCTCCGAAGCGAGGCTCGCGGCGATCGAGCGGATCCCGATGACCCCGAGACCGAGGGCGCAGCCCGTCACCAGGGGTGCCCGGCTGTCGGGCAGGCGCCCGGAGGCCCGGACGGCGAGGAGGACCAGCAGCGTGCCGGCGACCAGGCCCGCGGCGAGCAGCGTCGGGTGCTCGGGGGTGCTGACGACGTCGGTGGCGGCCAGGGCCGACCAGTAGACGCCCTGGGTCCCGATGGCGGTCAGGACGACGACCAGCCAGCTGTCGCCGCGGGGCCCGCCCAGCCGGCGTTCGAGGAAGAGGGCCGTCCCCGCCGCCAGCAGGGCCGCGTGGGCGAGCAACGTCCCCACCGTCGCGGCCCGCTGCGCTCCGGCGTCGGGGTCGAGCGCGATGCGCACCATGGGGAGTGCGATCAGTGCCGCGAGGACGGCCGTCGTGACGCCCTCGCGGCACCCGCGAGGCGCCCGTGCCCACTGCAGCATCGGTGGCTCCTCTCTCGCGGTGCCTGGTCGCGACGGAACGACCCCGAGCGACCGTCCCGACGGCGAGCGTCGTCACGAGCCGCCACTATGGGTGGGCCGACCGGGTCGGCACGGCGCTGCCCTCGGCTTTGCCGGAATTTGGGGAGTCGCGGCGGCGCGGCCGTGCGCGGACGCGACAGGACCCCCGGTGCAGCGGCGCCCGGGGGTCCTGTTCAGGCGAGGTCCTCCACCACCGACCTGGACCGGTGCTGAGCCGAGGGCTCTCTCCCTCCTCCATGGTGCGAAACCCCGGTGCATCGGGTCATCGCCGATATCGATGAACCCCAGGACCCGGACGGGCCATGGGGTGAGGGCCCACGATGACCCGTTCGGGCCACCCCGAAACCGGTCCGGTGGGATGTTCGGCGAAGGACGCCGCGCTGTTCGTGCGGCGTTCACCTCCGACGACCCGTTCGTTTCGGTGACCTCCTGACACTTCAGGCGATTCACAGGCGGCACACCGCCTGTTCCAGATCGTCAGAAAGCACCAGCAGGCAGTGGCCACCACCCTTCCGGTCCCGGACACGTCCACCGACGTCAGTCCCCGCAGGATCTCGCGCAAGTCGACCGGCGCGGACGCGGTGTTCGTCCAGTCGATCCGGGTGGTCGGCGCCACGGTGCTCGTCATCACCGGCGGCGTGGGCATCTTCCTCGGCTGGCAGGCCTGGCCGACGCTCCAGCACTACGGCATCAGCTTCTTCACCGAGACGACCTGGCAGCCCGAGGCCGACATCCTCGGCATCCGGGCGGTGCTGACCGGCACCATCTGCGTCGCGCTGGTCGCGATGTCGATCGCCTTCCCGCTGGCACTGGTGACCGCGCTCTACATCAGCGAGTACGCGCCGAGCTTCCTGCGCAGCACCCTGGTCTCGATGGTGGACCTGATGGCCGCGGTCCCCTCGATCATCTGGGGCCTCTGGGGCTACTTCCTGATCATGCCGCACGCCTCGGAGCTCGCGGTCTGGCTCGACCGCAACTTCGGCTGGGTGCCCTTCTTCGACGTCGAGAACGCCGACCCGAACGCTCCTGTCGTCGACATCTCCCGCTACAGCTTCTCCATGTTCTGCGCCGGCATCGCCGTCGCGATGATGGTGCTGCCGATGTCCTGCGCGGTGATGCGCCAGGTCTTCTCGCAGACGCCTCCCGGCGAGAAGGAGGCCGCCCTCGCGCTCGGCGCGACCAAGTGGGGCATGATCCGCGCGGTCGTGCTGCCCTTCGGCCGCGGCGGCATCATCGGCGGCACGATGCTCGGCCTCGGTCGCGCGCTCGGCGAGACGATCGCCGTGCTGCTCATCCTCTCCCCGTCCTTCGAGGCGAAGTGGCGCGTCCTCGAGATCGGTGGCAACACCGTCTCCGCCCTGATCGCGGGCCGGTTCGGCGACGCGAGCAAGAGCCAGCTGTCGGCGCTGCTCGCCGCCGGCTTCGTGCTCTTCATCATCACCCTCATCGTCAACACGGTCGCCGCGGTGATCGTCAACCGAAGCCGCTCGGGCGCTGGGACGGACGCGTAAAGGCCATGACCGCCGTGCCCCAGACCGACGCGCCGGCCGTCGGACAGACCCACCTGCCGACGTACGACGCGGACGCGGCTCCGCCGGTCCCGCGCAGCTCGCTCGGCAAGCCCACGCTCGACGAGCGCTTCGCACTGATCGGCAGCTGGGTCGCCGCGCTCGCGCTCGCCTGGCTGATCACGCAACGCCTGCTGCCGCTCGAGGGCCTGCCGTGGTTCCTCATCGCCTGGTTCGTGTGCGGCCTCGCGGTCAACGCCGTCACGGCCTCGATGTCCGGCGGCATGGTCGAGGTCCGCGACCGGGTCGCGGCCAGCGTGGTGACGGTCGGAGCGATGATCGTCGGCGCCGTCCTGGTCAGCGCGGTCGTCTTCGTCGTGGTCCGCGGCTGGCGGCCGCTCATGCACCTCAACTTCTTCGTCGACGACATGTCCGGCGTCGGTCCCAAGGACCCCTTCGACGAGGGCGGCGTCGCGCACGCGGTGCTCGGCTCGCTGATCCAGGTGGGCATCGCGGTCGCGATCACCCTGCCGCTCGGCGTCGGCACGGCCGTCTTCATGAGCGAGGTCGGCGGCCGGTTCGCGCGCGTCGTGCGCACGGTCGTCGAGGCGATGACGGCGCTGCCGTCGATCGTCGCCGGCCTCTTCATCTACACCGTCTTCATCGTCGCTCTCGGCTACCCGCGCTCGGGCCTCGCGGCCGCGCTGGCGATCGGCGTCATGATGCTGCCGATCATCGCCCGCGCCTCCGACGTGGTGCTGCGCGTCGTCCCCGGCGGCCTGCGCGAGGCGAGCCTGGCGCTCGGCGCCAGCCGCTGGAAGACGGTCTGGTACGTCGTGCTGCCGACCGCCCGACCGGGCCTCGCGACCGCCTGCATCCTCGGCATCGCGCGCGGCATCGGCGAGACCAGCCCGGTCCTGCTGACCTCCGGCAACGCGCCGTTCTTCGTGACCAACCCGACCGACGGCGTCATGAACTCGCTGCCGCTCTTCATCTACTCCACGGTGCGCTCCGGTGAGCCCAACTCGATCGCGCGTGCCTTCGCCGCCGGCACCGTGCTGATGGCCGTGGTGCTGGTCCTCTTCATCACCGCGCGTCTCATCGCCCGGCCCAAGAAGGCGAAGAAGGTCCGGCCGAGTCGTCGCCTCACCGGTGGCACCAACCGGTTCGGCCTCAACCTCCGCACCGCCGACCCGCTCGTCGAGATGGGCCCGGTCAGCTCCGACGGCGACACGCCGTACCCGCCCGACTCCACCGAGGGAGCCCCGTGAACCGCCTGATCCGTACCGTCCTGGCCTTCGCCCTGTCGATGGTCTGCATCGCCGCCCTGCCCGGGGCCGCGAGCGCGACGGTCTACGCGCAGATCGAGGGCACCGGCTCCACCTGGTCCGAGCTCATCGTCCAGCAGTGGATCGCCGACGTCGACGCCTCGGGCATGAAGGTCGTCTACACCGGAGGCGGCTCGACCAAGGGCCGCAAGGACTTCTCCCAGGACAGCACCGACTTCGCGATCTCCGAGATCCCCTACCAGGGCACCGACGAGCGCGGTCAGTCCGACACCAGCAACGGGCGCAAGTACGCCTACCTGCCGATCGTGGCCGGTGGCACCGCCTTCACCTACCAGCTCAAGATCGGCAACGAGCTGGTCCGCAACCTGCGCCTGTCCGGCGAGACGATCGCCAAGATCTTCACCAACCAGATCACCAACTGGAACGACCCGGCGATCACCAAGGACAACAACGGCCGGAAGTTCCCGTCGCTGCCGATCACGCCGGTCGTCCGCTCGGACGGGTCGGGCACCACCGCGCAGTTCACCACCTGGATGGACCACGAGTACCCCAACATCTGGCGGCCCTACTTCGGCCAGGCCGGCCTGACGTCGTACTACCCGAAGAAGTCCGGCACCCGGATGATCAGCCAGGCCGGCTCCGACCAGGTCATGAACACCATCAAGGGCTTCGCGGGCAACGGCACGATCGGGTACGTCGAGTACTCCTACCCGGTCAACGCCAGCTACCCGGTGGTCAAGGTCGAGAACAAGGCCGGCTACTTCGTGGAGCCGACGCAGTACAACACCGCGGTCGCGCTGACGAAGGCGAAGATCAACCAGGACCAGAGCAGCCAGCTCTACCTGACCCAGATCCTCGACGACGTCTACACCAACCCGGACCCGCGGGCGTACCCGATCTCGTCGTACTCCTACATGATCATCCCGACCGGGTCCGACGACCCGCGGATGACGACCGCGAAGCGGCAGACGCTCGCGGACTTCATGTACTACTCGCTGTGCACCGGCCAGACCAAGGCCGGCTCCTACGGCTACTCGCCGCTGCCGCTGAACCTCGTCCAGGCCGGCTTCCAGCAGCTCGCGAAGCTCAAGAAGGCCGACTCGGACGTCGACCTGAGTGACCGCGACGTCCGCTCGTGCAACAACCCGACCTTCGACGGCTCCAACCTCAACAAGAACGTGCTCGCCGAGACGGCACCCATGCCGGCGGCCTGCGACAAGGTCGGCCAGGGCCCGTGCGGCACGTCGACCGGGACCAACACGCCCAGCACCGACGACAACGACGGCGGTGGTGGTGACACCTCCGCCGGTGGCGACAACGGCGACGGTGGTGGCGGCGGTGGCGGCGACGGCACGGGCAACGGCGGTGGCGGTGACGGTGGCGACGCCCCGACGGCGATCGATCCGGAGACGGGCCAGGCCGTCGGCAGCACCGGATCGACGACCTCCGGCGACGCGATCTACGCCAACCCGACCGAGCTCGTCTCCGACCGGGCCGTCGACCAGCGGACCTTCGGCTGGCTGGCCGTGGTCGAGCTGCTCGCCCTCGTGCTGCTGCCCGGCATGTTCGTGGTCGCGCTCCGGCGCCGACGAGGCGGTGCCGCATGAGCGGCGCGCTGAAGCGTCTCCTCGTCCTGCTGGTGCTGGCGGGCTCGCTGGTCGTCCCCGCGATGGCGGCGACGTCGACGGCGTCGGCCTCGACCGCGCCGGCCTCCGCGGCGCCGACCGAGGTCGGCAGGCGGGCCAGCGACGAGGGCGAGTTCTCCGAGACCAAGAGCTTCGCACGCGAGTTCGTGAACTACGACGGCTCGAAGACGACGCTGAACAACCCGCTCACGGGCCAGCCCTACAAGATGACGGTCGACGTCGACCACACGCGCAACCTGCGTGGCCGTGAGCGCGTCCAGGTCTCGTGGAAGGGCGCCCAGCAGAGCGCCGGCCGCGCGCCCGACCCGTACGGCGGCAACGGCCTCAACCAGGAGTACCCGGTCGTCGTCCTCCAGTGCCGCGGCTGGGGCGACAAGGTCACGCCCGAGACCTGCTGGACCACGGCCGTCGCGCAGCGCTCCCAGGTCGGCGTCTCCCAGTCCGCCGCGGTGTGGCGCGAGGACGAGTACGCCGCCGACGCGGACAAGGAGATCAACAGCGGCATGGACCCCATGCCGACCTCCGAGGAGTGCCCCGGCGTCGACGACACCGGCCTGCTCGCCACGCACATCACGCCGTTCGTCGCTGCGAACGGCACGACGTACGACGCCTGCGACATCAACCACATGCCGCCCGAGGCGGCTGCCGACTCGTCGTTCCCGCCGGCCGAGATCGCGGCGTTCTCCGACGAGAACGGCGCCGGCTCGGTCCAGTTCGAGGTGCGCTCCGACGTCGAGAACGAGTCCCTGGGCTGCAACCAGGACACCAAGTGCTCGATCGTGGTCGTCCCGATCTCGGGCATCAGCTGTGACCAGGCGTCGACGCCGACCGCGACCCAGCTGACCGCGGTCGAGAAGAACTGCCGCAAGACCGGCCAGTTCGCCCCGGGCTCCTCCAACATCCTCGGTGCGCCGGACGCGGCCGTGGCTCCCTCGCTGTGGTGGTCGGCGTCCAACTGGCGCAACCGCTTCGTCGTCCCGATCACCTTCGGCGCCCCGCCGAACGTGTGCGACATCCTCGACGACCGCGCGCCGACCGGCTTCTACGGCTCCGAGCTGCTCTCGCAGGCCGCGCTCCAGTGGGCGCCGGCGTACTGCCTGAACAAGCGCCGCTTCAAGTTCCAGATGAACACGATGGCCGACCAGGCCGGCTTCGACCTGATGACCAACGGCGGCGGCCCGGCCGCGCTGGTGTCGGGGGAGCACCAGGCGGGCGCCGACCCGGTCGGCTACGCGCCGACGGCGGTCACCGGCTTCGCGATCGGCTACATCATGGACAAGCCGGACAACGAGGGCGAGTACACCCAGCTCAAGCTGAACGCGCGACTGCTGGCCAAGCTCCTCACGCAGTCGTACGCCGGCTCCACGTTCGGCGCCCAGCACCCCGGGATGGGCGACAACCCGTGGGGCCTGCAGGACGACCCGGAGTTCCAGAAGCTCAACCCCGGCCTGCCGAAGGTCGGCAACGAGGCCGGAGCCGCGCTGCTCAACCTCGCGAACTCCTCCGACATCATCCAGCAGCTGACCTCCTACATCGCGACCGACAAGGACGCGATGGACTTCATCGACGGCAAGCCCGACCCGTGGGGCATGAAGGTCAACCCGTCGTACAAGAAGTTCGCGCTGCCCGTGTCGGAGTGGCCGCTGCTCGACGACTTCGTGCCGGACGGCTCCACCCAGTGCCAGCTGGCGAACCCGTCGGTCTACTTCAACAACGTCGCGGCCCCGGTCACGACGCTCGCGAAGATCTCGAGCGCCCTCATCGACGGCTGGCCCAACACCCAGACCCGCTGCGACACGGACATCAGCACCACGCCGCCCACCTACAAGCTGGGTCGCGTCGACCGGCAGCCCTACGGCTACCGGTTCATGCTCGGTGTCGTCAGCCTCGGTGACGCGGCCCGCTACGGGCTGCACACGGCCGCGCTGGAGACCACGCCGAAGCACTACGTCGCGCCGACCGACAGGTCGCTCGCCGCCGCGCTGCGACTCTCGAAGCAGACCGAGCGCTACGGCCCGTTCGCCCTCGACCAGACCGCCGTACGACGGTCGCGGACGGCCTACCCCGGGACGATGGTCGTCTACACCGCCGCGAGGCTGCACAACCTCGACCAGGACGACGCCGACAAGGTCGCGCAGTTCATCCGGGTCTCGACCACCGAGGGCCAGCAGCCCGGGTCCGGCAACGGCGAGCTGCCCGGCGGCTTCCTGCCGATCCGTCGGACCGGCGTGACCGCGGCGCTGTGGCACTCGGCGCAGGACGTGGCCGACGCGGTGGAGGCGCAGAAGGCGCCGGCGGAGCCCGGCGGCGACCCGAGCGACGACCCGACCGACACCAACGGCGACGGCAGCTCGGGCGGCGACGTCACTCCTCCGGGCGACGTGCCGTCGGCCGACGACCCGTCGGCCGACGCCACCCCGTCCGCGACGCCGAGCACCGCACCCGAGGCGACCCCGATGCCCGCGACCGAGGAGGTCAGCTCCGGGCTGGCCGGCGGCCTGCTGCCGCTGCTCATCCTCGTCGGTGGCATCGGCTGCGTGGCGGCCGTCGTCGCCCGGATCGCGCCGTACGTGCGGAGGCGTGGATGACTGCGACCCTGGACCCGGACGCGCCCGTGAACACGACCGAGCCGACGTCCGCGAAGAAGGCGAAGAAGGCGAAGAAGCCGCGCCAGCGGCGGGCGACGCCCGCGCCGCGCACGCCCGCCGGCCCGCCGTCGCAGGTCGAGAGTGCGTCGATGGTGCTGTCCTCGGCGTTCACGATGATCGGCATCGTCTGCCTCTGGATGGCCGTGCAGCTGCTCTTCCTGGGCTCGGTCTCGCAGGGCCGCGACCAGGACCTGCTCTATCGCGAGCTGCGCACCGACCTCGCCGGCGCGACCGCACCCCTCGGGCCCGTGGTCCCGGTGGGCGACCCGGTCGCGCTGTTGACCATCCCCGAGATCGACGTCGAGCAGGTCGTCGTCGAGGGCACCGCGTCCGGCGACCTGCTCGCGGGGCCGGGCCATCGCCGCGACACGCCGCTGCCGGGGCAGGTCGGCACCTCGGTCGTCTACGGCCGCGGTGCGACGTACGGCGGGCCGTTCCAGGACCTGGCCGACCTCCGGGTCGGTGCCGAGATCACCGTCGTGGACGGCCAGGGCACCAAGAAGTTCCACGTGATCGGCGTCCGCCGCGCCGGCGATCCACTGCCGCAGCCCGCTGCGGACGGCGCCGCTCGGCTGACGCTGGTGTCGTCCTACGGCACCGGGCGCCTCGGCCCGATCTCCCCGCAGTCGGTGGTCTACGTGGACGCCGAGACGAAGAAGGGGTTCCCCGCACCGTCCGGCCGCCCGGCCGCTGTGCCCGATTCCGAGAAGGCGATGGCCAGCGACCCGGGAGCCCTCCCGCTCCTCGCGCTGTGCCTGGCCCTTCTCCTGGCGCTGACTCTCGGGGTCGTCGCCGCCCGTCAGAGATGGTCGACAGCGCTCGTGTGGGTGATCGCCAGCCCGCTCGCGATCGCCTTGTCCTGGATGTCCACGGACGTGGTCATGCGACTGCTGCCGAACCTGATCTGACACGTGTCCGGCCGCCCCCGGGTGGCTCTGCAGAGATGAACAACGAAGAACCGCGGTTGACCCCGTCGAGAAGCGGCAGCCGCTCCACCTCACAGGAAGCGAACACGCAATGTTGGTACGCAAGACCCTGGCCGGCGTCCTCGCGACGACGGTCGTCGGAGCTGCGCTGACGCTGACCGCCGGCTCGGCGTCCGCCGTGGCCTACAGCCCCGGCCCGGAGGACAGCAAGACCTCCGGCATCACCACGACCGACCTCATCGGCGTCGGCTCGGACACCTCCGAGCACGCCCTCAAGCTGCTCGCGGACGCCTGGAACCAGGGCGCCCGTGACGACTACGGCCAGACCTTCGACGTCGACACCTTCGGTGCCCTCGGTGCCAACAAGACCACCGGCGACGACCTGCCCGCGCCCATCACCGTGGACTCGACCGGCGCCGCGCTGGCCCGCCCGAACGGCTCCGGCCCCGGTCGCGCCACCCTCTACGGCACCGGCAAGGTCTCGGCCGTCGACTTCGCCCGCTCCTCGGGCTCGCCGTCGGCCGCCGACTTCACCAACGGCATGCGCGTGATCCCCTTCGCCCTCGACACCATCGTGGTCGCCGTCGGCAAGAGCAACCCGGTCGCCGCGTCGAACCCGACGATGACCCTGGCCCAGCTGCAGGGCATCTACGTGACCTGCACGATCACCAACTGGAACCAGGTCAACGCCAGCTACCCGAACCAGCCGATCGAGCCCTTCGTGCCCAAGTCCGGCTCGGGCACCGAGAGCTTCTTCAAGTCGAAGGTGCTGCCGACCGGCACCACGTCGTACGGCGCCTGCGTCAAGGACCACACCAGCGACGCGGACCCGACCGGCTCGGCGGTCCAGGAGCACGACCCGGCGATCTTCACCGCCAAGCCCAACGCGCTCGTCCCCTTCTCGAAGGGCCGCGCCGCGATCGCCGGCACCGTCACCGCGGTGACCGGCTCCGAGGTCGAGTTCAAGCGCAACCTCTACAACGTCGTCCGCCAGGAGGACGCCAACCGGGCCGACATCCAGGCGTTCTTCGGTGAGAACGGCTTCGTCTGCTCCGCCGCCGCCCAGGACCTCATCAAGGCCGCCGGCTTCGACCAGCTCGCCACCTCGTCGCTCGGCGGCGACTGCGGCTCGGTCCTCAACGCCGCGAGCAGCAACTTCACGCTCAACTCCGTCACCACCCCCGAGGTCTCCCTCACCGGTGCGGGCTCGCCGTCGGCGTACAACCTCACCGCGACCCTGACCTCGACCCCGGCCGCCGTCGGCAGCGTCACCTTCACCGAGGGCGACACCGTGCTGGCCGCCGACGTCCCGATCGTCTCGGGCCGCGCCGTCACCAGCCCCCTCGCCCTCGGCGCGGGCAGCCACGACGTCACCGCCACCTTCACCCCGGGTCAGTCGAACTTCGCCGGCGCGGAGGACACCGAGACCCTGGTGATCAAGGCGTCGTCGAAGGTCAAGGAGTCCTTCCCGGCCACGGTCGCCAAGGGCAAGAAGGCCAAGGGCACCGTCACCGTCAAGGCTGACGGCGCGACCGCCACCGGCACCGTGAAGATCAAGAAGGGCAGCAAGACCCTCGCGAGCGGCAAGCTCAAGGGCGGCAAGGTGACCATCACCCTGCCGGCGCTCAAGAAGGGCAAGAACAGCCTCAAGGTCGTCTACGGCGGCAGCTCCACCGTGAACGGCGCCTCGAAGTCGTTCTCGATCAAGCAGAAGTGATCACCCTCCCGCCGGTCCGACCGCCTCGGCGGCCGGACCGGCGGGAGACCCGCTCCACCCCCGCACGGACCAGGAAAGACAGGAACCGATGACCACCGCAGCCGACGAGACCTCCGTCCTGCCTCCCACCCCCGGCGCCCCGGCGACCTCGCTCGCGGAGCTCCAGGCACGGGAGATCACCGCTTGGTTCGGCGACCGCAAGGTGCTCGACCGGGTCTCGCTGACCATGCCCGCCGGTGGTATCACCGCGCTGATCGGCCCGTCGGGCTGCGGCAAGTCGACGTTCCTGCGCATCCTCAACCGGATGCACGAGCTGGTGCCGTCGGCCCAGCTCGCCGGTCAGGTGCTCCTGGACGGCGAGGACATCTACGACCCGGCCAAGCGGCTGATCGACGCCCGTCGCGCGATCGGCATGGTCTTCCAGAAGCCCAACCCCTTCCCGGCGATGTCGATCCGCGAGAACGTCCTCGCCGGTCTCAAGCTCACCGGCACCAAGGCGTCGCGCTCGTCGAAGGACGGGCTCGTCGAGTCGTGCCTGCGCAAGGGCGGTCTCTGGGACGAGGTCAAGGACCGCCTCGACGCGCCCGGCGGCGGCCTCTCCGGTGGCCAGCAGCAGCGCCTGTGCATCGCCCGCTCGCTGGCGATCAAGCCGCGCGTGCTGCTCATGGACGAGCCCTGCTCGGCCCTCGACCCGACCTCGACCCGCGTCATCGAGGAGACCATGAAGGACCTCGCCCGCGAGGTCACCATCGTCATCGTCACGCACAACATGCAGCAGGCCGCGCGCGTCTCCGACCAGTGCGCCTTCTTCCTCGCCTCCCAGGGCACTCCCGGCGTCATCGTGGAGCACGGGGATACTGCTGCCATGTTCCAGAACCCCCAGGACCCTCGCACGAGCGACTACGTGCACGGCCGCTTTGGCTGAGCACGGCTCGGGCGCCGGCCGGCTGATCGCTGCCTTCGCCACCGCCCTGGTGGTGGTCACGGGACTCGGGTACGCCGCCTCCCAGACGCTGCTCGCGCGGCCCGCGATCGTGGTCGCGACCCAGCGGCAGCACGTCCCCGCCCCGTCGCCGGAGACCCGACTGGCCCGCCAGCCGGACGACGCCCCCGCCGCCCCGACGCGGGTCGACCCCGCCTGGGTCACGAGGACGGCCGCCGCGAGCGGGATCCCGGAGCCCGCCGTACGCGCCTACGCGAACGCGCAGCTCGCCGAGCCGGACGGCTGCGACGTCGGCTGGACGACGCTCGCGGGCATCGGCTGGGTCGAGTCCCACCACGGCACCATCGGCGGCCGGACCCTCGGCGCGGACGGCCACTCGTCCACCCCGGTGCTCGGGCCTGCCCTCGACGGGCACAAGTTCGCCGCGATCCGGGCGACCCCGGAGTCGACGGTCTGGCACGGCGACCCGACCTGGGACCACGCGGTCGGCCCCCTGCAGTTCATCCCGTCCACGTGGGAGACCTGGGGCTCCGACGGCGACGGTGACGGCATCGCCGACCCCAACGACATCGACGACGCGGCCTACGCCGCCGCCCGCTACCTCTGCGCGGACGGGCACGACCTCGCCAGCGGCGCCGGCTGGGCGGACGCGATCTTCTCCTACAACCACGACCAGTCCTACGTCGACGACGTCTACGCCGCCGCGTCGGCGTACGCCGAGCGCACGCAGTAGTCCGAGTCGCCGGTCCCGGACACGCGAGTCGGAGGTTCCGGACCCAGCAGCGCCGCGCTCCTACGCTGGAGCCACGCTCCCCTCGAGAGCGAGGACCGTGATGCGTCGCTGGGTGGTCGTGCTGCTCGTCTCGGTGGGACTGCCCGCCCTGGCGCTGCCGCGCGCGGCAGCGGACACCGACGAGGTCACCACCGAGCTCGAGCTCCGCGGAGCCTGGGCCGACCCGCTCCGCACGCGCATCGACCTCGGCGCCGACATCGCGCTGCGCGACTGCCACCTCGGCGATCCGATCCGCGAGTCGCCGTATCCACTGGTGCTCGACGGGCACGGGCACACGATGCGGCAGACCTGCTTCGAGAAGCGGGTGCTGCGCCAGGACGGCACCGGCTGGTTGGACCTGCGCGACGTGACGCTCACCCGCGGGGGCTCCGACGGGCCGGGTGCCGCGCTCACCTCGCGCGGCGAGATCCTGCTGCAGGACTGCACGATCAAGGAGAACCTCGCCGAGGAGCCGGGCGGCGGCGTCTTCTCGATGCGGCGGGTGACGGCGTACCGCTGCCACATCAACGGCAACCTCGCCAACGACGACGGGGGCGGCATCTACGCGCGCCGCGGCGGGGTGCAGGTCTACGACTCCGTCCTGAGCACCAACCTCGTCGACGGCTCGGGTGGCGCGATCGGGTCGACCGGCGACATCCTCGTCGTCGACTCGTGGGTCGACGGCAACACCACCGACGGTGACGGCGGCGCGCTCTACACCGACGAGGACGGTGACGTGACGGTCGTCCGGTCGCTCGTCGACGGCAGTGACGCCGACGGTCCCGGAGGAGCGATCTTCACCCTCGACGGGGACGTCGCGATCTACGACTCGACCCTGAACGGCAATCGCGCCGACGACCGCGGCGGCGCGATCTCCGGCGAGGCCGACGTCCTCGTCGTCAACTCGAACGTCGCGCGCAACCTCGCGGTCGCGCACGCGGGTGGTGGTATCTGGGCCCGTGGCGACCTCGTGGTCGTGAACTCGACCATCGCGAACAACTACGCCGAGGGTGACGGTGGCGGCACGCTCTCCGCCGGTGGCACCACGATCATCGGCTCGACCGTGACCCGCAACATCGCCTCCGTCGGCGGCGACGTCGGTGCCGCCGGCCCGCTGGAGGTCTTCGCGTCGATCATCGGACCGCCCAGGACCACCGGCGTCACGGGCGACACCATTCCGACCGAGCGGAGCTGCCGGGTCTACGCCGCGGTGTCGCACGGTCACAATCTCGTCGCCGACCCGTCCTGCGACCTCGACGACCCCACGGACGTGATCGGCGCCGACCCGATGCTGGTCCAGGTGAACGCGCAGCCGCTCGGGTTCGTGCTCGTACCGCAGGACGGGAGCGCAGCGATCGACCTGGTGCCGGCCGGGTCGTGCCTCGGTGAGCTCCCGGACCCGCTGCCGGCCGGCCAGCTGCTGGAGGGCTGGGTGGACTGGGAGGACGTGCTGGCGCGCGACACCCTCGGTCGGCTGCGCGACGACGACGGCCGTGGGTGTGACGCCGGTGCCGTGCAGACGCCTGTGATCGAGCCGCCCGACCTCGACCTGCCCGACCCAGAGAGCATCGGCGCCCAGCAGGTGCTCGCGGCACCGCGAGTGCGGCTCCGGCCCGGCGTCCGAGCGCCCGGCGGCGTGGCCCGGGCGGGGCGGCACTCGGTCCGCGACCTGCTGACGACCCTGGACCGGCGGCTGCGGTCGCTCGACCACGCCGCCCGCCGCTTCGACGTCCTCCTCGACTGCACGACCCGCACCGGTGTCGACCGGGACGGCGACCAACGGCACCGCTGGGGCTTCGAGTACGACGAGCGCGACGGCACCGGGCTCGACCTGCGGCCCGCGCTCGTGCCACACCGCGGCCACGGCCCCGCGCAGTGGGACCTGCTGCGCCTGTCGACCGCGCGTCGGTGCTTGAGCGCTCCCGCCGATCCGAACGGCGCCGGCGAGGACGCCCGCCTGGCCTCCCGCCGACCGGGGCGGTGGCTACGGGTGCTCGAGCGGCGCGAGGAGCGGCTCGAGGTCCGCACGGAGCGCTTCGACGCCTGGGAGTCGTGCCTGTCCTGGCTCCCGGTCACCGAGGCCGGCGACACCGAGCAGGACCTCGGCTACCTCGTCGACGAGGGTCTCTGGCCCTTCGAGCGCCGGCACTACCCGGCCATCGACCTCGACCACAGCGAGTGGGACGACCCCGACTACCAGCTGCTCGCCTTCCGGGGCCGGGACCGCCCCTTCGCGGACGGCGAGTGCGGGACCGATCCGGGTGAGGGCGTCGACCGCATCGCAGCGCGACCGTCGGAAGCGCGTCATGAGCTCCGGAGAGCGGTCCTCGACCTCCGGGAGGACGTCGCCGACCTCGGCGAGCCGGTCGAGGAGATCTCGCGGTTCGACCAGTGCCTCTACACCGTCGGCGTCCGCACGACCCCGGGCTACCGGTTCCGCGCCGCCGACGGCCGACGGGCGCGGCGCACGGCGCTCTCCTTCGACCTGCGCGGCGACCACCTGCCGGAGGCCAGCGTGCTCGCGTTCCCGGGCGAGGAGCCGCCCCAGATCGAGTGCAACGAGGACGCGGGCGGGGTCGAGACCGACGAGTGAGGCGCGGCCCTTCCCCAACTTGGGGGGTGATCCGCCGCACACCCCGTGGCGACGCCACGCGGTGGCGACGATCGGGGCATGACGCCGGACCTCGCGGTGGACGCGCCCCTGGCCACGCTCGTCCGTGCCGACCACGCCGACCTCCCCGCTACCACGCCGACCGCGTGGATCGTGCTCAGCGCCGAGCAGCCGCTGCTCGCGGAGTCGCTCCGGCTCGCACTCGTCCGCCGCGGTCTCGACACGCTCGTGGTGCCGTGGCCGGACGAGCCGGCGGAGCTCGCGCCGGGACGCCTGCTCGCGCCGGCGCGGCCGGGCGGCGTCGGCGTCGCCCTCGTCGAGATGGCCTCCGAGGCGGAGCTCGACGGGATCGGCGCGCTCGTCGAGCGGGTGCCCGTGCGGTGGCTGCTGCTGGCCCACCGCGGCCCCAACCCGTTGTGGGGCGCGGCCTTCGACCGCGGCGTCGACATCGTGCTCCCGACCACCACCGACCTCGACGCGCTGGTCGACCTCGTGGGCCGCGCGGCCCGCGGCGAGCAGCTCCTCGACGAGCGCCGCGCCGATGCGCTGCGCGCGGTCTGGCACGACGTGCTCGCGATGGACACCCTGCGCAGCCGGGTCCGGTCGCTCTCGGCCCGCGAGACCCAGGTGCTCCGGCTGCTGTACGGCGGCACCGGCGTGCACGAGATCGCCGTCGAGCTGGGCGTCTCCGACTCGACGGTCCGCACCCACGTGGCGGCGGTGCTCCGCAAGCTCGGGGTGGCCTCGCAGCTGCGCGCGGTCGCGGTCTACGACGAGTACCTCGACCGCACCGGCCGCTGACCCCCGCAGGTCAGCGGCCGGTGCGGTCGAGGTGCTGTCCGGACGGGGCGGCCGGACCGGTCTCAGTACGCGCCGCGGTGGCGGACGACCGCGCCGACCGTGCGCCAGAGGATGGCGAGATCGAGGGACATCGACCAGTTGTCGACGTACTCGACGTCGCGCCGCACGGTCTCGTCCCAGGTCAGGTCGGAGCGCCCGGAGACCTGCCAGAGGCCGGTCATGCCGGGCTTGACCGCCAGGCGCCGGCGCGGGTCCTGTCCGTAGGCGCTGACCTCGTGGGGCAGCGCGGGCCGCGGGCCCACCAGCGACATCTGGCCGAGCGCGACGTTGATGAGCTGCGGGAGCTCGTCGAGGGAGTACTTCCGGAGCACGGCGCCGGCCCGGGTGATGCGCGGGTCGCGCCGGATCTTGAAGAGCACGGCGTCGGACTCGTTGTCCGCGACCAGCTCCTGCTTGAGGTCCTCGGCGTCGGTCCGCATCGTGCGGAACTTGTAGATCGTGAAGACCCGACCGTCGCGCCCCACGCGGGACTGGGTGAAGAGCGCCCGGCCGCGCGAGTCGATCCGGATCCACGCAGTGATGGCGAGCATCAGCGGCAGGAGCAGGAGGAGGAGGGCGATGGAGCCGACCCGGTCGAGCACGGCCTTCGCGGCCGGCTGGGCTCCGCGGCGTACGGCCGGCCGGACGTGCACGACGTCGAGGCCGCCCTCGCGGAGCACCGCCGTGCGGCGGTGGTCGACGTCGAGGAGGCCGGTGTCGAGGAGGAACTGGCGGCCGTCGCGCTCGAGGTCCCAGCTCAGCCGGCGGAGCTCGACGTTGCTCAGGCCGGCGGTCGGGAGCACCAGGACGCCGGCGGCCTCGACCTCGCGGGCCAGGTCGGCGACCTTCGCGGTCTCCGCGACGGGCAGGTCGATCGCCGTGTCGGGGTCGGCGGTCGAGACGCAGGCGCCGACCACCTGCCAGCGGGGGCGCACGGGTCGGGAGAGCTCCATGGCCGCGTCGAGGACCTGGGCGGCGGAGCCGACCACGACCAGGCGTGCGGCCTGGCTGCGGCGGGAGAGCCGGCGCGCACCGGTGGCGGCGAGCTCGACGAGCACGGTCGAGACGATCGCGGTCGCGCCGAGCAGCACCAGCTCGGCCGGACTGCTGCGCACCTCGGTGAGGAAGGTGGCGGTGTAGCAGAGCAGCAGCAGCACGACCGCGGGGCGCAGCCGCGCCGGCGTGGCGACGAGCATCAGCGCCCACCAGGTGACGACGACCGCGGCGGCCGTGGAGAGCTCCTGGCCGAAGACCTGGGTGGCGACCAGACCGGTCACCGTGGTGGCGACGCCGAGCTTGACGACGGCGAGGAGGGTCGGGCCGACAGTCGACACGTGGGGACGCGGGTGGTCCGCCTGCCCGACCCTCACGCGGAGCCGTCGGAGGGCGCTGGAGCCCAGGTCGAGTCCGGTCTCGGCCTCGGCCGCCCGCTCCAGTGTCGTCATCGAGAACCCCCGTGTTCGTCGGCTTCGCGTGATGGCAGAACCTAGGGAGCGGCGGATGGGCCCGAGCCCCCTCTCCGGGAGATATCCCTCAAATCAGGCAACTAGGTCCCTCATCCGGCTGAGGCCGAGCCCGGTTGTCGAAGGTTGGTAGCACGTCACCGGGAGGTCACCGGGAGGTCACCAGGAGGTCAGCACCGTGGGAAGCCCAGCCGTCAGCGTCGTCGTCCCGACCCATCAGCGACCCGAGCTCATGCGGCGAGCGGTCGCGAGCGTGGTCGCGCAGGACTACGACGGCGAGGTCGAGGTGATCGTGGTCTTCGACGCGTGCGAGCCGTTCGTCCCGGATGTGGAGCTGCCAGAGCGCCGTACCCTCCGGGTCGTCTCCAACCGGCGGACCCGTGGCCTGGCTGGTGCGCGCAACACCGGCATCGTGGAGGCGGCCCACGACTTCGTGGCCTTCCTCGACGACGACGACTGGTGGCTGCCCGGCAAGCTCACCGCGCAGATGCCGTTGTTCGACCGGCCGGAGCATCCCGTGCTCGTCGGTACGGCGGCGGTCTTCGACGACGGCGAGCACCAGCACGAGCGGCCGGTGCCTTTCGACCTCGTGACCCACGACGAGCTCCTGCGCGACCGGATGGCCGGCCTGCACTCGAGCACCTTCGTGCTCCGGCGCGACGCGATGCTGGGCGACCTGGGCCTCGTCGACGAGGAGCTGCCGGGCAGCTACGGCGAGGACTACGACCTGCTCCTCCGGAGCTCGGCGATCACCCCGATCCCCGTCGCCAACCAGCCGCTGGTGTCGGTGACCTGGTCGCAGAGCTCCTACTTCTTCGGTCGATGGGGCGCCTACGCCGAGGGCCTGGAGTACCTCTGCGCCACCCACCCCGGCTTCGAGCAGGACCCCAAGGCGCAGGGCCGGATCGCCGCCCAGATCGCGTTCGCGCGGGCGGCGCACGGCGACCGGGCGCTCGCGCGCAGCTGGGTGCGGCGGTCGATCCGACGCGACCCCACGCAGGTGAAGGCCTGGCTCGCACTGGCGATCTCGCTGCGGCTGGTGTCGGTCACGTGGGTCGTCGCGATGGTCCAGCGCGCGGGACGCGGCATCTGATCCGACGGGGCGTTCCCCTGATCTGGGGAAGGCGTTCCGGAGCCACCGCTCCTGTGTCATCGCTGTGCCAGCGTGTGCCGACAACCCGGTGCCTGCCGGACGTCAACGGCCGCGGTGCGGTGGACGGAGATGGAACATGAAGAGGTCACGCGCATTCATAGCGGCGGCGGCATCGGCCCTGTTGCTGCCGGTCGTCGCACTGACGGTCGAGGCCGCTCCGGCGACCGCGGCGGTCAACGACCAGGCCGTCAGCGGCGTCGCCTCGCCGATCTGGCAGCCGAACGGGGTCGTGGACGCGCTGGCGGCCGCCAACGGCGTCATCTACGCCGGCGGCAACTTCACCTCCGTGCGACCCGGCGCCGGCATGTCCGGCTCGCAGACGAGCCGGACCTACCTCGCAGCGTTCAACGCCTCGACGGGCGCGCTGATCACCTCCTTCAACTTCACCCTGAACGGTCGGGTGTGGGCGCTCGACCTGTCGCCCGACAACAACACCCTGTACGTCGGTGGCGCGTTCTCCTCGGTCAACGGCACGGCCCGCGGCCGGGTCGCGGCGATCAACCTCACGAACGGGACGCTGAACACCTCCTTCAACCCGAACGCCAACCGGGTGGTGCGCGAGATCGAGTCGACGAGCTCGACGGTCTACATCGGTGGTGACTTCACCACCGTGCGGGGATCCGCGCAGGCCTACATGGCCTCGGTGACGGCGTCGACCGGCGCCCTGAACACCGCCTTCGCGCCGACCTTCATCCAGCGGCCGGACTCGACCTGCCCGGACCCGCCGAACCCCAACTTCCCGTGCACCGTGACCACCTACACCCCGAACGTGCTGGCGATCGCGATGGCGCCGGACGGCAGCCGCCTCCTCACCGGCGGCAACTTCATGGGCGTCAACGGGGTCAGCAGCGGCGGCATGGCCTCGCTCGACCCGATCACCGGCGCCACCGAGCAGTGGGACGCCAACAACGCGGCGCCCGCCGGTCAGCCGATCAACACCAACTGCGCCGGCCGGGTGAGCGACATCGTCGTCCAGGGCACGCACGCCTACGTCACCGGTGTCGGTGACCCGCCGGGCTGCTACGAGGGCACGTACGACGCGACCATCTCGGACGGCTCGATCAACTGGCTGGCGTCGTGCCTGGGCGCCTCGCAGGGCCTGACGATCATGAACAACATCCTCTACAAGGGCTCCCACCAGCACGACTGCGCGTTCACCGAGGGTGGTGCCATGGGCGGCTTCGTCGGCGGCACCGGGCGCAGCGGGTTCATCCACCACTTCCTGGTCGCCCAGAACCTCAGCGACGGGTCCTTCGTGCACTGGACGCCCAACACCAACAGCTCCGGCACGGCCGCGACCGGCCCGCACGTGATGGCCAACGACGGCACGCAGATCATCGTCGGTGGTGACTTCACGACGGTGAACCGGACCAGCCAGACCTACCTCACCCGGTTCGTCGCCAACGGCAACCACGCGACCCCGACCGTGCCGGGCCGCAACGTCAACTCGGACCCGTTCGGCGGCAACCCCGCCACCCTGGCGGCCAACCTGTCGATCACGGTGCAGCCCACCGCCGCCAACACGCTGACGGTCCTCGTGCCGACCAGCGAGGACAACGACTCCGGGACCCTGACCTACCGGATCTACCGCGACAACGGGACCAACCCGATCGCGACGATGACCGCCGAGTCCTACACGTGGAGCAGACCCACGCTGAGGTTCGACGACAAGAACCTGGTGGCCGGGTCGACGCACTCCTACCGGGTGACGGCCAGCGACGGCACCTTCACCTCGGCCAGGTCGACGGCCGTGTCCGGGACGGTCGCGACGAGTGCACCCCCCCCGTTCGCGACGGCGGTCTCCTCGCTCTCCCCGTCGGTGTTCTGGCGGTTGGGCGACAGCGGCAGCACCGCCGCCGACTCCAGCTCGTCCGGCGCCAACCCCGGCACCTTCGTCGGTGGCGTCACGAGGGGAGTGGCGGGCGCGATGGCCGGCAACGGCGCAATCGACCTCGACGGCTCCTCCGGCTACGTCACCTCCAACCTGCTCTCGACGCCGGGGGCGTTCACCGAGTCGGCGTGGTTCAAGACGACCTCGACCAGGGGCGGCCTGATCATGGCGCTGAGCAGCAACCAGACGGGGAGCGGCGGCACCACCGACCGGGCGATCAGCATGGACAACAACGGCGACATCGCGTTCTCGCTCGCGGGTCGTGGTGGCAGCCTCAACTTCCGCAACCAGGACACGATCTGGAACGACGGCCAGTGGCACCAGGTCGTCGGCACGTGGGACGGCAACCTGACCATCAGCCTGTACGTCGACGGCCAGCTGATCGGGAGCACGGTGAACACCACCGTCCCGACCACGCTGCAGAGCGGCTACATGCGGGTCGGCTACGCCGACATGGCGGGCCTGCAGCGGGTGGGCGTCTTCGGCATCAACTTCTACCAGCGCACCTGGCCGATCAGCCAGTACTTCGACGGCCAGGTCGACGAGGCGACGACCTTCAACTACGCGCTGAGCCCGGCCCAGATCCAGTCGATGTTCGCCGCCGGGGTGGGGAGCGCCTCCGCCGCGCCGGCGAACCAGCCGCCGACGGCGGCGTTCAGCTCGACGATGAGCCACCTGAGCGGGTCGTTCGACTCGACCGGCTCCGGTGACGTCGACGGGACGATCGCCTCGTACGACTGGAACTTCGGCGACGGCTCCGCGCACGGGTCGGGTCCGTCCCCGACGCACGCCTACGCGGCCGCCGGGCCCTACACGGTGACGCTCACGGTCACCGATGACGACGGAGCCACCACCTCCGTCTCGCACGGGGTCACGGCGACCGAGCCCGCGTCGACCACCACCAGCACGGTGGTGCCGGCCGGGTCGACGTGGTCGTGGAAGTACGACAACAACGCGCTGCCGAGCAACTGGAACTCCCGGACCTTCAACGCCTCGTCGTGGAACAGCGGGGCCGGTGTCCTCGGGTTCGGGAACAACGTCGGGGTGGTCACGAACATCGACACGTTCGCGACCACCGCGGAGCGGCCGCTCACGGCCTACTTCACCCGGCAGTTCCAGGTCCCCGACGCGTCGTCGGTCGTCCAGCTGACGCTCGACACCCGGGCCGACGACGGCATCGTGGTCTACGTCAACGGCACCGAGGTCGGCCGCACCAACATGCCGAGCGGGACCGTGACGACCGGGACCTGGGCCTCCAGCGCGGTGTCGACGGCCAACTCGCAGCGGCCGACGTACACCGTCCCGACCAGCCTGCTGGTCGACGGCACCAACGTCATCTCCGCGGAGACCCACCTCAACTACCGGGCCACCCGCAACGCGACGTTCGACCTGAGCGCCACGATCACGACCGCGCAGTGACACTCCGCATCCGGCTCCCGGTGGATTCCACCGGGAGCCGGATGGCGCGTGCGCGGCGGCGGGTCAGCGGACGAGCTGGGTCGCGGTGGTCGGGCGGCGGTGGGCCGCCAGTGCGGCGGCCTGACGCAGGTGGTCGGCCGTCAGGTGGTCGGGGTCGACGGCGATCGCGAGGCCCTTGGCCGCGATGCTCGCCGCGAACTCGAGCTGGTGGTCGTCGACCATCTCGCCCGAGCGGGAGCGACGGGGAAGGATCACCGGGACCTTGCCCTGCTGCAGCACCGAGAGCACCGATCCGACGCCGGCGTGGGTGACGACGACGTCGGCGGCACCGAACGCGGCGTGCAGGTCGGCAGCGGGGAGCCAGCGGGTCAGCGGTACGCCGTCGTCACCGACCGCCTCGGTGGTGCCGGTCTGCCAGCGCACGTCCATGCCGTCGAGGACCCGGCGGCAGGCGGCGACGGCCCGGTCGAAGGGCCACAGCTCGGTGCCGAGGGACACGACCGCCGTACGCAGCTCGACATCGGGGCGGTCGCGGGGGACGGCCTCGAAGGCGTCGAACACGTTGGGCACCGGCCGCCAGGCCGGGTCGCCCCAGCCGTCGCCCTGCACGAAGAGCTCCGCGCGGGTGAGACGCTGGGCGAATCGCCCCGTCGACGACGGCGCCACCACGCGGGTGGCGCTGTCGATGAACCACGTCTCGCAGCCGCGCAGGCGGGCGGCCATCAGGTGAGGGGTCGAGAAGAGCGCGCCGGTGCTGACCAGCCGGTCGGGGCGGACGCGGTGCTGGAGGCGGACGGCGGCGGGCAGGCCGAGCGCGGCCCGCGCCATCTGGCCGGAGCCGACCCGCGGGACCCAGGCCACCTCGCGACCCTCGAGGAGCGACTCGCTCTGCGCGGTCCGCCCGGTCACCCAGACGGCGTCGTCGGTGTCGACGCCGAGCAGGTCGACCATGATCATCAGCTCGTCGAGGTGGCCACCGGGGGACGCCACGAGCAGCGTCCTCATCGCGGCACCGCCACGGAGTGCTGCGCCACGCGTGATGGCCGGCCGTCCGGCTCACGGTCGGCGCGGCGCAGCGCGAGCGCCGTGGTCGCCATCATGATCGGCAGGCCGTAGGGCACGACGCCGTAGAAGCCGAGCTCGACGACCGAGACCAGGCACAGCGTGGAGGTGACCAGGCCGACGGGGTCCCACCGCCGTCTCGACCGGATCCAGGCGACGAGGAAGAACGCCATGAACGCCGCGATCGCGACCGGTCCGTTGGAGACTAGGATCATCCAGAACTGCCCCTGGGTGCCGACCGGTGGCGCGTCGGGGTCCTGGCTGGTGGGGGGTACGCCGTACCCGAAGACCGGCGAGTGCGGCACCGAGGCCAGGGACTGCTCGTAGAGCGACGCCCGGGTCGAGGTCCCCGACCCCTCGAGACGGGTCTCGAGGCGGGCGCCGGCGAGGTGCTGGAAGGCCAGCCCGCCGGCGACCGCGAGCACGAGGATCGCGACGACCGCCAGCACGTTGCCGCGCATCGCCATGCGGAACGCGATGTAGAGCGCGGCGACTCCCAGGCCGATCAGCATGCCGCGGTTCATGGTGAAGGACGCGGGCACCACGGAGACGCCGACCGCCACGGCCAGCAGCCAGAAGACGGTCCGGTCGCGTCGGGTGCCGCTGCGGTGGAGCACGATCATGTAGGCGATCACCACGGGCAGCAGCAGCGAGTAGGCGTTGCCCCAGTTGTTGGCGTAGAGGAAGGGCGCGCTCGGCCGGCCCGCGACGCCGAGGTAGGAGTCCGGGTTGTACTGCGCGAACCGCCGCACGACCATGTGGTTGATGAAGTCGTTGGCGGCGAGCCCGCCGGCGGTCGAGCGCAGCAGGTAGAACATCGGCGTCTTGACGACGGTGCCGAGCAGGACGGTGCCGAGCAGCCCGCCGCCGACGACCGAGAGCCAGTGCACGGTCAGGATCCCGGCGACCGTGCGGCCCGTGTCGCGCCGCGGGAAGTTGTAGATGTAGAGGAAGACGACGGTCGAGCCCAGGTAGATCGCCGCCCGGTAGACGAAGGCCACCATGTGGTTGGGCGTGTCGACCATGACGATCGAGCAGAGCATCCAGACCAGGAAGAGCAGCCACGGCCCGAAGCCGGTCGGCACCCGCACCCGGCCGCCCTGGGCGAGGTACGCCGCCATCACGATCGCCAGCGGCACCAGGATCATGTCGATGAGGCCGAGCGCCCACCACAGCGGCGTGAGCCCGAAGAGCGCGACCAGCGGCCACAGCGGCAGGGCAGGGGCCGCCGGCTCCGCCGACGAGTGGGTGCTCATGACGGAGAGGATCACCGGCGCGACCGGGCGCCGTCCGGGCTCCACCGGGAGGATCCTCCGAATGGGGTAAATGCCGCCCGATCGCGTCCCCGAACCGACGTGCCCGAGAACGCTGGTGCCTCCGATCGAAGGCCGGGGGTCAACAGTCGTGGAGTCGCAGGAGAACACACCGCTCGAGCTGGGTCGCTACTGGGCGGTCCTCAAGAGCCGCTGGCTCGTCGTGCTCGGGTGCACGCTTCTCGGGGGAGCGTTGGCAGGGGCGTACGCCGTCACCTCGCCGACGACCTACACCGCGACGGCGGAGGTGAACCTCAACGTCATCGCCGACCAGCCGTTCAGCACGCAGCGCTCGGCCTCGGGTCTGATCGACCCCGCGACCGAGACGCAGCTCGCGAAGTCGTCGGCGGTGCTGACCGACGCCGCGACCGACCTCGGCAACGGCACCACCATCGCCGACGTCCGGCGCGCGATGACGGTGACCGTGCTGCCCGAGGCCACGGTCGCGCGGATCACGTACGACGCCGGCACGCTCGACGACGCGCTCGCCGGGGCCGACGCCGTCAGCAAGGCCTTCGTCGACTACCGGACCGTCGCTGCCCAGGACAAGGTCGGCCGGATCAGCAACCAGCTCTCGAAGGAGCAGACCCAGGTGAGCACCGAGCTCACCGTGGTCAACAAGGCGATCGCGACGGCGAGCTCGAGCAACCAGCGGGCGGCGGCGGTGAGCCGGCGCACGGTGCTCGAGGCCCAGCTGTCCAGCCTCCTCGACCAGCTGAGCTCGATCGCCAGCATCGACACCTCGGGCGGCTACGTGATCACCCAGGCGGAGGACAACGCGGTCGCCGTGCAGCCGCACACCCGCCTGCTCGTCCAGATGGGCCTGGCCGCCGGTCTGGTGATCGGGGTGATCGCCGCCTTCGTGGTCAACGCCCTCGACCGTCGTCTGGCCACGGCGGCCGACATCGGGAAGGCCCACGGCGGGCCGGTGCTGGCGCAGCTCTCCGACCGGATGGCCGCGGTGCCGGCGGCGCCCGGCGACGAGGACTCCTACCGCAGTGCCGCCGAGCGACTGCTCGCCGCGCGCGGCCACGAGCCGGGGGCGACGACCGTCGTGGACCTCACGACCGGGGAGCACCCGACCGTCGCAGTGAACCTGGCGCTCGGCCTCGCCGCGTCGGTGACCGGACCGGTGCTGGTCGTCCTCGCCGAGGGCGAGGCCCGGCTCGCGGCCGAGCTCGTGGCGGACCACCACGGCCGCGCCGTCCCGAGTCCCTTCCCGGCCATCGGGCCCACCGCGGTACGTCTCGGGCGCGGGGTCCCCGCCAGCCAGGTCGACACGACACCGCCGGAGTACGTCGTGGTCGCGCTGCCCCCGGACGCCTCCCGGTCCACGGTCCTCGCCGCGGCACGGCGTACCGGCGGCGTCGTGGCCGTGGTCGAGTGCCGGCGGACCAGGTCGGGCACCCTGCGATCGCTCGAGGAGGACCTGTCGAGCGTCGGAGCGCCGGTCGTCGGGTCGGTGCTGGCGGCGCACGGATCGCGCCGAGGTCGCCGGCTGCGGAGGCGTCGTCGCGGGGTCACGGTGGAGAATCACGTGACCCTCGCGGCCGATGGCGTCTGACACGGTCACCGCCCCGTCCTCGGAACGGCCGGCCCGGAGCAGCGAGCTCGGGCGGGCCGCTCGGGGTGGTGCGGTCACCTTCGCGGGCGCTGCGGTCTCCGCGGGCGCCGGCTTCACCTTCAACGTGCTGCTGGCCCGCCTGGTCGGGCCGCACGGAGCCGGGGTCGTGCTCCAGTCGGTCGCGGTCTTCACGATCGCGCTCGCCGTCGCGAAGTTCGGGCTCGACACCACGGCGGTCTGGCTGCTGCCCCGCCTGGTGCGCACGGAGCCCGGCCGGGTCCGGCCCGCCCTGACCGCCACGTGCGGGCTCTCGTTCGTGGTGCCGCTGGCGGCCGTCGCCGTCTGGCTGGTGGTGTGGCTGGCCCGGCTCCGGTCGTCGGGGTCGGAGGTGGTCGACGCGGTCACGATCGCCCTGGTCTTCCTGCCGGCCGCGAGCCTGATGACGGTGGCCCTGGCCGCGACCCGGGCCTTCGGCGGCGTGCTCGCCTTCAACGGCGTCGGGAACGTCCTCGTGCCCGGCCTCCGGCCGCTCACCCTCGTGCTGGTGTGGGCGGTCGGCGGGGGAGCGCTCGCGATCTCGGGCGCCTGGGCGGCCTGCTGCCTCCTCGGCGCCGTCGTCGCGGTCCTCGTGCTGCTGCGCATGGTCCGGCGCCGCGACCTCGGCCCCCCGACCTCCTGGCGACCCGATCGCGGACTCGTGCGTCACATCGTCGGCTACTCCGGCCCCCGGACCGTGATGGCGGTGATGGAGCAGACCATCATCTGGGTCGACGTCCTCCTCGTCGGTGTCCTGCTCGGCGCCACCGCCGCCGGCGTGTACGGCGCGGCCGCGCGCTTCGTCGCGGCCGGGGTGGTCGCGATGACCGCGCTGCGGATCGTCGTCGCCCCGCGCTTCAGCGCCCTGCTCGCCGAGGACCGGCGCGCCGAAGTCGCCGAGCTCTACACCGCGACCGCGCGCTGGGTGCTGCTGCTGGGCGCGCCCATCTACCTCCTGCTCGCCGTCTTCTCGCCGACGGTGCTGCGCTGGCTCGGCCCCGGGTTCGCCGACGGCGTCACGCCGATGGTCGTCCTCAGCCTGGGCTCGGTCGTCGTCCTCGCCGCCGGCAACGTGCAGTCGCTGCTGCTGATGAGCGGGCGCAGCGGCTGGGGCGCGTTCAACAAGTCGGTCGTCGTCTGCTTCAACGTGAGCGCCAACCTCGTGGCGATCCCGCGCTGGGGCATCGACGGCGCCGCCGTCGTGTGGGCGGCCAGCATGGCGCTCGACACCGTCCTCGCCGCCTACCAGGTACGTCGGGGCATCGGCGTCTCGCCGGCGCTGCCCGCGATCGCGGGGACGGTGCTCGCCGTCACCGGCTGCGTCGCCCTCCCCGCCCTGGCGGTCGTGGCGGTCGCCGGCCAGGGGTCCCTCCAGCTGGTCGTGGCCGCCCTGCTCGGGGTGCTCGTGCTGGGCACCTACTGCGTCCTCGACCGTCGCCGGCTGCGTCTGGACGCACTGGCCACGGTGAGGGATCGCGGCCGCCGTACCTCCCTCAATAGTGGGTAATCGGCACCCGGTCCGCCCCGACGCCCTCACCGCAGCGGCTGAGATACCGGCCATGACGACGTTCCTCGACCGCCCGGCCGCCGCCGTGGCCGCCGGCCCGGACAGCACCCCGACCACGATGCTGCGGGTCGCGGTGGTCGGGGTCGGCAAGATGGGTCTCTCGCACCTGTCGCTCCTGCGGGCGCACCCGCGGGTCATGGTCGAGGTCGTCTGCGACGCGAACGGCTACGTCCTCGACGTGCTCGGCACCCACACGGGGCTGCACTCGGCCACCGACTACGCCGCGATGCTGGACGCCGTCGACATCGACGCGGTCGTCATCGCCACCCCGACCCAGGCGCACTACCCGATGGTGCGGGCCGCGATCGAGCGTGGCCTGCACGTCTTCTGCGAGAAGCCGCTGACCCTCTCCTCGGAGCAGTCCGAGGAGCTCGCCCGGCTGGCCGAGGAGCGCGGCGTGGTCGGCCAGGTCGGCTACCACAACCGCTTCGTCGCCGCCTTCGCCGAGGCCGAGCGCCTCGTGGAGATGGGCGCGATCGGCACCGTCCACCACGCGCTCGCCGAGGCCTACGGCCCGGTCGTGCTCAAGCCCAAGGGCGGCACCTGGCGCTCCCGGCGGGCGGAGGGCGGCGGCTGCCTCTACGACTACGCCGCCCACCCGCTCGACCTGATGACCTGGTTCCTCGGCGAGCCGACCGCGGTGCGCGGCACGACCCTCGGACGGGTCTACTCCGCCGACACCGAGGACGAGGTCTACGCGACCCTGGAGTACGGCGGCGCCAGTGCCCAGCTCTCCGTCAACTGGTCGGACGAGTCCTACCGCAAGATGACCACGCGGCTGACCCTGTGGGGCAGCCACGGCCGGATCACCGTCGACCGCCAGGAGTGCCAGGTCTACCTGCGCGAGTCGGCCGTCGCCCCCGAGGGCTACCGGCACGGCTGGAACGTCAAGTACACGACCGAGCTCACGCCTCCCGTCTGGTTCTACGTGCGCGGCGAGGAGTACAGCGCCGAGCTCGACTACTTCGTGCGCAACGCCCTCGGCGAGCTCGCGCCGGAGGAGGCGCAGGACCTCAACACCTTCGAGTCCGCCGCGGTCACCGACCGGGTGATCGAGATGCTGCTCGCCGACGCCGCCGGCGCGCCCGTCACGCCCGCTCCCCGCTCGCCGGCGCGCCCGGCCGCGCCCACCACCCGACGTACGACGACCCGCGCAGACCGGCTGCGCGAGATCGGCAGCACGGCGCTCGGCGGTCTTCGCCGCGGCGTCGACAAGGTTCGACGAACCATGGGGGACAAGCACCGATGAGCACCATCACGCACGACCCAGGAGTCATGGACCGGCTCCTGTTCGGGGACAACCAGTTCTTCGGGGTCAACCACATGTCCGAGGAGAAGGCGCGCGCCCAGGCGATGCGCTTCCAGGACCTCGACGCGGTCATGGCCGTGCTCGACGCGGCGTACGACGAGGGCATCCACACCTTCATGTGCACCACGCACGAGCGCGTCGCCGAGATCGTCGAGGTCGTACGCAGCCAGCCGGAGCGCTACGCCGGCTTCACCTTCTACCCGTGCATGCCCTACGCCCACAAGTACGCCAACGCCGTGACGGACTACGGCATGCTGGGCGCTCTGCGGCGGTTCCTGCCGGACGACGGCCTCGTCGCCACGGCCTTCAAGGGCGGTCGCGCGGTCGCGCGCAAGGACGTCGAGAGCATGATCACGATGCTGATCGACGCCGAGATGAGCATGTTCCGCGGCGTCCCCACGCCGGTGGTCTTCCTGCAGAACGTCGTCGTCGACCTGCTGCTCGGGCTCGGCTTCGACGAGGCGTTCGCCGTCTTCGCCCACCACGTCCGCGACAAGTACGGCGCCGAGCCCGGCTACATCACGATGAACCTGGTCCCGCTGCTCGACGTCCTCGACCGGGTCGGCATCGAGAACCCCATCGTGTGCAGCAACATGAACAAGCTGGAGTTCCGGATGTCCGGGGGCGCGGACGGCTACCGCGCGGTGCTCGAGGAGCGGCAGTTCCGGGCGATCGCGATGTCGGTCTTCGCCTCCGGCGCCCTCTCGCCGCAGGAGGCGTTCGGCTGGGTGGCGGAGTTCCCGGCCATCGAGTCCGTGGTGTTCGGCGCCTCGACCGCCGCCCACATCCACAGCACGCGAGAGATCGCCGACCAGGTCTGGCCGCGCGCTGCCGTCCCGGGACGGTCGTGATGTCACGCGCCCGGACCTGGGTCGGGGTGCTCGCCGCACTGGCCTCGGCCGCGACGCTGACGCTCGTGGTGCCCGGGCCCGCGACGGCACAGCTGGCCTCGCCCACCGCGGCGTCGTGGGCCTGGGGCGTCAACGGCCCGGTCTACGCCGTGGCGACCTCGGGCGACAAGCTCATCGTCGGTGGTGCCTTCAGCAAGGCGGTGGGTCGCAACGGCGCGACCCTGCCCCGGCGCAACCTCGCGGCGTTCTCGCTGCGCACCGGGCGGCCGCTCAAGGGCTGGGTCGCCAACACCGACGGCACGGTCTTCGCCCTCAACACGTCGAAGTCGTCGGTCTGGGTCGGCGGCGCGTTCGAGGTGATCGGAGGCAGCGGCCAGGAGCACGTCGCGAAGCTCTCCCTGAGCAATGGCGCCGTCTCCCCGGGGTTCGTCCTCGACACCAACGGCGCCGTCCGGGCGTTCGCCCGGCAGGGCAACCGGCTCTTCGCCGGCGGCGACTTCACCTCGGCGCAGGAGGAGCCGCACGCCCACGTCGTCGCGGTCGACGCGACCACGGGCGCCACCGATCCGGCCTTCACGGCGGCCACGGACGGCACGGTCCGCGCACTCGCCCTGAAGGGCGCACGCCTCTACGTCGGCGGCAACTTCACGACGATCGACGACCGGCTCCGGACCGGGATGGGCAGCGTGGACCCGATGTCCGGTGCCGTGTCGACGCAGATCTTCCGCTACCCCAACGCCTCGCGCACCACGCCGGCGCTCGTCAACGCGATCGACGTCAGCAGCGACGGCCGCGTCGTGGCCGCGATGGGTGGCAAGCCGATCAACGGCAACCAGGCGGTGGGCTGGGGCCCCTCGGCCGGCAAGGCCGCCTGGCGCGTGCACTTCGCCGGCGACGCCCAGGCGGTCCGCCTCGCGGGCGGCACGGCGTACGTCGGGATCCACGGCAAGTACAAGGGCAACGGGTCCCTGCACCTGCTGGCGATCGACGCTCGCACGGGCAAGGTGTCGTCGACGTTCCGGCCGGCGTTCACGGGCTTCTGGGGCGTGCGGTCGATCGCGGTCTCGTCGCGCGGGATCGTCGCCGGCGGCCAGTTCAGCAAGGTCGACCAGAAGCGGCGCAACCGGGTGGCGTTCTTCCCGTTCGGGACGAAGGGGTGAGGGGCGTGGCATCGACGACCGAGATCAAGGCCCGCGTCCCGCGGCCGGCGATGGACCTCGCCAACTGGACGACGCGGCAGTGGGGTCTCGCGACCGCCGCTCGGCGCGGGCTCCCGGACTTCCTCGTCATCGGGACCAAGCGCGGCGGCACGACCTCGCTCTTCAACTACCTCCTCATGCACCCGGGCATCCTGGGGCTCTACCCGCAGGTCCGCGGTCGGAAGAGCACCGACTACTTCTTCCGCAACCTGCACCTGGGGGAGCCCTGGTACCGCTCGCACTTCCACACCGACGCCCACCTGGAGCGGGCCACCCGGCGGCTGGGCTACCGCCCGCAGTCCGGGGAGGCATCGCCGTTCTACATGTGGGACGAGCGGATCCCGGAGCGGGTGCACGAGCTCGCGCCGTCGGTGAAGGCCATCGCGCTGGTGCGCGACCCCGTGGAGCGGGCCTGGTCGCACTACCAGGAGCGGGTGCAGAACGGCGTCGAGCCGCTGTCCTTCCCCGAGGCGCTCGAGGCCGAGGAGCGTCGGACCGCCCACGAGCTCGAGCGGATGCGCAACGACCCGGACTACCACGCCGACGCGTGGGACTGGTACGCCTACCGGCAGCGCGGGGTCTACCTCCCGCAGCTGGAGACCTGGACCGCAACGTTTCCGCGCGAGCAGCTGCTGGTGCTGCGCAGCGAGGACATGTACGCCGACGTGCAGTCGGCCTTCGACACCACGTGCGAGTTCCTCGGGCTCCCGTCGGTCGAGCTGCCGACGCGCAAGACGTTCAACGCCAGCGCACGGGCACCGATGCCGGAGTCGGTGCGCGCCGAGCTGACCGACTTCTACGCGCCGCACAACGCCCGGCTCGAGGCCTTCCTCGGCCGCTCGCTGCACTGGTCGTGATCGCGGTGCACCCTCTCGACCACGTGACCGAGCAGCTGTGGGCGCCGGCCTTCTCCCGCTCCGGCGCGCTGCGTGCGGTGGTCGATCCCGCGCCCGACCAGGAGTGGCGCACGGTGGAGTCCTACTGGCTCGTGCCCAACGCCGAGTCGGCCCGGCTGCTCGTGCCGCGACGGCCGCGCACGACCGCGAGCCGCGCGCTCACCAACTACCGCCGGCTGCGGACCCCGGGCACCAACGTCGCCCGCTTCGCCCTCGGGGCGGCCGCCCGGCTCGGCGTTCCGCTGTCGGCGTCGACGGTGGAGGTGCAGGTGCGCCACGACGCGCCGCCCGGCACCGCGGACCTCCTGCCGCTCGCCCGGCTCTCCGAGGCGCTCGGCCGGCAGGTCTTCGCGTCGACGGGCGTGCGGACCAGCGACAACCGCAAGACGATGCTCCAGCTCGTCGACGCGGTCGGGGAGCCCGTCGGCTACGCGAAGGTCGGCTGGGACGAGGTGACCGACCGGCTGGTCGCGACCGAGGGCGACGTGCTCGCCGCGATCGGTGGCGGCGACGGCCCGGTCCGCGCGCCGCGGCTGATCGCGCGACTCGACTACCTCGGGCACCCGGTCACCGTCACCGAGCCGCTCCCGGCGGACGCGCGCGGGTCCCTCACCCGGGTGGCCGAGCCGACCTCCGAGGAGCTCTTCGCGCTGACCCCGGTCGTCCGCCACGCCAGGATCGCCGAGACCGGGCAGCTCCGAGCGGTGCGCGCACGCCTGGACGAGGCCCTCGACGCGCCGCACGTCCGGGAGCTCGCCGGTCAGGCGCTCGCGGTCTCGGCCGAGGTCGCCGCCCACGACGTACCCCTGCCGGTCACGGACCGCTGGCACGGCGACCTCGCTCCCTGGAACCGCGCCCGTGACGCCGAGGGCCGCCTCTGGATCTGGGACTGGGAGAACGCCGAGCCGGACGCGGTCGCCGGCCTCGACGCCCTCCACTGGGCCTTCTCCACCCAGCGCCTGGCCGCGCGGGACGTCGACCGGATGTCGCTCCCGGACGCCCTCGCCGCCGCCAACCACCACCTCGCGGCCATCGGTCTCGGCGAGGCGGACCGAGCCGTCGTCGCCGCGGCGTACGCCGTCACGACGGTGGAGCGCGCCTGCACGATCGCCCGCCACTCGGGCACCTGGGAGACCGCGTTCATCTCGCCCGACGGGCTGGCGCACCTGCTGCGCCAGGCCGCGTCCCGACAGGAGTCATCATGAGCGACCTCGACCAGCACGTCGGGCGGCACCAGCGGCCCGCCACGGACACGGGCATGCCGGGCTTCGCCGTGATCGGCGCCCAGAAGTCGGCCTCGACCTTCCTCCAGGACCAGATGAGCCTGCACCCGGACATCGAGATCCCCGAGGGCGAGGTGCGCTGCTTCGAGGACCCGTTCTTCTCGGCAGGCGACGCCGATCGGCTGCCCGAGCTCTACCACTCGCCCGTCGGCGCCGCCGTGAGAGGCATCAAGCGCCCCGACTACCTGGGTCGCCCCGAGATCCCGGGCCGCCTCCACGACGCGCTGCCGGACCTGCGGATCCTCGTGGTGCTCCGCGACCCGGTCGCCCGCGCCGTGTCGAGCTACTACCACTTCGTGCGCCACGGGTTCGTGCCGCTGCTGCCGATCGACCAAGCCGTCGACGCGCTGCTCGCGGGCACCTGGGACGCCGACTACCCGCGGGCGCCCGAGGTCCTGACGTTCGGACGCTACGGCGAGCACCTCGACCGCTACCTCGGCCTCTTCCCGGCCGACCGGATCGCGGTCTTCGAGCAGGTGCAGCTGATCAAGCACCCGCAGGAGACGCTGCGCTCGGCGTTCGAGTTCGTCGGCGTCGACCCCGACTGGCCGCTCCCCGAGCAGTCGGTGCGGGTCTCCAACCGCGGCGTCTACTCGCCCGCCCGGCTCCGGCTGCTGCGCACGAAGAACCGCACGCGCTTCACCTACAGCGACTCCATGGACCGCCGCTACCCGCGGCGGATGACCCCCTGGGGGTGGATGTACAACGCCTCGGTCGTCGGCGCGGACCGTCTCGTGCTGAGCCGGCTCGACCCCGGACGTCCCCCGGAGCTGTCCGAGGAGACCCGGCACGCCCTCGACGACTACTACGCCTCCGACCTCGACGTCCTGCGCGGCCTGCTCCCGACCTGGGGGCTCGAGCCGTCATGGCTGTGAACAGGAGCGGGTCGGGCTGACCGGAGCAGCCGGGTGAGAGCCCAGACCCCAGTGTTTGACCGCTTTTGATGATGAGGGCGCGTACGACGCGTCGATACGTTCCGCACGTCGACGACGCTTCTCGGACGGCGCCGCAACCCACGCACCACCGTCTCTCCAGGGGATCCCCATGCACGTCCCACGTCGTCTCGCCGTCCTCCTCGCCCTCCTGCTGGCCGCGGTCCTGCTCCCGGCTCTCACGGGCGGGGTCAAGGCCACCGCCGCCGATGCGCCGCGCCTCGGCGCGACCGCCGAGACCGCGGCCGGCTCGTGCTGGGAGATCAAGCAGGCGCAGGCGTCCTCGACCGACGGTGCCTACTGGCTGCTGACCCCGGCGATGGCCGAGCCGCAGCAGTTCTACTGCGACATGACCACCGACGGCGGCGGGTGGGTGCTCGTCGGACAGGGTCGCGAGGGCTGGACCATCGACTACGACGGCAAGGGCGACGCGTCGGCGCTGCTGACGCCGAGCACGCTCCCGCTCACCACCACCGTCCAGCTGCCCAGCGGCACGGTCCGCGCGCTGATGGGCGGTGCCCGGGTCGACGCGCTCGCCGACGGCGTGCGCATCCGGCGCGCTGCCAACGCGACCGGGAGCAGCTGGCAGGAGGTGCGGGTCAAGTACTCCAAGTGGCCGCAGTGGACCTGGACCTTCGGCGCCGAGAACCCGGTCGCCAGCTGGACGATCGGCTCCAGCTCCGGCACGGGTGGCACGTCGGCGTCCTTCGGCTCCGGCAACGGCACCAGCCTCGTCTACAACACGACCGTCCAGGCGAACACCTACAAGCGTGGCTTCGGCTACGGGTCCTCGACCGCCGGCACCGCCAGCGACACGACGTACCTCTGGTCGGCGACCAACGCGGGCTACGCCCTGCCCGAGGCGCAGGTCTGGATCCGCCCGAAGGTGCTCTCCAACTCCGGCTTCACCGCGATCCCCGACGGCGGCCTGTCGGGCTACGCCCAGCAGAGCCTGCCGAGCTCGAAGGCCCTCGCCTCGCCGTGGGGCGTCTCCGGGCTGGCTGCCGACAGCAGCACCGAGGGCAACGTCGAGGTGCAGGCGTTCACCCAGTCCGGCAACACCATGTTCGTCGGCGGCAACTTCCAGTACGTCCAGCAGGACGCCGCCGGCACCGGCCAGGTCAACCAGCCGTTCCTCGCCGCCTTCGACGTGAGCACGGGCCAGTGGATCTCGACCTTCCGGCCCACCCTCAACCAGCAGGTCCACGACCTGGCCACGCTCCCGAACGGCGACGTCGTCGCCGGCGGCGAGTTCACCCAGGTCAACGGGCAGGCGGTGACGGGCCTCGTCGCGCTCAACCCCAGCACCGGCGCGATCGACACCTCCTGGAACGTCACCGTGCAGGACCGCCTGGCCAACGACACGTTCCGCGTCAACGGGCTCGACGTCGCCGACGGCTACCTCTACGTCGCCGGCGCGGTCACCCACTTCGCGGGGGGCAGCAAGCCCAACGCGTTCATCTACTCCCGCGGCCTGGCCCGCGTGTCGACGACCGACGGCACGCCCGACTCGACCTGGAAGCCGACCCTCAACGGCACCGCCACCGACGTCTCGATCTCGCCCGACAACGCCACGGCGTACGTCAGCGGCTACTTCACGACCTCGAACGGCGTCGCCTCCCTCAAGGCCGCCGCGCTGTCGACGGCGGCCGGGGCGACCGCGCGGGCCTGGAGCCCGTCGTGGAGCAACAGCAACAACAACTACCAGCGCACCGTCGACGCGGTCGGCAGCAAGGTGTGGGTCGGCGGCTCGGAGCACTCGCTCTTCCAGTTCGACCCCACGACGCTGAACCGCACGATGGGCGACATCGCCAAGCCGCACGGTGACATCCAGGCCATCGGCCACCTCGGCAACGCGGTCTTCGCCGGCTGCCACTGCGACGACTGGGAGTACGCCAACGCCTACACCTGGTCGAACCTCGGCTCGACGTGGACCGGCGCCAACGCCCTGCGCTGGCTGGGCGCCTGGGACGCGACCACGGGCGAGCGGCTCCCGTCGTTCACGCCCAACCTCGAGATGCGCCAGGGCACCGGCATCTGGGCGATCCAGCCCGACAGCACGGGCGTCCTCTGGGCCGGGGGCGACGTCGTCGCCGCCGCCACGAACTCGCAGGCGGCGGCCTTCGCAGGCGGCTTCGTCCGCTTCCCGCAGAACGACTCGACGGCGCCCACCCAGCCGTCCAACCTGACACTGACCAGCTCGACGTCGTCGACCGCCACGCTGTCGTGGTCCGGGTCGTCCGACGCCGGCGGCGGCGTCCGGTACGTCGTGCTGCGCGACGACCGGCCGATCGCCGCGACCACCGGCAACCTCACCTCGATCACCGTGCCGCTCGGGGGCTCCAACCGCTTCTTCGTCCGCGCGATCGACAAGGCGGGCAACTACTCGGCGACCACGTCGGTGCTCGCCGTGGCCGGGGCCCACCTGCCCCCGACCGCGTCGTTCACGAACACGACGTCCTACTCCACCGTCCAGGTCGACGGCTCCGCGTCGACGGCCACGGACGGGACGATCACCGACTACCTCTGGGACTTCGGTGACAGCTCGGGTGCTCGCGGCGCGATCGCCGAGCACACGTACGCCGCGGCCGGGACCTACATCGTCAAGCTGACGGTCACCGACTCGACCGGCGCGACCGGCACGACCTCGCAGACGGTCACCGTCGCGAGCGCGGCCGCGCCCTCGCCGACCGATCCCTACGGCAAGCTCGTCTACTCGCTGTCCCCGTCGGTCTACTACCGGCTCGGCGAGACCAGCGGGAGCACCGCCAAGGACTCCGGCCCCGAGGGCCGCACCGGCACCTACGTCGGCAACGTCACGAAGGGCGTGGCCGGCGTGCTCGCCGGCTCGACCGACACCGCCGTGAGCACCACCAACGCGACCGGGTTCGTGACGTCGCCGAAGCTGACAGCCGCCCCGTCGACCTTCTCGCTGGCGGTGTGGTTCAAGTCGACCTCGACCTCGGGTGGTCGCCTGATCGGCTACAGCAGCTCCAACACCGGCTCGTCGAGCAACTACGACCGGCATCTCTTCCTGCGCAACGACGGGACCGTCGTCTTCGGCGCCTACACCGGCGTCGAGAACCGGGTCACGAGCACCACCGCCATCAACAACGGGCAGTGGCACCTGGCCGTCGGCACCCTCTCGCCGACCGACGGGATGAAGCTCTACATCGACGGTGCGCTGGCCGGTACCAACCCCAACACCTCGGCCCAGAACTTCGTCGGCTACTGGCGCGTGGGCGGCGACAACGTCTGGTCGGGCGCCAGCACCGGCAACCTCACCGGGACGCTCGACGAGGCCGCCGTCTTCCCGACGGTCCTCACCGCCGCCCAGGTGGCCTCGCTCTACTCGACCCGCTCGACGGTGGCGCCGGCGAACGCCGCTCCGACGGCCGCCTTCAGCTCGTCGGTCTCCAACCTGACCGCCCAGCTCGACGGCTCGGGCTCGACCGACAGCGACGGCCAGGTGAAGACCTGGAGCTGGGACTTCGGCGACGGCACCACGGGCTCGGGCCAGCTGGTCAACCACACCTACACCCAGGCAAAGACCTACACGGTGAAGCTGACCGTCACCGACGACGGCGGCGCGACCTCGACGATCTCGCACGACATCACGACGACCTCACCGCCGGTCGACAGCACGGTGATCGCCAGCAAGTCGGTCTGGAGCTACAAGTACGACGCGACCGCGCCGCCGACCGACTGGGCGGCGAAGGACTTCGACGCCTCCGCGTGGAGCACCGGCGCCGGTGTCCTGGGCTTCGGCTCCACCCCGCTCGGCACCAACCTCGACACCTTCGCCACGACCTCCGACCGACCGCTCGCGGCCTACTTCCGTCGTGACTTCCAGGTGTCGGACCGCACCAAGGTCACCAGGCTCGTGCTCACGACGGTCGCCGACGACGGGGTCGTGGTCTACGTCAACGGCACCGAGGTCGGCCGCTCGAACATGCCGACCGGCACGGTCACGAACAAGACGTACGCGTCCTCGGCCCGGCGCACGTCGGTGGCCAACAGCGCACCGTTCGTCATCGAGGTCCCGACGAGCCTGCTCGTCGACGGCCGCAACGTGGTGGCGGCCGAGACCCACCTCAACTACCGGGGCACCGCGGATGCCAGCTTCGACCTCTCGGCGGTGCTGACCGCTTCCCCCTGACTCACCCTTTCGGGGGATATTCGTCCTGATACGTGTGACTCCGTGCACAGGTGGGTAGACATGCTGTGACAGGGGGATCGACTCGGCGTGACCCATCCGCACTCCGGTGCGCCCGTGGCACCCATGGGGATGTCGTGCCCGGTCGCGCCTGCTCACCGTTCGGGGGAACGGCGTGTCACAGTCACGCATCACGATCATGGACCGTCACGGACTCTTCGTGGAGGTCGTCGGCCACGTACTCGAACGCCGGGGCTATCGCGCCCGGGCGATCGCGGTCGGGGCCAGGAGCGCAGCGGCGCAGGTGCGCCGCGTGGAGGAGACCCGACCCGACGTCGTCGTGCTCGGCGTCGACTTCGGGATCGGCAGTGAGGACGGCGACGCGGTCCTCAGCGAGCTCGTCGACCGCGGCCATCCGGTGATCGCCGTCATCGACGGCGACGACCCGGTCGAGCAGGGCGCCGCGTTCGCGGCCGGCGCCCACGCCGTGGTGTCGAAGTCGCGGCCGCTGGCCGACCTGCTGGAGGTCGTCGACGCCGCCGCCGCCGAGGAGCCCGAGCAGCTGTCCTGCTCGGAGCGCGCGCGGCTGGTCGCGATCTACCGGGACGCGCGCGACCGGCACCACGCCGCCCACCGCCGGTTCGCGAGCCTGTCCCGCAAGGAGCAGGAGATCCTGCGGCAGCTGATGGCCGGCCGCACGGTCCGCGAGATCGCCTCTCGGTCGGTGGTCTCCGAGCACACCGTGCGCACCCAGGTGAAGTCGCTGCTCGGCAAGCTCGACGTCAGCAGCCAGATCCAGGCGGTCGCCCTCGCGCGGCGCAGCGGCTGGGGAGCGTCCCCCCGCCACCGGGCGGGCTAGCGGGGGCGTGTCCCGAGTCGGGGTCAGGCGCCGTCGATCTCCAGGAACGGCCGGGCCAGGTCGCCGTTCAGCTGGTCGGTCGCCGACTTGATCACCTCTCCGGTCTGCGAGACCTTGCCGCCCACCGACAGCGGGATGCTGGGCTCGACCGGTGTGACGTCACCGGTCGGCCCGACGCCGATCCGGGTCGTGCGGTCGTTGGGGTCGTCGAGGGGCCACGAGGTCACCGTCACCTCGGCGCCGTCCCGGCGGCACTCCATGTGGTACCAGATACCCGGGATGACGGCGGTGGACGAGCGGATCGTCACGATCCCGTCGACCCCCTGGACGACGCACGCGGGTCGGCCGAGGTCGAGCTCCGCCTTGTAGAGCGTCGGCTCGCTGTAGATCCCTCGCTGGACGAGGTTGTCGCCGTTGTCCTCCGTGCGGCCCTCCGAGCGGGCGTCGATCTTGAAGTCGGTGCCCCACGTGAAGGCCGCCGTGCCGGGGTTGAGCTCGTCGTCGTCCCCCTTGTTGGTCACCACCACCACCGCGCGTGGGTAGGTCCCGGTCGCGCGGTACGGCGGGAAGGCGATCGCGCGTGCGCCGTCCGGTCCCGCGGACGCGGCGACCGAGCCGCCGTCCAGCGCGGCCACCCGGACCTCGACCGCCGCGGTGCCCGCCTGCGCAGGCCGGCCGTGGTCGTCCTCGAGCAGGACGGTCCGGCCGGTGTGCGGCCTCGCGCTGGGCGACGCCGTCACCGGGGTCGAGGCGGCGTGCGTGTCCTCGTCGTCGCTGAGGTCGCAGCCGGCCAGCAGCAGGACGGCCACGGAGAGGCCGGCGAGCGTCGGCACGCCCACCGCCCGGCGTGCGCGCGTGCGCGCACGGCTGAGACCAGTTCCCCCGATCATGAGGCGACCGTAGTGACGGCTCCCGCGCCGTGGCCGGGACCCCGCCCCATATACCGCTTCTAGGGCATGCCGCGCGTCCGAGCGTCGTGCGACCGTCTCAACACGAGGAGAACCGCGGCCCGGCAGGGTGCGCCGGGCCGCGGCTCCTTCCTCCCTCGGTAGAGGAACGACCTACTGCTGGACCTCGGCGCGGAACGCCGCGAGCGACTTGGGCTGGCTCCCGTCGGTGATCACGAAGTCGTTGGTCGTGTCGTTGCCGTCGACCCGGTTGAAGTAGACGGCGAACGACGCGCCCTGCTGGCGGAGGTAGTCCATCGCGTTGGTGATGAAGGTGGCGTTCGCGGAGTCGCCCAGCGAGGCGTCCGTGCCCCACTCGGTCAGGCCCCAGGGCTTGAGCGACCCATCGGCGTTCTTCATCCAGGACTTGGACTTCAGCGACGAGATCTTCGACCCCCACAGGCTCTGCGGGGTGTCGCTGGCGGAGTCGTGCCGCCACCGGTAGGGGTCGAAGGTCGCCATCTGGATCAGCGACGGCTCGAGGAGGCTCGCATAGGTGTCCTCGTTCGCGCCGGATCCGCCGTACCAGTACGTGCGCACGACGTCGGGGGCCGCCGTGCGCACGTAGCCCATCACCTTGTTCCAGGCGGCCGCCGAGTCCTGCGTCGTCGGCTTCTGGCTGGAGCCGTACGCCGAGTAGGCGTACTTGTCCTGGTTGATCTTGATCTGCGCCTCGTGCTCGTCCGCGAAGTAGACGTGGGTGCCGTTGTCGGCCTTCGCGGCGTAGTCGCTCAGCGTCTTCAGGCCCGCGACGAACTCCTTGAAGTAGGCCTGCACGTCCGAGCCCCACGCGGCGATCTGGGCGCGCGTGAACGGGCCGTTCTTGTAGCCCAGGGTGATCACGGGGCTGATGCCGTGGTCGATCTGCGCCTCGTGCCGGCTGATGTTCGGCGTCGTCACCTGGTCGGCGTTGAGGTACGTCGTCTCCACGGCCGGGTAGGTCGCGAAGTCGGACTTGAACGACTCGTAGGAGAAGGACCCGCTGTACATGCCGATGCCCATCGTGCCGCTCGGGGTCGGCTGGGTCGTCTGGGTCGGCGACGTCGTCGGTGTCGGGGTGCGCGTCGGCGTCGGCGTCGGGGTCGGCGTCGGGGTGCGGGTCGGCGTCGGGGTGGGCGACGTCGTCGGCGCCGTGCTGCTCGGGATCGGCAGGGTCGGCAGGGTGACGCCCGGGATCGTCGGCCAGTCGTCCGGCGCGAGCGGGATGCGGTAGATCGCACGGTTCCGGCTGCTGCTCACCAGCAGCGTGCGTCCCCGGCGGTCGACGCTGACGCCGGTCGGGTCGGCCTCGTCCGGCAGGGCGCGCGAGCTGGGGTCGGCCCCGGGTGCGGCGTAGAGATAGGTGGTGTCGTCGTCGACGAGCACCAGCCCGTCGCCGCGGGTGCCGAAGGTCCCGCCGGAGATGCCGGCCGGGATCTTGGCGACCTTCTCGACCCGGTTGACGGTCGTGCTCGACAGCTTCTCCGGAGCCACGTAGAGCTTGCCGTGGTGGTCGCGGTCGGTCGCGAGGTACACGCGGCCCGACCTCGGCTGGACGAGGAGCGACTGGACACCCTTCTCGCGACTCGGGATCCGCAGCTTGTAGCGGGTCGCCCGTGCGGAGGTCTGCGCGAGATCGCTGGGCTCGGAGATCGAGAAGACGGGCACGACGGTCGCGTGCTTCCAGACCCGGGCCACCCCGGCGATCCAGAGCGTGTGCCCCGGCCCGGCGGAGATGTCCTGCCACCCGCCGGTGACGTCGCCGGTGATGTCGACGTGGGCGACGGTCGCGCCGCTGGTGTCGACCGCGAGGATCGCGCCGCCGTCGGCGGCGTTGGCCGCCGACGTGCCGACGGTCCACATCGCGTCGCGGTCGTAGGTGCTGCGGGCGACGCCGGCCAGCACGGAGATCCGGTTGTCCTTGACGACGGTGCTCGCCCAGGCGCGGTCACCGGAGCCGCCGAGGTGGACGGCGCCGACGACGATGCCGGTGACGACCAGGGTGACGGCGAGGACGGCGGGCAGGCCGCGGCTGCGGAGGGTGGGCCGCGGAGCGCGCTCGGCGCGGCGGTGGCCGGCGTGCGCGCCGGGGGCTGCGGGGCCGGGGTCCCCGGCCCGGTGCTGGGGGGTGCTCATCGCATCGCCTTTCGCCAGACGCGGATCTCCGGGTTCTCCCGGAGCTCGAAGTCGCCGTTGCGGGTCGACTGGTAGTAGGTCACGAACACGGCGTGGTGCTGGCGGGCGTAGGTGTGCACCTTGTCGAGCCAGCGCGCCCGGCCGGAGCCGTCGGTGTCGCCGGGGACCCGGACCGACCCGGTCTCCGCGATCGCGAACGGGCGATGGGACTTCTTCGACGCCCGGACGACCGGGGAGAAGAGGTGGCGCGGCGCGACGTACTCACGCGCGTCGCCGAGCGCACCGTTGTAGGGGTCCCAGGCGTAGACGGAGACGAAGCGGCGTCCGGGGTCGACCTGCTGCCACGTCGGCGTGGCGGCGCTGTTGGCGGTCCAGCCCATGAGGACCAGCGTCGGGTAGAGGTTGTCGCGGCAGAAGGAGCCCGCGATCCGGGCGACGTGCCGCCAGGCGCGGACGTACTGCCGCTCGGTGAACTGGCCGGCGCGGATCTCGTCCTCGGGCTCGTGCCAGTAGTTCCAGAAGATGGGGGTACGGCGCGGCGCGGTGCGGAAGTACTGCCGGAGGTCGCGGTCGTAGCGGCCGCTGAGCACGTCCTGCGGCGTGACCCGGATCGAGGTGACGACCCACCGGCTGCCGTACCACCGCTTCTTCTCCGACCACGGGGTGCGGGTCGGCATCGTGTCGTCCCAGGTGCGGACGACCGGCACCCGGGTGCCGAAGCGTCGCTCCTCGGTGGTGAGGTCGTCCTTCATGGAGCCGCCGCCGTTGCTGCCGAGGCTGACGCCGAAGCGGGTGGCGGTGCGGTGCCAGCGCGGCGCGATCGGGCAGCCGGCGGCCCGGTCGGCGGTGCGGCCGGAGGTGCGGCTGGAGGTGGGGTCGGAGGTGCGGTCGGTGACCGCTCGGGTCGGGCTGGGCGCCGAGGCCGCGTGGCCCCCGGAGGTGAGTCCGAGGAGACCGACCGGCAACAGGGCAGCCAGGAGCAGGGCGGTGGTGCGCATGCTGGAGGAGTCCTTTCGGGGGTATCGACCGACAGCGGACCCCCGAACGCTCATCGGCCTGGCAAACTCAGGGCGTTTATGCGCCATCGGCCGGGTCGCAAACCTGATTTCGGACGGAACTGAGACACCCAGGCACGGTTTTCCCCAGTTTTGACGAGGTTGGGCGCGGTTCGGGGTGTTATCTGGACGCGGCGCCCGGGCCGGGGTGTCGGCGGGCGTCCGTAGACTGGCCGACCTCACCCCCCGTCACCTGTTGACCGGGGGCGTTCGTGCTGTCCAGACCCCTCGGAGCCACCCGTGCACCTCTCCGGCCTCGCCGCCGCCGTCCTCGCCGACCCCACCCTCGACGAGGCGATGGCCGACGCCCGTGGCGGCCGGCTGCCGGCGCTCGACCTCACCGGTCCCGAGGCGCTGCGGCCCTACGTCGTCGCCGGCCTCGTCGGCGCGGGCCGGACCGTGCTCGCAGTGACCGCCACCTCCCGTGAGGCCGAGGACCTGGTCGCCGCGCTCGGCGACGTCCTCGACCCGGCCGGGATCGCCTACTACCCGAGCTGGGAGACGCTGCCCCACGAGCGGCTGAGCCCCCGCAGCGACACGGTCGGCCGCCGCCTCGCGGTGCTGCGCCGGCTGCGCCACCCCGGCGACGACGTGTCCAACGGCCCGCTCCAGGTGGTCGTCGCGCCGGTCCGCTCCGTGCTCCAGCCCCAGGTGCAGGGCCTGGCCGACCTCGAGCCGGTCGAGCTCGCGCCCGGCGACACCGCGCCGCTCGAGGACGTCGTACGCCGGCTCAGCGGCGCGGCCTACTCCCGGGTCGACCTGGTCGAGAAGCGCGGCGAGTTCGCGGTCCGGGGCGGCATCGTCGACGTCTTCCCGCCGACCGAGGAGCACCCCCTGCGCGTGGAGTTCTGGGGTGACGACGTCGAGGAGATCCGCTCCTTCTCCGTCGCCGACCAGCGCACCCTGGAGAAGGTCGAGCGCCTCTGGGCGCCGCCCTGCCGCGAGCTGCTGCTCACCGACGAGGTCCGCGAGCGGGCCGCCGAGCTCGGTCGGCAGCACCCGCAGCTGCTCGAGCTCACCGACAAGATCGCCGCCGGCATCGCCGTGGAGGGCATGGAGTCGCTCTCGCCGGTGCTCGTCGACGAGATGGAGCTGCTCGTCGACCTGATGCCCGACGACACCCACGTCCTCGTGCTCGACCCCGAGCGGGCGCGCACCCGCGCCCACGACCTGGTCGCGACCAGCGAGGAGTTCCTGGGCGCCAGCTGGGCGGCGGCCGCGGGCGGCGGCACGGCGCCGATCGACCTCGGCGCGGCCTCCTACCGCGAGATCGCGGACGTCCGGGCGCACGCCCTCGCCCAGGGCAAGCCCTGGTGGACGGTCAGCCCCTTCGGCATCGAGTCCGACGACGTGACCGACGTCGACGCCGTGCGCAGTCGAGCCCTACCCGCCCATCCGGCCGACGCCTACCGGGGTGAGATGGAGCGCGCGATCGCCGACATCGCCCGCTGGCGTGGCGACGGCTACCGCGTCGTCGTCATCCACGCCGGCCACGGCCCGGCCGAGCGGATGCGCGAGGTGCTGGCCGAGCACGACGTGCCCGCCCGCGTCGCCGAGGACCTCCAGGAGGTCTCCGACCTCTCCACCGACGTCGTCACCATCACCTGCGGCGCCGCCGCCCAGGGGTTCGTCGACGACGCCAACCGACTGGCGGTGCTCACCGGCGAGGACCTCTCCGGCCAGCGGGCCTCCACCCGCGACATGCGGCGGATGCCGGCCCGCCGCAAGAAGCAGATCGACCCCCTCGAGCTGAGCGCCGGCGACTACGTCGTCCACGAGCAGCACGGCGTCGGCCGCTTCGTGGAGATGAAGCAGCGCGAGGTCGGGGGAGCGGTGCGCGAGTACCTCGTCCTCGAGTACGGCGCCTCCAAGCGCGGCGGTCCGCCGGACCGGCTCTACGTCCCGGCCGACGCGCTCGACCAGGTGACCCGCTACGTCGGCGGCGAGCAGCCCAGCCTCGACCGGCTCGGTGGCTCCGACTGGACCAAGCGCAAGGCGAAGGCCCGCAAGGCGGTCCGCGAGATCGCCGCCGAGCTGATCAAGCTCTACGCCGCGCGGCAGGCCACGCAGGGCTACGCCTTCGGCCCGGACACCCCCTGGCAGCGCGAGCTCGAGGACGCCTTCCCCTTCCAGGAGACCCCCGACCAGCTGAGCACGGTCGACGAGGTCAAGGGCGACATGATGCGCACCGTGCCGATGGACCGGCTGGTCTGCGGCGACGTCGGCTACGGCAAGACCGAGATCGCGGTGCGCGCGGCGTTCAAGGCGGTCCAGGACGGCAAGCAGGTCGCCGTCCTGGTGCCGACCACGCTGCTGGTCACCCAGCACCTCAGCACGTTCTCCGAGCGGATGAGCGGCTTCCCGGTCGTGCTCAAGGGGCTCAGCCGCTTCCAGACCGACGCCGAGGCCCGTGAGGTGATGGCGGGCATGGCCGACGGGTCCATCGACATCGTCGTCGGCACCCACCGGCTGCTCAACCCCGACGTCCGGTTCAAGGACCTCGGGCTGATCATCGTCGACGAGGAGCAGCGCTTCGGCGTCGAGCACAAGGAGCAGATGAAGCGGCTGCGCACCAGCGTCGACGTGCTGTCGATGAGCGCGACCCCGATCCCGCGCACGCTCGAGATGGCGATCACCGGCATCCGCGAGATGTCCACGATCACCACCCCGCCGGAGGAGCGCCACCCGGTGCTCACCTACGTCGGCGGCTACGAGGACCGCCAAGTGATCGCCGCGGTACGCCGCGAGCTGCTGCGCGAGGGCCAGGTCTTCTACATCCACAACCGGGTCAACTCGATCGAGAAGGCCGCGCAGCGGATCCAGGAGCTGGTGCCCGAGGCACGGGTCGCGACCGCGCACGGCCAGATGAACGAGCGCCAGCTCGAGCAGGTGATGCTCGACTTCTGGGAGAAGCGCTTCGACGTGCTGGTCTGCACGACCCTGGTCGAGTCGGGCCTCGACGTGTCCAACGCCAACACGATGATCATCGAGCGCGCCGACACCCTCGGGCTCTCGCAGCTCCACCAGCTCCGCGGCCGGGTGGGCCGCTCGCGCGAGCGGGCCTACGCCTACTTCCTCTACCCCTCGGAGAAGCCGCTGACCGAGACGGCGCACGAGCGGCTCGCGACGCTGGCCCAGCACTCCGACCTCGGGGGTGGCATGGCGATCGCGATGAAGGACCTCGAGATCCGCGGTGCCGGCAACCTGCTCGGCGGCGAGCAGTCGGGCCACATCGCCGACGTGGGCTTCGACCTCTACGTGCGGCTGGTCGGCGAGGCCGTGCACGAGTTCAAGGGCGAGGGCGAGCCGGAGCTCAACGAGGTGCGCATCGAGCTCCCCGTCGACGCCCACCTGCCGCACGGCTACATCCCGAGCGAGCGGCTCCGGCTGGAGATGTACAAGCGGCTCGCCGAGGTCCGCTCCGACGACGACGTCGACCTGATCAACGAGGAGCTCCTCGACCGCTACGGCGAGCCGCCGGTCGAGGTCGTCTCGCTGCTGCTGGTCGCGCGGTTCCGGGCCCGGGCCCGCCAGGCCGGCATCGGCGAGGTCACGATCGCGGGCAAGAACGTCCGCTTCGCGCCGGTCGACCTGCCCGACTCGCGGGTGGTCCGGCTCAACCGGCTCTACCCCAAGTCCATCGTCAAGGCGCCCGTCAGCACCATCCTGGTGCCGCGCCCGCAGACCGCGGTCATCGGAGGTCGCCCGCTCGATGGGATCGCCCTGCTTGAATGGGCGCGGCAGGTGATCGACTCCGTCATCGACCCCCAGGAGAGCAAGTGACGCGCGTACCCGCATCGATCGGCCTCGCCGTGGCCGCCCTCGTGCTGCTGACCGGCTGCGGCTCGGTGCCCGACTTCAGCCCGGGCGTCGCCGCCCGGGTCGGGGACCAGACCGTGTCCGACGCGCAGGTGCGCGACGTCGCGTCCGTCTACTGCCCCGCGGTCGCGCCGCAGCTCCAGGGGCAGCCGGTGCCGCTCAGCCAGGTCAACGCGCGCGTCGCCGGCAGTCTGACCCTCCGGTCGGCGGCCGAGCAGTTCGCCGACGACGAGGGCGTGACCGCCGATGCGTCGTACCAGAAGACGATCGACCAGGCCGACAAGGGCGGGCAGTTCAAGGGCCTGACCGACGACCAGAAGGACGCCGTGATCGAGGTCGGCGGGGCCGAGCTCTACGCCGCCGCGGTCGCGAAGTCGGTCGGCTCGGACGGCGAGAAGCTCTTCGACCAGTGGCTCACCGACCACGACGTCGAGATCAACCCGCGCTACGGCGTCGCGCTCGGCGACGGCAAGGCCTCGCTCACCGACACCAGCCTGTCCTACGCGGTCAGCGACACCGCGACCAAGGCCGGCGCCGACAGCCCCGACGCCACCTACGTCGGGGCCCTGCCGGCGACACAGCGCTGCGGCTGATCCGCGACCGATGACGACCCCGGCCTCGGGTGAGCCCCTGCTCGAGTTCCTCGAGGTGATGCGCCGGCTGCGCGCCGAGTGCAGCTGGAAGGCCGGCCAGACCCACCGCTCGCTGGCCCGCTACCTCCTCGAGGAGACCCACGAGACCCTCGAGGCGATCGACACCGGCGACGGCGAGCTGCTGCGCGAGGAGCTCGGCGACCTGCTGCTCCAGGTCTACTTCCACGCCGTGATCGCGGAGGAGGCCGGCGAGTTCACGCTCGACGACGTCGCCGCCGACATCACCGCCAAGATGCACCGCCGCAACCCGCACGTCTTCGCCCCGGAGGGTGGGCAGCGAGCCGAGGCCGGCACGCCCGCCGAGATCAACGAGGTCTGGGAGTCGATCAAGGCGCAGGAGAAGCGACGTACCTCCGTCACCGAGGGGCTGCCGGACACGCTGCCCGCGCTGCTCTACGCCGACAAGGTCGTCGACCGGCTGGAGCGCGCGGGCGCGGACGTGGAGCCCGACGACTCGCTGGGGGGCCGGCTGCTGGCGCTGGTACGCGAGGCCCGCGCCGAGGGCGTCGACCCGGAGCAAACGCTCCGCGATGCGGTACGTCGCCTCCACAGGGAGGCCGAGGGCGATTAGGGTCGCCGCGTGGCTCGGGTATTGATCGTCGAGGACGACGCCGACGTACGTGACTGGATCGCGCACTGCATGCTCACCGACGGGCACGAGCTGCGGGGAGTGCAGTCCGCCGCTGCGCTCCGCGCGCTGCGCGCCGACGAGCCGGACTACCGGCCCGACGTGGTGCTCATGGACTACGCGCTCCCCGACACCGACGGCGTCGACCTCTACGGCGAGATCTCCGAGGTGTGGCCGGGCCTGCCCGCCGTCTTCGTGACCGTCCAGTGGACCGGCGAGGTGATCGAGCGGATCGAGCGCACCGGCGCCGAGCGCGTCGCCAAGCCCTTCGACCCCGACGACCTGCGGGCCGCCGCCCGGCGGGCCCTCGGCGCCTGAGGAGGCGGCCGGTGACTCGGGTCCGGCTGCTCGACCAGGCGGGGTTCGCCGCGTTCTTCGTCCTCGCCGCGGTGCTCGGGCGGCAGACCGTCCCCGGCGACGGCGGCCTCGCTCTCGCCTGGCCCGCCGCCGGCGTCGCGGCCGCGTGGTTCGCGGCGACCGGCTGGCAGCGGCTGCTGGTCGCCGACGCCCTGGTGATGTTCGTCTGCGCCTGGGCGGTCAACGACCTGACCGGTGCTCCCAGCCGACTCGCCCTCGGGCTGGCGGTGGGGACGGTCGTGCAGGTCGTCGTGTTCGGGGTGCTGCTGAGCCGGTGGTGCCCCGCCATGTGGGGGTTCGGGGACGAGCCGCCGCCGGGCGTCCAGGGACAGCGCGACCTGGGGCTGTTGATGGCGGCGTCGCTCCTGTCCGCGGTCGCGGCCGCGCTGACCGGTCCGACCACGATCCTGTTCCTGACCGACGGCAGCTGGGTCGCGCTCGTGACCTGGGTGCTGCGCAACGCCGTCGCCGTGCTCGCGATCTTCCCGTTGTCCCTCCTCGCCCGCAACGCTGCGCGGGCGCGCGAGGCGGAGGGCCTGGCCGGGATCGGCCGCGGCGGGTTCATCGAGGCGGGCTTCCTCGGCCTGGTGACGATCGTGGCGGCGTGGCTGGTCTTCGTCGTGAACGACGAGCTGCCCGTGCCCTTCCTGCTGCTCGGCACCTGCGTGTGGGCGGGCGCCCGCTTCAGCTCGTGGGTCGCCGACATCCACGCGCTGCTCGTGGCGGCGGCCGTCGTGCTCTTCACGCTGCTCGGTGAGGGGCCTTTCTCGACGATCGACGACGTCGACACCCGCCAGATCGTCGTGCAGTCCTACATCGTGGTCGTGGTGAGCATCAACCTGGTCCTGTCCGTGGCACGGCGGGAGGGTCTACGGCTCAACCGGCGGATCGCCCGCGCCGAGGTCGAGCAGCGCAACCAGGCCACGATGCTGCGCACCATCCTCGACACCATGGCCGACGGCGTCAGCGTCCTCGGCGCCGACGGCCGGCTCGTGCTCCGCAACCCCGCCGCCGCCCACCTGGTCGGCGAGACGCGCACCGACGACCAGGGCCGGGTCGAGAGCTCGTCGTACGGCATCTTCCACGTCGACGGCCGTGAGATCGCGCCCGGCGAGGGTCCGATCGCACGAGCGATGACGGGCGAGGTCGGGGAGCCGCTCGACGTCTTCGTCCGCAACGCTGCCGCTCCCGACGGCCGGGTCCTCGCGGTCACCGCCCGGCCGGTGCCGGACAGCGACCCGCCGCTGGTGGTGTCGGTCTACCACGACGTCACGTCCGACCGTCGTGAGCGCGACGAGCTGGCCTCCTTCGCCGGCGTGGTCGCCCACGACCTCCTCAACCCGCTGACGGTCGTCGAGGGCTGGTCGGAGGCGCTGCTGGAGGAGGCCCGGGCCGGCGTCGCCGTACCCCCCGACATGCAGGCCGACCAGCTCGAGCGGATCGTGCGTGCCGCCCAGCGCATGCAGCACCTCATCAGCGACCTGCTCGCCTACACGACCGCCCGCGACCTCAGGATCAACCCCGTCCGCGTCGACCTGCGCGCCGTCGCCGCGGACGTCGCCCGCGCCCGGGTGGACGCCGCCCGCGTCCAGGACGCCGAGCCGCCGCAGATCGTCGTCCCGCCCGCCCTGCCGGCCGTCCTCGCCGAGCCGGTGCTGCTGCGCCAGGTGATCGACAACCTGGTCGGCAACGCGGTCAAGTACGTCGCGCCCGGAACCGTCCCGGAGATCGTCGTCGCCGCGACGGTGCTGGCCGAGGGCAACGGGCAGCCGATGGTGCTGATCGAGGTCAGCGACAACGGCATCGGCATTCCCGAGGACCAGCAGTCCCGGGTCTTCGACACCTTCCACCGCGCGCACGCCGACAGCGGCTACCGCGGCACCGGCCTCGGTCTCTCCATCGTCAAGCGGATCGCCGAGCGCCACGAGGGCACCGCCTGGGCCGCCACCAACGCGGCCACCGGCGGCACCACCATGAGCGTCACCTTCCCGGCTGCCGACCGGGACTGATCGTGGGCCGCCGGTCGCACTAGGCTGCTGGCATGGCATCCATCGAAGCTGTCGGCGCCCGCGAGATCCTCGACTCGCGCGGCAACCCCACTGTCGAGGTCGAGGTGCTCCTCGACGACGGCGCGTTCGCCCGGGCCATGGTGCCCAGCGGCGCCTCCACCGGTGCGTTCGAGGCCGTGGAGCTGCGCGACGGCGGCGACCGCTACGGCGGCAAGGGCGTCGAGAAGGCCGTCCAGGGCGTCATCGAGAAGATCGCGCCGGCGGTCGAGGGCATCGACGCCGACGACCAGCGGCTCGTCGACCAGGTGATGCTCGACCTCGACGGCACCCCCAACAAGGCCGAGCTCGGCGCCAACGCGATCCTCGGCGTCTCGCTCGCCGTCGCGCGCGCGGCCGCCGACTCCGCCGGCCTCCCGCTCTACCGCTACGTCGGCGGACCCAACGCCCACCTGCTGCCGGTGCCGATGATGAACATCCTCAACGGCGGCGCCCACGCCGACTCCAACGTCGACGTCCAGGAGTTCATGATCGCGCCGATCGGCGCCCCGACCTTCCGCGAGGCGCTGCGCTCGGGCGCGGAGGTCTACCACGCGCTCAAGTCCGTGCTGAAGAAGAAGGGCCTCTCGACCGGCCTCGGTGACGAGGGTGGCTTCGCCCCCGACCTCGAGAGCAACCGCGCCGCGCTCGACCTCATCGCCGAGGCCGTCTCCGCCGCCGGCCTCACCCTCGGCAAGGACATCGCGCTGGCGATGGACGTCGCCGCGTCGGAGTTCTTCACCGACGGCGCCTACCGCTTCGAGGGCGGCACCAAGTCGGCCGAGGAGATGACCGCCTACTACGCCGACCTGGTCGCGTCGTACCCCATCGTCTCGATCGAGGACCCGCTCGACGAGGACGACTGGGACGGCTGGAAGGCCATCACCGACCAGCTCGGCACCAAGACCCAGCTCGTCGGCGACGACCTCTTCGTCACCAACGTCGAGCGGCTCCAGCGCGGCATCACCGGCGGCCAGGCCAACGCGCTGCTGGTGAAGGTCAACCAGATCGGCTCGCTGACCGAGACCCTCGACTCCGTCGAGCTCGCGCACCGCAACGGCTTCCGCTGCATGATGAGCCACCGCTCGGGCGAGACCGAGGACACCACGATCGCCGACCTGGCCGTCGCCACCAACTGCGGCCAGATCAAGACCGGTGCCCCGGCCCGCTCCGACCGGGTCGCGAAGTACAACCAGCTGCTGCGGATCGAGGACGAGCTCGGAGATGCGGCGCGCTACTCCGGCGCGTCGGCGTTCCCTCGCTACGGTGCCTGAGCGACCCTAGGAGGCATGCCCGCCGAGCCCCGTCGTACCCCGTCGCGCGGGCCGCGACCCCGCGGCCGCTCCGGACCCCGGCGGGAGTCGTCCACGTCATCGTCGGCCCGGTTGCCGCGGATCACCGCGGCGCCGGGCGGCGGGGCGGCCGCTGTCCCGCGGCGGTCGCGGGTCACCGGCCGCGCGGTGGTGCTCGTCCTCGTGCTGGCGCTGCTGACGATCTCCTACGCGTCGTCGATGAAGGCCTACCTCCAGCAGCGGGCGCACATCACCGACCTCCAGGACCAGATCGCCCTGCGCGAGGCGAAGATCAGCGACCTCGAGCGGGAGAAGCGGCGCTGGCAGGACCCGGCGTACGTCCGGGCCCAGGCGCGCGAGCTCAACTACGTGATGCCGGGGGAGACGTCGTACGTCGTGCTCGACGAGGACGGCAAGGCCCTCGACCAGCAGAGCACCCTGAGCGACCCCGACACGGTGATCGCGCCGAAGCAGCCGACCGCCTGGTGGAGCACCGCGTGGAAGTCGGTCGAGCTGGCCGGCAACCCGCCCAAGCCGGACCCGGAACCGGCCACCAAGCTCGACAAGATCGGCAACTGAGATGATCGGCGGGTGATCGAGCCCGCCGACGTCTCCGCCATCGAGGCCCAGCTCGGCCGCGAGCCGCGCGCGATCCACGAGATCGGGCACCGCTGCCCGTGCGGCAACCCCGACGTGGTCACGACCGAGCCGCGGCTGCCCAACGGCACGCCCTTCCCGACCACCTTCTACCTGACCTGCCCGCGGGCGGCGTCCCGGATCGGCACCCTCGAGGGCTCCGGCCTGATGAAGGAGATGCAGGACCGGCTGGCGGACGACCCGGAGCTGGCCGCGGCCTACCGGCGCGCGCACGAGCGCTACCTGGCCTACCGCGCCGGCCTCGGCCACGTCGAGGAGATCGAGGGCATCTCCGCCGGCGGCATGCCCGACCGGGTCAAGTGCCTGCACGTCCTCGCCGGCCAGTCGCTGGCGATGGGTCGCGGGGTCAACCCGCTCGGCGACGAGGTGCTCGACCTGCTCGGGTCCTGGTGGGAGTCCGGGCCCTGCGTATGACCTCGCGTGTAGCCGCGATCGACTGCGGCACCAACACGATCAAGCTGCTGATCGGGGCGCTGCCGGACGTGGACGTCCGGGAGATGCGGATGGTCCGGCTCGGCCAGGACCTCGACCGCACCGGGCGGATCGCCGACGAGGCGATGACGCGAGCGTTCGCCGCGATCGACGAGTACGCCGAGCTGATCCGGTCCTACGGGGTCCCGCCCGAGCGGGTGCGCTTCGTCGCGACGTCCGCGACCCGCGACGCGGCCAACGCCGACGTCTTCGTCGCCGGGGTCCGTGAGCGCCTGGGTGTCGAGCCCGAGGTCGTCGCCGGCGCCGTCGAGGCGGCGCTGTCCTTCGACGGGGCGGTGCGGGGGCTGCGCACCCCGCCGGCGACGCCGGTGCTGGTGATCGACATCGGTGGCGGCTCCACCGAGCTGATCCTCGGCTCGACCGCCCCCGAGTCCGCCGACTCCATGGACATCGGGTCGGTCCGGATGACCGAGCGTCACCTGCACTCCGACCCGCCCACGGCGGCCGAGGTCGCGGCCTGCGTCGCCGACATCGATGCCCACCTCGACGCCTGCCCGGTCGACCCCGCCCGTGCGGCCACGGTGGTCGGCGTCGCCGGCACGGTCACCCAGCTGGCCGCCGTCGCGCTCGACCTGCCGGCCTACTCCCGCGAGGCCGTCGACCAGCTCGAGCTCCCGGTCGCCGAGGTGCTCGCGACCGTCGACCGCCTCGTCGCGATGACCGTCGCCGAGCGCCGTGCGCTGCCGTCGATGCACCCGGGGCGCGCGGACGTGATCGCCGCCGGGGTGCTGATCCTGGCGCAGGTGCTGCGCCGGTCCGGGGCCGCGACGATGGTCGTCTCCGAGGCCGACATCCTCGACGGGGCGGCCTGGTCGGTCTCGGCCGGCTGGACCCCAGGCACGTGACCCGTCCGGTCGCGCGCTCCGCGGCGCAGGTACGCCGTCTCGCCGGCGGCGTCGACCTCGACGAGCTCGACGCGCGGATCTGCGAGTGCCGCGCCTGCCCGCGTCTCGTGCGCTGGCGCGAGGACGTCGCCCGGACCAAGCGCGCGGCGTACGCCGACGAGACCTACTGGGGCCGTCCCGTCCCCGGTTGGGGAGCGGCCGCTCCGCGGATCCTGGTCGTGGGGCTCGCCCCGGCCGCCCACGGGGCCAACCGCACCGGCCGGGTCTTCACCGGCGACCGCAGCGGCGACTGGCTCTTCGCGTCGATGCACCGGGTCGGCCTCGCCAACCAGCCGACCAGCACCCACCTCGGCGACGGCCTCGAGCTCCCCGAGACCCGCATCGTCGCCGCGGTCCGCTGCGCCCCGCCCGCCAACAAGCCGACGGTCGCCGAGCGCGACACCTGCGCGCCCTGGCTGGAGCGCGAGCTCGTGCTGGTCCAGGACTCGCTGCGCGTCGTGGTCGCGCTCGGCCGCTTCGGCTGGGACGCGACCCTGCGGACCTGGGCGCATCTGGGTTGGTCGAACGTCCGTTCAACCGCCGGATTCGGTCACGGCGCCGAGACCACCCTGCCCACCCCGTCCGGCGAGGTGACGCTCCTCGGCTCCTTCCACCCCAGCCAGCAGAACACCTTCACCGGCCGACTCACCGAGCAGATGACGGACGACGTCCTCGCCCGCGCCGCCGCGCTTGGAAGAATGCCCTGAGCGATCGATGCGGCCCCCGTATCCCAATCGGCAGAGGAAGCCGTCTTAAAAGCGGCTCAGTCTGGGTTCGAATCCCAGCGGGGGCACCACATCGGCACCCCGCTGACCAGCGGAAACGCACGGCTCGTCCGTAGGGAAGCGTCCGGCTGCAGCCGTTCGGCGCTACTCGGGCGCTACGTCAACGGGTGCAACCCCGACCGGGCTACCTCGGGCTACCCCGGGTTACTGTGATCCCAGCGCCAACGCGGTGTCGGTGGACGGTGATGAACTTCGCCGTACGACGCGCGGCGGGCCTTCCCCAACCTGGCTAGTGCGCGGGTTGTAGTGTGCGTCTGACGTCCAGACGTCTAACGAGGGAGAGGGTCATGGCCAATCGACCGGGCGAGGTACGCGACGCCATCATCGAGTTCATGACGGGGCATCGCGGGGATGCGCACGTCCAAGACATCACCGAAGCCGTTAACAAGAAGTTGGGGCGCGACGTGCCAGGCTCGTCGGTGCGCTCCTACCTGAACCTCAACACTCCTGGCACCTTTGCCCGCACCGCACGCGGTCGCTACAAGCTTGCATCGAAGCGATGAGCAAGGCTCCACCCAAGCCCGCCTTCACTCACGGCAATGCATCACTGTTCAAGGGCAACTGTCTGGACTGGCTGATGGCGCAGCCGGAGAAGAGCATCCACGGCGTGGTGACAGACCCACCGTATGGCCTGCTGGAATACACCAAGGAGCAGCAAGTCAAGCTCCGCAACGGCAAGGGCGGCGTCTGGCGCATCCCGCCGTCGTACGACGGTCATAAGCGCGCACCGCTGCCCCGCTTCACGACACTGACACATGCGCAGGTAGAGGAACTCAGCGTCTTCTTCGGCCTGTGGGCACGTGCTCTGCACCCGGCACTCGTGCCCGGCGCGCACGTGCTGATTGCATGCAACCCTCTTCTGTCGTATCTGATCGCGGGCGCGGTGGCCGAAGAAGGGTTTGAGCGCCGAGGCGAGATCGCTCGGTTGGTCATGACAATGCGTGGCGGCGACCGTCCCAAGAACGCTCACGACGAGTTTCCCGACGTGTCCGTCATGCCGCGCTCGCAGTGGGAGCCGTGGCTCCTGTTCCGCAAGCCGCTGGAAGGCCGGGTGCAGGACAACCTGCGCAAGTGGGGCACAGGTGGCCTCCGGAGGCCGTCCGACGAGCAGCCGTTTGGCGACGTGATCAAGTCCGCCCCCACCCGTCCCAACGAGCGAGCGCTGGCGAACCACCCGAGCCTCAAGCCACAGGCGTTCCTGCGAAAGGTTGTGCGCGCGATCCTGCCGCTGGGGGAGGGGGTCGTGCTGGATCCGTTCGCCGGGTCGGGCTCGACGCTTGCAGCGGCCGAGGCGGTCGGCTACCGCAGCGTTGGGGTAGAACTCGATCCTGAGTACATCAAGATCGCTAAGGCGGGCATCCCCAAGCTTGCGTCACTGACCGTCAAGGAGTGAGTTGGAAGACTCCGGGCTTCACTCTCTCGACCTGCCCAGTCTTGACCAGGTTAGTGATGCCAGTACCGACCCGCCCCTTGATGTCGTCGGATTCAAGGCCGTGCTCAGCGGCCAGCCAGTCGATCACGTCTTGCTTCTTGACCTCGTCGTCCGGATGGGTCGTGAAGTAGGCGAGGACCGCCTCATCCCGAGACTCCGCCCAGGATTCGAGCTTGGCCCTGCTCAATAGCCGCTGGTGTTCATCTTCATAGTCGGGATCAACCCATACAGCACCGGCCCGCAACTTGTAGCGACCGGTGACCTTGACACTCGCCGTGCCCGAGCGAATGCGGTCCTCCTTGGCCGGCTGCCACGACCAGTCGTCCTTCGTGAGTTCCGCGATCATCACTGCGCGGATGCGCGTCGGCTCACGATCCTTGAGCGCCTTGTCCTCGTCATCGTCGATCTCGAACTGGACCACGCAGAACCATCCCGCTCGCGGGCCGTGCGACTGCCAGGACCCGTCGTATCGGCTGGCCTTGACTTCCAACCCGCCTCTGTCGCCGTGCTGGGCCTTGTTCTGCGGGTAGACACCGTGAGGCACGAGGTCCGGGTAGCCGTTGTGGTACTCATTGCGGTCAAGCGCACGAGACTGCCGGTGGATGTTGTCCACGACCGCCCGGCTCATCAAGCCAGAGAAGCCCGCCGGGTCCAGCAACTCCTCCAAGCGCTCGTAGCCCTTGTCATCCAGTTGCGTATTCAGGTCGTGGAGCAACTGGTGCAGGTCCTCGACGCACCGCAAGATGTCACGCGGTGCCAGGTGATAGGGCAACTCCACCGGGAGGTCGGCGGGATCCCGCGTCCCAGCGGCGTCGGTCTGCACAAGTTCGATGAAGCGAGGCACGGTGGGCAGGTTATGACAGACGGGCTCAACTGCGCGGCACAACGGCCCTGCGCGCCTCGACCTGCACAACTTTCCATCGCCATGCGGCTGGCGTAGCGTCGCGACATTTGGTTGCATTCAGCAACCATCGACTGATGGAGGCTCCCATGCCCGCGACTGCCAACACCCGCCACGCCGTGTCCCGCTCGACCGGGGCAACCACCTGGACCCGCAAGGAGGGCGAGGTCTGGACGACCGATTGCCTCAACCACGGGGCGACGACGACCGCGCCGAATCGGGGCGCGGCCTGGAAGAACGGCTCGACCCCGGCGCAGTTCTGCCCGAAGTGCAAGGCCATCGCGGCGGGCAAGGCCGACAAGCTTGCAGACGGTCTGCTCGACCTGCCCACCCCCACCGTGAAGAAGGCCGCGCCGAAGCGCACCGCCAAGAAGGCGTCGTGACCGAGGCTTACCCTGCCGGCATGGGCGAGTACCGGTTCAGCATCAACGTTGGCATCGACAACATGCCCGACCCCGAGTCAGCCATCGAGTGGTTCATGCAGCACCTGAGCGTTTCGACCCAGGCCGGGGAACTGGTCGTCCGCTGCACCGGCCCCGAGGGCGAGGGCTACCTGTGGCGACCGCAGCCCGGCAAGCCGCCCGCTGAGTGGCTGGAGCGTTCCTGGCCGGCTGGCACCGAAGCCTGACCGACCGACCCCTGCCTACTACCTGGGCGGGGGTCGGATCACATCTACCTGACGCGCGCTCGGTGCACCAATGCCCGCGCTGTGGCGTATGCGCTGAACGCATCTGCCTCCGCGATGCCCTCTGTGGCTGCGTAAGCGTCGGGGTGGCCGGAGTCCATTGCGCGGCTGAACAGGGAGCCGTTATGTAGTGGCGGCTTGAAGTGCGCCGACACCTTGCGTGCTTCATTCAGGCTCGACAGAGGCTCGTGCAAGTCGTCCGGGAGCATGTCGCGATCCTTCGCCGCGTCGAGGAGGGTTCCTAACCCCCACTGCCGCCACCGGGGTGGCAGCGACTCCTCATGGAAGAGGAGCAGTCCCGCCAGGTGACGCTCGCACGCCGCGTGACTGCAGAGCAAGGAGGACAGCCAGAGTCCGTTGACAATGGCGTGGGCGGACTCGTCCAGTAGCCACATCGTCTCCATGCCGCCATGCACGAGTGCGCCCCACTCATGGGTGCAAGCTTCATAGATCTCGGTCACGCGTACCCAGCGCTCCGCTCGCTGCGCACGGGTCGCGTCATCGGCCAGATAGAGCCTTGCTGAGAACGCGTCGCGATCCCGTGCACCCTCAGGGGCAGTCGTTAGCCAATGTTCGATGCGCTGGACGGCCGTTAGGGGCTCCACTCCCTCGATGGGGAGTTCCGGTTGCCCGAAGACAGCAGAAGGCTCCTCTGGTCGCTGTGCCATGTTGTCCTCCGCCTGTCGATGGCTCGCCTCGCCCGCAGGGTAGGGCACGGCGGCGACAGCAAACGGACCGTAGGCGGATTGACGCCACGCGACGGCCCTCGGGCCCAGTCGAACCCTGTGCGTGGCGGCATTCTGTGTTTGCGGACGCCTCGTGTGGCATCCCGGCCCCGGCGTAGCCTCGCCTCCCGCCCGGAGGGTGTCCCGACCCGTCTCGACGGGCGGGAAGCGGGCTCAGACCCCGAGCCGAGCAGGGACGGGCTACCCGGCTCGGGGTGACTCAGTAGCCCGAGGGCATCGCCAGGACGTTGTCAATGGGGTCGGTCATCGTCTCGTAGTTGGCGGTCGTGAAGGTCGCGCCGATCAGACCGGCCTCCTTAGCGGTGATCGCCTGCATCGCAAACGTGATGCCGTTGAGGATGGGGCTCGCACCGTCCTTGCTCTGCGTCAGGAACCGCGCGGCGAGCGCAAGCTTGACGTTGAGTGGCATCCGGAACTGGTACTGCTTCTGTGCGGCCGACATGCTCGCCTCTTCTAGGCCCGCGCCAGCCACACTTTGAAGGTTTCCGTAGGCCGCGAGGATCGCCGTCTTGTTGGCGGTGTACTGATCACCGATGGCATTGATCTGGCCGGCTGTCATCAGTCCGGCGAGCAGGTCGATGATCGCCGCGACCTTGCGAGTGCTGCCCTCATCGCCGGAGATCAGTTGACGGAGGGTGCCCACCCCCACCGACGAGCCGGGCCAGGTCACCGTCTGGAAGCCGTGGAAGCCCCGCCCGTCGTTGACGACCGACGCGCCCGTCACCGGGACGATGGTGATCTCGTCTTGGGCGATGTCCCACGTCAGGTCGTACTCGTGCGTGTCTTGGAAGTAGGCCGCCAGCCGCTCGGCGAGCAACCAGCCGTGGTTGTACACCTGAAGGGCGAGCGGGTTGGCGGAGTCGTCGGTGAAGATGCTCGGATCACGGACCGCGCGGAACACGGACCGCTGGAAGCCGCTCGGGGGCACCATCGTCTGACGGTCAGGCGTACTGAACAGGGTGTTGTCGTCCTTCCACAGCGACCAGACCCCGCTGAGGTCTGCAGGGACACCCGTGACGCTGGGCGCGACCGCAGGCACCAGCCACGCGTCATCGAAGTAGTGCTGCTCACCAGCCGCTGCACCCACCACCAGCAGGTCAACGCCGACCTTTGTGGTGCCGCTCGGGACGGTCACGAAGTCGGCGTGCGTCGTCCACTGGCCAGCGACCTCCGAGCCAAGCGGGTAGTCCGTCGTGCTGAGCAGGGTGTCGCTCGCGTCGTACGCATACACCGTCGCCTTCACGCTTCGTGCGGTCGAGACGGGCCGGGCGCTGAACCAGAGCGCAAGGTCAGTCACCGCGACTGAGACAGCACTGCCGGGCGTGCTGAGCACCGGGCCCATGTCCGTTCCGACGCTGCTCTTGGTGAGCAGAACCGAGTAGTCACCGGCAGCCGCCTGAGCGTTAGTACGGGCGAACGTCGAAACGTTCCGGTATGACCATCCGCTGGTGTTGGGCTCCCACGACGGGTTCGGCAGCAGATTGGTCCGGAACGGGGTTCGGCGCTTGTCTGCAACGGCGGTCGTCGCCGGTCCCGCGCCGCGCGCAAGCGGCAGGTAGCCGGGGGCGGCGAGGTCCTCGCCACCCTTGGTCACCATGAAGTAGTTGACCGTCATCACGCACCGCCAGGGGCGTTCAGTTCAGGCGGCACGATGCGCCCGGTCGCCGGGTCGGTCACGATGCCGTCGTCCAGCAGGTCGCCGTACATGCCCGCGCGCACGATGGCCGCGTTCGCCTCGCTCGGTGTCATCGGGTGGGGCGGGGGCTGGATCAACCCGTCCGCACCGCCGTACTCAGCAGGGGGCGTGTAGTGCAGCGGCTCCTCACCCAGGAACTCAATCGGTCCGTTCGGCATGGTCAGCCGACCGGCGTCTTCTGGGCGACGGCGTTGAATGTGCCAGCCTGCCCGGCGCCCGCCTGGCGCTCGCGGCAGAAGTACGGCGTTGTGCCGTCCACGAACACCAGCAGGTCGTGCAGGTTGCTGTCGCCGTTGACCGGGTTCCGCACCACCATCGCGGGGTACTCCTCGCCAGCCGCGAGCGGGAGCAGACCCACACGCCGCCCCGCGCCGATCTGCGCGAGGAGATTGACGTCGGCCTGCGCGAGCACGTAGAAGACCAGTCCCTTTGCCATCTCAGTTCACCTCTCTCGGGGGATTGCCTGACCCTTCGAGGCTAGGTGTCTGACGGAGCCAGAACCCCTGCGGTTGAGAGGTTTTGAGCGTCAGGCGGGCTTGTGCAGGGGCACGACGTTGTCGTCGGTGACGGGCGTCATGAGTGCGTTCACGGCGTCGACCTTGGCCTGCCGGCGGTCACGCGGAGAGTGGGCATAGCGCGAGAGCAACAGCGCAGGGGAGTGGCCCAAGCGCTCGGCTACCTCCGTGAGCGTCATAGCGCCGGGTTGACCGAGCATGCCGACGAGCAGAGACGCGTGCATGTGCCGGAGGTCGTAGAACCGGACGGCCTCGGGCACACCCGCTGCCTTGCGCGCAGCGTCCCAATGCCGCATGTAGAACCAGCCGTGCTTGAGCAAGCGGGAGTAGTCGAGCCAATCGACGTCAGTGCCGTTCTTCCGCTGACGCTGCCCACGCTTGAAGGCCCCCACCCCGACGAACAGCGGCAAGGCTTCACCGGGGTGCTTGTGCTCGGGGTTGGCGGCGAACCAGGCCGTGGCGCGGGCGCGGTGTCGCTCGATGTAGTCCTCGAGAAGCTTGGCAGTCTCATCGTCCAACTCGACGGTGCGGTGGCTGTCGGAGGTCTTGGCGACGTTCTCGATCATCGGCTGACCCTTGTGGATCACGACGACGCGGCGCACGGTCAAGGTCTGATCGCCGGGCTTGTAGTCGCTCAGGTGGAGCCCGCCGAGTTCCTCCGGGCGCATGCCAGTTGCCGCCGCCAGCCGTACGTACATGTCCCACGGCTCGGGAACGGCGGCTGCAAGCTTGAGCGCTTCGGCGAGCGTCAGCGGGTAGCGGTCCGCCTCCTCGTCCTTCATCTTCCGCGGCTCGGGCAGCGCGATGCCCTGAGTCGGGTCACGCCGGATGATGCCGTTCGCCTGGGCGTACTTCATGACCAAGCGCAGCGTGTAGAAGTAGTGCCGCACGGTGTTAGGTGCGCGGTCGAGACTGTTGACCCACAGTGCGACTTGCGCTGGGGTGATGTCTCCAATGCGCGTCTCGCCGAACTTGTTCATGAGCAGCGACCCCTTGCCGGTGATGATCTGCTCGTGCTGCCGCTGGCCGCGGACCTTGCCGCGCTTGGGGACGTACGTCGGCAGCCACTGGGTGGCAACGTCACGGAATAGCGCGTCGCCTCGCGCCGGGTCCACCCACTCGCCGCGCCGTGCGTCCTGGGTGAAGTCGGCGCTCCACTCCTCGGCAGCGGCCTTGCTCGCGAATCCGCCCTTGGTGCGGCGCTTGTAGCCGTTGTTCGGGTCCTCGTAGACGACCTCCCAGCGACGCTTGGACGCCGGGAGGTCCTTCGTCTTGTGGCTGACGCGCACCCAAGCGCGCGGGCCAGTCTTGCGTCGTGCCATCAGGGGTTCTCCTTGATCATCTGGTCGAGCCAGGCCTCTGCTTGCTCGGGCGTGTCATGCGTCTTCTGGTAGCGCCGACCGTGCAGATTGACGACGGCGAGCCACCGGCCATTGCGGAGTGGCCTAGGTTGCGGCCAGCGCACTCGGCCAGGCCGCTTGGAGCGGTTCGCCTTGTAGGTTTCTGACCGTTCGGGGCTGACGGTGCGCTTGGGCTTCGGCGTCAGTGGCTCAGACGGCGGCGCTGCTGGCTCCGGCGCGTCCGCCGAGCCGGGTTGTTCGGCGGGGCGAGCGCGCGTCCTGAGTCGAGGTCGTCCACCCATGGGCCCGATGGCCGGCAGTTCGCCGACGTACCGCGCCACCGCCTCATCGAGCCTCTTGCGGTCGTCGGCAGTCAGCCCCCACGGCGACCTCGGACCGGTCCTCTCTGCACGCTCGCGCTTCCGGGACTCCCTGACCTCGCGGTCGAGCGCGTCGGAATCGTCAGACGTCCAGAGGGTCATGACGCCTCGCGGTTGCAGATGCGTCGAACGGTGGAGGACTGCCAGCGAGCCCCACCCCCAGGTGTCGGGGTGCCTTGCGCGTCAAGCTTGCGTGCAATCGCGTTGAACGACTCGCCCTGTTCGCGCTGCTTGACGATCTGCTGGACGGTCTTGGGGTCCACCTGAGCCTGGAAGCCGAATACCTTGCCGCTGGCTCGTGCCTCGGCCATTCCGTCACGGACGCGCTCGCCGTTGACCTCGGACTCCCACTCGGCGACTGCAGCGAGCACGCGCACCATGAACCGCCCGTTGGCCGTGGTCGTGTCGAGGTCCACGTCCAACGCGACCATCGACCACTTCTGCTTCTTGCAGAGCGCGATGTACTCGCACAGGTGCTGGGTCGAGCGGGCCAGTCGGTCGAGCCTCGCCACCACGACCGCTCGCGCCTGTCGCTTCTTGAGCATCGTCAGCGCCCGTTGCAGGCCAGGCCGCTCATCGTTGGTGCCCGAGTAGCCCGCGTCCTCGATGACCTCCACGAGATCCCAACCGCGTCGCGCACACTCGGCCTCGATGTCCTTGCGCTGCTGCGCAAGCGTCCAGCCGTCCTTCGCCTGCTCCGCGGTCGACACTCGCGTGTAGCCGATGACCTTCATCGCTTATCTCCCTTCGCCAGATAGTTGCCTAGGTCAACTAACGGCCGCGACCCTACCCTGAGGCGCGTAGCCCGCTACGGGCCTCACTCGGCTCGGCGGTACGGCGGAATGCCGCCCCGTTCGCAGCGGGGGCGGGGCCGAGCCGCCCCGAACGCCTACGCACACGCCGTAGGCCCACCCGCGCCCCGCTCGCGGCCCACCTACCGGCGACCGCGCCCGTAGTCGGGCGGATCGTTGTTGACGACCTCGCCCCGGACGACCGGTCCGGGCTGGTCAAGCAGCGTGCGGTACGGCTTGCTGTCCTCGTCGTCGTACTCGCGCCACGCCTCGGACTGGGCGTCGCGCTGCGCCTGGTCCAAGTCCTCCCAGTGGTCGTCCGCCCCCACCCCACGACCGAGGGCCGGGCGGTCGTCTGGACCATCCAACTCGTCGCGCTGCACACCGCCCTTGGGGTAGCGCACGACCGGCTTGCCATCGACCATGTCCACGCCGTACACGTCGATCATCACCTGTTCGAACCTCGTCAGTTCGCCGCTGACTTCAAGCTTGGAACCGGGGCCGTGCCCGGTTCGGTCGAGCACCATCTGGATCGCGCGCAACTTGTCGGCGTCTGAGGTGTCCTCGCGAGCAAGGATCTTGTTCAGTTCGACCAGCGCGGGCTCGACCATCTCTTGGAGGCGCTCGGCTGCCTTCTTCCTGACCTGGGGCAGTGCGCCACCGTGCATCCGGCAGACGTTGCCGCCCTTGATCGCTGGCGCCTTGCATCGCTCGCCCGTGCGGTTCGCCGTTGCAGTGCAGCGACGCGCGTCGTTCTTGGAGCCCGGCACGCCGTGAAGTCCCTTCTTAGGCACGGCCCCCTTTGAACGCTCGGCAGCATTTTCGCGCTCGCCGCTGCCTCGTCGCCCCTGGTTCTTTGTGGAAGCAGCACTTGCTGAAGCACGCTGCTCCCGCTTCTTGCTGGCCTTGGTCATCACTCACTCCTTCACTCGACCGGACCGACCGGTTCGGTTCGGTTCGGCCCCTACGGGGCGGCGAACCGGCGAACCGGTTCGGGCTACCGGTTCGCGAACGGTTCGGCGAACCGGTTTCGAACCGGCGAACCGGTTGTGTTCACTCATGACTTCGCACCACCCGGGACCACGCGTAGCGCCGTGAAGTCCTTGGCGACGACGTACTTGCCGCGCTGCCCGGTGCTCTGGTTCGCGACGTAGCCCTCACTGACCAACGCCTCCACCGCCGACGCGATGCGCTCGGCACTGCCGACCGTGTTGTCGCGGATCGACCGCAACGAGCATCCGGCGTTCTTGCTGATGTACTCGTGGACCTTCTGCATCAACAGGCGGAAGTCGGGCTGCTGGGTGAGCGGAACCTCCGGCGTGTCATCGACCGCCTCAACGTTCGGCGACTCGATCCACGCGTTTACGTCGCCGCCGAGGTCAACCGCGTCGCAGTGCAGGTCGCCCACGTACCGCCTGCGGTCCTTGCCGTACCCGACCCACTCGACGCCGCCGGGGCTGTCCTTGGCGAGGAACAGGCGGGACCGCCCGTGCTTGCCCTTACCGAACTGGCTGACGGACTCGACGATGTACATCGCGCCCTTGATGCCGGCCTTCTTGTGCTGGGTGCCGAGCGTCCAGTTGCCGCGTCCGTCGCGGTCCTTGACGACGTGATCGAGTTCAACGATGGCTGGACCGGCGTAGTCCTCGGTCGGCTTGACCTGGCACTTCCTGGAGAACATCTGGAACCAGGCCGCAGCGTCCTCGGCGGCGTTGATGCTGAGCCCTTGGAGCGAGTACGCCTCCGTCACACCGTCCAGCACGACCAAGCTTGGCTGCTGGCGCTTGATCGACCCGCGTAGTGCGTTCTGGTCGCCCTGGGTCATGGGCTCGTCTGGCCGGAAGTAGTGGAACAGCCGACGGATCTGCACCTTGCTCGCGCCGAGCCGCCGCAACCGGTCCACGATGGAGCGGTCGTTGGCCTCCATGTCGACGTAGAACACGTGCTTGCCCTGGTCGATCTCTTGGACAGCCGCCAGCAGCAAGAGCCACGACTTCATCGACTCCGGCTCACCGCCGACGCTGTGGACCTCGTTTGGATAGAACAGTGCGCGAGCGACGGTCTTGCCCTCAACGTCGGCGGTCCACCGCCCGACCGTTGGCGACGGGGGTGGGGCACCCTTCAACGCCTCGGTCAGAGGGACAGGCTTTGTCCAACTGGTGCGCTTCGCCTGGTTGGCCATCAGGACCACCGCCCGGTTGTCCGAGCAGCAACGGCAGAAGGCGTCTCAGTCGTACGCTTCATAGCGAATCTCCATTCCAGACGAGCCACGTAGACCCGAGCACCTACGTGGCTCGTCGCACGTCTCAGGCCGTACCGGCGAACGTGTAGCGGGCTGCGCGCTCGGCCCCGTAGCGCTCTGCGCCGAGCCGAGCGCGCCGAGGGGACACCGGGCGGAAGGCAGACCGCGACAGCCCGTCGAGCGCCACGTCCGTGAGGTCCTTGTGGCGGGTCGCCCGGGGCCGGAGCATCGTGATCCGACTCGGGGCCACCCCCACCCCGACGAGCAGGCTGTACCGCTGCCACGCGGCGAAGTGCCCGGCATCGTCACGGTCGAGGAAGATCGTGATGTCCGATCGTCCACCGCCCCACAGGAACCACTCGGCCTGCTCGCGGGTGAACTTGCCAGCGCCCTGCCAGTTGGTCGTGACGGGAAGCTTCTGCAGGCTCGAGAACGCCTCGGCGTCTCGCTCGCCCTCGGTCATGTAGACCGGCTCACCAGCCTGGAGCGCGGCGAGCAAGACGGGCAGGTTGAACAGCGCCTTCTCGGCCCACTCGGGCTGCCACCGCTGGACGCCGGTCTTCCAGTAGAGCCGATCACCCTTGTAGCGGGCCGCGTACATGCGGAACCCCTTGGGCTCGCGCCGGATCTTGCGAATCACAGGACGGCCATGATGGTCGGTGTACAGGTAGTCCGCGACGATGCTCATGGCAGGTCCTCCCTGCACGGGCACACGACCGGCTTGTCCTTCAGGTGACGGACGAACGTGATCGAGGTCCACGGGATGATGACGTCCCAGTTCAGGCACGGGTCGCCGTCTGTCTCCAGACTGCCCACCGTCGCGTGCACCTTCACTCGGAGCCGGCTCTCGGCGCAGGCGACGACGAACCCTTGAACGCCCGCTGACGCGAACGGGTTGAACCTGACCTCGATGGGGTCGCCGGGCTTGAGTGCCTTGATGGTTAGCGCAGACCGGTCGTTGGGCTCGATCATCGGGTCTCACCCCGCAGCACATCGGCGGTCAGCGACCGCACCCCATAGCGCCACTGGACGATGGCCGAGTCACTCCCGGGAGCGGTCTGGCGGACCTGGAACCGACGCTGCATGTCGCGCATGCGATCGACCGGTTCGGCGTCCGACGCCTCATCCCACCGTTCGATGCCGCCGGTGATCGCGTCGAGCACCTTCATGTGCGACTCCCGGTTGCGCTGCAACTGAGCCAGTCGCTTGAGCGCGTCCTTGACGGCGATCCGTCCGCGCTTGAGGTCTTCCGGGATCTGCGCCGCCTCGCGGCAGTCGGCTTCCAGCGACTCGACCAGCGACGTGTACTCCTTGCCGATGGTCGCGCTGAGGTTGTTCAGGTGGTCGACCTGGCCCTGACCGAGTTCCGACTCCCAGCCCTTGATCCACGCGTCCACGCGACGCCGTTGAGCCGGGGTCAGGTCCGCGTTCTCGTCCGCCCACTCGCGGGCGGCCTCTGGGTCCGGGAAGTCGATGGTCTGGAACTCGGTGAAGTTCGGGGTGCTCATCGCTGGCCTCCCTTGATCGACGGGAAACGCCTTGGGTCGGCCTGGCCCTCGTTCGCTCGCTGGACGACCTGCTCGCGGGCGTCGGCCTCGCGGATCGCGTCGGCCACGTCGCCCAGCAGTTCCCCCAGGGTGTCGAGGTTCGCCTGCGCCTTGTCGGTGGTGGGGGGCCTGGTGACCGGCCCGCCCTTGGTCTGCTTGACCTTCTTCGCCATCTTCTTTCTCCATCCCTGCTCGGTACGCGCGTCCTGCTCGCGCAGGGCGCGGTCATCTGCGTCCATCTGTCGTTGCCGGGCGTCACGGGAACCGCCCGCTAGTCCGTAGCGCAGGCTGCGGTCGCTCATCGCTTGGCCCGCTTCTTGCTCTCGCGGTCGAGCCGCTGCTGGATCGCCTCGCGGACCCATCCCTCGCGGGCCACCCCCTCGGATGCGGCCGCGAGCCGTACCTCCGTAGCCATGTCACGCGTGATCCGCAGCGGCCAGTTGACCGGGTAGATCAGCCTCGGTGCGGCCATCAGAACCCTCCTTGTCTCGGTCCGACGTCGGGCTCGACGTCGGACTAAGCCTCGTTCTCCGCGTTCGTCGAACACCGAGAATCTCCACGCCCGCTTGGTTTTTGAGGTTCTGTGCAAGTGCCCCGGACTTCGCCGCGACGTGGGCGCGACCAGGGCAAATCCGGTTTGGGCGTGGTGCCGCTATGGAGTTGTCAAGGAACGTGCGCATGTGCGCGATAGGTAGGACTAGCGCCCGGCCTTCTGGCCGGGCGGGATGGTGGATTCCGCGATGAGCGCGTCGAGTTCGGCGCGGTACAGATACACAGCGCCGGTCGGGCCCATGGGGTAGACGCGAGATAGCCGGTGCTCCTCGCAGAGACGGCGGATCAACCGAGCGTCCAGGCCGTAGACGGCGGGGACGTCGGTGCGTCGAATCAGAAGGGATGGCGGAGAGTCGCCCATGGTCGTTCCTCGGGTCCGTTGAGTCAGAACCCGGCGACCTGCTGGTTGGGCTGCGGGGGTGCTGTAACCACCCGCGTCGCTCGGTGACTGGTTGTAGGACCAGCCGACCTTCTCCGCTTGATACCGAGTCGCCACGCCGTGCGGTCGGTAGGGCTCAACTGTATGCGAAACACTCGCTTGCGTTTGCTCCGGATGCAGTGGGCGTGTCGGGCCGAGCCCGGCGCTACTCCGGCGCTACGGCACGTCCGTAACCTGTCTGCCGGTCCGATCTACGCGGGGATCGGACGCGACGGCGCTACTTGCAGGCGTGACCAGCGGAAACGGCTGCAAGCGTTCGTGGCCCGAGGTAGCCCGCCGTGACCTGTGGATCGGCTAGTGAGCCCGCTTAAACACGGCGCAGTCTGGGTTCGAGTCCCAGCGGGGGCACCGGCACGGGTGGTCGGACGGGTGATCGGACGGGTGGTCCTAGTACCTCGGTACAGGTAGAGAGTGTCCGAGGGTGCAGTGATCGGGCAGAACACCTTCATTCGGCGTACGCGCTCCCGATCTGGCACTACGTTCACCTCGCTGGTCCGCTCAGCGGCCGGACCGGTGGAGTGCAACACGTGGTGCAAGACAGCAACAGATGCAACGCAGCGGCAGTGCGCCCTGGGTTCGTCCGCCTCACTCAGCGGGCCTACCCAGGGCGTGCACTCATTTCGGGGCGGCTGCGGCCGCCTCGCGGTGCCGGTAGGCGTAGACCGGCTGGTAGCGGTCGTGCAGGGTCGTCACGAGGCTGATCAGGCACAGGAAGAAGAAGGTGTCCCAGCCGGCGGCGCTCCGGCCGAGGAACAGGTCCGCGGCGAAGACGAGCGCGACGTTCGTGGCGATGCGGGCCAGCACGGCGTACGACGCGGACTCGATGGTCCAGCGCCGCCGTGAGGCGAGGAGCGTGATGCCGGCGTTGACGACGACGAGCACGCCGACGGCGACGAAGAGCTCGAGGTTGTCCTGGGTCATGCCGGGCAGGAACTGTCCGTAGATCTCGGAGACCAGGCCGACCAGGACCACCTTCTCCACGGTCATCCACGACCACACCCACCCGCCGCCGACGCGCAGGGCGGCCAGGTCGGTGACGGTGTCGACGGCCGCGGGGACCGGGCCGGCGCCGAGCAGGACCGGGTGGTCGGGTCGCGGCAGCCGGGGCCGGACGACGTACCAGAGGATCGCCAGACCACCGACGATCGCGATCGCCAGGGCCCACCGGGTCCACGGGTAGTCGCGCAGGGTGTCGGTGACGTCGAGCTCGGCGACGTGCAGCCAGTACTCCTGCGGCAGCTTGACGAAGACCCAGATCGCGGCGGCGGTGAGGATCCAGGCCCGCTGGGAGATCGGGCGGGTGCGCCACCGGGTGCGGACGAGCTCGTAGGCGATGAAGAAGTACTCGAAGGTGTTGGGGAAGGCCAGCAGCAGCCACCGCTCGTGGGTGAGCTCGAAGAGGAACGCGCCGGCCAGCCGGTAGTAGAAGAGGAAGCGCGCGACGGCGAAGGCGCCGAGGTTGTCCCAGTTGCGCATCGCCGCGAGGTAGGCGATGGACAGGTAGAAGATGTCCATCGCCTTGTCGTAGGACTGGTAGCCCGGCGGGTCGTAGCCGAAGAGCTGGAAGATCGTCTGGTCGACGCCGTCGAGGACGAGGCAGGCGATGATCGCCGGCAGCGGGTAGCGGGGGATGAGCAGGGGCAGCACGAAGCGGCCGCCCACCACGAGCAGGAACACCACCTGGTCCACGGCCCGATTCTGGCGGACCGCGAGGCCGAGGTGTGGGAACTCCGGGGCATCGCGGCACGTTGGACCCGGTGAACCCACCTAGACTGGGTTCACCGGTGACCCGTCAGGTAGACGTCCACCCCAGGCCTCGAGGAGAGACCATGCAGAGCAACAACCCGGTCTTCCGGCGTTCGGAGGAGTTCCAGTCCACCAACGCCTACGGCAACGCCACGTACGCCGGCAACGGCACGCCCCACCAGGGCTACGGCCAGACCGGCTACACCGACCCCAGCACCTGGAGCACGGGCACGCCCGGTCAGGGCGGCACCGGCGGCTACGCCCCGGCGCCGGCCGACACCCGGCCGATGACCATCGACTCCGTCGTGCAGAAGACCGGCATCGCGCTCGGCGTCGTCATCGTCGCCGCGCTCGCGACGTGGGTCCTGACCCCGACCATCGAGACCGACCAGACGCTGGGCGAGGTCTCGGGCATCGGCACCCTCTACGCCCTGATGACGATCGGCTCGCTCGGCGCCTTCGCGCTGTCGATGGTCAACTCCTTCAAGCGCATCGTCAGCCCCGCCCTGGTGCTGGCCTTCTGCGTCTTCGAGGGCATGGCGCTCGGCGGCCTGAGCAAGTTCTTCGACGCCCTCTACGGCGGCGGTCTCGTCTCCGGCGCCGTGATCGGCACCTTCGCGGCCTTCGCCGGCACGCTCGCGGCGTACAAGGTCTTCAACATCAAGGTCGGCACCAAGTTCCGGATGTTCGTGATGGCCGCCGTGTTCGGCATGGTCGGCCTGAGCGTGATGGAGCTGGTGCTCAGCCTCTTCAACGCCGAGCTCGGCCTCTTCGGCCTCGGCTCGCTGGGGCTGCTGACCGCGATCATCGGCCTCGCGCTCGGTGTCTTCATGCTGGTGCTCGACTTCGACTTCGTCGAGCAGGGCATCGCCAACGGCATCCCGGAGCGCGAGTCCTGGACCGCCGCGTTCGCGCTCACCGTCAGCCTGGTCTGGATCTACACCAACCTGCTGCGCCTGCTCGCGATCTTCAGCGACAACTGAGTCGCGGCACCGCTGACCCGTCAGAGAGTCTCTGACGGGTCAGCGGTCATTTCGGCGTCCTCCGGTGCCTCGCCGTCGGTGTCCGGGTGCCGCCGGCGGTGCCGCAGCTCCACCCAGCGGCCGCGTACGCCGCGCCGGGAGCCGGCGACCTCGGTGCCGTCGAGCTCGGTGCCGGCGATGTTGACCGCCTGGATCGCGGCGGCGGTGATCGGCAGCACGCCCTCGCCGCGGTAGGTCTCCGGCTCGGCCTCGTCGTCGGGGATCAGCCCGAGCGCGGCGAGCGTCGAGGGCAGCAGCACCTGCGCCAGCGAGCGGTAGCCGTGGGCGGAGGGGTGGAACTGGTCGGGGCCGAAGAGCAGCGCAGGAGCGGCCGCGAACTCCGGGCCGAGGATCGAGGCGAGGGAGACGGTCCGCCCGCCCTCCTCGACGACCGCGATGGTCTGCGCGGCGGCGATCCGTCGGGACCAGTGCCGGGCGACCTGCTTGAGCGGCGGCATGATCGGCTTGATGGTGCCGAGGTCCGGGCAGGTGCCGACCAGCACCGCGCAGCCCGCCTCGCGGAGCCGACGCACGGACTCGACGAGGTGCCGCACCGAGGCGGCGGGCAGCACCGTGTGGGTCACGTCGTTGGCGCCGACCAGGATCACGGCGACGTCGGGACGCTGCGGCAGCGCGCGGTCGACCTGGTCGGCGAGATCGGCCGACTGGGCGCCCACGACGGCGTACGCGCGGAGGTGGACGCGGCGGTCGGCCCGCTCGGCGACACCGCTGGCCAGCAGCGCGCCCGGGGTCTCCTCGACCCGGTCGACGCCGTAGCCCGCGGCACTCGAGTCGCCGAGCACCGCGATCGTGATCGCCGGGCCGGGGCGTCCGCGGCCGTACCAGCCGGTCGGGTCCGGCGGGTCGCCCTCGGCGTTGCCGATGGTCCGGCGGGCGACGTGGGCCTCGACCCGGAGCAGCCCGTAGAGGCTGGCGCCGAGCAGCGAGAGGCCGCCCCCGCCGTACGCAGCGGCGGAGGCCAGCTTCCGTGCAGCACCCGCGGTCCCCACGCCCCTCACCCTACGGACCGCTACCAGGGGGTAGGCAGCGGGTTTCCGCAGAAGTGACGACCGCCTCTAGGTTGTGGGCATGCAGTACGTGAACTCGCTCCTCGAGCTGATCGGCAACACCCCGCTGCTCCGGCTCTCGAAGTCCACGGGCTCCCTCGACGGCGCCAAGGGACCGATCGTCCTCGCCAAGGTGGAGTACCTCAACCCCGGCGGCTCCGTGAAGGACCGCATCGCCAGCCGGATGATCGAGGCCGCCGAGGCCTCGGGCGAGCTCCAGCCCGGCGGCACCATCGTCGAGCCGACGTCGGGCAACACCGGTGTCGGGCTGGCGATGGTCGCCCAGCAGAAGGGCTACCGCTGCGTCTTCGTCTGCCCCGACAAGGTCAGCGAGGACAAGCGCAACGTCCTCAAGGCGTACGGCGCCGAGGTGGTCGTCTGCCCGACCGCGGTCGAGCCCGAGCACCCCGACTCCTACTACAACGTCTCCGACCGGCTCGCCTCGCAGCCGGGCGCGTGGAAGCCGGACCAGTACTCCAACCCGCACAACCCGCGCTCGCACTACGAGACCACGGGTCCCGAGATCTGGGCGCAGACCGAGGGCAAGGTGACGCACTTCGTCGCCGGCGTCGGCACCGGCGGCACGATCAGCGGCACCGGCCGCTACCTCAAGGAGCAGAACCCCGGCGTCCAGGTGGTCGGCGCCGACCCCGCGGGCTCGGTCTACTCCGGCGGCGACGGCCGCCCCTACCTGGTCGAGGGCGTCGGCGAGGACTTCTGGCCCGACGCCTACGACCGCGACGTCGCGGACCGGATCATCGAGGTCTCGGACGCCGACTCCTTCGCGATGACGCGCCGGCTGGCCCGCGAGGAGGCGCTGCTCGTCGGCGGCTCGTCCGGCATGGCCGTGCACGCCGCGATCCAGCTCGCGCACGAGCTCGAGGGCACCCCCGAGGGCGAGGACGCCGTGATCGTCGTGCTGCTGCCGGACTCGGGCCGCGGCTACCTCACCAAGGTCTTCAACGACGACTGGCTCGGCCAGTACGGCTTCCCGGTCGACGGTGCCGAGCGCGTCGAGCGCAGCGTCGGCGAGGTGCTGCGCGGCAAGGACGGGCGGCTGCCCGACCTCGTGCACACCCACCCGGGCGAGACGATCGCCGAGGCGGTCGCGATCCTCCAGGAGTACGCCGTCTCGCAGATGCCCGTCGTCCGCGCCGAGCCGCCCGTGGTGGCCGCCGAGGTCGTCGGCTCCGTCGGCGAGCGGGCCCTGCTCGACCTGCTCTTCACCGGCACTGCCCGCCTGACCGACAGCGTCAGCCAGCACATGTCGCCCCCGCTGCCGACGATCGGCTCGACGGAGGCTGCCTCCGACGCGGTGGCCGCGCTCGAGGGCGCCGACGCGCTGCTGGTGCACGAGGACGGCAAGCCGGTCGGGGTCGTCACCCGTCACGACCTCCTGGGGTACCTCGCCCGCGGGTGATGCGCCTAGGATGAGAACACGTTCTACTTTCGGAGCCAGTTCTCAGGAGGGCTGATGACCGCGACCCCGGCGATCGACGGGTGGTTCACCACCGGGCCGGACCCGGCCCTGCTCGGGTCGCGGTGCACCATGTGCGGGACGGTCTTCTTCCCGCAGAAGGTGGGCTTCTGCGCCAACCCCGCCTGCGCGGGGGAGGAGTTCGAGGAGACCGAGCTGTCCCGCCGCGGCACGGTCTGGTCCTACACGGACGCGCAGTACCAGCCGCCCGCGCCGTACGTCGCGCCCGAGCCGTTCGTCCCGTTCGCGCTGGCCGCCGTCGAGCTCCCCGAGGGCCTCGTCGTGCTCGGCCAGGTCGCCCAGGGGTACGGCGTGGCCGACCTGCACGTCGGCGCGGAGGTCGAGCTCGTGGTCGAGCCGGAGCACGCGTCCGAGCAGCTGATCTGGCGTTGGAAGCCCGTCGTCGAGATGGGCGAGGAGGCCGACCAGTGAGCCGTCACGACGTCGCCGTTGCCGGGGTGGGCATGCACCCCTGGGGCAAGTGGGGCAAGAACTTCGTCGAGTACGGCGTCCACGCCGCCCGCGCGGCGCTCGCCGACTCCAGCATCGCCTGGCAGGACGTCGACCTCGTCGTCGGCGGCGAGACGGTGCGCAACGGCTATGCCGGCTACGTCGCCGGCTCCACCTTCGCCTCGGCGCTCGGGTGGAACGGCGCGCGGATCGCCACGTCGTACGCCGCCTGCGCGACCGGCGCCCAGGCGCTCGACACCGCCCGCGCCCGGATCCTCGCCGGCATGTCCGAGGTCGCGCTCGTCGTGGGTGCCGACACCACCCCGAAGGGCTTCCTCGCGCCCAACGCCGGCGAGCGCTGGGAGGACCCGGACTGGCTGCGCTTCCGGCTGCTCGGGATGACCAACCCGGCGTACTTCGCGCTCTACGCCCGCCGCCGGATGGACCTCTACGGTGCGACACCCGAGGACTTCGCGGCGGTCAAGGTCAAGAACGCCCGGCACGGACTGGAGAACCCCAACGCCCGCTACCGCAAGGAGGTCTCCGTCGAGGACGTGCTGACCTCGGCCGTGGTGTCGGACCCCCTGCACCTGCTGGACATCTGCGCCACCTCCGACGGCGCGGCGGCCGTCGTGCTCTGCTCGACGGAGTACGCCGCGAAGCACGGGATCGGCGGCGGCGTGCGGATCAACGCGATCTCCACAGTCACGCCGACCTTCCCCAACACCGTCATCGACATGCCGCTGCTCTCGACCGACTCCGCCAACGCGGTCGGCGCGCCCGAGCAGACCTTCAAGGAGGCGATCGGGCAGGCGGCGTACGACGAGGCCGGCATCGACCCCGCCGACGTCTCGGTCGCCGAGGTCTACGACCTCTCCACGGCCCTCGAGCTCGACTGGATCGAGGACCTCCAGCTCTGCAAGCGCGGCGAGGCCGAGGCTCTCCTGCGCGCCGGCGACACCACGATCGGTGGCCGCATCCCGGTCAACCCGTCCGGCGGCCTGGCCTGCTTCGGCGAGGCCGTGCCCGCCCAGGCGCTCGCCCAGGTCTGCGAGATCGCCTGGCAGCTCCGCGGCCGGGCCACCGGCCGCCAGGTCGAGGGCGCCCGCGTCGGCATCACCGCCAACCAGGGCCTCTTCGGCCACGGCTCCTCGGTGATCCTCAGCGTCTGAGGCCTGAGGGTCGTAGTCCCGTACGTTTTCGCGGTTCTGCGAGCCGAAAACCGCGAAAACGTGCGGGACTACGACCCTCCATGCTCAGACGGCGCGGCCGAGCAACGCGACGAGGCGGGCCATCGCGGGGGCGTCGTCGGGGACGGGCTGGGGCGGGCCGAAGGGGGTGCGGTCCGGGGGCAGCCGGTCCATCAGAGCCAGGCTGTGCGCGATCGCGCGCTCGGCGACGGCTTCGTCGACCTCGAGGGCGCGGCCGGTGCCGCGGGCGACGTCCCAGCCGTGGACGAGCGACTCGATGGTGCGCAGCTCGGCGATCGCCGCCGGCGGCATCGGGCCGATCCCGGTCGGGTAGGCCGTGCCGGGCTCGGCCGTGGTCAGCGCCTCGTGCAGCGCGACCGCGCCCGCGTCGTACGCCGCCGGCAGCTCGCCGAGCGGGATCGCGTCGACCTGGAGCGCGATCGCGGGCAGGTCGTACGCCGTGCCGCCCAGTGAGGTCACGAAGGCCCGGTCGCCGGTGACCAGGTGCCGCACCACCGTGCCGACCTCCCAGCCCTCGCAGGGGGAGGGCAGGTGCCAGTCCGACGCGGCGAGGTCCGCGAGCACCGCGGCCATCGCCTCCTGAGCGTGCGCGAGGTCGTCCATGCCGCTCACGATGTCACGCGGGTCACGTTCGCGGGGCCCTTCGGCACCCCCGGTGACGGGGTCCGGAGAGCCGCGCGCAGACTTTGAGAAAGTTTTCACAAGCGTGTGGACGACGGGACCTTTGGCCCGATCCGGGGGACCCTCGGCAGCAGTCCCAGGGGCATCGTCGTCCATAGCGTGACCGTCGTAGTCCTGACCCTGGGATCGAGGAGCTCCGTGGACATCCTGGACATCGCCCGCTGGCAGTTCGGCATCACGACCGTCTACCACTTCCTGTTCGTGCCGATCACGATCGGGCTGACCGCCCTGATCGCGGTGATGGAGACGATGTGGCTGCGGACCAACAACCCGGAGTGGCTCCGGCTCACGAAGTTCTTCGGGAAGCTGTTCCTGATCAACTTCGCGATCGGTGTGGTCACCGGCATCGTGCAGGAGTTCCAGTTCGGCATGAACTGGTCGGACTACTCCCGCTTCGTCGGCGACATCTTCGGTGCCCCGCTGGCCGTCGAGGCGCTGCTCGCGTTCTTCCTCGAGTCGACCTTCCTCGGCCTGTGGATCTTCGGCTGGGACAAGCTCCCGCGCGGCCTGCACGCCGGCTGCATGTGGCTGGTCCACCTCGGCACGCTGGCCAGCAGCTGGTTCATCCTGGCCGCCAACTCCTGGATGCAGCACCCGGTCGGCTACACGTACAACCCCGACACCGGCCGGGCCGAGCTCACCGACTTCTGGGCGGTGATGTTCAACAAGGTCCAGCTGGTCACCTTTCCCCACGTCGTGCTCGCGGCGTACATGACCGCCGGCGCCTTCATCGTCGGCGTCGCCGCCTGGCTCTACTACAAGGGCGCGGAGGGCAAGACCGCCGACGAGGCCGTCGCCGAGCGGCCGATGTACCGCCGCGGCATCCGGCTCGGCGCCTGGGTGATGATCGTCGCCGGCCTCGGCGTCACGATCACCGGTGACTTCCAGGGCAAGATCATGACCGAGGTCCAGCCGATGAAGATGGCGGCCGCCGAGGCGCTCTACGACACCGAGGCGCCCGCGTCGTTCTCGATCTTCACGATCGGTACGCCGGACGGGAAGTCGGAGAAGTTCTCGATCAAGATCCCCAATCTGCTGTCCTTCCTCGCCACCGGAACCTGGGACGGCGAGGTGCAGGGCATCAACGACCTGCGCGAGCAGTACCGCCAGGAGTACGGCCAGGACCCGGGTGCCCGCTACTACGACCCGTCCGGCGACTACACCCCGATCATCCCGGTCACCTACTGGTCCTTCCGCTACATGATCGGGCTCGGCATGCTCGGCGCCTTCCTCGGCGCGGTGATCCTCTTCCTGACCCGCAGGGGCCGCGCGCCGACCATGAGGTGGTTCCCGCGGATCGCGATCGCCACCCCGCTGCTGGTGCTGCTCGCCAACTCCGCCGGCTGGATCTTCACCGAGATGGGCCGCCAGCCCTGGGTCGTCTTCGGCCTGATGAACGTCGGCCGCGGCGTCTCGCCCGGTGTCAGCACCACCGAGGCGTGGATCTCGGTCATCACGCTCACCCTGCTGTACGGCGTCCTCGCGGTCGTCGAGGTCGGCCTGATCCTGCGCTTCGTCAAGCGCGGCGCCGACCCGTTCGTGGAGCCACCGGACCCGACGCTGCGGGGCAGCGACGCCGACGACGACGCGCCGCTGGCGTTCGCCTACTGACGAGGGAGAGAGAAGGACATGGAGCTCACCACCGTCTGGTTCATCCTGATCGCCGTCCTCTGGATCGGCTACTTCACCCTCGAGGGGTTCGACTTCGGCGTCGGCATGCTGCTGCCGGTGCTCGCCCGTGACGACCGCGAGCGCCGGGTCATGATCAACACGATCGGCCCGGTCTGGGACGGCAACGAGGTCTGGCTGCTGACCGCCGGCGGCGCGACCTTCGCGGCGTTCCCGGAGTGGTACGCCACGCTCTTCAGCGGCTTCTACTTGCCGCTGCTGCTGATCCTGGTCGCGCTCATCGTCCGCGGGCTCGCGTTCGAGTACCGGCACCAGCGGCCCGAGGCCGCCTGGCACTCCTGGTGGGACCGCGCCATCATCGTCGGCTCCTACGTCCCGGCGTTCCTGTGGGGCGTGGCCTTCGCCAACATCGTCCGCGGCGTGCCGATCGACGAGACCAAGGACTTCACCGGCACGATCTTCACGCTGCTCAACCCGGTTGGCCTGCTCGGCGGCCTGGTGACGCTCCTCCTCTTCCTCACCCACGGCGCGGTCTTCCTGGCGCTCAAGACCGACGGCGACATCCGGCACCGCGCCCGGGCGCTGGCGATCCGGCTCGGGCTGGTCGCGGCCGTGGTCGCGGTCGTCTTCCTGGTCTGGGCGCAGGTGCACACCGGCAACGCCGGCTCGGCGGTCCTCTTCGTCGTGGCCGCGCTCGCGCTGGTCGGCGCGCTGGCCGCGTCGTACGCCGGCCGTGAGGGCTGGGGCTTCATCGGGACGTTCGTGTGCATCGCGCTCGCGGTGGCCGGTCTCTTCGTCGCGCTCTTCCCCGACGTGATGCCGTCCTCGACCGACGCGGCCTTCTCGCTGACCACCACCAACGCGTCGGCGACGGACTACACGCTCAAGGTGATGACGGTGGTCGCGGCGGTCTTCACCCCGATCGTGCTCTGCTACCAGGCCTGGACCTACTGGGTCTTCCGCAAGCGCATCTCGGTGACGCACATCCCGGACGCCGAGCTCGAGCACGCATGAGGCCGAACGACCCGCGGGTACGTCGCCAGCTCGCGCCGGCCCACCGCCCGCTCGCGGTGGTGCTGGTGGCGGGCGTGGTCGGCAGCCTGCTGCTCGTCGCCCAGGCGTGGGCGGTCACCGAGCTCGTGCTCGCCGTGCTCCACGACGGAGCGGTCGGCGGCTGGGCGGCGGCCACGGTCGCGGTCTTCGCCGCCCGCAGCCTGACCGGCTGGACGACCGACACGATGGCCGCCCGGGCCGCCGCGATCGTCGGCGGCGACGTACGTCGGCGGGTCGTCGCAGCCATCCTCCGGCCGGGCGGGGCCGGCCGTCCGACCGGCGAGCTCGCCACCCTCGCCACCCGGGGCGCGAGCGCGGCGGAGCCCTACCTCACCCGCTACGTGCCGGCGCTGGTGCTGGCGGGCGTGCTGCCCTGCGTCACGCTGGTCGCGATCGCGACCCAGGACCCGATGAGCGCGCTCATCGTGCTCTGCACGCTGCCGCTGATCCCCGTCTTCGGCATCCTCGTCGGGCTCGCCACCCGCGACCGCGCGGAGTCGCAGTGGCGGTCGTTGGCCTCGCTCTCGGGGCACTTCCTCGACGTGATGCGCGGGCTGCCCACGCTGGTCGCCTTCCGTCGCGCGGAGGCGCAGTCGGCGACGATCCGCGCGGTGACCGACCGCTACCGGCGGGCGACGCTCGACACGCTGCGGATCGCCTTCGCCTCCTCCGCCGTCCTCGAGCTGGTCGCCACCCTGTCGGTCGCGCTGGTCGCGGTCACCGTCGGCATCCGGCTCGCCAGCGGCAGCCTCGACCTCGAGACCGCGCTGGTCGTGCTGCTGCTCGCGCCGGAGGCCTACTGGCCGCTGCGCCGGGTCGGCGCCGAGTTCCACGCCGCGGCCGAGGGCGTCGCGACCTTCGAGGCCGCGAGCGAGCTCGTCGAGCCGGGCGCGCCCACGACGGCCCGGCGACCTGGTTCCCTGCGGCTCGACCGGGTGAGCGTCATCCGGACCGGCCGGTCGGTGCCGGCGCTCGACGAGATCTCCCTGGAGGTCCCCGACCGCGGGATCACGGCCATCACCGGGCCCTCCGGGTGCGGCAAGTCCACCCTGCTCGCGGTCCTCGCGGGGCTGCTCGAGCCGACCTCCGGGACCGTCACCGGCCCCGGTCTCGACCGCATCGCGGTGCTCGCGCAGCGGCCGGTCTTCGTCGCCGGCACCGTCGCCGACAACCTGCGCCTGGCCGCCCCCGACGCCCACGACGAGCAGCTGCGCGACGCGCTGCGGCAGGTCGCGCTCCCCGTCGCGCTCGACACGCCGCTCGGGGAGGACGGCGTCACCCTCTCCGCGGGCGAGCGTGCCCGCCTCGCCCTCGCCCGCGTGGTGGTCGCCGACCGCCCGTGGGTGCTGCTGGACGAGCCCACCGCGCACCTCGACGCCGACACCGAGCGGATCGTCGCGGACACGGTGGCCGAGCTCGGCCGGAGCCGGTCGGTCGTCGTGGTCGCGCACCGGCCGGCCCTGGTCGCCCTGGCCGACGAGATCGTCGCCCTGCCCACACCGGAAGCGACAGCTCCGGTGGTGGAGGTGCGACGAGCGCCAGCGAGGAGCCTCGAAACCCCCGAAGCCACGGAGCCACGGCACGGCCTCGCCCTTCCGACGATCCTCGGCGGCCTGGCCTCCGCGTCCGGTGTGGCGCTGACGGCCACCGCCGGCTGGCTGATCGTGCGGGCGTCGTACGAGCCCCCGATCCTGACGCTGATGGTCGCGATCGTCGCGGTCCGGGCCTTCGGCCTCGCCCGCCCGGTCCTGCGCTACGTCGAGCGGCTGCGGTCCCACGACGTCGTGCTGGGACTGCTCGCCGACCGTCGGGTCGAGGTGTACGACGCCGTCGTGCCCCTCACGCCGGGCGCGCTGGGCCGCCGACGGGGCGACCTGCTCGCGTCCGTGGTCGACGACGTCGACAGCGTGCTCGACCGGCAGCTGCGGGTGCGGATGCCGGTGCGGGGCTTCGCGATCACGGCCGTGCTCGCCACGGTGGTGGCCGGGCTGGTCGCGCCGCTCGCCGCCGTGCCGGTCGCGCTCACTTGCGTCGTGGGCGGCGGCCTCGGCTACGCCCTCGCGCGGGCGGGCGCGGCGCGTGCCGAGTCCCGCTCGGTGGGCGCCCGCGCCCGAGTTTCCGAGCTGGTGGTCGAGGTCGCCCAGACCGCCGACGAGCTCGCCGTCTGGCAGGCCGAGGACCGCGCCATCTCGCGCGTCGACGCCGCCGGCGCCGCGCTCGCCGCGGCGACCGTCTCGGCCGCCCGCTGGCTCGCCTGGGCCCGTGCGTGCGTGCTGCTCACCGCCGGGCTCGGCGTCGCGGCGACGGCGTCGGTGGTCACCCCGCTGGTCGCCGACGGAGACGTGTCGGGCCCGATGGCCGCGCTGCTGGTGCTGCTGCCGCTCGCCCTCGGCGAGGTCGCGGGCTCGCTGGCCGACGCGGGGGCGCTCGCCGCCCGCACCCGCGCGGCCGAGGAGCGGCTCGCGAGCCTGGCCGCGCGCCGGCCGGCCGTCGCCGACCCTGCCGCGCCGGCCGACGCCGGCGTCGACGCCCACCTCGGGCTCCGGGACGTCGCGGCCGCGTGGGACGACCGGGTCGTCCTCGACGGGCTCGACCTCGACCTCTCCTGGGGGGAGCGGGTCGCGGTCGTGGGTCCGACCGGCTCCGGCAAGAGCACGCTGGCGGCGCTGCTGCTGCGCTTCGTCGACCCGGTGCGCGGGGAGGTGCGCCTGGGCGACCACGCGCTGCCCGAGCTCGCGCTCGACGACGTACGGCGCCGGGTCGGCCTGGTCGACGACGACCCGCACGTCTTCGCGACCACGCTGGCCGAGAACGTCCGCCTCGCCCGTCCCGGCGCCAGCGATGCCGACGTCGAGGCGGCCCTGCGCCGGGCCCGGCTCGGGCCGTGGCTGGACGGCCTGCCCGAGGGTCTCGGGAGCTGGCTCGGCGACGGGCACGCGGGGGTCTCCGGAGGAGAGCGTGCCCGGATCGCGATCGCGCGGTCGCTGCTGGCCGACCAGCCCGTCCTGGTGCTCGACGAGCCCGCCGCCCACCTCGACCGGGCCACGGCCGAGGACCTCGCGGCGGAGGTGCTGGACGCCGAGCACGGCCGCACGGTCGTCTGGATCACCCACGCCGACAGCAGTCTCGACCGCGTCGACCGCGTCGTCCGCCTCGGCTGAGCCCGCCGGGCGAGGTCAGGTCGGCAGCCAGCCGACGTGCCCGGCGAGCGCGGCGTAGCCGACGAACGCGCCGACGTCGAGGAGCGTGTGCGTGACGACGAGGGGGGTCAGCCGGCCCCACCGTCGGTAGAGCCAGCCGAAGAGCACGCCCATCGCGAGGTTGCCGAGGAAGCCGCCGAGCCCCTGGTAGAGGTGATAGCTGCCGCGCAGCACCGCGGCGACCCCGATCGCGACCGGCTCCCGCAGGCCGAGCTGGCGCAGCCGCACCAGCACGAAGCCGAGCACGACGTACTCCTCGACGAGCGCGTTGCCCAGTGCTGACAGCACCAGGACGGGCACCGCCCACCACACGTCGGGAAGGGCACTGGCGACGACGGTGGCGTCGACGCCGAGGGCGTGGGTCAGCAGGTAGAACGCGATCCCCACGCTCCCGACCCCGGCCGCCAGGAGTGCGCCGCGAAGCAGGTCGCGGCCCTCGAGCACCCGGCCGCCGCCGTACCACCGCTGGCGCAGGGAGTCGCCGGAGCGGACGAGGAGGTACGCCGCCAGCCCGATCGGCGCGAGGGAGAAGGCGATCGCCAGCAGCTGGTAGGTCAGGTCGAGCCAGGGCCGGCCGGGGGCGCGGCTGGCGTTCATGACGGCGTGCTGCGACGACAGGCCGCCGGCGGCGGTGGCCGCGGCGGCCAGGCTGACGACGGCGTAGACCGCGGAGCGGCCGAGGCCCACCGCCAGGACGAGGACGATCTCGACGACGGCGAACCGCCGGGCGAGCGGGGCGCTCGCGCCGGCGGTCGTCGGGGCCGCGACGTCGGCGGTCACGTCGTCGTCTGGTCGGTGCCGAGGGTGACCGCGACGTGGTGCGTCTGGCCGTCCCGGACGTAGGTCAGGGTGACGTGGTCGTCGGGCGCCTGGGTGCGGATGGCCGCGACGAGGGCGTCGGCGTCGGGGATGACCTGGTCGCCGACGCGGGTGATCACGTCGCCGCTCTGCAGGCCGGCCCGGTCGGCGGCGGATCCGGCCGAGACGTCGCCGACCCGCGCACCGGCGGGGTTCGTGGAGTCGCTGACGGTGACCCCGAGCTGGGCATGGCTGACGGGGTTGCCGGCCTCGATCTCGTGCGCGACGCGCATCGCCTCGTCGATCGGGATGGCGAAGCCCACGCCGATCGAGCCGGACTGCGAGCCCTCGCTGGCGCCCAGGCTGGCGATCGCGGAGTCGATGCCGATCACCCGGCCCTGCGCGTCGACCAGCGGGCCACCGGAGTTGCCGGGGTTGATCGCGGCGTCGGTCTGGATCGCGTCGGTCACCGACGCCTGTCCGCCGTCGCTGGTCGTCACCGGGCGGTCGAGCGCGCTGACGATGCCGGTGGTCACGGTGCCCTGCAGGCCGAGCGGGGCGCCGATCGCGACGACGGGCTGGCCGACCTCGAGCGAGCCGGAGTCGCCGATGGCCGCGGGGGTGAGGCCGCTCGCGTCCTTGGCCCGGACCACGGCGAGGTCGGTGACCGGGTCGCGGCCGACGATGGTGCCGGCGTACGTCGTGCCGTCCTGCAGCACGACCTTGATCGAGCCGCCGTCCGCGGCCGCGGCGACGACGTGGTTGTTGGTGAGGATCTCGCCGTCGGCGGAGAGCACGACGCCGCTGCCCTCGTCGGACTCGCCGCCGCCCTGCACCTGGAGCAGGACGACGCTCGGGGTGACGGCCTTGGCGACGGCCTCGACATCGCTGCCGCTGCTGCCCTTGCGCGCAGCGGCGGAGACGACGGTGGCGGCGGTGCCGCCGCCCGTCGCGGAGGAGGTGCCGGTCGTGGCGACGACCGCCGCTGCCGCGCCACCGCCGCCGATCAGGCCGGCGACGAGGCCGACGGTGGCGACGGTGGCGAGGGAGCGCCGGGGCCGCGGGCGGCGCTCGGTGCTCTCGTGGTGGTGCTGCTGTTGCTCGGGTTCGGGGTCCAGGGGACCCTCGTGCGAGGTGGTCATGCCACCGAGCGTGTGCCGGGTTGCTGAGCCGTGGCTGAGCCCGGGGTGACGCCACGAGAAGAAGCGCGGACCGGCCCAACGGCGACGACCTCGGGACGTAGGTCCCGGTCGTCGAGGTCCCGGGACTGGTAGAAGTGGGACATGGCCGAGAAGATCCGTGTCTACCTGCTCGACGACCACGAGGTCGTCCGCGAGGGCCTGCGGGCCCTGCTGGAGTCGCACGAGGACATCGAGGTGGTCGGCGACTCGGGCTCCGCGATCGACGCCGCCCACCGGATCCCGGCCCTGCGCCCGGACGTCGCCGTCCTCGACGCGCGCCTGCCCGACGGCTCCGGGATCGAGGTCTGCCGCACCGTCCGCGCGGTCGACCCCGACATCCGCGGCCTGATCCTCACGTCGTACGACGACGACGAGGCGCTCTTCGCCGCCATCATGGCGGGCGCGTCCGGCTACGTGCTCAAGCAGATCCGCGGCGCCGACCTGGTCGACGCCGTGCGCCAGGTCGCGGCCGGCAACTCGCTGATCGACCCGACGATGACCGCGCGCGTGCTCGAGCGGGTCCGCCACCCGCAGACCCGGCCCGCCGAGCTGGCCGACCTCACCGAGCAGGAGCTCAAGCTGCTCGGACTGATCGCCGAGGGGCTGACCAACCGGCAGATCGGCGAGCGGATGTTCCTGGCCGAGAAGACCGTCAAGAACTACGTCTCCAGCATCCTCGCCAAGCTCGGTCTAGAACGGCGCACCCAGGCCGCGGTGCTGGCCAGCCGGCTGCTGGGGAAGCAGTAGGGGACCTTCGACCCCTCAGGTCGCGACCTTCGGCCCTTCGATTTGACCGGCCCGGTCGGACATCCTGGTGGTGGAGGGATGCGTGCCCAACCCCGTGGCCGGGGAGACGCCCCTCCCGCCGCCCGCCGCGAGCCCGGCGGACGACGTCCACGTCTCGTCCACGTCTCGTCGTCCGTCTGTGGCGGGCACTCGACCGCCCAGGTGCGGGGGGCAGCCCGGGGTGGTCACCTTCGCGGTCAGGGCAGCGGCACGCGCCAGACGAAGGACGTGCCCCGCGGGGTCCGCGGGCCGACCTCGAGGACGCCGCCGAGGGCCGTCGCGCGACGCCGCGCGTTGCGTAGCCCGCTCTCGGCCCGTCCGGGGGAGAGTCCGACCCCGTCGTCGATCACGGTCAGCCACAGCTCGTCGTCGTCGACGCTGACGTCGACCTCGCCGTGGTCGGCCGCGGCGTGCCGGGCCAGGTTGGAGAGTGCCTCGCGGAGCACGGAGAGCAGCTGGTCCCGGACCTCCCGCGGGACCGCGGTGTCGACCGGCCCGCTGGTCCGCACGACGGGGTCGAACTTCAGGAGCGGTGCGTACTCGCGCACCAGCGCGCGTACGTCGGCGCGCAGCGACGGTCCGGAGCCATGCTGCTGGAGCTCGAAGATCGTGCCCCGGATGTCGCGGATCGTCTGGTCCAGCGAGTCGACCGCGCGCCGCACGATCTCGGCCACGTCGGGGCCGACCGCCCCGGCCTCGGCGCGCTGGAGCTGCAGGCCGGTCGCGAAGAGTCGCTGGATGACCAGGTCGTGCAGGTCGCGGGCGATCCGCTCGCGATCGGAGGTGACCGCCAGCTCGGCCCGGTCGTCGACCCCCTGGGCGCGGTCGAGCGAGAGCGCGGCGTGCTCGGCGAAGGACACGAAGAGCTCGCGGTCCTCGACCGGGAGGGGGCGGGTGCCGGGGGCGAACAGCCCGACCATGGTGCCGCCGCCGACCAGGTGGGTGCGCAGCGGAGCGACGAAGACGTCGTACGCACCGACCGTCGTCTCGATCGGGTCGATCGCGGGCACGATCGCCGGGTCCGCGAGCACCGCGTCGACCACCGCGGTCGCGGCGTCGGTCTCGGCGGGGTCGGCGACCGCGAGGCCGTACGGCGTCGCCTGGCCGCGGACCGAGACCGCCACGACGCGCGCCCGGGCGACGGTGCGGGCCGCGCGGGCCACCTCGCGCAGCGCGCGAGCCGGCTCGACCGGCGGCTGGAGGGCGTCGTCGAGGTCGGCCGCGGCCTCCAGCCACTGGCGGCGCCGCTCGCTGAGGCCGTAGGCGCGGGCGTTGTCGATGACGTAGCCGGCGGCGTTCGCCAGCGCCTCGACCATCTGCTGGTCCTCGGCGGTGAAGGACTGCGTGCCGGCCTTCTCGGTGAGGTAGAGGTTGCCGAAGACCGTGCCGCGGATCCGCACCGGGACGCCGAGGAAGCTCTGCATCGGCGGGTGGTGCGGCGGGAAGCCGGTCGCGTCCGGGTGCTGGGTGAGGTCGTCGAGCCGGATCGGCTCGGGGTGCCGGATGAGCAGGCCGAGGATGCCGCGCCCGTGGGGCAGGTCGCCGATCGCGGCGCGCTCGTCGTCGCCGAGTCCGGTCGTCACGAACTCGACGAGCGCGTCGTGCGAGCCGATCACGCCCAGCGCGCCGTACCGCGCCCCGGTGAGGCGGGTGGCGGCCTCGACGATCCGGGACAGGACGCTGCGCAGGTCGAGGTCCGAGGAGATCGCGGCGACGGCGTCGAGCAGCGCCTGGGTGGAGTCGGAGACGGGATCGGGGTCCGGCGGCACGACGCCAGTCTGCCCCAGGCCGCTCACACCGCGCGGCGTACCGGCAGGCTGGCCACCGGGTCCCACCCGGTGCCGATCTGGCGACCGGTCAGCTCCGACCACCGCAGGCGCAGGTACATGCTGCGGTTGCCGGCGGCCCAGGGATGCGGCTCCCACGTGGTGCGGATCCGCTCGAGCTCGAGCGGGTCGGTGACGACGTCGGACCGCCCGCGGGCGACGACGCTCCAGCCGCGCCAGCGGTCGTGGTCGAACTGGTCGACCTCGAAGGCGAGCATGCTGCCGCGGCCGTAGGTGCCGAGCACGCTGTACGGCGACGTGCGGATGACGATGGCCGGACCGACGACGGAGTAGTTGACGGGCGCGATGTGCGGGCCGTCGGGGGAGGAGAGAGCGACGCGTCCGGCGACGCCGGCACGCAGCAGCCGCTCGCACTGGTCCGGGCTCAGGTCGATCGCTTCGTGCACGACGGGCTCCTCTCTCCTGGGTGTCCGTCCATCGTGCGGCGTGGTGAGGGCCCTGCGGAGGGCCGTTGGTCCTGACATCGGGGGCCTTGGGCGCTAGTGACGGCCGCCCGCCGGGAGCAGCGTGGAGTCATGGAGAACAGCCTCATTCCGCCGGGGACCATCGTGGTCGGCGTGGACGGCTCGCCGTCCTCCGACCGGGCCCTGGACTGGGCGATCGGACAAGCCGTGCGCGAGCACCGGCAGCTGACCCTGGCGCACGGCGTCGCCGACCCGGTCATCGTCGAGGTGGCTCGCGACGACGCCGTCGAGCTCCTCGACCGCACTCGCGCGTACGTCGCCGAGCGGGCGCCGGACCTGGCCGTCCACGAGACGACCTGGATCGCCGACCCGCGGGTGACCCTGCTCCGGCTCGCCGAGGACGCCGCGCTCGTCGTCGTCGGCTCGCGGGGCCGCGGCCCGGTGCGCAGCCTGCTCCTCGGGTCCGTGAGCTCGGCGGTCAGCCGGCACGCGCCCTGCCCGGTCGTCGTCGTCCGTCCCGGCCACCCGGGCCTGGTCCGGCACGGTGTCGTGGTCGGTGCCGACGGGACCTCGGGGTCGACCGCGACCGTCGAGGCGGCCTACCGCCAGGCATCCCTGCGGCACCTGCCGCTGACGGTGCTGCACTGCGCGTGGGACCGGACGCCGGACGACACCAAGGACGACCTGCGGATCCGCGCGGTCGAGCCGTTGAGCGGCCTGGCCGAGAAGTTCCCGGACGTGCGGGCGCGCATCGAGATCGCCTACGACGAGCCGGCCAGCGAGCTGATCGAGGCCTCGGAGCGGATGGACCTGGTCGTCGTCGGTGCGCACCACGGCGGTCGGTTCTCGACGCTGGTGCAGGGCTCGATCGCGCAGTCGGTCGTCGAGCACGCGGCCTGCCCGGTGCTCGTCATCCCCACGGAGTGAGAACGTGTTCTAGTCTGCGGCCCATGCCGTACGTGCTGGTCGACCGCCCCGACCCGGCCGTCGCCGTGGTCACCCTCAACCGCCCCGAGCGGATGAACGCCATGGCGTACGACGTGATGGTGCCCTTCCGCGAGGCGCTGGCCGCGCTCGGTGACGACAACACGGTGCGGGCCGTGGTCGTCACCGGCGCCGGGTCGGGCTTCTGCTCCGGCGCCGACCAGGAGGCGGCCGGCGTCCCGCCCGGCGTGGCCGGGGTGACCCGCCCGACGTACGCCCTGCGCGCGATGGAGGCGCTCGAGGAGGTCGTGCTGACGATCCGGCGGCTGCACCAGCCGGTGATCGCCGCGGTCAACGGTGCCGCGATCGGCGGCGGCCTCTGCCTCGCTCTCGCGTGCGACCTGCGGCTGGCGGCGCCGTCGGCGTACTTCCGCGCCGCGGGGATCAACAACGGCCTCACCGCCAGCGAGCTCGGCCTGTCCTACCTGCTGCCGCGCGCGGTCGGGTCGACGCGCGCCGCGGACATCATGCTCACCGGCCGCGACGTCGGCGCCGAGGAGGCCGAGCGGATCGGCCTGGTGTCGTCGGTGGCGGCCGACGTCGTGGCCGCCGCGGTGTCGACGGGGCAGCGGATCGCGGGCTTCTCCCAGCCCGGCGTCGAGCTGACGAAGAAGTCGCTCCACGCCGGCATCGCCGCGACGTCGCTCGAGACCTACCTGCCGTCCGAGGGCATCGGCCAGCTCTACCTCCGCCTGCTCACCTCGAACTTCGAGGAGGCGACGGTCGCCCGCCGTGAGGGGCGGGCACCGCGGTTCACCGACGATCGCTGACGACCGCATGCAGGGATCCCCGGTCGACCGGGGATCCCGTCGGGGGGGGGGGGGGGGGACCGGGGGGCCACCCCCCCCCGCCCGGGCCCGGCGGGGGCCCCCCGGCG
>NZ_JAIQZJ010000010.1 GCF_020073815.1 Nocardioides mangrovi
CCCCCCCCCCCCCGCCGGCGGCGCCGGCGGGGGTGCCCCCCCCTACCCCCGCCCCCCCCCCCGCCAGGAGTCCCTGTCCGGTCGGCGTCCAGCGTCATCAGGACCAGGGGACGGTCCGGACCGAGGAAGGGCACGTGAGCCTCGCCGATCACCGTCCAGCCGCGGTGCAGGTAGATCGCCAGCGCCCGGTCGTGCGTCGGCACCACGTCGAGGACGGGCTGCCGGCCGCTCGCCCGGATCGACGCGACGGCCGTGTCGAGCAGGAGTCCGCCGACCCCGGTGCCGACCACGTCGCCGCCGACGAAGAGCACGGCGAGCTCGGCCAGGGCGTCAGTGCCCGCGCCCTCGACGAAGGCGTCGCGCAGCGGGCCGCCGAGCGAGTAGACCGCGACGTGGCCGACCACCCGACCCTCCAGCTCGGCGACCCACGCCTGCTCCTCGCCCGGCCGGACCAGGAAGTCCTCGACCGGGATCGGCAGCGGCCAGCGCACGGGGTAGCCCGTGGCCGCCTGCTGGGCCGCCAGGACATCCGCCAGCTCCGGCAGATCCGCCGCCCGCCGCTCGCGGATCACGATGCTCACGACACCTCCCCGTCGACGTACACCCATCGGCCGCCGCGCTGCTCGAACCGGCTCCGCTCGTGCATCGACCCGGCCACGCCGTCGCGTGTGTACGACGCGACGAACTCGACCCAGTCGGCCCCGGACCCGATGATCCGCAGCCCGGTCCAGATCAGCGCGGGGTCGGGGGCGAGGTCGTCGGGGCGGGTCCGCGGGTGCCAGGTGCGGAAGACGTAGTCGGTGTCGCCGACGGCGTACGCCGCGTAGCGCGACCGCATCAGCTCCTCGGCCGACGAGGCGAGGGCCGCGCCGCGGTGCAGCCGCCCGCAGCACGCGTCGTACGTCGCGCCCGAGCCGCACGGGCAGGTCTGCTGGAGGGCCACGGCCGCACCCTACGATGTGCTGCGCATGGCCGGTCGACGGAGCGAGGCGCAGGAGCTCGACGAGGCGCTCGAGGCCGTGCGCCGGGCGTTCTACGTGATCAACGAGGCCTCCGACAAGCTGCGCGGCGCCCGCGAGTGGTCGGTCTACGACACGTGGTTCGGCGGGTTCGTCGCCAGTGTCTTCAAGCGGCAGCACCTCGACCGCGCCGACCTCGCGATGCGCAACATCGACCTCGCGATGGTGGCCGTGCGGGACGAGCTGGCCGACGTCGACGTCCAGGGGCTCGGCGACGTCGGGGACCTGGGGATCGGGCGCGCGGCCGGCACCCTCGACATCTGGTTCGACAACGTCCTGACCGACCTGTCCACGGGTGCGCGGGTTCGGAAGGCCCAGGACCGCGTCAACCTGCTCGCCCGCGCGCTCGTCGTGCTGCAGCAGGACCTCGAGCGTCGGCGGGCCGCGCTGGAGTCCGGCTCCTAGGCGGACTGCTCAGACGAGCTCGACCAGGTAGCCCTGGTCGACGTACCAGCGGATCGGGCGCTCGGTGACCACCATCGCGCCACCGCCGGGCTGCTCGAACCAGGGTGCCGCCACGCCCTCCATGGCGTCCGGGATCGTGCGGACGACCCGGTAGCGGTGATAGTCGCCCAGGTCGCTCGGTGGCTGGGAGCGCTGCGGGTAGGGCGTGCCGAGGGCGTAGAGGTGGTGGCCGGTCTCGGGCCCGAACACGTCGACGACGTCGTCGACGGTCAGTGCCGCCGGCCCCGCGGCGCCGCCTCGCTCGGCGGTGCGAGCGGTGATGCCGCGCGCTGTCTGTGCCCCGGCCTCGGCGAGGACCTCGTCCGAGGGCGCGGGCTCGGACGGCGCCGGTGTGCTGCGCAGGTGGACGACGAGGTCGGCGGTCTCGTCGGCGCCGGGGACGACGGCGTAGATCGCGAACTTGCCGCGGCCCAGCCCGCCGACGGCGTACCCGCCCGCCCAGGGCACGACCACCCACGGCCCCTCCGGGGGAGGCGGCGTGTCCGGGGTGGGCGGTCCGCTGACGTAGACGCTCTGCGGCGGCAGCCCGGCCGCCGCCAGGCGGTCGCGGACGGTGGCGAGCACCGCGTCGGGGTCGCTCATCCGCGGCCAGCCTTGGCCATCAGCTCGCGGTAGTGCCGAACCCGGACCCTCATCTGCTCCACCCTCAGATCGGTGACGAAGTGCCCGGCGCCCGAGCGGACCTTCTCGAAGTGGTCGGCAACGGCGGCCGACTCGTCGTCGTACAGCTGGCTGGCGTGCTCGCGGCGGTCCCAGGCGATCACGCGCATGCGACCGTCGTCCTGCTGCTCGAAGATGGCCAGGCCGCCGATCTTGGGCGAGTCCTTCACGACCTCGGCGCGCGTGACGCCGTCCGGGTCGGCACCGATCTCGGCCATCGCGTCCTTGAGCTCCTCGACCGTCCTCGGCGTGGGGCCGTCGAGGTGGCGGACCGACCCGGGCTGCGGCGCGGTCTCGAAGATCCGGCCCTCGGCCTCGGCGACCGCGTCTGCCTCGGTCGCGAACTCGCGAGGTCGGATCGCCTCGCCCTCGAAGCGGATCCAGGTGCGGCAGCGACCGTCGGGAAGGGTCTCGAAGACGGTGAGTGGTCGATGGCTGGGCGCGGACCCGAGATCCTCGGCACGGACCACCTGGTCCGGGTCGCGGAGGCGAGACCGCAGCTCCTCCACGGTGGTGCTCAATGGAGCTCCTTGAGGTAGCCGTTGCTGATGTACCAGTCGATGTCGTGGTCGAACAGGTACTGGGTGCCACCACCTGGTTGCTCGAACCAGGGAGCGATCTCTCCCTGCTTGACGGAGCCGGGGAGCGGCTTCAGGACCTCGAACTCATGGTAGTCGCGGCCGATGCTGCTGGGTGGGATGGCCCGCGACCCGTAGCTCTCGCCAGCAGGCGAGGCGTAGAAGCCGCCGTCGTTGGGTCCGAACCGGTCGACTCGCTGACCGACCTGCAGCGAGTTCGGCGAGGGGTCGCCGAGGAAGCCGTCGTTCTCCGGGTAGCGCCACCCGCCCTTCTCGGCGTCCCAGTACTTGTCGAAGAACTCCTGCTTCGTCAGGCCGCCGTAGCGATCGGCATCGGTGAAGCCCTCGAATGCTCGCGTTCCGGGGATGGTCGCTTCCTCGAGCGCCCAGGCCGGCAGCGTCTCGAGGTCGACCTTCGCGGCGCGGACGCCGGCCACCTCCAGCGCTCGGACGACCTTGGCCCGCAGGATCTTGCGGATCTTGTCGGCGATCTCGACCGAGCGGGTGACCACCTGGCCGATCCGCGCCGCGCCGAGCCGAGCCAGCTCGACGAGGTCGCGCAGGATCCCGACCACCTTGCTGGCGGCATTGGCGACCTCGGCCCCCTCGGCGGCCTGGGCGGCGCCCTCGCCGATGCCGAGGGTCAGCGCGCCGAGGATCGCACCTCCGGCCTCGATCGCGATCGTCCACTCGATGAAGGACGCGAGCTCGTGCTCGATCTCCTCGTGGTGCGCGTCGACCTGGTCGGCGTACTCCGAGCACGCGTTGCCGATCTGGGTGAAGGCGTCGGCGAGGTCGGTGACGTGGCTGCTGAGGTCCTGGCAGGTGGCGACGGCGTCGGGGATCTCCGGGGAGCGCTGCGTCTGAAGGGTCGCGGCTGCGGAGTCGACGTTCCAGCTGTAGGTGGCGAGCTTGCTTCCGGCGTCGACCCAGGCGTTGCCGACCGAGCGGAGGCGACCGGTGTCGGCGTCGGGCCAGAAGAGTCCTTCGAGGTGGGACGCGATCCAGTGCCACCACCCGGGCTCACCGCCGATCCCGCCGGCCGCCGAGGGAGGGGCCGGCGCGGACAGCGAGCTGGTCCAGTGATCGGGGTTCGTGTCACCCGTGTCGTTGCCGTAGCCCTCGGGCGGGCCGTTGACGAGCGCCCCGTGGTCGGCGGCGTCGTGGTTGACCAGGGAGGCGTTGAGGAGGTTGGCGACGTTGGCCATCGCGTCGCCGAGGTCGCAGCCTGCCTGGACGAGCGACGCCGCAGCCTCGTCGTACTGGGCGGCGAACTCGGCGCCGCCGGTGTCGGTGCCCGCCATCCCGCCGCCGTCCCCGAGCGATCCGGTCAGCGATGACATCAGGTCGACCACGCCGTGGTTGACGTCGTAGAACTCGCTGCACGCGGAGGTGTAGCTGCCGTTGTCGACCTCGAGCCTCATCGGGTCTGGCTCCACATCGAGGCGTTGGCGTCGGCAGCTGCCGAGTAGCCCTGGTGGGCGTGGTCGGCCGCCACTCGCAGCCGCCCCAGCGCGACGTGCATCTCGTGCGCGCCGCTCACCCAGCGCGCGTGGGCGGACCGCTGGGCTGCGGCCGCCTCCCCGGACCACGTGTCCTGGAGGCCGGAGATGACGTCGGCGAGCTCGGCGAGCCTGCTCTCGACGGTCATCTCCAGGTCCTGGAGCGTCGTGATCGTCGTGCGCAGCTCGTCGAGGTCGACCTGGAAGCTCACGACGCACCCAGCCGTCCGTGCAGCCGGGTCATCCCGTCGCTCACGACGCCGTCGGTCTCCTGGAAGTCCGCTCGCTGGGCGGCGAGGAGCGAGCTCTCGGCGCGCAGGGCGTCGAGCACCCGATCGGCGCCGTCGGCCCAGTCCCGCCAGGCGGCGGCGTACTGGCTCGCCGCCTCGCCCTCCCACCCCGCGGTGGTGAGGGCCTCGACCTGGGTGTGGGCGAGGCTCTTCTCGTGCCGGAGCAGGTCGGCGATCTCGGCGACGAGCTCGCTCGCGTGCTGCAGCTCGGCAAAGTCCGATTCGATGGTCATGGCGTATCCCCCGAGACGACGTCGCCGGGGATGCTCCCCGTCGTACCCGTCCCGCAAACGGAGACGGTCCCCATTTGTTGGCGACGTGAGTAGCGTGGAGATCGTGACTGCTCCCTCCACGCACCCGCAGATCAGCACGGTCGGCGAGCTCCGCGCCTCCAGCCACCTCCAGAAGTCCCTGCGCGAGGAGATCCGCGACAACCTCCTCGCCGCGCTCCGCGAGGGCCGCGACCCGTGGCCCGGGCTGCACGGCTTCGAGGACACCGTGATCCCGCAGCTCGAGCGGGCGCTCATCGCCGGGCACGACGTCGTCCTGCTCGGCGAGCGCGGCCAGGGCAAGACCCGCCTGCTGCGCACGATGGTCGGCCTGCTGGACGAGTGGACCCCGGTGATCTCCGGGTCCGAGCTCGGCGAGCACCCCTACGAGCCGATCACCGTCCAGAGCCAGCAGGCAGCCGCGTCGTACGGCGACGACCTGCGCGTCTCGTGGCGCCACCGCGACGAGCGGTACGCCGAGAAGCTGGCCACCCCCGACACCTCCGTCGCCGACCTGATCGGCGACGTCGACCCGATGAAGGTCGCCGAGGGCCGCAGCCTGGGCGACCCGGAGACCATCCACTTCGGCCTGATCCCGCGCAGCCACCGCGGCATCGTCGCGATCAACGAGCTGCCCGACCTCGCCGAGCGGATCCAGGTCGCGATGCTGAACGTGATGGAGGAGCGCGACATCCAGATCCGCGGCTACGTGCTGCGGCTGCCGCTCGACGTCCTCGTCGTGGCCAGCGCCAACCCCGAGGACTACACCAACCGCGGCCGGATCATCACCCCGCTCAAGGACCGCTTCGGCGCCGAGATCCGCACCCACTACCCGACCGAGCTCGAGGACGAGGTCGCGGTGATCCGGCAGGAGGCCGAGCTGGTCGCCGACGTGCCCGACTACCTCATCGAGATCCTGGCCCGCTTCACCCGCAACCTGCGCGAGTCGACGTCGGTCGACCAGCGCAGCGGCGTCAGCGCGCGCTTCTCGATCGCCGGCGCGGAGACGATCGCCGCGGCGGCGCTGCACCGCGCGACCGTCCAGGGCGAGGTCGAGGCCGTCGCCCGGGTCGTCGACCTCGAGACCGCGGTCGACGTGCTCGGCGGCAAGATCGAGTTCGAGACCGGCGAGGAGGGCCGCGAGACCGAGGTGCTCACCCACCTGCTCCGCACCGCCACCGCCGAGACCGTGCGCCACCACTTCCGCGGCCTCGACTTCGCGCTGCTCGTCGCCGCGATCGAGGACGGCGCCATGGTGACGACCGGCGAGCAGGTCACCGCCCGCGACTTCCTCACCGGGCTGCCGGTGCTCGGCGAGTCGGAGCTGTACGACGAGGTGTGCGACCGCATCGGCGCGACCAACGACGGCCAGCGGGCCGGCGCCATCGAGCTCGCGCTCGAGGGGCTCTACCTCGGTCGCAAGATCGGGAAGGACACCGACGGCTCGGAGACCGTCTATGGCTGACGTCCACGTCGATGTCCGGGTCGCCGCCGGCTCCCTGGCCGGCGACGTCAGCCCGGCGTACGTCGTGCCCCACCAGTGGACCGACGGCGGCATCGCCGTCGAGGGCGGCGGGACCGGCGCCCACCTGCTGCTGACCGCGGTCGCCTCCTGCGTCCTCAACGACGTCTTCCGCGAGGCGGCGGGCGTCCCGGTCGACGGCGTGCTGGTCAGCGCGGGCGGCGACTTCGACGGCGACAGCTGGTCGACGACCGCGATCGCCTACTCCGTCCGCGTCGACTCGCCCGCGACCGACGACGCCGTCGCGCAGGTGCTCGCGGCGGTCGACGAGGTCGCCGAGATCCCGCGCGCGGTGCGCGGAGAGGTGAAGGTGGAGCGCCGATGAAGGACCGCACCCGGTTCAAGCGCTACGAGGGCGGCGACCCGCTCGCCCCGCCGGTCGACATCGCCGAGGCGCTCGACGCCATCGGCGAGGACGTGATGGCCGGCTACTCGCCGGAGCGGGCGATGCGGGAGTTCCTGCGCCGCGGCGGTCGGGACCAGGACGGCCTCGACGACCTCGCCCGCCGGGTGGCCGAGCGCCGCCGCGAGCTCACCCAGCAGCACCACCTCGACGGCACGCTCCAGGAGATCAAGGAGCTGCTCGACAAGGCCGTGCTCGAGGAGCGCAAGCAGCTCGCCCGCGACGCGATGATGGACGACGGCGACCGCGCCTTCCGCGAGATGCAGCTCGAGAACCTCCCGCCCAACACGGCCGCGGCGGTCAGCGAGCTCTCGTCGTACGACTGGCAGAGCAGCGAGGCCCGCGAGGCCTACGAGCAGATCAAGGACCTGCTCGGCCGCGAGCTGCTCGACCAGCGCTTCGCCGGCATGAAGGACGCGCTCGAGGGCGCCACCGACGAGGACCGCGCGGCGGTCAACGAGATGCTCGGCGACCTCAACGACCTCCTCGAGAAGCACCGCATGGGCGACGACACCCAGCAGGACTTCGACGACTTCATGGCCAAGCACGGTGACTTCTTCCCCGAGAACCCGCAGAACATCGACGAGCTCCTCGAGTCCCTCGCCCAGCGCTCGGCCGCGGCCCAGCGGATGCTCAACTCGATGTCGCCCGAGCAGCGCCAGGAGCTGATGGAGCTCTCGGCGCAGGCGTTCGGCTCGCCGGAGCTGATGGACCAGCTCGGCCGCCTCGACGACAACCTCCAGTCGCTCCGCCCCGATCTCGACTGGGGCGGCTCGGAGCAGATGTCCGGCGACGAGGGCCTCGGCCTCGGCGACGGCACCGGCGTCTTCCAGGACCTCGCCGACCTCGACCAGCTCAGCGAGCAGCTGTCGCAGTCGTACGGCGGGGCGCGGATGGACGACCTCGACCTCGACAAGCTCGCGCGCCAGCTCGGCGACCAGGCCGCCGTCGACGCCCGGACCCTCCAGCAGCTGGAGCGCGCGCTGCGCGACTCGGGCTACCTCAAGCGCGACTCGTCGGGCCAGTACCGCCTCTCGCCCAAGGCGATGCGCCAGCTCGGCAAGGCGCTCCTGCGCGACGTCGCCGAGCGGATGTCCGGCCGTCAGGGCAACCGCGAGCTCCAGCGTGCCGGTGCGGCCGGTGACCTCTCCGGTGCCACGCGGGCCTGGGAGTTCGGTGACACCGAGCCGTGGCACGTTCCGCGGACGATGCTCAACGGCGTGCTCCGCCGCGCGGGTGACCCGTCGGGACCTCGCCTGTCGATCGACGACGTGGAGGTCCAGGAGACCGAGGCCCGCACCCAGGCCGCGGTCGCGCTGCTGGTCGACACGTCGTTCTCGATGGCGATGGACGGCCGGTGGGTGCCGATGAAGCGCACCGCGCTCGCCCTGCACACGCTCATCAAGTCGCGCTTCCGCGGCGACGACCTCCAGCTGGTCGGCTTCGGTCGGCACGCCGAGGTGATGGAGATCGAGGAGCTCACCGCCCTCGACGCGATGTGGGACAAGGGCACCAACCTCCACCACGCGCTGCTGCTCGCCAACCGTCACTTCCGCAAGCACCCCAACGCCCAGCCGGTGCTGCTCATCGTCACCGACGGCGAGCCGACCTCCCACCTCGAGCCCGACGGCGAGGTCTTCTTCTCCTACCCGCCGCACCCGCTGACGGTCGCGTACGCCGTCCGCGAGCTCGACAACGCCGGTCGGCTCGGCGCGCAGACGACGTTCTTCCGGCTCGGCGAGGACCCCGGCCTGGCCCGCTTCATCGACCAGATGGCACAGCGCGTCGACGGCCGCGTCGTCGCACCGGAGCTCGACGACCTGGGCGCCGCCGTGGTCGGCTCCTACCTCGGCTCCCGCGGTCGCGGCGGACCGTGGGGCGGCGGTGGCTACGGCGACTGGTTCGGCGGACGGGGCTTCTGGGTCGGCGACTGAGATCGGGTCGGGCCGTTCGGCCCTCCCGGGACGCCGACCCACGGCGCACGCTGGAGGGGTGACGACCGGGGTCCGGCTCTGCTGGCTGCCGCTGGGTGCGGACGGCCGGGTGGTGCGCCGCTGCGGCCGGGCGTGGGAGGCGTGGCAGGCCCGCCGTCAGCACCGCCGACCGCAGCCGCTCTTCCACGCGGCCCTGGAGGTCGTGGTCGACGGCGACCGCTGGACGGTCGAGATGGCGCCGGCCTGGTCGGGCCCGGCCACGGAGCGGGGCGTGGTGGGCACGGGGCCTGTCGGGCTGCGCCCGCTCGGTCGGTCGCGGCTCTTCCGCTACGAGGTGCGCGTGTGGCGGGACGGGACGATCCCCGACCTCGCGACGGCCGTCGGCGGCCCCAGCGAGGTCGACACCGACGGGACGCGGGCGCACCGCCTCCTCGCGGTGCTGCGCGGCGTGCCGACGCCGACCTGGGGCCGCGACGAGCTCCGCCTGGGGGAGATGTGGAACTCGAACTCGGTGGTTGCCTGGGCGCTCGCGGCCAGCGGTCACGACGTCACCGGTCTCCGCCCGCCGGGCGAGGGCCGTGCGCCCGGGTGGGACGCGGGCCTGCGCCTCGCGGCCGCTCCCAGTTGGCGCACGGGTGCGTCGAGGTACGGCGTACGCCGGAGCAGGTCGGGAGTCGAGTCGGGGCCTCGAGCTCGTCGGTGTGCACGTCGCGGACCATGAGCTCGCGCACCAGCCGGCGGGAGGCGAGGACGCCGCAGTCGCACGGCTGCGGGAAGCGCTTCTCCAGGCCGGTCGCGGTCGGTGACCGGATCTCGCGGAAGTGGTGGGTCCACCGCAGCGTCCCGTCGCACCCGTGGTCGTCGAGCATCCGGCCGACGTAGCAGACCAGGCACTCGCCCTCCTGCGGATCGCTCACGACCGCCTCACGACTGCCTCACGAGGCAGTTCTACCGGCGGCCACCGACAGCGGCCGCCGGTAGAACACCGGGGAGACGGATCAGCCGACGACCGCGAGGGCCTTCTTGGTCAGCTTCACCGACGACGGGATCGATGGCGCCGAGGCGTCGAACGACATCGCGTTCGCGTAGACGACGTACCGCCCCTGGCGCGCGAAGAGCATGTTGAGGACGCTGGAGCTGGTCTGGCCGGAGATCCGGCAGGTCGACCTCATCTGGTAGCCCCAGCGCTCGTCGCCGAGCGAGAAGCGGATCTTCTTCATCGAGGTGTCGCAGTCGGGCTGGTGGCCGCCACCGCCGCCGCCACCGGTGCCGCCGCCGCAGTCCTTCGTGGACTTGCCGTAGCCGTGGAGGTACTTCACCGCGGCCTTGGTCGAGGGGAACCTCATCGCCGTGACCGAGACCGACGGGTGGTCGCCGTCGACGACGTAGACGTCCGGGTCGCCCGAGCTGTAGTCCGGCGAGTACGACGCGGAGCGCGAGCTGGCGCCCTTGATCGCCTTGCCCGGCTTGCACTTCTTGCCCGGCCCGTAGACCTTGCCGGTGCTCTCGGACGCGGTGCCGCCGTCGAGGTGGGGGTAGATCGCGGCGACCTGGTCGATGGTGGGGACCTGCGCAGTCGCGGCCGCGGTGGCGGCCGGGGCGAGCGCGGAGGCGAGGACGGCGGGGACGGCGAACGCGATCAGCGTCCGGCTCAGCCAGCGGCGATGCATGAGGGTCTCACTTTCGGTGGGTTCCGGCCGGGGTTCGGCTCGGTGGACAGACCCTCCCGCCGCCCACTTGAGGGCCACTGGGAGCCGGCTTGGAGAATGTCCGCGATGGACGACCCGACCGCGACCGTGCTCGCCCTGCTCGGCCTGGCCGGCCTGGCGGCGGGCTTCGTCGACGCGGTGGTCGGCGGAGGAGGGCTCATCCAGCTGCCGGCGCTCCTGCTCGGCATGCCGAGCGCGCCGCCCGTGCAGATCCTGGCGACCAACAAGGTCGCCGCCATCAGCGGTACGACGGTGAGCGCGGCGACGTACTACCGGCGGATCCGGCCCGACCCCCGCACCTTCCTGCCGCTGATGCTCTTCGCGTTCGCCGGGTCGGCCGCGGGCGCGGCGGTGGCCAGCCAGATCCCGCGCTCGGCGTTCGAGCCGATCGTGCTGGTCGCGCTGGTCGTGGTCGGCGCCTACGTGCTGCTCAAGCCCGAGCTCGGCGAGCAGACGGCCCTGCGCTTCAGCGGCCACCGCCACCTCGTCGCCGCGATGGGCACCGGCCTGGCGATCGGCTTCTACGACGGCGCGCTCGGGCCGGGCACCGGCAGCTTCTTCGTGATCACCCTGGTCGGCCTCATGGGCTACAGCTTCCTCGAGGCCTCGGCGAAGGCGAAGCTCGCCAACTGGGCCACCAACCTCGCGGCGATCCTGGTCTTCGCCCCGCAGGGCGCGATCGTCTGGAAGGTCGCCCTGGTGATGGCGGTCTGCAACATCGTCGGTGGCTACCTCGGCGCGCGGACGGCGGTCGCGCGCGGCGCCCGCTTCGTGCGCGTCTTCTTCATCGTGGTCGTCTCGGCGTTCATCGTCCGGATCGGCGGCGACGTCTTCGGGCTGTGGACGTGAGGGGGCGGTCGTGACCTCCTACCTGACGATCGCCCGGGACGCCGAGGCGGAGATCGAGGTCAAGCGGTCCCGCTTCCTCTGCACGCTGCGCCGGGTCGGGTCCGAGGACGCCGCCCGCGCAGTCGTCGACGGGCTCCGCCGGGAGCACTGGGACGCGCGGCACCACTGCTCGGCCTTCCGCCTCCACCCCGACGTCGAGCGCTCCTCCGACGACGGCGAGCCCGCCGGGACGGCCGGGGCGCCGATGCTCGACGTGCTGCGCGGCAGCGAGGTCGCCGACGTGGTCGCGGTCGTCACGCGATGGTTCGGCGGCACCCTCCTCGGCGCGGGCGGCCTGGTCCGCGCGTACGGCGATGCCGTCCGCGGCGCGCTCGCCGAGGCCGGCACCCTGCGTCGCAGCCTGGTCCGTGAGCACCTGCTCGAGCTCGACCACGCCGATGCCGGACGGATCGAGAGCGAGCTGCGGGCCCGCGGGGTCGCGGTGCTCGACACGACGTACGGCGCCCGGGTCGGCCTCACCCTCGGCGTACCACCGGCCGAGGAGCCGCGGCTCGCGGCGCTCCTCGCGGAGCTCACCGCGGGCACGGCGGAAACGCAGGTGGCGGGAGAGCGCTGGGTCGATAGCCTCGCACCATGAGCATCCCCGTGGAGGTCGCGGACGTCCCGCAGCGGCTCTCCGAGTTCGACCGCGGCTACCTGCTGACCACCCGTGACGGCCTGGTGAAGGCCGTCTCGGTCCGCGCGATGCCCGAGGGCGACGTGCTGCGGGTGCCGGCGCCGGGTCGCGGATCGGTCGCCAACGTCGGCACCCAGCCCGCCGTGACGCTGCTCTTCCCGCCGCTCACCGACCCCGGGATGACCCTGCTCGTCGACGGCACCGCGGTCGCCGACGGTGACGACGTCGTCGTCACCCCGACCGGCGCCGTCCTCCACAAGCCAGTCCGATGAGCACGACTCCGACCTGGGTCAGCGCCTTCCTTGACTTCGCACCGGGCGGCTTCGACCGCGGGGTCGCCTTCTGGAGCGCGGTCACCGGCTACTCGCCGTCCTCCGCCCGCGGCGAGCGCGGCGAGTTCGGCACCCTCGTCCCGCCGGCCGGCGACGACTACCTCCGTGTGCAGGACCTCGCCGACGGACCCGGCCGGATCCACCTCGACCTGCACGTCGCCGACCCGCTCGTCGCCACCGAGGCCGCGATCGAGGCCGGCGCCCACGTGCTGGTCCGCCACGAGGCCGGCTACGTCGTGCTCCGCTCGCCCGGCGGCTTCGTGTTCTGCTACGTCGCCCACCCGGCGTCCCGCCGTCCCTCGCCGGCCACCTGGCCGGACGGCACCCGCTCGATGGTCGACCAGGTGTGCCTCGACGTCCCGCCCTCGTCGTACGACGTGGAGGTGGGCTTCTGGCGGACCGTCACCGGCTGGGACCTGACCGACGTCGACGAGGCGGAGTTCGAGCGGCTGCAGCCACCCGACGAGCAGCCGCTGCGCTGGCTGGTGCAGCGCCTCGACGACGACCAGCCGACCGTCGACGCCCACCTCGACCTCGCGGCCAGCGACCGCGACGCCGAGGTCGCGCGACACGTGGCGCTCGGCGCCACCGTGGTCGCCGGGCACGACTGGTGGACCCTGCTCACCGACCCCACCGGACTGCGCTACTGCATCACGAGGAGGACCCCCCGATGACTGCCGACCCGACGAGGCTCGACCCGCCGGTCGACGGCGACGAGCGGACCCTGCTGCTCGCCTACCTCGACTACCACCGCGCGACCCTGCGGCAGAAGGCCGGCGGCCTCGACGCCGCCCAGCTCGCGGCGACGCTGCCGCCGTCCGAGATGACCCTCGGCGGGATGGTCAAGCACCTCGCGCTGGTCGAGAACAACTGGTTCCGCGAGGTCTTCCTCGGCGAGCCGATGAGCGAGCCGTGGCGGTCGGTCGACTGGGACGCCGACTGGGACTGGGACTGGCACAGCGCCTCGGACGACACGCCGGAGGAGATCTGGGCGCTCTACGAGGCGATGGTCGCGGACGCCGACGGCATCATCGCCGCGGCCGGGCTCGACGACCTGTCGGCCAAGAGGTCGCGGCGTACCGACCGGCCCTTCAACCTGCGCTGGATCCTGCTGCACATGATCGAGGAGTACGCGCGGCACAACGGTCACGCCGACCTGATCCGCGAGTCGATCGACGGCACCACCGGCGAGTGACGCCTGGCTGCGGCTCCGGCCTCAGCGCGGCTGGGCGCCGACCTGCTGGACGCTGAGCGCCGCCGCTGCCACGGCCCGCCGGGTCGCCTCGACCAGCGTGCTGCCGCCGACCAGGGCGTCGGCGAGCGCGGCGCAGAAGCAGTCGCCGGCGCCGGTCGTGTCGACGACCTCGACCACCGGGGCCGGCACGGTCTCGACGAGGCCGCCGTCGACCACCAGGGCGCCCTCGCCGCCGAGCGTCACGACGACGCGGTCGCAGGGCAGGGCACGCGCCATCGTCACCAGGTCGACCTCCGGCCCGAGTCCCGTCAGCTGCGCCAGCTCGCCGCGGTTGGGCACCACCACGTCCACGCGCGCCCACAGGTGGTCGGGCAGCGGCGACGCCGGGGCGGGGTTGAGCAGCACCAGCCCGCGCGCGAGCCGGGCGGCCTCGGCGATCGCGGCGACCGGGACCTCGCACTGCACCAGCACGGCGGCGGCCTCCGCGAGCACCGGCGCTGCCGCCGCGACGTGCTCGGCCGTGAGGCGCGCGTTGGCTCCCGGCGCAACGACGATGCTGTTCTCGCCCGACCCGTCCACCAGGACCAGCGCGAGCCCGGAGTCGCCGGGGACGGTCGTCAGGTGGTCGGTGGCGACGCCCGCCTCGGCGAGCCGGTCCCGCAGCCACCCGCCCTGCGGGTCGTCGCCGACCGCGCCGACGAGCGTCGTACGCCGCCCGAGCCGGGCCGCCGCGACGGCCTGGTTGGCGCCCTTGCCACCGCTGAGCTGAGCGGTCGAGTCCGCGAGGACCGTCTCGCCCGCCCGCGGCAGCGAGCGCACGACGACCCGGCGGTCGACGTTGATGCTGCCGACCACCACGATCTCCGCGCGTCCGACCTGCCCGGGCTGCCCGACCTCTCCGTCCACGACAGCATCATGTCGTGGTGCGGACCGGTCGCCGCTACCGCGGCTGGTGGAGACAGAGGATGTTGCGGTCCGGGTCGAGGAACCACGCCGCCCGCACCGAGCCGTCGTCGAAGACGTGGTCGACGGTGGTGAAGCCGGGCTCGTCGTAGTCCTCGAACGTCACCCCACGCGACTCCAGGTCGGCGATCTCGGCCGCGATGTCCGTGACCTCGAAGCTCATCGCGGTGTTGGGGGAGGGGTGCACGTCCGGCATCGGCCGGAGCACGAGGCTGCCGCCGCCGGCGAGGGCGAACTGCAGCTCGCCGGCCGGGCTGACGCCGTCGAAGGGAAGCCCGAGACGCTTCTCGTAGAAGTCCTGTGCGCGGGTGCCGTCCCCGGTGGGGAGCATCACCGCGACCACGCTGTCGGTCAGTGACATGGGGTACCTCCTGGGCTGCTCCCAGCCTGCTCCCGCGCCCGACCGCTGGCAATGCCCAGAGTTGGGGGACAGCGGGGCGGATCAGTCGCCCGCGAAGCCCGGCAGCGACTCGGTGAGGATCTCCCGGAAGGGCGCCTCGCACTCGAGCTGGCACAGCACGCCGAGGCCGGCCAGCCAGGTGCGGTGGATGAGGAGGTAGGACGGCGGCAGGTTGAGCTTCAGGCCGACCAGGTTGACCGGGTCGCGCGGGTCGTTCATCCGGGCCACCTGCGAGCGCATCCAGCTGCGCGAGAACTTGAACCGCTCGGCCCGGGTCGGCTCGACGAAGGGCGAGAGGTAGGCGAGCAGCTGAGCGCCGTCGACCTGGATGCGGTCCTTGATGAAGCCCTCCGCGCGCAGCCCCTCGACCAGCCCGTCCTCGTCCTGCTCGGCGGCGATCCGCAGCAGCCGGCCCATCGCCTCGGGCAGACCCTGCTCGGGCAGCCGGGCGACGGCGCCGAAGTCGAGGACGCCGAGCCGGCCGGGTGAGCCGTCCGCGGCGGGCAGCACGCGGTAGTTGCCGGGGTGCGGGTCGGCGTGCAGCATGCCGGTGCGCGCCGGCCCGGCGAAGAGGAAGCGGACGAAGAGCTCGCCGTAGTGATCGCGCTCCTCGGGGGTGCCGTCGGCGATCACCGCGGCCAGCGACGAGGCGCTCTCGAGCCACTCGGTGACAAGGGTGGTCGGGCCGACGTCGACCACGTCGGGCACCACGATCCGCGGGTCGTCGCGGAAGGCCGCCGCGAAGGTGCGCTGGGCGTCGGCCTCGAGGTCGTAGTCGAGCTCGTCCTGGGCCCGGTCCTGGAGCTCCTGGATCAGCGGCTTGAGCTCGATGCCGGGGACGAGCGGGCCGACGGTGCGCGCCAGCCGCGCGAGCTGGCGCAGGTCCGAGCGGAGGGCGTCGCCGGCGCCGGGGTACTGCACCTTGACCGCGACCTCGCGCCCGTCGGCCCAGCGGCCGCGGTGGACCTGGCCGATCGAGGCGGCCGCGGTCGGGCCACCGTCGAGCCAGACCAGCCGCTCGGACCAGTCGGCGCCGAGGTCGCGGGCGAGGATCTCGCGCACGGTCGCGGTCGGCATCGGCGGCGCGGCGTCCTGGAGCCGGGTCAGCTGCTCGCGGTAGGGGCCGGCCATCTCCTCGGGGAAGGCCGCCTCCATCACCGAGAGCATCTGGCCGAACTTCATCGCGCCGCCCTTGAGCTCGCCCAGGGTGCGGAAGAGCTGCTCCGCGGTGCGCTGCTGGATCTCGGTCATCACCGCCTCGGCCGGCTTGCCGCCGATCCGCTTGCCGAGCCCGAGCGCGCTGCGCCCGGCGTACCCGATCGGCAGGGCGGCGAGCCTCGCCGTCCGCGCCACGGCCTTGCGGGGCAGCTCGGTCATGTCACCCAGTGTCCCAAACGGGTGGGTAGGCGCCCGGCATCAGTCCACGCAGAGGCAGAACGGGTGGCCGGCCGGGTCGAGGAGGACCCGGAACGTCGTGCCCGGCTGGTGCTCCGGGCGGCTGGCGCCGATCTCCAGCACCTCCGCCTCGGCCTGGTCGAGGTCGGGGACCATGACGTCGAGGTGGAGCTGCTGGGGCACCTCCTGCCCCGGCCACTGCGGCGGGCGGTAGTCGTCCACCCGCTGGAAGCAGATGCACGACGACCCGTCGGTCGGCCGGATCTCGGCCCACGACCCGTCGTCGTCCTCCTGCACCTCCCATCCGAGGAGGGTGCCGTAGAACCGCGCCAGCACGCCGGCGTCGGGGCAGTCGTAGACGAAGGACGGATACCGCGCGATGGTCATGCCGTCACGGTAGGTCGGGGCGCCGACACCGGGCTGCATGCATACCCGGTGGACCGGGGATCCCTGCGCCTCCGGGGGGGGGCAACACCCCCGAGGCGACAGCTCTGCCCGAACGCTGGTGCCGGTGTGGCGGGTGTGGCGATCCGGACGTGCTCAGCTCTCGGCGTCCCTCCCGTCGGGCCGGTCAGGAGGCGCGCTCAGTCGCTCATCGCCCCGGACTTGAAGCGGCGCACCTCCTGCGGCCAGCCGCAGCCCTCGGCGACCCGCCCGGCCCAGTACTCGGCGGCCTCCCGGTCCGCGACGTCGACGACGCAGAACCCGCCGAGGTGCTCCTTGGTCTCGGCGAAGGGGCCGTCGGTGATCAGCAGGGTGCCGCTGGTGGCGTCGGCGCTGAAGGCGTCCTCGACCTCCTCCTCGAGACCGCCGCCGAAGACCCAGACCCCGGCCGCCCGCATCTCCTCGACGACCGCCATCGCGGTGGGGCCCCGCGACTCGAACCACTCCTCGGTGTGGTCGCCCACCCACTGCTGGTTGAAGAAGATCAGGTACGTGGCCATGTCAGCTCCTCGCTCGGGCGCGGGCCGGTGCCCGTCGCTGCCTACGCTACGAATCGCGTACGGCGGATACGACAGCCGGCGCCGGGTGATCTCATCGGTCGTCTCAGGCCGCGGCGGCGAGCTCGGCCACCTCCTCGGGAGAGGGCACGAGCTGGCGGGAGACGGCGGCCAGCAGCAGGATCACGCCGCCGAGAGCCGCCGTCAGCAGCAGGCCGCGCTCGTAGCCGGCCGCCAGGGCGGTCTGCGGGTCGGCGCCGCCGGCCAGCGAGGACGTCGCCGCCGAGGTCGCCAGCGTGGAGATCACGGCCAGCCCGAGCGCGCCGCCGACCTGGTAGCCGGTGTTGATGAGCCCGGAGGCGGCACCCGCGTCCTCGTGGGCGACGTCGGAGAGTGCGATGATCTGCGCCGGGACACCCACGCCCATGATCCCTGCGCCGTAGAGGACGAAGCCGGGCAGCAGCTCCGTCACGTAGGACCCGTCGGCGGAGGCCCGCGTCAGCAGGAGGAGGCCCGCCATCGCCACGACCGCGGAGACGACCTGGGTCGGGCGGGTGCCCACCCGGGGGAGCACCTGGGTGGCGACCAGGGCGCCGGCGATCGCGGCGACGCCCATCGGGAGGAACTGCAGGCCGGTCTCCAGCGCCGTCAGGCCCTTGCCCTGCTGGAGGAAGAGCGCCGACAGGAAGAACATCGCGAGGAAGGCGCCGCCGTTGAGGGCCAGGACCAGCGTCGACTGGCTCAGGGTGCGCGACCGGAAGAGACGCAACGGCACCAACGGCGCGCTCGAGCGGGCCTCGGTCACCACGAAGAGCGCGAGCAGCGCGGCGCCGGCGACCAGCGACGCGATCACCTCGGCGGACGACCAGCCGAGAGGCTCGGCGCGGATGACGCCGTAGATGACGGCCAGCACGCCCCCGGTGCCCAGGGCCGCACCCGCGAGGTCGAAGGAGCGCGGCCCGTCGGTGACGACCCGGCTGTCGGCGACCGTGGTGGGGGTGACGACCAGCAGCGCGACCCCGATCGGCACGTTGACGAAGAAGACCCACTCCCAGCCCGCGGCATCCACCAGGACGCCGCCGGCGACGACCCCCAGCGTGCCGCCGAGCCCGGCGAGGCCGCCCCAGATGCCCATGGCGATGTTGCGGCTGCGACCGGCGGCGTACGTGACGGTCAGGATCGACAGCGCGGCGGCCGACATGAGCGCGCCGCCGAAGCCCTGGATCGCCCGGGCGCCGACCAGGAACCACTGCGACGAGGCCAGCCCGCCGGCCAACGACGCGGCGGTGAAGAGGGCCAGTCCGCCCGCGAAGACCCGGCGACGACCGAGGAGGTCGCCGAGCCGGCCGCCGAGCAGCAGGAAGCCGCCGAAGGCCAGCGTGTAGGCGCTGATCACCCACTGCAGGTCGTCCGGGCTGAAGCCCAGGTCGACCTGCATGTCGGGAAGGGCGACGTTCACGATGGTGACGTCGAGAACGACCATGAACTGGGCGAGCGCCAGCACGACCAGCGTGGCCCAGGGGCTTCTGCGCATCGGATGCACCTCTCGATAGCGATACCGTGCGACGTACCTGTACGTCGTACATTTACGTCGGAGAGTGCAACACGTACGGTGTACAGTTGTCAACGTGGTGAAAGGGACCAAGGAGCGCCTCAGCCGGGAGACCGTCACCCGGGCCGCCGTGTCGCTGGCCGACTCCGAGGGGATCGAGGCGCTCACCATCCGGCGTCTCGCCACCGATCTCGGGGTCACGCCGATGGCGCTCTACTGGCACTTCAAGGACAAGGACGCCCTCTTCGACGGCATCGCGGAGGCCGTGCTGGCCGAGGTGGAGCTGCCCGAGGAGACCGGCGCAGAGACGTGGGACGGCGAGCTGCGCGTGGTCCTCGACGCCCTGTGCGCGGCGCTCGCCGCGCACCCCGCCGTCGCCGAGCTGGTCAAGGGACGCTTCCTGCAGAACGACGCGGGCTGCGAGATCACCGAGCGCGTGCTGGCGCTGCTGCGGGCCGGCGGCTTCTCCACCGAGCAGGCCTCGCAGCTCGCCGTCTACGCCCTGCTCTTCATGGTCGGGCTGGTCACCGGCATGCCCGGCCTGGTGATCGGGTCGGACGAGGAGGAGCGGGAGCAGGCGGTGCGGCGCAAGTGGGCCTCCCTGCAGGCGCTCTCGCCCAAGCGCTTCCCCTGCATCATCGAGTCGTCGGCGTCGCTGACCGACTGTGCGGCGTCCGACCAGTGGCTCGACGACGGCATGGACACCCTCATGGCCGGGATCCGCGGCCGGGCCTGAGACGCGACGAAGGCCCCGCGTCCGGGGACGCGAGGCCTTCGGGTGGGTGGAGCGTCAGGCGGTCGCGGGGAACCGCACGCCGGTGTTGGCGTGGCAGCGGTAGCCGTGCGGGTTCTTGGCGAGGTACTGCTGGTGGTAGTCCTCCGCGTAGAAGTACGGCGTGTCCGCAGCCGGCCGGATCTCGGTGGTGATGTCACCGAGCCGACGGCGGTGCAGCTCGTCGCCGTAGATCTTCGTGAGCTCGCGGGCGACCTGCTCCTGCTCGGGGGTCGTCCAGTAGATGGCCGAGCGGTACTGGGTCCCGACGTCGTTGCCCTGGCGGTAGCCCTGGGTCGGGTCGTGCACCTCGAAGAACTGCTTGACCAGGTCGGCGTACGAGACCTTCGACGGGTCGAACACGATCCGGACCGCCTCGGTGTGGTTGGTCATGCCGGAGCAGACCTCCTCGTACGACGGGTTCGGGGTGGTGCCGCCGGCGTAGCCGACCGAGGTCGACCAGACGCCCGGGACCTGCCAGAAGACCTCCTCGGCCCCCCAGAAGCAGCCCAGTCCGAAGTACGCCACCTCGTAGCCCGCGGGGATCTCGTCGGTGACGACCGGGGCGTCGAGCGTGCGGTGCCGCTCGGAGAGCGCGAAGTGGCGCTCGGTGCGGCCGGTCAGGGTCTGCTCGGGGGCGAGCATCTCGGCCTTGCGGGTGAAGAACAACGGGACCTCCTGGAGTCGGAGTGATGGGGCACAGTCTGTAACAACGATGGTCGCCCCGTCGTTCCCGGTGCCGTCGTCGAGGTCGTCAGCCGAAACCTGCCGACACGCCGACCGTTTCTCGGCGTTTCGGCGGGTTTCCCCGGGCGGCCGGGGAAACCCGCCCTCGACTAGCCTCGACGGCATGAGTGAGCAGCAGCACCGCAGCAAGTCGGGCTTCGAGACGCGTGCGATCCACGCCGGCTACGAGCCCGACCCCACCACCGGAGCGGTGATCCCGCCCATCTACGCGACCAGCACCTACAAGCAGGACGGGGTCGGCGGGCTCCGCGGCGGCTACGAGTACAGCCGGTCGGCCAACCCGACCCGCACCGCGCTCGAGGGCAACATCGCGGCGCTGGAGGAGGGGGAGCGCGGCTTCGCTTTCGCCTCCGGCCTGGCGGCCGAGGACACCCTCGTGCGCAGCGTCTGCCGGCCGGGTGACCACGTGGTCATCCCCGACGACGCGTACGGCGGCACATTCCGCCTCTTCGACAAGGTCGAGAAGGTGTGGGGGCTCGACCACAGCCCCGCCCCCGTCGACGACGTCGAGAAGGTGGCCGCGGCGATCCGTCCCGGCGAGACCAGGCTGGTCTGGGTCGAGACGCCGACCAACCCGCTGCTCAACATCGGCGACATCGCCGCGCTCGCGGCCGTCGCCCACGACGCCGGCGCGCTGCTGGTCGTCGACAACACCTTCGCCTCGCCGTACCTCCAGCAGCCCCTGACCCTCGGCGCCGACGTCGTCGTGCACAGCACCACGAAGTACTGCGGCGGCCACTCCGACGTGGTCGGCGGCGCGCTCGTCGTCAAGGACCTCGACCTCGCCGAGAAGGTCGGCTTCCACCAGAACGCCATGGGCGCGGTCGCCGGCCCCTTCGACTCCTGGCTCACGCTGCGCGGACTCAAGACCCTCGCGCTGCGCATGGACCGCCACTGCGACAACGCCGAGAAGGTCGTCGACTTCCTCAGCAGCCACCCCCAGGTCGGCGACGTCATCTACCCCGGCCTCGAGACCCACCCCGGGCACGAGGTCGCGCAGCGCCAGATGAGGCGGTACGGCGGGATGGTGTCCTTCCGCGTGACCGGTGGTGAGCAGCACGCCCTCGAGGTCTGCGAGCGCACCGAGGTCTTCACGCTGGGCGAGTCGCTGGGCGGCGTCGAGTCGCTGATCGAGCACCCCGGACGGATGACCCACGCGAGCGTCGCGGGCACCGATCTGGAGGTCCCCGCGGACCTGGTCCGGATCAGCGTCGGCATCGAGACGGCCGACGACCTCATCGCCGATCTCGAGCGGGCGCTGGACTGACGATCACCCGGGTACCTTGTCGCCGTGAGCAACGACGCTGACGTCCCGAGCCCCGGCGACGACCCGGGCACCGAGACCCGCCGCCGCCTGCCGATCATCAGTCGGCGCCACCGTCCCGACGGGGAGGCGGAGGAGCACGAGGCCCGCCTGGCCGCGCGGCTGGCCCAGCAGTTCGCCCACCTGCGGGACGAGCGCCAGGCCCAGCTCGACAGGCCGATGGCCACGGCCGGGCCCGCGTCGATGACCCGCCAGGTGCCCTGGGGCGTGGACCTGGCCGCGGCGTGGGCATGGCGGTTCCTGGTCATCGTCGCGGCGGCCTGGGTCGTCTTCACCGTCGTCGGCTTCCTGGCGGTCGTGGTGCTGCCGGTGGTGATCGCGGTGCTGATCACGGCGCTGGTCATCCCGCTCGTCGACACGATGGTCCGGATCGGCCTGCCTCGGGGCCTGTCCGCGCTGGTCGTCGTGATCGGCGGGATCGCCGTGGTCGGCCTGCTGCTGACTCTGGCCGGCCAGCAGATCGCGAACGGCGCCACCGACCTCGCCGACCAGACGGTCGCCGGCCTCGGCGAGATCAAGGACTGGCTCAAGACGGGCCCGCTCCACGCGAGCGACTCCCAGATCAACGACTACATCCAGAACGCCCAGGACGCGATCGAGAAGCGCACCAAGGAGGGCGTCAAGCTCAGCAGCGTCACCGAGGTCAGCACCGCGGTCAGCCACGTGCTCGCCGGCTTCTTCATCGTGCTGTTCTCGACCTACTTCTTCCTGGCCGACGGCGAGCGGATCTGGGCCTGGCTGGTCCGGCTCTCGCCGCGGGCCGCGCGCGGCCACGTCGACAGCTCGGGCCGGGTGGCCTGGATCTCGCTCACCCAGTTCGTCCGGGCCACCGTGATCGTGGCCGCGGTCGACGCGGTCGGGATCGCCGTCGGCGCCGCGATCATCGGCGTGCCCTTCGTGCTCGCGATCGGCGTGCTGGTCTTCCTCGGCGCGTTCGTCCCCCTCATCGGTGCCACCATCGCCGGCACGGTCGCCGTCCTGGTCGCGCTCGTCGCCAACGGGCCGATCACGGCGCTGGTGATGCTGGCGATCATCATCGGCGTGCAGCAGCTCGAGGCCCACGTCCTCCAGCCCTTCCTGCTCGGCCGCTGGGTGTCGGTCCACCCGCTCGCCGTCATCCTCGCGATCGCGACCGGCGTGCTCGTGGCCGGCGTCGCGGGCGCCCTGGTCGCCGTCCCGATCGCGGCCGCCCTCAACGCGGTGGTCCAGCACCTCGCGTCCTACACCAGCGTCGGCGACGACCCGGTCGAGGAGCTGGCGGAGGACTATCAGGAGACCGGCGAGACCGTCGACGTACCCGAGGAGGTCGCGGATGAGTGAGATCACGCTGCCGGACATCGTGGAGGCCCGGCGGGTCCTCGCGGGCGTCGCCATCGACACCCCGATGGAGGAGTCGCGCTGGCTCTCGGCGCTGGCCGGCGGCCCGGTGCAGCTCAAGTGCGAGAACCTCCAGCGCACCGGCTCCTTCAAGGCCCGCGGCGCCTACCTGCGCATCTCGCGGCTCACCCCCGAGGAGCGCGCCCGCGGCGTCGTCGCCGCCTCGGCCGGCAACCACGCGCAGGGCGTGGCGCTCGCCGCCCAGCTGCTCGGCATCAAGGCCACCGTCTTCATGCCCGAGGGCGCCCCGATCCCCAAGGAGAAGGCCACCCGCGGGTACGGCGCCGACGTGGTCTTCCACGGTCGCTACCTCGAGGACGCGCTGGCCGAGGCCCGGGCCTTCTCCGAGCGCACCGGCGCGGTCTTCATCCACCCCTTCGACCACGTGGACATCGTCACCGGGCAGGGGACCTGCGGCCTCGAGATCCTCGAGGAGGCGCCCGAGGCGCGCACCGTCATCGTCCCGACCGGCGGTGGCGGGCTGCTGGCCGGCATCGCGATCGCGATCAAGGCCGCGCGCCCCGACGTCCGGGTGATCGGGGTCCAGGCCGCGGGTGCCGCGGCGTACCCCGGCTCGCTGGCCGCCGGGAAGCCGGTCGCGCTCGAGTCGATGACGACGATGGCCGACGGCATCGCCGTCGGCCTCCCGGGTCAGATCACCTTCGCCGCCGTGCGCGACCACGTGGACGAGATCGTCACCGTGGGGGAGGACTCCCTCGCGCGCGCCGTGCTCGCGGTGCTCGAGCGCGCCAAGATGCTCGTCGAGCCGGCCGGTGCCGCCGCGGTCGCGGCGGTGCTCGACGACCCGACCCGCTTCGAGACGCCCGCGGTCGCGGTCCTCTCGGGCGGCAACATCGACCCGCTGCTGCTCGGCAAGGTGATCCGGCACGGCATGGCCGCGGCCGGCCGCTACCTCAACCTGCGGGTCTGCATCCCCGACCTGCCGGGCGGGCTCGCGCAGCTGCTCACCGACGTGTCCGGCGTGGGCGCCAACGTGCTCGAGGTCGCGCACGAGCGGATCTCGCCGTCGCTGCACCTCGACGAGGTCGAGGTGCACCTCCAGCTCGAGACGCGCGGCGAGCCGCACACCCAGCAGCTGCTCAGCAGGCTGCGGGAGCGCGGCTACCGCGTCTTCGAATAGCTATCCGGTGAACGGCACCGCGTCGACGATGACGACCTCGAGCATCTTGCCGTTGGGCGCCTCGTAGGAGACGGTGTCGCCCTTCGCGGAGCCGATGATCGCCGAGCCGAGCGGCGACTGCGGGGAGTAGACCTTGAGGCCGCCGGCGGCGTCCTCCATCTCGCGCGCGCCGAGGAGGAAGGTCTCGGCCTCGTCGTCGTCGTCGCCGACGAACTTGTAGGTGACCTTCATGCCGGGCTCGACGATGCCGTCGTCGGCCGGGGTCTCGCCGACCTCGGCGCGGTCGAGCATGTCCTGGAGCTGCCGGATCCGGCCCTCGAGCTTGCCCTGCTCCTCGCGGGCGGCGTGGTAGCCGCCGTTCTCCTTGAGGTCGCCCTCGTCGCGGGCGGCGCTGATCCGGGCGATGATCTCCTGGCGGACCGGACCCTTGAGGTCCTCCAGCTCCTGCTGGAGCTTGTTGTAGGCGTCCTGGGTCAGCCAGACCTTGCCCTGCTCTGCTGCCTGCGTCATGGGGTACTCCTGCTGTGCGTCGAGGTACGGCGGAACGCTCCGCCGTTCGTCGGTGGTGCCCTCCCGTGGATGCCGTCAAACGGCGTGTGCGCGACTGCGCCGGACCGTTTCACGACGGCCCTGCGGGGAGGCGTCAGACCGAAGAGTCTAACAACCGAGCGCTCGGAACGCAGGTCGAACGGCGACCGGCACGGTCAGCGCGGGCGGTTCTGGCCGGGCGCGGTGCAGCCGAGCAGCTCGACCGAGGTGGCCTCCCGCTCCGTGCGCACCGACTGGGTCTGCCGCCCGTCGACCGGGGTGAACGGCAGCTCGCCGACGACCGAGTGGTCCTCGGCGTAGGCCCGCAGCGTGCAGGTGGCCTGCACGTCCTCGTCGCGCAGGCTCACGTCGACGGTGGCGTCCGCCTGGTGCTCGTCCACGATGTCGTAGCCGACCAGGCTCGACTGCACCTCCGGCGTCGACTGCTCCCAGATCGTCCAGCCCAGCCAGCCGAGGAAGGCGGCCGCGACGACGACGCATAGGCCGAGCACGACGCGTCGCCGCCAGGGCGCGGGCGCGCCGTAGCGGCCGGCGAGGTCGGGCGCAACGGTCACCCCGAAATGGTCCCATCTAGGATCGAGGGGTGACGCAGCACCCCCGCACCGGCTACCGGCTCATGCACGTGCACGCCCACCCCGACGACGAGTCCAGCAAGGGGGCGGCGAGCACCGCGATGTACGTCGCCCAGGGCGTCGACGTCCACGTGGCGACCTGCACGGGCGGCGAGCGCGGCTCGATCCTCAACCCCAAGATGGACCGGCCGGACATCCTCGAGAACATCACCGAGATCCGCCGCCAGGAGATGGAGCGGGCCCGCGACATCCTCGGCATCCGCCAGGACTGGCTGGGCTTCGTCGACTCCGGCTGGCCGGAGGGCGACCCGAAGCCGCCGCTGCCCGAGGGCTGCTTCGCGCTGGTGCCGATCGAGGAGGCCGCGGCGCCGCTGGTCCGGCTGATCCGACACTTCCGGCCGCACGTCCTGACGACGTACGACGAGCGCGGCGGCTACCCGCACCCCGACCACATCAAGTGCCACGAGATCAGCGTCTACGCCTTCGAGGCCGCCGCCGACCCGGAGCGCTACCCCGAGCTGGGGGAGCCGTGGCAGGCGCTCAAGCTCTACTACCACCACTCGTTCAACAAGGCGCGGATCCAGGCGATCCACGACGCGATGATCGCCCACGGCCTGGAGTCGCCGTGGGAGGAGCGGCTCAAGGACTGGAAGGACGAGCCGGAGTGGGAGGCCCGGGTCACCACGCGGGTGCCCTGCTCGGACTACTTCGGCGTCCGTGACCAGGCGCTGCTCGCCCACGCGACCCAGATCGACCCCGACGGGTTCTGGTTCGCGATCCCGCGGGAGATCCAGGCCGACACCTGGCCGACCGAGGACTTCGAGCTGGTGACGTCGTTCGTGGACGCTCCGACCCCGGAGGACGACCTCTTCGCCGGCATCACCGACCCCGCCTGAGAGACTGGTCCCATGCAGGTGCTCAACCTCCTTCCCCAGGTGCTCGTCTACGTCGACCAGGTCCCCGAGGACAACGACGTCAAGGCCGGCTGGCTCGCGTTCGCGATCTTCATCGCCCTGATCCTCGCCGTGGCCTTCCTCGGGTGGAGCCTGGTCAAGCAGCTGCGCAAGGTCGACGCCGCCGAGGAGGCCGGTCTCTACGACCCGTCGGACAAGAAGAAGGCGCCCCTGCCGCCGGTCGAGGGCGAGCCGTCCGAGACCCCCGGGACCACGCAGCAGTCCTCCTGAGCCCCGGCCGGCGTGAGCCGGCTCACCGCCGTCACGGCCGCTCTGTCGCGAAATGACAAGAAGCTGTCGCTCGGCGGCAAGGCCCCGTGGGAGCGCACCCACCAGAATTGCTGCCACAACGCGACCGCGTCGCCAGGTCGGTGCAGCATCCCGGGGCCGCACCGGCCGGCGCGTGCTCGGGGTCGCGTGAGCATCAGCCCACTGTCTGGCGCAGGGCCTTCCGGTAGGCCAGCGGGCTCATCCCGAACCACCGCCGGCTCGCGCGGCTGAAGGTGCTCTGCTCGAGGTAGCCCAGCTCAGTGGCGAGGTGGCGCAACGACATGTCGGTGTCGCGCAGGTAGTTCTCCGCCGTGCGCCGGCGCACGTCCTGCACCAGCTCGACGAAGGTGACGCCCTCGTCCTCGAGCCGCCGCTGCAGGGTGCGCGGGTGCAGGCCGAGCCCGTCGGCGACGACCGCGAGCTCCACGGTGCCGCCCGGCAGCAGCCGGCGGATGAGGTCGTTGACCATCGGCACGGTGCTCTGCGTCGTGCTGGTCACCGACTGGAGGTAGGCCACCATCGCGTCGTGCGTCTCGGCGTCGCTGGAGAGCGGTCGGTCCAGGTCGGAGGCGGCGAAGACGAAGCCGGTCACGGGCTGCCCGAAGGTGCACGGCGACTCGTAGTGGCGCTCGTAGTCCTCGACCGTCCCGAGCGGCCGGTGCGCCAGCTCGGTGGCGAGCGGGTGCCAGCCGGGCGCGACCAGCAGCCGGACCACCCGCAGCGCCAGGCCGAGGCCGACCTCCGCGGCCTGGGAGTACGGCGGGCCGGGCAGCGTCCGCTGCAGGAAGAAGCGGACCCGGCCGTCCCCGGCGGGCTCGAGCCGCGGGACCGCGCCGGGGGTGTAGGCCCGCAGGTAGCGCTGGAAGGTGCGGATCGCCGCGCCCACCGTGGGTGCGGTCCGGGCCGCGGCGCCGACCGACCCGAGCACCTCGATGTCCTGACGCGTCGCGAGCCGCCGGCCGAAGCCGATCGTCCCGGTCGCGTCGGCGGCCGCCTCGACGACCTGGAGCATGGCGACGAAGCTGATGAAGCTCCCGAAGTCGCCGACGGACTCCCGCGCGATCCCCGCCCGCTCGAGGAGCAGTGCGCTGTCCCCGCCCAGCTCGTCGACGAGGTCGACGAACCCGGTGAGCGACGTTCCTCGGATGAGGATCATGGAGAGACCCTGCGTCCCGATCGCCGACCTCGCAACCGGAACGCCGAGATTGCTAGAGCGACGCCTCGAACTCCGCCGCCTGGCGGTCGACGGCGGTCCAGTCCACCTCGCCCGCGGGCGCCAGCCGGCCCGGGTCGGTGGAGACGAGGTTGCGGTCGGCGTACGCCCGGACGTAGACGCGGCGGCCGACCGGGTCCGGGCCGCCGAGGACCGCGAAGACCTCCTCGTCGTCCTCGGGGGCGGTGGCCATGAAGCGCGCACCGCTCTCCTCCAGGCGACCGACCACGATGCCCGGGCCGTGGCCGTCGCGGCCGAAGCGGACGGTGTAGGTCTCGACCGTCGCCCAGCCCTCGGGGTGCGGGTCGAGCGTCGGGGCCGGCCAGGCGTCGATCTCGGCCTGCACCTCGGAGCTGGCGTCGGCGCGCCAGGCGGCCGGGCGGGCGGAGTAGAGGCCGACGGAGTACTTCGAGAGCATCCCGCCGTTGGCGCCGACCAGCGCGACGGCGTCGGGCTCGGCCCGGCAGCGCTCGACGGCCTCGGCGATGGCGTGCATCGAGTAGTTGTTGCCGGCGCCGCCGAAGAAGGGGAGGCCGCCGGTGAGGGTGAACCCGCGCGGGTCGTCGGCGTCGAGGCCGAGCCCGTCGAGGACGCTCGACACCGCGACCGGGAAGCAGGAGTAGAGGTCGAGGAGATCGACGTCGTCGAGCCCGAGGCCCGCGACCTCGAGGGCGTGCCGGACCGCCAGTACGGCGGCGGGGTACGCCGAGAGGTCCTGCCGGTCGAAGAAGTCGCGGCTGCGCAGGTCGGCGTGGCCGTGCAGGAAGACCCAGCGGTCCTCGGGGATCCCGAGCCGGCGTGCGGCGGCGACCGAGGTGAGCAGGACGGCCGCGCCCTGGTTGACCTGGTCGCGCGCGACCAGGAAGCGCGGGTAGGGGTCGACGATCGGGCGGTTGCGCTCGGTCGGGGTGGCCAGCTCGCGCGCGGTGCGCACCTCCGGCGCTGCGGACCACGGGTTGGCCGCGGCCACCTCGGTGAAGGGCGCGAAGAGCGCGCCCATGCCCGCGGCGTACTCCTCGCGCGAGAGGCCGAGGCGCGCACGGCGGGCGTTCTCGAAGAGGGCGTACTGCACCGGCGCGTCGAGCAACCCGTGGATCACCGTCTGCCAGAAGACCAGGCCGCGCAGCCCGATGCCGCGGTCCTCCAGCTGGCCGCCGACGGTCTCGGAGAAGTCCGGCGGGTCGTCGGACCCGGCGAGGTGCCGCGCGGTCGAGATCGCCTCGGCGCCCGTCACGAGGACGACCTCGCGCTCGCCGGCCGCGATCGCCCCGGCCAGCTCGGTGACCAACGCCTGCGGCGCCTGCCCGCCGACCACCTCGAGGATCGCGTGGGCCGGGTCGGCGCCGACCCGCCGGGCGACGGCGCGGGGGAAGTTGTCGGCGCGGCCGAGCGGCGCCTCGGCGATCGGGGTCGAGGTCTCGAACTGGCGGACGCCGGCCACGGTGTCGATCGCCGCGGCGAGGGCGGCCGGGTCGGCACCGGTGTCGGCGAGCGCCGTCGCCGCCGCTCGCCCGGCCAGGTCCGCGGCGGAGAAGCCGGCGTAGCCCGGGTCGTCGATCCGCTCGGCGTACTGGCCGACGCCGACCAGCACGGGGGTGGCGGGGTCGAGGTCGTCGTACCGGTCCGGGGAGCGCATGCCGCGACGGTACGCGTCCGCAAATAGTCGGAGAACGCTGCCCGAATGATGGCGCCGCGCCGGGTTCCGTACGGCGATCCGCGGCTAGCGTCCCAGCGTGGACAGACGCGTGCTCGCCACCGGGTCGGTCGCGGCCGTGGCCGCGCTCGTGTGCGGGCTGGTCGCCTGGCGCTGGGCGCGCTTCATCGACCTGCAGGTCTACCGGATGGGCGCCGAGGCGGTCCTCCACGGCCGGGTCTACGACGTGCACCTCGACATCTCCGACCTGCCCTTCACCTACCCGCCGTTCGCGGCGCTGCTGATGCTGCCGCTCACCGTGCCGCCGTTCCCGCTCGCGGTCGCGCTGACGACGTTCGCGAGCGTGGTCGCGCTCGCGGCCGTGGTCGCGCTGGTGCTGCGGTGCTGCCCGCCGGCGCCGTGGTGGGCGCTCCCGGCTGTCGTCGCCGGCGCCGTGCTCAGCGAGCCGGTCTGGGCGACCCTGTCCTTCGGCCAGGTCAACCTGCTGCTCATGGCGGCGGTGACCTACGACGTCCTCCGCGACGACCGTCGTACGTCGGGGTGGCTGGTCGGTCTGGCGGCCGGGGTGAAGCTCACGCCCCTGGTCCTCGTGGCCTTCCTGGTGCTGACCGGTCGGCGACGGGCGGCCGGCACCGCCCTGGCGACCTTCGCCGCCACGGTCGCCGCCGCGGGCCTCGCCGCCCCGCAGCAGTCCTGGAGCTACTGGACGTCGGTGCTGTGGGAGCCGAGCCGGATCGGCGGGGTCGCCTTCGCCGGCAACCAGTCGGTCAACGGGATGCTGTCGCGCGTCGTCGGCCACGAGGCCGGGACCGCCCTGTGGTTCGCGGTGGCCTCGGCCGTCGCCGGCCTCACGCTGCTCGTGGCGGCCGCCGCCTGGCGCTCGCCGCTCCCGACCGCACGGCCGCTGGGCCTGTGCCTGGCGGCCTTCGCGATGCTCTACGCCTCCCCGATCTCGTGGGACCACCACTGGGTGTGGGCGGTGCCGACAGCGGCGGCACTGTGGTGCACGCCGTGGCGCTGGGCGCGCGGCTTCACGATCGCCTGGGTGCTGCTCTTCCTGTCCCGGGCGATCTGGTGGGCGCCGTTCCGCGACGACCGGGAGTACGACTGGGGCATGGTCGAGCACGTCCCCGGCGACTCCTACGTGTGGGTCTCGCTGGTGCTCGTCGCGCTGGTGGCGTGGTCGCTGCGCTCAGATCTTCGTCGGGATGTGCATGACGGTCCCGCCGTCCATGGTGAACTCCGAGCCGGTGGTGAAGGTCGCCTCGTCGCTGGCCAGGAAGACCACGAAGGTGGCGACCTCCTCGACCCGGCCGGGCCGGCCGAGCGGGATCGGGATGAGGTCCTCGGGCATCTGGTCCGTGGCCGGCGTGGAGATGCGACCCGGGTGGAGTGAGTTGACCCGGATGCCGTGCGGCGCGAGCTCCATCGCGGCCGACTTGGTGAGCCCGCGCAGGCCCCACTTGGAGGCGACGTACCCGTGCGCCCAGGGGGTGCCGCGCAGGCCCTCGATGGATGAGGTGTTGATGATCGAGCCGCCGCCGGCGGCGATCATCGCGTCGGCCGCGGCCTTCATGCCGAGGAAGGCGCCGGTGAGGTTGACGTCGAGCATCTGCTGCCAGTGCTCGCGTCGGTAGCGCTGGAGCTGGCCGCCGTTGAAGATGCCGGCGTTGTTGAAGAGCACGTCGAGCTTCCCGTACGTCGAGGTGGCCAGCTCGACCGCGGCCGCCCAGTCCTCCTCGGACGTGACGTCGAGGTGGACGTAGGTCGCGCTGCTCTGCCCGAACTCCTGGCGCAGCTCCTCGGCGAGCGCCTGACCCTCCTCGTCGAGCAGGTCACCGATGACGACCTGCGCGCCCTCGGCCACGAGCATCCGCGCGGAGGCACCGCCGATGTTGCGCGCTCCGCCACTGATCAGGGCGACCTTGCCCTCCACACGACCCATGGCCGCAGGCTAGCATCGCGCTAGAACAGGTTCTAGAAATGAGATCCAGATGACCATCCGCGTCGCCCAGGTCGCCACCGGCAACGCCGGCCGGCTGACCCTCCGCCAGCTCATCACCGACGACCGCTTCGAGCTCGTGGCGGTGAGCACCACGAACGCCGACAAGGTCGGCGCGGACGCGGGCGAGCTCGCCGGCCTCGACGTGCGCACCGGCGTCGTGGCCGTGGGCAGCACGGACGAGCTGATCGAGGCGCGACCCGAGGTCGTCGTCTACTGCGCGATGGGCGACACCCGGCCGGTCGAGGCGACCCAGGACGTCCGCCGGCTCCTGGCGGCCGGCATCGACGTCGTCGGGTCGGCGCCCGGGACGCTGCAGTTCCCGACGGGCACGCTGCCGGAGAAGGTGATCGAGAAGGTCGAGGAGGCCGCGCGGGCCGGCGGCTCCACCGTCTACATCACCGGCGTCGACCCCGGCTTCGCCAGCGACCTCGTGCCCCTCGCCCTGGCCAGCACCTGCCAGCGCGTCGAGCAGATCCGCTGCTACGAGCTGGCGGACTACGCGACGTACGACGGCGCCGAGGTGATGTTCGACCTCATGGGCTTCGGCAAGCCGGTCGACGAGACGCCGATGCTCTTCCTGCCCGGCGTGCTCGGCTTCGCCTGGGGGACGGCGATCCGGATGATGGCCGCCGGGCTCGGCATCGAGGTCGACGAGATCGTGGAGTTCTGGGAGGCCGAACCGGCGCCCGAGTCCTACGACATCGCCGCCGGCCGGATCGAGCAGGGCACCATCGCCGCCCTGCACTTCTCGATCACCGGCATGGTCGCCGGCCACCCGGCGATCGTCGTCGAGCACGTCACCCGCACCCGCGACGACCTGCGCCCCGACTGGGCGCGCCCGACCTCCGGCGGCGGTGCCTATCGCGTCGAGATCACCGGCGAGCCGTCGTACGTCGTCGACATCGTGCCGAGCAGCGAGCACGGCGACCACAACCACGCCGCGATCGTCGCGGCCTGCGGTCGGATCGTGAACGCCATCCCCGACGTCCACGCAGCCGCTCCCGGCATCGTCACCACCCTCGACCTCCCGCTGCCGACGGGTCGGGGGACCTACGCCGCGCCCACCCGCTGAGGCACCCGGAGCGGCAGGACCACGTCGAAGGTGCTCCCTCGCCCGACCTCGCTGGCCAGGGAGATCGAACCGCCCATGAGGTCGATCAGCTCCTTGCAGATGGCCAGGCCGAGCCCGCTGCCCTCGTAGCGACGCGTCGCCGACCCGTCGACCTGGGTGAAGGAGGAGAACACCGACACCTGGTCGGACTCGCGGATCCCGATGCCGGTGTCCGTCACCGTGATCCGCACGCACCGGTCGTCGTCCGCCGGTCGCGCCTCGACGGACACCCGGCCCTCGTGGGTGAACTTCACGGCGTTGTCGACGAGGTTGCCGATCACCTGCGCGACGCGCACCGGGTCGCCGGTCACGCTCCGCGGCAGGTCGGGGTGGATCTCGCGGCTGAGCTCGACGGACCTGGCCTGGGCGTCGGCGAGGCGGCCGGCGACGATGTCGTCGAGCACCTCGGCGAGGTCGAAGTCCACGGACTGCAGGGTGACCTGACCGGCCTCGACGCGGGAGAAGTCGAGGAGGCTCTCGAGGAGCGTCATCAGGCGCTGGCCGGCGCGCTGCATCCGGGCGAGGAGGCGCAGCTGGGGCTCGGTCATCGGGGTGTCCTCGAGCAGCTCGCTCGCGGCGAGCACGGTGGTGAGCGGGGTGCGCAGCTCGTGGCTCATGTTGGCGAGGAACATCGACTTGGCCTCGGAGGCCGCCAGCGCGTGGTCGCGCGCCAGCGCGAGCTCGCGCCGCGACCGGTCCTCGGAGATCAGCAGGCGTCCGGTGCGGACGAAGGCGAGCACGATCAGCAGGATCGTGCCGACGAAGAGCTGGAGCGGCTGGTCGGGTTGGTCCCGCAGGTCGGCGGACAGCTCGAGTGCCGGCGGGACCAGGAGCGGGCACACCGCGACCACCAGCTGGGAGATCCATCGGGCGCTGGTCGGTCGGTCGGCCTCGTCGATCCGGTGGCCGCCGCGCCATGCGGCCGTGGCGATGAGCGCCGGCGCGACCATCCAGGCGACGTCGAGCACCATCGAGGCGTCGTGGTCGTCGACGACCAGGTAGCCGACGTCCGCGCCGAGCCAGAGGACCACGCCGACGGCGAGCCACGGGTCGATCGCGGCGCGGGCACGAGGGCTCAGCAGGACCCGCACGACCAGGGCGAAGAGGAACGCGTCGAGCACCGGGTAGGTCGCCCAGGTCACCCGGTCCAGCGCCGAGGCCGTGGAGTCGGCGACGATGTCCGCGATCGAGATCCGCCAGAAGACCAGCAGGCTGACGACCGCGATGGTGAGCGCGTCGACGACGAAGTCCAGGTCGACCCCACCCGCCGGCCGGCTGCGCGCCAGGACGATCCACAGCGCCGACCCCAGGAAGGCGTAGCTGAGCAGCCAGGCGGGATCGGCGACGGAGAGGTCGGTGTTGCCGCCCGCCCGGTCGACGACGGTCCACAGCACGTCACCCAGCGCGCTCAGCGAGAGGCCGATGGCGATCAGGCGCGGGACGAGGCGGCCCTCCCGTGGCCCGCGCTCGGCGCCGATCCACGCACCGATCGCGGCGGCGATCAGCGGACCGAGGTAGCACAGGTCCGCGACCGCAGCGCTCGACGTGGTGACGTAGACGGCGGCGGCAACCCCCAGGGTCACCGCCACCAGGGTGCGCAGGGTCGCCGACCTCGGGGCCACGGTCGCACCGTACGCCCGCGAGAGCCCGCGTGTGGCGAGGTTGCGTTTGTCGTCGGCCGCGTCGGGGCACTGAGCGGACGGGCGCCGTACGAACGGCGCACGAACAGGGAGGACCTTGTCATGCTGTGGACGATCCTGATCATCCTCGCGATCATCGCGCTCGTGCTCTTCATCCTCGGCCGGGTGCGTGGGGGCCGCGGCGTCTGAGCCGTTCGTCCTCACGAGACCGCCCGGACCTCGACAGCGGCGGCGTCCTCCACGGGCAGCACGACCGTGAAGACGCTGCCGCGTCCGGGCTGGCTGCTGACGTCGATGCGGCCGCCGTGCGCCTCGACGATCGTGCGGCTGATCGACAACCCGAGCCCGACGCCCTGGACCGCGCGGTGCGAGGCCTCCTCGGTCCGGAAGAAGTTGCGGAAGAGCTCGACCAGCTCGTCGGGGCGGATCCCGATCCCGCTGTCCGCGACCCGGATCTCGACCCGGTCGCTCAGCGCGTGTCCCTCCACCCGCACCCAGCCGTCGGGCTGGGTGTACTTCACGGCGTTCGACACCAGGTTGTCGAGCACCTGGGCCATCCGCACCGGGTCCACGGTCATGGGCAGGCTGGTGGGCAGGTCCGCGGAGAGCTGGACGCCCGCGGCGTCGGCCGCCGGCATCGCCGACTCGGCGGCCTCCCGGGCCAGCATGGCCAGGTCGGCCGGGACCGGACGGATCCGCAGCTCGCCGGCGGCGACCTGGGCGGCCTGGAGCAGGTCCTCGACCAGCGTCTTGAGCCGCGCCGTGTTGCGGGCGATCACCTCCACCTGGCGACGCATCGGCTCGGGCACGTCGTCCTGCTCGGCGAGCATCGTCACGTAGCCGTAGATCGAGGTCAGCGGCGTGCGGAGCTCGTGCGAGACCAGCGCGATGAAGTCGTCCTTGACGGTCAGGGCGCGCATCAGGTCGGTGACGTCCTTGTAGGCCAGCACCGCCCCGGTCCGCTCACCCGTGCCGTCGACGACCTGACGGGCCGAGACCGACAGCGCCCGTCGCGTGCGCGGGTCGGCCCCGACCCAGATCCGGAAGTCGTCGAACTCGGCGCCTCCAGCGGCCGCGGTGCTGGGCAGCGCGAGCATCGGCAACGGCGTACGTGCGTCCTGGTCGTAGACGTGCTCGGGCAGGCCGCGGCCCCGGCCTGAGGGGTACTTGGCGGCGTCGATCGACTCCTGGCGCCGGTTGCGCAGCCGGACCCCGCCGTCCTCGTCCAGCAGCACCAGGCCGACGTCGACGGCCTCGACGATGGCGTCGGTGTCGCGCCGCTGGTCGGCGAGGGCCTGGAGCGCGCGCTGCGCCTCCGCGCGCTGCTGCTCGGCCTCCTCCTGTGCGCGGCGCGCGGTGTCGAGGCCGACGGCGATGGCCACGACGGCCATCATCGCGACGAAGGGCAGCGAGGCGAGCTGGACCGCGGTCTGGTCGGTGTTGCCGTGGACGAGGGTGCCCGGCAGCGTGACGAGCACGGTCGTCGACAGGCCGGCCCGCCAGACCGCCCTCCAGCGCAGCTGGCGCCCGAGCCACATGGCGGGCAGCACCACCAGGGGGAGCGTCCCGACGTCGAGGTCGAGCGCGGAGATCCCGATCAGGGCGAGGTCGACGTTGGCGAGCACCCGGATCATGACGCCGACGTCGCGGACCCGCGGCGTGACGACCAGGACCGCGGCGAGGCTGAGGATCGAGAGCCGGAGCGACCAGAGGGCGGCGCTGTGTCCGCCGATGCTCATCGGGTGCTCGCCGACGAGGGCGAGGTGCAGGAGCAGGACGAAGCCGAGCTGGACGGCCCGGGGATCGGGCTCGCCACCCAACCAGAAGAGACGCTGCGCCAGCGTCGCGATCCTCGGTGTCATGGCACCGTCTCCTTCCGGGCGCCCCTGTCATCCGCCCTCCAGACCTCCTATCGGCAGGCGGAGCCGATGCGAGATGAGTTTCCGGACAGAGAGCGACATCGGTCCCGGTCCGGAGCGGACCGCTCGGGCTGGATACCGTGGCGCGGTGGCCAACCGCCTGACGGACGCGACCTCGCCGTACCTCCTCCAGCACGCCGGCAACCCCGTCGACTGGTGGGAGTGGGAGCCGGCCGCGTTCGCGGAGGCGCGGCGCCGGAACGTGCCGGTGCTGCTCTCGGTCGGGTACGCCGCCTGCCACTGGTGCCACGTGATGGCGCACGAGTCCTTCGAGGACGAGGACACCGCGGCGTACCTCAACGAGCACTTCGTCAGCATCAAGGTCGACCGCGAGGAGCGACCCGATGTCGACGCCGTCTACATGCAGGCCACCACGTCGATGACGGGCAGCGGCGGCTGGCCGATGACCTGCGTGCTCGACCACGACGGCAACCCCTGGTTCGCGGGCACCTACTTCCCCGACCAGCCGCGCCACGGGCAGCCGTCCTTCCGGCAGGTCCTGGAGGCGCTCAGCGACGCGTGGCGCAACCGCGGTGACGAGGTCGCGCGGGTCGCGGAGACGCTGCGCGAGCACCTCGCCGCCGGCGGTGCGGTCCCGGCCGGCGACGGGCAGGACTGGTCGGACCTGCTGGAGCAGTCGGTGGTGACGCTGGCGCGTGAGTTCGACCAGCGCTCCGCCGGCTTCGGCGGGGCGCCGAAGTTCCCGCCGTCGATGGTGCTCGAGTACCTCCTCCGCGTCGCCGGCGACGGCGACGGCGAGACGGTCACCGAGGCCTGGCGGATGGCCGACGCGACGCTCGAGGCGATGGCGCGCGGCGGCATCCACGACCAGCTCGGCGGTGGCTTCGCGCGCTACAGCGTCGACCGCGACTGGGTGGTGCCCCACTTCGAGAAGATGCTCTACGACAACGCGCTGCTGCTGCGGGTGTACGCCGAGTGGGGGACGCCCCTGGGGGACCGGGTGGCCCGTGGTGTCGCCGACTTCCTGGTCCGCGAGCTGCGCACCGCCGAGGGCGGCTTCGCCTCCGCGCTCGACGCCGACAGCGAGGGCGTCGAGGGCAAGTTCTACGCCTGGACGCCGGCCGAGCTGGTCGACGTCCTCGGGCCCGACGACGGTGCCTGGGCGGCGCAGGTCTTCGAGGTGACCGAGTCCGGGACGTTCGAGCACGGCGCCTCGACGCTGCAGCTGCTCCGCGACCCCGAGGGTCCGGGTGCCGACCGGCTCGTCGACGTACGCCGTCGGCTGCTGGCCGCGCGCGAGGAGCGGGTGCGCCCGGCCCGCGACGACAAGGTGGTCGCGGCCTGGAACGGCCTGGCGATCAGCGGGCTCTGCACCGCCGGGTACGTCGAGGAGGCGCGGGCGGCGGGCGACCTGCTGTGGCGGGTGCACGTGGTCGACGGGCGGCTGCGGCGGGTGTCGCGCGACGGCGTCGTCGGCACCCCGGCCGGCGTCCTGGAGGACCACGGGTGCGTGGCGGCCGGCTTCCTCGACCTGCTCCAGGTGACCGGCGACCCGGTGTGGCTCGAGCGGGCCGGGCTGCTGCTCGACGTCGCGCTCGACCGCTTCGCCGCGGACGACGGCGGCTTCCACGACACCGCCGACGACGCCGAGGCCCTGGTCGCGCGCCCGCGCGACCCCTCCGACAACGCCTCCCCGTCGGGCCTGTCCTCGCTCGTCCACGCCCTCTCGACGTACGCCGCGATCACCGGGTCGGGCCGTCACCGCGACGCCGCCGAGGCGGCGCTGGCGACGGTGGCCGTGCTCGCCGAGAGGGCGCCGCGCTTCGCGGGCTGGTCGCTGGCCGCCGCGGTCGCGATGTCCGGAGGCCCGCTGGAGGTGGCGGTCGTCGGCGCACCCGGGCCCCAGCGCGACGCCCTGGAGCGTCGGGCGCGTCGGCACCCGGGCGCGGTCGTCGTGGTCGGCGACGGACCGACCGACGCGATCCCGCTGCTGGCGGGACGTGGACCGGTCCACGGGCGACCCGCGGCGTACGTGTGCCACAACTTCGTCTGCGAACGACCCGTCACCGAGGTCGCCGACCTCGAGGTCGCACTGGCGCGTTAGGCGACCTGCTCGGCGTCGAGGTGGCACAGCAGGTTGGCGGAGAACCGGTCGCCCATCTGGTCGACCACCGAGCCCATCGCCTTGCGCACGGCGCCGCCCGACGCGCGCGGCAACGGGAGGTCGAGGGTGATCCGCAGGGACGTCTCGAGGCGGGTGCCCTGCTCGGCCTCGTCGAGGGAGTACCAGCCCTCGACACCGGCCCGCTCGGCGACGCCGTCCGGCGGGTCGTGGCGGAACTCGATGCGACTCGGCTCGTCGTAGGTCATCCGCTCGGTGAACTCCGGCGCCAGCCCGACGCCGAGGACCTTGAGCCCGCTGAGCTCCCAGCGCCAGTGGCCGCCGTCCTCGGTGATCCGCTTGGCGAAGGGCGTCATCCGCGCCACCAGCCCGGGATCGGTGAGCACGGCCCAGATCCGGTCGCGGGGCGCGGTGATGACGGCGACGGCGTGCGTCTCGGCGGAGAACTGGCCCATGACCGCACGGTGACCGCTGGCCGCGCGGCTGAAACCCGGCTCACCCGGCGGCGCGCACCAGCTCGTCGCCGAGCCCGGACCGCAGGTAGAGCACCGAGCGCCCGTGCCGGGCCGAGCTGAGCAGTCCGGCGTCGCGCATCGCCCGGAGGTGCTGGTTGACCGCGCTGGTCGTGACGCCCAGCCGCACCGCGAGCTCGGTCGACGACGCGGGGGAGTCGAGCAGCCCGAGCAGGCGGGCGCGGACCTCGCCGACCAGTCCCGCCAGGGCCCGCGGCGCCGCGGGACGGTCGCTCTCCCAGAGGGTGCCGGCGCCGCGCGCGCCGTACAGGATCAACGGCGGCTCGTCGGCGGAGATCGGGGCGGTCGCGTTGCGGGTGAAGAGCGAGGGCGCAAGGGTGAGCCCGGCGCCGGCAGTGGTGCGACGGAAGCCGACCTTCGAGGTCATCTCGACCCGGACGACCGGGTCCGGGTCGTCGACCAGCCGGATCCGCGGCGAGAGGTCGAGGAACATCGCGGCCAGGCCCTCGCGCGCGATGGTGCGCCCGCGGAAGACGATGTCGGCCTCGAGGACCGTGCGCATCCGCGGCCACCACGGCTCGAAGCAGGCGGTCCAGTACGCCGCGAGCGCGCGGGTGATCCGGCGGAGCACGTGGTCGCGTCGGCCCCGGAGCACCGCGGGTCGGGTGGCCGGATCGGGATGCACCTCGGCGATGTCGTCGCGGACGACGTCCAGGGGCGTCTCGGCGAGCGCGGCGAGCTCGTCGTCGAAGCGGGTGAGGGGCGACCACGGCCGCGGGGTCAGGAAGTCGGGCGTCCAGAGCTGCTCGTTGGTGAGGGCCAGCAGCATCTCGCCGTCGAGCGCCGCGCGGGCGGCCGCGGTGCGGTGCAGCCAGGGCAGCTGGAGCGGGTAGCGACCCGGCTCGCGCCAGGTGCGCAGCGACAGCGCGAGCTCGTTCATCGGGGACAGTGCGAAGCGGACCTCGCCGAGGTCGGCACCGGCCAGCTCGTACTCGATCAGCCCGACCATGAAGCATCACGCTACATCGTTGGTGGCGGCCCCGAACGCCGTGGGAGAACTCTCTCGTGGTCCTCCCCGCCGAACCCGTGCATCGCTCGCTGACGCTGACGACCGCCTCCGCGTCGCTCGCGACGGGGCTCTTCTACAGCGTCAGCGCGCTCTACTTCACCCGGGTCATCGGACTCGCGCCGACCACCGTCGGCCTCGGCCTCACGGTCGCCGGGGCGGTGGGCGTGCTGGCCTCGTTCCTGGGCGGGTACGCCGCCGACCGGGTCGGCGCGGACCGGCTGCAGCTCGGGGCCAACGCGGTCCAGGGACTGGCGATGCTCGCCTACGTCTTCGCCGGGTCGACCCTCGCCTTCGTCCTGGTCGCCGCCGTGGCGGTCGGCAGCCGGAGCCTCCAGGGCTCGGCCAAGGCCGCGCTCCAGGCGCGCTGGTTCACGGGTGCCGACCGCGTCGAGGTGCGGGCCCGGCTGCGGGTGGTCACGAACGTCTTCATCGGCCTCGGCACGGTGCTCGCCGCGCTCGCGCTGCTGGTCGACACCGCGGCGGCGTACCGCACCACGATGGTCGTCGTCGCGGCGCTCCTCGTCGCCTCGACGGTCCCCCTGCTCGGGCTCCGGCGCGTCCTCGGCTTCGGGTCGGTGATGGACGTCCACCTCGACCCGGGGCGGGTGCGCGGCCGCTCGCCGTTGCGCGACCGCACGTACGTCGCCACCGTCGTGCTGACGTCGGTGATCGCCATGCAGTTCAGCATGACCAGCGTCGGCGTACCGCTGTGGATCGTGACGCGCACCGAGGCGCCCACCGTGGTGATCTCGGTGCTGCTCGTGCTCAACACGGTGATCGTCGCGCTCTTCCAGGTGCGCGCCGCGCGGGGCACCCACGAGGTGGCGGTCGCCGGTCGGACGGTCCGGCGCGGCAGCCTGCTGCTCGCCGCGGCCTGTCTGCTCTACGGCGCCGCCGGCAGCGTCGGTGCGGTCGCCGCGGTGGCGCTGCTCGTGGTCGCCGAGCTGTTCGGCACGTGGGCGGAGATCTGGTGCGAGGCCGGCGGCTGGGGGCTGGCCTTCGAGCTGGCCGACCCCGCGAGCGCCGGTGCCTACCAGGGCCTCACGCAGACCGGCTACGCCCTCGCCGCCATGGTCGCCCCGGCGCTGGTGACGGCGACCGCAACAGGGAGAGGGGAGGTCTCCCTGACGGCCTGACGTCGTTGTCAGGCGATCGTGAACCGGCTCACCTGGACCCGGAGGTCGCCCGACATGCGGGCCAGCTCCTCGATCGCGGAGAGCGTCTGGTTGACGGCCTGGGTCGTCGAGTCCGCCGCCGTCGCCACCGAGGTGATGTTGGTGGCGATCTCGCCCGAGCCGGTCGAGGCGTCGGCGACGTTGCGCGACATCTCGTTGGTGGTCGCGGTCTGCTCCTCCACGGCCGAGGCGATGGTCAGCTGGTAGTCGTTGATCGACCCGATGATGGCCGCGACCTCACCGATCGCGGCGACCGCGCCGGTGGTGTCGTTCTGGATCGCCTCGACGCGGCGGGCGATGTCCTCGGTGGCGCGGGCGGTCTCCTGGGCGAGCTCCTTGACCTCGTTGGCGACGACGGCGAAGCCCTTGCCGGCCTCGCCGGCCCGGGCGGCCTCGATGGTCGCGTTGAGCGCGAGGAGGTTGGTCTGCTCGGCGATGGAGGTGATCGTCTTGACGACCGCGCCGATCTCCTCCGAGGAGGTGCCGAGCTTGCCGACGGTCTCGTTGGTCTTCTCCACCATGGAGACGGCCTCGGAGGCGACGCGGGCGGCGTCGTTGGCGGACTGGGCGATCTCGCGGATCGAGGCGCTCATCTCCTCCGAGCCGGCCGCGACCGTCTGCACGTTGCGGGAGACCTCGTCGGCCGCACCGGAGACGACACCGGCCTGGACCGAGGTCTCCTCGGCACCGGCGGCGATCTGGTGCGAGGACGCCGAGAGCTCCTCCGAGGCGGCCGCGACGGCGTCCGCCGATCCGGCGACCGTGCGCACGATCGCGCTCACGGACTCGATGCTCTCGTTGAAGGCCGTCTCGAGGTCACCGACGCAGCCGGTGCTCTCCTCGGGGAGCCGGTGCGTCAGGTCGCCGCGGGCGAAGCGCTGCAGGGCGTCGATGGCCGCTCGCAGCGGCACGACCAGGCTGCGGCTGATCAGCCAGGCGGCGGCAGAGGCGACGAGCAGGCCGAGGAGCGCGAAGAGCAGGATCTTGACCTTGAGGCTCTGAACCGTCGACAGGAGCGCGTCGGACGCGGACACCGAGTCCTTGCCGATGCTGTCGACGGCGTCGCCGAGCACGACGTCCATCTTGTCGTTGGCCTTCTGGATGTCCTCGGCCTTCGCGCGCTGGCCGTCCTGGTCGGTCGCGGCCGCGTCCACGAACTGCTTGATCGACGAGGTGTAGTCGGCGAAGGCCGCCTCGATGTCGTCGATCCGCGCCTCGTCGTCGGGGTCGAGGTCGAGCTTGCGGAGGCCCGCGATCATGTCGGCGACCTGGCCCGTGTCGTCGTCGACGTCGGCCTGGGCCGACGACACGTCGGCGAAGGTCACGCCCTTGAAGGCGTCGACCTTGAGCTCGCTCGAGCGTCCGTCGAGCGACTGCAGGAGCGCGCGTGCATCGGCGTGCGCGCGGGCGCGCTCGGCGTCGTGCTCGACGCTTCCGGCGGCGACCCAGGCGACCGCGGTCACCAGGAGCGTCGACGACAGTGCGATGGCGGTGATGCCGGCGATCCTGCGGCCGACGGTCCAGCGGAAGTTCTTCATGAGACTCGTCCTCTCGGTAGCCACACACCCCACTGCGCGCGGCTCCATGTCACGGGAGCCGATCGGTCTGTACCCCGGATCACATGAGGAGGACGAAGGTAAAAATCCTCAGGTCTAGCCCGCCGCTGCCACGCGAGCCCGCTCCTCACCGGCCGCGATCTCGGCGTACAGGTCGACGCAGTAGCGCCCGAAGTCGATCTGGATGGTGTGCCGCGGGGCGCTGTAGTACTGCGCGAGGTGGGCCGCCTCGTCGGCCCTCATGATCTCCTCCTGCTCCGCGACGGACGGCAGCGCGTACTGGCCGACGAGCAGCTTCGCGAGCAGCTTGGACTGCTGCTCGGCGAGGTTGACGATCGTCGGGGACGACTGCGCGAGTCCGGCGTAGAAGAGGTGGTCGACGCCCGGCTTGATCATCCGCTTGAAGAGCGGGTAGCGGTGCTCGGCGTCCGGGTGCAGGTCGGCCTCGTCGTCCTCGAAGAAGGGGAAGCTCATGTCGTAGCCGGTCGCGCACACGATGACGTCGGCCTCGACGCTCGACCCGTCGGCGAGGTGGACGGTGCGGCCGTCGAGCCGTTCGATCGCCGGCAGCATGTGGATGTCGCCGGAGCCGGCCTTGGTGAGGAAGTCGGCGCTCACCGACGGGTGGGCCGCCAGCGGCTCGTGGTCCGGCTCGGGCAGGCCGTAGGTCGTCATGCTGCCGACGAGCTCGCGGATCAGCGCCCGCGACGCGGCGAGCGCCTGCTCCTTGGGGATGTCCGGCGGCGCCATCACCTTGTCGGCGGGCTGGCCGTTGCGGTACTTCGGCAGCACCCAGACGCCGCGTCGGGCCGAGACGTAGAGCGTCTCGGCCATCCACGGCGCGGACAGCTCGCTCGCGATGTCCATCGCGGAGTTGCCCATGCCGACGACGATCACCCGCTTGCCGCGCATCTCGATGGGCTCGAACGGCGAGACGTAGGAGTGGCTGTGCATCAGGACGCCGTCGAACTCGCCCGGGTAGTCGGGCAGCCGCGGCTTCCAGTGGTGGCCGTTCGCGACGACGAGGTCGGTGTAGGTGCGGGTCTCGCCGGTGCTGAGGGTGACCTCCCAGCCGCCCGCCTCGGTACGACGCGCGCGCTCGACGCCGGTGTTGAAGGTGATCTTGTCGCGCAGGCCGAAGTGGTCGACGTAGTCGCGGAAGTACTGGTGGATCAGGGTGTGGTGCGGGAAGTGCGGGAAGTCCGCGGGCGCGGGGTAGTCCTCGAACTCCAGCCGCGAGGTCGAGGTGTCGATGTGCAGCGACTCGTAGACCGACGAGCGGCCGTTGGGGTTGCGGAAGTACCAGTTGCCGCCCACGTCGTCGGACAGCTCGAACTGGTCGTAGTCGATGCCGTGGTCCTTCAGGCGCTTGGCCGTGGTGAAGCCCGAGCAGCCGGCGCCGATGATGCAGACCTTCACGGGCCCGCTCACGCTCCGGCCTCCAGGCACGCGAACGCGGTGCGCACGTAGGCGTCGGTGCGGGGGCTGGACGTCATGTGGTTCTCCAGACGGTTGGGTGCGTAGGCGACGGTGACGCGGCGGTCGAGGTCGTTGACGACGATGGCGCCGCCGTACCCCGTCCACCAGCAGACACGGCCGTCGGGGACGGCCGGCGCGGAGCTCGGGTGCGGGAGGCCGTAGCCGATGCCCCAGCGCACCGGCAGGAGCAGGACCTTGTCGACGCCCTCCGCCTGGACCTCGAAGATCCGGTCGATCGTGGCCGGGGAGAGGAGGCGCACGCCGCCGACCTCGCCGCCGTGGGAGACGACCGACTGGGCGCGGGCGATCGAGCGGGCGTTGCCGTGGCCGTTGGCGCCGGCGACCGAGACCCGGCGCCACCCGGGCGTGTTCCAGATCGCCGGGTCGAGGAACGGGTTGACCAGCGTCGGCACCAGCAGGTTGCCCTCGGGCAGCGCGCTGACGTCGATGCCGCCGGGTGGGGGTGGGATCAGGTCGGCGCAGCGACCGAGCACCTCCTCGGGGACACCGAGGTGGAAGTCGGCGCCGAGCGGCTCGGCGACCAGGGTGCGGAAGTGCTCGGACAGCGGGACGCCGGTGGCGCCCCGCACGAGGCCGTCGAGGAGGTGGCCGTAGTCGACCATGTGGTAGCCCGACGCGGTCCCGGGCTCCCACCACGGCTCCTGCTCGGCCAGCATCCGCTCGGACCTCTCCAGGTCCAGGAGGCCGGGAACGTCGAGCGTCGCGGTCCACCCGGCGTACCCCGAGGTGTGCGCGAGCAGGTGCCGCACGAGCACGTCGTCGCGGGCGAAGTCCGGCCAGTACGACGAGACCGGCGCGTCCAGGTCGAGCACGCCGCGGTCGGCCAGCACGAGCGTGGTGAGCGCCGCCATCGTCTTGGTGACCGACCAGACCTGCACGACGGTGTCCTCGGCCCACGGCACCCCGGGGCGCGCCTCGCCGCCCCACAGGTCGACGACCAGCTCGCCGTCGTGGACGACCGCGACGGAGGCGCCGGCCTCGGTGCCGTCGGTCAGGCAGGCCTCGAAGAGGTCCGCGAGGGGTTGGTACGACGGGTGGTGGGTGCCGGGCATGCCAGCACCCTAGGCAGAAATGAGAACAGGTTCTAGGTCGCGCGTCAGCGCAGTGCGTAGGTCGCCATCGAGACGCCGACGTAGTGCGACACGAACGCCAGGATCGTGAAGGTGTGGAAGACCTCGTGGAACCCGAACCAGCGCGGCCACGGGTTGGGCCGCTTGAAGCCGTAGACCACGCCACCGAACGTGTAGAGCGCGCCGCCCACGACGATCATGGTGAAGGTGGCGATGCCGATCCCGAGGCCTAGCCGGGTGGCGCCGTCGAAGAAGGACGGGATGAAGAAGATCGCCGCCCACCCGAGGGCGATGTAGATCGGCACGTAGAGCCAGCGCGGCGCGTCGGTCCAGAAGACCCGGAAGCCGACGCCCAGGATCGCACCGGTCCACACGGTGGCCAGCAGGACCACCTGCTGGGTGCCGTGCAGCAGGAGGAGGCTGAACGGCGTGTAGGAGCCGGCGATCAGCAGGAAGATGTTGGAGTGGTCGAAGCGGCGCAGGAACGCCCACACCCGCGGTGACCAGGTGCCGGTGTGGTAGATCGCCGACACGGTGAAGAGGATTAGCGCCGAGCCGGTGAAGAGCGCCGAGCCGATCCGGGTGGTGGTGTTCGGCGAGAGGCAGATCAGCACGATGCCGGCGGCCAGCGTGAGCGGCGCGGTCGCCAGGTGCAGCCACCCGCGCAGCTTCGGCTTGATCTCGTCCTTCTTGGCCTTGAGGTCGGCGACGGCGTCGTGGAGCTGGTCGAGCCCCGTGCGCACCGCGTCGTTCATGGCCTGGTTCATGGCGTCAGGCTACCCGGCGGTCGGTCAGGGAAACCGCCGAACCCCGCGGCTACCATCGTGATGTGGCCGACTGGAAGCGGGGAGTACGACGGGTCCTCTACCCGGCGTACGAGGCGAGGGTCCTGCGGCGCATGCCCGACGACATCCCCAAGCACGTGGGGGTGATGCTCGACGGCAACCGGCGCTGGGCCAAGGCCGTCGGCCGCGACACCGCGCACGGCCACCGCGCCGGCGCCGCCAACATCGAGCCGCTGCTCGGCTGGTGCGACGAGGTCGGCATCGAGGTGGTCACCCTGTGGCTGCTCTCGACCGACAACCTGTCCGAGCGGCCGGTCAGCGAGCTCGAGCCGCTGCTGCAGATCATCGCCGAGGCGGTCGACTCGCTCGCCGACGCGCGGCGGTGGCGGATCCACCCGGTGGGTGCGCTCGACCTGCTGCCCGACCACATCGCGGCCCGGCTCAAGCTCGCCGAGGAGCGCACCCGCGACGTCGAGGGCATGCTCGTCAACGTCGCGGTGCCCTACGGCGGCCGCCGCGAGATCGCCGACGCCGTCCGGTCACTGCTCCAGGAGGCCGCCGCGCAGGGCACCTCGATGGAGGAGCTGGCCACCGTCCTCGACGTCGAGCACATCGCCGAGCACCTCTACACCAAGGGGCAGCCCGACCCCGACCTGGTCATCCGCACCTCCGGCGAGCAGCGGCTCGGCGGCTTCCTGCTCTGGCAGTCGGCGAAGTCGGAGTTCTACTTCTGCGAGGCCTACTGGCCCGAGTTCCGCCGGGTCGACTTCCTCCGCGCCATCCGTGCGTACGCGATGCGGGAGCGCCGCTACGGGGCGTGAGCCGGCGGGTTTCCCCGGCTGCCCGGGGAAACCCGCTCGACGCTCCGGTGATCCACGGCGTGGCGGGCGGGTTTCGGCCGACGACCCCGGCTCGGCGCGGCCGTCAGAGCCGCCGCGAGCCGTCCGTATTTCGTGCACGTGACGTTCACCCACACGTTCGGGCGTGTCGCCCGAATCCACCAGATTCGCGGCGTACGTTCCAGACATCGGCGAGTGGGGAAGCTCGCCGTACCGGGAGGCCCGTTCGTGAGCATTCACGACTGCACCACGCACCAGCTGGGGGAGAGGCCCTGCTGGCGCGCGACCGGGAGCCGGCACTCCGGCGCTCGGGCTCGATCCGGTCCATCAGTGTGAACTGAGGGCCGGACGCGGAGTGCCCGCCCGGCCTTGTGAAGGGGTGTCACCGTGCCGACCCAGGCTCCGAAGACCCAGCGCTCCTCCTCCACCACCCGCACGCGGACCCGCGCCAAAGCGCCGAGCGTCCGCACCTACGTGCTCGACACGAGCGTGCTGCTGGCCGATCCCGGCGCGCTGCGCCGGTTCGCCGAGCACGAGGTCGTGCTGCCCGTGGTGGTGATCACGGAGCTGGAGGGCAAGCGGCACCACCCCGAGCTGGGCTTCTTCGCGCGGACGGCGCTGCGGATGCTCGACGAGCTGCGGGTCACCCACGGCCGGCTCGACGCCCCGGTGCCGGTCGGCGACGAGGGCGGCACGGTCCGGGTCGAGCTCAACCACACCGACCCCGAGTCGCTGCCGTCGGGCTTCCGGCTGGGTGACAACGACACCCGCATCCTCGCCGTCGCGCGCAACCTCGCCAACGAGGGCCACGACGTCACGCTCGTCTCCAAGGACCTGCCGCTGCGGATCAAGGCCTCCGCGGTCGGCCTCGACGCCGAGGAGTACCGCGCCGAGGCGATCAGCGACTCCGACACCGGCTACTCCGGGATGGCGGAGATCGACGTGACCGCCGCCGACCTCGACGAGCTGTACGACGACGGCGTGATCGATCTCGACGTCGCCCGTGACCTGCCCTGCCACCAGGGTCTGGTGCTGCTCTCCGACCGGGGTACGGCGCTCGGGCGGGTCGGCGCCGACAAGCGCGTGCACCTGGTCCGCGGCGACCGGGAGGCCTTCGGCATCCACGGCCGCTCCGCGGAGCAGCGGATCGCGCTCGAGATGCTGCTCGACCCCGAGGTCGGGATCGTGTCCCTCGGCGGCCGCGCCGGCACCGGCAAGTCGGCGATGGCGCTGTGCGCCGGGCTCGAGGCCGTCATGGAGCGCCGGCAGCACAAGAAGGTCGTGGTCTTCCGCCCGCTCTTCGCGGTCGGCGGCCAGGAGCTCGGCTACCTGCCCGGCTCGGAGTCGGAGAAGATGTCGCCGTGGGCGCAGGCCGTCTTCGACACCCTCGGCGCGATGACCTCGCGCGACGTGATCGAGGAGGTCCTCGACCGCGGCATGCTCGAGGTGCTGCCGCTGACCCACATCCGCGGCCGCTCGCTGCACGACGCGTTCGTGATCGTCGACGAGGCCCAGTCGCTGGAGCGCAACGTGCTGCTCACCGTGCTCTCCCGGATCGGCGCCAACTCCAAGGTCGTGCTCACCCACGACGTCGCCCAGCGCGACAACCTGCGGGTCGGCCGCCACGACGGCGTCGTCGCGGTCGTGGAGAAGCTCAAGGGCCACCCGCTCTTCGCGCACGTCACGCTGACCCGCTCGGAGCGCTCCCCGATCGCAGCCCTGGTCACCGAGATGCTGGAGGACGTCACGCTCTGACGGCCGCCGACCAAGCAGTCCCGCCCGCGGCGGAGGTGTGGGGGGGGGGGCCGGGGGGGCGGGGGGCCCCCCCCCCCCCCACGGGGGGGGGGTTGGACGGCGCGCACAGGGGGGGGGGTGCCCGGGGGCGCCGGGCCACCCCCCCACACTCGAGTGGAGGGTGTGACTCACGGGACGCACGTGACGCGATCTTTCCTCAAAATCGGGGTCGAATCCGCGGGTTCGGTTTGCGTGCGCCGATGTCGTCAGGCAGGGTGGCCCGTGATCTTTTCGTGACCTTGCTGCCCAGCGATGTATCCAGCGGCCCTAGTTCCGCGCAGGTCCCGAAACACCCCGAGCACCACCGAGCACCACCTCGAACGATGCCCCGAGTCGTCTACCCCGAGTCCTGAGCCCTTGTCGAAGCACGCCAAGTACACCCCGAAGCACCGTCATGTCGCCGAGCGCCCCGCGCGTACGGCGATCAAGAAGGCGGTCGTCATGTCCTCGGTCGCGGTCGCCGCGACCGGCGTGGCGGTCTCCGGAGGCGTGCTCGGGCAACCGACCGGCGTGCCGACGGTCGCCGACGACCTCGGCTCCGCCACAGGCGCCACGCTCGCCGGGCACGCGGGCGACAGCGACACCGACCGGGCTCCGGTCGCCACGCGCTCGTTCGACCGCCGCGGCGACGCCGACCCGGCCAAGAAGGCGGCGCTCTCGGCCGGTACCGGCCCGGCCGTGACCCGCTCGGTCGAGCTCTCCGACGGCGACCCCCGCGACATCGCGCAGGCACTGATGCCGCAGTTCGGCTTCTCCTCCGACCAGTTCGGCTGCCTCGACTCCCTCTGGACCCGCGAGAGCGGCTGGAACCCCGCCGCGCAGAACGCCTCCTCCGGCGCCTTCGGCATCCCGCAGGCGCTCCCCGGCTCCAAGATGGCCAGCGCCGGTGCCGACTGGGCCACCAACCCGGCGACCCAGATCGAGTGGGGCCTGGGCTACATCCAGGACCGCTACGGCAGCCCCTGCGGCGCCTGGTCGCACTCCGAGTCGTACGGCTGGTACTGACTCGTTGGACGACTGGCTCAGTTCGTCATGGTGTTCTTCAGGTGGGCGCCGATGTAGCCGACGTAGACCCTGCCGCTTCCGCTGTAGTCGTCGAGGTAGTACATCCGCGGGGACACCATCCCAAGGTGTCCCAGTTTGAAATGTGCCTCCATGCGCGCCGACCCTGAGGGATCCACCGTGACGGGCACCGGGAAGTCACGCAAGTCTCCCCACTGCTGCATCGTCACGCTTGTCTCCCCCTCGGCATACTTCTTCTTCGGCATTGACTGGTACCCGTTTGGTGTCTCGCGGAGGTACTGCCGGACGTTAGTGCCGCATTTGCCGTCGTTCCGGGCTCGCACGTAATCAGCCAAGGCCAGGAGAGCCTGCCAAGCCACTGAAGCAATCTTTCCGACGGTATCGACCGAGTCGAGCGCCAAGAGTTCGTTCTCGTCTCCAGTAAAGACGACGCCGGCATTCTCTAGTTCGGGCAGCCTGTCCAGGAGCTCTGCCCAGTTCTCGGGCGTTGTCCGGTAAGCCTCTTCGGGAACGACCGCGAACGCCCCGTCGTAGTCGCCCGCAGCTTCAAGCCTCGAGCGTAGCCAACGATTCTCGTCCTCTAGCTTGCTCGCGTCAGAGGCCGCCACACGCTCGTCGATTTGCGATTCTTCATATGCAAGGTTCAGCAGGGACAAACGGTCTTCAAGCTCGGCGATCTGCTCGCCTCGATCTGCGAGCTGTAGCTCGATCTGCTTGACGCGTTGCGCCACGGCATCCGCTTGCGCTGTCTTGGCAGCCAACTGCGAGATCGACTCGCCATCCAAGCCAGCAAGGCCGAGGGCAGACGTCACGTGATCGAGTTTCGACTTGAGTTGCGCAAGCTCCAGAAGGGCGGCTGTCAGCTCAAGCTCGGCGGGGAGAGGCTCCCGCGGGGCACTGGCCTCGACGTCCGGCGCCTGCTCCCTTGGTGTGCGGGGCGGAGTGGGCGTGACTTCAGTGACCGCGCTGGTGGGCTCGAGCTCGCTCCCTGCGCGATTCTCACCGAGCCCGGGAGATGCTTGTGATCCATCGGGAACGAACGCAGCGATTGACTCAACTAGCGTGCGGTCCTCCAGCCGACGGAAGGTCCGATCAGTCTGTGTCCAGCCGTCAGGCGGAGGCCGGAGGAAGGCGTGTCGACGGGCAATCCTGCCAAGCAGTTGTTGGATGACTTGATCGGGTTCCCTTGCAAGGCGCTCCGTCGTCAGAAACTTGTGCCGGAGTGCGTCCCCTCGGACGGCAGGGTCGACCTCGGGGAGGTAGGTGCGGAGCGTCCACGGTGCGACCGCGTGGGGAAGGCCGAGTGCAGACGATAGTTGAGTAGTGGCTTCGGGGGACAGCACAGCCACCTGAGCTAGGCCCCGTACCTGCCGCGCCCAGCGGGATACTTGATGGCGAAAGGCCGCGAAGTCGATCGACCCATGACTAGTCCCGGCGACGAAGAACAGGCCTCTGCGGTCGGGGTCGCACAACTGGTCTAAAAACTCTTCGATCCCCGTGGGTCCGACCGTCTGAGTGTCGCTCGACATCAACGTGTCGCCGTCCGTCAGTGGCAGCGCGTCCAGAAGATATGTCGCAAGGCGTGGCACCGCGGTCCAGCGGCCCTGACTGTTGCCTACTTGGAGGGCGACCCAGGCGTCCCCTTCGGCCGGCACTCTGACGGTCAACTGCGAACGCCAATCGCCAAGCGGTGTCGCCTCGACAAGTCGAGCCCGGAACTCGCGTCCAGCAGAGGACTCGTGGTGCAGGGTCAGAAGGTCCCGATCGTGACCCGTCTGTTGCTGATAGCCGCTTTTGTCGAGCGTCGGATCCCAGCCATCCTTCTGCACTCGAAGCCACGCCGCGAACTGTGACTGGGCAACCGCAATCGGATCTGTGGCGCCAGCGCCCACGCGCAGAGACATCTGATACGAGTTGGACGCAGTTCGCTCGTCACTTGCGGCCACCGACCTATTCGCCATGGCGCGGACCTTAACTCTCGGCGCCTGCTCCGACGAGTGAAACGGCCGCAGCCCGATCGTTGGCGTGCCGACCCTGGTTGCCATGGCTCCGGACGTCTAGTCCGGGCAGTAATCCGCTTCCTCGCGCATGGCCCGACGGGTCAGGGGTGCGTCATCGACTCCACGTCGAGCGCCTCGTCCAGCTGCTCCTCGGTGAGCTCGCCGCGCTCGACGTAGCCCATCGCGAGCACGGTCTCGCGGATCGTCGCGCCGTCGGCGAGGGCCTGCTTGGCGACCTTCGCCGCGGCCTCGTAGCCGAGGTACTTGTTGAGCGGGGTGACGACCGAGGGCGAGGACTCGGCGTACTGCCGCATCCGGTCGGCGTTCGCGGTGATGCCGTCGACGCACCGGGTCGCGAGCAGGCGCGAGGACGCCGCGAGCAGCCGGACCGACTCGAGCACGTTGCGCGCCATCACCGGCATCGCGACGTTGAGCTCGAAGGCGCCGCTGGCGCCGGCGGCCGCGACGGCGGCGTCGTTGCCGATCACCTGGAAGCAGACCATGAGCGTGGCCTCGGGCAGCACCGGGTTGACCTTGCCGGGCATGATGCTCGACCCCGGCTGGAGGTCGGGGAGGTGGATCTCCGCGAGGCCGGTGGTCGGGCCCGACGACATCCAGCGCAGGTCGTTGCAGATCTTGGTGAGCCCGACCGCGATCGTGCGGAGCACGCCGGACAGCTCGACCAGCGAGTCGCGGGTGCCCTGGGCCTCGAAGTGGTTGCGGGCCTCGGTGAAGGGCTGGCCCGCCTGCTCGGAGAGGACGGCGATGACCCGCTCGGCGAAGCCGGGCGGCGTGTTGATGCCGGTGCCGACGGCGGTGCCGCCCAGCGGCAGCTCGCGGACCCGGGGGAGCACCGACTCGAGCCGCTCGGCGGCGTACCGCAGCGTCGCGGCGTAGCCCCCGAGCTCCTGGCCGAGCATCACCGGCGTCGCGTCCATCAGGTGCGTGCGGCCGGACTTCACCAGCCCGGCGAACTCCTCCGCCTTGCGCTCGAACGACGAGGCCAGCACGTCGAGCGCCGGCAGCAGGTCGTCGGCGACGGCGAGGGCGGCCGCGACGTGGATCGCGGTCGGGAAGGTGTCGTTGCTCGACTGGCTGGCGTTGACGTGGTCGTTGGGGTGGACGTCGGTCCCGGCCCGCTGGGCGAGGGTCGCGATGACCTCGTTGGCGTTCATGTTGGAGCTGGTGCCCGACCCGGTCTGGAAGACGTCGATCGGGAAGCCGTCGTCGTGCTGACCGTCGACGACCTCGGAGGAGGCGGCGACGATCGCGTCCGCCTGCGCCGGGTCGAGGACGCCGAGCTCGGCGTTGACGGTCGCGGCGGCGCGCTTGACCCGGCCGATCGCGTGGATCAGCGCCGGCTCGATCGGGGTGCCGCTGATCGGGAAGTTCTCGACCGCACGCTGGGTCTGCGCCCGCCAGAGCGCCTCGCGGGGCACCCGGACCTCGCCCATGCTGTCGTGCTCGGTCCGGAACTCCTCGTCGTCGCTCACGCCTCCGACGTTACCCGCGCGACGTAGAGCCAGTACTGCTCGTCCCGGTCCTGGAGCAGGACGTCGTACGGCCGCGCCTCGGCGTCGCCGAACACCGCACGCAGCGCCTTCTCGAGCTCGGGCGCCTCGGCGGCGGACCAGATCACCAGGACCCCGCCGGTGCGCAGCGCCTGCCGTGCCGACTCGAGGAACGGCTCGCGGTAGAGCGCCGCGTTGGCGTCGTGGACGAGGTAGCCGGGCCCGTTGTCGACGTCGAGCAGCACCAGGTCGTACGACGCCGGCGTCGCCTCGGCGAGCGCGACCGCGATGTCGGCCACGACGACGCTGACCCGCTCGTCGGCGAGGAGGGCCGGGCCCTGCGGCACCGTGCCGTCGCGCATCCAGTCGACCAGCGCCTGCTCGATCTCGACCACGGCGCACCGCTCGACGCGGCTGTCCGCGAGCACCTCGTGCATGGTGAAGCCGAGCCCGAGTCCCCCCACCACGACCGCCCGCGGGTCGTCGGCGACCTCGAGCGCGGCCCGGGCGAGTGCCCGCTCGGTGCTCACCTCGACGGTGTCCATCACGAACACGCCGTTGGCGCGCAGCTCCAGCGCGGTCGGGGCGTTCTCGGGGCGCCGCTCGCGCAGCACCAGCTCGCCCCGCTCGGTCTCGGCGCGCGCGATCTCGACGTACTCCACGCGCCCGACCCTACGGAACGGACCGATCCTCGCGTCGCCCGCGGGCGATCACTCCGCCGAGCGGACCCGGATCCCGGTGACGGGCACGGTGACCGTGCCGGACGGGTCGGTGAAGAAGTCGTTGCCCTTGTCGTCGACGACGATGAAGGCGGGGAAGTCCTCGACCTCGATCTTCCAGACCGCCTCCATGCCGAGCTCGGGGTACTCGATGACCTCCTGGCTCTTGATGCAGTCCTGGGCGAGCCGGGCCGCGGGGCCGCCGATCGAGCCGAGGTAGAAGCCGCCGTACTCGTCGCACGCCTCGGTGACCTGCTTGGAGCGGTTGCCCTTGGCGAGCATCACCATCGAGCCGCCGGCAGCCTGGAAGGACTTCACGTAGGAGTCCATGCGGCCGGCGGTGGTGGGGCCGAAGGACCCCGACGCCATGCCGGCCGGGGTCTTGGCGGGCCCGGCGTAGTAGACCGGGTGGTCCTTGAGGTACGCCGGCATCTCCTCGCCGGCGTCGAGGCGCTCCTGGATCTTCGCGTGCGCGATGTCGCGCGCGACGACGAGCGGGCCGGTGAGGGAGAGGCGGGTCTTCACGGGGTACTGCGAGAGCTGGGCGAGGATCTCCGACATCGGCCGGTTGAGGTCCACGGAGACGACCTCGCCGCCGGAGATGTCCTCGGCCACGCCGGCGTCGGGCATGTACTGCGCCGGGTCGGTCTCGAGCTGCTCGAGGAAGACGCCCTCGGCGGTGATCTTGCCGAGCGCCTGCCGGTCGGCCGAGCAGGAGACCGCGATCGCGACCGGGCACGAGGCGCCGTGGCGCGGCAGCCGCACCACGCGCACGTCGTGGCAGAAGTACTTGCCGCCGAACTGCGCGCCGATGCCGAAGGACTGGGTGAGCTTGAAGACCTCCTCCTCGAGCTCGACGTCGCGGAAGCCGTGGGCGCTCATCGAGCCCTCGGTCGGGAGGTTGTCGAGGTAGTGCGCCGAGGCGTACTTCGCGGTCTTGAGCGCGAACTCCGCCGACGTGCCGCCGATGACGACCGCCAGGTGGTACGGCGGACACGCGGCCGTGCCGAGCGAGCGGATCTTCTCGTCGAGGAAGGTCAGCAGGCGCTGAGGATTGAGGATCGCCTTGGTCTCCTGGAAGAGGAAGGACTTGTTGGCCGAGCCGCCGCCCTTGGCCATGAACAGGAACTTGTACTCCGGCTTCCC
>NZ_JAIQZJ010000011.1 GCF_020073815.1 Nocardioides mangrovi
CTCTCCGACGAGGCCCGCGCAGCGACCTACGCCGCCTGGCTCCACTTCTACAATCACCACCGACCCCATACCGGCATCGGAGGCCTCACTCCCGCCGACCGCGTTCACAACGTCACGGGGAACTACAACTAGTCGTCGTCGACGACCTCGCCCCGGACCACGGGGCCCGGTCCGGATTCCGGACCGCGGCCCTGGGTGCCGGGGCGAGTCACGTTCACGACCAGTCGCCGCGCCACGAAGGCCGACAGGAGCCGGCGGAAGAACGGCCGCGTGAACGGCAGGATCAGCAGGATCCCGAACACGTCGGTCACGAAGCCCGGCGCCAGCATCAGCGCCCCGCCGAAGAGGATGAGCGCGCCGTCGGCGAGCTCCGTCGCCGGCATCCGGCCCTGCTCGACGGCCTCCCGCAGCGTCCGCCAGGCGCGGGCGCCCTCGCGGCGCATCAGCCAGGTCCCCAGGAGCGCGTCGGCGACGAGCAGGAGGATCGTCCACCCCGCGCCGATCACCTGCCCGACCTGGACGAGCACGTAGATCTCGACCAGCGGCACCACGATGAAGAGCACGAACAGCAGGGCCCGCACCGCCGGCGTACGCCGTCTCATCGGCAGCTCACCCGCGCAGCTTCCGGCGCAGCTGCGCGGTGCGCTCGCGCACGCCCCAGCGGGTGATCCGGCGCAGTGACTCGGCGGCCACGGCTCCGCTCATCTTCGAGTCGCCGCGGACCCGCTCGACGAACTCGATCGGGACCTCCCGCACGGTCAGGCCGGCGGCCAGCGCGCGGGTCACCATGTCGGTCTGGAAGACGTAGCCGGTGGACTCGACGGACTCGAGGTCGATCTTCTCGAGCGTCGCGCGCCGGAAGAGGCGGAAGCCGGCCGTCGCGTCGCGCACCTGGACGCCGAGCAGCAGCCGCACGTAGAGGTTGCCGCCCCGTGAGAGCAGCTCGCGGCGCAGCGGCCAGTTGACCACCGAGCCGCCGGGCACCCACCGCGAGCCGATGACCAGGTCGGCGTCGTGGAGTGCGTCGAGGAGGCGGCCCAGCTGCTCGGGCTGGTGCGAGCCGTCGGCGTCCATCTCGCCGATCACGTCGTAGCCGGCGGCGAGGGCGACAGAGAAGCCGTGCAGGTAGGCCGCGCCGAGGCCGGCCTTCGTGGTCCGGTGGACCACCTGGACGGCGGGGTCGGCGGCCGCCAGGTCGTCGGCGATCGCACCGGTGCCGTCCGGCGACCCGTCGTCGACGACGAGGACGTCGACGTCGGGCTGCGTGACGCGCAACCGCCCGACGATCCACGGGAGGTTCTCCGCCTCGTTGTAGGTCGGGACGACCATCACGATGCGACCGAGGTCCTCGGTGCCACCGGTCCTCACGCGGGCTGTCCTCCAGTCTCCAGGGCACTCTCCCGATCGCGGTGCGGGTCGTTCGTCGACTCGTCCGGCCGACGCGTCTGGTGCTCCCTCCGACGATACGGGACCAGGGCCAGCACGAGGCCGAGAAGGGTGAGCCCGAGGAGCACCCGACCGGGCCAGGGGCCCATCCAGACGGCCGGCGTGGTCGCGGAGATCAGCTGCACGTCGCCCGCGACGTAGGTCTTGGTGCGCTGGCCGGCCTCCGCCTCGACGTGGCCGTCGGGCGCGACGATGCCGGTGATGCCGTTGGTCGACGCGACCACGAGCCACCGGCCGGCCTCCTGGGCGCGGAGCCGGGTGATCGCGAACTGCTGCTCGACCTGGTCGGTGTGGATGAAGGTCGCGTTGCTGGTCTGCACCGTCAGCAGCTCGGCGCCGCGGTCGACCTGGGCGAAGATGCCGTCGTCGTAGGCCACGTCGAAGCAGATCGCGTCGGCGACCGGGACGCCGGCGATCCGCAGCGGCTCGCTGCGCGTGCCGCTGAGCATGTCGCGCGGGATGTCGGCGAGCCGGCCGAACTGGCGGCTGAAGAACTTCCGGCCGGGGATGTACTCGCCGTACGGGACGGGGTGGCGCTTGGTGTAGCGGTCGCCCGCGCCGGTGACCGGGTCCCAGACGATGCCCTGGTTGAGGACGTGGTCCGGGCCGGCGTCGACGATCGCGCCGACGAGGATCGGGACGCCGATGGCGTGGCTGGCGGTCCAGATCGCGCTGTTGGTCTGCTGGTCACGGAAGGGGTCGACGGCGGTGGAGTTCTCCGGCCAGACGACGAAGTCCGGCTCGGGCTGGTCGCCGGCGGCGACGTCGGCGGCGAGGTCCTGGGTCACGTCGACCTGGTTCTGGGTGACCTGGCGGTAGTCGTAGAGGATGTCGTCGCCGTTGCCCGGGACGTCGCCCTGGACGGCGACGACCCGGATCGCGCCCTCCTCGTCCTCGGCGGACGGCTGCCACGGGACGAGCGACGGGAGCAGGCTCAGCGCGACCAGCGCCACCAGCACGATCGCGGCGGTCCGACGCTCGCGCCCGCGGGCGACGACCACCCACGCCAGCAGGGTGCCGCTCAGCGCCATCAGGAAGCTGACGCCCACGGCGCTGACGTAGGGCAGCGCGTCGGAGACCGGGGTGTCGACGGTGGCGAACGCCAGCCGGCCCCACGGCATCCCGCTGAACGGCCAGCCACTTCGCCACACCTCGACGGCCACCCAGGCGGCGGCGGTCCACAGCGGCCACCACCGGTGCCGGCAGAGCACCGCGGTCAGGGAGCCCAGCAGTGCGAGGAACGCGGCCTCGGCGGTCGCCAGTGCGATCCACGCATCGGTGCCCACGGCTCGCATCCAGTAGATGAGCACGAACTGGAAGCCGATGCCGAAGGCCAGGCCGGGCAGCCAGGCCGAGCGTGCCCGCAGCCCGCGGACGCTCAGCACGAAGCCGGCGACTGCGAACGGCACGACCACGGGCAGCGTCACCGGCTCGAAGGCGAGCGAGAGCAGGACGCCGCAGCCGAGGGCAGCGAGGAGGCGGAGCGGCACGAGAAGAAAGGTACCGATCCCGCGGTCAGCGGGATCGGCGCACGCCCCTCCGGAAGGGGTCCCGCACCCTTCGGTCCAACCCGGAGACCGCCTGGCTGCCGGTGCCGTGGTTGTTGTCTAGGGGACGCGGGTCCCTTCCGTGTCCGCCCTCGTGGCGCGCACCGGGCCCGGCGTCCTGGACGGAGTGGTGGTTGGCACCCCACCCTCCGACCCGGCCCCCGGAGGTCGGTCCGCCGCCCACGATCTGCATGAACGGACGGCGGCCACACTGGAATGAGAGCCAGGTCACTGTCAACCTGCCACTGACCTGCACCGATGCGCATCGGTGCAGGTCAGCGGCTCGCAGAGTCATCCGAACGGATGAGGAAAATTCTCACCCGCGCGGCGTGTCGCGGACGACACGCCGGGGCCGCGCGCCGACGAGGCGCAGCGCGAGGACGGCGTACTCACCCGCGACCTCGTCCGGCCCGAGCGGCCCCCGGGGCGTCCACCAGCGGGCGACGCCGCTGCACATCTCCAGCAGGGCCCGCCGCGTGAGGGCGGGATCGGTCATCGTGAAGGAGCCCGCGGCGGCCCCGTCCTCGAGGACGCGCTGCCAGGCGGCCTCGTAGCGGTCGCGAAGGGCGACGACCTCGCGACGTGCCTCCGTCGAGAGGACCCGTACCTCGTCGTCGACGACCCGGGTCTGGTCCGGCGCCAGCGCGTGGGTGGTGACGTGGAGGCCGACGAGGTCGACGAGCCGGTCGCGTGGCGTACGCCGGAGGTCGGCGGCGATCCCCTCCCCCTTCTCGACCAGCTCGCCGAGACTGGCGCGCATGATCGCGACGAGCAGGTCCTCCTTGGTGCCCATGTAGTGGTAGAGCGAGGCAGAGGAGAGCCCCGCTGCGTCGGCGAGCTGCCGGATGCCGGTGCCGTGGTAGCCGCGCTCGGCGAAGAGCGTGAGTGCGGCCGCGTGCAGGCGCTCTCCCGTGGACTGCGTGGCCACTTGACCCTCTCTCCGTGGACGACCTACGGTGCCGATGATGCCCGATCGATCGATCGATCGGTAGGCCCGGCACCGAAGGAGTCCTCCCGTGGAGGTCGAGTACGCCCGCGACGGCGACGTCGCCCTGATCCACCTCAACCGGCCCGAGCGGCTCAACGCCGTCACCGTCGGCCTGACCTCCGGCCTGGTCGACGCGCTCGAGCGCGCGATCGCCGAGGGCGTCCGGGTGGTCGTGCTCGCCGGCCGGGGCCGCGCCTTCTGCGCCGGCCACGACCTCAAGGAGCCGGAGCCGGTCGAGACGCCGGTCGAGACCCGGGAGCGGCTCGAGGAGATCCAGGACGTGACCCGACTGGTCCGCCGCTTCCCCGGTCCGGTCGTGGCGGCGGTGCACGGCTACGCGCTGGGCGCCGGCTGCGAGTTCGCACTCTGCTGCGACGTGGTCGTGGCCGCCGAGGACGCGCAGTTCGGCTTCCCCGAGGTCGGCGTCGGCCTCTCGGTGACCGGCGGCATCTCGAAGCTGCTGCCGCAGCTGGTCGGCTGGGCGAAGGCCAAGGAGCTGCTGCTCCTCGGCGACCGGGTGACCGGCGCCGAGGCCGAGCGCCTCGGGCTGGTCGCGCGCGCCGTACCTGCCGGGGAGCACGAGTCGACCGCGCTGGAGCTCGCGCACCGGCTGGCCGAGCGGCCGGCACTCGCGCTGAGCCTGGCCAAGCAGGTCCTCGACCACGGACTCGACGCCACGCTCGAGGGTGCGATGCTGCGCGAGGTGGACCACGCGATCCTGACCTCGCTGTCCGGTGAGAACGACGCTCCCAAGGAGGCCTTCAACCGTGGCTGAGCGCAGCCTCGTCTCGCTCCTGGTCTGGGCCGAGGAGCGCTGGCCCGAGCGGCCGGCGTGGACGTTCGTCGCGCCCGACGGCGGCGAGCGCACGCTGACCTTCGGCCAGGTTGGTGACCAATCCTCCGCGCTCGCCCAGGCGCTGCGGGACCGCGGCGTCGGCCCGGGCGACCGGGTCGCGGTCATGCTCGACAACCGGCTCGAGCACCCGCTGCTGTGGTTCGCGCTGGCCCGCCTGGGCGCTGCGATGGTGCCGCTGAACGTGAAGTACCGCTCCGTCGACGCGCAGCACCTCGTCGATGACGCCGGTGTCCGTCTCGCGATCACCTCTCCGGCGTACGCCGACCTGCTGCGGGGACTCTCCCCCGCCCCCGAGGTCGTGCTCGTCGAGGACCTGGAGCCCGCCGGCGACTTCGAGCAGCACGAGGTGGACGCGGCCGCGGTCGTGAACGTGCAGTACACGTCCGGGACGACCGGTCGGCCCAAGGGCTGCCTGCTCTCGCACCGCTACTGGACCACGCTCGGGCGCAGCCTGACCGAGGAATTCCCGCGGATCGGCCCGGACGACGTGCTGCTGACCGCCCAGCCCTTCTTCTACCTCGACCCGATGTGGAACGTCGTGACCGCGCTGATGGCCGGCGCCCACCTCGTCGCGCTCGACGGCTTCCACCCCTCCACCTTCTGGGAGCAGGTCCGGCGCCACGAGGTCACCTACTTCTACTGCCTGGCCGCGATGCCGACGCTGCTCCTCAAGATGCCCACCGACGAGCGCGACCGCGACCACCGGGTGCGGGCCGTGCAGTGCTCGGCGATCCCGCCGGCGCTGCACGCGGAGCTCGAGGAGCGGTGGGGCGTGCCGTGGTTCGAGGCGTTCGGGATGACCGAGACGGGCGCGGACCTCCGGGTCACACCCGAGGACCACGACGCGCTCGTCGGCTCCGGCTGCCTGGGGCGCCCGGCCGCGCACCGGGAGGTGCGGCTCGACGAGGACAGCCAGATGTGGCTGCGCGGCCCCGGGATGATGGACGGCTACCTCGGCCGGCCCTCGCCCTTCTCGGACGGGTGGTTCCCGACCGGCGACCTCGCACGCCTCGACGACGAGGGCCGCGTCTACCTGGTCGGCCGGCTCAAGGACATGATCCGGCGCAGCGGGGAGAACATCGCCGCCCGCGAGGTCGAGGAGGTGCTGCTCGCGCACCCCGCCGTGCGACTCGCCGCCGTCGTCGGCGTCCCGGACGAGATCCGTGGCGAGGAGGTCAAGGCGTACGTCGTCGCCCCCGACGCCTCGCCCGAGGTGCTCGCGGCCTGGTGCGGCGAGCGGCTCGCGTCCTTCAAGGTGCCCAGCCAGTGGGAGTTCCGCGACGACCTGCCGCTGACCGCGTCCCACCGCGTGGAGAAGAGCAAGCTCTGATGAAGGCCGACCTCGTCCTCACCAACGCCCGCGTCCGCACGCTCGTCGGCGACCAGGTCGCCCCGGCCGTCGCGATCTGGCGCGACCGGATCGTCGCGCTCGAGGACGTGCCGGCCCACCGCACGGTCGACCTCGACGGCGCGGTGGTCACCCCGGGCTTCCACGACGCGCACAACCACATGGCGTGGTACGGCCTGTCGTTGAGCGAGGTCGACCTGCGGGTGCCCAGCCTCGAGGCGCTGTACGACGCCGTCGCCGAGCGCGCGGCCGAGGCGCCGGAGGGCGAGTGGATCGTCGGGGCGGGCTACGACGAGAACAAGCTCGGCGGCCACCCGGACCGCGACGCGCTCGACCGCGCGGCGCCCGGCCGCAAGGTGTGGCTCAAGCACACCTCCGGCCACATGTGCCTGGTCAACGGCCCGCTGCTGGCCGAGCTCGGCATCGCCGACGCGCCGGTCGACGTCCCCGGCGGCCTGGTCGTCGTCGACGCGGCCGGGCGGCCGACCGGGCTCCTCCAGGAGCAGGCCCAGCAGCTGCTCAACCGGCTGGTGCTCCCCTACCCCGTCGCCACCCTGGTCGACGCGATCGAGCGGGCCGGCCGGGTCTACCTCTCCCAGGGCATCACGTCGGTCACCGAGGCCGGGGTCGGCGGCGGGTGGATCGGCAAGTCGCCGGTCGAGGTCGCGGCCTACCAGCTCGCGCGGGACTCCGGTCGGCTCCCGGTGCGGGTCGAGCTGATGGTCGCGGCCGACGTGCTGCACCCCGTGCCCGCCCACGAGACCGACGGGATGCCCCTCGGCCTCGACCTGGGCATCCGCACCGGGCTCGGCGACGACCGGCTGCGCCTCGGACCGGTGAAGGTCTTCAGCGACGGATCGCTGATCGGGCACACCTGCGCGATGACCGAGGACTTCGCGGACACCCCCGGCGAGCGCGGCTTCCTGCAGGACTCCGCCGACGCGCTCCGCACCCGGATCGTCGACGCCCACCGGTCCGGCTGGCGGGTCGCCGCGCACGCGATCGGCGACGCCGCGATCGACCTCGTCCTCGACGCCGTCGATGAGGCGCAGCGGCGCTGGCCGCGCACCGACGTACGGCACCGGATCGAGCACTTCGGCGTCTCCCGGCCCGACCAGGTCGCCCGGGCGGCCGCGCTCGGCGTCGTCCCGGTCCCGCAGGGGCGGTTCGTCGGGGAGATCGGCGACGGGATGCTGCGGGCGCTCGGTCCCGAGCGCGCCGGGTGGGCCTACCGCTACCGCTCGCTGCTCGACGCCGGCATCACGCCGCCCGGCAGCTCCGACCGGCCGGTCGTCGACGGCGCCCCGCTGCGCGGTCTCCACGACATGGTCAACCGGCGCACCGACGGCGGGCTGCCCTGCGGTCCCGAGGAGGCGATCAGCGGTCTCGAGGCGCTCACGGCGTACACGCTCGGGTCGGCGTACGCCTCCCACGCGGAGCGCGACCGCGGCACCGTCGAGGTGGGCAAGTACGCCGACCTGGCCGTGCTGTCCGACGACCCGGCGACCGTCGACCCGGCGTCGATCCGCGACATCGAGGTGCTCTCGACGGTGCTGGCCGGAGAGGTGGTGTGGGAGCGATGAGGCTGGTCGAGGCCGACGAGCTGGCCCCCACCGAGATCGCCGCCGTGGAGCGGATCTACCGCGACGCCTTCCCCCAGGAGCTGCTCGCGCCGTTCCCGGACCTCTTCGCCGACCGGATGCTGGTCCTCCTCGACGAGGACGGTCCGGCCGGGCTGGCCCTGGTGCGCGACCTCGCCGGCACCACCTGGACCTTCCTGCGCTACTACGCCGTCGGCCGCCGCGGCCGCGGGACCGGCTCGGCCATGTGGGGCGAGCTGACCCGGCTGCTGACCGAGGAGGGCCGCACCCGGCTCGTGTGGGACGTCGAGGATCCCGACGAGGAGGGGATCCCGGACGAGTCCGTGGTCGAGCACCGGCGCCGGATCGTCTTCTACGAGCGGCTCGGCGGGCGCCTGCTGCCGGTGCACGAGTACCACCCGCCGCACGACGACGGGCACGAGCCCCAGCTGCGGCTGATGGACGTCCCGCTCGGTGCCGGCGACCGGGCCGGGCTGCGCGAGCTGGTCGAGGGGGTCTACTGGCTGCGGTACGGCGCCGACCCCGATCACCCGAGCGTGCGCCGGACGTTACTGGCCAGCAACTTGATCTGAACAGAAGAACATGCGGCGAGTGAGTTGATCCGCCGGAAGATGTTCGCCTACCCTCGTCGGCATGAGCATCGAGACGAGCATCGCCTCCCTGGTCGAGGACCACACCGGTCAGCCCTACCCCTACCGTCGCGTGGAGCTGGTGGAGCCCGACTGGACCCGGTTCCCCGGGTGGCGCGACGTCACGGTCGAGGAGTGGGAGTCGGTGCAGTGGCAGCGCGCCCACTGCGTCAAGAACGTCAAGCAGCTCCGTGAGCTGATGGGCGACCTGCTCGACGAGCGGTTCTACGCCGACCTCGAGCGCGACCAGGCCGAGCGGGCCACGATGTCGATGCTCGTGCCGCCGCAGATGATGAACACGATGCTGCCGACCTCGGTGCCGGGCGGCCCGGGCTCGCTCACCGAGGCGTTCTACGCCGACCCGGTGCGGCACTACATGATCCCGGTCTTCTCCGACCGGCGCACCGACTGGCCCTCGCACCCGCACGCCACCCGAGACTCGCTGCACGAGCACGACATGTGGGTGGCCGAGGGCCTCACCCACCGCTACCCGACCAAGGTGCTCGCCGAGCTGCTGCCGACCTGCCCGCAGTACTGCGGCCACTGCACCCGCATGGACCTCGTCGGCAACTCCACGGCGACCGTCGACAAGCTCAAGTTCCTCGGCAAGCCGAACGACCGGCTCGGCGAGATGCTCGACTACCTGCGTCGTACGCCGCAGGTGCGCGACGTCGTCGTCTCCGGCGGCGACGTGGCCAACATGCCGTGGGCGCGCCTCGAGGACTTCCTCACCCGGCTGCTGGAGATCGAGAACATCCGCGACATCCGACTCGCGACCAAGGCCCTCGTCGGACTCCCCCACCACTGGCTGCAGGACGACGTCCGCGCCGGCATGGAGCGGGTCGCCGGCACCGCGCGTGCCCGCGGCGTCTCGCTCGCGATCCACACCCACGCCAACCACGCCAACTCGATCACCCCGCTCGTGGCGCGCGCGTCGAAGGCGATGCTCGAGGCCGGCGTGCGCGACGTGCGCAACCAGGGCGTGCTGCTCAACGGCGTCAACGCCGACCCGCACGCCCTGCTCGACCTGTGCTTCGCGCTGCTCGACGGCGCCCAGGTCATGCCCTACTACTTCTACATGTGCGACCTGATCCCCTACTCCGAGCACTGGCGGGTCTCGGTCGCCGACGCGCAGCGACTGCAGCACCACATCATGGGCTACCTGCCCGGCTTCGCGACCCCGCGGATCGTCTGCGACGTGCCGTTCGTGGGCAAGCGCTGGGTGCACCAGCTCGCCGACTACGACCACGAGCGCGGCATCTCGTCCTGGACGAAGAACTACCGCACCTCGATCGAGGCGACCGACGCCGACGCGCTGACGAAGACCTACGAGTACTACGACCCGATCCACACCCTCCCCGCCGCCGGCCAGGCCTGGTGGGCCTCCCACGCCGACCTCGACGCCTCCGCGCTGAAGGCGGCCGAGGTCGCCGAGGCGTCGCGCCGTACCGCCGCGCTGCAGGCCTGGTGAGCCGTTCGGCGCTCCCCTGACCTCACCGCCGTCGCCATGGGGATTGGTCACCAACCTGGTGTCTCCGGGCCGATTTCCGGGGGTTGGTGACCAAACCCGCCCCTCTCCGGGGCAGGACGATCAAGGGACCGATCGCGTCCGAATCAGGTGACCGATCGGCCCTCGTACGGCGTGGAGAGGACGATCGTGGTGCGCGTGGAGACGTTGGCGGCGGCTCGGATCCGGGCCAGCAGGTCCTCGAGGTCGGCCGGGGTCGAGACCCGGACCTTGAGGATGTAGGACTCGTCGCCGGCCACCGACCAGCACGACTCGATCTCGGGAACGGCGCGCAGCCGCTCCGGCGAGTCGTCGGGCTGGGAGGGGTCGATCGGGCGGATCGAGATGAAGGCCGTGAGGGGCAGGCCCAGCTGCTCGTGGTCGATGGTCGCGCCGTACCCGCGGATCAGCCCGCGCGACTCCAGGCGCTTGACCCGCTGGTGCACCGCCGACGTCGAAAGTCCGGTCGCCTTGCCCAGATCGGTGAAGGACATCCGGCCGTCGTTGGCGAGCAGCTCGAGGATCTTGCGGTCGGTCGCTTCGAGTTCGGACTGGCTCACGCCGCACAGAGTAGCCGTACGGACGCCCCGCAGCCCGTGATTGGATCGCCCTGTGACCGACTCGCAGACCGGCCGGCTGATGCTGCTCGACAGCGCCTCGATGTACTTCCGGGCCTTCTTCGGGGTGCCGGAGATCCTCGCGCCCGACGGCACGCCGGTCAACGCGGTCCGTGGGTTCCTCGACTTCATCTCGCGGCTGGTCGGCGAGTACCGCCCCAGCGACCTCGTCTGCTGCTGGGACAACGACTGGCGCCCCCAGTGGCGCGTCGACCTGCTCCCGTCGTACAAGGCCCACCGCGTGGTCGCCGAGCGCGCCGACGCCCCCGACGTCGAGGAGGTCCCCGACCCGCTCGAGGTGCAGGTGCCGATCATCATCGACGTCCTCGACGCCTTCGGTCTCTGCCGCAAGGGCGTCGACGGCTACGAGGCGGACGACGTCATCGGCTCCTTCGCCAGCCAGGCCTCCCAGCCGGTCGACGTGGTCACCGGCGACCGCGACCTCTTCCAGCTCGTCGACGACGAGCGCGACGTGCGGGTCCTCTACATCGCCCGCGGAGTCGGCAAGCACGAGCGGGTCACCAACGACTGGGTGCGCGCCAAGTACGCCATCGACGCGGCCCAGTACGCCGACTTCGCCACCCTCCGCGGCGACGCGTCGGACGGGCTGCCCGGTGTCGCCGGGGTCGGGGAGAAGACCGCGGCCACCCTGCTCGGCCGGTTCGGTGACATGGACGGGATCGTCGCCGCGGCCCTCGACCCGGACGGCGAGATGGGGCCCGGTCCGCGCGGCAAGATCAAGGCCGCCGCCGACTACCTCGAGGTCGCCCCGCAGGTCGTCGCCGTCGCGCGCGACCTCGACCTGGGCGCCCCCGACACCCGGCTCCCCCGCGAGCCACGTGACCTCGCGCGCGTCGCCGAGCTCGGCACGAGGTGGGGCATCGAGTCGCCGGTCCAGCGGCTCACCGAGGTGCTCTGCGGCTAGCGCTGCGGCTGGCCGGTCAGCGTGCCGGGCGGCCAGCTGTCGGCCAGCCGTCGGCCAGCCGTCGGTCGGCCGGACGCCGAGAACGCGATCCCCGGTTTTGGGGACGCCGCCGCTCCGACGGCGGTCCTACGTTGCGAAGGCCCCCGTGGCGACCTCGATCGGACGAGGCCTCATCTCTCTCGGGGACGGCTCTCTCAGCCCCGTCGCACGAAGGACGCCGTCATGGACCTACGACACCCTCGCACCTCCGCACGAACGGTCGCCGCCATCTCAGCGGTAGCCCTGGCGGTCGCCACCGCGGCCGCCGCCTCCCCCGCCGGCCCGGCCAGCGCCGCCGGCTCCAAGCCGGACCCGGCGAAGCTCTCGCTCGGCTCCTCCCAACCGATCCTCACCACCTCCGTCGACGGCGACAAGTCGCCGACCAGCGCCCTCGCCGAGACCTCGCCGGGGCTGCGCACCCTCAGCAGCGCCAAGCGGATCCCGGTGATGATCAAGTACGACTACGACAGCGTCGCGAGCTACCGCGGCACGGTCCGCGGCTACCCCGCCACCAGCCCCAGCACCACCGGCAAGCAGCTGACGACCAAGCGCGTCGCGAACGCGAGCTACCTGTCCTACGTGAAGACGCAGGAGCGATCGATCTCCGCCGACGTCGAGGCGGCGGCGCCGTCCGCCCAGATCACCAACAGCTACCGCGTCGTCTACGGCGGCGTGTCCGCGGTCGTCAACGGCAACCAGATCCGCCAAATCCTGCGGGTGCCGGGCGTCGTCGCCGTCCAGCGTGATGCCGTCAAGCAGCCCCTGACGGACTCGAGCGGCACCTTCATCGGCACCCCGGCCGCCTACGCCGCGCTCCACACCACCCGCAACGCCGGCGCCGGCATCCTGCTCGGCAACCTCGACACCGGCGTGTGGCCCGAGCACCCCTCCTTCGCCGACCAGGGCAACCTCCCGGCGTACACGGGCCCGGCGATCCCCTGCAACTTCGGGGACAACCCCCTCACCCCGGCCAACGACCCGTTCGTCTGCAACAACAAGCTCGTCGGCGGCCGCTCCTTCCTGGCCACCTACGACGCGCAGAACGGCACCGGCAGCTACTCGTACCCCGACACCGCCCGGGACGCCGAGGGCCACGGCTCGCACACCGCGTCCACCTCGGCCGGCAACGTCGTGAACAACGTGCAGACCCTCGGCCCGCAGATCGCGCGGATCCTCGGCATGGCGCCCGGCGCCCAGATCGCGGAGTACCGCGTCTGCGGCGGCGCTGCCGGCTGCTACACCTCCGACACGACGGCCGCGACCGAGCAGGCGATCCTCGACGGCGTCGACGTCATCAACTTCTCGATCAGCGGTGGCACCGACCCCATGACCGACCCGACGGAGCTGGCCTTCCTCGACGCGTACGCCGCCGGCGTCTTCGTCGCCGCCTCGGCCGGCAACGACGGGCCGACCGCCGGGACCGCCAACCACCTGAGCCCCTGGGTCACCACGGTGGCGGCCTCCACGCAGCGCCGTGAGTTCGCCTCGACGCTCACCCTGACCGCCGACAACGGCGAGACCTTCACGACCGACGGTGCGACGATCACCGCCGGCGCCGGTCCGCTCCCCGTTGTCGAGGCCGGCGACCCGCCGTACAGCAACCAGCTGTGCCAGACCCCGGCCGCTCCCGGCACCTTCACCGGCAAGATCGTGATCTGCACCCGCGGCGTCAACGCCCGCGTGGAGAAGGGCTACAACGTCCTCCAGGGCGGCGCGGCCGGCATGATCCTGGTCAACCCGACCCTCGCCGACGTCGAGACCGACAACCACTGGCTGCCGGCCATCCACATCCCCGACGGCACCGACCTCCAGGCCTTCATGGGGAGCCACACCGGCGTGACCGGCTCATTCACCGCGGGTGCGGCCCGCAACGGGCAGGGCGACGTCATGGCGGCCTTCTCATCCCGGGGACCCGCCGGTCTCTTCGTCAAGCCGGACATCACCGCGCCGGGCGTCCAGATCCTCGGCGCGATGACGCCGACCCCGGACGAGATCACCGGTGGACCCGCCGGGCAGTACTACCAGGCGATCGCCGGCACCTCCATGTCCTCACCGCACATCGCCGGCGTCGCGATCCTGCTCAAGGCGCTGCACCCGTCGTGGACGCCCGGCCAGATCAAGTCCGCGATGATGACCCAGGCGACGACCGCCGTGGTCAAGGAGGACGAGTCGACCCCGGCCGACCCGTTCGACATGGGTGCCGGACGGATCGCCGTCGCGGCGGCGATGAAGGCGCCGTTGACGATCTCGGACACGGCGGCGGACTTCGCGGCGCTCACCGGTGACCCGTTGCACGCGATCGACCTCAACATCCCGTCGATCAACGCGCCGACGATGCCCGGTCGGGTGACCACGACCCGCACGGTCACGAACGTCACCTCCAGGCCGCTGCGGGTGGTTCCGCGGGCCACGGTGCCGGCCAACACCACGATCCGGTTCCAGCCGTCCTCGCGGTACGTCGCACCGGGGCAGAGCGCCTCGTTCCAGATCACGATCGAGTCGAGCGCTCCGGTCGGGACCCAGCAGTTCGCGCAGATCCGCTTCCAGACCGGCTCCGGCACGGCACACATCCCCGTGGCCTTCGTGCCGAAGCAGGGCGACGTGAGCCTCACCCAGAGCTGCGCGGCGTCCTCGATCAAGCGGAACGCCTCGACGACCTGCACGGTCACGGCGACCAACAACTCGTTCAACGACCAGCAGGTCAGCGTGGCGAGCACGACCAACGACCGGCTGCGGATCACCGGTGCCTCGGGCGCCGCGGTCAGCAACGGCCGGGCGACCGCGTCGGCATCGTTGACCGGTGCCACGCTCGGCGTACCGTCGGTCGACCCGGGTCCGTCGGTGGCGGGCTACCTCCCGCTCGACCTCTTCGGGATCGCGCCGACGCCGATCGGGGACGAGCAGTTCCTCAACTTCAACGTCCCGGCGTTCGTCTACAACGGCCAGAGCTACAGCCAGGTCGGGGTCAACTCCAACGGCTACATCGTGGTCGGCGGCGGTACGTCGGCCGACGACAACTGCTGCGACCTCCCGCCCGGACCCTCGTCGGCACCGCCGAACAACATGCTGGCGCCCTTCTGGACCGACCTCGACGGCACCGGGGCAGCAGGCGTGCTCGCGGGCACGCTGACCGACGGCGTCGACACCTGGCTCGTGATCGAGTGGCGGGTCAACGTGTTCGGCACGACCGACACGCGCACCTTCCAGACGTGGATCGGCGTCAACGGGACGCAGGACATCTCCTACACCTACTCCGCCCCGCAGGCCGACCCGAGCGGTCAGCCCTACCTGGTCGGTGCGGAGAACGCGGCCGGCGAGGGTGACGTGTCGTCGTTCCTGCCGGCCGAGGATCAGGTGGTCACGTCCACCGACCCGGTCCCGGGCGACAGCCTGAGCTACCAGCTCACGGTGCGCGGGATCCGGGTCGGGTCCGGCCGGCTCCACTCCGAGATGACCGCCGACGGCGTCAGCGGCACCACCATCGTCAACACACCGGTGGGGGTGACGCCGTAGCCAGGAGCCTGCGCTTCGTGGTCCCCGTACGGTGGCGGTCATGACCCGTATCGCCATCGTCGGGGGCCACGGCCAGGTGGCCCGCCAGCTCATCCACGACCTGCGCCGGTCCGACCACGACGTCGCGGCGCTCGTCCGCACGGAGGACTACCGCGCGGAGCTCGGGGCCCGGGGCGCCGAGGTACGGCTGCTCGACATCGAGCGGTCGGACCCCGCGGCGTTCGCGGCGGCGTTCGAGGGATGCGCGGCCGTCGTGTTCGCCGCCGGTGGCGGCCCCGACGGCAACATCGAGCGCAAGCGCACCGTCGACCTCGAGGGATCGCTCAAGTCGATCGAGGGTGCCCGCATCGCCGGGGTCCGCCGCTTCGTGCAGGTCTCGGCGATCGGGGTCGACGACCCGCTCCCCGCCGACACCGGGGACGTCTGGCGGGCGTACGTCGAGGCCAAGCGGGACGCTGACGCGGCCCTGCGGGCCAGCGACCTCGACTGGACGATCCTCCGTCCCGGCCGCCTCACCGACGACCCGGCCACGGGGAGGGTGGCGCTCGGGCCGGACGTCGCCCGCGGCGACGTCACCCGCGCCGACGTCGCAGCCGTCCTGGCCGCCGTCCTCGACGCACCGGAGAGCATCGGGCAGCAGTGGGACCTGGTCGGTGGCGAGGTGCCGGTCGCCGAGGCGGTCCGTCGCGCCGCTCAGCCCTCCTCGGCCAGCGACGAGTAGGCCACGACGCCGCGACGCAGCCGGCCGACGACCTCACGCGCCGTCCGCCGCAGCGGCGTGTCGCCGGCGGCGTCCGCGACCTGGCCGGCGAGATCGATGAGCTGCTTCATCCACCGGACGAAGTCGCCGGCGGCGAGGTCGCTGACCATGAGCACGTCGTCGAGGTCGTCGCCCTCGGACCAGCGGTAGGCGACCCAGGCGAATCCGAGGTCGGGCTGGCGCAGGAAGTCGAGCTTGTGGTCGCGCTCGAGCGCATCCAGGCTCCCCCACAGCTTCACCATCTCGCCGACGACGTCGCGGACCGCGCCGCCGGGCAGCCGCGGCGAGCTCGCGTCGTCCGGGCGCCGGGCCTCGAAGACCAGCACGGACAGCACGGCGGCGAGCTCGGAGGGCGACAGGTCGTCCCAGAGGCGGTGCCGGATCGACTCGGCGGCGAGCAGGTCCATCTCGGAGTAGAGCCGCATCAGCCGGCGGCCCTCGTCGGTGATGGTGTCGCCCTCGAGGTAGCCGAGCGCCGTGAGCACGTCGCAGACCCGGTCGAAGAGCCGCGCGACGGTGTTGGTGCGCTGCTCGACCCGGCGCTTGAGCGTCTGGGTGTCGCGGTCGAGCTTGAAGTAGCGCTCGGCCCAGCGGGCGTGGTCCTCCCGGTCGGGGCAGCCGTGGCAGGGGTGCGCCTTGAGCTCGGCGCGGAGCCGGGCGATCTCCTCGTCGACGTGGGTGCGCGGACCGTCGGTACGGCGCGGGGCGGCCTTGCCCGGCGGGGGCGGCGCGAGGTCGTGGGTGCGGGAGCGCAGTGCCGAGGCCAGGTCGCGTCGCATCTGCGGGTTGCGGCCATTGAAGTTCTTCGGGATCTTCAGCCGCGCCAGGGAGACCACGGGTGTCGGGAAGTCGATCATCGCCAGCCGTCGCGCCTGCCGGTCGGCGGTCACGACGTAGGGCCGCGGACCCTCGGCCGACCAGCCCGGGTCGACGACGACGGCGTACCCCGCGAACTTGCCGGTCGGCACCTCGATGACGTCGCCCGGCTTGAGCGCGCGGAGCGACTCGGCCGCCTCCTCGCGCCGGTCGGCCTTGCGGGCTCTGCTGGCGCCCTTCTCGGCCTCGCCGATCCGGCGGCGCAGGTCGGCGTACTCCATGAAGTCGCCCAGGTGGCAGTGGGCGGCCTCCCGGTAGCCGTCGAGGGCGTCCTCGGCCTTGCGGAGCTGCCGGGCGAGCCCGACGACCGCCTTGTCGGCCTGGAACTGAGCGAACGACTGCTCCAGCAGCTCGCGGGACCGCTCGCGGCCGAACTGGTGCACCAGGTTGGCGGCCATGTTGTACGACGGCCGGAAGGACGAGCGGAGCGGGTAGGTGCGGGTGGAGGCGAGGCCGGCGACCTCGCGCGGGTTCATGCCCGGCTGCCAGAGGACGACGCCGTGGCCCTCGACGTCGAGTCCGCGGCGGCCCGCGCGGCCGGTGAGCTGGGTGTACTCCCCCGGCGTGATGGCGGCGTGGGTCTCGCCGTTCCACTTGTCGAGCTTCTCGATCACCACGGTGCGGGCCGGCATGTTGATGCCCAGCGCGAGGGTCTCGGTGGCGAAGACGACCTTGCAGAGCCCGCGACGGAAGAGCTCCTCGACGCACTCCTTGAAGGTCGGCAGCATGCCGGCGTGGTGGGCGGCGACGCCGCGGGTGAGGCCGTCGAGGAAGTCGTGGTAGCCGAGGACGTGCAGGTCGTCGGAGGGCAGGTGGCGACAGCTCTCCTCGACGAACGCATAGATCTCGTCCCGCTCCTCGGGGCTGGTGAGCCGCACCCCGGCGTTGAGGCACTGGGTGACCGCGGCGTCGCAGCCGACCCGGCTGAAGATGAAGACGATCGCGGGCAGCAGCCCCTCGCGGTCGAGCCGGTCGATGACGTCGGGCCGGCTCGGGATCCAGACCCGCCGGCCGTTGCCGACGGCGTGCTTGCTCGTCGCCCGCCGGTTGCGGTCCCGCGGGGACCGCCGGTCGCGCATGCGGGAGCTCGCCCAGTCGTCGCGGGCGACCTTGATCAGCTCGTCGTTGACCGGGGCGCCCTCCTTGGCGAAGCCGGAGGCGGCGTCGACGTCGGAGGAGGCGAACAGGTCGAGGAGCCGGCGGCCCACCATGACGTGCTGGTAGAGCGGGACCGGGCGGCGCTCCTCGACGATCGTGGTGGTGTCACCGCGGACGGTGGCCAGCCACTCGCCGAACTCCTCGGCGTTGGAGACGGTCGCGGACAGCGAGATCACCGAGACCGACTCGGGGAGGTGGATGATGACCTCCTCCCAGACCGCGCCGCGGGAGCGGTCGGCGAGGTAGTGCACCTCGTCCATGATCACGAAGCCGAGGCCCAGCAGGGTGCGGGACCCGGCGTACAGCATGTTGCGGAGGACCTCGGTGGTCATCACGACGATCGGCGCCTCGCCGTTGACGACGTTGTCGCCGGTGAGCAGGCCGACCTCGTCGGGGCCGTAGCGGTCGACGAGGTCGTTGTACTTCTGGTTGGACAGCGCCTTGATCGGGGTCGTGTAGAACGCCTTGCGACCCGTCGCGAGCGCGAGGTGGACCGCGAACTCCCCGACGATCGTCTTGCCCGACCCGGTCGGCGCGGCCACGAGGACGCCGCGGCCCGCCTCGATCTCGCCGCACGCGCGGACCTGGAAGTCGTCGAGCGGGAAGTCGTAGAGGGCGCGGAAGTCCTTGAGGACCGGCGTGTCGCGGTGGGAGCGGTAGGCGGCGTACCGCTCGGCCGGAGACAGCTCTTGCTCGTCCGCGGTGCTCATGGGGCCAGCCTAGGTGGCCGCCGTACGCCGGACGTCAGTGCAGCACCGTCAACGCGCCCGGGACGCACTCGACGGTCAGCGGGAGCGCGCCGAAGCGCTCGCCGTCGGCGTAGGAGACGATCCGCGGCGCCGCGACCGTCACCGAGCGGACCCGGTGGTGCTCGTACTGCGGATGGGTGGTGTGGGTGCCCTTGAAGAGCTTGGGATAGGTGCGGATCAGCCCGGGCTTGCTCATCGGCTTGATGATGACGACGTCGAGCATCCCGTCGTCGAGGACGGCGCCCTCGGTGATCCGCAGGCCGCCGCCGAACGACGGCCCGTTGCCGACCGCGACCAGCATCGCCTCGAGCCTGCGCGACTCGCCGTCGAGGTCGAGGGTGTAGGGGATCGGCTCGAAGACCCGCAGCTCGGCGAGGGTGGCGATGTTGTAGCGCATCTGGCCCCGGGGCCAGGTCATCCTGTTGGCGCGCTCGTTGACGATGGCGTCGAAGCCGGCGGCGAGCACGGTGACGTAGTACTTCGTCCCGCTCCGGGCCAGGTCGATGGTGCGGGTGCGACCGGACAGCAGCCGCTCGGCGGCCGCCACGGGGTCCTTGCGCGGCAGGTCGAAGTAGCGGGCGACGTCGTTGCCGGTGCCGGCCGGGATGATCCCGAGGCGGGTGTCGGTGTCCGCCACGGCCTGCACCCCGAGGTGGACCATCCCGTCGCCGCCGGCGATCACCAGCGTCTCGACGCCCTCCGCGACGACCTGCCGGGCGAGATCCAGCGCCTCGTCGGCGTCGCGGCCCTCCAGGTTGCGGACCTGCACCCCCGCGTCCCGCAGCCGGGCCGTCGCCGCGTCCCGCGCCCGCGCGCCCTTGCCCTTCCCCGACGTGGGGTTGGTCAGCAGCGCGATCTCGCGGGTGGTCCCGGTCACGGGAGGACCATAGCCAGCCGCGGCCCGATGGGCCGGGGATTGGTCACCAACCCGGTGTTTTCGGGGCCGCCGGATGGGGTTGGTGACCAATCCCCCACCGATCAGGGCCCGTCAGCGGCCGCTGCCGCCGATCCGGAGACGCACGGAGTAGTGCTCGGCCGAGGCGCCGACGGCGCGGGCCAGCCGGCTGACGGCGTCGAGGACCAGGTCGGCGGTGAAGCCGGTGCCCGGGACGACCAGGGTGAGCCGGCCGCCGTGGTCCACCAGGTGCACCTCCCCGTGGTGCCACGCCTGGTGGGCGCGCAGTCGGACGCCCTCGGGCGCGACCGGGACCGGGTAGGCCGCGTCCACGGCGAGCAGGTCGCAGCCGAGCGAGGCGTCGCCCTCGGCACTGAGCAGTCCGGTGACACCCGGCCCGCTGCGCAGGCCCGACTCGGCCGCCCACGTGACGTCCCGCTCCCCCAGCCACTCGGGCAGCTCGAACGGATCGACCGCGGCGTACGACGACTCAGCCGTCACAGGGGCGAGACCTCGTCGTCGCCCCAGTTGTCGGTGGACGCCGACCCGCGCCCTCGCCGACGGTCGATGAGCCGGGCGATCACCTCGGCGATGAGGAAGAGGACCAGCATGGGGATCGCGAGCACGAGCATCGAGAACGGATCCGTCGACGGGGTCGCCACGGCCGCGAAGACGAACACGCCGATGATGATCCACGGCCGGTACTTGCCCAGCGCCTTCCCGGAGACCACCCCCGCGAGGTTGAGCATGATGACGAAGAGCGGGATCTCGAACGCGATGCCGAAGACCAGGAACATGCGCGTCAGGAACGAGAAGAACTTCTCGAAGTCGACCAGGTTCGTCGCGTCAGCGGGCGTGAAGCCGATCAGCACCTCGAGCGCCTTGGGCATCACGTAGTAGGCCAGGGCGACCCCGGCGAAGAACAACGGCCCCGCGAATCCGACGAAGATGCGGGTCCACTTCTTCTCCTGCGGGTGCAGCCCGGGCAGGATGAACGCCCAGATCTGGTAGAGCCAGTAGGGGCTGCAGATGATGATCGCCACGATCCCGCAGAGCTTCAGCTGCAGCATCAGCGGACCGGTGACGTCGCTGACGACGATCTCGGACTGGACCGAGCCGTTCAGCCGCTGCACCGCGTCGTCGTAGGGGACGCGGATCAGGTCGGCGAGCTGGTCGTAGAAGAAGAGCGCGACCGAGAAGACGACGATGAGCAGCAGCACCGAGCGCATCAGGCGCGCGCGCAGCTCCCGGAAGTGGTCGGAGAGCGCCATCCGCCCATCGGCACCGACCGGGTGCTGTGGACGGCTGGAGAAGAGGTCGAAGAATCCGGCGAAGGCCACCGTCGGACGGTCAGGCGCTGTCGCCGCGCTGCAGGCGCTCGCGCTCGGCGTCGAGCTCGGCCTGGCGGGCGGCCAGGTCGGCCTGCTTGGCCTCCAGCTCGAGCTGCGCCTGGGTCTTGGTGGGGTCGGACGCCGTGGGCTTCACGTCGTCGTCATCGTCCATCAGGCCCTTGGTCTCGGCCTTGAAGATCCGCAGCGCGCGACCGCTGCCCCGAGCCAGGTCCGGGAGCTTGGACGCGCCGAACAGGAGCACGACGACGGCCAGGATGAGCAGCAGCTCAGTCGTACCGAGGCCACCAATGGCAAGGGGGAGCATGTCGATCCTCAAGTCAGAGTTTTCGGGGTGATTTCATCGTACGCCGCGACCAGATCGATCGGCACTCACGTGTACAGACTCAACGTACGGCGTGCCGTCTCGCTGAGCGCGTCGGCGTACTCCCCGGGCGCGACGACCCGGACGTGGGGTGACAAGCGCAACAGCAGCCGCTGCAGCCAGCGCTCGTTGGCGACCACCAGATCGACCTCGAGCCGGCCGCCGCGACGGGACCGGACGGCGTCGACCGGGTAGTACTCGACCACCCAGCGCGCCGCGGGGTCGAGCTCGAGGGTGACCACCGTCGACTCCGGCGAGCGCGGGAAGAGGCCGGTCTCCCCCACCTCCCTGGGCGCCGCCGGCTCGGTCGCGATCGCGCTGTCCAGGACGGTCGCATCCGCGATCCGGTCGAGCCGGAAGAGGCGCGGCGCCTCGGCGCTGTGGCACCAGGCGTCGAGGTAGGTGAAGCCGTGGGCCGAGACGATGCCCCGCGGGTCCACGACCCGCTCGGACTGCTCGTCGCGGGAGGGGACGTAGTAGGTCAACCGGACCTGGCGGCGTTCGTCGGCGGCCCGGCGCAGGTCGCTCTCGAGGCGGAGGAGGTCGACGCCGCCGGGCGGCGCACCGGGGTCGACGTGCGGCACCGGCGGACCGCCGGCCGCCGCCGCCTCGAGCTTCGCGAGGGCCCGGTCGACGATCTCCCGGGTCTCGGCGCCGGCGCTCTCACGGAGCGCGCGCAGCGCCACGATGATCGCCGTCGCCTCGGTCGGAGTCAGGCGCAGCGGCCGGGCGAGGTAGTCGGCGTTCGTGACCCGGATGACGCCGTCCGAGGCCAGCCCGTCCGGACCCTCGAGAGCGTCGAGGTCGACGTCGATGAGGTCGTCCGGGTAGCCGCCAGGCAGGCCGCACATCAGCAGCACCTTCAGGTCGGCGAGGACCTGCTCGGGGGGGATGCCGAGGGTGCGGGCGGCGTCCTCGAGCCGCGCGCTGCCATGGGAGTGCAGGAACGGAACCAGGGTGAGCAGGCGGGCGACCTGGTCCTTGGCGCCCGGTCCGGATGTGGTGCTCACGAGGCGGCCCCGACGGTCGCGCGGAGCCGGCGGACGACCTCGTCGCGCACGGTGGTCGGAGACTCGACGTACACGGCGTCACCGTGGGCGAGCACCTCGTCGGCGACCTCGTCCTCGGCGCGCTGCACGCGGACCCGGTCCCAGCCCGTCGCGGTGTCCGGACCGGCCACGTCGGTGTCCACCGCCGTCGCGTCGCGCCGGAGCGCCAACCCCGCGCCGGAGCGGACGAGCAGGACCGCCTCCCCCGTCGCCGGGGGACGGGCCAGCCGCAGGGCCGTGGCGCGGACGTCGGTGCCGGCCGGGATCTCGTAGGAGCCCGGCTTCCCGTCGCGGCGCGCCTCGCCCTGGATCCGCGAGAGCCGGAAGACCCGCTCCTCGCCGCGGTCGACGTCGTGCCCGACGACGTACCAGCGTCCGGAGTAGCGCACGACGCCCCACGGCTGCAGGTGCCGGGTCGAGGTGCGAGTGGCACCGGAGCGGCGGTAGTCGAACGCGACGGGGACCCGCTCCTGGATGGCCTCCCAGAACACGTCGAACGACGGCTCGTCGGCCGACAGCCGTGGCTCCGCGATGTCGAGGGCGGTCTCGTCGATGGGTACGCCGAGCGCGCTGAGCTTGCGAACGGCCTCGCTGGTGGCGTCGGCGAGCCGGGCGTGCTGCCACACCCGGGTCGCCAGGCCGATCACCGCCGCCTCGTCGGAGGTCAGCGAGATGTCGGGGAGCGCCAGCCGGTCGGGACGGACCCGGTAGCCGGGCTCGTCGTCGAAGTAGGCGTCCATGCTGCCGACCTCGATCGGGACGCCGAGGCTGCGCAGCTCCTCCTTGTCCCGCTCGAACATCTTCTCGAAGGCGTCGTCGCTCATCGCGGGGTAGAGGATCTCCCGGATGCGGTCCTTGGCGACGTAGTGACGCTGGACGAGGAGCATGATCAGCAGGTTGAGCAGGCGTTCGCTCTTCCGGACCGTCATGCCCCCCATCCTGCCGTCTCGGGGGTCGTACGTCGTGCTGCCGGGCCTACTCGGTGCCTACTTCGCCGAGATGATGTCCACCACGAAGTAGAGGGTGCTGTTGGCCGGGATGCCGGACTGCTCCTGCGACCCGTAGCCGAGGTCCGGCGGGATCTGCAGCAGCACCCGGCTGCCGACCTTGAGGCCGTCGAGGCCGTAGGTCCAGCCCTTCACCACGCTCGAGAGACCGAAGGAGATCGGCTTCTGCGAGTAGCTCTCGTCGAAGGGCTTCTTGGCGCCGTACACGGAGCCGAGATAGTTGACCTTCACGGTCGAGTCGGTGGTGACCTTGGCGCCGTTGCCCTCCTTGACGACGCTGCGCAGCAGGTCGCCGTCCGCCTTCGGCTTGTCGACGCCGCTGAAGTCGAGGCCGGTGACCGTGTCACCCTTCTCGATGATCTTCGGCATCTGCGCCTGGGGGACCTCCTTGGGCGTCGGCGGCTGGTACTGCTCCATCAGGTCCACGATGATCAGCACGGTGTCCTTGTTGCCGATGCCGAGGCTGGTGTTGCCGGAGTCGCCGAAGGCGTCCGCGGCCGTCGTCGTGACCGCGACGCGGGATCCGATGGTCTGGCCGAGCACGGCGTCCTTGAAGACGGCGCTCAGGTCGTCGCTGGCCGTGACGGTCTCCGGCTGGCCGTTGTCGTAGTCGCTGTAGGCCTTCTTCTGCGTCGAACCGTTGCCGATCCACAGGTAGGCCTGGATCTGGTCGCCGTCCTTGATCTCGTCGCCGTCGCCGGCGTCGATGACCGTGGTCTCGGTCTTGTCGGTGTCGAGGTCGCCGTCCCACTTGACCTCGGGCTCCTTGCCGGTGTCACCGCTGATGGTGATGCCGTGGAGCGCGTCGGCCGAGCTCGATCCGTCGGAGGACGAGCCGTCGTCGGACCCGCAGGCCACGAGCGTGGAGGCGAGGACGAGCGGAAGCAGGGCGATCGGGAGGCGTCGGAGACGTCGTGACACGGAGCTCAACCTTCGTTCGGGTGCGGGACGTGCTGCGGTTCCAGCGCCGCACACACTAACGGTGGAACCTGAGCGTCGGCTGATCGGCCGCTGCCTGGCGGGCTGGTGCGGAACAGGTTTGGTCACCAACCTGTGGAATCCGGCCCGCGAACACAGGGTTGGTGACCAAACCCCCGCGCCTCGGGGCCACCGACCCGGCGACCTACATGCCGTCGATGAGCCGCTGCACCCGCTCGTCGTGGGCCCGGAAGGGGTCCTTGCACAGGACGGTCCGCTGCGCCTGGTCGTTGAGCTTGAGGTGGACCCAGTCGACGGTGAAGTCGCGGCGGCGCTCCTGGGCCTTGCGGATGAACTCGCCGCGGAGCCGGGCCCGGGTCGTCTGGGGCGGGACCGACTTGGCCTCGAAGATGCGCAGGTCGCTGGTCACCCGGGCGACCGCTCCGCGCTTCTCGAGCAGGTAGTAGAGGCCGCGGCCACGGTGGATGTCGTGGTAGGCAAGGTCGAGCTGGGCGATTCGGGGGTGACCGAGCGGGAGGCCGTGCTTGGCGCGGTAGCGCTCGATGAGCTTCCACTTGATGACCCAGTCGATCTCGCGGTCGACCAGTCCCAGGTCGTCGGACTCGATCGCCTTGAGCCCGCGCTCCCAGAGGTCCAGGGTCTGCTCGATCACCGGCGTACTGATCCCGCGTCGGTCGACGAAGTCGCGGGCCTTGGTGAGGTACTCCTGCTGGATGTCGAGCGCGCTGGCCTCGCGGCCGTTCGCGAGCCGGATCTTCCGGCGCCCGGTCACGTCGTGGGAGATCTCCCGGATCGCCCGGATCGGGTTCTCCATCGTGAGGTCGCGCATCACCACGCCCTCCTCGATCATCCGCAGCACCAGGTCGCAGCTGGCCACCTTGAGCATCGTGGTGGTCTCGCTCATGTTCGAGTCGCCGACGATCACGTGGAGCCGGCGGTACTTCTCCGCGTCGGCGTGCGGCTCGTCGCGGGTGTTGATGATCGGGCGGCTGCGCGTGGTCGCGCTGCTCACGCCCTCCCAGATGTGCTCGGCCCGCTGGGAGACGCTGTACGACGCGCCGCGCGGGGTCTGGGTGATCTTCCCGGCCCCGACGACGATCTGGCGGGTCACCAGGAACGGGATCAGCACGTCGGCCAGCCGGGAGAACTCCCCCGCCCGGCTGACCAGGTAGTTCTCGTGGCACCCGTAGGAGTTGCCGGCGGAGTCGGTGTTGTTCTTGAACAGGTAGATCTCGCCGGCGATGCCCTCGTCGTGGAGCCGCTGCTCGGCGTCCTGGAGCAGCCCCTCGAGCACCCGCTCCCCTGCCTTGTCGTGGGTGACGAGCTCGGTGACGTCGTCGCACTCGGGGGTCGCGTACTCCGGGTGGCTGCCGACGTCGAGGTAGAGGCGGGCGCCGTTGCGCAAGAACACGTTGCTGCTGCGTCCCCAGCTGACGACCTTGCGGAACAGGTAGCGGGCGACCTCGTCCGGGCTCAGCCGACGCTGCCCCTTGAACGTGCAGGTGACGCCGTACTCGTTCTCGATCCCGAAGATGCGGCGGTCCACGCACCCAGACTAGGCGCACGACGCCAGAACGCCCACGAAGTCCGGGGAACGGGGCGTTTCGGTTTGGTCACCACCCCTCACGCGGACCCGGACCAGTCGACGATCGCTCCGCTCCTGCGCCATCGGTTGAGCACGCGTTCGCGCCCCGCCTCGGAGTAGAGCGAGTTGTCGACGAGCCGCTTCCACCGTCTCAAGCGCCTCAGGTCGGGGACACGTCCCAGGGCCTGGTCCATCTCCTGCATGACGGCTGCCGGATGGTTGAGGAGGTCGTCGAGCACGTAGCCCTTGCGGACGTACGACGTAGAGGCGAGGTCGCGCTCGCGACGCAGGTCGTTGCGGTGCTGGGGCCCGCTGCGGTGGTAGGCGCCGTCGTACTCGTGCAGGAACCGGGTGCCCGTGATGAGGAGGTCCGCTCGCGCGACGACCCTGCCCTCACGGTCGCAGATCTCACTCTGCGGCTCGAACGGGATCTCCAGGACGTGGTGGAACTGCTGGAGCAGGGACTCGCCCGCGGACTCGGACTGGCCACTCGATCGCCGCCAGGCCTCGCGCAGCATCACCACGCCGGGCCGTCGGGAATCGAGGAGCGCCTCCATCCGGGCCGGGTCGACGTCGCCCTTGCGCCGAGCCGAGTCGACGAGCACCACCATGTCGAGCAGGCTCAGATCGCGTGCCGCGCGGAGGAGGATCTCCAGCGGGTCGTCGATGGGCAGGCCGTGTCGTCGACGCCGATGTCGCTCCGCCGAGGGGTTGATCCTCGAGCACAGCAGCCCCGGTCGACGTGGCCGGCGATCGTTGCGGTCCACGGCGACGAAAACGGGAATCTGCTCCGGGAGCTTGGGGAGCTGCCAGCCGAGCAGGGCAGCTCCCGTCAGGTGGGTGAATCGAGCACTGGGTGGAACCACCAGGAGGTAGGCGCGCAGGTCGCGCATGTGCTCCTGACGTCGGCTCAGGCCGGGCCTGCGGGTGACGCCGAGGCCGTGGTTGACGCGACGGTGGCGGTGGAGGTGGATCTCACCGCGGAAGGGCAGGTCGGAATCGAGGTCACTCATGCCGGACAGCCTGCGTCGTCCCGGGCCGCTGAGCACCCGGCGATCCCGTGGGCTGTGGAGAAGTGCCGGTCCGACCGGATCCGGGACGGAAAGTGGCTCGTCCCGGACGTTGGGGTTTGGTCACCAACCCGGCCTCGGGAACTCCCCCTGCGGGGGTTGGTGACCAAACCACCGGCAATCGGCGGGCCTAGGGAGCGATCGGTGGTTCGTCGGAGCCGCCACCGTCCGAGGCGGGCAGCACAGGGGGCTCCTGCGGCGCGGACACAGCCGCGCCGCGGTCGCCGAGGAGCTGCTCGAGCCGCGCGGGGCGGATGCGGGAGAACTTCCGAGGCTGGGTACGCGTCCGGTCGAGGACCGCGACCTCGAGGTCGTCGACCGGGATCACCCGGTCCTCGCTGTCGGTGTGGCCCAGCGCGGCAACGGTGACGGCGAGGGCGTCGGCGAGCGGAGCGCTGTCGGTGTGCCGCTCCTTGAGGTACGCCCCGACCACGTCCGCGGCCCCGCCCATGACGGCGAACCCGTGCTCGTCGTTGACCTGCCCGTCGTAGGTGAGCCGGTAGAGCTGGTCGTCGGCCGCGGTGTCGCCGATCTCGGCCACGAAGATCTCCACCTCGTACGGCTTCTCGCCGCCGCTGGAGAAGATGGTCCCGAGCGTCTGGGCGTAGGCGTTGGCCAGCCCACGGCCGGTGACGTCGCGACGGTCGTAGGCGTAGCCGCGCATGTCGGCCAGGCGTACGCCGGCGATGCGGAGGTTCTCGAACTCGTTGTAGCGGCCGACCGCAGCGAACGCGATCCGGTCATAGATCTCGGAGACCTTGTGCAGCGCCTGCGAGGGGTTCTCCGAGACGAACAGGATGCCGTCGGCGTACTGCACCGCCACGACCGACCGGCCGCGGGCGATGCCCTTGCGCGCGAAGTCCGCCCGGTCCTTCATCAGCTGCTCGGGCGAGACGTAGAACGGCATGCTCATCGCGCGTCACCTCCGGTCAGCGGGGCGGCCGGGCCGTCGGGCCGGGACATGCGGCCCGAGATCACCTCGTCGGCGATCGCCGCGACGGCGGCGTCGGGCAGCCGTCGGCCGCCGTCGGCGGTGATGACCTGCACGATCGGGAAGATCCGTCGGGTCAGGTCGGGGCCTCCGGTCGCGGAGTCGTCGTCGGCGGCGTCGTACAGGGCCTGGACGACCGCGGTGACGCACCCGGTCTCGTCGAGGTCGTCGCGGTAGAGCTTCTTGAGCGAGCCGCGGGCGAACAACGAGCCGGAGCCGACCGAGTGGAATGCGGTCTCCTCGTAGCGGCCGCCGGTGACGTCGTAGCTGAAGATCCGACCCTGGTCCGCGGCGAGGTCGTAGCCGGCGAAGAGGGGGACGACGGCCAGTCCTTGCATCGCCATGCCGAGGTTGCCGCGGATCAGCGCCGCGAGGCGGTTGGCCTTGCCGTCCATCGAGAGGGTCGTGCCCTCGATCTTCTCGTAGTGCTCGAGCTCGGTCTGGAAGAGCCGCACCATCTCGACGGCGATGCCTGCGGTGCCGGCGATGCCGACGGCGGAGAACTCGTCGGCCGGGAAGACCTTCTCGATGTCGCGCTGGGCGATGATGTTGCCCATCGTGGCGCGCCGGTCGCCGGCCATCACGACGCCGCCGGGGAAGGTCGCGGCCACGATCGTGGTGCCGTGCGGCGCCAGGTCTCCTGCGTGGGAGCCGGAGTGGCCCTGGGGTACGGCGCGGCGCCCGGGCAGCAGGTCCGGCGCCTGCTCGGCGAGGAAGTCGCTGAACGACGAGGTGCCCGGCTGCAGGAACGCGGCCGGGAGTCGCGGGTCGCCCAAGGCCTACTCCCCGCCCTTCTGGATGAACGACTTCACGAAGTCCTCGGCGTTGGTCTCGAGCACGTCGTCGATCTCGTCGAGGATGTCGTCGATGTCGCTGTCGAGCGCCTCCTTGCGCTCGGCGACGTCGGACTCCGGCGCGGTCTCGACCGACTCGTCGACCTCGGAGGCCTTCCGCGGCTGCTTCTGCTCCTGTGCCATACCTCGACCCTATCCACTCAGCGGGTGAGAGCGGTGAACAACTCCTCGGCCGTCTCACTGCGGTCGAGCAGCTCGCCCACGTGCGCCTTGCTGCCCCGGAGCGGGTCGATCGTCGGGACCCGCTGCAGCGACTCGCGGCCGGGGAGGTCGAAGATCACCGAGTCCCATGACGCGGCGGCCACGTGGGCGGCGTACTGCTCGAGGCAGCGGCCGCGGAAGTAGGCGCGGGTGTCCTCCGGCGGCTCGTGCATCGCGGTCTCGATCGCAGCGTCGTCGAGGAGCCGGTCCATCCGCCCGCCGGCCGCCAGCCGGTGGTAGAGGCCCTTCTCGGGGCGGATGTCGGAGTATTGGTAGTCGATGAGCTGCAGCTTGGCGTCGTCCCATGCCAGGCCGTCGCGCTGTCGGTACTGCTCGATCAGCTTCAGCTTCGCGACCCAGTCCAGCTCGCGGGCGCACAGCATCGGGTCACGCTCGAGCCGGTCCAGGACCGACTCCCAGCGCTCGAGCACGTCGACGGTCTGGGGGTCGGCGTCCGCGCCGTAGCGGTCCTCGACGTACTTGCGGGCCAGGTCGAGGTACTCCAGCTGCAGCTGGATGCCGGTGAGCTCGCGTCCGTCCGTGAGGGTGACCGTCTGGCGCAGCGTCGGGTCGTGGGAGATCGCCCGGAGCCCGGCGACCGGACCCTCCACGGTGAGGTCCGTGGTCAGGAAACGGTCCTCGATCATGGCGAGCACCAGGGAGGTGGTGCCGACCTTGAGGTACGACGCGACCTCCGAGAGGTTGGCGTCGCCGATGATGACGTGCAGCCGGCGGTACTTCTCGGGGTCGGCGTGCGGCTCGTCGCGGGTGTTGATGATCGGCCGCTTGAGCGTGGTCTCGAGCCCGACCTCGACCTCGAAGAAGTCGGCACGCTGGCTGATCTGGTAGGCGTGGGTGCGGCCGTCCTGCCCGATCCCCATCCGGCCGGCGCCGCAGAAGACCTGGCGGCTGACGAAGAACGGCGTCAGGTGCCGCACGATGTCGCCGAACGGGGTCGAGCGGCGCATCAGGTAGTTCTCGTGGGCGCCGTACGACGCGCCCTTGTTGTCGGTGTTGTTCTTGTACAGGACGATCGGCGCGCCGTTGGGCAGCTGGCCGGCGCGACGGGAGGCGTCGAGCATGACCAGCTCGCCGGCCTTCTCCCAGCGGACCACGTCGAGGGGCGTGGTGACCTCCGGCGTGGAGTACTCCGGGTGGGCGTGGTCGACGTAGAGCCGGGCGCCGTTGGTGAGGATCACGTTGGCCAGGCCCATGTCCTCGTCGGTGAGCTGGCTGGGGTCCGCGACCTGCCGGGACATGTCGAAGCCGCGGGCGTCGCGCAGCGGCGACTCCTCCTCGAAGTCCCACCGCGCCCGCCGCGCCTTCAGCGTCGCCGAGGCGTAGGCGTTGACCACCTGGGACGACGCCACCATCGGGTTGGCAAGCGGCTGCCCCTGCACGGCGATGCCGTACTCCACCTCGGTCCCCATGACCCGGCGCACGCTCATGTCCCTGAGCCTACGCGAGCAAGGTGAGGGGGATTGGTCACCAACCCGGTCCGCGGACCGCTCCGGGACCGGGTTGGTGACCAATCCCGCTAGGTTCGGAGCGTGACCGACAACTCCGCCCGGGCGATCGAGGCGGCCCGCGGCCTCGGGCTCGAGGTGACCGTCACCCGCCACGGCCCGGTGCGGTCGCTGCAGGAGGCCGCTGCGGCGCGCGGTCTGGACGCCCACCAGATCGTGAAGACCATGGTGGTCCGGGTCAGCGAGGGCGACTTCCGCTTCGTGCTGGTGCCGGGCGACCGGGAGATCGCCTGGCCCAAGCTGCGCGCGCTGCTCGGCGTCAACCGGGTCTCGATGCCGGACGCGGAGGCGGCGTACGCGGTGACCGGGTACGTCCGCGGCACCATCACCCCGCTCGGGAGCGAGTCGCCCCTGCCCGTGGTCGCGGACGCCTCGGTGACCGGGACGGTGAGCATCGGCGCAGGCGCCCCCGGCGTGGCGCTCACCGTGGACGCCGCGACGCTGCTGGCGGCGCTGGATGCGTCCGTCGCGGACGTGACCGAACCCACCGGCTGAGCCGCACTCCGCGGTCGCCGGAAGTCGTACGGCGAGGCGACCGGCGGGCGCTCTCGCCGTACGACGCTCCTGCTGGGCGACCGAACTGGCTCGTCGGTGCGGTGCTAGAGGTACTGGCCGGTGTTGGAGACGGTGTCGATGGACCGACCGGGCTCGGTGCCCTGCTTGCCGGTGATGAGCGTGCGGATGAAGACGATCCGCTCGCCCTTCTTGCCCGAGATCCGCGCCCAGTCGTCGGGGTTGGTGGTGTTGGGCAGGTCCTCGTTCTCCTTGAACTCGTCCACGCACGCCTGGAGCAGGTGGGAGACCCGCAGGCCGTGCTGGTCGTGGTCGAGGAAGTCCTTGATCGCCATCTTCTTGGCCCGGTCGACGATGTTCTGGATCATCGCGCCCGAGTTGAAGTCCTTGAAGTAGAGGACCTCCTTGTCACCGTTGGCGTAGGTGACCTCCAGGAAGCGGTTCTCCTCGGTCTCGGTGTACATCCGCTCGACCGTCGCCCGGATCATCGCCGCGACGCACGCGTCGCGATTACCGGCGAACTCGGAGAGATCGTCGGCGTGCAGCGGCAAGGTCGGCAGGAGGTACTTGCTGAAGATGTCCCGCGCCGACTCGGCGTCCGGGCGCTCGATCTTGATCTTCACGTCGAGGCGGCCGGGACGCAGGATGGCGGGGTCGATCATGTCCTCACGGTTCGAGGCACCGATCACCAGCACGTTCTCGAGCAGCTCGACGCCGTCGATCTCGCTGAGCAGCTGCGGGACGATGGTGTTCTCGACGTCCGAGGAGACGCCCGAGCCGCGGGTGCGGAACAGCGAGTCCATCTCGTCGAAGAACACGATGACCGGCGTACCGGTGCTGGCCTTCTCCCGGGCCCGCTGGAAGACGAGCCGGATGTGGCGCTCGGTCTCGCCGACGTACTTGTTCAGGAGCTCGGGGCCCTTGATGTTGAGGAAGTAGGACTTGCCCTCCTGGCCCGTCTTCGCCGCGACCTTCTTGGCCAGGGAGTTGGCGACCGCCTTCGCGATGAGGGTCTTGCCGCATCCGGGCGGGCCGTAGAGCAGGACGCCCTTCGGGGGCTTGAGCTGGTGCTCCTTGAAGAGCTCCGGGTAGAGGTAGGGCAGCTCGACCGCGTCCTGGATCTGCTCGATCTGACCGGCCAGGCCGCCGATCGACTCGTAGGCGATGTCCGGGACCTCTTCGAGGATCAGCTCCTCGACCTCGGACTTCGGGACCTTCTCGTAGACGTAGCCGGCGCGCGGGTCGAGCAGCAGCGAGTCGCCGGCTCGGATCGTCTCGGTGAGCAGCGGCTCGGCGAGCCGGACGATCCGCTCCTCGTCGGCGTTGGCGATGACCAGGGCCCGCTCGCCGTCGGCGAGGATCTCCTTGAGCATCACCACCTCGCCGACCTCCTCGAACTCGAGGGCGTCGACGACGTTGAGGGCCTCGTTGAGCATGACCTCCTGGCCGCGGCGCAGGGAGTCGAGGTCGACGCTCGGACTGACGTTCACGCGAAGCTTGCGGCCACCGGTGAAGACGTCGATCGAGTCGTCCTCGTTGCGGGTCAGGAAGGTGCCGAAGCCGGCCGGCGGCTGGGCGAGCCGGTCGACCTCCTCCTTGAGCTTCATGATCTGGTCGCGCGCCTCGCGCAGCGTCTGGGCGAGTCGCTCGTTCTGCGAGGTCAGCCCGGCCAACGACCGCTGCGCGTCCGCGAGCCGCAGCTCGAGTCCGCGCGAGTGCGACGGGCTGTCGGCCAGCCGCAGGCGCAGGTCCGAGACCTCTGCCTCCAGCAGCCGCACTTGGCTCGCGAGCTCCTCAGGGGTGCGACCCCCCGCACTGGAAACGCCTTCCGATGTCGACATCAGCGCCACCTCCTGTGCGCTCGACCCTACCCGTGACGTGCCGGGAGGGAAGATCACATTTCGCGGTGTTGGTCACGATTTGGACGCGAACGACCATGCGGATTGGTCACCAACCCCATCTGGGCCGGCCGATGCGAGCGGGTTGGTGACCAAACACCATCCGGAGGCCGCCCGTGAGACAGCCATCCCCCGCGCGGCGCGGGCGAGCGGTCAGTCGCCCGGCTCCTCCACCGGGACGCCGGGAGGGCGGGGCCCGGTGTAGTCGGGCCCGTAGGCGCCGGGGGCGGGGCGGCGCTTCTTCAGCGGCGGTCGCTCCCCCGGTGCCATCCGCCGCGCGGTGACCAGGAAGGCGGTGTGGCCGATCATCTTGTGACCGGGCCGGACGGCGAGGCCCTCGACGTGCCAGTCGCGGACCAGCGACTCCCACGCCTGCGGCTCGGTGAAGCCGCCGTGCAGCCGGACGGTCTCGACGAACCGGGAGAGCTGGGTGGTGGTCGCGACGTACGCGCACACGATGCCGCCGGGCCGGAGCGCGTCCGCGGTCGCGTCGAGGCACTCCCAGGGCGCGAGCATGTCCAGGATGACCCGGTCCGCGCGCTCCCCCGTCGCCGGAAGCTCCTCCGCGAGGTCGCCGATCGTGAGCCGCCACGCCGGGTGGGTCTCGCCCTCGGGGGCGCCGAAGAACTGGTTGACGTTGCGGCGGGCGACGTCGGCGAACTCCTCGCGGCGCTCGTACGACGAGACCCGGCCGTAGGGGCCGACCGCGCGCAGCAGCGAGCAGGTGAGGGCTCCGGACCCGACTCCGGCCTCGACCACGTGGGCGCCGGGGAAGATGTCGGCCAGGGCCACGATCTGGGCGGCGTCCTTGGGGTAGACGACCGCTGCACCGCGCGGCATCGACACCACGAACTCCGAGAGCAGCGGTCGGAAGCAGAGGTACTCGCCGCCCGCAGAGGAGACGACCGTGAAGCCCTCCTCGCGGCCGATCAGCTCGTCGTGCTCGATGTGCCCGCGGTTGGAGAAGAAGCGCTTGCCGGGCACGAGCTCGAAGTTGTGCCGGCGACCCTTCTGGTCGACCAGACGGATCCACTCCCCCGCACGCAGCGGTCCACGGTGGACACCGGACCACGCCTCCGGGGGTACGTCGGGGCTGGCGTCGGTGGCGGGATCGGACACGGCCCGCACCCTAGTCGGCGGACTCCCGGAACGCCCTATCGACGTCGGCGGTGACCAGCACGCCGTAGATGCTCCCGTCGGGCTCGAGGAGCAGGTACTCGGCCGCGGGCGTCGCGCTGAGCGCTCGCACGAGGTCCTCACCGCCGATCGCGACCGGGAGACGGAGGCCGTCGTCGAGCGTGCGAGCGACGGTGGACACGGCCAGCCACGGTCGGCGGTCCTCCGGGGTGGCCGCCACAGCCGCCTCGCTCACGATCCCGACGGGTACCCCGCTGCCGGTCACCGTCACGATGCTGCCCGCGGAGGCGTCCTGCGCGCGGCGTACCGCCTCGGCGAGCGGCAGGTCGTCAGGGACGGCGAGGGTACGGCGGGCGAGGTCGCGGGCGACCAGGTGGGCCATCCGGCCCCGGATCCGGGCGCCCGCCAGCGACGCGGAGGCGCCCGACCAGAGGAACGCCGCGACGACGAACGCCAGCACGAAGTCGAGCACGTCCGGCTCCTGGCCGAAGAGCGCCTGCTGCGCGAAGGGCCAGCCCATCGCCGCCACGGCGGCGACCCGGCCCACCCATCCCGCGACGATCGTGCCGCGGTGGACGCTGCCGGTGGCACCCCAGACGAGCGACTTCAGGACGCGTCCGCCGTCGAGCGGGAGACCGGGCACGAGGTTGAGCACGCCGACGAGCAGGTTGGCGCCCGCGAGCCCGTCGACGGCCATGAGGAGCAGACCCTCCGGGATGAAGCCGCGTACGGCGAGCGCGACCAGCCCGACGGCGATCGAGCTGAGCGGGCCGACCACGGCGATGAAGAACTCCTGCCGAGGGCGCCGTGCCTCGCCCTCGATGGCGGTCATGCCGCCGAGGAAGTGCAGCGTGATCGAGCTGACCGGGAAGCCGTAGCGGCGCGCGACGAGCGCGTGGGACGCCTCGTGGATGAGGATCGACAGGTAGAGGATGATCGCGAAGGCGAGCCCCGCGACGTACTTCCACACCCCGATCCCGGGCTGGACGCTCTCCGCGGCCGGCGCCACGATCACCGCGATCAGGCCGGCGACGAGGAACCACGACGAGGTCACCAGCACGTCGCTGCCCGCGATCGAGCCGACCTTGAAGGTGCCCGGGGGACGGTCTCGGGGCGGCGTGTCGGGCACGCGACGAGGCTATCCGACGGTGCCCTGCGTGCCGGTGCGGACGGTGTCGGCGCCCGCACCTAGGCTGCCGGTCGTGGGTGTGCACCAGGAGTCCCCGGCCGCCCGGGTCTCGACCCCGGTCGACGGCGTGGAGGTGCTGGGCGCCCTGTCGCCGAGCCGCGCGGCGGACTTCATGAGCTGCCCGCTCCTCTACCGGTTCCGCACGATCGACAAACTCCCGGAGCCCTTCTCCCCCGACGCCGTCCGCGGCACGGTGGTGCACAAGGTGCTGGAGGACCTCTTCGACCTCCCTGCGCTGTCGCGGACGCCGGAGCGGGCGCAGCAGATGCTGACGCCGGCCTGGGACGACCTCGTGGCGGAGGCCCCGGAGCTCGCCGAGATGCTGCCGCACGACGGCCCGGAGATCGTCGCCTGGCTCGGGTCGTGCCGCGACGTGCTCGAGCGGTACTTCACGCTGGAGGACCCGCAGCGTCTCGAACCCGCCGAGCGCGAGCTGTACGTCGAGACGCTGCTCGACTCGAAGCTCCTCCTCCGTGGCTACGTCGACCGCCTCGACATCGCCCCGGACGGCGCGATCCGGGTGGTCGACTACAAGACGGGCCGCTCACCGGGCGAGATGTTCGAGGGCAAGGCGCTCTTCCAGATGAAGTTCTACGCGCTGGTCATCTGGCGCACCCGCGGCGTGGTGCCGGCGATGCTGCAGCTGGTCTACCTGGGCGACGGCGAGATGCTGCGCTACGTCCCCGACGAGCGGGACCTGCTCGCCACCGAGCGCAAGGTGGAGGCGATCTGGGACGCCATCCGCTTGGCCGGCGAGTCGGGCGACTGGCGTCCCAACCCGGGCCGGCTGTGCTCCTGGTGCGCCCACCAGGCGATCTGTCCGGCCTGGGGTGGCACTCCCCCGCCGCTCCCGGAGCTTCCGCCGGCGGTCGATGCGTCGCCGCTCGCCGACGACTGACCGGCGGGGCGGATTGGTCACCAACCTGCTCTCAGCGGACCGATCGGACCGGGTTGGTGACCAATCCCCTGGGCATGCGCCACGGAGAGTCGGCGCAGGTCAGAGGCCGTTTCGCTCCGCCCAGAGGGCGGCTTGGGTGCGGTCGCTGACGCCGATCCGCGCGAACGCCGAGGTGAGGTGCGCCTTGACGGTCCGCTCGGAGATCTCGAGCCGGCGGGCGATCTGCTTGTTGGCCAGACCCTGCCGCACCAGTCCGAGCACCTCGGACTCGCGGCTGGTCAGCTGTACCTGGGACGAGCCCGCCCGGGTGCCGAGGAGCGCGCGGGCTGCCTTGGGGTGGATCGGCGACTCGCCGCGGCTGACGGCCCGGATGCCCTGCAGGACGTCGTCGGGGTCAGCGTCTTTGAGCAGGTAGCCGACCGCGCCGGCGTCGAGGGCGGCGATGATCCGCTCGCTGTCGGAGTACGACGTGAGGACGAGGACGTCGACGCCGAGCTTCTCGCCGATGATGGCGCGCGTGGCGGCGACGCCGTCGACGTTGGGCATCTGCAGGTCCATGAGGACGACGTCCGGCCGGAGCTCACGAGCGACCTCGATGGCCTGCTGGCCGTCGGCGGCCTGCCCGACCACCTGGATGTCGTCGGTGCCGGCGAGGAGCTGCTCGAGGCCCGCGCGGATCACCGCGTGGTCGTCGGCGAGGACCACGCGGATCGGCGCGGGGCCGGCTTGCTGGGTCACTGGGCGTCCACCTCCATGTGCACGGTCGTGCCGTCCCCGGGCGAGGATCGCACGTCGAGCGCTCCACCGCTGTCGACGACCAGGCTGCGGAGGCCGCGCAGGCCGTAGCTGTCCCTGCCCCGCTGGCCTCGCGGCTCGAAGCCGACGCCGTCGTCGACGACCTCGAGGGTCAGCCGGGAGCCGTCACCGCGGACCGTCACGGCGAGGGTGGAGGCCTCCGAGTGGCGGATGGTGTTGCGCACGGCCTCCTGCGCGACCCGCCACACGAGTGCGGCCTTCTCGTTCGAGATGGTCTCGGCGCCCTCGACGCTGACCGACGCCTGGATCCCCGCGGCGCCGGCGGGAGCGATCAGGTCCGCCAGGGCGGCGGCCAGGCCGTCGGCGCTCAGCTCTGGCGGGTGGATCTCGGCGAGCAGCGAGCGCAGCGCCTTGAGGCTCCCGCGCAGCGCTGCACCCGCGTCGTCGAGCGTCTCCTTCGCAGCCGGCTCGGTGTTCGGCTGACGCGCGACGGCGGTGACGGCGAACGCCGTACCGGCGAGATCCTGGACCACGCTGTCGTGCAGGTCGCGCGCGATACGACGGCGTTCGGCGTCCGAGGCCTCCATCGCCGAGCGGAGCAGCCGCTCGCGCTCGGCGGCCCCACGACGCAGCTCGCGCGTGAGACCGAGCAGGATCGCCGTCGCGACGAGGATCATCAGGACGAGCGGCGCGATCGTGATCCAACGGAACGACGAATAGATCTCGGCGCGACGCTGCTCGATCTCGTCGAGCGTGTAGTAGGCCTCCAGCAGCAGTGGCTCACCCTCCGGCGAGCTGATCCTCGTGTAGGTCTGGACGAGGCCACGGCCGGAGTCGGCGCCGGTCACTGACCTGTTCTCCGGCCGATCGGGGTCGGCGATCTCCGAGCCTGCGCCGCCGTCCTCGAGGACGGCCAGCTGCGCATCGCTCAGCGAGAACTTACGGCCCAGCAGATCGGGGCCTTCGCTCGAGTACACATTCCGGCCGTCCTCGGTCCAGATGTTGACCCGGTCCACCGTCGACACATCGAGCAGCCGTGGTGTGACCGCGCGGTCCATCTTGTCGGCGGCCGCCAGCTTGCGGGGAGTCGTGTTGATGAGCCCCTTGGGTACATCGGGCTCCACCACGGAGCGGGCGAGGACCTCGGTGGTGCCCGCCGCCTCAGCGATCGCCTCTTGCCTCGCCGCACGGTCAGCGAGCTTGTTGGTGGCCACGATGATGCCGACCACGGTGAGGAGCCCGAGCATCAGGAAGAGCGCGACCGGGCTGCGGAGGACGCGCAAACGGGACACCTTTCGACGGGGCCCGGACAGAATAGGTCCTCGTCGACCGAGGTCAGTAACTGACGGTGGCGCGACAGACTTCGCCGGTCCGCTGGTTCTCAGCGCGGAAGACGATGTCGTCAGTACCGACGCCGTTGAACATGGTCCGCTGGATGCGGAACGCGCGGTCGGTGTCCTCGTCGCCGGTCGCGCGTCCGTCGTCGGACACGTCCCCGTTGTGCTTCAGCTTCCAGACCCACACGTCGCTGTCGTCGCTCCAGACGGTGCCGACAACGAGGAGGCGTGCGTTGTTGTTCTCGAGAGTGCCGACCTTGACCACGGCGCGGGACGACGTGTTCTTGTCGCAGCCGTCCTTGCCCTTGGCGACATCCGTCGCAGTCCCGCCATCACTCCACGCCGCACCAGGTACGACGAGAAGGGCCGCTGCGCCCAGCACGAGGCTGAGCACGATGGCGGGACTGCGTCGGATGAGCATCGATCCTCTTTCTTGAGTGACCCAAGAGGAGATGCTGCTCCCCCGAGTTGCCCCAAGTCTGGGTCAGCGAGCGGACCGGTCGCCATTGTCCGGTGGTACTAGGACCCCCGGCGCTCGTCGCGGTGATCGGTACTAGGACCCTCGCGCCACACCGCGGCCAGGTCGATCCCCTCCAGCGTGTCTGCGAAGACCCGACGCTCCCCCACGAGGACCGGGACGTGGTTCTCCACCACGAGCACCAGGCAGCCGGCCGCCTCGGCCGACTTGGCGCCGGTGTTGGAGTCCTCCACGGCCAGGCAGTCCTCAGGCCGTACGCCGAGCGCTGCGGCGGCGGTGAGGTAGGGCTCGGGGTGGGGCTTGCCGAACTCCACCTTGTCGCCGGTCACGATCACCCGGAAGGTCTCGGCGGGGAGCCGGGCCAAGATCGGGGCGACGAAGCGCTCGTAGGACATGGTGACGAGCGCGCACGGCGTACCGCTCGCCACGAGGCCGGTGAGCAGCTCGACGGCACCGGGCCGCCACGGGACCTCCTGCTCGACGCGGCCGACCACGCCGTCCAGGAGCTCCTGGACGATCTGCTCCGGCTCGAGGTCGATGCCCATGTGCTCGCGGATGTAGCGGCCTGAGTCGAGCAGGTCGTTGCCGACCAGGTTGAGCGCGTGCGCCTCGCTCCAGGTGCCGCCGTACCGCTCGGCGAGGGCGTACTCGGTCTCGATCCAGTACGGCTCGGTGTCGACCAGCGTGCCGTCCATGTCCCACAGGACCGCTGCGGGTGTCTCAAGCCGTGGGGATTGGTCACCAACCCCCTCCGGAGGGCCTCCCACGTGGGGGTTGGTGACCAATCCCGATGCCTGCGGCGCGGGGTCGGTCGACGGACCGGTCGCCGGATCAGTCATCGGGGTCGTAGCCGAGGTTGGCGGAGAGCCACCGCTCGGCCTCGGTCAGGGTCCAGCCCTTCCGGCCGGCGTAGTCCTCGACCTGGTCGCGGCCGAGGCGGCCGACGACGAAGTACTGCGCCTGCGGGTGGCTGTAGTAGATGCCGGACACCGACGCACCGGGCCACATCGCCATCGACTCGGTCAGGGTGATGCCGGTGCTCGCCTCGACGTCGAGGAGGTCCCAGATGGTCAGCTTCTCGGTGTGGTCGGGGCAGGCGGGGTAGCCCGGCGCGGGCCGGATGCCGGCGTACCTCTCGGCGATCAGGTCCTCGTTGGACAGCGACTCCTCAGCCGCGTGACCCCAGAACTCCGTGCGCACCCGCTCGTGCAGCCGCTCCGCGAACGCCTCCGCGAGCCGGTCCGCGAGCGCCTCGAGCAGGATCGCGCTGTAGTCGTCGAGGTCGGCCTTGAACATCGCGACCTTCTCCGGGAGGCCGATGCCGGCCGTCACCGCGAAGGCGCCCACGTGGTCGGCGAGCCCGGTCGACACGGGTGCGACGTAGTCGGACAGCGCCCGGTTGGGGATCCCCTCGCGGTGCTCGCCCTGCTGGCGCAGCTGGTGGAGGACCGCCCGGCGCGACGAGCGGGTGTCGTCGTCGTACACGACCACGTCGTCGCCCTCGGCGGCCGCCGGGAAGAGGCCGTAGACGCCGTAGGCGGAGACCCACCGCTCGGCGATCATCCGGTCGAGCATCTCCTGCGCGTCGTCGTACAGCCGGCGCGCCGCCTCACCCGTCGTCGGGCTGTTGAGGATGTCGGGGAACTTGCCCTTCATCTCCCAGGCGTTGAAGAACGGCTGCCAGTCGATGTACTCGCGCAGCTCGGCCAGGTCGTAGTCGGCGAGCACGTGCACGCCGGGCTGCGCCGGCGCCGGGGGCTGGTACGACGACCAGTCGACCGGCGTGGCGTTGGACCGCGCTGCCTGGATCGAGAGCTGGGGGCGGTCGGACTTGCCGGCGTGCCGCGCCCGGAGTGCGTCGTAGTCGACGCGTACGTCGGCCAACAGCTGCTCGCGCCGGGTCTCGTGGAGCAGCGCGGCCGCCGTCGGGACCGAGCGGGAGGCGTCCTTCACCCAGACGACGGGTCCGTCGTACCGCGGGTCCACCTTCACGGCGGTGTGCGCACGCGAGGTGGTCGCGCCGCCGATCAGCAGCGGCAGGTCGAGGCCGAGGCGCTGCATCTCGTTCGCGACGTTGACCATCTCGTCCAGCGACGGGGTGATCAGTCCGGAGAGGCCGATGATGTCGGCGCCCACCTCCTGGGCGGTGTCCAGGATCTTCTGCGCCGGCACCATCACGCCGAGGTCGATGACCTCGTAGTTGTTGCACTGCAGCACGACGCCGACGATGTTCTTGCCGATGTCGTGGACGTCGCCCTTGACCGTCGCCATCACGATGGTGCCGTTGGTGTCCTTCTGCGCGGCGAACTCAGGGTTGGCCGCCTTCTCCTCCTCGATGAACGGGATGAGGTAGGCGACGGCCTTCTTCATGACGCGCGCGGACTTCACGACCTGCGGGAGGAACATCTTCCCGGAGCCGAAGAGGTCGCCGACGACGTCCATGCCGTCCATGAGCGGGCCCTCGATCACCTCGATCGGCCGGCCGCCGCGGCCCGCGATCTCGGCGCGGAGCTCCTCGGTGTCGGCCTCGACGTGGGCGTCGATGCCCTTCACCAGCGCGTGGGTGATCCGCTCGGCGACCGGCAGCGAGCGCCACTCCTCCGCGGCCGCCTCGGCCTCCTCGCCGGTCCGGTTGTGCTCCTCGGCGATCTCGAGCAGCCGCTCGGCGGCGTCGGGTCGGCGGTTGAGGACCACGTCCTCGATCCGCTCGCGCAGCTCGGGCTCGACCTCGTCGTAGACCGCCAGCGCGCCGGCGTTGACGATGCCCATGTCGAGGCCGGCCCGGATCGCGTGGAAGAGGAAGACGGCGTGGATCGCCTCACGGACCGGGTTGTTGCCGCGGAAGGAGAAGCTGACGTTCGAGATGCCGCCCGACACCTTCGCGCCGGGCAGGTTGGCCTTGATCCAGCGGGTGGCCTCGATGAAGTCCAGGCCGTACGACGCGTGCTCCTCGATGCCCGTGGCGACGGCGAAGACGTTGGGGTCGAAGATGATGTCCTCGGCCGGGAAGCCGACCTCGTCGACCAGGATCCGGTAGGCGCGCTCGCAGATGGCGGTACGGCGGGCGAGCGAGTCGGCCTGGCCGTCCTCGTCGAAGGCCATCACGACCGCGGCCGCGCCGTACTTGCGGCACAGCCGGGCCTGCTCGACGAACTTCTCCTCGCCCTCCTTGAGCGAGATCGAGTTGACGATCGGCTTGCCCTGGACGCAGCGCAGCCCGGCCTCGATGACCTCCCACTTCGAGGAGTCGACCATGACCGGCACCCGGCTGATGTCGGGCTCGGAGGCGACCAGCTTGAGGAAGCGGTCCATCGCGGCGACGCCGTCGATCATGCCCTCGTCCATGTTGACGTCGATGACCTGCGCACCGTTGTCGACCTGCTGGGCGGCCACGGTGAGCGCGGTGTCGTAGTCGCCGGCCTTGATCAGGTTGCGGAAGCGTGCGGAGCCGGTGATGTTGGTGCGCTCGCCGACGTTCACGAAGAGGCTGTCGGGGGTGATCGTGAAGGGCTCGAGGCCGGAGAGCCGCATGGCGGGCCGGGTCTCGGCCGGCGTACGGCGCTGCTGGTCCTCGACGGCGCTCGCGATCGCGGCGATGTGCGCGGGCGTGGTGCCGCAGCACCCGCCGACGATGTTGACGAAGCCGCTCTCGGCGAACTCCCGGAGGACCGCCGCGGTCTCGTCGGGGACCTCGTCGTACTCGCCGAAGGCGTTGGGCAGGCCGGCGTTGGGGTAGCAGGACACGAACGAGTCGGCGAGCCGGGCGAGCTCGGCGATGTAGGGCCGCATCTCCTTGGCGCCGAGCGCGCAGTTGAGGCCGACGGCCAGCGGGCGGACGTGGCGCACGGAGTCCCAGAAGGCCTCCGTCACCTGGCCGGAGAGCGTGCGCCCGGACGCGTCGGTGATGGTGCCGGAGATGATCACCGGCCAGCGACGTCCGTGCTCCTCGAAGAGCGTCTCGAGGGCGAAGATCGCGGCCTTGGCGTTGAGGGTGTCGAAGATCGTCTCGACCATCAGCAGGTCGGAGCCGCCGTCGACCAGGCCGCGGGCGGCGACCAGGTAGGCGTCGACGAGCTGCTCGAAGGAGACGTTGCGCGCGCCCGGGTCGTTGACGTCCGGCGAGATCGACGCCGTGCGGGTGGTGGGGCCGAGCGCTCCGGCGACGTACCGGGGCTTGTCCGGCGTGGCGACGGCGTCGGCCTCGCGGCGGGCGAGCCGGGCGGCCTCCAGGTTGAGCTCGTAGGCGAGCTCGGCCATGCCGTAGTCGGAGAGCGAGACGGCGTTGGCGTTGAACGTGTTGGTCTCGATGATGTCGGCGCCGGCCTCGAGGTACTCGCGGTGGATGCCCGCGATGATCTCCGGCTGGGTGAGCGTGAGCAGGTCGTTGTTGCCGACCAGGTCCGAGGGCCAGTCGGCGAACCGGTCGCCGCGGTAGCCGGCCTCGTCGGGACGGTCCCGCTGGATCGCCGTCCCCATCGCGCCGTCCAGCACCATGATCCGCTCGCCCAGCGCACGCGTGAGCTCGTCAGTCAGGTCGGGGCGAAGGTCGGGCAACGGGACTCCTCTCGTGGCCGCGAGGCGGCCGGGTCAACAAGCCTAGGAACAAGCGTCCACAGACTGGACCTGATTCCCAGATGCTGACACCGCGCGTGGCGCGGGCAGAAATCCTGGCGCCGACTAGGCTTGGTGGGGTGATCGAGCTCCAGGGGGTCCGCGACCTCGTCGACCCGGTGGTGATCGCTGCGTTCGAGGGCTGGAACGACGCCGCGGACGCGGCGTCCGGCGCGGTGGACCACCTGATGCGGGTGTGGCACGCCCAGGTCGTCGGGGCGGTCGACCCCGAGGACTTCTACGACTTCCAGGTCAACCGGCCCACGGTCGGGACCGACGACCGCGGACACCGACGGCTGACCTGGCCGAGCACCCAGATCGCGATCGCCTCTCCCCCGGACCTGGACCGCGACATCATCCTGATCCGCGGGATCGAGCCGAACATGCGCTGGCGGCAGTTCTCCGCCGAGCTGCTCGCCGCGTGCGAGGAGCTCGGCGCCGAGATGGTGGTCACCCTGGGCGCGCTGCTCGCCGACACCCCGCACACCCGCCCGATCCCGGTCACCGGCACCGCCACGGAGCCCGAGCTGGTCGACCGCCTCGACCTCGAGCAGTCGACCTACGAGGGCCCGACCGGCATCGTCGGCGTCTTCCAGGACGCGTGCGTGCAGCTCGACATGCCGTCGGTGTCCTACTGGGCCGCGGTGCCCCACTACGTCGCGCAGCCGCCGTGCCCGAAGGCGACCCTGGCGCTGGTCTCCCAGGTCGAGGAGCTGCTGCAGGCGAGCATCCCCCTCGGCGACCTGCCCGAGGACGCCCGCGCCTGGGAGCGCGGCGTCGACGAGCTGGCCGAGGAGGACGAGGACGTCGCCGACTACGTCCGCGCCCTCGAGGAGACCCGCGACACCACCGACCTGCCCGAGGCGTCCGGTGAGGCCATCGCCCGGGAGTTCGAGCGCTACCTGAAGCGCCGTCAGAGCGACGACTGACGCTCGGCCGCTCCGAGGGGGGATTGGTCACCAACCCCGTCTTCGAGGGCGACCAGGAGCAGGTTGGTGACCAATCCCCACCCGATCCGGCCGCGGGATTCAGTGCGCGAACGCGAGCTTCAGCGCCACGATGACGACGCTGATGCCGGCGAGGACGATGCCGGAGAGCCACGACCAGCGGCGGCGTACGCCGGCGCCGAGGCGGTCGACGACCAGCCCGATCCCGACGAGCCGGACCACGACGACCAGGGCGGCGGCCGCCTCGACGAGGACCGGTTCGAGGGTCGTCACGGCGCCGATCAGCAGGATCAGCGCCGGCGCCGAGCCCGAGGAGACGATCGGGAGGGCGTCGCGCAGCTCGGCGGGCCCGAAGGCGGGCTCCGCCGACGGGGAGTCGTCGTCGGTGAGCGCGGCGCCCACGGCGTGGGCGACGACGTGCGCCAGGTAGGTCGTCACGGTGGTCGCGAGCACGACGATCACGGCGTGGCCGTCCTCGATCGTGTGCGGGGTCGCGGAGACGACCGCGCCCAGGACCAGGATGTTGCCGTAGACGTACGCCGCGATCCGGGCGCGGCCGCGCTCCACCGGCAGCGGGGCCGCCGGCGAGGTCATCGGGCCAGGCAGGGCGTCAGAACGCCAGGCCGAGGGAGGCGTCGAGGAGGGTGAGCATGGTCGACGCGGCCTCCGGGTCGCTGGTGTCGGCCAGGCCCTCGGTGCCGAGCGTCGCGGCCACCCACCGGTCCACGGCGGCCGTGGCGCGAGGCGCGTCCAGGTCGGCGGCGAGCGCCTCGAGGACCTCGGTCACCACGGGTGCAGCCGCGGCGCCGGCCCCCAGGGACAGCGCCCGGCGCCAGCGGTCGACGTCGTCGACGGCGTCCCAGAGCTCCTGGTCGCTCCACTCCCAGTCGCTGCGGAAGTGGTGGCGGAGCAGCGCGAGGCGGATCGCCATCGGGTCGACGTCGCTGTTGCGGAGCGCGGAGACGAAGACCAGGTTGCCGCGCGACTTGGACATCTTCTCGCCGTCGTAGGCGACCATCCCGGCGTGGCTGTAGACCTGCGCGAACGGTTCGCCGGGCAGGGCCACCTGGCCGTGGCCGGCGCACATCTCGTGGTGGGGGAAGACGAGGTCGCTGCCGCCGCCCTGGACGTCGAACCCGGTGCCGAGGTGCTGCTGCGCGATCGCCGTGCACTCGACGTGCCAGCCGGGGCGCCCAGGCCCGAAGGGGCTCTCCCAGGACGGCTCGCCCTCTCGCTCGCCGCGCCACACGACGCAGTCGAGCGGGTCCTTCTTGCCGGCGCGGTCGGGGTCGCCGCCGCGCTCCGGGTAGATCTCGAGCATCTTCTCGCGGGTCCAGCCGGACTCCGCGCCGAAGGCCGGGTCGGCACTGACCGAGTAGTAGAGGTCGTCCTCGACGCGGTAGACCGCGCCGGCGGCGTCGAGCTTCTGGACCAGCTCGACGACGAGCGGGATCGACTCGACCGCGCCGATGTAGTGGTCGGGCGGGATGACCCGCAGGGCCGTCATGTCCTGGCGGAAGAGCTCGGTCTCCCGCTCGGCGAGCTCGACCCAGTCGACGTGCACCTTGGTGGCCCGCTCGAGCAGCGGGTCGTCGACGTCGGTGACGTTCTGCACGTAGACGACGTCGTGCCCGGCGGCGCGCCAGGCCCGGTTGAGCAGGTCGAAGGCGAGGTACGTCGCCGCGTGGCCGAGGTGGGTGGCGTCGTACGGCGTGATCCCGCAGACGTACAGCCTGGCCGGTCCGTCGGGCGAGGTGGTGACCAGCTCACCCGAGGCGGTGTCGTGGAGCGCGACGGGGGGTCCGGCGACGGGCAGGGTCGGGATCTCCGGGGACGGCCAGGCACGCATGTCGCGAAGCCTAGCGAGTGAGGTTCAGAAGGGCGGCCACGGGATCGCGGGCCACTCACCGCGAGGCGCCGGCATCACCGGCCGGGCGAGGAGCCGGTCGCAGCGCCGGGCGAGGGCGCCGATCTCGAGCGGGTCGAGGAGCCCGGTCAGCTCGTCGCCGAGCGAGCCGCCCAGCGCCTCCCGGACCGCCCGGACGCCGGCGACCTCGTCGTCGGTGAGGTCCTCCCCCAGCCAGCCCCAGAGGACGGTCCGGAGCTTGTGGTCGGTGTGGAAGGTGACGCCGTGGTCGACGCCGTACCGGTGCCCGTCGGTCATCTCCAGCACGTGACCGCCCTTGCGGTCGGCGTTGTTGACCACGATGTCGAAGACCGCCATCCGGCGCAGCGCCGCGCTGTCCTCGTGGATCAGGGACACGGGCTGGTCCTGCCCGTCGATGCCGTCGAAGACGTGCCGCCAGCCCTCGGGCGTCTCCCCCTCGGCCACCAGCGTCACCGCGACCTGCTCGTCGTCGGGCTCCTGCCAGCGCTGCACCATCCCGGGCCCGTGCGGGCCGTCGCGCAGCCAGGTCTCGGGGACGACGTCCCACCCGGTCACCCGGGAGACCAGGTACGCCGCCCGCTCCCGGCCGGCGAGCGAGCCGTCGGGGAAGTCCCACAGCGGGCGCTCGCCCGCGACCGGCTTGTAGACGACGCGGACGTCGCCGATCTCGCCGACGAAGGTGGCGTTGGAGGCCGGCATGATCCGGCCGTGCAGGACGAGGTCGCCCTCGACCAGCTCCGCTGCCAGGTCCACGCTCAGGGGTCCCGCCGTCGGAAGCCGTTGGCCCGCACGCACAGGTGACCCTCGGGGTCGACGGGATTGCCGCAGAAGGGGCAGCTCGGTCTGCCGGCCTCGATGACCTGCTCGGCGCGCTTGGCGAAGGCCCGGGCCGGCCCGGCGTCCAACCGGACCAGGAAGACCTCGTCGGGCTCGGGCTCCTCGAAGTCCTCGTCGACCTGGTCGGGTGTGACGACCGCGGCCTCGGTGAACGGGAAGACCTCGATCACCACGCGCTCGTCGTCGGGGTCCCAGGACAGCGTCATCGTGCCGGCGCGGAACTCCTCCTCGATCGGCTGCTCCAGCGGCGCGCTGTCGTCGAGACCGAGCGGTGCGACCGCGGGGATGACTCCCTCGTTGGTACCGCTCGCCATCACCTCGTCGAGCAGCTCGTCGATCCGCTCCGCGAGCGCCTGCACCTGCTGCTTCTCCAGGGCCACGCTGACCACGCGTGCACCCGAGCGGGCCTGCAGGAAGAAGGTCCGCTGACCGGGAGGGCCGACCGTGCCGGCGACGAAGCGCTCCGGCGGATCGAATCCGTGGACGAGAGGTGCCATGCCAGTCACCCTAGACGGCACATGGCAAGGCCTCGCACGCTGCGTGTCAGGCGGTCGCCGAAGGGCCGGCGCCACCGCCGACGGCGGCGTCCGTGCGGGCCCGCGTCGTACGCCGCTTCCGGCCCGGCTTGGGCGCCAGCCAGGACAGGTCGCCCGCGTGGGTGTTGGTCGAGACCACGAACGGCCGGGTGGCCGTGTAGCGGATCACCGAGATGGACGCCGGGTCGACGTTGAGGCGCTGGAAGAGGTCGAGGTGCATGCCGAGCGCGTCCGCCAGCACCGACTTGATGATGTCGCCGTGGCTGACCGCGACCCAGACCGCGTCGGCGCCGTGCTGGGCCTCGACGGCTGCGTCGCGACGGCGTACGGCGGCCACGGCCCGCGCCTGCATGGCCGCCATCGACTCGCCGCCCGGGAACGCCGCGGCCGACGGCTGGGCCTGGACCGTGGCCCACAGCTTCTCCTTGGCGAGCTCGCGCAGCGGGCGCCCCTGCCACTCGCCGTAGTCGCACTCCGTGATGCCCCGGTCGGTGGCGATCTCCAGCGGGCCGGCCTGGGCCTGCAGGATCGCCCGGGCGGTCTGCCGGCAGCGCTCCAGCGGGCTGCTCACCACGGTCGCGAGCGGGACGCCGGCGAGCCGCTCCCCCGCCCGGGCCGCCTGCGCGACGCCGGTCTCGTCGAGCTTCACGCCCGGGAGTCGGCCCGCCAGCGTGCCGGCGGCGTTGGCCGTCGTCCGGCCGTGTCGCACGAGGATCACGGTTGCCATGGCGGCGACTGTAGTGCGGCTACGGTGGGCCCGTGATCGTCGACTGCGCGTTGTACCGCGACGGATCGCGGGTCCAGGGCGACCACGACCTCCAGGCCATGCGTGCGCGCGTCCAGCAGCCCGGTGACTTCGTCTGGGTCGGGCTCTACGAGCCCGACGACGAGGAGATCGCCCAGGTCGCCGACGTGTTCGACCTCCACCCTCTCGCGGTGGAGGACGCCGTCCAGGCCCACCAGCGCCCGAAGCTGGAGCGCTTCGGCGACATGGTCTTCCTGGTCATCAAGACGCTCTGGTACGTCGACGCGGACGACGCGGTCGAGACCGGTGAGATCGCGATGTTCGTGGGTGAGGACTTCGTCGTCAGCGTCCGGCACGGCCAGGGCACCGAGCTGCACACGGCGCGCGACGCGCTGGAGACGGACCACCAGGTGCTCGGCCACGGACCGGGCGGCGTGCTCTACGCCGTCATCGACCGGGTCGTCGACGAGTACCTGGACGTGGTCGACGAGCTGGTCGTCGACGTCGACGAGATCGAGTCCTCGGTCTTCTCCACCGACCGGACCAACGACTCCGCACGGATCTACGTGCTCAAGCGCGAGCTCGCCGAGGTCCGCCGTGCGGTGCTGCCCCTGCGGGAGCCGGTCGTCCGGCTGGCCAGCGGCGACGTACCGGCCGTGCCCGAGTCGGCGACGCCCTTCTTCCGCGACGTCTCCGACCACCTCGCCCGGGCGGCGGAGACCGTGGACTCGCTCGACGGGCTGCTGTCGTCCGCGTTCGACGCCCACCTGGCGCAGATCTCGGTGCAGCAGAACGACGACATGCGCAAGATCTCCGCCGGCGCCGCGCTGGTCGTGGTGCCGACCCTGATCGCCGGGATCTACGGCATGAACTTCCGGCACATGCCGGAGCTCGGGTGGACCTACGGCTACCCGTTCGCCCTGGTGCTGATGGCGGCCGTCGCCGTCGGGCTGTGGGTGCTCTTCAAGAAGTCCGGCTGGCTCTAGCGGCGACGTCCGGTCGGTCCGTCGATCAGGTCGGCGACATGACCCCGGTGGCGAGCAGCACGATGAGCAGGCCACCGAGCGCGAGCCGGTAGGGCACGAACCAGGTGATCTTGTGGTGCGCGACGAATCGCAGCAGCCAGGCGATGGAGGCGTAGGCGACCACGAAGGCGACGACGATGCCGACGATCATCACCCCGACGCCGATGTCGCCGCCCGTGGCGTCACCGAGCTCAAAGATGCCCGCCCCGACCAGGGCCGGGATCGACAGGTAGAAGCTCAGCCGCGTGGCCGCGACCCGGTCGATGCCGCGGAAGAGGCCGCCCGAGATGGTCGCACCCGAGCGGGAGACGCCCGGGATCAGCGAGACGACCTGGATCAGGCCGACCGAGATCGCGTCCCGCATCGTCATGTCCTTCTCGGTGCGCTGCTGGCTGCCGACCCGCTCCGCCCACCACATGACCGCGCTCCAGCCGATCAGGGCGCACGCGACGACCCACAGCGACCGCAGGTCGCCGGTGATGAGGTCCTTGAAGAGCAGTCCGGCGAGGCCGACCGGGATGGTGCCGACGATGACGTACCAGCCCATCCGGTGGTCGAGCTGGCCGCGGTACTCCGGCTTGACCAGGCCGACGCACCACGCCTTCGCGATCCGCCAGATGTCCTGGAAGAAGTAGACGACGACGGCCGCGATGGCCCCCATCTGGATCACGGCGGTGTAGCCGGTGACCGCCGGGTCGGCCAGGTCGAGACCGAGGGCCTTCTCCGCGATCGTCAGGTGGCCCGTGCTGGAGATGGGGAGGAACTCGGTGAGTCCCTCGACGATGCCGAGGACGACGGCGTCGAAGTAGTTCATCGACTCGCTTTCAGGTCGGGCCGGTGGGTGCGCTCAGCCTACGGGGCCAGCCTGCCAACAACCTGACTGCGCCGTACGGCGAGCCACGTCGGGCCGTCATGCGGGCGTTGGCTACCTTCTGCACATGCAGCAACGGCGTGTCGGCACCACCGGCCTGACCGTGTCCCGGTTGGGGCTCGGCACGATGACCTGGGGTCGCGACACCGACGAGCACGAGGCGCGCGACCAGATGATCGCCTTCGCGGAGGCCGGCGGCACCCTCGTCGACACGGCCGCCGGCTACGGCAACGGCGCGTCCGAGGAGCTCGTGGGCAGCCTGATCGGCGACGTCGTCGCCCGCGACGAGGTCGTGCTCGCGACCAAGGCCGGCATCCGGGCCCGGCACGGCGCGCGGGAGTACAACACCTCGCGGGGCCACCTGCTCGGCACCCTCGACGCCTCGCTCGAGCGTCTCGGCGTGGACCACGTCGACCTGTGGCAGGTGCACATCTGGTCCGACGAGACGCCGCTCGAGGAGACGCTGTCGGCCCTGGACGACGCGGTCCGCAGTGGACGCGCGTCGTACGTCGGGATCTCGAACTACACCGGCTGGCAGACCGGCCAGGCGGCCACCTGGCAGCGGGTGGTGCCGGGGCGGACGCCGCTGGCGAGCACGCAGGTCGAGTACTCCCTGCTCAACCGCGGGATCGAGCACGAGGTGCTCCCGGCGGCCCGCGCGCTCGGGCTGGGGGTCCTGCCGTGGTCGCCGCTGGGGCGCGGGGTGCTGACCGGCAAGTACCGCACCGGTACGCCGTCGGACTCCCGCGCGGCGTCCAACCACTTCTCCGGGTTCGTGAACCCCTACCTCGACGAGCGGTCCGCCGGGATCGTCGAGGCCGTGGCCCGCGCGGCTGACGGCCTCGGCTGGTCCACGCTCGAGGTCGCGCTGGTGTGGGTGCGCGACCGGCTCGGCGTCACCGCGCCGATCGTCGGCGCCCGGACGGCCGCCCAGCTCCGCGGCGCTCTCGGTGTGGAGGACCTCACGCTGCCTCCTGAGATCACCGCAGCACTCGACGACGTTTCGGCAGACTGACGGCAGACTGGACTGACCGGACCTCGGACCGAGAGGAGACCCCGTGACCCGTGCGTTGCGCCGCCCACCCACCCGAGGGGTGGAGTGGGAGTTCGACAAGGTCTCCTTCTCGCGGGAGTTCTCCCGCAACGTGGTCACCAAGCTCCTCGTCGAGCGCGCCGAGCACGGGGGCTGGGAGCTCGACCGCGTCCGGATCACCGCCGACGGCACCCGACGCGTGATCCTGCGCCGGAAGATCATCCGCGCGGTCCGCACCGCCTGATCCGGCCGATCCGGTCGATCCGGTCGTCTGGTGCGGCCGCTTCACGCAGGGGGAATGGTCACCAACCCCATGTTGTGGGCCCGGAAACACCGGGTTGGTGACCATTCCTGGTCCCCTCAGCCCGACCGCCGAGCACACGAGGTTTGGTCACCAACCCCCTGATCCGGGGCCGAGAACAGCAGGTTGGTGACCAATCCCCCTGCGGTGTCGGCCGGGCAGCCCTCAGACGTCGTCGAGGAACCGGTCGAAGACCCGAGCGCCGAACTCCAGGGCGTCGGTGGGGACGCGCTCGTCGACACCGTGGAAGAGCGCGGTGAAGTCGAGGTCGGCGGGCAGGCGGAGGGGTGCGAAGCCGAAGGAGCGCATGCCGAGCTTGCGGAAGTGCTTGGCGTCGGTGCCGCCGCTCATCAGGTACGGCGCCACGATCGCGTCCGGGTCCTCGGCGAGGATGGAGCGGGTCATGGCGTCGACCAGCTCGCCCTCGTACGGCGTCTCCCACGGCTGCTGGTGGCTGACGAAGTCGATGTCGACGTCCTCGCCCACCAGCGCGCGCAGGGTCGTGAAGAAGTCGTCCTCGAGGCCGGGCAGGAAGCGGCCGTCGACGTGGGCGCTCGCCTCGGTGGGGATGACGTTCACCTTGTAGCCGGCACCGAGCATCGTGGGGTTGGCGGTGTTGCGGATGACCGCGCCGAGCATCCGGGAGGCGCCCTCGAACTCCGAGACCAGCGCCTCGGCGTTGTCCGGGGTCACCTCCTCGCCCACCAGCTCGCCGACCGACGCCAGCAGGGTGCGCATCGCGGGCGTCAGCTGGATCGGCCACTCGTGGGCGCCGATCCGGGCGATCGCGGCGGCGAGGGTGGTGACAGCGTTGTCGCGGTTGATCATCGAGCCGTGGCCGGCTCGGCCCCGGGCGGTCAGCCGCATCCAGGCCATGCCCTTCTCGGCCGCCTCGATCAGGTAGATCCGCCGGCCGCGGACCGTGGCGCTGAAGCCGCCGACCTCGCCGACGGCGTCGGTGCAGCCCTCGAGCTCCTCGGCGTGCTGCTCGACGAGCACCTGCGCACCCTTGTGGCCGCCGGCCTCCTCGTCCGCGGTGAAGCAGAGGGTGATCGGCCGCTCCGGGACCCGTCCCGACCGCTGGCGGGCGCGGACGACGGCGAGCAGCATCGCGTCGAAGTCCTTCATGTCGACCGCGCCCCGGCCCCACAGGTAGCCGTCCTTGACCTCGCCGGCGAACGGGTCGACCTGCCAGTCCTCCGCGGCCGCCGGTACGACGTCGAGGTGGCCGTGCAGCAGCAGCCCGTCGGTCCGCGACCCGCCCGAGCCTCCCGCGCCGCCCCACTGCGCGATGACGTTCGTGCGCCCGGCCTCGCCCTCGATCAGCCGCGACTCGATGCCCACCTCGTCGAGCAGCGAGGCGACGTGCTCGGCCGCCTTGCGCTCGCCGGGACCGTCCTCGTCGCCGTAGTTGGAGGTGTCGATCCGGATCAGGTCCCGGCACAGCTCGACGACCTCGGCAGCCGGGTCCACGCGCTCGTCCGTCATGCCCCCAGCATGTCATCGCGACCGGATCAGGAGCAGGTCGATGCCGATGCGGAACATCGTCGGACCCTTTGCTACTGTTCCACCCGCACTCGTCCGGGTGGCGGAATTGGCAGACGCGCTAGCTTGAGGTGCTAGTGCCCTTTATCGGGCGTGGGGGTTCAAGTCCCCCCTCGGACACAGAAGGCATCACCTGGGGCCGGCCCCAGACCGAGAGATCGGTCTGGGGCCGGCGTCATTTCGGGCCTCCTGTCAGCGTCGTTCGAGGCGCCGTTCTCGGCTCGAGATGAGAATTACACCGCTGAAATTAGTGACCCGCTCTCGGGCGTGTCGCCTTGACAATTTCCGTCACTTTCTTCTCACGGGCCAACAATTGTCCCTAGACTCCCACCCGTGCCGCTGCGGAACCGTCTGCTCGCGCCCCTCGCCTGTGCCCTCGTGAGCGTCCTGGCGGCGGGGCTCCTGACCCTTGCCCCGACCGCCGCCGAGGCGGCGACCAAGGGCGGGCTCGTCCATCGGCAGACCAAGGGCGACAAGGCGAGCCAACGCACCGTCTTCCCGCGCAGCTCCTACCTCTGCTACGGCTACCAGGACTGCAAGGACGCCGGCATGGGCAACGCGGGCTACGCCGCGGCCAACGACAAGATGTACTGGCGGATGTACTCCGGCCACAACTGCACCAACTACGCGGCGTACCGGATGGTCCACAGCGGACTGCCCAACACGCGTCCGTGGTCGGGTGGCGGCAACGCGATGTACTGGGGCACCTCGATGCCGAAGATCACCAACGGCACCCCGACCGTCGGCGCCGTGGCCTGGTGGAAGGCCAACACCGGCCCCGCGGGCTCGGTCGGGCACGTCGCGTACGTCGAGCAGGTGGTCTCCGCCGACGAGGTGATCGTCTCCCAGGACAGCTGGGGCGGCGACTTCTCGTGGGCCGTGATCACCCGCAGCAGCGGCAACTGGCCGAGCGGCTTCATCCACTTCAACGACGTCACCATGGTCAACAAGAAGGCCCCGGTCATCTCGGGCACGACCAAGGTCGGCGGGACGCTCACCGCGACCGCTGGCTCCTGGAAGCCCGGCGACGTCAAGGTCAGCTACCAGTGGTACGCCGACGGCAAGGCGGTCAAGCGCGGCAAGCAGGCGACGTACGTGCTGGGCGGCGCCCGCCTCGGCGCCACGATGACCGTGAAGACCACCGCCACCAAGATGGGCTACGCGACGACGTCGGTCACCTCGGCCGCGACCTCCAGCGTCCTGCCCGGCCAGATCACCAACACGACGGCACCGGTGCTCGGCGGCGTCGCGCAGGTCGACCAGACCCTCAGCGTCGACACGGGCGCGTGGAACCCGACGCCGGACAGCGTCAGCGTCCAGTGGAACGCCGACGGGGTGCCGATCACCGGTGCGACCGGCGCGACGCTCGCGCTCGGCCCCGACCTCGTCGGCCAGCAGATCACCGCGACCGTGACCGCGCGCCGCGACAGCTACGACGACGTCGTGGTCACCACCACCCCGTCCGCCGCCGTCGCCCCCGGCACCTTCACCGTCACCCGGGAGCCGAGCGTCCTCGGCGTCGCCAAGCCGGGCCAGACGCTGCGTCTCGACCCGGGCCTCTTCAAGCCCGTCGACGCGGGCGTCCAGGTCCAGTGGCTGCGCGACGGCGTCCCGGTGCTCAACGCGACCGGCGACACCTACTTCGTCTCCGGGCTGGACCTCGGCTCGCGGATCTCCGCGCAGGTGACCCTGACCCGCGCGGGCTACGAGACCTCGGTCCGGACCTCGCTGGAGACCACCCGTGTCAAGGCGACCCCGAAGCTGGCGCTGACCCGCGAGAAGCTCAGTCACCGGGTCAAGCTCACGGTCGACGTCACCGCTCCCGACGTCCCGCAGGTGGACGGCGCGGTGCTGGTGAAGGTCCAGGGCGGCTTCCGTCAGGAGGTCACCCTGACCAACGGCCGCGCCAAGCTCAGCGTGAGCGGCCTGCCTCGCGGCAAGCGCACGGTGACCTTGGTCTTCCTCGGCAGCGACACCGTCGAGCGCACCGTGAAGACCTCCGCGCTGTGGATGCCGGCCCCGAAGGGCTCCGGCAAGGGCAGCTAGCTCACGGGGTGGTAGCCGCAGGCGTCGCTGACGGTGACCGCCTTGCCGGCGTCGTCCTGGCCGCCACCGCCGCCGTGGTGCGGCGCCGTCGCCCTGGCGACCACCGACTGCATCCACGCGTAGTCCGGGTCGCCGGAGAAGAACTTGTCGGAGCTGATGAAGGCGACCGACTTCATCTTCTTCTCCTTCACCTTCAGGGCGAGGTCGACGAAGGCCGGCATCAGCTTGCGCGGGATGTCCGTGCGCAGGATCTCCTGCCCTGCCTTGGCGAGGTCCTGGTAGCGGCGCAGCACGTTGAGCGGGTCGGCTGCGTCGACGATCGCGTTGACCATGCAGCGCTGGCGCAGCATCCGCTGGTAGTCGTCGGACCCCCAGCGGCCGCGGGAGTACCAGAGCGCGTGGAAGCCGTCGAGGTGCTGGTCGGGCCCGGGCTCGAGGTAGCCGGTCGGCGGGATGCCGGCGTCGGTGTTGCCGTTGATCGCGATCGGCTCGTTGATGTTGACCGTGACCCCGCCGATCGCGTCGACCAGCTGCTTGAAGCCGTCGAGGTTGATCAGGAGGTAGTAGTCGACGTGCGTGCCGAGGCTGCCCGCAACCGCCTGCTTGATCGCGTCCGCACCCTCGTTCTCGGAGTCGCCGAGGATGTGCGGGTAGAGCGCCGGCACCTGGGAGTAGACGGCGTTGAGCATCCAGTTGCCCGCGTCGGCGTTCGGGTCCGTGCTGCGGAAGCCGTCCGGGAAGACCGTGTGGAGCGGGCTGTCCGCAGGGAACTGCGCGTTCATCATGTTGCGCGGGAGGCTGAACATCACCGACCGGCCGGTCCGGGTGTCCATGCTGAGCAGGATCACCGAGTCGGTCCGGATGCCGATCCGGCCGACGCCGCCGTCCCCTCCGAGGAGCAGCACGTTGACGCGGTCCTCCCCCGCCCACGGGTCCTCCTCGGTGACACCCGTGGGGGTGGTCGCGGTGTCCTCGTCGTTGAAGACCTTCGCCACGAAGTCGGCCTGGGACGTCGCGATCCGCACGCCCTGGACAGCGGGCAGGCCGACCAGGATGCAGAGCAGGGTCACCACGAGCGCGCCGAGCACCTGCTCGAGCCGGCTCATCGCCTTCGGCCGCGCGAAGAGGTAGGTGCCGACCACGACCAGCGCCCACAGCGCGAGACAGACGCCGATCACGACGGCGGCGATCCGCAGCCGGGTCGGGTCGAAGGCGAAGTCGACGAGGCGGTGCAGGGAGCGCGCGTAGTAGCCCAGCGCGGCGAGGCCGGCCACGAAGGGCACGAGCACGACGTACCCGATGCGGCGCCGCATCCAGAGGAACCCGGCGCCCGGCACGGCTGCGCCGAGCAGCGTCACGACCAGGGCGCCGGCGAGCGTGCGTGCCCGTCGGTAGCGGCGTACGGCGGAGGCGCGGTGGCGACCGTTCTCCGGCGGTTCCGGGCGCGCCGAGGGCGCAACGGTCTCCACCGATCCCGACATCCGGCACCCTTCCCGTCGAAACCCGTCCGAAGGGTAACCGGAGACGACGAGTGAGGCGGTGTCAGACCGGCAGTTTGCGCGACACCTCGTACGACGTCCCGCGCGGTGCCCGCTCCCAGAGCTCGCCGTTGCCCGGGGTGGCGCCCTCGGCCGCGAGCTCGCGCTTGAGCACCTTGTTGGTCGCGGTGCTCGGCAGGTCGGGCGCGATCCGGACGAACCGCGGCCACGCCTTGGGCGACAGGTCGGCCTGCGCGGCCAGGAAGTCCTCGAGCTCGACGGGCGACAGCTCGGCGTCGTCCTGGAGCACGATCGCGGCCATCACCTGGTCGCCGACGTGCTCGTCCGGGACGGCGTAGACGGCCACCCGGTTGACCTTCTCGAGACGCTGGAGCACCCGCTCGATCGGGGCAGCGGCGAGGTTCTCGCCGTCCACCCGCATCCAGTCCGCGGTCCGGCCGGCGAGGTAGATCCAGCCGTCGGCGTCCTTGTAGGCGAGGTCGCCGGACCAGTACATCCCGTGCCGCATCCGCTCGTCGTTGGCGGACGTGTCGTTGTAGTAGCCGCTGAAGTAGCCGGCGCCCTGGGTGTTCACCAGCTCGCCGACGGCCTCGTCGGCGTTGAGCAGCGCACCGGTCGCGTCGAACCGCGCGACCGCGCACTCGGTGATCGTCTCGTTGCTGTAGATCGCCACGCCCTCGAAGCCCTTCCCGATCGAGCCCTTCGGGGTGCCTGCCTGACGCGTGATGATGATCGCGAGCTCGGTCGACCCGAAGCCGTCGACGACCTGGCAGCCGAACCGTCGGCTGAACTCGTCGATGTCGCGGTCGCTCGCCTCGTTGCCGAAGGCGACCCGCAGGGACGTCGTCGCGTCGTCCTGCGCCTCCGGCGTCGCGAGCACGTAGGCGAGCGGCTTGCCGACGTAGTTCATGTAGGTGACGCCGTAGCGGCGGACGTCCTCGACGAAGCGCGACGCGCTGAACCTCGCGGGCACGATGGTCGCGCCCGCGCACACCGCCGGCGCCCAGCCCGCGACGACCGCGTTGGAGTGGAAGAGCGGCATCGACACGTAGCAGACGTCGTCCGGGCCGAGCGAGAACTGGCCCTGCAGGTTGAGTCCGGAGAAGAGCACCATGAGGTGGTTGACCTGCACCGCCTTGGGGTCACCGCTGGTGCCCGAGGTGAAGATCATCATGAAGGTGTCCATCGCCTCGACCTCGCGGTACGGCGTCAGCGGGCCGGCGCCGGCGACCAGGTCGGCCCATTCCTCGGTCGAGGTGTCGAGGACGCGTACGTCGCCGAGGTCGAGCCCGTCGAGCAGCGGCCGGTGCTCCGCGTCGGTGACGAGCAGCTGGGCCTCGGATCGACGTAGGTCCTTGAGCAGGCCCTCGCCGCGGCGGGTGTTGTTGATCCCGCAGAGCGTGTAGCCGCCCAGGCCGGCGGCGGCCATGGCGCGCAGCATGTCGGGGGTGTTCCCGAGCAGGGTGCCGACGTGCGCCGGCCGGTCCGGGTCGACCAGCCCGAGCAACGCCGACGCGACCGCGGTCGCCTCCGCGACGTGCTCGCGCCACGTCCAGGTCTGCTCGCCGTGGCGCACCCCGGTGCTGTCGTCCTCGGCACGCTCCCGCAGCAGCTGCTGAAGGGTCTCGGCCACCCTGCCTCCCTCGGTTAGTTGACGCGCGTCAAGTTACGAGACGCCCGCCGAAAGTGCAACGTGTTCCACTTCCGCGTGTCTGACATGATGCTCCTGTGCCAGTCACCCGCGGCTTCCTCGGCAAGCGACGCGCGTCGCGCCCGGACCGGCTGCCCCCGGGGCAGTACGACACCGGCAGCTCCTGGCCCACGCTGACCGCCGAGGCGACGCCCGACCTCGACGTCGAGCGGTGGCAGATGACCGTCGACGGTCTGGTCGAGCAGCCCCACAGCTGGTCGTGGCGGGAGGCGCACGCGCTGCCGTCCTCGACGTACTTCGGCGACATCCACTGCGTCACCACCTGGTCGAAGTTCGACATGACCTTCACCGGCGTCAGCGTCGACACCCTGCTGGAGGTGGCCCGCCCGAAGCCCGAGGCCCGCTTCGTGATGGCCCACTCGACCACCGGCTACACCACCAACCTGCCGCTCGAGGACCTCACCGGCGGCAAGGCCTGGGTGGTCTGGGAGGTCGACGGCAAGCCGCTCCCTCGCGGCCACGGCGGCCCGGTGCGGCTGCTCGTGCCGCACCTCTACTTCTGGAAGTCCGCGAAGTGGGTGACCCGGCTCGAGCTGATGGAGCGGGACCGTCCGGGCTTCTGGGAGCAGAACGGCTACCACGACCGCGGGGACCCGTGGCTCGAGCAGCGCTACCAGGGCGATCCGTGACGGCTGCGGCCGCCGGTGGCGCCCCGGCCGGCGACTGGACGACCGGGACCATCATCGAGCTCGACCACCCCACCGACCGGCTGGTCCGGCTGCGCTTCCACGTCGAGGACCGCGTCGACCACCTGCCGGGCCAGCACTACGTCGTGCGCCTGCGCGCGCCCGACGACTACACCGCCCAGCGCTCCTACTCGATCGCCTCCGACCCCGACGACCCGCTCCTGGAGCTGATGGTCGAGTGCCTGCCCGGTGGCGAGGTGTCCGGCTTCCTCCACGACGTCGCCGAGGTCGGCGACGTCCTCGAGCTGCGCGGCCCGATCGGCGGATGGTTCGTCTGGGAGGGCGACGTGCCCGCAGTGGCGATCGCGGGCGGCTCGGGTGTCGTGCCGCTCGTGGCGATGGCCCGCTACGCGCGCCGGATGGGCCTGCAGGACCAGCTCCGCATCATCGCCGTGGCCCGCACCTGGGACGACCTGCCCTACGCCGCCGAGCTCGAGAAGTACGGCGCCTTCATCGCCCTCACCCGGCAGAACCTCGGTGACCGGGTCGCGGCCCCGCCGTACCCGGAGGAGGTCGTGCCGCTCGTCGCGGGCGCCGAGCGCGGCTACGTCTGCGGGTCGGTCGGCTTCGCGTCGTACGCCACCCGCCTGCTCGGCGAGGCCGGGCTGCGCACCGACACCATCCGGGTCGAGCAGTTCGGAGAAACCGGGTGACCACCCGGGCCGCCGTCGCCCTCTAGGATCTGGCCATGCTCATCCTGGGTCTCATCCTCTTCGGCATGCTCATCGGCGCCGGCGCGCAGCTCATCCTGGGCCGTGACGGCGGCAGCATCGACTGGACCATGGCGATCGTCGCCGGCCTGGTCGGCTCCTTCGTGGGTGGCCTGCTCTTCAGCCTGATCGCGGGTGACGGGATCGAGCTCCGCGCCAGCGGCATCATCGGCTCGCTGATCGGCGCGGTCATCGTGACCGCGATCTGGCGTGCGGTGGCCGCGCGCTCGAAGACCGCGTGATCGGGTGAGCGAGGCCTTCGGCCACTTCCGGGTCGGCTTCGTCACCGGGGCGACCCCCGACAAGTGGGCGCGGACCTGGCGGGAGCGCTACTCCCGCGACCCGCTCGAGCTCGTACCGCTGGCCGAGGAGGAGCAGGAGCACCGGGTCCGCGAAGGCACCCTCGACATGGCGCTGGTCCGGCTGCCGGTCGACCGCGACGGGCTCCACTGCATCCCGCTGTACGACGAGCTGCCCGTGGCGGTGATGGGCGCCGAGCACCTGCTGACGCTCGCCGAGGAGGTCACGACCGCCGACCTCACCGAGGAGCAGCTGGTGCTGCCGGAGCGGTCCGGCTGGACCCCGGACGTCGACCAGCTGGCCTGGCCCCCCATGTCGGTCAAGGATGCCGTCGAGGTGGTCGCCTCGGGCACCGGCGTGGCCGTCGTACCGATGTCGATCGCGCGGCTGCACCACCGCAAGGACGTCACCTACCGCGTCGTCACCGACCTCGAGCCGACGAAGGTCGGGCTGGCGTGGTTGGTCGACAACGAGGACCCGTGGGTGCAGCGCTTCATCGGGATCGTCCGCGGCCGCACGGAGCGCAGCTCCCGGGGGTGAGCGGGCTCACGGGTTTCGCCCGCCGAGCGCCCCGGGTAGGGGTACCCGGTGACTCTGCAGGCAGACCGTCCACCGCACACCCACTCCCCGGGGCGCTCCCCGGACCCCGCTGACACCCACCCGGCCCTCGAGCCGGTGATCGAGGAGGCGGTCCCCGACCGTCCCGGGGTCGACCGGGTCGTCTTCGGCGTCACCGCCGCGATCGCCGTCGGCTTCCTGGTCTGGGGCTTCCTCAGCACCGACTCGCTCGCGACCGCCTCCGGCAACGCCCTCACCTGGGTCATGGAGGACACCGGCTGGCTCTTCGTGACCACCGCGAGCGCCTTCGTGGTCTTCGTGATCTGGCTGGCGGCGAGCCGCTTCGGCAACATCCCGCTCGGCCGGGACGACGAGGAGCCGGAGTTCAAGACGGTCTCCTGGGTGGCGATGATGTTCAGCGCCGGCATGGGCATCGGGCTCATGTTCTACGGCGTCAGCGAGCCGATCACCCACTTCGCCACCCCGCCGCCGGGCACCGGCGAGGCGGGCAACCCGGAGGCCGTCCAGCACGCGATGGCCACCACCCTCTTCCACTGGACGCTGCACCCCTGGGCGATCTACGCCGTCGTCGGCCTGGCCATCGCCTACGGCACCTACCGCAAGGGCCGGCTCCAGCTGATCTCCGCGGCGTTCGAGCCGTTGCTCGGCAAGCGGGCCAACGGCGCGTGGGGCAAGGTGATCGACATGCTGGCGATCTTCGCCACGCTCTTCGGCTCCGCCGCGTCCCTCGGCCTCGGCGCGCTCCAGATCCAGAGCGGCCTGGAGATCGTCGGTGGCATCGGGAAGGTCGGCAACGGCGTCCTGGTCGGGATCATCGCCGTCCTCACCGTCGCGTTCATCCTCTCGGCCGTCTCCGGCGTCGCCAAGGGGATCCAGATCCTCTCGAACGTCAACATGGTCCTGGCGCTCGCGCTGGCCGTCTTCGTCTTCGTCGTCGGCCCGACCGTCTTCATCCTCAACCTGGTGCCCACCTCGATCGGCAGCTACTTCCAGGACCTCGCCATGATGTCCGCGCGCACCGGCGCCGAGGGCGACAAGACCAACGCCTGGCTCGAGTCGTGGACCGTCTTCTACTGGGCGTGGTGGATCTCGTGGACCCCGTTCGTCGGCATGTTCATCGCCCGGATCTCCCGTGGGCGGACGATCCGCCAGTTCGTCAGCGGCGTCCTGCTGGTGCCGAGCCTGGTCAGCCTCGTCTGGTTCTGCATCTTCGGCGGCGCCGCCATCGACCAGCAGCAGGGCGGCACGGACATCGCCGGTGCCGGCGGCATCGAGTCGCAGCTGTTCAGCACCCTCGAGGCCTACCCGGTCGCGACGATCGCCAGCGTCGTGGTGATGGTGCTGGTCGCGATCTTCTTCGTCTCCGGCGCCGACGCCGCGTCGATCGTGATGGGCACCCTCTCCGAGCGCGGGACGCTCGAGCCGTCGCGGAAGACCGTGATCTTCTGGGGCGTCGCCACCGGAGCCGTCGCCGCGGTGATGCTGCTCGTCGGCGGCTCGGACGCGCTGACCGGGCTGCAGACCATCACCATCGTGGCCGCGCTGCCCTTCGTGCTGGTGATGATCGGCCTGGCCGTCTCGCTGGTGAAGGACCTGCGCTCCGACCCGATGATGGTGCGGCGCCGGTACGCCGCGGAGGCGGTCGAGCAGGCCGTCGTCACGGGCGTCACCGAGCACGGCGACGACTTCGTCATCGCCGTGGACCGGGATCCCGCTACGTCCAGCTCGTCGACAGCGGACGACCCTCGGTGAAGCCCGCGGTCGACTGAACGCCGATGACCGCCCGCTCGTGGAGCTCCGCGAGCGAGGCGGCACCGGCGTACGTGCAGGCCGAGCGGACCCCCGAGCAGATCTGGTCGATGAGGTCCTCGACTCCGGGACGCGCGGGGTCGAGGTACATCCGCGAGGAGGAGATGCCCTCCTCGTAGAGGCCCTTCCGGGCCCGGTCGTACGCCGACTCCGTGCTCGTCCGGTTGGCCACCGCGCGGGCGGAGGCCATGCCGAAGGAGACCTTGTAGGAGCGGCCGTCGGAGTCGCGCATCAGGTCGCCGGGCGACTCGTGCGTGCCGGCGAACCAGGAGCCGATCATCACCGACGACGCGCCGGCGGCCAGCGCCAGCGCGACGTCGCGCGGGTGGCGCACGCCGCCGTCGGCCCAGACGTGCTTGCCCAGCTCGGCGGCCGCGGCGGCGCACTCGAGCACCGCGGAGAACTGCGGACGGCCGACGCCGGTCATCATCCGGGTCGTGCACATCGCCCCGGGCCCGACGCCGACCTTGACGATGGAGGCGCCGGCCTCGATCAGGGCACGGGTGCCGTCGGCGGAGACCACGTTGCCGGCTACGACCGGCACCTGCGGGTCGAGGGCGCGTACGGCGCGCAGCGCCTCCAGCATGCGGTCCTGGTGACCGTGGGCGGTGTCGACGACGAGGCAGTCGACGCCGGCCTCGAGGAGCTCCTTCGCCTTCTGCGCCACGTCGCCGTTGACGCCCACCGCGGCGGCGATGCGCAGGCCGCCGGTCGGGTCGACCGCCGGGGCGTAGAGCGTCGCGCGCAGGGCGCCGGTGCGGGTGAGCACCCCGACCAGGTCCCCATCGCGGTCGACGGCGACCGCCAGCGCGGCGTGGGCGTCGTCGAGGGCGTCGAAGACGGCGCGCGGGTCGGTCGTCGAGGGCACCAGCACTGCGGGCGGCTGCATCACGTCGCGGACCTGGGCGAAGCGGTCCACCTCTGCGCAGTCCGCCTCGGAGACGACGCCGACGGGCTTCCCGCCGTCCACCACCACGGCCGCGCGGTGGGCGCGCTTGGGGATCAGTGCCAACGCCTCGGCGACCGTCTGGTGCGGAGTGAGGGCGATCGGGGTGTCGAAGACCAGGTCGCGCGACTTCACGAAGCGCACGACCTCGGCCACCACCGGCACGGGGATGTCCTGCGGGATCACCGTCAGGCCGCCGCGGCGCGCGATGGTCTCGGCCATCCGCTTGCCGGCGATCGCGGTCATGTTCGCCACGACGAGCGGCAGGGTGGCGCCCGTGCCGTCGTTGGTGGCGAGGTCGACGTCGTAGCGGCTCGCGACCGCGGAGTGCCGCGGCACCATGAAGACGTCGTCGTAGGTCAGGTCGTGGGTCGGCGAGGGGCCGTCGAGGAACTGCACGTCAGAGCAGTCTACGGTTCCTGACGTGCCGTCCTCCTCCTTCGTCGCTCCCGGAGACCCCGCCGCGCTCCTCGAGGAGGTGCGGGCCGCGTTCGCGTCGGCGTACGCCGCGCCGCCCGCGGTCGTCGCGCGAGCGCCGGGCCGGGTCAACCTGATCGGCGAGCACACGGACTACAACCGCGGGCTGGTGCTGCCCGTGGCGCTCCCCCACGCCACCTACGCGGCGGTGCTGCCGCGGACCGACGACCGCGTGCGGATCGCCAGCCGCGAGCAGGACGAGCCCTGGGCCGGGACCCTCGACGACCTCGAAGCGACGACCGGCTGGGCCGCGTACGCCGCCGGTGCCATCTGGGCGCTGCGCGAGGCCGGGATCGACGTACCGGGGCTGGACCTGCTGGTCCACGGGACCGTCCCGCTCGGCGCGGGCCTGTCCTCCTCGGCGGCGCTCGAGTGCTCGGTGGCGGTCGCGGCCTGCGCGCTGGCCGACGTCGAGCTCGACCGGCGCACCGTCATCGACGCCTGCATCCGCGCGGAGACCGAGGTCGCCGGCGCGCCGACCGGCGGGATGGACCAGACGGTGTCGATGCTCGCCTCGCGGGACGCGGCACTGCTGATCGACTTCGACTCCGGCGAGAGCCGGGACGTGCCGCTGGACCTCGCCGGCGCCGGGCTGGCGCTGCTGGTCACCGACACCCGGGTCTCGCACGCCCTCGTCGACGGTGGGTACGGCGCGCGCCGGGCCGACTGCGAGCAGGCGGCGTCGGAGCTCGGGCTGCCGTCGCTGCGGGCGGCCACCGCGGAGCAGGTCGCGACCCTGACCGACGACCGGGTCCGGCGCCGGGCCGCCCACGTGGTCTCGGAGATCGGCCGGGTGACGGAGGCGGTCGCGGCCGTCGAGGCGGGCGACTGGACGGCCGTCGGTGGGCTCTTCGCCCGGTCCCACGTCTCGATGCGCGACGACTTCGAGATCTCCTGCCCCGAGCTCGACCTGGCCGTCGACACCGCCGTCGAGGCCGGCGCGATCGGGGCGCGGATGACCGGCGGCGGGTTCGGCGGCTCGTCGATCTCGCTGGTGCCGGTCGAGCGGGTCGAGGCCGTCGCCCGGGCCATCGACACCGCCTTCGCCGCGGCCGGGTTCCGTTCCCCCGCCCACCTGCTCGCGCCGCCGTCCGCGGCCGCCGGGCTGGTCGACTGACCGCTCGCCGTACGGGCGGGATTGGTCACCAACCCCCTCCTGGGAGCGCTCCGAGAGCAGGTTGGTGACCAATCCACCCCCTGGGGGCGCTCAGGTCGCGGAGACGCCGATCCGCCCCTCCCGGAACGCATCGACGAAGAGGGCGTGGTCCTCGCGGACCCGGTCGGCATAGCTGATGCCGAAGTCGGTCACCCAGGCGATGAACTCCTTGCGCCGCCGGTCGAGGCAGTCGGCGATCGCGTCCTCGACCTGGAAGTCGACGAGGTCCTGGTCGCTGTCCTCGTCGGACGCACAGTGGATCTTGGCCGTGGCCCGACCCAGCTGGTCGACGACCGACGCGATGTCGTCGGGCTCGGTGAGTCCCGACCAGTCGAGATCGATCTCGTACGGCGAGAGCTCGGCGACGACGTAGCCGACGCCGTCGATGTCGGTGTGCCCGAGCAGCGGGTCGGTGTGCACCTGCAGCGCGCGCTGGCTGACCACGGTCCGGTGTCCCTCGTGGTCGAAGTAGCGCTCGACGGCCGCACTGTCCACGAAGCGGCTGACCGCGGGGACGTTGGCCTGCTTCATGGTCAGCACGACGTCGTTGTCGAGGGCCTGGCTGAAGCCCTCGACGAGCAGGTTGTAGGCCGGCAGCCCGGCGCTGCCGATGCCGAAGCCACTGCGGCCGACCACGTCCCGCAGCTCGTAGAAGAGGTCCCGGTCGAAGCGCTTCGTGTCCGGGATGGTGTCCAGGTAGGCCGCGAAGGCGCGCTCGACCCTCGCCCGCTCCCGCTTGCCGAGGCGGCGTGCCCCGCCACCCTCCGTGAAGCGCCGCGCACCGTCCTCCACCACGGTGATGCCATCGAGCTGCTCGGCCCGGCGCTGCCCGCGGGCCTCCACGAGCGCGTCGTGGATCGGCCCGTCGGTGTTGTCCAGCCGCAGGGCGTAGTCGTCCTCGTCGGAGCGGCGGTAGTCGTCGACCTGCGCGAGGTAGGACCGCAGGTAGCGGCCGATGAGACGGCGTACGTCGTCCTCGGGCAGCGCCTTCTGCCAGCCCACCAGCGCCAGCGAGGCCGCGAACCGCTGCAGGTCCCAGGTGAAGCGGCCCAGGTAGGCCTCGTCGAAGTCGTTGACGTCGAAGACCAGACGGCCGTCGGCGTTGAGGTAGGTCCCGAAGTTCTCGACGTGGAGGTCGCCGTGGATCCAGATCCGGCCGCTCCGCTCGTCGCAGAAAGGGTCCGCGTCGGCGGTGACGTCGGCGTAGTAGAGGCACGCCGTCCCCCGGAAGAAGGCGTGCGGGTCCGAGGCCATCGTGCGGTACTTGCCCCGGAACGCCGCGGGGTCCGCCGCCACCAGCGGCGCGAACGCCTCGTCCAGCACGTCGATGATCTGGCTCGTCCGATCCGGCATGGACGGAGCATGCCCAGGGGCGTCGGCGGCATGCTTGAATCGCCAGATGGCGAGCAAGAGCGCGTTCGACAGGCTGCAGGAGACCGTCGTCGGCACCGTCCGCGGTGTCGCCAAGGACCCGGTCGGTACGGCGAAGGGGACGATCGCCATCGGTCGCGCCGTCGTCGGCCAGGTCGTCGAGCAGGTGACCCGCGTCGTCCACGACCGCGGCGGCAAGGGCACGCCGCCCCCGTCCGCTCCGCCCGCGAAGCCGGCGCCGCCCGCACCCGTGCCCGTGACCGCCGCGGAGCCTCCGGCGCCCAGTCCCACCGAGGTGGCGAAGGTGGTGGCCAAGAAGGCCCCCGCCACCAAGGCTCCGCCCGCGAAGAAGGCGGCTGCGAAGAAGGCGCCGGCCAAGAAGTCCACGCCCAGCGCCAAGCTGCCGCCCCGGAAGCAGGAGGACTGACGACCGAGCGGCTCCCCGACCCGGCGCTGGTCGTCCTGGTCGGCGCCTCGGGGTCCGGCAAGTCGACCTGGGCGGAGGCGCGCTACCGGCGCGACGAGATCGTCTCCTCCGACGCCCTGCGCGGCGTGGTCGGCAGCGGACCGCACGACCTGGACGCGTCCGCGGACGCCTTCGACCTGCTCGAGCGGATCGTCGCTGCCCGGCTCGGTCGCGGCCTCACCACCGTGGTCGACACGCTCGGGCTCGACCAGGAGCGGCGTACGGCGTGGCTCGCGGCCGCGCGCGCCGCCGGCCTGCCGGCCCTGGTCGTCCACCTCGACACGCCCTCGGACCTGTGCCGGGAACGCAACCGCGGTCGGGACCGCCCGGTGCCGGCGCAGGTGCTCGCCGGACAGCTCCGCAAGGTCGCCGCCGTCGCCACCGCGCTCGACCTCGAAGGCTGGGACGCCGTCCACCGCCTCTCCGAGCCGGGTCGTGCTGCTGAGGGGGCGCCCCAGCGCCCTGTGGGCAGCACGACCGCGGTGGCGCAGCGGCGCAACAGCCAGGGGCTCCGGTTCGTCCTGCAGGTCGGGCGCTTCCCGTGGCGCGAGGATCCGGCGGCGTGGCTGAGCGGGATCGCGCTCGCCGCCGACGAGGCCGGCTTCGCGGGACTGGCGCTGATGGACCACCTCATCCAGATCCCGCAGGTCGGGCGCGCCTGGGAGCCGATTCCCGAGCCCTGGGTGACGCTCGGGCTGCTCGCCGGCCTGGACACCGGGCTCGACCTCGGGACACTCGTGACGCCGGTGACCCTCCGTCCGCCGGGGATCACCGCCAAGGCGGCCGCCACGCTCGACGCGCTCAGCGGAGGCCGCGCGTTCGTGGGCGTCGGCGCCGGCTGGTGGGCGCGGGAGCACGCGGCGTACGGCGTGCCCTTCCCACCACCCCGGGAGCGCCTGGACGACCTCGAGACGGGCATCGCGACCATGCGGGCGCTCTGGGCTCCCGGCACCAAGGCGTCCGGCGACCTGCCGGAGACCACCTGCTACCCGAGGCCAGCGCACGACATCCCGATCGTCGTGGGCGGGTCGGGCGCGCGCACCCTGCGGATCGGCGCCCGCCTCGGGGACGCGGTCAACGTCCGCACCGAGCTCGTCGACCGCGCGCTTGCTGCAACCGAGGGCACCGACGTGCGGGTGACCGTCCTCGACCTGCCGACCATCGGCCTGGACCGCGACGACACCTGGGCCCGGGTCGAGCGCCTGCGCGGCACGACGAAGGCGGCGACGTACGCCGAGCGGTCGCACGCGGGCACCCCGGCCGAGCAGCGCGACCGCTACGGGACGCTGGCCGACCGGGGCGTCGACACGGTGTTCCTGGCGCTCGCGGACCTGGACGGTCCGGAGGACCTGGAGCGGCTGATCCCGCTGACTACTTGAGCTCGGCGCTCGTCAGCCCGAGCACGCGCCGGGCCACGATGAGCAGCTGGATCTGCTGGGTGCCCTCGAAGATGTCGAGGATCTTGGAGTCGCGCGACCACTTCTCCAGCAGCTCGCCCTCGCTGTAGCCGACCGTCCCGGCCAGCTCCACGCACGAGAGCGTGATGTCGGAGCCGACCCGGCCGGCCTTCGCCTTGGCCATCGAGGCCTCCAGCGAGTTGGGCTGCCGGTTGTCGGCCATCCACGCCGCCTGGAGCATCAGGAGGTACGCCGCCTCCCAGTCCGCCTCCATCTGCAGGAACTTGGCAGCCGCGGCGTGCTGCACCTGCGCCGGTCGGTCGTAGTCGACCTCGACGCCGGCCTTCTCCAGCAGCTCGCGGGTCAGGTCGAGCGCGGCGCGGGCGCAGCCGACCGCCATCGACGCCACCAGCGGGCGGGTGTTGTCGAAGGTGGCCATCGCACCGGCGAAGCCCTGCTTCACGTCGATCTCGGGCGAGCCGAGGAGGTTCTCGGCGGGCACCCGGCAGTCCTCGAAGCGGATCGTCGCGGTGTCGGAGGCCTTGATGCCGAGCTTGTGCTCGAGCCGCTCGACGGTCATGCCGGGTGTGCCCTTGGGCACCACGAACGACTTGATCGCCGCGCGGCCGAGGTCCTTGTCGAGCGTCGCCCAGACGACCACCGCGTCCGAGCGGTCGCCGGAGGTCACGAAGATCTTCTCGCCGTTGAGCACGTAGTGGTCGCCGTCCAGCACGGCCGTCGTCCGGATGTTGGCGGAGTCGGAGCCGGTGCCGGGCTCGGTGATCGCCATCGAGGCCCAGACGCCGTCGAAGCGGTCGTGCTGCTCCTCGTCGGCGACCGAGGCGATGGCGGAGTTGCCGAGCCCCTGGCGCGGCATCGAGAGCAGCAGGCCGACGTCGCCCCAGCACATCTCGGCGATCGACATGACCGACGCGAGGTTGGTGCCGTTCTTGACGGAGCCGTCGTCGCCGGCCTTGTCGTCGCGCTTCACGCCGGCGGCGCCGGCGCCCTCGCTCGCGCCGGACTCGGAGAGCCCGTCGATCATGGCGGCGAGCATGTCGAGCTCCTTGGGGTACTCGTGCTCGGCCTTGTCGTACTTGCGGGAGATCGGTCGCAGCATGTTCATCGCGACCTGGTGGGCCTGGCCGACGAGCGGCTTGAACTTCTTCGGGTCGTCGAGCGAGATGCTCATACGAGGACACCGCCTTCCATGACGCCGATGGCCCGGAGGTCGCGGTACCACCGCTCCACCGGGTGCTCCTTCACGAACCCGTGCCCGCCGAGCAGCTGCACGCCGTCGAGCCCGATCCGCATGCCCTTGTCGGCGCACAGCTTGCGCGCCAGCGCCACCTCGCGGGTCGCGTCCTTGCCGGCGGCCACGCGGGACGCGGCCTTCCAGGTCAGCAGGCGCATCGCCTGCAGCTCGATCGCGATGTCGGCGACCATGAACGCCACGGACTGGCGGTGGGCGACGGGCTCGCCGAACGCCTGACGCTCCTTGACGTACGGCGTCACGTAGTCGAGCACGGCCTGGCCGACGCCCACAGCCAGCGCGCACCAGGCGAGGCGGGAGAGGCGCACGCAGGCGGCGTACGTCGACCCGTCGGTGTCGCCGAGGACCGCGTCGGCCGGGACCCGGACGTCGGTGAGCTCGAGGCGGGTCAGACCGGCGGCGCGCACACCCATCCCGGGGTCGGCGACGACCTCCAGTCCCGGCGTGCCGGACTCGACGAGGAAGAGGACCGGGTGGCCGTCGAGCTGGGCGCCGACGACGAACACCTCGGCCTCGGCGCCGCGCGGGACGGCCGACTTCACACCCGAGAGGACGTAGCCGTCGTCGGTGCGGGTCGCGGTCGTGGCGGGGGTCATCGCGTCGTATAGGACCGCGGGCTCGGCCAGCGCCAGGGCGGCCACGGCCGCGTCCTCACCCTCGCCGGTGAAGGCCGGGAGGTAGGTCTGCTGCTGGGCGTCGGTGCCCCAGAGGCCGATCGCGGTCGCGACCGAGCCGGGCGCCAGGGCGGCGACGGCGAGGCCGAGGTCGCCCCTTGCGAGCGCCTCGGCCACCAGGACGCCGGCGACGGCGGACCGCTCGTCGGCGATGCCGCCGAGCGACTCGGGCAGCCCGAGGATCGGCAGGCCGACCTCCTGGCCGGCGGCGAGCACCTCGGCAGGCGCCGCGCACGCGTCGTCGGCGTCGGCCGCGACCGGACGGAAGACCTCGGTCGCGAGCTCGGTGACCACGTCGACGAGCATCTGCTCGTCCTCGGTCGGGGTGAGGTCGAAGACGCCGGAGCGGGGCGCGTCGGTCGGACGGGTGCCGGGGGCGCCCCTCTTGCCCTTCTTGGCGAAGGTGCGACCGGCCGCGGTGATGGTCTTGAAGCCGCTGCGGGTCGTGGTGAAGACCGCCTGCTCGGTCTGCTTGCGCAGCCCGAGGCGGTCGAGGAGGTCGCTCTGGGCGAGGCGGCCGAGGGCGGCGACGGCGTACCCGATCGGGTCGCGGGACTCCGAGGCCGGTACCCCGTTGCGGCCGCCCGGCTTGAGGCTCTGCATCACGGACATGGGCCAAATGTAACTCGGAGTTACACTCAGCGCTACAGCCAACGCTGATCCTGGGCCGTGGAGCGGGTCACACGGTGGCTACCCTCTCCCCATGCCCAGCGAGACCGAGACCGTCCACGCTCCCCACGGCCCGCTCCCCGAGGGTGGCACCGTGCGGCCGATGACCCGGTGGGGCACGCCGGTGATGCACCGCCCGCAGGCCGCGGTGACGGCGTACGACGAGGCGCTCCGCACGCTGGTCGCCGACATGGTCGCCACGATGTACGCCGCGGACGGGGTCGGGCTGGCCGCCTGCCAGATCGGCGTCGACCAGGCGGTCTTCGTCTTCGACTGCCCCGATGCGTCCGGCGAGCGGACCGTCGGGGTCGTCTGCAATCCCGCCGTCACGCTGCCCGAGGGCAAGGACCGCCAGCTCGACGTCGACGACGAGGGCTGCCTGTCCTTCCCGGGCGCGTTCGTCGAGTGCGCCCGGCCCGACTTCGCCTCGGTGACCGGCACCGGCCTGGACGGCGAGCCGGTCGCGTTCGAGGGCGACGGGCTGCTCGCGCGCTGTCTCCAGCACGAGACCGACCACACGCTCGGCACGGTCTTCGGCGACCGGCTGCCGATCAAGCAGCGCAAGAAGCTGCAGAAGGCCCACGACAAGGCGGCGGGCGACTACCCGGCCGAGTGGCCGGCCACCTGACCTGCGGCGTACCCTTCCTTTCGTCGGAAGAGACCCGAGCCAGGGAGGTGAGAGCGGTGCATAGCGACAGTACGCGCGTCCCCCGTCCTCTCCTCACCGACTGCGAGGTCCCGTCATGTCCGACCGCAGCTTCAAGCCGATCCGCTCACTGACCGGCCGGGTCCGCCGACCCGGCTCGCGTCGCACTCCTGCCGCACCCGGCGCCTCGCTCGCCGTCGAGCGCATCGGTGACCGGGTCAGCATCGTCGACAGCGCGATCTACGTCGCCGGGGACCGGGTCGAGTCCCCCACCTCGCTGGCCGACAGCTACCGCTCGCTGCGCGAGCACGAGGGCGCGGTCGCCTGGATCGGGCTCTACCGGCCCGACCACCACGAGCTCGGGTCGATCGCCGACGAGTTCGACCTCCACGAGCTGGCCATCGAGGACGCGATCGTCGCGCACCAGCGGCCCAAGCTGGAGCGCTACGACGACACGCTCTTCGTGGTGCTCCGCGCCGCGCACTACGACGACGCGCGCGAGGAGGTCGACTTCGGCGAGGTGCACGTCTTCGTCGGCCCCGACTTCGTGATCACCGTCCGGCACAGCGAGTCGCCGGACCTCTCCGCCGTACGCCGCCGCCTCGAGAGCAACCCCGACCTGCTCTCGCTCGGTCCGGAGGCGATCCTCTACGCGATCCTCGACCGGGTCGTCGACGGCTACCTGCCGGTGGTCGCGGGCCTGGGGCAGGACATCGACGAGATCGAGACCGAGGTCTTCGGCAGCGCGCCCGAGGTGTCGCGGCGCATCTACGAGCTCTCGCGCGAGGTGATCGAGTTCCAGCGCGCGACGCGCCCGCTCGCGGCCGTGCTCGCCAACCTCAGCGCCGGCTTCGACAAGTACGGCACCGACGAGGAGCTGCGCCGCTACCTCCGCGACGTCGAGGACCACCTCACGCAGGTCATCGAGCAGGTCGACGGCTTCCGCCAGCTGCTCCGCGACATCCTCACCGTGAACGCGACGCTCGTCGCCCAGCGCCAGAACGAGGAGATGCGCGCGCTGTCCGAGGCGAGCATCGAGCAGAACGACGACGTCAAGCGCATCTCCGCCTGGGCGGCGATTCTCTTCGCCCCGACCCTGGTCGGCACGGTCTACGGCATGAACTTCGACCACATGCCCGAGCTGCACTGGGCCGCCGGCTACCCCTTCGCGCTCGTCCTGATGCTGCTGGTCAGCGTCACGCTCTGGGGCGTCTTCAAGCTGCGGAAGTGGATCTGAGCGGGTTGGGGTCGACTGCCGTTGCAACGCCTGAGAAGTGACGGGGTTGCCTGAGAAGTGGCCGGATCCGACCCACGCCGTCCAGCGGGGGGATTGGTCACCAACCCCATGATCTCGGGCCGGATCGACCAGGTTGGTGACCAATCCCCCCGGGGTCAGCGGCGGGCGGTGACGTAGCAGGCGACGGCGGAGGCGGCGGCGACGTTCAGCGAGTCGACGCCGGGGGCCATCGGGATGATGGCGCGGCGGTCGGCGGACTCCTCCCAGCGGGGCGACAGGCCGTGGCCCTCGGACCCCAGCACGAGGGCGACGCGGGCGGCGCCGGCGACGGCGTCCTCGACCGGTACGGCGTCGGGCGCGAGGGTCAGGGCGACGGTGGTGAAGCCGGCGGAAGAGAGAGTCGGCAGGGCGTCGTACCAGTCCGGGAGGCGGGTCCAGGGCATCGAGAACACCGTGCCCATCGCGACCTTGATCGAGCGGCGGTAGAGCGGATCCGCGCACCGGGGAGCCAGCAGCACGGCGTCGAAGCCCATCGCGGCGCCGGAGCGGAAGATCGCGCCGACGTTGGTGTGGTCGACTATCTCCTCCAGCACCAGCACCGACCGGGCGCCTTCGAGCACCGAGGCGACCGACGGCAGCGGGCGTCGCTCCAGGGAGGCGAGCGCACCGCGGTGGACGTGGAAGCCGGTCACCGACTCGATCAGCGCCTCGGGCATCACGTAGCAGGGCGCGTCGGTGCCGGCCAGCGAGTCGGCCAGCCCGTCGAGCCAGCGGGGCGCCATCAGGAAGGACCGCGGGGCGTAGCCGGCGGCCACGGCGCGGCGGACGACCTTCTCCCCCTCGGCGAGGAAGAGGCCGTGCTCGGCCTCGAGGTGCTTGCGCAGCTCGACGTCGCGCAGGTCGCGGTAGTCGGCGAGCCGCGGGTCGTCGGCGTCGGTGACCTCGACGAGCTCAGCCACCGAACGCCCCGGGATGCGCGACCCGCACCACCTCGCCGACCACGATGATCGCCGGCGGCCGCACCTCTTCGGCAACGAGCGCCGAGGCGAGGGTGCCGAGGGTCGCGAGCACGGTCCGCTCGCCGGGCATCGTGCCGTCGCAGACCACGGCGACCGGCGTCGTGGCGGGCCGACCACCGGCGACGAGCGCATCCGCGATCGCGGGCGCGTTCTCGACCGCCATCATCAGCACCACGGTGCCGTGCATCGAGGCGACGGCCGACCAGTTGGTGAGCGAGTCGGGGTGGCCGGGCGGGATGTGCCCCGAGATGACCGTGAACTCGTGGGCCACGCCGCGATGGGTGACCGGGATGCCGGCGACGGCGGGTACGGCGACCGGGCTGGTCAGCCCGGGGATCACGGTGACCGGCACGCCGGCCTCGCGGCAGGCGAGGATCTCCTCGTAGCCGCGGCCGAAGACGAAGTTGTCGCCGCCCTTGAAGCGGACCACCCGCTTGCCGGCGAGGGCGCGCTCGACGATGACCCGATTGATCTCCTCCTGCTGCGCGGACCGGCCGCGCGGGAGCTTGGTGACGTCGACGAGCTCGACGTCGGCGGGCAGGTCGCCGAGCAGCTCGCGCGGCGCGAGTCGGTCCGCCACGACGACGTCGGCGTCCATCAGCGCCTTGCGGCCGGCGATGCTGATCAGCTCGGGATCGCCGGGGCCGCCGCCGACCAGGACCACGCCGGGAGCGTGGTCCCGCTGGCGCCGGGCGGCGAGCGTGCCCTCGCGCAGCTCCTCGACGATCTCGTCGCGGATCCGGGCCGAGCGCTGCGGCTCGCGGTTGCAGAGCACCGCGACCGTGATCCCGTCGTGGCGGCCGGTGGCCGGCGTCCACGCCGTGGCGCGGGTGCCGTCGTCGGCGCGCACGCAGAAGACGCGGCGTACCTCCGCGGCCGCGGAGACCGCCTCGTTCACCGCGGTGTCCGCGGTGGCGGCGATGCAGTACCAGCTGTCGTCGAGGTCGGCGTCCTCGAAACGGCGCTCGTGCCAGGTCAGCTCGCCTGCGCCGACCATGCCCTCGATCGCCGGCGTCACCTCCGGCGAGACGACGTGCACGTCGGCGCCGGCCGCGATCAGGTGGGGCACCCGCCGCTGCGCGACGTGCCCACCGCCCACGACCACGACGCGGCGGTCGGCAAGGCGGAGTCCGGCGGGGTACGTCGGGTAGTCGTCGTCCACGGCCCCATCATCGCGTGTGCGCCAACGGGCCCCTGGGCACGGGTTCGGGGACCGGACTAGGTTCGGTCCCAGCACGCCACTGCGATAGGAGCGACATGACCCTCGACCGTCCCGTGAGCCCTGACCCCTACGAGCTGCTGCCCGCCGTACCGTCGTTCACCGTCACCAGCGCCGACGTCACCGACGGCCAGCCGTTGAAGGACGACCAGGTCGCCGCGGCTGGCAACACCTCGCCCCAGCTGTCCTGGGAGGGCGCGCCGGAAGGCACGAAGAGCTACACCGTCACCTGCTTCGACCCGGACGCCCCGACGCCGAGCGGCTTCTGGCACTGGATCCTGGTCGACCTGCCCGCGGACGTCACCTCGCTGGATGCCGGTGCGGGCGCCGAGGGCGCCGACCTGCCCGGCAACGCCTTCATGTGCCGCAACGACGGCGGCCCGAAGGCGTTCATGGGCGCCGCTCCGCCCGAGGGCGACCAGGTGCACCGCTACTACTTCGTGGTGCACGCGGTGAAGGAGGAGACCCTCGGCGTCGACTCGGACGCCTCGGCCGCGGTCGTCTCCTTCAACCTCGCCTTCAAGACGGCCGCTCGGGCGATCGTCCACGGCACCTACCAGCACTAGCGACCACCGGTGAGCGACCTGCCGGTCGACCTGGTCCTGGTCGGCGCGTCGATCGTCGACATGTCGGGGGGATCCCGCGCGAAGTACGTGCCCGCCGGGCGCCTCGCGAACTTCCGCGCCGCCGGGCTCGGCGCCTCCCCCTCGTGGAGCGTCTTCACCGCGGACGGGGGCATCGCGTTCACTCCCGAGCTCGGCGTCGTCGGCGACCTGCGGATCCGGATGGATCCCGCGGCGCCGCGGGTGGTCGCGCCCGGCATCGGCTGGCTCCCGGGTGACCTCTGCGACCAGGAGGGCCGGCCGACCACGATGTGCGCGCGGAGCCTGCTGCGGCGCACCACCGAGCGTGCGCGCGACGCCGGTCTCGCGGCCACCGTCGGCGCCGAGCTGGAGTGCACGCTGCTGGACGCCGACGGCGGCCATGCGTCGGGAGGCGGCTGGGCGCCGTACGGCCTCTCCAGCTCGCTGGACCGTGCGGCCTTCCTCGTGGACCTCGCCACCGCCGCGGAGAGGGCCGGGCTGGCGCTGGAGCAGGTCCACATGGAGTACGGCCACGACCAGCTCGAGGTCTCCCTCTCCCCTGCCGACCCGGTCCGGGCCGCCGACGACGTGATCCTCGGTCGGGTCGTGATCGGTCGCGCCGCCGCCCGGCACGGCCTGCGTGTCTCCTTCTCGCCGGTGCCCTTCGCGGGCGAGGCGGGCAACGGCGCCCACCTGCACCTCTCGCTGCGGTCCGCCGACGGACCCGTCCTCTCGGGCGGCGCCGGGCACCACGGCCTGACCGACGTCGGCAGCGCCGCGATCGCCGGCGTCCTCGATGCCCTCCCCGGCCTGCTCGGCGTCTACGCCGGATCCGCGGTGTCGGCCGCCCGGCTCCAGCCGGGCAACTGGGCGGGTGCCGCCCTCTGCTGGGGGCTGGAGAACCGCGAGGCGGCGGTCCGCCTCGTCGCAGCCGGGCCGGGCAGCGTCCACGGCGCGAACGTCGAGCTCAAGGTCGTCGACCCGAGCGCCAACCCCTACCTCGCGGTCGCCGCCTTCCTCGGCAGCGCGCTGCGCGGCATCGAGCTCGGCCTCCCGCTGCCGGAGGAGGTCGGGGTGCACCCCTCGGACTCCGACCGCGAGCTCGTCGCGCTGCCGGCCGGCCAGGCGGCCGCGCTCGACGCGCTCGAGGACTCCGCGGTGGCGGCCGAGCTGCTCGGCGCACCGGTGGTCGCGGGCGTCCTCGCCGTACGCCGGCACGAGGTCGCGGCCTACGCCGACCGGCCGCTGGCCGAGACCGCCGAGGCACTGCGGTTCGCATGGAGCTGCTAGAGCACCTCCGCACCGTGCGGCTCGTCGACCACCACGTGCACGGCTGGTTCACCGAGCCCGGCGACCGGGCGGCCTTCGAGGCGGCTCTCAACGAGGGCTCCCCGGGGCCGGTCAGCACCGGCTTCGACCTACCGATCGGGGTCGCGGTCCGGCGCTGGTGCGCACCCCTCCTCGGACTGCCGCCGCTCGTCTCCGCCGACGCGTACTGGGAGGCACGCTCCGCGACGCCGTACGACGAGCTGGTGGGGACGTTCCTGGGCGCGGCCGGGGTCGACCAGTGGCTGGTGGACACCGGGCTGACCCCGGGAGTGGTCACCAACCCGGTCCCGATGAGCGAGGTCGTCCGCCTCGAGACCCTCCTGGAGGAGGCACTGGGCGAGGACGACCCGGTCGGCGCGTTCCGCGAGCGGCTGGACGCCGCGGCCCGGACCGTCGTCGCGACCAAGACGATCGCGGCGTACCGGTGCGGGCTCGACATCGACTGGGCGCGGCCCTCCGACGCCGAGGTCGGGGCGGCGGCCCGGCGGTCGGCGCCGCGGGTGACCGACCCGGTGCTGGTGGCGTTCGCGGTCCACGAGGCCGCTGAGCGCGGGCTGCCGCTCCAGGTCCACACCGGCCTCGGCGACCGCGACCTCGACCTGCACCGGGCCGACCCGATGCTGCTGCTCCCGCTGCTCCGCAGCATCGGCTCACCGGTGCTGCTGCTCCACTGCTACCCCTTCCACCGGCAGGCGGGCTACCTCGCGCAGGCCTTCGACCACGTCCACTTCGACGTCGGCCTGGCCGTCAGCCACCTCGGCGCCCGCTCGGTCGAGCTGGTCGCCGAGGCGATGGAGCTCGCGCCCTTCGGCAAGCAGCTCTACTCCTCGGACGCCTACGGGCTGCCCGAGCTCCACGCGCTCGGGTCGCTTCTGTGGCGGCGGGCGATGGGTGAGGTGCTCGGCGGCTGGGTGGCCCGCGGCGACTGGTCCGAGGCCGACGCCGTCGCGGTCGTCGACCTCGTCGCCGCCGGCAACGCCCGGCGCGTCTACGGCCTCTGAGGTCAGCGACCCTCGGACGCCTGGCGGAGCAGCTCCTCGAAGGGCGTCACCGCGGCGAGCTCGTCGTCGACGGTGCGCCGCTTGGTGACGGCGGTGTCCACCCGGCTGACCTTGCCCATCAGCGCGGCGAGCTCGCCGGCGGCCCGGTCGACCCGGGTCTGGAGGTCGGTGCCGGCGAAGTCGTCGGTGGCCGCGAAGACACCGGTCGGGACGACCACCGCGTGCAGGTAGGCGAAGAGCGGCCGCAGCGCGTGCTCGAGCACCAGCGAGTGGCGGGCCGTGCCGGCGGTCGCGGCGACCAGCACCGGGGTCCCGTCGAGCGTCCCGGTCTCCAGGACGTCGAAGAACGTCTTGAAGAGGCCGGAGTACGACGCGGAGAAGACCGGCGTCACGACGATCAGCCCGTCGGCCTCGCGCACGGCTTCCTGCGCCGCCGCCAGCCCCGGACCGGGGAACCCGGTCAGGAGCTGGTCGGTCAGCTGGTGGGCCAGGTCGCGCAGCTCGACATGGGTCACCTCGACGTCTTCGAGGGCCTCGACGGTGGCGGCGGTGAGCCGCTCCGCGAGCAAGGTGGTCGACGACGGGTTCGAGAGCCCGGCCGAGATCACCACGAGCCTGGTCATACCGTCGCCTCCAGGTAGTCCTCGTCCTGGACGTCGTCCTCGGCCCGGTGGCCGGTGGCGCTGTCGGCCTCGGCGTACACCGTCGAGTCCTTGGCACCGCCCGCGGCCGCGACCAGCGACGCGTGGGTCGGCGCGTCCGGCACGTTCGCCGGGCGGCCCTCGGCCATGCCCTTGCGCAGGTCCGGGAGGATCTCGCCGAGCAGGTCGAGCTGCTCGAGGACCGTCTTCAGCGGCAGGCCGGCGTGGTCGACCAGGAAGAGCTGGCGCTGGTAGTGGCCGACGTAGTCACGGAAGCCGAGCGTCCGCTCGAGCACCTGCTGCGGGGAGCCGACGGTCAGCGGGGTGGCCTCGGTGAAGTCCTCCAGGGAGGGGCCGTGGCCGTAGACCGGCGCGTTGTCGAAGTAGGGCCGGAACTCGTCCACCGCGTCCTGGCTGTTCTTGCGCATGAAGAACTGGCCGCCCAGGCCGACGAAGGCCTCGTCGTACGCGCCGTGGCCGTAGTGCTCGAAGCGGCGGCGGTAGAGGTCGACCATCTGCTGGGTGTGCCCGGCCGGCCAGAAGATGTGGTTGTGGAAGAAGCCGTCGCCGTAGTAGGCCGCCTGCTCGGCGATCTCGGGGCTGCGGATCGAGCCGTGCCACACGAAGGGCGCGACGCCGTCGAGCGGGCGCGGGGTCGAGGTGTAGCCCTGGAGCGGGGTGCGGAAGCGCCCCTCCCAGTTGACGACGTCCTCGGACCACAGCCGGCGCAGCAGCGCGTAATTCTCGATCGCGAGGTTGATGCCCTGGCGGATGTCCTTGCCGAACCACGGGTAGACCGGGCCGGTGTTGCCGCGGCCCATCATCAGGTCGACGCGGCCGTCGGTGAGGTGCTGGATCTTGGCGTAGTCCTCCGCGATCAGCACCGGGTCGGTCGTGGTGATCAGCGTGGTGGCCGTCGACAGGATGAGGTTCTCGGTCTTGGCGCCGATGTAGGCGAGGGTCGCGGTCGGGTTCGACGCGATGAAGGGCGGGTTGTGGTGCTCGCCGGTCGCGAAGACGTCCAGGCCGATGTCCTCGGCCTTCTGGGCGATCGCCACGGTGGCCTTGATCCGCTCGTGCTCGGTCGGCGTCCGGCCCGTGGTGGGGTCCGTCGTCACGTCGCCGACGGTGAAGATGCCGAACTGCATGGCCACTCACTCCTGAGGTAGTTGGTTGAAATCCGAACTATGCCGTCCAACCACGGACACCACACGAGTATTCCTGCCACCAGCCCCCCGTGGAGCGCGTCCCCGCCTGGCTCCCCTTCCTCGTGGTGGTCGGCCGGGGTCGCTGATCGCGCTCGTGGTTGCGCAGTTCTTGCAACCATTTGCAGCCTCGTTGCCGTGCCGTGCACCTATGCTGCCGCCATGACGCGACGACTGGCCGAGGTGGCCGCCCGTGCCGGCGTGAGCGAGGCGACCGTCAGCCGGGTGCTCAACAGCAAGCCCGGGGTCTCCGAGGCGACCCGCAACACCGTGCTCACCGCCCTCGACGTCCTCGGCTACGAGCGACCGACCAAGCTGCGCGGCGAGCGTGCCCGCCTGGTCGGCCTGGTGCTGCCCGAGCTGCAGAACCCGATCTTCCCGGCGTTGGCCGAGGTGGTCGGCGCCCAGCTCGCCCAGAACGGCCTGACCCCGGTCCTGTGCACCCAGACCAACGACGCCAGCGCCGAGGCCGACTACGTCGACATGCTGCTCGAGCAGCAGCAGGTCGCCGGCATCATCTTCGCGGGTGGCCGCTACAGCCAGACCGACGCCGACCACCAGCACTACGAGCGACTCGCCGGCCGCAAGCTCCCCGTCGTCCTCCTCAACGCCGGCATCCCCGCACTGCCCTTCCCCCGCGTCGTCTGCGACGACGCGAGCGCCGCCGAGCAGGCCGTCGACCACCTTCGATCCCTGGGCCACGAGCGCATCGCGCTCGTGCTCGGCCCCCGCGACCACCAGCCGTCGGTGCGCAAGCTCGAGGCGGCACGGGCGGTGCTCGCCGCATCCGGCGCCCCGCTCGACGAGCGGCTCGTGACGCACGGGCAGTTCAGCCTCCAGGCTGGCCAGGCGGCCGCGACCACCCTGCTCGACCGGGGCGCCACCGCGCTCATCTGCGCCAGCGACCCGCTCGCCCTCGGCGCCATCCGGGCGGCGCGGCGCGCCGGCCACCGCGTGCCCGACGACGTGTCCGTGGTCGGCTACGACGACTCGGCGTTCATGTCCTCCGTCGAGCCGCCGCTGACCACCGTGCGCCAACCGATCGAGGCCATGGGGCGCGCCGCCGTGGGCGCCCTGCTCGCCCAGATCCGGGGCGATGAGCTCGGCGCCGAGGAGCTGCTCTTCGAGCCGGAGCTGGTCGTCCGGCGCTCCACGCGGCCGGCAAGTGGGCCCGCTCCCACTGCAAGATCTGAAAGTTAATTACGTGCTGTCAGGTTCTTGCAGCCGTCTGTAAGACAGCCCTAGCGTTCCGGCCGGCGCCGTCGGTGTGACGGTCGCCACGACGACCGGAAGCCGAGGCTGCGCGTGACCCCACCCGACCGACCCACCAGCGGGCCCGTCCCCGAGCAGGACTGGTGGCGCGGGGCGTCGATCTACCAGGTCTATCCGCGCAGCTTCGCGGACGCGGACGGTGACGGCACCGGCGACCTGGCCGGCGTCCGCACCCGTCTGGCCTACCTCTCCACCCTCGGTGTCGACGCGCTGTGGTTCACCCCGTGGTACCCCTCGCCGATGGCCGACGGCGGGTACGACGTCGCCGACTACCGCGCGATCGACCCGCAGTTCGGCAACCTCGCGGAGGCCGAGGGTCTGATCCGCGACGCGGCAGCCGTCGGGATCCGCACCATCATCGACGTCGTCCCGAACCACGTCTCGGACCAGCACGCGTGGTTCCGGGCCGCGCTGGCCGCCGGACCCGGCTCCCCCGAGCGTGAGCGCTTCTGGTTCCGCGACGGTCGTGGCGAGGACGGCGGGCTGGCGCCCAACGGCTGGGTCTCCGAGTTCGGCGGACCCGCGTGGTCGCGGGTGATCGGGCCTGACGGCGTACCCGAGCAGTGGTACCTCCACCTCTTCGCGCCCGGGCAACCCGACATCAACTGGGGCCACCCCGATGTCGTGCGCGACCACGAGGAGATCCTGCGGTTCTGGTTCGACCGCGGCGTCGCCGGCATCCGGATCGACTCCGCGGCCCTGCTGGCCAAGGACGAGCGTCTCCCCGACGTCGTCGGCCGGCCCGACCCGGGCGAGCACCCGTACGTCGACCGGGAGGACCTGCAGGACATCTACCGCTCCTGGCGCCGGATCGCGGAGTCCTACGGCCCCGACCGCGTGCTGATCGGCGAGGTCTGGCTGCCCGACGCCGAGCGGTTCGCCCGCTACCTGCGCCCGGGCGTGCTGCACGCGGCCTTCAACTTCGACTACATGACCGCGCCGTGGGACGCGAAGGCGCTGCGCGCCTCGATCGAGCAGACGCTCGACGTCCACGATCGCGTCGGCGCCCCGGCCACCTGGGTGCTGTCGAACCACGACGTCACCCGGCCCGTGACCCGCTACGGCCGGGAGGACACCGCGTTCGCGTTCGACACGAAGCGGTTCGGCATCCCCACCGATCTGGGGCTCGGCACCCGCCGGGCCCGGGCGGCGGCGCTGCTGGCGATGGCGCTCCCGGGCGCCTACTACCTCTTCCAGGGCGAGGAGCTCGGGCTCCCCGAGGCCGACATCCCGATCGACCGCATCGAGGACCCGATGCACGCGCGGTCGGGTGGGGTCGACCCCGGGCGGGACGGCTGTCGCGTGCCGTTCCCGTGGTCGGGCACGGAGCCGCCGTACGGCTTCAGCCCGCGCCGGGTCGACACCTGGCTCCCCCAGCCCGTCGGCTGGGGCTCGCTGACCGCCGCCGCCCAGGCCGGGGACCCCGGCTCGATGCTCGAGCTCTATCGCTCCGCGCTGCGGATGCGGCGCGAGCTGCCCGAGCTGGGCGACGGCGCGCTCACCTGGCTCGACCTCGGACCCGACGCGGCCGACGTCATCGCCTTCCGGCGGGGCGACCGCTTCGCGGCCGTCACCAACCTCTCGGGCGCCCCGGTGGACCTTCCCGCCGGGGCCCGGGTCCGTCTCGCCAGCGCACCGGTGGAGGGAGGCCGCCTGCCTGCCGACGCCAGCGCCTGGCTCGACCTCGGCTGAGGCCGACCGGACGCCGTACCCATCACCTACCACCACGCAGATCACCACGCACCACCACCAGGGAGAGACCATGAGGATCCACCACCGACGGCTCAGCGCGCTGGCGACCATCGCCTCGCTCGCCGCCGTGTCCGTGCTCGCCGCCGCGTGCGGAAGCAGCGACGACGACAACGAGAGCAGCGGCAAGGTCACGATCACCGTCGAGGGCTGGCGGCCCGGCGACGAGCAGGGCACGATCGACGCGGTCAACAAGCAGGCCGAGGCGTTCATGAAGGAGAACCCCGACATCGTCGTGAAGCCGGTGGAGTGGGAGTGGAACGCCGAGACGTTCGCGACCCAGCTCGCCGGCGGCCAGCTGCCGACGACCTTCCGGGTCCCGTTCACCGACACCAAGGGACTCGCCGAGCGCCAGCAGATCGCCGACGTCACCGACGACGTCAACGCGCTGCCGTACGCCGAGGACTTCAACCCGAGCGTGCTCGCGGCCGCCCAGGGCACCGACGGCAAGATCTACGGACTCCCCACCGACGTCTACGGCGTCGGGCTGCACTACAACCGCGACCTCTTCGAGCAGGCCGGGCTGGACCCGGACCAGCCGCCGACGACGTGGGACGAGGTGGAGGCGGACGCGAAGGCGATCGCCGACAAGACCGACGCAGCGGGCTACGTGCAGATGAGCACCAACAACACCGGCGGCTGGATGCTGACCACCCTCACCTACGCCCTCGGCGGGCGCATGGAGAACGAGGACGGCACCGAGGCGAGCATCGACAACGACGCCACCAAGCAGGGCCTCGAGATGCTCCAGACGATGCGCTGGGTCGACGACTCGATGGGCAGCAACACCAACTTCGAGTGGGGCACCATCAACGAGGCGTTCGCCGCCGGGAAGATCGGCATGTACATGTCCGGCTCGGACGTCTACAACGCCCTGGTGACGACCAACCAGGTCGACCCCGACTCCTACGGACTGGCCGCGCTGCCGCTCTCGGACAGCCCGGACGCCGGCATCCTCGGCGGCGGCTCGGTCGCCGCCGTGAGCGCCAAGGCCTCGCCCGCCGAGCAGGAGGCCGCGGTGAAGTGGAACGACTTCTACCGCGAGCGGAAGAACTACGACCCGGACGCCGCGGTCGCGGACGCCGAGGTGCTCAAGGCGAGCGACCAGCCGATCGGTACGCCGACGCTGCCGATCTTCGACCAGGACACCTGGCAGCAGGTGCAGGACGCGATCAAGCCCTACGTCAACGTGCCGCGTGACCAGATGACGTCGTTCACCGACGGCGTCTTCGACCAGCAGCTCGTCCCCGAGCCGGCGGCCCACACCCAGGAGGTCTACGGGATCCTCGACTCGGTCGTGCAGAAGGTGCTCACCGACGAGAACGCCGACATCGACAGCCTGCTCGCCGACGCCAACGACAAGGCGCAGGCGCTGCTCGGCTGACCGAGCCCCGGGCCGGCCGGACTCACTCCTCGACGAGGGCGGCCGGCCCGGATCCATCCGCGAGCCCGTCTCGAAAGGTCCTCATGTCCTCCCTGCTGGCCCGTGCCCGGGCCGCGGCCCCACCGGTGGTCTTCCTGCTGCCGATGCTGCTCGTCTTCGGCCTCTTCTCGTGGTGGCCGATCGTCCGCTCCTTCGTCATGAGCGTGCAGCAGACCAACCTCGTCACCGACCCGGTCTTCGTCGGCCTGGACAACTTCCGCGCGGTGCTCGACGACCCGCTGCTGGCGACCGCGGTCCAGAACACGCTGTGGTTCGCCCTGCTGGCACTGGTCATCGGCTACCCGGTGCCGCTGGTCCTGGCGGTGATCATGAGCGACCTGCGCCGCGCCCGCGGTCTCTACTCGCTGCTCGCCTACCTGCCCGTCGTCGTACCACCGGCGGTGGCGGTGCTGCTGTGGCGCTTCTTCTACGACGCCGAGCCGACCGGGGTCTTCAACAGCGTGCTCGGGTGGGTCGGCCTCGGGCCGGTGCCGTGGCTCGAGGATCCGTCGTGGGCGATGCCGTCCCTGGTCATCGAGGCCACCTGGGCCGCGGCCGGCGGCACGGTCATCATCTACCTCGCCGCCCTCGTGTCCGTCCCGCCGGAGCTGTACGACGCCGCGGAGGTCGACGGCGCCGGCGTGCTCTCGAAGGTCTGGCACGTCACCCTGCCGCACCTGCGCGGGATCATGCTGATCACCCTGATCCTGCAGATCATCGGGACCTCGCAGGTCTTCCTGGAGCCCTACCTCTTCACCGACGGCGGCCCGGACAACGCGACGCTGACCGTGCTGCTGCTGGTCTACGACTACGCGTTCGCCAACACCACCGGCGGCGACTACGGCAAGGCGACGGCGCTGAGCCTGATGCTCGCCGGCGCGCTCGCACTGATGTCGGTCGTCTACTTCCGGGTGACCCGGAGGTGGTCGGAGTGACCGCGCTGGCCCGGCAGACCCCCGACGTGGCACCCGAGCCGGAGCCCCAGCTCGCAGCGCCGGCGGGCCGCCGACGGCGGCGCCGGCGTACCGAGGGCGAGACCCGCACCATCACCTCGGCCTTCGAACGTCGGCGTGCCGGCGTCCGGTTCAGCCGCGCGGTGCTCAACGGCGCGCTGCTCGTCTTCCTGCTCGTCGTCTGCCTCGGCCCGATCCTCTGGCTGGCGAAGTCCGCGATCACCCCGACCCAGGACACCCTGCGCCAGCCGCTGGCGCTGTGGCCGCACGGCGTCGACTGGGCCAACCTGCGCACCGCGTGGGTCGACATCGACCTCAAGCTCTACTTCTGGAACACCGTCGTGATCGCGGCGGGCTCGTGGGCGGTGCAGATGGTCGTCGCGGTCACCGGCGGCTACGTCCTGGCGGTGCTCCGCCCCCGCGGTGGCCGGATCATCTACGGCCTCGTGCTCGCGACGATGTTCGTGCCCGCGGTGGTGCTGCTCGTCCCGCTCTACCTGACGGTGCTCGACCTGCCCTTCACGCACTGGAACCTGGTGAACACCTACTGGGGCGCCTTCCTCCCGGCGGGCGCCTCGGCGTTCAACGTCGCCCTGGTCAAGCGCTTCTTCGACAACCTCCCGCGCGAGATCATCGACGCCGCGCGCGTCGACGGCTGCGGCGACTTCCGGCTCTTCCTGTACGTCGTCCTGCCGATGTCCCGGCCGGTCCTCGGCGTGGTCTCGGTCTTCGCGGTGCTCGCCGCGTGGAAGGACTTCGTGTGGCCCCTGGTGGTGCTGCCCGACCCGGCCAAGCAGCCGCTGTCGGTGCGACTCCCCCGGTTGGCCGCCGTCACCGAGCTCGACGTCGTCCTGGCGGCGCTGCTTATCTCCTGCGCGCTTCCGATCGCCTTCTTCCTGGTCTTCCAGCGGCTCTTCCTGCGCGGTGGCCTGGAGGGGGCGGTGAAGGGGTGACGGCGGAGTAGCGCGGGAGGCGTCCCTTGATCCGTTCAGGATCGAGTGCTTGTGTCGGAGGACGGGCGGGTACGGCGCCGGAGTACCCGCCAGCCGACTCTCGGAGGACCCCATGACCGACCTGCCCCAGCCCACCGACGGCACCTCGATCGCGACCGGACCCTCGTCGGAGGCCGAGCTGGGCTCGACCACGGACACCGGCGCGCCGGCCCCGAGCGACCGCAACTCCCTGACGGTCGGGCCGGACGGGCCGATCCTGCTGCACGACGTGCACTTCCTGAACCAGATGGCCCACTTCAACCGCGAGCGCGTCCCGGAGCGCAACGTGCACGCCAAGGGGTCGGGCGCCTTCGGTGAGCTCGTCGTGACCGAGGACGTCTCGGCGTACACCAAGGCCGCGCTCTTCCAGCCGGGCGTGACCACCGAGATGCTGGCCCGCTTCTCGACGGTCGCGGGCGAGCAGGGGTCCCCGGACACCTGGCGCGACCCGCGCGGCTTCGCGCTGAAGTTCTACACGACCGAGGGCAACTACGACCTCGTCGGCAACAACACCCCGGTCTTCTTCATCCGCGACACCATGAAGTTCCCCCACTTCATCCGCTCCCAGAAGCGGCGGGGCGGCAACGGCCTGCGCGACAACAACATGCAGTGGGACTTCTGGTCGCTCAACCCGGAGTCCGCCCACCAGGTCACCTACCTGATGGGCGACCGCGGCATCCCGAAGACCTACCGCCACATGAACGGCTACGGGTCGCACACCTACCTGTGGATCAACGAGGCCGGTGAGAAGCACTGGGTGAAGTACCACTTCCACAGCGACCAGGGCGTCGAGGGACTCACCGACCAGGACGCCACGAGGATCGCCGGCGAGGACGCCGACTTCCACCGTCGCGACCTCTACGACGCGATCGCGCGGCAGGACTTCCCGTCGTGGACGCTGTCGGTGCAGCTGATGCCGTACGACGACGCGAAGACCTACCGGATCAACCCGTTCGACCTCACCAAGATCTGGCCGCACGCCGACTACCCGCTCGTGAAGGTCGGCACCATGACCCTCAACCGCAACCCGGAGAACTTCTTCGCCCAGATCGAGCAGGCGGCGTTCGAGCCGTCCGCCCTGGTCCCGGGCATCGGCTTCTCGCCGGACAAGATGCTGCTCGGCCGGGCCTTCGCGTACGCCGACACCCACCGCCACCGGATCGGCGCCAACTACCTGCAGCTGCCGGTCAACCGCCCGCACGTCGAGATCAACACCTACACGCAGGACGGGCCGATGGCCTACGAGCACCGCGGTGACGACCCGGTCTACGCGCCCAACTCCTTCGGGCGCGGCTACGCCGACCACGTCGGCGAGGTCGACCCGGGGTGGGAGACCGACGGGGCAATGGTGCGGCAGGCCTACACGCTGCGCGCGGACGACGACGACTTCAGCCAGGCCGGCACGCTGGTGCGCGAGGTGTGGTCCGACGAGCAGCGCGAGACGTTCGTGAAGACGGTGGCCGGACACCTGCTGGGAGGGGTCGAGGGTGACGTCCTCGAGCGCGCCTTCGCCTACTGGAACGCCGTGGACAAGGAGACCGGCCAGCGGATCGAGGAGCTGGTCCGCGCCGACGCCGACCTCGGCGGTCCGGGCGGCCAGGACGGCAAGGCACGCGAGCACGCCCAGGACCCGGTCGTCGAGTCCGACACCCACGCGGGCTCGTGACGGTGGCGTGACGGCTCAGGAGCGCGGCGTGGCGACCACGACGACGTTGCTCAGGTAGCGCTCACCGTCCCAGTCCTCGCAGGTCACGAGAACGAGGCGGCCGGCGACGTCCTGGCTGAAGAGCCGCTCGGCGTCGTCGGCCACCCGACCCTTGGTGTAGACCCGCTCGGTCCGCACCACGTAGGTCAGGCGGCCGTGGGTGGTGCGCACGACCACGGTGTCGCCGCGGCGGAGCTGCTCGAGGTCATCGAGGGCGCCGCCGCCGGTGTGCACGGTGTGCCCGGCGATCAGCACGCTCCCCCGGGCGTCGCCGGGCCGGGCCCCGTCGGCCCACCAGCCCAGCTCGGTCGGGTCGGACGGCGGCACCAGCGTCCGGTCCGGCGCACGGACCGGCAGCACGGGTGCCGACACGTGGAGCGCCGGGATCGTCACTCGCTCCGGGGCGCCGGGCGTGACCGGGGCGACCTCGGGCGTGGCCGTCGTCCCCGTGGTGTCGGCGCGGCCGGTGGTGCGGGCGTCCTCGGACGCGGCGGACGGGACGGCGGTGCCCGACGTACCGTCCTCCGCCCACCAGACGCCACCAGCGGCCGCCAGCACGACGCCGGCGGCCGCGAGGGCGCTACGACGGAGGTCAGGCACGGGACCGCCGACGGGACAGCACGGCCGCACCGGCCAGGGCGACGCCGCCTCCGAGCAGGGCCAGCGGCAGCGGCGACCGCGCCCACTCCGGAAGGGCCCCGTCCTCACCGGCGTCGACCGACGTCGGCACGGCCGAGCTCGATCCCGCGCTGGTCCCGGCCGTGGTGCCGGTGGTGGTGTCGCTGTCCGGGCTGGCCGAGGCCGAGATCCCCGCGACGTCGCGGTCCGGGCCGGCGGAGGCGTCGGTACCGGTGCCGATGGCCTGGGCCGGGGACGGGGAGGCGGACGGCGCCGGGGTGTCGCTCGCGGTGCCGGTCGCGGTGTCGCACGGCGCGACCCAGAACACCTTGGTCTTGGTGTCGTTGCCGAGCGAGTGGGGCGTCGCGACGGTCACCTTCACGTGGTAGCCCTGCTGCGGGTGCGGGGCGCCGGTGAAGGTGAGGTCGTAGGCCTGACGTCCATCCAGGTCGGTGCCACCGCCGGCGTCATCACCGCCGACGATCACCTGGGACGGCGCCGTGCCGCCGATCGTCACGTCGCCGGTCGGCGCCTGCGGGGTGAAGGTGACGGTCGAGACGACGTCCGAGCCGGCGTCGTAGCCGAACCACTCGATGTCGAACGTGCAGCTCGGGTGCGGGTCGTTGCTCGGCGTACCGACCGCGTCGCCGGGGCCGGCGATCTTCACGGTGCCGTTGTTGCCGGGCGGGTTGTGTCCCGCGCTGCCGCCGTGCGGCGCCTTGCCGTGGCCCGGGTTGGTCGCCCCGTGCCCCTGGCCCTGGCCCTTGCCCTGGCCCTTGGCCCGGTCCGCGTCCTGCCCCTTGCCGTGGCTCTCACCGCTCTTGCCATGGTTCTCGCCGCTCTTGCCGTGGTCCTTGCCCTGGCCGTGCGCGGCACCCTGCTGCCCGGCGTGGCCGGGCGGGTCGACCGCCAGGGCCGTGCCTGCGAGCGGACCGCAGGACAGCGTCACGAGAGTGGCCACGCCCGCCAGGGCGAGGCCGGTGGCCGGCCGAGAGATCGTCATTGCACACTCCGTCGTCGAGGGCCGCACGGGCCCAGTTCCCCCACATCGCGGGGCCGGAAGACCCGGCCTCTGCAGCCCGGTGTGCCCATCGGCCCCGAGCGGCACTCAGGCGGTCTGGACCAGTCGAACGCCACTCGTAACCAGGCGTGGGTCCGGCCGTTGACCCTGCCTCGGTGCACGTTCGTCGCTGGTGGGTACGGAGAGGTCGGAGTAACCCGACGGACCCGAGGAGCAGCGGTTGAGGATCATGCGGACGGCGGCCCTGATCGGCATCGCCAAGAAGGTCTACGACGAGGCGCGCAAGCCCGAGAACCAGGCTCGCATCAAGGCCGCGGTGGCCAAGGTCCAGGAGCGTCGTCGGCGTCGCTGAGGTCCGTCCGACGTACGGTCGGGTCGTGAGGACCTGGCTCGTCGTTGCCGTCACCGCGCTCACGGTCGCCCTGGCACCGGCCGTGGCGGCACCTCCAGCCTCCGCACGCCCCGGGCTGGACCGGCCGGATCGCAAGGAGATCGCGATGGAGCTGGTCTCCAGCGCGGAGAACTCATCGCTGCACTGGCGCCGGCAGTACCGCTACCTCGAGGACATCGGAGACGGCCGCGGCTACACCGGCGGCATCATCGGCTTCTGCTCCGGCACCGGCGACATGCTGCGCCTCGTGCGCGGCTACACCGACCGGCACCCGCACAACCCGCTCGCCCGGTTCCTGCCGGCTCTACGGAACGTCAACGGCACCGACTCCCACGCCGGCCTCGGCCGGCCCTTCCACCACGCCTGGGTGAAGGCCGCCCGCACCGACGGGTTCCGGGCCGCCCAGGACCGGGTCCGTGACCGGATGTACTTCGACCCGGCGGTCAGCCGCGCGAAGCGCGACGGGCTCCGACCGCTCGGGCAGTTCGTCTACTACGACGCGATCGTCATGCACGGGCCGGGCAGGTCCTGGGACAGCTTCGGCGGCATCCGGCGTACGGCGATGAAGCACGCGCGCACCCCGGCCGAGGGCGGATCGGAGGTCCGCTACCTGAAGGCGTTCCTCCAGGCCCGCAAGGAGGTCATGTACTCCGAGGACGCCCACCGCGACACCTCCCGCATCGACGACGAGCAGGCCCGCTTCCTCCGCGAGCGGAACTTCAGCCTGAGCCCGCCGCTGACATGGCACACGTACGGCGACCGCTACCACATCGGCCGCTGAGGGGAACACCCGACTTCTCAGGCTTCCCTGTCACTTCTCGGCCGTTGCGACGCCTGAGAAGTGCAGGATTCACCGGTGCACCGGTGAATCCTGCACCTCTCAGCCGAGCGGCGCCCGCAGCGAGCAGCGGACGGCGTACCGCTCCCCCGCGACGTCGACCTGGAAGCCGCCACCCGCCAGCCAATCGGAGGTCACCGGGCCGTCGTGGCGCAGGTAGCCGAGACCCACGCACGAACCGACGGTCTCGCCCCAGGCGGCGCTGGTCACCTGACCGCACGGCACCCCGTCGCGCAGCAGCAGCTCGCCGCCCCAGAGCATCGGCTCCGGCGACTCGACCACCAGCGACACCAGACGCCGCCGCGGGCCGCCCGCGGCGAGCGCCGCGCGGTGCGCCTCGAGCGCGGACCGGCCGAGGAAGTCCTTCGTACCCGACAGGGCCGTGGCGAAGACCAGGCCGGCCTCGACCGGACCGTAGTCGGGGGTCAGCTCGCGGCCGAAGGCACGGAAGCCCTTCTCCAGCCGCAGCGACTCGATGGCGGAGTAGCCCGCGTCGGTCGCGCCCGCCGCGCTGATCGCGTCGTACGCCGCAGGCGCGTCCGCGACCGGGACCATCAGCTCCCAGCCGAGCTCGCCGACGTAGGTCATCCGGGTGGCGCGCACCTCGACGCCCGCGACGGTCACGAGCCGGCTGGTGGCAAAGGGGAAGCCCTCCTCGGACCAGTCGTCCTCCGACAGCGACGCGAGCAGGTCGCGAGAGCGCGGCCCCATCACGCCGAGCACGGCATGGTCCTCGGTGACGTCCCGCGCCGGGACGCCGTGCCGGGCGAGCCAGTCGAGGTCGCGGATGGTCGTCGCGGAGCTCGAGACGAGCAGGAACGAGTCCGCGGCCGTGCGCGTGACGGTCAGGTCGGCCTCGTAGGTGCCGCGACCGTTGAGGAAGGGCGTGTAGACGCAGTGGCCGACCGGCACGTCGACGTCCGCGGCGCACGCCCACTGGAGCCCGGCGACGGCGTCCGGGCCGGAGACGACGTACTTCGAGAAGGACGTCTGGTCGAAGACAGCGACGTCGGAGCGGGTGGCCCGCTGCTCGGCCGCCGACGCCGCCAGCCACGCCGGCTTGCCCCAGGAGTAGTCGACGCTAGGGGCGAAGACGTTCGGGCGCTCCCAGCCCATCCGGGTGCCGAAGGCCGCGCCCCTGGCGGCCAGCCGGTCGTGCAGCGGCGAGGTGCGCTGCGGCCGCCCGGACTCCATCTCGCGGTTCGGCCACGGGACGGCGTAGTGGAGCCCGAGCACCTCGGACACGCGGGACCGCAACCACGCGTGGTCGCCGTGGAAGGGCGCGAAGCGGCGTACGTCGACCGCGACCAGGTCGTCCTGCGGTTCCCCCGCGACGATCCACTCCGCGAGCGCGCGCCCGGCGCCGCCGGCGGAGGCGATGCCGACCGAGTTGAAGCCCGCGCCGACGAAGTAGCCCGCGAGACCGGGGGCCTCGCCGAGCAGGAACTGGTTGTCGGGCGTGAAGGACTCGGGCCCGTTGTAGAACTTCCGGATGCCGGTCTCCTCCAGGGCGGGGATCCGGACCAGCGCCTGGTCCATCAGCACCGAGAAGTGCTCCCAGTCCTCGTCGAGGAGCTGGAACTCGAAGGGGTAGGGCAGGTCGTCGGGCGAGCGCCACGGCTTGGCCTCGGGCTCGAAGCCGCCGACGACCAGGCCGCCGGTCTCCTCCTTGAAGTAGGTCCAGCCGTCCGGGTCGCGCATGATCGGCAGGTCGGGGTGCGTGCCCGCGACCGTCTCGGTCACGACGTAGAAGTGCTCGGCCGAGTGCAGCGGCAGCGTGACGCCGACCAGGTCCCCGAGTGCTTTGGCCCACTGTCCGGCGCAGTTGACGACGACCTCGGCCTCGACGTCGCCGCGGTCGGTGCGTACGCCGGTGACCCGGCGACCGGCCGGCCCGTCGATGCCGTCGAAGCCGGTCACCCGCACCCGCTCGACGATCCGGGCGCCGCGCTGCCGGGCGCCCTTGGCCAGCGACTGGGTCACGTCGGAGGGGTTGACCTTGCCGTCGCCCGGCAGCCAGATCGCGCCGAGGAGGTCGTCGACCTGCATCGGCGGCCACAGCTCCTGGGCGCGCTCCGGGCCGATCAGCTCGCACGGCATGTCGTAGGCGACGGCGTTGGCAGCGGTCCGCCGCAGCTGCACCATGCGGTCCTCGGTCCGCGCGACGATCACCCCGCCCACGTTGCGGTAGCCGGTCGCGAGGCCGGTCTCGGCCTCGAGGGCGGCGTAGAGCTCCGCGGAGTACTGCACGAGACGGGTGCCGCTCTCCGAGGCACGGAGCGGGCCCACCAGGCCGGCCGCGTGCCAGGTGGTGCCGCACGACAGCGTCCCCTGCTCGAGGAGCAGCACGTCGCTCCAGCCGAGCTTCGTCAGGTGGTAGGCCACCGACGCCCCGATGACACCTCCGCCGACGATCACGACCCGGGCGCGGGATGGGAGGTCAACCACGAGCCACATCCTCCAGGAGCGAGGTGAACACCGGGCCACGGAAGGTCGCCACGGCCTTCTCGAACCGCTCCATGCCCCAGCCGTGGAAGTCGTAGTCGATCGGGCTGGCGGCGGCCTGGATGAAGCCCCAGAGCGACCATCCGTACTCGCTGACCGCCATCTGCAACCGTACGCGTGCGAGGTCGGCCGCGCTCGGCGAGCCGTAGTAGGCCTCGACGTACGCCTCGACCTGCTCCGGTGTCAGGTCGCACTCGGTCGCGGTGTTGCCGAGCTCGAAGGTGGCCTCGTTGTTGCCGGAGTACTCGTAGTCGATCAGGTGGCAGGCCTCGCCGTCGTCGATGAAGTTGGCGGCCAGGAGGTCGTTGTTGCAGGGCACGGTCGGGCGCGCAGCCACCGCGAGGGCGCGCCGCGCGGCTGCCCACGAGTCGGCGTGGTCGTCGTACGTGGAAGGCAGGGCGTAGCCCTCCCGCCTGACGGTCGCGAGGTACGCCGCCTGTCGCGCGAACATGTCGAAGTCGCCGGTGAACCGCGGGCCGGCGTGCAGCCGTCGGGTCGCATCGGCCGCGCGGGCCAGGATCCCGGGGTCCGCGAAGTCGCCGTTGGCCAGCGCCGTGCCCGGCAGGAAGCCGATGACCAGCATCGCCAGCTCAGGGCGGTACTCGACGACCTCGGCCCCCACCCCCGCGTCGTACGCCGCGGCGGTGTTGGCCGCCTCGGCGTCACGGTCGATGCCGAGCAGGCTCGCGTCACCCTTCGACCAGCGCACGACCAGCTCGAGGCCGTCGTCGCACACCACGTGGAAGTTGCGGTTGGTCAGTCCGCCGGGCAGGTCGCCGACCCGCCAGGACCGCCCCGCCAGGCAGGCGAGGCGGTCCAGGGGCGGATCTGCCGCGGAGGCGTCGGTCAAACCGGGTCAGTCGTCGAACGCGTCGACGACGGCCTGGTCGATCGTCTGGACGGGACCGGTGAACCAGTTCCGCGCCGACACCGCCCACCAGATCGCGAGCAGCACGAGCACGCCGACGGTCATGACCGGTGCGTAGTTGACGCTCGCCCAGTCGAACTCGTCGCGCCAGGGCGCTCCGAACGGGGTGGTCGGCATCATCAGCATGACGCCGACGATGATGATCTCCACGACCGCGATCGGGTTCATCCACTTGTACTTGCTGCCGTTGTTCCAGCTGCCGACCTCGAAGCTGTCGCCGGCGCGCCAGCGCAGGAAGATCGGGATCGCGAAGGAGAAGTAGAGACCGATCACGGACACCGAGGTCACCGCGTAGAACGCGGTCGGGATGCCGTTGACGGACTTCAGGGCCGGCAGGGTGATGATGCCGCCGACCACGGCCGCGCAGATCACCGCGTTGGCGGGCGTCCGGCTGGCGTTGACCTTGGACCACAGCTGCGAGCCCGGCACCGCCTTGTCGCGGCTGAAGGCGAACATCATCCGCGAGGTCGAGGTCAGGCACGCGGTCGCGCAGAAGAGCTGGGCGCAGGCGGAGATGAAGAGCAGCGTGCCCGCCCAGTTGGCGCCGAGCGAGGCGTCGAACACGTAGGCCACACCGCCGGCTGGGATGCTGGCGTAGTCGGGCTGTCCGTCGACCTGCGGGATCGCGAAGGTCACCGCGAGCAGCAGGACGTAGCCGCCGACGGCCGAGTAGAAGATGGACTGCCAGATGCCCCGCGCGGCCGTCCTGGCCGCACCCTGGGTCTCCTCCGAGAGGTGCACGGACGCGTCGAACCCGGTGATCGTGTACTGGGTCAGGATGAAGCCGAACGGGATGATCACGAACCAGAAGGCCGCGCCACTGGTCGACCCGCCGTCCCACCCGGATCCGTTGAACTTGTCGGTGAAGACCTGGGAGAGACTCAGGTGCTGGTCCGGCACGAAGATCAGCACCAGGATCAGCACCGACGCGCCGACGACGTGCCACCACACCGAGACGTTGTTGATGATGGCCAGCAGGTGGCTGGAGAAGATGTTGATCAGGGTGATGAGCGCCAGGATCATGATGAAGAAGACGAAGATCCGGTTGAGCGAGAAGGTGTCGTACCAACCCCACTCGAGGAACGTCAGCTCGAAGAAGGTCGCGCACCCGTAGGCCACCGACGCGGTGACCGCCACGAGGCCGATCAGGTTCAGCCAGCCGGTGAAGAAGCCGGCGCGGGCGCCACCCAGCTTGGACGCCCAGTAGTAGATGCCGCCCGAGGTGGGCATCGCGGAGACCAGCTCCGACATGCAGAAGCCGATGATCAGGATGAAGACCGAGATGATCGGCCACGACCACGAGATCGAGATCGGGCCGCCGTTGCCGATGCCGGCGCCGTACGTCGTGAGACAGCCGGCCAGGATCGAGATGATCGAGAACGAGATCGCGAAGTTCGAGAAGCCGGACCAGGATCGGGAGAGCTCCTGCTTGTAGCCGAGCTTGGCGAGATGGGCTTCGTCCTCGCTGAGCGTCGCCACGGGCTCGTGTGCTTCGGGCATGACACACCTTCCGGGGGTGGGTTCGTGCGAATGTGAACCGGACGCTAGACCCGGCCCGATTGGGGTGTAAATACATCTAAGTAAAAATGGTATGAACTCAGACCATTGACCTTGCGCCACGCATTGACTCCGTAGCCGCCGACGACGAAGGATTGATCCCGTGACCGCTTCCCCGCAGGACCACCTGCCGGAGGCGGTGCTGCGCCCGGTGCGCAGCCACCACGCCTTCGAGGCCTGCGTCGAGCAGCTCGCCACGGCCATCCGGCTCGGCGTCTACCCGCTCGGCAGCACGCTGCCTCCCGAGCGCGATCTCGCGGCGATCCTGCGCGTCTCCCGGGCCACCCTGCGCGAGGCCATGGCGGCGCTCCGGGAGGCCGGACTGGTCGAGACCAGGCGCGGCCGCGGGGGCGGCACCGTCGTCACGCTCAAGCCGCGTACGCCGTCCGCGCGGGCCGCCGCCCGGATCTCGCCGGAGCGGCGTGAGGCCTGGCTCGACGCGCTGGAGTTCCGGCGGATCGTCGAACCCGGCGCGGCGTACCTCGCCGCTGGTGCGACGCTCGACGACGAGCAGCGACAGCGGCTCGAGAGGGCGCACGCCGAGGTGCGCGCGGCACGGAAGCCAGCCGAGCACCGGCAGGCCGACTCGCGCTTCCACCTCACCGTGGGCGCTCTCACGGGCTCCCCGCGGACGCTCGAGGCGGTGACGTCGGTCCAGGCCACGCTCCACGAGATGCTGCTGGCGATCCCGGTGCTCGAGACCAACATCAGCCACTCCGACCGCCAGCACGCCGCGCTGGTCAAGGCGATCCTCGCCGGCCACCCGGCACGAGCCCGGGTCGTGATGGAAGAACACTGCGACGACACAGCCGCGCTCCTGCGTGGCCTGGTCGGTTAGGAGACCCATGACCGAGCTGCGCAACGACCGGCACCACACGATGCAGGGCCTGCTGGACCTGATCCAGTCGGGCGACATCGACACCGTGGTGGTGGCGTTCACGGACATGCAGGGACGGCTGCAGGGCAAGCGCCTGCACGCCCGGTACTTCGCCGACGTGGTCGTCGGGCACGGCACCGAGGGCTGCAACTACCTGCTCGCGGTCGACGTCGACATGAACACCGTCGACGGCTACGCCATCTCCTCGTGGGAGAAGGGCTACGGCGACATGGAGTTCGTCCTCGACGAGCGCACCATCCGCCGGCTGAGCCACCTCCCGGCGACCGCGATGGTGCAGTGCGACCTGGTCTGGCCGGACGGCTCGCCCGTCGTCCAGTCGCCGCGGGCGATCCTCCAGCGCCAGCTCGACCGGGTCGCCGAGCGAGGCTGCGTCGCGCTGTCGGGCACCGAGCTGGAGTTCATCGCGTTCGACACGACGTACGAGGCGGCGCACGACGCGGCCTACCGGGGGCTGACGCCGGTGAACCAGTACAACGTCGACTACTCGATCCTCGGCACCACCCGGGTCGAGCCGCTGCTCCGCGCGATCCGCAACACCATGTACGACGCCGGTCTGGACGTCGAGGGCGCCAAGGGCGAGTGCAACTTCGGGCAGCACGAGATCGGCTTCCTCTACGCCGACGCGCTGACCACCGCCGACAACCACGTCGTCTACAAGACCGTGGCCAAGGAGATCGCGGCCGAGCAGGGCAAGGCGATCACCTTCATGGCGAAGTACAACCAGCGCGAGGGCAGCTCGTGCCACATCCATCTCTCGCTGCGCGGCGACGACGGCGACCTCGTCTTCTGGAAGGACGGCGCCCGCACCCCGCTCTACGACCACTTCGTCGCCGGGATCCTCGCGACGGCCGTCGACTTCACGCTGCTCTACGCGCCGAACATCAACTCCTACAAGCGGTTCGCCGACGGCTCGTTCGCGCCGACCACGATCGCGTGGGGCGAGGACAACCGCACCTGCGCCGTCCGGCTGGTCGGCCACGGCGCGGGTGCGCGGCTGGAGAACCGCATCCCGGGCGCGGACGTCAACCCCTACCTCGCGACCGCCGCGATGCTCGCCGGTGGCCTCTACGGCATCGAGCACGAGCTGCCGCTCGAGGACGCGCTCGTCGGCAACGCCTACCACTCCGGCAAGCCCAAGGTGCCCGCCACCATGGCCGCCGCGAGGGAGGCGTTCGCCGGCTCGGCGATCGCCCGGGCCGCCTTCGGCGACGAGGTCGTCGACCACTACGCCAACATGGCCGACGTCGAGCTCGCGGCGTACAACGCCGCGGTCACCGACTGGGAGCTCTTCCGCGGATTCGAGAGGCTGTAAGTGACCGACACGTACACCGTCGTCAACCCGGCGACCGCCACTCCCCTGACCGAGGTACACCTCGCGTCGGTCGCCGAGGCGGACGCCGCGATCGAGGCCGCGCACGCGGCGTTCCCCGCCTGGCGGACGATGCCGCCCGGCGAGCGGGCCACGCTGCTGCGCCGCTTCGCCGCGGTCGTCGACGCGCACGTCGACGAGCTCGCCGAGATCGAGGTCCGCAACGCCGGGCACACGTGGGGCAACGCACGCTGGGAGGCCGGCAACGTCCGCGACTGCCTCAACTACTACGCCGGGGCGCCCGAGCGGCTCTTCGGCCGTCAGATCCCGGTGCCCGGCGGCGTGGACGTCACCTTCCACGAGCCGCTGGGCGTGGCCGGCATCATCGTGCCCTGGAACTTCCCGATGCCGATCGCCGGTTGGGGCTTCGCGCCCGCGCTGGCGGCGGGCAACACGGTCGTGCTCAAGCCCGCCGAGCTGACCCCGCTCACGGCGGTCCGGCTCGGCGAGCTCGCGCTCGAGGCGGGCCTGGCCGAGCACGTCCTCACCGTGATCCCCGGCGCCGGCCCGGTGGTCGGCGAGCGCTTCGTCACCCACCCGCTGGTGCGCAAGGTCTGCTTCACCGGCTCGACCGCGGTCGGCAAGCGGATCATGGCGGGCTGCGCCGAGCAGGTGAAGCGGGTGACCCTCGAGCTCGGCGGGAAGTCGGCCAACATCGTCTTCGCCGACACCGACCTGGCGGCGGCCGCCGCGGCCGCGCCGGGAGCAGTCTTCGACAACGCCGGCCAGGACTGCTGCGCCCGCTCGCGGATCCTGGTCGAGAGGTCGGCGTACGACGAGTTCATGACGCTGCTCCAGCCCGCGGTCGAGGCGTTCCGGGTCGCCGCGCCGGAGGGCGACGAGGCCGCCGAGATGGGGCCGCTGATCTCGGCCGCGCAGCAGGCGCGGGTCCAGGGCTACCTCGGTGAGAGCGAGGTCGCGTTCCGTGGCTCGACGCCTGGCGGCGACGGCTTCTGGGTGCCGCCGACCGTGGTGACCGTGGACGACCCGGGTGCGCGGATCTGGCGCGAGGAGGTCTTCGGCCCGGTCACCGCCGTGATGCCCTTCGACGACGAGGCCGATGCGATCGCGAAGGCCAACGACACCGAGTACGGCCTGTCCGGCTCGATCTTCACCAGCGACCTGGGCCGCGGCCTCCGCGTCGCCCGCGCCGTCGAGGCCGGCAACCTGTCGGTCAACTCGCACTCGTCGGTCCGCTACTGGACCCCGTTCGGCGGCTACAAGCAGTCCGGCCTCGGCCGGGAGCTCGGTCCGGACGCCCCGATGGCGTTCACCGAGGAGAAGAACGTCTTCATCGCCCACTAGACGGTGGTTGAGGTCGAGGAGCGCAAGCGACGAGCCTCGAAACCACCCCACGAAAGGAACATCACGTGGCAGGACGCATCCAGGACCGGGTCGCGGTCGTCACCGGCGGCTGCTCGGGCATCGGTCTGGCAACGGTGCAGCGGTTCGTCGAGGAGGGCGCGAAGGTCGTCATCGGCGACATCGACGACCGGCGCGGGCACGAGGTCGTCGGCCAGCTCGGCGGCGAGAGCGTCGCGACGTACGTCCATGTCGACGTGACGTCGAAGGAGGAGGTCGACGCGCTCTTCAAGACCGCGAAGGACACCTACGGCTCCGTCGACATCGCCTTCAACAACGCCGGCATCAGCCCGCCGGAGGACGACTCGATCCTCCACACCGACCTCGACGCGTGGCGGAAGGTGCAGGAGGTCAACCTGACCTCGGTCTACCTGTGCTGCAAGGCGGCGCTCCCCTACATGCTCGAGCAGGGCAAGGGCTCGATCATCAACACGGCGTCGTTCGTGGCGGTCATGGGCGCGGCGACGAGCCAGATCTCCTACTCCGCCTCCAAGGGCGGCGTGCTGTCGATGACCCGCGAGCTCGGCGTGCAGTTCGCCCGCCAGGGCGTGCGCGTCAACGCGCTGTGCCCCGGGCCGGTGAACACGCCGCTGCTGCAGGAGCTCTTCGCCAAGGACGCCGAGCGCGCCGCCCGCCGGCTCGTGCACGTGCCGATGGGCCGCTTCGGAGAGCCCGAGGAAATGGCGTCGGCGGTCCTCTTCCTCGCCTCCGACGACTCGTCGTTCATGACCGCCAACACGTTCCTGGTCGACGGCGGCATCTCCGGGGCCTACGTCACGCCCCTCTGATGGCCGTTCCGCTCATCGGCCTGACCACCTACCGCGAGCAGGCGGCGTGGGGGGTGTGGGACCAGCGCGCCGACCTCCTGCCGACGCAGTACGCCGCCGCCGTCGAGGCGACCGGCGGCGTACCCGTGTTGCTCCCGCCCGCCACGCAGACCGGCGCGGCGGAGGCGGTGGTGGCCCGGCTCGACGGTCTCGTGATCAGCGGCGGGGCCGACGTCGACCCGGAGCGGTACGACGAGGCCCCGCACGCGCGCACGGCCGGCTGGCGGCCGGATCGCGACGCCTGGGAGGTCGCGCTGCTCGACGCGGCCGACGCGACCGGGCTCCCCGTCCTCGGCGTGTGCCGGGGCATGCAGGTGATGGCGGTGCGGGCGGGCGGCGCGCTCGACCAGCACGTGCCGGACCTGGTCGGGCACGAGCAGCACTCCCCCGGCGGCGACGCCTTCGGCTCGGTCGACGTGGTCACCACCCCCGGGACCCGCGTGGCCGCCCTGGTCGGCGACAGGCTCGCCGTCAACTGCCACCACCACCAGTCGGTGCGGACCCATCCCGGCTTCGCGGCCGTGGCGCACGCCGCCGACGGGACGCTGGAGGCCATGGAGGCCGCGGGCGACCGGTTCTGCGTCGGGGTGCAGTGGCACCCGGAGACGGCGGCCGACGTCGGGCTGCTCGCGGGCCTGGTGCGCGCCGCCGCGGTCTACGCTGACACCCGATGACCCTCGTCAGTGCCCACCGGTGCCTCACCGTCCCCGACATCGAGGCGGCCATCGCGCTGGGCGCCGACTACGTCGAGTTCGACGTCCAGCGCTGCGCCGACGGCTCGCTCGTCCTGCACCACGACCCCGTCGAGGTGGCCCCACCGGGAGCCGTGCCGTACGCCGAGGCGCTCGACCTGCTCGCCGGCCGGATCCGGCTCCACCTCGACCTCAAGGTGGTCGGCGGCGAGGTGCCGATCGTCGCGGCGGCCGTCGCGCGGCTCGGGGCCGACCAGCTGCTGGTGACCACGCTCGAGGACGAGGGCGTCCGCACCGTCCGGGAGTGGGCCGACGCGCAGGGCCTCGAGCTCCTCGTCGGGCTGTCGCTCGGCCGCGGCCTGCGGGACATCCCGGTGCTGCACGGACTCCGGATCCGCCTGACCGAGCTCTTCCCGCGCCGGCGCTACCGCGACGCGGGTGCGACCGTCGTGGTCGCGCACCACTGGCTGGCGCGGCTGCAGGTGCGCCGCTTCGCGCGCCGCCGCGGCCTGCCGCTCCTCGTCTGGACCGTCGACACCCCACGCTCCCTGGCCTACTGGATGCGGCCCGGTCGCGCCTGGCTGGTGACCACCAACGAGCCGGCGCTCGCGATGCGGCTGCGGGCTGACAGACTTCCGACATGAGCAGCGGAGTCTTCGACGGCCTCGTCCCCGACGTCCTCGGCGAGCCCTACCTCGCCGAGACCATCACGCTGCCGCCCGACGACGAGGGCCCGGTCGTCGCCACGCTCGTCGTACGGCGGGCCGAGAAGCCCACCAACCGGGCGGTCCTGCACGTCCACGGCTTCTGCGACTACTTCTTCCAGACCGACTACGCCGAGTGGTGGAACGCCCGGGGCTACGACTTCTACGCCGTCGACCTGCGCAAGTACGGCCGGTCGCTGCTCCCGCACCAGACGCCGAACTTCGTCACCGACCTGCGTGAGCACTTCCCCGAGATCGACGCGGCCTTCCACCGCGTGGTCCACCGGGACCACCACGACCACGTCGTCATGAGCGCCCACTCGACAGGCGGCCTGATCACCTCCCTGTGGGCCAACGAGCGCAGGCCCGCGATCGCCGGCATGGCGCTCAACTCCCCCTGGCTCGACATGCAGGGCGGCGCCCTCATCCACGGCATCGGCACCACGGTCATCAAGCAGATCGGCGCCCGGCAGCCCAAGCGCGTCATCCCACGGACGGTCGGCGGCCACTACGGCCGCAGCCTGCACATCGAGCACGACGGCGAGTGGACCTTCAACACCGACTGGAAGCCGCTCGACTCCTTCCCGGTCACCTTCGGCTGGATGCGGGCGATCCGGCGCGGGCACGACGAGCTCCAGTCCGGCCTCGACGTCGGCTGCCCGGTGCTGGTCATGTCCTCTGCCGGCACCCGCTGGCCCAAGGAGATGGGTGAGGACGCGCACGGCTACGACATCGTGCTCGAGGTCCCGCAGATCCGGCAGTGGGCCACCGCCATCGGCGCCCACGTCACCTACGTCGCCATCCCCGGCGCCCGCCACGACGTCGTGCTCTCCCGCGCCGAGCCTCGCGAGCAGGCGTACGCCGAGATGGGTCGCTGGCTCGCGACGTACGTCGGCTGAGCGAAACCGCTCCGCGGCCCCCGGCTTTGCAGCAGGATCGCGGCATGCCTCGGACCCTCGCTGTCGCCATCGCCGCCCTCGCGCTCGTCTGGGTGCCCTCGGCTGCGGCCGCGCGGCCGTGGACCGGCGCCGATGCCAAGGACGACGTCCAGGTGACCCCGGCCGGCCCGAACGATGCGTGCCCGACCGACGAGACTGCCTCCTCCGAGCACACCGCCACCGGCGACCTCAGGGCGCTCGGCGTCCGGCGGGAGCGCGACCGGGTCGTGGCCACCCTGCGGTTCGCTGACGACAGCACGTGGGTCCGGCGCACCGTCGACGTGCACCTGCGCACCGCCTCGGGCACACGAGACCTCTACGCCTACCAGCCCGCGCCGGCCACCGGCTTCGACCTCACCGTCCGTCACCTTCTCTGGTGGGACCAGGAGGACGTCGACGAGGACGGCGACGGCGAGACGGACTGCCAGCAGTGGGTCGGCTACACCGAGCTCGTGTGGTGCGAGGGTCTCGTGGTCGATCCCGTCGGCCGGACGCTCACCCTCTCCGTCCCGCGCTCCTGCCTGGGCAAGGGGCACTGGGTGAAGGCCGGCGCCGACACGTTCGGCACCGACGACGAGGCCGACGGGGTGCGGCTCGCCGACCAGTGGGGCACCCAGTCGGTCGACGACGACCCGCGCGACGTGGTCTACGGACCTCGCGTCCGCATCCGCGGCTGACCCACCGGCCTCAGAAGGCTGCGCCGTCGAACCGCTCCCGGGTGGCCAGCTCCGCCACCGGCCGCCGGGTGAGCCGGGTCAGCTGCTTGACCGGCTTGCCGAGGGGCACGACCGCGGCCACGGCGTACTGACGCGGGATGCCGAGCAGGTCCTGGACCGCCGGCTCCTCGGCGGCCGCCATCGTGGTGATGGTGCCGCCGAAGCCCTCGTTGCGGGCGGCCAGCAGGATGTTCCAGACGAGCGGGTAGACCGAGGCGCCGCCGATGATCCCGATCCGGTCGAGGTCCTGGTCCATGGCGGCGACGACGCCGAGGTCGACGCAGACCACGAGCACCGCGCCGGCCGTCAGCACCGGCTTCGTGAACCGGTCCCCGACATCGGTCGCGGCGATCTCCTCCGGGCTCGGCGCGGGCGGCTCGATCGGGTTCCACGGGCTCTGCCCGGCCTTGATCTGGGCGACGTAGCGCCGGGCCGCGGTCAGGTTGAGCTCGGCGAGCCGGGCCCGCGTGTCGGGGTCCTGGACGACCACGATCCGGGTGCCCTGCCGGTTGCCGCCACTGGGTGCGAAGCGGGCGTTGTCGAGGATGCGGTGCAGCACCTCGTCGGGCAGCGGGTCGTCGGTGAAGTCGCGCACCGCGGCGGTCGTCCGCATCACGTCGTACAGGTTCATGTCCCGAGCCTGTCACGGGACCGATAGCGTCGCCCGCATGAATCCTGTGATCGGACTCTCCCTCGGCCGGATCGCGGTCGGCGCCGCCGCGGTGGCCGTGCCCGAGATGGTGACGAAGAACCTCGGCGTCGACCCGGTCGCCAACCCGCAGGCGTCCTACGTCACCCGACTCTTCGGCGTGCGTGAGATCGCGATCGGCCTGGCCACGCTCACCACCGGCGGCAAGAGTCGCAAGGGTGTCATCGGCATCGGCGTGCTCGTCGACGCCGGCGACGCGGCGGCCAGCTACCTCGCCATGCAGGAGGGCCAGATCAGCAAGAAGGCCGCCCTCACGCTGCTCGGTCCCGCCGTGGGTGCGGTCGGCTCGGGTCTGCTCGCGCTGGTACGCCGGGGCTGACCCGGGCAGCGGGGCCTCCTCAGGTCGCCAGGAAGACGACGAGCGCGACCAGGCCGACCACGACGATCACCACGCGCAGCACCGCGCTGGGGAGCCGGCGGCCCACGGTCGCGCCGAGCTGGCCCCCGACGACCGAGCCGACGCCGATCAGCAGCACGATCCACCAGTCGACGTCGGCCACCACGGCGAAGATCAGCCCGGCCACGGCGTTGACCAGGCCGGCGAGGACGTTCTTGGTCGCGTTGAGCCGCTGCAGCGTCTCGTCGATGCCGATGCCCATCACGGCCATCAGCAGCACGCCCTGCGCGGCGCCGAAGTAGCCGCCGTAGACGCCCGTGACGAAGACGGCCGGCCACACCCACCAGGCTCCGTGGGCGGGCAGGCCGCCGTGGGAGCCGTGCCGCGCAGCCACCCAGACGGAGATCCGCGGCTGCAGCACCACCAGCACCAGCCCGAGCACGATCAGCACGGGCACGATCGCGGCGAACGCACCGGACGGCAGCAGGAGCAGCAGCACCGCACCCGTCGTACCGCCGAGCAGCGAGGCCACGCTCAGCCGCAGCACCCGCGACCGCTGCCCGGCGAGCTCCCGGCGGTAGCCGATCGCCCCGGACGCCGACCCGGGCACCAACCCGATCGTGTTGGACACGTTGGCCGTGACCGGGGGTACGCCGAACGCCAGCAGGGTCGGGAACGTGATCAACGTCCCCGACCCCACCACGGTGTTGATGGTGCCGGCCGCGACCCCCGCGAGCAGGATCGCGACGACCTCGACGACGCTCACCGAGCCGGGGGCACCTCACCCGGGTCGATGGCGGGGTCGGTGCTGTCCACCGGCGCGGCGTGGGTCGGGCTCGCGGCGTTCGAGGCCTCCGCGATCGCGGCTCGGACGGCCTCGTCGGTCTTGCTGAGCTCGGCGTCGTGGGCCGGCTCGACCGGCTCGCTCGGACCCATGTCGACGCGCTTGCGCGGGCCGTCGACCTGCTGCGGGATGCCCTGGAGGCTGTTCATCGTCGAGCCGAGACCCTCGAGCGCCTTGCCGATCTCGCTGGGCACGATCCAGACCTTGTTGGCGTCGCCCTCGGCGATCTTCGGCATCATCTGGAGGTACTGGTAGGCCAGCAGCGACTGGTCGGGCTGTCCGTCGTGGATCGCCTGGAAGACCGTCTGGATCGCCTGGCCCTCACCCTGGGCGCGCAGGATCGCGGCCTCGCGGTCGGCCTGTGCCCGCAGGATCTGCGACTCGCGCTCGCCCTCCGCGTTGAGGATCGCGGACTGCTTGTTGCCCTCCGCGGTGAGGATCGCGGACTGGCGCTCGCCCTCGGCGGTCAGGATCAGGGCGCGCTTGTCGCGGTCGGCCCGCATCTGCTTCTCCATCGCGTCCCGGATGGACACCGGCGGCTCGATGCTCTTGATCTCGACCCGCTTGGCCTTGATCCCCCACCGACCGGTCGCCTCGTCGAGCACCGCGGACAGACCGGCGTTGATCCGGTCGCGACCGGTCAGCGTCTCCTCGAGGTCCATGCCGCCGACGATGTTGCGGACGGCCGTCGAGGTCAGCTGGTGCACCGCGTCGATGTAGTTGCCGATCTCGTACGTCGCCGCCACGGGGTCGGTGACCTGGAAGTAGATGACGGTGTCGATCGCGACACCGAGGTTGTCCTCGGTGATGACGTTCTGTGGCGGGAACGACACGACCTGCTCGCGCATGTCGATGACGTAGCGGACCTTGTCGATGAAGGGCACGACCAGGTGAGGGCCGGCGCCGAGGCTGCCCTTGTAGCGGCCGAGTCGCTCGACAAGTCCGGTGTGCGCCTGCGGGATGATCCGGATCGACTTCGCCAGCGTCGTCACCACGAAGAGCAGGACGACGACGGCGATGATGAGCAAGATCAGCTGTCCCATGAGGGATCCTCTCGGTGGTGTCTCAGGGCTCGAGTGTCGCGATCGGGTGGACGTAGGCCGTCGCGCCCCGGATCTCGAGGACCTCGACGGTGCTGCCGGCCGGGATGATGAGGTGCTCGTCGTACGGCTTGGCGAGCCAGTCCTCGCCGCCCACCTTGATCCGACCGGGCGCCAGCGCGGAGATGTCCCCCGGCGTGACGGCCTGCAGTCCGATCAGCGTCTGCGGGCCGACCCGGAGCTCGGGGCCGCTGTGCAGCCGGCGGACGACGTTGGGGCGGACCATCGCGAGCATGCCCACGGAGACGACCGCGGCCACGATGACCTGGAGCACCACTGCGCCGCCGGCCGCCGCGGTGACCGCGCCGCCCACGGCACCGACCGCGAGCATGATGAGCACCAGGTCGAGGCTCACCAGCTCGGCGAGACCGAGCACCGCGGCGAGACCCAGCCAGGCCGCCCACGCGTTGTCGCTCAGCCAGTCCATGACGTGACCCTAGCCTCCCGACCCCCACCGATGGGTCAGCGTTGGCGCGTCCGCCTGCGGGCGTTGAAACGGCCGTCCGCGTGCTGCAGCACCAGCGGCATGCCGAAGGTCGACGAGAGCGTGCCGGCGGTGACGACCTCGTCGATCGGCCCGGCCGCCACGACGCCGCCCTTGCGGAGCAGCAGGGCGTGGGTGAAGCCGGGCGGGATCTCCTCCACGTGGTGGGACACCAGGACGGTCGCCGGCGAGTCCGGGTCGGCGGCGAGCACCGACAGGGTGGAGACGAGGTCCTCGCGACCACCGAGGTCCAGGCCGGCCGCCGGCTCGTCGAGGAGCAGCAGCTCGGGGTCGGTCATCAGTGCCCGGGCGATCTGGACGCGCTTGCGCTCGCCCTCGCTGAGGGTGCCGAACGTGCGGTCCACGAGATGCGCCGCGCCGACCTCGGTGAGCAGCTGGCCGGCCCGGTCGTGGTCCAGGTCGTCGTAGTCCTCACGCCAGCGCCCGACCACGCCGTACGACGCCGACACGACGACGTCCTGCACGCTCTCGCTGCGCGGGATGCGCTCCGCGATGGCCGCGCTCGTCAGGCCGATCCGCGGGCGCAGCTCGAAGACGTCGACCGTGCCGAGCACTTCGCCCAGGACGGCGGCGACGCCGCTCGTCGGGTGCATCTGCGAGCTCGCGACCTGCAGCAGCGTGGTCTTGCCGGCGCCGTTGGGACCGAGGATCACCCAACGCTCGTCCTCCTCGACCCGCCAGCTGATCCGGTCGAGCAGGGTGGCCTGTCCTCGTCGCACGGTGACGTCGACGAAGTCCAGGACGGCGCTCATGCGGCCACCCTATCGACCGCCCCTCACGCCCCGGACGCGTATCCTCGCCCGCCGTGACCTCTCCCCTCCCGGCCTCCGCCAGGCTCGCCTGGTGGGGCACGTCGTGGCTGCGCGGCCAGGTCGTGACCGACCTGCTCGTCGACGCCGTGCTCGGCGACGACGCGACCCACGCCGTCGCCGGGCTGCCCGGCAGCGACGTCACCGAGACGCTGGTCGGCGCGCTGGCGCGGCTGCGCTCGCTCGGCGCGACCGCCCTGGGGGCGGCGTTCCCTGCGGAGGGGGACCCGCTCGGGCTCGGCGGTCCGCGGAGGTTCAACGCCGATGCGCTGGAGGCCGGCGAGGCCGTCGTCGTGAGCGGTACGCCGCTCGGGCTGGTGCCCCTGCGCACGGGTGCCGCGACGGTGTGGACCTGCCAGCCGGCCGACCGCCGCCAGCTCCCGGACGTCGGCGAGGCGGACCGCGACCTGCGCGCCGGCCTGATCGCCGCGGCCGAGGCGCTGGCCGATCTCGACGTGGCCCGGTGGCGGCCCGAGGTGGCCGACGAGCTGATGGACCTGCGGCACCGCGACCCGCTCGTGGCGCCCGACGGCGTACCCGCCCGGTGCGTCGAGCTCGCCGCACGGGGCCTGCGCGCGATGACCATCGTCGGGCTGGCGCTGGCCGACGACGGCGGGGCCGTCAGCGCCGGAGAGGCGTCCGCGCGCCGCGCCGCCCTCGTCCCGCTGGACCGCGTCGGCCGTCGGGCGCTGACCGCCGCGTGCTCGCCCGAGGTGTGGCCGCCGGCGTGAGCGCGCCCGCTCCGGGCGATAGCCTCCCGGGTGTCATGACTGCGCCGAAGCCCGAGACCCTGCTCATCACGCTGACCGGCAAGGACCGCCCCGGCGTGACCTCCTCGGTCTTCACCGCGCTCTCCGGGGTCGGCGTCCAGGTGCTCGACATCGAGCAGATCGTGCTGCGCGGCCGCCTCATCCTCGGCGTGCTCGTCACCGCGCCGCGCAACGCCGCGAAGCTGCGCTCCGCCGTCGAGGACACCGCCGGCGCTCTCGGCATGAGCGTCGACGTCGACGCGGGCGTCGGCGACAACCGCTCACGGGGCACCGGTCGCTCCCACGTCACCGTCATCGGCAGCCCGCTCCGGGCCGCGGCCATGGCCGCCGTCGCCGGCCGGATCGCCGACGCCGGCGCCAACATCGACCGGATCGAGCGGATGGCGCGCTACCCGGTCACCGCCATCGACCTGCACGTCTCCGGCGTCGAGACCGCCGCCCTGCGGACCGTCCTGGCCGCGGAGGCCGCCGAGCACGGCGTGGACATCGCGGTGCAGCCGGCGAGCCTGATGCGCCGCGGCACCCGCCTGATCGTCATGGACGTCGACTCCACGCTGATCCAGGGCGAGGTGATCGAGATGCTCGCCGCCCACGCCGGCTGCGAGGCCGAGGTCGCCGCCGTGACCGAGGCCGCCATGCGCGGCGAGCTCGACTTCGAGGAGTCGCTGCGCTCCCGGGTGGCGCTGCTCGCCGGGGTGCCCGTGACCGCGCTGGACGAGGTGTACGACGCGATCGTGCTCGCGCCGGGCGCTCGCACCATGGTGCGCACCCTGCGCCGCCTGGGCTACCGCTTCGCGATCGTCTCGGGCGGCTTCAGCCAGATCACCGACCGGCTGGCCGAGGACCTCGGCATCCACTTCGCCCGCGCCAACGAGCTCGAGATCGCCGACGGCCGGCTCACCGGCGGCATCGTCGGCCCGGTGGTCGACCGGGCGGGCAAGGCCGCCGCGCTGCGGGAGTTCGCCGACTCCATCGGCGTGCCGCTGGCCGCCACGATCGCCATCGGCGACGGCGCCAACGACCTCGACATGCTCAACGCCGCGGGCCTCGGCATCGCCTACAACGCCAAGCCGCTGGTCCGCGACGCCGCCGACACCTCGGTCAACGTGCCCTACCTCGACACGATCATGTACCTCCTCGGCATCTCCCGCGAGGAGGTCGAGGCCGCCGACGCCGAGGCCGGCATCGTCACCCCCGCGCCGCCGGTCTGAGCCGGTGCGGGATTCCTGAGAAGTCCGCCTCAGCCGCGACCGACGTACGACGCGACCAGGTCGGCCGAGCCGGTGGTCAGGTCGGCCCAGGCGCCGTCGTACCCGAAGACCGCGAGGGCACTGGTCGGGAAGTCGCCCTCGAGGGCGTCGCCGGCCCCCGAGGGGCCGTCGCCGGAGTCGAGCAGCTGCGCGAGGTAGGCCATGGTCGGGTTGTGGCCGATGACGAGCAGCGAGTCGACCTCGTCGGGCACGAGCCGGATCAGGTCGATGGCGGTCTCCGGCCCCGCGGCGTAGAGCCCCCGGTCGAAGTCGGGCTCCAGGGTCCACGAGGCCCCGCCGGCCAGTGAGGCCCAGGTCTCGCGGGTGCGGAGCGCGGCGGAGACCAGCGCGTGGTCGGGCACGAAGCCGGTGTTGGCCAGCCAGGCCCCGGCGTCGGCGGCGTCGCGGAGGCCGCGGTCGGCGAGCGGCCGCTCGAAGTCGGTCGGGCCGTCCTGCTCCGCCTTGGAGTGCCGCATCACGACCAGTCGGCCCACCGCGTCACGCTCCCATCGCGTGGAAGCCGCCGTCCACGTGCACGATCTCGCCGCTGGTCGCCGGGAAGAAGTCCGAGAGCAACGCACAGACCGCCTTCGCGGTCGGCTCCTGGTCGGTGTTGTCCCAGCCGAGCGGCGCGCGGGTGCTCCACATCGCCTCGAGGTCCTCGAAGCCCGGGATCGCCTTCGCCGCGAGCGTCTTCAGCGGACCGGCGGAGACCAGGTTGACCCGGATGCCGTCCGGGCCGAGGTCGCGGGCCAGGTAGCGCGAGGTCGACTCCAGACCCGCCTTGGCGACGCCCATCCAGTCGTACGCCGGCCAGGCGACGGTCGCGTCGAAGGTCAGCCCGACCACGGAACCGCCGTCCGCCATCAGCGGCTTGCAGGCGAGCGCCAGCGACTTCAGCGAGTAGGCCGAGACGTGCACCGCCTGCGCCACGTCGTCCCACGGTCCGGTGAGGAACTTGCCGCCGAGCAGCGTCTCCGGGTTGCCGTAGGCGATCGAGTGCACCACGCCGTCGAGGCCGTCGACGTGCTCGCGCACCTGCGCCTCCAGCCCCGCCAGGTGGTCGGGGTCGGTCACGTCGAGCTCGAGCACCGGCGGCTCGACGGGGAGCCGCTTGGCGATCCGCCGGGTGATCCCGAGCGCCCGCCCGAAGTTGGAGATGAGCACCGTCGCGCCCTGCTCCTGCGCGACCTTCGCGGTCGCGAACCCGATGGAGCTGTCCATCGTCACGCCCGCGACCAGGATCCGCTTGCCGTCCAAGATGCCCATGTCAGTGCCCCATTCCGAGTCCACCGTCGACCGGGATGACCGCCCCGGTGACGTACGCCGCGCCGGGGCCGGTCAGCCACAGCACCGTCTCCGCGATCTCCTCGACCGCGCCGTAGCGGCCGAGCGGCACCTGCGCCTTGATCGCGGCCTTCTGCTCGTCGGTGAGCACGCCCGTCATGTCGGTCTCGATGAAGCCGGGAGCGACGACGTTCGCCGTGATCGAGCGCGAGCCGAGCTCCCGCGCGATCGAGCGCGCCATGCCGACCAGCCCGGACTTCGAGGCCGCGTAGTTGACCTGGCCGGCCGAGCCCAGCAGGCCCACCACCGAGGAGATGAAGACGATCCGCCCGCGCTTGAGCCGCAGCATCCCCTTGGACGCCCGCTTGGCCAGCCGGAACGAGCCGGTGAGGTTGGTGTCGATGACCGACGACCAGTCGTCGTCCGACATCCGCAGGAGCAGCGTGTCGGCGGTGATGCCCGCGTTGGCGATCAGCACCTCGACCGGGCCGTGGGCCTCCTCGATCGTCGCGAAGGCGGCCTCGACCTGCTCCGGGTCGGTCACGTCGCACCGCACGTCGAGGGCCCCGTCGGGGGCGCCGCCGCTGCGCGTGGTCACCGCGACCTTGTCGCCCCGGGCGACGAACGCCTCGGCGATCGCGCGGCCGATGCCGCGGTTGCCGCCGGTCACGAGGACCGACCTGGGCTCCTGTGGTTCGCTCACGCCGCGACGCTATCGACTACCGGCGGGTACGCCGAAAGCGGTCCGGATCCCTACCGAGAATCAGTCGTCCTCGAGCCGGAAGCCCACCTTCATGCCCACCTGGAAGTGCTCGACCTGGCCGTCCTTGATCTGGCCGCGGACCTGGGTCACCTCGAACCAGTCGAGGTGTCGCAGGGTCTTGCCGGCGCGCTCGATGGCGTTGCGGACGGCCTCGTCGATGCCCTCCGGGGAGGTGCCGACGATCTCGGTGACTCGGTAGGTGCGGTTCGTCATGGCCCGAGACTAGTCCCGCCCCGGCCTCGCCTTGGGGGACCGGCGTCCCGACGTAAGATGGACCAATGGCCAAGCAGCGGCACCAGGAGCCGGTCCGCATCACCACGGCCGCCTCCAACCGTGCCGACGACATCCGCACGCGGCAGCGTCGCTACCTCTTCTCGATGAGCCTGCGCACCGTCTGCTTCGTGGGCGCGATCGTGGCCGCGCTCAACGGCATCGCCTGGCTGTGGCCGATCCTGATCGCCGCGGCGCTGATCCTCCCGTACATCGCCGTGGTGATGGCCAACGCCGTCGCCAAGAGCGACGCGGTCGACCTCCCACCCGGCGCTTTCAACGCTCGCGAGCTCGGCGGGCAGCCGAATCCGTGGTCGACCGGTGCGGACCGGCACGAGTCCGGTGGCGCGCGTCCTTGACTTCGGGACGCGTGATGACAGAATCGCCGCGCGAGCCGGGTCTCCCCCGTCTCGGTTCGCAGCGGTGCCGGACGGCTTCCCCCGTGGTCGTCTGGCACCGTTCCCATTTCCGGAAGGTGCAGCCGTGACCGACGTGTGCTCCGCGAAGGGCTGCCAGGCGCCCGCCGCCTGGGAGCTCCAGTGGAACAACCCGAAGCTGCACACCCCCGACCGTCGCAAGATCTGGCTGGCGTGCGACGACCACCGGCAGTCGCTGTCGGACTTCCTCGGAGCGCGGGGCTTCCTGAAGGACGTCGTCAGCCACCGATAGCCGACATCGGCCGGTCCGGCTGCAGGAAGGTCGGGTCGTCGATCCCGTGGCCGGCGCGCTTGCCGGCCATCGCGGTCACCCACCGGTCGGCGATCTCCTCGTCGGAGGCCCCGCCGCGCAGCGCGGCCCGCAGGTCGGACTCCTCGCGCGCGAAGAGGCAGTTGCGGATCTGGCCGTCGGCGGTCAGCCGCACGCGGTCGCAGTCGCCGCAGAAGGGACGCGTCACGGACGCGATCACGCCCACGGTCGCCGGGCCGCCGTCGACCAGGAAGAGCTCGGCCGGGGCGCTCCCCCGCGGCTCGTCGGCGGGCTTGAGCACGAACTCCGACTCCAGCGCGGTGAAGATCTCGTCCGCGGTCACCATGCCGTCGCGGGACCAGCCGTGCTGGGCGTCGAGCGGCATCTGCTCGATGAACCGCAGCTCGTAGCCCTCACCGATCGCCCAGCGCAGGAGCTCGGGCGCCTGGTCGTCGTTGATGCCCCGCATCAGGACGGCGTTGACCTTGACCGGGCCCAGCCCGGCGTCGCGGGCGGCCGCGAGTCCGGCGAGGACGTCCGGCAGCCGGTCACGTCGGGTGATCGCGGCGAAGGACTCGGGCCGGATGCTGTCCAGGCTCACGTTGACCCGGTCGAGCCCGGCCTCCGCGAGGGCGGTCGCCGTGCGCGCCAGGCCGAGCGCGTTGGTGGTCAGCGAGGTCTCGACGCCGAGGGCGTGCGTACGCCGGACGATGTCGACGAGGCCGCGCCGGACGAGCGGCTCACCACCGGTGAAGCGGACCTCCTCGACACCGAGCAGCTCGACACCGACCCGGACCAGGCGGACCACCTCGTCGTCGGTGAGCACCGAGTCGTCCGGCAGCCAGTCGAGGCCCTCGGCGGGCATGCAGTAGCTGCACCGCAGGTTGCACCGGTCCGTCAGCGAGACGCGCAGATCGGTCGCGACGCGGCCGTAACGGTCCTCGAGCCTTCTCCGGTGCACCCCGCCAGTCTAGGCACGTCCTCCCGACGATTACCGTGGACAAGTGGCCACCACCGAGCGTCCGCCGTGCGTCCCGCACCCCGGGCACGCACCTCGCTTCGTTGGCGTCGCTCGTCAGACAGCCCGGTATGCCGTCGCGCCGCCGCCTTGCGATGCACGCACCCGGAGCACGGGCCGCCTCCGGCCGACACCCGGCGGTGACCACTGATGCAGTCGTGGCGCTTCCTCCTCAGCCGGCGCTGGCTGCTCTTCGCGGTCGTCGTCGCGGTGCTCTGCTACGCCGCGTGGTGGCTGGGCGAGTGGCAGTTCGGCCGCCTGGCCGACCGCAAGGAGAGCAACGCGATCGTCCGTGCCAACGAGACGAAGGACCCCACGCCCGTCGCCGACGTGCTCGCGCCCGGGCGTCCGGTCTCCGAGGACGACGAGTGGCGCCGGGTCACGGCGACCGGGACGTACGACGCCGACAACACCGTGATCGTGCGCTACCGCACCCGCGACGGGTCGTCGGGCGTCGATGCGGTCGTCCCGCTCGTCACCGACAGCGGCACCAGCCTGCTGGTCGACCGCGGCTGGATGGCCACCGACAACCAGGGCACCTCCCCCGACGACGTCCCGGAGCCGCCCACGGGCGAGGTGACGGTCGAGGGCTGGGTGCGTGCCGACGCGACCGACAGCAGCAGCGTCGAGGACCACTCGACCCGGGCGATCTCCAGCAGCGACATCGGCCCGGCGATCGACCAGCAGGTCTACGGCGGCTTCGTCGAGCTCGACACCGAGGACGGCGCGCCCGCCGACGGACTCCTCCCGGTCGAGCTGCCCGAGCTCGACAACGGCCCGCACTTCTTCTACGGCCTGCAGTGGTGGTTCTTCGGCGTCCTCGCGTTCTTCGGCTTCTTCTACCTCGCCTACGACGAGCGACGCGGCCAGCGCCGGGGCGACGAGCCCCAGCGCGAGAAGGTGGTCGCCGAGCGCAAGCGGCGCCGCGCCGAGAAGGACGCGAAGAAGCGCGCGGTCAAGGAGGCCTACCAGCGGGCGTACGCCGCGGAGCGGGCTCAGAGGGCGCGCAGCATGCCGCCGTCGACCGGGACCATCGCGCCCGAGACGAAGGACGACGCCGGCGAGAGCAGGAACGCCGCCACCCGGCCGAACTCCTCCGGCACGCCGTAGCGGCGCAGCGGGATCGTCCGGATCGCGGCCGCCCGCGCCGCGTCGGCGTCCCCGCTCGCGGCGTCGAGCTCGGCCACGCGCTCGGTGCCGACCCGGCCCGGCAGCAGGCCGTTGACCCGGACGCCGGCCGGACCGAGCTCGTCGGCGAGCTGCTTGGCCACCATGCCGAGCCCGGGACGCAGGCCGTTGGAGACCGCCATGTCCGACAGCGGCGCCCGGACGCTGCTGGAGAGCACGAAGGCGAGCGCCCCGCCGGGCGGCAGCGCCGGTCCGATGGTCCGGCCGAGCCGGACGGCGCCCAGGAAGACCGACTCGAACGCGGCGGACCACTGGTCGTCGGTGATCCCCGTGACCGGCCCCTTCGGCGGACCACCGACGCTGACGAGCGCCCCGTCGAGCCGCCCCCAGCGCTCCTGGGCGGCCGCGACCAGCCGCTCCGGCGTGCCGGGGTCGGCGTTGTCGGCGACCACGAGCTCGACGGCGTCGCCCAGCGCGTCCCGGGCCTGGGCGAGCGACTCCTCGCTGCGGCCGGACAGCACCACCCGCGCGCCCTCCGCGACGAGGACGTCCACGGTGGCCCGGCCGAGACCCCGCGCCCCTCCCGTGACGACGAAGACGCGGTCGGTCAGGCCGAGGTCCATGAGTCCTCCGTCGGCTGGGTGTTGAACTGGGTGCGGTAGAGGTCGAGGTAGAGACCGCCCGTGGCGATCAGCTCGGCGTGGGTCCCGCGCTGCACGATCCGGCCGTCCTCGACCACGAGGATGAGGTCGGCGTTGCGCACCGTCGACAGCCGGTGCGCGATCACCAGGGACGTGCGCCCGCGCAGGGCGGCGTCGAGCGCCCGTTGCACGGCGGCCTCGGACTCGCTGTCGAGGTGGGCGGTGGCCTCGTCGAGGACCACGATCGACGGCGCCTTGAGCAGCAGCCGGGCGATCGCGAGCCGCTGGCGCTCGCCGCCGGAGAGCCGGTAGCCGCGGTCGCCGACGACGGTGTCGAGCCCGTCCGGGAGGTGCCGGACCAGCTCGGCGACCTGGGCCGCCTCGAGCGCCGCCCAGACCTGCTCGTCGCTCGCTCCCGGGCGCGCGTAGCGCAGGTTGGCCCCGATCGTGTCGTGGAACATGTGGGCGTCCTGGGTGACGTAGCCGACGGCGTCCTCGAGCGACTGGAGCGTCACCGCGCGGACGTCGTGGCCGTCGACGCTCACCTGACCCTCGGAGACGTCGTAGAGCCGGGCCACCAGGTGGGTGATGGTCGACTTGCCGGCGCCGGACGGACCGACCAGGGCGACCATCTGTCCGGGCTCGGCCACGAAGCTGACATCGGTGAGCACCTGGCCGCTGTCGGCCGACTCGGGCCGGGCGACCGTCTCCAGCGAGGCCAGCGAGACCTCGTCGGCGCGCGGGTAGTGGAACGAGACGTGGTCGAAGGTCAGCCGGCTGGCCGACCGCGGCAGCGCGACGGCGTCCGGACGCTCCTGCACCAGCGACGGCAGGTCCAGCACCTCGAAGACGCGCTCGAAGCTCACCAGCGCCGTCATCACGTCGATCCGGACGTTCGAGAGGCCCTGGAGCGGCCCGAGCAACCTCACCAGCAGCGTGGCGAGGGCCAGCAGCGTGCCGACGGTGAGGGCACCGCTGATCGCGAGGTGGCCGCCCACGCCGTAGACGAGCGCGGTGGCGAGCGCGGGCACCGCCATCATCGCGGCGAGGAAGACCCGCTGGATCAGCGAGATCTGCACGCCGAGGTCGCGGACCACCGCGGCCTTGTCGGCGAAGGTGCGGTCCTCCTCCGTACGGCGCCCGAAGAGCTTGAGCAGCATCGCACCGCCGACGTTGAAGCGCTCGGTCATCGCGTTGCCGAGATCGGCGTTGCCCTCCATCTGGCGGCGGGTGAGGCCGGCCAGCCGGTTGCCCACCCAGCGCGAGCACAGGTAGAGGAGGGGGAACATCACCAGGCAGAGCAGGGTGATCTCCCAGCTGAGGGCGACCATCGCGATCCCGACGACGACCACGGAGATCGTGTTGGAGACGGTCCCCGAGAGCGTCGAGGTGAAGGCCCGCTGGGCGCCGATGACGTCGTTGTTGAGCCGCGAGACCAGGGCGCCGGTCTGGGTGCGGGTGAAGAACGCGAGCGACTGGCGCTGGACGTGCCCGAAGACCTCCGTACGGAGGTCGTAGATGAGGCCTTCCCCGATCCGCGCCGACAGGTAGCCCATCAGCACGGTCAGCGCGGCGTCGAGGAGCGCCACCGCGGCCATCAGCAGGGCCAGCTCGGTGACCAGCCCGCCGTCGCCGGTGAGGATGCCGTCGTCGACGATCCGCTTGACCAGCAGCGGGGACACGACGACCAGTCCCGCATCGATGACGGTCAGGACCAGGAAGACGGCGATCAGCGGCCGGTGCGGGCGCGCGTAGCCCAGCACCCGTCGGAGGGCCCCTCGGGCCAAGCGTTGCTGGGTGGCGCTCCGGTCGCTGCGCAGCGCGCGGAACGCCGGGCCCATCTGCATGCCCGTCGCCATCGAGGCTCCCCTCCTGGTCTCCTGGTCAGCCGCGCATCAGCGCCGCCAGCTCCCGGAACCGGCGGACCTGCGCCTCGCGCTCCGCGCGACGCTGGTCCTCGAGGCTCCGGTCGGCCGCGCCCTGCAGCAGGGCCTTGGTCTCCCGCACCGCTCCGGCCATCGGGGCGGTCAGGGCGGTGACGAGCTCCGCGACGGTCGACTCCAGCTCCGCAGCGGGTACGGCGGCCAGCGCCAGCCCGATGTCCACGGCCTCGGCGGCCCCGACCATCCGGGCGGTCGCGCAGATCTCCAGCGCCCTGGCATAGCCAACGCACTCGACGAGCGGCTTTGTTCCGGTCAGGTCGGGCACCAGGCCGAGGGCGGACTCCTTCATGCAGAACTGCGCGTCCTCGGCGACCACCCGCAGGTCGCAGGAGAGCGCGAGCTGGAAGCCGGCGCCGATCGCGTAGCCCTGCACGGCCGCGATCGAGACGAAGCGCGGGTCGCGGAGGAAGGTGAAGCCCTGCTGGTAGGCGTCGATGGTGTCCGAGACCTCGTCGTCGGCGAGCGCCAGCAGCCCGGCGACGGACTCCTCGCCCGAGCTGGCGGACGGGTCGAGCATCGCCCGGTCGAGGCCGGCGGAGAACGAGTGGCCCTCGCCCTTCACCACGACGACCCGCACGTCGTCGGGAAGGGAGGCGCCGACCTCGGCGAGCGCCCGCCACATGGTCGGCGTCTGTGCGTTGCGCACCTCGGGCCGGTGGAGGGTGATCGTCGCGACCACGCCGTCGACGGAGTGCGTCAGGCCGGCCTTGAGCAGGGAGTCAGCGTCCATGGTGCGCACCATAACCGTGGGTCACCCGCCCTCCGGCAGCCGCCCGGCGAGGGATGCCCCGCCCAGCTCGGCCACCGTCGCACGAGCGAGGTCGAGGGCGGTGGCGGGGACCGGGTGGTCACTGATCAGGTCGACCTGGTGGATGACGTCCTCGACGGCCCAGATCGTCAGGTAGTCGCCGGCCGTGAAGACCTGGTGCTGCCACAGGTAGTGGCCCTCGGCCAGCGCGGCGGCGCCCCGGAGCACCGCCTCCGCGACGTACCGCAGCTCCGTGCAGGCCGAGGACGGTCGTGCGAAGGCGGCCGTGCGGCGCCGCTGCGCCATCAGGGTGTCGACCGGCTCGCCGGCCTCCGTCTCGTCGAACGTGGGCCAGTAGGACGCCGCGTCGACCGTGGGCTCGTCGGCGACGGGCGAGACCATGCCACCGAGCATCTCCTGCCAGCCCGCGATCACGTGCACGACGACGTCGAGCCGGGTCCACCCGTGGCAGCGGGAGGCGTCGAGCAGCCCCCACTCGTCGAAGCCGTCGACCGCGGCGAGGAAGCCGCGGACCGAGTCGGCGAACGCCGTCCGCCCCGTCTCGAGGTCCACCGTGAGTGCCATACGGCGACCCTAGAGGCGCCCGGGGACACCGCTCAGGCGAGGGACACGAGGTCGGCGTACTCGGCGTTCCAGAGGTCCTCGACGCCGTCGGGGAGGATCAGCACCCGGTCTGGCTCCAGGGCGAAGACGGCGCCCTCGTCGTGGGTGACGAGCACGATCGCGCCCTCGTAGCTGCGGATCGCGGCCAGGACCTCCTCGCGGGACGCCGGGTCGAGGTTGTTGGTGGGCTCGTCGAGGAGCAGCACGTTGGCGCTGGAGACGACCAGGCTGGCGAGCGCGAGCCGGGTCTTCTCACCGCCGGAGAGGACCTTGGCGGGCTTGTGGGCGTCCTCGCCGGAGAAGAGGAACGAGCCGAGGACCGAGCGGGCCTCGGTGTCGGTGAGCTGCGGCGCGGCGGACTGCATGTTCTCCAGGACGGTGCGCTCGACGTCGAGCGTCTCGTGCTCCTGGGCGTAGTAGCCGATCTTGAGCCCGTGACCGGGGACGACCTCTCCGGTGTCGGGCCGGTCGATGCCGCCGAGGATGCGCAGCAGCGTGGTCTTGCCGGCACCGTTGAGGCCGAGGATCACCACGCGCGAGCCCTTGTCGATGGCGAGGTCGACGTCGGTGAAGACCTCGAGCGAGCCGTAGGACTTCGACAGCTCGCTCGCCGTGAGCGGGGTCTTGCCGCAGGCCGCGGGCTTGGGGAAGGCGATCCGCGCGACCTTGTCGGCCTGCCGCTCCCCCTCGACGCCCGCCATCAGCTTCTCGGCACGCTTGAGCATGTTCTGCGCGGCGGTCGCCTTGGTCGCCTTCGCGCGCATCTTGTTGGCCTGGTCGGTGAGCGTCTTGGCCTTGTTCTCGGCGTTCATCCGCTCGCGCTTGCGGCGCTTCTCGTCGGTCTCGCGCTGCTGGAGGTAGGCCTTCCAGCCCACGTTGTAGACGTCGATCTCGCCGCGGTTGGCGTCGAGGTGGAAGACCTTGTTGACGGTCTCCTCGAGCAGGCCGGTGTCGTGGCTGATCACGATCAGCCCGCCCTTGTGCGCCTTCAGGAAGTCGCGCAGCCACAGGATCGAGTCGGCGTCGAGGTGGTTGGTCGGCTCGTCGAGGAGCAGCGTCTCGGCGCCCGAGAAGAGGATCCGGGCCAGCTCGACGCGGCGACGCTGACCGCCGGAGAGCGTCTTGAGCGGCTGGCCGAGCAGGCGGTCCGCGATGCCGAGGCTGTGGGCGATCTGCGCGGCCTCGGACTCCGCGGCGTAGCCGCCGCCGGCGTGCAGCTCGGCGTCGGCGCGCTCGTAGCGGCGCATCGCCTTGTCGCGGACCTTCGGGTCGTCGCTGGCCATGTCGGCCTCGGCCTGCCGGAGGCGGCGTACGGCGTCGTCGAGGCCGCGCGCGGAGAGGATCCGGTCGCGCGCGAGGACCTCGGGGTCGCCGATGCGCGGGTCCTGCGGGAGGTACCCGATCTCGCCGGTCTTCTGCACGCTGCCGGAGGCGGGCAGCGCCTCGCCCGCGAGGATCTTGGTGAGCGTCGTCTTGCCGGCACCGTTGCGGCCGACCAGGCCGACCTTGTCGCCGGCGGCGACCCGGAAGCTGACGTTCTCCATGAGCAGGCGCGCCCCCGCTCGGACCTCGAGCTGGTGGGTGGTGATCATGACTGGCCAATCCTAGGTGCGGGTACGGTCCTGCCTGACATCGGCGAGCTCGACTGGGATGGTGGCTCATGCGGTTCAACCCGAAGGCGCGGCTCGACACGCGGCGGATGCGTGACGTCCGGGGCGCCCGGGCGACCGGCGGGGGCGGCACCCGCACCGGCGGCGCGGGCATCCCGATCCCCGGCGGGCTGGCCGGCGGCGGCATCGGCGGCATCGTCGTGGTGATCATCATCGTCGCGGTCAGCATGTGGCTCGGCGGCGGCAGCGGCGGTTCGGCGTACGACACCTCGCGGATGAGCGACACCGACCGCTACTCCTCCTGCGAGACCGGCGAGGACGCCAACTCCAGCAGCGACTGCGCCCGGGTGGCGGTCGAGAACTCCCTCTACGACTTCTGGTCGGACACCCTCGAGGCGCAGACCGGCACCGCCTTCACGGGCGAGAAGGCCGTCGAGACCTTCAGCGGCGCGGTCGACACCGGCTGCGGCCAGGCGAGCGCGGACGTCGGGCCGTTCTACTGCCCGAGCGACCAGACGATCTACCTCGACACGACCTTCTTCTCCGACATCCTCGAGGGCCGGCTCGGCGGGCCGTCCGGTGCGTTCGTCGAGCCGTACGTGCTCGCCCACGAGTACGGCCACCACATCCAGAACCTCCTCGGCACCATGGGGAAGGTGCGGACCCAGCAGGGCCCGAAGAGCGACAGCGTCCGGCTGGAGCTCCAGGCCGACTGCTACGCCGGCATGTGGGCGCGCTCGGCCACCACGACCGAGGACTCCTCGGGTCAGGTGCTGATCTCCGACCTGACCGACCAGGACGTCCAGGAGGCGATCGCCGCCGCCACCGCGGTCGGCGACGACCGGATCCAGCAGCAGTCCGGCGGATCCGTCGACCCCGACTCCTGGACCCACGGCTCCTCCGCCGAGCGGGTGCAGTGGTTCAAGACCGGCTACCAGTCCGGCCAGGTCGACGCGTGTGACACCTTCGCGCCAGGCGCGCTCTGACCGGCGTCGCCGGGAGGATTGGTCACCAACCCCGACTTCCGGGCCTGTTCGGAGCAGGTTGGTGACCAATCCGCTCGCTCACCGGCGGCGATTGGCACCAACCGGCCAGGGCGGAGATCACGGCTGGACGAGCGCCTCGATGTGCGGGAACTGCCGCTGGAGGGCGAGCAGGTGCGGCGCGACGGCGGGGTGCCGGAACTTCCCGGCGAGGGCGCCCTCGCCGCGAGCGGCGCGGGCGAGTGCCCACTCCGCCCGGTTGAGGACGGTGAAGACCGCGGTCACCCGGGCGCCGAGGGTGACCTCCTCCCGCGTGGCCAGGCCGGCGGGCAGGCCGAGCAGGTAGGCGTCGATCAGCGGCTCGAGCTCCTCGCGAGCGGCGAGGGCGAAGTAGCCGAGGTCGGCGCCGACCGGGCCGGTGCCGAGGGTCGCCCAGTCGATCGCGATCGCGTCGTCGCCCGACCGACCGAGGAGGTTGTCGGGGACGGCGTCGCCGTGCTGCGGCACCTGCACCAGGGCGTCGGCCGCGGCCAGCAGCTCGCCGCGCCGGGTCCAGAGGTGATCGGCGACGTCGGCGACCGTCGTCCGGGCCAGGGTCGGCCAGCCGCCGTTGCGCTCGACGCGGGCGAGCCGGTCGCGGAGCTGGTTGCGGGCCAGCCACGGCGCCGCCGCGAGGTGTGCGCCGGCGAACCGGCCGAGTGCGTGCGCGGCGAAGAGCCCGCTGCTGGCGGCGTCCTCGACCCACTCGCTGACGATCGTGATGCCGTCGGCGTCCTCCTCGACCGAGCCCGGCCCCGAGCAGCGCAGGCCGGGTGTCTCGAGGACCGTGCCGGCCGTGACGACGTCGGCGGCACGTCGCCAGTAGGCGAAGTGCCGCGGGTCGAGCAGCTCCGGCGGGTCGCCGTCGACGGGCGCGGCGAGACGCTTGACGACCACGGGCTGACCGCCGAGCACCGTCCGCCAGACGCCAACCGTGGAGACACCTCCGCCGCCGGGCAGCGGGTGCCACCCGGGTTCGGGCTGCCACATGGCTCGGAGGCTAGTGCACGTCGCGCCGCCGGAAGGCGACCTGGCCCGCGACACTCAGGGCCGCGGCCACCAGGGACACACCGAGCACGGCCGTCCAGTCGACGCTCTCGACCGGGACGAGGGCCAGGTGCTCGAACGGCGACAGGTCCTGCACCCACTGCGGGATCGACAGGAGCTCGCCGAAGAGCATGACCACGGACACGAGGACCAGCGGCAGCCAGGCCGCGACCATCGCGCGGGGCGCGACGCCGTACAGGAGCCGGGCGACGGCGCTGAGCACGAGCACCGCGGGTGCGTACTGCAGCAGCGGTACCGACAGGTTCCACAGCTCGTCGGTCGTGCCGGTCACGAGCGAGTAGCCGAGGCCGAGTCCGAGTCCCGCGGCCAGGAGCGCCGTACCGGTGCCCACCACCGTCATCGTGAGGTGACCCGCCAGCCATCGCGACCGCGGCTCCGCCGTCGCCAGGACGACCTCGAGCCGGCCGTCGTCCTCCTCGGCGCGCGGCCGCAGCGCCGAGGAGATCGCGAAGCCGCAGACGATCACGGCGAGCATGATCATCGCGGTCGCGTAGAACCCCTGGACGATGTCACCGGTGCCCTGCAGGAACATCTCCTGCGACGTCTCGGAGTCACCGATCAGGTCGCGTACGTCGTTGCCCATCGAGCCGTAGACGGCCCCGAGCGCGAACATCCCCGCCGTCCAGCTGACCAGCGGCGCTCGGTGGAGCCGCCAGGCCAGCCCGAGCGGGCGGGTGAGCGACGCCGGGGCACGGGCCGGGCCCGGCCGAGCGGCGAAGACGCCCGAGCCGTAGTCCCGTCGCTCGAAGAGGACCCGCGCGAGCGCGACGACCGCGATCGAGCCCGCGAGCAGCAGCAGGACCGGCCACCAGCGCAGTCCGGAGAAGGGGTGCATCGCCTGGTACCAGCCGATCGGCGAGAGCCAGCTCGCCACCCCGTTCCCGACGTCGCCGACCGCCCGGAGGGCGTAGGCGACCGCGAGGACCACGCCGGTGATCCCGTACGCCGCGCGGGTGCTGGTCACGAGCTGCATGGCCATCAGCGCCACGGCGGTGAAGAACCAGCCGCAGCAGGTCAGCCCGACCCCCGTCGCGACCGAGTCGGGGACCGCCAGGCCGTAGAGCACGAGGCTGCCGGCGACCAGCACCCCGAGCACGACGTTGGCGAGCGCCGCGGCGGCGAGGGCGGCCGTCGTCGGGGCGAGCCGGCCGACGGCCGTGGCCCGGAGCAGCTCGTCGCGGCCGCTCTCCTCCTCCGCCCGCGTGTGCCGCCCGACGAGGAACATGCTCATCAGTCCGGCGACGATCGCGCCGAACGCCGAGGCCTGCCAGAACACCTGACCGCCCGTCGTGTTGAGGGCGCGGGCCGGCCCGGCCATCGCGATGAACGCGGTGTTGCCCGCCATGCTGGCCGCGGCCCGGTCGAACTCCGCCTGCGTCGTGTAGAGGTCGTCGACGCTGACCGCCTGGCTCACGTAGAGCAGCATCGTGCCGAGCCCCCACCACAGGACCATCCACCGGTCCCGGCGCAGGAAGAGCCGGAGGAAGGCCGCCCAGCCGGTCACGACTCCGCCGGCCCCTGGACCTGGTCGCCGTAGTGCCGGAGGAAGAGCTCCTCGAGCGTCGGCGGCTGGCTGGTCAGCGTGCGGACCCCGCCGCGGACCAGCACGGACAGGGCCGGATCGAGGTCGGCGGTGTCCACCTGGAAGCGGACCCGGTGGCCCTCGACCTCCAGGTCGTGGACGCCCCGCAGCTGCGCGAGCCCGTCGACCGGTCGCTCCAGCTCCGCGCTCACCGAGGTCCGGGTGAGGTGGCGCAGGTCGGCGAGCGTGCCGGCCTCGACGACCCGCCCCGCGCGGATGATGCTGACCGCGTCGCACAGCTGCTCGACCTCGGCCAGGATGTGGCTGCTCAGCAGCACCGCGTGCCCCCGGTCGCGGAACTCGTCGACGTACCGGCGGAAGACCGACTCCATCAGCGGGTCGAGCCCGGACGTGGGCTCGTCGAGGATGAGCAGCTCCACGTCCGACGCGAGCGCGGCGACGAGCGCCACCTTCTGCCGGTTGCCCTTGGAGTAGGCGCGGCCCTTCTTGGTCGGGTCGAGCTCGAAGGCGTCCAACAGCTCGGCACGGCGGGCCTCGTCGATCCCGCCGCGGAGCCGGCCGAGCAGGTCGATCACCTCGCCGCCGGTCAGGGTGGGCCACAGGTTGACGTCGCCGGGCACGTACGCGAGCCGGCGGTGCAGTTCGGCGGCCCGGGCCCAGGGGTCGCCGCCGAAGAGCCGGACCTCTCCCCCGTCCTTGCGCAGCAGCCCGAGCAGGACGCGGATGGTGGTCGACTTGCCGGCGCCGTTGGGGCCGAGGAAGCCGTGCACCTCGCCCCGGCCGACGCTCAGGTCCAGCCCGTCGAGGGCACGCACGGTGCCGAAGCTCTTCACCAGTCCGCGGATGTCGATGACCTGCTCGTCGTCCACGGGGAGACGGTAGCGCTCAGGCGTGCTGGTAGTCGCGCCTCTTGTTCGCCGCGGAGTCCCAGCAGTCCGAGCCGGCCACGTCGCTGGGCACGGCGTACTCCTCCAACGTCGAGCAGTCCCACATCTCCTGGGTGCCGTCGATCTCGGCCCAGGCGCTGTCGGTCCTCGCCCAGAGCGCGGCGTAGCCGCCGCAGTCGTTGACGCCACCGCGGGCGAACCCGTCGGACCGGACGACCGCGACCGTGACACCGACGTACCCGTCGCTGCAGGTCGACTGCTCGGCGAGGACCTGCGCGGTCTGCCCGATGAAGTCGGCGAAGTCGTCGGGCGCGCCCTTCAGGCGGGCCTTCTCCCCCAGCGTCTCGACCTGGACCCCGGGGTCGCCACCGTGCTGGTAGGTGATCAGCTCCGGCGTGGCGCTCGCGGTCGGCGTGGCCGGCGCCGGTGAGGCGGTCCCGGAGTCGTCGGAGTCGTCGGACCCGCAGGCCGCGACGGAGAGGAGCAGGACGGCGGCCGCGGTGCCCGCCACGAGTCGGATCGTCATGCCAGGGAGACGCCGCCCGGCGCGGGCTGGTTGCCGGTCAGTGGCGGTAGAGCACCGTGAAGTGCTCGAGCACGACCGGCATGTCGCGGCGGAAGCCGCGACCGAGCGGGTCGACGGCGGTGAAGAACTCCTCGTGGTCGACACGCCACTGGCGGAGCGTCCGGTCGCCCTCGCCCTCGGCGTACGCGTGCTCCTCGTCGACCTCGTCGAAGGGCACGACGCTGACCTCGGTCGTCGCGATCAGCGCCCGCGGGTGCCCGGCGCCGTCCAGCAGGATGCCGAGGCTCCCCCGCTCGGGCACCGGGTCGTCGTCGGTGTAGTCCTCGAACGCGCTCGCGGTTGCGGTCTTGGTGCCCTCGAGCACGAGTGCGAGCAGCCGATCCGCCTGGTCGGCGTCGGCGCCGAACGACCACGCCGGTGGCACCACGACCGTGATCGGGGCGGCCCCGAAGTAGCCCGGCAGCAGCGACTCGAGCTTGCCCCGCCGCCGTGCCTCGCTCCAGAAGCGCTCGATCTCCCGGTCCCGATCGGCGTGTGGGTCGCTCACGTCAGGCATTGTGCACGTCGAACCGCACGGACTGCGCGTCGCGTACCGCCTGCTCGAGCACCCCGCGCTTCGGGTCGGGTACGGCGAGCCAGGGCTCGACGACGGTCAGGTTCCGGAGCCGCGCGTCGACCAGGACCTCCTCGACCGCGGTGCGGTCACCGCCGGTCACCAGCGGGCCGACGAGCCCGTCGAGGATCCGCGCGGCGTGGTCGGCCGCGGCCTCGTAGGCCTGCCGAGCCTGGTTGTCCCGCCGCCGGGCGAACCGCTGCTGGCTCTGCCCTCCGGCCTTGGTCCGCCCCTGGACGTGCCGCTGCCCGACCTTGCTCTCGCCGATCGTCGCCCCCGCCACCCGGGCGATCGCGAAGCCGCCCTTGCGGACCAGCAGGACGCCCCAGTCCTCGGGACTGGTGACGGCGTCGACGAAGGCGGCCGGGTCCGGGGCGCCGGCGTACGTCGTCGCGAAGGGCAGCCGCGCGAGAAAAGTGCTGCCGTCGTCAGCGCTGCCGGCCAGGCCGCCGTCGGCGACGCTCAGCTGCGTCGTACCGTGGCCGCGCTCGAAGTTCTCGATCCAGCGGGCGACCCGCCCGGCGGGAACGAGGACGACGTTCACCGTGCGATCTTCTCAGGCGACCCTGTCACTTCTCAGCCGATGCAACGCCTGAGAAGTGCAGCATTCACCGGTGCACCGGTGAATGCTGCACCGCCTCGCGCGCTCACACCTCAGACGTTGAACCCCAGGGCGCGCAGCTGCTCGCGGCCGTCGGGGGTGATCTTGTCCGGGCCCCACGGGGGCATCCAGACCCAGTTGATCAGGACGTCGTTGACCATGCCCTCGAGGGCGCCGTTGGTCTGGTCCTGGATCACGTCGGTCAGCGGGCAGGCCGCGGAGGTGAGGGTCATGTCGAGGACGACGTTGGTGTCCTCGTCGATGTGCACGCCGTAGACCAGGCCGAGGTCGACGACGTTGATGCCGAGCTCGGGGTCGACGACGTCCTTCATCGCCTCGGTGACGTCGTCGATCGTGAGGGTCGCGACCGCGCCGGTCGCCTCCGGCACCTCGGGCAGGTCACTGTGGTCAGCCATGGGTCTCCTCCAGGGATCGGGCGGTGGCGTCCTTCCAGGCCATCCACGACAGCAGGGCGCACTTCACGCGCGCGGGGAACTTCGCGACGCCGGCGAAGGCGATGCCGTCCTCCAGCACGTCCTCGTCGGGCTCCACGGTGCCCTTGCCCTGCATGAGGGTCAGGAAGGTCTCGTGGATCGACATCGCCTCGTCGACCGGCTTGCCGATGACGAGGTCGGTGAGCACCGACGCCGACGCCTGCGAGATCGAGCAGCCGACGGCGTCGTACGACACGTCCGCGACCACTCCGTCGGAGACGTGGACACGCAACGTCACCTCGTCGCCGCAGGTCGGGTTGACGTGGTGCACCTCCGCCTCGTACGGGTCGCGCAGACCCGCGTGGTGGGGGTTCTTGTAGTGGTCCAGGATGATCTCCTGGTAGAGGCTGTCGAGGTCGCTCATCATCAACCCAACTTGAAGTACGAGCGGGTGTATTCCAGGCCCTCGACCAGCGCGTCGATCTCGGCGGGCGTCGTGTAGAGGTACGACGACATCCGGGTCGAGCTCTGCACGCCGAAGCGCGCGTGCGCCGGCTTGGCGCAGTGGTGGCCGGCGCGCACGGCGATGCCGCGAGAGTCGAGCACCTGCGCCACGTCGTGCGGGTGCACGCCGTCGAGCTCGAAGGAGATCGCGCCCCCACGCTGCGCCGCGTCCAGCGGACCGAGCACCGTCACGCCGGGCACGGTGGCCAGGCCCTCGAGCGCGTACGCCGTGATGGTCTGCTCGTGCCGGTGGATCGCGTCCATCCCGATGTGGCCGAGGTAGTCGACCGCCGCGCCGAGCCCGATCGCCTCGGCGATCGGCGGGGTGCCGGCCTCGAAGCGGTGCGGGGCCGCGGCGTACGTCGAGCGCGCCATCGTCACCGTCTCGATCATCTCGCCGCCGCCGTGGAAGGGCGGGAGCTCGTTGAGCAGGTCCTCGCGACCCCACAGCACGCCGATGCCGGTCGGGCCGACGACCTTGTGTCCGGTGAAGACCAGGAAGTCACAGCCGGTCGCGGCGACGTCCACAGGCAGCTGCGGGGCGGCCTGCGAGGCGTCGATGACGGAGTAGGCGCCGACGGCCTTCGCCCGGGCCACCAGGTCGGTGACCGGGTTGATGGTGCCGAGCATGTTCGAGACCCAGGTGAACGCGACGACCTTGGTGCGCTCGTCGACCAGCCGGTCGGCGGCGGACAGGTCGAGCTGGCCGTCGTCGGTCAGCCCGAACCAGCGCAGCTCGGCACCGGACCGCTCGCAGGCCAGCTGCCACGACACGATGTTGGAGTGGTGCTCCATCTCGGTGATGACGACGTTGTCGCCGGGGCCGAGCTCGATCGTGCGGGCCAGCAGGTTGAGCGCCTCGGTGGCGTTCTTGGTGAAGACCACCTCGTTGCGCGACGGGGCGTTGAGGAACGCCGCCACCTTGTCGCGCGCACCCTCGTATGCCTCCGTCGACTCCGCGCCGAGCGTGTGCATGGCGCGGGCGATGTTGGCGTTGTGCCGCTCGAGGTGGTCGACCATCGTGTCGATCACGACCTGCGGCTTCTGCGAGGTGTTGGCGCTGTCGAGGTAGACCAGCGGCAGCCCACCCGCGACCGTGCGCTCCAGGATCGGGAAGTCGGCGCGGATCACCTCCAGCTCGGGGAGGAGGCCGGCCAGCTGGGTCTGGGTCATGTCAGACCGCCGCCTGGGCGCTCAGGAAGCGCTCGTAGCCGTTGGCCTCGAGCTCCTCGGCGAGCTCCGGACCACCGGACTCCGCCACCCGGCCGGCGACGAAGACGTGGACGAAGTCGGGCTCGATGTAGCGCAGGATCCGCGTGTAGTGCGTGATCAGCAGGACGCCCTTGGCATCGCGGGCGCGGAAGCGGTTGACGCCCTCGGAGACGACCTTGAGCGCGTCGATGTCGAGACCCGAGTCGGTCTCGTCGAGGATCGCGACCTTCGGGTCGAGCAGCTCGAGCTGGGCGATCTCGTGGCGCTTCTTCTCGCCGCCGGAGAAGCCCTCGTTGACCGAGCGCTGCGAGAAGGTGGGGTCGAGGTCGAGGTCGCCGAGGGCCTGGTTGACGTCCTTGACCCACGTGCGCAGCTTGGGCGCCTCGCCGTCGATGGCGGTCTTCGCCGTCCGGAGGAAGTTGGCGACCGAGACGCCGGGCACCTCGACGGGGTACTGCATGGCCAGGAAGAGGCCCGCGCGGGCGCGCTCGTCGACCGACATCGCGAGGACGTCCTCGCCGTCCAGGGTCACCGTGCCGCCGGTGACGGTGTACTTCGGGTGGCCGGCGATCGAGTAGGCCAGGGTGGACTTGCCCGACCCGTTGGGACCCATGATCGCGTGCGTCTCGCCGTCCTTGATGGTCAGCGTGACGCCCTTGAGGATCTGCTTGGGACCGTCCTCGGTCTCGACCGAGACTTCGAGGTCCTTGATCTCGAGGGTGCTCATGCGGGGGTGACTCCGTTCAGGGTGGTGTTGATGTCGACGTAGAGGTCGTCGCCGCGGACCTCGATCGGGAAGGTGGCGACGGGCTCGGTGGCCGGGAGGCCGGTGGGCTTGCCGGTGCGCAGGTCGAAGCGCGACCCGTGCAGCCAGCACTCGACGGTGCAGTCCGCGACCTCGCCCTCGCTGAGGGCGACGGCGGCGTGCGAGCAGAGGTCCTGGATCGCGAAGAACTCGTCCCCGTCGCGCGCGATGGCGACGTCGTACGCACCGATCGTGACGCCGAGCGCCTCGTCGGTGGGCACCTCGGCGAGCGTGCAGGCCCGCTCGAAGCTCATCAGGCGAGCTCCTTGAGGACGTTCTTGGCCAGCTCGGCCTCGACGGTCCGGAGCAGCTGCTCCTCGATCGACGGGATGCCCACCTTGCGGATCAGGTCGTTGAAGAAGCCGTGCACGACGAGGCGCTGGGCCTCCTTCTCCGAGACACCGCGCGAGCGCAGGTAGAACAGCTGCTCGTCATCGAAGCGGGCGGTCGCGGACGCGTGGCCCGCGCCCTCGATCTCACCGGTCTCGATCTCCAGGTTGGGCACCGAGTCGGCCTGGCAGCCGTCGGTGAGCACGAGGTTGCGGTTCTCCTCGTAGGTCTCGATGCCCTCGGCGACCTTGCGGATCAGCACGTTGCCGATCCAGACCGTGTGGGCGCCCTCGCCCTGCAGCGCGCCCTTGTAGACGACGTTGCTCTTGGTCTTCGGCGCCGTGTGGTCGGCGAAGAGCCGGTGCTCCAGGTGCTGTCCCGCGTCGGCGAAGTAGAGGCCGAGCAGCTCGGCCTCGCCGCCGGGGCCGGCGTACTCGACGTTGGCGTGCATCCGCACGACGTCGCCGCCGAAGGAGATCGAGGTGTGCTTGACCGAGGCGTCGCGTCCGACCCGGATCGCGTCCCGGCCGAGGTGGACCGCGTCGTCCTCCCAGTCCTGCAGCGACAGGATGTTCACCTGGGCGCCGTCGCCGACGAGGAACGACTGGATCGCCGAGTAGCGGGCCGACCCGGAGTGCACGAGCACGATCGTGACGCGGGCGTGGGCACCGATCCGGTAGACCAGCTGCCCCCAGACCAGGTCGTCGACCGACGAGCCGGTGAGCCGGATGACGATCGGCTCGTCCGCCTCGAAGTCGGCGGGTACGTCGAGCAGCGCCGCGCCACCCGAGAGCTCGGCGGCCAGGGCGGCCGGGCGCTCGTTGGGCGCGAGCTCGCCGATCTCGCGCGCCTCGGCGGCCGAGACCGTGGTCAGGCTGACGCCCTCCGGGATCGTGGTCTCCCAGTCCAGGCAGGCGTCGGACGCCTCACCGTCGAGGATCCCGCGCAGTCGCTTGATCGGGGTGAAGCGCCACACCTCCTCGCGACCGGTCGGCACCGGGTGGTCGGCCAGGTCGTAGGACGCGGGCGGGTTGAGGTGGCTCTCGACGCGGTCAAGCTCGAGAGCGTCTGCAACAGCAGTCACTAGCCGACTGCTCCTTCCATCTGGAGCTCGATGAGGCGGTTGAGCTCGAGGGCGTACTCCATGGGGAGCTCCTTGGCGATCGGCTCGACGAAGCCGCGCACGATCATCGCCATCGCCTCGTCCTCCTCCATGCCACGCGACATGAGGTAGAAGAGCTGGTCGTCGGAGACCTTCGAGACGCTCGCCTCGTGGCCCATGGACACGTCGTCCTCGCGGATGTCGACGTAGGGGTAGGTGTCGGAGCGGCTGATCTGGTCGACCAGCAGCGCGTCGCACAGCACGTTCGACTTGGAGCCGTGGGCGCCCTCGTTGACCTGGATCAGGCCGCGGTACGACGTACGGCCACCGCCGCGCGCGACCGACTTCGACAGGATCGAGCTCGAGGTGTGCGGAGCCGCGTGCACCATCTTCGCGCCGGCGTCCTGGTGCTGGCCCTCGCCCGCGAACGCGATCGAGAGCGTCTCGCCCTTGGCGTGCTCGCCCATCAGGTAGATGGCGGGGTACTTCATCGTGACCTTGGAGCCGATGTTGCCGTCGACCCACTCCATGGTGGCGCCGGCCTCGCAGGTGGCGCGCTTGGTGACGAGGTTGTAGACGTTGTTCGACCAGTTCTGGATGGTCGTGTAGCGGCAGCGGCCGCCCTTCTTCACGATGATCTCGACGACCGCGGAGTGCAGCGAGTCGGAGCTGTAGATCGGCGCGGTGCAGCCCTCGACGTAGTGCACGTAGGCGTCCTCGTCGACGATGATCAGCGTCCGCTCGAACTGGCCCATGTTCTCGGTGTTGATCCGGAAGTAGGCCTGCAGCGGGATGTCGACGTGCACGCCCTTCGGCACGTAGATGAAGGAGCCACCGGACCACACCGAGGTGTTGAGCGCGGCGAACTTGTTGTCGCCGACGGGGATGACGGTGCCGAAGTACTCCTTGAAGAGCTCCTCGTGCTCCTTCAGGCCCGTGTCGGTGTCGACGAAGATGACGCCCTGCTCCTCGAGGTCCTCGCGGATCGAGTGGTAGACGACCTCCGACTCGTACTGCGCGGCGACACCCGCGACGAGACGCTGCTTCTCCGCCTCCGGGATGCCGAGCTTGTCGTAGGTGTTCTTGATGTCCTCGGGGAGCTCCTCCCACGAGGTCGCCTGCTTCTCGCTGGAGCGGACGAAGTACTTGATGTTGTCGAAGTCGATCCCCGACAGGTCCGAGCCCCAGGTCGGCATCGGCTTGCGGTCGAAGAGCTTGAGGCCCTTCAGGCGCAGGTCGAGCATCCACTGCGGCTCGCTCTTCTTGCCCGAGATGTCGCGTACGACGTCCTCGTTGAGGCCGCGCTTCGCGGAGGCGCCGGCGACGTCGGTGTCGGCCCAGCCGAACTCGTAGCGTCCGATGCCCTTGAGCTCGGGGTTGAGCTCCTCGATGGAGGTCATCAGCTGACCCGCTCCTTCTTCTCGGTGGGGGTGGTCGGGATGCAGGTGGTGCAGACCCCGTCGCCGTGGGCGATCGTGGCCAGGCGCTGGACGTGGCGGCCGAGGACCTTGCTGATGGCCTCGGTCTCCGCCTCGCACAGCTGCGGGAACTCGTGGGCGACGTGGGCGACCGGGCAGTGCTGCTGGCACAGCTGCTCCCCCACGACGGGCAGCTCACGCACGGCCGCCGCATAGCCCTCGTCGGTGAAGATCCGGGCCAGCACCTCGGCCGAGCCGAGGCCCGGGTCGGCCGCGCGGACCGTCTCGAACCTCTCCTCGATGAACGCCACCCGTCGGGCGGCGAATTCCCGGACGGCGTCGTCGCCGCCGGTCTCGGCCAGGAACCGGAGTGCCTGGACCGCGAGGTCGTCGTACTGCTGGTCGAAGCCGTCGCGGCCCGACTCGGTCAACGCGAAGACCTTGGCCGGACGACCGCGGCCGCGGGTGGCCTGGCTGCGCGGCTCCCGCGCCTCCAGGACGCCCTCGTCGACCATGAGGTCGAGGTGTCGGCGGACGGCGGCCGGGGTGAGGTCGAGCCGCTCGGCGAGCGCCGCGGCCGTGGACGGGCCGTTGACGAGGATCGACCGCGCGACGCGCTGGCGCGTCGGCTGGTCGTGGCCCACGGGGGGCGTCTCCTCGAATTCCACAACGCCAGTGTGCCGTTATTGTTTCGGCCCCTTCAAGGAAGGCGACCCTTACCTGGCGCCGACCGTGAGCCGGAGCACACGACCCCCGTCCCTAGACTGACCGCCGTGTCCGACGCCTCGCCTGCCGTTGCCGTCGACGGCCTGGTGATGAGGTACGGCGACAAGGTCGCGGTCGACGGGCTGTCGCTGGTCGTCGAGCGCGCGACGATCACCGCGGTGCTCGGCCCCAACGGCGCCGGCAAGACCACCACGCTGGAGACCTGCGAGGGCTACCGCCGGCCGCAGACCGGAGCCGTCCGGGTGCTCGGCCTCGACCCGGTCCGCGACCGCCGCGAGCTGCTCCCCCGGATCGGCGTCATGCTCCAGGGCGGCGGCGCGTGGAGCGGGGTCCGCGCCATGGAGATGCTCGACCACGTCGCGCGCCTGCACGCCCATCCGCTCGACACCGGCGAGCTCGCCGAGCGCCTCGGGCTGGGCGAGTGCGGCAAGACGCCCTACCGCCGGCTCTCCGGCGGCCAGCAGCAGCGCCTCGGGCTCGCGATGGCGCTCGTCGGCCGGCCCGAGATCGTCTTCGTCGACGAGCCGACCGCCGGCATGGACCCGCAGGCGCGGCGTACGACGTGGGAGCTGCTGCGCGAGCTGCGCGAGGACGGCGTGACCGTCGTCCTCACCACCCACTACCTGGACGAGGCCGAGCAGCTGGCCGACCAGGTCCACATCATCGACCGGGGCCGGCTGATCGCGTCCGGCACGCCGGAGGAGCTGACCCGCGGCTCGTCGGCGACCGTCCGGCTGGTCGTCGACCAGGAGCTGCCCGGCGCGACCGAGGCCGCCCTGCGGGCCGCCATCGACCGGTGGAGCGCCGATCACCACATCGGCGTCCGGTCGATCAGCTTCGGGTCGCGCACCCTCGAGGACGTCTTCCTGGAGCTCACCGGACGGGACATCGAGCATGGCTGACCTCGACTTCACCCCCCGGCCGGGGGCCGCGCCGCTGCGCTCCCAGGTGCTCGCGCAGGCCCGCATGGAGGCCCGGCTGATGCTGCGCAACGGCGAGCAGCTGCTGCTGGCCGTCGTGATCCCCGTGCTCGTCCTCGTCGGCGGCGTGACCGCCGGGGAGCACCTCACCCTCGACCTGCACACCTCCCGCCCCCTCGTCGACACCTTCACGCCGGGGGTGATCGCGCTCGCGGTCATGTCGACGTCCTTCACGTCGCTCGCGATCGCGACCGGCTTCGAGCGGCGGTACGGCGTGATCAAGCGGCTCGGCAGCTCGCCGCTCCCCCGGTCCGGCCTGCTCGCCGGCAAGGTCCTGGCCCTGCTGATGGTGCAGCTCGTGCAGATCATCGTCATCGGCGGCGTGGGCCAGCTGCTCGGCTGGACCCCCGAGCCCGGCGTCCTCGGCGTCGGCCTGGCGGTGCTGCTCGGCACCGCGGCGTTCGCGAGCCTCGGGCTCTTCGTGGCCGGCGTGCTGCGCGCCGAGGCGACCCTGGCGGCCGCCAACCTCATCTACCTGCTGCTCATGGCGGGCGGCGGCGTCGTGCTGCCCCTCGCGGCGTACGGCGCGTTCGGCGACGTCGTCCGGTGGCTGCCCTCGGGCGCACTCGGCGAGGCGATGCGCACCGGATTCATCGACGGCGGGGTCGCCTGGCGCGACCTCGGCGTCCTGCTCATCTGGGCCGTGCTCGGCACGACCCTCACGGCTAGGACCTTCAAGTGGGAGTGACCTCTCGGCTGCGGCACCTCGACGACTGGATGCGCGGGTGGGCCTGGGCCTCGATCGTCGCCAACGTGGTGATCGTCGTGACCGGCGGCGTGGTGCGCCTGACCGGCTCGGGCCTCGGCTGCCCGACCTGGCCGCGCTGCACCGACGAGTCGCTGACGCCGCACGGCGCCTACGACCTGCACCAGTACATCGAGTTCGGCAACCGGATGCTGACCTACGTGCTCGTCGCGATCGCGGTCGGCACCTTCGTCGCCGCCTGGCAGACCGGGCGGCGCGACCTGCGCCGGCTGGCGCTGATCATCGCGCTCGGCATCCCGGCGCAGGCGGTGATCGGCGGCATCACGGTGCTCACCGACCTCAACCCGTGGATCGTGTCGCTGCACCTGCTCTGCTCGATGGCGATCATCGGCGTCGCAGTGCTGCTGCTGCAGCGGCTCGACCACCCCGCCCCCGCCGTACCCCCGCGGAGCGCGGCCGTCGGCCTCGCCTGGGCGACCTTCGCGTCGGCCTGGGCGGTCCTCTACGTCGGCACCGTGGTGACCGGCTCCGGCCCGCACGCCGGCGACGCCGACTCCAAGCGCAACGGGCTCTCGCCGCTGCAGACGAGCCAGCTGCACGCCGACCTGGTCTTCCTCTTCGTCGGCCTCACCCTCGGTCTGCTCTTCGTCTGCTTCGCCACCGGTGCCTCCGACGCGGCCAAGCGCGCGGTCGTGCTGCTGCTCGTCGTGGAGGTCGCCCAGGGCGCGATCGGCTTCGTCCAGTACTTCACCGACCTGCCGGTGGCCCTCGTCGGCCTGCACATGCTCGGCGCGGCCCTCATCTCGGCCACCGTGACCTGGGCGCTGCTGAAGGTCCGCGAGGGCTGAGCCCGGCCGCGTGGGCGCACGCGGCGGCCGTCCCTACCCCCGTGGCCGGGACGGCCGCCACACCCGTCAGACGCGACGGGTCCCGTGATGGGTACGCCTCGGAGCGCGCTCGTGCGACGAACGGTAGGTAAGACGCGACGAACGGTCGGCCCGGCGCCGGTCAGCGCGAGAGCAGCGGGTCGATCGCGACGGCGACGAAGAGCAGCGAGAGGTAGAGGTTGGAGGCGTGGAACAGCCGCATCGGCTGGATCACGGCGAGGCTCTCGGTGCCCCGGGCTCGACCCCACATGCGGTGGGCCTCGACCAGGAACACCGCGCCGAGGACAGCGGCCACGATCGGGTAGAAGAGGCTGGTGCCGGCGACCGGCCACAGCAGCAGCGAGGTCGCCACCATCACCCAGCTGTAGAGGACGATCTGGCGGCCCACCTCGCGGGCCGGCTTGACCACCGGCAGCATCGGGACGTCGACGTTGGCGTAGTCCTCGCGGTAGCGCAGCGCGAGCGCCCAGGTGTGCGGCGGCGTCCAGAAGAAGACCACCATGAAGAGCACGACCGGGGTCCAGGAGAGCGAGCCGGTGACGGCGGTCCAGCCGATCAGGGCCGGGAAGCAGCCGGCCAGACCGCCCCAGACGATGTTCTGGGTGGTCCGCCGCTTGAGCAGCATCGTGTAGCCGAAGACGTAGAACGCGTTGGCGGCGACCGACAGCAGCGCGGAGAGCGGGTTGACCCAGATCAGCAGGATCGCGGTCGACGCGATCGCGAGCACGAAGCCGAAGACCAGCGCCGCGGCCGGCGACACGATGTGCCGCGGCAGCGCCCGGCGGCGGGTGCGCCGCATCTGCTCGTCGATGTCGCGGTCGTAGACGCAGTTGAAGACCGACGCCGAGCCGGCCGAGAAGGTGCCGCCGATGACGGTCGCGACGACGAGGCCGAGGTCGGGCACCCCGCGAGCGGCGTAGAACATCACCGGCACGGTCGTCAGGAGCAGCAGCTCGATCACGCGCGGCTTGGTGAGCCCGACGTACGCCGCGACGACGTCCTTGACCGTCGCCCGCTCGGCGGCGGGCTGCCGTGCGGCAGAGGCCGACTGGCCGACGTACGTCACAGGGATCCTCGGGCGGGAATGTGGGCACCGGAGTGGTGCTTGGACCGGTGGGAGTCTAACGCCCGACGTGAGTAGGCTCGGCATTGGCCGAACCCCCCGAAAGGAACCCTGTGAGCAAGTCCTCTGCCCTCGACTGGACCGACCTCGACCAGAAGGCGGTGGACACGGCGCGAGTCCTCGCCATGGACGCGGTGCAGAAGGTCGGCAACGGCCACCCCGGCACCGCCATGAGTCTCGCCCCCGCGGCCTACCTGCTCTTCCAGAAGGTCATGCGGCACGACCCCGCCGACCCCGAGTGGATCGCTCGCGACCGTTTCGTGCTGTCCTGCGGTCACTCGAGCATCACCCTCTACACGCAGCTCTTCCTCGGCGGCTTCGGCCTCGAGCTCGACGACCTCAAGGCGCTGCGCACCTGGGGCTCGAAGACCCCCGGTCACCCGGAGCTCGGCCACACCGCCGGCGTCGAGGTCACCACCGGCCCCTTGGGCCAGGGCGTCGCCAACGCCGTCGGCATGGCGATGTCGGCTCGTCGCGTGCACGGCCTCCTCGACCCCGACGCCGCGTTCGGCGAGAGCCTCTTCGACCACCACGTCTACGCGCTGTGCTCCGACGGTGACCTGGAGGAGGGCGTCAGCGGTGAGGCCAGCTCCATCGCCGGCACCCAGGAGCTCGGCAACCTGACCGTCATCTACGACCGCAACCAGATCTCGATCGAGGGCGACACCGACATCGCCTTCACCGAGGACGTCGCGAAGCGTTACGAGGCCTACGGCTGGCACGTGCAGACCGTCGACTGGACCAACGGCCACACCGAGTACGTCGAGGACGTGCCCGCCCTGCACGCCGCGATCCAGAAGGCCGACGAGGTGCTGAACCAGCCGTCGCTGATCGTCCTCGACACGATCATCGCGTGGCCCGCCCCCAACGCGCAGGGCACCGAGAAGGCCCACGGCAGCGCCCTCGGCGACGCCGAGGTGGCGGCGACCAAGGAGGTGCTCGGCTGGGACCCCGAGCTGAAGTTCGACGTCCCCGAGCCGGTCCTCGCGCACACCCGCCAGCTCCGCGAGCGCGGCGCCGCGTGGGGCGCCGCGTGGGACGAGCAGTACGCCGCGTGGGCGGCCGCCAACCCCGAGCGCGAGAAGCTCCTCCACCGACTCAAGGCGCGCCAGCTGCCCGACGGCGTCGCCGACGTCATCCCGGCCTTCGAGGCCAGCGAGAAGGGCGTCGCGACCCGCGCGGCCTCGGGCAAGGTGATCAACGCCCTCGCCCCGGTGATGCCGGAGCTGTGGGGCGGGTCCGCCGACCTGGCCGGCTCCAACAACACCACGATCGAGTCGGCGCCGTCGTTCCTGCCGATCAGCCGCGACACCGAGGAGTGGACGGCCGACCCCTACCAGGGTCGCGTGCTCCACTTCGGCATCCGCGAGCACGGCATGGGCGCGATCATGAACGGCATCACCGCCGACCGGCTCACCCGGGTCTTCGGCGGCACCTTCCTCACGTTCTCCGACTACATGCGCGGCGCGGTCCGGGTGGCGGCGCTGAGCAAGCTGCCGGTCACCTACGTGTGGACCCACGACTCGATCGGCCTCGGCGAGGACGGCCCGACCCACCAGCCGATCGAGCACCTCGCTGCGCTCCGGGCGATGCCCGGCCTCGACGTCGTCCGTCCCGCGGACGCCAACGAGACCGCCGCCGCCTGGCTGACGATCCTCGGCCACACCGACCGTCCGGCCGCGCTGGCGCTGACCCGGCAGAACGTGCCCGTCTTCCCGCGCGGCGAGGAGGGGTTCGCCACCACCGACGACGTGAGCAAGGGCGCCTACATCCTGCTCGAGGCCGAGGGCGGCGCGCCCGACGTCATCCTGATGGCCACCGGCTCCGAGGTGCAGCTCGCCGTGGCGGCCCGCGAGACGCTGGCGGCCGACGGGATCAAGGCCCGGGTCGTGTCGATGCCGTGCCTGGAGTGGTTCGAGGCCCAGGACCAGGCCTACCGCGACAAGGTCATCCCGCCCGTGGTCAAGGCGCGCGTCTCCGTCGAGGCCGGCGTCAAGCAGGGCTGGCGCGAGTACGTCGGCGACCACGGCCGGATCGTCTCGATCGACCACTACGGCGCGTCCGCCGACTACGCGCGGATCTACCAGGAGTTCGGGATCACCGCGGAGGCAGTCGCCGCCGCCGCCCACGACAGCGTCACCGCTGTCCAGGGCTGATCCCTCGCACACCCACCGATCCATCAACGAGAGGAACAGGCACATGAGTGACCGCCTGAAGAAGCTGTCCGACGCGGGGGTGTCGATCTGGCTCGACGACCTCTCCCGGGAGCGCATCGAGACCGGCAACCTCGCATCGCTGGTCGAGGAGAAGTCCGTGGTCGGCGTGACCACGAACCCGACGATCTTCGCCGCCGCGATCGCCAACGGCGAGCGCTACGACGAGCAGGTCGCCCAGCTCGTCGACAAGGGCGAGTCGGTCGACCGGGTGATCTTCGAGCTCACCACCGAGGACGTCCGCAACGCCTGCGACATCCTGCAGCCGGTCGCCGAGCGCACGGCGTACGACGGCCGGGTCTCGATCGAGGTCGAGCCCGACCTGGCCAACGACACCGAGGCCACCATCGCCTCGGCCCGCGCGCTCTGGGCGGCGGTCGACCGCCCGAACGCGCTGATCAAGATCCCCGCCACCAAGGAGGGGCTGCCGGCCATCACCGCGGCCATCGCCGAGGGCATCAGCGTCAACGTGACGCTGATCTTCGGCAAGGTCCGCTACCAGGAGGTCATGGACGCCTACCTGTCCGGTCTCGAGCAGGCGCGGGACGCCGGCCTCGACCTCGGGCGGATCAACTCCGTCGCCTCGTTCTTCGTCTCACGCGTGGACACCGAGGTCGATGCCCGGCTGGAGAAGATCGGCTCCGACGAGGCGCTCGACCTCCGCGGCAAGGCCGCTGTGGCCAACGCCCGCGTCGCCTACGCGGCCTACGAGGAGGTCATCGCCTCCGACCGCTGGAAGCTCCTGGCCGAGTCCGGCGCCAACCCGCAGCGGCCGCTGTGGGCGTCGACCGGCGTGAAGAACCCCGACTACTCCGACACGCTCTACGTCACCGACCTCGTGGTCCGCGACACGGTCAACACGATGCCGGAGAAGACCCTCGACGCCTTCGCCGACCACGGGGACCTCCAGGGTGACCAGGTGACCGGCAAGTCCGGCGAGGCGCAGGCGGTCTTCGACCAGCTGGCCGGCGTCGGCATCGACTTCGAGGACGTGCTCGTCGTGCTCGAGACCGAGGGAGTCGACAAGTTCAAGAAGTCGTGGGCCGAGCTGGTCGAGACGGTGAAGGGCCAGATGGACAAGGCCGCCCAGGCATGAGCGACGCGGCCGGCCCGGTCGATCCGACGTCGACGGAGGCCTGGTCGCGACTGACGACGATCGCGTCCGACTTCGCGCCCGACCTGCGCCGCTGGTTCGCGGACGACCCGGGCCGGGTCGGCCGGCTCACCTTCGACGCCGCCGACCTCCACGTCGACCTGTCGAAGGGGCTCGTCGACGACGACGTGCTCGCTGCGCTGCTCGCGCTGGCCGAGCAGGTCGACGTCGCCGGGCGTCGGGACGCGATGTTCCGCGGTGACCACATCAACGTCACCGAGGACCGTGCCGTCCTGCACACCGCCCTCCGGCTGCCCGCCGACGCCACGCTGCAGGTGGACGGGCAGGACGTCGTGGACGATGTCCACGAGGTCCTCGACCGCGTCTACGCCTTCGCCGAGCAGGTCCGCTCCGGCGCTTGGACGGGCGTCACCGGCGAGCGGATCCGCACGGTCGTCAACATCGGCATCGGCGGGTCCGACCTCGGGCCGGTGATGGCCTACGAGGCACTCGCGGCCTACCGCCAGGACGGCCTCGAGTGCCGGTTCATCTCCAACATCGACCCGACGGACGCCGCCACGACGCTGGCCGACCTCGACCCGGCGTCGACGCTCTTCATCGTGTCCAGCAAGACCTTCGGCACCCTGGAGACGCTGACCAACGCCCGGCTCTGCAAGCAGTGGCTCCTCGACGGGCTCGGCGGCCAGGACGCGGCCGACGCGGTCGCGAAGCACTTCGTCGCCGTCTCGACGGCGCTCGACAAGGTCGCCGACTTCGGGATCGACCCCGCCAACGCGTTCGGCTTCTGGGACTGGGTCGGCGGGCGCTACTCCGTCGACTCCGCGATCGGTACGTCGCTCGTGGTCGCGATCGGCCCCGAGGGCTTCCGCGACCTGCTCTCCGGCTTCCACGCGATGGACGAGCACTTCCGCACGGCGGACCTCGCCGAGAACGTGCCGGTCCTGATGGGCCTGCTCAACGTCTGGTACACCAACTTCCTCGACGCGCAGACCCACGCGGTGCTCCCCTACGCCCAGCTGCTGCACCGCTTCCCGGCCTACCTGCAGCAGCTGACGATGGAGTCCAACGGCAAGGGCGTGCGCTGGGACGGCTCACCGGTCACGACCGACACGGGCGAGGTCTTCTGGGGCGAGCCCGGCACCAACGGCCAGCACGCCTTCTACCAGCTGATCCACCAGGGCACCCGGCTGATCCCGGCCGACTTCATCGCGTTCGCGACCCCGGCGTACCCGCTCGTCGACGGCGCTCAGGACGTGCACGAGCTCTTCCTCGCCAACTTCTTCGCCCAGACCCGGGCGCTCGCCTTCGGCAAGACTGCCGACGAGGTGCGCGCGGAGGGAACGCGGGAGGAGATCGTCCCGGCGCGGGTCTTCTCGGGCAACCGGCCGACGGCGTCGATCATGGCGCCCGCACTCACCCCGGGCGTGCTCGGCCAGCTCATCGCCCTCTACGAGCACATCACCTTCACCCAGGGCGCGGTCTGGGGCATCGACTCCTTCGACCAGTGGGGCGTCGAGCTCGGCAAGCAGCTCGCCCAGCAGATCAGTCCGGCGGTCGGCGGCGATGCCGAGGCGGCCGCGCAGCAGGACGCGTCGACCCAGGCCCTCATCGACTACTACCGGAGGCACCGCTCGTGACCGACAACCCGCTACGGGACCCGCGCGACCGCCGGCTCCCGAGGATCGCCGGCCCGAGCGGCATGGTGCTCTTCGGCGTCACCGGTGACCTGTCGCGCAAGAAGATCATGCCGGCGATCTACGACCTCGCGAACCGCGGCCTGCTGCCGCCGGGCTTCAGCCTCACCGGCTTCGCCCGTCGCGACTGGGCCGATCAGGACTTCGCGCAGATCGTGCACGACTCGGTCAAGGAGCACGCGCGCACCGAGTTCCGTGAGGAGGTCTGGCAGCAGCTCGCCGAGGGCTTCCGATTCGTGCCGGGCGCCTTCGACGACGACCACGCCTTCGACCAGCTGCGGCGCACGATCGAGGAGCTCGACGAGCTGCGCGGCACCGGCGGCAACCACGCGTTCTACCTCGCCATCCCGCCCGGGTTCTTCGGCGACGTCGTCGGCCAGCTCAAGGAGCACGGGTTGGCGACCCCGGGCGAGGGCTCGTGGCGCCGGGTCGTCATCGAGAAGCCGTTCGGGCACGACCTCGCGTCCGCCCGCGAGCTCCAGGCCGTCCTCGGCGAGGTCTTCCCGAGCGACTCGATCTTCCGGATCGACCACTACCTCGGCAAGGAGACCGTCCAGAACATCCTCGCGATGCGCTTCGCGAACGAGATGTTCGAGCCGATCTGGAACTCCAACTACGTCGACCACGTGCAGATCACCATGGCCGAGGACATCGGCATCGGCGGCCGAGCCGGCTACTACGACGGCATCGGCGCCGCCCGCGACGTCATCCAGAACCACCTCCTCCAGCTCCTCAGCCTGGTGGCGATGGAGGAGCCGACGTCCTTCGACGCCCGGGCGCTGCGGATCGAGAAGCAGAAGGTGCTCTCGAGCGTCACGCTGCCGCGCAGGCTCGACCTGACCACCGCGCGCGGACAGTACGTCGCCGGCTGGCAGGGCGGCGAGGAGGTCGTCGGCTTCCTGGAGGAGGAGGGCATCAAGCGCAGCTCCACCACCGAGACGTTCGCGGCGGTGACGCTCAACGTCGAGACGCGTCGGTGGGCCGGCGTGCCGTTCTACCTGCGCACCGGCAAGCGGCTGGGCCGCCGGGTCACCGAGGTCGCGATCGTCTTCAAGCGCGCGCCGCACCTGCCGTTCGCGGACTCGGCCACCGAGGAGCTCGGCCAGAACGCCCTGGTCATCCGGATCCAGCCCGACGAGGGCGTCACCCTGCGCTTCGGGTCCAAGGTGCCCGGCACCGCGATGGAGATCCGCGACGTCAACATGGACTTCGTCTACGGCGGCGCCTTCACCGAGTCCTCCCCCGAGGCGTACGAGCGGCTGATCCTCGACGTGCTCCTCGGCGACCCGCCGCTCTTCCCGCGGCACGAGGAGGTCGAGCTGTCCTGGAAGATCCTCGACCCGATCCTCGACTACTGGGCGGCCCAGGACGAGAAGGGCAAGTCCAAGCCGGACCCCTACGAGTCCGGCGGATGGGGGCCTGCATCGGCGGACGCCATGCTGGCCCGTGACGGAAGGGTGTGGCGGCGTCCATGATCGAGCTGACGAACACGAACTCCGCGCAGATCGCGGCGGAGCTGCAGCGGGCGCGGGTGCGGGCCGGCAGCCCGGCGATGGGCATGGTGATGACGCTGGTCATCGTCGTCGAGGAGGACGACGCCGACGGCGCGATGCGCGCCGCCCGCGCAGCCTCGCACGAGCACCCCGCGCGGGTGCTCGGCGTGATCCTGGGCAGCGCCCGCGGTGCCGCCGAGGTCAACGCGCAGGTCGGCACGGGCTCCGGCTGGACCGGGGAGACCGCGCTGATCCGGCTGAAGGGCGAGGTCGTCAAGCACCCGGAGTCCGTCGTGCTCCCCCTGCTGCTGCCCGACTCCCCCGTCGCCGTGTGGTGGCCCAACCACCCGCCGGCCGATCCGGCCGCTGACCCGCTCGGCAAGCTCGCCCAGCGCCGGATCACCGACGCCGCCGCGGCGGCACGCGGCAAGACCACGGCCATCCACACCCAGTGCGAGGTCTACACGGCCGGCAACACCGACCTGGCGTGGACCCGGATCACGCCGTGGCGCGCGCTGCTCGCCGCGGCCCTCGACCAGCAGCCGCTCAAGGTCTCCCACGCGACGGTGGCGGCGGAGCGGATCAGCCCGAGCGCGGACCTCCTCGCGGCCTGGCTGTCCGACCGGCTCAAGGTCGACGTCGACCGCAAGAGCTCCTCGGGCCCCGGCATCACCGAGGTGGTGCTCGACACCAAGGAGGGCCCGATCCGGATCTCCCGACCTGACGGCCGGCTCGCGACGTTCTCCTCCCCCGACCGGCCCGACCGGCCGGTCGCCCTCAAGCGGCGCGACCTGCCCGAGCTGCTGGCCGAGGAGCTGCGACGCCTCGACGAGGACGACGTCTACGCCGAGACCGCACGCCGCCTGCTGAAGATGGGGACGAAGAAGAAGTGACCACCGAACCCCACGTCGAGCCGCGCATCGAGGTGCACCCCGACGCCGCCGCGCTGGCCACCGCCGTCGCCGGCGAGCTGCTCAGCCGGCTCGCCGACGCCCAGGCCGGCGGCACGCTGCCGCACATCGCCCTGACCGGCGGCACCATCGCCGAGGACATCCACCGCGAGATCGCCCGGCTGTCCCCCGACAGCGACGTCGACTGGTCGCGCGTCGCGCTCTGGTGGGGCGACGAGCGCTTCGTCGCTCCCGACTCGCCGGACCGCAACGCCGGGCAGGCCCGCGCCGCGTTCATCGACGCGGTCGGCGTGGACCGCGCGCACGTGCACGAGATGCCGTCGACCGCGGATGCGGCCGACGTCGACGCGGGCGCGGCGGCGTACGAGGCGGAGCTGCGGGCGCACGGCAGCGGCGAGTTCGAGATCGTGATGCTCGGGATCGGGCCCGACGGCCACATCGCCTCGCTCTTCCCCGGCTTCCCGCAGCTGGACGCGGACGGGATCGCGGTGGGGGTCACCGGGTCGCCGAAGCCGCCGCCGGAGCGCGTCAGCCTGACCTTCCCGGCCCTGCGACGCGCCCGCTCGGTGTGGTTCCTGGTCAGCGGCTCGGGCAAGGCCCAGGCGGTCGCGGCCGCGCTCGGCGGGGCCGAGCTGCACGACATCCCGGCCGCCGGCGTGACCGGTCGTGAGGAGACGATCTGGTTCCTCGACCGAGAGGCCGCATCCTCGCTGTAGACGCGGACGATGGTCCGCCGGTCGAGTAGAGGGTTTCCGCCAGTCGAGTAGAGGGTTTCCGCGCGTTCAAACGAGGCTTGCTGCCCCGGCGTACGCGGAAAAACGCGACTCGAGGCGCGGAAACCCTCTACTCGACCTAGAAGATGATGTCGCCGGACTTGCGACGCGAGCGCAGCAGCTGCAGCGCCTCGTCGAGGATGTCGGCGGCCTCGGCGTCGGAGCGACGCTCCTTCACGTAGGCGAGGTGCGTCTTGTAGGGCTCGATCTTCGGGGCCGGCGGCGGGTTGTCCGAGTCGAGGCTGGCCGGGAGGCCGCACTTGGGGCAGTCCCACGACTCGGGGACCTGGGCCTCGGTCGAGAACGTCACCACCGAACGGTGCTCGCGCGCACAGAAGTAGGTCACTGCCTGTCGCGGGGCCGCCTCACCGCGCTCGGCCTCGCCCATCGGGCCGGCACCGACCCGGCTCCCGCGAATCGCGTTTCCTCCACCAGCCACGTGTGTGTCCCTTTCGAGCTCTCTAGTCCGAGATTCAGTACGCCAGCAGGAGACCGAGGGCGATCACACAGGCGAACCAGATGATGCCGATGCCGATCGTCAGGCGGTCGAGGTTGCGCTCGGCGACCGACGAGCCGCCCAGCGAGCTGGACACGCCGCCACCGAACATGTCGGACAGGCCGCCACCGCGGCCCTTGTGCAGGAGCACCAGCACGATCATCAGACCGCTGGCGATCATGAGCAGGATGGTGAGGATCAGTTCCACGGTCGCACAGCCTACGTCAGAGGTACGACGATCACAGGATCGGCATGTCGTAGTAACGGCAGATGCCGCCGAACTCGTCGACCTGCAGGCTCGCACCGCCCACCAGGCACCCGTCGACGTCGGCCTGGGCCATGATCCCGGCGACGTTCGCGGCCTTCACCGAGCCGCCGTAGAGGATCCGGACACCGTCGGCCGCGGCCTCGCCGTACGACTCCTTCACCTGCGCCCGGATGGCCTGGCAGACCTCCTGAGCGTCCTCGGGCGTGGCGACCTCGCCGGTGCCGATCGCCCACACGGGCTCGTAGGCGATGACCAGGCCGGCCACCTGCTCGGGCGTGAAGCCGGCGAGCGAGCCCACGGTCTGGCCGATGCAGTGCGGCACGTGCTCACCGGCCTGACGGATGTCCAGGCCCTCGCCGACGCAGACGATCGGCACGATGCCGGCCGCGAGCGCCTTGACCGCCTTCGCGGCCACCAGGGCGTCGTCCTCGGCGTGGTACTGCCGGCGCTCGCTGTGGCCGACGACGACGTAGTCGCAGCCGAGCTTGGCGAGCATCGCCGCCGAGATCTCGCCCGTGTAGGCACCGGCGTCGTGCGGCGACACGTCCTGCGCGCCGTACTTGATCTCGAGGCGGTCGCCGTCGACCAGCGTCTGCACGGACCGCAGGTCGGTGAACGGCGGGACGACGACCACCTCGACCTTGCCGTAGTCGTGCTTCTTGTCCGCCAGCGTCACCGCGAGCTTCTGCACCAGGACGAGCGCCTCCTGGTGGTTGAGGTTCATCTTCCAGTTGCCCGCCATCAGCGGGATGCGCGTGGACGCCATGGTGTTGTCAGTCCTCCAGGACCTGGATGCCGGGCAGCTCCTTGCCCTCGAGGTACTCGAGGCTGGCGCCACCACCGGTGGAGATGTGGCCGAACGACGACTCGTCGAAGCCGAGCCGCACGGTCGCGGCGGCGGAGTCGCCGCCGCCGACCACCGACAGGCCGTCGACCTTCGTGAGGGCCTCGGCCACGGCACGGGTGCCGTCGGCGAACGCGTCGACCTCGAAGACGCCCATCGGGCCGTTCCAGAAGACCGTGCGGGCGTCGGCGAGCGCGGCCGCGAAGGCAGCACCGGACTCGGGGCCGATGTCGAGACCCAGGGCGTCGGCGGGGATCGCGTCGGCCGCCACCACCTGGGGCTGTGGCTCCCGGTCCCCGGACGGGAACTCGGTGTCGACGACGATGTCGGTCGGCAGCACGATCTGCACGCCCGACTCCTCGGCACGCTGCAGGTAGGACCGGCAGGTGTCGAGCTGGTCCTCCTCGAGGAGGCTCTTGCCGACCTCGTGACCCTGGGCCTTGAGGAACGTGAAGACCATGCCGCCGCCGATGAGCAGCTTGTCGGCCTTGCCGAGGAGGTTGTCGATCACGCCCAGCTTGTCGGAGACCTTCGAGCCACCGAGCACCACGACGTACGGACGCTCCGGCGACTCGGTGAGCCGGCGCAGCACGTCGATCTCCGCCGAGACCAGCCCGCCCATCGCGTGCGGCAGCCGCTGCGCGACGTCGTAGACCGAGGCCTGCTTGCGGTGGACGACCCCGAACCCGTCGGACACGAAGGCGTCCGCGAGCTCCGCGAGCTGGTCGGCGAAGGCGCCGCGGTCGGCCTCGTCCTTGCTGGTCTCGCCCGGGTTGAACCGGACGTTCTCCAGCACGGCGACCTGACCGTCGGCGAGGCCGGCGACCGTCTCCCGCGCGCTCTCACCGACCGTGTCGGTCGCGAACGCCACGTCCTGGCCGAGCAGCTCACCCAGCCGCGCGGCCACCGGCCGGAGGGAGTAGCGGTCCTCGGGCGCGCCCTTGGGACGGCCGAGGTGGGCGGTGACGACCACCCGGGCGCCCGCGTCGGCCAGCGCCCGGATGGTGGGGACACTCGCCCGGATCCGCTTGTCGTCGGTGATGGTCGTGCCGTCGAGCGGCACGTTGAGGTCGGAACGGACCAGGACCCGCTTCCCGGCGACGTCGCCGAGACCGGCGTACTCCCCCATCGTCAGAGGGTCTCGCCGACGTAGGCGATGAGGTCCGCGAGGCGGTTGGAGTAGCCCCACTCGTTGTCGTACCAGCCCAGGACCTTGACCTGGTTGCCGATCACCTTGGTCAGCGGCGCATCGAAGATGCAGGACGCCGGGTCGGTGACGATGTCGGTGGAGACCAGCGGGTCGGTGGAGTACTTGAGGAACTTGCCGTCGGCCGCGGCCTTGACGATCTCGTTGACCTCGTCGACCGAGGTCTCGCGGGATGCCTCGAAGGACAGGTCGGTCGCCGAGCCGGTGGGCACCGGGACGCGCATGGCGTAGCCGTCGAGCTTGCCCTTGAGCTCCGGGAGCACCAGGCCGATGGCCTTGGCGGCACCGGTCGAGGTCGGGACCATGTTGAGCGCGGCGGCGCGGGCGCGACGCGGGTCCTTGTGGATGTTGTCCTGGAGGTTCTGGTCCGCGGTGTAGGCGTGGATCGTCGTCATCAGGCCCTTGTTGATCCCGAGGCCCTCGTGCAGCGCCTTGGCCATGGGGGCCAGGCAGTTGGTGGTGCACGACGCGTTGGAGATGACGGTGTGGGCGTCCGGGTCGTAGCTCGTGTTGTTGACACCCATGACCACGGTGACGTCCTCGTTGGAGGCCGGCGCGGAGATGATGACCTTCTTGGCGCCGCCGCTGTCGACGTGGGCGCGAGCCTTGGTGGCGTCGGTGAAGAAGCCGGTGGACTCGACCACCACGTCGACGCCGTGGTCGCCCCACTTGATGGCGGCGGGGTCACGCTCGGCGAACGCGGTGATGACCTGGTCGCCGACGGTGATCTGGCCGTCGGAGGCGCTGACGTCTGCGTCCAGGCGACCCAGGATCGAGTCGAACTTCAGGAGCGGCGCGAGGGAGGAGGTGGCCGTCAGGTCGTTGACGGCGACGATCTCGATGTCGAGGCCCGAGGCCCGAACGGCGCGGAAGAAGTTGCGGCCGATCCGGCCGAACCCGTTGATACCTACACGAACAGTCACTGGTTTGCTCCTGCTAGTCGATCACGGCGTGCAAAGGACGTTGGTCGAACACGTCGACCCTATCGCTTGGGCCGACCCAGCCAGACTGGCCGTCCGGCGTACGTGCGGGTAACCGACGAAGGTCCCGCGGTCGCGGGACGTTACGCGTCCTCGGCGAGCATCTCCGGGGTCAGCGACGCCTCGGTGTCGGGGATGCCGAGCTCCTCCGCGCGCTTGTCGGCCATCGCGAGCAGCCGCCGGATCCGGCCGGCGATCGCGTCCTTGGTGAGCACCGGGTCGTGGAGCTGCCCGAGCTCCTCGAGGGAGGCCTGCTTGTGCTCGAGGCGGAGCTCGCCGGCCATCTTGAGGTGGTCTGGGACCTCCTCGCCGAGGATCTCCATGGCACGGCCGACCCGGGCGCCGGCGGCGACGGCCGCGCGGGCGGAACGGCGCAGGTTGGCGTCGTCGAAGTTGGCGAGCCGGTTGGCGGTGGCGCGCACCTCGCGGCGCATCCGGCGCTCCTCCCACGCCATCAGGGACTCGTGTGCCCCGAGGCGGGTGAGCAGCTGGCCGATCGCGTCGCCGTCGCGGATCACGACGCGGTCGACGCCGCGCACCTCGCGGGCCTTCGCGTGGATGCCGAGGCGGCGGGCCACGCCGACCAGGGCGAGCGCGGCCTCGGGGCCTGGACAGGTGACCTCGAGCGCCGAGGACCGGCCGGGCTCGGTGAGCGAGCCGTGGGCGAGGAAGGCGCCGCGCCACGCGGCGACGGCATCGCAGCCCCCGCCGGAGACGACGGCCGGCGGCAGCCCCCGGACGGGGCGGCCGCGCTGGTCGAGGAGGCCGGTCTGGCGGGCCAGCGCCTCACCCTCCTTGACCACCCGGACGATGTACCGGCTGCCCTTGCGGATGCCGTTGCCCTGCACCATCACGACGTCGGACTGGTGGCCGTAGACCTCGGCGATGTTGGTGCGCAGCCGGCGCGCGGCGGCGCCGGTGTCGAACTCGGCCTCGACGACGATCCGGCCGCTCACGATGTGCAGCCCGCCGGCGAACCGGAGCATCGAGGCGACCTCGGCCTTGCGGCAGCAGGTCTTGGTGACCTGGGTGCTCGACAGCTCTGCCTTGACCTGCGCCGTCATCGCCATGGTGCGATCCTGCCACGGCAGTCAACGACCCTCGGCGGCCGCCTACCCGCTCACGACCCGCTCAGGATGCCGGCGTACGTCCCGGCCAGTCGCTCGGCGTCGTGGCGGGGTTGGCCGTCGTCGCAGGCCACGTCGGCGAGCACCAGCCGCGCGCCGTAGGACGCGACCGCCTGCTCGAGCTCCGCGGCGTCCTCGCCGACGCTGGTGCGGTCGGCGATCACCGTGTGGATGGTCACGTCGGGAGCGTGCTGGACGAGCACGGCCAGGTGGTCGATCGCGTCGTAGCCGGAGGTCTCCCCCGCCTCGCCCGCGAGGTTGAGCACCACGACGATCCGGGCGTCGGTGGCCGCGAGCGCGCTGCGCAGCGCGGGGACCTCGAGGTGCGGGATCACCGAGGAGTACCAGGACCCGGGGCCGAGCACGACCCAGTCGGCCGCGTGGACCGCGTCGATCGCCTCCGGGCAGGGCTTCGGGTCGGGCGGGTCCAGCGCGATCGAGACGATGTCGCCGCCGGTGGTCGCGACCTCGACCTGGCCGCGCACGGTGACGGTGGCCGCCGGGTCGTCGGCGTCGAGGCCGCGCACCCGGGCGGTGATGTCCAGGGGCACCAGCGCCATCGGGAGCACCCGGCCCTTGGTGCCGAGCAGCCGCCCGACCCAGTCGAGCGCGGCGACCGGGTCGCCCAGCTGCTCCCAGAGGCCGACGATGAGCAGGTTGCCGATCACGTGGCCGTTCATCTCGCCGTGGCCGGCGAAGCGGTGCTGGAGCACCCGGGCCCAGGTGTCGCCCCACTGGTCGTCGCCGCAGAGGGCGGCGAGGGCCATCCGCAGGTCGCCCGGTGGCAGCACCCCGAACTCGCCGCGCAGTCGCCCCGAGGAGCCGCCGTTGTCGGCGACGGTGACGACCGCCGTCAGCTCGTCGACGACGAGGTCGTCCACGAGCAGCCGCAGTGCCTGGAGCGAGGCCGCGAGACCGTGGCCGCCCCCGAGGGCGACGACGGACTGGGCACGGTCGAGGTGGTCGTCCGGCGACATCACTCGCGTCCGAGGTCGCGGTGGGTGGCGCGGACGTCGTACCCGGCGTCCGCGAGCCGGCGGACGACCTGCTCGGTCATCGCGACGCTGCGGTGCTTGCCGCCGGTGCACCCGATCGCGACGGTCATGAAGCGCTTGCCCTCGCGCAGGTAGCCGTCGGCCACGCCGGTCAGGACCGGGACGTAGCCCTCGAGGAACTCGCCCGCGCCGGGCTGCTCGAGCACGTAGGCGGCGACGTCGGCGTCCTTGCCGGTGTGGTCGCGCAGCTCCGGCACCCAGAACGGGTTGGGCAGGAACCGCATGTCGGCGACGAAGTCGGCGTCCACGGGGATGCCGTACTTGAAGCCGAAGCTGGTGACCGTGACCTTCAGCCGGGTCGCGTCCGGGGAGCCGAAGGCCTCGGCGATGCGCTCGGTCAGCTGGTGGACGTTGAGCGAGGTCGTGTCGATCACCAGGTCGGCGTCGCTGCGCAGGTCGGCGAGGACGTCGCGCTCGCGCTGCAGGCCGTCGAGGAGCCGGCCAGCCCCCTGTAGCGGGTGGGGCCGCCGGGCGGCCTCCTGCCGGCGGACGAGGACGTCGTCGGACGCCTCGAGGAAGACCAGGGTGGCGTGCCGGCCCGTGGCCCCTTGGGCGAGGTTGGCCTGCAGGGACTGGAAGAACGACCCGGAGCGGACGTCCACCACGACCGCGATCGGCTGCTCGGTGCCGCGACTCTCGTCGACGAGGCGTACGACGTCGCGCAGCAGGCTCGGCGGCATGTTGTCGACGACGTAGTAGCCGAGGTCCTCGAGCTCCTTGGCCGCGGTGCTGCGACCGGCGCCGGTCATGCCCGTGACGACCACGAGCTCCCCGTGGTGGTCGAGGGGCTGGTCCACCTCTCAGTCCTCCTGGATCTCGCCGGTGGCGGTGTTGACGCTGACGGCACCAGTCTTGCCGCTCGCGCGGGCGACCGCATCCTTGATGGAGGTCGCAGTGCGCGGGCCGATGCCGGGGACCAGGGCGATCTCGTCGACCTCGGCCTCGCGGAGCTTCTTGAGCGACCCGAAGTGCTTGAGCAGCGTCTTGCGCCGGACCTCGCCGAGACCCGGCACGTCGTCGAGGACGCTCTCGACCATCGACTTCGACCGGCGCGAGCGGTGGTGGGTGATCGCGAAGCGGTGGGCCTCGTCGCGGACGCGCTGCAGGAGGTAGAGGCCCTCGCTGGACCGGGCCAGGATGACCGGGTCCTCCTGGTCGGGCAGCCACACCTCCTCGAGGCGCTTCGCCAGCCCGCAGACGGGGATGTCGACGATGCCGAGCTCCTCCAGCGCCCGCTGCGCCGCGGCGACCTGCGGCGCGCCGCCGTCGACGACCACGAGGCCCGGCGCGTAGGCGAACTTCCGCGGCCGACCGGTCTCGGGGTCGACCAGCATCGGGCCGTTGTCGGTGATCTTCTCGGTGGAGCTGGCCTGCTCGTCGAGGAGCCGCTTGAAGCGCCGGGTGATGACCTCGTGCATGGCCTTCACGTCGTCCGAGCCGTCCTGGCCCTTGATCACGAACCGGCGGTATTCGCTCTTGCGCGCCAGGCCGTCCTCGAAGACCACCATCGACGCGACGATCTCGGAGCCCTGAAGGTGGGAGATGTCGTAGCACTCGATCCGCAGCGGCACCTCGTCGAGCGCGAGCGCCTCCTGGATCTCCTCCAGCGCTCGGTTGCGGGTCGTCAGGTCGCTGGCCCGCTTGGTCTTGTGCAGCACGAGGGCCTGGGCGGCGTTCTGCGCCACGGTGTCCTGGAGAGTCTTCTTGTCCCCGCGCTGCGGCACCCGGATCGCGACCTTCGACCCCTTCAGGTCGCCGAGCAGCTCCTCGTACGTCGTCGCATCGGCCGGCAGCGCCGGGACCAGGATCTCCCGCGGGATCTCGTCCGGGCCGGCGCCGGCGTAGAGCTGCAGGATGAAGTCGTCGACGAGCTTGGCGGTGTCGCCCTCGTCGACCCGATCGGCGACCCAGCCGCGCTGACCGCGGATCCGGCCGCCCCGGACGTAGAAGATCTGCACCGCGACCTCGAGGGGGTCCTCGGCGAGCGCGATCACGTCGGCGTCGGTGCCGTCGCCGAGCACGACCGCCTGCTTCTCGAGCGCCTTGTTGAGCGCGCCGAGGTCGTCGCGCAGCCGGGCCGCCTTCTCGAAGTCGAGTGCGTCGGAGGCGGCGTACATCTCCTTCTCGATGCGCCGGACGAACGCGGCGGTGTGACCGGCCATGAAGTCGCAGAAGTCGTCGACGATCGCGCGGTGCTCCTCGGCGCTGACGTTGCCGACGCAGGGAGCCGAGCACTTGTCGATGTAGCCGAGCAGGCAGGGGCGGCCGATCTGTCCGGACCGCTTGAAGACGCCGTTGCTGCAGGACCGCATCGGAAAGACGCGCAGCAGCAGGTCGACCGTCTCGCGGATCGCCCAGGCGTGGCTGTAGGGGCCGAAGTAGCGGGTGCCCTTGCGCTTGGCGCCACGGCCGACCATGACCCGCGGGAACTCCTCGCCGACCGTGACGGCCAGCCACGGGTAGGACTTGTCGTCGCGGTACTTCACGTTGAAGCGCGGGTCGTACTCCTTGATCCAGGAGTACTCGAGCTGCAGCGCCTCGACCTCGGTCTTCACCACGGTCCACTCGACGCTGGCCGCCGTCGTCACCATCGTGGCGGTGCGCGGGTGCAGGTTGCCGACGTCCTGGAAGTAGGACGAGAGCCGGGCGCGGAGGTTCTTGGCCTTCCCGACGTAGACGACCCGGCCCTTCGGGTCGCGGAACCGGTAGACCCCCGGCTGGGTGGGGATCGAGCCGGGCTCGGGACGGTAGGACTGCGGGCCTCGGGTGGAGCGGCTGGGTCGGGCAGGAGGCACGGCGTCAACCCTACGGGCGCGGTCCGACACTCCCACGCCGCAACGCTTTGTCTATTTGTCGCGTGACTTACTCTACTTGCATGCGCTGTCGTGACCGCTCCGGCTACGCCCTCACCTGCTCCGCCGAGGCCGCCGTGGCCTACCGCCGCGGGACCGACGACCTGCTCCGGCTCCGGCGCGGCGCCGAGCGCTCCATCGCGGCCTCGATCACCCTCGACCCGACCTTCGCGCTCGGGCACGCCACGCTCGCCCTGCTCGGCCACGAGATGTGCGTCGCGGTCGACGTCGCCGCCCGCCTCGAGGACGCGCTGACCCTCGTCGGTCGGGCCACCGAGCGCGAGCGCAGCCACGTCCACGCCGTCGCCGCCCACCTGCGGGGCGACGGCCGGCCGATCATCCGGCACCTCGCCACCTACCCCGGCGACGCCGTCCTGCTCTCCACCGCCGTGCCGACCATCGCCTTCGCCGGCGTCACCGAGGTCCCCGCGCAGGCGTGGGAGATCGTCGAGCGCGCGGCTCCGGCGTACGGCGACGACTGGTGGTACGCCGGACTGCTCGCCTTCGTCCGCCAGGAGCAGGGCCGCTTCGACGAGGCGATGGACCTGTCGTGCCGCTCCCTGCTCGTCGAGCCCGGTGCCGGCCACTCCGCGCACGCTCGTGCGCACGCCCACTACGAGACCGGCGACCACGAGGCCGGGCTGGCGTGGATGGACGACTGGGTGCTCGGCGACGGCGCGACCACGGACAGCCTCAGCCACTTCTCCTGGCACGCCGCCCTGCACGAGCTCTCCCTCGGCGACCTCGACGCCGTACGCCGCCGCTACGACGCGCAGCTGCGTCCCGAGGCGGCGACCGGCTGCCGGGCGCTGGTCGACACCGGCTCGCTGCTCTTCCGCTGGGCGCTCACGCCCGGGGCGCACGACGTCCCGGCGATGGCGGACGTGGCAGCCGTGACGTCGGAGGCGACGCTCCACCGGCCGGCGACGCCCTTCCTGGCGTTGCACGCCGCCGTCCTGCACCTGTCGCTGGGCGACCGGGCCGAGCTCGCCGACCTGGCGACCTGGGCGTCCGTCCACGAGCACCGCACGCACCGCGAGGTCGTCGCTCCCCTGGCCCGGGCGTTCGGCGCCGCGGCCGGCGGCCGCTCGTCCGCTGCCGCCGACCAGCTCGCCCGCCTGCAGTCACGGCTCTGGCGCCTCGGCGGCTCCGACGCCCAGCGCGAGGTGGTCGAGGAGGCGCGGATCGCGGCCCTGCTGCGCGCCGGGCGCTGGGACGAGGCACGCGTGATGCTCGACGCCCGGCTCGACCGGCGGCACTCCCCGCGCGACTCCCGGTGGCGGCTGTCCACCGGCGACCCGGCCGCCCCCGACGGCGACCTCGACCGCGCCGGGCGCTGATGGCGCAGGCGCGCGCCTCGGCGTAGGGGATTGGTCACCAACCCCGTCCCGGGAGGCATCTGGGAGCAGGTTGGTGACCAATCCCCCCGGACGGAGGTCGCGCCTCATCCGCACCACCCGTCACAGCGGACAGGCACTCCTGTCGCTTGACGGCCGTTGCAACCCCCGACCAGCGCAGGGGTCCCCGGTCGACCGGGGATCCCTGCACGACGCCGCCGGGTCCCCGGGCCAATCAGCTCTCGACGACGGAGCCGCTGTCGACGCTGACGTCGACGGCGGAGAGGGCGGACGTCGCGGGCCCGGTCACGACCGAGCCGTCCTCGATCGAGAACTGGCTGCCGTGGCAGCCGCAGTTGATCGTGCCGTCGCTGACCGACGACACGACGCAGCCCTGGTGGGTGCAGACCGCGGTGAAGCACTTGAAGTCGCCCTTGCTGGGCTGGGTGACGACGAGTTTCTCGGCCGTCAGGATGGTGCCGCCGCCCACAGGAACGTCGGCCGTCGCGACCAGGCCGTCGGCGGCCTGGGAGGACGTCGACTCATGCGGCGTCGCCTCCTTCGTCGGACTCTCGGAGGCGCTGGCGGTGGCGGACTCGGTCGGCGACTCCGTCGCCCCGCTGGGGTCGGTCGCCTCGCCGCTCCCGTCGCTCCCGCAGGCGGCGAGCAGCGGGAGTCCGAGACCCACGGCGGCCGCGCCGCCGAGCACGCTGCGCCGGTGCATCAGCTCGTGACGACGGAGCTCCCGTCGACGCTGACGTCGACGGCCGCGAGCGCGGAGGTCGCGGGTCCGTTGACCACGGAGCCGTCGTCGATCGAGAACTTGCTGCCGTGGCAGGTGCAGTTGATGGTGCCGTCGGACACGGTGGAGACCAGGCAGCTCTGGTGGGTGCAGACGGCCGAGAACCCCTTGAAGTCGCCCTCGGTCGGCTGGGTCACCACGATCTTCTGGTCGGCGTAGATCGTGCCGCCGCCGACGGGGATGTCCGAGGACGGACCGAGCGTCTCCCCCGCGGTGGTGTCGGGCTCCGTGGCGGTCGAGCCGTCGCTGCTGCCGCACGCGGCGAGCAGGGGGACTCCGACGCCCAGGGCGGCGGCTCCGGTGAGGGTGGTGCGGCGGGTCATGCCGTCGGTCACGGTCTGGTCCTCTCGGCGGGATGGTTGAAACTTCACCCTAGACGGAGGCCCGGGCTGAAGCCTGTGCTCAGGCCATGAGAGTTCGATGAGAACTCGGTGGCCTGCCTGTCCCCGTCGACGGTGTCAGCTCGCCCGCGAGCGTACGGCGGCCTTCTTGGCGGTCGCCTTCTTCGCCACGGTCTTCTTGGCGGCGGTCTTCTTGGCGGCGGTCTTGTTGGCCCCGGCCTTCTTGGCCGCAGCCTTCTTCGCGGGCGCCTTCGTGGCGGCCTTCTTGCCCGGCACCGGGTCCGCCGGGGGACGGCGCTGGCCGGTCGGCTGCTTGGCCTCGCGCCCGTCGAGCAGCGGCGCCAGGAACTGGCCCGTGTAGCTCTCCGGGGTCGCCGCCACGAGCTCCGGGGTGCCCTCGGCGACGACGGTGCCGCCGCGCGAGCCGCCCTCGGGGCCCATGTCGATCAGCCAGTCGGCGGTCTTGATGACGTCGAGGTTGTGCTCGATCACCAGCACCGTGTTGCCCTGGTCGACCAGGCGGCCGAGCACGAGCAGCAGCTTGCGGATGTCCTCGAAGTGCAGCCCGGTGGTGGGCTCGTCGAGGACGTAGACCGTGCGGCCGGTCGAGCGCTTCTGCAGCTCGGCGGACAGCTTCACGCGCTGTGCCTCGCCGCCGGACAGGGTCGTCGCCGGCTGCCCCAGGCGCACGTAGCCGAGGCCGACCTCGACCAGGGTCTTCAGGTGTCGCGCGATCGCCGGCACCGCCGCGAAGAAGTCGACGGCCTCCTCGATCGGCATGTCGAGGACCTCGGCGATGGTCTTGCCCTTGTAGTGGACCTCGAGCGTCTCGCGGTTGTAGCGGGCGCCGTGGCAGACCTCGCACGGGACGTAGACGTCCGGGAGGAAGTTCATCTCGATCTTGATCGTGCCGTCGCCGGCGCACGCCTCGCAGCGGCCGCCCTTGACGTTGAACGAGAAGCGGCCCTGCTGGTAGCCACGCATCTTCGCCTCCGGAGTGGAGGCGAAGAGCTTGCGGACGTGGTCGAAGACCCCGGTGTACGTCGCCGGGTTGGACCGCGGGGTGCGGCCGATCGGCGACTGGTCGACGTGGATCACCTTGTCGACGTGCTCGAGGCCGGTGATCTTCTGGTGCCGGCCCGGCACCTGCCGCGCGCGGTAGATCTGCTTGGCCAGCGAGGTGTAGAGGATGTCGTTGACCAGGGTCGACTTGCCCGAGCCCGAGACGCCGGTGACGGCGACGAACAGGCCGAGCGGGAAGGCGACGTCGACGTTCTGGAGGTTGTGCTCGCGGGCGCCGTGGACCTTGAGCTCGCGGCCCTTGGTGCGCGGCCGGCGTACGGCGGGGACCGGGATCTCGCGCCGGCCGGAAAGGTACTGGCCGGTCATCGAGTCGGGGTGCGCGAGCAGGTCGGCGACGTTGCCGCTGTGGACCACCTGGCCGCCGTGCTCACCGGCGCCGGGACCGATGTCGACGACCCAGTCGGCGACCCGGATCGTGTCCTCGTCGTGCTCGACGACGATGAGGGTGTTGCCGAGGTCCTTGAGCCGGACCAGCGTCTCGATCAGCCGGTGGTTGTCGCGCTGGTGGAGGCCGATCGACGGCTCGTCGAGCACGTAGAGGACTCCGACCAGGCCGGCCCCGATCTGGGTGGCGAGCCGGATGCGCTGCGCCTCGCCGCCGGACAGCGAGCCCGAGGGCCGGTCCAGGGAGAGGTAGTCGAGGCCGACGTCGAGCAGGAACGTGAGCCGCTCCTGGATCTCCTTGAGCACCCGCTCGCCGATCTGCCGCTCGCGCGAGGTCAGCTCGAGGTTGCGCAGGTAGTCGGCGGTCTCGTTGATCGGCATCGCGCAGACCTCGGCGATGTTCTTGCCGCCGTCCTGGAGGGACGCGCCGAGCGTCACCGACATCGACACCGGCTTGAGCCGGCTGCCACGGCACGTCGGGCACGGGACCTCGCGCATGAAGCCTTCGTAGCGCTCCCGGCTGACGTCGGACTCGGCCTCGTGGTGACGGCGCGCGATGTAGGCGCCGACGCCCTCGAACTCGGCGTAGTAGGCGCGCTGCCGCCCGTAGCGGTTGCGGGTGACGACGTGCACCTTCGTCGGGTGGCCGTTCAGGATCGCCTTCTGCGCCTTGGCCGGGAGGTCCTCCCACGGCGTGTTGAGGTCGAAGCCGAGCTCGTCGCCGAGCGCACCCATCAGCCGGAGGAAGTAGTCGGCGACGTGCGCCTGGCTCCACGGCTGGATCGCACCCTCCCCGAGCGTCGCCTGCGGGTCCGGGACGACCAGCTCGGGGTCCACCTCGAGGCGGGTCCCGAGCCCGTGGCAGGCCGGGCAGGCACCGAACGGCGAGTTGAACGAGAACGACCGCGGCTCGAGCTCGTCGGTGTCGATCGGGTGCTCGTTGGGGCACGCCATCTTCTCGCTGAACCGCAGCTCACGACCGGGGTCCTTGGCGTCGAGGTCGACGAAGTCGAAGAGCACCAGTCCCCCGGCGAGCTGGAGCGCGGTCTCGACCGAGTCGGTGAGCCTGCGCTTGGAGGACTCCTTGACCGCGAGGCGGTCGACCACGACCTCGATCGTGTGCTTCTTCTGCTTGTCCAGCTTGGGCGGGTCGTCCAGCGCGTGGGTCTCGCCGTTGACCCGGGCCCGGGAGAACCCCTGGGTCTGCAGCTGCTTGAAGAGCTCGACGTACTCGCCCTTGCGACCACGGATCACCGGGGCGAGGACCTGGAAGCGTCGTCCCTCCTCGAGGCCGAGGATGCGGTCCACGATCTGCTGCGGGGTCTGGCGCTCGATCGGGGCGCCGCACGTCGGGCAGTGCGGCCGGCCCGCGCGCGCGTAGAGGAGGCGGAGGTAGTCGTAGACCTCGGTGATGGTGCCGACCGTGGAGCGGGGGTTCTTCGACGTGGACTTCTGGTCGATCGAGACGGCCGGGGACAGGCCCTCGATGAAGTCGACGTCAGGCTTGTCCATCTGGCCGAGGAACTGGCGGGCGTAGGCCGAGAGCGACTCGACGTACCGGCGCTGGCCCTCGGCGAAGATCGTGTCGAACGCCAGCGACGACTTGCCGGAGCCGGACAGGCCGGTGAAGACGATGAGCGAGTCTCGGGGCAGGTCGATCGAGACGTCCTTCAGGTTGTGCTCGCGTGCTCCTCGGATGATGAGCTGGTCCGCCACTGAATGTCCCCTCGCTTCGAACAGGTGTTCGCCATCGTAACCGGCGCAGACAACGCACAACCAGTCGGGACGCGCCGGTGTTCCCCACACTCTCACGGGCCACCGACAGTCGGGTGACGCGCGGGTTTCGGGCCGGGCTCGGGCAGGATGGCCCCATGGTCGACACCCCCCTTCCCGTGGTCGCGGCGGGGCTGCTGCCGGACGCGACCCGCCGCCTGGTCCGCACCGCCGACGGCCTGCCCGACGACGACTACGCCGCACCGAGCGTCTGCACCGGGTGGAGCCGCGCCCATGTGCTCGCCCACCTCGCGCTCAACGCCGAGGGCCTCGCCGGCGCGCTCACCGGGATCGTCGACGGCGAGCGGCGGCCGATGTACGCCTCCGAGGAGCGCCGCGACGGCGACATCGACGAGCTCGCCGCCGCGTCGCCGTCCGCGCTCCGGACCCGTCTGCTGGCCGCCTGCACGGACCTCGCGGAGGCGTGGGCCGCGCTGCCGGCCGACCAGCAGGCGACCACCATCGACCGGATCCCCGGCGGCCGGATCTTCGCCGCCGGCGCCGTCCCGCTGATGCGGGTGCGGGAGGTCGAGATCCACCACGCCGACCTCGACGCCGGCTACTCCCGGGCCGACTGGCCGGCGGACTTCGCCGCCCTGCTCCTCGACGCACTCGCCCAGCAGGACGACGGCACACCCTTCACCGCACGCGCGACCGACCTGGAGCGCTCGTGGACCTGGGGCTCGGGCGGACCCACCGTCAGCGGCACTGCCGCCGACCTCGGCTGGTGGCTCACCGGGCGCGGCGCGGGCGACGGACTGACCAGCGACAGCGGCGCCCTGCCGCGGATCGGAGACTGACGTGACCTACACCGGACAGGTGAAGCCGGGTGCCGGCCCCGACGTACGCGAGCTCACGGCGCTCACCATCACCAAGGTGGCCGTGGACCCGAAGATGTCGAACAACTGCTATCTCCTGCGCTGCCACGCGACCGGCGAGCAGCTGCTCGTCGACGCGGCCGCCGAGCCCGACACCCTGCTCCCCCTCATCGGCGACGCGGGTCTGACGTCCGTCGTGACCACCCACCAGCACTGGGACCACCACCGCGCCCTCGCCGACGTCGTCGCCGCGACCGGTGCCGAGGTGCTCGTCGGGACGCCCGACGCGGCAGCGGTCACCGAGCAGACCGGCGTCCCCGTCACCCGCTCGCTCGAGCACGGCGACACGGTCACCGTCGGCGACTGCACGCTGTCCGTCATCGCGCTCGCCGGGCACACGCCCGGATCGGTGGCGCTGGTGTACGACGACCCGTCCGGCCACCCGCACCTCTTCACCGGCGACTCGCTCTTCCCCGGGGGCGTGGGCAACACCTTCGGCGACGCCGACGCCTTCGCCCAGCTCCTCGACGAGGTCTCGACCAAGATCTTCGGCACGCTCCCCGACGACACCTGGTTCTACCCCGGCCACGGCGACGACTCGACGCTCGGAGCCGAGCGGGCGTCGCTGCCGGAGTGGCGCGAGCGGGGCTGGTGAGGATTGGTCACCAACCTGCCGCCGGGATCGCTCCCAGGGCAGGTTGGTGACCAAACGTCATGGTCAGCAGGCGCCGCTCAGGACGCCATCGGCCAGGGGCCGCGGTCGCCCGGCCGCGGCCGGGGCGGGTCCTCGCGGGGCGGCAGCGGCGGGTGGCCGGAGGAGCTGACCTCCTCCGGGTCCCACTCGCGGGACGGGGCGCTCAGGTGCGCCGGGCCGGCGATCGGGGGCAGCTTCCCGAAGCCGCTGAGGTCGAGCTGCGGCGTCCCGTCCTCGAGGCCGACCGACCAGTCGGTCAGGTCGTGGATCGAGAGGTCGACCGACGGCGCGGCGTCCGGGTCGAGCAGCTCGTCGACCGGCATCCCGGCCGTGGTGTCCTGCGCCAGGGCGGCGAGGATCCCCATCGCCGTCCAGTCCGGGACCGTCCCGTTCTGCAGGTGGCGCTGCATCGAGCGCTCCGCGACCTCGGCGTCGATCGCCAGGACGAGGCGCTCGGCGCCGTAGCGCTCGGACCAGGTCCACAGCATCGGCATCGGCAGGCCGCGCTCGGCGGCCCGCGAGAGGGTGCGCTCCGCGTCGGCGGCCGAGACCGTCTCACGCAGCACGCGGGCGAGGTCCGGGCGCGTGGCGCGCTCCGGGTGGGCGTTGACCCGCTCGCGCGTCGCCTGGGCGGCACGCGGCGAGGGGACGTCAGGGGTCCGTCGGACCGGCTTCGCCGGCATCGCGGTGATCAACCACACCAGGGCGGCGACGGAGACCAAGCACAGGCCGAGAATCATGGCTCTCTCCACTCTGCGCCCGGGACCTGTCCGCGCCCGGCCCCACCCCGACCTCGCGCGTCCGGAGGGGTAGACCGTCGTCCCGAGCGCGGTTTCTTCCCCACAGGTTGAGCAACAAGGTTCCCCGGTGACAAGCGCTCACACCAATCGCTCGTTCGTGGTCTGGACCACGGTCTCGACGGCACTCAGGTCCGCACCCGGACGGCCGACCCTCAGTGGTAGGTGACCCTCACCTTGTCGGTCACCGCCACCGACTGGCAGCCGAGCCGGATGCCGTCGGCGAGGTCGTCGTCGTCGAGCACGTCGTTGTGGAGCATCTTCACGTCGCCCTCGAGCAGGCGTACGGCGCACGCGGAGCACTCCCCCTCGCGGCAGGAGTACGGCGCCTTCACGCCCTTCGACTCGAGGTGGTCGAGCATCTTCGTGCCGGGCGCCCAGTCGTCGAAGGTGTACTCCTCGCCGTCCAGCTCCACCTCGAGCCGCACCGGGCCCTGCGGCCCGCCCTCGGCCGCGGGGGCCTCGGTCACGTCGTCGGCGTCGCGCTCGGCGTCCTCGATCTCGTGCTCGGCGACCTCGCGGTCGTGGAGGTCGCCGAAGGGGTTGCCGCCGAGGGAGACGAACTTCTCCTGGTGCCGGCGCTCGCGGGGGAACTCGAGGTCCTTGAGCGCGGCGATCGTCATCTTCATGAATGGCGCCGGGCCGCAGACGAACGCGTCGTACGACGTGAACGACGCCGCGAACGCGCGCATCTGCTCCTGGCTGGGCAGGCCCTGCACGGACTCGAGCCAGTGCACGACCTGGAGCCGGTCGGGGTTGGCCGCGGCGAGCTCGGTGAGCTCCTTCGCGAAGATCACCGACCGCTCGTCGCGGTTGGCGTAGAAGAGCACGATCCGGCCGGTGCCCTGCTGCAGCGCCGTGCGGGTGATCGAGATGACCGGCGTGATGCCGCTGCCGCCGGCGAAGAGCAGCAGGTCGGCGCTCAGCGAGGCGGGCGTGAAGATCCCGCTCGGCGGCAGCACCCGGATGCTGTCGCCCTCGCGGAGGTGGTCGCAGACCCAGTTGGACGCGTAGCCCTCGGCGGTCCGCTTGACGGTGACCGTCAGCGGCCCGCCGCCGATCGGGCTGCTGGACAGCGAGTAGCAGCGCGCCGCGACGCCGGTCTGGTCGGACGGCACCGCCAGGGTCAGGAACTGTCCCGGCTTGTAGGCGAACTGCTCCTCGGCACCGGCGGGGACCTCGAAGGAGATGGAGTGGGCGTCCGCGGTCTCCTCGACCACGTCCACGACCTTCAGCTCGAAGGACTCATCCGTCATGTAGTGCCCAGCTCCTTACGCTCGTCGGACAGGCGCGGCCCAGGCACGCACATCGCTTCCTCGGCATCGCTCGAAAGACGCCCGGTATGCCATCGCGACGCCGCGTTGCGCTGCACGCACCTGAACCACGCCTGCCTCGACGATCGCGCGTCGCTGGTCACTCAGTAACCGTCCTCGGCTCCGATGGGGATCTGGCCGTCGCGCACCGCGGCCTCGATGCTGGCGATCATCCTGGGGCAGGCGGGGAACGTGTCGCGCGCGCCCGTACGCCGAGACAGCTCCGGGCAGTGCCGGCGCGCCTCCGCGGTCCACTGGATCGAGGTGTGGTGCTCGCTGTTCTTCTTGACGCCGACCTTCGCCAGGCAGTCGAGGCAGGCGACCTCGACCAGCCGGGCCGAGGTGTAGAGGCGCTGGTCCTCGAGCGTGTCGGCGCTGGTGGGGACGAACGACGCCATGCTCAGGTGCCCGACATCATCTGCGGCTTCTCCGCCGGCTCGTCGGCGGAGGACTCGCCGGCGGCGTCCTCCTCCGCCTTCTTGCGGAGGTTCTCGGCGACCTCGTCCTGCCAGAACTCGTTGGCCTTCGTGGTGTCCACCTCGAACTCGAAGCGGTCCACCATCTCCGGGACGATGTCGGCCCGGTCGACGTAGTACTGCTCGTACCACCGGCGCAGCTGGTAGACGGGACCGTCCTCCTCGCAGAGCAGCGGGTTCTGCACCGGCACCTTGTTCTTCCAGATGTGCACGTCCTGGAGGAAGCCCTCGCCGAACATCTGGGCGTACTTCTTCGCGATGAAGTTGGCCGTCTTGTCGTCGAGGCCCTCGGGCTTCTTCACGATGATGCCGTACTGCAGCAGGAAGGAGTCCTGCCCCGTCGGGATGTGGTTGTTGAAGAGGATGACCTCGGTGTTGAAGCCCTTGTAGTCGGTGTCGAGCCAGTTGATCATGTACGACGGTCCGTAGTAGGTCGCCTCGGACTTGAGGAAGAGCTCGGCGTCGCCGTACCCGCCGGTCTTGTCGGGACGGCCCTTCGACTCCATGAACTGGGTCGCCTGGGTGCCCTCGAAGACGTTGCGGAAGCTGGTCGGGAAGGCGAAGTGCACGTAGTAGAAGTGCGCCATGTCCACGACGTTGTCGATGAGCTCGCGACAGTTGGAGCCGATGATGTGCTCCGACTCCCACACCCAGTCGGTGTAGAGGCCCTCCTCGATGCCGGGCAGCTCCGGCGGGAGGATGTCCATGTCCGGCTCGGAGCCCTCGACGTCGTGCCAGACCAGCACCTGCTGGTTGCGGATCGCCACGGGGTAGCGCTGGGTGCGCGCCCGCAGGGGCACGCGCCGCGCGTAGGGGATCTGCTTGCACTTGCCGTCGCCGCCCCAGCGCCAGTCGTGGAAGGGGCACGCCACCTCGTCCCCCTTGACCTCGCCCTGGGTGAGGTCGCCGCCCATGTGCCGGCAGTAGCCGTCGAGCACGTGGATCTCGCCCTGGGTGTCGGCCCAGACCACGAGCTTGGTGCCGAACGCCTCGATGCCGTGCGGCTTGCCGTCGCGGAAGCGCTCGGCGAGACCCAGGCAGTGCCAGCCCCGCGCGAACCGCTCCGGGGCCGTGCCCTGGTCGAGGGCGCGGACCTTGGTGTCGCTCATGCCTGCCTCCAAGCGTCGATCGAGCATCGTGTGGACCAAAACGAGAACAGGTTATAGTTTTCGAGGCCGGGATTCCAGCACACGAGAGCAAGCCAACGAAAGCAGCGTGCCCCATGCACATCGCCCTGACACCGGACCAGCAAGCGCTTCGTGAAGAGCTGCGCGAGTACTTCGCCGGCCTGGTCACGCCGGAGGTCAAGGCCGGCCTCGCGTCCGCGACCGGCGAGTTCGGCGACGACGTCGTCTACAAGAAGGTGATCCGCCAGCTCGGCACCGACGGCTGGCTCGGCATCGGCTGGCCGACGGAGTACGGCGGGCAGAACCGCTCGATGATCGAGCAGCTGATCTTCACCGACGCGGCCGCCGTGGCGGGCGTCCCGATCCCCTACCTGACGCTCAACACGGTCGGGCCGACGATCATGCGCTACGGCACCGACGAGCAGAAGGCCTCCTTCCTCCCCAAGATCCTGGCCGGCGACCTCCACTTCTCCATCGGCTACTCCGAGCCCGGCTCCGGCACCGACCTCGCCTCGCTCAAGACCCGCGCGGTCCGCGAGGGCGACGAGTGGGTGATCAACGGTCAGAAGATGTGGACCTCGCTGATCCAGTACGCCGACTGGATCTGGCTGGCCTGCCGCACCGATCCCGACCTGCCGCGCCACAAGGGCCTGTCGATGATCCTGGTCCCGGCCGGCGCCGAGGGCTTCTCCTACACCCCCGTGCACACGGTCGCGGGCGTCAGCACGAGCGCGACGTACTACGAGGACGTGCGCGTGCCGGCGTCCAACCTGGTCGGCGAGCTCAACGGCGGCTGGTCGCTGATGACCAACCAGCTCAACCACGAGCGGGTCGCGCTCACCTCGGCCGCTCCCCTGACGCACTCGATCGAGATGGTGCGCACCTGGGCGCAGGCGACGAAGGCGCCCAACGGCGAGCGGGTGATCGACAGCGAGTGGGTGCAGATCGCGCTGGGCCGGGCGCACGCCCGCGCGGAGGCGTTGCGGCTCATCAACTGGAAGCTCGCGGCCGACGCGGACGCCGGCGTCGACCTGTCCCCCGCCGAGGCGTCGGCCACCAAGATCTACGGCTCGGAGCTCGCGACCGAGGTCTACCGCACGCTGATGGAGATCGTCGGTCCCGAGGCCGGCATCACCGGTGCCTCCGAGGGTGCCGTGCTCCAGGGCCGCCTCGAGCGCTTCTACCGCTCCGCGCTGGTGATGACCTTCGGCGGCGGCACCAACGAGATCCAGCGCGACATCATCGGGTACGTCGGCCTCGGCCTCCCCGCAGCCAAGAGGAGCTGAACGAGATGGACTTCCGGTTCACCCAGGAGCAGGACGACGCCGCCGAGCTGGCGGCGAGCATCCTCGCGGACCGCGCCACCAACGAGCGCATGAAGGCCGTCGAGGCCGACGGGGACCGCTTCGACCGCGATCTGTGGAAGGCACTCGGCGACGCCGGCCTGCTCGGGCTCGCGCTGCCGGAGGAGTACGACGGCGCCGGGCTCGGCCTGGTCGAGCTCGCCCGCGTCCTCGTCGAGGTCGGCCGGGTCGTGGCGCCCGTCCCGCTGGCCGCCCACGGCCCCGCGTCCCGGCTGATCGCCGAGCACGGCACCGACGAGCAGCGGGCTGCCTGGCTGCCCCGCGCCGCGACGGGCGGCGTCGTGGTGACCGCCGCGATCGCCGAGGAGCGCGCGTGGGCGCCGGAGCGCCCGACCACGGTCGCCTCCCCCGACGGCGACGGCTACGTGCTCACCGGCAGCAAGGCCGTCGTCCCCGCCGGTCCCTACGCCGACCTCTTCCTGGTGCCCGCCGAGACGCCGTCCGGCGTCGGCGTCTTCCTGGTCGAGCCCGGCGACGCCGGCGTCACGGTGGTGGCCCAGCACTTCTCCGACCGTGATGCCGTGGCCCGGCTCGACCTCGACGGCGCGGTGCTCGGCGGCGACCGCCTGCTGGGCGGGGCCGACGGCACCGCCGATCGGCGGCTGCGCCAGCTGATGGTGCTCGGCGGTGCCGCGGAGCAGCTCGGGATCACCGAGGGTGCGCTGCGGCTGACCTCGTCGTACGCCACGTCGCGCGAGCAGTTCGGCCGCCCGATCGGGACCTTCCAGGCCGTGTCGCAGCGGCTCGCGGACGGCTACATCGACGTGCTCGGCCAGCGGCTCACGCTGTGGTCGGCCGCGTGGCGTCTCGACGAGGGTCTGCCGGCCGACACCGAGGTCGCGATCGCGAAGCTGTGGGCGGCCGACGCCGGTCACCGGATCGCGCACACGGCGGTGCACGTGCACGGCGGCGTCGGCATCGACCTCGACGGCGAGACGCACCGCTTCTTCACCTCGGCCAAGCGCTTCGAGTTCCTGCACGGCGGCGCCACCGAGCAGGCGCTGACCATCGGACGAGCGCTGGCCGCCGAGCCCGCATGACCATGCCCACCGTGCGCGGGCAGCTGCTCGCGCGGGTTGGTGACCAATCCCCCGGGCTCCTCTTCGAGGACTCCGCGTGGACCTGGGCGGAGGTCGTGCAGGAGTCCTGCGTGCGCGCGGCGGTGCTCGACGCGCTGCTGCCGTCGGGAGAGCCGCCGCACGTCGGGGTGCTGCTGGAGAACGTGCCCGAGTTCGCGTTCCTGCTGGGTGGCGCCGCGCTGGGTGGTGCGGTCGTGGTCGGGCTCAACCCGACCCGGCGCGGGGAGGCGCTCGCGGCCGACGTACGCCGCGCCGACGTGCAGCTCGTCGTGACGGACGCGGCGCACGCCGACCTGCTGGCCGAGGTCGACGTACCGGTGCTGCCGCTGGAGTCACCGGACTGGGACGGCCTGCTCGACCTGCACGCGGCCGCGGCCGTGCCGGACGTCGAGGTCGGGCCGGACGACCTGATGATGCTGATCTTCACCTCGGGCACGTCGGGCGACCCGAAGGCCGTCAACGTGACCCAGGCGAAGGTGGCCTACCCGGGGCAGTTCCTGTCCGAGCGGTTCGGGCTGTCGCCGGCGGACACGGCGTACCTCTCCATGCCGATGTTCCACTCCAACGCGATCATGGCCGGCTGGGGTCCGGCCCTGGCCGGCGGCGCGACCATCGCGCTGGCGCGGCGGTTCTCGGCGTCCGGCTTCCTGCCCGACGTCCGGCGCCACGGCGCGACGTACGCCAACTACGTCGGCAAGCCGCTCACCTACATCATGGCGACGCCCGAGGCGCCGGACGACGCGGACAACCCGCTGCGGCTGGTCTTCGGCAACGAGGCCAACGAGCGCGACATCGAGGCGTTCGGGAGGCGCTTCGGCTGCGTGGTCGTCGACTCCTACTCCTCGACGGAGAACGCCGTCGTCGTGCAGCGCGTCCCCGAGATGCCGGCGGGATCCCTCGGCCGTCCGGTCGACGGCGTGAAGGTGCTCGACCGCGAGACGATGGCGGAGGTCCCGGACGCGGTCTTCGGCCCCTCGGGCGAGCTGCTCAACGCCGAGGAGGCGACCGGCGAGCTGGTCAACACCGCCGGCGCGGGCGCGTTCGCGGGCTACTACAAGGATCCCGGAGCCGAGGCCGACCGGATGCGCGGCGGGATGTACTGGTCGGGCGACCTCGCCTATCGCGACGCCGACGGGTTCGTCTACTTCGCCGGCCGCACGGCCGACTGGCTGCGCGTGGACGGCGAGAACCTCGCCGCCGCGCCGATCGAGCGGATCCTGCTCCGTCACGCGGCGGTCTCCGAGGCCGCCGTCTACGCGGTGCCGGACGAGTCGGTCGGCGACCAGGTGATGGCTGCGCTCGTGCTCACCGGACCGCTCACTCCGGCTGAGCTGGAGGTCTTCCTCGCCGAGCAGGCCGACCTGCCCACCAAGGGCTGGCCGCGCTACGTCCGCGTCGTCGACACACTTCCCCGCACGGCCACGAACAAGGTGCTCAAGAGGACGCTGTCGGCCGAGGGCCCCACCGCCGGCGCAGGTGTGCTGTGGACCCGGGAGGCGCGGGGTCGGGCCTACCGCTAGCGGGCAGCGAGCCCGGCGAGCGCCGCGGCGAGGTCGGCGGCGACGACCACGTCGTCGAGCACCTCGCGACGGACGAAACCGGCACCGACCAGACCGTCGAGCGCCTCGAGCAGCGGCGTCCAGAAGCCACCGGGGTTGAGGAAGCCGACCGGGTCGTCGTTGAAGCCGATGTGTCGCCAGCTCCAGACCTCGACGATCTCCTCGAGCGTCCCGAGGCCGCCGGGCAGGCAGAGGAAGGCGTCGGCGAGGTCGGCCATCATCGCCTTGCGCTCGTGCATCGTCTCGACGACGTGCAGCTCGGTGAGGTCGTGGCGCCCCCACTCGCGCTCCACCATCGACCGCGGGATCACGCCGATCACCTCGCCACCTGCGTCCAGCGCACCCTGCGACACCTCCCCCATCAGGCCGCTGCCACCACCGCCGTAGACGAGGCCGAGGCCGCGCTCCGCGAGACCGCGGCCGACGTCGTACGCGACCGCGGACAGACTCGGGTCGGTGCCGGGGCCGGACCCGCAGAAGACGGCGATGCGGCGGAGGTCACGGCTCACGACGGGGAGCCTACGAGCACAGCCGCCAGTCGGTCGGCCGCCACGGCGTCGGCGTAGGGCAGGAAGAGCGAGGGTTCGACCAGCTCGACCTCGAGGACGACGAAGTGGCCGTCGTCGGCGCGGACCAGGTCGACCCGCGCGTACGCCGGGGTGCCGAAGCGCGCCGTGACCACGTCGACGGCGGCCCGGGCCACCGCGACCTGCTCGACGCTCGCCTCGTGCGGCGCGTTGGTCTCCTCCGCGAAGAGGTCGTCGACGGACCCGGCCCGGGGCAGCGCGACGCGCTTGCTCGCGGCGTGGCTGTAGCTGCCGCCCAGGAAGACCAGCGGCCACTCGCCGTCGGTGGCGACCGACGCGAGGTAGGGCTGCACGAGCGCGACCTGCCCGGCGGCGTGGAGCCGCTCGACGTGCGCGGTCGCGACGTCACGCTGGTCGGCGTCGTACGACGCGGCGTCGACGCTGCCCGCGCCGACGGCGGGCTTCACCACGAAGCCGCCGTCCGGGAAGCGCGGCTCCGACCCGGGTGGGACGAAGACGGTCGGCGTGATCGGGACACCGGCCTCCTCGAGCTCGGCCAGGTAGGCCTTGTCCAGGCTCCACCGGACCATCGCCGCCGGGTTGACCAGCTCGCTGGCCGCGTCGACGGCCTCCAGCCAGTCGAGGAAGGCCGGCAGGTGCTGGGGGTAGTCCCAGGCCGACCGCAGCACGACCCGGTCGAAGCCCGCCCAGTCGACGTCGGCGTCGTCCCAGTCGACGACCTCGACGGACACGCCGGTGCGCTCGAGCGCCGCCAGCGCGAGCGGCTCGTCCTCGTCGCGGCCGCGCGCCTCCGCCGTCGTCACCCATGCCAGTCGCCCGATCACGGCACGACCCTAGGAGGCGGCGCCGACGTCACGGCGCCGGGGACGGCTCCGCGTCGGCGTCGCTGAAGGGCGTGCCGCCACCGAAGGAGTCGGAGACCGCGGCGGCGTCGAGGACCCGGTACGGCGATCCGGCGGTCGTCGCCCGGCGGCGCAGCGTCTCGAGCGGGACCGCGCCGCGGGAGGCGACCACCACCAGGTTGCCGAGCCGCTTGGCGCGCAGGGTCGCCGGCTCGGCGGTGAGCAGCAGGTGCGGGAAGGCGGTGCGCAGCGAGGCCACGGCCCGCCGGGTCCAGCCGAAGGGCGCCCGGTCGGTGAGGTTGAGGGCGACCACGCCGTCCCCCAGCACACGGGCGGCGTCGGCGAAGAAGGCCGGCGTCACCAGGGATGCCGGCACCCGCGCGTCCGCGAACGCGTCGACGACCAGCAGGTCGACCGAGGAGTCGCGCAGGGCCGCGACCCCGGCCCGTCCGTCGACCGGGCGGACCTTGATCCCGCTGCCCCGCGACAGCGGGAGCTCGCGGCGCACCAGCTCGGTCACCCCGGCCGCCGGCTCGAGGACCACCTGCGCCGAGCGGGGGCGCGTGGCGGCGACGTACCGCGGCAGCGTCATCGCGGCCCCGCCGACGTGCACGACCCGCACCGCGGCGCCGGCGGGCGCGCAGGCGTCGACGACGTCGCCGAGTCGGCGTACGTACTCGAAGACCAGCCGGGTCGGGTCCGCGAGGTCGACGTACGACTGGTCCATCCCGGACATCCGCAGCACGAAGGAGCCGGCGCGGTCGGCCGGCAGGATCTCCACGCCCTCGGTGCCGTCGCTGCCCTCGGTCACGGGACGCAGCCTGCCACGGGACCTTGGTCCCCCCGGCTGGTGGCGGCCGTCCCTGCCGCCCCCTGCCCAGGAGAGCCGAGCGTGGACCCATGACTCCCGCCGGACAGAACTACCCGATCCACGAGCACACGTTCCTCTTCTGGGGCGTCTACCTCGGGATCGTCATCACGGTGACCTTCCTGGCCCTCGGGCTCTTCGTGTGGATGGTCCACCGCACCAGCCAGGCGACGCGGCCCGTGGACGCGACGCCGGAGCGCGACGCCCTTCCGGCCGCCGCTCCGGACCACCCGGCCGGCCTGCACGCCGCCTGACACCACACGATTCGGGGGAGCCCCGTCCGCGAGCGCCGCGGCTAGGTTCCCGGCATGAGCGTCCTGCGCTGGGGCGATGTCGGCCGCGCCCTCCTTGCGCTGCTCGGCGCCGCGCTCGGCATCGCGCTCTGCACCTGGCTGGTGCCGAGCTTCGAGACCGGAGGCTGGCGCGGCGTCCTCGTCACCGCCGTCCTGATCTCGGTCTGCGGCGCGCTGCTGCGGATCCTCCTCGTCCGGACAGCGGTGCTGCTCGGCTGGGTGGGCGCGATCCTCTCGGGCCTCCTCGGCCAGGCGCTCGCGGTCTGGGTCGTGGTCTACCTGCCGCAGGGCGGCGCCGCGAGCGACCTCGGCTGGGCGCTGCTCGCCGCGTGGATCATCGCCGCCGTCTCGACCCTCTTCGTCTGGGTCGCGACCGCCGGCACCGACGACGCCGTCACCGCCTCGCTGCTCCGTCGGGCGCGACGGCGGCGTACGACGGTGCCCGACCCCGAGGTCGACGGCGTGGTCTTCGTGCAGGCCGACGGGGTGCCGTGGCCGGTGCTCGACTGGTGCATCCACGCCGGCACCCTGCCGACGCTCTCCCGCTGGGTCCGCGGCGGCACGCACCGCGCCGTCGAGTGGCGGCCCAAGCTGCCCGCCACCACGCCGGCCAGCCAGATGGGCATCCTGCACGGCACCATCGAGGGCATCCCGGCCTTCCGCTGGGTCGACCGCCCGTCCGGCAAGGTCTACGTCGCCAACCGGCCCGCCGACGCCGCGGCCATCGAGGCGATGCACTCGGACGGCCGGGGCCTGCTGGTCGACGACGGCGTCTCGGTCAGCAACCTCTTCACCGGCGACGCGCCGACGGCGTACGCCACGATGAGCGCGATCGGCCGCGGCCAGCAGACGCGTGAGTCCCGGCAGACGATCTCGGAGTACCTCAGCCGGCCGGCGGGCTTCGCGCGCAGCATGTCGCGGGCGATCAGCGAGATCGGGCGCGAGCGCTTCCAGGCGGCGCGCGCCGTACGCCGCGACATCCGCCCGCGCGTGCACCGCGGCTGGGGCTTCGCCATGGAGCGCGCCGCGCTCACCGGGGTGATCCGCGACCTCAACACCACCCTGGTCGCGGACGCGATGCTGCGAGGGCGCCGCAGCATCTACGTGGACTACGTCGACTACGACGCGGTCGCCCACCACGCCGGCATCGTGCGGCCGGAGGCGCTCGACGCGCTGGCCGGCATCGACGCCGTCCTCGCCCAGCTCGAGGCGGTCGCCGCGGTCGCGCCGCGCACCTACCACCTGGTCGTGCTCTCCGACCACGGGCAGTCGCAGGGCGCCGTCTTCGCCGACCGGTACGGCGAGGACCTCGCCGCGCTCGTGTCGCGGCTGACCGACACCGCGACCGTGGCGTCGGTCGAGAACGCCGAGAGCAGTGGCTCGGTCACCTCCATGCTGGCCGGCGGCGGCGACACCGAGACGGTGCTCGGGCGCGCGCTGCAGCGGGCGTCGGAGCGGGCCACCGAGCGCGTCGAGGCGACCACCTTCGAGACCCGCCGGCCCGAGAAGGAGCAGGAGTTCCTGGTGTTCGGGTCCGGCAACCTCGGTCTCGTCTACGTCGCGGGCGAGGACCACCGGCTGACCCTCGACGAGCTGGCCGCTCGCTACCCCGCGCTCGTGCCGGGCCTCGTGGAGCACCCCGGCGTCGGGTTCGTCGTCGTGGACACCGCCGAGCACGGCCCCGTCGCGATCGGCGCCGGTGGCGAGCACCGCGTGCGCGACGGGGTGATCTCGGGCGAGGACCCGCTGGCGGCGTACGGCCCGCACGCGCCGGAGTTCGTGCTCCGGGCTGCGACGATGGCCGAGGCCCCGGACATCTACGTCAACAGCCTGATCGACGAGATCGGCGAGGTCGCGGCGTTCGAGGGGCTGGTGGCGTGCCACGGTGGTCTCGGCGGCTGGCAGGACCGGGGCATGGTGGTGCACCCGGTGGACTTCGAGATGCCCGAGGAGATGGTGGTGGGAGCGGACGCGCTGCACCGGGTGCTGGTCGGCTGGCTCGAGGGCCTGGGCCACCGGGCGGAGGTGCCGCGTGGCTGAGCCCGTCGTCCCCGCCCGCTTCTTCGTCCGCGGCGCCAACCTCAGCCGGCGCCCGGTCGACCTCACCCTGCTCGTCGTCGGCGTGCTGGTCGCCCTCTCCTGCGTGCGCGCCGCCGTCGACCGCGGCTCCCTCGACAGCGCCGTGCGCCACGTCGCCGACGACCTGCCCCGGTGGGTGACGACGCTCTTCGACATCTCCTACGCGCTCGGCACCGTCTACGTCGGCCTCGTGGCCGTCGCGGTGGTGCTGACGCTCCCGCGGCGTGGTCGGCTCCCGATCACCCTCGTGGTCGCCGTGGGGATCGCGATCGGGGCCACGCTGGTCGCCTCCCTCCTCGCTGGGGCCGGGCTCCCGGAGCTGGACCCGGGACCGGTGCGCGCCGGGTCACCGCACGGGTTCCCGACGCTGCGGGTGGCGATGGTGACGGCAGCGCTCCTCGCCCTGCGGCCGTGGGTGGTGCTGAGCTACCGACGGCTCCACGTCCTGGTCGTGTCGGTGCAGTGCGTGGCGGCCTGGGCGATCGGCATCGCCGGCCCGACCGACGTGCTCGGCGCGCTCGCGATCGGTGTCGCCGGGGCCAGCGCCGCCCTGATCCTCTTCGGCTCACCCGCCGGCCACCCCGAGCTCGGACAGGTGACCGGCAGCCTCCGGGGCCTCGGCCTCGAGCTCACCGACCTGCGCTTCGCGGAGGAGCAGCCGTGGGGCGCACGCCTGCTCCTCGCCACGGCCCCGGACGGCGCACCGGTCCTGGTCAAGGTCTACGGCCGCGACGCCACCGACGCCCACCGGGCCGCGCGGTGGTGGCGGATGCTGCTCTACCGCGACCAGACCGCACCCCAGGCCACCCGGCTCCAGCTGGTCGAGCACGAGGCGCTGGTGACGATCCTGGCCGACCGCGCGCTCGTCGGCGTCGACGACGTGCTCGCCGCGGCCGAGAGCGACGGGGACGCGATCATCGTGCTGGGGGCTCCGGCGGAGCCGCTCTCCGGCGTACCCGAGGTCGACGACGCCACCCTGCGCTCGGTCTGGGAGACCGTCGGCCGGCTGCACGGCGCCGGTCTCACCCACGGAGGCCTCACCCTCGACCGCGTCGCCGCGACCGAGCGCGGCGTCGTCCTCTCCGGCTTCGCCGACGGCACCGTCGCCGCCGGCGACGCCGAGCGCGCTCAGGAGCTCGCGACGCTGCTGACCGCCGTCGCCCACCAGGTCGGCCCCGACCGCGCGGTCGACGGGGCGGTCGAGGTCCTCGGCGCCGCACCGGTGGCGGCCGCCGTGCCCTACCTCCAGCGGGCCGCCCTCCCCCGGCCGCTGCGCTCCGCCGACGGGATGAAGCAGCTGCTGGGCGACCTGCAGACGACGGTCGTGGACCGCACCGGCACCGAGCCACCGCCGCCGGCCGAGATCACCCGGGTGAGCTGGGGCGGGCTGCTGCAGACGGCGCTGATCCTCGTCGCGGCGTACGCCCTGCTCAGCACGCTGGTGGGCCTCGACTGGGCGACCGTGTGGGACACCTGGCGCAACGCGACGTGGGCGTGGGTGGTGATCGGCCTGGTGATCGCGCAGGTCACCTCGGTCGCGGACTCCGTGACCACGATGTCGGCCGTGACCACCCGGCTGCCGCTGCTGCCCCTGGTGCAGCTGCAGTACGCCATCAAGACCGTCGGGCTGGCCATCTCCGCGACGGTCGGACGGGTCGCGCTCAACACCTCGCTCTTCCGTCGGTACGGCGAGGGACCGGCCGCTGCCGTCACCGCCAGCGCCCTCGACTCCTTCGCCGGCGCGCTCTGCAACGTCCTCGTGGTCGCGGTCGGGCTGCTCTTCGCACAGTCGCTGCCCGACTTCGCGCTGTCGAGCCCGACGGACCTCGGCAAGATCGTCCTCGCCCTCGCCGTCGCGGTGGGGATCTCGGTCGTGGTGGTCGCGGCGGTCCCGAAGCTGCGCGCGCGGGTGGTCCTGGTCGTCCGCAGCGGCTGGGAGGCGCTGAGCGTCGTCACCCAGAGCCCGACCCGCGCTCTCGTGCTCGTCGGCAGCAACCTCGCGTCGCTGCTGATCACCGCGGTCGCCATGGCCTGCATGGTCGAGGGCCTGCAGCCGTCACTGCCCTACACCCAGGTCCTCTTCGTGACCGCCGCTGCCGCCCTCTTCGCCAGCATCATCCCGGTGCCCGGCAACGTCGGCGTCGGCGAGGCCGCCATCGCCGCCGGCCTGGTCGCGATGGGCATGGACAGCGGTCCCGCCTTCGCGATCGCGGTCACCCAGCGGATCGCGACGTCGTACCTGCCGCCCGTCTACGGCGCCTGGGCGCTGCGCTGGCTGCGCCGCGAGGACTACGTCGACTGACGCGCCCCCGTGGCCCGGCCTCGCGGGGAGGGGATTGGTCACCAACCTGCGGTTTCCGGACCGATCTCCCGGGGTTGGTGACCAATCCCCATGGCCTGGGACCGCGATCCGAGCCGCGGGGTTTGGTCACCAACCCCATGTCACAGGCCCGATTCGACCAGGTTGGTGACCAATCCCGCCCGGCGGATCAGTCCTGGACGAGCCGCTGCGCGAGCGTGCTGCGCATGGTGGCGATCGCCCGGCTGCGCAGCTGCGACGCGCGGGACTCGGTCACGCCGAGGATCGTGCCGATCTCGCTGAGCGTGAAGCCCTCGAAGAAGTAGAGCGCCATCACGATCCGGTCCCGCTCGGGGAGCTGCGTGAGCGCGGATCGCACCAGGTCGCGGTTCTCCTCGCTCTCGAAGAGGTCGTCGAGCTGCGACACGCCCTCGCTGACGCCCGCGAGGTCGTCGTCGGCAGCCACCGACACCGTCATCGGCCGGGTCAGGGAGGAGCGCAGGTCGGCCACCGGGATGCCCGTCTCGGCCGAGATCTCCTGCTCGGTCGGCGCGCGACCGAGGTCCTCGTGGAGTCGCTCGGTCGCCCGCTCGACCGTCCGGACCCGGCCCCGGACCGACCGGGGCACCCAGTCCGCCGCACGCAGGCTGTCCATGATCGCGCCGCGGATCCGCGGCACGGCGTACGTCGGGAACTGGAGCCCGCGACCCGGGTCGAAGCGGTCGACGGCGTTCATCAGGCCGAGGATCCCCTCGGACACCAGGTCGGCGGTCTCGATGCTCGACGGCAGCTCGGCACGCATCCGGCCGGCGACGTACTTCACCAGGGGTGAGTACTGCAGCACCAGCTGGTTGCGCAGCTCCGGCGACCGGCGCTGCTGGTAGTCGTGCCAGATCTCGGGCAGCGCGCCGCGCGGGCGGGTGGTCGTCTCGGTCATCGTGGTCCTCAGTCGTCCAGGAACCTGAGCTCGGCGAGCACGCTGGCCGCCCGGTGCGGGTCCGGCGCCGCGTCGTCGGCGACCTCGACGACGTCCTCCGCCGTCTCCGCCACCTCCGGCGCATCCGGCACCAGCGGTACGACGGGCGCCAGGGCCACCAGCGAGGGGACCTCGGTCAGCGGCTCGAGCCCGGGCTCGGGCGTGAGCCGGAGCTCCGGCTCGGGCGTGAGCTCGACCCCCGGCTCCGGCGCGTCGGCCACCACGTGCAGCAGGGGCGCGAACCACGGCTCGTCGTCCGGCGGCGCGGCGGGCACCAGCGGTACGACGGGCGCCACCTGCGCCACGGGCGAGGAGGGCACCCGCACGCGGGCACCGCCGGCGGTCGGGAGGCCGAGCAGCACCCGGGTGAGCGCCGCGAGGTCGTCCTGGAGCTGCTGGACACCGGCGGCCGTGCGGCCGTCCATCGGGTCCTGCTCCCGAGAGAGGTCAGTCATCCTGCACTCCGTCCGATCGGGTATCGATGGTCTCGCTCTCATCACCCATATCGGTGAACTTCGGGCCGGGGTTGACGCCGGTCTGGACCAGATACGCGACATCGTGCTCGGAAATGTGCGCAGAAATAGACCCGGAAATGCCCCGGAAATGGACGATGGCGCACCGCGGGCTCGCGGTGCGCCATCGGGGGGCCGGGGACCTGCTCAGGCGCAGGCTCCCGCGGGCTTGTCGGCCGCCGACGTACCGACCACCAGGCCGCCGTCGAGCGAGTCGTACCAGAAGAACTTGTTGTCGCTGCCGGCGTCGTTGGTGCCGGTGATGCAGTAGCCGTCGGCGTCGCCGATCACCTCGATCTCGTTCCCCTTCGACACCTTGAAGCCGGCGTCCGAGTCCACGAGCTCGGTCAGGCTCGTCGCGTACGTCTGGTTGTCGGTGTAGTAGGTCTCCTGCGCCGTCGCGGCGGCCTTGAGGTCGGACTCGATGCCCGCGTCCACGGCCTTCTGGCGCTGGTTGAGGAAGATCGGGATCGCGATCGCGGCGAGGATGCCGACGATGACGATGACGACGAGGAGCTCGATCAGGGTGAAGCCCTGGTCCTTCTCCTCGAGGGACTTCTTGAGTCGCTGGATCACGGTTCGCTCCTGGGTGCTGTGGTGTGGGCGTCTTGCCAGCAGGGGTGTCGGAGGGCCGACGGAGCGGGTTGACGGTGGTCTGGACCGGCGGGCCGGGTCAGGACACCAGGTCCCAGGAGTCGAGGTCGGCGCACGCCCCCAGGGGCTGCGTCGTGGCCAGCCCGCCGCCGGTCGAGTCGAACCAGTAGAAGCCGCCCGCACCGCCGTCCCTCGTGGCGCCCGGGTGGTGAGCGCGGATGCAGTAGCGGTCGGCGTCCACGGCGACCTCGACGACGGCCTCGGCCGAGGCCTTCCACCCCACGGCCCGCAGGTCCGCCAGCCGCTCCGGGGCGGTCGCGCCGGACAGGTAGGTGTGGTGGTCGACGAAGACGGTCTCCTCGATGGTCGCCAGGGTCTTCACGTCGGTCTCGAGCGAGGCGTCGTACGCCTTCTCGCGCTGGTGCAGGTAGATCGGGATCGCGATCGCGGCGAGCAGGCCGACGATCACGATCACCACGAGCAGCTCGACGAGGGTGAAGCCCTCGTCGAGCGCGCGTCGACGACGGTTGTCACGCATGGTCCTTCTCCGTCCTGGGGGTGGGGGTCACCCGGAGCCGTAGCGCGGCGAGAGCTCGCCGTACGTCTTGACGTCCCAGGCGCTGCGCACCGGGTCGAGGAAGTACGGCGGCGGCGCGAAGCGCATCCGGGTGTCGTAGACGTAGTGCTTGAGGTAGCCGGTCGAGATGGAGCCGGTGCCGACCGGGCCGCGGTAGCGCTGGGCGATGGTGCCGAAGAGGTTGAGCGTGCCGAGCGGACTGCCCAGCTGGTACTGCTGCACGGTGAAGCTGTGCTGGAGGGTCAGGATCGCGGCGTTCACCTGGGGGTCCTGGAAGGTCGAGCCCACCGGCCGGTTCAGGTTGGTGCCCGCCGTGCACTTGCCGCTCGAGTACGTCGTGCACTTCGCCGGGTGGTAGATCTTCACCGAGTTCGTGGCGATCAGCCCGAGCGCGTCGGTGCCGGTGCGGCCGCCCTTGTAGGTGAGGTTCCCGGTGATGAGGATGTTGTTGTCGGCGGCCATCGTGAGCCGGCCCTCGAGGACGCCCTCCAGGTAGAGCGTCCCGTAGCGGCAGCTCGACTCGCTCAGGGTCTGCGCGAAGTCGCCGGTCGAGGTGGTGCCCGCGAGCGGGAGGCCGTCGCCGATCCAGCCCGCCGCGCAGGAGCCGGTCGGCACCGTCGTGTTGGAGGCGTCCTTGGTCTGGGTCGAGGGCACGTCCTGGACGATCACGATGTTGTTGTTCGGGATCGTGAGCAGGTCGCCGTCGAGCGGCGGCGTCCCGCACCCGGGGTTGAGGGTCCCGCGGGTCCACGGTGACCAGACCTTCATCTTGGAGACCGGCCCGGAGTCGTCGATGAGCTTGATCCGGGTCGGTCCGGTGAAGAGGCAGCCGGGGGTCGGCTGCGACGACGCGACGTACTGGCGCAGGTCGCCGATGCTGTCCGGCATGGTGATCTCGGCGCGGTAGGTGATGCCCTTGTTGAAGACCGGCGTCGCGCCGCCACTCGCCGCCCGGTAGCAGCTCGACGCCGCCGGGTTGACGCCGTTGACGGGCTTGCACGACGGGAGCGAGGTCGAGACCGTGCCGTTGAAGGTCGGGCGGCCGCTCATCAGGATCGAGTCGTTGCTGTGCAACGGGCCGTCGATGACGTCGCCGGTGATGAAGTTGATGTCGACGCACGGGTTGCCGGACCAGCTGCTGCGCCCGGCCCAGTAGTACTTGGAGCAGCGCGTCTGCGCCGTCGTGTTGTTGGTGCCGAACTGCGCCTCGTTGGCCGGGTCCAGGGTCTCGTAGACGGTGTAGTAGAGGAACTCCCCGAAGCCGCCGCGGCGCAGCCGCACCTGCACGGTCCGGGTCTCCCCCTGGTCGCGTCCGGTCACCGTGAGCTGGATCGTCCCACTCACCGCCGTGGCGCTCGTGTTGACGTCGTAGTGGAAGTCCGCGCCGTCGCCGCCGGGCACCGGCAGCCACCCGACCGCGGTGCTCGCGCCCCACCCGCACGCGCCGTTCGCCTGCGGCGCGCGCATCGCGGTGTTGGTGCAGTCGGGACTGGTCAGCCAGTAGTTGTCGTCGGCGTTCAGCCGGGCCAGGTAGTCGCTGACGCCGGCGTCCGCGGCCATCAGGGCCTGGTTCCAGTCCCGGGCGTCGCGGATCGTGCGCAGCGTCTGGGTCGAGTAGGTCAGCACCAGGGTGAGGACGAGCATGAGCACCGTCATGCCGGCCATCACCACCAGCACGGCGAACCCGTCGTCGCGGGTACGGCGCGCGTGGTCGGTCGGAGGGGTCGTGGACATGGGCGCCTCAGTCGTCGTCGGTCAGGACGTTCACGTCCGCATTGGGCAGGTTGACCCGCTGGAGGATGCTCTCGGCGGGCGTGCGCGTCTGGCCGGGCCGCATCTGCACGGTGAGCGAGACGTCGATGGTGGAGACCCGGATCAGGTCGGTCGTCGTGAGGGTGGTCGACGCGATCACCCGGCCGTCGAAGTCGTAGTAGCGGAAGACCGAGGCGTTGCGGGGCAGGCCGCGGCACAGCACGCGGGTGCGGAAGCGGCAGGTCGCAGAGGTGACGTCGCAGAAGGTGTACGAACCGTCGCTGAGCACGGTCGGCGGCACCAGGGTCTGACGCAGCATCCACGTGCCGGACCGGTCCGGGTCGGCCAGCGCCTGGAGGGTGACCAGGCTCGGACCGTTGCCGGCGTTGTCGAGGTTGGCGTAGAAGGACAGCTGCGACCCGGTGGCCTGCACGATCGCGGAGTCGGCACAACCGGTACAGACCCGGTCGTCGAGCTGGTCGGGGAGGACGGCGGTCCGGATCACCTTGGTCGCCGCCGCCATCCCCACCTGGGCGACGGACAGATTGTCGTTGCGGGCCTCCGCGGCGTCCGAGGCGCGCAGCGCGACGACGGTGGCTCCGCACACCACGATCATCAGCAGCGACGTCAGGCCGATGGCGACGAGCAGCTCGACGAGGGTCATCCCCTCGTCGACGGGCCGCTGCCGGTCCCGACGGTCCCGCAGGTCCCGACGCCGGGTCACAGGGCCACGCTCCCGGGAGCCGCGCCCTTGACCAGCGTGACCGGGCCCTTCCAGCTGGTCCCGTTCCAGATCTGCCAGGTCCCGAACGGCAGGCTGGTCTTGAGCGTCGTGTTCGCCGCCACGGTGCCGAAGGTGACCCGGACCCCGTAGCTCTTCTGGTTGCTGCCGGAGGTCGGGTAGGTGCCGGCGGCGGGGCAGCCGGTGTCGGGCACCTGGATCGCCGTCACGTTGGTGCGGCTGGAGCCGCTCCCGTTGACGATCGACAGGGCTCCGAGCTCGACAACACCGGTCGACGTCCCACCGGGCGTGACCGTGACGGGAAGGTCCCGACCCGCTCCCCCGGCCTCGACGTGCGTCATCGGGTCGTTGTCGACGCAGGCGCCGGCCCAGAGCTCGTAGCCCGCGGCGTACGGCCAGAGGTTGGGGATCGTGCGCGGCGTGCCCGTGGTCGGGCTGGTGACCGCGGCGGCGGCGCCGCTCGGGAGCAGGGCGCTGTTCCCCAGCATCACCGCCGACGCAAGCCCGGTGGGCACGGCGTAGCCGTCGGCGGTCGTGAACGACGCCGTGATCGTGGCCGCGCGGTCGTAGGAGACGGTGCTCCGCCACAGCTGCCCGGGCTGGACGTTCGCCGTCGTCACCGACGGTGCGTGGCCGAGGATGTCGACGTACCCCGTGGTCGAGAGGGTGACGGAGTAGGTCCCGGGTGTCAGGAAGGCGAAGAGCACGCAGCCGTCCCCGGCCGTGCTCGCCGTGCGGGTCCCGGAGGGCCCGCTGATCGTCACGCTCTGACCGCTCCGCGGCGCACCCTCGGCGTCGACGACCTTGAGGCCGATGTGGCCGTCGTTGTCGGAGTAGGTGCCCTTGAGCGGCGTCAGCACGGTGCTCAGCTCGACCGGGTGGTCCTCGCCGCCCGGCCAGGTGACCCGGACCCGCACGCGCAGGTAGGCGAGCTCGGCCGAGGAGCCCTCGTCGCAGGTCGACGCGGCCGTCGACCCGACCGACGCCCACTGCGCGCTGCGAAGGACGGTGTAGGGCACGCCGTCGACCACCAGGGGGTCACCGGCCCGGCCGCCGTCCAGCGGGTCGGGGTTGCGCACGTCGTTGATCGCCACCTGCGCGGGCCCGCGCAGCGGCGAGCCGAAGGTGTCGCTGGTGATCGCGAGCTCGCGGGCGGCGAGGTTGGTCGCCGTGGAGCGCCGCGAGTTGTCGCGCGTGCTCGCCTGGGCCGAGCCGAGGACGACCAGGCAGCCCGTCACGAGGATCGCGAAGAGCGCGAAGGCCACGATGACCTCGACCAGGGAGAACCCCTCGTCCGCGGCCTTCAGGCGCGTACTCATGCCGGCCTCACTTGACGAGGTCGAAGATCGAGAACATCGGCAGGTAGAGGCAGATGATCATGCCGCCGACGATGACGCCGAGGAAGGCGATCATCAGCGGCTCGATCAGCGCCGTCAGGGCCTCTGTCGTCGACTCGACCTCCTCCTCGTACCAGACCGAGATCCGCCGGAGCATCTGGTCGACCGCACCCGACTCCTCGCCGGACGCGATCATCTGCACCACCATCGGCGGGAAGACCGGGTGCTCCGAGAGCGGTCCGGCGATCGACTCGCCGGTCGCGACCGACTGACGGACGTCGACCAGGGCGTGCTCGATCACCTTGGAGCCGGTCGTCGCCGAGACGATGTCGATGGCGGAGAGGATCGGGACGCCGGAGGAGAGCAGGGTGCCGAGGTTGCGCGCGAAGCGGGTGAGCGCGACCTTGACGAAGAGCTGCCCGAAGACCGGGATCCGGAGCTTGAGCGGATCGACGACCTCCCGGACCCGGTCGTCCTTCCCGTGCCGGCGCCACCACGCCGTGGCCACGACGAGCAGGACCGCGCCGACGGGGGCGCCGTACCGGACGAGGCCGGAGACCGCGACCAGGATCCGCGTCGGCAGCGGCAGCGTGCCGCCGAGCTCGTCGAACATCGACTCGAAGATCGGGACGACGAAGAGCAGCATCGCCACGCACATGACGACGGCCATGCAGAAGACGACCACCGGGTAGGTCAGCGCGGCCTTGATCTTCGCGCGCAGCTTGACCTCCGCCTCGAAGGTCTCCGCGACCTGGCGGAGGGCGACGTCGAGGAAGCCGCCGACCTCGCCGGCGCGGGTCATGCTGACCAGGAACGGCGGGAAGGTCTGCCGGTCCTCCGCGAACGCCGAGGACAGGCTGTGCCCACCCTCGACCGCGTGCTTGACCGCCGTCAGGGCCCGGCGCAGCTCGGGGTTCTCGGCCTGCTCGGCGAGGATCGTCAGCCCGCGCAGGAGGGTGAGACCGGCGTCGACCATCGTGGCCAGCTGGCGTGAGAAGACCGCGAGGTCCTTGGTCGTGACCCGCTTTCGTCCCAGGCTGATCTCACGGTTGAGACCGACACCCGTCGGCTTCACCTCGAGCGGGACGAAGCCGAGGCCGAGGAGGTGCTCGGCGACCGCGGTCTCCGAGTCGGCCTTGACCTTGCCTTCCTTGAAGCGTCCCTCGGGGTCGCGGACCTTGTAGGCGTACTGCGTGCTCACGGGTGCGTCCTCCTGACCTGGCCGCTCATGACCAGCCCTGGGCGGAGGCGGCGTGGGAGGTCCCCACCCGTCCGGCGTACGTCGTCCCGGCCGGGAGGCTGACGCCCGACCCGACGAGTGCGAGGAAGTCGTCGCGCTTGGCGCAGTACTCGAGGCCGACCTCGCGGGTGATCAGGCCGGCCCGCACGTGCGCGGCGAGGTGCGCGTCCATGGTCTGCATGCCCTCGCGCGCACCGGACTGCAGGGCGCCCGGGATCTGGGGCAGCTTGTCGTCGCGGATCATCGCCCGGATGCCGGCGTTGCAGACCATGATCTCGGTCGCGGGGATCCGGCCGGTGCCGTCCGCGGTCGGCACCAGGGCCTGGCAGACCACGCCCTGGAGGGTCGCGGCGAGCTGGGTGCGCACCTGCTGCTGCTGGGTCGCGGGGAAGACGTCGACGACCCGGCTCACCGTGTCCTGCGCCGACTGGGTGTGCAGCGTGGCCAGCACGAGGTGGCCGGTCTCCGCCGCGGTCAGGGCGACCGAGATGGTCTCGAGGTCGCGCAGCTCTCCGACCAGGATCACGTCGGGGTCCTGGCGCAGCACGTGCTTGAGCGCCGTACGGAAGTCGTGGGTGTCGGCCCCGACCTCGCGCTGGTTGACCAGGCACCCGCGGTGGGAGTGGAGGAACTCGATCGGGTCCTCGATCGTCATGATGTGGCCGTGCCGGGTCCGGTTGACCACGTCGATGATCGAGGCGAGGGTCGTCGACTTCCCCGAGCCGGTCGGCCCGGTGACGAGCACGAGCCCGCGCATCATGCGGGCGAAGCCCTCGACGACGGGCGGCATGCCGAGCTCGGCGAGCGGCTTGATCTGCCACGGGATCAGCCGCATCACCGCGCCGATGCTCTGCCGCTGCCAGTAGATGTTGACCCGGAAGCGCCCGAAGCCGGGGACGGCGTAGGCGAGGTCGAGCTCGCGGGTCTCCTCGAGCGCCTGTCGCTGGCGCTCGGTCATGATCGCGTAGAGCGCCTCGCGGAGCTCGTCGGGCCGAATCACCGGGTGCCCCTCGACCGGCGTCAGGGCGCCGCGGACCCGCACGGTGGGTGGCGCCCCGGCGGTCAGGTGCAGGTCCGACCCGTTCATCCGCTCGACCATGAGCAGGAGCTCGTCGAGCTCCAGCGCCGGTACGACGGGAGCGGCCTCAGCCCACGACACGGAGCACCTCCTCGACCGAGGTCAGCCCGTGCTGGACCTTGAGCCACCCGTCCTCGTGCAGGGTCGCCATGCCCTGCTCCCGCGCCACGCGGGTGATCTCCTCGGTCGGTGCCCGGGAGACCACCAGCCGCTCGACGTCCTCGGTCATCGCCATCACCTCGTGGAGGGCCATCCGCCCCCGGTAGCCGGTCTGGGCGCAGGCCGAGCAGCCCGCGGCGCGGAAGTAGGTGGGCTCGAGGTCCTCGGCCGGCCGCAGCCCGATCAGCGCGAGCTCCTCGGCCGACGGCTCGTACGGCTGCCGGCACCGCAGGCACAGCGCCCGGCAGAGCCGCTGGGCGACGATCGCGTCCAGCGCCGAGCCGACCAGGAAGGGCTCGATCCCCATCTCCACCAGCCGGGTCACCGCCGACGGCGCGTCGTTCGTGTGCAGCGTGGAGAGGACGAGGTGGCCCGTCAGCGCGGCCTCCACCGCGATCGTCGCGGTCTCGTGGTCGCGGATCTCACCGATGAGGACGATGTCCGGGTCGGCCCGCAGGATCGACCGGAGGGCCGAGGCGAAGGTGAGCCCGGCCTTGTTGTTGACCTGCATCTGGTTGATGCCCGGGAGCCGGTACTCGACCGGATCCTCCACCGTGATCACGTTGACGTGCGGCTGGCTGAGGATGTTGAGCGTCGCGTAGAGCGTCGTGGACTTCCCCGACCCCGTCGGGCCGGTGACCAGGATCATCCCGTGCGGCCGGCGGTACGCCGACTCGAAGCGCTCGAAGTTGGCGCCGCTGAAGCCCAGGTCGTCGAGGCTCAGCGTCGTGTTGGAGTTGTCGAGGACCCGGGCGACGATCTTCTCGCCCCACACCGTCGGCAGGGTCGCGATCCGCAGGTCCATCGAACGACCCTCGTGGTTCACGGTCAGCCGGCCGTCCTGGGGCACGCGCCGCTCCGCGATGTCCATCTCCGCCATGATCTTGAGCCGCGACACGACCCCGGCGTGGATGCTGCGGGGGGCCCGGTGGGTGTCGTGCAGGACGCCGTCGATGCGGTAGCGGACCCGTACGTCGCGCTCCGTCGGCTCGACGTGGATGTCCGAGGCACGGTCGGAGATCGCCTGGGAGATGAGCAGGTTGACGAAGCGGACCACGGGCTGGTCGGCGGCGACCTCGGTGAGTGCGTCGAGGTCGGGACTGTCGTCGACGACGAGGTCCGAGGTGAGGTCGGCGAGCTCGCCCTCCGCGCGGTAGACCTGGTTGATCCGCTGCTCGATCTCGGACCGCGTCGCCAGCATGAACCGGATCCGCCGACCGGACAGCCGGGCGATGTCGTCCTTCAGGACGAGGTCGGCGAGGGACCGGAGCGGCACGGCCACCTGGAGCTCGTTGCCGGACCAGGCGTAGGGCAGCACCCCGGCACGTCGCGCGAACGCGCCCGGGACCTGCGCGGCCGCGCCCGCGTCGACCGGGTGCTCGGAGAGGTCGACGAGCTCGGCGCCCGCGGCGTGCGCCGCGACCCTCAGCAGGGCCCGCCGGTCGACGGCACCCTCGGTGAGCAGCGCGTCGATCACGGAGATGTTGCTGGCCGCGGCGACCGCGGTCGCGCGCTCCACGTCCTCGGGCGAGACCTGTCGCTCGGCGAGCAACGCCTCGACGGTCGCGCCCTGGTGCACCTGTGTCATCGCCACCTCGTCCGGTCCGGTCGGCGGCTGCGCCGTCGACACCGGGAGTGTCGGCACCGGATCGACGGGCCTTGAGCCCGCGGGCGGGGCGGGTCAGTGCGGCAGTGCGGAGAGCGCCCTCGTCGGGTCCTGCCGGTAGCGGGCGACCAGCTCGGCCGTGGCCGCGTCGATCCGCTCGTGCAGGGCGCTGCGGTAGCGGGTCAGCTGCTGCTCGGCCGCCACGAGCCGCTCGCGCGCCTGCGCGCCGGAGGCCGCGTCCGCGGGGACCGTCCACACCTCGTCGAGCGCCGGCAGGTCCGGGAGCGGCTCGGCGGCGCGCACCCGGTGCAGCGCCTGGCGGACCCGGCCGGTGCCGGTGTCGCCCAGCACCCGCACGAGGTCGTCGAGCGACAGGGAGCCCTCGACGCCACCGCTGGCGTCGAGCACGTCGATGCGCGCGTGGACCAGCCGGCGCCAGTAGGAGATGCGGTCCTCCTCGTCGCGCAGCCGCTGCCGGTAGCCGCGCAGCTCGTCCAGCGTGAGCCCGGCGAGGTCGTGGGCCTCCGCCTGGGTGCCGCCGAGGCGGGGGTCGTCGGAGATGCTCATGTGCTCGCCCTTCCGTGCTCCGCTGCGCGCTCGCCGGGCCGGCCGGCGCGGCGCACCATCACCGAGAAGTCGTGGGGGTTGCTGGCGGCGGCGGTCGCCGCGCGCAGGTCGACGACACCGTCGTGGACCAGCTCCACCAGGTGCTGGTCGAAGGTGCGCATCCCGGAGTAGTCGCCGGACGCGACGATGTCGGGGATGGTCGAGGTCTTGTCCGGGTCGGCCACCGCGTCCGCGAGCCGGGCGTCGGCCACGGCGATCTCCGAGACGCACACCCGTCCGGTGCCGTCCGCACGCGGCACCAGCCGCTGGCACACGATGCCCTGGAGCACCGACGACAGGGTCATCCGGACCCGCTGCTGCTCGTGGGGCGGGAAGAAGTCGACGAGCCGCAGCACGGTCTCGCGTGCGTCCATGGTGTGCATGGTGGTGAACACGGCGTGCCCGGTCTCGGCAGCGGAGATCGCGGACCGCACGGTGTCGACGTCACGGAGCTCGCCGATGAGCATCACGTCCGGATCCTGTCGCATCGCCGAACGCAGAGCGCTGCCCCAGTCGCGCGTGTCGCTGCCGAGCTCGCGCTGCGTCACCGTCGCCCGCTTGTCGTGGTGGAGCACCTCGATCGGGTCCTCCAGCGTCAGCACGTGCACCGCCCGCTGCTCGTTGACCAGGTCGACGATGCCGGCGAGGGTGGTCGTCTTGCCGGAGCCGGTCGGCCCGGTGACCAGGACGAGACCTCGCGGGACCAGTGCCAGCCGCGAGACCACCTCCGGCATGCCGAGCTCGGCCAGGGTCAGCGGATGGTCGCTGACGAGCCGGAGCACGGCGCCGGTGTCGGCCCGCGTGCGGAACGCGTTGACCCGGAACCGGCCGACGCCGTCCACCGTCACCGCGTAGTCCGCCTCGTTGTCGGCCTCGAAGCCGGCCAGCACCGCCGGCGGCATCGAGCTGCGCACCATGTGGTCGACCTCGGAGCCGCCGTACGCGCGGTCGCCGACCGGGACGAGCGTGCCGGAGATGCGCAGCTTCGGGGTCGTGTCCGGGCGCAGGTGCAGGTCCGACGCCCCATGTCGCCGGACCGCGGCCAGCAGCATGACCAGACCACCCGAGAGCTCGGTCATCGCTCCTCCGTTGCTGTGCACACCTGACGTGTCGGCTCCTCCTGGCCCGGACTTGAGCGCCGGTGTGCCCTCAAGTAGTCGGCGCCGGGCACCGATGCTCCGGCCAGTCCGGCGGGCACGCGGTCCGCCATCGGGGAGGGAGTCGGCCATGGCACGGACCGTCGTGGGCCTGGACATCGGCAGCTCGGGTCTGCGGGCGGTGGAGCTGACGACCGGCCGCAGTCCCCAGCTCGTCCGGTCCGGGTCGCTCCCACTGCCCCCGGGCGTGGTCGACGCGGGTGCGGTGCGGAACCCGGACCAGCTGGCCCAGGCGCTGCGGCGGCTCTGGCACGACGCCCGGCTGCACCACCGTCGGGTCGTCGTCGGCATCAGCGGCGCGTCGGTCCTGGTGCGCCAGCTCGAGCTCGACTGGATGCCGCCCGCCGACCTCCGCAAGTCCCTGCGCTACCAGGTCGGCGAGCTCCTCCCGGTCGCGGTGGACGACGCCAACATCGACCACGTGCTCCTGGGCGAGCACGTCACCACCGACGAGCAGGGCCAGCCCCGGCGCATGGTCCGCATCCTGCTCGTCGCGACCGCGCGGGGCGCGGTCGACGACCTGGTGCGCTGCGTGGAGTCCGCGGGACTGCAGGCGTCCGCCGCCGACCTCTCGGCGCTCGCCCTGATCCGGGCGTCGGCGTACGCCGCCCAACGCGCCGAGCCGACGACCGAGGCGGTCGTCGACGTCGGAGCGGAGAAGGTGACGTTCGCGATCCACACGGCCGGTCGCCCCCATCTGGTCCGGATCGCCGTGGGCCTGGGCGGTGCCGCGCTGACGCGTGCCCTGGCCGAGCAGGCGGGGTGCGGCCTCGAGGAGGCCGAGCGGGCCAAGCTTGCCGGCCGGCTCCCGGCCCCCGAGGGCGAGCTCGCGCTCTCCGGACACGGCGGCACCCCCTCCGTCGTACCTCCTCGTACGCCGGAAGGCGTGGCACCTGCGGCCCTGCTGGACGGGGCGCACCAGCTGCTCGCCGAGATGCGCGCGACCATCGACTTCCACCGCAGCAGCGACCACGAGCACCCGCCCTCGCGGCTGGTGCTCGTGGGTGGGGGGGCCGAGCTGACCGGGTTCGCAGAGCTGGCTGGGGTCACGCTCGGCCTGCCGACCCGGCGGCTGGCAGCCGGCGACGTCCTCGCGGGATCCGGCGGCCGCCGGCACCGCGGGGGCGTCGCTGGTGACTCCTCCTCCGAGCTCGTGGTGGCGACCGGGCTGGCCCTCGGGGCGATCGGATGAGCCGCACCGCCCCCGAGCCGACGGCCTCGGTCAACCTGCTGTCCCCCTGGGTCTTCGAGAAGCTCCGCGTCCACCGCGTCCGCCATCGCTTCGTCGTGGGCGGGATCGCGCTCGTGACGTCGCTCGCGCTGGTCTGGTGCGGGCTGCGCTTCGAGCTCCACGGCGCCCACGTCGAGCTCGGAGGCGAGCAGGCGGTGGCGGCCGGGCTCGACACCCAGCTGGCCGAGCTGAGCCCCGTGCAGACCTACGTCGCCGCGGTCGAGGACCGCGCCGACACCGTAGCGTCGGTCACCTGGTCCGACGTCGCCTTCTCCTCCGTCCTGGACGCGCTGCGCGCCGCGACCCCTCCGGGAGCGACCGTGACCACGATCTCGGTGGAGCTCGCGGCCGCGGAGCCGCAGCCGGGCTCGCCGTCGTCGTCGCCGGGGTCGGCGGGGTCGGCGGGGTCGGCGGGCGCCAAGCGCTCCGACCCGGCCCGCGGGCTGGTCGGCACCTGCCCCGGGCCCGACCCGTTCGGCACCACCGTGGTGGTGGGCTGCCTCACCATCGAGGGGACCGCCACCTCGCGCGAGGTCGTCGGCCAGCTGGTCATCGGTCTGGGCGCCAGCTCGCTCTTCGTCGAGCCGTTCGTCGACACCACGACCGCGGGCGAGGACGAGGCGGTCAGCTTCTCGGGCTCGGTCGGCCTGTCGACCGACGCGTTCAGCGGCCGCTTCGATGACCTGACGGCCCAGCTCCGGAAGGAGACCCGACGATGAACCCGCGATCCTTCCCGGGCACGGTCGCGATCGGCACCGTGGCGGTCGTGGCGGTCGCCGCGCTGAGCTGGCTCTTCCTCCTCCACCCGCTCCTCGAGGAGACCGGCGACGTCCACGCGACGACGCAGAGCACCCAGGAGCGCAACCTCGAGATGACCTCGCAGGTCACGGCGCTCCGGCGCGAGCGGGACGAGCTCCCGGCGTACGACCGTCTCGCCGCGACGCTCGCCGGCGCCTTCCCGGGCACGGCCGACCAGCCGGGCTTCTTCCGAGCGGTGACGGCCGCCGCGACCGACGCCGGGATCCCGGCGCAGGCGATCACCACGCTGAGCCCCTCGGCGCCGGTGCTGCTCGACGCGACCGGTCAGCCGATCACCGAGGACACCCGTGCCAGCACGCCCTCACCGCCTCGGGCCGGCCTCGCCCGGCAGACGGTCTCGGTGGTCGTCACCTGCGACGACGCGCAGGCGCGGCGGCTCCTGGCGAACCTCGAGCACATGAGGCGCGCCTTCCTCGTGAGCTCCCTCAGCGTCGCTGCAGCACCGGACGGCGGTCCCGCCCTGATCGTCTCGGTGACCGGATCGACGTACGTCGCCCCACCGGTCTCGTATGCTGCCGCCGACAGCCCGCCCGACGGGGCCGATCGCGCCTCCGTCACGGAGTCCCAAGGATGAGCTCGTGGTTCTGGCAACGTCCCTCCTCGCGGCCGTCCTGGTCGTCGCAGGTGCGGTCGTCGCCGTCGCCGTGGCCGCGGTGCTGAGGCGCCCCCGGCGGGACACCCCGAGACCGGAGCCGGAGCCCTCACGGCCCGGGGCACCGGCCGCGTCCACGAACGACGGCGCCCTCGACTCCGTGACCCGACTCCCCCACCGCGACCTGCTGACCCAGCGCGGACCGTCGATCCTCGCCGCCGCGGCGGCCGCGGGTGGCGACGGGGTGATCGCCGTGCTGCTCTTCGACCTCGACCGGTTCAAGACGGTCAACGACGGGGCCGGGCACCACATCGGCGACCAGGTGCTGGCCGAGATCGGTGCCCGGACCCGGTCGTGCCTCCTGCCCGGTGAGATCGCGGTCCGGCTCGGTGGCGACGAGTTCGCGATGCTGGTCGGCCCGCTCCCCCCGGGGCGGGAGGTCGACGACCGTGTGCGCCAGCTGCTCACGACGCTGAGCGCACCGGTCTTCCTCGACGGCCTGCGCATCTCGGTCGGCGTCTCGCTCGGCGTCTCGATCGCCGGCACCGACGGCGACGACCTCGACGAGCTCCTCCAGGCCGCCGACCAGGCCATGTACGTCGCCAAGGCGGCCGGGCCCGGGCAGTGGCGACGGAGCGAGAGCCCACCGCACGGCATCGGCAGCCATCGCCTGCGCGACGACCTCGCCGCCGCTGTCGGCCGGGGCGAGCTGACGCTCCACTACCAGCCGCAGGTCGACAGCCGCACCGGTCGGGTGACCGGCTTCGAGGCGCTCGTCCGGTGGCACCACGCCGAGCTCGGCCTGCTGCTGCCCAGCCAGTTCGTGCCGATGGCCGAGCGCACGGGTCTGATCGCCGACATCACCACCTTCACCCTCGACGCCGCCCTGTCCGACCACGCACGCCTGGCGTCACTGGCACCCGGCTGCACCGTGTCGGTCAACATCTCGGCCCGGACGATGTTCGGCGAGGACCTCGTGCACGAGCTGGAGGAGCTGCTCGACCGGCATCGCGTAGCACCGGCCGACCTCGTCCTGGAGGTCCCCGGGCCATCACCGCGACCCACGCTCGAGGTGCTGGGGCTCTTCGCGTCCCTCGGCCGGCTCGGGTGCGGGGTCAGCGTGCACGGCTTCGGATCGACCCACTCCTCCCTCGGCGCGCTCTGGCACTACCCGGCCGTGCGGGAGGCGAAGATCGATCCGACGGTCATCCAGGCGCTCGACCAGACGCCGGGCACCGAGCGGCTGGTCCGGGCGCTGATCGCGGGCGTCCGCGGCCTCGAGGTGCGTGCCGTGGCGGAGGGCGTCGACTCCCCGGTCGCCGCCCGCCGCCTGTGCGAGCTCGGCGCCGACGCGCTGCAGGGCAACTGGATCGGCCCCGCCACCCCGCTCGCCGGTATCCGGGACTGGATGCGGCAGTGGGCCGCCACGCCCGCCGCCTGGGCCGACGCGGACTAGACAGGCTCAAGGCAGGGCGGGCCTACGTCGACACCGTCGACAGCCACCCACCAAGGAGCCGTCCTGTGCGCCTCGACACCTCGTCGTTCGATGCCGTCCCCGTCATCCCGCTCGCGGCCGGCCTGGTCGCGCTGGTGGTGCTGCTCTGGATCCGGACGCGCTCGCGACGGCTCCGTCGTCCACCGACCGCGCGGCAGACGACCGTGGCCATCCCGTCGCCGACGACCTCGGCCCCCGTCGTCGAGGCGCGTGCGGTGGTGGCCGCCCGGGCGCCCGGGGTCGGCACGCCGGCCTACGCCGACCTCGCCCGTGAGCACGGCCGCAACGGTCACGCCCGCGAGGCGGCCGTCAGCCAGTGGGCGGCCGACCTCCGCGTCCTCGGCCCCCTGCTCGGCGCGAGCGGCCAGCAGCTGGCCGGCACCCAGGCGGCAGCCGCGGCCCGCGACACCCGGGACGCCGTCGCCAGCGCCCGCGATCTGGCGGTGGAGCTCGCCGCCGACAGCAGTGGTGTCCCTGCCCTGCTCGCACCCGTCGACCACGTGCCAGCCCGAGCCGACCTGCCCGTCGAGCCGGATCCCGCCCCGCGCGACGTGACGATGCTCCTCGACCGGGCGGCCGAGCGGATGGCCGCTGCGGGCCGCACCGCAGCAGGGGACATCGACTCGGCCCGCACCCAGGCCCGCGAGGCCGACCTCGCGTCGTTCGAGGCCCTGCTGCTCGAGTCCGCGCGCACCCACGGCGACCACCGTCTCGTCTCGCTCGACCTGCGCCTCGACCTCGCCCGTCGCGCGCTGGTCTTCAGCGACGCTGACCAGCAGGGCCCCACGGGGCTGGACGAGCCACTCGACACCTTCGTCGCGCGCACCCGCGCCGTCCTCCGGTCCGTCGTCGAGCCGCACGAGACCGAGGCGCTCGACGCCTCCTTCGTCGACGCGGTCGTCGCATGACCGACCCCGCGGTCCCGATCACGGTCTGGGTCGGCCTCGTCACCGTGCTCGGCCTGGCCACGGGATCGTTCCTCAACGTCGTCGTCCACCGGGTCCCCGCCGGGGTGTCGGTGGTCCGACCGCCCTCGTCCTGCCCCGCGTGCGGCCACGTGGTCCGGGCCCGCGACAACGTGCCGGTGCTGTCCTGGCTCGCACTGGGCGGGCGCTGTCGCGACTGCCGGGCCGCCATCCCGGTGCGGTACCCCCTCGTCGAGGCCGGGACCGCCGCCCTCTTCGCGATCGTCACGGTCCGCGTCGGGCAGACCCAGGGGCCGACCGTCCTCGTCGCCAGCCTGCTGGTGGCCGCCGCGTGCGTGGCGCTCGCGCTGATCGACCAGGCGCACGGCCGGCTGCCGTTCTCGATCACCGGCGTCGCGGCCGTCGCGGCGGCGGCCACCCTCGCGGTCGGGTGGCGGCTGGGCCAGGTCTCGGGGACCGCGGTGGCCGGGGGCATCGCGGTCTGGCTCGTCGTCTACGGCGGCATCTGGCTCGGCTCTGCCGGACGCGGCATGGGGCTGGGCGACGTCGCCCTGGCCCCCCTGCTCGGAGCCGTCCTGGGCGCCGTGGGGATCGGGTCCGCGATCGTCGGTCTCGCGGCCGGCTTCGTGCTCGGCGCCCTCGCCGGGACGGTCCTGATGCTGCGCGGACGGGCCCGGCGCGGCACCCGCATCGCCCACGGCCCGTTCCTCGTCGTGGGCGCCGGATTCGGCCTCCTGTGGGGCGGCGCCCTCGCCTCGGCGTACCTCGACCTGGTCGGACTCACCTGATTCGTGGGATTCCGAGAATCCTGTCTAGACAAAAGTTTGAATTACCGGACGACGCGTTTCTCGTAATGTCATCCTCCATTTGCCTCCTTTTATTGAGACCACTCGGGCCGGACTCAGGCAGGTGGGACCTATGGGGAACTTGTCCTTTTCGCACCATCCACCCGTGCTCGTCATGGACCGCGACACGGCGCACACCGCGGTCCTGCGGGACGGTCTGGCCGCAGTCCGGATGCTGAACCCGGTCGTCGAGGCGACCACGCCGGGCAAAGCGGTGCGCTACCTGCGCGGCTCCGGTCCGTACTCCGACCGCCTCTCCTACCCCCTGCCGGTCGTGGTCGTCACGACCTTCGAGCTCGACGACCCGGGCGGGCGCTTCGTCCTGCAGGCGGTCCGCGACATCGGCGGCCTGGGCACCATCCCCGTGCTCGCGATCGGCACGACGGCCGACGACGCCGAGGTCCTCGAGGCCCACCGGCTCGGCGCCACCGCCTACCTGGCCCGGTCCCTGGCCAGCCGGGTGCTCGTCGACGTGATCAGCGACCTCAACGTGCCCTGGTGCATCGTCGCCCAGCCGACCGGGACCTGAGATGACCGTTCGCGCCGGCGCCGGCTCGCCCATGGAGCCCTGGCACACCGTCGACCCCTTCAAGGTGGCCGTCGCCCGTCTCGGCGCCGTCCGGACACGTGCCCACCGCCGCGACCAGGTCGCCGTCGTGGTGGCGGTGTCGATCGAGAACGCCGAGTCGATCATCGCGCGCCGCGGCTGGCAGGTGTACGGCGCGGTGCTGGACGGACTGATCGACAAGAGCAAGGCGTTCCCCGCGCCCGTGTCGCTGCTGGCCACCTCGGAGCGAGGACTCGCGTTCGGGGTGACCGCGCCCGCACGGACGGCTCGTCGGACGGTCCACCGCTTCGCCGAGGTCCTCGACGGGCTCGTCGAGACACCCGAGGGGCCGGTGTGGGCGACCCGACGCATCGCCGCGCACCGGTGCCGTCCCGGCCAGTCCTCGGTCGACTGCGTCGGCGCGGCCCGGGCGGCGCTCCTGGGCGCGGACGACCTGCGTCGGCGTGGCCCGGTCCACTGGACGCACGGGCAGTCCCTCGACGCCGGCCACGACGACATCGAGCTCGTCAACGACCTCGCCATCGCGCTGATGGCGAGCACCGAGCAGGTGGGAGTCGACTACCAGCCCGTCGTCGACCTCGCGACCGGGGAGGCCGTCGGGACCGAGGCCCTCGTCCGGTGGACGCACCCCCGCCACGGACCGGTCTCGGCCCTCACCACCGTCGGCCTCGCGGAGCACCACGGCCTCATCGCCCGCCTCGGCCACGTCGTGCTCGACCGGGCGCTCGACGAGGCGGCGGCGCGGAGCCTCGACCCCGACTTCCGGCTGCACGTCAACGTCTCCCCCTTCGAGCTCGGCGAGGAGGGGTACGTCGACGGCGTGCTCGGCGCGCTGTCCTCGCGCGGGCTTCCGCCCTCCCTGCTGCTGCTCGAGCTCACCGAGACCGCGGTGATGACGGAGGCCGAGGAGCTGCTACCCGTGCTGACCGCCCTGAGCGGGGCCGGGGTCGGGATCGGGATCGACGACTTCGGGACGGGCTACTCGTCGATCGCCCGGCTCCACGACCTGCCGGCCGACACGGTGAAGATCGATCGCTCCCTCGTCAGCGGCATCGCCACCTCGCCGGAGGAGTTCGAGCTGCTCGGCTCGGTGCTCGGCCTGCTCCGCGCGACGGGGGTCCGGGTGATCGCGGAAGGCGTCGAGTCGGCGGTGCAGGTGGCGCACCTGCTGACGCTCGGCTGCGCCCTCGGACAGGGGTTCGCCCTGGGCATGCCGGGCGCCTGGCCGTCGGAGGAGTGCTCCCAGATCGCCTGACGCCTTGGGAGTAAGGCTAACCTTACCTCCGACGAAGGACGACGGAGGGAACGCAATGCCCGCATGGCACGGTCAGGTCGAGTCGACGGAGTGGATCACCCCGGCGCTGGTGCGCGTGGTGCTCGGCGGAGACGGGCTGGTCGGCTTCGAGCTCCCCGACGCCACCGACACCTACGTCAACGTCGCGATCCCGCCCGCCGGGGCGCCGTACGGCGGGGTCTTCGCGCCGGCCGAGGTGAAGGAGTCGCAGCCGAAGGAGCTGTGGCCCGTCCGCCGGCGCTACACGGTGCGCGACTGGGACGGTGCCCGACTGACCATCGACTTCGTCGTGCACGGCGACCACGGGATCGCCGGCCCCTGGGCCGCCCGGGCCACGCCCGGCGACGTGCTGGTCTTCGAGGGCCCGGGCAGCGGCTACCGCCCCGACCCGCAGGCCGACTGGCACCTGCTGGTCGGCGACGAGTCCGCGCTCCCGGCGATCGCCGCCTCGCTCGCGGCGGTCCCGGCCGGGCGACGCGTGGTCGCACGGCTGGTCTGCGACGGTCCCGAGCACGAGGTCCCGCTCCCCTGCCCCGGCGACCTCGACCTCCAGTGGCTGCACCGCACCGGTGCCGACGACGACGTGGACCTGCTCGCCGAGGCCGTGGCCGACCTGGACTTCCCCACCGGCCGCGTGCACGCCTTCATCCACGGCGAGGCCGACGAGATCCGCGCGATCCGCAAGCACCTGCTCACGGACCGCGGCCTCGCCCGCGCCGACCTGTCGTGTTCGCCCTACTGGCGCCGCACCATGACCGACGAGGCCTGGCGCGCGATCAAGCGGGACTACGTCGCCGCGATGGACGCCGACGTCGCCTGACGAACCTCGGACGGGTCACTCGTACCGGATCAGACCCCGGATGTTCTTCCCGTCCCGCATGTCCTGGTAGCCCTGGTTGATCTCGTCGAGGGAGTACTCGGTCGTCACCATCTCGTCGAGCTTGAGCTTGCCCTCCATGTAGAGGTGCAGCAGGCGCGGGATGTCGTAGCGCGGGTTGGCGTTGCCGAAGATGCAGCCGACCAGCTCCTTGCGCTGCATCGACATGTCGAAGAGGTTGAGCTTCACGTCCTCGGCCATCATGTTCGCCACCGCGGTGACGACGCCGCGGCCGGACTTCTTGATCAGGCCCATCATCGGGTTGATCAGGTCTCCGGTGGCCAGGCCGACCGCAAGGATCGCCTTGTCGGCCATCTGGCCGTAGGTGAGCTGGTTGATGAGCGGCTGCGCCTCCTCCATCGAGGCGGCGGCGTGGGTCGCGCCGAGGGTGAGGGCCTTCTCGCGCTTCCAGTCGACCGGGTCGATGGCGATCACGTGCCGCGCGCCGGCCAGCGCCGCGCCCTGGACGGCCGCCATGCCGATGCCGCCGATGCCGATGACGGCGACGGACTCGCCGGGCTGCACGTCGGCGGCGTACACCGCGGAGCCCCAGCCGGTCGTGACGCCGCAGCCGACGAGCGCGGCCTTGTCGAGCGGGATGTGCTTCTCGATCTTCACCGCGCTGTCGACGTTGACCACGGTGTACGGCGAGAACGTGCCGAGGCCGACCATGATGCCGAGGTCGCGGCCGTCCTTGGCGTGGTGCCGGTAGGAGAAGTCACCGAGCTGCATGCCGCTGAGCAGGAACGCGCCGAGGTCGCAGAGGTGCTGCTTGCCGGTCGAGCAGGACGGACACTTGCCGCAGGACGGGATGAAGCTGAAGACGACGTGGTCACCGACCTCGAAGCCCACGGTGTCCGGGCCGACCTCCTGCACCACGCCCGCACCCTCGTGCCCGCCGATCACCGGGAACTGCTTGAGACCGAAGGCCTCGGCGAGCTCCGGGTCGAGCACCATGTCGCCGGTCACCATGTGCTCGTCGGAGTGGCACAGACCGGACGCCGCGAGCTTCACCAGGAGCTCGCCCCGCTTGGGCGGGTCCAGCTCGATGTCCTCCACGCTCCACTCGGTGTGGGGCTCCCAGAGGATGGCGGCGCGAGTCTGCATGGTGTGCTCCTGGCGGTAAGTAGAACGTGTTCTCTTCTGGGGAGAACGTAGTCCCCGAAGCCGCCGCAGACCAGCGATCCGGGTGAATGGGGTCACATTCGGTACGCCGCTCCCCTAGCCTCAGCCGTCGTGACCGACTCCCCCGCCACCGCGCCCGCCCCGACCGCTCGCATCCTCGTCACCGGCGCCGCCTCCGGGATCGGGCTGGCCACCGCGCGACTGCTCGCCGAGCGCGGCTCCCGGGTCCTGCTCTGGGATCTCGACGACGCCGTGCTGGACCGGGCCGCCGAGCTCGGGATGCCCGGCGCCGTCGTCGACGTGACGGCTGACCTCACCGGCCCGGTCGCGGCGGGCGCCGAGGCACTCGGCGGCATCTCCGGTCTCGTCCACGCGGCCGGCGCCGTCCGTCCCGAGCCCGTCGGCGCGTTCGACTCCGACACGTGGGACGCGGTCGTCGACGTGAACCTGCGCTCTCACGCGCTCCTGGTGCAGGCGCTGGTCGACCACCTGCGTACGGCGGCCGCGGAGCCGTGCGGTGCGGCCGTGGTCGGCGTCGCCTCGATCGAGGGGCACGCGGCGAGCCCGTGGATCCCGGCGTACTGCGCCTCGAAGGCCGGCCTGCACGGCCTGACCCGCTCCATGGCCGCCCAGCTCGGGCCCGAGGGGATCCGGGTCAACACGGTCAGCCCCGGCTTCGTGATCACGCCGATGCTGCAGCCCGCGCTCGACATCGACGAGGTGCGGACCGGCTTCGAGCAGGCCACGCCCCTGGGCCGGATGGCCCAGCCGGCGGAGGTCGCGGCCGCGATCGCCTTCCTGCTCTCGACCGACGCGTCGTTCGTGACCGGCGCCGACCTCGTGGTCGACGGCGGACTCACCAGCCAGCACCGCGGCTGAGGCAGCCGAGCGCCGAGTCGAGGGTTTCCGCGGGTCGGGTCGAGGGTTTCCGCGGGTCGGGTCGAGGGTTTCCGCGGGATGTACGACGGAAAGCAGCGACTCAACCCACGAGAAACCTCTACTCGACGGATCTGCTGATCGAGCCGGGTGGTCCCGAGGTGGGACCACCCGGCCGACCCGTTCGTGGGCTGCTCAGCCCCGCCGGCCGCCCCGCGGGGCGACGAAGGCGGGGTTGGTCAGGGCCCAGGGGCCCCGGGCAGCTCGCACGAGAGCGACCGCCTCGTCCGAGGTGTGACCCAGGTGGACGAGCGCGATCGCCACGACGAGGCCCGAGCGGTTGAGGCCGCCCGAGCAGCGCACGAGCACGCTCCGGCCGTCGCGGACTGCAGTGGCGACGGTCCGCGCGACCTCGTCGACGCGCGCCGCGGCCGGAGCGTCCAGCGCGGCGTCCGCGAGCCGCAGCACGACGTGCTCGACCTCCGGGTCGGGTCCGTACCCGGCCCGGGTCGTCAGGCTGACGACCAGGTCGAACTCGTCGCGCACCACGCACGCCGCCGGGTCCTGGGACCGTACGTCGTGCCCGCCCTGCCACAGTCCGGGCACGACCTCGTTCCACGGGTCGGCGCACAGCGGCATCGACGTCGCACGACCGGTCCCCCGGCAGGCGGCGCAGTCCGGCATCGCGGCCGGGTCGGCGTAGCAGGCGTGGCAGAGCACGCCCGGAACCTACCCGGCGCAGCGACGCTCAGGCGGCGAAGAGGATCTTGCTCTCGACGGCGGAGACGATCTCGGGGGTGAAGTCCGTGATCCCGTGGTCGGCGCCGGCGTGGGCGACGACGGCGGCCATCATGGCCGCCCGGTCGGAGTTCTCGAACCGGGCCGCGCACCCGGGCATGACATCGCCACAAGCGAGCTTGAACACTGCAGCCTCCTCAGGGCCCGGAGATCTCGGTGGTGTCGACGGTGCGCGGGATCCGGACCCACAGCACGGCACCGTCCTGGTCCTGATCGGCACCCAGCGTCCCGCCATGAGCCACCACGAGGGCCCGGGCGAGATAGAGGCCGATCGTCACGCCCGTGCCGTCGTCGTTGAGCTCGAACGGCTCGAACAGCGCAGTGAGCACGGCGGTGTCGATGGGGTCCGCGTCGCGGACCACGGAGACCTCCCACCAGGGCCCGTGGGTGCCGACGGTGAGCCGGACCGAGCGCGGGGTGGGCAGGGACTGGCCCGCGAGCCACAGGTCGCGCAGCACGCGCCGGAAGAGGTCGGGATCGACGTCCAGGACGACGTCCGGTCCGAGCCCGCCGACCTCGTCGGGACCGTCGAGCCCGCTCAGGCCGGCGACCAGCTCGCCGATCGGCACCGGCGCCGGGTCCAGCCGGACCAGGCCGAGCGAGGCGGCCGCGAGCAGCTGCACGTCGACGACCCGCTCGGCCAGCCGCTCGAGCGCGGCCTCCAGCTTGCCGACCGTGCGCGCGGCCGCCGCGGGAGGTACGTCACCCTCGGCCAGCATCGCGACCCAGCCCTGAGCGGTGGTGAGGGGCGTGCGCAGCTCGTGGGCGAAGGCGGCCAGGAAGCGGTCGCGCTGCCGCTCGGCGTCGGCCGCGGGGCGGTTGGTGACCTGCGCGGAACCGGCCTCGACGAAGCCACGGGTCCAGCGGTGCACCAGCGCCGGGTCGACCGACCAGCGCACGCCGACCTCGGCCGCCGTCCGCCCGCCGAGCACCTCGAGGACGGCGAGCACCCGGGGGTCGACCTGCTCGTCCGCGCGGGCGCCGTTGACGACCTCGAGTCGGGAACCGGTCACCTGGTCACCATCGGCAGGCGGGCGCCCGTGCTGAGCCGGGCGTCACCGATGCGGCCTGCGACCGTTGTCACTCGCATGACACGTCTGCGTCCGCCGGCCGTCCTCGCGGCCGTCGCCCTCGCCGCGGCCGCCCTCACCGGATCCGTCGGCGGCACCGCCACGGCGGCGACCTCGCCCGACGGCGCCTGCGCTGCCTGGATGGACCCCCACGACAGCCCGTCGGCCCGCGCCCGGGCGCTCGTCTCGGCGATGTCGGAGGACCAGGAGCTGCACATGGTCACCTTCGGCGACCGGCCGCCGTACCTCCTCTACTACGGCACCGCCGGCCACGTGACCGGCATCCCCGACCTCTGCGTCCCCGACCTGGTGCTCAGCGACGCCGGCTCGGGCGTGGCGGGCCTCCAGGTGTCGACGACGACGTTCCCGTCCGGGGTCGCGCAGGCCTCGACCTGGGACCCGCGGCTGCAGCGGCGCGTGGGCCGGGCGATCGGCGAGGAGGCGCACCAGAAGGGCATCAACGTGATGCTCGGGCCGGGCATGAACATCGCACGGACGCCCTACAACGGCCGCAACTTCGAGTACTTCGGCGAGGACCCCTACCTCACCTCACAGATGACGGTGCCCTTCATCGAGGGCATCCAGGACAACCCGGTCATCGCGGACGCCAAGCACTACGCGCTCAACGACCAGGAGACCGACCGGATGACCGTCGACGTGCGCGCCGACGAGCGCACCATGCGGGAGATCTACCTGCCGCCGTTCGAGGCCGCGGTGAAGAAGGCCGACGTCGGGTCGGTGATGTGCTCCTACAACCAGGTGGGTGGCGCCTACGCGTGCGAGAACCCCGGCCTGCTCACCGGCATCCTGCGCGACGACTGGGGCTTCGACGGCTTCGTCGTCTCCGACTGGGGCGCCGTGCACTCGACCGCGCCGAGCGCGATGGCCGGGCTCGACCTGGAGATGCACGCCGTGCCGTTCTCCGCGCCGAGCACCCCCGTGTACGGCGGGGGCGGGCGCTACTTCGGCGCCTCCGACATGCAGGCCGCGCTCGACGACGGCTCGCTGACCCGAGCGCGCCTCGACGAGATGGTGCGCAACATCGTGCGGCCGATGTTCCGGCTCGGTCTCTTCGACGACCCCGTCGACCCGAGCGCCACGTCGTACCTCTCCGACGCCTCGACGGACGCCCACCTCGCCACCGCCCGCCGGGTCGCGAGCGAGGCGACGGTGCTGCTGAAGAACCGGGACGATCTGCTGCCGCTCGGCGACCCGCCCGGCTCGGTCCCGACGGGCCGCACCATCGCGGTGATCGGCTACGCCGCCAACCCGGTCGGCGCCGCGAGCACGACCGGCGGGGGCGGCTCCTCGCACGGCTCCGGCCTGCCGCCGAGCGTCGTCTCGCCGCTCCAGGGGATGCTCGACGAGGCCGCTGCCCGCGGCGACACGGTCGTCTACACCGAGGGCTCCTCGGTCGCCGACGCGCGGGCCGCCGCGGCCGCGGCCGACGTCGCGATCGTGGTCGCCTCCGACGGCTCCAGCGAGGGCTCGGACCGCACCGACCTGGACATGGAGCCCAACGCCTGCGCCACCCTCCTGTGCACCCGGCTGCCGCTCCAGCAGGAGCAGATGGTCTCCGCGGTGACCGCCGCCAACCCCGACTCGGTGGTCGTCCTCGACGTCGGCGGGCCGGTCCGGATGCCGTGGCTCGACGACGCCGGCGCCGTGCTCGTGACCTGGTACGCCGGCCTCCAGCACGGCGCGTCGCTGGCCCGGATCGTCTACGGCGAGGACGAGCCCAGCGGGCGCCTCCCCCAGACGTTCCCGGTCGACGAGGAGCAGGTCGCGATGAAGCCGGCGCAGTACCCCGGCGTCGACGGCACGGTCACCTACTCCGAGGGACTCGAGGTCGGCTACCGCTGGTACGACGCTCACGGCCAGAAGCCGCTCTTCCCCTTCGGCTTCGGCCTCGGCTACACCACCTTCGACCTCCGCGACCTGGCCGTCCGCCGTACCGGCGCGGGCGCCGTCGTGCGCCTCACCGTGCAGAACACCGGCGACCGCGCCGGCTCGGCCGTTCCCCAGGTCTACGTCGGCGCACCGGCGGCCGCAGGCGAGCCTCCGTGGCAGCTCAAGGGCTTCGACAAGGTCCGCCTGCGCCCCGGCGAGAGCACCCGGGTCACGCTCCGGCTCGACCGCCGCGCCTTCAGCCGGTGGAGCACTGCGCGCCACGGCTGGGTGGTCACGCCGGGCACCTACCGGATCGCGGTCGGCCGGTCCTCGCGCGACCTGCCGCTGCGGGACACCGTGACCATGCGGTGACCATGGGCGGCTGAGCGCCGGAGCCCTATGCTGGCACGGGTGATCAGGACGACGCCGTTCCACCCGCGCCTGAGCGAGCTCAACTCCCAGCAGCTCTACACCCACTGGCAGGGCACCCTGTCGCCGCTGCGCTACAGCCACGCCCCGAAGCACGAGTACTTCGCGGTCCGCAACGGCGTCGGCGTCTTCGACACCTCGCCGCTCTACAAGTACGCCGTACGCGGCCCGGACGCGGAGCGCCTGCTCTCGCGCACGCTCGTGCGCGACGTCCGGACCTGCCGACCGGGCCAGGCCCACTACACCGCGTGGTGCGACGACCGCGGCTACGTCATGCACGACGGCGTCGTCTTCCGGCACTCCGCCGACGAGTTCCTGCTCACCGCTGGCCGGCCGGCGCTGTCGTGGTTCCAGGAGCTCGGTTCGAGCCTGCGGGTGGAGCTCGAGGACGTCACCGACGCCTACGGCATGCTCGCCGTCCAGGGCCCGCGCTCGCGCGCGGTGCTCGCCGCGCTGGCGCCCGAGGCGGAGACGCTCGGCTACTTCGACCACGTGCCCGCCAAGGTCGCGGACGCTGCAGTCACCCTGTCGCGCACCGGCTACACCGGCGACCTCGGCTTCGAGCTGACCGTCGCCGCCGACGACGCCGTCGCGGTCCTCGACGCGGTCCTCGACGCCGGCCGGCCGCACAGCATCCGCCCCTTCGGTGAGGAGGCGCTGATGACGCTGCGCATCGAGGCCGGCCTGCCGCTCGTCGACATCGAGTGGCACGACGCCCGCCTCGCCTTCACCGAGGCCGACTGCGTCACCCCGAAGGAGCTCGGGCTCGGCTGGATGCTCCGCGGCGTCCGCGACGGGTCGCGCCGCTTCGTCGGCTCGGAGGCGATCCGCCGCGAGCTCGTGGACGGCACGTCGCGCTGGGCGACCACTGGCATCGTCGTCGACCCCGACGACTGGGACCGCCTCTACCGCCGGGCCGGCCTCTTCCCGCCGAAGTCCGAGCACCCGCTGCCCTACGAGTCGATGCTGCTCGACGACGACCCCCAGGGCGGGCACACCGAGATCGGCTACTGCACGAGCTTCGTCTACTCCCCCGCGCTCCAGCGCCACATCGGCATCGCCCGGGTCCGCCCCGACCTCGCCGCCCCGGGGACCGGGCTGCGGCTCGAGCTCGCGATCAACCACCACAACACGACGGTCCGGGTCGCGACGACGCCGATGCCGTTCTTCGAGCCCGACAGGAAGAAGTCATGAGCTCCCACGAGTACGACGCGATCGTCGTCGGCGGCGGTCACAACGGCCTCACCCACGCGGCATACCTCGCCAAGGCGGGGCTGCGCACGGTCGTGCTGGAGAAGAACGACCTCGTCGGCGGCGCGGCCATCACCGAGGAGCTCGGTGTCGACGAAGCCGGCCCGGGCTTCTCGTTCACCACGTTCTCCTACGCGCTCAGCCTCCTGCGGCCGGAGATCATCCACGAGCTCGACCTCGTGAAGCACGGCTTCCTGCCGCTGATGATGCCGTCGTCCTTCCACCCCACCGGCGACGGCGACTACCTGCTCTTCGGCGACGACCACGCGCAGAACCTCCAGGAGGTGCGCCGGCACTCGCCGCGCGACGCGGACGCCTACGAGCGCTACCACCACGACCTCGACCGGGTCTGCCAGGCGATCCGGCCGCTCTTCGACAACGCCCCGCCGAACGTCTTCGGCCACGACCCCGACGACGCGGCCGACGTGAAGTGGCTGGTCGACCACCTCGGGGGCGTCGACCGCAAGACGATGCACGACACCGTCCGGCTGCTGACCGGGTCGGCCGCCGACTGGATCGGCGACTACTTCCAGCACCCGGCGATCCAGGGCTACCACGCGTCGTCGTCGGTGATCGGCTCCAAGGTCGGGCCGATGTCGCCCGGCTCCGGGCTGGTGCTGCTCTTCCACAAGATGGGCGAGCACGACGGCCACCTCGGCTCGTGGGCCTTCCACAAGGGCGGCAACGGCGGCTTCACGCAGGTGCTCGCCCGCGCGGCCACGGCGTACGGCGCGGAGATCCGGCTCGGCGCGCCGGTCTCGTCGGTGCTCACCGACAACGGCCGCGCGGTCGGCGTCGTGCTCGAGGACGGCACCGAGCTCCGCGCGCCCACGGTGGTGTCGGCGCTCGACCCCCGGCGTACCTTCCTCGACCTCGTCGACGCCGCCGAGCTGCCGCTGGACCTGGTCGACAACGTCCGGCGGATGAAGTTCCGCGGGGTCTCCGCCAAGGTCAACTTCGCCCTGGACGGGCTGCCGGTCTTCCCGGCGCTGCCCGACTCCGTCGACCACTACGGCGGCTTCCTCAACATCGGCCCGACCATCGAGTACGTCGAACGCGCCTTCGACGCGTCCAAGTACGGCTGGTACAGCGAGCAGCCCTACATCGACGGCGCGATCCAGTCGGTCGTCGACCCCGACATGGCGCCCCCGGGCAAGCACGTCATGTCCTGCTTCGTGCAGTACGCGCCGTACGAGCTGCGCGAGTCGTCGTGGGAGGCCGAGCGGGAGCGTTTCGGCGACAAGGCGCAGGCGGTGCTGGAGTCCCACTTCCCGGGCTTCGGCGACCTGGTGCTGCACCGCGAGGTGGTCACGCCGGTCGACATCGAGACCCGCACCGGGCTGACCGAGGGCAACATCTTCGCGGGCGAGTTCCTGGCCCCGCAGATGTACTTCTTCCGGCCGGCGCCGGGCTGGAGCCAGTACGCCACCCCGATCGACGGCTACTACCAGTGCGGCTCGGGCACCCATCCCGGCGGCTGCGTGATCGGCTCCCCCGGCCGGCTCGCCAGCCAGCGGGTGCTGCGCGACCTGAAGCGCTGACGCAGGCCTGACGCCTGCCGGGCGCCTGCCTGTCGGAGCCCCGTGGCAGGCTCGACACGTGCCCGATCCCGACACCACGGCGGTCTACGCCGCCGAGGACCTCTACGCCGACTGGCTCGACCGCGCCCGCCGCACCCCCGGCGAGCCGCTGCAGGTCCGGGTCGGCGAGGAGGTGCGCTCCTTCGAGCCCGAGGTCGAGCCGCGCTTCACCGACCCCGACCACGTGCAGGCCTACGTGGACCGGGTGCTGGCCCACCTCACGTCGACCGGTGCGACGTACGACGACGCGGAGGGTCGGGACCTGACCGCGATCCCGGTGCGGGTCCGCGCCCGCCGTGGCCGCCGCCAGGCGGAGTACGACGGCGACGGCGTCATCGCGATCCCGCCCCGCGAGGTCGGCGGCGCGTGGTCGCTGCGCGCGGCCGTGGTCCTCCACGAGGTCGCCCACCACCTGACCGGCGCGGGCGGCCACGGCGCCGACTTCCGCGGCACCCACCTGCGCCTGCTCGAGGACCTCGGCCTCCCGGTCCAGGCCGAGCTGCTCCACACCGCCTACCGGCTGCAGTCGCTCGAGACGGGCGTCGACGGCGACGACCGCACCCTGCTACGGATCGGCAAGCTGCTGCGTCAGGCCGAGCGCACCACCAACGCCGCCGAGCGCGACGCGTTCTTCGCCAAGGCGCAGGCGCTGGCCACCCGCCACCAGATCGCGCTGGCGGTCGCTCGGGCCAGCGCGCAGGACGAGGAGCGGCGCGAGGACCCGACGTACGAGACCGTCCAGGTCGGCGAGCGCGGCAAGCGCTCGCTGGCGCGCTTCGTGCGGCTGCTGCTGGAGGTCGCCCGGGCCAACGACCTCAAGGCGGCGATCTACTCCGACAACACCCGGGTCACGCTCTACGGCTTCCCGAGTGACATCACCATCGTGAAGGCGCTCTACGCGACGCTGGTCACGCAGATGGTCGCCGACGGCGACGCGCACCTGCGCTCGGGCGCCCACAAGGCCGACGTCCAGGAGGTCTGGGACGCCCGGCGCCGGCGCTGGGCGTCCCGCCCGGTCCACGGGTCGACGGCCCGGACCGCCTTCTACGAGGCCTGGACGGCCCACGTCGCCGAGCGCCTGACGGAGGCCCGCACCCGCGCCCGTCGGCAGGTCGAGGCCGAGCAGCCTCCCTCGGCGTCGACCGAGGTGGCCCTGCGGGCCAAGGAGATCGAGGTCGTCGACTACTTCGACAAGATGACCACCGAGCACGGCGTCCGCGGCACCTGGCGGGGCGCGGCCTACGCCGGCGCCGCGGCGCCGTCCTCGTGGGGCGCCGGCACGTCGGCGGCGGCCCGGGCCCGGCTCGGCAGCGAGCCGGGACTGCCCTCCGGCGCCTAGCTCCGATCGATCATCGCCTGCATGGCGGCCGGGTAGCGGTCCCCGTCGACGCTCACGCTGTCGGCGGCCGCGGTGAGCTCGGCGACGTCCGCGTCACTGAGCGCGAGATCGGCGGCGCCGAGGTTCTCCTCGAGCCGGGCGAGCCTGCGGGTGCCCGGGATCGGCACGATCCACGGTCGCTGCGCGAGCAGCCACGCGAGCGCGACCTGGCCGGGCGTGGCGCCGAGGCGCTCGGCGATCGCGGTGACCCGGTCGACGAGGTCGAGGTTGGTCGCCAGCGCGTCGGGGGCGAAGCGCGGCAGGTTGGCGCGGATGTCGCCCTCGCCGAACGTCGACTCCCGCGTCACCTGCCCGGTCAGCAGGCCGCGACCCAGCGGGCTGAACGGCACGAACCCGATGCCCAGCTCCTCCAGCGTCCCGAGCACCGACTCCTCCGGCTCGCGCCAGAAGAGGGAGTACTCGCTCTGCAGGGCCGTCACCGGCTGTACGGCGTGCGCGCGGCGGATGGTGGTCGGCCCGGCCTCGGACATGCCGAAGTGCCGGACCTTGCCCTCGGCGATCAGGTCCCGCACGGTGCCGGCGACGTCCTCGATCGGCACGTCGGGGTCGACACGGTGCTGGTAGAGCAGGTCGATGACGTCGGTGCGCAGCCGCCGCAGGGACCCGTCGACCGCCTCCCTGATGTGGTCGGGCCGGCTGTTGACGCCGTGCTGGCGGCCGTCGCCGTCGAGGTCGAAGCCGAACTTCGTGGCGATCACGACCTCGTCGCGCACCGGCTCGAGAGCCTCGCCGACGACCTCCTCGTTGGCGAAGGGGCCGTAGACCTCCGCGGTGTCGAAGAAGGTGACACCGTGCTCGACCGCCTCACGGAGGAAGGCGACCATCTCCGGCCTGTCGGGCGAGGGTCCGAAGGACTGGCTGATCCCCATGCAGCCCAGACCGATCGCGGAGACCTCCAGGCCCTGCCCGAGCGTGCGTGTCGTCATGGTTCGACCCTAGGCCTGGGTCACAACTCCGGTCGGGCACGATGGGCGCATGACGGCGTACTGGATCAGCACCTACGTGGAGGTCACCGACGAGGCGAAGCTGGCGGCGTACGCCGAGCTCGCAGGCCCGGCCCTCACCGGTGCCGGCGGCACCTTCCTCGCCCGCGGCCTCCCCGAGCAGGTCTACGAGGCCGGCCGGACGACGCGCTCGGTGCTCATCGAGTTCGACTCGGTCGAGCAGGCGGTCGCCGCCCACGACAGCGCGGCCTACCAGGAGGCGCTGGCCGCGCTCGACGGCGGCGCCGTCCGTGACCTGCGGATCGTCCCGGGGGCCTAGCCCCGGGACCGGATCAGATCTGGCTCAGGCCGCGGTCGGGCGGTCGTGCGCCGAGATCCGGCACTCGAGCGCCATCGTGATCTCGATCGGCGCCCCGACGATGCCGTGCGCCCGCGCGGCGTGCTGGGTCACCTCCGCGATCAGTCGAGCCCGGTCGGTCCCCTCGAACCGCGCCGCGCACTCCGGCATCACGTCACCGCACACGAGTCGGTACATGGCATCCCCCTCAGGTCGATACCAAGAGGATCGGCCGCACTGCGCGTGACTTGAGACACGTGCGCGCTCGTCGCTTATCGTCAGTCCCCATGAGCAAGCAGCAGCAGGCCGGCGGCACCCTCTTCGGCCTCGCCCTCGGCGCGGTCGTCGTCGCGATCGTCAGCTCGCTCGTGGCCGCGGCCCAGTGGCCCGACGAGGCCGCTGGCACGGGCAACGAGCTCATCGCCTACCTCGCGTACGGCGTCGCCGTCCTGGCCTTCCTCGCGCTGCTGGTCGTCGTGGTCGCCTGCGGCGTCCGCCTCGGCATCGACTGGTCGGGGCTCGCCGACCGGCCGAGCACCACGGCGGACTCGCCCACTGCGACCGGCGTCGTCGGCGCACCA
>NZ_JAIQZJ010000012.1 GCF_020073815.1 Nocardioides mangrovi
CAGCCGAAGCCCTGGCCGTTCACCAGATCACCATCAGCCGCACGGAGCGAGGACTGTTCATCGACACCGCCCTCGTCGACCGCTACCGCGCCTGGATCCGCGCCGCTTGACACCCATAGGAGCTTCAGTGAGATGCTCAGAACCGTTGTTTTGACCGGGATGTGGACAACTCTCAAAGATTCCTTCCGACCGATTTTCGGTCCCGCTTCGGGTGGTGGTTTCGAGGCTCGTCGCCGGCGCTCCTCGCACCTCAACCACCGTGCCGAGACCGCCGGAAACCCGGGAGGCGGCGCCGACCCGAAGCGCGCCGTACTCGCCTTCGCTGCTTGTCGGCGAGTCGTCCGTGCCTCGCGCAGGCCGAAGCTCAGCTCGCCGCCGGCGTGGCTCGACCACCGGGACGCGGTGTTCCCACGAAACAACGCCCCAGCAGAATGACGCCCGTGACCGACCGCCTTGCTGCCGTGCCCGCCGAGCGTCTCCACCTGTGGCTGATGCTCGCCCTGACCTTCACCACCGGGATCGTCGACGCGGTCGGCTACCTCGGGCTGGACAAGGTCTTCACCGGGAACATGACCGGCAACGTGGTGATCCTCGGTATGGCGCTGGTCGGCGCCGACGACCTGCCGATCCTCGGCCCGGCGCTCGCGCTGATCGGGTTCATGGCCGGCGCCGCGCTGGGCGGCCGGGTGCTCAAGCGGGCCGGTGGCGCGTGGACGCCGCTGACCACCTGGCTCTTCGGTGCCGTCGGGGCGGTGACCCTGGTGCTCGCGGTGGTGCTCCTCGTGGTCGGCGAGGACCCGCCGCGCGGCGTCGGCGTCACCGTCACCACGCTGCTGGGCGCCGCGATGGGGACCCAGGCGGCGACCGCGCGCTTCATCGCGGTCAAGGACGTGACCACGGTCGTGGTCACCTCGACGATCACCGGCCTGGCGGCGGACTCGCGCTTCGGCAGCGGCGCCGGGAGCGGCGGACACAGCGTCCGCCGCGCCTCGGCCGTCGTCCTGATCCTGGCAGGGGCCGCGGTCGGCGCCCTGCTGCTGCGGTGGCACCTGGGCGCGGGCCTGCTCCTCGCGGGCCTGGTGATCGTGGGCGCCACCTTCGTCGGTGGCGCCCACGACCGCGCGGCGCGGCTCAGCCCGTCACGTGTCCGTAGCGAGTGAGCACCAGCCGCTCCAGCAGCTGCGCGACCATGTAGAGCAGGATCGAGGCCAGGGTCGTGACGACCAGCAGCGCCCACACCAGGTCGTACTGGTAGAGCGCGAGGGCCTGGTTGACGGCCTTCCCGACGCTGTCGGGGGTCGTGTAGAACTCCGCGATCAGCGCACCGGTCACCGCGCCCGGCACCGAGATCCGGATCGCGGCGAAGAAGCTCGGCAGCGCGTGCGGGAAGGCCACCCGCCGCAGCACGTCGGACTCGGAGCCGCCGTACACCTGCACCACGTCGACCATCTGCTCGGTCACCGACCGCAGGCCGAAGGAGATCGTGACCAGGGCCGGGAAGAAGACGACGATCCCGCTCATCGCCGCGACGGTCCAGAAGCCGTTGCCGACCACGAGCGTGATGATCGGCGCGAGCGCCACCAGGGGCACGGTCCGCACGATCATCGCGACCGGCATCGTGGCCGCCTCGACGCCCTTCCAGAGGTACGTCGCGGTGGCAACCGCCGTCGCGGCCAGCAGCCCGGCCCCGAAGCCGATGCCGGCGTCGATGAGGGTCTGCCACAGCGGGTGCAGCACCGACGACCGGTTGGCGCCGGCCGAGTCGTCGCTGAACAGCCAGTCCACGACCTGCTCCGGCGTGCGGGCGACGAGCTCGTTGACGCCGCCCACGTTGAGCAGCACCTGCCAGGCGATCACCAGGCAGACGAGCACGAAGACCAGGTTGAAGACCGGCCGCGCGACCGCCTTGAGGCCGCTCACGACGCGGTGCCCTTCGCCCACGGCGTGATCGTCTTGCCGATCCACCCGATCGCGAAGTAGGCGACACCGGACACGAGCGCGCAGCCGAGCCCGAGCGACCAGGCCAGCGCGGTCTCGCGGTTGTTCTGCGCCAGGTAGAGCGACGGGCCGACGCCGATCTCGAGGTGCTTGTCGAACCACTCGCCCAGCAGAGCGCCGAGGTACGCCGCGGGCGCCGCGATCTGCAGCGTCGCGAAGAGCGCCGGCAGCGCCGAGACCAGCCGCACCCGGAGGAACTGCTGCACGCGACCGCCGCCGTACACCTCGACGACGTCCAGGCTCGCCTGGTCGACGTTGCGGAAGCCGAGGACCGCGCCGACGACGGTCGTGAAGATCACCGAGATCGCCGCCAGGTCGATGGCCGTGGCCGAGGTGCCGCCCTTGACCGGGATCTCGTGGGCGACGATCAGGATCGGCGCGAGCACCACGATCGGCAGGCAGTAGGTGATCACCGCGAACTGCATGACGACCGGCTCCAGGAACGGCAGCAGCAGCACCAGGACCGCCAGCACCAGCGCGATCCCGACACCCCACAGGTAGCCGATCGAGGCCTCCTTGAGCGTCACGGAGAAGATCTCGCGGTAGTAGTCGAAGCCGCGGTCGCGGAAGACGGAGAGCACGTCCGGCGGCGGTGGGACCTGCTTGGGCGTGAAGAAGAGCTCGGCGATGACCCACCAGAGCGCGATCACCACGAGGATCCCGAGGGTGCCCGGGACCAGGCGGCGGAGCCGGGCGGTCATCACTCGTCCATCGCGGCGCCGCCGGCCCCGAAGAGCAGCTCGGAGGCGTGGTCGTGCAGCGCGTGGAACTCCGGGGTACGCATCATCTCCGGGGTCCGCGGCCGCGGCAGGTCCACCTCGATGACCTCCTTGACCCGGCCGGGTCGAGGGCTCATCACGGCCACCTTGTCGGAGAGGAAGATCGCCTCGGCGATGCCGTGGGTCACCATCAGCGTGGTCGCCGGCTTCTCCGTCCAGATCCGCAGCAGCTCGAGGTTGAGGCGCTGGCGGGTCATGTCGTCGAGGGCGCCGAACGGCTCGTCGAGCAGCAGCACGCTGGGCTTCACGACGAGGGCCCGGGCGATCGACACCCGCTGCCGCATGCCGCCTGAGAGCTGCGCCGGCCGGGCCTTCTCGAAGCCCTCGAGCCCGACGAGCTTGATCAGCTCCTTGACCAGCGTGTCGTCGGCCTTCTCGCCTGACACCTGGAAGGGCAGCCGGATGTTGGACTCGACGCTGCGCCAGGGGAGCAGGGCCGAGTCCTGGAAGGCGATGCCGAGCTCGTGGTCGCGGCGCAGCTCGGCGGGGGTCTTGCCGTCGACCAGGGCGCGGCCGCTGGTCGCGGTCTCGAGCCCGGCGAGGATGCGCAGGATCGTGGACTTGCCGCATCCCGAAGGGCCGAGCAGCGACAGGAAGCTGCCGCGATCGGTGTGCAGCGTGGCGTCCTGGAGCGCGGTGACCTTGCGCCGCCCGGTGGCGAAGGTCTTGGTCAGGTCCTGGATGTGGATGCCGGTACCGGAGGCAAGCCCGCCCGTCAGGACGTGCTTGCCTCCGGTCGCCGTCGATTCGTCAGTCACGAGTGAGTCTCAGAAAGGTCACGGAACGATAACGGCGGGAGCCTTCAGCCCTTGAGGTCCGGGTTCTCCTCGTACACCTCGTTGACGAGCGAGCTGTCGAAGAGGTCCTCGGCGGAGATGTCGATGCCGGCCGCCTTGATGGAGGCGATGTTGTCGGCGATCATCTGGTCGCTCATCGTGAAGAGGCCGTTGGCGTCGGTCTCATCGCTCTTCACCAGCGCCTCGCACTGCTGCTTCGACTGCTCGATCTCCTTGTCGAGCTCGAGCGGCGGGTCGATGTCCTTGCCGTAGGTGTTCACGGCGAGCTCCGAGCCCTCCTTGTAGCCGGCGTCGCCGTTGCAGGCGTCGGTCCAGCCCTGGATCTCGGCCTTGAGGAAGGCCTTCACCTCGTCGGGGTGGTCGGCGATCATGTCGTCGGTCGTGATCACGGTCTCGGCCACGAACGGCAGGTTGTTGTCCGCGAACGGCAGGTCGACGGTGTCGTAGCCGTCGCCCTTCACCAGCAGCGACTCGTTGGTCAGGTAGGCGACCAGGCCGTCGATCTGCCCGTCCTCCAGCGGCGAGATGTCGAAGGAGTTCGGCACGATCGTCAGGCAGTCGGGGTCGATGTCGTTGACCTTGAGGAACGCGTTGAAGAGGCTGAGGTTCGGGTCCTGGACGCCGATCTTCTTGCCGCAGAGGTCCTGCGGGGTGGCGATGTTGCCGCCGTCCGCGAGCGACAGGATGCTGAACGGGTTCTTCTGGTACGTCGCGCCGACGATCTTCAGCGGGAAGCCGGAGTTGGCGACGGCGGCCGCGGTCGAGACCGCGTTGCTCAGGCCGAACTCGGCCTTGCCGGTCGCCACGATCTCCTCCTGGGCGACGGGGCCGGCGAGCAGGTTGACGCTCGAGAAGCCGGCGTCCTCGTAGTAGCCCTTGCTGTCGGCGATGAACTCACCGGCGAACTCGGAGTTCTTGATCCAGGAGAGCTGGACCTTGATGTCGCCGTAGTCGCCGCCGGCGGCCGCGCCGCCGGAGGAGCTCGTGGACGGAGAGTCGGAGCCCTCGGAGCCGTCCGAGTCGGAGCCGCAGGCAGTCAGGGCGAGGGCAGCGATCGTCAGGATGGCGCCCACGCGCATCGTGGCGGTCCGTCGGAACGACAGGGTCATAGAGGTCTCCTAGGTACAGGGATGCGGGTCCGAGACGGCCTGAAAACTAAGAGCGCCACGTTGCGCGATTTCGCGGGCCACGTAACGGCGCCGTTAAAACGCTCGTTTCAGGTCACGATCCGGTCTCGGCCGGCGTCCGCAGGCCCGTTCAGTACGGCGTCCGGTCGTCCTTGCCGAGCCAGGCCTCGAAGGGGTCGAAGGCCCGCGGGTGCACCCCGGCCGCGACGGCGGTCGGCCAGGTCGCCCGGTCGCGGGCGAAGAGCTCGTAGAACTCGCGGTCGTCGAAGCCTCCCCGGGCCGCGTCGTCGCGGTCGGCGGCATAGACCACCCGGTCCAGACGGGCCCACAGGGACGCGGACACGCACAGCGGGCAGGGCTCGCAGGAGGTGAAGAGCTCGCAGCCCGCGAGCGAGAAGTCGCCGAGCTCGGCACACGCCGACCGGATCGCCTGCACCTCCGCGTGGGCGGTCGGGTCGAGGTCGCGGGTCACACGGTTCTGGCCGGTCGCGACCAGCCGGCCCTCGCGGACGATGACCGCACCGAAGGGGCCGCCGCCGTCGCGGACGTTGGCGACGGCGAGGTCCACCGCCCGGGCGAGCCAGTGGGCGTCGTCGGTCATCTCGTCTCCTCGGTGGGGTGCGCGTCGTGGGCGGTCGCCGGCGGCGCCGAAACCGTCGTTGCGAGACGCCACAGGCGGTCGCGGGTCATGGGGAGGGCGTGCGGCCGGACGCCGAGCGCGTCCCGGACGGCGTTGGCGAGCGCCGGGGCGACCGGGTTGTACGGCGCCTCGCTCATCGACTTCGCGCCGTGCGGTCCGAGCTCGCAGTGGGTGTCGGCGAAGAGCACCTCGGTCTCCGGGACGTCCGCCATCTGCGGCACCCGGTAGTGCCGGAAGGTGCGCGTGAGCACCTCGCCCTCGCGGACGACGAGCTCCTCGAGGAGCGCGCTGCCGTAGCCCTGCGCGACCCCGCCCTCGACCTGGCCGCGCAGCTGCTCGGGGTTGAGCACCCGGCCCGCGTCGGCGGCCTGGACGGACTGGAGCACCCGCAGCTCGCCCGTGTCGCGGTCGACGGCCACCCGGACGCCGTGCACGTTGAAGGCCAGCGACCGCTGCGACCCGTCGCGCCGGCCGGCGCGGGTGATCGGCAGCGGCTCGCCGGCTGCGCGGGCGGCCGCGACCGCCGCCGCGGCCTCGGCCACCGCGCCGCCGGCGACCACCGACCCGGTCGAGCCGTAGGCGCCGGTGTCGTAGCCGGTGGCGTCGGTGTCGGAGCTGCGCAGCCGCACGGCGCTCGGCGCGATCCCGAGCGCCTCCGCGACCAGCTGCACGTGGACCGTCGCGGACCCGTTGCCGAACTCCGCGCTGCCGACCCCGATCGTGGCGGTCCCGTCGGGCTCGAGCGTCACGCTGGCCTCGGCGTGGTGGCCCCGCGGCGGGATCGTCGCGATCATCGAGGCCGCGACGCCCTCACCGACGGACCATCCGGGTCCCGGGGGCGGCGTACGGTCGCCGCGCGCGAGCGCCGACTCGACCAGGTCGAGGCACTGGTCGAGGCCGTAGCCGCTCAGCGCGAGATCCGTGTGGGGCGGGCCGTCGACGACGAGGTCGTCGCCGGGGCGGACGACGTTGCGGCGGCGCAGCTCGACGGGCGGGATCCCGAGACGCCGGGCGAGCTCGTCGAGGGCGGACTCGATCGCGAAGATCACCTGGCCCAGGCCGTAGCCGCGGAACGCGCCGGAGGGCACGTTGTTGGTGTAGACGACCTCCGCGTCGACGCGCTTGCTGGCGCAGCGGTAGAGCGCGACCGACTCGCTGCAGCCATGGAAGAGGACGCCGACCGCGTGGTTGCCGTAGGCGCCGGTGTCGCTGAGCACGTCGACCGCGAGCGCGGTCAGGACCCCGTCGGCATCCGCGCCGACCTCGACCGAGACCCGCATCGGGTGGCGGCAGGGCGTGGCGCTCAGCTGCTCCTCGCGGGTCAGCTCGAGCTGGACCGGCTCGCCGAGGCGCAGCACCGCGAGCGCGACGACGTCCTCGACCAGCATCTCCTGCTTGCCACCGAAGCCACCGCCGACCCGGGCCGCGAGCACCCGCACCCGGTCGGGCTCGAGGCCGAGCACGTGGGCGAGCTCGTCGCGCACGAGGAAGGGCACCTGGGTGCTCGTCCGCAGCACCAGCCGACCGGCCTCGTCGAGCCAGCCGCGCGCGCCATGGGTCTCCAGGGCGGCGTGGGTGACCCGGGCCGTCGTCCAGGTGCCGGCGTACGTCGCGGCCGCGGCGGCGAGCCCCGCGGCGACGTCGCCGACCTCACGGTGGGACGCGGCGACGACGTTGCGGCCGGGCTCGCCGATCCGCGAGACCTCGGGGGACTTGTCGCCGTGCAGCAGCGGCGCGCCGGCGGCGCGGGCGGCCTCGGGGTCGAAGACCGCCGGGAGCACGTCGTAGGTGACGTCGACCAGGGCCGCGGCCCGTTCGGCGATCGCGAGCGTCTCGGCGACGACCGCGGCGACGCGCTGGCCGCGGTGGCGCACCACGTCGTCGAGCATCCGCGTGTCGTCGGGGTCGTCGCGGCGGTCGTCGTGGCGTGCGGTGGAGTAGAGGACGTCGGGCACGTCGTGGTGGGTGAGCACGGCCCGGACCCCCGGCAGCGCCAGGGCGCGGGAGGCGTCGATGGCGGTGATCCGCGCGTGTGCGTGGGGACTGCGCACGAGCTTCATGTGCAGCACGCCGATGTCGGGCTGGTCGAGCGTGTAGGGCTCCCGGCCGGTGACGACACGCAGCGCGGCGGGTGCGCGGACCGGCTCGCCGATGCCGCCCTCCGCTTTGGTGTTGCCGTGGCCCGCGAGGGCGTCCTTGATCGAGCGGTAGCCGGTGCAGCGGCACAGGTTGCCCTTGAAGCAGCGCTCGGGATCGGCAGCGATCTCGGTGCCGGCCGCGGCGGCCGCGGTCACGACGTACCCGGCGGTGCAGAACCCGCACTGGAAGCCGGCCGCGTCGACGAAGGCCTCCTGCACCGGGTGGAGGTCGTCGGGCGTGCCGAGACCGGCGACGGTCGTCACCTCGCGGCCGGTGCCCCGGGCCGCGGGATAGAGGCAGGAGTGCACCGGCGCGCCGTCGACGAGCACCGTGCAGGCGCCGCAGTCGCCGCTGTCGCAGCCCTTCTTGACGTCGAGGTGGCCGGTGCCGCGCAGGAAGGTCCGCAGGCACTGCCCCGGCTCGGGGGTGGCCTCGACGTCCGCGCCGTTGACCCTCATGCGACCAGCTCCGCGGCGACCTCGCGGGCGAGCAGACCGGTGACGTGGGCGCGCCAGTCGGGGGCGCCGTGGGGGTCGTCGAACCAGCAGTCGATGGCGGCCAGCCCGGCCTCGAGGTCGTCGACGGACAGCGCGACCGGACGGCTGGTGGAGGCGGTGACGGTGACCGTCGAGCCGGACCCGATGACGACCGCGCCGGCGCGGCCGAGCCGGGCGAGCGACGTACGCCGGAACGCCGCGGGTGCGGCCAGCGCCGCGCGCGGCACATCGACGGCGCGGAGCACCTCCCCGGGACGGAGCGTGGTGCGGCCGTCGCCGGTCACGAAGCCCGCGACCGGCTCGTGGCGGACCTCGCCGGCCGGGGTCCAGATCTCCACCGACGCGCCCAGGGCGGCGGTCAGCGAGATCATCGCGCCGGCCGGCAGGCCCAGGCAGAGGTTGCCGCCGACGGTGGCGACGTGCTGCACCTTCCACGACATGAGGAAGGAGTCGGCGGCCTCGCGGACCAGTCCGGTGAGCGGGCCCCACGGTGCCTGCTGCACCTGCTCGATGGTGCAGGTCGCGCCGATCCGCAGGGCGTCCGGCAGCTCCTCCCAGGCCGGCCAGCCCAGGGCGGTCAGGTCGACGAGGCCGGTGACCGTCGGCTGCGGCTCGGAGAAGAGCCAGGTGCCGCCGGCCAGCACGGTCTCGCCGGGTCCGAGGGTCAGGTCGGCGCGGGACCTCGCCGCTCGCAGCGAGGTCACCGACGACAGGTCCATCACTCCACCTCGGCCAGCCGGGCGTAGGTGCGGGTGATCTCGGAGATCCGGTCGCGCGCGGGCCGGCCGAGCGCGCAGAGCACGCCGTCGGCGAGCACGCTCACCAGGCTCATCGCGGCCGCGTAGCTGTCGAAGGCGAGGGTGCTCGCGACCGGGCACTCGAGCCAGTGGTCGGCGTACGTCGCGTGCTGCCGTGCGGTCGGGTCGGCGACCAGCACGACCGTCGCTCCGGTCGCCGTCGCACCGGTCAGGAACGCCGCGAAGCCGGACGGCCGTCGCCGGAAGCCGACGACCACGATCACGTCGCCGGTCCCGAGGTCGGCGAGCTCCTCGCCGAGCACCTGGCCCGGCAGCGGCGCGAGGCGTACGTCGCCCCGCGCGTGGCTGAGCTGCTGGCGCAGGTGCAGCGCCACGGGGTGGCTGTTGCGCCAGCCGACGACCAGCACCCGCCGAGCCGCGGCGAGCAGCCGGACGACCTCGGCGACCGCGGGCGACTCGACGGCCTGGCGGATCGACTCGGCCTCGTGCTTCTCGTGGGCGACCAGCGACGGCGCGCCGTCGACCCGCCGCGGCTCGCCGGCGCTGCGCAGCCCGCGCAGGTGGTCGCGGACCTCGTCGAAGTCCGTGAAGCCAAGGCTGCGGAAGAGCCGGCTCATCGTCGCCTTGGAGACCCCCGCGAGGTCGGCGAGCTCGGCGGAGCGGTAGGTCGCGAGGTCGTCGAGGTGCTCGAGCAGCGTCTCGGCGGCCCGGCGCTCCTGGGGCGAGAGCGCGGCGTACCGCTCCGTGATCCGCTCGTCGATCCGCTGGCTCATCGCGACGCGCCCACTGCCGCGGCGACCTCGAGGACCGCCGCCTCCAGGGCGTCGAGGCCCTGGGCGACGTCGAGCTCGGTGACGCCCTCGTCGGGGTGGTGGCTGATCCCGTCGTCGCAGCGCAGGAAGAGCATCCCGATGTCGGTGGTGCGCCCGATCGCCATCGCGTCGTGGCCGGCCCGGCTCCACAGCCCGGTCGGGGCGTCGTCCCCGGTCGCCCGGATGCCCGCCTGCACCGCCTCCTGCAGCCAGGTCGCGCACGGAACGGCGGGGGCGTTGTGCGCCTCGGTCACCTCGAAGCGCAGCTGCCGCGCGGCGCAGAGCGTCTCGATCTCCGCGCGCATCAGCTCCCACATCGCGTCGCGCTCGGCGTCGGTCGCGGCACGCAGGTCGAGGCTGAAGTCGGCGCGACCGGGGATCACGTTGACCGCGCCCGGCTGCACCTCGATCCGGCCGACGGTCGCGATCGGGCCCTGCTCGCCGGTGGCCCGCGCGAGCCGCTCGATGGCGGTGATCGCCTCGCTCGCACCGACCAGCGCGTCCCGGCGGCGTGAGTAGGGAGTGCCGCCTGCGTGCCGGGCCTCGCCGATGACGCTGAGCCGGAAGCGGCGCGCGCCGGCGATCGTGGTGACGTAGCCCAGCGACTTGCCGAGCGCCTCGAGCATCGGTCCCTGCTCGATGTGCGCCTCGAGGTAGCCGACCAGCTCCTCGGGCCGGCGCGCGGCCTCGCCGACCCGGCGCGGGTCGAGCCCGAAGCGGCCGAAGGCCTGGTGCAGCGTGACCCCGTCGCGGTCGCGGAGGTCCCACCACGCCTCGTCCCAGATCCCGGCGGCGGCCTGGCTGCCGAGCAGGGCCGTGCCGAAGCGGCTGCCCTCCTCGTCGCTGAAGGCGATCACCTCGAGCGCGAAGGGCAGCTCGGCGTCCCGCAGCCGCTCGGCGACGGCGATCGCCATCACCACGCCGAGCATCCCGTCGAAGGAGCCGGCATCGGGGACGGTGTCGATGTGGGAGCCCAGCAGCAGGGCGGGCAGCCCGTCGGTGACCCCCTCGCGCCGGCCGCACTGGTTGCCGGCCGCGTCCTGCCAGGTGCGGAGCCCGGCCCGCTCGAGCCAGCGACCGGTGACGGCGTTGGCCGAGGCGTGCTCGGGGGTCAGGTAGAAGCGCTCGAGGCGCGGCGGGTCGGCGGTGAAGCGATCGAGCTCGGCGCAGCGGTCGAGGACCTCACGGGCGGTCGTCATGAGGCGTACACCTCCCGGGCGGCGCCGACGCCGCCTCCGGCGGTGAGGGGTACGCCGCAGCCGCGCAGCACCTGCTCGAGCGCGGCCAGGGTGACCAGCACGGTGTCCTTGCGGGCGTTGAAGCCCATCGTCCCGATCCGCCAGACCTTCCCGTGGAGCGGGCCGAACGACGTGCCGATCTCGATGCCGAAGTCGTCGAGCATCGCGGCCCGGGCCTTGTCGCCACCCTCGGCGCCGAGGCTCTCGGGGATCTCGACGGCGACCACGTTGTGCATCTTGTGAGCGACGTCGCCGAAGACGCCGAGCCCGAGGCCGCGGACGCCCTCGAGCATCGCGCGTCCGTGCAGCTCGTGGCGGGCGACCGCGCCGTCCATGCCCTCCTCGACCAGCAGCCGGGCGCACTCGCGGGCGCCATAGAGCATGGTGGTCGCCTCGGTGTGGTGGTTGAGGCGGCGCGGGCCCCAGTAGTCCATGACCTGCGCGAGGTCGAGGTAGTTGCTGGCGATCCTCGCGCCGTGGTCGATGTCGTCGTCGGCTCGGATGCCGGCCTCGACGTGCTTGCGCGCGTTGATCACCGCGGCCGCCTTGTCGGAGATGGTGATCGGGGAGCTGCCGGACGGGCCGGCCAGGCACTTCTGCAGTCCGGCGGTCGCGACGTCGAGGCCCCACAGGTCGGTCTCGAAGACGTTGCCGCCGAGCGAGGCGGTCGCGTCGCAGTAGAAGAGGACGTCGTGGGCGCGGCAGATCTCACCGAGGTCGGCGAGCGGCTGGCACATCGTCGTCGAGGTGTCGCCCTGGACGACGGCGAGGACCTTCGGCCGCACCCGGCGTACGGCGTGCTCGACGACCTCGGGCTCGACGACCTCGCCCCACGGTGCCTCGACGGTGTGCACCTCGGCACCGCACCGCTCGGCGATCTCGACCAGCAGGTGGCCGAAGCGCCCGAAGACCGGGACCAGCACCCGGTCGCCCGGCTCGATCAGCGACACCAGCGCGGCCTCGATGCCCGCGCGTGAGGTGCCGTCGACCAGGAAGGTCTGCTCGTTGGCGGTCTTGAAGACCTCGCGGTAGAGGCCCATCACCTCGGTCATGGTGGCGGTCATCCAGGGGTCGAACTGGCCGACCAGCGGCGCCGACATCGCCCGCAGCACCCGCGGGTCGGCGGTGATCGGGCCGGGCCCCATCAGCAGCCGCGACGGGGGGTTGACCTGACCCGGGACGGAGCCGCTCATGCCGGCCTCCTCAGCTGTCGTCCCCAACGGTGGTCGGGGTGGTCGACGTCGATCGCGTTGCCGCGGACGACGGATCGGGTGACGCGACCGCCGTAGCGCAGGCCGTCGTACGCCGAGATCGGGTTGCGGTGGGCGAGGCGGGTCGCCTCGATCCGGAAGTCGACGCCGGTGTCGTAGACGGCGAGGTCGGCGTCGGCGCCGGGGACGATCCGGCCCTTGGCCGTGAGGTCGACCAGGTCGGCGGTGTTGCGCGACATCCACCGCGAGACGTGCTCGAGCCCGATGTTGCGTCGGCGCGCCTCGAAGGCGACGGCGCTGAAGCCGACCTGGAGGCCGGACACGCCGCCCCACGCCTGCTGGAGGTCGCCGTCGCCGCGGCCCTTCTCCTCCGCGGTGGCGGGGGAGTGGTCGCTCACGACCATGTCGATGACCCCGGCGCGCAGGGCCTGCCAGAGCTCCTCGCGGTTGCCGGCGTCGCGGATCGGCGGGCAGCACTTGAACTGCGACGCGGCGTCCGGGATCGACTCCGCCGCGAAGCACAGGTAGTGGGGGCAGGTCTCGACCGTGACGCGCAGGCCCTCCTCCTTGGCCTCGGCGAGGAGGTCGAGGCCGCGCGCGCTGGACAGGTGGAGCACGTGCACCCGGGCGCCGGTCTCGCGGGCGCCGTCCAGCACCTGGCGGATCGCGGCGGTCTCGGCCTCGTCGGGGCGCGAGAGGAGGAAGTCGGCGTACGCGCGGCTCGGGGGCGCGGGGGAGTCCTCGAGGATCCGGGCGTCCTCGGCGTGCACGATCATCAGACCGTCGAAGGACGCGATCTCCTTCAGGGCGGTCAGGAACCCGTCGGGGTCGAGCGGCGGGAACTCGTCGACGCCGCTCGGGGACAGGAAGCACTTGAAGCCGAAGACGCCGGCCTCCCACAGCGGCCGCAGGTCGGCGACGTTGCCGGGCACGGCGCCGCCCCAGAAGCCGACGTCGACCATGAGCTCGCCCCGGGCGGCCTCCTGCTTGGCGGCGAGGCCGGCGAGCGTGGTGGTCGGCGGGATGGAGTTGAGCGGCATGTCGACCAGCGTCGTCGCGCCGCCCAGCGCGGCCGCCTCGGTCGCCGAGACGAAGCCCTCCCACTCGGTGCGACCGGGCTCGTTGATGTGCACGTGGGTGTCCACGATCCCGGGCACGACGTACGCCGTGTCCGGCACGCGCAGCACCACGCCGTCGACGTCGTGCTCCAGCGGCTCGACGGCCTCGATCAGGCCGTGCCGGAGGGTGAGCGTGGCGGGCCGGAAGGTCCCGTCGACGAGGACCCGGGCGGCCTGGACGGCGTCGAGACGCATCAGCCGGCCTCCCGCGCGACCGTCGCCTGGATGAGGCCGTAGGGCCGGTCGGCGGCGAAGAAGACCTCGCCGGGGTTGTCGAGCCCGAAGGGCGCGAGGTCGACGAGGAAGTGGTGCTTGTTGGGGCACTGGATGTGGATCCGGGCGATCTCCGGGACCGCGTCGAGCGCGGCCGAGCCCATGGCGTGGATGGTCTGCTGGAGCGCGAGGCTGTGGGTCCCGGCGAAGGCATCGAGCATCGCCGCCCGGGCGGCGTCGTACGCCGCGTCGTACCCCCCGCCGCTCGAGGAGGGTGTGCCGGCGTACTGCCACGTGGCGGTGACGCTGGTCGCCAGGATCCGGTCGTCGGTCTCGGCCAGCGTCGTGTAACGGTCGCGGGGGAAGCCGTGGAACTCGCTGCCCGTGGACTTGAGCACGACCAGGTCGGTGAGCCCGGCGCTGACGGTGGTCGCGTCGCCGTCGGTCTCGACGAGCGCGGTGCGGGTCTCCTGCCCGCTGCGCACGAAGGAGTGACCGTTGGTGGGCAGTCGCAGCCACGAGAACTGCTCGGCGCTCAGCGAGGTGCCGCTCACCCACGGCTGGGTGCGCCAGTGCGCGGCGAGGGTGAGCAGGAAGTCCTCGGGGGAGGTGACGCCGTGCTCGCGGGCGAGCGCGTAGACGGTGTTCTTCTGGGTGTCGGTCGCGTGCACGTGGGCGTTGTCGCCCTCGGTGTAGGCGGTCTCGAAGTCGCCGCGCAGCTGGGTCGTGACGTTCAGGTCGTGCAGCACGTGATCGTCAGAACCCCTGTCCACCTTGACGATCCGCACCTCCGCCTTGCCGTGCTGGAGGTCGGTGAGTGTGTACGTCATCAGGACCCCCGGTAGGTGGTGTAGGCGAACGGGCTGAGCAGCAGCGGCACGTGGAGGTGTTCGCGGCCGGGCTCGACCTCGAAGGTCACGACGACCTCGGGGTAGAAGGTGGGGCGGTCGTGGGCGGCGAACCACGAGCCCGTGTCGAAGACCAGCTGGTAGGTGCCGGCGCCGACCTCGACGTCGAAGCGGATCCGGCCGTCCTCGTCGGTGCGCCCGGTGATCGCCTCGCCGTCGCCGTCGTGGAGCACCACCATCAGGCCCGGGGCGGGGTCGCCGGTGGCGGCGTCGAGGACGTGGGTGGAGAGGGTGGTCACGCGAGGAGTCCTTCCAGGCGGAGCAGCGCGATCTCGCGGAGCTGGCCCGCGGTCACGGCGATCTCGGTCTCGGGGTCGTTGCCGAGGCGCTCCTCCAGCAGCGCGAGGATCTCCTCGGCGCTGCGGCCGGCGGCCCGGACCAGGTAGATCCGGTCGAAGCGCTCCTCGTACGCCGCGTTGCCGGCAGCCAGCCGGCGCTGCACCTCGGCGTCGTGGGGGTCGACGCCGGCCTGCTCGCGCCCCGACATCGCTGCGCTCGTGCCGCTGCCGGCGTGCCGCTCCCCGATCCGCGGATGGTCGGCGAGGGCCCCCTCGACCTCCGCCGCCGTCCACGTCCGGGCCTGCTCGTCCGCGCGACCCAGGAGAGCCGCCGGGTCGGCGTACGGCCGGCCCTCGACGACCGCGTCGACCCAGGAGTCGATGTCGACGCACGGTCGCACCAACCTCCGGGCGTCCTCGGCCGCCATGGTGTTGAACTCCTCCAGCTGCAACGCAACCCTCCTCAGGGCCGTGACACTAGGGATCCGATGTAAAGCGAAGCCGAAACAACAGTTTCAGCGACGTTACGTCGGAATCCGGCGCCGTGGGAGGAGCCGCGCTACGCGAAGGACTTGGCCGGTGGGGGAGCGAGCTCGCCGCGCTTGCCGGTGCGCAGGCCGAGCCGGACCAGCTTCTCGACCTCGAGGGTGGCCGCGACGACGCCGTCGACGACCGGGACGCCGAGCTCGTGGGACAGCCGCGCGCACAGGTCGGCCATGCCGGCGCAGCCCAGCACGATGCTGTCGGAGGCGTCCCGCTCGAGCGCGCCGCGGCAGGCGCCGAGGACGGTGGCGTAGGCCTCGGGGTCGGTCTCGAGCTCGACCACCGGGATCTCGCAGGCGTGGACACCCGCGCACAGGTCGGCGACGCCGTACTGCCGCGCGATGTCCCAGGTGTGCCCGATGGTGCGGGAGAGCGTGGTGACGACGCTGAAGCCGCGGCCGAGGTAGGCCGCGGTGCGCATCGCCGCCTCGGCGATCCCGACCACCGGGCCGGCGGCGAGCTCTCGGGCCGCGAGCAGGCCGGGGTCGCCGAAGCAGGCGATGACGTAGCCGTCGTACGCCGCGAGCTCACCGGCCGCGATCTCGTCGAGGACCCCCGGAACGGCCATCGCCTCGTCGTAGTGGCTCTCGATCGACTCGGGTCCGGAGCCCGGCTGGACCGCGTCGACGGTGACGCCCGGGCCGGCGACGGCCCGGGCGCACTCGCCGATCAGTGCGGTCATCGACGCCGTGGTGTTCGGGTTGACGACCAGGATCCGCATCGTGGTGATCAGCCCTGCTCAGCCGTGCTCGGCCGCGCCGCCGACCCCGCCGGTGGCCTCCTCGCGGACGCCGGCCGGCACCAGGTTGATCGCGGCCTCGGAGCAGACGCTCTCCTTGTCGCCGGCGGTGACCGGGCCCGCGACCGCCTCGGCCGGCTCGCCGAGACCGGCCCAGCGGGCGAGCACGAGGTAGACGCCGAAGCCGAGGCCGCACCCGACGAACCAGCTGTACTTCGGCAGCCAGTCGAGGATCCCGGCCTCCTTCGGCACGATGACCGACGCCAGCGCGATGACGCCGGTGACCACGACCGCCTGCACCGCCGCCATGTTGTAGCCCTTGCGGTAGTAGTAGGTGCCGTCCTCGTCCATGGTGAAGAGGTCGTCGACGACCACCTTCTGGTGGCGGACCAGGTAGAAGTCGGCGATCAGGATGCCGAAGAGCGGGCCGATGAGGGCGCCGAGGAGGCCGAGGGTCCAGAAGATCGCGTCCGGGTTGTCGTACCAGTTCCAGGGCGTGAGCAGCACCGAGCCGACCGCGGCGATCATGCCGCCCGCGCGCCAGCTGATCTTCTGCGGGTTGACGTGGGAGAAGTCGAACGCCGGCGAGATGAAGTTGGCGACGATGTTGATGCCGACGGTCGCGGTCACGAAGGTGAGGCCGCCGAGGATGATCGCGAAGGTGTTGTCGATCTTGTTGACCGTCTGGATCGGGTCGGTGATGAGCTCGCCGTACACCGGCACGGTCGCGGCGGCGGTCAGCACGGTGAGCAGCGAGAAGACCACGAAGTTGATCGGCAGGCCCCAGAAGTTGCCCTTCTTCACCGAGTCGAAGGACCTGCTGTAGCGCGAGAAGTCGCCGAAGTTGAGCATCGGGCCGGAGAAGTAGGACACGACCACGGCGATGGAGGCGAGCATCGTGCTGATCAGCGCCGAGCCGTGCAGCGCGTGGTCGGAGAGGTTGAGGTCGATGTCGAAGTCGGCCTTCACCAGCAGGTAGATGCAGAGCGCCATCATCGCGACGTACACGGCGGGGCCCGCGAAGTCGATGAACTTCCGGATGGTGTCCATGCCGCGCCAGAAGAGCAGGCCCTGGAGGACCCAGAGGATCGCGTAGCTGACGTAGCCGAGGACCGACAGACCGAGGAAGCCGTGCTGGTCGACGTCGGCCCAGGGCGCCAGGCCGGGCCAGATCTTGAGGAAGACGATGTTGAGCGACTCGGCCGCGAGGAAGGTCTGGACGCCGTACCAGGCGACGGCGATGAGGCCGCGGATGATCGCCGGGATGTTGGCGCCGAGGACGCCGAACGACGCGCGGCTGATCACCGGGTAGGGCACACCCGCGAGCTGGCTGGGCTTGGCGACCAGGTTGCAGAAGAACTGCACGATGCAGATGCCGACGATGAGGCAGATGAAGACCTGCCAGCTGGTCAGGCCGAGGGCGAAGAGGCTGCCCGCGGTGAGGTAGCCGCCGACGCTGTGCACGTCCGACATCCAGAACGCGAAGATGTTGTAGGTGCCCCAGGTCTGCTCCTTGAGCGGCGCGAGGTCCTCGTTGGTCAGTCGCGGGTGGTAGTCGCGCTTCGCGACACCCCGGCCCGGCGGGTAGCCGGCGGCCTCGACGAGGTCCGGCTCCGGACGGTGGCTGCTGGTCGTGTCGGTCATGGCCGTCTCCTCGGTCGGTCCGGCCGCCTGCGGCAGCCGCGTCGCCGAGGACGCTAGGAACCGGTTGTTTCACCGTCCGCGCCGCGCCGTGAACCCGAGGTCACGGGAAAGATATAGCGGTATACGACGCCCCGCTCAGGCTCGGAAGACGTCCGGGTCGTCGGCGAAGGCCGCGATCCCGTCCTTGAGGTGGTCGAAGTGCCGGGTGGACTCGGCCACCAGGGCGTCGGCGTCGCGGGCGATGAAGGCCGCGAGCATCCGGTCGTGGTCGTCGTGGAAGGTACGGCGCCCGCTCTCGTCCACGCGGGCCATCGGCCGGGCGGGCTCGGTCATGTTCCACGCGCCCTCGTACATGTGCACCAGCCGCTGCATCCGCGCCGGCCCGATCAGCGCCATGTGGAAGCGCCGGGACGCGGCGTGGTAGGCCCGCTCGTCGCCGGCTGCGATCGCCGCGGCCATCTCCTCGTGGGTCTCCCGGACCAGCTCGTCGTCCGCGGGAGCCGCGTGCACCACCGCGGCCCGCAGCGCCGCCGACTCGAGCGCCTGGCGGACGTCGTAGAGCTCGCGGAACTCGACGAACGACAGCTTCGCGACGCTGTAGCCCACGTGCGGCACGTGCTCGACCAGGCCTTCGCCGAGCAGCACCTTCAGCGCCTCGCGGACCGGGATCTGGCTGACCCCGAAGAACTGCGCGACCGCCTCGATCGGGATCAGCGTCCCCGGCGGCTCGTCCCCGGAGAGGATCGCGCGCCGCATGTCGTCGACCACCTGCGGCTGCCCGCCGCTGCCCGCCGTGTTGACCAGGCGGGCGGTGAAGATCGACCGACGGCGCGACGCGGGCATCTCCGACTACCCCAGGTCCGCGGCCAGGTCGAGGAGGTCGCGGTCGCGACCCGGCGCGGCCACCAGGCACACGCCGGTCGGCAGCCCCTGCCGCGTGCTGCGGGGGAGCGAGACGGCCGGCAGCCCGGCGATCCCCGCGAGACAGGTCAGCCCCATGGTCGCGTCGCGCACGGCCTGGAGGCCCTGGCCGAGGAGCGGCGCGACCGAGGACGCGGAGGGGAGCACCAGCACCCGGTCGCCGAGCAGGTCGAGGATCCGCTCGCGGGCGCCGGCGAGCACCCCGCGGGCGGCGTCGGCGCGGTCGTCGTCGATGAGCGAGGCGGCCTCGAAGCGCCCCCGGACGTCGGCGCCCAGCGTGTCGAGCCGGCCGGTCAGCCAGCCCCCGCGCTCGCGCCACGCCTCCCACGCCTGCACGGTCTGGAAGGCCTGCAGCCACAGGGAGAGGTCCGCCAGGTCCCAGGACTCGCGCATCGCGCCGTGGTCGGCCGCGAAGCCGTCGACCACGGCGGCGACGTCGTCCTCCGCCATCCGGATGAGTCCCGGTACGGCGACGAGGTCGTGCCGCGGGTTGCGCGGTGCCGGCGGGAGCAGCACCTCGCCGACCCGGCGCAGCAGTCCGGCGTCCCGGGTCAGCCAGCCGACCGCGTCGAAGGACGGCGCGAGCGGCAGCAGGGCGTACGTCGAGGCCGCGCCGTGGGTGGTCCGGATGCCGAAGAGCCCTTGGTACGCCGCGGGCACGCGGATCGAGCCGCCGGTGTCGGTGCCCAGCCCGATGGTCGCGTGGCCCAGGGAGACCGCGCTCGCGGAGCCGGAGGTCGAGCCGCCGGAGATCCGGTGCGGCGCCTTCGGGTTCGGCGGGGTGCCGGTGTGGGTGTTGGCGCCGGCCAGGCTGTAGGCGAACTCGTCGGTGCGGGCGATGCCGCGCACCGCCGCGCCGGCCTCGAGCAGCAGCTCGACGGCCCGGGCATGGACGGGCTCGACGCGTGCCTCGTCGAGCCAGGCCGGGTTGCCGGCACCGATCCGCTGGCCCCGCACGGCGTACAGGTCCTTGACGGCGACCGTCTCGCCGTCGAGGTCGCCGTGGCCGAGGGGCTCGACGAGCGGGTCGCCGACCAGCCGCCAGACGCGCGTGTCGAGGGCCGGGGCGGCGGTCGCGACGTGGGCCGCGGTGACCTTCCAGCCGTCGCGGGTGCGCGCCCACAGCTGGGTCTGCTGACCGCGGCCGCCGCGCTCGAGCTCGGTGATCGCGACGACGAGGGCGTGGTCGCGGTCGATGGTCTGCACGTGCGTCTGCACGATCCGGCGCTTCGGCGCCCCGCCGCGTCCGCCCCGGAAGGCGCTGATCTGGTCGTGCCCGACGAGCAGCCCGTTGGCGTCGCCGCGCAGGGTCGAGGCGCCCGGCGCGAAGAGCCGGTCGAGGGTCGGCAGGTCGTCGGCCATCAGGGCGCGCTCGTACTCCCAGAACGCGTCGACGAGGCCGTCGGGGACCGGGACCGGCTGCTGGCTCATGCAGGGAAGTCTGACGTGCGGATGCGGGCGTGCACGCCCTTGACCACGTCGACGACCTGCGAGATGTCGAAGTCGGTCGCCGCCGAGAGGTAGGCGTAGGCCAGCCGCGGGTCCATCCCGTAGCGGGCGCCGAGCAGCGCGATCGCGGCGCGCACGCAGTTCTGGACCGCGACGTCGAGGTCCTCGTCCATCCCGGTCGGGACCAGGAAGTCGGTGGTCTCGGCCAGCGGCCCGGCCAGCTCGCCGAAGCGGCGTACGGCGTCCTCGTGCGGCACCACGTCGAGCCGGACGGTCGCGCGCAGGGACGCCTCCATCGCGGTCAGCGACACCTCGCCGTCGCCCTGCGCGAAGTGCGGGTCGCCGACGTAGGCGAGCGCGCCCTCGACCTGCACCGGGAGGTAGAGCGTGGCGCCGACGGTGAGGAGGTTGATGTCGATGTTGCCGCCGTGGGGCCCGGGCGGCACCGAGTGCGGGCGCTGGTCCCCGGCGACGGCGACGCCCATGATCCCGAGGAAGGGCGCGAGCGGGAACTCCACCACCCGCTCACCGCCCTCGACCAGCGGCAGCTGCCCGTGGGTGCCGGCCGCGTCGACGCTCGCGAAGGCGCTGAAGACGTCGCCCGCGAGCGGGTACTCGCCCGGCAGCGCGCCCTTGCCGTGGCGGTTCGAGATGACGCCGTACGGCACCCGGGGAAGCGTCTCGACCACCGTCATCGCCAGCAGGTCGCCGGGCCGCGCGCCCTCGACGCGCACCGGCCGGCTGACCACGTGCGGCCCATCGACGCCGAAGGTGTGCGGGTCGTCGCTGGCCGCGAGGGCGACGGCGTCGTCGAGCACCCCCGGAACGTCGTACGCGCCGAAGAACGCCTTCGGGTCCCGACCCTGGTCCTCGAGGATCCCCTCGTGGCTGATCGTGTCGAAGGTGACCTCGGTCCCCGGCGCGACGGAGAGCACCGGAGCATCGGTGGCGCAGGGCAGCCGACCCCAGAGCACGTGGTCCGGCGTCGAGGGCAGGTACGCCGCGCCGCGCACGGGCCCCGCACCGGGCTGGAGCACGTGCTCACGCGCGACGGTCGTCATGCCGCCGCACGCTAGGCAACGGTTGTTTCGGGGATGTGTACGCCGCGGGGGCGGTCAGGCGGTCAGGTTGGTCGACGCGCTCACGCCGTCCGGCTCCGCGTGCTCGACCACGTCGAGCTCGACCCGGCCGCTGGCGAAGGACACCCGGGACGCCCGGACCGCCGCGGCGACCGCGTCGAGGCCGGCGAGCGCGCGGGTCTCGTCCTCGTGCCGGGTCATCAGCGAGGCCCGCAGCGCGGCGAGGCTCTCGGCGCGCAGGAGGTGCACGTCGACGGCGGCCAGGTCGGGGTGCGGCGGCAGCTCCGCGAGCGCGGCCCGCAGGTAGGGCAGGTCGGTGGTGTCGGCGACGGAGGTGGCCTCCGGCTCGCCCGGGATCTCGCCGTCCAGCGCGGCGAGGGCCTGCGCGCGGTCCCCGAACCGGTCGAGGACGGTGTGCAGCCGGTCCCGGGCGGCCGTCGTGCGTGCGGTCACGGACGGCAGGTCGTGGGCCTCCCAGTCGACGGAGCGGAGCTCCTCGAACATGCCCGCGCGGATCCGTGCTGTGACGTAGCGGTCGTACGGCGCGTCGTGCACGGGGTCGAAGTCGGCGTCGGCGTCGACGAGCGCGGTCAGCGCCGCGGCGTACAGGTCGTCCTCGACCAGCTGGGCCGGCGTACGCCGGAGCACCTCGCGCACCAGGCTGCCCGCGAGCGGGAGGTGGTGTGCCGCGCGCTCGTCGGGCTCGCGGTCATCTGCGCCCTGGGTCGTCATCGGATCGCCCGGCTTTCTTGGGGAGTGCTGCTGGTGCAGCGGGTCGCCGCCACACCTGTCTCCTCGGTCGCCGCGCGCCGAACCTGCGGAAAAGCCGGTCCGTCCCGACCACCTATCTAGACCGGTGCGCGCTCGGGGCGAGGGCTCGTACCCCGTCCTCATGGTCCGAGCACCAGCGAGCCCCCTGGTCCAGACGGGTTGGCCGACATGCTTCACTCGGGCGCATGCGTTCGAGCCGACTCGCCCTGACCGTGACCGCCCTCGCCCTGCTGACCTCCGTGACGGCCTGCAGCGGCGGCTCGGACGACAAGGACGACTCGTCGACGCCCGCCGCCTCGAGCTCGGCCGGCGGCGACGAGGGCACCTTCACGAAGCAGTGCAGCGTGGAGGTCGAGGTGACCGGCGCCGCCGAGGCCTCGTGGAGCGGCAAGGCCACGGTCTCCAACGCCTCCGGCGTCACCGCTTACCAGTCGGCCGACGGCAAGGACCAGCTCATCGTCTACGCCGGCAACGACGACATCCAGACCAACGCCAACCTGACGGTCGGTGGGGCCACCTTCACCACGACCGACCCCGAGGTGGGCCTCGAGGTCGCGAAGGACGGCAGCGGAGCGACCGTGGACGCCCCGACGTCCGGCGTCTCCGGCGACGGCCCCCAGGTCACGGCGACCTTCACCTGCGGCAAGGCGGGCAAGGGCGGCAAGGGGACGTCGAAGGGCTGACGGTCCTCAGAGGAAGGCCAGGACGAGCAGCGCGGCACCGACCACGATCGCGAGCGTGACCAGGTAGCCGAGGTTGAAGCCCGGCAGCGGCTGCGCGGTCCGCATCGCCCGCTCGATGCGCGCCCAGCGCACCATGGCGAAGAGGGTGACCGCGGCGCCGAGCAGGACGAGCAGCACGGCGAGGGTGGTCCGCACCCAGCCGGTGTCCGGCAGCCCGAGCGCGTGCAGCGCCACGCCGCCGGCCAGCATCGCCAGCGCCGTCCGCACCCAGGCCAGGAATGTGCGCTCGTTCGCCAGCGTGTAGCGCGGGTCCGGCTCCTCGCCCTCGTCGTAGACCCACCGCGGGTGCCGGTCCGTCATGGCCCTCACTCTAGGGTCAGTGCGTGCCCCACGAGTTCGACGCCCAGACCGCAGTCCGGCCCGAGGGCGACGGACGGTACGCCGCCGAGCTCGCGGAAGGCTGGGTCGTGGGTGGCGGCGTCAACGGCGGCTACCTGCTCGCGGTGATCGGCACCGCCCTGCGCGCGACGTTCCCGGCGAAGCCCGACCCGGTCGCGGTCTCGGCCTACTACCTCTCTGCGGCGCGACCCGGCCCGGCCACGGTCGCCGTCGACGTCCGCCGCGAGGGCGGCCGCGTCGCCACGGCGTCGGTCGAGCTGGTGCAGGAGGGCGAGACGCGGATCGCCGCGCTCGCGACGTACGGCGACCTGGCCCGCTTCGGCGACGACGTACGCACCACCGCGACCGAGCCCGTGCTCCCGCCGCCGGACGAGTGCGTCGCCAACACGCTCGCGCCGCAGGAGATCCTCGACCTGGCCCCGATGATGGGTCGCTTCGACATGCGCTTCCACCCCGACCACGTCGGCTGGGCGGTCGGGCAGCCGAGCGGCCGCGGTGAGCTCGCCGCGTGGTTCCGCCTCGTCGACGGGCGTGAGCCCGACCCGGTGTCGCTGCTGATGGTGCTCGACGCGCTGCCGCCGGTGACCTTCGACCTCGGGATGATGGGCTGGGCGCCGACGCTCGAGCTCACCGCGCACGTGCGCGCTCGGCCGGCGCCGGGGTGGCTCAAGGTGCGCCACCGGACCCGCAACATGGCGGGCGGCATGTTCGAGGAGGACTGCGAGGTGTGGGACTCGGCCGGCCGGCTCGTGGCGCAGAGCCGGCAGCTCGCGATGCAGCCCCGGACCAGCTGAGATCAGAGCACGTCGGCGTCGCGGATCGCGCCACCCCGCGTGAGCCACCACTGGGCGCCGCGCTGGGTGTCGACGTCCTCGGAGCTGGTGAGCGTGCCGAGCTCGGGTGAGCCGGCCATGCCGAGGGCGAAGAGGGTGGCGTGCCGCTCCAGCGACCGGGCGCTGTCGAGCCGCGCGACGATCTCGCCGCCCTGGGCGACGTCGAGCTCGCCGCCGAGGCCGGCGGTCACCAGGGCCCGCGACCGGATCGACGGGCGGGGCTCGGTGATCGCCTGCCGGACCACCTCGTCGCGGTGCGGTGCGGTGTCGAGCCGCATCAGCACCGTCCAGGCCCGGGCCGCGAGCAGGTCGTTGTCGTCCTCGGCCACCGACAGCAGGCGGCGTGCCGTCGCCGGGGCGTACGGCGAGGCCGCGATCAGCAGCGCCGCGTGGTGCCGGCGCGGCTTGTGGGCGTGCAGCAGCGCCTCACGCAGCAGCCGGCGCAGCATCAGGTCGGGTTCCTGCGCCTGGTGCGTCGGGGTGTCCGCCTGGATCGAGGGGGCGAGGTCGGCGACGACGGACGCGGCGCGGGTGGCGCTCACCAGCTCGCTGCCGGTGCGGGCCTGCTCGACCAGCGCGTGGGCGCGGCGGGTGCGCAGCGCGCCGGAGACCTGGGCCCACGAGCGCTCCGGCAGCTGCACGGCCAGGTCGAAGGAGTCGAGGCGGCCGTCGAGCGACTCGCCGCGGCGCAGCGCGCCGACGACGTGGGTCTCCAGCCGCGGCAGCGCGGCCTCGTCGAAGTGGCCGCGGGCGAGCTTGGTCGCGGCCACCGACGACGCGGCCCGGCGGAGGTACTTGTTCTCGCTGTCGGCCGACAGCATCCGCAGCGTGAGCGCGGCGGCGGCGGGGTCCGGCACCTCGGAGAGGAGGTTGAGCACCGGCGCCACGACCTGGGTGTCCGGGTTGGTGACGAAGTGGCCGATCGCCAGGATCAGGTGCCGGCGCGCGTTTGGGGTGGCGGATGAACGCCGCGGCGGCCTCGTAGCGGCGGACGTAGCCCGGTCCGACGGCGGCGCTGAGCTCGCCGACGAGCTGCTGGCACAGCCGGGTCCAGTCCGCCTCGCGCAGGAAGATCCGGTCGAAGCGGCTGAAGTGGTCGGCGAGCGCGAGCCAGTCGGCGCCGGTGGCCTTGCCCGCGTCGGTCAGGTCGAGCACCAGGTCGAGCTGGTTGTCGGTCAGCTCGGTCTCCCGCACGGTGTTCTCGCGCGGGGTCGGACCCGTCCCGAAGGCGCGGCGCAGGCCGCTGGCGACCGCGACGAGGGTGCCCTCCGGCAGGCCGAGCACGGTCTCGTACGTCGCGGTGACCCGGTGGGGGAGCGGCTGGAGCCCGGACTCCCAGCGGGAGACCCGCGAGGCGTCCACGGGGATGCCCCGGTCCTTGAGCGCGCCGATGAAGCCGTCGCGCCGGGCGAGCGTGGGGTCCGGCCCGAGCACGCGGGAGACGGTGATCAGCCAGGCGATCCGCTGGTCGCAGCCGACCACCCCGGACGGGAGCGGGTGCGGGTCCTCGGGCAGGCGCTGCGGACGGCCCCGACGGCGCGCGCCGTCGGGCGTCGTACGTGCGACGGTCATCTATCCCCCGATATCGCCGGCAGTCCTGTAGGTCCTCCCGAGCTCCCGACACCCATTTATTGCAGGTTTGACAGTCGAGTGCAACAACCGGACGGTGACCCAGGTCGCGTCCCTAGGCTGCCGGTCGGCACTCAGGGTTCTCTCATGTGCTGCATACACACGAGGCTCTCGGGCCTCATGTAAGGAGCAGGGATCTCCTTTCCCTGTTCACTCACTCCGGAAGGAATCAGCATGATCAGCAGCGGCATCAAGCGGGGACTGGCGGCTTCCGCCGTCTCCGCGCTGGCGATCGCGGGCGTCCCGCTCCTCGCCTCCTCGGCCTCGGCCGACTCCATCACTTCGACGATCGCCGGCGCCGGCGACACCGTGCTGTACACGCAGTACACCGGTGACGCGTCGATCGCCAACGACGGCGTCGACACCACCGTCCACCTGCTCGCGGGTGGCGGCGCCAACATCCAGCAGGTCCGCTTCGAGTACGACAACGGCGGCACCTGGACCCCGATCGCCACGGTCTCCAAGTCCAACGGCGCCTTCTCGACCGAGTGGACCGTCCCGGCGGCGCTCTACAACACCGACGTCGACATCCAGGCCGTGGGCCTGCTCTCGACCGGCAACCCGTCCGCTGGTACCGCCGATGGCGCCACCGTGCACATCAACGTCGCCAGCCCGTCGGTCAACGTCGGCAACGCGGCCGGCTCCGCCATCGGTGTCTTCGTGCAGCCCTACGCCGGTGAGACCGCGACCGACTCGCTCGGTGTCGTCTCCGGCACCGCCAACGCGGGCGCCGCCGGCGTCGAGGTCTCCAACCTCACCACCGGCACCGCGACCGGCACCGACACCGCCACCCTCGGCACCCCGGCCAACGGCACCCGCACCTTCACGGGCTCGGTCGACTTCACCGGCTACTCGTGGAGCGCCGCGACCCCGGCCGTCAACGAGGCCGTGGTCGGCGCCGCGTCGACCGACGCCAACGGCTCCGACGACGCCGAGGCCGTCTCGCTGTACAAGCAGACCATCACCTCGGTGACCGCTACCGCGTCCCCGGCGACGGTCCAGGGTGCCGGCACCTCCACCGCCACCGTGACCGTGCTCGACCAGAACGGCAAGCCCGTCTCGGGTGCCCAGGTCGTCCCGGCGTCCGGCATCGCCGACGCCGAGTACACCGACGAGAGCGGCCAGGCCAAGTTCACCGGCCTCACCGGCTCGGCCGAGGGCTCGCAGTACGCCTACTACGTCAACACCACCGACAGCGACGGCTACGACGCGGCGGTCGACTTCCGTCGCACCGTCACCGTCACGTCCTACTCCCCGACCGCGACGACGATCACCTCGTCCTCGCACGACGGTGCGGCGTTCGACCGCGACGAGTACACCGCGGGCGACATCTCGGTGACCGTCAAGGACCAGAGCGGCGCGGCCCTCGCCGGCCAGAACCTCTCCGGCTCGTGGACCTTCACCCCGTTCGGTGGCACCGCCGCGGCTCCGACCACCGTGGTTCCCGCCGACAACGGCGACGGCACCTACACGGTCGCGCTGCCGGGTGGCACCTCCGCCGCCGAGGGCACCTACACCCTCAACGTGTGGATCGAGAAGGACGGCAACCCGGGTCAGGGTTCCGGCGACCTCTCGGCCTCCGCGCTGACGGTCAAGACCGGTGAGGCCAACCTGGTGTGGAACGACGGCGGTGTGGCCCAGGCCGCCGCCGGCAGCACCGCCACCGTCAAGGGTGTCATCGAGCTCGACGACCACACCGCGCTGCCCAACCGCAACGTGGCCCTCACCTGGACCAAGAACGTCCTCGGTGACGCCGCGATCGCCCCGCAGGCGGCGCAGCCGGCCGGCACCACCCGCGTCTCCGACACCGCGGCCACCGCGGTCTCGGGCTCGGACGGCTCGTTCGGCCTCGCGATCGTCGACCCGACCGCCACCCCGCAGACCGCGGAGCTGGGCGGCACCGTTCTGGCCAACGACGCCAACACCCCGGCCTACGGCACCAACAACGACAACGCCAGCTCCCCGCTCGAGGTCGACTTCCTGGCCGACACCGTGGTCAGCTCGTCCGAGTCGGACACCGACAGCTACGACCTCGCCGGCGACGCCACCCCGGGCCGCCCGGTCCACGTGGACATCACCGTCGAGAACGCCGCTGGCACCCCGCTGACCGACCTCCCGGTCAAGGTCAGCACCGACCACGGCTTCTTCACCACGCCGGACGCGACGCAGCTCAGCGAGCTCAAGGCCGACCCGGCTGCCGCTGACGGCGCTCAGTACGGCGAGTGGGAGGACCTCGGTTCGACCTACGACACCACCACGGACGACAGCGGCTACGCCGAGGCCGTCGTGGCGATCGAGAAGGACTCCGGCTTCGACGACGACGGCGAGGTCGACGCGACCGTCACCTTCACCGTCGGCGGCAAGACCTTCACCGAGCCGGTCACCTTCTACTCGGAGGACCCCTTCAACGGCGGCGAGGTGACCGTCACCCTCGACGACACCCAGACCGTCAGCGACGCCACCCTCCCGAAGGCGCCGACCACCGAGCAGCTCGCGTGGAACGTGCAGGCGACCGACCAGTACGGCAACCTCACCTCGGCGTTCATCGACCTGGACGACGCCGGCTCCGCCGCCGACCTGTCCACCAGCGGCACCTGGTCGAACTTCACCGACGACTCGCCGAACCTCTACACGAGCTCCGACGAGGCTGCCGACCAGACCGTCACCGGCACCTGGGACAACGCTCCGGTCACCACGTGGCTCGACGCCGACACCACGACGGCGGGCTTCCAGGGCGACACCGACGCCTCGGACAGCATCGACACGACCCACCCGGTCGACATCACCGGTGACAGCGAGACCATCAGCTGGTACGACATCGACTACTCGGCGTCGACCTTCACGCTGACCCACACCGGTTCGGACACCCAGCCGGTGGGCACCACCGTGACGGAGACCTACACCGCGGTCGACCAGAACGGCGAGCCGATCCAGGGTCTGCACGTCGACTTCTTCCGCACCGGTCCGGACGACCTGCAGAACGGTGAGGGCAACGGCAGCGGCACCACCAACGCCGCCGGCCAGGCCTTCTACATCTTCCAGGGCGCCAAGGCCGGCACGGCCACGGTCACCGCTGTGCTCAGCGACGGCTCGACGATCATCCCGCAGGGTGAGCAGACCGACGTCGTCAAGTTCCAGGGCACCGTCGACCCGAAGCTGAAGGTCTCGGGCTCGGGTGGCAAGACCGACAAGGTCAAGGCCAACGCCGTCAGCGCCGCCGCCGGCGCCAAGGCGACCCTCTGGGTCAAGGGCAAGAAGGTTGCGTCCAAGACGCTCAACGCGTCGGGCGACACGACCTTCAAGGTCAAGGACAAGAACGGCAAGAAGCTGACCAAGTACACGGTCAAGATCACCGCCGTCTCGGGCAAGACCACCGCCGACAAGGCCAGCAAGAAGATCAAGTGACCTTCTAGGTCCGTACGGGCTGGCTCCGGGGCAGATGAGTGACTGTCCCGGAGCCGGCTCCCCGGGGGCCACGCTCCCGCAACCCCCGTGCACCACTGAAGTACCAAGTCGGGACACACAGACGCGGTCCGGGCCATTCTCTGTTTGCCGCTGCGCGAGAATGGTCCGGACCGCCTGTGTCACCCTAGGGCATCCCGATCCCGCCCGATGGGCACCACGAGCGCCGTCATCGACGGCGCTCGCGGTGATTTCGGGCAGGTTCACCGGAATTCCTCCGGACTCCGCCCGGCCACCTACGATGAATCGTGGAGGGCGCGACCCTCCCTCGCCTGTCTTGTCTTGGGGGACTCCGATGCGTACAACCGTGCTGGGTGCTGCTGCCGCAGCCGTCGCCGTCGTGCTGACCGGGCTGCCGTCCGCGGCGCCGGCGGCGACGCGGGTCGACGGCAACCACTTCGGCGCCGCGAAGGTCGAGATCGTGAGCCAGGGCTGCCTCAACCCGGATGCCCGGCCGGACCCGGCGCCGAAGCTGCGGATCGTCCGGGACAAGGACGCCCCCCTCGGCCAGGGCGCCGTGGGCTGGAGCCCGGCCGACAGCTCCTACGGCATCGGCCCGACGACCCACGTCGCGTCGCCCTACTCCCTCTCCCAGCTCTCGATCAGCGTCCGACCCAAGGACTCCGGGGTCTCCGGCCAGGCCGTCGTGCTCTACACGCCTCCGGGCGACACCGGCTACTGGAACGGCCGCTACCAGCTCTCGCCGGACTCCGCCCAGGGCTGGCACACGGTGTCCGCGCAGGTCTCCTCGGTGCTGTTCCAGTGGCGCCACTACAACTCGTCGGGCCTCGCGGACGCCGATGCGCCCAACGCCGTGCTCAGCGACTTCGTGTCCGCGCACGGCGGTGACGGCAGTGGCGCCTGGGTCGGCTTCATGTTCGGCTGCGAGGGTCGCGCCTTCGACGTCGACAACCTCGTCGCCACCACCAGCGACCAGTCGCGCGTGGTCAACTTCGAGGGCTTCGGCTCGCGCGCCAAGCTCACCCGTGGCGGCAAGACCAAGAAGATCGTCCTGATCGCCGGCGCGACGAAGAAGCTGACCGCGTCGCTGCACACGATGACCGGCCAGGCCCTGCCGGGCCGGGTGGCGCTCCAGCGCAAGACCGTGCACCACAAGAAGTACGACCGGGCCGGCAAGGTCAAGATCGGGAAGTCCGGCAAGGCGGGCGTGAAGATCAAGCCGATCTACTCGGCGAGCTACCGCGTCTCGTACCCCGGCACCAGCAAGTACGCAGGGTCGACGTCCAAGACCATCAAGGTGCTGGTCCACACCAACGTGCGGGCCCGCTTCGCGGACCCGAGCGTGGTCCAGGGCAGCTCCTTCTCCGTCGTCGGCCGGTTCTGGCCGGGGCGGGCGACGACGCTCTGGCTGCAGAAGTACGTCAACCACGAGTGGACGACCGTGCGGAAGTTCCGCTCGGCCCGCGACGGCACCTACCGCGTGTCGGCGGCGGCGACCCGGGTGGGCAAGAGCTTCTGGCGGGTCTGGAACCCGCCGGGCGGCGGCAACCTCAGCGGCCGGTCGCCGGCGATGAAGCTGACCACGAACCCGAAGCCGCACCACAGCGGCGGCGGCAGCACGCCGACCAACCCGGACCCGCCGACCAACGACCCGACGCAGCCGCCGCCGCCGACCGGTCCGCTCTGACCGGGAGCGGCGTCAGAGCCACCGGCGCCGGATCGTCACGATCCAGCGCCGGTGCGGGTGCTCGGTGACCGTCCAGAGCCGGTCGGTCGTGGGGTCGTGGGCCAGGTCCTCCGGCCCCATCGGTACGGCGTACCTCCGCTCGCGGAGCGCGCCGGCGCGGCCCATCCACAGCGACCCCGGGGTCCGGGTGCCGTGCGAGGCGGTCAGGTAGTAGGTGCCGTCCGCGATCGCGACACCCTGCGCCCGGACCACCCCGAGGTCGACGACCTCGGTGACCTCGGCGAACGCGTCGGTCCCGATGTGCGCCACCCGGTGCGTCTGCGTCCGGCCGCCGTACTCCCCGGCCACCAGGCCGTCGCCGACGGAGCCGAGGAACGAGAAGCGGAAGTCGTCGGAGGGCGCGAGGCGGTGCCGCACGGGCAGCAGGTAGCCCGCCTCGGTGCGGACCACGTCGCGGGTGTCGCACACCCAGAGGCCGGCCCTGGTCGCCGCGACGTGCAGGGTCGAGCCGGACCAGGCGATGCCACCGGCGTGCACCGGCAGCGGGGCGTGCCCGTCGGCCGAGGGCAGCACGAGCTCGACGTGGCGGTAGCGCCGCCGCCGGAGATCGGCGAAGGAGATCCGGGACCGGTGGTCCGTCGAGTACCACGACACCGCGACGTAGCGGCCGCCCGGTGCTGCGGCGACCCCCTGCGGCCACCACCGGCGGTCGCCGCGGTCGACCGCCTCCCACGTCCAGGCGCGATGGGGTGTCAGGCAGGGCGCCCAGGTGCGCCGCAGCCGGCGGTCCAGCCCGCCGAGGACGGCGGTGAGGCCGGCCCGGCCGCCGTGCCGGGCGGCGAGCGCGTCGACCTCGGCGTCCAGGTCGTCGACGCGCGTGAGCTGCACCCTCGGAACGGTAGCCTCCCCGACGTGCCAGCGGTCAGCGTCGTCGTCGGAGCAGCGATCCTCCGGGACGGGCGGGTGCTGGCGGCGCGGCGTACGGCGCCGCCGGAGGCCGCCGGACGCTGGGAGCTCCCCGGCGGCAAGGTCGAGCCGGGCGAGACCCGGGAGGTCGCGCTGGTCCGCGAGATCCGCGAGGAGCTCGGCTGCACCGTCGCGGTGACCGGGTGGCTGCCCGGCGAGGTCGCCATCGGCGGCCGGCACGTCCTCGCGGTCGGCACGTGCGAGCTGGTGGCCGGCGAGCCCGAGCCCCGCGAGCACGACGCGGTGCGCTGGCTGGCCGGCGACCAGCTCGGCGAGGTCGACTGGCTCGAGCCGGACCGGCCGTTCCTGGCCCACCTGCTGCCGAGCCTGACCGGACGGGGAGGATGAGCGGCGTGCGAGGGATCTTCTTCGACGAGGACGACGCGGCCGCGGTGGTCGCGCGCCTCGTCTCCGGCGGGTACGACGCGCGCGTCGTCCGCGAGCGCCTCTCCGGCGAGGACGACGACGAGGACCACCCCTGGGCGGTGCTGACCGACGCGCCGGAGTTCGTGCTCGACCTGCTGGTCGACGAGTTCGACGGCTGGCTGGAACACGAGGAGCCCTCGCCTGGTTGGGTACCACCGAGCCCGATCGAGCTCCCGACGCAGCCGCGCCGGCTCAAGAAACCGAACGAGGGTGCCCCCTGATGACCGCTGCGACCGCCGACCAGCGCCTCCTGCTCGTGCACGCCCATCCCGACGACGAGACGATCGGCCAGGGCGCCACCATGGCCCGCTACGTCGCGGAGGGTCGCGGGGTCACGCTGGTCACCTGCACGGCGGGGGAGATGGGCGAGATCCTCGTGCCCGAGCTCGAGCACCTCGCCGCCGACCGCGAGGACGGGCTCGGCGAGCACCGCCGCGGCGAGCTGGCCGATGCGATGAAGACGCTCGGCGTCACCGACCACCGCTTCCTCGGCGGCTTCGGCACCTACCGCGACTCCGGCATGGCCTGGCACGAGGACGGCCACGCGGTCGGCGACCCCGAGGTGCTCGCCCAGCACCCCAACGCCTTCTGGAACGCCGACCTGACCGACGCGGCCGACCACCTCGTCGCGATCATCCGCGAGGTCCGGCCGCAGGTGCTGGTGACCTACGACCAGTTCGGCGGCTACGGCCACCCCGACCACATCCAGGCGCACCGGGTCGCGATGTACGCCGCGCAGCTGGCCGCGGTCCCGTCTTACCGCCACGACCTCGGCGAGGCGTGGGAGATCGCCAAGATCTACTGGGGCGCGATGTCCGAGAGCCGGATGCGCGAGGGCCTGCGTGCGCTGCGCGACGCGGGCGACACGACGACCTTCGAGGGCATGGACCCCGACGGGCCGCTGCCGCACTTCGTCACCGCCGACACCGACCTGGCCGCGGGCGTGGACGCCACCGACTTCGTCGACCAGAAGATGGACGCCATGCGCGCCCACGCCACCCAGATCACCACCGACGGCCCGTTCTTCGCCCTCTCCAACAACGTCGGCAGCCAGGCGTGGGGCGTGGAGTTCTACCGGATCGCGAAGGGCGAGCGGGGCGACCTCGACGACAACGGCCTCGAGACCGACCTCTTCGCGGGGCTGTGAGGCTGCTCGCGGCGGTGGGGCTGCTGGTCGTCGGCGCGGTGACCGGCATCGCCGCCGTCGCCGTCCACGACCGGGTCTGGGGCTTCGTGCTCGCCGCGGCGGCGACGGTCGTCACCACCCTGGCGCTGCCGCCCGGCTGGTGGTCGCGGCTCGCCTTCGCGATCGGGTGGGTTGCCATGGTCGGCTGGCTGACGATCCCGCGGCCGGAGGGCGACTACCTGATCAGCCAGGACTGGCAGGGCTACTCCGTGCTGGGCATCGCGCTGCTGCTGCCGATCGTCGCGGTCGGGACGCTGCCCCGGCCGCGACCGCGCGATCCGCGGACCGGCACTCCCTAGACTGACCCGCGTGAGCAAGCGGGAGGGTGCGGGCGGCGGCGTCGTCCTGCTGGTGGTCGCGGGCGTGGTGCTGCTCGCCGGGGCGGCGTACGCCGCGGCGCACACGATCGCGGGGGACAAGGTGCCGCGCGGCACCACCGTCGCCGGCGTCGACATCGGCGGGCTCTCGCCCGCGGACGCCGAGCAGGCGCTCCGGGAGGGCCTCGCCGACCGCGAGGACCGGCCGATCACCGTCGACCACGACGGCTCGTCGTTCGAGCTCGTGCCCTCGGACGTGGGCCTCTCGGTGGACTACGCGGGCTCGGTCGCGGAGGCCGGCGGCGGCGACCGCGGCTGGGCCCCCGGACCGCTCTGGGACTACTGGGCCGGCGGCGACGACGTCGACGCCGTCATCAACGCCGACGGAGCGCTGGACACGTTGGCCGACCAGGTCGGCACCCCGGCCACGGACGGCGACATTCGGTTCCGGCGCGGCGAGATCGTCGTGGTCGATCCCGTCGCGGGCGAGACCTTCGACGCGGAGGCGGCGTACGACGCCCTCCAGGACGCCTACCTGGACCAGGAGCCCGAGATCGAGCTCCCGGTCGTCGCGGTCGAGCCGGAGATCGACGAGGCGGACGTGCAGGAGGCGCTCGACTCGTTCGCCAACCCGGCCATGACAGGACCGGTGACGCTCGTCTTCGGTGACTCGCCCGTCCAGCTGCAGCCCCGCCAGTTCGCCCGCGCGCTCGGCATGAGGGCCGAGGACGGCGAGCTGGTCCCCGACCTCGACGACGCGGCCCTGATCCGCCTGGTCGACGCCGGCGTCAGCGAGGAGGACGCGCCCGTCGACGCCACCGTCGCGCTCGTCGGCGGCAAGCCGAAGGTGGTGCCGGCCAAGCCCGGCGTCACGTTCGACCCCGACGACGTCAGCAGCGCCTTCCTCGACCTGGTCACCCGTCCCGAGGGCGAGCGGGAGATGAAGGTCGAGGCGACCGTGGCCGAGCCCGACTTCACCACCGCCGACGCCAAGGCGCTCGGCATCACCGAGAAGGTCTCGTCGTTCACGACGTACTACCCCTACGCGGAGTACCGCAACACCAACATCGGCCGGGCCGCCGAGATCATCGACGGCACCGTCCTCAAGCCCGGCGACGTCTTCTCGCTCAACGACATCGTCGGCGAGCGCACCCGCGAGAACGGCTTCACCGAGGGCTTCATCATCAGCGACGGCATCTTCAAGGAGGACCTCGGCGGCGGGGTCTCGCAGATGGCGACCACGACGTTCAACGCGATGTTCTTCGCCGGCCTCGAGGACATCGAGCACAAGCCGCACTCCTTCTACATCGACCGCTACCCGGTGGGCCGGGAGGCGACCGTCGCATGGGGGTCGGTCGACCTGCGCTTCCGCAACGACACCGACCACGGCGTGCTCGTCCACGCCGTCGTCACCCCGAGCACCCCCTCCTCGCAGGGCGTTGTCACGGTCTCGATGTACTCCACCAAGACCTGGGACATCACGACCAAGACGTCCGACCGCTACAACTACCGCGCGCCCGCGACCCGCACCCTCACCACCGCCGACTGCTACCCCAACACCGGCTACTCCGGCTTCGACGTCGACGTCTGGCGCTACTTCCACGAGCCCGGGTCCGACGAGGTCGTGAGGACGGAGAAGTTCCACACGGCGTACACGCCCTCCGACACGGTGGTCTGCAAGAAGCCCAAGGGGGCGTGAGTCACGCGGCTGCCGGGACCCAGCCCCCGGCTCGGAGTGCGGCCTCGACCTGCGCGACGAAGCTGTCGGGGTCGACCCGCAGGCCGAGCAGCGGCAGCCGCAGCACGGTGTCCCCTGAGAGCGCGAGGGCGTTCTGGCGCAAGGCGTCGCCGATGACGTTCTCCGCCCAGGTGTGGTGGATGCCGTCGATCTCGAGGACGAGGCCGAAATCCGGCCAGCAGAGGTCGAGGTAGTAGCGGTTCCTCCCGTCCTTGCGGAGCACCTGACGTTGCGGCGGTGGGAGACCACGTCGTCGCAGGGCCTGGACGACGTCGAGCTCGCCGAGGGAGCGGGCCCCGTCGAGGAGGTCGTTCACGACCGCGTGGAGCAGCAGACGGCGTTTGTCCCGCCGCACGTGGAGCAGGGCCGATGCCACGTCCTCAGGACGGGCCAGACCTTGCTGGACCACCAGGGTCAGCACGTACGTCGCCTCCCGGTCGGTCCGGGCCCAGAGTGCGGCCCGCACGGCGGCGGTCGGTACGGGGGTGCGGGGGATGCCCGACCGGACGATGTCGCCCCGGTCCCATCGCCGGGTCTGGCGGATGTCGAACCTCCTGCTTCGGCGGACCCGGGCGCCTCGAGGCACCGAGACCCGGACGCGAGCTGTCTCGAAGCGTTCGAGCCCAGCGGCGATCAGGGCCGATGCGCCGTCGAGGCACGCACTCGGGCCGCCCTGGAAGACCGCGGCCCACATCTCGCCGAGCTCCTGCAGCTCCCCGTTGCCCAGATGCACCGACTGGTCACCGATGAGCTGCCACCGCCCTGCGCGGACGTGCCCGCGGATCTCCCAGCGGGTCACCCCGAGCGCGTAGAGCTGACGGCGTGACAGCACCCCGCCCTGGCGCGCGGCGGCGCCGACCGCGCGGCGGACGCGACGGGTCCGCAGGGAGGGCTCGGCAGGCATGGCTCGACGGTGGCCGATCGGGCTCAGCGGCGCCAGAGCGGTCGCGTCACCTGTGGAGGAAGCGACCCAGCGTCCAGCAACGTCATGCGGAGGGTGTCGTCTATGGCACCGTCCGCATGACGTCCGGGCACCATCGGGTGCCAAGGGGGCGTGACGGCGGTCACCCGGGCTCGTTGAGCCGGGCATGCGTCGACTCATCGGTGTCCTGCTCGCGTCCGTGCTGCTCACCTTGCTGGCCGGGCCAGGCCTGGCTGCCCCGGCCCGGGCGCTGTCGGTGCCGCTGGCGACCTCGCCCCTGAGTGGACTTCCTGGGAGCGAGCCGACCGGGGCGAACGACTGGTCGTGCGCGCCGAGCGCGGCCCACCCGACGCCGGTGATCATCGTGCACGGCACCTTCGGGGACCGGAAGAGCCTGCTCGACGACCTGTCCTCGGCGATGGTCGGCGCGGGCTACTGCGTCTTCTCGCTCGACTACGGCAACCGCGGGACCGGGGACATCCCGACCTCGGCCCAGCAGCTGAAGGCCTTCGTCGGCAAGGTCCTCGACGCCACCGGCGCGGCGCGGGTGTCGATGGTCGGCCACTCGCAGGGCGGCATGATGCCGCGCTACTACATCAAGTTCCTCGGTGGCGCGGCGTACGTCGACGACCTGATCGGGCTCTCGCCGTCCAACCACGGCACCACGATCGTCGGCGACCCGTCCAACCCGATCACCGGCGCGCTCCTCGACGGCGTCTGCCCGGCGTGCCGGCAGCAGGCGGCCGGGTCGGCCTTCCTCACGAAGCTCAACAGGGGCGACGAGACGCCCGGCGCCGTCAGCTACACGCAGGTCTCCACCCGGTACGACGAGGTCGTCGTGCCCTCCACCTCCGCCTTCCTCGCCGACGGGCCGCGGACCACCAACGTCACCGTGCAGGACTACTGCCCGGCCGACCTCGCCGAGCACGTCCTCATCCCGATGAGCCGGACCGCGATCGCCTTCGTGCTCGACGCCCTCGCGCACCCGGGACCCGCCGACCCCGACCTCCAACCAGCCTGCTGAGGCGCGGCCACGGCGCGGCGTACGCTGCCGCCCGTGGTCGTGCACTTCCGGTTGACGTCGCCGGCGAACCTGACCGGGCCGACCGTGGGGCTGCTGCGGCACCGCGAGTGGATCACCAACATCACGCTGCAGGAGGGCGCGGTGATCGACCCGCCCGGCGACCTCGTCGAGTGCGACGTCGCGCGCGAGAAGGCCGGCGAGCTCCTGCACGACCTCGAGGAGCTCGGCGTCTGTGCCGAGGGCGGGGTCGTGATCACCACGCCGACCGGTGCGCCCTTCCGCCGAGCCAAGCAGCTCGAGGCCGCGGCGCCCGGCCACCCGGACGACGCGGTCATCTGGGAGGCGGTCGAGGCGCAGGCCGAGGCGGGTGCGGTGCCGACCGTGTCCTACGTGCTCTTCATGGTCATCGCGGTCGCGCTCGCCTCCATCGCCGTCATCACCGACTCCGCCGTGCTGGTGGTCGGCGCCATGGTCGTCGGGCCCGAGTTCAGTGCCGTCGCGGCCGCGAGCGCCGGGATCGCGCTCGGCCGCGCCGGCCTGATCGGTCGCGGCCTGCAGCTGCTCGTCTACTCGTTCGCCTTCGCGGTCGCCGTGATCGCGGTGCTCGCGCTCGCGGCACACGTCGGGGGGCTGATCACGACCGAGGACGTGACCCGGTCCCGCCCCAACACCGGCTTCATCTGGCACCCGGACGTGTGGTCCGTGCTGGTCGCGCTCCTCGCCGGGGCGGCTGGCGCGCTGGCGCTCGCCCTGTCGAAGACCGCGACGATGGTGGGCGTCTTCATCAGCGTGACGACGGTGCCGGCGGCCGGCAACCTCGCGCTCGGGCTCGCGGTCTGGGACCGCGGGGAGATCGTCGGCTCGGCCACCCAGCTCGGCCTCAACATCGGCTGCATGGTGCTCGCGGGCGCGCTCGTGCTGGTGACGATGCGGCTCGGGTGGAGCCGTGTCACCGCCTGGTCGGAGCGGATCTTCGGCCGTCAGGCGGACGTGACGGGGGCCAGGTACCGGTAGGCGTGGTGGGTGACGAACCCGAGCCGCTCGTACATCGCGATCGCCGGTGCGTTGTCGCCGAGCACCTGCAGGTACGCCGTCGTCGCGCCTCGCTCGGCGCCCCACTCGAGCAGCGCGGCCATCACGGCGAGCCCGAGGCCCTGGCGCCGGTGGACCGGCTCGACGTGGATGCCCCGGAAGCCGACCCAGTCGTCGGCGTAGGCTGCGACCCCGCTGGCCCGCTCGCCCAGGCGCACCGTCAGGAGGCTGTCGACCTCGTCGTACGCCGCGTCCTCGGGCACGTCGACTCCGCGAAGCCCCCGACGTGCCTGCGCGACGCCGGCGAGCTGGAAGAGCGTGTCCGCGTCGTTGCTCTCCGCGACCCAGCCGCGGCCGCGGAAGTAGGCGTCCTCGTCGGAGTCGGCCGGGACCGCGGCGATCGGACGGCCGGTCCGTGCGGCGTACCACGCCACGACCCGGTCGAAGGCGTCCTCGACCCCGGCCGGCCCGAACGCCAGGACGGAGTTGGCGCGGCGCGCGGTCGAGGCGGGGGAGTGTCGGAGCAGCCACTCGCCGAGCGGCTCGGGCTCCAGGTCGGGGAAGAGTGCGAGCGCGCGGCGCTGCGCCTCGCCGGGCGTGACCCGGAGCCGCGGTGAGGGGCGCGGCGGGACCGGCTTGCCGGAGACGATGTCGGCCAGCGCGATGCTCACCGCAGGGCCGTCCTCGGGCTGCACGACGCAGGCGCCGTCCGCCCAGGAGAGGCAGGTGCCGAGCAGGTCGGTGAGCGCGGGACCGCCGGTCGGGCCGGTCTCCCCGCGGACCAGACGGCGGACGACGACGCGCTGCCCGACGACGTGCGGACCAAGCATGTGCTTGGTCACATCGTGGGTGGGGTCGCCGGATGACACGGTGGGGATATTAGGCTGTGCCCGAGCACCTGCTCTCGCGAGGATCCAGGAGGAATCGGTGACCTACGTCATCTCCCAGCCGTGTGTCGACGTCAAGGACCGCGCCTGCGTGGACGAGTGCCCCGTCGACTGCATCTACGAGGGCAAGCGGATGCTCTACATCCACCCCGACGAGTGCGTCGACTGTGGTGCGTGTGAGCCGGTCTGCCCGGTCGAGGCGATCTTCTACGAGGACGACGTGCCGGAGGAGTCCAAGGACTACTACGACGCCAACGTCCACTTCTTCGACGACCTCGGCTCGCCGGGTGGCGCCGCCAAGATGGGCGAGATCGACCACGACCACGCCATGATCGCCGCGCTCCCGCCGCAGAACCAGGACCACTGATCGCCACTGCCGATCGTCGGGTCTCCACGCGACTGCCCGACTTCCCGTGGGACCACCTGCTCGAGCACGGTGAGCGAGCCCGGTCGCACCCCGACGGGATCGTCGACCTGTCCATCGGTACGCCGGTGGACCCGACGCCCGAGGTCGTGCAGGCGGCGCTGCGCGCCGCGGCCGACTCGCCCGGCTACCCCCTGACGATCGGCCGCGCCGAGACCCGCCAGGCCTGCATCGACTGGCTCGAGCGGCGCCACGGCGTCACCGGCCTCACGCTCGGCGCGGTGCTGCCGGTGATCGGCTCCAAGGAGCTGATCGCGTCGATGCCCGGCCACCTCGGGCTCGGCGCGGGCGACGTCGTCGCCTATCCCGAGCTCGCCTACCCGACCTACGAGGTCGGCGCGGTGCTCGCGGGCTGCACCCCGGTCGCCCAGGACTCGCTGACGGCGTTCGGACCCGAGGCGCCGGCCCTGCTGTGGCTCAACTCGCCGTCCAACCCGACCGGCCGGGTGCTCCCGCCGGAGCACCTGAAGAAGGTCGTCGACTGGTGCCGCGAGCGCGGCACGATCCTCGTCTCCGACGAGTGCTACCTCGAGTGCGCCTGGGACGCCACCCCGATGTCGGTGCTGCACCCCGACATCTCCGGCGGCTCGCACGACGGCATCCTCGCGGTCCACTCCCTCTCGAAGCGCTCCAACCTCGCCGGCTACCGCTGCGCGTTCGTCGCCGGCGACGCCGGCCTGGTCGGCGAGCTGCTCGCCGTGCGCAAGAACCTCGGGCTGCAGATGCCGGGTCCGCAGCAGGTCGCCATGCAGGCGGCGCTCGAGGACGACGCCCACGTCGTGGAGCAGCACGCCCGGTACGCCGCACGCCGCGCCAAGCTGCGGGAGGCCCTGGAGACGGCGGGCTTCCGGGTCGACCACTCCGAGGCGTCGCTCTATCTCTGGTCGACGCGAGATGAGGACTGCTGGGAGACCGTGTCCTGGCTGGCCGACCGCGGCATCCTGGTCGCGCCGGGCGCGTTCTACGGGGCTGCCGGCAAGCAGCACGTGCGGGTGGCCTTCACCGCCACCGACGAGCGGGTCGACGCCGCCGTCGTCCGCCTCGCCCGTTGAGTCGAGGGTTTCAGCGGGTTGAGTCGAGGTCTTTCGCGCCGTACGTCGACGGAAGGTGGCGATTCGGCCGACGAAAAACCTCGACTCGACGGTCAGGCGGAGAGGCGGATCGTCTCGTCGTGACCGTCGGGGGTCAGGTAGTGGCCGTCGTCGAACCAGATGACGCCGTTGCAGAGCTGGCACCAGCCCTGCTCGGTGTGGTCGGCGACGATCTGGGCGGTGCAGCAGTTGTCAGAGCTGCTGTCGGGGCAGGCCGGTGAGTGGGTGCACATCGTGGTCTCCATGGAATACGTGGTGAAGACTCCATCGGCACGAGGTCGGTGGGGGCTGAGTGGTTCAGGCGGGTTGTTCGGTCTGGTGATTCCCAGGATGGGCCCGTTCAACGCCTCTCGTCGGACTTTCTCCACAGGAGTGGTGATCCGGGGTCACGGATACACGTCGACGTGCACGTGGTCACGGTGCTCGAGGATGGCGCGGTCGCCGGAGCTCTCGGGCGGGTCGTAGTCGCGCCAGCCCTGGTCGGAGAGGTCGCCGGCGCTCCAGATCCGGTCGTCGAAGATGACGTGCGCGATGCCCAGCCGGTCGGCCTGGGCGACGAGGTACTGCGCGATCGCCCAGCCGCGGATCTTGTTCTCGGCCGAGACCGGCCGGACGAAGATGTCGACCGCCCGGCCCTCGTAGTGCGCCGAGCCCGCCATGTGCCCCGTCGAGACGCCACCGGGGGCGAAGCCGCCCAGCGGGGGCGAGCCGAACATCGTGTCGACCTCCCGGCGCACCACGTCGGCCCGCCGGGTCAGCCCGGAGTCGGTCAGCCGGGTCGGCGCCGCCGACGGCTCGTCGGTCACCACGCAGCTGAAGGCGTGGCGTGAGTTGCCGGTCAGCGCGGACGCGAGCACCCGGGCGTCGGCCTCGTGGTCGGCGTACGCCTCGGAGTACGCCGAGCGCTGCACCTCCTGCGCGGCCTGGGTGACCTCCATCGTCTCGTAGCCGTCGACCTTGGCGAGGGCGTCGTAGAACGCGTTCGCGGCGTAGACCGGGTTCTGCACCTCGGCCTTGGTGCCCCAGCCCTGGGAGGGCCGCTGCTGGAAGAGACCGAGCGAGTCGCGGTCGCCGTAGTCGATGTTGTAGAGCTTCGACTCCTGGTACGCCGTGGCCAGCGCGATCGTCGCGGCCCGAGCGGGCATCCCGCGGTCGACCGAGATCGCGGCGATGAGCGCGGCGTTCTCGGCCTGCTCGGGGGTCAGGGTGACGGTCCGGCCGCTGACCGTGGCCGTGCACTCGTCCTTCGCGAAGAGCGGGCTGACGTGGTCGAGCAGCGAGCTCACCCCGCGGTAGCCGACCACCGCCACGACCCCGACACCCACCAGCGACACGATCGCTGCGATCGTGCGCAACCTCATGCGAGCAAGTGTGCCGGGCCGGTCCCAGGGGTGCCGCAGCGGGCGGGTGAGCAGATGACTACGCGCCCGCGCGGCCTCGGGGGACGGGCAGCGCCGCGCGAGCGCGTAGCGGTGGTGCAGCTCAGGCCCGCGGCAAGGAGACCCTCCGCTGCACGATCTTGGTGTTGCCGGCCCGGTCGGCCAGCGTCACGACGACGGTCGCGTGTCCCGCGTCGACCCGTCGGGGGACCGCCACCTTCACCGCGTGGGTGCCCGGCGCGAGCCAGCCGGTCCTCTTCTGCGCGAGCAGGTCGTCGTCACGGACCACCTGGACGCGCGCGACCGTCCGCTCGCCCGCGACGACCGGGAGCGAGACCGTCCGGCGACGCCCGCGGTGCCGCACCGAGGCCGCGCCGACGCGGGCGTCGACGACGTCGTCCGGCGTGCTCGTCGCCGTGGCTGTGGCCGTGGCGGTCGCCGTCGCCGTCGGCGTCGCGGTGGTCGTCGGGTCGTCGAAGTCGAGGTAGCTCGTGAAGGAGCCGGTGTAGCCGGCCGAGACGGAGCCGGTGACCGGCATGACCAGGCTGGCGTCGTAGATGTTGTCCGAGGCGTTCGTGGTCCGGGTGCCGGACTTCGTGTAGTCCGAGGTCGCGAGCACCGCGTTGTTGAGCGACTCCTCGAAGAACAGCTGCGAGGTGAAGTTGACGCTGGTGCTGCTGTCGAGCGCCTTGCGGATCCGGAAGTGGATGTGGACGGTGCGCCCGACGTACCACCCGGGCCAGATGGTGGTGAAGGTGACCTGACCGTTCTCGTCGGCGACCTGGTAGCCCCGGAGGTAGTCGTAGGCCGTCTGGTCGCCGTTCCCGGTGGCGGAGACCGCCGAGTAGACGCCCTGGGCGTTGCACTGCCAGATGTCGACGTAGGCGCCCTCCTGCGGCGTGCAGCCGTCGCCGGCGTCGATGAGCGTCATGGTGAAGGTGAGCGGGACGCCGTCCTCGACGGCGCCGGTGCCGGTGTCGGCGCGGACGTCGCTGCGGTTGAGCTTCTCGTCGACCCAGTAGGGGCCCTCGGTCTTCTCGAGGGTCAGCGTCGCGCAGCCGCTCGCCGCGGCCAAGGCGGCGTTGGACGAGCTGGTGGGCACCGCGGCGGACGCCGCGGACGCCAGGCCGCGCACCGAGGCGACCGCGATCGAGGTGAGGCCGAGCGCGACACCTCCGTGGAGCACGGAGCGACGGGTCGCGCTGGGGGTCGGGTGCGTCATGGTCGTCCTTCGGTGTCGGTCGGTGTCGGTCGGTGTCGGTCGGTGTCGGTCGGTGTCGGTCGGTGTCGGTGCGGGTGTCGGGATCAGGAGGGGAGGGCGAGGCCGAGGACGTCGAGGCTGCGGACCTCTGTCTCGTCGCCCGCGGGCATGAGCTCGCGCAGCCGCTTGAGGCCGCGGTGCCGCACGACGCGGACGGCGACCTGGGTCAGCCCCAGCGCGCGAGCGGTGGCGGCCACGTCCAGGCCGACGACGTCGATGCAGCCGACCACCTGGCGCTCGCGAGGGGGGAGCAGTTCGAGGATCCCGCGGACCCAGTCGAGGCCGGGTACGTCGATCTCCGGCCCGTCGACCCGGTCGAGGGCGGCCGCCAGGTCCTCGCGGGGATCCGTCGCGCGCCGGTCGCCGCGGCGTGCGTGGTTGAGGGCGATCCGGCGGGCGATGCCGAAGAGCCAGCCGCCGAAGTCGGAGCTGTCGCCGCGGAACGACGGCAGCTTGTCGGCCGCGATCAGCCACGTCTCGGCGGCGATGTCCTCGGCGGCGACGGCGACGTCACCCGTGGGGCGGGTGCCGAGCCACACCAGCAGCCGGCTGGCGTGCATCTCGTAGAGCGCCGTCCATGCTGCAGCGTCGCCCGTGCGGGCCTGGGAGAGGAGCTCGTCCGTGCGGTCAGCCATGGTCGCCCCCGGCGTCGGGCTGGGGTTCGGTCGGCGGCTCGGTGCGCGGTTCGCTCGCGCGCTGCGGCGCCGGTCGCCCCGGCTGCGCCTGGTCCGGGTGGTCGACCGGGTCCTGCTGGTCGGGAGCGCTCGGGGGAGCCCCGCCCTCGGACGGTGCTGCCGCGCCGGTCGCACCCCCACCGGAGGCGGTGTCGGCCTGGTCGGCTGCTCCCGCGCCGGGCGAGCCGGCGGACGAGCCGGCGGAGGCTGAGGACGACATCGACGGCCTCGTCGGGGGACGGGGGCCGCCGGATGTGATCGAGCCGGACTCCTGCCGGCCGGACTCCTGCCGGCCGGAGACGGAGTCGCCGGCCGGCTCGGACGAGGAGTCGTCGGCGTGGCCGCGCGGGGTCGACGAGGTCGTCGAGGTCGTCGATGTCGTCGAGGTCGGCTCGATGACGTCGACGTGGCGGACCGGCTGGTGGTGGGACGGGACCCGCCCCGTCACCAGGCCGGCCGCGATCGCCGTACCGCCGGTGGTGAAGAGGGTGGCGGTCAGGGCGACCGTCGCGACCCGGCGGGCGCGGCGTCGGGCCGTGGCTCGCTGCTCCGCGCGCACCGCGCGGGCGGCGAGCTGGGCGACGAACAAGGGGTCGGGGCTCAACGGTCGCGCCTCGACCGTCAGCTGCTCCAGACGCGACTGCGTCCCCTCCATGCTGTCCCCTCGTGCCCCACGCCCGGCCGCGGCGGCCGGTCCTCCACCCCATACATGTCACGACCGGCGCGTGCTGTTACGCCGGACGCACGACCACGGTAGGAACGCGGGAGGTCCCGGGGGAGAGGGGCGGACGGATCATGAGGATCTGCTGGGCAGATCCACAGGGGGCTGACAGGAGAGGGCCGGGCGGCCCGTCAGTGGCTCGTCAGTTGGCGTGCAGCGCGGCGTTGAGCTCGACGCCCTCGCTCTTCCACGGGACGGCCTCGATCGCGCCCGTGACCGAGTTGCGACGGAAGAGCACGTTGCTGGTGCCGGAGAGCTCGAGCGCCTTGACCACCGTGGGCTTCCCGTCCAGGTCGGTCACGGTGACCTTGGTGCCGGCGGTGATGTAGCAGCCCGCCTCGACCACGCAGTCGTCGCCGAGCGAGATGCCGAGACCGGCGTTGGCGCCGAGCAGGCACCGCTCGCCGATCGAGATCACCTGCTTGCCGCCACCCGAGAGCGTGCCCATGATCGACGCGCCCCCGCCGACGTCCGAGCCCTCGCCGACGACGACCCCGGCGGAGATCCGGCCCTCGACCATGCTGTTGCCGAGAGTGCCGGCGTTGTAGTTGACGAAGCCCTCGTGCATGACCGTGGTGCCGGCGGCGAGGTGGGCGCCGAGGCGGACCCGGTCGGCGTCGGCGATCCGCACGCCGGCGGGCATGACGTAGTCGACCATCCGCGGGAACTTGTCGACGCCGAAGACGGTGAGGTGCCGCCCGTTGGCGCGCAGCCGCGCGCGGGTCAGCTCGAAGCCCTCGACCGCGCAGGGACCGGCGCTGGTCCACACGACGTTGGTGAGCAGCCCGAAGATGCCCTCGAGGCTGACCGAGTGCGGGGCGACCAGCCGCGTGGACAGGAGGTGGAGGCGCAGCCAGACGTCCTCGGTGCTGGTGGGCGCGGCCTGGAGGTCGGCGACCTCGACGAGCAGCACGTCGCGGGTGACCTGGCGGTCGGTGTCGGTGCCCTGCAGCGCGCTCAGCTCGGGAGCGGGTACGGCGTCGGCCGGCTTCTCGCCCAGCGCCGGGTCCGGGAACCACACGTCGAGGACGGTCCCGGCGCTGTCGATGGTGGCGAGGCCGAAGCCCCAGGCAGTCGAGGGGGCAGTCGTCGGGATGTCAGTCACGGGAGGTCAGTCTAGGGATCTTCGGGCGGGTGCTCAGTCCCCGGTCCGCCCGTCGATGCACTCGCGCAGCAGGTCGGCGTGGCCGCAGTGCCGCGCGTACTCCTCGATGAGGTGGACCACGACCTCGCGCATCTCGAGGTCGCCGTCGTCGTGCTGCCCGAGGTGGTCCATCGGGTGGTCGGCCTGGAACCGTCGCGCGTGCTCGACCTCGGCGTGCCAGGCCGCCCACGCCTCGGCCACGACCGCGTCGTCGGCGACCGCGCCGTCGAAGTCGGCGTCGCGGTGCTCGTCCTTGCCCCACATCTTCGGCAGGGTCAGGTCGCGCTCCATCACCCGGCGCCACCAGGAGTACTCCACCGCGGCCAGGTGCCGGACCAGGCCGAGCAGCGACATCGACGACGGGGGCACGGACCGCTGCGCCATCTGCTCGGCGTCCAGGTCGGCGCACTTGCGCTCGAAGACGCCCCGGAAGTGGTCGAGGTACTCCTGCAGGACGGCTGCTTCGCTCATGGGAGCACCCGATCAGGCGGGTGCGTCCCGTGCAACTCGATTGGCCCCGCGGACCGCCTGGGCCTCGGCGCGGCCGGCGGACCGGAGGATCCACCAGCTCCAGTCGGGGCCGCGCCCGGCGTACCGGTAGTCCGGGTCGAGCTCGGGCCGGGCCCACGACGGCAGCCCGGTGGCGGGTGCCGCGATCAGGGTCGGTCGCTCGGCGGCCACGTCGGCGGCGTAGCCGGTCACCCCGGAGGGCAGCGTGTGGTCGAGGTAGTCGCGCATGCCGGCGTCGAAGAGCTGGTACGCCGAGGGGTTGCGCCGGTCGGCGAGGGCGAGCACCTCGGGGGCGTCCAGGGAGAGCACCGTCGCGTCCGGGGGCACCGCGGCGAGCACGTCGGCGACGTCGGCGCGCTCGGGGTCGAGCCCGTCGTTGCGACCGTGCACGGACTCCGCGCCGGCGAGCAGCGCGCACGCGGCCGTGGCCGCCCCGACCACCGCCAGGGCGGAGCGGGGCCGCAGCCGGTCCGCGAGCGCGGTCACCCCGCCGGCGGCGCCGACGGCGGCGAAGGGCAGCAGCACGAAGAGGTCGGGCGGGCCGTTGACGGCGTACACCGTCCACGCGGTGCCGGCGAGGGCGCCTGCGCCGAGCACGGCGAGCGCGCGGTCGCGACGTACGGCGGCGAGCACGAGCAGCGCGACGAGGCCGGCGGCGGCCAGCCAGAGGGAGAGGTGGTAGCCGCGCCACAGGAACGCCCAGGTGCCGTGGGGGTCGCTGATCGCGGACGGCTGGCTGGTGTCGAGGTTGGTGACCAGGAAGCCGTCGACGGCGTCGCCGAGGTCGCCCCGCACCGCGAAGAGCGCGGCCGTCACCGCGGTCGGGATCACGCCGCCGAGGAGGTACGCCGCGGCCGCGCGGGCGCGGCGTGGCCCGGTTGCGATCGCGACCGCCGCCGCCACGACGGCGACCGCCAGCACCGGCTGCCAGGCGAGCGTCGCGAGCGCCGTCGCGGCGCCGGCCAGCAGCCACCGGCGGCGCAGCAGGGCGAGCAGCGCCAGCAGCAGGAAGAGGACCATGGTCGTCTTCTCGCGTGGCCCGTCCGAGGCGAGCGCGAGGAACTCCTCGAAGCTCAGGAAGACCGCGCCCGCCACGAGCCCCGCGACCCGCGAGGTCAGCACCGTGCGGGCCAGCACCACGACGAGCGCGCAGCAGGCGGCCGCGATCACCAGCAGGAGCAGCCGCGCCGCCAGCACCGGGTCGAGGCCGATGTGGCGCCCGGCCCAGATCGCGACGCCCGGCACCAGGTCGCCGAGCGGCCCGACCGAGTTGAAGATCCCGGCGTACGGCGGCACCCCGTCGGCGACCTGGATCCCGCCGTAGGTGAAGACGCCGAGGTCGTGGTTGAGCCGGCCGTCGAAGCCGTGCGCGGCGTACACACCGAGCGCGACGGCACCCATCAGCACCGGGTCGAGGCGCCCTCCCGGGCCGGACTCCTCCCTCACACCGAAATTCTGGCTCGCCGGTCCTAGCGGGCGGGTTTCCCCGGCTGCCCGGGGAAACCCGCCCGACACGCCGGGACGGACCGGCGCGTCGGGCGGGTTCTGGCCGACCACCCCCCAGCGGTGGGGCGGAGGTGAGTGGTGGGACGGCCTGCGGCCCTGCTCAGGGAGGAGCGCCGGTCCTAGCGGAACCGATTGGCGGGCGGGTCGTCGGGCGCCGTACGCTTGCCGCACAGGCGTCTGAGCCGTCATCAGCGGTGAGCCTCCGGAAGAACGGACTGACTCTTAATCAGCGGGTTTGGGGTTCGTCTCAGTAGAACCGGACGGGTAGGCCCGTCACAGCCGTGAACGAGCGGTCCGTCGTCCGGCGGGCAAGCGAGGTGGTACCGCGGCAGATGTCGTCCTCGTGGTGAGAAGACCGAGACACCACAGGAGATGCCGACGATGAGCTACCCGAAGAACGACTCCGCTGGTGGGTCGCGGGGCAGCGTGCCCTCGAGCCCCCGCTTCCCGGAGGTCGAGGAGCGCATCCTGGAGTTCTGGAAGCAGGACGACACCTTCCAGGCGAGCGTCGACCAGCGCGACCCGGGCGAGAACGGCAGCAACGAGTTCGTCTTCTACGACGGCCCGCCCTTCGCCAACGGCCTGCCGCACTACGGCCACCTGCTGACCGGCTACGTCAAGGACCTCATCCCGCGCTACCAGACGATGCGCGGCAAGCGCGTCGAGCGCCGCTTCGGCTGGGACACCCACGGCCTCCCGGCCGAGCTCGAGGCGATGCGCCTCAACGGCATCAAGACCACCGACGAGATCCTCGAGCTGGGCATCGAGAAGTTCAACGAGGCCTGCCGGGCGTCGGTGATGAAGTACACCGGCGAGTGGCGCGAGTACGTCACCCGCCAGGCGCGCTGGGTCGACTTCGACAACGACTACCGCACCATGAACCCCGACTACATGGAGTCGGTGATCTGGGCGTTCAAGCAGCTCCACGACAAGGGGCTGATCTACGAGGGCTTCCGCGTCCTGCCCTACTGCTGGAACGACGAGACCCCGCTGTCCAACCACGAGCTGCGGATGGACGACGACGTCTACCAGAACCGCCAGGACCCCGCCGTCACGGTCGGGTACGACGTCACCACGGATGGCCCGTTCCAGGGCGTCAAGCTGCTCGTCTGGACGACCACCCCGTGGACCCTGCCGAGCAACCTCGCGGTGATGGTCGGCGAGGACATCGACTACGTCGTCGTCGACGTCGAGCACGACGGCGGCGTGAGCCACCGCTACCTGCTCGCCGAGGCGCGGCTGGCGTCGTACGCCCGCGAGCTGGGCGACGACCCGGAGGTGACCTGGAAGGGCAAGGGCGCCGACCTCGTCGGCCTCGTCTACGACCCGCCGTTCACCTACTACCGCGGCCACGAGCGGGCCTTCCGCGTGGTGCCCGCCGAGTTCGTGACGACCACGGACGGCACGGGCCTCGTGCACACCGCCGGCGCCTTCGGTGAGGACGACAAGGTCGTCACCGACCGCGAGGGCATCGAGGCGGTCATGCCGGTCGGCAAGGACGGCCGGTTCACGTTCCCGGTCGCGGAGTACGAAGGCATGCAGGTCTTCGACGCCAACCCCCACATCATCGACGACCTCAAGGCGCACACCGGCGCCGTCACGCCCGGCACGGTGCTGCTGCGCCGCGAGACCTACGACCACAGCTACCCGCACTGCTGGCGCTGCCGCGAGCCCCTCATCTACAAGGGCGTCTCGTCGTGGTTCGTCGAGGTGACCGCCTTCAAGCAGCGGATGCTCGAGCTCAACCAGCAGATCAACTGGGTGCCCGACCACATCCAGGACGGCCAGTTCGGCAAGTGGCTCGCCAACGCGCGCGACTGGTCGATCACCCGCAACCGCTTCTGGGGCAGCCCGGTGCCGGTGTGGAAGAGCGACGACCCGGCGTACCCGCGTCTCGACGTCTACGGCTCCTTCGCCGAGCTCGAGCGCGACTTCGGCACGCTGCCGCGTGACAAGGACGGCAACCCGGACCTGCACCGGCCGTACGTCGACGAGCTGACCCGGCCGAACCCCGACGACCCGACCGGTCAGTCGACGATGCGCCGCGTCTCCGACGTCCTCGACGTGTGGTTCGACTCGGGCTCGATGTCCTTCGCCCAGGTGCACGTGCCCTTCGAGAACGCCGACTGGTTCGAGCACCACTTCCCGGCCGACTTCATCGTCGAGTACATCGGCCAGACCCGCGGCTGGTTCTACACGCTGCACATCCTGGCCACCGGCATCTTCGACAAGCCGGCGTTCGAGAACTGCATCAGCCACGGCATCGTGCTCGGCTCCGACGGCAACAAGATGTCGAAGTCGCTGCGCAACTACCCCGACGTGCGCGAGGTCTTCGACCGCGACGGCGCCGACGCGATGCGCTGGTTCCTCATGTCGTCGCCGATCCTGCGCGGCGGCAACCTGATCGTCACCGAGCAGGGCATCCGCGACTCGGTGCGCCAGGTGCTGATCCCGCTGTGGAACAGCTGGTACTTCTTCCAGCTCTACGCCAACGCCGCCAAGGGCGGGCAGGGGTACGACGCGAAGGCGTCGACGGAGTCGAGCGACCCGCTGGACCGCTACCTGCTGGCCAAGTGCCGCGACTTCGTGGGTGAGATGACCGAGGCGCTCGACGCGTACGCCGTGGCGGACGCGTGCGACGCGACCCGGTCCTTCCTCGACGTGCTGACCAACTGGTACATCCGGCGCTCGCGCGACCGCTTCTGGGGCGACAACCCGGCGGCCTTCGACACTCTCTACACGGTGCTCGAGACCGTCTGCCGGGCGACCGCGCCGCTGATGCCGCTCACCACCGAGGAGGTCTGGAAGGGCCTCACCGGCGAGCGGTCGGTGCACCTGGCCGACTGGCCGCTCGTCGACGAGCTGCCGGCCGACGACGCGCTGGTCGCCGCGATGGACACCGTCCGCGAGGTCTGCTCGGCCGCGTCCGCGCTGCGCAAGGCGCGCAACCTGCGCAACCGGCTGCCGCTCGGCTCGCTGACCGTGGTCGTCGCCGACCCGAAGGCGCTCGAGGGCTTCGAGGCGATCGTCCGCGACGAGGTCAACGTCAAGGAGGTCCGGCTGCTCTCGGTCGAGTCCGACGAGGCGGCGTCGTACGGCGTCGAGCAGAAGCTGACCGTCAACGCCCGCGCGGCCGGCCCGCGCCTGGGCAAGGACGTCCAGCTCGCCATCAAGGGCTCGAAGTCCGGCGACTGGTCCGTGGCCGAGGACGGCACCGTCACCGCGGGCGGGCTCGCGCTGGTCGAGGGGGAGTACACCCTCGAGACCGTCGCCGGCTCCGCCGACGGCGGTACGGCGACCGGCGTGCTGCGCAGCGGCGGCTTCGTCGTCCTCGACACCGACGTCACGCCCGAGCTCGCCGCCGAGGGCGTCGCCCGCGACCTCGTGCGCGCGGTCCAGCAGGCTCGCAAGGACGCCGGCCTCGAGGTCTCCGACCGGATCGCGCTGCGCATCGCCGGCTCCGCGGACGTGCAGGCGGCCGCCCGCACCCACGAGCAGCTGATCACCGCGGAGACGCTGGCGACGTCGTACGACGTGGTCGAGGGACCCGACGGTGAGCCGACGATCACCGTGACGAAGGCCTGAGGCGGTAGGCTGGGGGTGTTGGAGGGAGCCCTGCTCCCGGTCGCCCGCGCGGGTGACGCATCTCTTGCAGTTCTTGGTCTTCGGTTCAGCTGGACATCAGGCATCACATGGATGGCTCCGGCTGGCGGCGGGCACGGTGCCCGCGCCGTTGAGATCGAAGGAATGAACATGGCACAGGGAACCGTGAAGTGGTTCAACGCGGAGAAGGGCTTCGGCTTCATCGCCCAGGACGGCGGCGGTCCGGACGTCTTCGTGCACTACTCCGCCATCGCCGGCAACGGCTACAAGTCGCTCGACGAGAACCAGAAGGTCGAGTTCGAGGTCACGCAGGGCCCGAAGGGCCCGCAGGCCGAGACCGTGCGCGCCATCTGACGCACACCAGCTGATCGGTGCCCCGGACGCGACTGCGTCCGGGGCACCGTTGCGTTCTCAGCCGCCGAGGCCCAGGCGTCCGGCGAGGCGGTCGAGCGAGCCGAGGACCTCGTCCTCGGACTTGTCCGGGACGCCCCAGATCAGCTCGGTGGCGCCCTGCTCGGCCCAGGCCATCAGGTCCTCGGGGTTCGGGCGGAAGGCGATGAGGATCCGGATCTCGGGCGCGCCCGAGCGGCCGGCGTCGGCCCACGCCTTCTTCAGCGCGTCGATCTGGCCGGAGATGTCCTGCTGGGTCGGGGTGGTCATCCAGCCGTCGGCGTTGGCCGCGATCCACGCGAAGGTCTTCGGGCCGCCGCCGGCGCCGATGATCAGCGGGATGTGCGCGGCCGGCTTCGGGTAGGCCCAGGACGGCCCGAACGAGACGAACTCCCCGTCGTACGACGCCTCCTCCTGGGTCCACAGCGCGCGCATCGCCTCGACGTACTCCTTGAGCACGGTGCGGCGCTTGGCGGCGGGGACGTGGTGGTCGGAGAGCTCGTCGGTGTTCCAGCCGAAGCCGGCGCCGATCTCGACCCGGCCGCCGGAGAGGTGGTCGAGGGTGGCGATCTGCTTGGCCAGGGTGATCGGGTCGGACTCGACCGGCAGCGCGACCGCGGTCGACAGCTTGATCCGCGAGGTCGCCTGCGCGACGGTCGCGAGCGAGACCCACGGGTCGAGGGTGCGCAAGTAGCGGTCGTCGGGCAGCGTCTCGTCGCCGGTGCCGGGGTGCGCGGCGGTGCGCTTGACCGGGATGTGCGTGTGCTCGGGCACGTAGAACGTGTCGAAGCCGCGCTCCTCCGCGGCCGCGCCGAGGGTGGCCGGCCGGATGCCGCGGTCGGAGGTGAAGAGGACGAGTCCGTTGCGCATGGGCGCCAGACTAGAACGTGTTGCAGTTTCTGGACAGGTGTCTGCCTAGAGTTCGGGTGTGTACTCCACCACGGCCCGCCGCACCGTCGCCGCCGACCGGGCGGTCGTCTACGGCGCGTTGCTCGACCCGGCCGCGGTCGCTCGGTGGCGGGTGCCCGACGGGATGACCGGGGAGGTGCACGAGCTCGACGCCCGGGTCGGCGGCCGGATCCGGATGTCGCTGACGTACGACGACCCCGCGGCGGCGGGCAAGACGGGCGGCGCGACCGACACCTACGCCGGCGTCCTCGTCGCGCTGGTGCCGGGGGAGCGGGTGGTCGAGGAGGTGGCCTTCGAGGCCGACGACGCGGGTCTCGGTGGCACGATCACGATGACGACCACGCTGCGCGACGTCCCCGGCGGCACCGAGGTCGAGATCCGGATGGACGGCGTGCCGGACGCCGTACCGCCCGACCAGAACGAGCTCGGCACGAGGATGGCGCTGGACAAGCTGGCCCGGCTGGTTGGCTCCACTGATTGACTAGGCGCCGTGACCGCACAGCAGCTGGACCTCACGGCCGACGCGGCGACGCTGACCGAGCAGCTGGTCAACATCGAGTCGATCAGCCTGGCCGAGCTGGAGATCGCCGACGCGGTCGAGCACGCGCTGCGCGCACTGGGTCACCTCGAGGTCACCCGGATCGGCAACAACGTCGTCGCCCGCACCGATCTCGCCCGCGCCGAGCGGGTGGTGATCGCCGGCCACCTCGACACCGTGCCGCTCAACGACAACCTCCCGGCCCGGCGCGAGGGTGGGCTGCTGCACGGCCTCGGGACGTGCGACATGAAGGGCGGCGACGCGGTGATGCTGCGGATCGCCGCGACCGTGCCCGAGCCCAACCGCGACCTCACCTTCATCTTCTACGAGGCCGAGGAGATCGCCGCGGTCCACAACGGCCTCCGCAAGCTCGCCGAGAGCAACCCGGAGCTGCTCGCGGCCGACTTCGCGATCCTCATGGAGCCCTCCAACGCCGGCGTCGAGGCCGGCTGCCAGGGCACCCTCCGCGTCGAGGTGCGCACCCACGGCGAGCGCGCCCACAGCGCCCGCTCCTGGAAGGGCGTCAACGCCATCCACAAGGCGGGCGCGGTGCTCCGGCTCCTCGACGAGTACGTCCCGCGCAAGCCGGTCATCGACGGCCTGGAGTACCACGAGGGCCTCAACGCCGTCTTCGTCAGCGGCGGCGTCGCCGGCAACGTCGTCCCCGACGAGTGCGTCGTCGAGGTCAACTACCGCTTCGCCCCGGACCGCTCCGAGGCCGAGGCCGAGGCCTTCGCACGGGAGTTCTTCGCGGGGTACGACGTCACCGTCACCGACTCCGCGCCCGGCGCCCTGCCGGGCCTCGACCGTCCCGCCGCGCGGGCCTTCCTCGACGTCGTCGGCGGCCCGGCCGCGCCCAAGTTCGGGTGGACCGACGTCGCGCGCTTCACCGCCCTCGGCGTACCCGCCGTCAACTTCGGGCCCGGCGATCCGCTGCTGGCCCACAAGCAGGAGGAGCACGTGCCCGTGGTCGACATCGAACGTTGCGAGCAGGTCCTCACGACATGGCTCACCGCATGAGGTCGAAGTTCAAGGGCCCCATCCTCCAGCGCCGCAACCAGGTCGACCCCGGTACGACGGACCAGCGCCTGCTCGACTCGCGGGGGGAGGGCAACTGGGTCCACACCGACCCGTGGCGGGTCCTGCGGATGCAGGCCGAGCTGGTCGAGGGCTTCGGTGCGCTCGCGGAGCTCGGCCCCGCGATCGCGGTCTTCGGGTCCGCGCGCCTGGCGGCGGACAACCCCTGGCGCGCCGCGGCCGAGACCGTCGGCCGGCGCCTCGCCGAGGAGGGCTTCGCCGTCATCACCGGTGGTGGGCCCGGCGCCATGGAGAGCGCCAACAAGGGCGCCAGCGAGGCCGGCGGCGTCAGCGTGGGCCTCGGCATCGAGCTGCCGTGGGAGTCCGGCCTCAACGAGTGGGTCGACGTCGGCGTCAACTTCCGCTACTTCTTCGCGCGCAAGACCATGTTCGTGAAGTACGCCCAGGGCTTCGTCGTCTTCCCGGGCGGGGTCGGCACCCTCGACGAGCTCTTCGAGGCGCTGACACTCGTGCAGACCGAGAAGATCACCGACTTCCCGATCGTCCTGGTCGGCGCATCGTACTGGCGGGGCCTGCTCGACTGGATGCGCGGCACCCAGCTCGCCGCGGGCACGATCAGCGAGGTCGACCTCGACCGGCTCATCCTCACCGACGACGTCGAGGAGGCCGTCGCGCGGATGATCACCGCACGCGAGGAGGGCTCGCACCGATGATGTGGCTCTTCGCGGTCCTCATCGTGCTGATCCTCGGCGGCGTCGCCGTCCTGGCGGCCGGCCGGGGCACCCCGCTGGCCGAGGTGTACGACGACCGGCCCGACGCGACCGTGCCCGCCGACGGTCCGCTGAGCGCCGCCGACCTGCGCTCGGTGCGCTTCTCGCTGGCCTTCCGCGGCTACCGGATGTCGGAGGTCGACGCGCTCCTCGACCGACTCGCGCGTGAACGGGAGGAGACCGCCGCAGAGACGCCGGGTGAGCCGGTGCGTGGCGACGACCACTCGACGTAGGGCACACTGCCCTCCGTGTCGACCACGGTGATCGTCTCCGTCCTCACGGGCCTCGCGGCCGTGGTGGTGGTGCTGACCCGCCTCCGCCTGGGCGGGACGTCCGACGGCGCGGGCCGTCTCAGCACCGCCAAGTCCCTGGTCACCGTGCACACGGTCGCCGGTGTCGTGGCGCTCGTGACGTGGGTGGTCTTCCTCGTCGCCCCCGACGACAGCACGCTCGGCGGCAACGTGCTCGGGATCGTCTCGCTGGCGTTCTGGTGGGTCACCGTGGTCGCCGGACTGCTGATCCTGGTGCGCTGGCTGCCCTCGCACGGCAAGCACGCCTCCGACGGCCAGGAGGACACCTGGTCCGACGGCCCCGGCCTCTCGCTCCTCGGCCACGTCGGGATGCTGGTCGGCGTCATCGTCTTCACCTGGGCCTACCTCACCTCCGCCGTCTGAGCGGCCCGCCCCCGCGAGGACGGCCGGCGGATGTGGCAGGGTGACAGGCCATGCGCCTCGGGACCCTGCTGACCACCGCCCTCCTGTCCGCGACGCTGGCGACGAGCTCGCTGGTCGCGACCCCGTCGTACGCCGCCGCGGCGGGCAAGGAGCCACGCGCCTTCAAGGACAAGGTCGTCATCGGCCACTCGGTCCAGGGCCGGCCGATCACGGCCTGGCACCGGGGTGAGACCGGTGGCCCCAAGGTGCTGCTGATCGCGACCATGCACGGCAACGAGGGCGCGCCGCGCACGATCCTGCGGACGCTGCGAAGCGGGCGGCAGATCCACGGGATCAACCTGTGGGTGGTGCCGGTCTACAACCCCGACGGCTACGCCGCCCACACCCGCAAGAACGCCCACGGCGTCGACCTCAACCGCAACTTCTCCTACCACTGGGCCGACCTCGACGGCGGCTACGAGTCCGGTCCGCGCGCCGGCTCGGAGCCGGAGACCCGGGCGATGATGCGCTTCCTGCGCAAGATCCGGCCCGATCGGATCATCAGCTTCCACCAGCCGCTCAACGGCGTCGACACCGACACGAAGAACCAGCGCTTCTCCGTCCGCGTCGCCCGCGCGCTCCACCTGCAGCGCAAGGCCTTCACCTGCGGCGGCGTCTGCCACGGCACCATGACCGGCTGGTTCAACCACCACTTCCGCGGCTCCGCGCTGACGGCGGAGTACCCCGCCCACCCCGGCCGGCGCCGGATGGCCGTCATCGCCCCGCGTCAGGTGCTCTCGATCTGGGGTGCGACCCGCGGGAAGGGCTGAGAGCCGTGCGGGGAGCGGCTGCCAGCAGCCGTCACCCGCACCGCGAGCAGGCGTCCGTTCAGCGGCCGTTGAAGACCGGCTTCTCCTTGGCCACGAACGCCGCGACGGCCGCCTGGTGGTCGGCGGTCGAGCCGGTCTTCTGCATCATCGCGCTCTCGAGCTCGAGCGCCTCCTCGAAGGAGTGGCCGGCGGCGTACGCGACCGACTGGCGCATCGCGCCGAGCGCGACGGTCGGGCCGGCGGCGAGGCGCGCGGCGAGCGCGCCGACCTCCGCGGCCAGCTCGTCGGCCGGCACCACCCGGGTGGCGAGGCCGAGCGCCAGCGCGTCCTCGGCGCCGATCGTGCTGGGGAAGTAGAGGAGCTCCATGGCCTTGGCCCGGCCGACCAGCCGCTGGAGGGTGTAGCTGGCGCCGGTGTCGCAGGAGAGTGCGACGTTGGCGAAGGCCAGGTTGAAGCCGGCCGAGTCGGCCACGATCCGCAGGTCGCAGGCGAAGGCGAGGCTGGCGCCGGCGCCGGCCGCGACCCCGTTGACCGCGGCGATGACCGGCTTGGCCATCCCGGCGAGCGTCGTGACGATCGGGTTGTAGTGCTGGTCGACGGTGGTGAAGAGCGCCTCGCTGCCGCCGTTGTGGAGCAGCTCGACGTGCTCCTTCAGGTCCTGCCCGGTGCAGAACGCCTTGCCGGTGCCGGTCAGCACCACGCACCGCACCGCGTCGTCCTCGGCGACCTGCGCGAGGGTGTCGCGCAGGAGCTCCTTGGTGGCGATGTCGAGGCTGTTGTACGCCGCCGGACGGTTGAGGGTGATGGTGCCGACGCCGTCGGTGACGTCGAGCAGGACGGAGGGCTCGCTCATGCCCCGCAGTCTGACAGGTGGCTCAGTCGGCGAGGCACCGGGCGACGAACCGGTCGGTGCCCGGCTTGAGCGCCCGCGCCCGGTCGGCGAAGAGGTCCGCGGCCTCGTGCCCCGGCCAGTCGCGCGGCAGCAGCGGGTCGGGCAGCCCCGGGTCGGCGAAGAGGAACTTGCGCCACTCGTGGACCAGGTGGAAGCGGGCCGCGAAGGCCGCCTCGTCACCGTCGTCGTGGGCGCCGAGGTGGCGGCCGACCAGCCCGTCGGCCTCCCCGAGCCAGGCTTCGTACGACGTCCGCAGCTGGTCGAGGTCCCAGGCGCCGATCGGCTCGGGGTCGAACCGGTCCGCACGGGCGGTGCGCGCGGTCGCGCCGGCCCGCTCGAGCATCGAGCCCAGCTCGGCGCGCGGGAAGGGACTGACCCAGACGTTGTCGGTGAGCTCGGCGTAGCCGACGAAGGTCAGGTCCGCGCGCAGCCGGGTCCGCGCGGACCGGTCGGCCGGCGGCTCGATGAAGGCGAGGTGCCAGGTGCCGTCCCAGGCCGGGCGGTGTCGCTGGTAGACCCGGTCGCCGGTCTCGTCGAGGCGGCGGTTGGCGCGGTCGGTGGTGCGGTAGCCGCGGCCGCCGGCGAGCTGGACGGGCTCCAGCCAGCCCTGGGTGACCATCCGGGAGATGGCGGTGCGGACGGCCGGAGCGGCGATCCCGACCGGGTCGAGCAGGCGGACGACCGCGGCGACCGGCGCCTCGCTCCCGCGCGAGCGCAGGTGGTCGCCGTACACGTCGAACAACGCGGAGCGGGCCTGCATGACCCGAGTCTGCCAGCCGTCGCCGACCCCGGCCCGGAGTGTCCGATTCCGGCCTGTGCGCCCGGTCACCCGACCATAGGGGATAATGGTCGTCGCGAACGGTGCGGCGGGCTCGCTCGGAGGTCCGACCGCCCACTCACAGGCGAAGGAAGGTGCGCGCATGGCGGCGATGAAGCCGCGGACGGGCGACGGTCCGCTGGAGGTCACCAAGGAAGGTCGCGGCATCGTCATGCGCGTGCCGCTCGAAGGCGGTGGCCGCCTCGTCGTGGAGCTGAACGCCGAGGAGGCCGGCGCGCTGGGCGACGCCCTCAAGGACGTCGTCGGCTGAGGCCGGCCGACCACCGGCTGAACGTGCCCACCACCGACCCGGTCCTCCCGAGCCAGGTCTCACCGCCGGAGTTCGCGCTGAGTGCGGCCCTGCCGCACGCCGTCGTGGGCGTCGAGGTCGTGGCGCTGCCGGTCCTCCCCGCCGACCCTGCGGTCGACGGCGAGGACGGGCCGCTCCTCGGTCCCGGTGCCGCCGAGCTGGGCGAGACGCTCGACCTCGACCTGCTCGCGGTCCTCGAGAGCGCGGGGGCCACCGGTCGCGCCGGCGAGGTGACGGCCGTGCCCGTGCCGCTCGGCGGCCCGGACCACGCCGACCTGCGCTGCGTGCTCCTGGTGGGCGTCGGCGACCAGCGTCCGGCCGACCTGCGCCGGGCCGGTGCCGCGCTGGCCCGGGCGACGCGCGACCGCGACGCGGTCGCCACGACGATCCCCGCGATCGCCCCGGACGACGGCCTGGAGCCGTTCGTCGTGGGCGCGATGCTCGGCTCGTTCGCCTTCCACTGGCGCTCGGCGGCGCCGGAGCACCCGCCGGTCCGTCGCGTCGTGCTCGCCGACGTGCCCGACGACCACGCCGGGTCGCTGGCTCGCGCGATCGCGATCGGCGGCGCCGGGTGGCGCGCACGCACCCTGGCGACCGTGCCCTCCAACCTCAAGAACCCCGCCTGGCTGGCCGGACAGGCCGAGCAGGTCGCGGCCGAGGCCGGCCTCGACGTGGCCGTCTGGGACGAGCGCAAGCTGGCCGCCGAGGGCTTCGGGGGCGTGCTCGGGGTCGGCCAGGGCTCGGCCTCGCCGCCGCGGCTGATCCGCCTCGACTACGCCCCGCGCAAGGCCAACCGACGTACGCCGACGGTCGTGCTGGTCGGCAAGGGCATCACCTTCGACACCGGTGGGCTCTCCATCAAGCCGGCCGAGGCGATGTCGACCATGAAGCGCGACATGACCGGCGGCGCGGTCGTCATCGCGACCATGGCCGCCCTGGCGGCCGTGGACTGCCCGGTGCGGGTCGTCGGGCTCGTGCCCGCCGCCGAGAACTCCGTCGGCGCCGCCTCGATGCGCCCCGGTGACGTGATCCGTCACCGCGGCGGGCGCACCACCGAGGTGACCAACACCGACGCCGAGGGCCGGCTCGTGATGGCCGACGCGCTCGCGTACGCCGTCAGCGACCTCAAGCCGACCGTGCTGGTCGACGTCGCCACGCTCACCGGCGCGATGAAGGTCGCGCTCGGCACCGAGGTCGGTGGCTTCTTCGCCAACGACGACGCGCTCGCCGCGACCCTGCGTGACGCCGGTGATCGGGCGGGCGAGCCACTGTGGCGCTTCCCGCTGGCCGAGGCCTACGAGCCCAAGCTCGCCTCGAAGGTCGCCGACGCCGACAACGGCGCGGGCGGCCCGGGGGCGATCACCGCGGCCCTCTTCCTCCAGCACTTCGTCGGTGACCTGCCGTGGGCGCACCTTGACGTCGCGTCCGTGGGCGACTCGCCCGAGGACCGCTTCGAGTGGAGCAAGGGCCCGACCGGGTTCGGCGCTCGCGCGCTGCTCGAGTGGCTCGGCTCGCCCGAGCCCCTCGCGGGCGTCGGGGGCTGACCCGGCTCACTCGGAGTCGGGCGACCAGACCTTCTTGGCGAGGAGCAGGCCGTCGCCGACGGGGAGCAGCACCGGGACGAGGTCGTCGCGCTCGGCGATCTCGCGGCCGAGGTCGCGGATCGCGACCGTCTCCTCGTCGCGCTGCGCCGGGTCGGCGACCCGGTCGTGCCAGAGCGCGTTGTCGAAGGCGACCACGCCACCGGGACGCAGCAGGCGCAGCGCCTCCTTGAGGTAGGCGGAGTACTCCGCCTTGTCGCCGTCGGCGAAGACGAGGTCGTAGTGGCCGTCGGTCAGGCGGGGGAGCACGTCGAGCGCGGCGCCGGAGATGGTGCGGACGCGCTGGTTGGCGATGCCGGCCTCGGTGAAGGACTGCCGGGCGAGGCGCTGGTGCTCGGTCTCGATGTCGACCGTGGTCAGGACCCCGTCGGCACGCATGCCGCGCAGCAGCCAGAGGCCCGAGACGCCGGTGCCGGTGCCGATCTCGACGACGGCGCGGGCCTCGAGCACGGAGGCCAGGAACCGCAGGGCGGCGCCGCCGCCGGACCCGATCGGGGTGACCCCGACCTCGGTGGCGCGGGCGCGGGCCTCGACGAGCACCTCGTCCTCGGTGACGAACTCCTCGGCGTAGCTCCAGCTCCCAGGCTTCACGGGGTTCAACCTAGCCTGATCATCGGGAACACTGGTGGATGCACACTCGTTCATCCCGACGTGAGCAGAAAAGCCACCAGGTCCTCACAGGATCCCTCCCAGGTTCCTTTCAGGCGACGTCCCTACGGTCAGGAGGCACCAGCCCTGAACCCGCAGACGCGCACGAGCCAGGAGACAACGGTGGACACCACGACCGAGGCCCTCCCGACCTGGGAGCAGATCGTCGAGCAGCACTCCGACCGTGTCTACCGCCTGGCCTACCGGCTGACCGGCGACCGGCACGACGCCGAGGACCTCACCCAGGAGGTCTTCGTCCGCGTCTTCCGCTCGCTGAACACCTACACGCCCGGCACCTTCGAGGGCTGGCTGCACCGGATCACCACCAACCTCTTCCTCGACCAGGCCCGCCGCAAGCAGCGGATCCGCTTCGACGCGCTCTCCGACGAGCGCGCGGAGCGCCTCACCAGCAGCGCGCCGAGCCCGGACGCGGCGTACGCCGACCGGACCTTCGACGACGACGTCGAGCGGGCCCTCGCGACGCTGCCGCCCGACTTCCGCGCCGCGGTGGTGCTCTGCGACGTCGAGGGCCTCAGCTACGAGGAGATCGCCGAGATCCTCGGCGCCAAGCTCGGCACCGTGCGCTCGCGGATCCACCGCGGCCGCGGCATGCTGCGCAGCGCCCTCGCCCACCGCGCGCCGGCCGCCGGGCGGGCCCGCTACGCCGGACCCTCCGACGCACAGCTCTCGGGCCACACCTCGGCCCAGGGGACGGGCTCGTGATCGGGCACCTCGGCAACCGGGTCAGCGCGCTCCTCGACGGGCAGATGTCCGCCGAGGAGTCCGAGCGCGCCTGGGCGCACGTGCACACCTGCCACGCCTGCCGCGACCTCGTCGAGCGTGAGGGCTGGGTCAAGACCCGGCTCGCCGGCCTCGCCTTCCAGGGTCCGCCGCCCGCGGCGCCCGCGGGCCTCAAGGGCTCCCTGATGGGCGCCTGCTCGGGCGGCTCCGCGCTCACGCCGGGGGAGAGCTACCTCGCCATCAGCCACACCACGCCACGCCGGCGCAGCGTCGGCCTCGCCGTGGGCGGCGGGGCGGTCGGTGCCGCGGTGATGGGCGTCCTCGCCCTCGGGGCCGCGCCCGCCGACGCGCCCACCATCGACCGGCGCGCTCCGGTCACCTCGATCACCCAGCCGACCGTCTCCCAGACGGCGGCCCCGACCCCCACCAGGCATGGTGTGGGCGTCGACCGGTCAAGATAGGGGCGTGACGCACGACGACGGCCAGCCCGCCGAGCCGACGCGGCCGCTGACGCCGCCCCCGCCCGGTCCGCCGTCCGCCTACCCGCCGGCACCCGCACCGGCACCCACCTGGGTCCCGCCGACCGTGCAGGCCCCGCCGTACGCCTGGCGGCCCCCCCAGCCCGGCTTCGCGCCGCCGATGCCGCCCGCGCCTCCGCGGCCGCCACGCGGCCGGGTGCCCGGCTGGCTGTGGCCGGTCGTCTGCGTGCTCGCGCTGGTGCTCGGCGTCCTCGGCGGCGCGCTCGGCGCCGTCGTCGTCGACCGGATCGACGAGCAGACCGGCACCGTCGCCGGCGGTCTCGACGACGTCGACACCGTCACCGAGGCGCCGCTGCCGGCCGAGAACGGCTCGGTCGCCGCGGTCGCCCGCAAGCTGCTGCCGAGCACGGTGCAGATCTCGGCCGAGTACGACGGCCAGCGCGGCGGCGCCACCGGCTCGGGCTTCGTCCTGGACCGGCAGGGCCACATCATCACCAACAACCACGTCGTCGCCGACGCGGCCTCCGACGACGGTCCGATCGAGATCGTCGACGAGGACGGCGACCGCTACGACGCCACCGTCGTCGGCCGCAGCTCGGTCTACGACATCGCGGTGCTCTTCGCGCCCGAGGCCAAGCACCTGACCCCGGCGTCCCTGGGCTCCTCGCAGCGGCTGGTCGTGGGGGAGAGCGTCGTGGCGTTCGGGTCGCCCCTCGGCCTCAGCTCGACGGTGACCGCGGGCATCGTCAGCGCCCTGCACCGCCCGGTCACCACCGGCGGCGACTCCGGCGACGACTCCTCCTACATCAACGCCGTGCAGACCGACGCGGCGATCAACCCCGGCAACTCCGGCGGCCCGCTCGTCGACCTCCAGGGGCAGGTCGTCGGGGTCAACTCCGCCATCGCCACGACCGGCGGCAGCGCCGGCGGCGAGTCCGGCAACATCGGCGTCGGCTTCGCGATCCCGATCGAGCAGGTGCGGGTCACCGCCGACCAGATCCTGCGCACCGGCAAGGCGCAGTACCCCGTCATCGGCGCCCAGGTCCGCACCGGCGGCCAGAACGGCGCCGAGGTCGACGAGGTCAACCCGGGCACCCCTGCCGAGAAGGGTGGCCTGGAGAAGGGCGACGTGATCGTCGAGGTCGACGGCCAGCGGGTCACCGACGGCATCTCCCTCATCGTCGCCATCCGCGCCCACCAGCCCGGCGACACCGTCACCTTCACCGTCGACCGCGACGGCGACCAGAAGAGCGTGACCGTCACGCTCGGCGGCGAGGTCGGTTAGACCGCTCAGCCGTCCTCGGCGTCGACGAACGGGTGCTCGTCGACGAAGGTCTTGGTCTCGGCGTACATCCGCTGGATGAAGTCCTCGAGCTGGGTCGACTCGACCCGCCACTGGCCGCGGCCGCCGATCTTGATCGCGGGCAGCTCGCCGCGCCGGACCAGTGCGTAGACCTGGGCGCTGGAGGTGTTGAGCACCTCGGCCACGTCGGCCAGGGTGAGGAAGCGGGGCGTCGCGGCCATGGGCCCATCGTCGCACCTCGCGACCGCGGCCGGACGGCGGCCCGCGGGGGCCTGTGGAGAGCCGGGTTTCGGGGCGCGGCCGGAGGGTGATCATGTCGGCGTGGCGCTCGGGGTCGACACGCGGACGAGCGGGGCCGATACGTCGGTCCCGGCGGCCACGCGCGCGACCACCCCGGGGTGGCGCGACCCCCGGCTCTGGATCGGCCTGCTGATCGTCGCGCTCTCCGTCGTCGCCGGCTCGCGGCTGCTCGCGTCGGCCGACGACACCGTCGCGGTCTGGGCGGTCGCCGCCGACGCCGGCGCCGGTGCCGAGCTCACCGACGCCGACCTCGTCGTCCACCGGGTGCGCTTCGCCGACGGCGACGACCTCTCCGCCTACTACGCCGCCGACGACGAGCTGCCCGCCACGCTGCGCCTGGTCCGTGCCGTCGGGGCCGGCGAGCTGCTGCCGCGGGCCGCGGTCGGCGCGGCCGACGCCCCGAGCGACGTCGTCGAGCTGCCGGTCGGGGTCGACCCGGCCCAGGTCCCGCCGAGCGTCCGGGCGGGCTCCGTCGTCGACGTCTACCTCCTCGGCGGCAAGGGCGACGCCGGCCCGGTGCTGGAGGAGGTCACCGTCGTGTCGGCGAGCAGCCCCGAGTCGGGCTTCGGATCGGTCGGCGGCCAGCTGCAGCTGGTGCTCGCCGTCCCCCAGGAGGCCGCCGCCGACTTCCTCGCCGCCGTCGGGGCCAGCGACCAGCCGACCCTGACCGTCGTACGACGGAGCTGAGCGGATCGTCATGGCCGACCGCGTCGTGGTCCTGATCGTCGCGTCGGGTGCCGCCTGGGAGCCCGAGGCGCTCCGGCTGCTCGGCGACCACCCGCGGATCGTGGTGCTGCGCCGGTGCGTGGACGTCGACGACCTGCTCGCCGCCGCCAGCGCCGGCCAGGCCGACGTCGCCGTCGTCGGCCTCGACGCACCCGGCCTCGACCGGGCCGCGGTCGACCACCTCCGCGTGCACGGCGTGCGCGCCGTGGCGATCACCCCGGCCGCCGCGACCCTCGACGGCGGCCGGCTCCGGGCCGGCCGCGTCGGCATCCCGATCGTGGTGACCGAGGACCTCCTCGGCACCCTGCCCGACGCCGTCTGCGCGGCCGAGCCGCGTCCGACCCAGCCCCGCACCCCGCCGCCGTCGCGACCACCGGACGGCGCCGTCCCGCCGGCCGCGTCGACGCCCGGCCGGGTGGTCGCCGTCTGGGGGCCGGGTGGCGCTCCGGGGCGCTCCACCGTCGCGACCGCGGTCGCCTCCGAGCTTGCCCGCCGGCGTCGCCGTACCGTCCTGGTCGACGCCGACCCCTACGGCGGCGCGCTCGCCCAGCAGTTGGGCATCCTCGACGAGGTCTCCGGGCTGCTCTCGGCCGCCCGGCTGGCCACGGGCGGGCAGCTCGCCGCCCGCTTCGGATCGGTCCAGCGCGGGATCGACGGACACCTGAGCGTCGTCACCGGCCTGCCGCGCGGCGACCGGTGGGTCGAGGTGCGCCACGGGGCGCTCGAGGAGCTGCTGGAGGTCGCGGGCGAGCAGGCCGAGGTCGTCGTCGACACCGGCTTCAGCCTCGAGGAGGGGCCGGCCGCCGAGCTGGGCGGCCGACCGAGCCGCAACCACCTGACCCTGGCCGCGCTCGACACCGCCGACGAGGTGCTGGTGGTCGGCTCCGCCGACCCGGTCGGGCTGTCCCGGCTCGCCCGCGGGCTCGTCGAGCTGCGCGAGCGCAGGCCGGACCCGGTCCAGGTCGTCGTCAACCGGATGCGTCCCACCCTGGGGTGGACCGAGCGCGACATCGTCGGGATGCTCTCGGGCTTCTCCCACGCCTCGGCCGTCCACTTCCTGCCCGACGACCAGCCGGCGGTCGACCGGGCGCTGGTCGCCGGACGCACCCTCCTCGAGGGTGGCGAGTCGCCGCTGACCCGCGCCGTGGCCCGTCTCGTCGACGCGCTCCTGCCCCTGCCCGTGTAGCCCTGGGGAGGGCCGGGTGTGAGGAAGACGTGAAGAAACCTGTGAGGGTTCTGTCAGGAAGGTCGCCGCAGATCCCTCAGGGCAGCGCTCCGGATGCCGAATTCACCTCGTGTGGCATCTCGATGACTTCGAGCCGGACGCCTCCGACATGGAGACGCGCCTGCTCTATCCCCAAGGGCGGCGGAGCTACTCCGTGTCGCCGCTGCTGGGGTCCGTCGTGCCCGCCGTCCTGCCGCGACTGTCGCGCGTCGAGCTCGGCATGCTGGGGGCGATCCGCGGACCGGTGAGCCCGACGGTGCTCCCGGCCGGGGCGCCGAGCGACGTCCTGGTCGCGCAGATCCGGGTCCGCAAGGAGCTGCTCCGCTTCTACGTCGACCGGATGCCCGAGCTCGAGCGCGTCCACCGCCACGGCGTCGACGCGCTGCTCGACGTCGCCACCGTCATGCACCTGGAGAAGTGGGTCCACCCGGACATCCACGAGCAGACGCTCCTGCCGCTGCGGTCCCTGGTCGGGCCCGAGGAGGAGCTCGGGTTCGGTCCGGCGTACGTCGAGGTGCTCGACGTCCTGCACGCGCTGAGCCACTTCATGGGCAACGCCCAGCGCAGCAGCGCCGTCACCGCGGCCTGGATGGGCCGCCGCCTCAGCCACTGGGACCTGCTCGCCAGCGAGCTCTTCTCCGCCGCCAACGTCACCGGCCGGCTGGTCTCGCTGCGGATGGTCAGCCGCGTGCTCGCGGTGTCCAGCGAGGCCGTCCGCCACGGTCACGTCTTCCGCGCGACCATGCTCCGCGCCGCCGCGCTCGTCCTCGGCGACCTGCTCGACGAGGACCTCTCGCAGGCCGCGAGCGAGCCGTGGTTCGCCGGCCACCGCGCCGGCGGCCAGGCGGCCGCCTGACCCCGGGCCGACGAGGTCAGGCGGCGAACAGCAGGTAGAGGCCGCCGACGGTGAAGGCGATCATCGCGGCCAGCAGCGGCAGCTGACCGGTCAGCTGGTGCCGCTTCGGCAGGATCCGGATCGCCCGGTCGTGGGCGGCGATCACGCCGAGCACGTGGCCGGCGACGACCGCGAGCACCTTGATGTTGGCCAGCAGCGTCGGGTGGTAGCTCAGCCAGTAGCTCGGGGTGAGGTTGGCCGTGCCGAGGAAGTTGTCCCCCCGGCTGAAGGGGTCGCTGAGCTGGACCAGCGTGATCTGTCCGACCTCGACGAGGTAGCTCAGGTAGTGCGCGACCACGTAGCCGATCACGATCGGCACCACCGAGTGGGCGAACTGGTTGGGCAGCGAGGTGCGCTGGAGGTCGTCGCCGAGCCCGGTCAGCATGGTGCCCGCCGCGAAGACGAGGCCGACGCCGACGCAGAACGCGAGCAGGCCCAGGTTGTTGAGCAGGTACGCCGAGGTGGTGCTGCCCTGCACGAACTGCACCCAGTGGGTCGAGTCCTTGAACGAGTCGAACGCGGTGCTGCCGAAGAGCACCGCGACCACGCCCACCAGGCCCGGCCGGACCGGCGTCGCGTCCAGGTTGGCGAGCGGGCTGCGGATCAGCAGCACCCCGTCGCGCCGGCCCCAGGCCGACATCCGCGAGGCGAGCGTGGAGTAGACCTCGAACGGGTCGCACCGCTCGTAGAAGACGTTGCCGAAGAGCGCCCCGCCGACCAGCATCACCGCGACGTACGCCGCGCACCACAGCCGCACCGGGCCGAGCTCGGTGGAGTAGGGGTAGACCAGCTCGAGCCAGACGAAGGCGAAGAGTCCGACCGCGGCCGGCCAGTGGCCGAGCCGCTCGGGGTAGGTGAGGACGCCGCGCTCCGGGTCGCTGCCCGCGACCTTCGCGAAGGCGAGGTTGATCGTGCGGACCGGGCTGATCGCTTTCCAGACCGGACCGAGGAGGAGGGAGAGCGGCACCAGGCCGACCCACCACCACACGTAGAAGACGCCGAAGACCGGGTTGATGACCAGGTCCTTGCCGAGGATCGCGGCGGCGCCGACGTAGAGGAAGAGGACCATCCCGAAGGTCCGCCACAGCACCCGCCACCAGGTGCTGTCGACGATGTCGGCCAGCCACGAGGGGGCGGGGCGGCCGCTGGTCGAGGCGTCGTAGCGCGGGTTGCGCCACGCGACGGCGAGGACGGTGAAGGAGACGACCAGCGCGGCCGTCGCACCTGCGATCGCCAGCTCGGGCGAGATGGGCAGGTCCTTGGCCCCGCCGATCCCGTGGGCGAGGTTGATCCCGTCGGACACGGGTCAGCTGACCTCGAGCTGGACGATCACCTTGTCCAGGTGGTGCGACTCGACGTCGACGGTGCCGGGCTGGTCGATGCCCTGGATCGTCTGCGTGGACTGTCCGGCGGGGTACTCCAGCTCCTGCTCCGGCGAGGAGTGGACGTGGATCTCACCGGCGACGTCCGCGTCGATCTTGAGCTCGATGGGCTGCCCGGTGGACACCTCGACCCGCTCGCCGTTGGGCGTGACGTCCTCGCCGTCGAAGGTCACCTCGATGACCTTGGGGTCGCTGGATCCGGAGCTGGGCTTGTCCTCGTCGCCGCAGGCGCTGACGAGGGTGAGCGTGGCGAGGACTGCGGCCACGGCTGCGAGGGTACGGCGCATCGTGCATCCTTCTCGTCGAGTGACGTCTGTCAGAATCCCATGCCAGACAAACTCCCGGTACGCCGGGGCTGGCCAGCCAGAGGCATGCGACGAAAGGGCAGCAGTTGAACGAGCGCCTGCGACCGCGTGACGTGGCCCTGCTGGCGGAGGAGTCCACCTCCTCGCCGATGCACAACGCGACGGTCGAGATCTTCGACCCGGGCACGTCCGGCTTCGACTACGCCCGGCTGGTCGAGCTCGTGGCCGACCGGCTCGCGTTCGTGCCCCGCTACCGCCAGCGCATCCAGACCGTTCCCGGCCGGATGGCCAACCCGGTCTGGGTCGACGACGACAGCTTCGACCTCGGCTACCACGTACGCCGCTCCGCGCTCCCGCGCCCCGGGTCGCTCGACCAGCTCCGCGAACTGGTCGCCCGGATCGTGTCGCGCCCGCTCGACCGCAACCGGCCGCTGTGGGAGATCTACTTCGTCGAGGGTCTGGCCGACGGCCAGGTCGCGCTGCTCTCCAAGTCCCACCAGGTGCTCGTCGACGGCATCGAGACCGTCGACATCGGCCAGGTCCTGCTCGATACCTCCCCGGAGCGCGGCCAGCTGGGGCCTGACGACTGGCGACCGCGACGGCGGCCGTCGCCGTTCGCCCTCATGGGGGGCGCGGTCCGCGACTCGGTGACCGACCCCGGCACCGTGGCCGACACCGCTCGCAGCACCGCCGGCACGGTCCTGCGCGGCGTCGCCGGCACCGCCCGCACGACCGGCCGCGTGGTCGACGCCCTCGCCAACCGCCGGCCGCGCGGCGAGTCGCCGATCATCGGGCCGCTCTCCCAGCAGCGCCGTGTGGTCACGGTCCGCACCGACCTCGCCGACCACCGCAAGATCCGGGAGGCGCACGGCGTCACGGTCAACGACGTGGTGCTGGCGACCGTCACCGGCGGCCTGCGGGCGTGGCTGATGAGCCGTGGCGAGTCGATGCGCGGGATCCGCCAGATCCGCGTGCTCGCGCCGGTGTCGGTCATCGACGCCGAGCTGGAGGCGACCGCCCTCGGCTCGCAGATCGCCGCCCACTACGTCGACCTCCCGATCTGGGAGGCCAGCCCGGTGGTCCGGCTGCACCAGGTCTCCTACTCGTTCCTCGCCCACCAGGAGACCGGCCGGGGCGTCTCGGCCAGCCGACTCGCGGCGATGGCGGGCTTCGCGCCGACGACCTTCCACGCCCTGGGCTCGCGGATCGCCGCCGCCGAGCGCCGCGCCTACCAGCTCTGCGTCACCAACGTGCCGGGCCCGCAGGCGCCGCTCTACGCCGCGGGCGCGCGCATGGTCGCGACCTACCCCGTCCCGCCGCTGCTGGAGGGCCACCCGTTGACGATCGGCGTCACGTCGTACGACGGCGGCGTCTACTACGGCCTGACCGCCGACCGCGACATGCTGCCCGACGCCGACCTGCTCGGCCCGTGCCTGCGCGAGGCGCTCGACGAGCTCCTCGACTCCGCGACCGGCGGCCGCACCCGAGCGCCGCGCGGCCGGCGCAAGCGCAAGACCCCGGACGACGCATGAGCCGGGTCTACCTGCCGCTGACGCTCGCCGGTCTGGCCGCCGCGCGTGACGAGGGGACGGTCGTCGCGACCGACGACCTCGTCGTCGCCGTCGACGACTCCGAGGAGCAGGAGTACGCCGCGCTGATGACCGCCGCCGACGCGTCCGCGGCGCTGCTCGACGGGCCCGGCCGTCGCGTCGTCCTGGTGGCCGAGCTCGACCGCGAGCCGCAGCCCGGCGACGCCGTACCCCGCAAGCGGTGGGCCGCGCTGCACGCCGACGAGGCGGACCGCCCGGTCGACGCCGACCCGGACGACGACCTCGGGTGGTACGGCGTGCAGGAGATCGACGCCGTGTTGGGGGTCTCCGGAGGGGAGTGAGAGCATCGCAGGCATGGACGCCGTGACCTCTCCTCCCGCCCCGGTGAACGAGCCCAACCTCAGCTACGCACCCGGCACCCCCGAGCGCGAGAGCCTCCTCGCCGAGATCGCCGTGCTCGAGAAGCGGCAGAAGACGCTGCGCGGCTACGTCAACGGCCGCTGGAAGGCCGGCGGCGGCGCGGAGACCAAGGTCGTCCAGCCGCACGACCACCAGCACGTGCTCGGCACCTTCAAGCAGTCCACGCAGGCCGACGCGCGCGCCGCGGTCAAGGCTGCCGGTGACGCCGCGCCCGAGTGGCGTGCTCTCTCCTTCGACGACCGCGCCGCGATCATCCTCAAGGCCGCGGACCTGCTCGCCGGCCCGTGGCGCCAGCGCCTCAACGCCGCCACCGTGCTGGGCCAGTCGAAGACGCCGTTCCAGGCCGAGATCGACGCCGCCTGCGAGCTCATCGACTTCTGGCGCTTCAACGTCCAGTACGCCCGCGAGATCCTCGCCGACCAGCCGATCGCCAACAGCCCCGGCGTCTGGAACCGCACCGACCACCGCCCGCTCGAGGGCTTCGTCTACGCGATCACGCCCTTCAACTTCACCGCGATCGCCGGCAACCTGCCGACCGCCCCCGCGCTGATGGGCAACACCGTCATCTGGAAGCCCTCGCCGACCCAGCAGCTCGCCGCGTCCCTGACGATGGAGCTGCTCGAGGAGGCCGGTCTGCCGCCGGGCGTGATCAACATGCTCCCCGGCGACGGCATCGAGGTCTCGAAGGTCACGCTGGCCTCGCCCGACCTCGCCGGCATCCACTTCACCGGCTCGACCCCGACCTTCCAGCACCTGTGGAGCGAGGTCGGCGCCAACATCGCCCACTACCGCTCCTACCCGCGGATCGTCGGCGAGACCGGCGGCAAGGACTTCATCGTCGCCCACCCGTCGGCCGACCCCGACGTGCTGCGCACCGCGATGATCCGCGGCGCCTTCGAGTTCCAGGGCCAGAAGTGCTCGGCCGCCTCCCGCGCGTACGTGCCGAAGTCGGTCTGGGCGAAGATGAAGGACTCCTTCCTCGCCGAGATCGAGTCGATCACCATCGGCGACCCGACCGACTTCTCCAACTTCATGGGCGCGGTCATCGACGACCGGGCCTTCGCCAAGCACAAGGCCGCGATCGCCCGCGCCAAGCGCCAGGCCAAGCTCGACGTCATCGTCGGCGGCAAGACCGACGACTCGGTGGGCTACTTCGTGCACCCGACGGTCGTGGAGTCCAAGGACCCGACCGACGCGATGTTCACGACCGAGTACTTCGGCCCGATCCTCGCCGTCCACGTCTACGACGACGCCCGCTTCGAGCAGGTCGTCCGCGGCATGGAGTCGATCGCGCCGTACGCCCTGACCGGCTCGATCATCGCCCAGGACCGCCGCGCGATCGCGTGGGCCCAGAACGAGCTGCGCTTCGCCGCCGGCAACTTCTACATCAACGACAAGCCCACCGGCGCGGTCGTCGGGCAGCAGCCGTTCGGGGGTGGCCGGGCCTCCGGCACCAACGACAAGGCCGGTGCCGCGGTCAACCTGCTCAGGTGGACCAGCCCGCGGTCGATCAAGGAGACGTTCGTCCCGCCGACCGACTACCGCTACCCCTACCTGGGCTGAGGCCATGGACCCCGACCTGATCGCACTCCACATGGGTGCGCTGCACCCCTACGAGCAGGCCCTGACGCTGGTCCTGGCCTTCGGCCCGTTCGTCGTGCTCGGCGGCGTGATCGTGCTCCGGCGCCGGCAGGACGCCCGCGAGGAGGCCGCGCAGGCGGGCGCCCAGGCCCAGGCAGAGGCTCAGACAGAGGCTCAGGCAGAGGCGCAGGCTCAGGCGGAGAGGTAGCCGCGCGCGACCTTCTCCTCGGCGACCAGCGCCTTGCGGAGCATGTCGGCGATCAGCTTCTCGATCTTCCCGCCGACCAGCGGGATACCGACGGTGATGACGCACGCGACCGTCTCGGTCGTGGTGCCGCCGTCCTCGGTGAGCTCGATGCTGCCGACCATCTGGCCCGGCTTGCCGGGGATGGTGACGTGGAGCTCGGCGTGGTCGGCGGCGGTCCACTCCTCGCGCTGGACGATGTTGATCTGGTCGCCCACGAACTTCGTCGCGAAGCTCGGCAGGCCCTTGGCCGGCTGCACCTGGTCGAGCACGACCACGACCGTGTCGCCGTCCTGCTCGAAGGTCACGGCGTTCTTCGTCCCGCCCTGCGCCGCGATGACCTCCTCGCGGTAGGCCTGGTCGTCCAGCATCGCGCCGACGTCGGCCAGCGCGGCGTCGTACGTCATCGTGTGGCAGAAGTCCGTGCTCATCGCTGTCCCTCCAGGTAGGTCACGCCGACGGTGTGCTCGGCCTCCATGCCGGCCGTGATCTTCTCGGCCAGCAGCTTCTCCAGCTTGCCGCCGATCAGCGGCACCTTGATCCTCAGGTCGAGCTCGACGACCTCGGTGGTCGTGCCGCCGCCGTCGACCAACGTGATCGTCCCGCGCACCTGCGAGGGCTTGCCGGGCGCGTCGATCTCGAGGGTGCCGCCGGTCGGGTCGGTCCACACCTCGCGCTGGATCGCCCGGGTCGAGTCGCCGGCGAAGGTGCGCGCGAAGGACGGGAGGTCGTCGGTGCGCTGCAGCTGGTCGATGGTGAGCGTGAAGCCCTCGCCGGTGCGCTCGACCTCGACCTCTGCGGAGATCACGTCCTGCGCGGCGCAGGCCGCCTCCCGGAAGGCCGGGTCGGCGAGCATCGCGAAGACGTCGGCCGGTGCGGCGTCGTAGGTCACCTCGTGTCGGAACCTCATGGCGGTCATCATGCCGGGATCGAGATCTGCCGGGGCGGCGCCCTCCCGTCGTACCTGACGAACGGGTCGTGAAATCGTCGGATCGGCGACCCCTACGTCAGGTACGACGAGCCCGGGACGCAGCCGTACCCTCAGGCGCATGAGCGGCGATGACGGCCAGACCACCGAGAGCTTCGTGTCCTTCGGCGAGCAGGGGGCGCAGCTCACCTACGGCTCGTACCTGCGGCTGCCGGACCTGCTGGACTCCCAGCACCTCGAGTCCGACCCGCCCGCGCACGACGAGCTGCTCTTCATCACCATCCACCAGGTCTACGAGCTGTGGTTCAAGCAGCTGCTGCACGAGGTGACCGCGGCCCGCGACGCGATGCTCGCCGGCGCCGAGGGCGGGCGGCTGTGGTGGGCGCAGCACCTCCTCGCGCGGGTGCACGTGATCGAGCGGGTGCTGGTGCAGCAGGTCGACGTGCTCGAGACGATGACCCCGCAGGACTTCCTGGAGTTCCGCCAGCGGCTCGCGCCGGCCAGCGGCTTCCAGTCGGTGCAGTTCCGCGAGCTCGAGTTCCTCTCCGGCGCGAAGGACCCGTCGTACGTACGCCGCTTCCGCGGCCTCACGGAGGCCGAGGAGGAGCGGCTGGCCGAGCGGCTCGAGGAGCCGACGCTGTGGGACGCCTTCCTCGCGGTGCTGCGGTCGGTCGGCCTGCCCGCGGGAAGCGACGAGGAGGTCTCGGCCTCGATGCGGACCGTCGCCCACGACCGCGACCAGCACGCCGCGGTGTGGGCGCTCGCCGAGGCGCTGCTCCAGCACGACGAGCTCGCCGCGAGCTGGCGCGCGCGGCACGTGGTGATGGTCGAGCGGATGATCGGCAGCAAGTCCGGCACCGGTGGGTCGAGCGGCTCGACGTACCTCCGCTCGCGGCTGCCGCTGCAGTACTACCCGCTGCTCTGGGACCTCCGCAGCGAGCTCTGACCGGCGACCGGACTCGCCGGGCACCCCGACTGGTGAGTAACCGGCACCGGGTCCTACTGTCGGAGACGTGTCAACGACGACGCACGAGCCCGACCTGTCCGCACTCCTCTCGGCTGCCGTGGAGGTGGCCCGCAGCGGCAGGGGTAGCGGTGGCCCACCCCGCGACCACGTCGACGCCCTGGTCCGTGCCTACTACCGGCACGTGGCCGCCGAGGACGTCGCCGACCGCTCCGACGTCGACGTGTACGGCGCCTTCGCCTCGCACTACCGGCTCGCCGGCCAGCGTCCGCAGGGCACCGCGCGGGTCCGGGTCAGCACCCCCGGCCTGACCGACCAGGGCTGGTCGGCCGACGGCCACACCGTCGTCGAGGTCGTCGTCGACGACATGCCCTTCCTCGTCGACTCGCTCACGATGGAGCTCTCCCGGCTGCTGCACGACGTGCACGTCGTGATCCACCCCCTCTTCGACGTGGTCCGCGACATCACCGGCACCCTCCAGGAGGTGCGGCCGGTCGCCGACGGCGAGGACGAGCACGCCGAGGTGCTGCGCGAGTCGTGGATGCACGTCGAGATCGACCGGCTGCCCGAGGGCACCGACGTCACCGCGATCGAGGACGCCGTGCAGCGGGTGCTCCGCGACGTCCGCGAGGCCGTCGAGGACTGGCCCAAGATGCACGCCCAGGTCGCCGACATCGTCCACGAGCTGAGCACCGACCCGCCGGCCGGCGTGCCGATCGACGAGGTGCACCAGTCGCGCGACCTCCTCCAGTGGCTGGCCGAGGACCACTTCACCTTCCTGGGCTATCGCGAGTACAGCCTCGAGGACCGCGACGGCGGCGAGTACCTCCGCGGCGTCCCCGGCACCGGGCTGGGCATCCTGCGCGCCGACCAGGACATGGGCACGACGTCGGGCAAGCTCCCGCCGGCCGCGGCCAGCCGGGCCCGCGAGAAGACGCTCATGGTGCTCACCAAGGCCAACTCACGCTCGACGGTCCACCGCCCGGCGTACCTCGACTACGTCGGCATCAAGAAGTTCGAGAACGGCGAGGTCGTCGGCGAGCGGCGCTTCCTCGGGCTCTACTCGAGCGCCGCCTACACCGAGTCGCTGACCCGGATCCCGATGCTGCGCGACCGCGCGACCGCTGTCCTCAAGCGCATCGGCTTCGCGCCGCAGAGCCACGACGGCAAGGCGCTGATGGACACCCTCGAGACCTACCCGCGCGACGAGCTCTTCCACACGACCGTCGACGAGCTGGCGCCGATGGCGGAGGCCGCGATGCACGCGCGGGAGCGCCGGCAGCTGCGGCTCTTCATCCGCCGCGACACCTACGGGCGCTACGTCTCCGTGCTCGTCTACCTGCCGCGCGACCGCTACAACACCAACGTCCGCGAGCGCTTCTCCGAGATCCTCAAGGACTCCCTCGGCGGCGACTCGGTCGAGTTCACGGTGCGCCTCACCGAGTCGACGACCGCGCGCGTGCACTTCGTCGTGCACCCGCCCAAGGGCGCGACCATCCACGACGTCGATGCCGCCGACCTCGAGCGCCGGCTCACCGAGGCGTCGCGCTCGTGGCGCGACGACTTCGTGAGCGCGGTCTTCGCGGAGTACGGCGAGCAGGCGGGCGCCGCCCTCGCGCGGCGCTACCTCGAGTCCTTCCCCGAGGCCTACAAGGAGGACTTCTCCCCGCGGCGCGCGGCCTCCGACCTCGGCCGCGTCGAGGGGATCACCACCGGGCCGGACGGCTCCGGCATCGACCTCGCCCTCTACGAGGACCTCGACGCCGGGCGCGGCGAGGTGCGGCTCAAGGTCTACCGCGTCGGCCCGCCGCTGTCGCTCTCGCACGTGCTGCCGATGCTGTCCTCGATGGGTGTCGAGGTCGTCGACGAGCGACCCTACGAGCTGGCCGGGCTCGAGCGCACGACGTACCTCTACGAGTTCGGCCTGCGCTACCCGGTCGCGCTGCCGGACGGGGCGCGCGACCTCTTCCAGGACGCGATCCGGGCGATCTGGGACGGCTACAACGAGATCGACGGCTTCAACGGCCTGGTGCTCGCCGCCGGGCTCTCGTGGCGGCAGGCGACCCTGCTCCGGGCGTACGCGAAGTACATGCGCCAGGGGAACTCGCCCTTCGCCCTCGACTACATCGAGGAGGCGCTGCTCAGCAACGTCGACATCACCCGCCAGCTGGTGCGGCTCTTCGAGACCCGCTTCGACCCGACCCGCGTGCGGGGCGAGGACGGCAGCGCGGAGGAGACGGTCGTCGAGCGGATCACCCGGGCGCTCGACGACGTGGCGAGCCTCGACCACGACCGCATCCTGCGCTCCTACCTGACCCACGTGCGGGCGACGCTGCGCACCAACTACTTCCAGCCCGATCGGGACGGCGGCCTGCGGCCCTACATCTCGCTCAAGCTGGAGCCGTCGGCGATCCCGGACCTGCCGGCCCCGCGGCCGCGCTTCGAGATCTTCGTCTACTCGCCGCGCGTCGAGGGTTCCCACCTGCGCTTCGGTGCCGTCGCGCGCGGCGGCCTGCGCTGGTCCGACCGCCGCGACGACTTCCGCACCGAGGTGCTCGGCCTGGTCAAGGCGCAGATGGTCAAGAACACCGTGATCGTGCCGGTCGGCGCGAAGGGCGCCTTCTTCTGCAAGCAGCTGCCCGACCCGTCGGTGGACCGCGAGGCGTGGCTGGCCGAGGGCATCGCCTGCTACACGACCTTCATCTCCGGGCTGCTCGACATCACCGACAACCTCGTCGACGGCGCCACCGTGCCGCCGCGCGACGTGGTGCGCCACGACGGCGACGACACCTACCTGGTCGTCGCCGCCGACAAGGGCACCGCGACCTTCTCCGACATCGCCAACGGCGTCTCGCAGGACTACGGCTTCTGGCTCGGCGACGCCTTCGCCAGCGGGGGCTCGGTCGGCTACGACCACAAGGCGATGGGCATCACCGCCCGCGGTGCCTGGGTCTCGGTGCAGCGCCACTTCCGCGAGCGAGGCATCGACTGCCAGACCGAGGACTTCACGTGCGTCGGCATCGGCGACATGTCCGGCGACGTCTTCGGCAACGGCATGCTCTGCTCCGAGCACACCCGGCTGGTGGCCGCCTTCGACCACCGCGACATCTTCCTCGACCCGACGCCCGACCCGGCCGCGTCGTACGCCGAGCGCAAGCGGATGTTCGCGCTGCCGCGGTCGAGCTGGCAGGACTACGACACGTCCCTCATCTCCGAGGGCGGTGGCGTCTACTCGCGGGCCCTGAAGAAGATCCCGCTCAACGACGCGGTGCGTGGGGTGCTCGGCATCGACGCGGGGGTCCAGAGCATGACGCCCGCCGAGCTGATGAACGCGATCCTGAAGGCGCCGGTCGACCTGCTCTGGAACGGCGGCATCGGCACCTACGTCAAGGCGTCGACCGAGACCCACGCCCACGCGGGCGACAAGGCCAACGACGGCATCCGGGTCGACGGCAAGGACCTGCGCGCCCGGTGCGTGGGGGAGGGCGGCAACCTCGGCCTGACCCAGCTCGGCCGGATCGAGTACGCCCGCGAGGGCGTCGGTGGTGCGGGCGGCCGGATCAACACCGACTTCATCGACAACTCCGCCGGCGTCGACACCTCCGACCACGAGGTCAACCTCAAGATCCTGCTCGACCGCGTGGTCAAGGACGGCGACCTCACCGAGAAGCAGCGCAACCACCTGCTCGCCGAGATGACCGACGAGATCGCCGGTCTGGTGCTGCGCGACAACTACGAGCAGAACCTCGCGCTGGCCAACTCCCTCGACCACTCGGCGTCACTCCTGCACGTCTACGAGGACTGGATCCGCCGGCTCGAGCGCGACGGCGTCCTCGACCGCGAGCTCGAGGGGCTCCCGTCGCGCACGGAGGTACGCCGCCGGCTCGAGGCCCGGGAGGGCCTGAGCGCTCCCGAGCTGGCCGTGCTGCTGTCGTGGACCAAGATCGTGCTGGCCGACGAGCTGCTGGAGTCCGACCTGCCGGAGGACCCCTACCTCGACCTGGACCTGCGGGCCTACTTCCCCGGACCGGTGCAGGAGGGCTTCGGCGCGCAGGTCGAGCAGCACCCGCTGCGCCGGGAGATCATCGTGACCCAGGTGGTCAACGACCTGGTCAACGGCGCGGGCCTGACCTTCTGGCCGCGGCTCTCGGGCGAGACCGGCACCAGCGCCGCCGAGCTCACCCGCGCCAACTTCGTGGCCCGCGAGATCTTCGGCTCGCTGCCGCTGCGCAAGGAGCTCGCGTCGTACGACAACCGGCTCGACGCAGCGGTCCAGACCCGGATGCGCCTGGAGATGCGCACGCTCGTCGAGCGCGCGACCCGCTGGCTGGTCAACAACCGCCGGCCGCCGCTCGACACGGGCGGCACCGTCGAGCTCTTCGCCGACGCCGTGCAGCGCACCATGGCCGAGCTGCCGGAGCTGATGAGCGGCCGCGAGCTCGCGGCGTACGCCGCCCGGCGCGAGTCGCTCGAGCAGAGTGGCGTCCCGGACGACCTGGCCTCGCGGGTGGCCGTGCTGCCGCCGGCCTACATGCTGCTCGGGATCATCGAGATCGCCACCCGCGAGGAGCTCGACCCCGCGGTCGTCGCCCGGGTCCACTTCGCCCTCGGCGAGCGGCTCGGCCTGCCCGGGCTGGTGCAGCGGATCCTCGCCCTCCCGCGGGCCGACCGCTGGCAGACGATGGCCCGCGCCGCGCTGCGCGACGACCTGCACGCCGTGCACGCGCAGCTCACCGCGCTGGTGCTCGCCACGACCTCGCCCGACGAGTCCGCGGCCGCGCGGATCGCCGCCTGGGAGGACGCCGACGACGTGCTCGTGCCGCGCGCGGCCGGGACGCTCGAGGAGATCTGCTCCGACGACCAGGCCGACCTGGCCCGGCTCTCGGTCGGGCTGCGCGTGGTGCGGGGACTCCTGGCCAACAGCTGACCCAACCTCGGCGGCCCCCGGCTGCGTCTGGAGGACATGCAGACGGACGACTTCGCGGAGTTCTACCGCTCGACGTGGCCGCGGCTCTACCGGACGGCGTACGCCGTGGCGGGGGATGCGGCGGCCGCGGAGGACGCCTTGCAGACCGCGTTCGCCCGGGCGTACGCGTCGTGGCGCCGCGTCCGAGCGGCCGAGCACCCCGAGGCCTACGTGCGGCGGATCGTCGTCAACGAGGTGATCAGCGCCGCCCGCCGACCCTGGCGCCGCGAGCGGGCCAGCGAGTCGCCGCCCGACCGGGGCATGCCCGACGCGACGGCGGCCGTCGCCGACCGCGACGAGCTGTGGCGCGCGGTGCTCGCCCTGCCGGTGCGCCAGCGGGCGGTCGTGGTGCTCCGCTACTACGAGGACCTCTCCGAGGAGCAGATCGCCGAGGTCCTCGGCTGCTCCCGCGGCACCGTGAAGTCCCAGGCGTCCGACGCCCTCGCCGCCCTCCGCCGGCACGCCGGCGTCACGATCGGAGACCTGTCATGACCGGACTCGCCGAGCTCCTGCACGACCGTCTCGACGACGTGCCTGTTCCGCCCGCCGACCTCGACCGGGTCGAGCAGCAGGGCCGCCGGATCCGGCGGCGGCGACGCGCCCCGCTGGTGGTCGGCGCCGTCGTCCTGGTGGCCGTCGCCGGCTACGCGCTCCGCCCGGGCGGAGCCGACGACCGGTCCGAGCGCCGGATCGACCCGATCGGCCGGCTGGACTTCGGCGACGGGCTGCGGGCGTACGCCGACCCCGGGCGCGTCGTGCACCTCGGCGACCGCACCGTTCCGGCCGCCGACCTCGAGGCGCTCGACACCGACGCGGCCGCGACTCCGTTCGGGATCGTGTTCTACGCGGACGGCGTCCCGATGCTCCTGGAGGAGTCGGGGGACTCCGTCCCGCTGCAGCCCGGCGCCGAGCGCGGCGACTTCCTGCCGACGTCGAAGGCCGACTCGGTGAACCCGTGGGTGGCCTACGGCGCGACCGTCGACGGGCAGCCCACCGTCGTGGTGCGCGACCTGGCGCGGGGCACGGTCGTGGCGACCCACCCGGTGCCCGGCGACACGGTCATCGACGCGCTCGACGACGGCGTCGTCTTCCTGCGCACCGGCGAGGGGACGACGGTCTGGGACCCCGCGACCGACACCGAGTCGGACCTCGCGGGTCCGAGGACCTCGGTGGCCGACGTCCGCGGCGGGGTGGTGCTCTACGACGGTCAGCGGCCCAGCGGGCCGGCGGCACCGGCGTACCGCCTGGTCGAGGGTGCCATCGACGCGCAGCTCACCTTCGACGGCGCACACGTTCTGTACTGGTCGAACCGTCTCGAGCCCACCGACGGTGGCGACCCGATCGTGCTCGACCACCAGGGCACGTTCTTCGCGGTCGACACGGACGGCTCGATCCTGATGGCCGGCAGCCAGCGCGGGGCGCCGGGGGACACGTTCTACGACTGCGAGGTGCCGTCCGGGACCTGCGTCGAGCTCGGCACCCTGCGGATGACCGGCGGTGACCCGATGTTCATCGGCGTCGACATGTGACTCGCTAGTCTCGGCGGCATGACCGACCTCGCCCGGGCTGGAGTCGCGGACACCGTCGAGCTGGTCACCGGGGGAGTCATGTCGGCGCGGGCGGTGGTCGGGGCCGCCCTGGCCCGCATCGAGGCCCGGGACCCGGCGCTCAACGCGTTCTCCCGCGTGCTGGTCGACGAGGCGATCGCCGAGGCCGAGCTGCGCGACGCCGCCCTCGCGAGCGGCGAGCCGCCCGGCCCGTTGCACGGCGTACCGATCGCGATCAAGGAGGAGCTCGACGTCGCGGGCACGGTCACGACGTTCGGTGGCGACGGCAACTCCACGCCGGCCCGCGCGGACGGCGAGGTGGTCCGGCGGCTGCGGGCCGCGGGCGCGGTGATCATCGGGAAGACGACGATGCCGGAGTTCGGCGCGTTCCCCTTCACCGAGTCGGCCTCGCGCGGCGTGACCCGCAACCCGTGGGATCGCACCCGCACACCCGGCGGCTCCAGCGGCGGTACGGCGGTCGCCGTCTCCGCGGGCATGGTCCCGGCCGGGATCGGCGGCGACGGCGGCGGCTCCATCCGGATCCCCAGCGCCAGCTGCGGTCTCTTCGGCCTCAAGCCGCAGCGCGGCCGCGTGACGACCGCGCCGTACCCGCACCTGTGGTGGGCGCTCGGCACCGCCGGGCCGCTGACCCGCAGCGTGCTCGACTCGGCCCTCGTCTACGACGCGATCCGCGGCAGCATGCCCTCGGACGCCTACCGGGCCGGTGGCGACGCGTCGTTCGTCGACGCCGTCGGCCGCGACCCCGGGCGACTCCGGATCGGCTGGTCGACGAAGGCCGTGGCGCTCGGCGTCCGGCCCGACCCGGCGCACGTGCAGGCCGTCGAGGACACCGCCCGGGTGCTGACCTCGCTCGGGCACGACGTGCGCGAGGTCGACCCGCACTACCCGGACCCGACGCCGGCCTTCGTGCCGCAGTTCTTCTCCGGCATCCGCGCCGAGGCCAACCAGGTCGAGCACTTCGACCGCCTCGAGCGGCGGACCCGCCAGACCTACCGGCTCGGCTCCTGGGTCAAGCCCGAGATCCTCGAGTGGGCGCTGGCCCGCACCGACCGGATCTCCGAGCGCGCCAACCGCGTCTTCCAGGACGTCGACGTGCTGCTCACCCCGGCGATCGCGCACCGGCCGCCGCCGGTCGGCCGGCTCGACGGGGTGGGCACCCTGCGTGCGTCGCTGCGGGCGATGCCGTCGATCGCGTACGCCGCGATCTGGAACGTCGCCGGCAACCCGGCCGCCTCCGTGCCGTGCGGCCTCGCCGACGACGGGCTGCCGCTCGCCGTGCAGCTGGTCGGCCGCACCGACGACGAGACGACGCTGCTCTCGCTCTCCGCGCAGCTCGAGCGGACCCGGCCCTGGCCCCTGACGGCCCCGGTCGCGTGACGGCGGCGATCGAGGTCACCGACCTCACCATGACCTACGGCGACCTGCGCGCCGTCGACGGCGTGACCCTCACGGTCGAGGAGGGCGAGTTCGTCGGGATCCTCGGCCCCAACGGCGCCGGCAAGACCACGCTGCTGGAGACCATCGAGGGGCTGCGCCGACCGGACTCCGGCACCGCGACCGTGCTCGGGCTGCCCGCCTGGCCGCGCAACCCGCGACTGCTGCCGCGGATCGGCGTCCAGCTGCAGGCGTCGTCCTTCTTCGAGCGGCTGACCGCGCGCGAGCAGATCCACACCTTCGCCGCCCTGTACGGCGTCGCGGCGGGTCGCGCCGACGAGTGGCTCGAGCGGGTCGGGCTCGTGGAGAAGGCCGACGCCCGCGTGGAGGACCTCTCCGGCGGCCAGGCGCAGCGGCTCTCGATCGCCTGCGCGCTGGTGCACGATCCCGAGCTGGTCTTCCTCGACGAGCCGACGGCGGCGCTGGATCCGCAGGCCCGTCGCAACCTCTGGGACCTGCTCACCGACATCAACGAGTCCGGCCGGACGGTCGTGCTCACCACCCACTACATGGACGAGGCGGAGATCCTCGCGGACCGGGTGGCGGTCATGGACCACGGCCGGATCCTCGTGCACGCCACCCCCGCCGCCCTGATCCGGCGGCTGGACGCGCCCACCCGGATCACCCTCGCCGACGACGAGGTCATCACCACCCGGGAGCCGGCCGCCGAGCTCGCCCGGCTCGCGGAGGCCGGCCGCCTCGATGGCGTCCGCGTGCAGACCGGCACCCTCGAGGACGTCTTCCTCGACCTCACCGGCCGGGAGTACCGCGCATGAAGCCCTTCTGGGCCCTCTCCCGGGCGATCCTGCGCGGCTTCGTGCGCGACCGTACGTCGGTCTTCTTCGCCGTCGTCTTCCCGCTGATGTTCCTGGTCCTCTTCGGCGGCCTCTTCTCCGACCAGTCCGTGGGCAAGGTCGACATGATCGTGGTCGGCGACGCGTCGCTGGTCGACGACCTGCCCGCCGACGCCCGGGACGACTTCGACGACACCTTCCACGTCGTCCGCTCCGACGACCTGGACGACGCGCTCGACCAGGTCCGCAAGGGCGACGCGGACGTCGCGGTCGAGCAGCAGGGCGACACCCTGGTGGCGCACTACTCGCAGACCGACCCGGCGAAGGCCGGCATCGTGGCCGGGACGCTCCGGGCGCTGGTCGACGGCACCAACATCGCGCTGACCGGGCAGCAGCCGACGTACGACCTCCGGGTCGAGTCGGTCGAGGACGACTCGCTCTCGACGATCCAGTACTACACACCCGGCCTGCTCGGCTGGGCGGTCGCGATGAGCGCGGCCTTCGGGGCCGCCGCGACCCTGCAGGGCTGGCGGCAGAGCAAGCTGCTGCGCCGGCTCCAGCTGGCCCCGGTCTCCACGCGGTCCGTGGTCGGGGCGCGGGTGTCGGTGACCGTGTCGATCGCGCTCGTGCAGATGGCCATCTTCATCGGGGTCGGCGGGATCTTCTTCGGGCTCACCCTCACCGGCGCGTGGTGGATGGCGATCCCGCTGCTCGTGGTCGGCACGCTCTGCTTCATGGCCATCGGGCTGCTCGCCGGCGCGATCACCAAGACCCAGGAGGGCGCGGTCAACGCGGCCAACTTCCTGGTGCTCCCGATGGCCTTCCTGTCCGGCTCGTTCTTCGCCCTCGACGACGCCCCGCAGTGGCTCCAGACCTTCTCCGAGCTGCTGCCGCTCAAGCACCTCAACGACGGGATGCTCGACGTGATGGTCCGCGGCGAGCCGTGGACGGCGGCGCTGGTGCCGATGGCGATCCTCGCGGCGTTCGCGCTCGTGGTCACGCTCGTGGCCGCCCGGCTGTTCCGGTGGGACACCGCGTAGGCGGGTGGGAGCTCGCGGAGGTGGACTCCTGGTTCACCAAGGGATCGAGGGGAACCAGCAGGTGCCGTCGGTTGACCGTGATCCCTTGGTGAACCGACGCTTCCCCCGCGGAGCTCACCGAGGGGAGTGCGGGTTCACCGTCATCCCTTGGGGAACCAGCGGGACCGCCCCGACCAGCCGCTTGACATCCACTCGCGTTGTGTAAATCGCCACACCTGGCTACTCCGGGGTAGTCCACGAGACGCGGGTCACATACTCTCGGTCTCATGAGCGCCCAGAACCCCACGCCGGCCGGTGGTCCCCTCACCGAGGGGCCGCGCGACCCCGAGCACGACCCGCGCGCGTCGTACGCCCTCGAGCCCGACGAGGTCGCCCGCCTGACCCGGCGGCTGCTGGCCACCAGCGGGACCACCGCCGAGGTGCGCTCGCCCCTCGACGACGCCCCGCTCGCGCACATCCCGCAGAGCACCCCGGCCGACGTGGCCGAGGCCTTCTCCCGCGCACGTCGCGCCCAGGTCGCGTGGGCGCGCACCCCGATCTCCGAGCGTGCCGCGCTGCTGCTGCGCCTGCACGACCTCGTGCTCGACCGCCAGGACGAGATCATCGACCTGATCCAGCTCGAGTCGGGCAAGGCCCGCAAGCACGCCTTCGACGAGCCGCTCCACGTCGCGCTCACCGCCCGCTACTACGGGCGTACGGCGGAGAAGCACCTCGGCACCGAACGCAAGCTCGGCGTCGTCCCGGGCCTCACCCGGGTCGAGGTCAACCGCGTGCCCAAGGGCGTGGTCGGGATCATCTCGCCCTGGAACTACCCCTTCAACCTCGCGCTCATCGACGGCATGGCGGCGCTGCTCGCCGGCAACGCCGTGGTGATCAAGCCGGACGCCCAGACCATGCTCTCCGCCCTGATCGGCGCCGAGCTGCTCGACCAGGTCGGGTTGCCGGCCGACCTGTGGCAGACCGTCGCCGGGCCGGGCGCCGAGATCGGCGGCGCGATCATCGAGTCCGCCGACTACGTCTGCTTCACCGGCTCGACCGCCACCGGCCGCTCGGTCGCCAAGGCCTGCGCGGACCGGCTGATCGGCTGCTCGCTCGAGCTGGGCGGCAAGAACCCCCTCCTGGTGCTCCGCGACGCCGACGTCGAGAAGGCCGCCGAGGGCGCCGTCCGCGCGTCGTTCTCCAACTCCGGCCAGCTCTGCGTGTCGATGGAGCGGATCTTCGTGGCCGACCAGGTCTACGACCGCTTCGTGGAGCGCTTCGTCGCTCGCACCCAGGCGCTCACGCTCGGCGCGACGCTCGACTGGGGCAACGACATGGGCCCGCTGATCTCGCAGCGCCAGCTCGAGGCGGTTACCGCCCACGTCGAGGACGCGGTCGCCAAGGGCGCCCGGGTGCTCACGGGCGGCAACGCTCGGCCGGACCTCGGCCCCTACTTCTTCGAGCCGACGATCCTCGAGGGCGTCAGTCCGGACATGACCTGCTTCGGCAAGGAGACCTTCGGACCGGTCGTCTCGATCTACCGCTTCCACGACGAGGCCGACGCGATCGCGCGCGCCAACGACGGGCAGTACGGCCTCAATGCGTCGATCTACAGCGAGGACGGCGCCCGCGCGCGGTTCCTCGCCCGCCACGTCAAGTGCGGCACGGTCAACATCAACGAGGCGTTCGCCGCCACCTTCGCCAGCATCGACGCCCCGATGGGCGGCATGCGCGAGTCCGGCATGGGCCGGCGCCAGGGCGCCGAGGGCGTGCTGCGCTACACCGAGACGCAGTCGGTCGCGACCCAGCGGCTGATCCGCTTCGGCCCGCAGTTCGGCATGAGCGACGAGATGTACGCCAAGGTGATGAACGCCAACCTGCGCCTGATGAAGAAGCTGGGCCGAGCGTGACCGATCTCGACGCTGGTCTCGACTTCGACGTCCTGGTCATCGGGTCCGGCTTCGGCGGCTCCGTCACCGCGCTCCGGCTGACCGAGAAGGGCTACCGGGTCGGCGTGCTCGAGGCGGGCGCCCGCTTTGAGGACGACGACCTGCCGGAGACGTCGTTCGACGTCGCGAAGTACCTCTTCCGCCCCGAGGTCGGCTGCTACGGCATCCAGCGGATCGACGCCCTCAAGGACTGCCTGATCGTCTCGGGCGCGGGCGTCGGGGGCGGGTCGCTGGTCTACGCCAACACGCTCTACGAGCCGCTGCCGGCCTTCTTCGACGACCCGCAGTGGAGCCACATCACCGACTGGCAGGACGAGCTCGCGCCCTACTACGACCAGGCGAAGCGGATGCTCGGCGTGGTCGAGAACCCGCTGCGCACCCCCTCCGACGAGGTGATGGAGAAGGTCGCGACCGAGATGGGCGTGGCCGAGACCTTCCACCCGACGCCGGTCGGCGTCTTCTTCGGCGGGCCGGGCGCGGGCATGGGCCAGACCGTCGACGACCCGTTCTTCGGGGGCGCGGGCCCGGAGCGCAAGACCTGCATCGGCTGCGGGTCGTGCATGACCGGCTGCCGCCACAACGCCAAGAACACCCTGGTCAAGAACTACCTCCACCTCGCCGAGTCGGCCGGAGCGAAGGTGCTGCCGCTGACCACGGTCACCCGGGTCGCGCCCCGCGACGGTGGCGGCTACGACGTCCACGTGCGCTACACCAAGGCCAAGATCGCGCGCCGTACGTCGAAGCGCGTGCTCACCGCCGAGCAGGTCGTCTTCGCCGCGTCCGCCCTCGGCACCCAGCGGCTGCTGCACCAGATGAAGGACGAGGGCCACCTGCCGCGGCTCTCGGAGCGGGTCGGCTACCTCGCGCGCACCAACTCCGAGTCGATCGGCGGCGTGATCGCGCCCGACACCAGCGTCGACTACAGCCAGGGCATCGCGATCACCTCCAGCTTCCACCCCGACGAGAGCACGCACATCGAGCCGGTGCGCTACGGCCCGGGCAGCAACCTGATGTCGATGCTCCAGTCGGTGCTGACCGACGGCGACGGCGACGAGCCGCGCTGGCGGACCTGGCTGCGCGAGATGTGGGCCCAGCGGCGCGACGTGCTCGACCTCTACGACATGAAGCACTGGTCCGAGCGGACCGTGATCGCGCTGGTGATGCAGAGCCTCGACAACTCGATCACGACGTACACCAAGCGGATCCCCTTCACCCGCCGCCGCTACCTGACCTCGCGGCAGGGCCACGGCCAGCCGAACCCGACCTGGATCCCCAAGGGCAACGAGGCGATCCGCACCATGGCCGAGATCATGGGCGGCTTCCCGGGCAGCGCCGTCGGCGACGCCTTCAACATGCCGCTGACCGCGCACTTCATCGGCGGCTGCGCGATCGGCGACTCCGCGGAGACCGGCGTGGTCGATCCCTTCCAGCGGGTCTACGGCCACCCCGGCCTGCACGTGGCCGACGGGTCCGCGGTGACCGCCAACCTGGGCGTCAATCCGTCCTTGACGATCACCGCCCAGGCCGAGCGGGCGATGGCCTTCTGGCCCAACAAGGGCGAGGTGGACGCCCGCCCCGACCTGGGTGCGGCGTACGCCCGGATCGAGCCGGTCCGGCCGCTCCACCCGGTCGTCCCGGACGACGCGCCGGGGGCGCTCCGGCTGCCGATCGTCGGGGTCAGCTGAGCGGTCCGGGGGCGCCCGCCGAGGCGGACCGAGAAAGTCTGAAAAAGACTGCGAATCCGCCGTGACCCGCCTGTGAGGGCTTCGTTGAGCCAGCGGACCCGGTACACGCTCCCTCCCACCACCGGGTCCCATGTCCAGGCGCTGTCCAGCAGTTGCGTGGACGGTCAGGGCCCGGCCATCCCTCCCTCCCCGGCCGGGCCCTGATGCGTGTCCGGACCCGCGCACGCCTGTCGCACCTGACGAAATGGCTGCGGATCGACCGATTTCACGACCATGTGGTCAGGTACGACGCGGATCGGGCGGTGGACATCCGGGCCGATAGGCTCACCCCATGACGGCGGGTGAGCACGATCTGGTCCTGGTGGTCGACTTCGGGGCGCAGTACGCCCAGCTGATCGCCCGCCGCGTCCGCGAGGCGCGGGTCTACTCCGAGATCGTGCCGCACACGATGCCCGTGGCCGAGATGCTGGCCCGCGGACCGAAGGCGATCATCCTCTCCGGCGGGCCGTCGTCGGTGTACGCCGAGGGTGCGCCGGGCATCGACCCGAGCGTCTTCACGGCCGGTACCCCGGTCTTCGGCATGTGCTACGGCTTCCAGCTCATGGCCCGCGGCCTCGGCGGCGAGGTCTCCGCGACCGGAGCGCGCGAGTACGGCCGCACCCGGGTGAGCGTGAGCGCGCCCGGCACGCTGCTGGCCGACATCCCCGCCGAGCACACCGTCTGGATGTCGCACGGCGACTCGGTCACCCAGGCACCCGCCGGCTTCGACGTGCTCGCCGCGACCGCGCAGACCCCGGTGGCGGCCTTCGAGGACGTCGACCGCGGCCTCGCCGGCGTCCAGTGGCACCCCGAGGTGCTGCACACCGAGCACGGGCAGAAGGTCCTCGAGCACTTCCTCGTCCAGATCGCCCACTGCCGGCAGACCTGGACGATGGTCAACATCGTCGAGGAGCAGGTGGAGAAGATCCGCGAGCAGATCGGCGAGCGCGGCCAGGCGATCTGCGGCCTGTCCGGCGGCGTCGACTCCGCCGTCGCGGCCGCGATCGTGCAGCGGGCCATCGGCGACCGGCTGACCTGCGTGTACGTCGACCACGGGCTGATGCGCAAGGGCGAGACCGAGCAGATCGAGCGCGACTTCGTCGCCTCCACCGGCGCCGACCTGCGGGTCGTGGACGCCGAGAAGCAGTTCCTCGACGCGCTCGCCGGGGTCTCGGACCCCGAGGAGAAGCGCAAGATCATCGGCCGCGAGTTCATCCGCACCTTCGAGGCCGCGGAGGCGGAGATCCTGGGCGACTCGATCGCCGAGGAGGGCGAGAAGGTCGCCTTCCTCGTCCAGGGCACTCTCTACCCCGACGTCGTCGAGTCCGGCGGGGGAGCCGGCACCTCCAACATCAAGTCCCACCACAACGTCGGCGGGCTCCCCGACGACCTCCAGTTCGAGCTGGTCGAGCCGCTGCGCACGCTCTTCAAGGACGAGGTCCGCCTGGTCGGCGAGCAGCTGGGCCTGCCGGCCGAGATCGTCTGGCGGCACCCCTTCCCCGGCCCCGGCCTCGGCATCCGGATCATCGGCGAGGTCACCCGCGAGCGGCTCGACATCCTCCGCGAGGCGGACGCCATCGCCCGCGAGGAGCTGACCCACGCCGGCCTCGACCGCGACATCTGGCAGTTCCCCGTCGTGCTCCTCGCCGACGTCCGCTCCGTCGGCGTCCAGGGCGACGGCCGCACCTACGGCCACCCGGTCGTCCTCCGTCCGGTCACCTCCGAGGACGCGATGACCGCCGACTGGGCCCGGCTCCCGTACGACGTGCTCGAGCGGATCTCCACCCGGATCACCAACGAGGTGGCCGAGGTCAACCGGGTCGCGGTGGACATCACGTCGAAGCCCCCGGGCACCATCGAGTGGGAGTGATCGGGTCCGTTCCGCAAGGTTTCCTCAAGACCCGGGGAAGCGTGATGGTTCCTTGCGTTCACTGGCTATTCTTGTGATCAAGAACCGCTGGTGACCCGAGACGCCAGCGGTTCTTGCTATTTCTGACGCCTCTGTCCGGGCCTATCCGTTCAGCGGCCGGATGATGTCGGCGGCGAAGCGCTCCATCCCGTCGACCTTCTGCTCCAGCGTCACCTCGAGGCCGTGGTAGTACGCCCACGGCATGGTCCAGCAGTCGGTGACACCGCCCTCCTCGGCCCGGGCGAAGTGCTCGGGCAGGAAGGCGTCGCTGAGTGCGGTGATGACCGAGAAGTCGCCCTCAGCGCCGACCTCCGCGCGGGCCGCGGCGAGGCGCGCGGCGAGGGCCGTGGCCTCCTCGATCGTGTAGAGGTCGCCGACCCAGCCGTCGTGGCGGGCGGCGCGGCGGAAGGCGGCGTCGGACAGGCCGCCGACCACGATCGGGATCGGCTCGCTCGGCGTCGGCTCCATGACCAGGCGGGGCGCGGTGTAGAACTCGCCCTCGAACTCGGTCCACCCGGGCTTCCAGAGCTCGGCCATCAGGGCCAGCGCCTCGTCGGTACGCCGTGCTCGGCTCGTGAAGTCCTGGCCGAGGAGCTCGAACTCCTCCCGGCACCAGCCGATGCCGACGCCCAGGCTGACCCGGTTGCCGGACAGCACGGCCGCCGTACCGACGCTCTTGGCGACCTGGAAGGGGCTGCGGATCGCGGGCACGTAGACCGAGGTCAGGAAGCGCAGTCGGGTGGTCACGGCGGAGAGCCCGCCGATCAGCACCCACGGGTCCGGCCAGGCGGCGCTGGAGTCCCAGCGGCGGGCGCCGTCGGCCGTGTAGGGGTACGGCGTCTCCAGCTCCTCGATGTCGACGACGTGGTCGGAGACCGCCATCGAGTGGTAGCCGAGCTCGTCGGCGGTGCGGGCGAGCACGGCGAGGTGCTCGACGGGCTGGAAGGCGGTGCTGATCGAGAAGCGCACCCGCCCACCCTAGCGAGAAACTAGAACGTGTTCTCGCAATCGCGGTGGGATCCGCTCGGCGGATCGGGCCGACCCGGCGCACCGGCCTCGGCCGGCCCGAGGGCGCTGGCCGGGCCGATGCCCCGGGTCGATCAGGTGACGAGGGCGGTCCGGTCGCGGAGGTCGATGTCCCCGCCGTCGGCCGTACCGCCGGGCGCTACTTGAAGATGCTGTAGCCGCCCGGGCCGACGGCGAAGCCGACGACGATCAGCACGATGCCCCAGAGCCAGGCGCCCTTGAAGAGCTGGACGATGCCGGCCACCACGAGGATGACGGCGATGATCCACAGCAGGAATGCCATGTGAAAGAACCTCCCTCTCGATTGCGAGGGAAGTCGTACCCCCTTCGGGGGCGGATCACTCGTCCCCGAAGTCCTCGACGATGTGGATCGCAGCCTCCTCCGCCGAGGCGGACCCGTCGTCGATCCCGACGTCGTCGCCGACCAGGTCCTTCTCCTCGTCCTCGCCGAGGCCCTCGTCGAGGTCGACGAGGCGCCCGGCCCGCGCGTTGCCGACCTCGCCGTCGTCGAGGAAGTCGTCGTCCTCGACGTCGTAGGGGTCGTCGTCGGGGATCTCCTGGCCGACGCGCTGGTCGATGGTCTCGCGGTGCTCCTCCTCCCAGGCGGTGTTGCCGTAGCCCTGGCCGGCGGAGTACTTCTCGGGCGGGGAGTAGCCGCGGTCGAGCGGGTCCTCGACGTCGTCGTCGCCGAGGTCGTCGATGTTGCCCGGCTGGTCCTCGTCGTCGACGCTGTAGTCGCCGTAGATCTCCTGCTCGCCGTCACCTTGAGTCATGGCGCTCACGCTACTGCCAGGGTCCACGGACCCGAACTCTCACCCGAAACGGCCGATTGCACCCGGTGGGGGCACGGGCAACCGTGGAGTCATGGACCCGGACTTCCAGACCCTGGACCGCTGGTGGCGCGCGGCCAACTACCTCTCGGTCGGTCAGATCTACCTGATGGACAACCCGTTGCTCCGCGAGCCGCTGCGCGCCGAGCACGTCAAGCCCCGCCTGCTCGGCCACTGGGGCACCACCCCGGGGCTCAACTTCGTCTACGCCCACCTCAACCGCGAGATCATGCGTCGCCGGCAGTCGATGATCTTCGTGACCGGTCCCGGCCACGGCGGCCCGGGCGTCGTGGCGTCGTCCTACCTCGAGGGCACCTACTCCGAGATCTACCCGAACGTCGGGCTCGATGAGCGCGGCCTCCAGCAGCTCTTCACCCAGTTCTCCTTCCCGGGCGGCATCCCCAGCCACGCCGCACCGGAGACGCCGGGGTCGATCCACGAGGGTGGGGAGCTCGGCTACGCCCTCTCGCACGCGTACGGCGCCGCCTTCGACAACCCCGACCTCGTGGTCGCCGCCGTCGTGGGTGACGGGGAGGCCGAGACCGGGCCGCTGGCGACCAGCTGGCACAGCACCAAGTTCATGGACCCGCGGCGCGACGGGGCCGTGCTGCCCGTGCTGCACCTCAACGGCTACAAGATCGCCAACCCCACGGTGCTGGCCCGGATCCCCGAGGACGAGCTGACCGCGCTCATGCGCGGCTACGGGCACGCGCCGTACGTCGTCGCCGGCTCGGACCCGGCCCAGATGCACGCCGACTTCGCGGGTGCGCTCTCGGCCGCGCTCGACGAGATCGCCGACATCCAGGGCGAGGCGCGCTCGGGCTCCGGCCCGGTGCCGCGCCGGCCGTGGCCGATGATCGTGCTGCGGTCACCGAAGGGCTGGACCGGCCCGAAGGAGGTCGACGGCCTCAGGGTCGAGGGCTACTGGCGCTCGCACCAGGTGCCGTTCGCCAACGCCCGCACCGACAAGGGGCACCGCAAGGTGCTCGAGGAGTGGCTGCGCAGCTACGCCCCCGACGAGCTCTTCGACGAGGTCGGCGCGCCCGCGGCGGACATCGCCGCCCTGCACCCGGAGGGCGAGCTGCGGATGAGCGCCTCGCCGCACACCAACGGCGGCGTGCTGCTGCGGGACCTGCGGATGCCCGACTTCCGCGACTACGCGGTCACCGTCGAGCGGCCGGGCACCGGTTCGGCCGAGGCGACCCGGGTGCTGGGCGGCTTCCTGCGCGACGTGATGGCGCAGAACCTCTCGACCTTCCGGATGTTCGCCCCCGACGAGAACAGCTCCAACCGGCTCGGGGACGTCATGGAGGTCACCGACCGCACGTGGAACGCCGAGATCCTGGAGTACGACGACCACCTCGCGCCCGACGGCCGGATCATGGAGATCCTCTCCGAGCACACCTGCCAGGGCTGGTTCGAGGGCTACCTGCTCACCGGCCGGCACGGCTTCTTCTCCTGCTACGAGGCCTTCATCCACCTGGTCGACTCGATGTTCAACCAGCACGCGAAGTGGCTGGAGTCGACCCGCAAGATCGGGTGGCGGCGCCCGGTCGCGTCCCTCAACTACCTGCTCACCTCCCACGTGTGGCGCCAGGACCACAACGGCTTCTCGCACCAGGACCCCGGCTTCATCGACCACGTGGTGAACAAGAAGGCGACGGTGGTCCGCGTCTACCTGCCGCCGGACGCCAACACGCTGCTCTCGGTGGGTGACCACTGCCTGCGCAGCAGGCACTACGTCAACGTCATCGTCGCCGGGAAGCAGCCGGCCCGGCAGTACCTCTCGATGGACGACGCGATCGTCCACTGCACCAAGGGCGTCGGCATCTGGGACTGGGCGTCCAACGAGGGCGACGCCGAACCCGACGTGGTGCTGGCCTGCGCGGGAGACGTCCCGACGATGGAGACGCTGGCGGCGGTCCAGCTCCTGCGCGAGGAGCTGCCGGACCTGCGCGTCCGCGTCGTCAACGTCGTCGACCTGATGCGGCTCCAGCCGGAGTCCGAGCACTCGCACGGCCTCTCCGACGCCGACTTCGACGCCCTCTTCACCCGCGACCGGCCGGTGATCTTCGCCTACCACGGCTACCCGTGGCTCATCCACCGGCTGACCTACCGCCGCACCAACCACGAGAACATCCACGTGCGGGGCTACAAGGAGGAGGGCACCACGACCACGCCGTTCGACATGACGGTCCTCAACCAGGTCGACCGCTTCCACCTGGCGATGGACGTGATCGACCGCGTGCCGCGGCTGCACGCGACCTCCGGCGCCGCCCGCGAGCGGTTCAAGGACGCGCTGATCCGGCACACGCAGTACATCCGGACCCACGGCGAGGACCTGCCGGAGATCCAGGACTGGGAGTGGGCGGGAGCCTAGTGCGGGTCCTCGTCGTCAACCCGGGCTCGAGCAGCCTCAAGGTCTCCCTGGTCGCCGACGCTGTGGCGCAGGAGGACGACGGCGGGCCGTACGACGGGATCGGGGTCCGCTTCGTCCACGGTGGCAGCCGCACCTCGCCGGCGCGGCTCGACCCCGCGGTCCTCGACGAGCTCGAGGACGTCTCGGCGCTGGCGCCGCTGCACAACCCACCCGCGCTCGAGGCGGCGCGGGACCTGCTCGCCGCGCACCCGGGCGTGCCGGTCGTCGCCTGCTTCGACACCACCTTCCACACGACGATCCCGGACGCGGCGGCGACGTACGCCCTGCCGCGGGAGTGGAACCGGCGCTGGGGTCTGCGCCGCTACGGCTTCCACGGGCTCTCGCACGCGTACGCCGCCCGCCGGGCGGCCGAGCTGGTCGGTCGGCCGGCCGAGGAGCTGAGGATCGTCACCTGCCACCTCGGCGGCGGCGCCTCGCTCTGCGCGGTCCGGGGTGGCCGGTCGGTCGACACCACCATGGGGATGACGCCGATGGAGGGGCTGGTCATGCAGACCCGCTCCGGCTCGGTCGACCCGGGGCTGCTGCTGCACCTGCTCACCCGCGAGGGGCTGGACCCGGACGAGCTGGAGCGCGGCCTGGACCGCGAGGCGGGCCTCAAGGGCCTCTCGGGCACCTCCGGCGACCTGCGCGAGGTCCAGGCGGCGATCGCCGCCGGCGACGCCGACGCCCGGCTGGCCCTCGACGTCTACGTGCACCGCCTGGTGCGGGAGGTCGGCGCCATGACCGCATCCGCGGGCGGCCTCGACGTCCTGGTCTTCACCGGCGGCGTGGGGGAGCACGCGCCCGAGGTCCGGGCGGCGGTCGCCTCCGCGCTCGGCCACCTGGGGGTGACCGTCGACGCCCGCCGGAACGAGCGGTCCGACGACGAGCCCGACGTCGAGATCTCGGCCGAGGGATCGGCCGTGCGGACGCTGGTCGTGCAGGCGCGCGAGGACCTGGAGATCGCGCGTGAGGTGAGGGGGCTCCTCTAACCTGTCGCCGTGCTCCCGACCCGCCGCTGCGCCGCGCTCGTTGCCGGCGTACTCGCCGTCGCGCTGCTGGCGGGCTGCTCCGGCCAGCCCGGCTCGGCGCCGGCCCCGACGCCCTCCGCCCCGCCCGCGAGCACCGCTCCTGCACCCTCCGGGCCCACCGGCTCCGTGGTGGTCCTCCAGCGCGACGGCGACGTCGACCGCGAGCGGGGCTTCGACAAGGAGACCTTCGACGCCGAGCTCGCACAGGACTGTCCCGGGTGCACGGTCACCCACCAGGACGCGAAGGGGCAGTACCAGACCCAGACCGGGCAGCTGTCGACCCTGGTCGGCACCGACGTCGACGTCGTGGTCCTCGACCCGGTCAACCCGCTCACCGTGGTCACCTTCGTCGACCAGCTGCGCGACTACGGCACCAAGGTGATCGTGATCGGCGCCAGCGTGGAGGGCGCGGACGTCCGGGTGGCCTTCGACGACGAGGCCGTCGGCACCGACCAGGCCCGCGCGCTGCTGCGCGCGGCCGACACGCGCACCCCACAGCTGCTCGTGGTCAACGGCTCCCCGGCCGACCCCACCGCCGTGACCGTGAAGGCCGCGGCGCACGCCGTCCTCGACGACAGCCGCGCCGGCATCGTGGGGGAGTACGACGACCTCGGCACCAGGCCGCGGCTCCTGCAGACCTGGCTCGCCACGCTGCTCACCTACTACCCGCCCGACGTGCTCGGCGGCGTCTACGCTGCCGACGACCGGATCGCCGGGGAGGTCATCGACGCCCTCGGGGCCGCCGGGGCGACCCCGGCGACGATGCCGCCGGTCACCGGTGCCGACGCGGAGCTCGACGCCGTACGCCGCGTCGTCGCGGGCACCCAGCTGATGACGGTCTACCGCCCGCTCGGTCCGGGGAGCCGGCGGACCGCGCAGCTCACCGCTGCGCTGCTCGCCGGCACCGACCTCGGCAGCACGACCGAGGTGGCCGGCACCCCGACGGTCCTCCTCGACCCGGTGCCGGTCGCCGCGGAGGACGTCGCGGACACGGTGGTCGCCGACGGCTACTGGACCGCCGACCAGATCTGCACGAAGGCGCTCGCCCGGGCCTGCCGGAAGGCGGGGGTCCGTCAGGGGGAGTAGGGCCCCGCGAGCGTCTCGAGGGTGAGCTTCTGCCCGTCGACGGTCACCGTCCACGGACCTGACGTCGCAGCCACGGCGAAGAACCGCGACCGAGTCACGCGACCGGTCTTGCTGACGGGGACCGTCTGGCAGGCGCTGTCGGTCTGGCAGGCGGGCTGTCCTTGCTGCTGGAGAACGACGTCCTGGCTGCTGTTCGGCGCGAAGCCGGCGAGCTCGAGCTCGTACCACCAGCACGGGTAGGTGTAGCCGCCGGAGGAGTAGCTGCACGGGAGAGCCTTGTTGGCAGTGAGGGCGATCGTCCGCGCCTCGGCCTTGCCGCACTGCTTCTCTCCAGGTGAGGAGGCCGTCTGCCCGCCGGAGCTGCGGACTGCGCGTGCCCGCAAGCACGCGCGATCTCCGCCCTGAGTCGTCGTCACCCTGAAGGACTCCCGCTTGAGCGGGGCCCACGCGCCGTCGCGAAACACCTGCAGCTTGACGTCGTCCCCGGGCGGCGGCGTGACGGTGAACGCGACGGCGCGGTAGGCGGACTGGGCGGTCACCCGTGGCGCCTTGGGTGTCGCCGGTGGTGTCGCGGACTCGCTGGTGGAGGTCGAGGTCGTCGGGTCGGCGACCGGGTCGACCTCGTCGCCGTTGCGGTTGATCAGGACCGCGGTGACGATGGCGACGACCAGGACCAGGGCGGCGCTGAGCAGGACCGGCAGCAGCCACCGGCGCTGCTGGCGCTCGCGGGCGGCGACGGGCACCGGCGGCGGACCCGAGGAGCTTCCCCCGGCAGCGGGCTCGGCCGGCGGCGCCGGCGGCGTCGGGACCAGGGCGGGTCGGACCGCGGTCCGGCCGGAGTCCACGTTCGGATCCGGGGCGCCACCGGTCGGCGGCAGCGCCGTCGGCGGCAGCGGGACCGGCAGCGCCGCGCTGTCGATCTCGCGGACGATGTCGAGCAGCTGGGCGCGCATCTCGGCGGCGCTCTGGATCCGGCGGGCCGGGTCCTTCTCCAGGGCCAGGGCGAGCACGTCGTCGATCCGCAGGTCGACCGGGTGGTCGGTGCCGAGGGTGACCACCGGGGCGTTGATGTGGGAGTTCATCATCTGGAAGTCGGTGCCGGCGTACGGCGCATCGCCGGTCAGCACCGCCCAGAGCAGGCAGCCGGCCGAGTAGACGTCGCCGCGCTCGTCGGCCGGGTGCCCGAAGTGCCGCTCGGGCGCCATGTAGGCCGGGCTGCCGATGAGCGTGCCGGTGCGGGTCAGCCCGCTGCGCTTCTCGGGCGCTCCCTCGACCGCGATGCCGAAGTCGGCGAGGTAGGGCACCAGCCCCTCGGGGCGGCTCCACAGCAGCACGTTGCCGGGCTTGACGTCGCGGTGCACGACGCCCGCCGCGTGCGCGTCGGCCAGTGCCTCGCTGACCTGCGCGACCAGGGACAGGGCGGCCCGGCGGTCCAGGGGACCGTGCTCGGCGATCCAGGACTGCAGGTCGCCGTCGGGGAAGAACTGGGTGGCGAAGTAGACCGTGTCCTCGTGCTCGCCGTAGTCGTAGATGCCGACGATGTGCCGCGAGTGGATCTTCGCCAGCGCCGCGGCCTCCTGCGCGAAGCGCTGGTGGTACTCGTCGCGGTCGGCGAGCGACGGCAGCACGATCTTGAGCGCGACCGAGCGGTTGAGGACCGTGTCGAGCGCCTCGTAGACGACGCCCATCCCACCGTGGCCGATCTCGGCGACGATGCGATAGCGACCGCCGTACTGGTCACCCGCCTTCGGGAATCCCGCCATCGCCGCCCTTGCCCCAGTCGGCCGCTGTGGCCGCTCCCCGTGTCGGTCGTACCCGATGTTAACGGTCGTACGTCGTCCGGCGCTCGCTCACGGGTCGCCCGATGCCCGCGCCGATCTCGACGAGCTCCTCGACGGTCTTGGCCGAGCCGTGCTCGGAGCCGGCCATCCGCGAGATGGTCTCCTCCATGAGCGTGCCGCCGAGGTCGTTCGCGCCCGCCTGGAGCATCGCGCGGGTGCCCTCGACCCCGAGCTTCACCCAGGAGGTCTGGATGTTGGGGATGCGGCCGTGCAGCATGATCCGCGCCATCGCGTGCACCGCGAGGTTGTCGCGCAGGGTCGGGCCCGGCCGGGCCACGCCGGCGAGGTAGATCGGGGCGCTGGTGTGCACGAACGGCAGCGGCACGAACTCGGTGAAGCCGTGGGTCTCGTCCTGGATCCGCGACAGCACGCGGAGGTGGCCGACCCAGTGCTTCGGGTGGTCGACGTGGCCGTACATCATCGTGCTCGTCGTCGGGATGCCGACCCGGTGCGCGGTGGAGACGATCTCGACCCAGGTGCGGGTCGGCAGCTTGCCCTTGGTCAGCACCCACCGGACCTCGTCGTCGAGGATCTCCGCGGCGGTGCCGGGCAGGGAGCCGAGCCCGGCCTCGCGGGCCTTGATCAGGAAGTCCTCGATGGACAGGCCCGTGCGAGCGGTGCCGTTGACGACCTCCATCGGGCTGAAGGCGTGCACGTGCATCTCGGGCACCCGCTGCTTCACGACGCTCACCAGGTCGAAGTACGCCGAGGCCGGCAGCTCAGGGTCGATCCCGCCCTGCATGCAGACCTCGGTCGCCCCGAGCTCCCAGGCCTCCTGGGCCCGGTCGGCGACCTCGTCGAGCGAGAGTGAGTAGGCGTCGGCGTCGGTGCGTCGCTGGGCGAACGCGCAGAAGCGGCAGCCGACGTAGCAGACGTTGGTGAAGTTGATGTTCCGGTTGACGACGTAGGTGACCTCGTCGCCGACGGCCTCCTTGCGCAGGTCGTCGGCCAGTCGGCAGACCTCGCGGAGGAGGTCGCCCTCGGCGGTCATCAGGGTCAGCGCGTGCTCGTCGGAGAGGTTGCCCGGATCGGCCTCGGCCGCGCGCAGCGCCTCGGAGCCCTCCGCGTGGAGGACGGCCGGGGTGCCGGTGGTGGACGCGGCCGCCTTGATGGAGTCCCAGTCGCCGTAGACGTTGGCGAAGTCGGAGCGTCGGTCGTCGGTGCGGCCCCCGCCGGGTCCTTCGCGGTCGACCGCCTCGAAGAGGTCGGTGCGTCCCACGCTGGCGAACCCGCCGTCGGGCTCCTGCCACGGCAGGCCGACCGGTCGTACGCCGGGGCGCGCGAGGCCGTCGTCGGTGGCCAGCGCCGCGACGTGCGCGGAGACGCGCGGGTCGAGCCACGGCTCGCCGCCCCGGACGTACTCGGGGTGCACCGTCAGGCGCGGCCTCAGCTCGAAGCCGCACTGGGCGGTGAGGTCCCGCAGCCGCTCCAGCGACGGCCAGGGGCGCTCGGGGTTGACGTGGTCGGGGGTCAGCGGCGAGACGCCGCCCCAGTCGTCGACACCGGCCTCGAGCAGCGCGCGGCACTCGGCCAGGTCGACGAGGTTGGGCGGCGCCTGCACGCGGGCCTTCGGGCCGAGCACGATCCGGGTGACCGCGATCGCGGCGCGGTAGTCGTCGAGGCCGAGGTCGTCGGTGTGCCGCATCGCCGTGTCGGGCTTGGCCCGGAAGTTCTGGACGATGACCTCCTGGACCGCGCCGTACGCCTTCATCGTGGCGCGCAGCGCGAAGATCGTCTCGGCGCGCTCCTCGAGCGTCTCGCCGATGCCGACCAGCAGACCCGTGGTGAAGGGGATCGAGAGGCGGCCGGCGTCCTCGAGCACCCGCAGCCGGACCGCCGGGTCCTTGTCGGGGGAGCCGAAGTGGGCCTCGCCCTTGGTCTCGAAGAGCCGCCGCGAGGTCGTCTCCAGCATCATCCCCATCGAGGGCGAGACCGGCTTGAGCCGGTTCATCTCCTCCCACGACATGACGCCGGGGTTGAGGTGCGGCAGCAGCCCGGTCTCCTCCAGGACCCGGACCGCCGTCGCGCGCACGTAGGCGAGCGTCGAGTCGTAGCCCTGCTCGTCGAGCCACTCCCGCGCCTCGGGCCAGCGGTCCTCCGGCCGGTCGCCGAGCGTGAAGAGCGCCTCCAGGCAGCCGAGGGCCGCCCCGTCCGCGGCGATCTGGAGGATCTCGTCGGGGGAGAGGTACGGCGCGCGTCCCTCGCGGGCGGCGTGACCGGGGGTCTCGACGAAGGTGCAGTAGTGGCACCGGTCGCGGCAGAGCCGGGTGACCGGGATGAAGACCTTCGGCGAGTAGGTGACCGTGGCCGGCCGGCCCGCCGCGACCAGTCCCGCGTCGCGGACCTTGGCGGCGGCGGCGGTCAGCCGGTCGAGGTCCTCGCCGGTCGCGGCCAGCAGCACCGCGGCCTCCGCGACGTCGAGCGCGGCGCCTCGCTCGGCGCGTGCCAGCGCCCGTCGTACCTGCTGCGGGGTCGGGTGATCGCTCACCCGTTCAGGCTAGCCGGGACGGGTTCCTCCTCCGCTGAGGGCTCGGACGGCGGGACGACCGGGGGCTTGCGGTCGAGCGCGCTCGGCCACCAGATCCGGCCCCGGATGTCGAGGTTGAGGGCGGTGACCAGCACCGACCTGACGATCATCGTGTCGAGCAGGACGCCGAGCGCGATGGTGGTGCCGATCTGGAGGGTGAAGGTGAGCGGCATGGTGGCCAGGGCGGCGAACGTCGCGGCCAGCACGATGCCCGCCGAGGTGATCACGCCGCCGGTCGAGGACAGGGCGATCAGGGAGCCGCGGCGGGTGCCCTGGGTCGCGGTCTCCTCCCGGACCCGGGTCATCAGGAAGATGTTGTAGTCGATGCCGAGGGCGACCAGGAACACGAACGCGAAGAGTGGGAAGCCCGGATCGGTGTGCGGTCGGTCGTAGAGCAGGTCGAAGACGATGCCGGAGATGCCCATCGCGGCGGCGAAGGACAGGATCACGGTGCCGATCAGCAGCAGCGGCGACGCGATCGCGCGCAGCAGTCCGATCAGGATCAGGAACACCGCGGCCAGGACGATCGGGATGATCACCTTGTTGTCACGCTCGGAGGCCTTCTCGACGTCGAGCGTGACCGCGCTGTAGCCGGTGACCAGCGCGTCGGCACCGGGCACCGCATGGACCGCGTCACGGACGTCCTCGACCGCCGCGATCGCGTCGTCGGAGATCGGGTCGGACTGCAGGTTGGCGATCACGAGGGCGGTGTCGCCCTGGACGATCGGCTGCGGCAGGACCTGGACCCCGTCGACGCCCTCCAGGGACGCGATGACGTCGTCGGCCCGGTCGGCCTTGGCGATGATCTGGATCGGGGTGCTGGCGTCGATCAGGCCGTGGTCGACGAGCAGCTGCTGGCCGACCACCGAGTCGGCCTCGTTGGTGTACTGCTCGTCGCTGGGGATGCCCGAGGTGTCGAGCAGCAACGAGCCCAGGCTGACCAGGGCGAGCGCGAGGGCGGTGCCGATCCAGACCGCGCGCGGGCGGCCGTCGATCCGGTTGCCGACCCGCGCCCAGAAGCCGGAGGTGGTCGGCTCGCTGCTGCCGTAGCGCGGCACGAAGGGCCAGAAGACCCAGCGGCCGCAGATCACCAGCAACGCGGGCAGGAAGGTGACCATCACCAGGCAGGTGATCGCGACGCCGATGGCGTTGGCCGGACCGAGTCCGGCGGTGGAGTTGAGCTCGGCGAACATCAGGCAGAGCAGACCGACCACGACCGTCGTCGCCGAGGCGAGGATCGCCGGCGCGGCCCGGTGCAGCGCGAACGCCATCGCCTCGTGGCGGTCCTCGTGGCGGCGCAGCTCCTCGCGGTAGCGGGCGATCAGCAGCAGCGCGTAGTCGGTGCCGGCGCCGATGACCAGCACGGTGAGGATGAACTGGGTCTGGCCGTTGATGGTGAGCGGCGTGTACTTCGCGAGCAGGTAGAGCAGGCCCATGGTGATGCCGAGGCTGGCCACGGCGCTGAGGATCGGCAGCAGCCACAGGATGGGGCTGCGGTAGCTCGCCAGCAGGATCAGGATGACCACGCCGAGGGTGATCAGGAGCAGCTTGCCGTCGAAGCCGGAGAAGACCGAGGACTGGTCGGCGGTCGACCCGCCGGCGCCCGCGAGGTAGACGTCGACCCCGTCGATCGCCGTGATGTCGCGGACCTCGTCGGCCAGGCTCGGCATCTCCTCCCAGAGCGCGTCGCCGAAGTTGACGGTGAACTCGAGCTTGGCGACCTTGCCGTCGTCGGACACGAACGGCACCGGCGACCCGGCCGCCTCGGCGCCCTGCGGCGTGATCACGTCGGACACCCCGTCGAGGTCCCCGAGCTCGGCGGCCTGCGACTCGATCGCGGCGAGGTCGTCGTCGGTCAGCCCGGACTCGCGATAGTAGACGACGGTGGTGCCGACGTCGTACTGGTCCTGGAAGGTGTTGAGCGCATCCATCGCCCGGGTCGACTCGGCGCTGGAGGGCAGCCACGAGTCGGCGTCGTTCTCCTGGACGTCGGTCAGCTTGCCGGCGAACGAGCCCATGATCACGACGAGCGCGAGGACGCCGACGAGGACGAACCACTTGGAGAAGCGGCCGGTGAGCTTGCCGGCGATCTGTCGGTGCATGACGATCACTCTTCCAGTCGGCGGGGACAGTGGCATCGGGGTTTTCCCCTAGCCCGGGGTGACTCCGACCGGCGGCACCGGCAGAACTCATCCGACGTCGTCCGTCCCTATTTCCCGCACGTTGCATGAGGGCTAGTTTCGGGACATGTATCCCGGCACCTGGGCCGCTCGTACCCCCGACAAGCCGGCGCTGGTGATGGCCGGCTCCGGCCGCACGCTGACCTACGCCGAGCTCGACGAGCGCAGCCTCCGGCTGGCGCACGTGCTCCGGGACGCGGGACTCGTCGTCGGCGACGTCGTCGCCCTGCTGTCGGACAACCGGCCCGAGGCGTACGAGGTCTACTGGGCGGCGCTGCGGTCGGGCCTCTACGTGACGGCGGTCAACCACCACCTCAGCGCCGAGGAGGTGTCCTACATCGTCCGCGACTGCGGCGCGAAGGCGCTCGTGGTGGCCCCGACGAAGAGCGACCTGGCGGCCGAGCTCGACGTGGACGTCGACCTGGTGCTGACCGTCGAGGGCGGCTACGAGTCGGCGCTCGCCGCGGCCTCGGCGGAGCCGCTGGCCGAGCAGCCGCACGGCGACGACCTGCTCTACTCCTCCGGCACCACGGGGCGTCCGAAGGGCATCAAGCCGCCGCTGCCCGCGATCGCCGTCGACGAGCCCGGCTACGTCTACCCGACCGTCTTCGGCGGGCTCTACGGCTTCGGCGAGGACACCGTCTACCTCTCGCCGGCCCCGGTCTACCACGCCGCGCCGCTCCGCTTCGGCGGCGTCGTCCACGCGCTCGGCGGCACGCTGGTGATGATGGAGCGGTTCGACGCCGAGGACGCGCTCCGCGCGATCGAGCGGTACGCCGTGACGCACACGCAGATGGTGCCGACCATGTTCGTGCGGCTGCTGAAGCTGCCGGAGGACGTGCGCGCGTCGTACGACGTGAGCTCGCTGCGGTGCGTCGTCCACGCCGCCGCGCCCTGCCCGGTCGACGTGAAGCGGCGGATGATCGAGTGGTTCGGCCCGATCGTGCACGAGTACTACGCCTCGACCGAGGCCAACGGCGCGACCTTCATCGACTCGACGTCGTGGCTGGCGCACCCCGGGTCGGTCGGCACCGCGCTGATGGGGATCATCCGGATCTGCTCGGACGACGGCGCGGTGCTCGGGCCGGGCGAGGTCGGGACGGTCTACTTCGAGCGCGAGCAGCGGACCTTCAGCTACCACAACGACCCCGAGCGGACGGCGTCCACGCAGCACCCCGAGCACGAGAGCTGGACGACCGTCGGGGACCTCGGCTACGTCGACGAGGACGGCTACCTCTACCTCACCGACCGCAAGGCGTTCATGATCATCTCGGGCGGCGTGAACATCTACCCGCAGGAGGTCGAGGATCTCTTCTCCCTGCACCCCGCCGTCACCGACATCGCCGTCATCGGGGTGCCCGACGACGAGATGGGCGAGCGGGTCGTGGCCTTCGTCCAGCCCGCCCCGGGCGTCGCGGCCGGGGCCGAGCTCGTCGCCGAGCTCACGGCGTACGCCCGTGACCGGATCGCGCACTTCAAGGTGCCGCGGGAGTTCCACTTCCGCGACGAGCTGCCCCGCACCCCGACCGGGAAGATGGTCAAGGGGAAGCTGCGGGACGAGTACGTCGGGGCGTAGGCCTGCGGGCGGATTCCCCCGGCCCGGCCGAGTCACATCCGCACCACTCCTCAGGCGAGCCCGTCACTTCTCAGGCGTTGCATCGGCCGAGAAGTGCAGCATTCACCGGTGCACCGGTGAATCCTGCGTCACCGGCTCAGGCCGCGCGGCGGCGCTCCCACCGGCCGACGAGGACCATCACCAGCAGCGCGAGCAGGCAGCCGCAGATCGCGTCGATGACGTAGTGCTCGGCGAAGTAGGTCAGCGCGGTCGCCATCGCCAGGGGGTAGAGGAGCAGCAGCCAGCGGGCGGGGGTGCGCAAGCGCGAGATGCCGTAGAGGGCGACCAGGCAGGCGATCCCGCAGTGCAGGGAGGGCATGGCGGCGACCTTGTTGCCCATGCCCCACATGATCAGCGTCTGCCGGTGCAGGTCGGAGCCGGCGAAGGCGATCTCCGACCACCCGCGGCTGGTGGTCCGGTGCACCTCGGGCAGGTAGCCGTCGCGGGCGGCCATCCACGGCGGGGCCATCGGGAAGACGATGTAGATCGCGAGACCGGACATCAGCAGGGTGATGTAGCGCCGCAGCCAGCGCACCCACTCGTCCCGGTTGCGCACCCACAGCACCCCGGCCAGGGTCAGCGCGACCAGGAAGTGCGACGCGTAGACGGTGGTGAGCAGGGTGTCCCACCAGCGCGGGGAGAGGTCGTTGGTGCACGGCGTCCCGCACCACGCGTGCTGCAGCGCGACCGTCGGCACGTCGTCGGTGAAGGGCGACGACAGCCACTCGTCCACCCGGATCGGGAAGGTGTAGTGCGGGGGGATGCCGATCTCGTCGGCGAGCCCGCGCACCAGCCAGTAGACGACCAGGAGCAGCAGCGGCTTCCACCAGTCCCGCCAGAAGCGCCAGGGGTCGCGGTCGACGTCCTCGACCTGCCACGCGAGCGTGCCGAGCCAGATCCACACGACGACGCCGGCGGGGTCGTTGGGGATGCCGACGTACCACGACCAGGCCAGCAGGAGCAGGGCGTACGCCGACACCGCCGTACGTCGGCTCACGCGTCGTCCTCCCGGTAGATCGTCCACTCCCCGGCCGTCGTGGCCAGCGCGTAGTGGTCGGCGAGGACGGCGTCGGCGGTGGTGGCGTCGACGCCCCACGTGCCGAGCGACGTGCCGGCGACGACGACCCACGTCGGCCGGTCGTCGCTCTCGAGCAGGGCGGTCAGGTCGGTGAGGTCGGGGTCGTGCACGCGCACCGGGAGGCTCCACAGGTCGGCGTACGGGCTCGACAGGTCCGTCGCCCGGAGGATGTTGGCGGCCCCGAACGCCACCACCGCCGTGTCGCCCGGCTCGCGGTGCGCCTGCAGCCAGTCGATCGCGGGCTGCTCCGCGCGCCCGACCGGGTGCACCAGCACCACGACGAGCGCGACCAGCGTGGACGCAGCCGCGATGGCGTACGACGTCGTGAGCAGCCGGTCGGGCGACGACCCGCGCTGCAGACCGGCGACGGTGAGGAGCACCAGACCGGGGACGAGGCCCATGAGGTAGTGCAGCCAGTAGCTGCCGCCGCCGAGGACGACGAAGAGCTCCCAGGCGAGCACCGCGACCGCGGGCCACCACAGCGTCGCGCCGACCGCCCGGCGGGCCAGCGCGAACGCGAGGAGCGGGACGCCCGTGGCGAGCAGCGCCAGCAGCAGTCCGCCCAACCGGGTCGGCGTCGAGCCGGTGGCCGAGGACGCGATCACCGACGCGGCCTCGCGGCGGAAGACGACGACGCCGTCCCAGAGGTCGGCGGGAGCGGTGCCGCGCAGGTCGGCCGCGCCGACCCCGACCGCGACGGTCGCCACGGCCGCGACCACGAGCACGCCCAGGGCGGTGAACCGGCGGCGCGCGACCAGCAGCACCACCGCCAGCACGAAGACGTCCAGCAGGCTCTGCTTGACCAGTGCGCCCGCGGCGCCGAGCACGCCGGCGAGCATCGCCCAGGCGAGCTCGGTCTCGACGCGGGCGGAGGCCGCGACGACCGCGGCGCCGCCGCCGAGCAGGAAGGGCAGGCCGAGGAGCTCGCCGTTGACGACGGTGCTGCCGAAGAGCGGCGTGGCGACGAGCACGGCGGCGGTCAGCGCCGGCAGCAGCGGCGGCACGCCTCCCGCGCGGCCGACGAGCCCGGCCAGCAGCACCGACACCACGACGACCGCGATCGCCAGCAGCCGCAGGGCCCAGACCGATCCACCGAGCGCGTCGACGAAGGAGAAGATCCCGATCAGCAGCGGCGGTCGGTCGACGAAGTAGTCGCCGTAGAGCGACCGGCCGTCCGACCACTGGCCGCCCAGGATCAGCAGGCCGCCCTCGTCGGGGCTCAGCGTCCGGCCCGCGAAGGGCAGCCAGACGAGCCCGGCCACGACGGCCAGGGCGACGACTCCACCCCACCGCGACCGTGACACGCGGTGACAGTACTAGCCCGCCTCGAGGGTGTAGCCCAGACCTGCCGAGGTGATGAGGTGTCGCGGGTGCGCCGGGTCGTCCTCGAGCTTGCGGCGCAGCTGGGCGGCGTACACCCGGAGGTAGTGCGTCTCGTGCTCGTACGCCGGCCCCCAGACCTCGCGCAGGATCTGCTCGCGGGTGACCAGCCGGCCGAGGTTGCGGGCGAGGAGCTCGAGGAAGGCCCACTCGGTCGGGGTGAGCCGGACGTCGACGCCCTCCCGCGCGACCCGCTTGCGGGCCAGGTCGATCTCGAGCGAGCCGACCGTCACGACGGCCTCCTCGGGCGCGGCGACCTGGCCACGCCGGACGGCGGCGCGCAGCCGGGCCATCAGCTCGTTCATCGCGAACGGCTTGGTGACGTAGTCGTCGGCGCCGAGGTCGAGCGCGTCGACCTTGTCCTCGCCGTGCTGCCGCGCGGACAGCACCACGATCGGCACGCTGCTCCACCCGCGCAGGCCGGCGATGACCTCGGTGCCGTCCAGGTCGGGCAGGCCCAGGTCGAGGACGACGACGTCGGGGCGCTCGGTCGCGGCGGCGTCGAGGGCCGAGCGCCCGTCGGCGGCGGTGACGACCTCCCAGCCGTGGGCGCGCAGGTTGATCGCCAGTGCGCGTGCCAGCGCGGGCTCGTCGTCGACCACCAGGACCTTGCTCATGCGCGCGGCACCGCCAGGATCATCGTCAGGCCGCCACCGGGTGTGTCCTCCGCGGTCAGCGAGCCGCCGATCGCCTCGGCGAGACCCCGCGCGACGGCGAGGCCGAGCCCCAGGCCGCCCGGGCTGGCGTCGCCGAGCCGCTGGAACGGCTCGAACATCCGCTCCCGCTGGTCGGGCGGTACGCCGGGCCCGCGGTCGACCACGAGCACCTCGACCGTCGCGGGCAGGACGTGGGCGAGCACCCGCACCGGGGCGCCGGCGGAGACCCGGACGGCGTTGCCGATCAGGTTCGCGACGATCCGCTCGAGGAGCCCGGGGTCGGTGCGCACGAGCGGCACGGTCTCCTCCACCTCCAGCGACACGGAGCCGGCCGGATGACCGGCGACGGCGAGCGGCAGCACCTCCTCGAGGCTGAGGTCTCGCGGCACCGGGTGGACCAGGCCCGACTCGAGGCGGGAGAGGTCGAGGAGGTTGTCGATCAGCCGCTCGAGCTGGTCGGCGGACGACTCGACGGCGGCGACGAGCTCGGCCTGGTCCGCCGGAGGCAGCGACCCCGACACGAGGCCGTCGACCGAGGTGCGCATGGTCGCCAGCGGCGTGCGCAGGTCGTGCGAGACGGCCCGCAGGATCGCGGTGCTGGTGGCCTCCGCGCGCTCCAGGGCGGCCGCGCGCTCGTCGCGCTCGCGCAGCCGGCGGTACTCCAGCACGAGGCTGGTCTGGACCGCGAACGCCTCCAGCACCCGCTGGTCGGTCGCCCGCAGCGGAGCGCCGCAGAGCACGATCACGTGGTCGTCGTCGACGGCGACGCGGGTGTCGCCCTCGTCGGGGGCGCAGGCCGCGTCGGGTCCGGTCGCGGCGACCACCGTCCAGCCGGTGGGGGAGCGGGAGAGCAGCGAGGCGGCGCGCTGCCCGAAGGTCTCCCGGAGGCGGGCCACGATCGCGTCGGCGGTGTCCTGGCCGGTGAGCACCGAGCGCGACAGGGACCCCAGGGTGGCGGCCTCGGTGCGGGCCCGGACCGCGTCGGAGGCACGGCGCGAGGCGCGGTCGACCACTCGTGCGACCCCGATGGCGACGGCGACGAAGACCAGCAGCGCGACCACGTTGGTCGGCTCGGAGATGGTCAGTCGCCGGACCGGCGGGGTGAAGAACCAGTTCATCAGCAGGAAGCCGCCGACCGCCGCGATCAGCGCGGGCAGCATGCCGCCGACGAGGGCGACGAGCACGGTCACGGCCAGGAAGAGCAGCACGTCGAGCGGGAGCTGGTCGGGGTCGCTGAACTGCCGCAGCACGAGCGTCAGCAGCAGCGGCAGCACCACCGAGAGCACGACTCCCGCGACCTGACGGCGCGGGCTGAGCGGCGAGGCGTACCACCGGGGCCGGCCGGCCCCCGCGCCCTGCTCGTGGGTGACGAGGTGGACGTCGATGGTGCCGGCGAGCGAGGCGATCCGTTCGCCCGTCGTCCCCGTGAAGAGGCGGCGCAGCCGGCCGTGCCGCGAGACGCCGACGATGATCATCGTGGCGTTGGCGCCGGTGGCGTAGTCGACGACCGCCTGTGGGACGTCCTCGCCGACGACCGAGTGGAAGGTCCCGCCGAGAGAGGCGACGAGCTGCTGGGCCCGCTCGATCCGGGCCTCGTCCGGGTTGGCGATCCCGTCGGCCGCGATCACGTGCAGGGCGATGAGGTCCGACCCGGCGGCGCGCTGCGCGAGCCGCGCCCCACGGCGCAGCAGCGTCTCGCTCTCGGCGCCGCCCGTGACCGCGACGACGATGCGCTCCTTGGCCGGCCACGGGTGCTCGATCCGGTGCGCGCGCCGGTAGTCGCCGAGCGCGTCGTCGACGCGGTCGGCCAGCCAGAGCAGGGCGAGCTCGCGCAGGGCGGTGAGGTTGCCGACCCGGAAGTACGACGTGAGCGACGCATCGATCTGGTCGGCGCGGTAGATGTTGCCGTGGGCCATCCGTCGGCGCAGGGCGTCGGGGGACATGTCCACGAGCTGGATCTGGTCGGCGGTGCGGACGACGTCGTCGGGCACGGTCTCGCGCTGCCGGACACCGGTGATCCGCTCCACCTCGTCGTTGAGCGACTCCAGGTGCTGGATGTTGACGGTGGTGATGACGTCGATGCCCGCCCGGCGGATCAGCTCGACGTCCTCGGCGCGCTTCTCCCGCGCGCTGCCGGGCACGTTGGTGTGCGCGAGCTCGTCGACGCAGACCACGGCCGGCGCGCGGGCGATCACGGCCTCGGTGTCCATCTCGGTGAAGGTGGTGCCGCGGTAGGAGACCTCCTTGCGCGGCAGGACCTCCAGGCCCTCGAGCATCCCGGCGGTGTGCTCCCGGCCGTGGGTCTCGACGTACCCGATGACCACGTCGGTGCCGCGCTCGCAGCGGCGGCGCGCCTCGCTGAGCATCGCGTAGGTCTTGCCGACGCCGGGTGCCGCGCCCAGGTAGACCGTCAGCCGTCCCCGGCGCGACGCCTGCCCCTGCTCCGACACACTCACGATCCTGCCAGTTGCCGCACCGCGATGTTCAGCTCCAGGACGTTGACGTGCGGCTCGCCCAGCACTCCCCACGTGCGACCCGTCGTGTGCTCGTCGACGAGGTCGCGCACCTGGTCCTCGGTGAGGCCGTTGGCCTCGGCCACCCGCGGCGCCTGGAGGTCGGCGTACGCGACCGAGATGTCCGGGTCCAGTCCGGAGGCCGAGGAGGTGACCGCGTCCGGCGGTACGTCGGCGGGGTCGACCCCCTCGCGCTCCGCGACCTGCGCCTCGAGCTCGATGATCGAGGCGACCAGGTCGGGGTCGTTCGGCCCGAGGTTGGTCCCATAGCTGTTGAGGGGGTCGTAGCCGTCGCCCGCGGCCGACGGGCGGTTCTGGAAGAGCGCGTCGTCGTCGACGACCTGGCCGAGCCGGGCCGAGCCGACCGCCTCGTCGGCGTCCTCGGTGTGCTCGCCCGTCGCGGTGACCAGTGAGCCGTTGGCCTGCCAGGGGAAGGCGACCTGGGCGATGCCGGTGACGGCCAACGGGTAGGCGACGCCGAGCAGCACCGTCATGGCGACCAGCATGCGCAGCCCGGCGAGGCTGTGCCGGAAGAGCGTGTAGATGTCCTTCATGTCCTGTCCTCAGAGACCGGGGATGAGCGAGATGACGAGGTCGAGCAGCTTGATCCCGACGAAGGGCGCGATGAGCCCGCCGAGGCCGTAGACCAGCAGGTTGCGGCGCAGCAGCGCGGTCGCCGACGACGGTCGGTAGCGCACGCCGCGCAGGGAGAGCGGGATCAGCGCGACGATGATCAGCGCGTTGAAGACCACCGCGGAGACGATCGCGGACTGCGGGCTCGACAGGTGCATGACGTTGAGCACGTCGAGCTCCGGGAACGCGACGACGAACATCGCCGGCAGGATCGCGAAGTACTTCGCGACGTCGTTGGCGACCGAGAAGGTCGTGAGCGCTCCGCGGGTGATGAGCAGCTGCTTGCCGATCTCGACGACGTCGATGAGCTTCGTCGGGTCGGAGTCGAGGTCGACCATGTTGCCGGCCTCCTTGGCCGCAGTCGTCCCCGTGTTCATCGCGACGCCGACGTCGGCCTGGGCCAGCGCCGGAGCGTCGTTGGTGCCGTCGCCGCACATCGCGACCATCCGGCCGCCCTCCTGCTCCTGGCGGATCAGGGCGAGCTTGTCCTCGGGCGTGGCCTCGGCGAGGAAGTCGTCGACGCCGGCCTCCTGCGCGATCGCCGCGGCGGTGACGGCGTTGTCGCCGGTGATCATCACGGTGCGGATGCCCATCGCGCGCATCTCGTCGAAGCGCTCGCGGATGCCGTCCTTCACGACGTCCTTGAGGTGGATGACCCCGAGCAGCCGTCCACTGTCGGCGACGACCAGCGGCGTACCGCCGCTCGAGCTCACCTGCTGGACGAGTCCGTCGAGCTCGGGGTCCGTGCGCTTGGCCCACGCGGTCACGGCGGACGCCGCGCCCTTGCGGATCTCGCGCCCGTCCAGGTCGATGCCGCTCATCCGGGTCATCGCGCTGAACTCCACGAGAGCTGACCCCGGCGGCGTCCGTGCCTCGGAACCTCCGACCAGCGTGACGATCGAGCGACCCTCGGGGGTCTCGTCGGCGAGCGAGGACAGCAGGGAGGCCTCGGCCAGCTCGTCGTACGGGACACCGGGGAGTGGCAGCAGCTCGGAGGCCTGCCGGTTGCCGTGCGTGATGGTGCCGGTCTTGTCGAGGAGCAGGACGTCGACGTCGCCCGCCGCCTCGACCGCACGGCCGGACATCGCGAGCACGTTGCGACGGACCAGCCGGTCCATGCCCGCGATGCCGATCGCGGAGAGGAGCGCCCCGATCGTGGTGGGGATCAGGCAGACCAGGAGGGCGGTGAGCACCAGCACGGACTGGTGCGCCTCGCTGTAGTCGGCGACGAAGTAGAGCGACCCGACCACCACGACGAAGATCGCGGTGAGCGAGGAGAGCAGCACGTTGAGGGCGATCTCGTTGGGTGTGCGCTGGCGCTCCGAGCCCTCCACCAGCGCGATCATCCGGTCCACGAAGGACTGGCCGGGGTCGGAGCTGATCCGCACCACGATCCGGTCGGAGAGCACGACGGTGCCACCGGTGACGGCCGAGCGGTCGCCACCCGACTCGCGGATGACCGGGGCTGACTCGCCGGTCACCGCGGACTCGTCGACCGACGCGACCCCCTCGACGACGTCGCCGTCGCCGGGGATCCGCTGACCGGCCTCGACGACCACGAGGTCGCCGGTGCGCAGCGCGGTGCTCGGCACTGCCTCCTCCGACCCGTCGGCGCGCAGCCGGCGGGCGGTCGTCTCCTGCTGGAGCGCGCGCAGGCTCGCGGCCTGCGCCTTGCCGCGACCCTCGGCGACGGACTCGGCGAGGGTGCCGAAGAGGACCGTCAGCCACAGCCAGACGGTGACGGACCAGCCCATCACGGAGGGGTCGAGGGCCGAGAGGACCGTCGTGGCGACCGCGCCGACCTCGACGACGAGCATGACGGGGGTGGCGAGGAGCTCGCGCGGGTCGAGCTTGCGGACGGCGCCCGGGAGCGCCTCCCGGATGGTGAGCTGGAGGTTGAGGGTGGTCACGAGAGGGACTCCACGATCGGGCCGAGGGCGAGCACGGGCACGTAGGTCAGGCCGACCACGACCAGGGCGACGCCCGAGAGGAGCGCCACGAAGAGTGGCGTGTGCGTGGGGAGGGTGCCGGCGCCGCGCGGCGAGTGGCGCTGGGTGGCGAACCGTCCGGCCAGGGCGAGCACGAGCACCATCGGCAGGAAGCGGCCGAGCAGCATCAGGACCCCGAGCAGCGTGTTCCAGAAGGGGGTGCCGGAGGTGAGTCCGCCGAAGGCCGAGCCGTTGTTGTTGGCCGCCGACGTGACGGCGTACAGCGCCTCGGAGAGGCCGTGCGGCCCGCTCTCCTGCAGGCCGGCGAGCCCGTCGTGGGCGGTGATCGCGATCGCGATGCCGGTCAGCACCAGCACGGGAGTGGCGAGCACGTAGAGCGCGACGAGCACGATCTCGCGCTGGCCGATCTTCTTGCCGAGGTACTCCGGCGTGCGGCCGACCATGAGGCCGCACAGGAAGACGGTGACGATGGCGAGCATGAGCATGCCGTAGAGGCCGGAGCCGACCCCGCCGGGCGCGACCTCGCCGAGCATCATGTTGAACATCGCCACGCCGCCACCGGGGGCGGTCAGCGAGTCGTGCATGGCGTTGACCGAGCCGGTCGACGTGCCGGTGGTCGAGGCGGCGAACAGCGCCGAGGCGGCCTCGCCGAAGCGGACCTCCTTGCCCTCCATGGCGCCGCCCGCGGCCGACGGGGCGAGACCGGGTCCGGCCATCTCCGCCCAGGTGAGGAGGGCGACCGAGACGCCCCACAGGAGCGCCATCACCGCGAGGATCGCGCCACCCTGGCGGCGGTCCCCGACGATGATGCCGAAGGCCCAGGCCATCGCGAACGGGATGACCAGGAGCAGGAAGATCTCGAGGACGTCGGTGAACGGCGTCGGGTTCTCGAAGGGGTGGGCGGCGTTGGCGTTGTAGAAGCCGCCGCCGTTCGTGCCGAGCTCCTTGATCGCCTCCTGGCTCGCGACCGGGCCACCGGTGATCGCCTGGGAGCCGCCGGTCAGCGTGTGCACGGCCTGCGGCTCGAGGAGGTTCTGCACCATGCCGAACGCCACGAAGAGCACCGCGGCGACGACCGAGATCGGCAGCAGCACGCGGACCACGCCGCGGACCAGGTCGGCCCAGAAGTTGCCGACCCGACCGCCGGCGAGGTTGCGGGCGAGGGCCCGTGCGAACGCCGCCGCGACGGCCATGCCGACGGCGGCGGACACGAAGTTCTGGACGGTGAGGCCGGACATCTGCATCAGGTGGCCGAGGGCCGCCTCGCCGGAGTACCACTGCCAGTTGGTGTTGGTCACGAAGGAGACGGCGGTGTTCCAGGCGCCGTCGGCCGGGAGCGCGCCGAAGCCGAGGCTCAGCGGCAGGTGCTCCTGCAGCCGCCCGAACGCGTAGAGCCCGAGGATGCCGACGAGCGAGAGGCCCAGCACCGACATGGTGTAGGTCTTCCAGTGCTGGTCGGCGTCCGGGTCGACGCGCAGCAGCCGGTACGACGCGCGCTCGACCGCGAGGTGCTTCTCGGACGTGTAGACGTGGGCGAGGTAGCGCCCGAGGAAGGGGACCGCGACGGCCAGCGCGGCCACGAGGACCGCGATCTGGCCGAGGGCCGGGGCGACGTCGCTCATCCGTCACCCCGGTCCAGCGCGCCGGCGAGCAGCGCCAGTCCGGCGAACGCGGCGAGCGTCAGCAGGAGGTAGAGGAGATCAGTCACGCCCCAGTGGTACGCCCGCGGGCGACCCGGCCCGCACCGTCTTGACGGTTCCTTGACGGCGGGCGGGCCGGTCCCTACCGATCCTTATCGGTCAGCCGTAGAGGCGGTCCACCACGTCGGAGTACTTGGTGTTGACGACGCGCCGCTTCAGCTTCAGCGTCGGCGTCAGCTCCTCGGACTCGGCGGTCCACTCGACGCCGAGCAGCTCGAAGGACTTGACCTGCTCGGGACGGGAGAGACGCTCGTTGGCGGCGTCGACGGCCTGCCGCACGGCCGCGACGATCTCCGGCTTCTGGGCGAGGTCGGCGAGGTCGCTGAACTCGACGCCCATCTGCTGGGCCATGAGCGGTGCGATCTCGCCGTCGAGGGTGAGGATCGCGACGACGTACGGGCGGTTGTCGCCGATCGCCATCGCGTGCCCGATGAGCGGCGACTCCTTGAGGTAGTTCTCGATGTTGGAGGGCGCGACGTTCTTGCCGGCCGAGGTGATGATCAGCTCCTTCTTGCGGTCCACGACCGAGAAGAAGCCGTCGTCGTCGAGAACGCCGATGTCACCGGTGTGCAGCCAGCCGTCCTCGTCGACCAGCGCACGGGTCGCCTCCTCCTGGAGGTGGTAGCCGGGCGTGTTGACCGGGCCCCGCACCAGGATCTCGCCGTCCTCGCCGAGGCGGATCTCCATGCCCGGGTTGGCCTGGCCGACCGTGCCGAGCTTGAAGGCGTCCGGGCCGTTGGCGGTCACCGCGCCGCAGGTCTCGGTCATGCCGTAGACGTCGTACACCTTGAGGCCGAGGCCGGCCATGAACTGCGCGACGTCGAGCGGCATCGGTGCCGCGGCGGAGCCGGCCCAAGTGACCTGGTCGAGGCCGAGCAGCAGCTTGAGGAAGCCGAGGATCTGCTCGTCGGCCTGGCGGTAGGCCTCCTCGACCTCGGGGGTCATCGTGCCGCCGACCTCCTGCGCCTGCACCCAGGCCAGGCCGGCGGCCATGGACCGCTGGACCATCTCGCGGTTGGCGGGGTCCGGGTCGGCGGCGAGCTTGGCGGAGATGCCGGTCTTGATCTTCTCCCACACCCGCGGCACCCCGAAGAAGGCCGTCGGGTGCACCTCGCCGAGCGTCGCGAGCAGCTCGGCCGGGTCGCCGATGGCGTACATGTGGCTGCCGGTGATCTGCGGGCCGTAGAGCCCCAGGACCCGCTCGGCGATGTGGGCGAGCGGGAGGTAGCTCACCGACCGCTGCGGGTCGAGCATGCCGGCCTTCTCCTGGGTGGAGATCGCCTCGTAGAGCACGTTGTGGTGGGTGAGCACCACGCCCTTCGGGTTGCCGGTGGTGCCCGACGTGTAGAGGATCGTCGCCGCCGTCGCCGGGGTCACCTCCGCGGCCCGGTCCTCGACGGCGCCCGGGTGCTCGGCCCGGTAGGCCGCACCGGCGGCCACCAGGTCGTCCCAGTCCTGGTCGAGGGTGACGACCCGCGCGATGCTGTCGACCTCGGCGAGCGCCTTCTCCCAGCGCGCCCGGTGGTCGGCGGTCTCGAGCACGACCACCCTCGGGCGGGCGTGGTGCGCGACGTACGCGACCTGCTCGGCCGAGAGCGTGTTGTAGATCGACATCGGCGTCGCCGCGGCGTGCACGGCGCCCATGTCGGCGAGGAAGTGCTCGACCCGGTTGGTCGCCATGATCGCGACCGTGTCGCCGGCCGCGACGCCGGCCTCCATCAGCCCGGCCGCGACGTCGAGGGCGCGGTCGCGGGTCTCGCCCCACGTCAGCGTGCGCCAGCTCTCGCCCTCCGCAGCGTGGTGCCGGTCGGAGTAGGCCGGCTGGTCGGCGTGCGCGGCTGCGGTCTCGGCCAGCGCGTCGACGAGGGTGCGCCCCTCGACGAGCTGCTGGACGCGGGCGCGTTCGGTGAGTACGTCGGACATCGCTGCTCCTCGGGGTGGGCTCGCGTGGCGTGGGTCACACCCTAGCCGTCCCACCTAGACCCCGAGCGAGCGTCCGATGATCTCCTTCTGGATCTCGGTGGTGCCGCCGTAGATCGTCTGGATCCGGCTGTCGACGTACGCCTTCGCGATGGGGTACTCCAGCATGTAGCCGTAGCCGCCGTGCAGCTGGACGCCGGCGTCGACGACCTGCTTCTGCAGCTCGGTGGTCCACCACTTCGCCATCGACGCGAGCGTGGTGTCGACCTCGCCGGCGTTGAGCTTGAGGATGCAGTCGTTGATGAAGACCCGCGCGATGTGGGCGTGTGTCGCCATCTCGGCCAGCACGAACCGGGTGTTCTGGAAGGACCCGATCGGCTTGCCGAAGGCCGTGCGCTCCTTGGCGTAGGACAGCGAGAGGTCGAGGACGTGCTCGACCGCGGCGACTGCCATCGCGGCGATGGAGATGCGCTCCTGGGGGAGGTTCATCATCAGCGAGATGAAGCCGGAGCCCTCCTCGCCGAGGAGGTTCGCCTTGGGCACCTCGACGTTGTCGAAGAACAGCTCGGCCGTGTCCTGGGCCTTCATGCCGACCTTGTCGAGGTTGCGGCCGCGCTCGAAGCCCTGCATGCCGCGCTCGACGACGAGCAGGCTGATGCCCTTGTGGCCGGCCTCGGGGTCGGTGCGGCAGACCACGATCACCAGGTCGGACAGGATGCCGTTGCTGATGAAGGTCTTGGAGCCGTTGAGGACGTAGTGGTCGCCCTTGTCGACCGCCGAGGTGCGGATGCCCTGCAGGTCGCTGCCGGCACCCGGCTCGGTCATCGCGATCGCCGAGATCAGCTCGCCGCTGACCAGGCCGGGCAGCCAGCGCTGCTTCTGCTCCGGCGTCCCGAGCGAGGAGATGTAGGGGACGATGATGTCGCTGTGCACCGGGAAGCCCGGTCCGCTGGCGCCGACCCGGGCCATCTCCTCGGCCACGATCGTGTGGTAGCGGAAGTCGTTGACCCCGGCGCCGCCGTACTCCTCGTCGACGTCGAAGCAGAGGAGGCCGGCCTCGCCGGCCTTGCGCCAGACCTCGCGGTCGACCTGCCCGTCCTGCTCCCACTGGTCGTGGAAGGGGACGATCTCCTTCTCGCAGAACGCGCGCACGCTGGCGCGGAAGTCCTCGTGCTCCTGCTCGTAGATGGACGGACGCTCGGTCATCAGGACACCCACTCCTTGATCTGGGAGATGGTCGCGGCCGGGTCGGCGGTCGCGGGGACGACGGACAGGACGGTGACGCCGGACTCGGCGAAGGCGGCCAGGCGCTCCTTGACGTAGGACTCCGGGCCGACCAGGTTGCCGGCCTCGAGCCACTCGAGCGGGACCAGGGCCTCGGCCTCCTTCTTCTTGCCGTCGAGGTAGAGGTCCTGGATCTCCTTGGCCTCCTTCTCGTAGCCGTAGTGGCAGGCGAGGTCGTTGTAGAAGTTCTTGCCACGGGCGCCCATGCCGCCGACGTACAGCGCGTACATCGGGCGCATGAAGTCGAGCAGCGCCTTGGTGTCCTCGCCCTCGCCGATCGCGACCATGCCGCCGGCGGAGATCTCCAGCGGGCCGAGGTCGGCCGAGCGCTTGGCGTTGCCCTTGGCGAGGGCTTCGCCCCACACCGACTGGGCCTTCTCGGGGTAGAAGAGGTGCGGCAGCCAGCCGTCGGCGAGCTCGGCGGTCATCGCGACGTTGGCGTCGCCGAGGGCGGCGACCCAGATCGGGATGGACTCGCGCTCGACCTGGGTGAGGATCTTCAGCGGCTTGCCGAGGCCGAGCCCCTGGTCGGCGGGCAGCGGCAGGGTGAAGTTCTTGCCCTCGTGGACGAGGCGCTCGCGGCGCAGGCCCATCCGGACGATCTCGATGACCTCGCGAGTGCGACCCAGCGGCCGCTCGTACGGCATGCCGTGGAAGCCCTCGATCACCTGCGGGCCGGACGCGCCCAGCCCGAGCACGGCGCGGCCGCCGGACACGTTGTCGAGGCCGGCCGCGGTCTGGAGCAGCGCGCTCGGCGTACGCGAGAAGACGTTGAGGATGCCCGCGGCGATCTGGATGGTCTCGGTCTTGGCGGCGAGGTAGCCCATCAGCGTGGGGGAGTCGAACCCGTAGGCCTCCGCCACCCAGACGAGGTCGAGCCCCGCCTTCTCCAGCGCGGCGACCTGGTCGGCCGCCTGGCGTGGGTTGCCGTCGTACATGAGGGGGGTCGAGAGCTTCATTGTGACAGCATAACTGTCACGGTTGTGGTGTCGAGGGTGGGTGGGCGGGTTTCCCCGGCTGCCCGGGGAAACCCGCCGACACACCGACGATGCCGCGGCGTGTCGGCAGTTTTCCCCGGCCGCCCGGGGAAACCCGCCGCGGCGCCTCACCGCTCAGCCGCGACCGTGCCAGGACTCCCAGAGTGCGGCGTAGGAGCCGCCGGTGGCGACCAGCTCGTCGTGGGAGCCGAGCTCGGAGATCCGGCCGTCCTCGACCACGGCGACCCGGTCGGCGTCGTGGGCGGAGAAGAGGCGGTGGGCGATCGCGATGACGGTGCGCCCCTCCAGTACGGCGGCCAGGGACCGCTCCAGGTGGCGGGCCGCGCGCGGGTCGATGAGGGAGGTGGCCTCGTCGAGCACGAGGGTGTGCGGGTCGGCGAGGACCAGGCGGGCCAGGGCGATCTGCTGCGCCTGGGCGGCGGTGACGGCGCGGCCGCCGGAGCCGACCTCGGTGTCGAGCCCCTCGGGCAGCGCGTCGACCCAGTCGAGGGCGTCGACGGCGTCGAGCGCCGACCGCACGTCGTCGTCGGAGGCACCCGGGCGCGCGAGGACGAGGTTCTCGCGCATGGTGCCGACGAAGACGTGGTGCTCCTGGGTCACCAGCGCGACGTGGCCGCGCAGGTCGTCGAGGGGCAGCTCGACCAGGCCGACGCCGCCGACGGTCACCGCGCCGGTGCGCGGCGGGTGGATGCCGGCGAGCAGCCGGCCGAGGGTCGACTTGCCGGCACCGGACGGCCCGACCATCGCGATCCGCTCGCCCACGCCGACGTCGAGCGAGACGCCGTGTAGGACGTCGCGCCCCTCGACGTACGAGAACCGCACGTCGTCGGCCTCCAGCTGCTCGCCCGCGGGCTCGCGGCCGCTGACCTCGCGGTCGTCGGGCACCTGGGCGACGCCGAGCAGCCGGGCCAGCGAGGCCGCGCCCAGCTGCAGCTCGTCGAGGATCGAGACGATCCGGTCGACCGGGTCGATGAGCATCTGGACGTAGAGGGTCGCGGCGGTGACGGCCCCGAGCGACACCTCGCCCTGGGTGTAGAGGTAGCCGCCGAAGAGCAGCGTCGCGACCGTCGGCACCAGGTAGGCGATCTCCATGTTCGGGAAGAAGACCGTGCGCAGGTAGAGCGTGTAGCGCTCCGCCCAGTACGACGCCTCGATGTCCTCGTCGGCGGCCGCGATCCGCCGACGGCCGAGCCCGAGCGCCTCGACCGTGCGCGCTCCCTCGACGGTCTCGGTGAGCGTTGCGTTGATGCGGGAGTACGTCGCGGACTCGCGCAGGTAGCCGTCCTTGGCGCGCCGGAGGTACCACCGCAGCCCGATCACCAGCGGCGGGACACCGAGCAGGCAGGGGAGCGCGACCCACCAGCCGACGCTGATCGCCGCCACGAAGGTCACCACCGCGGTGACCACCGCGATCGTCCACTCGGGCAGCGCCATCCGGATCGACCAGCCGAGCTGGTCGACGTCGCGGCTGGTGCGGGTCAGTAGGTCGCCCGACCCGGCCTCCTCGACCACTCCGACAGGCAGCGCGAGCGTGCTGTCGACGAAGTCCTCGCGCAGCTCGGCCAGCACCTGCTCGCCGAGCACCTGGCTGAGGTAGCGGGCATAGCGGGTGAGCACGGTCTGCACGACCAGGAAGGCGGCCAGGACGCCGACGATCCGGTCGACGTGGCCGGTGGTGGTGCCGTTCTGGACCGCCTCGACGAGGTCGCCGAGGAGCCGCGGGGCGGCCAGCGCGGCCAGCGCCGCGCCGACGTGCAGGGAAAGGGCGCCGTACAGCATCCGCGGGTGGCGGCGCGCGAGCTGCGCGACGTAGCGGCGTACGGCGCGGTCGTCGGCGACGGGCAGGTGTCCCGAGACCTGGCTGCTCATGCGCCCACCGCCTCGAGGTCGGTCTCGCGGGTCACCACGCGGCGGTAGGCGGCGGACGAGGCGAGCAGCTCGGCGTGCGTGCCGGTCGCGACGACGCGGCCGCCCTCGAGGAAGGCGACGACGTCGGCGGTGTCGAGCATCAGCGGGCTCGTCGAGGTGACGACGGTGGTCCGGCCGGCCCGGTGGTGCCGCAGCCGCGCCGCGATCCGCGACTCGGTGTGGGCGTCGACGGCCGAGGTCGGCTCGACCAGCACGAGCACCTCGGGGTCGAGGGCCAGCGCACGCGCGAGCACGAGGCGCTGCCGCTGGCCGCCGGAGAAGCTGCGGCCGCGCTCGGCGACGATCGTGTCGAGGCCCTCGGTGAGCGCGTCGAGGATGTCGGCCGCGGAGGCCGTGTCGAGGGCCCGGTCGACGTCGCCGTGGCCGCTGAGGTCGAGCCCGTCGCCGAGCCGCCCGGAGAAGAAGAGCGCACCGGTGTCGGAGACGACGATCCGCTCGCGCACCTCGACCGGGTCCAGGGCGGTCAGCGGGACGCCGCCGAGCGTGACCTCGTCGTCGACCGGTGAGGCGGTCATCCCGAGCCGGTCGGCGAGCAGCGCGGAGTCGTCGGGCTGGTCGCTGACGATCGCGGTGAGCACGCCGGCCCGGACGGTCAGGCCGCTGCGCGCGTCGACCAGGTCGACGCCGGTGGCGGGGGACCCGGCGACCTCGGCCGGTACGCCGACCTCGGGGTCGAGCTCGAGGACCCGGCAGATGCGGGCCGCCGCGACGCGGCCGCGGATCACCTTGTTGGCGTACTCGGTGGCCGTCCGCAGCGGGATCATCAGGAACGCGGAGTAGCCGTAGAAGGCGACCAGCTCGCCGGCCGTGATGCTGCCGGAGACCGCCGAGCGGGCGCCGATCCAGACGACCACGACGACGAAGAAGCCGGGCAGGAAGACCTGGAGCGCGTCGAGCACCGACTGGAGCCGGGCGACCTGCACGCCGGCGTACCGGGCGCTCTGCGACTCGCGGCGGTAGCGGTCGGCGAAGACCTGTTCGCCGCCGATCCCACGGAGCACCCGCAGCCCGCCGACGATGTCGCTGGCGGTGTTGGAGAGCCGGCCCATGAGGTGGCGCTGGTGGGCGCTGCTGCGCTGCAGGGGGCCGAGGATGGGGGTCAGCAACAGCATCATCAGCGGCACGCCGAGCAGGACGACGAGCCCGAGCGTCACCGAGGTCTGCAGCAGGATCACCGCGACCACGACGAAGGAGACGACCGCGCCCGAGAAGCGCGCCGAGACGTCCATGACCTGCCCGATGTGGGAGAGGTCGTTGGTGCCGATCGCGACCACCTCGCCGGTCGACACCTTGCGCGGGAGGGTGCCGCCGAGGCGGACGGACTGGCGGGTCACCAGCTGCACGATGCGGTACGCCGCGGTCAGCCAGTTGGTGACCGCGAAGCGGTGCCGCATGATCCCGGCGCCCGCCTGGACGAGGCCGATCGCGAGGAGGACCCCCGCCCACTCGAGGAGCCGGTCGGTGTCCTTGGCGGCGACGCCCTGGTCGATCGCCCGGCCGATGACGGCGGGCATCACGGCCTGCGCGCACATCCAGACGATGCCGAAGGCCATGCCACCGGCCAGGGTGCGCCACTGCTGGCCGGCCATCCACCACAGGAACCGTCCGGGGCTGCGGTGGTCGGCGGTCCCGGGGTGGTCGAGGGGCAGGCGGCGCACCCGGCAACGCTAGGGAACGGGACCCTTCGCTAGCGAATCGTTTTCGCGGTGACCGTGGTCACGGGATCGCCCGCTCAGCCGCCGCCGGAGACGGTGCCGAGGTTGCCGCAGGAGTCCTTGGCGAAGTCGATGGCGTGGGCCGCGCCGGGGATGCTCATCCGCAGCGTGATCTGACCGGGCTTCCCGTCGATGTGCAGACCGATCTTGAACGCCGTCGCGCCGCCCGACTCCAGGAAGGCGTGGTCGTCGCAGCGGTTGGGCTTGACCGGGAGGTCGATCCGGGTCGGACCGTCGGTGCCGTGGATGGTCGCGTCCGGTCGCCACACGTCGCTGCCGACGGGGGTGAGGATCGGCGTACCGGAGATCGAGTCGAGGGTGAGCGTGCCACTCCCGCCGGACGGACGGACCACGAGGGTCAGGGTGCCGGGGTCGCCGGCCTTGCCGGAGAAGCCCACGTGGTCCGACCACGACAGGGCGGCGACCCCGGCGACCGCCAGCTCCGTGCAGCGGGCGCGGGTGTAGCGGCCCGCGACGTCGGTCTCGTCGGCGACTCGCACCGTGCGCGTGTGCAGGTCGCCGTCCTCGGTACGGTAGCGGACCTCGACGGTGCCGCGACCGTCCGGGTGGTCGCAGGCCGGGCGCGCGGGCAGCTGGATCTGGAAGCCGCGCTCGGACTGCGAGGGCACCGGCCGCAGCCGGGTGCCGGGCAGGGGGGTGCGGTAGCGGGGGTCGCGGTAGGTCAGCTTCGTCGGCCGGATCTGGCCGGCGGTGTCGTTGTCGATCCAGACCTCCATCCGCCCCGCCGCGGCGTCGCGCGAGGACTGGCGCATGTCCGCGATGAGCTTGCCGGTCGGCGGCGGGGGCGGCGGGAGCGCGATCGGGGTGAGGGTCCGGATCGAGCTGGTCGGCGACGGCTCCGGTGCGGTCCTGGTGCCCTCGTCGCTGCTGCTGGAGCAGGCCGCGAGCGATCCCGCGAGGAGCACCACCGCGACGACTGCTCGCCTCCGCGGGCGGGTCATTGCGCCAGTCCCTCGATGACCTCGGCGCCGGGGAGCTCGCCGGCCAGGGCGCCGGGGAGCAGCAGCTTGGAGCGGCGTACGCCGGAGCCGATCACGGTCAGGTCGACCTCGAGGACCCGCGAGTCGACCAGCAGGCGCCACCCCGCGGGCAGGCCGACCGGGGTGATGCCGCCGTACTCCATGCCGGACTCCTCGACCGCCCGCTCCATGGGCAGGAAGGAGGCCTTGCGCACGTCGAGCTCGCGGCGCACCACCTTGTTGACGTCGGCGCGGGTGTCGGCCCGGACCAGGCAGGCCGCGACCCGCTCGTCGCCGCCGCGGGCGCCCCCGACGACCACGCAGTTGGCGCCGGTCTCGGCGGGGAGCCCGTAGGCCTCGTTGAGCGCGGTGGTGTCGGCGATCGCCGGGTCGATCTCGAAGACCCGCAGCCGGTCCGCGTGCGGCCAGGCCTCGAGCGCGGCCAGCACCGGCGGGGCGAGCAGGTCGGGTCGCTCGAGCGCGGGCTGGGACGCGATCGCGTCCAGTGCGGAGGTCATGGGCTCATCTTGGCCCCTTCACCGCCCGTTCACGTCGACCCTGCCGATCGGACACCCCGCCCGACTCTCCTGGACCCATGACCGAGCGGCCGATCGTCATCGCCCACCGGGGCGCCTCCGGCTACCGCCCCGAGCACACGCTCGCGTCGTACCGCCTCGCGATCGCGCTCGGCGCCGACTTCGTCGAGCCCGACCTGGTCCCCACGCGCGACGGCGTCCTGGTCGCCCGCCACGAGGCCGAGATCGGCCGCACCACCAACGTGGCGCGACGCGGCGACTTCGCCGACCGGATGACGACCAAGGAGATCGACGGCCGCGAGGTGACCGGCTGGTTCGTCGAGGACTTCACGCTCGCCGAGCTGCGCACCCTGCGGGCGATCGAGCGGCTCCCCGAGCTGCGGCCCCGCAACACCCGGTACGACGGTCGCTACACGGTGCCGACGTTCGAGGAGATCCTCGAGCTGGTCGACGCCGAGTCGGCGCGGCTCGGCCGGCGGATCGGGGTCTACCCCGAGCTCAAGCACCCGTCGTACTTCGCCGGCCTCGGCCTCGCCCTGGAGCAGCCCGCCCTCGACGCGCTCACCCGGCACGGGTACGCCGGGCGGGACGCAGCCGCCTTCCTCCAGTGCTTCGAGCCCGACACGCTCCGGTGGCTCCGGTCACGCACCGAGCTGCCGCTGGTGCAGCTGGTCGCGGCCACCGGGCCCCGTGGTGAGCGGAGCGACCTGGTGACCACGACCGGCCTGCGCCGCGTGGCGGAGTGGGCCGATGCCGTCGGGGTCGAGAAGGACCTCGTCCTCCCGCGGCACCCGGGCAGCGGCACCATCGGCGACGCCACGACGCTCGTGCCCGAGGCGCACGCCGCCGGCCTCCAGGTGCACGTGTGGACCATGCGCGACGAGAACGCCTTCCTGCCGACCGGCTACCGCCGCGGCGAGAACCCGGCCGACATCGGCGACTCCATCGAGGAGACCCAGGCCTTCCTCGACGCCGGGGTGGACGGCTTCTTCACCGACCAGCCCGACACGACGCTCGAGGCCCGCCGGCTTCACAGCTCCGGCATGAGGATCCAGGCGGCGACGTAGGCGAGCACGACGGCGCCGAGGCTGAAGACGGCGCCCACGACGGCCGCGACCCGGACCAGGGTCGGGTCGATGCCGAGGTAGTCGGCGATCCCCGAGCACACGCCCGCGATCATCCGGTCGTCGAAGGGGCGGGTCAGGCGCTTGCGGGTCAGGTCGCTCATCGGAGCTCCTCGGTGTCGTCGATGGTGGTGGTGTCGTTGGTGGTGGCGTCGGTGTCGGCGGTCGTGTCGGGCTCGGCCGGGGGCACCCAGCCGACCTGGCGGTTCGACCAGCGCCGGCTGCCGGAGATCGCGATCGCGGTCAGCCCGGCGACGCCGGCGAGCACCCACGGCACCGGCAGCAGCCAGCGGATGTCCGAGCCGGTGACGGCGTCCGTCTGGATCAGCGCCCAGCCGCCGACGATGCCGAGGAACGCGATGCCCATGACCAGGTGACCGACGTTGACGGGGTGGCGTCCGGTGGTGGTGTTGGTGGTGGTGCTCATCAGTTGGTCACCTCGATCGAGCCGACGTGGAGGTTGAGGTAGATCGTGACGTGGGGATCGCCCGAGTTGCCGACGGTCATCCGGTCGTCGACGCCCCAGTCGCTGTCGTCGCTGCCGAAGAGCTTGATCTCGCCGGGACCGTCGACGGTGGCGTCGAGCGTGGCGCGGAGGCCGTGGGGCAGGGTGAGGTCGATCGAGCCGACATCGCCGTCGATCGTGATGGTCCGGCCGTCGAGCGCGTCGAGGTCGGCGACCCGGGTCAGGTCGACGCGCTGCTCGCCGACGTCGAGCTGGTAGACCGACTGCACCTCCGCCGCCGTCCGCGGCGTGGCCGTGTAGGAGTCGGTGTCGATCTCCTGGGCGGCGGTGGCGCCGGCGAGCCCGACGCTGGCGAGCAGGCCGATCGCGATGATGCCGCCGGCGCGGCCGTAGAACGCGCCGACCAGGAGCATCACGCCGCAGATCGCCACGGCCAGGGCCGGGTAGGCCGGGTCGGCGACCGAGCCGCCCGCGAGGTCGACGATCCCGAGGATCCCTTCGGCCAGCGCGATCAGCGCGACCGTGAACCAGAAGAGGACCGGGCCGCGCTTGCGGGGGTTCTCCGGCTTCGGCGCGACGTACCGCGGGGGCGGGACGTAGGTCGGCGGCGGGACGTAGGCCGGCGGTCCGGTGTAGGCCGTGGCCCGCGGCGAAGGCGCGTACGGCGCGGCCGGGTACGTCGGCGGCGCGGGCTGCGGTCCGTAGGGAGCCGCCGCCGGCGGCGGGGGAGTGCTGCCCTGCGACGACCTCGACGAGGAACCGTTGCGGGTGAGGAGCCAGAGCGCGATCAGCGCGACGACCGCCAGCGGCCACGGGAACCAGAAGGCGCCCCAGCTGTCGCCGAGGAGCGCCAGCGTGGCCACCGCTCCGGCGATGAGGAGGGCGAACGTCCGGGAGCGGTCGTCGAGGTTGAGGGCCGCGCGGCCCGAGTTCTCCTCGGGCACGAGCAGCCAGCAGGCGGCGTACAGGATGATGCCGGCGCCACCGAAGAAGACCAGCACCACGAACGCGATCCGCAGCACGAGCGGGTCGACGTCGAGGTGCCGGGCCAGCCCTCCCGCGACGCCGGCGACCTTGCGGTCGCCGATCGAGCGGCGGAGCCGGCCGAGGTCGCGCACCTGGTCCCGGCCGACGCGCGGGCCGCCGGTGTGCGGCGCCTCCGCGTTCGGGTCCTGGGGCGGCGGTGGTGCTTCGGGTGGTGTCGTGGTCATGGCTCAAGCCTGCGTCCCCGAGGCGCTCCCGACCATCGGGGACGCCCCTGATCCTGGGCCCTGGGACGGGTCCGGGCCGGGGCCGAGGTGGTCAGGGTCGGGCCGGGGTTCGCCCTCATGGTCCGGGGGTGTCCCCTGTGTGACGATTGACCCCGAGATGAGCAGCACAGACGGCACCGCGATCGTTCGCCGGGCGAGCCGGGACACGCAGGAGCCGATCCTCGGCGGTGTCGCCTCCGGACTGGCCCGGCACCTCGGCGTGCCGGTGCTCTGGGTGCGGGCCGGCTTCGTCGTCGCCGCCTTCCTGAGCGGGCTCGGCGTGGTCCTGTACGCCGCCTACTGGCTGCTGCTGCCCTCGGACCGCCACTTCGAGACCGCCCCGCCGGGCATCGAGAGCGCCACCCGCGGCGGCCGCCGTCCGGGCCGGATCCGCCGGCTCGGGGACGTCGGACCGGCGATCGCGCTGGCCGCCCTCGGCGTCGGCGGCATCCTGCTGCTCGACGCGCTGCTCGGCACCGGCGCGGTCTTCTGGCCGCTGCTCCTCGCGGTCATCGGCGTCGCGCTGCTCTGGCGGCAGGCCGACGAGGCGCAGCGGGAGCGGTGGCTCAACAGCTCGGGCCGGATCGACCCGGTCCGGGTGGTCTTCGGCGACGGCGGATGGGCGTCGTACGCCCGGGTCGGCGCGGGCGTGGGGCTGATCGTCCTCGCCGTCGCGATCTACGCCGGCCGCCACGGCTCGCTGTCGATCGCCCGCGACGCGTTCGCGGGGGCGCTGCTGGTCTTCGTCGGCATCGCGATCATCGTCGGACCGTGGGTCTACCGGTTGGCCGCGGACCTCAGCGAGGAGCGCGCCGAGCGGGTGCGCACCCAGGAGCGCGCCGACGTGGCCGCGCACCTGCACGACTCGGTGCTCCAGACGCTCGCGCTGATCCAGCGCAACGCCGAGGACCCGGCCACGGTCGCCCGGCTCGCCCGCGCCCAGGAGCGCGACCTGCGGTCCTGGCTCTACGCCGGCGAGTCCACGGGCGAGAGCACCGTCGCGAGCGCCCTGCGCGGCGCGGCCGCGCGGGTCGAGGACGAGTACGCCGTCTCGGTCGACGTGGTCACCGTCGGCGACTGCGACCTCGACGAGGCGCTCCGGCCGATCGTGCACGCGACGGGGGAGGCCGCGACCAACGCCGCCAAGCACGCCGGCACCGGCAAGGTCGACGTCTACGCCGAGGTCACCGACGGCGCCGTCGACGTCTTCGTGCGCGACCGCGGCCGCGGCTTCGACCTCGACACGGTCGCCGACGACCGCTACGGCGTCCGCCACAGCATCCTGGACCGGATGACCCGCCACGGCGGGACCGCCGAGGTCCGCTCGACCCCGGGCGAGGGCACCGAGGTGCGACTGCACCTGCCCCGCTCGGCCCGACAGGAGGAGAACACCCATGGCTGAGGCCCGAGGACCCGTCCGCGTCGTCATCGTCGACGACCACGCGATGTTCCGGCGCGGTGTCCGCGCCGAGCTCGAGGGCGCCGGCCAGGGGCTCGTCGAGGTGCTCGCCGAGGCCGCGGACGTCGACGAGGCGATCGCCGCGATCACCGCGCACCACCCCGACGTCGTGCTGCTCGACGTCCACCTGCCCGGCGGCGGTGGCGTCGAGGTGATGCGGCGTACGACGGCCTCCGGTGCGTCGCCCGACACCCGCTACCTCGCGCTCTCGGTCTCCGACGCCGCCGAGGACGTGATCGGCACGATCCGCGGCGGTGCCCGGGGCTACGTCACCAAGACGATCACCGGCCCCGAGCTCGTGCAGGCGATCGGCCGGGTCTCCGAGGGCGACGCCGTCTTCTCGCCCCGGCTCGCGGGCTTCGTCCTCGACGCCTTCTCCGGAGCGATCGACGTGGCCGCCGTCGACGAGGACCTCGACCGGCTCACCGAGCGCGAGCGCGAGGTGATGCGCCTGATCGCCCGCGGCTACGCCTACAAGGAGGTCGCGAAGGAGCTCTTCATCTCCATCAAGACCGTCGAGACCCACATGTCGAGCGTCCTGCGCAAGCTCCAGCTCTCCTCCCGCCACGAGCTCACCCGCTGGGCCTCCGACCGCCGCCTGCTCTGAGCGTTCGTTGGTTGAGCCCTTCCGTTGGTTGAGGTGCGAGTGCGCGCTAGCGCGCGAGCCTCGAAACCCCGGAAGCTGAGCTTCGGCCTGCGGGAGGCGCGGACTACTCGCGGACAGGCAGCAAAGCGAGTACGGCGCGCTTCGACTCACCGCCGCTCCCCGGGTTTCCGGTGGTCTCGACACGGTGGTTGAGGTGCGAGGAGCGCCAGCGACGAGCCTCGAAACCAGCACCCGGGACGACTTCGAAACTGGTCGAAAGGAGTCGTCGAAAGTTGTCCACATCCCGCTCAAAACAACGGATCTGAGCATCTCGCTGTCGGTGGCCAGTGCTTGAGTTGAGGCATGGCAACACCGTCCATCCCGAGTCACCGCGTGAACGCCGCGGTCGCGCAGATGCGCGACACGGCGACGTCCGTCGCGGACGCTCCGGTCTGGTCGATGACCGACACCGAAGCAGCCGACGCGCTCGTCGAGCTGACCCGCCTCGAGGCCCAGGTGTGCGAGCTCAAGGCCCGCGTCGCCCGGCACGCCGACGACCAGCAGGTCGGCCAGGACCGCGGAGCATCCTCGACCGCGGTCTGGCTTGCCAACCAGACCCAGATGACCCGTTCGGCCGCACACACCATGGTGAAGCTCGGTAAGGACCTGCACACAAACGCGCTCACCCGTCTGGCGCTCGCGACCGCGGTGATCAGCGCCGACCAGGCCCGGGTCATGCTCCGGTGGGTCGACACCATCCCCGACGAGCACCGCGACACCGCGGAGCGGCACCTGCTCGACCTCGCCGCCGAGCACGACGCGAAGGCGCTCAACCGGCTCGGGCGGCGGCTCTGGGAGGTCATCGACCCTGAGGGCGCGGATGCCCGCGAGGCCGAGATCCTCGAACGTCAGGAGCAGGCCGCGGCCCGGGCGACGTACCTGCGGATCTGGGACGACGGGCACGGCAAGACCCAGTACCAAGGCGTCATGCCGACCCTTGAAGGCGCCGCGTTCACAAAGATCGTGCTGGCCACGATGGCGAGCAAGCACCAGAACGCGGTCAAGGGCTCCGGTGCAGGTCCCGAGCAGATGGGCCGGGCGTTCAGCGAGCTGGTCATGCGGTTCCCCGAGAACAAGCTCCCCAAGACCGGCGGCCTCACCGCCACCCTGCTCGTGACGATCTCCGAGGAGTCGTTGATGGGCCGCCTGGAGCAGGCCGGCACCATCCTCGACACCGGCGACCGCCTCAGCCCCACCCTCGCGCGGCAGCTGGCCTGCGAGGCCGGGATCCTCCCCGGTCGTCCTCAACGGCAAGTCCGAGATCCTCGACCTGGGCCGCGAGCAACGCCTCCACTCCAAGGCGCAGCGGATCGCGATCGCCCTCCGGCAGCACGGGCGGTGCGCCACCGAAGGCTGCGACCGCGCCACCGGCCTGCACGCCCACCACCTCACCGAGTGGTCCAACGGTGGCTGTACCGACCTGGCCAGCTCCCTCGGGCTGTGCCACTGGCACCACAGGAAGGCCCACGACCAGGCGTACGAGATGCGCCGACATCCAGTCGGCACGGTGTCTTTCCATCGGCGGACGTGAGTTCCGGAGATCTGGTTGGCTACCGGCGTGCTGCTCGCAGAGGGTGCAGTTCCGGGGGAGCTCCGCCACCCCCGGTTCGTCGCGGTCCCGCTCAACGAGGAGACCGCAGCCCTGGACTTCGCCGCCTATTCAGCGAGCCCCGACGTGATCCGCGTGCACAGCGACGGGCGCTGGCCCGTCGATCTCGACGAGGCGGCCGACCTCGACCAGGTCCGCGACCACTGGGCGGATCACCAGGCGCGCCGCGCCTTCACGTTCACGCTGCTCACTCCCGCACGCGACGCCGGGCTGGGGTGCCTCTACCTGAATCCGCTTCGCGACTACCTCGGACGAGCCAGCGCGACCGGGGAGACCGTCGACGAGCTCCCAACGGCGTCGGCCATGGTCACCTTCTGGCCGCGGCAGTACCGCTGGTACGGCCTCGGAGTCGGCTGATCGATCGCGTCAGTGCGACGTGAGCTGTCCGCTGAGCCGCTCGTGCCGCTCGGCGCTGCTGGGGTTGAGCCCGACGATCGTGACCTGCTTGCCCTTGCGCTGGTACTTCGTGGTGATCGCGTCGAGGGAGGCGACGGTCGAGGCGTCCCAGACGTGGGAGGCCGAGAGGTCGATGACGACCCGGTCGGGGTCATCGGCGTACTGGAACTGGGTGTACAGGTCGTTGCTCGAGGCGAAGAACAGCTCGCCGGTGACGCGGTAGACGACCACCTGTCCGTCGTCGAGGAGCTCGCGGCGGGTCTCGGTCAGGTGCGCGACGCGGCGTGCGAAGAGCGTCATCGCGACCAGGACGCCGACGACGACGCCGATCGCGAGGTTGTGGGTGGCGACGGTGACGGCGACGGTCGCCATCATCACGGCCGTCTCCGAGCGCGGCATCCGGCGGAGGGTGGACGGCCGGATCGAGTGCCAGTCGAAGGTGCCGACGGAGACCATCACCATCACCGCGACCAGGGCCGCCATCGGGATCCGGGAGACGGCATCGCCGAAGCCCACGACGAGGACCAGGAGCAGGGAGCCGGCGAGGAAGGTCGAGATCCGGGTCCGGGCGCCGGAGGCCTTCACGTTGATCATCGTCTGGCCGATCATCGCGCAGCCACCCATGCCGCCGAAGAAGCCGGTGATCACGTTGGCGGCGCCCTGTCCGAGCGCCTCCCGGGTCTTGTCCGAGTGGGTGTCGGTGATGTCGTCGACCAGCTTCGCGGTGAGGAGCGACTCGAGGATGCCGACGAGCGCCATCGCCAGCGCGTACGGCGCGATGGTCTGCAGGGTGTCGAGGTTCCACGGCACGTCCGGGACGAACCACGACGGCAGGCTGTCGGGCAGCCGGCCCTCGTCGCCGACGTCCGGGACGTCGACGGCGGCGAGGAGGGTGAACGCCGTGAGCGCCACGATCGCCACCAGGGGAGCGGGGACCACGGAGTTGACCCGCGGGAAGCCGACGATGACGGCGATGCCGACCGCGACCATCGGGTAGACCGCCCAGGGGACGTCGACGAGGTGGTCGATCTGCGCCTCGAAGATGAGGATGGCGAGCGCGTTGACGAAGCCGACCATCACCGAGCGGGGGATGAAGCGCATCAGCCGGGCGACGCCGGCGAGCGCCAGCGCCACCTGGATCAGCCCGCCGAGCAGCACCGTCGCGATGAGGTAGTCGTACCCGTGGTCGCGCATCACCGGGGCGATGACCAGGGCCACCGCCCCGGTCGCCGCCGAGATCATCGCGGGCCGACCGCCGAGGAAGGAGATCGCGACCGCCATCGTGAACGACGCGAACAGGCCGACCCGGGGGTCGACCCCGGCGATGATCGAGAAGGAGATGGCCTCGGGGATCAGGGCCAGCGCGACGACGAGACCGGCGAGGACCTCGGTCCGCAGGAGCCGGGGTGAGCGGAGGGCGGCGCGCACGGTGATGGGATCGGAGGTCACGTGGCTCAACTCTACCCTTACGTAAGGGTAGAGTTGGCATCGTGGGTGAGACGGACGGCGGGACCATGCACATCGGCGAGGTCGCCGCGCGCACCGAGCTCTCGCTGCGGTCGCTGCGGCACTGGGACGAGGTCGGTCTCCTCCGCCCGTCCGGCCGCACGGACGGCGGGTTCCGGCTCTACACCGAGGAGGACGTCGAGAAGATCCTCGCCATCCGCCGGATGAAGCCGCTCGGGTTCAGCCTCGAGCAGATGGCCGAGGCGATGCGGGACATCGAGGTGCTGGCGGACGAGGCCGCAGGTGCCGCAGCGGTCGGGGCCGCGTCGACGCGACTGAGGGCGACCCTGGCGGACGCGGCCGAGCGCCGGAGCCGCCTCGAGACCCAGCTGGCGATGGCCGACGAGTTCATCGCGCAGCTGACCGGACGCCTGGGCTCGGCGCCGACGGACCCCTCCTAGACTTCGACGCATGGAGTTCCTGCGCCACGTCCTGCTCGTCCTCCACCTGCTCGGCTTCGCGGCCCTGTTCGGTGGGCTGCTGGTCCAGGTGCGGAACCCGGAGAAGGTCGTCAACGGCCTCATGCGCGACGGCGCCGGTACGGCGTTCCTGGCCGGCCTGCTCCTGGTCGGGGTGATCGAGTCCGGGGACGGCTCGGTCGACCACGCGAAGATCGCGGTGAAGGGCCTGATCGGCCTGGTGGTGCTCGCGCTGGTGATGGCCAACCTGCGCAAGGAGCGCATCTCGACCGGCCTGTGGGCCCTGCTCCTGGCGCTCACGGTGGCCAACGTGTGCGTCGCGGTCTTCTGGGCATCCGCCCACACCTGACCAGACAACTCCGCAAGACCGGGGCGATAGTCGCTCAGGTCGTCCCGGGGATCGCCGATATGCCTCGTCGAACACGCAGACCGACGAGAGGGCAACCCCCGTGGATGAGATCGACGAGATCGTCCAGGAGTTCCTGGTGGAGAGCCACGAGAACCTGGATCAGCTCGACCGCGACCTGGTCGCTCTGGAGCGCGAGCCCGACTCGCGAGAGCTGCTGGCCAGCATCTTCCGCACGATCCACACGATCAAGGGCACGAGTGGCTTCCTGGCGTTCAGTCGCCTGGAGTCCGTGACCCACGTCGGCGAGAACCTCCTCGCGCGGCTGCGGGACGGCAAGTTCCAGATGAACCCGCAGACCACCGACGTCCTGCTCGCGATGGTGGACACCGTCCGCGACCTGCTCGCGACCATCGAGCAGAAGGGCGCCGAGGGCGACGTCGACGTGAGCCTCGTCGTCGGCCGGATCACCGACATCCTTGAGGGCAGGCCGGTCGAGGAGACCGCGGTCGAGCCCGTCGTCGAGCCGGTGGCCGAGGTCGTCGCCGAGGCGGTCGCGGAGATCGTCGCGCCGGCTGTCCCCGTGGCCGAGACCCCCGCGCCGGTCGTGCCCGTCGCCGCCCCCGCTGCACCGGCCGCGCCCGCCGCTCGGGTCGCCGAGGCCGCTGCCGAGCACGAGGAGCAGGGCGTCCGTCGTACCGTCGCCGACTCGTCGGTCCGGGTGGACGTCGACCTGCTCGACACCCTCATGCGCCTCGTCGGTGAGCTGGTGCTCACCCGCAACCAGATCGTCCGCCAGGCGGGCGACCAGGACGACGTCGAGCTGCTGCGCTCCTCCCAGCGCCTCAACCTGATCGCGTCCGAGCTGCAGGAGGGGGTCATGAAGACCCGCATGCAGCCGATCGACAACATCTGGTCCAAGCTGCCCCGCGTCGTCCGCGACCTCGGTGCCACCTGCGGCAAGCGCGTCTCGCTCGCGATGCACGGCAAGGAGACCGAGCTCGACCGGACCCTGCTCGAGGCCGTCAAGGACCCGCTGACGCACCTGGTCCGCAACGCCGTCGACCACGGCCTCGAGTCGCCCGAGGACCGGGTGGCGGCGGGCAAGCCGGCCGAGGGCGTCCTCACCCTGCGCGCCTACCACGAGGGCGGCCAGGTCGTCGTCGAGGTCAGTGACGACGGTGCCGGCATCGACCCGCAGAAGATCGCCGCGAAGGCGCTCGAGCGCGGGCTCCGGACCCAGGCCCAGCTCGCCGAGCTGTCGCCGACCGACCTGCTCCAGCTGATCTTCGTGCCGGGCTTCTCCACCGCCGCCGCCGTCACCAACGTGTCGGGCCGGGGCGTGGGCATGGACGTCGTGCGCACCAACATCGAGAGCATCGGCGGCACCATCGACGTCGAGTCCGTGCACGGCCGCGGCACCACCTGCCGGCTGCGCATCCCGCTCACGCTCGCGATCGTCCCCGCCCTCACCGTCGAGTGCGCCGGCGACCGCTACGCGATTCCGCAGGTCAGCCTGCTGGAGCTCGTCGCCCTCGACGCCGACCGCGCCGAGAACGCCGTCGAGGACGTGAACGGCGCGTCCGTCTACCGCCTGCGCGGTGCCCTGCTCCCGCTGGTGCGCCTGACCGACGTCCTCGGCGTCGAGTCCGACCGCTCCGACGGCCACGTGCTGATCGCCGTCCTCCAGGCCGAGGGCAAGCGCTTCGGCCTGGTGATCGACCGCGTGCTCAGCACCGAGGAGATCGTCGTCAAGCCGCTGGCCTCCCAGCTCAAGGCGCTGGGCACCTACTCCGGCGCGACCATCCTCGGCGACGGCCGCGTCGCCCTGATCCTGGACGTCCAGGCCCTCGCCCGCCGGGTGCTCAACACCGACTCCCTCGAGGCGAGCATGGACGACATCGAGTCGCAGCACGCCGCCACCGAGCACCTGCGGATGCTCGTCGCCGGCATCGGCAGCGGCCGTCGGGTCGCGCTGCCGCTCTCGTCGGTCACCCGCCTGGAGAACCTCCCCGGCTCGGTGGTCGAGCGGATCGGCAACCGCGAGGTCGTGCAGTACCGCGGCGCGATCCTCCCGGTCGTCCGCCTCAACCACTTCCTCGGCGCGATCAGCGACCGGCACGACGACGACCTGGTCGTGGTCGTCTACACCGTCGGTGACCGCAGCGCCGCGATCGTGGTGGACGAGATCGTCGACATCGTCGACGAGAACACCTACGTCAACGAGGAGGTCTCCGACCACGGCGTGCTCGGCTCGACCCTCCTCCGCGACCGGATCGTCGAGGTCCTCGACGTCCGGGCCGCGATCCTCTCGGCCGACCCGACCTTCTACGCCGCGGCGGAGTTCGCCGTCGGTGCTGAGCTCCAGGAGACGATGTGAGCACCCGCCTGGTCACCTTCACCCTCGAGGGGCGCCTGTACGGCGTCGACGTCACCGCCGTGCAGGAGGTGCTGCGGGGTCAGCCCCGCACCCGCATCCCGCTCGCGCCGGAGAGCGTCTCGGGCCTGATCAACCTGCGCGGCCAGGTGCTCAGCGCGATCGAGCTGCGGGCCCAGCTGGGCCTGGCCGACCGCGACGTCGAGCAGGAGCCGATGCTGGTGGTCGTCCGGGTCGCCGACGAGCCGACCGCGCTGCTGGTCGACTCGATCGGGGCCGTCGTCGACGTCGACGAGGAGCAGTTCGAGCTCCCGCCGGACACGTTGACCGGCCCGTCCCGCGAGCTGGTCCGCGGCGCCTACAAGCTCGACGAGGGCCTGCTGCTCGCCCTCGACGTCGAGCGCGCCGCCGCGGCCTGACCCGCTGACCCCCTGACTCGAACCTCCCCGCCGGGAGGCCGATCCGAAGGCTGATGATGAAGAAGCCCCATCTGAACCTGTCCGTCTCCCGCCGGCTCCAGCTCATCTCGGCGATCAGCGCGCTCACGATGATCGTCCTGGGCGCGGTCGCGATCAACGGCATCACGACGCTGAAGAGCTCGTCCGACCAGCAGAACCAGCTCGGCACCGCCGCGGGGATGATCCAGTCGGTCGGGGTCGCCGCGCAGCAGCTGTCCTCGGACGCCTACCTGTCCGTCAGCCTGCCCGACGCGTCGGTCGCGGCGACGAAGTTCGAGAAGGACGCCGCCGTGCTGGAGAGCACGATGAAGGGTCTGGAGAGCATCGACTTCACCAGCACGAAGATGAACGTCTCCCAGGAGGACTCGCAGCAGTTCCAGGCCGCCTTCACGACCTACGTCAAGTCGCTCTCGACCTTCATCCAGGGCGCGGTCGCCAACCAGGACAGCGCTCGTGCCAACGTCAGCGGCATCCAGCAGCTCTCCGAGCAGCTCAACGAGACCGTCGCCTCGGCGTACCAGAGCGTCCTCGCCGCCACCAACGCCTACTCCGTCGACCAGGAGAGCACCAAGAACCGCGTGCTCTGGACGACGATCGTCGCCGGCCTGCTGGGCCTGGTGCTGATGGTCACCCTGTCGACCCTCATCGGTCGCTCGATCGTCCGCCCGCTGCGCCGCAGCGTCGCGGTGCTCAGCGGCTTCGCGGAGGGCGACCTGTCGCAGCGCGCCGAGGAGGTCTCCACCGCTGAGCTCGGAGACCTCGAGCGTGCGCTCAACCAGTCGATCGAGTCGGTCTCCGACATCGTCACCTCGGTCCAGGAGTCCGCTGACGCCGTGGCCGCCGCCTCGGAGGAGCTCTCGGCGTCCTCGCAGCAGATCGCGGCGGGTGCCGAGGAGACCTCGGTCCAGGCCGGTGTCGTGTCCGGCGCCGCCGACGAGGTCTCCCGCAACGTGCACACCGTGGCGGCCGGCGCCGAGCAGATGGGCGCGTCGATCCGCGAGATCGCGAGCTCTGCCAACGACGCCGCCCGCGTCGCCTCGCAGGCCGTGGGCATCGTCGAGACCACGAACGAGTCGGTGGCCAAGCTGGGCGCCTCCAGCCAGGAGATCGGCAACGTGGTCAAGGTGATCACCTCGATCGCCGAGCAGACCAACCTGCTCGCGCTGAACGCGACCATCGAGGCCGCTCGGGCCGGCGAGGCCGGCAAGGGCTTCGCGGTCGTGGCCAACGAGGTCAAAGAGCTGGCCCAGGAGACCGCCCGCGCGACCGAGGACATCGCCCGCCGGGTCGAGGCCATCCAGAACGACACCACCGGAGCGGTCGACGCGATCGGCGAGATCGCGACGATCATCACGACGATCAACGACTACCAGCTGACCATCGCCTCGGCGGTGGAGGAGCAGACCGCGACCACCAACGAGATGTCGCGCAACGTCGCCGAGGCCTCGACGGGCTCGGGCGAGATCGCGCAGAACATCTCGGGCGTCGCGACCGCGGCGGACGGCACCACCCAGGCCGTCAACCAGACCCTCACCGCCATCGGTGAGCTGGCTCGGATGGCGGCCTCGCTCCGCACCGAGATCTCGCGGTTCCACTCCGACCGCTGACCGCGGTCACCTGCTCCTCCCTCGCTCTCGGAAAGGCATCCTGTGTCTGAGTCTGCTCCTGCCCACGACTCCACCCCGACCACCGGCACCACCGGCACCACCGATGACGCGTTCGTCGGCACCAAGGCCTCCGGCCACGTCCTGATCCGCTGGTTCCGCGACACCAACGTGCGCCCGAAGATCCTGGCGTCCGTCGTGGTCACCGCGGCCGTCGCGGTCGCGGTCGGGGTGCTCGGCATCCATGCCATGAGCACCTCGGTCGACCGCGCCGAGGGTCTGTACGACCAGAACGTCCAGGGTGTCTCCTACGTCGCGAACATGGAGCGGTCGGTCGCGGACATGCGCCTGGACGCGCGCAACGCGATCCTGGCGCTGCAGGAGAACGACAAGAAGCAGGCGGGCGAGCAGTTCGACGCCGACCGGGCCGCCTTCGACAAGGCCGCGGCCGCGTACGCCGCGCTGGGGTCGCGACAGGCGCAGGCGACCCAGGACCTCACGGCAGCGGTCGACTCCTACGCGGACCTGCAGCACGACATCCTGATGCCGCTCGCGCTGAAGGGCGAGACCGCCTGGTGGTGGGTGAAGAACACCACCACCGGCACCCCGATCATCGACCAGCTGACCGACCAGCTCGACTCGCTCACGGCGGTCGAGGGGGCCTCCGCCAAGCAGGCCGTCGCCGACGTGCGCGGCGCGCACCGGACCAACCTGTTGACCGCGATCATCCTGCTGGCCGTCGGCATCAGCCTGGCCCTGCTGCTCGGCTGGCTCGTCGCCGCGGCCACCGCCCGCCGGGTCGCCCGGGTCCGGGAGGTCGCCGAGGCGCTGGCCGAGGGTGACCTCACGGTACGCGCGGACCTCGACTCCGCCGACGACGTCGGCGTCATGGGCGCTGCCCTCGACGCCGCGACGACGCGGCTGAACGACCTGATCCTCTCCGTCGCCGCGTCCGCGGACTCGGTGGCCGCCGCCTCGGTGCAGCTGTCGGCCTCGTCGCAGCAGATCGCCGCCGGCGCCGAGGAGACCTCGGCCCAGGCCGGCGTCGTGTCCGGCGCCGCCGACGAGGTGTCCCGCAACGTCTCGACCGTCGCCGCCGGCGCGGAGGAGATGGGTGCCTCGATCCGCGAGATCGCGAGCTCCGCCAACGACGCCGCCCGGGTCGCCTCCCAGGCGGTCGGGATCGTCGAGACCACCAACGAGCAGGTCGCCAAGCTGGGCGCGTCGAGCCAGGAGATCGGCAACGTGGTCAAGACGATCACCTCGATCGCCGGGCAGACCAACCTGCTCGCCCTCAACGCGACCATCGAGGCCGCTCGGGCCGGCGAGGCCGGCAAGGGCTTCGCGGTCGTGGCCAACGAGGTCAAGGAGCTCGCGGGGGAGACCGCGCGAGCCACCGAGGACATCGCCCGCCGGGTCGAGGCCATCCAGAGCGACACCAGCGGCGCGGTCGAGGCCATCGCGCAGATCGCCACGATCATCACGACGATCAACGACTACCAGCTGACCATCGCCTCGGCCGTGGAGGAGCAGACCGCCACGACCAACGAGATGTCGCGCAACGTCGCTGAGGCCTCGACCGGCTCGGGCGAGATCGCCCAGAACATCGACGGCGTGTCGGCCGCGGCGCGGTCGACGACCCAGGCGCTCGGCCAGTCGCGGTCCGCGATCGAGGAGCTGGCCCGGATGTCGTCGGAGCTGCGCGATTCGGTGGGGTTCTTCAAGGCTTCTGCAAGGGACTGAGCCGTTCGCCGGCCACGGGGCTACGATCACGCTCGTGGCGTACTCCGTGGTCGGCGGTCCAGCTCTCGGGTTCGACCTCGCGCGTCTCCCCGGGGGACGCCAGGTCGCCGGCGTGGTGCGGGTCGCCCTCGCGGCCGGTCCCGAGGAGCTCGAGCAGCTCGCCGAGTGCCATCCCGGCCCCGGGCTGCGCGAGGAGTGGCGGCGCGCGTGCGCCCCGCTCACCGAGACCCCTGCGATGACCACCGCGCTGCCCCTCGCGGGCGCCGCCCTCGAGGAGGCCGCCGCCGGCGAGACGGCCCTGCTGCGCCGCCTCGAGACCAGCCTCCTCGGTGACGTGCACCTGCTCGACCGGCTGCTGCGGCGCGACGTCCTCGACTGGACCTGGCTGCACGGCGACACGCTGGCCGTCCAGGACCCGATCGCCTCCCTCGCCGCCGACGTCCTCGCCGACGCGGCCGCGAGCGCCTACCTGCGGGACCGGCTCCCCGGCGACCTGCGCCGGGCGATGGCCGCGCCGTACCTCCGCGCCGGGCTGCCGCTCCGCGACCTCGACGGTGCGACCGTCGGCATCCCCGAGGTCGACCAGCGGCTCCAGGTCTTCGCGAGCGCCGACCACGACGTGCGCGAGCAGTGGCGGCGTGCCGTCGACGAGCTGCGCATCCACACCGCCGCGTGGGCGCCCGCGATGCACCAGGCCACCTGGGCGCTGTCGATGTCGGAGCGTCTCCGGCTGGCCTGCGACGCGCAGCTCGCCGCCGTTATCGCCTTCGACCGGGGCGGCTTCACCGCCCGGGACGCGGCGTACGGCGTCTGGAACGCCTGGGCCGGCGTCGTCCAGGCGAGCACGGTCGGCGACCTGCTCGGCAGCGGCGACGCGGACGTGCTGCTGCGCCCCTGGAACGCCGTCCACGGGGCGCCGGACCAGACCGGCTGCTGATCTCTCCTTCTCTTCACCTCCCGGACTCTCAAGTCCTCTCGGCCACGGCCGATGGGTAGGGCACCTCGCCAGAGAGGCGAGGGACGAGAGGTGGACGCTGATGGCCCCGATCCGGGTGCTGGTCGTCGACGACTCGGTCGTGATCCGCAAGCTGGTCTCCGACCTGCTCGCCGAGGATCCCGACATCGAGGTCGTCGGCACCGCGGTCAACGGCCGCGCCGGTCTGCAGAAGATCGCGCTGCTGCGACCCGACCTCGTGACGATGGACGTCGAGATGCCCGAGCTCAACGGCATCGAGACCGTCCGGGCGTTGCGGGAGTCCGGCAGTCGCGTGCCGGTCATCATGTTCAGCACGCTCACCGAGCGTGGCGCCGTCGCCACCCTCGACGCGCTGGCCGCCGGTGCCTCCGACTACGTGCCGAAGCCGGCGAACGTCGGCAGTGTCGCCCGCTCCATGGAGCAGGTGCGCGAGGCGCTCATCCCGCGGATCAAGTCGCTGGTCCCGCGCGCCGGCTCCGGGCTGCCCGGCCGGCCGGTGGTCAAGCCGGCCCCGCCGGTGCTGCGCACCCCGAGCGCGCCGCCGCGCGGTGGCTACCGGCTCGTGGTGATCGGCTCCTCGACCGGTGGACCCGAGGCGCTGAGCACGCTGCTCGCCACGCTCCCGCCGCTCCCGGTGCCGGTCGCCATCGTCCAGCACATGCCCCCGCTCTTCACCCGCCAGCTCGCCGCCCGGCTCGACCGCCAGCTCCAGGTCGAGGTCACCGAGGCCGAGCACGGCCAGCACCTGCGTCCCGGGACGATCTGCATCGCCCCCGGCGACCACCACCTCGAGGTCGCCGCCGACGCGTCCGGCCTCGTCGCCCGGCTGACCCAGGGTCCGCCGGAGAACTACTGCCGCCCCGCCGTCGACGTGCTCTTCCGCACCGCCGCAGCTACCGTCGACGGCTCCGTCCTCGGCGTCGTCCTCACGGGCATGGGCTCCGACGGGGCCAAGGGCTCGCGAGAGATCGTCGACCGCGGCGGCAGCGTCATCGCCCAGGACCAGGCGACCTCGGTCGTCTGGGGCATGCCGGGCGCCGTAGCCAGTGCGGGCCTCGCCGAGCGGGTGCTCCCGCTCCGCGACATCGCAGCAGAGATCGCCAACCGTTTCGCCAGCATCCCGCTGGTCGCGTCCCGGGGGGGTCGTTCGTGACCATCAGTCCACAGGCATTCACCTTCGTCCGGGAGCTGGTGCGCGCCGAGAGCGCCATCGTGCTCGAGCCGGGCAAGGAGTACCTCGTCGAGTCGCGCCTCGTGCCGCTCGCCCGCGAGGCCGGTCATCCGGACGTCGACGCGTACGTCGCCGACCTCTCGACCCGGCGCTCGCAGGCGGCGCTCATGAAGGTCGTCGAGGCGCTCACCACCAACGAGACGTCGTGGTTCCGCGACAGCGACCCGTACACGACCCTCCGCAAGGAGGTGCTGCCCCTGCTGGCGAAGACGCGCCCCAACCGCGAGCTGCGCGTGTGGGCGGCCGCGTGCTCGAGCGGGCAGGAGCCGTACAGCATCGTGATGACGGCGCTGGACACCCCGGAGCTCGCCGGGTGGAAGACCGACGTCATCGCGACCGACCTCTCCGAGGAGATGCTCGAGCGCGGCCGTCGCGGCGAGTACTCGCAGCTCGAGGTCAACCGCGGCATGCCGGCCACCACCTTGGTGCGGCATTTCGAGCGAAGTGGCCTCAACTGGCGGATCAACCAGTCGATCAAGGACCGTGTGCAGTTCCGTCAGCTGAACCTCACCCGTCCCTTCCCCCCGATGGGGAAGTTCGACGTGGTGTTCCTGCGCAACGTGCTCATCTACTTCGACCTGCCGACGAAGCAGGACATCTTGCGCAGGGTCCGCCAGGTGATGGCACCCGACGGTCACCTCTTCCTGGGGGCGGCCGAGATGACCATGGGCGTCGACGACGCCTGGGAACGAGTCCCGGCCGGAAGATCTTCGGTGTATCGGATCAGAGAGGAACAGCGCACATGCGTGCCTTGGTAGTCGACGACTCCCGAGCGATGCGCCGAATCGTCGGCCGCATCCTCGGTGACGCGGGATTCGAGGTCCTGGAGGCCGCCGACGGCCAGGAGGCACTCGACCTCCTCGCCGGTCCCGGCGACGTCCCGGAGCTGGCCTGCGTGGACTGGAACATGCCGGTGATGGACGGCCTGACGTTCATCACCGAGGTCCGCAGGCATCCCGAGTGGCGCGCCATCACGCTGATGATGGTGACCACCGAGAGCGAGTCGGACCAGATCGTCCGTGCCCTGGCGGCCGGCGCCCACGAGTACCTCATCAAGCCGTTCACGGGTGAGGCCATGCTCGAGAAGCTCGACCTTCTCGGGCTCCTCCCGACTTCGACAGGGGTCTGACATGACCATCGCAAGCGCGCCCGACCAGGCGCTCGTCCTCGCCGCCATCGAGCAGGTGTGGGGCTCCATGCTCTTCGCGACCGCCGACCCGTGGCCCACGGAGCGGCCGGCGGAGTTCGAGACCGGGCTCCAGGCCCAGATCGAGCTGCGCGGCGAGTGGAACGGGCGCCTCGTGCTCACCTGTGACGCCGGCGTCGCCAACCAGATCGCCAACGCGATGCTCGGCCTCGGTCCCGAGGACGAGCTCGACGAGCCCGACGTCCACGACGCCGTGGGCGAGGTGCTGAACGTCGTCGGCGGCAGCGTGAAGGGCGCCCTCCCGGGCACCTCCGCGCTCGGCCTGCCCGGCGTCTCGGAGGTCACCGAGGTGCCCTCCCGTGACGAGTCGTTCGTCGTCTCCTGGGGCGACGCACCCGTCTACGTCCAGATCGTCCCGGACGCCGCCTGAGCGGGTCCGGACTGCCAGCAGCGACTAGAAGGAAGATCATGAAGATCCTGATCGCCGACGACAGCAAGGTCATGCGCCAGATCGTGCTCCGCACCCTGCGCCAGGCCGGTTTCGGGCACCACGACTACTTGGAGGCCGTCGACGGCGCCGAGGCGCTGGACAAGGTGGCCGCCGAGGCACCCGACCTGGTGCTCTCGGACTGGAACATGCCGAACAAGACGGGCATCGAGCTGCTCCGCGCCCTGCGCGGCAACGGCAACGCCGTCCCGTTCGGGTTCATCACCTCCGAGGGCTCGGAGGAGATGCGCGCCGCCGCGAAGTCGGCGGGCGCGATGTTCCTGATCGCCAAGCCGTTCACCGCCGAGCACTTCGAGGCCGAGCTGGCCGGGATGCTGAGCTGAGCCAGTCATGATCCCGGACCGCAAGAACATCAAGGACCTCTTCGAGGGCCTGCTCGGCCGCGACGTGGAGATCACCGAGGGCAAGCCGGTCGACATCGGCATCCCCAAGCCGGTCATCGCGTCGTACGCCGACGACGGTCAGCGCCTGCGCGCCGTCGCGGTGCTCAGCTTCGGGCTCGCCGCCCGGGCCGGCGCCGCGATCGCGCTGGTGCCGAAGGGGGCGGCCGACGCCGCCGAGGAGGACCGGCTGATGCCGGACAACCTTTTCGAGAACGCCTCGGAGATCTGCAACGTCCTGGCGGCGCCGTTCGGCGACGCGCTGGGCGAGCACCTCCGGCTCGTCGGCACCTACGCCCCGACGGACCCGGTCCCGGCCCACGTGCTGACGATCGCCGCGCAGCTGGCCGCCCGCGAGGACGTCGAGCTCGAGATCGCCGGCTACGGCACGGGCGGTCTCTCGCTGATCGCGGCCGTCTGACCGCTCGGCCGTCCGGGGGTGCCCGGACGTAGGCTGGGCGGCGAGATGAGTACGTCGATCCCGCTGCCCGGTCTGGAGACCATCACCGCTGCCGAGCCGCCGCAGCGCCGCGGCCCGAGCGCCGAGGAGCTGCTCGCGGGCCTCAACGACCCCCAGCGGGCCGCCGTCGTGCACGAGGGCGCCCCGCTGCTCGTCGTGGCCGGCGCCGGCTCCGGCAAGACGCGGGTGCTGACGCGCCGGATCGCGTGGCTGATCTCCGAGCGCCGCGCCCACCCGGGCTCGATCCTGGCCATCACCTTCACCAACAAGGCCGCGGCCGAGATGAAGGAGCGCGTCGAGGACCTCGTGGGCAAGCGCGCCCGGATCATGTGGGTCTCGACGTTCCACTCCGCCTGCGTGCGGATCCTCCGCAAGGAGGTCACCACCCTGGATTTCGGGGGCGTGGGCTTCAAGTCCAACTTCTCCATCTACGACGCCGCCGACCAGAAGCGCCTGATGACGCTGGTCTGCAACGACCTCGACCTCGACCCGCGCCGCTACCAGCCCGGCGCGCTGCTCCACTGGGTCTCCAACCAGAAGAACGAGCTGCGCGACCCCGAGGACGCCACCAAGGACGCCCGCAACCACCTCGAGGAGACGTACGCCGCGGCGTACACCACCTACCAGCGGCGGCTGCGCGAGGCCAACGCGCTCGACTTCGACGACCTCATCATGTTCACGGTCCACCTCTTCCAGCAGTTCCCGGAGGTGCGCGAGACCTACCGCCGGCGCTTCCGGCACGTGCTGGTCGACGAGTACCAGGACACCAACCACGCGCAGTACGCCCTCATCCACCAGCTCTGCGCCGACGCCATCTCAGACGGGGGCCCGATGGTCGACCCCGAGGTCGAGCGGGTGGAGCCGGCCGAGCTGATGGTGGTGGGCGACGCCGACCAGTCGATCTACGCCTTCCGCGGCGCCAACATCCGCAACATCCTCGACTTCGAGCAGGACTTCCCCAACGCGACGTCGATCCTGCTGGAGCAGAATTACCGCTCCACGCAGACCATCCTCACCGCCGCCAACTCGGTGATCGGCCACAACAAGGGCCGCAAGGAGAAGCGGCTGTGGTCCGACGCCGGCGACGGCGACCGGATCGTCGGGTACGTCGCCGACGATGAGCACGACGAGGCCCGCTTCGTCTCCGGGGAGATCGACAAGCTCACCGACGAGGGCCGGTTCCGGCCCGGCGACGTGGCCGTCTTCTACCGCACCAACGCCCAGTCCCGGGTCTTCGAGGAGGTCTTCATCCGCCTCGGGATGCCTTACAAGGTCGTCGGCGGCGTCCGCTTCTACGAGCGGCGGGAGATCCGCGACGCGCTGGCCTACCTCCGGCTGCTGGTCAACCCGGCCGACCAGGTCTCCCTGCGCCGGATCCTCAACACCCCCAAGCGCGGCATCGGCGACCGGGCGGTCGCGTGCGTCAACGCGCTCGCCGAGCGCGATCGGATCACCTTCTGGGAGGCGCTCCGGCGGGCCGAGGACGCCCCCGGCCTGGCCACCCGGTCGCTGACCCAGATCCAGGGCTTCGTGGCCCTGGTCGAGGAGCTCCAGTCGATGGTCGACGGGGGAGAGCGGCCCGACGTCGTCCTCGAGACCACCCTGGCCCGGTCGGGCTACCTCACCGCGCTCGAGGAGAGCGACGACCCGCAGGACGAGACCCGGCTGGAGAACCTCGCCGAGCTCGTCGCCGTGGCCCGCGAGTTCGCCGACGACCCGGTCGCCGGCCCCTCGGCCGACCCGGCCGACGTCGACGCCGGCACCGTCGCGCCCGGACTCGGCGACTTCCTCGAGCGGGTGGCGCTGGTGGCCGACGCCGACCAGATTCCCGATGACGACCCCGAGGATCAGGGGGTCGTCACGCTGATGACGCTGCACACCGCGAAGGGTCTGGAGTTCCCGGTCGTCTTCCTCACCGGTCTCGAGGACGGCGTCTTCCCGCACTCCCGGGCGCTCGGCGACCAGACGGAGCTCGAGGAGGAGCGACGACTCGCGTACGTCGGGGTGACCCGGGCCCGGGAGCGCCTCTTCATCTCCCGTGCCGTGGTCCGCTCCGCCTGGGGCGCCCCCTCGCACAACCCCGGCTCCCGGTTCCTCGACGAGCTGCCGGTCGACCTGGTCGACTGGCGCCGCACCGAAGCGGCGCAGACCCGCTGGAGCCGTCCCGACCTCTCCGGTGGGCAGCACTACGGCGAGCCGACGGCCGCCGGTCGGCGCAACTTCTCCGCGGCCGCGGTCCGGGCCGACGCGGCCGCCCGTTCCAAGCCGTCGCGGGAGATCCCGAGCCTCGACCCGGGCGACCGGGTGCTGCACGACTCGTTCGGCCTCGGCACGGTGGTCGCGCTCGAGGGCGCCGGCGACAAGGCCGTCGCGTCGATCGACTTCGGCTCGGAGGGCGTCAAGCGCCTCCTGCTGCGCTACGCGCCCGTGGAGAAGCTGTGAGGCGGTTCGCCGCTACGGCGTGACCCCGTGCGCGACGAGCGCGGTGTACGGGTCGACCGGGTCGCCCGCGCCGGGGCGGACCTCGAGGTGCAGGTGGGGGCCGGTGACGTTGCCGGTCGAGCCGACGTAGCCGATCAGCTCGCCCTGGGAGATCGTGTCGCCCTCGCTGACGACGTACGAGGTCTGGTGGCAGTACCAGATCTCGGTGCCGTCATCGAGCGTGATGACGGTCTTGTTGCCGTAGGAGCCGTCGTACCCGACGGAGGTGACCACGCCGTCGGCGATGGCGTGGATCGGGGTGCCGCTCGGGGCGGCGAAGTCGAGGCCGGTGTGGAAGTGGGACCACAGGCCGCTGTAGTCACCGAAGCGGGCGGTCAGGTGGTAGCCGGAGACCGGGAGGATCCACTGGTTGAGCGCGAGCTTGTCGGACCAGGCCTGGGTCTCCTGGGCGAGCTTGGCCATCGCCGCGTCGCGCTGCCGGCTCTGCTCCTCGACCTTGTCCTGGAGCTGGGCGTCGGCGGCGTCGTCGAGGGCGTCGCGGCGCGAGTCGCGGCTGACGACCTCGCGTCCGAGCAGGTTGACGCGGGAGACGTTGCTGACGCCGCTGAGGGCGCTGGCCTGGCTGATCCGCGGGCTGTCGCTGCTCCCGAGGCCGCCGGCGACGGTCAGGGCGCCGCCCGCGGAGACCGCGAGCGCGGCGACGCCGAGCACCATCGGAGCGGAGGGGAGCACCCGGAAGAGCGGGGCGCGCGAGGCGCTGCGGCGGGCGCCCGGCTGCGAGAGGCCGGTGCGCGGCGCGGGGGCGCTGCGGACGCCGCCCACGCGGTAGGACTGGTAGGTCGCGGACGACCCGGTCGGGGTCGGCTCGAGGGCCTCGTTGGTGACCGGGATGACGATGGTCGACTCGTCCTCGAGCGACAGCGGAGCCGGCGTGGGCTCGACGCTCTCGCGACGGGTGGACCGGGTCGGCTTCTCCGCGCGACGCTTGCCGCCGGAGGGGGTCGGCTGGTCCGAGGGTCGGCGGCTGGGGCCGCGACGATCCGCTCGGTGGTTGCCCATGACTGTTTGCTTCTCCGCTGCTCGGGGGTTCAGACGGCGAGGCCCGACTGTAACGGACAGATCACGGCCCATGTAAAACATCGGCAGGATCCGTCGTGGTCTTGAGGGCTCCGCTGCAGCCCTGCGGCCCGACATTCCCGCCTGCCGACCTGCTGACACCCCCGTTTCGGGGTGGTCAGGCTCACGGCGACCGAACAATACCCAATCCTGTCTAGACCATCGGCGTGTCCGGGGTAGGTCGTCCGGGTGGTGCCGGGCGGATCGGGTCGCGACAGGCGGGCGGCGACCGTGCCCCACGTCACGTAGCCCCGGCCTCGTGCCCGCGGAGGAGCCGGGTCTATGGTGCCTGGGACACCCCCTGAGCTCGAGGCGCGCTGTGGCGCGCCCGCTCCTACTAGAGGACTTGGTGGATCAGTGGATCTGATGGAGTACCAGGCGAAGGAGCTCTTCGCCAAGCACGGTGTGGCCACGACGCTGGGCGTCGTCGTCGAGACCGCGGAGGCCGCGAAGGCCGCTGCCGAGCAGATCGGCGGCGTGACCGTCATCAAGGCGCAGGTCAAGGCCGGCGGCCGCGGCAAGGCGGGCGGCGTGAAGCTGGCCAAGACGGCGGACGAGGCCTTCGAGCACGCGTCCAACATCCTGGGCATGGAGATCAAGGGCCTCACGGTCAACCGCGTGCTGGTCACGCCGGCGACCCCGCCCGAGGAGGAGTACTACTTCTCCTTCCTGCTCGACCGGGCCAACCGGCAGTACCTCTGCATCGCGTCCGTCGAGGGCGGCGTCGAGATCGAGGAGGTCGCCAAGACCAACCCGGACGCTGTCAAGCAGATCCCGGTCGACCCGGGCACCGGCGTCGACGAGGCCAAGGCCCGCGAGATCGCCACCGAGGCGAAGTTCCCCGAGGCCGTCTTCGAGCAGGCCGTCGTGATGATCCAGGCGCTCTACGCGACCTTCGTCGAGGAGGACGCCACGCTCGTCGAGGTCAACCCGCTCGCGCGGCTGGCCGGCGACAAGCTCGAGGCGCTCGACGGCAAGGTCTCGCTGGACGACAACGCCTCCGAGGTCCGCCACCCCGACCACGAGCAGTTCGAGATCCGCGAGGAGGCCGACCCGCTCGAGGCGAAGGCCAAGGACAAGGGCCTCAACTACGTCAAGCTCGACGGCCAGGTCGGCATCATCGGCAACGGCGCGGGCCTGGTCATGTCGACCCTCGACGTCGTCGCGTACGCCGGTGAGGCCCACGGCGGCGTCAAGCCGGCGAACTTCCTCGACATCGGCGGCGGTGCCAACGCCCAGGTGATGGCCGACGGCCTCGACGTCATCCTCAACGACCCGCAGGTCAAGAGCGTGTTCGTGAACGTCTTCGGCGGCATCACCGCCTGCGACGAGGTCGCCAACGGCATCAAGGGCGCCCTGGAGATCCTCGGCGACGAGGCGAGCAAGCCGCTCGTCGTACGCCTCGACGGCAACAACGTCGAGAAGGGCCGGGCGATCCTGGACGAGCTGAACCACCCGCTCGTCACCCAGGTGGACACCATGGACGGTGCGGCCGACAAGGCCGCCGAGCTGGCGAACGCCTGAGGCCGGGGAGAAGACAGATGAGCATCTACCTCAACAAGGACAGCAAGATCATCGTCCAGGGCATCACCGGTGGCATGGGCTCCAAGCACACCACCCTGATGATCGAGTCCGGCAGCAACATCGTCGGCGGCGTCAACGCCCGCAAGGCCGGCACCACCGTCGAGCTGGCCGGGACCACCCAGCCGGTCTTCGGCACCGTCGAGGAGGCCATGAAGGAGACCGGTGCCGACGTGTCGGTCGTCTTCGTGCCGCCGGCCTTCACCAAGGACGCCTGCATCGAGGCCATCGACGCCGGCATCGGCCTGCTCGTGGTCATCACCGAGGGCGTCCCGGTGCAGGACACCGCCGAGGTCTGGTCCTACCTGCAGTCCGAGGCCAACCACGCCGGCACCCGGATGATCGGCCCCAACTGCCCGGGCATCATCACCCCCGGCGAGTCGCTGGCCGGCATCACCCCGCACACCATCGCGGGGACCGGCCCGATCGGCCTCGTGTCGAAGTCCGGCACGCTGACCTACCAGATGATGTACGAGCTGCGTGACTACGGCTTCTCGACCGCCATCGGCATCGGCGGCGACCCGGTCATCGGCACCACCCACATCGACGCCCTCGCGGCGTTCGAGGCGGACCCCGACACCAAGGCGATCGTGATGATCGGCGAGATCGGCGGCGACGCCGAGGAGCGGGCCGCGGCGTACATCAAGGACAACGTGACCAAGCCGGTCGTCGGCTACGTCGCGGGCTTCACCGCCCCCGAGGGCAAGACCATGGGCCACGCCGGCGCCATCGTCTCCGGCTCCTCGGGCACCGCCCAGGCGAAGAAGGAGGCCCTCGAGGCCGTCGGCGTGAAGGTCGGCAAGACGCCGTCCGAGACCGCCGCTCTCATGCGAGAGATCCTCGAGACCCTCTGATCCGTCAGAAGCTCACCGCTGACCCGGCAGAAACTCTCTGCCGGGTCAGCGTCATTTCAGCCGGCGCAGCGCTGGTCGTCGGCGACCAGGAGCAGGCTGGCGACGCCGTCCGGCCCCGAGCTCGAAGCGGGTACGCCGCCCGCACCGCGTGCCTTGTCAGGTCCGTCGGCCGCACGACGCTCCGGAGCGCCTGGCCGTGCCCCGGCCGGCTTCGCCGTGTGGGTCGCGGGCGGGCTGGGCTCGTGGGTGGCCGGCGGCCGGGTTGGAAGCGGGCGGCCGCATCATGGCTGTCGCACCCGCTGAGGACCAGCAGGCCGACCAGGATCACCACGGCACGCTCACGTGGGGGAGACGGCGGGCGCCCACCAGAAGTTGCCCCACCAGCTCGGGCCGGTGGGGTGGGGTCAGCGGGTTCGTCGTCGCTTGTGGGTGAGGTCGGCGAGGTAGTGCTTGCCGGATGGTGAGGTCCATTCGAACCGGGCGCGGCCGAGTCTCCGGTAGGTCCAGTGGCCGAAGGTCTTGAGGCGGTGGTGGTACCTGCACAGGGGTGCGAGGTTCCAGGAGGTGGTCTTGCCGCCCTGTGCGTAGGCGGTGATGTGGTCGAGGTCGCAGCCGCGGGCCGATTTCGAGCAGCCGGGGAAGACGCAGGTGGGGCAGGTCAGGATCGCCTGCTCGCGTTGCTGGGCGGACGGTTCGTATCGGTCGACGGAGAGTTCGGCGTCGAGCTCGAGGACGGGCTTGATGGTGACCTTGGTGCCGGCGAGCTGGCACCACTGGGCGATCTGTTCGATGGTGGTGTGCCCGAGCCGGCCGTGGGTGCCTTCGACGTCGAGGATGTCGTGGGTCTGGTCGGGCTCGTGGTGGGTGTAGACCACGACCTCACGTGACACGGCATCGCCGGTGGCGCCGAGGCGGCCGGCGGCCATCGCGCGGCGGATGTCGAGCGACAGCTCGGGGTGCTTGTCGCCGAGGAGGGCGGCGCCGGTCTTGAGCCGGGCTTCCAGCGCCAGGGCGTCGGGGTAGTCCAGGAGCCCGGAGACGGGCACGAGGCCGCCGTTGAGGGCGGCGGCGTCGAGGCGGACCTCGAGGTGTTGTTGCTGCCACCGGTCGAGGCGTTCCATCTCGGTGTGTTCGTCGTCGACGCGGGCGGCGGCTGCGGCGACGGTCTTCTCGATCTGGGCGTAGGAGCAGGTCCCGATCACCGGCGCCAGCACGGTGTCGACCTCGGCGGCGGCGCCGGGTGGGAGGCGGTGGGTCTGTTCGGTGACCCGCCGGACCTTCCACACCGCCACGTCCCCGGCCATCACCTTCGACCAGAGGCGCGGGAGGCGGTGGTGGGCTTCGAGGGCGGCGCCGATCAGGGCGCGGCCCTGGTAGGTGGACAGGCCGCAGGCGGTGGCGAACTCCGCGACCGCGAACTCGCTCATCCCGGGCGCACCTTCGCCCGCGAGGGTGGCGGGCTGGTCGGCGTACATGACCAGGTCGCCGAGCTCGTCGACGACGGCGTCGGTGACCGGCGCCGGGTGGGCGTGGGCCCACCGCAGTGCGAGGGAGAACCGCTCGGCCTCAGCCATGAGAGCGACCCGGGTCTGTTCCGCGGCGGCATCCAGCAGCACCGACGGTGAGGTCGGTGCGGTAGGAGTCTGCGTCGCGGCCATATCTGATTCTACATCGAATCGAACATGTGTTCTAGTCCGATTCGAGCTTCTTTCTGGGTTCTTGGGCCCGGGCCACAGCGGTCGACCCGAGCCAACGTCGAAGCCGGGAAGCGGCTGGAAATCGCTCCCGGGTGACCACAGCGGACGGTGACCCCTTTCTCTGTAACTGTCTTTCGTCACCCACGCCGGATGACGCGGACAGGGACGTTAGGGACAGTTGCGGGTTTTCGAGGCTCGGCCCTAGCGGGCCTCGCACCTCAACCAGCGGACGGGGCCGCCCGTCGGAGCCTGTCAGCACCCGCCCTCGGCGTAGACGCACATCGAGTCGACGACATCGGCGAGGCTCTGGTCGCTCTCGGTGATGATCTGCTCGAGGTAGGCCGAGGTGACGTTGTCGTCGTAGCCGTCAGCGGTGCGCGTCTGGGCGAGCACCGCGTTGCCCACACGCACGAGCTCGGTGACCTGGAAGCCAGGGGCCGGGTTGCCGTTGTGCCGGTACCACCGGACCTCGATGAACGCCTCGTCGCCGAGGCTCAGGTCCGAGCCGGCGCCCGAGTGGATCTCCGTGACGCCGCTGCCGGTGTCCTGAGGCTGGCAGGTTCCGACCTCCTCGACCTGGCGGAGGTACGCCGAGGCCCCGGCGGCACTGGCGAACGTCGAGAGCTGTCGGACCCGCGCCTCAGCGGGGTCGGTCCACCCTCCACCGAGCCGCTCCACCGCGCCCCCGAAGCCGTTGGCAACGTCGTTCTCGCAGGTCATGAAGCTCATCGGGTCCTTGTCGGTCTTCGGGCCGTACCGACCGAAGTCCTTCGTCGCCGCCGTGGTCGGCAGCCCGTCGAGCAGCGGGAAGTCGGCGGCGATCGCGGTCGTCACCTCGCCGGTCGGCGACGGGTCGACCGCGTTCGACGCGGTGCTGCAGCCGGTGGCCGAGAAGACGCACATCTGGTCGACGACCGGCTGTGACAGAGCGGTCAGCGCCGGCAGCGTCTCCTGGATTGCCTGATCGCCTCCGGCGTCGGTATGGGTGGACGCGAGCAGGAGCGCGTTGCCGACACGGACCACCTCGGTCAGCGTGAGGTCGCCGGTGTACCCGGACTGCCGGACCTGCTGGCTGATCACGAGCGAGCCGTCGGCCACGGCCGGGGCCTCGACGGCGCCCCAGAGGTAGGGCGTCGAGCCGGTGTCGCGCGGGCAGGCCGTGACGCCTTCGCGAAGGGCGGCGAGTGCCCGGTCGGCGGTCGTGTCGTCGGCGTACACGGCGAGGGTGCGCCCGTCCGAGCCGTCGGTGCCGGCCTCGCCGGCCGTCGCGCCGGCGGTCTCGGTCGCGGGTCCGACCGGGTCGTCGGACCGCGTCGAGAAGGCGGGCCGGCCGCAGAGCGTGAAGTCGTCGACGACGGAGTCGTCGCGCGCGTCGAACCGCACCGGGCTGCCGGCCGGCACGGCGGTGACGTCGAATCCGTCGGGGATCTGCTGCACCCACGAGTGGACCGGCGGAGCCGGCTGCGGCGTCGACGACGAGTCGTGGCCGGCGAGCGCGGCGACGGGGACGGCGACGACGGTGACGGCGGCGGCCGCGGCGATGGCGGTGAGGGCCGTGTTGCGGCGGCGCAGGCGGGTGCCGCGGCGGCGTACCTCCGAGGCGGGGAGCGGGGTCATGGTCGGTCCGGGGTCGAAGTTCGAGAGCTCGTCGATCGGGTCACGCATGGCTGAGTCCCTCCTCGTCCGTGAGCAGCGCGGCGAGCGCGGCGCGGCCACGGCTGAGCCGGGCCTTGATGGTGCCTTCGGGGACGCCGACCTCGCGGGCGACGTCGTGCACGGGCAGGTCGGCGATGTGGTGGAGGACCAGCGCCTGGCGCTGCGCCTCGGGCAGCTGCTTGAGCGCCGCGACCAGGGCGACGTGGGCCTCGCTGGGCGCGGCCGTCTCCACCGCGGGGCCGACCGCGCGGTCGGCGGGCCTCCGGCCCCGGACGGTACGGCGCCACCGGCTCACCGCGAGGCGGTACGCCGTGGTGCGCACCCACGCCTCGGGGTGCTCGGCGCGGTCGAGCTTGCGGCGGTGGGCCCAGGCGCGCACGAACGCCTCCTGGACGCACTCCAGGGCCTCGTCGCGGTTGCCGATCATGGCGTAGACCTGGCCCGTGATCCGCTGGAACGACGCGGTGTAGAAGTCGTCGAACTCGGCTTCCTCCATCGACCTTTCCCGTCTGGCGTCCGACCGGCAGGAGCGCCGATCGAGGGGGATACGCCGGGACCGGGCCTACGGTTGCACGTCGGGGTCGGGCATTTCCGGGAGCCGCGCGAGCGCGCGCTCGGCGAGGGCCTCGAACGCCCCCTGTGGGAGGGTCGCCGTGCCGTCCGGGACGAAGCCCACCTGGGCGACGGCGGTCCCGGTGCGCAGGATCCCCATGTAGAAGTCGACGGTGCGGTTGGTGTTGACCTCGGTGGACACGTGCCACACGGTGAGGTCCTCGCCGGCCGAGGTGCGGGTCCGCAGCCGGGTCACGTCCGTGCCGATCTTCTTGTCGGAGCAGCGGTCGAGCCGGTCGCGGACGCCGTTGACGAAGGCCTGGGCCTTCTTCCGCGTCGGCAGCACGCCGACCGTCTCCGTGAGGCCGAACTCGTCGGCCAGCTTCGCCTCCGGCACCAGGAAGGTCCGGGTCAGGTTGGTGGAGAAGTCCGGGCCGGAGAAGTCGGTGTCGTCGCAGCCGGTGGCCGCGACGTTGTCGAGCGCCCTGCGCGGCTCGGTGCCGACCCACGGCTTCACGACGCCGACGACCGGCGGCAGGTCGACCTCGTCGAGCATGGCGGGTACTTCGGCGACGGGGACCGGCCGGGTCGCCACGGCCTTGACGGGGCCGTCCGCGCAGGCGCCGCCCTCGGGCAGCGCGCAGAGCGAGCCGATGCTGTCGGCGAGGAGCCGCCCGAGCGCGGCCGGCCGCGGCCCGTCGCCGCCGGGGGTCCGACTCACCACCGACGTCGTGTACTGGCCGGTGCGACCCACCGCGGCGAGCACGGTGGCCTCGGGGCGCTGCCAGGTGTGCAGCGCGACCACGGTGGCCTCGTCGCCGACGCCGGGCAGGCGGTAGGTGCCCAGCAGCTGCGCCCGGTCGCTGCCGCAGCCCGCGAACCAGCCGAGCGCCGTGTCGAAGGCGCCCTCGGCGGCCTTGGTGGACCGCGCGGCCTCGCTCATCTGCACGAACGTCGCGGAGCCGGCGTCGTGCGGACGCGCGTCGAAGCTGCGGACCAGGGCGGCCTCGGGCCGGTGGCCGGCGAAGCGGTCCGCCTGGCAGGTCATCGCGAGCCCGTCGCCGGTGGTGTTGTCGCCGGTCGTGCCGACGGCCCAGTCCTTGCCCGGCAGGGCGGGGGACAGCGCCGTGGCCTCGAGGAGGGTCGTCTCGGGCAGCTCGACCGGCGCCTTCTGGGTGCTGCCGCCGGCGTCGTCGTTCGAGGGCGCCGCCTCGACGCGTTCGCCGGCGAGCGTCGGCCGGACGCCGTCGCCGTCGGTGACGAGCGTCCCGGTGACGACCAGGGCGGCCGCCGTGGCCGCGACGCCGATGACCGTGTGGGTACGGCGACGCGTCGAGCCGGCCCGCCGGATGATCGTGGCGCGGGGCAGCCGGGCCGCCTCGATGTGGGCGCCCATCGCCTCGAGCGTCGCCCGGACGCTGGTGGTCGGCACCTCGCGGTGGATCGAGAACTGGGAGGTCGCCGTCTGGAGGTCCCGCTCGGCCTCGGTGCGGGTGATCCCGACCTCGCGGGCCATGTCGGCGAGCGACGCGCTGGACAGCTCGGTCACCAGCAGCACCCGGCGCTGCTGGAGGCTCAGCTTGGCGAGCGCGTCGAGGGTGGCCTTGGTCTCGGGCTCGAGGCCCTTCTCCCGATGCCAGAGCTTCGCGGTGTGACGTCGCTGCGCCCGCCGGCAGGCGAGCTCGCGGACCCACGCCTCGGGGTCGTCACCGCAGGAGACCTTCCGCCAGTGGTGCCAGGCCACGACGAAGGCGTCGCGCACCGCGGCGCGCGAGGACGGGAGGTCGCCGGTCAGGCCGTACGTCAGCAGCAGCACACGTGCGCGGACGTCCCGGTAGAACTGGTCGAACTCGTCGGGCTCCGTCATGGCGCGTCCACGGTAGCCCGCGCCGGACAGGTGCGCCGAAACGGCGTGTGCGCCCGGATCCGGGGCCTCGCGCGGGCGATGATGGCCGGACCATGACCTCGCTGCTCCCCGCTCCGGGCCGGATCGGCGCCGACGTACGACACCGGTCGCCGCTCGTGCCGGTGTCCCTCATCGGCGGCGCGGCGGCCGCGGCCGGCACCCTCGTCGTCTGCCTGGCCTTCGGGGTCGTCGGCTGGTTCGTCGCCGACGCCGGTGCCCACGGCACGCCGCGCGACGGCCTCCGGGTCGGCGCGTTCGGCTGGCTGATGGCCCACGGCTCCGGCGTCCGGGTCGACGGGGTCGCCGTGACGATCGTGCCGCTGGGGCTGAGCGCGCTCTGTGCGTGGTCGGTGTGGCGGGTCGCGCAGCGGGTCGGCAGCGCGATCTCCGGCCACGGACCCGACGCCGAGCGGATCGCCGACGGCGAGCGCGACTGGACGGTCGCGATCGCCGGCGCCGCCTTCACGGTCGGGTACGTCGCCGTCGCGGTCATCACCCTCGTGCTCGCCCGCACCCCCGCGACCGCCCCGTCCGGCGGCCGGGTCGTCGGCTGGTCGGTCCTGCTCTGCCTCGCCTTCGGGTTGACCGGCATCGCCGTCGGCTCCGGGCGCGCCGCGATCTGGGCGACCGGCGTCCGCGGCTGGCTGCGTGCGGCCGTCGGCGCCAGCCTGCGGATCCTGGCCACGATGCTGCTGGTCTCCACGGCCGTCTTCGCGGTCGCGCTCCTCGTCGACATCGGCACCGCCGCCAACGTGATGTCCCGGCTCCACACCAGCGCGGGGGAGGCGACCGTCTACACCGGGCTCACCGCGACCACGATCCCCAACGCCGTCGTCTACACGGCGTCGTACCTCCTCGGCCCCGGCTTCGCGGTCGGCACCGGCACCCTCGTCTCGCCCAGCCTGGTCTCGCTCGGCCCGGTCCCGATGTTCCCGCTGCTCGCGGCGCTGCCCGACAACGGTCCGACCCCCGCCTGGACGACCTACCTCATGGTGCTGCCGCCGCTGGTCGCCGCCGTCGCCGCGGCCCGGGCCCAGCGACGGGTCCCGACCCTGCGCTGGGAGGAGGGCGCGCTGCGCGGCTGCGTCGGCGGTGTCCTCGCCGGTGTGCTGCTCGGGATCCTCGCCGCGCTGTCGGCCGGCGCCGTCGGCCCCGGCCGGATGCGCGACATCGGCCCCGAGGCGATGGACGTGCTCGTCCACGCGGTCACCGCCTTCGGCATCGGCGGCGTCATCGGCGGCCTCGCGATGACCTGGTGGCAGCGCCGCACCCTCGACCCGGCGCCCCTAGACTCCGACGGGTGACCGCTCGCCTCGTCGTCCTCGTGTCGGGGTCCGGCACCAACCTCCAGGCACTCCTCGACGCGACCGCCGACCCGGCGTACGGCGCCACCGTGGTCGCCGTCGGCGCGGACCGCGACGGCATCGAGGGCCTCGCCCGCGCCGAGCGCGCCGGCATCCCGACCTTCGTGCTGAAGGTGAAGGACTTCGACAGCCGTGAGGCGTGGGACGCCGCGCTGACCGACGCCTGCGCGGCGTACACCCCCGACCTGGTCGTCTCGGCCGGCTTCATGAAGCTCGTCGGCGCGAGCTTCCTCGACCGCTTCGCCGGTCGGATGCTCAACACCCACCCCGCGCTCTCGCCGTCCTTCCCGGGCATGCACGGCCCGGCCGACGCGCTGGAGTACGGCGTCAAGGTCACCGGCTGCACGCTCTTCGTGGTCGACGGCGGCGTGGACACCGGGCCGATCGTCGCGCAGAGCGCGGTGACGGTCGCGGACGACGACACCGTGGAGTCCCTGCACGAGCGGATCAAGGTCGCCGAGCGGGCGATGCTGGTCGACGCGGTCGGCCGGATGGCCCGCGAGGGGTTCGTCGTGGCCGGCCGTCGCGTCCGGATAGGGTGAGGGCACACGACTGGCGCAGGTGGGCGACCACCAGGGAGTGACGCCGGGAGCATCGACCGCCTGGGTGCTGCCACCCCTTCCAGAGCCTCAGCAGGAGAGTCCGTGTCAGACAACCGCATCCCGATCAAGCGCGCGCTGGTCTCCGTCTACGACAAGTCCGGCCTCGAGGAGCTCGTCCAGGGCCTCCACGACGCCGGCGTCGAGCTGGTCTCCACCGGCGGCTCCGCCGCCCTGATCGCGGGGCTCGGCCTGCCGGTCACCAAGGTGGAGGACCTCACCGGCTTCCCCGAGTGCCTCGACGGGCGGGTCAAGACCCTGCACCCGCGGGTGCACGCCGGCATCCTCGCCGACCGACGCCTCGACTCCCACGTGCAGCAGCTCGCCGACCTCGGCGTCGAGCCGTTCGACCTCGTGGTCTCCAACCTCTACCCGTTCGTCCAGACCGTCGCGTCCGGCGCGACGCCCGACGAGTGCGTCGAGCAGATCGACATCGGTGGTCCGTCGATGGTCCGCGCGGCCGCCAAGAACCACCCCTCGGTCGCGATCGTCACCTCCCCGGACCGCTACGCCGACGTGCTCGCCGCGGTCGCCGCCGGCGGCTTCACGATCGCCGAGCGGCAGCGGCTGGCCGCCGAGGCGTTCGTCCACACCGCGACGTACGACGTCGCGGTCGCGTCCTGGATGGGCAACGTGCTCACCGACACCTCCGACGGCACCGGCTACCCGGCGTGGGCCGGCGCGACCTGGGACAAGGCCGCGACCCTGCGCTACGGCGAGAACCCGCACCAGTCGGCCGCGCTCTACCGCCACGGCTACGGCCCGGCCGGGCTCGCGGGCGCCGAGCAGCTGCACGGCAAGGAGATGTCCTACAACAACTACGTCGACACCGACGCGGCCCGGCGGGCGGCGTACGACTTCGACGAGCCGGCGGTGGCGATCATCAAGCACGCCAACCCCTGCGGCGTCGCGGTCGGCGGCGACGTGGCCGACGCCCACCGCAAGGCCCACGCCTGCGACCCGGTCTCGGCGTTCGGCGGCGTGATCGCCGCCAACCGGCCGGTCACCGTCGAGATGGCCCGGCAGGTGGCCGAGGTCTTCACCGAGGTGATCGTCGCGCCCGGCTACGAGGACGGCGCCGTCGAGGTGCTCCAGGGCAAGAAGAACATCCGAATCCTCGTCTGCGAGCCGCTCGCCCGCGGCGGCGTCGAGACCCGCCCGATCTCTGGCGGGCTGCTCATGCAGCAGCGGGACGGCGTCGACGCCGAGGGCGACGACGTCTCGACCTGGACCCTCGCGACGGGCGAGGCCGCCTCGCCCGAGGTGCTCGCCGACCTGGTCTTCGCCTGGACGGCGTGCCGCTCGGCGAAGTCCAACGCGATCCTGCTCGCCAAGGACGGCGCCTCCGTCGGCGTCGGCATGGGCCAGGTCAACCGGGTCGACTCCTGCAAGCTCGCGGTCGAGCGCGCCAACACGCTCGTCGAGGGTGCCGAGCGTGCCCGCGGCGCCGTGGCCGCCTCCGACGCGTTCTTCCCCTTCGAGGACGGCCCGCAGGTGCTGATCGACGCCGGCGTCGCCGCTATCGTCCAGCCGGGCGGCTCCGTGCGCGACGAGCTCACCATCGAGGCCTGCAAGGCGGCCGGGGTCACGATGTACTTCACCGGCACTCGGCACTTCTTCCACTGACCGAGGCGACGAGCAGGACAGGATGACCCCGTGACCGCACAGAAGCTCGACGGCAGCGCGACGCTCAAGACCATCAAGGCCGACCTCACCGAGCGGGTGGCGAAGCTCCGCGCCCAGGGGGTCGTGCCGGGCCTCGGCACCGTCCTGGTCGGCGACGACCCGGGCTCGCACTGGTACGTCTCCGCCAAGCACAAGGACTGCGCCGAGATCGGCATCGCGTCGATCCGGGTCGACCTGCCGGCGACCGCGACCCAGGCCGAGGTGGAGGCGGAGATCGACCGCCTCAACGACGACCCGGCGTGCACCGGCTTCATCGTCCAGCAGCCGACCGGGCTCGACGAGTTCGCGCTGCTCTCCCGGGTCGCTCCGGACAAGGACGTCGACGGCCTGCACCCGACCAACCTCGGCAAGCTGGTCCTCGGCGAGTCCGGCCCGCTGCCGTGCACGCCGATCGGCTGCATCGAGCTGCTCCGGCGGCACGGCGTCGAGCTCAACGGCGCCGAGGTCGTCGTGGTCGGCCGCGGCATCACCGTCGGCCGGCCGATGGGCCTGCTGCTGACCCGCCGCAGCGAGAACTCCACGGTCACGCTCTGCCACACGGGCACCCGCGACCTCGCCGCGCACACCCGCACCGCCGACGTCATCGTCGCGGCGGCGGGCGTGCCCGGCATCATCACCGGCGACATGGTCAAGCCCGGCGCCGCCGTGCTCGACGTCGGCGTCTCCCGGGTCGACGGCAAGATCGCCGGCGACGTGGCCGACGACGTCTGGGACGTCGCCGGCTGGATCTCGCCCAACCCCGGCGGCGTCGGCCCGATGACCCGGGCCATGCTGCTCTCCAACATCGTGGCCGCGGCCGAGCAGTCGGTGGCGTGAGCGAGGAGCCCGAGGAGGAGCCGGTCTCGGCCGAACCCCTGGTCGAGGAGGACGGCCAGCGTCGCTATCCCTCGACCATCGGCGGCGCCTTCTACCTCGCGGTGCTCGCCGTCGTCGCGGTCGGGATCGGCATCGTCACGACCGGGTCGTGGCGGCTCGGGATCCGGTGGTACGCCGGCGCGCTGATCGCGGCCTCCGTGCTCCGCGCGGTGCTGCCGGCCAAGGACGCCGGCATGCTCGCCGTACGCAAGCGCTGGTGGGACTGCGTCCTGCTGGCCGGGGCCGGGGCCGCACTGCTCTTCCTCGCGGCCTCCATCCCCGACCAACCCATGTGACGACGCTGACCCGGCAGAAGCCTTCTGCCGGGTCAGCGATCAGTCGGTGCCGGGTCGGCTCAGATGAGGCCGAGCTCCTTGACGGCGTCGCGCTCGTCGGCGAGCTCCGCGGTCGAGGCGTCGATCTTGCCGCGCGAGAAGTCGTCGATCTCCAGGCCCTGGACGATGGACCAGTCGCCGTCCTTCGTGGTGACCGGGAAGGACGAGATCAGGCCCTCCGGGACGCCGTAGGAGCCGTCGGAGACGACCGCCATCGAGACCCAGTCGTTCTCGGGGGAGCCGAGCAGCCAGTCGCGGGCGGCGTCGACGGTCGCCGACGCGGCCGACGCGGCCGAGGACGAGCCACGGGCGTCGATGATCGCGGCGCCACGCTTGGCGACGGTCGGGATGAAGGTGTCGGCGATCCAGGCCTGGTCGCCGACGACCTCGGCGGCGTTCTTGCCGCCGACCTCGGCGTGGAAGATGTCGGGGTACTGGGTGGCCGAGTGGTTGCCCCAGATCGTCATCTTCTTGATGTCGGTGACCGCGGCGCCGGTCTTGGCGGCCAGCTGCGAGATCGCGCGGTTGTGGTCGAGGCGGGTCAGCGCGGAGAAGCGCTCCTGCGGGATGTCGGGCGCGTTGGTCATCGCGATCAGCGCGTTGGTGTTGGCCGGGTTGCCGGTCACGCCGACGCGGACGTCGTCGGCGGCGACCTTGTTGAGGGCCTTGCCCTGGGCGGTGAAGATCGCGCCGTTGGCCGAGAGCAGGTCGCCGCGCTCCATGCCCGGGCCGCGCGGACGGGCGCCGACCAGGAGGGCGAGGTTGACGCCGTCGAAGATGGTCTCCGCGTCGTCGCCGATCTCGACGCCGGCGAGGTTCGGGAACGCGCAGTCGTCGAGCTCCATGACGACGCCCTCGAGCGCCTTGAGCGCCGGGGTGATCTCGAGGAGCCGCAGCTCGATCGGCCGGTCGCCGAGCAGCGAGCCGCTGGCGAGACGGAAGAGCAGGCTGTAGCCGATCTGGCCGGCGGCGCCGGTGACGGCGACCTTCAACGGGGTAGAGCTCACGACGGGACTCCTTGACACACGTAAGAGGAAGGTGGGTTTCCGGCTCCCGACGCTAGCAGCGCTCAGGCGCCCTGCGATGCTGGGGTCCATGAGGAGACGCGCACTCGCCGCCGTCGCGTTCCTCGCCTTCCTCCCCGGTGCACTGGCCGGTTGCGGCACGGCGTCGGCCCCGAGCCCGCCCGCCGGCGTCGACGAGCTGGTGATCCCGACGCCGAGCCCGGACCCCGGCGACTTCGTCGCCGGGGTCGACAACCCGTGGTTCCCGCTGCCCCAGGGGCGCACCTGGACCTACGTCGTCGCCGACGTCTCCGGCAGCCACGGGCTGACGGTCACCGTCGCGGACGGTCCCGAGGTCGACGGCGTCGCCACCACCGCCCGGGTCTCGACGGAGCAGGGGAGGACCGTCACCGACTGGTACGCCCAGGACACCGACGGCAACGTCTGGTGGTTCGGCCGCGAGGGCGTCTGGCGGGCCGGAGCCGACGGCGCCGAGGCCGGCGTCGCGATGCTCGCGACGCCGCGCGTGGGCGACGGCTACCGCACGGCGTACGCCGAGGGCGTCGTCGAGGACCACGCCACGGTGATGAGCCTCGACGAGGACCGGCTCGTCGTCGACGTGCAGCACCCCGAGCCCGTCGCCGGGTCGACCGAGATCACCTACGAGCGCGGCACCGGACCGGTCGAGGAGAGCAGCACGAGCGGCGCCTACCGCGTGGTCCGGCTGCGGACGGCGATCAGCTCGGGGGCCTGACCTGGGTGCCGGCGTCGCCGTCCTCCGGGGTCTCGCCCTGCTGGGCCGCCGCCTCGGCGGCCTGCTGGGCCCGCCACTGCTCGGGCGTCTGGCCGACCGGGTGCCACTGCTGGCCGACCGGGTCCCACTGCCAGCCGTCCTGGACGATCGGCTCCGCGACCGGGGCGGCCGCTGACGCGGCCGGGGCCGCGACGGCGGTGTCCTGGTTCCACTGCTGCTGGTACTGGTCGGGCGCGGCGTAGCCCGGGACGTGCGCCGCGGTGCGCGGGCGGCTGAAGCTGATGCCCGAGCCGGCGACCGGCTCGCCGGCGCGGCCGAAGAGCAGCGGGTAGGCGAGGCCGGCGATCGCGGCGCCGATGGTCGGGGCCAGGATGAAGAGCCACAGCTGGGTGATCGCGTCCGGGCCGGCGAAGAGCGCGGGACCGATGGAGCGGGCCGGGTTGACCGAGGTGCCGGTCGCCGGGATCGCCACGAAGTGGATGGCGGCCAGGGTGAAGCCGATGGCGAGCGGAGCCAGCGAGGGGTGCTCGTTGCGCTCGTCGGTGACCGCGAGGATCACGGTCACGAACATCGCGGTCAGCACCAGCTCGAGCAGGAAGGCGGCCCACCAGGCGTAGCCGCTGCCGACGTCACCGAAGGAGTTCTGGCCCATCCCGTTGGTGGCGTCGAAGCCCTCCCAGCCCTGCATCAGGATGAAGAGGGCGAGTGCGCCGAGGACCGCGCCGACGAGCTGGGCGACCACGTAGAGGCCGACCTCGCGCCACGAGATCCGGCCGCCCATGGCCGCGCCGACGGAGACGGCGGGGTTGAAGTGGGCGCCGGAGATCCGGCCGAAGGCGTAGGCCATCACCATCACGGCGAGGCCGAAGGTGAGACCGACGGTCGTCACCGTGCTGGGGAAGTTCTTCGCCTGACCGGCGTAGATGACCGAGCCGCACCCGAAGAACACCAGGACGAACGTCCCGATGACCTCGGCGGTCAGCTTCTGCTGGATGGTGGAGTCCGCCATGGCCGACAGCCTAGGCCACCTGAGCCGGGGACCGCCGTTGCCCGGACCTCGGGCGGGTGCGAGGGTGGAACCGCCGACCGCGCCGGACCGCGCGTCAGGTATCTTGACGTCAAGGAACTTTCCCGCTCTTCCCGATCCAGGAGTCGCCCGGACATGGCCAAGATCATCTACACCCACACCGACGAGGCGCCCCTGCTGGCGACGTACTCCTTCCTCCCGATCGTCTCCGCGTACGCCGCCAGGGCCGGCGTCGACATGGAGACCCGCGACATCTCGCTGTCGGGCCGGATCCTCGCCCAGTTCGGGCTCGTCGACGACGCGCTGACCGAGCTCGGTGAGCTCGCGAAGACGCCCGAGGCCAACATCATCAAGCTGCCCAACATCTCCGCCTCCGTCCCGCAGCTCAAGGCCGCGATCAAGGAGCTGCAGGAGCAGGGCCACGAGATCCCCGACTACCCGGAGAGCCCCTCGTCCGACGAGGAGAAGGCGACGCGGGCGAAGTACGACAAGGTGAAGGGCTCCGCGGTCAACCCGGTGCTCCGCGAGGGCAACTCCGACCGCCGCGCGCCGCTGTCGGTCAAGAACTACGCGAAGACCCACCCGCACCGCATGGGTGCGTGGAGCAACGACTCGAAGACCTCGGTCGCGACCATGGGCCACGACGACTTCTTCTCCAACGAGAAGTCCGTGGTCATCCCCGCCGACGACACCCTCACCATCAAGCACCTCGGCGCCGACGGCACCGAGACCGTGCTCAAGGACGGCATCAAGGTCCTGGCCGGCGAGGTCGTCGACGGCACCTTCATGGACGTCGCCGCGCTGCGCCGCTTCCTCACCGAGCAGATCGCCGCGGCCAAGGCCTCCGACGTGCTCTTCTCGGTCCACCTCAAGGCCACGATGATGAAGGTCTCCGACCCGATCATCTTCGGCCACGTCGTGCAGGCCTTCTTCCCGACGCTCTTCGAGCAGTACGGCGAGCAGCTCGCCGCCGCGGGCATCTCGCCCAACGACGGTCTCGGTGGCCTGCTGTCCGCCGCGGAGAAGCTCCCCGAGGGTGCCGCGATCAAGGCCGCCGTCGAGGCCGGTCTCGCCGAGGGCCCGGCCATGGCGATGGTCGACTCCGACAAGGGCATCACCAACCTGCACGTCCCCTCCGACGTCATCATCGACGCCTCGATGCCGGCGATGATCCGCATCGGCGGCCACATGTGGGGCCCCGACGGCAACGAGGCCGACACCCTCGCCGTCATCCCGGACTCCTCCTACGCCGGCGTCTACCAGGCCGTCATCGACGACTGCATCGCCCACGGCGCGCTCGACCCGTCCACCATGGGCTCGGTGCCGAACGTCGGCCTGATGGCCCAGGCGGCCGAGGAGTACGGCTCGCACGACAAGACCTTCGAGGTCCCGTCGGCGGGCACCGTTCAGGTCGTCAACGCCGCCGGCGAGGTGCTCATCGAGCACGACGTCCAGCCGGGCGACATCTGGCGCGCCTGCCAGACCAAGGACGCCCCGATCCGCGACTGGGTCAAGCTGGCCGTGACCCGGGCCCGCGCCTCGAGCACCCCCGCCGTCTTCTGGCTCGACGAGACCCGTGCCCACGACGCCAACCTGATCGCCAAGGTCAACGAGTACCTCCCCGAGCACGACACCGACGGCCTCACCATCGAGATCATGGCGCCGGCCGAGGCGACGACGTACTCCCTCGAGCGGATCCGCAAGGGCGAGGACACCATCTCGGTGACCGGCAACGTGCTGCGCGACTACAACACCGACCTCTTCCCGATCCTCGAGCTCGGCACCTCGGCCAAGATGCTCTCGGTGGTCCCGCTGATGAACGGCGGCGGCCTCTTCGAGACCGGCGCCGGCGGCTCCGCCCCCAAGCACGTGCAGCAGCTGGTGAAGGAGAACTACCTGCGCTGGGACAGCCTGGGCGAGTTCTTCGCGCTGGTGCCGTCCTTCGAGCTCTACGCCGAGCAGGCGGGTCTCCCGGGCGCCAGGGTCCTCGCGGACACCCTCGACCGCGCCACCGGCACCTTCCTCAACGAGGACAAGTCGCCGACCCGTCGCGTGGGCGGCATCGACAACCGCGGCTCGCACTTCTACCTGGCGCTCTACTGGGCCCAGGAGCTCGCGGCGCAGACCGACGACGCCGACCTCGCCGCCGCCTTCAAGCCGCTCGCGGACACGCTGACGGCCCAGGAGCAGACGATCGTCGAGGAGCTCAACGCCGTGCAGGGATCGCCGGCCGACATCGGCGGCTACTACCGGCCCGACGACGCGAAGGCGGACGCCGTGATGCGCCCGTCCGCGACGCTCAACGAGGCACTGGCGTCCCTTGCCTGACGAGGACCTCCAGGAGGGCAGCTACCTCCACTGGGAGCAGAAGCCGGTCATCGGTCGCCGGGGCTTGGTCCTGGCGGTCGTGGTGCCGGTCCTGATCGCGGCCGCCGCGTTCGGCGTCGTGAGCTGGGTGTCCGAGGGCAGCCAGACGCAGGCGACCACCACCCGGGTGCCCACCTCGTCGTGGAAGCCCGGCCAGACCGGCGGCAGCCAGACCATCCGCGGCCAGCTCTCGCTCGACGCGCAGAAGTGCGTCTACCTCGCCGACGTCGCCGGGCAGCAGGTCTGGACGGTGTGGCCCGCGGGCTACTACGCGCGGATCGACGCGTCCGGTCGCGTCAGCCTGTACGACGGGGGCGACCACCTGGTCGCCCGTGAGGGCGAGACGGTCCAGGCGAGCGGTCAGCTGACCGACCCCACGCCGTACGAAGGACAGGGCTGCGTGCCCTCGACCGGCCAGGTCGCGGTCGTCCAGTCCGACGCCACCAAGGTCGGCTAGGCAGCGAGCACCACCACCAACGACGACGAGGACCTCGGTCGCCCCCCGTGAGGCGGCCGAGATCCTCGTCTCGGTCCCGTCCGGCCCCCCAGGCCGGTCGGAAGTCAGCGCCGGGTCACTGGTAGCGGAAGGTGCCGACCAGGTCCTGGAGCTGGTTGGACATCCGCGAGAGCTCGGCGGCGGCGTCGTGCAGGTGGTCGACGCCCTCGGTGGTCGCGCGGGTCGCCGAGGCGACCCGGCCGATGCCGGTGGCGATCTCCCCGGACCCGGTCGCGGCGTCGCCGACGTTGCGGTTCATCTCCTGGGTGGTGAGGGTCTGCTCCTCGACCGCGGCGGCGATGGTCTGCTGCGAGTCGCTGATCCGGGCGACGACCTCACCGATCCGGGCGATCGCGTCGACCGCGCCGCTCGCGTCGCCCTGGATGGCCTGGACCCGCTGGGCGATGTCCTCGGTGGCGCGGGCGGTCTCCTGGGCGAGCTCCTTGACCTCGTTGGCGACGACGGCGAAGCCCTTGCCGGCCTCGCCGGCACGGGCGGCCTCGATGGTCGCGTTGAGGGCGAGCAGGTTGGTCTGCTCGGCGATCGAGGTGATGGTCTTGATGACCGCGCCGATCTCCTCCGAGGAGGTGCCGAGCTTGGTGACGGTCTCGCCGGTCTCCTCGGCGATCCGGACGGCCTCGGTGGCGACGCCGGCGGCGTCGTGGGCACCGCGGGCGATCTCCTGGATCGACGCGCCCATCTCCTGGGAGCCGGCGGCCACCGTCTGCACGTTCTGGGAGACCGTCTCGGCGGAGGAGGTGACGAGGGTCGCCTCGGCCGAGGCCTCCTTGGCCGAGGTCGCGATGGTGACCGAGGTGACCTCGATCTCCTCGGCGGTCGCGGCGACGGTGATCGCCGACTCGGCCATCGTGGAGACGATCTGGCGCAGCGAGGCCATGGCGGCGTCGAAGTCGGCGGCCAGGCGGCCGACCTCGTCGCGCTGCTCGATCTCGGGGGAGGCGGTGAGGTCGCCCTCGGCGACCCGCTTCACGGCGCCACCGACGCGACCCAGCGGCCGGACGATCGACCGTGTGATCACGATGCCGAGCAGGAGCGCGATCGCGAGCGCCGCGAGTCCCACGGCGAGCATGGCGATCTTCGCCTGGTTGGCGGCGTCGTCGGCGTGCGCGTCGAGCGCCGTCGTACGCCGCTCCACCGAGTCGGCCAGCCGCTGGGAGCTGTCGAGCAGATCGTTCCAGGTGCCGGCGAGCGGACCGGAGTTCATGTAGGTGAAGGCGGCCTGCATCTCGGCCGGGCTCGTGGCCTTGCCGAGCTGCTGGGACCACTCGTCGGTGGCGTCGAAGTAGTTGGACCACTGGGTCTTGATGATGCTGAAGGCCCGCTTCTCGTCCGAGGTGAGGGCGCCCTCGTCGAAGTTCGCGAGGATCTTCTCCACCGCTGCCTTGTCCTCGAGCAGTCCCGACATGTTGTCGGCGTCGGGCTGGACGGCGGCGGCGCCGTTGGTCTGGGTGGCCTCGGAGAAGATGTAGCCCTGCCATCCGCTCATGTCGGAGTCGTAGTAGCGCAGCTCCTTGACGTCGTCGCGCATCTGGTCGAGACGGGTCTGGTCGGCCCGGATGCTCATCTGCTGCTGGGCGGAGTAGAGACCGGTGCCGGCCACCACCGCGACCAGGAGGGCGAGGGCGCCGAAGGCGATGCCGAGCCGGCGGCCGATGGCCAGGTGGTGCAGGAGGGTGCGCATGGGGGAGTGAGCCTCGCGTCTTCTGTCGGGGAGCGTTCCCCGGCCCGATCGGCCCCGGAGGGACCCACCTGAGGAAGTTGGCACCGGGTGCTGCTGGACCGGTCAAGGAATAGGTGCCGTCCGGCCGGTGGTTGCAGACTGTCAGTGCTGCGTACGCCGTCAGCCGTGACCGCCCCCCGACGACCGGAGAAGGACCTCACCCGTGACGACGACCGCGCCCACCTCGACCACGACGGCCGAGACGACGCGCGCCAGCCACTACACGCTCGCCGTGCTCGCGCTGGCCGTGGGCGGCTTCGCGATCGGCACCACCGAGTTCGTCACCATGGGCCTGCTCCCGCAGATCGCCGACGGCGTCGGCGTCTCGATCCCGACGGCCGGCCACTTCATCTCGGCCTACGCGCTCGGCGTCGTCGTCGGCGCTCCGCTGATCGCGATCTTCGGCGCCCGGCTGCCGCGGCGGGCACTGCTCGTCGGCCTGATGGCGACGTACGCCGTCTTCAACGCGCTGAGCGCGGTGGCGAGCAGCTACGGGCTCCTCATGGTGGCCCGGTTCGCCGACGGGCTGCCCCACGGCGCCTACTTCGGCGTCGCGTCCCTGGTCGCCGCCGGCCTCGCGGCTCCCCAGCACCGTGGCCGTGCGGTCGCGAGCGTGATGCTCGGCCTGTCGGTCGCCAACGTGATCGGCGTCCCGGCGGCGACGTGGCTGGGCCAGAACGTCGGCTGGCGGGCCGCCTACCTCAGCACCGCCGGGCTGGCCCTGATCACCGTCGTCGGCGTGCTGCTCTTCGTGCCGTCGGTGGCGGGCAACCCCGACGCGACCGGCCGCCGGGAGATGCTCTTCTTCCGCAACGGCCAGGCGCTGCTCACGCTGCTGGCGGGCGCGGTCGGCTTCGGCGGCCTGTTCGCCGTCTACTCCTACATCGCGCCGACCGTCACCGAGGTGGGCGGGCTGCCGGACTCGACGGTGCCGCTCTTCACCGCCGCCTTCGGCCTGGGCATGGTCGCCGGCACCTGGCTGGCCGGCCGGCTGGCCGACTGGGACGTCTTCCGCTCCCTCATCTGGTCGGGCATCGGCTCCTTCTTCGTGATGCTGCTGACCTGGCTGGTCGCGCCCTACGGCTGGCTGCTCCTGCCCGCGGTCTTCCTCATCACCGCGATCGGCTCGGTGCTCGTCGTCAACCTCCAGCTGCGCCTGATGAACGTCTCCGGCGAGGCCCAGACGCTCGGCGCGGCGATGAACCACGCCTCGCTCAACATCGCCAACGCCCTCGGTGCCTGGCTGGGTGGCGTCGTCATCGCCGCGGGCTACGGATACCGCGCTCCCGCGCTGGTCGGCGCGGCGCTCTCGGTCGCCGGCATCGTGGTGCTCTTCTGGTCGGCCGCCACGGCGCGCCGTACGGAGCTCTCCTGACCCTCACCCCGGGCTGACCGGCCCGTCGAGGATCGGCAAGAATGAGGGCCATGTCCACCACGACGGGGGAAGCCCGGCCGCGCGTGCTCTCCGGCATCCAGCCGACTGCCGACTCCTTCCACTTCGGCAACTACCTCGGCGCGCTGCGGCAGTGGGTGGACCTCCAGGAGGAGCACCAGCCGTTCTTCTTCATCGCCGACCTGCACGCGATCACGGTCGAGCAGGACCCGAAGGTACTGCGCCAGCGCACCCTGCGCGCCGCGGCGCAGCTGCTCGCGATGGGCATCGACCCGGACCGGTCCGCGATCTTCGTGCAGTCCCAGGTGCCCGAGCACGCCCAGCTCGGCTGGGTCCTCCAGTGCCTCACCGGCTTCGGCGAGGCGCGCCGGATGACCCAGTTCAAGGACAAGTCCGCCAAGGGCGGTGAGGGCGCCGCCAGCGTCGGCCTCTTCACCTACCCGATCCTCCAGGCCGCCGACATCCTGCTCTACCGCCCGGCGTACGTGCCGGTCGGCGAGGACCAGCGCCAGCACCTCGAGCTCACCCGCGACCTCGCCCAGCGGTTCAACAGCCGCTACAAGAAGACCTTCCGGCTGCCCGAGCCCTACATCCTCAAGGCGACCGCGAAGATCACCGACCTCCAGGACCCGACGTCGAAGATGTCCAAGTCGGCGTCCTCGCCGTCCGGGATCGTGGAGATGCTCGACGAGCCGAACGTCTCGGCGAAGAAGATCCGCTCCGCCGTGACCGACTCCGGGTCCGAGGTGCGCTTCGACGCCGAGGAGAAGCCGGGGGTGAGCAACCTCCTCACCATCTACTCCGCGCTCACCGGGCGGGAGATCCCCGACCTCGAGGAGCAGTACGCCGGCCGCGGCTACGGCGACCTCAAGAAGGACCTCGCGGAGGTCGTCGTCGACTTCGTGACCCCCTTCCGGGCGCGCACCCTCGAGCTGCTCGACGACCGGACCTACCTAACCGAGGTGCTGCGCCGCGGCGCCGAGCAGGCGGGTGCGGTCGCGGCCGGGACGCTGCGCGACGTGTACGACCGGGTCGGCTTCGCGGCGGCCGGACAGTAGGGTCTCTGCATGCCGACGATTGGCGTGGCGGTCGCGATCCCGGAACCCTGGGCCACCGAGCTCCAGGATTACCGGACTGCCGTGGGGGATACCACTGCGACCATGATCCCCACGCACATCACGCTGGTCCCGCCGACCGACGTCGACGTCGTGCACCTCGCCGAGGTCGAGAAGCACCTGGAGGAGGTCGCCGCCGAGGCCGAGGGCTTCTGCGTGCACCTGCGCGGCACCGGCACCTTCCGACCCGTCTCGCCGGTGGTCTTCGTGAGCCTGGCCGAGGGGATCTCGCAGTGCGAGCAGCTGGCCGGCGCCTGCCGCCGCGGCCCGCTCGACGTCGACCTGCAGTACCCCTACCACCCGCACGTGACGATCGCCCACCACCTCGAGGACCCGCTGCTCGACCGGGCCTTCGAGGAGCTCGCCGACTTCGAGTGCGAGTTCGACGTCCCGGGCTTCGACCTCTACGTCCACGACTCCGACGCCGGGTGGCAGCCCACCCGGCACTTCCCGCTCCAGGCGGCCCCGGCGGCGAGCTGACGTGCCGTCGCTGAAGGAGCGGATCGCCGAGGTCCGCGAGCGGCGTCCGCTCGTCGACCACGTCGTCCGGATGCAGGAGCACTACGGCGGGGTCAAGGCCGGCCAGCAGGCGGGCGCGGTCACCTACTTCGCGTTCCTGTCCTTCTTCCCGATCCTCGCGCTGGCCTTCTTCGTGGTCGGCATCGTGGCCAAGATCTACCCCGGGGCGCGCGGGGACCTCTCCGACGCCCTGAACGCCGTCATCCCCGGCCTGGTCGGCACCGGCGACAACCAGGTCCAGATCAGCGACATCGAGACCGCCGCCGCGACCGCCGGGATCATCGGTGCGGTCATCCTGCTCTACTCCGGCCTCGGCTGGCTGGCCGCGATGCGCGACGCGCTCATCGTGGTCTTCGAGGTCCCCGCCAAGGACCAGCCCAACTTCCTCTTCGGCAAGCTCCGCGACCTGGTCACCCTCGCGCTGATCGGCGTGATCCTGCTGGTCTCGGTCGCGGCCGCCGGGCTGATCGGCGGCTTCGCCGACCAGCTCCTCGGCTGGCTGGAGCTCGACACCGAGCTCGGGTGGCTGGTCAAGCTGCTGAGCGTCCTGCTCGGATTCGGCGCCAACATGCTGCTCTTCTTCGCGATGTTCGTGCTGCTCGCCGAGCCGCCGTACACCCCGCGCCGCTCGCTGTGGTCGGGTGCGTTCCTCGGGGCCATCGCCTTCGAGGTGCTCAAGCAGGTGTCCGGGCTGCTCATCTCCTCCACCACCGGCAACCCGGCCTTCCAGGCCTTCGGGATCGCGCTGATCGTCCTGGTCTGGATCAACTACTTCTCCCGCGTCGTCCTCTACGCCGCCGCCTGGGCGCACACCTCGCCGGCGGCCCGCGCCGCCCGTCCCGAGTCCGAGGTCGCGCCCGTGCAGGGGCCGCCCTCCCCGCCCGTGCGCTCCCGGGCCGAGCGCCTCGACGAGGTCGACCACCCCTGGGTCGCGCCGTACGCCGCGGGCGCCGCCACCATGCTCGGCCTCGTGGCCGTGATCCGCCGGTTCACCCAGCAGAAGGACTGACAGTGGGACGCAAGACAGCCTGGTTCCTGGTCGCGGTGGCGATCTGGAACTTCGTCATCTGGGGCACGTTCATCAAGAACCTCGCCGCCTCGCACGCGTCGGGCGAGGACCGCCCGAGCGGCTACTACATCGCCCACTCGGTGCTGATCGTGGTCAACATGGTGCTCGGCGTCGTCTTCGCGACGCTCGGGGTGCGTGCACTACGCGCCCGTCGATCCTGACGAGCCGAGGCAACCGATCGCGGGTGTCGTGCGTCATACGGGCACGAGACGGCGCGAGAGGTGACAACCTGCTCGCACACGGGGTGAGGAGGCGGCGATGAGCCGACGACAGCGCAGTGCCCGGGCCCAGGTGCTCCGGGCGAGGACGGCACGGGCGAAGGAGCTGAGGCGCCGCGCCCGGGTGCGGCGTACGGCGGGCGTGGCGGCGGTCGCCGCCGTGGCCCTCGGCGGGCTCGGGGCGGTCTCCGCGCCGTCGTACGCCGGGGCGCCGACCGCGAGCCGGGCGGACTGCACCGGCGTCCCGACCCCGCCCAGCAGCCCCTCGGAGGGTGCCGTCCTGGGCGGGCGCGTCTTCTTCACCGCCGACGACGGCCTCCACGGCCGCGAGCTGTGGGCCTCCGACGGCACCGCCGCCGGGACCGTGCTCGTCAAGGACATCGCGCCGGGCAAGGACGGCGGCTACTACGACGAGGGCATCGACGACCTGGTGTCGACGGGGGACGCGCTCTTCTTCGTGGCCGACGACGGCAAGCACGGTCGGGAGCTCTGGACCTCCGACGGCACCACTGCGGGCACGACCATGGTCAAGGACATCAACCCCGACGACGACTACTACAGCGGTCCCAAGGACCTCACCGTCGTGGGTGACCGGGTGTTCTTCGCCGCCGATGACAGCATCCACGGCCGGGAGCTCTGGACCTCCGACGGCACCGCTGCCGGCACGACCCTGGTCAAGGACATCAGCAGCGGTAGCAGCTACTACGGCGGCATCGGCGACCTCACCGCGGTCGGCAACCGGCTCTTCTTCAGCGCGGACGACGACGACCACGGTCAGGAGCTCTGGTCCTCCGACGGGACCGCTGCCGGCACCACCCTGGTCAAGGACATCTACCCGGGTGCCTACGACAGCTCCGTCAGCTACCTCACCGCGGTCGGCGACTCGGTCTTCTTCTCCGCTCGCGACGGCGAGCACGGCCCCGAGCTGTGGACCTCCGACGGCACCGGCGCCGGGACCCACCTGGTCTCCGACATCGACCCGGGCGTCAAGGGCGCCCAGCCCAACTCGCTCGCGGCGGTCGGGGACACGCTCTTCTTCAGCGCGAACGACGGCACCCACGGCCGCGAGCTCTGGCGCAGCGACGGGTCCGAGGCCGGCACCACGATGGTCGCCGACATCGGCAGCGAGGACGAGGACGACAACTACTACAGCGGCCCGCAGCTGCTCACGGAGTCCGGTGGCGCCCTCTTCTTCACCGCCGACGACGGCACGCACGGCCGCGAGCTGTGGACCTCCGACGGCACCCCGGCCGGCACCGTCATGGTCGACGACATCCGCCACGGGGGCTATGGCAGCAACCCGGTCTACCTCACCGACGTCGACGGGCAGCTCTTCTTCGGGGCCAAGGACGGCGTCCACGGCGGCGAGCTGTGGACCTCCGACGGCACCGAGGCCGGCACCGTGCTGGTCAAGGACATCGGCAGCGACGCGGGCTACTACAGCGGCCCCCAGTCGTTGACGGCGTTCGGCGACCGCCTCTTCTTCGCGATCGACGACGGCGTCCACGGCCTCGAGCCCTGGGTCTCGGACGGTACCGCCGCCGGGACCTCGCTGGTGGAGGACATCAACGTCGTCACCGCCTTCGGCGTGGCGAAGTCGGGTCGCCCCAACACCGACAACGGCACCCTGCGGGTGCGCGTGTACGCCGACGGGCCCGGCGACCTGGTCGTCACGCGGGTCGGCGGCTCCCCGGTCAAGCGCGCCCGCGCGGTCTTCGAGGACGACGGCGCGCAGACAGTGGTCCTGAAGCCGACGCGGGCGGGCCTGCGCGAGCTGAAGCGCAAGGGCAGCCTGCGGGTGAAGGTGCGCTTCACCTTCACGGCGTGCGGCAGCCCGGCCAGCGCCGTGGTCCGCAGCTTCACGCTGAAGCTGAAGTGAGCGAGGCGGCGCGCGGCACCGAGGTCCGCTACCACCACAGCCCGTCCTTCCCCGGCGTGCTGGCGGACGCGGGCTGCGCGCTGCTCGTCTCGACCTACCAGGCGGGCCAGCTCGTCGCGGTCGGTGTCGCGGACGGCCGGCTGACCTTCTCCTTCCGCCGCTTCGACCACGCGATGGGCGTCGCGGTCGGCCCGGACCGGGTCGTCGTCGGCGGCAAGGACCAGGTGTGGACCCTGATGGACCAGCCCGAGGTGGCGGCCTCGGTCGCGCCCGCCGGGCGGCACGACCGCTGCTGGCTGCCGCGCTCGTCCGTCGTCACCGGGTCGATCCAGTGCCACGAGGTCGCCTGGGGGTCGACGGACGCCGGCGAGCCCGACCTGTGGGTCGTCAACACCGCGTTCTCGTGCCTGGCCGGCCTCGACGGCCGACACAGCTTCGTGCCGCGGTGGCGGCCGCCGTTCGTCACCCGCCTCGCGCCGGAGGACCGCTGCCACCTCAACGGGCTGGCGATGCGCGACGGGCGGCCGGCGTACGTCACCGTGATGGCGCGGAGCGACGAGGCGGGCGGCTGGCGGGCCGCGCGCAACGAGACCGGCACCGTGCTCGACGTCGCCTCGGGAGAGCCGGTGACGACGGGCCTCGCGATGCCGCACTCGCCGCGCTGGTACGACGGCGCGCTCTACGTCCTCAACTCCGGCTGGGGACGGCTCGAGCGCGTCGACCCGGCAACCGGCGAGCGCGAGGTCGTCGCGACCTTCCCCGGCTACGCGCGCGGGCTGGCCTGCCACGGCCACCTGGCCTTCGTCGGGCTCTCGAAGATCCGGGAGACCACGACCTTCGGCGGCACGCCGCTCGCGGCCTACCACGACCAGCTCAAGTGCGGGGTCGGCGTCGTCGACCTCCGCACCGGCGAGACCCTCGCGACCCTCGAGTTCGAGAACGGCGTCGACGAGATCTTCGACGTCCAGGCGGTGCCCGGGGCGCGGTGCCCCACGCTCGGGGACGGCGAGGTGTGGGTGCTGCCGAGCGGGTGACGCGACGCGGCACCGTGTGACAGTCTGCTGGTACTCGGGACAGGGGGAACGACGATGGGTCGACGACGGGTTCGTGCTCGGGCGCAGGCCCGTACGACGTCCGCAGCAGTGGCGGCCATTGCGGTGGGGCTGGCGGGGGTCGCCCCCGTTGCTGCGGCCTCGGCCACCGAGGCGCAGGCCAGGATGGCGGCCCGGTGTCCGGAGGGAACCCGGTCGAGCGTGCCGCGCCAGGGAGTCGAGGTCGGGGGAAGGCTCTACTTCGTCGCCGACGACGGGGTGCACGGCCGGGAGCTATGGCGCTCCGACCGCACCGCCGACGGCACGGCGCTGGTCGACGACATCCGGGGCGGCGCAGGCGACAGCGACCCCGGCAGCCTCGTCGGGATGGATGGTGACCTCTACTTCGCCGCGACCGACCGGGCGCACGGGCGGCAGCTGTGGCGCTCGGACGGCACCCGCGCCGGCACCGTCCTCGTGAAGGCCATCGGCGCCGGCGGTTACGGCACCGGTGGCACCGGCAACGCGGACGGCATGGTCCTCGTGGGCGAGCGGCTGTTCTTCGTCGCCGACGACGGCATCCACGGGAGCGAGGTCTGGACGTCCGACGGCACCACCGCCGGCACGGTCATGGTCAAGGACGTCGGTCGGAACGACGCCTACCCCGGACCGACCGGCCTGGAGGCCGTGGGAGACACGGTGTTCTTCACCGAGGACGACGGGGTGCACGGGCAGGAGCTGTGGCAGACCGACGGCACCCGTGCCGGGACGACGCTCGTCAAGGACCTCAGCCCAGGCTCCGCCAGCACCGACTTCAGCTACTCGGCCGGGACGAGCGACTCGCTGCTGTTCTTCGCGGACGCCGGCCACGGTCGTGAGCTCTGGGTCTCGGACGGCACCGCAGACGGGACCCACGTCGTCGAGGACGTGGCCCCGGCGACGGCGTACGACGGAGGTGCGGAGATGGTCGCCGTCGGCCAGCAGGTCTTCTTCGTCGCGGACGACGGCACGCACGGGCGCGAGCTGTGGACCAGCGATGGCACGGAGACGGGCACCGTGCTGGTCAAGGACATCTCCAGTGACGACGAGGGTGGTTACTACGGCAACCACGGCCCCGAGGGGCTCAGCGCAGCGAACGGCCTGCTCTACTTCTCCGCCGACGACGACGTCCACGGCCGGGAGCCCTGGCGGTCGGACGGGACCGAGGACGGCACCGTCCTGGTCGACGACGTCAACCCGGGCGAGGCCGGCAGCGGGCCGGCCGACTTCACCGCCGTGGGCGGTTCGGTCTACTTCGCCTCCGGCATCCGTCTCTTCGCGACGGATGGCACCTCGGCAGGCACCAGACGCGTGGCGGACGTCCAGGATGCCGGCTCGAAGTACACCGGCCCGACCGGTCTCGCTGCGGTCGGTGAGCGGCTGTTCCTCGCCGCGGACGACGGGGTGCACGGAATGGAGCCGTGGCTGTCCGACGGCACCGCGACCGGCACGGCGATGGTCGCCGACGTGAACACGGAGCGGAACTTCGTCGTCATCGTGCGGGACGCCCGCACCCGCAACGGCAAGCTGGAGCCGATGGTCTACCCCAACGTGCCCGGCCGCCTGCAGGTCCGACCCGTCGGCGGGTCCGAGCTGCGGCCGTGGTCAGGCTGCGTCGACGGGGGACGCCAGCGGCTCGTCCTCTCCCCGACCCGGGCCGGGGAGAGGAAGCTGCACCGCACCGGCAGCCTGCGGGTGCGGGCGAGGTTCGTCTTCGGGGAGCCCGGCACCACGATCAAGCGGGTGGTGAAGAGCTTCACCCTCCGGGTGCGCTGACCTCTCGCAGGTCAGTGGCCGTGGCGCAGCGCGGCGTGCAGGTCCCAGTTGAGGCGGGAGATCACGTCGAGCGGGATCTCCTTGGGGCAGGCGGCGGTGCACTCACCGATGTTGGTGCAGCCGCCGAAGCCCTCGGCGTCGTGCTGGGCGACCATGCCGACCACGCGGCTGTCGCGCTCCGGCTGACCCTGCGGCAGCTCGCCGAGGTGGGTGATCTTGGCACCCATGAAGAGCGAGGCGGAGCCGTTGGGGCAGGCCGCGACGCAGGCGCCACAGCCGATGCAGGTCGCCACGTTGAACGCGCGGATGGCGTCCTCGCGGGGGACCGGCACCGAGTGGGCCTCAGGGGCCGAGCCGGTGTTGACGGAGATGAAGCCGCCGGCCTGGATGATCCGGTCGAACGCGCCGCGGTCGACGACGAGGTCCTTGACCACCGGGAAGGCGTCCGAGCGCCAGGGCTCGATGACGATCTCGTCGCCGTCCTTGAAGGACCGCATGTGCAGCTGGCAGGTCGTGGTGACCTCCGGGCCGTGGGCCTGGCCGTTGATCATCAGGCCGCACATGCCGCAGATGCCCTCGCGGCAGTCGGAGTCGAACGCGACCGGGTCCTCGCCCTTGACGATGAGGTCCTCGTTGAGCACGTCGAGCATCTCGAGGAACGACATGTCCTCGGACACCCCGTCGAGCTCGTAGGTGTGCATCGCGCCCGGGGACACGGAGTCCGGCTGACGCCAGATCTTGAGGGTGACCTTCACTTGTAGCTCCGCTGCTTCATCTCGATGGCCGTGTAGACGAGGTCTTCCTTGTGCAGGACGGGCGTGCCCATCCCCTCCGCGACGTCCGGGTCGGTGGCGAACTCCCAGGCCGCGACGTACGCGAACTGGTCGTCGTGGCGCAGCGCCTCGCCGTCCTCGGTCTGCGACTCCGCCCGGAAGTGACCACCGCAGGACTCGCGGCGGTTGAGCGCGTCGATGCACATGAGCTCGCCGAGCTCCATGAAGTCGGCGACCCGGCCGGCCTTCTCCAGCGACTGGTTGAGGCTGTCGTTGGTGCCGAGGACCTTCACGTTGCGCCAGAAGTCGTCCTTGAGGGTGCGGATGAGGTCGATCGCCTTCTTCAGGCCGTCCTCGGTCCGCTCCATGCCGCAGTACTCCCACATGATGTTGCCGAGCTCGCGGTGGTAGGAGTCGACGCTGCGGGTTCCGCTGGTGCCGAGGAAGTGCGCGACCCGGTCCTCGACGGCCTTCTTGGCCTCGACGACGGCCGGGTGGCTCTCCTCGATCTTCTCGAAGGGGCCGTCCGCGAGGTAGTCGCGGATGGTGTGCGGCAGGACGAAGTAGCCGTCCGCCAGGCCCTGCATCAGCGCCGAGGCGCCGAGGCGGTTGGCGCCGTGGTCGGAGAAGTTCGCCTCACCGGTCACGAACAGGCCGGGGATCGTCGACTGGAGGTCGTAGTCGACCCACAGGCCGCCCATGACGTAGTGGACGGCGGGGTAGATCCGCATCGGCGTCTCGTAGGGGTTCTCGCCGGTGATGCGGGCGTACATGTCGAAGAGGTTGTCGTACTTCTCCTCGATGCCGTCGCGACCCAGGCGCTCGATCGCCGCGCTGAAGTCGAGGTAGACGCCGCGCCGGACGCCCTCGACCTCGGGGCCGACGCCGCGTCCCTCGTCGCACACGTTCTTGGCGGCCCGGGACGCGATGTCGCGAGGCACCAGGTTGCCGAAGGAGGGGTAGATCCGCTCCAGGTAGTAGTCGCGGTCCTCCTCGGGGATGTCCCGCGGGTCCTTCTCGCAGTCGGCCTTCTTCTTCGGCACCCAGATCCGGCCGTCGTTGCGCAGCGACTCCGACATCAGGGTCAGCTTCGACTGGTGCGAGCCCGTGACCGGGATGCAGGTCGGGTGGATCTGCGTGTAGCAGGGGTTGGCCATGTAGGCACCCTTGCGGTGGGCACGCCACGCGGCGGTGACGTTGGAGCCCATCGCGTTGGTGGAGAGGAAGAAGACGTTGCCGTAGCCGCCGCTGGCGAGGACGACGACGTCGGCGAGGTGGGTCTCGATCTCGCCGGTGACCAGGTCGCGGGCGATGATGCCGCGGGCCTTGCCGTCGACCACGATCAGCTCGAGCATCTCGTGGCGGGTGTACTGCGTGACCGTGCCGGCGGCGACCTGGCGCTCGAGCGCCTGGTAGGCGCCGATCAGCAGCTGCTGGCCCGTCTGGCCGCGGGCGTAGAAGGTGCGGGACACCTGCACGCCGCCGAAGGAGCGGTTGTCGAGCAGGCCGCCGTACTCGCGGGCGAAGGGGACGCCCTGCGCGACGCACTGGTCGATGATGTTGGTGCTGACCTCGGCCAGGCGGTAGACGTTCGACTCGCGCGAGCGGTAGTCGCCGCCCTTGACGGTGTCGTAGAAGAGGCGGTGGACGGAGTCGCCGTCCTCCTTGTAGTTCTTCGCCGCGTTGATGCCGCCCTGGGCCGCGATCGAGTGGGCGCGGCGCGGGGAGTCCTGGTAGCAGAAGGACTTCACGTTGTAGCCGGCCTCGCCGAGCGTCGCGGCGGCCGAGCCACCAGCCAGGCCGGTGCCGACGATGATGATGTCGAGCTTGCGGCGGTTGGCCGGGTTGACCAGGCGGGCCTCGAACTTGCGGGTCTGCCAGCGCTCGTCGATCGGGCCGCCCGGGGACTTGGTGTCCGCGATCGGAGAACCGGGGACGTAGTAGCCGGCGGCGTCGTCACCGTGGGCGCCGGGGGCGTCGTGCGACGGGTCACCGGTGAGGGTGGTGTCAGGCATGTCGGTCATGTGCGCGACCCCTTACTTGGTGATGACGCCCGCGAGGACGAAGATCGGGACGAGGGAGAAACCGCCGGCGATGACGACCGCGACGATCCAGCCGAGGGCCTTCGCGTTGCGGCGGGCCCGGGCGTTGTTGGTCAGGCCGAGCGTCTGGGCGGAGCTCCAGACGCCGTGGTGCAGGTGCATGCCGAGGGCGAACATCGCGACCAGGTAGATGATCGTCATCCACCAGGTGTCGAAGGTGTCGACCAGCAGGTTGTACGGGTCGTTGGTGGCGCCACCCGAGACGTTGACCTTGCCGATGGTGAAGTTGACGAGGTGCCAGATCAGGAAGAGCAGGATCGTCAGCCCGCCCCAGCGCATCCAGCGCGAGGAGAACGACGACGCGAGGTTCTTCTTCACGACGTACCGCTGCGTCCGCGCGTGGTTGGACCGGCGCCACAGCTTGGCCGCGGAGTAGACGTGCACGACGAGCGAGACGATCAGCACGGCCCGGATGATCCAGAGCAGGCCCTCGCGCGGGAGCATCGGCTCACCGATGGTGCGCAGGTGCTCGGCGTACTCGTTGTAGGCGTCGTGGCCGGAGAAGGCCTTGAGGTTGCCGTACATGTGCAGGAGCACGAAGCCGATGAAGATGATGCCGCTCGCGGCCATCAAGAGCTTGAGGGTGATGGTCGAGCGCGAAGCGCGCGCACCCCTGACCAAGGTCGTCGTTGCCACGAAAGGCCACGCTACCTTCAGCGCCGGGCGCGGCGACGCCCGGGTGAGTGTGACTTACGTCCGGTTACCGGCGAGTCCGCGACCGGCCCCGACCAGCGGGCGGTAGTGCTGCTCGACCAGCTCGTCGACGGCGTCGACCCACGACCGGGTCGCCAGCTCGCGTGCCCGTGCGCCGAGCAGGGAGCGGCGGCGGTCGGCCGCGAGCGAGGCGACCGCGCGGACCAGGCCCTGGTCGTCGGCGGCGTCGTAGAGCAGCCCGGTCTCCAGGCCGCGCACGACGTCGCGGGCGCCGCCCGCACGCGGGGCGACGACCGGGACGCCGGCGGCGCCGGCCTCGCGGAGGACGTGGCTGCAGGTCTCCTGGCGGCCCGGGTGGACGAGCAGGTCCAGGGTCGGGAGCACGGCGGTGAGGTCGCCGGTCGCGAGGGTGCCGGTGAACTTCGCCTCCGGCAGCCGCGACTCGAGCCACTCGCGCTGCGGGCCGTCGCCGACCACGACCGGACGGATGCCGGGGATCCGGTTGAGGTCCGCGAGGCGACGGACGTCGTGCCGGTTGCGGAGGCTGCCGACGTAGCCGACGAGGACCTGCGGCTCGGTGCGGGTGCGGGCGCGTGACCACTTCTCGTGCAGCCAGGTGTCGCGCAGGGCGGGAGTGAAGGCGGCGGTGTCGACACCGGGAGCCCACAGGGAGACCGGTACGCCGAAGCCGGCGACCCGGTCGAGCATCCACGTGGAGGTGACGAGCACCGTCGAGGCGCGCTCGGCGACGCGGGAGCGCCAGTAGTCCTCGGTGACGTCGAGCAGCGCGGACTGCTCGACCACGATCGAGGGGAGGCCGAGGCGCCCGGCGTACTTGAGGGCCTTGCGGCCGACCGGGCCGGGGGAGGTGACGTGCACGAGGTCCGGGCCGGACGCCGCCAGGGCGTCGCGGACCTGCGTGCCGACCTGGTGCCAGGGCCGGATCCGGCTGACCCGGCAGCCGCGGTAGGTCGCGAGACCCGGGCCGGGCGCGATGAGGTCGACCTGGTGGCCGGTGTCGACGAGCCGGTCCACGACGGCCTTCACCGTCGTCGTGGTGCCGTCCACGGCCGGGAAGAACGTCTCGGTCACGAGGGTGATCCGCATGGCGCCACCGTGACCAGCCGGGGTGTCCGGACGGCTGCGTGGAGGTTGATGTCGGGTGAACCGCGCCTACCACACGCCATGGAACACGTTCTCGAATTCTCGGTGTGGGCCCTTTCACATCGGGACCCCTTTGTGCAGACTCACCTATCACGTGCTCACGACGGAGGCGCCGATGGCGACAGATCTGACGGGTGTGAACGGGCCCACCCGGGCCCGCATCGAGGCGAAGACCCTGCGCACCGACAGATGGTGGCTCTATCCGGCAACGACGTTCGTGGTGTTCGCGGCGTTCATCGTCTACGCGACGTGGCGGGCGTTCTCGGGCGACAACTACTTCTCCGAGCCCTACCTCTCGCCGTTCTACTCGCCGTGCCTCACGGACTCCTGCACGTCCGGCGCCTCGGATTTCGGCCAGCCGTTCAGCTGGTGGCAGCTGTCGCCGGCGCTGCTCATCCTGATCTTCCCGCTGGGCTTCCGGATGACCTGCTACTACTACCGCAAGGCCTACTACCGTGCCTTCTGGCTCTCCCCGCCGGCCTGCGCGGTCGCGGAGCCGCACGGGAAGTACTCCGGTGAGACTCGCTTCCCGCTGATCCTCCAGAACGTCCACCGCTGGTTCTGGTACGCCGCGGTCGTGGTCGCGCTGATCCTCACCTACGACGCGCTGCTGGCCTTCGGTCCGGCCGAGGGCGAGTCCGACGGCATCCACATGGGCCTCGGCACGGTCCTCATGGTCGCGAACGTCGTGCTGATCTGGCTCTACACGCTCTCGTGCCACTCCTGCCGGCACATCACCGGCGGCCGCCTGCGGCACTTCTCCAAGCACCCGGTCCGCTACCAGATGTGGACCTTCGTCTCGAAGCTCAACGCCCGGCACGCGCAGTTCGCCTGGTACTCGCTCTTCTCCGTGGCGCTGGTCGACCTCTACATCTACCTGCTCGCGTCCGGTGCCTTCGACGACCCGCGGTTCTTCTGATGAGGGGAGTCTTCTGTGAGTGATCGCCACCCGATGACGGGGAACGAGATGTCCGGCTCGGCCGAGGGCGGCATGGAGCGCCACGAGTACGACGTCGTCGTGGTCGGCGCCGGCGGCGCGGGTCTCCGCGCGGCGATCGCGGCGTACGAGGCGGGCGCCCGCACGGCGGTGGTCTGCAAGTCGCTGCTCGGCAAGGCGCACACCGTCATGGCCGAGGGCGGCATCGCCGCCGCGATGGGCAACCGCTGGCCCGAGGACAACTGGGAGGTGCACTTCCGCGACACCATGCGTGGTGGGAAGATGCTCAACAACTGGCGGATGGCCCAGCTGCACGCCCAGGAGGCGCCCGAGCGGGTGCAGGAGCTCGAGGACTGGGGTGCGCTCTTCGACCGCACCGAGGACGGGCTGATCAGCCAGCGCGACTTCGGCGGCCACAAGTACGCTCGGCTCGCCCACGTCGGCGACCGCACCGGCCTCGAGATGATCCGCACCCTCCAGCAGCGCACGGTGCAGCTCGGCATCGACGTGTTCATGGAGTGCACGGTCACCGACCTGATGAAGGACGGTGGCAGCGGCGCGATCTCCGGCGCGTTCGGCTACTGGCGCGAGAGCGGCCGCTTCGTGCTCTTCGAGGCGCCCACCGTCATCCTCGCGACCGGTGGCATCGGCAAGTCCTTCAAGGTCACCTCCAACTCGTGGGAGTACACCGGCGACGGCCATGCGCTCGCGATGCGGGCAGGAGCGGCGCTGATCAACATGGAGTTCGTGCAGTTCCACCCGACCGGCATGGTCTGGCCGCCGTCGGTGAAGGGCCTGCTGGTCACCGAGTCGGTGCGCGGCGACGGCGGCATCCTCCGCAACTCCGAGGGCAAGCGCTTCATGTTCGACTACATCCCGGAGTTCTTCCGGGCCGAGACCGCCGACACCGAGGAGGAGGCCGACCGGTGGTACGACGACAAGAAGAACAACCGGCGCCCACCCGAGCTGCTGCCGCGTGACGAGGTCGCCCGGGCGATCAACTCCGAGATCAAGGCCGGCCGCGGGTCACCGCACGGCGGCATCTTCCTCGACATCGCGTCGCGTCGTACGCCGGAGTTCATCCGCAAGCGGCTGCCGTCGATGTACCACCAGTTCAAGGAGCTGGCCGACGTCGACATCACCGCCGAGCCGATGGAGATCGGCCCGACCTGCCACTACGTGATGGGCGGTGTCGAGGTCGACCCCGACACCCAGGAGTCCGCCGTCACCGGGCTCTACGCCGTCGGCGAGTGCTCCGGCGGCATGCACGGCTCCAACCGGCTCGGCGGCAACTCGCTCGGCGACCTGCTGGTCTTCGGCAAGCGGGCCGGCGAGCACGCTGCGTCGTACGCCGCCTCGCTGGCCGCGCGTCCCGGGGTGAGCGAGTCGGACGTGTCCGCCGCCAAGGACAGCGCCCTCGCGCCGTTCGAGGTGGAGGGAGGGGAGAACCCCTACACGATCCAGCAGGACCTCCAGCAGTCGATGAACGACCTGGTCGGCATCATCCGCACCGCGGCCGAGCTGGAGGAGTCGCTGCGCGAGATCGAGGTCTTCAAGGAGCGGGCGAAGCACATGGTCGTGGAGGGCCACCGGCAGTACAACCCGGGCTGGCACCTCTCCATCGACCTGCGGAACATGCTGGTCGTCAGCGAGTCCATCGCCAAGGCCGCGCTCGCCCGGCAGGAGTCGCGTGGCGGCCACACCCGCGACGACTTCCCCAAGACCGATGCCGAGGTGTGGGGCAAGAAGAACCTCGTCGTCACGCTCAACGATGCCGGCACCGGCGTCGACCTGTCCGAGAAGCCGCTGCCGGTGATGCCGGACGAGCTCAAGAAGTACTTCGACTGAGTTGATCGTGGGGAGAGGGCTGACATGGGCTACACGCTGAAGATGCGGGTCTGGCGCGGCGACCAGGAGGGCGGCGACCTCGCCGACTACGACGTCGAGGTCTCCGAGGGCGAGGTCGTCCTCGACGCACTCCACCGGCTGCAGGCCACCCAGGCCGGTGACCTCGCGATCCGCTGGAACTGCAAGGCCGGCAAGTGCGGCTCCTGCTCGGCGGAGATCAACGGCCGGCCCCGGCTGATGTGCATGACCCGGCTCTCCGACTTCGAGCCGACCGAGACGATCACGGTCACCCCGATGCGGACCTTCCCGGTGATCCGCGACCTGGTCACCGACGTGTCCTTCAACTACGAGAAGGCCAAGGAGCTCCCGTACGCCGAGCTCGGCCCGCGCGATGCCGACGGCAAGCGGCGGATGGCGCAGATCGACGTCGAGCGGGGCCAGGAGTTCCGCAAGTGCATCGAGTGCTTCCTCTGCCAGAACACCTGCCACGTCGTACGCGACCACGAGGACAACAAGCCCGCCTTCGCCGGCCCCCGCTTCTTCCTCCGGTACGCCGAGCTCGACATGCACCCCCTCGACACCCACGACCGCCGAGCGCTGGCCCAGGGAGCGGCCGGGCTCGGGATGTGCAACATCACCAAGTGCTGCACCGAGGTCTGTCCCGAGGGCATCAAGATCACCGACAACGCGATCATCCCGATGAAGGAGCGCGTCGTCGACCGCAAGTACGACCCCCTGGTATGGCTCGGCAACAAGATCGGCATCCGCAACAAGGACAACGACGGCCGTACCGAGGTCTAGTCGCTCAGCTGGGCAGCAGGCTGATCAGTGCCTGCGCGAAGAGGTACGCCGCGCCGCCGACTGCCGCCGCCACGAGGAGCGTGACGAGCGTGATCGTCAGGAACGCCCGCAGCAGCGCCATCGGCGTCGACGGGTCCCCATCCCTGCTCCGCTGCTCCCGCGGGTGGTGGTGCGCGATGAGTGCCATGACCGTCTCCCTCCCGAGTGGACCGATCTCCCACCACGGTGCGCCCGCTGCGCGCCGCTGTCTTCCCTCGTTGTGGGTGAGACGCAACGGCCCCCGCGTGGCGTTGCGCCCGTGGCGGTCACGATCCGGTCACGACTGCCCCGGCCCTGCCGTCGAGTCGAGGGTTTCCGTCCGTTGAGTCGAGGGTTTCCGCGCGTCGAGCCGAGCCCAGCCCGCGGAAAGCCCCGACTCGAGCCGCGGAAACCCTCGACTCGGCGAGATCGGAGGGGCCCGCCCAAGCGGGTGCTCGGTTGAAAACGTCACACTCCGTGGCCGGGGAGTGACGGTCGTCCTAGGGTTCGCACCATGACCGATCAGAGGAGCGTGGAGGGCGGGCTGGACGAGCCCACCGAGCTCGAGCCCGAGCAGGGCTCGCTCGACCTCGCGGCCCCGGAGGACACCTGGACGGCCACGGACTGGGAGCGCGAGGCGGCTGCGGTGCTCCGCAAGTCCAAGCGCCTCAAGGACGACGACGCCGACGAGCTGGTCTGGGCCAAGCTGACCCGCAGGACGCTGGACGGCATCGAGGTCACGCCGCTCGGGACGCCCGCGCTGCTGGACGACCTCGAGACCAGCGGCCGACCGACGCGGCAGGGCGACTGGGACATCCGGGCGTACGTCGACGGCCGCGACGCGCGGCTCGCCCACGAGGAGGCGCTGGTCGACCTCGACGGCGGTGTCACCAGCCTCTGGCTGGCCGGTGGGACCGACTACGCGGTCGCCCTCGACGGCGTCCTCGTCGACCTCGCTCCCGTCGTCCTCGACGGCGGCGACCCCGACGCCTTTCTGCAGTACGTCGGCGACCGCGAGCTCCACCCCGGCACCAACCTCGGCGTCCCCGCGTCGGAGGCCACCGCGGAGCTCGGCCGGAAGGCCTGGCAGCGAGGCATCCGCGCCTTCGTGATCGACGCGAGCACGATCCACGACCAGGGCGCGAGCGACGGCCAGGAGCTCGCCTGGTCGATGGCCGAGGCGGCGTCGTACCTCCGTCGTCTCACCGAGGCCGGCATGACGGTCGACGAGGCCGCAGGGCTGGTGGAGTTCCGCTACGCCGCGACCGACGAGCAGTTCCCGACGATCGCCAAGCTGCGCGCGGCCCGTCGTCTCTGGAGCCGCGTGCTCGAGATGTCCCAGGGTGCAGGCGAGATGACGCAGCACGCCGTCACCAGCCGCCCGATGATGAGCAGGTACGACCCCTGGGTGAACATGCTCCGCACCACCGTCGCGGCCTTCGCCGCCGGCGTCGGGGGAGCGGACAGCGTCACGGTGCTGCCGTTCGACGGCCCGCTCGGGCGGCCGGACGCGTTCGGCCGCCGGATCGCCCGCAACACCAGCCACCTCCTCATCGACGAGGCCCACGTCGCACACGTCGCCGACCCGGCCGGTGGCTCGTACGCCGTCGAGAAGCTGACCGACGACCTCGCCCGTGCCGCCTGGGAGCTCTTCGGCCGCCTCGACGACGGCGCCGATCTCGCGGCCGAGATCGCGAAGACCGTCGAGAAGCGCGAGCGCCAGATCGCCACGCGGAAGCGCCCGATCACCGGCCTCACGGAGTTCCCCCACCTCGCCGAGGAGCTGCCCGTCCGCGAGGGCGAGCCGGACCCGGTCCGCCGCTACGGCGCGAGCTTCGAGGCGCTGCGCGACGCGCCCGCCGCGACCCCGGTCCACCTGGCCACGCTCGGCACGGTCGCCCAGCACACCGCCCGCGCGACCTTCGCGACCAACCTCCTCGCCGCCGGCGGCATCGCGGTCACGACGGAGGCCGGTCGGGTCGTCTGCGTGGCCGGCACCGACGCGGCGTACGACGAGCAGGGCGCCGAGGTCGCCGCCGAGCTCCGCACGAACGGCGCGGAGTGGGTGATCGTCGCCGGCCAGCCCCGCGACTGGGCCGACGACTCCTGCGCGATGGGCGTCGACGCCCTGGACTTCCTGACCCGCACGAGGGAGAAGCTGGCATGAGCGTCCCGAAGTCCTTCAGTGGCGAGCCCTGGATGTCCCCCGAGGGCATCGAGATCAAGCCGATGTACGGCCCCGAGGACATCGCCGGCCTCGACGCGCTCGGCACCTTCCCGGGCCTGAGCCCCTTCCTGCGCGGGCCCTACCCGACGATGTACACGACGCAGCCGTGGACGATCCGGCAGTACGCCGGCTTCTCGACCGCCGAGGAGTCCAACGCCTTCTACCGCCGCAACCTCGCGGCCGGCCAGAAGGGCCTGAGCGTCGCGTTCGACCTGGCGACCCACCGCGGCTACGACTCCGACCACCCGCGGGTGCGTGGCGACGTCGGCATGGCGGGCGTGGCGATCGACTCGATCTACGACGCCCGCACGCTCTTCGACGGCATCCCGCTGGACCAGATGTCGGTGTCGATGACCATGAATGGCGCCGTACTCCCCGTCCTGGCCCTTTACATCGCGGCGGCCGAGGAGCAGGGGGTGAAGCCGGAGCAGCTCGCGGGGACCATCCAGAACGACATCCTCAAGGAGTTCATGGTCCGCAACACCTACATCTACCCGCCGGCCCCGAGCATGCGGATCATCAGCGACATCTTCCAGTACACCTCGCAGAAGATGCCGCGCTTCAACTCGATCTCGATCTCCGGCTACCACATCCAGGAGGCCGGGGCGACCAACGACCTCGAGCTCGCCTACACGCTGGCCGACGGCGTCGAGTACATCCGCGCCGGCCTCGACGCCGGCCTGACGATCGACCAGTTCGCTCCCCGGCTGTCCTTCTTCTGGGCCATCGGCATGAACTTCTTCATGGAGGTCGCGAAGATGCGCGCGGCCCGCGCGCTGTGGTCGCGGCTGGTGCGCCAGTTCGACCCGCAGAACCCCAAGTCGCTCAGCCTCCGCACGCACTCCCAGACCTCCGGCTGGTCGCTGACCGCGCAGGACGTCTTCAACAACGTGCAGCGCACCGCGATCGAGGCGATGGCCGCGACCCAGGGCCACACCCAGTCGCTGCACACCAACGCCCTCGACGAGGCGATCGCGCTGCCGACCGACTTCTCCGCGCGGATCGCCCGCAACACCCAGCTGCTGCTCCAGCAGGAGAGCGGTACGACGGGGACGATCGACCCGTGGGCCGGCAGCTACTACGTCGAGCGGCTGACCCACGACCTCGCGGAGCGCGCCTGGGCGCACATCCAGGAGGCCGAGGCGGCCGGCGGCATGGCGGCCGCGATCGAGCAGGGCATCCCGAAGATGCGCATCGAGGAGGCCGCCGCCCGCACCCAGGCCCGGATCGACTCCGGCGCCCAGAAGGTCATCGGCGTCAACACGTTCCGGCTCGCCGCCGAGGACAAGCTCGACGTCCTCAAGGTCGACAACGACGACGTCTACCGCCAGCAGATCGCCAAGCTGGAGCGGCTCCGTGCCGAGCGGAACGACGACGACGTCCGCAGTGCCCTCGAGGCGCTCACGCGCTCGGCCGAGCAGGGCGCCAGCAAGGGCTCGCTCGACGGCAACCTCCTGGCCCTCGCGGTCGACGCGGCCCGGGCCAAGGCGACGGTCGGCGAGATCTCCGAGGCGCTGGAGAAGGTCTACGGCCGGCACCAGGCCGTGATCCGTACGATCAGCGGCGTGTACAGGGACGAGTCCTCCGCCGGTGAGGGCGGCACGCTCGTCAGGCAGGTGCTCGACGCGACCGCCGAGTTCGAGGAGTCCGAGGGCCGCCGCCCGCGCATCCTCGTGGCGAAGATGGGTCAGGACGGCCACGACCGCGGCCAGAAGGTCGTGGTCAGCGCCTTCGCCGACATGGGCTTCGACGTCGACGTGGGCCCGCTCTTCTCCACGCCCGAGGAGGTCGCCCAGCAGGCGGTCGACGCGGACGTGCACATCGTCGGCGTCTCGTCGCTGGCCGCGGGTCACCTGACCCTGCTGCCGGCGCTGCGGACGGCGCTCGAGGAGCAGGGCCGCCCGGACATCATGGTCGTCATCGGCGGGGTGATCCCGCCCGACGACGTACCGACGCTGAAGGAGATGGGTGCCGCCGCGGTCTTCCTGCCCGGCACCGTCATCGCCGAGTCGGCGCTCGACCTGCTCGCCCGGCTGCGGGAGCAGCTGGACCACGGTGCCTGATGTCGCTGCCCTCCTCGAGGGCATCGCGCAGGGCAGGCGGGCCGCGGTCTCGCAGGCGATCACGCTGGTCGAGTCGACCAGCTCGAAGCACCGCGCGCAGGCCCGCGAGCTCCTCACGGCACTGCCGGGGGGCGACGCGGTACGTGTGGGCATCTCGGGGGTCCCGGGCGTCGGGAAGTCGACCTTCATCGAGGCGCTCGGCACCCGGCTGACCGGCGACGGTCACCGGGTCGGGGTGCTTGCGGTCGACCCGAGCTCGACGCGCACGGGCGGCTCGGTGCTCGGCGACAAGACCCGGATGGCGCGGCTCGCCAACGACCCGGACGCCTTCGTCCGGCCCTCGCCGAGCGCGGGCACCCTCGGCGGCGTCGCCCGGGCGACCGTGCAGGCGATGGCGGTCCTCGAGGCGGCGGCGTACGACGTGGTGCTGGTCGAGACCGTCGGCGTCGGCCAGTCCGAGGTGACCGTGGCCGGCATGGTCGACACGTTCCTCTTCCTCACCCTCGCCCGCACCGGCGACCAGCTGCAGGGCATCAAGAAGGGCATCCTCGAGATCGCCGACGTAGTCGCGGTCAACAAGGCCGACGGGGACCGCCAGATGGAGGCCCGCGGCGCGGCCCGTGAGCTCGCCGGCGCGCTGCGGCTCGTACGCGGCATGGACGAGTGGGCGCCGCCCGTCGTCACCTGCTCGGCGCTCGAGGGCACCGGCGTCGACGACGTCTGGGACCGGGTGGTGGCGCACCGCGAGCACCTCGGTGAGGACGGCCTCGCCGACAAGCGCGCCCACCAGCAGCTCGACTTCACCTGGGCGCTGGTGCGTGACGAGCTCGACCAGCGGCTGCGTCACTCGCCCGGCGTGCGGGCGGTGCGCGACGACCTGCGGGCGGCGGTGCTCAGCGGAGAGATGCCCGCGACGGTTGCGGCCGACCGCATTCTCCAGGCGTACGACGAGCGCTGACGTCTTCCCCAGATCAGGGGACGACCTCCCGCCGACGCTGGTGTCGTGTGGACGTATGCGCCGAACACTCCTGTTGTCAGTCCTCGCCTCCGCCACCCTCGCCGGTGGCCTGATCGCGGCACCGGCAGTCGCCGCACCGCCGCCTCCGACCCCGACGACACTGGCCGACGGCCTGCTGTCCCCCCTGAGCCTCGCGATCAGCGGTCACGGTGCGCTCGTCACCCAGAACTTCGGCGGCACCCTCGACCTGGTGCGCCCCGACGGCACGACGACGAACCTCTACGCATCCACCGGCGGCAACGAGGTCGGCGGCGTCTCGGTGCGGAAGGGCCGGATCGTCTTCACCGAGACCTCGAGCGACCCGGACACCGGCGAGCCCGCCGACTCGTGGGTCAAGGTCCTGACCAAGTCCGGCGCCCACACCCTCGCGCACGTCCGGGCCTACGAGAACGCCACCAACCCCGACAGCGTCAACACCTACGGCATCACCGACCTCGACGCCGACTGCGCCGCGCAGTGGCCGGCCGACCAGTTCGGGCCGGTCACCTACACCGGCCTGCCGGACTCGCACCCCTACGCGACCTTCCAGACCAAGCACACGACGTACGTCGCGGACGCCGGCATGAACGCCGTGCTCGCGATCTCGCCGTGGGGTCACATCCGTACCGTCGCGGTCCTGCCGCCGGTGCCGGTGACCATCACCCAGGACCTCGCCACGGGTCTCGGCGCGCCCGACTGCGTCGTCGGGCACACCTACTACGGCGAGCCGGTGCCCACCGACGTCCAGGTCGGCCCGCACGGCCAGCTCTACGTGACCACCGAGGGCGGCGGCATCGGGGAGCAGGTGCCGCTCGGCTCGGTCTACAAGATCGACCCGTGGCACGGCACGACGACGCTGGTCGCCGGCGGGCTGGCGACGCCGACGGGCCTCGCGGTGAACCCGCGCGGTGACGTGTACGTCGCCGAGCTCTTCGGCGGGAAGATCTCCAAGATCGACCGGCACGGCACCGTCTCGACGTACGCCGAGGTCGGCCTGCCGGGTGCGGTCGAGCTGAGCTACGGCAAGCTGTACGCGACCATCGACGTGCTGCCGCCCGACGAGGGTGCGCCCGCCGGCAAGGTGGTCCGGTTCGGCTGGGGCGGCACCAAGCGGTAGCCGCCCGCGCCGTCGGTCTCGATCCAGAGCGGGGCCGACGTGTCCTCGCCGATCTTGGCGAGCAGGGCGCCCATCGCCGCCGCGACGAGCTCGTGGTCGGACTCGCGGACGGCACTGCCGTCGGTGTAGGTCTCACCGCGCAGGCTGAGCGCGAGCTCGCCGCGGCTGCGGCTCTGCGTGCCGGCGTAGAGCATCAGCTCGAGCAGGTCGAACTCCAGCCGCGGCAGCGCGACGTCGCGGCCGTCGACGGTGAGGACGCCGCGGTCGGGGTTGAGCCGCAGCCCGCGGAAGGTCACCCAGTCGTCCTCGAACTCGACCTCGCCGACCGGGACCGGCCGCACCGGCTCCGGCTCGGGCGGCGGGGGAGGGGCGGCCATCGCGATCGGGAAGCGGTACGGCGGCCGCCGCAACACCGCCAGGAAGCGGCTGCGCAGCTCGCGCGGGCGGAAGGGCTTGGCGACGTAGTCGTCGGCGCCTGCCGCGAAGCCGCCCAGGATGTCGTCCTCGCCTGCCAGTGAGCTGACCATCACCAGGTAGGTCGAGCTGAACTCACGGATCTGCCGGGTCACCTCCAGCCCGTCCAGGCCGGGCAGGGCGACGTCGACGGTGGCGATGGTGGGTGCCAGCCGGCGGACCGCCTCGACGCCCGACGGACCGTCCTCGGCGACCACCGGGCGGAAGCCGGTCTGCCGCAGGATCAGCGACAGCAGCTCGGCGACCTCGGCGTCGTCCTCGATGACGACCGCGTAGGGCGGCGGCGTCTCAGCGACATGCGACATTGGAGAGCTCCCCGTGAGCCTCGGGAGTCACGCGCTGTCCGCACGCGACGACGTTCGATGCCTCCTGGGCCTCGCCGACGACGTTGACGGCGAAGCCCCCCGGAACGGAGAGCTGGAACGAGTTTCGCACGAACCTGTTCGCCCGGCCCCAGTTCGACACGACCACGTGCACCTGGATCGCGTCCGCCGCCGACGCGCGCAGGGTGTTGCCGCGGACCGTCCACCGGTTGCCCTTGACGTCGACGACCGAGTCGGCGGCGTCGGTCCCGGGGCCGGAGAGGTCGTTGCCCGAGAGGAGCCCGCCGGTGGTGCCCTCCTTGATGTCGACCGCCTCCGCGGTGGTGTCCCGCACCGTGTTGCCGGTGATCTCGTTGTGGTCGCTGCGGTCCGGCTCGCAGTCGCTGAGGTCGCACCAGTTGCTCTCGGCGGTCCCGACGTAGATGCCCTCGCCGTAGTCCGGCTCGCGCAGGCCGGTGCGCCGCACGACGTTGTCGCGGACGACGTCGTGGCTGCTGCCGGCGCGCAGGTGGATGCCCTCGTCGCCGACCTCCTCCACGAGCAGGTCGGCGATCTCGACGTGCGAGGAGCCGTCGAGCACGACGCCCTTCTGCGCGTGGGTGACGGTGATGCCGCGGACGGTCCAGTACGACGCACCGTCGAGGTGCAGGCCGTAGCCGTGGTCGACCGTGCCGCCGTCGAGCACCGCGTCGCGCGGACCGCACAGGGTGATCGGGGCGTCGGCGGTGCCGGACCGGGTGATGCCGAAGGGGCCGTCGTACGTGCCGGGTCCGAGCAGGATCTCGTCGCCCGGCTCAGCGTCGGCGAGCGCGTCGGCGAGCTCGTCCGGGCCGGTCACGTCGACCCCGCCGAAGCCGCAGGTGCCGGCGGTCGCCGCGTCCGTGCGGCCGTCGGAGGAGCAGCCGGCCAGGGCGAGCGCCAGCGCGGTCGCCGCCACACAGGAGAGCAACCGGCGCACCAGGGGAGTCTCACAGCCGGGAGGGACACCGTCGCGCAGGCGCGCCAAATGCCTCGATCGGAGGACGGCTCCGGTTAGCCTGGGCGCTGCCTTCTCGGGTCGCTCTGCCCTGTCATCGCCCGGTCGACCACCCCGAGGAGGGGCACATGGACGCGCTCCGCTCGGCCATGGGTGCGCCCGGCGAGTGGTCGTGGATCCTGCCGTTCGGCATCATCGGCATGATCTCGTGGGGCTTCTGGCTGGTGCGCAAGCTGATCTCGGCGAGCGCGCGACCGGTGGTCAACGACTTCCGCACGACCGCCACGATCGTGGTGCCGTCCTACCACGAGGACCCGGACGTGCTGCTGCGCTGCCTGGAGACCTGGCTGGCCGAGGGCCCCTCGCGGATCATCATCGTGCTCGACGTCGCCGACACCGAGGCCAAGGAGCGCATCGACGCACTCGGCCACCCCCACGTCGAGGCGCACCTCTTCAAGCACCGCGGCAAGCGCTCGGCGCTCGGCTACGGCATGCGCCTGGTGGACACCGAGCTGCTGATCCTCATCGACTCGGACACCGTGTGGCTGCCCGGGATGTACGAGAACATCCAGATGCCGTTCATCGACCCGGTCGTCGGCGCGGTCAGCACCCGGCAGAACGTCTACCTGCCGAAGACCAGCCTGTGGCGCCGGGTCGCCGACTGGATCATCGACCTTCGCTACTACGACTACGCGCCGGCGATGGGCAAGTTCGGCGGCGTGATCTGCGCGTCCGGCCGCACCAGCGCCTACCGGTACGACGTGGTCAAGGACCGGATCGAGGACCTCGAGCACGAGATCTTCTGGGGCCGCGAGTGCGTGGCCGGCGACGACGGCCGGCTGACCTGGCTGGTGCTGTCGCAGGGCTTCCGGGTCGCGCACCAGGACACCGCGCGGGCGCTGTCGATGTTCCCCGACACGTTCCGCGCGTTCTGCAAGCAGCGGGTCCGCTGGAGCCGCAACTCCTACCGCTGCTACATCACCGCCGTCCGCAACGGCTGGATCTTCAAGACCCCGATCATCTCCCAGATCACCGTCATGCAGATCCTGCTGACGCCGGTCACCAGCACCATCGCGCTCGTCTACGTCTTCCTCAGCCTGCGCTCTGACCATCCCTGGGCGGCCTTCGGGGTGTCGCTGGCCTGGCTCTTCGTGGGTCGTGGCATCCGCGGCATCTCGCACCTGTGGCGGCGGCCCGAGGACATCCTGATCCTGCCGGTCGTCACCTTCGCGGTGATGTTCGTGGCCGGCCCGATCAAGACCTACGCGCTCTTCACCATGAACAAGCAGGGCTGGCTGACCCGCTCGGCGGACACCATCGGCGGTGAGGGCCAGACCGAGGCCAGCCTGAGCAAGGCCGCCGATCCCGCCCAGGCCCCCGCGTGAGCGAGGTGACCGCGGCCGAGCGCGGCGAGACCCTCGGCCGCGGCTGGCGCAACCTCATCCGGGTCGCGGCGGTGCTGGTGCTGCTGGCCGCCCTGGTGGGGGTCGCGTGGGTCCGCGAGCACGACAAGGACACCGAGGACCAGCCGGCGGCGACCTCGACCGCCGCGGCCGAGCCGGACGAGGCCGACCCGCTCGCCCACGCCGCCCAGGAGACGCGGCTGCTCGACCAGGACGACGCCCGGCTGCGCAAGGTCAGCCTCGGCGAGGCCACCGGCATCTCCCGGGTCGACGGCACCGTGGTGCTGGGCGCGCGGCGGACGCCGTACACGCTCCAGGACCTGATCCGCGTGGGCGCCGCGGAGCGGACCTCGCGAACGGTCGTGACGCTCGTCCAGTCGGTCGCCGTGCGCCGGGACGCCTCGCTCGTGATCATGTCCCCGGCCGGCGGCACCCTCCGGCTGGCCAGCGGGCCGAAGGGGTACACCAGCCTGGTCTCCTGGGGCGGCGGCATCGCGCTGACCGGCTCCGCCGACCACCACCTCACGGTCGTCGGCTGGGACACGTCGACGGACGCGCCGGACACGACCACCGACGACGGCCGGCCCTACATCCGCGTCAAGGACGGCGGCCTTGGGCTCGCGTACGTCGACCTGTCCCACCTGGGCTACTGGAGCGGCCGCACCGGCGGGCTCTCGGTCACCGGCAGCACCGACACGACGGCCGTCGCGCGCCTCGCCCACGTCACCGCGACCGACCTCCACATCGGGTTCTACGCGTCCGGCGCCCAGCGGGTGCGCGCGAACGACTTCACCGTCACGAGCCCGCAGCGGCACGGCGTCGAGCTCACCAACCGCTCCCAGAACATCCGGCTCCGCGGCCTGACCGTGAAGAGGCCCGGGGAGGACGGGGTCGCGGTCTCCAACGGCACGGCCCACGTCCTGATCGAGCACGCCACCATCACGAAGGCCGGCAGCTACGGCCTCGACGTCGACGGATCGCCGCTCGCCGACGGCCTCAACTCGGCCGGCTACGGGATCGGCAACTACTCCGGTCTGACCGTGCTCTCGAGCACGATCACCGGGAGCGCGTACGGCGGCGCGCGGATCACCGCCGTCGACCACGTCGCCATCGGCGGCACGACGATCCGCTCGGCCGCGACGGCCCTGGCGATCCACGGCGCCGCCACGGACGTGACGATCGACGACGGGTCCACGGTCGAGTCGGAGGACGGCGACGGCATCTGGATCACCGACGACGTGACCGACGCCAGCGTCACCGACTCGACGATCGCCGGCGACGAGGTCGGCGTCGACATCGACCAGTCGCAGGCGACCGTCACGGGCAACGACATCACCGTCGGCACCGGGCACGGCGTCCGGCTCGCCGGCGACGGCGACGCGACGGCGACCGTCAGCGACAACCAGATCGACGGTCGCGGTTCCGGCGCGGTCTCGCAGGCCGGCGCGGCCCGCCTCGAGACCGGCGACGGCAACGGCGGCGACTGGACCTACCGGCCCGAGGCCGTCATGTGGGCCGAGCGGCACTCCTCGGCGATGCCGCTGCTGCTGGTGCTGGTCGTGCCGCTGGTCGGCCTGGTCTTCGTGCTGCGCCGGCGGCGCCAGCAGCGGGAGCTGCGCCGGCTCTTCGAGGAGTCGCTGGTCGCCCAGGGTCACCGCGCGATCGCGACGTACCGGCCGCCGGCGCCGGTCGTCCCCGAGCCCGTGGGAGGGGAGAGCGCACCCGAGCCCGTGCTGGTGCCGGACACGCCGGCCGAGCTGATCGAGGCGGCCGGGTCCCCGGTGCCCCCCGGGTCGCCGGTGCCGACCCTCCCGGGCGTCGCCGAGCGAGCCTTCCCGACCGCGAAGGAGTTCGCCGTCGCGGCCGTCACGGAGTCGGGCTACTCCCCGGCGATGGTGGCGCGGGTGCTGCACGTGCCGACCTCGCGGGTGCGCGACTGGGTGGCGGTCGCCGCCAACGGTCTGGACCAGAGGCCACCCGTCTGAGCCTGTCCAGCCCTGCCGGGCCCGCACCCCTTCGTGGGCGAGGCGGGCTAACCTCGTCCTGATGTCCGACCCCGCCGCCACCGCGCTCGTCGACGCCCTCGTCGACGAGGTCGTCGCCGACCACGGCGCCGACCTGGTGGCGCTCCGGCGGGACCTCCACGCTCATCCCGAGCTGTCCTGGCGCGAGACCCGGACGACCTCGCTCGTCGCCGCCCGCGTGGCCGCCGCCGGCTGGCGGGTCACCGAGCTGCCGCGCACCGGCCTGGTCGCCGACCTCGGCGACCCCGACGACCCCCGGCCGGTCGTCGCGCTGCGGGCCGACCTCGACGCCCTCCCGGTGCCCGACCTGACCGGTGAGCCGTGGGCGAGCACGGTCGAGGGCGTCACCCACGCCTGCGGGCACGACGTCCACACGAGCGCCCTCGTCGGCGCCGCGCTGGCCCTCGCCCGGGTGCACGAGCGCGGGCTCCTGAACGGCCGGGTGCGGCTGCTCTTCCAGCCGGCCGAGGAGGTCATGCCCGGGGGAGCGCTGTCGCTCATCGACCTCGGCGTGCTCGACGACGTCGAGCGGGTCTTCGGCCTCCACTGCGACCCGACCCTGGACGTCGGCCAGGTCGGGCTCCGCGAGGGCCCGATCACCGGCGCCGCCGACCACCTCGACGTGACCCTGTCCGGCTCGGGCGGCCACACCTCGCGGCCGCACCTCACCGAGGACCTCACCTACGCCCTCGGCAAGGTCGTCACCGAGCTGCCCGCGATCCTCTCCCGCCGGCTCGACCCGCGGTCCGGGGTCAGCGTCGTCTGGGGCCTGATCCGCGCCGGCTCGGCCCACAACGTCATCCCCGCCACCGGCCGCGCCGGCGGCACGGTCCGGATGCTCGACGCGATCGCGTGGTCCGAGGCCGAGAAGCTGGTCCCGCAGCTGGTCGAGGAGATCGTGGCGCCGTACGGCGTCCAGGCGCGGGTCGACTACCAGCGCGGCGTGCCCCCGGTCGTCAACGACGCCGCCTCGATCCTGCGGCTCGCGACCGCCGTCGAGCGGGTGGTCGGCCGGGAGGGCCACGTGCCCACCCAGCAGAGCCTCGGCGGCGAGGACTTCGGCTGGTACCTCGACCGGGTCCCGGGCGCGATGGGCCGGCTCGGCACCCGCACCCCCGGCGGCCCGACGTACGACCTCCACCAGGGCAACCTGCGGGTCGACGACCGGGCGGTCGGCATCGGTGCGCGGGTGCTCGCGCAGGCCGCTCTGGCCACGCTCCCCAGCGCCTGACCGCACGGGCCGATCTGCCGGTGGTAGAGCGGTCCTTGCTGAAAATCGGCGGGTCTGACTGACAAGTTCTGCGCAACCCGCATCGACTCGGTAACAACTTCGTGAACGGGGTGGACCTGCCGGACGCAGGCCCTAGGGTTTCGTTGTTTTCCCGCTCTGCGGTTCCACCCAACGAAGGAGGCGTCTTGCGACGCACCACGAAGTTCGCCGCCGTAGTGGCGGCCAGCCTGATGGCCCTCACGGCATGCGGCAGTGACAGCGACGGCGGCAGCGACGGCGGCAGCGCGAGCGGTGGCTCCTCCACCGACGCGAGCGCCGACGTCTGCAAGACCGCCGACGGCAGCGGTCCCAAGATCGGTCTGGCCTACGACGTGGGCGGCCGCGGCGACCAGTCGTTCAACGACTCGGCGTACGCCGGTGTCGCGAAGGCCGTCGAGGACTTCGACGCCACCTGCCTCGAGGGCGAGGCCCAGGACGGCGAGGCCGAGTCGGCCCGCGAGGACCGCCTCCGCCAGATGGCCGACGCCGGCGCGACCGCCGTCATCGGTGTCGGCTTCGCCTACAGCGACGCCGTGAACGCCGTGGCCCCGGACTACCCGGACGTCGCGTTCGGCGTCGTCGACGGCTACGACCCCGACGACAAGGCCAACGACAACGTCGCGTACTTCTCCTTCGCCGCCAACGAGTCCTCCTTCCTGGTGGGCGTCGCGGCTGCCGAGACGACCAAGTCCAAGCAGGTCGGCTTCGTCGGTGGTGTGCACAACGACCTCATCAAGTCCTTCGAGGCCGGCTACACCGCGGGCGTCCACGCCGTGGACCCGAGCATCAAGGTCGACATCGCCTACATCGAGGAGAGCGACCTCTCCGGCTTCGGCGACCCGGCCGGTGGCAAGACCGCCGCTGCGGGTGAGTTCGACAAGGGTGCCGACGTCGTCTACCACGCCTCCGGCGCCTCCGGCAGCGGTGTCTTCGACGCCGCGGTCGAGGCCGGCGACGGCAACTGGGCGATCGGTGTCGACTCCGACCAGTACCTCACCGCGACCGCCGACCAGCAGCCGCACATCCTGACCTCGGCGCTCAAGCGCGTCGACGTCGCGTCGTACGACTTCATCAAGTCGGTCAACGACGGCTCGCCGAACACCGGCTACGTCACCTACGACCTCAAGAACGACGGCGTGGGCTACTCGACCTCCGGTGGCTTCCTGGACTCGATCCAGAGCGACATCGACGGCTACGCCGACAAGATCAAGAGCGGCGACATCAAGGTTCCGACCGCCCCGTGACGGCGGGCGGATCGCCGCCTGACTAACGTACGGGCCCGGGGTAGCGTGCTCCCCGGGCCCGTACGCCGTTCCATGTCCTGATCTGCACGTCCTGGTCGCGCACCACCCCTGAATTGACGGAGGTCCCCCGTGTCAGCTGCGGCTGCCGACAGCGTCAGTGCCGACGCCGTCCACGCCCCCGAGGTCCGGCTGTCCGGCATCGGCAAGTCCTTCCCCGGTGTCATCGCCAACCACGACGTGGACGTGACGATCCGGCCCGCCACCGTGCACGCCCTGATCGGGGAGAACGGCGCCGGCAAGTCGACGCTGATGAAGATCCTGTACGGCGTGCAGAAGCCGGACGAGGGCACCATCGAGGTCGACGGCACGCAGCACTCGTTCCGCTCTCCGACGGACGCGATCGCGGTCGGGATCGGGATGGTCTTCCAGCACTTCATGCTGGCCGACAACCTCACCGCGCTCGAGAACGCCGTCCTCGGTGCCGAGCGGCTGCACGGCATCGGTGACAAGGCCCGGGCCGAGTTCGAGTCGATCTCCTCGCGCTACGGCTTCGGCCTGCGCCCCGACGTGCTGGTCGAGACCCTCGGCGTCGCTGACCGGCAGCGCCTCGAGATCCTCAAGGTGCTCTACCGCGGCGCCCAGGTGATCATCCTCGACGAGCCGACCGCCGTGCTGGTCCCGCAGGAGGTCGACGCGCTCTTCGCGAACCTCCGCGACCTGCGCAGCCACGGCCACTCCGTGCTCTTCATCTCCCACAAGCTCGACGAGGTCCTCGCGATCGCCGACGACATCACCGTCATGCGCCGCGGCACCACGGTCGGCGAGGCCGACCCGAAGACGGCCACCAAGCGTGAGCTCGCCGAGCTGATGGTGGGCTCGGAGCTGCCCTCGCCCGAGACCTCGGAGTCGACCGTCACCGACGTCGTCCAGCTCTCGCTGCGCGACCTGACGCTCACCGACGAGGCCGGCCGCGACCTGCTCTCCGACATCACCCTCGACATCCACCGCGGCGAGATCCTCGGCATCGCGGGCGTCGAGGGCAACGGACAGGCCGAGCTGGTCGAGACGGTCATGGGCATGCGTCGCCCGACCGCCGGCCGCATCTTCCTCGGCGACGAGGACGTCACCACCTGGGACACCCGCCGGCTCCGCGAGTCCGGCGTCGGCTACATCCCCGAGGACCGCCACCGGCACGGCCTGCTGCTCGACTCGCCGCTCTGGGAGAACCGCATCCTCGGTCACCAGACGCGGCCGCCGAGCGTGAAGGGCCCGTGGATCAACCGGTCCGGCGCGCGCAAGGACACCCGGCGGATCGTCGAGGAGTACGACGTCCGCACGCCCGGCATCGACACCGTCGCCCGGGCCCTCTCGGGCGGCAACCAGCAGAAGCTGATCATCGGCCGCGAGATGAGCGGCGACCCGGTGCTCCTGATCGCCTCGCACCCGACCCGCGGCGTCGACGTCGGCGCCCAGGCCGCGATCTGGAGCCACATCAAGCGGGCCCGCCACGACGGCCTCGCGGTGCTCCTCATCTCCGCCGACCTCGACGAGCTGATCGGCCTCTCCGACCGGATCGAGGTCATCCTGCGCGGCCGGATGGTCGGCACCTTCGACCCGGCCCGGGTGACGCCCCAGGACCTCGGCGCCGCGATGACGGGAGGCAACGCGTGAACACGCTCAAGCGGATCGGCTTCGCGCTGCTCGCCCCGGTGATCGCGGTCCTCATCGCGATGCTGGCGACCAGCATCGTGATCCTGGCCTCCGGCAGCGACTCGAGCGCGGGCGACTTCTGGTCGGTGATCCTGGCCAAGCCGGAGAACCGGATCATGGTCAACATCATCAACCAGACGTCGATGATCTACCTCTCCGCCGTCGCGGCCGCGATCGGCTTCCGGATGGGACTCTTCAACATCGGCGTGGAGGGGCAGTACACCCTCGCGTCGTACACCGCGGCGACCTTCGCGGGCGCCGCGCTGCTGCCCGGCGCGATCAACGTCTTCGCCAGCCTGGTCATCGCGATGGCCGTGGGTGCGATCTGGGCCGGCATCGCCGGCATCCTGCGCACGACCCGCGGGGTCAGCGAGGTCATCTCGACGATCATGCTCAACTCGATCGCCGCGATCCTGGTCGGCTACCTGCTCGACCAGTACGGCGAGCACGGCGGCAACCAGGTGCGCACCAAGGCGCTGCACGCCTCGAGCCAGGTGCCCGGCTGGGTGCCGTTCGAGGACCGTGACGGTGCGATCTGGACCCTCGGCCTGCTGGCCGTGGCCGTGGGCATCGGGTTCTGGGTGCTGCTCAACAAGACCCGCTTCGGCTTCGACCTCCGCGCGACCGGCCTCTCGCAGACCGCCGCGGTCGCCAGCGGCATCAAGGTCAACCGGATGGTCCTCGTCTCGATGCTGCTCTCGGGTGCCGTGGCCGGCCTGATCTGGATGCCGGCCTACTTCGGCTCCGCCTACACCTACGGCACGACCTTCCAGGCGGGCCTGGGCTTCACCGGCATCGCGGTCGCGCTGCTGGGCCGCAACCAGCCGGTCGGCATGATCTTCGGCGCCGTGCTGTTCGCCTTCCTCAGCGCGCAGTCCAACTCGCTGGTCTTCCAGACCGACATCTCGCCGAGCGTCGTGCAGATCACCCAGGGCGTCGCGGTGCTCGCCGTCGTCATCGCCTACGAGCTGGTCCGTCGCTACCGCATCCGGCTCGAACAACGATCGGTCGCCCGAGCGCGCACCGCGCCGGCGCAGGAGGTGGCCGCATGAGCACGACCAACACCGACGTCGACCGGAGCGCGCCGTCGCCGCGTGCGACGAAGATCGCCGGGCTCTACCGGTCCTACTGGCTGGTGCTGCTCCTCGCCGTCGTCGGGCTCTCCCTGGTGCGCATCTTCACCGGGGCGGACGACATCTCCGCCGCCAACACCCTGCGCGCCGCGATCCTCTCGGCATGCCCGATCCTGCTCGCCGGCATGGGCGGCCTGTGGTCGGAGCGGGCCGGCGTCGTCAACATCGGCCTTGAGGGCCAGATGTTGCTCGGCACGTGGGGCGCGGCCTACTTCACCTACCACTACGGCCCGTGGGTCGGCCTGCTCGGCGCGGCCGGGATGGGGGCGGTCGGTGGCCTGCTGCACGCGATCGCGACGATCACCTTCGGCGTCGACCACATCGTGTCCGGCGTCGCGATCAACATCATCGGGCTCGGTGCCACGGTCTTCCTCGCGGAGGCGTTCTTCTCCGACCTGCAGTACGGCGGCCCGCGTCAGCTCACCGGTCTCGACGGGCTCCCGTTCGTCACGATCCCGGGTGTGTCCGACGGGCTGGTCAACCTCAACGACCGCGGCTGGTTCGTGATCTCCGACCTCGCCGGCTTCCTGGCCGCGCTCACCACGCGCATCTCGGTGCTCACCCTGATCATCGTGCTCATCGTGATCGCGACCTCGTGGCTGCTGTGGCACACGCCGTTCGGCCTGCGCCTGCGGTCCTGCGGCGAGAGCCCGGCCGCGGCCGAGTCGCTGGGCGTCAACGTCTACCGCTACAAGTACGTCGCGGTGCTGGTCTCCGGCGCGCTGGCGGGCCTCGGCGGAGCGTTCCTGGCCCTCGTCGCCGCCAGCGGGTTCACCACCAACCAGACCGGCGGCCGTGGCTACATCGGCCTCGCGGCGATGATCTTCGGCAACTGGAACCCCTTCGGGACGCTCGGAGCCTCGCTGCTCTTCGGCTACACCGACGCGCTGCGGCTGCGCACGCCGTCGGCCGTCCACGCGCTGCTGCTGCTCGTCGCGATCGGCCTGCTCGCCTACGCCGCCTGGCGCTTCTACCAGGGCGCCCGCACCGCGGGGATCGTCCTCGGCCTGCTGGGGATCGGCTTCCTGCTGTGGTTCCTGCTCACCGACACCGTGCCGCGCGAGTTCACCGGCATGACGCCGTACGTCGTCACGCTGCTGGTGCTCGCGCTCGCCTCGCAGCGCCTGCGGATGCCCGCGGCCGACGGGCAGGTCTATCGCAAGGGCAGCGCCGGGTAGTGGCGGACGACGGGTTCGACTGGGAGGCCCTCAAGGCCGCCGCCGAGGAGGCGGTCACCCACGCCTACGCGCCCTACTCCCACTTCTCGGTGGGCGCGGCCGCGACGGTCGAGGACGGCCGGGTCGTGACCGGCTGCAACGTCGAGAACGCGGCGTACGGCGTCGCCCTCTGTGCGGAGTGCGGGCTGGTCAGCCAGCTCCACATCACCGGTGGCGGGCGGCTGACCCACTTCGTGTGCGTCAACGGCGACCGCGAGATCATCATGCCGTGCGGCCGCTGCCGCCAGCTCCTGTACGAGAACGGTGGTCCCGGGCTGCTCCTCTGGACGGTCTCCGGGATCAAGACGATGGACGAGGTGCTCCCTGATGCGTTCGGTCCCGACGACCTCGCTTGACCTGACCGACCCGGACGTCGTCGCCGACCCGTATCCCCACTTCGCGCGGGAGCGCGAGCTGCACGCGGTCACCGGCGGCGTGGCGTGGCACGAGGGCTCCGGCATGTACCTCACCTTCGCGCACGCGTCGGTGGGGCAGGTGCAGCGCGACCGGAGGCTGGGCCGGCTGTGGCAGGACAAGGAGCCGCTCGACTACCTCGAGCCCTTCAACCTGCTCCACCGCAACCAGATGATGGAGAACGAGCCGCCCGAGCACACCCGCCTGCGCCGGCCGGTCGCGTCGGCGTTCGGCCGCGGCCACATCGAGCGGCTCCGGCCCCGCGTGCGCGAGCTGGCCGGCGAGCTCCTGGCCGAGGTCGACCCGACCGGCTTCGACGTCATCGAGGGGTACGCCGAGCCGCTGCCCGTCCTGGTCATCGCCGACCTGCTCGGGGTCCCGCGCTCCTACGCCCACGACCTGCGCGACTGGTCGCAGGCGATCGTGCGGATGTACGAGGTCGCGCCGTCCCAGGAGACCGTCGACCACGCCGTCTGGGCGGCCACGGACTTCGCCGGGCTCGCCCGCGAGCTGGCGGGGGAGCGTCGCACGTCGCCGCAGGACGACCTGATCAGCGACCTCGTGGCGACCGAGCTGACCGACGACGAGGTCGTCGCCGCGGTGGTGCTGCTGCTCAACGCCGGCCACGAGGCGTCGGTCAACGTCTTCGGCAACGGACTCAACGCGATGCTGCAGCGCGGCCTGCGCCCCGGGGCCGACGTACCGGCCACGGTCGAGGAGATGCTCCGCTTCGACTCCGCGCTCCAGCTCTTCGAGCGCACGGCGACCGAGGACGTCGAGTTCACGCACGGCGAGCAGACCGTCGTCGTCGAGGAGGGGCAGAAGATCGCCGCGCTGCTCGGCGCCGCCAACCGCGACCCGGCCGTCTTCGACGAGCCGGACGAGTTCCGCGTCGACCGGACGCCCAACAGCCACCTGGCCTTCGGCGTCGGCGTGCACTTCTGCCTCGGTGCCCCGCTGGCGCGGATGGAGCTCGCCGAGTCGGTGCCCGCCCTGTTCGACGCCTTCCCCGACCTGGAGCTCGCCGGTGAGCCGGAGAGCCGGGGGACCTTCGTGCTGCGGGGCTTCCGCAGCCTGCCTGTGAGAGGAACCCATGTCTGAGAACGCCCACGCTCACGACGCCGTCGAGGTGATCGCCGCCAAGCGCGACCGCCACGAGCTGAGCGACAGCCAGATCGACTGGGTGATCGACGCCTACACGCGCGGCGCGGTCGCCGACGAGCAGATGTCGTCGCTCGCGATGGCGATCCTGCTCAACGGCATGAACCGCCGGGAGATCTCGCGCTGGACCGACGCGATGATCGCGTCGGGGGAGCGGATGGACTTCTCGTCGCTGTCGCGGCCGACCGCCGACAAGCACTCGACCGGCGGCGTCGGCGACAAGATCACCCTCCCGCTGGCCCCGCTCGTCGCGGCCTGCGGCGTCGCCGTGCCCCAGCTCTCCGGGCGCGGCCTCGGCCACACCGGCGGCACGCTCGACAAGCTCGAGGCGATCCCGGGCTGGCGGGCGGCCCTGTCCAACGCCGAGATGCTCGCCCAGCTGGAGTCGGTCGGCGCGGTCATCTGCGCGGCCGGCGACGGCCTCGCCCCGGCGGACAAGAAGCTCTACGCCCTGCGCGACGTCACCGGCACGGTCGAGGCGATCCCGCTGATCGCCTCCTCGATCATGTCCAAGAAGATCGCCGAGGGCACCGGTGCGCTGGTCCTCGACGTGAAGGTCGGCACCGGCGCCTTCATGAAGTCCCTCGACTCGGCCCGCGAGCTCGCCGAGACGATGGTCGCGCTCGGCACCGACGCCGGCGTCCACACCGTCGCCCTGCTCACCGACATGTCCACGCCGCTCGGCCTGACCGCGGGCAACGCGATCGAGGTCCAGGAGTCGGTCGACGTGCTGGCCGGCGGCGGACCCGCCGACGTGGTCGAGCTGACCCTGGCCCTGGCCCGCGAGATGCTGGCCGGCGCGGGCCGCGGCGACGTCGACCCCGCGGACAGGCTCGCCGACGGCTCGGCGATGGACGTCTGGAAGCGGATGATCCGCGCCCAGGACGGTGATCCCGACGCGGCGCTCCCGACGGCCCGTGAGTCGCACGTCGTCGCCGCACCCGCCTCGGGTGTGCTCACCCGGCTCGACGCGATGGCGGTCGGCCTGGCCGCCTGGCGCCTCGGTGCCGGCCGGGCGCGCAAGGAGGATCCGGTGCAGGCCGGGGCCGGCGTCGTCTGGCACGCCCGCCCGGGCGACCAGGTCACCGAGGGCCAGCCGCTCTTCACGCTGCTCACCGACGACGAGCACCGCTTCGAGCGCGCCCTCGCCTCGCTGGAGGGCGGCTACGACATCGAGGACGGGTCGTCGTACGACGCCACCCCGATCGTCATCGACCGCGTCGGCTGAGCCCTCACTGGTTGACCCTGGGGGTGGACGAGGCGAATCGTCTTGTCTGCACCCCGGGTCTGCTGGGTCACTGCCGAGCTGAGCGAGTCGCTCTTCGGGGACGACCTGGCTGAGAGTTGCAGGGCCTGGT